>CAUVYB020000002.1:0-5015559 GCA_963556075.3 Oceanispirochaeta sp. | reverse complement strand
GCCGTAGTGAACAGCATTGAGAACCTCCCTGTCCCTGTGTTCGGCCCTCTCCTGTCTCAGCAGCCTCTTTTCAAGGGGGGCGTCTGTGCCGCTCTGTTCCAGAAGATCGGAGATCAGGGTGAGAGGAACGCAGCCGCAGCTACTGATCCTGTCGGCTTTCTCCTTCTCGATAAGGGATTCCTTCAAGGGGAGTTCCAGGCCTTCCAGAAATTCCCGGGCCTCCAGCGCACTCTTTTCAGCCGAGGTATAACGGCTCAGGTTGGCGGAAACAACAAAAAGGGTCGTCCCCCCTTTTCGCTCCAGTTCCCTCCGGAGCCCGGCAGCGGCCTTGCGGATAAGACTCCGTTTCACCTTTCCTGTCAAAACGGGCAGTATGGGCGTTTCGGGGAAGAGAAGGCGTAGAAAGGGGAGGGTCAGCTCCAGAGAGTGTTCCTCCATATGGGGTATGTCGTCGACGGTGAAAATGTCTCCCTTCAGGGCCGCTCTCAGCTTTCCATCCACAGGCTGCAGGCCCAGGGCGTGCCGAACCAGGATCGTTCGGGAAGGGCAAACGCGGTTGTTTCTTTCTCTCTGTGAACAGGAGCGATCATTACGATTCTGTCGGGCTGAGTGAGAGACGCCGAGGCGAAGGCGGCTCCCAGGAGGATCCGCAGTGTTCCCAGCTGCCGTGGGGGCAGAGGATAATGCGGGCGGCCAGGGGGGCGCCTTCCTTCAAAAGGGTCTCGGTCTTCTCCCTGAGCCGGTCGGCATCAGCGGGATAAAACAGGCCCTCCACGATAGGGCTGCGTATCTCTTTTCTGGATATATCCATCTAATCCTCATCTCCCTTCAGACGTCTGATTCTCTTTTCGTCCTGTTTTATGTACAGGTTCTTCTCTCTGGTGGGGAGCACGAGCCCCCGCTTCCCATTCTTCGGTTTTCTCAGGTATTTAACCTGAGTATAGTACAGATCGGCGGCGCCCGCTCCTTTGGCCTTGCTGTAGAAGAGGGCCAGATTGCCCGCGTCCAGCAGGGTTTCCAGAGGAACGGTCTTGCCCCGCGGCGTCCTGACAAAGACATAAGCTCCCGGATAGTCTCTGGTATGAAGCCACATATCGTTGCCCCTCACATGTTTTCCAAGAAGAGCCTCATTTTCTTTGGCGGACCGTCCTACCAGTATGCTGAAGCCTCCGGAGATAAAGCTCAGCCCCGGTGTGGAATCGGGCGTTCCGGCGGCCGGGGCCCTGTTTTCACGGGGAAGACGTTCTTTGAGCCTTTCGATCCCCATGGTCTCCAGGTTTTCCAGGTCCCGGTGCAGCGTCTCCAGTCTTCCGTCCAGGTTGTTCAGTTCCTCGACCGTCAGTTCCCGCCCTCTGGCGGCTTTTCCGGCCTTTTTATAGTAGGCCTGAGCATTCTCCACCGCTGAAAGCCTGGGATCCAGTCTGATCTCTCCCAGCTCTCCATAGGCCTCATCTCCGGGCTGAAAGCTCCGGTCTCCCTTTGCGATGAGGTGGAGAGAGGCCA
Source organism: Oceanispirochaeta sp. (assembly GCA_963556075.3). Taxonomy (GTDB): domain Bacteria; phylum Spirochaetota; class Spirochaetia; order DSM-2461; family DSM-2461; genus Oceanispirochaeta. The sequence goes on along the minus strand of CAUVYB020000002.1, from coordinate 5,014,056 downwards.
TCAGGCAGTCCGCGCTTTTCCGCTGGAGAGACTCATTCTCGTAGTCCTTGAGCCGGGCCTCCAGATTCTTTCTCCTGACCATAAGGGCGTTCTCGTTGTACTCCAGACTCTTCCGGACCTGTTTTCTCAGCTCTTCGGAGGCTTCTTCGGACTCCTGATGCCCGTAGAGGATCTCAAGAAAGAGGCTGTAGCTTTCCATGCCTTCGGGCAGAGGGCGAAGGGTCAGCTCCTTTCGTGCCGTCCCGTTCTCCTGGGGCATTTTGAATTTTTCACCGGGCATCTCCCCTCTTGCGGGCCGGCGGGAGAAGGCATCCAGGATGCGGTCCTCCCTGTCGCAGAGGATGAGGTTGGTCGCCCCTCCCCACAAACGGATATAGAGCCGGTCCTCTTTCTCTCCCTTTCTCAAGACCAGCAGGATGATGCGGTCCTTTCCCAGCTGACGGGCCTCTATAACCCGTCCCCCCTTGATCCGGGAGCGCATATAGGATGTAAAGCGGGGCGGTTTCGAGAGGGAGGGAGGTCTCTTTGAAATCTCATGAATGCGGAGACTCTTTCGGTCCAGGCAGACCAGAAGGTTGACGCTGCGGCCCGGACGGTGGAACTCAAAAATCAGCTGGCTGTAGCTGCACTGACGTATATTCTGCAGAAAGGAGCCCTCCAGGGGCAGCTCCTCCAGCACGCGGTTGATCTCAAGCCAGTTGAGACTCATTCCGCTCTCTCCAGACCGCAGCTGCGGATAAAACTCGTCTCCGATGCCCCGGAGAAAAAAACCAGAAGAATCCTGCCGGGCGTTTCCGGACGGGACAGTTCGGATTCAAGGACTTGAGCCACTGTCTCTGCCGCTTTCTCCGGGGGATAGCCATAGACTCCGGTGGAGATCGCGGGGAAGGCTATGCTTTCGAATCCCCGGGAACGGGCCAGTTCCAGGGCATTGCGGTAGCAGGATGCCAACAGCTCCGCCTCTCCCGAAGAGCCTCCGTGCCAGACGGGACCGACCGTATGGATAACCGCCCGGCAGGGCAGCCTGCCCGCATCTGTGAGTACGGCCCGTCCGGTCGGCAGACCGTCAGGCCACCGTTCGAGTCTGATTCTGCGACAGGCCTCCAGAAGGGAGGGCCCTGCGGCTCTATGGATGGCGCCGTCCACGCCGCCGCCTCCCATCAGCCCCGAGTTGGCCGCGTTGACAATAACGTCGCACGCCAGGGTTGTAATATCCGTGCAGAGGGTCTCCACTTTTCCATCGAAATATTTCATTGACCGCCTCCTGTAGGCAGAATCCCCGTAATAAAAGCGGCGGCTATCCAGAAACCGTTGATCAGGGGCAGAAGCATGGGATGTCGTCGCCGGAATGACTTTCTGGCCAGGATAAACATCATAGCCAGAGGCATGAGACAGAAGATAAAATGAAGCAGCGAACTCTCTCCTGCCAGAGGGATTACGCTGAGAATCGCCGGAACAAGGAGGAGCTGGGACGCTCCCATCAGAAGACGGTCCGTCTTTCCGGGGGGGGCTTTCCGGATTAAAAGGATGCGGGAACGCAGTAGAAAGGCCGTGTGGAACAGGAGAAGGAGGGCCCATAGACAATTGTGAATCGTATGCATCATGACTGCCTCTCAATGTACAGGTTCGGACTGAAATAATCCATATGAAGTACTTTATTTGCAAACTGCCCTGTCCCGTCCCTTATAATATAAACCAGGATGATGAGGGGGATTCCCGTGAGTAGAAAAATCCTTTTAACCATACTGATGCTAAGCTTTGTATTTCCGCTGGCAGCCCAGACGGATTACAGATCGCGAATTGCCGTTATTCCGCTCAGTAACGGAACGGGCCGGGATCAGTACAACCCTTTGTGTTCCACCATTACCGAAACGGTCTCTCTGGTTCTTCAGTTCCTGAAGGATTACAAACTGGTGGATGCCGAGGACGCCGATATCGGCCGCCTGGAAGAGGCGGGTATGGACGATCTTGAATCTCTTAAGATTCTGGCGGAAGAAGAGGGCGTCAACGAGATCGTTTTCGGGAGGATGGAGGAATCCGGCGGGGCTTTCAGCTTTTCCATTGCCCTGTTCAATGTCAACGAGGGGCGGATTACCAATACCCAGAGCGTCCGTGCCGAGACTGTTCTGGACGTCTTTGATGCCGGAGATGAGCTGACGGAGGGACTGATAGCCCAGTTGTCGGATGTCACTATTGCCTTTGGCAGCATCTCTCTCCTGCAGACGGGAGGAAAAGGCAACTATACGGTCAAGCTCGACGGATATCCCTTGAGAAATCCCGAGAAAATCTTTCGGAAGGTTTTGAACGGCAGTTATGAAGTCTCCATAACACAGCACCGTCTGACCGGTGAGCAGACCGTTTATCTGGAAAGGGTGGAGGTCCGGGAAGGTGAGGAGAGTCCGGTGGAATTTGAGATCCCCCCGGGAAGTCCCGAAGAGTTTGAGTGGATGGAAGAGAAGGGTAGCGCCCTGCTGGCTCTGGGAGGGAAGGAGGAGAGTTTCGACAGCTTTATGGAGGAGCTGACCCTCTTTCAATACAGTACCCGGGCCCTGGAGTACGATGCCGATCTCGAAGGGCTGCGCGACAGCTATATGGAAAGGGCAGCCGAACTGGCTTCCGGAACCCTTCAGGCAAGGATGGATGAGGTAGACGGCTCTTTCTATGACAGATCTGTGGATTTCGGAGAAACCCTGACCCGCTATCAGCAGATGTCCTCCCTTGTAAACACTCATTATGATATTCAGATCCTGGACAGCTCCGGGGATACCGTTTTTTCAGAACCCCGGAAGATTCAGAGCGACGGCGGCTCCCGTGTCGCGTTCAGCGCCTTCGACCGGAATAAGGAGCATTCACTCTTTCTCTGGGACAGGACGACGGATACGATCCATTCCAGGTCTCTCAAGGGCGAACCCTCCGCGTCCTACGACGGAGAGTTTGTTCTCACTTCCAGAAGGGTCTTTCTCCGGGAACCGGGTTCCGCGGAGCTGGAGATTATGGATCACAGACTGCAGACAAAGGAGATTCTGCCAGTCCCCGATCTGGACGGAGAGGAGGAGGGGATCAAAATGGCTCTCTCTCCGGAGAATCAGGTCTATCTGATTTCATCCGGTATCATCAGGGTCATCGACACGGCCCGCGAGTATGATGAGAGCGGTGAGCTTTTGCTTCCCGATCGTTACTACTCCATAGAAGAGAACCTGGAATCGTCTCTGTCCGATGAGGACTCCGCCCCGGGGGAGGCTTTTTTCGACAGCGCCCGGCATTTGAATGTGTTCTATCCCTCTTCGGGAATGCTCTATATCTTCGATATGAGGGGAAACCTTCTGCGGACCCTTTATCTGGCGGAGTCTCAGCCTGAATCGTGCATCGCCGTGGACAACTCCGGGTTCATCTATCTGACTCTGTATGAACAGAATACTCTTTTAAAGTACACTCCATCGGGAGATCTGATCAGCAGTTTCGGCCGTTACGGAAGCAATCCCGGAGAGTTTTCTCTCCCCGCGGGAATCGCTCTGAACAGGGACGGGGTACTCCTGGTTTCAGATTCCTACAACGGAAGGATTCAGAGCATGACCCCCCTGACGATCCCCGTCGTTTACCCGGAGGTGGCCCGCTACGGTGAGGATCTTGACAGAAGGATAGACCGAAGCCGGATCGCCGTGCTGAAGGATAAGGGGGCCCGGGAGGATATCGGCTGGAAGAATCATGCCGGGAATATGCTGGGCACGGCTGTCGCCCTGGGGACGACCTTCGGCTTTGTTCTGGCCGGGGACTTTTTCGGTAATAACTGGGCCAACACCATCTATGACAGCACGATTGAGGGAAAACCCGATCCCGAGGGGGATGCCCGCGGCGATAAATCCGCCCAGAAAGGGATGGATATGCTCTCTTTTGTCTCCTTCGGAGCGGCAGCCGGTTATGCCACCAACACCCTGCTGGGACTGGGGCTGGACAGCACTCTGAGCCGTTACAACAGGAGGCAGATTCAGTCCCTGGATATGGATAAGGAGTATGAGGTCGATCCTGACAGGTACCGCAGCATCAGACGGACCTCACAGATCGGGATCTGGACAGGTATCGTTCCTCCCGTGCTGGGGGCGCTGACCTTTACGGCTATAGCGGCCAATGAGTTCAACGATATTGACATCTCCCTCGGCTATGCCCTGATGGGGAGCATCATCCTGCCGCCCATGTTCTCCCATCTCCATGCGGGACGCTTCAGTCCGGGGCTGCTGGGAGCGGGCATTGTGGCTGATCTACTGGCCGTCTGGGGATTTATGGAGCTTACCGACAGCGGCAATGACGATAACAATATGGGAGGCTGGTACTGGTCCGTGGATGACTACGCCGTAGGCCATCCGGATACCGTCAATATGGGGAGAGCCTTTGAAAGAAGCTCCGAGTTTTCCGGTGTCTACCTGCTGGCCGCCGCCTTCGGCATCCGCATCGCCGCGGGAATATACGACGCCCGCAACGGCTGGATCTATACCAATAACTACAACCGCTACAAGGCGGTCCGGGAGCGGCAGGTACAGGCCGAAACTTCGTCTGTGGATGTGAATATCCTTCCCTATGTCCATCCGGCCGGGGGACTGGGAATGGCTATGAACTTTGCATTCTGAAATCAGTTATGCCTGAGCCGGCTCTTCTTTCGCCTACTCCTCCGTATCCCAGCCCACCAGCTGATAGAGTTCCCATGCCTTGAAGCGGCGTTCCGCACTCAGGCTGCGGTAGCACTCCTTTCTCACAGGATCGTCATTTGAGGATGAGCTGTAGAATTCAAAGTTGTATCCGCCCCTGTCGTTGCTCTCGGCTTTCAGAATCACGGGGCTCATGTAGACAATACTCTCTTCAATAAGCATGGGCCTTGAGAACAGGGGCTCCCTGTTCTGCCATGTATCGTTGCCGGGGGTCTGAGAAATGGTCAGAATCAGTTCATTATCCAGTTGATAACGGCCGGGCTCCACGGTTGCCGAGAAGTAATCGTCTCCCCGGGGGGCCATGGACAGTTTTTTCTTTTTTCCCGTTTCCAGATTGACCAGTTCCAGATAGGCCATTGTGACGGACCGTCTTTTACCGCCCTCGCCGCCCAGGTTGCTGTCTATCTTTACCGGGATGATCAGCAGAGATTCGCTATGGCTGCCGGGCAGAGGCAGGGAGGAACAGGAGCCCAGAAGAGTTAACAGGGCCGGTAGCAGAAGTAATACCGTCTTTTTCATGGTCGGCCTTCCTGTAGATTCTTGATAAATTAATTGTCTTTCTTCCGAAGGGCTTTGTCAAATCCGGGACCGTTATTTAAGGACATAGCAGCTGGCCGCCGGATCTTTTTTAAGCTCCCTTTACCGTATAGAATGATATTATGAATAAGAGTCATCCCGATTTGAAACAGCTGCTCCGGGATCTTCTGGGTATCGAAGCCACAGCCTCATCCCTGGCCCGTCTGTTTTCTGCGCCCGCAGCTTCATCCTGTCCTCTGTGGGGACTGCTCGTCATCGACAGTTCCGGAGATCTCCACTTTATCAGCTTCACACAGGATAACTGGGTCAGCCGACTCTTTATCCCTGCTGATGACGAAAAGGGGCCTGTGAGGACCCATGAGTGCTATTCCCGGAGGGATATCCGTTCTCTTCACCGTGACAAAAGGGGCTTCCTCTCCTCTTTGTTCAATCCCTCTTTGCGCTATGCCCTTTTTCTGGAAGGAAGGGAAGACGCTCTGCTCTTCGAGCTGGAGAGCCCTGACAGGATATTTCTGGACGCTCTGGACTCATTTCCTTCCTGAATACGATCCTTTCTATTTCTACCTCCCTGTTAAAACAGCCCCCCTCGGGGGAGCATCTTTACCTTTTTGTAAATACTTATGATCTTCTGTTTCCTATGATCCTGACTATTCCAATTCTTTTTTTATGAAAATAAATTAATTTTTTAAATGTTTTATGTGAAAAGGTTTAAAGTCTTTATAGCTCCCCTTAGATTGTCTTCTCTTCCACGAGTTTCAGGATATATGGCACGGCTCCTGCATTAAGGATCTGCAACTGAGAATCGAGGCAGGAGGCCAACAAATGAGAAAAATTGCCATCTATGGAAAAGGCGGTATCGGTAAATCTACAACAACACAGAATACCGTTGCCGGACTGGCGGAAATGGGAAAGAAGGTTATGGTCGTCGGGTGCGACCCCAAGGCGGATTCCACCCGTCTCCTTCTGGGCGGACTGGCCCAGAAAACCGTTCTGGATACCCTGAGAGAAGAGGGTGAGGATGTGGAGCTTGAGGATATCGTCAAAGAGGGCTACGCCAATACCCTCTGCACCGAATCCGGCGGTCCCGAGCCGGGTGTGGGCTGTGCAGGACGCGGAATCATTACCAGTATCAACCTGCTTGAGCAGCTTGGCGCTTATGACGATGAGGACATCGACTTTGCTTTCTACGATGTACTGGGAGACGTTGTCTGCGGTGGATTCGCCATGCCCATCAGAGAGGGAAAGGCTCAGGAAATCTATATCGTTGTTTCCGGTGAGATGATGGCCATGTATGCGGCCAACAATATCTGCAAGGGTATTGTGAAATACGCGGATGCCGGAGGCGTTCGTCTGGGAGGACTTATCTGTAACTCCCGTATGGTAGCCAATGAGCAGGAGATGATAGAGGAACTGGCCAACAGGCTGGGAACTCAGATGCTTCACTTTGTACCCCGTGAACGAATGGTTCAGCAGGCTGAAATCAACAGAAAAACAGTCATTGACTTCAGTCCCGAACACGCGCAGGCGGATGAGTATCGTGCTCTGGCCAAAAAGATGGCTGAAAACGAGATGTTTGTCATTCCCAAGCCTCTGGAGATAGAGGAACTGGAAAAGCTGCTGATTGATTACGGAATCGCATCATAAAAGAGAAAAGAGAGGAGAGATAAATGGTACTGATACGATCGGTTGTAAGACCTGAAAAATCACAGGATGTAATGGATGCCCTACTGGAAGCGGGATACCCCGCCGTTACCAAGGTCAGTGTGGCCGGTCGCGGACAGCAGAAGGGATTGAAGCTGGGTAATGTGGTTTACGATGAGCTTCCAAAGAGCTGTTGATTACCGTCGTTCCCAAGGATGACAAGGATATCGTTCTGAAGACCATTATGGGAGCGGCCAAGACCGGAGAGGAAGGCTCTTTCGGAGACGGAAAGATTTTCATCTCCCAGGTGGAGGAAAGCTACACCATCAGAACGGGAGAGAAGGAATGAAGGAAATAATGGCCATCGTCCGGATCAATCAAATGAACCGGACCAAGGATGCCCTCACCAAGGCGGGAATCACATCCTTTACCGTAACCGGCCGGGTTATGGGCCGCGGTAAGGGGCTTGTGGACCATCAGGTCCTGAAGGCTGCCGACGACGGGAATGAATATGCCCGCGCCCTTCTGGGCAGCGGTCCGCGCCTGATCTCCAAGAGGATGATCCTGGTTGTCGTTCCCGACGATATGGTGACCCAGACCGTGGACACCCTGATCAGCTGTAATCAGACGGGTAAGGCGGGGGACGGAAAGATCTTTGTTCTGCCCGCCGAAGAGAGCTACCGCGTGAGAACGGGCGAGAAGGGGGAAAGTATCCTGCAGTGAGTCCCTTTCATAAGGAAGGGATGAGATGAGGAGAAAGGAAAAATGAGTACTTTGGATAATGAGAAACTGAAGGAAGATATACTGGATCTCTACCCGGCCAAGGTGGCCCGGAAAAGAAAGAAATCCATTGTGGTCAACGATCCGGCAGAGGGCCCAGAGATTCAGGCCAATGTCCGTACGGTTCCGGGAATCATAACCCAGAGAGGCTGCTGCTATGCCGGTTGCAAGGGTGTGGTCCTGGGCCCCACCAGGGACATCGTCAACCTGACCCATGGTCCCATAGGCTGCGGATTCTACTCCTGGCTGACAAGACGGAACCAGACCAGACCGGGGACGGAACCCGGTACGGATGAGAACTTTATGACCTACTGCTTTTCCACGGATATGCAGGACCCCAATATCGTATTCGGGGGAGAGAAGAAGCTGCGTCAGGCTATCAAGGAGGTCTATGAGATCTTCCATCCCAAGGCCGTCGGTATCTTCAGCACCTGTCCCGTCGGACTGATTGGTGACGATGTCCATGCTGTGGCCAGAGAGATGACCGAGGAGCTGGGCGACTGTAATGTCTTCGGATTCAGCTGTGAGGGCTATAAGGGGGTCAGCCAGTCGGCGGGGCACCATATCGCCAACAATCAGCTCTTCCGCCATGTGATCGGAAAGGATGACAACGGTGCGGAAGGGGAGTTCAAGATCAACCTTCTGGGTGAGTACAACATCGGCGGCGATGCCTTTGTGATTGAGGAGATCTTCGAAAAATGCGGGATCACCCTGGGGGCTACCTTCAGCGGAAACTCCAGCTATACCCAGTTTGCCACCAGCCATACGGCGGACCTGAACTGCATCATGTGTCACCGCTCCATAAACTATGTGGCGGAAATGATGGAAGAGAAGTACGGCATCCCCTGGATGAAGGTGAATTTTATCGGGGCGGAAGCCTCGGCCAAGTCCCTGAGAAAGATTGCGGAGTACTTTGACAATCAGAAGCTCAAGGACCGTGTGGAAGAGGTAATCGCCGAGGAGCTGGCCGAGGTGAAAAAGGTTCTGGATGAAACCTATCCGAAAACCGAAGGCAAGACGGCCATGCTCTTTGTGGGAGGCTCCCGTGCCCATCACTATCAGGAACTCTTCGGAGAACTGGGCATGAAAAGCCTGGCCGCGGGATATGAGTTCGGTCACAGGGATGATTACGAGGGACGCCGCGTGCTTCCCACGATCAAGGTGGATGCGGACAGTCGGAACATCGAAGAACTGACGGTGGAGAAGGATCCCGAGAAGTACAAACAGAGGATCAGTGAAGAGGGCAAGGCCGCACTGACTGAAAAGACCGGAGTCGAGTTCAGCGACTATGACGGTATGATGCCCGAGATGGAGAAGGGAACCCTGATCATCGACGATATCAGCCACTATGAGATGGAAGAGCTGATCAAGACCCATAAGCCCAGCGTCTTCTGTGCGGGTATCAAGGAGAAGTATGCGGTTCAGAAGATGGGAGTCCCCCTGAAACAGCTGCACAGCTACGACTACGGCGGACCCTATGCCGGTTTTGCAGGAGCCATAAACTTCTACAAAGATATTGCCGGAATGGTGAACAGCAAGATCTGGGATCTGATCGGTGCCCCCTGGGAGAAGGACGAGAGCCTGAATCCCGTGTTGGTGGAAAGCGGTTCGCCCGCCGTATCTATGAAGGAATAGGAAGGAGAAATCTATGTTATTGAGACACACCCCGGCGGAGGTCGCCGAACGCTCCGCCCTTACGGTTAATCCGGCGAAAACCTGTCAGCCCGTGGGCGCCATGTACGCCTCTTTAGGGATCCATGGCTGTCTGCCCCACAGCCACGGTTCACAGGGTTGCTGTGCCTATCACAGATCGGCATTGACAAGGCACTACAAGGAACCCGTTATGGCGGGTACCAGTTCCTTTACCGAAGGATCATCCGTATTCGGAGGGCAGAGCAATCTGATCCAGGCCCTGAACACCATGTTTACGGTCTATAACCCCGATGTGATTGCGGTGCATTCCACCTGTCTGTCCGAGACCATCGGAGACGACCTGGCACAGATCGCCAGAAAGGCTGTTGACGACGGAAAGATTCCCGAGGGAAAGACCATAATCTATGCATCCACCCCCAGTTATATCGGCTCCCATGTGACCGGATTTTCGAATATGTGTGCCGGTATGGCCAAACAGCTGGCTCAGGCCCCTGTTGAGGGAGAGGAACTCCTGGATCAGGTCAATATCCTTCCCGGATGGGTAGAGCCCTCTGATATGAGGGAAATCAAACGTCTGATGAAGGTCATGGGCGTCCCCTTTGTGATGTACCCCGATACCTCGGATGTACTGGATGCTCCCATGACAGGGCACCATGAGTTCTATCCCAGGGGCGGTGCCACTCTGGATGATATCCGCTCCTCAGGAAAGAGCAAGGCCAGCTTTGCTCTGGGAGCGTGGGGCTCCAAAGCCGCCGCCGAAGAGCTGTGGAAGGGCTGCCGCGTACCCTTTGAAGTTCTTGATCTGCCCCTGGGCCTCCGGGCCACCGACCGTTTTATCGCCAAGGTCAGCGAGGTGACGGGAACCCCCGTTCCCCGCAGCCTGACCGATGAGAGAGGCCGTCTGGTGGATATGGTCGCGGACATGCAGAACTACCTGTCCGGTAAGAGAGTGGCCATCTGGGGTGATCCCGATCAGCTTCTCCCCCTGGCGGAGTTCCTGTCGGATATCGATATGAAGCCCGTTTACATCGTCAGCGGTACCCCGGGAAAGGCCTTCATGAAGAGGATGGAAAGCCTGCTGGGGGATGTGGTTCCCGAGGCAAAGTTTAAAAACGGTGAGAGAGCCGACCTGTTCCTGCTCCATCAGTGGATCAAGGAGGAGGGAGTCGATCTTCTTCTGGGCAACAGCTACGGCAAGTATATCGCCAGAGACGAGGATATCCCCTTTGTCCGTATGGGTTTCCCCATCTACGACAGAGTCGGGCACAGCTATTTTCCTATGCTGGGATATAGCGGAGCCATGCGTCTTCTGGAGAAAATTCTGGGGGCCCTTATGGATCGCCAGGACAGGGATGCCCCTGAAGAGTCTTTTGAACTTGTAATGTAAGGAAGGATGAGATGAGCGCACCGATTCTAAAAGACCGTAATAAACAGGTGATAGAGAAAGGGAAAACCGCCTTCGATCTGCATTGCGACCGGAAAAGTGTTGCCGGTTCGGTAAGTCAGAGGGCCTGTGTTTTCTGCGGTTCCCGGGTAGTCCTTTACCCCATAGCCGACGCTCTGCATCTGGTGCATGGTCCGATCGGCTGCGCCTCCTATACCTGGGATATCAGAGGATCGGTCAGCTCCGGACCGGAGCTGCACCGGCTCTGTTTCTCCACCGACCTCCGGGAGGAGGATGTGATCTACGGCGGTGAGAAAAAACTGGCCGCTGCACTGAGGGAACTGGCGGGGATACACAAGCCCAAAGCCGTATTTGTCTACTGCACCTGTATCGTCGGCGTGATCGGCGATGATGTGGATGCTGTCTGTCGCAAAGCGGGAGAGGAGCTGGGAATACCGGTCATTCCCGTTCATTCCGCAGGATTCGCAGGAACCAAGAAGGACGGATACAAGGCCGCCTGCAAGGCTCTGTCAGGGATTGTCGGTACGGACGATGAGGGAGAGATAAGTCCCTTGAGTATCAATATTCTGGGCGAATTCAATCTGGCCGGTGAGGCCTGGATTATCAGGGATTACTACCGGCGTATGGGAATCGAGGTGGTTTCCATTATGACCGGAGACGGCCGAATCGGAGATCTGCGGCGCTCTCACAGGGCGTCTTTGAATCTGGTTCAGTGCTCCGGATCTCTAACCACCCTGGCCGAAGAGATGGAAGAGAAATACGGCATCCCCTATAAAAGGGTGTCCTACTTCGGTCTTGAGGATGTGGCCGCCGCCCTTTATGAGGTGGCCGAGTTTTTTGCCGGTGATTATCCCGAGATCAGGGAGAAAACAGCCGCCATCGTCCGGGAGGAAGTGGCTAAATTCCTGCCCGGCATGCAGGCCTGCAAGAAGAAACTGACGGGGATGAAGGCTGCTATCTATGTGGGCGGAGCCTTCAAGACCTTCTCGCTGATCCGGATTCTCAGAACCTTGAATGTGGATGTGGTGATGGTCGGATCCCAGACGGGAAACAAAAAAGACTATGAAGAGCTGGCTGCCATGTGCGATCCCGGGACGATTATTCTGGACGACTCCAATCCCATGGAGATGTCCCACTTTATCATGGAGAAGGATGTGGATCTTTTTATAGGCGGGGTCAAGGAGCGGCCCATGGCCTTTAAGCTGGGAGTAGGGTTCTGCGATCACAATCATGAAAGAAAAACCGCATTGGCGGGATTTGAGGGAACATTGAACTTCGCCCGCGAAGTTTGTGCTTCCGCTCTCAGTCCTGTGTGGCGATTCGCACCGCGGAGAAGAAGGATGGGAGAGGGAATATGAATATGAAGATGAACTATCAGGCGGCGGGGAATCCCTGCCGGCAGTGTATGCCTCTGGGGGCAGGATGGGCCTTCAAAGGCGTTCAGGGCTGTGTCCCTGTCCTTCACGGTTCCCAGGGATGCGCCACCTATATCAGGCGCTATATGATCAGTCACTTCCGGGAGCCTGTGGATATCGCTTCAAGCAGTTTCGACGAACAGTCGGTTATCTTCGGAGGTCAGCAGAATCTGGAAAAAGCTGTTCTCAATGTTTTCAGGCAGTACAATCCCGAGGTTATCGGGATTGCCACCACCTGTCTCTCTGAGACCATAGGGGACGATATCAGGCGTTTTGTCCATGAGCTGAAGAAAAATCAGCCAGGACTCTGTCCTCTGATTCCCGTCTCCAGTCCCAGTTACCAGGGGACCCAGGAGGAGGGCTTTCACCGTACCGTATACGCTCTGGTGGAATCCCTGGCCCTGAGTGGAGTCCCTGCTGAAAGGGAAGCGGAGAGTCCGGGGCTGCCCGCCCTGAATCTGTTTCTCCCCATGATGACTCCGGCGGATATCCGCTGGACCAAGGGGATTGTCGCCCGCATGGGAGGCCATGCCGTGGCCCTGCCCGATATCAGCGAGACCCTGGACGGGGGGCTCTGGGAGGGCTATAAGGCCCTTCCTCCCGGAGGCACTACGGTGGATGAGATCAGATCCATGGGAGCAAACGAGGCTTCTCTGGAGCTGGGAGTGCGTCTCCCTTCAAGTCTGCGTCCCGGCTATCTTCTTCAGAAGCAGTTCGGTCTGCCCTGTCTGCGTTCCGGTCTTCCTCTGGGAATAGAGGGGAGCGACCATTTCCTCCGGCTCCTGGAAGAAGTCCTGGATCGGGATATCCCTGAAGAGGAGAGGGCCGAGAGGAGCAGGCTGACCGATGCCTATGCGGATGCTCATAAATATCTTTACGGTAGAAAGGTCGTCCTTTTCGGAGACTCCTCTACGGTGGAGGCTCTCTATCGTTTTACAGCCGAGATAGGCATGGACCCGGTCCTCTGCTTCACCGGGAGTCCCGAAGGATATCTGTCCGAAAGTCTGAAAAGGCTGGGGCAGGCCCCTGCATCGGACTCTCCGACGATCATCAGGGAAGACTGTGACTTCGGCGATGCGGAGAAAATCATCGAGGAGTTGAAGCCCGATCTGATGATCGGCAACAGCAAGGGATACAAGATCAGCCGCCGCCTGGGAATCCCCCTCTTACGCTGCGGTTTTCCCGTTCATGATCGTTTTGGAGCATCCCGGCAGAGAATGCTGGGATACAGCGGAACCCTGGAAATGCTCGACCGTATCGTCAACGCCCTTCTTAAGAAGAAGCAGGACGCTTCGGAAATCGGATATACCTACTTATAAGGAGCCTGTTATGGAAATCAAACTGGAGAATCATCCCTGCTTTAATAAAAACGCCTGTTCGGATCATGCCCGTATTCATCTGCCCGTGGCTCCCAAATGCAATGTGCAGTGCGGCTTCTGCAACCGGAAGTATGACTGTGTCAATGAGAGCCGTCCCGGGGTCTGCAGTTCCGTACTGAGTCCTCAGCAGGCCCTCTATTATCTGTCTAAAGCCATGGAAAAGCGCAGCTTCGATGTGGTGGGGATCGCCGGTCCCGGAGATCCCTTCGCCAATCCTGTTCAGACCATGGAAACCCTCTCTCTGGTACATGGAGCCTATCCGGAGATCATGCTCTGTCTGGCCACAAACGGTCTGGGTCTGAGACCGTATATCCCTGAGCTCAAGGGGCTCGGGGTGACCCATGTGACCATCACCATAAACGGTGTGGATCCCGAAATAGCAGGGAGCAGCTATCGCTGGATACGTCACAATAAAAAGGTCTACCGGGGTATTGAAGCCGGAAAAATTATGATCGATGAACAGCTGGCCTGCATAAAATTACTGAGAGAGGAGGGGATACTGGTGAAGATCAACAGCATCATTATTCCCGGAATCAATGATCATCATATTCCCGAGATCGCAAAGGTTGTGGGGTCTCTGGATGCCACCATGCAGAACTGCCTTCCCCTGATGCCCGTCGCCGGCACCGACTTCGGCCATCTGAGTGAACCGAGTGCCGCAGATGTGGCGGCACTGAGGCTGGAATGCGGGATTCATATCCTTCAGATGGGACACTGCCGGCGCTGCCGGGCTGACGCTGCAGGTCTTCTGGAAGAGGCTATGGCAGAGGGAATGACAGGGCTGCTTAAAGAGGCCTCTGTCCTGCCCCTCAAGCCCCTGGAGGAACGGCCCCATGTGGCTGTCGCCACTCAGGAAGGATTTTTGATTAACCGGCATCTGGGGCATGCGGACTCCCTGAAAATTTACAATAACGGGAATGAAAGCAGCATGCCTGTGGATGATAGAATTATGCCTCCTCCCGGAGACGGGGATGCCCGCTGGTTTGCCATCGGCGAGATCCTGAAGGACTGCCACACTCTGCTTGTCAGCGGCATCGGAGGCAGACCTGAGCGGATCCTCAGTGAGTCCGGTATCCGGGTGATGCAGGTGGAGGGGCTTATATCTGAAGCCCTAGAGAGATTGTCCATGGGGGATGATCTGAGACATATGGCCGTTAGAAAGGGCTGCTGCAGCGGAAACTCCGCAGGCTGCGCCTGATAATAGGAGAAGGAAATGGAAAAACCGAACAAGCATATTCTGGTTTGTTGTAGTTTCAGGGCTTCCGGGGAGCCTCAGGGAGTGTGTTATAAGAAGGGAACCGGAGACTGGCTGGGCTATCTGGAATCGGAGATTCTGGATCGCGGTCTGGACGGAGTCATGGTATCGGCTACGGGCTGCCTGAAGGTCTGTGACAGAGGACCTGCCATGGTTATCTACCCTGATAATACCTGGTACGGCGGCATGAGCGGAGAGGACGATCTGGATGTTATTCTGGATGCTCTTGAGGAGGGAGAAACGGCCGAAGAGTTTCTTCTCTGCTGAGTCCCGTGAATGAACGAATGTGCTGCGGAGCTCCCTTTAGGGAGTCTCCGCATTTTTTATATACAGATATGTAGTTTTTCCTTATCTGTAAGACATTCCTGTCGGAATGGTTTTTTGTGTTTTTGATGAAAGAATAGGGTATTAATTTTTTAAATGTTTATCATGTAAGTAGATAGCATATTAATTTCTCTTTTGGCCCGGTCCTTGCAATTAAACGGGTATGACTGGTTCTTCAGCAGCCTTTGTGGACAGCACCCTGAGAGAGGGGGAACAGACCCCCGGTGTTGTCTTTGGCAGGAGTGATAAAATCCGGATCGCGGAATCTCTGGTTGATGCCGGCATAACAGAGCTGGAAGCCGGAATCCCCGCACTGGGCCGGGATGAGGTTGCTCTGCTGAAAGAACTGAGTCATCTGGATGCGAGAATTATCTGCTGGTGCCGCAGCAGGCCTGAGGATGTGGACGCAGCGCTCCGTAGTGAGACGGGAGCGATTCATATCAGCCTGCCTGTATCCGACTGCCTTCTGCAGACCATGGACAGGTCCTGGGACTGGGTTCTGGGGCAGATTGCCATATGGGCGGAGTATCTGGGAAGCAGATGCGAATTCTTCTCTCTGGGAGCCATGGATGCCTCCCGCAGTTCTGATGAAAGGCTGAAGACCTTTGTTGAAACGGCTGTAGAGGCCGGATTTTTCAGAATCCGGATAGCTGACACACTGGGTCTTGCCAGGCCCTCGACCATAATGAACTGGTCGCGCCTGCTGCGGAAACACAGAAAGCTTCTGGAATTCCACGGACATAACGATCTGGGTATGGCCGTGGCCAACTCCCTCTGTGCCATAGAACAGGGATTCGGCGCTGTAAGTGCGACCCTGTTGGGACTGGGGGAACGGGCGGGAAATACTCCTTTGGAGGAGATCCTGCTGGCGACCCGTATCGCCCTGGGTGCGGGGTCGGAGCAGAGAGTCAGAAAGGTGGGAGCCTGTGCCAGACGCTGCGCCGAACTGACGGGAACGGTTATTTCTCCTGTAAAACCCCTTCTGGGGGAGAGGATCAACAGTCATGAGTCGGGCATTCATGTGGCCGGTCTTATCAGGAATCCTCTCAGCTTCAAGCCCTACGATCCCGCCTCTCTGGGAGGGGCGGAGGAAACGATTGTCTGGGGAAGGCTCAGCGGGAGACATGGATTGGAGAAACTTTTAGGGGATGCCGGAAAAGAGTGTCCTCCCTCACTTTCCAATCTTATCCTCAAGCGGATTGCCCTGAGGTCCCAGAGCCTGGGACGGGGACTGAACCGAAGTGAGGTTTTCCGTATCTATGATGAAGCCAGGGGTGAAACCATGTTAACCACCGAAGGAGTGTATTAAATATGTCTGAGGCATGCAGTAATTGTGAAAGGCAGATCCGCAGGGAGCTTGAGTTCGTCTCAGGTATAAGTCAGCTGCTGCTGTCGGGATCGGATATCAATACAATCCTGCGTCAGGTCACACAGCGGCTTTGTGAGCACAAATCCTATAAAAGAGGCATGATTGCCCTGTTCAACCGGAAAGCCGGCTCCATTCTTATCAAAGAGGCCTTTGGAGTCAGTCAGGAAGAACAGGCCCGGGGGATCTACTATCCCGGCGAAGGAATCATCGGTGAAGTGGTGGAATCGGGGGAGACAATTCTTGTGCCCCGGATCCGGGAAGATTCACGTTTTCTGAACAGGACGGGTATGTCTGATAAACTTCTGGACAGTGCTTTCCTTTGTATCCCTATAAGGACGGGAGTCCAGATTATTGGAACCCTCTCTGTTGTAAAAGCGCTTGCCGACGGAGAAGATCCGGATATGGAGGAAGATGAACAGATCCTCAGGATACTGGCCTCCATGATTGCTCAGGCGGCTCAGCTCTCCCGTTCACGGGATGAGGAACATGTTCAGAAGATACAGGATCGGATTGTCGAGGGGGATGAGCCCCTTAAACGACCGCCTAATATCATAGGCAATGCCAAGAGTCTGCAGCCCGTCTTTCAGATGATCCAGAAGGTGGCCCCTGCCAGTTCCACCATTCTGATTCTGGGAGAGAGCGGTGTAGGTAAGGAGCTGGTGGCCGAGGCCCTGCACTACGCCAGCACACGTTCCGGACGGGCCTTTGTCAAGCTCAACTGCGCCGCTCTGCCGGAAAGCATTATTGAGTCCGAACTTTTCGGTCATGAGAAGGGCGCCTTTACAGGGGCGGTGTCCCATAGAAAAGGCCGCTTCGAACTGGCCCAGGGGGGGACTCTGTTCCTCGATGAGATCGGTGAAATCAGTCCCGGCATTCAGGCCAAGCTGCTGAGGGTTCTTCAGGAGCGGGAGTTTGAACGGGTAGGCGGTTCGGAAACGCTCAAGGCCGATGTCAGAATCATCGCCGCCACCAACAAGAACCTGGAAGAGAAGGTGAGGGAAGGGGAGTTCCGGGAAGATCTCTACTATCGCCTCAATATCATACCCATCACCATACCGCCTTTGCGGGAAAGAAAGACGGATATCCTGCTGTTGAGCGACTTTTTCATCGAGAAGTACAACAGATTGAACGGAAAACATGTGAACCGGATTTCCACTCCCGCCATAGATATGCTGATTGCCTATCACTGGCCGGGCAATGTCCGCGAGCTTGAAAACTCCATTGAGAGGGCGGTGATCCTGAGTGACGATCAGGTCATTCACGGCTACCATCTCCCTCCCTCTCTGCAGATGGCCGATCCACATCTGAGGGACAGTGACCATCACGGTACCCTGCAGCAGAAACTGGATGCCATTGAGTATGAAATGATCGTCGAAGCCCTGAAATCCACCAGGGGAAATCTTTCCCGTGCGGCGGAGCAGCTGGGGCTGACCAACAGGATGATGGGTATCCGCGCCCGGAAATACGGCATTGATTTCAAGACCTTTCGCCGAGGAGGATCGGTGAATTCTGTTCGAGACGTAGCAAGCTAAAATTTTCTCATGAAGTCATTTATATTAAATTCGTATATACGAACCATTCAAATCCCCGATACACGGGGATTTTTTTTATTCCCGTCCTTCGGATATTCGTAAAAAAAATCTAAAAAAACTTGACGAAATAACTAAGCGATGTAAAAATAAAATCAGTTTTCATAATGTGAAAAAGTGAAAAGCGATTTTAAATCGCCCCGAACCCCTCGGGGAAAGGGCCTTCAAGCGGTAATAACCGGACCATCCGGTCCGGAAAATATAAGGAGTAGTTCTTATGAAAAAGAGTCTTATTGTTTTGATGATGCTGTTCGTTGCCCTGAGCTTCGGATGGTCCGAAGGTCAGAAGGACGGCGGAGCCGACGAAAAAAAGGTGTATACCATGAAATTCGGTCACTCCATGCCCAACGACACTTCCCGTCACCAGTCCCTGCTGAAGTTCAAGGATTATGTTGAGTCCAAGTCCGAAGGTCAGATTGTTGTCGAGATTTATCCCTCCGGTCAGCTCGGTAAGGAAGCCGAGATGCTGGAAGCCCTGAAACTGGGAAGCCAGGAAGGTTACATCGGTGGTGTATTCGACTCCATTACCCCCAAGCTGAATCTCTACCTCATGCCCTTCCTGTTCGCCGATCAGGATGCCCTGATGAGATTTGCCGATTCCGATCTGGCGGCCCAGATCAACAAGGATGCCGAGCAGTACGGAATCAAGCTGCTGGCTAACGGAGATGCCGGTTCCAGAAACGTAACCAACAACATCCGTCCTGTTCACACTCCCGCCGACATGAAAGGACTGAAGATGAGAACTCCTCCCGTGGAAGCCATCATCAAAACTATGGAAGCCCTGGGTGCCAACCCCGTTTCCATCCCCTATGTTGAGGTATACATGGCCCTGAAGACCGGTGTTGCCGACGGACAGGAAAACCCCTTCATGAACATCGCTACCATGAAGTTTCAGGAAGTTCAGAAGTACATGACCATCATGCACTACCTGTTCAACCCCGAGCCCTTCTGTGTGGCTCTGGACTGGTACAACTCTCTTCCCGCCGATCTGCAGCAGATCGTACAGGAAGGTGCCGACCTGTATACTGCCGAGCAGAACAAGATGCGCGCCGACAGCTCCGATCAGTATCTGCAGATCATCAAGGATGCGGGTGTTGAGGTTTACACCCCCACCGCCGCCGAGAGACAGCAGTTTATCGAAGCCTGTGCCCCCGTTTACGACTACTACATCGGAAAGGGATTCTTCACTCAGGCCGAGCTGGAAGAAGCTATCGCTATCGCTAACGGAAAATAATATTTCCTGATAATGGTTCAGGAGCAGACTCCCTGTCCGGGGTCTGCTCCTATGAGGTTTTAAAATGAATAAGATCGTAAAAACATTGGATAAGATCCTGTCGGTGCTCAACTATTCTCTTATGGCCGTCCTGACCGTGAGCATCATACTTTCCGTGTTTCTCCGCTACGTTTTCAACATCACTTTCGTTAAGGCAGAAGAAGCCATCACCATGATGTTTGTGGCCACAACCTTCTACGGCGCCGCTCTCGGTATCCGGGAGAGAGACCATATCAACATCGAATTTTTCTATGAGAAAGCAAGCGACCGTGTCAAAGGTTATATCGATATATTAGTGAACATTGTGATCATCTTCGTCATGATCTACCTGTTCAAAAACAGTCTGATCTGGATAAAGAAGGTCGGGGATGTCAAGCTTCCCAGCCTGCAGGTTGCCACCAAGTACCTCTATGTCATGGTACCCATCTCCAGCATTCTGGCCATTTTCTACTGTCTGGTCGGTATCCTGGAAAAGTTTGTTTCCATTGATGAACCCGTTTACGGCTACGAGCGTGATGAGGTTCATTCCATGGAGGAGAATACTCCTGAAGAAGAGGAGATCGGTTTTAAGGAGGTCCTTTCATGAGTCTTGCCGTTATGATGATCAGCCTCTTTGCGCTGATCCTGTTAAGCGTTCCCATTGCCTATTCTCTTGGTGCATCGGGACTTATCTATCTTCTGATCGAGCAGCCCGCCTTTATTGCAACCCTTCCCCAGAGGATCTGGTCGGGGACCAACAGCTTCGTCATCATCGCCATGCCCCTGTTTATTCTGGCCGGCGAGCTGATGAACCGCGGTGGACTGACCAGGCGTCTGATCAACTTCAGCCTTCTGACCGTAAAGCCCATCCGGGGAGGTCTGGGAGAGGTGAATGTCGTGGCCAGTATGATCTTCGGAGGCATCTCCGGTTCCTCTGTCGCCGATACTTCGGCCCTGGGTTCCGTACTGATCCCCAATATGATCAAGAAGGGCTACAGCAAGGGATTCGCCACGGGAATTACCGTTGCCTCCTCCACCATGGGGATGATCATTCCTCCCTCGGTGCCCATGCTGATGTACGCCATGATCTCCGGTGCTTCCGTAGGTAAGCTCTTTCTGGCCGGTCTGATCCCCGGCGTCCTGATCGGAGCCTCCCAGCTGATCCTCGTCTATGTCTACTCCGCCAAGAAGGGATACCATCCTCCCCGGGAGAAGATCAGTATGCACGAGATCACAACCACAACAAGAGACGGTCTCCTGGCCGTTCTGATGCCCCTGGTCATCGTACTTTCCGTCTCCACGGGTGTGGCCACCGCCAGCGAGTCCGCCGGTATCGCCGTGCTCTACTCCATGGTTCTGGGCTTCTTCCTTTACAAGGAGCTTTATGTCAAGGATCTGCCCGGCATCCTGAAGAAGACGGTTATGATGTCCGCGTCCATTATGATTATCGTGGGATTCTCCATGATTTTCACATGGATTCTGGCCATAGAACAGATTCCCGCCATGGTGGCCAACTTCCTGATGAATCTGGATGTCCACCGCTTCTGGATACTGCTGTTCATCGACCTGCTGATCCTCTTTGTGGGTACCTTTGTGGATGTTACGCCCACCCTGTTGCTGCTCTGCCCCATACTCATTCCCGTCATGCAGTACTTCGGCGTCAGCGAGCTTCAGTTCGGAGCCATCATGATCACAGGATGCGCCATCGGTCTGGTAACACCTCCCATCGGCATGTGTCTGAATGCGGCCACCAAGATCTGCGGTATGCCTATTACAAAGATATTTGAATCGGCTTTGCCCTTCATTATCTGCAATGTCATCGTCCTGATTCTGGTGACCTTTGTTCCCGAAGTCAGCACCTGGCTGCCTTCACTGTTTATGTAATTTATTTATCTTAGATAAGATATAGGAGAAATCTATGTTTACTGAAAAGAGTTTTGATCTGAGCGGAAAGGTTGCCTGGGTTACCGGAGCTTCCTATGGAATCGGATTTGCCATTGCCAAGGGGCTGGCCACATACGGGGCCAGGATTGCCTTTAACGACATCAACCAGGAGCTGGTGGATAAGGGAATGGAATCCTACAAGGAAGCGGGCATTGAGGCCAAAGGCTATGTTGCCGACGTTACCAAGGAAGATCAGATTGATGATCTGGTTAAGAAAATCGAAGGCGATATGGGACCCGTCGACATTCTCGTGAACAATGCCGGAATCATCAAGCGCATCCCCATGCACGAGATGAAGGCCGAAGAATTCCGCCAGGTCATCGATATCGACCTGAACGCGCCCTTTATCTGCGCCAAGGCCGTACTTCCCTCCATGATGAAGAGGAACTCCGGAAAGATCATCAACATCTGTTCCATGATGAGCGAGCTGGGAAGAGAGACCGTCTCCGCCTACGCCGCCGCCAAGGGCGGACTGAAAATGCTGACCCGGAATATCTGCAGTGAGTACGGCGAGTACAACATCCAGTGTAACGGAATCGGGCCCGGGTACATCGAGACTCCCCAGACCGCTCCTCTCCGGACACCCGAGCATCCTTTTAACAAGTTCATCATCTCCAAGACACCTGCTGCGAGATGGGGAACCACGGATGACCTGATGGGTCCCGCCGTCTTCCTGGCGTCTCCCGCATCCGACTTTGTAAACGGTCATGTTCTCTACGTTGACGGTGGTATTCTCGCCTATATCGGTAAGAACCCGATCGGCTGATATGTTTCCAGCTGCTGTAGACCTGATGGCAGCGGCTGGATAAACTGGTTTTACCGGCATTTTCCATGCCGGTGATATCGAATGGAGAATGAGGAACATATGGCCGTACAGATACTGGATAAATCCTTTCATGTCCTAGAGACCCTGTCCCGGGAATTTTCGGGGCTGAGCATATCCGAACTGGCGCGGCGTGTGGACCTCAATATATCCACGGTACACAGAATTCTCAGCAGCTTCAGTGAAAGGGGCTACGTGACTCAGGATAGTGAAAAGCGGTACAGCCTCAGCCTGAAGTTTATCGATCTGTCCAGTTCCTATCTGATGGGGCTGGACCTGAAAGCCGTTGCCGAGCCCATTCTGAAGGCTCTTTCCGAAGAGCTGGAGGAGACCGTATTCCTGGCTACCATGATGGATAATCAGGCGGTTTACATTGATCGCCACGACTATATCAATCATCTGCGCTGCTATACCTCCATCGGTGAACGCAAGCCTCTGTACTGTACGGCCCTGGGGAAGTCCCTTCTTCTGGGCTTTACCCGGCAGGAACAGGAAGCCTATGTGGCCGCCTGTGATTTCGCTCCCTTCACGGATAAAACCCTGAAGGACGGCGAGACTCTGCTGGAAGAGCTCGAGCGGAGTTCCCGAAGGGGCTGGACCGTGGATGATGAAGAGAATGTTTCCGGAGTCATCTGTCATGCGGCTCCTATCTATGATTACCGGGGACATGTGATTGCGGCCTTGAGTACATCCATGAACAGGGATGAAACGAGTTCTGAAAAACTGAACAGAATTACCACAGCCCTTCTGAGTACTGCCGGAAAGGTATCAAGCCGTATGGGATTTCAGAAACAGGAAGGATGATAAAAAGGGGTCGGCCTCTTTTTATCGTTCAAGGGACAGAGACTTTTCGAAGAAAAGTACTCGAGAGCTGTTAGAGGAGAATAAGGAATGAGTAAAGCTGCCTACTATAAAGGTAATAAGACCATCGTTGTCGAAGATAGAGTTCCCGAGGCCCTCGGACCCGATCAGGTCCGGCTGGATGTGGCATACTGCGGAATCTGCGGAACGGACCGTCACGTCTTTCATGGCGTTATGGACGGCAGAACCGGGACAAATGCCATCATCGGTCATGAGATGTCCGGGGTCATCACTGAACTGGGTGCTAATGTAAAGGACTACAAGGTCGGTGAGGCCGTAGTGGTTCGTCCCCTGGACTGGTGCGGGGAGTGTCCCACCTGCAAGAGGGGATTTACACACATCTGTGAGAAGCTGAACTTTATCGGCGTGGACTCCGAGGGGGCCTTCCAGTCTTCCTGGGATGTGGATCAGAGAATCCTCCACCGCGTTCCCGAGGGTGTCAGCCTGAAGGATGCCGCCCTTGTAGAGCCTCTGGCTGTGGCCTGTCATGATGTCAGCCGTTCCGGAATTACCGAAGATGACTTCGCCCTGATTATCGGAGGCGGTCCCATCGGTATCCTCATCGCCCAGGTTCTCAAGTCCCGGGGAGTGGATTTCGTTCTTTCCGAGGTGAATGAAACACGTCTTTCCATGGCCGAAAGCATGGGTATCAAAACCCTGAATCCCATGAAGGATGATATGGAAGCCTCCCTGAGGGCTCTGAACAAGGGCTCTCTGGCGGATGTGGTTTTCGAGGTTTCCGCCTCCCAGCCCGGAGCCCTGTCTATGACCCAGTTCGCCCGTCCCCGTGGAAAGATCGTTCTCGTAGGAATTTTCGGCAGCAATCCCGAAGTCTGCCTGAAGGACTTCTTCTGGAAGGAGCTGGAGCTCTATGGAGCACGGGTCTACGGGGCCGAGGATTTTGATGCGGCCCTGCAGGTTCTGACCGCGCCCGCATTTCCTGCGGATAAGATCATCTCCAGGGTCTTCCCCCTGGAGGAGATGGAAGACGCTTTCAAGGCTCTGGATGAAGACCTTTCCATGATGAAGGTTCTTATTCAGTGCGGGGATCTTGTATGAAAGAAATGAAACTGGGCGGCTCATCGCTGTCCGGTTCCACTCTCTGTCTCGGAACCATGTACTTCGGCATCAAAGTGCCTGAGCAGGAGTCTTTCTCTCTTATGGATTACTACTATGAGAGGGGGGGGCGCTTCTACGACACTGCCAACAAGTATGCCACATGGGTTCCCGGATTCCCTGAGCCCGTGGGCGAGTCTGTTCTGGGCCGCTGGATAAAATCCAGAGGAAACAGGGATGATCTCCTTGTGGCCACCAAGATGGGATTCCCTTACGGTGATGTCCCCCGGGGGCTGAAAAAAGATCTGATCCTCTCTGAGGTGGACAAAAGTCTGAAACGACTGGGACTGGAGAAGATTGATCTTCTCTATGCCCACTGTGATGACTACGATACGCCTCAGGAAGAGTATATGGAGGCTTTTCACTCTCTGGTGAAAGCCGGGAAAGTTATGGCTCTGGGCGCCAGCAACTTCTACGCCTGGCGTCTGGCAACGGCCAATCAGCTTGCCCTGAGCAGGGGGTGGACTCCTTTCTGCTGCGTACAGTCCAGGCAGTCGGTTCTCTGGCCCAGAGTCAATGGTAAGTTCGGCCGTCAGCTGCCCGCCTCTGTGGAGATTCTGGACTTCTGCCGGCGTGAGAATGTGGCGATGCTCAGCTACTCCCCGCTGCTGCAGGGATTCTTCGGACGGGATGACCGCTCTATACCGGAGGACTACGACACGCCGCAGAACAATGAGATTGTGGATCTTTTCCGAAAAGAAGCCGCGGCTCTGGGCGTTTCGGCCAACACTCTGGTTCTGAGCTTTATGGTCGCCGAGGGCTTTATCCCTCTCATCACCGGAAGCAGCAGAGAGCAGCTGAAACAGAATATTGATGCCATTGAGTTCAGTGTCAGTTCTGAAACTGCTGACAGAATCAGAGAATTGTACTATCCTCACCAGGAGTAAAGGGGAGACCCCGGTGCCTGCCGGGGTCATTCCGAAAAACGAGGAATTATGAGTATTCAGTCCATCGACCGGGCTTTCGACATTATCGAGTTACTCTCACAGACTCCCAGAGGGATGATTCTCAGCGATATGGCTGCGGCTCTTTCCCTCCCGGTAAGTACGGTCTATCGCATTACAGCGGATCTTGTAAAAAAAGGTTATGTTGATAAGAACAGCGAACTGAACCTCTATAAAATTGGACTGAAATTTCTGGATCTGACGGGTCTGTTCCGCTTCAATCTGGAACTGAAAACCGAAGCCCAGCCCATACTCATGGAGCTCTCCCGGCAGACCGGTTTTCCCGTTTTTCTGGCCACCATGATGGATCACGAGGTCTGTTATATCGACCGTGTCTATACCGCCGAACTGGACAGCGCCTACTCTATCATCGGCCAGAAGCGCTCCCTCTTTTCCACCTCTCTGGGAAAGGCTCTTATTCTCAGCAGATCGGATGAAGAGATCCTCTCCCTTATCGAAGAGAAGGGAATGGTACACTATACCCTTTACTCCATCACCGACCCGGAGGAATTTCTCAAGGTGATGGACGAGTGCAGACGCAGAGGCTGGACGACCGATAATCAGGAGGACCGCCTTGACTTCCAGTGTGTGGGGGCGCCGATCTACGACTACAAGAGAGATATCGTGGCTTCGGTCAGTACCAGCTGGGATAAAACACGCTTCGGTGAGATGGAGGTGGAGAAGGCGGCAGATCTTGTCATGGAGGCCGCCGCACGAATCTCCGAACGCCTCAGTTCCCGCTGATGCCGCTCTCTTCCGTGTAAAATGTCTTGTCCCTAAAGGGGGAATTTGTTCTATACTGATTACAGCCATGGGTAACGAGAGCTTCGATATCACTTCATTCAGAAAATCTTTCTCTTTATTCCTTCTTTCCTCAGTTCTCCTTTTGCTTTCGGCTCTGCTATATCGGCTGACGGGGGAAAATATCCCGACGGCCCATCAGTTCCGTTGGCAGTTCAACCTGCTCTTGGGGCTCTCTCTGTTTCTGTCTCTTGCCATGGCGCTCTGGAAGCGGTGCCGCTATCCCTTCATTGCCGTAAAGACGGGTATTCTTTTTCTGCTCATATTTCCTCTGGACGGAGAGCTGTGGATCGGGATGTTTCTCCTCCTTTCGCTCTGGCTGGAGACGGCTTTCTATATTGCTTATCCCTGGAACAGCCTTGCTATGAGTGCTCTTCTGGTTTACGGAACTCTCCTTTTTATGCCCCGCAGCGCGTTCCATACCGAGCTTTCGGGACCCGGTCTTTATGAGCTTGTCAGCTTTGTTGTGCTGGGAGTCTTTCTGGTCGCTCTTCTGGGACTCCTTACGGGGAGGGACAGGCAGCTCCGGGAGGAGCGGAAGATGATAAAGCGTCTGGATGAGGCTCTGAATACCATGGGGAAGGCCAACCTGGGCTTCCAGAGTTACAGCTCCAGTCTGGAGCTGGAGACCCTGAAAAGGGAAAGGAAGAGGGTCTCCCGGGAGATACATGATACCGTCGGTTACTCTCTTACCAATATCCGCATCATGCTGGAAGCCGCCGGTATGATGATAAACAGCGACAAGCCCGGTGCGGAGGAGCTTATCAAAAAATCCATGGATGAAGCCGGGTTCTGTCTGGAGGAGACCCGGAGAGCCATGCGCCTCCTCCGTTCCAAGGAGATCGGACGTCCCGAGGGACTGCGGGCGTTTTTCAAGCTGGTTTCCGCCTTTGCCGAGGCCACGGGAATTTCCGTTAAAGTGGAGTTCGGCAACTCTCCCGACAGCTTCGGCCCCAGGATCGACAGGGCTGTCTTTCGTTTTATACAGGAGGGACTGACCAACTCCTTCCGTCACGGCAGGGCCAGCGAAATCAGAATCTACTTCTGGATTGAGAACCGAATTCTCAGGCTCAGTCTTCAGGATAACGGCAGCGGTGCGGTTGAACTGAAGGAGGGGATAGGTCTGACGGGAATGCAGGAGAGGCTGAACGACCTGGGCGGATCGATCAAATATCAGAATATTACGGATGGCTTCGAGCTTTCCGTGACCATCCCTCTTCCCGATTCTATAAGGAGCAGCGTATGATCCGTCTTTTGATTGTGGATGATCAGGTTCTTTTCGCCGAGACTCTGCAGACCGTGATTAGCATGAAGGCTGGGGATATCGAGGTGGCGGGACTTGCCTATAATGGAAAGGAGGCTGTGGAGGCCGCCGAGACCCTGAAGCCGGATATCATTCTTATGGATGTGAGGATGCCTGTTCTGGACGGAGTAGAGGCCGCCGGGATTATTCATAAACGCATGCCTGATATCCGGATTATGATGCTGACCACTTTCGACGATGATGCCTATGTCCATAATGCCCTGGAGGGGGGGGCCGTGGGTTACCTGTTAAAGAATATGCCCTCCGACGACCTTATCAGTTCCATCCGGGCGGTCAATGCAGGAACCATGCAGATCTCCCCCTCCGTGGCAGCCCAGCTGGTTTCCGGAAAGGCTGCCGGAAAACCGGATCCCCCCGGAAAGGATGACGGGGAGTACAATATTGATTCTTTGAGCCGAAGGGAGAGGGAGATCCTCTATCTCATGTCACGGGGTTATGACAACAGTCATATCGCCTCCCGTCTCTTTCTGGCCGAACAGACCGTTAAAAATCATATCAGCCGTATCTACAAGAAGCTGAATATACATGACCGTATGGCCGCCATGAAGGCCGCCCGGAACTCGGAACTCAAGGAGTACTGCCGCTATCTTCTCGATGATGAATAGATTGTGAATGTCTGTTTAGTATTAAACCGGTACCAGATTGGTACCGGGAAGTGACTTTTCTTCTTTATACCGGTATTAGAATTAATCCAAGACACAATGCAAAGGAGAAATTTCAATGAAAAAAGCGACCCTTTTTCTCATCATCCTGTCGGTGGCAGCTGTTCTGATGACAGGATGTCAGAAGAAAGAAGAGGCTCCCGTCAGTGCAGGGCCTGTAGAATTCGACTTCTGGACCACCCAGACCCAGTCCGACCGCATGGCCAATATTCAGGTTCTGATCGATACCTTTATGGTTATGAATCCCGAAATCAAGATAAACCTGATTCCCGTGGATGAAAACGATATGGCCACCCAGATCAATACTGCCGCAGCCGCAGGCAATCTTCCCTCCATGATCGAGTGTCCTGCAGAGAACGCCGTCTCCTTCGGGTCCGAGGGAATTCTGGACGCCGATGCCGCAAGCGCCGTTATCAGCGAAGTCGGAAAGGACAAGTTCTACGCCGGTACTCTCAAACTGAACGAGAGTGCCACGGCGGGCAGCTACTACGCCGTTCCCTATCACGGATGGGTGCAGGGGATCTGGTACCGGGCCGACTGGTTTGAAGAAGCCGGGCTGAATCCCCCCAATACATGGGACGATATTCTCAAGGCCGCCGAATACTTCTATAAACCCGATCAGAACCAGTACGGTATCCTGGTGGGAACCAAGGCTGAAGCCTATGCCGAGCAGTGTTTTACCCAGTTCGCCATGTCCAACGGCGGCAGCCTCTTTGACAAGGACGGAAACCTGACATTCAACTCTCCCGAGATGAAGGAAGCCGTCGAGTACTACGCCGAACTGGCAAAATACAATCCTCCCGGGCCCCAGACCTGGAGAGCCAGAGACTACTATCTTCAGGGCAAGATGGCCATGTTCTTCTACTCCACCTATATTATGGACGACCTGGCGCTGGCCGAAGTCGCCGCCGGTTCACTCACCTCTGAGAACTTTGCCGAACTGGCAGGCGGTAGCTTTGACCCCGACCTGGTCAAAAATACCCGCATGGCCTCTACCGTCACGAACAAAGAAGATGCGGGATTCGGCGTTATCAACTCCCTGGCCTTCCCCAAACAGGATGATGCCGCCAAGACAGGGGCCGCCCAGAAGTTTATGCGCTACCTGCTGACACCCAACGCCTACATCACCTGGCTGCATATGGCTCCCGGCGGAATGAATCCCGTTCTCAAGGACATCGCCGTCAACGAACGCTTCCAGAACGATCCCAAGGGAATCTTCAAGAACTACGGCAAGGAAAAGATGGCCGAGATCATCGACGGTCTGGATAACATCGAAACCTTCAGTATCGTAGAGGGAAACAGGATTGCCGCCGCCAGTACCATCTACTCCAAGCAGATCATTCCCCAGATGCTCTACAAGATCACTCAGGAAGGCATGGATGTGGACAAGGCCATGGCCTGGGCGGAAGCCGAGATGGCAAAACTCAAATAAAAATCTGATATCGTTTCCCTTCCGTCCGGGAGGGGACGTTTCAAGTGTGAACGGCGTCCGTCCTCATCCGGAGAAGGGGCGCCACTTCCGGAGTAATCGCTATGAAATCTTTAGTACCGGCTGCCGGTCTGGGACAGAACAGAAGGGAGGCTTATCTGGGCTGGGCCCTGGTGTTCCCCGCTGTATTCATCATTCTGGCTCTGATACTGTACCCGATTGTCTACAATATCTTTTTAAGTTTCTTTGATGTGAATCTCAGCGAGGCCAATACCTTTATAGGGCTGGAGAATCACAGATCCGTGGTCACCGACCCCTTCTTCTGGAAGTCCGTGGGAACCACGGTTCTTTATGTTTTCTTCACCACCGTGGGGACCACCCTCTTCGGTCTGATCGTCGCTCTTGTGATGAACAGAGAGTTCCCTTTCCGGGGACTGGTGAGAAGTCTTGTGCTTTTCCCCTATGTGGCTCCCGTTATTTCCGTGGTCTTCGCCTGGCAGTTTATCTTCGATCCGGTCAACGGTGTCGTCATGGACGTTCTGGTGGAGAGACTGGGGATTCTGGGAGAACGGGTCAACCTTATAGGGTCTCCCGCCTCCGCCGTATGGGTGGCCATCATCTTCAGTATCTGGAAGAACTTTCCCTTTACTTATCTGATGATTCTCTCCCGTCTTCAGGGAATCGACAAGAACCTCTATGAGGCCGCCGAAGTGGACGGCGCTTCCGGATGGATGAAATTCAAGGCCATCACTCTGCCGGAAATCTACTTTATCACCGGTTCCATTATCCTGCTGAGGGTAATCTGGAACTTCAACAAGTTTGAGGAAATCTACCTTCTCACCACCAATGTGAAGGTCCTGTCCGTATACACCTACTTCAAGGCCTTTGTGGGAACCATGGATATGGGGCAGGGCTCGGCTCTGGCACTGATCCAGTTCATCCTGCTTATCGGCTTCATTCTTGTCTATGTAAAGAGGGTACTCAAGTGGTAGAAAAAACAACTCCCCTGCGCCGGGCGGGCTTTGTCCTTCTGGTGCTGTTTATCGTCCTGTTCAGCATCTTCCCTTTCTTTCAGATGCTCTCCACCAGCCTCAAGTATCAGTGGGACTGGGGCAATCCTTCCCTGATTCCCACCCAGATCAACACCGAGGCCTACAAGGAGCTCTTGAATATCGGCCAGGATATGAAGAACGTCCCCGAATCGATTCTCGATCTTCTGGAGAACACCCCGGACATGACCCGGGCGCAGAAAGAGACTATTCTGGAAAAGTACAAGTCCAGCGGCGATGTCTTTCCTTTTCCCCGCTATTTTATGAACTCTCTGATCCTGGCCAGCGTGGCCGCCCTGATGTCTGTGATCATCGCCATTTTAGGGGCCTACTCCTTCAGCCGGCTGCGCTATCCCGGGCGGGCCACCGTACAGAGGGGCGTACTTTTCGTCTATATGTTCGGAGGCATCCTGCTTCTGATCCCCCTTTACAAGGTCTGCGTAAGCATGGGACTGCTGTCTACAAGGGGCGGGACATTCGCCTCCCTGCTGATCATCTATATGGTTCAGACTCTTCCGGTCTCTCTCTACATGCTGGGGAACTTTTTCAGAACCATACCCTTTTCCATTGAAGAGGCGGCCATGATCGAGGGGGCCAGCCGTTTCGGCACCATCTGGAGGATCATCATTCCCCTGTCCATTTCAGCCATAGTGACGGTGTATATCTACTCCTTTATGATCGCCTGGAATGAGTACCTCTTCGCCTCGGTATTTCTGAAAGGATTCAAGAATCTCTACACCCTTCCCATGGGTCTGCGGGCTCTGTTTGTTTCAAAGAACGCCGTCTGGGACAGAATAATGGCGGCTTCCGTACTGACCGCCACCCCCGTTATCGCCCTGTTTATGCTTGTTCAGAAGAATCTGGTGGGCGGTATGTCCGAGGGTGGTGTTAAAGAGTAGTGAAAATCGTGATTTAAGCCGTTTCCCGCCGGGACATGGTCCCGGTTTTTTTATATACTTTGACCATTGAAAAACAACACCGCAGAGCCCTGTCCGAATACAGGTCGTCCCTGCAGGTGAAAAGCGAATTAAGGAATCATATAAAAAAGATGAAAGATACATACAGACTGGCCGTGGTCTGCGGCAAGCTGGGAGACGTAGACGGCGTTTCCCTGGAAGTGGATAAGTGGATCGAGACCCTTCAGGGTATGGGGCATGAGATCTATACTGTGGCAGGGCACTATGCCGCCGAACTTCCCGCCGTTCCCGAAGAGCGCCGTCTGACGGTTCCCTCTCTCCGCTTTGATTATAAGTTTCAGAAAAACATCGAGCCCGTCATGTTTCCCCATATCGTTCCGGGAAACAAGAACAACAGCAGCTCCAAAGAGCGAAAGAAGCTGATGGAGAGCCTGGATCTCAAGGGCAGCGAGGCCGCCGAAGAGATCCATCAGTTTGTGATGGAAAAAAAAATTGACTGTCTGATCGCCCAGAATACCAATGCCATGCCCATGACTCTGATCGGAGGGCTGGCCGTTTACAAGATGGCTTGCGAATACAAGACCGCCGTTATCTTCCACCATCATGACTTCTGGTGGGAGCGCAGCCGTTTCAGCGGCAACCATATGGAAGATCTGCTTAAGGATATTATGCCCCCCACCGATCCCTCTCTGGAGCATGTGGTGATCTCCTCCTATGCGGCCCATAACCTGCGGACTATCAAAAGGGTGAACCCCCATATCGTACCCAACTGTGAGGACTTCTCCACTCCTCCCGTCAGGGATGAGTATAACGGCGATTTTCGCAAAGAGCTGGGCTACGCCGCCGACGACATCCTCTTTCTTCAGCCAACAAGAATCGTTCCCCGCAAGCGTATTGAGGACTCCATTATCCTGGTTTCCCGCTTTCAGAAGAAATACCCCGAGCTCAAGGAGAAAATCCGCTTTATCATCTCCCTCTATCAGGGTGACGAGCTGGATGACAGCTATGTCCATGAGATCAGGGCCCTGGCCGATACCGAGGAGGTGAAGCTGGATCTGATTGCCGAAAGGGTGGCTTCCGTAAGGGGAACAGACGATAAGGGACGCAAGCTTTATACCAACCGGGACGTCCTGGTAAACGCCGACTTCATAACCTATCTCCCCATCTGGGAGGGCTTCGGAAACGCCCTTCTGGAAACCGTGGCCGCCCGGGTCCCCCTGGCCGTGGCTACCTATCTGGTCTATAAGACGGATATTATGAACCGGGGACTGGAATGCGTGGAGATCCGGGACGACTATGATGAGAACGGCCGTCTTCTGATTCCAGACAACAGTCTGAAACAGATCCATCAGATCGTCACCGATCCCGCTGTTCGGGCGGTGATGACCGAGAACAGCTTCAATGCCATGGAGCGGGCTTTCGGCATGCCCGTACTGAAAGAGAAACTGAGTTTCATCCTGGAATCCTACGGAGATGAAATTCTGGCGTCCCGCCGCCGGCTGAACAAGAAGCAGACCACTTTCTCCGTATAATGGAGATTCTGCAAACGCCCTGATCGGCAGCGACAGCACGGCTCACGTTCTTTTCCGACTCCCGGAGAGACGAGCCGTGCAGTCCTTAAGTCCTTCTTTGCCTCCTTTTTGATGAAACAAAAATGAGGCTGTTCATTTCCACTCAACTCCTCTAGAATATCCTGAAACCGATATATGCTGACTAAGACGTTTAAAGGTAATCCTATGACCCGAAAAAAAGAGTTTGTGAATGGCGCCCGCGGGGCCGTCCCCCTGCTTCTGGGAGCCTCGCCCTTCGGCCTGATCTACGGGGCTCTGGCCGTGGGAGCCGGTCTGTCCGCAGGGGCTGCCATGGGCATGAGCCTTTTTGTTTTTGCCGGTTCCTCTCAGTTCGTTGCTGTGGGCCTTGTGGCGGCCGGTGCCCCCGTACTGATCATCATTCTTACAACCCTGGTGGTCAATCTCAGGCATATGCTCTACAGCGCCACTTTGCTGCCCTATGTGCGCCGTCTTTCCCATACCTGGCGTCTTATACTGGCATTTCTCCTTACCGACGAGGCTTTTGCCGTCTGCATAAGCCGTTACAGGCAGGAGGAGGACTCTCCGTTCAAACACTGGCATCAGTTGGGGGCTTCCGTGGCCATGTACGTGAACTGGCAGATCTGGTGCGCTCTGGGACTTGTGCTGGGCAGCCGGATTCCCGATGCCGGAAGCTGGGGACTGGACTTTGCCATGCCCGTCTCCTTTATAGGGATGACGATTCCCTTTGTGAAAAACAGAGCTTCCGTTGTCTGTGTGTTTACCGCCGCCGCCGTCTCTCTGTTGACGGGAGCTCTTCCCTATAAACTGGGTCTTGTCGCCGCAGCCCTGGCGGGCGTTCTGGCCGCCCTGGTCGCCGACAGACACAGCGCCAGAATAAAGGCTATGAAGGAGGATCAGGCATGAATGAAGTTCTGATGATCGCCGGAATGATGGCGGTGACATTCGGTATCCGCTATGTCCTTTTTGCTCTGGCCGATCAGTTTACGATGCCCCCTTTAATGGAAAAGGCCCTCTACTATGTTCCCCCCGCCGTTCTGACGGCTATCCTTGTCCCCGCGGTTCTTATGCCCGCAGGCCGCCTGGATATCAGTCTGGAGAATGCCTACCTTTTCGGCGCTCTGGCGGCGCTGGCAGGGGGGATCCTTATACGGAGACAGACTCTGATGGCCTCCATAGTCAGCGGTCTGGCCGTATTTTTCGCCTGGCGTTTTATCTTCTGTTAAAATCGTTTTAAAAGAGAGGATTCAATGAACTTCGAAATCAGGCCCGTTCAGGCGGCAGATGAAAGGGATCTGAAAGAGATCCTCTACAGGGCGGATCCGGCAGCGGAGAATCATCCGGCTCCGGAACTGATCTGGGAACGCTGGGGGCGCTACTACTTTGAGCGCTGCCGGTCCCATTGTTTTACGGCTGTACGGAACGAGGACGGCCGGCCTCTGGGAGTGATACTTTGCTCCCCCGGGACCACGGCATCTATGAGAGAGTTTAACAGAGATTACTATCCGTCCCTCCTCCCCGCTCTGGACAGGGTGGAACGGGAGTCTCCCGAGGCCTTCAGGGCGTCGGGGCTGGAGTACTACCGTATTCCCGAGGGGAGGGATCTGTTAAGGCGTCATCCCCTGCGGGGACGGCTGATTCATATAAACTATCCCGCCCATCTTCATATCAATGTCCATCCCGATGCACAGAGGCAGGGATTGGGGCACCTTCTTGTGGATCGTCTGGCAGTTCATTTGAGGACTCTGGGAATCCCCGGTCTTCATCTTGTTGTGGCCTCAGAGAACAGGAAGGGGATAGAATTTTATAAACGTTATGGTTTCAGGTCTCTGCTGAGTATCTCTCCGCCCGGCGAGGGAGGAATCGTATACGGTCTTTCTCTAAAAAAGGCTTGAAAATAAATGTTTATAAAGCGAATCTTAAATCATGAGTAAGGTTTCCAGGAAATTCAATCTTCTGCTTATACTGTCCGTAAGTCTTTCGGTTCTGTTCTCATCCATGTCCATCACGGTCTATCTCCTTATTCGTTCTGAGCGGGATCTGCATGAAAAGGACCTTATTCATCTGCAGGGACTTGCAGAGAATATCAGCGGCTTTCTGGATCATGCCTTCACCCTCAACTATCAGCTTTCCATCAATCCTGATATCAGAAAAAGTATTCTGGAAGCCGGAGAGTGGGAGGAGCGCAGGGCGCTCTACAGCGAACGATTTAATACAGGGACGGCCCCGGGCGGCGGTTCCGGCTTTCCACTGCTGGCGGATCTGCAGCAGCGTTATGACTTTGTGGAGCTTTTCTTTCTTCAGGATAAGGACGGGGATCAGTGTGCCCGCTCCTCTGGCCCCCTGGGCCGTCGGGCCGACCGCTGGTGGTTTAAACAGATGGCGGTCAATCAGGATTATCGAGCCTTTCTGTCCCACTCCTACTACTCTCTGACGGGAGCCAAGCCGGTGGCCTCCATCTTTCATCCTGTTATGGATGGAGGACGTTTTATCGGCATTATGGGGATGGATATAAACTTTCAGAAACTTCAGGAGCTTGTGGAATCCTATATGGTTCTGGAAGATATGTACGCCATTGTGACAGATATGGAAGGCGTGGTCATCGCCCATCCCGACAGCCGGATGATCAGCGAAATTTATAATCTCAAGGAAATGACAAGATCGGTTCTGAAGGATAAGGACGCCGCCATGGATGCCCATGGCTACAGAGAGCTTGAAACCAGTCCCCTTGACCTCCCCGGAGAGCTGAGTGAGGCCGTCCGCCGGGCTATAGACGGAGAGCAGGGATATTATGATAATGTTCTGTTTGCCGAAGGTGCCCAGAATGTCTATTTCGCCCCTGTTGTCCTGTCCGGAGCCATCGGAAATGAGGCCAACTATGTGATTCTTCTTATCCATGACAGAAGTCCCATCATACGGACCCGAAACTCCATTTTTATCTATATTCTGGTCTTTATCTTTACCATCATTCTGGTCCTCTATTTCCTGTTTCATAAGCGATTCAGGAAGAACATCCTCCATCCGCTGGAGGTGTTGATTGATTCCATGAAAAACATCGACTTCGAGCATTTTCAGGAGATCGAACTGGTAACCGACGATGAGTTCACCCTTTTATCGGGAAGCTACAACAAGCTCAGGCGGAAGCTTGTGGAGGCGAACAGCGAGCTGAAGCAGAAGGTGGATTTCCTGAGGGAGAGCGAGAGTGGATACAAGGCCTTTTCGGATATAGGTCTGGCCCTTTCAACGGAGAGGAATGTAGACCGATTGATGGAGCTGATTCTCAAGGAGGCTCAGAATCTGACCCGTGCGGAAGGCGGAACCCTCTACCGCTATAACAGGGAGCAGAATGTGCTGGAGTTCTCTATCCTGCGGAACGAGGTCATGGGCTCTCATCAGGGGGGGACCAGCGGGAAAACAGTCAGCCTGCCACCGGTTCCCATGGAGAAGGAAGGGAAACCCAATACCAGCAATGTCTCCTCCTTCGCCGCCGTAACGGGAAAGGTTATCAATATCTCGGATGTCTATGATACCGAGGAGGGCTTCGACTTTTCGGGCGTACAGGACTATGACAGGATAAACAACTATAAATCCCGGTCCATGCTGGTGATCCCCATGAAAAATATTGAGGGGAATCTGATAGGTGTTATCCAGCTGATCAATGCCAGGGACTCTGAAAAAAAAGAGGTCCGGCCCTTTTCCGCCTTCGCCGAAGGACTGATCATATCCCTGGCGTCCCAGGCTGCCGTCGCTCTGACCAATGTTCAGCTCAACAGGGACCTGGAAGAGCTGTTCTATGCCTTTATCAGAAGCATTGCCGCGGCCATTGACGAAAAATCCGCCTATACGGGCGGTCATATCCGACGTGTTGTAACCCTGACCATGCTTATTGCGGAAGAGCTGAACCGCAGAAATCTTGAATTGAAGGGGACTGTCCTTCTGGAAGAGGAGGAGCTGGAAGAGCTCCGACTGGCCGCCTGGATGCATGATATCGGCAAAATCACAACCCCGGAGAGTCTGATCGATAAGCAGACCAAGCTGGAAGGAATGAATGATCGCATTGAGATTATCGAGTACAGACACAGAATGTTTGAAACCGTCGCCTCGGGAGGGCAGGCCGTTGAAAGCAATCCGGAGCTCCATGAGGACGATCTGGACTTCCTGAAACAGATTAACGGCAGCGGTGATTATCTGAGCGATGAGAAACTGGCCCGTCTGGAGAATATCGCAGGGCGGCGTTTTCATGTAAACGGCAGGGAGTACTTCTATCTCAACGATGAAGAGAAGAGGCGCCTTTCCATACGCCGGGGAAACCTGACGGAAGAGGAGCGCTATGAGATTGAACATCATGCCGCCATGACAAGGCGGATCCTGAATGAGTTGAAGTTTCCGGATCATCTGGCTCATGTCTCCGACTATGCCAGTATGCATCATGAGAAACTGGACGGCTCCGGCTATCCTCAGGGGCTCAGGGGTGAGGATATACCCCTCCAGGCCAGGATTATCTCTGTGGCCGATATCTTTGAGGCTTTAACCGCAAAGGACCGGCCCTACCGCCGTCCCATGAAGCTTTCACGGGCTTTGAATATACTGGACTTTATGGTCAAGGACGGTCATATCGACGGTGATATTCTCAAGTCTTTTGTTGAGAGCAGCGCCCTTACCCGCTATGTAAAAGAGGGGCTGAATCCGGAACAGATTGATATTGATCTGACCGAACGGAAGGATCTTGAAGAGAGATAAATCCGGAACGGCCGTATTCAGGGGGCAGGGGGGCTCCCTGATCAGATCTGATTGATGAAATCTCTGATAAAGTAGAGGGCCGCTCCTACGGCAACCGAGTCCTTTCTGTAGCTGCTGATCTGTATATACCTGTCGATGTCGGCATAGGTGGATTTATCCGCCGCCAGGCGGTTCAGGAAATCCAGATCGTCATCAGTCAGGTAGTTGGCGAACTCGCCTCCCAGTATGATGGTGGTATCCAGGAGGGAGTTCAGGCTGTCCAGGGCCGTGCCCAGGGTTGAAATAAAGTCCGTCCAGCGGGCGCTATGCTCCCGGGACTCTCCCTTGCGTACGGCGCGGAAAAACTCATCGATATCCTCACCCTCTTCCAGCAGGGCGTCGATGGAGCAGTAGGTGTCCATACAGCCCTTTCTTCCACAGTAGCACTGCCGTCCGTCAGGTACGAGCCTGACATGTTCGGCTGCCCCGCCGTGACCGTGATCACCCATAAGGATCTGACCGCCCAGAATCCTGGCTCCTCCCAGATGGTGAGCCATGGATATATAGAGGGCATCGCTGATATCCTTATTGAACCAGAGCTCTGCATTGGCTGCGCATTTAGCGTCATGGAAGAAGGAGCAGGGGTAGTTGAGGTATTTGGAAAAGGCCGTAATCTCCAGTCCCGTATTCCCCATGATCTTACCAAAGCTTATCCGGGTTCCATCAACCGAAGTCAGGCCCTGCATGGTAAAAGCGATTCCCAGAATCTGATCACTGAGATAGTCTCTCTCCAGAATAAAATCCTTGACGGCATAGGCAATTTCCCTGTAGTAGCTGTCGGTATTTTTATACTCTATCTTCTTCCTGATGCTGCTGCAGACCGAACCCTTCAGGTCCACGCTTACGATTCTTATTTCACGATCCTGTATTTCCACACCGATGGAGATGCGGGCTTCCGCACAGATGACATAGGCGGCGGCCCTTCTTCCGACGGAAGATTCAAAATGCCCTTCCTTGGTGATCAGACCGTTTTCTTCAAGCTGGATCAGCTTCTGGGAAACCGTGGGGAGGCTCAGGTTGAGGGTGGAGGCAATCTCCTGTTTGGAGATCTTTCCCGTTTTGTATATGAGGTTGTAGATCAGAGAGCGGTTATTCCTTCTGATATCGGATACGGTGATGTTTTTCTTCATATTGTCATCTTCTCATTTCCGCATCGGCAGCGGCCTTCCCGGTTCTTTCTCAAATATTAACATGCATCGGAAAGATATAACATCGATTCATCCGTTCTTAATGCACATTAAAGATGTGCAGGCATAGTAGCAGAAAACGCCGTCCCTGCCAAATCCCCTGGATCGACAGGAGAGGGCGCCTTTTGATTCTTAGAAGCAGGTGAACGCACCGTCGATAATAAAATCTGAACCGGTGGTGAATGAACTGGTATCGCCGGCAAGGTATACGGCGATGGACTGGAGTTCTTCAGGTTTTCCCAGACGCCCCATGGGAGCCATGTCATTCCACTTTTCTATCAGAGGTTTCAGGTCGGGCGAGCCGAGGGTCAACTCCGTGCCGATATATCCGGGACTGATGCTGTTGACCCTGACTCCGCGCCTGGCATACTCAATGGCCATGGATTTGGTCAACTGTATAACTCCGGCTTTGGAGGCATTGTAGGAGCATTGGGGCTGGGGGACATTGACAATATGAGCGGACATGGAGGCTGTGTTGACTATGGAGCCGTGCCCCTGTTTCAGCATCTGCTTTGCGGCGGCCTGAGAGGTCAGGAAAACACCGGTCAGATTGATGTCAATAACCTTCCTCCACTGTTCGAGGGTCATCTCCTCACTGGGGATGTTCATACAGATTCCCGCATTGCAGAAGGCTGCATCCAGCTTCCCGAAGCTCTCAAGGATGGTGGCCATCATCTTATCCACATCTTCCTGTACTGTGGTATCGGCTTTGATGGCAATGGTTTTCACATCCTGTCCGGCGGCAATGGCATCGGCTGTCTTCTGAGCCTCTTCCATATCAATATCGACGATAGCCACATCGCTTCCCGCTTCGGCAAGGGCGATGGCAATCTGTTTTCCTATTCCTCTGGCACTGCCTGTAACAAACGAGGCTTTGCCGTCAAGACGCATCTTTTCAATGATTCCCATAATGAAACTCCTTTGGCATTTTATATTAAATAAAGAGGTTTTGCAAAATTATTTATACAATAAGCCCGTCTTAGGGAATTTGTCAAGGAAAGGATGCCGCTCCAGAAGATATGAATAAAAAAATATTGAATAAATAATTATCAAACAAGGGCTTATGTATGACAATAGGCGGTGAAAAAACTAAAAACTTTTTCTTGACAACTGAGATTTTCGATTATAGCATGATATTTCATAAAACACATTTACAAAATGTTTATGTAAAATCAATGCAAGCAAACATTCTGTGGATGAGGTGTTTTATTCATATGGGAAAATGGATCAATTAAAGTTCATTTTTTAAAAAATATTTGGAGGACAAATATGAAGAAGATTATCACTTTTATTCTGGCAGCTGTCATCAGTGTCAGCGCTTTCGCCGCAGGTCAGCAGGACGATGGAACCATGAGAGTGGGCGTTACAATCCAGTCTCTGGAAAACAGCTACTGGGCCGGTGTTTTCGGTGAGGTTGAGACTCTGATGGAGGCCAAGGGCTGGGACTACACCATTCTGAGCTGTAAGGACAACTCCGCTACCCAGATTCAGCAGATTGAAAACTTTATTACCAACCAGGTTGATCTGATCATGGTTCACCCCTCTGATCCCCATGCTCTGGAAGACTATCTTGCCGCCGCCAGAGAGCAGGGCATCAAGGTTATGTGCTGGGACGATAAAATGAAGAACACCGATGTAAACTGGGTTCTGGACAACACTGAACTGGGTTACACCATCGGTAAGGCCGCTGCCGACTTTATCAATGACCACTACAGCGCTTCCGCCCCCGCCGAAGTTGCCGTTATGAACTACCCCCAGACTCCCATCCTTCTGGAAAGAGAAACCGGTATCCTCACCGCTCTTGAAGACCTTGCCGGCGGCAAGTTCAAGGTCGTTGCTCAGCAGCCCGCTATCGACGCTGCCAGTGCTCTGTCCAACATGGAGTCCATCTTCCAGGCCAACCCCGATGTCAGCGTTGTATGTTCCATCGGAGCCGGTGGGGACATCGGTGCCAACGAAGCTTTTATGACCAGAACCGGTGGCAAGATTCCCGCAAACGTAGGTATCTTCTCGGCCGATGCTACCCAGCAGCAGCTTGAAGCTATCGTAGACGGACAGGCTTCCAGAGCTTCTGTCGGATTTGAAGGTTCCAACCTGAAGACCGCCGAGGCCTGTGTCGCTCTGTACGAAAAACTGCTGAACGGCGAAACCTTCGCTGATCAGAACATCTACAGACCTCTTCTTATCATTGACGCAGACAATGCTGAAGAGTACCTGGCTGACTATTAAGATCTGATCTTTCAATAGTCTGAATTAGGGCAATCGCTCCGGCTGCCGGAGCGATTGCCTGATTTATGAGAGAGTACGCTATGAGTGAAGAGTATATTTTACAGTTAAAAAATATTAGAAAAGAGTATCCCGGCGTTGTCGCACTGAAAAATGTTTCACTGAATGTGAAGCCCGGTGAGATTCTCGGACTGATCGGAGAGAACGGTGCGGGAAAATCAACGCTTATCAAAACCTGCTCCGGTGCCGTTATTCCCACTTCCGGTAAGATTGTAGTCAACGGCAAAGAATTCAATGAAATGAGTCCCCAGCTGGCGCAGGAAAACGGAATTGCCATCATTTATCAGGAATTCAATAATGTAAGAGAGCTTTCGGCAGCCGAAAACCTGTTCCTGGGCAATCCCATCAGGAAGGGGATTTTTATAGACCGGAAGGCCATGGAAGAGGAAGCCGCCAAGGCTTTTGAACAGCTGAATATCAAGATCGACCCCAAGGCTCTGGTAGGTGACCTGACCGTAGGTTATCAGCAGATGATCGAAATTGCCAAAGCCATTCAGCTGGATGCCAAGATTCTGATTATGGACGAACCCTCTGCTCCCCTGACCAATGCGGAAGTCCAGAGTATGTTCAAGGTCTGTGAGCTCTTAAAGTCCAAGGGTGTTTCCATTATCTACATTTCTCACAGGCTGGAAGAGATCTTCCATCTGTCCAGCAGAATCGTCGTCCTCAGAGACGGTGAGTATATCAAAACCCTGCAAACCGCCCAGAGCAATGTTGACGAGCTTATCCGGCTGATGGTCGGACGGGAGCTGAAGGATACGTTCCCTCCCCGCAAAGCCCTGGATGAGAGCAATGACGTGATCTTCGAAGCCAGGAATGTCAGCGGTAACGGCAATCATAATGTAAATCTTAAAATCAGGAAGGGCGAAGTTCTCGGCCTCGGAGGACTGGTGGGTGCCGGTCGGACCGAAATGGCCCAGATGATCTTCGGCGCCGTCCATAAAACGGAAGGGGAGTTCATCTTCAATGGAAAGGAGATCAACCCCAGGTCTCCCCGAGAGGCCATCGATATGGGTATCGCTCTTGTTCCGGAGGACAGAAAAAGACACGGTGCCCTGCTGGGGGTTTCCGTAAAGAACAATATCAATATGCCCATCTACAAGAACATCTCCAAGTTCTCTTTTATCGATGAGGCCAGAGAAGCGAAGACAACGGAGAAGTACCGGAATGAGCTTCTGATCAAGACTCCGACGATTAACCAGAATGTAAAAAACCTCTCCGGAGGCAACCAGCAGAAGGTTATCCTGGGGAAATGGCTGGCCGCAAACTCGGAGCTGATCATCCTGGATGAGCCGACCAGAGGTATCGATGTGGGCGCCAAGTTCGAGATCTACAAGCTGATCAACCAGCTGGTGGAGATCGGCAAGACGGTTCTTCTTATTTCATCTGAAATGGAGGAGCTTATAGGTATGTCCGACAGAATCGTCGTATTCTGTGAGGGACGGATTACCGGTGAGCTGCATAAGGATGAGTTCGACCAGCATACCATTCTGAAAATGGCATCTGATGTTCAGGAGTAAAAGAGATGACAAACGATATTTTAGTTAAGATTAAAAAGAGTGCGATCTGGGTGGTCCTGTTTCTGCTGGTAACCACCTTCACAATTGCGAACCCCAGGTTCCTGTCTATGAACAACCTTTTTACCGTTGCCAGACAGGTTTCCATGTATGGTATTGCTTCTATCGGAATGACTTTTGTCATCCTGATTGCCGGAATCGACCTGTCCACAGGTTCGATCATCACCCTTGTTAACGTCGTGTGTGCCTACCTGATGGTGAATATGGGATTCGGGATGGTGGAAGCAGTTCTTTTCTCCATCGCCA
Organism: Oceanispirochaeta sp.; assembly: GCA_963556075.3. Classification (GTDB taxonomy): domain Bacteria; phylum Spirochaetota; class Spirochaetia; order DSM-2461; family DSM-2461; genus Oceanispirochaeta. The sequence goes on along the minus strand of CAUVYB020000002.1, from coordinate 4,971,262 downwards.
TGGCCACGGTTATCGGCGTGATAAACGGTTTTCTTATCTCCAGCATCGGGATCCCCGCCATTATCGCTACGTTTGCAACCCAGACCATATTTGCCGGTATCGCCTACCTGATTTCCGGCGGAACCCCCATCTACGGGTTCGATGAGAGATTCAAGGTTATCGGTCAGGGGTATATCGGACCCGTACCGGTTCCGGTTATAATCATGGTCCTCTGTTTTACTCTGGGTGCCATCATCCTGAACAAGACCTTCTTCGGGCGCTATTTCTATGCTGTCGGAGGAAACGAAGAGGCTGCAGAGCTTTCGGGTATCCGGGTCAGCCGGATCAAGTACCTGATCTATGCCCTGTCCGGACTGTTTGCGGGCCTCGCCGGTGTGGTTATGCTCTCCAGAACCAATTCCGCTCAGCCCACGGCCGGTCTGGGTTATGAGTTTGACGTTATTACCTGTGTTGTCTTAGGCGGCGTCTCCGTCGCCGGGGGTATCGGTAAGATGTCCGGTGTCATCGCCGGTGTTCTGATCATCGGTGTTTTGACCAACGGAATGGTTCTGCTGAATGTCAGCAACTACACCCAGATGGTCGTCAAGGGACTTGTACTGGTTCTGGCCGTAGGTTTTGATACCCTTCAGAACAAGAAGACCACCCACTAGAGTATTCGACCCTGAGGGTTTCTCCTTTTCCCCCGGGGCTTTTCATTTTTCGACCGATTCAATGCCGGCGGCAGGCAGGGAATCGGTCTTTTTTATGGTGACTGACATGTATTGAGGAAGAAAACAATGATTAATGCTGTGATTTTCGATATGGACGGTGTGCTTCTGGACAGCGAACCCATCCATCAGAAGGTGAATATGGATTTTTTTACAGAGATAGGAACACCCGTTTCCCAGGATATCTATGATCGGTACTTTGTGGGCTCCCCCCTGGCACAGATGTTCGAATATCTTAAGAGTGAAAGGGGCCTGGAAGGAGATGTTTCAGAGCTGGTAAAGCGCAGTAATGAAAAGCTGGCTCAAGAGTTTGAAAAGAGCGATATTGTTCCCGTGGACGGAGTGGAAGAACTGCTCTCCTCATTCCGGGAGCGGGGGCTCCCGCTGGCCGTAGGGTCTTCCTCCAGCCCCGAACTGATAAGGACGGTTATTAAAAAACTGAGTCTTGAGAGCTATTTCGACCATCTGGTCAGCGGCTATGAGGTGGAAAAGGGAAAGCCCCATCCCGACCTCTTTCTGCATATCGCCGGGCTGCTGAGCGCCGATCCCGCTAACTGTCTGGTTATTGAGGACTCTTCAATGGGGGTAGAGGCGGGAAGCGCTGCCCAAATGGCTGTTGTAGGAGTCCGCAATCCGTCCTCGGGGGATCAGGATCTGGGAAAGGCGGATATGGTTATTCAGAACTTTTCCAAAAAGGAGAGGTGCCATATTCTGAACTTCTACGGCCTCTAGGCCTCTCTCCGGGCGGCCGATGTCAGTACTGCCTGGAAATGCAAAAAAAAACGGTTCAAACCCAAGGGAAGAACCGTTTTTTTATGCCCCCCGCCAAACGCCATAATATGGCTCGGGCTTTTCAGCCCGGGGGGGGGAGGAGTCAGTCCAGAGCCTCAATGGCGGCTCTTTCAATACCGAGTCCCTTGTGATAGCGTTCAAAGAAAGTCTCAAATCCCTTCAGATCTTCGGCAGTCGGCTTAACGGCCTCTCCCATGCTGTCCGCGAAGACCTTGTCCATAAAGGCGGGAAGGCCGGTTTTGTCTTCCTCGGCGGTGTAGGCGGCCAGGAGGGCTATACCCCAGGCTCCGCCTTCCCCGGCGGTCTCCAGGATGGAGCAGGGGAAGCCTGTGGCGGCAGCCATGATACGCTGTCCCACCTCGGCGGTCTTGAAGAATCCTCCGTGTCCCTTGATCTCATCGATCTTCACCCCTTCCTCTTCGGTGAGGATATTGATTCCCGTACGCATGGCGCAGAGTGCGGTGAACAGATGGCTTCTCATAAAGTTCGCCAGGGTGAAACGGCTTCCCTGGGAGCGGGCGAACAGAGGGCGACCCTCGCTGAAGCCCGTCCCGTGTTCCCCGGAGATGTATCCGTAGGAGAGCAGTCCTCCGCAGTCGGGATCTCCCTTGAGGGCCTCTCCCAGCAGGGTGTCGTAGAGAACGGGGGTGGAGACATCGGCGCCCAGGGCTTTGGCCGCCTCTCCGAAGAGGGCGATCCAGGCGTCATAGTCGGAGCTGCAGTTGTTGGAGTGAGCCATGGCCACAAGATGGCCGTCGGGTGTGGTGACCAGGTCGATCGACTCATGAACCTTTTTCAGTTCCTTCTCCAGAACGATCATGGCGAATACCGAAGTTCCGGCGGATACGTTTCCTGTTCTGACGGCGATGGTGTTGGTGGCCACCATCCCGGTTTCCGCATCTCCCTCGGGGGGGCAGAAGGTGATGCCCCCTTCCAGGTCTCCCTCGGGGTCCAGAAGGGCGGCTCCCGCGGCGGTCAGTTTGCCCGCCTCATCCCCGGCTGTTCTTACCTCGGGAAGGATCTCTTTCAGTTTCCAGGGATAGTTCTTCTGTTTTACGGCTTCGTCAAACTTATCCATCATCCCTTCGTTGAAGCTGCCCGTGGAGAGGTCTATGGGGAACATTCCCGAGGCCTCGCCGACCCCCATGATTCTGGTGTCCGTCAGTTTCCAGTGGACATATCCGGCCAGGGTGGTGAGGTAGTCGATCTCGTTGATGTAGTCCTCATCCTTCAGGATGGAGTAGTGAAGATGGGCAATGCTCCAGCGCTGGGGGATATTGTAGCCCAGAAGCTCCGTCAGATAGCGGGAGGATTCGCCTGTGATGTTGTTCCGCCAGGTCCGGAAAGGGGCCAGCTGCTTCCCGTTCCTGTCCAGGGTGATGTAGCCGTGCATCATACCGCTGAAGCCCATAGCCTTGAAGCTCTTCAGAGTGACGCCGTACTTCTCTTTCACCTCCTTCTTGAGATCGGCATAACAGCTCCTGAGCCCTTCCCATACCTCATCCAGAGGGTAGGTCCAGATGCCGTCTATCTGGGAGTTTTCCCAGCCGTGACCGCCCGAGGCTACCGGCTTGTTGCTGCTGTCTACCAGGACCGCTTTGATCCGTGTGGATCCCAGTTCTATTCCCAGGGCTGTCTGCCCTGATTCAATCTGTGATTTAACATCCATTTGAAATTTCCCCTTTACAGATTTGTTTTATGGTAATATCATTGCGTTATCGATAACGCATTGTACCCTCCCCAGGGAGGGATTGTCAAATAAATATTTTACTGTCAGAGGATTATGTCGGTAAATATTCATTGTTTTTCAGCAGGATGACAAGTTTTGGCGTTAACGATAACGCTTAAGGAGCTCAGACAATGGCCACTATCAAAGATATTGCCGAAGCCGCAGGCATTTCCATAGGAACGGTGGACAGGATCATTCATAAAAGAGGGCGCTATTCCGAGAAAACGGCAGAGAAGGTTCGCCGGATCATGGAGGAGTTGAACTACAGGCCCAATATCCATGCCCGGGGACTGAAAAGAACCAGGAACTACCGCTTTGCCGTCGTGATTCCCGAGGCGGAACAGGACAGCGCCTACTGGCGTCTTGTGCTTCGGGGAGTAGAGAAGGCCGCCGGAGAGCTTAGCGCCTTCGGTGTCCTTGCCGATGTCTATCATTTTGACCGTTATGCCCCCGAATCCGCCGTGGAAAGCCTCGGGAAGGCCATGGCATCGGAGCCCGACGGCCTGTTGGCCGCCCCCTCATGTCCCGACGAGATGAAGGCGCTGTTTCGGGATACGGAGATCCCCTATCTTTTTATTGACACGGATATTCCCACTCTGACCAATAAGCTCTCCTGTATCGGTCAGGATTCGAGGCAGAGCGGCATCCTGTCGGGAAAGCTGATGTCTCTGCTTCTTAAAACCGGACCCTTTCCCGAAGAGGAGTTGCTTCTTATCGATCCCCCGGGAGAGAACTATCATTTGAGGGAAAGGATGGCCGGTTTTCATCAGTATCTGAAAGAATCCGGCCCCCCCTGTGCCGCTTCGATCCTGAAGGAGAATACCGACGGGGAAAAAGAGTTTCACCTCAGCCTGGACGACTGTTTCAGGGGCCGCAGTTCCGCTCCCGCAGGAATCTTCGTGGCCAACTCATCGGTCTACTATGCGGCGTCATGGATGGAAAAAAGAGGCGGAGTCTGGCCGTCTGTCCCTTTGATAGGCTACGATCTTATTCCCGGCAGGGAGGCCTTTATTGAGCGGGGCACCATCGACTTTATTCTGACCCAGCAGCCCGAAGAGCAGGGCTACAAAGGGCTTATGAAACTCTATGATTCCCAGGTCCTGGGACGGAGTCTGGAAAAGAACTTTATCATTCCCCTGAATATCATCACAAAAGAGAATCTGCATACCTTCGGCCGCCGGGAATGAAGCGTTCGTTGAAAAAGGCTTAACCTGCCGTGGCAGATGGTGATCGTGTTGAGAACCAGCAGCATTGTCAAAGTTCCTGTCAGAAGTAAATCAACAGGATTGAGGTCTTGGATGTGACACTCTTTTTCCTTTTCAGGTAAAGGGTTATTTCTCTTCTTTTTGTCTGTGTCTCCGGTCTTGCCATGCAGGAGGGAACAGCCTGGTCGAGGTTTTTGACCGTTATATCGATGTGATGAGCGACGAGAAGATGTTGAGACTGAACAGGATAGCCCTGGTCGAGTTTATGCGGGAACGGGAACTGGCCCGACGGGTTCTGGAGAAGAATGCGTACTGTATCAATCCCATATATTCTCTGGTCTCCCAGGCCATGGCCAGGGGCTTGATCCGCCGGGATGATGTTTCCTATGCCGCAGAGAAACTGATTGCCTTGATCAAGAGCTTTTTCTACTTTCCCATGCTTCTGCTGGGGGAGTACAGACAGATGGAAAAACCAGGAACTCTGATCGTGGCCGACTGTGTGGATGTGTTTCTGTCCCACTATCGTGCGGATTGACAAGCTCTGCAATGTTTCATAAAAAATCGCGAAAAAAATACTGAATGAGCTGTTGACAAAAAATATCTGTCGGGATTAAGGTAGGCGCAGATTAAATCTTCGGGGCAGGGTGAGCGAGAGCAATTCCCTACCGGCGGTGAAAGCCCGCGAGTCAGGTAAAACTGATTGAACCGGTGAGATTCCGGTGCCGACGGTATAGTCCGGACGAGAGAAGATGGTACGAATCTTTTGAAAAGCTGCGCCCCGGTCAGTTCGTCTGTCCGGGGCTTTTTGTTTTTCTAATATGCCGGCGCAACGCCTCATAGATGCAATGAGCCTCCGCCCGATTCCCGCCAGAACTTTCAGAGCCCCGTTTCACGGGAGGTACGCTCTGGAAACGGAAAAGCTGAAAACAGAAAAAAACGCAAACGCATCGGAGCACTCTGATTACATGAAGAGGGCCCTGGCCCTGGCCGGGAAGGGGAGAGACGAGGTGTCTCCCAATCCCATGGTGGGCGCCCTGATTGTCCGAAACGGAGAGATCCTCGGTGAGGGCTATCATGCCCGCTATGGTGATATCCATGCCGAAGAGGCGGCCCTCAGGGACTGCAGGAAGAGAGGACACAATCCCGCCGGTGCGGATCTCTACGTCACCCTGGAACCCTGCAGCTTCAGCGCAAAGGACAAACACAACGGCCCCTGTACCGAGAAGATCCGGGATGCCCGGATCGCCCGGGTGTTTGTTGCCTCGGTGGATCCCAATCCCCGGGTGGCCGGGCGGGGGATCCGTTTTCTTGAGGATCAGGGCATCGAAGTGGTCAGCGGGATTCTGGCTGCCCGGGAGGAGAGGCTCAACGAGGTCTACCGCCGGATTCAGGCGGAGGGGCGGCCCTTTGTGGAGCTCAAGGCCGCTCTGACGGCCGACGGCTTTCTGGCCGCCCGGGACGGCTCCTCCCGCTGGATCAGCTGCGATCTCTCCCGGGAACGGGTGATGGAGATGCGCGCCTTAAGTGACGCCGTACTGGTAGGTGGCGGTACCCTCCGGGCCGACCGGCCCTCTCTGACCGTTCGCGACGGTTCCGGGAACCTCCGCGGGGAAACTCAGCCCCGCCGGGTGATCCTTTCCCGTCGGGGGACCCTGCCCGAAGCGTGGCCCTGTGAGGGAGGGGAGATCCTGATCTACTGTGATGAGCCTGCAGCCACCGGCAGCGATGATCCTGAGGGAACACAGCGGATCGCGGTTCCCCGGAAAGGAGATGAACTGGACCTGGATAGGGTCCTGAAGGATCTGTTTTCACGGGGTGTTCGCCGCCTTCTGGTAGAGGGGGGCGGAAGGATCTACCGCTCCTTTCTGAAGACCGGTCTCTGGGATCGCCTGACCCTCTTCCAGGCCCCCGATTTTCTGGGCGAGGGAGTTCCCTTTGCCGGAAATATCGGTATCGGGAGCATGGATAAGAAGATCATCCTGGCCCACAGGGAGAGCTGTTTCTCCGGTCGGGACCTGATGATACGGGGCTACCGGAGCGTGTACGAGAGCGGGGAGGGACCATGTTCACAGGACTGATCAGAAGCATCGGCCGTGTCCGTCGCATTCAGGGAGGTGGCTCGAAGAGCCTTTTGACCCTGAGCCATAATTTCAAGCGGATACCCCGCAAGGGCGACTCCATCGCCGTCAACGGCGTCTGTCTGACGGTTTGTGCCGCCGACGCGATGAATTTCTCGGCCGAGTGCTATTACGCCACCCTGGCCAAAAGCAATCTGAAAAATCTGAGATCGGGAGACCGGGTTCATATGGAGCCCGCCCTCCGTATGGGGGATGCTCTGGACGGGCACTTCGTACAGGGCCATGTGAACCGCACCGTAAAGGTTCTCTCCCTGAAGAGGGCGGACGGCGGAGCCGTACTCCGTATGGCCCGTCCCGAACCCGATGACGGTGCCCTGATCCCCGAGGGGGCGGTGGCTCTGAACGGGGTCAGTCTGACGGTCAGCGCCCTGGACGCCGCCTCTTTTGCGGTGCAGCTGATCGGGGAGACTCTGAGCGACAGCCTTCTGGGGCATCTCCGGGCCGGGGACGAGGTCAATCTGGAAACCGATATGCTGCTGCGAGGCAGACATACCGCAGGGATAAATGAAAATAAGACCGCCCGGGATAAAAATCCATCGGGCCTGACAAAAGAAAAACTGATGCAGTGGGGATATGTATGAACAGGATCAACAAGAGGGAAGAGAGTATGAAAATATCAGTGGAAGAGGCTCTGAAGCGGATCGCCGCCGGCCAGATGGTCATCGTGACCGATCATGAGGACAGGGAGAACGAAGGCGACCTGGTGGGGGCCGCCCGCTTCGCCTCCCCCGAAATGGTCAACTTTATGGCTACCAACGCCCGCGGTCTGATCTGCGTCGCCCTGGAGGAGAGCCTCTGTAAGCGGGCGGGGCTGGGCCTTCTCAATCAGAACGGCGGTCCCGATGCCATTCACGGGACCCGTTTCTGCACGCCTATCGACGCCATCGAAGGCTGTACCACCGGTATTTCCGCTTATGACAGATCTATCACCCTGACCCGGCTGTGCGCCGACGACTGCCGGCCCGAAGACTTCGCCCGTCCGGGACACATGTTCCCCATTATGGAAGCAGAGGGCGGGCTGGCCGCCCGCCAGGGGCATACGGAGGCCTCGGTCTATCTGGCCAGAGAGGCGGGACTCGAAGGGGCTTCGGTTATCTGCGAGATGATGGATGTGGACGGCCATATGGTCCGGGGAGGCCGGATCGATGAGCTGGCCCGGGAGTGGCATCTGGGTGTCCTGAGTGTGAATGATATCGTGGAGTACTTCAATGCACAACAGAAGGCCCCTGCCGAGGATGCGGCCGCAGGAGCTCTTCCCGAGCTGGCTCTCCCCACCGAGGCCGGAGAGTTCCGCATGGAATTTATCAATCCCGAAGAGGGCGCCGCAGACGAGCATTTCTGTCTCTTCAAGGAGAACGGCTCCCTCCAGGCCGCCGGCCCTCTGGTCCGCATCCATTCCGAGTGCCTGACCGGCGATCTTCTGGGGTCCAGAAGATGCGACTGCGGTCCCCAGCTGGATGAAGCCAGACGGCGTATCCAGGAGGAGGGCACAGGTTACCTTCTCTATCTCCGCCAGGAGGGGAGGGGCATCGGCCTCAGGGCCAAAATCAGGGCCTACCATCTCCAGGACGGGGGAATGGATACTCTGGATGCCAACCTGCATATGGGCTACCCCGCCGATGACAGGGATTACCGCATGGCCGGCGCCTACCTCCTGAAAAAGGGCATCCGGAAGATCCGGCTCATGACCAACAATCCCGACAAGATCGGCCAGATGGAGGCGGCGGGTCTCGTGGTGACCCGTGTGCCCCTTGTCGTGGGAGAGAAAGATGAGAATCGATTCTATATAAGAACCAAACAGGATCGGATGGGACATCTGTCCGCCTGAAGAAAATAAAGAGCATAAAACCCTAGAATATCAAGGAGATATGGTATGACAAACGTAAGAGAAGGCCTGCTGCAGGGCGATGGAATGAAATTCACCTTTGTGGTGAGCCGCTTTAATGACATTATAACCTCCCGTCTGGAGGAAGGGGCCAGGGACTGCCTGGTCCGCCATGGCGTAAGGGAGGAGGATATCAAGGTCGTCCGTGTTCCCGGTGCCTTTGAAGTTCCCCTGGCCTCCCGCTGGGCCGCCGAAGAGGACTGCGACGGGGTGATCACTCTGGGAGCGGTTATCCGGGGCGGAACGCCCCACTTTGACTATGTCTGCGCCGAGGTTTCCAAGGGGGTGGCCTCGGTCTCCCTGGACAGCGGCAAGCCCATCGGCTTCGGTATTCTGACATGCGACAGTCTGGAGCAGGCCCTGGAACGGGCCGGCAGCAAGGGAGGCAACAAGGGCTGGGAAGCCGCCCTCAGTACGCTGGAAATGGCCTCTCTGAAGCGCAGTTTCTGATCATAAAGGGGCCCCGAAGCGCTCTGATGGCAATATCCGGGGACCCGTGCTCGACTTTATCCTTTCCCTGCCCGATAATAGGGGCAGCATGACAGCCCGGGAGATGATCAATCAGAAAACCGCATCCTACCTCAATCTCGTTCAATGGGCCTCGGTGGCCCTCCTGTCGGCTGTGGTGGCCAATGCGGTTTTTCAGGGCTTTCTATTCCTCTTCCGGAGGATGACGGGCTTCTTCTCCTCCCTGGAGGGAATCCCTCTCTGGATCTGGCCGACTGTAGCGGTTTTTCCGGTGGGGCTGATCGTCTACAGGCTTGTCCCCTCATCCATGGGGGAGGGGATCCCTTCCTATCTGGAGGGGATCAGGAGAAAAAAGGGCGTCCTCTCTTTCAGGGAGACGATCTTTAAATTCCTGGCGGCCCTGCTGACTCTGGGAAGCTTCGGCAACGGCGGTCTTGTCGGTCCCCTGGGCAGGATGAGCGCCGGCTTCATGTCCGGTTTCGGGCGGCTCTTTATGAAACTGGGAATGCGGAAGGAGCTTCTGCCCCTTTTCCCCATCTGCGGTATGGCGGCTCTGCTGGGAACGCTGATGCACAGCTCCATCGGCGCCGGTATCTTTGCGGTTGAGATCATTCTGAAAACCAATATGCAGTACAACTTCCTGTTTCCGGCCATACTGGCCAGTTCGGCGAGCGTCTATATTGCCAAGAGTCTGGAACTGGCCCCCCTGTTCAGTTTTGACGCCCCCTTCAGCCATACGGAAATGGATATCTTTCTCTGCGCCCTTTTTGTAATGGTAAGCGCCGGATTCCTGGGAAAGGGATTTATCCTCAGTTACGGCGGGATCTCCCGGATCTTCAGACGGGACAGCCTGCTGCCTCCGGGGCGGCGAACCGTTCTGATGGCGGCGGGAGCCATGATCGCGACTCTGACTCTGCTGGTCAATCCTGCTCTGATCGGAACCAGCGACGGCATCGTCAAGGCTCTTTTTTCCATGGATCGAACGATCCTTTACGGCCCTCTTTCCGGGGAAATCCCCCTGTTCGCCGTGCTTCTGCTTCTTCTCGTCTGTAAAGGTCTGGCCAATATTTTCACGGTGGCCTCCGGGATGAGCGCCGGGTTTACGGGGCCCGCCATTCTGATGGGTCTGCTTCTAGGGGCCGCCTTTGCCGAATACTTCGGTATAGCCGAAGGAACGGATGAGTTTTATACCCTTATGGCTGCGGGATTCGCTTCCTACTTCGCCAGTATGATGAATACTCCCATTGCTTCGGCCGTGATTACGGTGGAGCTTTTCGGGCTCCACTACAGTCTCCCCGCGGGACTTGCCGCGGTCGTGGGGTATATGGTCAACCAGGATCATACCCTCTACGATCTTGTCCTTGAAGAACGGCATGAACGCCTTGATGAAAGAGAGCCTGAAAGCGCAGACGACGCCGGTGCAGACGAGGATAGAGACAGTGATATTATGGAAGAGATTCTGGGCGTCCATGAGGATGGATCCCGGGAGAAATAAGGGGAGGAGTGAAAAATGAAAGAGATTATACGATGGGGAATCATCGGAGCCGGAGATGTGGCCGAGCTTAAAAGCGGACCCGCTTTTCAAAAGCTGGAGCATTCCGAACTTCTGGCCGTCATGCGGCGTAATCCCGAGAAGGCCGCAGACTTTGCCAGACGTCATGGCGTTCCCTCCTGGTATTCTGATGCGGACAAGCTTCTGGCCCGGGATGATATCGATGCCGTCTATATCGCCACACCCCCGTCCTCCCACAGGGAATTGGCCCTCAAGGCTCTGAGGGCCGGGAAGGATGTCTATCTGGAGAAGCCCGTCTCACGGAGGGCAGCCGAGGCCCGGGAGATCCTTCCCGTACTGGAAGAGAGCGGCAGAAAGCTGACGGTGGCCCATTACCGCCGGGCCCTGCCCTCCTACAGAAAGGTGGACGAGCTGCTGAGGCAGAAGCATATAGGACATATCCGTTTTGTACAGATGAGGATCTTCAGAAGCCCCGATGCCTCGGATATGACCCGCACCGAGGATCAGTGGCGTCTGAAGCCCGAGGTCTCGGGGGGAGGACTGTTCTATGATATAGCCCCCCATCAGATCGATCTGATGCTTCATTTCTTCGGAGCCCCCCTTGAGGTGGACGGGCGTTCGATGAACAGAAGCGGCGGCGATGGCGTGGATGACTTTGTTTCCGCCCGGATCCTTTTTCCCGGGAACATCCCCTTCGAGGGACTCTGGTACTTCAATGCCGACCATCAGAGCCGGAATCTGGACCGCTGCGAGATCTACGGTTCCGAAGGGATGATCTCCTTCTCCCTCTTCGGCAGTGATGTGGAGGTCTCCCGAAAGGGAAGGGATGAGCATCTTGTTTTTGACAATCCGCCCCATGTGCAGCAGCCCATGATTGCATCCGCCGTGGATTACTTCCTTGGAAAGGGACCCAATCTCTGTTCCCTGGAGGAGGGAATCGAGGTTATGGCCATACTGGACGGGATCAGCGGGGCCGAAGACTTTAAGCCCCGATGATTAATCTTTGATGATGATTCCCAGAGGTGCCAGAAGGGCAAGGACGTCGGGAGCCGAGAATACGGCGGCTCTGACCCTGTTCTGTTCGGGATTGATGGTATAACCCCGGGCGTCTGAAAAATCGGCCTTTCTCAAATCGCAGCCGCTGAACGGGGTCTCCCTGAATTCGCAGTTTTTAAAACCGGCCTCTCTCAGATCCACCCGGTGGAACTCGCAGTCCCGGAAGCGGCTTTTTGTAAAGTGTCTCTTCCTCAGGTCCCCTTCGGCGAAAAAGCAGTGCCTCACATCACAGTCTTTCATATTCACATAGACCTGATGGGGGGCGCAGTCGGCGAAGTTGATGCCCTGAAGACGGCAGCCTTCAAAATCACATGAGGCGAAGGAGGCTCCGCCAACCTGGAGCAGGCTCAGTTCGCAGTCCTCGAAGCGGCAGCCCCGGAAGGCTGTTCTTTGCAGTCCAAGCTCTGAAAAGCGGCAGGATTTGAACAGGCAGTCTTCAAAAATCCTGTCCCTCAGTTCCCGGGATTCCAGACGGAGTCCGCTGAACTCCTCCTCTTCTATGTCATCACGCTCTGGCAGTTCTGTCATAAAGACAGCCTAGCGCCGGGATGCAAGGTCGTCAAGAACCCTCTCTGCGGCGTCCTTCAGCTCCGGCGGCGCTTTGTCAGAAGGATGACCGAGCGCATCTCCTCGGCTGTCCGTGCCTTATGCCACTGGCCGTGGAACTCCGGATCCTGCAGAATCTGGGCGATGGACATCAGGGCCTTGAGATGGAAGTGCCTTTCATCCTTGCTTCCCACAAGACAGAAGGCCGTATAAACCACATCTCCCGCTTCGTTCCAGACGATGCCCTTCTTGTTGCGGACAAGAATGATATCGAAGCTGCGCTCTCCCTCAATGATAATGTGGGGAATGGCATGGGGAACGGCCACACCCGGGTAGATCAGGGTGGAGGCCTGCTCCTCTCGGATTTGAAGTTTCTCCTCCACCTTGGCCGGATCTATATCCCAGCGCTTTCCTATGAGGGCGGCGGCCTGGGCAAAAAACTCCTCCCGGCTGACCTGCCGGTCCATATCCATAACCGGAGCGCCCGCAATGATGCTGTCAAAGCGGTCCTCTTTTATCTCGTCCCGGTCACGCAGAATCTGAAAGAGTTCGGCTTCCAGTTCCGACTCATCATCCACAATCTCCTTGTTGGTCAGATTTTCCACCATATGGACGAAGGCGGACTTGCGGGACTCCCGTCCCCGGTTCCAGATAAAATACCAGACAGTGGTCAGAACGAAGAAGACCAGTGTCAGGATCAGAGGCAGACGCCCCATCTGGAGGATAAGAGCGATATAGATGAAAATTCCCAAAAGCGGAAGATAGGGGTAGAGGGGTGTCTTGAAGCTGGGACGGTAGGAGACGATCCCGCTCTGGCGCATCAGGATGACGGAAATATTGCCAAAAAGGAACATCAGAAGCTTCATCGTAGAAGCCACCTTGACCAGATCTTCCACTTCCAGGAAGACAATGCAGCTGATCATAAAGAGTGAGGTCAGGAGGATGGAGGTGACCGGAGTCTGATGTTTCCGGCTGACCCGTCCGATACAGGCGGGCAGCAGACCGTCTCGGGACATGGCCATGGGGCTGCGGGAGGCGGCCATAAGGCCGGCATTGGCGGTGGTGACGAAAGCCAGCATGGCCGCCAGGGCGAGAATCACGAAACCGGGACGTCCCAGAAAGACTGCCGCCGCGCTGGACAGAGGGGTGAGGGTCGCAGCCATCTCATCGGGAGTGAGTACACCCAGGGTAATAAAGATCGTAAGGAAATAAAGAAGTGAAACGACCCCGAAGGCGCCGAACATTCCAGCCGGGATAGCCCTGGCGGGATCTTTAATCTCTTCGGCCACAGACGCTACCTTGGTCAGCCCTCCAAAGGAGATAAAGATCATTCCTGTTATGAGAAACAGGGAACGCCCTCCTTTGGGAGAGAAGGGCTGCAGATGATGGAGATCCACATGGGGAAAACCGAGGATCGTAAAGGCGACCAGTATAAAAAGAAGTATGCCTACCATGATGACCTGGGCCCTTCCGCTCTCCTTGACGCTGAGCAGGTTCAGAACCGTAAAAATCAGGGTGAAGGCCACAGCAATAAGCTTCACCATATGGGGTGAGACCGCCGGGAATAGGGGCTCCATGAAAATTCCGATCCCTACCAGGGCGAAGGCGCTTTTCAGGGAAAGGGAGAACCAGGCGGCGAATCCGGTGAAGCTCCCCAGCATGGTTCCGAAGCTCCGGTCTATGAAAAAGTAGTCTCCTCCGGAACGGGGCATGGCCGTGGCCAGCTCCGCTTTGGCCAGCATGGAGGGAATAACGAAGAGGGAGGCCAGAATATAGCCCGCCAGAATAGCCGGTCCGGCCTTGAGGTAGGTCACGGCGGGCAGTACGAAAAGTCCCGAACTTATCATGGCTCCCGCGGCAATGGAGAAAACTTCTTTGGTTCCCAGGGTTTTATGTAGTTCTTTTCCGGTTGGACTCATGCAATCTCCTTTTCGGTTTCAACGGCTTGTCATCCTAAAGTATATATCACCCCCCGGGTGGTGGGGGAAAGTTTTCTTGATCCTCTCTTTCAGGATTATTATATTCGAATTGAGTATAAACTTCATAAAAAAGTGAGGACAATATGGCTGCTCTGCCCGCCAGCTTCGAAGAGCTGATTCAAAAAAACGAAAATCCTGTACTGGTCGATTTCTATGCCGACTGGTGCGGTCCCTGCAAGATGGTGAGCCCCGTGATTGCAAGGATTGCGTCCGAATACAAGGGACGGCTGACTACGGTCAAGATAAATACGGAGAAAAAGCAGGCCGTCGCCGCCCGCTACGGGATACAGTCTATCCCGACGATTATGCTTTTTCATAAAGGGAAACAGCTTATGAGACTTCAGGGCGCCTATCCCTATGACTCGTTAAAAGCGGAAATTGACCGGAATCTTCCTCATTGAAAACAAAAAGCTCCGCCCAACGGACGGAGCTTCTGTCATTGTATAAATATTTTCAGGAGAAGTAGATACGATTTATAGTGTTTCTGTCGGCCCTTCGCTGATGAAACACTTAAGACCTTCATCGGGATACATATTTTTTAAACTTTTTATCACAAAGCGCAGGGCCTCCAGATCTTCGGCAGGCAGAAAGAGGAGCAGTACCGTATTGGTCTCCGGCCATACGGCCGATCCTTCCCGGGGGCCGGAGTCTCCCTGTCCGTAGACGGGGCTCCAGCGGGTGCAGGCCTCAAGCAGCCCTGCATCGGCCAGATGCTCCTGAAGATCTTCAGCGATGGACTGGTTCACCATAATTTCAATCCGCTTCATGCCAGAACCTCCTGCTCCATGGTGTTCAGTTCACCGAGTTTCTTCATTTTATGACGGCTGCGCTTCAGTTCGTCTCTGTGGTTGAGCAGGCTGTACATGGCGGGGGTGATAAACAGGGTGATCAGGGTGCTTACCGCCAGGCCTCCCACGACGGTCTGTCCGATGGGCCTGATGAAATCGGTTCCCTCTCCGGGGAAGAAGCCCATGGGGACCATCCCCAGGATGGTGGTCAGGCTGGTCATCAGAATGGGACGAAGCCGGTTCTGCCCCGCGTTGAGGACCGCTTCGGTCAGGGCTTCACCCCGGCTTCTCAGGAGGTTGGTGTAGTCCACCAGGACGATACCGTTGTTCACGACGATTCCCGCCAGGACCACGATCCCCACCGCCGAGAAGATGCTGAAGGCCTCCCCCGTGATCTTGTAGACCGTCACCACGCCGATCAGGAGCAGGGGGATAGAGAAAAAGATGATAAAGGGATCCACCAGGGATTCGAAGAGACTGGCCATGATGGCGAATACCATAATGACCGCCACGGCGATGATCACTATCATGGGGCCGCTGAACTTATCGATCTCCTCGGCCTCTCCGCCGTAGGAAATGGATACCCCTTCGGGAGCCACATATTCTGTTTCAATCAGATTTTGAATCACCGGCTGGATATCCGTCACCGCCACGCCTTCTGCCAGATCGGCGGTGACGTGGACGATGCGCGTTTCGTTTTCTCTTCTGATGGATACGGGACCCACCGTCTCTTCCAGGGAGGCCAGATTGGACAGGGGCACTTTGGCCCCCGAAGCGGTCGTGATGTACTGGGACTCAAGGTCTGCCAGGGAGCTGCGGTCTTCCTTCCGGAGCTGCACGACGATATCAAGCTCCTCTCCGTTCTTCCAGTAGCTGGTGGGAGTCTCACCGTCAACCAGATTGCTGATGGTGGAGATGACCCTGCTGGTGCTGATGCCCAGGGCCGCCGCTCTGTCGCTGTTCAGGGCGATGCGGTACTCCGGGCCCCCGTCCTCCATGGAGGATTCGGGATCTTCCAGTTGTGAAAGATTTTTCTTAAGGAGATCCCGGATCTCCAGGGCGCTGGCGCTGGCCAGGTCCAGGTCGTTGGAGCTGATCTCTATATCCACGGGGGAACTGGAGCTCATGCGTCTTCCGGCGGAGAAGGCGAAGGAGGCTTCGGGGAACTGATTCAGGTAGGGGCGCAGCTTGCTCTGTATTGCTGCAGGATTATCGATCTGACTGTCCGTGTCGGGAAGAGTTATCTCCAGGGAACCCGTATAGCTGCCGCCGCTGCCCCGGCTGGAGCCTACGCTGAGAACGATGTTCTCATACCCCCTGATTTCGGACTCCACAATCTTCACCATCTCTTTCAGGACCAGCTCGGTCCGTCTCATGGCGGTTCCCACGGGCATGGTCAAGCTGATCCTTACCTTGTCGTCCGTCCTGGGACGGGGCTGGAGGTTGATCCCCAGGGTCCCGAAGAGCTGCAGAGTGAGGATCAATAGGATAAGGATCAGGGAGAGCACCAGGGCCCGGTTTCTCAGAGTGAAGCTCAGGGCCCTGCGATATCCCCGTTCCAGGATCATCAGACCGCCCTCCAGGAGACCGTCCAGTTTTATCAGGAGTCTGTTTTTCAGGGGTTTCTGCTTTCGGGAATCCAGTTTCAGATAGTGGCTGCTCAGGGCGGGAACCACGGTGATGGCGGTGATCAGGGAGATCACCAGGGAGATCACTACGGTAAAGATCATATCCTGAAAGATCTGCCCCATCATCTCCAGATCGTTTTTCCATATGATCAGGGGAACAAAAACACAGAGCGTGGTCAGAGTGGAGGCTACGATGGCGGTGATCATCTCCTTGGAACCCAGAATGGCCGCCGGCCCCAGCTTGGCGCCCCTCTCCCGGTAGCGGTAGATGTTCTCCAGGATAACGATGGAGTTGTCCACGATCATTCCCAGACCCAGGATAAGCCCCGTGAGGCTGATCATATTCAGGGTCAGATCGAAGAAGTACATGGCCATCATGGTGACCATCAGGGAGATGGGAATGGAGAGTCCGATGATCAGGGTACTTTTTACATTCCTCAGAAAGAGAAAGAGGATCAGCATGGCTAAAAGGGCTCCCTGGACGGCGGACTTGTAGACCTGATCCAGGGTACTGCGGATCATGGTGGTGTCGTCATGAAGGATGATCAGGCTGACTCCCTCGGGCAGGGCCTCGTTGATCCGGGGCAGGGCTTCTATAATGCCGTCTGAAACCTGTACCGTATTGCTCTCCGATTCATTCTGTATGGATAGGGTGATGGAGGGTATGCCGTTGATGTAAACCAGGGAGTCCTCCTCCGCATCCCCCTCATAGACATCCGCAATATCTTCCAGGCGGACCACCCGGGAGCGGTTTACTGATCCTTCGCCGGCACTGCTCAAGGTCGCAACCACGGAGCGTCGTATCTCCTCCAGGCTGCCGAACTGCTCATCCACCCTCAGGGTGTAATCCATGCCGTCCCGGGTGATGCTTCCCGTACCGGCCTGAACGTTTTTATCGTCCAGGGCTGTCGAGATATCCGAAAGAGAGATATCGTAGGCTTCCAGTCGGCTCTGGATCACGTCTACCCGGATCACTCTGGTTTCTCCCCCCCTGACCTCGGCGGAGCTGACTCCCTCAAGCCGTTCCAGAAGGGGCTGGACCGTGTCTTCGGCAATGGTCTTCAGCTTGTCGGAGCTGACGTTCCCCTGGATCACCAGATCCATAATGGGCCTGCTGGTGATATTGAACTTGAAGATATAGGGTGAATCCGCACCGTCGGGAAGCCGGCTCGTCACCCGCTCCAGGGCGTCGCTCACATCGGAGGTGGCCTCGTCCAGGTCCGTTTCATAGTCGAATTCCAGAAAAATACGGCTCCTCCCTTCGCTTGAGGTGGAGGTCATGGATTGAATACCCGAAATATCAGAGATCTGCTTTTCCAGAACATCGGTGATGCTCTCTTCCACCTCCAGAGGCCCGGCGCCGCTGTATGTGGTGGATACGGAGATAAAAGGAGGGCTTACATCCGGATAAAGATCCACCGCCAGATCGGGAATCATAAAGGCGGCCAGACCGACGAAGAGGGCGGTGAGGACCAGAACCGTTACGGGACGGCGTACGGAAATCTCTGCCAGATTCACGAGGCTTCCTCCAGGCTCACGGCCCTGACGGCACTGCCGTCTGTGATCTTGCTGAGCCCCTGTGTGATCACCCTCTCCCCCTCTTCAAGTCCCCGGGTAATCTCAATCCGTGTGTCTGATCGAAGACCGGTCTCTACGATG
Source organism: Oceanispirochaeta sp. (assembly GCA_963556075.3). Taxonomy (GTDB): domain Bacteria; phylum Spirochaetota; class Spirochaetia; order DSM-2461; family DSM-2461; genus Oceanispirochaeta. The sequence continues at coordinate 4,953,169 of CAUVYB020000002.1, read as the reverse complement.
CGGCGTTCCGCCTTGCCTCCGGGGGATATGATATAGACTGCCTGGTCTCCGTAGTAGTTGAAGACGGCGATAGAGGGAACGGCCAGGGTGTTTTCACTCTGACTGGTGATAAGTTTCATGGTGGCGAACATCCCCGGCCGTATCCTTTCGTCCCTGTCGGTCAGTCTCAGCTTCACCGACAGGGTTCTGGTATCCGCATCCATGACGGGACTGATTTCATAAACCTCCGCTTCGAAGCTTTCCCCGGGATAGGCATCGAAACCGACATTCGCCATCAGGCCGTTTTTCAGGCTGGATATATAGCGTTCCGGGATGTAGGTCACAATGACAAGGTCATCCAGGTCGCCGACGGTGGCCACGGCGGTCTGGGCCGTGACGGTCGCCCCTACCTGATAGGGCAGCTCGATGACCGTGCCGGATATGGTGGATGTCACCGGACTGTTGCTGTAGTTCTGTCCGGGAACCGAGGGATCTATGGCGGCGATGACCTGGCCTTTGCGGACGCTGTCTCCCAGGCTGATACTCCGTCGGACCAGACGTCCCCCCGTATCGGGGTAGATGGCCACGGCAGTCTCCGCCGTGACATCGCCGTTCACTTTGATGGACTGGCTGATGGTTCTTCTCTCCAGTGTAAGAGCTTCAACGGCTATGGCATCGGAGGCTCCCGAGGCCGCCTTTCCGGAGGCTGACGGTGCTCCGGCGGGACGCTGTGCCCCCGCAGGAGGCCTGCCGCCTGAGGCTGACACGGCGCCCCCGGCGCTTTCGGTTCTTATCAGCAGAGAGGCGGCGATTCCTCCCGCAATCAGAAGGAGCAGCACGATCTGTATGATTCTGTCCCCTTTATCCGTTTTAGCCATTTTATTACTCTCCTTTAAGAGTCTTCAGTGTATAGAGCTCATCCCGTTATCCCGATTCAGAGCATATTTCATTTCTATCAGCCCGCCAGATTGTTGTACTGGCCGGCCAGCTCGACGTTCAGAGCCGAGCTCCTTTTCAGTCATTATACTCCGGTTCAGGTTGAAGATCTTTATCTTTGCGTTGACCGGGAGGAGGGGCGGGGATCATTGGAAGCAGCAGCCCCGGGTAAACGGAAACTCTCAAGCTTTTCATTTCGGGTTTACTCCTGTAGTGTGGACTTCATTATCAAGGCGGGCTAGGGATAAAGGGAGTGCCGGGAATCAGTTTTTTATATGACTCCGGTCATGACAGGAGGTCTGATTATTATGATCGGCGGCACTGTTATGATGGGCTATTTATCTTATGATTGGGGGATATAAGTAATGAAAGGAGCTCCTATGTCAGGGGGACGAGATATTAAAAGCAGCCTGCGCCTGATGGTTGTCGTACTCTTTATGTTTTTCCAGATACCGGGACAGTTCCGCTTTCTCTGGTCCAGGTTCAGAGAGCCCCGGGACGGAGATATCAAAATAGCAATACTTTTTTCAGTCTGCATGCTCGTTTTTCTTCTCCTGGAAGTGCTGGAGTACAGAAAGTGGGATTATCGCTTTAACAGCCTCCGCATCCCTCAGCTTCTTTTCTGTTCCCGGCTTATTGCGGTTGCAGCGGTTCTATTCCTTGGGAAACTTCATATGGGAGATCCCGGCCTTCACTTCTATCTGACCCTACTGGTTTTCTACTCCTACTTTGCCTTTCCCTTTCCCGTCAGTCTGAGCTTCTGTCTTCTTCTGACCGCCGGAATCATTACGGATGAACTCCTGCTGGAGGTGCCCCGTAAAACACAGGTCGGTTTTTTCTACAGCGTCCACAAGACCCTTGTGATGATCATGTACTATCTCTTTGCCTTCTTTTGGAAGAAAGACCGGGATGCCAGTGATGAGAACAGAACGCTTGTAAGGGATCTGAAGGACTCCCGGATGCAGCTGGTGGAGTACGCCCGTATGGTGGGGGAGACTTCCGCACTGGAAGAGCGGACCCGTCTGGCCCGGGATATCCACGATTCGGTGGGCCATGCCCTGACGGCCATTCAGATTCAGATCTCCAAGGCCGAGGCCTTTCAGAAGATCAATCCCGATGAGAGCCGTGAAGCTCTTGTGGAAGCCCGGGATACGGCCCGGGAAGCCATGGGGGATATACGGAACTCCCTGACCATGCTGAATGACGGAAAACAGAGAGTTTCCATCAGGGAAGAGATAACCCCCCTGGTTCAGAGTCTTAAAAGTGCCGGCTGTTCCGTAGAACCGGAGATTGATGGAGAGCAGGAAGGATTTAACTATGCCGTATTGATGGCCCTTTACCGCATCGTTCAGGAGGGGATTACCAATATACTCCGTCATGCCGACGCCCGGAGCGTTCTTCTTGATATTGAATTCAGGGATGAGGAACTATGCCTCCGTCTTAGGGACGATGGAAGGGGGTTCGATCCGGGCGCTCTTGTGAAAGAGGGACATTACGGTCTGGAGGGCCTCAAAAACCGGGTGGAGCTCGTTCGCGGACAACTTGAAATCAGTTCAGAACCGGGAAAAGGCTGTATGATCGAGGCACGGCTCCCGCGGGATCCTGTGAGTATTATCGGAGGAAGCAATGGATGATATTCGTGTTGTTGTAGTGGATGATCAGCGTCTGGTCCGGGAGGGGATTGCCTCTCTTCTGGATATTCAGGAGGGACTCTCTGTGGTTGCCTCCGCCGAAGACGGCCGGCAGGGCGTTCGGAAGATCAGGGAACTCAATCCGGATATCGTTCTGATGGATATCCGGATGCCCGTGCAGGACGGCATCGTCTCCGTGGAGATCCTGAAGGAAGAGGGCTTTACGGGTAAGGTCATCATGCTGACCACCTTTGATGATGAAGAGTATATCATCAAGTCCCTGAGGGCCGGTGCCGTGGGTTATCTTATGAAGGATATCCCTGTGGAGGATCTGGCACTGGCGGTGAAACAGGCACACCGAGGGGTTTATCAGATGACTCCGGCTGCCATGGGGACTCTGATTGACAGGCGCGGGGGAGGCTCCGCCGGTAAAGACTCCTCTGAGATTACAGAGCTGCAGCAGTCCATGATTGCCTCCCTGTCGGAACGTGAGAAAGAGGTTTTTCTGGGGATCGGACAGGGCTTGACCAACGGGGAGATTGCGGACGTTCTCTTTCTCTCAGAGGGAACCGTAAAAAACTATGTCTCGGGCATCTTTACGGCCCTGGGCCTTCGGGACAGGGTTCAGGCGGCCCTGCTGGCCTCAAGGTGGGCACAGCAGAATCACTAAGATATCGATAACAATGCTTGACAGGGCCCTTTCATAACTTGTCTTATATTAAAAAATACCTATACTATGGGAGAGAATCGTGATTACCATAATTGCAGAGTTTGATGTAAAGACTGATAAAGTGGAAAGTTTTCTGGATGCCGTAAAGCCTCTGGTGGAAGGCTCTAATGCAGAAGCCGGCTGTATCCGGTACGAGCTTCATAAGGCAATGGATTCTGAAAACAATTATACTATGATGGAAGAGTGGGAGGATCAGGCGGCTATTGATGCCCATAATATAAGCGATCATTTCACATCCATTGTTCCCTCTCTGGCAGACTTTATGAATGCCGAACCGAGGGTCACTCTTTATTCGAAAGTCATTTCATGAAGGAGTAAGATTATGCCCTTAGTAAAGAAAGAAGAGCTTAAAGCCGTAGAGATTAAAATGGATGCCGATGCACCGGCCATCCTCAAGCAGGTACCCATCGGTCCCGAACAGGGCTGGGAAGGCTGGGTTATGCGGATTTTTACCCTGGAGAAGGGAGGGAATACCCCCTTCCATACCCACGACTGGCCTCATATCAACTATGTTATAGCCGGCGAGGGAACCGTCTTTATCGATGGTGAGGCGAAGGCCGTGGCTCCCGGAGATACGGCCTATATTAAAGGCGGAGAGAAGCACCAGTTCCGGAATACCGGAGAGGCTCAGATGTCCTTCATCTGCATCGTCCCCGAGGAGGGCGAGCAGTAAACTGCTCCCTGTCTCTTTCTCAAGTATATGACCTGCAGCGCTTCTCCGTCTGCAGGTCATTTTATTTATAAATAAAATCCCCCTCCCCGCCGGAGCGAAGAGGGGGATTTATTTTTCAGATCAGAGAGGGACTCAGGCTGTGGCCTCTGTCATCTTCTCTTTCTTTCCGAAGAGGATCTGATAGGATTCCTTGATCAGAACCAGAGCCAGTACGAACAGTACCACGGCGAAGAATACCAGCAGGTAGTTGCCGGCCATGATGTTGTTCTTGGCCAGAATGACCAGGGCGCTCAGGGTGACCAGGAACATGAAGATCATGGGATACTTCACCATCCGGTTGTCTTTTCCGCTCTTTGCCAGCCAGGCGGCGATGGAGAGGAGGGCCAGGGCGGAGAGCAGCTGGTTGGCCGAACCGAAGATGGGCCATATGGTTCTCCAGTCTGTGAATCCCACCATGCCTCCGATGGCAACGGAGATGGCGGTCGCCACAAACTTATTGGACATCAGAGCGGTGACGCTTCCCTTTTCGCTTTCAGTGGAATCGTTGAAGTACTCCTGGAAGATAAAGCGGGCCAGACGGGTGGCCGTGTCCAGGCTGGTCAGGGCAAAGGCGGAAATGGCCAGGGCCACAAAAGGAACACCCACGCTCATGGGCAGGCCGAAGGACTGCATAAAGGTTCCGACTCCGGTGGAGAAGGTGGCGATGGCGCCGCCCTTCTGCATGCCGACGGCACCGATGGCGGTCAGGGCGATAACGGCCAGAACACCTTCGATCAGCATACCGCCGTAACCGATCACCTTGGCATCGTCTTCCCTGTCAACCATCTTGGAAGAGGTTCCCGAACCTACCAGGGAGTGGAAACCGGAGATGGCACCGCAGGCCACGGTAACGAAGAGGATGGGGAACATATAGGAACCCTTTACCGTAAAGGCTGTGAACGCGGGTACCTCGGTCATCCTGGGACCGGCCAGAATCAGCCCCAGTACGGCACCGCCGATCATGGCGTAGAGAAGGAAGGAGTTGAGGTAGTCACGGGGCTGCAGCAGGATCCATACGGGAGTTACGGAAGCCACGTAGATATAAGCCAGGAGTATCCACATCCAGGTCCTGGCGGAGAGGGCCAGTGGAAACATCATTCCCAGCCAGATGCAGACGGCCAGGAGGGTAACGCCCACAACGGTGCTGATAACCAGATTCATCTTTCTTCTGTAGACGAAGAAACCGAAGAGAACGGCGATGACGATAAACAGCAGAGAGGCTGTCGCCGCCTGGGGCTGTGCGGCGAAAGTGGCGGCTACGATATTCAGGAAGGCCGCCTCTACAAGGATCAGGGTGAGCCAGGCAAAGATGGCGAAGAGCTTCTTGCCTCTGCGTCCTACGTTTTTGTCGATAACTTCACCGATGGAGTTTCCATCGTGACGGATGGAGGCGACCAGGGCGCCGAAGTCATGAACACCGCCGAAGAAGATACTTCCCACGATAATCCACAGAAGAACGGGCACCCAGCCGAACATGGCTGCGGCGATGGGACCTGTGATGGGACCGGCACCGGCGATAGATGCAAAGTGATGTCCCAGGACAACACCCTTGGAAGCGGGAACGTAGTCGACGCCGTCTTCTTTGCTGTGAGCCGGGGTGGCCCGTTTGGGATCGATTCCCCACTTTTTGCACAGCCATCCGCCGTAGAAAATATAAGCTACGACGAAGGCGGCTATGGCTATGAGGATAAGAATTAAAGAGCTCATAGAACCTCCTGTTCTGCAGCGGCCCCTTCGGGTTTGAAATATGCCGCTGTTTTACTGATTTTTTTATGTGCTATCACCCTCTCTTCCGAGAGGGAAACGATAACCGGTGTCAGGTCGGCCCAGCCTTTGAAGCCGAAGGCGAAGCCCTTTTGATAAAAATATTTCCGGACCAGTTTTTCCGCATCTCCGGAAACAGGCCGGTCGGTAACCAGGATCAGATGGAGCGCGGATGACATATGATCTTTCTGTCTTTCTATCAAGGAAGGAAGCGATCCTTTCAGATCGTCCAGTTCCGCTTTCAATTCATCCGTATCAGGATTCTCCCAGCTGCGGATATAGAAATACTCATTATTGGAAAAGCCATAGAGTTTTACCTCAGGGATGAGGATGAACTTCTCATTTTTAACGTTCATCCGTGCAATTAAGTCGTAATCTCTCCCCAGAACTCTGATGTTCGCCTCAATATCGAAGTTTGACTCAAGCTTTTTTTTTATAAACGCAAAATAGTCACTGTTTTTCACCATTACCGGGAGAGTAACACAGTTTATTTTACAGTTTCAAATATAAGAAATCGGTCCGTGAATTTTATACCGGAGAATTCTGTTTATTTTCGGAAAAAGTCCTTTCATTTTTTATGAAATCCGAATGAATATTTTGTATACACTGCCTCTTTATGAAGAAGTCTGCTCTCTTTTATCACATAATCTTCAATAATGCCGGGAAAATGAACTGTTATTCCGCCCGTTGCCGGGGGTGACGACAGAAACAGAGGGAATATCATCTTTTTTTCTCCTCTTTCCCGCTTTTCCTTTTCTCTCGGTGGAAATAGTAACAGGGGGATCAAGTGACCCCGGAAACAGTCCGCTGGATCGGATCGTCTGTTTCTGCGGGTAGAAATTTTTGGCAGAATATACAAACGTTTGCAATAAAGGCTTTTTTTATCGATTATCTTTTATCGTTTGCAAAGCCGGATATTTTACCTTCAGATTGTCTGATAATTAGGGTTGTAAATATTTTAAAATATTGTAATGCAGATAAATAAAATGTTTTCATTGTTTTTATAGATAAAAAAACTTGACAGAATTTAAAAAGAGGATTGATAATAAGCTCATTACAAACGTTTGCAAAAATCCCTGTGGGTGCGGATTTTTAATAGCGGAAGAAGAAGGAGATTTTTTTATGAAGAAACTGTTAGTTGCAGTTATGTGTCTGCTTGTTATGGGCGGAGCCGCTTTTGCCGAAGGTCAGCAGGAAGACGGTAAGATGAAGGTCGGTTATGTATGTAACAACTTCAATGACACTTTTCAGACCTATGTTATGGACGCCTGTGAGGCCTACTACAAGGACGTTGAGGATGTAGAGATCGTTCTGCAGGACGCCCTGGAAGACGTTATCCGTCAGCAGGACCTGGTCAACACTCTGATTGCACAGAAAGTTGATGCTCTGATCGTTGTTCCCGTCGATACCTCCGCCATGGCTCCTATTGTGAAAGCCGCCAAAGAAGCGGGTATCCCCCTCTGTTTTGTAAACAGAAATCCCTATGCCGGAAAAGACCTTCCCGAGAACGTGTACTACGTGGGATCTCAGGAGATCATTGCCGGTCAGCAGCAGATGGAGTACATGGGTGAACTCCTCGGCGGAAAGGGCGGTGTCGGTATCCTCATGGGTAAGCTGGATAACGAAGGCGCCCTGAAGAGAACCGAAGGTAACGAATCCGTGATCGCCGACAAGTTTTCCGGAGTCAAAGTTCTGGCCAAGGAAACCGGAAACTGGCAGAGAGACCAGGGTATGACCCTGACCGAGAACTGGCTGACCGCTTACGGCAGCGATCTGAACGGAATCCTGGCCAACAACGACGAGATGGCTCTGGGAGCCGTTGAAGCCCTGAAGGCCGCCGGTCGTGAGGATATTTTTGTAATGGGTGTTGACGCCATTCCCGATGCCAAGGTCGCCGTAGGAAACGGAGACCTGGCCGCTACCGTACTGCAGGATTCTGTAGGTCAGGGTAAGGGATCTGCCGTTCTTATCCACAAGGTTCTCATGGGCGAGTCCGTTGAGAGCATCACCTGGGTTCCCTTTGTGCTGATCACCCCTGAAAATCTGAAAGATTTCCAGTAAGGCATGTTGAGTGGGAGCTGCCTTGGGGCGGCTCCCTTTTTTTTGAATGGAGAGATTTATGGCAGAGGAAAAGTATCTCCTGCAGATGCAGGATATTGTAAAAAACTTCCCGGGTGTTAAGGCTCTCAAGGGTGTCCAGCTGAACGTTAAACCTGGAGAGATTCATGCTCTTATGGGTGAAAACGGCGCCGGAAAGTCCACTTTGATGAACTGCCTTGCGGGAGTCTTCGGCCCGACGACGGGTACCATCCATTTTGATGGGGAGAAGAGAGAAAACTATAACACCATACAGGCGATAGAGATGGGGATTTCCATGATCCATCAGGAATTGAGCCCCGTCCTTCACCGCCCCATTATGGAAAATCTGTGGCTCGGAAGGGAGCCCCGGAACAAGCTGGGTCTGGTAGACCATCAGAAGATGTACGAGATGAGCAAGGATATCCTCAAAGAGGTCGACCTTGACGAGGATCCCAGAACCGAGATGGTTAAGCTTACCGTCGCCAAGATGCAGATGGTTGAGATCGCCAAGGCGGTTTCCTACGATTCGAAGCTGATCATTATGGACGAGCCCACATCGGCTCTGACGGACAAAGAAATCAAACAGCTCTTTGATATTATGCGCAAACTGAAGGCGCAGGGTAAGAGCATCATATACATCTCTCATAAGCTGGAAGAGGTTTATGAGATCACCGACCGGATCTCCGTTTTCCGGGACGGTACCTATATCGGCAGTGAGGACACTGATAAGCTCAGTACAGACAAGCTTATCAATATGATGGTGGGACGGGATGTAGACGAACTGTATCCCAAGGTCGCCTGTCCTATTGGAGACGTGAAGCTGGAAGTGAAGGGTCTGACCCACAGCCACCTGTTCAAGGATGTCTCCTTTACCGTCCGTAAAGGAGAGATTCTGGGTATGGCCGGTCTGATCGGTTCCGGACGGACCGAGGTTATAGAGACTATCTTCGGCATCCGCCCCAGCGTAAGCGGTCAGGTCTATATTGACGGAGAAGAGGTTGAAATCGAAACGCCCCGGGATGCCATTGCCAACAAGATGGCCCTTCTGACAGAGGACCGGAGGCATACGGGTATCTTCCCCATGCTGTCGGTGGGTCTGAATATGGCCATAACCAATATGGGTAAATATCTGAACAAGTTCGGGCTTCTGAACAACAGGGGCATCAAAAAGGACTGTGACGACTATGTCAGCAAGATCCAGGTAAAGACTCCCAGTCTCAATCAGAGGGTGGAGAACCTCTCCGGGGGGAACCAGCAGAAAGTTCTGGTCGCCCGCTGGCTTCTGACAGATCCCGATATCCTGATCCTGGATGAGCCTACAAGAGGTATCGACGTGGGAGCCAAGTCGGAGATCCACAGACTGATCACAAAACTGGCGGGTGAGGGCAAGTCCATCATCATGATTTCCTCCGAACTGGGCGAGGTCATGGGGATGAGTGACAGAATCCTCGTCATGCATGAGGGACGGGTCACCGGTATCGTTGATAACCGGGAAGACCTGACCCAGGAAGAACTGATGGCCTACGCCACAGGTACCGCTGAGTAATAATAGGAGAACCAATCATGGCTGAATTAGCACTGAAAGGAATTGGAAGCAAAGAGTTCTTCCAGAAATATGTTATCGTATTTGTCCTGGTCCTGATGATTATCGGGATCAGCATTGTGGAGCCCGCCTTCCTGAGCAGCTCCAACATCTTCAACGTTCTGACCCAGGCCTCCATCTTCGGAATCATGGCCCTGGGTATGACCTTCGTCATTATCTCCAAGGGAATAGACCTCTCCGTCGGTTCGGTCCTGGCCTTCTCCGGCGTTATCGCCGCGTCTTTGGCCCAGTCCGCCGAAGCCACCGGTAAGTACTTCCCCAACCTGCCAGTGATGCCTGTTATCGTTCCCATCCTGGCCGCCCTGGCTGTGGGGGCTCTTCTGGGAGGAGTCAGCGGCGCTCTGATCGCCAAAACCCATATACCCGCCTTTATCTCCACTCTGGGTATGATGACCGTGGCCCGTGGTTTCGCCCTGATCTATACCAGCGGTAAGCCCGTCAGTACTCTGACCGACTCCATGACCGCCTTCGGTGGAAAAATCGGTGGTTGGCTCCCTGTTCCCGTCCTGATCTACTTTGTCATGATCGCCATCAGTACGATCCTGCTCAACCAGACCCGCTTCGGTAAGTCTGTCTATGCCGTGGGGGGGAATATCAAGGCTGCCGAGGTCTCCGGGGTTAACGTAAGTCGGACCCTGATCAGCATCTATGCCTACTGCGGTCTTCTGGCCGGTCTGGCCGCCGTCGTGTTCGCCGGCCGTGTCGGTTCCGTACACCCCGGTGCCGCTACCGGTTATGAGCTGACCGCCATCGCCTCCACCACCATCGGCGGTACCAGCCACTCCGGCGGTATCGGTACCATCTGGGGCGCCTTCGTGGGAGCCATGGTTCTCTCTGTCATGAGAAACGGTATGACCCTGCTGGGTGTGGATGCCTACTGGCAGCAGGTTGCTGAAGGTGTCATCATCGTTGTGGCCGTTATCTTCGACATGAGAAAGAACGCCAAGAAGGACTGAGGCTCCTTCTCAAATATTAAACAGGGCCGGATCGTTCAGGAACGGAGATCCGGCCGGATAACGTCAATCAGATAAATGAAGGAATCGAGAAAAACATGAATAAGATTAGAATCGGATCGGTCGGTTTGGGCCGTCTCGGGCTGCAGCATGCGGAAAATATCGCTACCCGGGTTATGAACGCCGAACTGACGGCTCTGTGCGACCTGAACGAGCCCCTTCTGAAGGAGACCGCCGACAGGCTGGGTGTGAAGCACCGCTTCAACAGCTTTGACGATATGATCGCCTGTGATGATGTCGATGCCGTCTGTCTGGTTTCCCCCTCGGGGCTCCATACAGCGCAGATCTCCGCCGCACTGGCAGCGGGCAAGCATGTCTTCTCCGAGAAGCCCCTGGGCGTCACCGTCCAGGAGTGCAGGGAGGCCGAGAAAGCCGTTGAGGCTCACCCGGACAAGGTCTTTATGCTGGGCTTTATGCGCCGTTTCGACCCCTCCTATATGTATGCCCACGAGAAGGTGTCTGCCGGAGAGATCGGTAAGCCCGTTCTGTTTCGTTCCTACAGTCAGGATCCCGAGAAATTTATCGAAGGAGCCATCGCCTTCGCCGGGCACAGCGGCGGACAGTTCCTGGATATGGCGGTCCATGACATCGATCTGGCCCGCTGGTTCCTGGATTCCGAGCCCGAATCGGTAACAGCCATGGGCGGCTGCTATGCCCACCCCGAGTTCGGTCAGTACAAGGACGGGGACAACGTCTCCTGTCTTATGAAATTCAAAAACGATGCCATGGTCTTCCTCTTCGCCGGAAGAACCGCTCCCCACGGATACAATGTGGAAACCGAGATCATCGGGACCAAAGGTATTCTGAGGATCGCATCGGTTCCCCAGAAGAATCTGGTGGAGGTTCTGGACAACGGCGGGGTGCGCCGGGAGTGCAGCGAGAATTTTCTGGAAAGATTCGAGTCTTCCTATGTTAATGAGCTGCAGGAATTTGTAAACTGTATAGCCGGAGGACGAAAGCCCGAGGTCACCGTTTACGACGGCACCAGGGTTTCTGAGATTGCCTACAAGTGCAAGGAGTCCTTCGAATCCGGAGAGCAGTTGAGGTTTTAGTATGCACCACCAGGTCACTATCAAGGATATCGCCGAAATCGCAGGGGTCAGCTTTTCCACCGTTTCCCGTTGTCTTAACGACAGTGAACTGGTGGCTGATAAGACCAAGCAGCGGGTGAACAAGATTGCCAGTGACCTGGGCTTCGAGTTTAATGCGGGGGCCCGGAGTATGATCACCAGCCGTGTGGGTACGGTGGGGATTATACTTCCCGAGCAGTATACGGAGATCAACGTCAACGTATACCACGGTATGCTGATGAATCAGCTGAGAAGCAGTCTGGAAAAGGCTGACGTGGATCTGATCGTCTCCTACGAGACCAATCACTATTCCGGTCAGAATAATATCGTCCGTCTTGTGACTAGAAACAAGGTGGACGGCCTGATCATTCTGGTGGAGAATCTTACGGCGGCGAGCCTTGAGTTTCTTAACGGTAAATCGGTGCCTTTCGTCTGCATTCACTATCCTCCCGGAGAGACACTGAAGGGACAGGATGTGATCTACACGGATCATGAAGCCGGAGGAAAGCTGGTGGCGGAACACCTTCTCGAGCAGGGACGGACCAGATTCGCCATGCTGGCCATGGATGAGGAGCATCTGGAGTTCCGTCTGAGAGAGAAGGGCTTTTGTGAAACCATTGAGAAGGCCGGATATCAGGTGACCATGTTCTACTGTAATTCCACCTTCGAATCCGCCCGTGCCCTTGTCGCCGGGATGATTGATGAAATCAGGGGCTTTGATGCCCTGTTCGGTTCCAATGACCTGATGGCTCTCGGGGCGATGCGGAGCATGAAGGATGCGGGGATCTCCCTGCCCGAGGATATAGCCGTTGTCGGTTATGATGATAGTGAGTTCGGACGCTATAACAATCCGTCGCTGACATCCATCCATCAGCCCCGGGAAGAGCTGGCGCACTTTTCCTGTGACCGGCTGTTCAACCAGATGGAAAAGCAGAAGAACGGAGAGGATATTCTCAAGAAGAGGATCAGCATACAACCGGTGCTGATCCAGAGGGAATCTTCCTAGAAAATAAACATAGTTTATTAATATTCGGCTGACATGGGATTGCCTAATATCAGACATTCTGATAATAAGATAGATTATCCGGCCTATAATAAAAGGAGTGTACGATGATTGTTAAGAATCAGATAAAAAAAACAGGGTATACCGTCATTACCGAGGAAAATGGAATCAATTCCGAGATGCTTCTTGATTTCGGTATTCTTAATCTGGCTGCCGGAGACAGCTGGGAGGATGAGGACGGAGATAAGGAGCGAGCCTGGCTTCTGATAGGGGGACATCTTCGTTTTGAATGGGAGGGCAACGCGGAAGATGTGGAACGAATTTCCTGTTTCGAGCAGAGCGCTGCCTGTCTCCATGTTCCCCGTGGTGTTAAGGTGAAGATCACGGCACTCAAGGACAGTGAAATAGCCGTGGAGAAGAAGATCAATTCCAAAGAGTTTGCCTCTAAACTTTACAAACCCGAGGATGTGCGCAGTGATATTTTCGGAGGAGGCATCATGCACGACGCCGCCAAGAGAACGGTCCGCACAGTCTTTGACGGCGAGATCAATCCCGATTCCAATATGGTTATGGGCGAAGTGATCAACCATCCCGGACGCTGGTCCAGCTATCCTCCCCATCACCATCCTCAGCCCGAGATCTATCACTACAGAATGTTCCCCGAACAGGGCTTCGGCGTCTCCCTTCTGGATGAAGAGACCTATCATACAAAGAACGGAGACACCTGTCTGATCCAGGGCGGGAAAACCCATTCCCAGGTGGCCGGCGCCGGATACGCCATGTACTACGTCTGGATGATTCCCCATATCGAAGGCGACCGCTGGCTGCCCAGCACCCGATACTTTACGGAAGAGCACAAATGGCTGATCGATCAGGATGTTGAGATCTGGCCCGAAAGAAAACACGCAAAGGAGTCAAAGTAATGGGAACAATAAGAATGACAACAGCCCAGGCACTGGTGAAATTTCTGAACCAGCAGTACCTGGAATTTGACGGTAAAGAGCAGGCCTTTGTGGAGGGTATCTTTACCATTATGGGACACGGCAATGTTGTCGGTCTGGGACAGGCTCTGGAGGAGGATCCCGGTCATTTGAAGGTCCTTCAGGGACGGAATGAGCAGGGCATGGCCGCCGCTGCCATGGGGTTCGCCAAGCAGAATCACAGACGGAAAATCTATGCCGCCACATCCTCAGTCGGACCCGGTGCCGCCAATATGGTCACCGCCGCTGCGACGGCGACGGCGAACAGAATCCCCGTGCTTCTGCTGCCGGGTGATACCTATGCCACAAGACAGCCCGATCCCGTTCTTCAGCAGATGGAACAGTTTCATGACCTGTCTCTGACCACAAACGACGCTTTTCGGGCCGTAAGCAAGTACTGGGACAGGATCAACCGCCCCGAGCAGCTGATGTCCGCCATGCTCAGTGCCATGCGCACCCTGACCGATCCTGCCAACACGGGTGCGGTAACCATCTGTCTGCCTCAGGATGTTCAGGGAGAGGCCTTCGACTATCCCGACTACTTCTTCAAAAAGCGGGTTCACAGACTGGAAAGAACGGCCCCCACCGAAGCTATGGTTGCCGAAGCTGTCGCCATGATCAAGATAAAGAAGAAACCCATGCTTATCTGCGGCGGCGGTGTCCGCTACTCCGAGGCGGGACAGGAACTTCTCAAATTCGCAGAAGAGTTCAATATCCCCTACGCCGAAACCCAGGCCGGGAAGAGCGCCACCCTCTATTCCCACCCCCTGAATGTGGGCGGTGTGGGAACCACCGGCTGTCTGGCCGCCAATATCCTGGGTCAGGAAACGGATCTGGTGATCGGAGTGGGAACCAGGTACACCGACTTTACAACCGCCTCCAAGTGGCTCTATCAGAATCCTGATGTTGATTTCGTCAATATCAACATCGCCGGCTTCGACTCCTACAAGATGGATGCGGTCCGTGTTACCGCCGATGCCAGAACGGCACTGGCTGCGCTGCGGGAAGCTCTGAAGAAAGAGGGATACAAGTCCTCCTATACGAGTGAGATCAAGGCCGCCAAGGACGAGTGGGATAAGGAGCTGGATCGCCTTTTCCATCTGGAATACACCGGTCCCGGTTTCGTTCCTGAAATCAAGGACGGTCTGGCCGAGAAACTGGAAGAGTACAGCCAGTTCCTGGGTACCAAGCTGACCCAGACAAGGGTTCTGGGAATCCTGGATGAGGTCCTGGATGAGAACAAGATCTGCGTCGGTGCCGCCGGATCCCTTCCCGGAGATCTCCAGAGGGTTTACCGCGCCAAGAGCGAACGTTCCTATCATATGGAGTACGGCTACTCCTGTATGGGATATGAGATCGCTGCCGCTCTGGGGGCCAAAATAGCCGAGCCCGAGCGGGAGGTCTACGCTCTGCTGGGCGACGGTTCCTTTATGATGCTCCACTCAGAGCTGGCCACCTCCATACAGGAAGGGCAGAAGATCAATGTGGTTCTTTTCGACAATGCGGAGTTCGGATGCATCAATAACCTGCAGATGGAAAGAGGGCAGGGCAGCTTCGGAACAGAGTTCCGTCACAGAGATCCCGGGACGGGCCTGATGACGGGCCCCCTGGTGGCCACGGACTTTGCCAAGATCGGAGAGGGATATGGATGCAAGAGCTATTCCGTCCGGACAGAGGAGGAGCTGATCGCCGCCCTGGAAGACGCCGGAAAGCAGACCGTTTCCACGGTGATCGATATCAAGGTCCTGCCCAAGACCATGACCGACGGATACAAGGGATTCTGGAGATGCGGTCAGTCCGAAGTGGCTAAGAATCCTGTGATTGTCGAAAAGACGATGGCTCAGAAGGAAGAGCTGAAGAAAGCCAGACAGTACTGATATCTTCATCGGAATAAGAGCAATGGTCCCGGCACTTGCGGGGCGTTGCCGAATGATTGCAGAGAATGAATGGTGCATACACGGATACAGTCGTGGTGATCTTATTTACGCAACCGTGTGCGCTGCCGTTCTGAAAACGAAATAAAAGAGGACGTTATGAATAAAGACAACGTAAAACTGGGTATGGCTCCTATCGGTTGGACCAACGACGATATGCCTGATCTGGGAGGAGAGAATACCTTCCAGCAGTGTGTGAGCGAGATGGCCCTGGCCGGCTACACCGGTTCGGAGGTGGGAAACAAGTATCCCAAGGACCCCGCCGTACTGAAAGAGTATCTGGATGTCCGCGGACTGAAGATCTGCAACCAGTGGTTCAGCAGCTTTCTGGCTTCCCAGCCCTATAAACAGGTTGAGAAGGACTTCCGGGCCCAGCTCGGCTTTCTGAAGGCCATGGGTGCCGACGTGATCGGCCCCTCCGAGCAGACTCGCTCCTGTCAGGGGAATCTGGATGTTTCCGTGTTCAGCGGGAAGGCCATGTTCAGCGCCGACGAGTTCAAGGTCATGTGTGAAGGTTTGAACACGCTGGGCAGAATCGCAAAGGATGAGGGTATGAAGCTGGCCTTCCACCATCACATGGGTACGGGCGTACAGACTGTTGAGGAGACCGAACGTTTCCTGGATGCCACCGATCCCGAAAGCGTATATCTGCTTTTCGACTCCGGTCACTTCGCCTTTTCCGAGGAAGATCCCGTTGCCGCCCTCAGGAAGTTTGTGAGCCGAGTGGGCCATGTTCATCTGAAGGATATGCGGAGCGACGTTTTCGCCGCCATGAAGGCCGCGGATTCCTCCTTTATGAACGCCGTTCGCGAGGGCGTCTTTACGGTTCCCGGAGACGGAAGTGTCGATTTCCCTTCCCTCTTCAAGATCCTGGAAGAGAACGACTACAAGGGCTGGATGGTTGTGGAAGCCGAGCAGGATCCCGCCAAGGCCAATCCTTTCGCCTACGCCAAGATGGCCAGGGAATACATCCGTAAGAATACGGGTATCTGATTGAATGAACTGATACCCCTTGGCAGGGGAGGGGCATCATTATATTAAAAGAGGTAAGAGATGAAGAAGAAGATTAAGATCGGAATTATCGGTGCCGGAAGAATAGGCCGTGTACATGCCGAGAGCATCTGCACCAGGATCCCCGCCGCCGAGGTTAAGACCATGGCGGACCCCTTTATGAACGACGAAACCGCCGCCTGGGCACTGGACCTGGGCGTAGGCGCCGTTACCAAGGATTACAAAGAGATCCTGGCGGACTCCGAGATCGATGCGGTTCTGATCTGCACCCCCACCGACACCCACGCCCCCATTACCCGGGAGGCGGCCAGGGCCGGAAAGCATGTTTTCTGTGAAAAACCCATCGACCTGGATGTGGACAGCATCAAAGAGACCCTCAAGGTCGTGGAAGAGTCGGGCGTGAAGTTCCAGATCGGATTCAACAGACGTTTCGATCACAACTTCCGGGCCATTCGCAGGGCCGTGGAAGAGGGCAAGATCGGAGAACCCCATATGATCAAGGTCGTTTCCCGCGATCCCGGTCCTCCCCCCATCGAGTATGTAAAGAGCTCCGGCGGTATGTTCGTGGACATGACCATCCATGACTTCGACATGGTCCGCTATCTGAGCGGCAGTGAGGTGGAAGAGGTTTACGTTCAGGGCGCCGTACTGGTGGATCCCGAGATCGGAAAGGCCGGGGATATCGATACCGCCCTGATCACCCTGAAGTTCGCCAACGGCGCCATCGGCTGCATTGACAACTCCCGCAAAGCCGTCTACGGCTATGACCAGAGGGCCGAGGTGTTCGGAAGCAAGGGCTCCGTGGCAACAGGCCACGACTGCTCTTCCACCGCCGTCATCAGCAACGAAGAGGGAATTATCAGTGAGAAGCCTCTGTTCTTCTTCCTGGAGCGCTATATGGACTCCTTCGCTCAGGAGATGAGAGAGTTCGTCGACGCCATCGTAAACGATACGGATACCCCCCTCGGCGGCATCGACGCCCTGAGGCCCGTACAGATCGCTATCGCAGCCGGTGAGTCCCTGAAGACGGGACTGCCCGTCAAGATGACGTACTAGAGATCAACTGAGAAAATGACATCTTATTTATAGATCTCAGGCCGCCTGTCCTCCGGGAGGGGCGGCCGTTTTTTTATTCAGGCTCCTGGCGAAGGACCCGACAGAAATAAAGCGGCGCCGCCGGTCTCGTCCTCGGCTCCGACTCTCATGGCCGGGACCCCGTCTCTCTGCGCTGACTCTATGAGCGGATGTTGAGACGGTTCTCTATATTTTCAATATGGGAACTGAAGGTACTGACTGAGCTGTTCACCTCTCCGGAACGGATGGTATCCACGATGCTCTGATGCTCCCGAACAATCTGGTTCATGTCGCTGTAATCGCTTTGAGACTGTTCTATCTCTTCATACATAAAGGACTTGAGTGTCTTGTAGATTGAATAGAAAAGTCCGTTGCCCGTACTCTTTACGATGATATTGTGAAAGTTATAGTCCGCTTCTACCAGTTTCTCAGGTTCACCGGCATCGAGACTGTGCTTCATGCTGTCAACGATCTCCTGAAGCTCTCCGATAACCTTGTCCAGGCGCTCCTGGTCCTTGTGACCGAGGGAGGTCAGGTGGATGATACTCCACAGTTCTATGGCGCCTCTGGTTTCTATAAGCTCACCCTGTTCATCCTTGCCCAGAAGAATGGACCAGGAAAGAGCTTCGGCGGAGATATTGGCTCTGTCGGAAAGGAAGGTCCCCTTGGCCGCCTTGGATTTCAAAACTCCCAGATAATTGAAGATCTTGATGGCTTCACGGATGGAGGATCGACCTATGCCGAAACGCTCGGCCAGTTCATGTTCGGTAGGAATTTTATCTCCCGGCTTGTACTTGCCGGAGGCAATCAGTTCTTTGATCTGCTCCATAACCTGTTCAACAACGGTTTTCTGACGAATTTTAGCCATCTGTCACTCCTATTGTATGATAATAGAACATTTTGCCATTATCAGACAATAGGAAATTGGCATTTTCTTAATATCAGTTTATGTGATCCGGAGAGCCGTCAATCCTCGGCGGTAACAAGCAGTTTGACTCCCGCTTTTTTGATGACCTCCGAAAACTCGGGAGCGGGACGGTGGTCTGTGATCAGGTATTCAATATCTTCGGGACCGCAGTAGCGGGAGAGGGCTATGCGTCCGAATTTGCTGGTATCCGTGAGTATAAAAGTCTGAGGACTGCGGCTTATAATCTCCGCATTGATTTCGGCACGCATCATATCACGGCCTGTGAATCCGGTTTCCGGGGAAAAACCGTCAATTCCGATAAAGGCTTTGGAAAAGTTCAGGGCTCCCAGACAGAGTTTTACAAGATTTCCCACAAGGCACTCGCTTTCAGGCTGATAAATCCCTCCCAGAAGAATGACATTGCCTGCCGCTTCCTTGCCAATCTGTCTTGCAATAAAGGCATTGGAGGTGATGATGGTGGTATTGGGAATACGGGCCGCTTCCCGGGCGAACAGAGCGTTGATGGACCCTGATTCTATGTAGATGGTTTCTCCTTCATTGACGAACTCTGCCGCCTTTCTGGCAATTTGGAGTTTCTTTTCATAGTTGATTCCCATGCGATGGGAGATATCATCGGTTTCATCAAGGACTGCCCCTCCGTGGACGCGACGCAGGAAGCCGTTGTTCTCCAGCTGTGTCAGATCCTGACGGATCGTGGCCTGGGAGACTCCGAGCTGTTCGGCCAGATCATTGACCGTTACCTTGCGTCCGTCGGACATGATGCTCAGGATCTGTTTATGTCGTTCATTCATTGTTCGTTCCCACTGCGGGAGCCTGCTCCCTTTATTTTATGATTCCCCCATTCTATAGAGAATGGAAGGTCTAAGGAATATTCCACTCAAGGAATTCCCTGATTATTCTGACCGCCAGCTTGTGGTCTTCCGTATCCTTCAGTCCCGATACAATCAGTATGGCCGCGACTCCGCAGTCCTTAATCCTGAGGGGGACGGCACCTCCCTTACAGCGGTAAAGGTCAGGAGGCAGATGGTACTTGGTCTGCACATCCGTATGTCCTTGCTCCAGTTTCCGGGCTACATAAAGGGAGCTGTGCTGAAAATGGGATACTACCCTTGCCTTGCCGCTGAGCCAGAGTTCGTTATCCGGACCGCTGCCGGGCAGACCGGTCTGAAAGAGTATCTGATCTCCTCTGGCGATCCTTATTGCCACAGGAAGATTCTCCAGAACGGCAATCTCCCGTGCCCGGCAGCCCATTGCCCATGCTGTCTCTTCGTTAAAAGAGCTGAGATACAGCTCATCTTCCTCTGCAAGAAGCTGTTCCAGTTGATTTTTATTAGAAATCACAATAAAACTCCTCCATTGGAGTTTTCATATGAGAATCAAAAGTTGTCATATGAAATATTATGCAGGATGATTTCCTTTTCTGTCAACTTATTCCGTCCTTCCCGGACGGACTCCCCGGAGGATTCCCCGGTTTGAAGGGATCACTCCGGATGTTACTATCCGGGAGGCAGGGATTTCCCTATTAATTTAAAACTCATTATCGGATGGATTAAGCTTTTATACGAAAGCATTCAAAGTTTCGAATGAAATTTTTTTTAGGGGGCCCTCATGAGTAAAATCGGATCTGGCGACGGGCGGACAAAGATCGCCGCAGGACTGTTCTGGGCTGATTACGGTTTTCTGGCAGCTACGGTCAGAGAGCTGGAATCGGCGGGAGCCGATTGGATACACCTGGAGATGCGGGACGGGAATTACATGAATTTTCATGCCCCCCGTGGAGGTCTGGATATCCTTATGGGGATACGGCCCCATACGAAGCTGGAAATCGAGGTGCAGTTGCAGATGATACGTCCCGGTTTCGATCTGTACAGGCAGTTGAAGGACGAGGGGGCCGATCTGATCACCATCCCTCTGGAAACGGCCATGGAAAACACCATGCAGGACATCAGCTTTATCAAGGACGCCCTGGGTCTCAAGGTCGGCGTCTGGGGGTGGCAGGGGCTTCCCCTGAGTTTTTTTGAGCAATACATCCCCTTTGTGGATATCATTGAATATGAGAGCCGGGCCAGATTCTGGATCAATGAGGAGGGAAAGACGCCCCATCTGATCGATCCCATCATGGTGGAGAATATAAGAGAGTTGAAAGCCATGATACGGGCTGCCGGACGGGAGACGGTGGTGGATCTGATGGAGGACGGAGGAATCGGTCCCCATAACTCGGACCGTTTCGTACGAGCCGGCATGACCGTTGGGGAGTATTCCTCCGCCCTGCTGAAGGGGCCCGATGGAAAGGGACCGGGAAGACGCTACATCCCGGGAGATGGGGATATCACCCGGGCCGTTCACCGTCTGAGGGATGTGCTGGACCGGCTGTCGGAAGAGGATTGAGGAAAGGAGTTGAGCCGATGAAAAAAATAGGAATCGCCATGGCCGGATTCGGAGGCATAGGCCGGATTCATCTGATGGGATACAGGGACATAGCTCAGATCTATCCGGGAGTGCTCCCGGAGATACGGGTCAAGGGACTGTGCCGTTCCTCTCAGGCAGGGGCCGGGGAGACGGTCCGGGAGATGGGGCTGGAGAGAGCCTACGCCAGCTTTGATGAGATCCTGGAGGATCCCGAGATCGACGTGGTGGACCTGGTGGGACCCAATATGATTCACAAGGATCAGATCCTCAAGGCCCTGGCGGCAGGGAAACACATCCTCTGTGAGAAACCTCTGGCGGTGAACGGTGATGAGGCGGCCGAGCTGGAAGAGGCGCTGAAGGAGAGCCCGATGATCCACGGTATGATTTTCAACTATCGCTTTATTCCGGCCATTCTGAAAGCCAGGACGCTGATTGAGGAGGGGAGACTCGGTGAGGTCTACTCCTTCCGGGGCGAGTACTTTCATACGGGATACCAGAATCCGGAGAGACCTTTCAGCTGGAGGATGGATTTTGAACGGTCGGGAGGAGGCGCTCTTGTGGATCTGGGAGTCCATGTGATTGATCTTCTGCGGTTTTTGCTGGGGGATTTCTCAGCGGTCAGAGCCGACTTGAAAACCTTTATAAAGGAACGGCCCCTTCCCGGAGGAGGCGGGGAACGGGGAAGGGTCTCTGTGGATGATGCGGCCTGGTTGAGCTGCGAACTGGACTCGGGGAGCCGCGGGACCATCGAAGTCTCCCGCTTCGCCACGGGAACAATGGATGAACTGAATCTGACGGTCTTCGGCAGCCGGGGGGCCTTTCGTTTCGGTCTGATGGATCCGGGCTTCCTTTACTGGTTTGACCAGAATGAAAAAGAGAAGGGCTGGTGCCGTCTTGAGACCATGCAGTCCTATCCCGGGGCTCTTATTCCCAATCCGCGGTCGACTCTCGGGTGGTCTCGCTTCCATACGGAGAATCAGTACCGCTTTCTCCGCTGCGTTGCAGAAGGGCGATCATTCTCGCCATCCCTTCTGGACGGAGCAGCGGCACAGTATGTTCTGGACGCCGCCTATCTCAGTTCCCGCAAAGAAAAGGAGCAGTCTGTCAGAAAACTTGCAGATTCCCGGGAGGGGGATAAATCATAAGTGTTTGCGGGAGAACTTCTTTTCGTTTTCTTTCGAATAGGGTATGGAAGGAGCCTTTATTCTTCGTATTCCACCTCTTTATTTTTATATAATAGCTTATATAAGCTCTTCCGATATGAAATAACTTTCTAAATGATAAAACAAAACTTCAAATGAAAATAAAAAACTTTACATATGAAAATCGCGGTGTTATAATCTTCATTAACCTATTCAATCCGAATACCGCAGGAATCCTGCGGAAATCAAGGAGGAGTTTTAAATGAAAAAGCTTGTTAGTATGATGCTGGTTCTGTTTCTGGCTGCAGGGGCTGTTTTTGCAGGAGGTCAGCAGGAAGCGGCATCTGCCGATGTTGCCGATGTGAACGAAGTTGAGGTACTGCACTGGTGGACATCCGGTGGAGAAGCGGCTGCGCTTAACGTTCTGAAAGAGGATCTGGAAACCAAGGGAATCGGATGGACCGACTCTCCTGTTGCCGGAGGCGGTGGAGACCAGGCCATGACCGTTCTTCGCTCCAGAGCCACAGCAGGGAATCCCCCCGTGGCCGTTCAGATGCTGGGATTCGACATCATCGACTGGGCTGAGCTGGGATTCCTGGCCGACCTGAACGATGTTGCCAAGGCTGAGAACTGGGACGCTGTCGTACCTGAAGCCCTCAAGTTCTTCTCCAAACATAACGGACAGTGGGTTGCCGCTCCCGTAAACGTACACTCCACCAACTGGATCTGGGCCAGCAAGGATATTCTGGATGAACTGAATATCGAGATGCCCAAGACCTGGGACGAGTTTATCGCCGCCATGGAAAAAATCAAAGCGGCTGGATATACCGCACTGGCTCACGGCGGACAGGCCTGGCAGGATGCCACCATGTTTGACAGCTGTGTTATCGCCGCCGGCGGACCCGAGTTCTACAAGAAGACCATGATCGAGCTGGATGATGCCGCTCTGAGATCCGATACCATGGTTGACGCCTTCAACAAGATGGCTCAGCTCAGAAGTTTTGTAGACGACAACTTCAGCGGTAGAGACTGGAACCTGGCTTCCGCCATGGTTATCGAAGGAAAGGCCGCTTTCCAGATGATGGGAGACTGGGCCAAGGGCGAGTTCAAGAACGCCGGACTCGAGCCCGGAAAGGACTTCTACTTCTCCAGAACCCCCGGAACCGAGGGAACCGTTACCTTCAACTCCGACCAGTTTGTTATGTTTGATGTGGCTCCCGAGTACCAGAATGCTCAGAAAGAGCTGGCCAAGGCCATCATGGCTCCCAGTTTTCAGGTTGCCTTCAATCTGGTTAAGGGATCTGTTCCCGCCAGAACCGACATCTCCGATGCCGAGTTCGATGCGGCCGGTAAGAAGGGTATGAAAGACCTGGCCGAAGCCGCCAAGAATGGAACCCTTTTCGGTTCCATGGGACACGGACATGCCGTACCCGCCGGTATCAAGCAGGCCATGTACGATGTCGTTACCTCTCACTTCAACGGTGTCTACGGTGCTGAGGAAGCTGCTCAGGAACTGGCCGATGCCGTTGCCGGTGCCAAGTGATTTAAATAAAAAAATGCGGCTGGACCGCTTTTGATTCTCTGCCGGCGCTTAATGCGCCGGCAGACCTTAACTATTAAAAGGATCTAAGCTATGGCAATACAAAACAGATGGCATATTTCAAGGGACGATCTGACCGCACGTTTCGTGCTCCTTCCCACGGTGATTCTCACCTTTGTCTTCGTCTATGCCTTCATCTTATTTACCGTCTATATCTCTTTTACCGATTCACGTCTTATGCCCTCCTACGGATGGGTGGGACTGCAAAACTATGTAAAGATGTTCCAACTTTCCCATTGGCATACAGCGTTGAAGAACTTTGCGATCTTCAGCGTTCTCTATATATCCATTGCTACTGTTCTGGGACTGTTCCTGGCGATCATGATCGACTGGAGCAAGCTGGGTGAGCGATTCTTCCGGCCCATCTACCTCTATCCCATGGCTATCTCCTTTATCGTAACAGGAACGGCCTGGAAGTGGTTCCTGGATCCCGGCATCGGTCTTGAGCAGATCATGCACAGCTGGGGCTTCAGCAATTTCGCTTTCAACTGGATCAAGACTTCGGACAAGGCTATCTATACCATTGTTATCGCGGCGATCTGGCAGGTCACAGGATATGTGATGACCATGTTTCTGGCGGGGCTGAGAGCTGTGAACCATGCAACCATTGAGTCTGCCGTTGTGGACGGATGCGGCATGTGGAAGCTCTATACCAAGGTAATCATACCTCAACTGGGGCCCTCCTTTACCTCGGTCTTTGTTATTCTGGGGCATATGGCCATCAAGAGTTACGACCTGGTTATCGCTCTGACAAACGGCGGACCGGGACGGGCGACGGAGATGCCTTCCACTTTTATGTATTCCTACACCTTTACCAGGAATCAGATGGGCGTCGGTGCCAGTTCAGCGGTATTTATGCTGCTGCTTTTCGCCATCGTCATCACCCCCTATATCAAAAACATAGTGAAGGACAGCTGATATGACGATTAAAGATACCATGCGGATCAAAAGGACCGCAGAGATATTTAACTATGTGATTATGGTCCTCTTCGCCATCTTCTTTCTGGTGCCCCTCTATGTTATGGTGGTCAACTCCTTCAAGCCTCTCTCGGAAATCAGGGGGGGAAACATGCTGGCCCTGCCCGTTGAGTTCGGAACGGACCCCTGGCACAAGGCCTGGTCCCAGGCTCAGATAGGGGTTCAGGCAACCGGCCTCAGACCCTATTTTATCAACTCCATCAGGATGGTGATTCCCGCTGTTCTGATGTCCACTCTGATGGGTTCCTTGAGCGGTTTCGTCCTCTCCAAATGGCAGTTCAAGGGAGACAAGGTCCTCTTCGGTCTGATCCTTTTCGGATGCTTTATCCCCTTCCAGATTGTGCTGATTCCCACCGCCCGTGTTCTGGGAAGCCTCAAGCTTGCGGGAACCACATCGGGACTGGTTCTGGTGCATACGGTCTACGGTCTGGGCTTTACCACCCTGTTCTTCAAGAACACCTATGACAGCTTTCCCACCGAACTGGTACAGTCCGCCCAGGTGGACGGAGCTCATTTCTTTAAAATATTCAGGGATATTATCCTGCCCAATTCGACGCCCATTATTGTGGTTTCGGTGATCTGGCAGACCACCAATATCTGGAACGACTTTCTCTTCGGAGTTTCCTTCGGTGACGCCTCCAGTCAGCCCATGACCGTGGCACTGAACAATCTGGTAAGTTCGTCCACAGGTGTCAAAGAGTACAACGTACACTTCGCCGGAGCCCTGATGGCGGCCCTGCCCACCCTGATCATCTATCTGGTTTCCGGACGCTATTTCGTCCGCGGACTGATGTCCGGTTCTGTTAAGGGGTAATCTCTATGACTGAAAAACTGATATGCGGGGTGGACCTGGGAGGAACCAAGCTCTCCGCCGCCCTGTTCAGGACCGACGGCACTCTGGTGGACAAGGAAACGGTCCATGATCATGCTGATAAGGAGTGGGATGATATCGTCAGAATCATAGGCGACCTTGTTAAGCTCCTTATGGAAAGACAGTCCCTTTCCTCCGGAGATCTTCTGGGCATAGGGGTCGCCTGCGCGGCCCATATCCACTTTAAAAAGGGTATGATCGTAACGGTCAGCAATTTCGCCCACAATATCTACGACTTCCCCTTTTCAGAAAAGCTTGCGGCCCATCTGCCCGGTGTCCGTATCATTCTGGATAACGATGCCAATGCCCAGGCCTACGGGGAGTATAAATTCGGGGCCGGCAGGGGATATGAAAACCTCGTCTTCGTGACCGTCAGTACGGGAATCGGAGGCGGCATCATCGTTAATGGAAAAATGCTTCGCGGAAAGGTCGGTACCGCCGGAGAGATCGGCCACTCCATCATTGATATCGATTCGGATGTGAAGTGCACCTGCGGCAACTACGGCTGTGCCATGGCCCTGGCTTCGGGGCTTTTCTTTCCCGATCTTTACAGGATGCATCTGAGAAAGGGAGTGGAGAGCACCATAGGGGTTACTGAAGATTCAGCCGGCAGGATGGACGGCAAGGCCGTCGAAGACGGCTGGAAGGCAGGCGACCCCGTCAGTACGGCCATTGTGGAGAACTCCGCCGATGTGGTGGGCTCGAGCCTCTACAATATCTACAAGATGCTCGATCCCGAGCTGGTGATCCTGGGGGGCGGCTTGATGCATTTCGGCGACGCCTATATGGACAGGATTAAAAAGCGTTTTATGTCCCATACCCATGAGATGATGGCCGAGGAGATGGAAATCAAACTGGCCGAGACCGGACGGGACGCCGGACTTCTGGGAGCCGCGGCTCTGGTTCTGGAATAGAGCCCTCCTTTATCAGTCAATATGAGCCGCTTCATAAGGAGCGGTTCTCTTTTTTGGCTGAAATCCACTCTTGAGATTCTGCTGCCGGGGCTTATAATTAATGACGGATGCCTTATGAGAATAATCAGGATCTTGTTTTCATTCCTGCCTCTCCTTTTTTCTCTGCTATACGTTTCCTCCGTTTCTGCGGATGATCATAGGGTTATTGTCCTGGCCTATCCGGAGGAAGTGGCTAAAGACAGGGAGCATCTGTCCCTGATCGATGAACTGCATGAGGCCTTTGACAGAGCGGGTTATGAAATGCGTCATGAATACTATCCCGAAGCCCGTTGCAGACGTCTTGCCGATTCAGGAGAGATCGACGGGCTCCCCAGCAGGGTCAGGGACTTCAACTCCGCCTATACCAACCTGGTGAGGGTGAACATTCCCGTGGATGTCAAGGAGTTCGCCGCCTATACAAACAGAACGGATCTCACTCTGGAGGGCTGGGACAGCCTGGCCGGCAGGGATCTCAGAATTATATATCTCAATGGCGTCTTTATCGTGGAGAAACGACTTTCAGAATCTGTCGCTCCTTCTCAGCTGACCGCCGTCGGAAGAAGAATCCCCGCTATGAAAATGCTCCTGGCCGGAAGGGCCGATATCTTTATCGATATAACTCATTTGGCAGATCTGGCCCTCTCCCGGAATGACAAGGTACTATCAGGAATCAGAAAGGCGGGGACAATGGAAAGGGATGAGCACTTTCTTTTTCTCCACAAAAAACACAGCGCTCTCGTTCCTGAACTGGAAAAGGTTATGAATGAGATGAAAACGGAGGGATATTTCCAGTAACGGCCTGCCGTGTCACTTAACGCAGTGCACAACGGCCCCGGAGAGTCCTGCGGGGGGAATCCTCAGATTAAAGTCCGTACTTGCTCATCTTGTTGAACAGGGTTTTCCGGCTTATTCCCAGTTCCTCGGCAGCGGCTGTCTTGTTGTACCGGCTCTTCTCCAGGGTCCTTCGGATGATCTTCTTTTCATGTTCTTCTATAACGCTCTCTATCCGGCTGGAAAGGTCTCCGCTTTCAGGGCCATTCTCCTGCGCCGCGTTTGAATCAGGGAAAAAGTCCGCCTGGTCTGCAGCTGAGCCCGCGGCCGGTGGGGAGGACGCGGCGGTCGCCGAGAGGACGGCGGGGGCCAGCACTCCCGCCTCGCTTAAAAGGACGGCCTGGTTGATCATATTTTTCAGCTCCCGTATATTGCCGGGCCAGGCATATGCGAGCATGCCCTCCTGTATCTGTTCAGGAAAAC
The DNA here is from genome assembly GCA_963556075.3 of Oceanispirochaeta sp. Classification (GTDB taxonomy): domain Bacteria; phylum Spirochaetota; class Spirochaetia; order DSM-2461; family DSM-2461; genus Oceanispirochaeta. The sequence continues at coordinate 4,925,515 of CAUVYB020000002.1, read as the reverse complement.
GAAGCTCTCCTTTTCTGTATTTACGGGCGAAAAAATCTTTGAAATATTCAGCCAGAGGAAGGATATCGTCTTTACGTTCTCGCAGAGGGGGGAGATCGAGGCGGATGACGTTCAGCCGGTAGTAGAGGTCTTCGCGAAACTTTTTCTCTCTGATCAGGGCGTTCAGATCGTGGTTGCTGGCGGCAATGACCCGGATATTGACGCGAATGGTTTTATTCCCCCCCAGTCGTTCCAGACTGCCTTCCTCCAGGACTCTGAGCAGTTTGGCCTGGGCATTCAGTGACATGTCTCCAATTTCATCCAGAAACAGGGTCCCTCTGTCCGCCAGTTCGAATTTGCCGATCTTTTTCTCTTCCGCTCCTGTAAATGAGCCTTTTTCATGGCCGAAAAGTTCGCTCAGGAGCAGGGTCTCTGACAGGGCGGCGCAGTTAACACCCACAAAGGGGGCATTCCGCCTGTTGCTGCTGAAATGGATATAGCGGCTGAGAACTTCCTTGCCTGTGCCGCTCTCTCCTCCGATAAGTACGGTGCTGTCCGTGTCTTTGACCCTGTCGGCGACTTCCATGATCTTCCGCATCCTTTCATGGCGGGTCTGGAAGTCGAAGTCGCCCATCCTCTCCAGCTGCTCCTGCTTGAGAAAGTCATTCTCTTTTCTCAGCCGGCATATCTCCTGGTGGCTTTTAACAGTCTTCAGAATGTGTTCGTTATCCAGGGGTTTCAGAAGATAGTCTGCGGCCCCGCTTTTCATGGCCTGTACGGCGTTCCCAATGCTGCCGTATCCGGTGATCATGATGCAAACGGTGTCGGGGGAGTAGCTTTTTATACTGTTCAGAAGCTTAAGCCCGTCGCTGCTTCCCAGCCGGATGTCCAGAAGGGCCAGACGGATATCCCTGCTGCGGACAAGCTCCATAGCCTGTTCGCTTGTTTCTGCAGTAAAAGTTTCAAAACCTTCTCTGTTAAAGAGCTTATCCAGTCCCATTCTAATGCCTTTCTCATCATCAGCAATCAATACACTCACAACTCTCTACCGCCTTTTTCAACGGGAAGGGTAAACTCTACAACCGTTCCCTTTCCCTCTCCGCTGTCTATTGTAATACCGCCTCTGTATTTCATGATAATGCCGTAGACCACAGAGAGTCCGAGTCCCGTCCCTTCTCCATTGATCTTGGTGGTGAAAAAAGGATCGAATACGCTTCCCTGCCTCTCTTCCGGGATCCCGCATCCTCTGTCCCTTACACGGGTTCGGACATTCTGTTTATCCGCTTCGATCTCAATAATGATCGCCTCATCTCCGGGTGTCGCATGAACGGCGTTCTGCAGCAGATTCAGGAAAATCTGCATAAGCTCGCCGCGGTTGATGTGAACAGGAGGTATCCCGGGATCCGCCTCTATCCTGATGGAGGGAATGGCCGAACCGTCGGGGCGGCGGGAGTGCCGGATCAGACGGCAGACCTCATCGGCGGTGGCGGGGAGTGAGCAGTTTATAATTCTGTTCTGGTCCCTGTCGGTAAAGTTCATAAGATCCCTGATAATCTGGGCGATTCTCAGGCTCTCATCTTCAATGAGGGTCATGTACTCCCTCTTTTCCCCGTCCGTCTCTTCGGCTATCAGGTTCTGGATATTGGTCATGATGGAAGAGAGGGGATTGTTGACCTCATGGGCAATCCCTGCGGAGAGCATGCTGATAGAGGAGAGTTTTTCGGCCTGCATGATTCTCTCCTCATAGGCGTTCTTGTCTGAGATATCCTCGAAGAGAAGCAGGCACATCATCTGCTGTCTGTCCCGGTGAAGAGGGTAGATGCTCAGTTCGAAGATCCGTCCCCTGCGGCTTCTGACTCTCTGAGACCAGCTGTCGCACTCTCCTTTCAGCACTGCCTGAACCACCGGCAGAAGGGGGGCTTCAAAACTGTCCTCAAGAAAAATCCCCAGATCCAGCGTACGGGTCCGGTTGAGGAGATGGAAGGCGTAGTTGTGTTTTTCGATCTCAAGATTCCCGTCAATAACCGCCAGAGCATCCCGTATGGTATGGATGATCTCTTCGTTGAACTCATTGAGAAAAGTGATCTCCTCCAGGGACTTTTCTATTTTCAGCTGATCCTGATGGAGACGGGAGGCCATGTCATTGAAGCCCTGAAGCATGATCCCGAGCTCTCCCTTTGTTTTCTGTTTCAGTCTGATATGATACTCACCCGCGCTTATCTGATCCATGGCCCGGGCAAGAAGGGCAACGGGTCGGGTGATGCTGCGGGTCAGAACAAGGCTGAGCAGAATGGTGAGAAAGAGGGTGACCAGTGAAACGCTCAGAAGGGTTGTTTCAATGGATCTGATTCTTTCCCTGTAGGCTTCGTTTGAGATGATGGTCGTAATGTAGACGTCGCTGGGGCCTCTTTCGTTATCGATCCAGCCTATCTTGGCACGTGCCATATTCCAGCTGCCCTCGTCGTTCTGCAGATCATGCCACTGGGCGTAGGCCTTTGTGTTCTCTTCACGGCCTTCGCTGAACGCGAAAGGCTGAAGTTCCAGATTTCCCGCCAGGTAGTCGGTGGAGGTGTGAATCAGCGCCCGACCGTCAGCATCCAGTACGATATTTTTAAGAAAACTCCCGCTTATATGCTTGATCAGGTAGATCTCATAGCCCTTTTCAAGGGGAAGGGTCATACCCCCCACAAGGTAGAGCCTGCCCTGGAGTCTGAACAGATGGATGGCCGGATGATTGTACAGTATTTTCAGTTCTCCCGGCGGGGGGGCCACAAAGTCCTCGGAGGGATTCACCGCCAGGAAATGCTCGGTTTTGGAATTGCGGACAAGAACGCCGTCGATCCTGGATGTCTGCAGCAGATCTTCGATCTTTTCATCGTCAAGCTCATGATTCCGGACGCTCTCTTCCCTGATCCGGATCAGCTGTTTCCAGAGATGCCGTTTCCAGGAATGGTAGTTGTTCGCAATAAAAACAGCCTTGCGGCTGAGCATGAAACGGGCATCCCTCAGGCTGTCGTTTCTGACGGTTGTGCTGACGACAACGGTGGTCATCAGTGACTGCAGGAGGATCAGAAAGAAGATCGTCAGGACCAGTTTCGGATAGAGTTTCATATCTAGTAAAAATACTGCTCCATTTCAGGCTCGTTTACATTGGTCCGGGTCAGAACCACATAGCCCGATGTAATCAGGGGCTGAAGTTCTTTGCCTTCCACCAGAAATCTGAGGGCCGACTCTACGGCCAGGGCCCCGATCTCCGCCGGTTTCTGCGCCAGAACCAGATCGATGTCTCCGTTTTTCAGATTTTGAACAAGAGTTTCCGTGGCATCCCAGGCCACCACCTTAACAGCCCCGCTCAGACCTGTGTTCTTCACGGCCGCGGATACGCCCTGACTGCTGAACACATTGGTTCCGAAGGCGGCCACCAGATCGGGATACTCCAACAGAGCCTCCAGGGTCTGGTCTCTGGCCACGTCCTGTATATCTCCGTTGTAGTCAATCCGGACAAGATCCATTTCGGGGAAGTGGGAGATCCCTTCTACAAAACCGTCCTTTCTCTCTTCGGTTGTGGACGTCTCGGGAGTGGTGGTGTTGATGTAAATCTGGCCCCGTTCCCCCACGGTCTTGGCCAGATACTCGGCCAGGCGGACCCCTCCGGTATAGTTATCCGTGCCGATGTGGCAGAGAGGAAAGGACCAGAGAGAGGAATCCCTGTAGTTTCCGTCGCCGATCTTTGTATCCACTGTAATAATCTGAGTCCCCTCCGCATAGAGTTCCTTCAGCGGAAGGATCAAAGCATCATTGGCCACAGGGGCTATCATGACCAGGTCGTAGTGCTGTGCCTTTACGGCCTGGCTTAAGATGGGGATCTGAACGGAGGGATCCCAGCTTTCGGGGTAGGGGGCAACATCCAGGTGAAGTCCCAGTTCCGCGGCTTTGCGCCGGGCGCCCTCCTCCATGGAGACGTAGAAGGGATCGGAGACCCCGGGAACATAGAGGATGCGGAGAGAACCGGCGCCGCGTTTATCATTTATCCCCGAAGCGGAGCTGCTGCACAGGGGGTATGCCAGCAGCAGCGCTATGAGGATGATATTTATTCTGCTCATGGAAAGAAAATTATATCACAGGGCAGGCTGCTGCGCTACTTTCTGCAGCTGTTCTCTCCCTGCGGGTGTAATCTGGAAGATGTCGGCTATCCACAGAACCTCATCCGGTCTGCTTTTGTGACCTGCCGGGCTCATGGAACTGTGCTTTGCCTGTGATACCGTTAATCTCTGCTTTTTCATATATTTCTCCTTTTCGCATTTGAAATGCAAGAGCTGTGCCATGGCAGATTCCGATCTTTGAAATATGTTGTAAATACATGTATAGCAATAGATTAATGTTTTGTTACCTTCGCAGGGGGCTTTGCGGCTCCCCGGCGAAAGAGCTGAAGAGGGGTAAGGGCTTACACGGAACGGGTAAGGCGTTTCCCGCGGGACTCACTTGGGGGAGTGGAAGAACTCCTTCTGCGACCGGGCGGCGGGGGCAAGAGTTCTGAAACGGGGGGGGCCTCAGCCCCCCATAAAGAATTCTAGTTCAGTTTAAGATTGTACTCTTTGATACACTTTCGGATTCCGTCGGGAGTCTCGGAAAATTTTATGCCTCTGGACTGGATAAGGGAGGTGTCCAGGCGGGCGTCTCTGGGATGGCCTGAGTACTTCTGATCATCCCTGATCACCAGCTCATCAATTCTGTGCTCCAGGCCGAGTTCCTTAAAGATCAGGCGGACCACTTCATAGCGGTTCAGATCGTTCTTTGCTCCCACATGATAGGTTCCGGGATCAAGGTCCATGATGGAGTGGAACTGGTCCATCATCTCATTGACATAGGTCAGGCCCCTGTACTCGTTGCAGGGCACCTTCATGGATTCGCCCTTCCATATGGATTTGACCGTATCCCAGAAGATATTGTTCACCACGGGGCGGAAGCGCTCGGGGACGCCGAACATCCAGGTGAAACGGAGGATAATCAGATCTTCCAGTTCCTTCCTGAGATGTCCTTCGGCTTCGTACTTGTTTTTCCCGTACATGGTGTCGGGAACGGGGGTGTCCGTCTCCCTGTACGGGCCTCCCTCGGGATTGCCGTTAAAGACCTGCTCCGTACTGAGGAAGATCATTTTTGCTCCGATCTCCCGGCAGGCTTCGGCCATATTCAGGGCTCCTGTAACATTGATCTCCCTGCATTTTTCGGGATGCCGGTTGCAGAAATCAGTCAGGGCGATGGCCGCCGCATGGATGACATAGTCCGGTTTGAAGAGCTTCAGGGCGTCCATGACCTTGTCCTTCTCCAGAATATTCAGCTCGCTGACATCGGTGGAAAGGATATCGAACCGGTGATTGTGGGTGGCTTTGAAACGGGTTCCGATAAATCCGTTTCCTCCCGTCAAAAGGACTCGCTTCATGTAAAGACTCCTAATATACTAATATTTTCACCCCTCTCAGATCTTTATATTCAGAGGAGGGGAGGGGGTCGAATTTTTATAAGGTATTATATCCTGAAATGCTAAATTATGATAGATTAATTTTCATATGATAGTATATAATTGTCATATGAGAATTTTCAAGGAGGTCGGTCTTGGCCCTTACAAGCGATAAAATCAGGGAATTGAGTGTTTCACTTCGCGAATACCCCTTGCAGAGCGAAGTGGAATCCTACCGCAGAATGATTATGAGTGAAGAGCGTATCGTCTGTATGGATCAGTCGGTGAGCATCACCGATGTCTACAGGGAGTCTCCTGATGAACCGGTGGTTGTTCAGCGGGCTCTCTCATTCGCCCGTTCTCTCCGGGAAATTCCCATACGCATAGATCCCGAGGAACTGATCGTAGGCAACCGCACCCCCGGTATCCGCAGCGGAGTGGTCTTTCCGGAGGCCGGGCTTTCCTGGCTGGAACGGGAGTTCGACATCCTCGAAACCCGGGAGCAGGACCGCTTCTCAAAAACAGATGAAGACAGAAAGATTCTGTTTGATACTCTTCTTCCTTTCTGGAAGGGCAGAACCCTGGAAGACTATATCGACCGGAAGATGGGGAAGGAGATTAAGGCCATAGGCAAGGTGGTCAAGATCAATCAGAAGGACCATGCCCAGGGGCATATAGCGCCGGATGTGGAACTCTGGATGAGGCTGGGGCCCGCCGGTCTCCTCAGGAAGATGGAAGCCTGCAGGAAGGCTGCCGGAAATCTGAGCCATGAACAGCGGGACTTCTACAGGGCTCAGGAGATTGTCCTGAAGGCGGCGTCGGCCTTTATGCTGCGCTATGCGGAGCTGGCGGAAAAACTTTCGACCCGCAAAGACGATGGCTATAAGGCAGAACGGCTGGAGACGATTGCCGGGAACTGCCGCCGTCTGGCGGTCCGGCCTGCCGAGGGGTACTACGAAGCCCTTCAATCCATCTGGTTCCTCTTTGTCCTGCTTCAGGCCGAATCCAATGCCTCCTCTTTCTCTCCGGGACGGCTGGATCAGTACCTTTATCCCTATCTGGAGAAGGACCTGGAAGAGGAGGTCATGACTCTGGAAGAGGCTCAGCTGCTGCTGGAACATCTCTGGCTCTCCTTCAACAAGATTGTCTACCTGAGGAACTCCGACGGGGCCCGCTACTTTGCCGGCTTCCCCATCGGTTTCAATATTGCCATCGGAGGACTGGACGGCGAAGGAAAGGATGCGTCCAACCTGCTCTCCTGGATGTGCCTCAAGGCCCAGGAGCATATCGGCCTGCCACAGCCCAACCTTTCGGTCCGGCTTCACAGCGGCAGTCCCGACGACTTTACGGACTTCTGTTCCCATGTGATAGGACAGGGCAGCGGCATGCCCCAGATCTTCAACGACGAAAGCGTTGTCCCCGCCCTCCAGAATGTGGGAATCACCCATGAAGACGCCCTGAACTACGCCGTGGTGGGATGTGTTGAGCTGACCACTCCCGGAAACAATCTGGGCTGGAGCGATGCGGCCATGTTCAATATGGTCAAGGCTCTGGAACTGGCCCTGAACGGCGGGGTCTGCCTGCAGACAGGTGCTCAGATGGGCCCCGATCTCGGATCCCTGGAAACATATACGAGTTATAAAGAGCTGGAAGAGGCTTTTCGGGAGCAGGTCGACCACTTTATCGATCGTATGATCGTCTGCTGTGACTTTGTGGACCGGGCTCATGCGAAGGTTCTTCCTTCTGTCTTCCTCTCTTCGGTGATCGATAACTGCATGGAGAAGGGGCTGGACGTCACCGCCGGGGGAGCGAAGTATAATCTGTCGGGGATACAGCTGATACAGGTGGCCAATGTGGCCGATTCTCTGACGGCTATCAATACGCTGGTGTTCGAAGATCATCTTTTGACCGGCGCCGAGTATCTGCAGGCCCTCAGGGATGATTGGAAGGGGCATGAAAAACTGCGGCAGAGGGTGCTGCGCAAGGTCCCCAAGTACGGAAACGACAACCGGGAACTGGATGCTCTGGGCGCCCGCTGGGTGAACTACTTTGCCGACAGACTGACCGGGTTTACCAACGCCAGAGGCGGCGTCTATCATACCGGACTCTATACGGTCTCCGCCCATGTCCCCATGGGGATGAATGTGGGAGCTTCGGCGGACGGCCGTTTTGCCGGAACCCCCCTGGCCGACGGCGGTATCTCCGCCATGTACGGCCGGGATGAGAAGGGACCGACGGCGGTGCTGCAGTCTGTCAGCCGCATCCCCTCCATGAGGGCCAGCAACGGAACTCTGCTGAATATGAAATTCCTTCCGGAATTCTTCAAATCCGGAGATGACCTGAAGAAGTTCTCCGCCTTTCTCAAGACCTTTGTGAAACTGAAGATTCATCATATTCAGTTCAATGTGGTCCGCAGGGAAGATCTGCTGGCGGCACAGAAGGATCCCGAGGCCTACAAGGGCCTGACCATCCGGGTAGCCGGCTATACCGCCTACTTTACGGAGCTGGCCCGGGACCTTCAGGATGAGATCATCGCCCGCAGCGCCTACGGGGAATAAAAGGAGAGTTCTTATGAAAGCCGTTGTCTTTGACATCAAGAGATTCGCCGTACATGACGGACCGGGCATAAGGAGCACCCTCTTTCTCAAGGGTTGTCCCCTGAATTGCAAGTGGTGTCACAATCCCGAGGGAATTTCGGGGGGAGAGATGCTCTGGTACTTTCCCAATCAGTGTCTGAAGTGCGGGGACTGTGTACCCGTCTGTCCCGAAGGGGCTCTGGAACTGGAGGATGAGATCGTCATCAACCGGAAAAAATGTACCCTCTGCGGACACTGTACGGAAACCTGTCCCACCGGGGCCCTCCATATTCTGGGGCGTGAGATGAGTGTGGACGAGATTGAGGAGGAGCTCCTGAGGGATCGGATTTTCTACGAAGAGTCGGGAGGGGGGATCACCCTGAGCGGCGGAGAGCCCCTGGCCCAGAGTGACGTTGCCCTTGAAGTCCTGAAAAGGATGAAGGGGAGAGGAATCTCCACCGCCGTGGAAAGCTGCCTGCTGGTCTCCAGGGATATTCTAAAAGAAGTCCTTCCGCTGACAGACTTCTTTATGGCCGATCTGAAGCTGATAGACCCTGAAGAACATAAGGCGCATACCGGCGCATCCAACGAGCTTATCCTTGAAAATATCCGCCTCCTGGCTGATTCAGACAGGGATGTGCTGATACGGGTACCCGTGATTCCGGGGTTCACGGACAGTCCGGACAATCTGAAGGGGATAGCCTCTTTTCTGGCCTCTCTGAGCCGCAGGCTTCCGGTGGAGCTGATGAACTTCAATCCCCTGGCCCGGGATAAATTCCGCGTTCTGGGACGGCCCTACGAGCCCGCCGGGGAGGATCAGCCCTTCAGTGCAGACAGAATGGCTGAGTTCAGAACGGTATTCAGCGATGCGGGGCTAGAGCTGAAGTAGAGTCCATCTCTTGAACAGAAAAACCGCCGGATTCCCTGCGGCTTTCCCGTCTTCCCGTATTGAGGAGAAGCTCTCTTTATCCGGGGACTAAAGGGTTTGTTCCGTCCGTGCGATGATGTCGTTCTGCGTATCTGGAGAGAGGTTGGTGAAAAAGGCCGAGTAGCCCGCCACCCTGACCACAAGATCCCTGTACTCTTCGGGGCGTTTCTGGGCGTCCAGAAGGGTTTCCCGGTCTACGATATTGTACTGGATGTGCCAGCCTTTAAGCTCGTCGAAGAAGGCGTGGAGAAGAGAGGCCAGCTTTTTTCGGCTTTCCTGCGATTCCAGGACGGCGGGAGTCATCTTCTGGTTCAGAAGAACTCCTCCCAGAATCTGATCGGTCCTCAGCTTGGTGATGCTCTTCATCACCGCCGTGGGGCCGCTGCGGTCGGTTCCCGATGAGGGCGAGGCTCCCTCGGCCAGGGGAGTCCAGGCCTTTCTGCCGTCAGGGGTGGCCGGAACCACCGATCCGGCGGGAACATTGCCCGAGATGCTGGAGGTTCCTGCGTAGTAGCAGCAGCCTATGGCCCCGCTGCCCTCCCGGATAGTCGGTTTTCCACAGACCTCGTCGATATAGCTGTCATAGGCCTCTACAAGTAGCTCATCCACCGCATCTTCGTCATTGCCGTACTTGGGAGCATGGTTGAGGAGGATCTGACGGATCTTTTCGCCCTGTTTTCCTTCAAAATCGCTCTCCAGAGCCTCCATAAGGTCATCGGCGCCGATTCTCTTCTCCTCGAATACCAGCTTTTTGACGGCCGCCAGCGAATTGCCCAGATTGGCGATGCCCACCTGCAGGCCCGATTCGAAGTCGTACTTGCTGCCTCCCTCGTGGATGGTCATACCCCGTTCCAGGCAGGGTTCGGTAAAAGCGGAGCAGAGAATGTCCGGTGCTTCGTCCCTGAGGACGGTGTCGATGGCCGCGTCTATGGCCAGTCCGGCTTTCGCATAGTAGCGGAGCTGTCTGTCCCAGGCTTTCTGAAGATCTCGGTAAGAGCCGAAGTCCGCCAGCTTTCCGGTCCCCTTGCAGAACTGTCTGCCGCTCACAGGATCTTTTCCATCGTAGAGGGCGGCCATAAAGACGCGCATAAAGTTCAGAAAGTGCTTTCCCGTACAGCGGTAACCCCAGCGTCCCGGTACGGCTACCTCGATACAGCCGATGGCCGAGTAGTCCCAGGCATCCTCGGGTTCCACTCCCCATTCGTGAAAGGCGGGGATGACGATGGAGTCGTTGTTGAACGCAGGCATACCGAATCCCAGACGGATAACCTCGATGCATTCGGCCAGAAAGGCGTCGCTCAGACCCGGATGGAAGCGGACCGTCAGGTTGGGCTGGGTGAGTCTTGTCTCTCCTACGGATCTGAGTATCAGATAACTCAGGTCGTTCACCGCATCAGAGCCGTCTCTGAGCTGGCCGCCTATGGTGACGTTCTGATAAAGAGGGCCTCCTGCCGAGAAGCGTGTGTGGGACCAGGAGCGTATCTTCTTGATGCTCACCAGTTTCAGCCAGGTGTGCTCCAGCAGCTCCATCACAAAGTCGTCTTGGATCCGGCCGGCCTCTTTGTCCTCTCTGTAGAAGGGATAGAGATACTGGTCCATCCGTCCCAGAGAGAGGGAGTGACCGTTGCTCTCTATCTGAAGAGTCAGCTGGATAAAATAGCTCAGCTGCAGGGCCTGGTAGAAGCCTTCGGGGGCACCGGCGGCCAGGGCGCGGCAGTTCCGGGCGATCTTCTCCAGTTCTCCGGCCCTTTCCTCATCGTCACTGCTTTTCATTGTCAGCTCGGCCAGATCGGCAAAGCGGAGGATAAAGGTCTGCAGAGCCTCAAGGCTGATTACGGTGGCCTCATAGTATTTGGACTTTTTGATTCCCTGTTCCCGGGACAGGTCACATCCGGCAAGACGTTCTCTGGTGTAGGAAATATACCAGGGGATTCCCTTTTGCAGAACCTTGGGGAAGTGGGCGGCGATATGGGCATCCCCGGAGGTGAGGTTGCCTTCGGCCCGGATAATTCCCGCCTCGTGAATGGCCAGGAGTTCCTCGCTCATCAGGGCCCGTCCCTTGTCCAGGGTTGTGCCTCCTTCCCAGTATGAGCAGATTTCCAGCAGCTCCTTTTTGGTCTGCGCATCGGGATGATAGTCGTCGGCGGGCCGTTTTTCAAACTCATCGATCTCGTTGATGATCCACTCCACCGCATACTCGGGAAAAACAGGGGCGGCGTAGACGGCGGAAGAGTGGTTTCCCACGATAAGCTCTTCCGGTTCGATGCGGATGCTCATCTGCTCCAGGGTATCCTTCAGGGCATAGGCTCTTTTGATGATAAGCGCTTTGTCCCGGTGCTTCCTGTAGGCCTCCGTATAGAACCGGGCCCTCTCTATACAGATCGTAGGGGTGGTATTGAGTATTCTCTTCTTGTAGTCGGCTATGCGCTGGTTCATATCAGTCCTCCAATGGTGACGTTGTGATCAAGGCCTTCCGCCATTTCTCTGTAGGCATAAAGCTCTTCCGGGGGCATGGCGGAAAGGGGAAGGTTGTAGGGCATATTCAGGGACCGGTGCTTGCCCGCTCCCAGGGGATGATAGGGCATCAGATCGACGCCCTTTATGTTTTTCAGGGGAGACAGGAGTTTCAGGATAGAGCGTATCGACTCTTCGCTGTGGTTGAATCCGTAGATAACGGGAATGCGGATGCGTACCGGGACTCCCGCAGCGTCCAGATTTCTCAGGTTCTCAAGGATCAGGGAGAGGTCGCCGCCGGTCTGTTCCCGGAAGAGGAGGGGATCTGAATGCTTCAGATCGCAGAAAAACTCATCCACCACAGGAATGACTTTTTCTATAAAGGTCCAGGAGACATGGAGACAGCTTTCCAGGGAGAGGGGAATCTCCTTCTCTTTCAGCATCGCTCCCAGTTCTGCACAGAAAAGAGCCTGAGTCAAAGGCTCTCCGCCTGAAAAACAGACGCCTCCTCCCGAACTCCGGAAAAACACCTCATCCTTGAGAAGCTCCTGCAGCAGATCCCCGCTGTTTACTCTGCGCCCTGTGACCTGAAGGGCGCCGGTGGGGCAGATCCGTCGGGCGCTCTCAATGCCGGAGCAGGCCGAGCAGTCTCCGCAGTCCATGCAGCGCTGATCATCTTTCATGATCTGGGGCTCCCGTTTCTGCCCCTCCGGATTGGCGCACCAGAGGCAGCTGAGGGGGCATCCCTTGAAGAATACGGTGGTCCTCAGTCCGCTGCCGTCGTGAAGAGAAAAACGCTGAATGTCAAAAATTGTGGCTTCCATGATCTTCAGGGTATCTCTTTTTCTAACGAAAGTCAAAATACTTTCTATCGTAAATGTATAGATTTTTCGTGAAAGATGATTCATAATGATGAACTATGAATCAAAGGCAGGAAGAGATACTGAGGCTGATCAGCAGCGGCAGGGAAGAGTCCGTACAGGATCTTTCGGAAAAGCTCAAGGTTTCTCTGGTGACCATACGCAGTGATCTGCGTTCCCTGGAGGACGAGGGGCTGCTGCTCAGAACCCGCGGAGGGGCGACCCTCCGGTCCGAGGATGATATCGCCCGGCGTATGGGAATCCGTTTTGCCGAGAAGCAGAGGATTGCCCGGGAAGCCGCCTCCCTCGTCAGCGAAGGGGAGACCATCTTTCTGGAGGCGGGATCCTGTATCGCCCTGGCCGCCCGTGAGCTCTGCCGCTTTCAGCATCTGAATGTGATGACAAATAACGCCTTTGTAGCCCGTCAGTTCCGGGATGCCCCGGGGGTGCGGGTGATCCTGCTGGGGGGAGAGTTTCAGAAGGACAGCGAGACCATGGTCGGGCCCATGATCGGAGCCTATCTGAAGTATTACAATTTCTCAAAGGCCTTTCTCGGTATGGACGGTTTTACCCTGGAAGAGGGAGCCATGGGGCGTGATATGGACCGTATTGAAGTCATGACTCTGATCAGCTCGGCAGCCGAGGAACTGGTGCTCCTTTCCGATTCCAGCAAATTCGGGCGCAAGGGGCTTCGCAGCTTTGCTCCTCTCTCCTTAATCCGGAGTATCGTGACCGATGAGGGTCTCTCTGAAGAGTATCGGCGATCTCTGGAGGATCGGAAGGTCGATCTTCATATCGTCTGACAGCCCTGATCCGGCTTTTATGTTAAGAATTCTTAATCCGGGATTCATCAAATAAAGATTAAAATACCCTAGTTTACAGTAATCAAATTCAGTGATGCAGCGTGCTGTTTTCGCCGGTTTGATAATCTACTGCACATCCCGGAGGAAGTATTGTGAGTGATTCTTTAAAAAAAAGAGGACTGTTTTCCTGGTATTTTCAAACAAATCTGCTGCTGCGGATTCTGATCGGCCTGGTCATCGGTGCGGTTGTCGGTATTATCGTAGGGCCTGCTCTTTCTGTTGTTCAGCCTCTGGGCAGCTTGCTGGTCAATCTGCTTAAGATGATCGTTATGCCTCTGATACTGACATCTCTGGTTGTGGGCGCCGCCAGCATTCAGCCCAAGGAGCTGGGAAAAATCGGCGTTCGCATCTTTGTCTTTTATATGATAACCTCGGCCCTGGCTGTTACAATCGGTCTTCTGGCGGCTAATATTTTTCATCCCGGCGCCGGACTGGAGCTGGCCGCATCCGCCGATGCCGCCGGAAAGGAACTGACCCAGCCCCGGTTTATCGATACCCTGCTGGCCATCATCCCCAAAAACCCCTTTGGGGCCCTTTCCCAGGGACAGGTTCTTCCCATCATCTTCTTCGCCCTGGTTTTCGGTATCGGTATCTCCACTATCCGCAACTCCGACGATGAGAGAATCAGCAAGGCGGGTGAGTCCCTGTTCAATATCTTTGACGGAGCCGCCGAGGTTATGTATGTGATCGTCCGCTGGATCCTGGAATACGCTCCTATCGGTGTATTCGCCCTGATCGCCGTTGTCTTCGGAAAGCAGGGAGCCAAAGCGTTCGGGTCTCTCGGTCTTGTCACTCTTACGACCTACATCGGATTTATCCTGCAGATCGTTGTGGTTTACGGACTCTTTCTTATGGTCAACAAACTGGGATTTCTGAAGTTCTTTGCAGGCGCCAGAGAAGCGATGATCACAGCCTTCGTAACCCGTTCCTCCAGCGGAACACTGCCCGTTACCATGCGGAACTCCACCGAGAATCTGGGTGTTCCCAAGAAGATCGCTTCTTTTACCCTGCCTCTGGGCGCCACCATCAACATGGACGGTACGGCCATCTATATGGGCGTCTGCGCCCTGTTTATCACCAACGCCGTAGGTATGGATCTCACCCTGGCGCAGCAGTTCAACATCATACTAACCGCCGTTCTGGCCTCCATCGGTTCTGCCGGTATCCCCGGGGCCGGAGCCATCATGCTGCTTATGGTGCTCAACTCCATCGGCATCACCATTGAGGCCGGTTCCGCCGTGGCCGCCGCCTATGCCATGATCCTGGGTATTGATGCTCTTCTGGATATGGGCCGGACCGCGACCAACGTGACCGGCGATATGCTGGGAACCGTTCTTGTCTCCAAGGGGGAGAAAGAGCTTGATCTGTCCAGGTGGGCGAAGTCCGCAAGCCCCGTTGAACAGGCCGGCTGATCCCTTTATTTCCTTTTTCTCCTGATTCAAGGTATGCCCGCCTTCCTTCGGACGGCGGGTTTTCTTATTATATCGACAGGTCTGTATCATCTTTTCTGTTTCCCTGTAAGCAAAGACGCAGACCCGCGGGAGGATCTTGTGGATAAAGAGATGAAAGAACGCTTTGATCATATTCTGGAGACGCTTAAGGATCCCGAAAGTTCTCTGCCCCTGTCCCGTCTGGGGGTTGTTAAACGCTTTCGCTATGATGAGGAGGGTAAGAATATCTATGTTTTTACCGACTTCGGCTCTCATCGTCCGGGATGCCTGACCTGTGCCGGAATTTCCATGGCCATTGAGAACAGCATCTGCCGGGATCTGTCAGATGCTCTGAAGGATAGCTTCCCCGGATTCCGTATTGAAATCCTGCCCGAATAAGCCCCGCTGACCGGATATCCTGAAAACCGTTTCCCTTTCTATAAAACTTGACCGGAAAAGTATTAAAAATAAACTTCTTGACGGATTCGTTTACTCGTCTGACAATTATTATAAATCATACAGGAGGCTTTTCATGACTACAATTGTGTTAGCTGTAGGAATCGCCGTCTATGTCATTCTTTATCTTACATACGGTAAGAAGCTTGAGAGAGATCTTGTTCAGGCTACGGATGATAATGACGCCCCGTCAAAAAAACTCTATGACGGAGTCGACTATGTTCCAGCTAAAGCGCCGGTCCTTTTCGGACATCACTTCGCATCCATTGCAGGGGCCGCCCCCATTATCGGTCCCGTACTGGCTATGGCATGGGGCTGGGTTCCCGCTCTGCTTTGGGTCTGGTTCGGTAACATCTTTATCGGTGCGGTCCACGACTATCTGGCCCTGATGGCTTCTGTCCGCTACGACGGCCGCTCCATCCAGTTCGTCGCATCCGATGTTATCACCAAACGGACGGGACAGCTTTTCTACTGGTTGGTCTTCTTCCTGCTGATACTCGTAATCGCCGCCTTCGGTGCCGTACTGGGAGGCATGTTCATCAGCAACGGCTCCATCCCCACCGCTTTTATCCTGATGCTGGTGGCCGCCCTTATCCTGGGTTTCCTGATGTACCGGATAAAGCTCAACTTTGTTGTATCCACAGTCATCGGTATCGTCCTTCTGTGTCTCGCCATCTGGCTGGGAAGCCTTTTCCCCATCATCGCCAGCAAGAATGTGTGGTACCTGGTGATGTTCTTCTACATCATCATAGCTTCGGCCATTCCGGTTGATGTTCTGCTTCAGCCCCGGGACTACCTGAACAGCTGGCTTCTCTACTTCGGACTTTTTATCGGTGCCGTTGCGGGTATCTTCAGTTTTCACGGTTTCTCCGCTCCTGCGTTTACAAGCTTTGCTCCCATTATCTCAGGCGGAAAGCCGACCCCCTTCTGGCCTGCTATCCCTCTGATCATCGCCTGTGGTTCCCTTTCCGGTTTCCACGCCCTTGTGGGATCGGGTACCAGCAGCAAGCAGCTTGAGAAAGAGAGCGATGCCCTGCCTATCGGTTACGGCTCCATGCTCACAGAAGGGTTCCTGTCCACCCTGGTTGTTGTTTCCATCGCCGGTTTCGGTCTGGAACTGATGAAAGATGCGGGACAGACCATTTCCGTTGCAGGCTGGGCTACCGAGTATACTCCCGCCATGATGGGAAGTTTTCCCAAGGCGGCCATGTTTACAAACGCCTATGCGGCCATGGTCGATACCACTTGGCTCAGCTTTATTCCCCGGAATATCGTCGTTCTGATCGCCGGTATGTGGGTCTCTTCCTTCGCCATGACCACTCTGGACACGACAAACCGTCTGGGACGTTACACCGTTATGGAGCTGGCTCTTCCTCTTAAAGAGAAGAAGGAAGGCGCCTATAAGTTCCTGACCAACAGCTGGATTGCGTCTGTAATCCCCGCTGCCATAGGTATGTACCTGGCCTGGTCCGGAAGCTTTACGGTTCTCTGGCCCTCTTTCGGTTCGGCAAACCAGCTGATCGCCTCTATCGCCATGCTGACCGGTTCCGCATGGCTTGCCAAGAGAATGAAGGTGAAGAACGTCAATATGGCTCTGATTCCCGCTTATCTGCTCTGGGTTACCGTTTCGGCGGCCATCATCTGGTTCAGTGCTGCGGTTCTGCCCGGTACCATCAAGGCTAATCCGACCACCGGTATTACCGTTCTGGTTATTGAGGTTGTCATGCTCATTATGAACTTCGTATTCATCATTGATTTTTTGAAAACCAAGGATAAGGCCTGATCATGGCCGATGGAGATAAAAGGCCGGAAGGGCCGAATCTTTTAAAAGGGCTGAAGGCTTTTTTCTCCACTCTTGATGAGAGCCAGAGGAAGCGGGTGACCGATGTTACCGAGTTCGAGATTAGAGAACTGGAAAACCTCTTCGTCCTGCTTCTGATGGGCTCATTTTCAGGAATGCCGGCTCCGCCGTCCTTTATTTCGGCGGAGCTTATCCCCCATCTTGAACATGAAATCAAGGTTCTCAATTCCCGGGCGGTCTGTTCTTCGGATTCCTTTGCGGAAATTATGGGAGTTCTCGATATTGACTGACGACGGAGTACTATGAAAACACTCTTTTTTACCGGCAAGGGAGGTGTGGGGAAGTCCACACTGAGCGCGGCAGCCGCCTGGCAGTTGGCTGAGAAGGGTAACCGGGTTCTTGCGGTTTCCTTCGACCCCGCCCATAACCTGGGCGATATCTTCCATATGAAGCTGGGACACAAGAAAAAACGATTTCAAAAGAGTTCTCTTTACCTTCAGGAAACCGATCTTGAAAAATCGGCTCAGGAGTATCTGGAGCACAGCATGGATCTGATGCAGGAGGTTTACAGCTACACCCGGGCTTTCAATATGGACCGCTACTTCAAGGTGCTCAAATACTCTCCCGGGGTGGAGGAGTACGCGGCTCTGACAAGTATGGAGACCATCCTCCGCAAGGAGAAGGATAATTTCGACTACATTGTCTTTGATACCCCTCCCACGGGGCTGACCCTGAGGATTCTGGCCCTTCCGGGGATTACCGTCAGCTGGATCGACAGACTGTCCCGTATCCGCAGGGAGATTCTGGATAAGCGTCATACGGTTCACAATATCACCGGCAAGTTCGATGAAGAACAGTTGAAGCTTCCCTATCAGGAGGAGGACGATCCGGTGATGAAAAAGCTTTTGGAGATGAAAGAGCGTTACCGGCAGGTCAACGGTCTGCTTCAGGGCGAAGAGAACAGCATTGCCGTTGTTTTTAATCCCGATCGCCTGAGTCTGCGGGAGTCCCAGAGGCTTTTTGAAGGTATTCTGGAACTGGGACTGCCTTTACGATCTCTTTTTAATAATAAGGTGAACGAACACAATGAGAAACTGGCTGACAAGGTAGAGAAAGAGCTTCTTGCCGGCCATAAGGGAATCGCCCTGCAGAGAGTTCCTGTTATCGACCACGAGGAACCGACCTGCTATATTATGGATACCGATATCACACAAAATCTTTAAGGATGATTTCATGTTAAACTCCGATGTCGCACAGCAGCCCGTATTCTATCTTTTCATCGCCGCAACCATACTCCTGTCCCTGGGATACACCTGGGGAAAACGGCGCAACATCAAGATATATCTCAGCGCTTTCAACGCTCTGGTAGACGTCCTGAAACCCAAGGATCAGAACTTTACCAACATCGGCGGACTCACGGGTTATCATGCCCATATCGTTCCCCATAAAAACCGCCTTATCCATCATGTTGAGGCTACCATCACCCTGTTGCCCCGTCAGTCCTGGCTCTACTACCCCTTTTCAAAGATGATTCGCCGTTTTGACCGTCTGTTCATCACCATGATCTATTCGAAAAAGGCGGAGGATCTTATGGGAGAGGGCCATCTTATCGAGAAAAAATTCTCTTCCTTCCGGGGGCCTAAAATAAACGGAGCCGATAAGCTCAAATCCGAAGAGCTTGACTGGGGTGCTTCACGTTACCTTCTCTACTATGAGAATGACGATGTGAAAAAGGAGCTGGGTGCCCTGATGGAGAAGCAGGTCGAGCCGGGCCTGCTGAGACATGTCGCCCTGATGCCTGACCAGGCCCATTTCTTTATCATTCCCAAGAGGGGAGAGGTGGCGAAGATCTTTCCTACCCTGTCACTCTGGCTCCACAGACTGGTGGAAGAGCGTTACAATCTGAAAAACCGCAAGGCCGAATAGATTCGAAGCCCTGGAGAGCCGCCTTCAAACCGATTCTACTCTACAGGGCTGAAATAGAGCACTCCCTTCCGCATCTCTTTATGGATCATCTTCTCTTCATTCATATAACACACAAAGGCCATAATCTGATTACAGGCCATCCATTTGTGTTTGGCTGGGAAGTTGTCCCAGCCTTTGAACTTTCTGACCCATCCCATATGAGAGGCGATTGAACGGACGGTTTCATGGCCGCAGCGTACCAGATGAAGAATTTCGGCTATACGGGTATCCTGTCTGTCCCTGATGGTCTGAGCAGGCCCCCGAAGATCCTTCAGGTTCTCCCCATGAGCGGTCAGAGTCAGGGAAGGGTTGAGCTCCGTGACGATCTTAAGGCTCTTTCTGTAACTGCGGATGACCTTGAAGTCCGAGTCCCAGTAGTCCACATTGGGAGTGATCTTTTCAAGCACATGGTCCCCGCTGAAGAGCAGCTTCCTCCGGGGATCAAAGAGGCCTATATGACCGGGTGTGTGTCCGGGAAGCGCCATGACTTCAAGGCTGTAATCATCCGTTTTTATAATCTCTCCGGGATTGAGGGTCCTGTAGGAAAAGTTATTCAGGGTTCTGTACTTCAGGCTCGGATAGTCCCCGGCTGTGATGCTGTCCCATTGCAGCCCGTACATCCTGTATTTCAGCTCAACGAATTTTCCGTAGGACGGACTGTTCAGTCGTTCGAAATAGCGGCTCTCTTTTCGGCCAAAGTAAATCCGGCAGCCCCGTTCCTCCAGGTCTGCAGCCAGGCCGCTGTGATCCGGATGAAGATGGGTAAGCACCAGCCTGGAACGGGAAAGGTCCAGCTCAAGAGCTTTGAGCGCTTTGAAGAAGATTGTCCGGCTCTCCGGCAGATTGTATCCTGTGTCGATGATCAGGGAATCCCTTTTGTCCCAGATGACAAAGGATTTTATGGTGATTCTGGGATCGTCCATCATAGGAGTGTGGATTTCAAAAAGATTGTCGTCGATCTGTTTGTGCATAGTCGTCTGCATTGTATATTGTTTTGTTTATAAACAAAACAGGATCACATTTCTGTGATCCCGGTTCTCTTTAGCAGGGGTAGGACTCGAACCTACGGCCTTCGGGTTATGAGCCCGACGAGCTGCCAACTGCTCCACCCTGCGTCGTGTGCTAGGAGAAGATACGCCTAATCACATTTAATGTCAATAGACTCTTTGATAAAGTATTGGGCTTTTGCTATTCGAAGGTGAATAATCGTTAATAATTTATCCATAACCCGCTCATTTTAACTGAATATCATAAAAAAACCCTGAAAATAAAGGAAAAAAGGGAAAAATCACCCTTGTGAGTGATGAAAATCACCCGAGAGAGTGAATTGCGAGATGATGAAATCGGGTGTTTTAATAGATTCAGACAGGGCGTTGCCCCATTGCAAAAGATAAAAAAAAGGACGATGTACGGTCTGGCAGGACATCGGTACATCGCCTGGCTGAGGACAAGCGATCTTTTGTAATTCAACAACACGGATTGTCGAAATGCGTCATTGAATCCATCACCTGCCTCCCTTCAATAGTAGAATAGAAGAGAGGCTGATTCAAGAACCAATTGTCGTTAATCCGTAAGAAAGGAGGAGTTCGGGGAAGCCCCCCGGGAGTTTAAACCCGGTGTCGCCGGGATTCAGATTAACGAAAAATGAGGTTTGAAGAATGAAAGTAAAAGATTTTATGAGTGCCGTACTGGCAACGTTTATCCTTATCGTTCTGGGAGACGGGGTTGTAGCCAATCTGGTCCTCGGTACGAAGCCTGCGGACTGGAATACCATAGCCTTCGGATGGGGACTGGCTGTCGCCATGTCCTGTTATATCGGGAACGGCATGAACAATCCCGCTATCATTATAGCTAATGCCGTCAGAAACAGAGAGTCCCTCTTAAAAACATCCTTCCTGATCCTGGGAACCATGGTCGGCGGTTTTCTGGGAGCCGGAGCCGTTTTCCTTATGTACCGCGACGGACTCGTGGCCGCCGGACTTCCCAATGTATGGACAACCGGTCCCGGCGCTGTCTTTCAGAACGGCACTCAGATCGGAAGCTACAGTCTTCTCACCGCCAGCCTCACCGAGTTCTTTGCCACCATGATTCTCATGTGGGCCGTTATGGCCGGCGGCGATAAGAAAAACTCGGCACTGGCTCCCTGGGGAGGATTCATCGTCGGTTCCACTGTTATCGTTATCGGCCTCTGTCTGGGCGGTCCTTCAGGGTACTCCCTGAATCCCGCCCGTGACCTGGCTCCCCGCATCTTCGGAGCCATGACAGGAACCGCCGGATTGTTCGACGGCTGGTACTGGCTGCTGCCTCCCGTGCTCGTCCCCATCCTCTCATGTCTCGTCGCCGCCCCTCTGTACGACCTTTTCTTCAGCTCGGAGAAAGAACAGTCTGCAGACGAATCAATCAAAGAAGCGGCCTGAACGTATTGATACAAATAAAGGAAATTTAATATGAATAAAAAATACATACTCTCTTTCGACCAGGGAACCACAAGCTCCAGAGCCATCATTTTTGATAAGGCCGGAAATATCGTCAAGACCGCTCAAAAGGAGTTCACCCAGTACTATCCCAAAGCCGGTTGGGTGGAGCACGATGCCATGGAAATCTGGGGAACCCAGTCCGGTGTGGCCAGGGAAGTTCTGGAATCAGCGGGAATTATGGCTGAGGAGATTGCAGCCATCGGGATCACCAACCAGAGGGAAACCGTTGTGGTCTGGGACAAAGAAACGGGAAAGCCGATTTACAACGCCATTGTGTGGCAGTGCAGAAGAACGGCTCCCTTCTGTGATGAGCTGAAAAAAAGAGGACTGGATGAGTATATCAGGGAGAACACGGGCCTTTTGATCGACGCCTACTTCTCGGGTACCAAGCTCCACTGGATTCTGGAGAATGTTCCCGGAGCGAGGGAAAGGGCGGAGAAGGGCGAACTTCTGTTCGGGACCATCGATACCTGGCTTATCTGGAATATGACCCGGGGAGAGGTGCATGTTACCGATTATACCAATGCATCCAGAACTCTGCTCTACAATATCAAGGATCTGTGCTGGGATGAGAAGATCCTTGAGGAGCTGAATATTCCCCGTGCCATGCTTCCCGAGGTGAAGGCTTCTTCAGAGGTCTACGGTCAGACTGACGAGTCCATCTTCGGTGGAACCAGGATTAAGATCGCCGGTATTGCCGGAGACCAGCAGGCGGCCCTGTTCGGTCAGGCCTGTTTTGAAAAGGGGATGATCAAGAACACCTACGGTACCGGCTGTTTTATGCTTATGAATACCGGAGAGAAACGGGTTCCATCCAAGAACGGTCTGTTGACCACGATCGCCTGGGGAATGAACGGAAAAGTCGAGTATGCCCTGGAGGGTTCCATATTTATCGGTGGAGCCTCTGTGCAGTGGCTCCGGGATGAGCTGAAGATGATTCATGATGCAAAGGACAGTGAATATTTCGCCCGGAAGGTCGACGATACCAACGGCGTCTATGTGGTGCCTGCTTTCGCCGGACTCGGGGCCCCCTATTGGGATATGTATGCCCGGGGAGCGGTTGTGGGACTGACCAGAGGGGCGAACAAGAACCATTTTATCAGGGCGACCCTTGAATCTATCGCCTATCAGACCAGAGATGTCATTGAAGCCATGGAGGAGGACTCAGGGATCAAGCTGAGCAAGCTGAAGGTCGACGGCGGTGCAACCATGAATAACTTCCTTATGCAGTTTCAGTCCGACATCCTCGGTGAGGAGGTCCATCGTCCCGAAGTCGTGGAAACCACGGCTCTGGGTGCCGCTTACCTTGCCGGTCTTGCTGTGGGATTCTGGAAGTCCAGAGAGGAAATCAGCGAGAACTGGGCCATCGACAGGGTATTCAAGTCCGAGCTGAGTTCGGATGAGCGGACCAACAGATACTCCAAATGGAAGAGGGCTGTAGAGAGAGCGAGATCCTGGGAGCAGGACGAACTCTAGAGCTGAGAGCCGCCGTCATCCTTGTAGCCGGATGCGGCGGCGATTGTGGAATCGAAGGACCATATTGGAGAAATGAGATATGTATGATGTAGCAATTATCGGTACGGGTGTCGTCGGAACGACGATAGCCAGAGAATTGAGCAGGTACAAGCTGAAAACCGTGATGCTGGACAAGGAAAATGATATCGCCGCGGGGACGACAAAGGCCAACAGCGCCATCGTTCATGCGGGATATGATGCGGACTACCGAACGAAGATGGCCGGCTATAATGTACGGGGTAACGCGCTGTATCCGAAGATCTGTGAGGAGTTGTCCGTCCCGTTTAAACGGACCGGTTCGCTGGTCTGTGCCCATTCCGAGGAGGAAATCCTTACCCTCCAGGCTCTGTTCGTGAATGGAAAGCGTCTGAATATTCCGGGACTTGAGATTCTGGACCGGGATGAGGTCCGGGCGAGAGAGCCTCATCTCTCACGTTCGGTAACGGCAGCGCTTTATGCTCCCACCGCCGGTATCACCGAGCCCTGGGAACTGGCTATCGCCTGTGCTGAAAATGCCGTGCACAACGGGACTGAATTGAAACTGAACTATGAGGTGAAGTCCATCAAGCAGACGGGCTCCGCCTTTTATATAATCTCATCAAAAGATGAGATCGTCTGCAGTCGGCTGGTGATCAACTGTGCCGGAGTCTATGCCGACCGTATTGCCGGTATGGTTTTGGAGGAACCGGGATTTAAAATCACTCCCAGACGGGGACAATACTATCTGCTGGACAAGTCGGAAGGGGATCTTGTCCGTTCGGTTATCTTTCCCGTTCCTACCAAAGAGCATGGCAAGGGCGTTCTGGTAGCTCCCACGGTAGATGGCAATATTATTGTCGGGCCTACAGCGGAGGATCTGGATGATGACCAGAGGGAGTCCACCGAGACGACGGCACAGGGCCTGAAGGCTCTCAGAGGGGCATCCCGTTCCAATCTTGAGAAGATTCCCTATGACTCGGCAATCACTGTGTTCTCCGGTTTGAGGGCGGAGGCCGACAGGGGGGACTTCATTATCGAATTCTCAGATGCAGCGGGTTTCATAAATGTCGCCGGTATAAAATCTCCCGGTCTTTCCGCAGCCCCTGCTATTGCAGAGGATGTGGCGGAGATGGTTCTGAACTATATGGGGAGCCGTGAAAGGAATCCGGATTTTTCACCCTATAGAAGACCCCGGCCCAAGATGGAACTGATGAGTCCCGGAGAAAAGGCCGATCTGATACGTCTCGATCCCCGGTTCGGTAATATCATCTGCCGCTGCGAAATGATCTCGGAGGGGGAGATTGTCGATGCCATACACCGAAAGGCCGGAGCGACGACCCTTAACGGAATCAAACGGAGGGTCAGACCCGGAGCCGGACGCTGTCAGGGCGGATTCTGCGGCCCCCGGGTTATGGCGATACTGACGAGGGAACTGGGAATGGATCCGACTGATGTATGCCAGGAGGCGGCCGGCGCCGCCGTTCTTGTGGGATCTACACGGGAAATCGACGGGGGGTGTCTATGAAGTATGATGTGATTGTGATCGGGGGCGGACCGGCCGGGCTCGCCGCCGCTATCGAGTGCCGGAAAAATGGCGTCAGAAAGATCCTGGTGCTTGAGCGTGACCGTGAGCTCGGAGGAATCCTTCAGCAGTGTATCCATAACGGATTCGGCCTGAAGGTTTTTAAAGAGGAGCTGACGGGACCTGAATATGCAGAGCGCTTTATTACCGAGCTGAAGGACATGGATATCGAATACAAGCTGGATACCATGGTGACTGAGATTCACGATGATCGCCGTATTCTGGCGATGAATCCCCGGGACGGTCTGCTTGAACTGGAAGCGGAGGCTGTCATTCTGGCCATGGGCTGCCGGGAGCGGACTCGCGGGGCCCTTGCTATCCCCGGAACCAGACCCTCGGGCGTCTTTACCGCCGGAGCGGCGCAGCGCCTACTGAATATGGAAGGATATATGGTGGGTAAAAAGGTCGTCATCCTCGGTTCCGGAGATATCGGACTTATCATGGCCCGCCGTATGACGCTGGAGGGAGCGGAGGTTCAGGCTGTGACAGAGATCATGCCTTTCTCCTCCGGTCTGGCAAGGAATAAGGTGCAGTGTCTGGATGATTACGGCATTCCTCTGCTTCTCAGCCATACTGTAAAGGAGATAAAGGGGAACAAAAGGGTCAGTTCCGTCGTTATCGCCGAAGTCGATGGGAACAGATGTCCCGTTCCCGGTACGGAGAAGGAGTATTCCTGCGACACCCTTCTGCTTTCGGTCGGACTAATCCCCGAGAATGAACTGACCAGGTCTGCGGGAATCGAGATTGATCCGGCCACGAAGGGGCCGCTGGTTAATGAATCCATGGAGACCAGCGTCCCCGGAATCTTCGCCTGCGGGAATGTCGTGCATGTTCATGACCTGGTCGATTTTGTTACAGAAGAGAGCCGCAGAGCCGGGTTCTATGCCGCCCGTTATGTCAAGGGCAGCTCCTGTCTCTCCGTCGACGGAGGACACCGTATCAAAACCAGGGCCATGGAGGGGGTCTCCTATGTCGTCACACAGAGCATAAGAGAGAACCATCTGTCTGATTCGCTCAATCTGTTCCTTCGGGTTCGGAATGTGTACAGAAATTCATCCCTTCTCTTAAAAGGCGACGGGGAACTGATTAAAAAATACAGAAAGAGGATTCTGTCTCCGGGAGAGATGCAGCATCTTGTGGTGGATAGTGAGCTGATCAAGGGGAAAAATTATCGGGAACTGACCCTGGAGGTCGCAAAGGAGGCTGTTTAATGTGTAAAGAGATGGTGTGTATCGTATGTCCTATGGGTTGCAGAATGAGTCTGAACACGGACGGGGACGGAGAATTGAGAATAGAAGGGAACAGCTGTCCCAAAGGGAGGGACTACGCCCTCAATGAGACGACCAATCCTGTGAGAATGCTTCAGAGTACTGTGGTCATCGAAGGCGCGTCCCTCGACCGCCTGCCTGTGAGAACCTCCGCTCCCATTCCGAAAGAGATGATCATGGGTTGCATGGAGCAGATTAAAGAAATAAAAATATCTGCACCTGTCAGGATCGGTGATATAATCATGGAGAATGTTCTGAGAACGGGGGTGGATATCATAGCGTCTAGGTCAATGTTTCTTTCCCCCGTTTATAGGGGAGAGATTGATCTCAATAATGAAAGCAGTTATTACGTCAATTAAGAAGTTTTTAACAGAACCTCCTCTCGCTGAAGGCCGTTTGAGGGAGGAGGGGATGCTCGGCTATTTCCTGGCGATCCTCTCTTTCTATACGGCTGTGGCCTTTCTGGGCCGCATCCTTATACCGGTTCCGGACTCCAGCCGTTGGCGGCTTCTCTCCGACTTCGGTTTCTTCTTTTTCTATTCATTGTTCTATATGTTTGTGAAGACCCAGAGAGGCCGGAAATGGGAACAGGGTCTGTTTCTTTTCTCATATGCCCTTTTCTGTCTCAGCCCTCTGCTGTTTTATCATGCTTCACCGGGTTCCCTCTATCGCTCTCTTTCCCTTCCCGTCCTATATATCCTTTTTCTCGGACCGGGAACAGGCCGCACTCTCTCTCTGGCTCTCCTCCCTCTTCCGCTTTATCTGGTCAGGGAAAGCGGTGCTGAACTCCTCCTGAATTTCACCGCCGCCTACTTTGGCTTTCTGATAGCTTCTGTTATCGTCTTCAGGGTCTATAAGGAAAGGGTGAGACCGGCGGAACAGGGCAGTCCTGCAGAAGGCTCTCCCTCCATCGGAGACGCACTCATTCCCGGGGGGGAGGCGGGGCTTTATCCCCGCTGCGCGGAAGAGAGTGAATCCGACCGTTATCTTGTCAACTCGTTCGAAAAGATTTTCAATGAGAAGGGCGAATTTTATGTGATGTATCAAAAAAGCGTTCTGGATACTCTGGAGCGTGTCCCTTATCCGGATTCCGTTCTTTCCTACATCCTTTTCGAAGGGATCAGCAATGTGAATCTTTTCGATAAAGAAGGAGCCGCAGATGATCCCAGGATGAAGAGCATGGGGAAATATGTTCTGGCTTCCTGTTCCATTGAGAGTTTTATGTCAAAGGTCGAATCTGTAATTGAGATTCGGGAGGCAAAAAAAAGTCTCGAATTCAATAAAATACAGACTCAAATTCATCGGGTCCTGCCCCGGGAGAGTTCGGGGGAAAAGGACGTGAAGATCGAGGAGCTGTTCAGCCGGTATAATATTACAGACAGAGAGATTGAGATCAGCAGGTGTATTCTGGGAGGAATGAGTAATAAGGAGATCAGTTCGGAACTTTTTATTTCAATCGATACGGTTAAGACTCATGTCCGCAATATCCTTAAAAAATGCGAGGTCAACAGCAGGATCGAATTGATCAAACTCTTCTCCAATATCGATGTCTGAGCCAGGTGCTCAGAGTCTTCTTAACAGAAAGATCGAATTTGAGCTTTCCAGAGACATCTTGATCTCTTTTTTCAGCATTATACAGATCTCATCCGCGCTCTCCTTCCAGTTCTCAGCAAGGATGGAAGAGTAGAGGCTCTGTTTTCGGCTCTTCAGTTCCGGGGCGCTCAGATTGTCCATTATCAGCGCATCTTCCTCTTTCAGCTTGATGGTCGCGCTGTACAGTCCATCGGCGTCAACGGATGCGGTCCTGGCCGATATCCTTTCAAAACGGGCCTGTCCGTTCCTGTAGACCATGAGATCCGGCTCGGGCCCTGCGTACTGAAGCCATCCCGATTCGCTGGCGGTCAGGATGGAGAAGTACAGCCTGTCGTCTATGTCGTTCAACAGGGATGCGAATCTGTTGTTCAACATAAGGACGGCTTCCTCCGCAGAGATATCGGCGATATTTCTGAACAGCGAGTTCAGAAGATTCTGGGCCAGCTGCATGATAATCCCCGTATTGACGTTATCGTCCTTTCCAAATCCGATCAGGATCCATGACTGTCCCTCAGGCCCCCGGGAGATATCGAAAAAATCACCCGCGGTTTCAACAGAGATGTCAGGCTCTGACGATACATCCGTCTCGTTAAGGATTTCGGAGTCGGGATTCAGCTGGGCATCGACTTTTTTTATCAGTTCTATCTCTCTGAGCTTTCTGTATCTGGAGATCTGCTGCCGCTGCGCGTCTTCAAGCTCGACAAGCATCTTGGCGAATGTTTCACTTAAGACCCGGATCTCCTCTTCCTGAATCACAAGACCGCTGAGCTTTTCACGGATATTATCGATAAGTTTGAAATTGGTAAAATCAAACTGGATGGTTCTGAGGTCGGTCATATAGGAGGTCAGCATGATCAGGGGATTTGAGATAGATTCGGCCAGTCTCCTTGAAACCTGTATGAAGATCAAAAGAGCGGTGATGGCGGATAACAGGATGATCCAGGGGATGAATCGCAGCTCTCCGTAGAATTCGGAGATATATGAACCGGTCGCGATGATCCATTGGAGCTCGCGGTGATAGCTGTAGGTCGTAATAATTCTGGATGCCGGCAGGAGAGGACTGGAGCTCCCTTCTGAAAAAACAAGCAGTCCGTCTCCGCCGTTCCGGATCATTTTTTTGATATGGGGCAGATGGTAAACGTTCTCTCCCTCCTTCTGCTCCGAGATAATCAGAATGCCTTCGGTGTCGACGATATAGGGGATCCCCTTTCTTCCTATCCTGATATCGAGGATATGTTTCCTCAGGGCATTGATATCCGGTTCGATACCCACTTGTATGGCACCGATTACCCGGTCCTTTGAGAAAATCGGTTTAAAGGCGACGATGTACCAGCGGTTCATCTCATACAGTTTTCCGATGTATATCTTCCCCTTCCGTATGGTTTCCGTAATCTCATGGTTATCGGGATAGTACACCTGGGTCGCCCGGGAGCCGTCGGCCCTCTGGATACTTGTGGATATTCTCAGAAGGCCATGGGGAACCAGCTGCAGGATACTCGCATGTCCTCCTGTAATTTCCGCGATATGATCAACAAAATCGCTGCTGTTAAAAACCTGAAGATTGTTAATGAAAAGAGTCTCTATCCGGATATAGTCTGTCAATTGTGTTATATGGTGTTCCGCGTCGGATTCCAATAGTCTGGTATTGTCCAGATTTACGGTTTCGATCCTCTTCTCGAAGAGGTTCAGATGCCGAAGAAGGGCCTCTTTGTTGATATCGAAAACATTCTCCACCATCTTATATATGAGAAAGTTCGTCTGAGTCAGCTCATTGTGGAGCGTTCTTGAAATTCTTTGCTGTGTAGAGAGATAGATCGTGACTCCCATAAAGATGAGAACGCTGATACTTATAATGCTGTAGGATCGATGGAGCCTGTCTCTGATCTGCATATACTATTATTAACATCAGCTCTGCGATCCGGCAAGGAGAATTATCGTTAGCTCTATAGGCGTTGTTGGAGTATAATGGGAGAATGTTTTTCGGAATTGCAAGAGATGGAAAAAAAAGAAGATTCTTCCTGTTTTTTTCATTGTGTATTTTTTCTCTTTTTATAAGCTCCTGTGACGGCGGTCTCACAAAAGAGCAGAGAAAAAATATCGAAAAATGGGCTGATATTATGGAGCCCAGCGTCTTCAGCAGGGAGGAACGGATTCAGGAACTGGAGTGGTTTGCCCGGGCTGCCACTCCCTTCAAAGACTTTACGGTGAAGTCGGTGGCCGAGGATATCAACACGCACCGATGGGAGTCTTCCGTCCTTACTGAAGCCTTTGAGGAGATCACGGGAATCAGGGTGGAGCACGATATTATCGGAGAGGGGGAGGTCGTTTCCAGTATACTGCAGCAGATGATGACCCGCCGCCGTATCTATGACATCTATGTTAACGATGCCGACATGGTGGGGACCCATCTGCGTTTCGACAGCGCCCTGAATCTCACAGATTATATGGCGAATGAGGGACGCGATGTGACCAACCCCTCTCTTGATCTCGGGGATTTTCTGAACCCGGAAATGGGGCAGGATTATGAGGGGAACCAGCTTCAGCTCCCGGATCTGCAATTTGTAAACCTCTACTGGTTTCGCTACGACTGGTTTAACAGGGATGATCTTAAAGCTGAATTTTATAGGGACTACGGTTATGATCTGGGCGTTCCTCTTAACTGGGAGGCCTATGAGGATATAGCCGAATTCTTCACAGGACGGATCATCGACGGCCGCAAGGTTTATGGTCATATGGACTACGGAAAGAAGTCTCCCTCCCTGGGCTGGCGCTTTACCGATGCCTGGCTTTCTATCGCCGGAGTCGGCGACGGCGGACTGCCCAACGGTCTTCCTGTGGATGAATGGGGGATAAGGGCGGAAAACAGGATTCCTGTCGGCGCTTCGGTCTCCCGCGGCGGGGCGGTCAACAGCCCCGCCGCCGTATACGCTCTGGAAAAATATATTGAGTGGCTCAGGAACTACGCACCTCCCGAGGCCATCGAGATGACCTGGGAGGAGGGCAATACGGCTCCTTCGGAAGGGCATATCGCCCAGGCCATCTTTCAGTACTCCACATGGCTGTCGGAAGACGTATTTACCGCATCCTGGAGTGATGTTGTAAACAACGACGGAAAACCTCTGTGGCGCATCGCACCGACGCCCCATGGCAAGTACTGGGATGAGGGGATGAAGATCGGTTATCAGGATGCAGGCTCCTGGACAATTCTGAAAGACAGCGTAAAGGGAGAGGATCGGAAGGCGGCCTGGCTCTGGGCGCAGTTTTGCGTTTCCAAGACAGTCAGCTTGAAGAAGTTCCTTTTCGGGAAGACACCCTGTCGGAAATCCACGGTGCAGTCTCCTTATCTGAAGGAATATGAAGATGATTTCGGAGGGCTTCTGGCCTTTTATAACTCCTCCATCGAGAAAAAGTGGACTGATTCAGGGCTGAATGTCGCCCATTATCCCCTGCTGTCACAGCTCTGGTGGCGCAACATAGCGACGGCTATCAATGGTGAGCAGAGTCCGAAAGAGTCATTGGACAGTCTGGCCGAGGCTATGGACAGCATGATGGCAAATATGAATTTAAAGCGCTATTCCCCCGTACTTTCAGAAGCTCTCGGTGAAGAGTACTGGTTGAATCAGCCTGGATCGCCGAAGCGGGAGCGCGCGGACAATCCCCCCCTCACAATGGATTATGATGAATTGATCAAGGTTTGGAGTCAGTGAGTTCCGGAAATCGGATTTCTGCCCCGGGTGTCAAGAGAACATAAAAAAAGAGCAAGATATAAAATCTTGCTCTTCAAGTATTTAGCAGGGGTAGGACTCGAACCTACGGCCTTCGGGTTATGAGCCCGACGAGCTGCCAACTGCTCCACCCTGCGTCGTGTGCTTGAAGAAGATAAAGGGTATCCGAACAATTGTCAATAGAAAGTTAAAAAAAAATATAAAATGCCTGAAATCCCCTGAAAAAGAAAAGATTTCGTAACTCAGATTCTGTAGGCGTCCCTGTCCTCCCTGATGGCTCTCTTAAGGAGAAGACGCGTATGAAGAGCCAGGATGACAAGGAGGGGAAATATCAGCCAGGCCACTCCCTCTCCGGTAAAAAGAAAGAAATCATAGAGTCCATGATAGATCACCGCAAGAAACAGCCCGAAGCCGCGCCTGTCTTCAGCGTCAAATTTCGAGCGTCCTATATAGTAGCCCATCAGGCCGGAGGCCAGGCCGTGGAGGGGGACCGAGGTGATTCCTCTCATCAGCAGCAGACTCCAGGGATGGACGCTGTTCATGCTGTAGAGGATGTTTTCCAGAAAGGCGAATCCCAGTCCCGCGGCCATGGTGTAGATGATACCGTCGTTGACCTCATCAAACTCCGCCCTGGGATAAATGAATTTATTGATAACGCTCATCTTGCAGCTCTCTTCCACCAGAGCGGCGATGATGAACGCTCTGAAGGCCGCTGCTGCGATGGGAGAAAGGTTTCTGGGCATCAGGTTTGAGAAGAGAATCTCAATGATCAGGGCGGGCAGGGTGGAGCCTGTTCCCCACAGGAAGGCCCTGCTGACCGTCTTTCGGGGTTCCGGCCGGGGATCTCTTCTGTAGAAGTAGTTCAGCAGAAGAAGAGCCGGTACCAGAGCCAGGAGGAAGCTGATGACCTGGGGCAGGAGAAGCAGGGAAAGCAGCCAGAAGAGCACCGGACTACTCCTTTAACAGCTTCATAAGGCGGATAAACTCCTTGTTCTGTTCTTCCGTACCGATGGTGTAGCGTATCCACTGCTCCATGCCGAAGGAGGCCAGCGGCCGGATGGCCATGCCCTGCTCCAGAAACAGGTCAAAGACCTCTTTGCTGTTCCTGTCGACCCGGATGCATATAAAGTTGGCCTCGCTGGGGTAGAAGAAAAATCCCTCCTCCTCCAGGGCTTTGTAAAGAAAGTCCTTTCCCTGGCGGCAGAGATCCAGGGTCTTCTCTATAAACTCACTGTCCTTCAGCGCTTCGGCGCCGGCTTTCTGGGCCAGCAGGTTGACGTTGAAGGCCTGTTTCGCCCGGAAAATATTCTGCATGGTTTCGGGACAGGCCATGGCATAGCCGAGGCGGAGACCCGCAAGCCCGTATATTTTGGAGAAGGTTCTTGTCACGATCAGGTTGGGATAGTCCCCTATCAGATCTCTTCCACTCTGAAAATCCGGGCTCGTGACGAACTCGCCGTAGGCCTCGTCCAGAACCATAATCACATCTTTCGGCAGGCGGTCGAGGAAGGAGCGGATCTCTTCTCCCGAAAGGATGGTACCCGTAGGATTGTTGGGGTTGCAGACAAAGACGATGGCCGTGTCGGGGGTCAGGGCTTTCAGCAGGGCTTCGGCATCAAAGCGTCCCTCTTTCAGGGGGAGTTTTCTTACCCGGCCGCCAAAGAGGAGCCCCGAAAACGTGTACTCCGAGAAAGTGGAGCTGGCAGTGAGGACTTCCTTTCCTTCCTCCAGATAGGTCCCGGTGATCAGGGCGAAAATCTCATCCGAACCGTTGCCCGCGATAAAGCACTCTTTTTCAAGACCGAATTTCTCGGCCAGGGCATCAAGCAGATTTCCGGAGCGTCCGTCAGGATAGCGGTGCAGATGATTCATCTCCCGGCTGATGGCTTCAAGGGCTCTTGGAGAGGGGCCGAGGGGGTTTTCATTGGATGAGAGCTTGATGGCCCCCTCCCGTGTTTTTCCGGCCACATAGGGGGTTACGCTCTGGAGAGACTGACGGATTTTCATATAGGCTCCTATGGAATTGAGAAAATAGCGCCTCAGCGCTTAGTTCCTACAATATTTATGGAGCATCTGTTTTAGGTCAATAGGACTGACGGGTTTTCCAAGGAAATCATTCATTCCCGCATCACTCATCCTCTGTCTGTCTTCGGCCAGGGCCATTGCGGTCAGAGCGATGATGGGAGTCTCGGTTTCCAGTTCCGATTCCAGCCGGCGAATAGCTCTGGAGGTTTCGTAGCCGTCCATTACGGGCATCTGAATATCCATCAGGATGAGATCGGGACTGTACCTGCGGAAAAGTTCGATCCCCTCCCGGCCGTTCTCTGCCGTCACAACACGGTAGCCCGCTTTTTCCATGGTTCTGACCGCCAGAAGTTGGTTGACCCGGTTGTCCTCCATAAGCAGGATCAGGGCGGAATCGGAGCTCCTGGACGTCTCTTGAGCCCCTGATCCCGGTTCTTTGCTTCCCTCAAGCTTTTCTTCAGGAGCGTTCTTTCTCAAAGGGAGGAAAAATCGGAAGGTACTTCCTTTGTTTTCCTTGCTTTTCAGGTCTATCTCCCCTCCCATCAGGGCCGTCAGGTAGGCGCAGATCGCCAGTCCCAGACCCGTTCCTCCATACTTTCTGGTTGTGGAAGAGTCCACCTGGGTAAAAGAGCGGAAAAGAAGGTGCTGTTTTTCCTTCGGTATTCCTATTCCCGTATCGGAAATATAGAAGTAGAGGCGTTGGGGGGAGCTTGTCCTGTCCAGATGGGCCGAGAGTTCAATGGAGCCGGAGCTTGTGAATTTCAGGGCATTGTTCAGAATGTTCTGGATGATCTGCCTTATTCGGATAGGATCGCCCGTGATGGTCCCGGGCAGTCCGGGCTCAGGATTGTAGTGGAAATCAAGTCCCCTTGCTGCAGCCTGAGGTGTAAAAATCCTGACGATGTCTTCCATGAAACGGGGAAAGGGGATTGCTATCTCCTCCAGACTCAGGCGGCCTGCTTCTATCTTGGAATAGTCCAGGATGTCGTTGATGACCCTCATCAGTGAGTCGGCAGAGAGTTTTATCACATCCAGATACTCTTTGAGGACCGGACTCGTTTCCTCCTCCAGAGCCAGGTCTGTCATGCCTATGATCCCGTTCATGGGGGTCCTGATCTCATGGGTCATGGCGGCCATAAAGGAGGACATGCCTCCGTCCTCCTCCGCCAGATTCAACCGGCCCTGTTTCAGTAACAGCCACATGATGGGCCCTTTTCCCTTGTTTCGGGAGATCTCACGCAGCTCAATCTCCTTTCTCCTCGGTGTCAGCAGGGCGTGGATGTGTCTT
The DNA here is from genome assembly GCA_963556075.3 of Oceanispirochaeta sp. GTDB lineage: Bacteria > Spirochaetota > Spirochaetia > DSM-2461 > DSM-2461 > Oceanispirochaeta. Next base: position 4,891,293 of record CAUVYB020000002.1, on the reverse strand, counting down.
CCCTTAAGATCATTCTCATTCATGTCCAGAAGGTCGCAGGCCATGGCATTGGCAGACAGTATCAGTCCCGAAAGGTCACTAATGATCAGGGCCTCTTCCATATTCCTGAAAAGCTCGAATATCTGAGAACTGGTGATCAAAGGTCTCCTCCTTCAGAAAGAATCTGATACGTAAAGTAGAGGGCTGCAATGGTGTTGCTTGCTGAAGCCAGAGTGAGATCAAAGGCGCAGATCGAACGGGCTATCGGCTGCGCGGCACCGTCGTAGCGATCCGGATCTCCCAGGACTTCGCGGCACCAGGACCATATATCCTTATAGTCGCCGCACTCATAGGAGGCGGCAAGTCTGGCGTGGGCATTGAAGAAGATCGTACTCTCTCTGGTTTCATCCAGAAGGATGGTCATCCCTTCAGCGGGGGTCAGGTTATTCATCTGATAGATCCAGCCAAGGGGCGGTTTCCAGTCCCTCTGCCGGCTGACCAGGGTAAAGATCGTCTGTTCATAGCTTTCTCCCAGCCGGGCCTGTCCGCTGTTGAAAATCTGCTCCAGCCAGAGCCCTCCGGGATCCATATTGTACAGGGCGATGATATAGTTGAGATCCTTCTCTACATGTCCCCGTTCCTCCCGGATAAAACGCTCTCTGATTTCGTCCCTTTTTACCCTGCTTCCTATGCGTCCCAGGGATTTGGCGGCATTGGAGACCGTCAACCCGTCCCTGTCGTCAAGAAGTCCTGAAAGGGCCTCTTCCACATCCGGTTCCGGATAGGCTCCCAGGGCGAAGATGGCCTGCTGTCTGTACAGGGAGTAGGGATCCCCGGCCTCCCGGATAAGATCAGGAACCAGTTCGGGTCTCTTTCTTTCGAAGAGCGTCCTCATGATATCCGCCTTTTCAGAGCTCACGGGATTCCTGAAGATCTGCCGGATCTCTTCATTGGCAAGGGATGAGCCTGTATAGGCAAGAGAGAGAATGAGGGTTTTTCTCTTGTGAGAACTGTTCCCCGCTTCCAGACGGCTGATATCCCTGAAGGTTCTCATGTGTTCAATGGAGAAGATCATGGTCCAGGTCTTCTTCAGTGTGGCGCTGCCCTTTTCATAGAATCCCGCCGCCGTAACGGTTATCCCCGTACATACGACAAGGGCCAGTGAGAATGTAAGGCCATAGACATTCAGGAAGGGCAGGGTGCCGCTTCGGGCCGAGAGGTCAGCCAGCCCCCCTGCCAGGAAGCCCAGCATCAGAGCCAGGATGGAGGTGACCACAACGTCCATAGAGGTATAGCTTACCGATCCTTCGTCCGGAATAGACTGGATAAACAGGCGGGAGCTGAGAAGGGAGAGTATGTTCTGTATAAAAACGGTGACAAACCCCAGGATGTAGAAGAACTCGGGACTTCTTCTGCCCGGGACGACCGTCATCCAGGCCAGATAGATCAGTCCCATCAGAATTGCTGAGGGCAGGATAAAAGGACGGCTTCCCAGACGGTCCGCAAAGGGCCGCACAAAGAGGGCCGCAAATATGGCTGCCAAGGTTATAATCAGGGTGTAGAGAAAAATCTCCGAGGCGCTGAAGCCTGCAAACTGCCTCAGGAAGGGGATGGTCATAGCCGTAAGAATCTCTATGCTGATGGCTCCCCAGCGCAGAAGCAGTACGGTTCTGTTCTGTTTCTGCTTCATGGTCTTCATGAACAGTTTGCCCATGTGTTCGCCGGGAGTGTAGTCGACGACCTCCCTGTTGGGCATGCGTTTGAGATTCAGACTGGCAAAGGCATTGCTTATGATTCCCAGCAGCTGGAGGAAGAGAATATTTGTCAGATCGGAAGCCAGGTGAACCGAGGTTACCACAAAGCTGAAGAAGCGGGACATCAGGGAGATGGAGTTAAAGCGGGTGGATGCGGTCATAATCACCTCGCCCCTGGTCCGGCTTGAAGATATCATCTTCTGGATGGATTGCTGTAAGGCAACCCCGATGGTTCTGGTAATACAGAACAGGGTATAGGTCACAAGGATCAGCCATACTGCGGCAGAGCCCGAAAGGAGGGGCAGGAGGAGATAGGCCAGACAGACCAGTCCTCTCAGCTGCCAGGCCCAGTACCCAACGGTCTTGGTGGATTTCCCCCTGAATAGACGGGGATAGAAAATCAGGAATATTCCTGTGATATAAAGAACCGAAGAGATATACCCCAGCTGCAGATTACTGGCTCCGTAGAGTATGGCCAGAAGATAGACGGTTGTATTCCCCAGGAAACTGAAACCGACGCCGTTGAAGCCTACGTAGCGGAAAAAATACTTACGGGCTGTTTCTCTTTCTTTCTGTGATAGGTATTTGGTCTTGCTGTTCAATCTAGGATCCCTGTCTGTTATCGGTATATCTTTTCTGTTATAGAAAAATAATAGGCCTTTTAAGGGAGGCAGGTAAAGGATTAAATCAGAAAAATGACAAAGGTCTTTTTTTTTCTGTTTTTTTTGTAACCCCTATAGGGGAAGGGGGTTTAAGAAGTGAAGTTCAACAGGACTTTCTCCTAATGGATTTGTAGATTTTTTTCATTTTTTTGCTTCGCCCCCGGGTTTCCTCCTTTTCCCGGGGGCTCTTTTTTGCTCAGTCGGCAGCGGCAAAGAAGTTCTGGAACTCATCGTCTGCGGGACGAATAAAGCGTTCCAGTTCCCTGTCGCTGCAGGAGACCATTTCCCCGAAGGAGCAGGAGGTATCCGTGTCGATATCCTCACTGTGGCGGACATAGGTTGTCTGATAGAAGGCCAGTCTTTTCGAGGGATGGATACCCATTTCAAGCAGTCTTTTCGCCCCTTCCCTGATCAGCTTCAGTTTGTATACCAGGTCTTCGTGGGATTTTACGGTCCAGACTCCCAGAAAGATGGGGGAGTCGTCGTTGTTCATATCTCCTACGAACTCACCTCTGAGAAGCGCTTCTTTTTCCCTGCCCAGATAGGGCGCAAAGTCGAGATGCTCCGCAAGCTTACGATCGGTGGCACGGAAATTTCCCGATTCCGGATCCAGGGTGAATATGATAATGTTCTCAAGGGCCTGACCGTAACTTTTAAACATGGCGCCCCCGTAGTCTCCATCCTCTGTAATCCTTTGAAGGTTGTCTCTGCGGGCCTTGATCTCCTGGGCAATCTGAAGAAGCCAACTCTTCATGTTCTCATATTCACAGCGGTATCCGGCTACCTCCACCTTGAATTTTTTCCATGGCAGAGCTCCTTCCAGGTAAGAGAGTACCGTGCGGTAGATGGTGCGGATGTTATGGAATTTGCTGAACTTCAGGAGAAGGTCAAAGAGGAAGATCTCAATCTTCCGAAGCTGCCATATGGAGGCTATGATGGTGTTTCTGTCCGCTTCCGGGTGGACTTTCGGTCTTTCCCAGAGCAGTTTGAACTCTCCCAGACGGCGTTCCATGCGGATATGCCAGCGGTCCAGTTTCGCCGAAACCCGTTCAAAGCGGATCTTCCATCTCGTGCCGTCTCCCCTGCGGCTGCTGACGGTGATATTTTCGGCGCCGAAGGTGGCGAAAATCTGCCGGGTACCCAGTCCCTCTCCCGTCATATCTCCCTTGGTGGTCTTTCCTACAAAACGGGGTATCCCTTCGCTGTTCTTTTCAAGTCCTTCCGAAGGGATGCCCGATCCATTATCCTCCATCTCCAGGATAATAGCGTCTTTAACTCGGCTTAAGGATATGCGAATGACTCCCTCTCTCCCCGATTCTGCAATGGCATCCAGGGCGTTGGAGGTCATGTTTATCAGGGCCCGTCCGATGTTGACAAAGGAACCGGGTACCATGGCGGTGCCGGATTTCAGCTCCAGGTGGAGTTCACAGGGGGTGGTGGAGGAGTCGATATAGGGGACGATCCGCTCCAGAATAACCTCCTGCAGGTTCACATTGTGGACGATCAGCATATTATCCCGGAAGGCGTTGAGGATATTGATCATTGAGGTGGACTCACGGTTGATATCTTCGATAATCTTGTCCGCATTGTCAGCGGAGAGCATATCCACCATGTTGGAAAGGAGTCGCAGGGTCTTTCTGGCATCATGGCGGGTTTTACCGATCTCTTCCGCTGCCGCAGGGGCTTTCTTTTTCCCTGCATCCCCCAGTATCGGGATATCGTGCTTGTCCGCCAGCAGATGGCTGTACACCAGGTTCCGGTAGACCATGGGTTCCCCCTGGCGGAAACCTTTGTTCAGGAAGAATTCGATGGTATCGACCTGCTTTTCCCAGATATAGAGATAGACCCGGCCGTTGCCGGGAATACGCGAAGCCAGAGTCTCTATAAAAGCCGTCCCGATGCCCCGTCCCCGTCCGAAGGGGCTTGTCACCAGCTTATAGATATGGAAGCTCCTCCTGTATTTGTCCGTGTAGACCAGCATATAGCCGAGGATCTCTCCTTCTTCCATCCAGACCATGCTGTACTCACGGCTCTTTTCAATATCCGGATCCCTTATATAGGGGGAGGGGATGATGAAGGTGTCGATATTCAGAAGGGGATTGCGGAGGATCTTCTCCTCCAGCTTCTCCGTCAGCGGCTGGATGGGAGAGGGCATTATTCGGTACCGGCCAGTCCCAGTGCGGGGGCGGCTTTTTTCATTCCGTCAATGGTCATGGCTATGAGTTCTCCCGTTTCCATTCCCAGCATAAGAGCTCCCTTCTCTATAATGGAACGGTCCACACCGGCGGAGAAGCCCCTGGCCTTCCATTTCTTTTTTACCGATTTGACCCCCAGGTCGAGGATACTTCTGGAGGGACGTACGAGGACGGTGGCGGTGATCAGTCCTGTCAGTTCGTCCACGGCATAAAGAACCTTTTCCATTTCGTGTTCCGGTTCCACATCGCTGCATATCCCCCATCCGTGGGAGACAACCGCATGAATGACTTCTTCGGGCCATCCCCGATCGCTCAGGATCTCCTGCGCCTTGACGCAGTGCTGCTCGGGATATTTTTCATAGTCGATATCGTGAAGGAGGCCGACGATGCCCCAGAACTCTGGATCATGCCCTCTCTGTTCTGCGGCATGACGCATCACCGCTTCCACCGCCAGGGCGTGGGAGTACAGACTTTCGCTGGCGTTGTACTCTTTGAAAAGATCTACCGCTTTGTCCCTGCTAATCTCCATTCTTATCTCCTGTCTGTTTGTTTCTGAGTTTCTTTTCTCTGTCCAGGAGTTCCCGGATCTCTTTGTCTCCGAATCCGCCTTCCTGCTGCCAGTTTTCCAGGTCAAGCTGTTCCAGCTCCACCATATCCTCCTTCTCGACACATTGGAGGACCTCGTCCAGGAAACCGTTCATCTTCTGCTTCTCACGCGGATCGGTGATGCTGTTCTGAAATACGGGAAAGCGCCCGGACCGGGGCTGAGGAGCGGCCGTTCCCTCAAGGCGGACGAAGGCGTCATCGCTTATGCTCCCTTCGGGGCCCCAGAGCTCTTCCATGGCGATCAGCTCTTTTTTCATCTCTTCCTTTCTGGCTGCCGTTTCCTCGTCCAGGGAGCTGAAAAGGAGGTTCCGCCCCTCACCGTTTTCATCTTCAAGTTGGAAGAACTCCTCCTTCCCTTCCCTGTAATAGTAATTGTATTTGTACTTTTCGGTTCTCAGAGATACCCAGCGTCTCAAGCCCGAGCCGTACTCTATATACTGACGGCTTCTGTCTTTCTTCGCTTCTGAGGGGGGGATCAGCAGACTTTCTCCGGGTAGCTTTGATTTTTTATAATTGACGCTTATGCCCGCCGCATCCAGAACGGTGGGGAGTATGTCCTTAAGATCGACGAAAGAGTCGTTCTTGTCTCCCGCTTCGATTTTCCCGGGGAAGCTGAGGATCATGGGGATGCGGCAACAGCTGTCGTAGGGAAGTCCCTTCTCCATACAGCCGTAATCACCCAGCATATCTCCGTGATCGCTGAAGAAGATGATCAACGTATTCTGTCTCTGCTCCGTGTCTTCCAGGCAGTCCAGGATCCTGCCGATATTGTAGTCCACCTGACTGACCGAGGCGTTGTACAGCTCCCTGTAGCGGCGGAACCATTGAGAGGGAATATGTCTGAAAAGGGCGGCATTCTCTTCCGATGCGGTACTCAGGGGAGTAGAGGAGGACAGAAGTTCCGGAAGCTCAGCCTCTTTGTAGAGCCCTGCGAAGCGTGAGGCCGGAGTCTGGGGCGGCCGGGGGGAGAGCCAGCTGACCTTCAATAACCAGGGGTGACGGCCTCTGTTGGTTTCCAGAAAATCAATGGCCTTGTCGGCCGCCCAGCTGTCTCCCTGATACTCCTCGGGGAGAAGGGGGCTTTGGGGCGTGTGAAGAAGCAGGTTCTCACAACCGTGAACATTGAGGATATGGCCCCATCCTTTCTTTTTAAGAAAAACGGCGTAGTCGTCCTCTTCCCGGAAAGAGGGACAGTTCTCCATAAGATAAACTCTGTCGTATCCGTGGTGTCTGCGGGGAGGCACAAACTGGTTTCTGCCAATGGCCACGGTCTCATAACCGTGATCCGAAAGGAGCCGGGGGAAGGTCTGTATCCATCCGGGCATTCCGAAGTTCCGGTTGTTTTCCGTATAGCCGTGAATCCTGCCGGCTGTTCCCGTCAGTAGACTGTGTCTGGCGGCCATCCCGTCGGGGATGGGGCTGAAGGCTCTTGTGTACAGACGTCCGGAGGCGGCCAGCCTGTCCAGTTGAGGAGTGTACATATGCTCTGCACCGGCGGCATTGATGGTATCAAAGCGCTGCTGGTCTGTCATCAGCAGGAGTATATTGGGACGTTGAGAGTCCTCCCCGGCGTCCTTTCTGTCATAGGGGATGGCCGAATCGGCGTTGAGTTCTGAAGGGGTATCCATCATCCATTCTCCTGTTAGGGCATAGTGCTGGGCCGGCGGATGTATCAACGGACCGCCGACTCCTATCATAATACAGGATGGGATGCTTGGGGGAGGGTATTTTCTAAAGGGCCCGAAGCTTTTCTCTGCCGTAGCTTCTGGTCAGTTTATGGAACGCCTCCATAATTCTGCGGGTCTGAACGCCTACTTTACCGTCTCCCACGAGCATATCGTCAACCTGAACGACCGGAACAATCTCTTTGTTGGAGGCTGTGATCATGATCTCTTCGGCTGTGGCAATATCTTTCCTGCTCAGATCTCTGAGTTCCAGATCCGCATGTTTTCCGATAAGGTCCAGAAGGCAGGCCCGGGTGATCCCCTTGAGGATGCCCTCATCCGGCGTTACCCAGCGTCCTTTGAGATAGAGAAAGATATTGGTGGTCGTTCCCTCCAGGACGCGTCCCAGATGATCCACATAGATCGATTCCACGGCGCCGGCCTTTGCGGCCTTCTGCTGGGCTACAATGGCGTTCAGGTAATTGGTGCTCTTGGCCTCGGGCATATAGCGTTCCACATCTACGGTGATGATCTTGACGCCGTCCCTGTACCACTGTGCCGGGACAGGCTGTTTCGGCGTCACCATAACGATCAGTTTGCCGTTTCCCCCCGGGGTGACGGAGTCGGAACAGACGCCGCCGGTATAGACGATACGGATATTGTACTCTCCGTCCTTCCCCGGCTCATTCCTCTTTAAAGTCTCCATCACGATGGAGTAGAGCTCCTCCCGGCTGCAGGGCAGCTCCAGTCCGATCTTCTCTCCCGAATGGATGAGCCTTTCAATATGCTCCTCCAGATGAAAGGGCCTTTTATTATAGGTCCTCATAAAGTCAAAGATGCCGTAGCCGCGGAGTACGGTCAGGTCGTTTACGGACAACATGGCCTTTTCGGCCTCGACAAACTCACCATCCAGATAGTATATGCTCATGATCAGACTCTCTTTTTATTCTCGGATTCAGAAACGGGGCGGCTCAGGCTCCGGACTGCCTTTCGGGATTCATGCCTCTATTTTTCATTAAGAAGGGAAAGCTGACAAGACCCAGAAGGAGGGAGGCCCCCACTCCCAGCCATCCGGTATTGCTGTAGTCTCCCCAGAATTTTTCCATCAGGCTGAAGATCATGGGGCCCAGGGCGCTTCCCGCTACGACGAAACTCATCCCCATCCCCGATATGGCGCCCAGATGCTCCCTTCCGAAGAGCTTGGGCCAGGTCACGGAGTTCAGAACGTTGAAGAATCCTCCCGCCAGACCGAATCCGGAGATCAGCAGTATCTCGGAAAAAGCGCTGAATGGGAGGGTCAGGGCAAAGGCTCCCAATGCGGTGGTCAGAATAAAGGCGTAGAAGTGGTATTTCAGATCGATAAAATCGCTGATCCAGTTTCCAAAGAATCCGGACACCACCGAAAGGATGGCGATGGGGAGAAATATGGAAACCGCCTGCGCACTGTTCCGTCCCAGGGAGGCGAATATGGAGGTGATATGGAAGGTGAAGGCGGTGTTGTAGAGGGCGAAGAAGCCTATGATCATCATATAGCACCAGAGTCGGGGATCCTTTCGGGCCTCTTCCAGGGTCAGGGAGTGTGCCGGCTCACTGGGAATCTTTTTTTCACGATGCTTGAGTTTTATCCCCTCTTCCATTCCGATGCCGCAGTCTTCGGGGCTGTCTCTGAAGAAGATAATGATAAAGGGCAGGGCTATGCAGATAAGGAAGAGGCCCATCACCTTCCATGATCCCTGCCATCCCTTCAGGTTGATAAGCGCCTGAAGAGCCCGGGGGGCATAGGAGAAACTGAAGGAGACGAAGATGCCCCGGAAAGCAGAGGCAAACCCTCTGTGCTCTTCAAACCAGCGCATGACCATGCCCCGGGATACCAGGGTCAGGATGCCCTGTCCGAAAAAGCGGATACCCAGAAATCCCAGGACGATATAGGGGAAGCTGACCCTTCCCAGGGGAAGCTTCAAGAGCTCCGCCAGGGAGGATGTGATCTCCACGGAATGGGAGAGGACCAGAAGACAGAGACTCAGACCGGTGACGGCGATAGACGCGGCGACACGGGCCCCGAACCGGTCATAGAAGATACCGGCGCGGGTCATGGCCAGGGCGCTGATCAGGGTCCCTATCATATAGGCCGTGGATATCTCAACACGGCTCAATCTCAGACCTTCAATGAGGTGGTCCGTGAAGACGGAGACCCCCATGGTCTGTCCGGGGATGCTGATGAGGACGCCGATGACTCCGGCCGCCAGGGCTACCCAGCCGTAGTAAAAAGGAAGCTTTCCGGGGTTGAAGGGAAAGGTTCCGGGAATTATGTGATTTTTCTCAGTATTGATAACGGGACTCCTTAAACAGGCGACAGTATATCGGAATCCGGGGATAGGGAGAATACTTTAGACAGCCGATACCGTTATCGGCCGTCAATAAATTCGGCGCCCGGATTTAAAGATTCCGGGCGGAGCTTTACATCTTTACGTTCAGGAATTGACAAGGCTGCGGAACGCCCGGGTCAGCTTTTTCGTCAGGGGGCCCGGTTTCCCGTTTCCGATGACTCTTCCGTCCATCTTTGTGATGGGCATCAGCTCCGCTCCCGAACCGGTGATAAAAAACTCATCCGCCGTATAAAGGTCGAAACGGGTGAGGGTGGTTTCTCTGCAGGGAATCCCCGCGTCCCCTGCCAGATCGATAATGCTGTTCCTGGTAATCCCCTCCAGCATGCCCAGCCAGGGAGCCGGGGTGAGAAGCTCACCCTTTTTTACAATAAAAATATTGTCTGCCGTGCATTCGCAGACATAGCCCTCTTCGTTGAGCATCACTGCTTCCAGGCAGCCCGCATCCCTGGCTTCCATCTTGGCCATGATGTTGTTCAGATAGTTCAGGCTCTTGATTCTGGGATCGAAGACCCGGGCGCTCAGCCTGCGGGTGGCGGCGGTCACCACGGGAATGCCCGATTCATAGAGTTCCTGCGGGTAAAGCTGTATATCCTCGGTGATGATGACAAGGGTACTTTTCGGGCAGCTGTCGGGGGACAGCCCCAGGGAGCCTTTCCCCCGGGTGGCCAGAAGACGAATATAGCCCTCCTGTCTCCCGCTGCGTTTCAGGGCTTCCTGCAGAAGCGCTTCCATTTCGTCAGGGCTTTTCTGCAGGTCCAGGCGGATAACCCCCGCACCGTCGAAGAGCCTTTCCACATGTTCTTTCAGCTTGAAGATCTTACCGTTGTAGATCCTGATTCCCTCAAACAGACCGTCTCCATAGAGCAGTCCGTGATCGTAGACCGAAACCTTTGCCTCATCCTTCTCATACCATTGTCCGTCGATGTAGATCTCCATTATAGCTCTTCTCCTTTTTCGCTGTCTTTATAGATATCCCTGAGCAGGGTATAGCCTTCGCCGAACTTCTGGACCAGTTCCCTGTCAAAGCGTTTTACAATCTTCATGATGTAGATATCGTGCTTCACATAGTCCTCCGCCAGGGTGACGAATCCGCGGCTGCGGCTCCAGGCTCCTTCGGTACTCTCGGGTGAAAATGTTCCAGAAAGGGCTTCTGTTCCGTCGCAGACCAGGGTGAACCCCCGGCCCCCCTTCTCCTGGTAGAGGGTGTCTTCTATGGGGTGTTCAAAGACGGGATTTCCGGGAGTGTGATCCCCCGGTCCTTCTTTGATGCCGAAATAGACAAGGGCCGTTTTCACGCCCTCTTTCTCTTTTTTATGGAGGGCCGTGGCCAGGAGCTTGTACTCCTCGGGCCAGAGGGAGAGCAGAATAGAACTGCGGCTGCGGAGTATCATCTTTTCCGCCTGTTCGAGCAGGTTCTCTCTGTCATTGATGTTCCACACATAGGAGACCTCTTTCGGCCGGCGCGGCTGTTTCAGTTCCTCGCTGAGGGCCTTGAGGTTTTTTTCCATTCTGAAACGGTAGGAAGAGATATACTCCTCCGGATCCTGGGGGATGTAGCGCTTCTTATTCTTCTCATTCAGCTCCAAAACCAGATCCTTATCCTCCAGCTTCCGGATAACCCCGTAGATCTTGGAGGTGGGAATGCCAGCCTGTCCGGCGCATTCATAGGCCGTCAGGGGATGCTCCTCCAACAGGGCCGTATAGGCTCTGGACTCATAGTCGCTCAGACCCGTTTCTTTCAGACGATCGATTATATTAACTACCATGGTAGTTAATATAAGGGAGGCATAGAAAAACCGTCAAGTGAAATTGACGGTGTTTCCGTTGATTAATGATCAATCTGATATTCCGGGTTTCGGTTTATGATCGAAGAGTTTAAGGTCCTGTGGATGACTTCCTCAGCCGTTCACTCCCTTCATGCCCTCCGGGGTGTAGCGTTCCCCCTTAACGGCGCCGGGCCTGAAAATAGCTTCCATCCTCTCCAGATCTCCCTTACCCAGAGAGATATCGGCCGCCTGAATATTCTCTTCCAGGTATTCGATTCTTTTCGTTCCCGGAATGGGGATGATATCATCTCCCTGTGACAGTACCCATGCCAGGGCCAGCTGGGGAGAGCTGACTCCTTTTTCGGCGGCAAGGGTTCCCAGCTGATGGACAAGACTCATATTCTTATCGTAGTTCTCTCCCGAGCTCCGCGGAAAGTACTTCCTCACATCCCCCTCCCGTTCCATGGTCTGCTTCGTCAATTTTCCTGTAAGCATCCCTCTGCCCAGAGGGCTGTAGGGAACAAATCCTATGCCGTTTTCCCTCAGTACGGGCAGGAGTGTCTTCTCCACATCCCTGGTAAAGAGGGAGTACTCCGACTGGACGCAGCTTACGGGATGAACCGCATGGGCCTTCAGAACGGTCTGGGGAGAGGCTTCGGAAAGCCCTATATATTTGATCTTGCCCTCCCGCACCAGGTCGGACATGGCTCCCACAGTCTCCTCAATGGGAACATCCGTATCAATTCTGTGGATGTAGTAGAGGTCTATGGTTTCTATACCCAGACGCTTGAGGCTGGCTTCCGCCGCTTCTCTGACATATTCCGGCCTGCCGCATATCTTTCTCTCATAGACTCCGGGTTCCCGTACGATTCCGAACTTGCTTGCGATGAAAAGCTCTTCCGGCCACTGTTTGATAAGCTGAGAAATAAGGCGCTCGTTATGACCGTTTCCGTAGCAGTCCGCCGTATCAAGCATGGTTATCCCCTTTTCCAGGGCCCTCAGCATAACTTTTACAGAGTTTCTCTCGTCTGAGCTTCCGTAGAATTCGCTCATCCCCATACATCCCAGTCCCAGCTCGGATACTTCCGGACCTTCATATCCCAGTGTCCTTTTCTTCATCATTCCCTCCTGAATCGGTCTTATAAAATGTCGGCCTGTCACAGAGCCTAAGGGAAGCTTAAGGCATATCCATATGGCTTGCATCCATATAAAAGACAATTTAATATGAGATATGGACAAATGCGATCTGTTGGATATTCCCGGGCCCCTCCTGAAGGACTCGGGTGCTTTTATCCTTGAAGGCTCTCTCAGGGAAAACTCCACCGAGAAGCTCCATTACCACGCTTGTCATCAGCTGTTGAGGATCCGTACAGGCATCACCCTGTTTGTCGATGAGGAGAGGAAACAGCCTCTTTTCAGCAATATGACAGCCCTTATTCCGGCGGGAGCGGCTCACCGCTCTCTTGTTATGGGTGATGCTGTTCACTATAAATCGATCTATCTGAAGCGCTCTCTTCTGAATGTGGATGGGAATCGGGTGATCATTTTTGATATGAGCGATCTGGGTGTCGCTCTTTTTGACAGATTAGAGGAGAGGGGATTTGATGAGGACCTGAACCATCAGTGCTTTCATCTGCTTCTCAAGCTTCTGGAGGGGGAACTCTCCCGCCCGTCGACGCTCACCCGGATTCCTCTGCCCCGCAATCCGGAAAACAGGAAAATCATCAGTTATATGGAGAAGAACTTCGCCTCTGCCCTCAGGCTTTCAGATTTCACCGGAGTGTTGAACTATTCGGAGCGCCATATTTCGAGAATCTTCAAGGAGGACCTCGGGATCTCCCTCTTTGAGTATCTGAGGCTATACAGGATCTTCAGGGCCTCCCTGATGCTCTGCGAGACGGAGCCCTACCGCTCCGTAACGGAGATCGCCTACTCCTGCGGATATGACTCTCTCTCATCCTTCTATAAGGATTTCAGGGATATTTTTTCCCTGACACCCAGGGAATTCAGGTTGAGAAAAACTTAGATCAAATCTTCCGGCCGATGTAGAAGACATAGCCGTAGTAGTCCTTGTACTTTCTGAAAAGATCGATTTCCCTGTTCTCTTCCCGGACGAACTTTTCGGCTTCCTTTGTATGGTGGTGATCATTCAGGAAGAGGGGCATGCGCTTGATCATGGGGGAGTAGTAGTTCTCCAGCCAGCTTTCGGGAGCGACGGTAAAGCTGGCCACAAGTTCATAGCCGCTCTGTCTGAGCTGTTCCTCCTTCACCTCGGATGTGTACATCTCCGAATAGGCTCCGCTCCAGAATTTCTCCAGTTCTTCGGGACGGTCGTCCCTGAGCCAGGTGATCTCAGAAACAGCGATATAGCCTCCGGTCTTGAGAAAGGGATGCCAGGCTTTCAGGCCCTTCTGAAATCCCATATTATAGATAGCGCCCTCGGACCAGATCAGATCCAGGGACTCCTTTTCAAAGGGAAGCTCCTCCATGGAGCACTGGAGGGTGTTGATCCTCTCGGCCACTCCCAGTTCTCCGGCATGTTCCTTCACCTTTTCCAGAAACTCGGGAAAAAGGTCTACCGCAACGATCTTGCCTTTCGTCAGCCTGGCCAGGTCCAGAGTCTGGGCTCCGCAGCCGCAGCCGATATCGGCGATCTTCAGATCTTTTTTAAGGTTCAGCCCCGTCAGTTTCAGGGCTCTTCCCGTCTCCTCGCTGCTTCCCGGTCCCAGCCGGTCCGCATCTTTATAAAAATCCACAATCAGCTGCATATCGTCCATGGGCACTCCACTCCTCTTTGACATAAATATACTGATTCATCAGCCGGACAGACAAGTTTTTCCCTGAGTTCTTTTTGCCGCGAAAAAAGCTGAGCCCTTTTGCGGCTCAACTTGACGGCCGCGCCTCTTTGCAAGATACTCCAGAGTAAAAGACATAACGCTATTAAACCGGGAAGGTCCTATTATGAAAGCAGCCTATTTTGAAGAGTTCGGTGGAAAAATCGTATTGAAGGAGCTGCCCGTTCCCCGGCCGGCGGCCCATGGCGTGGTGGTCAGGGTGGAGGCCTCGGGACTCTGCCGCAGTGACTGGCACGGCTGGATGGGACACGATCCGGATATCTCTCTGCCCCATGTTCCGGGCCACGAGCTGGCGGGTGTCATTGAGGAGTGCGGACCGGAAGTCAAAAACTGGAAGAGGGGAGACCGGGTCACCGTTCCTTTTGTCTGCGCCTGCGGCTCCTGTCCCCGGTGCGCTGCCGGGGACCAGCAGATCTGTGACAATCAGACCCAGCCGGGCTTTACCCACTGGGGCTCCTTTGCCGAGTACGTGGCTCTGGATTACGCCGATGTGAATCTGGTTCGTCTTCCCGAATCTATGGATTATGTCACCGCTGCCTCTCTGGGCTGCCGCTTCGTTACCTCCTTCCGGGGCGTGGTGGATCAGGGACGGGTCAAACCCGGTGAATTCGTTGCCGTATACGGATGCGGTGGGGTAGGGCTTTCGGCCGTGATGATAGCCCGGGCCATGGGGGCTCAGGTTATAGCCGTGGATATCGGAGAGGACAAGCTGGCCAAGGCTCGGCAGGTCGGGGCTCTTCATACCCTCAATGCCGCCGATATAAAAGACCTTCCCGACGCGGTTCGTCAGCTCAGCGGAGGAGGGGCCCATCTCTCCCTGGATGCTCTGGGGAATCCCGTGACCTGTTTCAACTCGGTAGCCTCACTCAGAAAACGGGGCCGTCATATTCAGATAGGACTGCTTCTGGCCGATCAGAGCCGTCCCCCTCTTCCCATGGATATGGTGATTGCAAAGGAGCTGGAGATCCGGGGAAGCCACGGCATGCAGGCCCACCGCTATCCGGTCCTGCTCGATATGATCGCTTCCGGTTTTCTGAAGCCCGGAGAGCTGATTGATAAAAAGATCACCCTTACAGAGTCCCTGACGGCTCTGCCTGACATGGACAGCTTCAGCGGCGTCGGAGTCAGCGTGATCGACCGCTTTATCTGACTGGCTCTGATGTTGCGTATGAGAGAAGACCATGCTGCTTGAGATCCGAAGCTATCATTTTCAGTTTCCCGCCTATCCCGGTCTGTCCACCGCCCCCCTTTTTTCAGGGCTGGATTTCAGCCTTGACCGGGGAGAGCTCTGCATCGTTCTGGGAGCTCCCGAAAGCGGGAAAACGACTCTGGGACGCTGCCTGACGGGAGTGTATCCCGGGATGAGCCAGGCAAGGTGGGAAGGGGATATTCTTGTTGACGGGGAGTCCGTCGTCTCCCGGTCGGCCTGTGACTGGATCGAGACCATGGGAACCGTGTTTCAGGATCCCGAGGAACAGATCGTCGGCACCCGCTGTGATGATGAGGCGGTCATGTCCCTTGAGTCTCTGGGACTCTCTTCTGATGAGATGACAGACCGGCTGGAAAGAGCATTTAAAGCATTCTTACTGGAGGGGAAAGAGGGCAGGAATCCCCTCTCCCTTTCCGGAGGGGAGAAGAAGAGGCTTCTTCTGGCCGCCCTGGAGATGCAGAATCCCGATCTCTGGATCCTGGATGAGACCCTGGATGAGCTGGATCGGGAGGGACAGCGTTTTCTCCTCGACTACCTGAAAACTCTCGCGGCGGAGAAGAACAAGGGAATCCTTCTCTTTGCTTCCAAATACAAGGGGATTTTCAAAGAGGCGGGGATTCCCATGGCCCTTCTTCACGGGGGCGGTCTGATCCGGGAGGAGGAGTGTGCCGACTTCCAGACCCTTCTGGAGAGTGAGGGACTTCTCTCTCTCTCCGGCGCGTCCGTTCCGCTCTCTGATTTATCTTTCTCCAAAACGACACAGGCCCCTCTCTTTGAACTGGAGAATCTTGAGTACCGTTATCCGGGGAACAGTGGATTCTCTCTGCATATCCCCTCCTTTTCCATCGGCCGGGGAGAGATTGTCGCCCTTTGCGGTCCCAACGGCTGCGGAAAGACCACTCTGGCCCGTATCCTGTGCGGGCTGATCTCTCCCGATGCGGGCCGGATTACAGTCGGCGGCCGCTTACAAAGTCCCGAAGAGCTGAATCTGGCCTGCGGCTACCTCTTTCAGAATCCCGACTATCAGCTTTTTCTACCCACCGTGGAAGAGGAGCTGGCCCTGGGGCTCCGCTATTCGGGTATGAAGAGGGAGGAGAGAAAACGCCGCTGCGACGAGGCCCGCCGGCTTTTTGCCCTTCCCGGAGGAGATGCCCCTCCCGCCCTTCTGAGCTTCGGAGCCCGGAAAAAGCTGCAGGGGGCCATCTACTCCCTGCTGGAGAAGGATCTTTATATCCTGGATGAAGCGGATTCGGGTCTGGGATTCCGGGACTATCTGACCATCCTGGAGCAGCTGGCCGCCCGGGGCGCCTCCCTTCTCGTGATCAGCCACGATGAGACCGTACAGAACCTGGGAGCCCACAGAATCATCCGCATGAAGGACGGTCGTCCGGATGACCGTCAGGGGGCGGTCGAATCATGATAGACACCCTCTACCGCAGAAGGCCCAGCCTACTGCACCGCTACGATTGCCGTCTGAAGCTCTTCTTTCTCCCTCTGATGACGGTCTTCTTCTTTCTGCCCCTGTCGGCGACCGCCCTCGTCTTCTACAGTACGGGCATGCTTCTCGTTGTGCTGCTTTTTCTGGGTGGACGGGATCTGCTTATCCCGGTAAAGATGATCCTGCCCCTTCTTATCCTTATCCTGATTCTGACGCCCCTGTTTAACAGAGAGGGAAGGGCTCTTTTCACCGCGGGAGACGTTGTGCTGGTCAGCGACCGGGGTCTAGAGGAGTCCCTGATCTATATCTGCCGTTTTACGGGGATCAGTTTTCTCTTCTTTCTCTTCTTCAGAACCTCTCCCATGGAGGATATCCTTCTGGGACTCCGCTGGTACCGTCTGCCCTATACGGCGGTTCTGGTGATCTCCATCGCCTTGCGCTATATCCCCCATCTGGCGGGGCTCTATTCCCAGATCAAGGCGGCCCATGCCCTGAGGCAGACCGCAGGGGGACGGAGGGCGAAGGGAATCGGCCGGATCAGGAATCTATTCCCCGTGCTGGTCTCCCTTGTTATTCAGAGCGTGAAGACCATTCCTGTACTGACCATGGCTCTTGAGCTGAAGGGGATAGGCCGAACGGGGGAGCGCAGCCGCTACCGGACCCTGCCCCCTGCACCGGCTCCCCTTATGCAAATTTTATTTTCATTTGCAATGCTTGCCGCGCTCCTGACACTTTTGCTACTATTTTAGAGCTTTAAGGAGAAAAAATGGAAAACAACAGCAAACAGAAGGCAGCGTTCCGCATCGCCGCAATCGCCGTGTTGACGGCTCTGACGACAGTCTGCACCATGATCATCCGGGTCCCCATCACGCCGACCAAGGGGTATATCAACCTGGGAGACGTGGCGGTTTTTTTTACGGCCCTTACCTTCGGTCCCTTCAGCGCCCTGGCCGCGGGAGGTCTCGGGACGGCTCTGGCGGACATTCTGGGAGGCTATGCCCAGTGGGCGCCCATCACCTTCTTTGCCCATGGTATTCAGGGGCTTCTGATCGGTTTTATCTTCCGGGCTCTGGCTCCTGAGAAGGGTAATGTCATCCGTCTGGTTACGGCTCTTTTTCTCTCTTTTCTGGCAGGAACGATCTTTATGGCGGGAACATACTTCCTTACCGCCGGTCTTATGTACGGTTTTCCCGCTGCTGCAGCCGAAATTCCGGGCAATATCCTGCAGAATGTGGGCGGTATCGTCCTGGGATTCCCCCTCTATCTGGCCGTGAAAAAGGCCTATCCCCCCATCAGCGGTTTCGGCTGGTAGATCTTTATCCCATATATATGGGCCCCTCCTGCCGACCGCAGGAGCGGAACTAGGGACGTACCGCAGGCTGCAGGACGAGGAGCGTGCCCGGCTGCTTTCCGTTCCAATGACTCAACCGGCTCGTTTTCTTCCGGCTACCTCCGGGCCGCCGGAACGAGCCGCGGCATTTCCACTGCAATCCCCGGGCGCATTTTGTAACAATGATTGCACAGGTCGTATTATTCAGAATTGAATTATCAGTCCATATATTGTATTATATATAGACTGAGAGGTTCCGTTTATGAATTTAAAAGAAGATATAAGACCTATTTCATATATCAAAACAAATGCTGCGGATATGCTTAAGCGCGTGAATGATACGCATAATCCGATAGTCATAACTCAAAACGGAGAAGCAAAAGCCGTTCTGATGGATACCGAGTCATACCAGGATATGCGCAACAGTTTAGGTATACTGAAGATTCTTGCAGAGGGAGAAAGGGCTGCAGAAGAGGGGCAGGTCTATACTCAGGATGAGGTCTTTAATTATATGGATGAGAAATTAAAGAAGCTAAAGAATGATTCATGAGTGCTCTAACTATACTTTGGACAAAGCCGGCTTTAGATGATTTGGATGAAATCATCAGTTATACCGCCCTGAATTCTGTAGATACTGCTCTTGAGCAGTATGAAAGGATAAAGGACGAGTCTGTAAGACTTGGTAATTTCCCCAAAAGAGGAAGAATTATTCCGGAATTGCAGCATGAGAACCTAACAAAGTTCAGAGAAATCATAATAAATCCATGGCGTATGATGTATAGAGTTGAGGATTCGAAGATCCTTATCCTGGCAGTCATAGACGGAAGAAGAAATATCGAAGAGATACTGATGAAAAGACAGCTGAGGGATAATACCCTCTTCCGTTGATAGGAATCTCGACCAGTTGAAAAGGTTTAAAATGTAAAGCCTGCGGGAAATCTTCATCCCGCAGGCTGTTTTTTATACCCGGCGGTTCTCTCCGGCAGCCAGCTCCAGGGCCCCGGCCGACCCGGGGCGTCCCATCATCACCTTCATGGCCTTCTCGCCTCTGTTCTCCAGGACCGTGCCGTCCTTGCCGACCGAGACCTTCAGAGGCTCACCTCCGTTCATCACCATAAAGCTGTATCCCTTCCAGGCCGAGGGGAGGGCAGGATTCAGATAGAGCTCACCCTCCCTGTGTCTGAGGCCTCCGAAGCCCATGACCACGGACATCCAGGTTCCCGCCATGCTGGTGATATGGCAGCCGTCCTCGGTGTCGTTGTTGTAGTCGTCCAGGTCAAGGCGGGAGGTCCTGAGGTACATCTCGTAGGCCTTCTTTTCATAGCCCAGGCTCTGGGCCAGGATGGTGTGGACACAGGGGCTCAGGGAGGACTCATGCACCGTCAGGGGCTCGTAGAAGTCGAAGTTCCGCTTCAGCTCTTCATCGTTGAAGTCGTCCTCGAAGAAGAAGAAGCCCTGGAGCACATCGGCCTGCTTGATATAGCAGGAGCGGAGGATGCGGTCCCAGGACCAGTTCTGGTTCAGGGGGCGGTCCTTCTCTCCCAGGGTCTCCACCGGAGCGATCTCCTTGTCCAGGTAGCCGTCCTGCTGCAGAGCGATCCCCCTCTCGGGATCGAAGGGCAGATAGATCTGCTCCGAGATGCTTCTGAAACGGGCCAGCTCGGCGTCGTCCAGTTTGAGGGAGTCCGCCATCGCCTTATACTCCGCCGGTTTCTCGGCAGCCAGGGCCTCCGCGCACTCTGCTGTATATCTCAGACACCATGACGCGATGTAGTTGGTGTACCAGTTGTTGTGGACGTTGTTCTCATACTCGTTGGGGCCGGTCACC
This sequence comes from Oceanispirochaeta sp., assembly GCA_963556075.3. GTDB lineage: Bacteria > Spirochaetota > Spirochaetia > DSM-2461 > DSM-2461 > Oceanispirochaeta. The sequence goes on along the minus strand of CAUVYB020000002.1, from coordinate 4,871,619 downwards.
CCCAGTATGACATACTTCTTCTTTGCCTCCGACCAGTTGACCCTCTGGGCCCAGAAGCGGGCGATACCGGTGAGAACCTCCATGCCCAGGGGCATAAGATAGTCTTTGTCTCCGGTACAGCGTATATAGTCGTAGATGCCGAAGGCGATGGCGCCGTTCCGGTGGATCTCCTCGAAGGTGATCTCCCACTCGTTGTGGCACTCCTCTCCGTTCATGGTGACCATGGGATAGAGGGCGGCGCCGTCTGTAAATCCCAGTTTGCCGGCGTTCTCTATGGCCTTTGCCAGATGATTGTGACGGTAGACCAGGAGCTGCCGGGCGATGGCCGGATCGGCGGTGCCCAGGTAGAAGGGGAGGCAGTAGGCCTCGGTGTCCCAGTAGGAGGCGCCGCCGTACTTCTCTCCGGTGAATCCCTTGGGGCCGATGTTCAGTCTCTCATCCTTGCCGGTGTAGGTCTGCTTCAGCTGGAAGATATTAAAGCGGATGCCCTGCTGGGCAGCCGTATCCCCCTCTATAGCGATATCGCTGTGCTCCCATATGGAGTTCCAGGCTTCTTCCTGTTCGGCAAGAAGGGTATCAAAGCCGTCGGCCACGGCAGCGGCCAGGGCGGTCTTTCCTTTGGAAAGGAGCTCATCGGCCTTATGATCCCGGTCGGTGAGGCAGGAGACGTACTTTTCTATGGTGATTTCATCACCCTGAGACAGCTCTGCGCTGTAGTCCCGTCCGGCCCATCCGGCCCTGCTGGAGCTGTTCTCAGGAGCCAGAAAGCTGCCGGCGTGGCTGATGAGGGTGGCGGTACGAGTGGCTACGGTGAAGTCGGTCTTCCGGGTCTTCAGAACAACCGCCAGGCTGTCATCATCCACGCCTTCGCCCCTGTGCTCCCAGAAGTACTCGTCGTAGTTGGCGTCTTCGTTGTGGATATTGCCGTCGATAAAGCTTGATATCTCCAGCTTTCCATCCCCCTCAATTAGGCGGAGGCTATAGCGGTAGGCAGCGATTTCGGGGCGGGCCATGGAGACGAAGCGGCTGCTGTTCAGTTCTATCAGGACCTTCCCGCTCTTGAGCAGGACACGGCGCTTCAGAACGCCCCTTTTTATATCCAGTTCCCTGCGGAACTCTATGACTTCGGCCTTGGCCAGATCAATCTCGTTTCCGTTCAGACGGAGGGAAAGTCCCAGCCAGTTCGGGGCGTTCAAAACCTTGGCGAAGTATTCGGGGTATCCGTTCTTCCACCAGCCGACGATGGTCTTGTCGGGGTAGTAGACTCCCGCCAAATAGCTGCCCTGAAGGCAGTCGCCGCTGTAGCTCTCTTCAAAGTTTCCCCTCTGACCCATATGACCGTTTCCCAGGCTGCAGAGGCTTTCGGATATCCTGTTAAGAGCAGGATCGAATCCCTCTTCGATGATTTTCCAGGGATCGTGCTTGATATAGTCTTTCAACTGCCTAGCCCTCCAATGCTTTCCTGATCATGGACCAGCTGACGCCTTCAAGACCGGGATAGACCACATCGGCGGCTCCCAGCTGCTCGGGGCTCCCGATGCCGACGGTTCTCATGCCGCCTTTGATTCCCGCTTCCACTCCCGCGGCCGCATCTTCGAAGACCACGCACTCTTCCGGTTCAAGCCCCAGGTCGGATGCACCCAGGAGGAACACTTCGGGATCGGGTTTGGCCTTGCTTGTCCGGTTGCCGTCCACCACCGCATCCAGATGGTCGATCAGCCCCGTGTTGTTCAGAATGAGGGGGGCATTTTTACTGGCAGAACCCAGGGCGGTCTTGATGCCCGCCTCCTTGAGTTCCTTCAGAAGCTCCAGGGCTCCCGGCAGTATTTCATCGGGGGTGGTTTTGCCGATGAGCTCTACATACTCACTGTTTTTCCGGACCATGGCCTCTTCCATCTCTTCTTCGGTCATGGTGATATTTCCAATGGAAAGGAGGATCTCCAGAGAGGCCCTGCGGGAAACTCCTTTGAGTCTTTCGTTGTCCTCCTCGCTGAAGCTGAACCCCAGGGATGCGGCCAGGGCGCTCCAGGCCTGGAAGTGGTATTTGGCCGTATCTACGAGAACTCCGTCCAGGTCGAATAGAATGCCTTTGATCTCTTTGCTCATGATCCTTTTCCTTATGTGGGAATACCCAATTCAGTGTGGTATTGTGTGTAAGCGTTTGCGCATTTTCTTTTCTCTTATACCATTGGAATCCCTGTACGTCAAGAAATCGCGTCGCGTTCTGGCATTTTCAGGAAGAAAATCGGCTGTTTTGGAGGAGGTTTTGTGAAATCGCTTGCGCATTTTCTCCTCTTAAGAGTAAGATATTGTTCAACAGAGGTGTGATATGGCCGTGACCATTAAAGAGGTAGCCGAAAGGGCCGGGGTGTCTCCCGCCACGGTTTCCCGGGTAATACATAACAGCAGCAGAATCAGTGCTGCCACAAAACAGAGCGTCAGAAATGCCATGGCGGATCTGGGCTATACTCCCAACGCCGCCGCCCGTTCCCTGGCGGGCAAGGCCCCCCGGACCCTGGGACTCGTCCTGCCCAGCAGTTCTGAAGAACTCTTCGGGAATCCCTTCTTCATCTCCGTAATGAGAGGACTCTCTATCTATGCCCAGAAGCTGGGCTATTTCCATATGTACGCCTTTTCCAGGGATGAAGAGGAGGAGGTGGGTTTTCTGCAGCGCTACATCTCAAGCGGCTGGGTTTCGGGGATTGTCCTCCTTACCGCCAGGGAGAAGGACCGCTGTGTCTCTTTCCTGAAAGAATCGAACTTTCCCTTTGTTGTGATCGGACGTCCTGAAGTCAGCGATGGAATCCTGTGGACGGACAACGATAATTTCCAGGCCATGTACCGCGTGACCTCACATCTTCTGGAAGCAGGATGCAGGGCTCCCGCCTTTCTGGGAGGACCCGGTACCTTCCGTGTCACCAGGGATCGTCTGGCAGGATTCCGCAGAGCCCTTGACGCCCATGGCCTGGGCTCTCCCGGTGACAGGATTGTTCTGGCTGATGGATTTGAAGAAGAGCAGGGAAGGCAGGCTTGTTTTCGGCTTTTGGAATCAGGTTTTGACGCTGTAGCCGCCACCGATGATCAGCTGGCCTTTGGAGCTCTTGATTTTCTCAGGGAGAAGGGTATTGAAGGAATCCGGGTTACCGGCTTCAACAACACCCCGCGCGGTCTGTATCAGAGTCCCGCTCTGACCACTGTGGATGTTCGTCCGGAGGAGCTGGGCCGCAGGGCAGCGGAGCTTATCGTCTCCCGTCTTGAGGGGAACAGCGGCGGTCCCGACCATTTTATCGTCGAAACCTCTTTGATCCTCAGAGAGAGCGGCTAGGCTGACCCTAAACCGCCTAGTTCAGTTTTTCTTCTACCACCAGTCCTTTTTTGTGGAGTAGAGCATCCACTATTTTCCGTCTTCCCGACAATAAAAGGCGCTGAACCGTGGCTCGGGACACCTCCATGGCTTCGGCAGCCTGGATCTGATTCATCCCGTCGTAGTCGCAGAGTCTGATGGCTTCAAATTCGTCGAGAAACAGAACCGTCTCTTCAAGCTGCATAGAGGGAATTCCCGCAGGTTTGAAGTTCAGAGAACCGTTGAGACGGCGGCAGTTTCTGTGTTTATGTCGTCTTGGCATAATCCTTCCTTATCCTAATCTTATAGAAGCGATCATAATTTGTGAACCTTTTTTTCAAAAAAATGTGCATATGCCCTTGATTTCGTATTTATCCTGTGATACTTTCTAAGTGCATATGCACAGTAAGCCTGTCGCCTATGAGTTGAAAATGTGATTCCCCGGACGCTGAGGGTGTTCCGGAAGAGACAAGGAGATTGAAAATGAGTTTCAAAATGAAAATAGCTTTCCCTACAAACGATAGAACCAATGTAGAGGAGCACTTCGGCCATGCCAAAGAGTTTGCCTTCTACAATGTTGAGGACGGGAAGGTTACCGGTTCGGAGTATATCGTACCTCCCCCCCATGCTCCCGGCGTTATCCCTGAGTTTGTGCACGCCCAGGGTGCTGATGTGATCATTACGGGCGGAATGGGCGGTATGGCCGTCAATCTCTTTAAGGAAAAAGGAGTCGAAGTGATTCTGGGCGCCACCGGATCCATCGACGAGAACCTCAATACATTCGTTTCGGGTGATCTGGCCTCTACGGGTTCCGTATGCGATCACTCTCACGAATGATGCCGGCCTAGGTACCGGCGGGCCTTCAGGCCTCTGAAAAGGGGCTCCGGAATGCTTTGCTTTCCGGCGGGTTTAGGAGTATTTATTATGAACAGAAATGGACAGGGACCTGAGAACAAGGGACCGGGAACCGGATGGGGCCTGGGTGGATGTCTTTCTGATGAAGAGATGAAAAACAGAGAAGAAACCTGGAACGGACGCATCCCGCAGGGACGCGGAAGGGGTCGGGCTTTCGGCGGCGGCAGAGGATTCGGCCGCGGTGCCGGCATGGGCCGTGGCTTCGGAGGAGGCTCTGGACGCGGTATGGGGCGCGGGATGGGCTGGAACAATGGACCTGCCTTCAACGGAGCCGCTGAATCGGCTATCCTGGAACGTCTGAGCGCTCTGGAAGAGTCCATCAAGGAGCTTAAAAAATGATTGTGTCCCTCTGTGCTAAAGGCCCCGAGCTGACAAGCAAAGTGGATCCCAGATTCGGCCGCTGTGAGTACTTTCTATTCTGCAATACCGAAGACGGAAGCTGTAAGGCCATAAGCAATTCAGCGAAGAATGCAGCCGGCGGCGCCGGTGTCATGGCCTGTCAGATCGTCGGTGACAACGGAGCCGGTGTGGTCATCGCTCCCGAGCTGGGACCCCAGGCCATGGATGCCCTGGACAAGATGGGGATTCCCGCCTTTGCCCAGGGGGAGTGCAAGACCGCCGAGGACGCTCTGGAAGCCTGGAAGAATCACCGTCTGACTGAGATCAGGAAGGTGGAGGCAACCGGGCTGCGCCGGGCCTGATCGTAACAACAAAGCTGTTGATTCAAGGCTTGCTTATCTATTTTCTGATTATTGACCCAAGTGTCCCTTTACCGGATACTTGGGTAATTATCATTAATAAGAGCTGAGAGGAAACACCATGAATAGCTATACAATATGCAAGACAGAGCAGGATATCGTCGATATTTTCAATGAACTTAATATGGATGTCTCTTCTGGTGATCTGGCCTCTACCTACCCCGGCTGGACATGGACCGTCCGCCGATGCGATGAGTTCCCCATCATCCTGAACGCCCTGCCTCCCGAGGGCAAGCTGGAAGAGCTTTTCTGGGAGGAGTGGTTTGTTCTGGACGGCAAGGTCCACCATCATATCCTCTCTGTTCCCGAGCCCGTCTCCTTTGAGAAGATCTTCCAGGCTCCCGATGCCGATGAGATCCATCCCCCCGAAGTGCTGGGCAAGCGCTGGTATGAGCAGAATTATCTGAACATGGAGCCCGTCCTTTTCAAGAAAGACGATGAGTTTCTCTCCCTCTGGGTGGAGGAGAAGGGGAGAGTCGGCTACAGACGAGAGAAGATCGTCGAACCCGGAGCCGGTGAGGTCCTGGTCAGGATCAAGGCCTGCGGCATCTGCGGCACGGATATCCACTTCCTGAACGACCTGCCCGAAGGGAGGCCCATGCCTCTGGGGCACGAATTAGCCGGCATTATCGAGCGGGTAGGTCCGTCTGTAGAGGCCGTAAATGCAGGGGACAAGGTGGTGATTCAGAACAACATCGCCTGCGGGAACTGCCCCTACTGCCTGAAAGGCCGGAAAGATAGATGCACGGATATACAGACCTATATGGACGATAGGGCCGGACTGGCCGAATTCCTTACCGTTCCCGCCGCCATGGTCATCCCCTTTGAAAAGATGGAATATATGGAAGCTGCCGTCGCCGAAGCTCTGACGGTTTCCATGGATCTGATCGATCGGGCCCGGATTGAGGCGGGGGAGAGTGTTCTGGTCGTAGGCCCCGGTATTATCGGACTTTGTGCCCTTTCTCTGGCGAAGAAGAAAGGGGCGGGAACGGTCCTGATGAGCGGAAGATTCAACGGCTCCGTCAGGGCTTTGCATCGGGAGGGGGCATCCTATGCTCTGGGAGCGGATGAGACGGTTAATGTTTCTGCCGAAAACTGGAAAGAAGAGCTGAAGGCCCGCTTTCCCGAGGGATTCGACAAGGTCATCGTTACGGCGAGTCCCGCGGTCATTCCCGATTATCTGGATCATCTGGCCTTCGGGGGAGACCTGATCTACAACGGTATCAGCTATAAGGAGGATGTGGTCAGCTTCAAAGCCAACGCTCTGCACTTCAACAAGAACAGCATCATCTCCTCCCATGCCATTCCCAATTGGGGTTTTGAGGAGGCTCTGGAGATGATAAAGAACAAGGAGATCCCCGCCCGGGATCTGATCTCCTGCCGAACGGCCTTTCACAGGGCGGAAGACGGGATCCGGGTCTGTCAGAATCCGGAGAAGGCCGTTATCAAATCTGTGATCCTATTCGACTGATCTCCCTTCCCCCGTCTTTGTGCGGGGAGACGGGGAATCAGCGTCAGACCCACAGAGAGTTCATCTCAGCCACGTCCTCACCATCCTGGTTGTACAGCCTGTGATAGACATCCCCTCCCTCGGGATTCCGGTAACAGGAGCAGGTAATATTGTCCCCCAGTATGGCTTCCCTGATGTATTTGATATGAATCATTGACAGAGTCTTCTGTTCACGGGTGTCAGCAGCTACGGCTTCCAGGGCACCGGCGATGTATCTGATGCTGTTCAGGTGGCCGTTGAAGTCAATATCATAGCTGTGTACGGTTTGACTGAGAGTGTTCTCATCTCCCGCATAGGGAAGGATCTTCCGCAGCTGGATTCCCGGACAGGCCTCTTCCGGGTGGACCTTCATTTTATCCGTGATGTCCTGCCGTCTGGCTAGTTTTCGCTCTATTTCATCAAAAACAGACCAGGACGTCGTCCCGTTGGCATAAATGACTGTTTTATCTTCGCTGCTTATCTGAAAATCAATAAGATACTGTACCCCTTTGGCCTTCCTTACCCATATATCGGTGATAATTGTCGTGCGCCATCGGGGGAGTTCTTTGGCAAAATCCGTATAAATCCCTGAGAGTATCCATGATTGATTCACACGCTGAAGGTCGTAGGCTGCAATACCGGAATCGGCCAGATAGCATGCAACGGCATCCTGGGCAAAGGAAATAAGATGGTAGGATTTGACCCTGTATTCAGTGTCCATCTCGATGGACCGGATTGTGTATCGGTTGCTGTATTTCATTTTAGTCTCTCTCTGCGGAATGGATTGGATTCTCTTTGTGTCTTTTAGATTATCCCTTTCTTCTGTTTTTGAGAATAAACAATGCTGGAACATCATTCTCCAGGTTCTCATGAGGATATTGCCAATGGGCCCTCTTATCGGGTAAGTTGTGACAGCTTCATTTTACCCCCCGGAGGCTCTTATGTTTCAGCACAAAGCTCTTGAGGAGCTGGTGATCTACCAGATCTATACACGCAGTTTCAAGGATACCAACGGTGACGGCATCGGTGATCTGCCCGGTGTTACCGAAAAGCTCGACTATCTGGCGGATCTGGGCATCGATATGATCTGGCTCAGCCCCTTCTGTTCCTCCCCCAATGACGATATGGGATACGATATCTCCGACTATCAGAACATCATGACCGAGATGGGCACCATGGCCGATCTGGAAGAGCTGATCGAAGAGGCCCACAAGAGGGAGATCGGCATCATGATGGACCTGGTTCTGAACCACAGTTCGGACGAACATCCCTGGTTTATCGAATCCAGGAGCAGCAAAGACAATCCCAAACGGGACTGGTATATCTGGGCGGACGAGCCCAATAACTGGGATTCCTACTTCTGCCCCGAGGCCTGGGAATACGATGAGAGGACCGGTCAGTACTATCTGCATATCTTCGGGGTGAAGCAGCCCGACCTCAACTGGCGGAACGGGGAGCTCCGGAAGGAGATCCACTCCATGGTCCGCTGGTGGCTGGAGAAGGGGATAGACGGCATCCGCTTCGATGCCATCCATCTCATCGGCAAGCCCGAGGGCAATCCCGACTATGTTCATGCCCCCGGGGAGAGCAGACAGTTCTGTCACTTCCGTAATCACGAGCTGGGACACGGCTATCTGCAGGAGCTGCACGATGCGGTGATGGCCGATTACAATCCTGTCACCGTGGGCGAGACCGGCGGCGCCACCCCCGAAAGTGCCAGGCTCTATGTAGACAAGAGCCGCCGGGAGTTTGACATGATCTTCCATCTGGGCTTCCTTGAGGACGGGGAGTATGAGGAAGACCCGGCCGGCAACTACAAAAAATTCTATCAGAAGTGGTACAGGGAGCTCTCCAGAGAGGGCTGGGACGCCATCTTTCTGGGCAACCACGATCTGCCCCGTCTGGTATCCGTCATCGGTGACGAGGAGCGCTACTGGAGGGAGTCGGCCACATGTCTGGCAACCATGATCCTGACCCAATGGGGCACCCCCTTCCTCTATCAGGGGGATGAGATCGGCATGGTCAACGCCGGATTCACCAGCCTGGATCAGTTCCGGGATCCCCATACCACCATCAAGGTGAAGACGGCTGAAGGCCGGGGCGATGATATTGAGCCCGTGATGAAGGATATTATCAAGTGGGGCAGGGACAACAGCCGGACTCCCATGCAGTGGGATGCCACGGAGCACGGCGGATTTTCAAAAGCCGAGCCCTGGATCATAATGGCCCGGCACTGGCAGCAGATCAATGTGGCCGCCCAGCAGGACAAAAGTGATTCCATTCTTGGATTCTATAAAAAGATGATCGCTCTGCGCAAATCGGAGACCTGTCTCTGTTACGGGGATATGAAGATGACCGAGTCGGCTCCCGCCGTTTTTGCCTATAGCCGTAATCATGACGGAAAGAGCATCCATGTGGTGCTCAATCTGAGTCGTCTCCCCCAGGAGCATGAATGCACTGCCTTTCCGGATAAGGAGCTTCTTATAGCCAACTATCACTCATTGAGACGGAATGATACCGGGCTGATGCTTCGGCCCTGGGAGTGTGTGGTCTATCGGTGCTGATTGCATGTTTTTTGCATATAGTTCCAAAGAACTGTTAATGTTTCACCGTTTATCTTCTTTACCGCATTTGCATCAAACCGTATCAAGTCATTATAATTATATTTAATAAATACAAAAGGCGATATATATGAAAAAATCTTTGTTAGGCCGTATCATTCTACTGGTCTTGATTAGTTTTCTAGTCCTTTTCGGGTTGACCTACTGGTCCGTAGGCAATGTTTTCAAGAATATTCGAGAGCAGGCGAGGGAACTGAACTACACTTTTTTGATTGAAGACAGAAAGACGTCTCTTGAATATCATAGTAATATTGTGAGCAGTATGGTGGAGGGGTATCTGCAGGCCGCTGATAAAGCCGAAGCGGATTTTGAAGAGAAACTATGGTATGTGAGGAAGCTAATACGGGATGCCTCCTTCGGAGATAACGGTTATTTCTTTATGTATGATTTTGAGGGACTCCGCCTTTCCTATCGGCCTGCTCCCGATACAGAGTTGGAAACCAATCTTTTTGACCTAAAAGATGAGCAAGGAAATCTTCTGGTACAGGATATGATAGAGATCGCCCAGAAGGGCGGTGGATACACCACCTACTACTGGGAAAATCCGGCAACAGGCAATGTGGAGCCCAAGATCGGTTACTATGCACCCCTCAGCATAGACGGATATGAGATGTTTTTCGGGGTTGGTACCTATGTTAATGACATCGACGAGAGAAATAAGAGTTTTATTGATGTATTGAGCACCGTGATGGATCATTTCAAGATCACATTTATTCTTACTCAGCTTCTTTTAACAGCAGTAACCCTGATTCTCCTCTCCTTTATTCTTAGGAGAAAGCTGAATCCTCTGAAAACAATCACCGACTCCATTACTGTAATTGCCTCTGGCGATGCAGATCTGACGGCAAGAATTGATATAAAAACTGCTGATGAGATAGGGACAGTGGCTCTCAGGTTCAATGAGTTTACCGCGAGTCTGCAGGAGCTTATCCGAGAAACCCAGGGAGCTGTGGCACAAACCGTCTCCCTCGAATCCTCCCTGAGTGAATCCACCTCTTCCACCAGTTCCTCCATCGAACAGATCAACCGGAATATTATGGAGGTTCAGAAACAGCTGGAGCTGTTGAATGATAATATCCGCAGCTCCGTCACAGCTACAGAGCAGATCACTGCCAATGTAGGCTCCTTTGATTCTCAGATCGAGAATCAGGCTCAGATGGTGGAAGAATCCACCGCCGCTATCACAGAGATGATCTCTTCACTGGAGAGTGTTGACGGTATAACCAAAAATAAGAAGGAGGCTGTCGGGCTGTTGAGCGCCATGGTCGAGGAAGGACAGAACTCTCTCTCCGATACCAGGGCCCATTTCACTTCCGTAGTCGCCAAGATCGACAGCATCAACGAGATGACCGATATTATCAACAACATCGCCAGTCAGACGAATCTGCTTTCCATGAACGCCGCCATCGAAGCCGCCCATGCGGGGGATGCGGGAAAGGGATTCGCCGTTGTGGCCGAGGAGATCCGTAAACTGGCGGATTCAACCTCCGCCTCCTCCTCCAATATCGCCAGACATGTGCAGGAGATAGGAGAGGGAATACGGATTACCAATGACAATATCATCGGTTTTGACAGTTCCTACAAAAAAATTGGAGAGGAGATTCAGTCGACCGTACAGGCTTTTCAGGAGATAGAGTACTCCATCTCCGAACTGAACTCCGGGGGCTCCCAGATTCTCAGGGCCTCCCAGGAGATCAACAACGCCACTTCTTCCATTCGCAGCGGTTCGGCAGAGATCAAGGCCGGTATTCACACCATGATGGAGTCGGCCGATCGGCAGAGAAGCATCTCCGGAGAAGTCTCCGGAGAGCTTCAGAAAATATCCGGAGAATCCGTGGATATCAGGGCATCCATTGGAGAAGTTGTCGATATCAACGGAAAACTGGGCAGGATTGTTGAACTGCTGAAAACAGAGTTCGGTAAGTTCCGGACCTGAATTAAAGGACGGGCCGGATGACGTTCCGGCTCGTCTTAATACGGTAGTCCGTCTATGACATCCCTTATATCTATGACATCCCTTATAAAAGAAGAACCCGCCGGCTTTTTGCGGCGGGGTAAGAGGAACCCCGGCAACTGCCGGGGTTTTTCAGCGTCTGGTGTAATCGGAAGACTACTGCAGCAGCTGGAGAACCGACTGAGATCTCTGGTTGGCCTGAGCAAGCATAGCGTTGCTGGCCTGTGTGAGGATCTGGTTCTTGGTGAAGTCAACAGATTCTTTTGCCATGTCCAGGTCGCGGATTCTGGATTCGGAAGCCTGCAGGTTTTCTGCGGCCACATCGATTCCCTTGATCGCCATTTCCATTCTGTTCTGATAGGCTCCCAGGTCGGCTCTCTGTTTGTTAACAGTTTTCAGAGCCTGGTCCAGGACACCGATGTTTCGGTTGGCCTGCTCAGGAGTGGAGATGGACATGATCTGTCCGCTGCCAATCTGACGCATACCCAGAGCTTCGGCGGTCATTGTACCGATATTAACCTGTTCTCTCTGGTCCATATTGGCACCGATGTGGAGCCACATGGAGGCTGTCACCGTATTGTTGCCTGTATCGGCGGCAAAACGGCCGGTGAGCATGTTCATACCATTGAACTGAGCGTGTGAAGCGACTCTGTCCAGCTCGTCCACCAGCTGGGAGACCTCAACCTGAATCTGCATTCTGTCTTCGGCGGTATAGATACCGTTGGAAGACTGTACTGCCAGTTCACGAACTCTCTGGATAATATCGGTGGTCTCCTGCAGAAAACCTTCTGTTGTCTGGATAAAGGAGATACCGTCGGCGGCGTTCCGGGAAGCCTGGTTCAGACCGCGGATCTGGGACCGCATCTTCTCGGATACTGCCAGACCGGAGGCATCGTCTCCGGCTTTGTTAATTCTCATACCGGACGACAGTTTGGCCATGTTGTTGGCCGAGCTTGTCTGAGCAATGTTCAGTGTCCTCTGAGAATTGATGGCGCTCATGTTGTGATTGATTATCATATATTTCCCTCCATGGGTTATTACATTTCAGGCATCCTTGCCTGGCCGTTCTTTCGTCCGACATTTTCTGTATCGGAGGAGGGATCCCATAAAATTTAATATTAATTAAAGCTATTCTGTTTACTGCCGATATATCGGGCCGCATTGTAAGAACTTAAAGGATTAATAAAAAACTGTGATTAATTTATAAATCCTGGGGCTTCGAGGGAGAGTCTTACCCCATATCTGGGGTAGAAGCGGTGAAAAAGGCCGTTGTCCGGGGATCCCGGTTTCCGGCTTATGCTGCTGTGTCCTGCTCTTATTAATTTTTTTTAAAGGAATCATGTTTTCCAATCTTGACTGCTGATTCTTAAAAACATACTATGGGTATGTAAAAACATACCAAAGGTAGGTTTTGTGTTATGAGTAAAACATCCAAAGAGGAACTGTTGCGGGAGGCCCTCCGCTTTTTTATCCTCAATGATTATGAAAAATCCTCTCTCAATGATATCGCCAAAGGGCTTGGAGTGACCAAAGGGGCCATCTATCACCACTTCAAGGGAGGAAAGGACGATCTTCTCTACGGTGCGGTGAACCATATGCTCGACACCATGGATATTCTCTTTTCCCAGAGCTATCCCTCTGGTATCTCTTTAAGAACAATTCTTGAGAACCTGTTCCAGATGCGTGATGTGATGAGGGAGGTGGGCCGCATGCTGGGTCTGGATAATATGCTGGAAGACTATGGAAATACCATTTATCTGGTGGTCCTGACCATTAGAAAGTTTCCCGTTTTTCAGCAGAGGATGAAGCAGGTCTACGACAACTACAGGCTGAACCTGAAAAACCTGCTGAATGAGGCCATCGTCAAAGGTGAGATCAGAAGGGATGTGGATAGCGAGGCCATTGCCTATGAGATCACCGCTTTCTATGAAGGCTCCCTGCTGATGGGAGCCGTGACGGACAGTCTGGATTTTATCGATCTGGGTCCCCGGGTCTGCGCTACCATATGGAACGGGATTTCCGCCGAAAAGGATGAGGAGGAGCAGGATGGATAGCCGGAGGAGCTCAATGCTTGGCCGATGGGCCTTGTGGGCAGGGTCTCATCCCGGTCGTGTTGTAGTGCTGGTTTTGCTTATTACCCTGATGATGCTTGTCGGAACGGCCAGGGTCGAGATGGAGATGACCTTTTTCTCCATGATGCCACAGAATACGAGGCAGGTCCGGGATCTGAAAAAAATAACTGATGATTATCCCTTTTCCTCTTCCATCGTTGTTGTCGTGGACGGGCGGGAACTCCCGGAGGGGGAGGCCGAGACCGCCGTAAAGCGTACCATCGATGCCATGAACGCAGAGTTTTCCGATCCTTCCTATGGTGATATCCTGGATGGAATCTACAGCAAGGTGGATGAGTCTTTCCTGAGGGAGCACGGCTTCCTGCTCACAAAAGAGAAGGATCTGAAGAGGATGCGGGATATGTACGCCGATACTGATCTCATCCCTTTTCTGACGGCCCTGAACGATGATCTGGAAAGGGAGTATTCCGGTGACGGCGCGGCCATGGATGACGATGAAAGTCAGCTTATCGCCTGGGTCGGTGGTGTGGAACGAATTCTGGATGATCTGGCGGATTCTCTTGAGGGCGGCACTCCCGGCCGGGACAGGATAGAGCGCTCTGTGGACCGCTACCTGGTGGGGGAGAGTTATTATCTGAGTCGTAATGAGGATCTGGGGCTCCTGTTTCTCAATCCCCGTTTTACGGTCAACCATATCGGGGCTCTGGTTCCCGGAGTCAACCGTCTCGAGGCGGGGGTCAAGTCCGTGGCCGCCGCACAGGGCGTAAAGGCCGGAGTTACGGGAATGGTCGTCGTGGCCCGGGATGAGATGGTCACCTCAGTGCAGGGCCTGGCCCTCTCCATGCTTATCGCCATGGCCCTGATTCTGAGCCTCATGGTGGCGGTCTTCCGCATCAGGTCCACTCCACTGATCATCGGCATTCCTCTGGCTCTGGGGATACTCTGGACCACCGGTATGACAGGCTTTATCCTGCACCGTCTGAACATTATGACCGCCATGTACATGGTGGCCCTGGTGGGGCTGGGGGTGGACTATGCCATACATCTTATGACCTCCTATGTGCAGGAGAGGGACGGTGGGCGGACCTTCCTGCCAGCCCTTGAGGCGGCCTTCCTTGTCAGCGGCCGGGGTATCTTTACCGGAGCCCTGACCACGGCGGCGGCTTTCTATGCCCTGCTGCTGGCAGAGAGCGAGATGGTCCGGGAGCTGGCGGTTGTGGCCGGAACGGGAATCCTCTGTGAGCTGGCGGCCATGATGCTTCTGATCCCCGCTATTCTGGGGCTGAGAGAGAAGAGGCTGGAGAGAAAGGGCGGAAGCGATCCCATGCTGAGAAGGCAGCGGAGGGTCCGCTCTGACTTCGCCGCGGCCCTGGGAGACCGGGTGACCGCCAGGCCGGGATTGTGGCTGGCTTTTCTTCTGGCCGCCGGCCTGGTCCTGGGAACCCAGGCTTCCAAGGTGGTTCTCGAAGACAATCTGATGAATATGGAGGCCGAAGGCCTGGAGTCGGTGGTATTGCAGGACCTTATGACCGATGAGTTCGGCTTTGCGCCGGATGTGCTCTTTTATCTCAGCGATGATAACAATGAACTGCCTGCCATGGTGGAAGCCCTGGAAGACCTTGATTCGGTCAAGTCGGTCAATGCGGTAAGCCAGTGGCTTCCCACAGAGGAGCAGAGGCGCCGCCGTCTTCCCTATCTGGAGGAGATCCGGATACAGCTGGAGTCCCTTGAAGAGGGAGGTGCCCCGGACAGTGAGCTTCTGCTGGAAGAGCTCTACCGTCTTGAGGCAAACCTGGTGGAGATGGGAGATCTTGCGGTCCTGGGAGGCATTGACCGCCTGGCCTTTGTTCTGAACAGGGCAACCGGACTTGATAATGACGGCAGCAAGGTGAGGGATTCTGTATTTGATCGTCTCCTTAAGATTCTGGAGACGGGCAGGTATGATGAATCCGGGCTCTTTAAGTTTCAGGCGCTCTTCTCTCCCGCCCTGAAAGAGAAAGTCCTCTCCATGGCCGGAACAAGCATGATCACCAGAGACGATCTGCCCGGGATGATCAGGAACAGCTTCTTTTCAAAGAAGGATGAAACAACCCTGATGACCATTCATCCCAGGATGAATCCCTGGGAGGGCCGCTACCGAAGTATCTTCACGGCTCAGGTCGCCACTGTGACCGAGGGAGCTACGGGAATGATACTGGCCGCCGATCAGTTGACTAAAATTGCCGAAAGCGACGGTCGCCGTGCTGTCGCGGCAGCTCTGGCGGTGGTCTTTCTGATTCTGCTGGGAGATTTCAGAAATCTGAAGCTCACGATATTGACCTATCTGCCCCTTTTGATGTCCTTTCTCTCTCTCTACGGCATTATGGGTCTGTTGGATATAAGACTGGACTTTGTCAATATCATCTCTATCCCCCTGCTTGTGGGAATCGGAATTGATGACGCGGTCCATATCGGTCATCGCTACTGCCTGGAGGGCCAAGGGGGCATGAAACGGACCCTGGCCGGAACGGGAACGGCAGTGGCCCTGACGACCATAACCACCATGATCGGTTTCGCCTCCTTTATCCCTTCGGTGATGAGGGCTATGAGGAGTACGGGAATCGTCCTGACCCTGGCCATGGCTCTGGCCTTTATCTTTTCCGTCTGCTTCTATCCGGCCGTGCTTGTTCTGGCTGTGGAGAAAGGGGGCTGGACGCTTACATCCCGGTCCGAGACCCGGAAAAAGAGTCGTAACAAGGAGGAATCGGAATGAAATCTATGACAAAATTATTAACAGTGTCAGCTCTGATTATGGTCTGTCTGCAGGCCCTGGAGGCTCAGGACGCCCGGGGTCTTATCGACAAGGCCGATGAGGCTTTCGAGATGGATGCCGTCTACAGCAGAAGCACTCTGACGGTGATAAAAAACGGCAGGGCCCAGGCTCCCCAGGTGATGGAGGGCTACGCCATGGATGACTCTGATGGAACGGCACGTTCCCTTACGGTTTTTCGGGCGCCTAGACGTGTGGAAGGGACGGCCTATCTGATGCTGGGAGACGATATGTGGGTCCGTTTCGCCTCGACGGGACGGGTCAGGAAGCTCAGCTCATCGGCCAGGAAGAACTCAGCCGCCGGAAGCGACTTCTCCTATGCCGATATGGGGGAGGGGGGAGAGAGCTTCAGCGACGACTACAGCCCCCTTTATGACGGTACTGAAAAGATTGACGGACTACTCTGTCACAGGATCATACTGGAGCCCGAGGGCAGCGGGGCGGACTATGAGAGGATGGTGGTCTGGATCAGCGAGGAAAAGCTGCGCTATATCCGGGTGGAGTACCATGACAAGGGCGCTCCCATCAAAATCATGAGTCTGGAGGACTACAGGCCTGTGGGAGAGCTGTACTATCCCTTCAAAGTGACCATGACCAGTCTGACACGAAAGTCCGTTTCCCTGATGGAGACGGAGTATATGGAGTATGGCAGCGCCGAGGTGGAGGAGAAATTCTTTACCACCGCCTACCTGGACTCCATCCGCTGACAGGGAGGATCTATCATGATTAAAGACCGCTCCTTTCTTTTCTTCCTGATTATGTCGGGCCTGCTATTTGTTCTCATGCTGATCCCTACGGTTCGCCTTGTCGCCGAGCCCCGTTTCAGCGGGGAACTGTCTCCGGAGCTGAGCCTGAACATACCGGGGGACGATGACTATGAGACTATTCTGAACCCGGACAATATCATGGAAGTGGATGACCTTCTGTTCCGCAATGAGCTGCATTTGAAGATGGATGAAAGCGGCGATACCGCGGCTCTGGATCTCTGGATCAGAGTGGCTCAGTATCCGTTGGGCGATCTGATGAGCGGTACGGCGGCCCTGCTCTCCGGAGGAGATCCCCTGGTTTCAGGAGCAGTTTCGGACCTGAGCACCCGGACCGGCGCCTATATCTACACGGCAGATCTCATGCGGGCCGCTGTTTCATGGATGCCGGAAGAGAGTCTGCGCATCACAGCCGGACGGCAGAGTTTTCTCACAGGCTATGGCTACGGCTGGAATCCCTCGGATCTTGCCAATCCTCCTAAAGATCCTACCGATCCGGCCGCCTACCGGCAGGGTGTGGACGGGCTGACGTTCAGAATGACGACTCTGTCCTGGCTGGACCTCAAACTCTACGGAATTCTCCCGTCGGAGGGGAATTCCTGGGGTTATGACGACGTTCTGGCCGGCACCGAAGCCACTTTTCAGCTGCCCGCCCTGGAGATAAAGCTTATGGGACTATACGGCGGAGCGGAACAGAGCCGTGACGAATCCGACTCCCATCCTCACGCCGCGGCCGCCGCCCTTTATCTGGATCTTTTCGGTATAGGGCTTTACGGAGAGTCGGTCCTGCGCAGCCGCTCCCGGCGCAACAGCCCCGATCCCGACGGCGGGGCGTCGGAACTGAAAGAAGAGCCTGTCTTTTCAGGACTGGCGGGGGCGGAGTACTACTTTTCTTCGGGCATAAGCGGAGCCCTTGAGTATTTCTACAACGGCGAGGGATGGAATGATGGAGAGAGGCGGAACTATGCCTCGGCCCTGAAGGCTGACGATTCGAGTCAGCTGCTGTCCTATGTATCCCTGTACACCCCTCTATATTTTTCCAGGCACTATGTCCTTCTGAATCTGGGGATACCCTGGTATGAAAAGGACTGCAGTTTCAATCTCAATCTTATATGCTCTCCCGACTCGGCTTCACTCATCTTTACCCCCTCGGCGGAGTTCAATCTGGATGCCGAAGGCAGCCTGACGGCGGAGATCCGCTACAACCTTATGAGCTCCTGGGATGACGGGGAGAGTGGTGAGAGTACCCTGTCTCCTGTGAAGCACAGCGTTTCTATGAATATGAGTTATTACTTTTAACTTCCATTTCCTTACAGGGGCGGCAGGATTTGACAAGGCGGTAGTATATACGATCTAATGTGATCAATGAGCGACAATAACTGGCAGCGTGCCCGGAGCACGGAACAGGTGGAACACAGGGTGCAGGAAATTCTGAAAGCTGCGGAATCCCTTTTTACCACCGTGCCCTATGAAAATATAACTCTCCAGAAGATCGCCCGTAAGGCGGGGTTCTCTCAGTCCAATCTCTACCGGTATTTCAAGACCCGGGAGGAGATTTTTCTCCGCATCTATCTGAATGATCTGAAGGCCTGGGAAGAGGCTCTGGCCGGTGAGCTTCGAAAAAACATGGCTCTGGAGAGCTTTATCGAGCTCTGGACCGAAATATTCTGCAGGCAGGAGAGGCTTATGCAGCTGTCTCCCCTGCTTATGACCGTTCTGGAGCGGAACAGCTCCGAGGGGGTATACCGGGCTACGAAACTTGAAATGAAAAAGATCATGATAAGAAGCTTCCCCCTGATGGAAGACGCTCTGCCCGGACTCTCCGGGGAGGGCGTCCATGACTTCATGATGTTTCACGGCGCCCTGGTCGCAGGGCTTTTTCCCATGAGCCGCTGTACGGGCGAACAGAAGAAAATCCTCAGAGAGATAGGTCTGGATACCGCGATCATAGAATTCAAACCGGCCTATAAACGGGCCGTATCCTTCTATCTGAAGGGGTTCCTGGCCGAAAAAAGGGAGGCATGATTGGCTGTCTATACGATACGGAAAGATTACGACCTGGCCGGCAGGATGAGCAAGGACATACTGGACGATCATATCAGGCAGGTCGTTGCCGAGAGCGGAATCCGGGAAGGTTATGTCCTGGTCTTTGTGGCCGGCTGCGTGGCCGCTCTGGCTGTGAGCGAGGCGGAACCGGGGATTCTTAACCACGATCTTGATCATATGTTCTCCTCCGCTCTGGGGCTTCCCTACGGAGAAGGCTTTGGCGACGGGACACCCTACAGGCATCATGAAACCTGGCATGATGATAACGGCGCCAGTCATCTCAGATCTCTGCTGCTGCAGCACTCCCTCTCCATCCCTGTACTGGACGGGGAGCTCTGTCTCGGACCCTGGCAGAATGTTCTACTGATTGAATGCGATACCGGACCCCGCAGAAGAACCCTCTACTATCAGGTTCAGGGAGAGTAGCGAAAGATATATTTGAAGCCTGCTTCAGGATTATCTAGAATTGTTACTGATGAGTGAATCAGTAATAAAAAAAACGATACTCGCTCTTTCTCTGTTTGTGCTCCTTTCCTGTACACAGAATATCCGTTCTTTTCTGAGCCCGGAAGAGATGCTGTGGTTGAAAGATCATGAGGGCGAAATCGAAGTTCTTTTCGGCTATGAGCTGCCTCCCGACGCCTTCACCAATAGTCTGGGAGAGTATACCGGACTTCTGGTGGACTATCTTCATGAGCTTGAGAGCATCCTCGGTTTTCACTTTCCCATGAAGATCTTTTCCACCTGGCATGAACTGCTGGAATACTCAAAAACCGGCCGGAATTATATCATCGTCGGTCTCTCTTATACGGATCAGCGGGATCTTTTCCTCGACTTTACCACTCCATTTCAGGATAATGCCTTTTCTATAATTTCACGCAGGGATCATCCTGTAGAAACGGTGGAGGAGTTTCTACAGGTTTCTCACTGTACGGTCAAAGGCTATGCCATTGATGACTATCTCGACAGGGATTATCCCGGCTACACAACCTCCCACGTCCTTACCGACATAGAGGGGATCATCGCCGTTTCAGAAGGTGAGTATGATGCCATGTTTTCCGCAGAGATTTATGCCAACTATCTGATCGGCCGGGAGGGAATCAAAAACCTGATCGTAACGGGAGGAACCGGGTATTACTACCGTTACAGCATGGCCGTTTCCGAGGGGGACGATATCCTCCTTTCCATTCTTCAGAAGGGACAGGACAGAATCTCCACGCGCCGGCACAAGGAGATCAACAGGCACTGGAATACGGCCTTTACCAGGAATATCAGCTCCGATACCTGGAATATTCTGTTTTTCTCGATTCTGGGTCTTTTGATAGCCGTCCTGATTGTAATGATATGGGTTCTCACTCTGAGAGCCGAGGTAAAAAAGAAGACGGTTGAACTCCGTGAGAAAGGGGTGCGTTACAAGAGTCTGGCGGAGAGCTGGGATCTGATCTTTCAAAGTATGGCGGCCGGTGTTCTGCTTACGGATTCAGAGGGCCGAATTATCAATGCCAATCCGGCAATGGAAAAACTCTGCGGAAGGAGCGTGGATGAGCTGAAGGGCAAGAGCGATCCGCAGGATGTTTTTCAGTTTCAGAAGGAGGCGGATGCTGAGCGTATCCGGAATATTCATATAAAAGTAAGGGAAAACAGGGACTCTTTTGAGCTGAGAAATACCTTTCCCGTAAAAAGTTATGATGGAAAAGAGCGCCTGATTACTGTTATGGTGACTCCCTATGGTCGGGTAGGTCCCGAACAGGCCGGGGCGACATGGATCGTCCGTGATGTGGGGGATTATATCCGCAGAGAAAGAGAAATCCTTGAAGCGGACAAGCTGGAGTCCCTCAAGCTGCTGGCCGGGGGCATCTCTCATGATTTCAACAATCTGCTTACGGGTATCTATGGCTTTGTGAATCTGGCCACCATCTCATTGGCCGAACCTGCTAAGGCGGAGGAATTTCTGGATAAGGCCGTCAGTTCCCTGGATGATGCCCGGAGTCTGACATCCCAGCTTGCAACGCTGGCCAAAGGGGGACGTGACGATAAAACGGTCTTCAATCCTTCGTCCTATATCAGGGAGACCGCCGAGTTCTCTCATAGAAGCGGGGGACCCCGTCTTATCATCGATGTTCCCGACGATCTGTGGACCATACAGGCCGACAAAGGGCAGCTGGGACAGGTGATCGGCAATCTGGTCATCAATGCTCAGCAGGCCCTGGGGGCTTCGGGAGAAATCAGGATCAGCGGGAAGAATCTCATCGAGGATTCCGAGCATTATGTTGAGATTCTTTTTTCCGATAACGGACCGGGAATCCCCCCCGAAATTCGCAGCAGAATCTTCGATCCCTATTTTACGACAAAGAAGGAGGGCAGCGGTCTGGGACTGGCTTCCTGTTTTTCCATCGTTTCACGTCATAACGGAACTCTTACGGTAGATTCCGAACCCGGAAAGACCGTGTTCTGTGTGCGCCTGCCGGCTGAACAGAATTAAGAGTCCGCCCGGTCTTAACTATTCGCAAGAAAAAAGGAGTTGAAGGCATAGGCTGCCGCGCCTTGGAGTGTCCGGGGGCTGATCGACGGGGTTTCACTGAATTTTATCTCCACATCCTTCTCCAGCCGGGGAAGGGTCATGGTTTGAAAGCTCTCTTTCACTCTTTTTCTGAAGTAGGAGGAGCCGGAGGCATAGTCTCCTTCAAGAAGGATAATATCGGGATCGAACACCACGCATACATTGGCCAGTCCCTGGGCAAAACGGAGGATGCGCTTATCCATAAGGCTGCAGGCCAGACTGTCCCCTTCGTCGGCACAGCGAAGGATCCGCTTCAGGTCCAGTGATTCAGACTCCGTGTTCCGGAAGAGGGCAGACTCCGGTCTCCTGTCTTTCAGGGCCTGGGCGTCCCGTATCAGCCGTTCCGGTTTTATCAGGCTCTCAAAGCAGCCGCGGGCGCCACAGCCGCAATACTCCCGATCTTCCAGATCAAGGATCATATGGCCGATCTCTCCTGAAAAGGAGTGGTGTCCCCTATAAGGTTCTCCCTTGATGATGACCCCCGAAGTCAGGCCGTGCTCTCCCGCATCTATAAGGATCAGATTCGTCCCCTCCGGTACGCCCGGTTCCTGGATAGCGGCATAGGCTTTGAATCGGATCCAGTTGTCCGCATAGACTGTTCCGGAAAAGTTCAGGGCCTCTTTCAGCTTTTCGGCTATGGGGAGATCGCTGCCCCAGGAGGGAAAGTAGGTGGAATGAAGACACATCCCCCGCTGTGAATCCACAGTTCCATGAACTGCCAGCATAATGGAGAGTAGTTTTTCCTTCAGATCGGGGACCTTCTCCCCCGCCCGGGAGTACAGACCCCAGAGCTGCTTCAGAACGGCAGGGAAGGGGCTGTCCTTTTCTATCTCCACGATCTCCGTATACAGACTCTCCATGGCCAGATTGAAGAGATGAAAACAAATGCTTTCATACCGGATATGGAATGTGAGTATGTACCTCCTGTTGCTGTTCAGTCTGTAGACAGCGGGTTTCTTCCCTCCCTCTTCCGTGGAGGCACGTTTTCCGGCCTCCTCAATGATTCCATCCTGCAGCAGGCTGTCGTTGATCTTCATAACAGTCGTACGGCTCAGTTTGATGCGTCCGGCCAGTTCCGTTACCGAAAGATCGGGACTGTCGCGGTACTGTTGGATGATGAGTTTCCTGTTTCCCCTTCGTATATTTCTGGGCTTCCGGCCCGTCGATGTTTTATCCACCCCCCTATATTAAAGGGAAATAAATAAAGTCACAAGGATAGAATATATAGTAATTAAACTAAGAAACGTAACAAAGTTGACAAACAGAAATTCTATGCTATTCTGATCTAATAACAGAGAGCTTGAAAAGGATTTGAAAGTTATGAATGAAATGGCAATGAACAGAATCACATGTCCGTCGGAGAATCTGGCGGTTTTTATTCAAAATGCAAAGACCTGGGGGGTCCGGGGCGTGGAGCTTAGAAACGATCTTGAAGGAGCCCGCATTACCGACGGTATGAAGACTGCCGATGTCATGAGCCTGGCAGAGCAGGCCGGGATCAGGATTGTCAGTATCAACGCCCTGCAGCGTTTTAATGATGGAAATCCTGAATCACATAGAAAGGAGCTGGAAGATCTGGCCTCCCTGGCATCGGATCTGGGAAAGGCCGCTCTGGTGCTCTGTCCTGTTAATGATCCCGAAGACAAGCGGAGTGCGGGTCAGAAGCAGGACGATACGATAAAGGCTCTGAAAGCCTATGCCCCAGTCTTCAGGAAATACGGCATAAAAGGTCTTGTGGAGCCGCTGGGATTTTCCATCTGCAGCCTGAGAACCAAGCGGGATGCGGTACAGGCCATTCTGGACTCCGGTGAGGAGTGTTACCGGATCGTCCACGATACTTTCCATCACTTTCTGGCGGGAGAGAAGGAGTGCTATCCCGAAATGACGGGGCTGGTTCATATTTCCGGAGTGGAAGAGCCCATACCCATGGAACAGATTGCAGATGACCATCGAATCCTGATCGGAGAAAAGGACCGGATGGATAATAAAGGCCAGTTGAAGGCTCTGCTGGGGTCGGGCTATAAAGGCCCCGTTTCCTATGAGGCCTTCTCTTCAGAGATTCAGGCCCTGTCCCCCTCCGTTCTGGCTGAAAAGATCAGGGCCAGTCAGGTGTTTTTGTTCTCCTAGGCTGCAGATCTTCTGAACGGAGGATACTGGGCTTATCTTTTTTGCGCTTTTTGCTTTTCAGGCTCTGATTTCTTAGACTTATAGGGAGTTCAGCTCCTTAAGAAACAAGGATATTATAGAGATGGAGACGCAAAAGGTTCATAAAATCTGGATTCTCAACGGAGAAGGCAGAACTCTGCCCAGGGCTTGTCATCAACTGGATGAGTATGAGTTTCTCATTCTGGGGGGAGAGGAATCATACCCTTCGGATCAGCCTGCCGCCGCAATCGTTCTGGTTGAGCAGGCGGGAGATCTCGAACTTTCGGAGGGCTTCAGCCTTTCTCCACGGGGCTGGGGGATCCCTCTCATCCTTGTCCTTTCCGCAGAAATGGAGAGCTCTCTTGAGATCCTCCCTTCCCACCAGGGCGTCCTCTCTCTGGATTCCAGTCCCTTGATCATGCGGGAAAGTCTGAAGACGGTTCTCCGGAACGGGGGAGACGAAGAGCCCCCTATGGAAAGCCCCGGTTCTGATACGATCTCCGAAGAGTATGACATCGCCCTTGAGAATCTTTCCACAGGGATTGTCGTTCACGGAGCCGATACAGCCATCGTTTTCAACAATCCGGCAGCGGAGAATATACTGGGCCTGTCCACGCAGACCATTACGGGAAAAAACATCCGGGATCCCCAGTGGAAATTTGTAGATGAAAAGAGACGCGTATTGTCTCCGCAGGAGTATCCTGTCTCCCTGGTTATGAGCTCTCAAAAGGCTCTGGAGAACAGGGTCTTCGGAATCCTCAGACCCGACAGGAACTACGTGACCTGGGTGATGGTAAACGCCCTGCCTGTTCTGAATGCAGCAGAGGAGATTTACAGGGTCATCGTCAATTTCTACGATATTACCGAGTACAAGAACAAACAGGACGAGTCGGGTCACAGCAGAAAGATGGAGGCCATAGGACAGTTGGCCGGTGGAATCGCCCACGACTTCAACAACATGCTCACGGGAATTATGAGTTCCGCCGATCTCATTAAAACGAGGCTTCCCCGGGAGAGTGTGGATAATACCTATCTGGACATCATACTACAGTCCGCGCAGAGGGCTGCCGATCTGAACTCAAAACTTCTCTCCTTTGCCGGAAGGGGAAAAAACTCCTCTTTTCCCGTGAACATTCATAACCTGCTGAACAGCCTTGTCAACGAGATCTCAAAGGATCTGGACAAGAGGACACACATCAATATCTCCAGAAAGGCCAGACACCATACGATTTCGGGAGATGAAACTCAACTGCGAAATGCCGCATACAATCTGTGCGTCAATGCAGTACAGGCCATGGCCTATGGAGGCGAGATCTCTATCACTACCGAAAATGTATACCTGGACGAGAGCTTCTGCCGTTACATCCCTTTCAAGCTGAGTCCCGGACACTATCTGTCCATCGAATTCAAGGACCATGGAGAGGGAATCCCCCAGGAAAATCTGAAGAAGATTTTTGAACCTTTTTTCACAACCAGACCTACGGGCAAGGGCGCGGGACTGGGGCTGGCTTCCGTTTATGGGACCATGGAACAGCATAAGGGAGCCGTTACCGTATACAGCGAACCGGGAATCGGTTCCTCCTTCCATCTCTATCTGCCTCTGAACGGCGATCAGGTCCTGCTGCATCAGGATGAGGAGGCTGTCGTGAAAGGTGCGGGAACCGTTCTTCTTGTGGATGATGAAGAGATTATCAGGTTCACCGCCCGGGAGATGCTTGAGAGCCTGGAATACAAGGTCCTTATTGCAGAAAACGGTAAGGACGCCCTGGACATCTATAAAGAGAGGGGCGATGAGATTGATCTTGTTATTCTGGATATGGCTATGCCCGTTCTTGACGGGATGGAGACCTTCCGAGAGATCAAAGCCCTCTCCCCTGAGGCACGGATTCTCCTCTCCTCCGGTTTCGCCAGGACTGAGGACCTGGAAAAAATGCAGGAAATGGGGCTTCTGGGTTATGTGAAGAAACCTTACCGACGTGCCGATATCAGCCGCGCCGTTGCGGATGCTTTAAACGCGGACTGATCTTTTTTCCAGACCTGTTTTTCCGCCCGGCTTAGGCTTCGCATGTTCCTTTTCCTCCCGTCGGACGGGACGGGGGGAGAAGGAGAGCTTCTGCAATCAGGACAGGAATGAACCCGGGAATTCCCGGGAATCAGACAGCGTTTCAGCTGATTTTCTCAATTGAGAATAATATTGCTTGACAAATTGAAAACACTGCTGTATTAATGACCGTAGGTTGGTCACTGACCACCGGTAGGTCAGTGTATGTTTCAGGAACAAACAAGCAGATCGGTAATGAGAAATGTTTGAGAATCTTTACGATTTTGAGACTCTGTACCAGATCAAAAGAGATGAGATAGAGCGGAAACTTGAGGAGTGCCGGAAATTGAAGAGGGCTCCGAAAAGAAAAGACAAAACTATTCTGAGGGGCAGTTCGATTCTGGTCCTTCAGTTCTTCCGAAAGATTTTCAGGTAATTACAAATAAGGCGGGTTCAGTATGAATAAGAGAGAAAAACAGAAAGAAGAGACTTTTGCGGATATTCTCAGAGTATCGGGAGAACTGTTCCAGGAGATCGGATATGAAAAAACCTCTATTCAAATGATCGCCGACAGATGCGGCCTGTCCAAGGGGGCTCTGTACCATCATTTCCGTTCCAAGGAGGAGGTGCTGGAAAGGATCAGCCGTAACTATTATGAGACCGCCCTTGCCGTTTTCCTTCCTATCGCCCGGGATACGGGAAGGAGCATGTGCGACAGGTTGAAGGATATTATGACGGTTGCCCGAAAGTCTCAGATGAATACGGCAGCTGCGGAATTCGCCAGAGAGGGCGGTTCTTCCTCTGTGGAGAACGCCGTTCTGGAGAAGGTTTTCGACAGATACAGCGAGAAAATCTATGATGAGGTTTTCGCCCCTTTGTTTGAGGACGGCCGTCAGGCGGGGGAGTGCAACTTTACAGGATCCGGAAAGATCATTGCCCGGTTTATTCACAATCTGGACTCAGGAATGAGCCGTCAGTTGAATGAAATCCTGGCCAGACCCGAAGATCCGGGGGCTTCGGCAATGATCGGAGATGTTATCAACGTTTTTTCGGCAGCCCTTGCCGGGCTACTGGATATGAACGAGTCCCTTATTCGCAGGATCACTCTATCGGATCAGATGGTGGAACAGTATCAGAGAATACTGGAGAATAGACTGCCGGACAGTTAACCGGCCCGAGCCGGAATAAGGTCCGGCCTATGAAAGATGAAGAAAAGCTTATTTTGTTTTGTATGGATTATAACGTCCCTGTCACTGCAGGCGCAGAGCAACGGGAAAAGCGGGGAAGACGGGACAGATATTATTCCCGTCGTCTATGGTAACGGACTCTTTCTTGAAGAACAGACGGTCCGGGGGCTGGGGGGCGGTGTCATCGTCAACAGAGGAAACCCTGACCAGAGGCAATCCGCACAGCGGGATATGACGCAGCTGGTCGCCCTCTATACCCGGCATGATCTGATGGAGGATATGGACGATGACTGTCCCGGGGGGTACAACAACCTGGACTTCCTTTTTCAGAGGAAGATTAAAAAGCATCAGTTTTTCACCCTTTTGAAGAGCTATTCGGATAAACCGGTTTACGGCGGGATTGAAACTCTCGACTTTGTTACCGGCTACGGTTTTGAGCTTGTTAACCGTGAACATCACTCCCTCTGGCTGGGGGCCTCTCTGGCTGTCTCGGACTGGGACAGGGAACTGCCTGATGGAGATCCTCTCTATGTTCTGCCTGTTCCCTATCTGCACTATGACTTTTATTCCCGGTGGTTGGACTTTTCCTTTGATTTTACCACATCCCCCATGCTGGACCTGGTGATTGCTCCTTACAGTCGAATCCGTTTGAACGGATCAGCCCTCTTCAGTGATCTGGAAAAGATTGAGGACTGCGGAGTCAAGTACGACCTGTCTCTGGAATATCGTTTCTTTTCTGAAGACCAAGCTTGGGGTGATTTTGCGGGGATCCGGCTGGGTTATCTGGCTGAGGACTATGAATACGATATGTCCGGCCGGGACGGGGAGACCCTTCAGATCGCCTGGAAATCGGTTTACGGAACCCTGGACCTGTCCCTTCTTGAATTGACGGCAGCTTATGCCTTTGATGGACGGCAGTACTATGACGACGGTGAAGATGATCTGGGCTCGGGCTGGTCTCTCAATCTGCAGCTGGCCTGGCTCTTTTAGTGTTGGGGGCTATGTATGAAGAATACAGGAATAAACGGGAGAAGCGGATTCACCCGCTTTCTGATCCTCTGGTCTGGGGAGCTCTTTTCATCCCTGGGAACGGGGCTGACAGCCTTCGCTCTGACCGCATCTGCCTATAGACAGAGCGGACAGGCTGCCGACAGCGCTCTGGTTTTGCTGCTGAGCTTCCTGCCGTCCTTTCTGATCCGGCCCTTTGCCGGTGTCCTGGCGGATCGCCTTGATCGGCGCTTTCTGATGATGATCGGAAATATGGGTTCCGCCATGGGCATCCTTCTGGTACTCCCGTTTATTAGAGGAGACGGCGTGGATCTCCATGCCGCGGCTCCGGGGCTGATCCTCAGCTCCCTCTGTGCGGGTATTCTGAGCCCCGCCTATAAGGCCTCAGTATCCGATTTCCTCCCTCCCGAACTCTATGAAAAGGCGGGAGGACTGGTACAGCTTTCCTCGGCGGCCCCTCTTCTTCTCTCTCCTATGACAGCGGGGATCCTGATGATGCATATAGATGTTTCGGCCATTCTGTTACTGGATGCCATCAGCTTTCTTGTCTCTGCTTTGATCATTGATCTTGTCAGAAGGGGAATGGCTCCCACCGCAGAAAGGGAGGGGGGTGAGGAAAACACAATGCAGGGCGCGAACAGTACCGCGCCGGCGGCTGACCGGGACCTGAAAGAGGATCTGCTGGAAGGCTGGACGGTCATCCGTTCCCGAAGGGGGGTTCTCATTCTGACGGTTCTGGTCGGATTCCTCCTCTTCTTCGTCAGTCTGCTTCAGGCC
The DNA here is from genome assembly GCA_963556075.3 of Oceanispirochaeta sp. Classification (GTDB taxonomy): domain Bacteria; phylum Spirochaetota; class Spirochaetia; order DSM-2461; family DSM-2461; genus Oceanispirochaeta. The sequence continues at coordinate 4,843,130 of CAUVYB020000002.1, read as the reverse complement.
CTGCTGACTCCCCTCATTCTGTCTTTCAGTACCATAACCCGTCTGGGGATGGTACAGACCCTCTGCGCCTGCGGTATCCTTGTCGGGAGCCTGATTCTCAGCACTCTGGGCGGATCGCTGCTGAGAGTCAGGTCTCTCTCCCTCTGTCTGGGAGCCATGGGTCTGTTTTTCGCCTTTATCGGCATCAGGGAAAATCTGATTCTCATAATCATTCCCGGGCTTCTGTTTTTCATGACCCTCCCTTTCGTCAATACGGGGATCGAGGTCCTGATTCGAAGGAATATTGAGAATGACAAACAGGGAAGAGCCTGGTCTCTGATTTCCTTTATTACCTGCTTCGGAGCCATATCGGCCTTCGGGTGCGCCGGTTTTCTGGCGGACAGGATCTTTAATCCCCTGATGATGGACCGGGGTGCACTGGTTCCCCTGCTGGGAAGGATTTTCGGTAGTGGACAGGGAAGGGGGATTGCGCTTCTCTTCTTCATTTCAGGTACCTCAGTCATTTTTCTCTCTGTTCTGCTCAGCCGCTCTGAATCGATCAGAGCCCTGGAGGAGTCATGTTAGGAAAGTTGATTATCAGCGATCTGTCCGGTAAAAGAGTGATCCATCTGTCTCTCTTTCTCTTTATATTTCTTCCCGCGTTGCTTCTGTCCAATGCCCTTTCCATGGTTTTTTCTCTTTCAGCCTCTCTGGATCTTCTTTTTGAAAGGTCAAGGATCCCTCATTTTGTACAGATGCATGCCGGAGAGCCGGATTTGACGAGTATTGAGTCCTGGAACCGCGGGAGAGACGACATTCTGGATTTTCAGGCTGTTGAAATGGTTACCGTTGACGGTTCGGAGCTCTTTCTCTCTGAGACGGGAGAGTCTGAGGCCTCTTCGGTAATGGATGTCGGCTTTGTCAGGCAGAACACCCGCTTTGATTTTCTCCTGGATCTGAAGAATGAAGCTGTTGCTCCGGGGGACGGCGAAATTGCCGTACCCCTGTTTCACAAAGAAAAGGAGGGGCTTGAAATCGGCGATACTGTGACTCTTAAACATGGAGATACACAGCTGTTGTTCATCATCGCAGCCTTTACAAGGGACGCCCAGATGAACCCGGCTCTGATTCACTCCAAGCGCTTTGTTGTCAGTGAAGGGGATTTCGATCTTCTGAAGAAGAGCTTCGGTGAGTCCGAATATCTTCTGGAGTACCGCCTAAACGATCCGAACCAGGCTCAGCCCTTTGCTGATGCTTACAGCGATGCCGGCCTCTCCGCATCGGGCCCGGCAGTCACGATCAGTCTGTTCCGCATTATCAATGCCCTGAGTGACGGAATCACCATTACTATTCTGATCCTTTTGAGCTTTCTTTTCTGTATCACGGCGGCGATCTGTCTCCGTTTTACTCTGTTGACCTCTCTGGACGAGGATTACAGGGAGATCGGCGTGATGAAGGGTATCGGTTTCCCTCTGCGCTTTATTCGGAAGATCTATCTGGGCAAGTATGTATTGCTCGGAAGCTCCGCATCTTTTCTGGGTTATATCTTTTCCTTTTTGATGCACAGGGCAATGACAGGCCATATCCGTCTCTATCTGGGCTCAGGGGCACGGGACGGGGCCGGTTATCTTTTGCCCCTGGCAGGCGCATCCTTTGTGTTCGTGATCGTCCTAGTCTCCTGTCTTCTGGTGCTGAGTCAGATTCATAGAATCTCTGCCGTCCAGGCACTGAGGGCCGGACGGTTGTCCACAGGAAGCCGGGGAATCAGACGCCTCTCTTTAGAGCGATTCCCCCTGCCCGGAGTAAATCTGACCCTTGCCTCGCGGGATCTCATTCTGAGGGGCAGGATGTTTCTGATTCTCGGTCTTGTGTTCTTTCTCTGCGCCTTTACGATTCTTGTGCCCTTGAACTTTCTGAATACCATTGAATCGCCTGAGTTTATCTCCTATATGGGGATAGGCAGAAGTGATATAAGGATCGATCTCAGGTCCGATGCCGCCGGTCAGATGCGTTTGGACCGGATCATTGCATCTCTGGAGGAGGACCGGGATCTGGGGGCTCTGGTTCCCGTTTCCACATACCGATGCCGGGTCCGGAATGCAGAAGGGGAGGATTCCCGTATCAATGTGGATACTGGAGATTTTTCCGTCTTTCCTCTGGAGTATCTGGAGGGCCGGTCTCCCCGGGCTGAGGGAGAGATCTCTCTCAGTTTGCTGAATGCGAAAGAACTGGGTGTTCAAACAGGAGACCCTCTCAAGATTATTGAAGAAGACGGGATTTTTGAAATGAAGATCTGCGGAGTATATCAGGATGTAACCAACGGCGGATACACGGCCAAAGCGCTGACTCTGCCTTCAAAGGGAGAGGCTCTCCGGCATACCTTGGCTCTTGATCTCCGCAAGGGAGTATCCCTCGGACAAAAAATACAGGAATACTCTGAGGCCTTTGCTCCAGCCAGGGTAACGGATATAGATTCGTATCTGAAACAAACCCTGGGAGAAACTATCGTATTACTGAGAAAAATTACCGGTCTGGCCATAGCAGCGGCTCTAACGGGGAGCCTGCTGATCAGCTCTCTTTTCCTGAGGATGATACTGATAAAAGACGGATCTCAGATCGTTATCATGAGAGCCCTCGGGTTCTCCCGCAGGGATATTGGTCGGCAGTACCTGTTCAGACTCCTCGTGGTTCTGGGACTTGGTACCATTGCCGGAACCCTGATGGCAAACAGTGCCGGACAGACACTGGTCAGTGCTCTCTGGTCCCTGATGGGCGCCTCCAGGATACGTTTTGTGATTGATCCTGTGACGGCTTACGTGATGGTACCGGCAGTGCTGATTCTGTTGGTCGTATTCACGGGAATGAAGATTATGAAAGACGATGCGTCTATTGATTCCTGCAGCATGGCAGATCTGAACGCGGAATAGGAGTTATCCATGAATACTGTTGTTAAAGCTGAAAGACTGGAGAAAGTCTTTGAAACAAAGGGGAACAGGGTTCCTGTTCTCAGGTCTGTCAGTCTGGATATTCGTAAGGGCGAGTTCCTCGCCATTATGGGGCCTTCCGGATCGGGAAAATCCACACTTCTTTACAGTCTCAGCGGAATGGACCGGATAAGCCGCGGGAGCGTAAGCTTTAGAGGTCTGAATCTGAACTCCCTCTCGGAAAAGGAACTTTCCCGGCTTCGTCTGCATCAGATGGGATTCATCTTTCAACAGATCCATCTGCTGAAGAACCTGACTATCAGAGATAATATAATGGCCGCGGCCCTGCTGGCCGGCAGACACAGGCGTTCGGAGATTCAGAAGAAGGCGGATTCTCTGATGGCGAGAACGGGCATCAGCGAGCTGAAGGGAAATGATATTTCACAGGCTTCAGGGGGCCAGTTGCAGAGGGCGGCCATCTGCCGGGCTCTGATTAATGAGCCGGAAATTCTCTTCGGGGACGAGCCCACTGGCGCCCTCAATTCCAGATCCGCGAGAGAGATAATGGATATTCTGACAGAACTCAACCGGACGGGGATGACCATTATGCTGGTGACCCATGATGTAAAAGTCGCCAGCAGGACAGGACGGGTGCTCTTTATGAAAGACGGAGTCATCGCCGGAGAATATGTCAATGACAGTGCTGAAGGTCTGGATAATGTTGGCGAAAGGGAGAAGAAACTGTCTGACTGGCTTTCCCGTCAGGGGTTCTGAGGCCCCGAAAAAAAAGGCCGCAACCCTTCCGGCAGGCGGCCTCGAACGAATCAGTTCTTTTTCTTATGGAGAGAACAGCTCCCCGCTGACGGGCAGCTGCCGCAGCTGGAACAGGAAATACCTTTCTTCTTATCCCTTCTCATCTTCCAGAGGGCACCGGAAATCAGAGCAAGAATAAGAAGGGTTAAAACGATATCCGTAATAGTCATAATCAGGCCGCCTTTTTCACTTCTTTCAGGTTGACACCCCGGCTCCCCTTGATGGCCAGCCAGGCAACGATTCCCGTTATGGCGGCTACGGCAATCAGTCCTCCTGTAAAACCGAAGCCCACAGAACCGCTTGTCATCAGTGTTCCTATCTGATAGATCAGGAAGGCCATGACGTAACCTGTTCCCAGCTGATAGCCGATGGCCCCCCAGAGCCACTTGCGGGACTCCAGTTCCGAGTTCATGGCGCCGATAGCGGCGAAGCAGGGCGGGGTAAAGAGGTTGAATACAAGAAAGGCCAGAGCGGCTACCGCTCCTATTCCGAAAACCGTACCCACCTCCGTTGATCCGGATACAAGAGTCAGCTCTTCCACATCGATAAAGTTGGTGATGGCAAAGGTGACTGCCAGGGTCCCGACGACATTTTCCTTGGCGATGAAACCGGTGATCGCCGCGGCGGCAAACTGCCAGGCTCCGAATCCCAGAGGGATCAGCAGCCAGGCGACGGGAGAGGCCAGAGTGGCGAGGATGCTGGTTTCCGGCATGGACTCCACCACAGGCTGGAAGTTCCAGTTGAAAGACTGAAGAAGCTGTACCGTTGCATTGCATACGAGGATGATGGTCCCTGCTTTGACAATAAAGGCCCTGGCCTGACTCATCATGGAGACGGCGGCCCGTCTGATGCTGGGAAAGCGATATTCAGGCAGCTCCATAATAAAGTAGGATGTGCTTTTATCTCCTGTGATCATCCTGATAATCAGACCGCTTAGGATGATCATGGCGATGCCCAGAAAGTACATGGAGGTTCCCACCCAGGCGTTGTCGTTGAAGAAGACGCCGGCGAAAAGAGCAATAATGGGCAGTTTGGCGCCGCAGGGCATAAAAGGCGTCAGCATGGCGGTGGTTCGTCTCTGTCTCTCGTTTCTGATGGTCCTGGTGGCCATAATACCGGGGATGGCGCATCCGGTTCCCACGATCATGGGGATGATGGACTTTCCCGAAAGTCCGATCTTCTTGAAGTATCCGTCCATGATGACGGCGACGCGAGCCATGTATCCCGAGTCTTCCAGAAGTCCCAGCATAAAGAAGAGCACCATAATCAGGGGCAGGAAGCCGACAACTGCACCGACTCCGCCGATGATCCCGTCCAGGAGGAGGGCGCTGAGTACGGGGTTGACCCCTTCTCCCAGAGCGCTTTTTATCAGTCCGTAAAAACCGTCAATCCAGCCGACGAGAAGGTCTGCCAGAGGAGGTCCGACCCAGGCCTGGGAGATGGAGAACACCAGCCAGATCACAAGGGCGAAGAGGGGCAGGCCCAGGACCTTGTGGGCGATGATATGGTCTGCCTTATCCTGAACGGTCCGGGAGGAAGAGCTCATCTTTCTTCTTTCCACCTGATCGACAATGTCGTTCACTCTGGCAAAACGTTTTCTGTCCAGGGCCATATTCTCTTCTTTGGATTTCGCTTTCTTTTCACCGCGGATATGAAGAGATTCCTGTCCCTTCTTGTCCTTGTAGATTGTAACGGCGGATTCAATCAGCTTCTCCAGGCCGTTGTTGCCGGTCTTTGTGGCAATCGTTTCAATAACAGGGCAATGAAGGGTATCCCCGAGCAGCAGGGTATCAATAAAAATATCTTTCTTTTCGCTCATATCACTCTTATTCAGGGCGATAACCATGGGAATGTTCAGTTCCATCAGCTGAGTCGTGAAAAACAGGCTTCTGTTAAGATTACTGGCATCCACGATATTGATGATCACATCGGGGGATTCGTGTATTACAAAGTCTCTGGTAATAGACTCTTCGCTGGTGTAGGGGGACATGGAGTAGGCTCCGGGAAGGTCGACAACCGTCAGTTCATCTGCTCCGGGATTAAGAGCATCCCTTATTCTGCCCTCTTTCTTCTCAACCGTAACGCCGGGCCAGTTTCCCACATGTTCGATTCTACCGGTAATGGCATTGAAAAGTGTTGTTTTTCCGCTGTTCGGATTACCGGCTATGGCAATTTTCATTAATATCTCCTTGTTTGATATGGTGAATATAATTATCAGTTCCTAATTAAAAGCTTAAAAAAAAGGGCTCCTGACAGCCTTTCATTGTTCAAATCGCCTCCGAGCGGCAACTGCAGCAGGTCAAGCTGCTCTCGTCCCGTATCTCGATGGCTGAGGCAAGATCCCTGTCGATGCTGTAGCGGGCGTCTTTAACATTGATAACATAGTTGGAAGAAACCTGTGAGATCAGAGTGATCTTCTCTCCGGGATAACAGCCCAGAGTAAAAAGGAAATCCCGCATCCCTTCTTCCCCCGTATTGATAAGCTCGATATCGTACTGTCTGTCAATGGTGCCGTCTGTGAGTTTCATGGTTTCCTCCAAAAAATCATTGTCCTGTCTCTATTGTAGAGTTTATAGGAGTTAACTCTGGAGGTCAAGACTTAGGTGAGTATAATTTATGTTGGAAAATAAAAAAAGTTAGGCTGTTGTAATATAATGTGCCAGCATGAAGATCTCTCAAGGAATCAGATTGCAAGAGCTTGTGTTCAGTCCTAGCTCAGTTTTTCCAGAGAAGCCAGTAGCTCGGCAAGGCTTATGGTTTCCATTTCTTTTTGAAAGGATGATTGAACCCTAATAAAGAAGGGAGAGAGCAGACTCTCAATTTTGCCGCCTACAGGGCAGCCCGGGGCTGTGTCGTGGTGGATTTTGAAAAGTTCGCTCCGGGGCTCTACGGCTCTCATTATGTCCAGCAGGGTGATTTCTGAAGCGGGACGGGTAAGATTTATACCTCCGGTACCCTGAGCCACATCTATCAGCCCCGCCTTGCGGAGCTGACTCATAAGCTTCCGTATCACCACCGGATTGGTGTTGACACTGGAGGCGATAAAATCACTGGTGACCTTGTGGTCGTCACTGAAGACCTCGACGCTGAGTAGAATGTGTATGGACACCGAAAATTTTGTACCGATCTGCATGACTCTTCCCGATCAATCTACCAGAAAATCAGGGCTGCAGGCAACTCGGTCTTTTTGGTGGCCTACTGCCCCGATCTCCGTCTAGACATATTTTAACGCTTCTGAATCAAGGATCTCACCGATCCCCTGTTCAGTGATGATCGTATTTTCTGCAGCCTCGGGGATCGCCATCCGGGGCTGGCCGGGATTTATCCTGATGAGGGTGGTGTCCGGTCTGTCAGCCGCCAGCTGCTCGAAGGGAAAGCGGATAATGGTGGGGGTATTGAATCCCACCCCCAGTTCCAGAAGCAGAAGCTCCTCTCCCTTCACGCCGTTAATAAATGATACATAATCCTTGTGCTTTTCCATCCAGGGCTTCTCTACAAAGGAGGAGTCTTTGCGGAGATTCGGCACCAGTAGCTCTCCGCAGCGGGGGCAGCGGGGGATATCTTCTGTCTTAGCTGCGAAATCATCATCAGAAAGACCGTCCAGCATCTTCCGAACCCATGCTCCGTTGGAATAGAGTTCATCCGAGCAGGGTACGGAGCACTGAAAGAAGGAGTAATCCCCCTGGGGGGTGAACATCCTCTGTCTGTCGAAGCCGGCTTTGTCGAACTGGCCGTCGCAATTGGTAGTGATCACAAAAGTGTTTTTCTCCTTTATCAGGTTCAATAGATTTCTGTAGACCTCACCCGAAGGAAAGTCTATCCTTATATTTTTGATATGCCTGGCCCAGCAGGTATAGTGCTCCTCCAGGGTGGGGAACTCGTGGAAGGCCGCTTCATAGGTATAGCTCAGCCCGTAGCGCTCTGCATAGCCAGGGAAGTGTTCCTTGAAGAAAGCCGGGTCCGTATAGAGCAGGCCCGCCGCAGCGGACAGTCCCGCTCCTGCTCCGATGACAATATTCTCTGCATTCATTATGATTCTAAAAATAGCCCTGGTAGATTTCATGGTCTTCCTCCGTGAATACATTGAAGATAATCCGGTCGAACCGACCGGGATGCCTCTCATTCCACCTTCTGACAGCGGAGATCGCCGTACGGGCCGCCTCTTCTTTGGGATAGCCGAAAACTCCTGTGGAGATGCAGCAGAAGGCCAGGGTTCTTATCTCCTCCAGCTGAGCAGCCAGGTCCAGACAGGAGCTGTAGCAGGAGGCCAGCAGCTCTTTGTGTTTCTCCGTCAACGGACCGTTGACAATGGGACCCACCGTATGGAGCACATACTTTGACGGCAGGTTGTAGGCCCGGGTGATCTTTGCCGCGCCCGTCCTCTCCTGCTCTCCCTGCATCTGCATAAAGTCATGGCAGTCCTGTCTCAGCCGGGGGCCTGCCGCCGTATGGATCGCATTATCGATACAGGCGTGGAGAGGGTGGAAGCAGCCCTCCATATCGCTGTTGGCCGCGTTGACGATGGCGTCAGCGTTCAGTCGGGTGATATCTCCCCTCCAGAGAGTCCCGATTTTCAGGGCGTCCGTTACACCCTCTTCTTTACACCAGGACCAGAGAATACGATCCAGCCGTTCATTCTCTATATCAGGCAGGGACGTAGCGGTCCTGATATTCAATAGTGCCCTGAGGAGCTGTCTCTTCTCACCGAGATTCGAGGGAATCTCGAGAGACTGTCCTTTTTCACGCTGTTCCCGGCACAGGAACTCCAGGCTCCGGTCCAGCTCCGCTGTAAAATCGACAGGGCTGCCGTAGACCTCAGGTCTTATGAAGGCTTCATATAGGGATATTTTGCCGGCATATTCCTTCAGTTCCATTATCATCCTCCCTTTATTAATGTAACGTGATATGTTACAGCTACCATAGTTCTGTTGATGGTGTAATGTCAATGGTTACATTAACAATTGTTGTTATTTATACTGATTTCTGTTTAGTATGACTGCGCTGCCAAGGATTGTTGAGGGGGGGACAGAATGAGAAAGTGTTACAGACCGGGCATACACCTGCTAATCCTGTCAGTACTCACACTGATTCTGTCCTGCCGGAAACAGGATACGCCTGATCTTTCAGCTTCAATCAGCCAGGCCGACAGGGATCCGCTGATCTGGATCGTAACGGATATTCATTATCTATCGGATGATCTTTATGATAAGGGCCCCCTTTTTAGAAAGATGAACAGGGAAGGAGACGGTAAAAATACGGCGATGCTGGACTCAATACAGTCGGCCTTTATTGCTGAAATAAAGAGGGAGAGGCCTGCTGTGCTTCTGGTGACGGGAGATCTGACCTTTCATGGTGAGATGCAGAGCCATGTGGATCTGGCGGCCCTGTTCAGGGGTGTCGAAGCTCTGGGGACGGAGGTTTATGTCATTCCCGGGAATCATGATCTGAATAATCCCTGGGCTCGAGAGTACAGGAATGATAAGGCTTATCGTTCAAACTATATCAGCCCTGATGAGTTTAAAAGCATCTATAAAGACTTTGGATACTCTGCTGCCCTTTCCTGTGATGAAGCCTCCCTGAGCTATCTGATTGAGCCCTTTCCCGGTATCCGTATACTGATGCTGGATTCCAATAAGTATAAGAGAAACGAAGACCTGAACTATCCCGAGGCCGGCGGGGCTCTCAGCCCCGATACCAGAACCTGGATCAAGGAACAGGCGGACGCCGCCGGGCGGGAGGGCAGTACGCTGATCGCCGCCATGCATCACAGTCTGATAGAACATAATGTTATGGTCAGCCAGGGCTATACGGTGGACGACAGCGAAGATCTGATCCCCTTCTTCTCCTCTCTGGGGATCAGGCTGAACCTCTCCGGGCATATCCATATTCAGGATATAATAGCCCATGAAATCATGGGCGGCCCGATCTATGATATAGCCACCGGGGCCTTTTCGGTCTATCCCCATGGCTATGGGACGCTCGATCTGAGCGGGGAATCCTGGATCTACAGAAGCCGTACCATCGATGTGGAGAGATGGGCCGCAGACAGCGGGTCCGGGGATAAAAGACTCCTTGAATTCGACAGCTACTCCCGGGAGTACTTTGCAGCTTTTTCACGCCGAATGGTGGAAAATGTTCTGGCAGGCAGCAGCTCTGAAGTGACAGACCGTGTTGCCGCCGCTGCTGAAATTCTTAATCTGAACTTTTTTGCAGGAAGGGAAGGGGATAATCCAGAAGGGATCGAAAGGGAGCTGGAAGAGATCTTCCATAGGGACGCTTCCTTTCTGCAAGACTACCTGAAGAGTATTACAACTGACTCACAGCCGGGGGATACCTTTCTGGAAATCAAAAATCCATAATCCGGCTTACATAATCCGGTTCATCATCCAGTATTTTCTGAAAATTTTCCTGAACCTGGGCGATGCAGCTTACGATCTCCTCCCTGGCCAGGTCGAAGTGAAACAGATGGACGCGCAGGACATGGTCGGCAACAGATTTCGAATCCATTGGAAAAAGGCCCTGCCTGGACTGAAAAATCAGTGAATGCTCTACTCCCAGAGTCATGGTGAGAAGAACTCTCAGTTCATCGTCTGATAGACCAATGCCATAATACTTGTTGATATTTGTGATCAGGGGATGGGACTTCTCAATCATGGATTCTTCGAAGATCCCCTCCTTGAGCGCATCGATGGTAAACCTGATAGCCATATCGTCATTGATGGTGTAGGTATGCAGACGCATCATAATGCCCATAAAAACAGCGGGGTTTTCAATCTCTGTAAATTTCTTTTCTGTAAAGGATTTAATGTTGATGAAGATGTTGTCGTACATCTGTTTTGCCAGGTTGTATTTGTTTTTGAAGTAATAGTTGAACAGCCCTGAATTCACCCCTGCCGCACTGGTAATTTCTCTGACAGTGGTATCGTAATAGCCTCCGGATTCAAACAGTCTTTTGGCTTCGATAAATATTTTTTTCTTGGTTTTATTCATGGCTAGTTATACCTGATTGAAACAGACGTGCTTTTGTATCTTCAAGTTAAATTATTATATAGGAATTCACGTTTACTATCCAATACCTCAGCTCTCCTTTTTGGATGAATAATCTTAAAGAAAAAAATATTGATAAAAAAATATTGACAAAGAAAGAAGATCGCCCCACTATTACACGAGTGTAAATTACACTCGTGTAATAGTGCCTAAGTAGGAGGTAACATGAACTCTTCAGTATATGACGTTATTGTAATCGGTTCCGGAAGCGGCGGAACCGCCTGCGCTCTCAGATGCGCAGATAAGGGAAAACAGGTCCTGCTTCTGGACAAAAGAGGCAAGGATGGACCGGGAGGAACCTGCGTGAACAGGGGCTGTATTCCCACCAAGGTGCTGCTTCGCAGTGTAAAGGCCCTGGAAGATATCAGGAATGCGAAACAGTTTGGCATCGAGATTCCCGAGTATACGGTGAACTTCAAGCGGATCATGGCCGGAAAGAACAAGGTTCAGCAGTCTCTGAACTTCGGTCTCAAGCAGTTTATCATCGGCGGCCGCGACAATATCGAGGCTGTCGTGGATGTTCAGGCCGAGATTATAGGGCCTAAAAAAGTGGCTGTACATGCCAAAGACGGACGTGTGGAAGTGGAAGCCCGGGACGGGATTGTCATCGCCACCGGCTCCGAGCCCTCCCGTATCCCCGCCTTCAATGTGGACGGGAAAAACGTCATCACTTCTGACGAAGCTTTGACTCTGAAAAAAGCACCTGCATCCATGCTGGTCATCGGCGCCGGAGCCATCGGTATCGAGCTGGGTACTTTTTACAACGCTATGGGGACGGATATCACTCTGGTAGAGATGGTGGAGCATGCGGCTCCTCTTCTGAGGGACGTTCAGATGAGCACTCTGGTGGAAGAGCATCTGACCAAAGAGGGTATGAATATCAGGATGGGCGTCGGAATCGACAAGATCGAAATCGTGGAAGACGGAAAGGTTAAAAGCCATCTGACCAGCGGTGAAGTCATCGAGACCGAAATGGTTCTGGTTGGCGTGGGACGGAAGAGTAATCTGGACGGCCTGGGACTGGAGAATCTTCCCGGGATCAAGGTAGAGAGAGGCAAGGTCGAGATCGACAGCGCCATGAGAACCGGTGTCGAGTCCATCTACGCCGTGGGAGATATCGTCGACGGTCCCCAGCTTTCCCACAAGGCCCAGAATGAGGGCGTTACGGCGGCCGAAAATCTGATGGGCAATCCCACAGAGCTGGATTACAGCGTACTTCCCTGGATCATTTTCGGAATGCCTGAGATCGCCAAGGTCGGTATCTCGGAAGAAGAGGCCAAAGAGCAGGGATATGAAGTGCTTACCGGCTATATCCCCATGTCCGCCAATGAGAAGGCCACCTGTATGCAGGAGACCGACGGCGCCATGAAAATCACCATCGATAACAAGAGCCGGAAGATTCTGGGAGCCATCCTCTACTGTACCGAGGCAAGCTCTCTGATCGGAGAACTGGCCATGTGCGTGAAGATGGGAACCACCGTTGAGGATCTGGCCGGGACGATTCATGCCCATCCGACTCTGACCGAAGCGGTTATGGAGTGTGCGAAACATGCCCTGGGACTGGGCTACTCAAAATAGGGACTCAGTCCCGAAATATTTTTGGAGGTACGAACTTGGACATACAGATATCAAGTGAAGTTGAAGGAATTATGAGTGAGCGGGGCATTTCCGCAGAGGATGTGAAAACCGTTCTGGAAAATGCCGAGAAGAACCAGACCTTTCTGGTCGGCGATGACGGAAGCTTTCTGGCAAAACACAGATTGGAAAACTTCTGTCCCTACGTGGCCTACGAAAAAGACGGGGACAGCTATGTTATCAAATCCGTTTATTCCCACAGAGTTCTGCTGGGATACGAGATAGAGGAATGATAAAAAGGGCTGCGCCCCTTTTTGATCATAGCGACAGAGACTTTTTGAAGAAAAGGGCTCGAAAGCGTTATTAGGAGTAGAGAATGGAATACAAATGCGGAAAATGCGGTGTCGAAATGGAAGAAGAGTTCGACATCCTGATGAAGTACAACGATGTCGATCTCCCCGAAGGTGAAGGTCTTCGATGTCCCGAATGCGGGATCGAGTTCCTGACCGAAGAAGTGGTGACGGAAGAGCTGAACAAGTCCGAAACCATGCTGGAATCCAAGTAATCTGCCGGCCTGATGGTCGTTTCACCAGAGGGCCGTTTAAAAAATGAACTGTTTAATGGAGGTACCTATGTCGAATTTTCAGGAGTTTCAGAAAATGGCGAACGATCGCCCTATAGAACTGAAACAGGCAAAAAGTGAAGGTAAGAAGATCGTCCAGTATATCGGACGCTACGTTCCCGAGGAGATGATCTACGCTGCCGGAGCCGAACCCTTTTACATGAACAAGGGCGGAGAGCCCGAACCGCCTGACGCCGTACTGGAAGATATGCTGCGTTTTATGAATCCCTATGCCCGGTCCCTGGCCGGTTATCACCTGATGGGACTGGATCCCATCACGCCCCTGTCCGATCTGATCGTTGCCCAGCAGCTGGACAACCATATCGGAAGAATCTCCGAGCTTATGGAGTATCATGGAATCTCTCTTTACAAAATGGGCGTTCCCGCCGAGTGGGAGAAGGATTTCGCCCGTAACTACTACCTGAGAGCCATCACCAAGCTCAAAGCCAGACTGGAAGAGCTCACCGGTAACACCATCAGTAACGATGACCTGAAAGCCGAGGTGGAAAAGACCAATAAGATCCACGATCTCTTGAGAAAGATCGATGCCCTGAGAAAGGAAGATAAACCTGTTGTGGGCGGTCTGGACTTTATCAAGATGAACCACGCCTCCCTGCGTGTCAGTCCCGATAAGGCGATAGAGCAGCTGGAGAAGATCTACGCCGATCTGCAGAAGGCCGAACCCATCGAAGGCGACGGACCCAGAATCCTGATCGCCGGTCATATCGTGGCCGACGGAGACTATGCCGTACCCGGTCTGATTGAAGAGGCGGGCGGAAAGATTGTTGCGGATATGCTGGACGACGGATCCAGATGGTACAGATGGGACACCCCCACCGACGGTGATATGCTTGAAAACATCAAGCAGGCCCGCTATGTGGACAAGACTCCCAACAACCTATTCCAGCCCGGCTGGGCCACACGTCTTGAGGACTTCAAGGCCATCATCGATGAGTACAAGATCGACGCGGTAATCTGGTATCAGCTCTCCTTCGACGAGATCTACGACATGGAGTATGCCGTAATCTCCAAGAAACTGGACAACTCCATTCCCATACTGAAGCTGGAATCCTCCTATGAGTACTCCAGAGAGTCCATGGGACCCCTGCAGACCAGAATCGAAAGCTTCATCGCATCCGTTAAGGAGGGTAAATAATCATGTCTAATATCTATAGAGAATTCCTTGAAATGTGTGCTTTCGACGAAAGTGAAATGGACACAATGGTCCCTCTCTGGGAGAAAGGTTCCAAGCAGCTCGGCTTGAGCGAAGCGGATATCGAATACTCCCTGAGAGAGTGGATCCCCGGGCACTGGGAAATCCAGTACCTGGGTGTAAGAAAGATGATAGGTGCCTACATCCGTGAGGCCATCGAGCTTTCCAGACTTCATGAGTACAAAGAGCGTGGGACCAAGGTCGTTTACGGTATCATCCCCGCCATCCCCAATGGTTATATGGCTTTGAAGGAAGCCGCCGGAGACGATGTCTTCGTATCCTTCCCCGATATGCAGCTGGTAACCATCCTGAACGGCTTCTTCCACAAGGTAGATCCCTACCTGGAGAAGGCCGAGGAAGACGGAATGACCTACGGATGCCGCCACTGTGCCCTGAACAAGACCCGTATCGGTGCCAAGGCTCTGGATGTCATCCCCTCTCCCGATGTGATCTGGTCCTGGGGGCTGAACTGTGATGAGGGACCCAAAACCGACGAGTATATCGCCGGACTCTACGGAGATGACTGGAAGTATGTTGTTTCCCGTATTCCCCATGACACCCACTTCGGAACCATCGATGATGAAGATGATGAAAGAGTAGAGTACCTCGCCGAGGTATTCAAGGACTCCTATGAAGAGATTCAGAGCATCACCGGTATCGATGTAAAGCCCGAGCATCTGGGCAAGGCCGCTCAGGATCAGGCCCGCTATATGTTCAAGTACAGCCAGCTGATCACCCAGGTTTGTAAGAGTAATCCCCAGGTTCTCTCCGGCAGTGCTCTGACCAACTTCGGCCAGGCCGCCTCCTGTCCCTTCAACTCCGGTCTTGAGTACATGGAAGAGGCCATCGATATCATGACCAAAGAATGTAAAGAGGCCCGTAAGAAAAAGGTCGGCGTTCTTCCCAAGGACGCTCCCAAGATCGGCTTCTACTTCGTACCCTTTGCCGTCCCCTGGATCGACAAGCTCTTCAAGGAAAACGGCGTAGGTACCACCTTCAGCCTTACATTTACTCCCGCCCAGAGCCAGCTGAAGCCTCCCCGCTTCGAAGATCCCTATATGGCTCTTGCCGAGCAGTGGCTCAAGATGCCCTTCGGTCAGAATATGGGATACGAGTTTGCCAATATGGTAGACAAGGTAGAGGTTAACAAGCCCTTCGACGGTCTGCTGGTCGGTTTCTTCGACTTCGATCGCTGGCTCGGCGCCCACCACAAGATGGCTGCCAAGTACATCCAGGAAAAGACAGGCGTCAAGACCTTCTACATGGAGTCGGACTTCTGGGAGGACCGGGACTACAGCCCCGAAGCCCTGAGAACAAGAATCGAAAGCGTTTCTCAGATCGTGAAGCTGCAGAAGCAGATGTAATTATTTTAACTCCTTTTGCCGTCTCCAGAACCAGTTGCGGGGGACGGCATTTTTACTACAGGAATATAAAAAATGGGAAAATACTACGCCGGAGTCGATATCGGCTCAACAACAAGCAAAAGCGTTATTATAGATGAAAATGAAAATATGCTGGCCTTCAAGCTGACGGACACTCTGTTCGACAGAGACAAGAGCGGCCAGATCGCCTATGACGAAGCCCTGAAAGAGGCCGGCATTACCCGGGATGATATCAGCATGATTGTTGCTACCGGATACGGCCGTCGCTCTCTGAGCATCGCCGACGAGGTGATTCCCGAGATCATCGCCCATGCCAAGGGTACTGTAAAACTCTACCCCGATACCAGGACCATCATCGACATCGGCGGTCAGGACAGCAAGGTTATATCCATCGATGATCTGGGCATCATCGACAAGTTCGAGATGAACGACAAATGTGCCGCCGGAACGGGCCGCTTCTTCGAGGTTCTCACCGACAGACTCCTTTCCATCAGCATGGATGAGCTGGGCCCCATGTCCATGAAGGCCACCAATCCTCCTGCCATCAGCAGTATGTGTACCATCTTCGCCGAGAGTGAGATCATCTCCCTCCTTTCCAGCGGAACCCCCAGTGAGGATATCGCCATGGGTATGGGACTCTCCATCGCCAAGCGGATTATCGCCATGGGAAAAACCGGGCAGATCCGATATCAGACCCCCATCGTCTTCTCCGGCGGAGTCGCTAATAACGAGGGCGTGACCAAGGCGTTTCATGATCTGTTGAAGAAAGAAGTCCGGGCGCTTCCCAATCCCCAGAATACGGCGGCTCTCGGTGCGGCTATGACTGCCAGATCCAAGTTTGAAGAGAATAATGCTTGAATTAAAGAATCTCAGCTACAGGCCTGAGGGAAAGGCCGTTCTGGACTCGGTCAGTTTCACCTTCGAAGAGGGGAACACCTATGTGATAACGGGGCAGAACGGCAGTGGCAAGTCTTCGCTGATCCGTATTATCGCCGGCTTTAATACTCAGACAGCCGGTTCGGTTCTTTATAAAGGTGAGCCGGTGGACGATTTGACGGTGACCGAGAGATCCGCCTCCTTCGTAGCCTGTTCCTTCCAGAATCCCGCCCTGTTTAAGGGAGTCAGTGCTGCCGAGCTTCTGGATGTGGCTCTCAAAAACGGAAGGTCTCCCATGAACAAGGCGGAGCTTCTCTTCCATGTGGGCCTCGATCCCATGGCCTATATGGACCGCAGCATCGATGAAACCCTCTCGGGGGGAGAGCTCAAGCGGATCGAGATAGCCACGGTTCTGGCCAGAAATACCCCTCTCATCATTCTGGATGAACCGGAGGCCGGAATCGACATGTGGAGCTTCAATCGTCTGACAGAAACCATCGAAAAACTGAAAAACGAGCATGGAACGACCTTTCTCATCATCTCCCATCAGGAAAAGCTTATGTCTCTGGCCGACGAGATCATCTGTATGAAGAACGGAGCCATCGACAGTGTCCAGTCCAGGCGGGATTTTCTTACCAGTCTGAAAGGGGAGGGCTTTCATGTACGGTAGCGTAACCAATAATCTGCTGGCCCATATTGCGGATCTTCACGAGATTCCCCGGGGGGCGCACAGTATCCGCAGGAACGGAGAGGTCGTCTCCATGGGCAGTACCGAACATATCGTCATTAGCCCGAAGGAGGATGCGGACGGTATGGATATCCATATCTCCGGAGAATGCCGGGGGGAGAGCCTGCACATTCCCGTGATCATTGAAGGCATGGATCTGGAAGAGACGGTTTACAATAGCTTTATCATAGCCGGCGGGGCGGATGTGACCATTGTTTCCGGCTGCGGACTCCATAACGAAGGAGAGGGAAGCTCCCGGCATGACGGTATACATGACTTGCGCATCGGCAAATGGGCGAAGGTCCGCTATGTGGAAAACCACTATGCCTCGGGAGATGCGGAGACCCGAAAAGAGCTGAATCCTGTCACCACCTTCCATGTGGGTCATGATTCCACCCTGATTCTGGATACCAATCAGATCGGAGGAGTCAGCCGGACAACCAGGAAGACCGTGGTCTTTCTGGAAGAGAACGCCTCCCTTGTGGTGAATGAGAGACTTCTGACCGAACACAGCCAGACGGCGGATTCGGAACTCCTTATTGAGTTGAACGGCACGGGATCCTCTTCCCGGGTCGTCTCCCGCTCGGTGGCCAGAGGCGGATCGGCTCAGAACTTTACCTTTGAAGTGGTGGGCAAGCAGGAGTCCCGGGGACATATCGCCTGCGACGCCATCATCATGGACGGAGCGACCGTCGTGTCCCGTCCCGTCGTCTCCGCCCGTCATGCGGGAGCAAACCTGATTCATGAGGCGGCCATCGGGCGTCTGGAGTCGGCACAGCTTCTGAAGCTGATGAGCCTCGGCATGAGCGAAGACGAGGCGGAACAGATGATTATAGGCGGATTTTTAAAATGACAGCGGAAAAACTTAATGTAACGGACCTGAATCCCGCGGAACTGCTCAGGATCTTCGGAGAACGTCCGGGCAGGATGAAACTGCTTGACGACAGTGTTAAAAGAATCTCACTGGATGATAAAGCATCTGTACTGGAAACCGGCTGCTCATTCGGCGACGGTCTGGCTCATGTCAGGGCGCGCACGGGAGCGTCGGGACGCGGTCTGGATATGGTGGACGAGTATGTTCAGACGGCTGCTGAACGTCATCCCGAGCTTGGCTTTGACTGCGGCAGTGCCTACGAGATGCCCTACAAGGACAATCAATTCGACCTTGTATTTGCCCAGGCCGCCTTTTCTTTACTGACGAAAAAGGATGAAGCCATCCATGAGTTTTCCAGGGTGCTGAAGAGGGGGGGGCATGTCATTATCAATGACTTTATCGCCAAAGAGGCGGTGGATGATGAACTGCGGGACAGGATGAACTTCATTCCCTGCTTCAACTCCATCGGTACCCTGAACGAGTATGTCTCCTTCTTTGAAGAGCGGGGCTTTGAGACGGTACTGTCGGAGGACCGTTATGCCGAGATCATAACGACCACCCTTCATCTGGCCAAAGCCTATGACTGTACGCCAGCGGAGATGGCCGCCCTCTTTTCCCGAATCCTCGGAACCGGCAGAACGGCGGAGGAAAACTGCCGCTGTTTCTTCAGAAAGACAAAGGTCAGCTACGGTCAGCTGATCTTCAGGAAGAAATAGGGTAAAAAAGATGAATGCCCTCCTGGGTCTGATCGGTTTCAGTCAGAAAGAGATTGACCGCTATAAAGATGAAATAACGCTGTTCTCGGCTCTGATATCCGCGGAGGAGAGGCAGTGGGAGAGGGCCGCCCAGGTTCTGCCACTGAACTTCGATCTCAGTTTCGAAAGCCTCCGGAGGCTTTTCAAACTGCTTCTGGAATCCGTATTCCAGGATCTGGGAATCCTCGGCGGCCGGAGTGAGGGGCCCGCTCTCTATCAGGGGGCCGTACCCTATCCTGTGGCCGCGGCTCTGGCAGTGGAGAATCTTAATCCAACGCTCCGCATAAGCTCTTCCGAGTATCTGATTATCTATCTGTCGGGTATTTTGTTTGACCGTTTCGAGAGCTTCTGCTCCGCCGGGGAGCATAGCTGCGGGCGATGCGGTCTGAATCTGAGCCGTGAAAAACTCTACAGAAATCCCCTCTATCCCCGTCCCGGGAAGGTGTTCAGCTGCCTGGGCTACTGTGATGAGATCTTCAAGACAGGAGAGACCCTTTCCCGGCTCTACGGCCTGGAGCACAGCCATCTGACGGGGATAGCCGGTATGGACTACAACAGCCAGAAGGACTATCTCAGTCAGGGCCTGAGTGCTCTTCTGACCGATCTGACCGGGACATCCGCAGAAATCGCGGAAAGAACTCTGGGACACTGTAATGACAGGATGCTGGAGATCAGCCTTCTTCTGAACCGGATGGGCCGCCTGGCCGCGGACCGGGATGTTTATGCCACCTTTAATGAGATTTCCCTGCTCAACCTGTTTCACCTTATCGCTCTTCCCCGTCACGTCGAACAGGGAAAGGAGATCTTGAACTCCTTTATCCGTGAGCTGAAACAGAAAAAGCGATCCGGTGCGGCGGCCCTGAAGGAGCCCTACCGCATCGGCTGTATGCATCTGCCCTTTACCAATCCCTTTGTAGATCGCTGTTTCAGAAGAAGCGGCGCGGCGGTGATCGTCTCCAGCTTTTATGAAACCGGAGGGGCTTCCGCCGGTTCAGCCTCCGGAGACAGACCTGAAAATGAGTTCGAACGCTGTCTGCAGGGATTCTATGGAAACCGGGCCCCCGGGAATCCGCAGCACAAGGCCGCTCATGTCGACAGGCTTATCGAGGAATACGGGCTGGACAGCTTCCTTTTCGGTCAGTTTGAAAACGACAGGGCCCTGGGGGGAGATCAGCTGATAATTATGAAGCTTCTGATACACAAGAATAGAGTTCACTACACGGGAATGAACAACTGGGCTGTAATGGGAGAGCGGGAGAGTACCCGGATCGAAAGCCTGACGGCCCTGATGATGGAACGAGATAAAAAATACAAGGATAAGGTATAAAAAATGAGAATCATAGAGCTCACCGAGAGTTTATGCTCCACCTGTCTGAAAAAACTGGATGCCGAGATCATCGAGGAAAACGGCAAAATCTATATAAGCAAAAGCTGTCCGGACCATGGTCCGGAGAAGGCCCTGATCTGGTCCGACGCTGAATCCTACAGAAGCTGGGAGGAGAACTCCGCCTATGCCCCCAAATACCGGGGAGGCAGTCCCGCCGAGAAGGGCTGTCCCTATGATTGCGGTTACTGTGAGGATCACAGAGGCACCACCTGTACGGCGGTGATCGAGGTGACCGGGCGCTGCAATATGGGATGCGCCGTCTGTTTCGCCTCCGCCGATGTAGTATCGGGACGAGACAAGGACCTTGAGAAGATAAAAGAGATGATCCGCTATGTGGCGGAGAATCAGGGATTCTGTTCCTTGCAGCTTTCGGGAGGCGAGCCCACCCTGCGGGAGGACCTTCCCCGGATTATAGGCTATGCCAAGGATCTGGGATTCAAGCATATTCAGGTGAACTCGAACGGTATCCGCCTGGCCGCCGATCCCGGCTATGCCCTCTCCCTGAAAGAGGCGGGCTGCGACCTGATCTATATGGGATTCGACGGCGTGACAGACGATATCTACCGCAGCCTCCGGGGCAGGGATATGCTGGATGTGAAGCAGGGCTGTCTCGATAACTGCCGGGACGCCGGTCTGGGAGTCATGCTGGTCCCCGTGATATTAAAGGATGTGAACAACCATCAGGTCGGCGGGATTGTGGATTTCGCCAAAAAGAACATGCCCACCGTAAAGGGCATTCACTTCCAGCCGGCCAGCCGTTTCGGTCGCTACGATATGGAAGAGGGGCAGGAAGATCCCGATGCCCGTTACACCTTTCCCGATCTATTTGCAGACCTGAAGGAACAGACGGACAAGGAGGTCTGCCCCTGTGGCATGAGCCCCAGGAAGAAGAAGAGTGCCTACTGCTCCTTCAGCGGAACTTACTACCTGGACTTTGACGGCTGTCTGGTCTCCGTATCCAAACAGGAGAATCCCGCTCCCGCGGAGAGCTCGACCGCAGGGGGCTGCTGTCCTTCGGATGCCCCGAAAGAAAGCGGTAGGGCCGGACTGAAAATCGCTCCGGCCGAAATGCATCTTTTCGCCCGGAAGACCAACGACTTTACCGAGAAGTTCTGGAAGCAGAACGAGAGCTCCTGTGCCTGTGAGTCAGAGAAAAAGAGTGAGCTGGCCCGTTTCAGTGAACGGGTGCAGACTTACAGCCTGACCATCTCCGGAATGCCCTTCCAGGATGCGGGGAACATCGATATCAACCGCGTCCGCAACTGCTGCGTCTCGGTTATCGACGAAAGCCTCAAGGCCATCCCCCTCTGCCTCTACTATCTGACTGATAAAAAGGGCAATCGTCTCTACCGGGAGGGGACATGCACCCTGTCCTGAGAAGAACACAGAGCCTCTGCCCCGACTGTCTGAAGCGCATCGAGGCGGAGATGATTGAGAAAAAGGGCGCCGTTTATATGCGCAAGAGCTGCCCTGATCACGGAAGCTGGGAAGTTCTGGTCTGGGAAGACAGCGCTGAGAACTATCTGAAGTGGATAGAAAACGGCGGCAGCGCCAGGGACAGGCAGTGCAACAGCCGGACAAAGCCTTTATCGGCCGGCTGTCCCTTTGACTGCGGCATCTGCAGCGGCCATGCCTCGGACATCTCCACGGCGGCCCTGATGACCTCCAATGTCTGCGATGTGAACTGCCCTATCTGTTTTACCCGGGATGAGGGGCAGGGACGCTATATGCCCTCCAATGAGGAATTGCTGAGAATTGCGGCCAACTACAAAGACTCTTACTCTGCGGAGCATCTGATCGAACTCTGCGGGGGAGAACCGACAGTCCGGGAGGATCTTCCGGAGCTCTGTGAGGGGCTTGGAAAGCTGGGATTCGAACATATCCAGCTTAATACGAACGGAATCCGGATAGCCAATGATATTAATTTTCTGAAAAGGCTGAAGGAGGGCGGAGTATCGGTAGTATACCTCGGCTTCGACGGCATTGACCCCGAGATCTACAGCCGGAAGTACGGGCGCAATCTGCTGGACACCAAGCTCCAGGCCATCCGCAACTGTGCCGCGCTAAAGCTGGCGGTGGTTCTGGTTCCTGTGGTGATTAAAGGTGTAAACGACAATCAGCTGGGAGATATCATCCGAATTGCCAAAGAGAATATGCCCGCTGTCAAGGGAGTCTATTTCCAACCGGTCAGCTATTTCGGCCGTTACCCCGGCACACCCGCCGACAGGGACAGGATCACCATCCCCTCGGTTATCCGACTTCTGGAAGAGCAGACGGGTGGAGAAATCTCGCAGAACCATATCAATCCGGGGGGGAGCGAGCATCCCCTGTGCTCCTTCGGGGCCTTTTATATGGCAAACCGTAAGGGAGATCTGAGGGCCATTACAAAAACCGCCCCCCGCGGTGTTACCGAAGACAGCGCTCAGAGGATTATCGATTTTAATAAGAAAGCCTGGAACTGGGCGGAAACAAAATCCCTGACGGTTGGGGGCATGCATTTTCAGGATGTCTGGAATATCGACCTGGAGCGGCTGCGGCAGTGCCGTATCTGCATCCTGGGCGAGGACGAAAGCATCATACCCCTGTGTGCCAAGTACGTAACAAGCACGAAGGGAGAAAAGCTGTATAGCGGAATATCTTAAAAAATGAACTCATGGAGTGTTTTCCGTAGACATATATCAATTAAAAAGGGAGAGATACTATGAGTGTCCATCTGCAAGTCGGACTGTTTGATCTTTGTACGAAAAGAATTAAAGGTGATGAAGCCTTTCAGAAAAAAGCATCGAGAAAGAATCTTGATGAAATGGACTATTCCCTGTTTCAGGAGTATAAACTGTTTCAGCTTCAGACAGTGGTAAAAAGGGTCTATGAAAAGAGCAAGTTCTACCGTGACAAGTTCAATGAGATGAATCTTAAGCCTGAAGATGTCAGGAGCCTGGAAGATATTGTCCGGCTGCCTTTTACATTTCCTGATGATCTGAGGAGTGAAGGAGAGAACTTTAAATTTCTGTGCAGCTCTCAGAGTGATGTTGAAAAGCCCGTGACCTTTCACAGTTCGGGAACCACAGGTATTAAGAAGAGAATCTATTTCTCCCGAAAGGATGTTCAGAAGATCCTGGACTTCCTGGCTAGGGGGATGGAGACGGTTGAAAACAGGGACAAGTGTACGGCCCAGATCTTCCTTGCCAACGGAGAAGGGAGGGGAATCGCCTCCATGCTGGCGGCAAGCCTTATAAGTTACGGTATGGGAGCCTGTGTCTCCGATATGGCCTGCTCAGCGGAAGATGCCATCCGGGTCTGTAAGGAGAAAAAGCCCAATGTATGGTTTGGAGATTCATTCACTATTTACCGTATAACGAAACAGATGGCTAAAAAAATGGACCTGTCGTCTTTGGGGGTGAAAGTTCTGTTCCTGACAATGGGCAATATCTCCGATGAGATGATCGGGTACCTGGAAAAAATCTGGAAGTGCCGCGTGTCCACCCATTACGGTCTGACTGAAGCCGGATGGGGCCTGGCCGTGGACTGCGAAGAGTGCGACGGCTATCACTACAATGAACTGGATGTTATAGCCGAAATCGTGGATCCCGAAACAGGTGAACCGAAGGAGCCCGGAGAGTATGGAGAGGTTGTTCTGACCACCATCGCCCGGGAAGCCATGCCCCTGATCCGTTTCAGGACCGGAGACATCGCCGCCATCGAAAAACCGGTATGCGGCTACAGTCTGGATACGATGAAACATATCGTCTCCCGTCTGGAGGGGAGCTACCGTTTAACCAGCGGTGAACTTATCAATCCTCCCATACTGGAAGAAGCCATTCTCAAGGTTGAGGAGGTGGCAGACTATCAGGCCTATATTAAAGAGAATAACCAGCTCTATATCAGGGTGGAAACAGCGGATCTGAATGAGTGGAGAAGCTCAGAAGAGGATGTTGTGAAAAGGCTTCAGGAGGAGCTTCTGAAAATAGATACCTTCGCTGGGAGAGAGGCTCCCGTCATTGAGCTGCTGCCGCCGGATGGTTTAAAACCATATATTTATGAGAAAAAACGAATTCTGCGATGCGAGGAGAGTTCGTAAAATCCTACTTGATTATAGCTGTACCCTAAGGTCCCGTTTTGTTTTGAGGCGGGACCTCTTCTATGTATGAATCCAAATTACTACACACGTGTAAACATGAATTTATATATGTGTAAAAAATATAACAAATAATTATACGTGTGTAAAAATCTCCTTGATAATAAAAAATGGAGAGATAACAATGCCTGCTTCCCTTCTTGAAAACTTTGTCCCCATGGTTGACTTCCTGGCAAATGTGCTGGGCGAGGACGCGGAAGTGGTGCTTCACGATATGAGCAATGTGGATCGGTCCATCATTGCCATCAGAAACGGACACATCAGCGGGAGAAAATTAGACGGCCCGGCAACGAATCTGGTTCTGAAAATTCTCAAGAACTCTCAATACGATGATTCGGATTACATCTCCAACTACGAGAGCCGCTCCCTGGACGGAAAACCCCTGAAGTGTTCCACATTTCTTATCCGTAATGAAGAACGGAGGCTAGTTGGTATTCTCTGTATCAATATCAATATTGAGAAACACGTGGTTATGAAATCCTATCTGGATTCTTTTTTCTCCTACACCGATTGTGAGCAGAAGAAAGAGAAGGTCACCGAACATCTGAGTACTTCTGTGGAAGAGCTGACCTTTGACAGCATCGATTCGGTGATTGGTGAGCTCGGAGTCGCTCCGGACAGGCTGAACAAGGAGGAGAAGCTCTCTGTCATCAGGAAACTGTATTCCAACGGCATCTTTATTCTCAAAGGTGCGGTTAATGAAACGGCTGAAAGGCTGTTTATATCGGAAGCTTCGGTCTACCGGTATCTGAATCAAATTAAGAAAGAGGAAAAGAACGCATGAAAAAGATTATCTCTACTCCCCAGGCCCCAGCGGCCATCGGACCCTACTCTCAGGCCGTATCCGACGAAACAATGCTCCTGGTCTCGGGACAGCTGACCGTGAATCCCGAGTCCGGAAAGATCGATGTCCGGGACATCTCAGGACAGACCGAGCAGGCATTGAAGAACCTGATTGCCATCCTGAAAGAGGCCGGAATGACCACGAACAATGTACTCAAGACAACCGTTTATCTCTCAGATATGGAGAACTTCAAGGCCATGAACGAGGTGTACGCCTCCATCTTTACCGAAGGTTTCCCAGCCAGGGCGGCCTTTCAGGTAGGACGTCTTCCCCTGGATGCCCTGGTTGAGATCGAAGCTGTGGCTTCAGTAAACGCAGGAGAGTAAGAAATGAACTACGACCTAAACAAGACTGTGTCCAGAATTGGCACCCACTCGGTGAAGTGGGAGCATATGCCTCCCGTAGAAGGAAAACAGAGGGATGAACTTCTCCCCCTGTGGATCGCCGATATGGACTTCCCCTGTGCCGAGCCCGTACTGGATGCCATGCACAGGAGGGTGGACCGTCAGGTCTTCGGCTACAGTTCCGCCGAAGAGGAGAACTATCTGAACAGTGTAAAGGGCTGGTTCTCCCGCCGTTTCGGCTGGGAGATCAATACTGAAGATATTCAGCATGCCCCCGGCATCGTTCCCGCCCTGGCGGTACTGGTAAAGGCCTTTACCGAAGCTGGAGAGGGTATCATCGTCCAGCAGCCCATCTACTATCCCTTTATGAGTGTGATCAAGACTAATGGCCGTGAGCTGCTGAATAATGCCCTGATCGAAAAAGACGGGGAGTACTTTATGGACTTTAAGGACCTGGAAGAGAAAGCCTCCCGTCCGTCCACAAAAATGATGCTTTTTTGCAGCCCCCACAATCCTGTGGGACGGGTATGGAAAGAGGACGAGCTAAAGAAGATGGCCGAGATCTGCCTGAGGCATGATGTCTTTATCGTTTCCGACGAGATCCACTGCGATATCGTCAGGGACGGGGTAGAGCATATTCCCCTGGCAAAGATCGTGGAGGATGAAAGAGTTATCAGCTGTACCGCTGCCAGCAAGTCCTTCAACCTGGCGGGAATGCAGACATCCAATATCATCCTCAAAACACCGGAGCTTCGAAAGGCCTGGACTGAGGAGATTCTGGGAAGGTCCTGTCTTTTCGGAGCCAACCCCATCGGCCTCGTCGCTACCCAGGCGGCGTATAACGAGGGAGAAGAGTGGCTGAACAGGGTGAACTCCTACATCGATGGGAACCTTGATTTTGTAGGGAAGTATCTTAAAGAGCATATGCCTGAAGCAAAGTACAGAGTTTCCGAAGGAACCTACTTCGCCTGGATCGACTTCAGAGCCTACGGCTACAGCGCAGAAGAGCTGGAAGAGCGGGTACAGAAGCGGGGTGGCGTCCTGCTGGATGAGGGCTATATCTTTGGGGAAGAGGGTTCCGGATGGGAACGAATCAATGTGGCCTGTCCCCGGGATCTTCTGGAAGAGTATTGAAGAAACCGTTCAGGCTCCCGGCGTAACGGCCTTGGCTGAGGACAATCTGAAGAAGGTTATCGGACTGGGAGGAGCCATCAGCATCTCTGCCGGTCAGATTATCGGGGCGGGAATCATCGCCCTGACGGGTATCGGAATCGGTATGACCGGGGGAAGCGTTTTTTTCGCCTTCATACTGGCGGCGATTTTTACCATTATTGCCAGTTTTCCGGCCGCCTATATGGGGGCAACCCTCCCCACAACCGGCGGATACTACCGCTATACAAGCCGTTTTCTGTCTCCCCGCTTCGGATTTTTCTATCTGATGCTGTTTTTCATCGGACAGATCACTCTGGCCATGTACGCCCTTTCCTTTGCAGAGTATTTTGTGAGTGTCATACCCGGTATTCCCATCAAACTGATCGCCTTTATTTTTGTGACGCTGATGTACCTGATCAATCTGTTCGGTGTGAAGTCCGCCGCCAAGCTGCAGACCGGGATGATGGTGATCCTTCTCCTGGCTCTGGCCCTGTTCGCCTTCAACGGCCTTCCCCGGGTCAACTATGAAACCTTCAAGGGGGCCACCCTCTTTACGGGAGGCTACAGAGGCTACTTTACGGCCACCGCCCTTCTGACCTTCGCCTGCGGCGGTGCCGTCGTTATCGCCGAAGTAGGGGGCGAGATGAAAAATCCCGGCAGGGATATCCCCATCGCCATCATCGTTTCCACCATCGTCGTGGGAGCTCTCTATGCCTTTATCTCCATAGTGGCCGTAGGTGTTCTTCCCCTGGAAGACATTGCCTTTCAGCCCCTGTCCAATGTGGCCAAGGCGATACTCCCTACGCCCCTCTTCTACTTCTTTATCATCGGCGGTGCCATGTGTGCTCTGGCGACGACGCTGAACGCCGTATTCACCTGGCTGCCCAAGGCACTCCTGATCTCCTGTCAGGATGGCTGGCTCCCCAAGAAGATGGGCGTGGTAAACAAGAAGTTCGGAACTCCCCATGTGATTCTGACCATCATCTATCTGATCGGGGTAATCCCCGTTGTAACGGGTCTGTCTTTGAAGTTTATCTCCCAGCTGGGTACGGCGGCCATTCAGCTTGCCAATATCCTGCCCATTATTTCGGCGCTTTTCCTGGCAAAGAGATATCCCGAAGCTCATAAGAACTCCAGCTTCAAGCTCTCCATTCCCGTACTGGCACTGGTTGTTGTCGTCTCTGTAATCCTGCAGGTTATTCAGGGCTACTTTCTGCTTTCTGACCTGCCGAAAACAGCACTGTTTGCCGCCGGCGGATATATCTGTCTTGCCGCGATCTATACAATCTGGAGAAGCAAAAAAACGGTTATATCCCGGGATTTCTAGAACTTATAATCCGGAAATTCGAATTGAGGCGGTCCCCGGGACCGCCTTTTCTTTTTTTTATATTCCCTTTTATCCTGATAAATATACCCTTATTCCCTATCCCTAAAGGGATAAGTCCTTTATATTATGTGCAAAATCTAAATACATCACAGGAATAGTATGAATAACGCATTAGACTCTGCTCTGCAGGCTGAGAACCTGCACGTGTCCACATCCAGAAAGGACTGTACCGCTAATCCCGCTCCCCTGGGGCTGATGGGTTTCGGCATGACCACCGTTCTTCTGAACCTGCATAACGCCGGATTCTTCGGCCTGGGAGACATGATCCTGGCCATGGGAATTTTCTACGGAGGCATGGCTCAGGTTATCGCCGGTATTATGGAATGGAAGAAGGGAAACACCTTCGGAACCACCGCCTTCACCTCCTACGGTTTCTTCTGGCTCTCCCTTGTGGGAATCAAGCTTATGCCCGGTATGGGACTGGGAGAGGCCCCTTCGGTAACGGCTATGGTGGCCTATCTTGTCATGTGGGGCATCTTCACGGGTGTTCTCTTTATCGGGACCCTTAAGCTGAACCGGGCCCTTCAGGTGGTCTTCGGCTCTCTGACCCTGCTCTTCTTTCTTCTGGCCCTGGGGGATATCACCGACAACGCCGTTATCAAAACCATCACCGGTTTTGAAGGCATTTTCTGCGGTCTTTCCGCCATCTATGCCGGACTGGCCCAGGTGCTCAATGAGGTTTACGGCAGAACCGTAGCACCCGTATAGATCGCAGCTCAAAAGGGGGGGGCGCTGGTTATCGTCTCTGTGGTTGATCACAACGGCCCGGATCCGAATACACTGCCGGCTCGGGCAGATGGATCAGTTTTCCCCTTTCCTCCGGGAAGGTATAATCTGCCGGCCGCGGCGACGGCTCTTCTCTTTTTTCTTCTGACTTTTCCGCATTCCATAAGTCCCTGAATCGACTCCTTTACATCATCAGGCTCCCATTCGGACAGAGAACCGAAGCCCCGGGACCTGTAATACCGGCCCTCCGTGATGCGCCGGCTGTGACGGCCAAGGAGAAACTCCCTAAGAAGCTCCGGATCAAAATGTTTATTATAACGTCTTAGAATCTGAATCAGAAAATCTTCGTTAGGATCATGGGCAATCACTTCTTTACAGCAGACGTCGCAGCTGTTGCAGTCCTCGGGTTCCGCTTCCAGAATGGCAAGGAGACTCTCCCGGCGGCACTTTTCTGTATTCTCGGCAAAGGTCAGAAGCTTTTTATAGCGTGCTTTCAGTTCCGGATCCGGATTGTTGTCCTCCCTATGAAGGTCTTCCGGATGGTAGAGGAGGATGGCCCTGCAGGGCTGCCTGTCCCGTCCGGCCCGACCGGACTCCTGCAGATAGGCCTCGACCGAGGAGGGAAGGGCATAGTGAATGACCGTACGTATATTTTTTTTGTCCATACCAAGCCCATAGGCACAGGTGGCGCAAAGCACCGCTCTGTCCGCATTAAAGTACCAGAGCTCCAGCTCATTCCTCAGTTCCTTGGAGAGACCGGCATGGTAAAAGCGGATATCCTCATCCTTTAAACGCTGCCTTAGAGAAAGGGCGCACTGCTCCGTCTGCCGCCGGGAGCTGCAGAAAATGATGGCGGGCCGTTCTACCTGCGGCAGCACTTCGCTCAGGGTTCTCATCCGACAGAGAACCGGCCTGACCTCATAGTGGATATTGGTCCGGTCAGGATTGGCTCTGACCAGATTGAAGGAGAGCCCGTCAAAGAGGAGGGATTTGATCTTCTCCAGGATCAGGGGACTGGCCGTGGCCGTGAAGGCGGTGATCTGCTCCGCTTCCAGTTCCGGGAGTATACGGCCCAGTTCCAGGCAGGCGGGACGGAAGCTCTCTCCCCATTCGGGGATGGTGTGGGCTTCATCCAGAACCAGATGGGAGATCTTTACACGGGCCAGACGGCGGCGGACCTCCGGGAGGACGAGCATCTCCGGATTGGTCAGCAGCATCTGAATCTTCCCGCTCTCGATCCGTCCCCAGGTCTCGTCCTTCTCCTTCCGGCTCATTCCTCCTTTGAGAAGAACCCCCGTCATCCCGGCCTCTTCCACCCGTCGCAGCTGGTCGGCCATCAGTCCCAGCAGAGGGAAGGCCACAATGGTCAGTCCCTCAAGAAAGCAGGCGGGCAGCATAAAGCAGAGGCTCTTCCCCGCTCCTGTGGGCAGCAGAACCACCTGATGGAACGGGGCCTCTTCCCGCTCTTCCTCCCCGAAGAACCCCGCCCGGCGGAGGATATTGGTGATCACCAGGCGCTGGTAGGGAAAGAGATAATCGATGCCGAAGCGTTCGGCTGCAGTACGGGTGAGGATATCGGTTCTTTGTTCTTCCATACCCCTATATACACAGCCATATCCTCTGCTGCTTCAAAGGTTATTTTAATATAATTTTGAGCTGTATCGAATCTCGGGAGGACTATATAAGGTACTGGTAAAATTCCGGATTCAAAAAAACTTCCAGGTAATGGTCAAATCAAGAAAGATTCTGTATTGGGAGGTTTACACCATAATTATTACCGAAGTTATTGAATGTTGAAAAAGCCATACAACGCGTCAGATAGATTCGGCCACTCTCTGAAGATGATATCCATATACGGCAAAGGTAAGAGCCATCCTCAGTTTTTCAGGATAGTTAAATAATGTATACCAGAATAGTTTCCAAAAGTAGAACTTTCCATCCTTTTTTAGAACACCAAGCTTAAGAAGAACCAGAACAAATGATCGTAGACTGGAAAATGGACTGGCGTTGAGGTTTTCAAAAGGGCCCCTGTACTCTTCGAGAAAAACACGGATTCTCTCAAAAAACAGCTTAGGGGAATAGATCTTTTTCATAAGGGACTTGTATTCATTAATCAGAACAGCAGGAGGAATCTTGGGGATAAAATTCAGAATCCCATCTGTGTTATTTCCGGTTATACCCGCAATTATCCTTTTTTCCTTTTTCAGTCTTTCATACAGACGGGTTCCCAATGGAGCATTCAAAAGCCCTACCATCGCTGTGACAATCCCGCTTTTCTGAATAAATCTGGACTGCCTATCAAAAATATCCACAGGATCGTTATCAAACCCTATGATAAACCCTCCAGAAACATTAAAACCTTTCCGCTGCATGATTTTCACACTCTGAATCAAATCCCGTCCCTGGTTCTGAGTTTTATGACACTCATTCAAACAGGCGTCTTCCGAGGATTCGATTCCAACAAAACAGGTACTGAATCCGGCCTGCCTCATCATATCCATCAATTCCTCATCATCAGATATGTTTATAGAAACTTCTGTTGTGAAGTTAAAGGGATAATGGTGATCTTCCTGCCAGGAGATTAAAGCTGGAAGCATTTCACTTTTCAAACAGCTTTTATTCCCTATGAAATTATCATCTACTATAAAGACAGAACCTCTCCACTTTGCATCATACAGTGATGTCATCTCATCAAGAAACTGATCCGTTTTTTTTACACGCGATTTATGACCGAAAAGAGCTGTTATACTACAGAACTCGCAATTGAATGGGCAACCTCTGGAATATTGAAGATCCATTGAAGCATAATCATTAATATGAAGAAGACTCCAATCAGGACAGGGAGTTTGTGACAGATCTGCAAAGTCTCCAGTCTCATAGACTTTTTTCAAATGTCCCGATTCCAGATCCCGGACAAAAGGCTTCACAGTAATCTCTGCTTCATTCAGCATCAAACAGTCCACATCGGGAAAACTCCCGGGACTCTGGGTGACCATCGGACCACCAGCAACAATTTTCACCCCGGCACCTTTGCATCTTTTCACCACTTCTAAAAAAGATTTCTTCTGAATATCCATGCCGCTGATGAATACAAAGTCAGCCCATAAAATATCGTTTAGAGACAAGCTGCGAGTATTCAAATCTACCAGCTTTTTCTCCCATAACGAAGGAAGTAATGATGCAACAGTTAACAGGCCCAGGGGAGGGTCTGATGCTTTTTTACCAATAAAAGTTAAAGCATATTTAAAGCTCCAGAATGTTATAGGTATTTCCGGATATATCAGTAGAATCTTCAAAATTGAACCTTCCAATCACAAATGTACTATAATTACAATTGTACCACCCTAAATAATGGGTAAAGTAAAAGAAGTGTAAAATCTTATGAGTACAGTTAAGAAAAAAGTAACCTTCCAGACTTCGGTGACTATGTTTGTTCTTGTTCAAATTTTCTTTCTCATACTGATAGGGCTTTGGGTTCGAGTGTTTCTTACTGATAATAAAATCAACCAATCGTTGAACACAATGATTGATTTTACATTATTTTCAATCCCTATGAAGACCGTTCTCTTTCTTTGTGGGCTATTCCTGATTTTATTAAATTCTGGAGGAACGTTTTATTTGTTTCATAGATTAATTAAACAGACAAGAATTAATCGTATGTATGACAGTTTTATCATCAGTATAACTCATGACTTAAAGACACCTATAGCATCTATTCAACTTATTGGAGAAACACTTGCCAACAGGGACCTCTCAGATAATGCCTATTTTGATTTTCTTAACCGTCTTGAAAAAGATACGAAAAGACTGAATCAGTTGATCAAATCCATTCTGGAAATTTCCAGAATATACAAAAAAAGTGACATGTTTTCATTTGTTTCATTAAATGCGGATTTTTATGTCAAAAAAGCAATCAGAGCTCTTCAAATCCAATTCAACCTGGATAAAGACAGGATTTCTGTTGTCGGATATTCCGACTGCCAGATAAGAATAGATCCTGCCGCTTTTACAGGAGTCTTGAGCAACCTAATTGATAACTCAATTAAATACAGCTCCTCACCTGTGAATATAAAAATATATTTAGGATATAAAAAGAAGAAGTTCATTCTGATTTTTTCGGATGGAGGAAGAGGTATTTCCAGGAAATACAGAAAGCGTGTTTTCAAGAAGTTTGTTCAGATAAGAACGTTCCCCAACTCTACCCTCAAAGGTATGGGGTTAGGTCTCAACTGGTGCAGAGAGATTCTCCAGATACACAAAGGGAGAATTCAGGTACAGCAAAAAAGAATTAGTACGGGGACCTTTTTTTACATTGAGTTGCCAGGAGAGAGGTTGGTTAATTGATAAGAGGTGAACACATTGGCTAAAGGGGAATTAATTCTTCTCATTGAAGATGATAAGAATTTGGCATCTACTGTAATATTCAATCTGGAAAATGAAGGTTATAGAGTACTCTGGGCAGAAGATGGATATCAGGCAATGAAACTGTCGGATAATGGTGACATAAGTCTTGTCATACTGGACATAATACTTCCTTATTTCAATGGATTCACAATCCTGGAAAAAATAAGGTCAGACTCACCATCTTTACCTGTACTTATCGTTTCAGCTAGATCTGAAGTTCAGGATAAAATCATAGGTCTTTCACTGGGTGCAGATGATTATCTGCCGAAACCGTTTCATTTAAAAGAATTGCTTTTGAGAGTAGCCGGAATGCTAAAAAGGAGGAACTGGTATAGAAATAATATTTCCGATATAGATGATTTTTCCTTTGGCGAAAACAGAATCAATTTTGAAAATGCGACCTGCCAGTCCCCAAAAGGGTCATTTCAACTGACACCTCTTGAAAGTGCCCTGCTAAAGTGCTTTGTCTTAAACGAAGATCAAATACTATCCAAACAGGAACTTCTTAAGAAGGTTTGGAAAACGAGTACTGAAGCAGAAACCCGAACTGTCGATAACTTTGTGATGCGGATAAGAAAATACTTTGAAGAAGATCCTTCCAAGCCAGTTTACTTCAAAAATATCAGGAATAGGGGATACATATTCTCAACCAAAGGATAATGAAAGGAAAGAGGAAAAGAATGAGCAAACGAAACTATTTGATATAAAAGGATGGTTTGAACCACACCGGGAATCCCGGAGACTGTTTTATTTGAGTCCAGCTACCAGGGCTGGACGTTTTAGACTTTCATAATACAGCATTTCAAATTCTTTGGGAGGAATATCTCCCAGTGGCTCCATAATTCTACGATTATTGAACCAGTCTACCCATTCCAGTGTGGCAAATTCTACATCATCAATCGATCTCCAAGGCCCCCTTCTCCAAATCACCTCAGCTTTGAAAAGTCCATTTATCGTTTCAGCCATCGCATTATCATATGAATCACCGACACTTCCCACTGAGGGATTTATCCCTGCATCAGAGAGCTTCTCGGAGTACCGGATCGAAAGATACTGGCTTCCTCTATCGCTATGGTGAATCAGGTCATCACCCGGCGATCTTGCGAAGATGGCCTGATCAAGCGCATCCAGTGTCAGGTCCGCATTCATGGACCTCGAGACTCTCCAACCAACGATCATCCTTGAAAATACATCAATTACAAAAGCAACATAGACGAAGCCTTTCCAGGTGGCCACATAGGTGAAGTCCGCAACCCAAAGCTGATTAGGACGGCTGGCTCTGAATACCCGGTTTACCAGATCCGAAGGACGTTCCGCTTTATCATCAGGAATGGTCGTTCTAACGCCCTTCCCTCGAATGACACCTCTAAGCCCTAAGTCCCGCATAAGACGCTCTACAGTACATCTGGCGACCTTGTGGTGCTCTCTGTTGAGCTGCTTCCATACTTTTCGAGCTCCGTATACACAGAGATTCTGAGACCAGACACGCTGTATCTCCGGCTTTAATGCCTCATCACTATGGTATCTGGCTGGAGCCTTTGTGGGATCTTTCTCTCTGGCCTTCATTTCATAATAGGTTGATGGAGCAATCGGCAAGGCTTCGCAGATCGGCTCGACTCCAAGGTCTTTCCTATTCTCATCAATGAAAGTAACCATCACTTTTGTCGGCGGTCGAGCTCCGCCTGGGCGAAATACGCCGAGGCTTTTCTTAGAATCTCATTGGCTTTCTTGAGCTCCCGGTTTTCTCTTTCGAGCTCTTTAATTCGGGCTCTCTCATCTGTGGTGATTCCTTCCCGTTTTCCAGAATCTTTCTCTTGCTGACGTACCCATCGTCTTAATGTCTCAGGGGTACAACCAATCTTCGCAGCAATAGAAGTGATAGCCATCCATTGGGAACCATACTCATCTACGTTCTCAAATACTAACCTGACAGCTCTCTGCTGAACCTCTTTGGAATACCTGATTCTCTTTTCCATAACACAATCCTCTCACATAATTATGTCTCCGGAAAAGCCGGTGTGGTTCAGTTAAATAAAATACCGCAAAGGGGATTTCCCGGAAAAACTGGAATTGGCTGAAAACACTTCTCAAAAGACTCAAAGCAAATTGACAGGTCACAAGTCCACACAATTCAAATGAAAAGGCTTATACTTAAATATATGTATACTTGATAATCTAAAAAGATTATTTCGGGAAGTAAAGGATAGACACTATGGCTGCAGAAGGCAATTTTGAGGGAATAAAAAAAATAGCTCACCCCAGAATTTCTCGTGATCTGCTTGAAGTGATATGCTCGGAGAAAGAAGCATCAGATAAACAAAAAAAGGAGATCGCAAAGATATCCACAGACTTAGGCAGTAATTTCTATAGGGAAGTTCTTTTTTTATTGACTTATAGCGAGATTGATAACCCCGAAGTTGCAGAAAGAATCTGCCACAGTATCGCAAAACATAAAATTGAAATGCAAAAAAAGCTTAAAAGAACTGTTCTTCTGGAAATTGCCGCATTGGACTATATCCATTCCAGAAGCAAAGCTGACTTACCCGTTATGGTCAATAAGGATAATATCATCAATCAAATAGCCAGGCAGGCCATTACGGACAGTAAAACCATAGCATTCTCTGGTGAACAGTTGAAGGTTGATATTCAAAAGGAAATGGATAGGACATTTAGATACGGCTTGACATTTTCTGTCATCATGATTGACCTGGACAACTTCAAAGCGATAAATGACACTCATGGACACCAGAAGGGAGACCTTGCACTACAATTCTTCGCCTTACTCGTAGTTGAAAATCTCAGAAAACTGGATATTTTGTATCGTTTCGGTGGAGATGAATTTCTCATACTGCTCCCTCAGACTAATATTAAAGGGGCAGGGAAAATTGCCCTCAAATTACTAAAACTGCTCAATACAACTCCCTGTGAAGCTATTGGGCAGACGATCTCTGCCAGTATGGGAGTTTCAGCTTATGGGAATATATACAGCAATAGTTATACAAAGCTGATTGATAGTGCAGACCAGGCTCTATACAAGGCGAAAGCAGAAGGGAAAAACCTTATAGCCCTATTCAGAGAAGGGAAATGTGTAATTCTCAAACAGGGAAAAGACAAACAGCCGAAAAGCAGCAAAAATGAAAATGAAAAAATTCCATGCCATCCAATTGTACCGGGATACGCTATGGGAGAGATTTATCTCTACAAAGATATTTTCTCCAGCCGAATAAGCCAATATGAAATTAAAGAAGAGGAAGTGGGAAATGAACTGGAGCGGATCAGGATAGCCATAATGAGTGTTGTCGATGATCTGTCGGAAATGCAGAGCATCGTTGAAGAAGAAATGAGCAAAGAGCATGGAGCTATTTTCCTCGCCCACAAGTTGATTCTTCAGGACATCCATATTTTCAATGATATAGAAAATGAATTAAACGAAAAATTATTAAACGGTGAGATTATCGTCAGAGATATATTCCGTAAACTGGAAACGAGATTTCTTCTATTCGAAGACAAGCAACGAAATGACAAAGCCAAAGATATCAGGGACATCGGCGGTAGAGTCGTAAGAAAACTTCAGGGTAAAGACAAAAACCTGCTATCATCGCTACCGGAAAACACCATTCTTCTCTCTCAGAGACTACTTCCTTCCGATACTGTTTTCCTCGATAAGAAACATGTCAGAGCAATAATTACCGTAGAGGGGAGCCGCGGTTCCCATTCCGCCATTCTGGCGCGCGCTCTCGATATCCCCTATGTAACAATACGCCGGGAAATTGAACATCTGCCCAATCATACACAGGTTATTGTCGATGGCAACGGCAGCTCCATCATAACCAACCCTGATGCCCAGCTCATAAAAAAATACAGCGAACTTATAGAAGAGCAGAAATCAGCGGCCCTTTCGCAGGTCGTCTCCAGCAAACCTCTTGAATTCCATGGTAGAAAAATCTCACTTTTAGCTAATGTTTCCTGTCGGGAGGAAGCTCTGGAAGCCTTCTCAGCCGGAGCGGAAGGTGTAGGATTGTTCCGTGTGGAAAACATCTATATGTCGAGCCGAACAATGCCCGATGAAGATTATCTCCTGTCCCGTTTCAAAGATATCCTCAACCCTTTGAAGGGTAAGGAGATAACTGTCAGGCTGGTAGATATCGGTTCTGATAAAGTTCCGTCATATCTCAATCTGGGTAATGAAATCAATCCGGCTCTGGGTCTCAGAGGGTTGCGACTTCTCTTAAAACACAGAAAACTGCTCCAAACACAACTATCTGCTTGTATAAGATTGAATAAAGAAATACCTGTTAAAATCATGCTTCCCATGGTAACGATGCCCTTGGAAATCAGACAAGTGCGCAATATTTTGAATAAAATGGATGGCGGTGACAAGATACAGATAGGAACCATGATTGAAACTCCTGCCGCAGTATTCCATATAGATGAGATATTGGAGGAATCTGATTTTATCAGTATAGGTACCAATGATCTCATTCAGTACACCATGGCATCGGACAGGGAAAACAAAGATGTAGCAGAGTATTTTGATAGAGGATTCCAAGCACTGAGCAGAACTCTCGAAAATATATTCAAGGAGTCCAGAGAGGCTTCAAAGGACTGTGCGGTCTGCGGTGAAGCCGCTGGAGACAGCAATTATATTCCGTCACTGCTTAAACTGGGTCTAACGAAATTCAGCGTACTGCCGAATCTTATCCATAGGGTCAGAAAAGAAATTATCGAATACTCTGAAGCTGAGAACTGATCGCTATATAATTGCACATGAGTCTAAAACCCTGGCGGAAATTCTATTATTTGAGTGAGAACCCCGCCCAAAATTTTTTAAACTTCAACCGGAATTATGCACTACTTCGGTAAGTATGGACATTTGAATCCTCATTATGAGATATCAGCGGCACTCACCATTCACTTGTCCTCTGACGAGTGAAGCTTAATATAGAAAATTTGAACAATTATGCCCGCTCTGTAAAGAATCATTACAGAATATACTGATTTGAAAGAGGCGATAAATTATTAAACCCAACATAAATTACAGTGCCATGGTACGTCAGTTACTATGTAGGATTTAAACTAACTCGATACAGCGTCCATATACCTGATATGAGATTTTGATCCCAATTATGCTTTTAATGATGTGAAATCTTGTTATTCATTCTTTAAGAGTTGTTAACCGGTAAATCATTGTCATTTTATGTTTTACATTACAGAAAGCGTCAGCCCATAGGCACAGGTGGCGCAAAGCACCGCTCTGTCCGCATTAAAGTACCAGAGCTCCAGCTCATTCCTCAGTTCCTTGGAGAGACCGGCATGGTAAAAGCGGATATCCTCATCCTTTAAACGCTGCCTTAGAGAAAGGGCGCACTGCTCCGTCTGCCGCCGGGAGCTGCAGAAAATGATGGCGGGCCGTTCTACCTGCGGCAGCACTTCGCTCAGGGTTCTCATCCGACAGAGAACCGGCCTGACCTCATAGTGGATATTGGTCCGGTCAGGATTGGCTCTGACCAGATTGAAGGAGAGCCCGTCAAAGAGGAGGGATTTGATCTTCTCCAGGATCAGGGGACTGGCCGTGGCCGTGAAGGCGGTGATCTGCTCCGCTTCCAGTTCCGGGAGTATACGGCCCAGTTCCAGGCAGGCGGGACGGAAGCTCTCTCCCCATTCGGGGATGGTGTGGGCTTCATCCAGAACCAGATGGGAGATCTTTACACGGGCCAGACGGCGGCGGACCTCCGGGAGGACGAGCATCTCCGGATTGGTCAGCAGCATCTGAATCTTCCCGCTCTCGATCCGTCCCCAGGTCTCGTCCTTCTCCTTCCGGCTCATTCCTCCTTTGAGAAGAACCCCCGTCATCCCGGCCTCTTCCACCCGTCGCAGCTGGTCGGCCATCAGTCCCAGCAGAGGGAAGGCCACAATGGTCAGTCCCTCAAGAAGGCAGGCGGGCAGCATAAAGCAGAGGCTCTTCCCCGCTCCTGTGGGCAGCAGAACCACCTGATGGAACGGGGCCTCTTCCCGCTCTTCCTCCCCGAAGAACCCCGCCCGGCGGAGGATATTGGTGATCACCAGGCGCTGGTAGGGAAAGAGATAATCGATGCCGAAGCGTTCTGATGCTGCTTCCTGAATAGAATCCATTGCCATTCTCCTTATATTGCTAATACCCCGAATCAGGGACTGTCGCTTCAAGACAGGAAATATTTTTTTACAAAGAAAATCAAAGGGCTTATGATTACTGTATGAAGCAGACCAAACTTAAAAGATTCGAAGAAGGGGACGTCCTGTTCAAGGAGGGTGAGAACTCTCGTGAGATGTACATTATCCGTTCGGGAACCGTTAGGGTTATGATCTACAAGAACGGAAAGCAGTTCCCCATCACCGAACTGAGCAAGGGGCACTATGTGGGGGAGATGTCCTTCCTTACGGGGACACCCCGTTCGGCTACCGTAGTCGCCGCCTCCCCCCTCCTTGTTAGTCTCATCACGCCGGATATCCTCACTCAGGAGGATATCGGCCTTTCGGGATGGGCGGTCAGCATCGCCAAGGTTCTGATTCGCAGGATACGGAAGACCACGGAACTCCTCGGGAACTACCTTCTCACTTCCGAAGAGGAACCGGGGGGAAGGAGAAAGGAGGACGAGCAGGAGAAGCCCTTCTCCATCCTCTACAGCCCCATCTGGGAGGACCGAATCTACCTCAAAGGCTATCTGGGAGAAGAGAGTATTGATGAGATCAAGTCCCAAATCAGAACGGTACAGATAAAAGGAATCTCTCCGGTGGTCCTGGACTTTTCCGATGTTATCGATATTGACAATCCGGGAATCACGTTCCTCTATGAGCTGATCCAGTCCTATAAGGTCAAGAATCGGGACATCCTGATCGAGAATATTCAGCTGATCCGGGATAAGGTGATGTCCCTCAAGGGGATTCAGGATATCGTCGTCTCTACGGAGACTCCCATAATGCGGGTGGAGCCCGGAGACACTCTGATCAGCCAGGGCAGCGTTGAAAATATCATGTATGTGGTGAAATCAGGCAGCTTTTCCATTATGCGCTCCGTGGAGGGGCAGAATGTGAAACTGGCGGAGGTCAACGCGGGTGATGTTATCGGCGAGATGTCCCTGGTCAAGGAGGGGGTGAGGTCCGCCTCTGTGGTGGCCGACAAGGCTTCCATGGTTTACAGGATCGATACGAAGGAGTTCTATAAAAACACCTATAACGTCCCCTCCTGGTTTATGGAGTTGATTAAAGGGCTTGTTCAGAGGCTCAGGGATACCAATGAGATGGTGGACGAGAGGGTCAGCGAGATAAACAGGGAGGCTGAGGCCGGTAAGACGCCCGGGGCCTTTACCATGACCGTTGACAGTCAGAATCCCGGGAAGATCCTTGTCGGCGGGTCCCTGACGATCCCCAATCTGCAGTATCTGATTCAGGCGGCGGAACTGGATATCCGTCGGGGTGTCAGGAATGTGGTTCTGGACATGGCCGAGGTCAAAAAAGCTGACAGTGAGAGCATCTCCTATCTTATGTATCAATACCGCAGGTTCAAGGCCGGAGGAATCAGCCTTAAAATAGAGAATACCCCTAAAGAAATTATGGCTCTTTTCCGCAAGAGGATGGTGGACTGGGAGAAGAGGGAATAGAGAGGATCAGGCCGGTTCGGCCTCTTCGCACTCTCCATTTCGGCATCTCTGCCTGAATAAACGGATCGCTCTGTACAGGGTCATCAGGGCGGCTGACCAGTTGATGGGGATCAGGCCCAGCCATACGCCCCTCTCTTCCATACCCATGACAAAACAGAAAAGGGAGAAGACCAGCGCCGGTGCGGCGATCTGGCGGTAGAGCCCCATCCACATGATCATACCCGGCTTTTTCAATCCCTGCAGCAGGGCGTTGCTCTGAAAAAGCAGGATGTAGCTGTAGAAGGTTATCCCCTGAAGGAGCAGATAGTTATAGCCCATGCCGATGACCTCTCGGGTCTGGGTGAACAGGCCTATGATCTGACGTCCGAAGATCAGCACCGGCGGTAGGATCACTCCCATCACAACCAGTCCGCTGAGCAGGGACAGGCGGTAGGCTTTTATGATCCGGTCCATACGCCGTGCCCCGTTGTTCTGTCCTACGATGGCTGCCAGGGCCACATTCAGTCCCGCCGTGGGGACCAGAGCGATCTGTTCCACACGGACCGCCGCTCCGTAGGCGGCCACCGCATCCCGGCCGAACTTCGAGGCGAACCAGGTGATGACGAAGGTTCCCAGGCTCATGGTCAGAAAGTTGGCTGTGGCCGGAACGGCCTGTTCGAGAATCTCCCGGGTCGGTTTTATGTGAGGGATATAGTCTTTCAGGACTATCCCCCTGAGTCCTCCGGTTCTCAGTACCTTTTTCAGAAGATAGAGGATGCCGATGGCCTGAATCAGAACCGTCGCCAGAGCCACTCCCCCTTCCTCCATGCCCAAAGCGTACATAAACAGGGGATCCATGGCTATGTTCAGGACAAAACCGGCCATCAGGATATTCCTGTAGCTTTTCGTATCCCCCCGGGAGGCCAGAGCGGAGGAGAGAACGGGAGCCAGATTGATCAGAGGCATGCCCAGTACGATGATCCGCCCGTAGGAGACGGCTCCCGAGAGGACTCTTCCTTCCGCATTGAGAAGCCGGAACAGGGGAGTGAGAAAGATCAGAAGGAGCAGCATCGCGGTCAGAGAGAAGAGCAGGGAAAGGCTGAGGGAACGGCTGAGAAAGGTTCTTGCCTCTTTCTGTTTCCCCGCCCCCAGGGCATTGGCGATAAGAGCTCCCGCGGCGGCGGAGAAGCCGACTCCCAGGGACATATTCAGCATATACAGGGGAAAGTTCAGGGACAGGGCCGCCAGAGCATCGGTGGAGAGGCGTCCCGCCCAGAAACTGTCCGTAATATTGTAGAGGGTGTTGAAAAGCAGACCCGTACTGGCCGGAAGGGCGAGATGCCTGAGGTGGGCGAGAAGGCTGCCCCGGGTCATATCCGCGTGTTCTGTTCTCATCTCCTCCATTATAGTCTTTCTCCGGACAATTTGACTTCCTTCAATGCTGGGAAATTGACAAGCCGATCCGGTCTCCGGTATCATGGCTTATTCTATTTTTAGGGAGATGCCCATCCGGAAGAACCTGACAGGTTCCGCCGGGACAGACGAGAACAACAATTCAGAAACTCACTTTGATTCAATTAATCACAGATGGGTTATGTTGTTTGCTCTGTTTCAACGCATTCTCTCCAGGTCTTTTCCAGTTTTTCAAAGTCAGCGCCGGCAGCATAACCCTTCGTTTACGGAGGAAAATATGCAAATCAATAAAGAAGACGCATCCTCTCTGGATGCCCTGTTTCACACTCTTCATCTTATGAAAGACGGAAAATCCGCCGGGGATGACAGACATTTCAAGATCAGACAGATTCTCTCATTTCTGGAGATTATGGATGCGGAACTGAGTAAGCGTTCCCGCAAGAGAACTCTGGTTCTCCTTGATTCCGGTGCGGGAAACTGTTATCTGAGTTTTCTGGCCTATCACTATTACAATGTCCTTGAGAAAAGGCCTGTCATCATTCACTGCGTCGACAGGAATGAACGGCTGATGAACAATGCCCGTTCCTGCGCGGAGGGTCTGGGGTATACGGGAATGCGCTTTCATGCCTGTGATATCCTGGATTTCCATTTCGGTGGACCCGTTGATCTCAGTTATTCCCTTCATGCCTGTGACACCGCAACGGACAAGGCCCTGTTTCTGGGACTTAAGCTCGGGGCAGCCGGTATCCTTTCGGTTTCCTGCTGTCAGCACTCATTGAGCCGTGATTTCCGGGGAAGGGAAATGAAGGGGCTGACCCGCTTCCGTTCTTTCAATAAAAGAATGCTCTATATGGTCGCCGACAGCATGAGGGCTCATCTGCTGGAAATGGAGGGGTACAGGGTGGATCTTTTTGATTTCACCTCAAGCCGGAACACGGATAAAAATACGATGCTTCGCGCCAGAAAGAGCGGAAGCCGCAGGAATCCTTCGCTGGAGGAGGAATACAACTATCTCGCCGAAAACTTTAATATAAGACCTGCTCTGGAAATCCTGCTCCGAGAGAAGGAGGAGACTCTCAGGAGCAGGGCATAGGGGGGGATGATTCCGATCGCGGGGATC
This sequence comes from Oceanispirochaeta sp., assembly GCA_963556075.3. Taxonomy (GTDB): domain Bacteria; phylum Spirochaetota; class Spirochaetia; order DSM-2461; family DSM-2461; genus Oceanispirochaeta. The sequence goes on along the minus strand of CAUVYB020000002.1, from coordinate 4,799,815 downwards.
AGGAGACCCCGCAGTTCAGTATGGTCTCTTTATCCCTGTCGATTCGAAGCTGGCTGGATGCGATCTGAATCTCCATCTCCCTGTCTGCCTTCAGCCTCAGCTCCCCCGATGTCGGGTCATAGCTGACGTTCAGAAGGATTCCCCTGTAGAAAAGGGAGAAGCTGATCTTTCCCCAGCTCTCGGGAAAGGAGGGGCTCAGGACGGGGATCTCTCCTTCTGTCCTGAAGCTGGCGAAGCCGTAGCTCAGGGCCATCCTGGCGCCGGCCATGGAGGCCAGATGGATGCCGTTGTCCGTATTTCCCTCCCTGTCCTCCAGATCCAGGAAGAGATTTCTTTCGAAGTGATCGGCTCCCCCGTCCAGCCGTCCGGCCAGTGCGGCCACCGCAGATTGCACGGCGGAGGAGAGAGAGGAGTCGCCGCTGGTAAGGGGATCGTAGTAGTCGAAGTTGACTCTGAACTCCTCCCGGTTGAAGTACTGCCTGTTCAGGAGCATCCCCATGATCACATCCGGCTGCTTGAGCACCTTATGGCGGTAGATCTTCAGGGGATGATAGTGGAGAAGAAGGGGCCTGTTGCCTTCGGGCGTGGCCTCCCAGTCCCACTCCTGTTTTTCCATAAAGGTCTCATCCTGCATAAAGACACCCGTTTCCGGATCCCGGGGAAGGTAGAAGGCTGAGGCTATCCTTTCCCAGCGGGCCGCCTCTTCAAGGTTCAGCGATATCCGGCCGCTGAGATCCTCCCAGAAGGAGGTTTCGGATTCAGCCAGTTCGGCGGCGCAGCCGGAGGCGAAGGCCAGATGCTCCCTGGCCATCAGATTGGTGTAGAAGTTGTTATCCGTCAGGGCGGTATATTCGTCCGGTCCGGTGACGCAGTAGAGGCAGTATCCCTTGCCCTTTACATGGTGGGCGAAGTGGGCCCAGAATCGGGCGGTTTCAAAGAGCATCTCCGCCCCCCCCTCCTTGAGGATCTCATGGTCCCCTGTGTTTTCGATATAGCTTTTCAGGCCCCAGATGATATCGGCGTTGATATGAAACTGGGCGGTTCCGGCGGGGAAAAAAGCCGAGCACTCCCGGCCGTCGATGGTCCGCCAGGGGTAGAGGGCTCCCTTTTCCGAAAGCTCCGCCGCCCGTTCCCGGGCCTCCTGCAGTTTGGCTATACGGTACTCCACAAGAGTCCTGGCCCGCTTCGGATCCATGGTGTTCAGAGCCCCCTGGACGTAGATGTCGGCGTCCCAGAAGTAGTGGCCGTTGTAGCCGCCGCTGCTCAGCCCCTTTGCGGCTGCGCTTCTTTCGGCGCTGGTGCCCACGGACTGGATAAGGCCGTAGCTGCAGTATCTCTGGGCCGTGGTCAGGTCGGGCCGTTTTTCAAACTGCATATCCCCCCGGAGCCAGAAATCCTTCAGATACTCTTCCTGTTCTGCGGCCAGAACTTCCCAGCCCTCTTCAAGGACCTTTTCCAGTTCTCCCGCATGAGGAGTTTCGCCGGTGCTGAAAAGGGCGGCCATTACGGAACTTCCGTCTTTCAGGGGAGGGCAGTCGTATTCAAGGCACTTTTCCCTCTTCCAGGGATCTGAGGCTTCCGGTGCCGCCGTAATATCGGCATCTTCGAGCCCCAGAAGACAGTCGTAGCTGAGACCGCTGTTGCTGGTGGTCTCCCGAAGCTGAAGCAGGGAATCCCCCGATTCCAGGCGGCTTTCCGGGAAGACCTCATGCCCGAAGGCTTCCGCTTTCCTGGGATCAGGACTCTCTACGCTTCCTCCGGGAGCGGCGATGCGGCGTCTCAGACGGTACTCTCCCTCTCCCGGGATGGTGATGCGGCTGAGAAGAATCCCGGGGCGGCTGAAGGAGACGAGGATCTCCTCCCTTATCTCAATCGTCTTCTCAGAAGCCGTTTCAATCCGCCCGGTTAGGCTGCGGATACCCCGCTTCATATCCAGCTCGAATTTCCCCTCTTTAAGGGTACAGGGCCATTCCCGGCCGGATCCGGTCTCGTAAAGGGTCCAGCCCAGAACATCGACCAGGGGGATCATCACCTGCTGACTGTCGGGGTAGCCGAAGGCTTTTTCCCCGTAGACGATGGGGGCGGTTTCGAAAAAGCCGTTGATAAATGTGCCCGAGGGACTGTCCCCGGGAAGGGAGGCCTGTACGCCCATAAACCCGTTGCCGCTGAACAGCAGCGTTCTGATATTTTCAGGGAGTTCTCCCCCCGAGAAGCTGCGGCTGACGGTCCACAGACTGTTTTCGTTACTCATTGTCCTATCCTGTTGTTTCTTTCGGTTGGAATCATCGTCATCCCGATGATCCAGAGCGCTAATCCGCCGCAAAAAAAACGGAAACCTCCCCTGAAGGGAAGGTTTCCGCATCTTTTCTAAATCTCAACCCTTTACGGAACCGGCGGTCATTCCTTTGACGAAGAACCTCTGCAGGGCGAAGAAGACGGTCAGGGGAAGAAGCATACTGAGAAAGGCTCCCGAAGTCAGAAGATGCCAGTCCTGTCCCTTCTCCCCCACCATGCCGGCCAGGGCGCTGGTGACGACGCGGTTTTTGTCTCCCAGGAAAACCAGGGCGACAAGGTAGTCGTTCCAGACCCAGAGGAACTGGAAGATAGCGAAGCTGGCCAGGGAGGGAACCGAGAGCGGGAGCACCAGGCGGACAAAGGTCACGAAGGGCGTAGCCCCGTCCAGATAGGCGGATTCGAAGATATCCCGGGGCAGGGTGCTGATGTAGTTGTACAACAGATAGACGGCCAGCGGCAATCCGAATCCCGTATGGGCCATCCACATACAGAGGAAGGTCCCCGTGATGCCCCAGCGGGTAAAATCCCGGAGGATGGGGATCAGGGCGATCTGCAGGGGAACCACCAGGAGCGCCACCACCATGATGAAAAGGGGTTTGCGTCCGGGAAACTCCATCCAGGCAAAGGCGTAGGCGGCGAAGGCGGCGATCAGTATGGGAATGACCGTGGCGGGGATGGTGACGGCGATGGAGTTGAGTACGGCGTCGGCGAAGTTGTTCCCCTGGCGGGTGATCTTGTTTCCGCTGCCGTCGATATAGTCCACCGAACCGCCCGAGAGGACGTCGCGATAGTTTTTCAGGGTCGTATTGGCACCGAAGCCTATCCATTTTTCTTCGTAAACTTCGATTTTGCGGGATCTTTTGTTGCCGTACCAGCGCAGCTCGCGTCCTTCGGCGACCTCGATTCCCTGTCTCCACTCATCAAAGGAGGCGATGTGACCCTCTATCTCAATGGGAGTGTTGGGATCCAGCTCTCTGGGGAGTTCAAGCTCTCCCGTTTTGACAAAGTCCTTGTGAGGCAGAACGGACCACCATCCGGAGCTGTAGATGTCCCGGGAATCCCGGAAGGATGTGACGAAGATGCCGAAGGTCGGGATCGTCCAGGCCAGTACGATAATGACGAGGACCAGATTGACCATAAACTTACCGAATCTTTCTGTTTTGCTTACACTCATTTCAGCACCTTCCTTACCCGGAATTCCTTCAGATTGTAGGCCAGGACGGGTATAATGACCACCAGAAGGACTACGGCAATGGCCGAGGCCTGGCCGGAATGGCCGTAGGTGAACTGCCTGAGATAGAACTCATTGGCAATGACGTTGGTTCCAAAGTTGCCGCCCGTCATGACACGAACCACATCGAAGAGCTTGAGGCTGAAGATCAGAACCGTGGTGGTCACCGTGATAATGGTGGGCATGATCACGGGAATAGTGACCCTGAAAAAGATGGTAAAGGCGTTGGCCCCGTCCACTTTGGCCGCTTCATTGATCTCTTCGGGGATCGCTTTGATGGCCGAGGAGAGAATCACCATGGAGTATCCGGTCTGCAGCCAGACCATGATGACGATCAGGAAAAAATTGTTCCAGAAAGGCATGAGCAGCCAGGCCTGGGCCTTCCCGCCCAGAGCGGTGACGATGGCGTTCAGGAGGCCTATCTCGGTGACGTTGATTCCCTCTCCCTTATAGGAGTAGATAAACTTCCAGATGACGCCGGCGCCGACGAAGGAGATGGCCATGGGCATGAAAATCATGGATTTGAAGATCTTTTCGGCCCGGCTTTTATCGGCCAGTACGGCTATGATCAGCCCCAGAATAACACAGAATGACGTTCCGAAAATCATCCACAGCAGGTTGTTCCGGAAGCTTTCCAGCATAATGGGATCGGTAAAGGCGAATTTATAGTTGTCAAAAAAAACAAATCCATTGCCGTTGGCATCGGCGAAACTCAATCGGATCGATCGCAGGGTCGGCAGAACAAGGGCCCAGAGAAGAAACAGAACGGCGGGACCCGCAAAGACGATGGCTATGGCCATGCTTCGAATCTTGCGGGGCATGGACTCGGCGATGGCATTAAGGGTGAAGTAGAGAAGGGCCACCGAACCTAATCCCCAACAGACGGCCATTGCGGTCATGGCGACCTTGTGCTCCTGCAGGCTTTGCAGAAAGATGAAACCGCCTATAAGGAACAGCGCTGTCACGCCGACCAGAAGGACGATGGTAAAAGGATTCCATCGGGAATCTATGTCATTCATCAGGGCCTCCTTTTTTGATGAATTGGATTGAAAAAAGAGCGGCGGCCCTGTTTCGGACGGCGCCGCTCTTTAAGACTGACAAGTCAGATCAGGATCATTCGGGCCAGGAGGCGTCGATGGCTTTCAGAGCCTCATCCAGGCTCTTGGATTCGGATACGTAGGCGGTCATCTCTTTCCAGAAGGAACCGGCGCCCACCTGTCCGGGCATCAGGTCGGATCCGTCGAAGCGGACGCTGGTGGCGTTCTGGATAACCTCGGCGACCTTGCGGTCAACCACGTTGGTATACCAGTCGAGCTTGGAATCCTTGTGGGGGCTGATGGCTCCGCCGGCCTTGACCCAGCCTTCTACAGACGCGCCTGTGGCGAAGTACTGCATAACCATGCGAACCTCGGGTCTGTCGTCGAACATGGCGTAGATGTCTCCGGCAACCAGTACGGGGCGTCCCAGAGAGGGATCCACGCTGGGCAGGTAGAAGAAGTCGTAGTCCTCACCGGCAACCGTGTTGTCAGGGAAGAATGTGGTGATAAAGTTGCCCTGTTTGTGCATCCAGGCCTTGGGAGGATTCTCGAACATAACCTTGGGGGCGTCTCCGAAACTGGTGGTGGAGATACTCTTGCGTCCGCCGTAGACCATGCCGTCGGCAAACCATATGGAGGCAACGGTTTCGATAGCCTTGCGGACTTCGGGGCTGTCGAATTTCAGCTCACCGGCAACCCACTTGTCGTAGTTCTCCAGGCTGGTGGTTCTGAGCATCATCTCTTCAACCCAGTCGGTCATGGCCCAGCCCGTGGCGGCTCCGGACTCGATTCCGATGGCCCAGGGGGTGTCTCCGTCGGAGATGATCATCTTCTGAAGAGCAACCAGTTCTTCCCATGTTTCGGGAACTTCATAACCGGCGGCATCGAATTCCTTCTTGTTGTACCAGACCAGGGACTTACCGTTAACACGACCCCAGATACCCGCCATGATCTCTCCGTCGGGGGATTCCATGGTGGCCATATCCAGCCAGCTCTGAATGTAGTTGGATTTGACCTTGTTCATATCCAGAACCTTGTTCAGGTCCACAACATAACCCTTGGCTACGAAGTTTTTCAGAAGACCGGGCTGGGGAAAGTCTACGATATCGGGTGCGTTTCCACCCTCAATGCTGATGCCGATGGAGGCTTCAAATTCCTTGGAACCCTCGTACTGGATATCGATGCCCGTCATCTCTTCGAATGCCTTTACGGAGTTTTCGAATTTGACGGCGTCGTTGTCCACAAAGGGACCGGCCATGGTAACGACCTTGCCTCTGACCTCTGCATAGGGATCATCGGCCTTCTGCTCTGCGGCGGGAGCGGCTGCTGCGGGTTCTTCCTTTTTCTGACAGCCCATTAATGCGAAGGATGCAATCAGCACGGCGGTGATTGCAAGCAAACCAAGTTTTTTCATGTCTTTCTCCTTATCTTTTCAGCCCCCTGAAGGACTGAGGAATACAAAATTATGTCGTTGAACGCTCGATCATGCTTACCTGGAGGTTGATCCTCTGTATAGTCTCGCTCTTACCCGACAAAAAATCCAATAATAATCCTGCGGCCACTCTTCCGGAATCACTGAGATGCTGACTGATGGTGGACAATCCCATCCAGTCAGCCGTTTCAATATCATCGAATCCAATAATCGCAGTCTGCTGCGGAACGGCTATTCCCCTGTCTACCGCCGCCCGGAATATCCCTATGGCCTGCAGGTCGCACATGGCGAATACGGCCCGGGGAGCTTCATTCATGCTCAGATAGTCGGAAAAGACCTGTCTGGCGTCCTCGACGGTGGTATCTGCATAGAGCATGCCGTCTCCGCTCATTTTATATCCCTGTTCTTCCAGGGCATCGCAAAAGCCTTTCTGACGCATCTCCGAAGGGTGGCGGCTGTAGGAATAACCGCTGTTTTTATCACCCATAAAAAGACAGGGCAGGTAATCCTTTTTTATAAACAGCTGTGCCGCCATTCTGCCTCCGGCATAGTCGTCTGCCAGAACCCGGGAGTAGTTTTCATCATCCGACTCCACCATAACCACCGGCAGCTCCGAGGCCTGAAGGGTTCTGTGCTGCTCCGGGCTGAGGTTGACGGACATAAGAATGAGTCCGTCGATTCTGCGGGTAAAAGGAACAGAATTCAGATACTCATCCAGCTGTTCCGGGTTCTCAATGGTGTAGATTACGACCTCATAGTTCTGCTCTTTTAAGGGGGCAATGATTCCCCTCAGTCTTTCCACGAAGGAAGGGGCGGGGAAGAAGGGAGTGAGGACTCCGATCCGTCCTACCCTGCGGCCCTGACGACTGCCCGTATTCCCCTGTCGGATATAGTCCAGCTCTTCCACGGCTTCTGCGATCTTCTTTCCCGTCTTCTCCCCGACCCGGGAAGGATCATTCATATAGCGTGAGACCGTGGTAATGCTGACTCCCGCTTCGGCGGCGACGTCGTATATGGTGGCTCGTTTTTTTGTACTTCTCATTATGGCTTCCGGGATGAAAGAACTTTTATGAAAGTACTTTCATGTCTTTTCAGATTAACATCACAATATGCAATTGTCAAACTCAAGTTTTTAATTTTCAGGAGAAACAATAAGGGTGATTTCCAAAAGAGAGATATGGTGATAACGAAGAGCCTTAAAATATGCTAATATTAATAAAGCAGACATTCTTATCCGGGAGACCCATGAAAAAAGCACCCCTGTTTCTGCTCTTAATTTTTTTAGCCCTCTCTCTTTCTGCAGAAAACTCACTGAATGATAACCCTGCACTATTGATCCTCTACTCCTATCACCCCGGAAATGACTGGGAGGATGCCGTTCATCATGCCCTTATGGATGAGCTGAAAAAGAGTGTTCCCGGTGCCCGTCTCTATGTGGAGTACCTGGATACCAAACGTTTCGCTCCCTCAGACCGGGTGGGCGCCAATCTTAAGAGCCTGGAAGAGTACAGGGAACGTCCTCTTTCTCTTATCGTCGCCGTTGATGACAATGCGCTCTCCTTTCTGTCCGGCCCCGCCTCTGATTTTCGGACCGATCTTCCCGTCGTATTCTGCGGAGTCGGAGATTATGCCTCTCTGAAAGAGAGCGTGAACCATCCCCATACGGGTGTACTGAGCCGTATCAGTCTGGCCGATACTCTTGATCTGGCCTTCAGGCTGAAACCCGGCTTGAAAAAGGTTTATGTCGTGGCCGATGCCACTCCCACCGGGAAGGCTGTGGAACAGATGGTACGGGAGCAGGCCTCTCAGCTTAGGGGAACTCTCCGGTCTCTGGATTTTATATACTGTGAATCCGACTCTCTGTCGACGGATGAGCTTCTCAGCAAGTCCGCAACTCTTGAATCGGATACGGTCATGCTTTTTGTCATCTGGGGAAGAGACGGACAGGGGCGATACATTTCCGAAAAGGAATTCCTGGCCAGGCTAAAAGGGAGAACTTCCGTTCCTGTATTTAATCTCCTGCACAAACGTCCGGGAATTCTGGGAGGACGGGTCACTTCGGGGGATCTTCAGGCCTTTTATGCGGTAAAGCAGATCGTTGACATTCTGTCGGGCACATCGGCTTCTGCCATAGCCATCAGGGACGTCGGGGTGACGTCCTATGTCATCGATGCCGACAGGATGGTCTACTGGAATCTGAGTATGGAAGAGCTGCCCTCCGGTACAGAGCTCCTCGGAAATATTCCTGAAAAGCCGGAGATCCTTTCAAAGGCCATCGTTCTGTCGATTATTCTTGCTTCTACCGTTCTCAGTATCGTTCTTTTTATCAGGCTTCGTTTCAGCCGCAGGAGTTTGGATCACCTGCATTGGCAAAAAAATGTCATGACCACCCTTCTTGAGAGTGTGGAGGATGCTGTTGTTCTCTGCGATGTCTCAGGTCGTATCCTCAAGATTAATGCCGCTGCTGCCCGCATAAGCGGATGGTCCGGCAAGGATGCCCTGTTCAGACCGGTAGGAGAAATCTTTCCTCTGGAGCATGAGTACAGCAAACTGAAGCTTTCCCATCCCATCGATATGATTCTTTCCGGAGAGAGAGAGGATGTTCCCTATGGAAGCATGGTCCTCATCAGAAGGAACGGGAAGAAAGTTCCCATAGACGGGAGGGCTATTGTTCTCAGGTCTTCGGAAGGACAGGGTGTTGAAGGAGCCCTTTTTCTCTTCAGTGATGTTTCACATGTAGAGAAAATACAGGAGATCCTTTACAGCGAACAGAGACGGCTGCGGGACGCTCAGGCCATGGCCATGATAGGAAACTGGGAGTACAATCCCGAGCTGGATGAATACTGGTACTCCCGGGAGGTGTATACCCTTACGAGGACCGATCCGGCTCAGGATCCTCCTCCTCCGGTGCTGGACTTTATGAGGCAGTTTTTTCCCGACTGGCACAGACATAAGTCTCTTCCCGAATCACTGACGGAGGGGGGGACCAGGATCAAGTCACTTGTGACCATTCCCAGAAAAGACGGCGGTAATACCATCCTCCATCTTATGGCTCGTATCGCCAGGAATCCGGAGAACGGAAAGATGATCATAACGGGGATCCTTCAGGACTTTTCGGAGCTGAGTGAGGCCAGAGCAGCCTTGAAATCCAGTCAGGAACAGCTCCGCCAGTCGGCCCGTATGGAAGCCGTTGGTAAACTGGCCGGAGGGATAGCCCATGAGTTCAACAATCTTCTGCAGATAATCCTCGGCTATGGGCAGCTGCTGACCGATGAAGTGGACAGCGAAAAGCTCAGATCCTATGTGGAGCCCATACTTAAAACGGCGGCAAGCGCCAGAAACCTGACAAGACAGCTTCTTCTGTTCAGCAGGAAAGAGAACCTCGACATGAAGCCCATGACTTTCTCCTCACTTGTGAGAGGGATGTTACCGCTCCTTTCCCGTTTGATCGGAGAAGATATTCAGCTGAAGCATAATCTGGAAAGCGGGGAGGACTGGATTATCGGTGACAGCCATCAGCTGGAACAGGTCATTATCAATCTCTGTCTTAATGGCAGGGATGCCATGCCTGAAGGAGGAACCCTTGAACTTTTCCAGGATATACAGACCTTTGTGCTGCCCCATCCGGGTGTTGACGGGCTGATTCCCTCCGGTTCCTATGTCCATTTCAGTGTCAAAGACAACGGAAAAGGGATAGACGAAGAGGTTCTGCCTCAGATCTTCGATCCCTTTTTCACAACCAAACAACAGGATCAGGGGACGGGACTCGGACTGTCTCTGGTATACGGTATTATCCGTCAGCACAAGGGCTTTCTCAATATCGAGACCAATAGAAGCCGGGGAAGTGTTTTTCATCTTTACCTTCCCAGGGAGAATATGGCTCCTGAAGTCGAGAAAAAACTCAGGGAGGATTCGGATAGTTTTTCTTCCTCCAGCGGAATGGTTTTTATGGCCGAAGATGATCCCATGGTTCGGCAGCTGACGGAAACCATGCTCAGAAAAAACGGTTTTCATATACAGAGTTTTATCAGCGGAAAAGAGCTGATTGCGGCTCTGGAGCAGAGCAGGAATCGGGGGGACTCGGGGAAGAACACCATAGATCTTTTCCTTCTGGATGTGATTATGCCGGAAGTCGGAGGGGTTGAGGCATTCCATAAACTCAGGTCCATGGGCTATGATAGGCCCGTACTTTTTATGAGCGGATATACGGAAGAGAAGCTTAAAAATCTGAAGGATCTTGAGAATGCCTCTCTGATCCGCAAGCCCTTTACCATGAAAGATCTTGTCCGAAAGGTGCAGGAAATGATCGATTCCGTAAACTGATCCGTCTTTTACAGAGCATATTAAACAACAATTCGTCTATTTAACGATGAAAAAATCCCTTAAGGAGAACCCCATGGAGAGAACAGTCAGCTCCTATCACAGCATTATGGAGAGTATGAAGACCGGAGAGGGAACTCTCTATCTTTCCAGATCTAATAAACGCATCGCCGAGCTGGAGAGAACGGCACAACAGAAGAACATAGCCCTTAAAAAGATCTCTCCTGCAGAGATGGACAGAATGAGCGGCAGTGAAGGGCACAAGGGCGCCCTTTTTGTAGAGAAGGTTCGCCCTTCCGAGAAGACAGGCACGCGCTGTTTCAGTGATCTTAAGAGCTATTTGAAAGAGAAGGGACGGGAGGATCAGCAACTGGTTCTTATGCTGGACGGCATCACCGATCCCCACAATCTGGGAGCCATCCTCAGGTCGGCAGACCAGTTCTCGGTGGATCTTGTCATTTTGCCGGGGCACAGAAGTGCTTCGATCAACGCCACTGTGGCCAAGGTCTCTGTGGGGGCCCATGCCTGGGTCCCCACCCTTCAGGTGAACAACGCCGCCCGTGCCCTGGAGCAGCTCAAGGATGAGGGGTTCTGGATTTACGGCGCCGATATGGGCGGAGATACGGCGGCCCGGACCGATCTGACCGGCCGGACCTGTCTGGTGATGGGCTCCGAAGGGAAGGGGATCTCCCGTCTTCTGAAAGAGAAGTGCGACACCATGGTCAGCATACCCATGTCAGGTCATGTGGATTCCCTCAATGTGTCCGTGGCAGCGGGGATCCTAATGTATGAGGTCGTCCGCCAGCGAGGCTGATATCCTTTCAAGCCCCTCTCTCAAAAGAGAGCGGGGGCAGCCGTAGTTCAGGCGGAAGAAACCTTCTCCCCCCTGCCCGAACCAGTCACCTTCTACCAGAGCGATCTTTCCCTTTTTCAGAAGCCTGTCCTCCACCGTTTTTGGTGCCAGTCCCGATTCCCGAAAGTCCAGCCAGCCGATAAATCCTGCATCCGGTCTCATCAGCTTGACCGTGGGAAGATTCTTACTCAGATACTCTTCGATCATTCTGATGTTCTCCCGGAGGTAGATCTTCAGGGCTATCAGCCATTCCGCTCCCTCCTTGTAGACCGCTTCGCCGATGGCCAGTGCCAGGGCAGAGCCTTCCTGCTGGCAGAAGGCCAGCTGTATGTCATGATAGGCCTTTCTTTTCTCTTTGCTTCCAAAAATAGCCACCGAAAGCTTTTCACCGGCGATGTTGAAGGTTTTAGACGGAGCCATCAGGGTCATGGCGTTGGCCGCAGCATTGTCGGAGAGGGAGGAGTAGGGGATGTGGGGACGATCTCCCAGGACCAGGTCTCCATGAATCTCATCGGAGATCACAAAAACGCCATGCCTCCGACAGAGAATATCCAGCTTTTCCAGCTCTTCCCTTTCCCAGACTCTGCCTCCCGGATTATGGGGACTGCAGAGCAGCAGCAGCCGGCAGTCCGGCCTTGAGGCCTTGGCCTCAAGGTCTTCATAGTCCATTTCATAGCGTCCGTCCCTGAGAACCAGCTGATTCACCAGGGGGGTCCGGTTCTGACGGACGATCATATTGCGAAAGGGCTGATACACAGGCTCCTGTATAATGATTCCCTCGCCCTCGGATGAGAAAAGGTGGACTCCCATGCTCATGGCTCCGACGATCCCGGGGGTGAAGCAGACCCTGTCCATGGAGACGGACCAGTTGTGCTCGGATTCCGCCCAGCCCTGCCAGGCCTTGAGGAAGTAGCGGTCGGTGGCCGGATATCCGAATATCCCGTGGTCGGCCCTCTCTTTGAGGGTTTCCGCAACAATGGAGGGGGAGGCAAAATCCATATCCGCTACCCAGAAGGGAAGCATATTGTCGCTGCCGAAGCGGGCCTGAAGGACCTGACTGTCCCATTTGGCTGCATTGCTTTCGCTTCTGTCTATTATCTTGTCAAAATCCATACTCCGCTCCTGTAAATGCCCCGTTCAGGGGATGATTTCTGTGGTCCCTGTCAAAGGAGACCTTCAATGATGCTCAGTCCGACCATACTGGTCAGGGCGGCAAGGCTTGTGGTGATCATAATAATCAGCGCCGCAAGCTCCCCGTCGTTATCCATGGCCTCGGCCATAATATGGCTGGATACGGCTGTCGGGGCTCCCAGGATAAGGAAAATCATTCCCAGTTCCCCGGTGGAATAACCAAGGAAATAACAGATTGTTGTACCGGCCGCCGGAATAATGGTCAGTTTAATCATGGCCGCTCCCAGGGCCCTGGCGCCTTTCTGCTTTAAACCTTCGGCCCTCAGGGAGCTCCCTATGTTGATCAGAGCCAGGGGGATGGTCATCTCTGCCAGGTATCTTAAGAGGCGAAAGAGGGGAGCCGGAAGGGCGATGTGCAGAAGAGAAAGGCTTATGGCAATGACGGTTCCCCAGATGATCGGATTGACAGCTATATTTTTCAGGGACTTCAGAACGCCCCTCACAGAGAGGCCATGGAGGGGGAGGGTGAGAATAATTGCCGAAGCGATATTGTAGACCGGAAGCATGACGGCCAGGATCATGGCGCCTCTGGCGGCATACTCTTCGCCGTAGAGGTTCAGGATCAGAGCCAGTCCCACGATGGCGATATTGCCCCGATAGCTTCCCTGGGTGAAAGATCCTCTCTGACGGACATCTTTCATCCTGAGACTGAAGAGCATAACCAGGACCATGGCAATCAGAGTGACTCCCACAACAACGGCTATATCCAGGGGATTGAATACCTGATGGAAATCCAGGACCGATATCTTGACAATAGCCATGGATGGTATACCCAGTTTAAAACAGAGATGAGAGGCACTTTTCTGAAAACCCTCTCCGACGATATTCATTTTTTTGAGCAGGCTGCCCAGTACAATAAGTAGAAATACGGGCAGAATACCGCCGAGGGTAAAAGTAAAAACATTCATATACTCTTTCTATCATTATGGACAGGCGAAGGTAAAGCAATCTTATATTGCGATATTCTCAATCAAATATCCTGACAAAAATGGAGGATGTGTAGACTTCTGCTTCCAGAAATTGCTAATATTTGTGACAAACCAATTTTTTATCGAAGCGGCGCCCCTTTTTATAAGGAGGACGTCGTAAACAGTAAGGAGAACTTTAATGAGTTACGATCACAGGAAGTATAAACCCTTCCCCCCAGTTTCACTGCCTGACCGGACATGGCCTGAAAAGACCATTACCAGAGCACCCGTATGGTGCAGCGTTGATTTGAGAGACGGCAACCAGGCCCTACCCGTTCCCATGAGCGTGGAAGAAAAGCTGGAAATGTTCGACCTACTACTAAAGATTGGTTTTAAAGAGATCGAGATAGGATTTCCCTCGGCCTCACAGACGGAATACGACTACCTGAGAACCCTGATCGAGAGGAACCTGATTCCCGACGATGTGACCATCCAGCTTTTAACCCAGAGCCGGGAGCATCTGATCCGTCGTTCCTTCGAAGCCATCAAGGGCTGTAAGAACGTGGTTATGCACTTTTATAACTCAACCAGTACCCTGCAGAGGGATGTGGTTTTCCAGAAGGACCGGGACGAGATCAAGAAGATTGCCGTGGACGGTGCCAGGCTGATCAAGGAGATCGCCGCCGAGTATCCCGAAACCAATATCCGCTATGAGTACAGCCCCGAGAGTTTCACGGGCACCGAGCTGGACTATGCCCTTGAGGTCTGTGAAGCGGTCATGGATGTTCTGGAGCCCACGCCTCAGAACAAGCTGATCCTCAACCTGCCCGCCACAGTGGAGATGCATACTCCCAACGTTCATGCCGATCAGATCGAATGGTTCTGCCGGAACATCAAGAACCGGGACTGTGTGCTTATCAGTCTCCATACCCACAACGACAGGGGGACCGGCGTGGCCGCCGCCGAACTGGCCGTCCTTGCCGGGGCCGACCGTGTGGAGGGAACTCTCTTCGGAAACGGTGAGCGGACCGGAAACACGGATATCATGACCATGGCCCTGAACCTCTACTCACAGGGAGTGGATCCCGGGCTCGACTTTTCAGATGTCAATCATGTGGCCGAGACCTACAAACGTTGTACCCGCATGAATATCCACGAGCGCCATCCCTATGTGGGCGAGCTGGTGTATACCGCTTTCTCCGGCTCCCATCAGGACGCCATCAAGAAGGGACTGGACAGCAACAAGGCCGGCAAGTCCGACTTCTGGGAGATCCCCTATCTGCCTATCGATCCCGCCGACCTGGGCCGGGAGTACGAGGCTATCATCCGGATCAACAGTCAGTCCGGAAAGGGCGGCGTGGCCTTTATCCTTGATTCCCAGTACGGATACAAGCTGCCCAAGGCCATGCATCCCGAGTTCTCCCGCCGGATTCAGAAGATTACCGACGATACGGGCAGAGAACTTAAGGGTGAGGAGATCTATGCCGAGTTCCGCAGGGAATATCTGGATCTAAACGGTCCCTGGGCTCTTGTTAATTATGAAATCAATGCCAGACTCGATACGGATGAAAACGGTAGGGAGATCCACAATGTGGGCATTCGCTGTACTCTGAAGTACAAGGGTGAAGAGATGAAGGTGGAAGGACAGGGAAACGGTCCCATCGACGCCTTCTTCCATGCCCTGCAGTCCACCAATGCCCCCCAGCTGCACTTCCTCTCCTATGATGAGCATGCCCTGAGCGAGGGAGCCGACTCTCAGGCCGTTTGTTATATACAGGCTGCCGACAGCAAGGGACGGTCCAACTTCGGAGTGGGGGTGGACAGCAGTATCAACGCCGCCTCCCTGAAGGCTCTGCTCTGTGCGCTTAACCGGATCGAGATGAGCAGCTAAGAGGGCCTGTCGCCCCCCCCAAAAAGTGTTCCGACTGCCTGTTCACGGCCGCCGGAACGGCTTTCACTGTAAAAAAACCAAGGAGTGATCATATGTCTATGAAAGTTGCGGTTCTCCCCGGAGACGGGATCGGACCAGAAGTTATGGAGTCGGCCCTTCAGGTGCTGGCCCGGGTAGAAGAGAAATTCGGTTTCAAGCTGGAGCTGACCGAAGGTCTGATCGGTGGCTGCGCCTACGATGAGACCGGTTCTCCCCTTCCCGAAGAGACAAAGACGATCTGTGAAGAGGCGGATGCCGTGCTTCTGGGATCCATCGGCGGCCCCAAATGGGACGGCCTTCCTCCCGAAAAAACCCCTGAGCTGGGAGGACTTCTGGCCCTCCGAAAGATGCTGAAGCTCTATGCCAACCTACGCCCCGCCGTTATTTATGAAGAGTTGAAGGCCATGAGCCCTCTCTCCGAGAAGGTCCTCTCCGAAAAGGTTGATCTTCTGACTGTCAGAGAGCTGGCCCACGGTATCTACTTCGGCGAGCCCAAGGAACTTTCCGACGACAGAGGCCTGGATACCATGGTCTATACGGCCGATCAGGTGAAAAGAATCGCCAGACAGGGATTTGAAGCCGCCCAGAGACGGAGCAGGAAGCTCTGCTCCGTGGACAAAGCCAACGTCCTCTCCTCCTCCAAGCTCTGGAGAAAGGTTGTCACCGAGATGGCGGCCGACTATCCCGATGTGGAGCTGAGTCATATGTATGTGGACAATGCGGCCATGCAGCTGATGCTCAATCCCCTGCAGTTTGACGTTATCGTGACCTCCAACCTCTTCGGTGACATCCTCTCCGATGAGTCCGCCGCCATCTGCGGCTCCCTGGGCATGCTTCCCTCCGCCTCTCTGGGAGAGAATATCAGCCTCTTCGAACCCTCCGGTGGATCGGCTCCCGATATCGCCGGCAAGGGTATTGCCAACCCCATCGCCCAGATCCTCTCCCTGGCCATGATGCTGGAGATTTCTTTCGACCTGAACGATGCGGCTGCTGCTATCCGCAGCGCCGTGGACGCCTGTGTCAAGGGCGGCATCAGAACCGGAGACATCGTCGATCCCGGTATGAAGGCTGTCAGCACCAAAGAGATGACCGCAGCGATTATCAGCAGAATCTGATCTCTGCGGGTTCAGCAATGTGATACGGCCCCGGCGGTTTCGAACTGCCGGGGCTTTTTTCATTTTACAGGGCTCGGCAGTTTTGTCTGAATGTCAGGTTCTGTTTTCTTCCTGTCAGCACTCTGTTAGTGCTTTCTGGCTTTTTCTGAAAGTTCTGATTCTTTCTAAAATCTTATATTGTAATGAGATGACGATGTCTTCCTTTGCCTTTCTCATAGGATCCCGTCAAAGCGGGGCAGATTAAGATTTATTAACATAAGCGCATTTGTTTTGACAGAATCCCTCCCCCCTTTCTATTGTTAGTCATGGACCAACTGGATCAATTAGAAGCCATAGGCGTACGGATACTCCGGGAAGCCTATGCCAATTTCAAGAATCTGTGCATGCTCTGGTCGATCGGCAAGGACAGCACCGTACTGCTCTGGCTGGCCCGTAAAGCTTTTTACGGCCATGTTCCCTTTCCCCTGGTACATATCGATACAAACTATAAAATCCCTGAGATGATCGCGTACCGGGACCGGCTCACCCGGGAGTGGAAGCTCCCTATGGTTTACGGTCAGAACAGCGAAGCCCTTGCGGCGAAACAGACTTTTCCCGATGGAAATGCAGACCGTCTGACCTGCTGCCGCCTTCTGAAGGCCGAGGCCCTGAAGAACACCCTTAACGGCAGCTGGACCCGGTACCGTTTCAATCATGAGGCCGACCGCTACGAGAAGGATGAGGATAGCGAGATGTATACCGGCGTCATCGTCGGGGTGCGGGCGGACGAGGAGGGATCCCGGTCCAAGGAACGCTATTTCAGTCCCCGGGACAAGGAGAATATCTGGGATGTGGGGGATCAGCCTCCCGAGTTCTGGAATCAGTTCAAGACCGATTTCGCTCCGGGCAGTCATGTGAGGATTCATCCTCTTCTGGACTGGACGGAAACCAATATCTGGGAGTATATCGAACGGGAGAAGATCCCCACCGTGTCCCTCTATTACAACCAGGGATCGGGCGAACGCTACCGTTCTCTGGGCTGCGGCCCCTGTACCACACCCGTCCATTCGGATGCCCGGAATGTCCGGCAGATTATCGAAGAGCTGAAAACGGGTAAATTCGTCCATATTGCCGAGCGTTCGGGAAGAGCCCAGGACAGGGACGACGGCGGCGGACTGGAAACCCTCAGACGGGACGGGTACATGTAATGAATATGCAGAACAGGCAGGAACCTCTGGATACCGCCAGTCATGACGCCTTACAGAATCAGCGTCAGCAGATGAATGTCGTTTTCACCGGTCATGTGGATCATGGCAAATCGACGGTGGTGGGTCGGCTTCTGGCCGATACGAACAGCCTTCCCGACGGGAAGCTGGAGCAGATAAGACGGGACTGCGAGAGGAATTCCAAGCCCTTTGAGTATGCCTTCCTTCTGGATGCTCTGAAGGATGAGCAGTCCCAGGGGATCACCATCGATGCGGCCCGGGTGTTCTTCCAGTCCGACAAGAGGGACTACATCATCATCGATGCCCCGGGACATATAGAGTTTCTCAAGAATATGATTACAGGCGCCGCCCGTGCGGAAGCCGCTTTCCTGGTCATCGACGCGGATGAGGGAATACAGGAAAACTCCCGGCGTCACGGATACCTTCTGGCCATGCTGGGAATCCGGCAGGTCTGTGTTATGGTCAACAAGATGGACCTGGTGGGCTACAGTTCCCAGGTTTACAACAGAATCGTCCGCCGTTTTACACGATTCCTGCGCTCCATCGGACTCAGTGATGCGGAGTTTATTCCCGTCAGCGGCAGGGAGGGGGATAATATCAGTATCCGGAGGGGCAGGATGCCCTGGTGGAAGGGCGCCACCGTTCTGGAGCTTCTGGACCGCTTTGAAAAGGGGGAGTCCCTTGAGACGCTGCCCATGCGCATGCCCGTTACGGATATCTACAAGTTTACCAACTGCGACGACAGTCGCCGGATCATCGCCGGTACCCTGGAGACCGGAAGCTTCCGGGAGGGGGATGAGATCATTTTCTACCCCTCGGGAAAGAAAAGCCGTGTCAAATCTATCGAAAGTTTCAACACCCCTCCCGTTAAAGAGGTGAGCGCCGGTGCGGCCACAGGTTTTACCATGGAGGAGCAGATCTACCTCAGCCGGGGGGCCCTGGCCTGCCGGGTGGATGAGAGGGCGCCCCTGGTGGGCAACTGCCTCAAGGTCAGCCTCTTCTGGCTGGGACGGGAGCCCCTGCTTCCCGGCAGGGAGTATTTTCTCAAAACGGGAACCTGTAAGGTGCGCTGCCGCCTGACAGAGATACTCAAGGTGATCGACGCCTCCTCCCTGGATGCTCAGAACCATAAAAAGCAGGTGGATCGTCATGATGTGGCCGAGTGCGTTCTGACTCTTCAAAAGGCCGTGGCCTTCGATCTTGTCATGGACCTGCCTCAGACCAGCCGTTTCGTCCTGGTGGACGAGTATGAGATCGCCGGAGGCGGAATCATCCGCGGCATAGAGGATCAGAGACAGTACGAGGACAGCGAGAAGATGGTCCGTCGCAACCTGGAGTGGGAAAACGGCGTGATCACCGAGCTGGACAGGATGGAACGATACGGACAGAGACCCGCTCTCATTCTGGTGACCGGAGAGCTGGACGGAGGCAAGAAGGACTTTGCCGAACAGCTGGAGAAGAAACTGTTCGCCCTGGGAAAGGCGGTCTACTATCTGGGATACAAGAGTCTGAAGTACGGACTGGATGCGGACCTCAGGGGGGCCCTGCGCCGTCGGCCCGTGATCAGGGATGAGCATATCCGGAGGATTTCAGAGATCTCCCGCATCATGCTGGACGCCGGGATGTTCTTTATCGTCAAGATTGATAATTTGAGCGAAGAGGAGCGGGATAGAATTCAGCTTCTGATGGGCTCCTCCCGACTGAAGACCATCTGGGTCGGCAGGGAGCTCACTACGGATCTGGAGCCCGACTGGCATATCAAACGGCCCGAGAATCTGGCTGATCATATGGAAGAGGTCGACAGAATCATGGAAGACTGGGAACTTATGGGGGAATTACAATGAGCCATAGTCTGAACCACTATACACTGAGCGCAGGATGCTGCGGAAAATCACTGAAAGACGACGGAAGAGTTCTCTCCTGTCCCGAATGCACAGAGCCCCACTTTCTCCGGGCGGACTACGATACCCGTCAGCTGAATGCGGGAGGGCTGGACAAGGGCCTCTACCGGTTTTTCGACTGGCTGCCCGTAGGACGAATCCTTGATGGCTCCGCTTCCCCTGTGACCTACAAAAGCGAAGGCCTGGCCGGAGAGTTGGGAATGAGCGATCTGTGGATCACCTTCAACGGCTGGTGGCCCGAAAAGGGCGCGGCCATGAAGACCGGCACCTTCAAGGAGTGCGAGGCCTATGCCGTCTGCGCCAGAATCCCCGATAAGACCGATGAGGTCCTGGTGGTCGCTTCTGCGGGAAACACCGCCCGCGCATTTATCCGGGTCTGTTCGGAGAACAATCTCCCCCTTGTGGTCTGTGTACCCGAAGAGAGTCTGGACGCTCTCTGGTCCGATGTCAAAAAGGCCGACTGTGTAAAGGTCATCGCCGTGGAAACGGGATCGGACTACTTCGATGCGATAGCCCTGTCGAACAAGCTCTGCAGCGGCGCTCGCTTCTATCCCGAAGGGGGAGCCAAAAATCCCGCCCGGCGGGACGGTATGGGAACTACCGTACTTTCCGCCGCCGTCGCCATGGGAAAGATCCCCGAATACTACTTCCAGGCCGTGGGAAGCGGTACGGGCGCCATCGCCGCCTGGGAAGCCATGATGAGACTGCAGCAGGACGGACGTTTCGGAGAGAATCCAATGAAACTGATGGTTTCCCAGAATACCCCGTTTCAGCTTATCCATGACAGTTGGAAGGCGGACAGCCGCGACCTGGTTCCTCTGGATGACGATACGGCCAGGGAGCAGGCGCATGCGGTAAACGCCTCTGTTCTGACCAATCGCAAACCTCCCTACTCTTTGAAGGGAGGGCTTTACGATGCCCTTAAGGCTACGAAAGGAGATGTCTTTCTGGCGGATAACGGGGAATCTTCCCGGGCAGCGGCTCTTTTTCTGGAAAAAGAGGGGGCCGATATCTCTCCTGCCGCTGCGGTTGCGGTAGCCTCCCTGATCAAGGCCGTGGAATCGGGCCGGGTGGACAAAAGAGCCTCCGTAATGCTTAATATCACAGGGGGCGGAACGGAGCGTTACAGGAAAGAGCATCATACTTCGGCGGCAAAGGCCGATCTTGTTTTTCCGGCGGATGCTTCTGCGGCGGATGTTGTGGCACAGGTGGAGACGCTTTTCAAGGGCTAAAACGCTTTTATGCCCCGAAGCCTGCTTCCGGGGCAATATATAGGGAATACAAAAAACAAGGAGATTATAATAGATGAGTGTAGATATCTTTGATAAATGTAAGACCGATGCCGGTTATTTCGGAAAGTTCCGGAAAATGGGTGAGCGGGATCTGACCCGGCCCACCATGGATCCCATTCCCGGCAAAACCATGAGCTATAACGGCAATGAAGTTATTATGTGGTCGGTCAACAACTATATCGGTCTGGCAGAGAATGAAGAGGTCAAAGCCGTCGCCGGTGAGGCTGTCGCCGAGTACGGGACCAGCGCTCCCATGGGCTCCAGAATGATGAGCGGAAACACTCAGTTTCACCAGGATCTTGAATCCCGTTTTGCGACCTGGGCTCAGAAAGAGGCCGCCTACCTGTTCAACTTCGGCTATATGGGTGTTCTGGGAGTGGTCTCCTCCCTCTGCGGACCCAAGGACACGGTTATCGTAGACCGTCTGGCTCATGCCTGTATTCTGGATGCCGCTTCCATGGCCAAGGCCGCCGGAGCGACCATCCGCTACTTCAAGCACAACAATATGAAGGATCTGGAGTCCGTTCTCAGGCAGGTGAACGAGAAGAGGGAAGGCGGAGTTATGATCCTTATCGAGGGGGTCTACGGCATGACCGGAGACCTGGCCGATCTGCCCGGTATCTGTGAACTGAAAGAGAAGTACAACGCCAGGCTCTTTATCGACGATGCCCACGGCGTCGGCGTTATGGGAGAGGTCGGACGCGGCACGGGCGACTTCTTCGGTGTACAGGACAAGATCGACCTCTACTTCGGCACCTTTGCCAAGGCCTTCGCTTCCATCGGGGGATTCGTAGCGGCCGACCAGGATGTCATCGACTGGATTGCCTTCAACTCCCGGACCCAGGTCTTTGCCAAGAGCCTCCCCATGGTCTATGTAAAGGCCCTGGACAGGACTCTGGACTTTATCATCGACGGTGATGACAGAAGAAAGACCATGTGGGACAACTCCAACAAGCTCAAAGAGGGGCTGAAGGAGCTGGGATACTACATCGGCCCCGGTGAGTCACCCATCTGTTCCGTATTCACTCCCACAGGAAGCGACGATGTGAACGGCGTGGGCGCCCGGATGGTCAAATATCTGAGAACCAGAAATATCTTTGTCACAGCCGTTGTTTATCCCGTCATCCCCCCCGGACTCTGTATGTTCCGTATGATCCCCACCACATCCCACACGGATGCGGAGATAGACAGAACCATCGAGGTTTTCGGAGAGATGAAGCAGGATCTGAATCTGATGGACTCGGTTACAGAAGAGGACATCAAAAAGATCAGGAAAGTCTACAGAAATATCAAGGACTGATACTATGACCGCAGATCTGGCACTTCTGCAGAAAGAAACGGCCGCGATGGGCCCCCGGAAGATCCTTGGGTGGGCCATCGAAACCTTCGGGACGGACAAGCTGGTCCAGTCCTCCAGTCTGGGACTGGAGGATATGGCGATCAGCGATATGCTCCGCAGGCTCAGTTCCGAGGTGGAGATCTTCACCCTGGATACGGGCCGTCTCTTTCAGGAAAGCTACGACCTTTTGGAAGAGGCCCGGCTGAAGTGGAATACACCTTTTCGGGTCTACTGTCCCGATCCCCGGGCTGTGGAAGAGCTGATGGAGGCCAAAGGGCCCAACTCCTTCTACTACAGCCTGGAAAACCGCAGAGAGTGCTGCCGGATCCGTAAGATCGGGCCTCTGAAGCGGGCTCTGGACGGTCGAGACGCCTGGATCTGCGGCCTCCGCCGGGATCAGTCGCTTACCCGTCAGACCGTCGAAACCGTAGAGTGGGACGAAGCCTTCGGTCTTGTAAAGATCAATCCCCTGGCCGGCTGGAGCGAGGCTGACTGTCTGGATTATGTGAAGCAGAACTCAGTGCCTGTCCATGCCCTCCACAGGAAAGGGTTTCCCTCCATAGGCTGCGCCCCCTGTACCCGGGCTGTTAAAGAGGGCGAGGATATCCGTGCGGGCCGCTGGTGGTGGGAGAATCCCGAAAGCAGGGAGTGCGGTCTTCATAAAAAGGACTGAAGAAGCGCTATTCAAAGGCCGAGACTTTTCTCCCTGACTTCCCAGCAGATAGCAAAGTAGATATCGTCGAAAAGGTCTTTTTCTACCTTGAACTCCTCCATCCTCTGCCTGATGACCCGTTCCGTGCTGCCAAAATAAAGCCACTGTACAGGATCTTCATCCCCTTTGTTCCCGGTCCAACACTCTTTCGAGTTTTCATAAACCGGCCTAACACTGATGTTGAGCTCATGGATGCAGAGCTCTATCAGTTCGGTCATATCAATATTCATGGGCTAAGGATACGTTGGCGATGTGTCAAATCATGGCACAGATTTTTCAGTAACAGAGAAAATCGGTATTGAAACAGATTGTTGTATCGGTATTACTGACGTTAATCATTAAAACTATTGATTTTACTAATTCTAGGTTTCATGGCAGTCACTTTCCCCATAGGAGAGTGAGGGATGAGAATTTGCCGCTATCCCAGGAGGTTCTTGTGGATTTTTCTGTTTCCAGGTCCTATCAGACATAGTGATTTCATACTAATCGCCCGAATGCCCCTTTTCAGATCGGAAAAAACCTTATAATGTATAGACATTAAAATGACATAATTGGTAAATGTGTCAATAAAACCAGGAGGCGCATTTGGAACTGAATACCTTTCGTGAATACTATCGTACCATGGTGACCGCCAGGGAAATGGACCTGCTCGAGCAGAGTTACACAGGCCGGGGTGAAGCATTTTTTCATGTTTCAGGAGCCGGGCACGAAGGAACCTGTTTCCTGGACGATGTGCTGGGTCCCCAGGATTGGCTGCACTGTCACTATCGCGATAAAGCCCTTATGCTGGCCAGAGGCATCGAACCCGAGATGTTTTTTATGGCCCTCTTCAATAAAGACGGAGCCCATTCGAAGGGTCGTCAGATGAACGCTCATATGAGCGATCCCGAGAAAAAAGTTCTGAGTATCGTCGGGCCTGTGGGCAACAGCGCTATCCAGGCCGCCGGTGTGGCCGAAGCGGTCAAGAACAATGCGGACAAGCCGGTTGTGCTCTGTGCTCTGGGAGACGGTATGACCCAGCAGGGAGATGTTCTGGAAGGGATCGCCCATGCGGTTCGCAAGGAACTGCCCGTTCTCTTTTTTATTCAGGATAACGGATTTGCCATCTCTTCCCAGACCAGGGGGAAGACCTTCTTCAGCCGGCCCGAAGGGGAGGCTGACTCATTCTACGGCATTCCCATTAGCCGGGTGGACGGCCGTTATCCCGAAAATCTTCCCCGTCAGTTTCAGAGTCTGATAAACGAGATGCGGGAGAGCAGAAAGCCCCGGATTGTCGTCTTTAATTCTCACAGACTGGACAGTCATACCAATGCGGACGATCACAGGGTGTATCTGACCGAGGATGAGATTCAGAATCTCCGGGATACGGGTGATCCCCTGACCCATATGAAAAACTGGCTCATTGAGCAGGGCGTTCCCGCCGGGGAGCTGGAGGCTGAAGCCGATACCATCAGAACGGAGCTCAAAGAGTGTGCCCGGAAGGTTCAGCAGAGTGCCGAACCCGAGGCTGTCTTCGACGCCAAGCGACCTCTTCCCTCCCATCTGACTGATCCGGCCCAGGAGTACCGCGGCACTCCCGGTAAAAACGACTTGACCATGCTCGAAGCCCTCAGGGAGACTCTTCGCCATCATCTGGAGACCAATCCAGCCGTTGAGCTTCTGGGAGAGGATCTGGAAGATCCCAAGGGCGATGTTTTCGGTGTCACCAAGACACTGAGCAATCAGTTCCCCGGACGGGTTGAGAACAGTCCTCTGGCGGAAGCCTCAATCACGGGGCTGGCCATAGGCCGTGCCCTGGCGGGCAAACGGCCCGTGGCTTTTCTACAGTTCGCCGATTTCCTCCCCATCGCCTTCAATCAGCTCTGGGCGGAAGCCGGAAGTATGTACTGGAGAACAGACGGGGGATGGGAGTGCCCCTTTATTCTGATGGTCACCTGCGGCGCCTACAAGCCCGGACTCGGTCCCTTCCACGCCTCCAGCATGGAGGCCGTGGCCGCCCATATTCCCGGAGTGGATGTTGTGATGCCCTCCACAGCCGGTGATGCCGCGGGACTGCTGAACACGGCCTTTGAATCAAAAAGACCCACCATCTTCTTCTATCCCAAGGTCTGCCTGAATGAGACCTCCACAAGGACCAGCGCCGATGTTTCCCGTCAGCTGGTGCCCCTGGGAGTGGCCCGGAAGCTGGATGACGGTGAACATCTGAGTTTTGTCAGCTATGGCAACACCCTCAAGCACTGTCTGAAGGCTGCTGAAACCCTGAAACGTCAGGGTATCACATCCGATATTATCGACCTGAGGTCCATCTCTCCCTGGGATAAATCAATGGTTGTCGCTTCCGCCGAAAAGACCGGAAGGGTGATCATCGTTCATGAAGAGAACAAGACCGCCTCTGTGTCCTCTGAAATCGCCGCCGTCCTGGCCGAAAGCGTGGACCGTCCCCTGCAGATAAGGCGGGTCGTGAGGGAGGATACCTTCGTTCCCTGCAACTATGACAATCAGCTGGAAGTGCTTCCCTCCTACAAAGGGGTTCTTGAAACGGCAGTGGACATGCTGGGCGGAACTGTGAGCTGGAAGAAGGAAGAAGCCTCCTCAACGGGACTTTTTACCATTGAAATTATCGGCACCAGTCCCGCCGATGAGACCGCTACCATAGTCGAATGGAAGGTCGCGCCCGGTGATGAGATTGAAGAGGGGCAGCTGATCGCCGAGTTCGAGGCCGATAAGGCCGCCGCCGAGCTGAAGGCGCCTGTAGGCGGAAGGGTTGTGGAAATTCTCCTGGAAGAGGGAGAGGCCGTTGAAATCGGAACTCCCGCCATGAGCGTGAAAACCGCGGAGGCTTCCCAGGGCGTTCTGAAACCCAGGACCAAGGAAGAGCCGGGAGACGCTGTTATAGACGGTCTGAACCCCGACGATATTGCGAGGTCCTCCCTTGTCAGGGCAGCAGGGGCTTTAGCAGCTGCCGCGCCCGGCGGGGAACACAGACCCCGTATCTGCGATGTGGCGGGTGTGAAGGGCAGCCGTGTGGTTGAAAACGACGAGATCATGAAGAACTGTCCGGGCTGGGAAGAGGGGGAAATCCTGAAGATGACCGGTATAGAACGGAGAAACTGGATCGGCGAAGGGGAGGATATTCTAACCCTGTCGTCAAAGGCGGCCAGAACAGTACTGGAGCGCAACGGTCTGACTCTGGAGGATCTGAGCCTTCTCCTGGTGACCACCGGTACCCCCGGGCAGATCACTCCCTCCCTGGCGGCCCGTGTGCAGTATACCCTGATGCCTGAGGGAAAGCGGAGTATTCAGTGTCCCGCCTTTGATATCAACGCCGCCTGTACCGGATTTATCTACGGCCTGCAGAGCGCCTACGACTTTCTGGGAAGCAGGAAGGACGGGCTTGTCATGCTGATCACCGCGGAGGTCCTTTCTCCCCTGGTCGATCCTGCGGACAAGTCTACCTCTCCCATATTCGGAGATGCGGCCACCGCCACTCTGATTGCCGGATCTGAGTATGAACTGAAAAGCGGTATGACCGGCAAGGCCGTCTATAACAGGCCCGTTACCGCCGCCGCCGGCGAGCCCGGAGAGATCCTGACGGTGCCCGCCGATCCTGATCGGGCCATCTATATGCACGGCCCCAAGGTCTATCTTGAGGCTGTGCAGAGCATGATCTCCCTTCTGGGGAATGCCTGTGAAGAGGGTGGTGTGGATGTGAAAGATCTTGATCTGATCGTTCCCCATCAGGCCAATCAGAGGATTATCACGGCGGTTCAGAAGAGGCTCAAGCTGGATGAGGGGCATGTGTACAGCCAGATCCGTTCCATGGGGAACACCTCCTCCTGTACCATTCCCTTCTGTCTTGAAACCCTTTTTGATGAAAAGCGCAGCGGCCAGACCCTGGGGCTGACAGCCTTCGGCGGCGGATTTACCTCCGGCGGGGCTCTGGTAGAGATCCTTTAGTCTGTTCCGAAGATAAAGAAAGAGCCGATATCCTTCCGGGTATCGGCTCTTTTTTTACAGATTTCCGATCGGTTGACTGTTTCTTTTCAGTCCCTGATGCGGCCCAGGCCCAGAAGCTTCATCAAAGTGTCGGGCAGAGGCTTCTCCGGATTCCTGCCCGTCAGGCTGAGATACCAGTTCAGCTTCTTAATGATGGGAATCCTGTGGGTCTCCACAAACTCGATCAGAGTCCCGTCGGGATCTTCGATGTAGGTGAAACGGCCTGCGGCTTCTCCCATATCGAAGGAGCTGCCGCTGTCCACCGTAAAGGGGAATCCCTTCTCCTCAAGAGCCGCTTTCAGCTCTTCCATGCCGTTTATATCGAAACAGAGGTGGATAAAACCCGCATCGCCCCAGAACCGACCGGAGAACATGGGCGATCCTTTCCTGTCCAGGGACCGGATCAACTCGATACTGCTCTGTCCGAAGACTCTGGAGAAAGCCCCTTTCCGGGGAGAGCTGTGGGTTAATAATACTCTTCTGAAGCGTTCATCCCCGGCGGGCAGTCCCATAAGGTCCTCAAAATATCCCTCTTCATCGTAGACAATCCTGTCATATCCCAGGACATCCTGATAGAGGGGGAGGGCCCTGTCTATATCGCTGACTCCCAGAACCGCTCCGCAGGGACCGCCTGTCAGGGACGGTTTCTTCAGGAAATAGTCCTTCTGTTCCCGCATCTCAAAAAGATTGTCCCAGGGGTCGCGGATAAAAAAATGAAGGGTTCCCGAAGGATCTTCAGCCGGTTCAGTCAGGATCTCAACGCCATCGGTCTTGAACGCTTCAAAACAGGCGGCGGCATCGGGAGTCTTGATCCGGCCTATCTGGATGCCCAGATCTCCCAGAACGGCCGCCTTGTCGGGGGACGCGGTCTCCCGGCTGGTGTACTGCCATATCTCGAATCCGCTTCCGCCTTTCAGGTTGATGGCAAGGGCCGCATCCCGCGACTGTACCTTGTTTCCCGTATAGCGGGTCATAAAGGGAGCCTCCGCGGCTTCCTGGAATACGGGGACATCCATTGCGAAATGTTTTCTGTACCATTTCCAGGACTCCTCCTTGCTGCGGACGCCGACGCCGAGCTGCTGCATACCGCTGATCAAATAGGCCATGTGATTATCCTTATATCGGGTGAGTTATAGATCTATTCTAGCGCTTAAGCAGGGGGGAGGCAAATGAAAAAATTATGAGGTGAAACTTTCCAGATACTCCCGAAAGATCTGCTTGTAGGTCTCGAAGTTCTCCGAGTGGACCATACGGTTTCGGATCTCCGAGGAACCGGGGAGCCCCTTGGTGTAGGCGCAGAGCTGTTTCTTCATCTCCTTGACCGCCACGGTTTCGTCCTTGTAATCCACAGCCAGCTGCAGTTGACGGAAGGCCGTTTCCAGCTTCTCAAGGGGAGTGGGGCCGGCCATAAGCTCTCCGGTGGTCAGATAGTGCTTTGCCTCCCGGAAGAGGAAGGGATTGCCGATCACCCCCCGGGCCAGCATCACACCGTCTATGCCGGTCTCTTCCAGCATCGCTTTGACGCTTTCAGCGGTGAAAAGGTCTCCCGAACCCAGTACGGGCAGGTCTCCCAGAGCCTTTTTGAGAGCCTTCAAATGGCTCCAGTCCGCCTCGCCTCCATAGCCCTGGCTGCGGGTTCGGGCGTGCATGGCGACCAGGGCCGCCCCGGCTTTTACACCCTGTTCGGCCGCCTTAAGGTAGTTTATGGAAAGGGCGTCCCATCCGGTACGGATCTTGACGGTCACGGGGACATCCGTATTGTCCTTCATGGCTCTGACGATCTCGCCTATCCTGTCGGGATGGCGCATCAGGTCCGAACCGGCTCCGGACTTGATGATCTTGGGGACGGGACAGCCGCAGTTGAGATCTATCAGAAGAGGGGTATGGCTCTTCATGACCAGAGCTACGGCCTCTCCTGCGGCTTTCGCATTTCCAGAGAAGATCTGGACGGCGTATTCGGATTCCGCATCGGCCTGCATCAGAAGCTCTTCGGTCCGTCCGCTGCCCCGGGAGAGGGCTTCGCAGGAGACCATCTCTGTATAACAGAGGTCGGCTCCGTTTTCGATACAGACCGTTCTGAATGCCCTGTCGGTGTAGCCCGCCAGGGGGGCGGCAAAAAGATTACCCCGTGTTTCCACGGGGCCGATTTTCAAGGGATGATATAAACTCATAGGACCATTATCTCATATAACAGGGCTTTTATCAGGATTCGCCGGGCCGTGCCGGCGCATCCGACACAGATCAGTCCAGACCGAAGAGGGTTTTGGCATTGTTAAAGAGGGCGTCATACACCTCTTCTTCCGGTTCCTCACGCAAAGATGCGATAAACTGGGCCGTTGAGGGCAGGTAGATGGGCTTGTTCCTCTTGCCCCGGAAAGCGGCGGGCACCATAAAGGGGGCTTCCGATTCGATAACGATCCTGTCCAGGGGGAGGTAGCGTACCGTATCGTGCAGGTTACGGGCATTTCTGTAGGTCACGTTACCGGCAAAGGAGAAGTACATATTGTCATGATTGTCCAGAATCTTCCGGGCGTACTCCCAGTCCTCCGAGTAGCAGTGAAGAACACCGCCTTTGGATGGCATACGTGTGCTGAGTATCTCCTGGATATCCTTGCCTGCATTCCGGTTGTGGATGATAACGGGAACATCGTGCTGATCCGCCATTTCCAGCTGGGCGATAAACAGCTCCACCTGTGAACTCTTGTCTCCGAATTTACGGTAATAGTCCAGCCCTGTCTCTCCCAGAGCCACAACTCTGTCCATGGACAGGCCTTCGGATATCTTCTGTTCCCACTCCGGGCCGGGGTTCTGGACCTCGGAAGGGGATACACCTATGGCAAATACCACATTCGATGCGGTGGAGAGATTGTTATAAAGATCAAAGAAGTCGTACAGGTTGTTGCAGATGCTCATGATGTAGGAGACGTTCTCCTGTCTGGCTTCCTGAGTTATAATCAACTGTTCGATCGGATCTTCGTGAATCAACCCGATATGGGCGTGAGTATCAAAATACTGCATGTTATTACCGCTTTTAATTAGGATGTAGAAAAAATCTCCGCTCTTATATCACATCGTTTCAGTATGCGTCAATCAGACCGGCGAACTCTAGAATGTGGAAAACCCGTGACCCGGGCGAACCTTATCGTTCTTAACTGATATTATTAGACTAATTTGAAAACAAAAACAAGAAAAAAATGAAAAATAGCCTTCTTTTCCCTGTTTCTCCTGCAATTCACCCGGAAAAAGGTATCCTTTCAGGACTCTTCCCTTTTTCCCCGTATCCCCGGAGCTGAAGGAATATGAGGAAGCATTGGAAAGGGCGATTCCGGTAGATTTCCGGGAGTATTATTGTTTTTATATGTAAACGACGGTATAATGACATAGATTTCAACCAAAACCACCTCTTCCCGGACCCTAAACGTCCGTTCCTACCTTGTGTATTGCTTTAGAAACAGTGTAGAGTGGACGATAAAGAATAGAGGGAAGTCTCAAGGAGTCACAGTGGCCGGGAGAAAAGTAAGAAGAACATCCGCAAGGAACTCTTCGGGAATGCAGAATGGTGGATTTTTGTCCCGTATCGGAACCACGGGTCGGCAGAAGCTTACCATCATGCTCATCCCCCACTCTGAAAAGAGGGTTTTTAATTTTCAGATATCCCTCCTGGCTCTTACCTTTATAAGCATACTCCTTATCTCCCTTGTCGTGACTTTTGTCTGGCTGACTGCCGACTTCTCCGGTACAAACGATCTTCTCGTCTCCCGTTCCCGGGATCTGGAACACTCGGAAGCCAGTCTCGAAGTTCTGAGAAATGAAGTGAACCTTCTGATCAGTTCCACCGACACCTTTCAGAAAACCCTTTCCGGAACCCTGGATACACTGGGAATAGAGTCGGCGGACCGGGAGGTCCGCAGCGGAAGCGGAGGCGACCTTTCGTCTTTCTTTAATGTAGAGACAGCCGAGAACGGAACCCTGAGTGAAACAGTGGAGATTCAGAAACTCAAGACGGCTCTTGACCAGTCTGTCTCCTCCCTGGAGGAGATCGGACAGATTCTGGACAGCCAGAAAAGCCTTCTTTCGGACATTCCCACCATGTGGCCCCTCAAGGGCGTGCAGGGATACGTCACCGCCGTATTCGGTCCCTCCATTCATCCCTTTACCGGCCAGTGGTACCTCCACAAGGGGGTAGACCTGGCCTACGGTTACGGCGTTCCCATTATTGCCACGGCAAATGGAAAAGTCCTTGAAGCGGACTACGATGAAGGCAACTACGGAAACTATGTGAAGATCAGGCACAAGTACGGATTCTATACCAAGTACGGCCATATGCAGCGGCTCTATGTCAGGCCCGGTCAGGAGGTCTCCCAGGGGGATGTTCTGGGGACCATGGGTAGTACAGGGATGTCCACGGGACCCCACCTTCACTATGAAGTGCACATCGGTTCCCAGGTCGTGGATCCGGTCAAGTACATTAATATGACAGATAATCACGATATTTTCAGCCGGGTAACCCGGAATCTTCAGAAGTACAAATAATCACGCCAAATCTCCGTCAGTACCGGAATTGTGTCCTCGACAAGCTGATAAAGAATCCTCCGGATGGGGATTTTTATTTTCTCCGATTCGGGTTAAACTGGCTGAGAACTTTGGAAAACAAGGGCTGATATAATATGAGCGATTACATAAAGAACCACTCCTTCATCAACTCAATCATCGGTGAAGGTACGAAATTCAGCGGAGAGCTCGTTCTGAACGGGCTTCTCCGTATAGACGGTGATTTTTCCGGAAGCATCGACACTAAGGGAAAGGTCCTTGTGGGTAAGACCGGAAGGGCCGAGTGCAATATCGTTGCCAGCACGGCGGTTATAGGCGGAGTGGTACACGGAAATATCTTCTCCACGGGAAAGGTCGTTATACTGGCCACCGGTATGGTTATCGGAAACATACAGGCCCGCAACCTCGTTGTGGAAGAGGGGGTGCTTCTTCACGGCAGCTGTGTCATTACCGGCGGCGGGGATGAGGACGAGGTGCAGAAAATGGCTGTCGGCAGCGGAGGAGCGAGCTATTCCGTCGACTGGCAGTCCGGCAGCGGAGATGCCTGAGACGTGGATATAGATAAGCTGGGAATCGTCGGCGGAACACTTCTTCCCTCTACGGGGAAGGATAAAAAAAAGGTCGAAAAGAAAAAGACCTCAACCGTCGGATTTCGCAGTACAATGAAAAAGGCCGAAGAGTCCGAAGTTACGGCAAGCGCGTCTCTCAGTCAGGGACTGACGGGGCTGGAGCAGGTTGAAGAACTACTGGACGAGGTCTATGAACTGGGAGAGGCTCTCAAGGATGACGCCTCCCTGGAAACTCTTGGGAAGTACAAAAAGGCTGTACGTCACTTTTATCAGTATGTGGTGAGCCGCGGTCTTGAAGCGGAGCAGAAGGAAGGCCGTTTGAACCCCAGGACTATGAGCCGCAAGCAGTACACCCTGATTGCGGTAGTGGACAAGAGACTGGAGAGTCTGGGTGCCGCCGTGCTGCGGAGCCAGCAGAAACAGCTGGAGATTCTTCAGAAGGTGGATGAAATCTATGGAATACTCGTCGACCTCAGCCGATAAGGCTCAGGATGGAACGGGTCTGGGAGACTGCCGATGGGATCGGACAAGAATAAGGAGCATCATGGAAAAGGTGCTCCTCTGGATATAAAAAACTACCCCGACGGACTGTACCGTGCCAAGATTCTTCACTCCAGTGAGACGGAGGTCTGTATTCCTCCCCGGGGTGAAAGCTTTACAATAGGGGATATGATCATTGTAAAGACCCGTTACGGGAATGATATGGTCAAGATTCTGGGCCCGGTATCGGACCTGAGCCATATTCGCAAGGGCGATCTGAGGAATGTGGTCAGGCGGGTAAGCGATGAAGATCTGAAAAAAGCGGAATCCTTCAGGGAGAAAGAGGAGAAAGCTTTTAAAACCTGTCGTGAGAAGATCGACAAGCATAAGCTGGATATGGCGCTGGTATCGGCGCATTATCTGCTGGATGAACCCAAGGTTATGTTCTTTTTCACGGCTGAGAATAGAATCGACTTCAGAGAGCTGGTCAAGGATCTGGTGTCCATCTTCAAGATGAGGATTGAGCTGCGTCAGATCGGTGTGCGCGACGAGTCGCGAGTCCTCGGCGGTATGGGCGTCTGCGGACGGGAGTACTGTTGTCACAGCCTTACCGATCATCTGAGCCCTGTTTCCATCAAGATGGCCAAGGAGCAGAATCTCTCCCTGAACTCCATGAAAATTTCCGGACCCTGCGGCCGGTTGCTTTGCTGTCTTTCCTATGAGTACGAGTATTATCAGGAAGAGAAGAAGAAACTTCCCTCGGAAGGCAGTCGTATCCACTGGGACGGCGCGACCTTCCGGGTGACCGAGGTGAATATATTCTCCAAAAGATTAAGGCTGAGCGGAAATGACGGCAGAATGCTTGATCTCAGTACGGCGGAAATTTCATATAACAAAGAATCCCGGTCATGGGAGCTAAATCCTTTAGAAATTTAGGCTTATCTTGTTGACAGTCTCTTTCATTCTCTGTTACTATCCATCTGCTAATGAATTAGCCGACAGAGCTGACCGCATGAATGCGGATTCTGTTTTGCAACACAAACACTTTCTTCTTAAGGAAGTGTGAATCTGTTATAGGAGTTTAGATATGGCAGGAGTCAGTAAGAACGCCCGTATCGGTTCCGGTACCCACAAGTTTGTGCATGCCGAGGACGGCGGTGAAATCAAGATGAAGTCTATTTTCAAGAATGGTCGGATGAAGCACGTTGCCGAGTGTGAAAAGTGCAAGCGCCAGGAAAGAAGACCCAGCGATTTCGATTTAGAGTAGTTTTTTTCTTGATTGGCAGAGTGAGTGTTTTCCGGACAGGCCGGCTGCACGAAAGGTTTTTCTGCTAATCCCATTTTATTATTAACCACAGGAGGTCGTTTAAAGTGCCTAATTCACTTGACGCAGCCAAGAGACATCGTCAGAGTCTCCGGGCAAGAACACACAACCGTATGATCAGAAGTACTGTCAGAACCAGTATCAAATCCTTTGAAGCCGCCGTTGCCGCTAAAGACAAGGCCAAGGCTGAAACCGCTTACGCAGAGTTCGTTAAGCTGATTGATACCGCTGCCGGTAAGGGATTGTATCACAAGAATATGGCTGCAAGAAAAAAGTCCAGACTTTACAAAGTTCTTGCCGCTATGGCTTAAGTAAGAGATCAAATCCTAATTATTTAGAGAAGAGATATGTCAGAAGCAAAGCTAACCAAAGCTGAGATCATCGAGCATATTTATGAAAACTCTTCTATCAGTAGAAAAGATATTCATAATGTGATTGATTCTTTTTTTGAAGAAGTAAAAGACGCTCTGGAAGATGACAGAGTCGTTGAATTAAGGGGTTTCGGTACCTTTGAAATCCGAACCCGGAAAGGTCGGGAAAAGGCCAGAAATCCCAAAACCGGAGAGATCGTTCCTGTGGAAAGCCACGGAGTCACGGTATTCAGACCCGGTAAGGAATTGAAAAAACTGGCCTGGCCGTTGCGTAACTGACGCCGGCCCGGCCCTGCTTTCGCTTTTTTAGCGAAAAAAAGCTTCCTCTATTGCAAAGCCCCGGTGTTATGCTGACGGCTGATCTGCCTCCCCTGCGGGAGGCATTTTTTTTAAAAAACTGTTCCCGTTTTGACACTCAGATCCCTGAGATTGACAAACACCCTGAAGAAGGTGGAAAATAGAAGCAGCATAATCACTGCTGGAGGGAAGGTATGATCTCCGAAACCAAGAAACAGGTGCTTGATCTTTTTGCAGAAGGACGGGAGCTGTACAAAAAGCGCAGTTTTGCCGATGCTATGGCCAGGTTCGCCGAGGCTCTGAAGCTGGATCAGGAAGACGGACCTTCCAAGGTGTATTATGCCAGGTGCAAGATGTATCTGGACAATCCTCCGCCACCCGAGTGGGACGGCGTATTTACCATGACAACGAAATAGGAAGTATATGACACCATCATTGAAAGATATCGAGTCCATTTCCACTATCCTGGGGAATGAGACGGTTTTCAAGGGGACCATGCGTTTCAGTAAGCCCCTGAAAATAGACGGGAAGTACGAGGGAAGAATCGAATCTGAGGGATTCCTCTATATTGAAGAGGGGGCCGAGGTTCATGCGGATATACAGGTCGGTTCCATTGTGGTCGGCGGTGTGGTTTACGGTGATATAGAAGCTACCGAAAAGCTGGAGATGCTCTCTACCGGACAGGTCGTCGGAAACATACGAACCGCCAAGCTGAAAATTGCCGACGGGGTACGCTTCGAAGGCAAATGCGATATGATCAGTGATTCCGAGTCTGTCGATGTTTTTTCGGCTCCCGTAGCACAGTTGAAACAGGATCTGAATGAGCTTTGACGCCGCAGCCTTTCTGGAACTCTGCAGAGGGAAGGGGATCAGTTTCGTCAGTGCCGAATCCTGTACCGGAGGATTGATAGCCGGTGAGTTGACGGAGATAGCCGGAAGCTCCGATGTGGTCTGGGGCGGTTTCGTCACCTATGCCAATGAAGCTAAAATCAATGTTCTTGATGTTCCTCCGGGTCTTATAGAAGAGAAGGGCGCTGTTTCTGAAGAAGTGGTCAGAGCCATGGTGGCCGGTGCGCTTGAAAAGAGCGGAGCCGGTCTTGCCGTCGCCGTTTCAGGAGTTGCCGGTCCCGGCGGGGGCAGTGCTGAGAAACCTGTGGGGACCGTCTGGATAGCCGCGGGAACAGAAAAAGGCTGCCGGGCCTCCTGTTTTCTTTTTTCGGGAAACAGAACCGAGGTCCGCAGGAAAACCGTAATAGAGGCTCTCCTGTTTTGTGAAAAGATTATTTTAAATGAATCCTCCCTTGACAGTAATATAAGCTGATAATATATTAAAATTATACGAAATTGGATGCCCGTTAGGGTTTCCGTTCCTTTTAGCAAGTCTGAATCTTCATTTTCATCCATATATATTGAAGACATTGACATAAATATAATCAACATTAATTTTTTGGAGAATGTATGGCGATAATCCGGAAAACTCTGGACGATCCTCAGGATGTTGCGGTCAGTGCTGCTGAGCCCCAGAACGAGTTGGATCTTGGAAGCACAGCAGAAGCACCTTCCGCAGCTTCGGAAGAAGCCGGGGAAGAATCCCCCGCAAAAGAAAGCAAAACAATAACAGTCAAGAAGGCAACCGTAAAAAAAAGAAAGGTTGTTAAAAAGAAGAGCGCTGAAGAGGGTGGGGAATCCGAAGTGTCCGACTCTTCTGCGCTTGAAGGGAAAGGCGAAGCCGCCAAACCGGTAGCCGAAGAGACAACGGTCAAACCGGCCAGAAAATCAACCCGGCGAAAGAAAAGCGAGGATCCTGCCAAAGAATCCGATCCATCCTCAGCCCAGGACGCTGATGGTTCAGAAGGGCATAAGGAGTCTTCCTCCGCCGCATCGACCCCTGAGGAGTCTCAGGAAGAGTCTCCCCGCGGCAATAATAACAACAATGAGAACGGCGGCCGCAAGAACTACAACAAGAGGAAGGGCGGCAAGAACAGAAGGGACAATCTGGCCCGTCAGATGAGAAATACCCCCCTTCCCACTCCCGATCAGCCCAGGGTGACAATCAACGATCTGTCGGTGATGACCATGCCCGATCTGAGAACATATGCAGAGGATATGGAGCTCGTCAGGGATGATCTGATCACATTGAAGAAGCAGGAGCTGATCTTTGTCATCCTCAAGGCCCATATCGAGAACAACGGCGTCATTTTCGCCTACGGATCTCTGGAGATTCTGCCTGACGGTTATGGCTTCCTCCGCTCACCCCAGAACTCCTATCTGCCCGGAAGCGATGATATCTACATCTCTCCCTCACAGATCAGACTGTTCAACCTGAAAACGGGAGACACCGTCTACGGTCAGATCCGTTCGCCCAAGGAGGGGGAACGCTTCTTTGCCATGCTGAGGGTCGTCAATGTCAACTTCGATGAACCCGGTGTGGCTCAGACCAGAGTTTCCTTCGAGAACCTGACACCTCTCTACCCCAAAGAGAGACTGAATATGGAGACAAGGGTCTCCGATCCTTCCACAAGAATGATCAATCTTTTCTGCCCCATCGGAATGGGACAGCGCGGACTGATCGTTTCTCCCCCCCGTTCCGGTAAGACCATTATTCTTCAGAAGATAGCCAACGCCATTACGGAGAACCATCCTGATGTACAGCTGATCGTTCTGCTGATTGATGAACGTCCCGAAGAGGTCACGGACATGAGAAGGAGCGTTCAGGGAGAGGTTATCGCCTCCACCTTTGACGAACAGGCCAGTCGGCACGTCCAGGTGGCCGAGATGGTACTGGAGAAGGCCAGACGCCTTGTGGAACACAAAAAGGATGTTGTCATTCTTCTGGACTCCATTACCCGTCTTGCCCGTGCCTACAACCAGACCGTCCCCACATCGGGGAAGATCCTTTCCGGTGGTGTGGACTCCAACGCCCTGCACCGTCCCAAAAGATTTTTCGGTGCCGCCCGTAATATTGAGAACGGCGGGAGCCTGACCATTGTGGCCACCGCTCTGATCGAGACCGGGAGTCGTATGGACGAGGTTATCTTTGAAGAGTTCAAGGGAACAGGTAATATGGAGCTCGTCCTGGACAGAAGGCTGGCCGACAAGAGGGTTTTTCCCGCCATCAATATCAAGAAATCCGCCACCCGTAAGGAAGATTTGCTTTTGACCAGTGAAGAACTGAACAAGATGTGGATACTCCGGAAGGTCCTGAGTCCCATGGATGATATGGAAGCAACGGAAATGATAGTTGACAAGATGCGGAAAACCAAGAATAATGAGGCGTTC
Source organism: Oceanispirochaeta sp. (assembly GCA_963556075.3). Taxonomy (GTDB): domain Bacteria; phylum Spirochaetota; class Spirochaetia; order DSM-2461; family DSM-2461; genus Oceanispirochaeta. The sequence continues at coordinate 4,762,187 of CAUVYB020000002.1, read as the reverse complement.
CTGAAGTCGATGAATACGGCTTAGGTTAGATAAGGCCCTTTGAAACGGAGGGTCGACGGAGGATAAAACATTATGAAAGAAGGAATTCATCCTAAATATGAAGATGCCACTGTAAAGTGTGCATGTGGAAACGTGATTCAGACCCGTTCTACCCATGGTGATATGGAAGTTGAAATCTGCAGTGCCTGTCATCCCTTTTTCACCGGTAAGCAGAAGCTGGTTGATACGGCCGGTCGTGTTGAAAGATTCAACAAAAAATACGGAATCAAGACCAAGGACTGAGTTTTTCAGCCCTGTGTTTATGAGTACCGCCCTGATGGGCGGTATTTTTTTTTGTCCGTTTTCCGGCTCCCGGGGCGTTCTTTTCATGGAAACAGCTTATTCAGAGCCTTTCACTTTCCCGTTCGGAAGCCGGCTAAATTGTTACTGTCGGTTTTTTTATTGAATTCTGTTTGAACATGACTTACTATGAAAGTGGGTTTTTAACATCGGAAATCAAGGCTGAACATGGAAAATTTGCATACCCTTCATAAGAATACATATGGCAGTGAACCTGAGGTCACTATCAAAGTTCCTGCCAAGATGGGGCTTATGGGGGAACATACGGAGTACTTTGAAGGTTTCGTTCTGGCTGTGGCCGTTGACAAATATGTTGAAGTCGCCCTCTCGGGCAGAGAGGACAACTCTCTGCGTGTATACTCCGCAAACTATAACGAAAGAAAAAAATCCTCTCTGTCGGGGCTGAAGTATAAAAGGGAAGACCGCTGGGCCAATTATGTAAAGGGGGCTCTGGCGGTTATGATGCAGTTGGGCTGTCCTGTCCGCGGGCTGGATATCACCATACGAAGCGAGATCCCCGAGCAGGTCGGACTCGGTTCCTCTTCCTCCCTGACTCTGGCTCTTGTAGCGGCTTTGAAAGAACTGTACAGCTTTGAAATCTCGGATATACAGCTTGTTGAATCTGCGCGTCTTGCGGAGCTGAAGTTTATGAACAAGGATCCGGGGCTTGCCCCCTGTGCGGTCTCCTGGTTCGGCCGTGAGGGAAATGCCCTTCTCATAGATACGAAGACCATGGAGATAAAACCCGTAGCCCTTGACTTCAAGCCCATCGTTCTTCTGGTCACCGACTCCAAGGTTCCCAATGGAAGCGGTTATGGGGAAATCGACGACCTTAAAAAGGGCTTTGAAGAGTGTCGTGAGGCTCTGGGCAGCCGGGGGCGCCTGATAAGTCTCAGGGATACTACGACACAGGAGCTCCGCAGCGATCTTGAAGAGCTCCCCGAGCATCTGCGTAGAATGGCCATTCATGTGATAGAGGAAAACGAAAGGGTGCTGGAACTGGCTGAGGCTTTTAAAACAGGGGATCTGACCATGGCAGGAAAGCTCATGTACCGGTCTCATGAAAGCCTGAGGGATATGCTGGAAATTTCCTGTCCCGAACTGGACTGGCTAGTGAAACGGGCCTATGAAACCAGCGGGGTCATGGGATCCCGGATGGTGGGCAACGGATTCGGCGGCTGTACAATCAACCTGATAAATGGTAATAATATTTCATTATACGATGAACATCTTGAGGAGTACGACAGAATCTTCGGTTTCAAGGCTGAGACCTTCATCTGCAGTCCTTCCGACGGGTTGAAGCTCCTGCTGAAAAAAGATTGAAAAGAGTTTGATTACATGAGAATACTAATCACCAACGATGACGGGATCGACAGTCCCGGTCTTCAGAGTATGGTTGAGCATCTTTCCGGACCTCACGAGGTCTGGGTCATGGCGCCCGATGGAGACCGCAGCGGCTTTTCACACTCCATAACCCTCAAGGATCCTGTAAAGATCAGCTGCAGAGGAGAAAGGATGTACAGCTGCTCGGGAACTCCGGTGGACTGTGTTGTCTATGCGGAAGGCGGTTATCTGGACGTCGAATTCGATCTCATCCTGTCGGGAATCAATATCGGACCCAATCTGGGGACGGACCTTCTTTACTCCGGTACCGCGGCAGCAGCCCGGCAGGGCGCTCTCAAGGGGGTCCCCTCCATAGCCCTGTCTCTCAATCAGTTTGAAGCGCCCTATGATTTTTCAATTATTTCCGAATACCTTCTGAACAGACTGGAAAATCTGGTATCCCACTGGGATGAACGTTGTTTTCTGAACATGAACTTTCCCGCAGGAATGAAGAAAGATGCCCCTCTTCTCTGGACCCATCCCGCAAGGAGGATCTATCACGATGAGATCCTCCGGGTTCCCTCTCCCCGTGAGGAGGGTACGGACTGGTGTCTTATGAAGGGCAGTATTCTCCATCAGGAAGAAGAGGACGGAAGCGATGTGAAGGCCGTTCTGTCAGGATCCGTTTCCATCTCCGCCGTCGTCCTGTCGCCTGCCGCCCTGTCCCGTTCAGGCAGAATCCCTGAAGAAGCGGGGATCCTTTAATCCGATGACCAATCGCGAAGACGGCATGGCCCTGTACAACAGCGGACTGTACAAGGAAGCCCTGGATGCCCTGATGGCCGAGGATATCGATCCCATGGAGGATCCCGAACTGGCCTATCTGATGGGACTCTGTTATACCCGTCTCGAGGAGTACAATGCGGCGGTTTTCTATCTTGAGAAAGCGGCGGAGCATGACAACTCTCTGATCCGAATCTATCAGTCCCGTATGGTTCTCAGTTACGTCTACAATGTAACGGCCAACTACAGGGCTGCGGAAGAACAGCTGCGGAAGGTCGTTTCCGACGGTTTTGAATCCTGCCAGATCTTCAGTTCTCTGGGTTACGCTCTGTGGCGTCAGGGGCGGGTAGACGAGTGTATAGACTTCTTCTCCCGTTCTCTGGATATGGACGGGGACAATGCCAATACCCTGAATTCCATGGGCTATATCATGGCCGACGAGGGATTGAATCCGGATAAGGCGGTGGAGTACTGCCGTAAGGCCCTTTCCCAGAAACCCGACAATCCGAACTATATGGATTCCCTGGCCTGGGCCCTGTTCAGGACGGGGAAGATCGATGAGGCTCGCAAGTATCTGGAGAAGGCCGGAAAAGCGGGGGTCGATAAGGAGATCCTGATGGAGCATCTGGGACTGATTAACAAGTATGATAAGTTTTAAAAGACTATTAGCCTGCCTGTTTCTGATGTCGGTTTTCACCCTGGGCGCTCAGCAGCATCAGATTTCCGATTCGGTGGCCATCCGGGCGGCCGAGGAGCTGCGCTGGGGGGTCGTCGCCTTTCATCAGGGGCTGTTTAACAAGGCCATACTCTCTCTGGAAAAATCCCTGGCCCTGGATGCGGATAACGATCTGACCCGCTTCTGGCTGGGACGCAGCTACTATCAGTCCGGTTTTGAGGAAGCGGCTCTCAATGAATGGGATAATCTTATTCAAGAGGGGCGCGCCGGCTCCTCGCTGCTCAGCTTTGTGGAGATCATCAGCGACAGACGGGGGCTGGCCAGGGAGCTGAAGTCCGCCGGAAGACTGGTCGAGCTTTTTGAGATTCCCAGGGAGCAGGCCGGAATCAACTACTACAGCCGTCCCGTTTCAGTGGCGGCTTCACCCGACAGAGACGGCAGTTTCTATCTCCTTTCCTATATTAACGGCAACCTTATCCGTATCACCACTACGGGCCGTATCCATCATGTTATGGCCGGGGGCCTACTGGGCTTCGACAGGCCCTGGGACATTGATTTTCTCCCTGACGGCAGACTCCTTATCTCCGAATACGGTGCGGACAGGCTGTCCGTCTGCACACGCGACGGTTTCCGCGAGATGTCTATCGGAACATCGGGAACGGGAGACGGAGAGCTGCTGGGTCCCCAGTACCTCGCCGTTTCCGAGGACGGGTATCTCTATGTCTCCGAATGGGGGAACAGAAGGATCAGCAAGTTCAACTCCGAGGGAGAGTTTATCCTCAACTTCGGGCGTCCCCGGGGAGGGTTCCGGGGACTGAAGGGTCCCAGCGGCGTAGCCCTGAGGGGAGGCGCCGTTTATGTGGCTGACTCCCAGGCGGGGAGGATTGAGGTCTTTGATGAGAGTGGAAATTTTATCAAGACCCTGATCCGGGAAGGGCTGGAGGCTCCCGAAGGACTTCTCTTCACTTCGGACAGCACCCTTCTGATCGCCGATACGGGACGGATCATGGTCTACGATATGGATGATGATGTTCTGTCTCTCTCTTCCGATCTGGGAGGAAAGGGAAAGCGCGTTCTCAGTATCTGCCAGGATGAGAACGGCAATATTATCAGCGCCGATTTCGATGCCAACTCCGTATCGGTGATGACAGATATCTCCACCCTCTATGCCGGTCTTTTCCTGAGGATAAACCGTGTTGTGACGGACGACTATCCCCGGGTGCATGTGGATTTTACGGTGGAGGACCGCTGGGGAAAACCTGTGGTCGGTCTGGACAAATTGAATTTCTTTATCCGTGAGAAAGACAGGAATATCGAGAGTTTCGAGATGAGCTATCATGGATCGGGCAGCAGAGATCTCTCTCTGGCCGTAGTGGTGGATAAGGACAGCCGTCTTCAGAGTTCGGCCGACACCATGAGAGACGGCGTCCGTGATCTCTTTCGCAACCTTGTGGCCGGTGACGATCGCTATCTGATCGGGGCCATGGACGCTCCCCAGCTGATTGCCGAGCCCGGAGACGACACTCTGGATGCTCTGGAAAGGATGATGGACGGCTGGAGTCCGGGAAGCGATGTCGCCTCGGCTCTGCGACTCGGGGCTTCGCACCTTCTGCCGGGACGCAGCAGAAAGGCTCTTGTCTTTCTCACCGACGGAAAAATCAGATCCGATACCTTTATCCGCTACAGTCTGCAGGATATGGCTCAGTATATGAAGAACAACGGCATCCGTTTCTATCCCGTCTATCTTGACGGGGAACACAGAAACGAGGAGCTGGACTATATTGCCCGTGAGACCGGTGGCCGCAGTCAGTATCTTTTTCAGCCCCGGGGGATTCTGCCCCTGCTGGAGAATGTCAGAGAGGAAGTGAACGGCTTCTACACACTCAGTTACGATTCGGCTGCCTATACGGATTTCGGAAGGGCCTATATACCCCTTTCGGTGGAAGTCAATTTTGTCAAAAAGAGCGGCCGTGACGAGATGGGATTTTTTGCTCCACTGGAATATTAAAGCCTGCAGGCATTGCTGAATCAACAGGAAATCGAAGACTTGGGTATGATTAAAAGATACAGGGAAAGATGGAACCGCCGATGGGAGAACATCTGCAGGCGCTGTGGAAAATGCTGTTATGAGAAACACTTTCTTCATAACGGGACTCTGGTCATTGACTATGACAAGCCCTGTCGTTTTCTGGATGAAAAGAAGAAGATATGTACCGTCTATGTCAACAGATTCAATGCCTGCCGGGAGTGCTGCAAGGTAGGGCTTTTTACGGCGCTGTTCTCTCCCGTTCTGCCCCCCGACTGCAGTTATGTTAAAAAAATAAGGGGTGCTTTCAAGCACCCCCTGAGAACTTTAAGCCTCCGTTTTACTCGGCGCTGAGAGCTATAAGGCGCCAGCCTTCCCGGTACTCCCGGAAGTAGAACTTGTGCATCTCTCCCTGAAAACCGAATTCATCATAAAAAGCAGCCCGGCCCTTTTCGGTGGGTTTGATGCCCGCTGTCCAGGCGCTTCCTTCGGCTTTTATATAAAGCCTGTCCATTTCATAGAGATCTGTGGGATCCATCCTGTCCAGAGGATAGCGCTCGAAAGCGGCGTTTACAAACGCCATCACATCCTTTTTTTCCACACCATCGTCATATCCGGGAAGATAGAGACGGGTCGTCAGAAGGGAGGAAATATCTTCGGAGTCCTCTGAAAAGACGGCTCGCATCATTTTGCCGAAGTAATACTGCACGGCGGCGGGTTCCTTCCCGCTGGGACGAACGGGTGCGGCTGTCTGTACTGTAAGGGCTTCGCTCTGCTTTCTCTGTTCAGGAAGGGCGGTCGAATCAATTCCGGGGAAAATCTGATCTGCCAGTTTACGGAAGGCTTCTCCCTTGTCTTTCTCTCCCAGGGAGTCGTACTGATCTCCCACTGCAAGATAGGCCCCGGCGATGACCAGGCGTTCACTTTCCGAGTATTCATTGTAAAAGCTGTCTGCTGCGATTATCATTGACGAAAAAAACAGCATTCCCAGTAGAAGAGTCGTACGTTTCATAAAATACTTCATCATCGGTCTCCCCGTATTCAGGATCTTAGGATTTCAGTATAGTCCCATGGCGTCTAAAAGTAAATGAGCTGTCACAGGATCAGGCCGAACAGCCTATGGATATTCGCTGCCCCGGGGATGAAAAAGATTGAAGATGAGCTGAAAAATCAGTACATTAAGACTATGGCTGAACATTTTGACAGTGAAATACTGGAGCAGGTTGAGGACGGACTGAAAGAGCCCGATCTATACAGGGTTCTGCTCCTTAATGATGATTATACGACACAGGACTTTGTGGTGGAGGTTCTTGTAACCATATTCCACAAACAGCCCGTAGATGCCACACGCATTATGCTGGATGTCCACAAGAAGGGCCGGGGTATCGTTGGGCTCTATCCCCTTGATATCGCCTCTACGAAGGTGAAACAGGTCAAGGATCTGGCCGCCCGGCGGGAGTTCCCTCTGAAATGCGTTATGGAAAAGGCTTGATATATGGATATTAGTCAGGAACTGCAGCTTATCGTCAATGCCGCCTATCAGGAGGCACGGACAAGAAAGCATGAGTACTTCACTCCCGAGCATCTCCTCTATACGGCGGTGGCCTTTGATGCGCCGCGGCAGATACTTGAGGAGTGCGGTGCCGATCTGGATCTCATCGTTGAACAGCTGGAGGAGTATTTCAAGAAATATGTCGAGTCCGTGGGCGCTGCAGAACCGGTTCAGACCGAGGGGCTTCAAAATATAATTGAGCGGACCATGTTGCAGATGAGCGCCGCCGGAAAGGAGATCATCCGCATCGGGGATATTCTGGTCTCCATTCTGGATGAGCCGGACAGTTTCGCCTCTTTCTATATGCGAAAAGCCGGTGTACGCCGGCTGGATCTGTTGCAGATCATCTCCCACAGTTCCGATGAAGAGCCTCTGTTCTCTGAAGGGGATCAGGATTTTGAAGAGAGCGGCGACGGCTCCTATGGTGACGGGACTGCAGAGTCCGAGGGAGCCGGGGATGACGCCGAAGCCGGGGGGGGGCGCCGACGGAAAAAGGGAAAATCCGCCCTCGCACAATATACAACAGATCTGACCCGTCTTGCGGAGGAGGGGAAACTGGAGCCTCTTATCGGACGGGAGGATATTCTGGAGCGGACCATACAGATCCTTTCCCGGCGACTGAAGAACAATCCCGTTCATGTGGGGGAACCCGGGGTAGGAAAAACGGCCCTGACCGAAGGGCTGGCCTACCGCATCGTCAAGGGAGAGGTCCCCTCCTTCCTTAAGGACTTCAAAGTCTACTCCCTGGACATGGGAAGCATGCTGGCGGGAACCCGCTTCCGCGGAGATTTTGAAGAGAGGATGAAGCGGGTGCTGAAGGACCTTGAGGAGAGGGAGAAGTCCATCCTCTTCATCGATGAGATTCACACTATTATCGGCGCCGGGGCCGTATCCGGCGGAAGCATGGATGCGGGAAATCTGCTTAAACCGGCTCTGGCCAAAGGAAGCCTTCACTGCATAGGCAGTACAACCTATGAGGAGTTCAAGAAGTATTTCGAGAAGGACCATGCCCTGGCCCGCCGTTTTCAGAAAGTGGATGTTCCCGAGACTTCGGTGGATGAGACGATGGAAATCCTCAAAGGACTTCAGGAGGTGTACGAAACCCATCATGGCGTTGTCTTCTCCGATGAGTCCCTGGAGGCGGCTGTCCGTCTGTCGGATCAGTACATCAACGAAAAACATCTTCCCGACAAGGCCATAGACCTGATCGATGAGGCGGGAGCCTGGAAGGCCCTGAAGCACGAAAAGGAAGGCGGTTCGGAGACTGAATTTCCGGAAGTAACAGACAAGGATATTGAGAAGGTGGTCGCTTCCATAGCCAGGATTCCCGAAAAGAGTGTGTCCGCCAGTGAGACGGACAAGCTTCGGGATCTGGACAAGGCCCTGAAAAAGAACCTTTTCGGTCAGGATGAGGCCGTTGAAGCGGTCACTCTGGCCATCCGCCGCTCCCGTGCCGGTTTTCGGCAGGACAACAAACCTGTGGCCTCCTTCCTCTTCGTCGGACCGACGGGTGTGGGAAAGACCGAGCTGGCCAGACTGCTGGCTGCCGAGCTGGGCGTCTCACTTCACCGGATCGATATGAGTGAGTATCAGGAGAAGCACACCGTCTCCCGGCTGATTGGTTCTCCGCCCGGCTATGTGGGCTATGAGGAGGGGGGACTTCTGACCGATACCATACGCAAAAATCCCCATGCGGTTCTGCTTCTTGATGAGATTGAGAAGGCCCATGCTGATGTCTATAATATTCTTCTGCAGATGATGGACTACGCCACGGTGACGGACAATATGGGTCGGAAGGCCGACTTCCGGCACGCCGTCATCATTATGACCTCCAATGCGGGGGCCAGGGATATCGGCAGGAGTCAGATAGGATTCGGTGATCGCATGATCAGCGCCGAGGCCGTGGGGGATGAGGTCAACCGGATTTTCACTCCCGAGTTCAGAAACCGTCTGGACAGGATCATCACCTTCCACAATCTCCCTGATGAGGTGGTCGTTTCCATTGTGAACAAGGAGCTGGACGCTTTTCGCCATCAGCTGGAGGCCCGGGGGGTCAGTCTCGAAGTGAGTGATGACTGCGTGCGTTATCTTGCTAAAGAGGGGTATTCCCGGGAGTATGGCGCCAGGAATATATCCCGTCTTGTGGATGAAAAGATCAAAACCTTTTTTGTGGATGAGGTCCTCTTCGGCTCCCTCTCAAAGGGCGGAAAGGCCGAAGCCGTTCTCAAAGACGGCGATGTCCGGGTCGAGGTCATCGCCCCGTGAGGGATGAGGACTTTCCCCGGCTGGAATACGATCAGTTTTTTCCCTTCCCCCATCCCGATACATGGGAGGACGATGTGGTGGCCGTGGGGGGCAATCTCTCCCCGGGACTTCTGATCTCCGCCTATGCCCAGGGGATCTTTCCCTGGTTCAACGAGGGGGAGGATATCCTCTGGTGGAGTCTGGACCCCCGTTTTATCCTCTATCCCGATGCCCTTAAAATAAGCCGCTCCATGAGGCGGCATATCAGAAGCGGCACTTTCCGTCTGACTGTGGACCGCGACTTTTCCGGAGTTATGGAGGGCTGCAGCAGGATTCCCCGCAAGGGGCAGGACGGGACCTGGATATCCGGGGAGATGATTGAGGCCTATACGGAGCTTCACAGCCTGGGATTCGCCCATTCCGTGGAGGTCTGGGAGGAGGATGAGCTTATTGGAGGACTTTACGGCCTCTCCCTGGGGAACGCCTTTTTCGGCGAGTCCATGTTCGCCCGTCGTTCCAATGCCTCCAAAACCGCTTTGATCGCCCTGAGCTCCTATCTGAGGGACCGGGGATTTGCCTTTATCGATTGCCAGCAGCATACAGATCATCTCGGTTCTCTCGGTGCCGCCGATGTGCCGCGCAGTCGTTTCCTGGGGGAGCTGAAAAAAGCGCTCCAAATCCCGACGGTCAGGGGAAACTGGGGCCTCTGTTATCCCGATTTCCCCTCTTCATCGCTCTGGGACGCTCTCTGCGTCCCGGGCGGAGAATCATGAAACGAGGCTTTCTTGTCCTGTTTATGGTCCTGCAGGGTGCGTTCTGCCTGCAGGCCCAGCTGCAGGCAGAACCGGATCTCCTTGAACAGGAGTATTTGAAGGAGAGCCTGCGTTCTCAGGCTCTGGATGAGATCTCAGAAGGACGGTACAGAGACGCTTTGAGTCATCTGGATGCCGCTATTGCACTGGATCCGGAAGACCGGGACCTGAGCGATTTAAGAGAATCCCTTCTGGATATCATTATTCTGGAGGAGAACAGAAGACAGGAAGAGAGCACCGAGGATCCGGACTTTTCTGAGTTCAACAGGGAGGACGAGGACGTGGTGATCTCTCCGGACTTCGCCTCTGATCTTCTTACAGAGGCTCAAAGCGCTCATCCGGAGAGATCCAGACCTTCCTTCTATGCCACCGTCGGTCTCTCTATGGGGAATACTCAGCCCATCGCTTATGATTCAAACAGCGCCTTTACAGCGGATGAAAGCTCTCCCGACCATCCCTTCGGGAGCGTCTTCACAGAGTTCAGCTACTTCTTCAATCAGGGAAGAAGGCATGTCGGTTTCAGTACACGCTATAAGGGCGTTGTTTACAACACAGACCGTGTGGATCTTATTGAGAGCCAGATTGATTTTACAATGAACCTGCAGGGCTACTTCTCCGAGACCATGGCAAACAGGATGATTCTGGGCGCCCGGGCAGGGTTCGGGCTGACCGTTATGGATCAGGAGGATGTCGAGGGGGGGCTGGATAGAGAGATCCCCACTGTTTTTATCACCGGGTTCTATCTGGAGGACGCCCTGTTCCGGTATATGTTCAAGGAGAGCCGTCTCTTTAAAAAAGTCATATTCGATCTGGGATTCGACTTCTATTTTATTCCGGATTCTGAAAAAGCCGACCTGACTAAATTCAGTTTCGGAGTGGGGTACAGGTTCAACGAACACTGGAAGCTTTCGTTCTTTACCGATGCCCTGAGTACCAGTTCCAGTCTGGAAGGGTATAACTCCTTTGATTCGGGACTGAGACTGAGATACCTCTACTGATCCTCTCTATCATGAAATTCCATAAAACGGCGAATCCTGCCGGGCTGAGCCCAGTTGCAGGTCCCCTCCATATTCTGGAGTTTGAGATGCCTGCCGATTCCGGGATGCTGCAGCTCTTTCAGAACCCGCTGTGCCTCCTTTCTGCTGCTGAAGGAACAGGAGGCCTGAAGCGCCTGATTCGGTATCCAGGGTTTGCCCTCACAAAGACCGAACAGCCGGGGAGCGAACTCCTTTCTGCCGTAGGCCTCCCAGACAACCTTCCAGGAAGAAAAACTGTAGGGTCCCACTCCCAAAAGGGCCCACCAACCCTTTTTCATAGTGCTCTGAAGAAGGCTTCCCTTTCTCTCAAGCAGTGATGCCCGGCAGGATTCAAGATAGGACCAGGCCTCTGGGGACGCCGTCAGTTCTTCCCGGCTGAGAAGTTTTCCTTCCCGGGAGTAGGGGAGGAAGATAAAACGCCGAGCTTCTTCGCATCCTTTGAACTGGGAGGCTGTGATAAGGGGATAGACCAGGGAATCGGGAAGGATGACCTTTCGCTCCCTGTTCTCCAGTTTCACCAGGCCTTTGCCGATTTCCATCCGACTGTTGAAGATAAAAAGACTGTTCCTTCCGCCCGTATTGATGCCCTGCCGGGGACGGGCCGAGGAGGGAAGTTTGATTCTGGGAGGGGGGGAGGATCCGTCATTTACGGCATAGGCCGAACCGGGGCCTGATACGGGAGACGCGCTCTTCGGAATCCAGCCTCCGTCTTCCCTGAGAAGAAAACAGGGGATCTCCCGGTTTCCATCCTCCGGGGGAACATAGAGGGCCGAAGCGCTTTTTTCGATAACCGTAAAGCCGCATCGGGTGCTGACCTCCGGAAAGACCCGAACCTGTCCGAAATCACGGATCTCCGTAAAGCGGAAACTGCCCTTGTTCAGATTTCCCCGTCGGAAGCGGTTATGGGCCCCCTCGTTGAAAAGCAGGGAGAGAGGGATAAAGAAAAATGCCCGGCCGCCGTCTTTCAGATGGTTTTGAAGGGCCTTCTGGATAAAAAGGGCGGCCAGGTCTATCCTTGCGCTTCCCAAAAGGATCTCCTTTCCCCTGCCGGTCAGTCCGTAACGGATAAATTCGGATTTATAGTCCTCCTTCTCCTCTTCGGGGAGATCCGTAAAATTGAGCCAGGGAGGATTGCCGAGGATCAGATCAAACTCATCGGCCGGACGCCTGAGAAAGTCCTGACAGATCAAGGTTTCTTCCGGAGGAGTAACGGCATAGCGCTCTTTTATTCTCATCCGGAATTCCCGGGCAAAGCCCGGCTCCCTCTCGCAGCCCTTCAGGCGCTGCAGCATGGAGCCGTCTATCTTCAGACCGTCTTCCAGGCAGCAGAGTATCAGGGCCTCAAGGAGGGCCCCGTTTCCGGCGGAGGGATCAAAAACCGAACGTCCCCCCGCCCACATCCTGTGAATCCCGTGGGCCCGAATCATTTCACAGGCAAGAGGCAGGGGGGTGAAAAAGGCTCCTATCTGTTTCTTCCGGCTGCGGCTGACTTCAGTGCTCATGTTTCTCCCGGACGGCATCGGCGGCTGAGAGCTCTTTCAGAGACTCTTCTATCCGGAGGCTGAGAGTCCGTATCAGGGGATCCCCGGTGAAGGGAAACTCCGGATTACGGCTGTCCATAAGAGCCGCAACGACACAGTCCATGCTCAGTTTCTCGGGTGAGCCGCCCGGGACAATCAGATCTTTTCCCTTCGCATCGGCGGCATGCAGAAGATACCCCCTTTCCAGCAGGGGAGTCATCAGTTTTTCGGTCATCCTCTCGCTCAGCCCCGTATTCTCTGCCAGACGGCCTACCGAAAGTGGAGAGGCTCCGGACAGATGGTTCTGCAGGATGACCGAATAGATGGAGAGCGCTTTCAGAAGATCTTCCCCGGGACGCTCTCTGATCGCCGTGTGACGGCTGAAGAACTGCCTGTTCTGATGGATATAGCAAAGCTCCGCCGCAGAGAGAAGGATGATCCATACCAGCATCAGCCAGATAAGCAGAAGGGGGAGGATAAACAGGGAACCGTATATCAGGGAGAGTCTGATAGAGCGGTTTACCCAGTAGGCGAAGAGCCTTTTGCTCAGCTCCCAGAGTACCGCACCCACCGCCGCTCCGGTCATGGCGCTTGCAGGCCGCACCCGGCGGCCGGGGATCAGGGTCAGAAGAAGATACTGGCCCAGAAAGATGAAAATGATAGAGGCTATCCTTGTCCGGAACAGAGGGTAGATCCAGCGGTATCCCATGGCATCCAGCAGCTGTTTAAGCATATCTCCAGAGATGGCAATGCTGGAGCCTACAAATAGTCCGGCAAAGGCAACGGCCCCCATATAGCCGATCAGCCGGCGGGGAATATTCCGTGCCGAATGAACCCGGAAGATGCGGTTCATGGCATTCTCTATGGTATTGAGAAGAAAGACGGCGGTTATAAGGAACATGGGAAGTCCCAGAAATCCCAGACGTTTTCCGTTTTCCGCAAAATCGATGAGGGCTTCCATGATCGGTTCCTGCATGGCGGGAAGCATGGTATCCGCAAGAAATTCCTGAACCCTGCTGTCGCTCATAGAAGGCCCCCCGAAACCGATAAGAATGCCCAGGAGGGGGACAACGGCCATAAGGGTGGTATAGGCCAGTCCTGCGGCTCTCTGGGGCCCGGCATCATCGAAGAAACGCTTTACCGTGAGAAGGACAAGCCGAGAAATCTGCGATAAAAATGATCTGTACTTAGTCTTCTGCATAGAGTATCAGTAGTATAGGCCTATTGAGGGACGCTGCTCAAGGAAGGATGAGATATTAAGGGGAAGATGTGAATACGGTCTGGGCCCTGAATAAAAGGAGCCGCCCCTGACCAACGGACAGGGGCGGCTGAAAAAGATTCTTCGACCCGCAGCCGAAGAGTCTCCGGAGCTCCGGCGGAGCTTCGGTCGAACGAAGGAATTTTTATGAAAAGCTGCTTTTGCTGCTGTTTCCCATGATTACGGAGGGGTTATCTCTCCATCCAGATCCCAGAGATCCTCCCAGGTCTGACCGTCTTTCCACAGGAAGACCTGTCCCTTGATTAGGCGGCAGTTCTTGTCTATCTTCGAGAGTTCTTCCATCTCCTCGTCTGTGAGGGGATTCTCGACTGTGAGCTTGATGTTGCTCAGATACTCGTTTCTGTGAACGGAGAAAGGAATAGGAACCTGACCTCTCTGTACCCCCCATTTCAGACAGACCACGGCAGGGTGGGCGTTCAGGCGGGCGGCGATCTTTTTGACAACGGGATCTTCGATATCCACGGTATCGCTTTCGGTTTTGTCACGGTCGGGTCTGGTAGGAGAACCGATGGGACAGAAACCGATGGGAACGATGTCGTTTTCACGAACAAAGTCGAACAGTTCGGGCTGCTGAAAATGGGGGTGGAGCTCCATCTCATTGACCGCGGGTTTAATCTTGGCGTCTCTGAGAATCAGCTTCAGCTTGGGAATAGAGACGTTACAGGTTCCGATGTTCCTTACCAGTCCCATGTCTACCAGTTCTTCCATCTGGCGCCAGGTCTTCATAAAGTTTTCATGGATATAGGGCTTGGCGTCGGGACTTCTTGAATCCACATCACATCCGGGTGCATGGAAGTTGGGAAAGGGCCAGTGGACCAGATAAAGATCCAGATAGTCCAGCTGCAGGTCTTTGAGGGACTGTTTGCAGGACGCGATAACATCATCGTGTCTGTCGTTCCAGACCTTGGAGGTAATCCACAGATCCTCTCTCTTTATACCGCCGTCCATGGCCTTTTTCAGAGTTTCGCCAATCAGATCCTCGTTGCCGTATACGGAGGCGCAGTCGATGTGGCGGAAACCCACTTCTATGGCGCCCAGTACGGCGTCTGCAATCTCCTGCATTCCGAAGCGGTCGGAACCGAAGGTCCCCATTCCGATGCCGGGCATCATATCCCCGGTTCTTAATTTTCTCATAGGTACATCTTTCGGATCAACGCCGTCGGCGGCGATGGCGAATTTCTTATCTGACATTTCTTCTCTCCTTTGGGAGTTTTAGTGTGTTAGAACACTTAAGTACTGCTTCTTTATACTATGGTTTTCATCGTTTGGCAAATGTTTTTTAGATTTTTTTTTAAGACTCTCCTGTTAAAAAGAACTGTGCGTTCTGGCGGGGCGCGGTATACTATCTGTAATCAAGCTCCGGAGATATTCATGAACTGGGATTACAGCCTCTTTGATGCGGTGCAACTGATGATTCCCATCCTTTGCTCTTTTCTGACCTTTCTGATGACTCTAATCTATTTTTTTCTGTATAAAAATTTCAGAGCCCGACTCTATCTGGCGGGGGCGACGGTCAGCCTGGGTGCCTTTCTCTTTGTTTTTTTTGAATCCCTTGTTATTGTTGCCGGTTGGCTCGGGGAACTGGAGTCGGGACGTATGTTTCATATGCTGGAGCATATGATAGCCCTCTATTTTCTTTTCACAATGATGTTTTTTGCCTCTGCATTGAGCGAAGCGGAAGGACGGTTGTCCCGTACGGCCATGTTTTTCGCCTTTTCGGGACTGGGAATCGCCGTACTCATCAGTACCTTCGGCCTGATCCGTCCGGAGTTGTTTATATCCCTGAGCACCCCGGCGGAATATGACTATGTCACACCCGGAGATTTCGCCCGGGGACAGGAGGGAATCCTCTACTTGTTCAGAGACATTCTGCTGGGGATCTATCTTGCCTTACTGATCTTCTTCTCTACGATTTCACTGATCCGCAACCGGGGAGAAATAAAAAATCTTCTTATCGTATTTGCTACCCTCTGGGCGGCGACGGGGGCTCTGGATGATCTGATCTTTTTCCATTTCCGAAGAAATCTTATGTTTACAGATTTCCGTTTCTCCCGATTCGCCGTAGGCCTTTCTTTTATGACTGTGATCATCATGATGGCTCTGCTGATCGACTACTTCAAGACTCAGCGTAATCTGAGCGATACCCATGAGGATCTGAAGAAGACCTATGACAGACTGCAGATCTCCGAGCGAAAATACAGGCATCTGACAGAAGGGGTAGACCAGGCGGTATTCTCTCTTTCCGGAGACTTCCGCATCCTGGATTACAATGACAGGGCCAGAGAGTACTTCGATCTCAGCCGGGAGCGACTGGGCTTAACCCTGGCCGGAATTCTGGTGTCTCAGGGGAATCAGAAGAGACGTTCAGCCCTATCCAGACAGATTGTTATGGCTAATCTGCGCAGTCTGAGCCGGGACAGGGAGTCGGTCTCTTTCAATGCCCTTATGGACGATCCCCGGACGGGAGAACCGGAGGAGCTGGAATTCCATATCGGATATATGGAGAGTGAATCGGGAGAGACAGAATATATATGCCGGGCTGAGAAAAGAAGGGCTGACCGTCTGCTCCGCTGCATAGACAGTGAATCTCTTTCCATGACCATAGACAACTATATTATCACCATCGATCATGTGGCCTCCCGCCTGACATCGGCACTATTGAAATATATGGATTCCGGTACGGCTCTGATGGTAAAGATGGGACTGCAGGAAATCCTGATAAATGCGGTAGAGCATGGAAACCTTGGCATCAGTTTTGATGAGAAAACCAGGGCCCTGGAGGAGAACCGCTACCTTGATTTTATCAGGGAGCGGCAGCAGGATTCCCGCTACAGGGACAGGACTGTTCGTATCGAGTATAAGCTGAGCCCCCATGAGGTTCAGTATCTGATTACAGATGAGGGCGAGGGCTTTGATATATCGGGTACCTTGAAGAAGGTGGACGATACGGTGGAGCAGGAACTCCTTTCCCACGGCCGGGGAATACGGATGACAAGGCTTCTGTTCGACAAGGTGAAGTACAATAAAAAGGGGAACCGGGTTCTTCTGGTCAAATCATTCCAGACTTCCTGATACAAATCAGAGCGCTGGAATCAGGCCAGCAAATCCACCCTCAGGGCCAGATCATCGGGCAGAAGAGCCCTGTAGTACTCGTCTTCCTCATCTTCTTCCTCATCTTCTTCCTCATCCCTGGGCAGAGACTCGGTTTCTTCCTCCTCTTCCGGTTCCTGCGTCGGTCTTATATAGATCGGTTCAGGAATCGAAATTTTCTCGACTCCCATATCCATGGCAGACCTCTCCGATGATCATTTTATCAGAGATCTGTGGTATTCCTATGACGGGTTTCTGTCAATTCCGTGGTATTCCGGCAGTCCGGCCGACCTGGGACCCGGCGGCCTGTAAGGATCAGAACTTAAAACCGAACTCTCTGGGGATCACCCGGCGTCGGAACTCTTCGTTAAAGTAACGGTCGGTCATATTGGCAATATAGTCGGCGGCGATCCTTTCGGGAGCTGTGTTGTCCATATACTCCTTTCGCATCTTCTGCGAGGCCCAGCGGTAGATATAACTCTCCTCATCTCTGGTCACCAGCTCTTTCAGATAGGCCTGGTAGAGGTAGCGGAACATCTTTTCGATCTTGGAATCTTCGCTCTTTTTATCCTGATTGTGATAGATCCTTTTGTAGTTGAAGGCAAGGAGGTCCTGAAGGGCCCTGAATACGGCGGGTGAAAAGGAGAGGCCCTTTTTTCCGTAGCTCTGTTCCACAAGATCATCGGACAGGGTGCGGACGATTCTGTCGTTTCTGTTGCCGAGAAGCGCTGCTATCTCTCCGGGAAGCTCCTCTCTGTGCATCATCCCCAGGGTAATGGCATCCTCG
This sequence comes from Oceanispirochaeta sp., assembly GCA_963556075.3. Lineage (GTDB taxonomy): Bacteria > Spirochaetota > Spirochaetia > DSM-2461 > DSM-2461 > Oceanispirochaeta. The sequence goes on along the minus strand of CAUVYB020000002.1, from coordinate 4,744,719 downwards.
ATGTCACGGCCTATATAGGCGATGATATCGGAAATCCTCACGACACAGCCCTCCAGGGTCATGGGGCGGATGTTCCGGGAACTGCCTTTATCGGTAAAACATCTCCGATACTCCTCCATCAGACGTCCGGCATCCTTTCCCGGATCGGGCAAATAGATATCTTCCAGGATTTCACCGTTGTGACTGAGAATGCCGTCCAGCACCTGTATGGTCAGATTCAAACCCCGTCCGTTGTTTTCCAGCTCCATAAGGGTTCTTACGCTCTGGGCGTTATGGACGAAACAGCCGATCTTCTGCTCCTCGCAAAGGGCGTTCAGATAGCGTTCTCCGTCATGTCCGTAGGGCACATGGCCAAGATCATGACCCAGGGCGATGGCTTCGATAAGATCCTCGTTCAGTTTCAGGGCCCGTCCTATCTGGCGGGCGATCTTGGAGACCAGCTGAACATGAAGCACCCTGTGGGTGATGTTGTCGTTCTGAAAAAGATAGAAGACCTGGGTCTTGTCTATGTAGCGGGCATAGGCCGGAGAGTGGATGATCCTGTCTGTGTCCCTGGTGAAGGAGCTGCGGGTATCCAGTCCGTCTCCCGCGGGCTCCGGAGTCAGTCGAATGCCCCGGCTGGAGGGGCAGGCCTCGGCCGACAGGGTCAACTCTTCCCTCTGTTTGTTCTGCGCCAGTATGGTGGATACCAGTTTTCCGTTCATTCCGTGTATGCCTTATTCAGTTCGTTTTTGTAGAGTTCAAGATACTCCTCTTCCCGTTTCCGCCTGTACTGCATGACCCATCGGGGATGGGGAAGGGGGCGAATCTCCTTAAAGAAGCGGTGCTTCTCGTTCATCTGATTCAGGATTCTGTAGTTCTTTCCCTGTCCCAGGGAGAAGGCAATTCTCCTTTCGGCGCCCAGATCTATCTGTCTCTGAAAGCTTTCCACCAGCCATTGGGACAGATGGTCCATCAGGGCCGGACTGTCGTAGTAGTTTCTATTCCTGCCGCCTGAGGTGAACCCCAGGGGAGAGAACGCCGTGAGGAAGAAGCGTCTGTAGAACTCATCCGTCCCTCCGCAGTACTCTATCAGATCATAGATAAAGCGTGATGAGAGCTCTCTTCCTCCGCTGAGGCTGTGCTCAATGCCGCAAAAGCTCTCCAGGGCCTCGGGATCGGTAAAGGGAATTCCTGTAACTCCCGCGCCGAAGCGACCGGGGTTTATTCCTATGAGATAGACCCTCTTCTTCTCGTCACCGTAAAAGCGGGTATAAAACTGCTTCATAACACGGAAAACCTCATCCTGTTCATAGGGATAAAGGAGCTGTGTATCATCCGGCAGGGGAAGGGGAATCCCTGTGTCTCTTATAAAATCAAGATAACGGCCGGCAAAGCCCGGTGCCGAGTGCACTGACATCATACCTAAGAGGTATACCTTAAAACGGCTGAACTTTCCAGCGCCCCTCCTTGTGATGGAAAGGGAACCGGAGTGTTCAAGTTGTTCAGCGAAACTTCAGACCGCCTCCCAGACTGATCTGCATATCGCTGATCTGGTAGCGTCCCTCATCCGCGGAATCATAGCTTATGGTATCGCTGAAAGGGATCTTGAGCCTCAGATCCAGGAACCAGGGCCTTTTTCTCAGCCTCCCGAACTCAAGCCCCGTTCCCAGAACGATGCCGGCGGCAAAGGGCGTATGATTATCGGGATCTATCGTTTCACTATGCCCGTCCACATCGGTTCTTATTTCCAGTCCAAGGGCATACTGGACCTGAAAGCCTCCGAACACACGAACGGCTCTTTTCCCTCCGCCCAGTTCCAAGTCTCTGCCTACGGGAAGTATCAGTTCCAGAACTACGGGGGTGCTGATCTCCACAGAGTCTCCGTCCCTGTTGGAAAGCCTGGCGCCGCGGTTGAAGGCTATTCCCAGCTCGGGAATAAAGAGGTAGTTCTCCTCCAAAGGGATATCCAGAAAACCCGCAAGGCCGAAGCAGAGCATGGCATCGTCAAAATCCCTGTTACCCGCGTCGTCCAGGATCTCGTTCCATCCCTCTCCGACGCCGCTGCTGAGTCCGGTTGTGAGCCGGATTCCCGGGGTCAGAGCAGACAAAGAGGCCCCGGACAGAAGCAGCATCAGGATGAATAGTAGTGTTTGCCGACGGAACATGAAGACCTCCGCTGTGGTTTTACAGGCGTTTGATGACTCTATTATAGAACAAAGACCGCCCTTTCGGACGGCCTTTTGCTTCTTTTTGTGCTTTTGCCGCTGAGGAATCAGCCTTCCAGATGATCCAGGGTGATGCCCAGCATCCGGCGAACCGGCTCGGCAGCCCCCCAGAGGAGCTGGTCTCCCACGGTGAAGGCCGTCAGATAATCGGGTCCCATATTCAGCTTTCTCAATCGCCCCACGGGAACGGTCAGGGTTCCGGATACCGCAGCGGGAGTGAGTCCGGCCAGGGTCTGCTCTTTTTCGTTGGGGATGTAGCGGACCCAGTCGTTGGCGCTTTTCAAAATATCCTCAATCTCATCCAGGGGAGCATCCTTTGTCATCTTGATGGTCAGAGCCTGGCTGTGGCACCTCATGGAGCCGATCCGTACACAGAGCCCGTCGATGGGAATGGCGGGATCACTGGCAAGGATCTTGTTGGTTTCGGCAAAGCCCTTCCACTCTTCCTTGGTCATGCCGTTATCCATGGGCCTGTCGATCCAGGGAATCAGGCTTCCCGCCAGGGGGGCCCCGAACTGGTCGGTGGGGAAGCTTTTGTCCCTGAGGGTGTCGGTGATCTTTCTGTCCAGTTCCAGGATGGCGGAAGCGGGATCAAGCATGTCCTTTCCCGTCTCTCCCAGGACCGCCATCTGAGCGATCAGCTCCTTCATGTTTCTGGCTCCCGCTCCGGAGGCCGCCTGATAGGTCATGGAGGTCATCCATTCCACCAGACCCTCTCTGAACAGACCGCCCAGAGACATGAGCATCAGACTGACCGTACAGTTGCCGCCCACATAGGTGGTGATGCCCGAGGCCAGTCCCCTGTCGATCACGTCCCTGTTGACCGGATCCAGCACGATCAGGCTGTCCTCCTTCATCCGGAGGGTCGAAGCGGCGTCGATCCAGTATCCCTTCCAGCCGGCCTTTTTCAGTTCGGGGTATATTTTTTCCGTGTAAGAGCCGCCCTGGCATGTTACGATCACATCCTGCTGCTTCAGCAGTTCCAGGTCATAGGCGTCTGCCAGAAGAGGCAGCTCCCTGCCGAAGTCCGGTGCACTCTGTCCCGCCTGGGATGTGGAGAAGAGCAGGGGCTCCATGGTTTTTCTGGTGAAATCGCCCTCGGACATCATTCTGTCCATCAGTACGGATCCGACCATACCTCTCCATCCTATAATCCCGACTTTTTTCACGGTTCTCTCCTGTAATAAATAAGGTTTTGAAAAACTATAAAGATATACGGGGCGGCTGTAAATAGGAGTTTCAGACTATGACTGTATCTTCCCGTAGAAATCCGTGAAAACGGGAAAAGAAAGGGGAAAACGGCCCGAAATGGAAGATCTAGTGGAAATTCACTAAAAGAACAGATAAAAAACGGCAAAAAATCCTTTGACCTGAGGGGGGATTACCATTCATTATGATTAGGCAAGAACTAATGTCTTATTGGTTCTATTATAAAATATTATTCTCTGAGGAGGAGATCCTTGGTCTATAAACTTGATTCCTATACTTTGAGTGAAGCCTGGTCCAAAAGCCGGGTGGAGTACAAAGACTTACCTTTTCTCGGATATGCGGGAGAAGAACTTATTACATATGCACAGGCCGACCGCAATATCCGGAGCATACAGAGTTTTCTGAAAAGCCGGGATGTCAAGCGGGGTGACAAGGTCGCCCTGATCAGCGAAAGCCGTCCTGAATGGGGGCAGATCTATCTGGCCGTCACCACAATGGGATGTACCGTTGTTCCCATAATGGCGGACTTCTCTGATGTTCAGATGAACAATATTCTGGAGCATTCTGATTCGGTATTCCTGTTTGCCTCTGAAAAGGTCGGCAGTAAACTGGCGGGGGCGTCACTGCTTAAGTCAGGACACCTGGCTCTGATCCGCGACGGTATTCTGACGGGAAGGATGGAAAGTTCTGAAGATGGAAAGCAGAACTTCCTTGAAGACGGGAACCTTTTTGATCCCTCTTCCCCTGCGGAAGATCTGCTGTGCGAGGTTGCCGAAGACGAGATCGCCGCCATCCTCTACACCTCGGGAACCACCGGAAATTCCAAGGGCGTTATGCTCAGCCACAAGAATATAAGCCACAATGCCTATTCCGGGATTGAGATTCCCGGCGTCAGGCCGGGACATAACTTTCTGTCCGTACTACCTCTGGCACACTCCTACGAATGTACCCTGGGACTGGTCCTTCCCATGATAGGCGGCGCCTCGGTTCACTATATCAAGGGCGCTCCCACGGCGCGGATCCTGCTTCCCGCCCTGGCAACGGTCAGGCCCCACCATATGTTGACCGTTCCCCTGTTGATCGAGAAGACTTACCGTTCCAGCATTCTGCCCAAGCTGACGGCCAGCCCGGTATTGAGAGTTCTCCACGGGTTCCGTCCCACCCAGTACCTTCTTCACCGTTTTGTCGCCGGTAAATCATTGTATAAACTCTTCGGCGGACGTCTTCAGTTCTACGGTGTGGGTGGAGCTCCCCTGGCTCCGGATGTGGAAAAGTTTCTCCGGGATGCGAAATTTCCCTATTCCGTAGGGTACGGTCTCACCGAAACCTCTCCCTGTCTGGCCGGGGACAAACCCTGCAAATCCGTCTACCGCGCTATAGGGCAGGCCTATCCAGGCGTCAGCATCAGGGTCGCCGACATCAATCCGGAAACCGGTCACGGTGAGATTCAGGCCAAGGGGCCCACAATTATGGCCGGATATTACAAGGATGAAGAGAAGACGAAAGAGGTTTTTACCGAGGACGGCTGGTTCAAGACCGGAGATCTGGGATATCTGAACAGGAATAATATCCTTTATATCAAGGGCCGCCTCAAGAATATGATCCTCGGTCCCAATGGGGAAAACATCTATCCCGAGGAGATCGAAGCCGTTCTGAACCGGGATCCTCTGGTTGAAGAGTCTCTGGTCACCAGGATCGGAAATACTCTGGTGGCCAGGATTCAGTTCAACACCGAGAAGCTGGACGATCTGTGGGAGGGAATCAAGCACTCCCCCGAGGAGCTGATGAGAAAGAAAGAAGAGCTTCTGGAGAAAATACGGCAGTCAGCCAACAACAGCCTGAGCGCCCTTTCCCGGCTCGGTAAGATGATCGAGCAGGTGGAGCCTTTCGAGAAAACTCCTTCTCTGAAGATTAAGAGATTCCTGTATAATACTTTGCATAAAAAAACTATACATAAATAATTGTTTGCTTTTGGTTCTCTCTCCGTGGTACAATGCGAATTGCCCGCGGAGAGACGAAAGCGGGGCGGGAGGTCCGGATGAAAAGCAGCAAAGGGTCGGTGTTCCACGACCTGCGTTCTTCTCTCAATGGAGTCATCTGCATGGGTAGTCTGCTGCAGGACAGCGGGCTGTCAGAGGAACAGGCCGATATCCTTCGCTATATGATGATGTCCGCCGAAAAGGCTGTCAACCAGGTACGAGACCTTCAGGTCAACTACACTCATATCCCCAGGGATGATCCTTCAGTGTCGGAACAGTCTTCTTTTGCGGCGGAACCGATGCCTCCCCGGAAACTCGGCCAGGGGGAGCTTTCCATACTTGTGGCCGAAGATGATGAGGTCAGCCGTCTTTATCTGACAACCCTGCTGCGCCGGGAAAAATGGAATATCGACGAGGCCGCCGACGGGCGGGAGGCTCTGGATCTGTTCAGACAGGGGAGCTACAATCTGATTCTTATGGATGTCAGCATGCCCGGTCTTGACGGCATACAGGCTGCCCGGAGAATACGGGAAACCGACGCGGATGTTCCTATTCTGGCCATCACGGCCCATGGAGAAGGGGAGCTTCAGGAAGAGTTCCGTCAGGCGGGGATGAATGATGTGCTTCGTAAACCCATCCATGATGACTATCTGATCGCTAAAATCAAATCACTCTACCCGGAGGTCTGAAGGCTGTTCTGCCTTCGTTAAAAAGATTTATAAAAGAAACAGGAGCTGAAACAACGTAACAGCTCCTGAAATGGAGAAAGTAAAATGAAAAAATCTTTTTTAACCAATCCTGTTCCTTCGGTTTGCTTACCTAATTAACAACCTTGATTAGTATATGTTACAGAATATAAAGATCAATTGTGTGATTTTTGTGATCAAGTGATGGCCATTCCTTGGAATGTCAAGTATAAATTGGTGAATTTGTCCTTAAATAGGCCTTTCGGCACCCTGTTTTCTTTCTCTGTCCAGGGGAGCGCCCGCTCTGACCCGGGGCAGATCCTGCCAGCTGGTGGTGTAGCGGGGGGAGAGAAACTCCCTTTTCATGGGCCAGCGGCTCTCCTTTCTGAGGGGCATGCAGTGCACGCTGGCGCGTCCGAATCGGCTGTTTATGGCATCCACCGTTTCCATCACCTTTTTGTAGCGCTCGTCTTTCTCATGGAAAAGATCCAGCTGCTCCCGTCCGGCGGCTTCTATCTCCGTCAGGAATACGCTTATCTTCTTGTAGCGGAAGCCGGGCCGGTATAGCTCCTCCAGCTGACGGCGCACCACGGCGACGATGGCGGGGGTGTAGTCCAGGGGGAAGGAGAGCTCTTTTGTCGAGCCCCGGGCATACTGTCTGTCCGACTCTCTGAACGGATTGGTGGTGACCGAGCTGTGAATGACCCGGCAGGACGATCCCTGGGCCCTGAGTTTTTCCGCGGCCTTCCAGGCGTAGTCCGCACCGGCCTCCAGGATATCCTGCTTTTCGGTAACCGGAAAAGAGAAGCTGCGGGAGCTCATAATCCCCTGTTTGGGCGGAGGGGCCTCCTCCAGGGAGAAGGCGGGCCGTCCCCCCAGCTCCCAGAGGGTCTTGAGGCCCACCAGGGTCATCTTCTTTTTTACCCAGCTCTCCTCCCTGCGCAGCAGATCCGCCGCACTGCGCACGCCCTCTCCTTCAAGCATGCGGGCGTACTGCCGGCCTATGCCCCAGACACTGCGGATTTCTGTCTGCTCCAGAAGCCGGGGCCATTCCTCTTTCCGGGGAACACAGAGATTGTCCTTCCTCTTTTTGGCCCGATGTCCGGCGATCTTGGCCAGGGTTTTGGTGGGGGCTATTCCCACGGAAACGGGAATCCCTACCCAGCGCTGTACTCTGCTGCGGATTGTTTCGGCCTGTTTCAACAGACTCTCTCTATCCCCCTCCAGTTCCAGAAAGGCTTCATCTATGGAGTAGACCTCCAGCCGCGGAGTGAAGGATTCCAGGATCTCCATCACACGGCGGGACAGGTCGTCGTAGAGGGCGTAGTTGGAGGAGAAGATCTCTGCTCCCGCCTTCTTCAGCCGGTCCCGAACCTTGAAAAGGGGAGCCCCCCGGGGGATGTCAAGCTCTCTGGCCTCCCGGCTCATGGCGACGACGCAGCCGTCGTTGTTGGACAGCACCACCACCGGACGCTTCTCAAGATCGGGACGGAAGACCTTTTCACAGGAGGCGTAGAAGCTGTTGCAGTCCACCAGGGCGGTCATCTTCCCCGCCCCTTCTTCCGGGAGGAGGGGGCTCACTTCCTGTTCTGTCATGGAAGTACGGTCCTTCCCGCAAGAAAACGGTGGATCACATGGGTCACCACGCCCCAGACCTGGAAATCCATATCCAGTTCGATCCTCACAGGATCATAGGCGGGGTTTCCCGGTGTGAGCCAGAGTCTCCCGTCGCATCTGGTCAGGGTTTTGACGGTGAACTCGCCGTAGAGTATGGCCACGACGACCATTCCCGGACGGGGCGCTATGCTCCTGTCCACAATCAGAAGGTCGCCGCTTCGTATTCCCTCTTCTATCATGGAGTCACCCTCCACCCGGACGGTGAAGGTGGCGGCGGGATTCTGTACCAGATAGCTGTTGAAATCCAGGACCTCTTCCCTGTAGTCTGCCGCGGGGGAGGGGAAGCCCGCTTTGATCAGGTCGCCGTAGCAGGGGATCCCTTCGGCCGCCTCCTCCCCGGGAGATATCCATTGTTCTATAAAAAAGCTATTCATATGTATAGTATAAGTCCGGACAAAGGAGCACGTCAATTCGGATAAGCCCTTTTTCCCGTCTCCCTTCTGGCCCAAGGGGACCGGCTCGGCTACAATGGCCTTTATGCGCCCGGATAAAAGACAGCATGACAGAATAGTTCCGAAGCCCCCGGCAACTCTTTTTCCTCTTCTGAGAATCGCCGTACCCGTGATGCTGGCCAACGGTACCGAAACCCTTTACAACCTGACGGACAGCTGGTTCCTGGGACGCCTGGGGCCGAGAGAGCTGTCGGCTCCGGCGGTGGGGTTCAATCTGATCATGCTTATTATTCTGGCGGGCTTGGGAATCTCTGCGGCAGGGACCACCCTGATTTCCCGTTTCTCAGGACAGAAAAACCTCAGAAAAGCCGAGTTTTACCTGGGACAGGTGGGAACTCTTCTGATTCTCATCTCCCTGCTCCTGGCCGTTCTGGCCCAGTTTCTTACGGGCCCCTTTCTCCGGGCGGTGCAGACCCCCGATGAGATGTATGCTCTTACATCCGGGTATCTGAGGATCGTCTGCCTGGGGATTCCCTTTATGTACAGTTTCTATATCCTGCAGAGTGCCATGGAGGGAACGGGAAATACAATGGCGGCATTGAGGATTCAGCTTATGGCCACGGCGGTGAACATTCCTCTGGACGCCCTGCTGATCTTCGGTTCCGGTCCTTTTCCCGCCCTGGGAGTCCGCGGGGCCGCCCTGGCCACCGTTCTCTCCCGGATGGTGGCCGCCCTGGGGGCCTTTGCCATCCTCTTGCGGGGGAGACAGGGAATCCGTCTGCGCCCCGAGTTCATGAAGATCGATCCAAAGGCCATGGGACTGGTTTTGAAGGTGGCCCTTCCGTCCTCCCTCTCCCAGATGGGCTCCTCCCTGGGTTTCACCGTCATGCACGGCCTGGTCAACTCTTTCGGGACCTCCGTCATCGCCGCATTCGGCGTGGTTACCCGCATTCACTCTCTCTTTTATATGCCCGCCCAGGGATTGGCCCGGGGAACGACCACTCTGGTAGGGCAATCCCTGGGGGCTTCCAGACCGAAAAGGGCCCGGAAGGCCGTAAAAACGGGTGCCCTTCTGGCCCTGATCTATATTACCCCGGGAATGGTATTCTGCTTTTTCTTCGGCTCCCACTTCACCCGATTTTTCGTGGATGATCCCGAGGTTATATATCAGGGGGCGGTCCTCTTCCGTCTCGCCTCTCCTTCTGTTATAGTATTTGCCGTGTTTATGATTCTGGCCGGGGCATTTCAGGGCGCCGGAGACACCCGCTCCCTTATGGTGATGCATCTGGGGCGGCTCTGGGTTTTCCGCCTTCTGCCCGCCTGGTTCCTGGCTTATCCCATGGGGCTGGGTGCCCGGGGTATATGGTATGCCATGGCCTTGTCAAATCTGGCCATCACAGTTATCGGCGTTTTCCGCTTCAGAAGCGGTCGCTGGGTCCGCGCCCTTGAGGGCGTATAAAGCGTTTTGACTTTGGCATTAAGATGAACTTATGAGGATGTATCGAGGACTTTTTTGAATTTATTGTCTCCCGATTTCAGCAATGAATTTTCTCCTTCCGCCCTGGCTGAAGCCCGGGGACTCCTGGGTGAGAACCGGGTCTACCGGCTGCAGACGGAGGAGCGTCGCCTGCGGGTTTATGTTCTGGGAGACGAGCCCATGCCCTTCGAGGTTGAGCTGATCAGCCGGGAGGACAGGCGTTTCTGGAACTGTGAATGCGGGGCTAAAACGCCCTGTGTTCATCTGGCCTCTCTCATGCTTAAGGCCGCCGGCGCCGGCCTTTCCGGGAATCACTGGTTTTCATCCCTTCCCCGTCTGGAATCCAGGCCCGCCGTCTCACGGCCGCCCGAGGAGGATCTTTTTCAGGGAGATCTGTTCGCCTTCTCCGAACCTGAGGCCGCTGTCGCCTCTTCGCGTCCGAATGCTCAGGGATCTTCTGCTCCCGTGTCCGCCGGTTCAGAAGAGAGGGATTCGGGAAAGAGCGCTCCTGAAAAAAGCGCTTCGGAGGCCTCTCCTGCGGCTTTTTCCGTTTCCGAAACGGTTCCGGAGCAGGCTTCTCCGCTTACGCCCCGTTTGCACTCTTCCTCAGAGACTCTCCCGGTTCCGGATACAGCTTCACACGAAGGCTCCGGCCCTTCTGCTCCCGCAGAGGGTGGCGGCATCGCATCGGCCTCCGAAGCCGCAGCCTCAGAAGGCATAAGCGTCGTCGGCTCAACCGCTGCCGCCGACGCTACGGTATCTGATCTCTCTCCGGCGGCTGGGCGGGCATCAAAGGCAAAGGCCGCCGTCGATGAGATCCCCCTGTTCAGCGGCCTCAGTGAGGATGAGTTTCATATTTCACAGGAGCCTCCCCGCTACGATCTGGTCTTCTCTCTCTCCGTCGATGCGGAAAGGGGCATACGGGTCCGTCCGGCCCTGCTGCGTCTGAGGGAGGGGTTGCGCTCAGGGGGCATCCTGCGTTACAAGGCCTCCCGGCCCGTCTCAGCCCTGAGCCCCGAGCAGCAGGCCCTTCTCGCCCGGCTCTGCGAAACAGAAGGGGAGACGCTGCCCCTGGAGGCGTGTCTGGATCTGGTGGAGGCGCAGAGCGAGCTGTTTACAAGCTCCCGCGTTCCGGTACGGATCTGCCCGGCAAGCCGTCTGGAGGCGGCCTTCCATTTCCAGGAGATCCTTCATGACGACCGTCCCCTCTACTGCCCGGAGTACCGCTTTCTGGATAAGGACGGGAATCTCCTCCATCGTCAGAGCCGCAGGGAAGCCATCGTGCTGCGCAGCAAAAGGGTCTTCTGTCTGGATGAAGAGGAGGGCGTACTGGCCTACCTGCCCGAGGATGCCAACACCTCCTTTTTTGTGAACCTTCTCCTTTCCAAAAGCCAGGGCTTTTTAAGCGCCGACATCAGAGGCATACTCAGGCTGACAGGCAAGATGAGCAACCATGCTCTGACCCTGGACGAAAACTATCCTCCCGTTAAGGTGACCAGGACCACTCCCCGGCCCGTATTGAAGCTTCGCAGCCGTCAGGACAAGACGGAGACCTTTTTCTTCTTTCGCTACGGCAGCCGGGACGTCCCCTACCAGTCCCAGATCTTCTGGCTTCCCCCCGAGGAGGGCGAAGGCGTCGCCGTACTGACGGTGATCAAACGGAACAGGGAGAGTGAAGCCGAGCTGGTCAAGGATGTGGTGTCCCGGATCACTGAGCACCTGAGCTTTGAAAAGGGCTACTACGCCGGTCTTGTGAGCGGCAACACCGAAGGAGACCTCCGGCTGGATCTTTCTCTGGAAGAGTTCCTGGGCTACTACAGCACCATGCTCACAGAACGGGGAGTGGAACTGCAGCTGGAGGACAGAAAGCTGGGCGGTTCGGCCTCCCTCAAGTTCAGTGTGGGGAACAGTACCGACTGGCTCGAAGTGGACGCCATGGTGGAGGATCCGGATACCGAGGAGCTGCGCTCCCTGATCTTTGACGAACACTATCAGACCCTGGGGCTGATCAGCACCGGGGACAGCTATGTCCGCCTCTCCGATAGTGATCTGCGGAAGCTGGACTATCTTCGCCGTCAGGGTATGGACGATACCGGCCGTCTGGAAACTTCACCCCGTAACTTTTCGGTGATCGATCAGATCTATGAAGAGATCGAAGAACGGGAGGACAGCCCCGCTGACGAGATGCTGGAACAGGCCCGGCTTATCCGTGAGGCGGCCCATCACGAAGAGGCCGCTCCCCCCTCCGGGCTGCAGGCTACCCTCAGACCCTATCAGAACGCCGGCTACAACTGGCTTCACCGCCTCCATCAGACCGGCTGTCACGGCTGCCTGGCCGACGATATGGGGCTGGGAAAGACCCTGCAGACCCTGAGCCTCCTGCTCTCTTTGAAGGAGAAGGGGGAACTGGGGACGAGCCTGCTGGTGGCTCCCGTGGTCACCCTGGCCAACTGGGAGGCGGAGATGGCCAGGTTCACCCCCGCCCTGACCGGCATTCGTCACGCCGGAGCCGACAGAATCTCAGAGGCCGCCGCCTTCTCGGACTACGACCTGGTCATCGTCAGTTATCACACCCTGAGAAACGACGCGGACCTCTTTTTCGACTTCGATTTCGACTACATCATCCTGGATGAGGCCCACTACATCAAGAACGCCGGCTCCCAGATCTTCAAGGCTGTCAGAGCCCTCAAGAGCCGCCACCGCCTCTCCCTGACCGGGACTCCGTTAGAGAACAACACCATGGAGCTCTGGAGTCAGTTCAGCTTTCTCAATCCGGGACTTCTGGGCAGCCGCAAGGACTTCTTTACCCGCTTCGCCCAGCCCATCGAACGGAAGAAGGACAAAGAAAGCCTGGAAACCCTCAGGGACATCGTCTCTCCCTTCCTCTTGAGAAGGCGCAAGGAGGACGTGCTGAAGGACCTGCCTCCCAAGGAGATCATCGTCCACTACAGCGATATGCTGCCCCATCAGCAGGAGCTTTACGACCGCTACCGGAACTTCTACCGGGCCAGAGTCAAAGGGCTTATCGACGACAAGGGACTGGCCGGATCTTCGGTGGAGATCTTCCAGTTCCTTCTCAAGCTCCGTCAGCTGGCCATCTATCCTCCCATGACAGGAGACGAGGATGCCCAGCATGTGGGGTCCTGCAAGATGGACGCCCTGAAGGACAAGCTGGACGAAGTACTGCAGGAGGATCACAAGATCCTGATCTTCTCCCAGTTCCTGGGCTCCCTGAACGCCATGGCCGAGTTCTGCCGGGACCAGCACTGGGACTACTCCTTTATCACCGGAGCCACAGCCGACCGGGCCGAACAGATAAGGCGGTTCCAGGAGGACGAGGACGTACGCATCTTCCTTTTGAGCCTGAAAGCCGGAGGGGTGGGGATCAACCTTACCGCCGCCGACTACGTGGTTCTCTTCGATCCCTGGTGGAACCCCGCCGCCGAGCGCCAGGCCATCGACCGGGCCCACCGCATGGGCCAGACCCGCAAGGTCCTCTCCTACAAGATGATCGCCCGGGGCACCATCGAAGAGAAGATCCTCAAGATGCAGGAGGAGAAGACCGCGCTGATGGACGGCATCATGGGCGAAGACTCGGCCATGTTCGGCTCCATGAGCGAAGACGAGGTGATGGGACTCTTCGAGTGATCTTTTTTTATAGAAGGGGGCGGGGCCTCTGCCTTCCTCCGCCTGAGCGTCCTTCCGCATTGCTCCGCAATGACGGGCAGCTTCCCGGCCCGCTCTCTCCGGTTTCGTCACCTGCGCCGGGCGGCCCTGCGGCGTATTCCGTCCCCCCCTCGGGAAGATTTTTTTCGATGAACAGAGCATTTTTCAGCTCAATGGGAATAATTCCCATATTTTCAGAAGCCCCGATTCTCTATATTTTCCTTAGACACTCTATGAGGTAGGTTTATGGTGAAGAACGCTTTTATTTTCAGTCTGATCGTATTTATTGTTTTTATCACGGGATGCGACTCCGGCTCATCCGCTTCTGACGGAGCGACAAGGAATATTGCTGTGGAACTGCGGTCCAATGTGGAAACGGCAGCAGAATCCGGAATCTCACGAGTCGCAGTTGCCGGGGGCGATGACCTGGTTATGTGGTTCCGGTCTTCGGACATCGAGTTCTGGTCCACCGATCTGGCCGGGGGCTATACGGATCTTGTGTCCGATCTCTATACCTCAGGTACAGGCGATAACGTCTCTGTAAGCATCGATCTGCCTGATGCGGATGAAACCTTTAAATTCGAAGAGGGGACGGTTCACGAAGTCGATAACACGGACGCGGATTTTGCGAATACCGTTTATGACATCGTCCGAATCGATATCGGCAGCGGATCTTTTGATTTTTCCCACAACGGATCATCAGTTAATTATGTGAATACTGTAACAGGCGAAACAGGGGGAATAAACGGAAACTCCATCTTCCTGATAAGCAGCGATCTTCTGGATGGATCCTACTATGTCTCCAGAACTGAGTTCTATGATTCCAAAGAAGAGCTGGTCGCTTCCGGAAAAAGTGAATTCCTGGCCGAGTTTATCTCTTCCGAGGATAATGACATCGATATGGACGGAGCGCTCTTTATTCCCTTTGACGGGATAGATCTTACAGAAGAGATTACGACTGTGCAGGTCTTTTTTGAGTGGGATATCACCGGATCTATAGACGATGCCGACAGTGATGGTAGCTACGAAATGGAAGACCGATATAACGGGACCTGCTTCGATTTCAATGTAAGGGTTGTCACCCAGTCCTAAGGTTCCTGCCTTTATCAAACAACGTGTCGATCTTCATTGATTCTTCAGTATAAAACGGAGAACGCATTGAGCTGATCAGATCAATGCCCGGGGAGGGGATCCCTGAGATTTTCCCCTCCCGGTACCGGAAATCAATCCGCAAGTTTTTATTATGGGCTGATTGTATGTTATAGTTGTTATGTCATGATTCTGGATGAAATACAAACAACAGGAGTAAAAGATGTCCTATATATGCGATGTTTGCGGCTATATCTACGATCCCGCGATGGGAGATCCCAGTAACGGCGTCAAAGCCAAAACGGAGTTCGACAAAATTCCCGAGAGCTGGGTCTGCCCCGTCTGCGGCGCACCGAAGAGTAACTTTTCTCCCCGGAAATAAGACCCGGACGGCAGAACCACGGATTTATCCCGTAAAAACAGGGGGAGTATACGATGAATCGTCGTTTGAATATCTTATGGACCAATGCGGATCCGGTAACTGCCAGGCTGATGGTCTTTATGTATGCGGAAAATGCCCTGCTCCGCGGATGGTGGGAGTCCGTAAGGATCATCGTCTGGGGAGCTACGGCCAGGCTGGTCGCTGAAGACAGGGGCATACAGGAGAAACTTCTGGATATAAAATCCAAAGGCGTTCAGGTCGACGTCTGTATCTCCTGTGCCCGGGAGCTGGGGGTCGATACGGTACTCGGGGATCTGGGGCTGAATGTGGAGCCCATGGGGATTCCCCTGACCGAGCTGATCAAGGCGGATGAGAAGCTGATCACCATATAGGAACGATCGGGTCTCTCCGTCTGAAGGCTTTGGACTTCAGAATCAAAAGGCCGATTCCTCCTTCTCCGAGAGGGGCGGCGGCCTCTTTTTCAGGACGGCTGCTTGCTACAGATGGAGGGTCGCGCCCAGGTTTGCACTGAATGTGTGAAGATCGTTGTAGGTGTAGTCATCCTTGTCGTCCGTACCCTCGGCCCCGCCGCCGAGGAATCTCATCCCCACATAGGCGGAGAGATAATTGTTGATGTCGTAGCCGCCCTTAAAGGCCAGATCGTATATATAGCCGGTAAAGGAGTAGTCCGCACCGTTCAGGAATCTGTTGCTGGCATAAAAGGCGTCCCCGTCGAAGAGGACGAATATTCCGCTGTCCCACTGGTATCCTGTTCTCAGTTTCAGTACCGGTACGGGGCCTGTGCCGCTGTTCACCGACGTTTTGGCACCGCCTGCGCTTTTGAAGCTGATGGAGGCGTTCCTGATCTGAAGGGACAGTCCCGGGCTTATAAAGAAACCCGGCGCCTCTATCACATCGTAAAGGTAGGAGAATCTCCAGAAGTCGAAGGAGTACACCAGGTCCAGGCTTCCGTCGGAAGGCTCGAAGTCTATGCCGTCATATCGGAACTCTTCGTCTATGGTCGATTCTGTCTCCAGCAGGAGGGGCTGGTAGAGTAAGACGGCGTGATGCTTTTCCCGTATCTCCAGGTCCACCTGGTATCTTGAAAAGGGAAAGAGGATGTTCTGGTTTCCCGAGGATCTGTAATCGAAGACATCACCCTTGTCGGAACCTGTTCCCGACTGGATTTCGTGGCCCAGGATGCTGGTAAATCCGTACTCAAGATCAATATCCAGGGAGAAGGGGGCGGCATACACAACTGTCAATGCGGAAAGAAAGAGAAAGAATGATATGAAAAGGCTGTTTCTCGTCTTCATAAGGCCCGACATGGCAACGCTCCTTGAAAATTTTATTTATGTATATTCTAGTTTTTGTATGTTTCGATTTCAAGAAAATATGCTGATACGAACTGTGTATGTATCAGATGGGAGGTGGTGCCTGTCAGCCCGGTGGGAAGACTAACAGGTAAAATCTGCACCGAATGTTTTGAAGAGTTCTTTGTCCGCAGGAGAAAGGGGTTTCCCCTTTGTTACGCTTCCGGGACTTCCTGCCTTGCCTATGGGACCTTCCTTGTAATCTTCACAGCTTTTGCTCTCAAGAAGCGTCTTTATGTGGTTCAGTGTGTTCCTGCCCCCTGCAAAGGAATGAACGGCAATACCTCCGCACTTCTTATTCTTGAGACAGCCTTCTGGGAGTTCCTGAAGAACCTTGACAATTGGCTTGGCCGCTCCGTCTTTAGCAACGACACCGGCCCAGCAGGGGCTTCCGACGATAAAGGCGTCGCAGTCGTCTATCATGGGATTCTTGAAGTCGACTGTCGATACGACAGTTACTTCCGCTCCGGAGGACTTCAGTCCTTCAGTCATGGGGGTAACCGCTTCCAGGGTATGTCCTGTTTTGCTGTAGTATAGTACGAGTGCTTTCATCTTATATTCCTTTCCTGAATGAATTGGTGTAGAATCATAAAAGAACATACAAAGTATTAAAATAATCCAAAGTTATGTAATATTACTAGGTATGATAATAATACTATGGGGTGCTTATGTCAATTGAAAAGTACGCGGCCGAGTGTGCCGTCTGTAAAATAGATGGCGAAATAAAGGCAAGCCTGTGCCCTATCTGTCTGACCCAGAGGGTTTTCAGAGGGAAGTGGAAGATAGTGATTATCTGGCTGTTGAGGGAGAAGGCGATGCGCTTTTCCGAGCTGAAGGCGTCTATTTTCAACATTACCCAGGCCTACCTGAGTAATCAGCTCAAGGATCTGGAGTCGGATAATCTGGTGATTCGCAAGTCCTATGACGAGGTGCCCCCCCGGGTGGAGTACTCTCTGACCGAGGAGGGCAGGAAGTTTGTCACCGTTATCAAAACGATAAATAGCTGGGGTACCGATTATCTGGAGGCTCAGAAGGCGGGAATAAAATAGGAGCAGTGGCCAATGTTTCCGGCTTTTACGGAGCCGTTTTAAAACACATTGGACCAAGATGCTGGCTATGGGTATAATGAGCTAAAACAAGCAAGGAAACTGATATGAACAACAAACTGAACAGCAGCGGTCTGGCCCATGTGGGCTATTTTGTGAAGGATCTGGAAGCCTCCCGGAAATTCTATATGGACGTTCTCGGTTTTAAGCATGATTACGACGGTTCCGTAAAGAACGAGACCGGACCTGATACTCTGATCTCTTTCGTTTCCCTGGAGAATCTTGTTATCGAGCTTATCCAGGACGGCAACAGCTACAAGGAGGCTACCGCGGCTTCTCCCCATCATCTGGCCATCGCCAGCAGGGATGTGGACAGCGTGATTGCCAGGCTGCAGGCCGAAGGACTGGAGTTTGAAGAGAAACAGAGCACCCACCTTCCCGATCTGGGAGAGAACGGATGCCGTTACATCATGTTCCGCGGTCCCGACGGGGAAAGGCTGGAGCTCCAGGAAGTCTACTGAGCTTTTTAACGGAACCGCCCCTTCTGAGGGCGTAATACTCCGGAGCGGAATGGCGGCTCCGGGTCTACTTCAGGAGATAGACTTCATCCGCCCGGAAGATGGTTACATGTTTTCCGGGACGTCCGCGGAGGATCTCCTTAAGCTCCAGCATCCTCTGTCTGTTGATAAGGGATCCCTCTATAATCAGCTTGGAGTGTCCGTTCAGGTACTCCCTGGTGGCCATGGTGAACTCGTACTCCCTTTTCCTGAGAATCTCGATCAGTTCGGATCGGTCGGTGTCGTTTTCCAGTGATATACGGGCGAAGTACTTCCGCTGCCCCTCCAGCTTTCTGTCCAGCTTGGATTTGACCTTTGCGATCAGCAGTCCCCCCAGGGTGGAGCCCATTCCGTAGATCAGGACATACCAGGAGCTCTGGGTCATCAGTTCCAGGATGATTTTGATCACCGTGATCCCGTACATGGCTTCCAGGAAGTTTATGGTCATGGAGTAGGCTTTGTTGCTCCGGTTGAAGGCGTCTATCTTGGCCAGGAACAGTGAGTCCTGGCCTATTCTGAGGATAAGGATGAGCAGGGCGATTAGCAGCAGATTCATAGAAGCTCCTTTTATTTCTGACTCTTCTACTTGTACACCCCTTCAGCCGAAGCTTCAAGATATGCTATCCGGTTCTGATTCTGTATTTGAATCGGGATCTCTGCTGTGACCTAGATCACAGATTTCAAGAGGACGGAGAGCACCGGCACCAGCAGGGAGGGGAGGAAGTCCAGGGTTTTAAGCTTCAGCACCTCCAGGATATTCAGTCCCGTCGTCAGGATCAGGATACCTCCCAGAAGGGAGAGCTGTATCAGGAGCTGAGGCGGTATGATCCCTCCCGATAGCATGGCGATCAGGTAGATGCCGCCCTGCCAGAGAAAAAGGATCGGAGCAGCCAGAATGATGCCGAAGCCGAAACTGGAGGCCAGGATAAAGGATGTGATCCCGTCCAGCAGGGCATTGGTAAAGAGCAGGGTATGGTTTCCGTTCAGGGCGCTTTCCACGGGCCCCAGGATGGAGAGGGTGCCGATGCAGAAAAGGAGAACCGCCGTGGTGAGGCCCTCCATCAGATGATGGTCATCATTTCGGGATTTTCTGCCCCCCAGGGCCTCCACTCTTTCGCTCAGACGCAGAGCCGTTCCGGTGAGGCAGCCCAGGGCCAGGCTGACGATAAACAGTAAAGGCTCATCGTTCTTCATCATATTGGAGACGATCATATGCATCCCCAGAGCGAGGGCGGCCAGTCCCATGGCCTGTATCAGGGGCTTTTTGAAGCGCTCAGGCACGCCTTTTTTCAACAGGGCCCCCAGGCTGCTGCCCAGAATGATGGTTCCCGTATTTGCTATTGTTCCGATCATGCTTCATACTGTAAAGGTTCCAGTAACTGGAAGGTCAAGCGTTCCATGTCCAATGGGCGGCATCGTTTCGATGCCGGAGGCCGTTCTGAAGGGAGGAGCCTATGTTTACGGTGGGAGAGACGGCCCGTCTTCACGATATGCCGGTGAAAACCCTCAGGTATTACGACGAGATCGATCTGTTTAAACCGGCGGAGGTGGATCCGGTCACGGGCTACCGCTACTACAGGGCGGAGCAGTTTGAAATCCTCAACTCCATCAAATTCCTGCGGGACCACGGTCTGTCCATCGCCCGGATCAAGGAGCATCTGGAAAAGCGGGATCTGCCGGGTTTTGTGGATCAGCTGCGGGAGCAGAGAGAGTTTTACCGCAGGGAAATGAGACGGCTGCGGGAGATAAACCGCAGTCTGGAGGAACGAATCGCTGAACTGAGCGCCCTTCCCGGGCCTGAGGAGTTCGGCCGTATCCGGCTGGTAGAGAAAGAGGCGCGTCCCGTGCTGATGCTGCACCGTGAGTTTTCCGATAATGACGAGCTGGAGATGAATCTGCGGGAGCTGGAGCGGCTTGCGGGATTCCGCTCTTCCCAGATTATCGGACGTGTTGGATTGACGGTCGGCCGGGAGAATCTGAGGCAGGGACGGTTCGAGCGCTTTAACGGCCTGTTTATCGTCAGCACCGGGAAGACGAGAACGGCTCTTTCAGAGTTTCTGGCCGCGGGAACTTATGTGACCGTCTATATCAATGCGGAAGACCACAGCCGGTCGGCTGAGTCCTATCCGGCTCTTCTGGACTATATTGGAAAGAGGAGATACGAAATTGCGGGCGATGCCGTTGAGCGGGTGATGTCCGACTCCTTTATCACCAGAGATGCCGGGGAGTATGTGACGGAGATTGAGATTCCCGTGGAGAAGGTGCCCGGTTAGGCTCCTTTCTCGAAAACATCCTCCCAGGGGAGGGTCAATCCTTTCAGAACCTCAGACTCGGCGCACTGCCCTTCTGAATCAGGGTGCTGTCGTCGAACTTACCCTTCTCATCGAGATGGACGATACGGATGTCGTTCATCCCGGGGCTCTGATACAGCCCTGGTCGATCAGTTCCCAGCGCTCGCCCCCGGTCCGGGCCCTGGCGTCGCCGTAGCGAAATCGTTCGTCCGCTTGTCCTTCAGGGATTCCGACTTTCTTCATCTTCTTTACAGTCTCTCCTATAAACGGGAGAACGTGAGATGCCGCTTCAAAGATTCTCCTTTTTGTTCGGATCTTCCGGGATTTCTGGAGAGAATCGTTCCCGGAAACGGTTGTAGAGGCTGTTGGTTCCCAGCATCAGAAGGCCCACGCCCAGGAAGACCGCACCCCGCAGCAGGGGGCCGCTGCCGTCCAGATCGACCAGGATCAGGCGGATCACACAGAGTACGAGCCCTCCCTGTGCCACATAGCGGAAGTGCCTGCCCGTCAGGAAAATCCCGGCCGAAAAGATCAGAAAGCACTCCAGGGCCCAGAGCATGGTAAGGGCTTCGGACGGGGCATGTCTGTAGAGATAGAGAGCCGCCGTAAGGGCCAGGGAATAGAGTAGAAGTGGGGCCTTGATCTTTTCCAGCCGGGCCATTATCTTTCGGCTGCCTATCTCCTTCAGATTCTCGAAGCGCAGCATCAGAAATACTCCTGCAGACAGGGTTATCAGGGTGATCAGGCCCGGAATCCATGAGTCTCCCCATGGATCGACCAGATCCAGAACGAGGGTAAACAGGGACAGGCCGTAGAAGAGAAGGGCATAACCGAGCATCCGGGGCTCCCTGCGGATAAAGTGCCGGTACAGAAGGATGCCCAGACAGCCCAGAGCTGTGGCGGCGGGAAGCCGTTCGAAGGGGAGCTCCATAGCACTGAACAGCAGGAAGAGCAGCATGCCCGCATCCAGGCTGAAGCTGCGGAACTGTTTCATAAGGCGCGATGTTATCTGCTCTGAGAGCTCTCTCCGGCGCCCCAGATAGAGGGCGGCCAGAAAGGTCAGCTCTGAAAGATGGCGGTGGTAGAGGGGGCCCCAGGCGTTATCAAGATCCATCAGGACGGCAAACTGCCGGATCAGAAAAGCTGCGATAAAAAGTATGCCCGCCGGTGTCAATCGCCCTGGAATCCCGGGGAGTCTCATCAAAAGGACGTAGAAGGCAAGCCAGGCCAGTCCGGGCAGAAAGGGCGACAGGGGATCCAGAAATTTAAAGCTGAGAAGCATCAGGGTTGCGGCGCCAAGGACTAGTCCTGAGATCATAAGACTCCCGGGAGTCTTTTCTTCCCAGAAAAAGGTCGCCCCCGCCGTTAGAATGAGGCCGGTGAAGAGAAGGGCGAGTTCCGGGAAGCCCGTTCGGGTATTCAGGATATGATCGCTGCTCCAGATTAAAGAGAAGAAAAGAAGCAGGACCAGCCCCGTTCTGAATCCGCGGGAGTCAGACTTTCGGCGGAGAAGCAGAAGGGGCAGGGGAAGGAGCGCTCCCAGCAGATATTCAGCCTGCGAGGCTTCTTCTGATATCAGGATAAGAAGGGCGCAGGCGGCAGCACCGGCAAGAAGACCCGTCAGGGAGAACTCTTTTTTCAGTCTGAAGGGAAAGTCCGACTTCAGCCAATTCCCGTCCTTTCGGGATGTCAGTCCCAGATGATGGGCGGCCAGGGCGGCCGTCAGAAGGGTAGCGTAGATCAGACTGTTGACTCCCTGCTCTTCGAGGAAGAAGTAAAGGAGAGCTCCCGCTGCGGCGGCATGTACGCAGAGGGCGAAGCGGTAGAGCCCCTTCCGTCCCACCCGGATCATCATCTGCAGAAAGAGAAGGGCCTGGGCATAGCCTATGCCGGCGATTATAATCTCGGAAACATCCCATCCCTTCAGGCTGACCAGGGCGGTGCAGAGAAGCAGCTCTCCCATGACCAGACCCGTGCTGCGCAGCCAGAGGACCTTCTTCCTCTCCGCCTGTCCCGTCAGAAGAAAGGCAAGCAGGCTGCCCGCCAGGATGACGAGACTCCGCTCCGGCCTGTCTCCCACATAAAGGTACATCCCCACGGCGAAATAGAGCCAGTTCATCATGTGTCCCAGAAAGGGAAGGAGACTGAATCCCGGTCCGGCATAGGCCTTGCGGTAGTGGATGAAGGTGGATGTCAGAAAGATAAGGCTCAGGGCGAATGCCCCCAGCAGACGCAGATCATCGGCGGGATAGCTGTCCAGGGTGAAGATCCAGTAGATATGATAGATGAAGAATCCGGTCAGTACCAGAAGAAGGTGGATGTCCCAGCGCTGTCGGTAGCAGTGGATCAGGGCATAGAGGGTGATCACGACCGCAATGATCAGAGTAGAGCCTCCGGGCGGCATGACCGCCAGGGCCAGCAGGCTTAAGAGGCTGTGGAAGGAAGCGAATTCCTGGCGTCTACCCAGGGAGGAGAGTCCCAGATTCGTCCCGATCCCTATGATCAGCAGTCCCAGAGACCAGACGGGGTTGTGTACCCATTGAAGTCCGGGAACGCCGCCCGATCCCAGGCAGGCAAAGAGAAAGACCGCTCCGCTGATGCTGCGCATCCAGAGGGCCTGAAGCCGCCACTTCTCCCTGTTTCGGAGCAGGGAATAGAGGGCTCCGGGGAGGGCCGCCAGCAGCAGAAGCAGAAGGAAGCGGACAAACTCGTTGAACTTCAGGGCCGCGTAGATGCTCAGGAAGCCGGCCCCCAGAACCATGATCACCGAACCGACTATGCCGCTCCAGTTTTCCAGGAACTGATGCTCGGCTCTCTGCCAGAAGGCGCTCTTGCGAATCTTCCGGAAGAGGGACGATCTTTTCTTTTCCGGAGCAAAAACGGGAAGGGGAGAGACCGGCGGAGGAGCCGCTCCGCTCTCCGGTACGGATTCTAAAGCGGGTTCCCGATCTTTGTCTGCAGTCGTCTTTTCGGGCTGGGCGTTCTGTCCTGTCTCAGACGGCTTCTCCAGAGCTTCCACACGGAAGCGGAGTTCCGCGTTTCGATCTTCCAGTGACCGGACCTTCCGCCAGAGGATAATAACTCCCGCAAAGGGGAAGAAAAAGATTCCCAGAACCAGAAGAACGGCCAGAACTTCCATAGTTACT
Organism: Oceanispirochaeta sp.; assembly: GCA_963556075.3. Taxonomy (GTDB): domain Bacteria; phylum Spirochaetota; class Spirochaetia; order DSM-2461; family DSM-2461; genus Oceanispirochaeta. The sequence continues at coordinate 4,721,542 of CAUVYB020000002.1, read as the reverse complement.
CCTTTCGTTTAGAAAGATTGATGATCTTCAGCAGGGATGCCAAAGCATAGCCCGTGAGAACAAGAAGAACAAGGAAAATAAGTTCATCTCCCAGGTAGAGGGGGATATCGTCGTAGTCCAGATACTCATCCAGAGTTAGAGCCGAGACCGCCGGACCATCCATTTCAATATTAGTTATAATTCCATCGGCTTTCCAGGAAGCTTCTGAGGCTCTCTCTATGGTCTTCTCAAGCTCGGAAATAACCGTAAAAGCCTTGATGGGATCGTTGAACTCCATGGGCAGACGCTGATTGCCTCTCCATGTATTGCTGCGTTCGAATCGTACCAGTTCATTATCGTTGACAAAGGAGAAGTATTCTGGTGTGGCGTAGATATCAATCCATACGGCCCCCAGAGAGTCCAGATACTTCCGGTACTCCTTTAGAAGAAGATCGTTGATTCTGAGACCCTCATCCCAGAGCAGGCTGCCTCTGACCTGGCCTATATCGTCAAGCATGGTTTCCAGGGTCCAGAACTCCTCTGAGTACATCCCGAAGTGCTCCTTCAGATACCCGCCTTCGGGGAAGCTGATTCTGTCTTCCAGCCCAACGCTACTGTCCTGAGGCAGGAGCCTGAGGGCTTCAAAGATCTCACTGAGAATATGGAAATCCCTGTTGCCTTCATAGTAGGAGGCGAAATCCGCCATCTTCGCCGGTTCCTCCTCGGGGTAGTATTCGTAGAGAAAGTCGGAAGGGTTTCTCTCGTTCCTGAGTTCCAGGGCCGTCAACTGAAGCATCTCATCGGTCTGCTGTAACTCCTCGACCATGGTCAGAGCCTCTTTTACGGCAGAAAACTCAGGGGCTTTGAAGCTGCCTTCGGGAATCATGTAGTATCCGTAATCCTCTCCCCGCAGGGCCGGGAGGGCATGGTATCCTGAAAAGTTGACCTTCTGGCCCTTGCGGAAGGGATATGATCTTATCTCATCGTAGCCCTTGAAATCCGTCGGGCAGTCCCTTGTCGCATAATAGCTCAGGATCTGAGCTCCCTTGAAGGGGATCTTTCCCAGGGGAAGAAGAGTGAGGACCAGGGCGAGTCCTCCCAGGATGGAGAAGAGAAGCCAGCGGTCTTTTCTGCGGAGGGGATCCCGTTTCTGCTCTCTCTGTATGGAATAGAGACTGTTCAGGCTGAGGACCTTCAGCTTTGTCCCCAGAGGATCGACGGGATAGCCCTCAAGAGAACATTTTTCTCCCTCGGACAGATGTTTTTCCCACTTTTCCGGGAAATCCAGGGAGAAGCGGTCCATAAGCCAGCCCTCCGTTCCTTTTTTCAGATTCCCCGACAGGACAAGGCTTTTATTCTTGTAGCGGGCCGGGGTTCTCCGGTTTTCCCGGGGTAGAAGAAAGACCAGAAAGAGAGTCAGGCCGGCGGCTCCTAAAACAGCCTTGACCGGAAGGACGGGAATGACGATGGCCAGAAACAGGAGAAGCGCCGTAAAGATGGAGGCTCCCGCCCTGTAGTCGGAGGCCAGCCAGTTCCGTTCCTCCTTGCTCAGTTCTCTGCCCTGATGGAACTCAAAGGCATATTGATCGTCTGTATGCGCCGTCCGGGCCTCTCCTGCCCGGGACTCGACCGCCGGGGGGGGCTGCCGTTTCTGATAGGTTTTTCCCTCTTCCATGGCCTTGCGGACATCCGCTTCATCCACGGCGGAGAACTTGTTGTTCAGGTTGAGAATAACCGCGCCCTTCTTATGGTCAGCATCGACAATTTCCACATGGTTATGCTCGTTGAGATAGGCCTCCAGCTGATCGGGAAATTCCACGATAATTCCGCCGATGGTGATGATCTTCTCTGTTTGTGAATGATTGACCGTCAGGGTGTTGCTTTCGTAGGGGCCTTCAATCCGGTAGACGGGCATACCCGCGGCCAGACTGCGCTTGTTGAGCCGGTTCAGGGCCGATGCCTCCCGGGTGGAGATCTTTCTGATCGGTACGAGCCCTTCGGTCAGGCTTCCGGAAAGCTTCTTCTGACGGCGCTTACCGGAGTAGAAGGAGATGATATTGACTATGGATACGATCAGGATGATAAGGTAGAAGATCAGACGAAGTTCGTTCATGAGAGTTCCTTGTGTAAGTTATCTGGATGAAGTTTATATATAGCGTTCATTTTAAATCTTTTCCATATGTAAATGAGATTTCATGGTTAATTCCTCTGTGTATGCATTATATTTTTATTGTTCAATAGAGAAAGAAGGAGCAGGCTCATGAAAACAACCCTTGAGGGAAATCCCTCGTTCAGCCATGTGCATATCGATTTGAGTCCGGGGGAATCGGTCACTGTGGAAAGCGGCGCCATGCAGTCCATGTCGGCCGATCTGGAACTAAAGGCCGGTACAAACGGTGGATTTTTCGCGGCTCTGGTCAAGCGCCTTTTCGGCGGAGAGTCATTTTTTGTCAGTACATTCCGCAATAAGTCCAATTCTGTCCGGCGGGTGACCATTGCCCGCTCCCTTCCCGGTGAGATCCGTGAGCTCAGGATGACCGGAGACCGGGACATCTGTCTTCAGAAGGGGGCCTGGCTGGCCTCAAGCGGGAATGTCCGTTTCAGGACGGCCTGGGCGGGATTCGCCTCCTGGTTTTCCCGGGAGGGGCTGGTGAAACTGAAGGTCTCGGGGGAGGGGACTCTCTGGTTCGGAGGCTACGGTGGAATCGTTGAAAGGAAGGTTGACGGAGAGCTCAAGGTGGATGACGGTCATCTGATCGCCTATGATCCCTCCCTGAAACTGAAAGTCGGAACAGCCGGAGGACTGTTCAGCAGCATGATGGGCGGTGAGGGCTTTGTGACGAAGGTCCTGGGACAGGGAACGGTCTATATTCAGACAAGAAGCATCAAGGGACTGGCCTCCTGGCTCAATCCCCGGTTCCGTTAGACAGGAGGGTATCGTATGAAAGTAGAAATTGTAAAAGCCCCGTCAAACACGGCGGCAAAGGTCGTTCTGGACGCGGGTGAGCAGCTCACCGCAGAGGGCGGTTCCATGATCGCCATGTCCGCCGGGCTGAATCTTGATACAAAAATAAGCCGGAAAGAGGGAGGCGGTCTTCTTAAAGGCCTGGCCCGGCGTCTCGGGGGGGAAGGGATCTTTATGAACCACTACAGCGCCGGTTCCGGGGGCGGGGAGGTCTATCTGGCCCCCTCTCTTCCCGGAGATATGGCGGTGATCGAGCTGGACGGCAGCCGCAGCCTCAGGGTTCAGAACTCCTCGTTCCTGGCTCATGGCGAAGGGGTGGATATGCAGATCCGCTGGGAGGGATTCAAGAACGCCTTCTCCGGGGAACATATGATCTGGCTGAATCTTTCGGGCCGGGGCAAGCTGATCATCAACGCCTTCGGTATGATCTATCCCGTGGATGTGGACGGTGAGTATATTGTGGATACGGGGAATATAGCCGCCTTTGAGGATTCTCTGGACTTTAAGATAAGCAAGGCCGGAGGAAGCTGGGTCTCCTCCTTTATGGGGGGGGAAGGGCTGGTCTGCCGATTCGAAGGAAGGGGCCGGCTCTGGTGCCAGACCCATGCGGACAGAGCCTTCGGTTATGCTCTGAGCCCCTTTCTCACACCCAAAAAGGAGAATTGATCCATGAATACGGAAAAATGTGATTACCCCTACAGCCTTGTGGCTCAGCCGGACTACGGTATGCTCAATGTAACGATTCCCCGGGGAAAGATGCTGAAGGTGGAGGGCTCCGCCATGGCCTGGATGGATCCGTCTTTGAATATGAAGGTCCGCATGAAGGGCGGCCTCAAGCGGATGGTCTCGGGAGAGAGCCTGTTTATCAGCGAGTTCAGCGCTCCCGATTCGGATGCGGAGATGGGAATCTCTCCCGGTGTCCCCGGTGAGATCGTCCATCTCTACCTGGAAAACGAGACGGTCTATCTGCAGAACTCCGCCTTTCTGGCCTCCTCCCCGGATCTGGATATATCCGTGGACTTTCAGGGCTTCAAGGGATTCTTTTCGGGTGAGAAGCTCTTTATGATACGATGCTCGGGTACGGGGGACCTCTGGTTTAACAGCTTCGGCGGCATCATAGAGATCGATGTGGAGGACGAGTATGTGGTGGATACGGGTCATATCGTCGCTTTCAGCGAGGGGCTGGACTATGATGTTCACTCCGTGGCGGGGATGAAAAGCCTCTTCTTTTCGGGAGAAGGACTCGTCTGCCGTTTCCGGGGCCGGGGCAGACTCTGGATTCAGACCCGACTGGGCCCGGCCTTCGTCCACTGGGCCGACGGTTTCCGCCGAGTCGAGAAAAAGGACAAGGACTAGACTCCGCCCGGGGGACTTGATTTTTTTTAGCTTCCTCCCGATGGAGCAGAGTGCCCGTTACAGAGTATACTGAACACGCCATGACAAGGAGGATGCACTGTGAAAAAACAGGTTATTATAGACTGCGATCCCGGGATCGATGACGCCCTGGCCCTGATGCTGGCCTTTACTTCCGATGAGCTGGAAGTGAAGGCCGTGACGACGGTGGCCGGGAATGTCTCGGCCGCCCATACCGCCCGGAACGCTCTGGCTCTCTGCGAGCTGGCGGGGCGGAAGGATATTGAGGTGGCCTCGGGAGCCGAAAAGCCTCTGACAGGCCCCGCCCATGAGGCTTCCCATGTGCATGGCGAGAACGGTCTGGGCAATGTGGAGCTTCCACCTGGCGGCAAGCTGAGCGTCAGGCATGCGGTGGAACTTCTCTACGAGGAGCTGAAGGCCGCAGAAGGCCGTCTGGAACTGATCGCTTTGGGCCCTCTGACCAATATCGCCCTGCTTCTGGAGCGGCACCCCGATGTTCTTCCCCTGATTCCCAGGCTCTCTCTTATGGGCGGAGCCCTGGTGGGAGGGAATGTGACGCCCCATGCGGAGTTCAACTTCTATGCCGATCCCGAGGCTGCCGACAGGGTTTTCCGTTCGGGTATTCCTGTCGATATGTACGGACTGGATGTGACGAACAAGGCCCTGCTCTATGCGGAGGAGGTCGATGAGCTGGCGGCCTCGGCATCCCCTGCTTTGCGCAAGGTGATTGAGATGGTACGCTTCTATCAGGACTTCTATATGGGAGTCGCCGGGATGAAGGGGATCAAGCTGCACGATCCCCTGGCGGTCGCCGGCTGTTTCCGTGAGGATCTTACACAGATGCGCTCCTATGCTCTGGGGGTGGAGTGTGATGATTCTGAAACCCGGGGAAAGGTGATCGTTCTGGATGATCCTGATGCTCCCGCAACCGTCCGGGTGGCCTTAGAGCATGATCAGAAGGCCTTTATCTCCCTGTTCATGGACCGTCTGAAGACCATGAGCTGATGAGGTCTTCCATGAAAGACAGCAGATATATACTTATAAAGAACGGTCTTGTCCTCACCATCAATCCCGATGGAGATGTCCTGGCCGGTGGATCGGTCCTGATCGAAGGGGATAAGATCCTCCGGGTGACGGCCGGAGATATAAGCTGCGGTGAAATGGGCTGCCGCGAAGGGGACATCACTGTTATCGATGCCCGCGGGGGGATCGTCATGCCCGGGATGGTCAACAGCCATACCCATCTGGGAATGTCCTTCTTCCGCTCCCTGGCGGATGACAGGAAGAACAGGCTGCGTTCGGTTCTCTTCCCCCTGGAAAAGGCGGTGGTTGATGAGGATCTGGTCTACTGGGCCTCCCTCCACTCCCTGACCGAGCTTATTCAGGGTGGCGTTACCTGCTGCTGCGATATGTACTACTTCGAAGATGCGGTGGCCCGTGCGGCCGATCAGGCCGGTCTCCGCGGGATTCTGGGGGAGACTGTTGTAAACTTCTCCGCTCCCGATGCACCGGAGCCCTACGGCGGCCTGGATTATGCCCGCAGCTTTATCGCCCGCTGGAAGGATCATCCCCTGATCACCCCGGCGGTGGCGCCCCATGCCCCCTACACTCTGGATGCAGAGCATATGAAGGCCTGTCACGGCCTGGCGCTGAGCGAGGATCTTCCCTTGACTCTGCACCTGAGCGAGATGCCCTTTGAGATGGAACAGTTTCAAAAGGATTTCGGTAAATCTCCCGTCGCCCGGCTGGACGAGCTTGGAGTTCTTGATGGGAGGATGATTGCCGCCCACTGTATCTTTACCGATGAAAATGACCGGGAGCTCCTGAAGAAGAAGGGAGTAGGGGTAGCCCATAATATGGTTGCCAATATAAAGGGAGCCAAAGGGGTGGCCGCTGTCCCCGAGATGCTGGATAAGGGGATTCCCGTAGGACTCGGTTCAGACGGGCCCATGAGCGGCAATACCCAGGACATCATCTCCCTGATGGGGTATGTGAGCAAGGTCCATAAGCTGAAGGCCCTGAATCCCCTGGCCATGCCTCCGAAGACCGTGGTGGAGATGGCGACCATCGGCGGGGCCAGAGCCCTTCACAGGGAGGATGAGATCGGCTCCCTGGAACCGGGCAAGCAGGCGGATATTGTGATTTTCGATCACTCGGCTCCCTCCCTGTTTCCCGTCTATGATCCCTATGCCGCCCTGGTCTATGGAGCCTCTCCCCGGGATGTGGATACGGTTCTCTGCGCCGGGCGCATTCTGATGCGTAACAGAAAGATCGATCATCTGGACATTAATGGAATCAGAGAGAAGGGGCTTCATTATTATAAAAAGGTCTGCGCCCTGCCCGAATTGAAGGACCTGGGGCTGGATGCCGGTCTGAACCGGGCCTGAACCGGAAACCGGCTCAGGCCCGGCCTCGGTCAGTTCCGGATCACTCCCCGGGAAAGACCGTCTTTGACAGGAGCTCCACACCCCGGCAGTATTCATCTTCCTCCAGATACTCATCCACACTGTGGATATTGTGCATTCCCAGACCGAAGACCAGATTTCTCAGGCCCAGATTGTTCAGCTGATTGCTGTCGCCCCCTCCCCGGGAGGAGACAAAGACCGGATCCATATTCTGCTGCCGGCAGGCCTCTTTAAACCAGAGGGCGCAGGGTTCATCTTCGGCAAGCTCATAGGCTTTGTAGCAGAGCTGCCACTCCAGCGCGGCCCGGCCGCCTCCCTGTTCCGCGGTCTCCCGGCAGATCTTCTCCATACGGGAGCGGATCTCTTCAAATTCATCGGGAGAAAAGCTGCGCAGCTCTCCTTCGAATTCCGCCAGGCCGGGAACCACATTGACCTGCTTCCCCCCGCTTATGATTCCCACATTGGAGGTCGAAACGGGGCCGGGGACGCCCAGGGGCAGGGCCGCGATGATGCGGGAGGCCAGAAGGATGGCGTTTATTCCGTCCTCGGGCTCAAGGGCGGCGTGGGAACTTCTTCCCTCCACCCGGCAGATGAACTTTTCCTTATGGGGGGCTTTGCGGATCACAGTCCCGGGCGCCGTCTCTCCGTCCAGGTTGAACCCTGTACAGGCCTTCAGGCGGGAGGCTTCAACTCCGGCGCCGCCCCGGCTCCCGATCTCCTCTTCAACGGTAAAGATCAGCTCAAGCCCCCTGTGGGTACCGGGATGTTCACGGCAGAGACGGGCCATTTCAAGGGCCGCCGCCACACCCTGTTTATCATCTCCCCCCAGTATGGTCGTACCGTCGCTCCTGATCCGGCCGTCTTTGCGGATGACGGTAATTTCTCCCTCCACGGGGACCGTGTCCATATGGGAGGAGAGAAAGAGGAACTCCGAATGATCCGACGGGATGCGGGCATAGAGATTGCCAGTCTTATCCTCTTCTACGGGAATTTCAAGCTCTTCAAGACTACGGCGGATATACGCGGCAACAGGCTCCTCCCGGCCGGAAGGGCTGGGGATGGAGCAGAGCTCCGTCAGGGTCTGCAAGAGGCGTTCTCTGTTTATCATGATTCCCATGGCTCAGGCTTTCTCCACCATAATTTTCTCTCCGCTGAGCCAAAGGCCGCAGGAGCTGCCCTCCGCAGCGGGAGCATCGCTTAGGACCTGCAGGTCTCTTCCGTCGGTGGTTTTTACGGAACAGAGGCTTGTATTCCCCTGGAAACTGGCGAAATTCATGGTTACAGGGAGGACTCCTTCAGCATCCGCTGCTGTCAGCCGGGCATCCTCCGCGCGGAAGAAGAGCTCTACCGTATCCCCGGTTTCAAAACTGCGGTCGTAGACGGGGCATTCCAGGAGAAGCTCGTCCCGGCGCACCTTAACCTTACCGTCGGCGTGGGACTCCACAACGGCGCTGATGCTGTTGTCAAAACCCATGAACCCGGCGACGAAGGGGGTGGCGGGGCGGCTGTAGACCTCTTCGGGGCTTCCCATCTGCTCGATCTTTCCCTTGTTCATAATGATAATGCGGCTGGACAGGCTGAGGGCTTCGATCTGATCATGGGTCACATAGATCATGGTGATCCCCAGCTGATGCTGCAGACGGCTGAGCTCCGCCCGCATCTCATCCCGGAGCCTGGCATCCAGGTTGGACAGGGGTTCGTCCAGAAGGAGCAGATCCGGCTCGATGACGATGGACCGGGCCAGGGCCACTCTCTGCCTCTGACCTCCCGAAAGCTGGGCGGGCAGCCGGTCTTCAAATCCCGTCAGGGAGACCAGTTCCAGCACCGAGGCCACCCGGCCGGCTATCTCATCCTTTTTCACCTTCCGGCGCTTCAGGCCGTAGGCCACGTTTTCGAAAACCGTGAGATGAGGGAAGAGGGCGTAGGTCTGAAACACCAGTCCGATATTCCTCTTGTTGGGGGGCAGCCTGGTATAGTCCTGTCCATTCACGATGACCTGTCCCTTTTCGGCCATGATGAAGCCGGCGATGGTTCGCAGGGTCGTGGTCTTGCCACAGCCCGAGGGCCCCAGCAGAGAGAGCAGCTCTCCCTTCTCCACACTCAGATGGAAGTCCTTCAGTATGGGATTCCCCTTCTCGTATCCTGCATCAATATCTTTCAGTTCTATGTATGACATTCTTTTTTCCTCGTTTTCAGGCCTCGGGGGCTACATGTATTTGGTGATGCCCAGAGCCTTCTCAGCCCCCTGGACGATCAGTATGGTCAGGATGATCAGGATGCTGGACAGGGCGGATATGGTGGGGTCGAAGTAGTATTCCATATACACCAGCATCTGGATGGGCAATGTCGCCACGCCGGGTCCCGTCAGAAAGAGGGATATCGGGACGTTGTTGAAAGAGGTGATAAAGGCCAGGATAAAGGCCGCCGCTATCCCCGACTGGATATTGGGAAGCACCACAGCAAAGAAGGAGTGGAGGGGACTGGAGCCCAGACTGACAGCCGCTTCCTCCACGGCGGGATCAAAGTTCTTCAAACTGGCTGATACCACCCTTACGGTGTAGGGAAAGAGGATGGCCGTATGTCCCAGAAAGAGGCCTGTCACAATGGGAAGTCCCGCAATATAGATGAAGTAGCGGAGCAGGGCGAAACCGATGACAAGGCCGGGAACCACAGCCGGAGAAGAAAAAAAGACTTCCACCGCGGCTTTGCCGGGGTATTTGTAGCGGACCGAAGCGTAGGCCACGGGTATACCCATGACAAGGGCTGCCGCCGTGGCCGCCAGGCCTATTTTCAGACTCACCCAGAAGGTGGTGCGGAACATCTTGATAGTCATCACCTTGCCGTACCACTCCAGGGAAAATCCCCTGGGGGGGAACTTCATGGTGGCGTCCCCGCTGAAGGAGGAAATGAAGATGATCAGGAAGGGACCCAGCAGAAAGAGGAACATAAGGATCAGAATGGTTATAAGTATTTTGGACTGTTTCATGCTTCCCTCGGTTTAAAGACTCTCAGGCCGTTATAGAGAATCAGTGTTGTAGCGATCATGATGACGGCGATGACCGTGGCCGCCTCCCAGTTCATCAGCATCAGGGCTTCCTGCCGCATCAGGGTGGACAGGGTCAGCACCTTGGTTCCTCCCAGGATGGCGGGAGTGACATAGGCGGTGATGCAGCCGGTGAAGACCAGGGTGACCCCCATGATCAGCCCGTCAAAGGAGAGGGGAACGATAACCCGGAAAAAGCATCCTATTCTGCCCGACCCCAGGCTGAGGGCCGCTTCCTCCACTTCCTCGGAGACATTTTCCATGGCGCTGATCAGGGTCAGAACCATGATGGGCATAAAAAGCTGCAGGAGGCCGACGACTATGGCCCCCTCTGTGTACATCAGCTGCACAGGTTTCTCCACAAGATGCAGAACCTTCAGGCTCTGGTTCACGATGCCGTACTTTCCCAGTATGACGATCCAGGCATAGGTCCGGGCCACGGGATTGGTCATCAGGGGCAGGATCAGAAGGGAGACCAGAAGGGATTTTCTTTTTGAGGGCATCTTGGTCAGCAGATAGGCGCTGGGGTAGGAGAGAAATACGGCTATAGGGGTTACGATCAGGGCCATCTTGATGGTTCTGAGGTAGACCTTCCGGAACTGGGGATCCGTGATGACCTCTTTATAGCGGTCCAGCATGATGCCGCCTTCCGGTCCTCTGAGGCTTTCCGAGAAGACCACCAGCAGGGGAAGGAGGAAGAAAAATACCAGAAAAACACAGCCCGGCGCCAACAGCAGGAACAGGGAGCGTCTTTTGTGAAGCTGATTCATTGATAATTCCTTATAAGGGTAAATCACCCGGAAGGCTCAGGGCTCCCGGGTGATGTAATTTCTTTACATTATAAGACTTGAGGGCGCTATTCGGTGAAAATGGTGTTCCAGCGCTTAATCCACTCTTCCTGGGTCTCGGCCAGGTCTTTCTGATCGAAGAATACCAGGCTGCTGAGAAGTTCATCCCCGTAGGTCAGGTTCTCGGCGATTTCGGCGGGAAGGTCAATGTCTGTTCTGGCAGGGGAGTCAATCAGATCCATGGCCTCTGCCTTCTGCACCTCATAGGAGAGAAGGTGATCGATATAGAGATGGGCCAGTTCCTCGTTCTTGGTACCGGCGCCCAGGCTGACAAGGCTGTAGGATCCCACCAGACCCTCTTCGGGCATGGCGGCGGCAACGGGAAGTCCGGAACCCTTGATGGAACCCCAGGCAAAGCTGGTGTAGGGGGCGGCGTAGACCTCTTCCTGAAGAATCAGGGTGTTCAGCTCGGAGGAGCGGCCGTAGGCCGTCAGCAGATTGGGTTTGAGAGCTTCAATAGCCTTCCACCCGGCTTCGGTATCATCCAGACCGCTGCCATAGGCTTTGCCCAGCATATGAACGACCGTGGGACCGAAGGTTGTGGATATATGGGGGATGGAGAGGAAACCGGCCAGCTCGGGTTTCGCCAGGTCTTTCCATGATGTGATTTTGTCAATCTTGTCGGTTCTGTAGAAAATTCCCAGGTGCATAACGGTGTAGGCAATGGCATAGTTACCGCCCAGGGGATCGACACAGGGTTCCAGAAGGGCATCCAGGTTGGTCAGCTTGGAAGGATCATAGGGCTTGATGATGCCCTCGCTCATGGCCTTGTAGGCCCAGGCGCCGGCGAAAAGGGCTATGTCCACCTGGGGATTGTTCTTTCTGGCCATCATCTTGGTGAAGCGGTCTGAGTTGTTTCCTGTTTCCACGATGATATCCACGCCGTGCTTCTCTTCGAAGGGCTGAATAACATTGGCTTCAATCTTATCCATGTTGTATCCCCACATGGATACTGTCAGGGTCTGACCCTTAAAGGGCATCTCTTCGCCGCCGGCAGCGGCACTGTCTTCCTGCCCGCCGGCTGCAAAAATCATAACCGGCAGAATGAGACATAGGAACATGAACGTAGTCTTTTTCATTTCTTTCTCCTGTATTAACGTTGACGTTAACCGTTTAACATGTTAGACATCATTATAAGAACCTAAGGTCAGACCTGTCAATACCTGAATGACGTACCCGGCAGATTCCCCTTGCCCGGATACGCTGCCGATGCCGTCAGCGGGAGGGATAAGATCTGCGGTTCCATGCTGTCAGAAGCTGTCAGCAGAATGTAAAAAAGGGATTCTAAGGAGAAGGACAACGCCATGGCCAGCAGTATAAAGGATGTCGCCAAAGCCGCCGGGGTCTCATCAGCGGCGGTATCCATCTATCTCAACCATCCGGACACAAACCGTGTCAGTGCCGAAAAAAAACGGAAAATCGACCATTTTGTAGAGAAATTGAACTACCGTAAAAACTTTCTGGCCAGCGGGCTCTCCGGGGGGCAGGGCCGTATCGTCGGTGTCATCATCCCCACGGTAAAGCCTCTTTTTCATAACGAGTTTACAAATAATCTACTCTCCGGGGCCCAGCAGGTTTTGAAGGAGAAGGGCTACAGCATGCTCTTTATTCCCTCCTCATCCAAAGAGGACTACAATGCCGTCGTCTCCCAGCAGCTCAGGGCCAGCGGAGGCTGCGACGGTTATTTTTTGTTCAGTACAGGCTTCTGTACAAGGCAGCAGATGATCGCTCACATTCGCAGCCTTCAGAAGGCGGAGAAACCCTTCGTCACCCTCAATATCCCGGAGATGGAAGATGAGGATATCAATCAGGTGATCATCCCGGGACTCAGCTCTCTGCGCAGTCTGGACTATCTCTACAGGAGAGGTCACCGCCGGATACTGGTCCTTCTGGGACGGCCGGGGGGGCAGCATGTTCTCCGTTATCTGGAGCTCTATAAAAACTATCTCTCTGAGCGTGGAATCCCCTTCGATCCGGAACTGGTGGTCTATGGCAACTACGACGAAGGCGAATCGAAAAAAGCCGTCCGTGAGGCCCTGGAGCGGGGACTGAGCTTCAGTGCGATCTGCTGCGGATCGGACCTTATGGCCTCCTGTGCTCTGGTGAGTCTGCGGGAAGCAGGGCTGCGGGTCCCTGAGGATGTGTCGCTTATAGGGCTGGACAACAATATTTTCTCCCGTTTGACTCAGCCCCGCATCACTACTGTGGATCTTCAAATCAGGGATGCCGGAGGTCGGGCGGGGGAGCTGCTTCTGCAGCAGATCGAGCAGGGGGAAGACGGGGTTCCCCATCAGAAGATTGTGATGAATGAAACTCTGATCGAAGGGGAATCGGTTGCCCATATATCCAGGGACGGTATAAGGGAGGAGGGACGATGAAGATAGACCTTCTGATAAAACATGCCGAAATCTTCAATGTCTATCTGGGACGCTGGGATCTTAGAGATCTGGCCGTTCTGGACGGCAGGATATTCCATCTGGGAGATGCGGAAGGCAAGGGCTTCGAGGCCGAAACTGTGCTGGATGCAGAGGGCAGAGCTCTGGTTCCCGGTTTAATCGATATACACATGCATATCGAAAGTTCATATTGCGGACCTCGACAGTTCAGCCGGGCGGTTCTGCCCCGGGGAATCACTACGGTGGTTTCCGAGCCCCATGAGATGGCCAATGTTTTCGGCCCCGGAGGGATCGAAGAGATGATCCGTCTCTCCCGGGGCTGTGATATGGATATCTTCTACGGTATCCCCAGTTCCGTCCCTTCCACGAATGAAAGTCTTGAAACTTCGGGAGGCCGAGTCACTCCCTCTGATGCAACGACCCTGGCGGCGGCCTGGCCCGAGGTCGTCTGCGTGGGAGAAATGATGAGCTATGCCTCCATTTTGCGGGGAGATACGGAGAGAACCCGGAGTTTCCTGGAGCCCCTGCGCCGGATAAGACCTCTGGCCGCCGTGGAGGGGCACTGCCCCGATATTAAAGATCTGGACCTTTCCCGGGTGCTGTTTGAGAGGATCGATTCGGATCACTGTCTGCAGAGCCCCGAGGGTATGCTGCAGCGCTTTGAGCTGGGAATGTTCGTGGAACTGCAGTACAAGTCCCTGACTCCCGAAATCGTCGATCTTCTGAAGGACGGCCGCTACAGAGGGCTCTACTCCCTTGTCACCGATGATACGGCCCCGGATATCCTTGAGAGGCAGGGACATCTTGACGGAGTCATAAGACGGGCACTGGAACTTGGACTGCCTCTGGAGGAGGCGGTTATCGCGGCAAGCTGGTCTCCCGCAAAGCGGATTGGATTCAGGGACAGGGGAGCCGTTTCCCCCGGGAAGAAGGCTGATTTCATCCTCCTGAAAGACCGCTCTTCCCGATTCGAGGTACACCGGGTTTATAAGAACGGTCATCCGGTGAACCGGATGACCGTGAGGAGCGGGACGGGCGGAGAAGATGAGCTTCAGGCGGCTCCCCGCTTTCTGGACAGCCTCAATCTTCCGTCTTCACTGTCCGCTGATATGTTTGATCTGCCCTGTGATAAAGAGGAAGGAACGGTCAGGCTCAGGACCATCGTAAAAAACAGCAGCACAACCTATAGTTCCGAGGGGCGTCTGGAGCTGCCGGTTTCAAAGGGGTTTATTCACTGGGAAAATCAGTCCTGTAATCTTTTGACGGTGACCGAACGTTACAGAGGAACCGGCGAAACGGCAAAGGGAATCTTGACGGGGACGTACTTCAGGGGAGGCGCCGTTGCCTCCACCCATACCCATGACAGTCACAATCTTCTGATTGCCGGCGACAACAAAAGGGATATGGAATGCGCCCGTAACTGGCTTATCGCTCACCGGGGAGGGATCTGCGTCTCCAGGGGCGGTCAAATCACGGCGGCCCTGGCCCTGCCTCTGGGAGGCATCCTTTCGGAGGAACCCATGGAGAAACTGTCCGGGCAGATGATCTGTATCAGCGATGCCATGAGGGCTTTGGGTTTTGAACATCCCAATCCACTGATGTCCTTTACCACCCTCACACTGCCCGTCAGTCCGGAGATCAAGATCAGCAACAAGGGCTTGATCAGGACTCTTACGGGAGAAATCCTTCCGCTGATCCCTGAGGAGGATTCATAATCTCCACAGCATCAGCCGTGGCGCCTACATCTCCGGGGCCTGAAGATAAATCAGTCTGGGATCGCTGTAATCCCCTTTGAGCAGGACGGCGGCAATGACCGCAACTTCAGCGCCCGCCGATTCGATAAGATGACAGGCGGCGTCTATTGAACCGCCTGTGGCGATCACATCCTCCACCAGAAGAACCCTTTTTCCCCGGATGCGGCGGATATCGATACCGTCCATCACGATGGTCTGGTCTCCTCCGCTGGTGATGGAGGAGGAGGGGACCATAATGGGTTTCTCCATATAGCGTTTATGGGTCTTGCGTATGACTACAAAGCGGGGATGCTCCAGTAGGGCAGCGATTTCATGGGCGAGGGTGATCCCCTTGGCCTCCAGGGTCACAATATAGTCGAATTGCCCGAGAAGGTCCTGGACCCTCATCCTTTCGACAAGAAGGGCGGCGCAGCCCTTGTTCAGCTCCACGTCTCCCAGCATGACGAAGGAGGCGATCTGATCACCTCCCCCCTTGAGGGTTCTGACGGGCAGGTCCCGGCTGAGTCCGGGGCCCAGTTCCAGGCGGAAGGTCTTTTCTGTTTCGTTTTTCAGTCCGGCCATTATCGAATCTCCTTATGCCTCTGTATTCAGCTCTCTGAGGGCGGCTTCCACATCATCCTTCTTCAGGGTACTCAGATATGTGAATCTTTTATCCAATGCCGATCTCAGGCAGCCCAGGGCCTTCTCTTTCTCTCCCCTGTGAAGGGCGACCTGGGCCCCGTTGTACCAGGCGTCGGGAAAGGCCGGCTCTTCATCCAAGAGCTCATCATAGATCTTCTGAGCCCTGTCCCAGTCCTCTTTTTTTATCAGGCAGAGTCCCAGATTATCCCTGATGACAGGCGAGGACGAATCGTAGTCCAGGGCCTCTTCGTTTATTTCAAGAGCACGGTCCAGCCGGTTCTGTTCTATAAGAAAGTAGCCCAGATTGCTGTAAAAGGCGGTGCTTCTGTACCCTTCGTCGTACAGGGCCTCAAGCTCGGCAACCGCTTCATCCAGCTCTTCCCGTTTCCAGAGGACCAGGGCGTAGTAGGCGCGGGCATGCCGGGCATTGAACTTTCCGCCCGCATGGTAGGCCAGGTAGGTAAATATGCGTTCGGCATCCTCGATGCGTCCCTCCCTCAACAGGGTGTAACCCACGGAAAGCTGCTGGTTGTCTCCCAGGCCCGCCTCCACGGCTCTCAGAAGAAGGTCCAGGGCCTTATCCGTTTCACCCGAGCCATAGAGGCGGGAACCGCGGATATAAAGGGGAAGGCTTCTGAAGCGGAAGCCGAGATAGAGTATGAGCATAAGGGGAACAAGAAGCAGTACGATATTCACTTTTTTATCTCCAAACGGGGCAATAAGCCGGGGTGCAAGTGCTTTTTAAGAGAATGATAGCGGAATCGGGGAGGGGAGGGCAAGGCTCAGCCCTTTTCGAGGCTTTCACCGTTATTTATAAATAAACTTCCCCCCATCTTCGTCTTTATTAAAAAGAGCTCCCTTAGCGGAGCGCCGGGAGGAAATGATTATGGAGAGCAAGCTGAGTTCCAGTCTGGAAGACTATCTTGAGGTGATCTACTCTCTGGAACGGAGCAACAGGGTGGCCCGGGTAAAGGATATATCCCTGTCCATGGCTGTATCCATGCCCTCTGTCGTAGGGGCCCTGAAGGCCCTCAGGGATCGGGATCTGGTCAACTA
The DNA here is from genome assembly GCA_963556075.3 of Oceanispirochaeta sp. Taxonomy (GTDB): domain Bacteria; phylum Spirochaetota; class Spirochaetia; order DSM-2461; family DSM-2461; genus Oceanispirochaeta. The sequence continues at coordinate 4,705,101 of CAUVYB020000002.1, read as the reverse complement.
CAGCAAAAACAGCTCTATCACCCTCACCGAAAAAGGAACGGCACTGGCTGTTGAGCTTGTATGGAAATGTACGGTTATCAGAGACTTTCTGGAGAATGTTCTGGATATTCCGGCAGATAAAGCGGTAGAGCAGGCATGTCTTATGGAGCATTGCATCGATTCGGAAACAGCGGAGAGTCTGTCCCGTCTGAGCGTCCTGTGGGAGAAAAAAAGTACCCGGAGCCTAAGCGACCGGGTTCTTCAATGCTAAAAAACAGGTCGGGCGCTCAGCCCTTGACGGCACCCGCTGACAATCCCTTCACAAAGTAGTTGGACAGGAGCAGGTAGATGATGATCACCGGAACGGTGGCCAGGGAAAGGACGGCGAACACCAGGTTGAGCTTGGTGTCGAACTGTCCGAAAAGCTGTCCCGTGGCCAGGGGAATGGTGTAGTGTTCCTTGCTCTTGATCAGAACCAGAGGGAACCAGAACTCATTCCAGTTGGGGATAAAACTTATAATACCGGCGGCCGCCAGACCCGGTTTGATCAGGGGGACGATCACCCTGCCGAAGATCCCCGGTTCACTGCAGCCGTCGATTCTCGCGGCGCTGGACAGCTCATCGGGAACCATCTTGATATAGTCGTACAGAATAAACACGCTTAAAGGGATGGCCATGGCGATATAGACGATGATCAGGGCGATCAGACTGTCATAGACTGTCAGACGCAGCATGGTGATCATGATATCGATAGTTCCCAGCTTGATGGGGACCACCAGACCGATGACAAAGTAGATATACAGGGCTCTGTTGTATTTAAAGCTGTACTTGCTGATGGCATAGGCCGCCAGAGCGGAGATGGTCACCGCCACGGAGAGGGATATCAGGGTGACTCCCATGCTGTTCAGAAAGAATCTGCCGTAGTTGGCTATGACGAAAAGGTTTACATAGGCGTCCAGGTTGAAGGCCTCGGGCAGCCCGAAGGGATTCCGGAAGATCTCCGCATTGGACTTGAAGGAGGTCATGATCATGATAAAAAGAGGTATGACGATGCTCAGGCTGTAGAGAATCATGACGATATAGAGAGCTGTCAGTGTGGTTTTTCGCTTTACGCTTATCATCTTTCAAGCTCCTCCTGTTTCCTGGTGAAGAAGGTGAGGAAAATACCGACACCTATGGTGACGATGATAAACATCATGGTGGCCACTGTGGCGCCCATGCCCGTACCCCAGCCTCCCCTCTCATGGGAGGAGAAGGCGGTCCGGTAGAAGAGGGAACCGAAGAGGTCGGTGCTGTAGCCGGGATCTCCCCGTGTTCCGGTCATGGCGAAGATGATGTCGAACTGGGTAAAGTCTCCGATAAAGATCAGGATGGTGACGATGCTGACGATGGGCAGAACTGAGGGCAGTATGATATGCCAGATCTCCTGCCAGACATTGGCGCCGTCGATCCGGGCGGCCTCCATGATGGAATCGCTGATGCCGTCGATGCCGGAGGTATAGAAGAGAACCGACTCCCCGAAGAACTGCCAGCTTACGGCGATGGCCACTACATAGATAGCGGTTTTGGGATCTCCCAGCCAGGGGAGGATGATATCCTCCAGCCCGATGGCCACAAGGAATTTATCAAATACCCCGTAATAGGGGTTTAAGATCAGTTTGAAGATGTAACCCACAACCAGGACGGACAGGGTGGTGGGCAGAAAGCTCAGCTTTCTCATAAATTTATTACCCCTGAATTTCCGGGAGACCATAACGGCCATAAAGAATCCCATAACATTCTGGATCAGGGTTACGATTACGAAAAACTTGATGTTGTTCCGGAAGGCATTCCAGAATTTGGTGTAGTAGCGCTCTTCCGTAAAGAGCCTGATATAGTTGTCCAGCCCCACAAACTCTTTGGGTACCAGGCTGTCGCCGGTGTAGAGGCTGTATCTCATAGAGTTCAGGATGGGCAGAAGCATAAATACCGTATAGACGATAAATGCGGGGAAGATAAACATAAACAGAAATTTGGCATGTTTCTTCTTTGCCTCAAGCATAAAACTCCTCCTTGTTTTGATATGAACACCCGGCTCGCGTCCCGGGCCGGACGGTTCGGCAGTATGGTTCGGCGTCCGGTTAAAAAAGCCCCCTGTTTCCAGAGAGCTTCCGTTGTAACTGTATTTCAGATCCTGCAGCTCAAAAGCCGCAGGATCAGGGACAAATCAGTAGTACCAGGCCAGGCCGTCGTCTACATACTGGCAGGCTTCGACGGGAGAGAGCTCTCCGGCGTACATCTTCTGTACGGCCTCACCGAGTAGTTCATTACCCGAGGGAGACTCGGCAGAGAGTTTTTCCCATACCGTTCTTACGGTGGGAACGGAGTCGGCTACATAGCTCTGCATCTCTTTGGCCAGTTCGTTCTCCAGGGTGTAGGAACCGGGAGTGTAGCTGAAGAATCCGGGAAGCTCGTTCATGTAAAGCTGAGCGTAACCGGAAGAGGCCAGCCACTTCATATAAGTCAGGGCTTCTTCGGGGTGCTTGGAGTTCTTGTTCATACCGATACCGGCATCCACGTGGAAGCAGTACTGCAGGGTGTCGCCCTTTTGGGCGAGGGGAGGAGCGAAATATCCGACGTCTTCCAGACCGCCCAGGTCTTCGAAGATACCGATTTCCCAGCTGCCGCCCATAAACATGGCTGCGTTTCCGGTTCCGAAGATCTGCTGCATGGTCACATAGTCGATGCCTTCAAATCTGTCGGGGAAGTAGGGCTGCAGGTCTTTCATCCTTTCCATAGCCGTGACAAAAGCGTCGTCGGTAAAGCGGATCTTCTTGGCCATCAGGGCCTGACGGGCTTCTTCACCGCCGTAGAAGTTGGCACCCAGACCGGAGTACATAACTTCGTACAGCATCCAGTTGTCCTTGGTCCCCTGGGCGAACACGGTCTCACCGCCGGCTTTCAGGGTTTCGCAGACCTTCATAAACTCAGCCCAGGTTTCGGGAACGGAGAGGCCGTATTTTTCAAAGAGGCTCTTTCTGTAGTAAACACCGTGAACAACACCGGCTGCGGGGATGGCGTAGCTGACCATCTCGGGGGTGGCCCAGGCCGCGACGGCGGCAGAGGGAAAGTCCTTCAGTGCGGGGATCTTGTCGTTCAGATCGGCCAGGGAGCCGGTCTTGTAAATCTGATATCCTGAGTCATAGGAGCGGAGGAAGATGATGTCTGCCCCGACGCCGGCAGCCAGAGACTGCTTGAGCTGTGCATCGTATTCCGTATCCTTGACAGGCTGGAAATCAATAACGATATTGGGGTATTCCTTGGTGAACGCTTCGTTGATGCGGTTCATTCTTTCGATATCTTCGGTTCTCCAGCTGGTGAAAACCAGTTTTACCTTGTCTCCGGCACCATCATCTGCGGGCAGTTCGGCCTGACCGCCGGCAAAGCTGAAATTTACGGCTGTGATCAGCAGTAAAGCTCCGATTAGTAATTTTTTCATACAATCTCCTTCCTCTTAACGGGATTTGTTAGTTGCTTGGATTAATTGTAAGGGCCGCTTTACGGGACAACAAGGTACTCAAGTACCGATATCCGTACCGAAAAGGCGGTACAATTTTCTACCATCAGGTAAAATCCTGAGAAATAGAGAGTTATAGGAATTAAAGATACTCCTTGGCCATGCGGATCACTTTCAACCTGTCATGGGTGCCGAGCTTGTTGTAGATCAGGCTCACATGGTTCTTGACGGTCTGTTCGGCAATAAAAAGCTCCTCCGATATCTCATGGTTGTTCAGACCGCTGGAGATCAGTTTGAGAACCTGCTTCTCCCTCCTGCTCAGCTCATCGAACCAGGCGGGTTTGTCCTTCTTTATACCCGGCTGCATTCCCTCTTTTGTCAGATGCTTGATGATGACAGGCGAGATCAGAACCAGACCGTTTTTCACAGCCTCGATAGAAGAAATGAGCTTCTCAGGAGGGGTGTTTTTTAAAAGATAACCGTCGGCGCCGTTGTTCAGAGCGTTGTAGATATACTCATCATCGTCGAAGGTGGTGAGCATGATCACCTTGATCTCCGGATAGAGCTCCTTGATTTTGCCGACGGCTTCCACGCCGTTCATCTCGGGCATGCGGATATCCATCAGAATCAAATCGGGACCGTGCATTTCGGCCATTCGCATAGCCTCCTTGCCGTTTTCGGCAATGGCCATAACATGAATGTCATCGCTTCTGGTTTCCAGAACGGTTTTCAGGCTTTCTGCAAAAAGAATCTGATCATCTACGATTAGGATATTATTCATAATTTGTCACTGCTGCTCCATGGTATTTCGGCACGGATAAAGAACCCCGTACTGCTGTTCTCATAACTGAGCCTGCCGGATACCTCGGCAAGCCTCTCGCTCATCCCCTTTAAGCCTATCCCCTGTTCCACATCCTTGCTTCCCTTGCCGTCGTCCTCGATGCTGATCAGGATCGTGTCTTCATCAAGCCAGAAACGGATATCTATGTTCTTGGCATCTCCGTGGGTGAGGGCGTTGGTCATGGCCTCCTGCAGGAAACGGTAGATGATATGATCCACCTTGCGGTTCAGTTTCCACGGAAGGTTTCCGAACTCCACACGCACATCCACTCCGGTGGACTCCATAAAGATTCCTGTCAGATGACGGACCGACTCGACGCTGTTCTTCTCTTTCACCTTCGTGTTTCTCAGGGTCCGCAGGGACTGACGGATCTCCTCATGCCCGTTTTTGGTAATATCGAGGGCCTGATGGAGGAGCTGTTCCAGCCTGGCAGGGCTGGTCTTTATCAGGTCCGTACTGGCTTCCAGCATCATCAGCAGGTTGGTCATGGTATAGCCTACGGTGTCATGGATTTCCCGGGTCAGTTTCAGTCTTTCGTTCATCATGCTCCGCTCTTCGGCCATATTGGCATAGCTCTGGAGCTCCGTGTTGGACGCCGACAGTTTCTGAATGATCTGTTTCTGATTCCTCAACATCTCCCTGTCCCTTAAAAGGAGGGCATGGGCCTGTTTTATCATTATAGCCAGTCCCGAGATCAGCATGGTCAGAAGAAAGAGAGATGTCCTGGTTTCCCAGTTTCTTTCAGGAATCTCCACACCCCAGAATATTCCGTTATGGTCGGTGAGCAGGACGGAGAAGACGATAGCCATGGTAAGCACAAGGGTCTCCGGAATACTCAGCACGAGGATCCCCTCCAGCAGCAGGATTATGATCAGGAAAAATTCGAACCAGATATCCGAGCTGAAGGGCTTGGTCATGATGTATTTACAGGAGAATTGCAGAAGAAAAAGAAATATCACGGCCAGTCCCCGTGCCGATGATGATGTTCGGGGAACTGTGAAAATCCCGAGGGTGGCCAGAAAGTTGACCGTCAACAGAGCCAGGAACTGATAGGTCCAGCTTTGGGGATAGCTGCGCTCATCGGGGATCAGAAAAAGAGCCGCCACCGCAAAATAGCAGAGGACCATCATGGGAAAGAGGATGCGCTTCTGCAAACTGCTGTCGAAGGGGATCTGGCCGGTTTTCATCTTCTGATTATTTAATACCGGATAAAGCTGTTAGTCAAACAACTCCGGAGAGATTCCCTCCGGAGATGAGCGTTTAAGACGGGATCGTTACTGCCTTTCGTATCTCCACCAGAGCATACCCCATCCGTCATCGCCATGAAGATCGGCAGATTTAACCTCTACGATGTCACTGGTTATGACCCGGAAAGTTCCGGTTCCGCTGATACCCGATACCGTCATGGTGAGTACATTGCCGGATACGGACCAGGTCATGTCCTGACCGCCGGGGAAAATACCCGTATAATCGGCATTCAGCTGAAAGGCGGAATTCAGGGTCAGTGTATTTCCGGAATTGAGGGGATCCTCCTGGGACTGGCTGCAGGCCCAGGTCCCCACCATATCCGTTTCATCTGCCGTACCGTATTTCGCCACTATCTTTGACCCATAGCGGACAAGAGGCCCCTCATCGTATTTGAAGTTGAAGTAATCCAGGGGGAGGTATACGGTATGGGGAAGCCATTTTGTATGTTCCGGGATGTCATAGCGGTGGGAAAGGTCGCCATGGTGAAGATCGTTCCGGTTGGGAACGAGATAGCCTACAGACCACTGATCCTCATTGACAGGATCGTCGTCGGTCACCCTGAAGTCCCTGCTTTCGAAGTTGTATCCGGATTCACCGCTGCGGCTGTATGTCCCGTCCTCATTGAAGGTAAAGTGGTCGTCATAGTCTGAAACGGGATCTTCCATGGCACCCGGAATCATTTCGTAACAGGACCACTCTGCGATCAGATCATCAGGGATGGGCCACTTGTATATGGTGTTTGAACCGGAGATCCTTGTTCCCCTGTCATAACCGTCAGCCTGAACGGTAAAATACTCGTTACTGCTTATGGTGAACTGCCCCGATACATCTGAAGTGGCTGTCTCTCCGCCGTCGACAGTTACGGACGCACCGCTGATAACAGATCCTGTGACTCTGTCCTTCACAGTGAACGTATAACTCCCGTCTCCGTTACTCACGGCATCCACAGGCGCTTCCATTGCTTCTTCCGTGTAGTCGTCGGATTCTGAGACATCCTCATCTGATCCGCTGCTACTGCCTGCAGATCCGCAGGATAACAGTGCTGATGCAAGTAAAAAGAGGAATAACAATCCGAGTGTCTTTTTCATATTATTAACCGCTCCTAATAGTCAATGAACTTTTATTGGATCATTTTCATGAAAGAGTGTAAATCAACCTAAAGGTTGAGGGTCTGCGACCGGTAGAGAACAGGGGAGCCCGTTTGTTTCCATACCGGCCCTTGGACTTGCTAATCTTTTTTTTTCGTTATTTAATGAAATAAGAGTATTTTAAAAAGATTTCTATATGTTGCTTACGCCGGACAAGTCAGAGAGCTTGAGAAAAATCATTCATCGTCTCTATACAGAAGATCTCAGCAACGATCTTGTGGGTGAATTGAGTCCTCTGGTCAATGGGATTCTGGACAGTCACTACTTTGCCACCGTTCTCTTTCCCTCCCGCCATTGGGACCGCAGTCTCTACTGGTCAAACAATCCCGATGAATTCAATGATGCCTATACGGAGCTTATAGACAGGGATGTCCTTATGAATGCCCTGGTTGAGCAGGGCGGGCCCGTTCATCTGCAGTCTGTGGAGGATCAGAGGAATCCCGAGCATCAGGAGTTTTTCGCACCTCTTCAGGCGGTACGTCCGGTATCGGACTGTCTCTATATCCCTTTCAGACATGACGGCCGGTTACGCGGTTTCTCGGCCGTGGCCCGGGGTGGACTCAAAAACAGTACTTTTAACCGCAACGACTTTGAGATTTTCGATTTTATTTCCTCTTTTCTGAATGAATCCTATATCAGAGCCCTCAAGATGCCCTCACCCGAAGGAAACACGGCTTATCTGGACGATGAGGGAAGGATTATCGATGCGGGAGACGGGATGAAGCATTTCCTTGTCTCCCTGTTCGGCAGAGAGCACTGGAGGTATCCGGGAGGAGGGGAAGGACGCCACGCCCTGCTGTTCAACAAGGGATTCAACGCTTTTTGCAGTCCGATTCTTCAGCCGGGGAAAGAGAGGGTGTCGTTTGTAAACGACGGACGCGTCTGGAATCTTGAATTTCGGGATTTTTCATCGGATGAGCCTTTCGCTCCTGTTCGGGACCTGCCCCGCTGCACCGCCGTCCTTAAGGAGAACACACTGGACGGCAGTGATGTTCTCGATCTGGGCGGGGCGGCGGAGAGTTTCGGTTTTACACGGCGGGAGCTTCAGGTTATTGACTGCATCTACAGAGGCTTCAGCAATCAGGAGATATCCCTGGAACTGCATATCTCCGGGGCCACGGTCAAGACCCATATCTGGAACATTTACAACAAGGCGGGAGTGGACAGCCGGACCTCTCTGATTTTTCTATTGTCCTGAACCGACCTGCCGGTCAGCTCCTTTTTGTCAGGGTCCCCTTGTCCGCCAGTGATTTGTAGTAACCCTTCATGGCCAGGAGCTCTGAATGTGAGCCTTTTTCCACAATCCGTCCCTGTTTCATCACATAGATGGTATCGGCCATCATGATGGTGGACAGCCGGTGGGCGATGATCAGGGTCGTACGGTCTTGGCAAAGGCGCCTCAGGGCTTCCTGTATCAGGCTCTCCGACTCGTTGTCCAAAGCGCTGGTGGCCTCGTCCAGTATCAGGATCTTCGGATCCTTGAGGAAGACCCGGGCGATGGATATCCTCTGTTTCTGTCCTCCCGAAAGAAGAACCCCGCGTTCTCCCACCTCCGTATCCAGCCCCTCGGGAAGGCTCGCCAGAAACTCCGTCAGATTGGCCGCTTCCAGGGCCTCTTTGATTCTGGCATCATCGGCATCGGGATTCCCGTAGAGTATGTTATCTCTGATGGTTCCGTCGAAGAGGAAGACGCTCTGCTGCACGATTCCGATATTGCGGCGGAGGCTCTCCTGGGTGAGGGAGGCGATATCCTGCCCGTCGGCGAGTATCCTTCCCGAACCGGGTTCATAGAAGCGGGGAATCAGGGCGGCCAGGGTGCTCTTCCCGGCACCCGATTCACCGGCCAGAGCCACCGTGCTTCCTGCGTTTATGATGATATCTATCTCCCTGAGGACCTCTTCGGGGGACTTGTCGTAACGAAAACTGAGATTTTCGATCCTGATCTCTCCGCCCCGGCAGTCGTACTCGGCCGCATCCTCACTGTCCCGGATATCCGGCTCCAGATCCATTATTTCACGAAAGCGTTCGAAGGAGGATATCCCCTGCTGCAGCTGCTCTGTAAAGTTGATCAGCCTGTCGATGGGAGGGAGAATGATCCCGATGTAGAGGATAAAGGCCAGTAGATCCACTACGGGAAGTCGGCCTGCGAAGATCAGCAGAACACCCCCTGATATGATGCAGAAGTAGTAGAGCTCCCTCAGGAAATCCATTACAGAATGAAACCGGGCCATGCGGTGGTAGGCCTGTTCCTTGGCCATGCGGAAGGAGTCGTTGCTGCTGTGAAACTTCTTGCGTTCCACCGATTCGGCGGCAAAGGATTTGACCTCCCTGATCCCCTGCACCGAATTTTCCACCGTACTGTTGATGTCGGCGATCTTCTTTCGGACCTTGCGCATGCTCTGCCGCATCCTGTGGCCCATGAAGATGCCCCAGATCAGCATCAGGGGCAGGGGAATCATGGAAATCAGGGCCAGCTGGGCGTTGTAGACGAACATCATGGAGTAGCCCATGATCAGGACGATCACCGAGATGATCAGATCCTCGGGGGCGTGGTGGGCCACCTCGGCGATAACACTCAGATCATTGGATATACGACTCATCAGATGTCCCGTCTTGACCCGGTCGAAGTAGCTGAACGAGAGCTTCTGTATATGGGCAAAGAGGTCGCGCCTCATATCCGCTTCCATACGGACGCCCAGGATATGGCCCCACTTCACCCGGATAAAGGTCAGAAAGGCTTTGGCCATATAGATGCCCAGCATCAGGGCCAGTATAAACAGTATGGGTTTCAATTTGCCGGCGGGGATAAGGTCACCCACCAGGCTGCGGGTAAGAAAGGGAAAAATCACCGCCAGAGCCGAGGCCGTGACGGCACAGAACATATCAAGGATAAAAAGCCCGATATGGGGCCTGTAGTAGGAAATAAAGTTTTTGATCATGCTATTTATTCTAGGCAGAGCGCCCGGTTCTGCCTAGGGGGGGAAACGAAGCTGTCTCCGTCTCAGTCCGGGGAGAAGAACCCCCTTTCAGTTCAGCAGCTTGAAGACCGATTCTTCCCTGTCGTAACCGTACACCTCGCCGGTTTCGATGATGTAGTACCAGCCCCGGATCTCCAGCTTCCCTTCTTTGAAGCGTTCGGCGATATAGGGATAGGTCAAGAGGTGTTTCATTTGCTCCACCACATTGGTCTGTTCGGTCAGCCACTCCCGGGCCGCCTCGTCGGGCTCTGTCAGTACTGTTTCAACCGTCTCTCTGACCCCCTTGGCCAGCTCCAGCCATTTATGGGTATGGGGCAGCTCCTTGTGGATCTCTTTGTGCAGAGCGGCGCAGCCTCCGCAGTTGCTGTGGCCGCAGACGATGATGTTGTCCACCTCCAGGACCTGGACGGCGTATTCAATGGCCGAGGTGGTGGCCAGGTACTCGTCCGCCTTGCGCCAGGGAGGGACCATATTGGCCACGTTCCGGACGATAAACAGCTCTCCCGGCAGGGTTTTGGTGATCATGCTGGGGACTATGCGCGAGTCGGCGCAACCGATAAACAGGGTGTGGGGTTTCTGGGATCGGCTGAGGCTTGAAAAGAGGTTTCTGTGACTTTCGAAATCCTCTTTTCTGAAGCGGACGATCCCTTTCAATAACTTATCCATGGTATAAATGATAATGGATCGCTGCCTCTTTTTAAAGTAACAAAATACGCAAAAGTGTCAATAAAAAAACGGGGCTGAGCGGAAACGTGCCGTTAAAGCATGGTAAACGTATGTAAAGTATGCTAGGATGGCTTATGAGCACAGAATCCCGGCATTGGGAGTGGAAAAGCTCCCGGCAGGATGAGTCTCTCAAGTGGATCTGCTACAGGGCAGGGTATATCGCTCCCCTAAAAGGCGGTCATTGGAGGATTTTTGACTGAGATTCCTGCAAAGACCATTCTGTCGGCCTGGAAGCCCAATCCGATGTGGTTCGGCACCGAGTACAATATAAACCTCTACCGGGGCTGCAGCTATGGATGCATCTACTGCGACAGCCGGAGCAGCTGCTATCATGTGGAAGACTTCGACCGTATCCGCCCCAAGACCGGAGCACTGGGCATTCTGGAGCGGGAGCTGGGAAGCCGCCGGCGTAAGGGGGTGGTCGCCTCAGGGGCCATGACCGATCCCTATAATCCCCTGGAAAAGAAGCTGGAACTGACCTCGGGCGCCCTGAAGCTGATCCACAGGGCCCGCTTCGGCGCCGCCGTGGCCACCAAAAGCGATCTGGTCATAAGGGATCTTCCTCTGTTCCGGGATATCTCCTCCCATTCTCCGGTGCTGATCAAGATGACCGTCACCTGCACCGATCATGATCTGGCCGGGAAGATAGAGCCCGGGGCTCCCCGGCCCGTCGAGCGGCTGAAGGCTCTGGAGGGGCTCGCCCGGACCGGGCTTTTTGCGGGCATCCTTTTTATGCCCCTTCTGCCCTGGCTGGAGGATAGTGAGGATAACGTCCTTTCCGTGGTGCGAAGCGCCGCCGACGCAGGGGCCCGCTTTGTCTTCCCCGGATTCGGCGTCACCATCAGGGAAGGACAGAGGGAGTATTTCTACGATGCCCTGGATCGTGAGTTCCCGGGGCTTTCGGAGCGTTACAGGCAGGCTTTCGGGGAGAGCTACGGCTGCGCCCGGCCCCATGTGCCTTCCCTTGTCAGGACCTTTCAGGATGAATGCCGAAGACTGGGGGTGCTCTACAGGATGGAGGATATCATCGCCGCTTCCCGCAGGGGCTACGAGGAGCCCGAACAGCTGGAGCTTTTCCGGTGATCCGTATTACAATGAGTCTTGGCAAATAAACCCTGTAGATGAATCCACTCCGGGAGGGCTTTTCATGCATAAACGGCTTATTATCCTTCTGATCCTGACGGCATTTCTTTTCTGTTCCTGTCTGCCCGGGGACGGCCAGGCCTCCCATGCCCATCCGGCGGGATTCCTCTGGGGCATCTGGCACGGCTGGATCGCGCCTGTCTCCCTGATCATCAGCCTCTTCAATCCCTTTATCCGCATCTACGAGCCCTGGAATACGGGCTTCTGGTACGATCTGGGCTTTTACATGGCCGTGGTCGGCGGATTCGGTTCTCTGACTCTGAGCCGGAAGAAAAAAAAGAAGAGGAGAGGAGACGATTAAGGAGTCCGATCTCTACGATCCCCTGAAAAGCTATCTCGAGCATCAGGGCTACAGCGTCCAGGGCGAGGTGCAGGAGTGCGATCTTGTGGCCGTCAAGGACGACCAGATGATCCTGGTGGAGCTGAAGACCCGGGTCACCGTCACCCTTCTGATCCAGGCGGCCCGACGCAAGGATATCGCCGAATCCGTCTATATCTGCGTGCCCGTCCCCGAGGGCAAGAAGGACATTCCCAACGCCCGGGGCCTGCGCAATCTTCTGCGCAAGCTGGAGGTGGGACTGATCCTGGTCCGCTTTATGAAGACCAAAACCCGGGTGGATATGGTCCTCCATCCCCGACCCTATGAGAAGAGGATGCGGCGGAAGAAGCAGGCGGTTCTGCTCCGGGAGGTGAACGGCCGCTACGGCGAGTTCCACAAAGGGGGGATCTCCACGAGGGAGGAGAGGATCAGCGCCTATCGTCAGGAAGCCATACGCAGCGCCCTGATCCTCCGGGAGGAGGGGGAAGTCTCCCCTGCCGGGCTGCGGGAGAGGGGCATCCGTCCCGACAAGGCTCAGTCCATCCTTTCGGCCAACCATTATGGATGGTTCGACCGGACCGGAAGGGGGCGCTATGTGTTGAATGATGCGGGAACGCAGGCACTCATGCGCTATGAAAAAGAGTTTCCGGACATGATCAGGCTGCTGAATGAAAGCCTTTGAAAGCATAATTTTTGCGAAGTGAATTTAGTAGTCCCCGCGGGCTTCGAAGTAGTCATTAGCCACATAGGATGCACCTCCTCTGAGAGCTCCCTCTTCATCAAAGATGGAGTAACGGATATCGAATTGTTTGTTCATTCTAAGGAATCCTATTTCTTCCACACGCTTTTTGAGACTGGTTAGAAAGTAGTTTCCGGCGTTCCGGTAATCTCCGGCGATCAGAATGGTTTCAGCATTAAATACGAGATTGGTATTGTAAAGGGCTATGGCAAACCATCCTATCACCGGATCAAGCAGGAATCTAGCGAAAACATCTCCTCCATCGGCTGCGTCGAAAATACTTTGCAAAGTTATCTCCCTATCCTGAAGTATTGATTCTGGGTAAGAACCGCACTCTTTTTCTGCTTGTTCCAGGAGTTTCACAATAGAGGTTAGCTGCTCGAAACAGCCCTTTCCTCCACAGCGGCATAGCTCTTTTCCCGAAGGGTCCAGACGCATATGCCCGATCTCTCCTGTCAGAAATCGGGGACCTCGCTTAAGTTTTTCATCGGCTATGATTCCGGCTCCTATACCGTCACGATTGATGACTATGCAGATAATGTTTCGCCTGTCCCTAACCTGACCAATGGTCTTCTCGGCATAGGCGTGAAAACGGTTGTAATTGTCAATGTAGAAGGGAGCTTTCAGTTCAACCTGTTCTGCTATAAGGTTTCTTATAGGGGAGAGTGGCTGCCAGGAGTTAAAGAGGGAGGCTGTTATGCTCATGCCGTTTTCAGAATCAACCACTCCCGAACAGGCCACGACGATGCCAAGAAGATGGGATTCTTTTCTTGCCGGAGCTTTAGGATCTTGCCACTTCCGAATAAAATCGGCCATGATACGGATTAAAGCCTCAAGTACCTCATTGGATCTGATATGAATGACTTCCTTGTAGAATACATTGGAGCGTGCATCGGTCAGGGCCAGGTGAACCACCTCTCCCAGAAGGGCTATGCTGATGATGTATCCGCAGTTTTCGTTGAATCGGTAAAGTTCGGGTTTTTTACCGCCTTCTTCTGAAGCATCGGCTTTGCCGCAAAGGAGTATAAGATTCTGTTGTAGGAAATGATCGATGATCTTCCATATGGTGGTCTTGCTTAGTTTTACCTGTCTGGAGATTTGAGCCACCGTAAGCTCTTCGGAGTTCCTGAGAAGTTCTAATACCAAGAATCTGTTGCTGATTCTGACTGAGGATTGATTGTGTCCGTTGTTTTTTCTTATCATCTTTGAACTCCTTGCCAGTCTGATAAGAAGTCTAGCATCTCTTTATTTAAAAATGAATAAGTTAACTTACTAGGTTAGAGTTAATATGTTTTTTTTAAATCATTTATATATAATACAATAATTAAATTTTAGACATTTGTTTGATATAATAAAATAGGAAAAGAAGTAGAGTATGTGAACTTGTATTACTTTTTTTCTCTTCAGAAAGTCTGCATTGAAGTGTGTTTTATATCGCTTGGATAGCGGCTTTCTCCTTTTTTAAGGAAATGGCTTCAAACAACCGCACTTTATTTTGCGGAAGGAGTGTGGAGCTTAAAATCGCTTGACCCCGGCAGAGTCCGCTTTGTATCCTTTTAAAATCCCCGTTCAGGATAGATCTTAATCTGGATATTCAGGAGTTTTTTATGCGTAAAGATCTGCAGGTCCGTGACGGACTGCCCAAGCTGCCCTACAGGATCATGTGGTATTTCGGGGCCTTTGTTGCCCGCTGTCTGTTTAACAGGAAGCTGAACGTAAGCTTTGAGAACTGGCAACTCTTCGACGATTTGGAGCCTCCTTTTCTGGTAGTGGGCAATCATGTGACCAATTTCGATCCAGTGATCATCGCTTCGAACCAGAAGCATATTGTTCACTGGGTGGCTGGTGACGCTGTCTTTCGACACCCGGTGATGCGCTGGATCTTTACTAGGATTCAGGTTATTCCAAAGACCAAGGGAACCTCCGATCTGGAAACGGTGAGGGCTATGCACAAGAAGATCCGCGAGGGAGCTGTTGTTGGAGTCTATCCCGAGGGACAGACCAACTGGGACGGGCTCAGTCAGAAGGTAGTTCCCTCTACGCCTAAGCTTCTTAAGCTTTTCAAGGTTCCGGTCGTCTCTGTGCTCAATAAAGGGGGGTATCTGACAAAGCCCCGCTGGGCCTGGTCCCTGCGGCGAAGGCAGATGGTGTTCGAGGCAAAGATGATACTGGATAGTGATGAGGCGAATAAGCTTTCGGTAGAGGAGATTGCTGAGCGCTTACAGCAGGGGATCAATCATGATGATTTCCACTATCAGCAGGAGACTATGCTTCCTCTGGAGACGGATAAGCCTGCTGAAACAATCGAACTTTTTACCTATGTTTGTCCCCGCTGTGAAACAATTGATGCTTTGATGTCGGAAAGGGCAAACGTTAAATGTACACATTGTGGTTGGTCCTTTACGGTGGATAAGTATGGTCGTTTCCCCGAAAAGTCCGAGGATTATCCCTTTGATTCCCTTTCGGACTGGAACGCCTGGCAGAAAAAGTGGACCAGGGGAAGGGCTGATGCCTATCGGTCTGAAGAGTCTCCTTCGAAGCCTATACTTAGGAACCGGGGGCTGACCCTGCTGACCGGCAAGGGACTGAAACCTTTGAAAAAACAGGCCCACGGGGATCTGAATCTCTGGCATGACCGTCTCGAGTTTCTGTCGGATAAGGGGAAATCCTTCGTCTTTCCTCTGGATGAGATTGAGGCGCTCAGTCTTTTCAAGCAGCAGCGCTTCGAGTTCTATCTTAGAGGTGCGCTCTACCGTTTTAATTTCGATTCTCCCCGGGATTCCGCCTATAAGTGGTTCCGCTTTCTTGAGGATATGACCGGACAGGATCCGTCTCTTTAGAGTTTTGCCGCTGTTTAGAATCCTGGTTTAGCTTATACGGCCGTCCTTTGCGACGGCCTTTTTTATATAGAAACCGGAAATGGATGAAAAGATATCAATAAAAAAAAGAGCAAATATATTGACATTTAAATATAATTAAAATACTATATAGATAAATATGAAAGAGGAGAAATTCTATGAAAAAGATATTGATCATAGGCGGCGTTGCCGCAGGAGCCACAGCGGCAGCAAGAGCCAGAAGACTGGATAAGAATGCGGAAATCACCATGCTGGAGGCCGGTCCGGACGTATCCTTCGCCAACTGCGGTCTTCCCTACTATATAGGCGGAGACATCAAGAGCCGGAGCAAACTCATCCTTCAGAGCCCCGAAAGTTTCAAAGACCAGTACAACGTCACGGTCCATACTATGACTGAAGCGGTCTCCATAGACAGAGAATCCCGCACTGTTACCGCCCGTAATCATCAGAGCGGCGCCGAGACGGTCTATCCCTATGACAGGCTCATTCTCTCCCAGGGGGGCAAGCCTTTTATCCCCGGTCTGGACGGGGCGGACAGGGAGCATGTGTTCTCCCTCTGGACCCTTGAGGATATGGACCGGATCCACGGCTTTCTGGAAGAGAAGAAACCGGAGTCCGCCGTGGTCGTGGGCGGAGGTTTTATCGGTCTTGAAATGGCCGAAGCCCTCAGGAAGAGGGGACTCGAGGTCAGCGTGGTCGAAATGGCCCCCCATGTGATGCCCCTGATGGAAGGGGAAGTGGCCGGGTATATTCAGAAAGAGATGCAGGCCCGGAGAATAGGTCTCCATACGGGCCGCTCCGTGACCGCTATCGAAGAAGAGCAGGTGATTCTGGATAACGGCAGTCGAGTGAATGCTCAGATGGTTCTTCTCTCCGTGGGAGTCCGTCCCACCCTGCAGCTGGCAAAAGACAGCGGTCTTGAGATCGGCCCCGCCGGAGGACTGGCGGTCAACGAGTATCTGGAAACCTCCGACCCTCTTATCCTGGCAGGAGGGGATATGGCTGAGATCGTACACAGCGTTTCCGGAGCCCGGGTAAGGGTTCCCCTGGCCGGTCCCGCCAACAGACAGGGACGGATCGCCGCCACCAACGCCCTGGCCGACAGTTCCGGGAAGAAATTGAAGTACAGGGGCGCCCAGGGAACCTCTATCGTACGGGTCTTCGATGCGGTGGCCGGTTCCACGGGACTGAACCTGAAGCAGGCCCTGGATGCCGGACTGGATGCCCAGGCCATCGTGGTTCGCAAGGAGAATCATACCTCCTACTATCCCGGTGCCAGCCTGGTAACCATTCACCTGGTCTATGACCGTAAGGACGGAAAGATACTGGGAGCCCAGGTCTATGGGGATGACGGTGCGGATAAACGGCTGGATGTGCTTTCCACTTCCATAGCCGCCGGTCTGACCGTGGACGATCTGGGCGAGCTGGACCTGGCCTACGCTCCTCCCTTCGGCTCGGCCAACGATCCGGTGAATATGGCCGGCTTTGTGGCCCGGAACAGGATTGAGGACTACAGCCCCTCTGTAACGGCTGCGGAACTGGAAGCCTTTGTCGCCGACAGGGAGCTGGCCCTGGTGGATATCAGGGACTACTTCAGCTATCAGAAGGACCATATTCAGGGCTCCGTCAACCTGGCGGCCGAAAGGGTGCTGAATGAACTGAAGACCGTGCCCAAAGATACGGTGGTTCTGATTATCGATGAGAATGGCAAGATCGCCCACCGCGTGGTTCGTCAGCTGCTTCTGGCCGGTTATGAAAAGGCGCTCTATCTGAGCGGCGGCTATCCCTCACTGGAGTACCTGGGCCGTGCGGGAGGACTGAACTTCCTGCAGCTGCCCCTGGCTCTTCCCGAGGACAAGGGTATTGAAGAGGGACGCACTGTCGAAGAATCAGCCGGAGAGAAGGCCGACTCCGACGGTCTGGCCGCATCGGGACGGATTGTGATTGATGTCCGGACTCCCGAAGAGTTTGAAATGGGAGCCTATCCTTCGGCGGTGAACATCCCCCTGGATGAGCTCCCGTCAAAAATGGAGGAGCTGGGCGACAGGGATCGTGAGATCATCGTCTACTGCGCCTCCGGAGCCCGGAGCGCCTATGCCGTGAGGATGCTGGCCCAGGCCGGATTCACAAGGACAAGCAACGGCGGCGGGCTGATGCAGATGATGGCCTCGGCCTGACAGGTTCCGGCCCGGCCTCTGCCTGTAAAAAAGTACGGGGGACCCCATGGGTGGGTCCCCCGATTAAATTCATCCGATGCCACTTCAGGAGTTTTTTATCTTTTCCCTTTTGGCGTACTTCGTATGCAGGAGCTTGTGGGACGGCTCTCCCAGGGGCGCTTTCAGAAACTCCCTGTACAGGGTCTGGACCGCAGGATTTTCATGGGACTTCCTCAGGGTCTTTCCCTCATCCTCCTTGTAGAGGGCTTCTATGCGGGCACGGCGGACCGCGTCATCGGTCATGCGGGGCTGTCCGCCTCCGCCGATACAGCCTCCCGGACAGGTCATGATCTCCACAAAGTGGAAGTTTTCCCGCCCTTCACGGATGGCCTTCAGAAGGCTGGCTGCATTGCCCAGTCCGTGGGCCACAGCAAGCTTAAGCTCGGCTCCTTCCAGAAAATCCCATTCGGGAACAGTTCCCTCTACCACAATGGACACCGTCTTGATTCCCTCCAGTCCCGCTACGGGTTGCACATGAAGGTCTTCGAAGGGGAAGGGCCTGCCGCAGACAATCTCGTAGACCGTCCTCAGAGCCGCCTCCATGACTCCGCCGGTGTTGGCGAAGATATCTGCTGCTCCCGAGGCAATTCCCAGAGGATTATCCATCTCCGATTCAGGCAGGCTCTTAAAGTCCAGACCCGCCTGACGTATCATTCGGCCCAGTTCCCGGGTGGTCAGAACATAGTCCACATCCCTGTATCCGCTGGCTCCCATCTCTTCCCTCTGGGCTTCGAACTTTTTGGCCGTGCAGGGCATAACCGAAACCATCGTCATCTTCGCCGGATCGATTTCCGCTTTGGAGGCATAGTAGGTCTTGGCCAGGGCTCCGAGCATCTGCTGGGGGCTTTTGCAGCTTGATATATGGGGAAGGAAGTCGGGGAAGAAGTATTCGGTGAATTTGATCCATCCGGGCGAGCAGCTTGTGAACATCGGCAGAGCCGCATCCTTACCGTCTTTCAGTGCCGTTTTCAGACGCATAAGAAGTTCCGTTCCCTCCTCCATAATGGTCAGGTCTGCCGTAAAGTCCGTATCGAAGACCCGATCGAATCCCATTCTTCTGAGGGCTGTCACCATCCGGCCTGTCACCAGCGTTCCCGGAGCCAGATCAAAGCACTCGCCCAGGGCCGCCCGTATGGCCGGAGCGGTCTGGACGATAACATGCTGCTGCGGGTCTTCCAGGGCTTTCAGAACCTGGGGGATATGGGACTTTTCGATGATGGCCCCCACGGGACAGACTGCGGCGCACTGACCGCACTGTACGCAGGCTACGGTGGAGAGCTTCCCTGCAAAGGCAGGGGCTATCTTTGTGGAAAAGCCCCGGCCCTGGGGATAGAGGGCTCCCACGGCCTGAATGCTGTTGCAGGCTGTGATACAGCGGCGGCACTTTATACACTTTCCCGCGTCCCTGATCAGGGCGGGGGTGGAATCATCCAGTTCAGCCTCCGGTTTTTCCCCCGAATCCGGGGGCTCCCTTATCCCCAGCTCATAGGCCAGAGATCTGAGTTCACAGTCCTCAGACCGGTCGCACCAGCTGCAGTTTCCCTCGTGTTCGCTTAAGATAAGCTTTACAACTTCCGTCCGGGCCCGGCGGACCCGGGGGCTGTTGGTCTGAATGACCATTCTCTCCTGTAACGGGGTGGAGCAGGAGGGCATCAGCCGGGGGGCTCCCTCCACCTCCACAATACAGACACGGCAGGCTCCCAGTGCCTCCTGACCTTCCAGATAGCAGAGGGTGGGGATGCGGATATTCTCTCTTCTGGCGGCCTGGAGGATGGTTTCTCCCTCCTGGAAAGCGACGGTTTGTCCGTTCAGCAGGCATTCAGGCATGGCTTTTCTCCTTCGCACTGTTTTCTTCAGCACAGCGTATTTTCTTCCCGTAGTCGCATCGCAGACAGCGGGAAGCCTGACGACGGGCCGTATGCTCATCCCAGCACTGCTCGACCTCCTCGAAGCTGTGAATCCGCCGGGCGGCCTGAATAACGGGAAGCTTCTCTCTGGGATAGGGCAGGGGGGCGGCATCGGGATCGAACCGTGTATCCAGCTCCTGTTCGAAGCGCCAGAAAGCATGATCCTCTCCCGTCAGCATAAGGTCTATACCTGCGGCCGCTCTCTCTCCGGCGCCGATGGCCGTAACCACCGATGACGGGCCGTCCGCCGCGTCACCTCCGGCGAAGATACCCGGTTCCGAGCTCTCTCCCGTTACCGGATCAACCCGTATAAAGCCCTCCGGGGTCATCTCAAACCGTCTGTCTCCGAAAAGAGTGCCCGTTTCCAGGCGCTGACCGATGGCTATGATAACCTGATCCGTTTCAAACTCGATCTCTCCGGTCTGATGGGACTCCACAGGCCTTTTTCGTCCGCTTCTGTCATATTCGCCTTCTGTCATGGGGACACAGCGGATGGCCCGGAC
The DNA here is from genome assembly GCA_963556075.3 of Oceanispirochaeta sp. Lineage (GTDB taxonomy): Bacteria > Spirochaetota > Spirochaetia > DSM-2461 > DSM-2461 > Oceanispirochaeta. The sequence goes on along the minus strand of CAUVYB020000002.1, from coordinate 4,685,000 downwards.
ATGGCCTTTCTCGTCTCCCTGATACTCCAGGGGCTGTATCATGCACTGGAGAACAATGCCCTCTTCCAGGGCGTTCTCAATCTCCTCCGCATAGGCGGGCATGGCTTCCTGAGTCCTCCTGTAGATAATGTTTACCGATTCAGCGCCCAGTCTCAGGGCTGTACGGGCCGCATCCACGGCGGCGTTCCCGCCTCCTATGACCACCACATTCCTGCCCGTGCGTACCGAACCCTTGATGTTGTACTCCCTCAGGTAGGGGACGGCCTGCACGACGCCTTTCAGGCCTTCTCCGGGCAGCCCCATATCCAGGCTCTCGGGAGCGCCCACGGCCAGGAAGACGGCCTCGCTTCCCTCTCTCTTCAGAGAATCAAGGGTGAAGTCCTTTCCCAGCTTCATACCCGTATGGATACGGACGCCCATCTGCTGGATCATCCGGATCTCCCTGGCCAGGGTCTCCCGCGGTAGACGGTAGGAGGGGATGGTCTGGACCAGCATGCCTCCCGGTCTGACGGAAGCCTCATAGACGTCGGGTTTATAGCCCAGCCGGGCCAGGAAATAGGCGCATGAGAGTCCCGCCGGACCGGCGCCGATGATGGCGACTTTCCGCCTTTCGTTCTCCCTGTTCTCTCTGCATTCGGGGAGTTCAATGGTCACTTCCCTGTCTACCATAAAGCGCTTGAGGGCGCGGATGGAGACCGATTCGTCCAGGGTGGAGCGGCGACAGTGGTCCTCACAGCTATGGAAGCAGACCCGGGCGCAGACCGCCGCAAAGGGATTCCGGTTCCTGTGAAGCTTCAGAGCCTCCGCGTATCGTCCCTCTCCGATCAGAGAGACGAAGCCCGGGACGTCCACTGTTGCGGGACAGGCGCTCTGACAGGGCGCCCTGACCAGACTCGGGCAGACTCCGGCGGCGCAATGTTTGTCCCTGATATGCTCTTCATACTCCTTTCTGAAGTGACGGATGGTAGACAGAACGGGATTGGGAGCCGTCTGTCCCAGACCGCAGAGAGAGGTCTCCTGGATATGGTGACCCAGCTCTTCAAGACGCTCTATATCCCCTTCCTCTCCCTCTCCGCGGCATATCCTTTCCAGAATCTCAAGCATCCTCTTGGTCCCCACACGGCAGGGAACGCATTTTCCGCAGGACTCCTCCTGAACGAATTCCAGAAAAAAACGGGCCACGTCGACCATACAGGTTTCATCGTCCATAACGATAAGTCCGCCCGATCCTATGATGGCTCCCAGATCCTTAAGGGACTCGTAATCCATGGGGACGTTCAGATGCTCCCTGGGGATACAGCCTCCCGAAGGGCCTCCCATCTGGGCTGCCTTGAACTGACGGCCTCCCTTGATGCCCCCGCCGGTGTCGAATATAAGATCTCCCAGAGGCGTTCCGATGGGGACCTCCACGAGACCGGTGTTATTGACCGCACCGGCCAGGGCGAAGACTTTGGTCCCCCGGCTCTTTTCCGTTCCCAGGCGGGCATAGACATCGGCCCCTCCCGTCAGAATGGCGGGTATGTTGGCGTAGGTCTCCACATTGTTCAGCAGGGTGGGTCTGCCCCATAGCCCTTTCTGTGCGGGGAAGGGCGGACGGGGCCGGGGCTCTCCTCTTTTTCCCTCGATAGAGGCGATCAGGGCGGTCTCTTCTCCGCAGACAAAGGCTCCTGAGCCCATCCGGATTTCAAGATCGAAGGAGAATCCGCTTCCCAGAATATTCTCACCCAGAAGTCCGCAGTCCCGCGCCTGGTCAATGGCTTTCTTCAGACGGCTGACCGCCAGGGGATACTCTGCCCGGACATAGACGAATCCCCGGGAGGCGCCGACGGTGTAGGCGGCGACAGTCATACCCTCTATCAGGCTGTGTGGATCCCCTTCGAGAACGCTCCGGTCCATAAAGGCTCCCGGATCTCCCTCATCGGCGTTGCACAGGACGAACTTCTCATCCCCTTCGGCGCCGCGAGTCATCTCCCACTTCCGCCAGGTGGGAAATCCGGCGCCTCCCCGTCCGCGGAGTCCCGACATTTTCAGATCGGCGATGATCTCCTCCGCGCCGGTTTTATCATCCAGGATCCGGCCTATGGCCGCATAGCCCTCCTTTTCGATGGCATCGTCGATGTTCAGGGGATCGATCCGGCCGCAGTTCCGCAGAACCACCTTCTTCTGCCCGTCAAAGAAACTCTTTTTCTCCTCGGGACAATCCTTGCAGACTCCGTCCAGCAGAAGGGATTCCACCGGCCGGCCGTGTTTCATATGCTCATCGGCGATCAGAGGCAGATCGGCCTCGCTCACGCCCCTGTAGTAGCAGTCTCCGATGGCCAGAACGGGACCGTGGGCGCAGGGCCCCATACAGCCCGTCTCCTTGATGCTCCAGTACAACAGATCTTTCTCCTCCAGAATTTCGGCAAGCCGGGTCAGAAGCCCCATGGCTCCGGAGGCGATGCATCCGCCTCCGGTGCAGACCCGGATCTCATGATGCCGGTCGGCCGTCTCTGACTTCAGATAGCTTCTGTACTGCTTCAGGTCTCTGGGATTCTGAAAATCACGACGCATGTTCTTCCTCCCTGCCGTAGCTCTCCAGAATCTCCCGGATTCTGGCGGGTTTCACCCTCTGATGGATGTCTTCATCGATCATCATCACCGGTGCTAATCCGCAGGCTCCGAAACAGCGGCCTATCTCCAGGCTGAACTGCCGATCCCCGGTAGTCTCTCCCACCTTGATGCCCAGTATCTTCTCCAGGGTTGAGAGGAGTTCCTTGCCCCCCCTTACATAGCAGGCTGTTCCCAGGCAGACGCGGATAACATGTTCGCCCCGGGGAACTGTGGAGAAGAAGGAGTAAAACGAAACGACTCCTGTCACCTCGCTCAGGGGAATCATAAGTTTTTCACTGATGTGGATAAGGATTTCCCGGGGGAGATAGCCCAGAAGGTTCTGGGCGGACTGGAGAACGGGGATGAGGGCCCCTCCGGCATCTTTATACTCTTCGATTACATCGTTAATCTGTGGAATGATGTCTGCGGGATCTGGATACCTGGATTCATGATCTTCGCGGACCCTGTCGGAATTTAATTCTTTCATGGATCAGCTCCTGGTTCATAATGTGTTTACGGTGAGTTGTATGCTGCCTTGAGCAGGATGAGGCGGGCGCCTCTTCAAAGTTCGGTGGGCCTGTGGCAATTAATATTATAATACAGCTCTGCATTATTAGGGAAAAAAATATTGATATTTTTTTTGTGAAAAGAGAAGAGGGGATACAGGCGTGTCTGTTTACTTTACTGCGGGAGTGTTGATTTCTGCAGAACCGGCTTCCCGTGCTTCATGCTCCTCTTTAAGAAGACCGTAAACCACATGATCCACGACTTTTCCGTACAGGTTTTCCTGTCTGCGGAGAAGTCCCTCGGTCTTATAGCCCAGATGCTCGGGGATCCGGCGGCTGGCGCTGTTTTCGGGGGCGCAGCGTATCTCTGTTTTTTTCAGATTCATTTCTGAAAAGGCCAGCCTTTCCATCTCACGTACACTGCGGGTTATGATTCCTCGCCCGCACAACTCCCGGGAGAGCCAATAGCCGATGGCCGCGGTGCCGCAGTGTGCTCTGATATTATGAAAGCCTATAACTCCGGCAAGTTCACCATTGTAGAGCACGGCACAGTTCATCTGCTCTCCCGTGGCATAGCGCTCCAGGCAGGCGGAGATGAAAAAGGCCGTATGTTCCGGCTTGCGAATTCCGTCCAGCCAGGGGAGCCACTGTCTGAGCCAGGCTCTGTTGCGTTCGGTCAGTTCGAACAGGGCGGGGGCATAATCGGAAGTGAGGAGCTTCAGCTCCAGTTCAGAGTCTATACGGCTGGAAAACATATTGAAAAAGGGTAGCACAGGCGGGGAAAAGGGAAAAGAGCATCATTCTTTTTATGTTTTCTCTGGTAATAGGCGTCTCTTTTTAATAGAGTTAAGGAATGGAACACACCGGAGCTTTAGAAGTCAGAGTCGATCATAAAATAGAGGATCTCAGAATCGCCATACATCCCAATGACGGTCTCGATCTTGATCTTTTTACCAGAGAGCATAGTGTTCTTATATCGGCCGGAACCTCCATTGAGCAGCTGAAAGCCGGAAAAGGAGCGCTGGGAGAGGGGGAGATTCATCTTCTCAACGAATGTCCCGTAGGAACCCTCCAGGTTTCCGAAACAGTGGCATCCGGACTCTGTTTTTCCAGTACAGCCATGGTCATCAGGGATGGGAAGAAGATCTTTCTCGTTTATAAGTAGTATTTATTCCAGTACAGACAACTCTTCTACATCATCAAAGGCCTGACCGATTGCGCTTGCATTGCGGTTTCTCAGAGAGTAATAGGACCTTTTGTAAAGATCATTCTGCATCCTGAGATGATGAACGCTATCCATAAGCATGGCATTCTGTTTTTCCAGATCCCTGGCCCTGTCTCTGGCCAGTTCAAGGGCGTATTTCATTTCAATGTGATTTTTCTGGTCTGTCACCCTCTGATGCAGACCGGTAAACTGCTTGAGAAAACTGTCGCGTATCTCTTTTTCTATACGGTTCAGATCATTGAAGCTCATTTTATCCATAAAGGAGATGAGACGGTTGAAAATATAGGCGGAAGGAAGGATCAGGCTGAGCCGGGAGTTCCCGTCCTCCTGCCGTTGGAACTGAACTTCCTTTTCCAGTCCGGCTATATGGAGAACAAAAAGCTCCTCATCCTCACTCCGCTTCAGAGAGTTGAGGTTTTTCAGTTTCCCTTCTATCAGCTGTGACGATTTGGAGAACTTCTTCAGAAAAAGCAGCTGTTTATTGTCCTCGCTGAGTTCAAGATCCTCCAGCCGGATGCGGTCCAGGAGGCTGTTGATGTATTCAATCAGTTCGGTCAGAAGACTGTACAGCAGATCGCCGCCCACCGAGAACTGCCGCCTGCTGCGCATAGCACTCTGGTAATTCTTGGCCTTCAGGTACTCGTCACGGATCAGCAGGTTCAGACCGGAACCGTTATTCCTCATATCCCAATGAAGTTCTCCGTGATAGATATAAACCTGGTTATCGATTATTGTGTTATTTTTCATCACCGGCCTTTTCCGTGTCATCTAAAGCATAACACGAATCCCCATGCTTTGCTTTCTGTTTCGCTCAAAGAAAGTCTAGCTGTCCAATAGGAGAGGAAGGATATCCTGAAGAATTTCCGCCGTGATACCCCAGATAATGCCATGATCACTTTTGTAGGCCCATATTTTGTGAGATCCTCCCCAGGGGGCGGTGTATCGTTCGGGCAGGTTGAGTTGTGCGGCCGGGAAGTGATGAGTCTGTTCTCCCGTTTCGGGATCTTCCGTCCAGGGATGGGCTCGCAGGGGGACTTTGTATTCCGATGGGGGATGGGTGGCAAACCACTCCAGGGGAAGGGTAAAGATCCCGGCGACCTCGTCCTTGCTGGGATTCAGCTCTTTCAGGCTTTCCAGCTTCAAACGACCGATAAAACAGTGGACCATAACGGACATGGGAGTGATCAGAGTTCCCGGAGAACCCAGAATCTCGATCTTCTTTTCATCCAGGCCCAGTTCCTCCCGGGTCTCTCTGAGGGCTGTAGCCCTGAAGCTGTCGTCTTTCTTCCTGTCAAAGCCGCCGCCGGGAAAGCAGATCTCTCCTCCCTGGCGGATATGGGCTGAGCGCAGCTGGAAGAGGATCTCCGTCCTTCCCTCTGATTCCACAAGAGGGATCAGAACGGCGGAACGGAACATCTTCTCCTCTCCGATAATCCGGGGAAACTCCCGCATCGAATGAAGACGGCTGCGCACATCCTCCCAGTACACGGCTCTTATTTATCCAGCTCCGCCTGAAGTTCGGCCGTCAGACGGGGAGTGGCCCCCGACTGGCCCACGACGAAGTCCGCCACGAGAGAGGCCTTGCGTCCCGCTTCCTCCAGGGATTCCCCTTTCAGAAAACAGGAGAGGAAGGTCCCTGAGAAGCTGTCGCCCGCTCCCACCGTATCCACAACGCTGACCTTGCCGCTGGGAACGGACAGAGCCTTTCCTGCCGTATCTCTGTGATAGAGCTCCGAGCCCCGGGGGCCGAGTGTCAGAACCAGAAGCTCCAGGGGAAAGTCCCTGGAGGCTCGGGCAAAGAACTCTTCTCCACTCAGATCCTCGTTATAGATCAGACGGGATACAAGGGGAAGCTCCTCGTCATTCAGTTTCAGTATGGTGCTGTACTGGAGGGTGTCCCTGATGATCCGGGCATTGTAGTAGTTCTGCCTGATATTCACATCGAAGAAAATATGTCTGTACTGCCCTTCTTTGAGCACCTTCATAATAAGGGCCCTGTTGTTTTCAGTTCTCTGGGCGAGTGTGCCGCAGTAGATCAGATCCCAGTTCTCCTTCAGCAGCCTGTCCAGGGATTCCTTGTCGGGGTGGATCGCATCCCAGGCGGAGCCTTCCCTGATTTCATAGCTGGGGATCCCTTCCACAACCTGAACCTCAACGATCCCCGTAGGGGCATCGGGGCTTGTAAAAACATAATCCAGTTTAATGCCTTCTTCAGCCAGAATCTCTCTGGCTTCCTCTCCGGGAGAGTCGTCTCCCAGGGCGCTGAGCATATGACTTGAGGCTCCGAATCGGGAGAGATGAACAGCCACATTGGCCGGGGCTCCTCCGAAATAGTGCTCTCCTTCTATTCTGTCGAAGAGGATCTCTCCAAAACTCAGTGTTTTCATGACAAACTCCATTATGTAAAGGGGTTTTACATTTATCGTATACAACCGGGGGAAGGGTCAAGAGCCGGCAAACTCATCCAGAGACTTCCGCAGTCTGAAAAAGTGTTCCCTTGTGCTGTCTCTTCCCAGGGAGATCCTCAATGAGCTCTCGCAAAGTTCCGGCGGGAACCCCATGGCTTCCAGTATCGGAGAGGGGCCGTTAACCGAGCCGCTGCAGGCGGAAAACCGGCTGAGAATCAGCCCTTTGAGGTTCAGATGATAGAACAGATCTTCCATGGTCTTTTCATTCTTCGTGTCTTTTTCCGTCTGAATAAGACCGGGCAGGGCTATACACAGGACTCCGGACGCCCCGTCTTCCGGGCTCAGGCGGAATATCTCGAAACGACCGCCCTTCAGAATCTCCCAGCCCTCCCGGATCAGCAGGGACTGCTCTTTCAGGAGCCGGTTTTTGTCCTTCTGATAGAGGGCCAGAGTTTCAGCCAGAGCCAGGGCTCCCGGGGCATCGGGTGTCTCCCGGTGGGGCAGAGGCTTCAGCGGGAAATCCTCCCGGGTCATCATCAGCCCCTGTCCTTTCAGGCCGTAAAGCTTATGCGCACTCAGGCAGAAACCGTGGCAGTAGGGAAGCCATTTTTCTTCGGGCAATCGTACAGCCGCCTGGGCGGCATCGATAAATACAGCGGCTCCGGATTGGGCGGCCATTTCCCATATCCTGCGGCAGTCCTGCAGGGCGCCTGTTTCGTGATTCACCGGAGAGTAGAGGACCAGGGAGTCGGGATGTTCCTGCAGAGCCTTCTCCAGACGGGCCGGATTCATCCTTCCATGGCTGTCCACATCGATCAGGACCGGATTCTCCGCCTGTTTAAGGACGGCCGCATGATCGCAGCAGGAGCTGATGACCTTTCTGTCAGTGCCTTCCATCACCCGCTTCAGGGCGGAGGTACTGCCTGTTGTGAAAAAGGCCCGTGTAAAGCCGCCGCCTGTCAGTCTGCGGCATCTCTCTTCGGCCCGGATCAAAACATCCTGGGCACTCTGCCCGGCCAGATGGGGAGATGAGGGATGGGCCCAGCAATTCAGAGCTGTGTTCTGATAGAGGGCCAGAATCTTCCGGTTCGGCGGCGCAGCGGCGTTGTAATCCATATAGGCGGTGCTTTTTTCTTCATAACCTGCTCCGGACTGTTTCAGCCGTTTCAGATGGGCGCATCGGCAGCTCACTCCATAACTCCTTTTATTGATAATACCATAGGCTGCCTTTGCATTGCATGCCCCTGTTTCCGTCGGCAGGACTGAGGGGCTTTGCGGAGTCCTGAAGCAGGTTTTAATCTGCTTCAGGGCGCTTTATAACTGGTCCTGCGCTTGGTCACGCAGCTTTTTTTCTTGTCCCCGCCGGTTGGCTGTGGCATACTGTAAGCCCTTTTACAGGACAGGAGTAAGACTATGAGCGGTTCTGAAACCAATAATTCTGCCGACCTTAAAGTTAAAAAAAACAAGACTAAAAAACTGAAAAAAAAGGTTTATGAGGCGGAGCTGGCCCGCATGCAGGTGGAGCTTGTCAAGCTTCAGGACTGGGTGCGGCAGAAGGGGCTCAAGGTCTGCATTCTTTTTGAAGGACGGGATGCCGCCGGGAAGGGCGGAGTGATCAAGCGCATCACAGAGTATATGAATCCTCGATTCTGCCGGGTTGTGGCTCTTGGAAAACCCACAGACCGGGAGGAGTCCCAGTGGTACTTTCAGCGCTATATTCCCCATCTGCCCGCAGAGGGGGAGATCGCTCTATTTGACAGGAGCTGGTATAACTGCGTCGGTGTCGACCAGGTCATGGGGTTTACCACTCCCACACAGTGGGAAGAGTTCTACCGCAGTTGCCCCGAATTTGAACGGATGCTGCTGCGTTCGGGGATTATCCTTCTCAAATACTGGTTCTCCGTCTCTCCCGAGGAGCAGATCAAACGCTTCCGCAGCCGTGTGGAAGACCCTATCAAGCGCTGGAAGATCAGTCCCATGGATTTGAAGTCCATAGAGCGCTGGGATGACTATTCCCGGGCCAAGGATGAAATGTTCCTTCACTGCAACACGGAGGACGCACCCTGGTATGAAGTTCCGGCAGACAGCAAGAAGAAGGCCAGACTGAACTGCATCAGTCATATTCTATCCAGTATCCCCTATCAGGAGGTTCAGCCCCGGGAGATTGTCCTTCCCGAAAGGCCGCAGAGCGACTACAACCGTCCTCCTCTTACAAAAGAGAATTTTATTCCCCAGGTCTATTGACGCTTTTCCAAGGCTGCTTCAGAAGAAGGCCCTTTTAAGTAAAAAAGAGACCCTTTCGGGTCTCTGTATTCTCAGGGGTCTCCTCCGGGAGAGGGGAACTGCCTCAGGCGGCCTTTCTTCTCTTCTGTTTCTTATCGCTTTCCTCTATGCTGTGCTGATCCTTTTTGTCATCCAGCAGATCGCCGAGCAGTGTGGCTCCATGGCTCATGGGGCAGACGGCGCAGAAGCTCTTGGGCTTGAAGATGAGGCCGAGGAGGATTCCGAAAATAAAGGACACTCCCATAAAGCGGAACATCACAAAGGCAATCTTACGGGGATCTCCTCCGGTGTGGTTCATCCCGATAACGAACATAACAGCCATAAATGCCAGAAGGGCGTGACGGAAATTTTTCGTGGCCATAAACCGGGGCATGGTGTTTCCGAGGGAGATCCGGCTCAGAACATTGCTGAAGAAGGAGCCTCTGGGGCAGTGGTTTTTACAGTGGTAGCGTCCGCCTCTTCCTTTCAGGGCATGGTAGAAGGGGCCAGCCATGCACAGGAATCCCAGAAGCCCGAACCAGGTGTTGACGATGGACAGGGCGAAGAAACTCAAAATAACTATCCATCTCATATCTTTCATTTTTTTATTGTTTTTCAGTGTCGAAATCAAATCTGTACTCCATATATAGCAAATATTGAATGTATTTATATATAAAAAAAAATATACTGTCCAGTCCCTTTAAGAAAAAAAAATATTTAATAGGAATTCACGAAGAAATTGATTATACTCTTAATAGGAATAATTACTGTTTAGGAGATGATAACATGGCTATGAATAATGAAATGACCGATGCTTTTAATGAGCAGATCAATGCGGAGATGTTCTCCGCCTATCTCTACCTGTCCATGGGCAGCTGGTTCGAAGAGAAGAGTCTGACCGGATTTGCAAACTGGTTCCGCTGCCAGTATCTTGAAGAGAATATGCATGCCATGAAGATGTATAACTTCGTCAATGAACGGGGGGGGCATGTCCTTTTGAAAGCCATCGACGGTCCCGCAACGGAGTGGGAGAGCTATGTGGATCTGTTTACCCAGGTTGTAGAGCATGAAGAGCATGTCACCTCACTGATTAACAGCATGGTCGCCAAATCACGGGAGCTGAACGATTACGCTTCCGAAAGCTTTCTGATGTGGTATGTGGATGAGCAGGTGGAAGAGGAAGCGACAGCCGGTGATCTTCTGGCTAAGCTCAAGCTGATCGGAGATAATCCGAATGCCCTGATACAGATGGACAAGGAGCTGGCTTCCCGCGCCCCTTCCGTCAATGTGCTCCCCATTCATATGAATCAGGCTGCCGAAACTTAATATGACAAATACCCTCCGGATTGATTTGTATTCGGAGGGCTGATCATTTATTATCTCTACCATGAGCAGCAACGGTTTTTCCGACAAGATAAATTTTTTCTTCCTGGTTCTCTTCTTGCTCCTATCCTGGCAGGTCTTCTCCTGGGACGGTGAAAGCTTTGACTCCTCCCGGGTGTGGTCATTGTGCTCCAATCCGTACAGACCGGCTACTGTTCTGCCTTCTGAAACAAATCCTCTGGGTATTCTGGAAGGAAGGATGATCTCTGTTCTGGAAGAGTCCCTGAATCTTTCCTTTGTCAGATATTACGGAGTAGACAAAGAAGAGCTATCACGGAGACTCTCCTCCGGAAGCTGTGCCATCGCTCCTGTATACGGTCGTCCCGATGAGCTGGAGGAGGTGGCCTATTTCACAATCCCCTATGGACGCTCTGAATTCGTATATGTAACCCTTTCTGGGGATGAGAGAGAGATCAGCCTGGAATCACTCACGGGTAAAAAGATTGCTCTGGCGGAAAATTCTCCTGCGGAAACGCTGCTCAGACAAGATTTCAGTCATAGGATAGAGGTCCTCAGATATGACAGTATCGAGAGAGGCCTGCGCGCCGTCGCCTACGGACAGGTGGATGTTTTTCTGGGCAACCGCCCCCAGATAGAGACCTTCATGAAAAGCGGAGGGCTAAGCAGTTTTAAACTCCATGACAGCGCTCTGGAGCCTCTTGAACATCGTTTGGCCGTAAGCCGCCGTTTCCCCGAGCTCTTTCTGAGAGTTCAGGAGATTCTGGATCTCAACGGTCCTCTTCGCTATGATTCAGGAAAAAGAGAGAAGGCGGAAGTCTCGCCGGCAGAAGCAGGAGACATCTCTCATAATGCCGAAGCTTTTCCAGACCGGCCGCTTTTATTCCGGGGGGATCGGGACTATCCCCCTTATGAGTATCTGGACGAGGAAGGCCTTCCCGCCGGCTTCAATGTGGATGTGGTCAAGGCTATGGCTAAGGCCCTGGGCCTGGAGGTCCGGATAGAGCTGGGAGAGTGGGATACGGTCAGGCAGGAGCTTGAGGAAGGACGGATAGACGGATTGATGGGGATGTTTCAGACGGCGGAGAGGGAAAAAAATGCCGACTTCGCCGTTCCCCACTTCATTGCCTCCTATGCCGTTTTTGTACGCAAAGGTTCCGGTATCTCAGAGCTGGAAGATCTTTACGGTAAAACTGTACTGGTTCAAAACGGTGATATGGGACACGATTTTCTGATGGAAAATATGATCGCCGAACAGGTTTTCATCCGCAGTTCTCCCGAAGATGTCCTTAAATCCCTATCCGATGGAGTCGGCGACGCCGCCCTGATGTCCAGGCTTCAGGGGGGGCTTATCATCGAAGATCAGCGATTGAGGAATCTGGAAGTGGTAGGGCCTCCCATCCTTCAGAGGAATTACTGTATCGCCGTCCCCGAGGGAAGGAGCAGGCTTCTTGCCCAGATCAATGAAGGTCTGAACATGATCAAAACAGATGGCACGTTCCAGGCTATCCACAACAAGTGGTTCGGGTTTTATGATATGAGCCTGGCAAAGAATCGGCGTGTTTATCGTATTTTGACTCTTGTGTTCCTTGTCATAATAGTTGTCATGTTTGCCTTTATCTTGTGGAACAGGCTTTTAAAACGGGAAGTGGAGAACACAACCAGAGAGCTCCGGGAGAGTGGAGAGCTCTTGAGGGTGACCCTTGCCTCCATCGGCGATGCCGTGATTACCTCCGATACGGAAAACAGGATTACAAGTATGAATCATACCGCTGTCGAACTGACCGGATGGATGCAGGAAGAGGTTCTGGGAAGATCCTTGAACAGTGTTTTCAGAATTCTTGACAAAAACACCCGGAAGCCCCTCCAGTGCCGTCCGGAAGGCTCGATGAACCGTGACGGGAAGGTGAAGGAGCCTGTTGTTCTGGTTCACAGAAAAGGAGAGGAACTTCTTGTAGAAGAATCCATGACCTACATTCTTGCGGAGAATGATAAGGTCCTGGGAACGATTCTGGTCTTTAGGAACAAGACCGAGGACGTCCTTATTCAGGAGAGGCTTCAGCAGGCTCAGAAAATGCAGGCCGTGGGAGAACTGGCCGGCGGAGTAGCTCATGACTTTAACAATATGCTCGCCGGCATAATGGGAGGCGCGGAGCTCCTGGGGCTCTGTATTGACAAGGAAAGCCGGGAGGCTCAGTTTCTGAATATGATTCAAAGCGCGAGTCATCGCGCGGCGGATCTGGTGAAAAAACTGTTGACCTTTGCCCGTCCTGTTCCTACCGACAGAAAGCTGCTGGATATCTATAATCCCCTGGGAGATGCACTGCTTCTTCTGGAAAGGACAGCGGATCCCCGCATCCGCCGCCGTAAAGAGTATGAAGAAGGACCTCTGTGGGTCAACGGAGATCATTCGCTGCTGCAGAATGCGTTTCTTAATCTGATGATCAATTCATGTCATGCCATGCCGGATGGCGGGGATCTCTTTCTCTCGGTTCGTTCCGTCACTTTACAGTCGCGGATCATGGGGGCCATGGGGCTGAACCTTGATCCGGGGAACTATGTGGAGCTTCAGATCACCGACAACGGTACGGGAATTCCTGAGGCCATACAATCGAGAATCTTTGAACCTTTTTTCACAACCAGAGGGCCGGGAGAGGGAACCGGCCTGGGACTGGCTTCGGTGTTCGCCGCCGTTAAACAGCATGGGGGCTCTATTTCCGTAAACAGTACTCCCGGTCGGGGGACAAGCTTTACGGTTCTGCTCCCCCTCGCTGATGAAGAGGCTCTTCATCATGAGGAGACTATGGACGGTTACCGCACAGAAGACGGAAACCGGGTTCTGGTGGTCGATGATGAACCTGCCGTGAGAATGGCGGCGACAGGCATGCTGAAGACTATGAACTTCTCTATTCTGGAAGCGGAAAACGGTCTTCAGGCCCTGGATGTCTTTCGCGGGAAGAAGAGGGATATCGCCCTTGTCCTGCTTGATATGACAATGCCGGAGATGAACGGCTTAGATTGTTTCAGGGAGCTGAAGGCCATGGAGCCCGGGCTGAAGATCATCCTCTCTTCGGGTTATGCCATGGATGACGATGTGGCACTGATGCGCAAAGAGGGACTGGCGGGATTTCTCAAGAAACCTTACAGCTATACAGAGCTTTCGGCGGAAGTGGCCGCTGTGATGAATGGCTGAAATCGTTTATGACTTTCGGTCGGGGCATAGTCCCGTGCAAATAAAAAGCCCCCGAAAGGGGGCTTTCTACTGTATTGTCCGCTGAAAGCGGACATCTATTGTATAGAAGTCAGGAAATACCTAGTAGTCGTTCCGGGGTCTTCTTTCGCGCTCGATAGCTTCGTTTACGCGGAGGTTTCTGCCGTCCAGCTCCTGGTTGTTCAGGGCGGAGATGGCAGCTTCAGCCGCATCTTCTTCTTCCATTTCAACAAAACCAAAACCCTTGGAACGGTTTGTTTCTCTGTCGAAAATGATTCTGGCGCTGAGAACAGTACCGTACTGAGCAAAGTGATCAGCCAGTCTGTCTTCGTCTGTGTTGTAGTTCAGGTTCCCTACATAAATCTTCTTGGGCATTGTGCATCCTTACCGGTCTCTACCGGAATTTCAAATAAAAAAATCATTGAGAGTGCAATTAACTAACATACGAATCCTTATCCTGTGATTCATATATCAGTCGTTACTCTTAGTAAGGATGTACAAAAGGAAAACGAAGACGGAAATCATGACAGAGAAGGAATTGCATATTTATTAAAGAACATTACGGTCTCTCAACCTAAATACAGTATTATCAGGAATAAGGGTCCCGGTCAATAATATTTCTGTAAAATGGGCGTTTATTAGGGATTTACCTGAGAAATTTGGAGGATTCTTCACCAGATCGGCCATATTTCCCCTTGCAGATCGGGGAAAGTGGATGTATCATGTGATATATCACGAGGTATATCGAACAGCATGCAATTATCAAAAGACGTATACAACAGGATCCTCGAACAGCTGTTAGAGGGCAAGCTTCTACCGGGACAGATAATCAACCGGAGACAGATCGCAGCCGAATTCGGAGTCAGTGTCGCTCCGGTTCTGGAGGCCATGCTTTTACTGGAGCATGAAGGACTTCTGGAGACCATTCCTCGCAAGGGAACGCAGGTCCGGCTTGTTCGTCAGGAGGACGTTCTGGGGCAGTTTATGATCCGGGACGCCCTGGAGAGCAAGGCCGCACGGATGTACTGGAACACGTCCCTGCCCGATGCCCGGGAGGATCTTCTGGATTTTGCGGAGCAGGTGGACAATGCGGTACAGGACTATCTGGAAGACTGGCGCATGGAGATCCTTTTTCACAAGGAACTGGTCTCTCTGGCGGGTATTCCCGCCCTTACGGCCGCCTTTGACAGAACCATGCGCCTGAACCTCTTTTTTTCCATGGCGCGGACGACTCCGCCCGAGAAGAATGCGGGAAGAGACAATCATGTGGTTCTGGTTAACCGCCTGCTGGAAGCCGGTTCGGCGGATGAGGCGGAAAATATAATCAGGGCTCATGTGTGGTATGCCAAAGAGTATCTGCTTGAGAGCATCAAAGGAATTTAACTTTAACCATAAATACACAGGAAAAGAAAATTGTACCAGGGAGGATGGAGATGAAAGTCGTTATCGCATCGGACTCTTACAAGGGGTCCAACACAAGTATCAAGGTCGCCGGGGCCATAGAGGAGGGGATCCGCAAGGTTGATCCTGATCTTGAAGTGGTCAAACTGCCCGTAGCCGACGGGGGAGAAGGACTTGTACAGGCTCTTGTACCCGAACAGGACAAGTGGGTCTATGTGGATGTTACCGGACCCATGGGGGAAAGCATCAAGGCTGAATACGCCCTTTTCAGCGAGGATACCGCGGTTATTGAGATGGCCTCCGCTTCGGGACTGCCCCTGGTCAAGGGAGAAAAGGATCCCCGCAAAGCGACAACCTACGGAACAGGACAGCTGATGGCCGATGCTCTGGACAGAGGATGCCGGACTTTGCTTATCGGTATTGGAGGATCGGCCACTAACGACGGCGGAACCGGAATGGCCCGCGCCCTGGGTGCCCGCTTTCTGGATGCTTCGGGTAATGAAATCGAGGCCGTCGGCGGAAACCTGGACAGCATTGACCGGGTTGACCTTTCGGATATCCATCCCGCCATCCATGAAACCACCATCAAGGTGGCCTGTGACGTGGACAACCCCCTGTGCGGTGAGCACGGAGCCAGTGCCATCTACGGTCCCCAGAAGGGCGCCACCCCCGAGATTGTGAAAGAGCTGGATGCCAAGCTGAAGTACCTGGCCTCTGTTATGGAAAAGCAGACGGGCAATGATATGTCCGAGGTCCCCGGAGCCGGTGCGGCCGGTGGACTCGGTTTCGGCCTGATGGCCTTCTGCGGCGGCGAGCTGGAGAAGGGGATCGATCTGGTTCTCGACTCCGTAGGCTTTGACGACTCCCTCGAGGGGGCTGATCTGGTCATCACCGGGGAGGGCAGAATTGACGGGCAGTCCGTTAGAGGTAAGGTGCCTGTGGGAATCGCCGCCCGGGCCAAGAAGAAGAATCTCCCCGTTCTGGTTATCGCCGGAGATATAGGACCGGGAATCAGCAACCTCTACGACTACGGAATCGATGCGGTTATGAGTACGGTCAACAAGGCGATGCCCCTGGAGGAAGCCCTTTCCAGATCCACCGAACTGCTTATCGACGGTGCCGAGCGGGCTTTCAGAATGATCAAGATCGGTCTTGATATGAAAGCAGGCATGACGTCTTGAAGAAACAGGCCGTCATCTTCGACCACGACGGCACCCTGGTGGATTCCATAGGAGCCGTCGTGGTCTGTACCAACAGGATTATCCGGGAGGCCGGGGGCTGTGATGCGGACGAGGCCGAAATCCGCAAGGGAATGGCCCTGCCCACCCTGGAGCGCCTGGGCTGGCATACGGGAATAAACGACCGCAGGCAGCTGGAAGAGATGAGCCGCAATTTCTATGCCTATATGAACCGGGACGGGGTGGAGCAGGTCCGTCTCTATCCCGGGATAGGGGAGGCTCTGGACCGGCTGGCCCGGGAGGGCTTCTCCCTGGGACTCCTCACCAACAATCAGGGAATCTTCACCAGAAGGGTGGCGGCTCATCTGAAGTACTCCTACGATATGGAGGTCATCCTGGGGGAGGACAATGTGCCCGCTCCCAAGCCCGATCCCCGGGGACTGCTTCAGGCCTGCGCCGGACTGGGGGCCCTTCCCGGGAACTGCTGGTACATCGGCGACGGCAGGCCCGACTTCGAGGTGGCCCGGAACGCGGGACTGAAGAGCGGACTGGTCACCTGGGGAGCCCATCCCCGGGAGGAACTGCTGGAACTGGGCGGCGACCGGATTTTCGATCATCCGGACCAGATGACCGAGTTCTTCTGCCGCAATTAAGCCGGTGCCGAGAAGGGGCGTATGACATATAATTGCGTCCCGATTTCATGGATTCTCATTTTTCCGGTATTTCTAAAAAGGTCTCTGGTGCTATAATGTCCGGGATCATGGATAGTATTCTTCTGAAGACTTGGCATAATTTTTCCATAAAAAGGAAGCTGATCCTCTTTTTCACCGTCCTCATACTGAGTGTCACGGTTCTCTACTTCTATATTCTGAACAACGCCTTCGGTTATCTGAAGATCTATGAGGAGGATCTGACAAAAACATCCCTCGTTCAAAACCTCTCCGGAGCCATCAGGTCCTGTGATGAGAAATTTGAAGACGCCGTCAGAGATTATAACGATGAGACCATAGAGCAGTTCAAGTCTTCCATCCTGACCGTCTGGGATAGCTGGAACAGCGTAAATACCAATGCCGCTACAAGCCAGGACGCTCTGTTTGAAATAAACGCGATCCGCTATGGCATGCTGGCCTACCTGGAGAGTGCCAATACGACTCTTTCATCCTTCTATTCCGATCAGAAACTTTTTTCTGAACATCTGGTGAGGGCAAACCGGGTGGCGGAATATCTGGAAAGCTATCTGGACAGGCTTATCAACGTAAGGATCGAAGAGAGTTCCACCCTGCACCGGAATCAGAGAAACGCGGTCTCACAGATTCAGAAAATCAGCTTTCTGGGACTGTTTTTTATTAGCCTCGTAAGCCTTGTATTCGGTAACTATTTTTCCGTAACCCTGACGAAACCTATTATCGACCTTGCTGCTAACTCCCGGAGAATCGCAGAAGGAGATCTGAGTGTAGAACAGGTCTCTCTCAGTTCACATGACGAGATAGGAGTTTTGATCGGAACGTTCAACAGGATGAGCAGCAGTATTCATGAAATGGTTGAGAGTCTTAAAGACAAGGCAAAAATCGAAAAACAGCATTATGAAGATGAAATGAAGCTGATTGCCATGGGCAAATCCTTGAAGGAAGCCCAGTTCCTCAGCCTGCAGTCGCAGATCAATCCTCATTTTCTTTTCAATACTCTCAACACCATCGCCAGAACATCCATGTTCGAGCAGGCTCCCAAAACGGTTCGTCTTATCGAGTGCCTGTCCAATGTTTTTCGCTACAATCTGAATAACCAGGATAAAGCGGTCTCCCTGAAGGAAGAGCTGGACATCCTGGATGAGTATATGTTTATTCAGAAGACAAGATATGGAGACAGGATCGGTTTTTCCATTGAGAACCCCTTTGATGTATCACAGATAAGGATCCCCATATTCACCCTGCAGCCCCTGGTGGAAAATGCCGTCAAACACGGAATCGAACCGAAGGAGGAGGGGGGCGATATCAGGATAGTCGTTGAAAAGGAGAAGGCGGGGATACTCATCAAAGTACGGGATACGGGAGTCGGGTTTGACCCGGCTGACAGCAACAGTCATCCTCCCAGTTCCACTGGAATCGGTATGGAAAACGTAAAGGAGAGGCTGTCCCTGAAATTCGGCGGAAAAGAAAGATTCCAGGTTCATAGCGTCAGAGGCGAGGGAACGGTTGTGGAGATCTTTGTTCCCGGGGAGATTTAGATGTTTAAACTGCTTATTGCCGATGATGAACAGCTTGAGAGGGAGGCCCTCCGTTTCATCATTTCTAAAAGCATCGATTCCGTCAGCAGTATCGAGGAGGCTGTCAACGGGAGGGACGCCATCGTTAAGGCTCAGTCCGGGAAGCCCGATATTATCATCCTCGATATCAATATGCCCGGTATCAACGGCATAGAAGCTGCCTGGAAGATCAGGGAGAAAGATCCGTCAGTCAGTATCATCTTTTTAACGGCCTTTCATCAGTTTGATTATGCCCATGAAGCCATCAAGCTGGGTGTGGAAGATTACATTGTCAAACCTTCTTCGGAAAAGACCATCATTGAGGTGATTGAAAAAGTAACGGCCGGACTGCAGGAAAAAAAGGTCACGAAGCAAAAGAGGGAAAATCTGGAGCTGAGGCTTGATAAGGCCACCGACTATCTCAGTTCCGAGTTCATCTACAATCTGGCAAAGCGGAATATGGAAGAGGGAAAATTCAGAAACTACCTGACCCTCCTGGATATGGACTTTCATAAGGGACGGGGGATGATTATGAAGCTGAATTACAAATCCTATCCCATCCTGACCAGCTCGGAATATCAGAAGCAAATCCTTAAAAAAAGATGCTTCAGGCTTATTATGGGACATCTGAAGCGCTACGATCTGTACTGTGCTTCCAACCTGGATTTGAATAACGTTCTTATTCTGATATTCAGCGAAGGCCGGAATGAGAGCATCGAGTCTGAAAAAATGATGGAGAGCCTCCTCGACTCCCTCTGTGCTGTTATCAAAGAAAATCTGAATATAGATGTCATACTGGGGATAGGATCTCTTTTCGATAGAGCCGCCCATGCCTGCACCTCTTTTACGACGGCGAAAAATCATATTGCCAGGAACGCGGAGAGAACGGCTCTCTCCGTTCCCGAAGAAAGATTCCCCCTCTCCCTGGAAATGGATCTGGAACAGGCGGTTCTCGGAGTGGACAAAGAGCAGCTGGAAAGACTGCTTTTGAAGCTGGAAGAGTGGCTTCAGTCCTCGCCGGGGACATTTGAAAACAAGAAACAGAGAATGACAGAGCTCTCTGTGATCCTGAGACATTCGGCATCCCTGCAGTTCCCCGAGGGAGATTTGCGCATCCATCCCGCCGCCCTGGGTGACGCCGCATCTTCCATGGAGCTTCTGACGGCTTTCCAGGTCCTCCTTGGGGAACTGATGGATAAAATTGCAGTTCTGTATGCCCGGGAGAATATCCCCATGGTAAAGAAGGCATGCGACTTTATAAATGAGAACTACCGGCGGGACATCACCCTGGAGGAGACCGCCGAATACTGTAATCTTTCGACCTTTTATTTCAGCAAAATATTCAAGAAACACAAGAAGAAGAACTTTATCACCTATCTGACGGAACTGCGGATAGAGGAAGCAAAGCGCCTGCTTATGGAAACGGATCTGACCATGAAAGAGATCAGCGGAAAGATAGGTTACCGGGATCCCAATTATTTTACACGTGTCTTCAAACGGGTGGAGAACTCCTCTCCCCGGGATTTCAGGAACAAAAAAATGCTAAAACAGCAAAAATTGACAGATTCAGACCGTTAAAAAACCGACTTCCCGGACAAAAGTCAGCAAATAAGTACAGAATTTCACATTTATGTATAGAGCGGGATCCTGAGATGTGGCCTTATCCTGAATCTAGCCTCCCCCGAAGAGGGCGAAGGTGATTCATCGATTAAGGAGAATATTAAGATGAAAAAATTGTTACTTCTTTTAACAATGGTACTGTGCGCTTTCAGTGTAATGGCCAATGGCCAGAGCGAAGAGACCGGTGATTCGGGCAGCAAAGAAAAAACTGTGACCCTGGTCTATGCCGAAGTTAATCCCCTCGATTCCATCGTCGGCCAGACCGGCCTTAAGTTTAAAGAAGAGGTTGAAAGACTCTCAAACGGAACCGTACTGATCGATATCCAGCACAGCGGCGTGCTTGGTGCGGAACATGACGTTCTGGACGCCATGCTCGGCGGTGGCGGAACCATCGATATGTCCCGTATCTCTGCTTTCGCCCTGACCAGCTATGGCGGCGAAAAGTCCAAACTCCTTTCCATCCCCTATACCTTTACAAGCCGCGACCACTTCTGGAACTTCGCAGCCAGCGATCTGGCTCCCGAATTCCTGATGGAGCCCCACGAGAACGGAACCGGTATCCGCGGTCTGTTCTACGGAGAAGAGGGATTCAGACACTTTTTCGGAACCAAGCCCCTGAACAGCATCAAAGACATGGACGGCCTGAAGGTCAGAATCTCCAACGACCCCATCGCTCAGGGTATGGTCAAGGGAATCGGCGGTGATCCCACACAGGTCAGCTATAACGAGCTCTACTCTGCCCTGCAGAGCGGTGTTGTCGATGCGGCCGAGCAGCCCATCGCCAACTACAAGTCCAAGGCTTTCAACGAAGTGGCTCCCTACATGATCCTGGACGGTCACACACTGGGTGCCATACAGGTCGTTATCACCGATGATGCCTGGGATATGCTGTCCGCCGCTCAGCAGGACGCCATCACCGAAGCCGGTAAGATTGCTTCCGCCTACAACAGAGAGCTTTCCGAAGGTGCTGAAATGGATGTTCTGAAAGCCCTGGCCGCCGAAGGGGCAACGGTTGTTGAAGTCAAAGACAAAGGCCCCTGGCAGGAAGCCTGCGCCGACGTTATCGCCGACGCTACCGCCTCTCAGGCTGCTCTTTACCAGAAGATCCTTGATTTTCAGTAAAATAAACCGGAAGTCTTTCGGGCTTTGCAAGGTCCGGCAGACTTCCGCCTTATGGGTTGATGTTCTTAAGCATTGTTCCGTAAGCAGTAATTCAAGGATTTGATATTATTGATGGCACAGGAGCATGGTTACTGTGCCGCATTCTATTAAAGAGGAGTCGTAATGAAATCTTTTTTTCGGGTTGTGGATAGAATCAAACCCTTTTATGACCATGTTTATAATGTGGTTCTTTTTATCTGCAAAATCCTTCTGGTCATAGATATCCTGATCACATCCGTTGCCGTCGCCGGAAGATATATCTCTTTTATCCCGGACCCGGCCTGGAGTGAGGAAGTCGTCCTCTCTCTGATGGCCTATATGGCCGTACTCTCCGCCGCTCTGGCGATTCGGCGTAAAGCTCACATACGGATGACGGCGCTTGACCGCTACCTCCCTCAAAAACTGATCAATTTTCTGGACCTTTTAGCCGACTTTGCCGTCATGGCTCTGGGCTTCGTCATGATATTCGTCGGATGGAATTATGCTCAGAAGATAGGAGCCAGGGGCTCCTATATCAGCATACCTTCCCTGTCCCGATTCTGGATGTATTTTCCGGTTCCTCTTG
The DNA here is from genome assembly GCA_963556075.3 of Oceanispirochaeta sp. Lineage (GTDB taxonomy): Bacteria > Spirochaetota > Spirochaetia > DSM-2461 > DSM-2461 > Oceanispirochaeta. The sequence goes on along the minus strand of CAUVYB020000002.1, from coordinate 4,663,288 downwards.
CGGGAGTAGCCATGGTCATATTTGAAATAGAAATTATCATCAGCCAGCTCAGGCTGATTGTTTTAAAAGAGGATTCTGAGAAATGATAATAAACAGCATGGCTATTGCGATACTTCTGGTATCTTTTCTTATACTGGTTCTGCTGCGTTTCCCCATCGCCTATGCGGTTGCCCTGTCATCCATTCTGTGTCTGCTCTACCAGGGACTGCCCCTGACGACGGTAGCCCAGCAGATGGTAAAGGGGATCAGTTCCTTCAGTCTTATGGCGGTACCGTTCTTTATCACCATGGGCTATCTGATGGGGAACGGCGGTATTTCCGAGAAGCTGATAGACCTTGCCAACGCCTGTGTGGGATGGATGCGCGGGGGAATGGCCATGGTCAACATCGTGGCCTCCTACTTCTTCGGCGGGATCTCCGGTTCTGCGGCGGCAGACACGGCTTCTTTGGGCAGCATTATGATTCCCATGATGGTGGATCAGGGCTATGACGATGACTTCTCCACCGCCGTAACCGTGACCAGCTCCTGCGAAGGGCTGCTCGTCCCCCCCAGTCACAATATGGTTATCTATGCTACCACGGCCGGAGGCATCTCCGTGGGAAGCCTCTTCCTCGCAGGTTATCTGCCGGCGGCGATTCTTGCGGGAACCCTTATGATCGGTGCCTACATCATCTCTGTGAAAAGGAAGTATCCCAAGGGAGATAAATTCCACATCACGACCCTTCTGAAGCAGATCAGTATCTCCTTCTGGGCGATGGCGGCCATTCTGATCGTCGTGGTCGGTGTCGTCGGCGGTATATTCACAGCCACCGAATCCGCTGCCATTGCGGTTATCTACAGTCTGATTGTCAGTGTGTTTATCTACAGAGGACTGAAGTGGAAGGATGTCTGGAAGGTTCTGGATCAGTGTGTCCATACCCTGTCCATCGTTCTGATCCTGATCGCCACATCCAGTATCTTCGGGTTCCTGCTGACCCGTCTTCACGTCCCCGCCCTGGCGGCCGAGGCGATTATCGGGCTGACAGACAATCCCATACTGATCGCCCTGCTGCTCAACCTGATCCTTCTGGTTCTGGGGATGATCATGGACATGGCCCCCATTATCCTGATCGCCACACCCATACTGCTGCCCATTGCCAAGGCCATAGGGATCGATCCCATACAGTTCGGCGTCATGATGATTCTGAACTGCGGTATCGGCCTTTTAACGCCCCCTGTGGGAGCCGTACTGTTTATCGGATCGGCAGTCGGTAGAGTTTCTATCGAAAGGGTTGTAAAAGCGACTTTGCCTTTTTATGTCCTGATGATCATAACATTGATTCTGGTGACCTTTATTCCGTCGATCAGTCTTTTTCTGCCTTCGTTGTTCAATTAGCGGGAATGCAGGTGGAGTTCAGGTTTAAATATCAGGTCAGACCGGAGAGCCTCTGGCTATTGAGCATGCACAATATGTACAAGTCCATGGTGGGGCTGGTGAATATCATTTTCACCGTCTCCATGGTTCTGTTGGCCTTCCGGTTCTGGCCTGAACTCAGGCTGTCTCTGAAATTGGCCGTCGCGGCCGGAATCCTCCTTTTCCCCCTGTTCCAGCCGCTGTTCCTCTTCCTGCGGAGCCGGAAAATCGTGTCCCGTCTGCCCGGCGACCTGGAGATGATCATAAACGCCGAAGGCCTTGTTATCACATCGGGTGAGAGCCGTTCTGTAATCGCTTATGCTGATTTGAAATCCATCCTGCGGCTTAGGGGGATGCTTGTCCTTTCTGCGAAATCCGGGCAGACCTATATTCTGGGCAAAGTGATCCTTGAGGATAAGGAACAGAGTCTGTTTGACTTCCTGTCAAAAAACATGAGTTAATAGAACTCTATGAAAAAGTTCATCCTTCCCATCCTGATCATCGCAGTCTGTGTCGCGGTCCTGTACACAACACGGCAGACTGACTCCGGCAGATCAGAACGCCCTGTTGTTCTGAGGCTGGCCGAGGCCCATGGAGAAGCGTACCCGACGACTCTGGGGGACTATGAGTTTGCAAGACTGGTGGAAGAGCGGTCTGAGGGGCGTATCCAAATCAGAGTTTACCCCGATGCTCAGATGGGAGCGGAAAAAGCCGTTATCGAACAGGTCCAGTTCGGGGCTATCGACTTTACGAGAGTCAGTATCTCTCCTTTATCCGATTTTTCCGGAAATTTCAAAGTTCTGCAAATGCCCTATCTCTACAGAAACGCCGACCATATGTGGAAGGTTCTGAACAGTGAGGTGGGGGATGATTTTCTGGACAGCCTTCTGCCGGCGGGATTTGTAGGCCTCAGCTGGTTTGATGCCGGCGCCAGGAGTTTCTACAACTCCGTCCGTCCCATCGAATCGGCGGAGGATCTGAAAGGTCTGAAAATCCGGGTTCAGGAAAGCGCTCTAGCCGTCGGGCTAGTTGAGGCCCTGGATGCTGTGGCCAGTCCCATGCCCTTCAGTTTTGTCTACAGCGGCATTCAGACCGGTGTTATCGACGGCGCTGAAAACAACTGGCCCAGCTATTACTCTACCAGCCATTACGAAGTGGCTAAATACTACACCCTGGACGAACATACGAGGGTCCCCGAAATCACCATCGCCAGCAAGATAAGCATGGACAGGTTATCGGCGGAAGATCAGGCTCTGATTAAGGAGGCGGCAAAGGACAGCATGGCTCTTCAGATCAGAGTCTGGAAAGAGTATGAAAAGGAAGCGGAAGCGGCGATAAAGGCGCATGGAAATGAAATCTACTACCTGAAGGATAACAGAGACTTTCAGGCGGCCATGCAGCCCCTGTACGATGCCCTGTCTCCCGAGCTGCAGGATATCGTGAAAAAGATCAGGGCTATACGCTAGTGTTTTGTAGAAGCTGTTATGGAATATTACGTGGTGAGCTTCGGATTGATCTCCTTTTCCGATAAAACAGAAGTGCTCCATTTTTCGGGTGGCAAATTTGAAGACTCTTTGAAAATTAACTAGAATTCAGGACTGATTAACGCCAATGCATATAAGATTAAGAGCGACTGAGCAGGTTTGCAATGTCAGTAAAGAAAACAGTATTTACATATTGTCTGTATTTGTTCACTTTATTGGAACTTAACGGTCAAACACTGATTCATCTTTCTACAGCTAAAGAACCTCATACCGATTTGTATAAGATCTACGAATATTATTATACAGAATTGTTCAGAAGGATGAATATGGATTTTGAACTGAGTTACATCCCTCTCAACCGTTCGGAACAGCAGTTGAAAGTGCAAGAGTTGGACGGGGAAGTTGCGAGGGTATATTCATATTTGAAACACCGTGATGATCTCATCAGGCTCCCTCAGCCGATATATTCGATGACGTTTTCTTTTTACTGCCGGAAAAACTCGGAAATTGAAATTTCTCATTGGTCTGACCTGGATAATACTGATTTGAGAATAGATGTAAGAAGAGGTATGGCTTTTATCGATGAGGAGCTGAAGAAATATGATATTAGAGGGGATCTTGTAAAGCTGAATACGACCGAACAGGGGCTAAACAGGCTTAAAATGGACAGGAGTGATGTGTTTATTGATAATAAGATCTCTGTGGAGCCCTATCTTTTAAATGATCAATATGATTTCAGACATTATCTGTATGAATCGGGAATTGCTGAAACACTGGATATTCATTTATATCTTCATAAAAGACATGAAGCCATAATTCCTCAGATTAATGAAGTAGTGATTGATCTCTCCAGTGAACAGTATTTTGAGAGATGCATCTGGAAGGTTGTTGGAAGGTAACTGTATTTAACACATGGTTATATTCTGTTTTTTCATGGTGGGTGAGGCCGACATCCCTGTCGGCCATAGTTGAGACCATTACAGCCCCATAAGAAACTGATAACTCCTGTCCGTAAAGTGGGGCGTGTCTTCATGACAGAAATCCGGATAGATCACCACCTCTTTGGACGCCTTGATTTTGTTGAACATGGCGAACTGGCTGGAGGGCGGGCAGACATCGTCCATCAGTCCGCAGCCCATCAGCACCTCGCCCTTTATCCGGGGGACCAGAAACTGCAGATCGATGTAGCCCAGGGTTGTGAAGATCTCGTCCTCCCGTTCGTGGGCGGGATCAAAGTGGCGGAAGAAATATCCCAGCTCCTCATAGGCGCCCTGTCCCAGGTCCATTTCCCAAACCCGTTTGTAGTCGCAGAGGAAGGGGTGGAGGGGCGCCGCCCGTTTGATCCGGGGCTCCAGAGAGGCGCAGGCCAGGGTCAGGGCCCCGCCCTGGGAGTTCCCTGTACAGCCCACACGGTTCGCATCCACCTCTTTACAGTCAAAGGCTATTCTGGCCAGAGCCGCCGTATCCAGGAAGATACTTCTGAAAAGGAGTTTTTCCGGGCCGTCCGCCAGTCCGCGGATGATCTGTCCCCGCCAGGTAGTGCCCGAGTGGGTTCCCCTGTCCTCGGACCTGCCTCCCTGTCCCCGGCTGTCCATGGCAAAAATGGAGTAGCCCGCGGCGCACCATTTCATCAGATCCGCCCAGGGAGGCGCCGAGCCGGTGTAGCCGTGGAAACGCAGGACCGCCGGATGGGGGGCGTCCCCTGCGGCAGGCCGGGCATAGCGCACATGGATCCTTGAGCCGCCCACACCGTTAAAATAGAGGTCGAAACTCTCCACACCCGGAACCTTGAAAGAGGAGGGGATAAACTCCGGATTAAGATCATGGGCATCCAGCTCTTTCAGGGCTCTGTCCCAGTAGGCATCGAAATCAGAGGGTTTTGAATTTAATCCCTTGTACTTCTTCAGTTCTTTTAAAGGCATATCTACGCTTGGCATGATCTTTCTCCGTATTTTATCTCTTATTTACAGGCTAAACCTCCGTCCCCGGGAAATCAACCGGGAAATTCCTCTCATTTTCATCCTCTCTTCTTGACAGATTGGTTAACCAGATGTATTAATCATCTAAAGTGGTCAACCAATTAAGGGTTTGTTGTGTTTTCAGACCCGCTTTTGGACGACAGGAAAGGAGGTCCAATGGGTCGAAACCGAATCGCCGATCTGGAACTATTCGAGGATATCTCCGAAAAACCGGAGGAACAGATCCTCCAGAGGATCAGGGAGCTTGTCCGCAGCGGAGAGTTGAAGCCGGGAACGAGGCTGCCCTCCGAAAGGGCCCTGGCGGAGCAGATGAAAACCACCCGCGGTCAGGTCCGCAAGGCCCTCCAGCGTCTGGAGTTTTTCGGGCTGGTGGAGATCTCTCCCCAGAGCGGCACAAGGATCGCCTCCATGGCTCATGAAACCATAGAGGAACTGATCGACACCATTCCCGGCAGCCGTGATCAGAGGATGGCGGATCTTATGGAGGCCCGGTTCATCATCGATGTGCAGTGCGCCCGCCTGGCGGCCGAACGGCGCAGCGATGACGATATGAGACTGATCGACGAGAGGCAGGAGAACTTTCTGAAGGCCTTCTACGGCAAGGATGAAAGAGAGAAGGGCTACCTGGAAGAGGACTACCTCTTTCACCTGGCCATAGCCGCCGCCTCGAAGAACCATGTTCTGGTTTCCATGCTCAGTCAGCTGACTCCCCGCATCGTAACCAGGAATCAGCCCCATCTGGTGCAGAGAGACGAGGACTTTTCACGGATACCCGCCGAACACCGGGCCATTATCGATGCCATACGCAGTCAGGATGCGGATGCCGCGGTTCTGGCCATGACCAGCCATCGCAACTGGGCGATGAAACGTATATTTGAGCCCCTTCGGCCCTCAGCCGAAGATCACGGAAGCTCCAGTGGAGCTTCCGCAGGACATAAGGAGTCAAAATGATGAAGCAGATGAATAAAGAGACGGCCGCTGCCGTGGGAAAACAGATCGCAGAGCGCCCGGTGCGCATCCTTCAGTTCGGAGAGGGCAACTTTTTGAGAGCCTTTATGGACTGGATGGTGGACGGCATGAATAACAAGGGCCTTTTCAACGGTAACGTCGCCCTGGTTCAGCCCCTGGCCCAGGGAATGATCAGCATGATGAAGGAGCAGGACTATCTCTATACCCTTCTTCTCAGAGGCGTTCAGAAGGGCGAGGTGGTGATCGAAAAAAGTATCATCGACGCGGTGAGCCGGGCGGTCAATCCCTACGAGCAGTTCGACGCCTACCTGGCGGAGGCCGAGAACCCCGATCTCCGGATCATTATCTCCAACACCACCGAGGCGGGCATCGTGCTCAGGGAGGAGGATAAGCCCTCAGACACACCTCCCGTCTCCTTTCCCGGCAAGCTGCTCCTCCTTTTAAAGCGCCGTTATGACCTTTTCGGCGGAGATCCCGAAAAGGGACTGCTTTTCTTTCCCTGTGAACTGATCGACAAGAACGGGACCAATCTGAAGGCCGTCCTGAAGACACTGGCCGCCTCCTGGTACGCCGGCGAGTCCGGTTTTATGACATGGCTGGACGAAGCCAATGTCTTTTTCAACACCCTGGTGGACCGCATCGTCAGCGGTTATCCCCGGGACGAGGCCGAGGCTCTCTGGGAAGAGCAGGGCTATAAGGACAACTTGCTGGATACGGGAGAGATTTTCCACTTCCTCGTAGTCGAGGGACCTGCTGAATACGAGAAGGAGTTTCCCCTGATCCAGGCGGGATTCAATGTCAAATGGTGCGATGATCTGACTCCCTACCGCACCCGCAAGGTCCGCATCCTGAACGGCGCCCACACCATGACCGTTCTGGCGGCCTGGCTCTTCGGACTGGAGACCGTCAAGGAGTGCATGGACGATGAGCTGTTTTCCGCCTATATCAAGAAGGGAATCTTTGAAGAGATCATCCCCACCCTGGACCTTCCGGCCGAAGAGCTGGAGGAGTACGGCGGAGCCATTCTGGAGCGCTTCAGCAATCCCTATATCCGCCATCTGCTTCTGAGCATCTCCCTGAACTCTGTATCCAAGTTCAAAACACGGGTTCTTCCCTCCCTTCTGGAGTACAGAGAGCGGAAAGGGGAGTGGCCCTCGCTTTTAAGCTTCTCTCTGGCGGCCCTGGTCCTCTTCTACAAGGGCGGCCTCGCCGGCGGAACCATGACCGGCAAAAGAGCTGTGGACGGGGCCGAGTACGAGATCAAGGACTCCCCCGAGGTCCTCTCTTTCTTTGAAGAGCTCTGGAAGAGCGGCGATGCCTCAGACGCCGCCGGAGCCGCTTCCATCATGGAAGCCGTCCTTTCCAGAACCGAGTACTGGAATGAAGACCTCAGTGCCAGAGACGGACTCATTGAAACAACGGCGAAGTGGCTGCAGGCCATGGCCTCCCGGGGAATGGCCCCGGTTCTGAAGGAGCTTGTCAATGGCTGAAGGACAGGACTGGATCATCATCTCCCCCCACGACAATGTGGCGGTGGCCCTGAACGCTCTGTCTTCCGGCGTGGTCGTCGGAGAGATCAAGGCGGCTCAGGATATCCCGGCGGGGCACAAGATCGCCCTGAAGGATCTGGACGAGGGGGCGGAGGTGCTCAAGTACGGCTATCCCATAGGACGCCTCACTGCAGCTGTCAAAGCGGGTGAGCACATTCACACCCATAATCTGAAAACCGGCCTGGAAGGCACTCTGGACTACGAATACAGACCCGTTAGCCCCGCTCAGGCGGATGCCTCCCTGAAGGGGCGGAGCTTTATGGGCTATCCCCGCTCAGACGGCCGGACGGGGACCCGTAACGAACTGTGGATCATTCCCACCGTGGGCTGCGTCAACAAGACCGCGGAAGCCCTGGCCCGGAGGATGGAAGCCGAGGCCGAGGGACGCTGCGACGGCATCTATGCCTACACCCATCCTTTCGGCTGCTCCCAGCTGGGGGAGGATCATGAAAACACCAGGACCATCCTGGCGGACCTTGTGAAGCACCCCAATGCGGGGGGGGTCCTGGTCCTGGGACTGGGCTGCGAGAACAATACCATCGACGGTTTCAAAGAGAAGCTGAACGAACGGGGCGGCTGGGATGAGGAGAGGGTCAGGTTCCTGATCACCCAGGAGAGCGAAGACGAGCTGGCCGAGGGCTGTGATCTGATCCGTCAGATCCTGAAGACCTGCTCCGAAGACCGCAGGGAGTCCCGGCCCGTCTCCGAGCTGGTTGTGGGGATGAAGTGCGGTGGCTCCGACGGCCTGTCGGGCATCACCGCCAATCCCCTTGTGGGACTGTTCAGCGATGCCCTCGTCGGGGCGGGGGGGACGTCCATCCTTACCGAGGTCCCTGAGATGTTCGGCGCCGAAACCATACTGATGAACCGCTGCAGGGACGCTCAGGTTTTTGACAAGACCGTCTCCCTGATCAACGGATTCAAGGACTACTTCAGTTCCCACGGCCAGACCGTCTATGAAAATCCCTCCCCGGGGAACAAGGACGGTGGAATCACAACCCTGGAGGACAAGTCCCTGGGCTGTATCCAGAAGGGCGGCCGGGCCCCGGTCTCCGATGTCCTCTCCTACGGCGACAGGGTGGAGGAGAAGGGGCTGGTCCTTCTCAACGGTCCGGGAAACGACATCGTTTCCACCACGGCCATGACCGCCGCCGGGGCCACGGTCATTCTCTTTACCACCGGACGGGGCACCCCTCTGGGAGCCCCGTTACCCACCCTGAAGATCTCCACCAACAGCACTCTGGCCCGGCACAAGCGCAGTTGGATCGACTTCGATGCCGGTCCCGCCGCCGAAGGCCGTCCCCTGGAGGAGCTGAAGGGGAAGCTGGCGGAAAAGATCATAGCCGTGGCTTCGGGAGAGCCATCCCGCAATGAAATGAACTCCTACAGGGAAATTTCTATTTTCAAAGACGGAGTTGTATTGTAGTATGGTAGTGTGGTTGAGGGAGCGTTCCCGCCCGTTTACAAAGGCCCCCGGGGCCAAATCCGTGAATATCACTAAGGCTATCGTGGAGCCTTGGTAGGACAAAGGAGAAACTATGAAGTTTATCAATGACGATTTCGTCCTCGAAAATAAGGCTGCCCGCAAGCTCTATCACGACTGTGCCGAAGGCCTTCCCATTATCGACTATCACTGTCATCTGAATCCCAAAGAGATTGCCGACGATGTGAAGTGGGAAAATATTACCCAGATCTGGCTGGGGGGAGACCACTACAAGTGGCGCTGTATGCGGAGCAACGGCATCGATGAAAAGTACATCACCGGCGATGCTCCCGACAGGGAGAAGTTTCAGAAGTTCGCCGAAACCATGCCCTATCTGCTGCGCAATCCCATGTACCACTGGTGCCATCTGGAGCTGGCCCGCTACTTCGGCATAGACGATCTTGTTCTGAACGGCGATACGGCCCAGGAGGTCTGGGACCGCTCTCTGGAGGTGATCGGCAAGGGCATGAGCGCCCGGCAGCTGATGACAGACAGCAAGGTGGAGATCGTCTGTACCACCGACGACCCCATTGACTCCCTGGAGTATCACAAGGCCCTGGCCGATGAAGGTTTCGCCGTCAAGGTTCTTCCCACCTGGAGACCCGACAAGATCATGGCTCTGGAAAAGGAGTTCTGGCCCGACTACATCATCAGCCTCGAAAAAGCTTCGGGCGAGAGCATCCGCGACTACGCCTCCCTGGTCAGGGCGATCGAGATCCGTCATCAGTACTTCCACGAGGCGGGCTGCCGCCTCTCCGATCACGGTCTGGATACCCTCTACGCCTCCGAATACGACGAAGAGAAGGCCGCCATGGTCTTCAACAGGGCTCTGGAAGGGGAGATAATCTCAACAGAAGATGCGGATATCTTTAAAACCGCCATGATGATGCTCTTCGGACGTCTGGATGCTGAGAAGGGCTGGACCAAGCAGATCCATGTGGGAGCTTTGCGCAGCAACAACAGCCGCATGTTCGCCAAACTGGGACCCGACACGGGCTTCGACTCCATAGACGATCAGAACTTTGCCCGCCCCCTCGCCCGCTATCTGGATATGCTGGACAGCCGGGGCACACTGCCCAAGACCATCCTCTATAACCTCAACCCCCGGGACAACGAAGTGATCGCCACCATGCTGGGGAACTTTCAGGACGGCTCGGTCGCCGGGAAGATGCAGATGGGATCGGGATGGTGGTTTCTGGACCAGATGGACGGCATGGAACGTCAGATTGAAGCTCTGAGCCAGCTGGGGCTCCTGCGCCGCTTTGTGGGTATGCTCACAGACAGCCGCTCCTTCCTCTCCTATACCCGTCACGAGTACTTCCGCCGCCTGCTGTGCAATATCCTGGGCAGGGATATGGAGAAGGGGCTTATTCCCCATGACTACGAGCTGGTGGGAGCCATGGTGCGGGAGATCTGCTATGAAAACGCCCGGGGCTACTTCGGCTTCGGCGAATGATCATGAAAGATCTGAACCGGACGATCTTAGATGAGAGCCGGAGTCCATACCCGGGGATGTTTAGAGTTTCCGGGCTTTCCTGACTATCTTGTTGAGGGCCTTAAGGGCCCTCTCATTTTCTCTGGCACAAGCAGGCGCCTTGAGTGTAGAATCTTATGTTATGAGAAAGTATATTTTAGGCCTTTTAACAGTCATTGTATTGAGCTCCTGCGTCAGCACCGACAGCGGGCAGGTGAATTTCTTCAGTCTGCAGGATGATAAAGCCTTCGGCGAGCAGCTGGACGCGGAGATCGCCGCCAATCCCGAGGAGTATCCCCTCCTTCCCCGGGAAGGGAACGAGGCGCTTTACAGCTATGTGGAGGGTATCATGAACCGGATCCTTTCATCCGGCATGATCCGCTACAGAAATGACTTCAACTGGCGGCTTCATATCATCGACCAGGATGTGCAGAACGCCTTCGCCGCTCCCGGCGGGTCCCTCTACTTCTATACGGGGTTCCTGAGCTTCGCCGAATCCGAGGCGGAACTGGCCGGTGTTATGGCCCATGAGATCGCCCATGCGGACCGCCGCCACTCCACCGAGAATATGACCAAGCTCTACGGTATACAGATCCTTCTGGGCGCCCTGATGGGCGATGAACCGGGAACCATGAGTCAGATTCTGGCTCAGCTGACAGGAAATCTGTCAGGCCTGGCCTTTACCCGTGAGAACGAATACGAGGCGGACTCCTTTGCGGTGAAATACATGCACAGCGTCCGTGGCAGCGGAAGAGACTACGACCTTCTGGCCATGCAGGACTTCTTCAACCGCATGGAGGAGATCTACCAGGTCGAAGGCGAGGGCTCCAAAGTAGGCGAGTTCTTCCGGACCCACCCCTATAACAACGACCGTGAAGACGCCATGACCGATGTCTGGAAAGATCTGGGTCGTCCCGAAGGTCTGCTGTATGCCTCCAATCACAGCAGCGCAACAAGGGGATACTGAAACGGGGACACAGTGATGCAGATACTCTCTATCGGGCTCAGCCCCGCCATCCAGAAGGTCTATCGCTTTGAGAAATTCGAGTACGGTGAGGTCAACCGGGCTGCCGGCTATCATACCGACGCCGCAGGCAAGTGCATCAATGTGGCCCGGGTTCTGCACCAGTCCGGCTGCGAGGCCGCATGCCTCGCTCCCGCAGGACGGGAAAACCTGAAGGAACTGATCAGCCTCTGTGCAGGGGACGGCCTCAGGCTGGAGGCCGTCACGACCGGGGGCCGCACCCGGACCTGCACCACCCTGCTGGACAGGAACAGCGGAGCCTGCACCGAGCTGATCGTGGGAGAACCTGAACTCATCACTTCCAATGAGGAGGCGCTCTATCTGCAACGCTTCCGCTCCCTCCTGCCCGAGGTGACGGGGGCCGTTGTGATTGCCGGAAGCCGCCTGAAGGGATTCTCCGATAAGATCATCCCCGTCATGGTCCGGGAGATTAAAAAAAGGGGGCTTCTTCTTTTTGCCGACTACAGGGAGAAGGATCTTCTGAACTCCTTTTCCGGGCGGGGCCTCAGCCCCGATTTTGTAAAAATCAACGACCGGGAGTTCCTGAATACCTTTCCCTGTGACGATCTTGAACAGGGCCTGGCCCGGCAGTCCCTCCGCCTGGGCTGCCGTTTTATCATCTCCCGGGGGGCCGAATCCACCCTCGCGGCGGAGGAGGGACGGATCATTGAGATTCCCAGCAAGACGGTTCGGGCCGTCAATCCCATAGGCTGCGGGGATGCCATGACCGCGGGCCTGGCCGCCGGTATTCTGGAAGGACTCAGTCTTGAGGAGGCAGTGAAAAAGGGGCGGGACTATGCCGCCCGCAACGCCATGAGCCTCAGGACCGGCTGGATTCTTCCGGATGATCATCTGAGCCTCTGAGAGCGGCACCGTAAGCGGAAGCCATCTGGTATCCACCACTCTGTGGAGCGCCGATCTGATCCTTAGCGCTGTATGCAGCGGAGCCCATGGGATCAGCCTGGAGATGTCCATGGTTGACGGGGAGGCGGATGACCTTCAATCCGCCACTCTGGACGGAGAGGATGTCTCTGATGAAATCATCGCCATTATGAACGATAACGCTCTGCCTGGAAAGCATCCGCCGGAAGATCCGGGGAAGCTGTGTAGATTAACTTGACTGTATATATGAAAAGATATATATTAAAGTCATCATCTACCCAGACGAGGAGTGTTTCCAATGCAGATAATCAATGTTTTTCTTATTGTCATCGTTGCTTTTTTCGGTTTTCAGTATCTAATGGTATTCCGTATGAAACTGAAGAAGGGTAAGGACGCTCCTGAGCTTTCCGGGAATTTCGGGAAGGCGGTCAAGGGGAAGAAAACCTCCCTCTTCTACTTCTACAGTCCCTCCTGCGGCGCCTGTAAAAGCATGACTCCCGTTGTGGGAGAGTACACTAAAAACAATCCCCGCTGCTTCAAGGTGGATGTGTCCAAAGACATGAAAACCGCACAGGCTTTCGGTGTGATGGGGACGCCCTCCACCGTACTGGTGGAGAATGGTAAAATAAGGGACTTTATCGTGGGGCCCAAGCCGGTAAGCGAGTTCAGAACCCTTCTGGAGCTGACCAGAAGCTGACGGTTCTATCCGTTGAAATCGCAGCTCTCGCACTTATATACACCGATGAAGGTTCTCTTTTCCCTTGACATAGAGGTCATGAAGGTATTGGGCGGTATTTGTGGTATCCATCATGGACGAGGAGGCCATAATGCTGCAGCTTTCAAGGATCTTGTCTCTCGTCAGCCGGGAGGGAATATTGGGAAATGTCATCATCGCCCCTCTGAGAGGGGTCTTTTTTTCTGAGCCCCCGGGGATATTCTCTGCATTCATAAAGAATCATCTGTTTTTTTAATCATCAGGTTCCTCTTAAGTGTATATAAGGATATGAATGCAGGGGCGGAACAGGTGGACGCTCTCTGAGCCTTATCCGTTTCCCCCTCTGTGGGGATTTTACCGGAATCCCCCCCAAAAAAGCACAAATTTTACAGAATTCGGCCTTTTCGCCCTTTACAGCTGTGTATGGGCGTCTTATTCTTATATTGTACTATAGGACTAGTACAATGGAGCATTGGTACAATGGCATTGAAAGAAGCGGAAGTGAAAAAGCTGGACTTTTCCCTGGACCCCAAGAGCGGCGTGCCCTACTACAAACAGATCATTCTGCAGGTGGAGCTGGCGGTGGCCGACGGGAGGCTGACCAAGGGGGAGCAGCTGCCCACGGTGCGGGGGCTGGCCGTTGAGCTGAGGATCAATCCCAATACGGTGAGCCGGGCGTACAACGAGATGGAGATTCGGGGAATTGTGACCACACAGCAGGGGACGGGGACTTTTATCAGCGACCGGGAGATCAACCTGGATGAGGTGGAGCGGGAGAGGGTGCTGGCCCAGATTGTCAGGCCTCTGGTGATCAAGGCGGGATCCTACGGTTTTTCCGTGGATGACCTGATCGGGTTTTTAAGGAATATGAAGGAGCCTTCGGACGAAGGGGAAGGCAAGGAGGATAAGTGATGAATCTGTTCAGAGAGAAACTGGAGAGAATTAATAATCAGAAGAGGGCGACCTTGAAGAGGGATTACAGCTTCAATGCTTTTTCCTTCCTGATACTGGGGCTGTTTCTAGCCCTGGGGATAGGGGCGCAGAGCCTCTGGGGCTGGGAGAGCGATCTGGAAGCTTTGGTCTACTTTGCCGGCGCCGTTCTTATGGGGGGGCTTGTGATGACCGCACTGCCCCTGTGGATCCTCAATATCCTGATGATTCTGGGGGTATGGATGTATCTGCCTCTGGAACTGTCTACGGCCTACTGGCCCATGGCCCTCTGCGCTTCACTGGGGATTCTCTTTTCCGCCTCCCTGGAGGTGATCTCCCACTGGGACAAGGTGGTGGTCCTGAGGCTGGGGCATTTCCGTTCGGTTCACGGCCCCGGGCTCTTTTTCCTGATGCCCCTGGTGGACCGGGTGGCCTCCTGGGTGGATACGCGTATCAGGGTGACCGATTTCAGCGCGGAAAAGACCATTACCCGGGATACCGTGCCGGTTCATGTGGACGCCCTGTGCTTCTGGATGGTCTGGGATGCCCGACAGGCGGTTCTGGAGGTGGAGAACTTCGAAGAGGCCATCAGCCTGTCGGCCCAGACGGCCCTGCGGGACGCCATAGGGCGTCATGATCTGTCCACCCTGCTTTCCGGCCGTGACGAGCTGGGGCAGGAGATTCAGAAGGCCCTGGACGCTAAAACCAGTCCCTGGGGTGTGACCATCATGTCCATCGAGTTCACCGACGTCATCATCCCTCAGGAGCTGGAGGACGCCATGAGCAAGAAGGCCCAGGCCGAACGGGAAAAGCAGTCGAGAATGATCCTGGGCGAGGCCGAAGTGGAGGTGGCCCGCAAGTTCCGGGAGGCCTCTTCCTTCTACGAGGACAAGCCCGAGGCCCTGCAGCTCAGGGCCATGAATATGGTTTACGAGGGCATCCGGCAGAAGGATTCGTCCCTGATGGTTCTGCCCTCTTCCGCACTGGACGGGATGAATCTGGGAGGCACCATGGGAATGGCGGCCTATCAGAAGCAGCTAGAGGATGAACAGAAGGCTTTGAAAAAGAGCCGCTCTTCGCTGAAGGGCGGTGGAGAAGAGGCCTGATTACAGGAGGCTTGTGATGATCGATATCAAGTCCGTCAAGAAAAGTTACCGCTCCGGGGACAGCGAGGTGAAGGCCTTGCGCGGCGTGGACCTGAGTATTGCCGGGGGGGAGTTTATCTCCATAGCCGGGCCTTCGGGATCGGGGAAGACCACTTTGCTGAATCTGATCGGCTGTATCGACACGGCGGATGAGGGAAGCATCGTTCTGGAGGATCGGGATGTGACCGCCCTGAGTCGGGATGAGAGGACCGTTTTCCGCCGGGAGAAGCTGGGCTTTGTCTTTCAGAGCTACAATCTGATCCCCGTGCTGAGTGCCTATGAGAACGTGGCCTTTGCCCTGCAGCTTCTGGATCTGGATGAGAAGGAGATCAGGGAGAGGAGCATGGCGATTTTAAAGGATGTGGGCCTCCGGGGGATGGAGGACAGACGGCCTGCGGCCCTTTCGGGAGGGCAGCAGCAGCGGGTGGCCATCGCAAGGGCCCTGGTAAAGAATCCCCTGATTGTTCTGGCCGACGAGCCCACGGCCAACCTGGACTCCCGCACCGGCGAAGATATTCTGGCTCTGATGAAGAGAATGAATGAAAAGTACGGGACCACCTTTGTCTTTTCCACCCATGACCGTATGGTAATGGACTTTGCGGGCCGCCTGGTCTCTCTTCACGACGGCCTGTGCGTCGGCGATGAGAGGAGAGACAAAAGCCCCTCAGGCCCAATGCCGGGACATCTCCAGGGGAATAGTCGGAGCCTGGCAGAATACAAGGAGTAAGATATGACCTTCCTACCCCTGATGGCCTTTAAAAATCTGTTCCGCTACGGCAGACGGACCCTGATTACCTCTGCGGCCATTGCCGTGGGAATCATGGCCTTTATCCTGATGGACTCCCTGCTGATCGGTCTGGAACAGGACTCCGAGCGGAACCTGATTCGCTATGAAACCGGTTCGGCCGCCCTTTTCCATCCCGGCTACTGGGATGAGAGGGAGTATCTGCCCCTGGACCTTCATGTGGAGAGGGCCGGGGAGATCGAAGCGGAACTGCGGGGCCGGGGAGTCCCGGCTGTGAGCCGCATCGATTTTTCGGGGGATCTGATCGTCTACAGGGATCCCTTCCCCGAGGACGGGAGCATGCAGGTCAGGCTGACGGGAATCGATGTTAAGCGGGATTCCGATGTCTTCGGTCTGAAGGAAAATGTGGCCGG
This sequence comes from Oceanispirochaeta sp., assembly GCA_963556075.3. GTDB lineage: Bacteria > Spirochaetota > Spirochaetia > DSM-2461 > DSM-2461 > Oceanispirochaeta. The sequence goes on along the minus strand of CAUVYB020000002.1, from coordinate 4,647,102 downwards.
CGGGCGCTGGCTGGAGAGCGGCGAGGAGGCCGTTCTTATGGGTCAGTGGCTGGCGAAGGATCTGGGGGCTCAGGTCGGGTATGAGCTGACAATCGTGACACGGACCGAAGGAGGCTATTTTCAGACCATGGATCTTGAGATCGCCGGGATACTGGAGAGTGAAAATCCCATGGTCAACCGCTACGGCCTTTACCTGCCTCTGGATACGGTCAGGGACGCCCTGGAGATGGAAGACCGGGCGACGGGCGTCTATGTTTCCCTGCCCCGGGGGCGGCGGGAGGCTGCAGGGCTTGAAAAACTGGGTGATTTTGCCGCCGCTCAGGATTTGGAGCTGCTGGACTGGCGGATTCAGGGAGCCGATTTCGTGGACCTGGCCAGAGCCAAGTCCTCTGGCAGCAAGGTGGTTCTGGTTCTGGTCTTCCTGATCGCTGCGGTGGGCATCTCCAACACCGTTTTAATGTCCATCTTCGAGCGGGTCAGGGAGCTGGGCATGATGAGGGCCCTGGGGATGAGCGACTGCGCCGTTCGCAGGCTCTTTCTTATGGAGTCCGCCGGGATCGGGCTGATCGGTTCGGCGGCCGGTCTGATTCTGGGAGCCCTGGCCAATATCCCTCTGGTTTTGAAGGGCATAGACTACAGTGAAATGATGGAGTCCGGAGATATGGGTTACCGGATTTCCACCATAGTCTACGGGGCCTGGGTGCCTGGAAGCTTTATCATCGCCTTTGTGATCGGTCTTTTGATGACGGTACTGGTGGCCTGGTTTCCCACCAGACGGGCCCTGAAGCTGGAGATCCCCCTCTGCCTGAGGTTTAACTAGGGGGGTGGCCCGGAGGTCCCGATGCGGGAGAAAGGGCGAACCGGATCCGGGGCGCAGGCCGGCAGGGATGAAGAAGGCCCGGCCCTGTCCGGGATAATCTCCAAAGCCGTAGAGGGAGCTTTGGCAGCGAGAAAGGAGAGGGAATCATGAAACTGAGATCCATTGCTTTCAGAAATATATTCCGCAACCGCCGGAGGAGTCTGCTTTCCGGAACGGCCATAGCCGTGGCCGCCGCCGGAATCGTCATGCTCTTCTCCTTCCTGGCGGGGATGATGGACGATATCCGTTACAACCAGCAGACCTATGTGAGCGGCGCCGTCCGCATCCGCCATGGGGAGTATTCGGCCAACGAGAGGCTCAATCCTCTTCATCTGACCGTTAAAGAGCCGGACAGAATACTGGAACGGCTTCGCGGTGTGCCGGGGGTCGGGGCCGTGAGCGCCCGTATCCGCTTCCCCTCCCGCATCTACAGGGGAGAGGACAGTTATAACATCGAAGCCCTGGGCCTGGATTTTGAGACCGAAGGAGCCTTTCAGGATTTGAGCTCTGCGGTTGTCGCCGAGGGACGGCTTCCCGAAACGGGACAGAAAGAGGCGGCCCTGGGCTTCGGGCTGGCCCGGAGGATAGGAGTGGGAGTGGGGGACAAGGTGACCCTGCTGTCCACCACCGCCGGACGGGGGAGCAATGCCATGACCTTCCGGGTGACAGGCCTTCTGACCTTTCCCCTGCACGGCCTGGACAAGGGCGTGCTTTATGCTCCCCTGGACCGGGTGCAGCAGTTTCTCAAGATGCCCGGCCAGGTGCAGGAGATTCTGATCAAGAGTAACGGGCAGACGGGGGCCGCGGAGCTGGCGGCGGGACTGCGCGAGAGGCTGAATGCCGCGGGTCTGGCCGCAGGGTCGGACGCGGCGACCGCTCCTGCAGGGCAGAGCCTGGAGATCCTGGACTGGCATCAGATCCCGGGCTCCTACTTTTTTATCGAGATGGCCTCCAAGGTCTACACCATCGTGGCCCTCTTCTTCTTTATCCTGGCTTCCACGGTCATCCTGAACACCACGATTATGGTGATCTTCGAAAGGATGAAGGAGATCGGAACCATGGGCGCCATGGGGATGAGCGGGAAGATGCTGGTCCGTCTCTTCTTCCTTGAGGCCTTCTTTATCGGCGTGATGGGCAGCGGCGCCGGTGTGCTGCTGGGAATCGTCTTTACCCAGATTCTCCATACCACCGGAATCAGCTTCGGTTCGGCTATGGAAGGGGTGGACTTCGATATGTCCACGGTGGTCTATCCCCGTCTGAGTCTGAGCTCTACGGTGCTGGTGTTCTTCTACTCCCTGAGCGTTTCATCCCTGGTCGTCCTTCTGCCGGCCAGGAAGGTGAGCCGGATTCAGCCGGTGGAGGCCCTGCGTGCGGTTTAAGAAATGGACAGGGAGAAAAAAGTTGTTGAAGAAAAAGAAAGGTCGTGGAGACAGGGGCGGGGTCTTTCGTCCTGTGCCGCAGGAGAGGATGAGCGAACAGGCGGATGCCGCCGGTATGCCCGACAGCGGGACGATCCGCTGCAGCGGAAAGGATCTTGCGACGGCCATGACGGCCATCGGCATAGGCTGCGGCCTTTGAATCTAAAGGAGGGGAGTATGAAGTTGATGAGTGGTGGAAACATAAAACGGGCGGTCCTCTTCCTTCTCCTGGCGGGGATCGCATCAGGAGTGCAGGGCCAGTCCTCTTCCACGGATATCGAGGCTCTCACAGCGGAAGAGATCGTGCAGAAAAGTGATGATGTACAGAGCTTCGACAGTCTGAAAGCCCTGGGTTCCATGGTGACGGTGGACCGTTTCGGCACCAAGACCATAGACTTTATAAGCTGGTCCGAAGGGGCCAACCTCTCCCTGATCGAGTTTACAAGCGCCGCCGAGGCGGGACAGAAGGTCCTCAGGACCAGCCGGGAGCTCTTTCTCTACTACCCCGATGCGGAGGAGATCATCCGTCTCCAGGGAGCGGCCCTGAGGCAGTCTCTTCTGGGAACGGACATCTCCTACGAGGATATGACCGAGGGAAACGACACCCTGGACAGGTACGAGGTGGAGCTGACGGGGGAGGAGCGTGTGGACGGCCGATCCTGCTACATCATTGAAATGACGGCCAGAACCCGCAAGGTTCCCTATCCCCGGCAGACCGTCTGGATAGACCGGGAGGACTTTGTGCCCAGACGGGCCCGTTACTTCTCCAGGTCGGGCAAACTTTTGAAGGAGATGACCGTGCTGGAAGTCAGGGAGCTGGAGGGGAGGCGGATCATCTCAAAGATGGCTCTTGAGGATAAGCTGAAAAAGAACTCCAGCACCGAGCTGCGCCTGGAACGCCTCGAGGCCGACCCGGAACTGGGGAGGGAGTTCTTTTCCCTGGATCAGCTGGCCTGGTAGGAGGATGTTTATGAGAGGGATGGTGAAGATCACTCTGCTGATTGTTTTTCTGACCGGAGCGGCCGGAGGGGACGGCATCGGCAGATCGGGCGCTTCGGGAGAGTTGACCGGCACCGGCAGATTAAAAGGTTCGGGAGGGTTGGCAGCCCTGGGAGCCGAGACCCGGGTGATCACCGAGATGGAGCTTTACAACACGGTCTACAGGGGCGAGGAGGAGTGGTTCTATCTGGGGACGGGCAGCGCCTCCCTGGGGCTGCTCTCCCCGCGGGACCCCCATGTGAGCGGACAGCTGGAGCTGGAGTTTTATCCCACGGACCTTTACGGGAACTCTTCCGCTTCTCAGGGGGCCTTCGGCTCTTCGGAATTTTACCTGAAAAAGGCCTGGGTAAAGACCCGTTTTCCCGGATTCAAGCTGACCCTGGGCAAGACCCGTCTGACCTGGGGGCAGGGCATGGTCTTCAACGCGGGAGATTTGATCTTCGGAAGCACGGGGGCCCTTCTGGATCTGACCGCCCGGGAGCTGCGCTCCGATACCGCCTGGCTGACGGCGGTAAACGTTCCCTTCGGCCCCTTTGCCTTTGCAGAGGCCGTGGTTCTTCCTCCCTCTTATGTGTTTGATAACAGCGGAGAAGAGGGGGAGGCGAATGAGAATGATATCAGCCGCAGCTCCCTGGGGGGAAGGCTCTACTGTCTTGCCGGTGATATCAAGGTGGAGACAGGCTATCTCTACAAGGGTGAGGAGAAGGTCTCGACGGATGTTCCGGGACACCGGCCCTATCTCGCCCTGCAGGGGAATCTCGGCGCCGACTGGTATCTGGCGACTTCCGCCGCATTTGCCACGGAGGAGCAGAAGGACGAACAGGAGGCCGAGGATGACTGGGAGAAAACCCTTATGGTTTCGGGAGGGCTGTTTCATCTTCAGGAGATTAACCGGAACAACAGCCTGACTCTCCGTCTGGAGGCTCTGGTCTTTCCCGGTCTTTCATGGGAGGAAAAGGAGAGCCGGGAGGCGCTGTACGCCCTCTACCTCTACCCCGAACTCTCCTGGACGACCGGAGCCGTGACGGCTTCCCTGCAGTCGGTCCTCTCCCCCCTGGACGGCTCGGCCATGGTGACCGCCGGGAGCTCCTGGAATCTCTATCAGGGGCTGACCCTGCTGGGCTATCTGACCTTCCTGACGGGAGAAAAGAGCGATACCTTTGCCTGGGACCGGGGGACTCTGTGGGAGGAGGGGGATCAACTGAACGGTTTCTCCTGTCTCTGCGGCCTGCGCTACAAATTTTAATGAGCTGGTGTTTTGCCTTGCTATTGCGGTGCCCCGATTCCAGAAAAGACGGCTCCGGCCGCCTTGAACAAGACGGATGATAAAAGGAGCCGTCTGCCGGCTCTCAGGGCATCGGAGTTCCTGAATCTCAAAAATGGGAACCGCATAAAAAACGGGCGGAAATACCTGCCTGTTACGGCTTGCATCTCCGCCCGTGCGGGTGGTGTATGAAGGGCTCCCTTTTGTATCCCCGGGAGCGGAGGGAGGGAGAGCTATTTCAGGGCGGCCTGAATCACATCCGCAACCTTGCGCAGATTCTCCATAACCTCGGCCGAGGGTTCGTCGTCCAGCTTCATGGTACAAACGGCGGCTCTACCGCCGGAGAAGATGGAGTTTTCCATCTCTTCCACATTGATATTGGCGCTTCTCAGTTCATCCAGAACACCGGCCATAACGCCGACCTTGTTGAAGTGGCGGACCACAAGGTTGTAGGGAGCGCTGCTCCTCTCCTGGCTGTTGACCTGGTGGAGGGGCTTGCCGCTGACCTTATAGGCCTCTACGATGCGGACTACCTCGGCGGCGATGGCTTCTGAAGCCTGGTTGGTGGACGCGCCTATATGATGGGTTCCCGTGATCACGGCGGCCAGTTCGGTATCGGCAAACTCCTTGTCAGAGGCGCCGGGTTCGTTCTCATAAACATCCAGAGCCGCCTTGATGCCCTTTGCTTCTATGGCCTTTTTCAGCGCGGGTGTGTCCACGACTTCACCCCGGGAGGTGTTGACGAAGATGGCCCCGTCCTTCATGGCGGTGAATATAGTTTCTCCGATGAAATGGGCCGTGTCCTTTCCTGCGGCCAGGTGAACCGACAGTACGTCGGCTTTGGCAGCCGCCTCTTCGGGAGTCGCGCAGTAATCCACGCCCCAGGCTTCAGCCTTTTCGGGAGTCAGACTGCGGGACCAGGCGGCGACCTTCATTCCGAAGGCTCTGGCCCTGTCGGCAGTGCCGCGGCCGATGGAGCCCATGCCTATGATGCAGAGGGTCCGGTCCTTCAGACCGTCCGCCTTGCCGTAGAGCTTCTTATTCCATACTCCGCTGCGCAGATCCATGGTTCCGTCGGCAATTCTGCGGTCGGCGGCAATGATCAACCCCATGGCCAGTTCGGCAACGGCGTCGGCGTTCTTGCCGGGACAGTTGGCCACGTGGATACCCCTTGTGGAGGCTTCTTCCAGATTGATGGTGTTGACTCCTGCTCCTGCGCGGATAATCAGGGAGAGGTTTTCTCCCTTGTCGATGGTCTCGGCGCTCACCTTGGTGGAGCGGACAACAAGTATTTCGGCATCCCCGATGGCGGCGGGAAGATCATCGGCGGTCAATCCGGGTTCGAAACGGATGGACGCTCCCAGGGCTTCCAGGTTCTTCACGGCGCTATCGGATAATTTATCGGCTATTAATATCTTCATGAAACTAAGAATAATCCCGTTTTTTTATGATGTAAAGCAATAAGTTGATCAAATGATCAATGTCTGACAACTGGATTGAGGAGAATGTAAAAAGACTCCCGGCTCTGTGTGCTTTCTGCGAATTTCAAGGCGTTTGCCCAGGGGCATGTATCGAATAAATATTTAGGTCGTGCTACTATATGTTCCGTTATGGACGTTATGGAAAAAACGAAGCCCATAAAGATCATTCTGCTTTTTTTTCTCTTTTTCACCTTTCAGTGGGCCGCTCAGTACGGCGCCGGACGAATGGCTGCGGGGGGATCGGCCCTTTACACCCTGCTCATTTACGGCGGTTTTTTCCTCCGCTCTCTGATCTGGATGGAGATCCTGCGGGATATGCGTCTTATCTCGGCCTACAGCATCAGCAGTCTCTCCTATCTTCTGGTCCCCCTGATGTCCTGGTTTGTTCTGGGGGAGCCCTATAAAAGCTCCTATGCCATGGGGGGAATTCTGATTCTGGCGGGAGTTATGGTGTTCAGCATCGGAGAACAGCAGCTGCAGCAGCTTTCCCGTATGCAGCAGCTGCGCAGGGAGGAGAGTTTCTAGATGGCCTACCTCATGATGATCCTTATCCTGCTGATGGTCGCCGCCGGTCAGATCCTTCTGAAAAAGGGGATACAGCTCAGCCGGAATGCCGGAAAGGGGCGTCTCGCCTCGCTGTTTCATCCTCTGGTTCTTCTGGCCGGAGCGATGGTTGCCGCCTCTCCTCTTCTCTATGTTCTTGTGGTTTCCCGCCTGGGCCTCTCTTCGGCCTTCGGCCTGAACGCTCTCAACTATCCTTTGATCTTTCTTCTGTCCCGTCTCTTTTTGAAGGAGTCGTCCAATCACTGGCACTGGTCGGGACTGATTCTGATCAGCGCGGGAGTCTTTTTCTGGTCTCTCTGACAGTCGTTATTCCCCTATATAAAGCCGGATCTCATATTGCGCCCCTCAGGGATGCCCTTCTACCCGTACTGGCCGCTCTTGATGAAAGGGTCGAGCTGATCTTTGTGGAGGATGCCTGCCCTGAAGAGTCGGGACGGCTGGCCTCTGAAATCTGGAACTCCGAAGTTCTGCCCGGAAATCTTGAGCTGCGCGTGCTGCGTCTGGCTTTTCATGCGGGACAGCAGGCGGCGGTCTACTGCGGCCTGGAAGCGTCCCGGGGGGAGTGGGCCGTGACCATGGATGACGATCTTCAGCATCATCCCTCCTTTCTTCCCCGTTTGCTTGAGTGGCGTGCTGAGCCTGTGGACCTGGTTTACGCCCTGCCCGCGGGGCCGCGGGGGGCCGGCAGCCGGGGAAGGGACAGGCTCTTCCGTCATATGCTGAATCTTCCGGCCGGTATCGCTCTGGGCAGTTTCCGTCTGATCCGCGGGAGTGCCCTGGAGAGAATCCGCGGAAAGGGGAGGGGCTTCGTCTATGTTTCGGCCCTGCTCCTCAGGATGAATCCGGATCTGAGGATCCGAAACATCTTATATCCGGTCCTTCCTCCTGCTTCGGCGCAGGGCGGCTGTAAGGAAGACGGAGCTCTGCGCGAAGAAGGCGGCTCGGAGGAGGCCGGTATGACCGGGACGACCGAAGCCGGGCCCAGCCGTATTCCCCTGACGTCCCGTTTAACCCTCACTTTGAAACTAATACTCAAATACGGAGTCCTCCGGGGACGTTCTCTTCCCTGGAGCGGCGATGCCTACCGCACAGGAGAGGAACTTTGATACTGCATGTTCTGGGAGGCGGCCCCGCACAGCTGAATCTTATCCGCCGCATAAAAGAGAAGGGGCACAAGGTTGCCGTTTCGGATATGAATCCCCAGGCACCGGGACTGGCTCTGGCGGATTTCCCCTCGGCGGCCAGCAGTTTTGACGCTCCTGCCGTGATACAGGCGGCCCGGGAGGCGGGGTCCGGACATTTTCTCACCCTGGGGACGGATCAGCCCGTCCTGACGGCGGCCCTGGCCTCCGAGGCTCTGGGGCTGCCCTATTTCCTGACGGTTTCCCAGGCCAGACTTGTGACCAACAAGGCCGATATGAAAAGGATGTTCCGGGAACAGGGCATCCCGACGGCGGCTTTTCGTCTCCTGTCCCCCGGGTTCCGTGATGACGAGCTGGAGGGCTTGACCTTCCCCCTGGTGATCAAACCCCTGGACAGTCAGGGACAGCGGGGCGTGATCAGGGTCGGCAGCACCGATGAGATCCGAAGCCGTATGGATGAGGTGCTGGGATTCTCCCGGGAAGGGTGCATCCTGGCCGAGGAGTACTACCCCTCCCATGAGATCACCATAAGCGGCTGGGTCTACCGGGGGGAGCCCTTTATCTTCTCCATCACCGACAGGGAAACGGTGGAGAATGATCCCTATATGGGGGTCTGTATCTCCCACCGCTATCCCTCCCGCTTCCACGGGGACCGGCAGGAGCTGGAAGGGATGACAAAGAGAATCTGCCGGGCCGTCGGCCTCGCCGAGGGACCCCTCTACTTCCAGATTCTGGGCGGGGAGAAGGGATTCCTTGTCAATGAGATCGCCTGCCGTCTGGGGGGAGCCTATGAGGATGAGTTCCTTCCCGGGCTCTGCGGAGCCGATCCCCTGGAGCTTTTGATTGAACAGACCCTGGCTGCGGATTATACTTGGGATAATCCTCATCAGATGGCGTCCCGAAGGGAGGGGCAGTTCTTCTCCCTTCAGATGTTTTTCTGCCGTCCCGGAGTCATTTGCACCAGGAAGGGGATGGAAGAGGCTCTCGAAATTCCCGGTATACAGCGGGGACGCTTTCTTCTGCCTCCCGGGACGGCGATAGGGAACAGGGAAAATTCCACCCAGAGGGCCGGATACTTCTTTTTGACGGCGGACAGCCCCGGGGCGGCAAACTCCCTGATCGATCGGGCCTACGACTGTCTTGAGATTCTGGATGAGGGGAATGAGAATATGATCGAACGCAGCGAAAGGATGTACTTCCCCCATGAGAATAACCGTAAAGCTTAGTTTCTTATGCCTTCTTTTCATGATATGCGGCTCCTGCAGAAACGAGGAGACCCTGACCGTCGCCTATCAGTACGGCCTGGCCTATGCGCCTGTTCAGATTATGAAGGAGAAGGGCTTTCTTGAAGAGAGTCTGCCGGAGCTCGGGATAGACTGGGTCCAGCTGGCCAATACGGCGGCCATCAGGGAAGCAGCCCTGGCCGGTGATGTGGATGCGGGATTTCTGGGGATACCCCCCTTTCTGATCGCCCGGGACAAGGGGATGCCCTGGAAGCTGCTTTGCGCACTCTCCCGCGCCCCGGTCGGACTGGTTGCGCCCGCGGGGCGGTGGAGCTCGCCGGAGGAGCTGCCGGAGGGAACGAGGATCGCCCTGCCCCAGCCTGGGAGCATTCAGCACATCCTGCTGGGGATGGCCCTGGAAGGAGCGGGGGAAGAGGCGGATAAGCTGGACGGCTCCCTGATCTCTCTCAAACATCCCGATGGCATGAACGCCCTCCTTTCGGGGGCGGTGGATGCCCATTTCACCTCTCCCCCCTATATCTTTCAGGAGAGCGATGAGCCCGGTTTCGAGATCCTTTTTACCGGAGAGGATGCGGTGGGAGGATCTTATACCTTTATCGCCGCCATGGTGAGCGAAGATCTTGCCGAAAAGACAGGCTCAGTCCGGGCTCTTCGTGAGGCCCTGGACAGGGCGGTCCGTTTTATGGCGGAAGAGCCGGATGAGGCCCTGGATCTTCTGGCCGCCTCCTACTCTCTTGACGCGGATCTTCTGGCCGACTATTTGAGCCGTCCCGGACTGGTTTATGAGACCGAAATCAGGGGGCTGGAGACGTTTATCGATTTTATGAGGCGCCGGGGGATGCTCACTCATATCTCCGATTCCTCCGCTTTGAGGGTGCCGTGAAAAATGACGTGGCCCCTGGGAGCGGAGGGCGCAAAGGAATTCTGCGCGGCCTGGTGGGCTGGGCTGTCTTTCTGACGGCCTGGGAACTGGTGTACCGCTCTGCTCTGTTTCATCCCCTTGTCTTCCCCTCCCTGAAAGATATCTTATTAACCATAGTGAGAGATTTCAGTTCCGCCGAGCTCCCTCTGACCATACTCAGTTCCCTTTTGCTGATCCTGGCGGCCTTTATCCCCTCCTTTATTCTGGCCCTTATCATCTGCGGGGCATCGGTCTTCTCCCCCGCCGTCCGGCGTCTCAGTCACGGCCTTTCCACTCTGGCCCATCCTCTGCCCGGGATCGCCCTTCTTCCCCTTCTGATACTCTGGACGGGGCTGGGGCGGCATATCATCGTGCTGGTGGTCCTTCATTCGGTACTCTGGCCCCTGATCATCAATCTGCAGAGCGGTCTGGATGAAACGCCGGAGATCTGGCTGGATCTGGGCCGGAACAACAGACTCTCTCCGGGGCAGATGTTCTTCAGAATCATGCTTCCCGGGGCCTGGCCCTATCTGCTGGCGGGGCTGAAGATAGGCTGGGCACGGGCCTGGCGGGCGGTGATCTCCGCCGAGATGATCTTCGGGACCATCAGCGGCAGCGGCGGGCTGGGCTGGTACATCTTTAACAAACGGATCTTTATGGATACTCCGGGAATGTACTCGGGGATTCTGATTCTCATACTCCTGGGGCTGGCGGTGGATCAGCTGGTCTTCGCCGCCCTGGAGAAAGGTATGCTGCGCCGCCGGGGGGATATTCTGTGACTCTTTTGAAAGGCGATTTTCTGAGTTTTTCCTATCCCGGACGGGGAGGGCCCCTTCTGGAGAATCTCAGCCTGGAACTGGGGCAGGGGGAGATCCTGACCCTTCTGGGACCTTCGGGATGCGGCAAGACGACCCTGCTCAAACTGCTTTCCGGATTCCTCCGCCCCGACCGGGGAGAGCTGCGCTACCGAGGCTCTGCTCTCAAGAGCCCTTTCCCCGAAGGACAGATGATCTTTCAGGACAGCGCCCAGCTTCTGCCCTGGCTCAATGTGGAGGATAACATCCTTTTCCCCGTTCAGGGCGGCTGTCGCGGCCGCCGGGGGCGTAAGGATGCGCTTCGCTTTCGCCTGGATGAGGTCCTTCGCAGTGTGGGACTCTCGGATTTCGCCCACTATCATCCGGCCAGGCTGTCCGGGGGAATGAAGCAGCGTTGTGCCCTGGGACGGGCTCTTATGGCGGAGCCGGAGATCCTTTTTCTGGACGAACCCTTCGGCTCCCTCGACGCCCCTTCCCGCGGTGAACTGCAGGGCCTGCTTCTTTCCCTCTGGAAGAAGAAGGGATTTTCCATGATCTTTGTGACCCATGACATAGCCGAAGCCCTGCTGCTTTCGGACAGGATCCTTCTGTTCGGAGGGTCTGGCGGCCCCGGGAGCGGCGGAACAGGAAGGGGCGGCACCGCAAAAGGAACTTCTGTCCCCCGCTTGAGGGATATTGATCTTCCCCGCCCCAGGAACAGACAGAGCGACTCCTTCAGGTCACTGGAGCTGGAGCTCTACTCCGCTCTTTCCGACGGACTGAGAACCCTGTAGATTCTGATGCTCCACTCTCTCCGGTAGCGGTAGGCCTGAATTCTGGTACCGTAGGAGGGACTTGTCAGCTCAGCCGTCATTTCGCAGTGACTCTCCAGAAAATCCATCAGACCGGGATACCAGTGGGAGGGATTGCCGTACAGGGCGTTCCAGACCGGCCTTGACCGATAAATGAAATCCAGCTCTCCCGGATAGATGATGTACCTGATGCCCCTGTCCCGGATGTACTCGCCCACAGTCATGCCTGAGTCCCTGAGCATCGCCAGATTCCGGTAGTCCAGAAGACGGCCGTGATCAAAAGCATAGGCCGTCTGCAGGCCTCCCAGAATCCTGCCCTCTTCTCCCACGGCTTCTGCCAGGGACACGCGGAACTCCCGGTAACTCTCCCTCTCATCCAGAGGAAACAGCTCCTGTCTGATATTCTGAATCGAAAAGAGCAGCAGGGCGAGGCCCAGCAGAGCGGCCGCTATCCTGCCGGGGCGGGGGGGGCAGAGGGACAGAAGCCTGTGGAGGCCGAGATAGAGGAAGGGGAGGAAGAACACAATCGAGGGTTGGCTGTATTTTCCTATAAGAACGATGCCCGCAAGGGTTCCCAGGCTTCCGGCAAGAATGATTCTGTCCTCAGTCGTCGTCAGGGATCGCCGGGCCGGAGCCGTCAGAACCGAGAAAAGCGGCAGAAGCAGGATAAGAGGATAAAGCATCATCTGCAGGCGGATGTCGGGCAGAGAATAGGTGCCCGCAATGCGCCCGAAGATCTGTGAAAAGAAGCGGGGCAGCTGCAGCACTTTCTCATCGAATCCCCGGGTGACTCCCAGGGGAGCGCCGTAGGCCAGATAGTCGGAAAGAAAATTCGGATTGAACAGAAAGCTGAGTGCCCCGAAAAATCCGGCTCCCAGAACCCCTCCTGCAAGAAAAAGAGCCCCCTCGGCCGGCCTGCGGCGGCGGGATAAGGTGTCCGTTAAGAGAAGAAGGCCCGGCGTCCAGGCCAGGATAAAGGCATTGGGGTGGATTCCGGCGGCCAGGCCCGCGGCAAGACCGGTGACCAGGGCGTCCCGGCCTCCTTTTATTCTGAGGCAGATCCTGAGAATCAGGATCTGAACCAAGAGGAGCATCATCTCCTGTCTGCCCGTATGAGCAGCGCTTATGAACTGAATATCAAGGGCCATCAAAATCGTTACCGGCAGGGCGCTTGTAAGCGGGGCGGTTCCGCTCCTTCTTTCCAGGTCCTGGAGCAGTCCCCGGAAGAGGGGAAGAGAGATACAGGCGCAGATCAGACTGAGCAGGCGGGACGGGAACAGGCGGTAGCCCCCCATCCCTAGAAAGGGGATCTGCAGGAGGTGATAGACCAGCTTCAGGGCATGGGGATGACGCGGGTAGAGATCGAAAAAGGGCTCGGTGACGTCGGGCCGGCCCTTCTCCATCATCTCCATGCTCAGTCCGCTGAGCCAGCTCTCATCGGAGTGGAGGGCCGGATAGTCCGTCAGGAAGATCAGATTCAGCACAAACCAGAGAAACAGAATGGACGGGCCGAAAAATCTGTACTTCCATTTTTTTATCCCCTCAGCCATGGGCCCTCCGCAAAAAAAATCCCGTCCCCCCAAAGGAGGACAGGATCATTATATCAAATGATAGTATTTCTTACTGAACGACGGGAAGTCCCTCGTTGCCCCAGCCGGAAGAGCCGGTGCCGGAGGTTCCCATACCGCTCTTGATAGAGGCGGCATCATAGCCGAGCATTCTCAGTACACCGGTAGTCTGACCGGCGGTCTGACCGGAGTAGCAGTATACCAGAACCTTTTTGTCCTTGGGCAGCTGATCGAAGGAAGCCTGCATGTTCTCACCGAAAAGGATGTTAATGGCGCCTTCGATGTGACCCTTGGCGTAGTCTTCGGGCTTGCGGATGGAAACGATAACCATGTCGGTATCCTCGTTGTCCAGTCTCTCCTTAACCTTGGCGGCGGGGATGATGTTGCTGGGAGTTTCGGGATCGGACTTCAGGTTGTTGAAGTAGTCCATGGCAGCGGTTTTGACGGCGGGGTCGATGGAAACGCCGGAAGCATCGGGAGTGGGGTTAACGGCGGTTTCAACGTAAGCTTCATATCCTTCGGTCTTGGCAATTCCGAGCTTCCATCCGTATTTGATGGACTGTACGTCAAATCCGGCGATGTTCAGAACAGCGGTAGCCTGACCGGCGGTCTGACCGGAGTAGCAGTTTACGTAGATGGGCATATCATCGGGAAGCCATTCGATAGCCTTGGCCAGTTCGGGACCCCAGGGAGCGTTTACGGCGCCCTGCAGGTGACCTTCGGCATAGTCTCCGGCTTTTCTGATATCCAGAATCAGAAAATCTCCGTCTTCATCAATGGCTTCGAAAACCTTGGATGCGGGGATGATTCTGGAACCGGGGTAATCGGCGAAATAGGCATTGGCTGCATCCTCTACGGGGTTGGAGGCAACGGCTTTTTCAGCTGCGGGTTTGGCAGCTGCAGGGGCGGCGGCAGTTTCTTTTTTCTGACAACCGATAAATGCAAAGGACGCGATCAGCAGTATCATGACTGCACGTAAACCAAATTTCTTCATAAGTTTCTCCTTAACTATCTTTCCGATGACACTCATTTGTCATCGTAATAACCATTAATCTTTGAGAGCCTTTCCCGGTCTGATTCAGTCCGGAAACTCTTTGATAATTTTTTATTCAATCACCAATAGAAGACTAAACTTCTACTACATGCCATGTCAACTAATTTTCAAATTCTTTTATCACACCGCCCTGAAACTGGATTCTCAGGATCTGTGCCGAGCTGTTTGAATTCTGTAACTACCTATATTGTAAGAGATTCAGATTGGATTTTCCTGAAAAAGAGAGGAAAAAATAAACAGCTTTCACAGCTTTTATCCAAGTTAAGGAGGGGGATAAGTTCGATCTCCTATGTGTAGTTTGTGTGGAGATATGCATAAACCTCCCCCTGCCGGGCAGGGGGAAGAGGATAATGCAGAGTTCTCTCGCTTATCGGGATAGCTTCAATTCCATGCGGAAAGAGTAGATTCCCGGAGAAATTTCATATTCGGGCCGGGTCTGGGGGCCGCAGCTTCCCGTTCCCAATCCCCTTTGCAGGATATCCAGGGAGAGCCATGTCTCCTCCCTGGAAGGGAGGTCTGTAACATGGCGGGCTGCAAAAAGATCCTCCGGGCTGTGGTGCAGGGCGGAGAACCCGAAGGGGCGGTCGGCCCGCACTGTCAATATTTGGCTTCCAGTATTCAATTCAAGATGACGGACAGCTCCCCGGTTGCCGCACTCCTGGGGGAGAATGTAGGGTTCAAACAGGTCTGTAACGGTAGCCGAGTAGAGTCCCATAAAGGCCGAGGCCTCCCTGTCCCTGTAATTTTCATGGGGACCTTTACCGTACCATTTCAGATTCTCGTAGCCCCCGGGCAGAAGGAACTGGATCCCTATCCTCGGCAGGCTGGGATAGGCCGCAGGTATCTCAATCCTGTTCACCAGGGACAGGCGCTCTTCCGGAAGCTGTTCTGCCCGGAGCTCCCAGATTACGGGAGGCAGAGTTTCCACTCCCCGCCAGGCCGTGACGATGCTCTTCTTTCCGGTTTTCAGCACCCGGGCATCCATTTGGTCCAGTCCGGCCTTCAGCCACTGCCCCAGAGGTTTGTCTTCCTGTCCGGACCACTCTCTGATACCGTCGTTGTCCGTAGCGGCGCGCCAGAGATTGAGGCGGAGGGGGCCGGGCAGAAGGGACTCTCCCTCCCCGTTTCTCAGACGAAGGAAATTGTCTTTCAGACTGAAAACAGCACTGACAATGCCCTCCTCTCCGGAAACGGGTGCGCTGACGGGACGGGGCGCATCTGAGGCGGAAAGCTTCAGCTGTTCCTTCGCGATCCAGTGCCCGGCTCCGCACCAGGGCGTCGCTTCCCGGACAGTGATAAGTATATTGAGATAGCATTCCCTCTCGTCGGCGGTGAAGGAACAGGGGAGGGGGAGTACCGCATTTCCGGAGGGGGCGATCTGTGGCAGCAGCAGTTTTCCCGATTCTGAAACAGAGCCCCCGCAGATCAGCTCCCAGCGGGCTTCCAGGTCTCCGGTGCCCCTGAAGTTACGGCGGTTTGTGATTCTGATGCCCCCGGGCCCATCATTTCCGTCCCTGTCCTTTCGGCGGCAGGATTCAATCAGGAAGGGCTGCTGGAGATAGCGGCACTCCTCCATGGCGGGGTGAGGCGTTCTGTCGGGCCAGACGAGGCCGTTGATGCAGAAGTCTGAGTCATGAACCTTCTCGCCGTAGTCTCCTCCGTAGGCCCAGTACTTCCGGCCGTCTTTCGTCTTCTTTGTCAGACCCTGGTCTACCCAGTCCCAGATAAAACCGCCCTGAAGCCCCGGAGTGGCGTAGAAGGCCTCCCAGTACTCCCTGAGACTGCCGTTGCTGTTCCCCATGGCATGGGAGTATTCACAGGCGATGTAGGGGCGGTGATCCTCCACTTCCGTGGCAAAGTGGACCATGTCCTCCACGCTTTCATACATGGGGCAGTAGATATCAGTGGCGAAGGCGCCCCAGCCGCTTTTGTGGACCGGTGTTCCCTGTCCTCTCTCGGGACGGACGGCTCCCTCGTAGTGAAGAGGGCGGCCTGGATCAAAACGGCGGATCCAGCCGGCGCAGGCATCATGATTGGCGCCGTAGCCGGATTCGTTTCCCAGGGACCAGATAATCACGGAGGGGTGGTTCTTGTCCCTGTGGACCATGCGCTGCACCCTGTTCATAAAGGCCGCTGTGAAGCGGGGATCCCGGCAGATCTGGTCATAGTAGTCGTGGCACTCGATGTTGGCCTCATCCACGAGGTAGATGCCGTATTCGTCGCACAGATCATACCATTCAGGGCAGTTGGGATAATGGGCCGTCCGTACGGCGTTGAAGTTATGCTGCTTCAACAGCTCTATATCCCGGATCATGCTCTCCCGGGAGACGATTTTGCCCGTGTCCGGATCATGCTCATGACGGTTCACGCCCTTGATCATTACGGCTTTGCCGTTAATCAGAAGCTCCCGGTTTTTGATTTCCACCCTGCGGAAACCTGTCCGGCAGCTGACGCTTTCGATAATCCCGCCGTCTGCAGCGTGGAGGGAGCAGACAAGGGTGTAGAGGCGGGGCTGCTCCTCCGTCCAGGTCTCTATCTTGTTCAGTCTCAGGCTGCACCGGATCTCCCGGTCTCCCGTCTTATCAGAATCCGAATGGCGGACATCCCTGAAGCGAGTGCTCCCCAGATCGGGCCACAGGGCCGCCGGGCGGCCCTCCCCATCGTAGAGGGCTGCCGATATCCGGTGCTCTTTCTCTTCGGGTTCGGGTGCGTCACATGCCACGGACAGCTCCAGGAGGCCCTTTCCGTTTTCAAGAGGTTCGGACCGGACAAAAAGGTCGGCGATGCGCTTCCGGTCTGTGGAATAGAGGTAGACATCCCTGTAGATTCCGGCCATCCACCAGTGATCCTGATCCTCCATAAAACTGCCGTCGGACCAGCGGATCACAACGGCGCAGAGGCGGTTTTCTCCGGAAACGAGATATTCAGTGATATCAAAGGCGGCAGGGCTGCGGGAACCCTTGCTGAATCCCGCTTCCTTTCCGTTGATATAGAGAAAAAAGGCGCTCTCCACCCCGTCGAAGTGGATGACCGTCCGCCTCTTCTCCCATTCGGCGGGAAGGGTAAAGCTTCTGTGATAGATGCCCGTCGGGTTCTCTTCGGGGACTTCAGGAGGTCTGTGTTCGAAGGGCATCTGCACATTGGTATACCAGGGGGGATCGTTCCGGTCTTCCATGGTCCAGTTGGAGGGGACAGGAATCTTCCGGCTCTCTGCGGGGCAGCCGGATATATCATCGGGATCAACGGCCTCGGGTCTGTCTTTCAGAAGAAAGTCCCACTCTCCGTTCAGGTTCATAAACCAGGGGCTTTTCTCCCTGTCCCTGTTCAGGGCGCTCTGTTCATCGGGAAAGGGAAAGAGGGTGGCCCGGGGGGGCAGGGTCTTCAGACCGGGCAGATCGCTTCTTGTCCAGGGTTTGTGGACGGCAAAGGGGGAAAAGGGCATATCGTTCTCCTGTAGTCCGCAGGGAAAGCCAAGAAAAGGTCCCGGCGGGAGTGTCTATTTCAGTTCTATCACGGTTCGGGGAGTGGATAAATGATGGATCTGGTATATATAATGTGTAAAATGGTAAATCCTTATTTTTTATCCAGTTTTGCAGATCTTGAAGAAAAGATGGTCTTCCGCTCTCTGGGTGAGGGCAGCGCCGTCGAACGTATGGGCTGCGGTTTTATGAAAAAGGAAGGCATCCGCAGAGATCAGGTCAATACACGCTTTTCCAGCTATGCCCTGGTTTATGTCATAAGGGGCAGGGGAGAATATCTGGATGAGGATGGAGAAAAATGGGATCTTGAAGCCGGTTCGCTCTTTCAAAGGCATCCGGGACGGCTCCATTCCACCCTGCTGGACCCAGAAAGCGCCTGGCGGGAGTGCTTTCTGGATCTCGGGCCCGTTTTCTATCAGGCTCTGGCGGCCATGCGTATTATCCGCCCCGGTGAGTCGCCCGGAAGGATTCCGCCCGGCAGTGGCGTGGAGGAGGAGTTTTACAGAATGATGTGCTCTCTGGAAGAGGCCGGAGAGCGGGAACTCCCCCGCTGCGGTATGGACATTCTGCAGCTGACCGCCTCACTTCTGGAACGGGCGGATCAGGGAGAAGATCCCGAGTGGCGCATGGTGGAACAGAGCTGCCGTGATTTTTCCGACGCCATAGGCCGCCGGATAGACCTGAGGGCGTACTGCCGGAAGCGGGGATGGGGCTATGAGTCCTTCCGGAAGGCCTTTGCCCGGAAGATGGGAATGCCCCCTCAGCAGTACATCATAAGGCGGAGGATGGACGAAGCCTGCCGCCTGCTAAGGAGCGGCAGGCTCAATGTGAAGGACACGGCCACCCGCCTGGGATACAGGAGCCCCTATGAGTTTTCCGCCCAGTTCCGCCGTATGACCGGATGGTCTCCCCGGGATTACAGGGGACTCAGGAATCAGCTTATGGAAAAGCCGGCCAGGCCGTGATCGTTTCTGTAATCTGAGAGAAACTGCTGGTAGAGGGACTTCCAGGTCCGGGTATCAAAAGTCCCGTCTCTGGGATTCCTTATCGCGGCAATCCGGCACTCAGCTTCACCTGAGTTGAGAATCCAGGTTTTCATCTTCTCTCTGCCTTCACTGTAGGTCTTTCCCGTGGCTCCGCCCAGGGTCGGCATATGGTTGAAGATCTCCTCTCCCGCCATGATCACGAGTTGAGGCTGGAGAGCCAGAAGAATCTCCTTGAAGATCTCCTGTCCCTCCTTCCACATGGCTTTGCCGGGAGCCGTATAGCCGTCGCTTAAAATGGCCTGAATAAA
This sequence comes from Oceanispirochaeta sp., assembly GCA_963556075.3. Taxonomy (GTDB): domain Bacteria; phylum Spirochaetota; class Spirochaetia; order DSM-2461; family DSM-2461; genus Oceanispirochaeta. The sequence goes on along the minus strand of CAUVYB020000002.1, from coordinate 4,628,229 downwards.
CTGGTGAAAGCAGAGTCCGTTCCAGAATTTTTTCCGGTCAAGACTCATCTTTCCCCCAAGTCCCTTCTTCCAGTGCCGTCCCTCGGCCAGCACCAGTTCCAGGGTTGAATAAAAGCTGTCCTTCGAACGGCCTTTGATAAGATCGGAAATAAAACTGTCGATGGTTTTGTCCCTGTATCGGGCATCGAAATAGCTTTTCCCTACAACAAGCAGTTTTATATTCTCCCCGGAGCCGTATTGAGAGCCGACCCAGGGAGGATAGTTGTAGTTGTACCGTCTGTGCTTCATATTCTGATCACCGTCCGAAAATCAGGCCTCCTCGCCGATCAGCCAGAGAGAGAGAAGTATGACCAGCTGGGGAGTCAGGGCGCCCAGCCAGCGCAGGAAGTCCGGTTCCATAAAGTTGGAAAGGACAAACTGCAGGACGATGTTTACCAGCCAGAACAGGCAGATTATCAGGTGGATGATTCTAAACAGATTATCGAAAATCGATGTGAAAAGATCCAGAATCAGAATAATACCGGCTGCCAGCTGTATAATACCGAAAACGATGGGGAAGATATTACCTGATTTTCCCAGCATCTTGTTCAGTCCTCTAATGGCCTCCTGTCCGGCGGAGTTGTATCCGTTGATAGCCATAATTCCGAATACAATCAGTGCAATTCCCAGGACCAGCTGAAGAAGATAGCGGGTTCCGAAGTCTTTACTTGCCATTAATTGTCTCCTGTTGTTATACAAATTTTATTATAAGTTTAATCTAAGAGTTTATCGTTGGCAAAAAGAAATTCTTTAATCCCTGTTCCTCCTGATCATTTTTGATTTTAAGGTTTTTATGGACTGTCTCCTCTCTCCTTCTTATATTTTATGGTGGAGGTGTATTGTGGCAGATAGAAAACTTAAAACCGCTTGGATAGTCCTGGCCGTTATTGTTGTCTTTATTCTGATTGTTTTCTCTTCATTCAAGGGAACATATAATAAAATGGTGGCTCTGGATGAAGAAGTTCGCGGCTCCTGGAGTCAGGTGGAGAACGTCTATCAGAGACGGATGGATCTTATCCCCAATCTGGTGAATACGGTCAAGGGCTATGCCTCCCATGAGAAGGACACTCTGGCGGCTGTTACAGAGGCCCGTTCCCGCCTGGGCGGAACCATTCAGGTCTCCGATGAAGTTCTGAACAACCCGGAGAGCTTTCAGCGTTTCCAGCAGGCCCAGAGTGAACTGGGAAGCGCCCTGCAGCGCCTGATGGTCGTTTCAGAGAACTATCCCCAGCTCAAGGCGGATCAGAACTTCCTGGCTCTTCAGGATCAGCTTGAGGGTACGGAGAACCGTATTGCCGTGGAGCGCAGGCGTTTCAACGAAGCCGTACAGAGTTACAACCTCTACATCCGCCAGTTTCCGCGTGTGATCATGGCCAATATGACGGGATTCCGGGAAAAGGCCTATTTTCAGGCTGCAGAGGGAGTCGAACAGGCCCCCTCTGTCTCCTTCGATTAGGAGCTGCCCGATGAAAAAAGCATGGTTCAGTATCGAAGACCGGGAGGTTGTAGCCCAGGCGGTCCGTGAGGCGGAATCGAAAACCTCGGGAGAGATCAGCACGGCGCTCATCTCCGAGAGTTCGGACTACGCCTTCTATGAACTGCGGGCATCCGCGGGATTCGGCATCCTCCTTTATATGATTCTTCTTTTTTTCTATGAGGGAACGGCCGCTTTCGTCTCCTCACTCTCCTGGAACAGTCCTCCCTGGCAGGTTCCCCTTTTTATGGGGATTGTCTCCCTTCTGGGAGCCGGAGTGTTCTACTTTTTCAGTAATATCCCCGCCATTGACCGGATTATCGTTCCCAAAAAGATAATGCAGAAACGGGTGCGGGCCCGGGCTTTGCGTCACTTCAGCGAATCCGGGGTCTATGCCACCGCCGGTGGAACGGGGATCCTTGTGTTCATCTCCCTTCTGGAAAGAAGGGTTGAGCTGATTGCCGACAGGGGAATCAGTGAAAAAATCAATGCTGAGGAGTGGAACGGTATCGTCAGGGAGCTGACCGACTCCCTCGGCAGAGATGACGCGGTTTCGGGGCTGGTCCGTGCCGTCGGACGCTGCGGTGAACTTCTGAAGGCGCATTTCCCCATTGACGATGACGATGTGAATGAGCTCAGTGATGCTCTGGTAATTCTGGAGGAGTAGTTATGAAAAAAAGACTGACAGCCTTCGTACTGCTTTTTTCTCTTTTGATCTCCTCTCTGGCGGCACGGGAAGTCCCCGTCCTCAAAGGACGGGTGAATGACGGTGCGGGCGTATTCAGTGCCTCAGAGCTTCGCGCACTGGAACAGAAGCTGGCCTCCCTGGAAGCATCCGGGGCCGCCCAGATGGCTGTGCTTACCGTAAAAAGCCTGGAAGGCGACAGCCTGGAGGAGTTCTCCATTCGTACGGTGGAAAAATGGAAGCTTGGAGAGGGGCAGAAGGACAATGGTGTTCTTCTGCTTCTGGCTGTGGAGGAGAGACAGCTCCGTCTTGAGGTCGGTTACGGTCTGGAAGGTGTGTTGACTGATGCGAAAAGCGGCTACATCATCCGGGACATTATAATTCCCTACTTCTCGAAGGGAGACTTTGCTTCGGGAATGGCTGCAGGGATTGAAGCTGTGGCCTCCGTGGCCGGCGGTGATACCTCTCTTGTTCCGGCCTCACCGGCTTCCACTTCCAGGCGGAACAGCTCCCGGCGTTCGGCGCCCCTTAATGTCCTGGTGATTCTGTTTATCATTTTCTTCAACTCCTTCGGTCGTATGGGACGCAGAAGGGGAGGGGGACTTTTCAGCCTGCTGATGCTTAACTCTCTGCTGAGCGGATCCCGTCACAGAAGCGGCTGGTCTTCCGGCGGCTTCGGCGGGGGAGGATTCAGCAGCGGCGGTTTTGGGGGAGGTGGCTTTGGCGGCGGAGGCGGAGACTTTGGAGGCGGTGGCGCCTCTGGAGGCTGGTAAGCTGCGGGAAGGCCCGTCTCAGACGGGCTGCCAGCCCTCCTCGCTGTAGTACTCTCCTTTCAGGATACGTTCCAGAGTCTTTCTGATAAAGGGTATGGTCTTTTCCGGCAGATCATCCAGGGGGAACCAGGATAGTTCCGCACACTTCTCAGGCTCCCGGTTCACAGCTTCGCCCTCCCAGCGGGAAACCGTGAAAAACACATCCACCCTGACCGCATCGTCCGAGTTGCGGTGCATTATATGGGCGGCTTTGATGTCTGCTTCGGTGATGATCAGACCGCTCTCCTCCCGGGCCTCCCGGATGACAGCCTGACCGAAGGACTCCCTGTCCTCCACATGGCCGGCGATAAAACTGTATTCTCCATCATGAAATCCCGTGTTCTTTCTTTTCAGAAGTAACACCTTGTTGTTTCTCAGGGGGATCAGGTAGGCCGCGGGGACATTGCAGCAGCGGCTCAAAGCAGAACCATCCCCAGGAGGGCTCCCGAAACAACAAATACAACCGGATGCCAGTTCCATCTGATATGAGCTCCCCCCAGAACCACGAAGATTCCCAGCCTGACAGGATCGAAAAGATCAGTGATTTCTCTCGTTTCTGCAAAACGTGACAATGGAAGAACCGCCACGCCCAGAACCTTCCAGGCCGCTGTGGCGATCAGGCCGGTCACCGCGGGTCTCAGTCCCGAGAAGGCCTCCTGTACCATGGGTCTTTCATTGAAGTGGAGAAACCAGCGGGCGACGATCATGATAATGATGAGGGAAGGCGAGACCATGCCCAGGGTGGCTGTCAGAGAGCCGAACCAGCCTGCATGCTCCCAGCCCACATAGCTGGCCATATTGATGCCGATCGGACCGGGTGTTGATTCGGAGACCGCTACCATATGAAAGAAAGTCTCCATAGAGAACCAGTTCTGCCTGAGGGCTTCTGTCTGAAGAAGGGGGAGCGCCGCCAGTCCGCCGCCTATGGTAAACAGTCCGATCTTGAAAAAGGTCAGATAGAGACTGAAGAGACTCATGCGCGTCTCCTGCGGATCATTCCGGAGGTCAGGCCCATACCGGCGGAGGCGAACACCACGGTGATGGGGGAGAAGCCCAGAAATCCCACAGCCAGAAAGGCGCCGGCGCAGAGAAGGCCGGGAAGGAGGCCGGTCACCGTTTTTTTGGCGAACTTTCTCAGAGAGGAGAGAAGCAGTACGGCCACGGCGATATTGACCCCGTCCAGGGCTTTGCGGACCATCTCCATTTCATGAAAACGGCCCAGAAGGGCGGCGATCAGGGTGATGATGATCAGGGCCGGGGTGACCATGCCCAGGGTGGCTGTGATTCCCCCTACGATACCGCCGTTCCTATACCCCACGAAGGTGGCCGTGTTGACGGCGATGATGCCGGGGGTGGACTGGCCTATGGCGTAGAAGTCCAAAAGTTCCTCTTCCGAGGCCCAGTCTCTTTTTTCTGTCAGCTCACGCTCCAGTATGGGCAGCATGGCATAGCCGCCTCCGAAGGTCACGGCGCCTATGCCGGCGAAGGTCAGATAAAGTTCACCCCACAGGGCTTTCCGAGAGTTCAATGATGTCTCCTCGTCCGAATCCCGGGGCTGCCCCGGGCTGGGTTTAGAACAGCTTATACTGATAGGCCAGGGCCAGCCTGTGGAACTCCAGATAGCCCGAGTCGTAGTCTCTGTTCATAAAGTAGTTGCAGTGGATCGTGTCTTCCGTATAGCCCCGCAGGGTTTTGAGCTGCAGCAGTACGGTCAGACTGTGGTCTTCACTGAATTTGATATTGGCCAGGGGGCCGAAACGCAGTTTCACGAAGTCCGAGCCCCAGCCTCCCTTTTCATCCATGGGAGAGATCTCGGCCGCAGAACCTATATACTGCTCAGTTTCCAGCATCAGGGCGATCATGTTCAGCTTGAGAGGCATCTGGTATCCCAGTACATAGGTTCCCAGAAATTCCCAGCCGTTGAAGTTCTCTCCCGCATCAGCTTCCCACTGCCAGGGTTCTTTATCTTCGGCGGCGCTGAAGTGCGAATGCTTGAATTTGGCGTTGGCCAGGACCACCGCATGATTCCACTCCCCGGGATAGACGGCGGCCAGATCAAACTGGAAGGTCGCGCCCAGCCAGGTTTCGGTAACCGCTCCGGGAAAAGAGTCCTCTTCGGGATCCCCATCTTTATTGAGGCCTATGCCGTTGAAGCCGAGGGCATGCCACCCTGTCCCCAGGGAGAATCCAGTTTCAAAGTTCAGAAAGGCCACAGGGGTCAGGACGGCTTTGGCCTCTACGGAGGCAATAACAGGAGCCAGGTTCCCTCTGAAGGAGAACTTTACACTGTTCCCCTTGGTCAGGGGGCCGGAACCGGTCAGAACAGGGACGGTGATGCTGTGGTCGATAAAGGTTTTAAACTCTACCGAACCGAAACCGTTTCCAAGGTCCCTTCCCTCATCCCCGGCGGGAAGAACGTAGCCTTCCGGCAGTTCCTCGGGTGAATAGTCGGGAAGTTCGAAGCCGTTGTCGCTTTCCGCCCCTTCATGGTCGTCAAAGTAGTAGGCAAACTGCGCTCCCAGTTTCGTTTCATGCTTGATTTCACGGGCAGGCAGAAACACGGCGCCCACACAGACAAACAGAATTACCGCGGCTGCTTTTTTCACTAAGGTCATCCTTTTTTCGGTTTTGGTCATATGATATACCCTTTTGATGCGGGACGCAAATCACAGCCCCCCTGTTTCGGGGGCGCCGTTTCGGCCCCCCCCTCAGTCGAAGCGGTTCAGGATATATTCGGTCATCTCGCTCAGGCTGGCGATCTGGCGGGATGAGTTGCCCGAGCGGACGAAAAATTTCTCTGTTTTTCCGCTGCCCTTCTCGTTGGCGATAAGAAAAAGGGGCTCATCCCCTTTGCGTATCTGTACCCGGCAGATCTCTATCCCCTCCAGAACAGGAAAGTCTATCTTGATATGGCTGACCGGATAGGCCACCCCGAACATATTGGAGAGAAGGGTTCTCAGGTGCAGTTCGTAGAAGTCTGTTCCCCCCTCCTTCAGGCAGCCGTAGTCGTTTTCCAGCCCCAGAACCGTCCCGTCGTCTCGGACACCGATAAGAAGCGTCCCCCCGTCGCTGTTGCTGAAAGCCGATACCGACTTCATGATGACCTGCTCCAGAGCTCTGTTGCCCTTCTCTTCCCTGTAATCCCAGCGGAGAGAGGATTTAAACTCACAGTAGAGGTTCTCACCCAGTTTGATCATCCTTCTGACCTTGTCCTCCTCCGATTCCGTCAGATAGCGGTGCAGGGCCGTCCTGTAATCGCTGATCAGGAAGAAAAAGTAGAAACCGGCCACAATGAGCAGGATGAAGCCGAGGATAAGGGCGGGATTCCGGAGTCTGGAGACAAGGAGAGAATTCTCCGGGGTATAGCTTCCTATGACCAGAGAACTTTCTTCGAATTCCATGGTGGAGAACTGGGTCCACCAGTCCGTGTCGGCCGCATGGATCCTGGCGATGTCGTTGTCAGGAATTTCTCTGTTTTTCCTGTAGCTGGAAATTGCTTCTATGACTTCGCTGTTCAATGCCTCATCCTCTTCAGAATAGGCTGTACTGTTTCCGGAGGAGAGAAAATCGCTGATCCTGTAACTTACATATTCATCATCGTTCAAAAGAATATATATAACCGAATCATCGCTGAGCTTGCCGTCGTTTACCATCATGGCCAGGTGCTTCAGGGAGAGGTCCAGCCAGAGACGGAGGTAATTATCGTCATCGCCGTAGAGCTTCATGGAGAGGGTAATTCCCATCTCCTCCCTTTCGGGAAGGATATAGGGCCGGCTCAGGCGTATGACATTCAGGTCCCCCAGCCCCTCTGTCGAACCGGGTGAGCGGAGGATCATAGAATCGATTCCCGCTTCTCTACGACGCTGACTCAGGGAGGCAGAATCCTCCTCCGTCACCGTTCTGACCTTAATTCCGTTTTCACCGTCTTTATACGCTTCAACTTCCCGGCCCTCTCCGTCTCTGATACTCATCCCCTCTATCAGCGGGATATCGGCAATCAGCCGTTCCATTTCCTGTGTGAAAATATCCGGATTGCCGATCCGGGTAATGGCTCCGGATCTGACCCAGAAGGAGGAAAGCTTGAAGCTGTTGATCATGGGTTCGTAAATATCCGATGCGGGGAGATGCTTTACCTCCGTTGAGTTGCGGTAGAGCATCTCGTTCAGCTGCAGTCGGCTGTCCCCGCTGATTATCAGAATGGCCAGCAGAAGGGCCGGAAGGAGCATAAGAGCGGGAATGCTGCTTTTCAGAAGCAGCTGCCCCCTGGTAATCTGCTTGCGCCATTTAAACCGTATTCTGCTCATGCTTATTCCTCCGGGCTGTTTCAGGCGATATAGTGTTCGGGGCGGACCATATTCTCTTCCGGATAGATCACTTCCTTGATGGGGGAGGAAAGGGTTTTGTCCAGGGTAAGGATGGTCGCCGGATGAAGATAGGGCGGAGCCCAGAGACGGGAGACGGGCCTGGACTCCAGGACTTTGAGGATCATCTTTATAATCACCGTATGGGTTATGACAAGGCATTTCCCCTTCTGCTGTTTCAGGTCTTCAAGGAAGTCCCGGATACGCTCTTCCAGAGCCTCCAGGCTCTCTCCTTCGGGTATACGGCAGTTCTCCGGATCGTTCCAGAACCGGTGCTGTTCTTCCTTCTCATCGGGGGTAAGTTCGTCATTGGTTTTACCCTGAAGGACTCCCAGCGACACTTCCATAAGCCGGGGATCCATTACAATCCTGTCCGCATGGGGAGCCATAATCTCGAGGGTGGCACGGGTGCGGCCCAGGGGACTGCAGTAGACCCTGCTGAAATGTATGCCCTCAATCCGTTTCTTTTGCAGCCGGGTCCTCTCTTTCCCTGCCGGAGTCAGGGGGGAGTCCAGCCTGCCCTGGTAACGTTTTTCTATATTCCATTCCGTTTCGCCGTGACGCATAAGATAGACCGTATTCATTCTGGGGATTCTAACTTTTTAGGAAGAAAAAGAACAGATACCGTTTTTTTTGTTGCTCCCTGCCGTTCAAAACCATAGAATTAAATTATGTCGCTGTTTAAAAGAAACGAAATCTTCTTCAGAACTGATGAACACCGTGATTTTTTTCTTAGGGAAGTTCTGCTCACCAATAGAAGAAATATACGGTTTATTCCGGTTTTATTTATCGCTTTCGCCTCCTTTTTCCTTGTCCGCTTACTGTTGCCGGGAGGAGGCATCGCCCGTTTTTCAAAGGCTTCTCTGGTTGTCAATCTGGCCATGATGGGAGTGAACCTTCTTTCTGTTCCTTTTTTTATCCGTCCTGTCAGGAAAAAGGAGAGCTCGGGGTTTCCCCGTTTTTTTACTCTCTATCTGACTCTGCAGTGCCTGTTTGTATCGTCTTTGACTTTTATAGATATGGCAAACGGATATTTCGTGATTATCCTTCCTGTTTCTCTTGTCTTTCTGGCCGCTGTGCTGTGGTTGGATCCCGGGATATTCGGTTTGTACAGCGGAGTAATGATCCTCTTTTTCTGTGCCACTCTTCTGTATCCGGGAACAGCAATAACCCAGCCCCTGTCTTTCTTCTCTTCCGTTCTGATCGCCTATCTGTGCATCTGGTTTATCTATCTGCATATACGGTCTCTCAGGATGGAGAATATTCAGAACAGAATCTCTCTGGAGGAACAGTATCAGAGTAAAGAGATAGAGGGTGCGGCCGATCCTCTCACAGGACTTTTTAACAGACGCTATCTGAAGGACGATGTTGAAAAGGAGCTGGCCCGGAGCAGCCGTTCGGAAAGTCCCTTCTGTCTGGCCTTTCTGGACATGGATCATTTTAGATCTGTCAATGACAATTTCGGTTATATGGCCGGTGATGAGGTGTTAAGAGAGGCCTCCCATCTCCTGCGAAATTCTGTGCGTCTCTCTGATAAAATCTATCGTTACAGTGGAGAGCGGTTTCTCCTCCTTCTTCCCGATACCGTTGAGGACGAAGCGGTTATACTGGGACAGCGCATCCGTGAAAAATTTGAGGCATATCATTTTAAAACCAGTATGGCTCCCCTGACGGTCAGCATCGGAATTACCCGGAGTCAAAATGAAAGCTCTGTGGACCTTCTGATAAAGAGAGCCGAAGGTCATCTGAAAACGGCTAAAGATGAGGGGCGCAACAGAGTGGTCTGCGATTCCTGTCCGCCCCGAAACTGAATACTGTTTGAGGGGAGAATCCTCTTCCCTTGGGGGACTACCGGTCTTCAGGGCTGCGGATTTTTTTTCAGTTCCTCGATGATTTCAAAAACGGGATGAGTCTCCTCGTAAATTTTTTTAAACTCCGCCTCTGCCAGAGCCAGTGCGCTTCGCGCTTCTTCCGGAAGGTTCCTGTAGGCGTAGCTTATCCCCTGATGATAGTAAAGATTACCCAGAGCTTCAGGATTATCTTTAAAAGCTTTGATCTGGGAGTCAAAGAAGGAATCAGTCTCTTCCAGACGGTCCATGCTGTAGAAGTACTGGATAATCTTTGTACAATTTTCGGGACTCTCGGGGTAGAGGGAGAAAAGATCGGCTGCCGCCTTTCTGGCTTGATCGTATTTACCCAGTGACAGATAGAGCCGGATAAGCCGGTCTGAAAAGCGGTAGTCTCCGGGAGAGAGCTCTGCTCCCTGTTCCAGATATGCCGCGGCCTTTTCGGCCTGCTCCCTGTAGAGGGCGATCGTGGAGGCAAGAAAAAGGGAATCCGCCTTGTAAACCGGGTCGGAGTAAAGGGAGAAGGCCCTCTCCGCATTGATCTCCGCCTGGGGAAGCTGGTTCAGATTGATCTGCACGGCCGCCAGATTGTGGTAGTATCCCGGTTCCTGCCTGTTGTAGGCCAGCGCCGCTTTAAGATCCCTGCCGGCAGCTTCCCACTCCTCCCTTAACAGTTCTATATGGGCCAGATGGGCGTAAAGTTCTTCGGAGGCTTCTCCCTTCTCAAGGGCGCTGCGGTAGTGGGTCAGGATAAGGTCTTTCAGTTCTTCAGCCGGTTTGCTCCACTGTGTACCGAAAAGGTTCAGGGCCTCGAAGTAGTATTCTCCCAGCCAGAAATCGATCTCCCCTCTGTCCGGATCTTTTTCAAGAGCTTCAGTCAATGCCCCTGCGGGGTCAAAAAGCCTCATGTCCCCGGCTTTCCCCTCCCGGCGCAGGGTCTGAAGATCTTCTCCCTCTTTCATATCGCTGAAGGCGAAGATCTGATGCATATTGTTCAGAGTGTAGTATCTCAGGCAGAGTTCGGTCTTTTTCAGGACAAGGTCGGTGAAATCTTCCTCTTCCGCGTGTTCATGAAGGCGGATCCAGGCACTCTGGTATTTTCCTTCGGCAATTAAAGCATCCACCTCCTTCATAACGGATTCAACCGCAGAGAGTCCTCCGAGAGGTAGCAGTGTCAATGTGAGTAAGAAGATCAGTTTCCGTATCATGCCTTGTCCTTTCCTGTTTAACTTTTGCCTCAGTATAGTCCCTGATGAGGGGGGAAGGTAAAGGACTCCCTGTTTGTCCCGGCGGCATGAGGGGGGAAATGAGGCGGGTGATAATCGATGTTTTTTTCCGCTTTGAAAAAAAATCCGACTTGACAAGTTTTCTGTTTGGGGCCACTGTTTTTATATAAATTACGAAGCATTATCCAGTTAAAAAATATTAGGAAGCATCTTTGAGAGCTCTACAAAAAAGAATCTGTCAGTATAATGCGGCGGAGGATGAACAGATCCATCAGATCATCAGCATTTCTCCGGGATGTTATCTCTTTCTGCTCTCCTGTAAAGGGGAGTGGATGCTGAAGGAATTCACAGGCGGTTTGGAACGGGCACGTCTTGTGATGAAAAATATCCTTCCCCCCGCATCTTCGGCCTTAACGGATAACAGACCCCTGCTTTTTGATCCCGGCAGCGGCGGTTTTGCAATTCTCACAGGAAGGAATCTGCTTTTCTGGGATTCCATCGGATCCCGGCCCCGGAAGTCCCATCTGAAAACCTGCAGTCCCGGCAGTATCTGCCAGAACTATCCTATACAGTCCCTGCAGGTCCTGCCCGACGGCTCCCTTCTTCTTCTTCGCAGACATATTTTCGGTCACTCCCAGTACTACAGCATCGCCGTCAAACGCCTTGAATCGTATACCATCGAAGGGATGCCCCGGGATCTGGATCCCGAAGATTACAGAGGCTGTTCCTATATGGCCTCGAGACCCTGTATCTGCGATATGGTCCCCTGGGGAGAAGATCTTCTGATACATACCCCCGGCAGTATCAGGAACTGGAGCCGCTTTGAGGCGGAGACCTCTCTGCTTATCCGGCAGAACCGAAAGGGGCAGGTTGTCTCCTGTAAGGAGCTGGAAAGGGGATGGGGACGGTTCAGCGCCGACGGCAGAACTCTGATTATTAATCCCTTTGGAGATGATAAAATCTTCCATTGCTATGATATTGAGTCGGGAAATTCCAGGTTTTACATTACAGATGAGAATGTTAAATGGACACCCGGGACCCGGGATACACGCTATCTCTATACAGGAAAACAGATTGTGGCATGGAACAGAGGTACTGCCATCCTTTCGGAACTCTATAACGCTCCCTTCGTGATGGATGACTCCCCCAATGAGGGAGTTCAGGCCGGATGACTGAAAGTCCGGTCAACGGAGATTTTGATGATCTGACCCCCGATACGGTCATCCGGTCGGTGGAAGAGGCTGGGGGCCGCCGTTTTCTTCCCATCGCCCAGCCTCTGCCCAGTTATATCAACAGGGTGTATGAGCTTAAGGATGAGGATGATAAGCGTTTCGTGGTGAAGTTTTATCGTCCCGGACGCTGGAGTGAAGAGGCTGTTCGTGAGGAGCACGCCTTTATGGAGGACTGCGGCGGGATGGACATCCCCCTTGCCCTTCCCGAAATCCTGGAAAACGGCGACACCCTCGACCGGACGGAGGAGGGTATCCTTTTTGCTCTCTTTCCTTACATGAGCGGACGGCTCTGGGAGTTCCGGGAGGATGAGGAACAGTGGTACCGCATGGGTCGTCTTATCGGTAGAATGCACAATGCGGGAGTTCAGGACAGCGCGTCTCACCGGCCCCGTATTCATCCGGAGCACTCCTTCCGCAGGGATTGTCATGAGATCCTTGAGAAAGACTGGATCCCCGCAGCCCAGACCGGACGTTTTGAAAGAGCCGTAAGAGATATTTCGGACTTGATTACCCCCTTGTTCAGGGATGTGAAGGAACACCGCATTCACGGTGACTTTCACTGTGGCAATATTCTGGACCGTATGAATCAGGGACTGATGATTATCGACTTCGACGATATGGCCGTGGGACCGGCGGTTCAGGACTTCTGGCTTCTGCTTCCCGGGCACGCCGCCGCCTGCCGGAATGAGTTCTTCCTCCTTATGGACGGATACAGCGACTTCCGTCCCGCCGATTTCTCGTCCCTCTCCCTTATAGAACCCCTCAGGGCGATGCGGATGGTCTACTTTCTGGCCTGGTGCGGACGCCAGAAGGATGATTTCAGCTTTCAGAGGCACTATCCAGACTGGGGCAGTCCGGTATTCTGGGAGAACGAGACCCGGGATCTGGAGAATCAGCTGCAGGAGATTCGGGACTTCCTGGACGGGGATTCCGGCTCCCCCCTGTAGGCAATCCCGCATATGGGCTCGCATTTCGCTATGCGGTGTTGTGACCCTCTCCCCGGTACGTCCCTTTATTCGGGCAGGAATGCACCCAAAGCCTCTCTAAGAGGAGGAATTAGGAATTGACTTTTTCATCCTCTTTGATCCATATTAGGGACAAAGCGAAAACGGAGACGAGTAGCCGTCACCCTGCGCTGCCAGAGAAGCGGTCCTTGGCTGGAAGACCGCAGCGTAAGAGGCGATGCGAAAGCATGGTGCGAAAACCCCTCCCGAGCTGTTCCCCGAAACTGATCTTTTTCCTTAGGTATTCACCTGCGGAAAACATCATGAGTAGACGGAACCGAGATCCCGCGTTAAAGGAGAGCTGAGCGCAGCGCCGCATGGACACACTGGCGGAGCTGAAGTAAGGTGGTACCGCGGAGAACCCTTTTGTTCTTCGTCCTTATGCTGAAAATAATTTTTGGTTGCAGGACGGCGAGCAAAAGGGTTTTTTTATTTCCTCCCTATGGCCTCCCGTCCTCAATACGGAGGTACTTATGACTTCTAAAGAGCAGAAAAAAATCGAAAAACTGCAGAAGATGCGCCACTCCATGGCTCACGTTATGGCCGGCGCGGTCTTGAAGATGATGCCCGAGGCCAAGTTTGCCATCGGACCGAGCATCGACAACGGATTTTACTACGACTTCGATCTTCCCCGTAAACTCACCAATGAGGATCTTCCGGTCATCGAAGAGGGAATGAAGGAGATCATAAAGAGCGGCGTCCCCTTTGAACGGGAAGTCTTGAGCAAGGATGAAGCCCTGAAGATGTTCGCAGACCAGCCCTATAAGGTCGAGCTGATTAACGAACTGCCCGCCGACGAGGAGATCTCCATCTTCAGGATGGGCGACCAGTTCACCGATCTGTGCCGCGGGCCCCATGTGGAAGACACCAGCCGCCTCAACGCCCAGGGCTTCAAGCTCCTGTCCATCGCCGGTGCCTACTGGAGAGGGGATGAAAAACGTCCCATGCTTCAGAGAATCTACGCCACCGCCTTCGGCGATCCCAAGGCTCTCAAGGCCCACCTGGAGTTCCTGGAAGAGATGGAGAAGAGAGATCACAGGCGCCTGGGGAAAGAGCTGGATCTGTTCAGCCTTCATGAAGAAGCCGGTCCCGGTCTGGTCTACTGGCACCCCAAGGGAGCCCGGATGCGGGTGACCATCGAGGACTTCTGGAGAAAACAGCATTATAAAAACGGTTATGATATGGTCTTTACCCCCCATGTGGGCAAGTCCTGGCTCTGGGAGACCTCGGGCCATCTGGATTTCTACAAAGAGGGAATGTACCCCAATATGGTTATGGACAATGTGGACTATTACGCCAAGCCCATGAACTGTCCCTTCCATATCATGATCTATAAGAACGGTAAGCACTCCTACCGGGATCTGCCCTTCCGCTGGGCCGAGCTGGGAACCGTCTATCGCTATGAAAGATCAGGAACCCTTCACGGCCTGCTGAGGGTCCGCGGATTTACACAGGATGACGCCCACCTGATCTGTACACCCGATCAGATGCAGAGCGAGATCTCCGAGGTTCTGCGGTTCAGTCTTTTTATGCTCAGATCCTTCGGATTCAACGATATTTCCGCCTACCTTTCCACCATGCCTGAAAAGAGCGTCGGGGAGAAGGAGAGATGGGATGCCGCCACCGAATCCCTCCGAAAGGCCATAGAGGATGAAGGTCTGGAGTACAAGGTAGATGAGGGAGGCGGAGCCTTTTATGGTCCCAAGATCGACCTGAAGGTGAAGGACACCATGGGAAGGGAGTGGCAGCTGTCCACCGTACAGTTCGACTTCAACCTGCCCGATCGTTTCGATATGACCTTCGTGGACAGAGACGGTGTGGAGAAGAGGCCCTATGTGATCCACAGAGCCCTCCTGGGCTCCATCGAACGTTTCTTCGGTGTTCTGATAGAGAACTACGGCGGAGCCTTCCCCGTATGGCTGGCTCCCCAGCAGGTTAAGGTCATCCCTGTCAGCGACAAGTTCGACGCCTACGCCAAAGAGGTGGAACGAGCCCTCAGGGCCGAGGATATCCTTGTGGAAGGAGACTACTCCGACGACAGGATGAACGCCAAGATCCGGAATGCCCAGACTCAGAAAATCCCCTATATGCTCGTTGTGGGTGAAAAGGAGATGAATGAGAAGGCCGTCAGCATCCGCGTCAGAACCGGAGAGCAGATGAACGGTATGCCTCTGGACGAGGCTATCGCCCTGATCAAGGATAAGATCGAGAAGAAGGAACTGCCCTAATATCGGTTTTTAACCGTTTAGATCATAGTGAAGAGGAGGTCCCCAGGTCTTCCTCTTCACTATGTGGCCCCCCGCCAAGAGCTGATTTGCCAATTTCAAAGAACAAAGCGTATAGAGTCTCATTTTCATATTCGCGTCTTTATACGCATAGTACCATTCGGTCCAAATTAAAGAGCTTTGCAATTTTTTGTCGCCATCCTAAATGGCAAAAGGCAGCCCGCAACAACTTGTAAAGGCTTCTATCTGTAATCTCTTTTCTCGATACTCAAGCTCCATAGAATAACAGCCAGTTTCCTGGCTACCGCTGCCACAGCTTTCTGCTTAATCCCAGATTTGCTGATATATTTCCTGAACAGTCCAGCTGCGTACTCATCCTTATCAATCCAGATCCATGCAGCCTCAACAAGGGTCGCCCTGAGCCTCTGCTGACCCACTGGAACAAGATGTCCCCGAGGATGTTTTTCCCCGCTATGATGAACTGAAGGAGCCAATCCAGGATAGCTGGCGATCTGCTCTTTTGAATCGTTCAGGGTGGAAAAGCTCCAGATGAAACGATATAGCTGTGATGAAGCCCACTCCAGGAACTGTCATTAATGATTCAACCTGCTGGACAAGCTTTAATGGGTTGGCTGGAATCGACCATGTGTAGATTTTGTTATCTGTTCCATCCAAAACTCTTTATCGATTCCGGAATCGATAAACCGCCTTAAATCTGATAAACTGAGATTTGCCATGTTCGCCCTCCTCTGAATTGAAAAGGTTAGGTTTCTATTTCATTTCTAACAGCTTGGCCTTCATGGTATTTTTTGTCCGGGCCGGCCCCAGGAACGCCGATAATAGTACGGAAGGAATATGACGTAATGAGAAGCATCAAAGAAATCAGGGACAAAGAACAGAAAATAAAGGACTATGAACAGATACTGGCTCTCCAGTCCTGGGACATGGAAACCGGAATGCCCCGGGAGGCGGCTGAGGACAGAGCCCGTCAGATGGCTCTGGTTCAGGATCACCTGACAAAGGAACTGCAGGATCCGGCCTGGGAAGACGCTCTGAGCTTTCTGGACAAGGAGGAGGATGATGGAATACGCCGCTGGTATCGTCTTCTGAATAAACGATACAGGGAGAACAGCCAGCTGCCCCCCGACTTTATGACCCGCTTCGTCAAGGCCACTGCTCTGTCCCGAAATGCCTGGCTGAAGGCCCGCGAGGCGGATGACTTTTCCCTATTTCTTCCCCGGCTGGAGGATGTGACCCGTCTGCTCCGGGAGAAGTGTGAACTTCTCGGTTTTGAAGCTGAACCTTATAACGCCCTTCTGGACCAGTACGAACCCGGAGCCCGGGCGGATCATCTGGAGCAGTTGTTCGGTGATCTGGCCTCCGAGTTGAAGCCGCTGCTGGAGAGAGCTGCTTCTGAAACAAAGGGGGGGGCGGTCGGATTGACCGTCCCCGTCGAATCTCAGAGGCGTATCAGCCTGCGAGTCCTCAAGGATATGGGGTATGATTTCAATGCCGGGCGTCTGGATCAGTCTGTTCACCCCTTTACGTCTACTCTGGGGTACCGGGATGTCCGCGTAACAAGCTCTTTTAAATCCGATGATTTTTTCAATAGCCTTTTCAGTACGGTGCATGAGGGTGGTCACGGTCTTTATGAACAGAATTTCCCCGAATGCTGGAGAGGAACCGTGGCGGCCGAAGGTGCATCCATGGGACTACACGAGTCTCAGTCCAGAATGTGGGAGAATATGATCGGACGATCCCGCGGGTTTGCATCCTATCTTAAGGGCGTTCTCGGGGAAGAGCTTCCGGGTATTGAGATCCCGGAAGATGATTTCTACAGACGAATGAACCGCATAGAACCCGGCCATATAAGAGTGGATGCGGATGAGTACAGTTATAATCTGCATATCATTCTCCGTTTTCGCCTTGAGCGGGATCTGATAAACGGCAGGGTTGAAGCCTGTAAGCTCAGAGAGCTGTGGAATGATTCGTTCAGAGATCTTCTCGGTCTTACCAACAGCAGTGATCTGACGGGTGTCCTCCAGGATATTCACTGGTCCGAGGGTTATATGGGATATTTTCCGAGTTATACACTTGGCAATCTTTACGCCGCTCAGATCTGGGATACCCTTGTCGGGGAACTGGGGGATCAAAACAGCACCATTGCGAAAGGCGAATTCCAAGCTATTCTAAACTGGCTGAAAGAGAAGATTCATTCCAAAGGAGCCCTCTATACGGCGGAAGAGCTTTTGGCTGAAGTCTGCGGGCAGGGGCCTGACTCCTCGTTCTTTATCTCATATCTGAAGGAGAAACAGTGCGCACTTTATGATTGAGGATTCCCTATTCTGGATTTTTTTTCTTATTCTCTTTGTTTCGGCTTATGCTACAGCTGAGCTTGCGGGCCGCATTCGGAGAAGGCGTAATCCCCTACGGCTTCTCTATGCGGTCACAGCACTGGCCGTCTCTGTCGGCCTCTGGCTGAGTTCTCCCTCTATTTCGGGTTTCGGTACCGCTGTCTTTCATATCAGTAACGGAGTCGCTCTGATCCTGGGAGCCCTGATCGCTCTTTTTCCCCCCCTCTTATTTATCCCTTTACTGCTGCCTATTGTCCTCTCCCTTCTCTTTCATCAGCCTTTGAAGCCTCTTTTTCCGGAAAAGGAACCGGTGTTGGGAACTCTGGAATTCCTTCCCTCGGAAAACAGTCAGCTGAAACTGATATGGGATAACGGTGAAGAAGAGACTCTGATTCTCCTTCAAGGGGAAAAGGCTGCTCTGTTGGTAATGAGCTGCAAAGCACGTCCCGCGTTCTTTTTTCTGAAAGACCGGTATATCGTACTTGGGGTAGGGAGTCTCCCCGTTTCTCCCGGAGAAATATCTGATAGTGATAGCACCAGCTTCTTGGCTCTGGATAAGCGTCCGGATGAGGCAGAACGATTTTATCATGTCCATTACCCGGCACAACGCTTTATGATTCCCGGGTTCTTTGAAGCCTGGCACTTTTCTGTTCGTGACGGTGAAATTGCCGTTCAGAGGAAGTAATATTAAAACTGTGATAAAAGAGTCTACCCTCAGAGACTCTCTCGGTTGACTCTCAGTCCTTTTCATAAATAGTATGGAGTCATGACACTACCTAATAAATTAACAGTGGGGCGGATCCTTCTGACTCCGGTATTCTTTACTCTTTTTGTTTTCACCGTTTTCAGAACGGATGGAATTGTTCTTTCAGGGGTCGTCGCTCTCTGGATCGTTCAGTTGATCAGTGAATTGAGTGATGTTCTTGACGGACACATCGCCAGGTCGAGAAATCTTGTATCCGATATGGGGAAGATCATGGACCCCTTTTCCGATGTTATCAGCCGTGTAACCTACTTCGTCTGTTTTTCATTCTACGGCCTGATGCCCCTGTGGGCTCTGATGATTGTTCTCTGGCGTGAGTTCTGCATCATGTTTATCAGAATGGTTATGGCGAAAGAGGGGACGGCGCTGGCTGCCAAGTGGGGCGGAAAGGCGAAAGCCGTGTTCTACTTTATTTCAGGAATCTCGGGACTCATTGTTCTGACTATGAGAGCTCTGGGAACAGAAGCTTTTATTGATCAGGCCGTCTCGGTGTCCCGGATCCTTTTTATCCTGGCTGCCGTAAGTTCGGCTCTGTCCTTCCTTGAGTATCTGATTCTCTTTCTTAAGACAGATACTATGAAGCAATTTATTGCTGAGTAAAGACATAAGAATTTCTTTCAACTTTTTTCAAGAATTCTGTTGACAGAAAAAGGGAATAACAGGTATATTCACGGAGCGTTCAGCGCACAACGCACTGAACGCTACGAACTTAAATGTTCTTTTACAAAGGAATTAGAGAAGGGGAATTGAAGTATTTGACGAGAGTCAAGCACTGGTAGAACTGATTATTTTTCGAAGTTTTTAGCTTTGAAAATAGTCTGATACGAATACAGGGTAGTACCGCAGGCTATCAGCCGAGGAACTACCCGCCGTACGTTAGTTTTCTTTAGAGATAAAGGGACTGGCTCAGCCGATACGGATCAGGATGATTACATTCGATAGGATCTGTATTGGTCATTGATTTTAAATTATCGTCTTTTAGACGATAAATTATATCATGGAGAGTTTGATCCTGGCTCAGAACGAACGCTGGCGGCGCGTTTTAAGCATGCAAGTCGAACGGGATTCAAAGTGCTTGCACTTTGATGAGAGTGGCGAACGGGTGAGTAACGCGTAGGTGATCTACCCTAGAGTTGGGGATAGCCCATGGAAACATGGGGTAATACCGAATGTCCTGCATACTTGTGTGTATGTAGAAAAGGAGCGTTTGCTTCGCTTTAGGATGAGCCTGCGTATGATTAGCTAGTTGGTAGGGTAATGGCCTACCAAGGCGACGATCATTAGCCGGCCTGAGAGGGTGACCGGCCACATTGGGACTGAGACACGGCCCAGACTCCTACGGGAGGCAGCAGCTAAGAATCTTCCGCAATGGACGCAAGTCTGACGGAGCGACGCCGCGTGTGCGAAGAATGTCGAGAGATTGTAAAGCACTTTTATATGTGAGGAATAAGCGGATCAGGAAATGGGTCTGTGATGACGTTAGCATATGAATAAGCTCCGGCCAATTACGTGCCAGCAGCCGCGGTAACACGTAAGGAGCGAGCGTTGTTCGGAATTATTGGGCGTAAAGGGCATGTAGGCGGTTCTGTAAGTCTGATGTGAAAGCACACAGCTTAACTGTGATGTTGCGTTGGAAACTGCAGGACTTGAATCCGAGAGGGGTGTGTGGAATTCCTAGTGTAGGGGTGAAATCTGTTGATATTAGGAAGAACACCAGAGGCGAAGGCGACACACTGGCTCTGGATTGACGCTGAGGTGCGAAAGCGTAGGTAGCGAACAGGATTAGATACCCTGGTAGTCTACGCCGTAAACGATGTACACTTGGTGTCTGGGATATGAATCCTAGGTGCCGTAGCTAACGCGTTAAGTGTACCGCCTGGGGAGTATGCCGGCAACGGTGAAACTCAAAGGAATTGACGGGGGCCCGCACAAGCGGTGGAGCATGTGGTTTAATTCGATGATACGCGAGGAACCTTACCAGGGCTTGACATATACAGGACGTGCTTAGAGATAAGTATTCCTCTTCGGAGGCTTGTATACAGGTGCTGCATGGTTGTCGTCAGCTCGTGCCGTGAGGTGTTGGGTTAAGTCCCGCAACGAGCGCAACCCCTGTTGTCTGTTACCATCATTAAGTTGGGGACTCAGGCAAGACTGCCGGTGACAAACCGGAGGAAGGTGGGGATGACGTCAAATCATCATGGCCCTTATGTCCTGGGCTACACACGTGCTACAATGGCCGGTACAAAGTGATGCGAAGCAGCGATGTGGAGCAAAACGCATAAAGCCGGTCTCAGTTCGGATTGGAGTCTGAAACTCGACTCCATGAAGGTGGAATCGCTAGTAATCGCGCATCAGCATGGCGCGGTGAATACGTTCCCGGGCCTTGTACACACCGCCCGTCACACCACCCGAGTCGGGGGTACCCGAAGTCAGCAGGCTAACCTTATTGGAGGCCACTGCCGAAGGTATGCTCGGTAAGGGGGGTGAAGTCGTAACAAGGTAGCCGTACCGGAAGGTGCGGCTGGATCACCTCCTTTCAGCGTGAAAGGTATTTTAAGTCTTCTAGTTTGTACACTATGAAGCCGTATTATTGTGTTCCTCGGTCGTAGACCTGAGGTGCGCAATATAATCAGTCTTGGCTCTCGTTAAATACTTTCAGTTTCCCTATGAATCGTACCGGAGACGCTTGCGTCGAGGAACGAGTTCGAGAGCCACATTGCAGATCTTTGATCAAGGTATAAGCTCAAGATTCTCTGACAACTTTTTTCCAGGGGGTATAGCTCAGCTGGCTAGAGCACTAGATTTGCATTCTAGGGGTCTGGGGTTCGAATCCCCATACCTCCATAGCCTGGAAACGACTTTTAAGCGCTGCTTTTGAGTTGAATAAAGGTGTTCTTTTAAATAGGTAATAGCGAAGGGATAAATAATAATATGGTCAAGCGACTAAGGGTCCATGGTGGATGCCTTGGAGCTATCCGGCGAAGAAGGGCGTGGCAAGCTGCGAAAAGCCTCGGTTAGGAGCAAACATCTTAATACCCGAGGATTCCCGAATGGGGTAACCCGGCGGATTGATATCCGTCATCATACAGTGAATACATAGCTGTATGAAGCGAGACTCAGGGAACTGAACCATCTAAGTACCTGAAGGAAAAGAAATCAAAAGAGATTCCCTTAGTAGCGGCGAGCGAACGGGGATTAGCCCAAACCATTTGCATTTCGGTGCATTTGGGGTTGTAGGGCATGCATAATGCATTCACAAGAGTTAGCAGAACGGTATTGGGAAAGCCGACCGAAGAAGGTGAAAGTCCTGTAAGCGAAAACTTGAGTGAGCTGGCATGTACCTGAGTAAGGCGGGGCACGAGTAATCCTGTCTGAATCTGGGGGGCCCACCCTCCAAGGCTAAATACGAGATAGCTACCGATAGCGAATAGTACCGTGAGGGAAAGGTGAAAAGCACCCCGGGAGGGGAGTGAAATAGAACCTGAAACCGTGGACCTACAAGCGGTCAAAGCCTCTTAATGGGGTGATGGCGTGCCTTTTGTAGAATGAGCCTGCGAGTTAATATTGTAAGCGAGGTTAAGGTATAGAAGTACCGGAGCCGGAGGGAAACCGAGTCTGAACAGGGCGTTTTGAGTTTGCAGTATTAGACCCGAAGCCGGGTGATCTACCTATGGTCAGGTTGAAGCTTGGGTAACACTGAGTGGAGGACCGAACACTAGTCTGTTGAAAAAGGCAGTGATGAACTGTGGGTAGGAGTGAAAGGCTAATCAAACCCGGAGATAGCTGGTTCTCCTCGAAATGGCTTTAGGGTCAGCGTCATATGTTTAATGCCGGAGGTAAAGCACTGATTGGGTGCGGGCCTGTCACAGGGTACCAAATCCAGTCAAACTCTGAATGCCGGTATTCAAAGTATGGCAGTGAGACTACGGGTGATAAGATTCGTGGTCGAAAGGGAAAGAGCCCAGACCGTCAGCTAAGGTCCCTAAACTATGCTAAGTGGAAAAGGAAGTACGATTGCACAGACAGCCAGGAGGTTGGCTTAGAAGCAGCCACTCCTTTAAAGAGTGCGTAATAGCTCACTGGTCGAGTAGTTGTGCGCCGACAATGTAACGGGGCTAAGCATAGTACCGAAGCTACGGAATAACGGAGTTTACTCCGTTGTTGGTAGAGGAGCATTCTGTAGGCCGATGAAGGTGTTGCTGTAAGGCATGCTGGAGGTATCAGAAGAGAGAATGCAGGCATGAGTAACGAAAAGGAAGGTGAGATCCCTTCCCGCCGAAAATCTAAGGTTTCCTGGGTAAAGGTACTCTTCCCAGGGTTAGTCGGCCCCTAAGGCGAGGCAGAAATGCGTAGTCGATGGGAAACTGGTTAATATTCCAGTACATCTAGTAATTTCGATGGGATGACACTTAAGGAGATCCCATGCCAGGCGTTGGTTGTCCTGGTCCAAGCGTTTACCTGTTGATTCTTGTAGGCAAATCCGCAAGAAGAGGGGAGGCGTTAAGGGTAGTGATCCTACGGGAGAGCGAAGTTGGGTGATTCATCGAGTCGAGAAATAATCTCTAAGGTTAGGTTACTAGGTACCGTACCGCAAACCGACACAGGTAGATGGGATGAGAATTCTAAGGCGTACGGGAGAACTCACGTTAAGGAACTCGGCAAAATACATGCGTAACTTAGGGAGAAGCATGGCTCAGCGGGTGAAGCCGGAGTTGCAGAGTCCAGAGGAGAGCGACTGTTTACCAAAAACACAGGTCACTGCGAACATGCAAATGGAAGTATAGTGACTGACACCTGCCCGGTGCTGGAAGGTTAAGAGGAGCTGTTAGCTTTTAGTGAAGCAGTGAATTGAAGCCCCAGTAAACGGCGGCCGTAACTATAACGGTCCTAAGGTAGCGAAATTCCTTGTCGGGTAAGTTCCGACCCGCACGAATGGTGTAACGACTTTCCTACTGTCTCAACGTGAGACCCGGTGAAATTGAAGTATCGGTGAAGATGCCGATTACCTGTGGTTAGACGGAAAGACCCCGTGAACCTTTACTGTATCCTGATATTGAACTATGGCTGATGATGTGTAGGATAGGTGGGAAACTTTGAAGAGTGGTCGTCAGGCTGCTTGGAGTTGTTGGTGAAATACCACCCTTTATCAGTTATATTTCTAACGTGGCCCGTTACCCGGGTCATGGACAATGTCAGGTGGGCAGTTTGACTGGGGCGGTCGCCTCCTAAAGAGTAACGGAGGCGCGCAAAGGTTACCTTCGCATGGTTGGAAATCATGCTGTAAGCGCAATGGCATAAGGTAGCTTGACTGCGAGACTTACAAGTCGAGCAGGTACGAAAGTAGGTCATAGTGATCTGGCGGTTCTGAGTGGAAGGGCCGTCACTTAACGGACAAAAGGTACTCCGGGGATAACAGGCTGATTTTGCCCAAGAGTTCATATCGACGGCAAAGTTTGGCACCTCGATGTCGGCTCATCGCATCCTGGGGCTGGAGCAGGTCCCAAGGGTATGGCTGTTCGCCATTTAAAGCGGTACGCGAGCTGGGTTCAGAACGTCGCGAGACAGTTCGGTCCCTATCTGCCACAGGCGTTGGATGTTTGAGAGGATCTGTTTTTAGTACGAGAGGACCGAAACGGACGAACCTCTGGTGTATCAGTTATTCTGCCAAGAGTATGTGCTGAGTAGCTAAGTTCGGAAGGGATAACCGCTGAAAGCATCTAAGTGGGAAGCCCACCTCAAGATGAGACATCCCTCTCCCTTTAAGGGAGCTTAAGGAATCTGAGAGAATATCAGTTTGATAGGCTGGCGGTCTAAGTGTGGAAACATATTGAGCCGACCAGTACTAATCTTCCGTGAGGCTTGACCATATTATTATTTGTCCCTTTGATTATGAGTCGTACCGCAGGATTTATCCGAGGAACGAGCTCAAGGAATAATTGACATATTGTTCCTTAATTACGATGTCTACGAAGCGCAGCGGATGTGGACTCGGTAATTAAGAGTAGAACAATAGTTAATTATGACGCTATAACCGTATAAACCGTCTTTCAGACGATTTATATATAGTGGAGCTTAGCTTCACAATCCGGTGATTTTAGCAATGAGGTTATACCCGTTCCCATCCCGAACACGGAAGTCAAGCTCATTCGCGCCGATGGTACTGCTACGGTGGGAGAGTAGGTCGTCGCCGGTTTATATTCAGCCCCAGTCTTCGGACTGGGGCTTTTTTTTGTGCTCGGCGACGAGCCTGTCGATGCGTTCCTCGTTCCTGCGGTACGCATCTGATGTAGCCAGTCACGTACCGCAGGAACGAGGACCGTGACGTCGGAAGTGAGCGAAGCGAACGGAGGAGTCGCCGGTTTATATTCAGCACCAGTTTTCGGACTGAAGATCGGGAACTTAATTCTACTGATTTTGATAACGATTCTGATTTGTGCAATTTTCATAAAAATATCTAAGAAATAGGGGATGAAGTTTCAAATCCCACATCAATTTTTGAAAAGTAAGATTCCAATAAAATATAATATGATTATATGGGTTTTATAGACAATCATTCTGAACGAGTCATAGAATCATTGATGAAAACAGTGCAAAGTCCTCTTTTTATACTGGATTCAGAGAGTAAGATCAAATATTGTAATGATTTATTTTGCAAATTCCTGAATGTTAACAGATCCAATATACTGGGGAATCGTACAGATCATCTTTTTCCAGAAAAGTTGGCAGATGCCATCTCTGTGTCTGATCATAAAATTAATGTTAATGAACCAGAATATAAAGAGTCTTTGTATATAAATATAAATGGATACGAAGAAATAATTAATTTCCATCGTTCCGGTTTTTTTGACAAGCAGGGCCGTTATCTGGGAAGCAGCTGCAGTTTGCAGTCTATAAACCAGATGCGGGATCTGGAAGAGCATTCTATAAGGGTCATGCGTCTGAAGGATGCCATTCTAGCCATAAATAACTATATAAAAGATATTACTGATCTGATTAGCCTTTTTGATCTTATACTGGAGAAAGTTCTGCTGGCTATTGATCATGCCTCGGTGGGCTGTGTTTTGTTGCTGGATGATAATAGAAAACTGAGAATAGTCTCTGCTATAGGCTATTGTATGCAGAACATTGGGGGCTTCAGTATTGATGTGGAAGATACTTTCCACTGGAAAGAAGCTGCCAGTGAACCAAGTGAAACACTTATTATAAATGATCTTCAGGATTTTATGGTTTCCCATAATATGCCTGATACTCTCCTTACAGATGAATCGGGAAATATAATCCGTTCGACTATGAGTACTCCCTTGATTGTCGAGGGGGCTCTATACGGATTTATAAATCTGGACAGCCGCGAGGATAATATTTTTGATGAAACTGACCGGGCTTTGCTGGAATGTATACGCTCCCAGGTCCCCGTCGCCATTAGCATGTTTAAAGCCTTTGAACATACATTATACGAGTCACAGCACGATACGCTTACAAAACTGTATAATCGCAGGTATTTTGAGAATATCTGGAGTGTCATTCAGAAGAAAGCTCTGCGATATCAGGAACAGTTTCATCTCGTGTTGTTTGATTTGAACTATTTCAAGCAGGTTAATGATAGATACGGGCATCATGCCGGTGATAGGTTGCTTCAGTTCTTTGCCGATGAGATGATCAGATGGTTCAGATCTTCAGATATTTTTGCCCGTTATGGGGGGGACGAGTTTGTTGCCCTAATGTTCAATGCTGACAGTGTGAACTGCAAAAAGCGTCTTGATGAAAAAAGACTCAGCTTTCTGGAAAGACCCCTAGAATTCGATGGACATCAAATTTCCTGTAATTTCAGCTACGGCCTTGTCTGCTTCGGTACGGATGGCAATGATTTTGAGTCCCTGATAGGAAAAGCTGATCAAAGAATGTATGAGCACAAGTCCAGGGTTAAGTCATCTTAATCGTGGATAAAAAGCAATAATCATTGTTTCTTCCCATGGATAAGGGGGATTGGATGTATATAAACTGTATGGTTTAAGAGTGAGATTGTTCTATTTACAGTCTGATCACCGAATACATGCTCAGCCGCGCAATGGTTCTGCCATGGAGGGAGCAGAAATCGTTCTTGTTTCATAATATCAATCGTTTTCGGAAATGAGGAGCCGGTATGCATCGACGCTGGCAGAATCGGTCTCCAGAAGAACCATGAGTCGTCCTGTCCATAGAAAGATATTCCCAATGACAAGGACGCCGCTGGTAATCGTGGGCACTTGAGGTCGGTCCTATGACTACCCGGCAGCAGAATGAGCCATGATAAAGGGGGGCAGGGGGAGGCTAGAAGTCCTGCAGGGATATTAAGGGATACCTCATTCTCTCTTTCCGCTCAAAGCTTCGGCGTGCAATAACGGAGCAACCGCTTTTTTCTCTTTTTTATAGAAACTCAACAAGCTGATGATCATAGAGGGCTCCTGAATTGCGGTTTAGGTAAGTGATCAGGATAACGCACGGGATTCCTTTATTATTGTTCTATCCGTTGTTCTCAGTTGCACGGATTCCTCCCTGTATAACTTTCAATTCAGTTCATAAATTCAACTCATACAGTATTGCTAAGAATTATTCGATAATTTATGATAGATTCAAATTAAACAGAATGTATTCGGCGAAAACGTACGGCGAATACGATCGGAATAAGGAAGGAAAGATGAAAAGGATTTTTAAATCGCTGCTCCTCATGGTAGCGGCTATGATGATCTGGGGCTGTGGATCAAAAAAATTTGAGCCCGGTATCTATCAGGGGGGAGCTCCCGGAATTCACGGAAACGATGTCGTTGTAGAGGTCACAGTAGACAAGAAGGAGATCAAGGATATCAAGGTCATTGAGCACCATGAAACTCCCGGCGTTTCCGATACAGCCTTTGAAAGAATTCCCAAGGCGATTATCGATGGGCAAACTCTTGCTGTGGATTCGGTAACCGGGGCTACCTACACCAGCAACGCCATCATCGGAGCCGTTACGGAAGCCCTTAAGGCTGCCGGTGCCGATATCGCTTCCCTGAACGACGGCAAGGCAGAGGCCGATGTCGTCAGTGCGGCCACCGAAGTACTCAATGCAGATGTGGTCATCATCGGTGCAGGTGGAGCGGGACTTTCCGCCGCTATCTCGGCTAATCAGAATGGTGCCAGCGTGATCGTTCTGGAGAAGATGCCCCAGGTCGGTGGCAATACGATTATCTCCGGTTCCGCCTATAACTGTGTAGACCCGTCAAGACAGGAAGCTGCCGGGGTAGAGGATTCCACGGATAAGCATTTTGAACAGACTCTTAAGGGGGGGGACAATCTGGGGGATCCCGAGATGGTCAGAACTCTCGTCGAAAACGCCTATCCCACCCTGCAGTGGCTTGAGGGTATGGGAATGGAGTTCAAGGATGATGTCTTCACCGTTCTAGGAGGACTCTGGAGAAGAGCTCATAAGCCCGTAAAACCCCTGGGAACCGGCTATATTGAAACCTATATGAACTATATCAGTGCTCATGACGATATCACCGTTCTTACGGATACCAAGGCCGTTGAAATTTACATGGAAGATGACGGAAAGGGCGGTAAAAGAGCCAGTGTTGTGAAGGCTCAGGGCCTGAACGGTACAGTTGTCGCTCAGGGACATAAGGCTGTTATCGTCGCTACCGGAGGCTTCGGTGCCAGCACCGAGATGCGTGAGAAATACAATAAGCAGTGGCCTTCTCTGGCCAAGATCGGTACGACCAACCATCCCGGTGCCACCGGAGACGGTCTGGCCCTGGCTGAAAAAGTGGGTGCCCAGCTTATAGGTCTCGAGCATATTCAGCTCCTGCCCATGGGGGATCCTGTAACTGGAAGTCTTGCCGGAAACATCGAGCAGTCTGTTGAAAACAGAATTTTCGTCAATAAAGACGGAAACAGGTTCGTTGATGAAGGTGAAAGACGTGATGTTATGACACGGGCTCTCTTTGAGCAGGAAGACACTTTTATGTGGATCGTCCTCGACTCTCACAACTATGATTCACTGGATAGCAAAAACTTCTTCAACGATAGGATCGGAGATCTCATAGATCAGGAAAGAGCCTTTATGGCCGATACCCTGGAAGAGCTTGCCGAGAAGATCAATGTCGATCCTGCCAACCTGATCGCTGCTGTTGAGGATTTCAATGCTGCCGTAGAAAACGGCGGTCCCGACAAGTTCGGAAGAACACTGTTTCAGTATAAGATTGATCAGCCGCCTTACTTTGCCGGTGGACGCATGCCCACTGTTCACCACACCATGGGCGGTATCAGAATCAATGAAAAAGCCCAGGCTCTTGATAAAGACGGTAATGTGATCCCCGGTCTGTATGCCGCCGGTGAAACAACCGGAGGTATTCACGGTGCCAACCGCCTGGGCGGTAACGCTCTGCCTGATATCAATGTATTCGGAAAAATCGCCGGTGAAAATGCGGCAAAAGAAGCTGAATAGTTGATAATTGGAAAATAAATAGCTTGAAGGGGCCGAGATGTGTAATGTATTTCGGTCCCTTTTTATTTATAATTCCATACCCTTGAGAACGGCATCGCTGATCTCTACCATCTTTTCTCTGATATCGAATTGGCCTTCGTGCAGGCACCAGTGAAGGACAACTCCTCTTGCACAGATAAAGAGGTTTTCACAACACTCTTCCGGGCTGACATTAAGGTCTATCTCCTTATTCATTATGGCCGTTTCGATAATCTCTATGAGCTTGGTCTGCATGGGACGGCCTTTGCGGATAAAGACCTTGTTTTTGCTGGTATAAAATCTTTTGGAGAATTCAAGTCCGCTCTGAATGGAGAGTTCCGCGTAAGATCTCATATATTCCAGAATAAGGTCCCGGCCCTTGAGCCCTTTGTGGTTCAGGCTTTTCCATCCATCGAAATCCTTGTCTGCAAGTCTGAATGTCTCTTCCAGTATACTGTCTTTGGAGGGAAAGTGGTGGTAGAAGGCGCCGACTGAACATTGTGCGCTCTTACAGATGTCACCGATACTTGTTTCATCAAATCCTTTTTCAACCATAATAGCCAATGCGGCCTCGTAGATTCGTTGTCTGGACTTCTCTGCCTGAATGTCTCGGGATGTCTTTCTTGTTTTTTCTGCCATAAATCTTATTCTCTATTTTTTACACGCTAATAACAAGGGGCTGGGCAGGGTATGAATTGCTGTAACGATTTCGTTTTGACGATGGCAGATAAAATAAGTATACTCATCTATATTAAAAAAAGGCTTCCCGGGATGGATGGTCGATGAAGAAAAAACTGATGATAATATGTCCCATGCTTCGGGAATTTCACTGCGCCCGAGAATGCTTCGGGGCTGTTGAGCAGGAAGAAGAGTGCTTCAGGACGGCGACCGCGTCTTTTGGGGGTTATGACATACGGATTCTTTGCAGCGGCGTGGTCACTGAAAAGAGTGCTGTACTTATAAAAAAACAGTTCGGGACTCCCGATCTGCTGATCGACAGCGGGACGGCTGGTGGTCTTTCGGGTGTTGAAATGGGAGATGTCCTCGCCGGAGAGGCATTTCTCTACAGCAGGAACGCCGAGATAAAACAGATTCTTCCTGATTGGGCAAAGGCTCAGGACATACCACCGGTCAGGATACTGACTGTGGATGAACCTGTTCTGGACGGTGACGTTCACTCCCGGTTTGGGGATCTTGCTGAAATATGTACAATGGAGAGTTATCATCTGGCTTCAGCGGCCAGGTTATGGGGGTGTGATTTTTTCAGCATCAGGGTTGTAACCGATCTGGCGGATGAATATACAACTGTAAACTTTAAAAAGAAATCCAGACCTTACTGCATGCATTTATACACTTTGCTTAAACAAATTCTGCAGAACGGAAGTCATTGATTTTAGAGTCAGAATGGAACATAATAAAGTTGGGAGTTTTTAATGGCAGAAACAACATTGCAAATGGTGACCTTCCAGTTGGGAGTTGAGAACTACGGAATCAATATCATGGATGTCAAAGAGATCTACAGCGTGCAGGAGGTCCGTGATATTCCCAATGCACCTCCCTATGTAGAGGGAATCTTTAATCTCAGAGGCGATATCATTCCCGTTATCAATCTTCATAAACGCTTTCATCTCAAAAAGGCGGAACTGAGTGAGGACGAAGCGCTGCTCAGCGGTTTTATTATTATCAATCTGGACGGAATGCAGCTGGGAGTCATAATTGACAAGGTCCTCCGTGTCGTCTCGATCAATCAGGGGCAGATTCAGCCGCCGCCTCAGATGATTTCAGGGATTGGAACCGAGTATATTCAGGGAGTCGTTCATCAGGATGAAGGGTATCTTATCATCCTTGATATCCGCCGTCTTTTTGATCCCGAGGAACTTCAGCAGATTAGTCTCGTAAAAAACTGATATGTCTATTCCTGTTTACAGACCCTCCATCAAGAGGAAGGAGATGGATGCCGTCCTGAGCTGTATGGTTTCTGATCATATCGGTCCGGGGCAGTACTCAGATCAGCTTTCCGAATTTCTCATTCAGCACTGCCATGCGGCCGGCTCTCTTCTGTTAAGAGAGTTCGAAAGATCGGTTGAACTCTGTTTTCGTACTCTCGGGTTGACCGAAGGTGATGAAGTGGTCCTGTCGCCTCTTTCACCGGGGACCTATCTTCACGTTATTCAGAAGCTCTCCCTGATTCCTGTCTTTGTGGATGTAAATCCCACCACAGCCGTACCTGATCTGGACGATGTTCTGGATAAGGTCGGAGAGAAGACAGGCGCCGTCGTCCTGGGAGGCGTTTTCGGTTATCAGTGGGATTTCAGCGAGTGGGAAGATCCGGGGGTGCCGGTCATCGAGGATATTACCCTGAATTTCGGTTCGGTCAATAAAGAGATTTCCGCCGGTACCATGGGTGACGCTGTTCTTATCCGTCTGGAGCCTTATGACCTTCTGACTACGGGAGGGGGAGCGGCTTTGCTATTCAGAAAGAAAGAGCATCTGGGCGCTCTTTCGATTCTGACCGCGGAATTTGATCCCACAATCCTGTTGCCGGATATGAATGCCGCTCTTGGAGCGGCACAAGCCCGGGAATTTGAAAAGACCTTTGAATTGCGGGAAGAGATTTATCAGTTATTTATAACATCCCTGCAAAAGGGAAAACACAGTTTTCTCAGCACACCCGTGGATGAGCGGATTATTCGTTCCTCCCTCCCTGTGCTGATCAAGGGAAACCGGCAGGAGATTCAGAAATACGCTCAGAAAAAGAATGTGGAGACTACACTGGCATTCAAGGGCTGTTGTCTCGAAGAGGAGCTGGGGGATCTGATAGTCTGTCCCGCGGCGGAAACTCTGATACTCAATTGCCTGCTTTTTCCTCTGTATCCCTCCCTGGGCAAGAGCAACTGTGAAAGCATCGCCCGGATTCTGGCCACACTGCCTTAAATCCGGCATTAGGATAAAAGGACCGCTATGGCTGAAGTGAAATCTGTCTTCCTTATTACCAATCTCTCCAAAAAAAAAGCGGATGAGCTCCGTTCTGATATCTGTGAGTTTCTGCAGGAGCGGAAGATCCGGGTCTTCGAGCACAGTTTTACGGGAGAACCTGAACCGGTAGCTCCTCATCAGGCGGATCTTGTCATTGTATTAGGAGGGGATGGTACGGTTCTCTACAGCGCCAGGCTGTGTGCCGGCATGGCTATGCCCATTCTGGCTGTGAACCTGGGAACCTTCGGGTTCCTGGCTGAGGTGAATCCAACGGAGTGGAAATGGGCTTTTGAGATGTACGAACAGGGGCAGATGGGGCTGAGCAGGAGGGTTATGCTCAGTACCGCTTTGAAACGGAGGGGGAAAGAGATCTTCAATGCCTGCTGTCTCAACGATTGTGTTATAACATCAACAGGTATGGCGAAACTTGTAAACCTGAAGGTGGATATTTCCAACCAGGAGGTGATTGAATACAGATCGAACGGGGTTATTCTCTCAACTTCCACCGGTTCTACAGGTTACTCTCTGGCTGCGGGAGGGCCCATTCTGCATCCTGAACTGTCGGCCATGATTGTCAATCCGATTAATCCTTTCACCCTGTCAAACAGGCCTCTGGTCATTCCGGCGGATGAAGAGGTCACGATAAATATTGTAAAAAACCAGAGAACCGATCTTGTGATGACTCTGGACGGTCAGATCGTGGTTGAACTGCTCCCGGGGGATAAGGTCGTGAC
Organism: Oceanispirochaeta sp.; assembly: GCA_963556075.3. Classification (GTDB taxonomy): domain Bacteria; phylum Spirochaetota; class Spirochaetia; order DSM-2461; family DSM-2461; genus Oceanispirochaeta. Next base: position 4,596,020 of record CAUVYB020000002.1, on the reverse strand, counting down.
CAGGAGGCACAGCTGCAGTGCCGACCTCTTAAGTTTTTCTACCATGAATTTCTATGAAGTGGTCAGAAAAAAGCTGAACTGGAAGGGCAGACCCTATGATTGAAGAGCTCTATATAAAGAATTATGCTTTGATTGATGAAACCCGGGTTCTTTTTGCCGGGAAGCTGAACATCCTCACCGGTGAGACGGGGGCGGGTAAGTCCGTCCTGATCGGTGCCCTGGGGCTGGTACTGGGGAATAAGGCGGATAGTACGGCTATTCGTACCGGCTGTGATGAAGCCGAAGTCACAGGTGTCTTCCATAACACTTCAGAGGATATCCGCAGCTGGCTGGAAGAACATGATCTTGATCCCGGAGAGGACTCCCTGATTATCAGGAGAAAAATACGCAGTACCGGCCGCGGGTCCGTCTATATCCAGTCCAGACCCTTTACCTTGGCCGATCTCAGCGAGCTGGGGCGTCTTCTTGTTGATGTTCATGGTCAGCACGATCATCAGTCTCTTTTCTACATCGATCAGCACAGACGTTTTCTGGACAAGAGTGGGAAGCTGGAGGAGATGAACCGGCGGGTGCAGGGGCTTTTTAACGCCCTCAAGGACAAGAGTGCCGAGATTGACGAGCTTAAGGCCGCCCAGGAGAATCGTGAGAAAGAGATAGAACTGCTCCAGTACGCTGTGAATGAGATTGACGAGGCTGATCTCAAAGAGGGCGAGGAAGAGGAGCTTCGGAAGGTTCTGAAACGTATGGATCAGGCTCAGGAGCTGTACTCTGTTATCGATGGGCTTACGGATCTGCTGTCCGAGAACAGGGGGGGCGCTCTCTCCGCCCTCAGCAAAGCCCAGCCCCTTATGGACAGGCTGACCGAGATGGAAAGTGAGCAGGCCGGATTGAAAAGTCGTTATAACGACGCCTTTTATGAGCTTGAGGATATTGCGCAGTCTCTGGCGGGAATGGGAGATCAGATCAGCTATACTCCCGCAGAGAAGGAAGCTCTTGAAGATCGGCTGGCCGTAATCAAAAGGATCAGCCGCAAGTACGGACCCGGATTTGATGAGGTACAGAGACATCTGGCTGAGAGCCGGGAGAGCCTTGAGCGCCTGGATCATGCCGTTGACAGGCTCGAGGCTTTAGGCGCCGAGAGGGATGCCCTTGAGGAGGAGCTGATAGGCGAGGCCAGGCTCCTTTCGGAGAGAAGAAAGGAGACCGCGCTGATATTGGAGGGCAGAATATGCGATCTTTTAGCCACACTGGGAATGCCTTCGGCGTCCTTCTCCATTTCTGTAAGCTTGAAGACAGGAGACCAGGGGCAGGCTCTTTGTGGAATAAACGGGCTGGACCGGGTCGAGTTTATGTTCTCCGCCAATAAGGGGGAGCCGCTGAAGTCTCTCAGAAATGTGGCTTCCGGCGGTGAATTGTCAAGGGTGATGCTGGCTGTAAAAACGGCCCTGGCCGATTCGGATAATACTCCAGTTCTCGTTTTTGATGAAATTGATGCCGGCATCGGCGGTGAAGTGGCTTCTTCGATAGGGCGTCACATGAAAGGGCTGGCAGGCTTTCATCAGATATTATGTATAACTCACCTTGCGTCAATAGCAGTTTATGCCGATAATCATATAAAGGTAAAAAAAACAGAGAGGGAAGACCGGACGCATACGGATTTATTCGCTCTGGAGGGAAATGAAAGAGTCGCTGAAATTGCAAGAATGCTGTCCGGAGACAGTGAGGGCAGTGCGTCTCTTACCCATGCTGAGGAGATGCTGAAAGGGGCATCCCTTTGAAAGGTATTTGAATGGCTAAAGTCAGTGAAGAAGCAAGAACCCGGTATTTTGAGAAGATCCGGGAATACAAAAATCAGATAGAACTCGCTCTTGCTGAAGAGAGAAAAATTCAGGTCGCCCTTAACGGCGACAATGAACAGGCTCCCTACAGGAAGATCGAAATGGCGGAAGCTAACCTGTCCATCGTCTCCAATTATCTGATTATGAATCAACTCTCCCTGGATCTTCTGGGTATAAAGAATGAGAACTTTCTGAACGATGCCAGAAAAGCCTGCTATAAAATCGTTATCTATCTTGAGGATGTCTTTTCCGACTATCTCGACGTTCCCTATTCAGAATATGCCGAGAGGATAGAAGCGGTGAAGGATTACCCTGAACTGAAGCGTTTTCTTATACTCCGAAAACTGGGGTTCTCCGTTCAGACGGTTAAAGACGGTTTTGGAGAGAACTCAAAATGGAAGTGGTCCATCATTGAACTGGAAGGCCGGGTTGCCACTCTCGCAAAGAATGTCATCGATCTGAAAAAATTTGTTGGCGGAATGGATCCCCGCTCGGAAGGATTCCGAGAAAGGGTCGAACACTTCCGCTTGACCTGCCGGCTGCTTCAGAGTGCCGGAGACAGTTACAGGATGAAATACGAGCTTTCCACCAACAGAATGGATGACTTTAAACAGGCCATCAACTATCTGGCGGCTCTCAAACGTTTTCTGACGCTGACCAATCAGAAGAGGGAGATTGAAGAGCTTAAAAAGAAGATCGATATCTGGAAGCATAAGATGGAAGCCGATGCCAAACAGACGGAGAAGGCCGCCAGGATGAAAAGACTCTCCCGCTGACCCGAGCCTCCCCATCCTCCCCGTGGTTTTCAATTTCGGGGTTGATCGTTTTTGCCGTTAATCCTTTAATTCAGACAGGGCGTCGTCCGGGAACAGCTGTTCCATCGTTCTGGTTATCATCTCTCCCTTCCCCCCCTGGAAATGGATGGGGAAATCCTTTGATACAAACTCACTGATCACCTGTCTGCAGGCTCCGCAGGGCGAGACCGGATAGTCCGCATCGGGGCAGGAAATGGCGAGAGTTTCAAATTCCCTGTTTCCATCCGTGAGGGCCCGGCAGACTGCGCTCCTTTCCGCGCAAATGGTCAGGCCGAATGATCTGTTCTCCACATTGGTTCCTGTAAAGATCTCTCCGTTTTTGCAAAGGAGGGCGGCCCCCACTCTGAAGTGTGAATAGGGTGAGTATGATTCTTCGGCTGCCTTGCGTGCCATTTTCATTAATTCCGTCGTTTTCATATTGGTACTCCAGTTCATTGATTGAAAGCGCTCTGTTTGACCTGCTCCGCGTACATAGTATAATATAAAATCAAAGTTTACCAAGCGAAGAGCGTGCATGAATAAAACCTTTTTTCTGCCTTTAATCATAGTCTTTTTTACGTCCTACTATTTTTTATTTCCCCGTGAAGGCGGGATTGAAAAGACTCTGATGCCCGAAAGGGCCTGGGCATTTTCATCTCCATCGCCTCCGGAGGAGGCGCTTCTGATCTCAAGAGGAGAGCGGAAGGCTCTTTATTATCAAAACGGCAGTATGCCTTTTCTACCGGCACAGCGTAAAAACTCCGTTCTCAATGAGAGTCACTACTTCTATAAAACCGATCAGGGCTTTCTTCTCGAAGATCTGGAACGTGGGACCCGGAGTTTCGTTGAGGGGGAAGGACAGCCTCTTCTACTGAATTCCCGGATCTATGTCGTAGATCTCTGGAAAGGCCGGATTCAGGAGTATGACGGTGAGGGAAAAAGCCTCTGGAAATGGCAGGGACTGGGCCCTGTCACGGCTCTGGATGCCGGAAAAGCCGGTACGGTCCTGGGACTCTTGGACGGCTCCGTCCGTATTTTTGACGACAGTGGATTAATGAGGGAAATTTCACCTCCCTCGAAAGGGCAGGACTGTACTGTTTATGGTTTGTCTCTTTCGCCGGATGGTGAGCGCCTTTCCGTCATTTCGGGACTGGCAGAACAGCGGATAAGGGAGTACGACCTGGAGTCTCTGACCGCTAGCGGCAGAGAGCGTATGCTTGAGAGTCGTTTCAGCCGTCCCGTGAAAATGAGTTATTCCCCGGGGGGAGATATTCTCTGGGTAGAGCAGAAAGACAAGGTGTGGCAACTTGGCCCCGAAGATATGTTTATTGAGATTCCTCAAGAGGGGCGGTTGCTTTCTCTGAACGTGGTGGAAGCCGACGGGAAAGTGATTGTACTCAGTGAGAAGAGCAGAAGGAACAGCCGTTCCAGTTATCTGATGAATCTCTACTCTCTGGAAGGGGCTCTGGTCAGCTCAATGGAATTTTTGACTCCTCCCGATGATATTGTTGTTCAGGATGGCACTTTATTCTTTTCCATGGGTGGACGTATTTTGAAAATGGGGGAGGTCTGAATGAACAGATGCTGTCTGGGGAGCCTTTTGTTCTTCACAGGACTATGTGTGCTGCCGGCTCTGCAGTGGCCTGTGGCAGCAGACGGAATCAGCTCTTCCTTTCTGGACGAAGAACGGGGAGAACCTTTTTTTGAGTTCGAAAACTATGATTCTATGCGGCCCTTTGATACGGGAGAGGTGGTTTTTCGATATGCTCCCGACAGTTTCGGTGCCCTTTCCGGGGCAGGTGAAGCGATTCTTGTGCTGGAACATGAAAACGGCTTTCAGTCCATATACAGCGGTATAGACGAACAGGAGCTGCGGCTGGACCGGGACCGGCTCTCTGTGGGCGAGTTTCTCAGAGCTCCCGGCTCGGAAAGAGAGCCGGGTTACTGCCGTTTTGCCATTCGGGACGCCCAGTTGAATCAGCTTGTGAATCCCTTTATCCTCCTCCCCTCTGTAGAGGACCGGACGGCGCCCGAGGTGGAGTCTGTTGTCCTTGTACATGGAGGAGATGAGTATATCCTTGAGGACGGACTTTCCCTTAAGTCGGGCCGCTACAGCATCTATGTGGATGGGCGCGATCCCTATGGAAAAGGGATGTTTCGTATGCCCTATGCCTATCTCCTCTACAATCTGGGATCTCTGATGCTGGAGCGCCGTCTTGATGCCGTTCGCCAGGGAGAGCAGGGACTGGCTTTCAAGGACGGTCAGGCGGTGGATTCGGTATTCAGCCGGGAGGGGTACGTCTATCTGGGAACTGTTCATCTGACCTCGGGACAGGCGGTTCTGGAGGTCTCTCTGATCGATGTCCAGGGGAATGAAGACAGCCTTTCCTATGTCGTGCAGGTGTATCGATGAAGACATTTTCCAAGAAACCCGGAGAAGGGGAGCGCTCAGCTCTCATTGCCTGTCCGGGATGCGCTTCCACGAGCTTCTCTTCTCATTGGAACGTAGAGCAGGGGAGCTGGAGCCGCTGTCGTCGCTGCGGTCTGATTCTGCAGAATCCCCAGCCCGTGACGGAGGATGTGCTTGAAAGGTATGACGGTGAATACTTCGGGTATGAAACTGAAAATGAAGAAGCTTTTCTGTCGCTTATGCTCCTGGGATTGAAGGATGCCCGGTTTTTCGACTGGGGAGAGCAGGAACGGGAGGCACACGGCGGGGACGGCAGTTTTCTGGATGTCGGCTGCGCTACCGGCCGCCTCGCGGCCTGGCTGAACGACCGGGGCTGGGATGCCAGAGGGGTAGAGGTGTGTCGTGAGGCGGCGGAGTGGGGGAGCAGGAATTACGATGTTCCCATTTATCCGGGGACTATTGAGGATGCCGCTTTTCCTGATGAGAGCTTCCGTTTTGTACATAGTTCCCATGTTATCGAGCATTTGAACCGCCCCGATACGTTTATGTCCGAAGTCTACAGGGTTCTCAAACCGGGAGGTCGTTTTATCTGTATCACCCCCAATTGTTCCGGTTTTCAGGCCCGTCTTTTCGCCGGGCGCTGGCGTTCTGTGATAGCGGATCATCTGTTCCTCTTCTCAAAAAAGACCCTGAAGCGCCTGGCTGTCAAGAGCGGCTTTGTTCATGAACAGACCCGGACCTGGGGAGGGCTGGGAGCCGGTTATGCTCCTGTTCCTGTCAAAAGAGCCGCAGACCGTCTTGTCAAACCTCTGGGCTGGGGGGATGTTATGCTGATGGTGTTTCGCAAAAATTAAAAAGCTATTCGCTTAGAGAGCAGGAGCAGTGAGGACAGTCCTGCTTTTTCTTCCTCTTTCAACAGGGCGATAACCCTCTTTCCCTCTTCCGAGTTGCTGTAAAGATCATGGAGCCTTCCGGCGAGAGTGGCGCTCATCGGAGGCATTCCGGCAGGAAGGGACAAGCGGGGCAGCGCTTTCAGAAGCTGAAGAGGGACCTCCCTTATGCCTTTCTGTCCGGAAAGGCATCCTTCCAGAGCGTTGTAGAGCCGCCGGGAAAAGTCTTCGGGCAGGGGGATCTCCCTGAATATCTCAGAGGACAGGAGCGCTGAGAACGCCGACCATGCAGCTGTATCACTGTTTCCCATCATAATCAGTATTTCCGTGAGGCTGCTGTGAGCCGCGGCTGTCACGGATGCCGGGCTGTCGTTGAATCGTCTGAGAAGTCGGGCCATGGCGCCGTAGCTGGGCTCTCTGAACCTTGTTGCAGAGTGCATCAGCAGTGATCTCTGCTCCTCAGGGCTCAGGTCCGGCAGGGAGACGCTGAAGCTCTTGTTTTCAAGTCTCAGATGCATGTTCGTAAAGGATATCTTATCCTCACGGATGCTGTAATCCAGGTTTCTGGCTTCTCCGGTCTCTCGGTCTTTCAGCACTGCGTTTCCCCTCAGTTCCGGCAGGACCTTGTCTTGAGTCCTGTCGGGAATCGTGACGCCTGCGATCTCGAGACAGCCGCTATGCCCGCTGGGTAGTCCGTAAAGTTCTTCAAGGATAAGGGATGCCGCTCTGCGGCAGATAGCCCCCTCTGTTTTTTCAAGATCTTCCCTGTACAGATCTGCTCCGTTTTTCATCTCAGGGAGGTTGCTCAGGGCCTCTCCGAGGGTATTCTGGAACTCCTTTTCCGTCAGGGGCGGAAGTATATCCCTGTAAAGCGCAAGCAGCCGGGCGGCGTAGAGGATGTTCTGTCTGGGTTCCACTCCCGTGATATCGGCAAAAAACCAGCCGCAGGATGTAAACATGTACATGGCGTATTTCTGCCCGTCCAGAAGGCGGAGGAGTTTCATCCGGTCTTCCCTGCGGCTGAGGGCGTAGCTGTTCAGAAAATCCGGGACTGGTCTGCGGCCTGTCAGTACGGATATATAGGCATTCCTCAGCGTATCAGGATCTGCAGAGGGAACAAGTCGTACTGTTTCATCCCGGAATACCTTTTCCGCCCGTCTGTTCAGTTCGTCGAAGGCTTCCCTGAGAGCTGTCCTCCATTTCTGATTCCACCCTTCGGAGGAGCCCGTTGTGCAACCGCAGTCCCTGTACCATCGAGAGACGCCGTGGGAACAGCTCCATGAGCTTCCGCGGCCCCCTTCCCCCTTTTTCAGGAAAACATATCCCGCCGGGGGGAGGCTGTCGGTCAGTTGGGAGAAGTTGGCACTCTCTGTTTCCGGGTCATTTTCTATCTTTGCCAGAACAGCGGAGAGTCCCATATTGCCGAGAACCTCATGATGGCCGTAGATCTCTCCGTCCGTGGCGACGGAAAGCAGGGCACTCTCTCTCAGTTCGGATTTTATCATGGTGTAGAGCTTGTCCGCATCTCTGAGCAGATGGTTGAATGATATCCCGGCAGACAGTCCTGGATGATAAAAATAGACCCTCAGCTCCCCTGAAGGACAGTCAAGAAGCCAGGGATGACGCCAAAGTTCTTCGGGAGCCGTGTTCCCACCGTACCCTGCATCCGAGAATATAAAGCGTTCCGCCTGATCAGGCGAGAGTATGGTGTACTCTATGCCGTTTCTGACCATCTCTTCCGCCGTTTCAGGGCATATGGCCGTTTCCGAAAGCCAAAGACCTCTGGGATCTCTGGAAAAGTGCCGTTTGAAATCCTCCAGGCTCCATATTATCTGTGTTTTGCGGTCTCTTTCCGATGCCAGTGGCAGTATGATGTGGTTGTACACCTGTGCGATGGCATTACCGCTTCCTCTTTTCTGCAGGCTTCTGCGGTCGCCTTCCCGGATCTTTTCGTAGACATGGGGCGCCTCCTGCTCAAGCCAGGAGAGGAGGGTGGGGCCTATATTGAAGGAGATGTGTTCATAGTTATTGAAGAAACGTTCAACCCTTCCCTCTGCGTCCAGAAGGGGAGAGAAGGCGTTGGCTTCGTAGCATTCACGGCTTATCCTTTTGTTCCAGTTGTCGAAGGGGGCCGCTTCTTTCTGGTTTTCAATGACTCCGGTCCAGGGATTTTCCCGGGGAGGCTGGTAAAAGTGTCCGTGAAAGATTACTTTTTTCATCCTCATTCATATTGTCCTTAAACGGGAGCTTTGTAAAGCAGGAGAGCTGTCCGCTTCAGAAAGGGTCGGTTGTGAAGATAGACCTTTTTGCGTAGGCGCAGGGGCTCTTGACATGATCCTTTCATTTTTCCTACGATTAAAAATCATTTTTTAATATATCGGGTGGTTAATGACTGAGGAACGTCTTTATTCTTTTTCATATGAGCAGCTGCTTGAGATTTCGAACCGCGGGAACATTCCCGTTACTCCCGGTGTCGATAAGAATACACTGGTTTCCCTGATCCTCGATGCATTCGAGGAAGACAGGAATGAGCGGGAAGAACTGAACAATCTGGCCATCCAGATGGAGGCTCGCAAGTTTTCCATCTCCCAGGATGAAGAGCTTGATCTGGGGCAGGATGATGACCTGGAGCTGCCTCTCCGCTACAACGAAACCGGTGCGACCCTCCTGCTGCGGGATCCTTCATGGGTTTTCTGCTTCTGGGATCTGGAGGATAAAAAAGTCGATGAAATCCGAAATACCCCCGGTTTTCAGGGACTTCTTCTCCGAGTGGTGGAACTGAATACCAAGGATTATCATAAGGATAATGTTCTGGATTTCTTTGATATCCCCATCAAATTCAGTGATTATCGTCGTTACATCAACCTTCCCGCAGAAGATACCTTTTACTGTGTTGAAATCCGTGCCGTTGTGGAAGAAAAAGATTATCTGGTGACCCGGTCCAACAGCATCGAGACTACGAGGGAGTATGTTACAGCCCCTCACGATAATGATTTGACACATACAGATGAACTGATACGCCTTTCCGGTTTTACCGCAGAGTTCGGAGAAACCCACGGGGTATCGGGATATCAGGAGATTCCGCAGAGAATCATACCGATTCATGAACTGCTGGATGAGGAACAGTTTAATGATTAATCAGCTCAAGAATAAAAAAGGGATGATCTCTCTGGTTCTGCATGCTCATCTCCCCTTTGTAAGGCACCCCGAGTATGAGCGTTTTCTGGAGGAAGCCTGGCTTTTTGAGGCCATTTCCGAAACCTATCTGCCTCTGCTGCGCATGTTTGAGCGCCTTGAGAAGGATGGTGTTCCCTTCCGTCTGACCATCTCTCTGTCCCCCACACTGACTCATATGCTTCAGGATGAACTTCTGCAGCAGCGTTATGTGGATCATCTGACCATGCTTGTAGAGCTGGCCGAGAAGGAGCTGGATTTTACGGCCTCCGATGCGGATCAGAATCGTATGGCCAGGATGTATCATGAGTTTTTCTCTCTAAATCTGAAGGAGTATGAAGAGCTCTACGGACGCAATATCCTCAAAAAGTTCCGTTATTTTCAGGAGCAGGGTTTTCTGGAACTGATCACAACCTGCGCCACCCATAGCTTTCTACCTCACTATCAGAACTATCCCGAGATGATCCGGGCTCAGATCCTCACAGGCGTCGAGTCTCACGACAGGATCTTCTCTTCTCAGCCCAAAGGCATATGGCTTCCTGAATGCGGTTACTTCCCCGGAGTGGAGGAGTATCTGAAGCCTTTCGGCGTAAAGTACTTTCTCTCTTCCGCCCATGGGCTCCTTTATTCAGAAGACCGCCCCGTCAACGGACTGTTCGCGCCCATAAGCTGCCCCAACGGTGTTCACGCTTTTGCCAGAGACCGGGCTTCTTCCCGGGCCGTATGGTCGGCTACCGACGGGTATCCCGGTGATCCCGTCTACCGCGATTTCTACAGAGACCTCGGTTTTGACCGGCCTCTGGAGTATATCGCTCCTTATATCAATGACGGTGTCAATCGTGTGAATACGGGGTTCAAATACTATGCCATTACAGGAAAGACCGACGATAAGGTTATATATGATCCTGAAGCTGCGGCTGCCAGGGCGGCGGAACATGCCGAATCATTTCTGGCCAACCGTTTAAGGCAGTGTGAGACTCTTGGGCAGTATATGGATCGTCCTCCCGTTATTCCTTGTCCCTATGATGCCGAACTTTTCGGTCACTGGTGGTTTGAGGGGCCTCTGTTTCTTGAATCTCTGATTCGCAAGGTCCACGAACGTTCCGAAGAGGTCGCTCTGGTGACGCCCTTCGACTATTTGTCGGTGTATCCTGAAAATCAGGTTACCAAACCCGCCTTCTCCAGCTGGGGAGACAAGGGCTATGGGCAGGTCTGGCTCGACGGTGCCAATGACTGGATCTATCGCCATACCCATAAACTTATAGAAAGAATGCAGGAGCTGGTAAACCGCTTTCCTGATGAGAAGGGGCTTAAAGAGAGGACTCTCAATCAGGCGGCCCGGGAGGTCCTTCTGGCCCAGGCTTCGGACTGGCCCTTTATTATGAAGGCGGGAACCATGGTCCCCTACGCCCGTAAGAGGATCAAGACCCATATTCATAACTTCAACTACATCTACGATTCCCTTTCCAGGAATACCATAAAGACGGAATGGCTGACCAAACTGGAGAAGAAGGATAATATTTTCCCCTTTCTGGATTACCGTATTTTCCGCAAGGATTACTGAATCGAACAGTCTTTGACGGTCTGCTGAAATAAGTATACCAACGTTTTTGATAATATAATAAAAAACGCTCTTTCAGAGCTCCGGTTTTGAACCGGAGCTTTTTTTTGCCCTTAAGCTAAACGTATGTGTAGTCTTTTTCTGTCTATTTGATAATTAGGGAATTCACTTTCTCAATCTATGTTGACAATCCAAAATTCGGTGCCTATTATGGAATTAAGTGGAAAAAAGTGGAGAAAAGTAGAATTTTGTGGAAATAAAGGGGATTCGAGGACAGTACAGCACCACGCTGGATGAAAAGGGCAGGATGATGCTCCCGTCCAAGCTGCGTTCTCAGGTTCCGCTGGAAACTCTGATCCTGACAAAGAGTGTAGACCGCTGTCTGTGGCTCTTCCCCGTAAATCACTGGGAGAAGCTGGTAGAGGGGCTGCGGGAGAAAAAATCCCTCTTCAATGATCAGTATCAGATGATATACAGAAGGCTTATTGCTCCGGCTGAAGAAATTTCCATCGACAGGAGCGGCAGGATCAAGCTGCTGCCCTCGCTTATGAAGTCCGTGGGGCTTGCAAGAGACTGCTCGCTTATCGGTATGGATGACCATATCGAGATCTGGGATGAGCGGGTGTATGAAGAGTACGAAGAGGCCTGCGCCGCTTCGGTGAAGGAAGGATGGAGTAATCTGTCCGGATTGGGAGATATGGGGTTTTAAATGGATAGCCGGGAATTTGTGCATTATTCCATCATGAAAGATGAAGTCTGTTCTTTTCTGGCCCCTGAGTCACCGGGGCAGATCCTCGTTGACTGCACCATGGGAGAGGGCGGGCACTCCTATGAATTTCTCAAGCGCTATCCCGATATAAAGGTGATCGGCCTGGATGCGGATCCCGAGATTCAAAAGCGGGCCATGTTACGACTGGCCGAATTCGGGGATCGGGTCAGTTTTGTGCATACCTGGTTCAACGACTATTTTTCCGATCATTTCGGAAGGCCCCAGCCCGACAGAATCCTCATGGATCTGGGGATTTCCATATTTCATTATGAAAAGAGCGGACGTGGTTTTACATTTTCAAAGGATGAACCTCTGGATATGAGGCTGAATCCCTCCAGTCCTCTCTCCGCGTCAGATATCGTTAACGGCTATGATGAAAAAGAGATCGCCGATATAATCTATAAATACGGCGAAGAGCGGTATTCACGTAAAATTGCCGGCGCCATTGTGCGCAGGAGAGCGGAGTCCGGTATAGAAACTGCCGCGGAACTGGCTCAGTTGATCTCTGATGTTGTTCCTCCTGCATACAGGCACGGACGAATTCATCCCGCTACCAGAACCTTTCAGGCTCTCCGTATCGTCGTGAATGATGAGCTGGGCCGTTTGCGCTCGGCTTTGAACAGTGCCGTAAAGGCTCTGGCTCCCGGCGGCAAAATCGGAATTATCACTTTCCACTCTCTGGAAGACAGGATCGTGAAACACTTTTTTAAAGATCTGAATCGGAACTGTATCTGTCCTCCCGAGCAACCCCGCTGCAGCTGTGGAGGCGCCCGTGTGGTAGATATTCTGACGCGTAAACCCGTTGTGCCCTCCTGTGAGGAAATTGCGGAAAATCCGGCATCCCGGAGCTCCAAGCTCAGGGTGGCTAAACGGCTTTCCGAATACTGGAGGGATGCGGATGCTTAAAAAGGCCCTTTCGGCTCTTGTCCTGTTCCTCTTTCCGCTGCTGCTCTGTCTTAATGTATGGCAGAGCTTCCGTTATCAGCAGCTTCAGGATGACCTTGTGGTTCTGCAGAGGCAACAGCTGGACCTTATCGAGAAAAACAAGAGGGCTCTGGCCGCTGTCGCAGTTTACAGCTCTCCCTCGCGGGTGGGCGCTCTGGCTGAAGAGAGTCTTGACCTCGGCCGGGCTGATGCGGATGATATCATCCTCCTGCAGAAGGAGGCGCCATGAACGGTCCCTTTGCTTTTTCCGAGTTTGTAGGCTTGAGCGGCGGGTTTTATCTCGGCCACCGAAGCCGTTGGCAGGAGCCGACGACGGTCTGTGTCGATTCCAGAGAAGCCGCCCAGAGGGCTCTTTTTATCCCCCTGAAGGGAGAGAGAACCGATGGGCATCTCCATATTGAATCGGCTCTTAAAGCCGGTTCTTCCGCTGTTCTGGTAGAACGGGAGTGGGCTGAAGGGCATAACGAGACTCTGAAAAACTGGGCGGAACTCTATGGGGTGCTGTTTTTTCCGGTTGACGACCCTCTGAAGCAGATGCAGGCTATGGCCGTCAAGCACAGGCAGCGTTTTCCCAGGCTTAAAGTCGTAGGGGTTACCGGCAGTAACGGCAAGACCACGACCAAAGAGATGGTTGCGTCCATATTGGGGACTATGGGGCGCTGCTATAAAAATCCGGGGAATCTCAATTCCGAAATAGGACTGCCTCTGACGGTGCTCCGAATGAACCGGGAGTATGATTTTGCCGTATTGGAGATGGGGATAAATCATGTGGGTGAGATGGATGTCCTTGTAGATATCGCACGGCCCGATACCGCCGTGGTTACCAATATCGGTACCGCCCATATCGCCTATCTTGGCAGTAAGCGTCGTATCGCCGAGGAGAAGCGTAAGATCTTTTCCCTGATGGATGAAACGGGAAGGGCTTTTGTTTATGAAAATGAAGCTTTTCGGGATGTTCTGGAGGAAAATCTCAAGGGGCGTCTTGAACTTTTCGGCCCCAGGACTCTGCCGGACTTTGTAAGCGCCAGAGAAAACGGACTGAAAGGGCAGGAGCTCGTGTTTACCGACTGCACGATTCAACTGCCCCTTCCCGGAAGGCACAATTTGAATAACGCACTGGCCGCTGTGGCTGTTGCCCGGGAACTGGGGGCAGACTGGGATCACGTCCGTCAGGGACTGGAATCTCTTGATGCCGGATTCGGCAGGACTGAGATTCTGGAAGGTCCTGTGACAGTGGTTCAGGACTGTTACAATGCCAATCCCGATTCCGTATCGGCTGCTCTCAGGATGTTTTCGGATATGTCGACCGAAGGAAGACGGTTCCTTGTGCTGGGCGATATGCTTGAGCTGGGTGAAGAAAGTGGGATGTTGCATCGTAAACTGGGCGGAACCCTTACCGACTGTTCTGCTCATATGGTGTTCTTTTTCGGTCCGGAAATGAAAGCGGCCGCTCAGGAGTATAAACACTCCGGGGGGGTGTCGTTCTGGTCTGAAAATTTTACAGATCTTGAATCGGCGGTCCTGGAAGCTGTGGCACCGGGAGATCTGGTCTTTCTTAAGGGTTCACGCGGAATGGCGCTTGAAAGACTGACTGCTCCTCTTATGAGTCTGGAGCGTATGAAAAAGACTTGAGCCGCCGGGCTTAAGACAAAAAATGAAAAAACTCTCTGCCGGGCAGGGGGGAATGTATTTATGTTCGGGAGGGGACATGTTTGAAGCGATTTTTTATCCGCTTGTAAAGTATTTTTCTTTTTTTAATATCTTCAAGTATATCAGTTTCCGTTCGGCCTATGCCGCAGTAACGGCCCTTTTGATCTCCTTTATGTTCGGACCCCAGGTCATCAGGATGCTGACCCGGTTGAAGCTGGGGCAGGAGGTCCGTAACGATGGCCCCGAGACGCATTTGAGCAAGGCCGGTACTCCTACCATGGGCGGTGTGCTGATCGTCCTTTCCGTGACAATATCGGTTCTGCTCTGGCAGGACTTAAGCGAATTCTATACCTGGATTTCTCTGTTTTCCCTGATCGCTTTCGGCCTGCTGGGTTTTATGGATGACTACCTGAAGATTTCCCGCAAGAGTTCGGAGGGGCTTCGTTCGGGACTTAAGCTCTGGGGGCAGCTGCTCATCTCTACCTGTATAATGGTAGTTCTCTATCTCTTTCAAAACGATCATACAACCCTGCTTTACCTTCCCTTTTTCAAGAATCCCGTGCTTGATATGGGGCTGCTGTACATCCCCTTCGGCGTCTTTCTTCTTGTCGGCTTTTCCAATGCCGTCAATCTGACCGACGGACTTGACGGTCTGGCGACAGGGCTGATGATTATCGCGTTAATTGCTTTTACCATATTGGCTTACCTTACAGGGCACAATGTGTTTGCCGACTATCTCCAAATCCCCTTTTTCTCCGGGGCGGGTGAACTTACGGTTGTGACTTTCGCCCTGCTGGGAGCCTGTGTCGGCTTTCTGTGGTTTAACTGCCATCCCGCGGAGGTTATGATGGGGGACACAGGCAGCCTCTCCATGGGCGGCTTTCTGGCTACTCTGGCTCTGATACTGAAAAAAGAGATCATTCTGATCATCATCGGAGGGGTTTTCGTCATTGAGACCGCTTCCGTGATGATTCAGGTTTACTCCTTTAAAAAAACAGGGAAGAGGGTTTTTCGTATGGCCCCTCTTCATCACCATTTCGAACTCTCCGGCTGGGCCGAGAGCAAGGTGGTCTCCCGGTTCTGGATACTGGGCGGACTCTTTGCCATCCTGGGTCTTTCGACCTTGAAGATTCAGTAGGATTCAATAGCAGTCATGAGACGGTTTGAAGCGGACCGCATGGTCATAAAAATGAGCGACTCCGGCCTGGTCGGGCTTATGGTTCTCCTTACGGGAGCCGGCGTGAGCGCTCTGTACTCCGCTTCCTACCACTTCGGCCGCGTGGCCGCTGGAAATCCTTTCTACTTTTTTAACCGCCAGATTATCTGGATCCTTATAGGAGCCCTGGGCAGCTTTGCACTGAGCCGCATTCCCCTGGAACTTATCCGCAGGCTAACGGTTCCCCTGGTGGTTCTGACGTTCATCCTGAATGCCCTGACCTATATGCCCTGGGTCGGAAGCACTGCCGGAGGAGCTACCCGCTGGATCGAGATCGGCGGATATACGTTTCAGCCCAGCGAGCTTGTGCGTGTGGCTCTGGTGCTCTATGTGGCTCATATCCTTGATAAGAAAAAGGACAGGATGGATGATTTTCTGAACTCCATACTGCCTGTTCTGATCATGTCCGTTCTTATGACCATGATCATTTACTTTCAGAATGACTTTTCATCGGCAGTCTATGTTTTTATGCTGGCGATTTTAATGCTTTTCCTGGCCGGCATACGCTGGCTTTATATCGTTGCCGGTTCCATTCTTATCAGCCTCTCTGCGATACCCATGGTTCTCGCCAAGCCCTATCGCCTTGAGCGGATCAGGGCCTGGCTGAGTCCTCTGGCGGATCCCAGCGGTTCGGGGTATCAGCTTCTGAAGTCAAGGATGGCTCTCAGAAACGGTCATATCTGGGGGCAGGGGCTGGGACAGGGTGAAATCAAGCTGGGCGGACTGCCGGCGGCTCATTCGGACTTTGTCTTTGCTGTTGTGGGAGAAGAGACGGGATTTATGGGTATTCTGTTTATCCTCTTCCTGTTTCTGCTTTTTGCCGTAAAGGGCTACTCCATCGCCCTGCAGGGACGCAGCTGTTACATCAGGCTGGCCGCCTTCGGTCTGACCTCTTCGGTCTATTTTCAGGTTCTGATCAATACAGCTGTGGTGTGCGGAGCCCTTCCGGCTACGGGGATCCCCCTGCCGCTGTTTTCAGCGGGTGGAAGTTCGACTCTGGTCACCCTTGGAATCTTCGGCCTTCTTGTAAACTTTTCCCGGTATGCCAGGGAAGACGGGGAGGTGAGCTGTCATGACTGAGCGTCTGTATGCCGGTCTGCGTCGCGGACTGATCATAATCGTCGTTCTGCTACTCGCCGTACTCATAGTGCAGTTCCTCATGTCCGTCATCATCCTTCCCCGTCTTCAGCTGAAGCGTATTCTTCTGGAGAGTACACTGGAGCTTTCGGACAGATCCCTTCTGGCCATGGGCGGCCTTACGGGGGAGGAGAGCTATCTTTCCATCGATGAGGGAGAGATTAAAAGCCGTTATGAAAGTTCTCCTCTCGTGCGTAAGGCCTATGTGGAGAAGCAGTTTCCCGGTACCCTGAAAATCGTGCTTTACGGTAGATCCCCTCTGGGACTGACTTTCAGTGAGACACGGGGCACTCCCGATGTTTTCGATGAATACGGTGTGGTTTATGAGAGCCCCGTCCCCTATCTCAATCTTCCTGTATTAAGCGGTGTGGACGGATCAGAGATTCCCGATTCGCTGATTCCCTTTTTGAAAGATCTGAGGCTGTTGCAGCAGGAGGCCCCTCTTCTCTACAGCCAGATTTCCGAGATTAATCTGACCCGACAGGAGGGCGCTCTGTACGAACTGAAGCTTTATTTCAACGCTTACAGGCTTCCGGTTCTACTCTCTACGGGATTGAATGAAACTCTTATGAAAAAAATACTTCTGGTTCTGGATTCTCTGAAATCCGGCAGTCAGATAAATAATCTTGAATATGCAGACTTCAGAACCGATCAGGTCGTTCTGAAAACAAGGGAGGTCAGGTAGTTTTGCCGGATAAGGACATCATTGTCGGACTGGATATCGGAACCAGCAGGGTTTCGGCTCTCATAGCAGAATACGATGAGACGGGAGAACTCCGTTTCGCCGGTGCCGCATCCGTCCTTTCCGACGGTCTGCGCAAGGGCGTCGTCGTCAATATTGAAGCCGCTCAAAAAGCCATTGCCGATGCTATTGAGGCGGCTGAACAGGAAGCCGGCAGAACGGTTCATGACGTATATACCGCTGTAACAGGCGGAACCGTGGAAGGGCTGAACTCAAGAGGAGTCGTGGCGGTCAGCGGGAAAGGACGGGAAGTGACGGGTCAGGATGTCCGCAGGGTCATCGAAGCGGCCAGGGCCATTGCCATTCCCATGGATCGGGAGATCCTCCATGTGGTTCCACAGCACTTTATGGTGGATGACAAAGTGGGGATCCGGGATCCCCTGGATATGATCGGCGTCCGCCTGGAAGCGGATGTTCATATTATAACCGCCAGCATTGCGGCAACGCAGAATCTGATCAAGTGTACGAACCGCAGCGGTTACAAAGTGAATGAGATCTCCCTCGAATCCCTGGCGGCGAGCCATGCGGTGCTGTCGGAGGATGAGAAGGAGCTGGGGGTGCTTTATCTTGATATCGGCGGCGGCACCACCGACGCCATCGTCTTTATTGAAGGGACGCCCCATTTCTCCGGTTCACTGCCTGTGGCAGGTGAACAGGTGACTACGGACCTCTCTATTGTGCTGGAGCAGTCCATGGAGCAGGCGGAGCAGATCAAGCTGAGTCAGGGAAAGTGCTGGGAGGCTCTGGTAGATCCCTCTCAGGAGGTTCTTCTTCCGGGACTCGGCGGCCGTCCTCCCCGGAGTATTCCGGAGATGGATGTGTGCAGAATTATTCAGTCCCGTATGGCTGAAATCTTTCTGCTGATCCGGAAACAGCTGGAGCAGAAGGGCTATTTGAATCGTCTGGGCGGCGGAGTCGTTCTGGCGGGGGGCAGCGCCCTTATGCCGGGTGCCGGAGAGCTGGCATCGGATATCTTCAGGCGGCCTGTGCGCATTGGACTGCCTTCGGGGCTGAAAGGGATGCCCGACTTCTGCCGGGGGCCCGAGTGGGCCACCTCGCTGGGACTCGTTGTCTCTGCCGGACGGGAAGAGGAAGGGGGCTTCGGTGCAGAGGGCGAAGGGCCTGTGAAATCTGAAATGTGGAAACGGATCCGGGATTGGCTCCGTAATTTTATATAAGACTAAATGGACATCTATCCTTGGGAGGGGATTTATGGAACTTGAGATTCTGGAAGAGACCTTGGGAAACAAGACGGTCATCAAGGTGATCGGTGCAGGCGGCGGAGGAAGTAATGCGGTCAACCGTATGATCTCCTGCGGAGTGAAGGGCGTGGAATTTATCGCTACCAATACCGATTTGCAGGCGCTGGAAAAATCGGAGGCGAAGATAAAGCTTCCTTTAGGGACCAAGCTCACGGGAGGGCTCGGCGCCGGAGGGAATCCCGATATCGGAGCCCAGGCGGCGGAAGAGGATAAGGAGACCCTGAAAAACGTGCTCAAGGGCGCGGATATGGTCTTTATCACTGCCGGAATGGGCGGGGGTACGGGTACGGGATCGGCTCCTGTTATCGCCAAAATTGCCAAGGAGATCGGAGCCCTTACGGTAGCCGTCGTCACCAAGCCCTTCGGTTTTGAACAGAAGCGCAAGATGGGACTGGCCGAGGACGGTATTGATAAGCTCTACCAGGAAGTAGACACCCTGATTACCATTCCCAATGAAAATCTGATGAAAATCGTTGAGAAAAATACCCCCATCAGGGAAGCTTTTCTGATGGCTGATGATGTTCTGAGAATGGGTGTTCAGGGAATCTCCGACCTTATTACCCAGCACGGGGATATCAATATCGATTTTGCCGATGTGAAGGCGGTTATGCACGGTCAGGGCGAAGCCCTTATGGGAATAGGCACGGGGCGAGGTGACAACAGGGCTATTGATGCGGCAACCAGTGCCATCAACAATCCCCTGTTGGAGGAAGCCAGTATAGACGGAGCCAAGGGCCTGCTTGTGAATGTGGCCGGAGGCAGCAGTCTGGCTCTCACCGAATACAAGGAGGTTATGGATATCATAGCCGAGAATATCGATCCCAATGCCACTGTCATCCCCGGAACGACTATTGATGAGTCCATGGATGATGAGATCAAGGTGACTGTTATTGCCACAGGATTTCGGAGCCGGAAAGAAGATAGTGCCGATCTGGAAACAGAGGACGATGTCCCCGCACTTCCCGGTCATAACGATGAGGTCCTCTCCTACGACAAGTGGAAAAGTTTTTATGACAGCGATGCCGCCGATACGAGTTCTCAGGCGGCCAGTCCCTTCCAGTCTCTGGTCGGAGGAACCCCCAGTGAATCGGATCTCTATGTCCCTACCTTCCTGCGTAACAGGAAATCAGGGAGCTGAAAAAAATGAAGGAACTGTCCACCCGCTTTCATACATATCTCACCGTTGAACTCCGTATGTCTCCCAATACGGTGGACGCCTATCTGCGTGAGGTGCTGCGGTTGGAGGAGTTCCTGAAAGCCAGCGGACGGAGCTGGCAGGATCTGGACAGCTCTCTGGTGGAAAACTACCTTATGGCTGTGCGGCAGAAAGAGAAAGACCTGAGTCCGCGCACACTGTCCCGGATTCTGAGCAGTCTGCGCTCCATGATGGAGTATCTGATTCTCTGCGGCGAAAGAACCGACAATCCCCTTCAGGGAATCGATATGCCCCGGATAAACCAGAGTCTCCCGGAGGTGATGAGCCTGGAGGAGGTGGAAGCCTTCCTGTCCGCCATACCCCAGGATACCCTGCTGGGGCTCAGAGACAGAACCCTTTTTGAACTTATTTACAGCTGCGGCCTCCGGGTGTCTGAAGCCGTTGAGCTGGAAATGAGCAATCTCTATCCCGAGGAGGGGATGATTCAGGTTTTCGGTAAAGGCGGAAAAGAGCGATGGGTCCCCCTGGGGCCTGTGGCGGAACATTGGCTGACTCTCTATCTGAACGATGTACGGCCCCGAATGCTCAAGCCCGGCTTCTTGACCAACAAGGTCTTTCTGAACAACCGCGGCCGCGGCCTTTCCCGCAAGGGTATGTGGAAGAACTTCCGCACCATCGCGGATACCGCCGGTGTCAGCGGGAAAATCCACACCCTGAGGCACTCATTTGCCACTCACCTGCTTCAGGGCGGGGCTGATCTGAGGTCTGTCCAGGAGATGCTCGGTCATTCGGATATCAGCACAACCCAGATTTATACCCATCTGAACAGAAATGATCTGGAAGAGGCGCACCGGGAGTATCATCCCAGGGGGAAAGCATGAACGCAATACGCATCCTTTGTCTTGTGTTAACATTTTTGACCCTGATGTCCTGTCGGCCGGGACGGAACAGGGACCTGGCCGAACGGGTCTATGAGCTGGAAAACATCGGCTCCTCTGAAGAGGATCCCGAAAAGATCCGCGAAATAAAGAAGGAGATCAATCGTTGGGAGAAAGAGCTGAACGACGCCATCGATGCGGCTCGACATACAGGACGTTTCTATAAAACCCTGGGGCTCAAATACATGGACTATAAAATGTTCGGCCCCGCTGCCAGAAGTTTTTCCAGGGCCATTGAAATTACACCCGAAAATGCCCGGCTCTACTACTATCGCGGTGTCGCCAACGGAAGGCTGGCCGTCAGCCGGGACGATGCGGTTCAGAAAGCGGAGGAACTGCTCTCTGTGGAGAAAGACTATTTGAGAGCCGTCTCCCTTGAGTCTCGTTTCATGCCCCCCTATTACAGTCTGGCCGTACTCTATATCTATGAACTTGGCCGTCCTTTTGAAGCAGCGTCCTATCTGGACAAGTATCTTGAAGTGGAGCGTAGTGACGGAAGAGCTCTGCTTTTGTACGGACAGCTCCTGGAACAGATGGGCCGGCAAGAGGAGGCGGTGGACATCTACCGGAAACTCCTTTCCTTGACGGACTTTAAAGCCGAACAGGAACAGGCCTCTGTCTACCTTGAGAGGATAAGGGAGGAGGCATTTTGATTTCAGAAAAGATACTGTTCGCCGTTCACGGACTTGGGTCTCTTCGTCTGGAAGAGAAAATCAAGCTGATCAGGGCTTTCGGAACCGAAGAGGAGTTCCGTCGACTCGGCCGTTTTGAACTTGAGTGGATACTGGGAAGACGGCTCCGGATGCAGCGCTTTGATCCCGAGCTTCTGCTGGCCGAAGCTGAGGGGCTGATCGTAAAATGTGAAAATCAGGGTATCTCCTATGTCTCTTACGGAAGCGGTCTTTATCCCGAGGACCTGAGGGAGATCTATGATCCTCCGCTGCTTCTGTTTTACAGAGGCAGTCTTCCGCCTTCAGGGTTGAAATCCCTGGCCGTCGTAGGGACGAGGAAGCCCTCTCTGTCGGCCGACCGGGCGGCCTTCGCTCTGGGGCTGGATGCCGCAGCGGGAAGGATCCCTTTGATATCGGGTATGGCGTCCGGAATCGACGGCGCGGCTCACAGTGGTGCCCTCGCAGGGGGGGGGCAGACCTGGGCCGTCCTCGGAACCGGCTGTGATAGGATTTATCCCGGCTCTCACAGGGCTCTGGCCCGCAGGATCCTGGAAACCGGCGGGGGGCTGATCTCCGAGTTCGTACCCGGAACGGGACCGGCCCGTTATAACTTCCCCAAAAGGAATCGTATTATCAGCGGCTTGAGTCGGCAGGTGGTGATTGTTCAGGCCCCCGCCCGGTCTGGCGCCCTCTATACGGCTGATTTCGCCCTTGAGCAGGGCCGTGAGGTTTCGGTTCATGAAGCCGGTCTGGAAGGGCTTCGGGGAAAAGGAACGGCTCTTCTGGCGGAGCAGGGCGCTCCTGTTATCGCAAGACTGAAAGAGCTGTATCCCGGACTTGTCGAAGCGGAGCATCCTCTGGATCATCCCGGAGCTGTCAGCGATGGTACGGTGGATCATGCCGCGCTCCATGCCGCACTTCTGATTCGCCGTGAAATAGAAGGGCGTATCTGCAGCTACAAAGGGAGGGTTCAGTTCTAATGGACAAGCTGATGGAGTATGATGAGTATATCAGAACCTTGAAAGGCCTCTCCGAGAGCACTAGGAAAGCGTATCGCAACGATATTAACGGCTGGCTGGACTTTCTCAGCACCCAGGATATCCGTCAGGAAGAGGCCGGGAGGGACGATGCCCGCCTGTATATCAGTACTCTCTCCATGAGGCAGCGTTCGGCGTCCACCATTAATCGGACCCTCTCCTCGTTAAAAGGGTATTACGGCTTTCTGGAACGTCGTGGTTCTGTGGCGGGGAATCCTTTCGCAGCCGTACGCTCCATGAAAAAACCGGCCCATCTTCCGGTCTATCTGACAAACCGTGAGGTTATGATCCTTCTTGACCATATTGAGGGGGAAGGGTTCGGGCCGAGCCGTGACAGGGCACTCTTTGAACTGCTCTACTCTACGGGATGCCGGGTCAGTGAACTCTGCTCCCTGAAGGTCGAAGATGCGGCCTCCGAACGCATTCTGATAAGAGGCAAGGGTGGAAAACAACGCTATGTCTTTATCGGTCCGGCGGCCAGGGAGGCCCTTAACGACTATCTGCCCCTTCGGGAGGAGAGGCTTAAGACAAAGGGTCTGGATGCTATCCGCGCCCTGATTCTGGATGAACAGGGACAGGGGCTGACCACAAGAGGGGTGTATTACATCCTTCAGAAATATATGAGAAAATCAGGACTGAACAGGAAGATCGGCCCCCATGCTTTCCGTCATGCCTTTGCGACAGAAGTTCTGAATGAAGGGGCCGACATCCGGGTGGTTCAGGAGATGCTGGGACATGCGAGCCTCTCGACCACGCAGGTCTATACCCATACGGGGATTGAGCGAATCCGGCAGGTATACCGGAATGCCCATCCCCACGGAAAACGGATGGTACACAGGAGTTCTGTATGAAACTGAAAGGGACAACGATTCTGGCCGTCAGCCGGAATGGAGAAATGGCCATGGCCGGAGACGGACAGGTCACTATGGGCGAATCGGTGGTTATGAAGGGCAATGCCCGCAAGGTCCGCCGTTTGCTTGGCGGTCAGGTTATCTGCGGATTCGCCGGTTCAACGGCAGACGCCTTTACCCTGGAAGAACGCTTCGAGGGCAAACTGAGGGAGTTCGGGGGAGATATCACACGTTCCGCCGTAGAGCTGGCCAAGGACTGGAGAACCGACCGGGCTCTCCGTCGTCTGGAAGCCATGCTTCTGGTGATGGACAGAGAAAAGATTCTGGTTCTCTCGGGGAATGGAGATGTGATCGAACCCGAAGGGGGGGCCATCGCCATCGGTTCGGGAGGCAATTACGCCTATGCGGCGGCCAAGGCCTATCTGGACGGCTCGGATCTCGGCGCCGCAGAGATCGCCCGTCGCTCCCTTGAAATCGCAGGAGACATCTGCGTCTACACAAACCACAACATCATTGTGGAGGAGTTGAAATGAGTATCGGACTGGAACTGAAAACACCGCGGGAGATCGTGGAGGAGCTGGACCGTTATATAATAGGTCAGGACAAGGCTAAAAAGGCCGTGGCCATCGCATTGAGAAACCGATTGAGACGCTCCCGTCTTCCTGATGAACTGAGGGACGAGATCGCTCCCAAGAATATCATCATGATCGGGCCCACAGGCGTGGGGAAAACCGAGATCGCCAGACGTCTCTCCAAACTCTGTGGCGCTCCCTTTATCAAGGTGGAGGCCACCAAGTTTACCGAGGTCGGCTATGTGGGACGGGATGTGGAATCCATGGTCAGGGATCTGATGGCCGCAGCCGTTTCCATGGTGAAAACCGAGCTTAAGGAGGGGGTTCAGGCCGACGCCGAAGCCGCCGCGGAGGAGGCTCTGCTGGACCTTCTTCTGCCCGGGAGCAAAACAGCGGCCCCCATGCCCGATGAACACGGCAATCTGCCTGATGTCGTACCCGAGACACCAGGTGCCCATACCCGTGAAGTTCTGCGCCGGAAGCTGAAGGAGGGCGAGCTGGAGGACAGGATGGTGGACGTTCAGGTTTCCGGAGGCGGCGGGCCATCCATAGAGATCTTCTCCGGCTCCAATTTCGAGTCCATGGATATGAAAATGGGCGCCCTTGGAAACATCTTCGGCGGTATGAACAAGAAAACCAGGAAAGTCAAGGTTTCCCAGGCCAGGGAGATCCTGCTGGGAGAACAGACGGATAAACTGATTGACAGCGACAACGCCGTGGATATCGCCCGGGAAAGGGTTCAGAATATGGGCATGATCTTTATCGATGAAATCGACAAGATCGCCAATGCCGCTTCCAAATCGGGAGGGCAGGACGTTTCCCGTGAGGGCGTACAGAGGGATATTCTCCCCATCGTTGAGGGCTGCACGGTCAATACCAAGTTCGGTATGATCGATACTTCCCACATCCTCTTTATTGCAGCGGGAGCCTTCAACCTCTCGAAACCCTCGGATCTTATCCCCGAACTGCAGGGCCGTTTCCCCATCCGGGTGGAGCTGGAGGATCTGAACGCCGATGCTTTCGAGATGATTCTGACTCAGCCCAAGACCGCTCTTATCAAGCAGTATACCGAGCTGCTGGGTACCGAAGAGGTAACCCTTGAATTCAATGAGGGCGCGATCAGGAGGCTTGCCGAACTGGCGGAGCAGGTGAATAACCGTACGGAAAATATCGGAGCCAGAAGGCTGCACACCATCATGGAGCGATTGCTGGAAGAGGTCTCTTTCAACGCTCCCGAGATCAAGGGGCAGACCATTCAGATCACCCCCGATTATGTGAACGAGAGGCTGGATGACGTGACTCAGGACAGGGATCTGAGCCGTTACATTCTATAGTTGTTGTCCTGCGGGTCCGCGCTTCGATAAGCAAGCGTAGAAAAGCCTAAGCAGGGAGGGCGCTTCTGCCGAAAAAATAAGGGTAGAAGTTTTTGTTTAAGGAAGAAAGGTATGTTTACAGGAAGCAGTTTCGGAAAAACGGTTGATATTCTGCAGCGCAGCATGGATACGAGTCTCCTCCGCCGTGAGGTGATCTCCAATAACATCGCCAATGCGGAAACCCCCGACTTCAAACGGAGCGACGTCTCTTTCGAAGCCGAACTGTCCAAAGCTCTTGCCTCGGAAAACAAGCGCACCCTCCCCGCGAAAGTGACCGATTCCCGGCATATGAGTTTTAATCAGACCGTAGACTACAGGAGTGTCAGGCCCAGACGGGTTCTGGACTACCTGACTCAGAGCAAAAACAACGGAAACAACGTGGACATCGAGCAGGAAGTAATGATGGCCACTCAGAATCAGATGATGTATGAGCTGATGACCCAGTCTGTCTCATTCCAGTTCAGTCAGATCAACATCGTCACAAGGTAGATGAGGAGATAGAGTATGGGGCTTTTCAGTTCGATTAACACCGCATCAACAGGACTTTCCGCCGAGCGCATGCGGCTGGATGTTATCTCCGATAACATTGCCAATGCCAACACCACCAGAACCGCAGAGGGCGGCCCCTTCCGCAAGAGCCGGGTCGTTTTCCGTCCCATGGTGGATCAGCCCTACTGGCGGAGTCCTTTTCTGCCGGACAAGCTGGATAACGGCATCGGTGAGGGCGTCAGGGTTTCCAAGATCGAAAAGGACATGGACAGTGAACTCCGCCTTGTCTACGATCCGACCCATCCCGACGCCATAAAAACGGGACCCCGTAAGGGTTATGTGGAGTATCCCAATGTGAACATCGTAAACGAGATGGTGGACATGATCAGCGCCACCAGAGCCTATGAGGCCAACGTAGCTGTAATGGACGGCAGCAAATCGATGTTCCAGAAGGCTCTGTCCATAGGACGTTAGTTTAAGAGCCGCAGAGAGATTTTGAAGGAGTAGGAAATGGGACTGTTGAATACACTGAATGAAAATCTGGTATCCGGGAACTTTGTTCCCATGAAAACGACAGACAGCCTCCATATGAAGGCTGTGAAGAACAGCGATCCTTCTGAAGTTCCCGCTGATTCTGCCTTTGCAGATCTTGTAAGAAAGGGAATGAATGCGGCCAATGCCGACCAGATGGAGAGTCAGAATCTGTTCGTGAAGATGATCACCGAGCCCGATTCGGTGGAAGTGCACGATGTGACCATCGCCATGGCGAAGGCCAATATGTCGCTGCAGATGACCAAGAGTATCGTAGACGGAGCCGTCAAGGCTTACAAAGATATAATCAATATGAGGTAAAACAGCTGACGGGGCTTAACGGCACTGGGCCGAAAGTCCTCAGCTTTCACCGTGGGAGGGGGAAATGCTGGAATGGATTAGAAAACTTTTATCCCAGATCGGATCGATCTGGAAAAAGTGGAGCGTCATCCAGAAACTGATATTCGCAGGGATCTTAACCGGCGCCGTTGTGGGTATCATCTTACTTTTTACTGTCTCGTCTTCACCCAGCATGGTACCCCTGCTGGGCGTATCCATAACGGATCAGGATCAGCAGGATCGCATCATCATGAAGCTGGATGAGGAGGGTGTGTCGTATAACGTCAACGCCGAAGGCCGCATCTATGTGGATGATGACAAGACCGCAAGGCGGATGCGGAGCCTTCTCATCCGTGAGGATCTGATACCCCAGGGCACAGATCCCTGGGCCATCTTCGATGTGGAGCGCTGGACCCTTACCGACTTTGAAAGGGACGTCAATCTCAGGCGTGCCATCACGGGGGCTCTCGAGCAGCATATCGAGGCCCTGGCCGATGTGGATAATGCCCAGGTCTCTCTGGTTATTCCCGAAAGGACTCTCTTCAGTTCAGAACAGAATCCCACAACCGTGTCCGTCGTGATCACACCCCGCCCCGGAAGCGATATTTCCGACAGCAGGCCCAAAATCGAGGGTATCGTCAAACTGATTCAGTTTGCTGTTGAGGGTCTGGAAGAAGAAAATATCACAATTCTGGATTTCAGCGGACGTATCCTCAATGACTTTGAAGGGATGGAGAGCCTGGATCGTCTTGAATTGACCAAGCGGATGCTCAAGCAGAAAAAGTCACTGGAAGTACAGTATACCAACACCATTCTCGCTTCCCTGCAGAACGTGTTTACCGCAAAGCGTGTGAACATTGTCAACATCGACATCGATCTTGAGTTCATCAACAAGACGATCGCAACGGAAGAGCATTTTCCGATCACCCTTGTCGAGGATAACCCGGAAACGCCCTACAGCGAGTTTGACTACACCGAATCCATAACCATTAGCAAGAACAGTTCCAATGAGAACTTCGAAGGAACCGGTTTTAATCCCGAGGGACCTCCCGGCCAGGAGGGGCAGACTCCTCCCGCCTATAAGGATCTGAACAACCTGGTAGGCAAGTATGAGAGCAAAAGCGAGACCCAGAATGAGGTGGTGAACACCAGAAACATTCAGGAGGAAAAGAGCCCCTTCGATATCGCCCGTATCTCCGTGGCCGTGGCCGTGGACGGAATCTGGAACTGGGATTATGATGAAAAGGGCAAACCAGTCGTGGAAAAGGGGAGTATCAAGAGAATCTATACCCCGGTTTCCGACGAGGATCTTGCCAAAGCATTGACCCTTGTCCAGCATGCCGTGGGATTCAGTACGGCCCGGGGCGATACGGTTACGGTACAGCATATCCCCTTCGACAGAAGTGCTGAGCACAAGGCCGAGGACGACGAGTACAGACGGCAGCAGCAGATCCAGCAGACCATGCTCTTTTCCATGATCGCCCTGGTTATTCTGATCGCCGGTTTCTTCATCTTCAGGATGATTTCCAAGGAGCTGGAACGGCGCAGACGCCTCAGAGAAGAGGAACTGGCCAGACAGCACCAGGCTATGCGGGAGCAGACCCTGCGGCAGGCCGAAGAGGAGGGCATCGATGTGGAGATGTCCGTCCAGGAACGGGCTCGTATGGAGATGCAGGAAAATGCAAAGAATATGGCCAGAGAGCATCCTGAGGATGTGGCCAATCTGATAAGAACCTGGCTGGCGGAGGAGTAGAATGGCAGGCAATCAGCAGGGCGGCAAGTCCTCACATAAAGAAGATCTCTCGGGCAAGCAGAAGGCCGCCATATTCCTGGTCACTCTGGGCGCCGAGGTCTCCGCAGAGGTTTTCAAGCACCTTCGGGAAGACGAGATTGAGGTTCTGACCTTCGAGATCGCCCGTCTGGAGAATATCGATCCCGAATCCAGGGATATGGTACTTCAGGAGTTCCAGGAGCTTATGATGGCGGCGGACTTTATCTCTTCCGGAGGTATCGACTATGCCAGAGAACTGCTGGAGAAGTCGCTGGGTAGCCAGAAGGCGGTGGATATTATAAACCGCCTGACCAGTTCGCTCAAAACAAGACCTTTCGACTTTGTACGGCGAACTGACCCGGCCCATCTTTTGAACTTTATTCAGCAGGAGCATCCCCAGACCATCGCTCTGATCCTGGCCTATCTGGAACCTCTCAAGGCCTCTCAGATATTAAGTCAGCTGCCTCAGGAAAAGCAGTCGGATGTCGCCAAGAGAATCGCCACCATGGACCGGACTTCTCCGGAGATCCTCAGAGAGGTGGAGCGTGTTCTGGAGAAGAAG
Organism: Oceanispirochaeta sp.; assembly: GCA_963556075.3. Lineage (GTDB taxonomy): Bacteria > Spirochaetota > Spirochaetia > DSM-2461 > DSM-2461 > Oceanispirochaeta. Next base: position 4,567,342 of record CAUVYB020000002.1, on the reverse strand, counting down.
CTCTCCTCCCTGTCATCTGAGGACTACACATCGGCCGGCGGTGTTCCCAGTATTGTTGATATTTTGAACCTGGTTGACCGTACCACGGAGAAAACCATTATCGAGTCTCTCGAGGAGGAAGATCCGGAACTGGCTGAAGAGATCAAGAAGAGGATGTTCGTATTCGAAGATATTATCATGCTTGATGACCGGGCGGTACAGAGGGTTATGCGCGAGGTGGATACTGCCGAGCTGGCCAAGGCTCTCAAGGCTGTGGATCCCGAAGTACAGGATAAGATTTTCAGGAATATGTCCAAGCGTGCGGCGGCCCTTCTGAAAGAGGATATGGACTTTATGGGTCCCACCCGGCGGAAAGACGTTGAGGAGGCCCAGCAGAAGATCGTTTCTGTTATCAGAAAGCTAGAAGAGCAGGGTGAAGTCGTTATCGCCAGAAGCGGCGAAGAGGATGTCCTGGTATAAGGCAGGCGGAGTAAGTTATGGCAAAGAATCTGTTCAGACCCATGGAAATAGTGAATCTCACAGCTCAGAAGGTAGAGATCCAGCCCCCCGTATTCGAACGGGAGGATGAACTGGACGAGGTCCTTGATATCGAGGAGTACACCGGTCCTACCGCTGATGATCTGAGGCGTGAGGCCGAAGCGTTCAAAATCTCCTGGGAAACGGAAAGACAGGAGATGATCACACGGGCCGAGGAAGATGCTGAACGCATCCGCAGAGAAGCCGAACAGACCGCCTTTGAAGAGGTGCGCCGTCAGACGGATCAGGCCTCCCGTGAGAAGATCGAAGCCGAAGATGAGGCGGCCCGTATTCTGGAGCAGGCCCGTGCCGAGGCGGAATCACTGGTGGCGGAAGCCCGGAACCAGGTTGCCGTGATTGAAGAGGACGCCCGTAAAAAAGGTGAGGACGCCGGAAGAGAAGAGGGCTATCAGGAAGGCCGTAAGGAGGCCGAGCGTCTTGTCGAACGCCTTCATGTGATCATCGACAAGTCCATTGAGAAGCGGGAGGAGATGATCAGCGAGGCCGAGACCCAGATGATTGATCTGGTGCTCCTGATTTCACGCAAGGTTATCAAGGTCATTTCCGAAAATCAGAAAAATGTGGTGGTCAATAACATCGTACAGGCCCTCCGGAAACTCAAAAGCCGGGGAGATGTGGCCGTCCGCGTCAATCTGGCCGATCTTGATCTGGCCACAGACCATACCCGTGACTTTATGAAAATGGTGGAGAACGTTAAATCCATCACGATTCTTGAGGATACCTCGGTGGATCCGGGGGGGTGTATTATCGAAACCGACTTCGGTCAGATCGATGCCCGTATCACAAGTCAGCTCAAGGAGATCGAAGAGAAAATTATGGAGCTTGTGCCCATCAAGGTAAAAGGAGAGCAGTAGGACTTCCGTCTGATGAGGGAAGCATGCCGCTGGGGAGGGGACCATGCTTGAGAGATATATCGAAACAGTGGAAGAGATGGATACGGTCAAGTATCAGGGCCGGGTGGTCCGGGTGCAGGGTAATCTGATCGAGTCCAGCGGCCCTCAGGCCGTCATTGGAGAGGTCTGCCGCATACTGATTCCCCGGAACGGGTCCGAGCATCTTGCCGAGGTCGTCGCTCTCAAGGATCAGAAGGTCCAGCTCATGCCCTACGATGATATTCAAGGCATCGAAGCCGGCTGTCCTGTGATCGCCACGGGAGAGCAGCTGAGTGTACAGGTTTCTGACGATCTTCTGGGCCGTGTTCTGGACGGACTGGGCCATCCTGTGGACGGACAGGGGGGGCTGAGAAACCGTTCGGGAGCCGTGAAGCGGAGCGTATTTCAATCGCCTCCCAACCCCATGCATCGAAGGGCCATCAACAAGCAGATCATTACGGGGATCCGGTCCATCGACAGCATGATTCCCCTGGGCGAAGGTCAGAGAATCGGTATATTCGCCGGATCGGGCGTGGGCAAATCCACCCTGCTGGGGATGATCGCCCGTAATACTTCTGCGGATATTAATGTCATTGCATTGATTGGAGAGCGGGGCCGTGAGGTCAGGGAATTTATCGAGCATGACCTTGGGCCCGAAGGTCTGAAGCGCTCGGTCCTTGTGGTCTCTACAGGAGACACCTCCGCCCTCAGCCGGGTCAGAGGGGCGTATACGGCTACCACAATCGCCGAGTATTTCAGGGATCAGGGTAAGAACGTGATGCTCCTGTTTGATTCGGTCACCCGTCTGGCTATGAGTCAGAGGGAAATCGGTCTGGCCGTTGGTGAGCCGCCGGCCTCCCGGGGCTATACTCCCTCCGTCTTTACCATGCTGCCCAAAGTGCTCGAACGCAGCGGAACTGCCGAAAAAGGAAGCATTACCGGGGTTTATACCATCCTTGTGGAAGGCGATGATATGGAAGAGCCCGTTACCGATACGGTAAGGGGAATCCTTGACGGGCATATCGTTCTCTCCCGGAAACTGGCTGAAAAATACCATTATCCCGCGGTTGATGTTCTGGGGTCTGTCTCCCGTCTGGAGCCGAAGATCATGGCTATGCGGCTCAGGCGCAATGCGGGGGTTCTGAGGAAACTCCTGGCCCTCTATTCGGAGAAAGAGGACCTTATAACCGTAGGGGCCTATGCCCGGGGCTCTAACCCTGATGTGGATGAGGCCATCGATAAAATTGATGCCATAAACACATTCCTCAGGCAGGAGATTGAAGAGAAGGCGGAGCTCAAAGACACCCTTATCGCTGCGGGTGATCTCTGCGGAGACGATCTGAGGGAGAGGCTTGCGGGCGATAAGCCGGAGGACTGGGATCTGAATGAAACGGTTTCAGTTCTCGCTTGAAACCATCCTCGAGCTGCGGCTGGAGGAGGAGCAGGAGGCGGAAATCCGTCTTGGAAAGGCAGTGGGGGAGTGGAATCTTCTGAATGAACAGAAGAGGCAGCGTCTGGCGATAAAGGAGCACAGCCGCACAGCCGGTCCGGTTGGTTCTGCCGACCTGCTGCAAAGCGGACTCTATATGGCCAGAATAGACAGTGAGATTGCGGGGCTGCAGAGCCGTATGGACGGCATGGACGGACAGCTAGAAGAGTTGCGGGCCGCCTACAGGGAGGCCCGGGCCAAGCGGGAGGGACTGGACAAGCTCAAGGAAAAGCGCCGGTCCGAATATAAAGAAGCCTGGAAGCGGCGCGAGGCTCATACCCTTGATGATCTGCTGAATAATATGAATAAAAAGGAGCGGGAATAGAACCCGTCCCAAAGGAGAGCCCTATGGCTGGCATACACGGCGGCGCAGGAATCGCCAAGATATTCTTTCTTATCATTCTCATCTTTGTGCTTATCGTAGGCGGACTCCTGTGGGTTGATTTTCTGGGACTGATTGATGCCCGTGAAAGACTGAACCCCGTACTGACCGCCGTCGGTCTGAACTCTCCTGAACCGGTGGAGCAGCCCGATGATCTTTATCTGCTGGACAGGGAGCGGCTGGACAAGCAGCAGGAGGCTCTTGAGATTATGGAAGCCGATCTGACAGCCCGGGAAGAGAATATCGCTCTCAGGGAAGCGGAGCTTGAAGAATTGGGCAGTCAGCTGGAAGAAAAACAGAAATCCATTGATGAGAAAGAGAAATCCCTTAATGAAGCCCTGAAATCGTACGACAATAAAAGAGCAAACCTGGAACAAAATGCCCGGTATCTGGAGGGAATGCCTCCTGAGAATGCCGTTTCCATCATGCAGGAAATGGAGGATACCGAACTGGTGGACGTACTCAGAACTTCTGAGCGTCTGGCCCAGCTTGACGGCAAATCTTCCCTGGTTGCCTACTGGTTGTCATTGATGCCCCCCTCTCGGGCTGCCGAGATACAGAGTAAGATGGCTCTAAAACCAGAAGAATAATTTTTTATTCGGAGGTGCCATGATTCAGTTGTCTTCCCCCGCTCCGGAACATATTCCGGTCAGAACGGGAACATCACCTGAAAAGGCCGCCGCTCCTTCTAACGGAGACGGCCGCTTTGAAAAGGCCCTGGAGCAGAGCCGCAGGTTGAGCCGGAGCGAAGAGCACCGGGCGCCTGACGGTACGGAGACGAGAAGGGTTTCTGTAAGGACCGAAGAGGGATCGGCAAAGTCTGATAAAACATCTCAGCCCGAAAAAAAGGCCGGGGACTCTGAATCCGTGACTGCCGGGAAGAAAAAATCCCGGGAGCAGGAAGCCGGCAGACCTTCCGTTGAGGCCGCTCAGGCTGAAAAGGGGATGCCATCGGGTAAGACTCTCCTTTCTCTGGTGAAAAAAAGAAATATCAAGAACAGTGCTGATCACTCTTCCGACGGAGCGAAAACCGTTGTCCATAAGGGAGAGGATGCCTCTGTTTCCGTCTCGGTCTCTTCCCTTTTTGATAAGGCCTCCTCTGCGGACGGTGCGGTAATGGCGGCAGCCGCCGTAAGTGGCGGTCAGGTTCCGGCTGCCGAGACGGGAGAGCCTGTCATCGCAGATGATGCCTCCGGGGATACAGCAGATGCGGCCCTCTCTTTGCTGGAAAACGCCGTTTCGGGTCGTACGGAAGGGAATGACGCAGAGAAAGGGACTCTTCTCAGATCATTAAAAATAACTAAAAAAAGTGAACCCACCGGCCAGAAAAAAGGGGACGTATCAAAAATTACCGTAGATGATCAGAGGACTCCCCTTCTGAAAGAGGAGGGGCTTGTACTGAAAAAGGTGGAGGCCGGCAGCGAAGGGAGCAGTTTGACCCTTGAGCTTGCAGGAACGGACGAAGAGCTTCCCGGTATGATGCTTCGGGCCGACGGTGATCAGGGGGGCGCACGATTTTCTCTGCAGACAGCCGAGGAGAGTAAAGGAGCGGCCCTTCTGGACAGACAGCTGAAAAACGAAGGTACAGCTGAACTGACAAAGAGCATCCGCTTCGTTCTTAAAGACAATAATGAGGGTGAGATTAAGCTTATTCTCAAACCCGAGGCCCTGGGAAAAGTACGGATTAACCTGAATCTGAACGAAAACAATATAGTCGGGAAGATAATTGTCGAAAATAATAGTGTACGTCAGGTTTTTATGAACAATCTGCCGGATCTGACCAGGGCGCTGGAGAACAGCGGCTTCAATTCCGCGGCACTGGATGTTTCGGTGGGCGGCGGTCAGAGCGAGGGCCGTGGTGGTTTCAGGGATGAAAGGCCCGTCTATTTTACGGATAACGCCCTTGATGAACTTGAGGACATGATTCCCGTCGTCTATGACGAAGGACATTCACTGTCTCAGGTTAACCTGGTTGTATAAGCACGGGATAAATGATTCCGCCCGGTATGCAGGGCGGAGCTAGGAGAAAGAAAGCATGGATTTCAGCACACAGATGAATGCAGCCGACAAGGCCAGAGTCAACATGCAGGTGGACAGCTTCAACAAGGCCCTTAATGGAAACCGCGTTAAGCAGCAGGAACTGGGAAAGGATGATTTTATGAAGATCCTGATCACCCAGCTCTCCCATCAGGATCCCACCAAACCCATGGAAGATAAAGAGTTTATCGCTCAGATGGCACAGTTCTCCAGTCTGGAGCAGATGACCAATATGAATCAGCAGTTCACTGCCATGGCCGAAAGGCTTAACAGCTCACAGGCCTTCGGCGTTCTGGGTAAGAGTGTTGAACTCAGTCAGAACGGGCAGACTGTTCAGGGGACGGTGGAAGCCGTAACCGGCGGAGAGTTCCCCCAGATCCTGGTGAACGGAAACTACTACGATTTCAGTACATTACAGACAGTATATAACAGCAAAGGAGAGTCACAGTTATGATGCGCTCACTCTACTCCGGTGTGTCCGGACTTCAGAATCATCAGACCAGAATGGACGTGATCGGAAACAACGTGTCCAATGTCAACACCATCGGTTTTAAAAAGGGGCGTGTTGTCTTCCAGGACATGATCTCACAGGGAATGAGAGGAGCCGCCAGACCCACAGAAGAACTCGGTGGTGTTAATCCCATGCAGGTCGGTCTCGGAATGACCGTGGCCTCCATCGATACCATCCATACCCAGGGCTCGCTTCAGTCCACCGGCAACACCACAGACCTGGCTATACAGGGCAACGGATTCTTTATCCTGAAGCAGGGTGACAAGTCTTTCTACTCCCGGGCCGGAGCCTTCGGACTTGATGAGGAGGGCATGCTGGTCAATCCTGCCAACGGAATGCGCGTGCAGGGCTGGGAAGCTGAAACCATCGAGGGCGAAAGCTATATCAATACGGCAAGCGATACCAAGGCTCTTTTTATTCCTGTAGGCAGCAAGGACCCCGCCAACGCTACCCAGATGGTGGAACTGGCCTGTAATCTGGACAAGAGAACTCCCGAGATCCTTCCCGGAGCGGGAGCTGGAGATATACGCCAGGGAACCTGGACCATCGACAAGGACATCTATGACAACTTCGGAAACGTTCATAAGCTGAATATCAGCTTCTCCAAGGTGCCCGGTACGGCCAACCAGTGGAATGTGAATGTCCAGGTTGACCCCGATGGGGAAACCGCTACCAATACGACTCTGGATATCGGAGCGGAGAATAACGCCGACGGAAACTTCGTAATGGAATTTGATAATCTGGGAGCCCTGACTGCCGCTTTTGACGCCCAGGGAGACAGAATAGAGGCCGGCGAACTGCTGATCCCCGTCTCCTTTGATGTTCAGGACACCACTCCCGGTGCTGACGGAGCGCTGCTGCGTCAGACCTTCAACCTCAATCTGGGGGATGTGGGCAGCTATACTAATACGGTGACCCAGTTTGCCGAAACCTCTTCCACAAAGGCCTTCCGTCAGGACGGGTACTCCATGGGATACCTCGAGACCTTTCAGATCGATTCGCGGGGTGTCATCACAGGCGTCTACTCCAATGGAACCAACCGCTCCCTGGGGCAGGTGGCTCTGGCCAGCTTTGTTAATCCCGGCGGTCTGGAGAAGGGCGGCGAGAGCACCTTTGTGGAAACCATCAACTCCGGTGAGGCCAATATAGGACCCTCCGGAATCGCCGGAAAGGGGAAGTTCGTTTCCGGTGCCCTGGAGATGAGTAATGTGGATCTGGCCGAACAGTTCACAGACATGATCGTGACCCAGAGAGGTTTTCAGGCCAACAGCAAATCCATCACCACCAGCGATACCATGCTGCAGGAACTTCTGCAGCTCAAGAGATAAGGTAGGCTGATTCGGTGATCGAAATAACCATGATGGGGAAACTGGGCAAGGTGTTGTATCTGAATCCCCATCAGATAGAGTATATCGAGGCTGAGGCCAACACGACGATCGTTATGCTTTCGGGAAAGCGTCTGATGGTTCAGGAGGATTATGATACGATCCTTCAGCGGATTGTGGAGTACCGGAAGCTGATCGGCGGTTTTAAGAATGAAGAATGATACTTCGGGAAGTCGCGGCAGCGACTGGGCCCCGAAGTGATCATAGCGACAGCCGTTAACCGCAGGGTAACGACGAAAGCGGATACAAGAATGATACTTCGGGAAGTCGCGGCAGCGACTGGGCCCCGAAGTGATCATAGCGACAGCCGTTAACCGCAGGGTAACGACGAAAGCGGATACAAGAATGATACTTCGGGAAGTCGCGGCAGCGACTGGGCCCCGAAGTGATCATAGCGACAGCCGTTAACCGCAGGGTAACGACGAAAGCGGATACAAGAATGATACTTCGGGAAGTCGCGGCAGCGACTGGGCCCCGAAGTGATCATAGCGACAGCCGTTAACCGCAGGGTAACGACGAAAGCGGATACAGGAATGATACTTCGGGAAGTCGCGGCAGCGACTGGGCCCCGAAGTGATCACAGCGACAGTCGTTAACCGCAGGAGAACGACGAAGAGCCCAATGAGGAGTAGTCATACATGGATATAGCAACGATAGGCGGTCTTTTCGGGGGATTTCTCCTGATCGTAGGATCAATCTTTGCCGCAGGAAACTCGATAGCCCTCTATATAGATGTTGCCTCAGCTATTATCGTTATCTTCGGTTCCTTTGCGGCCATGATCATTGCCAGCCCCATGCAGAGGGCTATGGGGTTTACCAAATTTGTAAACATCGTCATGAATGTTCAGGTTTACAACAAGGAAGCGATCATCACTCAGCTGGTGACCTTCGCCGATAACGCCCGGAAAGAGGGCCTCCTTTCCCTGGACGATGCCCTGAACGATGTGGAAGACGATTTTCTGCGGGGTGGTCTAAGACTGGTGGTCGACGGTACGGACCCGGATGTCATCAAAAAAATCCTGTACGGAAATGTGGATATGATCGATTCCCGCCATCAGGACGGAATCGGATTTTTCGGGACATGGGCGGAGGTCGCTCCGGCCTTCGGAATGATCGGTACTCTGCTGGGGTTGATCGGTATGATGGCCAACCTGGAGGATACGGCGTCCATCGGTCCCAACATGGCGGTTGCCCTTGTAACCACTCTGTACGGATCCATTATGGCCAACCTTATCCTTATTCCCATCAAAACGAAGCTCCAGGATAGAAACAAAGAGGAGCTCCTGGTCAAAGAGATTATGATACAGGGAATCCTTTCCATACAGTCCGGGGACAACCCCCGTATCCTTGAAGATAAACTGTATACCTATCTCCCTCCCGCCGAAAGACCTCAAAAAAGCGGCGGAGAATAATCCAGTAAAAAGGAGGGGCCCATGGCTGATGATGAAGAACAAAAATGTCCAAAATGCGAAGAGGGCGGTGCCGGTTGGCTGGCAACCTACGGAGACATGGTTACCCTGCTTCTCTGTTTCTTTGTAATCCTTATGAATCCGGAAACCATCGAAGGCGCCAGAATGGAGCTTATAATGGTTTCCTTTAACGGTTTAGGCCCCCTGCAGGGCGGGAACACACTGGATGTGGGTGAGCTGGCAGAGCTGGGGAATAATATCATGGCCATGCCCTCCACAAAGAGAGCCCGGGGACTGGACAAGGCCCGTCAGACGGCGGTATCCATGTTCAAACCCGAGATTAAGAGCAAGCAGGTCAGGGTAACGGAGGACGAAAGAGGGCTGGTTATAACCCTGGCTTCCGATGCTTTCTTCAAGCCCGCCAGTGCAGAGGTCGATATTGAGAATACGAGGAACATTCTGCAGAAGGTTTCCGGTCTGCTCTCCTCTGACCAGCTCAAGGACAGGAAATTCCGGATCGAGGGGCATACGGATGCTTCTCCCACCGACCCGGAGGGACCCTGGCCGAGCAATTGGGAGCTTTCGGCGGCAAGGTCGGCCAATGTGCTCCATTATCTGGTGGATCTGGGGGTGGACGAGGCTCAGTTCCAGATTGCCGGTATGAGTGATACGGTTCCTCTTGTCGATAACGATACCGAAGAGGGACGGGCCTATAACAGAAGGGTGGATATCATCGTTCTGGCGGAAGCCCACGAATAAGTAGGGGATGAGGAAGTGTTTGCATAAAACACTGTTTTCTGATAAAATTTGTAAGTTATATAGGGTAATGTGATGGCTGATGATGATATAGATTTAGGAAATGCACTGGAAGCAGCCCCCGATGAGATGGGTGAGGCTAAAAAGAAACGCTTTATCTCCGATAGGATCGCACGTGTACTGGTATATGTGGCTGTAGGGATCATAGCCATCCTTTTAACCATTACCATTTCGGTAGTCACCTTCCGGGTACTGGACAAGGGCAGTGTCAACAGGAGTTTCGCAGAGGTTTCCCAGGCCTATGAAACTATTCCCGAGCCCTATGTCTACTACACTCTGATTCCCCAGATCAGAGGCGTCACCCGGGATCAGTCTCCTCACTCCGTTATTGTTAAGGTCGATATCGGATACAATGAGGGGGAACCTCAGGTTCAGACTGAACTTGTTGCCAGAACGGCACAGCTGACCGACATCATACGCAACTACTTCAGCCAGAAAACGGCCGCCGAGCTGGCTCCGGAGAGAGAGCATATTGTTAAAACCGAGTTGAAGGATCTGGTTAACCGGGTTCTCAGCCAGGGCAAGGTAGAGGATATTATCTTTCCGGAACTGCAGGTTTATGAATTCTGATACCAGAAAGGGGACGCCATGACAGAAGTTCTGTCACAGGACGAAATTGATCAGCTGCTGACCGCCATCTCCACAGGAGATACTGAGCCTGAAGAGGCTCAGCAGGTTACCGAGCGCAAGAATATCAGGATCTGGGATTTCCGGCGTCCTGACAAGTTCTCAAAGGAACAGATCCGTACGGTCTCATTTATGCATGAGACCTTTGCGCGTTTAACAACCACATCCCTCTCCGCCCAGCTTCGCAGCCTTGTGAATGTCCATGTCGCCTCAGTAGACCAGTTGACCTACGAGGAGTTTATCCGCTCCATCCCCAGCCCCACGGCCCTGGCGGTTATCAATATGGATCCCCTCAAAGGTTCCGCTATCCTGGAGATAGACCCTGCGGTCACCTTTTCCATTATCGACCGTCTTTTCGGTGGTACGGGTGAGGGCAGCAAGATTAATCGTGAGCTCTCCGAGATCGAACGCTCTGTTATGGAGTCCATTATCGTTCGTATCCTGGGAAATATGCGTGAAGCCTGGAGTCAGGTGATCGACCTCCGTCCCCGTCTGGGACAGATCGAAACCAATCCCCAGTTCGCCCAGATCGTCCCTCCCACGGAAATGGTCGTTCTTGTTACACTCGAAACCAAGGTTGAGGATGTGGAAGGCATGATGAACTTCTGTATCCCCTACCTGACCATAGAACCGATAGTATCCAAACTGTCGGCCCAGTATTACTACTCCTCGGTACGCCGGGGTACGACAACGGAAAACCTGAATGTTCTGAGGGAGCGCCTTTCGGGCATCAACGTTCCCATGATGGCGGAAGTCGGCGGCATACAGCTGACCATGAGAGATATACTGTCAATCAAGACCGGCGATATTATCCGCCTGTCCAATACCAGTATTAATGACCCCATGGTACTTAAGATCGGTAACCGGCCGAAATTCGAATGCCGTCCCGGAGCCGTGGGCAGTAAAATCGCCGTACAGGTAACCCGGAAGATAGAAGATATTGATCAGACGGACTTTGAAGAACTGGCCGTTGAAGGAGACGAAGAATGAGTGACGGTTCCCTCTCTCAAGATGAAATTGATGCTCTGTTGATGGGTAATGACTCACTTGGCGGCATGGATGGCGCTCCCGCAGGCGGCATGGGCGGTCTGGGCGGTTCTGAACTTGACGCTCTCAAAGGTCTTTTCGGCGGTGTCAGCTCCAATCTGAGCTCCACCATGAGCGGAATCATGTCCACCGGTGTGACCATCGGCGCTCCCGCGGTAGAAAGCCTCTCAAGGGATGAACTGCTGGGACAGCTCAGTGATGAGGTTGTAGAGGTCAAGATGGACTTCAATCAGGGGATAAGCGGAGGCCACGCTTTCGTCTTCAGTCCCGAAAACGCCGTGAAGATCGCGGGACCCATGATCGGCCAGCAGGATGTGGATATGGACGGTACGGCTATCAGCGCCGTGGGTGAAGCCGTCAGCCAGATTACAGGGTCCGAGGTCACCCATATCGGGGATACTATAGGCACCAACATCATGACGATCAGTCCCGAAAGTCAGAAGATCGCCAAGGGACTCCTGTCTCCCGGTGGAGACAGCCTGGTTAAGATTACATATCCCGTCGATATTGAGGGACAGGGGCCTCTCGAGATGATTGAGATTCTGGAAGAGTCCGTGGCCTCGGAGCTGGCATCCAGACTGGGAGCCTCTCCGGAGGCCGCCGTTGGCAATGGGGCATCAATGGGGGCTATGCCTGGTATGGGCGGAGCTCCCGATATGGGCGGCATGCAGCAGAATATGGGTATGGGAATGCCCGGACAGCAGGCGGGCGGGGCCATGGGAATGCCCGGTCAGCCTATGATGGGCGGACAGATGCCGCAGAACGGCATGGGTATGGGAATGCCCGGAGGACAGCCCATGATGGGCGGCATGCAGCAGATGAATCCCTATATGATGCAGCAGCAGGCGCCTCCCAATGTACAGGGTGTCCAGTTTCCTGAATTCGGCGATAATATTTCACCCTCGGAACAGAGGAATATCGGGCTTCTTATGGATGTTTCCATGGAGCTTACCGTAGAGCTGGGACGGGCCAAATGGCAGATCAAGGATATCCTGGGTATCGGAGAGGGAACCATCATCGAGCTGGACAAGCTTGCGGGTGAAGCCGTGGACATCCTTGTAAACAACAATCTGATCGCCAGGGGCGAGGTTGTGGTTATTGATGAAAACTTCGGTGTTCGTGTGACGGATATCGTTTCCAATCTGGACAGAATGGGAGAAGGCTAGGTCAATAGGGATTTCCTGATTCCGGAGAGCTGACGTTCCGACTAGCGTTTGGCCTCTTTAAAGGGAAATCCGTTTATAGCAACGGGAGGGGGACTCTGAAACATTTCATATTTTTACTCTTTTTTTGCGCCGTTATTCTGAGCTCCGGGGCACAGGAAGCGGCAGGTGAAGGCGGTTTTCCCGTGGTCAACGAGGAAGATCTGCCCGTATTTCCCGAGGCGGAGGCTCAGCCTCCCGGAGAGGAGGCCGTTCCCGCTACCGTGGGGTTCGGAGATCTGCTCCGGGTCGCGGTTGTTCTTATCGCCATCATCGGTGTTATCTACCTGCTGGTATACTTTCTCAAAAAAATAAGTCCCATGGCCGAAGACGGTGAGGAGAGGATTCGCATCCTGTCCACCCGGCATCTCAGGCGCGACAACTCCCTTCATCTCGTAGAAGTGGGGAACCAGGTCTTTCTGGTCGGTATGGGTAGTGCTTCTGTCAATCTGATCTCGGAAATCAGCGATAAGGAAACTCTTGACCGTATACGGCTGGAAACGGAGGCTGAGAATCCGGCCCCGGAGCGCCGGTTCAGCAGACTTCTTCAGCGCGGCCTCACCTCCGCTCTGCCTGCATCGGGCCGGGAAAGCTCCTTAAGAGAGGACAGCCCCGGTTTTCTGCGCTCCCAGAGGGATCGACTCAGGCGTCTGGAGGATGAGGAATGACAAAACGTCTCCTTCTTCTTGTATTGCTGGCATTTGTCGCTCTGCCTGCATTCTCCCAGGCCGTCCCTGTTCCCGATCCCGGAGAAACTGACGGTATTCTGGATATCCCTTTTGTGGATCTTACCATACGGGAGCCCCAGAGCAATCAGGAGACGGCCCTTTCCATACAGCTTATGCTGCTGCTGACCGTACTCTCTCTGGCGCCGTCACTGATGGTCCTGATGACCTCCTTTTTGAGAATCTCTGTGGTTCTGGACTTTATCAAACGGGCGTTATCCCTTCAGCAGGTCCCTCCGGCCAGCGTTCTTATGGGGATCGCTCTCTTCCTGACCATATTCGTAATGTGGCCTACCTTCGATCAGATCTATACGGAATCTTTTAAACCCTTTGCAGAAGGGGAGATCGGTATGGATGAGATGATAGAGGGCGCGGAAGGCCCGTTGCGCTACTTCATGTACAACCAGCTGAAGGACAGTCCCGAGAATATAGAATTATTTATGTCTCTCCGAGGGCTGGACAGACCCGAGAGCTTTGCGGATGTTCCCACCTATGTGGTCATACCCGCCTTTGTTTTGAACGAGCTGACCATAGCCTTCAAGATAGGGATCCTGCTTTATGTTCCCTTTATTATCATCGATATGGTTGTGGCATCGGTGCTTATGTCCATGGGTATGATCATGCTTCCACCTGTTATGATATCAATGCCCTTCAAACTGGCCCTGTTTGTTCTGGTAGACGGGTGGAGTCTGCTGACCAGGCAGCTGGTAATGAGTTTTCTTTAGAATCGACGGAGGATTTTTATGACGATAGGCTTTGTTATTTCACTGCTCAGAAACTCTGTGTTTCAGACCCTTACCATGGCGGCTCCCGTTCTTCTGGTGGCTATGGCCGTTGGTCTTGTGATCTCAATATTTCAGGCCACCACCTCGATTCAGGATCAGTCTCTGACCTTTGTTCCCAAGATCCTCGCTATCTTTCTGACCCTGGGACTTATCGGTGCCTGGATGGTGAACTCCATGATCAATTATACGAGAACCATCTTTGAACTGATTCCGTCCATGGCGGGTTAGGGAGGTAATGATCCTTGTATAATGAGCTTATACGGAATCTGCAGCTGTATTTTCTCATCTTCGCCAGGGTGTTCGCCCTGTTTATGGTCTCTCCCGTTCTCTCTTCAAGCGCCGTCCCGGCCATGGCCAGGGGAGGACTGACCCTGTTTACTGCCGTAGCCGTCTTCCCACTGGTCAGTACCCTGGGCTATGTCATTCCCGAATCAGGACTCCTCTATGGCGCCCTGCTTTTCTATGAGGTTCTTACCGGACTGCTGATAGGGCTTTTTCTCCAGCTGATATTCGCCGTATTTCAGCTGGCAGGACAGATGTTTTCGGTCCAGATGGGTTTTGGAGCTTCGGCAACCTACGATCCTCTGGCTCAGGTTCAGATTCCACTGGTGGGACAGATGTTCAACCTGATAGGAATTTTTGTTTTTATCGTTTCAGGGAGTATCCAGAAGGTCTTTATCACGGCGGTCTACCGCTCCTTTCAGGCCATGAAGGGAGATTCTCTGATGACCAATCCCGGTTTCCTGTCTGACAGCCTGATCTCTTCACTGGGTCAGCTTTTCGAACAGGCCCTTCTTCTGGCCATTCCGATGATGGGCACCCTGCTGATGATCTCTGTGACCATGGGGCTCCTGGCCAAAGCCGCTCCCCAGATGAATCTGATGATGGTGGGATTCCCGATACAGATATCCGTGGGCTTTCTGATCATCATGATGGCCTCTCCTTTTCTGATTGAGAAGATGGTTCTGGTTATTGAAAACGGTTTTGATCAGATTGAAGAGATGCTCAGGCTCTACCATTTCGAGGGAGCCTCCCTGTGAGTGGAATCAGCAGGCTGTACGGCATTCCCCCGGAGACGGAGTCCTCTCTGTTCTCAATCCCCCCACTGACGCAGGATGAGAATTTCGCCATCCATCTGCAGTGGTTCGCCGCCGAGGATGAGGGACGTACAGAGGAGCCGACGGAACAGAAGATCCGCAAGGCTCGTGAAGAGGGCAAGGTCGCCAAGTCTTCCGATCTCACTGCGTCTCTGGTACTGCTCTTTCCCCTGATCCTGATCGGCATTCTGAGCCCCTATATGGTCAGAACCATGAAGTCCATGCTCGAGTATTTTCTGAATATCGCCGTTGAGGCGGATGTCACCACTGCCGGTACCATCTCGAGGGCCTTTGTGGGCTATTTTGCCAAACTGACACTCCCCGTTATGGGAACGGCCTTTCTTTCCGCTCTGCTTGCCAATCTTTTTCAAGTGGGATTCCTGTTCAGTACCAAGGCTATTCAGCCCGACTTTAAAAAGATATCTCCGGATATTGTTAAATGGGCCCAGCGAGTCATGTTCTCTGCGGAGGGCATGTTCAATATGGCCAAAAGCCTGTTTAAGATCGGAGTTATCGTCGTTCTGGCGTGGTGGAATGTAAGCCGCAAGGTTCCCCAGATTACAAATCTTGTGTACGGTACGGTTGCAGAGGCGGCCTCTCTCATCGGAGGTCTGGCTTTCCGGATCATGATCGAAGCGGCCCTTGTGCTTCTGGTTCTCTCTCTGCCTGACTATCTTTTTCAGAGGCATCAGCACAGGGAATCCCTGAAAATGACAAAGCATGAGATCAAGGAAGAGATGAAGCAGTCTGAAGGGGATCCCCTGATAAAGAGCCGGTTACGTCAGAAAATGCGCGAGTTGATGACCAATCAGATGATGCAGGCCGTACCCGAAGCGGATGTGGTTATCACAAACCCGACCCACTTTGCCGTAGCCCTGGAGTACCGGCAGGAGAGTATGAGCGCTCCCCGGGTCAGTGCTAAAGGTATGGACGAGGTGGCCCAGAGGATAAAGGCGGTTGCCCGGGAAAATGATGTCCCCCTGGTGGAGAATGTCCCACTGGCCCGGGGGCTTTACGCCAATGTGGAGATCGGTGACGAGATACCGGAAGATTACTATACCGTTGTATCGGAGATCCTTGTGAAGATCTACGAACTTACGGGGAAAACAGCAGGATAAGGAAGAGGTTGAACTATGGCCTGGCAGGATAATTTGAAAAGATTTCTCTCATCGGGAAACAGCGATATGCTAGTGGCCGTCGGTGTGCTGTCGGTGGTCATTATGCTGATCATACCGCTTCCCACCTTTTTGCTGGACTTTCTGATGGTCCTTAATCTTCTTCTCAGTCTTATGATCATTCTTATTGTTATGTACAACAAGGATCCCCTTGAATTCTCCGTCTTTCCCACAATGCTGCTTATATCGACGGTGTTCTCTCTGGCTTTGAATGTTTCCTCCACAAGGCTTATTCTGACCAAGGGCTCTCTTTTCGACGGAAAGATCGTCAAGGCCTTCGCCACCTTCGTTGTGGGTTCCACGGGGCAGGAGGGAATCGTCGTCGGTCTGATCATCTTTATCATCATCGTCGCGGTTCAGTTTATGGTTATCACCAAGGGTTCCACCCGTGTTTCCGAAGTGGCTGCCCGTTTTGCTCTGGACGCCATGCCCGGCAAGCAGATGGCTATCGAAGCCGAGCTGAACTCGGGAGCCATCTCAGAGGAGGAATCCCGGAAGAGGAAGGATCATCTTCAGAAATCGGTTGACTTCTACGGAGCCATGGACGGTGCCTCGAAGTTCGTCTCGGGAAACGTCAAGGTGGGCATCGTCATCACTCTGGTCAATATTATCGGGGGGCTGATTGTCGGGGTCTCCATTCACCAGGAATCCTTCGGCGCCGCTCTGGCGACCTATACCTCTCTGACCATCGGAGACGGCCTTGTCTCCCAGCTTCCGGCGCTGCTGATCTCGGTATCCACAGGTCTTGTGGTGACCCGTTCTATCTCCGACGGCACCTTCGGCGAGGAGGTTTCCAGCCAGTTTACTGCCCAGGCCAGAATCTATGGTATTGCTGCGGGATTTCTTATCCTTCTGGGAGTTCTGCCGGGATTCCCCTGGTATCTTCTTCTCCCTTTGGGGTTTTTATCCGGTTTTACTGCATGGCGCCTTACCAAAAAGGAGCAGCAGGAGGTGGAGCAGGCCCTGGAGGCGGAGCAGAAGAAAGAGAGCGCCGAGCCGACGGAGATCTCTCCCGTTGTCCCCTTCGATCCTCTCTCTCTGGAGCTGGGCTACGGACTCATTCCCCTGGTGGACAAGGATCAGGGCGCGGAGCTTCTGGAGCGGATCACAAGGATACGAAAGGAGGCGGCCCTGGACCTGGGGCTTGTGGTGCCCCGTATCCGGATTATAGACAATATGCGGCTTGAGCCTTCGGAGTACTGTCTGAAGATCAAGGGGACCGAAGTCGGTACGGGCGTGATCAGGGTGGATCGTTATATGGCCATCAATCCCGGTGGAGAACGGGAAGCTCTGGAGGGCGAGGCCGCCGTTGATCCCGCCTTCGGTCTGCCTGCTGTCTGGATAGGAGGCGATCAGAGGGACCGGGCCGAAAGAGACGGCTACACGGTGGTGGATCCCCCTTCCATCATTGCCACTCATCTGACCGAGATCATCAAGCGACACTCTCCTGAAATACTGGGTCGTCAGGAGGTTCAGGCCATGCTGGATGCCCTCAGGGCCGACTATCCCGCCGTTGTGGATGAGGTCACCAAAACCTTCACCACCGGTGAGGTACAGAAGATTCTTCAGAATCTGTTGAAGGAGCAGGTCTCCATAAGAAATCTGGTGATGATTCTTGAGGCTATGAGCGATTACGGAGCCGTAACGAAGGATATAGGCTTCCTGACGGAAAAAGTGCGGCAAACCCTTGGAAGACAGATATGTTTGCAGTATGCTACAGAGGGTAAGGAATTGAAAGTTCTTACCATTGATCCGTCCATCGAGCAGCAGATCATCGATGCTCGCATGGAAACCGGCAGCGGAGAGATCGCCGCTCTGGAACCCGAGTTTCAGAGAGCCTGGATCAATGCCGTGGCCAATCAGGTCAGGGTGATGCAGGAGTCCGGTTATTATCCTGTCATACTGAGCAGTGAAGCGGCCAGGCCTCTGGTCAAATCCTCAACCGAACGGGCCATGCCCGATCTGGCTGTTCTCTCGGTACCCGAGGTGGTCAGCGATATCAATATTGAATCCATTGGGGCTATCTCTCTGGTAAATCAGGCGTAAAGGACGGTAGAAAAGGAATAACATGGAGCAGCATTTTACGGAGTCGGGATTCAGTCATGCCGAGGTTCTCAGTACCATCCGTGTAAAATACGGCGACAAAGCAAAAATCCTCTTTTATAAGAACGTTCGTCTGGGCGGTTTTATGGGTCTTTTCAGGAAGGATGGAGTGGAGTATACAGGGTATATTTCGGATAATCCCGTGGCCCGTCGCAAAGAGAGTGATGAGAAGAACAAGCAGGAGATCCTGAATCTGACGCAGAACCGGGGTTCCTCCACCCTGGACGAAGTCCTGAAAGAGGTGAAGGAGCTCAAAGAGCATGTGGCCGCAGGCCCTCGGGATGCGGAATCCCTTCACCCGTCACTGCAGCAGATGAAGACATTGCTGGAGGAGAATGACTTCTCCGATGTTTATATTGAAGAGATGCTGGATCGGCTCAGGCGGGAATTCTCCCTGGAGGATCTGGGCCAGTATGGTCTGCTTGAAGATGCCGTGGTGGAATGGATCGGCAGTTCCCTTTCTGAATGGGTCGATCAGCCCGGCCACCCCCCCCGTGTTTTTGTGCTGGTAGGGCCTACGGGTGTGGGAAAGACCACGACCATTGCCAAACTTGCCGCCATCAACGGCATTACCTCGGGTGAAAACGCTCTGTCCGTCTGTATGATCACCATCGATAACTACAGAATCGGAGCCAGGACTCAGATCGAAACCTATGGTGACATCATGGGGATCCCCGTATTCACGGCTGAATCCTTTGATGATCTGAAGGAGAAGATCGATATCAACAGGGATGCGGATCTTATCTTCGTGGACACCATAGGAAAGAGTCCCCGGGATTTTATGAAGCTGGCGGAGATGCGCTCCATCGTCGAAGCCTGCGGGGAATCGGCGGAGATTCATCTGGCCATCTCCTCCACGACAAAAGACAAGGATATTACGGAGATCCTCGACCAGTTCGAGGCTTTCCACTATAAATCGGTTATTCTGACCAAGCTTGATGAAACCACCAGAGTGGGGAACCTTATCAGTATTCTGTCCGCCAGAAAAAAACCGCTGTCCTATATTACAGACGGCCAGGGTGTTCCTCAGGATATTTCCCGTCACACAAGGGCAAAGCTCCTCCAGTCTCTCAAGGGCTTTAACTGCGACGTGGAACAGATAATCGGAAAACTTGAGAAAAAATACAGAAGGATGAGCTGATGCAGGATCAGGCTGAACTCCTCCGGGAGATGATGAAGAAAAAAAACGACGGCAGCGAGAGTGTTGAGGAGAAGAAGGCTTCCGGCACCAGGATTATCACCGTCGCCAGCGGCAAGGGAGGAGTGGGCAAGACCAATGTCTCCATAAACCTGGCCCTTGCCTATGCCCGTATGGGGAAAAAAGTCATCGTTTTGGATGCGGATCTGGGACTGGCCAATGTAAACGTCGTTTTGGGCGTCATCCCTAAATTCAATCTTTATCATGTGATCAGAAAACAGAAAACAATGCGCGAGGTTATTCTGGATACCAATTACGGAATCCAGATTGTTGCCGGTGCCAGCGGGTTCTCCAGAGTCGCCAATCTTACCGACGACGAGAGAAACAACTTTATCAAGGAGCTTTCCGAACTCTCTTCCGCTGATATTATCATTATCGATACCAGTGCCGGGGTGTCTCAGAATGTTCTGGCCTTTGTAGAAGCCGCCGATGATGTTCTGATCGTCACCACACCGGAACCTACGGCCATAACCGATGCCTACGGCATTATCAAGATTATTTCAACCGAGATTGACAATCTGGATATGGGGATGAAGCTTATCGTTAACAGGGCCTCCAATATCACGGAGGCCAAGAAGGTGTCTCAGAAGGTGATCAATATAGCCGCTCAGTTTCTGAATCTGAAGATAGACTATCTGGGCTTTGTCTTTGACGACCCCACCGTACCCGCCTCGGTTCGGAAACAGCTGCCCTTTATGATTTCCGATCCCCGCGGGCAGGCCTCAACCTGTATCCAGCATATTGTGAACCGTCTTGAGAATGTTGAGTACCGGGAGGGACGCGGTGTGGGTCAGTTTATCAGGAGACTGATGCGCCGGATGGAGTAATTTGACCCGATCGGGCGATTCGTATTAGAATTTAATGACAGGGAGGGAAACAGAAATTGAAAATGACCAGCTCAGTAATAATCCCTCTCTCCGTGGCCGGAGGAGCAGCTCTGCTCTCGCTTGTGACTGGATTTGTCAGCGGAGTGGGAACGGCGCAGATTCTGATCCGGGGTATATCCTCGGCGGTTCTGGCGGCGGGATTTGTATTCCTTACCCAATGGCTGATTAAAACCTTTCTCCCCGAGCTGACGGATCTAAGTTCCAGTGACGTGGATGCGAA
Organism: Oceanispirochaeta sp.; assembly: GCA_963556075.3. GTDB lineage: Bacteria > Spirochaetota > Spirochaetia > DSM-2461 > DSM-2461 > Oceanispirochaeta. The sequence continues at coordinate 4,546,838 of CAUVYB020000002.1, read as the reverse complement.
AGAGTCGTCTGCCGGCGGAAGCCGCATCAATATCGTTATGCCCGATGAGATGCCGTCTCATACCGGAGCTCCTGCCGCAGAGCTTTCGGGAAACAGAGCGGTCGAGTCGGGGGAAGGAGAGGCCGCACTCTCTTCCGAGAATAAAATTGCGGAAAACAGTGAAACTGTGCATAATAATAAACTGAACGAATCTGATCCGGACAGGGCCTCCGTGCCCGGTCATCTGGATATTCTGCCCGATCTGGACTCTCTGGAGATCAGTGCGGGAGGAGTTTCCGGCGGCAGTGAAACGGAAATGGTGGATAATACGGAAAACAGCGTAACGCCATCTGCTCCGTCGACAGCGGCTGCAGCGCCGGCTTCGGGAGATTATGGTGATCCCGAAGATATTGCTAAAGCCATTAAAACAGTTGTAGCCCGAGATCAGCAGAAATAGGAAGTAATGGGGAATGTCTGAACAGGTAATGGAATACGGAACAGAAGAGGAACTGTGGAAGGAGTACCGGAAAAGCCACAAGCAGGAAATACGGGATATCCTTATCAAGCAGTATGCCCCGCTTGTCAAATACGTTGCCGGTAAGATCTCTGTCGGTATGCCTCAGAATGTGGATTTTGACGATCTTGTGGGATTCGGAGTGTTCGGTCTTTTCGATGCCGTTGAGAAGTACGATCCCGAAAAACATGTCAAGTTCAAGACCTATGCGGTCACCCGTATCCGGGGGGCGATCTTTGATGAACTGAGATCCATTGACTGGGTTCCCCGTTCGGTTCGTCAGAAGACCAGGGAGATCGAGGACACCGTTCAGACCCTGGAAGCCGATCTGGGACGTTCCGCCAGCGACAGCGAAATCGCCAAGGCCATGAATATGAGTCTGGAACAGTACAACCAGATGATCCTCAAGGTGAGAGGAACGAGCATACTCTCCCTTAACGATGTCTGGTTTACCGGAGATGACAGTGACAAGGTGTCCATCCAGGACAGCATTGAGTCTCCTTCCAGCCTCCAACCCGAATCTATTGCCGAAAAGGATGAAATTCGGCGTGTTATTGTCCAGGCGATCAACGAACTCCCCGATAAAGAGAAAAAGGTGCTTGTCCTTTACTACTATGAGGACCTGACACTCAAGGAGATCGGAAAAGTTCTGGAGGTAACTGAATCCAGAATCTCACAGCTTCACACCAAGGCCATTATGAGGCTGCGGTCGAAGCTGACGAATGTCAAGAAAGGAATCATGTAGATTATGATCAGCCAGGATCAATTCCAGGATGTTATGCGCACTCTATCCGAAAAGGACAGAGAGCGCCGTTCTGTGGAGGTATCCGGCGCTACCATAGAGGAAGCTCTGGGCCAGGCCGCCATTGAGCTCGGCGTACCCGTCCGGCGGCTGGAGTATGAGCTGAAGGAAAAGGGAAAGCGCGGCTTTCTCGGAATAGGAAAAAAAGCCTTTACCCTTACAGCCTATGAGGCGGAACGGAGAATCGCCAGAACTGCGGGAGGAGAAGTCGTCCTTGAAGACTTCGCCGAAGAGGAGTTCGAAGAAGAAGAAATCATCAAGGACGGTGATTTTTCCGTGCGTCTGGCCAGCGACGGTGCCTATCTGAAGGTGAGCGCTCCCGATGAGGGAGGCGTCCCCGTCAATCGGGATGACATTCTCAGAGAACTCCAGTTCCGTGCCGTTAGCGACATCAATAACGAGCGCCTGGATGCCACCTTGCAGGGCGGTGACGGCGTCTATGTGAAGGTGGGAGATTTTATCTACAATCCCGTCAACGATGCCCGACCCACAGTAGATGTTTCGGACGATGATATGCAGGCTTTTATTGAGGTTCAGGAGCCCGGCCCCGGCGGAGCGGATCTGACATCCTCTGATATCACTTCCTTTTTGCGTAACAACAATGTGGTGTTCGGCGTGATCGAGGATGCCCTGACCAGCTTCGAAGACCATCCGGTTTACAACTCTCCTTATCTGATCGCTCAGGGTGAGGCTCCGGTTAATGGCAGAAATGCCTCCATCAGCTATCTGTTCGAAGAGGATCCCTCTCAGGTCAAATTGAAGCAGAAAAGCGATGGGACCGTAGATTTCAAGGAACTGAATCTGATTCAGAATGTGGTCAAAGGGCAGCCTCTGGCCAGAAAAAATCCACCTGAGGCGGGAAAAGACGGCAGAACGGTTTATGGTAAGTACATTCCGGCTCGCGATGGAAGCGATCTGCAGATAGGTCTGGGTAAGAACGTCTCTATTACGGATAACGGAAAAACCGTAATTGCCACTGCCAGCGGTCAGGTCCTGCTTCTTAAGGGTAAGATTACCGTTGAAACTGTTCTGGTTATTCCCGGTGATGTAAACGCTTCAACGGGTAATGTAAACGGTTTGGGTACGGTCATTATCAAGGGGAACGTGGAGGATGGCTATACGGTTTCCGCACAGGGGAATATTGAAGTGAACGGCTTTGTGGGGAAGTCTAATATCCAGGCGGGCGGAGATATCGTCGTAAAAAGAGGTATCAACGGCGGAGAGGGGGAATTCGGCAAGATCATCGCCGGTAAATCCGTATGGTCCAGCTTTATCAACAACGCCAGGGTAGAAACAGGCGAGAACGTTATTGTTTCCGACGGTGTGGTTAACGCCCATGTTGAGGCCGCCGGCAGAATCCTCTGCAAGGGAAAGAGAGCCCGGATCGTCGGGGGTGAGCTCAGTGCTTCCGAAGAGATTAACGCCGCTACCCTGGGATCCAGAGGGGGAGCGGAAACCATTTTAAAGGTGGGATACGATCCCAAAGCCAAGATTGAGCTTGAGGAACTGCTTAAGCGTCAGGAAAATCTTGACCGTGAGCAGAATGAAACAGACAGGAACCTTCAGGGTCTTATGAAACAGAAACGGGCCCGGAAGAAGCTTTCTGCCGAGAAAGAGGCCCTCTTTATGGAACTGCGGCAACGTCATAACGATCTGATTGACGAGATGGAGCAGCTGAAGGACACCATTGAACATAAGCAGGAGTATCTTTCGGTACTCCAGCTGCAGGGTAAGATCTCAGCATCCAAAAATGTCAATTCAGGCGTAAAAGTCTATATCAAGGATGAAGAGTACGAGGTAACCAATCCTTTCGACTACCCTGTAACCTTTATCCTGGAAGACGGGTTTATAACTACGGCCAAGTATGAAGATGTCGCCGAGGAGGATCTTCAGAGGAGGGATTAATGTCCATAAAACCTCTTGATTTACAGACTATGTTCGTCAGGCTCAATGAGATGAGCAAGGAACAGTCCCAGTCTCAGCATGCCGCAGCTCTTCAGCAGGATGAAGAAGCACGGAAGCTTGTGGAGAGGGAGCTGCTGCAGAACAGTTCTGTCAATAAGACTTCTGAAGACAAAGAGAGCGGCAAGGTTGACGACGAAGGCGCCCCGCAGGAAGAGGAGGAGAAGAAACAGGCTTCTCCCAGGGAAAAAAAGAAAGATGATTCCAGAAAAGAGATCCTGAAGGATCCCGAAATGGGGTTGCATATTGATATATCAGGCTAGAGGAGTACTATGACAGCCGTCTTTGCAGGGATTCTGCTTCTTCTTATGGCCGGAGGTTTCTTCTATCTGAAAATAAGAGTGGATAGGGTAGTCTCCGGAGAGGAGTGGATCCGTAAAATCAGGGATGAAATTGATCAGCTGGTTCTTGAGATGAATCAGACCGCCGAACGGAATGTGGCTCTTCTTGAGAATCGGGTCAAGGCACTGCAGGATCTGCTGCAGGAGGCCGACCGGAAACTGAAGGTTCTGAGAAACGAGTCGGATAAAAATGATATATCCCGTCAGCTCTATACACATTTGAAGAAACAGGCGCCCATCCAGAGTGCCGAAGCTTCTGAGGGAGAAACCACGGTAGAGCTGAGTCCCCGAGACCCGGAAGGCGGCACGCTCTCCGCTCCGGCGGCATCCCGTGAACAGGAGGAGACCAGGCAGGCGCCGCTTCTGAAGGATCAGGTTATGGAGCTCTACGGGCAGGGCTTTTCGGCTGAAATCATCTCGCAGAAACTGGGAGCATCCATTTCCGAGGTGGATCTCATTGTAAACCTGAGTACCGGAGGCCGTAGTTGACGGATATTCAGAAGCATCTGAGGGAGTATATCACCGAAGCCGCATCCATTATCGAGCAGCTGAAACAGCAGCTTGAACTTTGCAGGAAAGAGCCGCCCGTTGATGAGGTTATGGATGATATATTCCGGCATCTTCACTCTCTCAAATCCGGAGCCGCTTTCTTTCAGCTGGGAGAGGTGGAACAGCATCTTCATTCCATGGAATCCCTGTTTGCGGACATGAAAGCCGCAAAGGGGTCCGGTCAATTTGCTCTTATGAGCGACCGTCTCTATCAGGGCCTTCCTCATCTGGAGGATATGCTGCTCAACAGGGTGCTCGGCCCTGAGAAGGCCGTGAGTGACGAAGAGAAGCTCTTCCCCAGCAAGTCCCTGGAAGACGGGCCGGCGAGGGTGGAGCTCACTCCTTTTGAAAAACAGCTTTTGAAGGAGGCCGAGGAGAGGAAAGAACAGCTCTTTCAGCTGTCTGTTCAGCTGGACCCGGAAGAGCGTCTTCCCTATGTCCGCGCCTATCTGCTTTTGAATAATCTAGAACTGGCGGTCAATGTCATTCGCAGCGTCCCTTCTCTGGAGAACAAGGATGAGGACTTCTCGTCCATCAATTTTATCATAACCTCCGACAGCGGAGAGGAACCGGTATTCCAGGCCGTAAATGTGGACGGCATACTGCAGACATCTCTGGTTAATCTGGATTACTCCGTCTTTTCCGATGAAGACAGGGGGGATGTCAGGGTTTCGGAGAATATGGTCAAGGAGTCGCTGGCTCCCGTGATCCGCAAGGTGGAACTGGAGACCGATACGATCTCGAGACTGAAAGATTCTCTGATGGAGATGAAAGAGATCGTTCTGCCTCTGCCGCCGGGACTGGCACAGAGAGAGCCTCTTTTGGGGCTGATCAAGGAGATGGAGGAGAATTTAAGCAGCGTCTCCCTGATCCCCCTCTCCTCCCTGTATCCCAATCTCAAGCGTTTCGTTGAAGAGTCTGCCGAGCGGGTGGGCAAGAAGATCGTGACCGAGTTTAGGGGAGGCCTCTTCGGACTGAAGATAAGAACCCTGGAAATCGTATCCCGCATCCTTATTCAGATGGTCAGAAATGCCGTAAGCCACGGGATCGAGAGTCCCGAGGAGAGGCAGTTCGCCGGTAAGGATGAATCCGGCGTCATCATGATAGATGCCAGAGCCGTGGGGGATTCCTTCAGAATCGATATCAGCGACGATGGAGCAGGCATCGATCTGGATGAGGTGGCCCGCAGGATGAAGATAGACCCGGATGAACTGAAGGAAGAGAATCTGCTGCGCATCCTGACCAGACCTGGATTTACAACTTCCCGACAGGTGGACCGTATGGCGGGGAGGGGAATCGGTCTGGATCTGGTGAACCATGATGTGGAGAACGCCCTGGGCGGGTCCCTGTCCCTCAAATCCAGACCCGGAAGGGGAAGCCGCTTCTCCATCTACCTTCCGGGACAGAAGGATCTACTTCCCCTGATGATTTTTCAGATGAATGACAAGCTGCTGGCCCTGCCCAAACGTAATGTGGCGGGAGTTTTTCCTCTGGAGCAGGAAAGCCTGGTCCGGAAGGAGCATAATCTGATGTACTACAGGATCTCAGGCAATGAGCTGCCCCTTTTCAATACGGGGGGTATGGTCGGCAGCCGTTACGGCAGTGTGGATACACCCTATATCCTGATAATGCAGCATCTGGGACGCAAGGCCGCTCTTCCTGTTGACGATCTGGTGATGGAGCGAGAGCTTCCCCGAGAGAGCTTCTTCCTGGGACAGCAGAGGGAACCCTTCCTCTACGAGGTGAAGCTGGGCGAAGAGCCGGCCGATTTTCTCTACCTCTCTCCGGGGATCATAGGGTAAAACTGTCACTGTTTTTAAGTCCATTTTTTTAATAGTCGTATTTATCAAATATTTGAAATGTGTATCCTTAATGCATTTATCAGATATGCATTACCAAACGAGAGTCGTTCAGTCTCTTATTATTTGGATATATTGTTTAAATTTATATATAATAATGAGATTTGTTTTTATCTTTTGATTGACTTCGACATTGACAGCACTATTATTCTCTACAAAAACACCTGTGATGAACAGATATTAACATCGTAAATATGATATTTTTACTCAGGATATTGTCTCAGACTGAGTAGAATTGGTATAATAATGAACAGTGGCCATGTACTCTGGATTTCATTACAAGTCAGGTCTGTCATATGATTCAACTTTTTTTAAATGAATGAAGGATACAATACTCATGAAAAAAAACCTTTTACGAAATATACCGAGAAATTTGTATAAGATTCTCTTCGTACTCATCCTTGTCGCACTCTTCTCATGTCGTAACTCCGGTGTGGATCCCCTGGCTTCTGCTGATGATAATAATACGTTCTACAGTGTCGTCTATTACTCCAACGGGAGCAGCAGCGGGAATGTTCCTGTTGATGGAACAGAATATGATAAAGGAGATACGGCTCTAATACTCGGCAACAGTGGTAATCTTCAGAAAACGGGGTATCTGTTCAACGGCTGGAGGCTGGAGGCTGATGAATCCTCTACCGTTTACAAATCAGGCGATTCTATCGGCGTTCCTTCCGGGGATATTGAACTCTACGCAGACTGGCTCTGCCAATCGGTCAACTTTATCTCAAAGTGGAATATTTCAGGAGGAAGTCTATCCTTAAATCTGAACTCAGAGGGAACACATAACTTCACAATAGACTGGGGCGACAGTTTTTCGGAAACGATCATTGAAAGCAATACGATTATACATAACTACGCATCCGACGGAGTATATACGGTGACTATAACCGGTGTCTGCGAGGGCATCGATTTTTCAGGCAGTTCTCTCGTCGATGTTGTGCAGTGGGGAAATCTTGCCCTGTTGAACGGGGATAAGTTTCAGGGCTGTGAAGAGCTTGTTTCTTTCTCTGCCGATGACGCCCCGGATCTTTCAAAAATGACGGATATGAGTTACATGTTCGGGGTTGGCAATTTGATAGATGGAGTCATGGGTACTTCGTCTTCTCCCTTTAATCATGATATAAGCAGCTGGGATATGTCTGGAATAACCGATATGTCCTATATGTTTTGCTTTGCCGGGGATTTTGATCAGAACATTGGTAGCTGGAATGTCTCCAATGTCAAAACCATGGAGGGTATGTTTTACGGCGCCGGAAGTTTCAACCAGGACATTGGAGGCTGGAAGGTTGGCCGGGTCACCAGCATGAGATCCATGTTCTCCCAGGCTACCAGCTTCAATGGAGATATCAGCGCTTGGAATGTTGGCAAGGTAACGGACATGCTTTGTATGTTTTCCCTTGCAGAAAATTTTAATCAGAATATCGGCGGCTGGGATGTCGCCAATGCAACTAATCTAGCAATGATGTTTTATTGCGCCAATTCCTTTAATCAGGATATCGGCGGCTGGAACGTGAGTGATGTGACTGATATGCATGGTCTGTTCTGGGAAGCACATGCGTTCAATCAGGATATAGGGAACTGGAATGTCAGTAAGGTTACCACCATGGAATATATGTTCCATAATGCTTCTGCTTTCAATAAAGATATCAGTACATGGAAGGTTGATAATGTAACAAGCATGAAAAATATGTTTTGCGGGGCTGAGAAGTTTGATCAGAACATAGGCTGCTGGGATGTCGGAAAAGTCGAAAATATGTCATTGATGTTTATGAATGCTTCTGTATTTAATCAGGATATTGGAGACTGGGATGTATCGAGTGTTACGACTATGAGTTCCATGTTCTGGGGGGCTCTGAAGTTCAATCAGAGCATTGGACGCTGGACAGTTGATAATGTAACGGACATGAACAATATGTTTCGTGGGGCATCCGAATTCAATCAGTACATCGGTGACTGGAATGTCTCACAGGTAACCTCCATGGCCTGTACTTTTTTGAGCGCAACAAAATTTAACAATGACATCTCCAGCTGGAGTGAGCATATAGAAGAAGATTTGCCGCATATTTCTTTTTCGATCCTGTCAGATTTACTGCCCGCTTATCATCCCTACGAGAGCTGGGATTAACAAGATCCGAGTTTAACTTTGAGTCATATAGAAAGTGATATTTTTATGTGACTTTTATGCTTCATGCTCTGGGGGACTTATTTTAGCATAAAAGTCAGTTTTCAAAAGAGTTATGTCCTCTTTATATGAGAGTAAGGCGATTGGACAGGAATACAGTAATTGCAAAATGGTCTATCTCTTTTTTTAGGTAACGTTCATTTTCTATTCTAATACACCCGCTCCACCGTATAGCCCCCGGCTTCCAGGGCCCTGATAATGCTCTTCACATGCTCATGGCCGTTGGTTTCCACCGTGACTTCCAGCTGCACCTGCTTGAAGCGGTCCAGAGTCTTGAACTGATTGTGGTCCAGCTTGATGATGTTGGCATTCTCCTGGGCCAGTATGGAGGAGATCTTCAAAAGCTGTCCCGGCTCGTCTGGCATCTCGGCGCTGAAGCAGAATATACGCCCCCTCTTGACCAGACCTCTGTCTATCATGGAGGAGATGGTCACCACATCAATGTTGCCTCCGCTGATCACCGATACCACCTTTTTATCACGGATTTTGAGCTGTCGCAGTGCGGCCAGGGAGAGGACTCCGGAGTTTTCTGCAATAAGTTTGTGACGTTCGAGAAGGAGCAGAAAAGATTCCATAAGCTCTGCGTCCGAAACGGTGATGATCTCATCCACCAGTTCCTTGATCAGTGAAAAGGTTTTTGTTCCCGGTGTTTTTACAGCGACACCATCGGCGATGGTGTCCACCCGGTCGAGGGTGAGGATTTTGTTTCTGAAAAGAGAGTCGGTCATGGTTCTGGCGCCGTCGGGTTCTACGCCGATAATGCGGACCTGCGGATTGATCGCCTTGACTGCGACAGCTATGCCGGAGATAAGTCCTCCGCCGCCCACAGGGACCAGGATGGTGTGGACATCCGCCAGCTCTTCCATGACTTCCAGTCCTATGGTTCCCTGACCCGCCATAACATCGGGGTCGTCAAAGGGGTGGATAAAAACCAGTCCCTCCTCTTTTTCCAGGCGGCGGGCCTCTTCATAGGCATCGTCGTAGAAATCGCCGGCCAGTATGACCCGGGCTCCGTAGTTCCTCGTCGCCTCCACCTTGATCAGGGGAGTCGTCCTGGGCATCACGATGGTGGCTTTCACTCCCTGCATCTGGGCCGCCAGGGCCACCCCCTGGGCATGATTTCCGGCGGAGGAGGCGATGAGCCCCTGCTTCTTCTTCTCCTCGCTGAGACGGGAGATCTTGTAGTAGGCACCTCTGAGCTTAAAGGCGCCGGTGAGCTGCAGGTTTTCCGGCTTCAGATAAACCTGGTTGCCCGACTCCTTGCTGAATACGGGGCTGTGGATCAGGTGGGTGGGGAGGGTAATCCCCTTCAGAACCGCAGCGGCATCTCTGATTTTCTCTATATCGGGATTCATGGTTTACCTCTTTTATTTGTCTTTGTGCCGGCAGAATTGCCGCTCATTAACTGTTCAAATCTGTCCTTCAGAAGGGGGGCCAGAACCTTTCTGGATCGTTTCGGATCTTGCTGATTGAAACTCTGCCATCCCGCAGCGGGCGAGGGGCGGGCTGTGAACCCTCCCAGGCTCTCCAGGGTCTTCATCATAAGGGCGGCAGGGGATGACTGTCCTTTCAGTCCCTTCCGGGAGGCGTAGAATGACAATTGACGCTGAAAGGGCTCTGCAGCACTGTGCATCACGATCAGAAGATCGGGACAGTTCCTCTCCATAAACTCCCCGCATTCCGCGGGATTGAAAAAATCCGGAGAGAAGAACTCATTGACGGTCATGGGAACTGAAGAGATACCGGCCCTGAACTGACCGGGAGAAAAGTCCTTGAAATCCCTTCGCAGCTGATCCCGCTGGTTTAGATGGGAGAGATCCTGCTTGATATCCGATAAAGAACGGATAAAGCTCAGGTCATCATTCCCGAGGCGGTAAGAAAGGAATTGGTAGATCTCTTTATCTTCCTGAGTGGTTTTTCCCCATTCCGGATTCAGACAGCCCGTATCGACGGCAACGGCAGCCAGAAGTATAAGTCTCTGAACCCGGGGGATTTCAAGACCGGACTGCTCCCAGAGTTCTGCAACAAGAGTAGCGCAGGAGCCGGTTTTCCGTATGATTCTCAAGGGAAGGTCTTTGAAAAACCCCTCATCCCTGTGATGGTCGATCACCGCCTTTACAGAGTGTTCCAGACCGGGAATATCCGGCTTGTTATGATCCACCAGTATAATCTGAGGATCTGAAGGAAGAGGACTCTCTCCATTCAGGAAATTTCTGTTTTTAATCTCAATGCGGGCTCTGTTGAAAAGGGCGGGAATCTCGGGTTTAAGACGCAGATCATCGATCTCTCCCTGTATCAGGGGAAGTGTCGTCAAGCCGGGATTCAAGGCCTCAAGAAGAGCGGCCAGGGAAAAGGCGGAAACACTGCTGTCCAGATCCGCTGCCTGATTGCCTAAAATAAAAACTCTGCCCTCAAAGTTAAGATCTCTCACCCTATTACGGTAGCATAAAGGATGGGATCGTGGGTAGCTATAGAATCAATTTGCAAATGAATTGCATTTTTTAATTGACTTGTAACTTAGTTGCAACTATCTTTTGAATTGTGACAAGGAAGAGACAGATCATTCTGGACATATTTAAGACCAGCAAAGTCCCTCTGAATGCCCGCCAGATCTTTGAGATGGTGGAGGGTGATCTGGATAAGGCGACGGTTTACCGCAGCCTCAAGTATCTGGAGGAAAACGAAATGATCTCGTCCTTTGTTCTGGACTGCAAGAGTACGGGGGTGGAGCGTTATTACTACAGCCGTGAGAGGACTCACGGGCACTTCTTCCACTGTACCAGCTGTCATCGCTTTATCCCTATGGACGGCTGTCCCCTGAAGGGGCAGCTGAAATCTCTGGAAGAGGATTACGGATTCAGTGTTCAGGAGCACTTTCTGACGCTGAAGGGTGTATGCCGGGAGTGCAAACCCGGAAAGGAGAACGTATGAAACAACTGATAGGAGCACTCCTGCTCATAATATCTCTCAATCCCCTGTTCGCAGGCGGACAGAGCGAGGACAGAGCCATAAGTGAAAGGTCTGAACAGCTGGAGCTGATGACCACCACTAATATCATTCATGATGTGGTAAAGCGTATTGCCGGTGACAGGGCGGATGTGAAACTCCTTATTGATTACGGACAGAATCCTCATGCCTTTGAGCCGGCCCCCCGGGATATGGCTGCGATTGAAAGGGCCGATATAGTTTTTGTGAACGGTTTTGATCTGGAAGAGAGTCTAATGCGCACCATCAAGACCCTGGATGTTGATCATCTGGTTGAGGTTTCCGTTGAAGGCGGGCTCCATGGGGATGAAGGGGATCATCACGATGAGCACGAAGGTGAGCACCATGAGGATGAAGGGGATCATCACGATGAGCATGAAGCGGATCATCACCACGACGGCGCCGATCCTCATACCTGGATGAGCCCCCTGAACGTTATGGACTGGGCCGACCGGGTTGCTCATGCCCTGGGCGAAGAGGATCCCGCAAATGCCTCCTACTATGAGCAGAGAGCTGATGAATACAAGAAAGAGCTGGAGGTTCTTGACCGGAAAATCCGCGACTCTCTGGCCGTCATACCGGAAGAGAAACGGGTGATTGTGACCGGACATAATGCCTTCGGCTATTTTGCCCGGGATTACGGAGTGACCGTGGTGGGTACCATCATTCCCGGTTTTTCCACAAACTCCGAACCGTCGGCCAGAGATATGGCAGAGCTTCTGAATCAGCTTAGGGAATCCGGTGTGAGGGCCCTTTTTGTGGGGGACTCCAGCGGCGAGGCGATTCTCAAACTGGCACGCAGTCTGGAGCGGGAGTCGGGAGGAGACGCAAAGGTCGTTGAGTTTCTCACAGGTTCATTGAGAAAGAAGGGAGAGGAAGGGGACAGTTATATCTCCTTTATGGAGTATAACTTGAAACAGATCCTGTATGGTCTGCAACTCTAGATAAGGACGGTTTCGTTGAAAGATAATAAGGCTAAAATTCGCTGTTACGGAAAAGACTGTGATCATCCTCCTGTGGGGGGCTCCCAGGCCCTTGTGGTGGAAGGCGTCAATTTCTTCTATCCGGGAAACAGCAGACAGGTTCTCAAAGATGTGAACTTCAGTATAGGTCCCGGAGAGAAAGTGGCCTTTGTCGGACCCAATGGAGCCGGGAAGTCGACCCTTATGAACCTGGTTCTGGGGCTGGAAACTCTGACCGAGGGAAACATAAAGGTTTTCGGGCATCTCTCTCAGTCCTGCCGGCACAGGGTTTCCATGGTTCCCCAGAAGAGCTCAGTGGACTGGCATTTTCCCGTAACGGTAAGGCAGGTGGTCACCATGGGACGCTATGTGCATCTGGGCTGGTTCAAGAAGCCCGGGAGCGATGACCGTGATGCGGTGGAACAGGCCATGGAGAGGATGGAGATCTGTGATATTGCCGAAAGGCAGATCGGTGAGCTTTCGGGTGGACAGCAGCAGCGGGTCATGCTGGCCAGGACTCTGGCCCATGATGCGGATCTGCTACTGCTGGATGAACCCCTCAATCATGTGGATATTGCCACACAGGAGCTGATCTTCCATACCATGGAAGCTCTGTGCAAGGAGGGCAAAAGCGTTCTGGTGAGCACTCATGATCTGGGAATCCTGTCTGTCCATTTCAGCAGAGCCCTGTTTCTGGACAAGAGCATCATTGCCGACGGAACGATCCAGGATGTGCTGACCCCGGAGAATATCGCCCGGGCCTACGGATTTGAATTTCACAAAGATATGGAGCTGACACCATGGTTGAATGGCTGATGGAACCCCTGCAGTACGGTTTTCTGCAACGGGGATTGATAGCGGGGCTGATCGTTGCCCTGAGCTGCGGCGTATTAAGCGGATTCATCGTATGGCGGGGGATGGCCTTTATCGGAGACGCCCTGGCTCATGCGGTTCTTCCGGGAATTGTGGTTTCCATTATCCTGGGTATCCATGTTCTTGTGGGAGCCCTGGGAGCGGCCATACTCTCTGTTCTGGGTATAGGCGCCCTTACACGGCAGAAGGGATTCAAGGAGGATACGGCTATTGGCGTCATATTCACGGGAGCTCTGGCTCTGGGAATTCTGCTGATGTCCAAGGTGGCCAGTTTCAAGGATCTGAATCACATCCTCTTCGGGAATATCCTGGGAGTTACGGAAACGGATCTTGTGCTGATCGCCGTCGTGGGAGTGATTGTTATTCTGGGAGTCCTGTTCTTCTATAAGGAGCTTCTTGTGACCAGCTTCGATCCGACCCACGCCCAGGCCATCGGGCTGTCTCCCCAGATGATCCACTTTGCTCTTCTTATACTGGTGGCGGCCACAACGGTTCTGGCCAGTCAGACCGTAGGGGTCGTTCTGGTACTGGCCATGCTGGTCACCCCCGCGGCTTCCGCCTCACTTCTGGCGAAAAAGCTCTCCCGGATCATTATCCTTTCTGCTTCTATGGCCGTCCTGGCGATTTTGTGCGGTTTCTATCTGTCCTACTATCTGGACCTGGCTTCGGGAGCGACTATCGTTCTGGTGCTGACTCTTTTCTTTATGATTTCCGTTCTGCTGTCAAAGCTCAGAAGATAGAAAAATGCCTCCCCATGGGGAGGCAATCGGTTCAGTATTATTTTTTCGACTCAATGCCGTTGATGTATTTACCGTATTTCTTATCCACCCGGGCGATATGGTCGAGAAGCCAGTTCACGATCTTGTCCTGTATACGGATCAGCAGATTGGCGTCGAACTCTCCGGCCCTCAGCTTCTCTTCTATGGCGGCAAACTCATTCTCGTAGATGGCATGAAGCTTTTTGTGTTCTTCCAGCTCAGGATAGCCGTATCTGGCCTGAAGCTTTTCCTCGTCCCTGAAATGATATTCCACATATTCGTTGATCCTGGCCACAAGAGCGGCAAGGTCGTACTCTTCTCCCTGGCCGAGAAGACCTTTCAGAAGATCGTTGATACGTCTGAAAAGCTCCTTGTGTTCTTCGTCCATGGCATCTATGCCTACGGACAGAAGATCGGACCAGTCTATGCCCATGGTGACATCGTATTTATGGTCGCTTTTTTCAATATGAAACTTTTCAATCTCTCCCGTGAGCAGGGAGTTGTTGTACTTATTCTGGTTCCCGAAGGCTGATACCTGAAGGGACACATTTTCTAGATCACTGGTCAGATCAGCAACAGTACTGATATTCTCAACGGCACTGGCCGAGACCTCTTTGATCTGAAGTATGGATTTAAGAGTTTCGCTGCTTCCCGTTTTCATCTCGGTTGATGCTTTCTTGACCACCTCAGATGTGGACATCAGGGTTGATACGGACTCCAGTATTTCCGAACTGGCTTCCGAGAGCTCGTTCATCGAGAGGGACACTTCCTTCAGAGCTCCCGAAAAGGCGTTAACCTCGTCATTGATCACCTCCAGGGCCTTCTCCGAATCCGTACCGGCACTTGTAGCCTGATTGATCTTTTCCGTTGTGGCGTTCAGGGAGTCGGCAATCATGCCGGCGTTGGCGCTTGTGTCTTCAGCCAGCTTTCGGATCTCATCGGCTACGACGGCAAATCCCTTTCCCGCTTCACCCGCATGGGCCGCTTCAATGGAGGCGTTCATGGCCAGAAGATTGGTCTGGCTTGATATGTTGTTGATGATATCGACCATATTCATCATTTCATCCGCGTTCTTCTGTATGGCGCCTATGATGTGATTGGTCATCTCAACCTTTTCGCCGCCGTTTCTGATAAGTTTGACAAGTTCCTCCATGGTGGCCAGACGGGACTCGGCTATGCCGGCGACATTTCTAACTGAAGCCATGATCTGTTCTGTGGAAGAGCTTGATTGTTCAATGGCGCTGAACTGATGCTCAACCTGTCTGTTCAGGCTCTCTATGGACTGCATTATCTCCTCAATGGAAGCGGAGGCGTGGTAGATGGACTGGTCAAGCTGCATGGTACCATCCTTGAGATTGAGTATGCTCCGGGATATGCTGGAAACCGCCTGGGCACTGTCTTTGGATGACTGGGAAAGCTGTTCGCTGAGTTTGTTGTTCTTAAATACCAGTTCGCTTACCTGTCTGAAGCTGTCACTCAGCCGGTCAACAAAGCTGTTGAACCAGTGGTTCATCTGCGAGATCTCATCGGAGCCTTCGCTTTCCAACCGGGCAGAGAGACCTCCCTGATGTGTCGCCAGATCTTCAAGGGCGCTGATATTTTTCTTCATAAGAGCTGTTATCCGAAGGTTGAGAATCAGACCGGAGCCAAGAATAATCAAAACCAGAATAATACCGCCAACAAGAAACATGACGGAGCTGAGAGCCTGAGTATAACCGAGGAATACAAAGAGCGATGACAGCAGGGACAGCAGGACTGTGAATACCAGAACATTAAATTTAATGGTTGTCTTCATGTTTTACTCCGATTGAATGAAATAGACTACAATAATTATGACCTAAATGACTTAATGACGCAAATGGAAGGGAGGGGGAGAACGGAAAATGCTAGCCGATCCCGGAGATCTGGTAGGCCGAATAGACCAGAAGCAGGGCCAGAATTAAATTCAGGCCCCTGCGCAGACCTTCGCTTTTCATGACTTTCCGAATCGCAGAACCAAAAGCTGCCCAGGACGATATGGCCGCAAGACTGGTCAGTGCCAGAGCCAGGGCCGACAGGGGAAGCAGGACGGGGCTCTCCCTCAGAGAGGAGAGATAGACGCTGTAAACGGTCAATCCGAATACGATGACCTTGGGATTGAGAAGCTGCAGCAAAAGGCCGTTTCTGTATCCCATAAGCTTTTGATCTTTTTCATCGAAACCATACTCGGCTTTGATAATATGCCAGGCCAGAAAGAGGATATAGAGCCCTCCCGCATAGGACAGGTATCTCTGTACGTCGGGAAAGCTGCTGAAAAGGGCCCCCGAGAGAAGGGCGCAGCCCAGCATGATCATAAAGAAACCGGAGGCTATTCCCAGACGGTAGTTCCGGCTTTTCTCAAAACCGTGACTGATCCCCATGGCGGCGCTGCTTATGGTATTGGGGCCGGGAGTGAAGATGGTGATCAGGGCGAATGTGATAAAGGGAATAAATTCAACTTTCATACGGTACTCTGTTATCCTCATTATTCCTGTAAAGCGACACGACTCTTGTGTGTCATAGCGCAACTATAATAGTATATCTTTTATACGAATCCCTTCCAAGGAATAAAAATGCATCTGGCCTTCTGGCTCCCCAATATTATTTCGGTCATAATCAATCTCATCCTTTTTTTTACGGTTTATCGTATGCGGAACAAACAGGGAGCGGTCTCGGGGCTGGTGATGATATTCTGCATAATCGGCTGGAGTCTGAGCGAGAGCTTTCTCTGGCTAGGTCTGGACAGGCCGTGGCTTCTTGTTATAAGCCGGATACAGTATCTATTTATCATATCGGTCATATTCGCCTTCCTTTTTTTTGTAATCTATTTTACAGGGCGAGGCATTAAGATGCCCGTCAGACGTCTCTGGCCCCTGCTTATTCCTCCGGTCCTTCTTCTGATTCTCATATGGACCAATGAACGGCACGAGCTTTTCTACCGCTCCTTTGAGATTGCTATGAGAGAGGGAATACCCGTATATGACATCAAATACGGGCCGGTATTTTTCATATGGACT
Source organism: Oceanispirochaeta sp. (assembly GCA_963556075.3). Classification (GTDB taxonomy): domain Bacteria; phylum Spirochaetota; class Spirochaetia; order DSM-2461; family DSM-2461; genus Oceanispirochaeta. The sequence continues at coordinate 4,530,034 of CAUVYB020000002.1, read as the reverse complement.
CTCTATGCTTATACCCTTGTGATCTGGTCTCTGGTTCTGCTTGTCAGATCCTATATGGAATCCAGTGAGCATTACAGGAAACAGTATCTGGCCGTATTGGCGGGAGTCCTGATTCCAATCTCAGCCAATCTCCTCTACCTCTTTGATCTTTATCCCTTCTCTCATTTTGATATAACACCTATGGCCTATACGGGAACAGCTCTCTTTCTGGCCTGGGCTGTATTCAGAAAAAGGATGTTCGATCTTCAGCCCATTGCCCGGCGGGAGGTCTTCTCGCTCATGTCAGACGGCGCTCTTGTGCTGGATACGGATGAAAGGGTTGTGGACATCAATCCCGCCGCTGTAACGCTGTTCGGATTCAGTGAAGAAGAAGCCATCGGGCAGTATGTGGAAGAGCTTTTCTCCGATGATCCCATCCTGACGGGACATCTCAAAGAGAGCGGAACCCATATGGTCAGCATTGTCAGCAAAGGGGAAATCAGGTTCTATAGCCTCTCCAATTCAAAGATCAGCGACCGCCGCGGATTATCTATGGGGCGGATCGTTGTTCTTCGGGATATGACGGAACAGAAAATTCTCGAAAAGAAACTGGAGATCCAGGCCGGTACCGATTCCCTGACGGGAGTATTGAATCGCAGACATTTCACGGAGCTTGCGGAAAAGGAGCAGGCCAGAAGCCATCGGAAGGGAAGTTCTCTGGCTCTTCTGCTTCTGGATGTGGATCATTTCAAGGGGATTAATGATAACTACGGGCATCATACGGGCGACCGTGTCCTCAAGGCTTTGACAGAAAGCTGTACCCAGTGTCTCAGGGAAAGCGATCTGCTGGGACGCTGGGGAGGGGAGGAGTTTATCATCCTTCTGCCCGAAACGGAGCTGGATACCGCTGCTATTGTGGCCCAGAGGCTCCGCGAAAAGGTCATGAAGATGAGATTGCCCGTTTCAGAAGAAAATGAGTCGGGAGAGTCCATCGGCATAACCATCAGCCTTGGACTGACCGTTGTCAGGGCGGATGATGCTTCCCTGGACGAGGCTTTCAAGCGGGCTGACAAAGCCCTCTATCGCTCCAAGCAGGAGGGGCGGAACCGGGTCAGCTCTTCCTGACCTCGGGCTCCTGAATTCACTGGGTTTCCCCTGCAGATAAAGGGAACTGCGTCGAAGGCTGATTTCTGTATCAGGCCGGTTTGATGCCGGTCTTTCCTTCATCCCTGTCGCAATTATCAGAGATCTTGGACTTTGTATCGATCATCTGTATCAATTCGGACTTGCCTATCGGGCGGCTGTAAAGATAGCCCTGCCCGTAGCGGGAGCCTGATTGCAGTAGGAAGTGTTCCTGTTCCTCTGTCTCAATCCCTTCGGCAACCGTATCAAAATCAAATGTGTTTGCCATATAGACTATGGTCTTTATCAGTGCTCCGTTTTTATTGTCCGGCTTGAACGCGGATACAAAGGACTTATCTATCTTTATTGAACCAAAAGGGATCTTCTGAATATAGCTCAGTGACGAATAGCCTGTCCCGAAATCATCCATAACCAGCTTGAATCCGGAATCCGAGAGCTTATGGAGAATCCCGTTTTTCAGGATGCTGTCATCAATCAGAACGGTCTCGGTGAGTTCGAGATGAATCATTGAAGGCGCTATCTCGTACTCGGCCGCCTTTGAGAGAAGATGTTCCGGGAAATCTGTGTCTCTTAATTGACTGGCTGAGACATTGATGGAGATATGAATGGTGCTGCCAGTTCTTGAGTTTATTTCCAGTATGTCTCTGAGCGCCCGATCAATAATCCAGGTTCCCAGTTCTCCGATTATTCCCGTTTCTTCAGCTATGGGAATAAACTCCTCGGGAGAGATACATCCCTGAGCAGGATGTATCCATCTCAGTAGGGCTTCAATATGATTCATCGCCCTGTTTCGCAAATCATAGATGGGTTGATAATGGAGTGTGAGTTCTCCATTTTCAATTGCCTGTCTCAAGCCGTTCTTAACAGTCGATCGCCTGTGTGCATTTTTATCCAGTTCTTTATTGAAGTAGATGTATTTTGACTTGTTCTCTTTTTTCGCCTGGTACATGGCGATATCGGCAAATTTCAGTAGCGAAACCGAATCCGTGCCGTCCTCCGGAATAAATACGACACCCATGCTGACTCCAAGATAGTGGAGGTCTCCACACAGGGGAAAGGGGCGTTCAAACAGTTGCAGGATCTTGGACAGGACTATATCCGTATGTGCGACTGTTTTCATATCCTCAAGAATAATACAGAATTCATCTCCTCCGAATCTTGAGACGGTGTCCTGGGCGCGCATACTCTCTGACAGTCTCTTTCCTACCTGTATAAGCAGGTCGTCTCCGGTTTCGTGTCCCAGGGTATCGTTAATGTTCTTGAACCCGTCAAGATCGATGAACAGCATGGCAGAGCTTTTATTGTTTCTTACGCATCTTTTAATACTCTGATTCAGGCGGTCCATAAACAGATTTCTGTTTGTAAGACCTGTTAATTCGTCGTAATTTGCCTTATAGAACAGTTTTTCGTTGTGGGACTTTTCAGTACTGATTATCTTTTTCGTCAGACGGAAATAATTGAACAGATTCTTGAAGAAAAAAAGCGAGATGAAAACAATACATAAGATCATGGAAAAGGCCAGATGAAGTATCAGTCCGAAAAAGCGATCTATAGCCGGATCATCGGACCATTCCAATACTCCTGCAAGAGAGCCTTCAGAATTGTAGATTTTTTTGAACTGAAGTCCCTTCTCCATCAAATCCTTCGGATCATCATGGGGAAGGGTGAGAGTGATTTTCCCGATTCCCGACTTCGATGACATTTCCTGCAAAAGCTTGTCATCGACTTTGCGGGTCAGGATCAGGTATCCGTGGGGGATGCTTGTATCGAGCTCTGTGGGTTCGTATGCGGCAAAGACCATAACGCTTACGATGTGAAGTTCGTCTTCAATAGCCAGAATACCGGACGCCGCCGAGGGGGCTTCCAGGTCACTGGAGAGGGTCTCGTCTATCAGTTGGAAAACGCTCTCTCCGAAAAGGGGGAGAGGAGAGCTCTCTACGGTTTCGTCGTAATGCTTTCCGAAAAACAGGTTCCCCTCCATATCGTAGGGCAGAACCCATGAGGCTCCGTATGCTTCGGTCAGATAGTCGACCATATTAATAGCCACCCACTCTGAGTCCTGAATATGGAAGATCTGTTCTATCGCCTCATTCCACCAGCCGTACTCCAGGGCCACCGAAGAGAGGGATGACAGTTCTTCATCTATGAGAGACTGTAATTGAGCCTGCTCCTTCTCTCTGGAATAACAGGAAAACCTGCGGGAAGAGAAAAATACCATTGTCGTGATGACCAGAAGGATAAACAGGACGAGGAAATAGGAGTAGAAAAGGCTCTTGTGAAATATTCGGGAGCTTTTCTCTTCCATCTCAATGGTTTGCGCTTCTACGGGTTCTGTCATAGTCTTATTTTGAACCTATACACTCATCTATCATATTTGTAATAAACGATATTAAATAAGTGTATGAACGTTTATTAAAAAAGCAAATTTAAAAGCCTGAATGCAATCGACTAGAGGACAATGAAGATGAGAATGAAGTATTTTGCTCCTGAACATCGGGACGGAATCGGGTCAGTCTTTCCTGACTGCCAACTTTCCTCTCTCTGGAAAAGAGGAAAGTCCTGTGTATAGCCCCGGTCGTTCATTAGACTGGTCTTTTAGGGACCCTTGATCTACCGGCGACCCGTCAGTTTGATGATATGAAACCCGAACTGGGTCTGCACTACATTGCTGTAGCTGCCCACAGACATGCGTTTACAGGCCTCTTCGAACTGCCCCACCATCTTGCCGGGGCCGAACCATCCCAGGTCGCCTCCCTTGTTCTTGCTGGGGCAGGTGGAGAACTCTTTGGCCAGGGCGGCGAAGTTTCCGCCCTTCTTGCAGCGTCTTAAAAGCTCATTGGCAAGGTTTCTGTCCTTTACAAGTATATGACTGGCTCTCCATTCCATGTTAAGTCCTCCGGATATCAGAAATCTGGAGCCCATTATAGCCTTCGCCGGGGCTTTTGAACAGACGCTATTGACCCGGAAGAGCGGGTAGCGTAAGGTGGAATTATAAACCTATTATCTACCCCCAGGCCTCTGCGTGCAGGGCTGAAGGGAAGGAGTTCACTCTATGCGTAAGTTTCTGCTTGTTCTGACCGTCTTTGCTGCGGTCCTTTTCTCTTCCTGGGCCGCCGGTTCCCGGGAGACCGTCGATCGTCCCGAACCTGATTCGGTCAATATCGCTTTATTGAACGGCCCCTCGGGAGTGGGACTTGTCCGTCTGATGTCGGAGCCCGTCTTCTCCGATCCCGGTGTGAAGGCGGAGGTTCAGGTCATGGGTGCCCCCAAGGTTCTTCTGGGACAGATGCTCAAGGAGGAGTGGGACGCCGCCGTTCTTCCCTCCGCCATGGCCGCTGTTCTCTATAATAAGGGCATCGCCTACCGCTGTGCCGCCGTAACGGGAATGGGAAACCTTTCTCTTGTGGCAAGAAAGGAGGCGGGCCTGGACTCTGTATGGGATCTTGAGTCTCTGACCCTTCATATCCCCGGAAAAAATACGACACCTGATCTGGTAACCCGACTGATTGCCGAAAAGCGGAGTCTGGACCTGAAGCTTGATTACAGCTTCAATCCCTCGGACCTGGCCAAGGCTCTGGCGGGGGGAGTCGTGACAGCCGCCGTTCTCCCCGAGCCCCTGGTGTCTATCGCCCTGAAGTCTTCGGATGATCTTGAGATCGTTTCCGATATGCAGAAGCTCTGGAAGGAGAGTTTCAGCGACGGTCGAGAATATCCTCTGACAGTACTTGTGCTGAGAAAGGCTTTTGTTGAGAACTGGCCCACCCTGGCCGGGGAGCTGTTGAATGCCGCCGGTGAATCCCTGATATGGGTGAAAGAGAACCCCGCCGATGCCTCGATTCTGATCAAAGAGCACGGCTTTACCCTGCCTCCTCCCGTTGTGAAACAGGCCATTCCCCGGAGCAACTACGTTTTTCTGGAAGGAAAAGAGATGTCCTCTGTGGTTGAACCCTGGTTCGAAAAGGTGGCCGGTCTCAGCCCCGCCTCTCTGGGCGGCAAAGTTCCGGATGAGAACTTCTTCTATTAAGGGACTGCCGCAGGTGAGGGACGTTTCCAAGAGGCGGATGGTTTCTGTGCTGTCTCTGCTCTTCTATATTCTCGTCTGGAAGCTCGCTTCCCTGCTTATCAGTAAAAGCATCATCCTGCCTCCTCCCGAAGAGGTGCTGGTCAGAACCCTGTCTCTGGCCGGCAGCGCCGATGCCTGGGACCGTATCCTGGCCACAAGCCTGAGAGCTCTGGGAGGTTTTCTGATCAGCCTGTTCCTGGGGATTCTGACGGGACTGGCCGCGGGGAGAAGCCGTCTGTTCCGGGAGTTCAGCGATCCCTTTCTTATCAGCATACGCTCCATACCGGTTCTCTCGCTGATCCTTCTGGCCATCATCTGGTTTCCCACCGAACTGGTGCCCGTATTTATCTGCTTTCTGGTGGTCTATCCCGTGGTGGTCCAAGGAGTGGCCTCGGGGGTGCGGGGGGTCGATCCCGAACTGCTGGAGCTTGCCAGGGTCTACCGTAAGCCCAATACGGTGGTTCTGAGACAGATCGTTCTCCCCTCCCTGACGCCCTATCTGCTGAGCGCCGTCTCTACCGGTCTGGGACTGACCTGGAAGTCCGTGGTCGCCGCGGAGATCCTCTGTATGCCCAGACGGGGGATCGGGGCGTCCATGCAGGATGCTCAGCTGCAGCTGGATACTTCAGGACTTTTCGCCTGGACCCTGGTCATTGTTCTTCTGGCGGCTCTCTGTGAAGTGATGGTGCAGAAACTGGAGGATAAAAGATGATTCACTGGGAGGACTGTGTTTTTGCCTACGGGGATCTGAAGATTCTAGACGGTTTCAGTTACAGGACGAGGGGGGAGGGCTGTACGGTTCTTCTGGGACCTTCGGGCTGCGGCAAGACCACCCTGCTTCATCTGGCCGCAGGGCTTCTTGAGGGCAGCAGAGGCCGTGTGAGCGCTTCGGATGAGGATATGAGTTATCTTTTTCAGAAGCCCAGGCTTCTGCCCTGGAGGAGTGTCCGGGAAAATATCGCCTTTGCCCTCCCCGAGGGGATGTCCCGCGGAGAGAAACTGGAACGGGCCATGGAACTGATCCGTACGGTGGGGCTGGAAGGCTTTGAAGAGTATCCGCCCGGCAGGCTGAGCGGAGGGATGGAGCAGCGCTGCGCCATTGCCAGAGCCTTCGCGCCCGATTATCCCATCCTGTTGATGGATGAACCCTTCAAGGGCCTTGATCTGAAGCTGAAGATGCCATTAATCAAGCTCCTGAGGGAGATGCTGGGTCGGAGGGGCTGCTCCTCCCTTCTGGTGACCCATGATGTAAGAGAGGCCATTCTGATGGGAGACCGTATCCTGACCCTGGACGGCCCCCCTTTGAGGGTCACAGCGGAGATAGAGGGTCTGAAAACAGAGGAAAGGAGCACCGCTTCCCCCGTCTTCTATGAGCTGGAAAAAAGACTCTACAGCCTGATTTTGGAAGAGAAGGACATCCCTTAGAGGAAATGTCCGTACTACGGGGTCCTGCCTGAAGTCAGGAACAGGACTTATTTCTGCAGTTTAACGTAGCTGCGCAGATTCTCCATCTTGGTCTCCACCAGGCCCCTGGCCTCGGCGGAAGAGATGAACTTCTTGAACTGACTGAATCCCAGGGCCTTCATAACCACGCCCTTGTCCTTCAGCTCGCTGCTGATGATGCTGTAGGGATGGAATTGGGCCGATTTGCCACCGTCCAGTTTCTCCAGGGTATCCACCAGGGTTCTCAGGGCCGTCTGCAGAGAGCTGACCTCCTGGACATAGCCCTTGCCCGGCAGGATCAGGGCCTGATTGTCCTCATCCTGGAGGGTCACGTAGCCGGCTCTGACGGCGGCGCTCACAAAGTCGCTCCATCTTTTATAGCCGCGCTTGCCGATTTTTTTCTCGTTGAAGTCCCGGTTCAGCATCTTCATCTTGATTTTCACGGAGCCCATATTGCTGGACTTGCTGTCCTTCTGCAGGATGGCCGCCGTTTCGGCCAGTCGTTCGAACCAGTATTCTTTGGGAAAGTTTTTCTTACCCCCGTCCCTGTCGTCCGAGTCATCAGAGTCGTCGGAATCATCCGAATCGTCATCGTTGTCCGGCAGCAGCTCTTTGTAGTCGGCAAAGCTGTCGGCCAGGGCCAGCAGATCCTGGGCGGCGGTCTTGATATCACAGATGATATGAACCTTCTTTCCCGACTTCCTCAGGGAGAGGAGGAGGGAGCGGAAGTCGCTGTCCCCTGTGATCAGGACGAATGTACTGATATGATCATGGAAACGGACAAGCTCCATGGCGTCGGCCACAAGCTGCATGTCCGCACCGTTTTTATTTTTTCTGGATCTCTGGAAAGGAACATGGAGCATGGTAAAGTGGAGACCCGAGAGTATGGGCCCCAGGGAGCGGAAACCGGGCTTGCTCCAGTCGGCGTAGGCAAAGGAGGTGACTACCCGTCCCAGTGATTCGGCGTAGTCCCACATTCCCTGAATCAGCAGATTGTCGCTGCTGCGGGGGGTAACGTTTTCTATATCCCAGAGAATTGCAACATTCTCATTCATTTTTATCTTTCCTTCGAATTCCGTATCTAAAATGGGAACTCTTAAACTGTGTATGGATTTATATTAAAGCAGAACAGGGATTTAATCATCCTAAATGCTTTTATTTGGAATAAAAAAAACCGCTTTCCGAAGAAAGCGGTCTATCAAGTGCCACCGATGAGATTCGAACTCATGACACGAGGATTTTCAGTCCTCTGCTCTACCGACTGAGCTACAGCGGCAACTACGAAAAGGACTATACAAGAGTGCCGGAAAACTGTCAATAAGGCTGTTGAAAAAATATGAGGAGTCTGTGAAGACCGGCAGTCTGGAACGGTAGGGCCGGAGATCTGAAATTCCGCAGGGCAATAAAAAACCGCTTTCCGAAGAAAGCGGTCTATCAAGTGCCACCGATGAGATTCGAACTCATGACACGAGGATTTTCAGTCCTCTGCTCTACCGACTGAGCTACAGCGGCAACTGCTCGAGCATAATACTTAAAAAGCCTGTTTTCTGTCAACAGCTCCCGAAAAAAATATTCTTGCAACGGGCAGTTCCGGTCTGTTCGTTGAGGGAAGGAGAAATCGGGGAGTAAAAAGAAGGCGGTCCTTGAATCTTTTTTGAACGCGGGTTACATAAAGAAGCTATGTATAAACTTGTTTTTTTCGTACCCTCCGAAGCAAAGGAGAAGGTAAAAGAGGCTTTGTTCGATATAGGTGCGGGGTCACTGGGAGACTACTCCCGCTGCAGCTGGGAGTGTGAAGGAACGGGGCAGTTCATGCCCATGCCGGGGAGCCGTCCCGTTCTGGGCGACTATAACACTCTGGAAAGGCTTCCCGAATTCAGGGTGGAGATGCTGGTTTCAGAAGATTTGATTCCCCTTTGCATCGAAACCATTCATCTTCACCATCCCTTTGAAGTGCCGGCGTTCGAGTTTATCCGCGTCCTGACCGATCCTTCCGAGTTGAGCGGAGAGGAGTGGCTCTAGCCCGTTAACGCGTCAGATATAACCCAGGGCCGCCTGGATCAGGGCGCAGCCCATATGGGCCGCTGTCTCAGTTCTGAGAACCCGGTTCCCCAGAGAAAAGATACCGAATCCCCTCTCCCCGAGGATCTTCCTCTCCCTGTCGCTCCATCCTCGTTCCGGCCCCAGGGCCAGACAGCATTTTTTGCGGACGGGAATGTAGGACTTTAAAGGGCCTTCGGGAGACACATTGTCCAGCGCAATCAGATCCGTTTCATCTTCAAGGCTGTCTATGGAGCGATAGAGGGAGTAGAACTTGTCTACCACGGGCATCAGGGTCGATTCTCCCTGGGCCATCCCCAGGTCCACGGCCTCTTTCCATTCTTCCCTGCTCCATAGGCGGCTGGTAAGATAGGATTTTTCACCCAGATCAGTACCCGTAAAAATGATGCGGCAGATGCCTGTGGCGCTGAGATCTCTTAACAGCCTTTTGGCCGTGGGAGGACGGGGTGTTCCTATGATCAGGGTCAGAGGACAGAGGGGAGGGGACTCTCTTTCTCCCCGGAACTCCAGAGTGAGGCTTCCGTCTTCTGCGATCTCTCTGATCAGAGCCTTTCCGATCAGTCCGTTTCTTTCTCCCGCGTCCAGAAGGTCTCCCGGTTCTGACTTGAGTATGGTTCTGATATGCACGGCCCGGGGATCCCCGGCCTTCAGGGGGCTTTTCCACTCCCCCGGTTCAAAAAGCAGCAAATTCATGATAGTGTCAGAGTATAGCCTTAATCCCTATGCTTTGTAAATTTAGATGGATTTACGGTGAGGCCTCGGGCAGGGATTTACTAAAGACCGCGGATTATGGCATAGTCCTGTGCGGAAGAAAGGCGAATCAGGAGATAAAATGCAAGACTTGAAGGGTTTTCAGCGCAGCTACCTCAGCAAAAAGGCGCACGGACTGAAACCGGTCGTTATGATCGGAGGTAACGGTCTGACAGATGCGGTCATCAAGGCCGTAGATACGGAACTGGAAAACCATGAGATGATAAAGGTTAAATTTGTGGATTTTAAAGAGGCCCGCCGGGAACTGGCCGTGGAGCTGGCAGAGAAAACGAAGGCCCAGCTTGTACGGGTTATCGGAAACATAGCGGTTCTTTACCGCTATCAGTCGGATCACGACAAACGGATCTATCACGTTCCCAAGGGCTGATGGGATAATCTATACGAAAAGAGCTTCCATCTCCCGCCTGTCTTTGAGCATTTCCAGCTCAGTCGTTTCCGGGACGGGGATCAAGCCTTCACAGTAGCTCTGTGCGGCTTTAAGCACTTTGGGCAGGAGATGGATGTCCCCTACAGAATTTAAAAAAAAATGCGGATCGGAGAGCACAAACGAAACAGCCAGATTGATCTCCTCCTGTTCTTCTAGGGGTTGATACCAGGTCGCTCTGTTTCTATTTTCATCGGGCCAGGGGCGGCGGCATATCGATTTTATAGTCTGTACGGCGATTTTTCTTTCCGAGCATATTTGGGCAAGTGAATGAAAATCGGAGCCGTACGGCCTGTTCAGGCTCATTGTGTAATTCCAGGGAAGAAGCACGGAATCAAATGGATATTTTTCCAGACTGCGCTTATGGAATCCGGGAGCCATGACTCCATGGCCCGTCACGCCAAGATATCTGACATATCCTTTTTGCTTCGCCTCCCTAAAAGCTTTAAGAGCCCCATCCCTGCCCATGGCAGTCTGCCATCCGTCTTCGTCTACCAGAACATGCATCTGCCAAAGGTCAATGGTGTCCGACTTCAACCGTCGTCGGGAGTTTTCCAGCTCCTCCATGGCGTCACGGTAAGTCCGTTTCTCGGTTTTGGTCGCCAGAAAGAAGCGGTCCCTGTGTTTGGGCATCCAGGAGCCTATGCGAAGTTCCGCCTCTCCATAGCTTGCGGCAGTATCAATATGATTTACTCCGTATTCAAGAAGATCTTCCAGGGTTTCATCAGCCTCTTTTTGATTTACCCCTGCCAGGGATGCTCCTCCGAAGAGGAGTCTTGTACTCTGGTGGCCCGTTCTGCCGAATTCTACTCTATCAATCATAGAATCCTCCTTCCTGTTGATACTGACTGCCTACGAATGAATCTCTGTTTCAGTTATGCTCCGTTTCAATCATACTTCCCCATGGGGGATTACTGTTTATCATACTGCTGTACTTCGTCGAACTTGTACTCCATGGTCACTCCTGCAATTTTGAACATCTCTTCCGATTCGGCACCGGCATGATATTTCCTTTCGCAGTAGACTCTTGTGATTCCGCAGCTTATGATCAGCATGGCGCAGGTCCGGCAAGGGGTCATCCGGCAGTAGAGGGTGGCTCCTTCAAGGGCGACGCCCCTTTTGGCAGCCTGGCAGATGGCGTTCTGTTCGGCATGGACGGTGCGTACGCAGTGCTGGCTTTTATGGCCGTCCTCATGAACCGTGGTTTTAAACTGATGTCCCACCTCGTCGCAGTGGGGCAGTCCCGGAGGGGCTCCCACATAGCCGGTCGCCAGTATCTGTTTGTCCTTGGCGATAACACAGCCGCTCCGGCCTCTGTCGCAGGTCGCCCGCTTGGAGATGGAGTCGCAGACCTCCATAAAATACTCATCCCAGCTTGGTCTGATGTAGTCGGACATGATGTTTGCCTCCTGTTAAAGCCGTCATGGACTTACGGTCAGTATAAACGAAAAACTAAATTCTGAGAAAGCTCTTTTTTATCTCCCCGACCGAGGGTATATTTAAGGCAGAAGAGGAAGGCCCTGCGGCCCTATCCGATTAAAGACAGGGAGGCTCCGTGGGAGGAGCCCCGCTGGACCATAGGGGATGATTATGAGTACAAGCGAGTTTATGCGCAGCTGCAAACAGCTCAGAAAAAAATATAATTTCGAGTCGGGACCTGAATTCCTGGATAAGCTGAAGGAGCTCTTTCTGGGGGCCCTGGGTCAGGGGGAGGATATGAGTCTTGAACTGTTTGATTACTGTATCGGCTCTGACGGTTTTGAGGACGGGCATGCGGAGAAACTGGGGGATATGGTGGATCTTTTCGCCATGGATTACGATATGAACTATAATCAGCTGGGTGAAGAGGATTGGGACTATCTGAAAGATCTTGTCAATGCCTATGCCCTCGATATGGATATGAACGTGGTTACCTATGTGATGCAGCATGTGGTGGAAGCCGGCGTATTCGACTGAATATGAACACAATCTAAATATAAAGTTTAACTTTTGTTAATTTTCTTTGATATCAGGCTGTTTCATACTCATAAGACTATGGAAAAGATACTGGTTATTGAAGACTCTCTGAGCATACGTGAATCGGTGGAGAACTATCTCAAGCTGAACGATTATGAGGTCGTTGCCTGCGACAACTGTCAGGATTCGGCCAGGGCTCTTGAAACCTTTTCCCCCGACCTGGCTGTGGTGGATATTTCCCTTCCCGACGGAAACGGCTTTTTCTTTGCCAGGGATCACCTGGCTCCCGGTCAGATCCCCTTCATGTTTCTCAGTTCACAGGTTGAAGAGTCCGACCGTATCCTGGGGCTGGAGCTCGGCGCCATGGATTATATTTCCAAACCCTTTTCTCTGAAGGAACTGATGATGAGGGTCAAGGCTATTCTTAATCGGATAAGCCCCCCCGGATACAAGGGGGGCCGTGAGAGCCGGATGTGGACTTCAGGCGGGAATGTTCTCGAATATACGGAAAGCACCCATCTGGTTAAGGTGAACCATATTCCCGTTCATCTGACAACCATGGAGTGGGAGATCTTCAGCTTTCTGATCCATCATGACGGCTCCATCCTCTCCCGTGATCAGATCCGGAAACATCTGCAGTTCTTAAGCGGTGAGATCAGCCGCCGTACCGTTGATTCCCATATCAAGAACATTCGAAGGAAACTGGGCTCCCCCGACTGGATCCTTGCCGTCCGTAGTTTCGGGTTCCGCTTCGCAGGGGAGAAGGTCTTTGACTAAAACCTTCAGCCGGGTATTCCGGGTACAGGTCCTTCTGATTCTCCTGTCGAATCTTCTATTCAGTTTTATCTTTTCAGGTTTTGTTTACAGGCTCTATAAACAGTCGCTCACAGCTGCCACCGATCAGGCTGCCGACAATCTGATCTATCTTGCAAAAAAAAGTGAGAAGGCTGCCGGGTATCTTACCGGGGATCATGATTCGGACTTCGAGATGAATCGTTTTTTTTCCCAGATTCAAACCATCCTGGTGTATGACAGCAGGGGCGGTCTGCTTGCATGTCTCGGGGACGATAGTCTTGACAGGAACGGGTTTCCCCGCCGTTTTTTTGATTCCAGCATAAGAACCTTTCGAGACGGCGGAAACGGAGAACTGCTGACTCTGGAGCTCTTTCCCGTTCTGACTCCGGGAGGAGGAGACCGTGACCCCGGATTCTGGATATGGGCCAACGTGAAACGATCCGCACTGATCCTGCCGGCTCAGATGCTCTTCGCCCTGCTTGTCGCCTTCGTTCTGTCCAGGAATATATCCCGGGACGGGATTCGGCTGTCCATGTCTCTGCTGCGCCTGGCCGACGGACACTGGGAGGAGAAAATCCCGGACGGAAAGATCGATGAGAACAGAAAGATTGCCGAAGCGGTTCGTATACTGCAGTCCAGGCTTATCCGGCAGAGAAAAATGATCATGCGCCGGCTGCAGGAGTTGACTCATGACCTGAAGAGCCCCATATCCGGAGTGTATACACAGATCGAGGCGGTGGAACTGGGGTCGTTGCCTCTTACAGAAGAGCGTTTCAGCAGAATCTACGGGGAACTTAAATATCTGAACGGCCTGGTCGATGATATGACCGAGTTTTACAAGCTTGAAGACGACGCCCTGCCTCTAACCGTAAAAACAGTCTCATCGGAACAATTTCTGGATGCTCTCAAGGGACGTTTTGAAGCTCCTGCCCTCAAGGCCGGAAAAACGCTGACCTTCCGGTCGGAGATTCCTGCATTCAACGGTGATGCGGAACTGCTTTCCCGCGGGGTGGGCAATCTTCTGGGCAATGCCGTCAAGCATGGGAAAGGGGCATCCATCTCTCTTGTTCTTCGATCTGATGGAGAGCGGATTCTTATTGAAGTTGAGAATGAGGGTAAGATCCCGGAGCAGGATCTGGCGCATATCATGTCCCGATACTGGAGTCATGGCAGAAACGGCAGCGGTCTGGGGCTTTCCATCACCGAGCTGATTGCCAAGAAGCATCGCGGGACTCTCACTGTACGAAATACCGATAGGGACAGCGTCCTTTTTACCATAGATCTTCCCCTTTGATCACTCTTTTCAATTTGCCCTGTGAGACTCTTCACTGCAGAGGGCTCCCTGCTGCAAATATCTGAGTCCAGCTGCAATATATCTTCAAAATCCTGCCATCAATTCCTATCTCCACTTCATTCGGCTGCCTAGGGAGGCTTCTAAGATCTGCTTATGCACAGGAGCTTCCTGTGTGAATAATTTGAATATGGAGTTTGGAAATGAAAGCGAAAATGACACTGCTTCTTTCTGCGCTGTTGATTATGACAGCCCCTGTCTTTGCCGAGATCACCACATCCGGCGAGTTCGTCTTCGGAATCAACGAGTCTGATTCAGAGTATGAAGAGGTCTTCGATACGGCGGATCTGATCTTTACAGGCAGCTCAGCCGAAGGCTATGCCGAGGTGGTCATCGGACTGGACCTGACTTATGTGGATACCGATCCCAGCGATGCCGAAGAACAACTCAGCGAGGAAATTATCGATGAGCTGTATGCCACTCTGGATGTCACCGGGGCTGCCGGTATCGAGTCTCCCGTCGGCGTTTCTCTCATCGCTGGTAAGACCAGTTTTGAGCCCGAAGGCTACCTGGGAGAAGTCCGTGCCTATACGGTAGACGATGTCATCAATGTAGAATCTACCAAGAATGCATACCTCGGGCTCGGCCTGACCCTTATGGATACGGTCAATGTGATATTCGGTATCGATCCCGATATGGGTGAAAGCGACATCAGCTATACCGATGGCTCCAGCGACGAAGTGGACGGTCTGAGGAACATGTTCGTAGGCCTTAACGGCAGCTTCGGAATCGTCAAGGCAGAGCTCTACTACAATTTCACCGAAGAGGATGTATACGGCGGCGATGTGGTCTGCGAAAACAGCGTTATCGGAGACAGCTACACCGCCTTCGGCGGCGACGTCCTCGCTGATCTGGGTGTTATGACCCTCGGTGCGGGATTTGAATACAACGACTACACCGAGGAAACCCGCTATGGTGTGGGCGCCCGCACCGGCATCCTGGACCGTAGCGATATGGGCCTGTCCTTTGCCGGCAGCACAGAAACCGATTTCGAAGAAGAGAATGCCAAGACCATGGAGATGGGGTTCGACGCCAACTACGCCGTCACCGAAGCCTTCAAGGTCTACGGCGGTCTGCTGCTGAAGGATCTGGAAGAGCTGGATGAAGATGACATGGTAGGATACGAAATCTCCGCTTCCTACACTTTTAAGGAAGACGTCACCGCCTATGTCGGTTATGTCACCGAGGGAAGCGGTATGAACGCTCAGGGCGATGTTAACGAAGACAGCGTCTTCTTCGTTCTGTCCGCCGCATTCTAAGTTCATTAGACAATCAGTAATTCAGCCCGGTCATTCGATCGGGCTTTTGTTTGCCCTGAAGGAGGCGCTCTTTTCAAAGGAGGTCGGTATGGGAGCTGTCTTATGAATAAAACATGTATCGTCTATCGTTCCCGGTACTATGGAAATACCGGAGATGTGGTGCGGACTCTGGCAAGATACGGTAAGGTGGATGTGGTAAATCTGAAGGACCGCCCCTTTCCCGATCTGTCGGGATATAAAATCGTCGGTCTTGCTTCGGGAACCTACAGAGGCCGCATGCATAGTTCTCTTCTGAAGCTTGTCAAAAAGAATCTGATTCCAGAGGATGCGAAAACGTTCCTCTTTATACCTGTGGACTGGAACACCACAATGGTGGAGAACATCTCCTGGCGGTCCTGGAAGAACGGGGTTATGAAAACATCGGCTCCTGGCATTG
This sequence comes from Oceanispirochaeta sp., assembly GCA_963556075.3. Classification (GTDB taxonomy): domain Bacteria; phylum Spirochaetota; class Spirochaetia; order DSM-2461; family DSM-2461; genus Oceanispirochaeta. The sequence goes on along the minus strand of CAUVYB020000002.1, from coordinate 4,514,353 downwards.
CCCGGGGCATTGCGCTGTCCGGCGATTCAGCTCGGATGCCTCTGCTGGACATCCCGACCGGAAGGATATCCTCAGGCTCTTCAGAATCCTCCGTGTCGCTCTGAGGGCCCATCTGTAAAAGAAAAGATCGCCCCGGAGGACGATCTTTTCTTTGTATTAAATATTTTCAGATAAAAAGGATCAGGCTTTTTCGTACTTCAGGGTCTCGGTGGGCTGGTTGCACACCTCGTCGGGTCCGTAGTACTGGATGGCGCCGGGGAAGGTAAAGGCCGTTTCCACGGCCCACTCGTCCCGCTTGGCGGCGAAGGCCTTGAAGGGCGCTCCGTCCAGCTCGACCAGAGCCTTTTTGATAACGGGCTTCATGGCTCCGTGTCTCTGCTCCATGTTCATCATCATGGTCAGGGGGCATCCTCCGGGAACCCACTGAGCGGCGGGATTCTGAAGATCCGCTACGTTGGAGATGTAACCGGTCAGGCCGTGACTCATCAGGATGAACGCGGAGTAACCCAGGGAGTAGCAGTAGTCTGAGTCGAAGTTGGAGGGGAAGGCGCATCTTCCCTCGTAACCGAAGAAGTGGGCCAGAGCGTTGAACTTAACCTTCTTCTCGGCCATTCTGGGGGCTACCATTTCGATCAGAAGCTTCTCGGTCTCGATCCGGGATACCTGAACGTTTCCATGAGGGTCGCGGTCCATCAGCAGCTGCTGCTGTATGGATACGGGCAGGGAGGCGAAAACACCGGCTGCGGAGGCATCCAGCTTTTCGCTCAGCCATTTCTGCTGTCCTGCGAAGTCCAGAGCGTTGAATTCGGCTTCGTGATGGGCCATAAGGTCGTTGAGCTGAGCGATCAGGGCTCCCACTTCAGGGATAAACTCGATCAGTCCTTCGGGGATCAGGGCGACACCGAAGTTCATGCCATTGGCGGCTCTTTTGGCGACAACATCGGCAATCTGGTCAACAACCTGGGCCAGGGTCATCTTCTTTTCTTCCACCTCTTCGGAAATGATACAGATGTTGGGCTGTGTCTGCAGGGCGCATTCCAGAGCGATATGGGAGGCGCTTCTGCCCATCAGCTTGATAAAGTGCCAGTACTTTTTGGCGGAGTTGGAGTCCTTTTCGATGTTTCCGATCAGCTCGGAGTAGGTCTTGGTGGCGGTGTCGAACCCGAAAGAGGTTTCGATGTACTCGTTCTTCAGGTCACCGTCGATGGTCTTGGGACATCCGACTACGGTGATGCCGGTTTCCTTGGCGGCGAAGTATTCGGCCAGAACGGCGCCGTTGGTGTTGGAGTCGTCTCCCCCGATGATCACCACACCGCTAATATCGTGCTTGCGGCAGGTCGCCAGGGACATTTCAAACTGCTCTTCAGTTTCCAGCTTGTCACGGCCGGAACCGATAATGTCGAATCCTCCGGTGTTTCTGTAGGCATCCATGATCTCATCGGTCAGTTCCATTACCCTGTCGTTCATGATTCCGGCGGGTCCGCCCAGGAATCCGTAAAGCTTGGATTCGGGATTGGACTTCTTCAGTCCGTCGTACAGACCGGCAATAACATTGTGTCCTCCGGGAGCCTGACCTCCGGAAAGGATAACACCCAGATTGATCTTTTTACCGGCGCTGGGATTGCTGCCCTTAACAAAACGGGCGATGGGAGCGCCGTAGGTCTTTGCAAAAAGATCCTTGACCGCAGCCTGGTCGGCTACGGCTTCGGTGGGCTCACCCATCTCACAGGTGATGTCCTTGATATCTCCCTGCAGTGCGGCAGGCAGTTTGGGCTGATAGGCGTAACGCGCCTTCTGGAGGGGGGATAATTCACTCATATACTTAACTCCTTGGTCCTTGAAAACCCGTCCCTGCGGGCTGCTGCCGGTCTGAAGGCGAATAAGGCCTGACGGCAGTACACATATATCGGTTCTATTCCCTCTGAAGACATGGAATTAGATCCGCCTGTTCCTTGGGATGGTTTGTTTCTTTATACGGATTTTAGGGCCCCTCGTCAAGGTGGCGGGCTCTGACGGAAGGGGAGCGGCGCTGAGCAAAAGGACCGCCGCGGACCATCCCTAGGGAAAGTACTTCTTCACATAGTCCGCGGGGCCGGCGATTTCAAGGATCAGGAGATTTCCCTTCTCTTCGGCAAGACCCGTTATATAGATGTAGTCCTCCCGTCCCAGGGGAACGCCCCAGCGTTTCAGGGAGAACCTTCTGTTCCCGATCACATTCTCTTCTGCTCCTTTCAGGGGGAGGTAGCCCCTCTCCTCCAGATGAGCGAACAGAGCTCTGCTCCAGAAGGCGGTGTTCTGTTCGGGGTAGTTTTTCACAGATCTCAACCTCAGTCTGACACCTTCGGGAGAGACCCCCTGAAACCACGGCCTTTCAGCGGCCAGGGCAAATCCTTCGGGCCGTTCCAAAACGGGCCCCCTGCGAGCTCTGCCGGTTTCAAAGAGCTCGGAATTCATAAACCCGTAGAAATCGACGCCGTTGATCCAGTCAAAGCGGGAGGGGCGTCCCTCGGGGACAGTTCTGTTCAGGAAGGAGATATTCAGGTCTATCAGGGCAAAACGGCTGTTATTTTCAAGGAAGGCTATCCTTCCCTTCAGATCGTCTATCTCCGTCATAAGCCTCCGGATCTCCTTCTCGAGGCTCAGTGTCCCTTCAAGATCGGAGCGGTCAAGATACTCCAGGTTGCGGATGAGAAGCTCCTCCCTCGCCTCCAGGGCGGAACGGCTACTCATCATTTCCTCTCTGAGGTCGAAGGCATGCTCCGAATATGCGGGCATCTCCATCGCCAGCTCCTCCAGCAAAGGCCTGAATTCCTTCAGCTGTGAGTCGGGAAGCCTAAGCACCAGCCTGTCCGATGAGCTCAGGGTGAAATAGCCTCCTTTTTCCCGTACCCATTCGGTAATCCGCTGGGCCGCTTCGTTCCTGTCGGAGACCAGAAGCTGCCCGTTCACCTCATGGTAGAGGCTTTCGGGCTCTCCCGGGGCGGCCCAGAGGGGACGGCTCAGCAGCAAAAGGATAAGGATAATCTGGTAACTCTTCATCTGATCCCTCCTGCGGCTATGGCGTTCATAAGCCTGGATGTGTCCGATTTCGCATCGGGAGTAAAGATCTCAATGATATGGAGATCGTCGCCGTCTGCCAGTACGCCTACCGTATAGGCAAAGGGCTCCCTGTCCCGGCTGGTAAAACGGACAGCCCGGAACTCTTTCTCCCCTATGGGGATGTTCAGGGGGCGGGCATTTGCATAGAACTTCTGCATATGGAAGAGCAGGGCCTCCTGCCAGAACAGGGCGTCCCCCTGCGGCCGGTTGTCAACGCTGCTGATAAAAAGGCTGTTCCCTGCGGCGTCTTCGGCCATAAAAACAGACTCTTTGTCGAAGAGGGCAAACTCTTCTCCGGGGTTCAGAGTGACCCGGGCACGGAGCTTGTCAGAAGCGGGGAAGAGGGGATCCAGAGATGAGATCCAGCCGAAGGGGATGGTAGATCCCATGTGCCCTTCCTGCAGTCTCGGGATAAGGGTGACGGTGATACGCGAAAAAGCGATGCGGCTTTCAAGCAGCTCTTTCTGCTGTTTCAGGGACTCTATCTCCTCACTCAGCCTGCCGATCTCCCGGAGAATGGCGGCGCGCTCCTTGGCGTCCTTTGAGCTCTCCAGCAGGGCGTAAAGCCTCTCTCTGGTTTTCATGGCTGTGTCCAGACGGCGGCTCAGATCGCTGAACTGTTCTGTCACATCCCAGCTGCTCAGCTCCCGGAAGTCCACGGTTCCCATAAGCAGGACCTTTTCAAATGTTTCGCTGAACTGTTCTTCCGGTATTCTGAGGACCAGATAGTCCGCATAGGAGCTCTCGATATACCCACCCGTTTCCACGGCCAGTTTTTCAAGATCCCTTCTGACCTGATCGCTGTTGTCCACGATCAGTCCGACGGAGCCGTTGTAGACCCTTTTTCTCTCAGTCTCAGCGTCCGGTTCAGGTGAAAAGGCGGGGCTTTCCTCTCCGGCAGTACTATCGGCGGTCTGAGCATTTTCAGCCCTTGCGGCCGGAGCGCTGCTCTTCATCATATCCCTTTCCATGAGCTCTTCATGTTCTTCGCCGAACCAGGCGCCGGCAGCATTTTCACCCTTCCCGGAGCCCGCAGCACAGCCGGCCAGCAGGATCAGTCCCGTCAGGATAAGGTAAAGCAGGGTTTTCTTCTGTTTCATACTCTCTAATATGAGGATGATCCCGGGAGGTTACAAAAAGGAGGCATTAAAAAAGCGGTCCCGAGGGGACCGCCTGATCTTAATGGTAAGGGAAAAGGCTTCTGCCTACTCCAGAATCTGCATGGATGAGAGGGGCCGGATCCTCAGGGGGGTGACCGTTCCCTCTCCGAAAAACCCTTCCATATAGCTTACATATTCGCTGGCCCTTTCGTTGGGAATATAGACCTGGATGGTACCGGCAAATCCTCCGCCGTGTACCCGGCAGGCCCCTGTGCCGTCCAGAAATTCTTCGGTTAAAGCCAGGGCCAGGCTGATCCCCTGTTCACGGGGCTCCCTGCCGGGATAGACGTTCTGCAGATAGCAGAAGGAGGAGTGGCCGGAGCGGTTGACGTTCTCCAGATAGTTGTCAACTCTGTTGTCTTTCAGGGCTTCCACCATACGGTCCACCCGCTTGTTGTCGTTGTAGAAATGGATGGCTCTGAGGATGGCTCTGTCTCCGGTCGTCTCTCTCAGATCTTTAATGGAGCCCTTCATCTTCTCCTCTTCGATATCACGGCAGACCTCGCCGCCAAGGGCGGCGGCCAGGGACTTCATTTCAGTGGGGATGGCGGCGTATTCGGGGGTCAGGTCGGCATGGTTGCCTCCCGTATCCACGACCATCAGGCTGTAGCCGGCTCTGTGAAAGTTATAGACCACAGGGGTTATGACGGGCTTTTCGCTCTCTTTGAAGTCGATGGCCACGATGCCGCCGTTGGCACAGGCCACCTGATCCATAAGACCGCAGGGCTTGCCGAAATAGTTGTTCTCCGCATACTGACCGATCCGGGCGATCTCGGTGCTGGTTACCATATTCCCGTTGAAAACAGTGCTGAAGATGGTTCCCACAAGGACCTCCAGGGCGGCCGAGGAGCTCAGGCCCGACCCCTTGAGTACGGAACTGGTGGTGTTGGCCCGGAAACCTCCTATCTCGTGCCCCAGCTCCCTGAAACGGGCGGCGATGCCTCTTACCAGGGATTCTGTAAGGCCCTCCTCCTCCTTGTGAACCGACAGATCGGAGATATCCACTTTGACGGCGGGGTAGCCTTCGGAATCAATAATGACAGTACTGTCCCCGGTGAGGGAGACAGCAGCAATGGTATCGAGGTTGATGGAGCCCGCAAGAACCCTTCCTCTGTTGTGATCGGTGTGGTTTCCCGCCAGCTCGGTGCGGCCCGGGGTGCTGAACAGACGGATGTCCTGATCCCCGTAGAGCTCTCTATGTTTTTCAGCCAGAGCGTACCAGCGTTTCTGCTGTGCCTCCAGGCCTTCGGGACCGTAGAGTTCTTCAAATAGGGCGTTCAGACGGCCCTCTTCAATCTGTGATTTTATCTGATCAATCTTCATCTCAGCCTTTCTCCATTGTCAGGGTATAGTGCTCTTCGGAGCATTCACGCAGCCGGACGGCGCTGCCTTCGGCGGTGATGTCTCTCTGGGGCATGCCCAGCATTTCGTAACCCACCATAAACTTCTTGACCGCAGCCGAGCGCAGGAGGGGCGGATAGTAGTGGATGTGAAAATGCCACTCTCCGTGGTCCTCTCCGTCTGTGGGGGCCTGGTGGAGCCCCATGGAGTAGGGGAAGCTGGTGGAGAAAAGGTTGTCGAACCGGGTCCCCATCCTTTTCAGGGCATCCGCCAGATCTTCGGACTCTTTTTCGGTCATTTCACTGATGTTTCTGATCTGCCTTTTGGGGAGGATCATGGTTTCAAAGGGCCAGACCGCCCAGAAGGGCACCAGGGCGGCGAAACTGTCGTTTTCAAACACGATACGCTCCTGTCTCTCCAGCTCGGTTTTCACGTAGTCGGTCAACAAGGGGCTGCCGTTCTTTTCAAGATAGGCTTTCTGCATGGCCTGTTCTCTGGCAGGAATGTCGGGGATAATCTCTTCCGCCCAGATCTGGCCGTGGGGATGGGGATTGGAGCAGCCCATGACGGCTCCTCTATTCTCAAAGATCTGCACATGGTTGATGAAGTCGATCTTCCCCAGATCCTCATACTCTTTCTGCCAGGTTTTGACCACATCGACGATGGCCCTCTTATCCATTAAGGAGATGGTCAGATCGTGACGGGGGGAGAAACAGATCACCTTGCAGATGCCTCTCTCGCTTTTCGCCTGAAAGAGACCGTCGTTAAGTTCTCCGCCGGGGGTCTCTTTCAACAGGGCTGCAAAGTCGTTTTCAAAGACAAAGGTCCCCTTGTAGTCCGGATTCTTATGGCCTCCGGCCCTCTCGTTTCCGGGACACAGGTAGCAGCCCGGATCGTAGTCGGGCTTCTCGTCCAGCATGGGCTTTTCAACCTGTCCGTTCCAGGGCCTTTTTGTTCTGTGGGGTGATACCTTGATCCACTCGCCCGTAAGGGGGTTATGGCGGCGGTGGGGATGTTCTGTAAAATCGATCTGACCTGACTCTTTCTGATTTGACATTCACACACTCCTGATCTTTATTTCTTTTTCTGTATGAGATGAAGCACTTGAATCTTCCGATGTACACGAGTACAATACAGGTACAGAGTCAATCTGTCAAGGATGGAAAGAATGGCTGGTAAGAATAACCGGAATAAAGTGGCGGAGCTGGCCGGAGTCAGCAGCGCCACGGTCTCCAGGGTCTACAACTCTCCCGACAGGGTTTCTCCCGAGAAACGGAAAGCCGTGCTCAGGGCTGCGGAAAGCCTCGGTTATTCTCCTGATAAATCGGCCAGTGCCCTGAGGCGCAAGGGAACGGGACAGATCAGTCTCGTAAGCATAGAAAAAAAGAACAGGCCCTGGTACTGGGGAGACTTTCCGGGAGCCAAGTGGTTTTTTTCCGATGCCCTGCAGGGCATTCTCCCCGTTGTGGATGACTCCATGTACCGTCTGAACCTGAAGACTCTGCATTCCCCCTCGGAACTCACGGATATCTCATGGGAGAGGGAGTGTGACGGGGTGCTTCTCTTTGATATCGACAGTGAAGAGGAGGCGGCCGCTGCGGCGGCTCTGGCCGTTCCTGCTGTTATTTCCCATCATACGGCCGGATTTTCAGAAAACTGCTGCTGTACCACCGATAATGAGTACGGAGGTCGCCTTGCGGCGGAGCAGCTGAAGGCCGGCGGCTATGAGCGTCCCGTATATATCTCCTACCTTCCCGAACTGATAGCTCCCAACAGGGCGCGTTACAAAGGCTTTCAGGAGAGCTGGAACTCAGATGTTCCTCTGTTTTTGACCGAGCCCGGCAAGGAGGGGGGGTATAAGAGTGCAAAGGCTCTTATACCTGATATCCGAAAGGGGCGGGTGGATTCCATCGCCGTTGTAAACGACATGACCGCCGTGGGGGTGATACAGTGTCTCCAGGATGAGGGGCTTGTTCCCGGACGGGATCTGGGGCTGATCGGCTATGACAACATGCCTTTCAACTACGTTCTCCCCTTCTCTCTGGCCTCGGTGGATCTGCAGCCCTCTCTCATATACAGGGAAGGGGTGAGCCTGCTGCTGGAACTGATCCGCGATCCCGATGGCGTTGAAAAAAGCAGGGTGGTGCTGCCCCGTTTTATCGAAGGCGATTCCATCTGATTTTTCCCTGATCTTCGTCTCTATTCGGGGCCGGTTCTCCCTTTCTTCTCAGCTCTCTTTCGTCTATACTTTTTTCTATGATTTATAAGATAAACACAATTATTCAGGACTATGCCTGGGGTTCCAGAGAGTATTTACAGAATTTGACGGGAAGGGACGAGAGCGGTCCCCTGGCCGAATTGTGGATGGGGGTGCATCCCAGAGGGATGTCCATGGCTGTGGAAGAGGGGGTTGAGGGAGACTTTGTGATCCCCCTGTCTGAATTGATAGCCGGAGATCCCGAATATCTGCTGGGGAAAGAGTGCGCCCGGGATTACGGAAACCTTCCCTTTCTTTTCAAGCTGCTGGCCGCGGGAGAGCCTCTTTCCATCCAGGCCCATCCCAGCAAGGTTCAGGCGGAGGAGGGGTTCGCCCGGGAGAACGCCGAGGGAATCGCTCCTGATGCCTATAACAGAAACTACAAGGACGATAATCATAAGCCCGAGATTATCTGCGCCATCACCGAGTACTGGGCCATGAAGGGGTTCCGTACACCCGATGCCGCCAGGGCCTACTTCAAGCCCTGGTGTCCCGCCGATATCCTCTCCCGACTCTTTCCTGCAGAAGGGAGTGAAGAGCAGAGGCTGAAGAGCTTCTTCGTTACCTTTATGAATCTTGAGGTAGGGAAGAAGGATGAGATGCTTGAGGCCGCCCTCTTATGGTGTAGAGACGAGGACGACGATGCCTGCCGCTGGGTTGTCAAGCTTCAGGAGAAGTATCCCGGAGACCGGAGCATTCTGGCTCCCCTCTATCTCAATACTCTCTGTCTGCAGCCCGGAGAGGCTCTCTACCTTCCCGCCGGCGAGCTGCACGCCTACCTGCGGGGCTTCGGAGTGGAGCTTATGGCCAACTCCGACAATGTTCTGCGCGGCGGTCTGACTCCCAAGTATATGGATCTGGCCGAGCTGGAAAAAACCCTCGTGTTCAGCCCCTCCACGGTGGATCGTCTTATTCCGGAAAAGCAGAGCGACGGTTCCGGGATCTACAGAACCCCCTCCCGGGAGTTCGAGCTTGTTGAACTGGACTGCCGGGACGGGGCTCTGACCCTGGCGGCGGACTATCCCGTGTCGATCCTTGTTGCTCTTGAAGGGAGCCTGACGGTCTTTGAAGAAGAGCGCTCCCTGGAGCTGAGCCCCGGGGAAGCCTGCTTTCTTCCCGCCGGTGCATCGGCAAGGTCGATCGAGGGACCGGGAAAGGCCTTTCTGGCCAGGGCTCCCCGTTCATGATGGTCTGGGTTGACGGCGACTCCTGTCCGAAGCAGGTGCGGGAGCTTGTCAACTCCCGCTGTCTGAACGAAAAGGTCTCTCTCTGCTACGTGGCCAATCGGCCTGTCGCTCTTCCCGATGCAGACGGGATTTCCATGATCCTTACTTCCGGGGAGGAGGGGAGCGCCGACGCCTATATCACAGAACATGCGGGGACGGAGGATCTGGTGATTACCCGGGACATCCCTCTTGCTTCTGAGCTGGTGAACAGCGGGCGGACGGTGATCAATGACCGGGGAACCCGTTTCTCCGCCTCCGATATAAAAGAGCGCCTGGCGGAGCGGGACTTTATGCAGATGATGCGGGAGGCCGGTCTGGAACAGGACCGGGGGCGGAACTACGGGGCAAAGGAGCTGAAGAAATTCGCCGACTGCTTCGACAGGGAGTTTACACGCCTTGTCCGTGAAGAACGCTTCCGGAAGCTTCGTAAATCCTGATATCGCAAGAAACTTAAGCTCCGAACAGCCGTATAAGGAGGTCCTTTTGTTAAAAATCAAATCGATTTGACGATTCTCCTTGACGCCTTAAAAAACCGGGTGTAGAGTGAATTCTATCAAAACGTTTTGATTAAAGGAGTGTTCAATGAAAAAGCCGATTCTATTGGTTATGGTTCTGTTTCTGACGGGTTTTCTCTGGGCTGCCGGAGGCCAGGAGGAGTCCGGCCCTTCAGAGGTGGAAGATCTTACTCTCTCGGTGCTCTGGTTTAACGACGGCAACGAGTCCGAAGTCTTTATGAATACTGTTTCCGACTACCTCGAATCCCACCCCAATGTAAAGATCGACATGCAGCTTATCCCCTTCGGCGATTATGAGAAGAGGCTGAAGCTGATGATCGCCGGCGGCAATCCCCCCGACCTGGCCCGCGTCACCAACAACCATGTGGCCATGTTCGCCGATAACCTTGTTGCCCTGAATGACCGCGTCGATAACTTCGACAGCGTCATCGCCGGATTCAACAAGGCCTCCCTGGCCTTCGCCACCGATACCAGAGGCAAGCTGGTAGCCCTCCCCACCGAGGCCACCGCCAACGGTATGATTGTCAATGTGGATATGTATGAAAAAGCCGGAATCGATGTGCGCGAACTCTCCAAGACCTGGACCTGGGATCAGTGGTATGACGCCATGAAGAAGGTCGTGGCCGCCAACGACGGTCTGGAATACGGACTGGGTTATGACTTCAGCCCCCACAGATGGTCGACTCTGCTCTATGAAGCGGGCGGACGTTTTGTAAACGACGGGGGCACTGGAATGGCTTTCAACAGCCCTGAGACTCTGGACGCCCTGAACTTCTTCAAGAAGCTTCATGACGACGGCCTTGTTCCCAGTTCCGTATGGATGGGTTCCGAAAATCCCCAGGAGCTTTTCAAAGCCCAGATCGTAGCCAGCCACATCGGCGGGTCCTGGGTCATCAACAAGTACACCAGCGATATCAAGGACTTCGAATGGGCCGCCGTTAACATGCCCAGCAGAAAGATCCGTTCCTCCGTTGCGGGAGGCAAGTTCGTCGCTGTCTTCCAGGGCGCCGAGAATGAGGATGCCGCTCTGGATCTGATGCTCCACTTCTCCGACCAGAAGCATAACGCCATGTACTGTAGGGAAACCTACAACCTGTCCGCCAGAACCGATGCGAATATCACCTATGCCGCACGGAACGAGGACTTCAACGCCATGGCCGCCGACCTGGCCGTCACCCCCGCCATTACGGCCCAGGACTGGAAGAGCCCCGAACTGAACAAGATCTACTCCTATATCAGAGAGCAGATCATCGAGGGACTCCTTGAAAACCAGAGCATGGAAGATACGGCAAAGAACATTCACGACAAGGGTAACTCCTTTTTCTAGATTCACAATAAGCTTTGGAGGGCTCCGTCACAGGCGGGGTCCTCCCCCCTGGACATCCGTCTTTCCATAATTACAAAAACAGGAGTATCACATGGCAAAACAGAGGAAGGTGCACAGCTCTTTCCATCAGCTCAGGGCCCCTCTGCTCTTTTTAGCGCCCAATATGCTGATTTTTATCATCTTTATCATTCTGCCCGCCGTTTCGGGGCTGCGTATGGCCTTCTATGACTGGAGTATTCTGGGAGATAAATCCTTTATCTTTGTGGAAAATTTCAGGGAGCTTGCGGGAGATCAGATGTTCTGGCGCTCCCTGGGGAATACTCTCCGCTACGTCCTTCTTGTGGTTCCCCTTCTGACCGCCTCCGCCCTTGCGGTGGCCCTGCTGGTCAGCGGACAGGGACGTTTCGAAGGATTCTACCGCGGATTCTACTACATTCCCACCATGCTGAGCTTCGTGATCGTCGGTATTGTCTGGCGATGGCTTTTAGGGGATGAGATCGGCATCATCAACTACATCCTTCGACTTGCGGGCGGGGACGGGGTCAAATGGCTGACGACTCCCGCCATGGCCAACCTCTCTCTGATCTTTATCACCGTATGGGCCCAGACCGGATTCTATATGGTCATGTTCGTCGGCGGTCTCCAGGCCATTCCCGACAGCCTTTTTGAGGCAGCCGAGATCGACGGGGCCAGTTCTTTTCAGATCTTTACAAAGATAAAGCTGCCCATGATCCGGCCTACCATGCTGGTGGTCCTCGTTCTGGCCACCATCAACGCCTTCAAGGCCTTTGAACTGATCTTCGTCCTCACCAAAGGAGGCCCCGGAGTTTCCACCAAGTTCCTGGTCCAGGCCATCTATCAGATCGCCTTTGAAGAGGACCGCATGGGCTACGCTTCTTCCATGGCCATTGTTCTGATGCTTGTCATCGGAGTCCTGACCATGCTGCAGTTCAGAATGAACAGAAAGGAGTACATCAATGAATAAGTACATCCGAAGCTTTCTCAAGATCCTGCTCGTTCTGGTGTTCTTCTTTCCCATCGTGTGGATCTTTCTCTCATCATTGAAGAATCAGTCCGAACTCTTCTCCTACCCTCTGACCCTCCTGCCCGCCGATCCCTCGCTGAACAACTACAGGGCGGCTCTGAAAACCGGTGATTTTCTCAGGTTTTTCAATAACTCTCTCTTTGTCTCTGTGGCGGCCACGCTGATCACCATCATGATCAATACCATGGCCGGTTATGCCCTGTCCAAGTACATCTTCAAGGGCCGGGACACCATATTTTTTATCATGATCGCCACCCTGATGATCCCTCTGCAGGTCATTATGGTCCCCATATTCATTCTTGAAAAAAATCTGGGACTTCTGAATACCCTCTGGGGCATCATTATTCCTCCCGCGGCCACTCCGACGGGGATCTTTCTGGCCCGCCAGTATATGATGACCATCCCCGACTCCCTGATCGAGGCCGCCCGGATCGATGGAGCGGGAGAGTGGTTTATCTTTCAGAGGATTATTCTGCCTCTGGCCAAGCCCATTATCGCCACTCTGGCCATCTTCTCCTTTATGTGGAGATGGAATGACTTCCTTTGGCCCTTTATCGTCATTGCCAAGCAGAAAAAATACACCCTTCAGCTGGCTCTGGCCAACTTCGTGGGACAGTACGATGTGGACTGGTCCAAGCTCCTGTCCATGACGGTTATCTCCATTATCCCTCTGATCATCGTATTCCTGATCTTCCAGAAGTACTTTATCAAGGGTATGACATCGGGAGGAGTAAAATATTGAAATACACACGTGCCGTTCACAGTCTGGACAGCTGTCAGATTCAAGGCCCTTCCGCCGTCATCAGGGGGGAAAACGGAGAGATCCGGCTGACCGTTCTGGGAGAGGGAATCTATAAGGTTTGTTACTCCCTTGAGGAAACCCCTGAGCTTCCCGCCTTCAGAGACGCCTCGGAACTCTACTTCGACAGCGAACGAGAGGAACCCGGGAAAAGCTGCGGCTGGACTTTCCCGGAGGAACATCAGGATGTTTTTGTCCTGAGTTGCGGAGCAGACCGGATCGAAATCGGCCGCTCCCATGGGCTTGTCACCGTTTTTCGGGACGGAAAAAGGATTCACGGCGGCGAGATCGGCTCCAGCGATACCGTCCTGCCACGCTATCCCTTTCGCCTCCTGGGTGGCCGGGGCGAGGAAGCCCGGGGACGTCTGAACTTCCGTATGGAGGACGACGATCTTTTTTACGGTCTTGGGGACAAAACCGGAGGGCTCAACAAACGGGGCGAGCGCTATCATATGTTCAACCGTGATGCTCTGGGCTATCATGCTTCTTTTTCCGATCCTCTGTACAAGTCCGTACCCTTTCTGATAAAGCAGAACCGGGAGGAGGGGACCGTCTCCGGGCTCTTCTTCCCTTTGCCCTGTCTGGGTGAAATCGATCTGGGACGGGAGAGCGACTACTACTTCTCCGTTGAGATGACGGGGGCCCCCTTTTCCTATGTCCTTTTCACGGGAGACCGTCCCTGGGATATTCTGGACGGCTACACCTGGCTGACAGGGCGTCCCTCCCTGCCGCCCCTCTTCACCTTCGGTTTCCTGGGGTCTTCCATGAACTATACCGATCCCGACGATGCGGATGAGCGGGTGGGAGGCTACTTCGACCGGATCGAGGAGCACCGCATCCCCTGCGAGGGCTTCTACTTCTCATCGGGCTATGTAATGGCCGATAACGGCGAGCGCTACACCTTTGAATGGAATAAAAAAAAGTTTCCCGATCCCGCCGCCTCTATCGGACGGTTCCGGGAGAGGGGCTACCATATAGCCTGCAATATCAAGCCGGGATTTCTGGTCACCCATCCCCGCTATGAGGAGCTGAGCTCTCTCGGTTACTTTATTAAGGACAGAGAGGGCAATGCCTACAAGGAGTACTACTGGGGAAACAACGCCTCCTTCCTGGATTTCGCCAACCCCGAGGCCCTGGCCTGGTGGAAAACTCAGCTGAAGGAGCGGTTCCTGGACTACGGCGTGTCGGGGATCTGGAACGACAACAACGAATGCGAGCTGGAAGACCGCAGCCTGGAGGCCCAGAAACTACGGCCTCACTATCCGGTTCTGATGGCAAAGGCCTCCTGGGATGTGATGCATGAGGTCAATCCCGGAAAGAGGCCGTGGATCATCAGCCGTTCGGGAAGCACGGGAATACAGAAGTACGCCCGCACCTGGTCGGGAGACAATGTGTCCGACTGGGAGAGCCTGAAGTACAATACCTATATGGGTATGGGCCTGGGCCTGAGCGGCATTCCCTTCTATGGACACGATATCGGAGGGTTCTTCGGAGACCGCCCCGATGAGACCCAGTTTATCCGCTGGTGCCAGTCCGCCGTCTTTCAGCCCCGCTTTGTGATTCACTCATGGAATCCCGATGGTCGGCCGACGGAGCCCTGGTCCTATCCCGCGGCTCTGGATGTCATACGAGAGCTGGTACAGATCCACTACGAGTTTATGCCTTCTATCTATAATGCGGCCATTCAGGCTGCCCGAACGGGTATTCCCATGGAGAGGCCTCTTGTCTTTATGTTCCCCGGAGATCCCGGGGTGGAGCCCGACTGTATCCACTATATGTTCGGTGAGGATATTCTGGTCCTTTCAGCCGTGGAAGAGGGGGAGACGCAGGTGGAGTGCTATCTGCCCGAAGGTCAGCGCTGGTACGATCCCGAGGCGGAACAGTTCCTGGCCGGAGGCCGGACGGTCGCTCTGGACTACCCCTGCCGGGGTGTCCGCTATCTTATCCGGGAGGGATCAGTCATCTTCCGCGCCCCCGGCTGCCGGAAGCTGGATACGGGCTATTTTGAGAATCTTGTCTGGGACCTCTATCCCGCCGAAGGCCTGGTGGAGAGAGAATATGTTGAGGACAGCGGTGAGGAGAGCTTCTGCGAGGGAAGTCACAACCGTTATAAGATCATTCTGGCGCTGCATGACGGCAACGGACGATTGGAAATACGGAAAACCGCAAGCGCCGAAATCGAGCCGGTCGGACGAAGTCTGGAGCTGAGGCTGCCCTCCGGTTTTCGTTTCGAAGACGGAAAACGGAGCTGCAGGATTGACTGTGCCGCACTGACGGACGGTCCTGTTCTGAGTTTTCGTCGGGAATAACGGGCGAATATCACTGATCTGGAAAATGCAGATGCAAAGGAGAGATGCCATGCGCAGGTCTCTGAACTTCATTGCCCCGAAAAAAATCGGCATTGTAGAAGAGAATATTCCCTCACCCGCAGCGGGAGAGGCTCTGATTGAGAACGAACTGTCCCTGATCAGCCCGGGAACGGAGCTGGCCCTGTTTACGGGAACCCATGTGGGCTTCAGGGATCCCGACATCCCCTGGGCTGAATTCCCTCTCCTTCCCGGCTATGCCGCAGCGGGGCGCGTCGCGGAGGCCGGAGAAGGATGCCCTCTCGCCGCAGGCGAAAGGGTGATGTACTACGGACCTCACAGCAGTTACGGAATCCTGAAAACCGGGAGCGAGTGCTGGGCCCGTATTGCCGAAGTGGAAGAGGAAAACTCCCTTTTCGGACGGTTTGCCCAGATCTCAGCCACCGTGCCTTATCTGGCGAAAAAACGGCGCGGGAATGTTCTGGTTTTCGGGGCCGGTCTTATCGGAAACTTCTGCGCCCAGCTCTTTGCTCTGGACGGGGACAGGAAGGTGATCTCCGCGGATCTTTCTGAAAGAAGGCTCTCCCTTGCAAAATCCTGCGGCATTCCCTATGTCATCAATTCGGGAAAAGAGGATTTGAAGACCTTTATCCGCAGGGTCACAGACGGTGAAGGGGTGGCGCTTATCGTGGAGGCTACGGGCGTGCCCCGGCTTGTGGGACAGGCCCTGGAGCTGGTCAATGTTCTGGGTGCGGTCTATCTGCTCGGTTCCTCCCGGGGGGACGTGACCGTGAATGCCTACAAGCATATCCACCGGAAAGGGGTCTCCCTGATAGGGGCTCATGAATCTGTCGTAGGACTTCTGGAGAAGGGGCTCTCATCCCATCCCGATCAGGAGACCCTGCAGAGGATGGCCGCATATCTGTCCGACGGATCGTTGAAGACCGACGGGATGATCACCCACAGAATCGTTCCCGATCAGGCCGAGGAGTACTACAACCATCTTCTGGAAGACAGGGACAACTACCTGGGCGTGGTGATCGACTGGAGGACGAGATGAGTCTTCTGTTCACGGGAATAAGCGACGAGGGCGCCGCCAGTCTGGAAGAGCAGATCCGCCTGCACAAGGAGCTGGGCTGGCAGAGCCTGGAGATCAGGGGCATCGACGGCGTCAATATCAGTGAAATGAGCGACGAGGCTTTCGAGAAGGTCTGTACCCTCCTTGATAATGAGAACATGAGGGTGGCCGGTTTCGCATCGGCCATCGCCAACTGGGCCCGTCCCGTGACGGGGGATTTCGAGATCGACCGCCGGGACCTTCTCTGCAGTGCTCCCCGTATGCACAGACTGGGGACTCCCTTTCTGAGGATCATGTCCTATGCCCGGGGAGAGGCGGATGAGAAGACCTGGTCAGTCGAGTCGGTCCGCCGGGTCGCCGAACTCAGCCGCATGGCCGAGGGCGAGGGGATCATCCTGATTCATGAGAACTGCGACGGCTGGGCCTCGGCGGAACCGGAGAATCTGGCCCGTCTTCTTGATTCTGTTCCCTCAGACGCCCTGAAGATCGTATTCGATATGGGGAACCCCCGCAGCCATGGTCATGAGATCGATAAGGTCTGGAAGTTTCTGAAGGCCTGTGAGGATAGAATCGCCCATATCCATATCAAGGACTGCTATCTCGATGAGAAGGGGGAGGCTGTTCACTGTTTTCCCGGAGAGGGGGAGTGCCGGGTAAAGGAGACGGTGGAGTATATGATCAGGGAGAAGGGCTATAAGGGACTCCTTTCCATTGAACCCCATATGGTCTTCCAGTTTCACAAGGGGCCGGCTCCCGCCGATGCAGATCAGAAGAAGGCCGAAAACTACCTTGAGTACGGACGCAGGTCCATGGCTCTTTTAGGGACGCTTTAAAGATGGCCGCGGGATTCGGAATCATCGGAACAGGGGCTGTGGCCCATCTTCATGCCCAGGCCGTCTCTGCTCTGCCTGATGCCGAACTTGTGGGAGTCTACGGGAAAACAGCTTCCTCCTGCCGGGATTTTGCCGGGCAGTACGGCTGCCGGGCATACGAAAGCGCCGAAGAGATGAAGACCGATCCCTGTGTGGAATTTGTCTGCATCTGCACCCCTTCGGGAACTCATCTGGAACCTGCGCTGATGATGGCGGAGGGGAAGAAGAACCTGATAATCGAGAAACCGCTGGAAGTGACCCCCGATCGCTGCGACAGGATAATCGAGGCCTGCGATGCCGAAGGGGTTCTTCTGTCGGGAATCTTTCAGACCCGGTTCCATCCGGTTATGCTGGGGCTGAAGGACGCCGTGGACAGGGGGCTTTTCGGCACCGTCTCCCTCTGCTCCGGTTATGTGAAGTGGTTCCGGGATCAGGAATACTACGATGCCAGCGGCTGGCGGGGCAGCTGGACCCTGGACGGCGGCGGAGCGCTGATGAACCAGTCCATCCATGTGGTTGACCTTCTGCTCTGGCTGATGGGTCCCGTTGCGGATATCAGGGCCTTTGCAGAGACTCTGTCTCATGAAAGAATAGACGTTGAGGATACATTGACGGGGATCCTCCGTTTTGAGACAGGGGCTCTGGGGACGATTGAATCCACAACAGGCGCCTGGCCGGGAGCCTTCAAAAAGGTGGAGATCTGTGGTACGAAAGGTCATGTTATTATAGAAGAAGACCGCATCGCCTGCTGGGAGTTTGAGGACGGTACAGCCGCTCCTTCTGCTGGTGATCCCGGAGAAGAAGCCGGAGGCGGTGTAGAGGATCCCATGGATATAGGATACAAAGCTCATATGAGACAGATCGAAGACTGCATCAATGCCCGGAGGGAAGGACGTGATCCCTCCGTGGGAGGACGGGACGCCAAACTGGCTGTGGATTTGGTTCTCCGCTTCTATAGATCTGCGGGGCTCATACCTTGATCAAGATCACCGATGTGGCCCGTGAGGCGGGCGTCTCTCCCTCCACGGTCAGTCATGTTCTGAACGGCAACCGTCCCATCAGCCAGAAGACCCGTGAGAGGGTCCTTGAAGTCATTGAGCGGCTGGGCTATCAGCCCAATACCAATGCCCGGGCTCTCAAAAGCAAGCACAGCGGCATTATAGGTTTCTTCGCCTCAGATATTACCGAACTTTTTGTGACCAGGATTATCCGGGGAGTGGAGAAGGTTACGGGGGAAAAGGGACAGCATCTGCTTTTTGCCAGCGGTGTGGAGTTCGACTATGATCTTCACAAGGCTCTGCAGTTTCTTCAAAGAAGGAATATCGACGGGATTATCGTATCCTATGAGATCACCCGGAAGTTTGAGTCTGTGGATCTGAAGGATATCAAACTGCCTGTCATAACCATCAACAGGGATCTTTCCGATACCATTCCCTCTGTTCTTCCTGATAATGCGGACGGCGGCCGGAACGCCGCTGCCCATCTGTTGTCTCAGGGGATGGAGCATCCCGCCGTAATAGCCGGACCAGAGGACCGCCGGGCCAGTGTGGAACGTCTGGAAGGCTTTTTGTCAGGGCTCAAGGAGGCCGGTTTGAAAACCGGGATTATTCCCGTTTTCTACAGTCGTTTTGACTTTGATTCGGGTTTCGCCGCCGCCCGGGATCTCTTCGCCTCCCATCCGAAAACCGATGCCGTGTTCTGTGGAAATGACTATATCGCCGCAGGTGTGATCGATTATGCCCGCAGGCATAAGATTGATGTGCCCGAACAGGTCCGGGTGGTCGGTTATGACGATCGGGATTTCAGCAGTTTCTGGCCCACTCCCATCACGACCTTTTCCCAGCCCCTTGAGCTGATGGGAGAGACCAGCGCTCGTCTCCTTCTGGATCTTATAGCCGAAAAAAGGGATATCCCCGCCCGGACCTTCCTGAAAAGCCGTCTCATCGCAAGGCGCTCTTCCGCAGCGGACTGAAAAGAATAAAGATCGAATTAGTAGCACTCTTATCATCAATGATAATTGTCTCCTTCCGGGTTTTTCATTATACTTTTATCTATTCAAATAAATTAAGCTTATTTAAGGGATGAAATTCCATAAGGAGAACTGAAGGTGAAAGCAGTTGAGATATGCGGCGGAGTCTACCGCCTGGGTGTGAATATAGAAGCGGGAAACCTGTTTGAGGGGATCTGGGCCATACCGGACGGCACTTCCATCAACTCCTATATTGTAAAGGGAGACAAGACCGCCGTTATCGACCTGACACAGGACAAGGATGACTTTCCCGGCAGCATGAACCGGCAGATGGAGGACATCGGCGTCACCCCCTCCAACATCGACTATATCATTGTCAACCATATGGAGCCCGATCATTCGGGCTGGCTGCGTGAGTTCCGGGCCAAGAACCCCGATATGATGATCTACTGCAGCAAAAAGGCGGTTCCCCTGATCAAGGCTTTTTCCGGGATCGAGCACAATGTTCATGCCATCGAAGACGGCGAGACCCTTGATCTGGGACAGAACAAGACCCTTCAGTTTTTCGATACTCCCAATATCCACTGGCCCGAAACCATGATGACCTATCTTCAGGAGGAGAAGATCCTGTTCGCCTGCGATGCCTTCGGTTCCTACGGCAAGGTGGAAGACCGTGCGGTCTTCGACGATCAGCTCTCCGATGACCAGCATGAGTTTTTTGAGAAAGAGGCGCTGCGCTACTATGCCAATATCGTGGCCTCCTTCTCCGTCTTTGTAGAGCGGGGACTCAAGAAGCTGGGAGGATTGGATATCGATATGATCTGTCCTTCCCACGGCATTATCTGGAGAGAGAATCCTGCCGTTATCGTCGAGCGTTACGCTCGCTATGCCTCCTACATGAAGGGACCCGCCTGTCCCGAGATTACGGTGATATGGGGAAGCATGTACGGCAACACCGCCAAGGTCGTCACCGAGGTCATCAAGGGGATAAGGAGCGAGAAGGTTCCTGTTCATCAGTACAGAGTCCCCGAGGATGATATCGGTTTTATCCTGGCCGATGCCTGGAAGTCCGCCGGTATCGTACTGGGTATGCCCACTTATGAGTATCAGATGTTCCCTCCCATGGCCCATGTGATCGACGACTTCAACCGCAAGAAGGTTCAGAACAAGAAAGCCTTCCGCTTCGGTTCTTTCGGATGGTCCGGCGGAGCGGAGAAGGAGCTGGGGCTGGCGACCGAAAAACTGAAATGGGAGTTCCTTGAGTCCGTAGAGTGGCAGGGTGCCCCCGGTGAGCAGGAGCTGAAGAAAGCCTACGAGCGCGGACAGGAGCTGGCCAGAATCGTCAAGGAATTCGCAGGCGGCTGCAAGTCATAATCCATCCTGTGCTTAACAGTTTTTCTGCAAGAGGGGCCGAAAGGCTCCTTTCTTTTTTTCAGGGAATGAATAAATTACAGAGATTTCGTTTCTTTTTCACTGTTTTTGGAGTAATGTGAATATATGATTCGCCCCACAGAAAGATCCATGAGGATGAAGGAACTTATCGGAGAAGAACGAGATTTTGATGTTCTCATACGCTCGCTGGCAAAGAAGCTGCTCAAGGAACAGACCGTTGAACTTCCCAGCTCCGTGCTGGCGGGAATCTGCGGCGTCAGCGAGGCCGAATGGAATCGGATATTTTCCAGAAGACGCAACTATCTCAACGATCTGATCTCCCTTCCCGTCAGAGAGGCCGGAGAGGAGCTGGAGCAGCTTGACGGTGAGGAAAGAAACTTCGTCGATAAGCTGGAACAGATATTGCGGATCATCTATTGGGTCAACACATCCTATCCCGAGGTGATGGTTCTTTTCACAAACCTGGCTCATGATCCAGAGCAGGATGAAAAACTGGGAATTACGGTTGCCATGGACTCTCTGCGTACACAGGCTTTTAATCTTCTAAAACGGCAGGCTTATGAAGAAGACTTCATTGAGGCCGACAGTCCGATGGAGTCGCTTCTCTTCTTTCTTATCAGACAGATGCTGGTCGGATTTCAGACGGATCTGTTTCATCTCTGTGAATCCTATGTGGAATGCCGGAATCCTTCTGTTTTCCCCGAAGAGGACGATCTTGTAAATCAATACCTGAATCCCGTCAAGGAACAGCTGAAGGGCTTCACCGCCGTTTGATTCATCAGAACTAAAACGAACGGTAATACTCTTATATCCCCCTGTCTTTACAAAATTACGGTCAGGCCCTATCATTTCCTCATTATGAGCGCCAAGAAGACCGTATACGATGAAAGCAAGATAAAAACCCTCAGTTCCCTGGAGCATATCCGTTTGCGTTCGGGTATGTACATCGGCCGTTTGGGTAACGGCAGTAATCAGGACGACGGGATCTATATACTCCTGAAAGAGGTGGTGGACAACGCCATCGACGAATTTATTATGGGCTACGGCAACAGGGTCGATATCAGCGTCCAGGACAATAAGGTCCAGGTGCGGGATCATGGTCGCGGTATCCCTCTGGGGAAGATTGTGGAGTGTGTTTCGGTGATCAACACCGGAGCCAAGTACAACGACGACGTTTTCCAGTTTTCCGTGGGGCTGAACGGTGTGGGTACCAAGGCGGTCAACGCCCTGTCCTCCCACTTTCTGGTCCGGGCCTACAGAAACGGCCAGTATGCCGAAGCGATCTTTGCCAAAGGCGATCTTATCTCACAGAAGAAGGGAAAGGCTCCGGATATTGAGGACGGCACCTTTGTGGAGTTTATCCCCGATACAGAAATTTTCGGAGAGTATAACTATATTCACGAGTTTCTGGAGCAGCGCTGCTGGAATTACGCCTGCCTCAACAAAGGTCTCCGTCTCTACTTCAACAAGCAGAAGTTCGAATCCAAAAAGGGACTCTGGGACTTGCTGCATAACGAGGTGGGGGACGAAACTCTTTATGATATCGGCTACTATCAGTCCGACAAAATCGAGTGCGCTTTTACTCATACCACAACCTACGGAGAAAGCTACTTCTCCTTTGTCAACGGACAGTTCACCTCTGACGGAGGAACTCACCTTTCCGCCTTCAGGGAGGGAATCCTCAAGGGAGTCAACGACTTTTTCAAGAAGAACTACTCCGGTACGGATGTACGGGAAGGTGTGGCCGGCGCCATCGCCGTAAAGATCAAGGATCCCGTTTTCGAGAGCCAGACCAAGAACAAGCTGGGCAACTCGGACATCCGCAGCTGGATCGTCAACGAGACCAAGGCCGGTATCGTCGATTTCCTTCACAAGAACATCGAGGCCGCCAAGGCCATGGAGAACAAGATCATCACCAATGAGAAGCTCCGAAAAGAGCTGAACGCGGTGAAGAAGGAAGCCAAGGCAGCGGCCAAGAAGATCTCCCTCAATATTCCCAAGCTGAAGGACTGCAAGTACCACCGTCCCGACGGCGCCAGAGGGGAGGGCTCCACCATCTTTATCACAGAGGGACAATCGGCCACGGGATCCATGGTCTCCTGCCGGGACGTCTACCTGCAGGCTATCTACTCCCTGAGGGGTAAGCCCTGGAACTCCTACGGGAAGAAACAGGCCGATATCTACCGGAACGAGGAACTCTACAATCTGATGATGGCCCTGGGAATCGAGAACTCCATCGAGGACCTGCGTTATGAAAGGATCGTGGTGGCCACCGATGCGGACACCGACGGTTTTCATATCCGGAACCTCCTTCTCACCTTCTTCCTCAACTACTTCGAGGAGCTGGTCCTGGGAGGTCACGTCTATATTCTGGAGACCCCCCTGTTCCGTGTCAGAAACAAGAAGACCACTACCTACTGCTACAATGAGAAAGAGCGGGATCAGGCCATGGCGGCTATCCGGGGGCATGAGGTGACCCGCTTCAAGGGTCTGGGTGAAATCTCACCCAAGGAGTTCGGACAGTTTATCGGTGAGGACATGCGTATCGTCCCGGTAAGCATCAAATCCATGAAGGAGATCCCCACCATGCTGGAGTTCTACATGGGAAAGAACACACCTGACCGCCGAAAATACATTATGGAGAACCTCGTCTGATGTCCTACGTCAATAAACTGTTCAACACCAACTTTATCGAATACGCATCCTACGTGATCAAGGACCGGGCCATCCCCCATCTGGATGATGGTCTGAAGCCCGTACAGAGACGTATCCTCCAGTCCCTCTTCGATACGGACGACGGGAAGTTCAACAAGGTGGCCAATATCGTGGGTCACTGCATGCAGTATCATCCCCATGGAGACGCCTCCATCTACGGCGCCCTGGTCAATCTGGCCAACAAGGATCTTTTTATCGACAAGCAGGGGAACTTCGGTAATATCTACACCGGCGACCCCGCTTCTGCGGCCAGGTATATCGAGTGCCGGCTTCTGCCTCTGGCCAGAGATGTCCTTTACAACCCCGAGATCACCGATTTCGAGGATTCCTACGACGGCAGACGTCAGGAACCCATTGTCTTTCCCTGCAAGATCCCCCTGGTCCTGATTCTGGGAGCCGAGGGAATCGCGGTTGGTATGAGCACAAAAATCCTGCCTCACAACTTTATCGAGGTCCTTCAGGCCGAGCGTTCCTTCCTTCTGGAGGAACCCTTCGCGCTCTATCCGGACTTTCCCACGGGCGGACTTGTGGATGTTTCGGATTACAGGGAGGGAAACGGCAAGGTCCTTTCCCGGGCCCGTCTGGATACGAGCGATCCCAAGAAGATCACCGTCACCGAGCTTCCCTTCGGCACCACCACAGAGAGTCTGATCGCCTCCATCGAGGCGGCGGCCAGGAAGAACAAGATCAAGATCGGCAGCATCAACGATTTTACCACCGAGAAGGTGGAGATCGAAATCAAACTGCCCCGGGGTGTTCATACCAAGGATGTTCTGGACGGGCTCTATGCCTTTACAGACTGTGAAGTCTCTCTGTCGGTCAACCTTCTTGTGATCGGTCCGGACTCCAAGCCCCGGGTGATGACCATCCCCGAGATTATCGAATATCACGCGTCACAGCTGATCAAGATTCTGCGCCGTGAGCTGAAGCTGGAAGAGGGCAAGCTCCTGGACAAGCTTCATATCCGGACCCTTGAGCGGATCTTTATCGAAGAGAGAATCTACAAGAGGATCGAGGAGATGAAGACTCCCGAGGCCATTCATCTGGCCGTGCGGGACGGATTCGCTCCTTTTATGGACGAGATCAAACGGGAGATCACCGAGGATGATCTGGAGCACCTTTTGAAGATTCCCATCCGGCGCATCTCTCTGTATGACATCAACAAGATGAAAAAGGAGATGGATGAGATCAAGGCCCGGCTGAAAGAGGTCCGCCATCATCTGAAACATATAAAAGAGTACGCCGTCTCCACACTGGACGGTTTCATCGATAAGCAGGCCAGGCTCATGCCCCGGCGGACAGAGCTGATGGATATTCAGAAGGTGGATATCCGTGATGCCGCCCAGAAGAACCTGAAGGTCCGGTACAACAAGGAGACAGGCTATATCGGCCATGAAGTCTCCTCCGGTACGGTTATGTGCGAGGCCTCGGTCTACGACAGGGTTCTTATGGTCCGAAAGGATGCCACCTATCAGGTTATGGATGTCCCTGACAAGTACTTCGTCGGCAAGGGACTGCTTTACTGTGGTCTTACCGATAAGGAGACCATGGACAATACCGTATTCTCCATGGTTTACAGGAACACGGAGAACGGCTACCCCTATATCAAGCGCTGTAAGGTCACCCAGTTTATCCTGAACCGCGTCTATGAGCTGATGCCCGATGAGGGGCAGCTGGTGCGTTTCACCACCAAGACCGATGTGTCTGTGGTCGTGGATTTCAAGCAGAAGTCGCTGATCCGCACGGCCTCGGACACCTTCCCCGTGGAAGACTATCTGGTGAAGGGGGTTAAGGCCCGGGGCGTGAGGATCAAGCCCAAGGAGTTCAGCAGTGCCCGTTTTATCAAGACCAGTACCCTGGAGAAAAAGGAGGGCTGAGGCCCCTCTTTTTCTGATTCTCTCTCTTTTTCTTATCAATCCCGCAGCCGGGAATCTTCTCGCTCAGGAGGGCTCTGCTCAGGGGCCGTCCGCTCAGACGGAAGGGGTCGTCTTTACGGTCAGGCCCGGTAAAAAATACCGGGTAATAGAAAAATTCAATCTCAGCCAGTACCGAAACGGCCGTTATCTGGGGCATGTCTACCGGGAGAACCGGGGCATCTATGAAACGGCTCCCGCGGGAAACGGCCTTTACCGGGTTGACGGGACGATCTACCATCTGGAGGAGAAGAGCCGGGACGGCTTTAAAACCGCTTCGGCTCTGAGAGGCACCGAGGTTAGCTCATACAGTATGGGGGAACTGGGACAGATGCAGGTTCCGGGAACGGACTATCCCCGCCTGAGGAGCTTCCCCACCTTTCCGGACAAAGCGCTGCTTCCCGGTCAGAAGTGGGAGGCCTTTCTTGATGTGGTAATCATATCTCCCGATGGACATACCCGGGCGGTCCTGCCCCAGTACTGTGAATACACCTTTGTGGGCGAGGATGTCTGGGAAGGGCGGCCTGTCTACGTAATCAAGGCTCAGTACGCCGTCCGCTACAAACAGGGGCGATCCTATGAGGCCGACACTTTTCTCAAGGCCCTGAGCGGCAGGCATGTGGTGGCCCTGATGATCGACAGGGAGACCATGGAGTTTCTTCTGATGAAGGACATCATGGAGGAGGAGTCCCTTTACCGTGACGGCAGCACTCTTCGGGAGAAGGGCTTTCTACTGACCTTCTACAAGGGGATCGAACTGCTGGACCGTCCGGGCATCGTTCAGGCGGCGCAGAAGACTCTGGCAGAGGAGCTGGAAGAGCATTTCGGGGAGAAGGGAGAGTCCCTGGACGATCAGATCTCCATCAGGGAACACGAGGAGGGATTGGCTCTCAACCTCAAGAATCTCCACTTCAAGCCGGATCAGGCCGTTCTGCTTCCCGAAGACAGGCTCCTGCTGGATACCATCGCATCGGTTCTGAAAAAAGTGCCCGACAGAACCTTTCTTGTCCGGGGACATACCGCCGATGTGGGAAGCATGGAATCTCAGCTCCTTCTCTCCCAGCAGAGGGCCAGAACGATCGTGGATGAGCTGAGTGCCCGTGGAATCGACGCCGAGCGTTTTCTTTTTACAGGCCTTGGCGGTCTGGAGCCTGTGGGCGACAACAGCACTGATGAAGGACGAAAGAGGAACAGGCGGGTAGAGGTTATAATCCTGGAGGACTGAAGAAGGTCCGGGACCGCTGGCAGACGGAATCCCGCTCTGCCCGGGTGATGAGAATTGCTTTTAATTCCCGCCGCAATAGTGTAAGGTAGAAGTCAGCAATGGTTCACAAAGAAACAAGGCCCCTTGTGATGGGCATAATTAACTGTACTCCCGATTCCTTCTACTCTTCCAGCCGCCGCAGAGGGGCTGCCGCCGTTCTGGAGCAGGCCCGTGCCATGGTCAGTGATGGAGCGGATATTCTTGATCTGGGAGGGGAATCCACCCGTCCCGGCTCCGCCTATGTGAGTGAAGCTGAGGAGTTGGAAAGAGTCATTCCCTCCGTCGAGGCGATCAGAAAAGAACTTGATATCCCCATCTCCGTGGACACCCGGAAAAGCGAGGTCGCCCGTCAGGCTCTGGATGCCGGAGCGGATATCATAAATGATATCTCCGCCCTCAGGGATGATCCGGAAATGGCGGCACTGGCAGCGGAAAGAAACTGTCCCGTCATCCTGATGCATATGCAGGGTACTCCCGAAACCATGCAGAACAGACCGGCCTATGATTCGGTCGTGGACGAGGTTCTCGATTTTCTGTATGATGCCGCCTCGAAAGCCGAAGAGGCGGGAATCCGGAAAGAGAATATCGTTCTCGATCCGGGAATCGGGTTCGGAAAGAGGCTGGAGGACAATCTGGATCTGATCAGGAATATAAGGCGCTTCTCCGAAAGGGGCTACGCCGTCCTTATGGGACTTTCCCGTAAATCCTTTATCGGACAGATCCTGGACAGGGAGCCCGAGGACAGGCTTGTGGGGAGTCTTACGGCCAATGGATTTTGTGCCGCACAGGGCACGGATATCTTCAGGGTGCACGATGTGAAAGAGACGGTTCAAATGGTTAAAATGCTTCAGGAGATTCTATGGAAGGACTGATCGACAGCTGGGTTTTGCGCGAAATTGTCCGGCCGGCCATCGATATAGGCCTGCTGGCCTTCCTGATCTACAAGGCCTACAATATCATGGAGGAGACCCAGGCCATCCAGCTCCTCAAAGGCGCTTCCTTCCTTATTCTGATCTATGTTTTCGCCTGGGTGCTGCAGCTGAGCACGTTGCTGTGGATCCTGAATCTGCTGGCTCCCGGGATCTTCATCGGTGTGGCCATCGTTTTTCAGCCCGAGCTCAGAAGTATCTTTACCCGGATCGGTCAGCGTGATTTTTTCCGTCTTCAGGCGCGCAGCCGCTCTCTTCAGCTGGACTCTATCCTTGGTGCGGCGGAGGTCCTCTCCGGGCAGAAGCGGGGCGCTCTGATCGTATTCGCCCGGAATGTGGGGCTGAAGAACATCATAGATACGGGGACGAAACTCAATGCAGATCTGACATCCTCCCTGATTATCACCATATTCGGTCATGATACGCCCCTGCATGACGGGGCTCTGGTGGTTCAGAACGGAGAGATTGTGGCGGCCGGATGCTTCTTGCCTCTCTCCCGGCAGGCCGATATCAGAAGGAGTTTCGGTACCCGTCACAGAGCCGCTCTGGGGCTTGCCGAAGAGACCGATGCTGTGGTTCTGGTGGTTTCAGAGGAGACCGGAGCGATATCTCTGGCCTATGATTCCCATATCTTCTATGCCCTGTCCCTGGATGAGGCCCGTTTCCGGCTGAAACAGCTGTTGAACCTCCGGGATGATGATGAGGGATTCGGATCATGAAAAAAATCTCTTTACACGGACTTTTCGACCGCTGGCAGGCCAAGATCCTCTCCCTTCTCTGCGCCGTGCTGCTCTCCTTCTTTTATCAGATCAATAATATGGAAGAACGTTACTTCAGTATTCCTCTTCAGGTGCAGACATCCGAAGGGCTCTCACCCGCAGGGGATTATCCCCGTTCTGTCAGAGTGAATCTGCGGGGAACCGAGGATGTTATCTACTCCATTATGGACGATGAGATAAGCGCCGTTGCCGATTTTCGTCAATTCAGGGGAGAGGGAACCTATAAAGTTCCCGTTCAGATAAGCCTCGGCAAAGCCTACGGGCTGAGTGACGATACTATGGAGATCCGTGTGGAACCCTCGGACATCACCATCAGGCAGGAGGAGGAGCTTGTGCGCAGCCTGGAGATTCAACCCAGCCTGAGCGCCTTCCCTCCCAACGGCTATGAGCTGGTTCAGTTCTTTGTCTCCCCCTCTTTCGTCACCGTACAGGGACCCCGCTCCCAGCTGCAGGATGTAAAGTCCATACAGACAGAGGATATCGATCTTTCGGGTCGGTATGATGATTTCACCGTCAGTGCCCGTCTGATCGCCCCCGGAAGCAATGTGACTTTTCCCGGCGGCAACACCATTGAATTCCGGGGTGTGGTCGATGAAGCCGTGGTGATTCAGAATCTGACCAATCTCGATATTGTTTCAGTGGATCTGGATCCCCGTTTCACCATTGCAGAGAACCTGCCGGAAGTCTCCATCACCATTCAGGGCAGTCAGCTGCTTCTTGAGGAGCTCAGACCCAGGGATCTGCACTTTTTTATCGACTGTTCCAGGATTATCGTTCCGGGAACCTATACCCTGCCCATACAGGTGGATATCCCCCCCGGAGTGGCCGTTCTGAAGTATAACCCCAGGGAGATCCCCGTCTCCTTCAGTGATGCGGGGACGGAACCATGATTCTGGGAACGGGTATCGATATTGTAGACATTGAACGGATCAGACCCTGGCTGAAAAGGGAGGATCTTCTTCAGCGTTACTTCAGTGAAGACGAAATCTCCTATGTAAAAGGGAAGGGGAAGGATGCCGCCGCATCCCTGGCCGCCCGTTTTTCTGCAAAAGAGGCTCTGGGAAAGGCTCTGGGAACAGGTTTGAAGGGGATCGCCCTGAAAGATATTGAAGTGACCCTGGACGGCCATGGAAAGCCGGAGCTGATCCTGAGAGGATCGGCGGCGGAAGCGCTTAGGCTGAGCGGCGGAGGCCGTGTCTTTCTGTCTCTCAGTCATGACGCCACATTTGCCATAGCTCAGGTGATTATCGAGGAGGAGCGGCATGGCTGAAAAACCTTTGAAAGTAACCTTTATGTCAAAGCAGGAGCTGGACTGCCCCGTCTGTGAAAACCAGTTTCACAAGGAAGAGCTCCTTTCCGGGGGAGGACGGATGAACGCCGGAACGCTGACCAAAGAGCTCCACCGTATTTATGAACCCACCAAGAAGTACGGAGCCGTCTATCCTCTGCTCTATCCCGTGACGGTCTGTCCCTCCTGTTACTATGCGTCCTATCCTTCGGACTTTGCCAAAGTGGATGGAGAGAGGGCCGGCAGGCTGAAAGCGGAGATAGGTGATCGCAAGACGGTATTCAACCGGGTCTTCCCCGATCTGGACTTTCATGAACCCCGAAGCCTGGCCGAGGGCATCGCCTCCTATGCCTTTGCCTCCATGTGCTATGATTCAGCCCCTGTAGAGACGGCACCCAGCTTCAAGCAGGCCATGTCCTGCCTCAGGGCAGCCTGGCTCTGTATGGACTATCATCAGAAAGATAAGGGTGAGAATTATGACTATCTGGCCAGGGTGTTCTACCGTAAGGCCTCCTTTTTCTATGTCCGTGTTGTGGAACTGGAACAGAAGGGGGAAGAGTCGGTGGAGAATATCAGTCATCTGGGACCGGATATCGATAATAACTTCGGATTTGACGGAGTTCTCTATCTCTCCGGCGTTCTTGAATACAAATATGGTCAGAGAAGCAATCCCGAAAGGCGGGGCAGTCAGCTGAAGAAGGCCCGGGCAACGGTCTCCCGTATTGTGGGGATGGGGAAATCCTCCAAATCCAAGCCTTCGGCCCTGCTGGAACAGGCCCGGGAGCTTCATAAACAGATCAAGGAAGAACTGGATGCCCTCGGACTCTCGTAGAATCAGGCTGGATCTCTCCTATGACGGAACGGACTTCGAGGGCTGGCAGAGGCAGAAAACCGGACGAACCGTTCAGGGCGAAATCGAAAGAGTTCTCAAAACTCTCCATAAGGGACGGGATGTGAAGCTGGTCGGGTCGGGCCGGACCGACTCGGGGGTGCATGCCTCCTGTCAGGTCGCACATTTCGACTCGGCAGGAAGTTCGGTGCCCTCCGAGCGCTTTATGCAGGCCCTCAACTCACAGCTCCCCCGGGATATCAGGATCCAGAAAAGCCGGGAGGTTCATCCCGACTTTCACGCCCGTTATGATGCGGTCATGCGGGTCTATCGCTACTACCTGATCAAACCGGAGCATCAGAAAGCTCATATGACGGCCTATTCGGCGGTTTGCCTGCTTGATCTCGATTTGCCCCGGCTGAACGAGATGGCCCTGACACTGACGGGAAGCCATGATTTCAGCTCTTTTGCGGCCGCCCAGGATCCCAATGACAACAAGGTGCGCACCGTACACAGCGCCCGTTTCTCTACTGAAGGTCCCTATACGGTCTTTCGGGTTGCAGGAAATGCATTTTTATGGAGAATGGTCCGGACCATGGTGGGGACTCTTCTTCTCCTGCTTGAAAAGGGCGGAGGCCCCGAAGATATTCGGCGCATACTGGACGCCCGGGACAGAACACAGGCAGGACCTTCGGCCAAGCCCTGGGGATTATTTCTGGATAAGGTGATTTATGGATCAGAACACACTCTATACTGACTTCTGGAAGCTTCTTAACAAAAGCGAAGATTATTTGCGCTATGGTAAGATCTCATCCGCAAGCTCTGCTGCGGAGCTTCCCGATTTTACGGTCCCTTCCGCGGAGGAGCAGGCCTCATCCACAGTACTTCTTAAAAGCGAGGTTTCCGTCCTGAATCCCGAAAACTGTGCCGATTGTCCTCTGGTCAAGGCCGGCCGCCGGGCCGTTCCCGCCCTGGGGAATCCTGCGTCCGATCTGTGGGTTGTCACCGATCCGCCGGGGCTGGAAGCCGAGAAGAATGCATTCCCTCTGGTAGGAGATGAGATGGACTATTTCTCAAAATGGATGAAGGCCATTGAGCTGGAGCTCCCGGATGATCTTTATCTTCAGAATCTTGTCCGCTGCCGTCCCCCCGGAAACAGACCTCCTTTTTCAGAGGAGATGAACCGCTGCGGCAGAGAGATCCGTCAGAGGCTCCAGGCTCACAGACCCCGGGTTATTCTGGCACTGGGCCCTCACTGCGCCTCCTGGTTCTCCGGCAGACGGGGAGAGAAGGTCAGCGCCATCCGCGGACAGGTCTACAGTTGGGAGGGGATTCCCGTTGTGGTCAGCTACTCTCCCGATCAGGTGCTCAGCTATGGAGAGCTCAAGCGTCCTGTCTGGGAGGACCTGAAGGGCGTGCGGAATATTCTTAATGGCAGCTGAATATCTCGAAGTCGCCTTCAATCTTCCCTTGGACTCCCTTTTCTCCTACACCCTTCCCGAAGACTGTGATCGTCAGGTTCAGGATCTGATAGGATGCCGGGTTTCCGCTTCCTTCGGAAGACGCAAACTCAATGGCTGGGTTGTTTCTTCGGGAAGCGAACTGCCCGAAGGGGTGAAAGAAGCCAAGGCGGTAGAGAGGATCCTCGATGATCAGCCCCTTTTTGATAAGACGCTTCTTGAACTGGCCCGCTGGATGGCTGACTTCTATCTCTGCTCCCTGGGGGAAGCCCTTTCGGTGATGCTCCCCGGAGGAAAGAGGGAGAAGGATCTTCCTCCCCTGGGGCTTGGAGGCGCTGAGGAATCCCATATTCCCGTTACCCTTTCGAAGGAGCAGGAGCGGGCCTACAGGGATATTCGTGACGGGAATGAGTCCTTTCACTATCTCTACGGCATTACGGGCTCGGGCAAAACCGAGGTTTTTCTCCGGGCGGCCGAAGATGTTCTGGCCAAAGGAAAGGGCGTCCTCTTTCTGGTCCCCGAAATCTCATTGACCCATCAGATGATCGATGATCTTACAGGCCGTTTCGAAAGTCGGCCCGCCGTGCTTCATTCCCATCTTACCCCGTCCCAGAAACTGACTGAGTGGAGGCGGATACAGTCAGGTGAGGCCCGGATCGTGCTGGGCGCCCGCAGCGCCGTTTTTGCTCCCATAAAGGACCTGGGGCTGATCATCCTGGATGAGGAGCATGAGAACTCCTATAAATCCGGTTCGGCTCCCCGTTACCACGGCCGTCAGCTGGCCATGAAGCGCTGTCGTACAGAGGGAGCCAAACTGCTGATGGGCAGTGCCACGCCCTCTGTGGAGTCATGGCATCTGATGGAAAAAGCCGTTTTCCGTCGTCATGTTCTCTCCGGCCGACCTGCAGGCGGCGCCCTCCCTGAAATCAGTATCGTGGATCTCAGAAAATCCAGGAGTCTTCTCTCCCAGGATCTGATCCGCTCCATGTCAGGAGTACTGGCTGAGAAGAAGCAGGTTATCCTTTTTCTGAACCGCCGGGGTCACTCCTATTTCTTTCACTGCCGCAGCTGCGGCTATGAGACCAAATGCCGGAACTGCAGCGTCCCTCTGACCTACCACAGGAACCGGGAGAGGATGATCTGTCACTACTGCGGTTACCAGGAGTCTCCCCTGACGGTCTGTCCCTCCTGCGCTTCCATGGATGTGGGCTATGCCGGATTCGGAACCGAACAGGTGGAAGAGCAGGTAGCCGCCGTTTTCCCCGATGCCCGTATCGCCAGGCTGGATACGGACAGCGCCAGGAAAAAGGGCGTGCTTCAGGATACGATTAAACAGTTTCGTCAGGGAGAGATCGATATCCTTCTGGGGACTCAGATGGTTGCCAAGGGGCTCAATTTTCCCGGGGTGAAGCTGGTGGGCATCGTTCTGGCGGATACAGGACTCTCTCTTCCCGATTTCAGGGCTGCCGAACGTTCCTTTTCTTTGATTGTGCAGGTGGCCGGCAGGGCGGGACGCTACAGGGATGACGGCAGGGTGCTGGTTCAGACCATGCGTCCAGATAACCCGGCAGTGGTTCTGGGCTGCGAGGGAGATATGGAATCTTTTTACGCCTATGAACTGGAACAGAGGCAGATGATGTCCTTCCCTCCTTTCTCCCGAATGATCCGCATCGTTATGCGGGGGAAAACACAAAGAGCGGTGCTGGGGGCTCTGGAAATCCTCACAGAGAACTTCAGACGGTCGGGATTGCCTGAAGTTATGGGACCTGCCGAATGTCCCCTGGGTGTGATCGCCGGCAACTACCGCTATCACACCCTGATCCGCTGCCGGGAGGACTTCTCGGGGATTCACAGAGTCGCCGCATCCGTACTGAAAAAGACCGAGATTCCCCGGGGGATTTACCGGGAAATAGATATAGATCCGGTGCAGCTGCTTTGATGAATTGACTTTAGCTGCGGCTTATGAGTACTATTTTAATGATGCGCCGGACAGGCAGGATGCCGGCCCGCTGCTTGAAAAAGAGGTAATGCAAATGGATATATACACAATAGATATAGAAAAGGAACTTGAGATTCTCAGAAACAAGTCCGAGCCGGTCAAGGATATCAACGGTGATCTGGTGGAGTATACCAACCGGATGATTCAGTCTATCGAGGGGATCGGTATTGGTCTGGCGGCTCCCCAGGTGGGAAGGAACGAACGCTTCTTCGTCGTGAATATCGATGAGCGAACGGGACCTCTTGTTTTCTTTAACCCAGAGATAATAGGGACCAGCGAGGAGCTCTCATCCTATGAGGAGGGCTGTCTGAGTATTCCCGGTATGTACGGCGATGTGAAACGTCCGGCCGCTATTCAGGTTCAGGCCTGGAATCAGAAGGGACGCCCCTTCAAGCTGGAGGCTGACGGCCTTCTGGCCACCTGTATTCAGCATGAGCTGGACCATCTGAACGGAACTTTATTCATAGATCATCTGAGTGACAGAAAGCGCGAGAAACTGGTAAAAAAATACATGAAGTCGTTGGGGATTAAATGAGGATTCTTTTTGCAGGTACACCCGATATAGCCGTTCCCGCCCTCAGAAGCCTGGCGGCAGTCCATGATGTGGCTGCTGTTCTGACCAATCCAGACCGGATTCAGGGCCGGGGACGGAAGGTTCACTCCTCCGAGGTTAAAACGGCCGCCGATGAGCTGGGGCTGAAGGTTCTGCAGCCCGTGAAGCTGGATGCGGAGTTCCGCGAACAGATCGCCGGGATGAAGATAGATCTTCTGGTCTGCATCGCCTACGGAAAGATTTTTCCCCAGGCTTTTCTGGATCTTTTTCCCCGGGGGGGGGTCAATTTTCATCCCTCCCGGCTTCCTGATTTTCGAGGGCCCTCTCCCCTGAATGCCCAGATCCTGAGAGGCGACAGTATGGGAGCCGTTACCGTGCAAACCCTGGCAAAAGCCATGGACAGCGGTGATATTCTGCTTCAGGAGGATATGCCTCTGGACGACAGGGAAACCACGGCGACCCTGTCTGAAAAGGCGGCTCATAGGGCCGGTGACTGCCTGCTCAAGGTCCTCTCCGCCATGGAATCCGACACGTTGAGCCCTGTTCCCCAGGATCATGAGAAGGCCACGTTCTGTTCTCTGATCGGAAAGAACGACGGCCTTATGGACTGGTCTCTGAGCGCTGTACAGCTTGACCGCATCGTCAGGGCCTATACGCCCTGGCCCCATGGATTTACCTTCTGGAAGGGACTGCGTCTGAATATCCTTGACGCCTTTCCCTATCAGGGAGACATGGTGATCCCGGCGGAAACGGCAGCGGGAACTGTGGCGGGACTGGACAAAAAAGAGGGAATTTTGATACAAACTGGTGATGGAGTTCTGGCGGTAAGACGCCTGCAGCTGCAGTCTAAGAAAGCCCTGGACTATAAATCTTTTCTCAACGGATCGAAAGATTTTATAGCTTCGGTACTGGGAGAAGAGCATGATCTCTAAACTTAAAAATATGATAAAAGCACCTGTGATGGACTCTCTCCAGGGAAAATCTGATATGGGGACGAGGGATGAAAAGAACTTCTTTCGTATGGCCCTCTGGATGATACTGGGTATCCTCCTCCTTCTGTTCCTGAGTTTCATGATTACCTTCTTTGTCTCCGTCCGCGGTGCCGAGCAGACTCTGGTGCCCGATGTTACGGGTGAACTTCTGATGGACGGTCTGATCAGTCTGCAGGAGAAGGAGCTCTATCCCCGTATACAGGTTCGTTATACCGAGGACCCCCTTGAAAAGGACAGGATCATCAGCCAGGATCCCAAGGCAGGATCGGTCGTACGTGCCGGGAAAAGGGTCAAGCTTATGATCAGCAAGGGGGCCGTCGTGGACAAGGTCGGCTCCTACACGGGGCAGAGCCTTTCAGATGTGAAAACCCATCTTCAGACTCTCTTCGCCTCCTATACCCCTCTGATGGTGATCAAGGAACCCGTCGTCTTTGTATTCGACGATGCTCCGGCGGGAACCATCCTCGAGCAGACTCCTCCTGCTGAGACGCCTCTGACGGGTATGACCGAGCTTATTTTTATCGTAAGCCGCGGCCCCGTGGGCGAGACCTACAATATCGATGATTTCAGCGGGCTGAAGTGGATGGACGCCGTGAACCGGCTTGTCCGCTCCAATCAGCCCTTTGTCTTCAGCTTCGCCGAGGATGAAGAGGCCAGAGAGCCTGCTGTTCTGACCCAGCTCCCCGAAGCGGGCAGTCAGGTCAAGGCCGGCACGGTTGTTGAGCTGACCCTTTCCAATGCTGTTAAGCTTCCAAAGGACGAAAGATTCGGCATTATGGAGGTCGCTCTACCCGAATATCCGGTTTCTGTTAAGCTGACCGTAGAGAAGACGGTTACAGGAGGACGTCCGGAAACCATGATTGAAATGATGCATCCCGGCGGTCTTTTCTCCTTCCCCTATCGTGAGAAGACGGGAACAGAGATTACCGTGAAGGTCTACGATGAAGTGGTCAGAACATTTGCGGTGGAATAAATAAAAGGAGCCCGCCGGGCTCCCTGTTCAACCTGGAAAATACATTTTTTACTGTATGAGAGCAGCCCTGAAGAGGCTGCTTTTTTCATGCAGATAACGCAGGGTTCTCTCCTGTACACCTTCAAAAAACTCCTTTTCCAGTGTGCAGCAGGGAATGCCCGTATAGCGGTAGTGCCAGCTCTCCCAGATGTAGCCGGTGTACTCCTCCATCCCCATGGGATAGCTCAGGGAGAAGCCGAAGCGCCAGGCGTTCTCTTTCAACCATATCCCCTCGGCGGTTTCGGCAAAGCTGTCATCGATGCTGCCGAAGTCCATGGCCGTTCCCAGCTGATGCTGGGATTTTCCCGGGCGGGCCGAGTAGCGTTCTGCCGCTTCCACACCGTCACGGGCCGCGTAGCGTTCAAAGAGCATCTGCTGATAGTCGTAGGGCCGGTAGGCGGAGGATACCATAAGTTTCAGGCCTTCCTCCCGTGCTGCGTCGGTCATGGCCTGGAGTGCCGGGAGGACCCGGGCGCTCAGCCTGTGGCCCTTTCGGGAAAGGATGAGACTCTCCCTGTAGTCATCCAGCTCCACGATATCGAAGGGGGCGTCGTCCTGAGAGAGTCCGACGTTCTTGTTTACCAGTCTTGTCAAAAGAGGATCTTCCTCAAGGACCTCAAGCATTAGCTGCAGAAAATCCTGGGGACGTTCATTTATCTTCCGGGAAATCCTGTCGGGGAGACCTTCCGTCAGAACCGGCAGATCTCCGGCTGTAAAGTTGAACGCGTCATGAAGAAATACAGGATGCTCCGCCGTTTCCGGAGTGGACGCCTGACTGTTCTCCTGGGCCCTGCCCCGTCCGCAGCTGAAAATCAGGCTGAGTACAATAAGAAAAGTTGCGGTTTTTTTCATAAAATCAGTATTCCAGCGCATCGGGAAAATGTCAATTCGGCTCATTGTTATGACAATTGTTCTTTATTGATGTATACTCATGTCTGTGAAAAGCTTTGCTCTGATCATCGGAAACGTCCGGACTCTTATGGATGCCGGCAAATATCTGGAGGCTTTTGAACTGATTGTGGATCAGGAAGTTCAGAGTCTTTCGGATCTGCTGGACAAGATAGAGTGCCTTGTGGATATCGGCTTTATCCTGCGTGACGAGAAGATCCTGCGCTACGGCCTTTATCTTCTGGAGAAGCACGGTGATGAGGTCCTGGAAGTCAGTGAACTGGCTCCCTCCTACTTCCTCAATCTGGCGCACCAGTATGCCAATATGGTTACTCTTCATTCATTCAGGAATGAGTACTACGGTTTTTTTGACAGGGCCGAACAGGTACAGGCGAGGGCCTATTATAAAAAGGTGCTTGCCTTTCCCTCTCTTTCGGAAAAAACCGCATTCGAAGCCTGGTCCGGCCTGGCCCAGATGTACCAGAGTTCCGGCAGAGGGATTGAGGCTCTTGAGGCCTATCAGGAGGCTCTGAAGCTGCGTCCTCTCAGCCGTGAAATCCTTCACGAAAAGATCCGTTTGATGAAAGAATATGCTCTCAGTTCCCTTCCCAACAGGATCGAGTTTCTTCAGGAGGCCAGGGCCCTTCTGGACAGGAGCATAGAAGTCAGAGAGGACGGTGATGATCAGGAGGATCTTATCCTCAGAAACCGTCTTCTCGAGTGCGCGGTTGACAGGGAGACCCTGGACCGCGACGGTGAATACCCCGTCAGGACCGTGGACAGGGGAGGGAAGGAAGAGCAGGCCTATATTGAATACTGCATCCGGAACAGGCTCTATCTCAACCTCTGCAGCTTCTGCCGCAGATGCGAGTTTGCCATGGGGGACAGTCTTGCTCTGAGCAGTTCCAGCATCACCATCCGTCAGGGGCAGAAAAAACGTTTTGTGACCCTGAGGCAGCTCTACAGGCTGATGAGGGAGAAGTACTCGGCCGCCCGTATTGCCCTGGCCGATCTGAGCGGGGTTACGGCTGATGACAGACCCTATCTGAACAGAAACTTTTTCGACCGCAACGAAGAGCCCTCGGGAAATGAAAGAACCTGGTTCTCTCTGGCCTCCCTTTACAGCTCTCTCTGGTCTCTGTGGGATGATGCGGCGTCATTTATCTCCCTTTTCCGGGGAGAGGAGAGGGACGGGGGAGTCAGGGCTCTTTTTTACAAAGGGCGGGAGCTTCGCGAACCGTGGCGGGAGTGCAGGAGTCCCTCCCTTCATGCGGTGTTCGACCTCTATTCCGACTGCTGTTCAGCATCAGAGGGGCTGGCTTCGACGGCGGAGTTGCTGTCCCTCGGGGTAAGGGCCTATGACTCACTTGATGGAAGCGCTCTGGCGGAACAGTGTCTGAAGCTGCTGGTTAAGATGAATCTTATGCTTCAGTATCTGGCCATAATGCATGAGAGAAATGAAATTGCGGAAACCAACTGGGACTTTCCCAGACCCCTTTATAATTTTGTCAGTATTAAAGAGGAAAGGAAGAGTAATTAGTTGTACAGTTATAGTATAGGGAAAAACAGGGAGGCATTATTGTGAATACCCTCGGCAGATCGAATGAATCACAGCGCGTTTTTCAGCTGGGACCGGAATGCTATATCGTCTATCTGGGAAGTGACCGGGATGACGACGACCCTTTTCTCAGAATCGGCAACTCACCGGATCTGCCCGAGCTTCTGCACAAGCTGACATCCAAGATTGTTCTGACCTCTTCCTACACGGGAAATCCCTTTCAGGAAGTGGAGTATGCCAGACGGCATAAACTCTCCTATCTGGGCGATGTGGATGTGATCGAGCATTTCAGAAAATTTTTCCAGGGGATGAACCTTCCCGCCCGGGATCTGAATGACTACCGGCAGCTTAAAGCGAAGGGTGAGAATCGCCATACCCTCTACTTTTATAACAACGGAAACATACATCTCAACTTTGATAATAACCTGATCTTTGACCTGCAGAAGCGGGAGGAACAGGATCTTCATCTCAATCAGAAATGCGACCGTATCAAGGCCCTTCTGCTGAAGAATCCCCTCAGGTATACCAGGGAAGATCTGGGCCGGGCCGGTTTTTTTATCAGCGAGCAGGGTAAATTCTATCTTATAGACAGAGAGTGGACGGCCCTGGACCTGGAAGAGCACTACTATGCCTCTCTCGCTTCACAGGGGATAGATGCGGATGAAGTGAATACTCTTTTTACTTCCGTAAGCGAAGACAAGATGGTTCTGCCCGACAGGGAAGCCATGGTTCAGCTGATTAAAAGGCATTCCCTTCGGATGAAATCCATGACCGTGCTGACCACCAGTCTCGAAATTACGGATCATCTCCTGCATCTCTTCCCCGAAAGTCCCCGGACAAGGCAGGTTCAGCCCGTCCTTATGGAGGAGGGGAAGGAGTTTTCAAGGGACAGCATGAAAGCTGCCGTGAGCGAAGGCATTCTCAGGATAGATTTCGGTAAAAAGAATCAGCTTATCGTTCCCTTCGGAGAAGGCGCCGGCAAACCGCGCTGGGAGGGATGGCATATCTCCCGTGATCGCAGGACGTTGACCCACAGAACAAAAGAGGGCGTGGAAACCGAACTCAACACCCTGCCGGGATTTCCCCTTATCCTGGAACACAGCCTGCCCTCCGGTACTGCGCTGGTCAATAAATACCTCTCCTTCTTTCATACCTATCTGGAGTCATGGCAGGGAAGGGATGTCTGGCAAAAGCTCTATGATCTGGAAGAGGCTGTGCGCGATATACTGGGAGGGGCCTCGGCGGAATCTGTTTTGAGAGCCTCCTTCTCACGGATCGATGTCCATACCCCCGGCCTGGAGTATCTGTTTATTCACAACTGCTATACCCTTATAAGTCAGACATCGGAAAAAACGGAAGCTCTTGACGCTCTGAAACAGAGTCTGGAGCGGATGAAGACGCCTTCTCCTCTCCTTCCGGTACTCGGGGATCTGTATACCGGAAAGAACGGCCCCTTTATTCTCTACAGAATTACAAGCAGTACCATGAATCCTCATAATTTCAGAAAGGCGGAGGAGGTTTCGGCCCAGATCAAACGGGTTAAGAGCTCCCCCTCTTCGGTGTATGAAAAGGAACGGGACAGGCTTCATGCCCTGCTTGAGAACCTGTACGGAGCAGGGCCCGCCGTAACAAGACCCGCCCCCCCGAAAAGCGCGGAAAGCTCCCGGGGGGGCGCAAAAACGGAGATCCGGGAAGCTCCGAATAAAGAGGCTGAGTCGCCCCGTTCTCACGGTTTTGATCAAAGGCCCGCAAGGCCTCAGGCGGTGAAGAAGCGCAGCATCCTTCCTCTGATACTTGTTCTTGCTCTTCTGCTTGCCGGAGGCGCCGGGGCTTTTTTCCTGCTGAAAGGCGGGGCCGGTGCAAAAGACGCTGAGATCCGGACGGCTGTGAATATTGAAAAGAGCGGAGAGAGCAGCTCTGCCGGCAGCGGTAAAGGAAGTCTTGAAAGCTCCGCCCGGCAGGAAGGCGATGATTCCGGCGGCAGCGCTGAGGCTGACCCGGACGGCGGAGCCGCAGCGGTGAAGGCCGGGGGATCTGCAGGCGATGTTTCAACACCGGACGGGAGCGGAAGCGATGCTGCCTCAGCGGCCGGTGATCGTTCGTCTCTCGCTTCGCCTGAATCGGTGACCGCCGAAGAGCCCGGAAGCCGGGATGGGGCGGTGACGCAGGCTCTGGAAAACCGTGAGGGGCAGGGGGCTGCCGTAGAGAGTTCCGGGAGTGCGGACGCCGCCATTGGACCGGACAGAAGTTCCGGAATCTCAGAAGGTTCAAAACCGTCGGAAAGCTCCGGACAGTCGGAAGGCTCAAATCCTTCGGGGAGCACCGGAATCTCTGCCGTTTCCGTTTCCGATGAACCGGTGATTGTCGAAACCGAACGCCGTCCGCGCACTGTGGATGAGGCTCTGGCCTATCTGAAGATTGAGGGGATTGAGATCACCCTTGTGGATATCCATCTGGTCTCTAACGATATTGCCGTTCGCAACGGGTACAGGGATCTGGACTACATGGTGGATGAGGGGGAGGACCCCGACTGGATCTATCCGGGCAATGTTCTGGAAATGCCGGACGGAACAGACTATACCGTCGTGAGAGGAGATAATATCTGGTTCCTCTCTTCCCGTTTAATCAGGAGAGAACTGGAGCGGGATCTGGAAATCCTGGCCGGACTGGAAGGACGTCTGTCTGACGGTAATTTAGACGACAGTGGAATAAAAGAGATCAGAACTGTATTAAAGGATCTTGATGAACGGACATTCAGTGAACAGTTCAGAGCCCGTGTTTCGGAGCTGTTGAAAAGTCTGGAATGAGGGTAAATCATCCGTTCGGTATAAAATAAACCGTTTTTTTACTTTTTAAATGCCCCTGGAAAGAAAAAATGTAAGCAAGCGTTTTGAAAAAGGTATAAAATGTAATATAATTGGAATAGCGAAA
Organism: Oceanispirochaeta sp.; assembly: GCA_963556075.3. Classification (GTDB taxonomy): domain Bacteria; phylum Spirochaetota; class Spirochaetia; order DSM-2461; family DSM-2461; genus Oceanispirochaeta. The sequence continues at coordinate 4,472,857 of CAUVYB020000002.1, read as the reverse complement.
TATGCATTTCCATTTGCTAAATTAATATGAGGAGAGAGTATTATGGCTGGAGATCTTCCCAGAAGTCCAAACGTATTTCATCCGACTAAACCGTCTGCCGTAGGTTCAAGGAACAGTCTTGCCCAGGACGGAAGACAGCAGAATGAAGAATTTGAACGTGTCATACAGGAAGAATCTGAAAAGGTTCTAAAAGAAGTTGAGACGAAGCTGCCCCCTGAAGTTCTGAAAGAACTGGACGTCATGGGTGGTCTGAAGCAGAAGCTTTATAACTACTACAACCAGAACTATCAGAACATGTTCAACCGTTACGTTGTAACGACTGAAGATGAAATGGTGAAGAAGATCCGCGGATTTATCGACAAGGAAGAAAACAAAGCCCTTGCCCGATATACTCCCAAAGAGATCTCAGAGATGCTGGATCAGATCGGCGGTGCTGACAAGTTCAACACCGGTGAAATTGAAAAGTCCATCGTCAATATGTACGGTCACCTGCAGGGCCACGTTCAGAGAGGACTGAATGACCTCGAAAACGAGACCAATGCACTGCTTCGTCAGAAAACCGATGTAGGTGCCTTCATCAGAGGTGAGAATGCCTACTCCATCATCAAGTGTTCCTTCAAGGACAACGCCCTTAAACCCAAAGTTGTTTCTGATGTGAAACTGTCCATCAACATCCTGGACTCCGAGCTGATCAGCCCGATCATCCAGTATCAGGCCTCTGTTGAGTACATCATCAAGGATCAGATTTCCAAGACCATCTCCGAGTTTATCAACAGAGAGATCGAAGCCCTTCAGGATCAGCTGGTTGACGAAGGAAAAGAGGAACTCAGCGATACCGAACTGATGTTCGAAAGAATCAAGAAGGTTCCCGACTTCACAGATGATGAAAAGGATGATGAAAACTCCAGACGCTACGCCTTTATGGCCAAGAATCTGGTAGAGAAGATCGAGGGCCTGAGAGCCGAGATCCCCAGAGAGGAGTTCGATCCCCAGAATATCCGTGAGAACATCAAGCGGATCGTGGATGATGAGAATATCAGAAACAGAGGATTCAACACCGCCGTCAACAACCTGACGTCCATCCTGGATACATCCAAGATGGGATATCAGTATATTGAGAACCTGAAGAACGCCCGTGAACTTATCGTCAAGGAGTATGAGGATACCGATCCTCTGAGACTCCCCGATGAGCGTTATCAGATCAAACTGAAGTTCTACGACAACGATCAGCTTGAAAAGCTGAGAAAGAACTACGACGATCAGATCGATGAGTTCAGAAAAGAGGTCCTCCATCTCTGGGACGTCGCAGAGGTCGTTTACCAGGGACACAAATCCAGAGGCCGGATCAACGACTTTGATGATCTGAGCAAGAAGATGGCCGGAAAGATCAAGAAGGACATCAAGGATGTTTCAGGCGATCCCACTTACGAAGAGCAGGAGAAGAACTGGAACGAGATCATGGCGCTTCGCGTGGAAGACACCGATGTGGAAAGACTCAACCAGACCTATCTCTATGAGAAGGAACTGCTCAAGAAGATGATGCGCAGGGCCAGAGAAAAAGTGGCCATCACCTTCGGTTATGAAAATCCCAAGATGCGTGTGGTCACCGATCAGAGAATTGACTTCCTGGAGAAGGAAATCGAGGAGTTCGATTACAGGATCAATCCCTATCATGTTCAGCCCGGTCTCGTACTGGATGTGGACATCACCAGCATCAAGAGGAAAAAGTACACCCTTAATAGCATGGCCAATGTCATGAACGAGTTCCTGAACGGTGTTTCCAAGGGATTCCAGGATGCGGCTTTCGCCTCCTTCAAGAGACGTCGTTCTACGGTTCGTGACGATATCAACCAGACCTTTGAGTCCGGTATTCCGGTTGCTGAAACCGGTGCCTCCGGCGAGTATGCCGAAAAGCTGAAGGATCTGAATGCTGATGCTCAGGCTGAAGCGCCCAAGGGTAAGGCTGATGTGACTCCTTCCCGCTCACGCCGGAAGAAGGTTAATCTGGATGAATTAAGCGAGATCTGATATGACTCAAAACATCAGCGATAATAAATATAATTTATTATCCACCAGGGCGGGATTCAACCTCGCTCTGGGGCATTTTAAAAAGGCCCTCTCCCTCTCTTCCGATGTGGAAGAGGGCTATAATCTGGCTGATGTACTGACCGAAGCTATTGAGGAGGGAGAGATCTCTCCTCAGCAGCTGAGGCCCGTACTCAATATTCTGCTGGTTGACAAGTTCTCCTACAGCTATCAATCGGTAAACCTCAGAGATGCAGTTACTTCGGTGGATAATCTGATTGAAGCTGTATCCCAGTGGACCATGCTGGATGTTGTTCTGGCATTCTACAACTCAAGCGGAGATATCTCCGTTATCAATCCGGCAAAACCGGAGCACTGGACACCTGTTCTTCCCCTGAAAAAAGATGAGTTGATGGTCTGCTTTGTCAAAAGTCGAAAAGAAAACGATCTAAAAACCGAACAAGCGGCCCTGAGTGATCTCTTCAACCTTCTGTATGGGAAGAAGGTTAAGGTCAAGAAGACTTTCATCGATCCCGATGCCCGAAAGGGAGAGGAGGCTCCGATGAAGAAGGAATATGAGGAAAAACCTGCTGTTTCCGAAGCTCCCAGACCGGCAGCTGCGGCTCCTGCATCCGCTGGCGGTCGACGGAATGTCTCTGCAAAAATATCCGTTATGGTGACCAATGAGCTCTTCCATAATGGAAATGTAGAGGCCTGGAAAAAGATCATTGCCAGTTATACGGCCAGGCATCCGGGCCTGGAGGTTATGATCTGGTATGACGGTGAAAGGATCAATGATATAAATACCCTGTTTAAATGGGGTAAAGTAAAACACGGTACACCTATTGTCTTCAGCGTTGCCGGAGAGAATATAAAGGATGTTTCAAAGCTGAAAAAGTATCTTTTTGAAGGGGCCAGCCCCCGATTTGAGGTCTTTTTGAGAGGTGCCGTAAACAGCGTGCTCGATCTTTTCTAGATCGGAAAGGCGCATAAAAAGGAATTGTCTTTATGGATGTTTATTCGTTCAGCAGTAAAGCCTTTACCCAGGATGAGGATGTACTTGAAGTCCTTGGATACAGAGGCCGACGCCTGATGCATCTCGCCGGACTGGGGATACCCATTCTGCCCGGCTATGTAATGACTAATGACGCCCTGCTGGCGGATCTGGACGCCCCGGGCACCAACAACGCCTCCGTGCAGAAATCCATCTCCAATATGGAATCGGTGGTGGAGAAGAAATTCGGAGATTCAGAGAATCCTCTTCTGATCAAGCTGGTTCTCAGTCCGCAGCTGAATATGATCGATACCTTTTCCAGTCTTCACAATGTGGGGCTCTGTAACAGTACGATCAACGGCTTTGCCTCCTTCGTGGGCGAAGATTTTGCTTATCATGAGTACAGGAATATGCTGAGGCGGGTCATTACCCTCGATCTGGAGAAAGAGAGCGATGCCAACCGGAGAAAGCTTCTTGAGAAGAATATCAATTCCCTGAAGGCCTGTAAAACTGTCAAGCAGACCAAGACGGCCCTTGAAGGTCTGGAGGGGCTCTACCCCCCGGAGATCTTCAATGATTCATGGGCTCAGCTTGAATTCGTACAGACACTGTACACAAAATATCTCAAGGATTCTGAGTCCATAAACGACTCATCCCTTCTGATCCAGGCCATGACCTTCGGAAACTACGGCAAGAAGAGTTTCTTTGGAAGCTATTTTACCCGGGATATCGCTACGGGCGAGAATGAGCTCTACGGTCAGTTTTTTCTCAACTCCTTTGATGCGACGACAAGCGAAGGTCAGCCCATCAAGAAGATTCCCAAAGCCATTCTGGATGATCTGAAATCCATTGCCGATCAGTTGGAAACCCATTACCGGGAAATCCGGCAGATCAAGTTTACCGTTGAGGATGGAAAACTCTGGGTTATCGATCAGCAGGAGGCCGAAGGAAAATCCACCCAGGCTCATATCAGAACCCTTCTGGATCTGAACAAGGCGAAGAAGGTCGGCGACGAGTATATCATCAACGATATTCAACCCGCCCGTCTTGCGGAAATTCTCCATCCGGTTCTGGATAAAAAGTCGGCTGCCAACCTCGACTGTATGAAGGGGGGCATCTCCGGTTCCGTGGGAGCGGCGGTCGGAAAGATCTGTCTCTCTACGGAAACCCTGATGAAGGAGTACCGGATCGCCACTCAGAGGGGGCTGGAAAATAACTTCATACTGGTGATGAAGGCCACCTATGCAGAGGATGTAAAGGCCATAGAGGTCTGTCAGGGTGTTATTACAAATGAAGGCGGTTATGCCTCCCATGCTCCGGTTGTCGCCCGAAGTCTCGGAAAAGTAGCCATGGTCAACACGGATATCAAAATCCTGAAGACAGGGGTTAAGATAGGGGACAGAACATTTAAAGAGGGTGATTATATCTCTCTGGATGTCCCCTCCTATGATAAGCCTACCATCTACTTTGACAAGGTGGAACTGATTAAACCCAGTATCGAAGATTCAGGTCTCCTGGAATATCTTGAGATTGTGCAGAAGCACATCGGTGACTTTGACGTCCATGCCAATGCGGATCAGCCAAAGGATGCCCAGCTTGCCAAGACCTTCGGCGCCGACGGAATAGGGCTGTGTCGTACGGAGCATATGTTCTTCGATGAGGATAGAATCCCCATGTTCCGTTCTCTGATTATTACCGAAGACATGGATACCCGTTATAAAATCCTGGATGAGCTGGGTAAGATGCAGACCTCCGATTTCTATAATCTGTTCAAAATTATGGAGGGGCATCCTGTCACCATACGTCTGCTGGATTCCCCCCTGCATGAGTTTCTGCCCCATACCAGGGAGAGTATGCAGGAGTTTATAGCCTACTACATGAAGCTGAACAAGGGAGTGACCGAGGCGGATATCCGTCTGCGCTGCGATATGATGGGGGAAGTGAATCCCATGCTGGGACACAGGGGGATTCGTGTCGCCATCTCAAAGCCTGAGGTCTATGCCATGCAGATCCGATCCATCTTTGAAGCTGTCTACAAGCTGAAGCTGGAAGACGGTATCGACTGCGTTCCGGAAATCATGCTCCCTGTGGTTATGTCTCACAGAGAGGTGAAGACCGTTCGCTTCGGTAAAAGGATAGAAGGGACCGAAATCCTGGGTATAAGGGATATTGAAGAGGCGGTTCGTCAGAAGTTCGATACGAAGGAAGCTATCGATTATAAGGTGGGCACCATGATCGAGCTGCCCGGTGCGGCTCTCAATGCTGATAAAATCGCCCGCTATGCCGATTTTTTCAGTTTCGGAACCAATGACCTGACCCAGACTACAAACGGTATATCCAGGGATGACTTCAACTCCTTCTTTACGGATTATAACGAGTTTGACCTTTTGGAGCGGAATCCCTTCCGTTATCTCAATGAAGCGGTCAAGGAGCTTGTCTCCATAGCTTCGGAACGAGGTCGGATGGTCAGGCCGGATCTGAAGATGGGACTCTGCGGGGAGCACGGTGCGGAACCTGAGAATATCGAGTTCTGTATGGATTCAGGGCTTAACTACGTTTCCTGTTCCCCCTACGGAATCCCCATCGCAAAATTGGCCATCGCTCAGTATAACCTTAAAAACAAAGCTTAAAAAGCTGACGCGGTCTCAATGACGTTCCACCCGGCTCTTACTGAGTCGGGTTTTTTTATGCGGCCCCTTTGTGCCGTTACGGGACGAGTCGAGCTTAGCCGAAGAAGCGGATTCCCGAGTCGTTTTCCTCCTGGCGCAGGTTTCTGCAACTGTCCGCAAGGTTCCGGCAGATCAGAAAAGATTCGTCTACGCCTAAATCCGGAAAGCGGCGCATCAGGTAATTCTGCTGGTTCCAGCAGTGGGTATAGCATGTTCCCCAGCTTTTTCTGGAATAGTCCGTCATAAGATGGGGCGCCAGGTAGAGCTTCAGAGCCAGGATCAGATACTCCTCCATGCTGTCCCAATGAGGGTTGATAAGGGGATGTCTCGGTATGTCGTCCATTCGTACGTATTCATAGAAATTACCGGTGAAACGAATAAACAGTCTGGCGATTTGATGGTCGTACTCATGGCGGGAGGCCTCATCGAGGTTGAAAATGTCCGGAAGAATCGTTTCAAAAAGTCGCAGGCTCTCTCTGTATCGGAAGCGCCTGACTCCGTCATAGCGTATCTTGCGGTTTTCAAGACCGTATTCGAAAAACAATTCAGAGGCGTCGCTGAATTTTGTAGAGCAGGATGCTATTTTCTTGGATAATAATGTAGAAAGATTTTGTTTTTGTTCTTTTTGATGTTTATTCCTGTTGTGAAAGTGGTGGTGAGGTTTCTCTTCGTTCGTTTTGTTCTGTTTTTTCTGGTTGTTGTTGCTTTGGGGTTGATTTGATTCAGAATTTCCTTCTAAATATTTGCAACAGAGTTCGTATGCGAGGTTGATCTCGGTCATTTTTTTATGAGACCAATCCTGATTTTCGGGGTTTGAGTCGGGATGGTATTTTTTTACAAGTTTTTTATAGGATTTCTGGAGATCGTTCTTGGAGAAATTCTCTTTTAAGCGGAAGATCATCATTGATCGCTGTAAATCTGGCATGCTTTTATTATTATACGGCAAATGAGCTGTGCTGAAAATATCCCGCATTAAACTGAGTATCAAGATTTGCAATTATTCTGGAAAACACTATAATTGAGAGCAATTTTATCAACAAGGAGGAGCGGATGAAGAAAGGGCGAACCTATGGAGCCAAAGCATTGGTCAAGACATTGGAGAAGCTCGGTGTGGAAGTCATCTTCGGGTATCCGGGCGGAGCAAACCTGCCTATCTACGAAGCACTGGCCACAAGTTCCATAAAGCACGTTCTTGCACGGCACGAACAGGGCGCATCACACATGGCAGACGGTTATGCGAGGGCTACCGGAAAAGTCGGCGTATGTCTGGCAACAAGCGGACCGGGAGCGACGAATCTGGTCACCGGAATTGCGACAGCCTACATGGACTCTGTTCCCCTGCTGGCCATCACGGGTCAGGTTCCCAGTTTTAATATCGGTACCGATGCCTTCCAGGAGGTCGATACTACAGGGATTACCATTCCAATTACAAAGCATAACCTGCTGGTTCAGGAGGTCCGGGAGATCCCTGCCAGAATCGAAGAAGCCTATCATATCTGTAATACCGGGAGAAAAGGCCCTGTCCTTATCGATATTCCCAAGGATGTTCTGAAACAGGACTTCTCTCTGCCCGATCCCAAAGACATCGTGCTTGAAGGGTATAATCCCAATTCCGTGGGACATCCGGGACAGATCAAAAGAGCCGTCAGGCTGCTGGAACAGGCAAAACGTCCTCTTATTATAGCAGGAGGAGGTCTGGCTTCGGCTGAGGCCTATAAAGAGCTTAAAACCTTTGTAGAAAAGAGTAAAATCCCGGTTACCTACACGTTTATGGGTAAAACAGCACTTTCAGACAATCATGAGTACAATCTGGGCATGTGCGGCTACCATGGACGGGTGGTCAGCAATCAGGCCATAGATCAGGCGGATGTTATCCTCGCTCTGGGAGCTCGTTTCAGCAACAGACACACCATAAATCTGGAAACCTATCCAGCCCACAAGAAGCTGATTCATGTGGATATAGATCCCGCTGAGATCGGAAAAAATGTGGAAACCCTTCTGCCCATAGTCGGAGATGTGAAACAGATCCTCGGACGTATAAGTGACCTGATTAAAGAGGGCAGGACAAGAGACTGGGTGGCTCATCTTAAAGCCATTGATGAAAAGTCCGTTGTGCAAAGTGTTCCCGAAAAGGAACTGAGCCAGCCTTCTGTTATGCGTATTATTCAGGAGTATGTGAAAGATCCCCTAGTTGTCACCGATGTCGGTCGGCATCAGATGTTTGCGGCTCATGAGATGAAGCTTGAGGCGGGACGCAACTTTATCAGTTCCGGCGGTCTGGGAACCATGGGCTTCGCTCTTCCGGCCGCAATAGGAGCCGCCGAAGGTATGAAGAACAGGTCCGTTATTGCCATATCCGGAGACGGCTCCTTTCTTATGAACTGCCAGGAGATGGTGACGGCCGTTGAAATCGGAGTGAATCTCTGCTGTTTTATTATGGATGATGCCCGGTTGGGAATGATTGCCCAGTTGCAGGACGAGTTCTATCAGACAAGTGGATTCGATATCAGTGACCTGGGAAGCTATACGGATTTTCCGAAAATGGCAGAGAGTATGGGAGCCCATGGGCATCGTGTCGAGACGGCTGAAGAGCTCAGGACCCTTATGGCCGGTGGTGACCTTTCCAGGGGTGTTCATATCATAGACTGTGTGGTTCCTCCCGGGGAGCATACCTATCCCATGGTAAACGGGGATAAAATCACCGATATTGTTGAAGAGGGAGGCCGTAAGTGAAACATACTATTTCAATCCTTGTTGACGACGTACCCGGAGTCATGACCCGTATTTCCGGACTCTTCTCCCGCCGGGGATTCAATATCGAGAGCCTTTCCGTCGGAACGACAGACAGATCTGGAAAAAGCCGCTTTACCATAGTTGTCAATGGTAATGATACGGTTCTGGAACAGGTGAGAAAGCAGCTCCAGAAGTTGATTAACGTGATCAATGTATGGGACTACCAGGAAGAGAGTATCGTATCCAGGGAGCATGCCCTTTTGAAGCTTAAGGTGGACAGGAAGCACAGATCCGAAATCCTTCAGTTAGCGACCTCTATTCAGGCTCGGATTGTCGATGCCTCCGGTGATATCTGGATTCTGGAAATTACAGGTGATACGGAAGATGTGAGCAGTTTTATCGACTTGTTCAAACACTATGAGATTATAGAAACCATAAGAACCGGAAAAATTGCTTTAAAAAGAGGCTGATCTTTACTATAATTAATCTGTATTCTCTAATTGTGGGTCTTCTCCTAAAAGGGGAAGGCCCGTTGGTCGGTTGCCAAACTATGTCCAAGTCGAAATAAACGAACCCTGGAGAGCCCCTTGGGGCTTCAGACGGAATTTGAAAGAACTCCGATGGAGTTCTGCCAGGAGAAAAGGAGACGCAATGGCTAAGATACTGGATCTATTCGATGCCTATGAAAGTCATGATCTGCCCACGGATGGCGGATACATCATCAGCAATTTTTTTGACGACAATTCGTCATACACCCGTTTCGAAATGGTATCCTATGGAAATGTCAAGGATATCTACAAAAATGACGAAGGGATTACCTTTCAGGCAGACGGACTCAAGATGTTTGTTCTGGTCGAGCCCCCGTCCTATCCTCAGAAACATGTGGAGCCCTGTTACAGGGATGACGCCCATAAGATCCCTTACCGTTTTAAAGAAGTGGAGATTCATACCACCAAGCGTCAGGATAAAATTATGGTCGGGAAAGAGCCTGTAGAGACCTACACGGCTTTTACTATTATGAACGAGACCGGCGACAATCAGTCCTTTATTGTTCACAAGGGGGAAGGGATTGAAGAGTCATTGAGGAACTATTTCTCCAAGGTTCTCTGGAAGAATGTGAATATAGGACGGAAGGATTCCGACGAAGCTGCCGATATGATCGCCTCTGTTCTTCCCAAGATCATCAATCCTTTTTCTTAAAAGCTGAGTATCAGTTCTATACGCAGGACCGCCGGTGGTTAAACCATCAGGGCGGTCTTTTTTTTCAGGTCATTGATCATTAGAAGTTGAACAGCCCGCTGCCGCTCTTGTTCCCCAGACCCATCATGCGGACGGTCTGCTGAAGCTCCTGAATCTTCTGCTGCTGTTTTTCTATAATCTCCAGAAGCTGATCAAGATCATAACCGTCGGGGAGGGCCGAGTCCTGCTTCTCCCGCTCTTCCCTGATCTTTCTGTACAATTCAAAGTCGTTTTCCGTTTCAATTCTGGAGAGCCCGAAGCTGTCGTTGTATTCGCTGTAATCCAGAGGCATATCGGGGAAGTTGCGGGACTGGGCTATTTTCTGGCCTATACGAAAGATCTGCTGGGCCGTCAGGGTTTCCTGGTACTCCAGGATAAAGGGGTGTCTGTTGTGCAGGGAGATGTCGATATCACGGTCGAAAAGAACGGTTCCCAGGCATTCAAGGTCAATCAGAAGATCTCTCTTTACAAGGCGGGAAAGGTTTTGAGCCATCTGCAGATCATCTTCCTCTTCGATCATGTTGAGGATGATCTTGGGCTGCAGCACTTCAAGGTAGGCCAGGGCCTTTTCCATGGCCGCCGGATCCTCTCTGCCGATCTCTTCTAGAAGATGGGCCAGGGTCAGGTCCGTACCGGGAAGCATTCTCTTTATATTTTTTTTCAGATAGCTCTCCATCTTCTTGTTTGAGGCAAAGGCTTTCTGAAGGAAGCGGATGGTCAGGTTTTTCAGGAAGGTGTAGGCATTCATTACCGCACCCGCCTGAGGGGTGGTCACCATCAGTCCCGAGTTGGAAACCAGAAAGAAGTCGATGGTATTGAAGCTGCTACCGGCGCCCAGGTCCAGGATTATGTATTCGGCGTCCAGGTCCTGGATTTCCAGAAGGACCTCTTTCTTCTGTTTCTCCGTAATATCGGCCATGCCGTAGGAGAGCGTATCTCCCGGTATAAAGGAGAGGTTTTTGTAGGGAGTTTCCAGGATCAGAGATTTAAAACTTCTATCCCTGTATTGAAGATAGGTGGCGACTCCGGGATTGGTGTTCTTCATCCCCAGAACGGTATGAAGGTTGGCCCCTCCCAGATCCAGGTCTATGATTATTGTTTTTTTGTCCGAGATGGCGAGGGAAAGGGCTATGTTAACCGCAAGAACGGATTTTCCAACACCCCCTTTGCCTCCTGCGACGGGTATTATCTTTTTATCGAGACTTTCATTCAGGACCAAAGGGGACTCCTTGATGAGGATCTTTTTCGATTCTATTACAGGGGGGCGGGAAAGTCAAAGCACGGGAGCTTTTGAAAATTAATAAAAAAACAGCTATTTCCTTTCGGTCGGGTCCTGTATAATTGTTAAAATAAGCTAAAGCTCCGCCGATAAGAAGAACATGAAGGATAGTCGAGATGAGTGGTCCCGCCAGTGCTGATAGCTCTTCAAAGCATATAAAAACAGATAAACTCCGTCAGGATATCGAGCGTTTCTACCTGCCCAGGCAGCTGGTCAACGCCATTACCGAAATAGGAGCCATACCCGACGATTCGGAAGAAGCCATCGTGGGGGTCGGTTTTCTGGATATTGCCGATTATACATTTCTGTCCAAGTTTCTGAGTCCCAATGAAAATCAGACTGTTCTCAACGGCCTGTATTCCGCGTTCAACTGGGTATTGAACAAACACGGCGGTTATCTGAACAAAATAGAGGGCGACAGTCTGATGTTTCAGTACGGCGGTCCCATAGATCCCAATGTGAAAGGTCTGTCAGAGGAGGATATGGAGCACTATATCGCCCGGGAGCTGTTCTACACCTGTATAGAGCTGCAGCGGGTCTGCCTTCTCTTTAACCAGGCCAACGACCGCTTTCTCTATACAGACGGGGATCACAAGGTGAAGGAGGAGGTTCTCAGGGCCTTTGAGATCATCAAGGGGCTCAGAAACAACGAATTCCTGTCTCCCTCCATCAATGCCCTGTTTCAGATCCGTATCCGTATCGGCGCCTCCATTGGAAAGGTCATGATCGGAAACTTCGGTCCCGATGGCTCAAAGCACTGGGATGTTATCGGTATGCCGGTCATCAATGCCAAGCGTATGGAGTCGACGGCTCCCATCGGGGGACTGAGAATCTCAGAGGAGTACTACCGGCTCTTGGACAAGCAGGGAATCGTCAACTCCTACTATCAGAGGTTTATCCGTGAAGCTTCGGCCATGTTCAGTGTCTATCGGGATATCAAGATGGAAGAGCTGTTCCGTTTCGGTACGGTTTTTATCAAGGAGAAGAAGAATGCCGGATACCACACTTACAGCGTGCAGGTTGAGCCGAATCTACCTGAGGAAATCGTAGCCCAGGTCAAACTTCTTCTGCAGAAGGATGATCCGGGAGCCGGCAGGATTATCGATTTTCTCAAGTACTATCGGGGCAATCCCTATGTGGTTGAAAAGATCGAAGCCCTGTTCAATGAGCTGGGGATCCATATCCGTAAGGACGCGCTCTACAAGGTCCTTCTTCCCGGCCGGTACAGCTCCATTCTGGGCAAACACAGGGGGGATCTCCTGGCGGCTTCCGAAGAAATCGCGTCACAGTACTCACTGAAAGACCTGATGGATATTCTGGGTACTCTTCAGGATGCAGTAAAACATCCGGGCGGCTTTGAGGATGCCGGGGAAGAGCAGACTTTTTTGAGTTATGATATTCATATGGAACGGGAGGAGAAGCTTCTGAATGGAATGTATGACGATGTGAAGAATTCGATCGCCCATACCAGCTACTTCTACAACCTGGTGTTCCCCCTGTTCTTCTCCCATATCAAGACCAGTATTCTGGAGTATCAGAATCGGGCTGAGGAGCTGGAGGAACTGTAATGGCACGAAAAACTGTTTTTGTCGTCATCCTTCTGATCCTGGCCAATGTGTTTCTCTCCGGGGTGGAGCTGGTTGTTATCAACAAGACGGAGAGCCCTCTCTTTGAAGTTTATGCCGTTCCTTCAGATTTCGGGGGCTGGGGGTATGACAGACTGCCCTATGATGTCATACTTCCCGGGGAATACGCGGTTCTGGATCTTGACCTTGAAACGGATAAGCCTGTAAATTTCCGCTTTGTCGATGAGGACGGGGATCTCTACTTCAAGTATAATCTTGATATCTCCTCGCGTAAGAAGATTCTTGTGTCCCCTGATGATCATGAGGTCTTCTCCGGAGAGGGGCTTATGAGGTTCACCTTTGTAAACAAAACAGAAGCCGTGATCAGGGCTTTGTATATCTCTTCGGAAAGCAATGAGGACTGGGGTGATAATCTGCTGGACGAGTATCTGCTGGACGGTGATGAGAAGGTCATCGAGTTACAGAGTTCAGGCGGCAGCTCCTTTTATGATATCCGTCTTGAGCTTGCCGGTGAAAGCATCGTTAAAAAAAGAGTATTTATTTCCGATAAGGCCCGGGTGCTGCTGACGCTGAACTAACCATCCCGCCGGGTGTTGCCAGGAGGGGCAGTTGCATTCAGATCACAATTTTCTACCTGTTAACAGAGAGGATATGGAGAAACGGGGCTGGGACAGCTGCGATTTCGTCCTGGTGTCGGGAGATGCCTATGTGGATCATCCCTCTTTTGCCGCCGCCATTATCTCACGCACTCTTGAAGCCGCAGGCTACCGGGTGGGTATTATCGCCCAGCCGAACTGGCGGGATCCGGAAGCGTTTCGTGTTCTGGGAACTCCCGGCCTTGCTTTTCTGATCTCTCCGGGAAATATCGACTCCATGGTCAGTCACTACACGGTTAATCGCAGGCTGCGCAGTCAGGATGCCTACTCTCCCGGTGGAACCGCAGGCAGAAGGCCGGACAGGCCCGGCATCGTCTACACCTCAATGGCTCGTCAGGCCTGCAAGGGAGTTCCCGTTATCCTGGGCGGTCTGGAAGCCTCATTGAGAAGACTTTCCCACTACGACTACTGGAGCGACAAGGTCCGTCGTTCGATCCTTCTGGATGCCAAGGCCGACCTTCTGGTCTACGGTATGGGGGAGAGGACCATGGTGGAGATCGCCGAAAAGCTGAAGCGGGGCACTCCCGTCAAAGAGATCCGGGATCAGAGGGGAACCGTCTATGCCGTCTCCCGCAGGGAGGATATTCCGGAGGAGGCGGCCCTCCTGCCTTCCTTCGAGGAGATCAGTGAAGACAAGGGTCTTTATGCCGAAAGCTTTGCCCTCCAGTACAAAAATACGGATCCCCTGAATTCCAGGCCCCTCGCCGAACCCTGCGGCGATCGCTTTGTGATTCAGAACCGGCCCGCTTTCCCCCTGAGCCGGGAGGAGATGGACCGGAGCTACAGCTATCCCTACAGCCGGAAATCTCATCCCTCTTATGCCGCGGAGGGCGGTGTTCCCGCACTGGAGGAAGTCTCGTTCTCTCTTGTTCATAACCGGGGCTGCTTCGGCAGCTGTCACTTCTGTGCCCTGACCTTCCATCAGGGGCGTATCCTCTCATCCCGAAGCCATGACTCCGTACTTGAAGAGGCCAGGCAGTTGACGGTGGATCCCGGCTTCAAGGGCTATATCCACGATGTGGGAGGGCCTACCGCCAATTTCAGAAAACCCGCCTGTTCCAGGCAGCTTAAAAACGGAGCCTGTCCCGACAGATCCTGTCTGACGCCCGAGCCCTGTCCCGCCCTGGAGGTGGATCACGGCGATTATCTGAAACTGCTCAGAAAACTGAGGTCTCTGGACGGGGTTAAAAAAGTTTTCATACGGTCGGGAATCCGTTTCGACTACCTTCTCCAGGACAGGGATGAGAGCTTTCTGAAGGAGCTCTGCGAGCATCATGTAAGCGGACAACTCAAAGTGGCTCCCGAACATGTCTCTTCCCGGGTGCTGGCTCTTATGAACAAACAAAAGCACAGTGTTTACCGCAAATTCATCAAAAGCTATAGGGAGATGAACAGAAAACTGGGGAAAAAGCAGTATCTGGTTCCCTATTTTATATCATCTCACCCGGGAAGCACCCTGAAGGATGCGGTGGAGCTGGCTCTTTTTATGAAGGAGACCGGATTTATACCCGATCAGGTGCAGGATTTCTATCCCACACCCGGAACGGTATCCACATGCATGTACTATACGGGGCTCAATCCTCTGACAGGAGAGCCTGTGGACGTCGTGAAGAAGGAGCGTGAAAAGAAGCTGCAGCGGGCGCTTTTGCAGTACAACCGTCCGGAAAACTATAAGCTGGTTCGGGAGGCTCTGGAGAAGGCCGGCCGAAAGGATCTGATAGGTTCCGACGCCCGCTGCCTTATTCCCTCCCGACCCGGTGCGGCGCATAGTTCAGGGGCTTCAGGACATCATAACAAGAGAAACAACAAGGAAGGGAAGAGCCGGCAGCAGGGCGTAAAGGCAGGGCATAAGGGACAGGGACGAGGCCGCAGGAACGGCCGGGGACGTTCATGAAAGCTTTATGTTT
This sequence comes from Oceanispirochaeta sp., assembly GCA_963556075.3. Taxonomy (GTDB): domain Bacteria; phylum Spirochaetota; class Spirochaetia; order DSM-2461; family DSM-2461; genus Oceanispirochaeta. The sequence goes on along the minus strand of CAUVYB020000002.1, from coordinate 4,457,769 downwards.
ATTCTCTTTACCAAGCAGACTGTTATTGTTAGTTTATAGGGTAGATCGATACTCCCGCTGGGGATAGGGAAAGGAGTTGCAGTTGAACAGAGGATTTATTGGAGGACTTTTAGGATTTTTTCTCGGTATGACATTCGGAGGTCCCTTGTTTGCCCTTATCGGGGCTGTCATCGGAAGCTCTATCGGCCGCAGTCTCTCCTATCAGTCCGGATCATCCCGTAATTTCAGTTTCTTTCAGGGAGGAGCGGGAACGGGACAGTCCTATTCCGGACGCCTCAACTCGGGACAGGTCTTCTTTTCTTCCGTATTCTCCATGCTTGGGAAACTGGCCGTTGCCGACGGTTCTATATCGGAAAGCGAGAAGCAGACGATCTACAACTTTATGAGAACAGATCTGCGTCTTGATCCCGTCAGTCAGCAGTCTGCCATGGAGATCTTTAATGCCGCTATCCGCTCGGGAGAGAGCTTTGAGAGTTATGTCCGCCAGTTCTACGGTACGTTCAGGGGGAATGCACAGTTTACTGAACTGGTTCTTGACATTCTTCTTCGCCTGGCTGCGGCCGACGGGAAGATCCACCCCGAGGAGGAACGGCTTATTCAGCAGGCCGTAGGGATCTTCGGATACAGTCAGACCTCCTATGACAGGCTGAAGAGCCGTTACGGATTTGCCGGAAGCTCTTCGGGCGCCGGTACCGGGAGCGCCGGTACGGGATCGGGAAGCAGCTCCGCTGTGGCGGGAGCCTACGGGATTCTGGGATGCTCTCCCTCTGATTCTGATGACACGGTCCGCAAGGCCTACAGAAAGAAGGTGAACGAGTTTCATCCCGATAAAATCTCAGCCAAGGGTCTTCCCGAGGAGTTTACACAGTTCGCCAATGAGCGTTTTAATGAGATTCAAAAGGCCTGGGACGCCATCAAAAGGGAGAGAGCTCTTTGAGAGAAAGCCGCACCTCCCTTTTTCTGAAGGCTCTTCCCGAGTATATGATAATCACATTGGGCTGCGTCGTGATGGGCTTGGGTTATGTCCTTTTTCTGATTCCCAACAAAATTGCCGCCGGAGGGCTGTCGGGAGTTGGTATCGTCCTTTTTCACCTCTTCGGTTTTCCCGTGGGGATTTCTGTTCTGATAATGAATATCCCTCTTTTTCTGATCTCCTGGAGGTCTCTGGGGGCCTCTTTCGGAGTGAAAACCCTTTACGCCACCGTCGTACTCTCCCTGGCCATTGATCTGAGTTCTTTTCTCCCTGCCTTGACGGACGATCTTTTTCTGGCGACTCTCTTCGGAGGTTCCATCGTGGGTGTCGGTCTGGGCCTGATATTCCGCAAGGATGCGACTACCGGAGGTACCGATCTTCTGGCCAGGATCGTTCACAGGCTGATTCCCTATGTTTCTGTGGCTCAGCTGCTTCTTCTGGTGGATGCGGTGGTTGTCGTTCTGGCCGCCTTTGTGTTCCGCCAGTACAATCTGGCCCTCTATGCCTCGGTTTCCATTTTCATAACCGCACGGGTGATCGACTATACGGTAGTCGGTGTGGACTATACCAAGACGGCCTATGTTATCTCCAGGCAGTCCTCCAGGATCAGCGCCCGTATTCTGGAAGAACTCAACCGGGGAGTCACGGAGCTGAAGGGGCGGGGCATGTATACGGGTTTGGACCGTCCTGTACTGATGTGCGTCCTCAAGAGCCGGGATGTTCCCCATATGAAACGGATTGTTCAGGAGGAGGATCCCGAAGCATTTATGTTTATCTCCGATGCCCGAGAGGTGCTGGGGGAAGGATTTAGCTATGAGCCGAAAGGATAGAGTTTTCGACGATAACGATCCCGTTATCCGTCCCTTTGAGTTTAACGAAACCGTCGCCCATGTTTTTGACGATATGGCCCAGCGCAGTATTCCCCATTACAAAGATGTTCAGCAGATGGTGACCACCCTGGCTCTTACATTCTTTCAGGAGGGCAGCCAGATTTATGATCTGGGCTGTTCCACAGGAACCACCATCGCCCTTATTCTCGAGGGGCTGCGGGAGCATGGTCTGAATGACTACAGGGTCAAGGGCGTTGATTCCTCGGCTCCCATGTGCCGGGAAGCGCTGGACAAGCTCAAAGCCATGGATTACGATCCCGGGAAGGTCAGTATAGAAGAGGCTGATTTGATGAACACTCCCGTTGAAAATGCCTCTGTGGTTATTATGAACTACACCCTGCAGTTTATTGATCCCTTCCATCGTGAGCAGCTGATAAAGAAGATCTACAAAGGACTCAATCATAACGGTATTCTTCTGGTCAGCGACAAGACTCTGCAGTCCCATACTGATATTAGCCGAATCTTTGTGGATAATTATTACGATATGAAACGAAGGAACGGATACAGCGAACTTGAGATCGCCCGCAAACGGGAAGCCCTGGACAATGTTCTGATTCCCTATCCCATCAGGGAGGAGGAGGCCCTGTTCCGGAGCTGCGGCTTTGAAGCCGTTGATCTTTTCTATACCTGGTACAACTTCTCCTCTTTTATCTGTTTGAAGAAAGGATAATGCCCATGCCTTACGATGCCCTGGTCTCCCAATACCTGGAAGACCGATATTTCGACGCCTATCCCGGCGAACTGAATACGTCCCGGCTTGAAGAGCGCCGTCTGGAGCAGTCCCGGCTTCTGAAAAAGCCTTCGGCTCTGGTCTATCACGATCCCGTCAGCCGGGTTGATGAACGCGACGGCAGCGACCCTTTCGATTTCGATGCGGATGCGGTTCGATTCGGAGAGCCCGGTATTCTGGGAACAGAGCAGGAAGAGGCTCTCCGGAAGGCTCTGAACTGCCTTATCCCCTGGCGCAAAGGGCCCTGGAGCTACTACGGAACCGAAATCGATGCGGAGTGGCAGAGCCAGCTCAAGTGGGACCGGGTGGCTCCCTGGCTCCCTGATCTTAAAAACAAAAAGATCTGCGATATCGGCTGCAACAACGAGTACTATATGTACCGGATGCTTTCAAGGGAGCCCTGGTTTGTCCTCGGCATCGATCCGATGGTCCGCTACTGGTTTCATCATCGGCTTAACAGGAAGTTTCATCGGGATTCCAGGATAAACTTTGACCTTCTGGGTGTGGATGATATGGATATTTTTCCCCGCTTTTTTGATGTGGTCTTCTTTATGGGGATCATCTATCATCGGAGAAATCCCGTACAAACCCTCAAGCTGATAAACTCATCCATGAAGCCGGGAGGGACTTTGATTCTTGAATCCTGCGGTATTCCCGGAGATGAGCCATACTGCCTCTTTCCTGACGGCCGCTATATGAAGGCTCCCGGTTACTGGTTTCTTCCCAGTGCTACAGCCCTGAAGAACATGCTCAGTCGAACCGGTTTCCACAAGATCGAGATATTTGAAAACTTCAAGCTGGAGACCGAAGAGCAGCGTCAGACTCCCTGGGCCATCTACGAGTCCCTGGAACATTTTCTGGACCCCGAGGATCCTTCGAAAACAGTAGAGGGTTATCCCGCTCCCGTCAGAATCTATATCAGGGCTGTCAAGCGCTGATAGAAGGCTGTTCCGTGAGCCTCTGATCCTTAATTGCTGGAAAAGTGCACTGTTCTGCAGTAAAATAGTATTGATCTGTTCAATATTCTCAGTCCCTGTGCTGAAAGAGGGAGAGTCTGCCATGCCAAACAGTCCCGTAATAAAGGTCATAGAAGAGAACTGCGTCAGCTGTCATCAGTGCATCAATGTCTGTCCTGTTAAAATCTGCATGACCGTTGAGGATGATGTGGTCAGAATCAATCACGATCTTTGTATCGGGTGCGGAAATTGTATCGATGCCTGCACCCACGGAGCCCGGGAACAGATAGACGACTTTTCAGGCTTTCTGGAGGACTGCGGACGGGTGCCCATGGTGGCCGTCGTCGCCCCTTCGGCCGCCGCCAGTTTCGGACAGAGGCTTTTGAATCTCAACGGTTTTCTGAAGGAGATGGGGGTCGAGGCTGTTTTTGATGTGAGTTTCGGTGCGGAGCTGACGGTCAAATCCTATCTGGAATATATTCGGGCCGAGCGGCCTCAGACCGTTATCGCTCAACCCTGTCCGGTGATCGTCCGTTATATTGAACTGTATCAGCCGGAGTTGATTCCCTATCTGGCTCCCGCCGACAGCCCCATGGTTCATACCATCAAGATGATCAGAGAATTCTACCCTGCCTATTCACGGCACAGGGTGGTGGTGATCTCTCCCTGCGTGGCCAAGAAAAGAGAATTTACAGAAACCGGGCACGGCGACTATAACGTGGTCTTCTCTTCCATCGAGAATTTTCTGAGTGAGAAGGGGAAAAGACTGCGGGATTTCAGGGCACTTCCCTATGAAAGTGCCGCCGCTGAACGGGCGGTTCTGTTCTCCAGTCCCGGAGGCCTTATGGAGACCCTGGCCCGTGAAGATCCGGCAGCTGCCGAGAAGGTCAGAAAGATTGAAGGGCCTGAGCTTATCTATAAATATCTCAAAGAGCTTCCCCATGCCATCGAGAAGGGCGTCGCCCCTCTTCTGATCGACTGCCTGAACTGTGAAAAGGGCTGTAACGGCGGTACCGGCACAAACAGGCGGGACGGTCTGAGTGATGAGCTTGAAAGAATGGTCCGCACGAGAGCCGGAAAACATATCAAAGCCAACAGGCGCAAGATCGGCAAAGTCGTAAAACGGTACTGGAAACCGGGACTCTACGGCAGGGGCTACGGAGATAAATCAGCGGTCAATACCATACGAATCCCCGATGAAAATCAGAAAAAGAGTATTTACCGGCAGATGAACAAGGACACGGAAAAAGATATCTACAACTGCGCATCCTGTGGTTACGGGAGCTGCGACGGAATGGCTACGGCTATTTTTAACGGACTGAACCGGGCGGAGAACTGTCATCACTATCAGATCAGCATCATTGAAAAATCGAAGCAGCGTTCGGCTGAACTTGCCAGCAACCTTGATGAGAAAATCAGGGAATCCTCCCATGTTGTCGGGGAGAGTACAAGCCTGTTTGAGGACCTGCTGGTCGAAACGGGCCGACGGGGTGATACGGTTAACGAATGCTCACAGGTTCTTCAGCATATGATCAGTTCGGTACTCCATCTGAACAGTACGATTCAGGAGAAGAAGGAGTCTATCATTCAGCTCGAAGAGGCTTCTCTGGACAAGATCTCTCTTCTGAAGTCGACGGTCGGCTCCATCGAACAGGTGGTGGAAAGCGTTGCCAAGGTGCAGGAGTTTAACAAGACCATCCATGATATTGCGGAAAACACCAATCTTCTGGCTATGAATGCAGCCATTGAAGCGGCTCATGCCGGGGATAAAGGGCTTGGATTCGCTGTGGTTTCCGGAGAGATCAGAAAACTTGCCGAGCAGACAGGAAATAATGCCAGAAATATCGAGAGCGATCTGCAGAGGATCACCCGGGAGATCAATGACAGTATGCGGATCACCAGAGAGACCAGTGTCCAGATCGAGGATGTGATGGAGCAGTTTTCCGGGATCGCCGAGAGTTTCCGGGAGCTGAGTGATGATGTTCAGACTGTCGCTCATGATACGACTCATGTAGAGCAGTCCATTGCGACTATGACGGGGTCGTCGGAAAAACTTATTCATTTCGGAGAGGAGATGAAGACTCAAATCCAGAGAATTTCCCGAAGTTACAGCGATCTTCAAAAAATAAGCAATGGCGAGAATAAATAGAAATTAAAGGTTTATAAAACTGAAATCGATCTTCAATCTCATGGACTGGACAGTCCCGGCTGAAAGGCGTAATTTAATAGGCAAAAAACTGCCCCGCCGAAGCGGGGCAAACCGACTAAATGGAACAACACGGGAGTATTCGTTGGGAGGGGAATAGGTTTCCCATGCCGTTACCATTATAATATTCGGCACATACCCCCGTAAATTGAGTAAAACTTGTAAAATCTGGAGGGATTTCCTCATGACAGTGAATGATAAGCTGACGGCATTGCGCCGGGAGATGAAAAAAGAGGGCGTGCAGGCCTATATCGTATACAGTTCCGATCCTCACGGCAGTGAGTATGTGGCGGATCACTGGAGATGCCGCAGCTGGCTGAGCGGCTTCACCGGAAGCGCCGGCACCGTGGTTGTCACGGCGGAGAAGGCCGGTCTCTGGACCGACTTCCGCTACTTTATTCAGGCCGCCGGAGAGCTTGAGGGCAGTGATATCAAACTTTTTCGTATGGACGAGCCCGGCGTTCCCGACTACAGGAGCTGGCTGAAGACGGAGTTGAAGCGGACGGGGCGGGATGAAACCGGGGACGGAACTGCTGTCATAGGCGTTGACGGACGGACTCTGACTCTTAAGGAGTGGGAATCCTTCGCTCCTGCTCTTGCGGGTAGTGACATCCTTATAAACGGGGATCTGGATCTGATCGGACGACTGTGGACAGACCGCCCCGCCGAACCTACGGGAGCCGTCTGGGCCCTGAGTGAGGATGAAGCGGGCCTCAGCCGGAAAGAGAAGTTGGACGCCGTCCTGCAGGAGCTTGAGCAGAGGGCGCTGAAGGAGACGGTCATCGCCTCTCTGGATGATATAGCCTGGATACTCAATCTCCGGGGGAGCGATGTTCCCTGCAATCCCGTTATTCAGAGTTATCTTTATCTTTCGAAGGACAGAAGGATCTGGTTTGTAGACGATAGGAAAATCTCCGATGAAATCCGCATTTCCCTGGAGACCGATGACATCGGAATACGGCCGTATGATGAGTTGGGCCGTTTTATGAGAGAGCTTGAAGGGCCTTTGTATATCAGTGCCGAGAAAACCTCTTATGCTCTGCTTTCGGTCCTTCCGGACAGCTGTGAGCTTGTCAAGGGGACCGATATTTCAACGAATCTGAAAGCCAGGAAGAACGAGGCGGAGCAGAAGAATATCCGCAGGGTGATGGAACGGGACGGCGCGGCCATGGTGCGGTTTATCATCTGGTTCAGAAAAACACTGAAAGAGCGTTCTGTCACGGAGCTGGAGGCTGCCGCCGTACTGAGAGCTTTCCGTGAGGAGCAGGAGGGGTTTCTGGATGAAAGTTTCAGCCCCATACCCGGATATGCCGCCCACGGCGCCATCTGTCACTATGAGGCGACCGCCGGGAAAGAGTTCACCCTTGAGCGAAACAGCCTCTTTCTTATCGATTCCGGCGGCCAGTACAGGGGCGGTACAACGGATATTACAAGGACACTGGCGGCAGGAGAGCCCAGCGAGGCGGAGCGCCGCGACTATACTCTGGTCTTAAAAGGGCATATAGCCCTCTCCAGGGCCGTATTTCCCGCCGGAACCCGAGGGTACCAGCTGGATATCCTCGCCCGTCAGCCCCTGTGGAACTGCGGTCTGAACTATGGGCACGGTACGGGACACGGGGTCGGTTATATTCTCAATGTCCATGAAGGTCCGCAGCGGATCAGCCCCCACCCCGTGGACAGGGCCCTTGAAGACGGGATGATCATTTCCAATGAACCGGGGATCTACCGGGAAGGGGAGTATGGTATCAGGATAGAGAACCTTGTTATGGTCCGTCCCTGGTCCGAGAATCCCGGTTCCGGGGATTTTCATGATTTTGAAACCCTGACCCTCTGTCCCTATGAGCGCAGCCTGATCGACAGCTCACTTCTGGACGATGAAGAGAAGCGCTGGATCAATGAATACAGCGAAACTGTCTACAATCGTCTGTCGCCCCTGCTTGTGCAGGGAGAGCGGGACTGGCTGAGGGAGGAGACCCTTGCGATCTCCTGACTCAAGACTCCTGGCCGTAACGGCCTGTCTGCTCTGGGCCACGGCCTTTATGGGGGTGAAGGCCGGGCTTGACGTGATGCCTCCTTTTCTTTTTGCAGGTATACGTTTTACTCTCTGCGGTTTCATGGTGGCCTTTGTCTATGGCAGGCGGAAAGCTGCCACAGGGGGGATGCTCCGGCAGATAGCCGACCATTGGCCCCTTGTGGCTGCCATCGCTTTTCTTCAGACCTTCGGGCTTTACAGTCTTTTCTTTGTCTCTCTTACCATGATGAGGGCCTCTACGGGAGCCATCGTCAATGGCCTGGGGCCCCTCGTTGTGGCTCTGACGGCACACTTCCTTCTCCCCGGGAACCGCTTGAGCCGCAGGCAGTTCCTCTGTCTGGTTATCGGAGTTTTCGGTGTGGTTCTGGTGGCTGTGCAGGGGCATAGTGAACAGAGTTCCACCGGCTCGGAGATGAAAGGAATCTTTATGATGTTCGGAGCTCTCCTGTCCAGTGCCATGGCATCCGTTCTGGTCTCTAAAAGCCCCGATGATCTGGACCCCTTCGTTCTCAATGCGGCGCAGTTGACCCTGGGAGGCTCCGGTTTGCTCCTTGTCGCCTTTATCCGGGGTGACGCACCCTATGCCGGGATGCCGGGCTTTTCGTTCTGGCTGGCTCTTCTCTGGCTTATACTGGTGACTGGAGGCGGATTTTCCATCTGGTACTATCTGATAAAAGTCAGAAAGGAAGCCCTGTCCCGTATGGCTGTCTGGAAATTTCTGATCCCCATGGGAGGTGCCGTCTTCAGCTGGCTTTTTCTCTCAGGAGACAATCCCTCATTTCTTTCTCTGGGGGGAGTCCTTCTAACGGCCCTTTCCATCATCCTTTTTTACAGGGAGCCCCGGCATATCCCGCATACCGCGGCTGAAGGAGAGTCGGAATGTCGTGCTTTGTAATACAGGCCTCCACGGGACGGGAGCTTGAATGCCGGACCTTTTTAATGAAGTCGGGCTGTTTTGACGAGAAGTCCATCGTTTTTCCCCGCAGGAAGCTGAGGCTCAGAAAAGAGGGGAAGTGGTTTGAGAAGAATGAAGCTCTGTTCCCCGGATATCTTTTCCTTCTGACCGAAGAGACTGAGCCGTCTCCGGAACAGCAGCTCGCCGTTCGAAAGACTCCCGGAGTCTTCTCCTTTCTGAAAATGGAGGGGCAGCCTGTTCCTCTGAGCGAGGATGAGGAGAGGCAGCTGAATCACTTCCTGAAGTCCGGTGAGGTCGCCGGTTTTTCCAAAGTTGTTTTTGAAGAGAATAAAAAGATAAAGGTTCTTAAAGGTCCCCTGATGGGGATGGAAGGGCAGATCGTTAAGGTGGACCGGCGGAAAAGCAGGATAAAGGTTCGCTTGTCTCTCTACAAAGAGTCTTTTCTTGTGGATTTCGGTTTTGATGCCGTTGAAAAGAGCTGAAATCAGCCTGCACAACAGCTCTCTCTGCAGACGGGAGGCGTTCTTTGACAAAGCGATCTCCCTGCTTTATCCTTTCAATCTATGGGAACACAGGAACGCAAGCAGAGAGAGAAACTTCACAGAAATGCACAGATTCTGGACGCGGCACGCTCTCTTTTTATTGAAAAAGGATATAACTCCGCCACCATGCAGGATATCGCAGACCGGGCGGAGCTGGGACGCCGGACCCTTTATATGTACTTCAAGACAAAGGACGAGATCGTAAGTTCCATAGCCCTGGAAATTATAGGGGAGCTCTGCCGAATTGTGAAGGACGCATCGTTCAGAGGCTTAAACGGCAGGGAGCGCATGGAAAATGTGGCCCAGTGTTTTGTGGAGTACTACAGGAGCCGTCCCGGAGATTTTCTTCTGATACTGAATGCCGGCAGCAGTGCTTCGGATGAAGACGGAGCAGAGAGGGGCGGCAGGATAGAGCTTTTTCTGACGACACTGACCGAACTGTTGACGGATATCCTCGAGGCGGGCGTAGATGACGGAAGTTTAAGACCGTCGGGTTCTCCTGTTGCTCTTACTGCCGGAACTATTGTGACTTCCATACTGGGAACCCTCAAAGTCCTCGCCCTTTCATCCAGTTCAGAAAAGGAGAGGGATGAACAACTGGTTCATTTGATCCGACTTCTTACAAATTCTCTCATTCCATCCCAGGGTGATTGACCGGAGGGGCTTTTTTTTTTATGTTTATTGCACAGACTGTGCAATAAGCGCACGCGTTGTCCGGATACCCGGATTATATAAAAAGACAGATGGTGGATGTATGCATAAAATACTGAAATACCCTAAGGTGATTCTTGCTGTGATCGGAATGATCACGATTTATTTCTCTTTCTTTCTTCCGCGAATCCAGCTGGATAACGATGTAAAGAAATTTCTACCCGATGAGCACATCGTCAATATTGAGAACGACAGGGAGGAGGAGCTTTTCGGAAGCAGCCATGTACTTGCCATTGCTCTTGAGAATACGAGAGGCTCAATTCTTGACAGACAGTTTATCGATAATCTTCGTGGACTCAGTGAGTATCTTCTTACCCTGGAAGGGGTGGAGGATGTGGATGATCTTACAAATACAGACTATATCAATGCCATTCCCGGAGGGATGGAAGTTGCCGATCTGACGGGTGATGACTTTACAGGGACAGCCGATGAGCTGAAGACGCTGAAGAACAAGCTCCTGAGCTGGGACGTCTATGAACGCTCTCTCTACTCCAGGGACTTTACGGCTACCCAGCTGGCGGTCACTCTGGAGACGGATATCAGCCCCGAGGCGCAGGAGGCCGTCTATTACAGCGCAAAAGCCTATCTTGAAGAGCTGAGTGAGAAAAATATCCGCTATTATATTGCCGGAGATCCCTCTGTCATGACTTTGATCACTCTGCTGATGCAGGATGATCTGAAAGTTCTGATTCCTCTGGTTCTTCTGGTGCTGATCTTTTTTCTGTATATCTCCTTCCGGAAACTGGGAGGCGTTCTACTGCCGCTGAGTTCGGTCATTATTTCTACGGTCTGGACCGTCGGGCTGATGGCACAGCTGGGAATCCCCCTCTCGATAGTGGCAACAGCCATTCCCGTACTTATGGTGGCCGTGGGGAGTGCCTATGGTATTCACGTGGTCTCCCACTACTATGATGAGCTTGAACTGCACTGTGACAGACTGGATCATGATGAACATGTTGCCCTGGTGCTGGGTGTTGTTAAATCCATCGGTCTCCCTGTCATGACCGCATCCCTGACGACCATTGCCGGATTCGCCTCCCTGGCCTCCAGTTCGATTATTCCCTTGAGGAATTTCGGATTGTTCACGGCCCTCGGGGTATTTGTGGCTATGCTGGTCTCTCTTTTGTTTATTCCCTCCGTTCTGATCCTCAGAAGGCGTTCTCCTGAAATCCGGGAACACTGCGAAGAGAGCGATGAATCGGCGACGGCAAGCGTTTTTCTGGGAGTCTCCCGCTTCCTGGGTGGCAGGAAGAGTCGGCTGATCGTTTTCTTCGCGGCTGTGGTCGGACTGTCCGTCTATGGAACATTTCAGGTCGTCGTGGATAATGCTCTGATTGAATATTTTAAACCCGATGCCGAGATCCGTCAGGCCGATGTGTTTATGAGGGATAAATTCCTGGGAACCGAAACCTTTAATATCGTTGTAGAGGGCGAAGAGGCGGGAGACCTGACTGATCCCGTCGTTCTGGCGGAGATGGACAAGCTGGCTCTGTATCTCAAAGATAGATATTCCGTGGTCAGCAAAGTGATGTCTTTCAGCGATTTTGTCAGAAGGATGAATCAGGTTATGAATGATCCTGCCGGAATGGAGGATTTCTCAGATGATTCATGGGACAGGGAAGAGAGTGTCTCCGGGGGAGATGAATCCTTCGGCTCCTTTGACTCATTCGACGACGGCGGTTCTGATGAAGACGATTTGCAGGGATTCGGTTTTGGAGAGGCCGGCTTCGGCGGTGACAGCGGATTCGGCGAGGGGTTCGGGGATGAGGACGGATTCGGGTTCTCTGATTTTTCGGAAGGATCTGAAGATCCGCTTGCCGGGTCTGCCGGAACTCCGGGATATCGCTATGACGATCGGATGAGTTACGGAGATTTCCTGATGCTTCTGGAAGAGGTCTGGAATGAGGCGGATCATGCGGAACTGACGGCTGAGTCTCTGGTGACCGGAATCTACAAAAAACTCAACTACGGCGGGGCCGCCTATAACGAGATCCCCCTGGACCCCGGAAAGTACAATCTCAGGTCAACAGATGATCTGAAGAATCTTATCAGCCAGTATCTGATGATCTATTCCGGAAATCTTGAGGACTATGCGGATGACGCCATTGAGCCCCGGATTGCCCGTATGGGGGTGACCCTTAAGACCACAGGTTCCCGTATTCCCCACAGGATTATGGAGGATGTGGAAGGGTACGGCCGGCTTCACTTTCCTGAGGGGGTTCGCGTCTGGACCACGGGGATGGCCAAGTCGAAGTATGCCGTCACCGAACTGGTCGTGGGGACTCAGATCACCAGTGTTCTGCTTTCCCTGCTTCTGGTCCTGATTATCGTATCAGTCCAGTTCCGCTCAATTGTTGCAGGACTGATCTCGGTCATCCCCCTTTCCATATCCATACTGATCAATTTCGGTGTCATGGGGCTGTTCGGGATCAAGCTGGATATCGGAACCTCCATCGTCGCCTCCGTCGCCATCGGAGTGGGAGTGGATTACACCATTCACTTTCTCACCGGTTACTATCAGCAGTGGCAGAAAACGCCGGAGCACAGGGCGGCCGTACAGGCGACCTGGGGATCCGTGGGAAAGGCCATCATATTTAACGCTCTGTCCGTCGCCGCCGGATTTTTCGTTCTGGTTTTCAGTAACTTCAATCCCCTGATGTTCCTGGGTGAGTTGATCGTCCTGACCATGCTGACCTCCAGCCTGGGGGCGCTGACGATTCTTCCGGCCCTTCTGAAATTATTGAAGCCCGGATTTTTAAATAGAAACAAGAAATGAGGAGAAGTGTAAAAATGAAAAGAGTAATACTTGGATTGTTGATCTGTCTGCTTTCCTTTCCCGTGTTCGGAATTACGGGAAGAGAGGTCGCCGACAATGTGGATAACAGAGACAAGGGAGACAGCTCCCACTCCCTAGTTCAAATGGATCTTATCGATAAGAACGGGGAGATCAGTTCCCGCAGAATCGAAGAGTACAGCATGGACGATGAAAAGGATCTGGGCCGTGTGCTGATGATCTTTCATGCTCCCGCTTCCGTAAAGAACACCCGCTTCCTGGTTATGGAGAAGGGGGGGGACGCCGACGACGATCAGTGGATCTTTCTGCCGGCCATGCAGAGGGTGCGCCGCATCGCCTCTTCCGAAGGTTCAAGCTCCTTTATGGGATCCGATTTCAGCTATGACGATATGTCCAGCCGGGATATTGATGACTACAGCTATGAAATCCTGGGAGAAGAGAGCATTGACGGACATGATTGCTACAAGGTTCAGGTTCTCCCCGAGGATCTTGAAGATGATCAGTACAGCAAGCTGATCACCTGGGTGGACAAGGCTGTCTGGGTCAACCGGAAGGTTGAGATGTACGACAAAAAAGGCGAGCTGGAAAAGGTTCTGGCCGTGGAGCGTCTTGAGGTCGTTCAGGGGTATCAGACTCCCATCATTACCAGGATGAGCAATGTGCAGAACGGACACTCCACTCTGCTGACCGTTAAAAAATTCGTATACAACGAGTCCTTTCCGGCGTCCATCTTCTCCACCCGTTTTCTGAAAACCGGAAAACCATGAGGATGGTCAGGATGAAGAAAGCTCTTTTTATAGCCTTTTGTGCGGCTGTTGTACTGACCTCGGCTTTTGCAGAGGATGGTTTTTCCTCCGGTTTCGGTGAAGGTTTTGATTCCGGTTTCGAAGAGAGTGGCAGCGATAACGGATTCGGCGGCGGATTCGGGGACGGTTCTGGCGGAAAGGCGGAGAGCGGCTTTGGCAGTGGTTTCGGCGAAGAGGGGAGTGCCGGTGACGGTGGATTTGACAGTTTCGGCGGCAGCTTCGGTTCGGAGGAAGGGAGCTCTTCTCCTCTGAGCATCGGGGGGACATTGAATCTTCCCGTAAGAGCCTATGCGGGCGATTATGATGATCAGGAAGTCGACTGTGATCCCGAAGGGCGCATTGAGCTGCAGTATGAGGCCGGCAGGACCGCTGCCACCCTGGATTTCTCTGTTGGGACAGATGATATTGAGCTGAATGAGCTTTCACTGCGCTACTTCGGATCTCCCCTGCTGCTGGAAGCCGGCTATATGAAAAAGGTCTGGGGGAAGGGTGATGAGTATCATGTGATCAACCTGATGAATCCCCGGAATCTGGAGGATTTCACCAACGGCGGAGAGTATATCGAGTGGATCGATCCCGAAGTGATGCTTTCGGTTTCTGTGCCGGTCAGGCAGATGGGGCAGATTGAGCTGCTCTACTCGCCCTGGTTTACCGGAGATCATATTCCCTCGTCCGGCCGCTGGTCTCCCTATCAGGCCGATGCGCTGGCGGCTCTTGCGGAAGAGTCGGTAAGCTATAATGCCTATATGGTCTATCTGGAAACCCTGGCGGCGGGTGGAGATGACTCTGCCGCCTCTCTGGCACAGACCGCCTACCTTTCGGAGCATAGCGATGGGGATGCTCTTTATCCGGATACGGAGGGCTGGGACTGGAATCAGTTTGCAGCCTATTACACCGACACCTTCGGCTCCGTGGATCTGGGACTGATGTATTACTACGGATACTATGGAGAGCCCGCCGTTGAAGCGGAGTACAGCGGGGCTCAGATTATCGATCTGGCACTGGATTACAACCGGATGCAGGCCTTCGGCATGGATTTCGGAGCCGTTATCGGTCCTTTCAACACCCGGGGAGAGCTGGCTTACTATATGACCGATGATGTGGGCGGCGATGATCGGGAGGTCTACAACAACAGGATCAAGTGGGTCGCCGGTTTTGATGTGGGGCTTCCCGTCAGCTCTCTTAACTTCAATATTCAGGAGACGGGGACCTGGATTCTGAACAGTGATGAAATCGACTCCCTTGATATGGAATACGATGATGATGAGGATTACACGGAGAATCTGATTATTCTGAAACTGACGGACCACTACAATCACGAAAAGCTCGAGGCGGCCGTAACGGCTGTCTATCATATTGAAAAGAAGGGCTGGAAGATTGCCCCTGATGTAAAGATAGATCTCAGTGATGATCTGGAGCTGGAGGCGGAATACTGCGTTTACGGCGGAGATGATGAGACCTCGCTCTTCGGACAGTTTAATGATAATGACTATCTGGAACTGCAGATGACCTACTCCTTCTGATCTCTGTTTTTAACGATTGGCCCCATGACTTCCGATTTATGGCAAAGTTATGGGGCTTTTATTTGTTATAATTGCCACAAAAAGTCGAGTGAGCTTAAAAAAAGCATGGATATAATTCTGAAATAGAGAATTGCATCAAATGCATCCCCCTTCTATTGACAAAAGAAACTCATGGGTATTATTTTTATGGCAACTCGTTGCCGTAAAAGAATCGGCAATAGGAACTGTCTCGAGGAGAAAATCTATGCTTAAAAAAAGGGGACTCTATGATCCCGCTTACGAACACGATGCCTGCGGTGTCGGTTTTGTAGCCAGAATCGACGGAGAACGGACCCATAAAATTGTAGAAGAGGGTGTTCAGATCCTCTGTAACCTGGAACACCGCGGCGCGGTCGGAGGAGACCAGAAGACCGGTGACGGTGCAGGTATGCTCCTCCAGATGCCCCATAAATTCTTTACACGTATACTTCCTTTCTCTCTTCCCGCCGAAGGTGAGTACGGTGCGGGAATGATCTTTCTGCCCGCCAATCCCAAGCAGGCTGCCGATGCGGTGGCTATGACCGAGAAGGTGATCGCCGAAGAGGGGGGAACCCTTCTGGGATGGAGAGAGGTACCCGTAGACCCCGAGTGTCTGGGTGAGCTGGCCCGTCGGGTCATGCCCTCTTTCAAACAGGTTTTCGTCAGTTTCGACGGTCTCAAGGGTGAGGTTCTGGAGAATAAGCTCTATACCTTGAGAAAATGTCTTGAGAATGCGGCAGCGGCCAAGGGAATGGAGCTGGATGACTACTATCTTCCCTCTCTCTCCTGCAAGACCATCGTATACAAGGGTATGTTCGTCTCCGCCCAGTTCGTCACTTTCTATCCCGATCTGGCGGAAGAGGACTTTATTTCGGCCATGGCTCTGGTTCACCAGAGATACAGTACCAATACATTCCCCTCCTGGCCTCTGGCGCAGCCTTTCCGTTATATCGCCCACAATGGTGAAATCAACACCTTAAGAAGAAACAGAAACAATATGCAGGCCAGAGAAACCTCTCTTTCATCCGAAGAGTTCGGTGCGGATCTTGCCAAGATGCATCCCATCGTTCAGGACGGCGGGTCCGACTCTGCTGCCTTTGACAATGTGTTTGAACTTATCTCCCGGGGCGGACGGACCATGGAGCACTCCATGATGATGATGGTTCCCGAGGCTTTCGGTAGCAAGTATCACATCTCCGAGGATAAAAGAGCTTTCTTCGAGTATCATGCGGCCATCATGGAGCCCTGGGACGGTCCGGCAGCCCTCGTGTTCACCGACGGATACAAGATCGGTGCCACCCTGGACCGTAACGGTCTCAGACCCGGACGTTATACCGTTACCAAGAGCGGTAAGGTTGTTCTGGCCTCCGAAACCGGTGTTATCGACATCGATCCCGAGGATATCCTGGAGAACGGCCGACTGGAACCCGGTAAGATGTTCCTGGTGGATCTCGAGCAGCACAGGATTGTCCGTGATAATGAGATCAAGAGCCGCATTACCAGAAGCAAGCCCTACAGACGCTGGCTCAGCGAAGAGAAGATCGAACTCAAGGGCCTTCATGGAACTCCCCGCAAGATCAAGCACGACTCTGAAACTCTGCTGGAAAGACTCAAATCCTTCGGCTATACATTCGAGGATGTTCAGAAAGTGATCGCCCCCATGGCGACAAACAGTCAGGAGCCCATCGGCTCCATGGGTAACGACAGCCCTCTGGCCGTTCTCTCCGAGAAACCCCAGCTTCTCTACGATTACTTCAAGCAGCTCTTCGCCCAGGTAACCAATCCGCCTATCGATCCCTATCGTGAGCATCTGGTTATGTCTCTGATGAGCTTTGTCGGCCGTGAGCGGAACCTGCTGAAAGAGACTCCCGAACACTGTCGTCAGCTGAAGCTGACCCATCCTGTCCTGACCAACGATGATATCAAGAGCCTGAAGTCTGTCGATCTGGACGACTTCAAGGTCTGTACGGTTCCTATTCTCTTTGAAGTCAGCGAGGAGGAGGGACAGGTTGAAACCGCACTGGACAGACTCTGCAGTGCCGTGGAGGATCAGATTGATCAGGGCAACTCCCTGGTCATCCTTTCCGACCGCGGTGTGGACAAGCAGCATGCGGCCATTCCCGCTCTGCTGGCCATATCGGCGGTTCACCACTATCTGGTCCGCCAGGGGAAGAGGCATCTGGCCGGTCTGGTTATCGAGTCCGGTGAAGTCCGCACGGTACATCACTTTGCCACACTGATAGGATTCGGTGCCAGCGGCGTCAACCCCTATCTGGTTTTCGAAGCCCTCTCGGATATCAAGGAGAGGGGATACCTGGGTGAGGATCTGACTCTGCCCCAGGCCATCGAGCACTATATCACCGCCGTCAAGAAGGGACTGCTCAAGGTCATGTCCAAGATGGGTGTTTCCACCATCAGAAGCTACAGAGGGTCCCAGATCTACGAAGCCATCGGTCTGTCGGAAAGCTTTATCGATAAGTATTTTTCCGGAACCGCTTCAAGGGTGGGAGGTATCGATCTCCGCATCGTGGAACACGATGTCCTTTCCCGTCACAGAAAAGCCTGGGAGGACAAGGATGTGTACAGCCATCGCCTTGTTTCGGGCGGTGAGTTTGCCAGCCGGAAGAATGCGGACAAGCATCTGTTCTCCGCCGAAGCGGTTGTCAGTATGCAGAAGGCCGTTCGTCAGGGAGACTATGAGATCTTCAAGCAGTACTCCAGAGGCGTAAACGATATCAGCAGAAACCTGAACACTTTAAGAGGTCTGTTCAAGTTCAAGAGCGCCAGTCCTGTCCCCATTGAAGAGGTGGAATCCGCTTCCGAGATCGTAAAGCGTTTCGTCTCTTCCGCCATGTCCTTCGGTTCCATGAGTAAAGAAGTTCATGAGACCATGGCCATCGGTATGAACGGACTGGGGGCAAACAGTAACTCCGGTGAGGGCGGTGAGGATATGGAGCGCTACTCCCTGAGAAATAACGGGGACAATCCCAGATCCAATGTCAAGCAGATCGCTTCCGGACGTTTCGGAGTGGACAGTCCCTATCTGGTCAACTGTAACGAGCTCCAGATCAAGATGGCCCAGGGAGCCAAGCCCGGTGAAGGCGGTCAGCTTCCCGGACACAAGGTTAACGAGGTGGTTGCCAGGGTCAGACACTCAACCCCCGGGGTTATGCTGATCTCGCCTCCCCCCCACCACGATATCTACTCCATCGAGGACCTTTCCCAGCTGATCTTCGACCTCAAGAACGCCAACCCCAGGGCTCGCGTATCGGTCAAGCTGGTATCGGAAGTGGGTGTCGGAACGGTTGCCGCCGGTGTGGCCAAGGGTAAGGCGGATATGGTTCTGATTTCCGGCGGTGACGGAGGAACGGGAGCGTCGCCCCTGTCCTCCCTCAAACATGCCGGTTCCTATTGGGAGATCGGACTGGCCGAGACCCAGCAGGTCCTGGTGATGAACAAGCTGAGATCCAGAATACGGATTCAGTGCGACGGTCAGATGAAGACAGGACGGGACGTTGTGATCGCCGCCCTTCTGGGAGCCGAAGAGTTCGGCTTCGGAACTGCCTCTCTGGTCTCTCTGGGATGCGTTATGATGAGAAAGTGTCATACCAACGCCTGTCCCGTGGGAATCGCCACCCAGAACCCCGAACTGAGAAAGAGGTTCAAGGGGAAACCTGAACATATCAGAAACTTCATGACCTTCGTTGCCGAAGAGGTGCGGGAGTATATGGCAGAACTCGGATTCCGGACCTTCGATGAGATGGTCGGACGGGTTGATATGATCGAGGTCAACGATGCTCTTGAGTATTACAAGGACAAGGGACTGGACTTCTCCAAGGTCCTCACTCCCCCCGATACTTCCGGCGGCGAGTCCCTGCGCTGTACCTCCCGTCAGGATCATGACTTCTCCCTCTCCCTGGATCAGGGTATGATCGAGAAGGCCAAGGATGCCCTTGAGAGCAGAAAGCCCGTTGTGATAGAGCAGCCCATCAAGAACTGCAACAGAACCGTCGGTGCCACTCTCAGTTATGAGGTGACCAGCCGCTACGGAGCCGAGGGACTGGCGGACGATACGATCCATGTCAATCTCAAGGGGTCTGCGGGACAGAGTTTCGGTGCCTTCCTGACCAAAGGAATCACCTTCGAGCTGGAAGGGGAGAGCAACGACTATCTGGGTAAGGGGCTCTCCGGCGGAAAGATCATCCTCTATCCCCATGCGGGATCCACCTTTTCCGGTTATCGAAACATAATCACCGGTAACGTAAACCTCTTCGGAGCCACAGGCGGTGAAGTCTATATCAACGGCCGGGCGGGAGAGCGTTTCGCCGTAAGAAACTCCGGTGCCCTGGCTGTCGTCGAAGGTGTGGGGGACCACGGCTGTGAGTACATGACAGGCGGTCGAGTCGTCATCCTGGGTAAGACGGGAGTCAACTTTGCGGCTGGAATGTCCGGCGGTGTGGCTTATGTCTACGATGAAAACCAGCTTTTTGACACCAGGTGTAACCTGGAAATGGTAGATGTGGAACCTGTTGTCGAGCAGGAGGATATTGACTTCCTCAAGATGATGATTAACCGCCATATCGAATATACAGACAGTAAGCAGGGAAAGCTTCTTATGGAATCCTGGGAAGAGTCACTGCCCAACTTCGTCAAGGTTATGCCTCTGGATTACAGAAAAGCCCTGGCGCGGATCAAGGAGCAGGAGACCAAAGAGACCGAAGAAACAGCAATTACCGAGGAGGTATATAACTAATGGGACAGGTTCTCGGATTTTTAGAACACGAGAGAGCGGACTTCGCGTACCGCTCCATTGAAGAAAGAATAAAAGATTACAAGGAAGTGATGATTCCCACTCCCGTGGAGACGCTGAGTGATCAGGGTGCCCGCTGTATGGACTGCGGTACCCCCTTCTGCCATATCCTGGGTTGTCCTCTGGGCAATCTTATTCCCGAGTGGAATGATGCGGTGTACAGAGGACAGTGGAAGGAGGCCTATGAGCGTCTGGAGATTACCAGTAACTTCCCCGAGGTGACAGGACGTGTCTGTCCCGCTCCCTGTGAGGCCTCCTGTACTCTGAGTATCAACGATGCCCCCGTCACCATCAAGCAGATGGAGCTGGGGATAATCGAGAAAGCCTTTGCCGCCGGATGGGTCGTTCCCAGACCTCCCAAGGTGGAGACGGGCAAGAGCGTAGCCGTCGTAGGTTCCGGTCCCGCCGGAATGGCCGCCGCCCAGCAGCTGCGCCGTATGGGGCACCAGGTCACCCTCTTTGAAAAAAGTGAGAAGATCGGAGGGCTGCTGCGCTACGGTATTCCCGACTTCAAACTGGACAAGTCAGTCCTGGACAGAAGAATAGAGCAGATGGAAGCCGAAGGACTGAACTTCGAAACCGGTGTGGCCATCGGTGAAGATCTCTCCATCCGCTATCTGCAGAACAAGTTCGATGCGGTCCTTCTGACCATGGGTGCGGGAGCACCCCGCAATCTTCCGGTTCCCGGTCGTGAGCTCAAGGGCGTTCACTTCGCTCTGGAGTACCTGGGGCAGTCCAACAAAAACGTCTCCGGTGAGATCTATGATGAAGACGTGATCAATGCCGAAGGCAAGACCGTTCTGGTTATCGGTGGCGGAGATACCGGTTCCGACTGTGTGGGAACCGCCAACAGACAGGGTGCCAAAAAGGTCTATCAGTACGAGATCATGCCCCAGCCTCTGGACTGGAAGGAAGCCTCAAACCCGAACTGGCCCGACTGGCCTCAGATCCTGAGAACCTCGTCCTCCCATAAAGAGGGGTGCGAGCGGGAGTGGAACATCGCCACCAACGGTTTTGAAGGGAAGAGCGGCAGCGTGACCAAGGGAAGTTTTCAGAGGGTTGAGTGGAAGGCCGGTAAGCCCGGTGAGCGTCCCCTTATGGTTCCTGTAGAGGGAAGCGAGTTTGATCTGGAAGTCGATCTGGTCTTCCTGGCCATGGGATTCGTTCATGTGGAGCATAACAGGATCATAACCGATCTGAATCTGGAGCTCGACGGTCGGGGGAATATCAAGACCGACGGAAACTACGGAACCTCCATCGACGGCGTTTTCGCTGCTGGTGATGCTGAAACCGGAGCCTCTCTGGTTGTGAGGGCTATGGATCACGGTCGGAAGGCCGCCGAGGCCGTAGACGGCTATCTGAGATAAACAGTTTCTTTTCTGAAAAGAGAAATCGCTTCCCCGGGAGGGGAGGCGATTTTTTTTATAAGCAGATGAGCGGCAGGTTACATCTTTTTTCTCAGTCTGTATGAAATATACCAAACGGTCTATCCAGTTATTGGCGTGTTACTCCGTAAAATAAAGAAGAAACCAACAAGAAAGAGGAGGCCCGGTATGTATGAACTGAATGAAGCCACCTGCGACGGATGCCGTACCATTTTTAGAGCCATTAACAAGAAGCACTACTGTCCTCACTGCGACAAGTACTTCTATATCTGCAACCGCTGTCAGGAGAAGGGAGCGCACTGTCCCGATTGCGGTGTTTCCCTTAAAAAAAGGACTCCGCCCCTGAAAGATCTGAAAAAAGACTTCGGAGTTAAGAATTTCCCCCACTATACACGCTGGAATCTGGGTCAGAGACAAAGTCGCAAGACAGGCTGATGATCCGGTTTTAGATATAAACAAATCCAACCTGGTAATGTGTAACAAGTAAAAAGGGCTGCCGTCGGCAGCCCTTTTGTTCTTCTATCGGATGAAAAAATTATTTCTTATTCATATACTCTACAAGAATATCATCCAGTGTTCCGAACTCTGCCAGAACCTTCAATCCCTTGAGCATTTCATACTTGTCTCCCCCGGCGGCGAGGAAATCATTGGTGGCCAGGCTGTATTTGGCGTTCATGTCGATAGGCTTTCCGTCTACAAGAACTTCAGTAACCCGGCTTCCCGCAGGCTTGGTCTCATCAAAGCTGAAAACCAATCCGCCCATATGGCAGTAACCGCCGTTTGTCTCGGGATACTTGCTGACACCGTTCTCGATGACTGAAATGACGTCTTTCCCGCTGACTTCAAGAACGGTTACAGTGTTACCGAAGGGGAGAACGGAGATGATCTCGCCCTTTGTTACATCACCGGGCTCTATGGAGGTCCTGATACCTCCGCCGTTTTGCAGGGAGATATCGGCACCGGTCACATCAATCAGGGCGGCACAGATCATATCGCCCAGGTTGGTAGAGCCGGTACGAACGTTGGCGCGCTCGCCGTCAAGGAAAACATCGGTGTGGGCGACAACAACGGAGGTCACCTTCTCATTTTCTTTCTTTATATCATCTATAAGAGCGATAATAGCCGCATCATCTTCAATTTCTTCGGCGGCTTTTTTGCTCAGAAGGGTAGCAGACGCGGTAACACCGCTCTCCATCGAGTAATCCAGAGTGGCGATACCCAGATTCTTGTCATGATAGCCGGCCTGAACGATCAGGCCACCGGAGGTCATGGTTCCCTCTTCCATGGCGGTGTGGCTGTGGCCGTCGATAAAAAGGTCTATACCTTCAACAGCTTCCATAACAGAGCTACTGGTGTTGACAGTTTCGGCGTCCACACCCAGGTGTCCGAGACATATCAGGACATGAACCTTCTTTCTCAGCTCATCAACCATCTCCTGTGCCACGGCAGCAGGCTCAAGGAAGGTAAGCCCTTCGACATTTTTAGGATGGGTCTTGTAGAGGGTCTCATCGGTAGCAAGGCCGAAGATTCCCACCTGAAGTCCGTTCACATCCAGGATGGTGTAGGGGGGGAGGATGGTTTCGCCGGTGGCGTCATCGATTACATTGGCACAGACGATGGGGAAATCGGCCATAGCCGCCAGTTCAAGAAGTCTTTCTTTGCCGTAGTTGAAGTCGTGGTTGCCGGGAACCATGGCATCATAACCCATAGCATTCATCACTTTGACAGCGGCTTCACCCTCGGAAAGGCTGACCAGGGTGGTCCCGTGGAAGGTATCACCGGCGTCAAGGAGAAGCATATAGGGATTTTCTGCTTTCATTTTGTTGACTTCGGTAGAGATCTTGGCAAATCCCATACCGTCGTACTTGCCTTCCAGTATGCGCCCATGGGTGTCATTTGTATGGGCGATAACCAGTGTCGTGTCTTCCACCTTGGGGAGGGAAGAGCAGGCGGTCAGGGTCAGAACAAGAGCGAAGATAAGGGCTCCGGTTCTGAACAGAATCGAGTTCTTTTTCATTTTTTTCTCCTTCCTGCTTCCGGTATTCCGGAACGCATCAACTCTATTCTAAAACTGTAGGCGTGGATAAACAACTGTTGATTTGAAAAGTCGGACATTAAGTCAGCTTTTTTTCCGGATGACGGGCGAAAATGTATGAAACAGACAGTTGTTTCCGGCGGTTTCCAGCTTTTTTTAGTTTTCTTCAGACTGTCGGGGGCGCTGCTTTTCAGTTAATGCTATGGCGGGCCGATAAAAAAAATATGAATCGAATTATTCCCATCGCCAGCGGTAAAGGAGGCGTCGGAAAATCCTTCCTCACTGTCAATCTCGGACTGAGCCTCGCCCGCATGGGCAAGACCGTCATCCTGGTGGACCTCGATCTGGGAGGCTCCAATCTTCACACTTTCCTGGGAATACGCAACAGCAGTACGGGGATCGGTAACTACTTCAACAAACAGGCGGACTGTCTGGAGTCTCTGATCGTATCCACGGACTATGACAAGCTTTACTTTATTCCCGGAGACGGTCTTTTTACCGGTGCGGCCCAGCATCAGTATTTTCAGAAAATGAAGATACTCAAGGAACTGCCGAATCTGGTGGCGGATTACATCCTCCTTGATCTGGGAGCAGGAACAGGTAACAATATCGTGGATTATTTCATTCCTTTTCCCCAGGGGATGATCGTCACGGTTCCTGAGACAACGGCCATTCTGAATGCCTACTCCTTTCTGAAGTCCGCTCTGGCCCGATCCATTCTGCGCAGCTTTCCTCCCCGCTCCGAGGAGAGGGCTGTGATCACAGATTTTTTCAGACAGAGACTGGAAGGGACCGGAAAATCTCTTTTCTCCCTGGCCGACAGACTGGGGACTCTGGATCCTGCTCATGCCGAGAAGGTCAGGTATATGCTTTCTGTCTTCTACCCCGGTGTGGTTATCAATATGGGGCGTTCTGCCGGTGACCGGGATCTGGGAAGGAATTTGAGAATCATCAGCCGGAAAAATCTGGGGGTCTCTCTTCAGTATCTGGGATATCTGGAATGGAATCCCGGGGTCTCACGGTCTATTAACAAGAGACGGCCCTACTGTGCGGATAACAGGGATACCATGAGTTCTGCCATTGAAGGGATAGGTCGGCGTCTTGAGAATTTTATACCCGAAAAGAGCATCCCCCTTTATGATGGGGATGAAGATCTGGATACTCTGAACTGGCTCGATGCGGTTCACTGATTTTTATCCGTTTATACAGTGGGGAAATGTGATTGCAATAAAATAAATATACGGTTTGCCGGGCCTGTGGTGCCTTGTTTTAACTCTTTTTACAACAAGTGATTATAATAGTTCTCTTTCTGTGTTGAATGTTGAACGGGACCGGCCGTTCTTATTGACACTACATATTTATACACAGTATAACTTAAAGACCATGGAAAAAAGCGATTTAACCGTTACAGCCACCCTCGCCAGCCTGGAGCTGGATGAAGCGGAGGCGCAGAAACTGGGAGAGGAAGTCTCCCGAATGCTCAGCTATTTTGAAAAGATGAATGAAGTGGATGTGGAAGGCCTTGAGCCCACAACCCATGCTCTTCAGAAGGAGAACCGCCTGCGGCCCGACCGCAGGCTGCCTAATGAAGCCCAGCCCGATGAACTGCTCGAATGCGCCCCCGATCTGGAGGACCGGTTCATCCTTATCCCCAACGTACTGTAAACGTCTCTTACAAATAAACCATTAAAGGTACATCATGTCTGAAATAGATAAGAACTGGTCCGAGGTTTTAACGCAAGCTTCGGCTCTGAAAGCGTATAAAAACTATGTAACAGGCTGGGAAAAGAAGATAGGCAGCTTTCTGGAATTCGATCCCGGCCGCGCCCTGGACGATTCAGCTGACCAGGGCCCTCTGGCCGGCATTCTCTTTGGAGTTAAAGATAATATTGCCGTAAAGAACTTCAAGCTCAGTTGCGGATCAAAGATGCTGGAGCATCTGGTTTCTCCCTACACAGCCACAGCTGTCAAAAATCTGCAGAAGGCCGGAGCCGTGATGGTCGGAAAGACCAACCTCGACGAGTTCGGAATGGGCTCTTCCACCGATAATTCGGCCCTGCAGAATACAAATAATCCCTGGGACCTTGAAAGGGTCGCCGGCGGTTCCAGCGGTGGGAGTGCCGCCGCCGTTGCCGCAGGACTCGTTCCTTTCGCCCTTGGATCCGATACGGGAGGCTCCGTCCGTCAGCCGGCTTCTTTCTGCGGCGTCTACGGTCTGAAGCCGACTTACGGCGTGGTCAGCCGCTACGGCCTTACCGCCTATGCCTCATCCCTCGAAGTCATTGGAGTCATGGCCCGGACCACAGCGATGACGAAGACTGTTTTTGAGAATATGAAGGGCAAGGATCCCATGGATCATACATCCCTGGATCATGAACCCTCGGGTAAAGAGGTGAAAACCGTAGGAGTTCTGAAGAATACCCATGGCGCTCTCAGTCCCGAGGTTGCCGCCTCCTATGAAATCAGCATTGAAAGACTGAAGAAAGCGGGTTACGGCATCATTGAGATAGATCTTGAAACCCTGGACTATGTGGTTCCCGCCTATTACACCATTGCCACCGCCGAGGCCAGTGCCAACCTGGCGCGTTACAACGGTATTCGTTACGGCCATGCGCCCGTTTATGCCGAAAACCCCACCGAACTGATGAGAAAGTCCCGGCATGAGGGATTCGGCGACGAGGTGAAGCTCAGAGTTCTGCTGGGAACCTACGTACTGCGGTCGGGATTCCAGGATCAGTACTATGTGAGAGCCCAGAAGATCAGAACCGCCATCCGGCAGGATGTGGAGCGCTGGTACGACAAGGCGGATGTTCTGATGATGCCCGTTTTCCCGACTCCCGCCTTCCATCACGGCTCGACCGAGCTGGATACTTTCCAGCAGAAGCAGGCGGACCTGTATACCTGTACGGCCAACCTTGTGGGACATCCCGCGCTGTCGGTTCCTTCGTCTCTGGAGAACGGACTGCCCGTGGGCGTTCAGTTTATGGCGCCTCCTTTTGAAGAGGACAGGCTCTTTCAGGTTTCCTCTGTACTGGAAAAGGAGTTCCAGGCTCCTGAAGCTCCTGGATACCTCAGGGAGTGGAGCTAAATCATGTATCAGTCATTTATCGGCCTTGAAATCCATATACATCTCGACGCAGAGACCAAAGCCTTCTGCAGCTGTAAAGCTCATTACGGAGATGAAGAAAATACAAACGTCTGCCCTGTCTGCATGGGCTTTCCCGGGGTGCTTCCCACCCTGAACGAAAAGGCCATACAGATGTCCTATACCGTGGCGAGGGCGCTGAACTGTAAACTCAGCCCCAATACAAAGTTCGAGAGGAAGAACTACTTCTATCCCGATATGCCCAAGAACTATCAGATATCCCAGTTCGCCGAGCCTGTGGGACGGGACGGTTATATCGATATAGAAATCGGAGACTCCATCAAGCGGGTCAGAATCCATGATGTCCACTTTGAAGAGGATGCCGGAAAGATGATCCATGCCGGTGATATGTCCCTTCTGGACTACAACAGAGCCGGTTATCCCCTTCTGGAAATCGTTACAGAGCCGGATCTTGTCGTTGGTGAGGATGCGGAAGCCTATCTGAAAAGCTTCCAGAGACTGGTTCGCTATCTGGGTGTCTGCGACGGAAACATGGAAGAGGGTTCCATGAGATGCGACGCCAATGTTTCCATCAATCATCAGGGTGCCGGACTGGGAGAGAAGGTTGAGATCAAGAACCTGAACTCCTCCCGCTTCGTCCGCAAGGCCCTGAACTACGAGATCGAGAGACAGTCCGCCCTGATGGATGAGGGAAAGGCTATTGTACAGGAGACCAGGCTGTGGAACGAAAATCGCGACCAGTCAGAGCCTATGAGAAAAAAGGAAGATGCCAACGACTACCGCTACTTTCCCGAACCGGATCTTCCTCCCTTCCGCCCTTCGGATGAGTTCCTGAAGTCTGTGGAAGATGCACAGGTCGAACTTCCTCTGGTGAGAAAGCAGAGGCTGATGACCAGCTACGGACTGAGTTCGGAGCAGGCCGAGTATGTTCACGATGAGAAGTTTATGGCCGATTTCTTCGAACAGGCCGTATTTCTCGGAGCCGATGCCGTACAGGTCTACTCCTGGCTCTCTTCTGATGTCAAGAAACTGCTGAACAGAACAGGAGTCTCCCTTGAGGCGTCTCCCCTGAATGCAGAGCGCCTGGCCAAATTGATTGCCCTGATTAAGGACGGGCAGATCAGCGGTAAGATCGCCAAGAAAGTGCTGGATCACATCTTTGAGGAAGATAAGGATCCCGAGGTCATCTGTGATGAGAAGGGATTGGTTCAGATATCCGATCCCGCCGCCATCGGCGCCTTTGTCGATGAGGTTATGGCGGCCAATGAACAGGTCGTTCAGGCCGTCAGGGACGGAGACCAGAGGCAGATGGGCTTCCTGGTGGGGCAGATTATGAAGGTCTCAGGCGGGAAAGCGGCTCCCGGAGTCGTGCAGTCCGTACTGAAGGAAAAGGTTCTGGGCTGAGCTTGAATCGAGTTCGCCCGTAATCCTGATAAGGAATAAACAATGCGCGTATTAGCAAAAGATATTAAAGACCATGCCGGTAAAGAGATCAGTCTGAAGGGCTGGGTTCACAGAGTCCGGGAACTGGGAGGGGTGAACTTCATCATCTTCCGGGACAGAAGCGGACAGCTTCAGATTGTCACCAATGATGATCTGGATCTGACACTGGAGTCCGTGGTTGAGGCCACAGGTACGGTTCAGGAGAATGAAAAGGCCCCCGGCGGTTATGAGCTGCAGCTCAAGGAGTTGAATGTCCTGGCCCCTGCCGCTCCCGAGCTTCCCTTTCCGGTTAACCAGGACCCCGCCAAGATCGGACTGGAAAACATCCTGGACAACAGAAGTATCTCCCTGAGAAACCCCAAGATCCTCTCCATTTTCAGACTGCAGGCGGATCTGATGCGCTATTTCGGCGAATATCTGAGAGGACTGGATTTTACTGAAATCAAGTCCAGCAAACTGGTAGGGGGGGCCACCGAGGGGGGAACCAACCTTTTTCAGGTTGAGTACTTCGACAGCACCGTCTGTCTGGCTCAGTCTCCCCAGGTTTACAAGCAGACCATGGTCTCCAGCGGTCTGGAGCGGGTTTTTGAAATCAGCCATGCCTACCGGGCTGAAAAGCACGAGACGTCCCGTCATATCAATGAATATGTCTCCCTGGATGTGGAGATGGGATTTATAGACGATGAGATGGATCTGATCGAACTGGAAAGAAATCTGATGAAGTATATCTTCACTCAGGTGAAAAAGAATAATCAGAAAGAGCTTGAGGACTGGGGGGCTACCGTTCCCGATCCTGAACTCTGTGACAAGATCCCCGTCATTCCCCATGAGAAGGCCAAGAAGATCGTTTCCGAAAGAATCGGACGGAGAATCTTTGAGATCAACCCCGAAGCGGAGGTCGCCATCTGTGAATGGGCCATGGAGAACTACGGCATAGATCTTGTTTTCATCAACGAGTTCCCCCGGAAGAAGAGACCCTTCTACACCTATCCCAAGGGTCTGAAAACCATGAGTTTCGACCTGGTGTTCAGAGGCCTTGAAATCACCACCGGCGGACGGCGCATCAACGAATACAAGATGTTCCAGGAGGCCCTGCCTAAATTCGGTCTCACCGAAGAGAGTCTGGGCGCCTACGCTTCCATCTTCAAGTACGGCTGCCCTCCTCACGGCGGTTTTGCCATCGGTCTGGAAAGACTGACCCAGAAGATTCTGGGACTGGCCAACGTCAAGGAAGCCTCTCTCTTCCCCAGGGACAGAAAGAGGGTCACCCCCTGATCCCCATCGCTTACTGAGCGTCATACAGAGCCGTATCATTACAGAATCCGTGGTGATGCGGTTTTTTTTTCTCTAATGCAACATGAGAAAAGGCTGCTGGCAACTCCTGCGGGCACAGGATCTTTGCGGGCCATCTCTTTCCTTCAACTGAAACGATGCCTTTCTGTGTGCAGGATTCACGAACTGTATCATTAAAATTGTATTCACTGACTTCAAAAAATACTCTATCGCTTCCTCTCTCTATCCCTGCGACGGCAGTTCTGCCGCATAAATCAAAAAAGGGATTGCCATGGATGCCTTTTCCGTCAGAAGATGGGCCTATGAGTGAATACAGTACATTTTTAAAGAAGATCATACTTGATGCCGGCGCCATCGCCATGGATTACAGGAAGAATCTTAAAAAAATCAGAGTGGAGAGCAAAACCACCAGCAAAGATATCGTAACCGAAGCGGATAAGGCTATCGAGCGTTTTATCCGTGAGGAACTGGCCCGTGAGTTTCCCGAACATGCCATTACCGGTGAAGAGGAGGGGAGCTCGGGAGATCATGAGTACCGCTGGATCATCGACCCCATAGACGGAACGGTTTGCTTTCTGCATGATCAGCCCTTTTTCGGCATATCCATAGCGCTGAGTCACAAAGACGAGCTTGTTCTGGGGGCCGTTTACGCTCCCGTATTTAACGAGCTTTTCTTTGCTGAGAAGGGAAAGGGAGCCCTTCTGAACGATAGTCCTATTCGGGTCAGCACCGAGTCCGAACTGATTCAGTCGGTTGTGGCCACCGGTTTCGCCTGTCTGCGCAGCAATCTGGCAAAAAACAATCTGCCTGCCTTCAATGCCGTGGCTCCCCAGGTCAGGGGAGTGCGCCGTTTCGGCTCTGCTTCTCTGGATCTCTGCTCCGTAGCGGCTGGCCGTCTTGAAGCCTACTGGGAGAGTAATATCAATATCTATGATATCGCTGCAGGAGTCGTAATACTGAGAGAGGCGGGCGGAAATATCACCGACTACAACGGTGGGCAGGAGAAGATCCCTGATGAGGTTCTGGCCAGTAACGGCAGGGTCCATGAGAGTCTGCGTGCTCTGATCGAACCCGCCTGGCGGGATTAGATTTCCTTCATTCTTCGCTCCGGCCTAAGGGAGGGTCTGCCCCTTGAGCAGGGTGAGTCTGTTCATATCTGTTTTCTATTGCCAACTTCTCTTGGATAGGATTATACTGCCGCTATGGTTAAAGACACAATCAAACAGATATTGAGTAAAACCGACGCAGTCGGTTCTGAAATAAACGTGGAAGCCTGGGTCCGGACCAAGCGTGATAACAAGGATCTGGCCTTTGTCGCCCTGAACGACGGCTCCTGTATGAGCAATCTGCAGGTTATCGCTGATAAGAATGTGATTTCCGAAGATACCATACATCGTCTGACCACGGGGGCCAGCTGTTCGGTGACCGGAACTCTGGTCGAGTCTCCCGCCAAGGGACAGGCCGTTGAACTGCAGGCTTCAAAGATAGAGATTCTGGGAGACTGTCCGGGAGATTATCCCCTGCAGAAGAAGCGTCACTCCTTCGAGTTCCTCAGGGAGATCGGTCATCTGAGGGCAAGAACCAACACCTTCGGTGCGGTGGCCCGTGTGCGCAACGCCCTGACCATGGCGGTTCACTCTTTCTATCAGGAACGGGGGTTCTTTAACGTTCATACCCCCCTGATCACCGCCAGCGATACGGAAGGGGCAGGGGAGATGTTCCAGGTCACCACTCTGCCCTTCGAAACCTTTGACAGTTCCAAAGGCATTGACTACAGCCGCGATTTCTTCGGCAAGAAGGCCTCTCTTACGGTGAGCGGTCAGCTTTCCGCCGAAACCTATGCCACCGCCCTGGGCCGGGTTTATACCTTCGGCCCCACTTTCCGAGCCGAGAACTCCAATACCTCCCGTCATCTGGCCGAGTTCTGGATGATCGAGCCCGAGATGTCCTTCTGTGATATCAACGGCAATATGGATCTGGCGGAAGAGTTCCTGAAGTACTGTCTGAACTACGTTCTTGAAAACTGTGCCGAAGATATGGAGTTTTTCAACAGCTTCGTCCAGAAAGGCATTATCGAAGATCTTAAAGCCGTGGCCGAGGCGGATTTTACCCGCATCAGCTATACAAAGGCCATTGAGGATCTTGAGGCTTCGGGCAAAACTTTCGAATTCCCGGTCTCCTGGGGCATCGATCTGGCCTCGGAGCATGAGAAGTATCTGACCGAGGAGCTCTACAAGGGACCTGTTATCGTTACAGATTATCCCAAGGATATCAAAGCCTTCTATATGAAGCTCAATGATGACGGAAAGACTGTCCGGGCCATGGATGTTCTGGTTCCCCGTCTGGGTGAAATCATCGGCGGAAGCGAAAGGGAAAACCGTTATGAGGTTCTGACGGACAAGATCAAGGCGATGGATCTGGATCCCGAGGACTACTGGTGGTATCTGGACCTCAGGAAGTACGGTTCTGTTCCCCATGCGGGATTCGGACTGGGATTCGAACGTCTGGTTCAATATGTGACGGGAATGGGCAATATCCGTGATGTCATCCCCTATGCCCGTTCGGCCAGAAACTGCGAGTTCTGATATTCCGAATCTGCCGGTTAAGACGCATATAACGAAAAACTATGTTTGAGTATCTGAACTATTCCTATCCCCGCCTTCTGGAGTATATATATGAGTCCAGGGGAAAAAAGCGCACGTACGGCGATGCTTTGTTTCGTCATCTCTACGGCAGTCCCAAGGGGCAGGCGGTCTTTCGGGAGTCCGAGGTTTTCAAGGCCTTTCTGAATGAAATCCTGCAGGATGATCTACCGCAGATTATCGGGCGACAGGACGAGAGCGGGACAGTTAAATTTATTCTGGATATGGAGAAAGGGATCGGTAGCGAGTCTGTGATCATCCCCATGCAGGGGCACAGCACTCTCTGCGTCTCGTCTCAGCTGGGCTGCCGGTACGGATGTTCTTTCTGCGCCACAGGGCGGCTGGGGCTGATTCGGGATCTCAGCACCGCCGAGATTGTGACTCAGGTCCTACGGGCCCGTCAGCAGCCGGAAGCAGAGAATCTCCAGAATATCGTCTTTATGGGAATGGGGGAGCCCCTTGATAACTTTGACAATCTCATTGAAACTTTAAGAATACTCTCCGATGAGAGGGGCCTGGATATTCCCAAGAGACGAATTTCAGTCTCCACGGCGGGACATGCGGATGGCATCAGGCGACTCACCGGGCTTTGCCGGGAGAACAGGGAGGAGCACTTTCATACTCTCCATCTCAGTTTGAGCCTGCACAGCGCCGATGAAGAAACCAGAAGAAAGCTGATGCCCATAACCCGGATCTATCCCCTTCAGGTATTGAAGGAGGCTCTGAAGGACTCCCCCTATGCCTCTTTGAAGGACGGCCTCTATATCGAGTATCTCCATATCCCGGGAGTTACCGATGGTCGGAAGGATCTTGATGCCCTGAAGAGCTTTCTTGACGGATTGAGAGCCAATATTAACCTGATTCCCTACAATCCGGTTAAAGGAAGCCCCTGGCGGGCGCCGACAAGTGAAGAAACGGATAGTCTCTGGAGCCATATCAGGGCCGAGGGCTATGCCTGCAGAACCCGGAAGAGTAAGGGAGAGACCATGATGGCCGCCTGCGGGCAGCTGGGATCAAGGAGCTGAAAACTATGGCGCAGACAGATAGCAATACATTCAACAAGATGGCGCAGAACATCCCCGTGAATACCGTAATCTTCCGTGAGGGAGAGATGGGCCGGGAGATGTATGTCATCATGGCAGGGGAGGTGGAGATCCGCAAGAAGACGGGGAAAAGTTCCTATAAAACCCTTGTCATCCTGAAAAAAGGGGATTTCTTCGGCGAAATGGCCATCATCGAGAATAAACCCCGGACCGCCACGGCCGTGGCAAAGAGCGATACACGCCTTCTGAAACTGGATACCGATGCCTTCTACAATATGGTCGAGAAGAGCTCCGACTTCGGAGTTAAAATGATCAAAACTCTCTCTTCACGACTGCGCCGGGCAGACCATCTGATCGAATATCTTCTGGGGTCTAACGAGGAGAAGCAGGTCATCATGGGTCTGGCGTCCTATGTGAAGAGCCGTCCTGAAACAGATACGGGCAGCGGCGAGTACAGAATCGCCCTGAGGGATTTTCTGCGATGGTCTTCCCAGAGTCTCGGCTATCCCGACCAGATGGTGCAGGACGCCCTCAAACGCCTTATCAGCCGCAAGGTTGTTACCGTTTACGATCCTCCCGGAAGGATTACCGAGATATTCCTGGCTCAGAACCTTATGAACCGGCTTCTTTAGCCCTTATGCCGCATGGTCGTTCGCACCATGGGAGCCGCAGGGCGATCCTCTTCTTTGAGTCCGCCGGGACGCCCTGAATCTTCGGGATCTTCAGTTTTTTACATATTTTCCCTGAATAAAAGCCAGTTGATCCCTGAGCATCCGGGTTGCTCTCATTTCATAACCGGCCCCGGCCGCTTCGGAAATGGGCCTGTCGTACATGTACTCTATTTCCATGGGACGCTTAGCCAGGTAGTCCAGCTTCATGCTGGGCTCGTAGGGAGTCATGACCTTTGTGAAGTGAAGCATCTTTTCCATGGCCTCTTTCTCTATGGAGCAGCCGCAGGCAGCGGCTCCTTCCAGAACCTCTTTCATCAGCATCCTGACCATATCCACCGAAGAGGGCGTGTTCATGATCTCTCCCGTGTTGCTGTCAAGGGCTACAGCCAGGCCGTTATAGGGGATGTTCCACAGCAGTTTCCGCCAGCGGGCTTCATGCAGATCGTCTATCAGGGTCACGGGAACGGAAGCTCTTTCAAAATGCGTACCGATCTCATCCCGGAGGCCGTCGTTAGCTCTGTCCAGACTGCCCAGGGTGATGGCGCCCTTGTCCTGATGCTCGATAACCCCCGGCGTCTTCTTGCGGGAACAGATAAAGCACATCCCTCCGATAACGGGATTATCCGGAAACCAGGACTTGAACTCCTCTTCCATGCCCAGTCCGTTCTGAAGGACCAGCAGGGCCGTCCCCTTGTGAACGAGAGGGGCGATCTGCTCCTTCAGGTTCTTGTTGCCCGTTGTCTTCAGGGCGACCAGGACCACATCCGCCGGAGGGATGTCCGTGACGTCGTTGTATATGAAAGGAGAGTCCAGATGGATGTCTCCCCGGGGAGAGAGGACGGTCAGTCCCTTCTCCTTAATGGTCTTATAATCACTTCTGGCCAGAAAGTTGACTCTGTGTCCAAGGTCGGCCAGACGTGCCCCGTAGTAGGCTCCTACGGCTCCTGTGCCGAATACTGTAAATGTCATAATATCTCCTGATTATTTTTAATATAACTCTGCTATTCAATCTGCCTGCTCATCCAGTCCGTCTTCCAGGAGTTCGCAGAGGCTCATATTCTCCGGGGTCATTAGCTGATAAAGAGACTTTTCCATAAGGACGCCCTCCCTTTGAGGAGTGTTGTGTCCGAATGTGTTTCTTATGGCGTGACCGACAAAATGAACCGCCCTGTCTATAGCCGCCGGGAGGCTGTCTCCCAGAAGGAGCCGGCCTGTAATAACGCTGGCAAACATATCTCCCGTTCCCGGATAGGTGGCCGGGATATGGGGGGTGCTCAGTTTCCAGATCCTTTTAAATCTTTTCTCATAGGCCAGAACGGTATTGGTCCTTTTTCGATCCCGCAGGGGGATGCTTGTCAACACCACCATCTCCGGTCCCTTCTCTGAAAGCAGACGGAGAAGTTCCTTGGCTTCCTTCATATTCAGATCTTCAGAGTAGGGTCTGTCTGTAAGAAAACACGCCTCCGTGAAGTTGGGGGTGATCAGGTCGGCCCTGCTGACAAGATCCTTCATCCCGTCAATCATCTGAGTGTCCATAGGACCGTAAAACTCTCCGTCATCTCCCAGTACGGGATCTACCGTAACCAGCTGATCCTTTCGACCGAAGTGGGCCAGAAGCTCATCCATAATGTTTATCTGCCGGGGAGATCCCAAAAATCCGGAATATACGGCATCGAAATCCAGAGGCAGAGTCTTCCAGTGAGCCAGGGTTCTTTCCATCACATCGCTAAGATCATGAAAGACATAGTTGTCGAAGCCGCTGGTCTGTGTGGAGAGTACTGCCGTAGGGAGGGGGCAGACATTGATACCCATAGCTGAGAGCACGGGCATCACTATGGTCAGGGATGAGCGGCCGTATCCTGAAAGATCATGAACCGCTGCTACTCTGGGAATAGGATTTTTCATAGTATTGAGTGTAATATAAGGAATAGGAATTGAGAAGATCTTAACAAAAATCTGTTCCTGTCGATTATAATAGGAAACAGGAGGTTCCGTCCGGTGCAGATGACGCTTACAGCAGAGGAACAGAAAGCCTTTTTCCTTTTAATGGGAATCCCGGGTCAGGGCGTAAATACGACCGATGAGGCTTCTTTGAAAAAAGCCTTTCGCAGCAAGGCTAAAAGTTCTCATCCCGATATGGCGGTAAGCCTCGGGAAGGATCCCCGTTTGATGCAGATGCGTTTTCAGGAGCTGAACGACGCGTTTAACATCCTTATGGAGAGAATCCGGAAGGATAAAATAGATTTCGAGGCGTCTACACCGGTCCGCCCGTCCTCCGCTTCGGGAAGCCGCCATACGGGAAATGCTCAGAGTCGAAGTTCTCAGAATCGGGGTACCCAGGGCAGAAGCTCCCAGGAGCGCGGCGCCCAGGCCAGATCATCACAGGCAAGGAATCCTCAGGGCAGGAAAGCCGGAACTGCGGCACGCCGAGCTTCAAAGAAGAGCCGGAGCGCCGATAGCGCCGGTTTTGCGGCCGATCAGAATCAGAAACACAGTCAGCACAGCGCAAGAAGAAAGGCCGCATCTTCTGCGTCTGCATCCGCATCCGGAAAGAAGAAGGCCAAAGCCTTCGGTGACGATCTCTACTACAGCGGCCGGACTCCGGCGAGAAACCTTCGTTTTGCCGAATACCTGTACTATTCGGGGAGCATATCCTGGACTGATCTTGTTCAGGCCCTGGTCTGGCAGTACCGGAACAGGCCCAAGCTGGGAGAACTGGCCACGTCATGCGGCCTGCTTTGTTTTGACGATGTTCTGGAAATCATCAGGATGAAAAAAGGCGGTGAGCTTTTCGGCGAGGCCGCCCTGCGTCTGGGCTTTTTGAACGGTCAGGCTCTGGATGCTCTGGTCAGGGAGCAGAAGAGGCTCGGTATGCCCATTGGTCGTTATTTTACGGCTGAGGGAAAGATGTCTCAGGAGGATCTTTACAAAAAGCTTATGGAGATGCGCCGCCACAATATACTCTTTGAAGATCAATGAATGACAGCCGGGCTCTGAAAATGCTTCATACCCGGCCTGTCCCTTCTCTATTTACGGATAAGACTCATAAACTCCTCCCTGGTCGCCGTGGAGGAGTGAAAACTTCCCAGCACCGATGAAGTCACCATGGAGGAGTGCTGCTTCTGGACTCCCCGCATCATCATGCACATATGCCGGCACTCCATCACGACACCGACCCCCTCGGCCTCCACTTCATCCTTGATGGTATGGGCTATCTGAGATGTCAACCGCTCCTGAATTTGAAGACGCCGGGCGTAGAAGTCGACGATTCGGGCCAGCTTGCTTACGCCGAGGACCTTGTCCTTGGCGATGTAGCCGATGTGGCAGACGCCGTAGAAGGGGAGCATATGATGCTCGCAGAGGCTGTATATCTCGATATCTTTGCAGACGATCATATTGTTGGCTTCCGATTCAAAAACCGCGCCGTTAATGACCTTGTCCAGCTCCTGGCTATAGCCGCGGGTCAGGTACTTGTAGGCTTCCGCCACTCTTTCAGGTGTCTTTGCCAGGCCCTCTCTATCGGGATTCTCTCCTATCTCTATAAGCAGTTCTCTAATCAGGGAGCTGACCTTTTCCTTATTCATAAAACTCTCCTTGAAATCCTGTTCGCTTTCTTAAAAAAACATTCCGGTTTTCGGCGGGGGGAATAGCCCGGGCTGTTCTCCGTATAAAGGCCTAGCCTGTTATTTCCTTCTGTCCGGCAATCCTGAAGATTTCTACACCCACCCTGCGGCAGAATCGGAGGGCCGATGGCTTGTCCACCCGAACCTTCACCGCCTCTATTCCCTCATGAGCCAGGCAGAGATCGGCCAGGGCCGACGCCATGGTTTCCACCAGTTGAAAGGAGGAGGCCTCAACCATAGCCATGATCTCCTCCTGTATATCCTTGTAGCTTACGGTGTCGCCGATATTCTCGCTTTTTGCGGCTCCGCTGATATCCGTATAAAGACAGAGGCTGACGATCACATCCTGTTTGTGTATCCTCTCCTCCGGAAAAATGCCGATGATACAGCGCATCAGAAGGTCGTCGATAAAGATTTTATCCATCATCTCGTATCTCATCGGTTCGTTCTTACAATCCATAGACGCTTCCTTTCAGGTGCCGTCCCCCGTCTACAAAAATGACCTGACCTGTGATAAAGGTATTTGACAGCAGAAAAGAGAGGCTGTCGGTGATCTGGTCCAGGGTGCCGATCTTCTGCAGGGGATTTGTATTGATTCTCTTTTTGAGGAACTCCTCACCTTCTCCCGGGGGAGGGATGATCAGTCCCGGTGCCAGGGCGTTGACACGGATGCGGGGAGCCAGCTCCACACTGAGTATCCGGGTCAGTGAGAAGAGCACCCTTTTGCTGATGTGATAGGCCAGATGAGCCTTGTCGTTGTCCACAATCCGGGCATCCAGAAAGTTGATGATGCATTCGGCACTCTCCGATTCATTTGCAAAGGCGCGGGAGAGGAAGAAGGGGCTCAGAGCATTGATCTGAAGATTCTCTTCAAAGTCCTCGGCAGCCACGGTTTCCACTGTAGACGGGGGAAATATGGAGGCCGAGTTTATCAGATAATCAATTCCCGTGGATTTGGACCGTGCCTTTTCCATCAGCCGGGGGCCCGCATCTTTGTCGCTCAGGTCCTGTTGTACGGTCCAGGCCTTTCGTCCATGCATCTTTATGGCCCCGGCCAGCTCTTCCGCTTCATTCCGGGAGCTGTTGTAGTGGATGATAATATCCGCTCCCTCACGGGCCAGCCGCAGGGCACAGGCCCGTCCTATTCGTTTGGCGCTTCCTGTAATCAGCGCAGTTTTCCCTTTCAGCATGATCTCATATTGTACAGGAGCAGGCTTTTTTAATCATCCCTGCAGGTCTATTTCTTCAAGAACCCGGAGAACCTCGGGAAGAAGTTGTTTTTTCCGGGAGAGGATACCGGGAAGATTGTACATACCGGGACTGAGTTTCTCATAGATAAGTTTTTCTTCACCCTTTGGAAAAGGGGTGACCAGAAGGTAGCTGCCCTCCTTGATCACATTGGTTACCAGCAGCAGAACCCAGTCCAGCCGCTTCTTCTGCCGTATGGTTTCCATCTCTTCCAGATAGCTCTCCTTGACCTCATTGACATCTTCAAGGGTGATGACTTCGGCCTGGGAGATTCCCACGCTCAGCTGCTCCCTGTAGATCTTGAAGTCGGATTCCAGTACTTCAGCGGGATCACTCTCTCTGAGCGAGGCGTTCTGGCTGAACAGCTGTGCCGAGAAATTATCCAGTTCAAGGGAGGCAATCGCCAGCAGATCCCTGACGGCGTCCCTGTCTCCCTCTGTGGTGGTGGGAGACTTGAGAATAACCGTATCCGAAAGGATTCCTGAAACCAGAAGGGTGGCTTCGGCCTTTTCCAGTTCAATCCCGTTCATTTTAAAATGACGATAGACGATGGTACAGGTACTCCCCACCGGTTGGGCGTTGACATAGATAGGTTCCTTTGTCCTGCTGTTCCCCAGACGGTGGTGATCGAGAATCTCCAGAATTTCAGTCTGTTCTGCACCGGGAACGGACTGGTCCAGTTCGTTGTGGTCCATAAGGATCAGGTTCTTTCGCGGTTTTTCAATAAAACAGCGTCTGGTGACTATGCCTGAAAAGAATCCGTCTTCAAAAACCGGCAGTCCCCTCAGGCTGGAGCCGACCAGGGTTGACTTGGCTTCATCGAAACTCTGATGGCTGTCCAGTTTTTCCGGATTCCGGTTCATAACGTTCTTCAAAGGTGTGGATAGTCTCAGGAGGCGTATGGTTTCCGCCGTATCGCTGTGAGAGACATAGAGGGTGCCCTTGTAGTGTGAAAAGTCCACGGGAATCTCCTCATCCCGGGCCATTCCCGTCAGGATTATGGCGGGGAACTGCTCCTTTACGGCGAACTTGAGAATATCTTCTCTCAGGCCGATGACCAGGACGGGTTTCTGGGGCAGCATGGCATTGATGCGTTCCTTGCTTATCTCGTAAGGCATGGCGCCGGTCATGATGGGGGCATCGAACTCCTGTTCCCGTCCTCTTCTGTAGAAGTAGCCGGGCAGAACGCTCTTGAAGTTGTTGATTCTGAAGCGGTAGGTCGGTCGTTTTTCCAGGTTGTCGTTGATAAGAAATCCGGATATTTCGTGAAGGCTGATAATGCCCCGGAAATCGGTTTCATCTTCAAAAACCGGAATAACGCTCAGATTTTCTTCATCCAGTCTGCGTATGGCTGAAAAGACAGGATCGTTAAGGTCCAGTGTGGGAATGTCCCGTTTTGCCACATCGGCAACCAGGGGACTGATATTTTTCATTAGCCGGGGAGGAGTAATTCCCAGTTCTTCAAAGACCATTTTCGTCTGTTTGTTCAGGTGACCGCAACGTATGGGAATATACCGGTTTTCAGGATCAATGCGGTTCTTAAGTATGCTGTAGCAGTAGGCGCTGCAGACGGAATCCATGTCAGGATTCTTGTGACCGGTAATATATATGTCAGCCAGGGGTTTTCTCCGTAGTCAGATTTACAGTTTTATCAAGCAATATTTGTGTTTCTCGACCGTAATTATAGGGCTAAAGTTTTGGCCTGTCCATGAGGTCAACAGCAAAGAACTGTAAACTCTCTCCTCTTATTTTAGTTTATATCCCCGGGCCGCTTCTTTCAGCAGGTGACTGGAGAGCCAGAGAGGGGCATGACCCGCTTCTTCTCCCCGGGCACGCATAGGGCTGTTCACATCCAGATTGTCCGGATCACCGAGATTCATACGGGCCACGACGATACCCTTGCGGTAGTTGTGGTGGACATACTCCACCGTACCGTCACTACCAACGCCGACGACCATTCCCACATGAGTCAGCTCATCGTCCTTCTTTTTGTTTCCATTTTTGTCATAGGTATTGTCCCAGAAGAGCATGTCTCCGGGGTCGGGAACAGCGGGATGATAAGTCAGCTCATTTTTTTTCATCAGTGAGTAGAGTCTCTGAACACCGCCGCCCGTATAGCCTGAGAGCATGGGCTGAAGGTCTATGCCTGAGCGATAGTAGACCGCCAGAACCACTCCTGAACAGTCCAGGTTGAAACGTCTGTCCCCTACAACCAGCTTTTTCTTTCCCACGGCCCAGCGGCCCGATTCAATCAGGTCTTTTTGTATCTTCGAGTACACAGCCGTTTCCTCGGCAGAGCTCTGTGACACCGGTCTTCCCGCATTCGTAGTTCTGCAGGAGAGTATGAACAATAGGAATGCAGATGTGTATAATAGTCGTAATGCCTCTTTGCGGAGCTGTGCTGCGGGGAGCCGCATAATAGATAGGGGCGTTTTCTTCATGTCATAATCTCCTGTATCTTTCACACTCCGGTGGAAGAAAGGGCTCCGAAGCAGGAAAGGAAAGAACAGATGAATATCAATATAAGAAAAATGAATACCGAATACAAGCGCCCGATACGCTATTTCCTGGAGGGGGAGGGCGGAGCTCTTTCTCTGAATCCTCTGATAGGGGAGACGATTCATATCCGTTTCGACGGGGAGATCCGCTGTGTCGTCTGCGGAAAAAGGATTAAAAAAACCTTCGCCCAGGGCAGCTGTTACGACTGTTTCAGAAATGCTCCCGAAAACTCGGAGTGTATTATCCGCCCCGAGCTCTGCCGGGCCCACCTGGGAGAGGGACGCGATCCCGCCTGGGAGGAGCGTCATCATAACTGTCCCCATTATGTCTATCTGGCTCTCTCTTCTGCTGTGAAAGTCGGAGTTACCCGTGAGGACCAGATTCCCACACGGTGGATTGATCAGGGGGCCAGCGAAGGTCTCATTCTGGCCCGCTGGGAGAACCGCTACCTGGCGGGAGTGATGGAGGTGGCTCTGAAGGAGCGTTTTACCGACAGAACAAACTGGCAGAGGATGCTGAAGAATCAGATCAGCTCCGAGAGTCTGGCGGATGTGAAGGATCAATTGCGGGCCGTACTTCCCGAAGAGCTGTCACGGGGACTGACGGATGACAGAGAGGCTCTGATTCTGGACTACCCCGTTATGAGCTATCCGGAAAAGGTCAAGTCTCTTAAACTGGACAGGGAGCCTCATATTGAAGGGGTTCTGGAGGGAATCAAGGGACAGTATCTGATTTTCAGGGGCGGCGGAGTACTGAATATAAGAGCTCACAGTGGCTATAAAATATCCCTAAGCCATTGATGAGAAAGGCGTTAAAGGTGTGGTAAAAAAAATATTTGCTTGACCATAGTGCCCTGTTAGGGAGATTATAGACTAGAATGACGAAAATGCCCTCAGCCGTAAGGTTTCAGTCCAGTCCGCCTCCTCTCTCAGGCGACCTCTTGAAAGCGGTCTCTCTTCCGGATTCCATTCTGCCCCTGAGTATGCCCATGACCCTGGTATTGAATACAACGGGCTTGAGTGTGTTGAAGAATACCAGCGTCAAGGACAAGGGCTTTTCGGGTTACGAGCTGCCGGTGAGTGTTTACAAACCCGATATGGTCAGAAAACTCCTGTCCAGGGATTGTCTTGCCCGCATCGATGTGCGTCTGGATGATGTGGTCGCCCACAGACGGGATATCATGGACCTCTCCAAGCTTTTGACCTTTGCGGTACTCTACAAACAGTTTCGCCGCGATCTTCTGGAGAGGACCTTGAAAACCGGGCTGGTTCGTCAATGGAACCGGAGTCATCCCCGTCAGAAGCTGGATGCTTTCTCCGAACACTCCATGGACGGCTTGAAGGCAAAGCTCAATGCCCGTCCCGAGCAGCTTGAGCTCTATCGCAGAAATCTGCTGATTCTTCTCTGGCGTAATCATTATAATCAGTTTCAGGGAGACGATCAGATGAAAAAGCTGGGTATGGCCCAGAAGCTGATCAATGAAATGCATCCCATGACAGAGTTTCTTCTCCTCAACTACGGAAAAATCGATGAGATCCATCAGCTGCAGCAGGAGACCGCCTCCCTTATCGCCAGCTATG
Source organism: Oceanispirochaeta sp. (assembly GCA_963556075.3). Lineage (GTDB taxonomy): Bacteria > Spirochaetota > Spirochaetia > DSM-2461 > DSM-2461 > Oceanispirochaeta. The sequence goes on along the minus strand of CAUVYB020000002.1, from coordinate 4,415,294 downwards.
TGGAACGCTTTGATCTTCCCGAATATAAATCTCTGGTGCTTCTTGAGTTTCTGCAGAGCAGTGAACGGGAGTATCTGATCTCCCTGTATAATAAAATCCTTAAAAACGGCGGACACTGTCTTGATGACTATCCCATGAATGATCAGATCCGAGAGGAATTGATAAAAAGAAAGGTTTCCGCCCAGACCCGATTCAGTTTTCTTTTTGAAACAAAGAACAGTAGCAGCCGCGGACAGGCCTTCCGTGTGAGAACCATGGTATACTACGGAGAGAATGAGTCCCGGGAGCTGAATGATATTCTCTTTCACCGGGACAACTCAAGGCTTGACCGCCGGGGGGTCAGGGATTATCTGGAACAGGAGGGACGCTGCGATGCCAGTTATAACCCCGAAATCCTTTACTACTATATGAGTCATCTGGAAGAGGCCTGTCGCAAGACGGGATGTTCCTTTTCCTCCTTTGTCAACAGCAGGGCTGGGATTACCATGACCCATCTTCTTTTTGACTGCTGAAAAATCCTGACGGAAGTTTATGAACTACTCGGAAGTTCTTGTCATTTTCTATCAGTTGGTTCTTCTCTTTTCTGTCGGTTCCATCTCAGGATGGATTCTGGAAGTCTTCTGGAGGCGTTTCTTCGGTCTGTCCAGGCGATGGATCAATCCCGGTTTCATGAGCGGCCCCTGGCTGCCTCTCTACGGCTTCGGCTTTATCCTTCTTTACAGTATTTGCCGCCTGGAACTCCCTCCGGCTCTGAATGCCCTGATTTTCCTCTTCCTTTTAACGGCGCTCGAGTTTCTGGCCGGTCTGATCTCGGTCTATCATTTCCGGATCAGACTCTGGGACTACAGGCAGAATAAAGGGAATATTCTCGGCCTTATCTGTCCTCTCTACAGCTTTTTATGGATGCTGCTGGGACTGTTTTTCTTGTGGGGGATATATCCTTTTCTGGATTCGGCGGTTTTTTTCGTGGGTATCAATCCTGAGTTCTCCTTCTTTCTGGGACTATACGGAGGAACCTTCGGCCTGGATCTCTGGCAGTCCATGGACCTGGCGGAACGGATAAAGAATTTTGTCAGAGAATCGGAAGAGAAATGGATGGTGGATTTCGAGATCTTCAAGCTTGAACTCCGGGATCGTATCCCCGGAAAACTGGTCAACAAGACCCGCTATCTTCTTCCGTTCTACGGAGAGCTGGGCAGCTCTCTGCGGGAAAGGTTGGAACGGCACCGTCTTAATATCCCGAAGCCTCTGGCTCCCCTGAAACGGGTTCTGCGGCGGGGGGAGGATTCCTGAAACTCCTGCCTCCTGAATACACCGGGGAAGTCGCCGATCTTTTGGGAAATCCGGAAATCCGCCGTCTTTCCCTGATCAGCCATCATGGGAACAGTATTCTCAATCACTCTTTGAAAGTCTCCTATCTTGCATGGCGACTGGCCGGTCGTCTGGGACTGGATGTCCGGAGCACCGCCCGGGGGGCCCTGCTGCATGATTTTTTTCTCTATGACTGGAAGATCTCTTCCCGGAAGAGGCGGCGCCGCTGGGAGCTTCATAAAATGCACGGCTTCACCCACGCCCGACAGGCTCTTGAAAATGCGGAGCTCCGGTTTTCCCTGAACCGGAAGGAGAGGGATATGATCTTGAGGCATATGTTCCCTCTGACGCCTGTTCCGCCCCTCTATCCTGAGAGCTGGATCGTGACCGCCTGTGACAAAGTCGTGGCTGTTTCGGAGATACCTCACTATTTCAGGCATATTTTTCAACGCTGATACTTGAGCTTTTCAGACCCTGAAAAGGAGTAAATCCACTTTCTCCGTCTTCTCATTGTCTGATATTACTGCTAGATTAATTCCAAAGCAAAAAATAGACAGGACTCACTTATGATGAAAAAACGTTATGCCTTCCTTATCCTTTTTCTGACGGCTCTGGCCCTTCCGGTCTTTGCCAATGCAGGAGGGGGAGAGGAATCTCTTACGCATAAAATGACAAATCTGGTTTTTCAGATCGGTATCATCCTTTTCGCCGCCAAGCTGGGTGGATGGCTTATGAAAAAGGTCAACATGCCTTCGGTTCTCGGAGAACTGATGATGGGAATCATAATCGGCCCCTATCTGCTGGGGGGAATTCCCTTTTTCGGTTTTCACGAAGGGCTTTTCCCTCTGACCAATCCCAGCTTTCCCGTGACCCCGGAACTCTACGGGATCTCTACTATAGCTTCTATCATTCTTCTTTTCCATTCCGGACTTGAAACCGACCTGGCTCTCTTTCTGAGGTTTTCGGCCAAGGGCGCCGTTATCGGTGTCGGCGGCGTGGGTATTTCCTTTCTGGCGGGAGCCTGGGCAGGAGCCCTGATCAGCGGACTTCCCGTGACGGCTCCGGTAAACCTTTTTCTGGGTGTTATCAGCACGGCTACTTCTGTAGGGATTACAGCCCGTATCCTGTCGGAGCAGAGAAAGATGGATTCCCCCGAGGGAGTCACCATTCTGGCGGCGGCGGTAATTGACGATGTCCTGGGTATTATCTGTCTGGCCATCGTTCTGGGAATCGTCTCTGTCATGACCGGCCACGGCGGTACGGTCAACTGGGGAGCCATCGGTATGATCGCCGTAAAGGCCGTAGGCGTCTGGCTTGGATTCACCGCTCTCGGTCTTGTCTTTGCCCGGAAGATAGGAAAGTCTCTGAAAATCTTCGGTTCGGAGACCTCTATCGCCATTATGAGCCTGGGGCTGGCCCTGATCCTTTCGGGAATCTTTGAGAAGGCGGGCCTTGCCATGATCATCGGAGCCTATGTTATGGGGCTTTCCCTTTCAAGGACGGATCTGAGCTTTGTCATTCAGGAGAAGATTCATCCTTTGCAGGAGTTTTTTGTCCCTGTTTTCTTCTGTGTCATGGGCATGCTGGTTGATGTTCATGAGTTTCTGAAACCCGAGGTCCTGACAGCCGGAATCCTTTTCTCGGTGGTCGGTATCGTCTCCAAGATCATCGGATGCGGTATTCCCTCCCTGTTCATGGATTTCAATCTTCTGGGAGCCGCCCGTGTGGGCGTGGGGATGGTGCCCCGTGGCGAGGTGGCCCTGATTATGGCGGGCATCGGTATTGCTGCGGGGATTCTCAATCCCGCCCAGTTTGGCGTGGCGGTCTTTATGACCCTTATCACAACCCTGGTACCACCGCCCATACTCACGATCCTGCTGAAAAAAGAAAAAATGGGAACCCGTACGGAGATGAAGGGATCAAGTACGGTTATCAATAAATTCGAGTTCCCGTCCACAGAGATGAAACAGCTGGCTCTGGCCAAGGTTGTGGAAGCCCTGACGGAAGAGGGATTCTATCTTCACGATATGGAGCTTGATCACCATATTTACCAGATCCGTAAGGACGATGTTCATCTGACGATTCACGAATATTACGACTTCTTCGAGGTGGTCTCCGATCCCGAAGATGTCCTTTATATCAAGACTGTGATCTATGAATCCATGCTGCAGATGAACAAGACCGTTGAAAATCTGAGCACCATGGCCAAACCCCGGGAGATGAAGAAAGAGCTGGCTGCAGACGAGCCCAGCCGGGTTCAGACCGACTTTTTCAAGCTTATCAGTGAGAACTGTATCGCCATGGATCTGAAAAGCCGTCAGAAGAACGACATTATCAGGGAAATGGTCGATCTTCTGGCCGAAGACGGGAAGCTCAGGGAGCCTGAAGACTGTCTGAAGGCCGTGTATGAGAGAGAGGCGTCAATGAGTACGGGCATGCAGAATGGAATCGCCATCCCCCATGGAAAATCCGACGGAGTCGAAGAACTCAGAGTGGCCATCGGTCTGAAAAAGGAGGGTGTGGATTTCGAATCTCTGGACGGTATCCCTTCAAAGATTTTCATTCTGACCCTCTCTCCCAAGAATGCCGCGGGTCCCCATATTCAGTTTCTTTCCTCGGTGAGTGCCATTCTGAACAAACCCCAGCTGTTTGAGGAGATCCTGGCATGCGAAACTCCTGCAGATGTTAAGGCTCTCCTGGTCCGGGAGGCCAAAGAGAAGCACTGATGCAAAAAAAGGCGGATGCTTCCCGTTGATAGGAACATCCGCCTTGTCTTATTTACTCCCGCCTGATGTCTGGTTCCGGCCGGAGGGGCAGTGACCGGAAGGACCTTCTCCGGGTCTACAAAGCAATCAGATCTCTTCGGGGAGGTTTCCCCGTTTGTACATGCGGACCGCCAGATAGATAAACGGCGTATCCAGTGCCGCAACAATCCATTTCAGAATATAGGTGGACATGAATATCTGAAAGAGAACGGGCGTTGGAAACTGTCCCGAAAAGGCAACAAGGGTAAAGACGATTGAGTCTATCAGCTGACTGACCATGGTACTGGCATTGTTGCGGAGCCAGATAAATCGATCGGCCGGCCACTTTTTCTTCCAGAAGTTATAGGCCCAGACATCATGGCACTGTGACAGGCCGAAGGCAATCAGACTGGCCAGGACAATGCGGGGCATAAACCCGAAGAGGCTCTGCAGCGCTTCGTGGGCCCAGTCGTCCATCGAGGGATTGAACCAGAGGGCGGCCTGAAAGAGGAACATGGACGCCATAAGAGACAGAAAGCCTATCACCACGGCTCTGAATGCCGATTTCTTGCCGTAGTTTTCAGACAGGATGTCTGTCACCAGAAAGCTTGAGGCGTAGACGATGTTCCCTAAAGTGGCATTGATTCCGAAAAGGTCCACCAGCTTGAGCACCTGGATGTTGGCCACGATGGAAGCGATGGGAATCCAGATAAAGAGACCCGTCTTTCCAAAGAGTCTGTAAAAAAGTAGGATAAAGAGGAAATTTGCCAAAAGCATGGCAAACCAGAGGAGTTCATTCATGAATTTCTCCCAGTTTTAGTTGTTTGGACGCAGCCCGGAACAATTGCGGGCGGCCTCCGGAGGCGGGTAAAATCTGGCACCACCACCTTTTGCGGATCAACGAGCCGCTCAATCGCGGATCTTGAAGTCCGCGCGAGACATCATAATCAACCTGCGCTATATGCACAAGCGCCGGAGTAGCAATACCGGAGAAGAAACACATGAAAACATATACAGCCGTTATATTTGACCTGTTTACCACTCTTACATCTCTGAGATTTCTGGATGACGCTCCCGGTCGATTCTCTCACGAGATTCTGGGCATCCCTCTGACGCTCTGGGTGGATGCTCTTTTCAATCAGTCCCGGGAGCGTCTGACCGGCCTGATTACCGATCCTGTAGATATCGTCAGGGATGTGGCCTGGAAGATAGATCCGTCCATAAGCGAGGAAAGGCTGGAAGAGTGCAGCCGGGAGCGGCGTATTCGTTTCCGCTACTGCCTGGAGCAGCCGCCCGCCGGAGTGGTGGACTCTCTGAAAAAGATCCGGGAGGCCGGATATAAGCTGGCACTGGTCAGCAATGCTGATGTCATTGAGATTGAAGCCTGGTCGGGAACCGATCTGGCCTCCTGTTTCGATACCGCCGTCTTCTCCTGTTATGAAGGCTGTATGAAACCGGATCCTGAAATCTTCGCATTGGCCGTCGAGAGGCTTGGTGAGAAGGCGGAGGACTGTCTCTATGTGGGAGACGGAGGAAACAGTGAGCTCATCGCTTCCGCCGAATCCGGAATGACCGCTGTGATTACCAGTCAATTTATGGATGAGGATTCGCATATGTTCAGGGAGAGAAGGAAAACTGTAAATCACCATATCAGGAATCTGAATGAAATTCTTCCTCTCATGAATAGACTTCAATCCTGAAAGAGGCCCTTTCGCCCTTTGACACTCCCTTCGGTATCACCTATGATAACTCTATACCCGCCTGTAATTTGTAAAGCCGACATGCATAATACATCTGTCTGAGCCGCTTTCATCTGCCGGCATACCGTTTTGTTGCGCTCTTTTATGATGCGCTTTATTGTGAATTCAATAATGAGAAGGAAAAAAATTGGAATATAAAGAACTACCCCTGAGCGAAGAGATACAGAAGGCCGTAGAGAAGATGGGCTTCAAGGAACCCACCCCCATACAGGAGAAGATTATTCCCCTGCTGCTGGAGACCGACCGCGATGTGACCGGACTGGCCCAGACGGGAACAGGAAAAACCGCCGCCTTCGGCCTGCCTCTGATCGAGCGGACCGATGGATCTCTGGATGAAATACAGGGGGTCGTTCTCTGTCCCACAAGGGAACTCTGTCTTCAGATCAATCGCGAGATGGAACAGTTCTCCCGCTATCGCAAGGATCTGCGCATCGTTCCTGTCTATGGCGGAAAGGATATGGGCGCTCAGATCCGCTCCCTCAGACAGAGACCTCATATCCTGGTGGCGACACCCGGACGCCTGGCCGATATGATCAGGCGAAAACTGGCAGACCTGAGCAGCCTTAAGATCATGGTACTGGACGAGGCGGATATCATGCTCAATATGGGCTTTCGCGAGGAGCTGGACCTGATCCTGGGCTCAACCCCCGAAGAGAAGCAGACCCTTCTGTTCTCCGCCACCATGCCCCCCGAGGTCGCCCGCATCGCCTCCGAGTTTATGGATGATCCCATCGAGGTATCGGTGGGAAAGAAGAACGCCGGAACCGAGACCATCGAGCACTACTACTATCTGGTACAGGCCAGAGACCGCTACAAGGCCCTTAAACGGCTTGTGGACTTCTATCCGGGGATCTACGGCCTTGTCTTCTGCAGGACTCGTGCGGATACCCAGATGATCGCCGACAAGATGCTCAAGGACGGATACAACGTGGACGCCCTTCACGGGGATATGACCCAGCAGCAGCGCGAGTATGTGATGAAGAAATTCAGGGAGCAGAGCCTGCAGCTCCTGGTGGCCACCGATATCGCCGCCCGGGGACTGGATGTGAACAATCTGACCCATGTCATCCACTACGAGCTGCCCGACGATATAGAGTCCTACAACCACAGGAGCGGAAGAACCGGCCGGGCCGGACGGCGCGGTACCTCCTGCGCCATCGTCAATATGCGGGAGAAGTACAAGATCCGCCGGATCGAAAAGATCCTGGGGCGGAAAATCCTGGAAGCCCCCGTACCCCTGGGGGAGGATATCTGCGAACAGCAGCTGATGCACCTGATTGACCGGGTGCATAACGTCGATGTGGACGAAGAGCAGATCGCCCCCTACCTGGGCATCATCGAGGACAAGCTCCGCGACCTGGACCGGGGAACCCTGCTCAAGCACTTCATCTCCATGGAGTTCAACCGCTTCCTGGAGTACTACAGCAGCGAAGAGGACCTTCAGCCCGTCAGGCCCGAGCCCCGCAGAGGCCGGGACGGACGAGACGGGGGAGACCGTTTCCCGGGCGGCGAGCGTGGCGGTGACAGGGACAAGCGGGGAGTCCGCTATGTGCGCATGAATATGAACCTGGGCCATCGTGACAGAATCAGTCCCCAGCATGTTATCTCCCTGATCAACCGGAGCACCCGGGGAACCCAGGTTGCCATAGGCCGGATCGATATCGGTCCCACCAAGTCCTCGGTTCAGATAGATGCGTCCTGCGCGGACCTGGTGGAGGAGGCTCTGAGAAGGGTGCCCTTCGGCGGTAAGCGTCTGAAAGTCAATATGGTCGGCGACTCCGAGCGTTTCAGCAGCGGCGGCCGCGGCGGATACGGAAGAAAAGAGCGCTATGACGGCCCCCGCGGGGGAGGTCGAAAAAACGGCGGCGGAGGCGGAAAGAAGGCCTACGGCGAAAAGAAAGGCGGCAAACGCTAAGGATTCCTGGAGATTCCTGTAAAGGTTGTTCATCCTTTTCCGATGATTGAAATAGAAGAATCTTGGGAGAAGGATGAATGATAAGAGGACTTTACACCGCATCCAGCGGAATGCAGGCCCAGCAGCACAGGCTCAACGCCCTGTCCAACAACCTGGCCAACGTGGACCTTACGGGTTACAAGAGGGATACCTCTGTTCACAAGGCCTTTCCCGAGATGCTGATACGCCGTTTCAATGATGACGGTGTGCATCAGTTTCCCATCGGCAGTGTGGACACGGCGCCCATAGTCGGCAAGCTGGGAACCGGTGTGGAGTACAATGAATCCTATACCGTATTCGAGCAGGGCTCGCTGAAGGAGACATCCAACCCCTTCGACATCGCCCTGGATGGAGACGGCTTTTTTACCATACAGACCAATCAGGGGGAACGTTTCACCAGGAACGGTTCCTTTATTCTGGGCAAGGAGGGGTCTCTCCTTACCAAAGAGGGCTATCCCGTACTGGGAGAGAACGGCCCCATTCAGATCAAACTTCATAACTTCACCATCGATGCCAAGGGAAGGGTTTTCCAGAATGGCGAATACTCTGACAATCCTCAGCGCCTGGTCTCCATGGAGGAGAATGACTGGGAGGATTCTGAGCTTGTGGACACCCTGAAGCTGGTCCGTTTCGAGGGAAATGGTAACCGCTTTCTCAAAAAGCAGGGCAGCAGCCTCTGGACCGATACCCCCACATCCGGAACTCCCTATATGACCGGTATTGAAGAGAGGCCGAAGGTCCTCCAGGGCTTTCTGGAAGCCTCCAATGTCAATCCCGTTTCCGAAATGGTGAATATGATCGAAGTGAACAGGGCCTACGAAGCGAACCAGAAGGTGATCAGCTCCCAGGACTCCCTGCTGAATAAACTGATAAACGACGCCGCCAAGTTCTAGGCGATTAGGAGAATAAAACCATGATGAGATCACTGTGGACCGCCGCCAGCGGCATGAATGGACAGCAGTTCAATATCGATACTATTTCCAACAACCTGTCCAACGTCAACACTACCGGCTACAAGCAGGTGAGGGCGGACTTTGAGGATCTGATCTATCAGACTCAGCGCATAGCCGGAACGCCCGCCACCGAAGAGACTGTGGTCCCTACGGGGATCCAGGTCGGCCACGGTGTGAAGGTCGCCGCCAGTCAGAGAATGTTTACGCAAGGGTCTCTGCAGAATACAGGCAATATTTCTGATATCGCCATCCAGGGAGAGGGCTTTTTCCGTACCCTGCAGATAGACGGCAGCTACGGCTACACCCGTGACGGAGCCTTCAAGATCGACAGCAACGGGCAGCTTGTCACCTCCAACGGTAACAAGGTCCTTCCCGAAATTGTGATGCCCGAAGGATTTATACGCGAATCGGTGGCGGTCAGCCAGGACGGGCGGGTGACGGTCAAACTCCCCGGCAGTGATGATCCTGTAGACGTGGCACAGGTTCAGCTCTACCGCTTTGTTAATCCCGCCGGTCTTACAGCCATTGGAGAGAACACTTACAAGGTGAGCGCCGCTTCGGGAGATCCCATCGGCGGACGTCCCGGATTCGACGGGATGGGCAAGGTCTACCATAAGTTTCTTGAGAACTCCAATGTTTCTGTTGTTAAGGAGATGGTGAATATGATCGTGGCACAGAGAGCTTACGAGCTTAACTCCAAAGCGATCCAGACCTCAGATTCTATGCTGGGTATTGCTAATAATCTGAAGAGATAGACCGATAATCTAACAGGATCAATAGCCCGGAGCTGATTCATTCCGGGAACAGTCATCTGAAGGAGCTCCTATGAATACCTTGAACGCCGCCGGAACATATCATCTGAACAACAATGCCTCTTCTGCTCTGGAAAGCAAGCTGTCGGGCAGTGAAAAAGGCGTCAGCTCCTCGGAAATGGCCAAACTCAAACAGGCCTGTCAGGATTTTGAAGCCATTTTCATCAAAAATATGCTTGATTCCATGAAGAAGACCATCAACCGTTCGGAGTTGACCAAGAGGAATATGGGTGAAGAGATCTTCGACGATATGCTCTACGACGAGTATGCCAAAAAGATGAGCGGTACCGCAGGTCTCGGAGTAGGGGATATGATGTTCCGGCAGCTCTCGCGGCAGCTTCCTTCGGAGATCCTGGGTTGAAAAGGCTCGCTCTCTGCGGCTGCTGTCTGCTTCTGATTCTTCTCGCCTGTGATGAAAACGGCTCTTCCGGAAAATCATCCGATAATTCTGATAACTTATACTATCGGGATGCCGACGGCGACGGATACGGGGATGCGGATCAGTCGACTCAGGCCAGTGAATGTCCTTTAGGGTATGTGGAGGACAATACGGATTGCGATGACAGCGATGAAGATATAAATCCAGGACTGGGTACATGTGTGCTTCGTACTTTCTATCTTGATGCCGATGCTGATGGATATGGAGATCCTGCCAGCCCCTCTGAACCAGCCTATAAATGTCCGCCTGGCTTTGTGGAGGACAATACGGACTGTGTTGATACTGAATGCATGGTTAATCCCGGTGCGGGTAACTGCCCTGAGTAATCAGTTTTTCTCTCAGCCGGTCCTTTGCGAGCCTGTTTTCCCTGGCTCAACCGTCTGCGAAACATCGAAATGATCCAGAAATCCATAAAACCTTAGTCATTTATGAGTATTAAAATATGATACTGTATGAAAAAATATACACAAAAAGCCATTTTTGACTATTTTTCAATTTTTCAGTTTTCTCGATAACTCTTTTTGTTACTGTTATATATCTGTTTTGTAACCTGTTTTATCTTTGTTTGGCATACTTTTTGCTTATTGTTTGGCAGGGGGTGTAATGCCATGAAATACAAGACAGATACATCTTATGATTCCAGTTTAAAGTTTTATCTGGATGAGATCTCCCGTTATAAGCTTCTCAGCTTTGAAGAAGAGTTGGATCTGGCCGAAAAAATTGCCAACGGCGATGAAGCCGCACGAAAAAGAATGATCAATTCGAATCTGCGTCTGGTCGTAAAGATGGCCCGGTCCTATCAGATCGCCGGCGTCAGCCTGATGGATCTTATTCAGGAGGGGAACCTCGGCCTTATCAAGGCTGCAGAGCGCTACGATTATCAGAAGAACGTCCGTTTCTGTACCTATGCCGCCTGGTGGATAAAGCAGGCTATAACCCGATTCCTCACAGACCGCAGTCGTTCCATACGCCTGCCTTACAGAAAGGAAGAGTCGTTGAGGCATATTCAGGATTTCGTTCACAATTTTTCCATAAAAAATAAAAGATCTCCCTCTCTGCAGGAGATTTCTGAGGGAACGAAGGTTAAATACAATGATGTGGTCTCCATTATGGAGTTTTCAAGTAATCCCGTCTCTCTTTATACCGAAACCACGGTGGATAACGGAACTCTTCTGGATATCCTCGAAGATGACAGCTACAATCCAGACGGCGAACTGTTCAAGAAGTGCGCGGCCCAGGAGACTCGGGATTCTCTTTACAAGCTAAAAGATAAAGAACGTCATATCATCCGCTGCCGCTACAATTTTCTGGACGGAAAGAAGCATACCCTGAAAACCATAGGTGAGGAGATGGGAATCTCTCCCGAAACTGTACGCCAGATAGAGATCAGAGCCCTGAAAAAACTCAAAGAGCAGGCCTCTGATCTGAAAGAGTATATGACCCTCTAATTCATCAGGAATAGGGATTTCGCCTTGACCAACGGGACGAAAGCTCCTAGATTCTCTTCTATGTATGTATTGGGAATAGAATCATCATGCGACGAATGTGCCGCTTCTGTTGTTAAAGACGGAAGGACGGTACTCAGCAATATCATAGCTACACAGATTGATCTTCACAGGCCCTGGCAGGGGGTTGTGCCGGAGATAGCCTCCAGGCTCCATACCCGCTGGATCTGGTCTGTGGTAAGCCGTTCTCTGGAAGAGGCGGGACTGGATAAGAGAGATATTGACGGCATTGCCGTGACCAACAGACCCGGTCTGGTCGGTTCTCTTCTGGTAGGCCTCTCTTTTGCCAAAGGCCTTTCCTGGTCCCTGGGCATTCCCTATACGGGTGTCGATCATATCAGGGCCCATCTTTATGCACCTCATCTGGAGTCGGATATCCCCTATCCCTATCTTGGACTCCTGGTCTCGGGCGGACACACTGTGATCGCCGTGGTTCGGGGATTTGATGATATCGAGGTTCTGGGAACGACCATCGACGATGCCTGCGGTGAGGCCTTTGATAAGATTGCCAAGCACTATGAGCTGGGCTATCCCGGGGGAGTGGCGGTGGACCGTCTTGCCGGGGAGGGAAATCCCAGGGCCTTTCACTTTCCTTCTCCCAATCTGCATAAGGGGGACCATGCTTATGATGTCTCTTATTCAGGGCTTAAAACGGCCGTAATCAATCAGCTGGAACAGTTTCATAACAAAGACTATGAGATCACCAAGGCCAATATTGCCGCCGCCTTTCAGAAGAGAGCCGTAGATATCCTGATCAAAAAAGTGAAAAAGGCCCTTAAGGCTACGGGGATGGAGAGAGTGGTCGCCGGAGGAGGCGTTACGGCTAATTCCTATATGAGGGGGTGTCTGGATGGGCTTAAAGGTGTTAAGACTTACTATCCCTCTCTGGAGCTCTGTACTGACAATGCCGCTATGATTGCCGGAATAGGCTATCACTATCTGCAACGGGGTGAATCGGCCGACTACTCCGAGAATGCCAGGGCAAGAGTGCCCTCTTTCAAGAGGGGGTATCCTTAATATTCTAGCAGGTGATTTATTGATGCACAAAAATCCATCTTGATGAAAGCCTTCGAATCGGGTTATTTTTAAATGTCCCGGTTTTAACCGGGTATTTTTATTGAAAGGGAGACATTTATGTCCGAAGAATTCAATCTGGATGATTCTATCAGGAAGATCAAGGATTTTCCCCACAAGGGCATCCTGTATTTTGATATCACAAGCATACTGACCAATCCCGAGGCTTTCAGCTGGTGTATCGATCAGATGGTGGAATACTATAAAGATAAGGGCATCGATGCCGTAGCGGCGGTAGAATCCAGAGGCTTTATCTTTTCCGCACCCTTCGCTAAAGCCATGGGGATTCCCCTGATCCTGGTCCGCAAGGCTGGAAAACTCCCGGGAGTTACCCTTAAGAAGTCTTATCAGCTTGAGTACGGAAAAGCGGAAGTCGAGATTCACCAGAGTGATGTCCCCCAGGGAAAGAACGTCCTTCTTGTTGATGATCTTCTGGCCACCGGAGGAACCATGGGCGCTGCCGTTGAGCTTCTGACCATGGGAGGGGCCAATGTAAAGAATATTTTCGGCGTTATCGGTCTGCCATTTCTGAACTATGCCGATAAACTGCCAGGGATAGATATTAAGACCCTGATTGAGTACCACAGCGAGAAGGTGGAAGATCAATAAAAGCGATTCCTGTCCTCCCGGATCAGTGTTGCCTGAATGACTTGTTTACTGTCATAAACTCCGTTTCTGGCCCCCCGGTCCTGGAGTCCATGAACTCCTTCTTTGAGAGAGTTTTTTAAAGAAAAAATTATTTGCGGGTATCGCTTGACATAAAAAGTCAATTTTTATATTATGCCCGCAGATCGAAACAATGAACTTGGCGGACCGGTTCGCGTGACCGGGTTTCAATGAAATTGTTTCACTATATTTCCCGATAGTGTAATTGGTAACACTGCAGATTCTGGTTCTGCCTTTGGGGGTTCGAGTCCTCCTCGGGAAGTCAATTTTGATTAAGTCTTTTGATATTTTATTATCAGGAATTCTATTTTGTATCTGTGATTTGGAAGACCTGGCAAAGGATTTAAAAACCGGCTAAATTAGCCGGTTTTTTTGTAAGCTCATGGTTTTAGTGCTGTATATTTATTAAGAAAAATTGTATAAATATTTAAACGCGGGGTGGTTTATGCAAGAAAAAGGGTTTCTGGTACTGGAGAATGGAACTGTCTTTCCAGGCCTCTGTTTTGGAGACGAAGCGCCGGACGCTTCTTCTCTCGCGACCGATCGGGTTCTTCCTCAGGGAGAAGTCGTTTTCAATACGGGAATGTCGGGGTATCATGAGATACTGACCGATCCCTCCTATACGGGACAGGTTGTTACCATGACCTATCCTCATATCGGGAACTATGGATGTGAGGATCTCTGGTCTGAGAACGGTCCGGAGGATGAAGGACGGAAGGATGTCAAGGTTTCCGCTCTTGTGGTCAGGGAGCTTTATGACGGCCCGGTTCCGAAGGGAAGGATCACCCTGGATGCCTATTTGAAGAAAAACGGTATCTGCGGCATTTCTGGGATTGATACCAGACGGCTGACCCTGATGCTCAGGGATGAAGGAAGTTGCAATGCCGTAATCATGCGGCCTTCCGATCCCGCGGCCGGATGGACCGATGTAGATTCTGATAAAACCCTTAGCTATCTGAAAGGGCTTCCCTCTATGGAAGGACAGAATCTTATAGGCGGCGTCGGCTGCTCCGAGACTGTTACCATAAAAGGGTCGGGCACTCATGTGGCTTTGCTGGATTGCGGAATCAAAGCGAATATTATCAGAGAGCTTCGCCAGAGGGATTGTAAGATTACCCTTCTTCCTTCCACGACCACAGCAGCGCAGATCGATAAGATTAAACCTGACGGAGTTTTTCTTTCCAACGGTCCCGGAGATCCTGCAGTTCTCAAGGACCAGGTCGCTCTGGCCGAAGGGCTGCTGGGACGTTATCCTCTTGTGGGAATCTGTCTGGGGCATCAGATCATCGGTCAGTCCGTAGGGGCTTCCACATTCAAGATGAAGTTCGGCCACCACGGCTGTAATCATCCGGTCAGGGATGAGAAAACCGGCAGGGTCTTCGTTACCTCTCAGAACCATGGTTTTGCCATAGATGAAAAATCTCTGCCCGAAGGTGTGACAGTGCGGTTCAGAAATGCCAACGACGGTTCCATCGAGGGGCTGGAGTGGGAGGATAAGGATCTTCTTTGTGTGCAGTTTCATCCCGAAGCGGCTCCCGGCCCCGTGGATTCCAGCTGGATCTTCGATGCCTTTCTTGAAGTTGTAAGGAAAGAAAAGAAAGAGGTGAAAAACTAATGCCCGCCAGAAAGGATATACATAAGATACTTATTATAGGATCAGGTCCCATTATTATCGGACAGGCCTGTGAGTTCGACTATTCGGGAACCCAGGCGGTCAAGGCTCTCAAGGAAGAGGGGTATGAGGTTATTCTGGTCAATCCCAACCCGGCCACCGTGATGACCACGCCCGGGATCGCCGACAGGATATATGTGGAACCTCTGACGGTAAAATACGTGAGCGAGATCATAGAGAAGGAGAGGCCCGATGCAGTGCTCTCTACCATGGGGGGGCAGACGGCTTTGAATCTGACCCTTGATCTGGCGGAAGAGGGGGTTCTGGAAAAATACGGTGTCGAGGTTATCGGTGCCAATACAGAGTCCATCTTCAAGGCCGAAGACAGAAGAGAGTTCAAGAAGGTTGTGGATTCTCTGGGGCTGGAGTCTGCAAGATCCGTTACGACGAAAACCGTGGCCGGAGCCCTCAAGCTTGAAAAAGAGGTGGGGCTGCCTCTGGTTATTCGTCCCAGTTTTACACTGGGCGGTATGGGCGGAAGCATCGCCTACTCTCATGAAGAGCTGAAGAGCCTTGTTGAAAAGGCTCTGATTGAAAGCCCCGTGGGAGAGGCTCTTATAGAAGAATCTCTGATCGGCTGGAAGGAGTTTGAGATGGAGGTTATGCGGGACAAGCATGACAATGCCATCATCGTCTGTTCCATCGAAAATATCGACCCCATGGGAGTTCATACGGGAGATTCTATCACCATCGCTCCCATTCAGACCCTGGACGACAGGGCTTATCAGAAAATGAGAACCGCCTCTATCGATATCCTGAGGGCCATCGGTGTGGACTGCGGCGGTTCAAACGTACAGTTCGCAGTGAAACCGGATACGGGAAGAATGATCGTGATCGAAATGAATCCCCGGGTTTCCCGCTCCAGTGCGCTGGCCAGTAAGGCCACGGGATTTCCCATCGCCCGCTGCAGCGCCAAGCTGGCCGTCGGATACACTCTGGATGAGGTTGTGAACGAGATTACAGGCAAGACGGCTTCCTGTTTCGAGCCCGCTCTGGACTACTGTGCCGTCAAAGTTCCCCGGTTTGAGACCGAGAAGTTTCCTACCGGCTATTCCGCTCTGGGAACCCAGATGAAGTCGGTGGGAGAAGCCCTGGCCCTGGGAAGAAATGCACTGGAAGCCCTGAATAAGGCTCTCCGGGCTTCCGAGACGGGCCGGGACGGCTTGACCGCCATGAGGATCAGCGAAGGCGAGCTGGAGTCTATCCTGACGACGGCCCATCCGCAAAGGCTGATGGGGGCCTATACCTGGATCAAGTGGAATCCCAAGGGCTCTCTGGAAGAGCTTGCCGAAAAGACGGGATTCAATATCTGGTTCCTCCATCAGCTGCAGAAGCAGGTCAAGCTGGAAAACCGGATTGCCGCCGCGGCCGAGCTGGATGCGGAGCTTTTGCTGGAGGCCAAGAAAACAGGTCTTTCGGACAGCAGGATTGCGGAGCTCTGCAGTTTGGCGCCTGCTGATATAACGGCTCTGCGTGACAGGATGAATATACAGGCCAGTTTTCACTTCGTGGATACCTGTGCCGGTGAGATGGATGCCAAGACTCCCTACTTCTACTCCAGCTGGGGTGAGCTTGATGAAGGAACGCCTACAGGACAAGAGGGTGTTATCATCCTGGCTTCGGGCCCCAACAGGATAGGGCAGGGCCTTGAGTTTGATACCTGCTGTACTCTGGCCTCACTGAGCCTGAGGGAGCAGGGCGTGAAAACCATTATGGTGAACTCCAACCCCGAGACCGTTTCAACGGACTACAACATCTCCGACCGTCTTTATATGGAACCCCTTACCGCCGAGTCGGTGAAGCAGGTCATGAAGAAGGAGCAGGTGAATAGGATTGTGGTTCAGCTGGGCGGTCAGACCCCCCTGAATATGGTGGAGGAACTGGAAGCGGCGGGCGCCGAAGTTATCGGTACCACGGTGGATAATATCAACAAAGCCGAAGACAGAAAGCTTTTTTCGGAAGCCATGGAGAAGCTGGGGCTCAATCAGCCCCGGAATATGTCCGCCTATACTCGGGAAGAGGTGGCCCATTATTCAAGGGAGATCGGTTTTCCTGTGCTCCTGAGGCCTTCCTTTGTGCTGGGGGGGCGGAGTATGTTTATCGCCTACTCCGAAGAGGAGCTTGATATCTTCCTGAACAAGGGGATTCCCATCTCGCCGGACAGACCGGTTCTGGTAGATCAGTTCCTGGAGGATGCCTTCGAGTATGACCTGGATGCGATTTCCGACGGGGAGAATGTCTATGTGGGCGGAATCATGCAGCATATCGAGGCTGCGGGAATCCACTCCGGTGACTCGGCCTGTGTTTTTCCTCCCTATAAATCGACGCCTGCGATGCTGACACAGATGTCCGATGCTGCCGTGGCCATCGCCAGAGAGTTTCAGGTTAAGGGGTTTTTGAATATCCAGTTTGCCGTCAAGGATGACGTTCTCTATATTCTGGAGGTCAATCCCAGGGCATCCAGAACGGTCCCCTTCCTTTCCAAGACATCGGGAGTCAACCTGATCGAGGCGGCTGTGAAGCTCTGGAACGGAACAGACCTGAAGGCTCAGGGTCTGGTGGATGAAAAGACGGGAGTCGGAGAGGGAAGCTGTCAGACCGGCTGGGCTGTCAAAGAGGCCGTTTTCTCCTTTGACCGCTTTGCGGGGCTTGATCCTGTTCTCGGACCCGAGATGAAATCTACCGGAGAGGCCATCGGTATCGGCGAGAGCTACGGAGAGGCTTTTGCCAAGGTGCAGGCGGCCGTCGGATGCTATCTGCCTACGTCGGGCAGGGTTTTCGTTACCGTGTCGGATAAGGATAAGCAGACCATTCTGCCCATCGTTAAAGAGTTGTCGGAGATGGGCTTTGAGATCGCTGCCACCCGGGGGACCGCTGACTTCCTCTATAAGAACGGCATTTTCAGTGAGGTTATCCTGAAGCTCCACCAGGGACATCCCTCTGTGGTTGATCATATGGCTTCAGGACGGATCGATATGCTGATCAATACGCCTCTGGGGAGGAATTCCCAGATACAGGATGAGGAGATCAGAACCGAGGCTGTCAAGAGGAAGATCCCCTATACAACCACCACCAGTGCAGCCCAGGCGGCTGTGATTGGAATACGCTATCTTAAGGATGAGAAGATCAGCAGCAATCCTCTTCCCGAACCGATTCATTAAAGCCTGATTCGGGATCTGCGATCGTCCCTGTCCTGTTGTCCGGCAGACTGCCGGACAACAGGACAGGCTGCAGGTCGGATCATTAATAGAAACGGCCGCCGAACCCTTGTCGGGAACGGCGGCCGCTCTTTTTGTCAAACTATTCTAATTATGGAATCTAATCTTCCAGAATTACATTGTTGTAGTAGTAGTTTACGGCGTCCAGAAGTCCCTCCCAGGAGGCTTCGATGATGTTTTCCGAAACTCCGACCGAGTCCCAGTCCATGCTGCCGTCGGTAAAGCTGATAAAAACACGGACCTTTGCGGCTGTGGCTTCCTCGGGGTTGAGGACGCGCACCCTGTAGTCAATCAGGTGGATGTTTTTCAGAAAGGGATAGCTGGGGATAAGGGCGTCGCGGATAGATGCGTAGAGCGTGTCTACCGGACCTTCTCCAACGGCGGCCCCCATGTGCTCTACTCCTGCGGCGCTCAGAAATAGACGGCCCACGGTTTTGCTCTTGCTCTCCATGGTCTTGTAGGACTCGAGGTGGTAGTTTTTGAGTTCGAACAGGGGTTTGAACTTGTCCAGCGCCTTACGCATGATCACATCGAAGGACGCTTCCGCCGCTTCGTACTCATATCCCTCCATCTCTTTCCTTTTCAGGGTCTCCGTCAGGGCGCCGACGATCTCCGATCCCTTGTCGAATTCTCCGTACTTGGCGAGTTTTCTGACAACCGTGGATTTTCCTGCCAGTTCGGAGAGGAGGATCTTTCGGGAGTTCCCCACAAGGGCGCTGTCCATATGCTCCATCAGATGTTCGGCCTTGGCCAGAACGTCTGCATGCTGTCCGGCCTTGTGGGTAAAGGCGGTCTCTCCCACATAGGCCTGATTTTTTTCGGGGATGATATTGGCTTTCTCCGCCGTATAGCGGGAGAGTTTGGTCAGCTCGCTGAGATTTTCCGCGGCATATATCTTTCTTCCCATCTTCAGGACGAGGTTGGGGATGATGGCGCAGAGATTGGCATTGCCGACTCTCTCACCCCATCCGTTAATGGTTCCCTGCACGTGGACGGCTCCGGCTTCCACAGACAGGATGGATGCGGCGACGGCACAGCCCGTATCGTTGTGGAAGTGGACGCCGATGGGAGCCAGGCTCTCTTTTTTGAGTTCCTGTATGCAGGCAACGGCGTCCTGGGGCAGGGTGCCTCCGTTGGTGTCGCAAAGGACAAGGCAGTCCGCTCCGGCTTCGGTTGCTGTTTGAAGCACTTTAAGGGCGTACTCCCTGTTGTGTTTCCATCCGTCGAAAAAGTGTTCCAGGTCGAAAATAAGCTCTCTTCCTTCGCCCTTCAGGTAGGAAACGGAGTCGGAGATCATGGCCAGGTTCTCATCCAGGCTGGTCTTAAGGACATCGGTAACATGGGCGTCCCATGCTTTGCCGACGACGACGACCCCGGGAGTTTCAGCCTGGAGCAGAGCGTTGATATGGGCATCCTGAGCAGCTTTTCCAGCGGGTTTGCGTGTGGAGCCGAAGGCGCAGATCCGGGAGTGCTTCAGGTTGAGGGTGCGTATCTCTTTGAAGAAAGCGGTTTCTCTTTCCGATGCCAGAGGGAAGCCGCCTTCGATATAGTCGATTCCGAAGTCATCCAGCATTTCTGCAATTTCAAGTTTGTCTTTCAGGGTGAAGTTGATACCCGTTCCCTGAGTCCCGTCTCTCAAAGTTGTGTCGAATAGGGCAATTTCAGAACTGTTCATAACTCTTCCTTATCTCTTATCGCTGGAATTATCGTTGCCAATCTCATTTATTGGCAATAAAATATATTTATGGCTAAAGATAATGTATTTGACAGGCTTGTGAAAGACCTTTCCGGTGAAGAAAGGCGGAAAATGATTGAAAAAATGGAGAAAAATATCGACGTTAGTCAGGAACCGATGGTTTTTGCGGTTGAAAATGACTCTGTAAATTCGATTCAAGAAGAATATTCCTCTTTGTCATGGTTGGATAAGTTAATAATTTTTATCAAATCCCTTTTTATGCATAAAGATAAGTTGGAATTGACAAAAAATGTGATGGTTGATCGTATTGCTCGCCAGATTGTGTCTGTAAATCCAGATCTTATTGATATGAGGCATAGGTCCGTCAGTGGTAAGATGAGCGAAATGGTGGCTGATCTTCATGAATCCGTAGATTTTATACGTTCTCCTCTCTCCGTCTGCTTCGGGATGGATAAGATTCTGTTTTATTCAATAATGGGGCAGCTCGAATTCCCGGAGCTGAGTGACGAGTTGAGGATTAAGATCGATCCCCGGGCGCTGGCAAAGGCCAATCCCGTAATGGACGTTTCGGGAATACGCCGGAAGCTGAGTGAAGAGCTTGATAATCTGATGCAAAGGATAAGCCGGGAAGACCGGCGGAGGATGACCGAGCAGATCCGTACTCTTAATCATCTTTACCAGCTTTCGATTCACCCCTTTTCTCAGATCACTTCCCAGTTTCTGGAATCCACAGAGGGACAGGCTCTTTCGGCAAGTTTTTCGAGTCTGAAAACTCCTTTGACTGAACTGGCGTCGGTGCTCAAAGCTTTCAGCAATCCTCCCTCCGTTAAACTCCTGGAGGCCGTGTTTCTGCTCTATTGCAGCCAGGTTTCCAGCACTGAGGAATCTCTGGAGGAGAGGGTTGAAGCGGGTATCAGCCGCTGTGAAGCCCTGATTCAGAAGGTCAGGAACTTCAATCGAGCCGTGCCCCTGGCCGATATCCTGAAGGTTATTCTTGAGGATCCTTTCTATTCGGCCGGGACGGCTGCCGGCGGCGAGGACTGGTTCTACTTCTTCAATCAGCACTGGCAGGATGTTCTTTCCGATAGAATGCGAATCTTCATCAGGGAGAAAACTCTGGAAGATCATGTGAATGAGCTTCTCCGCTATTGGGATATTCCTGTTCTCAGTTATATAAAAGGTTATCCTCAGCAGGATCGCCTGGTCGCTTTTTCCTGTTCCCTGGCTGCTCTGGCAACCTTTAACAGCGAAAATTTCCAGAAGGTGCTCTATTTTCCCATGAAGATTATTCTGGTGGACGGTAATTTTTATAAAAAGAATAACCGTGAAGAGTATGAACGGGTCTTTCAGGATCTGGTAAAAATATCAGAAAGGCTGCGCTGGTTTGAGCACTACCTGAGTCCTGAAGGGGATGCGGGGAAGAAAATCATGGAAGCCGGACGTGAGTTCAGGGGCGGTGAGGAAGAGCTGGGTCGTCAAATGCTGCTTATATACAACGGCATCAATAGAGACGCTCTGACGATTGTCGAAGATTCTATCCGGACTCTCAGGGCTATGGGGAAGCTGATGAACGGTATTGTCCTCGGCAACGGCGGAACCTATGATACTCTGTCGAACCTTTCGGAGCTGGGAGGCGGAAGCAGCGAGGAACTCAGGCAATCCATTGTCAATGCAGCCGATGACATTCATAAGATAGGCAACAGTCTTAATGATATCGCTTCTCTTGAAAAAGAGAAGATGGAAGAGCTTCTCAAAGAAGCGCAGCAGCAGGTGCAGTAGGGACTCTCCCCGTTCTCTGATTTATTGACTATTCCTCCTTATTCTGCTTAAATCGTTCCAAGTGAAACACATGTGAGGCGGATATGGATAAACAGAAAAAAAACTGGGCGACCCTGGTTGCCGGAGCTCTTACAAAGGCGGCTGAAGAGAAAAAACTGGAACTCTCAGGACTGGCCGACCGGATCATTGTTGAGCATCCTCCCCGGCCGGAGATGGGAGACCTTGCTTTTCCCATGTTCCCTTTTGCCAAAGATTTCAGATGCGCTCCCCCTGCCATTGCCGCAGCGGTTGTTGAGGCTCTCGGTACTGATATTCCCGGGGAAGCCCGACCGGCGGGTCCCTATGTCAATATATTCCTCGACCGTTCTGCTATGATCCGGGATCTCAGTGCTCAGGTTGCGGAAGCCGGGGACTCCTATGGTACATCGGATCTGTTGAAAGGGCAGAAGGTTATGGTTGAGTTTTCCTGTCCCAATACTAATAAGCCTCTTCATCTGGGCCATCTTCGTAACGATGCCATTGGCGAATCGGTCTCCCGCATCCTTGCGGCTTCCGGCGCCGAAGTTCAGAAGGTGAATCTGATCAACAACCGGGGCGTTCATATCTGCAAATCCATGCTGGCCTATCAGAAATTCGGTGAAGGAGTCACTCCCGAATCCTCCGGCAAGAAGGGGGATCATCTTGTAGGGGATTTTTATGTGAAGTTCAACACCTGGGCCAAAGAGGACAAGAGCGCCGAAGAACAGGCCCAGGCCATGCTTCGCAAGTGGGAAGAGGGCGACAAAGAGGTCACAGAGCTCTGGACGCTGATGAACAAGTGGACCATCGACGGGATCTCCGAAACCTATAAAAACACCAATATTTCCTTCGACAGATACTATTATGAGAGTGATACCTACCTCTCCGGGCGGGAAGAGGTCCTCAAAGGCCTGGAGCAGGGTGTTTTCTATAAGGATGAAGACGGCAGCATTCGCCTGGATCTGTCTGATATCGGAATGGACACCAAGGTTATGCTCAGAAGCGACGGAACCTCCGTCTATATGACCCAGGACCTGGGGACCGCCATCGCCCGGCACAGGGACTTTCCCTTCGACCGGCTGATCTATGTGGTGGGCGCCGAGCAGGAGTATCACTTTCAGGTGCTCTTTCATGCCCTGAAGAAGCTGGGGTACTCCTGGGCCGAGATGCTTCACCATCTCTCCTATGGAATGGTGAACCTTCCCGAGGGCAAGATGAAGAGCCGTGAGGGAACCGTCGTGGATGCGGATGATCTTCTGCAGCAGCTCTCCGATATGGCTGCCGATGAGATCCGGAACAAGGAAAGGGCCGAGGCTGTCGGTGATGTTGAAGACACGGGGCGTAAGATCGCCCTGGCGGCTCTGCATTACTTCCTTCTTCAGGTTTCTCCCTATAAGGATATGGTTTTCAATCCCAGGGAGTCTCTCTCTTTTAATGGAAACACGGGGCCCTATCTGCAGTATATGAGCGCCCGTATCAACTCCATTCTTGAAAAGTATGAGGAAAAAAGGGACGAGTATGCGTCGCTGAAGCCGGACTTCTCGCTTCTGAACAGCGATGCGGAGTGGGAGCTGGTCAAGAATATCAGCTCTTTTCCCGAGGCGGTGAAAATGGCGGCTTCCGATCTGAATCCCTCTGTGGTGGCGGCTCATCTTTATGATACGGCCAAGAATTTCAGCCGCTTCTATCACGACTGTCCCATTCTGGGAGGGGATGACAAGGTCTTGACCGTTACCCGGATCGAATTGACCCGGGCGGCTCTGCAGATGCTGAAAAACGGATTTGAGCTGGTGAATATTCCCTTTCTGAGTAAAATGTAACTCATTTGCTTATCGGCACTTGACCACGTAGTGGTTTAAATGGTATATCCATTGAGTGCTAAAAATAATGATTGTTGAGGTTAACAAATGTACGCACTTGTAGAAATCAAAGGCAAACAGTATAAAGCCGAAAAGGGTGCTGTGTTAAAAGTCGACAAATTTGCTAACGAGGCCGGAGACAAAGTGGAATTCGATTCCGTACTGCTTCTGTCCGGTGAAGGCGAGCCCAAGGTAGGAACTCCCTACGTTGAAGGCGCCAAGGTCACCGCCGTTATCAAAGATTCTTTCAAGGACAAGAAGGTCAAGGTCTTCAAGTTCAAGAGAAGAAAAGGCTATAAGAGAACACAGGGCCACAGACAGAACTACACTCTGCTTCAGGTAGAGGACATTCTGGGCGCTTAATACGCTGTAACGCCTGTGATTCGTATTGTTCTAACCTTTGGGGATTCTGGTCTTTTAGAGGCTTTGACATCCCAGGGTCACGCAAATAGAACAAACGGAAATCCAAGCGAGGCCTGTGCCGGAGTTTCCGTCCTGTTAAGGACGGCCGCCAGGCTTTTCAGTCATACCGATGGTCTTGAGGCGATCGGGAAGGCTGATGAACCGGGATATCTTGATCTCAGGATCACAGATGTTTCCGAGAGGCGCCGTGAATGGTTCATTGGCGCTGTTGATATGGTAATGTTGGGGCTGCGGGATCTCGAGAGTGAGTATCCCGGCAGTATTCAAATCGGTACAAACGTGAGGAAACGATAATGGCTCATAAGAAAGGTGGAGGAAGCTCCAAAAACGGAAGAGATTCCAATGCTCAGAGACTGGGTGTAAAGAGATTCGGCGGCCAAATTGTAAAGGCCGGTGAAATTCTCGTCCGCCAGAGAGGCACCAAGATTCACCCCGGTGAAAATGTAGGTCTCGGTAAGGACGATACTCTTTTCGCAACTGCTGCGGGAAGTGTTCTCTTTCATCACAAGAAAGGCAAAAAGAGAGTTTCTATCGTCGAAGCCGGCGAATAAGACCTATGCAGGGTTTTATTGACGAAACTCGCCTTGAAGTCTATTCCGGAGACGGGGGCGCAGGCAGCGTCTCCTTCCGGAGAGAAAAGTATGTCCCTCAGGGCGGTCCGGACGGTGGTGACGGAGGCCGTGGGGGCAATGTGGTTTTTCAGGTTAAAAAAAATCTGAAGACCCTCTCCCATCTCAATCATAAGCATACATACAGAGCAAAGAACGGTCAGCCCGGAATGGGGAAACGCATGCATGGGAAAAACGGTGAAGACATCGTTATTACCGTGCCTCCCGGAACTCTGGTCAGGGATTACGAATCCGGTGATATCCTGAAGGACTTTTCGGATAACCTTGACGGCGAACAGTGGGTATTCCTTCATGGTGGAAACGGAGGCCAGGGAAACTGGCATTTCAGAACCTCCAGAAAGCAGACCCCCCGCTATGCGCAGCCCGGTGTGCCCGGTGAGTATGCCGAAATCAGGCTTGAGCTTAATCTGATTGCAGATATCGGTTTTGTAGGCTTCCCGAGTGTTGGAAAATCCAGCCTTCTCAAAGCGCTGACCAATGCCACTCCCAAGGTGGCATCCTATCCCTTTACGACCAAGATTCCGAATCTGGGTATGCTGAGGATTGGGGAGAAGGATATTGTCCTGGCGGACATTCCCGGGATTATTGAGGGCGCTTCCCATGGCCTGGGGCTCGGTTTTAAATTTCTGAAACATATCTCCCGTACTTCCGGTCTGGCCTTTATGATCGATCTGGGGGAAGAGGGGTTTGAGGACAGTTACGAAAAGCTCAAAGTGGAACTGGGAGAATACAATCCCGAACTGCTGGATAAGCCTCATCTGCTTCTGGGGACCAAGCTTGACCTTGATGATGCTCCCGAAAACCTCGAAAAACTGCGTGAAAAATATCCGGAACATCCCATCATCGGGATATCCGTATTCTCCCGGGACGGGCTGGAAGAGCTGAAGCTTTCCATGCTCAAAATGGCCACATCCCAGGAAATATAAAGCTGGATATATGAAACTTGTCATGCTGGGGGGGACTTTCAATCCTCCCCATCTGGGACATCTGAAGATAGGATCTGCGGTAAAAGAGGCTTTCGGTTATGAAAGCCTCGTTCTTGTCCCCTCCTTCCGTCCCGCTCATAAAAATATCGACAGCGATATCTCTTTTCAGCATAGGTTCAAGATGGTTCAGCTGGCGGCCTCGTCCGTAGAGGCCTGTTTTGTCTCTGACTGTGAATACAGAAGGAAGGGCATATCGTACAGCTACGATACCATACTCTATCTGAAAGAGAACTATACGGATGGAGAGAATCCCGGCCTGATTATTGGAGACGATCTGGTGTCCGGGTTCCGGGGCTGGCATCGTGCTGAAGAGCTGAGCCGGGAAGCTGATATTATTATTTGTCACCGCGGGGATCCCGGAGATCTGGATTTCCCCTTTCCCCATCGTTATTTCCAGAATCCTCTTTTTCCGGCTTCGTCCACGGAAATCCGTGAAAAACTGTCTGCCGGAGAGTCTGCGGATGATCTTCTGCCATCAGGCGTACTTGATTATATCCGTCGGGAAGGTCTTTATGGATCTTGAGTTCCTTGAGCAGCAGGTTCTGCAAAAGGGCCCGAAGATGATGACTCCTTCCCGCTGGGATCACTCTCTGCGGACAGCGGATTACGCTCTGTTTCTGGCGGAATACTACGGTGCTGATGAAAAACGCAGCCGCTTTGCAGCTTTGGCTCATGACATGGCCAGGGATAAGAGTCCGAAGACGCAGGAGCAATGGGCCCGGAGGGAGCTGGGGGAGATCCCATCCTTTATGGAGCAGGCGCCTTTGCTCTATCACGGTCCGGCATCCGCATGGTATTTGAGGGAAAAGCTGGGCTGCAGGGATGAATCGGTACTGAAGGCGGTCTGCTATCATACGACGGGTCATCCGGCACTGGATGCCGAGGGACTGGTCGTTTTTGCAGCCGATTTTATGGAACCGGGAAGACGTCATCTCGATCACAGGGACCGGGAGACGCTTCTCAAGCTGAGCCTGGACGGTTTGTGTATCGCGATCCTGGACTCCATGGAGAGTCATCTAGCCACCAGGGGAATCGATCCGGCTCCCTGGAGCAGGGAGTTGTCTCTGTGTCTCAAGAACAGGTACAATAGACCACTATGAAAGAACGCCGTGCTCCCGATCTGTCGCTTCTCTTGTTGTTGCTTATTTTCCTCATTCTTGCGGGGCTTGCCGTATACATCCTGCTAACCATGAAGATTGATGACTACAAGGAGAGGGTTCACGATAAAAAGCTGATCACCACTCTGATTGTCATAGAGGAGGATGAGAGGCCCATAGTAACCGAGATTTTCTATTACCATCCCGAGACAAAGAAGGGCGCTCTTTTGAATATTCCAGAAAATACGGGCTCACTCATTCAGGCTCTGAATCGTGTGGACCGTATTGACGCTATATACGATGCCGAGTCTCCTTCCGTTTATCTGGAGGAGATTGCCCGGCTCACCGGAATAAGACCCGACTTCTGTCTTAGAATTCCCAGTCCCGTTCTGTTGAACCTGGTGGACTTTGTCGAAGGCATCGAGGTCTTTATGCCCAATGCCGTCGACCTGGAGACAGATGGTAAAAGGATTCTTCTTCCCTCCGGTTCAGTAAATCTTGACGGAGACAAGGCTTTGGATTTTATACATTACAGCCTTGAGGGGGAGTCTCTGGAGGATCGAGTCAAGAGGGAGCATGAGCTTGTAGCGGGATTGCTGAAAAAAATGAGCCGTATGTATTCGGAGCGCTTTTCAGAAGCTTTTCAGCAGTATATTTTCCCCTCCCTGAAAACTGATTTCGATGAGAAGTCATTCGACTCCTTTCTTCAGGAGATGGCGACTCTTGAGACCGAGAGAGTTGTGTTTCAGCAGGTTCTGGGAACCCGCAGGAAGGTGGATAATCAGGTTCTCTATTTTCCCCATTACGACGGGAAGCTCCTTAGAGAAACTGTCAGTCAGATGAGGGATTCCCTTTCGGATTTCGACGTTCTTAAGGATGAGAAGCTTGTGGTTTCCCTTGAGATTCAGAACGGTACCAGTCGTAACGGTCTGGCAGGCAGGACGGCCGAGATCTTCAAGACCTACGGTTATGATATCGCTTCGGTGAAGAATGCCGATTCGAGCAGTTACGATAATACGGTGATCCTGGATAAAAAAGGAGACCCCGCAGCGGTGCAGAGGGTTGCCAATCTGATCAAATGTCAGAAGATTCATACTGATGTCGATCAGAATCGGGATGAAACCGTGGATATAATAATTATTTTAGGAAAGGATTTTGATGGACGCTATGTTAAATAACGAGAGAGCACTGTGGGCCGGGGCCCTGGAGGCGGTAAAGGATGCCAAGGCGGTCAATCCCGTCGTGCTGGATCTTGCGGGGCAGTGCTCATGGACGGATTATATGATTATTGTTACGGCTACCAGCCGTATGCACTTAAGGGGGGTCTCCCACAAGGTGCTGGAAGCCCTGAAAGAGGATGACAGACTGTATCCCAGGAACAGTAAGCACTCAAAGGATGAGGATCAGTGGATTCTGATGGACTGCGGTTCTCTGGTTGTTCAGATTATGACAGCCGAGGCCAGAGAGTATTATGATCTTGAAAGCGTATGGTTTCAGGCCGACGTTGTTTACAGGGAGACAGAAGAGACTCAGTCGTCGTCTTCCAGTTCGTCGTAGTCATTCCCTTCGTCGTCTTTGTCAACGGGGGTGATGTCGTCATCGTCATCACTCTCTTCGTCGTAGCCGTCCTCATCATAGACATCGTCTATATTCGACTGGGCGATGCCGTCATCGTAGTCATTGTCCATCTTTTCATCAAAATCATCGATATTCTGTTCAAACAGATCGTCCTGTTCTGCGGGGAAAAAATGCAGGGACTGACCGACAGTCTCGTTATCCGTTCCGGGTTGAATCACGAATTTTATCCTTGAGATGAGGTTATTGGCGTGACGCCTGGGCTTAGGCTAACATAGAATTATCTTTAATGCCAACTGTATTTCGCTGATATTGCCATGGCCTTTGTATTGAATTAAAATATTTTTTCTATGAAGAACGACAGGTTCAGAGCAAAGATGACGCCCGGGGCAAGAACGGTGGCCATACAGGCCCCGGCAAAGATCAATCTCCATCTTGAAGTCGGGAAGACGCGATGCGACGGTTTTCATGAAATCCTCTCCCTTTTTCAGGCGGTCAGTCTTTACGATGAGATAACAGTCGAGCTCAGGGGTGAGGATGGTGATTGCCACATTTCCGGCGACTTTCCCTGTGAGATGGAAGATAATCTGATCTACAAGGCACTTGAACTCTTTCGCGGGGGGACGGGGGATCGAAGGGGGGTCGCGTTCTCTGTGGATAAGAATATCCCCTCTGAAGCGGGACTGGGTGGAGGCTCCTCCGATGCCGCCGCCGTTCTCAAGGCCCTGGTTCTGTTGCTGGAACAGGATCCTGGAGAGCGGGAGCTCTCTCGTATGGCGGCGGAACTGGGCAGCGACGTCCCTTTTTTTCTGGGCTCTCCGTCGGCTGCCGTAACCGGCAGAGGGGAGCAGCTTGCGGATGCCGGATATGTTCCCGACCTGCAGGGACTGATCGTGAGAGGAGCCGGCCCCGGCATCTCCACCGGTGCTGCCTATGCCGCAGTGGACCGGGCGGCGGAGAAGGGGCTCCTTTCACGTAATCTGTTAAGCTGTGAAGAGATGCTTCATCATTTTAGAGAAACAGAACCCCGGGATTGGCCCTTCTATAACAGCTTTATGGAAACTTTCAGAAATGATTACAAAGGACTTGCGTTAATCTCTAATCTTCTTTATGATTCAGAAGCTGTATTTGCCGGTTTGTCCGGAAGCGGAAGCGCTCTTTTCGGTGTTTTCTCAGATGGAAATGCGGCGGATAGGGCTGAACGGCTACTGAAGGGGCAGTTTCCTTTTGTGGAAAGAATTTATTTCCTGCGTGGCATTCCTGAAGCTGTTGTAATATAATGACTATATATTGCACTAAAGCGGTAGGAGGAGCTGTATGGAGATTACTGACATCCGCATTCGAAAGGTCAATGCAGACGGTAAGCTTAAAGCCTATGTGACGGTTACATTTGATGATTCTTTCGTCGTTCATAACGTGAAGATTATTGAAGGTGACAGTGGTGTTTTCATTGCTATGCCCAGCAGGAAGACTAAAAACGGTGTTTATAAGGATGTGGCGCATCCGATAAATACAGACTTCAGAACCGTTCTTCAGGACAGGATTCTGGAGGAATATAACAACCTCGGGCCCGATACGGAAGTGATCGATGGGCATGAGGTTTAGTTTTATACAATATTTGGACGTCGGCAAGCGGTAAGCCACCGGGTTTTGATCCCGGCATTCGCAGGTTCGAATCCTGCCGTCCAAGCTATCTATTAGCTCTGGCTACGCAGCCGGGAGCAGGTACGTCCGGCAGGTCTTACTGATGGATGTAATATTATATTTTAGGAGTTTAGGATGGAGCAGAAAATCCTTTCTGTTGTCGAGAGAACAGAATTCAAGAAAGGTCCTGCCAAGAAACTGAGAAGCGAGGGGTTGATTCCTGCCGTTGTTTACGGACATACAGATCCTCTTCACATCTCTGTTAACGCACGTGAGTTTGCCAAGAAGTTCAAGGTAGTTACCGAAAACACCATTATCACCCTGAAACTGGGAGATAAGGATATTGAGGTACTGGTAAAGGATATTGACGAGGATATCGTAACCGAAACCGTAAAACACATCGATTTTTACGAGTTCGAAAAAGGCAAGACCCTGAAGACTCATGTTCCCGTGCATCTGATTGGTAACGCAATCGGTGCCAAGGAGGGCGGAATCCTGGAGCAGAAGCTTGGTGAGCTTGAAATCGAGTGTCTCCCCAAGGATCTTCCCCAGTCAATCGATGTTGAAATCAGCGGCCTCGCTATGGGTGATTCCATCCATATCGGAGACATCAAGGTAGCTGAAGGAATCAATATCCATCATCCCGATACTCAGACTATAGTTGTTGTTTCAGCTCCCAAGTCTGAATCTTCTGCAGCGGATGAGGAAGGAGAGGACTCTGAAGGCGGCGAAGAGTAATCTTTCAGACCTGATGATTCTGGGCCTGGGGAATCCCGGGCCGAAATATGAAAAAACCAGACATAATGTCGGTTTTGATCTGATTGAGCTGCTCGCCGAGCAGCTCAATTTGTTTCTGAAGAAACCGCTGTTCAGAAACTACAGAATCGCATCGGTCAGCGTGGGCGGAAGGCGAATCCATCTTGTGGAGCCGTTGACCTATATGAACCGTTCCGGTGACGTGCTTCCTCATTTGATGAAAAAGTACAATCTGGAAATTTCGGACATCATTGTGGCTGTGGATAATATGGATCTTCTTCCCGGAAGGATTCGAATGAAGAGCCGCGGTTCTTCGGCCGGACATAACGGCCTTAAGTCTTTGATTTCCAGAGCGGAGTCATCTGGTTTTAATCGTCTTTATATCGGCATCGGACGCCCGACGGGCGGAGAGAGTGTCGTGGACCATGTTCTTGGTCTCTTTTCCTCTGAGGACAGGACGGAAATCGACAGAGCCCTGGAGCGCTGTGTCGAGATTTTCAGATCTTCCGCAGGAGGATCTCTGGAGAACTTCCGGAATGAAATCAACAGGAAATCCAACTGAAAATCTCTTTCTTGGGACCATAAAAGAACAGCTTTCCGGCTGTTCTTTCCCCGTCAGGATTATCTGCGCCCTTTCAGGTGGAGCCGATTCAACGATCCTTCTTCTCCTCTTGTCCAAATATTCCGAATCCCTTGGCATTCTTCTGGAAGCCGCCTATGTGAATCACGGCATCAGAGATGCTGCCGTTCTTGCGGCTGAGGACAGGACTGTCGAGTCTCTCTGTGCTTCTGTTTCTGTCCCTCTTCATACGAAGCACCTTGCTCCCGGGTTTCTGGAATGGTATGCCTCCCGAAAGGGGATCGGAACGGAGGCGGCGGCGAGGGAGTACCGTTACCGTTTTCTGAACAAGCTGATGCTTCAAAACGGCAGGGAGTGCAGGCTCGCTCTGGGACATAACAGGAACGATCAGGAGGAAACCGTGGTTATGCGTTTTTTTTCCGGTGCGGGACTGCAGGGGCTTCAGGGGATCCCCCGCTATACAGATCGTATAATTCGTCCTCTGATCGATATGGACCGGTCCCGTATCGAGGAGTATCTGGAGCAGGCGGGAGTCTCGGCTGTTGACGATGAGAGCAACTCTGAAGATGACTATCTCAGAAATCGGGTCAGGAATAGAGTGCTTCCCCGTATTCGGGATTATTTTCCCCACGCCGGAGACTCTCTGCTTTCCCTGAGCACTTCAATGGGCGAGCTTCTTGATCATTACGGTCTTCTTGTAGACAAAATCTGTCCCTGGAGGCATGAGACGGGGCGGTTCTCGTGTTCCCGGGAGGACTTCCAGGCCCTTCCGGCGGTCACCCGTCGAATGGTTCTTCTCAAAAAAAGAAACAGCCTTCTCAAGGGCAGGAGGGCTTCACAGAGAATCCCATCCTCCTTTCTCAACCCTCTGGATACGATGAAAAGCCAGATCCTTCTCAAGGGCTACGGGATTCTTTTCTACAGTAAAAAGGATCGTCTGATTCTCGAAGACGGCAGGCTTCATGAGGAGCGTCCCTCTTTGTTCTATCACCTGACGGCCGACCACTCCTATACAGGCGAATACTTCACGATTGTTCTGGAAGAGGACTTCAGCCCTTATCAGGGCTGCCCGGAGGACATGGTGCTGGCCCCCGGAACCGTGGATTCTCTTTTTGTGGTCAGGGAAGAGGGAGCCGGAAAAAAAGTCTTTCTCTGTTGCAGAACCGAGGCTCTTTTGTGTCTGTCCGCTGAGAGTGTGGGCCCTTTGAATGGCGTTAAAATTGAAAAAAGGATCGATTCAGGCGGATTACGCGGCCTTCCATGTGTTATAATTAAAGAAAGAGGTTGAGATATGCCACAGGATGATAACAATAACAACAACGATAATTTCAATTTTAATTTCAACAACAACAGAAGCGCCCTTGTATTTCTGGCCCTTCTGATCCTCTTCTTTATGTTCTTTTTCTCTCTTTCCAATCCGGCAGAGCTCAATGAGATTCCCTACTCCATGTTTTTGCAGTATGTGAACAAAGGGATGATCTATGATGTTCAGATCCTGGACCAGAGGGAGATTCACGGTCGTTATGTCAACAGTTCGGACTCGGGAAAAAGCGGTCTCGCCTTTAAGACAACCATACCCTATTACGATGACAACCTTATGGGGCTCTTGATAGACAAGGGTGTCAGCATCAAGGGCGGCGATAAGTCGGTCTCACCGGGTCTTGTTATGATACAGATGCTACCCTGGGGGCTGAGCTTCCTGTTTATCTGGTGGATGTTCCGCTCCGTTCAGGGGGGCGGGAACAAGGCTTTCAGCTTCGGAAAAAGCAAGGCGAAACGTTATGACCAGGGGAAGGACAGCATCACATTTGACGATGTGGCCGGTCAGGAAGAGGCTAAGTATGAGCTTATCGAGGTGGTGGACTTCCTCAAGCATCCTGAAAAATTCAATGCCATCGGGGCGAAGATCCCCAAGGGTGTTCTTCTTGTCGGAAATCCGGGAACGGGTAAGACTCTGCTGGCCAAAGCTGTCGCCGGCGAGGCGGGTGTCCCCTTCTTTCATATGTCCGGTTCCGACTTTGTTGAAATGTTTGTCGGTGTCGGTGCCAGCCGCGTCAGGGATCTTTTTGAGCAGGGAAGGAAGAATGCTCCCTGTATCCTTTTCATTGATGAGATAGACGCTGTGGGCCGAACCCGGGGAGCCGGATACGGTGGCGGTCATGATGAGAGGGAACAGACCCTCAATCAGCTGCTTGTGGAGATGGACGGTTTCGATACCCAGTCCGCCGTCATTATCATTGCCGCCACAAACCGCCCCGATGTTCTGGATCCCGCTCTTTTGAGGCCGGGACGCTTTGACAGGCAGGTGGTTGTGGATATGCCCGATGTCAAGGAGAGGGAAGCCATCATCGGCATTCATGCCAAAAAGATAAATCTTGCCCCCGATGTGGATCTTTCCATAGTGGCCAGGGCCACTCCCGGCAGTTCGGGAGCCAATCTGGCCAGCATCGTCAATGAAGCGGCTCTGTTTGCCGCCCGGAGGGGATCCAAGGTTGTGGAGCACCGGGACTTTGAAGAAGCCCGTGACAAGGTGATGATGGGGGTCGCCCGTAAGTCCAGGGTTCTGACGAGGCATGAGCGGGAGATGACCGCTTATCACGAGGCGGGGCATGCCCTGCTTCACTACTATCTCAAAAATGCCGATCCCGTCCATAAGGTGACGATTATTCCCCGGGGTATGGCTCTGGGGGTGACTTTTTCACTGCCTGATCACGACAGCTATGCGAAAAGCCGTTCCTGGATTGAAGATCGCATCTGTATATGCTACGGTGGTTATGTTGCCGAAGAAGAGATCTATCATGTGACCACCACCGGTGCAAAGAACGACATTGATCAGGCGACGGATATGGCCCGTAAAATGGTCTGTGAATGGGGAATGAGCAGCAAGGTCGGTCCCATCGCCCTGGGTAGCGGAGAAGAACCGATATTCATAGGCAAGGAGATCGCGCAGCATAAGGACTATTCCGATGATACGGCCTCTCTGATTGATACAGAGGTCAGGAGGATTCTGAATGATAATCTTGAACGGGCCAGATATATTATAGAGGAGCATAAGGATCAGCTTGAGGCCATTACCAGGGGGCTGCTTGAGCATGAGACCCTGGAAGACAGAGAGATTAGAGCTCTCCTGGGCCCCGAATTTGAAATTGAAAAAAGCAGCTCTTAAAAAAATGATGTGAAAAACCATATAATTTTAATTATTCTTCTACTTTTTCTGCCTCAACTCTATGCTCAGGATAAATCCTATGATGTACAGGATAGAGAGCTGGGGCAGATCTACGCCAAACATGCCTGGAGCGCCTTTGAAAGCTCCAGAAACTCTGATTTTAAGTCCCTTACCGAAAAGGGTCTGGAATACGATGACATTAATCCCGATCTTCTGGGTTTCAAGGGCATTCAAGCTCTGAACAGCGCCCGTTATGCCGAGGCTTTGCAGTGGTTTACAAAGGCCTGGTACAGCGGAATGGAGCCCGAGGTCTTGAGTTTTGCAGACATTATGGGATGGCTTTTCGAAGTCGGCTTCCGTTTGAAGAAGGATCATGAGCTGGAGAGCTATTATTTCTCAGGCAGCGAGATGGTCACCGATGATCCGGATATTATGTTCTATGCCGCCCGTTCACTCAGACGTCTCGGTCGTAAGCGTGATGCGGTCAAGCTGGCCGAGGAGGGGCTGTATCGCTTTCAGGATCAGCGCTTTCTGATGCTGCTCTGCAGCTGGGGCGCCGATGAAAAGTACTTTAAGATCCTGACTGAGTATATCGAACGGCAGGGTATCATCTATCCCGATCTTCTGGCTCTTGCCGTTCTGCAGAGCGGAGGGGATGCGGGTCTGGCCTCTCTTTATGTTCAGCAGTACAGTGATTTGAACAGCTGGTACTTTAAAAAACAGTTCCTGGGGCTGGGAGCCCCGGCATTCAAGGGATACTGTGAGCCGGGAAGGATCTGGCCCCTTGAGGTCTTTACCGCTTACAGGGACGTATATCCCGCTGAGATCCCTGAAGGTCTTGGACGTCTTGACGCCGATGCAGACGGCCTGGCGGATATCTTCCTGGTTGAGTCGGAGGGCGCCCTTCAGTGGCGTTTTGATCCCGGTCAGGACGGAGATGCGGATTATGTCATGACATGGAGTCCTTCGGGTAAGCTCAGGTCGGTCGAGGAGTTTTCCCTGCACAGAGACATGAGTCTGTTTTACTATGACTATCCTTATGTGGACCGTGTTGTCCTGTCGGGCGGAGAGCGCAGCCGCAGGGAGTATCTGTTTCTGCCCGGCAGTCTGATGTATCCTCTGCTGCCCGATGGTGAGGATGGCGTTGTTTCTTTTCTGGGACGTTCCGAGGCTCCTATGGGAGACTTCCTTCCCGAATCGGATCTCCTTAAGAATTGTTTTTCTCTGGTTGAACAGATGAGCCGGGGCGAAAAGAAACCATTCAGGGAGTATACGGTTGTGGACGGTATGATCAGGCGCTTCCGGGAGGACTCCAATCTGGACGGCCGTTTTGACAGGGTCGTCCTGATTGATAACTGGCTTCCCTATGAGGGGTACCGGGACATCGACGGAAGCGGCTCCTATGAGCTGAAAGAGAAATATATCAACGGCAGGCTGGCGGGCTTTGAATATGAAGGTCCGGACAGCCGCATGGAAGAGTATCAGGATTTGTGGAACCGCAGCCGGTTTCAGTTATGGGATTTTTCCAGAGATAACTTTTTTGATGCTTATCTCAGGCGCCGGGAAGACGGCAGCTGGGAAGAGTATCTTCTGACAGGTGATGAATGAGACTTAAAGACAAGACTATACAGATTCTCAGTGCATTGATTGTACTTTCCTGTGCGGGAGTGCCTGAGACACCCGATCCCCCAAAGGGGAACGGCTCTGAATATGTGTATGATGAGAAGGCGAGCGCCATAGAACTGATTGATGCCCTTCTTGATGAGGGAAGGCCAGCCGACGCCCTTCAGCTGATCTATTTCAGACAGGAAAGAGACGGGAAGGAGAGCCTTGGAGATCGGGAGGAGAAAGCCTACGGAGATCTGCATGCCCTTCTTGAAGAGGCGGTGGCCGGCAAGGACTACCGGAAGGCTTTTTCATGCATCGATTCTCTTGAAACTGCGGGGCAGGCGACTCTTCTTAGGGAACAGTACGACAGCCTTAAGATGGACTATCTGAAAAACCTTCTTGAATTTGAGAAATCCGGCGGCGCCGCCGCCCTTATGACCCGCGGCTTCATCGATCCGGCGGAGCTGCAGGCGGATGAGCTTGTATTTCTGGAG
Source organism: Oceanispirochaeta sp. (assembly GCA_963556075.3). Lineage (GTDB taxonomy): Bacteria > Spirochaetota > Spirochaetia > DSM-2461 > DSM-2461 > Oceanispirochaeta. Next base: position 4,378,876 of record CAUVYB020000002.1, on the reverse strand, counting down.
AACGGGTTTCTGAAAGGTGAGAACAGGCGGGCTCTTCATATCATTACAGATGAGTTGAACAGACGGGGAACAGCTCCCGCCGCAGAGAGTCTGGCTTTTCTCGAACAGCCTGTGGAGATGGAAAACCTTCTGGAGGGAACCGTAACGGTCTGGGTGGATCGGGGACTTAAGGTGGAGAAGGGCGTCGGTCAGCTGGACAGAAGCATAGGAAGCGGCTTTTTTATTGATAAGAAGGGCTATATCCTGACCAATTATCATGTCATTTCCAGTGAGGTGGATCCGGAGTACAAGGGATTCTCCCGGCTTTATATTAAACTTTCCGATGACAGGGGGGAGAAGATTCCCGCCCGTGTTATAGGATGGGATCGTCACTTTGATATAGCCCTTTTGAAGACGGAGATTGACGCTCCTTATGTCTTTTCCTTCGCTTCGGAAGATGAGTTTAAGCTGGGTGAGAAAATCTTTGCTATCGGATCTCCCGGCGGACTGAATAATACCATAACCTCCGGTACCGTTTCTGCGCTGGGACGTCCCCTGCAGACCATGGGGGAGACGATACAGATCGACGTTCCCATCAATCCGGGAAACAGCGGCGGGCCTCTTATGAACAGCGATTCCGAGGTCACAGGTATCGTCTTTGCGGGTATTGAGGACTTTGAAGGTGTTAATTTTGCCATTGACGGAAGCTATGTGAAAACCCTGCTTCCTGCTCTCTATGAGGGAGGAGCCCTTCAGCATGCCTGGATGGGGATAGGAGGTTATCATGGTTACAGGGTCCTTGAGGCTCTTTATACGATGCCTGATTCCCCGGCTGAACGGGCGGGACTGAAAAGAGGAGACCGCATCCTCTCTGTAAACGGCACGCCGGTAGAAAAGATTCAGGACGTCAGGGATCTCATTCTGGATAAAATGCCCGGAACCCTTGTGCGCATGAACTGGACATCGGATGGAGAAGAGGTCAGTTCCCTCCTCTCCCTGGGGCACCGGCCCGATGTCCCGCTGAAGGATGCGGCCAGGATCGATGTGAGGGAGAGCCTTATTCCTCCCGTATTCGGTATGGTTCTCTCTTCGGTGGGCAGAAATCAGTATACCGTGGAAAAGGTTTATACCGGCGGCGCCGCCGATGAGGCCAGTATCTCCGCCAATGACGTTATTTCGATCCGGAAGTGGTATGTCAATGAAAAGGACGGCTATTTTGTTATTCAGTTCAACTTCAAGGGCGTAAAAGCCGGATATCTGGAAAGTGCGGTCCAGATGGGCGCAGGGATGGAATCGGCTATCTTCTTTTGACGATTGAAGAAAAAAGCGTATTCGTATATATTTCCCTCATATGAAATACGAACAGGATAAAATCCGAAATTTTTGCATTATTGCCCATATTGACCATGGCAAATCTACACTGGCGGACCGCTTTCTTCAGAAGTCTCAGACCGTGTCGGACAGAGAATTTCATGAGCAGATGCTCGACTCCATGGATATCGAACAGGAACGGGGCATTACCATTAAATCCCAGGCCGTTACCATCGAGTACCCCTCGCAGGACGGCCATACATACCAGTTGAACCTGGTAGATACTCCGGGGCATGTGGACTTCTCCTATGAGGTTTCCCGAGCCATTACATCCTGTGAGGGAGCCCTTCTTCTGATCGATGCTTCCCAGGGGGTTGAGGCCCAGACCCTTTCCAATATGTATATGGCCCTGGATCATGACCTGGACATCCTGCCTGTCGTAAACAAGATGGACCTTCCCAGTGCGGACCTGGAGCGGGTGTCCGACCAGATCGAGCATGACCTGGGGCTGGAGCGGGAAATGATCTATCCTGTTTCCGCCAAGACCGGTAAAAATGTGGAGGCGCTGATCGAGGGACTGATAAAATGGATCCCCGCTCCCAAAGGCTCTCCGGACAATCCCCTCAAGGCTCTGATATTCGATTCCCACTACGATGCCTACAGGGGTGTTGTTATTCATATCCGTCTTTTCGAAGGCAGCGTGAAGGCGGGAGACGAGATCCTGATCATGTCCAACAACAGCTCCTACAAGGTCGAAGAGGTGGGGACTTTCAAACTGGGACTGCAGAAGCAGGGCGAGCTGAAAGCCGGACAGGTCGGCTATCTCATTGCCGGAATCAAGAATATCTCCGATATCCGTGTCGGAGACACCATTACCCAGGCCGCCAAGCCCTGTGAAAAGGCCCTTTCCGGTTTCCGTGAAGTTAAGCCGGTTGTGTTCTCTTCCATCTATCCTGTAGATACAAATCAGTACGAAGAGCTTCATACGGCTATCGACAAGCTGAGGCTGAATGACGCGTCTCTGGTCTACGAGAAGGATGCCTCCGCGGCTCTGGGCTTCGGTTTTCGCTGCGGTTTTCTGGGACTCCTCCATCTTGAGGTGGTTCAGGAGAGGCTGGAGCGGGAGTTCGGACTCAATATCGTTCTGACCTCCCCCTCTGTAAGATACCGGATTACGTCTCAGGCAGGAGAGGTCTACTACCTGGACAATCCTGCCGAGTATCCCGATCCCGGTTCCATCGAGATGAGCGAAGAGCCCTATATCTCAGCCGATATCATCACTCCCACCGACTTTCTGGGCTCCATCATGACCCTCTGTATGGGAAAACGCGGTATTCAGACCAGCATGAACTATCTGGATGAGAAGCGCGTGGAAATCAAATTCGATATGCCTCTGGCGGAAGTCCTTTTCGATTTCTATGATAAATTGAAGTCCATCAGCAAGGGCTATGCCTCCTTCGACTATGAGGTCATCGGATTCAGACCCACGAATCTGGTAAAGATGGATATCGTGATCAACGGGGACCGGGTGGACGCCCTGTCTCAGCTGGTTCACAAGGACAACGCCTACGACAGAGGAAAGAACGTCTGCAAGAAGCTCAAAAAAGAGATCACCAGGCAGCAGTTCAAGATCCCCATCCAGGCGGCTATCGGCAACACCGTTATCTCCAGAGAGACCATTTCCGCTTTGAGAAAGGACGTGACAAGCAAGTGTTACGGCGGCGATATCTCCCGTAAGCGAAAGCTCCTTGAGAAGCAGAAAGAGGGGAAGAAGAGGATGAAGATGGTTGGTAACGTTGAACTTCCCCAGTCTGCCTTCCTGTCTGTTCTCAAGACAGGGGACGACGACTGAAGTCTTTTACGCCGTCCTCGTGCTGAGTCGGCGGAGAAGATCTCTGACCTCAGTGATCACTCTGAACAGAAAGGCATGATCGGTTGAGGGCAGGGTCTCCCTGTCGGGGAAGTGGTAGTAGAGATAGTCGCAGTCTCGCAGCAGGGGGAGGAGTTCTTCCTCCTTCCGTTCCTCCAGGCTGATTCTGTCCCAGAGCCGCAGAATGTTCTCCAGTCTCTTTTTCTCATCTCTGATCAAGGCTTCGGCAGTTCTTTCTCTTGTCTCTCCGTTTATATCATCAATCCCTGAAGGTCTGTCCTCTTTGTAAAACACTGAATCCGTCAAAAAAACTCTGAACTGATCATGATTCATAAGGGGGATGGCCATCTTCAGCCCTTTTGAGCCCAGGTCGTAGACCGGTCGATTCAGGCTACGGCAGAGATCCTCAAGCTGTCTTCCGTAACTCTCGAGTATGGAGTTGCTTACGGCTCCGGGGGATTTACTCTCCACTGAGTAGGCCTTTCTGCCGATTGAAAAGCTGTACCAGTAATCCCCGATCAGGCGGTTGCTCTTCAGGGCTGTCAAATCGTGGAAAGGGGTCTCCCTGGCATGGGTTTTTCCCTGGATATAGGCAAAGTCCAGGCCCGTAAAAAAGAGGGGCGCATCACTGATCTGTGACGCGATATAGAGGGCGGCTACGCCTACCGATCCCAGGGGCGGAATTTCAAAAGGCATAAGTCCCGCTTTTCTGATCCGGCTCTGGAGTTTCGTTTCTCCGTAGGACGACGAGAAAAAGTAATGGCGGTGTTCCGGAAAGCGAAGACTTCCAGGATAAGCGGTAATATCGGAAAAAAGATCCACGGGGCTCTTTGAGACACTGTAGAAGTCTTTCAGGTTGTAGAACTGGGCCTCCAGGTTGACAATGCCGTCCGGGAGAAGACCTGAGCGCATCAGAGATTGTACGGCCGTATCTACAGCCAAAAGATAGAACTTCTCCCTCATCCGGCTCAGCAGGGGCAGGGTTTCCTCCAGGGACTCTCCCGCACCGCAGAGAACAACGGGAAGGCCTGTTCTGAAATCAGCCATATCAGGACCGTCCAGACGATTCAGGTTGGAGCAGAGGTTTCTGATCCACAATCCTCCCATGTGGGCCGTCGTGAGCCGGTTCTGCCAGTAGTTCTTCATGAAGTGCTGCAGGGTGGCGTACAGGGCGTCGTAGCGCTCCTTGTTGACGCTGTATCCGCCGTTCAGGGGGACCAGGCACAGTCTGCGGTATTGTCCTTTCTGGAGAGCGCTGAAAACCTTGTAAAGAGAGGGCGTATCGACAGCGAGGACACGGGTGTAGCCCTCTCTTTTTCCGGCCGACTCAAAGGCCAGGCCGGCCAGGTCCTCATCGGTCTCCAGTGCCAGAACGGCGGAAGAGGAGGGGATCTGTTCCATTAATGAAGAAATCCCGTACTCCAGAAGAGGAGACGGGATAACGTAAATGCAGTTTTCCAGGATTTCGGCCCGGACGGCCGCCCTTTCCGCCGAAGCGGAAGGCGCGTATCGGGAGTATAGGGTCCGTCCCTTATACATGACGTTCAGCTCACCGCATTCCGCCCGTATCAGCTCGGTCCCTTTCTCCATGAATAATAAATCAGGACTCGGCAAAAATCTTGCCGTAGGTCTCTGAGAAGTTATCCTTCAGTTTGGACGATTCAAGGAAGATGCCCTGAAGCTCGCTCTGCTTGTACTGTGAGAGCTCTCCGGCAAGCTGGCTCTTGATGTAGGGCATGTACTCTTCGGGGTAGCTGAAGCCTTCCTGCTCGCCCTTGAGGGAGAACACGACTACAGAGCGGTCCAGTACCATGGGCTGAGACGTCTCGCCCTCTGACTTGAGTATAAAGGTTTTGTCAAAAAACTCGTCGCTGTAGGCGGCGGCGCTCAGGATAGCACTGTCTCTCTTGTTGCCCGGACTGTTGATGATAAAGGGAACCGCACCGTATACGGGAGCGATAAAACCGGTTTCGCCGCTTTCGGCTCCGAACTCCTGAGCAGCCTCTTCCAGAGAACTGCTGTGAGCGGCCAGGGCCAGCTTGCCGGCCTGGTCGAGGAGATAGTCTTCGATGATTCCGACCTCTTCTCTTTCCATGTATGTGCGGACCTTGGCGATCTCGGCCTCATCATTCATATCGGGGGTGGAGGAGGCGCTGTCTGCCTGGAAGATGTACCAACTGTTATCGGTGGCGATAAGACCGCTGTGCTTTCCGGAGCTCAGTCCCATGATTTCGGCAGCCTGCTCTTCGCTCAGGAAGGTCAGGAGGGTGTATTTAGCCGTGCTGCCCATGGAGCCGCCGTTCTCTGAAAAACTGTCCTTGGAGTAGGTTTTCGCCAGGTCTTCAAAAGACTTTTCGCCGGCATCGAGCTTCTTTAAAACACTTGCGGCATCATCTTCGGAAGAACGGATGGTGATTCTGCTTAAGGAGATCTCTTCGAAAAGACCACTGTTTTCGTTTCCGTAGGCTTTCACCTGATCGGCGGGAAATGCCGAGTAGGGGAGCATGGCATAGGCGAAGTTTTTTTCGGGGCTGCCCATATCAAGGAGGAAATCCATCATGGCTTCCGATCTTTTATGATTAGAGATGGTCTCACTGTAATAGGCCTGTACCATAAGATCCTCTTCCAGAGAAGTGCGGAGCTCTTTGAGTCTCGTGGCGGAGGTGTTCAGGTAGGCCTGCTCGCTGAAGCTGCCGTTTTCATTGAACATTCCGCTTTCTACAAGGCCTCTATCGATGTTTCTGGAAGAAACGCGGATTCCCGACTCTTCAACCTCATCAAGAATCGCCGTTCTTACAACGGTCTGGTTGAATGCGGAGCGCCAGATCAGCTGTCTGAGAAAATCAACGTTTCCGTCAGTACCCATGGAATCTCTATACATATTGTTGACAGACTCAACCTGCTGTGAGAAGTAGTTTCCCTGCTGGAACTGAATGGCCTTTCCGTTATATCTACCGAATACCAGAGATCCGGAAGCTCCTCCGGAACCGGCAAGGGCGGGAACTAGAACAAAACTTACAATAGTGAAAACCAGTATAACGATGGTTCCGACCATCAGATTCTTCTGATGTCTCTGATGTTTATCCTTTTTATCAGCGGATTTGATTTCCGAAACCTTCTTTTCCTTCTGAGACATGGCTCATCCTTATATTATGTGGAATTAATGCAAAGCAGAGAAAAATTACCATGAAAGGATGGGGCTGTCAACTTAACTCCCTTCTTTCTCCCCTCTGTGTAACGGTGATTCAGGCCCCTCCCGTCACCGATGCAGCAGTGATTTTCGCCTGACAGGCAAGTTCTTAAAGCAGGGTGTTGACATTCCCGGGATAGATCGTTAAAGTACGCCATTGAACGGAGGCGTAGCGAAGATGGTTATCGCGCCGGCCTGTCAAGCCGGAGATCGCGGGTTCGAGACCCGTCGCTTCCGCATAATTTAAAAAGAGATGCCCTTGTAAGAGGGCATTTCTTTTGTTTTTATATTCGGGCTGTAGCGCAGGGGCTAGCGCGCGCCGTTCGGGACGGTGAGGCCGGAGGTTCAAATCCTCTCAGCCCGATTAACTCCCTCTTATCAATTTGATAATTGCTTATCAAGAAATTCACATATCGTTTATTTTAATAGCAGAGGATTTGAACTGGAATCCCGGCGCGAAAAAGAGTCGTACCGCAGGCAAGGCCGAGGAACGAGCTCAATTGGAGCGCGAAAAGGCATGGATGTCTTTTCAGGGATGAAAAAGGACCTGGAGGCGGTTGTCAGGATGACAGCCGGCGGAAGGCAAATCCTCTCAGCCCTGTGACTCTTCTTCTTTCAACCTGAATACGGAAAGACTGGACATCACTCCAGAGATATGACCGTTGGTATTTTCAATGAATGTCCCTACTTCGGAAACAGCGGATTTGACATCTTCGTTGTCCCTGTGAACCTGATCTATCCCATCCCGGATTTTTTTACTGTTACTGCTGAGGCTGGTAACCGCTGATGAGAGACTTTCCGATGCCTTTGTCATGGCAACAGACTCTCCATGCAGGTTGGAGGAGTACTCTCTCATCTCTTCCAGGGATGACAGTATCTGCTTGCCTCCGGAATTCTGTTCCTGAAGTGATAGTTTTATTTCATCTTCCAATCTGACGATCGTATTGATAAGTTCCTGAATACTGCTGAAGTTCTCTCCCGCGTTTTTTGAAGTCTTGCTTATCTCTGCGATGGTCCTGACTATGTCGGTCTGTATGAACTCTATCTGCTTGGATTGAGCGCTGGAATCCTCGGCAAGTTTGCGGATCTCATCCGCTACAACAGCAAATCCTTTACCCGCATCTCCGGCATGTGCCGCTTCAATGGCCGCATTCATGGACAGCAGATTGGTTTGTGAGGCGATGTTGGCGATAAGTGTGTTTATTTCAAGTAGATCGGCAGATTTGTTGTGAATGGAACTAATGCTGTCGATCACTTCTCGGAGAAGAAGTTCTCCCTTTTGAGAAGAATCCATCAGATTCTGATAATAATCGCTGGATCTGTTTACGACATCCGAGACAGAGCTGATGTTGGCAAGAATCTCTTCGATAGCAGTCGAAGACTCCCTGATCATGTTGTTCTGAGTTTCTATATTATTTTCCATAGATAAAATGCTCTTCTCAATGGACTGCACCGTATCCCCCGTCTCATTGAGGGCTCTGTCGTTGTCTGTTCCGGAGTTAATCACATTTCTGATGGATTCGGAGATAGTCTCAAAATTATGGTGCGTATTCATCATACTTCCGGACAGAATTTCACCGTTTTTTTTCAGCTGGGAAACTTCAGATTTGATACTGTTCAGCTTTTGACTGAGTGTCCCTGTCAACTGATTGAAGTTCTTGGCCAGCTGTCCGGTTTCATCCTTGTTCCGTATGGAAAGCTCAGGCCTCAGATCCCCCTGGGCAATCTCTGTGAATACATCTCTCAACTTGCCCAGAGGGGCGCTGAGTTTTGCTGACATAATGAGAAGAAGTGTCAGAAGAAGGATCAGTGAAAAGACATCCATAAGGATAATCCAGCGGAGGATAGAATTCGGAGTGGCCATCAGGATGTTGTCGGGGATGGATATCATGTATATCCAGCGGGGCAGTTCCTTGTGAATCTCGATGGATTTTATCATCTGAATATCGAAACCAGATCCCTTCTCCGATGGAATTTCAAGGGAGTGAATCTCATCAGAATCATCCAGGCCGCTCAGGGATTGGAGAGTTTCGGGGGGGAAGTGGTCCTTTAACTGCATTGAAACATACTCTGTATTGCTGTCTGCTATTACCAGACCGTCCAGATAGGCGATTGTGCTCTGACCACCGCTCCGGGCATCTGCCTCGAGGATCATGTGCTGCAAAAACTCCAGGGATATATCGATGCCCGCCACGGCAATATTTCGTCCCGCCGAATCTTTTACAGCCTGGCTCAGAGAAATCATCTGAACACTGTAACCGTCTCTTATCTCCTCTTCATAGGGTTCGCTTATAAAAAGTTTCGATGTCCTGAAAGGGATTTCATAATAGTCCTCTTCGTACTCCTCAAAACCCCATGCTTCGGTACTGACCGTGACTTCATCACTTCCAGCCTCCCGATAGGCCCAAACGGCATAATTTCCGCTTTCATCATAGTCCTCCGTATTGGCGTAAAGGGAGTCTCTGCCGTCCCAGGCATCGGGCTGAAAGTATACCCATAATGAAAATATTTCAGGGTAAGAGTTCAGGTATAAGTCAAAGAGATCGGGCAGCAGGGTTCTGTTTCTTTCATCTTCACTATGCAGGGCTTCAACCGTATCGACCGTGTTCTCCAGAAGTTTCAGAGACACTTCCAGGCGCTGAGAGATACAGCGGCTTCCGTCCTCCACCAGAGAACTGCCGCTGTTCATAGCGTATTCAACCATGGCATCTGTAGACAGTTTGCCGATGAGGAGAAAGGAGAGTGTAAAAAGGACTGCTGTGGGCAGCAGGATGTAAACAAGCATCTTAATCTGTATTCGCTTCATATGATCAATTAATAGATTGATATGGAGAAAAATCAATAATAAAAACTGGATCTTTATATAATCTTCATACAATTCCTGAGAATTATGATACTCTTCAGACTATGACTATTATTCACTTCAGCCCCACTCATGGGGGAAAGAAAATTGTACGTGCGGTTGCCGAGGGCTTCGGACGCGAAAAGCGGGAACTTGATCTCTGTCTGCGTGAGAAACAGTCGCTGGTTCTTGGCGCCGGAGATACCGCTGTTGTCGCCATGCCCGTATACAGCGGTCGAATACCGGCACTCGCTGCAGAGCGTATGAGGAGTATAAAGGCGTCGGGAACCCCCATCATGACCGTCGTGGTTTACGGGAACAGGGAGTATGATGATGCTCTGCTGGAACTCAATGATCTCTGCGAAGAGCAGGGATTCCTGGTTGTCGGTTCCGCCGCCTTTACCGGAGAGCACAGTTTTCATTCTGAAGTTGCCGAAGGCAGACCCGATCATAACGATTTGCAGCAGGCCATTGAAGTGGGTAGACAGCTCAAGCAGAAGCTGGAATCAAAAAATATCTCTCCCCCGTCCGTAAAGGGGAACAGGCCGTATAAAGAGTCCGGACGCGTCCCGTTTTATCCGGTAGGAGATGAAAACTGCATCGAATGCGGGTTCTGCGCCCAATGGTGTCCCGCCGGGGCTATTGATAAAAAGAACTGCAGGGAAACGGATGGGGAACTCTGCATAGCCTGTATGCGCTGTGTGAAGGACTGTCCCCAGAATGCCCGTGATCTGAATATGGGTGATGAGGAAAAGAAGGCTTTCCGGGAGAAGATAAAAAGGGCATGCAACAGCGGCTATCCCAATGAGATTATCCTTTGATTTTGTTTGAATAGATATTCTTGATGGCACAGATTCGCCGATGGATAGTAGAGCGATACGGAGATCTTTCACCCGAACCGACTGTCCTGATTGTCTCAGAGCCCGCAGGACCAGCCTGGTCCGCTTCCAGGCCTCTTATCGCTTCCTGCATGGGCTTCGATTGAACGTGAGCTTCCCGCCTGCCGCGGGGATTTTTCTAAAAAAGGGATAAGTGCATATTCAGTTCCCTTCCGGATTCGCCGAACTTCAAAGTATGTACAATTCAAGATTTCCCTTTCTTGTGACTGCGTTACTGACGCTGATACTCTCCGGGGCGACGACACAGCCCCTTAATCATACCCTGCAGCAGGGGGACACCCTCTATAGTCTGTCCAGGAAATACGGGGTTTCGGTGGCTTCCATCATGTCGGCAAACGGCATAGACAGTCCTGAAAATCTTTCAGTGGGAAGCCATCTGGTCATTCCCGGGACAAATTCGGAAAAAGAGCCTGACAATTCTCCTGTCAGTCGGTATATTGTAAAAAAAGGCGACACCTTTTACAGGATCGCCAGAAATCATGGACTGAGCGTGCAGGAGCTGATGAGGCTCAACGATTTCAGTGGGAACAGGATATTGAGACCCGGAGAGAGTCTGATCGTTTCTTCGGCGGATATAGCCTCAGAAGGGAACGGGACGATTGCAGCCTCACAGGCTAACCCGGAAAAACCTGCCGACCTTCCATCCGGCAGGACGGTGAATTATTCGGATCAGAACATCTGGCCCGTGGAAGGTTCCAAAAAGACTCTGACTGGCAAGCTCAGAGGCATTATGATAGAGGCGGATGAAGCTTCCCTGGTGAAGTCCATTGCTTCGGGCAGTGTTGTATGGACCGGTCCCTACAGAGGATTCGGTCAGGTCATTCTGATCGATGTGGAGGGATACATCTACCTCTATGGCGGTAATGAGGATGTTTTTGTCAATGTGGGTGAATATGTCCAGGCCGGATCCAGAATAGGGCGCCTGGGGCATTCGGGACTGGCAAGCAGGACTGTAAATATGTACTTTTCCGTCTTTAAAGACGGCATTCCCGTCAGTGTGGTATCGGCACCGCGGGGATAATATATTTCAAAACGGGGTGTTATGAGAAAATACGACGAGGATGTACGGGACAGTATTCACAACGAGACCGATCCTCTGGCTCTCTATCTGAAGCAGATTTCAAGGTATAAACTCCTTACCATCGGAGAGGAGCAGGAGATCGGTATCAATATGGAACAGGCCGATCTGGATCTGGAAGCCCTTAAGAAGAGCTTTGAAGAGGGCGAGCTCTCCGAAGAAAGTTATCAGGAACAGAAAATGGCGACTGAAGAGGGGAGAAAACTTCTCAAGAACCGTATGATTCAGTCCAATCTGCGTCTGGTCGTCTCCATTGCCAAGAAGTATCAGCATCGTGGTATGTCCCTTCTTGATCTTATCGATGAGGGGAATATCGGGCTGATCGAGGCTGTTGACCGTTTTGACTATACCAAGGGATGCCGTTTTTCCACCTATGGAACCTGGTGGATCCGACAGGCCATCATCAAGTCTCTGGCCGATAAATCCCGTATCATTCGCATTCCCATCCATATGCTGAATACCATCAAAAAGAGCTATCTCGTGTCCAAGCAGCTCACTCAGGATCTGGGGCGAGATCCTCTGCCTGAGGAGATGGCCGAGTATATGAACCTGCCGGTGGAAAAAATCAAGGAGATTATGACCCTTTCCCAGGAGACTGCCAGCCTGGATACCACGGTGGATCAGGATCATATGACCCGTTTAAGCGATCTGATTAAGGATGATCATAACCAGGAGCCCGTAGACGCGGTATTCAATCTTTCCCTTCAGGATACGATCAACGATGTTCTGGAGCAGCTCAGCGAAAGGGAGATGAAGATTATTCAGCTCCGCTTCGGTCTGAACGGCAAGAACCCCCTGACCCTGGAGGAAACCGGTAAGGTTCTGGGGATTACCCGGGAGCGAGTGCGACAGATTCAGGAAATGGCCATTGCCAAGATGAGAAATTTCAAGATCATCAAAGATCTGGAAGACTATGTATAGTGTCGCACCGCAGGCCTGAGGGTCGAGGAGCGAGCACGACTGTATAGCGTCTCACTCCAGGGCCCGGGACCCGAATAGCGGACAGGTATAGGAAAGCACCGAGGATGGGGTCGCGCCAGAGCGTAGCGAGGAGCCTTCCCGATCAGGGTATAACATGTGGGACCTGCACGGCTGTTTAAAAGCGCGCCCGATGAGGGTGAAGAAGAAACGTTCCCGCTTTGTCGATTTCAATTGTTCCCGGCTCTGAATCTGTCGATACTGGAAGTATGGATAAGTTTCAGCCTCTGTTCTATGTACAGCTTCGCGATGATTTTGAGGAGAACTGCGCTGTCAGGGAAAAGAGCCCTTCGTTCCCCGGGATGAGCGATCCTTTTCTGGAGGCCATGGATCATGTATCCGCAGGTCGGGTTTATCCCGTGCTGCAGATCAAAGGGGATCATGATCTTCTGATACTGGATGATAAAGGCTTTCTCTATGAGACTCCCCGGGAGTTTTTCAAGTTCTCTGATCCTGAGTGAATTCCGTTTAAATATTCATCGAATCTTCTGATCATACTCTCCCAGCCGTAAGGTTTTACGGCGTTTCTCATCTTTCCGCGCAGCTCCTTCAGATCGCTGCGGCCTAATATCCCCTTGAGCTTCTCCTCCATCTCCCCGTCACGCTGATAGAGGCAGAGTTCGTGCAGGAAGGGAGGGAGCACTTCCGGATAAGCCAGACGTTCTGGAAGAAGGGGAAGGGCTCCGGCACTCATGGCCTCGACCACGGCAATTCCGAAGTTCTCCTGCAAGGATGTGCTGAAAACGATATCCGATCGACTGAGAAGGCTTTCGTACTCACTGCGGGAGGGGGCGTAGCCGTAGTGGATCAGTTCCTCTTTGAACAGACCTTCGGCCTCGGAAAAACAGGCCGGTGCATCTTTGTAGGATTCCCCCAGAAGGATCAGACGGAAGGGAAAATGCCTGTCTTTCAGTGATTTGAGCAGATTGAAAAAGGGCTCCGGGTTTTTGTCATGTTCCCATCTGTGATTCCAGAGGAGTACCGGAGCTTCTCCCGACTTTTCAACCCTTTCCCGAAGGGCGGCTTCACCGGGGATCAGGGTGCAGCCGGGAGGAATGACTGTGGCTTTGGAATCCATGCTCAACTCATCCAGGGAGGGTCGGCAGTCGGGAAGCCGTGAGGCGAAGGATGGAAAGGCCCTGGTGAAACTGTCCCTGTTATAGGCGGAATTGAAGATAATGCGGTCGGCCAGGCGGAAGTTGCAGTAGTCCTTCCATACATAGTGAAAGTCCCTCTTTTCACCGGGAGACAGGGGATAGTCCAATTGGTTTTCATGAACATAGAGGATATGAGGACATCCCGGCCAGGGGCAAAGATTTTTCCACAGGCTCAGATCTATCAGATTGCCCAGCACGATAAGATCAGGCCTTGAGAGGCCTTCCGCCAGACGGGCCAGTTCCATGGCCCCTCCCTCCATCCGCCACTTCCAGAAACGTCCGGGCAGGGTCAGCAGCGTGATCTTATGCTCCGAATATCTCTTTATGCCGTCGGCAAAATATTTATGGGAGCCTCCGTAGAAGGGTTCAATAAAAAGGACATTAGCCATGGGGCTATGATATCTGTTTCAGCAGGAATGAAAAAGCCTATGTACACGTGTTGCAATTGACAGGGCCTTTGGCTATGCTGACCAGCATGAAACGCTGTACATATAAGGCCGTTTTCTTTGATATGGACGGTACTATTGTAGATTCCATGCCCGATATCGCCCATGCGACGAACAGGGTGCTGGCCGACTACGGCAGAGCGCCTCATGATCTTGAGCAATACAGAAACCGTGTCGGTTGGGGGCTGAAGAAAACCCTTGCACTGACCATGCCTGATCTGAAGGCGGAGGAACTGGAAAGCGCTATGGATAAGCTGGTGCTCTATTACAATGAGGAACCCGGCGTCAGAACTCTGATCTATCCTGGAATCTCCGGGATGCTGAAAAAGCTTAAGGATGCGGGAATCGCCCTGTTTGTCTATACCAACAAGAATCAGAAGATTGCGGAGAAGGTGGTGGCGGAACTCTTTCCCAAGGGCTGTTTTGAAGGCGTATTCGGAGCCAGGGAAGGTCTTGGGCTGAAACCGGACAGGGACGCCGTACTTCAGGTTATCGCTGAAAGCGGATATGGGGCCTCCCGTATTCTCTATGTCGGCGATTCCGAGGTGGATATGCAGACTGCCGCCGCCGGAGGCATGGATGCCCTTGCGGTTCTCTGGGGATACAGAAGCCGTGAGGAACTGGAAGATTTTGATAAACTTGCTTTTATCAAGAGTCCGGATGAAATCACAGGTATTTTCCTGTAGAATATATAATCTAAGCATCAAATTTTTTAAAAAACCTTAACGAGGATGAACATGGAAAGGGAAGAACTGATTGCCAAGTCAAAAGAGTATCTGGAGAAGGAGAAGGATCCTTACTTCAAAGAACAGGTTGAAACCCTGCTTGAGAAAGAAGACTGGGAGGAGCTGAACGACCGCTTCTACACAGACCTCTCCTTCGGAACGGGAGGACTCAGAGGCGTTATCGGCGGCGGGATGAACCGCATGAATCCCTATACGGTCCGCAAGGCGACTCAGGGACTGGCCAACTATGTTCTCAAAAATGCCCCCGAGGGTAAAAAACGTGTGGTCGTGGCCTTCGACTCTCGGAACTTTTCTGACCTCTTTGCCGAACAGGCGGCTCTTGTATTCGCCGGAAACGGTATTGAGGCCCATCTGTTTACGTCTCTCAGACCCACTCCGGAACTCTCCTACGCCGTCCGTATGCTGAACTGCTGCGCCGGTGTTATGGTGACAGCCAGCCACAATCCCGCCGAGTACAACGGATACAAGGTTTACTGGGAAGACGGAGGACAGATCACCGCCCCCCATGACAGTGGTATTATCGGAGAGGTGCGTGCCGTAAGCGACGATATCAAGGTTGCTGAAAAAAAGGACGCTCTGGACAGAGGCCTGCTCAATCTGGTGGATAAAAAGGTGGACGAACCCTATCTGGATATGGTTATCGCCCAGTCTCTCCGTCCCGAACTGGTGAAGGAGAAGGGCAGAGACCTGAAGGTCGTATATACGCCCCTCCACGGGTGCGGAACCGTACCTGTGGAAAACGCTCTGTCCCGCATGGGTATAGAAGTGGTTACGGTCAAGGAGCAGAGAGAGCCCGACGGGGACTTTCCCACCGTCGCCTTCCCCAATCCGGAGATCACTCCCGCCATGCAAATGGCCCTGGATTATGCCGCCCGCGAGAAGGCGGATCTGGTTATGGGGACCGACCCTGATGCGGACCGCCTGGGGATTGCTGTTCCCGATGGAAAGGGCGGCTACACTCTGATAACGGGAAATCAGCTGGGATGTCTTCTGACCGACTATATTTTCTGTTCCCGCAGGGAACTGGGGACTCTGCCTGCCAATGCGGCCTTCGTAAACACTATCGTGACTACGGATCTGCAGATCGAGATCGCCAAGTCCTACGGAGCCGAGACCTTCAAGGTCCTTACTGGATTTAAGTTTATCGGCGAGAAGATGAGGGAGTTCGAAGAGACCGGTTCCCATACCTATATTTTCGGGGGAGAGGAGAGCTACGGATTTCTGGTAGAGCAGGACGTCCGTGACAAGGATGCCGTCTCCGCCGCCACCATGGCCGCCGAGATGGCCCTGTGGAATGTGGCTCAGGGACGAACCGTCCTGGATCATCTGAATGATATCTACAAGAGATTCGGCTACTACGAAGAGATTCTGATCTCCCAGTACTTCAAAGGTCAGTCGGGACAGCAGATTATGGCCGATCTTATGGCCAGACTGCGCAGCGATACTCCCCCATCCCTTGGGGGCATCCGGCTTATCGCTCTCAAAGACTATAAGGATGGTACCACTAGAAACCTGCTCACCGGTGAAATGGATACGGATATAGATCTGCCCTCGTCCAATGTGCTTCAGTTCGTGCTGGAAGACGGCTCCCTGATTACTGCCAGACCCTCCGGTACCGAGCCCAAGATCAAGTTCTATGCTTCTATCTGCGGCGAAAAGGGACAGGCTCTGTCAGATGCCAGGACTCAGGTTTCCGCCAAGATCAAAGCCATTGAAGCGGATATCATGGCCATGATGCCGGAGCTGTAATTCTCCGCTTCCTTCATTATCAGATCTGACTGAAAGGAAAGCATTGACTGCCAGCCCCCGAGGATTCTCCCGGTAACCGAACTCGTGTTACCGGGATTTTTTTTTCGTCAAAATAATTCAGTCTGTACGATTCATCCTGAAACGGGTGTGAATACTCTGCTGTGAATCAGCCTTGAAAGAGGGTTCACTATCAGGATGTTTAACGGCCATGCCACTATAAAATTCATCACTATGATTCCGGGATATAAACGTAAAGCCGTTGAAGAGAAACCGGCAGCCTTTACGGCGCCGTAGAAAGACATACAGAGGACCATCCCCGTCACCATACAGCTGCTGATTATCAGGACTTTAGCTATGGTGTGATCGATCCCTTTTTTCTCTATAATCCGGAAGGCCAATGACTTAAAGGTATGTGTCATCACAAAGATATCCAGAATCAGGGCTATGACAAATCCAAGCCAGAAATCTTTGATCAGTATAGTAAAGAACTGTTTTGAAGGACCGATGGCCAGAAAAAGATTGTAGACGGACATAAAGAGTACCATAAGAAAACATATGGTGAATGTAAAAATAAAGCGTTGGAATTTAGAATCTCCCATTGAAACCTCATAAATATTTTTCAGCCATGGTAGTTGTGATTTGTCATAATGTCAACCATAGTTGACAAAGGATGTGGATTGTTTGCCTTAATTTCATATAATGAGATATGGACGGAGTCAAATTACAAATAAATATTATCGATCTTGTCAGTGAGACTCATCAGAGGCTGAGACAGAGAGTCGGTGATCGCTGGGTGGATTCTGGTAATGAGGCGATAGCACAGAGTGAATCTCATTTAATGGCCAGAGTCGCCCTCAGGGCTTTGAGCCTGGCCGAGGCGGCCCGGCAAATGGGCATTTCAAGACAGGCTGTTCAAAAGACGGCATCAAAACTGAGAGATAAGGGTTATCTGGAGTTTCGGCAGAGGGGGGAAAACAGAAGGGATAAGTATATGTTTCTGACCTCCGCCGGGCATCGCTATATAGAACTTTCTGAAAATCTGAAGCTTGAAATGGAAGAGGAAATCATGACACGCGTCGGTAGTGATGATATCCAATTCCTGAAGAAAATATTGTTGAATCTCTAGGATCCTCCTGCAGAGTATCAATCTTAATAGTAAAAACAGCAGGCTTGACAATAATGTAACCAACTGGTAACATTGCCCTTATGAAGGATAGGACACAAACAGAAGAAGATATCATCTCTGCGGTCGACCGGATAATAAAGAGGGAGGGATTCACCGCTCTGGGCATCAATGCTATCGCTAAGGAAGCAGGAGTCTCCAAGGTCCTCATCTATAGATATTTCGGTGATTTTGACGGTTTGATCCGTCGATGGACGGAAAGTACATCCTACTGGAATGAGCAGATACTGAAGGTCAATCTGAATCAGTCCCCTCCTGAGATGGTCGAATCCGTTTTAAAAGGTTACACACGAAGCCTCCGGCAGGATATTACCAGACGGGAGATGCTCCGATGGCTGCTGGCTGAGGATACAAAGACGGGCAGACTTGTCATGGAGAAGATGGAACAGAACGGTCTTGAGCTGACAGAATTTTTTGAACAGCATGTTTCAAAAGAAGGTGATATCAAAGCCCTTTTTGCTCTTCTGACAGCCGGAATTTCATACCTTTCGCTTATGGAAGACAGGGCTGAGTTTTTTAACGGTATTGACATACGGTCCGATGAGGGCTGGGAGCGTTTGAACCGAATGGTCGCTCTTATCCTGAACAGGATTCTTTAATTTTTTTTCACCCAATGTTACCGAACGGTTACATTGAGACCTTATATTCCATGGAGGAGGGAAGCTTGAAGACGCTTTTGATCATGGTCCTGACTGGGAACCGCTTTGCAGTTTGATCTGGCTGAGCTAGTTCCAGATAAGAACGAATATGCCCATGGTGTTTTTAAGACGTCTTTCCGCTTCCGCTATCAGTATTACAGCAGAGCGGGAAAGGACGAGAGCTGGCGTTATCAGGCGGATGACGGCAGGAACATCAACGGTTTTGCGGAAAACACCAGAACGATCCTCGGCTATTTCATTCCGCATGCGGCTTAGGATTTTGCGGGTCTGATGATGGAAGCGGAAAACTATCTGGGCCGGGTCAGGAGTCTCAGCACCATTGACAGCGGAGGATGGGGCTCTGATTTTGTGGAAATCCATTTAGGCCCTCTTGTGAACTGGCAGATCGGCGAACGTCATTGTCTGACTCGGCTTCTGCAGTGGAAAAACGGACTGGAATACACGGTGGACACCGAGGACGAAGATTTTTTTATGAACAGAAACTGTACGGATGATGGGAGTTTCTCTTTTGAGAGAATCACCCTGTCTTATAAATACCAATGGTAGAAGGAGAAAGCTCTTATGTTTAAGGATTTTGTATTTGTTGCGGTATCGTTGATGATCACAGGTCTTGTTATATTTTCCAGCTGTGCTTCCGGCGGCGACAGGGAGACGGAAAATTCATTTCTGGAAGATGGGAAATATGCGGGGGAGGAACAGATTCTGATACTGGCACAAAGTGCTGCAAGCAGTCACAACAGCCAGCCCTGGAGTATTCAGAAAGAAGAGGAGGGTGTTTATCTGGTAAACGCTGTTCCCGAAAGATGGCTCAGGCAGGTGGATCCCGATAAAAGGGAGTTTCTCCTTTCTCTGGGGGCCTATCTGGAGAACCTGAAAATAGCGGCCGAGTCTTTCGGATTCCAGGGAGATGTTGAGATCATGGCAGATGATGCTGATGATGAGAATATAGCCCGGATCAGATTCTACGATGAATCAGGGACCGTCGATAGAAAAAGAATCACATTGATGAGAAGCGCATCCATGGTCAAGATGAAGTACAGAAAGTCTATGGGCAAGACTGAAATCCTTACGGAGCTTCTGGAAGGGGATGAGAATGTGATCCTGGTTGACCGGAATGAGCCCGTCTTCGACTACATCAGGGAAGGAACAGTCAAGGCCAACAGACAACAGGTCTGGAACGATAAGAAGCAGAGCGAACTGGCCGACTATATCTGCTTCAGTCAGGCTGATGAGGATCAAGGAGTGGGAATGACTCCGCAGATGCTGAACCTGCCCTGGTTTATGTCCGGACGCTGGTACAGAAAGGCCGATAGGGATTCTGTTATGTCAAAGATATTCAGGAACGGAACGGTGATGAAAGCCGCAACGCTCATGAAAAACTGTGCAGGCCTTATTCTGATAACGAGTCAGGACAGTTCGGTACATTCCCTCCTGGAATGCGGGGGGCAGTTTCAAAGACTCTACTGGGATTGTAAGGAAGCCGGGATTGAACTGCATACGGTTTCTCAGATCCTGGAAGAGTCACCCTGGAAAGAGAGGCTGGTGATTGAAACTGGTGTGGAAAAACCTGTACAGTTTGTTCTGAGAGTCGGCACCGTCGGTGGAGCGACCGCTCCTGTCGATGCGGTCGGCTCGGCTTCCATCAGGATGCCCTGATGCCCATAACATGATAGTTAATAACAGGAAGGAAAAAAATAATGCCCGTAGGTGTATTGGTTAACAGTTTTGTCGTATTTCTCGGCGGTATTTTCGGAGCGGTTCTTGGAAAAAAAATCTCCAGGGATATTACCGAGCATCTGCCCTCTGCTTTCGGTCTGGTTGCCATAGCGATCGGTATCAATCTGATCATCAAGGTTGAAAGCCTGACGCCGGTGGCCCTGGCCCTGATCGTGGGAACCATAATGGGAGAGCTTGCCGGGATGGAACAGAAGCTGAAGATCCGGATCGACAGGCTTGTAAAACGGACAAAGGCGAATGATCATGATTCTGAGAGAACCGAGACTTTGATTGTTGTCATTGTTCTTTTCTGTTTCAGCGGAATGGGGATTTTCGGTGCCCTGAACGAGGGCTTCACAGGTGACAGCTCGGTTCTGATTACCAAGTCGATTCTGGATTTCTTTACGGCCATTATTTTCGGGGCATCCGCCGGTTCTCTCGTCGCTCTGGCAGCGATTCCGCAGTGTTTGATAGGGGCGGCACTGTTTTTCAGTGCGGGATTTGTGGTACCTCTGCTGAGTACAATTATGATGAATGATTTCAGGGGCGTAGGCGGAATTATCACCTTCGCGGCGGGCCTCAAGGTGGCCGGTATCAAGAGCATGCGCATCATCAACATGCTGCCGGCCCTGATTCTGGTTCTGCTGTTTTCCTGCTACTGGGCCCGGTTTATGGCATAAATTGTAATATCACAGTCCCCCTGAACCGTTGCGAGGTCATTGACCGGCATCAATATGAGGCGGAATGTATGAAGTGAAAAGACCTGACGGAGGTGAGAGGGAAGCTTAAAAGCCGTGACGGCGGCGCCGGATCATCTCCATCTCCGACAGGGTATCCCTCAGATGATTCTCATCCAGGGTCTTTTCGTTCAGCTGATCCTGAAGGGTGCGGAGATAGCTCTCCTCCATATCGTAGAGCTCGTCGCTCAGTTCGCCAGACCAGATCATCTTTGTGATCTCCTGAGGCGTGTTCTGCATGGAGAGGAGGCGTTCTGTCAGAACTTCGGAGAGATACCATCTCACATCGTCAATTTCCAGGCTGTACTCTTCAAGCAATTGTTTTACGGTCATAGTCTCACCCTCACTGTTTCTTTTCCACCATCTGTTGATTTCAAGATGCCGCTATGCTAGCAGAAAATCACTCTTTTCCCTATCCCATGTACCTAAAAATATGTATTCTACTCTCCATGAGTGAGAAAGTAACGATTTATACCGACGGGGGCTGTACCGGAAACCCCGGACCGGGCGGATGGGCCTGTGTCATCCTGGCGGGCGGAGAAGAGCATCACTACTCCGGCGGCGAGGCGGCAACCACCAATAACCGCATGGAAATGACCGCCGTCATCACGGCACTTAAGATTATCAAACAGATGGGGCTGCCTCTGAAGGCGGATCTGTACACCGACTCCCAGTATGTAAAAAACGGGCTGACCCAGTGGATTCACGGCTGGATCCGCAACGGATGGAAGACGGCAGCCAAGAAACCCGTCAAGAACAAGGAACTCTGGATTGAGATGAAGGAGCTCTGTGATCAGTTTGAGCTGGATTGGCACTGGGTGAAGGGCCATTCCGGAGATAAATACAATGAACTCTGCGATTCTCTTGTGGAGTCTGAAAGAGTGAAATTCGAGTAAATCCCCCATCTCCTTTGAAGCTTCATGCCTCTTCTGTGCGTATAGAGTTCAGGAGGATCTATGAAGGTTTACAGCTTTGTCGCCGCCGGTTTTGAAGGCTATCTTATCCGGGTAGAGGTCTTCATCCGCAGGGGAATTCCAACCGTAGATATCGTCGGGCTTCCCGACGTGGCGGTAAGGGAGGCCCGCGAAAGGATCCGTGTTGCTATCCAGCAGTCGGGTTATCAGTTTCCCACAGGACATATTCTGATCAATATGGCTCCCGCCGATATTCGTAAGGAGGGGGCTTCCTTCGATCTCTCTCTGGCCCTGGCGGTGCTGAGGTTTTCGGGACAGATTGAGGCTTCCGGAAGAAGGGAGCCCTGGCTTGTTCTGGGAGAGCTGGAGCTTTCCGGCAGAGTCAGGCCTGTCAGAGGGACCCTGGGCGCCGTTTCGGCGGCCCTGAACGGAGGAATCCGTCATTTTCTCGTTCCTGAGGAGAATTGCGGGGAGGCCAGGGCCGCCGGGGCCGCTGATGTCAGGGGCGTCGCTCATTTGAGTGAGATCCCGGATATTCTGGGGCAGGACGAGATCATTTCCCGGCCTGAGGCGACTGTAGAGCTGAGGCAGCTTGAGAATGAACCGGCAGTCCCTGATATAAAACAGCTGAAGGGACAGGCCTATTTAAAGCGGGCCATGATGGTGGGGGCAGCGGGGGGGCATCATATGCTGCTCTTCGGCCCTCCCGGTTCGGGGAAAACATTGGCCTCAACCATGATGGAGGGGCTCCTTCCGCCACTTACGACACAGCTCAGCCACGAGGTGTCCCGTATCTGGTCGCAGGCCGGAAAGCTGGGAAGGGGCTGCGGGATGATCACCCGTCCTCCCTTCAGGACTCCCCATCATTCGGCCACCCTGGAGGGGCTGATCGGCGGCGGAGTGAATATCAGCCCGGGAGAAATCTCGCTTGCCCACGGAGGTGTCCTCTTTCTCGACGAGACCCCCGAGTTTCAGGGGCGCATCCTTCAGAGTCTCAGGGAACCCCTGGAAACCGGACGGGTCACCATCGTCCGGGCAGGCAGATCCTACTGGTACCCCTCGGACTTTCAACTTCTTCTGGCGGCTAATCCCTGCCCCTGCGGAAACCTGGGACGGCCGAATGCCAGGTGCATCTGTACCCCCCAGGAGATTCAGAGATACTGGAAAAAAATAGGCGGCGCCCTGATGGACCGTATCGATATTCGTATTCCCGTCGAACCCGTGGAGCCCGGGATCCTGCTTAAGGACTGCCCGGAATCCAGCGCTGACCTGAGGCAGAGGATTGATGCGGCCGCCCGGCGGCAGAGAGCGCGCTATCGGGATTTTCCCTACAGCCGGAACCGCTCTCTCCCCGCAGGGGCGATAGGAGAGTTCTGCCGTCTCAGTCCGGAGCTGGAAGGCTACTTTACGCGGATGATCGGAAAGATCGGATTTTCATCCCGGGCCTGTCACTCGGTACTCAAGCTGGCCAGAACCATCGCCGATCTGGCAGACCGGGAGGAACTCTGCCGGGAAGATCTGGAGGAGGCGGGGCAGTACAGACGTTTCGGGGACAGCGATTTCTTCTGGAACTGAACATTGATGGGAATCTCTCAGGCCGTGGCATGCCCGTGTTCCTCCGGGGAGGACTGAAGATTCTCAGACTTGATATTTAGATATAATCATCCATAATTGTTCATATGTCAGATACAGACAAGCGCAGCCTTCTTCTGGTGGAAGACGATGTCGTCATCGCCTTTGCCGAGCAGCGTTGGCTTAAGGATTACGGATACAATGTCACTCATGTTCTCAGCGGGCAGGAGGCGGTGGATTGCACTCTGTCCAAAGAGAATGCTTTTGATCTGATCCTTATGGATATCAACCTGGGTGAGGGAATGATGGATGGAACCGAAGCGGCCCGCCTGATACTGGAGAAGCGGGATATCCCCGTGGTTTTTCTCTCCTCCCATACGGAACCGGAGATTGTTGCCAGGACCGAAAAGATCACCTCCTACGGTTATGTGGTCAAAGATTCGGGGATTACTGTTCTGGATGCTTCCATAAAAATGGCTTTCCGGCTTTTTGAATCCCGTCAGAGAGAAAAAGAAAAGGATAAAGCTCTTGTAGAGAGTGAGATGCGCTTTCGCCGGGCGATGGAGGGCAGCCGGGACGGGCTCTGGGACTGGAATCTTTTAACCGATGAGGCCTACTTTTCCGATCGTTACGCCTCGATGCTGGGGTACTGTCCGGATGAACTGCCTCCGACGGGGGAAGCCTGGTACGGCCTGCTCCATTCTGAGGACAAGGAACAGGCTATAGACGTTCTACAGGACTATCTGGATGGAAAAAGCGCTGTCTATGAGTCCATTTTCAGAATGAAAACGAAGGAGGGGTCCTACCGCTGGGTCCTCGGAAAGGGACAGGCCGTCTGGGATGAACAGGGACAGCCCGTGAGGATAACAGGGATCAATACGGATGTCACAGATTCAAAAAGAGACCGGGTATACCTGGAGGAGAGTCTTGAGCGCTACCATGCGATCTTTGATAATGCACGAGAGGGAATCCTGATTGCAGAGGCCGCTACCGGCAGGTTCCGCTTCGCCAACACAAAGGCCCTCAGTATGTTCGCCTATTCCCATGATGAGCTTATGGAGATGTCTATCCCCGATCTTCATGAACCGGGATTTTTCCCCAATGACTTTCCGATACAGGGAGAAAATAATCATGAGCAGGGAATCGTCAGGAAAATTCCCTGCCTGAGAAAAAACGGGGAGCTTTTCTACTGCGATACCAGTTCGGGTACATGTATGCTGGAGGGCCGGCTCCATCTCATCGCTTACTTCTATGAACTTCCCGATCAGATCAGGCTCCAGTCTGAACTTAAAAAGGAGAGAGATCTTTTTTCAGAGGGACCCGTATCGTCCTTTATCTGGCAGCCTGAGGAAGGATGGCCGATCCTCTATGTGTCCCGGAATATAAAGGAGACTCTGGGATACAGCTCCGAGGAGTTGATGTCCCCGGGAGTGAAGTATGCGGATCTTATCCATCCCCAGGACAGGGAAAGGATCAGAAAAGAGGTCGATTTCAATTCTGCCATGGGAGAAAACCAGTTTGATCAGTCCTACAGGATCAGGCATAAGGACGGTTCCTATCTCTGGATTCTTGATTTTACCAGGTTCCAACGGGATGGTGACGGACGGGTTTGTGAGATCCACGGTTATATGTTTGACCAGAGCCGCCTGAAACAGGCGGAGGAGGAGATCCTCAGGCAGAAGGAGAGGCTGTCGGGGATTATTGCGGGAACCAAACTGGGAACCTGGGAATGGAATCTTTCTACGGACGAAGTCCTTATCAACGATCAGTGGGCCGCCATGCTGGGCTATACGGTGGAAGAGCTGGCTCCCGTAACCAATGAGACCTGGATCAGCCTGACCCATGTTGAGGATATTCCTGAAAGCAACCGCCGTATCAAGGAGCATCTGGAAGGGAGGTGTGAGTCCTACTCCTGTGAAGTCAGAATGAAGCATAAAAACGGTTCCTGGGTCTGGATACTGGATAAGGGCAAGGTCACCGAATGGACGAAGGAGGGCGACGCCCTCTGGATCTTCGGTACACAGCAGGATATTACGGAAAGAAAGAGGAATGAGAAGGCCATCCGTCAGCAGCTCCATGAGAAAGAGATCCTTCTGCGGGAAGTTCATCACCGGATCAAGAACAACATGAATTCCGTCAGCAGTCTGCTGAAGCTTCAGCAGGGTATGGATGACGGTCCCGACATTATTCAGAAGGCTATCGGACGGCTTGAGGGAATGAGGGTGCTTTATGAGAAGCTTCTCTTTACAGAGAAGTACAAGCATATCGCCGTTAAATCCTACCTGGAAGATCTTGTTGACAGTATCATACGGATCTTCCCGGATCGCCCCGGAATAGCTATCTATCTGGATATAGAGGATATGCAGATGGATACCAGGGAGATCTTCCCTCTGGGACTGATCGTCAATGAGCTGATCACCAACTCCATGAAGTATGCGTTCGGTAAAAAACCGGGTGACGATCCGGTGGGCACTATCCGGGTGACACTGGTCCGGCACGGTGAGGAGATTGTGCTCTGTGTCAGTGATGACGGTGTGGGGCTCCCGGGAGACTTTAATCTGGAGAGCAGCTCCGGCTTCGGTCTCAAGCTGGTACGGATGCTCAGCAGGCAGCTGGGTGGAAAACTGATGATTGAAAACTGCGGTGGGGTCTGCTCGGAGATCCGCTGTAAGAGCCCATTGAATATCCCCGCTGCAGATCCCTGCGCTCCCTAGACCGAAGTCCCCGCAGGAAAACCGGATCTTTTTCTCTACCGGGGTCTGTTATAGATACAGCTGTTGGGTTCGGCTGTTTGATCCTTTGCGGTCAGGGCTCAAACCTTCCTCAGCCTATCCAGATCTTCACCCCGCTCCAGGCGTCCGGCCGCCTCGTCCAGTATGGCGGCCGTGGCTGTGGCACCGACGCGGCTGACACCCAGAGAGCGTACCAAAAGGAGGTCCTCCAGGGTCCTGACGCCTCCCGCGGCCTTGACTTTGACATGTCCGGCACAGGAGGCTCTCATAAGCTTCAAATGAGGGACCGTCGCTCCACTGTAGCTGTACATCCCGTTTTCCTGCTTTACAAATCCATAGCCCGTACTGGTCTTTACATAGGCGACATTCAGGTCTGAGCAGATCCTGCAGAGCTCTCTTATAGTCTCGTCTTCCAGATAGTCATTCTCGAAAATGACCTTCAGGATCGCTCCGCCATCCTGAACCCGGGCGTTAATCAGGGCGATCTCATCCTTTACATACTCCCAGGCGCCACCGATGGCTTTACCTATATTGATGACCATGTCAATTTCAACGGCCCCGTCCCGGCAGGCCTGTTTCGCTTCGGCAGCCTTGATATCCGGCCTACTGTTACCGTGGGGAAAGCCTGCAACTGTTCCCACCTTGACATCGCTGCCTTTCAAAATCCTCTTCGCCAGGGAAACGGCACAGGGTTTGATGCAGACCGAGGCCGTATCGTATTTCAGGGCGACCAGGCATTCCCTTTCCAGGATTTCATCGCTCATAGTGGGATGCAGGAGGGAGTGGTCTATCATTTTGGCAAGGTCTTTCAGGGTAAGGGACATAGGACCTCCTTGGAATGTCTCTTTTTAAAGAAAATAGTGTATACGAAGAGATTGAAGGCCATAGCTTTAGAACAGAAGCAGATCCAGGAGAAACCGGAGTTCCCGTTGCCGGGAAAATGACAGCCCTGCTTCAGACCGGGGTGAAGGTTTTATCCATAGCCTCCCTGGATTTCGCCTGCTTGCAGGTCTTGCAGAAAAAGCCTGAGGATCCGCAGCTTTCTATGGTTTCAGGCTTGTTGTAGCAGATCTCGCATATAAAGTCGACTTTCCATTTCTTACCGCATGACGGACAGCTGTAGTTGTTTCCTCCGCCCTTGAGGGTCCCTTTACAATCGGGGCATTCCATGCCGTACCTCCTCTAAGTCCTTCTTTTAATGGCAGCAAACAGAAGAATGAAAATATGCAGGTGCTTAGTATTATAGTATAGGAATCGATGATTTACGAATTCTCTTTATAATGACTTTATTTCCCGTCAATGAGTGTGTAATATATCGAAGCCGGGAGGAGGGTGATTTTATGTACAGTTTCAAAAACGACTATTCCGATGGAGGTCATCCCCTGTTGATTGAAGCTCTGGCTACCACATCAGGACAGATGACCGAGGGCTACGGTGAGGATCACTACTGTAAGCAGGCGGCGGCTCTCATCCGGGAGCAGTGCGGAAAACCCGATGGGGAGGTCCATTTTATCTCCGGAGGGACACTGACCAATTTGACCGCCATCTCCTCCTTCCTCCGTCCCCATGAAGCTGTTATTTCGGCGGCATCGGGGCATATCTATGTCCATGAAACCGGATCGGTGGAAGCCACCGGGCACAAGGTTTTTCCTGTGGACTCTCCCGACGGAAAGATATATCCGGAACAGATCACAAGGGTTGTGGCCGAACATCACTTCGAGCATATGGTAAAGCCAAAGCTTGTCTATATCTCACAACCTACGGAAATCGGGTCTCTCTATTCAAAGACAGAACTGCAGGATCTGCGGAGCTTGTGTGATGCACTGGGCCTGTATCTGTTTGCCGACGGTGCCAGGCTGGGCTCTGCCCTGAGTTCGAAGGCGAATGATCTGAGCCTGCCGGACATAGCCTCTTTGTGCGACGCCTTTTATATCGGGGGAACCAAGAACGGCGCCCTTTTCGGAGAGGCTCTTGTGATCTGCAACAGAGCCCTGCAGCTTGAGTTCCGCTATATGATGAAACAAAGGGGCGCCATCCTGGCGAAGGGGAGGCTTATGGGGCTTCAGTTTAAAAGACTGTTTGAGGATGGTCTCTATCTCGAACTGGCGGATCATGCCAACAGGATGGCATCGCTGATGCAGCAGGGGATCGTCGATGCAGGATATGAAATGCTCTTTCATTCCCCCACCAATCAGATTTTTCCGGTGCTGCCGGAAGAGCTGGTTCTCCGGCTTGAGAAAGAGTATCAGTTCTATCGCTGGGAAACCCTTGACGACAGCAGGATCGTCATCCGTCTGGTCTGTTCCTGGGCCACCGATCAAGAGGCTGTGGAGAGCTTTCTCTCATCAGTGTCCCGGAACTGATTTGTATTCAAGGGCTGCTGAATACAAGTTGCATAGGTGTTGCTAAATTTATTAGATATTTTTCCTTAGGCCATCATTTTCGGACTTGCTCTTCCATTATTTCCGTGAGAATATACATTTCGGTAGTAAATATTAGAAAATGAAAGAGCCCTGATGTACAATTTCGCACAGAAAAGAAATATCGTCCTTGTCTTTATTATCACTTTTCTCTTTTCCATGATCTACTTTGTAGATCTCAGAAAAAAGAACCTGGAACATAGTTTCCGTGAAATGAGGCGGGCCTTTGAGCTTGTCCTTGATCTGACAGCGGGCTCCATCTCTTCCGGCTACGCACAGTGGACCGATTATAAGGACGCCGTGGAAAATCGTGATCATTCCTTTCTGGATGAGATGAACACTGAAATTCTGGAGAATCACCCCTTTGTGACTTCCGTACACGTCAATTACGGATCACCCCGTTTCGAGGGAGACTATTTCAGGATTTTCAACCTGGGGGAGAAGCTGCTCATCGACTTCAGGGTTTTTGACGATCTGGGTGAAACAAGTCTGGATACGGCCTGCTTAAGGGTGGATATAGACTGTGATTTTCTTCTCGATCAGATTCAGAATGACGGGGATTTTACCTTTCATCCTAATTTCAGGCTTTTCGGGACCATTTCAGGAAAAAATATCTATCGTAAGAGTCCTCTGATCATGATCCACCAGGTACTGGCCTCTCTGGTGCTGTCCCTGTTGTTCTCCTTCTCATTTGAGAGGGTTATATACAACAGAACCCGTTTCTTCTATGAGTCCCGGGGCTTGGAGAAGATCATCTCTATTTTTGAGCATGCAGAGCATTATTCGGCCGACCACTCCAAAAACGTGGCGGAAATCGCCCACAGGCTGGGGCAGCTGTACGGATTGAAAGGAAAGGACCTGAAGGATCTGAAGATTGCGGCTCTTCTTCATGATATCGGTAAGATCTCCGTTCCCGTATCTATTCTCAACAAGAAGGAGGCGCTGACGGAAGAGGAGTTCCGCCTGATACAGCGTCACACTATTTACTCGGCGCAGATCATACGGGATTTCGAGGAGCTCTCCCACCTGGCCGACTGTATCAGGCATCATCACGAAAAGATGGACGGCAGCGGTTATCCGGATAAACTGAAAGGGCAGGCTATTCCTCTTTTCAGCAGGATTATCGCTGTGGCGGATATCTTTGAGGCTCTTATCGGAATCAGACCCTACAGAGAACCTATGAGCCCGGAGGAAGCCCTGGTTTTTATGGATACTCTCAGTCTGGACAGAACCTTCCTTTCCCTTCTGCGGTTTAACTATCCGGAGATTCTAAAGACGATTAATGTCAAAGATGAAGAAGCATCTCATAAAAAAGAAAGTGCGATAAACGAATTCGGTGTCCTGGTTTAGTTGTTTAAATCGTATATATGTTTTAAATATTGACGAAAAACGCATGATAGATGTATAAAAGCCTATGGGTTCTCAGGAATGCGATTTTTGCACGGGGCTTCGTTCGGGAGTGCCTGTTTTCATAGGATATTTTACAGCCTCCATAGCCTTCGGTCTTCTGGCGGTAACGGCTGGTCTGCAGGTTTGGGAAGCCGTCCTTTTCTCTATGATCAGTACCACGGGCGCCGGTCAGTTTATGTCGGTAAATATGATTATGCTTGGAGTCTCTCCCGTGGAGGCGGTCTTTTCGGTAGCTCTGTTGAACTTCCGTTATTTTCTGATGAGCATGTCTCTGGCCCTGAAGATCGATTTCCCCTCCGGTATCCACCGTTATATAGCCGCTTACTGTATTACGGATGAGAACTTCAGTCTTATAAGCGCCAGGGAGGGGAAAGCCTCCATCCCCTTTGTCTACGGTGTGCAGCTGATAGCCTATATCGGTTGGGCGGGAGGGACTCTGGCGGGGGCTCTGGGCGGATCAATTCTCCCCGACTCTTTTCAGGAAGCCACGGGGATCGCCCTTTATGCCTTGTTTGTTTCCCTCCTGATTCCCGAGGTCAAAAAAAACCTGCCCTCTCTTATGATCGCTCTTATGGCAGGAGCTTTGAACTCCCTCTTTGCGCTGTCCCTGGGCTGGCCCATGGGCTGGTCCTTTGTGGCGGCTATGATCATGGCCGCTGTGGCTGGCAGTCTTGTTCCCGGCGAAAACAGTCCCCGGGAGGCCGACGCATGAGCTCTTATGTCGCCCTCATCCTTTTCGGAACCGCTGTTCTGACCTACGGAATCCGGGTTCTTCCCTTTCTCTTCTCCTCATTGCGCCGTGTTCCCGAAGCTCTGCGCCGGATTTTGACGGTGATGCCCGTTGCGGCATTGGGAGCGCTTCTCTTTCCCGGGAGTCTGCAGGCCTTTCCCGGAGAACCGGACGCGGGAATGGCCGCTCTCCTAACAGCCGCCCTGATTGCCCTGTGCCTCCGGGGCAGCCTTATTCTGCCGGTTCTGGGCTCCATAACTGCGGCCTGGTTTATGCTCAGTCTCTAGCCTCCCCGGTTCCGGCAGCGGCTGTAAATGAGCGCTTCATGAAGAAAACAGAGCTGTAAGATTTGAAAAAAATATTTTTTTCCGGTATTTTAGGGATAAGCACTGAATGAGGGGGCAGGATGAGATTATACAGCAGAAATCAGGTTATTTTTTACTCTCTGGCCACAGGTCTTCTTGTTTTCCTGTTTCTGTTCGGTTTCGGTCTGATCTCCTTCGGAGGAAAGGACGGCGGTACGGAGATTGCATCGGAATCAGAGATCTCAGAACTGGATGTGATTCCCTCCGAACTGGGACCGGAACTGGGATCGCCCGTACTGAACAGCAGCGGGTACTCTGAAGATGAGCTTACCAATATCCGAATTTATGAACAGTACAACGAAGCGGTTGTGAATATCACCACAGAGGTGGTGGGATACAACTGGTTTCTTGAACCCATCCCTCAGGAAGGTTCGTCTGGATCGGGAGCCATTATCGATAAACGGGGTTACGTACTCACCAACAACCACGTGGTGGACAAGGCCTATAAGGTTTATATCACACTGGCCGACGGGAGTCAGCACGAAGGCGAAGTCGTGGGAACGGACTATGAGAACGATCTTTCGGTACTTAAATTTGACGCCGGCGACAAGGAACTGGTGACCATCCCCTTCGGTCGCTCTGATAATCTGAGGGTGGGACAGAAGGTCATTGCCATCGGGAATCCCTTTGCCTTTGAGCGGACTCTGACAACCGGAATCGTCTCCGGTCTGGGACGTCCTCTCAAGAACGATTCGGGACTGGTTATCAGGGATATGATTCAGACCGATGCCTCTATCAATCCAGGAAACTCCGGTGGTCCTCTTATCAACACCCACGGTGAAATGATCGGGATCAACACCATGATATACACCCCTTCCGGCGGATCGGTGGGCGTGGGCTTCGCCATCCCCGTGGATACGGCCCGGAGGGTCGTTCCCGATCTGATGAAGTACGGTCAGGTGCAGAGGGGATGGATCGATATCGTGCCTGTTCAGCTCTTTCCCTCCCTGGTCCGCTACGGCAAGCTTCCCGTTTCCCAGGGGATTCTGGTTTCCCGCGTGGTGAGCGGAGGTAATGCCGAAAAGGCGGGTATGGAAGGTGGAAGCTCCCGTCAGGCAGTACGCAGCGGCTCATCTGTCATCTATCTGGGGGGAGATATTATCGTGGGTATCGGCGGTGAGGCCGTGACGAGCCTTTCCGATTTTTACGGTGCCCTTGAAGCTTCGCGGCCCGGAGACACGGTGAAGGTGGAAGTCATCAGAGGACGGCAGCGGGTAGAGCTTGAAGTGGAGCTGTCCGAAAGGCCCGAACGCTGATACACTAAGAGACATATTATGGAAAAATTCAAAGTGGTCTCTCCCTTCGAAGCTGCGGGAGATCAGATCAATGCGATAGAAAAGCTTTCCGCCGCCTTTGCCGGCGGCGCCGGAGCAGCCTGCCTTAAAGGGGTTACCGGTTCGGGTAAGACCTTTACCATGGCCAAGCTCGTGGAGCGGATTCAGAAACCTACCCTGGTCATCTCTCACAACAAGACTCTGGCCGCCCAGCTCTACAGGGAGTTTAAAGACTTTTTTCCCCAGAATGCGGTGGAGTACTTTGTCTCCTACTATGACTATTATCAGCCCGAAGCCTATGTGCCCTCCCGGGATCTTTATATCGAGAAGGACTCCTCCATCAACGACGAGATAGACCGAATGAGGCTGTCCGCGACGATGAGCCTGATGGAGCGTCCCGATGTGCTGATCGTGTCCACCGTATCCTGTATCTACGGGCTGGGAAACCCCTCCTCCTACAAGGATATGCGCATCCAGCTTCTCAAGGACAGGGAGTACAATCGTGACGATATAATCCGGAACATGATCAGCCTGCAGTACGAACGGAACGATATGGTCCTTGAAAGGGGAAAGTTCCGGGTGAGGGGAGATGTGATGGAGGTTTACCCCGCCTATCTGAAAGAGGCCTACAGAATCAGTTTCGACTGGGACGAGATCGAGTCTATCCGCCGCTTTAATCCGGTTTCCGGGGAGATTCTCGAGGATCTGCCCATGTGCACCGTATATCCCGCCAAGCACTTTGTTATGCCCGAAGACCGTATCCATCAGACTCTGGATAATATCCGCAGGGAGATGAAGGAACAGGTGGAGTTCTTTGAAACCCGGGGGCAGATTGTGGAAGCCCAGAGGCTGAAAACCCGTACGGAGTACGACCTGGAGATGATGGAGGAGATGGGCTACTGCTCAGGGATAGAGAACTATTCCCGTCACCTCTCCGGCCGTGAAGCGGGGGAGAGGCCCGAGGTCCTTCTGGACTATTTTCCCGATGACTTTTTAACCATCGTGGATGAGTCCCATGTCACCCTGAGTCAGATACGGGCCATGTACGAGGGGGATCGCTCCCGAAAAACGAACCTCGTGAACTTCGGCTTTCGTCTCCCTTCGGCCCTGGATAACCGTCCACTGGTCTACTCGGAGTTCGAAGGTTTTAAAAAGCAGATGCTCTATGTGTCAGCCACACCGGGGAAAGAAGAATACGCCAAGGCGGAAGAGCTGGTAGAGCAGATTATCCGTCCCACCGGTCTGCTTGATCCTCTGATTGAGGTCCGTCCCACTGAAGGGCAGATGGAGGATCTCTACGGGGAGATCCGACGGCGGATCGAGCTGAAGGAGAGAGTCCTTATCACTACCCTGACCAAAAGGATGGCCGAGGATCTGACCGATTACCTGTCCGAACTGGACCTCAAGGTCCGCTACCTGCACTCCGAAGTGGAGACAATCGAGAGGGTGGAGATCATCCGGGATCTGAGGCTGGGGAAATTCGATGTCCTTGTGGGAATCAACCTTCTTCGTGAAGGGCTCGATATTCCGGAGGTCTCGCTCATCGCCATTATGGATGCCGATAAGATCGGTTTCCTGCGCTCTACTACGTCTCTGATCCAGACTATCGGGCGGGCGGCCCGGAATGCCAACGGACGCGTCCTGATGTATGCCGACAGAGAGTCGGATGCCATGAAGGAAGCCATCAAGGAAACATTCCGGAGAAGGGAGATACAGCAGAAATACAACGAGGAGCACGGCATCACACCCGAGACCGTCAAAAAAGCGGTTCAGGACATCCTTTTGAGAAAGGCTGACAAGAAGAAAGAGGCTGAGAAGATGACCGTGGCGGTGATGAAGGAGAATGTGAACCTCCTGGATCCGGCCCAGAAGAAGAAACTGATAAAGGCCCTTGAGAAAGAGATGCTCGAGAAGGCCAAGAATATGGAGTTTGAAGAAGCTGCCGTTCTGAGAGATGAGATCGCCGATCTGAAGGGGGAGGGCAAATGAGAGCTTTTCAGATAATACTGCTTGTTATGCTTTCCGGATTGATAATGTCCTGTGCCGAAGAAGAGCCCGTTCCTGAAATTGACATGCCATCCACTCCCATCATGTCGGGAACAGTGAGCTGGGGAGTGGTCAATGTCTCCTATCTGAAAATCAACAGGGACCCCGATGATGATCAGCATATCATTACGACCCTGCGTCAGGGAGACCTGGTGCGTATCGACTCCATACGCTTTATCAAGGTGAAGGGCGGAATCAGGGTCTGGTATCAGATCGAAAAGGATGGTTTCCGGGGCTGGGTGGAGGAGCGTTTTCTGGACGGCTATCCCACCAGAGAAAAAGCGGAAACCGCGTCCCTGTTTCTCACAGCAGATTGAATACGCTCTGCTTCCCACCGCCCTTTTCCGAAGCGGCAGGCTGTGCTAAATTATGTTTATGACTATTCGTGAAAATCTTGAAAAAATCCGGGAGACCGTGGACCGGGCTGCAGAAAAGACCGGAAGGAATCCCTCCGATATAGAGCTTATGGCTGTCAGCAAGACTAAGCCTGTCGACATGATCCGGGAGGCCTATGAGGCCGGGCAGCGGCTTTTCGGTGAAAACCGGGTGGCTGAGGCCGCCGAGAAGTTCGCCCTTCTTCCCGGGGATGCGGAGGTTCATCTAATCGGTCATTTGCAGAAAAACAAGGCAAAGCAGGCCGTCTCGGCCTTCCGCTGTATCCAGTCGCTGGACTCGGAAGCTCTGGCCGAAAGGCTTATCCGCTTCTGCTCCGACAGCGATACATCCCTCAAGGTCCTCCTTCAGCTTAAAACGGCGGATGAAGGGGGAAAGACGGGACTGGATACGGAAGAAGCTCTTATCGAGCTGGCCGGAAAGCTGAGGGAGCAGGATGCACTTAAGGTAAGCGGTCTGATGACCATCGCTCCCTTTACGGACGACGAGGGAACGGTGAGAGAGGCCTTTGCCCGCTGCCGCCGACTTCAGGAGCGGCTGGTTTCTCTCTATCCCGATCAGGACTACTCCGTCCTCTCTATGGGGATGTCCTCTGATTATGAGTGGGCCGTAAGGGAGGGATCGACTCTGCTGAGAGTAGGCAGCGCCATTTTCGGGAGCCGCTTCTGAAGAGCCGGGGCTTTGTCATTTTTATCCTGTTTATCTTTCTCAGTTCCCTTCAGGGACTGAGTGCTGCGGATTCAAACCAGGATGCCGAAGCCCTGCCCTATGAGGATGATGAGTTTCCCGGGTGGGCCCATGATTTAAGGCGCTTTGAGGTTATCGCTTTCGGAGCCTTTCCGCTGACCTATATCATGAGTTCTCTGACATTCGAGATCGTACAGGTTTCCCGGGGGAATAACGAAGAGCAGTTTTCCCTCTACTCGGAGAAAGGACAGGATGATCTGGAGATGCTTCTGATCACTTCGGCATCCATCTCCCTGGGGATAGCCGTAGCGGATTTTATAATCGGCAAGATAAAAGAAAAGAGAGAAGAGAAGGCCGGCAGGGGCTACTCCTATGCAAGGCCGGGAGATTATAGTGAATAAAGAGATTCGGGAGTACACAGTCAGTCTCCCTGAAGGGGAGAGCGTCCGCGCGGACCGTTATCTCTCCGGGCTGGGCATTATGAAGCGCAGTCAGTTCGAAAGCCGCAAACTCACTCTGCTTGTAGACGGGAAAGAGGTCAAGCTCTCCCGCAGGGTGAGGGACGGAGAGGTCCTGAGAGCCGAATGGGAGGAGCCTGATGAACCGGACTATGCCCCCGAGAAGATGGATCTGGATATCATCTTTGAAAATGATACGGTCATTGTTCTGAATAAGCCCCAGGGAATCGTGGTCCATCCGGGGGCGGGAAATTACAGCGGGACTCTGGTTCAGGGGCTTCTTTACTACAATCGGGAGCTCGCCGGAGAATTCGATGGGGATGTTCTGAGACCCGGTATCGTTCACCGGCTGGACAAGGATACTTCCGGACTGCTGATCACTGCCAAGACCACCGCTTCACTGGAGGCTCTATCCGAACAGTTCCGCAACAGAACCACAGAAAAGTACTATCTGGCCATGGTCAAGGGGCGTCTGCCCGCCAGAAGGGGTGATATCGAGAGCTATATCTGCCGGGATGAAAAAAACAGGAAGAAATTCAGAACCCATGAGAGCAAGGGGAAGTACGCCCTGACCCGCTATGAGGTTCTTGAGGCCTGGGACAGGTACTCTCTGGTCCGACTGAAACTGGAGACCGGACGCACCCACCAGATCAGGGTTCATCTTCAGTCCCTGGGCTGTCCGGTTCTGGGAGATCCTATCTATGCCAGAAAAGATAATCTTCTGGGAGATCTCCCCCTTATGCTTCACTCCTGGAAACTGGGAATCGTGCTTCCCGGTGAACAGGACATGCGTCTGTTTGAAACCCCTGTCCCCGAGCGTTTTATCGCGCTTTCAGAGAGGATACGCACGCTTCAGTCCTGATCAATGCGGCCTTTCTGCCGACCGGGACGCTATAAGCTGATCGTAAAGGGCTTACAGAGACAGGTATTGATTCAGTAGGAAGGCCGTTCGTATTTATGAAAGAGGTTCGCCTCGGCCCTTATCGTGCTGGGAGGGCCGTGCCCGGGCAGTACAATCCCGTGGCCGTCTCGGTTGAACAGTTTTTCATTCAGTTCCAGAAAAAGGAGCTCCCGGCTTACGTTATCGGGAGTCGTTCCGGTACGTCCGGCGCTCAGGACATCTCCCGTAAAGTAGAAGGAGTCTATGCGGAACATCAGTGAGTCATCGGTATGTCCTATAACAGGAATGACTTCCACGTCCAGCCCACTGAGCTTGATATTCCCCCCCTCCAGCACGGTGCACTCTATTCCGTCCATCTCCGGCCGTGCGGACCAGACCCTGGCATCGTAGATCTTCAGAAGGGTTTTTACTCCCCCGTAGTGATTCCAGTGCCCGTGGGTGATTAGAATCTCCCTGACATAGTATCCGTTGTCTTCAATCAGGCGCAGCAGGACCACGTCCAAAATGCCCGGATCCACCAGGATGGCATCCCGGCTTCCGTCGGCGGCGATCAGGTAGCTGTTGCTGAATCCTACGGCGGCAAAATGACTGAAGAGCTTCACTCCCTTTTCTCCTTCTGGAAGTAGGCTTCTTCCACATTGGAATAACGGAAACTCACCCTTTTAAGACGTGAGAGGCAAAAATCCACTCTTTTCAGGTTGCAGTCTATGAAGGAGCTGTCCTTGACGGAGCTCCCGATAAAGCGGGAATAGTAGAAATCGGATTCACTGAAGTCGCAGCGTCTGGCCTTAATCTTGTTCATATTAACAGAGATTATATCCGAGCCTTTGAAGCTGCAGTCCTGAATATGAGACTCGCTGAATGTGCAGTGCAGCATGTTTATCTTCTGCAGGCTGCATTTTACAAAGCGGGAGTCATCGAAGAAGGTCATCTGAAAGCGGGAACCG
The DNA here is from genome assembly GCA_963556075.3 of Oceanispirochaeta sp. Classification (GTDB taxonomy): domain Bacteria; phylum Spirochaetota; class Spirochaetia; order DSM-2461; family DSM-2461; genus Oceanispirochaeta. Next base: position 4,341,487 of record CAUVYB020000002.1, on the reverse strand, counting down.
TCAAACCGGCAGTCTTCCCATCCGCTGTGATGAAAATAGCAGTTTATAAAGCGTTTATTCTCCAGCCTGAGACCGTTGAAGTCGATCCCGGGGGCGCAGAGATCTCTGAGAATCTCGTTCTCGCTGAGATAGCGGGTCATCTCTCCTGCAAAATCTCTGTCAATGTGCTCCGGGCAGAGCCTGGAATCGGCCGCCGGGGCATGATGGCAGCCCGGCCAGGAACATCTTTCAAGGTTGAACATATAAAAACTGTAGCTGGAGAACTACATCTCTCCTTCTTGTAATTTCTATCATACTACATTGTAAAGAAATATATAATGTCTCTCTCTTCTTTCCTCCCGGATCTTTTCAGGGAATCTCTGCTTTTCAGATTTCTGCTGCTCTCTGAACAGTTGTAATGGAAATGAAGAGAAAGACAGAGTGGACTTATCATCAATATATCAGGAGCCGAAGATATAATCCACCACAGTCGCATGATCAGCAGCCACGAAGCTCTTCTTCGTGGCTGCTGACTCATTGTTGAGGGGGGCGTTTCACCCGGGGAAGGTCAGGGGCTCCTTTTCAAAGAGTCTCAAACTTCAAAAAAATGGGGGAATGACGGGGATTTCCTGATAATCACTTTACGGAGAGCCTGAACAAAAATCCTGGAGAAAGGCGTCAGGGAATCAACAGCTCCTCAATTTTCAGTATTACAAAGTCCCCCGATTTTTCAGTAGAAATATAGCTGGCAATGTCTTTTGTCTCTGCCTTTTTTATGACCTTCAACGTTGCCGGTATCCTGTGAAAAGATCTGCCTGTTTCAAAGGTTTCTTCAACCGTGTTTCTTATGGTACAGGCCTTGCAATGTATTGTTTCACCGCAGCCACCGGGTTTGGAAGCGTGTATGCAGTCAAACACCTCTCCTCCCGGGAATCCTTGGACTTCACTTTCAGTTTTACCAAGGAGAGAAAGAGCTTTCCTGTTTTCACTCTCCACAAGCCCTTCCGAATTGACAAGTAATACCGGCTGTTCCAGGCGGTTCAAAAGAGAGTGTAGATCTTCTCCCGGTTTCGACATTGAATCAGAAAGGCAATCCCGGCAGATTCCATGTGATATATCCCGGTCTGATTCTTCGCCTGTAATCGTTTTATTACACCAAGCGCATACTGTTTTCATACTTTATTTTAAGCTTGAAATCCCTGAAAATAATAGTGAAATAATAGTGTAACAGTAACACCGTTCACGTTACGGCACCCTTGGAAAAATGACCTGAAGATAAAATTGACTGGAACAGAGGAGAAGAGGATTCCATACGGGCCAGGGCCTCTCGATGAAATCTCAAAAAACTTCCGTGAGCACTGACATCAAGAATCAGGAACTGTTTTCTTCTCGAAGCCGCACCGGTGCATGATATTGAAAAATTGGCATTCCCGAAGGCATCCTGCTGAAGCAGGGTACAGTGACGAATGAAGAGTTTGAAGAGATGAAAAAGCACTGCCTGTATGGAGAGGAGATCCTCAACAGCCCTTCTTTTAATCTGCTCGTCCATAATCGTAGCTATCCAATGGGTGATCAGCTGACCTTTTCAGACAGTCTGCTGAATACGGCGGCCATTATTGCCAAGCATCATCATGAAAGATTCGACGGCAGCGGATATCCTGTGGGATTAGAGGGAGACGCGATTCCCCTGGAAGCACGGATCGTCGCGGTAGCCGATGTCTATGATGCGGTCGGAGCGGTCCTATAAAAATGCATGGACTGAGAAAGCGTGTCAGGAATATATTTTCAATCAATCCGGGATTTTGTTCGATCCTCAGGCGGTCGATTCCTTTTTCAGGAATATAGAGGATATCAGGAAAGTCAAAAAATCGTTTCAGGATCAGGATTCTCATAAAAAGTCTAATATTGAATAATCTGACTGAATCTGATGACCAATGATTCCGTTTTGTCGTTTCTTGCCTTTTTTTTTACAAGGGGTTAATATCCGTTTATGGGAAAATGCTATTTCTGCGGAACCCCCTACGAGGGGCAGGTCTATCGTACCAGTCTCTGTTCCGCTTGCGGAAAAGAGCTGAAAATCTGTTACTCCTGCGCGTTTTATGATCCCCAGGCACCGAATCAATGCCGGGAACCCCGGGCGGAGAAGGTTGTCGATAAGGACAGGGCCAATTTCTGTGATCTCTTCTCACCCTCCGCAAAAAGCGGGGATCAATCCGGCAGCTCCAAATCCGCCGATGCCCGTAAAAGTTTTGAGGACCTCTTTTCCTGATGAATCCCAGACTTTTCTTTATTGATTCCGGTCTCGGCGGCCTCTCCTATCTGGAGTGTGTCCGAGAGAAAAGGCCGTCATGGGATTATCACTATCTGGCCGATACGGCTTTCTTCCCCTACGGCGGAAGGGATTCTGAAACCCTGATCTCCAGGCTCTGCGCCGTTACCAGATCCGTAGAAGACCAGACCAGACCAGATCTTATGGTTGTCGCCTGCAATACCGCATCGGTCACGGCTCTGGACGCTTTGAGGTCTGAGTTTGATTTTCCTATTGTGGGTGTTGTTCCCGCAGTAAAACCGGCATCCGCCGGTAAAGGTCCCATCGCAGTCATCGCTACCGAGCAGACGGCCAAGGGCAACTACCTGAAGTCCCTTATTGATCAGTTCGCACCCGATCAGGATGTGGAGACCGTCGCTGCTCCGGATCTGGTGGATTTTGTGGAGAATCGTCTCTTTGAAGCAGAGGAATCTGAGATTTTTGATATCCTCAAGCCCTATGCGGACCAGGTGAAAATGCGGGAATGGAATGCCCTTGTACTGGGCTGTACCCATTATATCTTTCTCAAGCCCTGGCTGAGAAAGATGCTCCCCCCCCATGTCGCCCTGGTGGACTCCACTGACGGTGTGACCCGCAGGGTTCTGGATCTTCTTAAGGACTGTCCCGGAAAGGCCGACGCAGCTTCCGGAGAGGCTCTGTTTCAGGTTACCGGCAGAGGGGGAGAACGATATCGTCGCAGAGCAGAGGAAAGAGATATGAATTTTCTTGAGCTGGAGGTACTTTCCTGATGAAGGGGCTGGTACTCTGGGGAATCAATAATATTTTTACAGTCAAGGGTGAACAGGACGGCCTTTTGAGAGAGTGCCGTATCAAAGGGAAGAAGATGGACTTCGAAACCCGCTTTTACAATCCTCTGTCCGCCGGAGACTTTGTTGAGTTTGAAGATCTTGAGGATGAGGGGCGGGGTATGCTCCTGAGTCGCTATGACCGGAAAAACTACTTTGCCCGCTGGAACAAAAAGGGCCGGGCCCTGCAGACCCTGGCCGTCAATATGGAAACTCTCTACTGTATCGTCTCTCCCGAAGCTCCTCCCTTCCGTCCCCGATTTGTGGACAGGGCTCTTATCCTTGCCGAGCAGGGACATCTGGATGTGGCTGTGATTCTCAATAAGGTGGATCAGGGCATCCCCGACTGGGTGGCTGAGCGTCTGGTGTCCTTCGAATCTCTGGGCATTCGTGTTTATAAAACCTCCTGTGAGACCGGAGAGGGGGTCGAAGAGCTGAAGTCTCTCATTGCGGGCAAGACTGTGGGATTCGCCGGTCAGTCGGGGGTCGGTAAATCAACCCTTCTCAATCAGTTGATTCCCGGGGCGGGACAGAGAACCGCCGAGGTTTCACAGAAGATGGCCCGGGGACGTCATACCACCAATTTTGCCGTTATGATTCCCCACGTCGATGGCAGAGGCTATATTATCGATACTCCGGGTATCCGGGACCTGTTGCTCTGGGGAATAGAGAGTGCGGATCTGGGACACTGGTTCCCTGACTTTATTGAGGCTGCGGAGAACTGCAGCTTCAACGGCTGCCGTCATCTGCAGGAACCCTCCTGTGCCGTGAAAAAGAGTGTTGAGGAGGGGCAAATCAATGCGGACCGTTATGAAAGCTATGTTCGAATGATGGATGAGTTAATTGAAAATGAACAAAAATATTAACAGTTATTCAGGAAATTTTTATCTATTTAACCATTGTGCATGAAAAGACAATTGTGATATATAAAAATTAAAGGGTTTTTTATGAAAGAAAAATTGTATCTGATAATTCTACCCCTGCTCATAATTCTGCTCAGCTCCTGCCTCTCGGTAACGACCGTTCTCGAGCATAAAGCCTCAGGCAGCGGCACTCTGACCCTTGACTATCGAATCAGCAAAAAGGCCGCGGGAATCCAGAAGGATGCCCACAGCGGTAAAAACCTGATTCCCCTTCCCGTCAACGAGGCTGATTTCAATGAAACAGCGTCTCTTAATCCCGGAGTGTCACTTCGGAACTTTTCAGAAACTGAAGACAGCCATTATGTGTACATACAGGCCGATCTCGAGTATGAGACCCTGGATGATCTGGAGCCCTTTCTCGGCATTCCCGTCGATTACAGCCGCAGCGGCGATGTGAACCGCCTGGTGCTGACCTTTCTGGATCCCGATACACAGCTGGATGCGGAGTCGAAGGCTATCCTGGGATCCCTTTTTGCCGAGGACAGGCTTGTTTTCGAAATGAGTTTTCCATCGGCCGTGCGTTCCAGTACTTACGGAAGTATAGACGGCAGAACAGTCGCTTTTGAATCGGCTCTTGTCGATCTGTACGGTGACAGCGGATTTGTGTGGGCCGTGGAGTGGTAGAGTAGGTGTATCATCCGAAGACCCGAGAGTGGGACAAAAAACTGAAAGCTGTTTGCGACCGTATCGATCGCCGGCTGGAGGACGAGTACGGTTCCCTGTATCGGCTGCGACCGAACAGAGCGCCCCGGGGAGCCACATCCAATCCCGAGATGGACGGGCTGTTTAATGTGCAGACCGTATTCACCCCGGGGTACGGCAGTGAAAAGGGCAGGGGGTATCTCGTGGAGATTGAACTGTCCACTCTGGAAACTGTGGAATCAGAGGTTCTGGAAGGCATAAGAAATACCGTCCTGACTCTGATGGAGGAAGAACTGAAAAATGAGTTTCCTGAGAGAAAGCTTGCAATCGGCATAGACGGGAATATGATTAAGATATGGGGTGATCTGAACCTGGGATCAATATAGGAATTACAGTTCATTGAATGAATCTATTAAGAGAGGAACCCGTGTTATGGCTGAAAACAGGAGACTTTTTATCAAGATTTTCAAGGTGGAGCTCGAGGAGATTCGTAACGATATCGAGCTTCTTGTTGAAATTTACAAGGAGCGCTACAGCAGTAGAGAGATTACTCACTATGTAGAAATGGAAAATGAGGCGCTTCTGTCAAGGGAAATTCATTGTATAGAAAAACTGGTGCCCGAACTGGATAAGTTTGATGCTGATCAGTATGAAGACAAGGAATCGTTTATCAATGGTTTGAGTGACTTTCTGAAGAGTTTTGTAGAAGAAAACCAATTCCCCCGCGCTGTTTTTCTTCTGGCGGAACGAAAAATGCAGAAGGTAATTAAATATATCTATTAAAGAGGTTGGAAACGCATGGATGTTCAGGTAAAGGAACTTATTGAAAAGATCAAAACAGACGGCGTGAAGAGTGCTGAAGAGAACTCCTCCCGCATTGTAAGCGAAGCTGAAAAAAAAGCGGCTTCCATCATCGAGAACGCCGAGAAGGAAGCGGCCGAGATTAAATCTCAGGCTCAGAATGAGGCTTCCCGTATGGAGCAGGCCGGTAAGGAAGCTCTGAAGCAGGCCGGAAGGGATCTGCTTCTGGGGGTTAAAAAAGATGTTGAGGCTCTCTTCGACAGGGTACTTCAGGCCGGTACGGCGGAAGTCTTGAGCGGAGACAGTCTGAAAGATGCCATTGTCGCCATTCTCAAGTCCTGGAAGGACGGAGATGTGAGCGATCTCAGCGTACTTGTGGCTCCCGAGGCTCTGAAAGCCATGGAGAGTCAGTTGAACGCGGAGTTGAAAGCCGAGATTGAAAAGGGGCTGGAGATCAAACCCTTTTCTGATCTGGACGCCGGATTCAGAATCTCCGTCAAAGACGGACGGGCCTTCTACGATTTCTCCGACAAGGAGCTTATGGAACTTCTTTCCAAGTACCTGAATCCCGCTCTTATGAGTACGCTGGAAGGGTAAAAGGAGTCGGTTTTGGGTCAGTTTTATTATACAGTAGCTTCGCTGCCCCTGCTCAACTACGATGAGCCGGGCGAGCTGAAGTACAGTGATTATCTGGAGGACTGCCAAAAATGGCTGAAACCGGATGAATGGGATACCCTGGAATCCTCACTGATCAGTCCTGAAACGGAAAAAGAGCTTCCCGGAATTGCCGAGAAGTACAGACGATGGGAGATCAGCCTGAGAAATGAGCTGGTTGCTCTCAGAGCTCCTGCCGTAGGCGTGGAAGCCGACAGCTTCACCGTCCCGGGAGAGCGTTTCAGTGACACCGCCGCTCTGGCGGCCGCCGCATTCAAGGAGGAATCTCCTCTGGAAGCGGAAAATATCCTCAACAGAGGTCGGTGGGATTTTATCGAGAATCTGAAGGTCGGCCATTATTTCGACCTTGAATTCCTTGTTCTCTACTCTCTGCAGCTGCAGATCATTGAGCGGAAACGCTGTTTTGACGAGGAACGGGGATTCGACCGCTATCAGGAGATCTACAAGAATATCCTCTCCGGAATAGATGAAGAAGCAGTTGGAGAACAAGCATGAAAAGTAGTGGAAAAGTAGTTGGTGTAAACGGAAACATGGTTACCGTAGAGGTGACCGATGCCGTTCGATTGAATGAAGTCGGTTACGTGGTAACCGGAGGTAAAAAGCTGAAGTCAGAGGTCATCCGTATTACAGGCGACCGGGTGCAGATGCAGGTTTTTGAGATAACCGGTGGTATCGCTATCGGCGACGCTGTCGAATTTACCAGTGAGATGCTGGCCGTTGAACTGGGTCCCGGACTTCTGGGACAGGTTTATGACGGTCTGCAGAACCCTCTTCCCGATCTGGCCGAAGAGGCCGGACATTTCCTGGAGAGAGGATTTTATCTGGATCCCCTTCCCAAAAACAGGGAATGGGACTTTACTCCTTCTGTAAAAGTTGGTGATCAGGTTGTTCAGGCCGATTCAATCGGTACCGTTCCCGAAGGAACCTTTTCTCATGAAATCATGGTTCCTTTCAATCTTCTGGAAAGCTATACCATTAAAAGTATAAAGCCTGCCGGAAAATATAAGATTACCGATACAATAGCCGAGCTTGAAGATGCCAAGGGAAATGTCGTTCCCGTGACCATGAGCTTTCAGTGGCCCGTTAAAAGAGCGGTTAACTGTTATGCCGAGCGTCTGAAACCCGTTGATCCCATGGTCACCCAGATTCGGCTTGTCGATACTTTTCTGCCTGTAGCCAAGGGCGGAACCTACTGTATCCCCGGTCCCTTCGGAGCCGGAAAGACCGTTCTGCAGCAGATCACTTCCAAGTTCGCGGATGTGGACATCGTAATTGTCGCCGCCTGTGGTGAGCGGGCCGGTGAGGTTGTGGAAACCCTGAAAGAGTTCCCCGAACTGCTGGACCCCAAGACGGGCAAGTCTCTGATGGAACGGACCATTATCATCTGTAACACCTCTTCCATGCCCGTAGCTTCCCGTGAAGCTTCGGTATACACCGCTGTAACCCTGGCCGAGTATTACCGCCAGATGGGGCTGGACGTCCTGCTGCTGGCGGACTCCACATCCCGATGGGCTCAGGCCATGAGAGAGATGTCCGGAAGACTGGAAGAGATTCCCGGTGAAGAGGCCTTTCCCGCTTACCTGGAATCCTCCATCGCCGGTTTCTATGAGCGGGCCGGTAGAGTACAGCTCAAGAACGGAAGAAAGGGATCGGTTACCATCGGAGGGACCGTATCTCCTGCGGGCGGTAACTTTGAAGAACCCGTAACCCAGGCGACCCTGAAGGTTGTGGGAGCCTTCCACGGACTGTCCCGAGAGCGCTCGGATGCCCGTAAGTATCCCGCCATCCATCCCATCGATTCCTGGAGCAAGTACTCCGGTATCATCGATCCGGACAAGACCAAATATGCCTATGACATCCTGTTCCGGGCCAATGAGATCGAGTCCATGATGAAGGTTGTCGGTGAGGAAGGAACTTCACTGGCCGACTTTATTCAGTATCAGAAGGGTGAACTTCTGGATGCCACATACTTCCAGCAGAACTCCTTCGACCCTGTTGACGCGGCTGTTACTCCCGAAAGGCAGAAATACGTGTTCAACCTGATGATGGAAATCCTTACCGCCGAGCTGGACCTGTCCAGCAAAGATGAGACCAGAAGCTGGTTCAACTCACTGAGACAGCTCTTCCTGGACTATAACGGATCCGAGTGGGGCGGAGATAACTTTAAAAAGCTGGAAGGCGAAATCAAGGGTTATATTGCCGAAAAGAAAATCCGTGTGGATGAAAAAGCCGCCGCTCTGATGGCCAAGGACTGAGGGATATTATGAGAAAAGTGTACAGTAAAATCGATTCGATCGTCGGTAACGTTATCAGCGTTAAGGCCGACGGAGTTAAATACGGAGACCTTGCCGAGATCTCCACCTCCTTCGGGGACTCTCTGGCGGAGGTTATCAAGCTGGAGGACGATAATGTCTCCCTCCAGGTCTTCGCAGGAGGTCGGGGTATCTCCACAGCGGATGAAGTCCGCTTTCTGGGGCATCCCATGCAGGTTTCCTTCTCTGACAACCTTCTGGGACGGATCTTTACCGGTTCCGGAGACCCCCGGGACAACGGACCCAGCCTGAATGAAAACCTGATTCCTATCGGAGGTCCCTCCTTCAATCCCGCCAACCGTATCATCCCCAAAAACATGATCCGGACGGGTATCCCCATGATCGACTTGTTCAACACCCTGGTAGAGAGCCAGAAGCTCCCTATCTTCTCCGTTTCCGGTGAGCCCTATAACGAGCTGCTGGCGCGGATCGCCATGCAGGCCGAGGTTGATATGATCATCCTGGGAGGAATGGGACTGAAGTATGACGATTACCTCTTCTTCCGGGACACTCTGGAAGAGGGCGGCGCCCTGTCCCGAACCATCATGTTTGTCCATACCGCTGCCGACCCCATCGTAGAATCTCTCAAGGTTCCCGATATCTCTCTGGCCGTGGCCGAGAAGTTCGCCCTCCAGGGCAAGAAGGTTCTGGTGCTCCTCACCGATATGACCAACTTCGCCGATGCCATGAAAGAGATCGCCATTACCCAGGAACAGGTCCCCTCCAACAGAGGTTACCCCGGTGACCTCTACTCCCAGCTGGCTTCCCGCTATGAGAAGGCCGTTGATATCGCGGGCTCCGGTTCCATCACTATCCTCGGTGTAACGACCATGCCCGGTGACGACGTAACCCACCCGGTTCCCGACAACACCGGTTACATCACAGAAGGTCAGTACTATCTGAAGAACGGAAGAATTGAGCCCTTCGGTTCCCTCTCCCGTCTGAAACAGCAGGTTAACGACAAAACCCGGGACGACCACAGAGCCCTGATGGACGGTATGATCAAGCTCTACGCCGCCTACAAGGACTCCCTGGAGAAACAGTCCATGGGATTCAACATGTCCGACTGGGATACCAAGTTGCTGAAATACGGAGAGATGTTTGAGGCTCAGATGATGGACCTTTCCGTAAACGTTCCTCTGGAAAAAGCACTGGATAACGGCTGGTCTATCATGGCTTCATGTTTCAAGAAGGAAGAGACAGGGCTTAAAACGTCCCTGATCGAGCAGTTCTGGCCTGCAGAGAGTTAAGATATGGCAAATATTAAACTGACGAAGAATGAACAGAAGAAGCAGAAGGATGCACTGAAAATGTACACCCGCTATCTGCCTACTCTCATTCTTAAAAAACAGCAGCTCCAGATCGAAATCCGCAATGTGGAGATTCGAGAGGCTGAGGTTCGTCAGAAACAGGAAGCCCTGAACGATGAGTTCCGGAAATGGATTGGCGTCTTTGGTGAAGATGTAGGTCTGGACGGAACGCTGATCAGGGTGAAAGAGGTCAAATCCGGCCTTGGCAATATTGCCGGTGTGGAGATCCCCGTATTCGAGGGAGCTTCTTTCCATCCTGTTTCCTACAACCTGTTTGAGATGCCTCTCTGGGTGGACAAAGCTGTTGAAAAGGTAAAACAGATTATTCTTCTGGACCTGGAATTCCAGATTCTGGAAGAGCAGATCAAGCGCCTGGCCAGGGAGCTGAGGACTACAACGCAGAGGGTAAACCTCTTCGAGAAGGTTAAGATCCCCGAGACCAGGGAAAATATCAAGAAAATCGGTGTCTATCTGGGCGACCAGCAGACCGCTGCGGTTGTCCGTGGAAAGATGTCGAAGAATAAGATGGTAAAGGCGGGCTGATATGATAGTAAAAATGAATAAGGCCTCTTTTATCTTTCTTGAAGCGGAAAAAGATGAGGCTCTGAAAAAGATCCGATCTGCCGGTGTTGTTCATCTTGAGGAAAAATTCAAGGGATCAAGTGATACCCTGTCTGCCCTGAACAGCCGTAAGGAACGGGTTGAAAAAGCTCTTGTGGCCCTTGATGGTCATGGAAAGAGCGGCACTGAAAGCTACTCTCCCGAAAAGGCGGAAGCCCTGGCCGATGAGGTCCTCGGTATCCTTGAGGATCTCAAAGAGGCCGGTGACCGGCGGATGGCTATCGCCGCGGATCTGGTGCGTTGGGAGCCCTGGGGTGATTTTGAACCCTCCGAGGTTTCCATACTCCGGAGCCGGGGTGTGGATCTGCGTTTCTATGAAATGCCTCATGAGGCATGGAAGGATATGTGCGAAGGGCGCAGCAGCTTCACCGTTTCGAAGAATAAGAGCGAGACCTATGGAATCATTGCGGTAAGCGGCGATGAACAGGCCCCCGAGGCTGAAACCGTACAGCTTCCCGAGTTCGGTATTTCCGAGCTGAAGCAGCAGGACGAGGCTGTTCTGGAAAAAATGGCCTCACTGGAGAAAAAACTGGAAGAGATTGTTCCCAGGAGAGTCCTCCTTGAAACCTATCTGGTTCACATCTCTCAGGATGCTGAATATGAAAGCCTCAAGGTCGGACTGGGGAACGAAGACCTTCTGGTCTACTTCACCGGCTATCTACCCGTAAAAGAGGCTGACAAGCTGAAGACTCTGGCCGCTGAAAACGGCTGGGCCCTGATACTTTCAGAGCCTTCCGAGGACGATCCGGTTCCCTCGCTGGTTGAGAACAACAAGTTCGTAGGCATGATCAAACCCCTGTTTGATGTGTTTGAGATCTTTCCGGGCTACAGAGAGATGGATATCAGTCTGGACTTCCTGATCTTTTTTACCCTGTTCTTTGCCATGCTGATCGGAGATGCCGGCTACGGTCTGTTATTCCTGGGACTTACCGTTTTTGCCAGGGTGAAGACCGGCAAGGGCGGTCCCGCCTTCAGTCTGATGTATCTGCTGAGTTCAGCGGCCGTCGTCTGGGGTGTGGTCACAGGGAACTGGTTCGGATCGTCCGCTATAGGCAGCATCCCCTTTCTCAAAGGACTTGTCTATCAGCCGATCGCTGCGTTTCCCGAGCTCTTTGACGGAAACTATGATCCCAGCTACAACATCAAGTATTTTTGTTTCATGATAGCCACGGTTCAGCTGAGTATTGGAAGAATTAAGAATTTTATTTCCAAACTTCCCTCACTCAAGGCCTTTGCCCAGCTGGGATGGCTGTCCATGCTGGACGGAATCTACTTTATAGTCCTGTTTCTGGTTCTGGGTATTCAGCCCATCCCCGAGTTCGCCCTCTATATGATCGCCGCCGGTTTCGGTATCGTGGTTCTCTTCGGAGAGCAGGAGAAGGGTGTGAATTTCTTCAAGGGGCTGCTGAAGGGTTTGAACCCGATCGGTCTGTTTACTACATTTCTGGACACCATCAGCCTTCTGTCGGATATCATCTCCTACATCAGGCTCTTTGCCGTAGGACTGGCCGCCGTGGCCATCGCTGTAAGCTTTAATGCCATGGCGGCGCCGATGATGCACGGACCGGCTATGATCGGGGGAATCCTGATCCTGCTGCTGGGACACTGTTTGAATATTATTATGGGAGCCCTGTCGTTGATCGTTCACGGCGTGAGGCTCAATCTGTTGGAATATTCAGGCCATTTGGATATGGAATGGTCTGGTTTTAAATACGAACCTTTTGCAAAGGTTCAGGATTAAATAGAAAGTTTTTGAAGGAGATAAGTATGGATATTGGAATGATTGGATTTGCTGCTGCATTGGGACTGGCTGGTTTTGGATCTGCTTTTGGTGCCGGATTTGCCGGACAGGCTGCTATCGGTGCCTGGAAGAAGTGTTTCGCTTCCAACAAGCCCGCTCCCTTCCTTCTGGTTGCCTTTGTCGGTGCTCCCCTGACCCAGACGATCTACGGTTTCATTCTGATGAACCAGATGCTCGCTTCCGACGCCTCCGGCTACAAGCTGCTGGGCATGGGTATCTTCGGCGGACTGGCCATGGGCGCTTCCGCTTACGCACAGGGTAAGGCCGGAGCCGGTGCTGCCGACGCCATGGGTGAAACCGGAAAGGGTTTTGTGAACTACCTGATGGTTCTCGGTGTTATCGAGACCGTTGCTCTGTTCGCCATGGTTTTCCTGATGGGCGCCCTTTAATAAGAAGCTGCTTTAAGATTCAGTTTGACTCCCCGCAAGGGGAGTCTTTTTTTATGTTCTCTCATCATCTATAATAATCCTATCACTATGTTTATTCGTTCAGGAGTTGCTCCTATGTCAACATCACGTAGAGTCCGGGTGGGATCCGTTTCCATGGGCGGGGACGCCCCCGTCAGTATTCAGACTATGTGGGACCGCCCCGTGGAAAAGGTGGATGCCCCGTTGATCGAAGCTGTTCATAATCTGAACCGCAAAGGCTGCGATGTCATCCGTTTTGCCCTGCCCAATGTTCATTCCGTGGGCGCTCTTGCGCCTTTGCTGAAAGAGACCGGTATGCCCCTGGTCGGGGACATTCATTTCGACTACAAGATCGCCCTGGCAGCCATTGAGGCGGGGTTTCAGAAGATAAGGATCAATCCCGGCAATATCGGCGAGGCCTGGAAGGTTGAGGAGATAATCTCTGCCGCCGCCGCAAAGGGGACGGTCATCCGTATCGGAGCCAATGAGGGTTCCCTCCCCACCGAGGGTGAGTGGACCCCCGCCGCCCGCAGCGCCAGGCTGATTGAAGCGGCTGAAAGAAATCTGGAGCTCTTCGAGAAGAAGAATTTCCGGGATATTGTGATCTCCCTCAAATCGTCCGATATTGAAGTAACATACCTTTCTAACAGGGATTTTCGGAAGATCTATGATTATCCCCTTCATCTGGGAATCACTGAGGCGGGACCGTTGATTCCCGCCATCGTAAAATCCAGTATCGGCTTGTCCGATCTGCTTAGAGAGGGAATAGGGGAGACCATACGGATCTCCATCTCAGACAATCCCGAGTATGAGGTTCTGGCCGCTGCCGAGCTTCTTTCCGCCCTGGGTCTGAGAAAAGGGCGGATCAGGATTATCGGATGCCCCAAATGCGGTCGGACCTCCTTTGATACCCACGGCTTTCTGGAGTCGGTAAAGGAGGAGCTCAACACTCTGCCCCTGGATGTAAGCGTGGCTGTTATGGGCTGTTCGGTTAATGGTCCGGGTGAAGCGGCCCATGCAGACCTGGGGATTACGGGCAATGGGAAGCAGGTGCTGATTTTCAGACACGGAGAGGTTATACGGAGGGAAGAATTTTGTTCGGCGAAAAAAGCATTTCTCGAAGAATTGGACAAGCTGCGGGAAGACTCTTCCTCCTGATCTCTCTTCTGTCGGTTCTCATGCCGGCCGTTGCCGCTGATCAGCCGGGCTGGGTTCTGTTTGAAAAGGGACTGGCCCTTTTCGAGGAGGGCAGACTGGATGAAGCCCTGGAGATGATTACCCTCTCCAAGGGGGAGGGGGAGCCCAATCCGGAGGTCCTTTACTGGACCGGGAGAATCTATGAGGCTGAAGGAGACTATCTTTTAGCCGGAATGCGGTATCAGGAAGCTCTGAAAAAGGCGCGTTTTCTCTACATTCCGGATCAGAAGTGGGAGATTTACTACAGTCTTTCCGACATCTATCTCAATCAGAAAGAGTATGAGAATTATGAACAGATTCTTCTGACTGTCTTTGACGAGGAGATGAAACGGAATACGGAGATCATCAGACGGGAGCACAGCTATGTGCAGCTCTTAAAGAGCGAGGGGCTGGACAAACTTCTGCTCCTTTACCGCCTCAAACTGAGCTACTCGCTGGAAGCCGCCTTAAGACTGGGACGTTTCTATAACTCTTCAGAGCTGTGGAAGAGTTCGCTGATCAAGAACCTGTACACCGTTCTGACCCTCTATACAGGAGGGGTGGAGCTGCTGATAGCCGATAGCCCCGACTTCTCCTTTCCCGTGGATATGGAAGAAGCCTGGGAACGGGATCCCGAGTTCCTGATTTCCGTCTATGAGAGTCTCTGCTCCAAAGGAGGCGTCGACTTCTCCTACTCCCGCAATCTTGATACTCTTGATGCGGACAGAAGGACAGACGATACTTTGAGGGCCAATGAGCTGATACGTAAGGACTACCCCTGGTTCCGGATGACTCCGTCGCTTTACACCCTTTTGAAAATAGAGGATCAAGTCAGAGACCGCGGGCTTCTGAAGCTGGAGACTCTTTATTCCTCCCTCTTTTTTCTGGCTGAGGCCCTTTATCAGGAAGGTCATCTCGAAAGGGCGAAAGAACTGTGGGGTCTGCTGGTACTGAGCAGCAGTCCCTCCTCATGGAAGATCCTGGCCGGGAAGAAAATCGAAGATCCCGATCTGAAAACCCCTTTTTTAAAGTACTGAACAGGAGTATAGTAGCTGCATGAAGAATCTTGTAGTGAAGGGTGCCAGGGAGCACAACCTCAAAAATATCAGTCTCGAACTGCCGCGGGACAAGTTTATCGTTATTTCAGGACTCAGCGGAAGCGGAAAGTCGTCTCTCGCCTTCGATACCATCTTTGCGGAAGGACAGCGGCGCTATGTGGAGTCCCTGTCGGCCTATGCCCGACAGTTTCTGGGTAGAATGGACAAGCCCGATGTGGACTATATCGAAGGTCTGTCTCCGGCCATATCCATTGAGCAGAAAACAACCCACAAGAATCCCCGTTCCACAGTGGGGACTATTACCGAGATTTATGACTATTTGAGGCTTCTCTTCGCCCGAATAGGAACACCCTACTGCCCGAACTGTCATATCCCCATCAAAGAGCAGTCGGTGGATCAGATCATTGATGCTGTGCGTTCAAAACCGGAAGGAAGCAAGCTTGTTATCCTTTCGCCCCTTGTCCGGGGAAAAAAGGGGGAACACAGGAAAATCTTTACGGACGCCCTGAAATCCGGTTTCGTCAGGGTCAGGGTGAACGGTGAAATTCTGTCCCTGGAAGAGGATATCAAGCTCGAAAAAAACAGGAAACACTCTATCGAAATTGTTGTTGACCGGGTAAAACTGAATGATGAAACCCTCTCTCGTTTGAATCAGTCCATCGAAACAGCCCTGAGCCTGTCGGAAGGTCAGGTTATTATTCAGGACAAGGGGGAGGGGACCGAGCAGTTTTTCTCCGAGAAGAATTCCTGTCCCGACTGCGGGTTCAGTATGCCCGAGCTTCAGCCCCGTCTTTTCAGTTTCAACAATCCCTACGGAGCCTGTCCCGCCTGTTCCGGACTGGGGCAGACCCTTGAGTTTTCAAAAGAGAAGATCATGCCCGATCTCACCCTCTCCTTCAACGAACACGGTGTGGCTCCCTATAATCCCAAGGCCAACTGGCACCGCAGCTGGTTTGAAGCCCTGGCCAAGTACTATGATTTTTCCCTGGATACGCCTCTGGGGGAACTGGATCCCAGGATCCTGGATATCATGCTTTATGGAACCGACGATACCATAGAAGTGCTGTATGAAAATCAGAAGGGAACGGGACGCTTCGAATACAGTTCCCAGTATAAAGGCATCATCGACGATCTGAAGCGGCGTTACAGGGAGAGCTCCTCGGACTCCATGAAGGAGTGGATCGAAAGCTTTATGGAGAAGCGAAGCTGCCACAGCTGCGGAGGCAAGCGCCTGAAGAAGGAGTCCCTTCACGTCCTGGTTCATGACAGAAATATCGATGAGCTCACCCGTCTCTCCATCAAAGAGGGGGGGGCATTTTTTCGCGAATTGAGGATGAGTGAGACGGAAAAGCATATCGCCCATCAGATTCTCAAGGAGATCCGTGACCGTCTGAGTTTTCTGGAAAGCGTAGGCCTGGAGTACCTTACCCTTCACAGGGAGGCCGCAACCCTGTCGGGAGGAGAGGCTCAGCGGATCAGGCTGGCCACACAGATCGGCTCCTCCCTTGTGGGAGTGCTCTATATTCTTGATGAGCCCACCATAGGTCTTCATCAGAGAGACAATGAAAGGCTGATCAACACCCTCAAACATCTGCGCGATATTGGCAACACCCTCATCGTCGTGGAACATGACGAACAGACCCTGCGTACGGCCGACTATATCGTGGATATCGGTCCCGGGGCGGGGATTCACGGAGGGAAGATCGCCGCCCATGGCTCTCTGGAAGACATTATGAATAATCCCGAGAGTCCTACCGGTCGTTTTTTAAGCGGGGCGGTGACCATAGATCCTCCCGCCGAAAGGCGTAAGGGCACGGGAAAGAACATCGCCGTTCTCGGTGCGCAGGAACACAATCTTAAAAATCTGGATATTGACATCCCCCTGGGAACCATGACGGTGATCACCGGTGTTTCCGGATCGGGTAAATCCACATTTCTGACGGATATCCTCTATCCCGCCCTGAGTAATCACCTTCACAGGACCAAACACGATGTGGGGCAGTGCCGTGAAATCAGAGGTATGGAGGAGATCGACAAGGTTATCTGTATTGATCAGAGTCCCATAGGCAGAACGCCCCGTTCCAATCCCGCCACCTATGTGGGGCTCTTTACGCCGGTGCGCGAGTTGTTCGCCTCTCTTCCCGATGCCAAGGCCAGGGGTTATAAGCCCGGTCGTTTCTCCTTCAATGTCAAGGGAGGACGTTGTGAACACTGTCAGGGGGCGGGCACCCGGAAGATCGAAATGCATTTTCTGCCGGATGTCTACGTCACCTGTGATGTGTGCAAGGGCAAACGGTTTAACCGTGAGACTCTTGAGATCCGCTACAAGGGAAAAAACATCAACGAGGTTCTGGATATGTCCATCGATGATGCGGTGGAGTTCTTTTCCGCCATCCCGACCATTGCCAACAAGTGCCGGACCCTTCAGTCGGTGGGGCTGGGCTATATCAAACTGGGACAGTCGGCTCTGACCCTGTCGGGAGGAGAGGCTCAGCGGGTGAAACTGGCTCTGGAACTGTCCAAGCGCTCTACGGGTAAAACCTTCTATATCATCGATGAACCTACGACGGGCCTCCATTTTGCCGATGTGAAACAGCTGATGGAGGTGCTGCAGGCTCTGGTGGACAAAAAGAATACCATCTGTATGATCGAGCACAATCTTGATGTCGTAAAGGTTTGCGATCATGTGATCGATCTGGGTCCCGAGGGCGGCGACAGGGGGGGGCATCTCGTCGCTGCCGGAACGCCGGAAGATGTGGCTGCCTGTGCCGAGTCTCATACGGGACGATTTCTGAGGGAGCTTCTGATCTGATCCTATGAACCGAAAACGGATATGTCTTACCCATCTTGTGCTGCTCCTGTCTGTTTTCGGTCTATGGTCTCAGGAAAGTAATCCCCCTCCGCCCCAGGACCTTGAAGAGTCCGCCGACAATACTGCCGATGATGGCCTGGACAGCTCACGGGAGGGCCAGGGCGAAGAGCCCGGCTTATACGAAAAGACGCTGGTGCGTGATATCGAAACCGCCGGCTATTATGAACTTCTGGCCTGGTGCCAGAGTCTCGGACTCTCAGAACAGGGGAGTGCGGATCTATTGAGATCGCGGCTTTTTGAATTCTATTCCCTTCAGCCCTCTTCTGAAAAAAAATTGAGCTCGAATGTATCGGTTATCTCTATACGGTCAGCCTTCAGTACCGACTATTTCACCGTTGAAGAGATGGATGAGCAGATGATCATTCTCAAGGGCGGAGTCGAGGTTGAGATGGAGGAACAGGGCGGTAAAAACAGGCGACATATCATCCGGGCGGAAGAGCTCGTGTTCAATCAGGAGGAGCAGACCATTACCGCCCGGGGAGACCTGGAGTACACCCTGATAGACGACAGTGGTGAGGATGTGTTTTACGGCGACAGTCTGCAGTTTTCAGTCAATTCATGGAACGGTCTGATCTACAAGGGCACATCCGTTCGCAGTGAAGAAGTGGACGGAGAAGAGCGAACCTTCTACTTCAGCGGCGATATACTCAGAAAGTCGGGGAGCGGAAGGATCTTCATTATGGAAGACGGATTGATCAAAACCCAGGACAGGGAGGATCCCTCCTTTCATATCAAGGCTTCGAAGCTCTGGATGCTGGGGCCCCGGGAGTGGGGGATTCTTAACGGTACTCTTTATGTGGGGCATGTGCCCATGCTTTATATTCCCTTCTATTTCAAGCCCGGCAATGAGATGATCTTCAATCCCGTAATCGGTAACAAGACCGGATACGGTTCCTTTATTCAGACCACTACCTATCTGGTCGGTCAGAAACCGGCAGAGGAGGATGACTCCTTTTTCAGTCTGGGCGGCTCAACCGGCCGCTACGAACTGGTCCGGGAAGGCCTCTATCTGATGAAGATGGATGAACTTGAGGGTGAGGGGCTGGATGAAGACTATCTGAAGGTTATGGCCGACTGGTACTCCCGTCTGGGAGCCTATTCCGGGGTCGAGGGCAGCTTCACCGGTAAAAAGGGCGGCGTCGAGTTCAGAAACGGGATAGGCGTCAGCCGGAGTGTAGATTCCTATGACAATATCTATTTTATGGATGACGACGGCAACTACAGCAGCAACTGGCATACCATCTACTGGGGAAAGGGTGAATATCCCTTCCGGTGGGGCAATGAACTGAATTTTAATTTTTTCGGCATTGAGGGGGATCTCCCGTTCTATTCGGACCCCTATTTTAACGATGATTTTCTGGACAGGCAGGAAACCTTTGACTGGGTCAGCACTCTTCTCACTTCCGAAGAGGATGATGAAGATGACAATGCGGACGAAATCTCAGATATGGACTGGACCATCACTTATAAAGAGACCTTCCAGCCCGAGACGACGGCTCCCTTTATCGAATCCATCGCCCTGAATACCCTGAGCGCGGAACTGGAATGGGATACGAAGACCAACGATACGGTTTATTATGAAGACTCCCTAGATCCGGCCAGGACCTTCTTTTATCCGGACAATTTTCAGCTTCCCTACGCCTCTGTCACCGTCAAGGGAACGCCCTTCTCCTTTTCCAGCCGGGACGGCTGGGACTGGGGGAGGGACGATGAGAAGGACCGGGAGGATAGAAATAATGATCTGAATCCTCCCTGGGAGGATGATGAGGGCGATGATGCGGCAGACGGGGAGGAGTCCGACACGAGGGGACTGTTGCCGGGGGAGTACTGGTCTGCTCTGTTTCAGAACAGCAGTCCCGTGTTTTATGAAAACAGCTTCAGTTACAGCTATACCTCCATACTGGATGTGGTGGGAACCACGGACAGCGGCGAATGGGAAGAACCCGAAGATGCGGATTTCAGTATGGAGGAGAGCTATGTTGAGACCAATAACAGCCTGACAACCAGCTTCAACAACTACTTCTGGGACAGGCACTTTGATATACAGAACATCAACAGCTACAAGAACAACTACAGAACCCATCTGGAAAGCTTTGGCCTCGATGAGGAAGATGTGGAGTATTCCATGGAGCTCGGCGACTATCAGGCTACTTCGGTGGACTGGGATAACGAGCTGTCATCTCATTACTATCCCCTGAAGTTCTTCGATGATTTTTCGGCTTCCAGTATCAGCTACGATCTTGATAACGAGATCTACTCCAAAACCTTTGAAAGCTATACGGAAGGAGACGAGCCCGTTTTTGATGAATCCTGGGGACGCTGGAATGATGAGGATATTACAGAGCATGAAACGGGTCTTTTTTTACAGTACAAACCCGATTACTACTATTTTTCAGAGTCCGCCAGCTATGACCTGCCGCCACTGGATAAAAGAGAGAGTTATACCCATAAGGCGGGAGTGGATATCTTCAACTGGAATACTGAAGTTTCCGAGACCATGTACAAGGAGGAAGAGGAGTGGACCTTCGAACCCCTCAAGATCACGTCAACCTACACCCCTGTCGACGATATCAAACTGCAGCAGGTCCTGGAGTACGATTTTGAGATTGAGGAGTGGTCAAAGTCCTACTCCCGGGGAGATTTCTACGGATTCTACTTTGCCTATACCCATGAGTATACGACTCCCTACAGCTGGGATAAGGAGGACTACTCCTGGGAGGCCGGGGAAGAGGCCTTTGTCCCCTCTGCGATCAATACGGGCTATACCCTGGATTTTACAAAGGATCCCTACTGGAAGAACCGAATGCGTTTCAGTACGAAGCTGAACCTCGATTATGAGGTGGATCTGCAGCAGTTCAACGACAATGTTCTGAGTTTTACCTGGGATTTCAGTTACAGGGTTCATGAGTTTCTGGACCTCAACTACAGTATGACTTCGAGCAATGATAATATGTATCTCTATTTCGATTCCTACAGGGATATGCTCGGAATTGAGGAGGAGTACAACTTCTTTACGGATCTTCTAAAGTCTTTCAATATCTTCAGTTCCGGTCAGCAGGACAGATATGACTCTCATTTTAATGTAAGCAGGATCAATCTGGATCTTGTCCATCATCTGGGAGAGTGGGATTTTACTCTGGGCTATACGGGCTATCCCAAACAGGATGACGACCGTTATGAGTGGGACAACGAGTTCACCATCACCCTGCAATGGAATCCCATCCCCAAGATTATAACCGATATTCAGCGTTCCGATGATGAATGGACCGTCGAGACCAGGGATAGTTCAGATTAGAGTTCTTGACTATGCTTGTCCTGTGACGTTAAACTGAGTCTCAATGGGAATTGTTAAGCACTGATATGATCGTAATTGAGGATCCGGATACCCTCGGTAAAATCTGCGGCCCCAACGACCGGAATCTGAAGCAGCTGGAAAATCTGCTGAAGACCAGGATTTTTACAAAGGGGAATGAGATTCATCTCGTACCGGAAAACAATGAAAAATCTCCCGTCTTCAAATCCGTTCTGGATAAGCTTCTGCTATCGGTAAAAGAGAAGAAAATACCTGACAGTTATATGATAGATACCATTTTTCAGGCCGTCAGCGAATCGGACGGCTCTCCTTCCACCGGAAGTGAGAATGCAGAAATAAATATACCCGGAGGACGATCGGTCATCCGCCCCCGGAATCTCAGCCAGGCCCGGTATATGACCCTTATGCGGCGTCATGACCTCAGTTTCGGCATCGGGCCCGCAGGAACGGGTAAAACCTATCTGGCCGTGGCCTATGCGCTTTCGGAAATTCTAGGCAGAAAGTACAGAAAACTGATCCTCTCCAGGCCTGTAGTGGAGGCCGGTGAAAACCTCGGCTATCTTCCCGGTGATCTTACCCAGAAGCTGGATCCCTATCTCAAGCCTCTGTTTGATGCCATGGAGGATCTCCTCCCTCCTCAGATTTTTCAGAAGATGCAGGAGATGAACCTCTATGAGATCTCTCCTCTGGCCTATATGAGGGGCAGGAGTCTGAAAGACTGCATCATTGTGCTTGATGAGGCTCAGAATACGACACAGGAACAGATGAAAATGTTTCTGACACGGCTCGGTGAAGGTTCCCGGGCGATTATAACGGGGGATCTGACCCAGATCGATCTGCCCTGCAAGGAGAAGTCCGGACTGCTGCAGGCCGAACGTCTTCTGAAGAATGTTGAGGGCATAGGGTTTTCATCCTTTCAGAGAAAGGATGTGGTGCGTCATCCCCTCGTAACCAAAATTTTAGAGGCTTATGAACAGGAACATTAGAGCTAACTTTCTGGAGCATCCTCTTCTCAGGGAGAACAAGACCGTAGATCGGAAGATTTTTCTGGTGTACTACTTTGTTCTCGTCCTGACCATTATTTTAATCAGCCAGTTCGACAAGATCTTTCTCAGAGAGGCTTTTTACAGCTACAGGGAAGGGGATCGGGTGACTGAGGATGTTCTGCTTGGCAAATCCCTGGCGTTTATCAACCAGGAGGCTACCGAAAAGAAGATGAAGCTGGCCATGGATCTGATCCTGCCGGTTTATGTGATCAAAGACGATATCTCCAAAAGGATAACAGGCAGTTACGAGGACTTTTTTACGGCCATAACGTCCACCGCAGACGATGATGAATTTTCCAGACTTCTTATCGATATGGAAAGTCGTTATCCGGGAATACAGTATCTCGGACATCTGAGGGATGTGGATCCGGTCCGTCTCAACCTGATGCTTTCGGGGGCGCGGGACTCTCTGGAGACTATTCTCCGGAACGGTCTGCTCAGTCATCTGAACGAAACCCGTTCAGGGGCGACAGGGCTTATCGAGATCATCCACTCCGATCTGGGCGAAAAGACGACCCTTCCCGCGGAGAACGCCTTTCTTATGGATAACTGGCAGGATCAGGTGAGGGAATACCTTTCTCACTATGACTTTACCCGGGGAGAAGAGAAGTTCATCGAGATGATCGTTTACTACTTTCTGGAGCCGAACTGTTTCTTCAGTACCGAACTGACCGATCTGAAAAAGCAGGAGGTTATGAAAACCATGACCCCCGTCTGGATCCATCTGGAGCCGGGGGATACCCTGCTTGTGAAGGATACGATCATTACCGGACTTGAGATGGAGAAGATCAATGCCTATATGGATATGAGGGGGAGGATCAGCATCCACTCCCTTCTGGCCCCTTTTCTCTACACCCTGCTGATTTTTATTCTGACCCTGGTCTTTCTGATCGCTTTCCCGGGGACGGCGGGACTGCTGGAAAATCCCCATCTCCTGTTTTTCCTTTCCTGGTTTCACCTGATTGCCACTCTCCTGATATTCCGCTTTATGACTCTTCCGGGAGCCGTTCCGGCAGTGCTTTTTATGCCCACCGGACTCATCTGTATTCTCATGTCCCTTCTCAGAAACCGTCGGGAGACTATTGTTTTTACCCTCGTACAGTCGGTGTTTATCTTTTTTATACTGAACTTTAATGCTCAGGCTCTTTATATGACCCTTTTTACCGGTCTGGGCTCCTGTCTCGTTATCGAAGGGGCGGAGAAGAGGATCGACCTTATCAAGGGCGGGATGTTTCTGGCTATGGTGGAGCTCGTTCTGGCGTTTCTTATGCTGCTTATGCTTCCCGTTTCTCTGAAGGTCATGTTCTTTTCTCTTCTGGTAGCCGCCGTGAACGGAGCCCTCAGCGGTTTTCTCTCCCTGACGATTCTGCCCCTGTTTGAGCATATTCTGAACCCCGTCACCACCTTCAGGCTGCAGGAGCTCTCCGATCTGAATACGCCTATTATCAAAAGGATGCTGGCCCTGGCGCCCGGAACCTATTCCCACTCCCTGAATGTGGCCAATCTGGCCGAGACGGGATGTCGAAATATCGGAGCCAATGCTCTTCTGGCCCGTGTAGGCGCCTACTATCACGATATCGGTAAGATAGATCAGGCCAAGTATTTCAGTGAAAATCAGAAAGAGTATAATAAACATGACGATATGAAAACCTCGTTGTCAGTTGCGGTCATCAAATCTCATGTTAAAATCGGTATTGAGATGGCCAGGAATCTTAATCTGCCCGAAGGAGTCATCGATATTATCTCTCAGCATCACGGAACCAGTGTTATGGAGTACTTTTATCAGCAGGCGGTCAAGGAGAAGGGCGCGGAGAATGTCTCTCTTGAGGACTACTCCCACAGCGGCCCCCGTCCCCAGAGCAAAGAGGCTGCCGTGGTGATGCTGGCCGATATGGCCGAGGCGGCAACCCGTAGTATGGTAAAACCCACGGTAAACAAGCTAGAGAAGTTTCTCTGGGATCTGATTATGGTAAGATTCAAGGACGGAGAACTGAACGAGTGCGGAATGACCCTGAAAGAGCTTGAGAGTGTAAAGTCCTCCTTTGTTCATGTCCTGACGGGACATTATCATACAAGGATTGAGTATCCTGATCGTGCGGAAAGGAATCAGAATGACAGAAATTGATATCATTTCACAGCTGGAAAGCGAACCGGACTGGCTGGAGCGCTACAGAAGCTTTGTGGAATCCGTTCTACTGGCCGAAAAACTGGAGGACTGGGAGATTTCTCTGACCCTCTGCCATGATGAGTTTATCCGTGATTTGAATGCCCGTTACAGGGAGAAGGATGAGCCCACCGACGTTCTCTCCTTCTGTCAGAATGAGGGGGATGAAATCATGAGCTTTCCGGGGCAGCAGATCAGCGCCGGAGATATTATCATCTCCATGGATACCCTGTCCCGTCATGCCTCTGAATTCAAGGTGACCGTGGATGAAGAGTTAAAAAGAGTGACCATTCACGGTATTCTTCATCTTAAGGGTATGAGTCATGAAACAAGAGATCCCGGTGAGGCCATGCTGAAGCATCAGGAAGCCCTGCTGGATGAGCTGGGAAAGATCAAGGTACTGGAAGAGTGAAGAGCTTAGCATCCCTGTTTAGAAAAAGAGAATCGAATTCCGAACTGGATCCCCAGGACCTTTCGGATCTTAATATTGAAGAGAAAGGTATGATCAAGGGAGTTGTGGAACTCTCGGATACCAAAATTAAAGAGGTTATCATTCCCCGGATCGATGTGGCATTCGTTCCTGTGGATATCAAGGTGGACGAGCTCTATGATATCCTGGTGGAATCGGGATACTCCCGTTTTCCCGTCTATGAGGATACCATTGATAATGTGATCGGCGTTCTCTATGTCAAGGATCTTCTGGTGCATATGGTCAAGGGAAGAGACTTCGTAATACGCGATCTGATGCGTAAACCCTATTTCGTTCCCGAGAGCATGAGGCTGGATGTGCTTCTCAAGGAGTTTAAGCACAGACGGGTTCATATCGCCATCGTTGTGGATGAATACGGCGGGGTTTCCGGTATCGTCTGCATGGAGGATATCATCGAAGAGATTGTCGGAGATATTCAGGACGAGTTCGACAAGGAAGATGATGAGATCCTTGAGATCGGCAACGGAACCTATCTCTGCGACGCCCGGCTTAACATGGAGGATCTGAACGAGAAGCTGAAGCTGGAGCTGCCCGAGGATAAATTTGACTCTCTGGGCGGCTTTGTTTTCGATCTGTTCGGAAAGATTCCCGTTCGTTTCGAAAAGGTCCGTTATGAAAATCTGGATTTTATTATCCAGACCATGGACGGGCATAAAATAAAAACGGTTAAAATAATATTCAGGGACAATGAGGAATAAGAGCAGGGCTTTCTTAATACTGATTTTCAGCATCTCAAGTTTCGTCTTCGCCGCAGAAGATCCTCTGGAACTCTATGACGAGGGGAATCAGGCTTTACAGCTCAGAGAGTACTATCGTTCCCTCGAGCTGTTCAAACAGGCTCTGGGAGTCAACCCCTCCTACGTCGACGCCCGAAAAGGTATGGCTGAGGCCTATTTTCTGCTGGGTGAGTATTCCGAGGCTCTCCGGCATGCGGTCGAGGCGCTCAAAGGGGCTAATGGCCGCGTTGACCTTCTGACTCTTATTGGAAGGATCTATCTGGGCATGAACAGTCTCGGAGAGGCGGAACGCTATTTTCAGAAGGCCCTGTCTATAGAACCAAACAATATGGAAGCCGCCTACGGCAAGGCGGAGATCGCTGTATTCCGGGGAAACTACTCGGAGGGTACCACTCTGTTCGAGAGAAGCCTTGCCGTGAATCCGGACAGCAGAAGAGCGCTGCTGTCCCTCTCCCTTCTTCATGAAGAGACAGGAGATCTGCAGCGTTCTCTGTTTTATCTGAACCGTGCCTATGAGTACTTTTCCCAGGACCGCTCTGTTCTTGAGTTTGCCGTCCGGTTTTTTCTGAGGAGAGAGGACTGGAAACGGGCGGAAGATTTCTGTCTGAAATGGATGGCCCTGGAGCCTGAGGACCTGGACGTAAAGGTCGTTCTGGGAACGGTTCGTCAGCGTATGGAGCGTCATGAAGAGGCTGTGGCCCTTTTCAACGATGTCCTGGGCAGTCGGCAGGAGGATCCTCTTCTCTGGTACAGACTGGGGCGGAGCTATGAAGCACTGGGACGCTTTGATGACGCCCTTGTCAGTTTTAAAACCATAGCTCTCATCGATCCGGGAGATGAGATGGCGCGTATCGGCATGGAGGATATTCTTATGCGGCACTATCCCATCGGACACAGGGAAAGGGATGCTGCCGGTGAGTATCACAGACAGGCCGGGCGGGCCTATGAGAAGCGTTATCGCTTTGACAAGGCTTTTGATGAGTACCGGAAGGGAAGGCTGCTCTCTCCTCTGGATTACAGGCTCTGGGAGGACTACGCCCGGATACAGCTTTCCCTGGGGTATGAAAACCGCTACAGGGATGAAATGAGCGCTCTGAAAAGGGAAGGTTATGGAAGCGAAAGCTTTTTAAGAACCATGGAACTTCTGGAAAGCTCGGAAAATACGTCCCTCTACACCCGGTGGAAAGGGCCTCTGGTTCAGAGTGCCGAGGGAGTCAGGATCTCTTTCTATTTCAATACGGCGGACAGCCGGTTTGTGCATGAGGGGATGGAAAACTCCCTGATGAACTATCTTTCCGATGAAATAATCAGAAACACTCACTATGAAATTGGTGAAAAAAAGACCATCCGCCGGGAATCCGAAGCCTACAGGAGCAGTCATAGAGGGGGATCGGATTTTTATATCATCCTGAATCTTACAGAATCAGAACGAACGGTCGGCCTTGAAGTGTCTCTGTATCTCGCGAGGACCGGTGTCAGGCTGGACGGGTTTCATATTCTCCGGTCGGGAAACCTGAGGGTTTCCGATCTGCTGAGAAAGTCGGCTGAAAAAATCCTGGCCATGCTGCCGCTGAGAGGAACCCTGATGGCTGTAGACGGCAGCCGGGCTCTTATCGACCTGGGTATTCTGGACGGACTTGAGCCGGAACAGGAATTTATTCTGCTGCGAAAGGGCTCAGGACGCTGGGGGGATGAAAAGCCCTATCTGGAGTATGACGCTGAGAACCTTCTGGGGACTCTTACCGCCGTAGAACTGCAGGAGAATCTTTCTCTTGTTGAAATAAACAGAAATTCTCCCTTCGATCTTGTGAATGCAGGTGATGAAATCTATCTACTGCCTGAGGATATGGAGCTGCCCCTTCTTGAAGAATCCGGTGTGAATGAAGAGCTGAAAGCCCAGCTTCTCAGGCTCTACTGAGATCTCCACCTATATTGACCTGAGTCCGTTCTTTGTCTATATTGAAAATCAGTAAAAAAATAAAGAATTCTGGAGGATCTCTTGAAAATCGCAATCAACGGTTTCGGACGAATCGGCAGAAATGTCTTCAAGATCGCTATGGAGCGGGAAGGTGTGGAGATCGTGGGCATCAACGATTTGACCGATGCCGCCACACTGGCGCATCTGCTGAAGTATGACTCAACATTCGGAGTATACAACAAGGATGTAAGCGCCGGTGAAAAGAGTATCACCGTTGACGGTCTTGAAATCCCCGTTTTTGCCGTCAGATCCCCCTCCGATTTGCCCTGGGCAGAGCTGGGGGTGGATGTGGCTATAGAATCTACAGGAATATTCCGTTCCGCAAAGAGCGACAAGGGCGGTTATCTGGATCATATAGATGCGGGAGCCCGCAAGGTTATTCTTACCGTACCCGCAAAGGATGAAATTGAAACCGTCGTCCTCGGGGTCAATGAAGAGAAGATAAACGACAGTGTACAGGCCTATTCAAACGCGTCCTGTACCACCAATTGTCTGGCTCCCGTCGCCAAGGTCCTGAATGATGCTTTCGGTATCGAAAAGGGATTGATGACAACGGTTCACGCCTATACAAACGATCAGGTTATCCTGGATACACCCCATTCTGATCTTCGCAGGGCTCGTTCCGCGGCGCTCAATATCATTCCCACTTCCACAGGTGCGGCTGCCGCGGTGGGCAAGGTTATCCCTGAGCTCAACGGAAAGCTCAACGGTATGGCCATGAGAGTTCCCACTCCCACCGGTTCGGTTGTGGATCTTACAGTACAGCTGAAAAAGGACTGCAGTGTTGAAGAGCTCAATGCCGCGGTCAAGGCTGCCGCCGAAGGTCTTCTAGAGGGAATCCTGGAGTATACAGAAGATCCGCTTGTTTCCATGGATATAAAGGGAAATCCCCACTCTTCAGTCTTTGATGCCGACTGCACCATGAAGATGGGCGAGGGTTTTTTCAAAATTATCTCCTGGTACGATAACGAGATCGGGTATTCCACCAGAGTGGTTGATCTGGCGCAGAAACTGGCATAAGCAATACATATACAGAGAAAGCCGTGACCGGGCTTTCCTTAATTGAGAGAGAGGAGTAAAAAATATGAGTGTCGTAACCGTAAAGGATCTGGATCTTAAAAACAAACGTGTTCTGGTCCGTGTAGATTTCAATGTTCCCCTGAAAGAGGGAAAAATCACAGATGATACCAGAATGCAGAGAGCTCTGCCCACTCTGAAGTACATCCTGGAACAGGAAGGCGCTTCTCTGGTCGTTATGAGCCATCTGGGACGTCCCTCGGAGGAGAGAGAGCCCCAGTTCAGCATGAAACAGCTTGAGGCCCATCTGGCCGAAATTGCAGCTGTCCCTGTTAAGACTGCCCCCGATTGCGTGGGAGCCGATGTCGAGGCCATGGCCTCCGATCTGAAGCCCGGGGAGATTCTCCTTCTGGAAAATACCCGTTATCACAAGGCTGAGAAGAAGAACGATCCCGAATTTGCTTCTCAGCTTGCCAGGCTCGGTGATGTTTATGTTAACGACGCCTTCGGCGCCGCTCACAGAGCTCACGCCTCCACCGAGGGGATCACCAAATATCTTCCCTCCTGCGCCGGATTCCTGATGGAGAAGGAGTGCATGTTCTTCGACAAGGTTCTGGAAGCTCCTGAAAAACCCTTTGTCGCCATCATCGGAGGGGCCAAGGTCTCCTCCAAAATCGAGGTTTTAGAGTCTCTCCTGGACAAGTGCAACACCTACGTTATCGGCGGTGGAATGGCCTACACCTTCCTTAAAGTTCAGGGCTATGAGATCGGAAACTCCCTTTTCGAAGAGGACTTTATGGATACCGCCAAGTCCTTCCTGGACAATGCCGCCAAGGCCGGAGTGGAGGTCATCCTCCCCATGGACCATGTGGTAGCCGACAAGTTCGATGAGAATGCGGATGCTCAGGATGTGGATGATGTCAACGTTCCCGCCGGAACTCTGGCCATGGATGTGGGTCCCAAGACCATCGCTGCTGTGAAGGAGAGAATCGCAGCCGCAAAAACCGTCGTCTGGAACGGACCCATGGGTGTCTTTGAGTTCGATAAGTTTGCCAGGGGAACCGCAGAGGTCGCCAACTTCGTAGCCGACTGCGCCGGAACCACCGTTGTGGGCGGAGGCGACTCTGTTGCCGCTGTCAACAAGTTCAAGCTGGCCGACAAAATCGATCATGTCTCCACCGGTGGCGGAGCCTCTCTGGAGTATCTGGAAGGCAAGGCACTGCCCGGTGTCGTCGCCCTGAGAAAATAAAAAGTCTTCAAGACCGGAGCAGTGGCTCCGGTCATTTCGTTTTTGCTGATAAATTCAAGGAGTATATATTATGAGAAATTACCTGATCGCAGGAAACTGGAAAATGAACAAGACCCCCTCCGAAGCCGCACAGCTGGCCAAAGAGATCGTTCCCCTGGTAAAGGATGCTGACTACAGAGTTATGGTCGCTCCCTCCTTTGTCTGTATCCCCGCCGTTATCGATGCTGTAAAGGGAAGCAATGTTATCGTTGCCGCTCAGAACATGGCCAACACCGAAGAAGGCGCCTTTACCGGAGAAACTTCCGTACTGATGCTCAAGGATCTGGGTGTGGAAATGGTTATTCTGGGTCACTCGGAAAGGCGTCACATCTACGGTGAGAGCAATGAGATGATCAATGAGAAGGTTAAGCTTGCCCTTTCCCATGGAATCACTCCCGTACTCTGTATCGGTGAGCTCCTGGAAGAAAGAGAAGCCGGTAAGGCCGAAGCCGTATGCTTCGAGCAGCTTGAGAAGGGACTGTCCGGTGTCAGTGAAGCCGAGCTGGACAATGTGGTTATCGCCTACGAACCCGTATGGGCCATCGGAACCGGCAAGACCGCCACTCCCGAAGATGCCGATGCCATCCACGCGGCCTGCCGCAAGAAGATTGCCGAGCTCTACTCCGATGCCGCTGCCGAGAAGATCGTTATCCAGTACGGCGGTTCCATGAAACCTGAGAATGTCAAGAACCTGATGGCCATGGAAAACGTGGACGGCGGACTGATCGGCGGTGCCTCTCTGAAGGCCGATTCCTTTGCCTCACTGGCTAATTTCAATAAATAACATATAAAGAAGATTCATCAGAGTCCTTGCAAGGAGCCTGATGTGTGTGTTATTTTAGATCGTCTGTTTATGCAGACATTTTGAAAAAAGAGTCCTTTCCTCTTCAGGGGAAAGGCTTTGTTTATTATCCCGGGAGATAGAAATGGGTATTATTGGAACTTTACTGATTATTCTGTTTGTCATCGTCAGCTTTCTGCTGGTTCTGATGGTTCTTTTACAGGATGATCAGGGAGAAGGTCTGGGCGGTCTTTTCGGCGGATCCAGCGGCTCTCCTTTCGGCGGTGCTACCAACAATGCTTTGGTAAAATTCACCTCCATTCTGGGAACACTGTTTATGGTCAGCTCTCTGCTGGTAGCTCTTGTTGTGAAATCACCCAACAGCAGCGATGTTCTCAGTGAAGCCAGAAAGATGAATGCTGAAAATAACAGCGGTGAATGGTGGGATGCCGACGTTCAGTCCGGAACTGAAGAAGGCAGCGACCTGATCATTCCCCAGGATTGACAGCTTAAACGGATCGGGAGTCTGACTCCCGTTCCGGATTTTTTTTCTTTAGGGAGGTGTCGCATGCGTGTAGCTGTAGTGTACTTTAGAAACGGCTCCGAAAAGGTCAGAAATATCGCTTCATCCATAGCCAGGGGAATCGAATCCCAGGGGCATCAGGTCGCTCTGATAGATGCTGAAAACGAAAATGATACGAGACTGACAATATATGAATATGTTGTCCTTGGAACATCTCCGCTGTCTTTCTTCAGCAGCAAAATCCCTTCTCAAATCTCAGATTACCTTAAAAACGCCGGAAAGGTTTCCGGAAGCAAATCTTATGCCTTTCTTGTAAAAAACGGGCTGTTCTCCTCAAAATCCCTTCATCTTCTTATGAAGAACATGGAAGCAGAGGGGATGTTTCTCAAAATCTCCGATGTCATCACAACGCCGGAAGAAGGCGAACTCATCGGAAAGAAACTTCAGATAAAATAGATTGTTTTGAAAGAAAAGCCCGGTCTCAGTTCCGCTGTTTTCGAGCTCGAATATAGATCATTTTGAACCCTAAGGACTATACATGCGTATGAAAAGATTCGTTTCAGCTTTAATCCTGATGCTCACGGCAGCGGGAGCATTTGCTCAGAACTCTTTTGTTGATAAACCCGTAGCCATTGTCAAGCTGACCAGAACAGATGTTATCTCACAGAAGAAACTGGCCTTCAATGTGGATATCTACAGCCAGAGAGCCGGCCGGGAACTCTCTCAGCTGGAGAAGGAAAAGGTTCTTCAGACCCTGATCAACCAGATGCTTGTATTCCAGGCTGCAGAACGGGACAATGTTGTGGTTGATGACAAGACCGTCCTTCAGGCCGCGATGAGACAGGTACAGATGCAGACCGGACAGCGCATGTCCGAGGCCCAGTTCAAGGAATTTATCAAGCAGAATACGGGAATGGAATATGATACTTATGCCGAAACCGTTAAAAATCAGCTGATCCTTGAAAAATATGTACGTGAGAAAAAACGGGACTTTATCAGAACCGCTGTAATCCCCGATAACGAAGAGATCGAACTTTTCTACCGTGATAATGAAGAAAAATTTTTGAATCCGGAGATGATCAAGTTCAGTCATATCTTTTTTGCCACTCGCGGTCCTGATGCCAAAGACAGGGACGAACAGAAAAGAATCGCTGATGAAGTCTATAGAAAGATTGTCAGCGGACAGGCCACCTTCAAGGATATGGTTCGAGAGTTTTCCGACGACAAGGGCTCTGTTGTCCGTGATGGAGATATCGGAAACTTTATCGACAGGAGCGAACCCAATATTGCCGTTTTCGGTAAAGACTTCCTGAATACTCTTTTTGATATGGAAACCGGTACCATGAGTTCTGTTCTCGAGTCCAAGCAGGGCTACCACATTGTGATCCTTGATCAGCACCATAAAAAGCGTTTTCTGGACCTTGATGATCCTGTCACTCCCGTTGAAACCACAACGGTGCGTCAGTATATCGGAAATGTTCTCACCAGACAGAAGGACCAGGCCGCCTTCGAGCAGGCCGCCGAAGACGTTGTGAGAAATTTGAGCGACGAGGCTGAAGTTCAGACCTTTCCCGAGAATATAAAATAGATATGAAGGGGATGGGAAATCGTAGAAAGGCCAGGATTCTGGCTTTTCAGGCCTTGTACAGCTGGGAAATGACATCACGCAGTGTTGAAGAGCTTTTAAGTTTTGACTGGGTCGCTGAGGATACGGCGGAGGAGATCAGAATCTTCGCCGGTTTTCTGATCAAGGGTGCGGTCGATCATATGAGCGAAATTGATACGCAGATCCGGGACAGTCTTAAGAACTGGGATTTCGATCGACTCGAAAAGGTTAGTCTTGCTATCTTAAGAATGAGCATATATGCTTTATTGTATCAGAAGGACATACCGCCCAAGGTTGTAATCGATGAAGCCGTGGAAATTACGAAGGAGTATGGGACAGATGATTCCTACCGCTTTGTAAACGGTATTCTCGATAATATTAAGAAAAAAACATATGAGCAGAACAGCTGAAGAAAAACGATACAGACGCCGCTTGATCATCAATGCGTCTGTATTGTTTGTTATAAGCTGTTCTCTGGCGCTTGCTCTTCTTTTTCTGCCGTCCGAGGATTACTTTCAGTACTATCTGACCCGTTCGGATAAAGATCTGGGCCGCCAGGACTATCCTGCCCTTAATGAGTCACTGCTCAAGGCCGCCCGTTATGCAAAGTCAAGGGAGCAGTGGTTCAGCCTTTTCAAACGTTCCTATCTCTCCGCCGTAGAGAGGGAGGACTTTCATGATTTTCAGGATCTGGTGGCGCGATCCAGAAAGTTCATCAAAGCAGGTGCCGATCATGAAGCGCTGAATGTGGCGGCTTCTCTCTGGACGGGGCAGTATGAGAAGGCTTCCGCCGATCTCTATGCCGTACAGAGCGACAAGTACAAGACCCTTATTGCGGAGACTCTTTTCTCTTACGATGTGTACAGAAACTATGATCTGGGTGGAATGACAGCTCTGGAGTTTATCAAGGATAAGATACGCTATCAGGAAGATCCCGCCTTCTTTGAATCGGTCGGACGAAAGGCGGATAATCCCGTTCTTCTGTATAACGCCGCCCTCCTCAGTATGGAAGCGGGAGATATGGACAGGGCCGCCTCCATCGTCAGTGCTCTTCCCTCCAGCAGAATCAGCCCCTATCATCTGGCCCTTATCTTCTATGATCTGGGAATGGAGAGCAGGGCTTACGATGCCTTCAAAGCCCAGGCGACGGTGGATGATATGAACGGCAATCAAAGGTTTTCCATACATCAGATGATAGCCGATCTGTCCATGCGGGCCGGACGGCATGATGAGGCCCTGGATGAGTATTCAAAGGCACTGGCCCTTGATGCCGCGGGAAGCTGGAAAAACTACCGGAATATCGCCAGGATCCTTCTAATGAGCGGCTATTCCCGCAGGGCTTCGGCTGTCCTCTGGGAAGGTATGGAGCTCTTTCCCGGGCGGACAGAGCTTCTCAGAGACTTCGTCTCCTATTTTCATAAAGACAATCCTCTTGATGTACGCAGCGCCCTCTACAGCTATAATGAGACCAATCCTTCAGATACGGAAGCCCGCCTTCTGAGAATACGCTATTTCCCGGGTGAGCATTCGTCCCTGCAGTACCAGTCCATGATCTGGGATCTTTTCAATAATGATGTAAAAAATCCCGAAGTGGCCCGTTTTCTGCTCTGGTATCTGAGCGGCGTGGGGGATCTGGACGGGATGGAGATTGTGCTTCAGCGTTTTGATTCCGGTGAGGATAATCCCTACTGGTATCCTTTCTATGAAAGTGTCATTGCCGCAAGGAAAGGAGACAGCGAGGGAGCTCTGGCTTTTATGCGGCAGGTGTATGCCCTGCATCCTTCCTGGTTTATAAGTTACAACCTTGCCGTACTTGAGATCGCCCGGGGGGGGAGAGATCAGGGAGACCGTCTGCTCAGTGACGCTGCGGAAGTGCTGAAGGGCAGACGGGAAGTGGTCAGGGGGAAAGAGTTCCTTTCGAGAATCTACTATGAACGGGCACTACTCGCGCTGGAAGCCGATGACTTCAGATCCGCCGGGACGCTGCTCGAGAAGGCTCTTGAGGCAGATTCGGCCAATATCAGAGCCGGAAGCCTTTTAAACAGAATACAATAATAAGGACAATATTATGATAAGACTCAAAAATGAAAAGCAGATTGACGGCATTCGCCGGTCCTGTAAGCTGCTTGCCGAGCTGTTTGAGTATCTGGGTGAGAATATTAAGCCCGGTATCAGTACCTGGGATGTGGATAAAATTGCAGAAGAGTTCATCCTTAAAAACAAGGGCATTCCCGCCTTCAAGGGCTACGGTGGCTTCCCCGGAAGCGTCTGTACATCGGTAAACGATACCGTTATTCATGGGATTCCCGACAAAAAGGAAATTCTCAGGGAAGGGGATGTCTTCGGCTGCGACATCGGTATCAATCTGGACGGCTTCTACAGTGACAGAGCGTTTACCTATCCCATCGGAGAAATCTCCGAAGAGACTGCTCTTCTGCTGGAAAGAACACAGACGGCTCTGATGAAGGGGATTGACGCGGCCCGTTTCGGTTCCAGAATCAAGGACATCGGCAAGGCTGTGACCTCTTATATTGAACCCTTCGGCTATGGAATCGTTCACTCCTTCTGCGGTCACGGTGTCGGTCTGGATGTTCATGAGGAACCTCAGGTTCCCAATAATTATCCGTCCAGGGGGATGAACCATCGCCTCAAGCACGGAATGGTCCTGGCCATAGAGCCCATGATCAATCTGGGTACGGCCGAAGTGGAAGTCCTTGAGGATGACTGGACGGTGAAACCTCTGGACCACTCTATCTCTGCCCATTTCGAACACACCATCGTTGTTCTGAAAGAGGGAACTGAGATTCTGACCAGACTCTGAAAAGAAATCTGTAACCACAGAATCCACTCGTGTTTTCTTTTTTAGATTATTAACAACAGGAGTACAAGATGCCCCGAGAACACAAGATGAACAAAAGAATTATCGTAACTGCCTTTCTCAGCACAATGGCCGGTTTTGCCCTGTGCCTTATGCTATACACCATACTTCCCTCTTTGAAACCCGCAGAGGAAGCCTATGCCGCTCCCAATCAGGTTGAGACAGAGACCATGGAAAACTTTCAGAATACCTTCAGAAAAGTTTCGGCCGAATCTCTGCCCTGGGTCGTTGAAATCGATGTGGTGGAAGTCTCTACAAGGAAGGTTCCTTCGGACAACGGCGTTCCCTGGAATTTCTTCTTCGGCAATCCGGGGGGAGAGCCGGGTGAAGAGGGCGAGACTCAGGAGTTCAGAAGTCCCGGCCTCGGATCAGGATTTATTGTCCGTCAGGACGGTGATGAATACTATGTGATTACCAATAATCATGTAGCCGGTAAGGCGGATGAGATTAAGGTAAAACTGGACGGCGGAGAAGAATTTGAAGCTGATCTGGTGGGAACCGATCCCCGAAAGGATCTGGCTCTTCTGAAATTTACGAGCAGGAAAAAACTTCCCGTTGCAAAGCTCGGCGATTCAGATTCTCTCTATGTGGGCGACTGGGTACTGGCCATAGGCAGTCCCTTCGGTTACAAATCCTCCGTTTCCGCAGGTATTATCAGCGCTCTGGGAAGACAGAACGGTCCCGATGGTAATATAAACGACTTTATTCAGACCGATGCGGCCATCAATCAGGGGAACTCCGGAGGACCCCTGGTCAATATGAAGGGAGAGGTCGTAGGCATCAACACCTGGATCACCACGTCCACGGGAGGAAGCATAGGCCTCGGATTCAGTATTCCTATCAACAATGTGAAACAGACGGTCAACGACTTTATTGAGCATGGTGAAGTTAAATACGGCTGGCTGGGTGTCAGTATAGGCGATCTTCCGCAGGAAGCCGCCGACGACCTTGATATTCATGAGAAGAAAGGGGCTTTCGTATTCCAGGTGTTTACCGGTTCTCCCGCCGATGACGGGGGGATCCGCCCGGGAGACTTTATCCTTTCAGTCAACGGCATTGAAGCGGTGGATAAGAATCATCTTACCCGTATGATCGGGGATATGAGGCCCGGAGAGAAGGCGGAATTTGTTCTGATCCGCGAGGGCAGGAAAATCTCTTTGAGCGTCAAGATCAGGGAGCGTGCGGATGAGGAAGAGGTCAAGAAGATGAACACCCAGGCCTGGCCCGGTATCTCCGTATTTCCCCTGACCGATGGCCTTCGGGAGCGTCTGAAGCTGGAAGAAGATCTGCAGGGTGTGTTTGTCGCAGAAGTCTATCCTAAAACCTCAATGCAGGTGGCGGGACTCCAGTCCGGAGATATCATCACGGGATTGAACGGAATCGACGTCGCTAATCTGAACGATTTCTACAGTGCTCTTTCCGAGATTGGAGACGATAAGTTCTACCTCAGCTTCCTCAGGGAGGGCTTTGAAATGGAGTCGCCCCGGATTAAGAAAAAATAAACATAGAAACTTTTTTAAAGCTCCTGTTTTATACGGGAGCTTTTTTTTTTTGAAGAATACAGAAATTCTCCGTTGCGCAATGTCTATGAGAATCAGCCGGTCTACTGACGCTGGAAAGAGTTCATTATTCTAAACCAAATAGCAGAATATTCAAGTTTGCCTACTCCTGATCTGAGTTTATAGTGAATTTAACACCCCCCTTCCAGAGGAAGAGGAGTCGTTGAACAGGAATCATTTTAGGAGGAAAAAATGAAAAAACTATTATTACCGTTTCTGGTCGTCACCGCGATCGCGTTACTCGCCTCATGCGGGAACAGTAAGGAGGCAGATGGCGGAAGCGCAAAGGTCGAAAAAAAAGTCATTAATATCAGTACAAAATTTGTTGATGACGAGCAGACGGCCATCTCTTTGAAAAAAGTCGTTGAGCAGGTCAACGAAAAAAGCGACAGTATCGAACTTCAGCTGTTCTCAAGCGGCGTGCTTCCCATTGGAAAGGACGGCATGGAACAGGTCGTCGCCGGTTCAGACTGGATTCTGGTTGATGGCGTTAACTTTCTGGGCGACTATGTTCCCGATTATAATGCAATTACCGGACCTTTCCTTTACAGCTCTTTTGACGAAT
Organism: Oceanispirochaeta sp.; assembly: GCA_963556075.3. GTDB lineage: Bacteria > Spirochaetota > Spirochaetia > DSM-2461 > DSM-2461 > Oceanispirochaeta. Next base: position 4,303,851 of record CAUVYB020000002.1, on the reverse strand, counting down.
ATTTCGCTATGACTCAGACCAGTCTGGTCAAAGAGCTGAATCAGAAGATTGAGAAGGAGTACGGTGTTAAAGTGATGTCCCTTGACTGGGTTTTCGGTTTCAGAAGTATGATGACCAATAAACCTATCAAAGTACCCGCCGATATGGAGGGACTCAATATCCGCGTACCCACCAGTCAGCTCTACACCTATACCATTGAGGCCATGGGAGGAAATCCCGTAGCCATGCCCTATCCCGACACCTATGCGGCACTGCAGCAGGGCGTAATCGATGGTGTCGAGGGATCTATCATGACCTATTACGGAACTCAGCAGTATGAGAATGTTAAGGAATACTCTCTGACCAATCATCTGCTGGGTGTCTCTGCTGTCACCATTTCCACTAAACTTTGGGATTCTCTGTCAGAGAAAGACCAGGTTATTCTTACGGAAGCCTTTCAGATGGGGCGTGAAGACAATCTTGCAGAAACACTGAAAGCGGAAGGTGAGTTTGTCGAGCTTCTGAAGGCCCAGGGCGTTCATTTCAATGATGTTGACGGGCAGGCCTTCCTGGCTGCCGCAGCTCCTGTATACACCCGTTTCCCCCAGTGGACTCCCGGTATTTACGACAGGATTCTGGCTGAGCTGGAAGGGATAAAAGCTGCCAACTGAATCTGAAATCAGCATAGAAATAGGGTTCTCTTCATAAAGGAGAACCTTATTTTTTGCTGATCCTTTAAGGGATTTTTTATGAATAAATTAATAAGAAACTTGGGTGTTCACTTTGAGTTGTATCTGGGAGCGGTTTTTCTCTCAGTGACTACTTTGATCGTAATTATGAATGTCATCACCAGATATTTCCTCCGCTTCACCTTTACCTGGGCCGAGGAGATAGCCGTAGGTTGTTTTGTCTGGACTATCTTTCTCGGACTGGCCAATGCCTATAAGACAAGAGGCCTTATCGGTGTGGAACTGTTGACTAATCTTGTACCGGAGAAGGGACGGCCTGTTGTCGTCTTCGTTACATCTTTGATCATATCCGTTCTTTCGGGAACCATGTTTTTTTTCAGTTTTAAATATGTAATGAACTCCACAAAGATAACGGCCGCACTGGAACTTTCCTATAGATACATATACAGCGCCATGGTTTTCTCTTTTGCACTGATCACGATCTATTCTCTTTACTTTCTGGAACAGAGTTTCAGGAAAATGATAACAGGTTCCGACATCAGTCTTGAGGTGAAAGATGAACTGGATGACAGACTCCTTGAAGAGGAAATAAAAATGATGAAAGACAGAAAGGAGGGAGAATGATGGAGTCGCTTATTCCCGTGGTTATACTTTTTATTTTGTTCTTCCTCAACGTTCCCATAGCTTTTTCTCTCATGGGAGCATCGCTGAGCTATTTCATTTTCATTAATACCGCTATGCCTATGGAGATGATCATTCAGCAGTTCGTCACCTCCGTTGAGTCTTTTCCCTATCTGGCTGTCCCCTTCTTTATTATGGTTGGATCGGTTATGAACTACTCAGGGATCAGCAAAGCGCTGATGGATTTTTCAGATGTTCTTGTCGGTCACACCAAGGGCGGACTGGCACAGGTTAACGTTCTGCTCAGTGCTATGATGGGGGGAATTTCAGGTTCCGCCAACGCCGATGCCGCGATGCAGTCGAAAATTCTCGTTCCCGAAATGGAACGAAAAGGTTTTACCAGGGAATTTTCAGGTGCTATCACAGCGGCTTCTTCGGCCATAAGCCCAGTCATTCCGCCGGGTACAAATCTTATTCTCTATGCCCTGATAGCCAATGTCTCGGTAGGAAGCATGTTTCTTGCGGCCTATATGCCGGGGATCCTTATGGCTCTTGCGCTGATGGTTACCGTTCATATCATCGCCGTGATCAGAAACTATCAGCCCAGCAGGGAAAAAATGTCTTCTCCGGCGATTATATTCAGGCAGTTCGGTAAATCTATCTGGGCACTCTTTATTCCTTTCGCCATTATTATGGGTATGCGTTTCGGTATTTTTACCCCTACCGAAGCGGGAGGTATCGCCGTTGCGTTCGCTTCAATCGTCGGGTTCTTTGTCTATAAAGAGCTTAAACTGAAGTATATCCCCTTGATCCTTATGGATACTGTAAAAGGGACGGGAGCCGTAATGGCCATTATTGCGAGCGCCAAGGTATTCGGTTTCTATCTTACGCTGGAACGTATTCCTCAGATGATTACCGAATTACTTGTTAATATGACAACCAGCCCCTTTATTCTTCTCATCTTTATCAATATCCTTCTGCTTTTTATCGGTATGTTTATCGAAGGAGGAGCGGCTCTCGTTATTCTGGCGCCTCTTCTGGTTCCCGCTGTAAAGATGTTCGGAATTGATCCCCTCCATTTCGGGATTGTCTTTATCGTCAATATTATGATAGGTGGTTTAACCCCGCCCTTCGGATCGATGATGTTTACCGTATGTTCCATCGTAAATATTAAGCTGGAGCATTTTGTCCGGGAAGTCTGGCCCTTTATTCTGGCCCTCCTCGGAGTCCTTCTTCTGGTAACCTATTCTGAATCGGTTGCCCTGTTTACCTTAAGACTGCTAAGTTGATAAAGACCGCTGTCCTCTTGCCCTTTTAAGAGGACAGCGGGACTATTCGAGGCTTCCGGGGGGGCAGGATCAATGAAAATGAAAACAGTCAAAAAACTTGCGCCTGTACTCTTCTTATCCCTAGTCATCACAGCTGTCATTCTGGTATTCAAGCTCTCCTGCTGGGAGATGCTGATGCAAAGTGAGCCTTCAAACGGCGTCCTGAGGATATACAGCCCTTTAAACGAAAGGATCATTATTCCCATCATTAAAGAGTTTCAGGAAAGCACGGGGATTGAGGTTGAATACATGTCTGCAGGAACCATCGATCTTCTCAATGCTCTTGAGGGGAAGGGAGACGGATACCTCATGGATATCATGTGGGGAGGCGGCCGGGAATATTTAAGGGTTTATAAAGAGCTTTTCGAGCCTTTATACCCTGATGGAGAGTTCACTCTGGGATTCAACCAACTCCCCATCGTTCTGATATACAATAAAAAACTCGTTTCCGAGGATGAACTTTCAGGGTCATGGTCTGATGTTCTGAATCCCAAATGGAAGGGACGTCTGGCCATGGCGGATCCGGGAGGATCGGGTTCCGCATATATAGCCCTGTCCTTTCTTCTCGAATGGGAAAGAGGGGAAGACTATAACTGGGATAACGCTGCCAAACTGTTTCGTAATGTAAGCGATTCTATGCTGGCTAAATCTTCAGAAGTTTACAGAGGCGTTGTTGCGGGAGAATTCGCCATAGGCATTACGATGGAAGAGGCGGCTATAAATCTGATAAATCAGGGAGAGAACATAGGAATCGTCTATTTTAAAGAGGGGACGCCGGTTATTAATGACTCCATCGCCCTTATGAAAGACGCCAAGCATAAAGAGGATGCAAAACGTTTTATTGAATTTGTTCTCAGTCGGAAGGTTCAAAGCTATATGGTCGAGCGATTCTATCTGCGATCTGTGAGGGGAGATGTCAAATTTCCCCAGGGCCTGTCTCCCATGGAAGAACTGAGTATTTTCGATACCTCAAATCTGACGACCTTTGAAACTCGTGATCAAATTCTAAGTCGATGGCAGTCCCTGGGCTCCGATGCCGGGAACAGGGACTGATTGATGAGACGGATTCCCATCTTTCAAAGACTGTTTCTCACATACATTCTATGCAGTATCCTTCCTTTGATTATCATAGGCGGTTTAATTTACGGTTTCTCTCTGAATTTTCTCAACAGGACTCTTGAGGAACAGACGATGAACAGCATCGAGTCTTTTCATTATGAGCTTAATGAAAGAGTCAATGCTTATGAAAGTATGATTGTCAAGATTCAAAACCGGCTTGATATACAGGAAGCCCTGACAGATGAAGGTGCGGGAAATCAGGACAACGAGGTCTATGAAATCATATACGAAGCTATAGCCGGTGAAGCGGTGAAGCCCAGTGTTCATATAACAAATCTTGACGGGAGCAGAGTTTATTCAAGCTCTTCGTTTCCCGATTCCTATAGGTCGGGATTGATGAGTAACTGGGGGATATTCAGGGAAATCGACAGTCTGGAACAGGGGAGCTCAGTTTATGTTCATGAAATAAACGGTTCCTTTGAGGACCGGACAGTTATAACGGTAGGTGCCGGAATAGATGATTCCTCGGGGAACAGGAGAGGGTATATCCTTATTGAGATGCCCCGGGAATTGATTCTTGAAGAAATGAGGGTCTTTAATTCGGGATTGTCGATGCATATGTCCATTGTTAATGAAAAAGGATATATCCTGTTTGACTCCATCAATAATGGGATGGAAGGGAAATTCCGCAAGGCTTCCTACCTTGATGAGGAGAAAATCAGAAATCACAAACCTATTGAGAAAATGGTAGGGGACGGTACCATTCTTCATCTGAATTACATGGATGAGAGACTGAAGACCTTTACCATCGTCAACGTCTCTTCAAATATATTTCAGGCCTTCTATCGGGTGCTGCAGATCCTCATTTTCATGGGAAGTCTGTTCAGCCTCTTAATCTCTGTTGTTCTTGCCATGGTCCAGGCTCGTTCCATATCTAATCCTATCAAAGATCTTATAAGAGTCATGGGTGAAGTGGAGCGGGGAGCCCTTGATATACGAGCCGATCTAGGCTGCAGAGATGAAATCGGCGATCTGGGAAAATATTTTAATCAAATGCTCGAGCGTCTGAATATATATATGGACAGGGTGATAGAAAAACAGAAAAAACTTCGAACGACCGAGATAAGAATGCTCCAGGCACAGATCAAACCCCATTTTATCTATAATACCCTTGATGTTATCAAATGGAGTGTCAAACTGGGACAGAATGAGGAGACCATCAGTGTCGTGACCAATCTTGCCCGTCTCCTTCGTTTTTCCATAGACAGTGCCGAAGAATTTCTGACGATACGGAGCAATATTGAATTTATTGACAGTTATCTGGCTATTCAGAAAATCAAATATAATAACAGTTTCCAGGTCATAACGGATATAGAGGATCAGTTGATGGACTGTAAAATCCCCCGATTGATATTGCAGCCATTTATTGAAAACTCTATCATTCACGGCTTGGGAAAAACAAACAGGAGAGATGGCATTATCTCTATTACCGGTCGTGTGAATGACTGTATCCCCTCGGGAAAAGAGGCGGATTGTATCGAATTCCGTATCTCTGATAACGGTATCGGTATGACCGAACACGAGATTGCTGAACTGAGTTTAAAGAGACCGGAAAATCACATCGGTATCTACAATGTCGATAAACGGATCAAGATGTATTATGGAGATGACTACGGGGTAAGCATCGGAAGTAAGGGCGACGGGACGGAAGTTATTATCAGAATGCCTCGCTACAGGGAAGGGGAGCTTTTATGATTGGTGTTGTGATTGTGGAAGATGAGGCCTATATCAGAAAGGGGATGGTTATTACGACGCCCTGGGAGGATCTGAACTGTAAGGTTATCGGTGAAGCTGCTGACGGCTGTGAAGGCTATGAACTGATCAGGAAACTGCAGCCCGATATTGTTATTACAGATGTAAGCATGCCTCATATGGATGGCATCCAGATGCTGAATAAGCTGGAGGGACAGTCCCTGCCGGAGTGTATTATTGTTTCCGGTTATAATGACTTCTCCTATGCTCAGCAGGCTATCAAGCTGGGGGTTCGGGACTATCTTCTCAAGCCCATTGATGATCAGGATTTTTACGCTACCCTCAGGAAGCTGGTAGCTCATGTAGTACTGAAAAAAAATACTGCCAAAGAACGGAAGCGAACGCAGTTGATTCAGGAAGGAAAAAAGATTCTTGCCGGTGAAGAAGGGTTTGATTCGGCTTATGACAGCAGAAAAATATATGTGAAACAGGCGTTGGATTGGATCAGAGAGCATTACAGTGAAAATATTGGAATCGGTGATGCGGCCGGGGAACTGAAAATAAGTGAAAGCTATCTGAGCCGTCTGTTCAAGAACTATATGGGTTATACCTTTGTAGAGTACCTGACCGACTGCCGCATCAAGAGAGCCATCGAACTTCTTAAAGATCACCATATAAAGATCTATGAAGTATCGGAACGAGTGGGATTCAAGGATCCCAAATACTTTGGAATTCTTTTCAAAAAGAAGGTCGGTGTTACGCCGATGACCTTCAAAAACAGGTATATGCCTGAAAGTTGAACCTTGCAGGACGTTCTCCGGCATGCATTTCGGAGGCGGTTCTTTATTCTTTGGGATGATGCGGTCGGATTCTTTTCGTTGATTTGTTGTCTGATTTTTTTTATAATGATGATTTATATCCCTTGGGGAAATCCGAATAAAAAAAGTGAGATGCAGATGAATAAAGTTTTTACACCCTTTGACGAGATTCGAAATAACGCCCTCAGGCTGGCACACAAGGTCTATACGGACGGTTTTGTTCCTGATGTAATCTATATCCCCCTGAGAGGCGGAGCCTATATGGGTAACGTATTCAGTGAGTTTTTCAAGCTGGTACGCCGGGATGAAAGACCTGTATTCTATGCGGCCGTCGTGGCCCGCTCCTATTCGGATATCCATAAGCAGGACCGTGTTATGATTGACGGCTGGACCTATAATCCCGAGTATCTGCGCAACGGAGACAAGGTCATGTTTATAGACGATATATTCGACTCGGGTAAAACCCTTAACCATCTGGTGGAGGTTATACTTGAAAAGGGGATTCCCCGTGAGGATATAAAGGTCTGCGTTCATGATTACAAGGATGTAAAATACAAGGAACATCTTCCCATTCAGCCCGACTACTACTGTCGTAAGTATGAGATTCAGAGCGAAGAGGAGCAGGTCTGGATTCACTATATGAGTCATGAGCTGGTAGGACTGACAAGGGATGAGCAGCAGATGCAGTACCTGGAGAAGGATCCCAGCCTGCAGAATGTTTTTGACTTTATCAATTCCCTCCCCCAGGCCTGAAGGTCCGGCCGGATTATGATTTGATCGGCTTAAAAAAAATCCCAAAAAAAACGTCCCTCAGCGGGACGTTTTTTTGGGGGATCCGAATGTCTGGCAGTCTACTCCTGATACCAGCGCCATTCGCTTTTGCTCGTGCTCCAGCGGTTCTGCCACAGGCCGTTGTCGTAGGTTCCGCAGTACATCTTGCTTCTGTCTGTATCATAGTAGAAGGCGGTAATCGTAGAGCTGTCCAGATCGGAACTGTCGTAGTTGTTGTCATCGGAGAAGTCATTGCTCTGAAGTTCTTCGATTGTCTGGCTGCCGATGATAAGTTCCCTGTATCCCTTGCCGGAATAGGTGCTTGAACTAACAGATCCTGCCCGGGTACCTACCAGGACGGTATTGGACTGAACCGTCGAAGGCAGCTCCGTAAAAGCGGAGAACTGGGTGTCGTCGTCATCCTTGTCATAAACCTGCCAGTCACCCCAGCCTGCGTTGTAGGCTTTGTAGAATATGGGATGGCTGTCGTCGCCGCGGGTGGATACGAACAGCATGTCAAAACTTTCGGAATAATAGATATTGTTGTAGGAAACGGCGGAATCATTGGTGTAGCCCGAATCATCAACGGGGGTCTCAATGCTGAAATCCGTCGGGGTCGCCCAGTCGGCGCTCAGCAGAACTCCCGCCTCATAAGAGTCCACGTCATCGCTGCTCTGGTTCAGAATCAGATAGATCTTGTCATTCTCACAGCCGGCGATGCCCTTGACCAGGTAAGCGTCGCTGTCCATGGCCGGGAGTGTCACCAGCCGGCTATCATCCAGGCCGTCATTGAGTTCGTTGATGCTGGCCAGGGGATAGTAGTAGAGAGCGGTCTCTTCCATGGAGGAACTGTCGCTGGAATCCTCCTCCCAGGAACGTTCGACTTTGGAAACGTATAATCCCTTTCCTTCTATGGAATGAACATAGAGGTTGTGGAAATGGTAGTCGTCCCCGCTTTCATCGGTTCTGTTGTATCGTACAAGTTCTACCGGATCTGCCGTTACGGAACTCAGGGAGTAAAGAACATTTTTAGAGTTTGAATCTTCGTCAGAGACGGTAAAATATATACTACCGTTGAAAATCGCCACGGAGGGAACAGACTCGCTGCCTGAAAATCCGCTCAATGATACGGAAGACCAGGGATTATCGGTTCCCGATTCACCGGCGAGGCTGTACCAGAGCTTCCGTCCGTTGGCTATATAGTAGTCGGTTGTGCCACCGCTCTCAAAACGGGTAAATCCGAGAACCGGTGTCGAGGAGTTGAAGTTGTTGATATCGACGATCTTCTCCTCGTTCTCCAGGGTGTAGAAAATGGCCGGACCATCGCAGGCGGCCAGAAGAACTGTCAGTGATAATAGGTATATGATTCTTTTCATAAGATCCTCTTAAAAGTTGTATATCGCGGACAGGGACCACTCCAGGAAGTTTCCAAAGCGGTTGGTGGAGGTATCGTCCGGATAGAGCTGGGGAACCCACCAGTAGGAGAGTTTTGTGCCGAAAGACCAGCTGGAGCTGTGGTTCCAGTAGAATCCGGCGCCCGGTTTGAGTGTCATCTCCACATTGAAGCTGTCCTGGTAGGACGTCAGGGTGATACCGGCTCCCAGAAACAGGGGAATGGTGAACAGATTGTTCTTCAGCTGGATATCGTAGCTGCCTCTGATCGTGATGGGTATCATATAAAAGTTATGGTTGTTGGGGCTGGCGGAAAACATGGCTCCCACTTCCATTCCAAGCTGCCAGTTATTGTCAAGGTAAGCACCGTAGTAGAGCGATCCCATTCCGCCGAGGTCGAGATTCGTATCTACAAAGCGTTCCGAATCACCGTATGACAGGTTGGGATTTTCAAAAAAAAGGGGAAACATCATTCCCGTATTGATTGCGAATACCTGATCTCCCAGGGAGTGGTACTCAATCTTATACTCTTTAATCTCTTCTTCTTCAGGAGCTTCCTCTGCATGGGCAAGCATTGAAAAAAATAGAAAAATCAGCATAAATAGTAGGATCGGGGATGAGACATAGGGTCTTGTACTACTCAATTCTGTTCCTCATTCTCAAAATTTGTTAGATATTATCATAGTAACAACAAAGCTTCAACGAGGTTACGCAAGGGGGAAAGCATGAGCGCTCATATAATCGATGGAAAGGAAGTGGCCCGGGATCTGAGGGAAAAACTGGCGGTCAAAGTGAAGGAAATGAAGGCGGCGGGAGTGACGCCGGGACTGGCCGTCGTTCTTATCGGTGACGATCCGGCCAGCCGCTCCTATGTTACGGCCAAGGAGAAAAGCTGTGATGAGCTGGGTATGTACTCAAGAGATATCCGCCTGCCCGCCGAAACCGGTGAAGATGAGCTCCTCTCCCTTATTGACGGACTGAATGCGGACGATCAGATCGACGGTATTCTGGTCCAGCTTCCTCTCCCTTCTCATATTGACGAGCAGAAGATCATAATGGCTATCGATCCCGCCAAGGATGTGGATGGATTCCATCCTGTCAGTGTGGGGAAAATGCTGCTGGAACAGGATACTTTTCTGCCCTGTACACCCCACGGAATCCTCAAACTTCTGGAGTACTCCGCTATCTCACCCAGGGGGAAAAAAGTCGTTGTTGTCGGACGGAGCAATATTGTGGGAAAGCCCATCAGCAATCTTCTTATCCAGAAGCAGAGCTGGGGAAACGCCACTGTCACCGTCTGTCACACCGCCACGGCAGATCTTAAGAAAGAGTGTCTTGAAGCGGATATTCTGATCGCCGCCGCCGGACGACCCGAGGTGATAACAGCCGATATGATTAAACCTGAGGCCGTGGTCATCGATGTGGGAGTCAATCGTGTGGAAGACAGCACAAAAAAGAGAGGTTATCGTCTGGTGGGCGATGTCGAGTTTCAGGGGGCCAGTGAGAAGGCCTCCTATATCACCCCCGTTCCCGGCGGTGTGGGCCCTATGACGATTACCATGCTTCTGTTCAATACGGTTAAATCCGCTGAAGCAAGGCTGGTTTAAAAGGGCTTTTCAATCTAAAGAACAAAAGGAAATGTATACAGCAACGATGAAACATAAGATCCTGAGCATAATCGGAATCTGTGCCCTTGCGGGTATGGTTTTCTCTCTTATTTTCTCAAACCGGGGACTCAATAAGCGTCTGCAGATGATGGAAGGTCAGATTCAGAGGAGCTCTGACATCATGGCCGCCCTTGAGAGTAATCAGAGTCTGTTAAAGGAGAGTTCGGGCCGGGTCCGCAGTTATCTCAATCTTCCCGCTCTTCCCTTTAATGACGGAGAGACCGGGGAAGAGGGAAGGAGCCGGACGTCTACATTTGAGCTGGCCGCCTACGACGCCCTTGCCTATCTGACCGAATACAACGGAGAACAGGATGATCTGAGGCTCTATGCCTCTCTCCTTGAGGATAAGGCTTTCAATGATCAGCTCGATTTTCTGGGACTGCGCTACAGAAGAATCTCAGGATTTTCCGGAAGCCTTGAAAAGGGCGGAGACGTCTATTTCAGGATAAAATCAACACCGGGGGAAGAGACCTTTCAGTTTACGGCTTCCGTTACAGGGGCTGAATTTGAAGGATCCCCTTTGTCACAGGAGATCCGGGAGCGTATAAGCGCCGAAACCGCTGACAGCGATGCGCTTATTGTCCGGGGAGAGAGTATGAATAAGGCTCTCAGACAGCTGCTTTGGGATCGTTCTCTTCGATCCGTATTCCGGGATCTGGATCTCAGTCTTGTTGACGGCGGGATCGCAGGAGGGAATCTGTCGCTCTCCCTGTTGAGGATAGACCGTTCCAGGCAGGCCAGTATCCGTTCCGACAGGAAAAGCGCTAGCTATCTGCTGGGAGATAAAAGCTTTAATGACATTGCTTCTCTGAAAAAAGGGCTTCTGACCTATCTGGAGGAGAGTGATCTCAGAACGGATGCCCAGGTTCGCGATGATCTTGTAAAGGAAGAGATGCTGGCTCTCCTGAAGGAGCCCGCTTTTGTTCAGAGATTGAAGGATCTGGGATACAGCGCCGACCTTAGTTCCCGTGAGGATAACGACTATATTTACTACGATCTTCTGAATGATGAGGGAGAGCGGGCCGGGGCTCTGGCGCTGCAGAAAGATTTCGCCGAGGTTTATCTTATGGATGGCGAGGACATTCCCGTCCGTTCTCTGAGAAGCTTTACTCCCACCCATGAACTGACATACGCCTTTGAGGATGCGGGAGAGGATGTTTCGGATGAGCTGCCTGTGATTCCGGATATGGAGGGATCAGAGAATTTCCTCCTTATAGGTTCACATGAGCATAATGCGGATACCATGATTCTTGTGCATAGCGACGGATCAAGCCGGGATATCAGAATGCTCAGCATACCCCGGGACCTCTACTATGAGGGTCGTAAAATCAACTCCATTTTCAGACAGTACGGTCCGGAAAAGCTTATTTCCGTACTCTCCTCTCTGACAGGTCTGTCCATTGACAACTATGTGGCCGTAGATATGTATGCCTTTATCGATGTGGTCAATATTCTGGGCGGTATAGATGTCACTCTGGATGAGTCTCTTGTAGATCCCACATACAAGGTGAGGGTGAATGGAAAATGGTCAACCCTGTTCTACCCCGCGGGCACCCATCACCTGGACGGCATCGCCGCTCTCAGGATAGCCCGTTCAAGACACACGTCCTCCGACTTTGAACGTTCTGTCAGACAGCAGAAGGTCATCGCCGCCCTGAAAGACAGAGCGGCAGAGATGAGTCTTGCGGATATGGACAAGATCTACGATATCGTACAGGTCGCAGGAAAATACCTTCAGACCAATATGAACACAGCTGAAATGGTGAAGTATCTTCTGTCTTTTCGGGACTACAGCATCAGTGGTCAGCACGTTATGAATACAGATAATATTCTCTATGCCACATATACCAATCTATACAGACTGTCCGCAGAAGAGCAGGAAAAAGCCCTTGAAGATCCTGATTTTTACAAAGGCGGGTGGATTGTTCTCCCCAAAGGGAACGATTGGAGTATAATAAAGAGTTATATAAGGAATATTTTTTAGAAAAGGTCCTTCGGGGCCTTGAGCAAGTAAATCACCAAGACTCCAGTGGAGCCTTGCAGGACAAAGGAGCAGCCCATGCCGTTCAGGTTGATATGGTACATCATCGTTCTCATTTTTATCTTCATCTTTATAGGACTCAATCTCGGTAATACATCGGATATCAATCTATGGTTCAGTGAAAGCGCTCATCTGACGGATGTTCCCATCTTTATCAGCTTTTTTGTTATGTATATCTTCGGCGCCCTTTCTGTCATACCCTTTGTCATCGGCAGCGGTTTGAAGAAGCAGAAGAAGATCAAAGAGCAGCAGAAAATTGAACAGGCTGCCTCTCCTGCGCCTACTCCTGAAAAAAAGAAAAAAATGATCAAACGCGGCAGCGGGAAAAAAGAGGAAAGTGAATCTGAGGCCAAAGAAATCCTTTAGTTTTTGCCTTCTTCTTGCGGGGCTTATAATCCTGGTGAACCCTCTTTATGGAGACAAACTGGATGAAGCCCGTGTCATGGAGAGTGAGGGGCATCAGGCTGAAGCCAGGACGCTTTACCTGAGCTGGCTGGGCTCAGCTGCCAACCGCAGCGATGAACGGTTCGGTCGTATACTGCTGCATCTGATCAGGATGCCGGGGTCTGTCGAGGAGGATATCAAGCTGATAGAGGAGTATCTCTCTTTCGTACCGTCGGGAGAGGATCGAATCGCCCTTCTGGAATATGCAATGGTCCTCAATGAACTCAGAGGAACGGATTCCGGCAGATACAGGCAGCAGCTTCCCGATACAGGGCCAACGGAAGAAGGGCTGATCGGCAGACTTCCTCCCGGAAAAGGGGAATCCCTTCAGGATCCCTGTTCCGGCTTCGGTGATTTCATAAGAGAAGACTTTTTCAGGTTCTTGAGTTATAACAGCTGGGAAAAGGAGACCGTTCTTTCCTGGCTTGAAAAGGCACACACCCTCCATCCCCGGTTGTTGAACTCTCCGGACTGGCTTTTTCAGGTAATCCGGGTTTTGAGACTCTATGGGAGAGAAGAGGAGGCCGAGGAATTCCGGGTCGATCTAATGACCCTTTTCCCCGACTCCCTTGAGGCCGATCTTCTTACCGGACGTGTGTCTCTGCTGCCCGGGCCGGCGGATCTTATGATTCCTCCCGGCAGAAACGGGGCCGGCTCCGAAAAGAAGGTTTCGGCAGACGAAATGCCTCCCGTTTATATTCAGGTCGGAGCCTTCAGCAGCTATGACAATGCCGCTTTACTGAAGGGTAGGATTGAGGACGAGGGGCTGGAAGCTGTTATAAATCAGGAAAGGGATATTTATAAGCTGATCATTCTCTCAAGGGACGCAGATTTGACGGAGTCTGTTATGAGAGTTCTGGGCCTTGAGGGCTTCAGGATTCCCCGGATTCCCTGATCTCCACCTGTTCCAGGTGAATGATCTCCCCCGGTTCCCGGTTAAATCCCGATACGGAGAGGGAGCCCGGCTCCAGGGAAAGAGTTCTGATGATTCTAGAACTGTCTCCCGTTTCACTGAAGGATGCCTTGTAGACGGCTCTTCTGGCAAGCAGTCCATTCTCTTTCTGATAGCGCATCTCCATCACTGTGGTACCGTAAAGATCATAAAACGTAAGAACCCCTTTCTCTGTGTCACCCTCGGCATTCTTTTCGGTGAAATAGGGATAATCAAGATAGATCTCATTGCCCCGGCTTCCCTTGAACAGGCCGCTTAAGGCCGTCAGTTCTTCTATTGTCTCCAGCTTGTCATGGCGTATCAGCTGCTGCTGGAGTACAGGACTGACCGGTTCGTAAAAGCCTCCCCACTCTGTGGTCCCCTGTATCTTCATACGGATGGAATCCATATCTTCTACGGTAATGTAGATATCCCTCCTGATACTGTTGATCAGTATGTTTGTTGACTGTATGTAGATCCCCTTGAAGATGGTTCTGTAGGTGTCCTTCCAGCTGTAGATCTCCTGAATATCATCGACCGTGAAGATCAGCTGTTCCTCATCAGGGTAGAAGTAGAGGATTTCCTTGAGGAAGGGCTGCTCCTCGCGATTCAGGTCACTTACCCTGTGCCATGGACCGTTAAGGAAGGTTTTAAACCCGTTCAGATCGCCTCTGTACAGTTTCTTCAGATTCTCTTCCTTGATGGTGACCCCCGGTATCTTGGCCACAGAGAAGGGCTGGTATTTCCGTGCCGAAGGACTCCAGTTGTATATGGTTTTAACCAGATCCAGGTTGTCATCATCTTCGGTGCTGGTTTCTTCGGTAATAATGGGGAAGCTCTCTCCCGTCCTCTCTCCCCCCTTATAGGCCTCTGAACGAGCTACGGTCTGGATGTCTATGGTACCGTTGACGCTGAGAGAAAGGATCTGTTTGTATTCAAGTCCCCTTGTCTGAGAGGCAATGGTAAAGGCATCCATGGTGTGAAAGCCTCCGTCTGTAAAGCCTGTGATATACAGCTCGTTAAGCTGATTCCCGTTCAGGTCCTGAAGATGGACGCTGAGACCCTCCATCTGCTGGGCATTGATGTCCTGGACCAGAATCCTCTTGTATCTGACATTGTCGTTGTCGTAATCCGCGATATACAGGCGGAGAAGATCATTGTCGTCAATGCTGACTCTGGTCAGAATGATCTGTTCTTCTTCACTGTCATCGTCCAGGTTGCTGTCCTGAATCTTCTGAACATATTCGTCCTCGGGAAGATCTATCATGGGGACGAGGTAGCTAGTCTCCGAGGCTTCTCCCTCTGTCTGGCTGTTGTTCACATTATCACTGTCATTCAGCCTGGGGCTGATAATACGGGGAGATGTCTCTTCATTGTTCCCCTGAGCGGGCTTGCAGGAAAAAAGAACAAAAAACAGGGGCAGAAGAAGAAAGATGTGTCTTATCATGGGCTCATTATGTAAAAAAGGGGGCAAAAAAAGCAAGCACTTCGGCCTTAACCTCTTCTACGGGAGCATTCAATTTGAAACCGGCAGCCGTCGGATGACCACCTCCGCCGAACCGGGAGGCCAGGGGAAGGCAGTCGACTTCGTTTTTCGTCCTAATGGAGCAGCGGATTTTTCCGTCCTCATTCTCTTTAACAAATATGGAAACCCTGACATCGTTGGATTGAAGCGGAATATTGACAATCTCCTGGGACTCTTCGTAGGTCGCTCCGGACTTGCGGAGTGTCTCAATATCCATATATTGAAACGCCACATGGTTTTCGTAATAGAGTTCAAGGCTTTTTCCCACCATGGTACGCAGCTTAAGAGATTCTGTTGACTTACTTTCGTAGAGGTTCGAGTAGACAAAATTGGGCCTGGCGCCGCTTTCAACCAGCTGATGGGCGATCAGGAATGTCTTGGCAGAGGTCTTTGGATAGATGAAAGATCCTGTGTCATATACGATCCCCGTAAACATGGCCTCTGTGAGAGGATCGAAGAAGGGGATGGAGAAGTGCTGCTGTACGTCATAAAGGATCTCACAGGTTGATGAGGCATTCGGAAAAAACAGCCCTTCAAAAGGGACCTGATCCTCATAGTCATGATGGTCGACAACCAGAACCTGACGGACCGTCTCCGTGTTGAGTCTGGAGCTCAGGTGCCCGATATTGCTCGGTTCCGTATCCAGTACGATCAGAGTCACATCTTCAGGCTTGAAGGGGATTGGGTCTGCAGGGGAAATACAGTGAATCTGATTTTCCAGGTCCATATATTTATACTTGTGTTCGGTGGGATCGGAGTTGACGATCATACATTTTTTGTTCATGTATCTCAGGATACTGAAAAGAACGATTTCTGAACCGATAGCATCTCCGTCGGGTGCTTCGTGGCATGTGATAATGTAATTATCTTGTTCGAGTATATGTTCACAGAACTCTTTCACTGTCATATTTAACCGATCCTTGAGTATAATATAGTCTATGGGGAAGGAAAAATCTAATAGTGAAAGCGATTTTACTGAAAACTTGATGCTGGATGCCGAATGTATTATTTGTGCTGCCGGCTTCTCAAGTCGCATGGGCCGCTGGAAGGTGGATCTCAAGCTGCAGGAGGGGAAAAGCTTTCTTGAAAATGCTCTATTTACCGCCTCCGTCTGCCGTCGGGTATCTCTTGTGGGAGGCTACAGGTTTGAAGAGCTTCAGAAGAGAATCCCGTCCGATTTTAAGGGCCGTGTACTGGAGAATAGGAGTTATCAGAAAGGGATGCTCACGACGGTGCAGAAGGCCCTTGAGGGTGGTTATGGTTATTTCTTTCTTATGCCCATAGACATGCCTCTTTTGAAGCGAAGCCACCTCATGGCCGTCTATGAGAAACGAGAGCTCCACAGGGTCGTGAGACCCTCTTACGGCGGTATTCCGGGGCATCCCGTCCTCTGCCCCCCCGCATGGAGGGACAAACTGCTCAGAGGAAAAGGGCGCTCTCCCTCATCTGTCATTTTCAGGGAGGGTCAGTTTCTCATCCCCTGGGATGATGATTCGGTTGTGCTGGATGTCGACACGCCGGAATCTTATGAAGCTTATCTGGGGCGCCAGCTGTAGCCTGCATTGGCTGTAAGGGTGAACTTTCGGACAAGCTGTATTTCTCTGGAGTCGTAATCGGCGCTGGAAAACTCTACGGAGTTCCATGTCCCCCTCAGGCCAAGAAAGACTCCTTTTCCACCCGCAATCTCATAGACAGCCTTAATTCCCGTACCAAGGCCCAGAGATATCATATGATTAGAGTTGTCATTATCTACGGGATCCCTGGAGAGAAAGCCGTAATCGACGTTGAATCCGACATAGGGAATAAGCTCAAAAGGTTCGAGCTCAAGTCTCCAGCCGACCGATCCCAGGTAATCAAGGGCGAATCCGCTGTTCGATTCTGCCGAATCGCTGCCGTAACTGGTGATCAGGGGAAAAAGCGCTGTGATATCGGTTACAAAACCGAGTCTGGCCCCACTGAAACTGCTGTAGCCCAGCCCGAATGAGTGTGTTCTGTATTTCAGGTCTTTCGTGTCATCTCCGATGGTCTCTTCAAGCAGTTTGTAGCTGTGATCATAGGCAAAACCAGCCATGTGTATTTTTTTCCAGTCATCCCTCCGGGGCCGTTCCTGTTCTTCCCCCGGGATTTCTGTCTGTGCTGAAAGGGAAAGGGTTATGAATAAAAAAATCAAAAGTAATACATATAGTTTTCTGCCGGACATGTTTTCAATATAAAATTCAGAAGATATGTATGCAAGTCCATTCTCACGGCTGGCGGCAGCCATCGCGGACAGGATGAGGGCAAAAAAAAGCCCGTAAGTCTGGACGTTGAACCTTACGGACCTGAAAATAGCACAGCCCCCGAAGGAGCCTTTGAAACTGTTGAACACTGTTTGTGTTACTATTATATTCTCGGAGCCCCACAGAAATACTTAAGGAAAAATCTGACTTTTTTAAAAGAGTTCTCCCTGACCGCCTCTGAGAGCCGCCTTAACCTGAGCTGCAATACCGGCAAGATCTTCCGGATGGTTCAGGATATCGTAATCATCTATATTGAGGATAAGTTTGGGAGAGAGCTTGTAAGTCTCCGTCCATTCGTCGTACAGGCTGTTCAGCTGTTTCAGGTAGGTGTCCGGAATTGCGGATTCAAAATCGCGACCCCGTCCGGTTATTCTTTCTTTAAGAGAGGGAATCGAAGCCTGAAGATAGACAAGAAGGTCCGGCGGCTGCAGAAGGTCGGTCGCTGCATTATATATTCTTCTATAGGTTTCATAGTCCCTGTCTGTGATATTGCCCTGCAGGAAAAGGTTCCGTGCGAAGATCTCAGAATCTTCATAGATGGAGCGGTCCTGTACGACGCTTCCTCCCTGTTCCTGAAGTTCCCGGTGCATGCGCATCCTGTCTGCCAGAAAGAAGAGCTGGGAATGGAATCCCCAGCGGGACATATCTGCATAGAAGTCTTCAAGATAGGGATTTTCAGAGACCGGTTCAAAATAGGGCTTCCAGCCCAGCTCCCGGCACAGCCGTTCCACAAGGGTGGATTTTCCTGCCCCGATATTACCGGCAATGATGATGTACTGTTTTGTTCTGTCTGCTGCAGTCATGACAAGGAAGTTTATCAGCAATAAAAGATTAGGTCAGTCCCCGGCAATTTCCTCAAGACGGCAGCACGGCTTCTCCAGGTTTTTCATGGTGTTCAGAGCCGTTGAGGCGGGTGATGAAAGAACTCCGCCGTACCGGGTGTACTCAAGCTCATCCCTTTCAGTGTTCAGGTCCTGAAGTCTCCGCTTCCGGCCACAGGGCAATGCAGAGAAAGATCACGGCAGAGATGAGATTGGTCAATGAAAGAATCAGCTCTCCCGTGTTGACGGCGATAAGAGAACTGCCTTTGTACATCAGCCAGGCCCCTCCCAGCGGAATCTCGGGGAACAGAAGGAGTAGCAGCAGTAAAAGGGGGCTGAGCCCGGCATCTTTCATGCGGCGGACGGTCCAGCTGATCTGAATGATCAGCACAATAAGTATCAGTATTCCCGATAGAACAGCCGTGCCCTTGTCATCCAGGCTTCCGCTGCGTAAGCCGAAGGATGTGATCACTCCGCTCAATATCGATATCCCCAGAGAAAGCAGAAAACAGCGGATGAGGTAGCCCGGGCTGTCCAGATTTCCATTCCCCATCTGCTCCCGGGGGCGGGAGGGAGCTGTAAACAGGGCTATAAGAAAAATGATAACACCGGCCAGCCCGAGAGCCGTAAATAGAATGCCCGTTTGCACCAGAGGCTTCTCCACTCCCGGCAGAGATGTGAAAATCTGTCCCTTGTCCAGAAGCATCAGAAGAGACACGGGAAGCCTGAAGCAGAAAAACAGAGGAAGACCCAGGAGGGCCGCCGGCAGGAGGGGCAGCCGCTTTCCAAAGCTGCAGAGAGTCAGATAACAGCAGCCGAGAAAAAGAACGGTGGTCCAGGGAGCCAGTACGGGAAGGGTCATTGCCACATAGCGGCTGTAAACAGACATCAAACCGAGAAACTCCGGCGACTTCCTGCTGTTAAGAAAAACATTGAGCATGGAAGGCGCCATGGTGCTGAGGGACAGGATGTTAATAAAAAAGAGCAGTGAAAAGGCCGCCAGCAGATTCCTGCGGTTTCCCAGTATCCCGGGTTTCAGGCGGGCATAGAGTTTTTCATTCATAGTCAGCTCTTCTTCTCAGGAAAGTCGAAGCCCTCGGCATCCCGGCTCAGGGCGGGAAAGAGCAGGCCGCTGACAAAGGCTTCCGAAAATCCGCTTTCCCTGAAAAAATCTTCAAGACCCTCCTGGAAATCGACTCCGCCGGATAAACCGTAGGGGTTGGCCAGGACGGTCTGTATCACTCCGGCCGACAGGAATTCGGCATGGTTCATATGTTCCAGGCTGCCGTTGACAGGCATCTCACGTTGCCCATCGGATACGTAAAGCTCATATTCCGCGCTCATGGGGCCGAAGGACTGCATGGTCTCCAGAAGACTCTGCATAGCGTCTCCCAGTTCTCCGTCCAATGCGCTGTTGACACCCATCTCATATTCCAGTTCGGGCAGTTCATCCTCCAGGTAGACGACGGCTCCCAGTTCATAGACCTCCTGCTCTCCGTAGCGGCCTTTGACCATGGCCAGTTTACTCTGATAGAAGGGGCACTCGAAAACCTGGTCCTCTTCTAAATTCAGGAGCTCTATAATATCGGGATCCTTTTCCCTGATTTTCAGTTTCAGAAGACCTGGGATCTCTTCAAAACCTTCGGCTCTGACAGCTGTATCCACAATATCGCGGAGGGCCATCCTTTCCCATGCCGCCAGATCCCGCTTCAGTTTGAGCTGATAAAAGCCTTTTTTATAGCTTATGGAAGGATCAGAATCATCCAGGATTATATTCTCAAGAATCATGGTCAGTTCGGCCTCAATCTCGGGAGATGAGGGGGCTTTGATGGTCATTACGGTTTTACCGCAGGAGCTGAGCAGAAAAGCGGCAACAAAGACAAGAATGCTTGTTTTTATCAGGTTGTCAGGTTTCATTTGTATTCCTTATCATGGGTTTGAGAGAACAAAGCCGTCCGGATATGCCGGACGGCCTGAATACTGTGTCTGGTGAATCTGTATGAAATCAGATACCGGACTTTACTTTCCACTCATTCTCTTCCAGAACAATGGTGATCGGTTTGGGAGAGCCCACATCCTCTCCGTTTTCACGAATCTGGTAAAAGTATTTTTTCATGGTCGCATTGTCGGTAGCTGTGCGGACATAGAAGAAGGTTCTGTTCGCCTTGGTCAGGTTTCTCCACCAGGTATCCACCCGTCTTTCGGGTTTCCCTCTGTAAAAGTTATCAGAGCCCAGGAGCTGCAGCCATACTTCCTGATTATTCTCTTTACTGGCGATATGAAAGTAGAGATCGGCCACGGTTTTAGCTTCGAGACCGGAAGGAATGCGGCTCAGGTTCTCGGGAACCCCTGTAATTCCGGCAGCCGCTTTCTCGTCCATCAGCTTGTCGATCAGTTCTTCTCCCACAAAGTTCAGACTGTTTCCCTTTTTGATAACCGCAACCTTATTCTTGATCCGAACGGCCTTGATCTCCATTAGAATGATGTCGCCCCACCATTCGAAACTCTCTTCTATGCTGCCCAGAAGCTCCCAGTCCCGGTCGCCTGCGGGGCCCATGGCATAGCTGTACTTACGCAGCATTTCGGTAATACGGTTGTCGTACTTGATGACAAAGAGTCCGTTCCCTTCGTTTTCCCCGTAGAAGTAGTACTTCTCCCCGTTCCGGTCTGTAACGAAATCATCGAAACTGAACTCGGGAAAGAGCATAAGGGAACCCTGGTATTGAGCGAAATTGGCGGCGATTGTCCGGGCGGAAAGGGGAGGATCGATAACAGGACCGTTTTGTCCTCTTTTCATAAGATCGTTCCAAGCGGCATCGCTTTTTTGGGCGATGTCCTGTCTTGTCTCTGAATTAATGTTTGCCAGTAAAGAAAATAATAGAAATATAATAGTAATCAAGTTTTTCATTATTACAACTCCTTATGCTCAGAGGAACATGGATATAAAACGAATGTCAACCAATAGGAGTCTTTTTTTTTACTCTGATGAAGAGTGTCGATAAAAAATAAACAACAGTGAAGCAGCCTGAAACTTAAAGAATCTGCTGTTTATGTAAAACAGCTGATTATCAGATCAATTTTTTTATGCTATGTTTCAAAAATTATTAATAATGTTTGGAGATACTTGTGTATGAAGCAGCTTAGTGTAGGAATCCTGATGATATTCTGCGGGGGATTGTTCTTCTCCTGCCAACCTTCGGGCACAGTACAATCCTCAGCTTCTTCTGCTAAAGAAGAAGCGGTTGCAGCGGATGAATCAGCTGCCGGTGCTGGAGAGAAAATAAAGATAGAAACAGATCCCCGCTCCTCTGTGGTTCTCAGGGATGAAGCCAGGGTCTGGATGAATAATAACGGAACTATATCCGCTGAATATGTTGCCAAGGTCGATATGGGTACTGAGCTGATATATCTGGGGGAAGATGAGATGCTCAAGACCGGAGATGAATCCTATATGTACTCCAGGGTAAAGCTTCTCGGAAGCGGCACAGAGGGCTGGGTCTCCACTGTCAGATTGGCGAAAAACTCCGTAAGCGCGGTTGTCCTTGAATCCTGCAGACTTTACAGGAAGCCTCTGACTACGGAGCCTCTGGACAGGATTCTCCCGGCTGGACAGATCGTTGCAGTGTCGCAGGAGACGGGAATCGTCAACGGTTTTGTGGAAATTATATACTCATATTATGAGGGAAGCCGTCTGACAGCTCCTGAACACCTTTATATTCCCTATGATCATCTGACTACCAACGGCAGGGTTATGGAGGTGGCCCGTCTGGTTCTCAAAGCTTTCCGTAACCCCGGAAGGATGAGTGATTTCTTTAATCTGTCCATGACCCTCAATTCAGTGTTCAAGATCAGCGGAGCCTCTGTAAAAACCCAGACCGCCTATCTTGAACCGGACCGGAATGCAGCCAGGGTGGATGTGAACTCTGAAATCAAAGTGCTGGCGGTCAATCCCTATAGACGTGGAAGTGCTCTACCCTGGTATCCCGCTATCTTCGGCGGTGAATTTATTTGGGTACCCAGCGATGATGTTTCAATCAGTCCTTCCCTTATTGAAAAAAATGAGGATAGCCCGGCGCTAGAAGATCATAGTCATTACGGCGGAACAGGCCTTGAGTCGATAAACCTGCTGCAGGGCCTGGCCCTCCGTAAGATGGTCAGAGACGGCTCCGGAGAGAAAAGTCTTGTCGCCCATACGTCCCTTGGAATGGGAGAAACCGCCTACTTTACGGGAGAAGAGTTCAGTTTTAATAATATTCCCTACCTTCATCTGGAGTTTTCAGATGGTACGGATGGTTGGAGTTCCCGGAGCTATATCGCCGTTGATGCGAATCTTGCCGTTTCTCTTAAAGAGGATATTCCGATTTACACAAAGCCAGATGATAGTACTGTTGCAAGTGATCTCAGGCTTCAGAAATATCAGCTTATAGCTCTCCATAACGGAGAGGAAAACGGATTCGTAAAGATAAGCTATATCTCCCGGGATGATGACACCCTTCATAAAGAGCTGTACATCAAGGCGGATGAAACGGTGTTTTCAACCGGGAAGAACGATGTAGATGCGGCCATGCTGTTTGATCACTATCTGAAAGAAGAGAAAGAGGGGCAGAAGGCTCTTTATCTGAAGGAAGCGGCCTCCATTGATTCTTTTATGCAGGAAGATCTGAAAAGCCGTTTTTTTTAAAATGGCTTAAGTGACTGAAGGAATCTCTCATGTATACAGAACCGGGCTCTGGATAAAAGGTTGTTGATCTGCTTTAATCCTCCCTATGGATAAAAGAGAAATCGTCTACCCCCGGGGCTGGTCCTTCCGAATCATTGGAACGGACAGGAAAAATATGGAAAAAGATATCGCAATAGTTCTGGCCGAGCGTAAACATGAGCTGAAAGAAGGCAATAAGAAGGGTAAATATCTCTCCCTGAATCTGACGCTCACGGTTCATAGCGAAGAGGAGAGAAACTCCCTGTTCACCGCCCTGAAGAGTGCCGAAAGCGTCACCATGGTTCTTTAGTATCCTTATTATTCTATGGATTATTTTTCTTGGGCGATAAAACGGCAGCTGTTCTGATATAGATACAAGCCGTAGGATTTCCCCCTGATGATGCAGCAGCATCTCTCCCTGATGCGCTGCATCATACTGGAGAAAAAATGAAAAGAACTATTTTTATCCTGATTCTTGCGGCCCTTGGCGTTGATGCCGCCTTCTCCCGGTCCTCCGTCTGGAAAGTCACTGACGGGGACAGTTACTGCTATCTGGGCGGAACCGTCCACATCCTCTCCCAAGAGGACTATCCCTTTCCGGATGAGTTCGACTTTGCCTATTTCGATTCCGAAATCCTTGTTTTTGAGACGGATATATCAGAATTTCAGAGTCCGGAAATGGTTCCGATTATGATAGAGCATCTTTTCTATCCGGAGGGTCAGTCACTGGAAGATTATCTGACTCCGGAAATCTACGGAAGGCTGACGGAGAAAATGGATGAAATCTTCCTGGGCATCGAGTACGGCAGGCAGATGATGCCCGGCTTGCTTGGCAGCGTTATCTCGGCTCAGGAGTTCGCCCTGTACGGCTATACCGAAACAGGGGTTGATCAGTTCTATTTCAACCGGGGAGGACAGGATGAAAAGGAGATGCTGTTTCTTGAAACCGCGGCCGAGCAGGTTGCTTTCTTAGGAGCCCTAGGGGAAGGGAATGAAAACGAGTATATAGAGTATCTTCTGGATGAATCAGGCAACTCCGAGGAGTATATAAAAGATCTTATCAGGCAATGGAAAGAGGGCAACAGTGTTTTAATGGTCCAGACCTTGGAAGAGATGAAACAGCTTTTTCCGGATGTTTACGATACCCTGATACTGAATCGAAACAGAACGTGGCTGAACCATATAAAAGACTCTCTTGAGAATGATACTGTGGAATTCGTCCTTGTGGGAAGCATGCACTTTCACGGATCGGACGGGCTTTTGGCATCCCTGGAAAATGAAGGCTGTCAGGTGGAGCCGCTGATGATGTCGGAATAGAATGCCTGTTTGCGGAGAAGTCCCATGATTGTAAAACTGCCGTTCCGGTAATAATGCGGATATAAAAAAGAGCCGACCTTCAGGTCGGCTCTTTTTGAAGCGCCTTGAGGGAATCGAACCCTCATCATCAGCTTGGAAGGCTGAGGTAATAGCCATTATACCAAAGGCGCAAATATGAACTTTTTGAACTGTTCCATTTTTACATGGAAACATTTTTAAAAAAGAGCGTCTTGAGGGAATCGAACCCTCATCATCAGCTTGGAAGGCTGAGGTAATAGCCATTATACCAAAGACGCTTATACTTGTTTACCTTGAGGATCACCCTCAGGCAAGCAGGAATATAACAGGAAACTTATTAATAGGTCAATACCCTTTTTAAAAGATTTAAAAAGTTGTGAATTCAGCCTAAATAACCTTGTCAGACCTCTTTACATAAAAATGTCCTTCTGACAATATTCTGTATGGAAAACAGAAGTATTTACAGAAACATATCCCCCTTAGATCATCGTTACTACCAGTCCAACAAAGAGCTCTTTGAAGCTCTTTCCGACAGACTGAGTGAAGAAGCCACTGTCGCCTACTGCACAAAAGCGGAAATGGCTCTGCTCAAAACTCATATAAAACTTCAGAATCTCGGCGATCAGGCCCTGATGGACTCTCTTGATGAGATTGAAAAATCCATTACTCCTGAAGAGGTGTACAGGGAAGAAGAGAAAACCCAGCACAATATCCGGGCTCTGGTGAATGTCATCAACAAAAAGGTTCCCGAGAATCTGAAACCCTGGGTTCATATGGGGGCCACCAGCGTGGATATGCTGGATACGGCCAATGCCATGAGGATGCGGGACGTTACAAGAGATGTGGTTCTTCCTCTTCTTATGGAGTTGGAAGAAGAGCTGATCAGGATGGCTGACGCCAACGCGGAAGTTCCCCAGGTGGGAAGAACCCACGGACAGCATGCCGTACCGGTTACCCTGGGATTCGCTATTGCCGAATATGTCTCCCGTCTGGGACAGTCCATCAAAGAGATCGAGAGGCTCTCCGATGATCAGCGCGGTAAGCTGGCCGGTGCTGTAGGAGGTTACAACGCCACCAGCATGATTACATCCGATCCCATGGAGATGGAAAAAATCTATCTCGGTTTTCTGGGACTCAAGCCCTCCGAGTACTCCACCCAGATGGTGGAGCCCGAGTATTTGCTCCGTCTTCTTCTGGAGTACAACACGGCCTTCGGTATCATCGCCAATCTGGCCGATGATCTGAGGCATCTGCAGAGATCGGAGATCGACGAGGTCAGGGAGTTCTTCTCTGCTACTCAGGTCGGTTCCTCTACCATGCCCCAGAAGCGGAATCCCTGGAACTGCGAGCATGTAAAGAGCCTTTGGAAGGCCTTTGCTCCCAGGGTGATGGCCTTCTATATGGATCAGATCTCAGAGCATCAGAGAGACCTTTCCAACTCAGCCTCAGCCCGCTTCCAGGCCGACTATATTGCAGGGTTCTCCGCGGCAACCGCCCGTATGAAGAAGATCATTGCCGGTATGTCTGTCAATCAGGAGCAGCTGAGAAAAAATCTCACCGTTCAGGGAGACTTTGTTCTTGCCGAACCTACCTATATTCTTCTGGCTATGAGCGGTGTAAACGGTGCCCATGAGATCATCAGGAATGTGACCTTAAGCTGTGAAAAAAACGGCAAAACGATCAAAGAGGTTCTGGAAACAGAACAGCCCGAAAGCTGGGAGAGGATCAGCACCCAGTTGAAGAAGGTTACGGGACTGGACGCCGAAGCTTTTTACAGTGATCCTGCTCTTTACAGAGGAAAAACCGCCGAGAGAACCAAGTCTCTCTGCGAACAGTATACGAAACTCATAACAGATATAAGAGGAGCTCTTGCATGATACAGGTTGAAGAAAAATACAGTTACGACGATGTTCTTCTGGTTCCCTCCTATGCGGACTTTCTCCCGGGAGAGGCATCTGTAAAAACCAGACTGGCAGGTGATATCTACCTGAACGCTCCCGTTATATCCGCGGCTATGGATACGGTTACCGAGTACCAGATGGCCATTGCCCTGGCTCTGGAAGGGGGCGCGGGGGTTATCCACAGAAATCTTCCTCCCGAAGAGCAGGCCGCCCAGGTGGGACGGGTGAAGCGCTACCTCAACTGGGTTATTTCCAATCCCGTTACCGTACAGAAGGGACAGACCGTTGCCGATGTGGAAAAGATCATGACCGAAACCGGAGTGACGGGACTTCCCGTTCTGGACGACGGAAAGCTTTGCGGAATCATCACCAACAGGGATATGAGATTCTGCGCCGATCTGACTCAGAATGTTGAGGATGTGATGACCACCGATCTGATCCTGGAGCGGGGAACTCCCACCGTGGAGACCGCCCGGGAGAAATTCGACAAGTACAGAATAGAGAAACTTCCCGTCGTAGATGAGAAGGGGCATCTGACGGGACTGATCACCGTATCGGATATGGAAAAGCACAAAAGTTTTCCCATGGCCGCCCTGGATGCCAAAGGCAGCCTGATCTGCGGCGCCGCCGTTTCCCCCAACGATTACAGGGTCCGCGTTCCTCTGCTGATGGAGAAGGGCTGTGACTTCGTCGTTCTGGATACGGCTCACGGAAACAGTAAAAGTGTTATGGACGCCGTCTCCGGGATCAAAAAGGAGTTCGGTATCACCGTCATCGGCGGCAATGTGGCCGACGCCGACGGAGCTCGCCGTCTGATTGAAGCCGGAAGCGATGCGATCAAGGTTGGTGTCGGCCCCGGATCCATCTGTACCACCAGAATCGTGGCCGGAATCGGCGTCCCCCAGCTATCGGCCGTCTATGAAGCCGCCGAAGAAGCCGCCAGGCATAACATCCCCGTTATCGCCGACGGAGGCATCAAGTACTCTGGAGATATCACCAAGGCCATTGCTGCCGGTGCAAGCTGCATCATGGTAGGGAACCTCTTTGCCGGTTTGAAGGAAGCCCCCGGACGGGAAGTTATTTTCGAGGGACGTATCTTCAAGCAGTACAGAGGAATGGGATCTGTGGGAGCCATCAAGGAAGGAAGTGGAGACCGTTATCAGATGAAGAAGGACGAAGCCCCTGTTCCCGAAGGGATCGAGGGACGTGTCGCCTTCAAAGGGGAACTGAAACCATACCTGAATCAGCTGGTCACCGGCCTGAAAAAGGGGATGGGATATTGCGGATGTCGCACGATCGAGGAATTGCGTTCATATAAAAAGTTTGTTAAGATCTCCAGTGCCGGTTTAAGGGAGAGTCATGCCCATGATGTGAATATCACGCAGGAGGCTCCCAACTACTCACGTTCTTAAAAACCGGATACTAAGATTTTAAGGAAGAATCAATGAAACTTGTTGTGATCGGTGCCCAGTGGGGCGACGAAGGCAAAGGAAAAATGGTGGATTATCTCGCCGAAGATGCGGACCTGGTTGTCCGTTTCTCAGGCGGAGCGAATGCGGGTCATACGATTAAGGTGGATGACAAAACTTTTGCCCTTCATCTGGTGCCCGCCGGTATTATCTATCCCGAAAAGACTGTCGCCCTCGGAAACGGAATGGTTATCGATCCCGAGTCTCTTTTTGAGGAACTGGCTCAGATCAAGAGCCAGGGCGTAGACTGGGAGGGACGTGTCTTCGTCTCCGACAGAGCTCATATGGTTCTTCCTTCCTATAAAAAAGAGGATCAGGAGATGGATCCCAAAAGACCCCGTCCCATCGGAACCACCGGTAGAGGGATCGGAATCGCCTACGGCCGGAAGGCCTACAGAGACGGTATCCGGATCGCCGATATGTGGGACGATATGGTCTGGGACGCTCTGAGTGATGCGGACCGTAACTGGCTGACTCCCTTCAAGGAGAAGCTGGCGGGTATGAAGATCAATATGGCCGCTTTTATGATGGCCAACCGGGACAAGGACATCCTGCTGGAAGGCGCTCAGGGAGCCCTGCTGGACCTGGATCACGGTACCTATCCCTATGTCTCTTCCGGTATTTCCACCAGCGCCGGTGCGGCTCTGGGAGCTTCGGTGGGATTCCGTCATATCGACAAGGTTCTGGGTGTCTTCAAGGCCTACCAGACTCGTGTCGGTAACGGCCCCATGCCTACCGAAATGATGGAGGGCAGTGATCTTGAGCTGGGAAATACCCTCAGAGAGCTGGGGCATGAGTACGGTGTCACCACCGGACGGCCCCGGAGAATCGGATACCTGGACCTTCCCGCCCTGAAGTATGCCGGATGGGTCAACGGGCTGGACGGCTTTATCCTGAGCCACCTGAACCTTTATGACGGATTTGAGACCGTCACCTTCTGTGTGGGCTATGAGATCGACGGCGAGGTCACCACAGACTTCCCCTCACTGACCACTGACCTGGAAAGGGTCAAACCTGTACTCAAAGAATTCCCCGGATGGGAAGGCAAGGTGGGAGATGCCCGCTGTTGGGACGATATTCCTGCCGGAGCCAAAGAAGTCATCAAATTTATTGAAGAATACACCACGGTTCCCTGCGCCGGTTTTTCGGTGGGACCCCTGCGTGATGAAACATTTATGAAGGAGCCCGCGTGGACAAAATCCTGATTCTGGACTTCGGCGGACAGACCTGTCAGCTGATTGGACGTCGTATTCGTGATTTCGGAGTGTTTTCCGAGATCGTACATGGTGATATCGAACTGAGCGATGAGATCGTTACCCCCGATGTAAAGGGAATCATCCTTTCAGGATCTCCCTACTCGGTATACGAGAAGGGAGCTCCCGCTCCCGATCCCAGGGTTTTTGAGCTGGGGCTGCCCCTTTTAGGAATCTGTTACGGATTCCAGAGGATGACCTGGCACCACGGGGGCGAAGTGCGTCCCCTTGAAACCAAGGAGTACGGACGGTCCAAGGTCCATTTTCTGGAGGAATCCGAGCTTACGGCGGATATTCCCGACAACTTCCTCTCCTGGATGAGCCACGGCGACAGCATCGATAAGCTTGCCGACGGCTTTTCCATGACAGGGGAGAGTGAGAACCATCTTCCCGCCATTGCGGTGAATAAGAGTAAGAATTTCTACGGGATTCAGTTTCATCCCGAGGTGACTCACTGCGACTACGGCAACAAGATCCTGGAAAATTTCTGTTGCCGTATCTGCGGAGCCTCCAAGGACTGGAACCTGGATCTCTTTATGGATCAGATCTCCGAGCGTATCAGGGCTCAGGTCGGCAAGGAGAAGGTTCTTCTTCTGATCTCCGGGGGGGTGGACTCGACTGTAGCCGGTGGACTTCTGTTGAAGATCCTCGATCCCGATCAGGTCCATCTGATGTATATCGATACCGGTATGATGAGAAAGGGAGAGTCCGAGGAAGTCGCGGCCAACCTGAAGAAGCTGGGAGCCACCCATCTTCATCTTATCGATGCCCGAGACCGCTTCCTGACCCCCCTTAAAGGCGTGGAAGATCCCGAAGAGAAGAGAAAAATCATCGGCGACCGTTTTATCCACGTTCAGGAAGAGGAGATTGAGAAGCATCTCTCCGGCGATTACTACCTGGCCCAGGGAACCCTTTACACCGACCTGATCGAGTCGGGCAAGGGTGTGGGCAACAAGGCCAATGTCATCAAGAGCCATCACAATGTGGGTTCTCCCCTGGTCGAGGCCAAGAGACAGGCCGGTCTGATTGTTGAACCTCTGGATATGCTCTACAAGGACGAGGTCCGCAAGCTGGGAGTGAAACTGGGTATCAGCGGAGACATCGTTTTCCGTCATCCCTTCCCCGGTCCCGGTCTGGGAATCCGCATCATCAGCGATGTAACCGAAGAGAAGTGCCGTATCCTGCGGGATGCCGACTATATCTATATTTCCGAGTTAAAAAAACGTGACCTATACGATAAAATATGGCAGGCCTTTTCGGTGCTGCTGCCCGTACGCTCGGTCGGCGTAACCGGAGACGCCCGGGAGTATGGTTATGTATTGGCCTTGAGAGCGGTTGTTTCCCATGACGGTATGACCGCTGATGTCTACGACTTCCCCACAAAAGACCTTCTTGAGATCTCTTCCAAGATCACCAACGAGGTCCCCGAGGTTGGACGTGTCGTCTACGACATCTCATCCAAGCCCCCCGCCACCATCGAGTGGGAATAGGGTTTTTCAAAATCCTTCAGCATTGAATCATATGCCCGGCAAGTCACGGCTTGCCGGGCATTTTTTTTGCCTTTCCGCTTCATCGGATCTCCCCGGTACCTGTCCTGTCTCCTGTTGAATGCCCCGAGGGGATGACCCGTATTTCCCGGTGGATCCTGTTGAAGTAAAGGGAGCCGGGTTTTTTTTAGTATGAATTAAATTGAACGATAATGAATTAAAATGGTCTTTTATGATCGTTTAATGTATGATACTATACTGTTAGGAATGATCCTCTGCAGATCGTAATGAGGCCCTAGGAGAATAAATCACTGAAGCTCCTGCGGAGCTTCAGTAGGACATAAGGAGCTTAGATGTCAGAAATATTTGATGTAACAATTATCGGGGCGGGAGTCATCGGGGCGGCCATCGCCCGGAAGCTGTCTTCCTACAACTTGAAAACACTGATTGTTGAAAAGGAATGCGATGTCAGCTTCGGAGTTTCCAAGGCCAACTCAGGTATTATTCATGGCGGTTTCCATCACGACTCTTCATCTCTGAAATCCCGCCTGGAAGTCAAAGGGAACATCATGTTCGATCAGCTGAAGGAGGAACTGCATTTTCCTTTCTCCCGCTGCGGTATCGTTGTTGCCGCCTTCAACAATGAAGAGATGCGGTCTGTGGAAAAACTTTATGAGAACGGCGTCGGTAATAAAGCGGTTGGCATAGAGCTCTGCAGCCACGAACGACTGATGTCGCTGGAGCCGAAGCTGAATACTGATGTGGTGGGAGGTCTTTACGCCCCCGGCGGAGGTATTATCGAGCCCTACCGCTTTGTATTCGCTCTGATTGAATCGGCCAGAAAGAACGGGGTCCAACTGCTGACGGACTTCAAAGTGGTCAAAGGCATACAGAAGGATGACTGTTATGAGATTAGTGCGGAAGACGGCCGTACGGTTAAAACCAAATGGGTTGTCAATGCGGCCGGACTATTCTGTGATGATGTGTCAAAGGCCTTTGATGCCGAGAACTTTGAGATAAAGGGCCGGAAGGGGGAGGAGTTCCTTCTTGATAAAAACTCATCCGCCTACACGAGCAAAGTCGTTTTTCCGGCGCCTTCCAAAAAAACCAAGGGAATGCTGGTTATCCCGACCGTCGAAAAAACGACCATGGTGGGACCCACCGCCGAAATGGTGGAGGACAAAGAGGACGGCAGCACTTCCCGGGAAAATTTTATAAAGATTTTTTCCAGCGCCAAAAGACTGGTTCCAGCGGTTTCAGAAAGAGATATCATCACTTCCTTTACCGGTATCAGGCCTGCCATGGAGGGGGATGATTTCTATATACAGCCCTCCGGACTCGTTCCCCGCTTTATTCAGGTGGCTGGAATACAGTCTCCGGGACTGACTGCTTCTCCGGCCATTGCGGATTATGTTAAGGATCTGCTGAAAAAAGAGGGTCTCTTTCTGGTGGAGAAGGCCGATTACGATCCCTGCATAGAGAAGGTGCCTCGTTTCAGAAACAGCTCTCATGAAGAGGTGGACGCTCTGATTCAGGAAAATCCTGCCTACGGGGAGATCATCTGCCGCTGTGAAAGCGTTTCCGAGGCGGAAATCATAGCCGCCATCCGACAGGGGCATACGACCCTGGACGGTATCAAATTTTATACGAGAACCATGATGGGCCGCTGTCAGGGAGGGTTCTGTACCTACAAGATAATGAAAATTATTTCCAGGGAAACGGGAATCCCCATGGATGAGATAACAAAGAGAGGCGGATCGAGCTGGATCGTCAATAAAACAGTCGGAGATTATCCGATGGGGACGGATAAATGAAAAAGATAAATAAGGATGTTCTTGTCATCGGCGGCGGTTCCGCCGGTATGGCCGCAGCCGCTGAAGTCGCTGGAAAAGGTCATTCCGTTGTTATCGTGGAAAGGGAAAAATCAATGGGAGGAATCCTCAATCAGTGCATCCATAACGGCTTCGGCCTGCACCGGTTCAAAGAGGAGCTGACCGGTCCCGAATATGCGGAAAAGTACATCGATATTGTCGCCGATCTGGATATCAAGACATACACAGGCACGACCGTCACCGAGATAGATGTCAAAAGCGATCGCAAAATCGTCTATGCCTTCTCTTCTGAAAATGGACTGCTTGAGATTACGGTTAAGGCTATTGTTCTGGCCATGGGCTGCCGGGAAAGAAACAGAGGGAATATCGGTACGGCGGGCACCCGTCCTTCCGGTGTCTATACCGCCGGTCTGGCGCAGAGGCTGGTCAATATTGACGGTCTGATGCCCGGCTCGAAATGCGTCATCGTCGGCTCCGGAGATATAGGGCTGATTATGGCCAGAAGGATGTCATGGGTGGGGGCTCAGGTGAAGGCTGTTGTGGAAATCCAGCCCTATCCGGCCGGACTGACCCGGAATATCGTACAGTGTCTCAATGATTTTGACATCCCCCTGTATCTGTCCCATGTGATTTCAAAGATCTATGGAAAGGACCGGGTCGAAGGCGTTGATATCACTCCTCTTAAAAACGGTATGGAAGTGCCGGAAGAGAGCTTTCATGTGGAGTGCGACACCCTGCTCCTTTCGGTGGGACTGGTTCCCGATAACGAAGTGTCCCGGAAAGCGGGTGTGGAAATCAATAAGGAGACCAACGGTCCTGTGGTTGACAGCCGGCTGATGACCAGTGTCGACGGGATTTTTGCCTGTGGTAATGTGCTTCATGTCCACGATCTTGTGGATTTTGTCAGTGAGGAGTCCCGGCGATGCGGTTCCTATGTCTGTGACTATCTGGCAGAACAGAGGGAGGACGCCCAGTATCCGGTCAACTCCGGCAGCAATATCAAGTATGTTATTCCCAATAAGTTCAGCGCCGAAAGGGATAACAAATTCTATATGCGGAGCATGATCGTCAGAAATCATGCCCAGCTTGTAGTCTCCCTTGACGGGAAGGAGATCCTCAGGAAAAAACAGACCCACATCCAGCCCTCTGAGATGATCAGCTTCATACTGAAACAAGAGGATCTTCCCGTTGATAAGTTAAGCGGGGACAGCCGTCTGGAAATCAGTCTTTTAGGTTAAGGGGCTGGTCGCGCACTGCGTTTGCTGCTCGTCTATGCAGCCAAGGAGGATTGGAAATGGAAAAAGAAATGATCTGCATCAGCTGTCCCATCGGATGTCATCTGAAGGTCTCATATGATGAGAATGAGATTCTGACGTCCGGAAATATTCAGGTCTGTAATAATAAATGTCCCCGAGGCCTTATCTACGGAAGAGAGGAGATCCTCGCTCCTAAAAGGGTTGTCACCGCGACCTGTGCGGTCGATTCGGAACTGATGGACAGAATCCCCGTGAAAACCACGGGAGCCGTCATGAAAGAAGATATTAACGGCCTGTTGAGTGAACTGTATAAACTGAAGCTAAAATCACCAATCAGAATAGGTGAAGTGGTCATCCGGGATTATAAAAAATCCGGAATCGATATTGTTACGACACGGTCATTGTCCAGTTGAGTCTTTCTATAGGGGAGCAGGAACCGAGAACCGGACATCCGGCTGAGTTCCTGCTCCGTGGTGAAGGGAGGCATTCTTATCGATCGCTGCCGGGGTGTATGGGGCTGCGGTGCTTTGCGGAAAAGAAAGAATATTGATAATTCCTTATTCCGCCATTGCTTATCCTGTCCATTCCGTGTTAGCTTCCCTCTCATGAATCCATTTACAGCCCTGTCTCTTTCACAGGAAATGCTTGAGAATCTGAATCGTCTCGGGTATATGCATATGACTCCCATCCAGGAGTTCAGTATCCCCCCCATTCTCAAGGGGAAGGATATTCTGGCTCAGGCCAAGACCGGCAGCGGAAAAACCGCCGCCTTCTCCGTCGGTCTTCTGGAGACTCTCAGGGTGGAGCGCTTTCGTGTTCAGAATCTGGTACTCTGTCCCACCAGGGAGTTGGCTGAGCAGGTCTCGGAAGAGATGCGCCGCATCGCCCGGTTTCGTCATAATATCAAAATCCTGACCATCACCGGGGGCATTCCCCATTTTAAGCAGGAGCACTCCCTTCATCATCAGGCCCATATTGTCGTGGGAACGCCCGGGCGGGTGCTCAAGCTCCTGAAGCGGGGCAGTCTGGTGCCCGATGAGCTGCGGGCCGTCGTACTGGACGAGGCCGACCGGATGCTGGATATGGGATTTATTGATGAAGTTGATGAGATCCTCTCCTTTGTACCCGAGAAGGCACAAACCCTCTGTTTCTCAGCCACTTTTCCCGATGAGATCCGTGCGCTGAGCCGGAGGAGGCAGCACAATCCCCGTGAGATCGTCGTCGAGACACAGCACAAGAAGAATGTTATCGACCAGCACTTTTTTGAGATTCCCGGCAGGGGGAGGGGGCCGGCGGTGATACGTCTGCTGGAAACCCATAGACCTGAGTCGGTTCTGGTCTTCTGCAATACCAAAAACGCCTGCCGCCGTGTGGCAGGAGACCTGGAGAACGCGGGACTCAGCTGTCTGCAGCTCCATGGAGATCTGGAACAGAAGGAGAGGAACGAGACTCTGATCCGTTTTGCAAACGGCAGCAGCCGGATACTGGTAGCCACTGATGTGGCGGCTCGGGGGCTGGATATCCAGGACCTGGGAGCGGTGATCAACTACGATCTGCCCTTCGAGACGGAGAACTATATCCACCGGATCGGCCGGACGGGGCGGGCAGGGAAGACGGGTCAGGCCTTCTCCCTGCTCAAGCCGGGACAGCGCCAGCGTCTGGATGAGATAAACGAGTATCAGGACAGTCGGTTCGGACTGGAAAATATGGACGATTACCCGGCTTCCGGGATGGATGAGCACAGCAGCTTCCCCGAAGCGGAGATGATGACTCTCTCCATAAACGGCGGCCGGAAAAATAAAATCAGCGCCGGGGACATTCTGGGCGCTTTAACCGCACAGAAGGGGATAGACGGAAGTGCCATCGGGAAGATAGATCGTATGGATTTTATCACCTTTGTGGCCGTACGGCGTGAAGCCGCCGACAAGGCCCGGAAGGTTCTGGAACAGAAACCGATCAAGGGAAGACGATTCAAGGTGATGCGTCATGACTGAAACCAAGGATAAGAGTATGAATAAAAATGGATTCAGGGATCTGGGCCTGTCGGCTCCCCTGCTGAAGGCCTTGAAGGCCATGGATTTTACGGAGCCCACCCCTATTCAGAAAGAGACCATACCCACCGCTTTGGGGGGAAGGGATATTCTGGCGGCGGCGCAGACGGGAACGGGAAAAACCGCAGCCTTTGTTCTGCCCCTTCTTCAGATCCTGTCCGCTTCAGGAAAGTCCGGGCCCAATAGAATCAGGGCCCTTGTGCTGGTGCCGACCAGGGAACTGGCTGCCCAGGTCTATGAGAGCCTGGTTGACTGCGGGCGTCATCTGAAGATACGTTCCACCGTAGCCTACGGCGGAGTGAAGATCAATCCTCAGATGATCCGTCTCAGCCGGGGCGGGGATGTTCTGGTGGCAACCCCCGGCCGCCTTCTGGATCTCTACAGACAGAATGCCGTCGGTTTCAGTGATCTTGAAGTTCTGGTGTTTGATGAGGCTGACAGGATGCTCAATCTGGGATTCAAGGATGAGGTGGAAGAGATTCTGACACTCCTGCCGGAAGAACGTCAGAATCTGATGTTCACCGCCACCTTCTCTGAGGCCGTGCGGGAGCTGGCCCGGAGGATTGTTCACGATCCCCTGGAAGTGACGGTGCGGCCCAGAGAGATCACCCTGGATGCGGTGAGCCAGCACGTTTTTCCTGTGGCCCATACGAGGAAAACCTCCCTTCTTCTGAGGCTGATGGAGGAGAGAGCCTGGCCCAAATTCCTGATCTTCGTGAAAACCAAGAACCGGGCGGACCGCCTGGTACGCAAGCTTATCGAGAACGGCTATATCGCCGCAGCCATCCATGGGGATAAGTCTCAGGGGGCCCGAACGCGGGCTTTGGCAGAGTTCAAAAAGGACAGCCATTCCATCCTTGTGGCCACGGATCTGGCGGCCCGCGGTCTGGATATAAGCGGCCTGCCCCTGGTCATCAACTTCGACATGCCCCATTTGAAAGAGGACTATATTCACCGCATCGGCAGAACCGGGCGGGCGGGACAGGTGGGGGAGGCCATATCCTTTGTCAGCCCTGAGGAATTTGATAAGCTGAAAGATGTGGAGCGTCTGACCAGACAGGTCATTTCCCGAACCCTGACGGAGGGATTCGAACTGGAGCCCCCTCTGCCGGAATCTGTTCTGGATACCCGTCCTTTTAAGGTAAAAAAGCCCAAGAAAAAAAAGAACAAGGGACAAAAAAATGCTTCTTCCCAATCAACGAGTCTGTGAAAATATGAGAGACGATTCTTTGGCAGAAGCGTCTCTTTGTTAACCAGTCTTATACACAAACAGGCTGTGACTGGCTCCCTATGGGCTCAGCTTCTGCCGCATAGGCTTTCACCTTGGCTGTGGCTGACTGGGGTGTATTCAGGATAGACGATCCTGCCACGCAGCCACCCCGGCAGGCCATGACTTCAACCAGGTTTCCCTGAGGGCATGTGCCTTTCAGGGCAAATGATTTCAGCAGGGCCATTGATTTTCTGTCCAGTCCGTCTACACAGTAGGGTTTCGGCTGTATCCCGTTTTCAGGAACAGCTGCCTCCACGGCGCGGCTTACCCCGCCTGTAATGGCAAATTCCCGGGCTTCGGCAGAGCTGGGAACTGAAAACTCATAGTCTTCGCATTCACTGATCTCAATATGCTTTGCCACAAGCATGGCTCCCATCTCTTCGATGCTCATAACATAATCCACATAGGGATCGCTGAGGCCTTCTTTTCGTTTGGCCACGCAGGGACCGATAAAGACGGTGATGCAGCCTGGGAAGCGTTCCCGGGCGATCTTTGCTGTGTAGTGCATCGGGGTGGGAGTGTCCGATACATACTTGCTCAGTTCAGGGACCAGTTTTGAAACCAGCTCTCTGTAGGCCGCACAGCAGGAGGTGGTCATAAAGGGCTCGTCCTCTTCTATTCTCTCCTGGAACTCTGCCGCTTCGTTCATGGTCGTCATATCCGCCCCTTCCGCGGCTTCAACGATATGGGAGAATCCTGCCCGGGTAAGAGCGGAGGCCAGTTTTGTAACGGATTCCGGAAACTGTCCCTCCAGGGCGGGAGCTATCAAACCAACCACAGGGATTTCAGTTCTTATGGCCTTCAGGATATCTATGAGAGAACTTCGTTCGTGTACCGCACCGAAGGGGCAGGCAGAGACACAGGATCCGCAGCTGATGCAGCGTTCATAGTCGATCTCCACAACCCCCAGTTCATTCTTGCTGATGGCTTTGACAGGACAAACCTCCTCGCAGGGGACCCGCAGTTTGGTTATGGCACTGTAGGAACAGGCGCTGATGCACTTGCCGCAGTTTTTACAGAGCTCATTATTGATGACGGCTTTACCGTTTTCAACCTTGATGGCTCCAAACTTACAGGAGTTCACACAGGACTGGGCAACACAGCCCTGACACAGGTCGGTTACATGGATTCGTACCGGTACACAGCCCTTACAGGCTGTATCTACTGTTGTGAGGACTTCATTGCCCAGCTCCGTCCGTTCCATGGCCTCCTCGGCATAAAGGGAGAGGGGCTTTTCGTGGTTATCATCTGCAATGGAAAATCCCAGACCCGCTATGACTCTCTCCCTGATGGCTGCTCTTTCCTTGTGAATGCAGCAGCGGTAGAGGGCTTCACTATGCTTGGGTCTCATTTCATAGGGAATCCGGTAGGCTGACTGAGGAAAGTTTTCAGATTCAAAGGCCTGTACAATTTTGACCAGGATCTGTTTATTGAGATTGCTTGTCAGTTTTATATTGCTCATCTTATTTCACTCATTATTTTGTCGATCACTTTCTCAACGGTCGCGGAATCTACTATATGTCCGTTGACTTTAACAAAGGGGGCCTGATTATATTTATCATCCCTGCACAGTCCCATACAGTTCCGGGGGATGATGTTTACCTTCTCGGCTATGCGGCTTTCAAGAACACTTTCCAGTTCCTGAAGCTGCGATCCCCCCAGAACAAAACAGGTTGTTCCATAACAAATCTCAACATCGATCTTTTTCATCACGTCCTCTCTTATACAAATTCTATTTCAATCTTTTTCAGCTGTCTCTTTTCGAGAATGCCGGCTATCCGCCGGATAATATTTTTCCGGATTTCAAGTTCTATGGGCCACTCGGGATCGTAGTAGGCCTGATTCATTTTGGCTCCCACCATGAAGTGTATGCAGTCATTTTTCATAATCAGTTCGTACAGCCGGACCGCCGCATCACCGGTCTCTCTTGGAGGGGAATCTTCAAGGTATTCCAGCAGGCGCGTCAGGGTAAGGACGCCTTCGGTCACGAGATCGATTCCCTCCATCTCCGAGATTCCCGGGAGGCCGCCCCTGGCTGTCGACGTGATCACTTTCTTTTCAAGTTCACGTGAAACAATATTGGCTGTCGTCCCTCCGCAGATCGCTTTTTTTCCATGGAACTGGATAAAACGCTGACAGTGTTCATTGTCTCTCTCCCTATGGTAGGGAGGACCGGTAAATATCAGCAGCGTTCTGGGACTGCGGACATGGAGCACCGCTGTGGATGTATCATCTTTGACAAGGTTTTCAATACATTTGTGAGAGGCCGCAAGAGAGATTCGTTTAGCCAGATCCTGGCTCGGCAGTTCAGGCTGTTTTGAAAGGGTGGTCTTAACAAAATCGATGAGTCCGGAGCGCTGCCAGCCGTCCCTCAGCTCCGGACTGCCGAGACCTGCCTGTGTCACTCCGTCAGAGCAGAAGATGAGCCTGTCATCAGGAAGCATTTTTATCTGGTATCGATGCATCTTCCGATCACTGAATTTCTTTGAAAAGATGATTTCAGCCTCAGCCTCCATAGGCATCCCTCCTCTCATCCAGAGGAATCCCGGATTGCCCTCTTCCACGATCGTTACCGATCCGTTTTCATGACAGTCCACAACCGTAAAGGTGGAATAGCTGATCTTTCTGACCCGGCAGACGGGAAGGGAGTCCATGATCACTTCCGCCGCTTTTTCAATATCCCGACCCTCTTCCACATAGCGCAAAAGCATAGTAGCGGTCATCTGAGCCAGGATATTGGCTTTGATACCGCTTCCCAAACCGTCTGAAAGGACCGCTATTACTCGTCTCTCTTCGGGAAAGCGTTTCGACAGGAATACATCTCCGCATGTATTCTGATCCGTCTTCCATATCTGGGAACAGGATACATCAATGAAAAGGGACTTATTCATACTTGCCGACCAGGTCGATGAGAGGATCCATCCTCTTCTCACTGACTCTCTTTTCCCTTTCTGGAGAATCGGGATCATATCCTTCGGCGATGGAGGTCAGAAGGAGCTCTGTTTCCACCATATGCTCTCCCAGACTGCAGGCAATATCCTGGACGATCGCTATATTCTTGGCTATAACCGAGTGAGCTTTCTTGGCAATCTGATCCCGCCGCATCTCATATTTTGTTACATCTGCAATTACAGCCCCTACGATGTGATGGGGCTCAATGGAAAAGATACTGATCTCATAAAGCCCATTGATCATAGGATAGTGTTCTTTATGGATATCCTTATTGGTTTCCAGGGCAGATTCAAAGAGTTCTGTGCAGGGAATGACCTTGTCCAGTCTGGCTCCCCCCAGGCAGTCAGGTTCGCTGTCAAATTCCTCAAGAAGATCCTCGGCAAACATACGAACAAATGATTTGTTTGTTTCCAGAATTTTCAGCTCCCTATCCACCATAAGAATCCCTGAAGGCATGCAGTTAAAGACCGCACCTGCCTTTCGGGCGGCGATCTTCCTCATATAGGAGCTGCACATATGGGGTTCTGCTGTTTTGCTGACCAGTGCAATGGCCAGATCCCGGCAGGTATTGTAACCGCAGCCGCCGCAGTTCAGTTCGTCTTCAACAGAGTTCTTTCCAATCCGGGCCATGGCTTTTCGGATCAGAGCCGGTGCCGGAGATTTACTGTCGCAGTAGGTCGGTGCATAGTGCTGAGCTACGACTGTTCGAGCTTCCCGGGGGATCTTCTCTCTAGCTGAGATGTTCTTGAGAGTATCGGAAATAACAATCAGCCCCGGTCTTTTTCCGGTCTGAAGGGGACCGTTGAAGCATCCGCCCTTACAGGCCATGGCTTCAATAAAGAGAGGCTCAGTTATGGAGGAGGGATCCAATCCCTGCAGCAGATCGTGGAGCATGGATATTGTGCTTACGTTTATCAGTCTGACTCCCTTTGCCATTCCGCTTTTATGGAGGGTTTCATTCATCCCCCCTTCCATCGGATACAGGGAGCCTTCATGAGCGCGGCAGGGAATAAGGGCATCCCCTTCCTCCTCTTCCTCCTCCATATCTATGCCGCGTAATCTGCACAGTTCAAGGAGTTCATCAAAGCCGATAGCCGCATCCATGAGATCGGGAAACTGATCGGCCTCGTTCTTTTTAGCTGTACAGGGGCCGATAAACACCATTTTCAGATCATCTCCGAAGCGCTCCTTCAGCATGCGGCCGTGAGTAACGGCAGGCGAGGCCAGGGGGATTATATAAGGGGCAAACAGGGGCTGATACATCCTTATGTAATCCACTACGGCAGGACAGGCACTGGAGATCCAGAGACTCTTCTCTCTGTTCCTCAGAATCTTGGCCGTTTCTATAGAGACTTCCTGGGCGCCCAGGGCTGTCTCCGAGACGCCACTGAATCCGAGTCTTTTCAGTCCTTTGGTAAGCTGTCCGATGCTGCAGGAAAATGATCCCCTCCAGCTGGGAGCAATGGAGGCATACACTTTTTTATCCGAAGAGAGGGCCTCCTGAACGATAGATATGTCGGTTCTAACCTTTTTGGCCTTCTGGGGACAGAGTGCTATGCACTTTCCGCAGGCAATACACTTCTCCGGTATGACCGATGCGTGTCCGTCTGAAATACGGATAGCCTTGACGGGACAGCCTCTGACGCACTTATAACAGTCAAGGCATTCGTTCTCTATGGTGAAGACAGGGTATTGATTATTCATAACCCCTCCGATGCTGCAAATTTTAACTTATACGATATTATATTATCGATATAAATGTAGCGATACAAGAGGGGATGTTAAAAAAATCCGATAGGGAGGGAGAGGCCGGTCCGGTTAGGACGCCAGCCAGGTCATCACTTGACGGAAAGGAAACTCTTCAAGAGCTCCGAAGTTCTTCAGCTTTCTGAGCTTTAAACGGGTGAAGAGGGGAGATGTCATGCCGCAGAGGAAGCGGGCCAGGTTTTCATCATCCCCATCCCTGCCCAGGGTTTTTCTGGCCTCAGTGCAAAGCTCCTCCCTGTTCAGGAGACCCAGGTCTTTCTGATCATTTCCATCCATAAGCGTGATTCTCTCACCCTCACAGATGCTGCAGTGACCGCAGTTCTCTACCTCCAGCAGCTCTCCGAAGTAATCGGCCAGCCGGCGGCTGAGACAGGTTTCGCCCTCGAAGAAGGCGATCATACTGTGGATCCTCTGTATCTCGGCCTCCTCTTTCTCTTTAAACAGAGTGTAAAGCGTCGCCCCGAGAGCATCGGCATCAAAACCGGGGTCAAGAACATTATAGACTTCCACGGCCTGGCTGGTGCTGAGTTCTATCCAGTTCTGAGAGTCGAAATAGTCCAGGGCGGCCAGCACCCTTTTTCTGTCGGCACCGCATCGGCCCGTAAGGGTCTCCATATCCACAGTGGTCCAGACCCGTTTGGAGTGGCAGTTGTCCAGAATCAGTCGGACAAAGTCCTGCCGCTCTCCCTGGAAACGGTTGATGAGGACATTTCTGTCACTCTGAAACTTGAAGCTGAACTCTTCGAAATAGCTGTACTTCGGACTGATCACTTTCATCATGGAGAGGTAAACCAGCAGGGTTTTCAGAGGAAGGGGACGGATATTAACGTCCTTACTCAGATTCAGAGCTTTGAACTCCCACTGGCTTCCGGAGCTTTTCATCTCACTCAGGAGGGCGGATATTGCCATGGGGGAAGGGGTGTCGCCATAAACAAAATTCTCCAGAACGCAAAGGTTGCTCCGGCTGCCGTAGACTTCGCAGACCGAAGCCTGGCCGTCCCGGCCCGCCCGGCCGATTTCCTGGCTGTAGTTCTCTATAGACTTGGGAAGATCGTAGTGAACGATGCGTCTGATATCGCTTTTATCAATGCCCATGCCGAAGG
This sequence comes from Oceanispirochaeta sp., assembly GCA_963556075.3. Classification (GTDB taxonomy): domain Bacteria; phylum Spirochaetota; class Spirochaetia; order DSM-2461; family DSM-2461; genus Oceanispirochaeta. The sequence goes on along the minus strand of CAUVYB020000002.1, from coordinate 4,261,359 downwards.
CTATCGTGGCCACCACACAGGGGATCTTCCCCTCCATAAAGAGGTTCTGTATCCTCACACGGTCCTCATTTTTCATCCCTCCGTGATAGGCCGCGGCCTCCAGGCCGTTATCAGAGAGAAAGGCTGCCAGCTCCTCAGATTTTTTCTGCAGGGTCACATAGATGATGGTTCCCGCCGGGGGAGCAGCGCATAGATCTGCCAGAAGCCTCTGTTTCTTCTCTCCCTCTTTCAGGGGGCTGACCTTCAGGTAGAGATTGGGGCGATAGAAGCCGGTGCTGACAAGATCTTCTTCGGCAATGTTGAATCTGGCGCACATATCCGCAGAGACTTTGGGGGTCGCGGTGGCGGTCAGAAGCAGAGTCTTCTCCATACCGAACTCCCGGCGGTATTCGGGGAGTCTCAGATACTCGGGCCGGAAGTTATGTCCCCATTCGGAGATGCAGTGGGCCTCGTCCACAACGAGGAGTGATATGCTCATCTGCCGCAGCTGGGCCCGGAACCTTTCATTTTTGAAGCGCTCCACCGATATCATCAGGATCTTCAGATCTCCGTTTACGGCGTCTCTGACAATCTCATTCTGTTCCTCCCTGGTGAGGGACGAGTCGAGTCTGGCGGCGGCAACCTTATGGCTTCGCAGAAAGTCCAGCTGATCCTTCATCAGGGAAAGGAGGGGAGAGACGACCAGGGTCAGCCGGGGCTGCAGCAGGGCCGGCAGCTGATAGCAGAGGGACTTGCCCGCCCCTGTGGGGAAGATAGCCGCGGCGGAACGCCCGGAGACGATCTTCTCTATCACCTCCCGCTGTCCCCGGCGGAAGCCGGAGAATCCGAAATGTTCTTGCAGTGCACTGTCCAGCCTGGTCATATTCTTCCTTCCGTTCTGAAATATCGGTCCCGGTGTCATAGCTACGATGCCAAAGAGCCGACTTAGCCGGGGGGCCAGGAGCCGTCTGTTATCCTCCGTCCCTGATGAGGACGGAGGTACTCGTAGATCCAGCTCGGAACCAGCCCTTCTTCCGTATGCGCGGGATAAATAACGCGGCGGTAAAGGCCGTTCCCTCCGGGGATAAATTCTTCAAGTTCGTCCAGGAGAGGGAGCTGCCGAGACGGATCGTTCAGTATGATCAGTTCTCCTTTGATCCGGTCCCACTCTCCTGCAGGGCGGACGATGGGATCATAGCGAGCACTGCCGGCGAACTGTAGCGAAGAATCAGATAAACCGCCCCCGGAGATCCGTGACAGGCGGTCGGAATCGGCTGCGGGATCCCGGCTGCCCTCTCCCAGAATACACTCTTCCGGGATTTCCAGAGCGGGATATCCTTCAGGGAGACCGTAGAGACGTCCCCAGCACCAGGCGTCCCTGATCCTTAAACCGGAAGGGATATAATCCCTATGGTACTTCAATCCGCGTTTCAGAGTGCCGTAGACAAAAACCGCCGTTTCAGCCATTTTCATCATCCGTGATCCGGCGGCAGCCGGGACCGTTGACAGTGCTTCTTCCCCCGGAGGAGGGACTTACGGATATCTGTGTGGAGATCCTTTCCTTGAGGGCGGCCACATGGGAGATAATGCCGATGGTTTTGCCGTCCTGGTGGAGCCCCGCAAGGGTCTCCAGGGCAGTCTCCAGGGCATCTTCGTCCAGGGTCCCGAATCCCTCATCCAGAAAGAGGGAATCCACCCGGACCTTCCGGCTGGCCATCCGTGACAGTCCCAGAGCCAGGGACAGGCTGATGAGAAAGCTCTCTCCCCCCGAGAGGTTCTTGACCGAGCGGATCTCTCCGGCCTGGTAGTTGTCCACCACGTTCAGGGCCAGAGGTTCCTCTCCGTCCCGGAGAAGCAGGTAGCGGTCGCTCATCTTCTCCAGCTGGCGGTTAGCGTGAGAGACCATAAGCTCGAAGGTAAGGCCCTGAGCGAAGTTCCGGTACTTTTTGCCGTCCGCCGAACCGATGAGTCCGTGAAGCTTTTCCCAGCGGCGGCACTCTTTCTTCTGACCTTCCAGAGCAGTTCTTTTCTCTTTCAGCTTCTCCTCCGCCTCCCTGTGGGAGGCCAGCCTCTGACGAATTCCCGCTGTCTCTTCACGCAGGGATTTCAAAGCCTCCTCCTGACTGAGACCTTCTTCTTCCAGCTCTGCCAGTGACCGCTTACTGAGTTTTTTCTCCTTCTCCCCGGACAGACGGGCTTTGCGGTCCTCCCTCCGGGCACGGAGTTCCGTTTCCCGGTCTTCCAGAATCCGGGAGCGCTCGGCCAGACTGTTCAGATCCCCGGGGCTGAGACGGCTCTGCAGAAAGCTTTCTTCATCGGTAAATCCTTCCCTTTCCAGGGCGGTCAGGAAGGCCGTTTCCTGGGATTGCATTTCCTGCCCGGACGCTTTGATCCTCTGAGTCAGGGTCTCCTCCCGGCTGCGGGCGTTCTGATAATTGCTCTGCCGGATCTCAAGGGTGGAGCGCTCGGATTTCTCTTTGCTCTCCGCAGCAGCGGTCAGAGTGTTCAGCCGCTGTTCCTCAGCATCGGGATCCTTCTCCCCGAAGATGCTCCAACGGTTGGTCGTAACCGTCATCCGCTCAATATTGAGGGTCTTCAGTTCCTCAACCAGGGCGTTCTGCGCCTCCTCCCGGAGCTCAAATAGATCGGAAAGCCTTTTTTTCCCGGCTTCAATGCTGCCGAGCTCTTTTTCAGTCTTTCCTGCCTGATCCGCGTGATTCCTCCAGGCTTCCAGACGCTCCCTCAGGCTCTGTCTCAACGCAGGGATCTGTTTTTCAGGAATTTCATTGATTCCCAGGGGCTGGAGCTGCTGCCGGCACTTCTTAGCCTGCTCCGTCTCGAGTTCACGGGCCTCTTTCAGGGCCTTCTTCTGTCCCTTCAGAGAACTCTCCAGACTCTTTTTCTCCTGCTTTAGAGCGGCAAGCCGGAGCTCGTATCCCTGCAGCTCTTCGACTGTCCGGCGCAGATTCTCCTCCAGGCCTTTCAGAAGCTCTTCCTGCCTCTCTGCCCTGTCTATGAGATCGCTGAGGGCTTTGATCTTCTGTTCCGTCTCATCGGCGGAGGGGATATTGCCGCCGGCATAGGGATGGTGTATGGCACCGCAGAGAGGGCAGGGGGCTCCGTCCTCCAGGGCGGCTCTCTGTTCCTCCAGTGTGGCGATCCTGTCCCGAAGGCTCTTCTCCCGCAGGAGGGCCTCCTTCTCGGCGCGGTGTTCCCGCAGAAGCTTTCCCTCAAGCAACTCTTCAAGGGCTTTCCTCTGCTCATTCAGCTTCTTTTGTACGCTGTCCTGTTTCTTCCGGGCTTCTCCGGTCTCCCGTTTACTCTCGTTCAGGCTGCTATCGATGCTTTCAAGATCTTTCAGCACCTGCTTATGTTCTTCCTCCCGGCGGAGGATCTCCTGTCGCCTGTTCTGCAGGCCGTCCAGAACTTCTTCAATACCCGCCAGACGGCCTATCAGGATCTCGTCCCCCGCATGTTCATTGAGGTAGGCCTCCGACTCTCTGGCCTCCTCCTTAAGCCTCAGGAGCCGTTCCTCAAGCTCTTCCCGCCGCTCCTTCAGCGCCATAAGTTCACGGGAGGCTTCTTTGTTCTTCCCTTCCCTCTGTGCGATATTCCGGTTCAGGTCTGTCAGGCTCTGGTCCATGGCCCGGGCCTGTTTTATCCGGGGTAAAGCTTCCTCCTGCTCTTTTCGGGCTTTCAGCGTCTCCTGCTCTGCGTTCCGCAGGAGGGCGCTCTGCTCTTCAAAAGCTGCTTCCAGAGAGGGCAGGGTGCTCCGTACTCCCTTCAGGGCCTCCTGATCTGTTGCAAGCTGTTCCCGTCTGGCGTTCAAGGAAGAATAGTCCCCTTCCAGGACAGAAGCCTTCCGGGCCTCTGTAAGGCGCAGCTTCTCGGGAGTAAAGGCCTGAATCTCCTTCTGAAGTCCCGTTTCCTCAAAAGAAAGCAGCTCCAACTCCTTCTGCAAAGACGCTATTGTTTTCAGCCAGCCCACGGCCCCCGCCGTCTCTGTTCGGGTCGCATCCAGCAGCAGGTCGGCCTGAGTCTTCTCTTCCAGCTGATGTTTCAGCTCTTCAACCTCCTCATTGCTGAGGAGGCTGATGCCCGATATTCCCGCCTCCAGAAGATCCAGCCTCTCTTGTTCATCCCTGAGGCGCTCGTGCACCTTCCGTGAGATTTCCGTATAGACTGCGGTTCCCGTGATCTGTTCCAGGATGCTGGACTTCTTTTCTGCATCCGCCTTGAGGAAGCTGTCGAAGCTGCCCTGGGCCAGAAGGACCGAACGGGTAAAGCGTTCAAAGTCCATTCCCGTTTTTTCTTCGATCACCGCGCCCACACGGCTTCTTTTTTCTTCCAGTATCGTTCCACTTTCAGCATCGGCGATCTGATGCTCCGGGGCCTGCAATGCTCCGTCGGCAGACTTCCGGGCCCGTCTCTGGTCCCAGCGGCAGCGGTAGCGCCCCTCCCGGGACTGGAACACCAGTTCGGCGTAACACTCTCCCGTCCGCCTGGACATGATCTCGTTGCCGCTCTGGGTGATCTTTCCCAGACGGGGGGTCGCCCCGTAGAGGGCCAGGCAGAGGGCGTCCAGGATGGTGGACTTTCCCGCACCTGTGGGGCCGGTGAGGGCGAAAATCCCCTCGTATTCGGGGGCCGTAAAATCTATATGCCACTCCCCGTAGAGGGAGTTGAGGTTCTTGAATCGCAGTTCCAGTATCTTCATCTTCTATTCCGCATTCTTATCGTCATCGTGAAGGGCGAGGAGGATCTCGCTGTAGCTGGCTGTCAGCTCCTCCCGTTCCTCCCCGGCCACTTCATGGGCGTCCAGGCAGCGCTGAAACACATCGGCTTCGGTGAGCTCATCCAGGGTCTCCTCTTCGGCCCCCTGATGGAGTACCCGTTCCATGACCCGTCTGTTCCGGATTCTCAGAATCTCCAGTTCCGTGCCTTCGCAGAGCTTTTCCAGGGTCTCCCGCAGGTCTCCCGCTACGGCGATTCCCGTGTATTCGATTTCCAGCCAGGCCCGGCTTTCCGCCATCGCCAGTCCACGGATCTCCTCCTCGATCTCCTCCAGGCTGCCGGTCAGGCGCTTGAGTTCCTGAAAGCAGGGGATGAAGACCTCCTCGATCCGGGGAAACATGTCATCGAAGTCCACGGTGATCACCCGCTTTTTCTGGCTTGCTTCGCCGAATCCCATGGGCAGGGGAGAACCGCTGTAGCGGATATGATCGCATCCACCCACCCTCTGGGGAACATGGAGATGGCCCAGGGCCAGATAATCAATGTTCGGGGGGAACACATCCTTCTCGACATGGGCCAGAGAGCCCACATAGAGCTCCCGGACCCCGTCTCCGTCCACGGTCTGTCCGCCTGCGGTAAAAAGATGGCCCGTGGCAGCGATAGGGATCTTCTTTCCGGTCCCGGAGAGCACACTCTGGAGGCTCCCGGCTTCGTCACAGACCTCTTTGTAGTGCTTCTTAAGGCCTTCCACCATCCGGGTGTTCCTCTCATCTACACTTTCTCCGGGGCTCATACTCCGAATATCCCGGTCCCGGAGGTACGGAACCGCACAGACGATCAGTTCAGGAACGCCGTCACCATCCTTCAACACCCGGATCTCATCAGAGGGATTCTCTGCGGCCGTGCCGATCACATGGACGTTCAGGGCCTTAAGAAGGGCCGCAGGAGCGTCCAGAAAGGAGGGCGAGTCGTGATTGCCCGAGCTGATTACAATATGACGGCAGGTCGAAGAAGAGGATACACGGCAGAGGAAGCGGTAGTACAGTTCCTGGGCCCGATTGCCAGGTGTACCCGTATCAAATATATCACCGGCCACCAGAAGGGCGTCGATCTTTTCGGTCTCGAGGGTCTTTTCCAGCCAGTCCAAGAAAGAAGAGAACTCGTCGTAACGCCGGCGACCGTAGAGGGCGCGTCCCAGATGCCAGTCGGATGTATGGAGGATCTTCACTTAGAAAGCTCCCGAAGTGTGCATTTTCATGGAGCTATTCTACACCATTGCTCTGCTGGAAAACAGGGCGTATGAAATCTTCGTTATAAAGAAAAATGCTGTATACTGTAGGGCGTATGAGAAAACGGACGATACTGACCCTCTGCCTGATTTGCCTGGCTTCTGCAGCGCTCTTCTCCCGGGGACAATCCCGGAAGAGCGGAGAGAGGAGTGATACGATGACAGCGCTGGATGCTGATCTTCCCCTTGTTATCCGGAGTGGAGACAGCCGGATTGAGCTGATCAACTTCGTTCAGCAAAAAGAGCCTTATTCAGACCGGTCTCCCCAGGTTCAGCTTGAGCTTCGAATAAAAGAGAGGGAACGGGAAGAGCACTTCTTTCTCTGGCATTGGAAGGATGCCGAATCAGGGACAAATAACTATCCCAGAGCCTTCGGCTCACACATCCTGAGTCTTTCAGAACACGATAATCAGTGGTTTCTAAGCCTGGAGAAAGCTTCTTTCTCACAAGAGTTTTATCTCTCTTTGAATCATTCGGTCAGATGGGAGGGGCTGGAGATGACTTTTCTCTCTTCCCTGACCGAGACATCATACGATTCTGAAGGAAACTTTGACGGGAGCCTTATTCGCAGCGAAATCCGTTTGACCGCCGGGACCGAATCAAAAACGATCTTTGCGGAATCCTCGGATGAATCAAACAGTCAAGATCTGGATATCGGCGAGAAGAGATATACCCTCAGGATCCTGGGGATGGGAGAAGATGATTTAAAGCTCTTACTCTCTCCATAAGGGGCAGATCCTCAGGACGCCAGTCTTACCAGAAATATCAGCAGGATGCCCGATCCGCTGGCGATCAGAACATTTTTTGTCTTATACATCAAAGCGGCAATCAGAAGTCCCGCTGCAATCCCGGCGGGACCGTTATGAAGCAGCTCGGGAGCTGTAAACGATATCAGTATCGTCCCGGGAAGAGCTTCCAGGAACGCCGCCGGTCTTCCTCTGTCCGGGAGTCTGTCGGCCAGAATCAATCCGCCGAAGCGTATGGCGTAGGTCACCAGTGCAGATAGGCCGATGGTCAGATAGATGGTTGTTTCAGGATTCACAAAGGGTTCCTTCTTTTCCAGGCCTGGTAGAGAGGGCGGCATAGAGTGAACCGGCGACGGCCCCTATGACGATATACCACTTCCCTTCAATAAAGCGCTCCGCAACCGAGGCGGCCACTGCAGCGAGGAGGAAGGGGGCAAGGTCCCTTTTCCCTCTGTATAGGGATAGGGCCAGGGCCGCAAAAACGGCTACAACCACAAAATCCATGGCATAGCGTTCGTAATCGCTAATAAAGACTCCCAAGCCCATTCCCCCCATGGTAGCGATGCTCCAGAAAACGATCAGGACCACCCCGCCTCCGAAAAGGAACCACACGCTTCCCCGTCCTTTCTGATATTCCGCCATGGTAACGGACCAGTTTTCATCGGCCACCAGGTGAATCAGCAGGAACTTTTTCCATAAAGGTTCATGTGCGAAAAGGGGCTTCAGAGAGGCTCCGATCAGGAGATAGCGGAAGTTGATAATAAATACGGCCAGGACAACCTGGAGTACAGGGAGGGCCCACATTTCAACCATCAGATATTCAGCGGTTCCGGCGAATATGGTCACATTCATCAGCATGAGCTGGAAAGCCGTGACACCCCTGCCGGCGGCTATGACTCCCAGAACGGCGCCGTATACCGCAGCCGAAAGGGCTACGGGCAGGGTGAGAATTATTCCACTTTGAAATTGTTTCAACATAAAGCCATCTTAAGAGGGGAAGGATAAAAACTCTTGAATGAAATTGCTGTTTCAGTTCTGTATTTTTTGAAACTGTCCGGGCGTCATGCCGAAAGCGGCTTTGAAACGACGGGACAAATGGCTCTGGTCTGAAAAACCGGCATTCAGCGCCGCATCTCTGAGAGTGCTTCCCCTGATGATTTCCTGCCGGGCGATTTGAAGCCTCTTCTGTATCTGGAAAAAATGGGGAGAACATCCTGTCGCTTCTTTGAACACTCTGAGGAAGTGGAAGCGGGACAGTCCGGCTATGTCAGCCAGTTCTTCCAGGCTGATATTTGATGAAGCGCGGCTCTTGATATATTCCAGAGTCCGCTCTACAGAGAGGGTGCTTTTCTTCATGGGCCTTGAACCGGTCCCGGCAGCATGCGTTGAGAAGAGCTCGGCGATAAGAGGATAAAGCAGAGCTTCTGCTTCCAGCTGTTCCCTGCAGTCCAGTTTTTCAAGATGATTGAGTATTCTTGACAGATTTCCTGCCAGGTCCGAGTTTTCAATCCTCGGTTCTCTGAAAAACAGTTTTTCCCGGATCCCCTCATGCTCTTTCAGAATCTCCTGAATCAATTCCGGATCAAGATAGAGCATCCTGTACCTGTAACCCGATTCCGATAAGGCTCTGCCGTCATGAACTTCGTCGGGATTCACGGTGATGATTGAGCCGGCGGGGGCCGTCCATGATTTCCCTTTATGGGTAAAAATCTGGACTCCCTCTTCTATGACGCCCAGGGCGTACTCGTCATGGGTGTGACGGTCGTATGAGAATTTCTTGAAATTGGCTTTGAAAAAGGATATCCCTTCCAGCTGCTTTGATTGCCAGACGGCGAAATCTTCATCAGGAATCTTGCTCACACTCCTATTCTCTCACAGGAATGTTCCTTCGTCATCTGCCCCTTCCTTTATACTGTAATACGGGAATCCGGAGCGCTGAAAAAAGAGGGAGCTGACAGCATGGTCCGCTCCCTCACTGTTTGATCTGATTTATTTAGTTTTTAAGGACATGAAGACTCTTTTCTTTGAGCCGCAGCCCCACTTTTGTGCCTTCGGAGAAGATCTTGTGGTACTGAGGGTCGGGAACTTCGATTACCAGTACCTGGTCGTCGTCGATCATGACTTCGTAAAGCATCTGGGAGCCGAAGTAGACCGAGTTCAATACGGTTCCTTCCATCAGATCGGAGGAGGGCTCTTCCAGTTCCACCGCCTCGGGGCGGACGACAGTCAGTACACCGTCTCCCTCTTTCAGTTCCTTATTCCACCGGGGAGCCTTGATGGTCTTTCCCTTGAAATCCAGAAGGATGTACTCCTCTTCCAGGCCTTTGACACGGCACTCCAGGAAGTTCGCTTTTCCGATAAAGCCGGCGACGAACTTATTGGCAGGATGGGCATAGATCTCCCGGGGAGTGCCCACCTGCTGGATCTGTCCCGACTCCATGATGACAACCCGGTCCGAAAGGGTCATAGCCTCTTCCTGGTCGTGGGTAACATAGACGGAGGTGATGCCTACGCGCTGCTGCAGTTTCCTGATCTCCAGCCGTGTGGAGACCCTGAGTTTGGCGTCCAGGTTGGAGAGGGGTTCGTCGAAGAGGAGCACCTTGGGCTCCATAACCATGGCACGGGCCAGGCTAATTCTCTGCTGCTGACCTCCCGAGAGCTGTCGGGGCTGCCGGTCGCCCAGACCTTCCAGACCCATAAGCTGCATGATTTTCGCCACACGCTGCTCCATTTCGGCTTTGGGAACACCCTGGGCTTTCAGACCGTAGGAGATATTCTCTTTGGCGGTCATATGGGGAAAGAGGGCGTAGTTCTGGAACACCATGGAGGTGGGTCTTTTGTTGGGCGGGAGCAGGTTTACGCTCTTGCCGTCGATCAGGATATCCCCTCCCGAGGGAGACTGGAATCCGGCGATCATCCTCAGGGTTGTGGTTTTGCCGCATCCCGAGGGGCCCAGAAGGGTGATCAGCTCTCCCTCCTTTACCTGGAGGTCAATGCTGTCAACGGCTCGGACCAAATCGTCACCGTTACCGAATATCTTTTCAAGCTTTTCCAATACAAGGTAGTCTCGCTGCATACTTTTCTTCCTTAGTTCTCTATGATTTCAGCGGCCATTCCCCGTCCGAGACGGTCTGTTACGGCCTTGATGCCGCCCAGGGCGAGCAGGACGATCACGATCAGGAGGAGGCTCATGGCCGCCGCCTGGGCGTACTGGCTGTTGTCAACGAAGCCCAGGATGGCTACGGTGATAAGATTCCACTTCCCCGATACCACGAAGATGATCGCGCTGATGGCGGTCATGGAACGGACGAAGCAGTAGACCAGACCGGAGAAGAAGGCCGGGGCTATCATGGGCAGGGTAATCTTCCGGAAGGTTTTATGGCTGTCCGCACCCAGGTCGATGGAGGCCTCTTCAATGGAGGGATCTATCTGCTGAAGCGCCGCTACGCCGTTTTGAATCCCCACGGGCATGTTCCTGAAGATAAGCAGGATGACGATGATCGCTCCCGTTCCGGTAAGACTGACGGGCATTAAGGCGCTTGTGCTGTTAAAGGCCAGTATGTAACCGATACCGACTACGGTTCCCGGTACGGCAAAGGTCAGCATGGAGGAGAACTCCAGAGCGGCACGGCCGGGAAACTGCTTTCTGGTGGTCAGGTAGGCGATGAACATCCCCATAATACCGGCGATGGGTGTGGCGATGCCTGCCAGAACGATGGAATCGAAGATATATCCTTTACCGACCTTCCACATCTGGACGTAATTGTTAAGGGTAAAGGAGGCGTCGACGCCCCAGAGTTTCTGGAAGGACCCCCAGACAACCATTCCGTAGAGAAGGAGAACCAGACCGGCAAAGGCGGCGGCGATGGAGTACACCGGTACCTTGATGTACCACTCCAGGTTTTTGATGGTTGCCGCCGTCGGTTTTCCGGTCACGGTGACATAGGACTTCCTGGCCAGCAGATGCTTCTGCAGGTAGAAGGCTGCCACGGTGGGCAGAAGGAGCAGGATCGCCAGAGTGGCCCCCCGGGCAAGATCGTACATACCGGTGATCTGAAGGTAGGCCTGGACCGAAAGGACCGAGAAGTCTCCGGAGATAACCATGGGGTTTCCGAAGTCGGCGATGGACTGAATGAAAACCAGAAGCCAGGAGCTGAGGATTCCCGGAGTCGCCAGGGGCAGGGTTATTGTCCCCAACACCTTCAGTCTGGAGGAGCCCAGGTCGAATCCCGCTTCTTCAAGGGCCGGATCAATGGCTCTGAGGACTCCCACAAGCGAAAGGAACGCGGTGGGGGTATAGGCGACCACCTCGACCAGTACAAGGCCTCTCAGGCCGTATATGTTTCCTATCGCTCCGGCGAATATGCCTGATTTTCCAAAGAGGAGAATAGTCGCCAGGGCTACCACAAAGGGGGGAGAAACGATGGGCAGAGTGACGATGTAACGGAATATTCCTTTAAACCGCATGGGCGTTCGAGTCAGAGCATAGGCGAAGATAAAGCCTATGAAGGTCCCGATTGTCGCGGTGATAGTTCCCAGAAGGAGTGAGTTAAGCAGGGGCTGTATATAATAACTCTGCTTAAGAACATCGATGTAGTTCCCGAATCCGAAACTCCCGTCATAGGAGAGACTGGTCTGGAAGACCTTGAAAAGGGGAAAAACAACGAAGCTGATGAGAAAATAGAACAGTACCAGGATGGCCAGCAGCAACACGGGCTCCCGGACCAACTTCTTCATGTTGGTGATATATGCTTTCACAATGAACCTCAAGATTTATGGAGGGTGAGGAGGGCCGGATTCATCCGACCCTCCCCTTTAGGATAAAAGGAGGAAATTATTTTCCGATTCTGTCCCGCCAGGCGGTGACGTTGGCTTCTTTGTTCTTTCCGGCGTCAACAGCATCGTAGTCGATCAGGTTGATTTCACTGAGCTTGATAGCTCCATCGGCAATCTCTGCATCGGGATTCACAGGCAGACGATAGTAGGACTTGAAAAGATTCTGAGCTTCGGTCGTGTACCACCAGTCGATGAAGATCTTGGCTTCTTCCATTTCCTTGGCTCCCTTGAGGATGGACATGGCGCCGACCTCGTATCCGGTTCCTTCTTTGGGGAAGGTGAGGACTACGGGGTAGCCCTTGGCCACTCCCTTGGCCATGATATCGTGGGAGAAGGAGATTCCTACGCCGCATTCGCCCAGACCGGCTCTGGCGATACAGGCGGAACCGGACTTGGTGTACTGATGGATGCTCTTATCGAACTTCTCCCACCAGTTCAGAGCTTCGTCCATACCGAGCATCTGGATGCGGGTGGCCCATGTGGTGTAGGCGGTACCGGAGGTGTAGGGGTAAGCCATCTCGACTGAGGCCGCGTACTCGGGTTTCAGCAGATCTTCCCAGGAGTCGGGAGCCTGAAGTCCGTTCTTCTCCAGAAACTCCTTGTTGGAGACGAAACCGATGGCACCGGTGTAGAATCCGTTCCAGCTGTAATCATCGGCGTGGAAGTTGGAAGCCAGTTCGTAGCCAACATTGGGTTTATAGGGCTCAAGGAGTCCCTTTATGCCCGCGGCAATATGAGAGGTATTGGAGCCTGCAAACCAGACGCTGGCCTGAGGATTGGAGGATTCGGCTTCCACACGGGCAAGCAGTTCGCCGGCACTCATACGAACCCACTCAACATCAATACCGGTGGCTTTTTCGAATGCTTCGATATACATCTGGGATTCCTCGGTGTCGAAGGCGGTGTAAACGTGAAGAGTCTTGTACTCTTTCTTTCCTTCGGCCTCCTGTTCTCCGTTGGCAAAGAGGGGCATGGAGAGGACGAGAAGTCCGGTTAACAGCATTCCTAATGCTCTTTTCATAAAAATCTCCTTTGAAATATTGATTAAGTTATGGTAAAGCCGGAATTCTCGAGCTGTCAAAAATAAAAATAAGCGTAAAAATGCTTTTTTCTCCATACGGTTAACATAGTGCGGGCCAGGGATAATATATTTCATGTTTTCGTGATATATTGGCTGCTATGACCGAACGGGTTTCTCTTAAAAGTCAGATACAAAACCGGTTTTCCCTTCTGATATTCCTCTCCATTCTGATTGTCGGCAGCGCTTTTACCTTTTATATGTCCCGGGTGCTGACCCGTGACAGCGTGGAATATAATCAGGAAATCGTATCTGTCATTCAGAGGGAACTGGATCTCTATTTTCTGCGGATCCTGGACCTGATGAACGTTGCTTCCGAGAATGATCTGATTCGTTCGGTGTCTGTGCGCGCCAAAACCGGTTACGCCTGGCGGGCGGTGGACTTTCTGCAGAATCTTATTATCGATCATCCGGAAGTGAAGGATATTATCCTTCTCAATAAGGCGGGATTCGCCGTCGTCAGTACGGGAGCTCCCGTTACCCAGTGGTACAATTTCTATCAGCAGCCCTGGTTTTACTCCAAGGTCAGTGCGCTGGGCAAAGCCCTCTTCCTCGATCCCCACGGGGAGGAGTACTATGTCGAAGGAGGGGGCGAACGGGAAGTGGTCTCCTTCGTTCTTTCTCTGGGTGGAGAGGAGAATGAGGATCTTTTAGGTGGTGGAGCAGCTCTGCTCTGCAATATCAATATAAGTGAACTCCAGAATATATCCACGGGTCTCTCCCGTATCAAAAACTCCACCCTGGCGATTTATACGGCTTCGGGGGAAAGCCTTTTTCCCGATACACCCGACTTTGACAGAGATGGGTCCCGGCGGATAACCGTTCACAGCCTTTCGGAACTCAGCGGCTGGCAGGTCGCCATGCATCTGCCCCGGGAGGCGATCTGGAAGGATCTGGAGATTGCCCTCTATCTCTTCACACTGGGGATTATCGCGGCCTTAAGTGCTGCCCTTTACATTGCCAGTCGCATTTCCCGGGCCATCTCCCGTCCCGTTGAAATCATGGCCTACAGAATGGGTGAGATAGGAAAAGGCAACTATTCCCTTACGCTCGAAGAGGAGGAAGGGGCACTGGAACTGGGGAAATTGGGGCACAGTATAGATAGCATGGTCAGGCAGATCCTGGTCTTTCAGGAACGGATACGCGAGGCCCAGCTGATGGCTCTTCAGGAGCAGGTGAATCCTCATTTTCTGTTTAACACCCTGCAGACCATCAAATCCCTGACCATTGACGACCGGGGTGCGGATATCCGGGATATAACCGGCAGGTTGAGTGAGCTCCTCCGTTTCGGGCTTTACTCCCCCTGGGAGCTTGTTCCTCTGGAGAAGGAACTGGAGATGGTCGAAAACTACCTTAAGATCCAGGAGCTGCGCTTCCCCGGGGCCTTCAGGTTCAGTTCCGGGATTCCAGACTCTCTGAGCAATACTCCCATTCTCAAACTGCTGCTGCAGCCCCTGGTCGAGAATTCCCTGCTTCACGCTCTGGTTCCCGACAGGATTCTTGAGATTACCATCTCCGCCTATTCAGAACTGGGAGCGACGGTGCTGGTTCTGTCCGACAACGGACGGGGAATCCCAGACGGACGACTGGAGGAGCTTCAGGCTGCTTTGAATTATCGAAGCGGTCAGGGGGAGAGTCAGATCGGTTTGAAGAATGTGGCGGAGAGAATGTTTCTGAAATTCGGCTCTGATTACAGAATGAGAATCAACTCGGAAGAGGGCCGGGGATGCCGAATCATTCTGACTCTTCCGCAGGGGACGGTATCATCGGGGCGTAGGCCCGGCGAGGAGTTATGATAATGGCAATGCGTGTTCTGTTGGCCGATGATGAAGAGTTAACTCTCCGCTATCTTGAAAAGATCATAGACTGGCAAAGTCTGGGCTATTCGGTTGAAGGCCGTGCCCGAAATGGGGTCCAGGCTCTGAAGTCTCTTGGTGAAGAGGACTGGGATCTTCTTATTACAGATATCAGGATGCCCGAAATGGACGGGCTGAAACTTATCGAGAGGGTTCGTCAAAAAGACACAACTCTGAAAATCGTGGTGTTGAGCGCCTTTTCGGACTTCGAGTATGCCCGCCGATCCTTCGGATTCGGTATTTCCGGCTACCTGCTTAAGCCCGTTGATGAGAAAAAACTGATAGAAACCCTCGATAAGATCAGGGATGAGCGGGAGGAGGAGAAGCGTGAATCTCTACGAAGGGAAGGCCGGCGGGCGATTACCCGTGAATCCCTCCTGAAGGATATCATCCTTGAACGAAGGAGCGGTGAGGAGCTTGCATCCCGCATGGAGCTTCTGGATCACTCTCTGGAGCTGGATCGTTTTCAGCTGCTGTTGATTCTGATCGCCCGGGAGGGCGCTCAGGACGGGCGGATCATCCGCAGAATTTGGGAGGATTTAACAAAAGAGAGCTGTTCTCTTCTTTCCCAGGAGCCGGGACGCCGTATCCTTGTCACAGAACAGAGTGCCGGTAGCGCCCTGATCAACAACTTTCTCCGCATGCTGGAAGAACGACTGGAGGGGCGGCTCTTTATAGGGGTCAGCGGAGACCATAAAGGGCTTGGTGAACTTGTAGAGGCTTACGGAGAGTTGAAAATCCTGGGCAATCTGAACTTCTATAGCCGTCAGAATCGATACCTGTTGTATAAAAAACGATACCGGGAGAGCCAGACTCCCCTGGATGTGGACAGGGAGAGGGCTCTGTTGCTCGAGGAGGTCCGCCAAGGAGGCGCAGCCGCCGGAACGGCGTATATAGGCTCCCTTCTGGAGAGGATGGAGGATGCCTACGGTCCTTGTCTTGAGGCTCTGTTTTTATTTATAGCCACATTTCTGACACTCCTGAAGAACAGCCTGAAGACAGGAGAGAAATCGCTGATGGTTCCACCGGTCATCAGGGAGGTAAATGCGGAGCAGATACGTTCTTTTCGGGATCTGGAAGAACTGGGAGCCTTTCTGAGTGAACTGGTTACACAGATGGTGGATATGCCGGTTCATCCTCTGGGAGGAGATTCATCGGAACTTATACGCAGTATCAAGGAATATATCAGTGAAAACTATCAGCGTACTTTTACACTGGATGAACTGGCCGAGGATGTGGGGCGCAGCAAGAACTATCTGTGCCGTGTCTTTAAGGAGAGTACGGGGGATCGCATCTGGGAGTATGCCACCGCCTTTCGTATGGAACAGGCAAAACATCTGCTGGCCTTCTCGTCTTTGAAGATAGGAGAGGTCGCCCGCCGGGTCGGCTACGATAACTCCGGTTACTTTACCAGGGTATTCAAGAGTCGGGACGGCTTAAGCCCCCAGGCCTACCGAGACACAGGAAGTTCCTTTTGAGCTCTTTCAGTCATAGAGCACTCCCTTTCTGAAGAGATCGATCATCCTGTCTTTTTCCGAGAGATCGAGATGGGGAAGGTAGGCCCGGGAGTCCATGGTCTGACCAAGAGGGGCTTTCTCTGGCGGATGAAGGGTGGGGTGTACGGGGACGACAAGGAGAGATTCCCTCATCTTTCGCTGAATCTCTTCAGAGAGTAGGAATTCCACCAGTTTCATGGCTTCTTCCTTTCTGGGAGAGTTCTTCGGGATCACCAGGCCTGTCGGAAACTGAAAAGTCCCGAAGTCGGGGATGTACATATCTGTTTCCTCCGGGAGCCGTCCCTCGCGCCGTGAACGCATGGTCTCCGCCTCCAGAGCGGGAACAAGCTGAAGTTTTCCGCTGGTAAAGAGCCTCTGAGCGTCATAGTCCGAGTTGATACGGATAATCTGACTCTCCTTCTCCTTAAACCACTTAAGGACCGCATCCATTCCCGCCGGGACGTTCCCCGTCCCGAGACGAGGATCGGACTCTTCCCTGAGAAGGGCGTGGCGGACTCCGTAAAGGAGGCTGAATCCTGTCGGTCCATCGGCAGCCGTGAAACCGAATTTTCCCGGGTTGCTGTCAATGAAGTTATTAAAATCTTCCCAGCTGGAGGGAGGATCGGGGAGAACCGTTTTATTGTAGAGAAAACCTACCCGGGAAATGTAGAGAGGAATAAAGCCTGGAGCCGCATCCGGAGACTTCACTATTTCTACTGCCTCCCTGCAACGCAGATCGATTTCCAGACTCTCCGTATTTCCGGACAACTTTCCTGCTGCGTCCTGCTCCAGAAGAAGCAAATCAACGGTCCCTTCGGATTTCGGAATCTCGGCGATCACTTTTCTTACCGCTGCGGGAGTTCCACACACCACCGCTTTGATCGTCAGTCCGTAACGCTCCTCAAAAAGAGGAGCGATCTCCCGTATGAATCGGTCATTGCGGGCCAGGTAGAGTCTGATTTGGTGAGGATGGATATTATTCCGGGGCTCTGTCTCAGCTGTCGCGATTCTGAGGATCTGGAGCAGACAAAACAGGGCCAGCACAGATGTAGCCAAAACAAGAAGAACGAATCTGTGATGTCTTTCAGTTCCCTTCACGTGATCAAACATAGAGCCATTATAGACAGATCCCCTTATCTTGCAAATGTTAGATCTTGTTTTGAAGGGGATCTTAAGTCCTGAAGCCGGTGTAAAGTCTGAAAGACACTAATAGTCAATTTCAATCTCTGAAATACACGTGTCCTCATACCGGCTGCCGGGATATACATCCTCCACAGTAAGTTTAAGGCCTATAAAACCGTATATCTCCATTATCAGCTTTATATTTTCAGCTTCCAGATATTCAGCGTTCTCTATGCCCAGATCCGACAGGATCATCTTAAACAGATCGGGATAATCCCGGGAGAAATCTTCCAGCATTTCAAGTATCAGCTCTTCCTGAATACGTTCAGTGTCATACAAAGGAAAAGACTGCTTCTCCCTTGTATCTTCTACAGAAAGACGTTCTTCAAGAGTATTTTCCTTTAAGAAATAAAGATAGTAGTCATTTTCAGTAACAAGCCCGGGTGCATTCAGTCCGCATACAAAAGAGACTCCTAATTCCTTGATTCGGCTGTTATTATTGTAAAGTCCTTCTGATTTTGCAAAACCGTTGACCATGGAAATACCGCTTACGATACGGTTCGTCAGGATCAGAACAGATTCTCCCCGGCCGTAGCCTTCAACTCCCTCAACCCAGGCAGTCGAAGTATCCGAGTCAAAAAGATTTTCGGGCGGGTATGATACTATTGTCCCTCTTATCGTTTCTGACAGGACAGAACTCACCCATAAGGATTCGTTTAATTTCATCTCAAGATCATGCCACTCTCCCCATGCTGAAGAAACAGAAAAAAGGGCAGCGATCATCCATGCATATCTTTTCATAATCATAGCCTCTTTTTATATCATTTTAGGAATATCCGCCTGCCATCAGACTGGCACATCCTCTAAACATAAAGAATAAGACAAGACGTTGAATTATTAAAAGAATTTCTATTTGCTATTTACATATTCAGATTATAATTAATGTCATCGAAATTCCAAAAAATGCTGCTTAATATTATTCGATAATATCCGATCGGGGGCATGTCGTGAATATTGAATTATCTTCAGGAAAAAAAATCGATGGAGTAACGGTAGATGATCTTAAGGAAAAACTGCAGCTTCTAAAATCAGGAGAAGATTTTCTTATATTGGAGGACGATGACGGCTATATTCAGTGTGCCGTATCAGGACGTTCTCTGCTCTTTGAATATCAGGACAGTTCCGGTCATTTTTCAAGTAACTCGGCAGTGAGCTTTGATGAAGCCGAGGAAATGCTCACCCTCTATCTGAACAGGGACAGCAGCTGGAAGGGCATTGCTACATGGGAGGCGGATAACGGTTACGACGGTGCCGGTGGCAGTGTGCGGCCGGGACAGGCTGAAGAGTCCTTCAGTGTAGGCGGTATTCTTAATACGATAAAGAAAACGGCGAAGAAAGAAGTTAAACGTTCTATCGAAAGAAAGACAAGCGGCATTGTCAGGGCTGTGTTCAGGAAATTTACAAAGTAGCTGTTAAATCACGGCTCCGGAAAGATTTTTTTCTCATTGTCTCAACATCGCCTCAGGTCTTCGCGTGCGTTAGACTCCCTGTTCAGGAACAAAAAAAGGATATTACAGTTTTTCTGCAATATCCTTTTTATGGAGGTGGCGGGAATCGAACCCGCGTCCTATTGGGCGCTACCCAGGCCTCTACAGGTATAGTCTTTGCTTAAAGTTTCGGACTGAACGAGAGGAAAAGACAACCCTGAACAATCCTACTTCCGGAAAGATGTCCCCTTTTAATCCCGGACTAAAAAAAGGGTAAGTCCTGGTTTCTGGCGGGCAGCCCCAGTCTCAGAACGGCGCCTGAGGTACCCGTCGCAACGTTAATTATGCTGCGAGTGCAAGTGCGGAGTTGTCGAAAGAAACGACAACTGTGTCTTCTTTTTTGGCACTTATCAAAAAGACAGTTTAAGGAGATAACGCTCCACCTGCAGCCCGACCAACGGAATCCAACAGTCGAAACCTTTACACCCCCGAAAGGGTAAATGGTGGCATCATAATAATGGGATGTCGTCTCAGAGTCAAGAGACGCGGCTTGATGTCTGCGAACTCTTCAAGGCGAAGAAGGGGATGAATCCCCGGGAGTTCAGGACGTCACAGACGTATTGTTGATCATATAAGGGAAAGATATACTGAAATCCGCTTTTTAGCTCAGAGCTGTTGCAATGAACGAGCTGCAGGAAAGGATTAAAACTTCTGTAGTAGTCATGGTATGAACGCCGAGGGGAGAGCCGCTTTATCGACTTTAGTTCGGAAACAGGAGAGCTGGGCAAGGATATTCTCAAGGGGACCGGTTCCGGGACCGGGGATCTTTCCAAAGGCAGAGATCTGGTTCTTGAGATGGAAATCTATAGAAAGGCAGGTGTGTTAAGCATGAGAGAGTTAAGAATCCATCATTTTTTCGATATCATCCGTGATTACGGCGCTGGGAAGGCTCTGAAAGCTCATGAGTACGGTCACTCCTATCATATCATCGGGGAAGAGATTTATCACAACAAGCTGAAGAGGATCAAACTTATTGCGGGAAATGATGATATCTGTGGAGGCTGCCGTTATCTTGATTCCGGAAAGTGTCTGGATACCATCGATCACAGGGCTGATTTCAAATCGAAGCAGGAGTTCAACGACTATCTGGACCTGAGGATCATGAAGGTTATGGGATATCAGAACGGTCAGGAAATTCAGGTTCGTGAGATCCTTCGCTGTGCGGATGCCTATCTGGATTCCTTGGCCCTGATCTATGAGGGGAACGACAGGGCGCATACGGAGCTGCGGAAACAGAATGTCGGTGCCGGTATACAGAGAAAGCGGCGGGAGCTGGGCCTTGCCGGGGGAGGAGCGGTTTGAGAGCCTACATCATAGATATAGACGGTACAATCCTGGATGGAGAGCGGGAGCTTAACGGGGCTGGACGCTTTATACATTCCCTCCAGGAGAACTCGGTCCCCTTCCTGCTGGCTACCAATTCAATCAGGTCCGCCGGGCGGCAGGTAAAACGTTTTGAGAAAATCGGCCTCCATGTCGAGACTGGAGCCATCTACAGCCCCGTGGATTCCATAAATACCTTCATCCGGGATCAGGGGATAGAGAGGGCTTTTACCGTAGGCTCAGAAGCGGAGATCTCACAGGTCGGGGCTCGGCAGTCGAGTGACGATCCTGAGCTGATTATCCTCCTGGATTTTGAGAAAAGTGATGCTTCCTACAGCGATCTGCAATGGATTGTTGAACTTGCCGGAAGGGGAATCGATATCATCACCGCCTCCCGTTCTCCCTACTATCTGAAAGAGGGGAGGACACAGTTGGATACGGGTGCCTTCGTCCAGCTGATCGAGTCGGTTACGGAGTCTTCCATCCCCGTCTTCGGGAAGCCTTCCAAGGCGTACTTTGATAACGCTCTGTCTCTGCTGGAAAGCAAATCGGAGAGTACCATTGTGATCGGGGATGATTGGAAAACGGATATTGTCGGCGCCAGGGAAGCCGGTCTCGGCTCTGTTCTTGTCGCATCCGGGAAGTATAGGGAGGGTGATGAAAAGGAGGGACGTCCGGACCGTTTTATAAGAGATTTTTCTGAGCTGATGTTTTAGATTTCCACGTTTCAAGATCGGAACTGAAGGAGATATTCAGCCATGAATATGTTAAGCATAGCCGCAGCTCTCGTAATCCTGGCCGGAATCAGGGGGCTGTCCCTCAGGGAGCTGCTGTGATAGCCTTTGAGGGGGGCCGGGGAAAGGAGTTGAGGATTGCTTGAGAGCGGTTTCTATCAGTACATCAGAAAGATCTCCATAGACCGGGAGGGAGTGAATCCCGAGGTCTATCCCTACTGTCTGAAGGCGGTGAGAGCTCTCAGGGAGCTGGAGTTCCACCCCAATGTCACCTTCCTGATCGGGGAGAACGGCAGCGGCAAGTCGACTCTCCTGGAGGCCCTGGCGGCGGCCTGCGGCTACAATCCCGAGGGGGGAAGCCGGAATTTCAGCTTCAGCACCAGGGAGACCCATTCTGAGCTTTCCGAGATCCTGAGGCTGGTCAAGGGCGTGAAGAAACCGAAGGACGGCTTCTTTCTCCGGGCCGAGAGCTTTTATAACGTCGCCTCCAATATTGATAGGATGGATGAGGATAAGGAAGATCGATCTCCGTCCGTTATCGGGGCCTACGGCGGGGTTTCCCTCCACAAACAGTCCCATGGCGAGTCCTTTATGTCCCTTATACTCCACCGCTTCGGGGGGAGGGGCGTCTATATCCTGGACGAGCCCGAGGCGGCCCTGTCTCCCACCAGGCAGCTGACCCTGCTGCGCCGCATTCATGAACTGGTTCTTGAGGACTCCCAGTTTATCATCGCTACCCACTCTCCCATCCTGATGAGCTATCCCCATAGCCGTATTTTCAGCCTGGATAAAGGCTATCAGTGTCTCAGCTGTGAGGAGACAGAGCATTTCGAGGTGATGAAAAGCTTTCTCAACA
Organism: Oceanispirochaeta sp.; assembly: GCA_963556075.3. Taxonomy (GTDB): domain Bacteria; phylum Spirochaetota; class Spirochaetia; order DSM-2461; family DSM-2461; genus Oceanispirochaeta. The sequence goes on along the minus strand of CAUVYB020000002.1, from coordinate 4,239,764 downwards.
ATCCGAAGGGGATGCTGAGGTATATCCTGGAATAGAGCCCGGCCCTGCCGGGAGGGGACGGCAGGAAAAAAAGTGAGAATTATTTCATTCTGAAGTTACGCTCTGCATCCCGTTTGAGATCCTTTTCCTTGATGGTGGCTCTCTTGTCGTAGAGTTTCTTACCCCGGCAGACTCCCAGATCGATCTTGACCCGGCCGTTTTTCAGGTAGAACTTCAGGGGGATCAGGGTGCAGCCCTTCTCCTGGACCTTGCGCTCCAGTTTCTTGATCTCCTGCCTGTGGGCCAGGAGCTTACGGACCCTGTCGGGGGCGTGGTTGTGGATATTGCCGAAGTCGTAGGGTGTGATGGAAAGGTTACGGATAAAGAGTTCGTGATTTCTGACCTCCACAAAGGCGTCGGGAAAGGAGAACTTTCCCGCTTTGATGGATTTTACCTCGGTCCCTTTCAGAGCTAAACCGCACTCCAGATTCTCGAGAATCTCATAGTTGAATCTGGCTTTTCTATTTTCTCCCAGTACATTGGAAGGTGTTTTCTTTTTTTTCTTTGACATCTAATTACCTTTGGATCAGCAGGACCGGACGGAATCCTATATAGGGTGTACACCAGGACGCGGGCTGGGAGGCTCTTGTCTCTGCGCCGACTTCACCCGGGTCATTGGCCCAGCTTCCGCCTCTGACGGCAAATGTGGGCATGTCCCTGTCGAACATGCTGATCTTTGAAAGGCTATTATAGAGAAACAGGTCGTTTGTGCCAAACCCGTTGCGGCACCATTCCCATAGATTGCCATCCATATCGTAAAGATTGAGAGTTCCTCCCATCGTAGAACCGGCTTCCAGGGGACCCAGATTCTTCTGTGAGGGACGCATCTTGCTGTCCTGACCGTTTGCCCGGGCAATCTCCTCCCACTCCCACTCATCCGGGAGTCTGACGGTCATGTCGCGGCCGGGGAAAGAGTGCCTGTCCAGCCAGTCGCAGAAGGCTTCGGCGGCGGGCAGGGACACATAATTCAGGACCTCCCGGGAAGAGCTGTAATCCTTGCTTATATCCCAGTCGGCCAGGTAGTTCTCATCCACGAGACCTTCAGACTGCAGTGTCTCTTTCTGCGCCGGAGACCAGGCAGGATTTTCGTTGAGAAAGAGGAGATAAAGACCCTTCGTGATCTCCCTGTCTGCGGCATAAATGAGCTCTCCGCTACTTTTCAGACGGCCGGCCGCTGCAAATACAAGGGAGTCGTCTTCCAGAGGGCGGATAGAGGGAGCGGGGTTGATGCTGATAAGATCTGTTTCCTGTTCTTTTATCAGTTGCAGTTCCGGAAGATCATGATAGTTCTCAAGGAACCCTATAAGCTGAGGATTCTCCTTTAAAAAGACCGCCGCCTCAGACGCGGCTTTCAGAAGGGTTCCGGGATTCAGACTTGCTCCGGCTACGGCGTATAGTCCATAGCCTTCAAGCCACTGATTGTAGGCATTTTCCTCCGAGGCTGTTCTGAGAAGGGAGGTCAGCATCATGGCCAGCTCATCATCGGAGACGTCAGCTTTATTTCTGTCAGTGCTTCTGTAGACCGACTTCATTAAATCGGGGAGTACGGGCGGCAGGGGAAGGGCGCTGTAGCCTTCGTCACTGGAAAACCAGGCCGCCGCATCCTTGTGGAAACTGCTTAAAGATTCTGATGTGACGCTGCTTTCCAGCTGTATGTGCATATCCCTGCTGCGTTTTACAAAAAGAGTTCCAAAAACCTTACCGCCGACCTTTGTTTCTTCACTCCAGAGACAGGTGTAGGGCGTTTGAAGAGAAATCGTCCGTTTGCCCCGGGGAACGAAATAACAGCCGGGAGTGGCGCCCAGACGGATGCCGTCGGCATATACGGAAGCTCCGGGTGGGGTGGACGTGAAATTGTACCATGTTCCGTTCTTCAGAAGTCCGGGAAGGAAAAAAACAAGAAAAAACGCTACGAGAACAAGGAACAGGTAAACGCCTTTAATATACTGTTCCGGTTTGATTCCCAATACCGGTTTAAGAGTCACTTTAAGGTCGTTGAGTTCTTCTTCCGTAAGCACTGTTTTCTTCATAGCAGGATTATAGGAAAGTCTATATAGGCTTGTCAACGCAGAAGCTTCCATGGTAATTTTCTAAAGCAGTACTTGTGCGCAGGCGGAACATGGATAAGCTTTCAAAGACATTAATCGTATTTACAGAAAAAATGCTGACCGGCCGAAAAGTCAGAAACTATAAAAAAAAGAAGAAACAGCAGGCTAAAAATCCGGTTCTGGACTGGATTGAAGCCTTTCTTTGGGCCGCCATGGTTGTTCTTCTTATCAATCAGTACCTCTTTCAAGCCTATCAGATCCCTTCCGGATCCATGAAGGATACCTTACTGATCAAGGACAGGATCTTTGTCAACAAGATCATTTACGGTCCCGAATTGCTTCCCGGTATGTTCAAAATCCCCGGTGTAAAGATCCCCCAGCGGGGCGAGGTCATTATCTTTGAGAATCCTGAATACCTCTCCCGGGGCCCTGTGTTTGATATTGTTCAGCGTGTCCTTTATATGCTGACCCTCTCCATGGTAGATATCGATAAGGATGAGAATGGAAACCCCAAGGCCCACTTCCTTATCAAAAGACAGGTTCTTCAGGACGGTGATGTCTACAGACAGGATAAGGGGAATCTTGAGGTCAAAGCCCGGGGGGAATCAGATTTTCTGCCTGAGGAGGAATTCAAGGCTCTTTCCGGTCTCAGTTATGGAAATAAGAGAATGGCAGCGGAAGAGGATTACCCTGTTTTCAGAGCCTATGGGGAGGCCTATGCCCTGCAGCAGGAGAGTCTGGCTATCCCCTCAGGTTTGAGACGCAAGGCTTCCGGAATTGAAGGGATAAGCTATAAGGACCCCCTTGAGATGGATATGTGGCGGCAGAGAAAGCTTTATCAGATTCAGCCCTTCGATAACAGTGCCTATGCCCGGTGGAAAAAGGCTTCGGATACGGGATATTTTATTCCCGAAGGATCGGTTCTCCCCATGGGAGACAACAGAGACAACTCTAATGACGGACGTTATTTCGGTTTTGTCTCCAAGGGCAAGATCCTCGGAAAAGCCATGTTCAAATACTGGCCAGCTGCCAGAGTGGGAATGATCCGCTAGTGCTGGGAACCACTGGCCGAAGAGGGCGGTCGTATAAGGAACGAAAACAGATAGTGGGGCGGAGGATCAGACGGGTTATCCTCTCTTTGATGCTCTTTACGCTCTATCTTTTTTTCTCCAGTTCCGTTTCCACTCCTTTATTGATTGCAAATTCTTCTATGGAGCCTTCTCTGAAGCCGGGAGAGCGGATTCTCTATTCCAAGCTCCTTCTGGAGGCGCAAAGCCGTTTCAGCAATCTGGGAAACTTCGGTATCGAAAGAGGTAATCTTGTGATAGTCTCACCTCCCTATTACCGGGAAGAACAGCCTGTTCTTGATTATATCAATCCATTCGTTCGCTTTTTCACCCTTCAGAAACTTCAGTTGAGTTCCTATTCCCGGCCATACTGGGAGGAGGATCTTCTGGTCAAGAGAGTGATCGCCCTTCCCGGTGATACGGTGAAGATTGTCGGGCACAGAGCCTATGTGAAAACTCCTGATTCGGGCACGTTTGTTACAGAAGAAAATCTGGATACGTCCTCCTATCGTATTCAAAAACCTGACCTTCCTCCTCTGTGGAAGCCGGGGGATCCGATGGATGGAAGTCTGAATGAAATTACTCTGGGGGGGGATGAGTATTTTGTCCTCAGTGATTCCAGGGGGAAAGGAAGTGACTCCTATCTCTGGGGTCCTCTGACGCGCAGCAGGATTCTGGGGAAGGTCTTTTTCAGATACTGGCCTTTTACATCATTCTCATTTCTCTAGGCTTATGTCAGTCTGCAAGACCGCCCTTTATCTTCATTTTCCCTTTTGCAGAGTCAAGTGTGACTATTGCGATTTTTACTCCCTCTGCGATCTCTCTCTTCAAGAAGACTATTTTCGTTCTCTGGAAAAGCAGATTCGGGACCTGAAAGAATCCTATCGTATCGATGGATTTGAAACTCTTTATTTCGGCGGCGGCACCCCCGGTCTGGCCGATCCGGATCTGCTGAAATCCCTGTTTGATAAGATCGCCCTGATGAACGACGGCCAGCTGCCTGAGGAAGTGACTCTGGAGTGTAATCCCGTTAATATCAGCCGGGAAAGCCTGAGGGCCTGGAAGGGTATGGGGATTAACCGTCTCAGCCTGGGTGTGCAGTCCTTCCGGGATGAGTTTTTGAGGAATGCAGGACGGAGAAGCAGCCGAGCGGCCATTCTGGCGGCCCTGGAACGGCTTCAGGAGGATGGAAGTTTCAATCTGAATCTTGATCTGATTCAGGGGCTGCCGGGAATGAACGGAAAAGATCAGCTGAAGGATCTTGAAGAGGCGCTCTCTTTTGAACCGGATCACATCTCATGGTACGGGCTGATTCTGGAGGCGGGGACCGTACTGGCAGATCAATGGGAGAGCCGGAGAAGCGGAGTCGAAGACGATGAAGAAGAGGCGGTATGGCACAAGGGCTGCAGGCTTCTGGCTGACAATGGTTTCAGGCGCTATGAGATCTCCAATTTCAGTAGACCCGGCCGGGAGAGTCGTCATAACTCCCTGTACTGGAAGATGAGGCCCTATCTGGGCTGCGGTCCCGCTGCCGTTTCCATGCTGCCCGGCGAGAAAAGACAGCCTGTCCGTTTTCGAACAAAGGAGGATCTGAGGGCTTTTGCCTCGGGAAGCTGTCTTTATACGGAAAAGGAGTCTCTTTCGGCAGCTGATTTTCTGAAGGACTTCCTTCTGATGGGGCTCCGCCTTGCAGAAGGTATTGATCTGCAGCGCTTTGAGAAGATATTCACAATAAATGCGGAGGATCTGTTTCCCCGGACCCTGGATAAGTTCTGCGGGACAGGGCTTCTGAATCTTGATGGTTCGGTGCTGCGTGCCGGCTCTGAGGGGATGGATCTGCTGAATACCATTCTTCTTTCCCTGTTCTCCGAGCTGGATGAGAAGGATCTGACCGGCCTTTCCTGCCTCTTTCCCTTGTAACATGTCAGCTTCGGAAGGGGCGGTCTGTATTCTTGACAGTCTATTTTTGCCTGTGTTAATCTTTGCTGGATTTACTGGAGACTAAGACTTTACCCTGTAAAGGCTTTGACAGCACTGTAAGCCCCTGCGGGGCGCTGAGTACAAACCACCGAAGGTGGTTGCTGCATCTTAACTCATAATGAAATCAATAACGTAATCGTTCCAAGGAGATACAATGTCAGGACATAGTAAATGGCATACCATTAAGCATAAGAAGGGCGCCGCCGACGCCAAGAGAGGAAAGCTCTTTACCAAGATTATCAAGGAAATCACCGTATGTGCCCGTATGGGCGGAGGTGACCTTGAGTCCAATGCTGCCCTGAGAACCGTCGTTCTCAAGGCTAAAGCGGCCAATATGCCCAAGGACAACATCGAGAAGGCGATCAAGAAGGGAACCGGGGATATGGACGGTGTGGACTACATCGAGCTCCAGTACGAAGCCTATGCCCCCGGCGGAGTAGGACTTCTGATCTCCGCCCTGACGGACAACAAGAACAGAACCGCTGCGGACGTCCGTTCCATCCTGAACAAGGGAGGAGGCTCTCTGGCCGCTACCGGTGCCGTTTCCTACCAGTTCAACAGAAAGGGAGTCATCGCCTACAGCTCAGAGAATGTCGATTTCGACAGCCTCTTTGAGACCGCTCTGGAAGCGGGTGCCGAAGATGTAAGCGATGAGGACGGCGCTATCGAGGTGATCACCGAGCCCGGTGATTTTGAAGCCGTTCTGACCGCCCTCCAGGAAGCGGGATTCGAGCAGATGTCCGCTGATGTCACCATGGTTCCCGACAACCAGGTGACTCTGGACAACGACGCGACAGGAAAGGTCCTCAGACTGATCGAAAGACTGGAAGACAACGACGACGTACAGGATGTGGCAAGCAACCTGGATGTTCCCGCTGACTTCGAAATGGAATAATGTCTCCCATTCTGGGAATAGACCCCGGTCTGGCTCACGCCGGCTGGGGAATTATTGCTCACGACGGGATAAGAAGCCGGTATATTGCCCACGGTGTAATCAAGACTGATTCAAAAGCACCCATGGCAGACCGGCTTCTTTGTCTTTATGACGGTTTGAGTGACGTCATCAATGAGTACAAGCCGGGTTCCGCCGGTATCGAAACCCTCTATTTTGCTAAAAACGTCAGTTCCGCCATGCCCGTAGCCGAGGCCCGGGGAGCCCTGATGCTTTGTATGGCCAAACATGGTATTCTAATCGGTGAGTATACTCCCATACAGATCAAACAGTCTGTTGTGGGAAACGGCAGAGCCGAGAAGCATCAGGTTCAGATGATGGTAGCCCTCCTTCTCAAGCTGAAGGAAGCGCCCAGGCCGGACCATGCGGCCGATGCTCTGGCGGCGGCGCTCTGTCATGCCCATACGGGAGGTTTGAGTTGATCAACAGCATACGCGGTACTGTTACGGAGAAAGGAGAATCCTGGGTCTGTGTGGAGAACCAGGGGATGGAGTGGCAGCTGACAGCCTCAGGCATCACAATCAGCTCCCTGCCTGCCGTAGGCTCTGAGGCCCGGGTGTTTACCTGGCTCTACCATAAAGAAGATATGATGGCTCTCTACGGTTTTTCCACAGCCAGGGAGCGTGCCCTTTTTCTGGATCTGATCTCCGTCAGCGGCGTGGGTCCCAAGGGGGCCGTGAAGATCCTCTCCGCCGTTCGTGCGGACCAGCTTATTCTCTATCTGGAAGAGGAGAACCTGGACGGCCTGGCCTCCCTGCCCGGGCTGGGCAAGAAGACGGCCCAGAAGATCCTTCTTCAGCTGCGGGGCAAACTGAGCTGGGACGAAGGGCCCGGCGGCGCTGCGGCTTCAGGACCCGATGCGGAGTGGATCGAATCCCTGACGGCCATGGGCTTTGAAAAGCGGAAGGTTCAGTCTGTGGTGAAGGCCCTGCTCAAGGATGAGACTGTGGCCTCTCTTCCCGCCGAGAAAAAGGAGCAGGAGATCCTGCGCCGCGCCATCGTGGAACTCAGTTCATAAGTGAGGGATTGATCTATGTCAGATGAAAGCCTGCTGTCGGGCATCCCCTTTCAGGGGGAGGAACCCGCCGATAATCCTATCCGTCCCAAACTTCTGGATGAGTTTCTGGGTCAGGAGGACGTCAAGAACAACCTCCGGGTCTTTATAGAGGCCGCCAGGGGCCGTCAGGAGCCTCTTGACCATGTCTTTCTGTCTGGTCCTCCGGGACTGGGAAAGACCACTCTGGCCGGCATTATGGCCAATGAGCTGGGTGTGGAGACCAAGGTGACCTCGGCCCCGGCCCTGGACAAGCCCAAGGATCTGGCCGGACTGCTTACCACCATCACCGAACGCACCGTCTTCTTTATAGATGAGATTCACCGCCTGAAGCCCGCCATCGAGGAGATGCTCTATATCGCCATGGAGGATTACGAGCTGGACTGGATCATCGGTCAGGGCCCTTCGGCACGGACCATCCGCATCCCCGTTCCGCCTTTTACCCTTGTGGGAGCCACGACCAAGCCCGGGCGGGTTTCCAGTCCCCTTTATACCCGGTTCGGCATCAACGTCAGGATGAACTTCTATACTCTGGAAGAGCTTCAGTTGATCGTGCGCCGGAGTGCCGGCATCCTGAATATCACCATCACCTCCGATGCCGCCCGTATTCTGGCCGGTTCCAGCCGGGGGACCCCCCGTGTGGCCAACCGTCTGCTCAGAAGGATGAGGGACTTCGCCCAGGTGGAGGGCGAGGGGATCATCACCAGCGAGATCGTTCATGACGGACTCAAGCGTCTCCAGGTGGACGAGTGCGGACTGGAGCGTCTGGATCGGGAGATCCTGAAGGCTCTGATCACAAAGTACGGCGGAGGTCCGGTGGGGGCCGAAACCCTGGCCATCTCGGTAGGGGAAGGTATCGACTCTCTGGAAGACTTCTACGAGCCCTATATGATTCAGCAGGGCTTTTTAAAGCGTACCCCCCGGGGGCGCGTGGCCACCCCTCTGGCCTACAAACACTTAGGAATGGATATTACAAGCGATGAAAATCAGGGACTTCTCTTTTAATCTGCCTCCCGAACAGGTGGCCCAGCATCCCCCGGAGGTCAGGGGTACCGCCAAGCTGATGGTTATGGACCGCAAGACGGGAGAGCTGGAGCATAAAAACATGCAGGACTTCCCCGATCTGGTGGAGCCCGGAACCCTCGTGGTCTTCAACAACTCCCGGGTTCGCAAGGCCCGTGTCTTCGGTTTCTCCGAACATGGCGGCAAGGTTGAGTTCTTCTTTCTGAAGAGCCTTGAACAGGATCTCTGGCTCTGCATGGTCTCCAAGGCCAAAAAGCAGAAGGTCGGCAAAGTTTTTGATTTCCCCGGTGAGATTAAAGGAACCATTGAAGAAGAGGTGAGCTCCAATCACAGAAAGGTTCGCTTTTCATCCCCGGTGGATGACGACTACCTGGATATTCACGGCCATATCCCCCTTCCTCCCTATATCAAGCGGGAGGATGAGCTTGAGGATGCCGAGCGCTATCAGTCGGTCTTCTCCAAGGAAACCGGATCAGTGGCCGCTCCCACGGCCAGCCTGCATTTTACCGATGATATTCTGGCCCGTCTGGAAGAGAAGGGAGTGGAAACAGCTTTCGTTACCCTTCATGTGGGCCTGGGGACCTTCGAGCCCGTGAGAACCGAGAGCATTCTGGATCACAGGATGCATGAGGAGCAGTTTTTCGTCTCCGACGATTGTGCCGACAAGGTGGAATGCGCTGTTCAAGAGGGGCGTCCCGTACTGGCGGTGGGTACCACCTCGGTCAGAACCCTGGAGTCCGCCTGGCAGGACGGAAAGCTGAAAAGAGGGGAGAGCAGCACGGATATCTTTATCTACCCCGGATACGAGTTCAAGGTGGTCAGCAAGATGTTCACCAACTTCCATACCCCCGAATCCACCCTGCTGGTGCTGGTCAGCGCCTTTGCGGGAAAAGATAATATCGACAGGGCCTATACACAGGCCGTGGAGAAGGGCTATATGTTTTTCTCCTACGGCGATGCGATGCTGATGCGTTAATAGCTATCCCCGTCCATGGCCTCGAACGTCTCACGGACCCTCTGCAGCCGGTCCAGTTCCCGCTGGATGGTGCGCTCATAGTTCAGGTCACCCGTGCCGATGCGGTAGGATTCGTCCTCCCAGAACTGAATATCCTCGATAAACATCCAGGCGAACTTCCTGTCCTGCGCTTTAGCCGACCACTCTTTCGCATCCTCCCAGAATCCCATGGCGTAGCGGTAGCACTCCTCCGCCGTCTCCAGGCTGTCCAGGTTGGAAAACTTCCAGGGGTAATTGTAGAAGTAGGCATTCCTCTTGTCGTACTTCATCCCCAGTTTGAGGTAGGAGTCCACAAGCTTCAGGTTCACATGCATATAAAAAAGGTAGCGGTACTTCTCCCACTCCTTCTCGTTGTTGATCCTGGCCAGGGCGTTTAAGGGGTTGGCGAAGTCCGAGCGCAGGGCCATGCCCAGGTAGTGGATGTTCTCCATGGTGTCTTCGGGATAGCTGTACATATGCTGATGGTAGAGGCGGTAGAACTGTTCCGCGTAGAGGATCTTGTAGGCCGGAACGGAGCTCGGCCGTCCGAAAGAAACCATGAGCAGCATAAGGAGTAGTGAGGTTCTGCGCTTTATCACATATAGAGTATCGGCAGGCGGGGGCTCTTCTCTTTATATCTTAAGTATTTTCAGAAGGTCGGAAAACACCTTATCGGCGCTCTGCTCGCCGTTGATGCGGTAAAAGCCCTTTTCGGGATGGGATTTTCCGTCGGGAGCATAGAACTCGGAAAAGGCATGTTCGTAATGGCCCATGACCTTTCTCTGGAGGGACTCTTTTTCAAACAGATCCACACTGTCCCGGTCTCCCCGGCGGGAGGCAGAGGTTTCGACGGAGCATTCAATATAGAAACAGAAGCCGGGGAGGGGGAAGTCTTTATTGAGATCAAAAACCGCATCAAAATCGACACCCAGGGACTGATAGGCCAGGGAGGAGAAGAGATAGCGGTCACAGAAGACCCACTCTCCCTCCTCGAGACGCTGTTTCATAAGGGTCAGATGCTCTCTTCTGTCGGCCGCAAAGAGCTGGGCCAGGGTGAGGGGGAGGGCTGTCTCCCTTTTTTCCAGAACAGCCCGGGCGGCCCGGCCGATAAAGCCGTCGCTGGGTTCAAAGGTCCGGTGACAGGGGATAGCGTTTTCACGGCAGTAGGAGCCGAGGCGGTTCAGCTGTGTTGTGGTTCCCGAGCCGTCCAGCCCTTCCAGTACGACGAATTTATCCCATATTCCCATGATCTGTCCTTGCGAATTCACTAGTTTCCGATAGAATAATACACAATGCAGAAGCTGACCATACCCACCCTGATATTCCTGCTGCTCGCTGCCGTCCTGTCTGCAGAAGATGACCGGGAGATCCTTATGGATAAGGAGATCCTCTACTGGCGTCCCCAGGGAGCGGATATTCCCCTTCCCGAAGTCTTTTTCTCCCCCCCCATGATATTCTATCCCTACGGAGCCTGGAAGACCGACCTGTCACCCGTTTTCGAAATTTCCGAAGATGAGATCCCTCCTGAACGCGCTGGTACCGAAGAGATCAGCTTTAGCTCTCCCGGATGGGAGCCTCCGGGACTCTCTTTGAACGGTGAGGACAAAAGTCGCCGGAACAGGCTGCGTCTTTATGCCTCAAAGCCCTATGGAACAGGAATCCAGGCCGCCGGGGACGGTGGGAACTTCGGGTATGAGCTTGAGGCCAACGGCTCTGTGGACGAGGATTATCCCCACTGGGGCCGTCTGTCTTTCAACGGGAAGCCCGGAGCGTTCGGATTTTCTATGGAAGCGGGTGTCAGGAATATTGATGAGCTGAGGATGCTGAGCCTTCTGGAGGCGGAAGCCTCTTTCGGGAGTGAAGATGCCGGGCAGAGCCTCGCAATGCGCTGGAAATCAGACAGTGCCGAGCGTAACGATGAAAGCGCCAATACATCCTGGGGAGCCCTCGGCGCCTGGGATGTGAATCTGTTTTCGGGGGATTCTCTGGGGCTTGATGCCGGGCTGGAAGGGGATTGTCTGCGGGAAATGTCTTGCTATTCCTGGCGCATCACTCCCGAGCTGCTGCTTCACTCTACCCGCTCACTGACCGGCGGGGATCTTGATATTAAAGGCGGTCTTTTGACCGATCTTTATCCCGGGGAGCCGGGAGATTCCGCTTATTTTCCCACACTAACACTTCTGTTCAGACGATATAGCGAGTTCAGTATCGCTGTGAAATATACCAATGAGTCTATGGACGAAAAGGCGCTTTTGGGTTTTCTTCTAAAGGAGCCGCCCGTTTCCGGTGATTTCGGATTCTATCGCTGGCACAGGGGCAGTCTGAGCTGGGCCGGGAGGATAGGCTCCGGGCGGGCGTCTTTTGAAGGGGGAGTCCGTTTCGGAGAGATGCCGCAGCTTGATGATGGGCTTCTGGCACCCGATGGTGCTCTCGTGCTGTTCTCAAAGGCGGAATGGACACAGCCCGCTGGCAAGGGAATGGTCACGGAATTCACTCTTTTTGCCGATTATGAGGATAGGGGTAGTTTTCGATTTCTTCTGACCGGCGGCTGGGTCTTCAACCGTCCCGATGGGAGGATCTATGCATTGACCCTGAGGGGAGGAGACAGGCTGATTGTCAGAGGGTATGAGACTGTGCTGAACGATTCTTCCGATCTGCTTACAGGTGCGGGAGGGGCCGCCGAGTTTTCCCCACTCTTGAAACTGGAGGGGAATCTGGACTATGTTCCCCGGAAGGGTGAGTGGGAAGGAGCACTGTCTCTGGTCTTCAGATATTGAACTGTAACCTCCACGGTCCCCGTATGTATTTAGAAAAGAAAGGTTTGGAGATGGATTCCTATTCGATGACAGTCATGAAAAAAGCTCTGTTTCTCTCAGTTCTGATCCATCTCATTATTCTCTTTTTTTTAGGTAAAATGACCTTCTCTGTGTATGAAATCCCCGATTTTCCCGAAATCCGCATCACCTTTGCCCGGGCTGTTATCGCCCCTCCTGCCGAGTCTTATGTTGAAAGAGGTTCAAAGGAGAGTGTAGAAAAAGCGCCCCCGAAGCCGGCGGAACTGAAGCCGGAACCACCTCTACAGGAACAAAAGGCATCAGTGCCTGTTGCCTCCAGGGAGGACATCCATCAAAAAGAGGAAGCCCTGACGGAACCGGCGGCTGTACCGACCGAAGAGAAGGTTAAGGCCGCCGCTGATAAGGCTGCCGTCAGTACGACAGCGACTGCTGATAATATGATGGAAGCCGCCGTGGCTGTCGAATCTACATTGCCTGTTGATAAGGGTGAGGGACACGCCGGTGAGTCTGCTGACAACTCAGAGGTAGAAGGTGCCTCTTCATCGGATCTTCCCGACTTCAGCTGGGAGGGAGGCGCCCTTAGCCTCAGAAGCATACCGGAACCGGAGTTTTCCATACCCTATGGAGCCGCTCTGCCCGAGTCTATCGATATCAGCTTCACTGTTCTCAATGACGGAACCGTTATGTCTATCAGTATTCTTCCTCCGGGCAGCGGTCATGTGGATCTGGACAGGCAGATACGAGCCTATGTGGCGGACTTCCTGTTTGAGGAATTCGATTCTACAGAAACAATCCGGAGAGGGACTTTGAAGCTCTTTCTGAAGGCTATGGGGAGCTCCGGTATATGAAAAGCCGCCGGGTTTCTCTCTTTCATCTGCTTCAGTCGCTTCTCCTCCTGCTTTTGCTTACCGCCGGAGCTGCCGGCTATATCAGAGTTTCGGATGCTGTTAGCTCCATGGCTGAAGGCATCAAAAACAGGGCCATCCGCTCTGTGGAGGAGCAGTTTCATATTCGTCTGGAGTACGGCGGTATCTCTCCCTCTTTTCTGAACTCCATAGTATTGAAGGATATCAGGATCTACTCGGGGGATTCGGATGAGTCTTTTATTCGTCTGGACAAGCTCAAGCTTCATCACGATCTGATGGGAATCCTTTTTTCCGATGCTACCGTTGTCAGGAGTATTGATGTCAGCGGCCTGGATATCGATCTGGATGCGCAAAGGGATAGTGAATTTCTTGAACACCTGAATCGAAGGGAAGGACGGGGTGAACCGCAGGCCCTGCCGGAACTGAGTTCTGTGTTTACCCGTTATATCAGACTGAAAAACTGGCGTGTCCGTTGGAGGGACGAAGCATATTCTCTTCAGGGCAGCGGTAAAGAGATCAGCCTCTCCCAGCAGGAAGGTTTTGTCCGTTTTGCTTTGAACGGATCCTGGAGGTTCAAGGGAGAAGATGCATCATCAGCCCTCAATACTTTCAGTCTCGATACCAGGATGACGGGTACTGTCAAACAGGATCTCAGTTCCTTTTCCGTAGACAGCGATTTCAGTGATATTTTCAGTAATCTGGCTCGGCTGGAAGACCAGAGATTAAACATCAGCTATGAAGGGGAAACCCTTTATCTTACCAAAATCAAGGATGACAAGCCCTATGATCTGGCCGTTACTCTGGGAAAGGAAGAACTCCAGTTTTCATTGAAGGCCGAGGATTTTATACCTTCCGATCTGATCTATTTTGAGCCAGACAGTCCCCTGGCACTGATAAATCCCTGGCTCAATACATCATTCAGCGGCAGGGGGCGTTTCTCTCTCTCCCTTGGGGATATGAGTTTCAGCTATGATTACAATGGCGCCCTCTCTCTAAACAATCCCGATCTTCCTTTTCCTCTGCTTGTGGATCTGGATATTGAAGGTGATGATTCCCGGCTCAGTTCCCGGAAGATGATGATCAGTTCCCGAAAAGGTCGGATTGACTGGCAGGGAGAATGGATTTTCAACGAACTCTATCCCGAGGGCTTTATCGCCATGGAGGGAATTGAGCTTTCAGATGATCGCTTTCTGGATGGACGGCTGATTCTGAAGCAGGTAGATGACTACTTTTCAGTGTCAACCGAGGCGCTGACACTTCAGAACGGGAAGCAGGCCGCTGATCTGAAATTTCTTTTATACAGAAACGGGACACAGTATATCTTTTCGGCTCTGGCCGCCCTCCCTTCGGGTGAAGAGAAAATCCTGTTTGACGGTGAGATCCTGGGATCCGAGGATCTGTTTGTTCAGGCCCGTTACAGGGTCGCCGATCTTGCAGTCGGCAGCATTCGACCCTTCCTCAGTCATGACGTTTCTCAGAGTGTGCCGGCCGATCTGGATGATTTCAGGATTCGATCCGAAGGTGTTTTCAGTCTCAGTGAAGGCAAGCCTCTTGTGCAGGTGAATGGTCTTCATCTCTATCATCCCGACGAACAAAAGAACCTGCAGCTGAGTGCCTATTACGGAAATAACTCCCTTGACCTCTACAGATTCGAGCTGAACTGGGACGGAAACTCCCTGCAGGGTGCTTTGAGTGCCCACTTTGCGGAAGAAGAGGTTTCGATCCATGGAGATTGGGATCTTAATGATAACAAATATCTGGTCAATGCCCGCTATGAGAACGGGCAGCTTGTTGTGCAGGGGAATCATGGTGTAAAGGTTCAGATGGGCAGGCGTAGTGATTCCTCCTTTATCGGTATGGTGGCGGTGGATGAGCTGCCTCTGCGCTGGAACGGCCGGGATTATCAGTTCAGTGCCGAGATGAGAGGGCGTTACGGCAGGGAGGACTGGGAAATCTATCTGGGAGACTCTTCATTCCGCTGGTTGAACTCGGATATTCTGAAAGACCCGGAACTCAAGCTGACAGCCTATATGACTCCCGGTTCCGTCAATATTTACAACCTGAGTTATGGTGATGCCTTTTCTTCTCTGGATGGAAGTGGTGCCTTCTTTTTTAATCTGGGACAGAGGGTTTTCAATGGCTCCCTCTCTCTCAGTGAAATGGATCTGGCCGGTGAGAAGGAACGGTACGATGCCTATGCCGCGTACAGCGGGGAGAATCTTTCATTAAGCCTTCAGATCCATCAGGGACTGCTGGACCGCTTTACAAATCTTGGAATCAACGGACGAATAGACAGCGAACTGAATTTTGAAGGGAACAAGAGCAGTCCCATTGCAGAACTCTCACTGAACGCTTCTGAGTTGACGCTTCAGGGGCAGCCTTTTGCAGTCCGGGGGAAGGCAAAGCTTGAAAAAGAAAAGTTTGAATTATTCGACCTGAATATTCGGATGAATAATCTGTATCTTAAGCGGGGCCTGGGAGTTTATGATTTAAAAGACGGCAGTCTCGTCTTTTCTTCAGCCATCACCACCTTTGGAGAAAAGCTTGAAGGAAAGAAAATTTCGGCACTGGAAACAGGTTTGACCCTAATGGCCGATACGGGGGTGACCGTTGATGATTTTGAGGTTCAGGCTCTGAAAGATTTTAACGGAAGATTGAGAATCCATCCGGTCCGCTGGGATGGGAAGACGACATTTTCATCCAAAACAATAGATTTTTCCCGTAAGGGCTCGTCATACAGTGCCGCCCTTGTAGAGGATCCCCAACAGTTTGTCTTCTATGATGGGGAAAGCGGGAGTTTCAGAGCTTGGCTGAAGGAGGATTTTCCCATCGCCTTCCGCACAGATGGTGTGATAAGGGACGACCTTATCGACCTCAAGCTCCAGGATCTTGTCATCAATCTTCATACCATTAACTATGTCATGCCCAAGGACCACGCTCTGGACAACCTTTATACGGTTTTCCAGAAAGGAAGCGTCATGGCGGGCAGCGCCACTATTGCAGGTACCCCGGGAGATCCCGTTTTTTCAGCCGATTTAAAATCCAGGGATCTTTATGTTCTGACCCCCTATACGAATGCAGATATTGGAGAAACCTTTCTGGAAGCTCGTATGCGTAACAGCGTACTGGAGACCAATGAATTCCTTGTTCCCATCGGAGACGGCGGTGTCCGGGCGAAAGGGCGGATGACCATGGCAGGATGGGGAATCGGTGAATATGATCTCGATATAAAACTTGTGGGTAATCCTGGAACTCCTGTAAACTATAATGCCTACAGTATTCAGGGCGTCGGAGCCGTGACGGGAGATTTGCGTCTCTGGGGAGACGCCGGTCATATGAACTTCGGCGGAACCGTCTATGTAAATGAGCTTGTCGGTTCCATGGGAGAGGAGACGGAGATCGGTCAGGGAGGCATGCCCTATCAGGTTCCTTTCCCATTTTACATGGATCTGGATGTGGTTACCGGGAAAAACTGCCTTTTTATTCTTCCCAACCCGGAGCTGGACCTTGTAAGGGCGACGGCGGAAAGCGGCCAGAAGCTGAATATCACAGTAGATACCAAGAGTAGAACCTTTACCATGACGGGAAAGGCCTCGATCAGGGAGGGGAATATATACTATTTCGACCGGCAGTTCAGCATCACCGAAGGGGCTATCAGCTTTAACGAGGATCAGGACACCTTCAATCCCTATATCAATATTGAAGCGGAGATCGGTGCCGTAGATGAAAGCGGAACCGAGGTAACCATATATATGGGTTATAGAAATCCCGTTCTGGATGAATTTATTCCCTATTTCCGTTCCTTTCCCGCCATGCAGGAGGAAAAGATCGTTTCTCTGCTGGGTCAAAGCCTTATTCCCTACGATGATGAGTCGGGAGAGGCCGATGTGTCCAAGGCTCTGGTTGCCACAGGAACGATGGTAGGGGGGTCCTATGGGTTTTTGAGGCCCATTGAAAGCTCCCTGAAACAGTCTCTCCACCTGGATAACGTCACTATAAAAACCGAAATACTTGAAAATGCCCTGGCTGACCAGTTATACAGGGATAACAGCTCCGGAACTGACAGTTCCTACAGCATGGCGAGTTATCTTGATAATACGAGTATATATTTTGGTAAATTCGCCGGGGATTCCCTGTATCTTTCTGCCGGTGTGGTTGTTGATTATGACCAACTGTATGGTTTAAGATCGTACGGAAACGGAATAGAACTCCTTCCGGATTTGACCATAGAAATGAGGACGCCCTTTTTTATGGTTTATTGGAATTACAATAAGAGAAATGCCTACGATTTCTATAATACCGATATCGTTCCCAATAACGCTTTCGGTCTGGAATGGCGGTATTCATACTGATATTAAAAAATTCTTTCCATCTTCTAAATGGAGAATTGAAATAAGGAGATTTGATGCTTAATAAATTTTGGACTGTCTGCCTGGTGCTTTTGCTGTCGTTGACCGCAGGACTCTCAGCCCAAAGCGCAGAAGACTGGTATCTTGATAAAACTATTGTGGATATCCGGTTTACTGGACTGGATGCTGTTTCCGTAAATGAGCTCAAGGGAATCATCAGACCCTATATCTCCAAGAAATTTTCAGACTCCCTGTCATGGGAAATTCAGGGAAAGCTCTATGCTCTTGAGTATTTTGACCTGATCCTTCCTCAGGTGCTTCCGGGAGAGAAGCTGCTTCCCGGTGAATCAGAAATCAGCACGGTTATTATTGAGTTCCAGGTTAAGGAAAAACCCGTAGTCAATCAGATCGTATATACCGGTAACAACAGAATCCGCAAGGGTGAGCTGAATGATACGATTCTGCTCACCAAGGGTGACCTGCTCAATAAGTCTTCCATTCGTATGGACGCTCAGGCTATCAAAACTCTCTACCTTGAGAAAGGGTACGTTGATGCGGAAGTCAACAGCAGCATTGAAAAGGACGATGAAGAGAATACGGCTACCGTTGTTTTTGATATTGTAGAAGGAACTCAGACAAAGATTGAAGAGATCCGTTTTGTGGGCAACGATGTTCATGTTACGGATAAAGTTCTGAAAGGTCTGATGCAGACAAAGGCCCAGGGGCTGTTTAAAAAAGGAATCCTTATGGAGAACGAACTCCAGATGGATGTACAGACCATTGAAGCCTACTATCATGACCGCGGTTTTATAGATGCGGAGGTTCGGGAGATCAATCGGGAGGTCTACCGGGATGAAGAGGATAACGCCAATAAGCTTATCATTACGCTGGTTATCTATGAGGGCGAGGCCTATACCTTCGGCGGCATTGAGTTTGTGGGAAACTATCTTTATTCCACCGATGAGCTGATGCTTATGATCAGTCAGGCCCCGGGGAAGACTTTCAACAAGACGAGATTCCAGTTTGACTATCAGAGCATTACCGACAAGTACTACGAGAACGGTTATATCTACAACACCTTCTCTCTCGAAGAGGATAAGGATGATGAGAAGAAGGTCGTCTCCTATGTCGTCAATATTGTAGAGAGGGACAGGGCCCATCTTGAGAATGTGGTTATCCGGGGCAATGACAAGACAAAAGATCATGTTATAGCCCGTGAACTTGATTTTGAGGTCGGTGATGTATTCAGCAAGACTAAAGTTATGGAGGGTGTCAGAAACCTGACCAATACCCAGTACTTCTCGGTTGTTGAACCCCAGACCTATCCCGGCAGTGAAGAAGGCTTAATGGACCTTGTGATCGATGTGGAAGAGGGGAAAACCGCTAATATCATCTTCGGTGTTTCCTTCTCCGGGGGGACGGACTTTCCCGTATCCGGTAATATTCAGTGGAACGATAACAACTTTCTGGGAACAGGGCGTACCCTCGGACTCAGCACTCTCTTTTCTCCGGACAGTCAGAGTGTGTCCCTCTCCTTTTCGGAGCCTCGCCTTTTCAATACCCGCTGGGGAGCCGGTGTGGATCTGACCTACAGGCACTCCGAGAACAGCAAGATCTACCAGGATGTGGACGGGGACGGGGTTATCGATCCCTATATCGATCAGGAAGAGTATGAAGACTCCAATGAGATCGTCTCCTCTGACTATCTCATGGACTATGAGTCCCATTATATCTCTACCGGACTTAATCTGGGCTATACCTGGTATACGGATATAGGACGTTTCGCGACCTATACCGGTATCCGCGGGGGGTGGGAGTATCTCGACTACAATGCTGATATCTACCGTCCCTGGAGCGACAATATCAGGGATAATTATCACACATGGCAGTACTATGACAGCTGGTGGATCAAAGAGTCATGGGATACAAGGGATAATGTCGGTAATCCTTCAAGAGGATTTATCTTAAGTGAAACCCTGACGATTGCGGGAATCATGGACATTTCTACCAAGGACTATATGAAGTCCGTTACAAGGGGTGAGGTCAACTTTACGCTTTGGGATGTTCCTGTTACGGATACCTGGAACTTCAAGACCGTATTCTCGGTCAAGTCTGCCTTCTCCTATCTTTTCGAGAAGCCCTGGGAACCTGTGGATGTTGATCCCGAGATCGACGGATTTTCGGTTGACGGTATGTTTATCGGTCGTGGATGGTATCCTGAGTCCGACGGTCAGGCTCTGTGGGATAACACGGCAACTCTGAAGTTTCCCATTGTTCCGAACATCCTTGCTTTTGATGTCTTTCTTGATTGTGTGGGTCTCTGGAAATCTAAAGAGGCTCTCGAGGCTTCCACCATAGCCGATTACAGATTCAGTCTTGGTGCGGGGGTTCGCTTTGATAATCCGACATTCCCTATCGGACTGTATGTGGTTAAGAAATTTCAGTACTATGATGACGGCTCGATCAACTGGAACCCCGAGCCCGACTACGTCGAGTTCTCCGATGGAAACCTCGACCTTGTTATATCCTTCGGGATCGATATTTACTAATGACTTTTTTCCCCGTGCCTGTTTAGAAGAGGGTACGGGGAATCTATCCAGGAGTTGAAGATGAAAAAGAAACTAACCCTCTGTATTGTTCTCGGGCTGCTGACCCTTCCTCTTTTCAGCGAAACCATCACAAAAGTAGCCGTTCTGGACTATTCCCGTATCCTGTCTGCCTTCTATCAGGACTCCCGGGCTGTGAGGGAGCTTGAAGAAATGAAAAGTCAGTTTCAGGAGGAAATTGACCGAATTCAGGGCGAGATCACCATTCTGGAAGAGCGAAAGCTGAATGCTGAAAACAACGGCGACAATGCCAGAGCTCTGGAGCTTGACAATCAGATCTTTGAAAAGAAAAAATTCTTAAGAGACTATGTAAGGGTAAAAAACGGTCAGCTTACCGAGCTGAACAAGAATCTGAGTCAGAACAATACCCTTGTGAAAGAGATTATTGAAGAGGTTGAATACGTAGCCGAAAGCGGCGGTTATTCCATTGTTCTTAAAAAATCAGATCCCAATCTGCTGTGGTGGAACTACGAGGTGGATATTACGGAGCAGGTCCTTCAGAGACTTCTGACCAAAAAGCACTGATGTCCGAAAACACTCCCATGATGCGGCAGTACCTGTCCATCAAGGAAAAGCATAAGGATGCGGTTCTGTTCTTCCGTATGGGAGATTTTTATGAGATGTTCAAGTCCGATGCGGAGGATGTCAGCCGTCTTTTGAATCTGACCCTGACCAAGCGTCACGGTATACCCATGTGCGGCATACCCTATCATGCCGCTCAGAATTATATCGGCCGGCTCCTGAATGCCGGAAGAAAAATCGCCATATGTGAGCAGATCTCTCTTCCCAAGAAGGGCATCGCTCAGCGGGATGTGGTTGAAATCATCACTCCCGGTACGGTGGTGGACGAGTCCTTTCTGGACAAACGGTCCAACAACTATCTGGCCGCCATAGGGCGTGTCGGGAAGGTTATGGCATTTTCCTATGTGGATCTTTCCACCGGCGAATACTTTGCCGCCTCCTGTTCCGATGAGCATCAGGAGGAGTTTGTACGTAAGGAACTCAGCCGTCTGGGGCCCAGGGAGATTCTTATTCAGGAATCCCTTCTTGAGAGCGCCTATTTTAGGAGTTTGAATGACCGGGGCAGCCTTGTTCTGAACAGGATACCCGACTGGCTTTTTGATAGGGAAAGCGGTTATAAACAGCTCTGTGACCAGTTTTCAGTGACCAACCTCAAGGGCTTCGGGTTTAACGCCGAAGATCCCTCTCTGGCCGCCGCCGGGGTTCTGCTTGATTACCTGAAGGATACGGCTCGCCATTATCTGACCCATCTGGGGGGGGTAAAGAAATACAGTGAAGATCTTTTTGTTTCACTGGACGACGCTACCCAGAAAAACCTGGAGCTGGTCCGTAATATGGATGACGGATCTTCATCTTTCACCCTTCTCAGTATTATGGATGAAAGTTCCACCTCCATGGGTGCCAGAAGGATGAGGCAGTGGATGCTGAATCCTCTCAGAAGCAGGGATCGTATTGTCGAGCGCCAGGACGCGGTCAATGCTCTTTACCGGAATCAGATGTTGCTTTCTGATATTCGCACCCTGCTGTCTAAAATCCTGGATATTGAGCGTTTGAGTTCACGGATAGGCCTGGATAAGGCTCATGCCAAGGATCTCATCTCACTGAAAAACTCCCTGGTCAGAATTGAAGATATTGAAGCTCTTCTCTTATCGTCCGGTGATTTCAAGCCTCTATGCTCTGAGGATATCAGAGAAACTCTGAAAGATATCACTAACCGGCTTGAAGAATCCATTATGGAAGAACCTTCCATCCTGCTGACGGAAGGACGTCTGATTCGGGAGGGCTATAATGCAGAGCTGGATGAACTGCGGAGTCTGAAGAATAACAGCCGGGCCGTTCTGGATGACTATCTTGAAAGTATCAGGGAAGAGACGGGAATCTCCAATCTTAAACTCAAGTACAATAAAATTATCGGGTACTTTCTGGAGATATCAAAAACCCAGAGCAACCTTGTCCCTGACCATTTTATTCGGCGTCAGTCTCTGGTAGCGGCCGAACGCTACTCGACAGAGAAGCTTTCAGACCTGGAAAGCAGTATCAATTCCGCTTCCGAGAAGATTGTGGAGCTTGAAAAAAGCCTTTTTATTGAGATCCGGGAAGGGCTGAAGCCTCATATCCCCCTGCTGCAGCAGATTTGCGGCACTCTCTCGGAGCTGGATTGTCACGCCTCACTAGCCTATACGGCTACCATCCGCGGTTATATTCGTCCGGAAATCAGAGACGATCGATCCCTGGTTATAGAGGGAGGACGGCATCCCGTGGTTGAAGCCCATCTCCCCCAGGGGGAGTTTGTTCCCAACTCTCTCATGATGGATACCGGCTGTGCCTCTTTTGCTCTGATCACCGGACCCAACATGGCGGGTAAATCGACCTACCTCAGACAGACCGCTCTGATTGTACTGATGGCTCAGATGGGCTCCTTTATTCCCGCCGATCATGCTGTGATCGGTACCGTAGACAAAATCTTCTGCCGCGTCGGTGCCTCCGATAACCTGGCTCGCGGAGAGTCGACCTTTCTGGTGGAGATGAACGAGACGGCCCATATTCTCAGAAATGCGGGTGAGCGAAGTCTTGTTATCATGGACGAAATCGGCAGGGGAACCAGTACCAATGACGGACTGTCTATTGCCTGGAGTATCGCAGAGTATCTTCTGAACGAGATTCGATCCAAGACGCTGTTCGCCACTCATTATCACGAGCTCACCGAAATGGAGCATCCTGAACTGATCAACCTTTCTCTGACCGTTAAGGAGACGGGAGAAAACATTGTTTTTCTGAAGAAGATCAAGGAGGGGCCTGCCGGGAATTCCTACGGTGTTCATGTGGCCTCTCTGGCCGGACTGCCCGATGCGGTGGTCCTCAGGGCCAGGCAGATTCTAGGCTCGATGGAGAGGAAAAATGCAGCTGGATCCCCGGAGATACCGGCTCCCCCTGAACTTGCGACGCAACAGGATCTTTTCAGTGCCGATGAAATTGTTCTTGATCAGCTCAAGACTCTGAATATTGACGGAACCACTCCCCTTGAGGCTTTGAATATTCTGAGTTCCCTTCAGGAAAATTTGAAAAGATAGGGCAACTCTTCAATCAGCACTTTCTTTTTTTTCGTATATGAAGCATGAAGAACTCAGCTTTCTTTTCTCTCCTTGATTGGGGGACATGCTCTTTCTGCGGCGTCCCGACTCAGGGGTCTTCCGGGCTATGCTCTCGTTGTCAGTCCCTGATAAAGACAGCGGCCCGGAAGGGCGGTATGATCTGCCCGCGGTGTTCACTTCCCTTGATGGGCAGCTCGAATCTCTGTCCTTTCTGCCTCAGGATTCCCGAAGAGCTGGATGCCCTTGTCTCATGCGGATACTACAACGGCGTCCTGAAGGAGGTTGTCAGTGCTTTTAAGAAAGACTCTCCTTCTTTTGCTTACTGTCTTGCGGATCTTCTGTATCGACAGCTGCAGGCCCGGGGCTGGGAGGACAGTCCTGTTGTTCCCATTCCGCCCCGAAAAGGGAAAATCCATCAGCGGGGCTGGGATCAGGTCCGGATTCTGTCAGTCGTTTTGAAGAATCATTACGGTATGACAGTTCTCGACTGTTTGAAACGGATTGACAGGGTTCAGCAGAAATCTCTGGACTATGAGCAGAGACTGAGGCATATGAAGAACTGCCTGATTCTTTCAGATTCCGGGAAAATCTCTGAAGAGATTCGAAGGATTATCGTCCTTGATGATATTTTTACCAGTGGCGCTACCATGGCCGCCGCAGCCGGGCTTTTAAGGGCCGGGAAGGATATAAAAGTCTGCGGAGCCGTACTCTGTTCCGTTATATAGAGTTATGCCTGATTCCTCCCTGCCTCTTGTCTGTTGACACAAAATTACAGAGTTGATATATTTATTTCAAAATCTATGGCATCCGACATGAGAAGAGCCCCAAAAGGCTCTTTTTTTTGTACTTTTTCGGATGCTGAGGCAGGTTGAGGTATTGAAGGATCTTGATTCCAGAATTATTGAAGATCTTGAACCCGTGCTGAAGGCCATGGGCATTGCTCTGGTTGAAGCGAACGCTGCTGTGGTCAAGCAGGTCTGTAACATCAGGCTTGTTATATTCAGAGAGGAAGGCATCTCTGTGAATGACTGTGAAGAGGTTCATAAGGTTATCCGCCCCAGGCTGGATCTGATTATGGACGATCGTGATATGTCTCTTGAAATCACCTCTCCCGGAATAGACCGCAGAATAAAAAGCTCAAGGGAGTATGAGATTTTCAAAGGCAAATATGTAAAGATTCTGCCCGAGGAGAGCAATGAGTGGATCTCCGGTAGAATTGTCGAATCAGACGGTAATAATCTGATTCTTGAAATTGAGAATAAAAAAGAAACATTTTCCCTGGCCAGTGTACGGAAGGGAAAGCTGGATTATACAATGGAGGCCCGTTAAGCTATGACTTCAGATTTTGCAGAGTCCATACGTCAGCTGCAGCAGGAAAGAGGTATTACAGAGGAATTGGTTCTCAGTACTATTGAGGATTTCCTCATGGCCGCGTATAAAAGAAAATTCGGAACATCTGATAATGCTATCGTTAAATTCTCAGATGATCATTCCGATGTCGCCATCTATGCGAAAAAGATGATCGTTGAAGAGGATGATTATTACGATCCCGTTTGTGAGATCCTTCTTGAGGAAGCGGTTAAGTATAACGAGGAGAGCGAAATCGGAGATGAGCTTCTGATTCGCATCGATCCCAAAGAATTCGACCGGCTTGCCGTGCAGAGCGCCAAGCAACGGGCCCGTCAGGACTTGAGAGAGATACAGAAAGATACGCTTTATTCCGAGTTCAAGGATAAGGTCGGTGAAATGATCATCGGGTACTATCAGCGTGAGAAAAACGGTAATATTTTTGTCGATCTTGGCAGAACCGAGGGTATCCTTCCCAAGCGTTTTCAATCCCCCCGGGAAGAGTATAACCAGGGAGACAGGATCAAGGCCCTGATATCCGAGGTAAACAAGACTCCTTCAGGTCTTCAGATCGTTCTGTCCAGAACCCACTCGGATTTTGTTAAAAGGATCTTTGAGTTGGAAGTTCCCGAGATCTACGATAATACCATCGAGGTTCACAAGATCGTTCGTGAGGCCGGATATAGAACCAAGATCGCCGTATCTTCCAACAGGGACGATGTAGATCCCGTAGGAGCCTGTGTCGGTCTCAAGGGTGTAAGAATTCAGGCCATCGTTCGTGAGCTTGAAGGTGAAAAGATTGATATTCTTAAATTCGATCCCGATCCGATCTCTTTTATCAAGAATGCCCTCTCTCCGGCTGAGGTCAACGATGTTATTGTTCTCGATGGTTCCAAGAGACAGGCTCTGGCCATTGTTCCCGAGCATCAGCTTTCACTTGCCATTGGTAAGCAGGGATTGAATGTTCGCCTGGCCAACCGCCTTGTGGACTGGAGCATTGATGTTAAGACAGAAGAGCAGTTTGAAGAGATGGAGCTGTCTCAGGAAATCTCCAGAGCGGCTAATGAGCTGTTCAGCACTGAAGAAGAGAACAGTGAAGAGATTACCAGAATCGACGAACTCCCCGAAATTCCCGAACGCGTTGCCGCTCTGCTGCGTGAAAATGGAATCGATCTGATCGAGACTCTTGTTAATATGAATCTGGAAGACCTCAAATCTTTTGAGGGGATTAACGATGATGATGTGGCTCTGATCAGAGGGATCATCGATGATAATGTTGAGATTGTGGAAAGCGATGACGATGAAGAACTGGAAGAAGAAGTTGTCATGGAAGAGGAAGAGGCCTATGAGTGTCCCGAATGTGGTGCGGCCATTACCCTCGATATGACGTCTTGTCCCAGTTGTGGCGTTGGATTGAGCTTTGAAATTGAAGAAGTTGAGCAGGATGACGACGATGAAGATGTCGACTCCGAGGCTCAGGACGCTGAAGAAGCGGACCAGGAATAAGGTGGCATATGTCGGAAGATTTAGAAAAAAAAGAACAAAAAGCAACTCTCATTAAGCATAAAAAGACCGATGCCCCTCCCAAAAAAGAGACAGGAGACGGCAAGAAAAAGGTCGTTGTTGTAAAAAAGAAAGTGGTCGTGAAAAAGGCCCATAAGGTCGTCGCCAGCAAGGACAATCAGGACGTGCCCAAACCCGCTGCCGCGGCAAGTGCCAAGGCAGACGATGAAAGACGTTCCGTCCCCTCGGCAGCTGACAGAGCTCCTCGTACTCCCCGGAATCCGGATAGACCCCAGGGGGGAAGAGCCGGCGTTGTCGGCGGTCGCAGCACAGGCGGCAGAGCCGGCGTTGTCGGCGGTGAAGGTCGGGTAGGGCGCAGCAGTACCGGCGGACGTGCCGGGAATCTGGCTCCCGGAGGCAGAAATTACAGAAACGGCGACGGTCAGGGCGGATACCGTCAGGGCGCCCAGGGCGGATATCGCCAGGAGGGTCAGGGCGGATATCGTCAGGAGGGTCAGGGCGGATATCGTCAGGGCGGTCAGGGCCAGGGCGGATATCGTCAGGGCGGCCAGGGTCAGGGCGGATATCGTCAGGGCGGCCAGGGTCAGGGCGGATATCGTCAGGGCGGCCAGGGTCAGGGCGGATATCGTCAGGGCGGCCAGGGTCAGGGCGGATATCGTCAGGGCGGCCAGGGCCAGGGCGGATATCGCCAGGGCGGTCAGGGCCAGGGCGGATATCGTCCGGGCAGTGGTGCTCCCAACAGAGGCGGTTTTCGTCCGGGCGGCGGTGCTCCCAACAGGGGCGGATTCCGTCCCGGTGGACCCAACAGAGCTGGTTTCGGCGGTGGTGCTCCCAAGGAATCCATATCCGATAATCAGAAGTCAGCTCCCAAAAAATTCTTCAAGAATAAGAAGGGTGGCGGCAAGAATTACCAGAAGAAGCGTGAAGAGAACAACGAAAAACTCTATCAGGTTAAGAAAAAGACGATAAATACCACCAATCCGGTCCCCAAAGAGATCGATATCATGGAAGTCATTACGGTTTCCGAGCTGGCCAGAAAACTGAATCTCAAGGCCTCTGATCTGATCTCCAAACTGATGGGGATGGGTATGATGGTTACCATCAACCAGCAGATCGACGCCGAAACGGCAACCATCCTGGCCGATGAGTTCGGCTGTAAGGTCAAGATCGTTTCCCTTTACGATGAGACTCTGATTGAATCCGAAAAGGACGTGGAAGAGGATATGAAGTCCAGGCCTCCCGTCATTGCGGTTGTCGGTCATGTCGACCACGGTAAAACCAAACTGCTGGATGCCCTCAGAGATACGGATGTGGTGGCCGGCGAGCATGGCGGTATCACACAGCATATTGGTGCCTACACCGTAAAGACCAAGGATAATCAGAATCTGACATTCCTTGATACTCCCGGTCACGCGGCCTTTACTCTGATGAGAGCCCGTGGTGCGCAGGTTGCGGATATTATCGTACTGGTCGTTGCTGCCAATGACGGTGTGATGCCCCAGACCATCGAGGCTATCAACCATGCCAAGGATGCCAAGGTTCCCATCGTTGTTGCCGTAAACAAGATGGATCTGCCCGAAGCTAATCCCGACAGGGTCAAGCAGCAGCTCTCAGAGTACAATCTCATGCCCGAGAGCTGGGGTGGAAGCACCCAGTTCGTTGAGATTTCAGCCCTCAAGGGTGAAGGAATTCAGGACCTTATCGACGTCCTGATGCTGGAAGCCGAAATGCTGGAGCTCAAGGCCAACTGGGACTGTCGTGCCGAAGGTAAGGTTATTGAGTCCAAGGTCGACCAGGGACGCGGTATCGTCTCTACCGTTCTTGTAGAGCGCGGTATCCTTAAGGTGGGCGACTCCTTTGTCGCCGGTGTTTTCTCAGGAAAGGTCAGGGCCATGTTCAACTACAAGGGAGACAAGGTGGAAGAAGCCACTCCCTCCATGCCTGTGGAGATCCTCGGATTTACCGGTATCCCCGGCTCCGGTGATCCTTTCCAGGTAACGGAAAATGAAAAAATTGCCCGTCAGTACGGTGATAAGAGACAGGAACTCCGCAAGATGGAGGATGCCAAGAACGTTAAAAAGATTACCCTTGACAACCTCTATGACTCCATCCAGTCCGGTACTGTCCAAGAGCTCAATGTCATCATCAAGGGAGACGTACACGGTTCTGTCGAGGCGCTGCAGCAGGCTCTCGAAAAGCTCAGTACTCCCGAAATCCGTCTTGTCTGTAAGCATGCCGCTGCCGGTGCCATTATCGAAAATGATGTTAACCTGGCTGTGGCCTCCAATGCGATTATCATCGGATTCCACGTACGTCCCACTCCCAAAGCGCAGATGGTAGCCGAGCGTGAGAAGGTTGAGATCAGGAAATACAATATCATCTACGATGCGGTAGACGATATCAGGACGGCCATGGAGGGAATGCTCGCTCCCGATCTGGAAGAGCAGACCGTCGGAAAGGTCGAGATCCGCGAGACTTTCAAGGTTCCCAAGATCGGTATCATTGCCGGTTGTATGGTTACTTCGGGTATTATTACCAGAAAGAGCAACGTTCATGTTATCCGCGACGGAATACAGGTTCACACCGGAGCGATCTCTTCGCTCAAGCGCTTCAAGGACGATGCCAAAGAGGTGCGTGAAGGATTCGAATGTGGTCTTTCCATCGAGAATTACAACGATATCCAGGTCGGCGACGAACTGGAGGTCTTTGAGATGAAAGAGATCGCCAAGAAGCTGGGAGAGCCTAAAGAGTAGTGAATGATTTAAGAATGAAGCGGGTGGAAAGCCTGATTCGGGAGCAGGTCAGCTCTCTGATTATGAACAGAGAGCTGAAGGATCCCCGGATCAATACGCTTCTGTCCATCACCTCCGTAAAGGTATCCAACGATCTGTCGTCGGCTAAGCTTTATGTTTCCGGTCTGGAAGGGGAGGCCAAGCTCAAAAAGAGTGTGGCCGCCCTGAACCATGCCGCTGGATTTATTCAGAACAGGATCGCAAAGCATCTTAAAATGCGGCTGACCCCAAGGCTGCACTTCGAGGTGGATACCTCTGTGAGGGACGGTTATCTGCTGAACAGAAAGATTGACAATCTGATTCATGATGACGAGTCAGAGTCGTAATAATACTCCTCCGGAAGCCTCTTCCGGAGGCATCATTTTTTTAAATAAACAACCGGGTTTTACCTCATTCCAGGCCCTGGGCAGGATAAAGAAAGTGCTGGGAACCCGCAAGGTCGGGCATACGGGCACCCTTGATAAATTCGCCGAAGGGCTGCTGATCATCCTTTCGGGTAAGTTTACCAGACTGAATGCCATGATTACGGGTATGGACAAGGAGTATGTCGCTCTGATCCGATTCGGAAAAGAAACAGATACCCTGGATCCCGAAGGGAATGCTGTTGCCGAAGCCGTACCGCCCGCCCGGGCAACCATTGAAAACGTTCTGCCTGATTTTCTGGGGACGCTCCGTCAGGTCCCTCCCGTCTACTCTGCCGTCCATATCGCCGGTCAACGAGCTCATAAGATGGCCCGGCGCGGTGAAGATGTGGATATGCCTTCCCGGGAGATCCGGATCGATGAACTGGAGCTTCTCTCTTATGAGAGCCCGGATTTGAGGATCCGGGTTCGCTGTTCCAAGGGAACCTATATTCGTTCCCTGGCCAGGGATCTTGGAAAGGCCTGCGGCAGCAGAGCCTATGTGCAGGAGCTCCGGCGGACGGCTGTCGGCCCTTTTCGTGTCGAAGATGCCGTAAATCCGGAAGACTTTACAGGAATTCCTGATTATTACCCCTGGGAGTCTTTCTTTTCCGTGCTGGAGAGCACTCAGGTTCTCGGGATCCATGAGGACGCTCTTGCGAAGATGCGTCACGGTGTACCGTTCCGGCCTGAATTCCTGAAAAATCCCATTGAGGGAAAACCCGAGATGGTCCTGTTGAAAGACGGAAAAGGGAATCTTAAGGCCGTACTGGAAATGAGGGAAGGACGTTACAGGTATAAGATCAATCTCTGTTCCTGAACCCGCAGGGGGGAGTCCGCGGCTATTTGTTTATACGGCTGTATCTTAGAATTGACTTTTATGCCGAAATGATTATTATTGTACATTCAGGTGCTGATTTCTGTCAGGGTGTAGCTCTGCTTACAATCGGTGTATGCCTGTTTTATATTTAAGGAGTGTTAATTTTAATGTTAACCAAAGAAGACAAACAGAAAATCGTTGAAGAGTTCGGTGCGAACGGCAACGATACCGGTTCTACAGAGGTTCAGATCGCTCTTCTGACCAAAAGAATCGAGGATCTTACCGAGCATTTCAAGGCTAACAAGAAGGATCATGCATCCAGACGGGGTCTTTTGAAGATGGTTGGTTCCAGAAGAAAGCTTCTGAGATACCTGAAGAGAACTAATCTCGAAGGTTACAGAGCTCTGATCGCCAAACTCGGCCTCAGAAAGTAATGTAAAACCCGGCCTGCAGGGTCGGGTTTTCTTTTGCTTATTTCTCCGTCGGGATCTCATAATGACTTCGATGGATTTTGTAAAATATACGGTGCTGCTAAACCGGGGGGAGTCTCCGGCTTGACGCACTCAAGAGGCGATTACGCCGAAAAGGAACATAAATGGAAACTTTTAAATTCAAGATTGGTGAGGATGAAATCATCCTCGAAACCGGAAAAATGGCCAAGCAGGCCAACGGTTCCGTACTGGCACGCTGCGGCGGTTCCGCCGTTATGGCCACCGTCTGCTGCGGCAGCGATTCCGTAGAGGGACTGGATTACGTCCCTCTTTCCGTAGACTACAATGAGCGTTACTACGCTGCCGGTAAGATCCCCGGCGGTTTTCTGAAAAGAGAAGCCCGACCCAAGGACAAGGAAATCCTGGTGTCCCGTCTGATCGACCGGCCCATGAGACCCCTGTTCTACAAGGATTTCGGACGTGAGATTCAGGTCGTGCCCATGACCGTATCCACAGACCAGGTTCATACTCCCGACGTACTGGGTATGATCGCCGCCTTTGCCGCGGTTATGATCTCCGACATCCCCTTCAACGGACCCGTTGCCGCCGTAAGAGTGGCTTCCCTCAAGGGTGAGTTTGTGATCAATCCCACCTTTCAGCAGATCGAAGAGAGCGAGCTGGATATTATCGTAGCCGCTTCCAACGACGGTATCTGCATGGTAGAGGGCGGTGCCAGGGAAGTCTCCGAAGAGCTGATGCTCAGCGCCATTCAGGCTGCCGAGCCCGTGCTGAAGGAGCTCTGTGACTTCCTGGCCGATATGGCTGCCAAGTGCGGAAAGGAAAAGCTTCCCCTGGTTGAAAAGACCCTGAAGCTGGACAAGTGGGACGAAATGTATGCCGAGGCCTACCCCAGAATGGAAGAGGCCGTTTTCATGGACGGTAAGTTCGAAAGACGCATCGCCATCAAGGCCATCAAGAAGGAGATGCTCGAGAAGTACGAAGCCGAGATCCCCGAAGAGCAGATCAAGCTGGTGGGAGACCTTTTCGAAGAGCTGGAGCGGGTGATCATCCGTAAGTCCATCATCGAGAAGAATGTCCGCTGCGACAAGCGTGCCAATGACAAGATCCGCGACATCTCCTGTGAGATTGACCTTCTGCCCCGCGCCCACGGAAGCTCCCTGTTCACCAGAGGGGAAACCCAGTCTCTGGGTGTTACCACCCTGGGAAGCGTTCAGGACGAGCAGATCATGGACGATATCGACGGAGACAGAAGGGTCAACTTCATGCTCCATTACAACTTCCCTCCCTATTCCGTAGGTGAGACCGGAAGACTGGGTACCGGACGGAGAGAGATCGGTCACGGACACCTGGCCCAGAGAGCCATCGAAGGCGTTCTTCCCTCCAAGGAAGAGTTCCCCTATACCATCCGCGTGGTATCCGAGATCCTGGAATCCAACGGTTCCTCCTCTCAGGCCACCATCTGTTCCGGTTCCATGAGCCTCCTGGACGCCGGTGTTCCCCTGAAGAAGCCTGTCGCCGGTATTGCCATGGGTCTGATCAAGGAAGGAGATGACTTCGTCGTTCTCTCCGATATCCTGGGTGAAGAGGACCACATGGGAGACATGGACTTCAAGGTAGCCGGTTCCGAGGATGGAATCACCGCCTTTCAGATGGACATCAAGATTCCCGGTATCAGCATCGATATCATGAAGACCGCCCTGGCTCAGGCCCTGGAGGGTCGGAAGCACATCCTGGGTATCATGAACGAAACCATCAAGGAACCCAATCCCAATGTCAGTGAGTTTGCTCCCAGCGTAACCTCCTTCAAGGTGGATGTGGACAAGATCGGACTGCTGATCGGCCCCGGCGGTAAGAACATCAAGGGCATGAGCGAGAAGAGCGGTGCCAAGATCAACATCGATGAAGACGGAACCGTCAGCATCTTCTGCCGTGAGAAGAAGGGAACCGACATGGCCGAGGCCATGATCAAGGGCATGATCGAAGAACCTGAAGTGGGACACATTTACAAGGCCGTGGTCAAGAGAATCATGGACTTCGGTGCCTTTATGGAAATCCTCCCCGGTAAGGAAGGACTCTGCCACATCTCCAAGCTCTCCAAAGAGCGGATCAACAACGTTTCCGACGTGGTTAAGGAAGGTGATGAGGTTGAAGTGCGCCTGATCGAAGTGGATCGCATGGGACGCATCAACCTGAGCCTCGTAGACGCTCAGAACCCCGACTGGAAGCCCAGAGGCGGCGGTCACAACAGAAGATAAGCTAAGCGTAAACGGGGGTATTTTCCCCCGCCTTACTATGCTATAATTTGACAGTCCCCGCTAAGGGGACTGTTTTTTTTGTATCGAAAAAAGATTAAATCCGGAATAAAGCCGTTAAAGGACTGAAAATGAATATTGAAATAACAGGGCCGGAAGATATGATGCCCCATTACGGCAGTGCCGATGCCGCCGGTGCCGACCTCAGAGCCTGTGTGGATGAAACCGTAACCATCGCTCCCGGAGAGCGTTCCATGATACCCACCGGTTTGCGCATGGCCATCCCTTCAGGTTATGAAGGACAGGTAAGGCCCCGTTCGGGACTGGCTGCCAAAAAGGGGCTGACCGTACTCAATTCACCGGGTACCATAGATGCGGATTACCGGGGGGATGTAAAGGTCATTCTGATCAATCTGGGGCAGGAAAGCGTGGAAATCGCCAGAGGCGAGCGGATCGCCCAGCTTGTGATTGCGCCGGTCACCCGTGCGGTTTTCAACTGTGTGGAAAATCTGGACAGTACGGAGCGGGGACACGGAGGCTTCGGCTCCACAGGAGTCCGTTAAGAGGCGGTCATGCAGCGATTTTCCCTTCTGCTGTTTGTTATTCTGTTTTTGACGGCATTGTCTGTTCCGGGCCGGGCTGATGAGATGAGTGAATTCAGAATGAGCCTGGAGCAGGGGGATTACCTCAGGGCTGATTATCTGAGAACGGTGCTCGGGAAAAAGCTTGAGACCATAGAGGATCCTCTTCTGCGTACAGGAATGAAGCGGGCCCTTTATCTGGAGCATGTTTCCCTCCCGGAGGATTTGATCTATGATCACGCCGTCTCCTCAATGCTGGCAGATGGCGATGATCTTTGGCTGGGAAGCCGTAGCGGGGATATAGCCCGCTACTCCCTGTCCGAAAGGCGCTGGACCTCTTTTGTACGGGGACAGGAGTCCCTTGCCATACGGGCCGTGCAGAGTATCATCGTTCAGGGAGAGCATGTCTGGTTTCTCTCCTACGGTTCCGTCGGGGTTTACTCCAAGCGTCAGAACCGTTTCTTTTCTCTGGATATTCCGGACAGGAAGGAGTACCGCGGGCTTCAGAGCGCCATCGTGGAAGGGAGGGGGCTGATCTGCGGTACCCAGTCATCGGGCCTGCGCAGGATAAGGCTTGACGGCCAGTCCCTTATCCGGCAGGAGCCGCCTCTGGAGAATATCACCTTTCTTCAGCGTCAGTCCGACGGAAGAGTTCTTGCCGGGAGCGAAGAGCAGGGGCTTTTTGTTCTGGATCGTTTGTTCAGAGCGAGTCCTGTTGTTCAGAACAGCAGGCTAACCGCTGCAGCCCGTGCGGTCCTCGGTACGGTTTCCGAGATGATCGTGGGAACGTACGGCGGTGGAATTGTCCGTCTGAAGCGGGAAGAGAGAGGATACAGAACTATAATCTCCGATTACAGCAGCCGCTGGATAACTGACGGAGTGGAGCTGCCCGGTCTCTACTGTTTTTCTACCCTGGGACAGGGGCTGCTGGTGCTGGGCCGGGATGATTCTGAAAAACGATATTATGGAATTGAGGACGGGCTGAGTGCCCTTGATATAAGCGCAGTGGAGTATGCCTCTCCATTTTTAATCTGCGCCGTACAGGAGCAGGGACTGAATATCATCCATGAAAAATTTTTCAAAACGCCCTGAGGGCTACAGAACCCTATACCTCTATATCGCCACGGAGTTCTTTCTCTCCTTCCTGGTGTCCTTTCTCTTTTTCTTTTTTATTTTTCTGATCAATCAGCTGCTTCTTCTGGCCGAGGATATTCTGGCCAAACAGGTTCCCTTCAGCTATGTGATGCGTCTGATCTTCTACTCTCTGCCATCCATTATCACCATCTCCTTTCCTTTTGCCACCCTGGTGGGAACGTTGATGACCTATGGACGTTTCTCTTCGGATAATGAAATTCTGGCCATGAAGTGTTCGGGAATTACCTATAATCGCATCTTTTTGCCCGTTTTTTTTATCGGGATAGCCTTCTCATTTATCTCATTTTTTGTGAATGACTATCTTCTTCCTCTGGGCACTCTGAATTTTACACGCCTTTACCGGGAAATGATCTACAGGAATCCCGAGGTTGAGCTTGAATCCTATTCGGTAAAATACTTTCAGGACAGCATCATTATAACTGGAAAGGTCGAGGGCAGGGATATCGATAATCTGATCATTATCGAGAAGGACAAGGAGTCCAACAGAAGGATTATCCTTGCCGATCAGGCGGTCATTAACAATGCTCATGAGGAGGCAGGGGTACTCTCGTTTCAGCTGGATAATATCCTGGATCATGAGACAGAAAAGAGGAAGAGGGGGGAGTTCCTCTACTCCGAGGCCGACTGGATGGAGTATAATATACTTCTTAAGGATATCACCTCTTCCATCCGGAATCCGGGTCCCCGGGAGATGAGTTCCATTGATGTATACCACAGAATACTGGAGAAGCAGCAGCGCTTTGATGAGAATGTCAGGCAGAAGAATAAAAAAACAGTGGGGCATCTGGCCGGCGCGTACGGCAGCATGATCTCTTTGAGTCTGGAGAGGGATCCCCGGAAGATAAGGCGCCTGGCGGACAGCATAGGGAATGACCTTTCCTCCTATGAGGACAGCAGAAACAAGCCCGTCAGAGACCGGTCTCTTCAGATCTGGAAGCTGGAGTTCTTCCAGAAGTTTTCCATCCCCTTTTCCTGCTTCCCCTTTGTCCTGCTGGCCTTCCCTCTGGGGCTTTATACCAAGAGAAGCGGTAGATCCGTAGGATTCGGAATCGGTTTGTTTATCACCATTATCTACTGGGGCATGCTGGTGGCCGGCCGTACTCTCGGGATAAGAACCTATTATCCGCCGGCGCTGACCATGTGGTTTCCCAATATTCTGATTCTGCTGACAGGATCCATACTCTATCTGTTCAGGGCGGGCAAATGAAAACGCTGCACAGGATGATACTGAAGGATTTTTTTCCGACCATGCTTGTGGCCATGCTCTTTTTTCTGCTTATCCTTCAGCTGGTGGATCTTTTTGGAAATCTCTGGCGTTATCTTAATGCGGATGTTCCCCTGGACGCGGTCGCCAGGATATCTCTGCTCTACACCCCCAAGTGCATCTCCTTCTCCCTTCCTATCTCCGTTCTGTTCGCCATCTCCTATACTCTGGGGAACTACTATGCCAATAACGAGTTGATAGCCGTATTCGGTTCAGGCTTCTCATTGAAACAACTGACCCTGCCCCTGCTGGTCTGCAGTGTTTTACTCAGTCTGGGAGGGTACTTCTTTGAAGACCGGGTCGTCATCCCCACATTCAAGGAGAAAAGCCGTCTTTCCAAGGAGGTTCTGGGGCAGACCGTTTCCCTGAGTAACTCAAACGTGGCCGTACTGAGCCGGAAGAATACGATTATCTACAACGCCGATTTCTACAACGATCGCCGGCAGAGTCTGACGGCTCTCTCTATTCTGTTTATCAGTCCCGAAGGGGAGTTCCTTTCCCGGGTGGATGCCAACTCCGCTTCGTGGGAGGAGGAGCACTGGCAGTTGAAGAACGTTCGCATCTTCGATTACGGAGAGGACTTTCTGGAGGAACGTTTTCTGAGCAGCTGGAGCGATGACCGCCTTGACGAGCCGCCCTCTTCGTTCAAGCGTATCACCCGGGATATCGATGAGATGAACAGCAGAGAAGCCAGGGAGTGGGTGGACTCTCTGAAGAGGACGGGATTCCCCTTCAAGGGAGCTTTGACCGAATACTATCAGAGATTTTCATTCGCACTGACCCCTCTGGTGGTCGCATTGATCTCTTGTTCCCTGGGGGGACGGTTTAAAAAGAATATTCTTCTGATGAGCCTTCTTTCCAGCCTGGTGGTTTCTGTTATATATTACGTGGCGCAGATGATCATGGTTCTGCTGGCCAAATTGGGATACATACCGCCTCTTTACGGGGCCTGGGCGGCCTTTCTTGTGTTTTTACTGCTGGGAGTTCTGCTTTTCAGGACGGCCCAATCATAGATCTGCCGCCTGATTTTTTTTTCAGCAGGGCGATGCGAAGGCCTTTGGGCCCTATTTCTGAAAGAACCGCCGGGATGCAAGCCCCGGCAGGATACAAGGAGTTGGAATGTTAGATATACAGTACCGGGATGAAAGCTGCCGGGGAAGGGGCGGAATCATGACCCTCCCCCATGGACAGGTCGAAATTCCTGCTTTTATGCCCGTGGGGACCAACGGAACCGTGAAGGCGGTAAAACACAAGTCCGTAGAGGATATGGGTTATAAACTGATCCTGGGAAATACCTATCATCTCTATCTCCGTCCCGGAATGGAGGTGATCAAGGCCGCAGGGGGACTGCATAAGTTCAGCTCCTGGGAACACAATATCCTGACCGACTCGGGAGGATTCCAGGTCTTTTCTCTGGCCCCTTTCAGAAAGATAAAAGAGGAGGGCGTGCGTTTTCGATCCCATATCGACGGGGCCTATCATGTCTTTACGCCGGAAAAGGTGGTGGAGATCCAGGAGACCCTGGGAAGCGATATTCAGATGGTTCTGGATGTCTGCACCCCTCCGGGCATATCCCATAAGGAAGCGGTCAAGTCACTTGAAATTACCACACGCTGGGCCAGGCGGGCCAGGGAGCGCTGGCTGCAGTGTCATGATGAATATCAGGGGAAACTGTTCGGAATTATCCAGGGCAACTTTTTTGAGGATCTGAGAAAAAGAAGCGCCGAGGAAATTCTGGAACTGGATACACCGGGGATTGCTATCGGAGGTCTTTCGGTGGGAGAGACTCCCGAGATGTTCAGAGACTATCTCCACTATACCGCCCAGTTCCTTCCCGAGGACAAGCCCCGATATGTGATGGGCATCGGTACTCCCGATTATATGCTGGAAGCCGTGGAAGCGGGAATCGACATGTTCGACTGTGTCTATC
This sequence comes from Oceanispirochaeta sp., assembly GCA_963556075.3. Taxonomy (GTDB): domain Bacteria; phylum Spirochaetota; class Spirochaetia; order DSM-2461; family DSM-2461; genus Oceanispirochaeta. The sequence goes on along the minus strand of CAUVYB020000002.1, from coordinate 4,202,360 downwards.
CCACAAGGATCGCCCGTAACGGGACCTGTCTCACCCGGGACGGCCTCCTTGCCCTGAAGAATGAGAAATTCCGTCTGGACCAGGAACCCATTGATCCTCATTGTACCTGCCCTGTCTGCCAGACCTACAGCCGCTCCTATCTGCGTCATCTGTTCAAGGCCAAGGAGATTCTGGGTCCCATGCTGGTGACGGAGCACAATCTGCACTTTCTCTATGTCTTTATGGAGGAGGTCCGTCAGGCTCTGAGAGAAGGACGTTTCCTGAGCTACAAGAAAGCCTATCTGGACCGCTACAGGAGGAGATAGGATTGAAAGAGACCAGCCGGAGGCAGAGCCTTATTTCCACACTGGGGGTGATGGCCGGAACCATGGGATCCCGCATCCTCGGTTTCGTCCGCATCGCCCTGATCAGCATGTACTTCGGAGGAAGCGGTGAGGCGGACATTCTGAATGCCGTTTTCAATATACCCAACAACTTCCGGAAACTTCTTGCCGAGGGAGCTCTCTCATCGGCTTTTATTCCCGAGCTTTCCCGTCAGGTCGTGCGGGAACCGGAGGGGAGGAGCGCCAGAGAGCTGAGCCGGAGCCTTCTGGGGCTTCAGCTTCTCATACTCCTGCCTCTCTCCCTTTTCTGTATCGCCTTTCCCGATCTCTTTCTAAGGGTTTTTATCCGCTTTCAGGAGCCCTGGAAGCTGGAGATGGCCCGTGCCCTCTTTCGCTGGCTCTTTCACTATCTTCTGCTCATAAGCGTCTCCGCCGTTCTGATGGCGGTATTGAACTCACATAACCGTTTTCTGATCCCGGCGCTTTCACCTCTGCTTTTCTCTGTATCCGTGATCAGCTCCATCATTATCTGGCACGACTCACTGGGGATCTTTTCCATGGTCTTGGGAGTCCTTGGAGGGGGCGCCGCTCAGATCCTCTGGCAGTATCCCCTTTACCGCAGGCTGGGATACAGCCTGATTCCGGTTTTTCACTTCCGCACGGATGCTTTCCGCCGGGTCATGAAACAGTGGTTTCCCGTTCTTGTGACCTCCTCCATCTTTACCATAAATCAGCAGGTAGCCATACTGCTGGCCACCGGTCTCACGGAAGGCTCCACTACAGCCATGAGTAACGCCATAGTCTTTTATCAGCTTCCCTTCGGCATCTTTTCCGCCTCCATCATCACGGTTCTTTTCCCTAAGATGAGTCGTCAGGCGGGGGAGGGTGACGACAGGGCTCTGGCTGCGACCCTGCAGGACGGTATTCATATGCTGGGCGTTCTGCTCATCCCCTCTTCCCTGCTTCTTATGATATTCGGTCCCGAACTGATCTCGACAGCCCTGCAGCGCGGAGCCTATACAGCGGATCACACCAGGCTGGCGGCCAGGGTCCTTTTCGCCTACAGTCCCGGGATGTTCTTTGCGGGGGGCTATAATCTGTTTCAGAGATCCTACTATGCCCGAGGCAACTACAAAACACCCCTGTATACGGCAGGGGGGGTCGTGGTTGTGGACATCGCACTTTCACTCTTTTTTCTTCGTGCGGGAATGGATGTAAGCTCTCTGGCATGGGCCAATACGATTGCTTTTGCCCTGGGCTCCCTGGTTCTTCTGGCAGGCTCGCTGAAAGAGGGTCTCTCTCTCAGCCTGAAACGCTTTGTCGATCAGATCGGGAGGGTCGTTCTGGCTCAAATTCCCATGGTTCTCACAGCGCTGGCCCTGAAAGGTTTTATTACGGTGGAACGTTTTTACGAGGGCAGCCGCTGGATAAACCTTGGAGCCCTGGCTCTGGAGGGCGCGGCAAGCCTGGCCTGCGTCCTGCTGTTTTATCATTTAATGAAACTGGATGTGATGACGATTCTAAAAAGAAGAGGTAAATAGATGCGTGCTCTTTCTTTTTTTCTTGTATTTCTGCTCATTTCACTGCTGCTTCCCGTAGCCCAGGAGAGCCGCGGATTCCCGGGGGATACCCTGGCGTCCGGGGGGACTGCGGAGTCTGAGGACGCTCCTGCGGCGGAAGAGGAGAGTGGGGCGATCGTTGACGGCGGAGACGCCGGAGATGATGAAAAATCCGAGGAAGAGAAGAAGGCGGAAGAGGAAAAAGCAAAGGAAGAGGCCATTGAATCCCTGAACAAGCAGCGGAGGGAGGTCCTTCTCTACGGTATTGATTCGGAGGTTCAGGATGTTATCAGCACCATCCGGAGTCAGAAAGACACAGCCTTTAACAAGGAGCTGGACAGCCTTCTCCGGGAAAATGAGAATCCCGATATAAACCGGGCCATCCTGGACTTCTTTGCTGAGATGGAAATCGATATCTCCGAAGACCGGGCCCTTGAGTTTCTGAACAATCATCTGGATGACTATGAATACTCCACCAATCTTCTTCTTTCCTCTGTCAGCTATCTGGGAAGGATCAAGTCCGATAAAGCGGGAGCTGTTTTTTACGATCTTCTGTATGACAAGAACAACTCTCTCGCCGGAGCCGCCCTGAGGGGAATAGGAAAACTGGAGGACGCCTCCCGGGCCGATGAGATCCTGACCCTGTTGCAGGACAGTCAGGGGGATTCGGAGCTGGAAGACCTGTCCGCCTCTGCCATCCTTGTTCTGGGAGAATTGGGATATTCGGAGGCTCAGTCTGATCTTGAGGCCATTCTGGATGATGAGGATGCTCCCATTACGCACAGACAGTATGCAGCTGTATCGTTAGGCCGTTTTGGAAAAACGGAAGGTTTTGAACTATTAAAATCAATGTTTGTAAACTCCGGCAACAGTCAGCTTCGCTCCTATATTCTTAAAGGCATCAGTTACTATGACAATGATGAGGTGGAAGATCTTCTGATGACCGCTTTGAGGGACTCATTCTGGAAGATCCGGTCCGCCGCTGCCGAAGGGCTGGGGGAGAGAAAGAGCCGCAGAGCTGTAGATATCCTGCAGTACAAGGTGCGTAAGGATCCGGTAAGACAGGTCCGTTATGCCTCTCTGGAGGCCCTGGCCGAGTTGGGGAGCTCCGAGGCCGAGGCCTTTGTTCTTGAGCAGTTCGAAGGGGGACGAGTCGCCTTTGATATACGCCTGAAGGCTCTGAATCTAATGATGGACCATAAAATAGGCGGCTCTCTGGACAGTCTGGAAACCGTTCTCAGACCTAAATGGAGTAAGGATAAGGACAATGAACTGGGACCTTTCTGTAAGGTCCTCAGTACTTCCGAATGGGACAGTCTCAGACCTTTCTATGCGGAGATGCTGAATCACAGCGATTTTGTCATCAGAATATACGGTGTCAGAGGGGTGAAGCTGAACAGAATCGGCTCTCTGAAGGAGGCTCTGAAGGCTTTGGATACGGAGGAACAGCCTGTTAACGTCCGTCGTGAAGTCAAGGCGGCCCTGGAGGCATTCTAGAAAAAGGGAGGACTGAAGTGAAAGCGGAAAAAAGCTTTGATATCGGACGCAGGGAGAGTGCTCTTCTGGAGAATGAGTGTTTTCGGGTCCTTGTGAACAGGGAAAAGGGAATGGTTCCGGAACTGAGTCAGAAAAGGGGGGCATCCTGGTGCAATGCCCACTGGCAGCCCTGGTTCCGGTATACCGGTACAGAGAGCTGGTGTCAAAAAAAACATGCTTCCTATTGGAAGGTGCCTCTTCTTTTCGATATCGCCGGTAATTTCCCCTGTTGCCCCAACTTCGGTCCCGGTCATCGTTTTAAAGGCAGAGAGCTGCCTCCCCATGGACATACAAGTTCTCTGGAATGGGACGGACCGGTTCTGGAGCTGACAGATAGACAGGCATCGGCTCTGTGGACACTGAATCCCCGCAATCATCCATTGATCTATAGGAAAAGAGATATGATTCTGGAAGGAGAGCAGGTCCATTATACGGCGATCCGGGTCAGTAACGACGGCGACAGCGCTGAAGAGATGAACTTCGGATGGCACAATACCGTAGGGGCTCCCTTTCTGGAATCGGGCTGTGTTATTAGCAATAACGCCAGAGCCTTCGCGGTGCCTCCTCTGGGTACGGAATTTGATGATACCGGACGTTTCGAACCCGGCGCGGTCTTCGATTCAATGAAGAACGTTCCTCTACGCGAAGGAGGTACGGCAGACGCCACCCGGGTTCCCGGAGTGATCGGCTATACCGATTTTATTGCCGCGGCCGTACCCGAAGAGTCTACACTGGCCTGGTGCGCAGTCATCAACCCCCGGCAGAATATGGTCTATTTCTCCTGGTTCGCCGGTCCTGCGGAGCAGCGGGATAATGAGATTCCTCTTCGCTTTTACAATTACTGGATGAACTACGGCGGCCGTCCTTTTCAACCCTGGGCCGCAGAAGATGGCGGCACTGACCGTTCCTTCTGTCTGGGTGCGGAAAACAGCCTGTCCTGTTTTGCAAACGGGCTCTCAGAGTCGATAGCAAATCCTGAACTGCTCGGATATCCCACTCATATTGTTCTTCCGCCCGGAGAGTCCAGAGTCCTCTACTATGGCACAGCCTTCTTCTCCTATGAGGGAGATCTCTTTGACTGCGGTATTAAGGACGTCGTTTCTGCTGACGGAGCGTTACTCCTCTCCGGTGAAAATGATTCCATGCTTCTCCATTGCGAGGCGGGTTTCGACACTCTTAAATCTTCAGCTCTCTGATCATGTTCCGGGGTCTATAAGAGCCGGATCGGTATCCGGCTCTTTTGCATTGTCATCACGCGGCAAATCCTGTTTTCATCCTTGACAAGGGGAGAGGATGAAGCCTATCATATGTTTGTTGAATCAAACAACAAACATATGATAGGGAAATACAGTGCCGTCAAATAAAGTTCAGGAAGGCCGGGTCAACAGGACCCGCACCATGGATCTGATTCGCAATCATCCGGGGGTGAGTCGCATAGAAGCCGCCGATCAGCTGGGACTCAACCGTTCTACTCTGACTCATATCGTCAACGATCTTCTTGAAAAAAGGCTGATTCAGGAAGAGAAGAAAAGTTCCGGGGGAGGTGAGAGGGGCGGACGTATCCCCATAGGGTTGAAGATTGTGGAGCACTTTATCCTCGGTGTGGAATGGCAGGATCTGTATTTCCGCTACAGCCTCAGTGGATTGAACGGACGGATTTTCAGGCAGGGACAGATCGAACTGGACGATCACAGTGTCAATCATCTCAAGGAGGAGCTCTATATCCTTGTGAAAACTCTGGAGGGTGAGGATAGTATCAGAATCAGCGGTCTGGGGCTGGCTCTGCCTGGCAGGGTAAATCCCCACAAAGGGCTTGTTCTGGAGTCGGTTCCCCTTGATCTGGAGGACTTTGATCTTCCTGCTGTACTCTCTTCATACCTAAATATTCCCGTACTGATAGAAAATGATGCCAACTGTTTCGCCTGGGGAGAGATCGCCGAGCGGAAAGATTTCAAGGGGAATCTCCTTTGTATGCTCCTTGAGTTCCATTCGGCGCCCCTTTGTACAAACTGGGACCAGGAAATCGGGATCGGTATCGTCAGCGGTGGAGAGGTTTATCATGGTTCTTCCTATTCTGCCGGGGAACTGCAGGTCTCTCCTGTTATCGATTCACTCCGTAACGATTTTCTCAAGGTGCTGGAAGATGACAGCAGGGAAGAGAGCGTCGCCTCGCTGGAGTACTGTTCCCTTCTGTTTCGTACTTTGAATCCCGTCATCTCCACCCTGGATCCGGAGCTTCTTATCCTGGGGGGAGATTTCTATCTACACCGGGCTATTCTGGAAAAGCCACTGGAAAAGGCTATTCCCTTTTCATGGTGCTTCTCCAAAAAAGGGAATATGGAGGTTGCCGCAGGAGCTGCCAGTTTTTTCGTGAAGACCATATTTTCTCTTCCTGATTTTCAGAAAAATGCCCTTTTTCGAGGGGCCTGGGAAGAGATTCTGATAAAGAAAACTTAAGGAGGGTAGAAATTATGCTTAGAGGCAAAGCCGTAATAGGACAGTCCGGGGGGCCCACCAGTGTTATCAATGCCACCCTGGCCGGAGTGATAGACAGGGCTCTTGAAATAGCTGATATCACAAAGGTTCTGGGAATGCACTACGGCATTGAAGGATTGATGTCTGAAGAGTTCTACGACCTGGGAGCCCAGAGTCCTGACGTGAGAAAAGGCTTGAGGAATACTCCTTCCTCAGCCCTCGGGTCTTCCCGTCACAAGCTGCAGGACCGTGATTTTCCCCGTATCCTGGAAGTCATGAAAAAATACGATATCCGCTACTTTTTCCTCATTGGTGGGAACGACACCATGGATACGGTTTATCGGGTAGAGGCCTACTGCCGGAAGCAGGGCTGGGAGCTTAAGGGAATAGGCATTCCCAAGACCGTGGATAACGATCTTTACGGAACCGACTTTACGCCCGGATTTCCCTCCGCGGCCAGAAGCAATATATTGAATGTCCGGCAGGCGGGTATTCTGGCCCGGGATATGAAGAAGGTGGATCAGTTTGTCATCTATCAGACCATAGGTCGTGAAGCGGGATGGCTGGCCGCAGCATGCGCCGCCGCCAGAAAGAAGGAGGGAGATGCTCCCCATCTGATCTATTGTCCGGAGATCCCCGTCTCCAGGGAAAAAATAATCAGGGATGTCCGGGACTGTTTGGAAAAATATGGCTGGGTTTCCATTGTTGTCAGCGAGGGCCTTCTCTATGAGGACGGCAGGCCTGTCAGCGCTGCGGAAAGCAGAGACAAGTTTAACAACACGGAGTTCGGAGCCATGGGAGGTGCCAGTGTGGCCAAGAATGTCCATGCCATGCTCTGTGATGCTTTTGAAGGAGTCCGCGGGGAGTTTCAGATCACTGAATCATTGATAATGAGCGCCTATGACAGGGCGGAGCAGGATGATCTGAACTGGGCTTACGCCTGCGGCGAGGAGGCTGTCCGGCTGGCGGCGGAAGGAGTAAGTGGAGTGATGATCGCCATCATCCGCGGGGAGGATGGATTCCGTCTGGGAACGGCCCCTCTGGAGGAGGTCGCGGTCCGTGCGAAAGCCATGCCCCGGGAGTATTTAAATGAGGCGGGGAACGATGTGAGCCCCGGGTTTATGGAGTACATCCGGCCTCTGTTTTCCCCGCTGCCCGAATTTGTGGAACTTGAAGAACATTATTATAAGGAGTAGGCGATGGGACGTTATAAAAAAAATATTCTGGTTGTGCAGGCGCATCCCGATGACGCTGAAGCCTGGTCAGGGGGGACTCTTAAACTCCTCGGTGATGCCGGATTCAAGGTTTCTATCGTCACCCTGACCGCCGGAGGAATGGGCGGGATGAGCGGCAGTGAAGATGAAACCGTCAGTCTGCGTAAAGAAGAAGCCCGAAAGGCGGCCGCCCTGATCGGAGCCGACTACTACTGTCTGGATCAGGGCGACGGTTTTCTGTTTGATTCCAGAGAGATCCGTCTGAGACTGATATCTCTTATCCGCAGTGTGGAGGCGGGTGTTCTGATAACCCATATGCAGAACGACTATCACCCTGATCACAGAGCCGCTTCCCAGATCTGTTTTGCAGCGGCCATAATCTCATCCCTTCCCAATGTCCCGGTGGATGAAAAGCCGCTGGAGCTGACACCTCTGCTCTACTACAGCGCTCCCATGAGCATGTCGGGGCCTCTGGGAGAGCCCATAGCAGAACCTCATTTCTATGTGGATATATCAGCTCAGATCGATACAAAACTTGAAATGCTGGGCTGTCATGAATCCCAGATGAATCTGATGAGGCATATGCATAAGATTGACGACTTTTTCGGTGAGATGAGAAAATTCAGTGCCGGACTCGGCGTACGGGCAGGCTGCGCTTATGCCGAGTGCTACTGGCAGCACCTGGGCGGAGGATTTCAGAAGGAAGCCCTGCTGCAGAACGTACTGAAAGACAATTTAATAGAAAATAGGCTTTCGGCCTTCAATTAAAGAATCATCAGGACTCGCATGAGTTCTGACAGGATAAATAAGGTGTTGAATATGAACAATGAAGAAAAATACCAGAAATTCGCTTTGTGCCGGGAGATGATGGAAACCCCCGATGTTATTCGGAACTTTAATGTTCCCGGTTTGAAGCGTTATGTGGAAGGTGTGAATAAGAAAAAGACCGTACTGCTTACCGGCGAGGGGTCAAGCCGGATATTCCCTGCCAAAAGGGCTATTTCACAGGCTCTCCTGGCCCCTGAAAGTACATGTTTCTTTACCGAAGGGTCCACCCAGGCCATGGAATACGGCCTGAAGGATGCGGCTGTGTTCGGAGCATCAAACTCGGGGAGAACCAAGGAACTGGTTCGTCTGTTTTCAAAACTTAAAAATGAGGGACACGAAGATCTTTATGGTGTTACAGCGTGTGAAGATTCTGTCCTCGAGGATCTGAGTGCTTCGACCTTCGTTTTAAACTGCGGAGCCGAACAGGCCGTAGCCGCGACCAAAAGTGTGGCTGAACAGGCCCTGTTCTACGATGCCCTCAGGGCGGGACTCAGAGCTGAGGAGCTTAACGGTCTGGATAGGGCTGCTGATGCCGTAAAAAACGCTCTGACCCTGGAGATTGATCCCGGAATCAGCGCATTGGGTGCCGAGGCAGGAATGATCTACTTTGCAGGACGGAACAACGGTGTGGCCGAAGAGCTGACACTGAAGACGAATGAGATAAGCAGAAAGAAATCCGATTTCCTTGAAGGCACCTATGCGGCTCATGGAATAGAAGAAGTTATGAATAAGGGTGATCTTCTCGTGATTGTAGATCCTTTCGAGGAGGAAGAAGAGAAGCTGACCGATTGTCTGACTAAGGCGGTGGGCGTCCAGATTATCGCCATTTCAAGACGCAAAACATCCTTTCCCTATAACATCGTGATTCCAGAAGCAGGTGAGTTTAATAACTTTGTTGAGCTGGCAGCCGGATGGAATCTGCTGGTGGAAATCGGTCTGGCCCTGGGGATTGATCTGGATACACCTGTCAGGGCCAGAAAGGTCGGAAACGAATATACCGAAGGTTGAGCAGGGATATGGGCGCACCGGACCAGAGCTGAGACTCAGTCTTCTCCCTGGTCCATCAGTATTTCATATTCGCTGGATGAAAGGCTGGCACTGCCGTCGACACTGCTGTCCAGCTTTTCACTGATTTCCCGCCGAATCAGACGGACATCTTCCAGGTGGGCCGCCATTTTGCGTTTCAGCTCTGGAAAGCGGCTGCTGTCTTCTTCGGAGAAAAAGTTCTTTTTTTCCTCCGCCGCTTCGATCAGGGCCGAAAGCTTCGTCTTGAGCTTCTGGATGGAGTACAGGAAATCGTTGCGGCGGATAAGGTAGGGATTCTCCTTGAGAAGTTCATAATGGCGGCTCAATACATTATCGACGGTAAAGATACGGTCTACCATCGCCGAGGCGAAATACTCGTTGTCTATGGACAATTTCAGGCCATTCTGCATGGTAGTGATCTCCATATGAAGATAAAAAAGATTATCTTCATAGTGAACCTTCTCGCTCATCTTACGCTCCAGCTGATTTTACTCTAATATATGTTTCGGCACTGTGGACACTTAGCTTGACACTAAACGGCGCATGTGCTATTTTTTTTCAGCCTCTTTATTTGCTCTGTAGGAGCAAATCATTAATGTCCGTAAGGAGGATAGAATGAGATCCTATGAATTTACAGCAGTTTTCCGCGTCAAGGAAGACAACTATGCCACCGGTCTGAAGAAGGTGAAAGATATTTTCGCCAAGAACGGTGTAACCATTGCTTCCGAAGAAGACATGGGAGACAGACTGCTGGCTTACCCCGTCAACAAAGAAGAACGCGGCCACTATCACCTTCTCAATGTAGAAGCCGATCCCGCATCTCTTGTTAAGATCGAAGAAGCTCTCAAGCTGACTACCGAAATTCTCAAGTACCTTTTCGTAAAGAAAGAAAAATAAGAGGGTTCCCATGGCATCAGATATTAACCGAGTCATTATCGTTGGAAGACTGACCAGGGACGCCGAGTTGAAATATACAAGCGGCGGCATGGCCATAGCCGACATGAGTCTGGCATGCAACAGAAGCAGAAAACAGGGAGATCAATGGGTTGAAGAGGCCAACTTTTTTGATGTTTCACTGTTTGGACGCAGGGCCGAATCCCTTGTGCAGTACCTCGGTAAGGGTACGCAGATAGCCGTTGAAGGCCAGCTCCGGCAGGACCGCTGGGAGCAGGACGGCATGAAACGGAGCAAGGTTTCTATCGTCGCAACAGATATCCAGCTTCTGGGTGGCAGAAGCGACCGGGGCCAGATGGGAGACAATTCCTCCTATCAGAACAACAATATGGGAACACAGGCCCCCAGAAATTCTCAACCTTTCGAGACCTACAGCAAGCCTGCTCCTCCCCAGGGCGGACAGGCTCCCGCGGCCGATCGGTTTGAGGATGATATTCCGTTCTAGATCCCTAAGATACGCCGGTTGAAAAGCCCGGCTCTAAGACAGGACGGAGAGAAAAGATCCATAAGGAGTAAAAAACATGGCTGAAGATACACAGAATGTTGAAACACAGGCTGCTCAGGGCGCTGATAACAATGCCGATAGCAGACCCTCCAGACCCTCTGGAGACAGAGGTCCCAGAAGAAGAACTTTCTACAAGAAAAAAGTATGTAAGTTCTGTAAGAACGGTCTGGAAGTCGATTACAAGAAACCTGATTCACTGCGCAGGTTTATTACCGAAAGAGGAAAGATCCTTCCCAGAAGAATCACCGGAACCTGTGCCAAGCACCAGAGAATGCTGACTACCGAAGTTAAGCGCTCCAGAGCCCTCGCTCTGCTGCCCTTCGTCAGCAAGTAATAGGAGCGGCATCATTGGAGCGTGCACGGATCATGACGATCAGCACAGTGTCCCTTCTTACGGCTTTGCTGTATAATGTGGGCATTTTGACGCCGTTTTTCGCTGTACCGATGCAGTATTCTGCATCTGCCGGCGGCAGGCGTTCATTCCTGGAATCGTCTATCGCTGCCGTTTCCGCCGTTCTGCTGTTCAGGATGATGCTGCTGGGGTCCATGGGAGCCCGGATATTCATTATTCTGGATGTTATGATCCTTTCTGCTGTTTTTGCCGGACTTTATGTCTGCAACTTCGTACTGAAGGATCTGAGTCTGCCTGTTCGTGCCGCTGTTGTAACAGCTGCCGCCGGGCTGTTGACAGCACTGCTGCTGCCCATGGCCGATGGTCTGAAAGAAGGACTGATCGGTTCGATGGATTCCGTTCTGACTGCCGCGGGAGGAAGTCTTCCCGTATCGGATGCAGGTCTGACAGGAGAAACCCTGTTTCTGATCCTCGCTGATATGGCCGGAAAAACGGCTCTGTTCTGGTATTTTGCATTCCTGGTTTTCTCCCGGACTCTGGGAGAGAGGCTTGTGGGCAGAATAGCGGGACGCAAGGTGGATAAAGAACCCTGGACGCTTCCCGAGTTGTGGGTCTGGTTTCTTTTTATTCCCCTGACCGTCTATCTTTTAAACGGTCCTCTTTCTGTCAGAGGTGTAGTTCTTCTGAGAGGGATGAGTGCCTACGTGGTCAGCAATATGATTCTGATAAGTTCGGCCGCCTATGCGGTACGGGGGATCGGAATCGCAGGAAGATTCCTGTCCTATAGGGGAATCCCTTTCAGGACGCAGAGGATGATTCTCACAGCCTGTGCATTTCTGGTTTTTATGCCCGGTGTGAATCTGGCGCTTTTGATACTGACTGCAGGGATCGGTGTATCCGAACTCTGGGTAAATTACAGATTTAACGACAAGGAGTAAATCCATGAAGATTATATTGAATCAGGATATTTCCAACCTTGGTGAAGAGGGAGATGTAAGAGTTGTAGCCGACGGTTACGCCAGAAACTTCCTGATCCCCAAGAAGATGGCCGTGCCTTACAACAAGGCCAACCTCAATATGTTTGAGCAGAAGAAAGTAGCCATCGAGAAAAGAAAAGAAGTGAAGAGAAAAGACGCCATGAGCGTTAAAGAGAGACTGGCCGGTGAAGAACTGGTCATCTCCATGCCCGCAGGTGATAAGGGCAAGCTCTTCGGTGCCGTTACCCCCGCAACCATCGTTGAGGAACTGGGTAAGATGGGCATCACTGTTGAGAAGAAGAAGGTAGAAATACCCGGAAACTCTCTCAAGCTTACCGGAACCTCCACCGTTGTTATCAAACTCTACGGAGGAGAGGCTGCCGAGCTCAAGGTCACCGTTAAGGGAATCGTTCCCGAAGGGGAAGCCGCTCCTGTCAAGGAAGAGGTCAAGGCCGAAGCTCCCGCTCAGGACGCTGCTGCTGAAGAAGCTCCCGTTGAAGAAGAGGCTGCCGCTGAGGACGCCGCTGAAGATACAGTAGAGTAAACTAAATCCCTTATGGATTCAGTTCTGCTGAAAGACAAGGTGCCCCCTTATAATGAGGAAGCTGAAGCTGCCGTTTTGGGGGCCCTCCTTATAAACTTTAATCTCGATTCTCTGGACACTGTACGTATGTATCTGGGGGTCGGTGATTTTTTTCGTACCGCTCACCAGCATATTTTTCAGGCCATTGAAGGTCTTGAGAAGAAGGGGAGCGGTATCGATCTTCTCACGGTCATCGAAGAACTGAAGTCAGAGGCTCTTCTGGAGAAATCCGGAGGTGTCGCCTATATTACCGGACTGACTTCCTCAGTTCCGACGACGGCCAATATCGAGTACTATTCGCGGATCGTACAGGAAGCGAGCATTCGGCGCAGGCTTCTGAATATCTCTGCAGATATCCATGCACAGGCTCATGATGAATCCAAAGATACCTCTGAAATACTGGAGGAAGTGGAGCGACAGGTCTTTGATATCAATGATCAGAGATCGGTGGACTCAATGCAGTCTGCCGGAGACGTAATCAAGGACGCTATCTACGCCATCGAACAGCGTTACTCCCAGAAGGGTGACTTTACGGGTATTCCCACAGGCTTTGATGAGCTGGACGCCATGACGACAGGCTTTCAGAATTCAGAGATGACCGTAATCGGGGCCCGTCCCTCCGTAGGTAAAACCGCTTTTGCCCTTACCCTGGCGGCCAATATAGCTATCAAGTTCAATATCAACTGCGGTTTCTTTACCCTGGAAATGACGACCCTGTCGGTCATGCAGAGGCTCCTTTCTCTTCAGGCCAATATCAACTCCAACAAGATCAGAACGGGTCTTCTCAAGCCTTCGGACTTCAACAGTCTGACCGATGCCGCCGGAAAAATATATGAAGCTCCCCTCTGGATCGATGATACTCCCAATATGAAGCTTCTGGACCTGAGGGCGCAGGCCCGGCGTATGGTGAGCAAATTCGATGTGAAGATTATCTTTATCGATTATCTGGGACTTATAACCTTCGAAGATAAACGGATCCCCCGTCATGAGCAGATGGCTGAGGTCAGCCGCTCTCTCAAGGCTCTGGCCCGTGAGCTGGATATTCCGGTGATCGCCCTTTCTCAGGTCGGACGGCAGACCGAGGGCAAGGCCCCGGGGCTGGCGGATCTCAGAGAGTCCGGCGCCATCGAACAGGATGCCGATATGGTTATGTTCCTTCACAGGGACAGAGGGATTGACAATAATGAAGGTCCGCCCGACAATATAGAAACAGAACTTATTATTGCCAAGCAGAGAAACGGCCCCGTCGGAGTGGTGAAAATGGCTTTTATTCCCCACTTTACAAAATTCGTTCCTCTGGCTCAGGGCGGTTAAGGATAGAGAATATGACCTTTGTTGAAGAATACAGACTGGATGAAATCAAGAATGAGGTTGAGGAGTTCACCTACAGGGAACTGGAGAGGCAGTTGGCTGAGATAAACGATGAAGATATCTGCAAGTGTACGGATTGCGTTCAGGATATGGCCTGTTTTGCCCTCAATCAGATAAAGCCCAAGTATACGGTGTCTCTGCTGGGTAGCCTGTTTACAAAGGTCGAGACCGAAGCGTTGATTCAGGATATTCAAAGTGTGGTCGCCCAGGCCGTGGAGAAAATAAGTCAGAATCCTCTCCACAGTAAATCCTGATCTAAACCTACTGATTGATTTTTTAAATCTCCGATTGATTCTGATTAAGAAAAAGCCTCCTGAACAGGAGGCTTTTTTCATGGCTAACGCTTAAGGGCTTGTCTATTCGTTACCAATTCTGACAATCTTATACTGTACTCTGTTGCTTCTTCCTGTGGAACTGCTGTAGCTGTTGATCCAGTCGGCCGCGGAAGCCTTATTTACATAGGGTTTCTCTCCCGCAAGGGTGGGAATGGCGATCCAGCTTCCGTCTTTAAGGAGGAAGTAATCGACAATGCTCCGTCCTCTTTGAGGATCAAACAGGGTAAGGGAGCCGTCGGTATTCAGGATGTATAGAACCGATTTGTGGAAGAAAAGGCTCCGGATGTTCTTATCGTAGTCCCAGCTTTTCTTCTGATTCCCTCTGATTCTCAGGATTTCACGACCTGAGATGCTTCCGTACAATGTAGGCGTATAGGAGCTGCTGTCAACCGTAAGGATGGGCTGCATCCATTCGCCGGCCTTGCTGTACAGCAGGGATGAACTGGACGGGTTGGAGCGATCATGGCTCTTTATTTGCGTTTCAACACTTCCATCGCTCTTGAGACGGAGGCCTGTGCTGTAGATCCTGTTGCCCGTTTCAGGGCTGATTATATTCTGAATCAGAAAACGGTCGTCAGAGACCGGAAGGATCTCTCCCGTATCGGTCTGTACGGTAAGGAGGGGGTTTTTCCCCGTTTTCATCAGAGATTTTCCTCCCAGCAGCCGGTTGTCATCGATGTAGTTGAGGCTGACCATGCCAAGGGCGGAGAAGGAAAACTCACGGATACCCGTAAACAGATTGCTCAAAGACGCCTCTCCGCTGCTTTCAAGCGCCAGGATGCTCTTGTCTCTTACATGAAGTTCTTTGAGGGACGAGCTGAAGCTGTTATTCTCTCCCAGGACCTTGTCGTTTTCAGTATCATAGAGAACATAGTCTCTGGAGCTGTCTTCTGTCGACCAGACCAGAAGGTGTCCGCTGTCGTAGCTTTCCAGATAGCTTTCTCCCTTCAGAGGGTTTTCTTTTGTTCTGATGGTTAAATCACCCAGACGATTCAGATCATGAACGCCGGTAGAGCCGAAAAAGCGGCTGGTCATAGTGATGAGGCTATCGTCTGTAAGCATAAAGAGACTGTCGTCTTCGAAGCTCAGGTCCTGTATAGCGGCAATCTCATCCTTTTTGTACAGTTCGGGACGTCCGTTGTTGTTCAGGGTCCACAGGGTGCCGCTTCCGTCGGAAAGGAACACTCTGTTTTTAGCACTGATCAGAGCTCTGCTTCCCTCGTTGACCCGAAACCATCCGCTGTCGTCTATGTCGGCCGTTGAGACTCTTCCGGCAAGGTAGGAAGGGGTAGAGACGGGTGTGAACCTGGCCCCTGATGTGCTGCTATGGCTTATTTTGATCCGTCCGGTGCTGCTGCGGCTGAGGATGCTGATGACTCCGCTTGACTGATCCAGAGAGAAGGAAAGCATATCCTCCACGGTCATGGCATCGCGTACTTCTCCATTCAGACGGTCTATCAGGAACAGGGAGTTGACGTTCCGTCCCAGAAGGTAGCGCTTCCCTTCGGACTGTATGACGCTGAGTTCTGAAAGGTCGGCTTTTGTGGCAGATTCATTCTTCAACGCGGCGGTGCGTATGTCGTAGAATCTCAGATACCCCGAGTTGCTGTAGGTCATGACGGTGGCTTCCTTATCACCGATATAGGCATAGCTGAACAAGGTCCGAAGCCGTTTCAGGTAGGAGTATTCCCGGCCGGTCTGACTGTTATAGATTATAATGCTCGGATTATCCACACGGGTTGTGAAAAGGAACCCTCCCTTTCCGGAGTATTCAAACTGAATGGGCCGTCCCGAAAGAGTTTTTGTGAACTTGTTGCGTCCCGTGCGCCAGTCCCAGACGGAAAGTCCGCTGTATCCGGGACGGGTGACCAGTAGGGCCAGTTCGTATTTCTCGGGATGCACCCTGACTTCCATTGATCCTCGCAAGCCCGTATCGAGCTTGTATTCAAGTTTGCCATCCTGCAGGTTCCAGATCATAACAACACCGGAGTCGTCACAGGTCACAAGACGTCCGCTGCGTTCATGGTAGGCCATGGAGCCGATGGCCGAGCTGTGTCCGGAGTCTATCAGGATTCTGCTGTTGTTCTGGGCGCTGAGACATCCCAGACCGGAAATAAGCAGTATAAAGGCTGTAGAGAGTATTTTTTTCATATCAGGTCCTTGAGAAAAATAGAATATCATTCATTGTAGCGAAGATTATTATGGCGAAGACAATAATCGTTCCAATCATCTGGTATCTGTAGAGTGTCATGGGGTTGGGCTTGCGTCGGAGAAGACCTTCTGAAAGAAAAAGGAGAATCTGACCGCCGTCTAGCACGGGTATGGGAAGAAGGTTCATAATGAACAGGGCGATATTGATCAGCCCGATAAAGCGGAAGAAGCTCAACAGGCCTTCACCCGGGCTCCTGTTGAAGCCCGAGTAGGCCAGGTCGCCGGTCATATATGTAATTCTTAAAGGGCCGGATACGGCAGACTGCAGATTGATTCCCCTGAACAGCAGGCTTAATCCCTTGAGGGATGCGCTGACGGTGGACCAAGTCTCATTCCACCCTTCACGGAGAGCATAAATGGGGCGGCCCGAAACGGTGCGCTTGGTCAGGTACTCGAAACGTATGTCATCGGCCGATTCGGATGTCATTGGCGCCAGTTCTCTCCTTTGACCGCCTCTACTGACGGTCAGAACCAGTGAGTCATTCCCGGAAAGTCCGGACAACGCTTTTGACAGGTCCAGGGCATGGCTCACGGGAATGCCGTTGATCCCGGTAATGAGATCCCCCGTCTGCAGGGAGGACGGATCTTCCGTGCTGTCCGGATAAGTTCTGACGGCAGTTCCGATCCAGGGGTATATCCCCAGATAACCGGCACCGCTGTCTTTGTTCATCTCCGGAACGGCGAGAATTTCAATCACTCGTCCTGCCCGTTCCACTCTCAGAGTGAGTTCCTCATCCGGATGGATGACTATAGCTTCCTGCAGCTGGTCGAACCTTTCAATTTCCACCCCATTCACGGCAAGAACAAGGTCTCCCGTTTCAAGTTGAGCCTTATCTGCCGGATAGTCTGTCCGTTCGGTATAGGATGATGCCATTACGATGCGGGACGGGTAGTAATGAACCTTGTATCCGATCAGGGCTATCATGAAAAAGATCAGGCTGGCACAGATCAGGTTCATAAATGGACCTGCCAGGGAGACGAGAATCCTCTGCCACCAACGGGCACCGTACATATCCCCTTTCTCGGTGTCTATGCTTCGCGCTTTGCTCTCCCAGGCCTGAATCATAGCCTGCTCCCCCTGCATTTTGCAGTAACCGCCCAGCGGGAAAAGGGATAGTCTGTATTCCGTGTCTCCCCATGTCCGGGCCCAGAGAACCTTTCCCCAGCCGATGGAGAACGCTTCCACCCGGATTCCCGAAAGACGGGCTGCGATAAAATGGCCCGCTTCATGAACAACAACGACGAGGGAGAGACCGAAAAGCCCCAGGATAATCTTGAATATTCCCAGCATCAGTAGGCATCCTTCAGATAAGAGAGAGCTGAATTCCGGGCGAGCCTGTCTTTTTCCAGAATCTCCTCCACCGAGTGGGGGGCAGAAGACCAGTCAGAGTTCAGGACATGCCCGGTGACTCCGGCAATGGAGGTGTAGGGGATTTTCTCCTTCAGAAAAGCATCAACCGCGATTTCGTTCGCCCCGTTGTAGGCTATAGGATAGGAGCCCTCTTTGCGGGCGCACTCAAAAGCCAGGCCCAGCATGGGGAATCTGGCAAGGTCGGGTTCGTAGAATTCCAGGGTCTTCCCCGCCAGATCCAGATAGGTCCAGGGAACCTCTCGCATGGCCGGGTAGAAGAGGGCGTCCTGTATGGGAAGACGCATATCCGGTTCGCTGATCTGGGCGTAAAGGGCCATATCTTTGGTCCTGATCAGAGAGTGGACATAGCTCTGGGGGTGAATCAGTACTTTTACTTTCTCGATATCAAAGTCAAACAGCTGCTGCGCTTCGATCACTTCCAGGCCTTTGTTGGCCATGGTGGCCGAATCGATGGTGATTTTGGCTCCCATATCCCAGGTGGGATGGGCCAGGGCGTCCTTCAGGGTGATGGACTCGAAATCCTCCGGGGGGAGGTTCCGGAAGGGGCCGCCCGAGGCTGTGAGGATCAGTTCCGCCACCTGTTCCTTTTTACGGGATTCCATGAGCTGGAAGAGGGCCGAGTGTTCCGAATCCACGGGAAGAAGCCTGTTGCCGTGAACCGAAGCCAGGTGTTTGATCAGAGGGCCGGCCAGCACCATGGACTCCTTGTTGGCCAGGGCCAGGTCCATGCCGCTCTCCAGAGTCCTTACCGAGGGCAGGAGGCCGCTGGCGCCTACAATGCCATTGACCACGATATCAGCCTGGGAATCCTCTATAAGGCGAAGGATTCCGTCACTGCCCGCGTAGCTAATGGCCCCTGATGCGGGAGAAGCCCCGCTTAGACAGAGCCGGACTCCGGGGAAATCCGCGGCGTCCTTCAGGAGCTGCTTTTCGTTTCTGTGGGCCTGCATTCCCGCAAGGCGGAACTGGTCGGGATGAGAGCGTAATATATCGAGTGTGCTCTGTCCGATGGAGCCGGTAGAGCCCAGAATAAGCACTTTTTTCATTTTTTACCTCATGGTGCAGGGGTCAGGCTGACATAAAATGGAGAAAATAGTAGAAAACGGGTGCCGTAAGCAAAAGGGAGTCAATGGAATCCAGAAGACCTCCCCGTCCCATAACCATATTTCCCGAATCCTTCACGCCCGATGCTCTTTTAATGCCCGATTCTACAAGGTCTCCCAGTATGGTCGTGATTCCGGCGAATAAACCGAGTATGACCACCGTCCAGAGCTTTCCCTGTATTATATGAGGAAAAAGAAACCGGCTGCTGATGGTTACAACAAGGGAGGCGAAAATTCCACCGCCGAAGCCAACAAGACTCTTGTTGGGGCTTACGGTAAAGATATTTCTTCTGGAATTCCTGCCGAAGAACACTCCCACAAACCAGGCGTTCGAATCGTTCAGATAGACGGTCAGAACAAAGATGGCCAGGATATGGGTTGCATACTCGAAACCGGTCAGTCTGATGATGTAGGACAGAAAAAAACCGGGGTAAAAGAGGCAGAGCAGGCTTCCTGCAGCGCCCTCCAGAAGTCCTTTGAAACTGACATCGGCCATGGCAAAGATCGGTATGGTCAGAACCAGAAGCACTGCGGCAAGGATGTACATCAGGAATGCCGACTCCGGAATGACTCCCAGGACGATAAGATAGGTCATAACAGGCATAAGAGCCGAAGCAGCGGTTATGATCTTAACGGGAACCCTGAAGTCCGCATGGCGCATCATATGAGCCATTTCATTGGTCCCCAGGAGGGTTATCGCCAATACGGCGATATTCACAAGAAGATGATGGCCCCAGGATACCAGGATCATCAGAATGATCAGAGGCAGAGCCACGGCAAATAATAGAAAGCGTTTCTGTGTATTGGTCATGATTTTACTCCGCCGAACCGTCTTTCACGGCCCATAAAACTGTCTATTGCCTCTTTCAGATCTTCGGGACCGAAGTCTGGCCAGAGTTTGTCAGAATAGTAAAGCTCCGCATAGGCGATCTGCCAGATCAGGAAATTACTGATTCGCGTATCCCCGCCGGTTCTTATCATAAGATCTACAGGGGGCATACAGGGGCAGTCCATATTCTGCTCCAGCAGGGCCTTGTCAAGAGGCTCTCCCGGATGGGAGGCAATGTGCTTGTTGGCGGCACGGATGATTTCATCCTGTCCGCCGTAGTTGATCAGAAGATTAACGGTCAGACCTGTAAATGAGGCTGTCTGCTCGCTGACCGTAGTGATCTCCTTCTGGATATCCGGAGGAAGTCGTTTCAGATCGCCGCTGTGAACAACACGTATGCCGTTGTCCTTGTAGAACTGATACTCTTTCTTGAGGTAGCTTTTAATCAGCACCATTAGGAAGGAGATTTCATCCTCCGTCCGTTTCCAGTTTTCTGTAGAAAAGACATAGAGGGAAAGGTTTTTTATCCCCATATCCGAGGCGGCCTTGACGACAGCCTTGGCTGCATTCAGACCCTCCCTGTGGCCTGCCGAACGGATCTGACCGCGCATTTTTGCCCAGCGGCCGTTACCGTCCATAATGATTCCTATATGAGAGGGTTTGCTTTCGGCAGAATCCATCAGATCTCCATTATTTCCTTTTCTTTTTCGTCGATAACGGAGCCGATGTCTTTGATGTACTGGTCAGTCAGCTTCTGGATCTCATCCATTCCCTTTTTCTGCTCATCCTCGGTAAACTCGCCCTTCTTGATGGCATCATTGGTGTCCCGTCTTATGTTCCGGATGGAGACGCGACTCTGTTCGCCGATATTTTTGGCCTGTTTTACCAGTTCCTTACGTCTTTCTTCGGTAAGAGGGGGAATGTTGATACGGATAACCTTACCATCGTTGTTGGGGTTCAGAGAGAGTTCGGAGGTCTGGATGGCCTTTTCGATGTCTCCCAGGGCGTTCTTGTCGAAGGGCTGGATGACGATCAGCCTGGCTTCAGGTATGGAGATGTTCGCCACCTGATTCAGGGGGGTGGGGGTCCCGTAGTATTCTACATTGATCTTGTCGAAAAGGCTGGCGGAGGCTCTTCCCGTTCTGATTGTGTTAAACTCGTCCTTAAGGGCTTTAAGGGTTTTCTTCATCCGCTCTTCTGCGTCTTTCTTTACCGTTTCCATAGTCTCTCCTTCAGCTGGCTGCGGCAGGTTTACCGCTTATAAATGTAAACACCCCCTATGATAACACAGGGGGCGTCGGAATGAAAAGATTTACGCCTCTTCGCCTACGCTCATGTAGAGATAGTCGGAGAGCTCAATTTTTCCGCCAACGGCCTTGGCTACTTCAGCCACAGCCTGGGATACGGAAAGCTTGTCGTTCTTTACGAAGGCCTGATCTACGAAACAGATCTGGGCCAGGTGCTTGTTCAGCTTACCCTTGACGATGCCGGCGATAACCTTCTCGGGCTTGTCCATGTTAGCTGCCTGGGCCATGAAGATCTCTTCCTGCTCTTTCAGGTAGGACGCATCCACGGCCTCGCGGTTCAGGTAGCTGGGGTTGAAAGCGGCCGCGTGGAGAGCCAGGTCCAGACCCAGGGTCTTGACCTCGTCCTTGCCGGCGGTTTCGGCACTGTCACAGCTCAGCTTTACCATTACACCGATCTGTCCGTTGTTGTGGAGGTAGTCTACGACGGCGTCGCTGTCGGCAACGTCCATGGACTTGATTCTCTTGACGCCCATGTTCTCCTTCAGTACGGAGATGGCTTCCTTAACAAGGGTTTCAACATCGCTGTTGACTTCGCTTACGGAGTTCTCGGCTACGAAAGCGGCAATCTTCTTACCATTCTCGGCGAATACCTTGTTCTTGGCTACGAAGTCGGTTTCACAGTTCAGCTCGATGGCGGAGGCGGTGCTTCCGGCAACGGCGGTGAATACGGCACCGGCTTCGGTGGAGCGTCCGCTTCTCTTGTCGGCGCTGGCCAGTCCCTTTTCCTTCAGGATCTTCTCGGCGGCGGCGAAATCGCCGTCGGCTTCGATCAGAGCCTTCTTACAATCCAGCATTCCTGCCAGAGTCTTGTCTCTCAGTTTCTTTACGTCAGCGGGTGATACTGCCATAGTAATCTCCTAGTCTTCGGTGGTATATACAACATCGCTGTCATCGGCGGCTGCGGGAGCGGCTTCTTCAGCGGGTGCTTCTGTCTGCTCGGCGGGAGCTTCCTCGTCGTTCAGGCTCTCAATGACTTCCAGGCCGATTTCGTTGTCGGCTTCGACAACGGCGTTGGCGATGATGGAGGTGAAGAGGCTGATGGCCCGGATGGCGTCGTCGTTACCGGGGATGGGGTAATCGATGCCGTCGGGGTTGCAGTTGGTATCGACAACCGCAACGATGGGAATGCCCATTCTCTTGGCTTCCGCAACGGCGATGGCTTCGGTCTTGGTGTCGATGATGAAGACAACACCGGGAAGCTCGGTCATGTTCTTGATACCACCCAGGTTCTTTTCCAGTCTGCCCTTTTCTTTCATAAGCTTGGAAACTTCTTTCTTGGTGAGGGCGTCGAAAGTTCCGTCTACTTCCATCTTCTCAATTCTCTTGAGCTGGTGGAGGGACTTCTTGATGGTGGTGAAGTTAGTGAGCATACCACCGAGCCAGCGGTTGTTCACGTAGAACATATCGCAGCGTTCAGCTTCCTTGGCGATGGCGGCCTGAGCCTGTTTCTTGGTACCTACGAAGAGTACGGACTTGCCGTCGAGTACGTTCTGACGAATGACATCGTAAGCCTCGCGGATGGCGACCATTGTCTTCTGAAGGTCGATGATGTGAATCCCGTTTCTCTGGGAGAAGATGAACTTCTTCATTCTGGGATCCCAGCGTTTGGTCTGGTGACCGAAATGTACACCTGATTCGAGCAGGTTTTTCATTGTTACTACAGCCATGTAGTCTCCTATTTCCGTCCCTGCATTATCCCCTGTGACAGAGTCTAATTTGAACGGTCCTTCTCTTGGTCTCAGCGGCCCATGGGGCTGCCGGAAAATTATGCTGAAAAATTCAGCCTGCTTAAGATGCCATAGATACGATTTATTGGCAAGCCCATGACATTGTAAAAACAGCCCTTAATGGAAGATATATACTTACCGCCCTGTTCCTGTATGCGGTAGGCACCTGCCACACCCTCCCATTCTCCGGTATCGAGATAGGTCTCTATCTCACGCCTGTCCATGGGAGAAAAAATAACATCCGTGGATTCAGATTCTGTTATGCTTTCTTTTGTCATCGGTGAATAGATGCTGAAGGCGGTGATCACCTGGTGGCTGCGGCCCTGAAGCTTTTCGAGCATCTTTGCCGCTTCCTCCCTGTCAGACGCTTTGCCCAGTTTATGGTCGTCCAGGGAAATCAGGGTGTCCGCCGTCAGTATCCATCCTTTTTCAAAGAGTCCGGCATGCTGAAGCCGGCAGGCATTCATCTTTCTGTCTGCCAGATTTTCCGCCAGGGTATGGGCGGAAATATCCTGATCCATGGGCTCGTCGGCCTCCACCTTGACGACGATGCATTCAAGGCCCATCTGCCGGACCAGCTGTTTTCTCCTGGGGGAGGCGGAGGCCAGATAGATCTGGTTCATGAGCGCTCCCTTTTATTGACCAGCCAGGGCGGCATATGGAGATTGAAATATATGGCCAGAGAGCGGAAGATCAGGATGAAAATTATACCTGTAAACTCCGGAAGATGCCCCTGAGGGAAAAACCGGCGGAGAATGCCGTACAGACAGGTCCCCAGAAGGGCGGGGGAGGCATAGAGTTCGGTGGTGATCAGAAGGTTGGGGCGTCCGGTCAGAACATCCCGCATCACGCCGCCTCCCATTCCCGTAAGCATGGCCATGACAAGGGCCACCATAAACCCGTGTCCCAGTCCCGAAGCCTTATCAAAGGCCTGGATGCAGAAGTAGGCCACTCCCAGGGCATCAAGGTAGAGAAGCAGTTTGTATCTGTTCTCGTTGATCCGGGATATTTTCAAAAGAAAAAAAATAAGGATTGAAGCGGCGCAGGATACATAGATATAGTTGATATCCAGGACCCAGAAAATGGGGACATCCAGTATCGTATCCCTGAGGGTTCCGCCTCCCAGGGCCGTGATAACGCCGAGTACCGTCAGGCCCAGTAGGTCCCTGTCTTTACGCACCGCGCCAAGTACGCCGGTTATCGCAAATACCGCTACGGCACCCTGTCCGAAAATATAGAGTATCATGTGGCCGAGTATAGCCGTTTTCTATTGTTTATTTCCAGTATGGGAATCCCCGGAAGAGCCGCTTTCGGCGGTAAAAAAATCAAGCTCCATCTGGGGGGTGGGCTTACGGTAGATTTCACCCTCCAGTCTGCCCAGAGAGAGGCCCAGAAGACGAACGGGAATCTTCCCGGCTTCCGTTTTTTTCAGAAGATCCGGAACAAGGGACAGGATATCCGAAGCTTTGTTCAGAGACATGGGGCTGGGAGCGGTGCGGGTGCACAGACGGAAGTCGTGATACTTCACCTTAAGTGTCAGCTGACGTCCCAGGAGCTTGAGCCGCCGGCAGTCCTCTTCAATTCTGGCGGCAATCTCGGAGAGCTCTTCCATAATCTCATCGGGACCGGTTAAATCCTGGCGGAAGGTATTCTCACGGCCCAGGGATTTCCGGGTCCGCTTCGGTTCCACCGGGCGCTCGTCTATTCCTCTGACTGCGTGATAGTAATAGGGACCGGATTTACCGAAAAGATCCAAAAGCTCATGCATCTCCAGAGCCTTCAGGTCGGCTCCTGTTTCGATTCCCCTCTCGTGCAGACGGGCGGCCGACACCTTTCCTATGCCCCAGAACTTTCTGACCGGCAGGGCTTCCAGAAAGGAGGGAGCCTCCTGGGGGAGGATAACCGTCAGTCCGTCGGGCTTGTCGATGTCCGAGGCTATTTTGGCGATAAATTTATTATAGGAGACTCCTGCTGAGGCGGTCAGGCGGGTTCTTTCCAGTATCTTGCGTTTGATCTCTTCGGCGATGCGGGTGGCCGAAGGATTGCCCTTTTTATTCTCGGTCACATCCAGATAGGCTTCGTCCAGGCTCAGGGGCTCCACCAGGTCGGTGTACTCATAGAAAACCGAGCGGATGATGGCGGAGGCCTCCTTGTATCTGGAGAAATCGTGATGGGAGACGAAGACCGCATGGGGGCAGAGTTTATAGGCCTGGATGGATGGCATAGCCGAGTGGATGCCGTAGGCTCTGGCCTCGTAGGAGCAGGTGGAGACGACGCCCCGGCTGTGGGGAGGCCCGCCTACGACCACGGGTTTACCCTTCAGCTCTGGGTTGTCCCTGATTTCCACGGAGGCATAAAAGGCATCCATATCCACATGAATGATCTTCCTCATAGTTTGTTATGCTATACAAAAATTAAGTATTTATCAAGTCGAATTATGAAAGCTTTCGAGGGCGTGAAAGAGGGGGACGTCCCTTGTCCGTATTCTCCATTGATACTACTATAGCCCTATGCAGAAAAGTAAAAGCCGGGGCCGCCGGCCCCGTAATAATAACAGCATCAACTACAGCAAGCTTCCCGGCCCCTGGAAGCAGGTCCATACGGATCTGAACGAGGTCCGCAACTGCGATTACCACCTTCTGAAACGGGATCTTGACCGCCTGATCCGTAAGGGCGGCAAGACCGAATCTCTCTCTGAAGATTCAAGTGATATGAAAGAGCTTGCCCTGCGCATCCGCCGATCAGGCGAAGAGAAGCAGCGCCGTCTGCTGCGCAAGCCCAGGTATAACTGGAATTATGATCTGCCCATTACCGCCCGTAAGGATGAGATTATCAAGACCATCCGGGAGAACCAGGTGGTGGTCCTGGCCGGAGAGACGGGGAGCGGAAAGACGACACAGATTCCCAAATTCTGTATGGCCGCGGGCCGGGGTATTGAGGGGAAGATAGGCTGTACTCAGCCTCGTAGAATCGCCGCCCTGTCGGTGGCCGAGCGAATCGCCGAAGAGCTGGGGGAAAAGCCCGGTCAGAGCGTGGGGTATAAGATCCGTTTTCAGGACAAGGACAGCCCTGCGGGGACGATCAAGATCATGACCGATGGTATGCTTCTGGCCGAGACCCAGTCTGACTCCTGGCTTAACGAGTACGACACCCTGATCATCGACGAAGCCCACGAGCGGAGCCTGAATATCGACTTTATTCTGGGAATCCTCCGCCAGCTGCTTAAAAAACGTAAGGATCTGAAGCTGATCATCACCTCCGCCACCATCGATACGAAGAAGTTTTCCGAGGCGTTCGGCAACGCTCCTGTGATCGAGGTTTCCGGCCGCACCTATCCGGTGGAGCTCCGCTACGAGGAGGAGGGGGAGGACGAAGGCTCCCTGGCCGAACGGGCATCCCGGGCGGTGGACCAGCTGGTCAGGAAAGACTCCCGGGGAGATATCCTTATCTTTATGCCCACAGAGCAGGACATCCGTGAATGTTGTGAGATCCTGGGAGGCCGACAACCCCATGCTTTAATACTGCCCCTTTATGCCCGTCTTTCCTCTTCCGATCAGAAAAGAGTTTTTGCATCATCGGGAAGCCGTAAGATCATAGTTTCCACCAACGTGGCAGAGACCTCCCTGACGATCCCGGGAATCAAGTATGTGGTGGATACCGGGCTGGCCCGTCTGGCCCAGTATTATCCCTCCACAGGAACATTCGCCCTCCCTGTGGTTCCTGTCTCCCGCTCTTCGGCAGACCAGAGAAAGGGACGGTGCGGCCGAGTGGAGAACGGGATCTGTATCCGTCTCTACGGGGAGGAGGATTACGAGAGCCGGCAGCAGTTCACTCCCGCTGAAATCCTGAGAACCAACCTGGCCGAGGTTATCCTGAGGATGCTCTCCCTGCGTCTCGGCGACCCGGGTGAGTTCCCTTTTATCGACCCTCCCTCCAGCCAGGGAATTTCGGATGGTTTTAAAACTCTTCTGGAACTGGGCGCTGTTAAATCAGAGGGGAATGGAAAAAAACGCAAGTATGTACTCACTCATATCGGAAGAACCATGGCCTCCCTTCCTCTGGACCCCCGTCTGGCCAGGATGATTCTTCAGGCCTCCAGAGAGCACTGTCTGGAAGATGTTCTGATCATCGCCTCCTCCCTGAATGTCCATGATCCTCAGGAGAGGCCCCAGGAGAAGGCGGGCAGCGCTGATCAGGCCCACGCCCGTTTCCGCCACGAGGCCTCGGACTTCCTCTCCCGTCTGAATATCTGGCGGGCCTTCGAGGCTGTCGGGGACGTTAAGAAGGCCTCAACCCTGAGGAAGTTCTGCAAGGAGAACTATATGTCTTTCCGCCGCATGCGGGAGTGGCAGGATATTTACCGCCAGCTCAAGCTCCTTCTGGAGGAGAAGGGCTACAGGGTGAAGCCCTATCAGGGGAATGAGGAGAACTTCTATCCCGCCGTACACCGCTCCATCCTGGCAGGATTCCTCTCCCATATCGCTCTGAAAAAGGAGAAAGTTTTCTACCGGGCCACTCGCAACAGGGAGCTGATGCTCTTTCCCGGCTCCGGTCTTTTCAACGGTAAACGTGCCGGGGAGTGGATCGTCTGCGCTGAGATCGTCAAGACCTCCCGTCTCTTCGGTCGGATGGCTGCCAATATCGAGTCCGGCTGGCTGACGGATCTGGGCGCCCATCTGATGACCAGCTCCTATCACAGCCCCCTGTGGGTGCAGGATAAGGGGGCTGTGATGGTGCAGGAGCAGAAGAGGCTCTTCGGATTTATCATCTCCGAGGGCACAGTTCCCTACGGTCCCGTCAGTCCGGGAGAGGCCACCGACCTGCTGATTAAAGGAGCCTTTCTGGAGGGGATGATCCGGGATACGTCCTCCTATCCCTTTCTGGCGAAGAACCGGGAGCTTATCGATTCCATTGTGGATATGGAGAACAAGATTCGCCGCCGCAACCTTCTGGTCACAGATGAGGAGCTGTTTCTGATCTATAAGGAGAGACTGGGGGATTCGGTCTACGATCTCGGGCTCCTGGAGAAACTGATAAGGGACAAGGGGGATAACTACCTTCTGATCAGCGAAGACGATCTTCTTAAAGGGCAGGCCGACGAGAGTGTTCTGGAGCAGTTCCCCGATTCCCTGAGTATCGGTAATGTGGATGTGTCGGTGGAGTACAGCTTTGAACCGGGAAAGGAGGAGGACGGGGTGACTCTTCAGGTTCCCGCCGCCGAGGCCTCCTCCATGAAGGCCGCCTCTCTGGACTGGGCCATCCCCGGACTTCACAGGGAGAGGATCACCGCTCTGATCAAAAGCCTCCCCAAAAAGACCCGCAAGCAGCTTGTCCCTATCAACGCCACAGTGGACGAGATTGTAAAGAAGATGGAGGTAAAAGACGAGATGCGCCTGACCCGGGCTCTGAGTGAGTTCCTCTACAACGAGTGGGGTATCAACGTAGCTCTTGGCGATTGGGATGAAGAGTCTCTGCCCGAGCATCTTAAGATTCGCATCGCTGTAACCGATGAGCGCGGCAGGGTGATCGAAACGGCCAGGGATACAGAACTTCTGTATAAAAGATTTGATACTGAAGTGGATAAAAAAGTCCTGACAGCCTGCCGGCGTGAGTGGGAACGAACAGGCATCCGTTCCTGGGATCCTAAAAAGCTGCCTGAGGAGATTACAAGGCGGGGTAAGGGGGGCGTCGTCTATAAGCTCTATCCCGCGTTTAGGGACTGCGGTGACGAAGCCGCTCTGGTACTGCTGGAGAATAAGGAAGAAGCCGCCGATATTCATCATAAGGGTGTCGCTCTGCTCCTCCGTCTCAGCTTTGCAAAGGAACTGAGGTATTTCAAACAGGAACTCTCCGGAGATTATCCCTACAGGGACGGCGCCGCCTACTTCGGAGGTCTCAGGGAGGTGGAGAAACAGATATGGAACCGGATCTTTCTGGAGGCTGCCGACCGCAATGTTCGTACCGAAGAGGCGTTCCTGGAGTTGAGAAGCCTTTTGGCCTCCCGGCTTTTCACACTGGCGGAAGAGCTATACTCATCGGGCGGAAAAATCATGGATGCCTTCAAGGAGACCAGGATGTTCCTTTCTCAGGCCGAGAAGAGGGGAGGCGCCAAGGGGTTTATAGCATCCCGTCGGGAGGATCTGGAAGAGCTCGTTCCCCCCGACTTTATCAGTCGCTATCCTTCGGAGAGGCTGGTAGAGCTGCTGCGTTTTATGAAGCTTATCCGTCTGCGTTCGGAAAAGGGAATTCTTGATCCGGGACGGGACAAAGAGCGGGAGTCCCGCTATCTGCGTTACTGGAACAGGTATCGGAAGATTCTGAACAGCCTGCCCGAGTGGATCAGTCCTGAACGGCAGGAGGAGGTGGATGCCCTGTGGTGGTACTTCCAGGAGTACAAGATCTTTCTTTTCGCCCAGGAGATGAAAACCAGAGAAAAGGTTTCGGATGAGAGAATGGAAAAAAGAATAGAGAATTTGCAGGTGATGCTTTGAGGTTTATCATATGAGTCCCTATGCCCGCTTTCTGCTGGCACTGATATTAATCGTTATCCTCATACTTTCGGGAGTGACGGGCTTTATGCTGCTGGAAGGCTGGGATTTCAGCGACAGCCTCTATATGACATTCGTGACCTTCTCCACAGTGGGATTTGCCGAGGTCCATCCTCTCTCGAAGGCGGGACGCTACTTTACCATAGGCCTGATCCTGATCAGCCTTCTGATCGTCGGTTATCTGATTACCACACTTATGTCCTTCTTTTTTGAAGGTCACCTTATCCATACCATGAGGGATAGACGTATGAAACGTTTTTTACAGCAGGTCAAGGACCACTTTATCATTTGCGGTTTTGGAGAAGTCGGAAAGGAAACGGCAGAGGAACTCAGCCGTTCAAAGGTGCCCTTTGTTGTGGTGGACTTGAACTTCAACGAACCTGACAGGGAACGTTACCCTTCTTATACCCTGATTGAAGGGGATGCCGCGGAGGAGGAGGTTCTGCAGCGGGCGGGCATAGAGAAAGCCCGGGGCGTCATCTCCTGTCTTCCTGAAGATCCCCAGAATGTTTTTACCGTCCTTACGGCCAGACAGATGAATCCGGCTCTTCAGATTGTCTCCCGCGCCAGTAGCGAAAGGACCGTGCAGAAGCTGGAGAAGGCCGGTGCCGACAGGGTGATCACTCCCAAAGTCATAGCCGGTAAGCGCCTGGCCACCGTCAGCATACGTCCTTCGGTCAGCCGCTTTCTCGATCTGATATCCACAGGCAGCAACGACGAAGTCCATATTGAATCCTGCCGGCTGGAGGAGGAGGCTGCTCTTGTGGGTGGGACCCTGAGACAGAGCAATATAGGTCAGCATACCGGTGCGGTTATCATCGGGATCATGGACAGTGCCGGCCATATGAGAACAAACCGCTCGGATCGCAGCACCATCGCCAGCATAACTCTGGAAGCGGGGGATGAACTGATGGCCATGGGAAATGAAGAGCAGCTTCTTTCTCTCAAACAGTTTTTAAAAAAACGTTAACTTATTTTTTTAAAGAGGATTCATAAACAGACTGTAAAGCAAAGGAAAAAATTCAGTTCAGAAACTTGTGCAGACCGTCTTTTGTTATATGACCTTTCTCCCCGGCAATCTGAATGGAAAAAGATCCCTGGATTCTCCTTCTCGAAATCTAATAGATCATCAATTATGACATCCATGCGGCCGATCAGACTCTTGTTTTCACACACCATCTGCTTCCCTTCATACTTCTTCTCCGGCTTCGTGCAGGAAGACTCTTTGTTTATGTTTGGCTTTCCGGTATATTATGGAGAAGCAAGTTCTTACTCCGGAGATGCCCATGAGACGCCGCCGCAGAGAGAAGAGCCTCTTCTCTTCCATTCTCTCTTTTTTTAATATCACACGAATACTGATCCTGAACCTTCTGTTCTGGGGCATCCTGATCGTCCTGGGGATCAGTGTCATCCCCCGTCCCGTGAATGTTCCGGAGAAGGCTGTTCTTTATGTGGATCCTGCGGGAATCCTTACTGAGCGCAATCCTTCGGAAGATCATATTTCACAGCTTCTCGGCGATGTGACGGAACAGGCCGCCGAGACACCGGCTTTCAAACTCTCCCGAACCCTGAGGATGGCGGCCGATGACCAGAGGGTGGGGACTGTGGTTATGAACTTTTCCGCTCTTGATTACGGCTCTCTGGCGGTCCTGCAGGAACTGGAACAGGATATTATCCATCTTAGGGAGAAGGGGAAGACGGTCTATGTGTGGTCAGAGTATTACAATACGGCATCATGGTATCTGGCGGCCGCTGCAGATAAGGCCTACCTGGATCCCATGGGGATGATTCATCTGCCCGGCTTCAGCCTGTATCGGCGCTACTATGGGGAGGCTCTGGAACACTGGAATGTGGATGTGGAGTTTATCCATGCGGGAGAGTTCAAATCCTACGGCGAGGCCTATACCTCCTCATCCATGTCCGATGTCCTTAAGAATGAAAACAGAAGATGGCTGGGACATCTCTGGGATCAGTATTGCCGCTCTGCGGCCTCCCATCGGAATATGGACTCTCAGGAGATTAAAGACTGGATCGATGCCTATCCTGATATGCTCAGTCGGCAGGGGATGAGCGATGCGGAAGCCGCACTCGAAGGGGGGCTGATAGACGGGATATTAACAGAAAAAGAGATGGAACAGGAGGTCTCCCGGCATAGTGAAGAGGGGACATATATCAACTGGCAGGACTATGCCTCTCTTTTGGGACGGGAAGCTTCTCCCGAGGGAGAAAAGGCGGTGGCGGTTCTCTTTGCTACCGGTCAGATTCATACGGGGCAGTCCATGCCCTGGAGCATAGGCTCCGACTCCATGATTGCCGACCTGGACTGGATCGCTTCCATGGAAAATGTCAGAGCTCTGGTTCTCCGCCTGGATACGGGCGGAGGCAGCGCCTTTGCTTCGGAGATGATAAGACGGAGACTGGTTGAGCTGAAAAAGAACGGCGTCAAAGTCGTCGTCTCCATGGGCGGCGTCACGGCTTCGGGAGGGTACTGGATAGCCACGGCGGGGGATGAAATCTGGTGTGATTCCGGCAGTATAACAGGCAGTATCGGTGTTTTTTCCCTGATTCCCAACTTTACGGACTTTTCCTCTGAGACTCTGAAACTCCACTCCGATGGGGTGGGCACCACCTGGATGTCCGGTCAGGATCGCCTTGATCAGCCTCTGAAAGAAAGGTCTAGACAGGTCTATCAGGCCGGAGTGGATCAAACCTACAGGCAGTTTCTCACCCTTGTTTCCCGGAGCAGGAACATGGCCGGTGAAAAACTCCGACCCTATGCCGAAGGGAGAATCTGGAGTGGTCAGGAGGCTGTGGAAATAGGATTGGCCGATCAGGCGGGCACCCTGCAGGAGGCAATAGGCTCAGCCGCCTTACTGGCGGATCTGGAGGATTATCATCCTCTTTATATTCAGGATCAGCCTCCCTCTGCCAGGGATTATCTGAGCAGAATGACCGGAGGGATGGTGAAGTTTCCGGGATTGACCGAGTCCCTGGAGACTATGAATGAGCTGAAGGATTTGAAGCCGGGACGGATCTATGCTCTGTCGGGATTGGCATCCTCTGGACAAAAGTAAAAAAGGGATCAAAATTAATTGGATAATCCCTCTCTTTCGGATATGATATAGAGTATGAAACCGATATTGCCTCTTGTTATCGTTAATAATATGCCGTGGTTCTGGCTTGCCATAGCCATTCTCATGACCGTAGTAGAGGGGCTGACCCTGGGACTCACTACCGTATGGCTGGCTATCGCCGGTCTTGTCTGCATGATCCTGGCCTTCTTTATTCCTTCTGTGACCCTCCAGATCATCGTCTTTCTTGTCCTGTCCATCGTGATGCTGGTGTTCACACGCCCTTTTGCCGTTAAAAAACTGAAACTGGGACGTGAACGGACAAATGCGGACCGTCTTGTGGGTATGAAAGGGATCGTTCTGAAACAGGTCAAACGGGATGAACCCGGGCAGGTCAAGGTGGGTGGTCAGATATGGACGGCCCGGCCTGATTCTGCCGACAGGATATTTGAACAGGATCAGGAGGTTCGGATTCTGAAAATTGAGGGGGTCACGTTGATTGTAGCATCCCCGGATAAGGAGTAATTTTATGTTTTCATCCTGGCTTTTGATCGCCCTTCTGCTGTTTCTTCTGATCCTTCTGATCAAGAACATCAGAATCGTGCCTCAGGCCCATGCTTTCGTACTGGAGCGCCTGGGAGCCTATCAGAGTACCTGGGAAGTCGGTTTACATGTGAAGATTCCCCTGGTGGACAAAGTCGCCAACAAGGTGTCCATGAAAGAGAACGTCATCGATTTCGATCCCCAGCCGGTTATCACCAAGGATAACGTTACCATGCAGATCGATACGGTCGTCTACTATCAGATCACAGATGCCAAACTTTTCACCTATGGTGTGGACAGGCCCATCTCTGCCATTGAGAATTTGACGGCCACCACTCTGAGAAATATCATCGGTGAACTGGAGCTGGATGAGACTCTGACTTCCAGAGATATCATCAATACACGTATGAGAAGCATTCTTGATGAGGCCACCGATCCCTGGGGGATCAAGGTGAACCGGGTAGAGGTCAAGAATATTCTGCCTCCCCCCGATATCCAGGACGCCATGGAAAAGCAGATGAGAGCCGAGCGTGAACGACGGGAATCCATTCTCCGTGCCGAGGGTGAGAAAAAGTCCGCTGTTCTTGTTGCAGAGGGAAATAAGGAAGCGGCTATCCTGAACGCGGAAGCAGAAAAACAGGCGGCCATCCTGAGGGCCGAAGCGACGAGAGAAGCGGCCATCCGTGAAGCAGAAGGGGAGGCGGAAGCCATTCTCAAGGTTCAGCAGGCCACCGCCAAGGGGCTGACAATGATCAAGGCCGCCGGAGCGGATGAGTCTGTTATCCGCCTGAAAAGCCTGGAAGCCCTGGCTCAGGTTGCCGATGGTCAGGCCACCAAGATCATCATTCCCAGTGATATTCAGGACCTTTCGGGTCTTGTAAGCTCCCTCAAGGAAGTCTCCAGGGGCTGATCACGTTTAATAAGCCTGAGAAAAGCTGCCTCCGGGCGGCTTTTTCTCTTTTATGTGCCCACCCCTCCTGACTCAGTGCATAGAATTATTTAAAGTTCCCTTTGCATTTGTCCAGAAGCTCGGGACGATTTCTGATCTTTAGCTTTCTGAAGATACTGGTAAAATGCTGCTTCACCGTTCCCGCACTCATATTCAGATTGAAGGCCAACTCCTTGGTCGTTAAATGGGGATTGGTACAGAACTCCCGGATCAGATCCTGTTCCCGTCGTGTAATCCTGTATTCAATAAAATCCAGAGCCTTTGGAGAGTCTTCTATCTGCCGTTCCAGATCTTCAATTATGTCTTCCATGAGATGCAGTTCGATCTCCTTGTTCGCTACTTGATCAATGAGCTTTACCTTTTCCTCTTCCATGGACGTCATCCTGACCTGAAAGAGTCTCTCGATTTTCAGCATCCAGTTCCTGTCTTCCATAAAGATGAGATAGAGTATAGCCAGAAAGAATACAAGATGAACCAGAATATTGATACTTGAGTTCATCCTGTCGTCTCCGGATCGATAGACAGAAAATTCCAGAAAAAAGAGAGTAAAAAGTGAAATAAAAGCAAACTTGATTTTTGCATGCTTTGTAAGGAATCCATAACGGTGGGCCAGCATAATCGTCAGAAAAATAAATCCCATACCATAAATGGATTCAAAACTCTTCATCAGGGTGAAGGCGGCATGGATCAGTAGGATCATGATCTGAAAATGCTGAATAAACCGGCTTTCAAGTTTTCTTGTAATGAGAATAATGAGTGAAAAGAGAAAATCCACAGAGACGGAAGGATCGTGCAGGGTTTCAATGAATGATATTCTCTGAAATGTGATATCTCTGATAAAACTGATTGTTACTGCGATCAATCCGGTCAGGGCCATTATGGATGACAGCCTTTTCTGCATTTTTATGTTTTCATTTCTTTCCATTCAAAATATTCTTTATCGGGAATCCAAAGGCTTCAGAATCCTGCTTCTCCCGTTTGCGGGGCTGTTGCTATATATCAATTGTAAGGGGCTGATTGTCGAGAAGTAAAGTTTTTTCAGGTAAAGAAATGGATTCTGTTGTATCAGTAAACAATAAGTCATTTATATGTAAAAAATTAGAGAATTATAATTTATTGAAAGACATATTCCATAGATCATCCGGCTATCGAATCCAGCGATTAAAAGTTGAATTCATATCATAAAAATCTTTATGTATGCCTGAAAATAACGGTTGGGCAAGTCGAATAATCCGTTCTTTTTAAGTTATCACAGTTTATATCCCGGGGAGCTTCCGGAAAAAAAAGGACTGCCCGAAGACAGTCCCCTTACTGATTTGAGTCTGATCTATTTAAGAGTTGTCCTCGGAAGCGGCGGTGGCCTTGATTTTGACTTCGGGCTTGAAAACGGGAAGCTTCTCTTTGCTCCACTCCAGCCAGGCACCATCATAGACCTTCAGATTGCGATATCCCGCGTTGTAGAGTGCCGCATAGGTATTGGCAGCTCTGACCGAACTCTTGCAGTACATCACGATCTCGCATTCGGGAGTGATGCCCATCTCTTTGTAGAGGATTCTGTTATGGGAGACAGGACGGAAAGTCGTTCCTTTATCCTTGTTTATAAACATATTCTTCTCGTGGTTTATATGGACGGAACCGGGAATGTTGCCGGCGTTGTACTCTTCATCAGTTCTGACGTCTATAAGAACGAAGTTCTCTGCCGGATCGTCGATCATGGATAGGATCTCTTCCTTGGTGGCCAGCATGGAGCTATCCAGAGCAGAAGTCTTATAGCTTGTCTTTGCAACGGAAGGAATATCTGTCGTGACGGTCATACCTTCGGCCTCAAGAGTCTTGATTCCTCCGGAGACAATGACGATGTCACCCTTGTGACCGTAGATTTTCAAGGTCCACATAAGACGGGACGCATCCATATTCTTGTTATCATCGTAGATCACGATATCTGTGGTTTCACTCAATCCCGCACTGCCTGCCGCATCGGCTATGATTTCAGGGGGGGCCAGTGTGTTGGGAACGGGAGTCTTTATCATTATAGCCTTGCGCTCGATATTTACGGCTCCTTCGATATGCTTCTTTTCATAGGAGGTTCTTTTCTGGGCATCTACAAGAGTATACCCTTCCCCGAGCTTCTCCACGGCCTCTTCGGCACTTACAATTAATGTATCCGATTCAGAGTAGTCTGTTACGGAACAGGAAGCGGCGGCCAGAAGCAGTACCAGAAGCATCAGAAACACAGAATAAAGCTTATTTATTTTCATTCACTTATTTCCTTTTAAAGTCATAATATATTTAGAAGCTAGCATTCGGCCTTGCGGGTTGTCAACAAAGAACGAAAGCCTCTTTCCTTGATAAAAAGAAGAATTAATATCGATAAATCTTGCTTTAAAATGAATTTAACGTATAATACCTGCTATGGCAACAAATTTGGGTGCCATGGCAACAATTTTTCTGATTTCATGAATTCGCCCTTGATTTCGGCGTTTTCAGAAACTAGTATAAATTGATATAGATAATAATATATACATAAAAAATTACCTATTCGGGTTTGGAGGGAAAACGAATGTCCAGAAAAATGCTGGTAGTCGGCGGAGTCGCCGGAGGCGCCTCAGCGGCGGCAAGATTAAGAAGACTCAGTGAGGAAGATCAGATCATCATGTTTGAAAAGGGGCCTCATGTCTCTTTTTCCAACTGCAGTCTTCCCTATCACCTGAGCGATGTTGTTGAGAGTGCCGATGATCTTGTCATGATGTGTCCTGAGAAATTCAAGTCTCAGTACAATATCGATGTAAGGGTCAACAATGAAGTGATCGCCATCGACAGGGCGGCCAAAGAAGTGGTCGTTAAAAAACTGGATTCTGGTGAAGAGTACAGGGAGTCCTACGACAAACTGATCCTCTCTCCTGGAGGAAAGCCCATCGTTCCTCCCATTCCCGGGATTGAAAAGGCGAATACATATACTATCCGCAATGTTGTGGATATCACCAAACTCAAGAGTGCCATCAAGGCCGACGGTGTTAAGAAGATCTCAGTTATCGGCGGAGGTTTTATCGGTATTGAAACCGTTGAAAACCTGAAAGAGGCCGGTTATGACGTTACTCTGATCGAGGCCATGCCCCAGATTCTGAGAATTCTGGACTCTGATATGGTACAGATCCTTCACAAGGAGTTGTATGATCAGGGAGTCAACCTGATTCTGAATGACAAGGTCAGTGCTTTTGAAGAAAAAGCCGTCATTCTGGGCTCCGGCAAGAAGGTCGAGGCCGACGTAGTCGTTCTGGCTATCGGGGTTTCTCCCGAGACCGACCTTGCAAAGGAAGCCGGACTGGAAATTGGAAAAACCGGTGCCATGAAGGTCGATCAGAACTACAAGACTGTGGATAGAGACATCTACGCCGTAGGTGATGCTATCGAGGTTTACAGCTATCTGTTCAACGATTACTTCAAATTGCCCCTGGCGGGACCCGCACAGAAGCAGGCGCGAGGAGTGGCCGACCATATCAACGGAGGCAGCATCGATAACAGAGGGTATATCGGCTCTTCTATCCTGAAGGTCTTCGATTTCAATGCCGCATCCACTGGTATGACCGCAGAGTTTATAAAAAACTCCAATCTGAACATCGATTTCGACTGCGTTCGTATTATTCCCGGCGACAAGGTCGGTCTGATGCCCTCAGCCAGAAACCTGCACTTCAAGCTGGTCTTTGAAGTTCCCACCGGAAAAATCCTGGGCGCCCAGGCCATCGGTAAGGGAAATGTAGACAAGAGAGTCGATGTTATCGCCACGGTGATCAAGTTCGGCGGAACCATCAGGGACCTCAAGGACCTTGAACTCTGCTATGCCCCCCCCTTCGGAACAGCCAAGGATGTTGTGAACTTTGCAGGTTATGTGGCCACCAACCTTCTGGACGGAGCATTCAAGCAGGTTCACACTCACGAGGTAAGATACCTTGTGGAACATGGTGCAGAAATCTTCGATGTAAGGGAAGAAGACGAATACGAACTGTCTCATCTCAAGGGCGCCAAGAACATACCCCTGAGCCAGTTCCGTGACAGACTGGACGAGTTTCCCAAAGACAAAAATATATACCTCCACTGCCGAAGCGGTCAGAGAAGCTACAACGCCGTACTGGCTCTGCAGAACCTCGGATTTACCAGAGTTTACAATATCTCCGGAGGTTTCATGGGCGTCTCCTTCCATGAGTACTACCATGACCAGATCAGCGGAAGAGACAAGATCCTGACGGATTACAACTTCGACTAGAAAAGGATTTAAGATGAATAACAAAATTGAAAATATAATTGGATTCGTTCTCATCCTGATTATATTGATCTTCGGAAACGCATTTCTGGGAAGCCAGATGCTCTACTTCCGGCTCCTGGCCGGAATCGGTCTGGGCTACGCTCTGACCAGGGGCTATATGGGATTCGCCGGAAGTGTGAACCGGGCCTATAGAACCGGATCGGCCAAGCTTATGCGTGTTCTTATGTGGATGTTCCTGGGAACCGCCGCTGTCTCCATAGGACTGCTTTACGGAAAGGATGCCACCACGTTCAAGCTGTGGATCAATCCCGTCAATCTGGGAATGATTGTAGGGGGACTGTTCTTCGGATTCGGTATGACCTTCTCCATGTGCTGTGCCTCCGGTGTCCTTACCGACCTGGTGACCGGGCTGCCCAGAGCCTTTACCACCCTGATCTTCTTCGGTCTGGGCGTCTTTCTGGGGTTCCCCTTTCAAAAGACCGCTTCCTGGGTTACAGACTCCTGGATCTCTTCTCCTACGGGAGAGCAGCTGGGGGGAGGCGTGTTCTTTCCCGACCTTTTTATGTGGGACGGACTGAGCGGTTATCTGGGAGCGATTCTGCTGACCGCCCTTCTGGCCTCTGTTTTCGCCTACTTCGCCAAGCGATTTGAAGATGGACAGAAGGCTGCAGGTAAGTTCACGGGCGTGGGCTCCGAAATTGAACAGGACAAGGTGATCGAGGGAGATGCCGATGTCCCTTTCACCCTATTCAGCTCCAGAACCTATGAAATCCTTTTTGTCAGACCCTGGAAGATGAGAACCGGAGCCGCTGTGATCGGTATGATCTTTATCCTGCTTCTGGGAATCACCGGGGCCGGATGGGGAGCGTCCACCATATACGGATACTGGTTCGGAAAGCTCCTGATGCTCTTCGGAATCTCTTCGGAAGCCCTGGCCGGGTTCACCCATTTCTCGGCCTCTTTCTTTGAGACCTCCATCTTCGTGAATCCCGTTTCCGTACAGAATATCGGAATCGTTCTGGGAACCCTGATCGCCCTGCTTCTGGCCGGAGACTTCAGGCTGACCTTCTTCTCCGAGATCAAGGTAAGGCCCAGGGAGATCCTTCTTTTCGCCCTGGGCGGACTGTTTATGGGATTCGGAACCAGGCTGGCCAACGGTTGTAATGTCGGGGCTCTTTATACCCCCATCGCCAACTTTTCACTGTCAGGATGGGGCTTTCTTGTCTTCCTGATTCTCGGTGGTATCGCCGGTAACCGGGTCGCTAAAATGACAAGCGGCAACTGCGTCAACTGAAGCTTTTCTGATCAAATATAGTGGACAATACGGACAAATCTCTTTTCGGATTTGTTTGTGTTGTCCTATTTTTATATAATAGTTAGCAAATGAATACTTACACCAAAAGAAAAATAATCGAACTGTCCATTTCCGCATCATGTGTTATCGGTATTCTTATCCTGTGGTATATCATTGCGGCGATGAAGATATTTCCCGAATACTTTATCCCTTCGCCGGCCAGCGTATACGACTCCTTTCTGGAGATCGCTCTGACAGGATACCGGGGGGGGACCCTCGTTCAGCATCTGGGGGACAGCCTGTTCCGTGTGATCACGGGATTCCTGTTCGCCTGTCTTATCGCCATCCCCCTGGGGATGATGATGGGCTACAACTGGAAGGTCAAGGCCTTCTTCGATCCCATTGTGGAGTTCTACCGCCCCCTGCCGCCTCTGGCCTACTACACCATACTGGTTATCTGGCTCGGGATCGGTAACGAATCCAAGATCACTCTGCTCTTTCTGGCAGCCTTTCCCCCCCTGTCCATCAGTGCCATGAGTGCGGTAGCTTCGGTTTCTCAGGAGAAAATCTACACAGCCCAGTCCCTGGGAGCGAGTAAGCTTCAGATATTCAATCATGTCATCTTTCCCTCCTGCCTGCCCGGAATATTTACAGGAATGAGAGTCAGTATCGGTTTTACCTATACGACACTGGTCTCTTCGGAAATTGTTGCGGCCACCTCGGGCATAGGATGGATGGTTCTGGATGCGGGGAAGTTCCTGAGAGGGGACGTCATGTTTATGGGTATTATAGTGATGGGAATCACCGGTATAATACTGGACAGGCTCATCAGAGTCGCGGAGAAAATTATAGTTCCCTGGAAGGGAAAGGAATGTTAGGAGTATTAGGATGAATAAGAGAATTGTGCTTTTCCTGGCGGTATTGTTCAGTATCTCTGTGATCGCTGTATCCGCGGCGGGTCAGAATGAGACGGACGGAAAGCCCGATAAGATTGTTATCGGTTATCAGGCCATTCCCAACGGCCAGATCATCTCAAAGGATTTCGGCTGGCTTGAGGAAGCCACCGGCATCCCCGTACAGTGGGTACAGATCAATTCCGGTTCGGAGCTGAATACGGGCCTGGCGGCCGGAAGCATCGATATCGGACTTTCAGGAAGCAGCGGCGTAGCGGCGGGAATTGCCAACTCCGTTCCCTTCGATGTGATCTGGATTCATGACATTATCGGCGACAACGAAGGTCTTGTGGTTAAGAAAGGCTCGGGGATTGAAGATGTAAAGGATCTTGTGGGCAAAAAAATCGCCGTTCCCTACGGCGCCACCACACACTATCATCTGTTGGCGGCTATGGAGCTGGAAGGGGTAAATCCCGAAGAGGTTGAGATCTTTGACATGCAGCCCCCCGATGCGCTGGCAGCCTGGCACAGAGGCGATATCGACGGAAGCTTTATCTGGGAGCCGACCCTGGCCAAGATGATCGAAGCAGACGGTGAGGTCCTGATCTATTCACGGAAACTGTCAGAGGCCGGTTATCTGACCGGGGATATCACTGTGGCCAGAAAAGGTTTTGTCGAGGATTATCCCGAGCTGGTGGTGCAGTATCTGGCTTCCGAGATCAAGGCCGTGGAACTTTATAACAGTGATAAGGAAAAGGCCGCCGAAGCGGTAAGCCGTCAGTTCGATATTCCCAGGGAAGAGGCCCTGCGTCAGATGAACAGCCTTGTGCTGGTTACAGGCGAAGAACAGCTGGAATCCCGATATATGGGCAGAGAGGGAAGCATCGGCGATCTGGCCTCCGTTCTCAAAGCCACCGCCGATTTCCTGGTGGAGCAGAAGACCATCAAGTCCGCTCCGGATGTCGAAGTTTTCAAGAAGGCTCTTCATCCCGAGTATATTGAGCAGGCACTGGAGAAATAGGCTCTTGGATACGCTGCTTGAACTGAATGACATCTGTGTTGATTTCAATACAAAAAAGGGCGTCCTGAGGGCGGTCAAAGAGGTCTCCATGACCGTGGGCCGGGGGGAATTTATAAGTATCGTGGGTCCTTCGGGATGCGGTAAATCTACTCTGCTCAATGTGATAGGAGGCTTTCTGCCGCCGACAAGGGGAACGATCCGTGATAGGGAAGGTCCCCTGAAAGGTCCCAGCAGAAACAGGGGGGTGGTCTTTCAAAAACCAGCCCTCTATCCCTGGCTCAATATAGAGCAGAACGTCGCTTTCGGTCTGAAGTTGAATGGCGTTGATAAAATAAAGAGGCGCAATATTATCAGGAAGAACCTGGATAGGGTGAAGCTGGGGGATTTCGGTCATATGCACTGTTATGAACTTTCGGGGGGCATGAGGCAGAGAGTGGCAATCGCCCGTATCCTGGCCAACGATCCCGAGATCCTTCTGATGGATGAGCCGTTCGGGGCACTGGATGTTCTGACCCGAGAGCATATGCAGGAGGAGCTGCTGAAGATCTGGCGGGATACTCATAAAACGGTTATTCTGATTACCCATAGTGTGGAAGAAGCCATCTATCTGTCCACTTCGGTCTATGTCATGTC
Source organism: Oceanispirochaeta sp. (assembly GCA_963556075.3). Classification (GTDB taxonomy): domain Bacteria; phylum Spirochaetota; class Spirochaetia; order DSM-2461; family DSM-2461; genus Oceanispirochaeta. The sequence goes on along the minus strand of CAUVYB020000002.1, from coordinate 4,160,560 downwards.
CGAGTTGCCCGGTCACTTCCTGAAAACGGTAGAGACACCCTTCAGTACGGAGTATGTCGATATGGACAGCCGCAAGATTAAATCTCTTCCGGAGTTTGTAAAGCTCAGGGAGGAGGTTCTCAGTTATATCTGGTCCTGAACGGATGTTTATCAGCTTTGATACAGTTAGACTCTGAAAGAGTCTCCTGTTCACGCTGTTGTGATTTATGGGAATAAAAGGGCTGTTCCCGATGATGATATGAACCCCTTTTGTTGGACACAAATCCAACAGAAGGGGTTTTTTATGAGATTTTCAGAACAGGAAATAATTTATGCAGTCAAACGTGTACTTGAAGAAGGTATTTCGTTAAAAGATTCAGCTAAAGAGATAGGAATATCCCTAACGACTCTACAACTCTATGTAGCAAGGGCCAGAGAACATGGATATAGCTGTTTAATGAAATCTGCTTATACAACCTATCATGGAAGGTTTAAAGTTTATGTTGTAGAGTTTATGAGAGAGAATCATTTATCTTCTTATTCAGCTGCAGCTCACTTTGACTTAACGAGATCTATGATTCAAAGATGGGAATGAAAGTATCTAGAAGAGGGCCCTGAAGCCTTGTACGAAGAACGCAGAGGCAGAATAACCATGAATCAAAAGCAGAGAGGAAGACCACCAAAACTGGAGAAGCAGGTGGAAGAGGATCTGATCGCTGAGAATCAACGCTTGAGAATGGAGAATGAATTCTTAAAAAAACTCAACGCCTTAGTTCAGGAAAGGATAAAGCGCGAAGAAAAGAAATAATCCTGGTTATTGATGAACTGAGGCATAAATACAGACTTGAAAATCTATTAGAATTCGCCAATATTGCACGGAGCAGCTACTACTATACTCGAAATGCGATTTCGAAAGAGTCAAAGCATTTCCAAGATAAAGAGAATATTAAGACAATATATCATTCACACAAAGGAAGATATGGCTATCGAAGAATCACTCTGGAACTCAGAAATCAGGGGATTATTCTGAATCATAAAACTGTTTTACGGCTTATGAATGAACTCGGGATTCATGGCAAGGTGAAAAGAAGGAAATATCGGTCATACACAGGACAGGTAGGTAAAATTGCTCCGAATATATTAAACAGGAATTTCATAGCGAATAGACCGTATCGTAAACTTACAACTGACGTAACCCAGTTTTCTATTGCATCGGGTAAAGTTTATCTCTCACCAATTCAGGACTTATTTAATGGAGAAATCATTAGCTATAGCATTAGCAAACATCCTGTCTATTCACAAATCAGCGATATGCTCTCAAAGGCCTTTTCTATAATTCCTAACGGTTCAGGAGCCTTATTGCATTCGGATCAAGGCTGGCAGTATCAGATGAGATATTACCAGAAGGCTATTAAAGATAGAGGTATCATTCAAAGTATGTCTAGAAAAGGTAATTGTCTTGATAACTCTCCGATGGAAAGCTTTTTTGGAATACTGAAGAATGAAATGTTCTATGGTCATGAAAAAGAGTTTCGGAGCTATGAGCAACTGAAGCAAGCTATTGAAAGTTATATCTACTATTACAATTACAAAAGGATAAGAGAGAAATTAAAAGGACTGAGTCCTGTACAATACAGAATTCAGTCCTTAAAATAACTAAGTAGCTGTCCAGCTTTAAGGGGTCACCTCATGATGGGACAGCCCTTTGTCTATGAATAACAACTGTTTGATTAGAGTGCAAGTACCTGCTTGCCGATCATTGTACCGCTTTCCTGCCTTATATGCATGTCACGGATATTTTCCGGGCTCAGTCCATGCAGGGTCATCTTTCTTGTCGTTTTGATATCACCGGCGTCAAGGAGCGAGGCCACTCTGGATAGAAGCTTACCCTGTTCGTCCATATCATCGGTTTTGAACATGGATCGGGTGTACATGAATTCCCAGTGCAGGGCGGCGCTCTTTGCCTTGAGCAGGGTGATGTCTACGGGTTCTGCAGGATCATCGATAAGGACGATTCCACCCTGGGGACGGATACAGTCGGCCATGGCCCGCCAGTGCCTTTCCATCTGGGTCGTACAGAAAATAGCATCCACAGTTTCCGTTCCGGAGGCTTTCAGTTCGTCGGCAAGATCATTTCTGTGATTCAGAATGACATCGGCCCCGAGATCTCTGCACCACTTTTCTGTTTCCTCTCTGCTGGCTGTGGCATAGACCCTGAGGCCTGCCCAGCGGGCCAGCTGTATGGCCGCAGAACCGACTCCCCCGGCACCGCCAATGACAAGCAGGGATCTGCCTTTGTTGATGCCGGATTCGGGAGTAAATCCCAGTCTTTCAAAAAGCCCCTCCCAGGCTGTTATGGAGGTCAGGGGCATGGCTGCCGCATCACCGGAGTCAAGAGACTCAGGAGCCTTTGCGGCGATCCTTGCATCCACAAGATGGTATTCGCTGTTGCATCCCGGGCGCGTGAGTTCTCCGGCATAGAAGACTCTGTCCCCCGGCTTGAAAGACTGGACATCAGATCCGGTCTCCTCCACGACACCGCATACGTCCCAGCCCAGTATCCTGTCTGCCTTGGACCGTTGACGGATCTTGGTATCAACCGGGTTCATTCCCAGGGCCTCAACACGGACCCGTAAATCCATCGCTCCGGTTTCGGGAAGCGGCTGTTCCCGTATGTAGAATGCCCCATCCTCTTCTGCGGCGCTTCCGGCCTTTATCATTACTGCATTCATCTTATCAGCCATCATATACCTCTTTTCTCGGGAAAATGATTACTCTCCGGCGAAACGGAGAACTTCGTCAACGGCCTTACGGGGTGTGGCGGCAGGTGTTTCATCAGGGCTTCCATAAACGATCAGAGCCGCTACTGTTTCTTCTTCAGGCAGACCTACGATTTCGGAGATCTCCTTGTCGTTGATAACACCCATGATAGTGGTACCGATTCCCTTTTCGTGGGCCGCCAGGCAGAAGGTCTGGCAGGCAATGCCGGCATCGAATACTTCCCATACACTGGCCTTGGAAGTCGCATAATCATCACCTTCCAGCTTTCCGCTCTTTCCCTTTACAAAACTGAGTACGGCTACGCCTTTTGCATTCTTGAGTGTGTTGACGTTATAGACAAAGTCGTTAACTCCTTCGGTGCCGAGGCGCTTAATCAAGGCTTCATCATCCACCAGTGTATATCTGGCGACCTGAAAATTTCCCCATGAGGGGGCCCAGCGTGCTGTATCGATGATTTTTTTCATCAACCCTCTGTCCACTTTTTCATCCTTGAATTTACGCACACTTCTGCGCTCTTTAATCATTGTAACTGCATCCATTGTAATAACCTTCCTTATGCTTTGTATTCTGTCAGATACCGGCTCTCTTAAGCTGATACCATTAAAATTGGTTTTGCATTCAATATAGTAAGTAATGGTTAATATGTAAATACATAATAATAAGTGCTATAGGAACATGAAATATACCATATAAACTTGGAACTTCTCTGATGAATATCACCGGAGTCAGGCCAGGATCCTCTCAAGGGTATCCACTATTGCTTCACCGAATCCGGAAACGAGCGCGTCGGGATGGGGAGAGGCGAAAATCCCTCTGTCGTTATCAAAATACATACCATTAGCATCGGCAAACTCTTCAGAAAGAGCCGCCCGGCTCAGAATGTCGGCTCCTATATTGATGTCTCCACCGGCAATGCCGTAGGCCTCTTTCACCATCTTGCTGCCCAGCAATGATCCTGGATTGACAGTGACAATAACAGGCTCATCCTCTTTCAGGGAGAGGGCCATGCTGCGGGACCAGGCCGTCAGGGCCAGTTTACTCTGGGCGTAGACATTCCCGTCATCCAGAACGCTGGGAGTACTCAGGGACTCAGGGTTCAATCCCGCCTGTGCCGCTGAGGAAAGATTCACAACACGGGCGTTTCTGCCCAGAAGGGAAAGAAGACGTCTGGTCAGGAGATAAGGCGCTATGGTATTGACCGCAAAACGGGCATCCAGATTTTCTGATGTTATTCTTGCAGAAACAGGCATATTGAAAACACCGGCGTTGTTGATAAGGGCATCCAGGCTGCTGTGCCGTGAGGCGACAGCCTCTGCCAGGGCTTCTACCTCGGACATAAGGGAAAGATCGGCTTTATAACATTCGACTTTTGCATCTGCTGTCAGGTCTGTCAGCTCTCGTTCAGCTTTTCTAAGCTTTACGGGATCGCGTCCGTGAATCAGCACATGGTGTCCCCCCTTTACCATCATTCTGGCTGTTGCCAGTCCTATACCGTCTGTTGAACCTGTAATCATGATTTTTTTCTGTATCATTCTCTTCTCCTCATAGCGATCTTGTTTTATCAGGACTGGAATCGTTATTACTACTCATATGAAAAGCTCTTTATGATTCGGGATTGGCTACCGTCCAGGCTTTGTCCAGTTCTTCCGTATCCGTCTCCCTGTCCAGCATCATCAGCTCTTCCATGTCTGACATATGCCTCTGGTAGAGGCTTCTGTAGGCTTCCTCATCCTTGCGGTGCATCTTATAGAGTTCAGGCAGGCTCTCTTCATCCCTTTTGCGGAACAGCCGTACCAGGCGGAAGGCTTCATAGGGATCCATGCTCAGACAGTTCAGGGCGTCCTGACCCATCTCAAGAGCGGTCCCGAAGGTCTCCCTGCGAATATGCTCTACACCAGCATCCATCAGATCGTATGTGGACGATCTGTCCGCGGCGTTAACGGATATTTTAAGATGGGGGTAGTGCTTCCCTGCCAGCTCTATCAGTTTCAGGGTCTTGGCTGTATTGTCTATGGTGATGATCAGAAGTTCCGCTTCACCGGCCCCCGCTGCCTCCAGAAGGTCAAGGCGGGTAATATCACCGTAATAGACCTGAAACCCGAACTTTCTCAGAAGATCTACATTGTCAGAATCGTGGTCTATGATAACAGGCCGGATACCTGAGGATAGAAGAAAACGACCCAGATCCAGTCCCAGCCTGCCGAAGCCGGCAAGAATCACCTTGTGGCCCTTCTGCTCAATAGAATCGGCTTCACGTTCGGTGTTCTCCGTATTTCTCTTTGTGGAACTTATTTTTTCATAGGCCAGAAAGAGGAGCGGGGCCAGAAACAGGGAGATAGCGACGGCGGAGACCAGGGGTTCCGCAGTTTGCGGAGTCAGTACGCCGTTGGTTCTGGAAAACTGGAAAAGGACGAAGGCGAACTCTCCTCCCTGAGCCAGGGCAATCGCGAAGAAGCCCCGCTGTTCTCCCGGGATTCTGAAAAGGACCGCCGTGATGACGAGAGCAAGAACCTTGAGAATCAACAGTCCTGCTGTCAGTGCGGCTATGAGAAGGACCTTGTCTCCTATCAGAGAAAAGTTGAGGCTCGCTCCTATGGATATAAAGAATATTCCCAGAAGAAGCCCCTTGAAAGGAGCAATATCGCTCTCAAGCTCATGTCTGTATTCGCTGTCAGCCAGTACGACTCCGGCCAGAAAAGTTCCCAGGGCTGGAGAAAGGCCTGCGGCAGTCATCAGAAGGGAGATGCCGACCACAAGGGCCAGGGCTGCCGCAACAAAGACCTCTCTGACACGGGTGGCTGCAATAGCTTTGAACACGGGCCTGCTGACGAACTTCGCCAGGAAGAAGATGACCCACAGGACCAGAAGGGTGACCAGGAAGTGCAGGGTCGGCGACAGGGCCGAGAGATCAAAGAGCAAGGCCTCTCCCTGACCCGTTTCATGAGGGAGCGGCACAGTGGCAAGCAGAGGCAGTACGGCCAGTATGGGGATAACCGCCAGGTCCTGAAAAAGGAGAACTGAAAAGATGGAACGGCCGCCTCCGCTGCTCATAAGGCCTTTTTCCTGAAGAGTCTGCAAAACGATAGCCGTTGAAGAAAGAGCAAGGATCAATCCAAGGGAAAGGGCTTGCTGCCAGGGAAGGAAAATGGACGCGGTTCCCCCGATAAACAGGGCTGACAAAAGAAGCTGGGCGCCTCCCATTCCCAGTATAGGGGTTTTCATCCGCCAAAGCATGGATGGCTTTAGCTCCAGCCCCACCAGAAAGAGCATCATAACGACACCGAATTCTGTAAAGTGCATGACCTGTTCCACCTCCGGAATAAGAGACAGGCCGTAGGGGCCAATGGCAATGCCCGCCATCAGATAACCCAGCACCGATCCCAGCCCCAGTTTCCTGGCTAATGGTACGGCCACGGCAGCGGCTCCCAGAAAAATAAAAAGCTGAAGCAAAAAAATCTCCATCAGGGCTGACTCCTTATTACGGCATTGAGATTGCTGTTGAGGTAGGGGCCCGTAAGGACTTTTTTCATGTCCAGGGTACCGTCCCTCAGAGCACTGACAGCACGTCTGTACTCTTCCGAGTGACTCTTTACAGACTCTTCCGCCAGCCCCCGGTGAATCCCCAGAACCGTAAAGGGCGGCAGCCATATCAGATGGCAGAGATTGGCCATGGCCTTAAGAGGGGATATCAGTTCGTCGACGGTATAACGATTGTAGCCGTCCCTGCGGTAGGTTCTGTCGTCACCCCCGCCTGTGATGGCCTGAAGAAAGTATTTACCTTCCAGGGCTTTTCCCTTTGAACCGTAGGCCCAGCCGTGCTTCAGTACCAGATCCTGCCACTCTTTGACAATGGCAGGTGAGGAATACCAGTAAAAAGGGTGCTGAAAGATGATGATATCATGCGCCTCGCAGAGCCTCTGTTCCCTTTCTACATCGATCATAAAGTCGGGATAATGGGCATAAAGATCATTAAACGTTATACCTTCGAGTTCCTCCACGGCCCTGCGAAGGGCATTGTTGATCCTGGACCGGCGTTTCGCCGGATGGGCAAAGTTGATAAGGACTTTATTCATATCGCTCCTCTTTGGAATTTTAGGGCTATCCTATGTCTATACTATATTGAAAGTCAAGTATATGTTATATGGATTGTAAGTGTTTTAAATATACTGTCCAAGGTACTGATGCGACACTATCTGATATAAATGAAGTTATGATATAATCTTTCAGATTTAATAAAAAATCAGAGAGCCGATCCGTAGATGACAAAAAAACAAATCGATCAACTTAACGAACAGGCATTCAACTCCGCATTTAAAGATCTTGAACTGGCAAAAAGCCTGACAGTTCGAGCCTTGCAGACCTCCAGGGAGGAGGGCTATGCCGTCGGAGAAGCCTGGGCACGCCTTAACAAGGGCCTGGTGATGATGGAGTCCGGTCATTATGAGGGGGCTTTCGAGGAACTTGAGGATGCGGGGCGACGTTTTGAAACGATTGACGTTGACAACAGAGGACATGCCGCCGTGCTTAACGCTCTGGGACTTCTTCATATACGCCTGGGAAAGATGCATCAGGCCTTTCTCTATCTGCAGGACTCTCTGGACATCTGCGGCAGATGCGGCATCAAGGATATCGAATACACGACTCTGAACTATATGGGTATTCATCAGTATAGATCAGAGAAGTACAATCAGGCTCTTCGCTTTTTTCAAAAATCCCTGGGTCTCAGTGACAAGTCTCAAACCACAAGTGTCCTGAACAATCTGGGCTGTACCTATCGCGCCTTGAAACAGAATGAAAAGGCTCTGGACTGTCTGAAAAAGGCTTTGATACAGTCGGAAAGAGAAGGAAAGAGGGATGCCCGTATTTCCATTCATGAGGAGCTTGGACTTACCTACAGCCAGCTGCAGGATTTTGACAAAGCCGTCTCTCATCTGGAAACAGCCCTTGAACTCTGCATCGGTTTGAAACGGCGTCACTCTCCTGATCTGCTTATCCATCTTGCTGAACAGTATAAGGAGCAGAAACAGCTGGACAAGGCCGAGAGGATCCTGATTCGCGCGGAAAAACTTTTAAATGATTCCAATCGAATCAGCCATAGAAAGCTCTATCTGCTGCAGTCCGGAATTGAAGAGAATAAAGGAAACAATAAAAAGGCTCTGGTTCTATTGAAACGTTACATGAAACTGGGGGAAAGCCTGAAAAGTCTGGATTTGGATGAAGAGGTCTGGCAGCTGGAAACGGCACAGTACAGGGCTATGAACCGGCGGATCGCTTCGGTGGCCGAAACCGGCAGAAAGCTGACGGCTATTCTGGATCGTGACCAGATTATCCGAACCCTACAGGACTCCCTGGCGTCTCTATTCTTTATCGATTCCTGTGCCGTTGGAATACTCGATGACGATATTCTCAACCTGAAGTACTACAATCTGACAAGAGAGGAGTACGGTACGAAGCATGTGAGTATTGAGAGGCAGGGGGATCTGAGCAGCTGGGTTATGCTTCACAACAGAGATCTGATCATCAATAATCTGGACAGGGAAATCGGGGATTATCTCCCGAATTATGATCGCAGTAATGTCTCCTTTGAGATACAGTCAGCTCTCTGCATTCCCTTTGCGAGTGAAAATCATAGAGGGATCCTGGGTATCTACAGCCGGAACCATAACTCGTTTAACAGTGAAGATCGGGACTTTCTGGCAATGCTCAGTTCCTATGCGGCCATAGCCATCGAAAATGCAGCTCAGACCGAGATTATACGCTCCAAGAACAGGGCGCTGATACAGTTGAACAAGTATGATCCTCTTACGGAGATCTACAACAGAAGGCATCTGCTTTATCTGTTGGAGCAGAACTGGAAACTGTGCCGGCGGAACGGAAGCTGTCTTCATCTGATGATTCTCGATGCGGATCATTTCAAACATATCAATGATAACTATGGTCATGATGTGGGGGATGTCTGTCTTAAAAAGCTGGCGCAGGTTCTAGCTGAGACTCTTAAGCGCAGCAGTGACTGTTATGGTCGTTATGGTGGGGAGGAGTTCCTTGTTTCCGTTCAGGATATGTCTGTGGAAGAAGCGAAGCAGCAGGCTGAGAGGATCAGGTCGGAGATTGAGAGAATCCGAATCTCCGCTATGAATACTGAAATCCGGATGACCGTCAGCATCGGCATGTGCAGTCTTGTCCCGTCAAGGGACGGAGGGGGACCCACTCTTGAGAACCTTGTCAAGCTTGCGGATCAGAATATGTATCAGTCAAAATCAGCGGGACGAAACCGGGTGACCGCATCCACGATGGACTGAGAAAAGGCCGTCATCCCTCTTTCGAATCCTCCCTGATCTGCCATCGGCCAGCCTCAGGTGTATACACCGTACTCCTTAACTTTCTTAATATAGAACAGAATATTCTCCAGAGGAGTGTCATCCTGAATATTGCTGGTTGATGCGACAATATATCCGCCTCCGGGAGACAGCGCATCGATCCTCTTCTCAATTTCTCGACCCAGCTGATCCAGGCTGCCCGGGAGGGCCGCCTGCTCATCAATAGCGCCGTGAAAACAGATCCGGTCGCCGAAATCAGCTTTCAGCCTCTCTGATTCCATTTTGCTGGCCAGGGGCTGACAGGGATTCAGAATCTCCACTCCGGCCTCGATGAGATCGGGCAGAAGGTCATAGACAGAGCCGCAGGTATGATGGAATATTCTGCAGTCGGGAGCCAGAGAACGGATATGATCGTTCAGTTTCCTCCGGCGTGGTTTTATCAGCTCCCGGAAGAGCTCCAGAGACATAAGAGGACCTGTCTGCATTCCATAGTCGTCGGCAGTCTCCACTATCTGTAGATAGGGGCCCGCATCCCTGAGCAGAGCCGTATACATTCCCATCTGTATCTCCAGAGTCCTGTCCAAAAGAGCCTCGGCAAACTCTCTGTCCGTCAGCATATCCACTAGAAAATTCTCCATACCCCTGAGTTCCCAGGCCAGCTCAAAAAAACCATGGGAGACGGCGCGGCTGGCAAGGGCATAGTCTGTATTGTTGTAAAGGGACTCAATCCTCTCCTTGAGCCCCCGAACACGGCCGGGATCCTCGGGATCCGGCCAGGGATAATCATTCAGGTTTTCAATACCTGCCTCCGCCAAGGGGGCGCTGATGATCTCCGTGAGTCCTTCAACCTTTTTCTTCTTCATCCCCCATTCGCTTGTAATAATGCCGTCCTTATCGGGATGGGGGTCCCAGGCGTCGGGGGGCATCAGGAATACATGACGAAAGTCGCTGCCCAGGGCCTCCAGTAGATCATCATTGTAAAATGCGGCACTGGCATCGGGACGGGGGACGATGTCTTCGGAAAGGATGCCAAAGTGTTTTTTCAGCATCTGAAATGTTTTATTGGTAAAGCTTCCCGCTGTGGAACCGATATCCAGGGGAACCCTGTCGGCCTCCTGATGGTTAAGTATTCTGTTCACCCGTTCTCGAGACGTAATCGATTGCGTCATCTGTAATATTCTCCCTTTTTTATATCCATTTCTATGCTTTATGTACATCTTTCTTGTTTTGAAGCTCCGCCAGAGAGTGCATTACAGGCAACATGGCTTCCAGAAAATCATTATATATTCGGTAGAGGCTTTCATTATAGTCGGATTTACTCTTTTCCGGATAGTAGGCAGAGCGTATACTCTGATGCTGAAGGAGGCTGTGATAGTCCTCTTTTAGTCCGCTGCCAACCGCCGCGATGCAGGCGGCTCCTCTAACGGCGACATCTCCCGAAGAGGGAACCAGAAACGGCAGTCCCGTTGCATTGCTGAATATCTCCATCCAGGGCACGCTTTTTGAGCAGCCCCCTGTAATCATAACCGAGTCCATCCTGTGACCGGCTTCCTTCAGTATGTTGATGATCCTCCTGACGGCAAAGGCTGTCCCCTGCATAAACATGCGGTACATTTCCCCGCGGCCTGTCGAGGGATGGAGCCCGGCTATGGCTCCTGACATGGAGCTGTTCCACAGGGGAGCTCTTTGACCGACCATATAGGGAAGAAAGAGAAGAGGAGGTCCTTCATCGGCCGGTGGAATGGATTCGTCTATCCGGGAGAAATCTTCCAGTTCCAGAAGCTCTTTGAACCATTTCAATCCCGCGCCGCCGTAATCGACTCCGGCAGCGCTTATAGAGAGACCGGGGACGATATGGGGATAGATTTGAAGATCCGGATGAAAGGCCGGCTCTTTCAGGCAGGCTCCTACGGCAGTTACCGTACCTGCGGATATATAGACCTGTCCCGGTTTATAGACTCCCGCTCCCAGGGCGGCAGAGCACATATCCATGGCTCCGGCCACAACAGGAACTCCCTCAGGCAAGCCGGTGAGGCCGGCCGCTTCTTTCTGCACGGTCCCTACGATGTCATGACATTCATACAGGGGCGGTAGTTTCTCCCTGTCTATGCCGCAGGAGGATATGAGTGTGTCATCCCACTCCCGGCGGCCGGTATGACAGAGCTGGGAGAGGCCGCATTCGGTTATGTTCATGGACTTTTTCCCGGTCAGCTTCATAATTAGATAGGCATTGGCCTGCAGAAATGTCTCCGTCTTCCTATAGATTTCAGGATGATGCCGTTTCAGCCAGAGAATCTTGGGAGCAATATTGGAGGGATCGCTTCTGTTTCCGTTGATCACAGGAAGGAGTTCAGCCAGTTCGTCTCCTATTTCCCGGGCTTCCTGCTCCGCTCTTCTGTCCATCCAGAGCATGGCGGGACAGAGGGCCTCCCCCTGTCTGTCCACGGGAATCAGCGCACAACCCATGCTGTCTATGCCGATGCAGGAGACAGCCTTTATATCCCGGCTGGCGGAAGAAAAGAGCTCTTCCATGCCTGAGAGGACGGACCGCCACCACTTGAGGGGGGACTGCTCGGCCCATCCGGGTGCCCGATAGTCCGTACTATAGGACCTGCTTGATTCGCCGATCTTATTCAGATCGCTGTCGAAGAGGGCTATTTTGCAGCTTGTTGTTCCAAGATCAATGGCGAGTATCAATTTTTGCATGTCTTACCATAACCCCTGATGAAAAAAACAGCCATTCTAATTATTTTTTATAACATTTTTTTCATAGCCGCTCCGGGATCGTCTAAAGGACTTTCTGCATCTGATGGATCTGTTTCAGCATCATCCTTTTTGAAAAGAAGGGAAGGAGGGCGAAGAGAATCTTCTGTCCAGGGGTAATGCCCGTTATAACATCCAGCCTTCCCTTGAGCATCCCCTTGTATCCGGCCTCCGCAACAGAGGCCGCAGAGGCCGTCCTGTTGAACAGAGAGGTCTTGTCCATGCCCGAAGTCAGGGCGAATTCCGTAGCCGTGGCACCCGGCATCAGAGTGGTTACGGTCACATTGCTGTTGCAGAGTTCCTCGGCAATGGCATTGCTGAAAAAAGTGACATAGGCCTTGGTGGCGAAATAGACGGCCTGCAGAGGTCCCGGCATCAGTGAGGCCGTAGAGGATACATTGAGAACCCGTCCGCTGTTCCGGGCGGCCATATCCGGCAGGAACAGCCGCGTCAGTGCGGAAAGAGCAATGATATTCAGCTTTATCATACTCAAATCCCTTTCCCACTCTCTTTCGATAAAGGCCCCTCTGCCTCCGAACCCGGCATTGTTGATCAGATACTCCACTGTGATGCCGAGATCCCTGACCTCATTGTAGATATCCGCCGGGGCTTCCGCCTGGGTAAGATCACGGGCTATCACAGTGACCCGAATCCTGTACTTTTTTTCCAGCTCCTCTTTCAGTTCATCCAGTCTGTTTTTCCTGGTGGCGACGATTACAAGGTCACCGCCGCGCTGAGCGTGGATGCGGGCAAGCTCCCTGCCTATTCCCGATGAGGCCCCTGTTATAAGGGCTGTTCCGATTTTTTCCGAACCCTCTGCCATCTTTATCCTCCTGATATTGAGCATAGGACTAAGTATAGTACAGCCTCAAAGGAGTCGTTTTTAGACAGACAATTTATTTTCAGAGCGGGGCGGAGTATAATAAACCATAGTACGGAAACAAAGGAAAGTATTATGACAAAACTGGATCAGTTGGCCGGGCTGCTCAGACAGGCTCCCGATGAGGTTTTTATTCAGCCCCATAATGTACCCGATCCGGATGCTCTGGCCTCCTGTTTCGGCCTGCAGTATCTTCTGGATCAGAAAGGCATTGAGACGGTGATCGTCTATGAGAATGAAGTGGAGAAGGCCAACTCTCTGAAGATGCTGGAACTCTTCGGCATTGAGATTGTTCCTGCCTCACAGGTCGCTACTCTGGGAGAGGAGGACTGGACCGTTCTTGTGGATGTTCAGAAGTTCAACGCCAATGTCACAGATCTTGTGACCGACGAGGTGGCCTGCATCGACCATCACGAACTGAACGGAAAAGAGAGCGGATGCCGTTTTGAAGACCTGAGACCCGAAGCGGGGGCCTGCTCCAGCATCATCACCGAGTACTTTATTGAAGACGGGATCGATATTCCCCGAAACGTGGCGACTGCCCTTCTTTACGGCATCTTTATGGATACCTCCGATCTCTCCCGGGGGGTGTCGGAACTGGATATCAATATGTTCTATCATCTCTACCGTCTGTCGGATATCTCCCTGATCACCCAGCTGAAGGGGAATCAGATAAGCAGTGAAGACCTGGCCGACTATGCCAGAGCCTTCAAGACGGTGGAGATTTACGATGAGATCGGATTCCTCTATCTGGACAACTGCAACGACTCCCTTCTGGGGGCAGCGGGAGATATTGTCCTTTCCGTAGCCGGTGTGAACATCGTGACGGCCTATTCACCGCGGCAGGAGGGAATTAAATTCTCTCTGCGCAGCATCAATCCCGATGTGAGCGCCGAAAAGATGATCCGTTTTATTCTAAAGGGCATAGGCTTCGGAGGCGGCCATAAAACCATGGCCGGCGGATTTCTTCCCTGTGAAAATATGGAAGAGGGAAGGAGTATCCATACCTTCATACGTCACAGAAGCATCGCCTTTCTGGAAGGTCTCAGGGGGAAGAATTAACTCTCGTGCTTCAGATTTATAGTCTTGAGAAAGCCGTCCAGTTCGGCATTGGCTATAAGCTTACGGGGAAAGTCAATGTCCCTGATCATCTGTTCGCAGTAGTCCACTTCCCCCACCCGGGAGCTGTAGTGGGCGTCGCTGGCGATGGTGATCATCACCCCCTGCCTGCGGCATTCTTTTAGAATCTTTATGTAGTTGTCTCTGGCGCCGACCCGGAATCCCCGGGGGCTGAGGCTTGTATTGTTCATCTCCAGCAGCGTACCCGTCTCTCCGGCGGCTTTTACCACGGCGGGAATATCATAGGGATAGCGGCTGTCGTCGGGATGGCCGATGATCTTCACATAGGGATTTTTCATTGCGTTAAGAAGGGCCTGTGTATGCTCCTCCTCTGTTCCCGGAGAGAGGCAGGGAATATGAAAGGAGGCGATGACCACCTCCAGGGTGCTTAAAATGTCATCCTCAAGATCAATACGACCGTCAAAATCTATGATATTCGTTTCGACCCCGTGGAAAACCTTGACGCCATGAATCTCGCGGGGAAGGACTCTGAGGTTGTAAAAGTGGTATATATGGGTACTCCCGGGCATCCCGGGGCTGTGATCGGTCAGGGCAAATGCAGGCAGCCCCTTCCTGCGGGCCGCATGAGCCATCTCTTCCAGGGTGGAATAGGCATGCCCGGAGGCAATGGAGTGTGTATGGGTATCAATCGCTATCATGATCCTAGTGTCTCTGTTTTGAAGTAAATGTGCAAGACCGCAGGGCGGGAGCGACTTTAAAGACCGTTAAAACGTCTCCATTTCGCCACTCCGTCTTTTTTCACCAGTACGGTGGAAAAGTAGGAGATTTCATCCCGGGAGACACGGCTCAGATCGTAGAAGATCTTTTCATCCTCCTTGCCGCAGTTGGAGATCAGCACGGCACAGTTTAATAGCCCCTTTGCCTTCAGGGCTTCTTTAAGGGCCTCCAGTTTGCGGGAGATCTTCATAAAGACTATGTTTTCCGCCGAATCAAGTTCGGCTTCGATATCACTGTCCCTGTGAAGAGGAACAACCTTCATCCTCTCATCTCCCATAAGCAGGGGAGTATTCAGACGTGAACAGACCGATGCAAAAGAGGTTATGCCGGGAATGCTTTCAACCTGGATATCCTTCTCCAGCAACTCCATCACATAGACGAAGGTGGAAAGGGTCATGGGATCTCCGATGGTAATAAAGGAGAGGGTCTTATCCTCTTCTATCACACGGTTTACCACGGCGGCGTACTGCAGGCGATCTTCCTCTCTGATGCTGTCGTTGTCTACGGTTGTAAAATCCACATAGACCTTTTCAACATCCTCTTTCAGATAGGATTTGACTATCTCGTAGGCGGTACTGTAGTTTTTTGTATTGGCTCGGGGGAGAAGGAGAATATCCGACTCGGACAGGGCGCGTACCGCTTTGACCGTCAGCATCTCGGGATCACCCACGCCGACACCTATTCCGTACAATTTTGCCATGTTCATACCTCTGAATATTTTTCAGTCTGTCATTATACAGGCTTTGTCGGGATTTCAAAGGGCTTGTTAAGAAATTAATATAACTCAGCGAATCATTACAATCTAAATAGATCCTGCGGCATCCCCGGCGGGGATCTATGTGCAGGGACTTATGACACAGACCATTATGACCGGGGAAGGTTGTCGCCTGATAGGAAAAGTTTTCAGACCGGAACAAAGAAGCCATTAATCCAGAATCAGGATTTCCACCCTTCTGTTTTCCCGGTCCGTTCCTGCAGGCTCCCGGCTGCCCGCTCCCCTGAGGAACAGCTTGCCGGGACCGGGGCGTCCTTCCGGGAAAATCTCTGCAGCCACGGCGGAGGCCCGTTCCAAAGACAACCGTTCTCTTCCCTCTGGGCTTCCGTAGTCCGCCGTGTGTCCGGTGATCAGGATGTCCCTGTCATCGTACTCGTTCAGAAGGGACGATAGTCTGCTGAGCTGTTTCATCTGGGGCTCTCTGATTATAGCCGAATCCCTCTGGAACAGTATGGCTCCGTTTTCATCACTGAGGGAGAGCAGGACGCCCCTGTCCGCCGGTTCAACATTGACTCCCTCAAGGCTTTGAAGCTTCTTGTTGAGATCCTCGGTCAGTTTCTCTTTATCCAGGGTCATGGTGTAACGGTAATCCGTTTCCGTCGTTCCCAGAAACTCTCTGGTGCTGCCGTCGGAGCCTAACAATATAAACTCAAAATTCTCCGTCTTCTTCAGAGGACGGCCCCGGTCAATGTCCCATTGGATTTCCTGCCGGGAACGCCCGCTTATGAGATAGACCGGTTCAGAGGGGGACCGGACGGGAAGATAGATATTGTATTCCAGAGCAATCCTGGCCGTCTGGCCCTGATCGGTCTCTCTGTTTTCCAGATAGCGGTAGAAGACCTGAAGTTCCCCTCTGTAGGGGCCGTAAAGGCCGTTTCCTATACGGAAAACATGCAGCTCTTCTGCCGGAAAGTTCCAGCTCTCACCGGGAGATACAGGGTAATCGGGAAAGCGGGGAACCGAACGGAGAACGGGGAAAACGGTGTTATCGGGCAGATTCATCGTTCCCCCGGAATTTCTAGTCAGGGAAACCTGCTCCTCGCTGAGCCACTGCAGAGATCCGCCGCTCAAATGAGCTTTTTCCACCGTGCGGAAGCGGGAGTCCAGAAGAGCGTCCCCGGTCCCGTCCACCGAGACAACCGTGGAGACGGAAAACTCCTCAATTTCTGCCCTGTGACTCAGTCTGCCGTTGAGTCTGATTGTTTCATGAACAACAGAATCCGCATGAAGAACCTCTCCCTCCCTGTGGATGAAGCGGAGGATCCGAGCCTGGTCCTCTGAAAAAACAGGAGAGACGAAAAACGGCAGCCAAAAAAGAATGAGGGGAATTATGATTCCTTTCATAAGAGGATTATCGGCAAGAGGCTGGGAGGACAGGGAATAAAATATTAAAATGAGTGCTTATGGAAGAGATAAAAGAGCTTTTGGCAAAAGATCCGGTCCGTAATATCAATCTTCTGCATTTCATGGAGAACTATAGAATCCTCAGGACTCACAGGGAAGGGACAAGCGTGCTTGTGGAGGGAGTCAGTGATAAACACTGGATCTACATCAGCAGTACGGACGGCAATGAACTGCACTCTCTTATGGAGAAGTACAGAGATCCCGGGAGAGACAGGAATTTTGCGGTTATCGAACCCTGGATGGAAAAGTACATTCTCAGGGGAACGGCGGGAATTGACTGGGAACTCCGCTGTGAGAAACTCTATCTTCCCCCGGATGCGGAACTCCAGATGTCCGGCATACCGCTTGTGACGCTGGATTCTGTGCATAGCCGGTACATCTATGACAACTATGAATATAAGGATTATCTGGAGTCCCGGTATATACGGGAGAGGATAGACCAGGGGCCTGCCTATGCCGTATTTCAGAAAGAGCGGCCTGCCGCCTGGATCATGACTCATGATGACGGAGCCATAGGGCTGCTTCATGTCATGCCCGAGTACAGGGGGAGGGGCTTCGCCCGCGCCCTTCTTATCCATATTTCCGATTTTTTACGCCGTCAGGGGCGGCTTCCCTTTCTGCACATTGAGCCGGATAATGCCGCGTCTCTGTCTCTGGCACAGAGCGTCGGCTACATCCGGCATTCAAGTATAAGCTGGTTCGGAACTCTCTATTCCCGATCCTTATCCAGATAGCAGACGATCATATCGACTTCGGCCCTGATAAAATCGGAATCAGCTTGTTTCAGCACTCCCTTGCCGAAGCGCTGGGTGAGCTGTAACCGTCCCAGCATGGTGGATTTTATAAGTTCTACCAGAGCCGAATAGTCCATGCTCCGGATCAATCCTTTTTTTTCCATCCTTCTGAAATAGGAAAGGAACAGTTCATCTCCCTTCCGGGGAAGAGGCAGAAAGTGATGGTCGAATTTGGACATATTCAGATCCCAGATAATGCTGATGATCTTGCGGTTCTTACTCACCTGATCATGAAGGGTCTGAAGCATCAGAGTCAGATCCTCTCTGATATTCTGGCTTTCTTCTTCTGGAAATATGAAGTCTTTGAAGGTATCAATTTCTCCATAGTCCACCTGGATAATGGCCTTGAGAAGCTCCTCCTTGTTTCCGAAATGGCGGAAAAGGGTCACCTCATTGACACCTGCGTCCCGGGCAATCACTCTGGTGGATGTGGCATAATAACCGTGTTCATAAAACAGCTCTCTGGCCGCATCAAGTATCTTATCCCTTGTTTCAGTCATATAATCCTCCCTGAAATGAGTGCAAGTACATACTTTCATCATTTCCTATTCATAACTGATTGTCAATACAGGTCACCAGGGAAAGGAAAAAATTGACCCCCCTGGGCTTATATGGTTGTATAATCAGGAAAACAGGAGTGAAGAAGGCAGAATATGGAAAAAATGAGCGACTATGATTTTCAGCGGAATCAGGTGGGGTTTATCACAGAGTGTATAGAACCTATCAGCGATAAGATAACACTGCGTGATGCACTGGGATATTTTGTTGAAGACTCGGATATGGAGGCCATACCCGTTGAGATCGACGCAGGGTACGGAATTATAAGTCGTGATGACCTTCAAAGAAAGAAGGGGCAGCTGGGCGCTATGGGCAGGCCTGTCTCTTCCATGGAGGAGCTGTATACGGAGAACAGTTCCGTCAGCAGTCAGGAAAATGTTAAAAAAGTCCTCAGAGACGTCATCAAGGAGGGGAATCAGAAGTATTTTCTGGTTTTCAAAGAACGGAATCTTATGGGCGTCGTGTCTCTGCGCAATCTGGTTCGTCATAACTCGGATCTTCAGGAGGAGGAAATCCGGCAGGGAAGAGCGGTTCAGGACTTTCTGCTGTCTGAAAATCTTGTTCAGCCGAAGGGCTGCAGTCTGAAATCTTCATCCCAGAGAGCTCATGATCTGGGAAGTGACTATTACTACAGTACCGAACTGACTTCATCGATGTCCATGATCTGCTGTTTTGAAGTCCAGGGCAGTACCCAGGGAGCGTCTCTTGTCTCCGTCATGATCGATACCTACCTGAAAACACGCAAGATGACCGGAAGTCTTGAGACCGATAATCCGGAAAATCTTATGCTTTCCCTCAACAGCTTCCTGTGCAGGCATACTCCTCCTGAGTGCAGCGTCCGCTGTCTATTTCTGTTTATCGACACATCCGCCGGGATACTCAGCATCTATAATTTTGACTATACAAGTCCCTTTCTCATCCTGCTGGAAGAGGGGAAGATCAAGGCGAAAATGCCGGCAGCCAACTTCCAGGCCCTGGGCAGGGAGGAGCTGGTGATCTTCCGGGAAAAACCTAAACAGTTTGCCTTGAAGAATCTGAAGCATATATTTCTGTATTCAGACGGACTGGAGAGATGCGTCAATGTAAACGGCCAGAGTTTTGGAATGGAAAGAATCAAAGAGTGTCTGATGGAAAATTACAAATCGTTGGGCAGCGGTTTTTCCGAGATCCTGGAAAATCAGGTGAACGATTTCCGGCGGGAAATGCCCCTTCTGGAGGATATTACCACCATGGTCGTCAGCTTCGGCTGATCTCCTGTCCCTGCGCGAATTTATTGACAGGAGGGACGGGCTCTCTTAAAATTCTATTAAGAGGTGCCTATGTACAGGAAACTTGTCTTCTTCGCCTGTCTTGCCCTGCTGTTTATTACTCCTTCCCATATCCGGGCTCAGTCTGAAGCCCCTTCCCAGGGGACGGTCTATATCATTCCCGTCAACGAAGAGATTTCCCCTTTTCTTTCGGTCTATCTAAAAAGAAGCCTTCTCAAGGCCGAGGCCGGAGAGGCCTCTTACGTCATCCTGGAACTTAACACCTTCGGCGGCCGCGTGGATTCAGCCCTTGAAATTACCGCCCTGATAGGCTCTGCCCACTGGGCGAAGACCATTGCCTATATTTCGACGGGAGACGGCGGGACCGGCGTGAGCTGGTCGGCGGGTGCCCTGATCTCTTTCTCCTGCGACGCCATCTATATGGATGCCGGAACATCCATGGGAGCGGCGGCTCCCGTGTATCAGAGCGCCGAAGGCATGGTGATGGCCGAGGAGAAGGTCGTCAGTGCCGTGAGAGGTCAGATGGCGGCTCTGGCTGAGAAAAACGGTTATCCCCCGGCCGCCGCTCTTGCCATGGTGGACCCTGATGTCGAGCTTTACGAAGTGGAGAAAGACGGAGCCTTCCATCTTGTGAGCTCCGAGGAACTGAAGGCCCTAGAAAAGGAAGAGGGGCGTGAGGATCTGGAGGGCAAGCTGATCTCCCCGGCGGGAAAGCTGCTGACTCTGACGGCGGGGGAGATGGAGAGATATGGAGTTTCATCGGCCACAGTCAGCGGCAGGGACTCTCTGCTTGAGCTTCTGGGGCTTTCGGAAGCTGTCCCCGTCATTCTGGAAAAATCGAGGGCGGACTGGTTCGTGGCTTTCCTGAGCAGTGCTGCCGTCGCCAGTATTCTGATGATGACGGGTCTTGTCGCCCTCTATCTTGAGGTGACGAGCCCGGGTTTCGGCATTCCGGGGACCATCGCCCTTATCTGCTTCGGTCTTGTCTTTGCGTCAAGCGTTCTTATCGGCAACATGGGCTCCCTTGAACTGCTTCTCTTTCTTGCGGGAGCCATACTGCTTCTTATTGAAGTTTTTGTTATTCCCGGTTTCGGAATAACGGGAATCAGCGGTATTGTTCTTATGCTGGTAGCCCTGGTCCTCTCCCGGCAGAATTTTATAATCCCCGAGTTCGACTGGCAGTGGAGCCTTTTCCGCCGCAATCTGCTTTTTGTGTCTTTGAGTCTGGCCGGAGCCCTGAGTCTTATAGGGGGGCTGATGGTTGCTCTTCCCCGTTCCAGGCTCTTTGGACGGCTGGTCCTGAACAGTACATCCGCATCTCCGGGACAGAAGGGGCGCCATGAGACGCTCCCCGCCGGGGAACGGGATGGGATCGTCAGTCCGGGAAGAGAGGGCTCAGGCCACTCTACAGAGCTTGCCCCGGGTATGATGAGCAGCGCATCCACCGACCTCAGGCCTGTAGGGAAGGCCATGTTTGAAGGCAAAGAGTATATCGTCCGCACCGAGGGTGAATATATCGAGAAGGGTGAGACCATCGTCGTCCTCCGGAGAGAGGGGGTGAATGTGGTGGTCAGAAGGGGGTAATATGTTAATTGCTGTTTATATCGCCATAGCCATAGTCAGTCTGCTGGTCCTCCTGGTCTTTATCATGTTCTTCGGCCTCTGGTTCAGGGCCCTGATTTCAGGAGCGCCGGTCAAGATGAACCGTATTATCGGAATGTGGATACGGAAGGTCCGTTCCCGTCTTGTGGTAGACAGCCGCATTATGCTGGTCAAGGCGGGGCTGGACATGGAGTCGGATATTCTGGAGACCCATCTTCTGGCCGGCGGGGATATTATCCGGGTCAGCAAGGCTCTTATCGCTGCCAATAAAGCCAGGCTCGAACTTCCCTTTGCCAAGGCTGCCGCCATTGATCTGGCAGGACGTGATGTCCTTGAGGCGGTCAAAACCTGTGTTAATCCTAAAGTGATCGATTGCCCCAATCCGGAGAAAGGGAAGGATACCATCTCCGCTGTGGCCAAGGACGGCATACAGCTTATGGCCAAGGCCCGGGTGACTGTCAGAACCAATCTGGAGAGACTCATCGGCGGGGCTACGGAAGAGACCATCATCGCCCGTGTGGGAGAAGGCATCGTAACCACCATCGGTTCATCCGAAAATTACAAGGAT
The DNA here is from genome assembly GCA_963556075.3 of Oceanispirochaeta sp. Classification (GTDB taxonomy): domain Bacteria; phylum Spirochaetota; class Spirochaetia; order DSM-2461; family DSM-2461; genus Oceanispirochaeta. The sequence goes on along the minus strand of CAUVYB020000002.1, from coordinate 4,139,014 downwards.
GTGCTGGAAAATCCGGATAACATAAGCCGGACCGTACTGGCCAAGGGGCTGGATGCCGGAACAGCCTTTGAGATTTTGTCCATCGATATCGCCGACATAGATGTGGGTTCCAATATAGGCGCCAAGCTTCAGGCCGATCAGGCAGAGGCGGATATGCGCAGATTTCAGGCTGTGGCCGAACAGAGACGGGCCGCAGCAAAGGCAAGGGAGCAGGAGATGCGGGCCGAGGTTCAGGAGAACCGGGCCAAGGTCGTTCTGGCCGAAGCTGAGATTCCCAGGGCCATATCCGATTCTTTCCGTAAAGGAAATCTGGGAATCATGGATTACTATCGGATGAACAACATCCAGGCCGATACGGCCATGAGAAAGACCATAGGATCAGAAGGGGAAGATGAGGACGGCAAGTGATGGGAATTGATGACCTGATCCTAAGCATCATCACCCTCATTCTTATACTGCTTTTTATGTTCAATCCTCTGTTCCGGAAACTGATGAAAGTCTTTCAGGGTGACACGGATGAACCGCCGAGGGGGGAGGATAGGATGTATGAAAGCGCCGACTCCTGCCGTGTGGTCATGAACCTTACGGAGACTGCGGAGCGGCCGGGGGGAAAAAAGATCGTGATACGGGAGGCCCGAAGCCCGGCCGGAAAATATCCGCTTAAGAAAGACGAATACAGAAGAGCGGACGCCGCTTCCCGGGTTCCGGGAAAGACATCCCTGAAAAAGGCCGTGGTCTGGAAGGAGATCCTCGATCCTCCCCGGGCTCTCAAGCCCTTCGGGGATAAAGAGCTTTTTTAAATAATGCGTCATGATCGTATTGGAGAAAGGGCGGATATAGTTTATAAGTGAGCTTTGAGGCTTCAGGCCTTCGCATTATACTTAACCGGAGTCTCCCATGCCCTCCCTTAAAGATCATACCGTAAAGAAGATTCTGCTTTCTCTGTGCTATGCCAGCTATGCCATGTCCGGTCTCATTCTGGGGATGCGGACCAATATCTTTCTTTTTGTGCAGCGGGACTATCTTGACGGCTACAGTCATATTGCCACTCTGGTTCTTGTCTCTGGAATCTTTATGCAGATGTCTCTCTATTTCGCAGGCCATCTGATCGAGCGTTTCGGCTACCGCAGACTACTGACGGCAGGTCTCTTTATTTCTGCTGTTCCCCTGGTTCTGATGTACCCGGTCAGGTCCGTCCTCCTGTTTGATATCAACTATGCCCTGTTTATGGCGGGCTATGGGATTGTGGTGCTGACTCTGAATCTTTTTGCCAGCAGCCTTATTCCGGAGAGGAGGGGGAACACCCTGCTTATGCTTCATCTCTTCTTTTCCCTGGGGGCTCTGACCGGCCCTAAGTGGATCAGTTTTCTTTACGACAGGGGGCTCTCCTGGCAGTCGGTTATCTCCTTTTCGGCCACTCCTTTTTTTGTTATCGCCTTCCTTCTGTACCGGATCGGAAACCATATGTCCGGGTCTGAAGCGGGCTTAACCGGAAATCATGATCCTCAAAGGGATGGAGGACCGGCCGCCTATCTCAAAGAGCCCTGTGTCTGGCTGTTTATTGTTATTTTTCTCTGCTCACAGATATGGGAATACGGCATCGGTACATGGTTTGTCATATTTGCCAACAAAACGCGGGGGATGGACTCCGCACAGGCGGCCCTGTATCTGACCATGTTTTATGCCTGTTACCCGATGATCAGGATTGTCTTTTCAAGGATCATTCATCAGCTGAATCTTCTTATGGTGATACTGGGTGCCTTTCTCTGCTGTATCCTCTTCGGGGGACTGGGATTCATTACGGGGCGTTTTGCCTTCTACAGCCTGACGGGGACGGGAGTCGCCCTGTTCTTTCCCGCCATTATGGCGGCGATGCAGCATCTTTTCGGAGTGAAGGCGACGAAGAAGATAGGATTTATCACCATGGCCGGTGGGCTGGTTCAGTATGCGGCTATCTGGGGAGTCGGTCTTATGAGCGACCGTTGGGGAATCGGAACGGGATTTCCCTTTATGCTGGTCTATCTCTTCTTCGGAGCCCTGGCGGTGATAGGGGTTATGGTTCTGGAAGCAAGAAAACAGGCCTCCGTCGAAGGGGTCTCCATATAAATATAATCGGGGAGTAATAACTGCAGTTACACGGCCGACCGAGTCAATCACGGGTATTCGCTACACACTCCGGTTTCTCTGTGGTCATAAAATGCGGAATATCGGCCGTTCCTGTCGACAGGGCCGGCAGTTTCGTTACAATAGGGTATGGACCACTGGAAACAACTGAAAGATCATCTTGAGACGAGGAAATACGAGGGAGACAGAAGCTGTGTCAAACTGTTCAACGGCCCGGGAGGAAGCATTGCCGGCCTCGAACAGCTTCATATAGACCGCTTCGCCGATCATCTTTTTGTGCTGACCTATATGAACCTTGATTCCCGTGAGTTGGATATTCTGAAATCTCTGCTCAATGAGCTCTATCCCTCCTGTCCCCTGCGCATACAGCACAGGGCCGCCGGAGGTTTTCAGGATCTCTATCTCTCGGAACAGGCCCGGGAAAGTTTCCTTGTTGAAGAAGGGGGGCTCTGTTTCAGGGTTCACAGCGGCAGAGGACAGAACAGCGGATTTTTCGCCGATATGAAAGAAGGGCGCAGACAGGTTAGAGAGTACTGCAGGCAAAAGAAGGCCGCCGGTGCTGCAGACTTGCGGGTACTCAATCTGTTCGCCTATACCTGTTCTTTTTCCGTCGCCTGTCTGGCCGGCGGGGCGGACTCCGTCGACAACTGGGATATGAACAAGAAATCCCTGAGTATAGGCCGTGAAAATCACAGGCTCAACGGCCTGGCTGAGGGGCGGGACTTCTACTTCGGTCATGATATCTTCAAGTCATTCAGCAAAATTATCCGCAGGGGGCCCTATGATCTGGCAATCCTGGATCCGCCTCCCCGTCAGGGAAAGAGCTTCCGCTGGGAGAAAGACTATCCGAGACTGATGCAGAGATTGCCCCAGATCCTCAAATCCGGAGCCGCCGTGCTTTTCTGTCTTAATGCGGCCGACTGCGGTCGCAGAGAGTTTCTGGAGCTGATACGGAAGACCGTTCCAGGCGGGTTCGGAAGGATTGATGAGATTCCGGTGCCCGTCGAATATGTCGGACGCTATCCCGACCGTGGATTAAAGACCTTTTTTGCCGATGATTATAAAGGGATGAGCGAAGAGGCTTGAAGCAGGATACAGCCCGGCGTAAAATAATTGTAAGGACGGCCGATTTGAAAAATAGTGTAATCCTTTTTCTGACAATACTGATACTGGCCTGTAATCAGCCGGATGAATCTCTTTCGGGCGAATTTGTGCTGGACAGCGGAGGGGGTATTCTTCTGTCCATGGACGAGGAGGTCTCCACTCCGGCATTCCGGTATCAGCAGCAGTTCTGGATGTCCAAAGAATCAGAAAGCCGGGTTCTGGGCAGTTACAGCCTTGACGGTTACCGTGAGGACAGGCTTACCCTCTACACCACCGAAAGTGTAGACCGCATAGGAGATATGGATATTTCCAGTGACGGGCAAAGCGCTTTTTTTACCATTGTAGACGACGGGATTTACACCAACCAGATAGTCACTCTTCAGTTTGACAGCGGGGATTACGATACTTTTTTTCTTAACAGTACGGAAAACTACATACTCTCCAATACCGCATCCGTCTATGCCATAGATCTTGACTATAACGATGGAACGGAGCTCGTCTATCTGGGTAACTACTACAATACGGCCATTGGGACTGTGGATCAGAGCGTTTATATCTATGAACTGGGTGTAGGGATCTCCGATATCGTCGCCGTTACCCAGAACCTGAGTTATGATTATGAGCTGACCCCCCAGGGCAATGCGGCACTCTGCATGGATGCAAGAGTTGATGAAACGACGGGAACGGTGGGCGATATCGCCGTGGGTCTGATGACCGAGCAGGATGGGGAGACGGTGGCCATCTTTCACATCTACAGCAGAGACGGCAGCCTGAACTTCGATTCCACCGACCAGTTCGAGTTCCAGGATATCGCCGGGGTTCAGTGGCTGGGTGAAGAAAGCATGCTCCTCTGTGTCAAGTCGGAGGATCGCTGGAAGATCGTGTGGGGGAACAGCAGCGGAGAGCTCTATACGGTCTGGACAGCAGACCGCGATGTTTTCGATATGGACGGGCTGGATCTCTCTCCGGACGGTGACCGCTGTATCAGCCGGGCGATCTATGATGAATCGGGTGAGGACAACGATATTCTGGTTTTAAGTCTGAAATGACCGTACTGATGGTCCGAATGAGTCCATCAGCTCTTCCATAAGCAGCCTGAACGCGGGGATAGCCTCGGCTCTCAAGGACTCTTCGGTTCTGAGGATTTCTTTGGCATCAATAAAGCGGCTGCTTCTGTAATTCAATCGTGAAAGGGCTTTCCCGAGTCCTCTTCGTTTCGCATATGAACCAAACCAGTCCTGAGTGCGGAGGGCTGTGGTCATACGGGAAAAACTTCCGGGGATAAGAGAGGAGTCTTTCTTCAGAACCGTATAGACCTTGTCGCTGAAGGCTCCAAGATCTTCGGAGCAGTATGACTCCCATGCGACAGCCAGGTAGTGGTCGAAGAGTATATCCGTCAACACGCCAGCATAAGGGTGCCCCGCCCGTCCGAGGCTGTCTCTCACGAATCTGAAGCCAGTATGGCGGTCAGTCATACGGTCTATGGCCTGATGGCGGTCTATCCCCTCCTTTATCTCTGCATTGAGATCCGCAATATCCGCAGGATGGAGCATGTCGCAGGCCAGGTTGCCCAGAAGGACCAGATCCCGACCGGCGGGAGAAAGGAGGGCATGGGCCAGGTAATTCATAGGCGGCCCTTCCGAACACAGGGGGGGAATAGTTGAATAAACACAAAAAAAGGGTAGTCCCAGCGGACTACCCTGTCAATACTTGAACGATGCGGGATTCGAACCCACCACCTCTGCCTCCGGAGGGCAGCGCTCTATCCAAATGAGCTAATCGTCCTTATCTGCGAAGTACAATACTGGAAAAAAAAGGCTCTGTCAATATGGACTCTTCAGGTATTTGGGGCGCTTTTCCCGGTCAATGTCGGCACTGATTTTCAGGGTAGATGTTCGACAAGCCGCTGCAGGTATTCCTAAGGTGAATGTTTTCTTTTAAACTGTTTCTGAATTAACTATAATCATTATATCCAGATATAAATAAGGAGTCGGGAATGAGTATACATATCGGAGCAAAACCGGGCGACATCGCTGAAACGGTTCTGATGCCCGGAGACCCTCTTCGCGCCAAGTTTATTGCCGAGAATTTTCTTGAAAATGCCGTCTGTTATACGGAAGTCCGCGGAATGTACGGATTCACCGGAAGCTACAAGGGAAAGAAAGTTTCCATTCAGGGGAGCGGGATGGGGATGCCTTCCATCGGTATCTATGTGAACGAGCTGATCGATCAGTACGATGTTAAACGCATCATGAGAATCGGTTCCTGCGGTTCTCTGCAGGACGATGTAAAAATCAGGGATGTTATCCTGGGAATGAGCGCTTCCACCAACAGCAGTATGAACGACATTACCTTCAAGGGAATGACCTATGCTCCTACCGCAAGTTACAGCCTTTTTTCAAAGGCCGTTGAGGCGGCGCAGAAACTGTCTCTGCCCTTCCACGCCGGAAACATCCTTTCCACGGACATCTTTTACAATAATGATCCCGATGAATGGAAGATCTGGGCAAACCACGGCACCCTCGGAGTTGAGATGGAAGCGGCTATGCTCTATACCCTGGCCGCCCAGAAGGGCGTAGACGCTCTGTGTATTCTTACGGTCAGTGACTCTCTGGTAACCCATGAAGCCACAAGTTCCGAAGACAGGGAAAAGACCTTTACCCAGATGATGGAACTGGCTCTGGAAACAGCCATCGCCTGATCCTGTTTGTATTCACTGCAGCAATAGAAAGGGACGCCGCGGCGTCCCTTTTTCAGTGGAAGAGTCTGTCAGCTCTCAAGAGCCATCATCTTGGCGACTCTGCGCTCATGACGGCCGCCTTCAAACTCGGCATCCGCATAGGCATCAACCATATCCGTCACTTTTTCGGGATAGTCGATTCTGCCGCCGAAGGCAATAAAATTCGCATCGTTGTGCTTTTTTGTCATTTCTGAGGCGAAACAGTTCTGAACCAGGGCACAGCGAATGCCGTCGACCTTGTTGGCGGATATGGATATTCCGATTCCCGTCCCGCAGCAGAGCACACCGAACTCATAGCCTCCCTTCAGATACTCCCGACAGGCCTCTTCGGCCTTATCCGGATAGTCAGCCGCCTCATCCAGGGCGACTCCCAGGTCATTAACCTCAAAGCCCCGGCCTTCCAGGTGCTTCTTTATCTCATCTTTCAGTTCAACGGCGCCGTGGTCGTTGGCGATAACAACTTTTCTGCTCAAAATCATACCTCCTGAGTGGATTCATCATAAATCACCGTCCTGATAATTTCCAGACGGCCCGTCAATTCAGCAGAGCTTCGTCATTCAGGAATTCTTCTTTGCGGATCTCATGAAATTTATCGACAAGCTTCTGAACCGTCAGGCTTTTTTTCTCCTCACCGCCGATGTCCATAATAACTTCTCCCTTGTCCATCATGATCAGACGGTTGCCGTAATCGATGGCGTGCTGCATATTGTGGGTGATCATCATGGCAGTCAGGTTGTATTCATTGATAAACTGCAGGGTCAGTTCCATCACCTTGGAGGCATTCCTGGGATCCAGTGCCGCTGTGTGCTCATCAAGGAGCACCAGCTCGGGACGGGACATGACCATCATCAGAAGGGTCAGAGCCTGTCTCTGGCCGCCGGAGAGAAGGGCGACGTTATCTTTGAGCCGGTTTTCAAGATCCATCTCCAGTCTGGTCAGATGGGCCTTGAACTCTTCCCTTTTCGCCCGGTTGAGGGAGCGGATAATCTTTTTCATCCCCTTATAGGAGGCGATCACCATATTGTCTTCAATCGACATATTGCCGGCAGTCCCCAGAAGAGGGTTCTGAAAAATTCTGCCGATAAAGGACGCCCTTTTGTATTCGGCCATGGTACTGACGTCTTTGCCGTTGAAGCTGATCTTTCCGGAAGTAATGGGATCATGTCCCGACAGGGCATTGTAGAGGGTGGTTTTACCGGCGCCGTTGGAGCCTACGATGGTGATAAAGTCTCCCTGGTTGACCTTCAGGTTGAGGTCCCTGAGAACATGGTTCCGGTTGGGAGTCCCTTCGCCGAATATCATATTGAGCTCTTTAATATCTATCATTTCTTTATCCTCAGAGTTTTCAGTATGTTCCGGTCCCTCATCTTGGAGATAATAAGTGAGATGATGATAAGAAGACCTGTGATCAGTTTCAAATCGTTGGGAGTCAGGTGGATGTAGTATCCGTAGTAGCGTCCGTAGAACATGATCCCCTTGAAGAGTATGGCTCCCAGTAGGACGCGGAACGTCAGAATACTGATCCGGTTTGATCTGAGTATAAACTCTCCCAGCATCACCATGGCCAGGCCTGAAACGACGGTACCCGCACCCATGTTTACATCCGCAAAGCCCTGGTACTGGGCGAAGTAGGCTCCCGAGAGAGCCACAAGGCCGTTGGAGATGCTCAGACCGATGATCTTCATGGTCTCGGGATTCACACCGAGGGTGATGACCATCTGCTCGTTGTTTCCCATGGCTCCCAGGGAGAGACCCATATCGGTGAGGAAGAACAGGTCCAGCAGGAACTTGATGGCAAAGAAGACGATGACAAAAAAGAGAAGCAGAGTCATGGAATAGGAGAGCACATCTCCTGTAAGGAGCGTCACATCATCGATAACCGTATGTATTTTCAGAAGGGGAAGGTTCGCCTTGTTACCGAGAACCCTGATGTTAACGGAGTAAAGCATGGTCATGGTGAGGATTCCGGCCAAGAGATTGGGAACCTTCAGCTTGTTGTGAATCAGTGCCGTTACCGTACCGGCAAGTGCGCCGGCTGCAAAGGCGATGACAAGGGCGGGAAAGGGGTGCATACCCGCCTGAAGACAGCTGGCTACGGTAACGGCTCCCAGGGGGAAGCTTCCGTCAACCGTCAGATCGGGAAAGTCAAGAATTCGGAAGGTGATAAACACCCCCAGCGCCAGGATCCCGTAAATGAGACCTTCTACTAAAATCCCTTCAATCATATTTACCTCGATTTATTTTACATAAAATAAGGGACCGAACCGCATAGCGGCCAGTCCCTGTTCCGGCTTCCTGTACAGGATAGCGCAAATGCTTACTGTTTTACAACTTCACCATCTTTGATCAGGGTTGCGGCAGAGGCCATAAGATCTTCGGGGATGGTGATTCCCAGTTCGGCGGCCCTGTCGAGGTTGATAAGAAGGTCGATATCCTCAACATCGGTCATAAAACCCGTGGGGATTTCGGAAGTCTTTTTGCCCTGCAGAACTTCAACGGCCATCTCTCCGCAGGCCAGTCCCATCTTGTAGTAGTCGAATCCCCAGGCGACAAGAACGGGATTGTCTATGGCGGAGGTGGGGTCGGCGGACATGATGGGAATGCCGGCGCGTCCGGCCACATCGGAGATAGCAGAGAGTGCAGACATTATGGTGTTGTCCGTGGACAGATAGAAACCGTCAACCTTGTCGGCAATGGCCTGAGCGGCCTGCTTCACCTCTGCAGAGTTGCTGACCGTGGTCTCTACAAACTCGATTCCCAGCTCGGCGCAGGCGGCACGGGCCATCTCGGCCAGGCGAACGGCATTGGCTTCGCTGCTTGCATAGATATGCCCCAGAGTTTTGATTTCCGTCAGTGATGCGAGAAGCTCGATCTGGTCTTTTACGGGAGTCATATCGGAGATCCCGGTGATATTGGCTCCCCCCTGGTCGTAGCTGTCTACAAGCCCCGCATCCACAGGGTCGGTTACCGCGGAGTAGAGGACGGGAGTGTCTTTAAAAGTATTGGCCAGAGCCTGTGATGTGGGGGTCGCGATTCCGATGGCAAGGTCTACCCTGTCAGCCTTGAACTTCTGGGCAATGGAGGAGGCGGTGCTCATGTCTCCGTTGGCATTTTGAAGGTCAAACTGAACATCGGGATAACTGGCCGTAATGACCTCTACAATTCCCTGCTCCAGAGCGTCCAGGGCCGGATGAGCGACGATTTTTGTGATGCCTATTTTTAAAGGCTTTTCTGTAGATGCGGCTTCGCCCTGACCTGCTGCGAAAACAAAACAGGGAAGAGCCAAAAGAATTAAGATTATTATTTTTTTCATAGTATACTCCTGGCGTTCTTATTGATAGAAACGTTTGTGGTGTTATTATTGGTAGAAACCAGGAGAATGTCAAGATTGAGAGGGGGTAAAAAATGTAACCCAAAGGCATTTTGCATTTTTATCAATTATGAGTATATTTAAGCTAACTCAAAATAGGAGAGTATTTGCATGAATCAGATCTATACCGGAACCGGCAGCAACAGTGCTGTTCAGGACCGCACCATACTTAAAAATGTCTATCTCTGGATGACCGCAGGCCTCTTTCTGACAGCCCTGACGGCCCGGGCCTTTCTTGTTACGGGACTTTATCGGAATATACTGGGGAACCCCCTTCTTATGTTCGGCCTTATCATTGCTGAACTGGTTCTGGTCTTCAGGCTTTCGGCCGGCATTCAGAGGATGTCCGTGGGAGCGGCTATCCTGAGCTTCGGCGTCTATGCGGCTTTGAACGGGATCAACCTGACCTCCGTCTTTCTGGTCTATAACCTGGGCACAATATTCAACGCCTTTGTCTCTACAGCCGCTCTTTTCGGAGGCATGAGCCTGTGGGCCGTGACGACGAAACGGGATCTGTCTGGATGGGGGCATTATCTGATGATGGGGCTGATCGGTCTGATCGTCGCTTCTGTGGTCAATATCTTTCTGGGCAGCTCAGGGATGGACTATCTTATATCCTATGCCGGTGTCCTTCTGTTTACCGGCTTGACCGCCTACGATACACAGAAGATCAGGAATATGAGCCGTTCTCTCTCCTACAGTGTGGATGAGGGACAGTTTGTGAAGCTCTCCATTCTGGGAGCTCTGATCCTCTATCTGGACTTTATCAACATGTTCCTGTTTATTCTCAGAATCCTGGGACGCCGGGACTGATGGGGCGGACAATAAAGGATCTCATCTCTTATCTAGACGCCTCTCCTACGGCATGGCATGCCGTAAAAGAGGCTGTCATACGGCTGGAAAAGGCCGGTTTTACACAACTGGATGAGAAAGGTCAGTGGGAACTGGAAGCCCGCAGGGGATATTACGTCTGCCGGAACGGCAGTTCCCTGATCGCCTTTCACACGGGACGCTTTGACAAGGATGCCCCCTTTAGAATCCTTACGGCTCACACCGACAGTCCTTCCTTCAGGATCAAGGAGGGCCTCCTTGTCAATAAGAACGGCTTTCTGACCGCATCCGTCGAGGTTCTCGGCGGTCCTATCTTCGCTACCTGGCTGGACCGGGATCTCGGGATAGCGGGACGTGTCCTTGTCAGGACCACAGAGGGGCTGAAGTCGGTCCTCTACGACAATCCCGATCGGCGGGTTCTTATCCCCAATCCCCCCATACATTTAAACCGTCAGGTCAACAAGGGCTATGAGTACAATCCACAAACCCAGTTGAACTGTATTCTGGGGGAGGCATCAGGGACTCCGGATCAGGAGACGACGCTCTATGATCTGATAGCCTCGGATCTGGGGATCGATGCCGCTGATATTATGGATGCGGATCTCATTCTGCGGGACAGGGCAGGGGCCACTCTGACAGGCTGGAATCATGAGTTTCTCAGTTCGGGAAGGATTGACAATCTGGCCATGTGCCATGCCGCTGTGGAAGCTCTTGCTGAATGTGATGATCAGAGTGCTGTTGCAATGGCCGCCCTTTTTGATAACGAGGAGACCGGCAGTCTGACGCCTCAGGGAGCGGACTCCAGTTTTATGGAACAGCTTATGGAACGCATCGTACTGGCTTCCGGGGGTGACAGGCTGAGTTTTATGAGAGGCTGTGCCTCATCCTTTATCGTTTCTGCCGATGCGGCCCACGGGATACATCCAAACTTCAGCGATCTCTATGATGAATCTTTCACTCCCGTAATGAACAAGGGACCGGCCATCAAGAAGAATGCAGGATGGAACTACGCTTCCACAGGGGAAACTTCGGCCCGCTTCCGTCTGCTCTGTGAGAAAGCAGGAGTTCCCTGTCAGGTCTATATCAACCGATCCGACAGGCCAACGGGGAAAACTCTCGGTCCCCTGGCGGCCTCCCGTCTCGGCATTCCAGCCGTCGATGTCGGAAATCCTCTGTGGAGCATGCACAGCATCAGAGAAACCGTGGGTGTCAGGGATCACGAGTTCATGATTCTCGCTTTCAAAGCCCATCTGAATGAGGGCTGACAGCATTATGAGATCCCTCTTTCTCATCACAGCTTTTTTCCTCCTGTCTTTCAGCACTGTTTATGCTCAAAGCTCTGAAACCGCAGGCGAATCGTCAGAACTCGGGGCCCGTGAGTCACTGGACCGGGCGCTGACCGCGGCTTCCTATGTCCTGATGGACTTTGATACGGGGCGTATTCTGATGGAACGGAATCCCGGGGAGCCCATACCCCCCGCCTCCATGACCAAGGTGATGACTCTTTTTCTCTGTTACCAGGCCCTGGATGAGGGTCTCGTCAACAGGGATACGATGATCACCATAGACGAGGCCGGTTCCTCATTTTCAAGGCCTCCTTTCTCCTCTCTTATGCTGCTGGAAGAGGGGCAGGTGGTCAGCTTCCTGGATCTTATGAAGGGTCTGGCCGTCTCTTCGGGTAACGACGCCGCCTACGCTCTGGCCGATCTCCTCGGACCCGGAAAGAAGGCCTTTGTGGACCGGATGAACGCCAAGGTCCGGGAGCTGGATCTTGACAATACGGTCTTTGTCGATCCCGACGGATGGAGCAAGTACGACCGCACTACGGCGCGGGACTATGCCCGACTGGCCAGGCGCTATATTCAGAGTTATCCGGAGGCCCTTGAGGAGCTTCATTCCGTGCCTTTTATGGTTTATCCCCTGCCGGAGAATATGCCCGAGGGCATTGATTTTCAAATCAAGGTGCCCCGGAAGAAGAAGAATACCAATCTTCTGCTGGGACGGGTGGATGGTGTGGACGGGTTGAAGACCGGGTATGTGGATGAGTCCGGCTTCAACTTCACCGCTACGGCCGAGCGAGACGGTGTACGGCTGATCGCCGTGATTATGGGAATCCGTACAGAAAGCTATTATCAGGGACTCCGCAGACGGGCGGAGGAGAGCGAGGCTCTTCTGGAGTACGGTTACAAGCACTTCAGCAAGCAGACGCTTACAGCCCCCCGCTTGTCGGCTCAACGGGTCTGGTACAGTAGGGATGAGTTTCTGATTCCGGAGGTTGAGGATGTCCCCGAAGTCCTGATGGCCGAGGGGGAACTCTCGGGAGTCTATACCCGCATCCGCATGAAAGAGCCCCTTTTTGCTCCTCTGCCTGCCGATTTCGTGCTGGGTGAGGTGGAGTACTATCTGGGGAATACCTTTTTAGGGCGCTCTAAAATCCATTTTGAATCTGCCGTTCCGGAGGGGAGCCTCTTTCAAAAGATCCGGGACCGTCTGACTCTGTGGAAGAGAAGTTTCTTTTAATAGAACTCTCTGCGCATGGTCAGGATCAGGACCGCTTAATCTCCCGCGAGAGCGCTCAGCTCCTCCCATCTGGCATAGAGCTTTTCCAGCTCTGACTTCAGGGATTCATATGCGGCTGTAAGCTCTCCGGCCTGTTCCGGAGAGAAGTCGGGGGAGGTGAAGGACGCTTCCTTCTCCTCTATCTGTGACTCCAGGTCGAGGATCCTCTCCTCCATGGATTCATATTCCCTCTTTTCACTGAAACTGAGTTTCTTATCCCTCATAACAGTTCTTGAAGAGCCGGCGGATCCCGATTTTGCAGCGCTTATGGCATTCTGCTCTGCTCTGGACTCCTGAACCTGCATGTCCTTGAATTCCGTATAGTTCCCCGCAAAGCCGTGAATCCCGCCCTCACCATCGAAGATGAACTGAAAATCAGTGATTTTGTCGAGGAAATAGCGATCATGGCTGACCAGAAGCAGGCATCCGGGAAAGTTCAGGAGGTACTCCTCCAGCATCCCCAGGGTCTGCAGGTCAAGGTCGTTGGTGGGCTCGTCGAAGAGCAGGAAGTTGGGATTGCTCAGCAGGGTGCGGATCAGATAGAGTCTCCGCCTTTCTCCTCCCGAGACCTCGGCCAGAGGGGTGTAGTAGAGGGACTTGGGGAAAAGGAAACGCTCCAACAGCTGTGCCGGGGTAAGGACGCTGCCGTCGGCCATGGTGATCTTCTCCGCATGCTCGGTCAGATACTCCATCACCTTCATCTCGCCCCTGAGAACCGTACCGGTCTGATCGAAATAGCCGATATGGGTATTCACTCCCAGGTCGATGCTTCCCTCATTCGGTTGGAGACGCCCGCTGATCAGGTTGAGCAGGGTGGTCTTTCCCGAGCCGTTGGGACCGATCAGTCCGATCCTCTCTCCCCGTTTGAACTGATAGCTGAAGGGATCTATAATGTTCTTCTCACCGTAGGAGAAGCGGATGTTTTTCAGATGGAGTATCTTCTTGCCCAGTCTGCGTGAAGAGGAGGAGAACTCGGCACCGGCCACGGTGTCGGCGCTGCGCTCCTCCATCAGGTTGTAGTAGTTGGCCTTGCGCTTCTTGTCCTTTCCCGCCCGGGCCCGGGGGCCCCTGCTGATCCACTTCAGCTCCTGGCGGAGTATGGATTCGATCCTGGCCTGGCGGCGGTTCTCTATGTTCTGACGCAGGGCCTTCTGGTCCAGGAAGCTGGAGTAGTTTCCCTTGTACTGAAAAAGCTGCTCCTCGTCGATCTCCAGGATGCGGCTGCAGATATTCTCCATGAAATAGCGGTCATGGGTCACCAGCAGAAAAGCCTTTTCCGACTTCTTCAGGTAGTCCTGCAGCCATTCGATGGTGGGGATGTCAAGATGGTTGGTGGGCTCGTCCAGGATCAGAAGGGAGTAGTCTTGGCAGAGTGCCCGGGCCAGAGCCGTCTTTTTGACCATCCCACCGGACAGGGAACTCATCAGCAGATTGAGGTCTCTGATGTTGAGCTCGGCCAGAAGAGATTTAACCCTGCTTTCCAGTTCCCAGCAGGCCAGGTTGCTCATCTTCTCCGTCAGTTCGTGGAACTTCTCAAGAAGGAGCTCGTCGCTGCTGCCAGATTCCATCTGACGGCTGCAGTTCTCATACTCCCGGACCAGCTGCATCTGGGGGCTGGGATCCCGGAAGATAAAGTCCTGTATGGTCTCTTCGTCATGGAAGGACGGCTGCTGGTCAACCCGACTGATATAGAGGCTGTTGTTCCTGGATACCCTGCCGTTTTCCACTTCCTCATCACCGCATAGAACGCGTAAAAGGCTGGATTTTCCACATCCGTTGGTTCCGATCAAGGCTATTTTATCCCCTTCGTCTATGCCGAAGGAGGCATCATGTATAAGAGTTCTGCCGCTTCTGGCGACAGTAATGCTGTCTATGGATATAAGATTCATAATAGTAAAGATTCTAACATGAAAGAGAGATGAAAGTCACAGTCCGCGCTATGATTGTCTATGGACAAATCCGCAGGGAGACAGTAGAGTTGGTATTGTCGTCAGGGATGGGATCCCGGGCAGCCCATAATCAACAAAATACCGAAAATTAGGAAGAGAATATGAATCAGGATCAGGTCATGGAAAAACTGCTGCGTCTGGAAGAGGACGTGGCCGCTTTTACCGTGCTTTTTTCAGGAAAGACAAGCAAGAAGGTGGACGGTCTCTATCATCCGGAGAAACAGGAGATTATCATCCACAATAAAAACTTCAGTGATGATAATGCACTGATGTATACGGCGATACACGAGTTTGCCCATCATATACAGTTTTCCAAACATGAAGGGCAGGTGACCATGAGATCCCACACCGTTCTGTTCTGGGATATTTTTCACCGTCTTCTCAGCAAGGCCGAAGAGCTGGGGATTTACGTCAATGTATTCGAGGAGGACAGCCGCTTCAAGAATCTGACAGATGAAATCAAGGCAAAATATCTTTCGGTCAACGGTCAGGTCATGAAGGATTTCGGAAAACTCCTTATTCAGGCACTGGATTTGTGTCAGCAGAACCATGCCATATTCGAAGATTATGTCGACCGGGCTCTCGGAATGAACCGGAACTCAGCCAAATCCATCATGAAGGTCTATGCCATGGATGTGGATCCTGAAATCGGGTACGAAAATATGAAAATAGTATCCGGAGTAAAGGAACCTGCCAAACGCAGGGAACTGGAGCAGGCGTTCAAGGAGGGGCAGAGTCAGGACATGGTCAAGCAGGCCATACGCAGCGAAAAACCCGATCCCGTAATGACCCTGAAACGTCTTGAATCCCAGAAGAAGCGTCTTGAAAAAAGCATTCAGTCCATGCAGGTGAAACTTGCGGATCTGGAGATGCAGATTGATGAGAAGAAACACGAGGAAGGTGAGGAATGAAGAACAGTGATCAGGTCGTCATAGGGATTTCCGGTGGTTCGGGATCGGGAAAGACGACCATCGTCCGTAAAATCTCCGAGACCATTACGGACTTTGTCTTTATCCCCCAGGACAATTACTATCGTTCGGCAGAGTATATCAACAACAGCAATATCACCGAGTTCAACTTCGATCATCCCAATGCTTTTGACAAAGAGCTGATGATTCAGCACCTTACTGATCTGAAGGAAGGACGATCCATTCAGATGCCCCAGTATGACTTTGTTCATCACCGCCGCATGGAGGAGACCATAGAGGTAAAGCCCAAGAAGGTTATTATCTTCGAAGGCATTATGGTTTTCTATGAGAAGGCCGTCCGGGATATAATGGATCTGAAGATCTTCGTTGATACCCCTGACGATATCCGGTTTATTCGCCGTTTGCAGCGGGATGTGAATGAGCGTGGCCGGACCCAGGAATCTGTGATTAAACAGTATATGGAGGTGGTTCGTCCCGGTCATTTTGAGTTTATTGAGCCGACCAAAAGCTATGCGGATATCATTATTCCGGAAGGAGGCATGAATATGAATGCCCTCCAGGTTCTGGCCGCCTTTATGAAGGACATCGTGGAAAACTGAATTCTGATGTTTCTCCATACCAAAGCCCCCGTCTGGCCACTATATTCACCTGGCTGCGGGGGCTTTTCTTTTGACTAGTTCAGCATTTCCATAGCCGCTTCATATCGGGCGGAGACGGCTCTGTCATAGGGACGTTCTCCCATATTATTGCGAGCCTCCCTGTCTGCCCCCTTGTCCAGAAGCAGCTGCAGTGTGCTTACAGGGGCTTTAATTGCAGCAGCGATATGAAGAGGCGTATTCCCGTTGTTGTCCCTTGCGTTGATATTCTCAGGGGTCAGGAAGCCTTTAAGTTCCTCTCCCCCTCTGCGAAGCATCAGTGTAAGAGGGGAGGCCTGCTGCTTGTTGGTAGCAAAGATATCCGCATTCAGACGGAACAGATAGTTCACCGCTTCGGAATTCCCTACGATAACGGCCGCATGGAGAGGGGTGTTTCCCTGATTGTCCCGTTTCTGAATGGAGGCTCCCTGGCTGATCAGAAGCTGCATCAGGGTGACGTTGCCCTCCAGTATGGTATCGAACAGGACGGTCTTGCCGCTGTTGTCCCGACTGTCCAGGTTGGCGCCCTTTTTGATCAGATAGCTGCACATCTCAAAATCACCGTTTTTAACAGCCTCATGAAAGGGAGTGCGGCCTTCCAGATTCTTCCTGTTGATATCGCTGCCTGCGGAGATCAGGAGCTCTGCCAGTGGCAGAGAGTTCCAGTAGACAATCTCATGAAGCGGGGTATTGCCCTGGCTGTCTATGCAGTTGACATCGGCTCCGGCTCTCAGCAGGATTCCCGTGACCTCAAGATTTCCTGTTTTAACGGCCTCATGCAAAGGGGATGAGCCTATAAGGCTTTCGGCGTTGATATCGCCGCCCTTGTCTATGATAACCCGGACGATATCGGATAGTTCCCAGAGGACGCTGTGAAAAAGAGGGGTATACTGAAGCTTGTCCTTCTTCTCCAGTACCTCGGGGATCAGGAAGGACTCGGTAAAGAGAGCTCCCTTCCCGAAAGCCAGTGAAAGGGGCGTTTCTCCCAGGTTGTTCTCCATATAGAAGTCGCCCCCCTGTTTGAGGAACGCTTCTGTCAGAGGCAGCAGTTCCCTGCGAACCGCAAGGTGGAGAGGGGTATCTCCGGCGAAGTTCCGGTTGTCAATTCCGGCTCCGTTCTCAAGGAGATAACGGAACACGTCGGCATTGACCTCAAGACCCACGGCCATATGGAGAGGTGTGTTCCCTTCGTTGTTCTGGGCGTTCATATGGGCGCTGTCCAGGAACCAGCTCAGGACTGAGACACCCTTTTTCAGACTGAGGCTGAGAGGAGATTCTCCTTCTCTGTTCCGGGCGAATATGTCGGCGCCGCGCTGAAGAAGGAGTATGGCAATTTCGGAGTTCTCCCTGTCAATGGCCTCAAGGAGAGCCGTGTTGCCGCTCTTGTTGCGAAACTCCAGTGAAGCTCCGTAGTCCAGGAGGGTTTCCGCCGAGGAACGCTCTCTGTTCAAGGTAACGGTCAGATGGAGTGGGGTATTTCCAAAACTGTTCTTGGCATTCACATCGGCTCCTGCGGAAAGAAGCATCATAAGGATCTCACTGTTTGAATCAAGGGTAAGAGCCATATGGAGGGGGACGTTGCTGTTGTAGTCGCTGGCATTCACATCGGCACCGGCTGACAGGATCAGGGATACGATATTTCTGTAGCCCCCGCGGACGGCACTGTGAAGAGCTGTATTGCCGGGTTTATCCCGAAGCGTAAGATCGGCCCCCTCTTCCAGAAGGAGTCTGACTATCCCTTCATGTCCCCGTTCACAGGCTATATGAAGGGCACTCTGACCGAAATCGAAACGGTAGAGGGGATCGTTCTGGCTGTAGTAGTTAAAGAAATAGTTCAGATCCTCCTCTCTGCCCCGGAAGGAGCCTGCTTTGATAAGGAGGGAGGCGATCCGGGCCTTTTCAAGGCTGCTCCGGTCGTTCTGGGCAAGATCCAGGGGGATCAGCTTTTCACTGTTTCTGATATTGACATCCGCTTTCTTCCCAAGCAGAAATTCAACGGCCCTTGTATTACCTGTTGATGCGGCTATATGAAGCAGACTGTCGCCATGGATTGTGCCGGTATCGGCATTTTCCTCGTTGACCATCACCTGGAAGAGGTCAAAGGAGCTCAGAGCCTCTTCTGCGGCTGTGTTGCCGCTGTTGTCAGCGATATAGATATCGGCCCCTCCCGCTGTCAAAGCCTCGGAAGGTCCGCTGTAGCCGTTCTCGACGGCTAGATGGAGGGCTGTTTTGCCTTCATTGTCCTGGCTGTCGGGATCCGCATTCTGAAGCAGCAGGAGTTTCACGATATCCGTATTTCCCGCAGCGGCAGCCAGATGAAGGGCGGTCCGGCCGTTTTTATCTTTCTCGTTCACGTTGACATTTATCTTGAACAGCTCATTGAGGCCGGCCTGGTTATCGTTCTGAACAAGAGCATGGAGGCTGTCGTCCTCTGCTGCAATCTCCTCCGGAACCTCCTGCACGGCCGCTTCCGGTTCGGCAGGAGTCGTAAGGCAGGCCGTTAGGCTGAGCACCGAAATAAGGGATAGGAAAATAATATTACTCTTCTTCATGGTATCCTTCTTAATAAACATAGTTGTCCTTATAGTATGATCGGTTAATTTAAAAAGCGAATTAAATGCTAGGGTTACGGTTTTTTGAAGAATTCACAAAGTTATATTCCTGTTTTCATTGCCTCAAGGCCCGGTGAGTGGTAGTATTCATCTCCACCGGGCAGTACGAAAGCAGTGTATACAGCTGTTTACATATAAGAGTTTAATTCAGGGTGACATCAATGAGACAGACACAGGACAACAGCGCAGGGGACTTCCTTAAAAGTGTGGGATTCCCCGATTTGAAGGTGCGTCATGCCTATGGACATTTCGACTTTACAAAGGCTTCGAAACGCATACTCGTCATAGGCCCCATGGGATCGGGAAAAACCGAGTATTCGGCCAGGATCTGGCGGGATGCCAGGGTGACTCTTGAAAAATCTGATCTTGTAGGAGAACTGACCTGTACGGGAGAGGCGGACAGGCGAAATGTTTTTTTTGTGCGCTCCGCACTGGATGAAAAGCGTTTTGATGAGTATCCCGACGATGCCCTGGCCTATAGGGGCGGATATGAGCGTCTGGGAGAGAATATCGCCAAGATACGAAACTCCTTCGATCTGGAGCAGCTGCTGCATGATTTTCCCCGGATGGGGACATGGATCATCGATGAGGCATCTTTCTTCGATGAGAGAATGGCCTATGTTATAAAGAACGCCTCTGAAAAGAGAGGCCTTGTTTTTGTCTACCCCACCCTTATTCTCAACTTCAGACGGGATATTTTCAACTCTACCGCCAGGCTTCTGATTGAGACGGCTACGGATGTCCATCCTCTGACAGCCTATTGTGAACATTCCGACTGTATCAGAGACAGTTTCTACACCTACCGCTACTACCTTGTGGGCGGACAGGAATGTCCGGCCCTCTACTTCGATCCCCTTATCATCATAGGGGGAGATCAGCTCAAAGACGATCCCCGGGAACCGAACTACTGTACCAGATGCGATGAACACCACTTTCTGCCCGGAAAGGTGTATACTTATTTTACGTTAAAGCCTCTGGGAGATGCTGCGGCTGCGGGGGATTCAGAGGGGCTGAAAAAGGAACTCTCTCTCCTGAAGAATGACGTAAGGTCTTCTGAACTGTATAAAAGCGTTCTTGAGGAGCAGGAGGAGGGTTTCAGTCACTCTCAGGTGATAATGAATGCCCTTAAGGTCCCCTGTCTGGCAGAAAAGGCGCTTCTCTATCTTTTTGTGGAGGAGAATCTGGTGCCTGTCGACATGTTCAGGCGCCTGGCAGATGAGCTGGAGCTGGAAAGAGAGTATATGCAGAACCGTCTGGCCGATAACGGACGGAGTATCAGGTGGTAGAAAATGGAAACGATCCGTACCCTTTACAAGACCGGTAACGGTCCCTCAAGCAGTCATACCATGGGTCCCCAGAAGGCCGCGGCTGCTTTTCTGATTCACTATCCCAAGGCCGACATTTACAAAGTCAGTCTGTACGGAAGCCTGGCCGCTACGGGTAAGGGACATCTGACGGACTATATTATCCGCGAAACCCTGAGCGGTAAAAACGTAGAAATACTCTGGTTTCCCGAAGATGAGATGCCCGAACATCCCAATGGAATGAAAATGGAAGCCTTTGACGGGGATAAGGTCATCGGAAGCTGGGAGGGGTACAGTATCGGCGGGGGGATTATCCGGACCAGCGGTGAGGAAAGTGACGAAGAGGCCGGTGATATCTATCCCCACAGCAGTATGGCCAGGATCCTCAAGTATGTGGGAAAAAACGGTCTTACCCTCTGGGAATATGTCTTTATGCACGAAGGAAAGGGAATCCGGGATTTTTTGAGTTCCGTCCTGCATGATATGATGAGTTCCATTGATACGGGACTGGGGGAGGAGGGTGTCCTTCCCGGAGGCCTTTATCTCAGCCGCAAGGCTACGGGCTATAGAAAAAGAGCCGCCATGCTGGCCGAACCTCTCTCTACATCCGCCAGGCTCTTCTCCTATGCCCTGGCCGTCTCCGAAACCAATGCCGGAGGAGGAATTGTTGTGACCGCACCCACCTGCGGAGCAAGCGGGGTTCTCCCCGCTGTTCTGCGTTCCATGAAAGAGTCCTTCCAGCTGAGCGAGACAGAATTGATCAGAGCTCTGGCTACGGCTGGTCTGATAGGGAATCTGGCACGTACAAACGGTTCTATCTCCGGAGCGGAAGTCGGCTGTCAGGGAGAGGTCGGGGTGGCCTGTGCCATGGCAGCGGGGGCGGCGGCGCAGCTGATGGGCGGTACGCCCCGTCAGGTTGAATACGCTGCCGAGTCAGCTCTGGAGCATCATCTGGGACTGACCTGCGATCCCATCAAGGGACTGGTGCAGATCCCCTGTATAGAAAGGAATGTGATGGGGGCCAGCCGCGCCATTGCCAATGCAGAATATGCTATCATGGGAGATGGAACCCATAAAGTCACCCTGGACGAGGCCATCTCAACCATGGCTCAGACGGGAAGGGATCTTATGAGCACCTACAGGGAGACCTCCCAGGGTGGTCTTGCTACCGTATATGATGAGAATAAAATTGATTAATCAGTCAGGATTAGGTAAATTATATTCTGTTGAAGGAGATATTTATGGAAAAAAAACTGTCTAAGTATATCGATCATACACTCTTGAAAGCTGCGGCCATGCCGTCTGAAGTCGAGAAGCTCTGTGCGGAGGCTGTTGAATATGATTTTGCTTCTGTCTGTGTGAACGCCTGCTATACAGCACTGGCTGCTGAAAAACTGAAAGGAAGCAGTGTGGTGACCTGTGTTGTCGTCGGCTTTCCACTGGGGGCCTCTCCCAGTTCTACCAAGGCCGCTGAAACCAGGCAGGCTGTTGCAGATGGTGCCGGAGAAGTTGATATGGTCATAAATATCGGACAGATGAAGGCCGGTAATACGGACTATGTCCGTGATGATATCAAAGCCGTTGTGGATGCCTCGGGAGACGCTCTGGTGAAGGTTATTCTGGAGAACTGCTACCTGAGCAAGGAAGAGATTCGTCAGGCCTGCCTTCTCTGTGAGGAAGCGGGAGCCGACTTTGTAAAAACATCCACAGGTTTCGGAACCGGCGGAGCGACCGTTGAGGATGTGGCTCTGATGCACAAGACCGTTCCGGGCTTGCAGGTAAAGGCCGCCGGAGGAATCAGGGACCGGGAAACCGCCCTGGCTATGATTGAGGCCGGTGCCGATCGCCTCGGTGCCAGTGCGGGAATCGCCATTGTAGGAGGGGATGCTGATGCGGGCAACAGTTCTGGTTATTGATAGTTTCGGCATCGGAGCACTGCCCGATGCGGCTGAGTACGGCGATACGGGAGCCAACACGGCTCTGCATATCTGTGAAGCCGTGGAAGGGCCTCTGTGGCCCAATATGAAGGCCATGGGGCTGGGAAATGCCTCAGAGCTTCTGGGAAATCCTCTTCCCGGATGCGAAGCTGTGGACAAGCCCTCGGCGACCTGGGGCGTTATGAAGGAGAAGTCCCCCGGTAAGGACACCACAACGGGTCACTGGGAGATGTCGGGACTGGTTCTTGATAAGCCCTTTACCCAGTTCCCGAAAGAGTATCCCTCATTTCCAGAGGATCTGGTTGCCGCTTTTGTAGAGCGGACAGGCTGCGGAGGAATCCTCGGCAACAAGGCCGCCAGCGGGACGGCAATCATTGAGGAGCTTGGGGAAGAGCATCTTAAAACCGGCTTCCCCATCTGCTATACCTCGGCTGATTCTGTTTTTCAGATAGCCTGTCATAGGGACAAGTACTCCATTGAAGAACTGTATAAAATGTGCGAGATAGCCCGTGAACTCTGTGATCCCCTTGCGGTGGGGCGTGTTATCGCCCGTCCTTTTGCCGGTGCCGCAGGGGAATTCTACAGAACAAAAGAGCGTCATGACTACTCTATTGCTCTACCCGGTGACTCCATTCTGGACCATCTTCAGAAAAACGGAGTGAAGACTGTAGCCGTCGGAAAGATCGGTTCCATCTTCAATGAGTCTGGAATTGACGAGAGTCATCACGATGCGGGAAACCCTGCCTGTATGAAGAGGACAACCGAGATCCTTTCAAAACCGGCGGAGGGCAAAGAGTTCGTCTTTGTCAACCTTGTGGATACGGATATGGTCTTCGGGCACCGACGGGATGTGCCCGGTTACGGCAATGCGGTCAGCGAGGTGGATAAGGAAATCGGAACGTATATTTCCATGATGGACGAAGGAGATGTGCTCTTCGTTACCGGAGATCACGGCTGTGATCCCGCTTTCAAGGGAACAGATCACACCAGAGAGCATGTTCCTCTTCTCTGGTACAGAAAGGGCGGTGAAGGGACGCCGGCGGGAGTTCGTGAAAGTTTTGCCGATCTCGCCGCATCTTTGTGCCAGTACTTTGATGTTCCGGCTATGACACATGGAGTCTCATTTTCATGAAAAGGCCGAATCCGGAAAAGTTGAGAGGGATGCTGAAGGCGGACACGCTGGATGCCGGAGAGATCAGGCAGTGGTTTGAAGACGCCTGGAATCCCTTTTCTTTTTCCATGAGTTCTCACGAACGGGTCTGCCGGGCTCTGAATCACCGGAGTCCGGACAGGGTGCCCTTTGACTTCTGGGTCGTACCGGAGAACTGGAAGAAGCTTCAAAGCTTTTTCGGAGCGGGTTCGAAAGACGAGCTTCTGGATATCCTTGGTGTGGACTGCCGCATCCTATGCCCCGACTATGTAGGGCCTGAGACGGAAGTCCTTGAGGACGGAAGCTTCTACAGCCCCTGGGGAAGCCTCAGGAAGATTGTTCGAAACGCGTATTCCGAGTATGAGGAGTACGCGGCTTTTCCCCTGGCGGGGGCCGAGAGCGTCAGTGAAGTAGAGCAGTGGGACAAATGGCCGGACAGTTCTTTCTGGGACTGGAAGAGCCTTCGTCGTGCGGCTGAAAAAGCAGACAGGGCCGGTAAGCGTCATCTGCGCTATGATGTCGGAGGGATCTTCGAATCCGCCTGGGGACTTTACGGACTGGATAAGTTTCTGATGGATCTCTATCTACAGCCCGAGATCCCCATGGCCATTATGAACTGCTATACGGATATCTTTATCCGGAACTTCAGAGCGCTTATGGAGAGCTCTGAAGATCTTATCGATATGGTCTACACCTATGATGATGTAGCGACACAGGACGGACTCCTTATGTCTCCCGAGATGTGGCGGCAGTTCATCCTCCCTTTCCACCAGAGGCTGAACAAAGCCATAAAAGAGTACGATGTCAGGCTCATTTATCACTCCTGCGGCGCCGTAGTGCCTCTGATAGACGCCTTTCGGGATGAGATGCACATCGATGTTCTCAACCCTCTGCAGCCTGCGGCTAAGGGGATGGACATGGCATTTATCAAGAATAATTTCGGAAGTACTCTCAGTTTTCATGGAGGCGGCGATCTGCAGAGAACCTTTCCCTTCGGAACGGTTGATGAGGTCGCCGGTGAAGCTGAGCTTTTGTGCCGAACCCTGGGAAGGGATGGCGGGTATATCTGCGCTTCGGCTCACTACATTCAGGCCGATGTCCCCATGGAGAATATATTGTCCTTTTACGGCACTGAAAGAGCCTTCTGATTTTCTGGGTGAATATATATAATTGTTTTTGTAATAAATAATTAACCTTTAATCACCGTTGTTCTTCTTTCTCTCCGATGATAAGATAGTATCGAATAAAATATCAGGAGAGACATGATGGCTAAACTGTCAGAAGAAGTGAAAGAGGCCATGGCCAAAACCATGCCCTATTGTGTCGCTACCGCCGATAAGAATGGAAAACCGAATCTGGTTTACATGACTTATCTCAAGGCTGTAGATGATCAGACAATCGTACTTGCGGATAACAAATTCGACAAGACAAGACTCAATCTGGATGCCAATCCACAGGTTTCCTTTGTGGTTATGAATCCCGAAAGCAGGAAGGCCTATCAGATAAAAGGCAAGGCCAGATGTTACAAAGAGGGACAGAAGTATGATGAGACCGTGGACTGGGTTCATGTGAATCATCCTCAGATGACTCCCAAAGCCGCCTTTTACGTCAGTGTGGATGAGGTCTGGAGCGGAGATATCAGAATCGCCTGATCGGAGATTTTGTTCAGGACATAAAAAAAGGGGCATTCCTGCGGGAAAAGCCCCTTTTTTAATTTACGCCAGACTGGATATCAGTGCTTCTCGTAGATTTCGCCGTCAGCCGAAGGAGCGACTGATTTTCCAACGAAAAGGACAAGAAGAACCAGAGTCATGATGTAGGGCAGCATGCTCAGGAGCTGGCTGGGTACCTCTAGTCCCGTCCGGGGCATAAAGACGACGATGGCCTGGGCAAAGCCGAAGAGCAGGCAGGCCTTCATGGCCCCCTGGGGTTTCCACTTGCCGAAAATCATGGCCGCCAGGGCGATAAAGCCCTGACCGGATATCAGGGTCACCTGAAACTGGGAAACGATGGCCACACTCATGGCAGCGCCGCCCAGTCCCGCAAAGACACCGGAAGCGATAACAGACATGTAGCGGATCTTATAGACATTGATACCCAGTGTGGCCGCGGCTTCGGGATGCTCTCCTACTGACCGGATTCTCAGGCCCAGTCTGGTCTTGTACAGAATGAACCAGACCAGAAGCACCATCAGAAAAGCGAGATAGACTGTGGCATAGCGGTTGAAGATCACATCCATAAAGGAGTTGGTTTCAAACAGACCGTTCAGAGGCCGGGGTATCTTCTCATCCAGTCCCAGGGGAATAGACATAGCCGCACCATCGAACATCAGGCGACAGAGAAGAAGTCCGAAACCGGGGCCCAGAAAGTTTATGGCTATTCCGGAAACCACCTGGTTGGCCGTGAAGCTGATACAGGCCACGGCATGGAGCAAGCCGAACAGACCTCCCACAATCCCGGCAGCCAGGAATCCTATCCATCCGCTGTGTGCGTAATAACCGATACCGGCACCGATAAAGGCGCCCATGAACATTATCCCTTCCAGACCGATATTGACAACACCCGAGTTTTCGGAGATCGTACCGCCCAGAGAGGTGTAGATCAGGGGAGTGGAATACATCAAAGTAGTTCCGATAAGAAACGCCAGGCTTTCGAAAAACATCACTTGGCCTCCTTTTTCTTGGTGGCGAGTTTTATAAGCTTGGGCATCGCGATAAACAGAACGATTGTACCCATGATGATGCTGATAATCTCATAGGGAGCTCCTATTTTGGGCTGGATCTTCGAACCGCCGTACTTCAGGGCTCCGTAGAGCAGGCCCGCAAGGACACAGCCTATGGGGTTGTTACCTCCGATCAGGGCGACTGAAATCCCCTCGAATCCGAATCCTTCAGCTGCGGCGAGGCCGGTGGCCTCCCGGGTGAATCCCATGACCTGAACCGCACCGGCAAGACCGGAAAGCCCTCCGGCGATGGCCATGGAGCTCATGATGCTGTTCTTGATATTGATGCCGCCGAACTCTGCGGCATCCTTGTTGAATCCAACGGCCTTGAGACCGTAACCCAGGGTCGTTCTATTGAGGACCAGAAGGATCAGGACAGCCGCAACAAGGCCGATCAGAAAGCCCGCATTGGCAGGTGTGCTGAAAATTTCATTGAAGAAGGGATGGGCTTTACGGAAGGCGATACCCTCTTCACTCCGTTTCCATACATCGAAAAAGATGATCTTGGCCGAGTCATGAATCTTGTTTGTCGCCTCAGAGCCTTCGCGTTTTATCCCCTCGTGAAGAACGAGGAAGTTGTTCAGATAGAGGGCAATCCAGTTCAGCATGATTGTGGCGATCACCTCATTCACTCCGAAACGGGCTTTCAACCATCCGGCAATCCCCCCCCAGAGGGCTCCGGCTGTGACGGCACAGAGCAGTACGAAGGGAACATGGAGCAGGGGAGGCATCTGGATAAAATATCCCGTCAGCGCCGCCGTCAGGGCTCCTACGATAAACTGACCTTCCGCACCGATATTAAACAGCCCCGTGTTGAAGGCAAAGGCAACAGAAAGGCCTGTCAGAATAATAGGCGTGGCATAGATTACCGTCCAGGAGATGTATTTGGGTCTGCTGAAGATTCCGTTCAGCATAATCTTGTAGGCTTCGATGGGATTGTATCCGATAAAAAGGAGAATAAGAGCTCCCACAACCAGTCCCAGGACAACGGAAATAACTGTCAGCGCCAGGGGCGAATCTGTGATGCTTTTTTTCATGCCTTACCTCCAGCCATCATCAATCCGATTTCATTCTCATCGGCACCTTCACTTTTAAGTTCGCCCACAATTTCACCCTCATAGATAACGGCAATGCGGTCGGACACATTGATAACCTCATCCAGTTCGAGCGAGATAAGAAGAACGGCTTTGCCCTTGTCTCTCTGGGCCACCAGGGCCTTGTGTACATACTCAATGGCGCCCACATCAAGCCCGCGTGTCGGCTGAACCGCAATCAGAAGATCCGGGTTATTGGATATCTCCCGGGCGATAATGACTTTCTGCTGATTCCCTCCCGACAGGGCTCCCGAGATATAGTCCTCATCATCCGGACGTATATCAAACTCTTTGACCAGTTTCCGGGCATACTCCCTGATCGCGGAAAAATTCAGCCAGCCCCTTTTGGAGAAAGGCCCTTTCTTGTAGTTCTCAATGATAATGTTCTCGGCAATGGAGTATTCCAGTACAAGACCCCGTTTCTGCCGGTCCTGAGGGATGGTGGATACCTTATGGTCCAGGATCCCTCTGGGTGAGAGCCCCAGTATTTCGCTTCCGTTCACGGTAATGCTTCCGGATTCAGCCTTTACCAGTCCGGTAAGGGCGTCCACCAGTTCGTTCTGTCCGTTTCCGTCTACTCCGGCAATGCCCACAATCTCACCCTTTTTAACGCTCAGGTTCAGCCCGTTTACGGCGGTTATATCTCTATTGTCTCTGACATGAAGATCCCTGATATGGAGAACCGTTTCACCGGGTACCGCTTCTTCCTTGGGAACCTTGAAGACGACTTCCCGTCCGACCATCATGGAAGCCAGATCGGACTCTGTAACATCGGCTACCTTGACGGTGTCAATTTTCTTTCCTCTGCGGATAATGGTGCAGAAGTCGGATACGTCTTTGATCTCTTTCAGCTTGTGAGTGATGATAATCACCGTCTTGCCCTGTTCGGTAAGGCTGTCGATGATCCTGATCAGGTCCAGGATCTCCTGGGGCGTCAGAACGGCTGTAGGCTCGTCCAGGATTAGGATATCAGCTCCTCTGTAGAGGGCTTTCAGGATTTCAACCCTCTGCTGCATACCAACGGTAATATCCTGTATGCAGGCATCAGGATCGATGGCCAGGCCGTATTTTTGAGATATATCAAGTACATCCTTACGGGCCCTGTCCATGTCCAGAACACCGTAACGATGGGTTTCTTTCCCGAGAATTATATTTTCCACTACGGTAAAGGGTTTTATCAGCATAAAATGCTGATGAACCATTCCTATTCCGTGCTGGATCGCCACATTGGGCGTATCCATAACGACCTTTTCGCCGTTGATGAAAATTTCACCGGCAGTCGGATGGTAAAGGCCGTAAAGAGAGTTCACCAAGGTTGTCTTTCCCGCACCATTCTCACCCAGCAGGGCATGAACCTCACCCTTGTGTACGGTAAGATCGATATTGTCATTGGCGACCAGAGAACCGAACTTCTGGGTAATACCCTTCATCTCCACGGCTACCCGGTCAAAATCGTAATTATTCAAAAGCTCCCCCCAGACGAAAATTGACCCTGCCGGAGGGCGCAGGGTCAATTAAATCATTTACTTAATTCCAGACTATTTGAGCTCTACGGGTTTGTAGGCTTCGTAGGTATCCGCTGTATTGGGAACAACGAAAACACCGTCAATAATCAGCTGTTCAAGCTGCTCGACTTCGGCAAGGATGTCGGCAGGTACGTGCTTGGAGCTGGTGGGAGCGATTCCTACACCACCTTCAGCCAGACCGTAGGCTACGGTGGAGCCTCCGGGGAACTTGCCGTCGTTCAGGTCTTTGGACAGATTGAAGATACCGTTGTCGACTCTCTTCATGGCAGAGGTCAGGACGTTGTCGGGAGCCAGGTAGTTCTGGTCTCTGTCAACACCTATGGCCCACTTTCCCTGTTCCTTGGCAGCCTCAATCAGACCGTTTCCCACACCGCCGGCGGCGTGGAAAATGATGTCAGCACCCTGCTGGTACATGGAGTTGGCGATAGACTTGCCCTTGGCCGCATCGGTAAAGGATTCGGCGTACTGAGTCAGGATCTCAATATCGGCACCGGCCTGCTTCACACCAGCCTTGAAACCGTACTCAAATTCTTCGATCAGGAAGAATTTGATACCGCCGATGAACCCGACCTTTCCGGTCTGGCTCATTCTACCGGCAATGTAACCTACCAGATAGGAACACTGTTCGGCTTCGAATACAACACCGACCAGGTTGGAAGGGGTGTTTTCGTAGGCGTTGTCAATAATAGCGTAGTTCTGGGTGGGATTGTTCTGGGCGGCTTCCAGGATGGCGTCGGCCATCATGAATCCGATTCCCCAGATCAGGTCGTTCTCATCGTCCAGAGCGCTTTCCATGTTGGGAAGGTAGTCGGCATTCTGCTTGGATTCCTTATAGGAAACCTTGATACCCAGCTCCTTTTCGGCTCTCTGAAGACCTTCCCATGCAGACTGGTTGAAGGACTGGTCATTGACACCGCCCACATCGGTTACCATGGCAACAGTTGTCTTGGCAGCAGGAGCAGGGGCGGCTTTTTCTTCTGCAGGTGCAGCAGCTTCCTCAGCCTTCTTGCTGCATCCGGCGATCATCAGAATGATGAGGGCTGCAAAAAGAATTGACAGTTTTTTCATACTTTCTCCTTGAGTATTAATTCGATAGAATTCTATATTACAGGTTACGTTTCCACAGGTGAGCTGTCAAGTTGAAAACCCAAAAGTCCGACCAATTTCAAAGTCACTGATAAACATAGCAGCCGCTGTGCTTTACAGCCTCCGGAGCATACAGTATAGTGTCTCCGAATTATAGACAGGATAGTAATTTTTAAATGAACATAAATAGAAAAAACGTAAATAAAAAACTGCTTCTGGCGGCCTTTTCCCTCTCTGTTCTTCTGACGGGATGCCGCTCTGTTGAGGAGGGGAAAAGTACCGGAGAGCTCAGGGCAGAAGAGGAGGGCAGCTATGTCAGCAGACCCAAGGTCGTCATTGAGTCTCCCGTTTCCAATATCCCCTACAGCCTGAAGTGGGAGGGGAATGCTGCGGCCCGCTCCTATGAGGTGCAGAGTGCTGTGGATCTGCAGTTTACTGAAAAGAGACTCAGCTGGACAACGCGGAACAACAGCTTTCTGCTGGAAAATCTGCCCGACGGAGAAAGCTATATCCGTATACGCTCCCATTTCAACGGAGAGAGCAGCCGCTGGAGCGAGGTTCTTAAAATTGAAAGAAAAGGGGACGCCCTTATCCTGGAGAAACTGCGCAGCTGACGGATTCGGCTTGATCTTTTCTCAAAGCCTTTTATACTGACTGACATGATAATCAGTAAAGAAACAGCCCGAAGGCTCTCTCTCAGTGAAAAGACCGTGCAGAATGTTCTCGAAATGGCGTCAGACGGTGCGACAGTCCCCTTTATGGCCCGTTACAGAAAGGAAAGGACCGGGAATCTGGATGAGGTGATCCTGGCGGAGATCCTGAAAACGGCCTCTGCTCTGGAAGACCTGGAAAAACGGCGGGCCTTTATTCTAAAAAGCATTGCAGATCAGGGAAAACTCGACGAAAGGCTGAAGGCTCAGATTGAAGCGGCCGCAGACGGCGGGGTACTGGAAGATCTCTATCTTCCCTATAAACCAAAGCGAAGAACCCGCGGTATGGCCGCCGAAGAGAAGGGGCTGAAAGCTCTTGCCGATCTGATCCTGGCCGATACAAGACCCGGTAGCATTGAAAAGGAAAGGTTTTTCGGAGCTGAAGATCAGGCGGCAGACTGGGAGGAGGCCCTGCATGGGGCATCGGATATCCTTGCGGACAGGCTCAATGAGGATGCCTCTGTAAGGTCGGGACTCCGTTCTCTATTTAAAAACAAGGCCGTGATCGGATGCAAAGCCATCAAGGGCCGGGAAGAAGAGGGAATCAAGTACCGTGACTATTTCGATCGAAAGGAGTGGGCGGCACGGGCTCCCTCCCATAGGGTTCTGGCCATGTTCCGGGCTGCCGATGAGGGCTTCCTGAGACTCAAAATCCGCCCTGAGGAAGAGCAGGGTGTGGCTGTCGTTCACAAGAGCTCCCCCTTTCGCATGAACAACTGGCGCAGCTTTCAGGATTCCCTTGAGAAAGACAGCTATAAAAGGCTTCTGGCTCCCTCCCTGGAGACGGAGAACAGGAAAGTTCTGAAGGAGAAGGCTGACGCAGAGGCTATCCGTGTGTTTGCCTCCAATCTCAGAGTTCTTTTGATGGAGGCTCCTCTCGGACAGTGCGCCACACTGGCCGTTGATCCGGGGCTCAGGACCGGTTGCAAGATTGTCTGCCTGAGTCCTCAGGGAGATCTTCTGCATGATACAGTTATCTATCCTCTGGAACCCCATAACAAGAGTGGCGAAGCAGAGAGGACAATCAAGGCTCTTGTAGAAAAATACAGCATAAGGGCCGTGGCTGTCGGTAATGGAACGGGAGGGCGTGAGGCGCGCAGCTTCTGTGCCTCTCTGGAGTGCATGAAGGATATTCCCGTGGTCATGGTAAACGAGAGCGGTGCCTCTATCTACTCGGCATCCGAGGTCGCAAGGAAAGAGTTTCCCGATTATGATCTGACCGTAAGGGGGGCTGTGTCCATCGGTCGCCGCCTTATGGATCCTCTGGCCGAACTGGTAAAACTGGATCCCTCTTCCATCGGCGTGGGACAGTATCAGCATGATGTGGATCAGAAAGCCCTGCATGCCGCACTGGACGAGGTCGTTATCTCCTGCGTAAACACAGTGGGAGTGGAACTGAATACGGCAAGCGAACAGCTCCTCTCCTATGTTTCCGGTATGAGTGCCAGGACGGCAGCGGCCGTAGTGGCTCACCGCAATGAGCACGGACCATTCAGAAGCCGGGAGGAACTGAAGAACGTAAAGGGCATCGGGGCAAAGTGTTTTGAACAGGCTTCGGGATTCCTGAGAATCCGTGACGGTCAGAATCCCCTGGACAATACGGCCATTCATCCTGAGCAGTATGATTTTGTTGCCGCCCTCTGTCGGGCTTTGAAGCTGGATATCGGTGATATCATAGGACGTCCCGAGACTCTGAAAAATCTCAGCCTCAGGGAGTGGCAGGATAAGGACAGAGGGGCGGAAACCATTCGGGACATCATTGCCGAAATCAGTCAGCCGGGACGGGATCCCAGAGAGGAATTCAAGAGTTTTGATTTTGATGACTCTGTTAAGACAATGGATGATCTTGAAGAGGGGATGGTGCTGCCGGGGGTCATCAGCAATGTTACGGCCTTCGGAGCCTTTGTCGATCTCGGCGTACATCAGGATGGACTGATTCATATCAGTCAGATGGCCGACCGCTATATCTCCGATCCCGCCGATGTGGTTAAACCTTCACAGAAGTTGAAGGTCCGTATCCTTGAGGTCGACAGAAAGCGCAACAGAATTTCCTGTTCTCTGAAAGGTGTGGATCAGGGCTGAGACTCATATCGCCTTCGCTGTGATATTCAAGAATATTATGAGATATAAGGCCCTCGGGCCCTTCAAAAAAAATCATCAGGGTTCCGTTGGAGCTCTGGTCGTCTACAGGAGTTTATAATGATACTTTTTATGATGCAGAAGGCCTTCTGGGATGCCTGGGACAATATGGGCCGGGTTCTTCTGGCCAACTTCGTTTTTGTGCTTCTTGCGGCCGTTCCGGTATTTGTTCCCCGGGCTCTGGCGGGAATACCGTTGTTGAGTATGGTCACCCTGTTCGGGAGCATTCTTCTTCTTTTCGTCTATACCGGCGCCGTGTCGGCCTATTTCAGGGATCTTGTGAATTACAACTCCCCCGAACTCAGGGATATCTGGAGTCATCTGAAGGAGAGCTGGAAGATCAGCCTCGTATTCGGTGTGGTGGTCTGCTTTTTCTACTTCGTATGCATCACGGGATTTCGCTTCTACAGTGCCCTGGGGAATGTTCTGGGGATGTTGGGGCTGGCCTTTCTGTTCTGGATATTCGTTATCGTTTCCATCTCCCTGGTCTTTTTCTTTCCCGTCATGAACAACCTTGACCGAAATATAAAAAAGATCGCGAAGAAGAGCTTTATCCTTTTCTTTGACAATACGGGAACGGCCCTTGTTCTGGCCCTTATGATGCTTGTAAACTCCGTAATCTCCATAGCCCTGGCTCTGATCCTCCCCGGTATCGGCGGTATCCTTATCCTTCAGGAGAGCGCTATGAAGCTGCTTCTTATGAAGTACGACTATCTGGAAGAGAATGCCGATGCGGACCGAAAGAAAATCCCCTGGAACGCCCTGATTCGCGAGGAGAGGGAGAAGGTCGGTAAGAGAACCCTGAAGGGTACCATCTTTCCCTGGAAGGATTAATGTTACAGACAGTGACAAGCGTCAGGCAGGACGATACCGCATCGTCCTGTTTTTTTTGTTGAATAACGCGGGCATAAGTTCGAAAAGAGGCAGAGTTCGTTCTTTTGAAAAAAAAAACGGCAGCCCGAGGGCTGCCGCTCTATACAGAAGATTCAATCCTTTAGATCAGATCGGATTTTTCAATGCTCTTAACCTTGTAGTTGTATTCCTTCTCATTGATGGTGAATTTCAGCTCTTCATTGCTGCTGCTGCCCATAACGGCGCTTCCGAAGGGGGATACATAGGAGATGACATTGTTGGAGGGATCGGACTCCCAGGGACCGAGGATGGTGTAGGTCTCATCCTTTCCGCTGTTCATATTGTTCAGAGTGATCTTGGTACCGAAGGATACACGGCTGATATCCAGGTTTTCGGGATCGAAGACCTTGGCTTTTTCAATTCCTTCCTTCAGTTTGCCCACCTGAATATTGAGGGCTTCCTGTTTCTCCTTACCGGCCTTGTATTCGGCGTTCTCTTTAAGGTCTCCCATTTCAATGGCGATACCGATTTCTTTGGAGTTCTGGGGTACTTCCACATCGAGAATGTACTTGAGTTCCTTCTGCTTTTCACGCAGGCTCTCTTCAAGAACGATAAGACCTCTGGGTGCGGCAGAGGCAACGGGAGTCTCCTCTGCTTCTCCCAGGAAGCGGATATTGGGATACTTTTCCTTGATCTTCTGACGTATGGCGATAACAACGGTCACATCCATCTCTTTTACATCCTGGAGAAGGGTGAAGAGGCGGCTGACCGTATCTTCGTCACCGCTGAGGATGAAATCCTCCAGCCTGTTATCCTTGAACAGAAAGGTCTGAATGGCTCTGTTCAGCTTTTTGTTCTCCGTTACATTGCGCTTGTTGCTGATGTCCCGGAAGGTGATGTCAAGAAGATGGATCATATTGATAAGGATCTTCTCGTAGGGGATTCCCAAATTCGTGAACCAGGGTTCGTCAACGGCAGAACGTGCGATCCACAGGAATGCTTCACGGAACTCACGGAAGTGAGTCATGATGTCCTGGAGTTTGTTCCTGACAAGATCGTCAAATCCCTTGTTTATCAATTCTTCTATAACAGACTTGTTCAGGTAGTAGGGGAAAAGCTGGATATAGTAGTTTTGCCAGTCCTCGATATTTCTCTTGATGCCCTGAAGGAAATCCTTCTTGAGGTCGGCATACTGAATGGCATTGAACAGGGGCTCGAGATCTTCGATGTCGTCGAACAGTTCTTTGAATCCGTAATTGATTCCGGGGTTGAGGAAGGGGTAGTCATTGATCGTCTTCATAACGAAAAGGTAGGAACACACAACATGTTCATTGACATTGGCCGCTTTCAGGAAGGCGGTAAAGTAGTTGAACATCTCGGCAAAGTAGTCTGAGTCGGGATCTGCTTCGGCCATAAACTCGAGAATGGTCTGATAACGGTCGAAAAAGTTGACTTCCGCTTTGAAGCGATTGAAGGTCTTTTCCTCAAAGGTGATGGGTTTGTCTCTTACCATAAAGAGGTCCAGCTTTTCGGGCATGTTGCCGAAATCTGCATCGGTTTTCAGAATGCGCCGTGCTTCGGTGCTCCAGCTTGACCACTCGCCCTGGGTGAGGACGGCGGGAACGAGTTCGGCCTTGATCTTCTTCATATCCGCGGCGTTATCGAAGCTGCGGATAACGGTCTTAAGGGTCCAGGGGATGTCCTTTTTTACCTTGTCGTGCAGCTTCTGCTTGGGGACGATGCTCTTGAGAACCCAAATGTGGTTCTTGCTGAGACTGAGCAGGGCGTTCACAGCCATCTTGAGGCTCATGGAGTGACCCCGCTTTGCGGCGAAGTCTATGGTAATCTCATCGCCTTTGATTTCACGGATGACTCCGACACCCCAGGTCTTGTGGAATACGAAGTTACCGGCATCAAAGGAGATGTGCTTTTCGAAATCGGAGATCGCTTCGGTGATATTTCTCCAGCTCTGGTTGAGGTTGGACAGTTTGATGTACTCCTCAAGCTGGCTGTGGTCCTGAAAGAGGCTTCTGTAGCAGTTGACAATCTCTTTACGGGCCCAGGGGTTTTTGGCATCGTACTGCAGGATCAGTTTGAGGATGTCGATGGCCACAGGCCAGTCTTCCTTCTCCTGAATGGCGGGGTAGAGTTCCTCCAGAAGGATTGTGGACTTTTCGGGGCTCGAGGTTTTGGCGATCTTCTTCTCAACCAGCAGGAAAAATTCAAGATCGTCCAGGTTCAACTCTATAAGCTTGCCCCAGATGTCTTTTACAGCGGCAAACTGATTTTTATTGATGTATCTGTGGATTGCCTTCTTGTAATAGGTCACGGCCTCCTCGGATGCTCCGTCGGCCTCTTTCTTTTCGGCAAGTTTTTTTACGATATCCGCTTCATTGTAGTCGATCTTGATCAGCCTTTCCCAGATCTCATAGACCTCTTCCTGGCGATCGTTGTTGGCATAGCAGTCCGCAAGAACGCGGAGAGCCATTTTATTCTCTCCGAAAACAAGGATACGACCACAGAGGAACTCGACGATATTCCACTTGTGATTGCTGGAGAAAATGTTGATCAGCTCTACAAGATGAGAGTCGTCGATCTGCTGCTTGTCCAGGGCAATGATGCCTGAAATATATAAAGCAATGATGCTGTTTTTGGAGTGGTGAAGATGCTCTTCACAAAGATCTCTGATCTCATCGCTGATTTTGGATGTCAGAATCTCATTGATTGTTTCATCCAGTTCTTCAAAATTCTTTTTTGTATAGTTGCCCAGAGAGGCTCTGGTCCATTTTTCTTCATTCAGTAGATCGCTGATTTTGTTGATCATTTCTTCAGACATCTTTAAATAACTCCTAAATCATTTTACGTACTGCCGGTAGATTGACGGGTTTAGCAGCTTGATATTCATAAGAACCTCGTCAATGGTCTTTCTGTCTTCTTTCGTGCTTATATAGTGATCAATAAGCCAGAAATACCTATTTATTAAACGGGGCACCAGCTTCCCGTTCCCATCTGATTGCCGGATCTCATTCTGGAGAGAGAAAATTGACTGTTTGAGTTTTCCGTACTCAATAGCCCTCAGCTCTCTTTTAACATTGAATACACCGTAAATGACGCCGTAAACAGGCAGCCACTCCCTGATGTATTCCTCCTCGATACCGGTCTCTGACACTTTCTCTATAAGCCTTCTTATCAGCCCCGATTCCAGACGATCTATATCAACCTGTTCCGGGTTCAGGTAAAAGGCTTCCCTGAAAAACAGCTTGGCGCCCTGCATTTCATCAACCAGGGCGTAGGTATCTGCCAGTTCTGCAAGGATCTCAGGGTTCTCCCTGTTGAACTTGACGCCCCTTTCGAGGATTCCCACGGCTGTTTCATAATCTCCCAGCACCTTGTGACAGCGTCCTCTGCCAAGGTGCAGCTCTACATCACTGTTGTCATCCGCAGGCAGTTGTTCGTAGCATACGAGTGCCTCTGAATGAACCATGTATTTCAGGGATTGAATCCCTTTTTCATCAACAGACTTTATGATTCGGTCGGACCAGCTTAAGAAATGATCCCACTGCTTCAGCAGGAATTCTCCCTTTTCATAGGGGCCGCCGAAATCATTCATCCTGTTCCAGCGCTCTTTCCAGAAGGTAAACATCCTCAAAAGAGTGCTGAGTTCTTTGCGGTCAAAATCTATGGAATAAGCCTTGTCGAGGAGCTCCATGGCTCCGTCAAGATCACGACGTCCCAGGGCACGATAAACATCATTGAGGCATTCATCTATTTCCTTGGGGCAGTCATTATCACTCATTCCAGTCCAAACCTGATTCCTTCAGGTAAATGTGTTATCGCATCTTTTTCATTATACCTGACCTGTGAGTTTAGTCAACAAAGTAAGACTTGCTGTGAAGGGAAATTGCTTTTTGCCTGAAACCGGTGGAAATCTGTTCAGGTTTTACAAAAAACGGCAACTTTCGTATAATGGAATCATGAAGAATAAACTGAAATGCGCACCTTCCATCCTGGCCTCCGATTTCGCTGCCATCGGCGACGGGATAAGACTGATTGAGGACTCTGGAGCCGAATGGGTTCATATGGATGTTATGGACGGTTCCTTTGTGCCGGAGATAACCTTCGGAGCACAGATGGTAAAGGCTGTCAGAGCTGTTACTGAACTGCCTCTGGATGTTCATCTGATGATAGAGAACCCGGAGAATCATATTGATTCATTTCTGAAGGCGGGCTCTGACTATATTACATTCCATCTTGAAGCGGTTGTTCATGCCCATCGCCTGGTTCAGATGATTAAAGCCGGTGGAGCAAAGGCGGGAGTGTCTATTGTTCCCTCGACTCCTGTGGCTCTGGCCAAAGAACTTCTGGCCGAAGTTGATCTCGTTCTTGTGATGACGGTCAATCCCGGTTACGGCGGACAGTCTATGATCTCCTTCTGCCTTGAGAAGGTGAAGGAACTGGCGGCCTTGCGGGAAGGGCTGGGACTGGATTTTGAAATTTCTGTTGATGGCGGTATCAATACAGAGACTATCAGCGCTGCCAAAGAGGCGGGAATCGATGTCTTTGTGGCCGGTTCCGCCTTTTTTGGTGCTGAAAATCCGGCAGAGACTCTGAAGGCGATGAAAAACGCCTGAAGGATGCGAAAGGGTTTTATTTTTAAGTCCTCAGCGCCGATGCTATGAAGCATAGAGGTGTTGTTTCATGAAATGGAATTTTCTGCGTTTCCCGCTGGTTCTGCTCTGTTTTGTCTCTGCGGTTCTGCCGATTTATCCGGCAGAAACTCTGGAAGACGAACTTATGTACGGACTGGATCTATTTAAAGAAGCGCGTTACGAGCAGTCTCTGAGGTTGTTTCAAACCGTTCTGGATGATCCGGATTCATCTGATCTTCACGGGGATGCTCTGTACTGGATGAGCCGCAGTCAGATAGAAATGAATGAGCTCGATGACGCTTCCCGGAGTCTTGAGGACTATCTTTTAAACTATTCCGGGCACAGGCATAATGAAGACGGTCGCTATTATAAGGGAAGGATCCTCTTTCTTCAGAATGAATATGATAACTGTATTCACTTCTATTCATCCTTTCTTACGGGATTTCCCGAGAGTCCGTATTATGCCAGCAGTCTGTTCTGGATAGGGGAGTCCCTTTATGCCATGGGACGCTTTGATGAGGCTGCCGAGATCTATAAAACACTTCTGGAAAAATATCCGAGAAGTGTAAAAATCGAAGCCTCCCGATACCGTCTGTCTCTTATAGAATACCGTTACAGAGAAGAAGAGCTTCTCAAGATGCTTCAGTGGAGCCATGAAGAGTTTCTTAAAAGTACGGCTGAATACGAGCAGAAAGAAAAAGAGTTCAATCAGGCTCTGGGAGTTTACCAGGGAAAACTGATCGAACTGACCCGGACCCGGGAGATGTATGAAAACAGACTCAAGCTTCTGGCCCTCAAGGAGGAGGCTCTGAGTTTGAAACAGGCTCTGTTGAGCGGCAAGGGAGGCCCCGGTGCTGAATAGGTTCATTACATTCTGTTTCCTTGTCTTTGTTGCCGGCGCATCGCTTCTCTCCGCTCTGGAAGTCAAGGACAACTCCTCGCTTATCAATTTCAACGAAAAAGACGGTGTCTGGGGATTGCGTTATATTCAGGACGGTTCTATGAAGTCTCTTTTTGAGGACCGGGATGACAGAACGTCCTATATGACTCTGGTTCTGGATAACAGGAGTTACAGACTCCAGAAAAACTCTTTTTTCAATCAGCATGTTGAGGAGTATCCCGGTCTTGTGGTGGCTCACTGGAGCAATAAGATCCTCCATGTCACCCAGTCGGTGAAGACCGATCATGATATACGGGGCTTTCGTGTAACCGTGACGGTGAGGAACCTCTCCAGGAATTATATTTCCGTGGGACTGAAAAATCTTATTGACAGTCACAACAATGACAACGGTCCGGACTTTACAATCCCCGGGAATGTCCCGGTAAATTCCGAAAGACGCTGGACGGCATCGGATGTTCCCTTATCCTGGAGTACTTATCCCGGTGAGGCGGCTCAGGTCAGTTTCACTCCCCTGGGCGACCGCAAGCCGGACACTCTTATATTCGCCAACTGGAAAAGGCTGAATGACAGCGACTGGGACTTCAACTACAGGGAGGGCCGTGATTTTTCTCTGATGCCTTACTCCATCAATGATTCGGCTGCCGCCGTCTACTACAACCCCGTATCCCTTCCGCCGGGTACGGAGGAAACCGTGCAGTTCGCAATAACCGCCGGTTCACCTGTTTTTGAAGGCAACGGCGGCTCATCGACTGCTGTCGCCAGTGAGCTTGTTCTGCCTGAAGAGATGGAAGAGACTCCCGAAGGGCGGCAGATTATTCTCAACTATGCTCTGAAGTACGATCTGGATCTTATAGACAAAATGTGTTCAGAGATTGATTCGCTTCTCCTTACGGATGATCCGGTATATAATTCACAGACAGAATACTTTGAAGAAGAACTGGAAAAATTGAAGCAGAAGCTGTCTCACTATGAAAATTTACAATAAGACCCTCAAGAAAGCCTACAGATATCTTCGAGCCGGCAAGAACGGCAAGGTGGTCTCTCTTCTGGAGCCGAAGGTTCCCATGTTTCTTGAGAACTTCCAATTTTATTATATCCTCGGTGTCGCCTGTCTCAGGAACGGAGATAACGGCGGGGCCGACACCTATCTGAAGCGGGCGGTACAGGTAGACCGGCATGCCGTAGCTCCCCGGCT
Source organism: Oceanispirochaeta sp. (assembly GCA_963556075.3). Lineage (GTDB taxonomy): Bacteria > Spirochaetota > Spirochaetia > DSM-2461 > DSM-2461 > Oceanispirochaeta. The sequence continues at coordinate 4,098,896 of CAUVYB020000002.1, read as the reverse complement.
CTTCCTGGCGTCTCTGGCTCTCAGGAAAAAAGATACGACCGAGGCCGTCAGAATCTGGCTCGGCATTCTGGATATCGAGCCCTCCTGTCCTCAGGCAAAACGAGGGTTGGAAAAAATACGCAGGATCAGTGATTCGGAAAGCATGGATGCCTTTCTCAGAAAGGGGCGCTTCTCTTCTCTGCTACCCAGAATAAAACCGACACTGCCTCTCTGGCTGCCCATGATAACGCTCGTCCTTTTTGCTGTTGCTGCCGTATATATTATGTTCAAGGATGATATTGCAGGGCGCTTTGAGAGAGATTCTGTTGTCTCTCGGGAAGGGCTGGCCCATATGTTCAGCGATCTGAATAAAGAAACTCTGGTAGAAGAACAACCTCAGGGTTTTATCTTCAATATGAGTGAAGATCAGATTCTGAGCAGTCTGAAAACGGCGCAGAGCTTTTTTGATAGCTATCAGGATGACAGGGCACGAGTGGAGATCAATCGTATTCTCTATTCCAATGCCTCCGAAAATATCAAACAGAGAGCCAGGATTCTGGCTTCCTATCTGAAAGAACCAGACTTTACGGATTTCAGCAATATTTTTGATTACTCAGAGGTGAAAAAGAATCCCTATCTCTATGACGGCTGTTATATCCGATGGAAGGGGCGTATGTCCAATCTGGAAATGAGAGATCCTGGAATGAATTTTGATTTTCTGGTGGGTTATGAAACCGCTCAGCTCCTTGAGGGGATTGTTCCGGTCTATACAGATTTTCAGGTGCGTCTTGACAGTGCGCTGCCCATGGAGATTCTCGGCAGGATAGAAGTGCAGGACAGGCAGAGGTTCACGATCCGAGTCAGTTCTGTTCACAATACGGTTGAACCATAGACTCCTCTCTGTTATAGTAAGCAAACATATGTATAGTGTTTCTCAATAAAAGATATTTTTTGTATATATGTATGAAGCAACAGTGCCGCTTTTACAGTACTATAGTCAGGGGCCCTCTGAGGGGGGCGTCGTGTATTAAAGGCGGCAAAGCTATGCAGGAGGCCGGGATGGCAGACAACAGTACAGATAAGAGTAAAGCGATTGAAGCAGCCAGGCTGCAGATCGAAAAGCAATTCGGCAAGGGATCGATTATGAAAATGGGAGAACAGCCCCATCTTGAAGTGGAAGCCATTCCCTCCGGCTCCATCCTTCTGGATGAAGCTCTTGGTGTGGGCGGTTATCCCAAGGGAAGGATTGTCGAGATCTACGGTCCCGAATCTTCCGGAAAAACGACTCTTGCTCTCCATGCCATCGCCGAATCACAGAAACAGGGAGGAATCGCCGCCTTTATCGATGCCGAGCATGCTCTGGATCCTGTGTATGCACGAGGGCTTGGTGTTAATGTGGATGAGCTCTGGGTGTCCCAGCCCGACACGGGAGAGCAGTCTCTTGAAATTGCCGAATCCCTTGTGCGCTCAGGGGCTGTGGATATCATCGTTGTCGATTCCGTCGCCGCCCTGACGCCGAGAGCAGAGATAGAAGGAGATATGGGTGATTCTCATGTGGGCCTCCAGGCCCGCCTTATGAGTCAGGCTCTTCGTAAACTGACCGGTATTATCTCTAAATCCAATGCCTGCCTCGTCTTTATCAATCAAATCAGAATGAAGATCGGTGTTATGTTCGGAAATCCCGAGACAACCACCGGTGGTAACGCCCTCAAGTTCTACTCCTCAGTCAGGCTGGAGGTCAGGAAGATCGAAACCATGGCCAAGGGGCAGGAAGATGCTGTGGGAAACCGGGTAAGGGTTAAGGTCGTCAAGAACAAGGTGGCGCCTCCTTTTCGTAAAACCGAGCTGGAGATCATCTTCGGCAAGGGGATTTCTTCCAGCGCCAGCCTGATGGACGCCGCTCTCAAGTATAATCTTATCCAGAAAAGCGGCAGCTGGTACTCAATGGGGGAAGAACGTATAGGGCAGGGGCGTGACAATGTAAAGGCCTACCTTGAAGAGAATACGATGGTCGCCGACAGTCTGCTTCTTCAGCTGAGAGAGATTATGTTTCCCGGAAAATCCGCTGAAAAGGAAAATGCCGTGAAGGGGGAGGCGGAAAAAGAGAAGAAGGAGCCCAAAGCAAAAGGAGCCAAAGCCGCCGCCAAGGACGGCCTGTTCTGAGTCCGGTGAAGGTTTATATAGGGGTCGGTTCCAATCAGGGAGACAGGCAGGATAATGTAAAAAAGGCCTGGTTGAAGGTTTCCGGACTCCTTTCCTCTCCTGAATACTCCTCTCTCTGGGAGTCGGCTCCCCTTATCGTGGAGGATCAGCCGGCTTTTTTGAATATGGTCTTCAGCGGATATTACAGTGGAGATGCTGAGGCGCTTCTCAATGATCTGAACCGCATTGAAACCGAGCTGGGAAGGAACAGGTCCATGGAAATCTCGAAAGGGCCCCGGACAATGGATCTGGATATTCTTGTTTTCGGCTGTGAATCCCGATCGGATGACAGGCTTGTTATTCCACATCCCGGAGTTTGCGAACGGGCTTTCGTTCTTCGTCCCATGCTTGAAATTATGAGCGATGATGAAGATGGCTACTATTCATATAAGGACGCATTGGATAAACTGACTGATCAGGAGCTGTACTGCCGGCAGGACCGCAGATGCAGCGGTTTTTTCCTTGAAGAGGGAGGTGAACATCAGTGAGTGACCATATGACCTTTCAGCTTGATCAGTTTGAAGGGCCTCTGGATCTTCTGCTATTTCTTATCCGGAAAAACGAGGTGAATATCTACGATATTCCCATCGCTTCCATTACAGAGCAGTATCTCTCCTATCTTAAATACGCTACAGCGGTGAATCTGGAAAATATTACGGAGTTCTACCTGCTGGCGGCAACTCTCCTTTATATAAAATCCAGAATGCTGCTTCCCGTCGAGGTCGATTTCAGTGATGAAATTGAGGACCCCCGGGAAGAGCTTGTAGCCAAGTTGATTGACTATCAGAAGTACAAGAAACTGTCAGAACTGATGACAGAGCAGGAAAAGTCTACCGAATGGGTTATTGAAAGGAAGAAAAAGCAGAGAATGCTGCCTTTCGAAAATGATGAGGATCTGTGGGAAGAGGTTGATGTCTGGGAGCTGCTGCAGAGTTTTTCCGATGTCATGGGGTCATTGACCCAGGAAGCCATCGTCAATCTCTATGAAGAGGTTACGGTCAATGAAAAGATAACCCTGATCCAGGAGCTTCTGGAGGAGAAAGGAGAGTTTTCATTTACGGATATACTGATCAACCCCGAATCCATAATGGAAATAGTGTGTGCCTTTCTGGCGGTTCTGGAATCTGTTAAGATGAGACTGATTATGGTCTATCAGAACCGGCTTTTCGGGGATATCATATTAAGATCCAGAAAAACGGAAAAAGAGAGTGATACACATGAATCTCAAACAGGAACGATCGATAATTGAAGCCGCTCTTTTCCTGGAGAGCGATCCCGTCTCCCTGCAGCATCTCAGTAAGGTCTCCGGCCTGGACAGGGATGTGGTCAGAGAAGTTATCCGTGAACTTCAGAGTCATTATGCTTCTGAGGAACACGGACTGTCTCTGAACGAAGTTCACGGCGGATGGGTCTTGTCGGCCAAGGAAGATCTCTGGGAAAACCTTAAAGAGTTCTACGGCAAGAAGAATGAGGACAAACTCTCCCGCGCCGCTATGGAAACTTTATCGATTATCGCGTATTCTCAGCCTCTCACCCGCGCAGAAATTGAAAATATCCGTGGTGTGAACTCCGATGGCATGATTCGTCTGCTGTTGAAACGCTCCCTTATCAGGGAAGTCGGAAAAAAAGATGTTCCGGGCAAGCCGGTGCAGTACGGTACTTCCAAGGAGTTCCTGAAGCTATTCAGGCTCAAAAGCATCGCCGATCTGCCCAAGCTGGACGAGGTGGAACAGAAGAGGTTTGAACTCAATGGATAATGATACGGATCTGCTCAGACTGCAGGTCTATCTTGCCCGCTGCGGTGTCGGCAGCAGGCGTAAATGTGAAAGTTTTATAGAAGAGGGGCGGGTTGCGGTTAACGGAAAATCCATTCTGACCCCCGGTTACAAGGTCAAGGCCGGTGATAAGGTCAGTTTTGACGGCAGACCCATGCACCCCGAAAGGGAGCTGGTTTATATAGCCCTTCACAAGCCGTCAGGTTTTATCTGCTCCAATCAGGATGTGAGCGGAAGACCGCTGGCCATAGACCTTATCGCTGATGCGTCCAAAAGAAGGCTTTATAATGTAGGTCGCCTGGACTATATGACCTCGGGACTCCTCTTTTTTACAAATGACGGCGATTTTGCCAAGCTGATGACCCATCCTTCCTCTCATGTGGAGAAGGAGTATGTCGTCACCACAAAAAAGGAGATCCCCAAAGAACTGATGGAACAGTTCAAAAAGGGGATGTCCGTTCAGGGGGAGTTCTTCCGTCTGAAACGTTATGCCTTTAAAGGGAGCCGGACGGTGTCTATCGTTCTGGAAGAGGGTAAAAACAAGGAGCTGCGTAAGGTGTTCCTTTCCCGTAATATCACAATAAAGAGTATTCATAGAATTAGGATCGGCAATGTCAAGCTGACCGGTCTGGATTCGGGTCGCTTTCGTAAGCTCACAAGCCGTGAGGTTGAGCAGCTGAAAAAGGCCGCCCGTGAAAAAAAGAACAGGAAAAAAGAAAACAATGACAGTAGCCATAGACGGACCGGCGGGCGTCGGTAAAAGTACAATCGCCAGTGCAATTGCAGAAAAACAGGGATATTTCAATCTGAACTCCGGAAACTTCTACAGAGCCGTTTCTTTGACGGTCCTGAGGAAGGGGATCTCCTTCGAGGACGAAGCCCGTGTCGTGGAAGCGGCGAAAAGAGCCGTTCTGGAGATCCGGGACGGACGTCTTGTCATGGACGGTGAGGATGTGGAGGAGCTTCTGCATAGCGATGAGGTTGACGGAATTGTCGCCCAGGTATCGGCTATCGTTCCCGTGCGACACATTGTCAATGAGAAGCTGCGAGAGATCAGCCGCTCCCTGGATCTTGTTGCCGAGGGCCGAGATATGACCACCGTCGTCTACCCCGATGCGGAGGTCAAGGTCTTTCTGGATGCCTCTCCCGAGATCAGGGCTGAACGGCGGTTCAAACAGGGGGTCAGTACCCTCAGTTATGATGAAATTCTTGATTCCATAAAGAAACGGGATGTGATAGACCGCAATAAAAAAGAAGGCAGTCTTATCATTGCAGATGACGCATTATATATTGATACATCCGCCTTGACGTTAGAGCAAGTATGTGAGAGAGTATCAGATAAAATCAACGAATTATAATAATTCATATTATTCAGGAGAACGGAACGGTTATGGGAAAGATGGATGCTGCTTCAGCAGAGAACAACAGCCAGACACAACTTCAGGAAGAATACCTGAAGGCTATGGATCAGCTTGAGGAAGGTCAGCTGGTTGATGGTCATGTGATCCAGGTAGACAACGAATTTGTATTCATCGATATTGGCTACAAATCTGAAGGAAAAATACCTCTATCCGAATTCAAAGAAGCTCCTGAAATAGGTGAAATTGTTTCTGTCGTCCTCGTAAAGAGAGAGGGCAAGAACGGGGAAATTGTTGTTTCCAAGAAAAAAGCCGATGCAAAAGTTATGTGGAAAGAGCTCCGCGATGCTTTTGCTGATCATAAGACCGTCAAGGGTAAAGTGGTCAAATCCATCAAGGGTGGATTTGAAGTCGACCTCGGGATTGAAGTACGGGCTTTTATACCTATTTCAAAGATGGATCTTCACAGAATCGAGGAGCCCGAAGAGTACGTAGGTCTTGAGTCGGACTTTTACATTGAAAGACTTTACAACGAGAAAAAGGTCAATATTGTTCTTTCCAGAAGGGAGCTTCTGGAAGAAAAACTGACTGCCGCCAAAAAAGAGTTTTTTGAGAACACCGCCATCGGTGACACTGTAAAGGGTGTGGTCAAGAGTTTTACCTCCTTCGGCGCCTTTATCGATCTTGGCGGATTTGACGGACTGCTTCATATCAACGACATGAGCTGGGGTCATGTAAACAGACCCAAAGACTATGTTAAGAAGGGACAGGAAATCGAGCTGAAGGTTATCCGCCTCGAGCCCGAGGATGAGAAGATCAACCTCTCTCTGAAACACTTTTCAGAAGATCCCTGGTCAACCTTTGAAGACCGCTATCAGGTCGAGGATGTGGTTAAGGGTAAGGTTACGAAGCTGACCGATTTCGGTGCCTTTATTGAGCTTGAAGAAGGAATCGAAGGTCTGGCTCATATCTCTGAGCTCTCCTGGGTCAAGAGAATCAAGCACCCCAAAGAAATGATGAACATCGGCGACGAAGTAGAAGCCATGATCCTCGGATATGACATTCATGAAGGTCGCATTTCCCTGGGTATGAAGCAGGTAATGCCCAACCCCTGGGATGAGATGGATACAAAGTACCCCATCGGAATGAGACTTACCAGAGAGATCAAGAAGGTCACCAATGCCGGTGCCTTTATTGAACTTGAAGAAGGAATCGACGGATTCCTGCACGTGGACGATCTGTCCTGGACCAAGAAGATCAAAAATCCCTCTTCCGTCCTGAAGGAAGGTGAGGAGATCGAGGTCAGCATTACCAATGTTGACAAGGAGGCTCACCGCATCCGTCTGGGCGTGAAACAGCTTTCCGAAGATCCCTGGGCTGAGCTGATGAAGCTTTTCCCGAAAGGGTCCGTCATTGAGGGCGAAATCTCCAATATTACTGATTTCGGACTGTTCGTTAAGGTACAGGGCGAAATCGAGGGACTGATCCACAAGAATAACCTCAGCGATGACAGAGATGCCGATCCCGATGAGCTGCTGGGGAACTTCAAAGTGGGCGAGAAGATCAAGGCTTCTGTCATTGAACTCCAGCCCGGTAAGCAGAAGCTGTCACTTTCCGTTAAGGAAATGAAGCTGAGAGAGCAGAAGAAGGAAATCTCCAAGTACATCCAGGATGATGACGGTGATGATTCCTACAATCCTTTTGCTGAACTGCTGAAGGACAAAGAAGACTAATCCTTCTCACCCTATATGTTTGCTGAAAAGGTTGACAGGAAGAGACTGGATACACTGATAGAGATCAATAATCTCATCAATTCCAACTATACGGATATCCGGTCTCTTATGACTCATATCCTTGAATCGTCGACTCGCCTCACAGGAGGCGAGTCTTCTTCTTTACTCCTCCTCGATTCAGAGACAGATCTTCTCTATTTCGAAATAGCCCTTGGGAATAAGGGTGAGGATGTTAAGAAATTCACTGTAAAGGTAGGTGAGGGGATCGCCGGCTGGGTGGCCCTGAACAATACATCTCTTATCGTGAACGATGTGGAAAAGGATTCCCGTTTTTACTCTGATATTGATAAGGACGTCGGCTACAAAACAACTTCCATTTTGGCGGTTCCTCTGCGAATGAAGGACAAATGCGTCGGTGTCATAGAAGTTATCAATAAAAAAAACGGAAGCAAATTCACAGAAGAAGATCTGGAGTGGCTGGAGATCTTTACAAATCAGGCCTCTCTGGCCTATCAAAACGCCCAATCCTTCAAAAAAGTCAAGGATGAGCTCTTTCGTCTGCAGGACAGAGTAGAGTCAGACAGCGGCTTTCATAAACTGATCTATCAGAGTTCAGATGTAGATCGACTGCTTAAAATTACAGACCGTGTCTCTCAGTCCGATTCACCCGTTCTGATAACCGGTGAAAGCGGTGTGGGTAAGGAACTTTTTGCCGAACAGGTTCATCTGAGAAGCCCCCGGAAAAATGAGGTTTTCGTAAGGCTTAACTGCGCCGCCATTCCTGAGGACCTTCTGGAAAGTGAGCTTTTCGGGCATGTTAAGGGTGCCTTTACGGATGCCCAGACGGACAGGCTGGGACGGTTTTCCATGGCCGACGGGGGATCCATTTTTCTGGATGAGATCGGAGAAATCAGCCTGGCCGTGCAGGCCAAGCTGCTGCGTGTGCTGCAGAACCGTCAGTTTGAGGCTCTGGGGTCTTCGGAAACCATTGCTGTCGATGTCAGAATTATTGCGGCGACCAACAGAAATCTTGAGCTTATGGTCGAAAAGGGCAGTTTCAGGGAAGACCTCTACTACAGGTTGAACGTCCTGCCTATAGCCATACCTCCCTTGAGAGAGCGTGTGGATGATATACCCGTTCTTGTGGAATATTTTTTGAACAAGTACACCGTGAAAAACAGGACAGAGATCAAAGGCCTCTCCGAAGATGCTCAGGATATGATGATGGCTTATGGATGGCCCGGAAATATACGTGAATTGGAAAATGTGATCGAAAGGGCTGTTATCGTTTCCTCAGGCAATCTGATCGGGCCCGAGGATCTTCTTCTTTCAAGGGAAAAGGAGAGCGGATTGACCGGATTCGGTGGAAAAAGTCTCAAAGAAGCGGTGAATTTATTCAAGAAAAATTATATAAAGAGAATGCTGAGTTCCTGTGGCTATAACCAGACCGAAGCAGCCGGACTGCTGGGAATACAGAGGACTTACTTATCCAGGCTTATGAAAGAACTGGAAATTAAAATACAATAGGATCTGCGGCTGCATCAGGCTGCAGTAAGAAGGAGTGAGTAAGAATGAGCACAGTGCATGAGACCGAAATGACAGGAGCGGAGAAGTTCGCTCTTGCCTTAAAATCACATAGCAAAAAGTTTATTGCCGCAGCGGTAGCCGTTGTCGTTATTCTGGCGGCCGTCGGGGTTAACGAGTATTTCGGCAATCAGAAAAATGAGCAGTCCGTTGTTGCCGCTGAGGATGTTGAAGAGGCACTGGTTTCTTATTTGACTGCGGCTGAAGACGAAAAAGAGGCCGCGAGAGAGACCCTATCCGGACTGATTGATTCTGCCAAAAAGGATTACAGCGGTCTGTATGCTGAGATGAAGGCTCTCAGCGCCGAGGCTAGAATGCTGGCCGATGAGGAGAAGTGGAATGACGCGGCGGCGGCCTATACGGCTCTGGCCGATGGATTCTCCGACTCTTTTGCGGCTCCCGTGGCACTGCTGAATGCGGCAGCCATGAAAGAAGAGGCGGGTGAGGCTGATGCGGCTATGGCTCTTTACAGCCGGGTTGTTGATGAGTTTGCTGAGGTGTCACCCGATGTCCCCGAGGCCCTTTTCAATCTTGGACGTCTGAGCGAAGCAACAGGCGACAGCGATAAGGCCCGTGAATATTACGAGTCCATCGGCAGCGACTATTCCTCCTCCAGTTGGACGAATCTTGCGAAAAGCCGTATAATTGCAATAAAAGCCGGTAGTTAACGATATTATGATTTGAGGGAGAGTCTGTATGGCAGGAAAGAACCGCAGTAGGATACTGAATGTAAAGTATTTCAGCCTTGTTCTGGGAGTTCTGACCTTCCTGCTCTTCCTCAGTCTGAATATATGGACCACTGTATTCAGTCATATGGAGCTGAAGCTCCTTGATCTGCATTTTAATCTGAAAACGGTTTTTGATCAGACCCGAATTCAGGAGGGGGTAACGGTTGAAAAAAGAAACCCCCATATCTCTCCGGATATCCTGATTCTGGGTATCGATTTCAACAGTCTCAACCAGTTCGGACGCTGGCCCTTTCCCCGTTACCGTCATGCCAATCTTATCGACGCATTCACCAGAATAAAAGATCAGAGTCAGAGAGAATCGGCTCTTTTTATAGACGTTTTCTTTATTGAACCGGATAATAACGCTTTTGATGATGTTGTTCTGACAGAGGCTATGGAAAATAACGGACGGGTTTATATTGAAACCGTTCTTAAGCGCACTCCCATGGCTTCCCATGAAGCCGAAGAATTTTTCGGCCGTCAGCAGATCCTTTACGATAATTACGGTGAAATCAGGAATGTTGAAGGGGATACCTCGAAGGTTGTGGAGTACTACGGTCTTCAGGCCCCTTTAAAACCCTACGGCCGGGCCAGCTACGGCTACGGACATGCCAATTTCTACGACGATTATGACAAGAAGTACAGACGTCAGCAGCTCATTGCCAAGTCAAGTGTCCAGATCGCTGAATATGATCTGGAGAGTCTGGACGGTTCTTTTACCCTGGATGAGGAAAATTTCGAACGCCTGGCCTGGGTTGACAAAGAGGGGCAGTATCATACGGTGGACTATCCGTTAAATGACAAGATACTGGAGGATCTGAGAAAAGATGTCATGTCTGATGCGGCTCCCCGCGTGGAGGACAGGGATAACGACGGAACTCCCGACAAGACCTACTATGTTATCTATCATTTTGAGGACCATTTTATACCCTCTATAACCCTGGCTCTGGCAGCCAACTACTTCAATAAGTCCCTGGATGAGCTTGAGGTCGTTCTGGGGGATCATATTACCATACCCAATATACAGAAGTTTGACAGCGATACGGGACAGTGGGGCCCCTATACCATTGTCGAGGAGTATCCTGAAGCCGACGCCGACGGGAATGTTCTCAAAGAGGGACGAAGCAGGATCGTGACGGATCTGAATATTCCCATAGACGACAGGGGTCAGATGCTGATCAACTATATGGGAATGCGTTCCAACTCCACAAGAGGCGGCTATCAGACCTTTCCTGTACGATCCTATTCCGGTTATGCCGCCCGGGTTCCCGGAGCCGATCCGGCCACATGGCCGCGCACAAAAGCTGTGGATAACAAGATTCTGATGGTAGGCGCTTTCGCCCAGGGGATTGCCGATGACGAGAAGACGACTCCCTATGGACTGATGTACGGTGTCGAGATTCATGCCAATGCTCTGAATACCATACTTATGGATAACTTTCTCCATGAACTGCCCCAGTGGGTCAATATCCTGGTTCTTTTCCTTTCTGTAATGATTATCGCCTTTATCACAGCCAGGATGGGGCCGGGCTGGTCTCTGATTCTCATGATTTTTTTGATTTTCGCCCAGTTTATCGCCATATCCATTCTCTTTGAGTTCAGGAATCTGATGGTCCATTTCGCCGCGCCGGGTGTTGCCAGTTTCTTTGTTTACATCATCGTCATGCTTTACAGAATAATCACCGAAGAGTCGGATAAGAGGCGGATAAAGGTCATGTTTGGAAAGTATGTCAGCCCCGTAGTGGTTGATCAGATGATGGAAAAACCGCCTGAGCTGGGGGGAGAGGATAACGATACAACCATATTCTTTTCCGATATCCGTAGTTTTACAACCCTTTCCGAGACCATGACGCCCCAGGAGCTGGTTCATCTGCTCAATGAGTATCTGACGGCCATGACCGACTGTCTGATGGACTATCGCGGCACCCTGGACAAGTACATCGGTGATGCCATCATGGGATTCTGGGGTGCTCCCATTCCCCAGGAGGATCACGCGCTACTGGCCTGTAAATGCGCCCTGAAGCAGATGGCCCTGCTGGAGGAGCTGAACAAGCAGTGGCCCCCGGAAAAGCAGATCCATATCGGGATAGGCCTCAATTCCGGCGTTACAACTGTTGGAAACATGGGTAGTGAAGGGCGGATGAACTACACCGTCATGGGAGACAATGTGAATCTGGCTTCCCGTCTGGAGGGGATCAATAAGCAGTACTACACCAGTATCGTCATCAGTGAGTCCACCTATGCCCATGTGAAGGACAGGGGCGCCATCTGCCGGGAGCTGGATGATATCCGGGTCAAGGGAAAGAAAAAACCTGTCAGAATCTATGAACTGGTGGGATTTGAGGACGGCCTTGAGATTGAACAGTAAGATACGAGCGGCTTCGGCCGCTTTTTTGATTCTTTTTGCAGCGGGCTGCGGGCTGCCCAGTTATTCCTATCTGGATGAACCGTCTGTGATTGATTACGGCAGCAGCAACAAGGTCGGGTTCAACGCCGCCGATGGTTCGGGCGTGGATGGTTATATCATCTATTATAAGATCTATGCGGACGGGGATGAGGATATTGACGATGATGAAGATCGCTTCGACGCCAGTTATTACGATGACGACAGCATACCCGACGGAACCACCGTACCCGAAAGTCTGAGCTTCGAAAAGATGGCCTGGGCCGGCGTCTCATCATATACAACGCCTGTGATCGGGTATGACGGGGATGATGATGTCGTCCTTGATTTTACATCATCCATAAATCAGGATTCCGGAAACGATCCGGTACTTTATATCGACGGCAGCTCCATGAGCTCTTCCATGGGTATCCCGGGTAGAGGGGTCAAGGACAGCGACAGTCTGTATAAACGCTTTGTTCAGGACTATGATTTTGACGACAGTGATCTGGACAGCACGATAACAGGCGGAAGTACAATTAAAATTCAGATAGCCTTTGTGGCCATCAGCTACGGACTGGATGCCTCGACTCTGGACAGCTCTATGAGTGTTCCGGTCTATCTGGGCACGGTGTATCAAACTAACTTTGAAGAAACGGAAGACAATTAGGAAAAGAACATGCTGGGAAGTTTTAAACTGAATTTTATCCTCTTATATACCATCTGCGGTTATGTCGTAGCCTTCGGCGGCGTCTATCTTCTAAAGCGTCAGTATCTGGGACGCATCTGGGGGGCTATTCTGATTGCGGTGATCGGTTCCTTTCTGGGAGCGCTCTTGAGCTCCATGATCCTTGGAAGCAGCATGGCTGTTGCGAATATAGCGGCAGCCCTGGCAGGATCCGTCGTTTCATTGATGATCTTCGGCAAAGCCAGCCGGCTGCATCACTATATCTGATATTATCGGGCAAGGAATAACTTCCGATAATATATATTCTGTCTACTTGATTGTGCGGTTCCCATCCGGACAGGGAAAGTACGGCAGCATCTTTCAATAAAAAAATATTTATACAGGAAAGACATATGAAAAAACAGAAAGAGAGCTTTGCCGAGCTCTGCAGGGTCATTGAAAAGCTGAGGAGTCCCGAAGGATGTCCCTGGGATCGTAAACAGACTCCCGAAACCCTGAGCAGCGATATTATTGAAGAGGTTTATGAAGCGGTAGACGCGATCAGAGAAAAAGATGATGACCATCTTATGGAAGAGCTGGGCGATGTTTATCTTCTGGTAACCATGATCTCCTATATGAAGCAGCAGGAAGGGAAATTTCAAATTTCCGATGTGCTGGACGGCATTTCCGAAAAGCTGATCCGCAGACATCCTCATGTGTTCGGTGATGCCAGAGCCGATGATGCTGATGACGTCCTGAAGCAGTGGGAAGATATCAAGGTCAATGTGGAAGGACGCAAGGCCAAGACATCAGTACTGGACAAGGTCAGCAAGGGGCTCCCCCCCCTGGAACGGGCCTATCAGCTGCAGAAAAAGGCGGCCAAAGTCGGTTTTGACTGGCCCGATGTTTCAGGAGTCTGGGACAAGGTTCATGAGGAGATCGAAGAGGTACGCAATGTTAAAAAAGACGATATAAACCATCTCACCGAAGAGATGGGTGATCTCCTCTTTTCCGTAGTGAATATCTCCAGATATATGGGAGTGGATCCCGCCGAGGCTATGCACCGATGCAATGCAAAGTTTATGAAGCGCTTTGCCCATGTAGAAAAAAAAATGAAAAAAGAAGGTCTCGAGATGGGACCCGAGACCTTCGATCAGATGGATCAGTTCTGGGAGGAGTCCAAACTGAAGTAGTCCTCCACCCTTCCCTTTTCATTTAGAGCCATCAAGCTCTCTCTGGTAATACTTAGATCTTCCAGAGGGGGCTTTTCCAGAATCTCAGTCAGAAATTTAACAATATTATTCATCTTCTTGTTTTTGAAACGGGCTGAAATTTTTATCTTATCTCCTTCCCTTGTAAAGGAATAATCGTCTTTCACAGAAAGTTTTTCAGCCGCATCTGTCATGCGCGAAATAAAATCATCATTCAGGGAGAGAGGGCTCTCGGGTCCTGCCGATATGCTGTATACCGAACCGGCATAGAGACCCATCAGAGTTTTTTTCTTTTTGTGCTTGTCCTTCTGCAGGGGGTAGAATTTGACGCCGTTGAAGCTGAAACCCTCAGGAAGAAAACGGTTCAGTCTCTCCAGGATCTCATTGTCCGGCAGTTCCGGTTTTTCATGCATCTCGGCGCCCATAATTTCATGCTCCCCCACCAGACCGAGGCTGAGGGGATGGGCGAATTCGAGTTTGGGTTTCGGGTTGAATCCCCGGGTAAACATAAGTTTCAGACCGCTGCACTGGAAGGCCCGTTCAATGACATGGAGGCTGTCCAGATGCCCCAGAAAGATCGCCTGATCTCTCTTTGAAAAGGAGAACACAGCCTTTACCGCCTCATCACCCAGGTTATGGCTGTCCTCGTCTGAGCGTTCGGGAACGGGCGGCAGTTCGGGATACTCGAAGCTTTCAGGATAGCGGACTAGTACATCTTTACCGCAGACCGCACAGTGATCCTCACACTCCGTATCGCAGACAGGAGAGAGCTCGGCAGCATCGGAGCAGACCTTTTCCTTTCTGAGGTAGGCATCCGATACCTTCAGGCTGATATTCTCCCAGGGAAGAGACTCCGAGTCATCCCTGGCTCGGCAGATTTCCTTCTCCACATCCCAGTCTGCTTCGGCAACGACCTCTTTCCAGAGATCCCTGTCATGGTATTCGTCCCAGGCGTCGAAACGGGCTCCCTTGCGAAAGGCGTTTTCCAGAATATCGTTTACCCTTTGATCACCCCTGCTGAGGATGCCCTCTACGAATGACGAATAGGGAGAGTGGAAACCCACCTTGAAGTTCTTACCTTTCAGCCCCTCTTTAAGGGTCCGGATCTCCTGCATACCCTGCGTATCGTTGAGCTGAGCAGAACGCTCGTAGGGTGTATGGGGTTTGGGAATAAAGACTGCGGCCGTGACGTTGAACTTCATGCCGGAGTCCTTCTGTACGTCCTGAAGGAAGTCTACGATGGCTTCGGCCTGGCTTGTATCACCGCTCTCAACCGGAAGCCCCAGCATAAAATAGAACTTGGCCAGCTTCCAGCCTTTGTTTTTGGCTTCTTTAAGCAGACCCATGATCCTTTCCCGGGGAACTTCCTTGTTCAGGGCTCTCTGACCAGCCGGATCGGGGGTCTCAACGGCAAAGGTAAGGCCGCTTTTGCGAACCGCGGAAATCTGGGAAAGCAACTCAAGATTCAATGAATTTACACGGAGGGACGGTAGTTGAAAGGATATATGCCTGTCGTAGTAGATCTTATTGAGGTGCTCCACCAGAGGGAGAAGCCCCATGTAATCACCCGACGATAGAGACGACAGGGTGATATTTCTGAATCCGCAGTCTGAGACGAGGTGCTCCACCTCCTCCAGGATGCAGGGGACGTCCTTCTGTCTGAAGGGCCTGTAGAAGTATCCTGCATGACAGAAGCGGCAGCCGTTGGGACAGCCCCTCATGATCTCCACGACGCCATGCTCCTGCACGGTGGTTAAAGACGCAATAGGGAGATTGCTCCGGGGCTCGACGCCCTGGCCGAAGTCGGTGTATATGGCTCTTACGGTTCTTTCGCTTTTCCCGGCCCACCAGTAGGCGGGATCCCGCCGGAGGATCTCCTCCCTGTCCTGACGGCTGCCTCCGGCAGCGGCGCAGGAGGCAAGATCGGCGGCGTGATTGTTGATAAAAGACTCCCCTTCTCCGATATACACATAGTCGACGAACTCCCCGAAGGCTTCGGGATTTGTGGCGGCGGGCCCACCGGCTACGATGATGGGATGCTCCTCCCCTCTGTCCTTTCTTCTCAAGGGAATCTGACCCAGATCCAGGATATTCAGCAGGTTGGTAAGGGTCAGTTCGTATCCTATCGAAAAGGCCAGAAGGTCAAGCTCATTCAGGGGAATTCCCGTTTCCAGAGTGAAAAGAGGAGTATTGCTGCTTCTCAGAAGCTCTTCAAAGTCCTGTGCCGGGGCGAAAACCCTCTCGCACTGAATACCGGCGATCCCGTTATAGCGGTTGTAGAGAATACGGATGGCCTGATTGGACATTCCAATCTCGTACATATCAGGGAATGATATGGCCATTCTAAAATTCTGGTCATCCCGGTAAACAATTGATCCAAGCTCTCCTCCCGTATAACGAGCGGGCTTGGCCACCTGCAGAAGCTCTCTGCCGAGATCTTTATAGGCTGAAATCTTTGCCATTAATTTACGTTTTTATATCGCCTGTGGTACACGCTTAAGAGGATTCCTATACCCAGGAGAGCGGTCCAAAGCGATGATCCTCCATATGACAGAAAGACCAGGGGAATACCGGTGATGGGCATGATCCCTATAGCCATTCCAATATTAATCATGAAGTGAAAGAATATCATTCCTGCCATGCCGGATGCAATGAGCGAACCGAAAAGATCCTGGGATTTAAGGATGATATTGAGGCATCGCCAGAAGATAACGGCGAAAAGGCATATGATGAACAGGTTCCCCATAAAACCAATCTCCTCGGAGATAATGGAGAAGATAAAATCCGTACTCTGCTCGGGGAGATAGCGATAGTGGGATTGCGTTCCCTGAAGATAGCCCTTCCCGAAGGGGCCTCCCGAACCGACGGCCGTGACAGACTGAATGATATTCCACCCCGATCCCCGGGGATCGACCTGGGGATTGAGAAAGACGATCAGACGCATGACCTGATACTCCTTGAGGACCTTGCCCGCAAAGAAAGACATGACATAGGAGATATCCATGACGGCCAGCATGGCGGCAATTCCGTAAAAGTAGGCTTTCCGGGTAAAAATAAAACCTATAGCGGAGATCACACAGATAGCGGCAATGACAATGCTTACGATAATCATAACCGATTTATTATTGAACAGAACAACCGCATTGCTGGAGGACTCGGCAATATACATGTTGTAGTAAGGATACATCGAGAAGAGTATGGTCAGAAGCCCTACGGCGATCATAAACAGGATATAACGGTTCTTTCCCCCGGCAATAAAAATCATGACGATAAAAAGGGGCATGAATACCATGGCCGTACCCAGGTCGGGTTGCAGCAGAATCAGACCCATAGGCAGCGCACAGATGAAGAATGCCGTAATGAAGACGGTCAGCGATTTGACGGACTTTCTGTTGTTCTCAAGGTAGACCGCAAGAAACAGTATGGTGGAGAGCTTGGAGAGCTCTGAGGGCTGAATCCCCAGAGAACCTATGCCCAGCCAGGATCGGGAGCCGTTGACGACTGTACCGAAGAAGGCTGTCAGGGCCAGGAGCACAATCATGAAAAGGTAGAGCCACGGAGCCATCCCCTTGAAGATTTTGTAATCCATAAATGATACGGTAAGAAGGATGATATTGCCGGATATGACCCAGATGATCTGTTTAATATACTCGTCGCTTACAACGATTCCGTTTGAGTTTACACCGCTGGAATAGATAAAAAAGATTCCCGTTATCATCAGGATCTGTACGGCTGAAAAGAGGAAAAAGTCAAATCCGAAAATGGATGACATGGATATTCTAATTTTCATAATCATCCTCCAGGACGATATCTCTTGCGTACCAGACGCCCCTCTTTTTCAGAGAGCGGACGGCTTCTTCGTAGGTCATGTTTCCATAGATGCCCTGATAGATGATATCCGCGGCCTTGGGCGCCCACCACTCCCACTCATTGGAGGCCTCGACCATGGTGACCACAACCAGCTTGTCGCCGCTGTTGTCCTCCGTCCAGGGAGCATAGGACGCATACCAGGAATGCCAGTGCTCCTTGCTTCCGACCTCTCCGGTACCGGTTTTTCCGGCTACCCGGGTCTGATCATTCAGGATCACCACATTGGCTGTACCGTCGGTAACCGCATAGCGCAGATAGTCTCTGAGGGTTTCCAGATTTTCAGGGCTGACAATGGTCTTGCGAAGCAGTTCCGATCCGATCTCCTCAACAATGGTTTTATCGCTGGGGTTGATCACCTGTTTCAGTATATGGGGTTTATAAATCTCTCCGCCGTTAACGACAGCCGCTACCATATCGGCTAGCTGAAGTGGAGTCGTGGTAACAAAGCCCTGTCCTATAGAGGCATTCAGCGTATCCCCGCCGGTCCAGATGCTGTTATAACTCTGTTCTTTCCAGGCGGGTGTCGGCATATTGCCCGATACCTCTCCCAGAAGGTCTATGCCGGTCTGAGCACCGAACCCGAAGCTGCGGGCGTATTCGGCGATCTTTTCAATTCCCAGATTTTCAACACCCACGGTACCAAAATAGATATTGCAGGATTCGGCAAGGGCCTCGGCCATATTCAGCTTGCCGTGACCCGTTCGTTTATGACAGTAGAAGGTTCTGTTACCAAGAGTCATGGAGCCGTGGCAGTCCACGGTTCTTTCCGGATCCACATTCCCTTCCTCCAGGAGAGCCGCCGTCATCAGGACCTTGAAGGTGGATGCGGGAGCATAGGACGACTGGATGGCCCGGTTCAGAAAGGGAAAATCAGGATCCAGGGAGAGGACGCCGAAGTTATTCGGACCCTTCTGGTTGAAGAGATTGGGATTGAATCCGGGATAGGAGACCAGGGCGAGGATCTCTCCGTTCTCGGGATTGAGGACGACAACCGATCCTTTGCGGGGACCCAGTGCCTTTTCGGCCAGATCCTGGATGTGGCGGTCAATGGTAAGGACAAGGTCATAACCGTTTTCCGGAGGCTGAAGATTCCCCTCCTTGCTCATCTGGCGACCCTTTACATCTACGGTGTTGAATAGCTTGCCGTTTTTGCCTCTCAGTATATGATCATACTGTTTTTCAGCACCGTTTTTTCCCAGTACGGAGGAGGAATCATAACCCCGGTTGTAAAGGACCTGGAGTTCCACATTGGTGATATTTCCCACATAACCCAGAATATGGGAGATGGAGCCTGTGTAGTTGTAATGCCGTTTGGGTTTGCTGCTCCAGCTGATACCCGGATAGTTTTCAATATTTTCAGCGATCCTGGTGATCTTCTCGAAGGACACACCGTCAGCAATCTCCACAGCGATATAGGAGCTTCGGGAATCCGGAAACTTTCTTTTCAGTTCCTTTTCCGATACATTCAGTATCTCCGCCAGTTTTTTCTGCATAAGGGGAAGCGTGTCGCTGTCGCCGTAGGCACTGGTGTAGTTAACGGCAAAGGAGTCGACGTTCATGGCCAGAGGAACATCGCTGTTTCTGTCGTAGATACGTCCTCGTTGGGCAGGAATAATATCAGAGCGCTGAGAGACCTCTTTGGCCTGCTTCTCATAGATGAGACTGTCTACGATCTGTAGGCGGAAAAGTTTATAGCAGTAGATCAGGATAATGCACAGGATAACTGCTGCCAGGATATAGACTCGGCTTTTGTTGATATTGTCTCTGTTTTTCATGGATTATAGTGTCTTCCTCTCCTGTAGAATCTTGTCCATCAGGAGGCCGAGAAGGAGAAAGAGAACGGGAGCCAGGAGGGCATTTATCAGAAGCTCGAAACCGAAGGAGCTGGAGATGAAAATGCTTCCTGAATAGTCGATACTGAACATACTCAGTATCAGTGATGAAAGGAGGGCCTTGAGTATCGTAGCGACCGTGACCATCAGTACGGGGAACAGTATGGGATCCATAATGAGCCTTCCGTTGAACATGCCGGCGATATGCCCGGTAATCATGCGGATAAGACTGTTGAATCCCAGGGGGGAGAGACTGATAAAGTCCTCCATAAGTCCGGAGGCGAATCCTGAAAGCTGACCGGTTACCGATCCGTAGTGGATGGAAAAAAAGACAAGCATGATAAGAGTGATGTCGGGAATGCCGAAATCAAGGCTGAGGTACCTGGATATGGTGGTTTTGATTAGCACCGAGAACAGCATGAGAATCAGGATGGATACGGATTTCTTCATTCGAAATTCTCCTCATTTCCTGTCAGAACGAAGACGTACTCAAGCCTTCCGAAGTCAATAACCGGAGAAACCGTTATCTCCAGGGAGGTGTTGTACTCCCTGGATGTTATATTCTCGACCTTGCCGATGGAGATCCCCCCGGGATAGAGAGACTGCATACCTGAGGTTATGATCATATCGTCAACCTTTATGCGGGGAAGAGCGGTCTTCTGAACATAGTTCATGATAAGATGATTCTCAGTATCTCCCAGGCCGCCTATAAGCCCTTCATAGCGGGAGTGTTGAAATCGGGCAGCCACATAGCTGGTACTGTTGTAGATAGGAATCACCTGAGAGGACCCGACGCCTGCCTGGATAACTTTCCCCACCAGGCCGATAATACCGTCCTGGTAGGCCGTTACGGGCATTCCACGGGCGACTCCGTCCCCGATCCCCTTGTTTATGATAAAGGATGAGAACAAATTGACCGGATCCTTGGCGATAATCTTGGCTGAAAGATGATCGACCTCCATCTCCTGTGAAAGTTCCAGCTGCTTGTGAAGGAGCTCGTTTTCCCGGATGATCTCCTGAAAGTTACGGTCCATCTGCTGGTATTCATTCAACTTTTCCAGGGTCAGGTCGTACTGATTTTTAAGATCCTTCAGTTCGTTTACAGAGTTGATCGTCCCGGTCATCCAGCCTATTCCACCGTGAATCCCTTTCTGGAAAAATGACATGATGCTCATCCCCATGGATTTGGGAGAAAGGAGCATCGTGTTCGTTGAGAATATGAGAATGACTATGTTGACAACCATAAGGACCAGAAATGAGGGCAGGCCCCAGAACCGACTGTTCTGCTGATCTCTCAACATAGCTTAGGAGTTCAGATTGTCATAGATGCTGCGGCTGCTGTTGGCACCCTTGGCGTACTCGTAGTACATTCCGGCACCCAGAGCGACGCAAAGCAGAGGATTCTCCGCCAGGATAACGGGAACACCCGTTTCCTTGGAAAGGAGCTTGGGCAGACCCTTGAGAGCGGACCCCCCTCCGGTCATAACAATACCCCGTTCCACAATGTCCGCGGCAAGTTCGGGAGGTGTCTGGCCGAGAGTTCTTTTGACCTCTTCCACAATGGCGTTTATGGGCTCCTGAAGAGCCTCACGGACCTCAACGGAATCAATCTCAAGACGCCGTGGAAGCCCTGTGATGGCGTCGGTACCCTTGATTTCCATCTTCTCGATCTTGTTTTCGGGAGATGCATTTCCGATATTGATCTTCAGTCTTTCGGCAGTCTGCTCTCCGATAATCAGGTTATGAACCGAACGGACATGCTTGATGATGGCTACATCGAAACTGTCACCCGCAAGACGGATCGCATTGGTGACAACCATACCCCCTAATGATATAACCGAGATTTCAGTGGTTCCCCCGCCGATGTCGCAGATCATATGACCGGCGGGTTCAAAAATGGGAATATCGGCACCGATCGCAGCGGCCAGTGATTCTTCGATTATTTTGACTTCCCTGGCTCCGGCTTTGTAAGCGCACTCTTCTACCGCACGGCGTTCAACTTCTGTGATACAGGTCGGAACACCGATAACCATTCTGGGTTTCACCACCCAGCGTTTGGGGAGTACCTTGGCGATAAAATAGCGGATCATCTTTTCCGTCGTTTCCAGGTCGGCGATAACACCGTCCCTCAGGGGGCGGATGGCAATGATGTCTCCGGGAGTCTTCCAGAGCATTCTTTTCGCCTCGGTTCCTACGGCTACAACCTTCTTGGTGCCCCTTTCAACGGCAACTACCGATGGCTCGCTGCTGACAATTCCTTTTCCTCTGATATAGATAAGTGTGTTGCAGGTTCCCAGATCAATTCCGATATCAGTAGAGAATCCGCCGAAAAGCTTATTAGAACGAGCCATAGTTCCTCCGATTTTTTTCAAAAAATTATATCAATTATAGAGTCTGAGCCGGGCACCGCGGTGTTCCGGATCAATCCTTAGTGTCTGATGCCAATAGGACCTTGCTTCGCTGTTTTTATCGTTCAGAAAGCTTATTTCACCCAGCAGAAACCATGCCTCGGCAACGGTGGGGTCCAGTTCGGTCAAAGTCAGAAAGGTTTCTTCCGACTTTGTCAGATTTTTAATATCATAATAAAGTTTTCCTAATTGAAAAAGCCCTTTTTTCTTCAAAGATGCATCACGGGTTCTACTAATGAGGATGCTGTAGTATTCGGCGGCCTTGTTATATCTTCCGAAAAGAAAGGAATCCTCGGCAATCTTGAGGTAAAGTCGGTCGGATTTGAACTTCTTAAGCGCCGTCTCATAGCATGAAATACTCTTTTTATAGTCACCCAGATAGGACCAGGCTTCTCCGAGGAATTCATAGCTATCCTCATTTTCATAGCCTGCATCAAGGGCCATCTGAAGGTATTTAACAGCCAGATCTGCAAAAAACTCGCCTTTGTAGAGATAGGACTTACCGAGGATGTAATAGATCAGCTCTTTTTGCGGGATATCTCGCAGGATCAGTGACTTGCGCAGTTTGAGTATGGCATCGTTCAGATAAAGATCAACATCATCGACGGAAATCTGGGAAATGGCCTTATGATAACCGGCAAAACCTGAAAAAATCAGACTGTAGGGCTCCATGGGGTTCTCGCTCAGTGTGGAATCTGTCAACGATAGTATGGAATCGTAGTCCTGTAACTTCCACAGTCTTACCAGGTTATGGTCGGTGGGCTGGGTTTTAAGCTGCCTGTTGAAAAAAAACGAGCCCCTGAATACGGCCCAGGAGGCAAGGGCAAGGATGATGAAAAGGAGAAGAATTGCAGTAAAAAGCCCCTTGTGGGTTTTATGACTCTTGTTGAACATAGGGACCTCTAAAAAATAACAGGCCGATAAGCCGGGTTCTGTCGAAGGACTGCCATCTATCTGCATCCCGGATCACCCCGGGATTTAAGCAACCTACCCGCAGGCTTTGGGCGAGAAACCCGGCCTGCTGCTTGATTTTGCTCCTGATGAGGTTTATCGTGCCTCTCCCGTTACCGGCAGAGCGGTGGGCTCTTACCCCGCCTTTTCACCCTTACCCGTCAGCCGAAACCGAACGGGCGGTCTGTTTTCTGTGACACTGTCTGTCATCTCCCCCGAAGGGAAGATGCCCGGGCGTTACCCGGCATCATTCTCTATGGAGCCCGGACTTTCCTCCGCAATCCTGAAGAGTGCGGCGGCAGTCTGGCCTGTTATGAATTCCAATAATTATTCGAAATCAAAATCGTCAACCAGGTCAGCAAGTCCTCCGACTTCCTGAGCTGTTAAGACCTCATCGGATGCAACATCTGCATCATCGCTTCCATGGAAGAGGATACGGCTGCAGTAGGGGCAGAAGAGGATGTCCTCGCCTTTTCTGACGTCGTTGACGAACTGACCGGGAAGGATCATGTGGCATCCGGTGCAGATACCCTTTTTGATGGGAACGATACCGAGACCGGACTTGTTTTTGATAATCCTTTCGAATTTGAAAAGGATCTCTTCATTCATGCCGGGAGTGATCTCTTCTTCCTGAACAGCGAGCTCTTTCAGAATCTCTTCCTTGCTGTGTTTTTCAACATCGTTCTTCTGCTGCTCGACCTTCAGCTCCTCTTCCTGCTGAGAGATCATCTGCTCCTCTCTCTGCAGGTTATTGAGCATGTCCTCCAGAGCTCTTTCTTCCCTCTGGATATCACGACGGAGTTTCTGCTCTTTTTCGGTGGCGTCTTTAATCTCCTTTTCCAGAGCTTCATACTCTCTCTGGGTGGATATGACGTCCATCCGCTTTTCGAACTCCTCTCTTTGGCGTTCGGCTTCTCCCATATCGTGTTTCAGAACCTTGATTCTGTCCTTTGTATTTTCATATTCCTGGTTCTTTTCGATATAGGACTTCTTCAGTCTGTTCAGAAGTTCTGTTTTCGTTGCAAGATTCTTGGGAATCCCTTCGATCTCTTTCTCGATCTCAAATTTCTGAGACAGGATCTCCTGAAGTTTCTGCAACTTGTCAAATGTTCCCTGCATGGTATTCTCTCATCCCCTGATATTAGTTTTCAAGATAATCTTTAAGTCGACGGCTCCGCTTGGGATGCCTGAGCCGACGCAGCGCTTTAGCTTCAATCTGCCGTATTCTCTCTCTGGTTACATTAAAATACAGTCCAACTTCCTCGAGAGTCAATGAGTAACCGTCCTCAAGGCCGAATCTCATCTTAAGGACCTCCTGCTCACGGGGCGGGAGGGTTTCAAGAACTTCCTGCAGCTGTTCCTGCAGAATTTTGAAGGCCGTCTGGTTGGCGGGGTTTTCAACGTCCTTGTCTTCGATAAAATCTCCCAGCAGAGAATCTTCCTCTTCTCCGATAGGCGTTTCCAGAGATATGGGTTCCCTGGCCACATTTTTAACCGACTTGACCCTGGCTACGGTCCATCCCAGTCTTTCAGCGATCTCCTCATCGGTGGGTTCTCTCCCCTTGATCTGCATCAGCTGTCTCGATTCTCTGACAACCTTGTTTATCTGCTCGATCATATGGACAGGGACACGGATTGTTCTGGCCTGATCGGATATGGAACGGGTGATAGCCTGACGGATCCACCAGGTTGCATAGGTTGAAAACTTGTATCCCTTGCGGTATTCAAACTTTTCAACGGCTTTGATCAGACCGATGTTCCCCTCCTGTACAAGGTCGAAAAAGTGGAGCCCCCGGTTGGTGTACTTCTTTGCGATGCTGACTACCAGCCTGAGGTTGGCCTTGATCAAACGGTCTTTGGCGTTCTTCATCATAGTACGACCGTGGTTTATGTCCTGGGCTTTGACCAGCAGATCTTCGGCATTGTTTTCAAACTCGACCTCAAGGTCGTGAAGATTCTTGTCTGCAACCTGTACCTGTCTGATAAGCTCTTTGATCTCATCACTGGTCAATCCGAGGGACTCTTCAATGTCTATGCGCTTCGTGCGGCTGGCAAGCCCTCGTCCCAGATTGCGAACCTCTTTCATATTGCTGACTCTGAGGGTTCGTTCTATTTTGTCCTGTTTGCGGCGGTTCTGTTTGATTTTCTTGGCAGCGTCGATATACTTCTCTGACAGGTAGAAGATCTCCTCCTGATGTATATCGATATTGATAATAGCCTCGAGAAGATCGCTGCGTTTACCCACGAGCTTTTTGTCGCTGATCACATCTCCGTCAGTGGCGGCGATCTTCTCCTTCTGGTCCATGTAGCCTTTCAGTGCGGGAAATATCGTCTTGAGCGGTTCTCTGTAGTACTGATTAAGCCTTCTTTTCTCGGCCAGATAGTCGGAGATCTCCTTTTTGGAAAAATTCATCTCACGGGGATCGGCTTTGGAAAAAGCTTTCTGGGCAAGTTTAAAAAACTCGGGGATAATCATTCCTGAGTTTTTCAGGATGCTCTTGATGATCTCCTCCCCTTCTTCCATCTGCTTGGAAAGCTCTACTTCCTGCTGGGCGGTAAGAAGATTCTCTTTTCCGATTTCTCGAAGATAGAGACGAATGGGATCATCGATAGAGCTTTCTTTATCGTTGAAGACCAGTTTTCTGTTGTCATCTCTGTCGTCCGACTCTTCCTCTTCTTCTTCCTGTTCTTCATCCAGTTCAAGTTCTTCTTCATCGACAATACCGTCATCGTCGCCGGCCATCTCTACGGACTCACCTGACTCCGAATCGTCCGATATGGCCGCTCCGGCTCCTACGACTATGGGAGCTGAATCATCTTCAAGATCATCAAGATCATCCTCTTCCAACTCGTCTTCCATGTCCTCTTCAGGATCTTCCATGGCAGGCTCATCGGAGATGATGTTGATCTTCATCTCTTCCAGAAGTGAAATAACCTCTTCTATCTTTTCGGAGTTGACTACGTCATCAGGCAGTAGTTCATTCATCTCCGCGTAGCTAAGGCTTTTCTTGGTTTTTACATACTCTAACAGTTTGCTTATAGCGGGGTCAGTTTTGATATCTGACATTATTCGGTCACCTTCAAATTCTCAATCTCTTTATCAAGGGCCTGCTTTTCAATGATAAGCTCATTCACCAATTCCCAGGAATCGGCTTCCCTGGAAACCCGGCTCATTACATGGTTGATCTCTCTGCTTCTATTCTGTAAATGCCTTCTTCTAATAAGGAGAAGGGTTTTGTCGATCAGATCCGATGTATTTTCGTCCAGTTCTCCTGTGGAAATCTTTTCAACCAGTATATTTCTGACAGATTCATCTGGAATACGGACTAAAAGACTTTCGGTGCTGCTTTCACTGTTCTCTTCACATTCAATAAGGGCCTTGTATAATACTTCGGCCCTCCTGTCCTGAAAGTCAAATACACCTGAATAGTTTTTTATTTTGTCCAGATATTCCCTGTGCAGTGCCGCTGCCATCAATACCAGCAGTTCGTCTGTCACTCTATTATCCTGTCGTACCCGGGGAGTTTCTTTTTTTTCGAAGATCCTGGATGAATTATTATTTCTGCGGTTGAGGTCGGAAAGAAGAGCTTTGCTCTCTATTCCCAGCTTCTCCGCCAGTGTTCCAAGACACAGATCCCTCTTTATGTCGGATACTATGGATTCAATATATGGAAAAAGATATTTTACAGCCTGCTCTTTGCCCTCCGGTGTTGAAACATCATAAGACACCATTGTGAAATCTAACAGATATTCAAAGAGATTGACAGAGCTTTTAAGCACTTTTTTCAGACTTTCTCCCCCATCTTTTTCAAGAATTTCTGCAGGATCCGAGTTTTGGGGCAGTTTTGCCGCTTTTGCAGGTAGTTCATGCTTCTCAAACAGCATCGCCGCTTTGAAGGTGGCGGCCTGTCCGGCGTTATCGCTGTCAAAGACAATACATCCGTCGTCGCTGTATCGCTTCAAAAGACGGCACTGATCCTCTGTGAATGCCGTGCCCAGGGGGGCCATGGCCGTTTCCAGTCCCGCCTGGTGAAGGGCCAGAACATCGACATTGCCTTCACACAGATAGAATGAGCGCTCTTTCCTCAAGCCTTCCCGGCTCTGCCAGAGGCCGTAGAGCAGCTTGCTTTTGTTGTAGAGAGCCGTTTCGGGAGAGTTGATATACTTTGGAGTTTTCGGGTCGGATTTCATGGTTCTGCCGCTGAAGGCCACCACCTCACCCCTGTTGTTGTAGATGGGAAACATAAGACGGTCGGAAAACAGGGACCATTCAGGGTATTTCCGGGAAAAGAGTCCCGACTCTTTCAGAAATGCGGGACTGAAATTCCGGCTTCTGAGGAAGCGGAAGAGCCACTTGGGATCATCAGGGGCGTATCCGAGTTGAAAGCGGAGAATCGTATCTTCATGGATTCCCCTGCCTGCTAGGTAGTTTCGGGCAGCAGCACCCTGAGCGCTGTTCATCAGTATGTAATGGAAGCTGCCGGTGACCCTGTTGTAGAGATCCTTAAGTGAATCCCTCTGTTTGGCGTCTTCATCGTTCTCCATGGAGTTTTCGGGGAGTGGGACGGAAGCCTTCTCCGCGGCGAAACGAACGGCTTCGATAAAACTGAGTCCCTCTACTTCCATGATGAAGTTGAAAAGGCTTCCCCCCTTATGACAGCTGAAGCAGTAAAACATTCCCTCTTCAGGCCGGACTGAAAAGGAGGGGGTTTTTTCGGCATGAAAAGGACAGCATCCCCAGTATCTGCCACCCTTCCTTGAAAGGCTGGTATAATCCTTTACAATTCCGAGGAAGTCACTTTTCTCCTTGATCTCTTCTATAAGAGTTTCGGGTATTCTGGGCACTCCTATTTACTCCTGAAACCCTGGATATATTCGGCTCTGGCGCTATTGTGGTCCGCCAGGGAGCTTGTAAAAGTATGGGTCCCCGCCGCCGAGTCTTTGACGACGAAAAACAGATAGTCGCTCTGCCGGGGATTGAAGGCGGCGGCAAGGGCTGTCTCTCCCGGGTTTGAGATGGGGCCGGGAGGCAGAGAATCGTTGATATAGGTATTGTAGGGAGAGTCCAGCTCCAGGTCCCTGAAAAGAATCCTGTCGGGGTGTGGGCGTTCCAGTTCTTCGGTGATGACGTAAATTACGGTGGCGCAGGATTGAAGGGGCATCCCTATTTTCAGCCGGTTATTGAATACTGACGCGATCAGAGGCGCCTCTGCGGACACACGATACTCCTTTTCCACTATGGATGCCAGGATGACTTTCTCGTTCAGTTTTTCTTCGGAGAGATCGGCGTAGAAGGGAAAAACCTTTTTAAGGGTTTCAAAGAATGTCTCTGTCATGGTGGCTACTATCTTTTCGGGCGGGAAGTCCTTCTGGAAGTAATAGGTGTCCGGGAATAGATAGCCTTCGGCGCTGTGAGCTGCAATGCCAAGGCTTTCAAGAAGTTCTTTTGATGAGATCGCCTCCAGAAATTCGTCGGCACTGACAATGCCGGCCTTCTCGAGAATGGATGCGGTCTCCCCTGAGCTCAGCCCTTCGGGGATGGTGATGCGGACGAGTTCCTGTCTGCCCTCTTCCAGGATCTCCAGGAGCTCCAGGCCACCCTTGTCCGGAGAGAGGGCGTAGTTCCCTTTTTTTATAGAGACAGGATGGATAAATCTGACATACAGACGATAGGGCCGGGCATCCCGTATCAGCCCGGCCTCTTCCATACGGTCGAGAACGGAATAAAGAGACTCTCCCTGCTCTATCCGGAAACTCAAAGCTTCTCCGCTGTACAGGGGATCGGCCGGACGGAAGCAGCTCACAGAGTATGCAACGGCCCCTGCCCCGATAAAGATCGGCAGCAGGATTAAGGATAATACAATTTTTTTAATCAATTTTATAATTCTCCAGCGACCCTCTGTTGTACCGCTTCGATCTGGGCGATGGTCAGAACGTCAAACATTTCGTTCTCCAGTCTGTGAAGCAGTTCTCTGACCTGAGGGTCCAGATCTTCAAATCTGGAAGAAAGATGCAGATAGAGTCTGACCATCTCTTCCTCCGACATTTTAAACAACATACTCATAGGGTAAACGTTACAATTCGATACTCAGGCCTTCAACAGCCAGCATGACATTGACCTCGGGCTTGCCCTTGGAGCGGTGTGTGTACCAGCGCGCCGAGCGTTCTATGGATGACATCTTTTTGTCATCGTAAAGGGGTTCGTGATGGAAAAGGTACAGGTCGGAAATACCGAATTCAATGGCGAAGTCCACCGCCATGCTGTAGGAAGAGTGTCCCCAGTCATACTTTTCAAAGGCTTCCCCAAGGGTGTACTGAGCGTCCAGTACCATAGAGTCGGCATTCTGGAAAAATTCAATATTTCTGTCTGAACGGCTGAAATCGGCCTGTCTTAGTTCGGTGTCTGTTGAGTAGATAAATGATCGGCCCTCCTGTTCCACCTTGTAGGCGAAAGAGCCGTTGGGGTGGCTCCGTTTGATCCAGGAGATTCTCCCTCCGGGGATCTCCAGAGACCTGCCGCTGAGGACGTGAAAGCTTGTCTCCGCGGTAAAGGAGTCGAAACCCACCGGATGATAGGGTCTGGTCATGAAATTCCGGATAATCTCTTCCATTCTGGGATAGGGGCTGTAGAAGCTGACTCTGACGGAGGGATCGTACATCATGCCGAAATAGGGAAGACCCAGAAGATGGTCGTAATGAAAATGGGTAAAGAAAATATGGATATCCTTTACAGGATCCTTTTTTTTCTTCAATGATTTTTCAAGTTCCCGCAGACCCGTTCCGCAATCAAGGATAACCAGGCTTTCAGGCTGCAATCTCACCTCGATGCAGGCCGTGTTGCCTCCTGTGGTTCCGAACAGGTAGTCCGGCAGTCTGGAAAGAAACAACTCCCGGCTTTCGGGACTTGTCAGATCCGAAGGTTTTACGCGTTGTATGACTGCTGCAATTTTTGATCGTACCGCTTCAGGCGTCAGTGGAGTCGGTGAAGATCCCCTGACACCCCTCAACCGTATATTCATTCCGCCTCCGGATGAGATGTCGTTTCAGGAATCAATTTCAAAAGGCGGATCGGATTCCCTTTTTTTCAACCATTCCCGTATTTCCTCTTTCGAATAGAGCTTGCCATGATTCATTCCCGGACAGGATTTTGCCTCTTCCTCCCAGGACTCTCCGGAATCGACGACCGATGGCCAGAAGGGGTATGTCCTGCACTGCAGCGGTCTGGCCTGATATACCGAACACCCCATACCGTTCTGCCAGAAGATGCAATCATGGTTTGGTTTCTCAATAAGACTCAGTCTTTTAAAAAAACCTATATCTACTATTCTACAATACTTTTTGATAAATTCATCCTGAGAAACAGATAAATATTCCAAAAGGTTTTCCACGTCTTTGGCAGAAAGAAAGACATAACCCGGTTCATGCCCGCAGCAGTAGCCGCAACGCGTGCATTCGAAGCGGAGTCCGTCTTTGTAAAAATCTTCACTCATGTCTTGTCGTCCTGACTGTTTAAGAAATCCTGAAAAAAAAAGCCTTCTCAAAAGAGAAGGCTTTTCTTAAAATGGGGAGAGAAGGATTTGAACCTTCGAAGCCGAAGCAACAGATTTACAGTCTGCCCCCTTTGACCACTCGGGAACCTCCCCGTGTATTTGTTTAACAAGTAGATAGCCTTCTGTCAGATTCGAACTGACGACCCCGAGATTACAAGTCACGTGCTCTGGCCAGCTGAGCTAAGAAGGCAAAAAAGTATGGGGAGAGAAGGATTTGAACCTTCGAAGCCGAAGCAACAGATTTACAGTCTGCCCCCTTTGACCACTCGGGAACCTCCCCAGGTTACCTGTCAAACAAATGCCGTTAAAGCAACTGCCTTATCGACGATCGGTAATTTAAATAATCTGCTAAAAAATGTCAATACAGTTGATATCATTTATTTCAGGTATGTTGAGGCAGCTTACCCCGGAGCCCTCTATCAGACACATATGTTCAAAGTAGGCAGAAGGTTCTTTGTTCCCTGTAATCCAGTTTTCCGAGCCGTCCTGAATCATGGGGCATTCTCCTCTGGTTATCACCGGTTCGGCCGTAAAAACCATGCCCTGCCGCCATGAGATGTCGTTTCTGTTCTTAAGATCGTAGCTGATGTCGGGAAGCATGTGAACTTCTCGGCCTATGCCGTGGCCGCAGGCCTCTTCGAGAAGGGCCATGTCGGTGTTTCGGAGTATCTCATGGAGGTCTTTTTTCATTTTAAGACTGGTGGTGCCCGGGACCGCCGAAAGGACCGCCTGTCTGGCACATGTCCAGGCAGCCTCAAGAAGATCCCTATAGCCCATGATGTCTTCACCACAGATCAGGGACCATGAAGCGTCTGAAAAAAGTCCCGC
This sequence comes from Oceanispirochaeta sp., assembly GCA_963556075.3. Classification (GTDB taxonomy): domain Bacteria; phylum Spirochaetota; class Spirochaetia; order DSM-2461; family DSM-2461; genus Oceanispirochaeta. The sequence continues at coordinate 4,067,837 of CAUVYB020000002.1, read as the reverse complement.
TCTTTCCAGCACCAGGTCCACAGTGATGATATCCCCCTCGGTAAAGGGGGTATTATCGGGTTGGGCATGGCAGACCGTCTGATTTCTATTGATATCAAGCCTGATGAGACTGATGCCGTCTCTCGTTTCTTCCAGAAAGTCTGAAAGAGCTGCCGCACAGTGCAGGCCAGTTGTTCCCGGCTCTATACAGGAGACACCGCGAATTAGAAGATCGTGATGACGGCGGGAAAGATCTTTGAGGGAAATCACTTCCTGTTTATCCAGTAATGTCATTTATGCAAAAAAACCGGATGTGGATCAGGATCCTTCGTCCGAAAGGTCGCCTCGAAGCTGGGAGGCCCGGCCCAGGTAGACGGGTTTGGTTTTACGCCAGAAAGGCGTACGAAAAGTTAAAAGCAGACGCAGCATCATGGGATAGGGAAAATCTTCACACTTTGCTTCCTGTGTACAGAAAAGAGGCGCCCGTTCCAGATTTCTGCCTATGCGCAGGGCCTTGGCGGGATTGAAACTAATATCATGGGTCTGAGAGAAGACAATGCTTATGATGCGTGATTCTTTGATGCCGTTGCGTGCTGCCAGTTCGTCATAGATCTCACAGACTTTTTCTTTCAGTTCTTCTTCTGAATCTACCTTCAGGGATACGGCTCCCCGGACAGCTTTTACCATTTTTTACCTCGTGTTTATTATCCGCTGAACAGCGCGTCAAGCAGTTTTATAATAAAATACAATATTACGATTAAAAGCATACGCAGTGAAGTCCTGACGTAGAACCGTATCGTATGCCTCCCCTTTTCGGTGTTATGAAATACGATATGCACCGTTATGGTTCCAATCGAGAGGATAAGAAAAGAGTAGAAATACAGCTCCATAATATCGAGGAGCAATCTGAGGTTTTCATCTGAAAAATACTGAAAGTTTCCCAGCACATACAGCAGGAAGAGAGTGAGTGACATCAGAAAGAAGTAAAATGCTGTCCTGGACAGCAGTGAGGGCAGCCACAGAGGTAAACCCCGGTATTGTCTTTTCATAATTCCCTTAACAGTGATTTTATCATGTCCGGTGCTTTTTTGAACAGCGTCTGTGAGGAACTGTGTTGCCAGAAGGGTGTTTTGCTCTTAAAATCATGGGTATGAGTGAACACAACAGCGAGAGTATCAACGTCTCGCAGGCCGCAGATTATCTGAAAACCCTGGATTTCCTTTTTAATCCCATGGAACCGGTGGACAGCCATTATAATGCACGGATTGAACAATCTCTGCCCCTGGACGCCGTACTTTTCGATATCTATGGAACACTGTTGATTTCGGAGGCCGGGGATATCGGATTGACCGCGCTGGACAAGGAGGGACGGGACTCCGATTTTTCTCTGAAGGCCGGAAGCCTGGAAAAAACATTCTCGTTCTCATCGCTGAAGGCCGGGCTTGTGGAGCTTATCCGGGAGGAGCATTCGCATATCAGAAAGGCAGATCCCCGAATCCTGTATCCCGAGGTGGATATCATAAGGCTGTGGGACAGGGTCTTCAGGAGGGAGTTTACCGACTCATTTTCCTCTATCGACCTTGCCGAGGCTGCGCTCCGCTTTGAAGTGATGAGCAACCGGGTTGCCCTGATGCCCGGCGCTGTTGATATACTCAGCTTTCTGAGAGGACGGTCTCTGACTCTCGGTATCGTATCCAACGCCCAGTTTTACACCCCTTTGCTGATGGAGTATCTTTCCGCAATGAGTCTCGAACAGATGGGTTTTGACGCAGATTGTCTGTCCTGGTCCTACCGTTGCGGATGCGGAAAACCGGATCAGAAAATTTTTGAGGACCCTATGAACATATTGAGCGCCCGGGGGGTGGAGCCCGGGAGGGTTCTTTATGTGGGTAATGATATGCTCAATGATATTGCCACCGCTGCATCACTGGGTTTGAAGACGGCACTCTTTGCGGGAGACCGACGATCTCTGCGGCTGAGAGAGGATGACGAGAGGGTGCGGGGGGTCCGTCCCGATTTTGTGATTACCAGTTTGGTTCAACTGAAACAGATAGTACAGGCAGGTTAGAATGGCCGGAGAAAAGAAGAAAATCGAGAACGATAAAAAAAAGGGGAAATCGGCTTACCGGAGGTTCAAGAACAGGCTCTCCTTCCTGATTATCCTCGCCTTTGCGGGGTTTGTGTTCTATATGGGGTGGATTCAGATCCGAATCCCCGAAGGGAAGTACGCTCTGGTCTATACAAAAACAGGTGGCTATGACCGTTATTTCATCGCTCCCGGTCAGTTCGTATGGCGATGGGAGAACCTGTTTCCAGAAAATTTGACACTCCATTTTATCGAACTGAAGAGTCGGAGCGCAGAAGGATCGACGGAACGGACCCTTCCTTCCGGCGATATGTACGCCGGGTTTATTGACAGACCGGGAGCTTTTGACAGTTCCTTCTCCTGGATCTTCCGCTATAGCCTCAGGGAGGATGTCTTTCTCTCCAGGGTGCAGGACGGAAGCTTTAGCCTTGATTCCATGGAATCGGAATATGCATCCTATGAGGATCAGGTTCACAGGGCCGTTAATGCGTATCTGAAGGAAAATGCACTTGCTGTTCAGGATGATCCGCTTGCAGCGGCGGATCGGATAGCCGTCGAACTCGGTAGGACGGATGCCTCCTTTAAGCTTGAATCCTTCCGTTTTACGGATATCGCTGCTCCTGATATGGTTCTGTATGAGAGAACCCGGGAGATCTTTCTGGAGCATCTGCAGCAGCTTAATCTGGTGGAGCGTAAGGCTGAACAGACGGCCGTAGCCAGGGAAAGCGACAGGGAGCAGAAGATGGATCTGCTGCGTGAATACGGTGAGGTTTTCAGTAATTATCCCGTGCTGCTTGAATATTACGGTCTGGACAGGGATAAACTCGATCCTACCCTTTTCAGGGAAGAAGCCCCTCAGGCGGAATCTCCCGAATCATAATCAGTGACCCGCTCATCATGACGATTTGGAAATCCTCCTGTGAGAGTCTGTTGCTGATGCCCGTATCGCCCTTGGACCATGTCAGATTGTCCAGAGGCCATAAAAGGCCCTTGCTTTTCATTCGGCAGATCTGAGGACCTGCCGGAAAGAAAGACACTGTTTCATCGAGTCTTCCCTTTCCGTTATACGAGTCTTTGATCAGTCTTATCTCCTCGTTCGCTGTGATCCAGCGGTCGGGGGCCTTGTCTCTGTCAAACAGGGCGCAGACCGCCAGCAGGTGGTCCAGCCGCCCTCCTCCTCCTCCTATCAGAATATTTCTGTCGCAGTCGAGGCCATATAGATGCAGCAGTCCCAGTTCGGTGTCCGTGTGATCCTTGTCTGCAGGATGTTTTTCAATGATAGCCGGATCAAATCCATCAAGAACGCCTGTGTGGGAGAGTGAGTCCATATCGCCCAGGATGTAGTCCGGTTTCAGACCGTTTTCAAGGCAGTAATCCAGACCGGAATCGGCCGCACAGAGATAAATGTCTTTTGAAAAAAAAGAGTCGATCGATGAGAAAGCTGGTTTTTCACCGCCTGTAACAAGAATTCCGGTCAATATAGCGCCTCCATAAGGGGGGGGATATGAAAAAAAAATTATATTTCCCTAAAGGAAGATTTTCAAGAACCGAAAATCTAAACAGTGATCAAGGATGATCACTCACATACAAGTTATATCATGGAGGATATACAATGATAATTAATCACAACATCAGTGCCCTGAACACGTCCCGTGTAAACGGTCTTAACGACCTGTACTCACAGAAGAGCATGGCCAAACTCTCATCCGGTATGAGAATCAACAAAGCCGGTGATGATGCTTCCGGTCTTGCCGTATCCGAGAAGATGCGTTCCCAGATCCGCGGTCTGAATCAGGCCAGCCGCAACGCTTCCGACGGTATCTCCTTTATCCAGACAGCAGAAGGTTTTCTTCAGGAGACCAGCGATGTTCTTCAGAGACTCAGAGAGCTGGCCGTACAGTCTTCCAACGGTATCTACACCTCTGAAGACAGAATGCAGATTCAGGTTGAAGTTTCTCAGCTGGTGGACGAGCTCGACAGAGTGGCCTCCCATGCTCAGTTCAACGGACTGAATATGCTGACCGGCCGTTTCGCCCAGTATACGGGAGCCAACTCGGTAACCTCTTCCATGTGGCTGCACATCGGTGCCAATATGGACCAGAGAGAGCAGGTCTTTATCGGAACCATGAACTCTTCCGCCCTCGGTGTACGGCAGGTCTCCACAGGAAATATTATGTCCATCTCCTCCCCTGAGCAGGCAAACAGGAATATCGGAGTTATCGATCAGGCTCTGAAGAGGGTTAACAAGCAGAGAGCCGACCTGGGTGCCTATCAGAACAGACTGGAAATGGCTGTTCGCGGTATTGATATCGGTGCCGAAAATCTGCAGGCTTCCGAGTCCAGAATCCGTGACGTCGATATGGCCAAGGAAACCGTAGAGTTTACCAAAAACCAGATCCTGAGTCAGGCAAGCAACGCCATGCTGGCACAGGCAAATCAGAGGACACAGGGAATCCTGCAGCTTCTCCAGTAGTTCTTTCATCACTTTTCGTAACCCTTTACACATTAACCCGGCTGCCAGGCCGGGTTTTTAAGTGTATTGACAGTCCCCGGCGGCTAAAGGTAAGTTCAAGAGCAATGAAAATCAAAGTCCCCGATGAAGTTATAAAAATAGCCTCTATCCTGAAGGATGGCGGGTTCCGCAGTTATCTGGTGGGAGGAGCGGTTCGTGACCAGCTCCTGGGGCTGGAAGCTACAGATTATGACCTGTGCACCGATGCCCTTCCGGAAGATGTTATCGCCCTTTTCAGAAAGGTTATACCCACAGGGATCAAGCATGGAACCGTTACGGTCCTGATGAAGGGTCAGGGTTATGAGGTGACAACCTTTCGCATCGACGGGAAGTACAGTGACGGAAGACGGCCCGATGCCATCTCCTTTACGCCCGATCTCACAGAGGATCTTAAACGGAGGGACTTTACAATCAACTCCATTGCCTATGATGTGCTCGAAAAGAAGATATATGATCCCAACGGCGGAAGGGAAGATCTTAAAAAAGGTATAATCCGTGCCATCGGGATTCCTGAGGAGAGGTTCCGGGAAGACGGGCTGCGGTCAATCCGGGCCTGCCGTTTTGCGTCTCAGCTTGAATTTGAAATTGAAGAGCATACCCTGGCCGGCATAGGTCACTGTCTTTTTAATATTCCCGATCTCAGCAGGGAAAGGGTGTATGAAGAACTTGTCAAAATAATGAAAACTCCCCGGCCTTCTCTGGCTTTTCACCTTTTTCAAGACACAGGGGTTCTTTCCCTGATACTGCCGGAGCTCAGTGAATGCTCAGGAGTTTCACAGAAGGGAATGCATGACTATGATGTATTTGAACATCTTCTGTACAGCTGTGATGCCGCCGCTCCCGGTGATGTGGATCTTCGCTTTGCCGCTCTGTTTCATGATCTGGGAAAGCCGGAGGTAAAGAGGATCGGAGAAGATGGGATAGCCACTTTTTACAATCATGAGAAAGCGTCTGTGAAAATTGCAGACAGAATCATGGGCCGCTACCGCTTCCCCAATGTCAAAAGAAAAAAGATTCTTCATCTTATCGACAATCATATGTTCCACTACACAAAAGATTGGAGTGATGCTGCCGTGCGGCGCTTTATCAGAAGGATCGAGGTTGATCATCTGGAAGATCTCTACAGCCTACGTATGGCTGATATCAGAGGCATGAGCCGTGAAGCTGCACCGGATGATTACTACGGTCTTAGAGATTTAAAACTGCGGATAGCCGATATCCTTGATCAGGATAATGCATTTACCATCAAAGATCTGGCTGTGAACGGAAGGGATCTTATGGATGTTCTGGAAATCAAGGGCGGTCCGGTAATCGGTCAGATTCTGGAGTTTTTGCTGGAGGCTGTACTGGATGATCCGGCACAGAATAACCGGGAGCAGCTTCTGAAGATGGCTCGCCGCTTTTCCGCCAGCCTCGGCTAGTATTACGACTGCTCCTGATCGGATGCCAGTCTGAGCCAGGCTTGTTCAGCAGCCTGCTGTTCGGCTTCTTTCTTGTTTTTCCCCTTACCCGGTCCATAGCTCATCCCGTTGACCTCAACATCCATCCAGAATGTCTTGTTGTGATCGGGGCCGGTATTTTTTACCAGGGTATAGCGGGGATAGTTCTTGAAATTTTTCTGGCAGTACTCCTGAAGAAGAGTCTTGAAATCTCTTTTATGCTTGTTCTGAAGTACTTTTTCGATTTGGGGAATCATAAGGGCAAGGATAAAACGTGAGGTTTCGCGGAAACCGGTATCAAGGTAATAGGCACCGAATATAGCCTCCATGGCGTCTGCAAGGATGGCTTTTTTTGTACGCCCTCCGGAATTTTCCTCTCCCTTACCGATCAGAAGGTATTCATTGACGGATAGTGGGAGTGCCAATTCTGCAAGGCTCTCTTCGCTGACTACAAAAGACTTGATTCTTGCCAGATCCCCTTCAGGCTTGTCGGGAAGGCTGGTGAACAGATAATCGGCAACAACTAGCCCAAGAATGGAATCGCCCAGGAACTCAAGGCGTTCGTTATTGTCCTTCTGTTCCTGATGTTCATTCGTGTAGGAGCGATGGCAGAATGCCAGATTGAGAAGGTCATGCCGTTTGAAACGGATTCCCGCATTCTTTTCAAAATTCTGCAGTTCTTTCTTTCTTAAATGAGAACAGGGCATAGAAACTATGCCCTGTGTCGTGGAAAAAATATTCACAAGTGAATCTAATTATTTTCCAAGTTCTGCTTTGATGAAATCAAGAGCATCAGAAACCTTTTCGAATTCTGTAGCCTTTTCATCGGGTACTGATACACCAAGCTCGGAATCGATAGCGTAAAGCAGCTCGTAAGTATCGAGACTGTCGGCTCCCAGATCCTCGCGAAAGCGAGCTTCGGGGGTAACCTTGTCTTCTTCTACTTCCAGCTTCTCTACGATCAGGTTTTTCAGTTTGTCGAACAATTCATCCATGTTTTAATCTCCTTGGGATTAAGCCATATCTTCAGGCTCTATAATCTGATTCCCTTTGTAGAAACCGCACTTAGGACAAACCCTGTGTCTAAGAACTTTGTTTCCGCAGTTACTGCAGGATACCATAGTAGGCGTACCCATCTTCATGTTGATGGACCGTCTTCTGCGGGATCTTGCCTTAGATGTTTTATATTTAGGTACTGCCATTTATAATCCTCTCCTGGCTGTTATTGACTGGAAGAATATAGTATAAGCCGTTTTTTTTGTCAAGGTACTCTCTTGTGTTAAAATAAATTAGAATAATATGTTTTTAGAGATTACCGTGGCTTATTTTTTCTCTCAACAGGATTTCAACATTGGGCGGGATCATTTTGGATACGTCAGCTCCCAGGGTCACAAGCTCCTTTATAGAGGAGGATCGAAGGACCAGGTATTTCATGTCTGTAGGAAGAAAAATGGTCTCAACCTCGTTGTTCAGCTGTTTGTTGAGCATGGACAGCTCAAACTCATAACCGAAGTCATCAACAGCTCTGACACCGCGCATGATAACACCTATATCGTTATTGCGTGCATATTCGACAATCAACTTATCCCAGAGCATTACCTTTACATTGGGGATGCCCTCCACCATCTCACTCATCAAAGTAAATCTTTCTTCTGGAGAAAGGAGGTATTTTTTCTGATAATTTACTGATATCACGACATCCAGAGAGTCGAAAAGGAGGGAACCTCTTTTTATAAGGTTGAGATGCCCGTTTGTAGGCGGGTCGAATGATCCGGGAAACACTGCTTTAACCATGGCTGTTATATTACTTTTTTTTCAGGGGGGAATCAACAAGGTTCTTTCAGAGTGCCGACCTTGCTTACACTCTTTCTAATCTCAGAGAATGTGATCAAAAAAAATAGAATAAATATTAATTATTTTGACATTATCCCTGTAAATGGATAGACTGACTTCATGAAAAGCAAATCATCCTACTTTTTTTTCCTACTTGTTCTTACCGTTTGTCTCCTTTCCTGCGCCGGCACTCCCAGCGAACCGGCGGAAGACGTTGTTGCTGAACAGACTGCTGACGAGCCTGCAGTGCAGGAAGAACCCGTAAGGGAGCCTGAACCGGAACCGGTAAAGGAAGTCGTTGTCAATGATGAAACAGGCTATGAGGTGTCCAAAGAGCTTTATGATCAGACATTTGATGAGATGAAGCTGCTGATTGAGAAGCTGAACGGCATTATTTCTGATAGGAATTATGAGAAATGGAAGCTCTATCTTTCTGAGAAATACATAAGAACATATAATGACAAGGCAAAACTTAAAGTGATATCTGAAAATTCACAGATTTTAGCCGATAATAATATTGTGCTGACTAACCTGAAGGACTACTTTGAGTGGGTTGTCGTTCCCAGCCGTTCCAAGGCTTCAGTGGATGAGATCGTATTTGAAGACGAAAACAGGATAAAAGCGTATATGTTTATCAAAAACAAGAAATCAATTCTGTATCAGCTTGAAAAGAGCGATGACAAATGGTTGATAAGTATTTGGTAAATTGTGCAGTTTGCTAATATAATAGTATTAAAGCGGGAGTAATGAAATGAATAAACTGAAGCTGGGATTGTCCCTGTCGCTGATCTGTATTGTCTGTGGTTCTGTCTTTGCACAGGAAAACAGTAATGAACAGACCGTTGAAGAGCTCTATCTTCAGAGTCAGGTTAAGGTCAAGATTATCAAGGCCGAGGCGGAGTCCGTCGATCGCGACATGAAGATGATCGCGATTCAGGATATAGAAAAAATGATTGCCGATGGACAGATCGGAGGTGATGACCGTGAGATGGTCGGAATCCTCTCCAGTCTGGGGACCGAAGGAATCAGCAATCAGGTTATTGAACAGGGAGCCGTGATCAACAACTTCCCCATGGTCAGGAAAGAGGCTGTGCGGCTTCTGGGAGAGGTCGGTGGTGACCATGCCCGGGATGCCCTGGTTACCGTTCTGCTGACCGATAATGAGCCCATGGTTATGTCGGAGGCTGTTGTAGCCCTTTCCAAGGTAGGTCCTGACGAACAGGGTGTGGCTATGGCAGTCCTTGCAGACGCCATGCGTTCTCAGACAGCTCTGGTGAAGGACAATAACTTTGCCAATGCCTTCATTCTGGCCGTAGAAAATATGGCTCAGAACAACGGCGGTGTAGATGATATCCGGATCTTCGAGGAGCTGACTAAAATTGCCGATCCCAGAAGCGGATATATCACCGTAGTTAGAAAAAAGGCTTTCGAACTTCTTAAAGGTCTTCAGGAATTCTGATTTTTGCTTTATTCGTTTCAAAAGATATAAAAAAACCACCGGATGACCGGTGGTTTTTTTATGCTACTGCTGATTCAATTGATTGTGCGCGTTAAAGGATCTCCTTTCTGAGTGAACCTCTCCATTCGGGAGCCTCTTCTTCTCTCTGCTCATAATCAATTTCTCTGACAATAGTGAAATTCTTGTTCTGGTTGTTTTCGGAATGAATAACACCAAACTTTCCACTGCCCAGATAGACGATCTTTTCCTGCTCTTTAACGGATTCCATTTCTGCAATTTTTTTAATAATGCAGTCAAAGTGAGCAGGCTGGCCGCTCTCTTTTTCCTTGATTGCAGAACTCATATCTCTGATATTCTTTCCGCATACGGAGCAGTTTACTGCAGGACCGTTGTACGACGCACTGGTCTGACCCGATCTCTTTTTTCCCCTGTTATTCCTGTTTCGGTTTTTTCGGGGCGGGCGGTTGTTTGAGTTACTGGAATTTGATGCCACTTCTTTCCTCATTCATGAGAACAATCTCGTTGGTTAATGTCATTGCTATCCGCTTTATAGCCTGATCCAGATAATCTTTTTCATCGATTTTGGACTTCAGCTCATTCAGTTTGCGCGGATCTGTATTCTTGGCTATTCTTACCATAAACGGAGCTCCTTCTCCCTTCAGATAAAATCCTCGATATGATCAGGTTCCTTCATCCTCCTTGATAAAAGAACAAGATCAAAACCCACAGTATAGTCCTTATATTGCGGATTTTCTTGAAGATACAGAACTGCCAGATTCTGCATCCTCAGGATTTTACTTTTATTTATACTGTGTTGTAAATCCTCCCAACCAAGATAATCCCAGTTTTTTACCTCACAAAAAACAATTTTATAACCCTTTACAGCTATAATATCGACTTCTCCGAAGGGTTTCCTGAAGTTTCTTTTCAGAATTCTGTAGCCCTTGCCGGAAAGGTAGGACGCTGCGCGGTCCTCCCCTCTTTTTCCCTTCTCGTGGGAAATCATCTAGTTATCGTTTTTGACCAGAAGGGAGTTGAGATCCACCGCCTTTACAATAAACAGATTTTTGACATCAAGAAGGTTGAGTACGGGACCCATATCTCCGGGGTACTCCTTTCCGGTACTGTCGATCAAAGTGATGACCTCGGGACGAAGGGGCGCCTCGGGATTGACCTTGATGACCCTGGCCACAGTTGAATCGTTAAGCATAACGATGCTGCCCAGTGGATAGATTCCCATGCTGTGAATAAAATAACGGAGTATCTCAGGGTCGAATTTACGTGAGTTGTCGCTGATGATGTGCTTCATGGCCTCATAACCGATCATTGAGTTTCTGTAGGGCCTCTCGCTGACCATGGCCTCGAAAGAGTCCGCAATGGCCACTATGCGCGCCTCAAGGACAATCTCATCTTCTTTCTTCCCCTGAGGGTATCCTTCCCCGTCCCAGCGTTCATGATGCTCCAGGGCGATCTTGGCGATGGTGTCGTCGTAACCCAGTTCCTTGGAAATGATCTGGTAGGAGTGAACCGTATGGCTTTTGAGCTTGTTCATCTCGGTACTGCTCAGCCCTGACTTCTTTGTTTTGATCTCTTCAGGCACTCTCATCATCCCTATGTCGTGAAGCAGTGCGCCGTTGACGAGCTGCAGAAGCTTGGGGCGAGGTCTGTTCATGGCAAAGCCGATGGTAAGAGCGATAATGGCCGTATTAAGAGCACTTTTGGCCATGGCCCGGGACCCTATGTTATGGGTGAGAACCATGCGGATGGACTGCATCTTTTTGTCTTCGACTGTATCTATAAGATTGTCCGATATCCGGTCAAGCTCGGTGACATCTACATCTTCAATCAAATTTATCCTGTTGAACAGGTTTTCCAGTTCTTCAAGGGTTTTGTTGTAGAAAGCGGACAGCTCTTTATCCGCGGGAATCCCCCACAGCTGCCGGTTGTTCAGAAGGTCCTCATTTTCACTTTCAGTAAATTGACCTTCTGACTGAACATCCTGAACGTTCCATTTTTCAAGGCGTATAAGATCCTTTTCCCTGATAGGGACGCCAGCGGGAATGAAGAGCGTGTCTTCGTCAATATATACAGGTTTATTGCAGGTCAAACCGGGTTTTAGGTCTTTCAATTTATAATTGTTCATAGAAAAAAAATCCTGCTTCTCCGTCTGAATAGTTTTATAAAACTATTTTATTATAACATAATTCATTTTTTATATGTACTATTTATAAAATAAAAAAGACCCCCGTCAGGGGGTCTTTTGTACCGCAGTTCAACCTTTTAATTGGCCTTGCTGACGTTTTTCTTTCTGATAAGCTCTTTCACCTTGGCAGCCTTACCTACGCGGTCTCTGATGTAGTAGAGCTTGGCTCTTCTGACTTTACCGCGTCTGGTTACCTCGATCTTTTCGATCTTGGGTGAGTGGATGGGGAAAATTCTTTCCACGCCCACACCGTAGGAAATCTTTCTTACGGTTACGGTCCGGTTGATACCGGTATTGTTGAGAGCGATAACAAGTCCTTCGTAGACCTGAATTCTCTCGTTCTTACCTTCAATAATCTTAAAATGAACTTTGATGGTATCGCCGATTCTGAAATTCTCGGCGTTATCCTTTAACTGTTCAGCTTCAACAGCGCGAATAATATCCATTATCATGTCCTCCTGTCAAAATCAACGTCGCCCGACAATAGATCGGGACGGTTCTTTTCAGTCTTTTCCAGACGTTTTCCCTGCCGCCATTTATCAATTTCAGCATGGTGTCCGGAAAGTAATACATCAGGGACTCTAAGGCCCCTGAACTCTTCGGGTCTGGTATAGTGGGGATATTCTAGCAGTTTTCCCTGAAAGCTTTCTTCTTCCAGTGACTCCCTGGTGATAACCCCGTCGCAGAGCCGGTAGATGCTGTCTATGACAACAAGCGAGGATATCTCACCGGAGGAAATCACATAATCCCCAATGCAGACCTCATCATCCACATAAAGATCTATTATCCTCTGATCAATTCCTTCATATCTACCGCAAATGAGTACAATCTCCTCTTCCTTCGCCAGTTCTTCAGCCAGACTCTGACGATATTTGACTCCTGAAGGAGTCGGGAATACCGTTCTTATGTCTGCGGCCTTGACAGAATCAAGCGCAAGAGCCAGGGGTTCCGCTTTGAGAACCATTCCGGCACCGCCCCCGTAGGGCGCATCATCACAGGTTCTGTGCCTGTCAAAGGCAAAATCCCTGATGTTGATTAGTTCATACTCAATCAAACCCTTCTCTACGGCTTTTTTCATGATCGATGTACTGAAGAAGGACTCTACAATTTCAGGAAACAAAGTCAGTATTGTAAACTTCAATCTAAAATCCAGCCTTCCAGCAACTCAATCTGCTTCTTATCCGTATCCACACGGCCGATGAAAACAGAATTAAAGGGAATCAGTTTCCTTCCCTCTTCGGATTCAATCTCCAGCAGGTCGTCGGCACCGGCCTCGAGAACGGCAACAACCTTTCCGACTGCCTCGCCCTCAAGCTCCACCTGACATCCTACCAGGTCCGCATGGTAAAACTCATCCGAATCCCGGGAGACGGCATGAGATCTCTTAACCCAGATATCCCATCCAGAAAGCTGTCTGCCCTTTTCCGGATTATCAATCCCTGAAAGCTTCATCAGAATTTCACCGCCATGCGGGACAGTCTGCTCCACTTCAAATTCAAGGGACCGATCCTTGCTTTTCAGGGTGATATGATCCAGATCAAAGAAATGATCATACTCCCCGGAAAAACTCATAACTTTCAGATAGCCTTTTACGCCGTGAGGTTTTCTGACCCGGCCGATGGCTATTTCATCCATAGTCTTCAGTCCAGAATCTCCAGCACAAACCTTTTGCCTGTTTTATTGGCGGATGCGCTGAGGATTGTCCGAACAGCCTTGGCAATCCGACCATGCTTGCCGATTACCTTTCCAATATCATCGTCAGCTACTTTCAGCTCAATGATCGTAGACTTTTCACCTTCGATCATATTGACCATGACATCTTCAGGCTCATCAACAAGTGACTTTGCTATAAATTCTACCAGATCTCTTTCCACTGATGACTCCAGGTCTTATTTGATGAAGAAGTTGTTCTTGTTCAGCAGCTTGCGAACGGTCAAAGTGGGCTGAGCACCCTTGTCCAGCCACTCGCGAACCTTCTCTTCTTTGAACTTAACCTGCTTGTCTTCGGCTTCAACGGGGTGGTAGTATCCCACTTCGTCGATCGTCTTACCGTCTCTGGGGGCTCTGGAATCCATAACTACGATTCTGTAGTAGGGACGTCTTTTGGCACCCATTCTTTTCAGTCTTATCTTTACCACTGATATTCTCCTGATATAAAAAAGTTTTCCGGTCCTGAACCTTGTCAGGACATTCCACCAAGCTGCTGCATAAGCTGAGCCTGGTACTTTTTGTTTTTGCTGATTTTTTTCATCATCAGCCTCATCTTCTCAAAGTTTTTAAGAAGGCGGTTTACATCGGCGACCGTCGATCCGCTTCCCAGGGCAATACGCCTTTTTCGGGGAGGACCGATGATGCGGTGATTTCTCCGCTCCTTAACAGTCATTGAGAGAATGATCGCCTCTTCGCGCTTGATGGCCTTTTCATCAATATCGTCTTCGGATACTTTCCCTGCCAATCCGGGAAGCATACCGATGAGAGACTGAACACTGCCCATCTTACGCATTCTCTGAAACTGCTCGAGATAGTCCTCCAGGGTGAAGGTGGCATTGGCCATCTTTTTCTGCAGGGCGAGAGCTTCTTCTTCAGAGGCTGTCTCCTGAGCCTTTTCAACCAATGATACAATATCACCCATGCCGAGGATTCGCGATGCGATCCGCTCGGGATAGAAAGGTTCAAGATTCTCTATTTTCTCACCGACTCCGATGTATTTGATAGGTTTGCCTGTGATGCTCTTGAGGGAAAGAGCAGCACCGCCGCGCGTATCGGAGTCGAACTTGCTTAATATAACACCCGAAAGGTCCAGTTCCTCATTGAAGGTCTTTGCAATGTCCACGGCACTCTGTCCGGTCATGGCATCGGCTACGAGGATTGTTTCATCCGGTTTTACTGCATCCTTGATATCACGGATCTGCTTCATCAAGTCAGCATCAATCTGAAGACGTCCCGCTGTATCGAAGATTACTGTATTGAACTGAAACTTTTTGGCATGTTTCAGGGCGTTTTTGGCTACTTTTACAGGGTTCTTGGTCTCTTCACTGTAGACTTCAATCCCGGTCTGTTCTCCCAGAACCTTAAGCTGCTGTACGGCAGCCGGACGGGCGAGATCACAGGCGACCAGAAGGGGTCGACGTCCTTCGGACTTGAGCCGGGAGGCAAGCTTGGCCGCCGTAGTGGTCTTACCGGCACCGTTGAGTCCGAGAAAAAGAATGGAGGAAACCGTATCGGGTCCTTTAAGAACCAGATCCTGTTTTTCATCTCCCAGGAGGGAGACCATGCGGTCGTGGACCAGCTTGATAAACATCTGACCGGGGTTGACGGCTTTAAGGACCTTCTCTCCCCGTGCTTCTTCGATGGTTCTGTTTACAAAACGGCGGACGACGCGGATGTTGACGTCAGCGTCAAGGAGGGCCATTTTGATTTCATTGACCGCATCTTCTATATTTTTATCTGAAATTTTCCCCTGTCCCGATATCTGGCGGGATATGTCTGAAAATTTCTCTGTAAGTTTTTCTAGCATACTACCTGTTAAACCCTTCTTTAACTATCTCGTTTTTATACAGAGTTCGACCCCGCCTTGTCAACCACCTAAAGGACTCTTTCATGGAGGAAAGGCCGGGGATTAAAACATTCCGCTACTGAACTTTAAAATAATGCTTGTTCAGATAGCGTATGCGGGTTTCCGCAATGAATCGCTCCTCTGTGACGGGGAACTCCGTTTTAATCCTGTAGTAGAGTTCCAGAGCCTTTTCCAGTGATTGATCCGGGCCGGGAGCTTCATATTTCTCTGCCTGTTTTAAAAGATCCGCCGCATTTCGCGGGAATCCCCCGACGGCCGTTTCATCATCAAGCTGCGGTTCTGCAGTGACTGTTTCCGTTGGGCTCTGTCCGGTCTCTCCGTGGTTCTGCACAGGGGGGGCGTCGGCTGTCTCAGCTGATTCTGCAGCCGAGTTTACAGAATTTATTTCTGCGGGATTGGCTGACTCCGCTGGGTCAGGAGTTGAAAGATGAGGAGGCGCCGCAGAAAAGGCGTTTTCAAGATCGAGGCTCCTGCTGCTGCTTTCGCCCTTCAGAAGATCCTGTTTCAGAAATACCAGTTTACCCCCCGGAGCGGAGCCTGAAGAAGAAGTAAAAACAAAGCGGGTCGTGCCCGAATCGGGATTGTAGCTTTTATCCTTCAGGCTGAGCGTGTCATCTTCCAGGGAGGATATATAGATCCAGCCGGCACCCTGAAGCTCTATAATAAGTTTGCCCGTTCCGTCAATGTAGAGTTCCTCGAGATCCTCATCGGACAGGGGAAGGGCTTCTTCCTTTTCTTCTGTCTCTCCCTCACTGTCGGTGGGAAGAGCTGCCTCCGTGGTATTCGTCGTAAGACCGGGGCTTTCCGGGAATCCCGCTTTATCCGGAACGGCCCTGTCCGGTTCGGTCGCGTCGGTTTCGGGAGCCGCGGAACGCTCTGATCGCTCCCTGACGGGCTCCGGTGCATCAACCACTACAGGGAGAAGAGGGTTGTAATCTACTTGATCTCTTTCCGAAGGAAGCTCTCTACCCGCTGTTCCCATGGGCAGCTCATTGACGATAGTGACCCCGTAATCCATTTCCAGAGAGTCTTCAGGCGTCGGATCCATTTGTGTATCAGATGATTCGGGGCTGACTGAGCTCTCTGAGCTGATCAACTTTTCTGTCTCGGTGTGTGTTGTCGTATCGACAACTGCGTTTTCGGTGACAGGCGCAGGCGCAGGGGAATCAGGTGTTTCAGGCTTTTCCTCCGAACTCTCCTCTCCCAGGGACAGATCAGTCCCGGGAGGAAGCTCTTCTACCGCCTGCATTTTTTCAAATTCTTCCTGATCAGAGGCCGTACTGCTGAGGGGAAGATCTTTTTTTCCGCCTTTGCGGGTCTCCTTTTGAAAGGGGGCGACCTCGACGGGCTGTTCAGGCTCTTCTTCGCCGACCGTAAGGTCTTCCTTCTCTACTGATACTTCAGGACTCTCTTTTTCTTCTGTATCCGGCTGCACAGCCCCTCTCTCATTCTGTTCGGAGAAGAGGGGGGCCTGTCCTGATTCCGCCGATTCAGTTGGAACCGAAATGGCCGCATCATCAGAGCCTGTAGCACAGGAAAAGAGAATCAGTGAAAACAGCAGCGTTGAAAGAAGCAGTCTGTTAGGGGGCATCTTTAAGGATCTCCCAGATCAGGCGGTGGTTGGCCTTTTCAAAGTAGTCGATATCTCCGGCATCGGGTTCGATCCAGAGCCGCTTCACCTCCTTTTCATCCCATTTGAAGTTCAGGCTTCTATAGGGATCGCAGGAGAGCTCAAGTTCTTCGATCATTTCGGGATAGAGGAGTTCCGAGCGGTTGCTGTCGGCGGTGGTGCTGTTCAGGTGTTCCGCGTTGTAGGACATTTTGGCCTCCTCCGCTCTGTTCACCTTTCTGTCCATGCGGTAGTCTCTCAGCCAGAGAAAGGTAACGATCAACAGGCAGAGTCCCAGAGTGACCCCGGCAATTATGACAAGAACCTTTTTGTTCAGAGATGCAAAGACATTAGCTATTTTCAACGCGGCTCTCTCCTATCTTCATGGCTATCAGTTTGGAGACGCCCGACTCCTGCATGGTTACGCCGAGCAGTGTTTTGGCGCCGGTAACGGTCTTTTTGTTGTGGGTGATGACGATAAACTGTGACTTGGCGCCGAAATCCATAAGAACGTTGATAAAACGCTGTATATTGGCTTCATCCAGGGCCGCGTCAATTTCATCCAGGATGCAAAAAGGTGACGGTTTTACTCTGTATGTGGCGAAGAGAAGCGCCACCCCCGTCAATGATCTTTCCCCCCCCGAAAGAAGGGATATGTTCTCAAGCTTTTTACCGGGAGGCTGAGCATAGATTTCGATACCCGACTCCAGGATATTCTCACTGTCCAGAAGTTTGAGCTCGGCCCGCCCTCCTCCGAACATACGGCGGAAAACCTCGTTGAAGTTTTTCTTGATTTCATCGTAGGTCTTTCTGAACAGCTGTGCCGATTCCGTCCGGATCTCGCTGGTGACCTGAATAAGATGTTCCTTCGCTGTTCTGAGATCCTCAAGCTGGTTGTTAAGGAAGTCGTAGCGTTCTTTGACTTCGGCAAATTCCTCGGGTGCCATCAGGTTGACCTGGCCCAGGGCCTTCAGTTTTTCGCGGGTGGCCTGATAGTCTCCTCTCAGATCCTGGGCGCTCCGGTTGAGCTCGGGCAGCCGGTTCAGATAATTACTGATATCGCTTGAGTTGTTTTCAATAAAATTCTGACAGAGCTCTTCAATGTCCCGCTTCAGGTGCTGACATTCCAGGCTGATTTTTTCCAGACTGAGCAGCAGCTTCTGAAGAATACCGTTCTGCTTTTTCAGCTCTCCTTCCTTGCCGCTGACATCCTTTGTCCGGTTGCGGATCTGTTTTTCCAGATCCTTAAGCTTCTTCTGGAGCTCTTTCTTGCTTTTCTCGTGATCTTTAAGCAGCGCTTCCGCCTCTCCTATTTTAGCGGCCGTCTCTTTGTGACGAAGTTCCAGCCGGTTGATATCCTCAAGGTTGGTTCGGATCTGCTCGTCAATGCCCTCTATGTCCCGGCCCAGACTGCGAATGCTGTCCTCCATGGCGGTCACCTGGGTCGCCAGGCGGGCTCTGTTGACTCGAAGTTCTTCCAGAGTGTCCCTGTACTCCTGTATCTTCAGGTTCAGTAGACGGGACTCCTCGTTTTTAAGATGGACGTTTTCACGGTTCTCCTTCAGGAGTATGGTGAGCTTTTCAAGACTTTCGTCGATGTCTCTTTTCTGGCTGATGATACCGCTGGGGGCCAGAAACTCTTCCAGAAAATCGGGCAGAACGTCCGCCAGATTATGGATGGATATCTCCAGATCTTCCAGATGATTGTGGAACTCCTTCAGTATGGTCATTCCCGAATCCCATACTTCCGTATCGTCTTTTCCCAGGCCCACACGGGAAGAGTCTTCAAACAGTCTGATCTTCCCCTCCAGCTGAATTCGCACGGTTTTCAGTTCTGAAAGGACCCGTTCTTCCAGTTCCTGTTTTTTCTTTAGGGAAAATCCTGACTCTCTGAGGCCCTGGTCCAGCTGATGAACGATATTATCCGTCAGTTCCCTGAGGTTCAGCTGCAGATCCTCCCGGGATTTCTCCCCCTCCTGGATCTTTTTCTCACTCTCCTCTATGATGCGCAAATTCTCATGAATACTGGTTTCAGCGGATTTAATATTTTTCTGGAAGGTCATGATATTGTTTTCCAGGTCCTTAAGCTGGTCCCTGAATTCCTGGAGGTTCTTGTGCCGCTTATTCTCCTCCTCTTTCAGCCCTTCCTTCTTCTCTACAAGATCCTTCTCCTTGTCCCGGAGAATCTTCTTCTGTTTTTCCAGCTCGCTCTGCTGATCACCCAGCATCCTGATCCGGTCGTTTATGCTTTCCTTCTCCAGATCCAGTCCGTAAAGACGTTTCTGATCCTCGATCAGCTGATTTTCCATGGAGTTCACCTCGTCCAGGTTGCTGGCAAGGTTACCGTTCAGCTGAACGATGGCAGCCTCTATGGAGGACTTCTTTTCCATTTCCGTGTTTCTGCCGGACTCTTTTTTCTCAAGCTCTTCGGTAAGGCTGCTGAACTTGAGAAGCTGCTGATCTATGCCTATTGAGGAGAGTTTTTCACGGAGCTCCCGGTAGATCAGGGTCTTTTCCGACTGTTTTTTCAACGTTTCGTAGTTTTTGCGAACCTCGCTGAGGATGTTTTCAACCTGAACCATATTCTCGTTGGTTCGGGCCAGCTTGCGCTCGGCCTCGCTGCCTTTCATTTTGAACCGGGTGATGCCAGCGGCCTCTTCAAAAAGATAACGTCTCTCTTCCGGTTTGTTGGAAAGAACCTGGTCGATCTTGCCCTGCTCCATGATGGAGTAGGCGGATTTCCCTATTCCCGTATCATAGAAGATCTCTCTGAGCTCCTTGAGTTTGACCTGTGTATTGTTGACATAGTATTCGCTGTCGCCGTTTCGATAGAGTCTTCTTTTGATGGAAATTTCCGCTAGATCGAGATCCAGAAGATTCTCTTCGTTGGAGAGAACCAGAGTCACCTCCGCCACATTGAGAGCCTTTCTGGCATCGGTGCCGTTAAAGATAACATCTTCCATTTTCTCGGCACGCATATTTTTTGTGGACTGTTCGCCGAGAACCCATTTCATGGCGTCCACTATATTGCTCTTTCCGCAGCCGTTCGGGCCGAGGAGAGCTGTAATTCCGTCGGTGAAATCGATGAGGGTTCTGTCTGCAAAGGATTTAAAACCCATCAGCTCCATGCGTTTAAGAAACACTAATTACTCCATTCTCTCAGGGTATCCGTTAACCCCATAATATATCATATTCAGCCTGGATTGGTCAGTCCCGATTCAAAGAAAAACCCGCCTGCCGGCGGGTTTTCATGAACATGTGTGTATTTCAGCTCCGGCTCATATGAACGGCAGCCTTATCGAAGCCCTCCAGAAAGGTATCCAGGTTCTTTTTGAAGATGCGGATAGATACATTTTCATAACTCTCATTGCTGCCTACGCGGCTCTCGGCAATGATCAGATAGTGTTCGCCGTTCTTGGCTGTTTTGACACTGAAGCTGTAGCGGCGCTTTCCCGAACCTGTCTTCAGTTCATCCTCCCAGCCTTCCTCGCCCACTTTAAGCTTCGTCACGGCATTTTCGAGTATATTTTCGAATTTTTTGAAATCTTCAGAATAGACAATCAGTGAGAAGCGAAGAAAACGGTTCTCCTTTTTACGGCTCTCCACGAGATTGAGAAAAAGATCTCCATATCTGTTTTCCTTGACGTTGAAAAAATACGTCAGTCCGCCCTCTTCTACAAAGCGTTTTAATGTAAAGACTTCTCCTCTCTGGCCCATTGCATATTCCTTCTCTGAAAATAGTTGTGAATCGGATAATAGCGGAATAAAGCGGTTCTGGCAAGCACTGCGGGCAGCCGGAACCGCTTCTTTTCCTACTCTTTATCCGGTTTGTCAAAGATAATCAGAGTTCCTTCACTCCGGATGACGTCGCCGGCTTCAAGATCCCGGGAAATGACGGTCTTGTTATTGACCATGATTTCGTGGTCAGCCTCAAGCTTATAGCCTCCGCCGGGTGCTTTGACGATGGTTATACCCGTTTCATCATCACTCTTGTTTCCGAACTCCTGCTCATCCATAATCACCGTCTTTTCCCGCCCTACGGCGATCATCGTTTTCTCCTGGCCTATCTGTATAACCGTTTTGTTGTTATCAAATGAGGAGATGACTTCCAGGTGTGGAAAGGGATAGATTTTTTCAAAGGGCGTTCTGTGGATCAGAATGACCAGTCCCAGGGAAAGGAGAGTCAGCAGAGCGAAAATCCACCAGGGCAGAACCGGAGGCAGTCCCCAGAACATCTCAAGATTGTAGGAAAACTCAGGACTTGACCCTTTACCGTCCAGAATAACCCGTATCATTCTCTCCCGACTGCTGAGTACAGACGGGCTGTAAGAGAGGCGAAACTCCCTGTTTATCCTGTTATGAATTTCTCTGTAGGCGAGCAGCAGTTCGTCACGGGACGATGCGGTATAGGAAAGACCACCGCTTGCGGCGGATAAGTTCTCCAGTGCGGGATCGGGGACTCTGGCGTACTGGATGGTGTAAAGAGTTATTCCCCTTATACGCAAAAGCTTCCCGACCTCTTCCAGTTCCACCAGCTCATTTCCCCACAGGGGATGGGGCTGCTGTCTGTTTTCGGAAAAGGTATAGTTTTCGCCATCGCTTAAAAGTACGAGCACTTTACGACCTCTTCTTCTGCCCAGTTCATCAGCAGCCCGCTGCATGGCGCGGTTCATCTCTGTAAAGGCTTCGTCGGCCTCGGGTTTTGAAATATAGGCCAGGGAGTCGAGGAGCTGGTTGCGGTTTGAGCTGAAATCACTCAGGGGAGTAATATTTGTATTGAAGCTGTACAGGCTTAAGCGATCCTTGTACTCTCTGGTACCGGAAAAAAGATCTTCCAGCGCCTGCTTTACAAAGAAGATCCGCCGCTTTTCCTCCCTCTCTTCAGGGGCTCCGGAAAGAGAATCGTACATGCTTCCCGAGTTGTCCAGAAGAAGCAGAAAGGAGATGTCCTCCTGACGGAAACCGTTGAACTGCACATCTCTGAGGGGGATGTCCATCCAGCTTCCGTCGGCTCTGTTGAATTCCTGGAGACGGAAACTTTCAAAGTCGGGAATCTGCATCTCATTGAACTCTTCATTCAGTGAGATATAAAGATCCACCTCACCGTCACTCAAGAGGCCGCTACTGTCCACACCGGTTACAGAAAGTCCGTCATCGGCGGCAAAAACCGAGGCGGCGCAGACCATGAAGGCCAGACCCAATAATCTTAATCTCATTGCTTTACCTCGTACATGAATTTCACATCACCCACCTTGATGACATCCTCATACTTGAGAGTCTGCTCCCGGCAGCTCTCGTCGTTGACAAACACCGGAAAATCTTTAAGGGGAGAAAGAAGGATCTCCTTCCCCTTTCTTTTCAGAACGACAGCGGCGTCGGGAATCTTGTCGCTGCCGCTGATGCAGATATCACAGCTTCTACGGCTTCCCAGGATGATTTTTCTCTGGTTCAGAAGATACTTCCTGCCCTTACTGCTTCCGTTGAGAACGCGGAACACTCCCGGCGCGCTCTTCTCTTCTATTAAAATAGTCAGAACGGCGGTTCCCATACCGAGAACCATAAAGCCCGGCAGCTTCAGCCAGCTGTCATCAGGGAAAAACATCATGGCCGTTTCCACGATGCTGCCGCCCAGAAGCCCTGCAAGGATACCGCTGATTAGACCGGCCTGAATCTTGAGGCCTGAACGGGATCTGAGTCCCTCTGCCGTTCCGATAAAGGCTCCCATTATGGACCAGCTCATAATCCTTGCCGCATAAAAAGGATAGACATGAGATTCGGGCATCATGTTTTCCGGGAGAATCAGAAGAAAGATCATCTGTCCCAGAAAGGCTCCCAGGACTCCGCCGGCGAATCCCCAGAGAAGACCGAGGCTCCACTCCTTGTGTATCTTAACCGTATCTTTATGAAGAATCCCCTCAAGGCTGGCCAGAACGGCGGTCATGGCCGCAGCCGTAAAGCCACCGGATGCAAAAAGAAGAAGCCTGTATGAGGGGAACAGTCCTCTGGAAGAGAGAACCAGCTCCAGTACCGCCCAGCCCAGAAGAGCTGCGGCAAGGCCCATACAAAGGGATACGACGTATCGTCCGCCTGAGTTCATATATTACTCCTTGATCAGCAATTCGCTGATTTTTTTCTTGTCTCTTTTGATCTCCAGGACCAGAACGGTCTCTTCATCCCTTACAATCGTGGTCTGCAGGGTTTGCACTATTTTACCGCTCTTCAGCTCAAGTTCGTACTCTCCCGGGGGAAGGGCCATGCTGGTGAGCTTCCCAAGCTCCGAGGCCGGGTGTCTGACGGAGCTGAGTCCCGCCGGAGGGAGAAGCTCTGAGCCGTTCAGACGGATCTCTATGTTCTCCGGGAGCTCTTCGGAACTCTTGAGTCTCAGCCGTCCCTCTTTCGGAATCATCCTGGCTTCCAGGATAAGATTGTCCTGATAAGTTTTAATGCCCAGATCATAAACCAGAGGATAGTAGCCTTCGCTTTCTATCTTGAAGTTGTAGGCATTTCCCGTAGTCAGTTCATCTTGAATCGCATCCAGGGGGAGATAATCTTTTTTCCCGCTGGCCTGTACGGATATTTCAATCCGTTCGTTTAGATTCTTTCCACTGTCCCGGTCCCGGGCATCAACCTTTACATTCAGAGCCTTGGCGCCTGTCCGGGGATGCTTGAGGATCACCCTCTTCTCCTGTGCCGGTTTGATCAGAAATGAGCTGTCCGAATAGGGCGGAAGAGTTACGTTCTGCCACCATACGGCATTGTCATAAATGGCTTTGATCCAGTATATGCCGGGAGCCAGGTGGATAAGGGGCGATTCCAGGGATATCTGATCTTCATCGCTCCCCTTTTTTAGCTTGAGAGTGAAGTGCTCCAGTTTGTCATTACCGATTCGGCCCTCCATGTCATTGTAGATAACCGCCTCCATATGAATCATTTGCGCCGGTTCATGCAGCTCTTCCTTGTTTATCGTGCTGACGAGGCGAAGGCCTCCGTAACGGGCGGCGAAAATGGTTTTAAGATGTATCTTGTTCAGATAGAACCAACTGCCGCATCCGGCCAGAAGAAGGATGAGAGCTCCCGCAAGGTAGATCCTGAATCCGGGTTTACGCCGTTGAGGCTTTCCGGGCAATCTCTCCTGATCGTTGACGATGCGGATAAGGTCTTCACGTATTCTGTCGGTGTCGGCGCTCTGATACCATTTTTCCAGTTTTTTGAGCAAAACGGATACAGAGGCCGCCCGTTTCTGGGCCTTGGCCTGAATGCAGTGTTTCATAAACCAGTTCAAAGAGGACGGCAGGGTGGGATTGATCTTTCTGGGAGCCGTGTACTTTCCTTTGTGTATACGGGCCAGGGTTTCGGGATTCATCTTTCCAGGGAAAGGCTTCTTTCCGGTTACCATTTCATAAAGCATGATCCCCAAAGAGTAGATATCAGCCTTGAAGCTGACGTTTCTGGAGTCGTCGTACTGCTCGGGAGCCATATAGGATGGTGTTCCCAGGGCCATCCCCTCCTTGGTCAGGGCATCCTCTTCCTCTTCGGACTGGGCGATGCCGAAGTCTACCAGCTTGATCTCTCCGGTTTTGGAAACAAGGATGTTTGCCGGTTTGATATCCCTGTGTACGACCTGATTCCTGTGAGCATACTCCAGAGCCTTGCAGGCATAGTAGAAGATATAAAGAGCCTCGTCGTAACGGAGATAACGCTCTTTCTTCAGGAGGATATCTACCGATTTCCCGTCTACGAGCTCCTGGACGATATACCAGGCCTGACCGCTTTTGAAATGATCGTATACCCGGACGATGTTTTCATTGCTGAACTCCATCATGATTTTAGCCTCCCTGCGGAAGCGTTCTATCAGATGTTCGTTGCTGCTGAGGGTGAGCTTCTTGAGGACCACCGGCTTATCCAGGGTGGGATGGGTTCCTCTGAATACGGCGCCCATTCCTCCTTCGGCGATCTTTCCTTCAATCTGGTATTTTCCTATCTTTGAGGGTATACGGCTCATAGAGGCAGTCTCCTTATGTCCCTGAGGTCGGCGATGTTTTTCCGGGGATCGATAATTTCCTGCTGGTCTGTATACAGGATGATATAGCGTTCCGGGTTATGGATTTGAATGTACCGCCCTCCGGCTCTCAGTTTATAGTAGTCATGGATCGTTCTGTGTCCGCCAATATAGTGTGAAAAAACACGGCCGAAGCGCCGGGAGTAGTAATCCAGGGTCTCTTCAACAGAACCTTCGGCGGCCTGATCGTTTCCGGTCCAGGTCAGGCCGAGTTTAACAGAATCATCTGAAACAATCTCTATGATCTCTTCGGGAGTGTAGAACTCTGCAGGTTCGGCATGGCTGATCAGAAGATGTTCTGCCACCGCTACAAAGGGCAGACTGCTTTCGTAGGCGGCATAGGTATAAAGGAAGTCTTCACCCAGGAATTTTTCCACCCAGGCCCTTACCATTTCTCCCTCATAGACAAACTTGCCGAAGGGATGATTCCCGTTCCCCTCCTCGTTGAGAATATTTTCATGATTTCCTTTCAGAAAGAAAAAGGAATCGGGAAAGGCGGTTTGAAGCAACATGACCATTTGCATAAGTCCCAGGCTCTCGGCCATCTCACCATCCATGTTCCTGTGTCTCCTGTATCCCCCGCTGTACTCGGTCAGGCTGTTCTGCCATCGCTTCCATCCTCTCTTTTCAGAGTGGAATCCGTCACCGACGCAGAGTATCTGAAGTCGTCTCTGCTCGAGAGCTTCAAGAACTGTAAAGGGACCATACTCCGTATTCATCAGGGTAAAAAGAAAATCCCTTCGGGCATGGAGATCGGGGAGGATAATAAGGGGGATCTCCCTGTCCAGAAAAATCAGACCTCCTCCCTGTCCTTCTCTGTTCAGGGGCCTGATTTCAACGGGTATACTCCTCTGGGCTTCCATGACAAGAGAGAGCTGTTCCAACTGTCGGGAGAGAGGGTCTACCGCAGGAGAGTGGCAGAGTCGTGATAGTTCATTGATAATCTTTGCGGACATTTCCGAGCTTTTCATCATTCAGGTACTATGGTGTTGTTGACGCTGACAAACTCCTGAGTCATCACTCTTGTGGCATCTTCAATCAGTTTTGTCTGATCTCTGCCGGGAGCGTCATTCAAAACGGCGATCTTGTAAACGGGAGAACTTTTTTTAAGAGAACCTCCCGAAAACTCGGCCTCCCTGTCCAGATTGATATCATTCTTCAGGCAGAGCCTGTCTTCCATCAGTTTTTCAGGGACTTCACGACGCAGCCCTATGCTGGCGTAGAGAACCTGACGGCTCCCGTCCTTAAGAGCCGGCCCGACTCCCAGGATGGAACCGGAGTAGGTCAGAATCACAAAGGCCCTCTGCTCCGATCTGGGCAGGAATGATTCAAGACTCATGTGACGGGACTCAAGCTGCTTCATAAAAATTTTCTCTTTTTGCAACCAGCCCTTTTTCAGATCCTTCAGGAAAGATGCAGGAGCCTCCGCCGTGTTGTCGGCCAGAAGCTGAAGATGTTTTAGTACTTCGGGGTTTATGTCATTACCCAGGAAAGCCATGAAGTTGCTCCTTATCAGATTGAAAACAGATCACCTGATATAATATAATCATCGGAATGAATAATATCAGAGTGTTTATTCTCTTTTCTTATATTTTAATATTCCCACTCTCCCTCTTTCCAGAGGATCTTTCATCCGGCCCGAAGATAGCCTGTGTGGGAGACAGTCTTACCTATGGATACGGTCTTTTCAACCGGAATAGGGATTCCTATCCCTCCCAGACCGATGCATTTCTTCCTTCCCACTGGGAAATCAGAAATTACGGAATCAACGGGGCCTGCGCTACAGCAGGTCATCCTGATTTCTATCTCAATAATCCGGTGGAAGAGCTTGCTGCCTGGGATGCCGATATCATCATTCTGATGCTGGGGAGCAATGACTCCAAAGATTCGATCTGGAATTCCCGTGATTCCTATATTAAGGGGATGGGAAGAATTCTCAATAGGATAAAAGGCATAAATACCCGGGTTGTTCTGATGACTCCTCCTCCCTGTCATTTGAATCTCTTCGGCATCAGTAATGAACGGATTCAGAATGAGGTCATCCCCGCTCTCAGGCAGTTTGCGGGCAGCGAGGGCTATCGGCTTCTGGAGACGGGAGAGCTGTTCCGGGATGAAGAGGGTATCTACCTGGACAATATCCATATGAACAGCAAAGGATACGGAATCCTGAGTTTTCTTGTGGCGGAGACGCTCCTTGAAATGGCTTCAGTTGGCCTACTCAAGACTGACTGAGAATTCCTTGCCGAGAATCTTGTTTCTGTACTCGATGAACTCTTTCTCTGTGAGAGAAGCCGAAAAATAGAAGCCCTGGAAAGATCGGCAGCCCATTTTTACAAGACTTCTCAATTGCTCCAGGCTTTCCACACCTTCTACGATAAGATCCAGGTTCAATTCACTGATAAAATAGAGAATCCCCTTGAGAATAGACTGGTCCAGGTCGCTGTTATGGATCTTATCCACAAAGGATTTATCGATCTTCACCGTATCTACAGGCAGCTCCTTCAGGTAGTTGAGGGATGAGTATCCGGTCCCGAAATCATCAAGAGATATATCAAAACCGGCTTCCCTGAGCTGGTTCAGCTTGTTTATGGCGTTGACAGGATTGTCTATCAGACTGTTCTCGGTAAGCTCTATTTTCAGATCTCCCGGGTCAATATCGTATGTGTCGATCATACGCTTGCAGTTTTCCACAAGATCGGGATTGTAGAACTGCCTCGGAGAAACGTTTACAGATATTTTTATATCACTGTGGTTGCGGTTGCGCCAGTTCTGCAGCTGCCTTGCCGCACTGAACAAGACCCAGTTCCCCAAGGGGATAATAAGTCCGGTCTCTTCAGCCAGCGGGATGAAGTCGTCCGGCTTTATCCAGCCCTTTTCCGGATGGTTCCAGCGGATCAGGGATTCCGCTTTGACATCGGTCACCCTGAAGTTGTTACTCCCCACCTCAATGGTGAGGATGGGCTGGAAGAACAGAAAGAACTGCTTGTCTATCTCCTTGATAGCCTGCTTTTCCAGAGCCTTGATTATGCTGTTCTGAAGTTCCATTTTCTGCACTACAAGATTACTTATCTCTTCGGTAAAGATGGTATAGTTCATCTTCTGCCGGACCGCATAGCTTAAGGCTATATCCGAGTTGTGAAGCAGTGTGTTCCGGTCAAGACCATGCTTGGGGAACAGGGATACACCGCAGCTGGAGTCAATGGATATATTGTATCCGGAAAAAATATGGGGCCGTTTGAGCTCTTCGTTAAGAAGCTGCAGAAACATATGGAGCCGGCTTTCTTCG
The DNA here is from genome assembly GCA_963556075.3 of Oceanispirochaeta sp. Lineage (GTDB taxonomy): Bacteria > Spirochaetota > Spirochaetia > DSM-2461 > DSM-2461 > Oceanispirochaeta. Next base: position 4,039,795 of record CAUVYB020000002.1, on the reverse strand, counting down.
TTTATATTCTGATAAACGATAAGGAACTCGTCCTCCCTTGTGTGATAGACGATATTCTCCATGCCGCTCAGTTCTGTCAGTCTGACGCCGATCTGGTAGAGAACCCATTCACTGATAGAAGGTTTCAGTGCCTTGTTGATGGATTCAAAATTTTCATTGAGTTTGACAAGAATAAAGGCGATAGGAGACATCTGGTCATCATCGATCCTTTTTTCAAGCAGGTTGTTGATATCTTCATTAGCCTTCACATGATTGGGAAGACCGGTTTTGTGATTGAGGACCACCCTTCTCTGAAGATCGCTGTTTTGCTTCTTCACATTTTTGAGTTCCATAGCAAGCTCACCAACCTGGCTGATCAATGACTCACGTTCATCCTCCAGGGCCTGTATAAGAGACTTAAGTTCATCGTTATTTAAATCATTCAGTTTACTTATACTCAGCTCATCCATTGCTTAAGTCCACAAACACAAATCCTTATATAATAATTCAACTAAATCATACATTGCTGGAAGAATATAATCAAATCGAATAAAAAAAAAGTAAAATTTACAATATTGAAATGATATCTTTTGAAATGGGCAACGGGATTCCGGTCAAATTATTGACGGGCACAGTTTTTTTCAATAAAAAGCATAAAAAAAGCCAATTTTTTATTTTAAGGCTGTGGTATAAAGGTGTGATGATTTTGCCAGTGATAATACTCGCCGTAGTGATCGATCTTTGTCTTGGGGAACCCCCTTCTTCCGTGCATCCAACCGTATGGATGGGAAAACAGATCGGCTTTCTGAAAAAGCTCTCTTCAAAGCTCAATCCCCGGCGCCTGAAGGCGGCCGACTTTATCTGGGGCATCCTTATCGTTTTAAGCGGAATAGCCCTGTGGGGAACGATTCTGTTTATTTTTGAAGAGATCTTTGAGAATCGTCCCTGGTTTCTTCTTCTGCTTTCAGCTCCCCTCCTGAAGGTCAGTTTTTCCCTCCGTTATCTGATCTTCAGCGCTGCCGAGATCAGAAATGCTCTGAATGAAGGTGACCTGGACAGGGCGAGAACACAGACGGCCTGGCATCTTGTGAGCAGGAATACACGGGAACTGGATGAAAAAGAGATCTCATCCTGTGTGATAGAGTCTCTTTCCGAAAATATAACAGACAGTTTCAGCTCGCCTCTGTTCTATTTTCTGATTGCCGGTCTCCCGGGAGCCTGGTGCTATCGCTTTATAAACACTTCCGATGCCATGATAGCCTACAGGACAGAGACTCTGGAATGGCTGGGGAAATTTACGGCCTGGTGCGACAGTCTCCTTAATCTGATACCCGCCAGGCTGACGGGTATTATGATCTGTGTCGGGGCCTTTATAACACCGGGCGTTTCGGGAAAACAGGCCTGGAGAATCATGATCAGGGACCGGGGCAACACGGAAAGCCCCAATGCCGGATGGACTATGGCTGCCATGGCGGGAGCTCTTTCATGCCGTCTGGAGAAGAGGGATTGCTATGTTCTGGGTGCCGGAATGGAACTTCCTGTCCCGGACAGGATCGATCTCTGTCTGCGCCTGACCATCTGTACACTGCTGCTGACCCTTGCAGGGCTTATTCTTTTTTACGGAGGTGCCCGATGGGTTCTGAACACGGTGGTTTGAACTACAGAGAGCTGAGGAAAAAAGGCATTAATCCTGACGATGTTCTGGATTTCAGCGTCAGCATCAATCCAGACCCTCTTCCGGAAGAGGTTCTTCAGGCCGTAAGGAATGCAAATGTAACCCGCTATCCGGATACGGACAGCTCTCTTCTTCGTGAAATCATCAGTGCTTTCTATGGGGTGGATGAAAAAAATATTCTTATCCTAAACGGGACATCCCAGGGGATGTTTCTGGTCGTATCAGCCCTACTGCCGCCCCGTGGAAAAGTGCTGATCGCAGGGCCGACATACGGGGAGTACAGGGATGCCTGCCGTTTGAAGACCGACCATATCCACGAAATACGCATGAAGGCGGAGGACGGCTATGCTTTCCCCCTGGATGAGATTTTGGATTTTCTTGAATTTGAACGGCCTGATCTGTTCTGGCTCTGCTCCCCCAACAATCCAACCGGCAGTTACCTTGATGAGTCCTCTTTTGAAAAAATCCAAAAGAGCTGTAGAGACGGAGGAACTCTTTTTCTTCTGGACGAAGCCTATGCGTGTTTTGTTGATGACAGACTGAGGTATAATTCCCTGAGGGAGTCCGTTGTGGTTTTGCGTTCCATGACAAAGGACTTCAGTATCCCCGGATTGAGGCTGGGATATCTGATGGCTGCAACGGAAATTATCGAAAAACTGCGACGATGGCAGCCGGACTGGAGTATCAGCGCACCGGCCCAGAATGCCGGGATAGCAGGCTTCGCCCGGATTGATTATTTCAAAGAAAGCTGGAGAAAGACAGTAGAGCGGCGGGAGGACTTCAGAGACGCTCTTCTGTCATTGGGGCTTCATGTCGTTGAAAGTTGCGCCAATTTCTTTCTTGTGAAAATTGACGATGTAGAGGCACTCAAGCGTTCTCTCTGGAAAGAACTGATTCTGGTAAGAGACTGCCATTCATTCGGTCTGACGGGATACATAAGGATTGGAGTTCGTTCAGAGGAGGATAATATTAAACTTATATCATGTCTAAGGGAGTATCTTGAAGGATGATTCTTGTACTGGGAGGCACAAAGAGCGGTAAAACCGCCTATGCCGAAAATAGAGCTGCCGAAATTGCCGCAAAAAGGAACGGACAGGTTGTCTATCTGGCATCCGCCAAGGCCTGGGATGATGAAATGAAGCTCCGGATTCAAAGGCACCAGGATTCCCGTCCGGCAGACTGGATCACCCATGAAGAGCCCCTGAATATTGCCGAAGTCCTTGGGATCTATCCCGAAAAGGAGAAGGTTGTTCTTTTTGACTGCCTCACCCTCTGGCTGACAAACCTTCTTATGGAACTGGGGGAGGATTTTACTCAGGCGGAAGCAGAAGACGCTCTGGGTGCGGCTCTTGAGCGGTTTATCTGTGCCGCAGAACAGTGGGAATGCGAAATCATCGTAGTCTCCAATCTTGTGGAGACGGGCCTTGTGGCACCTTCGTTTTTGGGAAGAATCTTTCAGGAGATCGCCGGTCGATCTCATCAGAGGCTGGCTTCTGTGTCCTCCGAGGTCTGGCAGGTCACCGCGGGACTGCCCTGGAGGCTGAAATGATTGCGGCACAGCTGAAGGCCATGCTGGAAACCATAGTTCCTCCCGACGGTTCGGCGGCAGATGGTGTGAGGGACAGGTGGGACTCTCTGACCAAGCCTCCCCACAGTCTTGGCAAACTGGAAGATGTCATCACCAGGCTGGGAGGAATCCAGCGTTCTCATTTCCCCGAAATAGGGAGGCGTACCGCCCTCTGTTTTGCAGGCGACCATGGTGTGGTTGCCGAAGGAGTTTCTCCTTCAAAGCAGGTTGTCACAGCCGAGATGGTTCAAAATTTTGTGAACGGAGGGGCTGCCATATCGGTCCTGTGCCGCAGTTGTCACTGTAGTCTTAAGGTCGTGAATACGGGAATGGTCCATGATGTAGACCATCCTTCGGTGATCCAGATGCCCATTGCCCGGGGGACCGCCAATATGCGACGCCGTCCGGCCATGAGTGAAGAACAGATGTATCGTGCTCTTGATATCGGATTTTCTCTGGCCCGGAAGGAGATTGAGGAGGGGGCACAACTTCTTGTCACGGGAGAGATGGGTGTCGGCAACACGACCGCAGCCAGTGCCATATATGCCGCTGTAACAGGGATGGACCCGGAGGAAATAACCGGTATGGGCGCCGGTCTGCCCGAGAGCCGGGTCGCTCACAAGGCCGAGGTTATCAGGGAGTCCCTGAATCTCCACAGACCCGACCCTTCGAGTCCCCGTGATGTGCTGTGCGCCGTGGGCGGTTTTGAACTGGCTGCCATGTGCGGTGTTATGCTGGCCGGTGCTGTTTTCAGCTGCGCTGTTGTTGTGGACGGTTTTATAGCCGGAGCTTCTGCGGTACTCTCTATGCTTTTTCATCCTGGAGTGAGGGACTATCTTATCTTTTCCCACTCCTCCGGGGAAGCCGGTTTTGATGAAGTATGCCGGCGTTTCAGCATAGATCCCCTGGTTGATCTCAATATGAAGCTGGGTGAAGGGACCGGGGCCGTGATGATCCTCCCTCTTCTGGATTGTGCCCTGGACTGTTACAGAGAAATGGCTACTTTTGATGAGGCCGGTGTTACGGAGATAGAAATATGATGAGAAAAATCTACTATGCCCTGCGCTTTATGACCGCCCTTCCCCTTCCCTGGTCCGAAAAAGAGGATCTTGTTCAGGTTTCAAGGTCTTCGGGGATGTTTCCCTTCGTGGGCCTCCTGATCGGGGGACTGCTCTACGGTCTGGGAAGGCTGGCCAGTCCGATTTTTTCAGCTCTGACCGTGGGATTTCTGCAGACTTTACTCTGGGTCCTTCTGACCGGGGGGCTTCATCTGGACGGGCTTGCCGACAGCATGGACGGCCTCGGCAGCCGGAGGGAAAGGGAGCGGATGCTTGAGATTATGAAGGATGGGGCCGTCGGCCCTTTCGGTGTGCTGGCCCTGATTCTGCAGCTTATGCTCAAGACTCTCTTCTGTGCTGAAATTAACGTTGCGGAACCGCTTCTTCTGATCCTTGTTCCCGTTACGGCCCGCTGGGGGCAGCTGATTGCCATCCGTTTTTTTCCCCCCGCAAGGAAAGAGGGAATGGGAATCTTTTTTCAGAAGTATATGACGAACAGAGAGATGATATCCGGAGCGGCAACCACCCTGCTCTGTTATCTTTTTCTGGGGCAGTATTGGATCATGCTTCCCCTTCTTCTGCTTCACGGACTCTATGTCTGGGCTTCATCATCTGTGATAAGCAGAAAACTGGGAGGTCTTACGGGGGATGTCTACGGTTTTATTTGTGAGACGGGAGAGGCTTTTCTGCTGGTCTCTGCTCTTCTGATCCTGCCCGTGATGGCTCAGGCTGAAGGTTTTCTACAATTTTGATATAAGCTCGTCCATTTTTTTCTCCAGAGATGTGAAGATGAAGTTGAATATCTCATCCTTCTTGGCGGCATCTCCTTCGAACATCACTATGTAGATATCCTTGCCGGCTATGGTGCGCATGGAGTCCAGGGTGCCCGAAACCTCTATGCTGTAGGCTCCGACTCTGAGACTGATTTCCATCAGTTTCTTGCCTACACAGAGGGACATCTCCTGTGAGCTTGAGAAGGAAAGGGCCTTGGGGCTGATATCATGCATATCCGCATTCAGCTTCTCTCCCTCGCAGCTGAACTCAATGGCGCTCAACACTTCCTCGTAGGAACCGAAGCGAACGAATTCCCTTTTACCGTGAGCCGTCTCTTTTTCAAGTATCTCCCGCAGCTGTTCCAGGACTTCGCTTTCATCTCTGTCCAGGCTGATATAGTCACGGATACCCTCGGCAAAGCTGACGCCTTCGCTGAAAAAAGTATAAATCCCTACATTTTCAAGGGATTCGGCTTTCAGTTGATTGTCGCAGAAGTTCTGAAGATTGAATGAACTGTATGGATAGTCTGTATTGATAAAGAGAAGGGCATCGGGAAATTCCCTGAACAGGGGAATCAGCTTATCCTCAGCGCTGATGGCATATATCTCATAACCCTCCCTGAATAAACGGGACAGTACGGTCATGGAAAATTCTCTGGGAGGATAGAGGAAAAAGATCTTACGTCCGTTGTTGAATGTCTGCATATTTTCTCCTTCAAAGACTATGATAATTGAGACGGCTCGGCTGTGCAATTGAATTCATCCATTCATTGTCATAACCTTTATATTATGCAGTACATGGCGCTTTTTTATTATCTGTTAAATCTACTGACCGGATGTCTGGCTCTGACACTTGTGATTCTCTTTTATATCTTCCGGGGGCCGGAGGTATATAAATATGCTTCCAGGGTTATGCTTCTGTTCTGGTTCTGGATAGCCACGGAGCTTATGGAGTATTTCAGCCTGATTCCTGACCATAAAATCCTATTCAACGTTCTCCAGTTTCTTCCCGTTGCCACTTTACCCATAGTCTGGCTCAATCTCTGCTATTATATCCGCAACGGAGCCAAAATCAGGGGAGTCTTTAAAAGGCGTCTTCCCTATCTTTTTTCTCTGACCTTTATTCTGCTGGTTGTCACCAATCATTTTCATCATCTTCTTTGGGATGAAGCAACGGTCCCTGAAGGGGCCTATGCCATTGTGAAGGAGATGAAGTTTCTCTGTAATATCCTGGTCATTATGGTTTTTCTAATGATTTTTGCAGGAATCCTTATTCTTGTACTGCCCGGTAAATCAGGACGCAGTAAAAGTGTTCCTGGTCGTGCTCTTATCGTCTTTTTCGGAATCATAGCTCTTGTAGCGGCAATCTGGGAGTGGAGCTCGGGCTATGTATTCCCCTTTGAGCTGGCCCCGCTGACTTTTGCCATGGTGGCAGTCTCTTCTCTCTTTTCAATCAGGAAATATCTGAAAACCCAGATCCTTCTGAACCGCTACAACATTCTGTACAGTATGAAGGACCCTCTTTTTCTTGTGAGAGACAACGGTATCGTGATCTACGCCAACAAAGCGGCCATGGAAGAGTTTCATATGAGGGAAAGCGACTTTTTTGAAACAGAGTTTAAAGATCTTATTCCTTCCATGGATGAGTTTGATGAAGAGATGATTTTCCATGCCGGTCATTTCTATTATGTGAATATTAATTCCGTTTATAGAGAGCATGAAGGGCTGTATACGGTTGCTCTGACGGAGGTTACGGAGCTGAAGGACTCGGAGATGAGTTTGAAGCAGCTCAGTGATGAACTTGAAAAACAAGTGCTCAATCGGACTGAAAGTCTGGATAATACCAACAGGCAGCTGGAGAAACTTGTGGAGGAGAAAAACATTCTTCTGCAGGAGGTTCACCACAGGGTTAATAACAATCTTCAACTTATTATAAGCCTCTTGAATCTCCAAAGCCGACGGAGCAGTGATCAGGAGCTTCAAGATCGTCTTTCCGATGCTGTGAGCCGTGTGCAGACCATCTCCATGGTTCACCAGATGCTCTATCGTTCTGAAGATTTTTCAAGGATCAATCTGAGAGAGTATCTGGAGGCGCTGATTCACTCCATGATGCATGGGGCGGAGCCGGAACTGGAGTTCTGTGACCTTATCTGCTCCGCATCCAGTTGTATTCAGATTGGAATGATTATGAATGAAATAGTTTTGAACGCCCTGAAATACGCTTATCCCCTGGATGATGAGAACAAAAAGTTCAGTGCGAAAAGCTTTGTAGAGAAAAGAAGTGATAACTCTGACCGGCTGCATGTCCTTTTCAGGGATTACGGCCCGGGGATCGATGAGGATGCTCTGGGCGCCGTCGAGAAGGACTCTCTGGGCTTTAAGATCATAAAGACTCTTGCGGAGCAGAGAAAGGGTTCTATGCGCGTCTATAACGACGGGGGATGCGTCTATGAATTCTATGTGGAGATTTGAATTCTTTCCCTCAAAGAAAATCTTCTAATCTGAAAAGGCGAAAAAAAAATCCCAGTCAGAAGACTGGGATTTTCATTGCATTAAAATCTATTGTTGGGCGGCGGCGGATTCGAACCGCCGACCCCATGCGTGTCGAGCATGTACTCTAACCAGCTGAGCTAGCCGCCCTTGCGAGTCCCTATTATACGGTTATTGGAAACTCTGTCAACAGGGACTGTGAAATTATTTTATGGCGCTGATCACACGCTCCAGAACCTTCTTCCGGTCCAGGGGTTTTACAATATAATTCCGGGCGCCGAGCATAAGAGACTTCTTTACCAGATCCTGTTTGCCCAGGGCGCTGACCATGATAATCCGTGCATTGCTGTCGAATTCCATAATCTTCTCCAGAGCCGTAACACCGTCCATACGGGGCATGGTAATATCCATGGTTACAAGATCCACGTCGGGGAAAAGCTCCTTGTATTTTTCTACGCCTTCGGCTCCATCTGCTGCAGTCCCGACAATTTCAAACCCCTCTGAAGTCAGTATCTGGCTGATCTGCTTTGTAACAAACATTGAATCGTCCACAATCAGCACTCTAAGGGCTCTGCCGTCTTCACCCTGACCCTCGGGCATTCTTTCGTTAATAGAGGGAAAATCACTGGTTGTTTTCATCTTAGGCTCCTAATCGCTCTCTAATGGCAACGTTTATTTCTATTTTACCGTGGGGCAGGTCCAGTGGTACAATCAGCGCCTCCACATTGATATCTGAAACCTCCATGTTCTCTCCTGTGATGATGGCCGGAGGAGTCAGATCAAACTTAAATCCCAGATCATGAAGTTTTGTGACCGCCTGGGCGGTGACCATATTGGCCAGTTCCGTAATCGTGGCTTTAACCAGTTCGTCAAGGGAGGTCAGCTCTTCTCCGTTCATGGTCGAAGCGACCTTGATAGCTGTTTCCTGTGTCATGTCGATAAGGACACGTCCTTCTACGTCACCTGCCAACCCGACGATGGCCGCTACTCCCAGAACGGGCTGTGTCGTTTTCTTAAGGTAAAGTTCATTACGGTTGATTTCAGTCTGAAGAACCTCTTTTATGATGTTGAATGCCGCTTCAACAAAAGGATTGATATACTCGACTCTCATGCTGTTATCTCCTCATTTGAATTAATTATAGAATATGGATCACTCACTTTTATATTTTTTTAAACAATTTTATTCCATTGTTTTCCAAAGGCTCCCAACCGCTCTCACTGATGGGCTTCTCATTGTCGCCGAGCATAAGAAGACCACCCGGTTTCAGATGCTCATAGATAATATTAAACAGCTTGTTTTGAAGCTCCTCATCCAGATAGCTCATCGTATCGCGGCAGAGAACCATATCCATTCTCGGGAGGGATGCCAGATTGCTCAGATCGCTGTATTCGAACATGACCGAATCTTTAAGAGTCTGATTGAACTGGGTGCCCCCTGCTCCGTCCACCAGGAAGGGGTCGAAAAAGGCAGATGTTCTCTGTCTGTCAATGTTCAGCCCCGGAGCGGAAGATATGCTGATTAGATCATTGTCATTTCCCTGGACTTTGATGATGGTGGCGGGATTGCGCTCTTTCAGAAGAGCTGCTATAGAGTAGGTTTCATATCCTCGTCCACAGCCGGGATTCCAGACAAAGGCATTCCCCTTGAGCTCGGGAAGCATTGGTTTTACAGCATCAATAAGTCCGTCACTCCAGAGCTGACCCGTACAGGCGGAATAGAATCCCCGAAGAAACTCCTTGGCGTCGTCATTGCTGTTAAGCTGAGTATTCCCCTCTCCTTTCTGTTTCAGCCAGCCGTCGTAACGGGTGCTTATCCAGTCCCTGTTTATCGGGCTGGGATAGAATCCGGCATAGGTGGGAAGGGTTTCTTCTATAAAGCTGATATTGAGGACCTTTTCATTCTGAACTGGAGCCGAGACGCTCTCGGTTACCGCAGTCGCTGCGGGAATGGGCTGATGAACCACCTTGGGGATAGTGCTTTCTGTTTCACTGCGGTTGTCCGTTGTGAAAATTTTCTCAACATCAAGAATGATATAGAGGCTGGAATCGTTTTCCACAACACCGTCTATGTATTTAATGTTGATATCTCCGAACAGCGGATGGGGGGGCTGTTTGCGACTGGAATCAATGCCGATGACCTTTTCAATAGTATCGACAACAATACCGATGGTGTTCTCTTCAAGCCTGAGAATAATCATATTTTCATAACCCTTGCCCTCTTCGGGAACGGGGAGATTGAAAAACACTCTCAGATCAATGACCGAAAGGATATCACCTCTCATATTGTACACACCCCGTACGAAAGGGGCTGAATTGGGAACGAAAGTGAATTTCTGAGCTTTGTTGATCTCTTTCACCTTCATAATATCTATACCGTAATCCTTGCCGGCAAGGGTAAAGGTAACCATCTTGAAGTCTATGTTTGAGATCTCAACTTCATTGCGTTCTTCAGATTTTGTCAGTTCCTGTGTGTTCATCTCATATCCCTCAATACGCCTGTGACCGTTTCAACCTGGATGCCTGTTCTTTCTGGATACAGAGATCCAGAAGCTGGCTTACATCTATGATCAGCGAAATAGTACCGTCACCCAGTATGGTTGCTCCCGCAATTCCCGGAGAATTGGTGTATTTGTCCTTCAGAGGTTTGATAACGACATCTTCCTCCCCTATCAGAGAGTCGACCATGACTCCCATCTTCTTGTCTCCGCTGCCGACGATAACGACAAAGTTATACTCCTTGTTTTCATCGGTTTCAAGGCGAAAGAGACGGTTCATCCGGACCAGAGAGATGACATCCTCCCGGACGTTAAAAACCTCATGGTTGTCGATTATCTTGATCTCTTCGGGTTTGATCCTGTGGCTCTCGATCACACTGGTAATGGGGATGGCATAGACCTCGGTTCCCACACGGACGAGAAGTCCCTGAATGATAGCCAGGGTAAGAGGGAGTTTAATGACAAAACGGCTGCCCCTTCCCTGGGTAGAGTGAACAGTGACCGTTCCGTTCAGCTTCTCTATTTCTTTGCGAACCACATCAAGACCAACACCCCGTCCGGAGATATTGGTGATTTCCTTGGCCGTTGAGAAACCGGGATCAAAAATAAGATTGTAGGCTTCCACATCCGAAAGGTTTTTGCTGGGATGAATAATCCCCCGCTCTATCGCTTTCTGTTTGACCTTGTTCACATCTATTCCGGCACCGTCATCGGCGATCTCGATCACGATCATATTGCCTTCATTGCTTGCCTTGAGAAGGATCTGTCCCTCTTCAGGCTTACCGGCGGCCTTCCTTTCCTCAGGGCTTTCAATGCCGTGGTCAAGGGAGTTTCTCACACAGTGCATAAGAGGATCCAGCAATTCTTCAATTACGGATTTATCAAGTTCCGTGTCCTCCCCCTCGATCTCCAGCCGGATCTTCTTGTTCAGGGACTTGGAAAGGTCTCTGACAAGCCGGGGGAAACGGGAGAATATCTGACTGATGGGGACCATCCGGATTCTAAGGATGGCCTCATGAAGATCTCCGGTGTTTCTGCCCAGATTGGCTGCGGTACTCTTAAAGGTTCCTACGGTCTGCTTGAAATTGCTTTCAAAGGAGTCGAAGATAGTGAACAGATCTTCATATTTTTCGTTGATCTCTTTTTTGACATCCTTTACGGATTTATCCTTCTGAATCTCTTCCATATAATGGGGCAGATCGTCAAACAGGGTTTTAAGCTTCTCCTTGAAGCTGTTTTCAACATTCTGCAGTTCGTTCTGAATCTCTACAAAGGAGCTGCTGATCTGGTTGAATGTCGCCTTGTTTATAACCGCCTCACTGACCAGGTTCAGGATGTTATCGATTCTTTTGCTGTCGACCCTAAGGATTGAGCTGGCACTGTCTTTCCCCTTGTTTTTAGGGGGTGCGGCCTTGGAAGACGCTTTTCTGATCTCTTCGTTTATATCCTGTCTGGGGGGATCCACAGCGGCCTCTTCCGTTTTTAAGGGCTGAGCGGCTGTTGCCGTTCCAGTCATTGCGGATTCTGCTGGAGCGGAGGCGACAGGGGGCGGAGCTGGGCTGGATGGTGTTTCGGACTGTGCCGCAGCAACAGGCTTTATTTTCTCTCCCAGTACAGTTGCGCTTACCGATTCGGTCACATCCGAGATAAAGGCGCTGCTCTCAAGGCTGTCTGTATCGGACCCGCTGGCCATAAAATAGCGAACCACCGGATAATAAACGTCCTCATAGAGTTTGTCAAAGTCGGGTATGGTCTTAAGTATCTGTCCCATTCCCTTGAGTTTTGCATAGACTTGTATGCCACCGACGGAGTTCATGGGGTTGGCCTCGTCGAATCCAACGGCAATTTCAACAACTGGAAGAGAGCCGGCCGCTTCCTTCAGTTCCAGTATTTCATATTCTGATAGCGAGGACTCTTCCACGGCAGGGGGTTTTACAGGTGCCGCTTCCTCCGCCGGGACAGGAGCTGCAGGAGCCTCTGTCTTGCCTTCACTCAGGGCTTTCAGAGTTTGCTTGAGGCTGTCGGTATTCTCTTCATAGATCCCTCCTGCCGTTCTCGCGGAAAGCATCTCCTTTATGACATCGATGGATGCCAGGAGACAGTCTATGACATGTTCGTCTATTTTGATGTGGCTGCTTCTGATCTCATCAAGAAGATCTTCCACAAGATGAGTGAATTCGGAAAGCTCTGTCATCTGAACAGTAGCAGCACCCCCCTTTAGGGTATGTGCGGCTCTGAAGATTTCATCGATGGAATCACTATCCTCGGGGTTGTCTTCAATGGCAAGTATGTTCTGTTCCAGTATCTCTACCTGTCCATTGGCTTCGGCAAAGAAATCCTTCAGTAGTTCTTCATTGTTCGGATCAAGGTAATCACTCATTACTGTAATCTCGCTTTTTGGGTAAATCGGTCATGTTCTATTTTATAATAGTTTAATAGATCTTATATTACAAAGATTTTCCTATTATAGCGTTGAAAAAGATACCATGTAAACAATGAAAAAGATTTTACGCAAAACTGACAAATTAAATCTTTTTAAGCATAATCTGCTAAGTCGGCGGCGGAAATGGATCGAAAATGAAAGTGGAGCTCAAATTTTGCAGGAAGGATATATGAAAAGAACAATAGCATTGTTGAATACCCTTTTTTTACTTGTCATGGCTGCGTCAGCGGCAGAGACGGGATTTTCAACGCAGTTCGGCAACTATGGACTGTCTGACTATGATGCGGACGATAGTGAATATGAAACCTATTTCCAGTGGGGGGCGTCGGTCTATTATGAAGACAGCGCCGGTTTGGATGAGAATCTGGTCTACAGATTTGAGCTGGAAAGGAATCCACTCTCAGGGTACAGCCTGAACTCTATGCTGGAATTCCGGTCAGACTGGTACTCCCTGGGAATCGGCCCCGTATTCGGTATTCTCAATGAGTCGGTGAGTCTGATAAAACCGGGCTTCTCTGGCCGTTTGAGGGGACAGTGGCCGGGGACGGTCTTTGCAGAGATCGGAGGGGAGAGTATTACTGCCATGAACTCGGGAGCCGATGACGACTACAGCCGCTATTCAGGCTACTATACCCTGGGATTCTATGTCAGACAGAATCATATCCTTTGCTATTATACCCAGACTCAGGAGGAGTATGCCAATATGGGTGAGGGGTATACAGATGAGTATACCTCCTATGTGTTCCATTCCGACTTTTATGATAAAAGCTCTATGTTCAAGATGCAGACCAGACTGGGTTATGAAATCCTGACCAAGACGTTCTCAGGCGGTACGGATATTGAGCTTCGAAATATTCTTTTCGGTCTGCAGGCCGACTTTTTTATCACATCCCGAGCTTCTGTGTATATCGGTCTGGATAACAAGATCTATCCCGGCTCCTATGGAGACATAGAGCTAGAAAGCGTTCCACTCTACCTGGTGACTGTAGACTCCGGATTCCGCTGGGCATTCTGATCCGATATCAGAAATAAAAAAAAGACCCCGAAAGGGGTCTTTTTTTATGTGTTAAGAGCTTTGTACCAGATTATTCTGATGCTGCTTCAGCACCGGCTTCTTCTGCAACTTCCTCGTCAGAGTGCATCTTCTGGGTTTCCAGGTATCTGAGAACCTGAACATTACCCAGTCTCTTCAGCTCTGCATTTCTTCTGGCTTCTTCTCTGTCGGCCAGGATATTCCATGTGGATTCGTGGTCGATGTCAGAGTTGAGCTCATCAAGAACAGCCTGGTCATAAATCAGGGTGATGTCTTTAACGTAGGAGATGAAGTCTCCGCCTTCCTGCATGGCGTCTCTATAGATATAGAGGCTGTCCAGGGTCAGAGAGGGCTGGCTCTTGGGATACAGGGGCTCGGTTCTGAGCTCTCTGTTTCTTACCTGAGAAATGTAGTTGGGATTGGTCCACTCAAGCTCTCTCCAACCGTCGAAGTTGAGATAGCTCAGGAAGATAGACTGTTTGTTCTCTCTGGCATCCTTGAATACCAGTCCCAGACCCATGGGGAAGTTCATTCCGTAAACGCGAACTTTTACAGACTTGAGAACGCCGACGTTCTTAACAACACCGTAACCGGAGAACTGATCGCCTCTTACAGGCTCATCGTCAACGGTGGAAGTGGCGTATGCGGGGATTTCAAAGGGGGGTTTGATCCAGGCGTAAGAGTTAAAGGAGCCTTCGGGGAAGTGAACCCTGATACCCATTACCTGGTCGCCTGCTGCCGCAAAGTTGTTAACATCATTCTGTACGGGAACGCCCAGTACATAGGAAAGAGTGTTGTTAACAACGGTCTGGGAAGAAGAGGTAAGCTTAACTTCCCAGTTGGGAACCAGCAGAGAGGTCTGCATAGCAGCTTTTTCTTCTTCAGTGTACCGTGTACCAGCAACAGTACTGAAATCCATCAAAGTAGCCTTGTTCTGTCCCTGATAGTCATCAATAAGATCGGAGAAGTTAATTAAAACTGTCTCTTCAGCAAATACTGAGCCAGTCAGGAAAAGAACCATCAAAAGCATGAGAGAGAAGAACCGTTTCATTCATAGCTCCTTTAAAATTCAATTCTAATTTATTTATAAATCAAAATTATACAGATGCGGATATGTTTGTCAACGATTTAAAATTTTTTTTGCTCATTCAGGCACTCTCCTCTTCCGATAGGAAGAAGAATTCCGCTCCTGGGACCTGGCCCTCAACGGTAATGACGATCTCTTTGATTCCTGGAAAATTAAACAGGATGTTTTCTTTCATATATTCTATCTTTTCTTCATAGCTCAGGGGAATTCTGGGAGATTCATCGATAAAGTGTCTGTTGAAATCAAGATAGAGTGTCTGTTCGCTGCGTATCATGGCGTTCAGTTTTGTTTCGACGGGGATAAAGGGATTGAGCTCAAGCTTCACCGGACCAAGAATAAGTTCAGAGATGAAGCGTTGCAACCTGTACTCTTCAGACCTGTGACGGTGAATCATACGAATTTCAGCATTCCTGCCATTTTGACTGTCCAGAGGAAAAAACATAACATAGGAATTGCGCCCTCTGTTGAGATTTAACATGAGTATTACACTAAGCAGGCTGATCAGTATGAGCACTGCCGGTATAAAGGGAAGGAAACGTTTTATCATTATTCAAACCTGTTTTCAAAAAATATTACAAAATTAACGATGCCATTATAGATGCCATCATTAATTTTCTTCAAGTATTCCGGACGGCGCAAAAGGGCTGTCTCCTCCCTGTTGCTGATAAAGCCCGATTCGATCAGCACGGACGCCATCATAGCATTTCTGACGACAAACCAGGACTCTTCCTTGAGTCCTCTGTTTAATGCCGGGTCGTCAAAACGCTTATCAAGTTCATCAAGAATATAACCTGCCAGTTTCCGGCTTTCAAGTGTGAATTCCTCTTCCATAAGAGTGTTCAGAACCGGCTGGATAGGGTCGTCGGTATCCCCTACTATCTGTCGGCGGTAGTCTTCGGGAAGATACCACACTTCGTAACCTCTTGCTCTGGAGTTGAGACTGGCATTGGCATGGAGTGATATGTAGATAATCCCTTCTCCCGGTGCCGGTTCATAGCTGTTGGCAAGTTCAACCCTTTCTTCAAGGGTCGGATAAATATCGCCTCGTCTTGTCAGGAGTATCTCTTTGTCCGGAAAACGCTCTTTCAGCATTTGTTCCAGTGCCAGAGCCTGATCCAGAACCATATTTTTTTCACGAAAGCCAACCTGCATCCCATCCACTTCAAAGCTGCTGCTCGCGCCGGCATCCCTGCCTCCGTGCCCCGGATCCAGGATAATAGCGGCCACCTTGAAGGCCGGAGCACTCACCAGAGGCTCTCTGTTTTGAAAAAAGGAGCATATCCTGTCTATTGTATCGCTTGAAAACCTCAGTTCTCCCTGCTCATAGACGACAGCGGCATCATAGACGGCCTCACTGCCGTTATACAGAAGAAGATGTTCATCAGCAAAAAAGGTAACGCTGTCTTCTCCCCTGATGAGCATTCCCTTTTTCAAAAGGGGGTCCCAGAGGAAACGGGCTCCGGTTTTCTCCATAAGATCCCTGTGGTTCAAAGGCTGGGCAAGAACCGGGAAGGAGATGGAAATAAGGATTAAAACAAGTCTATATATCCTCATTATTCCTTTTAATATACCACAATGCGCCTTGTATGCCTCCCCTTGTCAGGGCATACCAGAAATGTCTGGCAAACAGGGTCCACTCACATTGACCGTCACCGGCCGATTTAAGGATGGGAAGTTCCCAAAAACACTCATCAAGCGCCCTTTCAAGACTTAACAGGTTCCAGTCCTTCTGTTCTTTCAGGGAGTCGGGGGGAAGAGGAACGTGAGACTCATGATATTTCATACTGTAATCCGGTTGGAAACCATTTAGCTGTTTTCCCTCCTCCCAGGCGGACAAACTGTAGGCCGAGGGAGGAAAGTCGCAGTCCAGGGGAGCGGACAAAAAATCAAGTGTCGATTCGTCATCTTTTTCCAGATCTATTCGGATAAGACTCACTGCTGCCGCCGATGCATCCAGGGCATCCTGTCTGTCAGCGGCGACGGCAATGACATTGCCGCATTTCATAACGTTATTTCGTGGAAAATCCACCCTGTCTCCCGTGTCCGAAAGCAGGAAGATGTCCCTGATCAGGGGGATGTCATGAGCCTCTTCCAGATGACGGATCCCTTCAATGCGTCCCGGTATGGAGAGGAAAGCTCTTTCCGAGGAGGTCTTGTGTTCTGTTTCCTCCATAGAGCCGGGATCCATTCCCATGGCCAGACGCATCCCCTTTTCCACCAGATTCACTCCTGACGCATAGGGGTAGGTCCAGCCCGACATATAGCCTCCTGAAAGGCGGGCGGCTATTTCGCCGATCATAACACCCCGTGAGTCCAGTTTTATGTCACCTTTGGCCGAACCAAGGGTGATGCCCAGGGCTCTTACGGCATCTTTGAACGTTTCAAATATGCTCTCTGTTGTTTCTTTGTCTGCAGAAGACGGGAGGGTGTGCCCCATTTCAATAAAGCAGGGGGGGTAATAGATATGTCGGTCGGCAAAACCGGTGATATGGATTTCTCCGTTATGGACGATTGAATCGATGCTGTACTCCTTACCGTCCATATACTCTTCGATGATGGCCCTCCCCGTTCTGGAAAAACTGACCGCTTCTTTGACAGCTTCCTCAAGTGTCCCGAAGTCTGCAGCCGTGATAACCCCCCGTCCCCCCATATTGTCTACAGGCTTCACCACAAGGGGGAAGCTGAGATTTCCGGTTTCCCTTTGCAGATCCATATCGAGGGAATACTCGCAGAAATCGGGACAGGGGACTCCCGCCTCCCTGAACCTTGAACGCATACGGTATTTATCGGTACAGTCCAGAGCTGTCTGATATGGAATTCCGGGAAGACCCAGTTTTTCGGCCACCCAGGCAACGGATGCGGAAAAATCTGTTCCGCAGGTAAAAACTCCCCTGAGATCCACCGAATCCGGCAGCTCTCGGGCCGCCTCCGCAAGGCCTACCCGGTCCTTCAGGTCAATGTTAAGGAAGAGATCTGCCCTGTTTCTGCAGGGGGCCTCTGGATTACCGTCTGCGGCCACGGCATACCATCCGTTCCATGCGGCAGCTTCATAGGCGGGGAGCTGCATAATTCCGGCTCCGAGAATCATTATTCCTGTTTTCTTCATGAGTATTCCCTTGTGGCATAAATTTCAAAACTGTCGCCCAGGCCGAACAGCCTGCTGATTTTTTCTCTCAGAGAAAACGGCAGGATCCGGCAGAGGACGGAGGGGAAACGTTCGGGATGGTGTCCCGTGCTTCGGAAGCGGATATCCTGGAATCCGTACCGCTTCAGTATACGGCGAGCCGAGGTCCTGGTCCATACGGTGTAGTGGTCCTCGGGACTGAGCCTGAGGAATTCCTTTCTGTTTTTCAGAGCGCTGATTCCCCGTCCGCAGGGGGTGCCCAGGCAGAGCAGTCCTCCGGGATTGAGCATGGATGCGACCCGGGGCAGAACCTCATCCAGTTTCTGTATATGTTCGATCACATACCAGAAGCTTATGACATCAAATTTTGTGTCAAAAAGGGACGCGCTGTCCGGCTCTTCAATATTCCCTGCTACCGCTGTAATGCCCTCAAGATTGCTGTTGATATAGCTGACCGCTTCAGGGGATATTTCCAGACCGAAGGAGGCAAATCCCTCAGAGCTGGCTTCTCTGAGAAAAGGACCGTAGGCGCATCCTATATCCAGAAGCCGTCCGCTTTTTATACCCAGGCGGGAGATAAAAGAAAGACGATCTCTGCCCATGACGGCGATGGACTCGAAGTCTTCAATATAGGTTTTTCCGTATTGCGCCTTGTACTCAGAGAAGAAGTATTCTTCCCCGTAGATATCCGTTTTTTTTCTGAACTGAACCATGTACATCATGGAGCAGGCCTGACATCGGAAGTAGCTTTTGTTTTCAAAGCGTACGAGTGCCCTGCGCTCTCTCGATCCACAGGCGGGACAGGCATCCCGTGATATCTGCATCCCCTTGAGCCATTCGGGTAGATTCCCCTTGCGCGGCCTGTAGCGTTCAAACAGGGCGTGGCAATCCTCTTTAAGCCATCCGGGGCGTTCCAGATAAGAACGGATTCCCCGTACCAGAAGTTTTCCTTTTTTCTTCCATGCCCGGGGGATATACGAAAGACCCGCAGTACGGCTGAGTCTGTCGTGATAGCCTCCGGGGTTGAAGAGTATAACCGGAACTTCGGCAGCCAGAGCTTCAAATGCGGTTAGCCCGAAACTGCACAGAACAAGATCGTACTCAGGCAGAACCTGCCTGAGTTCCGGCAGGGGAGACTCGATGTTTATCCATTGTGGATCGTTTGTCCCCTGTACAAGGGAAGAACTGATAATATGCCACTTGTATAAAGAACTCCATTCAGAAGAATCTTTCAAAGCGTCAAGCAGTTTAAAAGACAACGCTGACGGATCCTCTCCTCCGAAACAGACCAGTATTTTTTTCACCTTCCCCGGAGTGTGTTTTCTTTCCGGAACGTTCATAAATGAGAGGGCCTGAAGGTTGGGAGCTATGCCCGGTCTTTTTCCCGGAATGATATCTATGGTGCAGGACGCTGAACTGCGGATAGCACCCGATTCATCCACAGCAATCAGAGGAACAGAGCTTAGAGATTCGGGCAGGCTCGCGGTTTCGCGGTTGTCAAGGACCAGCAGTTCCCATTCTCCTTCCGGAGAATCGTGCCAGAGAATATTCCCAGTATTTCTGAAGCGCATCTCTGTTCCCACACCCCGTTCCGCTGCGTATATATGCGCCGTTTTAAATCCGGCGGCCCAGTCGAGGCAGCGCTTCAAATGACCCGTACCATTGCCTCTGCGTGTGGACGGGATAAACAGTATTTTGTCAGGATCAATCATGGCGCAGAAGATATTCCTTCAGACGGTCGAAGGGGACGGGTCCGCCACGGTAGAGGGCCTTGAACAATTCCCTGATTTCGAAGTAGTCCTCTTCCGTATCCATGGTCACTCTACACTCCTCCATAGGAGGATCATGCTGCAGATAGCGAAGGTTGAAACGCTCCGGATTTTTATATAGATAGGGGGTGACATGTTCATGGTCATAGGGATCCTCTGTTTCGGCATAGGCCGTTTCCAGAGCCTCACGTCTGAAAACTTCAACACCGCAGCCCAGAGGAAGTCCACGCATGGCACAGTAATCGCATCCGGGATCCTTCCCAATGGTTTCCAGAACGGTGCGTGCTGGTTCAATGGCCACCAGGGGGTTGTCTCCTGTGGCCCGGATAATGAGATCCGGTTTGTACAGCCGCCCGGCCCTGATAAAACGATCAAGCACATCGTCCCTGTCTCCGGCGAAAATTTCAAAACCGCAGGCCTCGGCATAGGGGCCCAGAACTGTCTCATCGCCGGATGCCGTAACAAGAACATAATGATCCAGATCAAGCTTCCTGAGGGCTCGCATGGCGTGCTCCGCAAGAACCCGGTCGGCTATGGGTTTCAGAGCCTTTCGTGGAAGTCTTGAGGAATCCAGTCTTACCTGAAGAAATACGGCCGTGTTCATTCCAGCTCCCAGAGTTCTGTCAGGCTGTAGGGATCCATGCGGAAGCGGTATCTGTTCCGATTTACCCAGGCTGAGGCGTCACGGTAATCCTTTAAAGTATGGAACAGCGACATTCCGGACTGAAGATGGAACCTGAGTATTCCGGACAGTGGAAGACGGCATGAGTCTCCTTTGAACTGGAGGGCCAGGTTCCTGAAAAAAAAACGGCTGTAGGATGAATCGATTGAACTGTCATCTCTGGGGATATCGTTCAGGTACGCGATTTTTATACCCGTATAGCAGCTGATTTTCTCTCCCCATAGAAAGCTGCGGATTCCGAAATCCAGTTTCTGCCAGTATGGAGAGTTTATGACCGGATCGTAGCCTTCGGAAAGAAGAAATTTCTTTTTATGATAGATGCCGCAATAATCAAAAGGATAGAGCGTGGGCGTTCCGTTCTTGACCGCCCCCAGGGGGACCACCTCAAGTTTTTTCTGTGAAAAAATAGGAGCAAGACGGATGGGGATGGACTCCTTGCGTGAGTTCATCAGTACAGGGATGCTGCAGATTTCCGATTGATGCGCCGCCATATCGAAGAGCCGGCCCGTTTTTCCCATAATCTGCAGTTCCATGTCATCCCACATTACAAGGACATGAGTCCCCGAAGATTCCCGGACGGCGATATTGATCTGCTCTCCGGGAGTCATGGGACCATGAGTGCTGATGCATTTCAGGCTGGAACCGCCGATTTTGAGCGAACCGTCTAGGCCGCAGGAGTTCTCTTCTACGGATATGATTTCTCTTACCTTCAGGTTTCGAAGCTTCTGTATCTGCTCATTTCTGAAAGGTTTGCCTCCCCGGCTGAGGAGGACGACCGAGATGCCCTCAAAGGACGCCGTTTCTATATCTCCGGAACCGAGAACCGTATATGTGGGATCAGAAGTTAAAGCTGTAGTATTCATCACATTCCGCACAAAGATCTTTGTAGTCGCCCTTGATATGGTTTTCGAAAAAAGTTTCTCCCCTCTTCCATATCTCTTCAAGGTTTTCGCTGAAACAGCTTCCCAGGATGTGTTCTCCCCTCAGATCTTCACGACAGAGAACGGCCCGTCCCTCAAGGTCGATACATATCTCCCGTTTGAGATGCCAGCAGGGAAATCTATTCAGAGGAGAGAGATCGGTGATCTTCTTTTCGGGAAGGAATCCGCAGAAATGATCATGTTTCTGTACTATGACCCTGTCGTTTATCTCCTTCCAGTGCCTGTAGAACTGTTCGAGATCATCTTCGTTCTCCTTCATCCTCACAGCCTGTATCCATGTTCGCTCCGGATTGATCGCGATCAGTTTCCGGGCAAAACCGTATGCTTCATCATAGCCTTCGCCCCTCAGCATTCTGTATATATCACGGTCAAGGGCATCCAGAGACAGGATCCACTGAAAACAGGACTCACTGTATAAAGATGCATTATACGGACAGTCCGGATCAGGCCATCCTATGCCTGATGTTTCAATCAGGTAGTTCAGCGGGATCTCTTTCAGGGATTTCATTATCTCCAGGATTCGGGGATGGGATGAAGGCTCTCCCCACAGGCTTAAGGAGACATGGGCATCCGGTGTGAAGGCGGCGATGGAACGGCAAAGTTCAAGGAGCTTCTCCTGTTCCATGTGAGCCTTATCTTCCCTGTGACCGGGACGGATCTGCGGATAGGGACAGTAGGAGCAGCTCTGAGGGCAGGAGGCTGTAATCTGTATTTGATAGTAGGCCGGAAGCTGCCGGCAGTGCTTTTCCAGTTCAGCGGCACGCTCCATAAAGTCGGAGGCGTTTGAAAAGCCGTCTTTCATAAAGGAAAGAAGCTGGCTGTAGTTGAGTCTGTTGTCCATGGAGAGGGATATCCGCTTCAGCCTGAGATCCACAGCAGAGATCTCCGTCTCGATGTCAAATGAGTTGATATCCTTCTGAATCCAGCTGAAAAGGGAATCCCTTTCGATCGCTTCACTCTTTTCGCCAACAAGCTTTGACAGTTCAGTCAGAGCGGTCGAGGCGATGATCTCAGGAGCGAGGCCCAGAGGATAGCCGTCGGCAAAACTGTAATCCGCATAGTAGCGGCAGTGATTATCATACATCTTCCGGCTGAGGACCGCATCCAGAAGAGGGGTGTCTCCATAAAAATAAAAACAGTGGTCATATTCCCGGGAAAGTTCGGCCATGGCACGAAGCATGCCGTCCTGTCTGTCTGCTTCCAGAATAAGCGAATTCTCCGGTATACTCTCGCCGTAAAAGGATTTCAGCTGTTCAGGATCGACAGCTATGGGTATAATTGCCTTGATATCCGGCAGTGCCGTGTAAAAATTCTCTATCATCTGCACAGCGTTCAGGCCACCAGGCAGAAGCTCAGACGAGTAGGAGTTACTATTGATCAGATTCAAAAAAACAATATTGTTCATAAGCTCAGTATCGTCATTTAGAATAGGTCATCTGAGTGAAAGATACAATCCCGTTCTCCTATTCGGAATGCTTTTGCTCAGCCCCGCTCTCTTTCTTTCCTGCAGTACGGAAATACTTGTAAACAGTGATAGAATCGCCTCCTTTCTGGAAGAGGAATCTCTGGAGTATGAGATAGACAATGAGGGTGATTTCAGAATCGTGGGAAACGATTCTTTTCCGGGCAGAGATGTCTGGGTCAGAGGGCATATGAATCGATCTGCCGATGTAGATGTGAGGGAGATCTTTTCGCTGTCCGCAAAGGTGAACGGGAGCGAGATCGAGAAAATTGCGCCTGTTCTGCTTGTTGATAATACCCAGACCCGCGTTATCGGCAGCTGGTCCCTTGTTAAGGACGATGAACGGGATGTTTATCTTATTCTGTATACCGTAAAGGCCCCGGTCTGTGCCGAGCGGGAGTATATCCTTCAGGCGATCAAAGAGGTCGCCCAGGCGGCGGCTGTCCTGGAACGGGTCCTTTCACCGGAGAGCTGAACATTGAGAACCGAGATACCGACCTACAATGTGGGTGAATTGACATTCCTGATAAAAAATACCCTGGAAGAGACGTTTCCCGTAGTCAGGGTAAGAGGTGAAATCAGCGGATTCAGACCAGCCGCATCGGGGCATTGCTATTTTAATCTTAAAGATGGAAGCGCCGTAATCAATGCTGTTCTTTTCCGTCAGCAGCGTTCCAGACTCGATTACCATCCTGCAGACGGCATGATGGTCTCTGTCCTCGGCCGCATCACCGTTTATCCTCAGAGAGGCAACTATCAGCTCGTATGCGAGTCCATGGAACAGGCCGGTCAGGGGGATATCCTCTATCGTCTGGAGCTTCTCAAGAAGAAGCTTGAAGCCGAAGGACTCTTTGATCCGGAGCGCAAGCGTCCCCTGCCCCCCTATCCCGAAAGAATAGCCGTTGTCAGTTCTGCCAAGGGGGCGGCCCTTCAGGATATCATTCGGGTTCTGAAAAGAAGAATGCCCTCCTTTCACCTGATGGTCTTTGACGCCCTGGTGCAGGGAGAACGCTCTCCGGCCTCATTGATCAGGGCCCTTGAGGAGGTCTACAGACGGGGAGAGGCCGATCTTGTCATACTTGCGCGGGGCGGAGGTTCTGTGGAGGATCTTCTCTCCTTCAGCGATGAAGCTGTGGTACGCTGCGTTGCCGCCTCCCCCATCCCCCTCGTATGCGGTGTGGGTCATGAGATCGATTTCAGCCTTTCGGACTTCGCCGCCGATCTGAGGGCTGCCACACCATCGGCTGCGGCGGAGATCGTATCGGACGGAATGAAAAATGCCGTGACCTTTATCAGGGACGCCAGGAAAAGGCTCGCCGAGTCCATGCTCTACAGCGTTGACAAGCAGAGATGGCGGCTCTCCTCCATGGACGGGCTGGCCCTTGGGGCTATGATAAAACAGGGGCTGGAAGAGAAGAGCCAGGATCTGGATATGAAGATGATGGAGATGCACCGTACTCTTGAGATGCGGATACAGAAGAAACGTCATGATATAGCTCTTATCCGTGAACTGCTGGAGTCGTCCTCCCCCAAGTCCATACTGTCCCGGGGATTTGCCATGGTGAGCCGGGATGGTGAATGGATTAAATCCTCGGCCGAACTCGATGCAGGCGATAAAATAAGCCTTGAGTTTTCGGACGGTGCCGTTAATGCTGAAATTTCTGGAGAGAACAAATGAGTTTTGAAGAAAAGATGAAGAGACTGGAAGAGATAGCGGTTTTAATCCGGGAGGGGACGATCGATTTCAGCAGGCAGATGGAGCTTTTTAAAGAGGGAAGCGTACTGGCCGGCGAACTGGAGAAGGAGCTTGAGAAGGCGGAGCAGCTGATAGAAGAGATCCGCCCGGAGGGTCAGGGCGAGAGTTGAAGCCTGTCTCCCACGGAAATCCCGTTCTCTTCAAACCAGCCCCGATTAACCTCCAGGGCATAGAGTACGGAGTGGGAGGAGTATACGGGGGACTGAGAAAAAGGTGTCATGTCATGAATCTCCCGAATCACGCCCGATTTGCTGATGTAGGCGATGGAGAGGGGTATGGAGGTATTCTTCATCCAGAAGGAAAGCTTCTGCTCTTCTTCAAAAATAAAGAGCATACCCCGGTCCCTTCCCAGTTCTTTTCTGTTCATAAGTCCCGATCTTCGGCTCTCAGGGCTGTCTGCCATCTCCACGGTGATCGTCTTTTTTCCCAGCATTATTTCTCTGGTTTCCAGCCTCTCGGCCTCGCAGGATACGGATATGGCAATCAATAACATGACCTTCAGATATTTGGAACTCAGTTTCATCAGAAATCCTCAAGAAATTTTGTCCGCGAGATCTCTTCAAAGCTCTTGCGGCGGACCTTGTCTTCCAGAAAGCCGTTGAATGTGGCTAGATCAAGATACTTGACGGTGAGAGGATATTCAAGGCTCATCCTGACGCTGCCGTTACTCCAGCTCATACCCTCGGGTGAGAGGGTGTGGGGATTACCGTATCTGCCGCTTAATCGGCTCTGCATGGTGAAAAAATCAATCTTTTCTCTGTTCAGTTCAAGGGTAATCAGATAAAGAGTCCCCTCTTCGAACTGAAAGTAGGCCGAATCTATAAATGTTTTCCCCCTGCTGACGATAAGCGACTGTGTCCCTGTTTTTCTCACCGACACGTCCGGATCTCCTCTGAAGTCAAAGCGTGCTTCGGTCAGCAGGTTTTCCTTGACCTCATCAAGGCTCATTCCAAGTCTTATGGATCTGTACCCTTCGGGTAATTCTGCGTTCACGGCGATTTCGCTCTTTTCCGCCGGATTTGTATCCGTAGAACCACCGTTTGATGAAACCTGTGAGGTCAGCGGCTGTGAAAAGATAAGAAATGGTAGTAAAATGAATATGTACTTCTTCATTATTCATACTATCGGCTGAAGCGGATAAAGAGAAAAGCCGATGGTGGAAAATAGATCTTAATTAACGGTTGAATCAATGAAAAGATTATTAGCTTTCCTGTTCCTTATATTTTTCATCAATCCCTTGTGGGCTCAGGAAGCCGGAGCGGATGAAGGCTCCGGACCATCCATAAGCATAGAGATAAGAGGTCCTCTGGAGTACAGTCGTCCGGCCAGGTTGCAGGAAGAGGATGCGGATAAGAACAGGACGTTCCGTTTTAAGCCGGGCCTAGAGATCATTACGGATGTGGAGTATGTTAAG
This sequence comes from Oceanispirochaeta sp., assembly GCA_963556075.3. Classification (GTDB taxonomy): domain Bacteria; phylum Spirochaetota; class Spirochaetia; order DSM-2461; family DSM-2461; genus Oceanispirochaeta. Next base: position 4,014,047 of record CAUVYB020000002.1, on the reverse strand, counting down.
GTTCTGATCCGGGATGAAGAGAAGGGACGTACTCCCTATGAAAGCAGCAGCGTTCCCAGCGGTTATCTGCGCATAACTCTTGAGAAGCCCGGTTATGAGGAGCTTTCATTCTGGGTGAATGTTCACCCCGACAAAAGGACCACAGTTACCATAGGATACAACGATAAATCATCCCGTCCCAGCCATACCATGGAAAGCGGAATTCCCCTCAAATCCCGGCAGCTTTACGGAGAGATCAATCCTGATGATCCTTCCTACTATCAGCAACTGTATTTTATGACGGAAGAGGATCTTGATGAGGTTGAATCCATTCTGATTTCCCGAGCGGGACAGAGCCTTGTCTCTCTCAAGCCCCTGACCAGTCCCGGAGGGATCGTTTTTCAATGGGACGGCAAAGATGCGGCCGGAGATGAAATGCCCGAGGGGGATTACAGTCTTCAGTTCAGAGGACGGGGACAGCATGATTTCAGGATAAACCGAAACTACAGCAGACGTCCCCTGAGTTACTATTCCGGTTTCAGCGGTTTAGCCCTGGTTCCTGCAGCAGCGAATCTTTTTCCGGGAGCCTTTCAGTTCGGGACCTCTTTTGCGATTGACCGAGTCTATGAGGATGACTCCCATAGTTACAACCTCCCCTTCTCCTTTTATTTCCGGCTCTCACCGGTAAAGCGCTGGGAGGCTGCGGCCGAAGTTGAAACGTCCTTTATCAACGAATATACAAGGCCCTCTTTACGGATCAACAGCTCGCACAAGTTTTCCCTGCTTACGGATACTTCCGTAAGGCTGTCACTGGGGCTTCGGGGCAGTTACAAAAGCGCTATCAGCGACTTCAATGAGCTTCAGGGGGGAACACTTATCCGTGATCCCGGAGGGTTCTCTTTTTTCATACCCCTTCAGTTGCGTCACAGGCTCTGGGATCTGTATTTCTCCCCTGAATTCCTTTATTCGGTCAGGACACTGGGTACGGTGTCCGGGGATGATGAGTATGATATGACCGCCGTTCTCAGGTGGGGGCTCTCCTACGGAACGGAGCAATTCAGTGCGGGACTCTCCTCCTCCCTCTATCTCCCTTCCTTCAGGGAGGCTCAGCCGGTGATACAGGGTGCTTTGGAAGTCAGTTACTATTTCCCCGAATCTCCCATGTATATGAGTCTCTTCGGCATCTATCAGAAGGTTTTTGACGATGAGGACAGGTCGAACTCCTTCGGCTTTAATCTGGGTTTTCTTATCTGATCTTTTCTGAAGCAGCTCGTTTAAAAGGATTGGCAGGCTCTCTGTTCAGGGCGAGAGAAGAGTATAGATCATTATGAGAAGCAGAATAAACAGTCCGAAACCGGAGAACCAGAAAACGGATACGGGAATAAATCCCAGTACGGGTTTTCTCTCCCCTCTCTTTTTTCCTGCCCCGGGAATTTTTCCTTCTTCTGTCGTCATATAACCACAGCGGGGACAACCGCCCTTGAAAAAATCGGCCTGATCCGTATAGCCGCAGGAGGGACATCTTACAGCTTTGAACTTCACGCCGCAGCCAGGGCATGCGTCGCTGTCGCGCTTCACCTCCCGCCCGCAGTTGTAGCAGAAAAAGCCCATTACTTCTTGCGGATTCCCAGGATGGTGAGGTCGTCAAACTGTTCATCCTCTTTCAGATGGGAGTAGTAGGTGTATTCAGGATACTCCTCATCGGGGATGGGATATTTGAAGTATTCCCTGTACTGATCAAAGTGAAGTTTTAAAAACTCGTCGATCTTATTGTCAATACGGATACGATCGTCCGGTCCGGCATTGGGATCGGGTACGAGCCGGTTGACCTTCTCTACCGAGATTAGGGCCAGAACCGCCTCTTTCATAGTCCCGCTGCCTTTGGTGAAGTCAAAGCTCAGTTCCCTGTCGGGATCCGGTTTATGGTACTGCTGGAGAGAGTACTGCTTTCTCTGCAAAGCCGCCTCAATGATGGCTTCCATGCGGGGAATGCCCAATTCCTCGAAATTCTCTCCGTTCTTGTGTGAGGTGTAGGCCCCCGCATCCTCCTCCAGAATCTTTGAAATGCCGCAGCTGTCGTCGCAGTCGATGATTTCAAAGTTTCTGTTGCGGAAATGCCGCTGGGCTTCCTCGATTCCGTCGGTGAAGAGGAACATGATATCGCCGCTCTTCAAAACATGGGGCACCTGTTTGAAGGGCTGCCCCATTTGAACCATATCCGTGGGGAAAACGCCGGCGGCCGGCGACTCTGAGAGTTCCTTCAGTTTTACCTTCTTCTCCTGACCGTCGTAGTAATAGACGTTTTTATCTCCCGCATGACAGAGCCAGCACTGTCCTGTCTTTACGTTGATGACATTGATGATAAAAGCTGCGAATCGTCCTTCGAATCCCACCTCATCAAGCAGGTCGTTGATATTGTAGACAACCTCCTCCAGGTGAATACCGTCCCGTCTGACATTCAGTTTGGAAAAATGGTCGATAAATATGGTGGCGACCTCGACCATGATAAGAGCCGCGGGAATCCCCTTTCCCGCAATATCGCATTTGATGATGGCATAGTGTTCGTCGTCCAGTCTACGGAAGTCGAAGTAGTCTCCCGATACACCCTTGGCTCCCTCGTAGTAGCCGAAGAAATGGGCATGCTCGTTCTCCTCCTCCCCGGTCGTGAGCTTTCTATTGCCCACGGTTATGGTCTCGAGGGGGATGAACTTTTTCTGAATCTCCTTACCCATAATCAGTTCCTTGTTGGCCGCCGCCGCCTTGACGAGGCCTTCAGTCATCTGATTGAAGGTGCTGGCCAGAGCCGCCAGCTCGTCCCTGGTTCCCGTTTCGATGGAGTGACCCGCCAGCTGGGACTTGTCCTGGGTGTCTCTGATCTTTTCCACACCGGCTACCAGTTTCCGTATGGGATTAATCATGGTCTGTGCCAGCAGGAGGGCGCCGGCCAGTCCTCCTCCCAGGGCCAGAAGCGAAATAATCATCGTAATGCGGACAATATTGCTCTGGGTCTCCACGATGCCGTCAAGGATGCTTTCGATGGAGACATCCAGTCTTACAATACCGCGGAAGTATGTCTCACGACCCTGATTCCGGTAGACAACAGGTTTGTAGAAGGTGTAGACCAGACGCTCCCGGCTCAGCTTGTTTGTGGCGAACTCCGGGTAGGTCTGGACTATATTGGAAACTGTCGACAGTTTGTCGTTGATCTCCCGTTCTATCCGGCTGATGGTCTCCTGTATCATACTCAGTTCTTCCAGAGAGGCTCTGTCTCCCCTCAAGGCAAGGCGGACGGCGTCCCGGGAGAGCTGGTCCAGCTGTTTATTCTGATCACCGATAAGCTCGACAGCCCTTTCGTTTATCTCCTGCTTCAGTTCCGCAACAGCCGATGATACGGGATCGTCTATTCTGGAAATTCCGGTTTCGATTCCGGCGATAAGATTGGAGCTTTCCAGAACATCAAAGATTTTCTGTCTGTCTTCTTCCGGGAAGTCTGAAAAATTATATAGATCCCCCTCCTTATAGAGACTGTCAAAATCAGAGATTTCGGCATCGTTCCAGTCTTCGGGGAAACGGATCCTCCGGGAGTTCACGTCTTCTGGAAAGAGCTGGTACAGGTTGATATTGCTGTTGTTGCTGCTCCAGATATAGTCGAAGCCCTCCGGGTCATTGGCTCCCTGTCCCGTAATGGTCGTGTTCAGGGCATCGTCCATAGCCCTGATGGTCCCGGGAAGAAGTCCCAGCTCCAGTCTGTTCTGGGTGGGAAGATATGTTCTGGCACTTGTCGCCAGGGTTTCGAGAAGGAGGGAGGACTTCTCGTAGAGACCTTCAGACAGGTTTTGTTTCTGGGTATTGAGCATATAGTTCCCCAGGAACAGGGAAATAAGCAGTATCACTGCCAGTAGCAGTGACAGCAGTGCCAGGGTAAACTTAAGCCTCAGGCCCATTCCTCTCTGTTTCATGGTTTTTAACCTCTCTCTTCTTAACTCTTCTATGAAGGGGGTTCCTTCTATGATCGCCTTGATTTCCTCTTCCAGTTCCTTCCCTTCCCGGAGCAGTCTGTGAAGCTGCCAGGCAGAGAAAAGAACCACCAGGAAGAGGAAGAACAGGATGCCGTAGAATGCGGCGCTATTGAGATTGAATACTCTTTCGGCAAGATCGACGGCCTGCCAGAAGGTCTTGAATTCATAGCTGAAGTCGCCGAAGCGGACAGTTCCAGATGAGTCCAGCCTCAGACGTCCGTCAGCCCATGCTATTCCCCGTCTCGGATGTTCGACAGCGACTCTGTAGATTCCTTCATTGAATACTTCAACGGTCGGCCCTTCGATGATTCTGTCTGTCCGGACGGTATAGTCATCCGGTCCGTACTCATAATCCCAGGGAGCCTTTCCGTCCCTGTCGAGGATGACTCTGCTGATCCGACCGCCGGCACTGAATCCGCGACCTATAATGGTCAGAATTCTCCTCTCCAGTTCATCTTTGCGGCTGCGCACATCGCTGATAAAGGTAACGGGAATATATTTGTTAGTCCGGAACAGAAGGATGGACGGTTCACTCTTATTGCCCACATCATCAAAGGCACTGACCGAAAGGGCCCAGTAACCGTTGTCTCTGTTGTTGTACTGAACCGCTGTGCTTACGGTTTGAATCGTATCGGGAGGAGATGGAAGGTCCAGAAGTGATGGATCCAGCAGATCAGCGTCCTCGCCGAGGAAATGGAACGCATAGCTGAATCCTCCCAGATTTTCATCGTTCGAATCCCAGGTCAGACTGAATGTGTTGCTTATCAGATAGCCCAGGGCATCCGTAAGGGGCTTGAAGAAACGAACAGGCTCAGGAGCAACCGTGTCTCGTGTAATTCTGATATGTCTGGTCTCCGACCAGTTGCCCGCATAGTCAATCAGGGCAATATGGAAGTACCAGTCCCCGTCCTCCAGGGCTCGAAAGGTCTGAGTCCGTTCTCTCAGATCCACCGTATCCACATCCCTGTCGGGTTCGGTGTCCGGCATATTGTCCCAGACATAGGAGAATCCCAGTACACCGGAAGAGTCTTCCGGCCTTTTCCAGCTCAGTATGGCTCTGTCATCGGCCTGTCTGCCGCGGTCGGTAAAATTAACGGTACGAACGAGAGGCAGAGCTGCCGTTCTGTCAGGGGCGAGAAAGGTCATGTTTCTTTCCCCGCTAATCAGATTCTCCCAGAGAATGTAGAAGTCCTCATTGAATCGGATCCAGCGTCCGTAGGTAGAGTCTCCAGGCATAAGACTGAGGCGCTTTTCCTGCCAGAATACACCCCGTCTTTGAGCCATGACCACCTGGTTGCCGCTGCGGTTGTCAAACCATAAAACCAGAGTCTCCCCGTTCGCCCGAACGATACGGGGGGCCGCTGTAAAATAACTGCCCCTAGAGATCTGTTCCAGTTCTTCCTGAGAACGGCCGTCCGGGTCATAAACCCCGTAGTAAATCTGAGGCTGCTCTCGGCCCAGACGTCTCTCCCAGACGAGATGTATCCGCCCGTTTTCAACGGCCATATGAGGACGCTGGTTGTCGAACTGGGAAAAATCGTTGTTTTCTCCGTTTCTGTACTCATCGAAGGAGGTAATCTGGATCTCATCGGACCACTGAGCGCTATTGAACGGCTTTGTTTTGAGATAAATCTGATAGCTGTTACGGTTTCCCGAGTACAGGGACTGAAAGACCACATATTCTCTTTCGTTATCGGAACTGTAAAAGGGAAGAAAGTTCTGTTTCAGTTCATTGTTGCTGATGAAATGCTCCGGAACGGACCAGAGCTCTCCCGATGAAGAATACGAGGCGTAAATGGACAGAGCGTCCGTACCGTTTGCGAGAACTACCTTTCCCGTCATAAACATCAGAAGGGAGTCGTCGGCTCTTCTGAATATTCGGGGAACAACGGATGTGTATTCCGTTTTAATGATCGAGATCCTTTCCATCTTACTGCCGGGCGAGTCCATCCTGTAGATGTGGATCTCCTGCTCCGAAGCGGTCATGGCCAGAACGGGGCTTCCCTCTCTGTCTGTGGTCATGGTGAAAAGAGATACCTTGTCTTCACTGACATAGCGGAATTCGGGAATAAGTGTCTGCGGAGATGACCAGTTCAAACCGTCGACGGAGTAGGAACCGCGAATGGTAATCAGTTCCTGGTCGCTTTCAGAGTACTCCTGCCAGGCTGTGAGGATGAAGCCCTGTTCCTGACTGCTCACTGACTGAGGATAGTAACTGTTCCCCGAACGTATGTTAACGGGATTTTCCCAGTAATAATCGGCTCCGTGAAGGGTTGTTCCTACTGAAAGAAGGATGAGAATGATAAGGAATAGGGTTCGAAAGTACGGGGGCTTCAAAATTTGGATTCAATTCTCCTTTTAAGATCCTGCAGAGGCGGATAGGACGCCGTCTTCTTATCATTCAAAAGCTGCTGCACAATGGCATAGGCTTCGAAGTACTCTCCATTTATATACTTTTCTTCAGCAGCTTTAAAGCGTGCATTATCCGCTGAACTGAGTACAATTGTCGTCTGACCGCCGGCATCAAGCTGGATGCGGTCCTTCAGTTCGATGGCGTCCGAGTTCTCGGGGTTCAGTTCGATGGCTCTGTCCAGCTGTTTCAGAGCAACGGGAAACTGGGAGCGGACATTCCCCTGGACGATGGCATAGGCTTTGCCATAGAGTTCCTCACTTTCCGCAAGGGCCCTGAGGTCCGGCGGAGGACGTCTGATACCCAGGGTGATCTCTACATCGTATATGGCCTTCTTTATACCGGGGTAATTCGGCTGTATGGCGGCCAGGTCCTTCAGGTCGATATAGGAGTTGTCCGGTTCCGTCCTGATTTTGCTGACAGCACTCTTGAACTTTTCTTCAAAGGTGACCTGAAACTGTTCCGGATCCCTGAGCTGCTGAATCCTGAGCTTGAGAACACTGGCCTGCTGGTTCAAAGGCATGGGGATAAGGATTTCGTTCAAATTCTGATCCGCCTTGTCCAGAAGGGAGATCCCCCGGGGTTCATCTCCCTCTTCCAGGGCTTTTCTGCCCGCTTCAAAGTTCGCCAGGGCGTGGTTCAGAAACTGGGTCATCTCCATGTACAGGGGTTCGGTTTCCTCAATGGTCCGTCCCGATTCTACCGATAACGCCGCTCTTACCAGATTGAGCCAGTAATTGATCTCATTGTTGGGATCGGTATTCGTCGTAAACCAGCGGCTTTCCGCTCTGAGCAGAACGACTTCACTCTGGGCATACAGTCCCTGGAGATAGAGGCTCTTCCCCCTGTTCACATTTTCACGGACATAACGTATAACCTCTTTATTCTCCTCCTGGAGGATAAGGGCCTGAAGATCTGAGATTTTTTTATCAAGATCGTCACGAGAGATCACCTGCTCATTGTAGGAAAGGGCCTGGACATAGAGTTCCTGAGAGGAGCTTAGCTGCTGGGGCGCCTGGGCAAAATCTTTGCGGGCCAGGGCGTTTTCAGCCTGCTGAAACCGGAAATCCCCCTCTCCGACAAAGCGTTCCGCCTGGACTATATTCTGATCGGATCGTCTCTGGATACGTGTATATTCCATAAGATCGTCCTCAAGGTTCAGGATCAGAGCTTCGGCACGTCCTATATAGGCAGCCATAGATTCCTTCTGGGGGATCTGTACCCGTACATCCTGATAGTACTCCTTGTAATCCGCCGCCTTGAGGCTCAATTCGCTGTTATCTTCAAGAAGTCGTTCAATAATATCATAACTGATCTGAGGATATACATATAATATCGTCCTGTCCTGCGCCTCGGATCCTTCAGGCGGTATGCCGTCAAGCCTTGCCTGCGCCTGGGCCACCGCCTCCCGCATGGAATTATACTCGGCCTCAAGAGGCCGTATCTCGTAGTCTGCCGAGTCAAGGGCTATTCGGCCATCGAGAAAACGATAGTCGGCAATGCCTTTTTCCAGCCTTCCCGAGACAAAGGATCCCTGCTCGTCGGCAAAGCCGTCCGTGTAGAGCACATCTTTAGTGAACTTCTGGTAGCTGCGATCCCATTCTTCTTTCATGGGAACGAGGTTTGCAAGCTCATCGGCAAGGGTCGTGCGCCTTTCTCTCATCTGTTCCAGGCTTTCACTGTCAAAGTCCCGATATTCGTCAAGGCGTTCATAAAAAAAGCTGAGCCGCGACAGATAGGAGGCCTTATCCTTCTGGAGTCCGGCATTGATGAGATTGGGATACTCCCTTCTCATAAGGTCTCCGGAACCGGGATAAAGAGAGTAGTCTTCGCCGAGGTTTATCCGTCCGCTCCAGAGCTGCGCAAGCTCCAGCGTCCTCTCGGCCCAGAACTCGGCTTCATCGAACTGCTGTTGCGCCTGAGGCCAGGCTCCCCTTTCAAAAAACTGTTCCCCCCTGGTCATCAAAGTTTCTGTTTTAGATTCAAGAGACTCCTGCAGAGGGGTGAGCATAGACTCCCAATAGCGATCCATCGCTTCAATAATTCCCTCGTTGTATCGCTGGTCCAGCCGGCCGAATACAATACGATTGGCAAAGCTGAGGAAAAAATCCTCCCTGTATTCCGAGCTGATCCTTGCCAGGAGCTCATTCTGCTGGTCGAAGATATATCCGGCCTGCCAGATATCATTCCTCATCAGAGTGAAATCCCTGAAATCACCGAGAAGATCCTCCTGCCGGTTCCTGTTGCTTTCCATGCTTGAGCTGATAGTTTGGGAACTATAGCTGTTCAGGGACTGATAATTATCCTGAAAGCTTTCTATTGAGCCCATAAGCCGGGTGAGATGGGTTTCTACGGGCTCCTTGACCAGGGGACCGTATTCCCGTTCATCATAGGTACGGCGATGAAGCTGAAAACCCGTGCTATAGATTTTAACGGCTTCGTCATAGTTACCTTCTTCGATCTGTACGAGTGCTCTGTCCATAAGGTCGTTGAATAGCAGCCGGAAATAGATCAGCTCGGCACTGATACGGGCATCAGTCAGAGATTCCGATGTCGCCTGGTTGGGATTGGTATCCAGAGTTTCCAGCTCGCTGATGATTTCAAGTCCCTTTTCGTAATCATTCTCTTCGAAAAGAACTCGTATAAGCTCGGCATAACGCTCGTTAAACTGCTCTTTACGCTTCCGGATCTCCTGAATCTTTTTCTGAGCTTTTTCCATCTCCTCAGGATTTTCTTTTACAATCTCAACCAGAAGATTGATGGCGCCGTTATAGTCAAAAAGCTGCATCAGACGATCCACCTCTTCGTATCTGTTCCCTGCAGATCTCGTCTGAGCCTCCGGCGACAGCAGTGAAGCGAAGGAGAAAAGGCAGAGGGCCAAGGCAGTGATGATCTTCTTCCTGATGTTCGTCAAGTAAACCCTTCAATAATCCGAAATTATTATCATAATATTATATCCTATATCATTATCGGCATCAAAGCCGTTCATCTGGATAAAAGCTGTTTTCAAAGGTATAATACAATTAGATGAAAAGGTTCCTGATTTTTATCATTATAATTTTCTCATTGGCGCGGATTTATGCCGACGATACGGGAGCTTCTCTTTATGCCGACATCAGTGATCTTTTCGGAATTGACTCCAATGCGGGGCTGACTTCTTTTCAGACTCTGACCATACCTTCGGGCGGCCGTTATGAGGGCATGGGAACGGCTTTTACGGCCATGAGCGTGGACTCCAGCTTTCTTGATTCAAATCCGGCTGCCAGCGCCTATGTGGAAAATTCCGAGCTGACCTTTTATCATAACAACTGGATTGCAGATACAAATCTCGAGTCCGTAACCTATACAAGCCGCTGGGACGATCTGGGAATCGGTGTGGGCGGTAAGTTTCTCTATCTTCCCTTTACGGGAATTGACGACTGGGGTGATCGTGCACAGAATGACAACGGTGATTATTCTACCGGTTACTATACCGAGACCATCGCCACTTTCAACGCCGCCTATAAATTTCTGGATGACTACTACTATCATGGAATCGCTGTCGGCGGTAACCTGAAGCTGGGGTACAGAGGTGTGCCGACTGCCATAGCCGCCGATCAGTCTGCCCTGGCGATTATGGGCGATGTCGGAATCCTGACAAAATTCAATGTTTTGAAGTTTTTCAGTTCCAGGGATAAAAACTTCGGTTTCGGGCTGGTCCTGAAAAATATCGGTAGTGAGTTTATTGCTGATCCCGATCCCCTGCCGAGTATGATTTCTACAGGTATCTCCTATTCGCCTATCCGTCCCCTGACCTGGGCTTTCGATGTAAACATCCCTTTTACTCTTGACGATACTCCTGCAGAGAGCATCTGGTATGCCGCAGGTCTGGATGTGGCTGTAGCAAAATTTCTCTCTGTTCAGTCAGGCATGATGATCAAACAGGGGCTGCCCCGCTTCAGTGTGGGGTCGTCCTTTGATGCCGAGAGGTTCAGTCTTACGGCCAACTATACTCTTGACCTGACAACACAGGTGACGACTCTGGATCGTTTCAGTCTGGCATTGAAGCTCAATCTGGGTGATTTCGGGCGGATGAACCGGAATGAACGGGCTCAGCTGCTCTATCTGGACGGACTTGAGGAGTATGCCAACGGTGATATAGGTCAGGCCATCGCCCTCTGGGAAGCCTGTCTTGAGATACGTCCTGATTTTACTCCAGCCGAAGAAATGATTGAAACGGCTCGAAAAACACAGGAACTGAACCGCACTCTCCAGGATAATCAAACCATCGATGAATGATATTTCAAATAGTCTCTGATCTGCCTCATAAGGGCTTTTAGTTCGGCAGGCCAGGATAAGCGTTTCTTTCTGCGGGAACGGTTGATCGCCTTGTACAGATTTACCAGCTCCTTTCTCCGGGAGCTGAAGAAGACGGGGACTCCGCCGGATTCGGAAAGCTCTCTCTGCTCACTATCATTCATATGCCTCATCTTCTCCAGGTAGAGCTCTACTTCGCTGATAAGAGTTGACGAATGGCAGGATATATCGGCGAGCGACTGTTCCAGTTCCAGTTTTCTTCCCAGAGCTTTGTCTGACTTATACTCCTGATTGTTGAGTCTGAAATAGGCCAGAACAGCGAGGATCGTGGAAAGAACAATTTCATCGATCACAGGAAGGGGATCCCGGATAACATAGGACAGAAAATAATAACTGACCAGAAAGACTCCGGCCGACATGATGCAATGCAGGATAAAGCGTGAATCGCTGATCCAGCGGTTCACGCCCTTTTCTATGCTTATCTTAAGACTGTTTTTTACATATCTTAAATCCTCTTCTGAAAAGCGGGAACCATAGTATATATCCAGTTCTTCCCTGTCCAGCTCCCCTATGATCTCCAGGTCTTTACCTTCTGTGAAGATATAAGAGTGCTCTTGCCATTTGAGGTAGTAGATGTGTTTCATGACTGCTCCTTAAGGAGCCGGAGGCATGACGTCCAGAAGATCGCTCACCTGATACAGTTGGGCGTACTTTCTGGCGGACAGTCCCATGGTATCAGTCTTGTCACAATCTGCACCGGCCTCTATCAGAATCCTGGCACACTCCCGGTGACCGTTCCCAGTTGCCAGTATCAGTGCGGTCTGGCCGCTCTTGCTTGTCATCTCCAGCTCAGCTCCATTTTCTATGAAAAGGCGGACCATTTCAACATGTCCGTGAGATGAAGCGTCCATCAGGGGGCTGTTATTTCTGTCCAGGCTGATCTTATTGACATCGGCCCCCGCATCCATCAGGATTCTGGCCAGGGAGGGATACCCGTTTCTGGCAGCTGTTCCCAGAAGGCTGACCTGATCGGCAGACAGTTTATTGACCTCAAAACCCGCTTCCAGAAACACTCCCGTCATGAATCGGTCGCCATCCTGCACCGCTTTCACAAAGTCCTGGTGAGTATGCTCCTTCATCCTCTCTTCAAGAGTTTTCAGGGCCCACTCTTTTTTTATCCGGCTGGTCCACAGAGGTGTCAGCTCATTGATGATCTCCAGCAGCTCTTCGACATTGCGGGAGGATCTCAACTCAGAAAGCCAGGCAGGAGGCGCCTCTTCGGGACAGAGGAAGAGTATATTGTCTCTGTTCATCTGTCGAAAACCGAGGATGAATGAGAACCACGGAGATGCCAGATCATCCGGTTCGGGGATGATCAGAGTGCATGAAGTGGATTTCAGCATTTGACAGAAGCTGTGCTTCAGTTCATTCATGCCGTCATGGGAGCTGATCAGTACAGATTGATATTCTATAAAAAGATCGTCAAGTGCAAGTCTGAGGTGAGGCAGGTATTCCTTGTAATTTTCAGAGCAAAATACTGATAACTTCATTAAAAAATGGGCTCCCCGGACGCAAAGCTTTCCTATACCGTTATCGGTTGTATGCTGGAAAATCTTGAATCTATTTGCTACAATAAATCATTCATGAAAGAGATAAAAGAACGTTCCGGTGAGACGGAAGAGCAATCAGGAATCGAGAAAGCTGAGGACGGGACCAGCGGTAATGCTGATCAGCGTTTGAATAGATATCTCAGCGAACTCATTCATATGCAGGATTCCCGACTCCTTAAAACAGCCGATCTGCAGGCTTTGAATAGGAAGTACCAGCTCCAGCCTCAGGATATTGAAAAGCTCGCTATGCTTACGGAAAGACATCTCACCCGAGCCCTGGAATACAAGGGACGGGAACGCTGGGACAACGCCATAGTAGAAACGGAGAGAGCTCTTCTTTTTACTCCTCTTGATAATAATATACGTCTCGATCTGGCTGAACTGTATCTTAATCGAAGCGCCAAGTACGGATATCTTCAAAAGGATCTTCAGCGTTCGGAGCATCAGGTGAATGACGCACTGATACTGGAACCTGAAAATCGTGAGGCTCGTAGTTTTCAGAAAGAACTGAAGAAACTTCAGGATATGCTAAAAGGGAGGGAGAACAAGAAACGATACATCCCTCTTCTGATACTTGTGATGCTCATTCTTGCTGCCGCCGTCTATCCCCGTGTCCGTTATCTGCTGCGTCTCAGAAGTTCAGAAGTGCTCCCTCCAGTTCAAAGTGCCGAGTCTCTCCAGTGGGATAGCCGGGAGATTGCGTGGGTCTCTTCGGCCGATCTGGATGAAGAATTTGATTTTTCCCTGAGCGAAAGGCTCCTGGAGAAAGACAGTGATACGGGAATCCCCTCACTGTCCCTTGCGGGGTATACAGAAGCGTTGAAGCACAGTTATGAAAAGCTGGATGTGGAAGTTTATTATGATGACACAAGCATGGGCGTCATCCCCCTGGTGAGCGAAGAAGATGCTCCGCTCAGAGTGGGCGAAACTGCCGTTTTCAGTGCCTTGTTTCATCCCGAGGGAGATCCGGATACGCAAAAACCGCTCCGTTTTACCATCAGAGAGAGAAAGAGACTTCATGAGGACGATCCCCCCGGCTGGGAGGCTCTGGAGCCTTATACGGCGACTCCCCTTCCCCATGCTGTCTATCTCAATGTGGAAAGCCGTCTCGCCCATATGATAGAGGGATATGATCGCAGCTATCTGTTCCTGGATTTTAGAATCACGAACAGGGGACGTCAGGCGCTGGAGAGGCTCGATCTCAGCGCCCAGTGGAGAGATGAGGGAGGCCATGTTATTGCTGCAAAGGATCTTTCCTTTGTAGAGGATAAGCGACTTAAACTGAGAGAGGGCGAGCTCAGGACCTTACGTCTTATGTTTTCGATGAGTAAGGAAGAGAGTGCCAGAGCCGGGGCTCCGGCTGTCATTTTAAAAAGGGTGGAAAAGGAAAAGAATGAAAGTCAGTGATATAAACTGGAACGAGTGGATGCCGACTGAAGAAGCCGTTATCTCCTATCTGATCAAAGGGGATAAGGTCCTTCTGATACATAAAAAAAAGGGACTTGGAGCGGGTAAGGTTAACGCTCCGGGGGGGCATATCGAAGAAGGCGAAACCCCCCTTGAGGCGGCTGTAAGGGAGACGCGGGAGGAAGTCGGTCTGGAAAGCCGGAACCTGCGTTTTGCAGGTGAACTCCATTTCCATTTTCTGGACGGTTTAAGACTGAAGGGAACGGTCTATACAGGCAGGGAGTTTGACGGTGTTCCCACGGAAAGTGATGAGGCTCTGCCCTTCTGGTGTCCCATAGGCGCTATCCCCTGGGACAAAATGTGGGAGGATGATATTCACTGGCTGCCTGAGGCTTTGAAGGAAGATGCCTGCTTTATCGGGCATTTTATCTTTGACGGCGATACCATGGTGGACAGGGATATTAAATTCTATGAGTCTAACTGAGACTCCAGCTCTATCATGGTTCTGAATGAGGAGTTATCCGCTTTCAATTCCTTACTCCCTCTTGTGATCTTGCAGAGGCTCAAACCCAGTTTCTCGGCGATTTTTCTCTGAGACATTCCCTGGGATATCAGTTTTGTCAGAGCCCAGCGACTGGCTACGCTGTGCAGTTCATTGGGTGTGAGAATTCTGTGGAGGAAATCCTCGATAAGATCCTTGTTCTCCGTTGAAGCCAGTACATTCGCCAGTTCCTCTATCGCCTTATGATCATCCTGCTCAGTCATCGGCAGCCTCCTGTTTCGCTGATTTTAAAAACTCTTCCTCCATTCCGAAATCGTGGATTTTTCTATGAAGAGTTTTACGCCCTATACCCAGAATCTCTGCAGTTCTGCTTTTATTCCCCTTGGCGTAGTTGAGGGTGGATCTGATGATGAGTTTCTCCGATTCCGCCATAGTCGTTCCCATGGGGATACGGATAGTGCCTTCATCCTCGGCAGATGCCGAGATGTCGGGGGGCAGATCCTGGAGCATTATAAAGTTTCCCTTTGCCATAACGACGGCGCTCTCGATACAGTTTCTCAACTCTCTGATATTTCCGGGCCAGGAGTAGTTGTATAGGGCCATGGACGCTTTATTATCAATCCCTGCCAGGGGTTTGTCGTTCTCTTCGGCAAATTCCTTGAGAAACGCGCTGGCCAGAAGAGAGATATCGTCCTTCCGCTCTCTTAACGGGGGAATGTGAATGTTTACCACGTTCAGTCTGTAATAAAGATCTTCCCTGAAATTACCTTTGGCAATCTCTTTCTTCAAATTCCTGTTGGTGGCGGTTATAATGCGCGTGTCCACCGTTATGGTCTGACTTCCCCCTACCCGTTCAAAGGACCGTTCCTGAAGAACTCTCAGGATCTTGATCTGAACCGAAGGATTGATCTCTCCAATTTCATCCAGAAAGATTGTTCCCCCCTCGGAAAGCTCAAATCGACCTTTGCGCTGGGATACGGCTCCGGTATAGGCTCCTTTCTCGTGGCCGAACAGTTCGCTTTCAAGCAGAGATTCCGAAAGGGCGGCACAGTGAACCTTGATAAATGGATTATCTGCTCGCTGGGACTCCCTGTGGATGGCATCGGCAACCATCTCTTTGCCGACTCCGCTTTCTCCTGTGATCAGCACGGACGCCTTAGTTGAGGCTACCTGCTGGATGAGCTCAAAGACCTTCTGCATGGCGCTGCTCTTGCCGATGATGACGTTTCTGTCCTTGCGGCTTTCCAGCTTCTTTATCTCTTCCTGAAGTTCTCTGTGCTTGATGACGAGCTCTCTTGAGGATAGAGCTCTTTTTACAAGCAGGGACAGCCTGTCGAGATTGAGAGGTTTCGTCAGGAAATCGTAGGCTCCGTCACGCATGGCATCGACGGCATTTTCAACAGTTCCATGGCCTGTCAGAATAATTACAGGAACTGTGGGATAGGATGAGGATACTTTTTTAAGGAGTTCCTCTCCCGAGACCCTGGGCATTCGGAGATCGGAAATAACCAGATCTATCTCAGCCTTGACCATGGTTTTCATGGCTTCGCTGCCGTCTTCGGCCGTATAGACCTTGTATCCGTCCAGTTCCAGGGCTCTGGCCAGGCCCTGTCTTATATTCTTCTCATCATCCACAACCAGGATATTGAATTTCATTGATCATCTCCATTCCAGGACAGTAGTTTCCTGTCCCCCTGAGGAAGGGGGAGCAGAATGGTGAATATGGTGCCCTCAGCTTCACGGGAAACGACCTTTATCTCACCGCCATGCTCTTTGATGACCTTGTAGACAATGGTCAGACCAAGGCCGTTCCCCTCTGTTTTTGTAGTGAAATAGGGTTCAAAGATCTTTCCCACCTCATCGGCGGGGATCCCTATCCCCGAATCGCAGATTCTTATGATCACACTGTTGTCCCTGATGGCTGTGCTGATCTTCAGACTTCCGCCGCCGGGCATGGCGGCAATGGCATTCTTGAAGATATTGAGAAAGGCCTGTTTGATCAGGTTTTCATCCAGCTGAAGAGGAGGGATCTCCCCTGCCAGCATCTCTTCAAGCTCTATATCCGCTTCCATCAGTTCATACTGAATAAATGTCGCCAACTCACGGATCAAGGCGTTAATGTCCGTAGGCTGAGGATGGGTGTCCATAGGACGTACGGCAAATAGATAATCCACAACGATAGAGTTGAGCCTGTCCACCTCCTCACTTATGATGGAAAGATACTCTTCCAGGTTTTCCCGTGCGTCCTTCCTGTCTGCGTCCAGAGTTTTCTGCATAAGCTGTAGATGAATGCTTATACTTCCCAGGGGGTTTTTAATCTCATGAGCGACGCTGGCGGCCATGGTGGTCATGGAGGCGAGGTTTTCGGCTCTGCGGTACCGTGCTTCCTCCTGCCTCTTCTCAGTCACATCTTCGATGTAAATAAAATCTCCCTGTATCTTACCCTCTTTAACGACAGGCATGACTCCTACGGCAAGGGTGATATCCCTCCCCAGAGTTTCCAGTGTAAAGTCCCGGGGCTTCACGGTTTCCGCTTCGATAAGGGAGGACTGAACAAATAAAGAAATATCCCTGTCCAGAATCACTTCCCAGGCCTTCAGGTTTTCGAAATTCTGGGAGTGCATGGGCAGCATGCGTCTGGCGGGTCTGTTGATAAACTGAATCCTGTGGTCGGGACGGGCTACAATGACACCGTAGGGGAGAGATGAGATAACCATCTCCAGGAGTTCTATATCCATGACTTCCTGGGCCAGGGCGTCTATAAGGTTTTTTATCTGTTTTTCATCCAGTTTCGGTAATGCCTGGATGGCCTTAGTTACAAAATGCCTCATACTGCTCCCTTATATCATAAAACAGGCTTTCAAGAAGGAAAAGGGAACTCTGATTGTAAACGGAAGAATTTGAAGCGCATCGGTTTAACTTTCCAAGCAGGGATGAGACGAGGTTCTGCCCCTCAACCGTGGATACCAGTTCGGGATCCTCTTTGATTCTTAATCTGATCTCATCGCTGAGCATGCGCAGGAAACGTCCCAGTTCATCTTTTCCTCTGTTCTTGTCAAAGTACTGAAAAAGATCTTCAAGCTCTCTGATAGAACCACTGCTGAAACAGTTGTCCAGAAAGATCCGTATATGAGAGCTGATGAAACTGTAATCCGTATCCGACCAGCTTTGAAAGAAATGATATAGATTTATATCAGCACTTTCATAGCGGAAAAGCTTTTCCAGCACCAGAGCTGAATCCTTGTCGGAACGGGGAGTGAAATCATAGGGCCGGACTCTTGAGCGAATGGTCTGAATAAGGCCGCCTTTCCTTTCGGTGGTCAGGATAAAGGTGACATGAGAAGGCGGTTCTTCCAGGATCTTGAGAAGGGCGTTAGCGGCGCTGTCCTTAATGCTCTCGGCCCGTTCCAGAACGATAACCTTGGCCCTTCCGTTGCTCGTCCGGTGGGCCCATCGGCTGATATTTCTTATCTGATCGATAGGGATTCCGACGGGAACGGCGGGAATCAGTGTTCTGACCTGATGGATAAGATCGTCAAGAAAGGCTTTCAGCTCTTCCTCTTCCATAAGCTTTTTCTCGGGATCGAGTTTCTCAATAGCCTCGTTGACATTGGCAAGGGCACCGCTGTACTTGTTGAGCTTTTTTTCCTGTCCCTCCCATATGACCGGTTCAAAGCGTTTTAAAAGTTTTCTGATATTTCTGATAAACATATAGACGGCATATGAGGCTCTGCTCCGGTTCAGCAGTTCTGCGGAAGCCTTGATTTCCTCAAGGAAGTACCGTCTTCCCAGAAGAAGGAGGTCAGGGTTGTTCAGGACACGGTGGTCCCTGCAGGAACGACAGTTGCAGTCCCACAGAGCATTGCCTTTTTCACAGGATACGGCTCTTGCCAGTTCCAGGGCTGCGCTCATTTTGCCGCTGTAATCCTCACCGTTGAAAAGGAGAGAGTGAGGCAGCTTGTTCTGCATAACCGCAGAGCTGAGCTGTTTACGAATGCTGTCCTGGGCAATAAGATTTTCAAACAACGTGTCTACCTCCCTTTTAGTTTATCCATCAGACCGGATGCCGGTTTATCCAGGGCCGGCAGAAAGCGTTCCAGATAAGGAACGATAGCGGAGTTGTCAGTAAGGCCGTCCAGGTTCAGGATATGCTGAAAGTTGATAAGGTATACCAGGAGGAAACAGATCAGAACACCTTCCAGCAAGCCGAAGAAAAAGCCCAGCAGCCGGTCCGTGCTTTCCATGGAAGATTCATTCATCATGGATACGACAGCTTTTTGAAGCAGTTTGAAGAGTATAAAGGAGATAATGAAGATGAAGGCGTAGGCGATCAGGGTGGAGCTTTCGTCAAGGGAGGAGCGCGACCTGATCCAATGGGCGGCATCCGGATAGTAGACAGCCGCCAGAAGCAGGCTTATAAACAGGGCCGCCAGAGAGATGATCTCCTGGATCATACCGCGGAAAGCACCGCGAAGGGCCGCTACGACAATGATGAGAATAAAGACAATATCCAGGATTCCCGGTTCCATTTTCAGCAGACCTCCATCAGACAGGATATCATAACATCTTCCGCCCTGTTTTTCACGAAGTT
Source organism: Oceanispirochaeta sp. (assembly GCA_963556075.3). GTDB lineage: Bacteria > Spirochaetota > Spirochaetia > DSM-2461 > DSM-2461 > Oceanispirochaeta. Next base: position 3,995,233 of record CAUVYB020000002.1, on the reverse strand, counting down.
CCGGCACTTCTTCTTCATTTCCTCGACTCTTGCTGTATCGGATCTCAAATTCAATACCGTTTCAAGAAGGTCTCCGGCTGAGGGTTCGGCATCTTCCATAACCAAAGCCATCCCCTCTTCCCTGAGAATGCGTGCATTATCCACCTGGTCCCCGCGGCTTCCTGATCTCAAGGGAATGAGAATGGAGGGTGTGATGGTGACGGCCAGCTCCCAGAGTGTTCCGGCACCGGCACGGGCCACGGCAAGCTCCGCCCTTTGAAGAAGAGCGGGAAGTTCCTGGTTCAGATAAGGGACAGGAAAGTAATCGCTTACATGCATAAATCGTTTATCTATTGCTTCGAAGAGCTCCATTCCCATTTGATGGATTACTGTGAATTCAGATGTGAGCTCTTCGATAATTTCTGAAATCATGGCGTTGATCTGCAGGGCCCCCGAACTGCCGCCCAGGATAAGCAGAAGAGGCTTGTCTCCCAGTCTGGAATTCCAGGGTTCGGGCAAGCGCTCGGATGCCGAAAAAAACTCAGCCCTTACGGGGTTGCCGCTCACAATGGTTTTACTGCCTTTCAGATACTTGCGGCTCTCTTCGTAGGCGACGAAGGTCTGCCTGGTAAAACGGTGGTTGATCCTGGTGGCCAGTCCGGGAATGACGTCAGAGTCGTGGGTAAAGCTGGGGATTTTCAAAAGCGCCGCCGCCGCTACGGGGGGAACTGAGACAAATCCTCCCTTTGAGAACACCAGGGCAGGTTTGAGGCGCATCAGCAGGAAAAATGACTGTATCAGTCCCGCTGTGATACGGAATAGGTCTGTAAAGTTCTGAAGGGAAAAATAGCGGCGCAGTTTCCCTGTGCTGATGGATCTGTACTCGATGTCCCATTGATCGACAATCTTTCTCTCTATTCCTGTTCGTGAGCCGATCCAGACGATCTTGAAGCCCTTTTTTCTGAACTCTCTTATCAGAGGTTCTGCCGGATAGACATGGCCGCCCGTGCCCCCGCCTGTAAATACTATCACCTTGCTTTTCATACGCTACTCTTCAAATCTTTTTTCAGCCTGTATTTTAACGGCTTCAATATCTCTGTCAATGGAGTTCAGGTTAAAGGTTTTTTTCATCTTTTCAAGACGTCCGATTATCATTTCGAATTCGTTTCTCGTTTTCTTGTGTGCCAGCATCCGGACCCGTCTCGGGATCTCTTTCAGCAGGGAGGCACTGCTACTCTTTCCGGATTCAATAAGAGACAGAATCGTCTCCAGTTCCTCCATACGGCTGACGCAAGCCCCCTTATCGAGGCGCGCGATGAACGCTCTCAGTGACCTCACGGGCCAGTCTACAATGCTGTCGGCTATCTGCAGCTGGAAATCGTTTTTCCAGCTCAGCCTGACCCTGCGATTGCCGAACTGAAGTTCAAAATCCCGGCATCCCCGGATAGACTCGGGGAAACAATCCATTTTATAGACCTTCTTTTCCATCAGGGCGGCCTGTCTGAGCAACATGAGATGGCGTATTCTGTTTCTGGTCCTGCTGTTGGCTGTTCTGCTGCTGTCGATGGCCAGGATAAACTCAATGTTGCTGTGGAGCCGACTGTTGCTCTGCCGTCCTCCTCTGAACTTTGTATACTCATTGCTGACAATGGAAACTCTTCCCTTGTTTTCGCAGATATCCATCATGGATTCAAAGGGGATAAGTCCGTCGTTGCTGTAGCTGACAAGGATACGGCGGGCGTCCAGATTTTCCAGGACATCCTTAAAGGCCTCCACCGCCTGGCCGCGATAACAGTAGGGAGAACGCGTCTTGGTCCAGTCCTTTCTGATGGCCGCTTTTTCACGAAGAACGCCTTTGCCGTTCAGTTCGAGGGGAGCCGGCAGCCTGTCCCACAGGGCTATTGTATTGAGAATGTGGTAATTGCTTCCATACTGATGCTGGTTGTAGGGAGGATCAAGATAGGCGATATCCACCGGAGAGAGCTCTCTTACCAGTCTGTTCGCGTCCCTGCAGTGGATCTCAGCCGAAGCAAGACCGGACGGCAGTCGGGGAAAGGGAAGAGTTATGGGGGCCAGTATACGGTTCAAAGCATCCTTTCCATGGCCGCCGAATCCCTTGTGATAAGCCTTGAATACTCCGGATGTATTGGTATGTTTTGAGGCTTCTCCCAGGAGTAGGGCGATCAGGAGGGCTCTTGTTTTCTCGTTTCTTTCATCCCGGCCCGAGGGGAACTCTCTGTCAATGAAATTTCTGATCGCATCGATACGCAGGGCATTTTCTCTTGTATAGAAAAGCCTTTCCCTTCTGTAGTCCGCTTTCTGTATATCCATATGCGAGGGGGCGTAGTAACGTGACATATAGCCCTCCTCATCGGAGGGCGTTGGAAGGGAATTGATGCTGTCCAGAAGGGCCTGAAGTCTGGATTCTGATCCGAACAGTCGGCTTAAGTCTTCCCGGCAGAGGCTCAGATGGGACTCTCCCAGGATACGGGCGTACTCTTCCCAGTCATTGGATATGACTTGAAAACCCATAAGACGTCCCAGTCTGGAGACGACTCCCGAACCAGAAAAAAGGTCCAGGAATCTCATGCCGGGAGAGCAGGAGCTCGTATTCAGAGCTTTGTAGATCAGAGGTATGAGTTTTCTTTTATTGCCAATATACGTTATGAGCTGCTCTTTGAGGTAGGGATCGTTCAGTATGCTCAATGCTAATCCTCATGTAAAGCTTCGAATTCTCTTGCGGAAAGAGCTTCATACAACATTACAATAGAGATAAAAAATAATCTATCCGAAAATGGGAGGCAAAAAAAAAGACCCGTCACTGACTGACGGGTCCTGTATGGGCGATGAGGGACTTGAACCCCCGACATCCTGCTTGTAAGGCAGGCGCTCTCCCAACTGAGCTAATCGCCCTTGCTTTACTTTTAAAAAAACTTCTTAAATTAGAAGTTATGGGCGATGAGGGACTTGAACCCCCGACATCCTGCTTGTAAGGCAGGCGCTCTCCCAACTGAGCTAATCGCCCGAACATACTTTTAAACCCGCTTTCCCTGAAAGAAAGTTATGGGCGATGAGGGACTTGAACCCCCGACATCCTGCTTGTAAGGCAGGCGCTCTCCCAACTGAGCTAATCGCCCGTATGCCGTTTTGACGATGTGCAATTTAACATAATGCAAATGACAGGTCAATAGAATCTCCAAAAAAATAGAAAAGATTTTAGTTTAAAAGGAAGCAGGTATTTAATTATGTGTTCTTCCGCACTCTATTCTCTTATTTTAAAACGAATTACCTCTGATTTTCAGGGGGGAACTCTGTTTTTATCATGTTCTGAATCCCGATATCAGAAATCAGTGATTATTATAGTCTTATTCTCCTCCAGGTCGAAGTCCAGAATGTAGATGTTCTTCTTTCCGGCAGTTCGGGCTATGATATCACAAACCGTGAACTCCCCTTCCAGGAGAATCTCTCTTTTTTCCAGGGGGTTCAGAATCTCTTCCTTGAGAACCTCAATACGGAGGGCGCTCTCCTGATCGACCATATAGAGCTGTACGATCTGTTCGCTGCTGCCGTTTTCGACCTCTATGACCACAGGTTCATAATCCAGTAGACCGTCACTGTCATCAAATACCAGAAAATCGGCATCCATGGGATAGTTTATCGGCTTTATGAAACTTTCGCCGTCGGCACCGAGTAGCCGAAGGGTGTAGGATGTCTCGTCTTCAAGAGGGAGTTCCAGTGTTACGCTTTCCGACGGGAGCAGTACCCTCCCCTCGAGATAATCTGTTTCCCCGCTTGTTTCTCCCCTGTCCAGGTAGGCTCTGAAGACAGGAGAGTTGGTATAATTGAAAATCTCTATAGAGCTCGGGACTGCCGATTCATCATTGTTCAGGGAGTCCGGTGACTGGGGAATCAGGCTCTCTCTGTCAAAGGGACGAGCGCCGTAAACGGCATCCGGATCGCTGAGATCGGAATAACTGTCGATATCCTCTCTGTAGTGTTCGGGAAGGATGTAGACAATGCTGTTCTCCTCTATGGCGACATTCTCAATGATATAGCTCTCCTGAGAGATCCCGTAAAGGTAGAAGCTGCATATCAGGATATCTTCACTGTTGTAGAGGTGAATATTATGGCGAGCTCCGGGTTCGAGACCATCAATTCCAAAATTATGGTAGTAGTTGTTCCCCTCTTCCGGATTTTCGATGAAAATTTCCTGAAAAATGATATCCCCCTTGTTGAGAATGGCAAAGTCCAGGGCCGAAATTCCCTTAAGGAAGAGGAGAGATAAGATTGCTATAAGTAGAGATGCCTTTCTGTACAAAACTCCGGGGCCTTCAACCCGGAGGCCAGCTCATCTTGCGGTCGCCAAGGATATGGGCATGAAGATACTCCACCGTCTGCTGGCCGTTTTCACCGCAGTTGAGGACAATCCTGTAACCGCTCTCGTCAAGTTCCAGCAGGGATGCCACTTTGGAAACGGCATTGAAAAAAGCTCCCGTTTCTGATGGATTGCTCTCCTGCAGGGAGATAAAGTCCTTTACCTTTGTTTTAGGTACAACAAGGACATGAACCGGTGCCTGGGGATTGATATCCCGGAAGGCAAGCACCTTGTCGTCTTCATAAACGACATCGGCGGGAATGCTGCCGGCAAGGATCTTGTCAAAAATGGTGTCTTCCATCAATTCCTCCGGATAACAAGTCTGAAGCAAATCATACCTGTTATCCGGAGAGCCGTCCACCCTCTTTTATGAGCATTTACTCCAACCGCATTCGGGGCAGGTGACGCATCCATCCCGGAAAACCAGTGTTCCGTCGCACTCTTCACACTTGTTTTCTCCGGCGATAACTTCCTCTCCGTCGATAATGTACTTCTTCAGTACCCGGGAAAGAGCCCGTTCAAAATCGGCGAAGTTCGTATCCTTCTGAAGCTGTTCGATAATAAACTGCAGAGGGGTACCGTGCCGGAGAGCCATGGAGAGAAAACGCGCCAGTGAGCCATTGGGTGAATCAAAGGTTTTGGTGAAGTTTTTCAGAGTGACCTCGACGGGACCTGACTCCACATGGAGATCGTAGCGGCTCTTGCCGGCCTTCCGGACGCTCCCGTCGCTGTATTTCTTGAGGTCGATATGGTCCTCCGGATCGTCGATGGCGAATACTTCATACAGGCTTCCGTTGAGGATACCCACGATGATGATGTATTTGTTTCCCTTGACCTTGATCTGATGAATTTCACAGGGAAGCTCTTCGGGACGCTCAGGGGCCAGAACCCTTTTGATCGTCTGGTGCTCCTTCTTTTCAGAGTATTCCAGAATCCCCTTCATGCTGCCGTCGGGATTGAAGGTCGTAAAGCCCTTAAGCCCCTTCTTGTAGGCATACATATACAGATCCTTATACTCTTCAAAACTGGTACCGGGAGGCAGGTTTAGTGTCTTTGAGATACTGTGATCCACGTATTTCTGAAAAACAGCCTGCATATCGATGGCGGCTCTCGGATCTATATCGACAGTCGTGACGAAATATTCGGGTGCATCCACACTGCCGTGCTCTTCCTCGTGCATCTCCAGGTACTGCATCCAGGCATAATCGTAGACCGTTTCGGTCTTCGTCTCATCATCGACTCCGGTACGGACGTTTCTGTCGTACTGAAGGGCAAAGATGGGCTCGATGCCGGAGGAGCAGTTCTGCCCTACAGAAAGGGATGTGGTTCCCGTGGGGGCGACAGTGTTGAGCTGTATGTTTCTCATGCCGTTCTTTTTGATCAGGGCCCTGATCTCTTCGGGAAGTTCCTTGATGAAATTCGCTTCCAGAAGCTTGTCGATATCACAGGCGGGAAAGGCCCCCTTCTCTTCGGCCAGCAGCGCGGAGGCTCTGTAGGAGCCGTCTCTGAGAGTCCTGGCGATCCTTTCGGCCAGCTTGAGGGATTCCGGGCTGCCGTACTTGATTCTCATCATGGTGAAGGCGTCCCCCAGGGCGGTGAATCCCAGTCCCACCCTTCTCCACTGCTTGGAAAAGTTTTCGATTTTATCCAGGGGGTATTCCGTGCGGTCCAGTACATTGTCCAGGAAGCGGATGGCCGTAGCTACGGTGTTTTCAAAATCCTCAAAGTCAAAGGAGGCCGAATCGCTGAAGGGCTCCTTTACAAACTTGGAGAGATTGACGGCAGACAGGCAGCAGAGGGAATAGGGAGGCATGACCAGCTCTCCGCAGGGGTTTACCCTGTCCATCTTAAAGGCCCAGTACCCGTTGTTGTACTTCTCGATCAGGTCCTGGTTGAAAATACCGGGCTCGTTGTGGATAAAGGAGTTTTTGGCCACCAGATCGTAGAGGTAGCGGGCCTTTACCGTCTTGTAGACCTTGCCGTCAAAGACCAGATCCCAGTCGGCGTCTTCTTCAACGGCCCTGATAAAGGCGTCGCTGATCTTTACGGATATATTGAACTGGGTCAGCTCCTTGTTGCGGTCTCCCTGTTTGACGGTGATAAACTCTTCGATGTCGGGATGGGAAATATCCAGCAGGGCGATATGGGCGGAACGCCTCTGTCCGCCGGTGATGATGGTCTTGGCGGACTGGTCAAAGATTCTTAAAAAGGAGATTACTCCGGATGCCTGACCTCCCTTGGAGAGAGTCACACCCTTGGGGCGCAGCTTGGAAATGTCGAATCCGACTCCCCCTCCCATCTTGCTGATCATGGCGTCCTCTTTCAGGGAGTCATAGATCCCCGTCATGGAGTCCTCTATATCGATGGTGAAACAGTTGTTGTAATTCTTCATGGGGCTGTCGGGTCTGGCATTCGCCAGGATACGGCCCGCGGGAATAAGTTTGCCCGAAATCAGCTGATCATAGAAAAGCTTTTCCATCTTTGTCTTATTTTCACCCTTTTCGGGAGACGCTATCTCGGCGGCAATGCCCTTGAAGACTTCTTCGGGGTTGCTCTCTCCGTGAAGCATGTATTTTGACTGAAAGATCTCTTCACTCAGTTTCTGGTTCCATGAAAAATCACTCATCTGGTACCGTCTCCTTTGTCTATATTGATTGTTCGTTTGATTTTCGTTATTATCAGCATCCTTTTCGGATATGCATGGACTATATATATCGTTAATCGTCCTGTTTGATCAAGGGTTTGGCGCTATATATTGTGTGATATTTTAAAATATAAATTAAAAAGGCGCTACTTGTGCCGTTTTAATACGGCAGGGGAAGGTCCGAAGATCAGCAATTGATTTGCACAGCTCCTTTATGGTAAAATCACGCGGAATTTGAGCAGGAGTAGAACTAATGGCCGTTCAGAAAATTAGAAACATCGGAATCATGGCGCATATTGACGCCGGTAAGACAACCACCACCGAACGTATTCTCTATTATACGGGAAAAAGTCACAGAATCGGCGAGGTGGATGACGGCAGTGCCACCATGGACTGGATGGAGCAGGAGCAGAACAGGGGAATCACTATTGTTTCTGCAGCTACTACCTGTTTCTGGGATGAGCATCAGATCAACATCATAGACACTCCGGGGCATGTGGACTTCACAGCGGAAGTTGAGCGTTCCCTGCGGGTACTTGACGGTGCCGTGGCCGTCTTCTGCGCGGTTGGCGGAGTTGAGCCCCAGTCTGAAACCGTCTGGCATCAGGCAGACAAGTACAAGGTGCCCAGAATCGGATTTATAAACAAGATGGACCGGATCGGTGCCGACTTTTTCGAGGTCTGCAAGGAGATTGAGGAGAAATTGAAGGCCTCTCCCCTGCCCCTGCATATTCCCATCGGAGCCGAATCCGATTACGAAGGTAATATCGACCTGATCCGGGGCAAAGAGATCCACTGGAATGCCGATGATCAGGGTCACAGTTTTGAATACAGGGATATCCGTCCCGAAATGCAGGAGCTGGCAGAAACATGGCGTGAAAATCTGATCGATAAGCTTTCGGCTTTTTCAGATGAGATCACGGAACTCTATCTTGAAGGTGAGGATGTTCCCGAAGATCTGATTCATAAGGTTCTCAGAGAACAGACCATTGAGCAGAATGTCCTTCCCCTGTTCGTCGGCTCCTCTCTGAAGAACAAGGGTGTACAGCCCGTTCTTGACGGGATCATCTCTTTCCTTCCCGCGCCTGAGGATCTGAAAAGCATTGAAGGTGTTCATGTGAAAAAGGAAGAACCTGTCACTCTGGAAAGATCTGCTAAAGAGAAACCGGCAGGGCTGATCTTCAAAATACAGCAGGATAAGGAAGCCGGCGCCCTCTGTTTCGTCCGTGTCTATTCGGGTGAGTTTAAATCCGGGACAGCGGTGCTCAATGCCAACAAGAATAAAAGAGAGCGGATCAACCGCCTTCTGAGAATGCACTCCAATCATCACGAACAGATCAGTTCCGTGGCCGCCGGCGATATTGCGGTCATTGTCGGGATGAAGATGGCTCAAACCGGCGATACTATCTGCAGCGAAGGCTATCCGGTTCGTCTCGAGGAGATGGACTTTCCCGAACCGGTGATCTCCGTCGCTATAGAGCCGAAAACAATGAGCGATCAGGATAAGCTGCGTAGTGTTCTGGATACACTTCAGAAAGAGGATCCCACCTTCAAGGTGAAGGAAAATGAGGAAACCGGTCAGCTGATCATCTCCGGAATGGGAGAGCTTCACCTGGATGTTCTGGTAACCAGGCTCACAAACGACTATAAAGTTGAGGCTAATGTGGGTAAGCCACAGGTTTCCTACAGAGAGTCTATCAGCAAGTCCGTCAGCCACAGGGAGGAATTCAGCCGCGTCCTGGCCGGCAAAGAGAACAATGCCGATATCACCCTCAAGGTGGAACCTCTGGGCCGCGGTGAAGGCGGAAAGTTTACAAACGAACTGTCCAAGAGCAAGCTGCCTCCTGCATTTGTGGAAGCGGTGGAACGGGGGGTAAAAAACGCCATGCAGTCGGGAACCCTGATGGGATACGCCACTATTGATATAGGCGTTACCCTGACAGATGCTGTCTATGATGAGCTGAGCTCGACCGAGTTGGCCTTCGAAACAGCGGGCGCCCTGGGATTTGACAACGCTTGCCGTCAGGCTTCGCCCGTTCTTCTTGAACCGGTGATGAACGTGGATATCATGTGTCCTGCCGAGTATGTGGGTGATGTGATCAGCCAGCTGACCCAGAGGGGCGGTATGGTCAATTCCATGGAATCCAGACCTGCTTTTGAGCTGGTGAAGGCCCAGGCTCCCATGGTGAAAATGTTCGGTTATACCACAGCCCTCAGGTCTCAGACTCAGGGTAGAGGAACTTTTTCCATGGAATTCTCACATTTTTCTCAAAAAAGTGAATAGGAAAACAGCGGCTCAAGTCTGACAGGAGCAAAGGTACGCATTCAAAGGTTTTACAGCCGGAGGATGCGTTTTTTTTTGTTCCTCTCCTGCCTTCTGCAAAGCTTCTTTCGTAAGAAAACGATTAAATATCATTTGACGCCTGTTGAATTCGGGTTCTATGATGATTATAACAATTTTTTCCAAAACAAGGAGGACGAAGGTGGCTTTTACAACCGATACCATCAGAAACATTGCAGTGTGCGGGCATGGTGACACCGGCAAGACGACTCTGGTTGAACAGATTCTATTCAACGCCGGTGTGATTCAGAAAGCGGAGACAGTAGACTCCGGTCGTACTGTCAGTGACTTCACAGAAGAAGAGATTGAGAAGAAGATATCAATCCATTCTTCCCTGACCAATGTCATCTGGAAAGATACCAAAATCAACATCTTTGACACTCCCGGGGCCTCTGATTTCGTAGGAGAAGTCGTTTCCTCTTTCAGAGCCGCCGAGTCTGCCGTCATGCTGATCGGTGCCAGATCCAGTGTACAGATCGAGACTGTTAAACTGTGGCGCAGACTGGATGCACGGGATATGCCCCGTATTGCATTCATTAATAAAATGGAAAAAACCAGGGCCGACTTCTATAAAGTCCTGGAGGATCTGAAGGAATTCGATATTACTGCCATTCCTCTGACCATTCCCATGGGACAGGCTGAAGACTATCAGGGCGTCATCAATCTTATGAACATGAAGGCTTATAAGAAAGACGGCGGCGGAAAAGAGGAAAATGCCATCGAAATTCCCGATGAGTATAGAGAGATCGCCGAAGAGTATCATCTCAAGATGATTGAGATGGCTGCCGAAGGCGATGACGAGCTTACAGAAAAATATTTCGACCAGGGTACCCTGACTGTGGCAGAGGCCATCAAAGGACTTCAGGAAGGACTGTTCGATAACCGATTCGTTCCTGTATTCTGCGGTTCTGCTGTGGACAACTCCGGAATCACTCCCCTAATGGACTTTATATCCAGAGAGTCTCCCGCTCCCGGCCGGGTAGAAGAGCCCTGCGTCACTGGCGAGAAGGCCAAGATGGTATCCGCCGAAGGGCACACATCAGGTATCATCTTCAAGACCATGATAGACAAGTTCGCCGGAAAAATGTCCTATGTCAAGGTGATTACAGGCAAACTCACCGCCGGCTCCGAGGTTTACAACTCCCGGGAGGAGAAGAAGGAGAGGATCAACAAGATCTTCCTGTGCGAAGGTAAGGATCTTAAGGAGACAAACGAGGTTCATGCCGGTGATATCGCCGTACTGACCAAGATAGACTCCCTGCAGACCAACGATACCATCTGCCAGGCCGATGATGTGATTCACTATAAGGCGCTGGCCCTTCCCCATCCCGTCTACTCTCTTGCCATCAATGCGGAGAATCAGAAGGAAGAGGACAAGATGTCTGCACAGCTTCATAAAGTGGCTGAGGAAGATCTTACCTTTACCATCAAGTATAACGAGGAGACCAAGGAGACGGTCATCTCGGGTATGGGTGAACTGCATATCAATATCATCCTTGAAAAGCTTCTGAAGAATTTCAAGATCAATGTCAACAGACGGGTTCCCAGAGTCCCCTACAGAGAGACCATTCAAGGGGCTGCAGAGGCGGAATATACCCACAAGAAGCAGTCCGGCGGTCATGGTCAGTATGGAAGGGTCTGCCTGAAAATTCATGCTCTGGAACGGGGCAAGTTCTTCGAGATGACCAACGACATCAAGGGCGGTTCCATCAGCAAGGGCTATATGCCTGGAATTGAAAAAGGCCTCCTTGAAGGAATGAATGAAGGTTTCCTTGCCGGATACCCTTTGATGGATATCGGAGTCTCTATCTTTGACGGAAAAGAGCATCCCGTAGATTCATCGGAAATGGCTTTCAAGCTGGCTGCGAAGCATGCCCTGAAGGAAGCTGTGGAAAAGGCCAAACCCACCCTGCTGGAACCTGTCATGAATCTGACTGTATTTGTAGAGGATCAGTTTCTGGGTGATGTCCTTTCGGACCTGTCCACCAAGCGTGGTCGCGTTATGGATCAGCAGCCAGTGGGCGGCGGCATCCAGTCCATACAGGCACAGGTGCCCCAGGGCGAGATGATGAGGTACAGCATCGATCTGAAGTCTATGACCTCCGGAACGGGAGCTTTTGAGATGGAGTTCAGTCACTATGACCCTGTAGGCGGTAAAATCGCTCAGGACATCATTGCAGCATCTAGCGCTTCAGCGGATTGATGACGATCTGACTTTATGATGAACGGCCGCGTTTCCCTTTTTCAGGAATTGCGGCCGTATTTTCTTATAAGGTGATCTTCAAGACTCCCTACAGACATCTGATGATTGTTGAAGTCTTTCAGCAGTCCGGGCAACATGCGGGCCGTGCTGTCGAGTTCGTGCAGTAGAAGGACTCCCCCATCCCTGTTTTCTTCCATCAGGGACAGTATGCGGGCGGCAATGGTACTGCTGTTCCACAGTCCGTCTTCTCTGTAGGCATAGTCGTAGCTGTCAAACTGCAGAGAGATGAGAAACTGACCGTTGCGACTGATAATCTCATCCAGAACATCGCTTCTACCCGGCTCGGCATAGGGAGGCCTGACCAGCAGCAGGGGATACGGGAACCCGAGGATCTCATCAAGGGCCTCCTGGGTCATGGTCAGTTCATTCTCCACATCCATGGTGTCATGCATTCCATCCAGGTAGATACCCTTTGCCAGGTTGTGATGGCTGTAGCTGTGGTTACCAAGCAGATGCCCCTCTTCAATGATACGCAGAAGAAGGGAGCGTAATTCCAGCTTTTCCTGTTCATCCCCATATTCAAGATTTTTACCGTTTATAAAAAAAACGGCCCTGTGGTCGTATAGTGTCAGACTGTCCAGGATGGATTCGCATACGGACTGAGAGTTTCCCGGCATGATTTCTCTGTTCGGTCCGTCATCAAAGCTAAGATAGTACTCACCCTTAAAATCACGCTCTTTCCAGAAAACGCCTCTGAGGGTATCGGGAGCCTCGCCGAGGGACATCACTCTGTTGAGGGGGCCCAAATCGGGAACAGAGGGCTTTTCGGGAGTCTGAACCGGGAGTCCTGCACTTTCACTCAGTTCTTTCTGTACCACCGTCTCCTGTGAGGGATCTTCGTGAAGTGTGTGGGAGCCTGTCCTGCAGTAGATCAGAAACAGGGCGGAAAAAATAACAAGAAAGGAGATGGATACGCTTTTGAGAATCACTATTCTGACAGGGGAGGTCTGCAGTTTTAACCAGACATCTGCATAAAAAACGGGTAGACCCCTGCCGGATCTGCCCGCTGTTGAGCTGTGGCGTCCGTTTTCGGGACGACCCATGGATTTTTCTTTGATAATTGATGCCATCGGGATTCATTATACATCTCCCGAGGCATCTGTTCCAAGACGGATCAGGAACGTTTTTCAAGTTCCGTATAGGGAATCTTGGGCGACACGTTCTTGTAGGCGGGACGGATTATCCTACCGCCACTGACGATCTCTTCCACTCTGTGGGCACACCATCCGGGAATTCGGGCAATGGCGAATATGGGGGTGTAGAGATCTTCGGGAATATTCAGGATGTTGTACACGAAGCCCGAGTAAAAGTCCACATTCGCGCAGAGGGGCTTGTCGTTGTTCTTTACCTTCTGAAAAATTTCGGGAGTGATTCTTTCGATCGTCTCATAAAGCTGGAACTCATCCAGCCTTCCGAACTCCTGGGCAAGCTCACGGGCCTTCTCCTTGAGGACTTCGGCTCTGGGGTCTGAAAGGGTGTAGACCGCATGCCCCATACCGTAAACCAGACCCTTTTTGTCAAAGGCATCCTTCATAATGATCTTGGTGATATAGGCTGAGATCTCCTTCTCATCCTTCCAGTCCTTGACGTTTTCCTTGATATCGTCCATCATCCTGGCCACTTGAATATTGGCGCCTCCGTGGAGGGGGCCCTTCAGGGAACCGATGGCAGCGGCAATGGCGCTGTAGGTATCGGTGCCTGAGGAAGACACGACATGGGTGGAGAACGCCGAGTTGTTACCACCTCCATGCTCTGCATGGAGTACAAGGGAAAGGTCGAGTATCTCGGCTTCGATCGGAGTGTATTTTTTGTCGGCACGGATCATTCTCAAAAGGTTTTCGGCAGTGCTCAGCGTAGGATCGGGCTGATGGATAAAGAGGCTTTTCCCCTTGTGGTAGTGAGCTTTGGCCTGATATCCATAAGCCGCCATTATGGGCAGCTGCGCGATAAGCTGTACGCTCTGGCGTAATATATTTTCAACAGAGCTGTCTTCGGCATTCTCGTCATAGGAGTAGGCGGCCAGTACGCTTCTGGCCAGTTTGTTCATAATGTGATTGCTGGGCGCTTTGAGGATCATATCCTCGGTAAACTGGCCGGGGAGTTCCCTGTATTCTCCAATCTGTTCCTTGAAGTCATGAAGCTCCCCTTGAGACGGCAGATAGCCGAAAAGGAGGAGAAAGATTGTTTCCTCAAACCCGTGTCGATTGTCAGACTGGAATCCGGCTGCCAGTTCCTTGACATTGATCCCGCGGTAGCGGAGAACACCCTTCACAGGGACCTTGTCGCCCTCTTCCATAATATAGCCGCGGACATCTCCGATCTCCGTCAAACCTACAAGCACACCCGTACCGTCGGCATTTCTCAAGCCCCGTTTTACGTTGTACTTTTCATAAAGATCAAGAGGTATTCTGTTATGAGTATCCATAATCCGTGAATACTTTTTCAGAAACTGAACCTTTTTTTCACTCTTTGACATCTGCTGTTCTCCGTATCAATCTATTTTTCATATAAAAGTTCAAATATTTTATGCGACTTGGCCTTACCCTTTCTTTCAAATTTTGTGAAAGGTCTCCACTCCTGAGGCTCCGCGAAATCTTCGTATCTGTTCTTCAGTACAGTCTGGGACCGGAAGGTTTCAAGCATATGCTCTGCATAGTTCTCCCAGTCTGTAACGGCATAGACATAGCCGCCCTTTTTCAGTTTGGAGGCCAGAAGCTCCAGAAAATCCCTTTGAATAATACGCCGTTTATGATGCTTCTTCTTGGGCCAGGGGTCGGGAAAGAAGATATGAAAACCTCCGACGGAGTCGTCTTTAATCATATGCTTCAGCACTTCGACCGCATCATGTTCAATCACTTTCAGGTTTTTGATCTCTTCCTTTTCAATCCTGTCCAGCAGCTTTCCTATGCCGGGCTTGTAAACTTCGATCCCAAGATACTCTTTGTCAGGGTTTTCGAGTGCTATCCGATAGGTCGCATCACCCATGCCAAAGCCAATTTCTATAATAAGTTCCTTTTCTCCGTCTCCGGGTATGGAGAGATGGTCATCATAAGGGTAGGAATATGTATCAAAAAGCCGTTCATATGCCGACTGCTGTGCGGGGCTCATTCTTCCTGCTCTGAGCACGTAACTCTTTATGGTTCTCAACTTTTTATCCATAGGTTGAGTTTACCGGGTGGATCGTCTTTAAGCAAGCTTGCAGTTCTTCAGATCAGTTGTATATTTATACATTCAATCGACAAACTTTTGTATTATTATTCATATCTTCCATAAATTGTCAAGTTTTATTACAGGACACCGTAACTGTACAACTGTTCACTGGAAATGGTATAATCCTATGTCTGTATGAGAGTTTTTTCCGTCCTTCTGATCATTCTATCTTTTCCCCTTTTTGCCGTGGATGAACCCGGAAGATCCGTATTTTCGGAATCAGAACAATTATTTATAAACGAACATCAGGTCATAGAGTATACAATGGATGCGGAGCTTCCTCCTCTGATTCGCAAGAAGAATGGAAAGTCGGAAGGAATCATCCCCGACATGATCGAGCTGATATCCCATCATACGGGAATTGATTTTGTAGAGGACGGAAATGGAAGCAGGGGGATACATTTTTTCGCGGATCAGAACAACCCCGCTCTTGAAAACTACCTTTTTACTACTCCCTATATGGAAGTTCCCTTTGTGATAATCTCGCGAAGCCCCAGACAGAGCTATGTCGACGATATTCGCGGCCTGTCGGCAGATACGCTGATTATAGTCGCCTCTTCGCCCGAATCTCACTATATGAAAAAACAACATCCTGATTTTAACTATCTTGAATATGCTACGGCTGAAGAGGCTTTCAAGGCACTCCAGCTCTCAAAGGCAGACTTTCTGATTACAAATATGATTGTAGCCGGATATTACCTGAACAAATCGGCTTATACGAAGTCTAAAATCGTAGGAGAGCTTCCCGGGAGATTCGGATACAGAATCGCAGTTGCCCCGGGACGGGACGAACTGTTATCCATTTTGAACAAAGGGATCAAACTGATACCCCGTTTCCGGGTTTCCGCGCTAATTAACAAGTGGACCGCTGTCAGCAGGGATCCGGTCAGGGACTATCTGCTGCTGGCACAGATTCTGGCCGTTTTTCTCATCATTATTCTGATCATCCTGATATGGAATCGGAAGCTGAAGAATGAAGTGGAAGTGAGGCGGGAATCGGAAAGGAGACTCAGAATCAGTGAACTTAAGGCCCGGGAGGCGGAGGACCACTCTGTCAGGGCGAGAAAAAGGGCCGAGAAGCTTGCTGTTGTGGCCGAATCGGCCAGTCTGGCCAAGAGCCAGTTTGTCGCCAATATGTCCCATGAGATAAGAACGCCCCTGAACTCGATAATTGGATTTTCAGAACTTCTTGAGGACAGTGAACTGAATATGGAACAAAGCCAGTATCTGGACTCCATCAAGGTCTCGGCGGAGGTCCTTCTTAATTTAATCAATGACATTCTGGATCTGTCGAAGATTGAAGCGGGCAAGATGGAGCTGAATCCCAGACCCCTTTCTGTCAGAAAAATCTTCACAGAGATGGAGGTCCTTTTCAGGCAGAGGGCCGAACAGGCCGGTCTCTCCCTGGTTTTTGATCAGAGCTCCGTCGGCAGTTCTGAATATATGCTGGACAGCCTCAGATTGGAACAGGTCCTGATCAACCTTATAGGCAACGCATTGAAATTTACGGAAAAGGGCACTGTTACGGTTGCGGCCCGGGAAAACAGCAAGGACGGCGGATTGAAAATTATCGTCAGGGACACGGGGATAGGGATTCACGAAGATCAGATCAGGAGAATCTTCAACCTTTTTGAACAGTCCGAAAATCAGGATACCCGAAAATTCGGCGGAACGGGGCTGGGGCTTGGAATCAGCAGTAAGCTTATGAAGATGATGGGCGGCAGGCTTACGGTTGACAGCCGTCCCGGAGAGGGAAGCCTTTTTACCATGGATTTCCCTGAGCTAAAACCCATCGCCGAGGGACCGTCCCGGCGGCAGCACAGTCCGGTGAAAAGCCCTGCCTATGGGAAAGAAGATATTTTCGTCGACCAGAATCCTCCGGAGGACTGGCATGATATCCAGAACAGCGGTGATCCCGAGAAGATCATAAACTTCTGCGACAGAGAGATCCGGCGTCATCCTCCGACGGCCCTGGAGAATGCCCTTCTGTCACTCCGTAAGGGCGCCTGTGAATATGATCCTGCAAAGATCCATTCCGCCTTCGAATCGATCAATCGGCTGACGCAGGGAGAGGACGTATGACACCCACGATTCTTATCGTTGATGATATTGCCCAGAATATACAGATAGCCGCTCAGCAGCTCAAGGATCAGGGATACAGAATCATTTTCGCCACATCCGGAAAGAAAGCTGTCGCCATGATCAGACAGCGTCCTGTAGATCTTATTCTTCTGGATATCATGATGCCCGATATGGACGGGTTCGAGACCTGCCGGTTTATAAAGGCTGATTATCCGGGTATCCCAGTCATTTTTCTGACGGCGAAAAATGAGATTGCCGATGTGGTCAAAGGCTTTGAGGCAGGAGGGTCTGACTATATAACGAAGCCCTTTTACGGTAAAGAGCTTCAGAGTCGGGTCAGAACACATCTAGATCTCAAAAAGCAGAAAGACCGGCTGGCTAAGAACAGAAAACAGCTTCAGGATCTTCTTCATATTCTCTCTCACGATCTGAGGAACAGCCTCTCCGGTATCGTGATGACCATGGATCTGGCTGATGCGGAGGGACGGTCCATTGAAGAGTTCCGCAGCCGACTGGACGAATTGAGCCGCAATGGTCTGGATGTTCTTGATCTCGTGAGAACCATGCTCTCTTTGGATGAAAAGCCCCTTCATTGTGAAGCCGTCAGCCTGAACTCATGTGTAAAACAGAGTCTAAGACTCCTTGAACCCGGGTTCCTTAAAAAAAATATCAGCTCCACAATCGATCTGCCCGGGGATTACTTTGTAATGGCGGAGGAAACCTCTCTGATCAATTCAGTGCTTCTGAATATCCTTACCAATGCCCTGAAATTCAGTTATCTGGATTCTGAAATCCTTATCAGCGGCCGAAGGACGGACGAACGCATCATCCTGGAAATCAATGATTCCGGAACGGGGATCGATGAAGACATGCTGCCCTATCTGTTTGATATTCAGAAAGGAAAGAGCCTGCGCGGTACTGAAGGAGAAAAAGGCACGGGGTTCGGACTTCCGCTTGTCGAGAAATTTATGAAGGCCTACGGAGGAGCGATCGGGATAGGATCCGGCTCCTCCGGTACCACCGTGAAACTGAGCTTTACGGCCGCTATAAAAGAGTACTGAGCTTCTCCCTCAGAAACTCGGACTTCTCTTCCAGCCCTATTTTTCCCGTTTCTATTATAAGTCTTTCCGGATGGGCGGGATCCAGTTTCACCTGGCCTGAAGACTTGACGATCATCTGCATAATCTTGTCAACCGATATGATGGCTACCTTCCCGAAATCTATAAAGACGCTTCCCCTTCTCTCTTTGAGGGCGGAAATCCACAGTTTTCGGCAGATGATTCTTATCTCTGAAAGAGCCATAAGGCTTTCCACTTCGTCCGGAAGCGGTCCGAAGCGGTCGTACAGCTCTCCGTAGATCTTCTCCTGGTCCTCCTTGGTCATGATGGAGGCTATTTTCTTGTAGACCTCCATCTTCTCTGTCGGATCGTTGATATAGCTGTCAGGGATGAATCCGGAATAGTCCAGCTCCAGATAAACATCCGGGGCTTCCTCTTCCTTCTCTTCCCCGCTGCGCTCCTGTATAGCGTCCTCAAGCAGTCTCAGATACATATCGAATCCGACGGCCATGATTTCGCCCGACTGTTCGCTGCCCAGAAGATTTCCGGCCCCTCTGACCTCCATGTCCTTCATGGCGATCTTGAAACCTGATCCCAGTTCCGTGAAGTCCGAAATGATCTGGAGTCTCTTCATCGCTATCTCCGAGAGCGCTCGGTTCTCAGGATAGAGCAGATAGGCGTAGGCCAGCCGTTCACTCCTTCCCACACGTCCTCTCAGCTGATAGAGCTGGCTGATACCGTACATATCCGCCCTGTCGATGATAATGGTATTTACATTGGGAATATCAATCCCGTTTTCTACAATCGTAGTGGACACGAGTACCTGGAACGCCCCGCCGATGAAGCGGTGCATTATCTCTTCAAGTTCCTTGCTGGTCATTTTTCCATGGGCGATCTCTACAAAGACTTCGGGCACCAGTTCCTGAAGGAAGATCTGAATGCTTTCAAGGCTTTCCACCCGGTTGTGCAGGAAAAAAACCTGCCCTCCCCGCTCCACTTCCCGTCGGATGGCCCGGGCAACCGTATCCGGATCGAACTCCTGAATAAAGGTTTCAATGGGCCTCCTGTTCTTGGGAGCGGTCTTCAGTACGGACATATCCCGGATTTTGACCATGGACATATGAAGGGTTCTGGGGATGGGTGTGGCGGAAAGGGTCAGGCAGTCGATGTTGGTTTTCATCTCCTTCAGCCTCTCCTTGTCTTTGACTCCGAATCTCTGTTCTTCATCTATAATCATCAATCCGAGATTTTTAAATCTGATATCCTTTGAGAGTATCCTGTGGGTTCCGATAAGCAGGTCTATCTCCCCGGCCTCCAGTCTTTTGATGACCTCGTTCTGTTCAGCCTTTTTTATAAATCGGGAGAGCATGGCAATGCGGACGGGAAAGCGTTTAAAGCGGTCTCTGAAGTTCTCGAAGTGCTGCTCTGCCAGAATCGTTGTGGGGCAGAGAAAGGCGACCTGCCGCCCTCCCATCACACCCTTGAAGGCGGCTCTCATGGCAATTTCCGTCTTTCCGTATCCCACATCTCCGCAGACCAGACGGTCCATGGGCCGGGGAGACTCCATGTCCTCCTTGATTTCCGAAACGGCCTGCAGCTGATCGTTCGTCTCCTGATACGGAAAGGAGGCCTCGAACTCCACCTGAAAATCATCATCTCTGGGAAAGCTGTAGCCCCGGGCCGTCTGGCGGCGGGCATAGAGCCTGACCAGACGATCCGCGAGGTCTTCCACAGATTTGCGAACCTTTTTCTTTTTATTGTCCCAGGTCTTACCGCCGATTTTGTCCAGCCTCGGATTCTGGCTGTCCTTGCCGATATAACGCTGTATCAGGTTGACCTGTTCGATGGGGACGAAGATTGTGTCCTCACCGGCATACACAAGGGCGATGTAGTCCCTCTCGTTACCGGCGGCCCTGATCCTTTCGATGCCCTTGAACAGACCGATTCCATAGTTTACATGGACGACATGGTCTCCGGGGTTGAGCTCTACAAAGGAATCAATAACTTCGCTTTTGGCCTTCTTGACCGAAGCGGGAGCCTTCTTGCGGCGGCCGAAGATCTCATTCTCCTGAATAACCATGATATGATCGTCAGGCAGATAGAATCCTCCGGAGATGCTCTGGGGGACCAGGACGGGATCAAACTCCCTGAGCATGTATGAGATGCGGTCGGACTGGGATTCGGACTCGGCGAAGATAAAGATCCGGCGGCCCTGATCCCTGTAGGCCGCCATCTCCTCCTTCAAATAGCTGATATTGCCGAAGAAGGAGTGACCCGGGTCGCAGGAGAAGGAGATGTCCTTCCCGCTCTCCTCCCTGTTCAGACTGTGTATTCTGAAGGATTTTCTCTGTCTGGGCAGGAACTCTTCCAGGCTTCCCTGAATCATCTTCGGCTCGGGAACCTTGAAGCCCTGTTCCAGGGCACGGAGATACAGCTCGTCGTACTCCTGATTCAGATGCTGTTCAACAGAGCCCAGGTTCTCCTGATCCACTACAAAAAGCAGGGCATCGTCATTGAAATAGTCCAGAAGGCATTCGGGGTTGTCAAAAGACAGGGGGTAGAGAAGCTCCTCACCTCTTATCTCTTTCCTGGTTCTGAGGGTCTCTATCAGATCCTCTGCGTCGGGGAAATTCCTGTTCAGGCATTCAAGGCGCTCTTCATTCCAGGTCACTTCCTTTGTGGGATAGAGACTGACGCTCTTCAGGGACTCTCCTGAAGCCTGGGAGACGGGATCGAAGTATTTTATCTCCTCTATCTCGTCAAATTCAAAGACGATCCTTACGGCATCCGAGTCCCCGGGCATATAGATATCCAGTACCTCCCCTCTCAAGGCAAACTCACCGGCTACCGTCACCCTGGGAACGCGCAGATAGGCAAACTCCTGAAGTTTTTTTTCCAGACTGACCGGATCGAATTCATCTCCCAGTTTGAGGGTCACGGCTGCAGATTTCAGGGTATCCCCGGGAGGGAGATAGGAGAGAAAAGAACGCAGAGATGCCACAAAGACGGTTCCGCTGTCCCTTTGGATGGACAGCAGAGTGTTGACTCTTTTTCCGAAGATTGAGGCCTGAGGGGATACACCCTTGTAGACCATGGTGCCCCACCAGGGGAAAAGGCTGACCTTGTCGTGGAATACGGAAATGTCTCTGACCATCTCCTGGGCTTCGCTTTCGCTTCCCGTTAAGACAAGGACGTTTCTGTCTCCCAGTTCCTGTATTCTGCTGATAAGAGCTGCCAGATAGTTCCCGCGGATGCCGGAAAGATCTATGGGATAAGAGCCGCTGTTCATTCTGTCCAGAAGCTGCTGATAGGAACTGTTTTTAGAGAAATGCTCTCTTAATGTATTTTGATATAATGTTATCATTGTCTAAAACCGAAAATATTAAAAAGATTATTGCGGGAGATCCCATGTCCAGATTGCATTTTAACCTAGCAGTTCTGATCACTTTATGTACCGCCCTGTCAGCCTGGGCTGCTGATCCGGTATTCAGCATAAGGTATTATAATAAGAAAATCTATTACCCTGAAAGTGCTATTCAGTTGAAAGTGCTGCTCTCCAATCCCGGGAGCGAATCCCTGAGTTTCAGGATTGCCGACAACAGAACTTACAATTTCCTCTTCTCTCTCAAGACTTTGAAGAACGAAATCCTTCCTCCATCCCGGGAGTATCTGGTGAATTTCGACCGAAATGAACCTGCCTACTACAGGATGATTACCCTGGAACCTGGTGAAGAGTTCGGTTTTATTGTCGATCTGTCCGATTTTGTAGATGTTGATGAACCGGGAGTCTATGTGCTGAATGCCATGTTTTTCCCTGAGTTGAAAAACAGAGAGGCCGGAACGGGGATCGCTTCGAACAATCTGTCTTTAACCATCAGGCCCGGCTCCTATGATACGGTCTATACGGACAAGATCGATGTGGAAAGCGGCGAGATCCTCTCTGCTGTACAGATGGCTCCTGATGAAGTTGTGGACTATATGATAAGGGGAAGACAGAGAAATCAGTGGAACAAATTCTTTCTCTATCTGGATCTTCGGGAAATCCTCCTGCAGAACAGTGCCGTACGCCGTCAGTTTGAAAAACTGTCCATAGAGGAACAGAAGGCTGAAGTTGAGCTTTACAGGGAGAATCTTCAAAAAGGAAATGTACCGGAAAATAAGGCCATAGTCGATATTCCCGCGGAATACGATATATTAAAGACCAGCTACACGAACAATGAGGCCACCGTCGTTGTAAGAGAGGTTTTCCAGAATACGGGTTTCCGTGAAATAAAACGCTACACCTACTATCTGCATCGCAATGAGAACATCTGGAAAATATACCGCTATGAAGTCAAAAACATAGGAACTGAATGATGAAAATACTGCTTATATCCGGGGATGCCCTGACAGCCTCCAGAATTAACCGCTATTTTACCCCAGCGGGATACGGATTCATTCACTATCACAATCCCCTCAAGGCCATGGATAACTATAGGGAGATCCGTCCCGATGTGGTTCTTTTTCATGAGAGTGAGTTTCCGAGGCACTGGAAGCTGGCTGTCAAATTCCTGAGGGAGCTGTACAGCCGGGACAGCTCTATATTCATCCTCCTGACAGAGGGGGAGTTTCTGGACGAGGACGCTCATAAGGCCCATTTTCTGGGAGTCAACGGAATTATGGCTGCCGAGGGCGGTATGGAGTCTCTGGAATCCATGATCCTGCGTTACAAGGTGGCTCCGGATGTAAGAAAGTCTCAGAATCTGGTTCCCGTCGTCGATGACAGTTTGAAATTCATGTTCATGAACCCTGCCAACCTGCAGCTTATCAGCGCCCATGTTCTGGAGATCTCCGTTCAGGGAGCGGTCCTCAAGGTGGACGAGGGATACAAGAGTTCAGGTCTTGAAGCGGGAACCGTGCTTAAACACTGTTCACTGAACACTTCCGAGGGAATCGTGGACCTGGATGTACGTGTCGAACATTCCGGAGCCATCATGGAAATCCGCTTTCTGGACGGTATGCCTGAGTGGCAGGATAATGTTTCCGAATATATTAAGGCCCTGATGTAGTTCTGCTTCATCTTCACTTAACAAAATCTCTAAGAATCATTATAATTACAGTGTTTACTGGAGGATAATAATGAATTTAAGAGATAAATATCAGTTCACATCCGAGAGCGTCGGTGAAGGACATCCCGATAAAGTCTGTGATCTGATTTCAGACGCCGTACTGGACAGAGCACTGGAACAGGATCCCGAGTCCAGGGTCGCCTGTGAGTGTTTCGCTTCCACCGGAATGATTCTGGTGGGGGGAGAGATCACTACCAAAGGCTATATCGACTTTATACAGGTCGCCCGGGACACTCTGAAGGATATCGGATATGACGATCCCACTTTCGGTATAGACTACCATTCTTTCTCCGTACTTTCCGCTATCAAGCCTCAGTCCAGCGATATCAGTCAGGGAGTCACAGCCGGCGAGGGGCTTCACAAGGAACAGGGCGCCGGTGATCAGGGAATTATGTTCGGTTACGCCTGTCGGGACACCGACGTACTGATGCCCGCACCCATTCAGTTTTCTCATCAGATTATGAAAAGAGCCGCTGAGGTTCGGAAAAACAGGGTTCTCGATTTCCTGAGACCCGACGGGAAGTGTCAGGTTACAGTTGATTATGTGGATGGTAAACCCGCCCATATTCCCACTGTCGTACTCTCCCATCAGCACAACGAGATTGCCCATGACATTATTGAAGAAGGTCTTATTGAAGAGGTTATCAAAAAGGCTCTACCTGCGGAGCTTCTCTCGGATAAAACAGTCTATCACGTGAACCCCACAGGTAATTTCGTTATCGGAGGCCCCGAAGGCGACGCCGGTCTGACCGGAAGAAAGATCATTGTGGATACCTATGGAGGCGCAGCTGCCCACGGTGGTGGCGCTTTCTCAGGAAAGGACCCCTCCAAGGTAGACCGTTCAGCCGCCTATATGGCCCGGTATATTGCCAAGAATATGGTCGCCGCAGGCTATGCCGATCGCTGTCAGATTCAACTGGCCTACGCCATCGGTGTTGCCGAGCCCGTTTCTCTTTATATCGATACATTCGGTGAGGGAAAAATGCCCGAGGCTGAGATGGAGGCCATTGTACGCCGGGAATTCGATCTGACTCCCGCCGGAATCATCAGAACATTTGAACTGAAGCGTCCCATCTACTATCCCACAGCCGCTTACGGCCATTTCGGAAGATCATCCTTCCCCTGGGAATCCCTGGACAAGGTTGATGCTCTGAAAAAGAGCCTGTAGTCGAACCATGAGGACGGATCAGCATTTCTTCCGTCAGATAGAAAAGGGAAAGTTTCTTTGTCTGCTCTGTCCTCACGGCTGTCTGCTTTCCGAAGGACAAAGCGGGCTCTGCAGAGTGCGTTTTGCCGATGGGAGTGGTATAGGGGGGCCTGATTTCCCGGTTACCGTTATCGGGTCCGACCCCATAGAAAAAAAACCGTTCTATCACTTTCTGCCCGGAACACAGACCCTCTCTCTGGGTTTTTCAGGCTGTAATCTCCGTTGTCCCTTCTGTCAGAACCATGAACTGGTGGACAGCCGGAGTTCCAGACGGGATCTGAGCCCTGAAAGAATTACAGAAATTGCTGTTCAGAAAGAAGTGAGGTCCGTCTCCTTTACCTACTCCGAACCCCTTGTTCATGCAGAGTTTCTGATTGATCTCTGCCCCCGTCTCCAACAGGCGGGTATCAAAACCCTTCTCGTGACAAACGGCTGTATCAATACGGAAGCGGGAACCCGGCTGCTCGAAAATATGGACGCCGTAAAGGTGGATTTAAAGTCTTTTGACGCTCAGTGGTACAAACAGGAACTGGGGGGTGACCTGAAGAGCGTAAAGGATTTTATCCGACTGGTCCATGAATCCAAAGCCCATCTGGAGGTTGTCACTCTGGTTGTCCCCGGACGGAATGACAGTGAGAATGAGATAGACCTGGCCGCCGCCTTCCTTTCGGATCTGGACAGGGGAATTCCCTATCATCTCTCCGCCTATTTTCCCAGACACAGGTACAGCGTCCCTCCTACCGAAGGGGCTACTCTTTTAAGACTCCAGAAAAGGGCTTCCCTGTTTCTGGATTTTGTATATACGGGAAACAGGGGCGTACCGGAGTCCACAAACTGTCCGAACTGCGGCAGGGAGCTTATCCAACGGGGGAATTTCCACATCAGACCCCTTCTCAGCGGTAATGACTGCCCGGGCTGCGGAAGATATATTCCCGGATTTTTTGAGAGCTGTTGACAGTTTTTTCCAACTCATATATATTCTGTGAACGTAAATGATCCCCTGTAGCTCAGTCGGTAGAGCGGGTGGCTGTTAACCACCATGTCAGCAGTTCGAGTCTGTTCGGGGGAGCAACTGACGGAGTCCGTAAGGGCTCCGTTTTTTTTTATTTTACCCACGCCTTCCGGTGCATTAAAATTATTCTTATGAGGTGCACCATGATCGAATACAGAATACGGCTAGATGATGAAGAGTACAGACTCGATGCTTCCAGACCCCTTTCGGATCTTTTTAACGTGAAAGAGCATGCGGGGTTCCCCCTTGTGGCTGCTCTTTTCAATAATGAGCTCTACTCCCTGAACTCACATCCCGATATGAACGGGACGGTAAAGGGGGTCTATCTGAACTCGGCGACAGGGCTGAGGCTTTACAGAAGGACTCTCTGCTTTATCCTTGAAATGGCAGCGCGGGAGCTTTTCCCTTCCCTCAGGCTGTTTCTCAGCCACTCTCTCGGCCACAGCTACTACTATCACTGCGCCAATGAGTTCAGGCTCGGCGAAGAGGAACTGAAGCAGCTTAAGGAGAAGATGGTTGAGCTTGTGGAGCGTCGCATTGCAATTCAGCAGGATCAGATCTCCTGGAGAGAGGCTGTGGATTATTTTGAAAGTCAGGGACAGCATGATACTGTGCTGCTTCTTCGCTCCAATAACAAGGCCAGAGTCCGTGTGAACAGGGCTTCCGGTTACCTGGCTCTGCAGCATGAGATTCTTCTTCCTTCCACAGACCTTGTCCGTCAGTTTGACATTATGCTTTATGCTGATGGATTTCTGCTCCGTTATCCTCCTGCCCGGGATCCTCTGAAACTCAGCCGTTTCAAGGACGAGCCTCTGCTGTTTTCCATATACAGTGAGTATAAAACATGGGGGAAGATCCTCAGTGCCGATACGGCCGGGAAGATGAATGCTCTTGTATCGCAGCGAGGCGGGGCCGAACACTTCATCCGGGTGTGTGAGTCTCTCCACAACAAAAAGATTGCCCAGATCGCCGATATGGTTCTCTCAAGGCGAAAGGATGTAAAGGTTATTCTTATTGCAGGACCTTCGTCCTCGGGAAAAACTACATTTACCAAGAAGCTCTGCATACAGCTGCAGGTCGTGGGATTCAATCCCGTCATGGTCTCCCTCGACGACTACTACCTGCCCCATGATCAGGTGCCCGTGGATGAATACGGTAAGCTCGATTTCGAAGCCCTTGAGGCTCTTGATGTGGATCTCCTCAACAAAAATCTGCTTCAACTTTTCAGTGGTGAGGAAACGGAGTTTCCCGTCTTTGATTTTAAAAAAGGCGGCCGCCTTGAAAAAGGACGGGTGCTTCAGATGAAGGAGAGAAGCATTCTTGTCATGGAGGGAATCCACGGCCTGAATAAGGATCTGACCCCCGCCATTCCTGCAAAGCAGAAGTTCAAAGTCTATATCTCGGCTCTGACTCAGATGAATCTGGATGATCATACCAGGATCCCCACCACAGACAACCGGCTCATCAGACGAATTGTACGGGATAAGCAGTTCAGGCACTACGATGCTATCAATACGCTCAGAATCTGGCCGTCGGTCCGGCGGGGTGAATCCAGGAATATCTTTCCCAATCAGGATCAGGCGGATGCCGCCTTCAATTCGGCTCTGGATTACGAACTGTGCGTCCTGCGACTGTATGCAGAGCCCCTATTAAGGGGAATCAGCCCGGATGAAGAGGAGTATGCCGAAGCACAGAGACTGATACGCTTTATCAGAAACTTTTCTTCCATCCCGCCCAACCTCATTCCCGGTGATTCGATTCTCCGTGAGTTTATCGGAAACAGTACCTTCAAGTATTAGAGGCTTATTGTTTTCAAAACGGTCACACAAGGGACATCTGCCGGTCAATAGAGGGTTGTAAAGTTCAGGCATGTTGAAATCCGTTTTTTACATGCCTTGTAAATATCTTCTGTACCTTACAAGCTTTTCCCTTCTATACTCCTGCAGTAACTTTCTCTCCCAAACGGCAGATGATTTCGGAGAACTCAGCTATGAGGAGAGCATCGAAGACTGGGAAGGCTGGACCTTCGCCAGTCACGGTGAAGGTGCCGAAGCCGACTACGAACAGCTCTTTGAATGCAACGCTACAACGGTCCACCGCATAGATATCACCATTGACAACGAATACTATAAGCAGATGGAAGAAAACATGGAGTCACTTTTCGGCTCCTTCGGTTCTGACGGGGATGACTTTATTGCCGAAGATGATCCGATCTTTGTCCCTGTCACCCTGGAGTTTAACGGTCAGAGCTGGTGGTATGTGGCCATGCGCTATAAGGGGAACTCATCACTCCGTGATTCCTGGCAGAGTGGGAATCATAAGCTCCCCTTTCGACTGAACTTCGATTATTTCGATGATGTCTGGGAGGTCATTGAGGGACAGAGATTCTGGGGTTTTCGGAAGATGACCTTCAGCAACGGCAAGGATGACGATACCCTGATCAGGGATGTCCTTGCTTCAGAAACATTCCTCGCCGCCGGCATCGAAGCCGCCCGAGTCAGTTTCTGCCGGGTCTATATCGATGCAAACGATGGAAACGGTGCTGTCTACTGGGGACTTTATTCAATGATAGAAGACCCCTCCGACCAGATGCTGAACGAGCAGTTCGGCACCAGCAGCGGTAATCTCTACAAACCGGATGACGAAGAAAACTCCACTCTCGACGAGGACGGCTACAGTAAGTCCTGCTACGGCAAGGCCAATAACGAGGATGAGGGTGACTGGAGCGATATCAAGGCATTCATCTATGCCATAGAGGATGACGAGAGATCGGACGGAGATCTGAGTCACAACAATACAGAGTGGCAGTCTTCCATTGAAGAGCTTTTCGATGTGAACAAGTACCTCGAATACCTGGCTGTCAACAACACAATACAGAACTGGGATGTCTACGGTGAGAAGGCTCATAACTTCTACCTCTATGCGGATCCAGGCGACTCCGGGCGCTTCAGCTGGTTCCCCTGGGATATGAACGAATCCTTTACTTCCAGCAGCCTGTGTCAAAGCATTGATGTGGAGAGTGACTATTCAGATGACAAATTCGAAGGATGGCCTCTTCTTGATAATATTCTGGGACAATCAGACTACAGAGATCAGTATAAAAAGCAAGTAAGCGCATACTTTATTGAAAATGGATGTCCATTGAGCGAATCCGTATTCGATGCCTGGATTGCAAGCTACTCAAATCTTGTGGAAGAGTTTGTCCTGGCCGAGACGGATGGCTACAGCTGGCTGGATGAGGACTATAACAGCAGTGACTACAGTGCGGCTGTTCAGGCCCTGGAGGATCAGGTGGAAACCAGGATCAGTCGTGCCAAAAGCTATGTCAATGAATGACAGGAGCCGGAGCATGGATGAATTGAAGAGTCTCTGCAAAGGATTTACAACTATCGGTCTCAGTGATATGGGCGCTGTCAGACTGATGAATAGAAGAGAGGTCAAATATACGGTTCACAGAAGAGTACTTCCCCTGATTCTTAAAAGGATAGTGAACGATTATCATATCCTTGAGATGGAACGACAGCATATCATGCCCTACAGATCTGTTTACTTTGATACCAGAGACTACAGACTGTATACCAGTCATCAGAATGGAAAACTGAACCGTTAAAAGGTCAGGCGACGCCGCTATGAGCTAAGCGGCACCGAGTTCCTTGAGCTGAAGTTCAAAAACAACAAGAAACGGACGATGAAAAAAAGGATTGCCATAGGGGAACGGGATGGAGGTTTAAGTGAAAACAGACTCTTCCTGGCCGAGAATCTTCCCCCTTCCCTCCATGATCTGGAGGAGAAGCTTATCATTTGCTACAGACGGATTATGCTTGTGAACAAGGCCCGATGCGAAAGGATCACCATAGATATAGATCTTAACTGTTCGGTTCCGGACAGGGCGACTCGGTACGGGCAGATGGCGATCATCGAGATTAAAACAGCAGGGAAGCCGGACTCCTCTGTCATCGCCTCGGTTCTTTCCGATCTCGGTATAAAAAAGCTCTCCTTCAGCAAGTACTGTCTGGGGATCTCGGAACTCGGACGGGGTGTAAAAACAAATCTGATGAAGATCAAGAAACGGGAAATCATGAAAAGCCTGAACCGTCAGAACCGTCTCCTTCTACGGGGCTGACCGGAGCTCCGGCTGTTTAAGAAAACCATAATAACAAGGAACTAACATATGCACTTTATTCAACTACTTTTTGCCCCTCACAATACTCCCGAGCTTCATATCCTGATGATACGTTTTGTCATCAACCTGCTCTTTATGTCGCTTCTTATGGGAACCTACTACAGGGTTAATAAAAACAGTCAGTATCTGTTCAACTTCATTGTCTTCAATATTCTTATCTTCTTTGTGTCCAGTTTCCTGAGCAGAATCAATCTGGAAACCGGTTTTGCCTTCGGCCTGTTCGCCATTTTCTCCATTCTTCGATACAGAACCGAAGCCATTCCCATAAAAGAGATGACCTTTATGTTCACCGCCATCATCATGGCGACAATCAATTCTACGGTAACCCTGAATCTGAACTACTGGGAGGTCCTCTTTGCCAACGGAGTGATACTTCTGACGGTGTTTCTTCTGGAAAGGAAGTGGCTTATGAACTACAAACCGTCAAAAGAAATTCTGTTTGAGCAGATCGAGCTTATCCATGAGGACAGACGGGAAGAACTGATCAGGGTGCTGGAAGAGAGAACCGGATACAGCATCAGCAGCATTAAGGTGAATAAGATCGATTTTCTCAGGGACACGGCAAAACTGACCGTCTATATGGGGTGAAGGATGAAAAGAATTATTGTTCTGATTGTCATTCTTTCTATTACGATCCCTGTATTTGCGGAATCGAAGAAGAGCGCCTCATCTGATGAGAGCGGCAGCTACCGCCTGGGACCGCTGAATATAGATCTGGGCGGAGATCTCAGATCCCGCATGGCCTGGCTAAGCAATCCCGATTTGGACTACGGTACATCCGACAGCGAAGGGGCCCTTGATATGAGAGGCCGGCTGAAGATGAATGTCAGCGGGGACTCCCCATTTTACTTCAGAACCCTTCTGCAGCTGGGGGATTTGGAACTGAGTGATGACAGCCTCGAGCTCGGAGATTTTACGAATCTGGAGATGAAGGAGCTCTATCTGGGGTTCAAGGGCTCCCGTCTGAAGTTGAAGGTCGGAATTATCGACCTGAATACGCCGGGGTCCTATGTCTATGACAGCGATGAACTGGGCATCCAGGTCAAGTATGACTTTTTCGATATTGTGACGGCCAGGGCCTTCTATTCCGCCGAGGATCTGACCGACGGGTCCAATGAAAGTCCGCAGCCCGGAGAGTATATGGATCATCTTCTATTTATGGGACTGGAACAGGACCATCTTCTGGATCTGGATCTCTGGACAATGTACTATCACGGGGCAACGCAGGACTTTCTTTTCAACTCCTGGTGGATCGGCGTTGAAGGGAAAAAGAAATTCAACAAGTTGAAGGTGGAGGCCGGATATACATACAACTTCGGAGAAGTGGAGAGCTATCTGATTCCTCTTTCGGCCTATTTCAGCCATCTGGAACTGAAATACAGGACGGATAAAAGCAAAAGCTTCTTTACTCGCTTCAATCTGACAAGTGGCTGCGACGGTTATCTGGACTCAACGGGCCAGTTTCAGACCCTGGACGGCGAAGGGAATCTTGAAACAGACCTGGGTCTGCTGTTCGGAGGAAGCCCCTACGACAGCATGGCTTACTACGATAACGAGTGTCTCAGCATTGTGGAAGATAATCTGAATGACGGTGAGATCAGTTTTTATGATCCAGGCCTTTTTGTCTACGAGTTCGGCTTCAGCTATGACTTCGGCTCTTTGATTGATCTGGATCTGGAATCAGTGATTGTCATAGGCGGAGCCAATACGGGAGATCTTTTCGAGGGAGGCTACTTCTACAGCCTTATAGCCTGGGAGGCGGATATTCATAACAGAATTGAGTTCAGTGACAATCTGGAGTTTGCCCTCTCCCTGGCCTATCTGGTACCCGGCAACTCTTTTAACGCCGTCTATGAGCTTAACCATGATGATGAGATGCTGAATCTTGAGAGCAGCTCTTTCAAGGCGGATTGTCAGTTGAAATACTCATTTTAGGAGTGCCGCCTTTTTGGTTCTGCTTTTTCCTCAGTGCCGGGCCCGTCAGGGCTCATCAATCTCAAAACGGTAGCCGTAGTTCCTGACTGTCTGAATATAAAAGGAGTAATCCTGCAGCTTTATTCTGAGTTTTTTTACATGGGTGTCCACGGTTCGTGTTCCGTTGTAGTAGTTAAAATCCCATACCGAATTCAGAATCTGGTCACGGCTGAGGGCCTGGGACTTGTGTTCCATAAGATAGCGGAGAAGCTCATACTCCTTTGGAGACAGGTCCAGACTTTGTGAATTCAGTCGAATGGAGTGGCCGGCCCTGTTCAGCTCAAGGACTCCGTAGGGTTCCCAGATACTTCGGGCTCTGTTCAGTTTCCGTTTCAGAGAAGCGATCCGAGCCATCAGAACCCTGGGGCTGAAGGGCTTTCTGATATAGTCATCCACTCCGAGTTTAAATCCGAACACCTCATCGGCATTGTCACAGCTGGCATTCATCATAAAAACGGCAACATCAGATTCCGCCTTTATCTTGCGGCACAGGGACCAGCTGTCCAGCTCTGACATCATAACATCCAGCAGGATCAGATCCAGTTCCTGAGTTGAGTACATCTCCAGTGTTTCCCGGCCGTTTTCGGCTTCAAAGACCGTATATCCCTCGTTCCTCAGAAATACGCCCATAAGATTTCGCATCCTGTCTTCGCCATCGGCTATCAGTACATTCATTACAAAAAGATACAGTCGAAAAAAAGAAAAGGTGTAAACGGAGTATGAATGGATTGTAAAGAATAGCTCATAAAAATAGGGCGGTCCTTTTGACCGCCCCTGTGATCCTGCTCTACTCCTCAATCATGGGGAGTATCTCATCTGGAGGAGACAACTCTTCCAGATCGGAGCCTTCAGCGTCAGTGGAGGCCTCCGTCCGGCTGCTGCTCGCCTCCTCCCGGGAGATCATTTTCAGGTACTCCGATTCGGGATACTCCTGAGACAGCATCTCTGTGGTTCTGCGGGCGCTTTCCATATTCCCGCTCATCCTGTAGGCAAGAACGGCCCGGTAGAGGGCCTTTTCAACCCAGGATTTCTGTCCGGGATAGCGGTACTGAATTCTCAGAAACTCGTCCGCTGCGGACTTCGCATCCCCTCCGTCTTCCAGCATGGAGGCCGTATAGAAAAGGGCCTCCGCACCATAGGCGGCAAAATCACCGTCCATAACCTTGTCGAAGAACTGGGCCGCATCTTCCGGATTCCCCGCATTGTAGTGGCTGATCCCCTTATAGAGCTGTATCTTGGTCACTTCTCGGGGCCGGATACCGGACGTTCCGGAAAGCTGGTTCAACTTCTCCAGTGTTTCACCCTGGTCCAGTTCGGTATAGTACTGCGCCAGCAGTATAACGGTTCTTTCACTGTTCTGCAGATTGAGACGGAGGATTTCATCAATGAGAATCCTCTCCTGTTCGTCGGTATTCCCCTCTTCCAGGATGGCCGCAAGCTGTCCGGCTGCCTGAAGTGCCCGTTCGCTGCCTGTGTAGCGGCTCATGAACTCATTGATGAGATTCAATTTTTCCCTTCTGTCGCTGCTGAGGCTGAGGGCACGGTAGAGAGAGGTCTCAGCCAGAGGACTGCTGTTGTAGTTCTCATAGAGTATTCTGTAGGTTCTGATAGAGGCATCGATCTCTCCCCTTTCCGTAAAACTCTCCGCCGCCCTGAAAAGACCGTCAGCCGGGAGGGGGCTGCCCGGAAACTCTTTTTCCAGTTCTGCTAGATAACTGACCGCATCCTCAATTTTCATAAGCATAAAGTAGGACCAGGCCGTCTGGTAGAGCAGTTCTTCACGGAGGCTGAAGTACTCGATGATTTCAAGAGCCTTTCTGTAGCGAACAAGGGACTCTTCCCATTCTTCCAGATAGCTGAGGGCCGTACCGGCGCGATAGAGACTGTCTGCGGACAGGTTGTGGCTCTGGTCCAGATTCCAGAGAGTATCAAACGTGTGAGCCGCCTTGTCAAAGGAGGCCAGTCTCATATAGCTCCATCCCAGTTGATAGAGGGACTGTATCTTTCTTTCAAGATTTTCGGAGCTTTCATAAGCGGTTTTGTAGTATTTCGCCGCCTGTTCATAATTCCCCTTGTCCATCTGAATCTTTCCGAGATAGAAGCGGGCGTCTTCGGACCAGGCGGACTCTCCTTTCAGAACATCAAGGAATCTGGCTTCCGCCTTATCGTTCTCCTTGACATTGAGATAGCATATTCCCAGAGAAAGAAGGGAACGGTAGTAAGCCTCTCCTCTGTCATCTCCTTTCAGGACGGCCTGGAAGTAGTCTGTGGCCCTGTAGTACTCTTTTCTCAGAGTATAGATATAACCGATTCTGTAGCGGGTTTCATCCAGAATCAACTGATCCTCGGTTTCCACATTCAGAATATTCTGATAATAACGGAGAGCTTCGTTATACTTCCCTTCACGATAGGAAATATTTCCTCTCATATAGAGATAAACCGTCCGTTTCTCGCTCTCCGGATACTCGCCCAGCATTCTGTCCAGATGGTTCTTGAGAGCAAGGTCCTGGCTGTTGTTCTCATAGTAGAGGACAATCCAATTCCCCGTCTCCTCGCGGTACTCACTCTGTTTGTACTGATTGAAGAGCTTTTCGAAAAGAAGAACCGTTCGGTCGCTCTGATTTTTGTTCTCATAGATGATACCGGCTCTGTATAGACTTTCACCCGAAATATCGGGATCCAGTCCTCTGGAAGCGGAAAGATACCATTTGAGGGCTTCGTCGGGCTCCTCTTCCCAGCTTCTGGCCATATTGAACTGAAGCTTCTGAATCTCAACAGGATCCTTCTCGTTTTCCAGAAGACGCTCCAGTGAATCCCGGGCGGCCGTCATATTACCGTCGGCCATATAGCTTTCGGCCAGGATGATATGGGCCTGCATGATGTACTCGCTGTCAGGATAATCATTGGTAAGAAGGCTCATATACTCCTTGGCGTCATCCTGATTTTTCAGAAGGGCATGAAGAGTCCCTAGCCGGAACACAGCCATCTCCCTGTTTTCGGAACTGCTGTAGAGGGAGAGAAAGGTTTCAAATTTCCTGAGGCTGGCATTATAATCTTTCAGGGCGTAGTAGCACTCACCCTGATAAAAGGGGATCTCCCTGAGAACCTGGGGAACATGACTGTACTCAACCGAAACCTTGTCGAAGAAGTCCAGAGCCTTTTGGTACTCCCCGCCTTCCATGGCGAGATAACCCTGACGCTCCAGAGCCAGGGCAGCCAGGTTCTCTCCCGGGGAGGAGTCAAACAGCAGCTTATAGGAGTCGGCGGCCAGGGTGTATTCCTGAGTCTTCTCATAGGAGTATCCCAGAAGCTGCAGGCTTTTCTGTCTGAAGTAGAGCTCCTCTTTGATCTCCGCCTGCTGACGCAGTTCGCCGATGGCCGATCGGTAGTTCTCCTGACCGTAATAGCTTAAACCTTTCCAGTAGTGAATTCGTCTCAGGTATGCGGAGCCGGGATAATCCCTTTCATAACGATTGAAATGGCTGATGGTCTGGTTGAACTTTTTAAGATAGAAAAGGGATACTCCTATCATATAATCCGCCTGGTCCACCCTGGGGTCGGAAGGATAGGATTTGATAAACTCCCTGAAGCTTTCGATGGAGCGGGAGAATAGCTTGTCCGAGAAGGCGTCCCGTCCCTCTTTGAAAAGCTGAGATGCCGTCTGGGCGCTCAAGGGCGGGAGAGTGGATAACAGGATAAGCAGGGTCAGTATAGGGCGTTTCAATGTCTTACTCACTTTTATTCTCGATTATTTTTTGCTTTTTCTTTCTGAAGCGGATCTTATTATTTCTCAACTCGGCATAGATACGGCTTCCCGGAGCGAACTTGCCGCTCAAGATTCCGAGGGAGAGGGGATCTTCTATCTCCTTCTGGACTCCTCTTCGAAGCGGTCGGGCTCCGTAGGTGCTGTCGTACCACTGCTCTATCAGATGGTCTTTCACCTTGGCAGATACATCAAGCACTATATCCTGTTTGTACAGCCTTCCGGTCACTTCCGCAAGGGTGAGGTCCAGGATCTTCATCACTTCGTCAGTCTCGAGGGTTCCGAACATGCAGATTTCATCCACTCTGTTGAGAAACTCGGGTCTGAAGATCCGCTTGAGCTCGTTCATGGCTGTTGAATCATTTCCACCCGCAGAATTTGAGGGCTGGAATCCGGGTGAGACTTTCGCCATCTCACGGGCTCCCACGTTGGACGTCATGATGACCACACTGTTTTTAAATGAGATTCTGTGGCCCAGGTTGTCCTGCAACTCCCCCTCCTCCAGGACCTGGAGCAGAAGGTTGAATACATCAAGATGGGCTTTCTCAATTTCGTCCAGAAGTATGACGCTGTATGGCTGGCGCCGGATCTTCTCCGTCAGGAGACCGCCCTCTTCATAGCCCACATAGCCGGGAGGAGAGCCTACCAGGCGGGAGACATTGTGCTTCTCCATAAAGTCGGACATGTCAATACGGATAAGGGACTCTTCATCTCCAAAGAGAAAGGCCGCCAGGGTTTTGGCCAGAAGCGTTTTTCCCACCCCTGTGGGCCCCAGGAAGATAAAGGAGCCAATAGGTCTGTCAGGGGAGTTCAGGCCCGTACGGGAGCGTCTAATGGCGCTGGCAACGATATTTATGGCCTCTTCCTGCCCGATAACCCTTTTATGCAGTTCCTTTTCTATATCCATAAGCCGGTCCGATTCGCTGCGGATCAGTTTCTGTATAGGAATCCCCGTATTTTCGGAGACCACATTCTGAATATCCTCACGGGATATGATGTTTTCCTCCTCCCTGAGAGTCCGCTTCCACTCCAGCTTCATCTTTTCTATCTCACTTCTGAGGCTTCGGACATTGTCGCGTACAGAGGCGGCCTTTTCATAGTTCTGTGCATTGACAAAGGAGATCTTTTCCGCTGTCAGTTCGGCAATGCGGGTCTCAAGATCCGAGATCTCGACAGGCTGTACGGCGTTGCTCATCCTTTTTCCCGCTCCTGCTTCGTCCAGAAGGTCTATAGCCTTGTCCGGGAGGCAGCGATCCGAGATATAACGGGCCGACAGCTCTACGGATGCATGGATGGCATCGTCACTGTAGCTGACATTGTGATGATCCTCATAGCGCTGCTGAATCCCCTTGAGAATGGTGAATGTTTCATCCAGAGAGGGTTCGTTGATCAGTATGCTCTGGAAACGGCGTTCCAGGGCCGGATCCTTCTCGATATGCTTCTTATATTCATTCAGTGTGGTTGCGCCTATACACTGAAGCTCTCCCCGGGAAAGGGCGGGTTTCAGCATGTTGGAGGCGTCTATGGCCCCCTCTGCTCCCCCTGCCCCGATGATGGTATGGAGTTCATCAATGAAGAGGATAATATTGCCGCTCTGCTCAATCTCCTTGAGGATCTTTTTAAGCCTCTCTTCAAACTCTCCACGGTATTTGGTGCCCGCCACAATGGACGCCAGGTCGAGGCTGATGACCCTCTTGCCGCTGAAAAAGTCCGGAGCTTCGCCGTTCTGAATGCGGCTGGCAAGACCTTCGACAACGGCTGTCTTGCCCACGCCCGGTTCTCCGATAAGAACGGGATTGTTTTTGGTTCGTCTGGCCAGTATTCTCAGTACCCGGTTGATCTCACGCTCTCTCCCTATGACGGGATCCAGAAGATTTTTTTCTGCCATTTCGGTGAGATCTCTGGAAAACTCCTTGAGAAGCCCTCCTGTCTCCTTGTTCATACCCAGCCGGGGGCGTATGGGAGCTCCTTTCTCATGATTGATACTGTTCTGCTTCTTTCTGTTAATATCGTAGAGAACCGATCTGAGTATCTCTGTGGTTACGTTGTATGCCGACAGATAGAGAGCCGATGCACTGCCCGGCTCACCTGCGGCGGCAATGACAAAATGTTCGGTTCCTATAAACTCATGATGCAGCGCCGTCGCTTCGTTGGCCGCGCTTTCAAGCAAAAATTTCAGACGCCCCGAGGGGGGAACTTCAGATCCTGTGTATCCGGGCAGGGTCTGAGATGGAACCGATTTTTCAATCTCTTCGGACATCTCCTGAATATTGACTCCCAGCCTTTTGAGCAGATGATATCCGCTTCCGTCCTGATCTTTTAATACCGACAGGAGTACATGTTCCGGCAGAAGTTTATCCGATTTGAGTCGACGTGCTTCCTCTTGTGAGAGTATGGACAGTATGCGTTGGGCTTCCCGGCTTAATCCTTTCAATGTCTAATCCTCGTTATGATATCGTTCCAGTATTTCTATTCTATATAATTATCATCGACGGGGACAGAGTTTTCAAAACATTAAAAATACAGGGATCTCCGGCTTTTTTAATAAAACTCAGTGTTTGCGGAGGATATCCAGGGGGCTGATTCTTCCTATATGCTTTACAGGAATCAGCGCTGCCATCATAGAGAGAATGACTGTTGAGATAAAGATCACCGCAAGGACGACCGGTTCGGGGGAAACATCGAAGTTTTCCAGATAGTACTCTCTGTTGAGAAGTGAAACCGGACCCGGATTAACACGTCCGGAAAGGGTATAGAACAGGGACAAGACAAGGTTGATAAGCCACTCGCCTCCTTTTATCAGATCATTGAAGCGTACAGAGATGAGCGTTCCTGCGGCTATCCCGATCAGGCTTCCCGTACCTCCGGCCAGGGCGGAAGTGATGATATACTGGCGACTCAGCAGGGAGTTCTCCATCCCGAGACTTTTCATGATACCGATCTCCTGTTCGTTGTCCATTACCAGCATGACCATGGATGATGAAATATTCATGACGGCCACGAGGACGATCATGACCATAATCAGGATAAGAAGGGATTTGGTTGTTCTGTAATTGCTCTGTTGGGAGCGGTTCAGGGAGAGCCAGGTATAGATTCCCCAGCGGCTGTCCCCGAGGACTGAGCGCAGTCCATTGATCTGGGAAGAGAGATTCCCGTAGGGATCGGAGGTTTTGAGCATGATTCTGGTTGCGGACTCACTGTCTTTCATGATTTTCCATCCCCGCTCGAGGGGAATAAATACCCAGAGCTTGTCCAGATCCTGGTAGCCTGTGGTAAAGATTCCGTTGACACGGAAACGGCTGATCCTGGGTATGTATTTGCCTGAGGACAGGGTCTTGCCGGTCATGATCCGGAAGCTGTCTCCCACGGTCAGTCCAAGGCGTTCCGCCGTTTCCCTGCCCAGGACGGCGCTTGTTTCATCAGTCAGAGAGAATCGGCCGTCCAGCATGGTTATAAAAGAGCTGAATCCGGAATCCCTGTCGAATACAGAGGGGTCTACGGCTCTGAGGGAAACGGCACTTTGCTGTTCCCCCGCATAGGCAAGACCCATGCCGCTGTGTTCCAGAGTCGCCAGTGAAATTCCATTGACCGATTCCGCCTTCTTTGCCGTATCGCGCCATTCCGCTTCATTACGGTCACGGTATGTTCTGAGCTGCAGATGGTAGGATCCTGTCTCTATATAGCGGTCGGTTATGCCCCGGATCATGGAATCCGAAAGAAAAAGAACGACAATAAGGGGGATCATGCTCAGGGCGATGCCTGCCACAGCTCCCAGTACGGGCCGGGATGACGTTCTGGCTCTTCTGTGAAAGAGCCGCAGGATAAGATCGGCGGAGAGGCTCTTCATGGCTTCTCCAGCTTGCCCGCATGGAGTGTGTAGCACTCTTCCGCCAGAAGAGCAAGCCGGCGGTCATGGGTAACCAGAATCAGGGAGACGTCCCTGTCCCGGCAGATAGAGAAAAGCAGCTCTTCAATTACACGGGAGTTTTTCTCGTCCAGAGACCCTGTGGGCTCGTCAGCCAGAATCAGGGCGGGCGAGTTGATCATGGCGCGGGCCAGGGCGACTCTCTGCCTCTCCCCTCCTGAAAGCTGTCCCGGATAGTGTTCCGCCCTGCGGTCGAGTCCGACGGCTTTTAGAAGAGCTTCAGCTTCGGTTTTCAGCTCGTCCACAGGACGGTTCAGTATACGTCCCGGCATCATCACATTTTCAAGAGCCGTAAAGTCTTTGAGGAGATAGTGAA
This sequence comes from Oceanispirochaeta sp., assembly GCA_963556075.3. Taxonomy (GTDB): domain Bacteria; phylum Spirochaetota; class Spirochaetia; order DSM-2461; family DSM-2461; genus Oceanispirochaeta. Next base: position 3,955,793 of record CAUVYB020000002.1, on the reverse strand, counting down.
ACTGAAAGATAAAACCCGTTTCTCTGTTCCGGTAGCGGGCCATTTCCCTCTCCCCTGCACGTCCCAGATCTAGACCGCAGCTGATAACCTGACCCGAATCGCCCTTGTCGAGGGCTCCGATGATGTTCAGAAAGGTGCTTTTTCCGGAGCCGCTTTCTCCGCTGAGGGACATAAAACGCTTCTTTTCAAGAGAAAAGTCTATGTCGTCAAGGATAAGGAGCGTGTCATCGCCCGAAGCGTAGGTCTTAGTCAGATTCTTTATCTCGATAAGATTGTCACTACTCATTTCTGAAAATCTCCGCAGGAAGAACTCTGTCCGCCCCTCTCACCGCAGAAGCGGCGGCTGTATAAACCGATATGAGGGAACAAAGATTGATGATAATAATATCCCTGCCGATGATCCTGACAGGTATATGTGAAAAATAGAAGGGAAGAGATCCCCCGGACTCATAAAATGGCAGTTGACTGAGCAGGTTTTGAAAACCGTTTCTCAGGGCCAGCACAAAAGCAAGAATTTCATTGACATTCAAAGAGAGAATCATGCCCAGCGCTGTGCCGCAGAGTGAACTGCAGAGACCGAGAAAAAGCCCCTGCTGTAGATAGAGCCTCCTCAGATCCGCGGAACAGGCTCCCAGTGATTTCAGCAGGGCCAGTTCCGTCAGTCTCTCTTTGACGTTCCGTTTCATGGAGTGATAAACATTGACGGCTACGACGATGAAAATCAGGGCCACAATAAGGAACATAAAAATCTTCTCTATCTTAAGGGCGTTGAAAAACGCGCTGTTGTATACACGCCAGGACTGTACCTTGTAATCCGGATAGGAGTTGCTCAGCGAGGCCAGAGCGCTTCTGTCATGAAAATGATTCCTGAGCTTGATACCCATGGTTATCCCGGCTTCCGGATCGTCATCGAGAAAGCTGAAGACCATGTTTCTGTCATATTCGTAGAATCCTGTTGAGAAGATACCGCTTACTCTGTACTGTGTGCTGCTGAAGCTTCCGCTTTTACGGTTCAGGTTTGAGAAACTCACTCTGTCACCGGGCAGTACCGCCAGAAAACGGGCCAGATCCTGTCCAAGGATGATTTCATCTCTGTTTTCAGGAAAGCGGCCGTCCCGAAGCTGCATATTGTCAGTAAAACCCTTGTCCGTCACGGCGGCGTAAAAATCAAGCTCCCGGAAGGAAACTCCCGTACTCAGGGAATTGTCTGTGCTCAAAATACCCTGAGCATCACGAAAGCGTACGGCGGCTGTTACATCCCGGGGGCGCTGCAGGAGACGTTCCTCGGAAGGCAGGTCTTCAATTCTTATATGATAGGAATACACCTCATTGATACTGCTGATAAAACTCTGTTGAAACCCGTTCATCACCGTCATTACGGTGATCAGAGTCATAATGCCTATGGTCAGTCCGAGAAAGGCCAGAATGTTGCCCAGATGACCTTTTTTACCGTTATGAGTCAGAAGATAACGGCCTGCAATATAGGAAATCCAACGGCCTTTCACCCTTCATCCTCCAGAATTCGGGAAAGAACCGCTTCACCCCTTCTGTACAGAGTCTCTTTAATGCCCTCGTCAAGGGTTTCGCTCTCTTTTACCAGGGACCCGTTGATATACTGTCTTGTGATATAGGGATCACTCTCCCCGTCCCTGTATTCATACTCCAGGCGCATGCGACTCTCTTCTGTCTGCTCTCTCCGGACTTTTAACAGACCGTTGCTGTAGGTGTTTGACTCGGTCCTGATCAGAGTGTCGTTCCTATAAAAATTCTGTACCACCATATTGCCGTTTTTATCAAAGTAACGGATTGTACGGCTCTCATCGGAGAAGTCATGGATTATCTCTTTTTCCAGGGAGCCATCGCCAGTATAAAGGTACTCACTCTGTCTTATGAGAGTGTCATCCTGATGCTCCCGGCGGTACTTCAACCGGCCCTCTTCATAAGCCGAGACCAGGGATTTTCGTCCTTCTTCAAGATAGAATGCATCCAGAAAACTTTCACTGAAACTGGCTGCACGCCAGTCTGTCCTTTCATGCTCCCCGGCTTTGAGACTTTTAAGGGAGCCGTCGGCCCTGTAGCTGAAGCTCTGCTCCTTCAGCTTTTCTCCCTGCCGGTCGAACTGGCTTATGGACAGGACTCTGTTCCCTTCATAGGAGAAACGGTTTTCAACCATAAACTCTCCCTCCGAATCATAAAGGCTCTCCCTGATCAGCCTGCCCCCCGCATCACTGATGCTTACGGTGCGCAGCTCTGTGCCGAAATAGTACTCTTCCCGATATAAGGATCTTCCATTCTCCTGAAGGGTTGAATATTTCCAGCGTTTATAGAGCTCTCCCTCTTTGTACAGGATCCTCTCATCCCCCCGGTCTTCGATAACCCAGAGCCTGTCACTGATCTCTTCCACGGGTTCTCCCTTCCGACCCAGTCCGTCAGAATCGTAAAGGTCTCCTGCAGAAAGAGGAGACAGGATCAGAAGGAAAAGGATAATAAGCATCAGTTCAGAGTAAGCAGATCATCCAGATAGTCTTCGGGATTGAAGACGGACAGATCATCCAGTCCTTCTCCGTGGCCGACAAAGGCAATCGGAATGCCCAGTTTTCTGCTTATGGCAACGACCAGACCGCCCCTAGCGGTGGCGTCATATTTCGTCAGAACAACGCAGTCCAGCGACACGGCATCATGAAAGACCTCGGCCTGCTGCAGACCGTTCTGTCCGGTTGTCGCATCAAGGACCAGGATCTTTTTGTACTTTCCGTCTTCAGGCAGGTTGGAGTTGACGATCTTGTCAATCTTCTGAAGCTCTTTGATCAGGTTCGACTTATTGTGCATCCGTCCAGCGGTATCGGCAAGGATCAGTTCCTCTCCCTGGCTCTTGCCGGACGCTATGCTGTCAAAGATTACCGCCCCGGGATCCGAACCGTGATTCTGCGCAATAACACGGTTTCCCGTTCTTTCTCCCTGAATCTTCAACTGTTCAATGGCTGCCGCACGGAAGGTGTCTCCTGCGGCGAACGCTATCTTGCCGCAGCCCTTTTTTTCAAAGTAGCGGGCCATTTTAGCGATGGTCGTTGTTTTACCCACGCCGTTGACACCAAGAACAAGAAATATGTTGAGCGTCCCTTTTGCAGGGATGAGCTCTATGGTTCTCAGGTTTTCAGCCAGAATGGCTCTCAGCTCGGAAAGAACGGTCTCCTTATCCTTGATCTTGTCCCTTCTGACCTTTTCACGAAGTTCATCGACAATCTCCATGGTCACCGAGCCGCCCATATCTCCAGTGATAAGCATCTCTTCGAGCTCTTCATAAAAATCCTCAAGACTGTCGGACCGGCTGAAAAGATCGGATATCATACGGCCGAGATTATTTTTCTTTTTGTCTTTTACTTTGTTTTTTTTCTTATTCCAGAACATTTTAATCCTCTGTTGATTCTTCAGCTGCCTTAATATAGTTCCACAGTTTGAAGAAGACGTTCACAAGCAGGCTCCCGCTGAGGGCTATCCCCCCCCAATAGGCGAGATAGGCCGCATCCGCCTGATGTTTATAATCCAACGCTTTGTCATAGTAGTCGGAGCTTCCCGTCGAACTGTAGGCATTGGCGTAATTAATATAACGATTGTCAAGGTTTTGGTAAATGCCGGCCATTACGACTGGAAATCCCACGGAGAGACTGAACCATCCCAGGGAGCGATAGAATGCACTTTTGGCATCCTTGAGTTCAAGCTCCTTCTCATAAAGATCCGTCCCCAGCTCTACGGTAAGAGTCTCTGTGCTGATCTTATCGGATGAGAGAAAGAACGGCATATACGCCTCTTTGCTCATTTTTATCTGTACCCGTTCTTCCGGCAGCTCTGTAAAAAGAGGGGTTCTACCTACCCACAGCGCTCCAAAATACACATCCGCTCCCGGTGGCTCGGAAACAAGATAGAGTCCGTTCTCTTCTCCCTTTTTCAGAGTCACTTCCAGGTTCTGCGATCCCTCGGGAGCCAGGTATATCTGACGGCTGTCTGAGATATAACCGTTCTCGGATACTGTGAGAGTCGCAAAACCAGGGTCCAGACTTTTCAGCCTGGCGGAACCGACCCCGACGGTCCGGCCGTTGATACTGATGACAGCACTGTCGGGAAGGGTTTCAATAATGAGCTGGGACCAGGGTCTGCCGAGAATGAGAGAACGGAGCTCCAGTCCCGCTTCCCTCATCACCTCCTCCAGCTCGTCTTTTCCTGCCAGTCTTTCGACGGAGAGCTGCGGCTTTTCATCGTTCCGGCCGAAGGCCTTGAGACTGATAAAATAAAGGTTATCAATCTCTTCAAGACTGCCGGTGATAAAAAAATCCAGATCTTCCCTTTCCATATAGCCCGATGCCCTGATCCTGGGATGATCCAGAACACTCTCTTCGGCATTCAGAGGCCTGAATTCGACGGGAAGGCTGTCTTTCATTTGAACCTCATCGGAAGCTCTCTGCCTGAAAAGAGAGATCTCCTTCCCCTTCTCCTCTATCTGTTCACTCAGCTCCCGGTACTCCTTCTCTCTGGTTCTGCGATCCTCTCCGGAGAAAAGAAGTTCGTCTCTTTTACTGTGAAGAGCGGTTTTCTCTTCCTGGAGATCCTGAAGCTTCTCTTTGAGACAGGACTCGGAAAAGCGGAGTTTCTCAAGTTCGCTTAGTTCGTGAGAACTGATATCAGAAAGTTCATTGACAAGCAGGAGAGGAAGAGAGCTTAAAAGGTAGGATGAGTCTTTAGAAATCCCTTTATCCGAAAGTCCGCTGATACCGATGGTCCAGCTCTCTTTTTCAAAATCAAGGGATTCCTTCTCCTGTCCGGAAACAAACATCGTCCCCATGGTTGAAAGAAGGAGAATCAGACATATTTTCTGTCTATTCATGTACACTGCAGGCTCTGTTGATGGCAGAAACCAGCCGTTTTCTCTGAAATGGTTTGACAATATAGTCGGAAGCGCCGAGTCTTATGGCCTGAATAATCTTTTCCTGGTCACTCAGGGAGGAACACATGATGACCCGGGAGGAGGGATAGGATCTTTTAAGGCTTTTCAGGGCCTCCACTCCATTCATCCGGGGCATGATAATATCCATAAGAACCAGGTCGGGGAGCAGCGCCTTATACCGGGAAAGACACTCAATCCCGTCCCCCGCTTCTCCCACGACAAAGTGTCCGCTTTCCGTTACGATCTCAGAGATGATGGACCGCATAAAGGGAAGGTCGTCGACAACCAGGATTCTCATTCTACCGTGTTACCCGACCAGAGGAACTTCAGATAGGATTCGATAAAAGGGTCCAGATCACCGTCCATAACATTCTGAATGTTTCCGGTTTCATGTCTGGTCCTCAGATCCTTGACCATGGTATAGGGGTGGAACACGTAGGAGCGGATCTGGGAGCCCCAGCCTATATCCTTCTTCTCCGCCGCATTGGCAGACTGTTCCTCCTCCTGTTTCTGTTTATAGTACTCATACAGGCGGGACTTCAGCATTTTCATAGCCGTTTCCCGGTTTTTGATCTGGCTCCGCTGGGTCTGGCACTGAACGACTATTCCCGTTTCAATATGGGTCATTCTGACGGCGGAACTGGTCTTGTTGACGTGCTGTCCCCCCGCACCCGACGCTCTGTAGGTATCGACGCGGATATCATCGGGTTTAATATCAACCTCGATGCTGTCGTCAATCACAGGAGAAACATACACCGATGCGAATGAGGTGTGGCGTCTGGCATTGGAGTCGAAGGGTGAAATCCGGACAAGACGGTGAATCCCCCCTTCTCCTTTGAGATAACCATAAGCATAATCTCCGTCCACCTGGAATGAGATGGACTTGATGCCGCCCTCGGCCTCAACCGTATCCATAACGCTTATTTTGAACTGTTTACGCTCGATCCAGCGGCTGTACATTCTGTAAAGCATGCTGGTCCAGTCACAGGCCTCGGTCCCGCCCGCTCCGGAATGGATGGTGATATAGGCCGACAGAACGTCAGTCTCTTCACTGAGCAGCTCGAGGGAGTTGAGTCTGGCATACATTTCAGAGATTTGTTCAAGCTGTTCGGCTATCTCTTTTTCTACCGATTCATCCTCTTCTTCGCTGGCCAGTTCAAAAAGAGCTTTCACATCTTCCAGGTCCTGGACCAGTTTTTCCCAGGGTTCGAATTTGTTTTTCAGCCTTTTCAGCTGAGCAAGCTTCTTTTCCGCTTTCTCGCGGTCATTCCAGAATTCGGGGTCTCCCGATTCCTTTTCCAGTTCAACGGCCTGTCTTTTCAGATCAGCCGTGTCAAAGTCGCCTCCAGGAATCAAGGATCTCCCCGTCAAGGGATTTTAAGGTTGTGGAAATATCACTGAGCATTTTTGCCTCCGTTGTTTTTTTCTTTCAGTACGTTTCGTCTCCAGCGCTTTTCCGTCAAAGAGGTAATGACCAGCGTGCCTTCTATGGGGTACTGGTAGATGCGGATGGAATCATAAAAATCCGTTGCACGGTCAATATCAAGTTTCAACCGTGAAAGATTATTGTCATTGATAGACAGAGATTCAAAGGTGTTATTCTGAACCTGTTTAAACCCGTAACGGAACAGCAGATTCTGTACGATCTTTTGACTGTCCTCATTACCCAGATCAACAACGATGGAAACGAACATAGATACACTCTATTTGCGTCGGGGCCTGCTGTCAATAGAAAGATCAGAACAATGTGATCTCACCGCTGGCAGCCCCTTCATCAACGACATCAAGGCTGTTATCAATATCCGCTTTCTTTTTATGGACATAGATTGTGAATTTATCAATCAGTTTTCTGATCTTTTCACCCTTGAGCTCCCAGTTCTGCAGACCACTTTCCTCAAGCACCGTGCTCAGGCTCTGCTCAGTTCTGCTTTTTTTCATTTCAAACTCACCCAGAATCCTGTCCATATGGCCTATCAGCTCCTCCATCTTGTCAAGGTCCTGACGGCTGGCAGCATACACAAGTCTGAACTGTTCGCCTGCATCCAGAAGCTCAGACATATTCTGCTCCAGATCAATGCTGCAGCTTTCTACTCCCTCCAGCATGTTTTGAAGCTGTATCGTGTAACTTTCAACGGTTTCACTGTTTCTCGAACCATGTTTCATAAAGCTGCTGAACAGTCTGCTCGAGCTTTTTTTAAAGTATTGAATACTGCGGCTGATCTCTTCGACAGAGTTTTCAATAGAATCGGTTCTCTCCCTGATGTTCTGAATGATAAAGGACATATTCTCAAGATGAGGAAGCTTGGCCGCTTCTACCCGGCTGGAAATGTTTATGGTTTTAATCCAGTGGATGATCCGGGAAAAGCTGCTGTAGGTCTTATCCAGAAGGTCTATCTCTCTGAATATCCCTTCCAACTTCTTTTGAAACAGTTCCCTTTTCAGTTTCTGATTGATGCCGGTAAGATCTTTATACAGATCTCCCTGAATCTCCATGATCCGGATACGACAGGAATCTTCCCCCCCCCGACCGCTTAGTCTCCGGCCGGTTTCCTTGAGATAATCAACAACTTTCTCAAGTTCTTCCGATTTGCTGCGAAACAGGGTGTAGGTCTGCTGAAGCTCATTCCGGATATCTTCAAGAATGGCAAAGCAGAATCCGTATACCCTGCTCTCATAGCTCAGAGACTCTAATTTTTCTTCCAGGGCCTCATGAGTCTCGCTGTCCACGTGTTCAAGAGACAATATGATATGGTCCACGGACTGACGGACGATATCATGCTTCTGGACTTCCGAGATGATCTGATGCACCGGTTCTTTCAGGGAACGGGCGTTGGATCTGATGGATTCCAGCACGGAGAAGGAGATTTCCTGATACTGTTTTGATATCGTCAGGAGCTGGGTAAAGTTCTCTTCTATCCCCTGTATGACAGATGTGGTGACTTCCTTATCCGTATTCATGGATTCGACGATATCTACGAAATACTGATTCAGCTCGCCCCCTTTCGTCTTCAGCCTTTTACTCAGATAGGCGGACTCTTTGGAGACTTTCTGCAGCTCTTCTGTTATATAGGGGAAGGCTCCCCCGTTTTTACCGGCTTTCAGAGCCGTTACCATGGCGTTGAGGGAGATAAGCTCCAGTTCAGCCGAATCATCCTCAATGCCGTCAATATTGGCATCCAGGGATTTGAGTATCTCCAGCTCTCCGGCCATATCATTAAGAAAACCAGCATCTTTTTCCAGCATCTGAGCCAGAAGAGCCCCCTGTTTATTCACGACATTCTGAATATCCTTCACAAGATCTTCAAGATTGTGGCACGCATCTCCGCGGTTTTCCGTTTTTTCCAGTTCTTTTGTCTTCTGCTCAAGATCACTCAGCATGCGGGGATAACTCTCCGCTATGTTCAGGAATATATCTCCCAGAGAATCAACAATATCTTTAAGCTCAGCACTGATGTTAAGGGATTCAGTCATTTGTTTTTCTGATAACCTCCGCAGCTATCTTTTCAAGGGAGAGAACCTGGTCTACCCCTCCTCTTTTTATGGCTTCGTTGGGCATGCCGAATACGACGCAGCTTGCTTCATCCTGGGCGATGTTATAGGCTCCCGCCTCTTTCATCTCAAGCATGCCACGGGCTCCGTCATCCCCCATGCCTGTCATAATGACCCCCACCGTGTTGGGGCCGGAATAACGGGCTGCCGAACGGAAAAGGACATCCACGGAAGGTTTATGACGGCAGACCAGGGGACCGTCCTTTGTTTCAACATAATATCGGGCGCCCTGTCTTTTTAATAGAAGATGTCTGTTTCCCGGAGCGATCAGCGCCCGTCCGGGATAGACAACGTCGTTGTTCTCAGCTTCTTTTACCTCAATTTTACATAGTCCGTTCAGCCTTTCGGCGAAGGATTTTGTAAAATGTTCGGGCATATGCTGCACGATTATAATCCCCGGTGAGTTCAAAGGCATCATCTCAAGAAAAACTCTCAAAGCTTCTGTGCCGCCTGTGGACGCTCCCACGGCGACTATTTTTTCGGTCGTATCGATGGACAGAGGGCGGTTGGATTTAGACAGGATGGCATCGGCCGTCAGTTTCGGGGCTACTTTGCCGCCGACTCCGACCGGTGAAGATGTCCTTCTTCTGACAGTTGTCTTGCTTCTGGCCGCCGCTCTGATGACATCGCAGATTCTGATCCGGGACTCCTGAAGAAACTCCTTGGTGCCAACTTTGGGTTTCTGAACGATATCCACAGCGCCCAGTTCCATGGCTGTCAGGGCGTTCTGTCCCCCTTTCTCTGTCTTACTGGAGCAGATAATAGTGGGAATAGGATTTTCGGACATCAGTTTCCTCAGAAACGTCAACCCGTCCATCTGGGGCATTTCGATATCCAGCACGATCACATCGGGCTTTTTTATCTCAATTTTTTTCATGCCGATGATGGGATTGGGTGCGGTATTGATAACCTCAATATCTTTCTCTTCTTCGATAATGGTCGACAAGGTTTGTCTGACGACGGCAGAATCGTCTATTATCAGGACTTTAATTTTTTCTACTGACATGGTTCACCTCATCAATTCTGGGATTTTTTATAGACAGTCGGTGCAACCGAAATAAAAGGAAGATTCATTCCCGTAATCGTTTCAGAATGACCGAGAAAAAGAAAGCCGTCATGCTTCAGGTGTTTGTGCAGATTCAGAAGTATCTTTTTCTGTTTTTCCTGGGAAAAATAAATCAGTACATTCCTGCAGAAGATAACATCAAAGCTCTTTTTTATATTGTAATCGTCATCCATCAGGTTCTGCTGGAAAAAACGTACATTTTTCTGGAGGAAGGGTTTCACCTTGACCAGTTCATCCTCGGCCTTTTTGCTTTTCAGAAAAAACTGTTTTTTCATCTGCAGGGGAAGAGTCTCTATTCTTGAAATGTGATAGACTCCCCGGCTGGCCTTGGCAAGGACCTCCTGTGAAATATCGGAACCCAGAACCGAGTACGTGAGTCCGGGATGGTCGGACTTTATCCCCTCCATAACCATGGCCAGGGTATAGATCTCCTCACCGGTGGAACTGGCGGAAGACCATATATCAAAACTGTTTTTGCCTTTGGACAGGGACGGTTTTACAATCTTGTTTTCAAGATAGACAAAGTGATCAGGTTCTCTGAAAAAATCAGTTTTATTCGTGGTGACTACGTCTATCATAAACGGAAATTCCACCCGAAGCCCCTGGTCGCTGAACAGGTAATCGCAGTAAGACTTGAAATCGGGTAGAGACAGAGCTCTCAGCCTTTTGTGGAGTCTTGATTCAAGCATCACCCTTTTGATCTCGGGCATGCGGATTCCCAGTTCCTTTTCAATAAACTGACTGAGCCTCCTGAATTCCCGATCATCAAGAGAGGGCCGCTCCAGAACTTCACTCATTCTACACTATCCTCTTTCTTGGCAAGTTCGGCCATTCTGTTAACATCCAGTATGAGAGCTACCGTACCGTCTCCGAGAATCGTGGCTCCGGTGATATAGTTTATACCCTTATAGAGTTTTCCCATATTCTTGATAACGGTCTGATGGTCGCCGATAACTTCATCCACAACAAAGCCGGTCAAACCGGATTCCGCCTGGATGATGACAAGGTGCTCCCGTTCGGGAAGCTGGCTTTCATCGGTGAAAAGCTCTCTCAGGCGGATGTAGGGGATGACGGAATCCCTGTATTCCACAAGTCTCTTCTTGCCATGGGATTCACGCTGTTCCTTTGTAAGCTCCATACAGGCCTGAACCATGGAGAGGGGGAAGACATACTTCTCATCTTCTATCCTGACGAGAAGGCCTTCTATGATGGCGAGGGTAAAAGGAAGGTGGAGTGAAAATTCAGTGCCTTTTCCCGGATTGCTTTTTATCTGAATGGAACCGTTCAGGGCATCGATCTGCTTTCTAACCACATCCATGCCTACACCGCGTCCCGAAACACTGGTGACGGACTTGGCCGTTGAAAATCCAGGCATAAAAATAAGGTTGTAGATCTCATCATCACTGAGCTGCGCATCTGCTGCGATCAGCTCCCTTTCCACCGCCTTGTTGAATATTGCCGTCTTGTCCAGTCCTTTTCCGTCATCCCGTATCTGAAGGCGCACATTAGCACCCGTATAATGGGCATCGAGTGTGATCGTTCCCATCTCCTCTTTGCCGTCATTCCTTCTTTCTTCCGGGGATTCAATGCCATGATCGATGGAATTCCGTATAAGATGAACAAGAGGGTCATTCAGCTTTTCAATAACATTTTTGTCCAGTTCGGTATCGCCGCCCTTGGTGACAAGCTGAATATTCTTGTCCAGACTGGAGGAAAGGTCGCGTACCAGACGTTTGAACCTCGAAAAAGTCGTTCCTATGGGAACCATTCTGAGGCTCATTGTATTGTCTCTCAGATCGGAAGTCAGCCTTTCTATCTGTTCGGCAAGAGCCGTAAGAGCCGTTGACTGTCCCTGGGCGGAAAGCTGGGAAAGGCGGGCCTGGGCGGTAACAAGTTCTCCCACAGAGTCTACAAGACTGTCCAGCTTGGCGCTTGCCACACGTATCGTGCTTGATCCTCCGCCGGCGCTTAGATTCTGTTTAAGAGAGTTTGAAATCTTCTGCTCCTCCAGGGCCGATTTAACCTCGGAACCCGATACCACTCCCTGTTCAACCAGAATCTCTCCCAGTTTTTTTCTGGAGTCGAGTATGCTGTTCAGGTCCTTGGGGCTAACGAGACCTCTGTCGACAAGGATCTCGCCCAGTTTCCGATTTTCTCCTCCCGCAAGCAGATTCTGCCAGTCGGAGATGAGAGAGACCTCTATGGAGGAACGGGCATCGAGAAATATAAAAACATCTTTAATGGCATCCACCGTAGAAGTGGTGGTCAGAAAAATTTCCCATTTGATATAACAGAGTTCGGGATTATAGGACTCCAGTTCGGGAATGTTCTCATAGTGGCTGATACAGGTGTACTCTCCCAGTTCGGACAGCTCTTTCAGCAGGGGAATGGTTTTGGTTCCCGACAGGAATAGCTCTTCCCCGGGACTGAACAGGACTCTATAGGTATTGGAGGTCTGAACTTCTTCAGATTCCTCCTTGTTGTCCTGTGAACTTCCCTGTTGGGGCAGACTGCCGTCTTCGCCTGTAAGGGTTCTCATCCTGGATATGATATCATCGGATGTTCTGGCAAACTCCGGGGTCGAATCACTATCTGCATCAAGCATGGCCTGAATATGGTCCCGACTCAGAAGAGTGAGGTCAATCAGTTCCTTTGATACGGGGACTCTCCCTTCTCTGACACCGTCCAGAACCGATTCCACAACATGAGTAAAAGAGGCGATACCGTCAAAGTCAAACATGGAAGCCGTACCTTTGATGGTATGTATCGATCTGAAAACAGCAGAGATAGCATCGGGGTTGTCCGGGTTATCCTCAAGTTCCATGAGAAGATCTTCGAGACTGCCCAGAAGTTCATTGGCTTCTTCTTTGAACGTTTCTTTGAATTGATTCATCGCTTTTTACTCCAGACCCAGCAGCTCCTGAAAATCGCAGAGGGTAATTTTAGATTTGATCTTTTCACTGATGCCGCAGACAGACAGCTTCCTTTTGCCGGTGAGCAGCGATTTTTTCAGGCTGTAGATAAGCTGAATAACGGCAAAATCCATATCCTCAACATCTTCAAAGTTCAGGGTAATATTGCTGTTCTCTTTCAGAAGTTCGGAAAAACTGTTCTTCAACTCTTCGGCCCTGCGTATGTCCAGGGTCCCTTCAAGTCTTATCTCATTCTGTTTTCTGGGAGCCATATCATTCTCCCAGAACTTTCTTTATAACAGCCATGACCTTGTCATTGTCAAAGGGTTTGACAATCCAGCCCGTAGCGCCCAGTTCCTTTCCCTTGTCCATAATATTCTGCTGAGACTCTGTGGTCAGAACAAGGATGGGGGTGAACTTGAAATCCCCGAGTTTTCTCAACTCAGAGATCAGGGTTAATCCGTCCATATTGGGCATGTTCACATCTGTAATCACCAGATCGCAGCTTTTTCCCTTGATAACAGAGAGGGCGTCCTGACCGTCGCAGCCTTCAATGACATTGTATCCGCCTTCTGTTAAAAAGAACTTCAGGCTCTCTCTTACCGTTCTTGAATCATCTACAATCAATATTGTTTTCATAAAATGTCCTTGCTGATTTTTTAGTTAATTACTCTTCACCGGGATCTTCGGCTGTTTTCTCCTGAGCGGCTACCAGGGAAATCTCACTGGTGCTGAGAACCTTGTTGATATCCAGCACAATAAGAAAATCATCACCCTTTCGCCCCATCCCTCTGATAAATGCAGTATCGATCTTGGTTCCGATGTAGGGAGTCGGTTCAATTTCAGAATCTTTGAGTTCAATAACCTCTTCCACAGAGTCTGTAAGAAGCCCCATGGTTACGGCCTCTCCCTCAAGTTCAACCTCGGTAACTATAATGCTTGTATCAATTGTTTTATCGGTACTGCCCAGTCCGAATTTGAGCTTCAAATCTATTACGGGAACAACGCTTCCCCTCAGATTTATTATCCCCCTCATAAAGTCGGGCATACGGGGAACCTTGGTCAGTTCCCTAAACTCCTGAACTTCTTTTACATTAATTACGTTTAAAGCATAACTTTCACTGCTGACCGTAAAAGTCAGATACTGAGCAATCTCGTCAACCATCTGTTCATCCATAATATACTCCCGACTAAGTTACTGATTTTAATTCTATCATTTTCTTATACCCAATTCCAGAAAATTTGCAGATGTAACAGTAACCGCATCTTTTTATTCAAGAACAACCATTTAATATAACATCAGGAAATATTTAAAACAGTACGACATCGTCGCTCTTTTCCTTTGTAATGGTATCTCGGAACTTCTGCTCCTGTTTCTGAAGTTCAGCGATACGGCTGATGGACCTGATCTTCCGCAGAAGAACCTTCCCGCTTTCCGGAAAGAAGTAGATTTTTCTGCCGACTTTCTCTCCCGTGTCAGAGGCGGAGACGGGGATGCGTTCATCCGAAAGATAACGGAGGGCAAACTGTATGTTCTGCACTCCAACACCTCGTTCTCCGCCGCCCTGAAACATAGCGCCGCCGCCGAATACCTTTGCTTCCAGATCCTTGCGTCTAGAGCCCTGTTTTATGAAATCGTTGAGAAGTAGTTCCATGGCATGAACACCGTAACGAGTGCTCTTTTCTAGGAGAATGTCCCCGGCCATGCTGGGGGATGAGGAGGGCAGCATAAAGTGATTCATACCGCCGCGCTGTCTTGTCCTGTCTATTATGACGACGGAGACGCAGGAACCGAGTATTGTTGATATTACAATGTTCTCATCACTGCAGAAGTAATCTCCCGGGTGGAGTATGATCTCTTTACGATCAAAACGGGTATTATAAAGTTCCGTCATTTGAAAACCGGAGGAATTGAGGATCTGAAAAAAGAGATTCCATCTCTCTGCGGATCTGTTTCAGGCAGCAGGCAGTCTCCTCCCGGTCTCCTCCCTCTTTCAGAAGCATCTCACACTCCAGGCTGTTTTCGAAAAGCCTTTCAGCCCCCAGGGCACCGGCTACGCCTTTGAGACTGTGCAGGGAACGGGCGGCCTCGCTGGAAAGGTTCTCTTCAAATTGCTGTTCGGCTTTTTCAAGAAAGTCAGGCATATCGTCTTTACCCATGGAGGCCAGTTGATATGCCAGTTCCTCGTCCTGCTCTGTATGGTGCAGAAGAGTCTCGGGATTAAAAACTTTGGATGTGGTCATAGAATAAACTTAATGAGAATCATTGCTGAAAGCAATGATTAATGCTTATTCTTTCTTTGAAAGGCATCTTCGAATTCAAGCCATGCCTTGTTTCTCTGTTTGAGACTGTACTGTTTCTGAGCCATCTGGGCTGCGGAGGGCCGCCGTCTTCTGTACTGCGCACTGCTGCCCGGTTTATCGCTGCTCCTGCCGCCTTTGCTCATCCCGTCGTACATCATCACGGATTCACCCGGGCGGGGCGCTGCGCCGCTGTTTCTGACCATGCTCTCCGCCCTGTTTGATCCGTCTTCATCCAGGCCGGAAAACTGATTCCTGAAACTCTCTTTTTTTCCCGAAAGTTTCAGCAGGAATTTTCTCCATACAGACAGAAATTTGTAAGCTTCATCAAAAATTTCAAGAAGGTAGAGATTGAGAAGATAGTCGCTGTCCTTGAACTTGATGACGCCGCTGTCGAAAAAGTTGTTCATAAAGTCTTTGATTTTGTTTATATCTCTGACTTTCTTCAGGTTTTTGAAGTAATGAACAATGCCTTCGGAGAGAATCTTCGGTTTGGTCAGAAGCTCGGCGAGAACGGGGGATTCGCTTCTCAGTTGATCGTTCACATCATCCCGGAAGGTCTCTCTTGTGTAGAAAATTGTAGTTTTATCTCTGTTGTTTGTTCTCAGCATTCTTTCCATCTGCTGAATATAGTGGTATTTCAGCTCTTTGGCCTGAACGCCCAGTTCTCCCCGGAAATAGGGGTAGATATGATCTCTGTGAATATACTTGTCTGAAAGATTTATAATCAGGGGCAGACCTATTTTTGTATTAATCTTAACGGCCTTCTCGTAAAAGCTGTCCTTGAATCCGGGCCATTTTTTTTCATGGGGTTCAAGATAGCGCATAAGCTCTTCATCGGAAACCAGAAAATTCTCTTTTTTAAGAATTTCCATACAAACCTCTTCCATGGCCGTCTCCTTGGCAGCATTGTCCTTTCGCTCCTGCTCCTCCTGCTTGACCGCATTTGTATAGTAATGAAAAAGAAGTTCAGCCGACTGAAACAGGGAAGACTCAAGGTATTTGAACCTCAACTGCAGATCTTCACGATTCTGGAGAATCTTTGTAGATATCTCCAGCCAGAAACGGCGATCGGCGGTTCTCATCTTTTTCTGTATATCGCTGATCTTGTTATCCATGAAACGGGACATGACAGTAATAAATGAGGTATTCTTCAGAGCGTTTCTGATACGCAGCTGACCGATGCCGATCACTGTTCTGGCTGAACCGCCCGTAAGAAGAAGAGGGACACCATGTTTCAGATGGAGTGAAAGTATTCTGTTCGGGCCTCTGGCAGCGCTGAATGCCTTCGGGGCCAGGACTTCCGGGGTTATGGTCTCTACCATATCAAAGGGGACGTGCTGGTTCATCTCTTCCAGCTCGTCCAGGGTCAAAAACGATCTAGTCTCATCCAGAAGAATGCGCTGAATTTCATCATCAATGAGGGCGGAGTAATACTCCTTTGAATCCCTGTTGCTGATGATTATTTTTTCCGGCTTAAGCTCTCCCTCATGGACATGAAACTGCAACAGACCATAGTGAGCGTTCTTGAGCTTTTTCATCAGGATCTCTATCTGATTGTTGGCAAACAGAATATCCTTTCCCGCATGCAGCACGAAACGGTTATAGTCAAGAGCAGGATCATAGAAATCACAGATCCTGTGAAAAATACGTCGCTGTTCCTGAGTAAAGCTCCCTACCTGAGAGAGAAACTCCTCCCTTTTGGGAAGATCCATCTGGAATACTGCTGGCAGGTCATCTTTTTCTTGGTGCTCTTCACTCATCGTCGCCGGACCTCTTATCCTTTTTCTTTTCCCTGTACCAGGGAATGATATTCATAAGGCTTCTGAGTACCAGAGCCAACCCCAGCCCGAACATTAGTGATGTCAAGATTCGCTTCCAAAACATACTTTTATGATATACTCAGTTTCCTTTATATTCAACGATAATACACATCAGGAACGGTCGGTGATAAACCAGCAGCGGTGTCCCGACTTTTTCCTGTGAAAATCTTCAGAGCCCGTCCAGGAGCTCTGTTCTCTGACTTCAAACTGTCCCTCTATCTCCCGGTCTATTTCGAATCGAGTATAGTTGTTTGAAAAGATCAGAAGTCCTCCGGGATTAAGATGCTTCATGGCAAGACGGATGAGACCGGCATGATCAGACTGGATGTCAAAACTGTTTCTCCTGGACTTGGAGTTAGAAAAAGTGGGCGGGTCCAGAAATATCAGATCAAAACTCTCACGGCTTGTCTTCAAATATTCAAAGCTGTCCTTTTTCTCAAAGACATGGCTGTCTGATAAGAGTTTGTTCAGTCTGAAATTATCTTCCCCCCAGGATAGATAGGCTCTGGAACTGTCTACCGATACGACTCGCGATGCTCCGCCTGCCGCCGCCATCAGGCTGGCCGTACAGGTGTAGGAGAAAAGATTGAGAACTTTTTTTCCACTGCTGTTTTCCAGAATATAACGACGGATTTTTCTGTGATCCAGAAAGATGCCTGTATCCAGATAGTCGGTAAAATTCACCCAGATACGTTGTCCCCACTCGCTCACAAGAAAACGTTCTCCCCGGCGGCTCAGGTTTTCATACTGATCCTTCCCCTTCTGTTTTCTGCGCTGTTTCATAAAAATTGCGGAGTCCTGTATGCCGAGAACATCCCTGATAACGGTCCGGGCTTCCCCCAGGCGTTTTTCCGCTTTTCCCTGATCGATGGTGGAAGGGGCTTTGTACTCCTGAACATGGGCCCATCTGTTTTCATAAACATCAAGGGCAAAGTTAAAGTTCGGCAAATCTGCATCGTAGAGACGGTAACAGCTTATCCCCTCTCTCTTCATGAACTTGGAAAGGTGTTTTTTTCTTTTCCTGAGCCTGTTGTGCAGCTGCTGTCCCTCTTCACTGAGGCTGGAGAGATCAAGTCCGGAAAGTTCTTTCTTTCCGGCTTTTTTCTCAGAGTGTTCACCGTCATGACGGAACAGTTCGTAATGGGTGAGAAAGCAGGAGATAGGACCGTTCATCATCCTGTTTTCCCGGCTGCTTCTGAGTCCCACCGATTTCAGAAGTGCCTTGTCATCTGAAATAAGAGTCAGCCTCCCACCGGAAAATACGGGATCTCCCGCCAGATCGCCCAGTCCCCTGTACAGAGAGTGGAGAGACGCCTTATCCCCTATCCTGACTCCGTAGGGAGGATTGGAGACGATACAGCCGCCTGAAGCCCGGCTCATAGCGTCAGTTACCATAAAGTCGGCCAGCTCTCTTTTTTCCACATGAATCCGGCCTTCAAGGCCGGCTCTTCTGATATTGTCCATGGCGGCGGCCACGGCCTTCTTGTCTCTGTCGAATCCCAGGATAAGGGGGATTTTATCGATGTTTGTATTCCACTGAGCCTCGGCCCGGTCAAAGACATCCTCCCATAAGTCAGGATCATGACCTTTCCAGGCCGTAAATCCGTAGCGGCTTCTTTTCAGGTTACAGGGAAGATCTGCAGCGATCATGGCTCCCTCCACCAGAATGGTGCCGCTGCCGCAAAGAGGATCAAGAAGAAAACAACCTTCTCCGCTCTTTTCTTTCCATCCGCTTCGAAGAAGAATGGCGGCGGCGCTGTTTTCTCTCAGTCCTGCCCTGGACGAATCCAGTCTGTAGCCTCTGTCGGACAGCGAGCTCCCGGACAGATCGAGATAGACAGTGGCTCTGCCCCTGGCATCGGCATGGATGCTGAATCTCAGGTCGGGCTCATTTTTATCCACATCCGGCCGTTCCCCGGTCTTGTCTCTCCAGTAGTCCGCCAGCCCGTCTTTCAGCCTCAGAGCCGCCCACTTTTCACTCAGTTTCATCCTTCCCTTGACCGTAGAACGGCAGGCAAAGCTGGCATTACCGTCCATTACGGAAGCCCAGTCGAATTGATGGGCCCTGCGGTAGATCTCATCAGGCAGAGTTTCCGCCTGATCCCTGTCAAACTCAAAGCTGAAAAGCTCAAGGTAGAGATGGCTGGCGATACGGCTGTTCAGGCAGATCCCGTAAAGCTGTTCCAGCGACGCTTTGAGAGTCACGCCACCGCTGCTTTTACCGACGGGACTGCCTCCCGCCTCGAGGATCTCCTGTTCCAGAAGATCTTCAAGATAACGGGGACAGGCTGCAAATAGGTTCATTGTTGTCATTTAATCAGTATGAATTCCACACGGCGGTTCTTCCACCGGTTGTCCAGATCACTGTGAGGTACGATGGGCTCTGTACCGCCCTTACCGTCCACATCCATGCGGGAGTTCTGTATTCCCAGTCCGGCCAGTGTGCCGCGAACGGCTGTCGCTCTGGCCAGAGACAAGGGCTGAAGCTCCTCCTTCTCCTCTCTGGCCGCTCTGGCGGCATTATCGTAGTATTCGCTGACCGCGTGGCCCTCGATAAGGATCCTGTAGGAACCGTACTTTTTCAGGACCTGGCTCAGCCTTTCCAGGACGTCCTGGTTCTTGGCTCCCTGCTCTCCTTCCGTTACAAGTTCGGCCATGTAGGGCTTGAAGGTGATATTTGATATTCTGACCTTAAGCCGACCGCCTTCACGGATAACCAGAATATCCACCGGGATACTCCCTCTTTCAACTGTAGAATGGCCCAGGTAATCGGTCACTCTGATCTCAAAGGGGTAGTCTTCTGCAGACTGCACCAGCTCGCCCTGGCGGGAGCGACCGTCCCAGATAATCCTCTCCGAAGGACGTCCCTTTCCGCCGAAACGGATGAACTCCCTGCCCCTGGGATCCTTTATGATCATCTCCCAGTCACGGACAGGAGATAGATCCCTGACATTAAGGGCTATCTTTAGTTCGTCATCCACATTGTCATCATCCGGTGAAAAAGGAACGGGTCCCAGTCCCACATCCACCATGGGGGCGGAGTTGTCCACGATAAAGTCACGGCTCCTTCCCACAGGCCTGTTCCCCTTGGCATAAACTACGGTCATCTCGGCGCTAAAACTTCCTTCCTGCAGCTTCTCTTCGGCGTCACGACCGTCCCAGCTGATCTGTTCAGGCACAGGAGCCATGCCGCCGAAGCTGTGGACCCTCTCACCGCTGCTGTCCTTTATATCCATTGTCCATGATTCAACACCTTCCAGGTTGCTCAGATGGATCTTGAAGTTCTGGGAGTTGTATGTTTCCGACAGAGGTGAAAACAAGGAGTTTTCGGCTGTCAGGTAGACGGAGGTCGGCCTGGTATCCACCCTGATGCCACTGAGGATTTTTTCAGAACTGTTGCCCGCGGCGTCGCTGGACCTCAGATGGTAGCTGTAACTTCCATCGTCAACGATGTTGCCGTTTTCATCCTTACCGTCCCATACCTGATCTTCAATTTCTTCTCTCCAGAACCAGGATCTGACTACGGCTCCGGTGCTGTCAACAATCTCGGCACTGTATTCGGACTCGGGAGAAGCACTCTGACGTATGGTCACGCTGTCGCCCATTCCGTCTCCGTCCGGAGAAAACAGTGTCTTTTCGGAGGAGAGTTCCAGTACGGGAGCGGATGTGTCTTTAACAAAAACACCGCTGAAGGCCTCGGGCCTGTCTCCCTTGAGGTAGACCAGAGAGAGACGTCCCTTGTAGGAGCCGTCGGGAGCAATTCCTGTGCGTCCTTCTCCCTTCCAGACAAGACTTTCGGGCAGTCCGCTTTCTCCGCTTCTGGTGAAAACAGCATCTCCCCCGCTTTCGGGAATTATCTCCCATGTCCAGGATTCCAGGCCCTCGGGATTGTCTACGGCCGTATAGAAGAGAAGATCATCCTTGACACCGTTGCCGTCGGGAGAGAAGGCATCCTCGCTTACAGTCAGCTGTACAGACATCTCTCTGGTATCAAGAGAGAAGGAATGGGGTGTTGAGAATCCCCTGTTCCCAGCCTTGTCAAAGGCCTCCAGGTGGAAACTATAGCGGCCGTCGGGTACGGGACGACCGTCCTGGTCGCGGCCTTCCCATTTCAGTTCGGGATCCGCCTTACCGCGCCAGAAATATGATTTTACCACTTCGTTGTCGCTATTGCGGATAAAACCTTCCCAGTAGTCCTCTTCTGATGTGTCAAGGCTGAGAACAAGAGCGTCCTTGAAACCGTCTCCGTCGGGGGAAAGGATCTCTCCGCCGCTGACAAGGCCTACGGGAGCCGTCGTGTCGACAGTAAAGACCGGTGAGTAGACCTCGGGATGATATCCGTTCTGATAAACCACATTAAGATAACCGCGGTACTTCCCTTCCGTAATCGTACCGTTAACGCCGGCTTCACCGGAGTAATTCAGTTCCCGGGGGATTTCAAGGATGCCCTGACGTCTGTTGTTGAAGGACCAGTAGCTTCGCCCATTCATATCCTGAACCTGAAGTTCCCATTCCACAATGCCGGACGTCACACTCAGTTCCGGAGAGAAGTTCAGCACCCCGGCGCCTTCGCTGTTCCCCGGGCTGAGCCAGGCGCTGTCGATCGCCAGGGCGACTTCGGGCTGTTCTGTATTGATCAGTATGTTGTTCAGAACGTCTTCGACAAAGTTTCCCGAGGGGTCTGTGGACTCGATGTGATAACTGTAGAGTCCGTCGGGCACGATCACGCCTGCATCGTCAGTGCCGTCCCAGTCAAAGGAGTCTGGATTTTCATCCTTCCACTCCAGAGTCTTGACCTTGTTTCCGCTCTGATCGAGGATAGCGGCGCTCCACAGGCCTTCCCGGCTTCCGTTCTGTTTGAATCTCAAAAGATCTTTGTTGCCGTCACCATCGGGTGAGAAAATGAGATCCGCACCGTCCGGTTTGTCCAGGCTGAGGGAGGGGCTGACAGTATCGAGAACGACTTCCATCTTTTCCGTGGTCGCCCTGTTTTCATTATCATCCCAGAAGGACATGATGATTTCATACTTGCCGTCGGGTGCGGTCGCACCGCTTTCCATCACACCGTCCCAACGGAAGGTTTCGGGAAGACTCGCGCCTGTTATTGCCGAGAACATACGATCGAATATGTTCTTGAAACTCTCATTCTCGGGACGTTCATCCTTGTTTCTGAACTCCC
This sequence comes from Oceanispirochaeta sp., assembly GCA_963556075.3. Taxonomy (GTDB): domain Bacteria; phylum Spirochaetota; class Spirochaetia; order DSM-2461; family DSM-2461; genus Oceanispirochaeta. The sequence goes on along the minus strand of CAUVYB020000002.1, from coordinate 3,934,024 downwards.
GGACCAGATCGCCCTCTTCGTTGTATACGGAAAAGGTGTAACCCATGATATACCGTTCATCCTCAGCCGTATAAGAGAGGTTGAGTTCATCCTGAACTCCGTTCAGATCGGGAGAAAGATAGATCGTTCCTTCATAGTCGTGAGTGATTTCGGGCGCCTTTCTGTCTCTGACTCCGAAGGGCATGGTCACACCGGCACCGAAGGCCCCCGTTCCGTCATAGAGGGGCGCTCCCGCAGCCTGGATTTCCATCTCATTGCTCTGCATCTTGCTCTTTTTAACCGATCCTCCGTTAAGAGGGAGGTTGTAGAAGACTCCGACCGATGGGATAAGGGTCAGATAATTCCCCTCAGCCATATCTGAAGCGATAAAAGACGAGGAGGTGCTGATTCGCAGATTTTCCTGAATTCTGATCTCCTGCCCCAGTTCCAACTTCAGATCTGTAAATGTGGGAAAACCGAGAGTGCCGTTGATATTCCATACGAAATCATTCCGGGACACAAGATCGAATCCCGCGCTCACATTGAGGGTCAGGTTCTCGGGAACAGCTTCCATATAACTGCCGCTGCTGCCGTAGCCCCTTCCCAGTCCCGTCAGTGACGCTCCCCATACAAAGTTGTTGAAAACGCCCAACGTTCCGGCTCTGTGTATGATTCCCATATTAAGACCGGTACCCCAGTCTTTGCTGCCGTAAGTTCCGGATATACCGAACCCGGTGAACAGATTCTTGTATATTTCCTTTGAAAATGAGAGGTCCATGGCACCGAGGGTGCCGAAGTTCAGGGTATCAGCATTCAGTCCGTCGGTGGTCAAAAAATGGAGAGCCCCTGTAAAAACGCCGTATTTCGTCGGATAGGAGAGTCCCGCATTGGCCGCATGCCCCATACCTGATTCGTCGAAATTGTACAGGTTCGTATAATTAAGATCGAGGATGGTCCTTTGAAAGTTACCCGCCGCCGCAGGATTCAGGGATGCCGACTGAGGGGTCTCCATATTGATAACAGAACTGCCGCCCCCTGTAAAAAGCGGAGAGTACAGTGATTTTGCCAGTTCTCCGGAAGAGTCGGCCCATAAAAGGGCTGTTGATAGGATAAATAGAAGTGTCAGTGCTGTTTTATTAAACTTGTTCACCTTGCCGGTCTCCTGTATTGTTTCTGCTGCCTTTAATAATAAATCGCAGCTATGGTAAACTTAATACGATTATTCTTACAATATACCGTTTGGAACAAAAAAAGTCCTCAAAGGAATCCAAGAATGAATAAAAAAGAAGATTGGTACTCGGATGAGTGGTTCTGGGAGACCTACGGCCCTATCATGTTTGACGAACTTCGTATGAAAAGAACCCCTTATGAAGCAGAGAGCATTTTCAAGCTCTGCTCTCTGTCGGAAAACGATTCCGTTCTTGACTGCTGCTGCGGCATGGGCCGGCACTCTCTTGAACTGGCCCGTCTGGGCTGCCGGGTCACGGGAGTGGATCTTTCCGAAGGCTATCTCAAAATTGCATCACAGGAAGCGTTCAGGAGGAATCTGAATGTCGACTTTATCCGCAAGGATGTGCGTCGTATTGATTACAACAAGGAGTTTGATGCCGTCATCAATATGTTTACATCTTTCGGTTATTTTGAAGACCCCGATGATGATCTGAAGCTTCTAAAGTCTCTTCACAGATCTCTCAGGCCGGGAGGAACCCTCTTTATGGAAATGAGCGGCAAGGAAATCCTTGCCCGTGACTTCGAGGAGAGGGTCTGGTTTGAGCGGGAAGGTATCAAAATCATGCTGGAATACGGAGTGGATCTGAACTGGACGGAGCTTGTTAATCGCTGGCTCTTTTTCCAGAACGGAAAAATGACAGAGTACAGCTTCAGTCACAGAATCTTCTCGGCTTCCGAGATGGCCCGGATGCTCTGGAAAGCGGGGTTCCCTGAAATAGAGGTCTATGGAAATTTTGAGAAAGCGCCTTATGATCACAAAGCGGAACATCTTATCCTTATGGCCCGGAAAGAGGGTTAGAAAAGAGGGCTGTAACTTTTATCGCTCAGGGTAAATCTTTTCCTGATGCCTGATGAGATCCAAAACTCCTTGTTCCTGTTGACCGCGATGATATCCAGATCATCCCTCCCCTCAGCATATTCGGCAGCTTTTTCCATTCCCATGGCGAAAAGAGCTGTGGACAGACCGTCGGCTTCTGTACTGCTGCCGCAAATGACCGTAAGACTTTCCAGTCCATTGTCAACGGGATAACCGTCTGAAGTATCAAGAATATGGTGATAGCGCTTTCCTTCCCAGAAGAAGAAACGTTCATAGATGCCGGATGTCACCACGGCGGTTTCCCGGGTTTTTAATATTCCCATAAATTCTCCCCGGCTCTCATCCGGTTTTTGAATTCCGATCTTCCATTCCGAACCGTCGGGCTTCGAACCTACAAGCTGAACATTGCCACCGAGATTGATTATGGCGGAGTTTACACCGCCCGATTTTAGGATGTGTGAAACAAGATCGGCCGCATGTCCCTTGGCAATCCCTCCGAGGTCAAGGCGTGTACGAGAGTTCCGGAGGATGATATTGTCACCCTCCCAGCCTTCTAAACGGTCGACAGATCTGTAGCCTATGCTTTTCAGGGCCGAATCGATCTCCTCCTGCATCGGGACCCTGGGACTCTCTCCTCCGATATCCCAGAGATCAACAAGCCGGCCTACGGTGGGATCAAAACGGCCGTCCGATTCCTCTGCTATGGACAGGGCTTTATCGATGATGGCCAGGCTGTCGGGACTCAGGCGGGCCGAACGCTCCCTGTTCAGAGTTGAAATCTCACTGTCGGAGATATGAACACTGACTCTTTTTTCCAGTTCATCGATAACGGCAAAACTCTCATTCAGAACCTTTTCAGCATCGGAAGGCTCCTTCATATCAAGAATAGTAATGACGCATGTGGTCCCCAGAAGCATTCTGGAAGCGCTTACCGGTTCGGACATGGAGTGGGGAGTACAGGAAAGAGTAATAAAAACAAGGGAAATCAGACCACGATGGAAATATTTCATAACAGGCTGATTATGCTGTTCCATCCCTCTTTAGTAAAGGCCCGTCCGTACTAATGGGGTGAAGAAAAATGACTGGCTAAAGATTTGTAAGATATGGTATGCTGTTTTTACTCCAGCACCCCATAAAAAAGAGATGTAAAAGTATGAAAATCCGAAATAAACTCTTTCTCATAAATGCCGCCGTTTTCTCTCTGTTCATCATCGTATTTTCAGTCTTTATATACTCCGCCTTCACCCTTCTGGATCTGAAGGATCTGGAAAGAGAATCAGCAAGAGTAAGGAACAGTATTCTGGAGCTGGAGTATGCCAACAGAGCCATTCTTAACTCTGAAAACCTCCCTCTCCATCTTCTGGACTGGGCAGGTCATCAGGTAGAGAGCAATCTTAATGACCTGAATAATGATCCCAATTTGAAATATTTAAACAAGAAAACAAGATACAGAATTGAAGTTATCGAACAGATGTACAACAGGCTTCACTTCAGGGAGTACTTTCAATCCGTTGCCGGTTCTCTCACCGCCTACAGAGCCCAGTTGAGTGAAACGACAGCCGAAAGACTTGTAAAAGATCTTGAAAGCTCCGGTCGAACGGATGATCCGATGTATGATGTTATCCAAGATGCCCGTATGGAAGTCCGTTCTTTTATTATCCGTCACAGTCCCCTTTCCGATGCGTTTATAACTATCGCCCGGGATATTGTTAATGAGATAGAGAATCTGATTCAAAGAATCATGATTCAAACGGGGCTGACCCTTCTCCTGGGGATTTCTCTGTCCATTCTTATTATTATTCTGGTGTTCCGGAATATGGTAAAAAAACTGAATCATGTCCGCGACGGGATACAGAAGATCTCATCCGGAAACCTGCAGATTCGTATAGATGAAAACTCAAAAGACGAAATGGCTCTGATCGCGAAAAACTTTAACAGCCTGACCTCGACCATATGGCAGAAGATCGACAATATCGGAACCATGATGCATGATCTTGGTCAGTCTCTGACCGATGAATCCGAAAAGGGACATATGGAGCAGAATATCCTGGAAGCGGCTATTGAGAATACCAAGGCCGATTCCGGAGCCTTCTATCTTCCTGATCATGAAAAGCGGACTTTGAGCTGTTATCATCAGATAGGCGGCTTTATCCCGCCCTATGAGCCGGGGGATTATCAGCAGAGTATACCCTTCGGGAAGACCGTAATCGGTATGGCCGTCCTTTCGGGAGACCCCGTATTTTTAAAGGAAACATCGGGACAGAACCTTGTTCCCTCAGAAAGAAACGGAGCCGGTTATATGATCAGCTCCTTTATCCTCCTGCCTCTGATATCGGAAAAGCAGGTCGTGGGAATCCTCTGCCTTGAAAAAAACAGTGATTCCGACCGTTTTACGGATATGGACTACCGGAATATTCAGTCCTTTATTGAATTTGCGGCTGTCACCCTGAATAACCTGGCAAGATATACCGAACTGCTCCAGTCTTCCGGGCTTAACAGGGAGATGGAGATCGCCTCGGATATTCAGAAGAGCCTTCTGCCGCCCCGGCTTCCCCGTGTCCGTGGATTCGATATGACCGTAAAAACCTACTCTCTTAAAGGAATCAGCGGTGATATCTATGATTTTTTCCCGCTGGGGAATAACCGATGGCTCTTCTGTATCGCCGAAGTAATGGAAAAGGGTATTGCCTCTTCCATGCTTCTGGTTATCCTGCGTACCCTTGTGAGAATCCTTGTCAGCACCAACCAGGAACCGGCTGAGATGATGAACAATATTATGGATAACTTCAGGGACACTACGGGTCTTGATATTCCTCTTAAGATCAGCCTGCTTCTGATGGACAGCGAGAAAAGACAGTTCGAGTTCTGCGGGACCGACGGACAGAATCTGCTCCTTTATGACAGATCTTCGGACATGCAGAAGCTGATAACGGCCCGTCAGAAGAGTCCGCACCGTTATATTACGGTCAAGGGCTCTTTGCGAAAAGATGTATTTCTTCTTCTCATGACAGACGGGTTTTATGGAACGAGCAATGAAGACGGGAGGATATACGGCTGGGAGCCGGCCAAGAAGATTCTGAGAGATCACAGCGGGAAAAATACGGAATGGCTGCAGGATGCAGTGAACAGGGATCTGGAATACTTTGAAAGGCATCTGGAGCAGAGGGATGACAGGACTCTGTTCCTCGCCAGGTATAAAGGAGCGGCATCTTGAATATTCAGCGAAGGATAACACTGACCAGCTTTATTCTTATCATCGGGCTTATGCTCTCTTCGGGGCTTCTGTTCTTCCGTTTCTTCTCTGTGTACCGACTGAAAGAGTATCAGCTGGAATGCGTTGAGCTGAACGAGTCCCTCGCCCGGTTTGCAGACAGGAACCTGATGCTGTTTACTCAGGAGAATCATCCCAGAATGATCTGCCAGTACTGGCTTAACGATCTGGTTGAACTTGAAAAATCTATGAGGGTTGTGATGGATGCCAAGGAGGCGGGACGGCTCAGCCGGGTCTACAGAAGCCTTCTAAAGACAAGAGAGAGGCAGTGGAAAACCTTTCATGCGGAAACCCTCGATTTCTTGATTTTTGAAATCAACAGATTCGCAAGTACGGAAATCTCTCTCACAGGGGATTATCAGGGGCTTTACAGTTTCTATCTTAATCAGAAAACACTCGGTGAGGCGGCACTGGTGGAGCAGCTGGACAGAATCTCAGCGCTTCAGCAGAAAAGCAACGGTTTTCTGACAAACTATATCGGAAGCATGAAAACTCTCAGCACTCAGTCGGATGATGAGGTCGCCAGTTATATCAATGAGAGTTTCATCATAGTCTTTACCTCGATCCTTCTGATTCTGCTTGTCTCTCTGCTGATCTCTTCCCGTTTTTCCCGAAGCATGGTCACGAGGATAAATGAAACGGGAGAGCAGGTTTCAAGGATGGCAGAAGGAAACCTGGAGTTTGATGAACATGTACAGTTCAGGGATGAGTTTGATGAACTGGTGCATGATTACCACTACTTTTCGACGGGGCTCTCCGAGCGTCTCAACTCACTGAAGTTTCTTCTACAGGATATCGGTAATGCGGTTAACTCCGAGACCGACCTGCTCAGTTTTGAGGAAACGGTTGTTGAGCTGGGCATCGATTCCCTGGGAGCGGATGCGGGGCTTCTTTTTCTTGTTGATAATGCCTCTCAGGAACTTGTACTTGCCAAACGAAGCGGTTTCTGTCCTCCCCCCTTCTCTTTGAGCAAGGAGATCTCTCGGGTCCGAAGCAATGTGGAAAACTATTTTGAGACTCATCCGGTCAGCGTGGATACGCCGATCCTGGGACCTGTTCTCAGTGGTGAGGGATACTTTGTCAAGGACAACGCCGTCGGACGGGAACTCCCCTTCAATGCGGACAGTTACGAATGGCTCTTTATTTCATCTTTTATCGCACTGCCCATGATTGTAGGTAAGCGCTTGCTTGGAATGCTTGTTTTCTGTACCACAGAAAAGGACAAGATCTTCTCCGACCTGGACTTCACTTTTATCAAGTCCTACGCCGACTATACGGCTCAGGCTATTGATAATCTCTACAAGTATCAGGGACTTCTTGAGAACAGAGAAATACAGAGAGAAATTGATATTGCCGCGGGGATACAGAAGAGGCTTCTCCCGGCATCTATGCCAGAGTTCTCAGTGGGAAGCGCCAGGATTCATTCAAAGCCGGCCAGGGGCATTAGTGGTGACTATTTCGATGCCATAAGACTCAATGATGAAAAAATCCTTTATACGGTTTGCGACGTTGCGGGAAAAGGTGTTCCCGCATCCATGCTGATGATTATGATCCGTACCATACTCCATACCATCTGTTCCCGTCACAGGAGTGCAAACTCTCTGCTGAAGGAACTGAACTATCATATCTCGGGACGTATCGGAGTGGATCAGTACGCTACTATGGCTGTTTTCATTCTTGATGAAAAAAAGAAAGAGATCTCCTACTCCAATGCAGCTCATCATCCCCTTTATCTCTACAGGAAAGATGAGGACCGCTTCAGAAGTTTTGATACTGACGGACTCCCTATCGGAGTGGATAAGAACAGTGAATTCGGACATAAAAAGATCAGGCTGAATGAGGGTGATTACCTATTCCTCTTCACCGACGGACTTCCGGAAGCCCGGAGTGAAGACGGCCATGAACTGTCAGTTTCTCAGCTTTTGCGATTCCTGTCAGACAATATTGACAAAAGGCCGGAAGAACTGATATCCAGGGTTGACGGATTTATCAATGAATTCGCGGCCAATGCCAAGCAGCATGACGACCAGACATTTCTGGCCCTTCAGCTTCACTCCTGAATCGTTTCTTCGGAGTTTTCCATATGAGATTCTGACCATCTGCGTCCCAGAAGAGCTCTGCTGATATTAAGAATGCCTCCCGCAAGGGTTGTAAAACCCAGTATCCGGAAGATCAGCATTGCCGAAGCCACGGGAGCAAAACACAGTATGCCGCCTGTGGCTATCAGGATGATATCGGAAATCGTATGGGGAAGGCCGCTCCCTGGTGTTCCTTTGGAAATCAGATCGTGAAAACCGAAGAAGATCAGTACCAGGCCGGTCAGGACGAGGGGAATCCCTGTGCCCAGTTTGGCGAAACTCATTGGAAAGATAAGGACGATAATACCGCAGATCAGAAGGACGCTTCCCCTGATGGTGATTATGACCCATTGATCCCTGTAGGACGACAGTTTAAACCCCATGATAATCTGGCTCAGCCCCATCCATATCAGGGAGAGTCCGAAGACAACCGAAATGAAAACCATTCCGATGGTAGGAAAGATAATAAGAAAAAGTCCGATGGCCGCACTGATTATCCCCTGCACCAGGGTATAAAACCATGCCTTTCTTCTCATCTCATCCTGGGGATTGATGCTTTCAACAGTACCTTCCATGAACGTTTCCCTCTCTCATGTTATTTTTTCAAAGTTCAAGAACACTCTTTACAAGTGCCGGTTCAAGACGGAAGGGCGAGCCCTTCCCTTCCATAAAATGGTGTTTTTTCAGAAGGTGGAGGGACAGGGATGAGACCATCAGTGATTCACCTTTCTCGATATTTCTGATCGTCGTCGTTATTTTACGCTCTATCCCGTCCTCGAAGGGACAGGCCAGGTGGCCTCTGGCTTCGGTCGTTTGAATAATCCACTTCCCGTCCACCGTGATAGGTTCTCCCAGTCCGTTACGTCCCTCTTCCATAAGATCCTTCAACATCTGAACAACATTGTCAATATCAAGACCCTGATGCCGGAACAGCTCCTCGGACTCGACAATCATATCCTGAAGAGGTCTTTTGTCCTCTCCCAGAAATCCGTCTGCCGTGATGACTCCGGGGGCCATATTTTCCTGTGCCTTCCTCATGTTAGGTGTCAGTTTCATATCCATCCCTCCCTATCATGCAAATTTATCATAAAAGATTTTTTCCAGTGCTATGCCGTTGGACGTCATAACATTGTTGCAGGCGTTGATCATACCGGGACTGCCACAGAGGTAGCCTTCCATTTCGGTTTCGACTCCGATCTTCTCTTTGATGAATCTGTCCAGTACATCCGTAATCAGTCCGATTTCACCCGTCCATTCGTCTTCAGGAGCAGGTTCCGACAGAGCCGGAACAAAATGGAACCAGGGGTGTTCCCTCTCGAGGGCCCTTAACTCATCCATATAGAACATATCTTTCAGTGAACGCGCTCCAAAGAAGTACCAGAGATCTCTGTTTGTCACGTTATTATCGATCATCTCATGGATGATGGACTTGAACGGAGCCATCCCTGAACCTCCGGCCACACAGATCATTGCGGCATCCGTCTCAGAGCGGCGGAACTCTCCAAAGGGACCGACAAGTTCCATGGACTGCCCCTCATTGAGATGCTCGTGAACATAGGTCGTGGCTATTCCGCCGGGAACAAGTCGAACAAGAACTTCCACTTTATGATTGTCCAGGGGGCGGGAGGACATGGAGTAGGCTCTCTGTGTCGTTCCTTTAACCTTGTCGTAAGGCGGTATCACCAGCTGAACATACATTCCCGCCTTAAAAGTAATATCATCTTCTCCCAGGTCAAAAAGGACTTCCTTGATATCATAGGTCAGATCACGAATGCTCAGAACCTTTGCCTTAAACTGTTTGACATTAAACAGCTCCTCAGGAATTCTGATGGAAAGATCCTTTTTTACTTTGACCTGACAGGAGAGATGTATCCCCTCCGTCATCTCAGCTTCCGTTAGATAGGGCGTTTCCGTGGGAAGATGGGGACCCACATCTGTAACAATCTGACACTTGCAGGCGCCACAGCTTCCCCTGCCGCCGCAGGCGGAGGGAAGAAAGATCCCCTCCGAGGCCAGAAGACCGAGAAGAGCGTCTCCACCCTTTACTGTCAGTTCTCTGGTTCCCTCGTTAATATCGATCTTACAATCTCCATAGTTGTTTACTACGCCGTCAACAAGAGCGATCAGTGCGGCCAGAACGGCCGAAATAAGAGCTATGATCAGGGGTGCAATAAAAAAACTCATTCAAACCTCCTATTGAACGCTCAGCATTCCTGAAAAGCCGACAAAGGCCATGGCCATAAACCCTATGGTTATAAGAGTAATTCCGGGCCCCTCCAGTCCGGCAGGGACGGGAGATCTTTGCAGCTTCTTCTGAATGGCCGCAAGAGCCATGATGGCCAGCCACCAGCCCAGTCCGGAACCCAGTCCGTAGAACAGGGACTGAAGAAAATCATAATGTCTAATCTCAATAAACAGTGCCACCCCAAGGATGGCGCAGTTCACCGTAATAAGGGGCAGGAAGATCCCGAGAGACATATAAAGACCTGGGGAGACACGGTCTATGACCATTTCAAGTATCTGAACTGTGGCGGCAATAACGATGATAAAGACGATGTAGCGCAGATAGAGCAGATTCATGGGAATCAACAGGTAGTTGAGAATGGCCCAATTGATGATCGATGTCAGGGTGAGAACAACTGTAACAGCCATACCCAGACCGTTTGAAGACTTTATATCCTTGGATATGGAAATAAAGGAACACATCCCCAGAAAGTTCGCCAGGAGTATATTGCTTGTAAAAACAGATGCAAAAAGCAGTACAAAGGGATTGATTTCGGGACTCATTTGGCCTCTCCTTTCTTAAGCATAATGGATTTTACAATCCATAGAAAACTTCCAAGCAGAAAAAACGCACTGGGCGCCATCACCATTATGGTCCAGGCTGTGAAGCTTTCAGGCAGGACCTGTATGCCGAAAACGGTACCGAAACCCAGGAGCTCCCGGATAAAGGCGATGATCATGAGTACCCACATATAGCCCAGACCTGATGTGATGCCGTCCCAGAAAGACAAGAGAGGACCGTTTGCCTGAGCAAAGGCTTCGGCGCGGCCCATAATGATGCAGTTGGTTATAATCAGTCCCACATAGGGGCCGAGAGATTTGCTGACGGCCGGCAGGTAGGCTCTGAGGAGAATATCTACAATAATGACGTAGAAGGCGATGATCAGGGTCTGAACGATCATTCTGACCTTCCGGGGAATCAGTGACTTCAGCAGAGAGACGGTCGTATTGGTCAGAGCCGATACAAAGACTAGGGCTGTCGTCATGATCAGTGTGTTGGTAAGGTTGTTTGTGACAGCCAGGGTGGAACAGATACCAAGAATCTGTATGAAAACGGGATTGTTCGTCCATACATTCTCTTTGAGTATGGCTGAGGGAGAGGTTTCGTTCATCAGGCATCTCCTTTCAAAGCCTTGACGGCATCGTTGATGATTGTCTGCATGGAGGAACTTGTAAGAGAGGCACCGGTAACAGCATCGACAACACCGTTCTCCCTGTCGTCATCGCCCTTTCCGCTTCCCTTCAGGATCCGTATTCCCGTATCGGGAATACGCTCTCCCCGGAATTGTTCCTTGAACCAGTCTTCGTCAATTCGTCCTCCCAGTCCGGGAGTTTCGTTATGACTGATGATGTCAAGGCCGACAATGCGGCTCAAATTCTTTTCAACGGCAAGGATCCCTGTAACCGTTCCCCACAGACCGCTTCCCGAAAAGTAGCGGATCAGGACTTCTTGTCCGTCAATCCCTACGCTCATAGTACTTCCCGGGGCCGGAATCTCTGAAAGAAGCTTTTCATAGGCTTCAACCGGATCGCTGAAGCTCTGCCCCAGAGCCCGGAGTACTGCCGACTGAACGGCGGATTTCTGGTTCTGTTCAACAAGCTTTTCAGTGGCCCCGTTGGCAAGGGATAGAAAAAAAACAAAAAAGAAAGCTGTGATGAAGGTGAAGATGACTGTATAGATCAGACTGCTTTTATTCATTGAACCGTCTCCTTTTTTCGTGGAGTGAACCACTCATCAAAGAGAGAGGCAAAAGTGTTGCCCATAAGAACTCCAAAGCTTGTCCCTTCGGGAAAGAGTGAAAAGATTCTGACCAGACAGGTTACTGTACCGATTAGCGCCCCGTAGAGATACTGGGCTCCGTTTTTCTTTGGTCCCGTAACCGGGTCTGTGGCCATAAAGACGATTACAAACAGAACGGAGCCTGAAAGAAGAGATTCAAGGGGCGGAAAAGATGAAGGCACTCCGGACAGGAAAAGTATTGATGACAGTACGGTGAAACTTAAAAAGGAGGAAAGGATAATCCGCCAGGATGCCGTTTTCGTATATATGAGATATATGGCGGCGATGAAAATGAGAATGACGGCGCTCTCTCCCAGGGAGCCGCTTCTCAAGCCTGTTACAAGCCGGCCCAGATCCGGCATCGAGCCGCTGCGCATGACGGCCAGGGGGGTGGCGGCGGTCACAGTATCCGCGGAAAGTCCGAAGGCCCCGGGTGTCATCCAGGCGGATGTCATATAGGAAGGAAAGCTGATATAGACGAAAAGCCTGCCCGTAATGGCCGGATTGAATATGTTTCTTCCGAATCCGCCGTAGATGGATTTCCCGAAAAGCACACCGAAGACGATGCCCACTGCGGCGATCCAGAGCGGAACCATGGGGGGCATGGAAAGGGCGTAGAGGGCGCAAGTCACCAGTACGGCCTCCGATACCTTCTTTTTTCTGGTCTTCATAAAGATATACTCTGTAGCGATTCCCGCCGCAAATACAACAATATGTATTAGCAGTGAACGCAGACCGTAGCTATAGAGAGAAAAAAGTGTAATTGGAATTAGAGAATAGACGACGCGACGCATCATGATCTGTTTTTGAAACACCTGACTTAGCCTCCTTTCATGAGCCGGTTCTATATGTAAATATGATAAGTTTATAATAGCTGTTAATGCAAAGGTATTCTTTAAAAAATCTATAGAACAGGACTTGAATCCGCGCTATTTATGACTGATATTCTAATAAAACGGAGGAAAAGAGTGAAAGCCAGAATTCTATCAATTGAAAACAACAAAGCTCACGTGGCACTTCTTGATGAAAAAAAAGGCTGTTCATCAGGATCCTGCGGGGGATGCCACTGTTCCTCAGGTGTTAAAACAATGAAAATCGATATGCCGGAGAATGAGGAGTGGAAGACAGGAGATCTTTTGCTGCTGCACTCTCATGGAGCCGGATTCGACGCCTTTCTGCTGATAGTCATTCCATTGGTATCGGTCGGAATCCTGAAGGCGGCAGGACTTCCGGTCCCTGTGGTGTTCCTCTCTGCAGGACTGCTCTTTTTTTGCGCCGCCCTGTTTTTGCGCCTCTTCAGAGGAAAGAAAAAACTGGAAATCCGTCGTTTGGAGAACTAGTCTTTCAGTCCCGGTGGCAGCTTGATGCGTAACGCCTCATATCAACCCATTGGGCATCCAGATCGGATTCGGGAATACGGTTTCTGCGATAGAGGCCGGGATTGCCCATATCCAGATAGGGAGCGACCTTTTCCCAGGAAAGTTCCGTCTCTTCCGCACTGACAAAGAGAGTCTGATCCCCTTTCAAGGCGTCCTGCAGCAGTTTCTGATAGGCATCGGGGATATCCCCGTCAAAGCTGGAGGCAAAGCAGAAGTCCATATCTGTTGCGGCGATCTCCATGTCGCTGCCCGGAACTTTGGTGGAGTGATCGATGATTATGGAAGACTCCGGCTGAATTTGAATCAGAATCTTGTTCTTTTCCAGTTTCCCCGTTTCATTGAACAGCAGCCGGGGCAGTTTTTTCAGGGTAATGGCGATTGCCGTTCTTTTCTCTCCCACCGCTTTGCCTGTCCGGATATAGATGGGAATCCCCGACCAGCGGAAGTTGTTGATTTCAAGCTTCATTTCAGCATAGGTTTCAGTCTCGGAATCGGGAGTCACCTTGGGTTCCTTCTGATAGCCCTCATACTGCTTGATCCGGCACTCTTTAATTTCCATGGCCTTCAGGATAGCCATCTTCTGGATGCGGATATCTTCAGGATCCAGGGAGACCGGTGCCTCCATGGTCAGCAGAGCGAGAAGCTGGAAAAGATGGTTTTGAACCATATCCCTTATGATGCCGGCTCCGTCAAAGTAGTCGCCTCTAGATTCAACACCGAGCTCTTCAAAGGCCGATATCTGTATGGATTCAATAAAACCGTTATTCCAGACGGGATAGAAAATATTGTTGGCAAATCGGAAGACCATAATATTCTGAATGGCTTCCTTGGCCAGGTAGTGGTCTATACGGTAGATCTGTCTTTCGCTGTAGAAGTTCTTCAGCGTCTCGTTAAGCTCCCTGGCGCTTTTAAGATCGCTTCCGAAAGGTTTTTCTATGATGATCCGGACATTGTTTCGAAACCCCTGGTTGTAGAGCAGCTCGGCCGTTTTGCCGTAGACTCTGGGAGGAAGGGCCATAAAAACCACAATCTGGTCAAATTCTCCCAGAGTCAAGACCCTTTCATACAAACCGTCCATACCCCGGTGGTAGTGAAAACAGTCCCTGTATCGTCCCTTCAGGTTCAGACTGTCCCGGAAACTGCCGTCGTCAAGATCGCTTCGGCCGTTTCCGAGAACACTGCAGTTATCCTCAATCGCACCCTGCTCGTAAAGTTTGATGATGGCGGGAATCAGCTTTCTGTGGGCCAGGTCCCCTGAAGCACCCATGATAACGATTGCGGATCTGCTGATGGACATAGGATCTCCCCCTATTTGTTCTTTTTCTGCATCTTTGCCCAGGAGTCTTTAAGGGCTACGGTGCGGTTGAATACGGGATGGGCACTGCTGTGATCACCTGTGTCGGCGCAGAAGTATCCCTGTCTCAGAAACTGAAAGCTTTTACCCGCCGGTGCGTCCACCAGCGAAGGCTCTACCATGGCTTTCCTGATGACAAGAGATTCGGGATTCAGATAGTCTTTGTAATCCTTCCCCTCTTCCATATCATCCATATTCTCAAGGCTGAACAGATTGTCGTAGAGGCGTACTTCAGCCTCTACAGCCTTCTCCGCACTAACCCAGTGCAGGGTCCCTTTCACCTTGCGTCCGTCGGGAGAATCTCCGCCCTTTGTGGCAGGATCATAGCTGCAAAGAAGCTCTGTCACATTACCGTTATTATCCTTAATGACTTCATCACAGGTGATAAAGTAGGCATGCTTCAGGCGTACTTCTTTTCCGGGAGCCAGGCGGAAGAACTTTCTGGGAGGCTCTTCCATAAAGTCATCCCGCTCAATATAGATCTCACGGCCGAAAGGGACCATGCGGCAGCCAGCCTCAGGATTGCCGGGATTGTTCTCGGCCTCAAGCTCTTCAATCTGCCCTTCAGGATAGTTGGTGATGGTGACCTTGAGAGGATCCAGAACGGCCATGGCTCTGTCGGCGTTTTCATTCAACTCTTCGCGGATGATGAACTGCAGGAAGCTGATATCCACAAGGCTGTTCACCTTTGAGACTCCGATCTCTCTGGCAAACCTGCGGATGGAGGCGGGGGTATATCCCCTTCTGCGGAAGCCCGAGAGTGTGGGCATCCGGGGATCGTCCCAGCCGGCAACCAACCCTTCTGTTACAAGCTCGAGCAGCTTTCTCTTGCTCATTACTGTATAACTCAGGTTCAGACGGGCGAATTCGATCTGCCGGGGATGGCAGGGGGCGGACACATTGTTCAGGAACCAGTCGTACAGGGGTCTGTGGTTTTCGAACTCCAGGGTACAGATCGAGTGTGTAATCCCCTCAATGGCGTCTTCGAATCCGTGGGCGAAGTCGTACATGGGGTAGATGGACCATTTGTCTCCGGTTCTGTGGTGACTCTCTTTGCGGATACGGTAGATGGCGGGATCCCTCATGTTCATATTCTGATGAGCCATGTCGATTTTCGCTCGCAGAATACAGGAGCCCTCTTCGAATTCTCCGGCGGTCATTCTGGTAAAAAGATCGCGGTTCTCTTCAACAGACCTGGTCCGATAGGGAGAATCAACTCCGGGCTTCGTGGGAGTCCCGCGGCTCTGACGGATCTCATCGGCGCTCTGTGAGTCTACATAGGCCTTTCCCGCATCTATAAGTTCCAGAGCCCAGGCGTAGAACTGGTCGAAGTAGTCGGACGCGTAGAATATCTCGGGATCGAAACCGAGCCACCGGACATCCTCAATGATAGAATCCACATACTCCTGGTCTTCCTTGGTCGGATTGGTATCGTCAAAACGCAGGTTGCAGACGCCCTTGTAATCTTCGGCGATTCCAAAGTTTAGACAGATCGACTTTCCATGGCCGATATGAAGATAGCCGTTGGGCTCCGGAGGGAAGCGGGTATGCACTTTACCGTCGTTCTTCCCCTGAGCGAGATCTTCGTTTATTATCTGCCGGATAAAATCCGGTCCTTTTGTTTTTTCTTCCGTCTGATTATTCTCTGCAGCCATATAAACCTCTTTAAAAATTATACGTCCGTTATCCTAGCATAATGCCGTTTTTTCTGGTAGCAGGCTAAACTGAAATCCTTCGACTCATTCTCTTCTTCTGCCTTGTCACATGTGTGGTGCCGATCATTTCTTCCAGCCAGGTTTCCGCCTCATCACGGGAAACGAAGTAGCGGGAGTGAAGTTTCCGGTTTGATTTATCAGCAAGAGAGCGGTCTCTCTCTTCTATATTTGACGATGAAAAAACCCATAGACCCTTATTCTGATAACTCTTATAGGTGATTGAAAAAACCTGATTCAGGTTCACATATACCCCGTCGTCCACTTCGATAAACATCAAACCCTCCTAGAGAAATCAGACCGGTAGTACAAGCCTACCTTTCATAGTATTCTACTATAAATCGTTTTGCGACGGTGAGGAAGAGATGAAAACTATAGTACTTGACGCTTCGTCCCTGGGGGCGGATCTCGATCTTACACCCTTAAGAAGACTCCCCGGCTCAGTTATCCGCAGCAGCACTGGAAAGGGAGAACTGGATTCCCAGATAGCGGATGCCGACTTCATCATCACAAACAGGGTCAGTCTTGGTGAGAAGGAGCTTGAAAGCTGCCCTGATCTGAAGCTGATCGCTCTGACGGCTACGGGATACAACAACGTGGATATAGAATACTGCCGATCCCGGGGGATCGCTGTGTGTAATGTCCGTCACTACTCTACCGAAAGCGTGGCACAACACTGTTTTGCCATGCTGTTCTATATTCTGGAACAAACCCGTTATTATGACGATTATGTAAGAAATCGGGGCTATGTCAGGGACAGACGCTTTGCCGAACTGTCACGGCCCTGGTTTGAGATCAAGGGTAAATGCTGGGGCATCATCGGGCTGGGCGATATCGGCCGCCGGGTTGCCGAAATTGCGTCGGTATTCGGAGCCCGGGTCGTCTATGCCAGCACAAGCGGTGTAGAGAGAAACGAATCCTGGCCCAGGCTGGATCTGGATGAAGTTCTGAAAATTTCGGATATTATATCTGTCCATGCCCCTCTCAGCGACAAAAGCCGGGGCTTGATCTCCCGTCATGAATTTTCGCTTATGAAGGAATCGGCTCTCTTTCTCAACCTTGGACGCGGGGCCGTTGTAGACGAGAGTGCCCTGGCCTCCGCATTGAAAGAAAAACGCATCAGGGGAGCGGCCCTGGACGTCTTGACGGAGGAACCTCCTTCGGAGGAAAATCCTCTTTTGGATATTATCGGTGAAAGGCTTCTTATTACCCCCCATAACGCCTGGGGGAGTCTGGAGTCCAGAAACATCCTTGTCCGTGAAGTGGCTGAGAATATTGAAGCCTTTCTGCGGGGTGAAAAAAGAAACAGAATCGTGTGAGGCACCAGAAATGAAGAAAATCGTTGTTAAATTCGGCGGATCGAATCTAAAAACCCGTGAAGACATTGCCAAAATTTTAGAGACCGTTGCCCTTTACAATCGTCCCCTGGTTATCGTTGTCTCCGCTTTTTACGGCATCACAAACTATCTGACCGAAGGGATCCGCACCGTTCGGGGAGATGATGCACATATCAGCAGGATGATCGCCCATCTCAAAAAGATGAAGGAAACGACCATCGAGGACAATATTGCCGACGGAAGGGATAAGGAGGAAGCATACCGGCTGATTTCCGAACGTCTGGATCAGGTGGAGCGCAACCTTCTTGGTATTCACTACATCGGAGATATCCCCAATTTTATTGAAGACCGGGTTCTCAGTTATGGCGAACGTCTGAGCTCCCTTCTTCTTTCCCTGATTCTCAGGCATAAGGGGTTCGATGCGCAAGAGTGTCTGCCCGAGGATATGGGACTCAGAACGACCGGAGAGTTCAGCAATGGCGCTATTGATTTTCCCTCTTCCGAAAAATCAGTGGCCCGGGCCCTGAAGGGGAACCGGATCTTCGTTGTTCCCGGATTTTACGGAATAAACCGTGAGGAAAAGGTCACCCTCCTCGGACGGGGAGGAAGCGACTATTCCGCTGCCGGTATAGCTCGCTGTGTCGGTGCTGAGTCGCTGGATATCTGGAAGGATGTGAACGGTTATATGACAGCGGATCCCAAGATCGTTGACTCCCCCACCCGTGTTGAATCTCTCAGTTATACAGAAGCCGCCGAGCTTTCCTATTTCGGGGCTAAAATCCTTCACCCCCGTACGGTAGAGCCCCTCGAGGAGAAGGAGATCCCCGTTCGAATTTTTAATATCGACGGTCCCAAGGATACCCTTCGTCCTCTGTCGGTAATAGGCGGAAAAGAGTGTGAAAAAGAGGCTCGTCCCAAGAGCGTTACTTTCAGTGATAATTTTGCCATTCTCAGAGTCGGAGGTCCCGGGGTCGGGATAAAGCCGGGGGTGCTGGCACGTTTAACCGAGAGGATGGACCGTAGTCAGATCAATATCAAATCGGTGGTTACATCACAGACCGCCATCAACCTCTATCTGGAGTCTTCCGATCTGCAGCGGGCTTCCCGAAGCCTGAAGGAACTGGATGATGATGCGGTTGTTCGTATACGTGAGATCGATAATATGTCTATCGTTTCCGTTGTGGGGACAGGAATAGCCCATGAACCTCAGGCGGCTCACCGTATGCTGGAGGCTCTGGCTCGTGAGAGGATCCATACACAGATCGTATCCCTGGGAGCCTCTGACGTGGCGGCCTATGTGGTCGTTGCCCGGGAGGACCGTGAGGCGGCTGTCAGAGCCGTGCACAAGGAGTTTTTCGAATGAAGTATCAGCTGGAGACCATACCCGTCTGGGACGCTTTCCGTGAGGATTCGGAGTGCCCCTTCTGTCTTTTGAAAAACAAGGCGGAACAGCGCTATCTGGATTACTATCTGGGTAATTCGGCCATGAATCCGGAAACGCGGGTGGAGCTGAATAAAACAGGGTTCTGTCCCGAACACTTTTCCATGCTTCTGAAAAAACGCAGCCCCCAGCACCTGGGACTGATTACCCATACTCATATGCAGGACTGGAGGAGTGATCTGGATAAACGTTTTCCCTCTTCCGGCGGCAGATCACTTTTTTCAAGGAAAGAGTCCGCCGTATCGGCCTATGCAGCCCATGTAGAGGAAAGAAACAGAGTGTGTCTGATCTGCGACCGGATCGAGCAGACCATAAATCGCTATCTCTTTACGGCCTGCTGGCTCTGGAAAAAAGATGAGGAGAATTTCCGGAATTTCATGGCAGAGAGCAAGGGCTTTTGTCAGCCCCATGAAGCCAGGCTGCTTCAAATGGCAGAAGAGAGCCTTAAGGCTTCCGGGATGGACGCCTTTCTGGTGGAGGTCGGGGAACTTCAGAGACGAAACTTTATACGCCTGGAGGAGGAGCTTCACCGCTTTACACAGATGTTCAAGGCCGAAAACAGCAGCAGGGACTGGGGTACGGCAGAAGATGCCCACTATAGGGTCATTCAGAAGCTCAGCGGTCGAATGACGGAGCACTGAACACAGACCCCCCTTTTCCGGCGCATCCTTTCTGTTTCCTTACCATGGCAGATATTCTTTTTACCGAGATAAAAAAACCGCCCTTTGCGGCGGTTTTTTTTTCTCTCAAACTTTTATGGCGAAACTGAAAAAGAGCTGGTCCCTGTTTGTGAACCAACCCCTTTTGTATCAGCCCTGAAGCTCTTTCAGATAGACCTGCATCTTTTCGATGGCATTCCGGAACTCTTCCAGTTTTTCTTTCTCCTTGGCAATCACCTCTTCGGGAGCCCGGGAAACGAACTTTTCATTGGAGAGTTTCTTTTCTGTAGAGACGAGAAGTTTTTCATTCTTGGCGATATTCTTACTCAGCCTTCCGATCTCCTTCTCTACATCAATCAGTTCCCGGATGTAGAGATAGGCTTCAAAACTCTTGCCTACGGCGGCTACGGCTCCCGCATGTTCCTCGGCTTCCGCCAGAACGGCAAAATCATCACAGCGGAACAGAGAGGAAACCAGAGATCCTTCGGCGGCCAGAAAACCAGCAAAGGCCGCATCATCGGTTTTCACTCTTACCTTGATGGACCTGGAGGGGGGAATGTTAAACTCGGAACGGAAGGTCCGGACGGACTGTACGAGCTCCTGCATCTGGGCGAACTGTCCCTCCAGATCGGGAGCATTCAGAGCCGGATCGACCTCGGGATAGGAGGCGGTGATCAACGCCTCTTCGGTACCGGGCAGCTTCTGGTAGATCTCCTCTGTGAGAAAAGACATAAACGGATGCAGCAGGCGGAGAGACTTGTTCAGTACATCCACCAGGATCGTTACCGCCCTGTCCTTCTCTTCGTCTTTGTCGCTGTAGAGGTAGAGCTTACTGGCTTCGACATACCAGTCGCAGAAGTCGTTCCAGAAAAATTCATACACACTGTGGGACATATCGTCAAAGCGGTAGGCTTCCACGGCCTTGTTGACGTTTTCAATAGCCCTGTTGAGTCTGTGGTATATCCAGCGGTCCGCCGCCTTGAGTTCCACAGATGCAGGATTTTGAAGCTCTCGTCCTTCGAGGTTCATAAGGATATAGCGCGAGGCGTTCCATACTTTGTTGCAGAAACGGCTTCCCAGTTTGATGTCGTCCATTTCCAGAGGGATATCCTGTCCCTGGGCAGAGAGATAGCTCAGGGTGAATTTCATGGCATCGGCACCGTAAGTGGCGACAATGTCCAGGGGATCTATACCGTTCCCCAGGGACTTGGACATCTTGCGTCCCTGTTTGTCCCGTACAAGGGGGGTAATATAGATATCCCGGAAAGGAGCCTTGTCTAGGAATTCTTCGGATGCCATGATCATTCTGGCTACCCAGAAAAAGATAATGTCGTAGCCGGTCACAAGAGATGAAGTGGGGAAGAATTTTTCAAGGTCCGTTGTCTTTTCGGGCCACCCCAGAGTGGAAAAGGGCCAGAGCCAGGAACTGAACCATGTATCCAGAACATCCGGGTCCTGATTCAGGTTCTCACTGCCACAGCGGGAACATCTGGTCGGATCCTCCCTCTCGACCATAAGATGACCGCATTCTGAACATGTCCATGCGGGGATACGGTGTCCCCACCAGAGCTGACGGGAAATGCACCAGTCCCGAATCCCTCCGAGCCAGTGCTTGTAGGTGTTTTCCCAGCGCTTGGGATAGAAACGGATATCATCATTCTCCCAGGCCTTCATCGCCTTTTCAGCCATTCCGTTCATCTTTACGAACCACTGGTCTGACATATAGGGTTCAATGACCGTATTGCAGCGGTAACAGTGTCCCACCTGATGAGGCTGATCCTCTATTTTTGTCAGATAACCGCCCTCTTCCAGGGCCTTGATGGTCGCTTTACGCGCCGTTTTTACATCCATGCCTACAAAGGCTTCGGGAACATTGCCATTCAGGGTTCCATCACCATTGAGGATGTTGACACGTTCCAGATCATGCCGGTTTCCGATGTCCCAGTCGTTGGGGTCATGGGCCGGGGTGATTTTTACGGCACCGGAACCGAATTCCATCTTGCAGTAGCTGTCGGTAATGATCTTGATCTTTTTGTCAGTCAGGGGCAAATCAACGGTTTTCCCCACAACATCTTTATATCTCTCATCTTCGGGATGAACCGCAACGGCGGTATCTCCGAACATGGTTTCGGGCCTGGTCGTGGCAACCTCGATAAAGCCGCTGCCGTCACTCAGGGGGTATTTTACATGGTGCAGTGCTCCGGGGGCTTCTTCATGCTCTACCTCATCGTCAGCCAGTGCCGTACCGCAGGAGGGACACCAGTTGACCAGATATTCACCCTTGTAGATGAGGTCTCGCTCATAGAGGGTCACAAAGACCTCCCTTACCGCACCGGAGAGCCCGTCGTCCATCGTGAACCTTTCACGGCTCCAGTCGCAGGAGGCTCCGATTTTCTTAAGCTGCTTGGTGATAATTCCGTGGTGCTCTTCCTTGACCTTCCATGTCTCTTCCAGAAACTTTTCACGGCCCAGGTCGTGACGGCCCAGTCCTTTCTCCTTAAGACGGCGTTCCACGACATTCTGAGTGGCGATGCCGGCATGGTCGGTTCCCGGTACCCAGAGTGTGGGACGGCCCTGCATCCTCTGATAGCGGATCAGAATATCCTGAAGGGAGTTGTTCAGTCCGTGTCCCATATGCAGGACGCCTGTGACATTGGGAGGAGGAATGACGATGACGAAGGGTTCTTTATCCTCATCTCCTGAAGGCTTGAAATAACCGCCTTCCTCCCAGTATTTATAGATCCGGTCTTCAAATTCACCGGGGTTGTATGTTTTTTCCAGTTCGATAGCCTTCATGAACCCTTCCTCGTAAAATCTTTAATGCATAGTATCAAAAACAGCAACTGATATTCAATCTGTATAGAGTAGGAAAATGTGCGCTTCAAATCCTGCTCAGGCGCTTTGAAGAGGCAAAATCCTATGATACAATTTTAAAGATCTAACAGGAACGACAATGCAGGAATGAACACAGATTCAACAGACGGACATGAGGTCCTATACAGACATATCCTTGCCGGCGGACAGTATACGACCCTGGCCCTGACAGACGGTAACGAATCCTACGCCCTGAGTCTTCATTACGCTCTGGATCCTGAAGAAGATATTCTCTACTTTCTTAGCGACAAGGGGGGCGTTAAGCTTGATTTTTTCAGAAGCGATCCCTTTGTCTGTGGAACTGTCATCCTGCAGGAAGGGATATCTTTTTCCTCCGTGATATTCAGAGGGTTGGTAGAAGTGGTCCACAAACCGGAGCAGCAGGAGAGGATACTCGCACTGCTCCGGGCCCGTGATCTGCCCTTTCGTCTGTTTCCTGAAGAAGAGGGGAAAACCAGAATGTTCTTAAAACTCGTGATTGATGAAATATCGGAAAGAACCCTTTCCTGAAGTCAGCAGCGTTTGATCAGAAGATCCTTTACGCTCCGTTTGGGGACATAATGAACCTGTTCCCTGTCTCTGTAATAGTGGGTGTCATCCCCTTTCATATCACAGATAACTCTTTTTTCCGCGGGATAGCCCATGGCAAGGATAAGCTGAAGGTCCTGTCCCTCTTCCAGTTCCAGGGCTTCTGAGGCCTTATCCTTGATGAAGGCGCCTATCATGCAGCTGCCGATACCCTGAGATGCTGCAGCCAGCTGCATGGTCTGGGCTATAATTCCGGTGTCCTGTCCTGCACTTTTGCTGATTTTAGTATCCAGAACAAGGGCCATATAGGCGGTCGGTCTTTCTCCCTCTTCAGGCCCGTCCCAGTCTTTAAGAGCTCCCGCCCAGCGGAGATGAGGAAAGAGCCTTTTCTTTGCCTCTTCACTCTCCACGGTAATATACTTCAGGGGCTGAAGGTTCTTTCCCGAAGGGCATACCCTCGCGATCTCCAGCAGATTGTCCAGAAAATCCTCCGGCAGTACATCCTGGCCGAAACGTCGGCAGGTTCTGGTTTCTTCTACCAGTTTCTTGAAATCCATTTTTTCCTCCTGAATAAAAAGAGCCACCCTTTTGAGGCGGCTCTTTTAAGTATAGATCAAGTAAGACGTTTATTTCTTCTTCTTTTTCTTCATTTTGCTTTTTCGTTTTTTCTCAGTGGCCTCGGCAATCTCTTCGGCACTCTGCTGTACGGCAGGCTCACTATTTTTTACGGGTGCAGCCTTGACCTCAATCTTTTCAGCCTTTTCAGCAGCAGCGGAGCTTACCCTGGCTTTCGTCCTCTTGACAGCGGCATCATGCCATCCCAGAAGAATGGTAGACGCGATATAGATAGAGGAGTATGTACCGACGATGATACCCACGATAAGGCTCAGAGCAAAGGTCTTGATGGTTCCCGTACCCACAAAGAAGATAAACAGAACGGCAATAAGGGTCGTTACTGATGTAATCAATGTTCTTGAGAGGGACTGGGTGATGGAGATGTTGATAACATCCATAAAGCTCTTGTCTTTGACCAGTCTTGTGTTTTCACGGACACGGTCGAAAATAACGATCGTATCGTTCAGTGAATAACCGATAATGGTCAGCACGGCCGCAATAGTGGCCGTAGAGAACTCAAGCTGCATGACGCCGATAAACCCCATCAGGAACAGAACATCGTGTGCTACGGCGGCAATGGCTGATACGGCATAGTTCAGCTTGAAACGGAACCAGATGTAGATCAGGATCAGAGCCATGGCGACGATGGTCAGGAGAACGGTCTGAGAGCTCAGGTTGCTGGCGAAGCGGGCACCGACAAACTCGGTGGACATAACCTCTGCCGAACCGGCGCCGAAGGCACTTTCCAGCTTGCTGATAATCATTTTTTCCGTTTCGGCCTGGAAGTTGTCCATTTCGGTGTTTTCACCGACACGGACCATATAGTCCATCTCGTCACCGGAGCCTACGGTCTGTACCTGCAATGCATCAATGCCCTCAAGAGCCTCTTTCACCTCGGCAATATCGGCAGCGCCGTCAATGCTGATTCTCTGGTTGAGACCGGCTCTGAAGTCGATACCGAAGTTGAATCCGCCCTGTGCAAAGGTTCCTGCCCAGAAGGCAACAATCAAAACGATGGATACTCCGAGAAAGACAAATCTGCTTTTTGTGAAATTAATGACTTTTTCCATTACTTAAGCCCCCAGGAGATGCTGATTTTTTCCTTCCCGAGAACTTCTGAACCAAAGTCGAATATAAGACGGGATACGAAGATTGCTGTAAACAGCGAACAGATGATACCGACGGCCAGGGTTACTGCGAATCCCTGTACGGGTCCCTTTCCAAGCTGTGAGAGGAAAATAGCAGCAATAAATGTCGTGATGTTGGCGTCCATAACCGTCCAGAAGGCCTTTTTGAATCCGGCTTCAACAGCGGCTGCCCTGGATTTACCCAGTTTCAGCTCTTCCTTGATTCTTTCAAAGATAATAACGTTGGCGTCCACGGCCATACCGACGGTCAGAATAAGACCGGCGATACTGGTCATGGTCAGGGTCATATTGAAAGAGGAGAGGATGGCAATGATAAAGATAAGGTTCAGGATCAGCGCCACATCGGCGATAAGACCGGCCCCTTTGTAATAAACCAGCATAAAAAAGACGACACCGATGAAACCGAGTAGAATAGCATTGAGTCCCGCGCTGATAGCGTCGCTACCCAGGGAAGCTCCCACGGCGTTCTGGTTGATAATCTCAAGATCGACGGGAAGTGCCGCTGTCCTGAGGGTCAGCGCCAGGTCGTTGGCCTCATCGCTGGCGAATCCTGTGATTCTTACGGCATCACGGATAGGCTCGGTAATTCTGGCTGCGGCCTTAACCTTGTTGTCCATCACAACGGACAGAGTCTTGTCTGTATTGTCAGAAGTAAGCTTGTAGAAAAGCTCTCCTCCTTCACCGTCCAGATTGAAAACGACATTGGGCCGTCCTGTGATCTGGTCTGCGATAACCTGAGCCTGCTGGATGTGCTGGCCGTCAAGGCCGACCTCTTCCTTGATAACGATGTATCTCTGGAACTGGTCGATTCCGTAGCTGTCCTTCTTGTAGAACCCGTATACCAGGAGCCCCGCATCAAGAACATCGGGGTCCGAGGGGCGTCCGTTCTCAAAGGTATCTCCGGGGGTCGCAGCGGCATACTGAGCGATTTTTGAGGTGGCAGCGTCATCCACGATGTGGAAATTCAGCTTCCCCTTGCCCATCAGGAAGGAGTTGACTCTCTCGGGGTCGACTTCTCCGGGAACCTCAATAAGGATCTGATTGTTGGACTGTTTTCTGATGGAGGGCTCGGTTACTCCAAAACTGTCGATTCTGTTGTTCAGAATCTCCATGGCCAGAGTGAGAGCCTCTCTCATATCGTCCTCGGTGGGAGCTCTTTCCAGTCTCTCTTCCAGGCTTTCTGCATCGGCTTCAACGGTGACGCTCATACCTCCGGAGAGGTCCAGTCCCAGAAGAAGAGTCTTGTTCTTCATCTCTTTGAGGCTCAGGATGGCGTCTCTGTAATTCTCTTCCAGAGCATTGAAGACCTCATTCCCCGATTGAAATCCAGCAAGCACGGATTTTACGGTCCAGGAGGCGGGAACATCCCGCTTTTCAAGTTTATAGTTTTCTTTAGCAACGGATGTGAGGAAATCAAGTTCGGCCGGCATAGCCTGATCAGGATTGTCCTTCACGAGTGCAACCAGGGTATCAAGGGCATCAGAGGCCTCAACCTTGGCATAGTTTCTGATCTGTTCCTTGGAGCCGTTGGCAAGGACTTTCTTTGCTTCAGGGGTGTTGAAGTACCACTGTACCGTGGGGTACAGAAAGTACGCACCTACACCCAGGAAGAAAAGAACGACGATGAATCTCAATCGTTTGTTCATTAAAATCTCCGGTAGATGATATTATTTTTTTTCTTCTTTGCTGTCTTTTTTATCCTTTTTGGCCGCTTTTTCAACATTCAGAACGTTGGAGATGGCGGACTTGTTGAACTCCATCTTGCATTCTGTGTCGACCTTAAGGATTACAGTTTCTTCTTTGACAGCATGAACAGTACCTCTGATACCGCCGATTGTAACAACGTCATCGTTCTTTTTTACGGCATCGATCATGGCCTTTGTTTCTTTCTGCTTCTTATTCTGCGGTCTGATGATAAGAAAGTAGAAAATTCCGATCACCAGTGCAAAGGTGACCAGACTCGTCGTCATGGAGCCTGAAGAAGACGCGGAAGATCCGCCGGCAGGCATACCCATAAGGAGAGCCAGATTAAAAAATTCCATATGAATTATCCTCGGATTGGTTTAAAGATTGGGTAAAATTATCACAGAAAATTGAACCCCGTCAAGAATGATTAAATTCGTTTGACCCTGGTTATCTTCTCAGGAACACGGAATACACCAAACAGACGTTTTAATTCATCCACACTCCGGTATTCGGAAGAGCTCGCTTCATTGTAAGCCTTCAGAACCTGCTCCTGAGCGGCTTCGTCGTTTTCATACAAAGCCTTGCTGAACGCCGCCTTGTACTGCCCTTTCTCAAGCAGCGTATCAACGGCAGAAACTGATTTCTGTATCTGCTTGTCTACAACGGCCGTAATACCGCTGTATCCTATTGTGGATGCGAAGTCATCTGCTTTCACGGTAAAACCTCCTTTTCCATGATAATAAATAGTGCAAAAAAAGAGGGAAGCTTACGCCTCCCTCTTCCTTAACGGGAACGGGGGATGATTACATCATGCCGCCCATGCCTCCCATTCCGCCCATGCCTCCTCCGGGAGGCATGCCAGCTGCGGGAGATTCCTCGGGAATGTCAGTTACGGCGCACTCGGTGGTCAGCAGCAGTCCGGCAATGGATGCGGCATTCTGCAGAGCGCTTCTGGTAACCTTGGCGGGGTCGATGATACCGGCGGCGATCATATCGGTCCACTCCATCTTATAGGCATCATAACCAATGCCCTTCTTTTCGTTCTTGGCCTTGTCGGCAACGATGGAACCGTCAATACCGGCATTGGTCGCGATCTGGCGGATGGGTTCCTCCAAAGCTCTCTTGACGATGTTGTATCCCACAACCTCTTCGGCTGTAAGATCATCACCGGCCTTGAGAGCTGAAGTAGCCTGTACCAGGGTCAGGCCTCCTCCGGGCACCACACCCTCGTCGATGGCGGCGCGGGTAGCGGACAGGGCATCTTCAACTCTGTGCTTCTTCTCTTTCAGCTCAACCTCGGTAGCGGCACCTACATTGATTACCGCAACACCGCCGGCCAGTTTAGCCAGTCTTTCCTGCAGCTTTTCTCTGTCGTAGTCACTGCTGGTGTCCTCGATCTGAACCTTGATCTGAGCGATTCTTTCCTTGATGTCGGCTTCAGAACCTTCTCCGTTGATCAGGGTTGTGTTCTCTTTTTCAACCTTAACCATCTTGGCTCTTCCCAGCTGCTCGATCTCGGCATTTTCCAGTTTGAGACCGATCTCTTCGGAGATGACCTCTCCGCCGGTCAGTATGGCGATATCCTCAAGCATGGCCTTCCTTCTGTCTCCGAATCCGGGAGCCTTGACGGCACATACATTGAGGGCGCCTCTGATGGTGTTGACAACCAGTGTTGCCAGGGCTTCACCTTCCACGTCTTCTGCGATGATCAGAACAGGTTTGCTGGTCTGAGCAACCTTCTCCAGAATGGGAAGCAGTTCCTTCATGTTGGAGATTTTCTTGTCGTAGATCAGAATATAGGGATTGTCCATAACGGTGGTCATGGTGTCTCTGTTGCTGGCAAAATAGGGAGACAGGTAGCCTCTGTCGAACTGCATACCTTCAACAAAGTCGGTGGTGGTGTCGATGGTCTTGGACTCTTCAACAGTGATCACACCGTCCTTACCAACCTTCTCCATGGCATCGGCAATCTCTTCACCGATTTCGGGATCGTTGTTGGCGGAAATGGCGGCAACCTGAGAGATCTCTTCCTTATCCTTGATCTCCTTGGCGACTTTCTTGATTTCTGCAACGGCATCTTCAACGGCCTTGTCGATTCCACGCTTGATGCCCATGGGGTTGATCCCGGCGGCTACGCTCTTCAGACCCTCTTTGACAATGGAGTATGCCAGAACTGTTGCCGTAGTGGTTCCGTCACCGGCGACATCGTTTGTCTTGGTGGCGACCTCTTTTACAAGCTGGGCACCCATGTTCTCAAAGGCGTCTTCAAGCTCAATTTCACGTGCTACGGATACTCCGTCCTTGGTTACAGTGGGGGCTCCGAATTTCTTGTCCAGAAGAACGTTTCTTCCCTTGGGCCCCAGAGTTACTTTAACAGCATCTGAAAGTTTTTCTACGCCTCCCAGAAGTTTTCTGCGGGCATCTTCGTTAAACTTTAACTGCTTAGCCATAAATACATCTCTCCCTATTATAAGGTATTAATTTTGAGTAATTTATTTCAAAGACTTGTAAATCTTCAGACCTAAGATACTAATTCTCTCCGCTTTCATCAAGAAATATTTTGAACTTTCGGCTGATTTTAATCCTGGAAAGGATTTATCTGAAATCTCCGAATCCTTTGAAGCTGATCTCCCCGGCCTGGATGGTTCTTGTTCTTCCTGACTCAAGCTCTTCGATCACAAGGAATCCGTTATCATCCAGTCCCCGTATGCGTATTCTTTTTTGCATGGGGGTCTCAGTTCCTCCTTCCAGTACGTCTACGACTTCGTCCTTTCCGTAAAGAATACTCTCCGCCCTCTCATTCCACCGGCGATTCCCGAGCTCATCCCGGAAAGAAACAAGAAAAGATTCCAGAACTTCGCTTTGATCGGTATCGACGCCTTCGAGAAACAGCGATGTGGCTTTCTTGCGAATTTCCAGTGGAAAGTCATGCTGCTTTATATTGATACCTATACCGGCCAGGATCCGGTTATTCCTGTACTCGCAGAGTATACCGGATATCTTTTTTGTGTTAACAAGAAGATCGTTCGGCCATTTCAATGCAGAAACGAGACCGTATCCCCTTTTCAGTGTACTTTCCAGTGCCAGTGCGCAGATCAGGGGAATCCTGACGACGGGATGTACCGTTTTTTCGGGATTGACAACTACTGTAAAAAGAAGGCTCTCCCCCTCCCCGGCCACCCAGGTTCTGTTTTTTCCCCTTCCCCTTCCCGCCGTCTGGAAGGAGGTATAAATCGTGGTGCCGTGAGGGACATCGGTGAGACGGGACGCTTCACTCATTGTGGATTCACAGATTTCTTTATATATAACCGGGGCAAGGAAAGGATTCCGGGGGACGGGCAATTTCATGAGTGAATTATAGAAGAACAGACAGGACGAAACAACTTGATTTTTAATGAAACTTCATTTATACCACTAGGGATGTTAAAAAAAGTAATCCTTGCGATGACTTTCCTTCTGTCTTTTCGCCTATGCGCCGATCCGGCTAAAGACATTTTCCGAGGAATCGCAAGTCAGAATATGGCGCAGTTTGACAAAGCCCTGATTTCTCTCGACGATCCGAATGTCTATGACGGAAGAGGACGGTCCGCCCTGCATCTGGCAATCCTCTATAACAACGATCCCATGGCAGTGGCTCTTGTAAATGCCGGTGCGGATCCCTATGAATATGACAAGGATGGAGATTCCATGCTCTACCTTGCTGTCCTCAGAGAGATGGAGCAGACGGCAACGGCTCTGATCCGGGCCGGCGCAGATCCCAACTTTATCAATCAGTATGGTAACAGCGTCCTGATCATGGCTATAAGCAAAAATCTTGAATTGAGTTCTCTGGAACTGGTTCTTCATGGCGCCGAGCCCAATACCGTTTCTTCTGCCGGAGTGTCCGCGCTCATGCTTTCTGTCCAGAAAGGCCTGAGGGAGACCGCGGAGGAATTGGTTAAACGGGGTGCGGAAGTGAATATGAAGGACAAAAGGGGGTATACGCCCCTGATGTATGCCACCTGGAGACAGTATGAGGCCCTCAGAGAACTGCTTCTTGATCACGGTGCTTTAGAATAATTTTTTTTCTCTCTCAGATCTTGAACAAACACTCAATAGTACGTATATTTATTCACACATTTCGAATATATATACGGATTGTTGAGGTTTATGAATAGTAGAACAGCAAGACTTAAGTCAATCAAACGGATTATTACCGAATACCATATTACCAGCCAGGAACAGCTTCTTGCCTTCCTGCTTAAAGAGGATGTCTCCGTTACCCAGGCGACTCTTTCCAGAGATCTCAAACTGCTCAAGGTAGGCAAGGTTTCAGACGGCAACAACGGGTATTACTATACTCTCCCTAAAAACAGACAGGAAACCGAATCTGCACAACAGTACATCAATGATATCGCCCGGGGATTCCTTTCCATCAGTTTTTCAGCCAATCTGTGTATTATAAAAACACTGGCAGGTCACGCCGATACCGTTGCCATCGCCCTGGACAATCTGGAACTGGATGAAATACTGGGAACAATTGCCGGAGACGATACGATATTAATCGTTCTGAAAGAAAATCTCACGAGTCAGCAGTTCCTGAAGACTCTGAAAAATACCGTACCCGAACTGGAGCTTGAATAATGAAAACCGTCGTACTAGGGGCCACAGGCTATACAGGTCAGATTCTGCTCAGGCAACTGAGCGGGCATCCCGATGTAAAAAGCATTATTCCCGTATCTTCCTCCATCGCTGGGCATTCCGTCCTTTCAACGGATCCCGGGCTTCATCCCTCCATTCTGGAGAAAATCCCCGGTTCCTCCTATGTCAGCGTCGAAGAAGCCGCTGCCGCCGGAGCGGACCTTGTGTTTTCCGCTCTCCCCCACCTGGCCTCCGCCAAGGTCTGCGATCCTTTTTACGGAAAATCCGTAGTGATCGATCTGTCTGCGGATTTCAGGATGGAGGATCCCCAGCTTTTTGCAAAAGCCTACGGCGAAGAGCCGCCGAGAAAGGATCTCCTGCCTGATGCCGTATACGGCCTGTGCGAGCGCTACAGGGAAAAGATCAGATCGGCAGATATTATCGCCAACCCCGGTTGCTACCCTACGGCGTCCCTGCTTCCCCTGCTTCCCCTCTTTGAAGAAGGAGTCGTAGAGGAGGACATTTTCATATCGGCTCTCTCAGGAATTTCAGGGGCCGGAAAAAAAGCCAAGGTGGCCAATCTTCTTGTTGAGAGATCCGAGAATATCTGCGCGTATGCCCCCGGAACCAGTCATCGTCATGCCTGGGAGATCGGAAAGGAGATCGGTAAGATCAATCCCGCGGGCAGGATTCAGTTCGTTCCCCATCTTGTCCCTATGAAAAGAGGGATGGCCATCACAACGTCATGCCGCCTGAAAAAGACTATGACTGACTCTGAGATTGAACAGATCTATACCAGGGCTTACGGGCAGGCGCCTTTTGTAAGGACCGTTTTCCCCGCCATTCCCGAGACCAAGCAGGTCTGGGGATCCAATCGCTGTGATATCAGCTGGCATCTTGAGGGGACGAATCTCGTTCTTTTCTCGGTGATCGATAATCTGATCAAGGGAGCCAGCGGTCAGGCTGTACAGAATATGAATATCAGGTTCGGTTTGGATGAATGCTCCGGGCTGACCCTTCACGGAGAAATCTGATGAAGACTGTTGTTATAAAAGCGGGAGGTAGAGCTGCCGAATCTACCGATGCTATCCTCAAGATGGCCGAAGAGATCAAGGGACTGAACGATAAGGGATGGAAGATCCTTTTTGTCCATGGCGGCGGTGCGGCTGTATCTCAGATTCAGAAGACCTATGGTCTTGAGCCCCGTTTTGTAGATGGAAAGAGACTGACTTCAGTCGAAGAGATGGACCTTGTTGATATGGGGCTGGCAGGCCTGATGAACAAACATCTGGTCAGGCTTTTTCATAAAAAAGGACTGAAAGCTGTAGGATTGTCCGGGGCGGATGGAGGACTTATTCTCTCCAAAGAGGCTACGGGCATCGGGAAAGCGGAGAATAGAACGGGTTCGGTTGAAAAAGTGAATCCCGAATTGATAGAGCTGATGATGGGAGCCGGATTCTTTCCGGTACTGTCATCGGTCAGCAGTGATTCCGATGGAAAAGGGATGAATATAAATGCCGATGAGGCGGCCCTGGCAATAGCCTGTGCCGTGGAAGCGGATTCATTGATATTCATTTCCGATATTCCCGGGATTATGATCGACGGCGCCGTTATGTCTCATATGGATGAAACCAGTATTGAGGAATATATCGGAAGTGGAGATATTCAGGGAGGGATGATCCCCAAGGTCAGGTCCTCTCTGGAAGCCATCCGACAGGGGGTGCATTCTATCCGCATTACCAATTATGAACGTTCCGGAGATCTTCAGAAGATTCTGGAAGGACACAAAGGAAGTTGTATTACCCTGGAGAATAAATGATGAAACCTTATATTGTGACAAAACCGGCTTTTCCGAAAAACTATAGCGATACTTTTCTTCAGATCGATCATGGAGAAGGGTGCAGGCTTTTTGATACAGGTGGTAAATCCTATCTGGATTTCGGTTCGGGAATTGCTGTAAATGCCCTTGGTTACGGCCGGGAGGATCTGGCAAAAACCGCCTATGACCAGATGAAAAAACTGATTCATATTTCGAATCTCTACACAACAGAACCTACTGTGGCTCTGGCTGACAAACTTACGGCTTTGGGCAATTTTGCGGCAGTACATTTCGGCAACAGCGGTTCGGAAGCCAACGAAGCCGCCCTCAAGTATGCCCGCAAATACGCAAAGGAAAGAAAGGGGCCTGATGCTGTGGGATTTCTCTCTTTCAGCAATGGTTTCCACGGCAGAACAATGGGCGCTTTGAGTGTCACGGCTACAGAGAAATACAGAAAGCCCTTCTCTCCCATGATGCCCGGCTGCACCATCCTGCCTTTCAATGACCCTGAAGCACTGAAGAGCTTTCCGAGGCCGGAAAAAACCGCAGCTGTTATCGTCGAACCCGTGCAGGGAGAAGGCGGTCTTGTCGCTCTGAGCAAGGAGATGATAGATGCTCTTAACAGCTGGTGTGCCGAACATGATGTTTTGCTTATCGCCGATGAAGTCCAGACCGGTATGGGACGGACCGGCGCTATGCTGGCTTCGTCCGCTGCCGGTTTGAATGCA
The DNA here is from genome assembly GCA_963556075.3 of Oceanispirochaeta sp. Lineage (GTDB taxonomy): Bacteria > Spirochaetota > Spirochaetia > DSM-2461 > DSM-2461 > Oceanispirochaeta. The sequence continues at coordinate 3,900,686 of CAUVYB020000002.1, read as the reverse complement.
GATATCATAACCCTGAGTAAACCCCTGGCAGGCGGTCTTCCCCTTTCGGCAACGCTGATTCCCGCCAAGGTCAATGATCTGATTCATCCCGGAGATCACGGCACTACCTTCGGCGGCGGGCCTGTAACCTGTTCCGTGGCGTTGAAAGTGCTTGAAACAATTACTTCCGAGGGATTTCTGGAAGAGGTGGTCGAAAAGGGACAGTACCTTGAATCCCTTCTTTATGCCGGACTGGAGAAGCTTGGACTCAAGGGAGAAGTCCGGGGCAAGGGACTTTTAAGAGGAATGGTCGTTGAAGGTCTTGGAGTGGATAAGCTGCCGGAAGTTATGAATCGTCTCAGGGAACAGGGACTTATCATCTTGAGGTCGGGAACCAATGTGCTCAGAATGGCCCCCCCTCTTGTCATCACCAAAAACGAACTCCAGGAAGGAGTCGATATGATATTTACTGTTATCAAGGAGATAATATGAGCGAGAAAAAGATCAAGAAGATTGCCCTTGCCTATTCAGGAGGTCTTGATACCTCTATCATCATCCAGTGGCTGAAAGAAAACTACGATAACGCCGAGGTTATCGCTATCTGTACCAATGTGGGACAGGCGGAAGACTGGGATGCCATGGAACAGAAGGCCCTGAATGCAGGGGCTTCCAAGTATTATGTAGCTGATCTGAGGGAAGAGCTGACCACCGACTACATCTTTCCCATGGTCAGGGCCGGAGCCATCTATGAGGGGCAGTACCTTCTGGGGACTTCCATTGCAAGACCCCTCCAGGCCAAGTATCAGGTGGACATCGCCCTTAAGGAAGGGTGCGACGCCCTCTGTCACGGCTGTACGGGAAAGGGGAATGATCAGGTTCGTTTTGAGCTGACCTACAAGGCCCTCGCTCCTCATCTGAAAGTTATCGCTCCCTGGAGAATCTGGGACATCCATTCCAGAGAAGATGCCATTGAGTACGCGGAAAAACATAACATCAATCTGGGAAAAATTTCCAAGAAGAATATCTATTCCAGAGACTGGAATATATGGCATATGAGTCACGAGGGCGGAGACCTGGAAGATCCCTGGAACAGACCTCAGGATCCCATGTTTCAGCTCACCAAATCCCCCAAGGACGCCCCCGATGAAGAGACGGAAGTTGTAATCGACTTCGAAGAAGGGATTCCCGTCGGGCTGAACGGCAAGAAGATGGAAGCCTATGAGCTTCTTCTGGAACTGAACAAGCTGGGAGCCGAAAACGGTATCGGTCGTGTGGATATTGTTGAAACTAGACTGGTGGGAATGAAAAGCCGCGGTGTCTATGAAACTCCCGCAGGGACTCTCCTCCACATGGCACTCCGGGATCTCGAGATGTTCACCATCAACGATGATGCTCTCCATATGAAGCAGAAACTGGCGATCGATTATGCCGATCTTGTCTACGCCGGTAAGTGGTACACAACCTGCCGCTATGCTCTGGAGGACTTTATGAAAAAGACCACCGAGTATACGACCGGTTCTGTCAGGCTGGTTCTCTATAAGGGCAATGCCTTTGTAGCCGGAAGAAAGTCGCCCTATGCCCTCTATCTTGAGGACCTGGCTTCTTTCGGCGAATCCAGCTACAAGCACAGCGATGCCGAGGGATTCATCAATCTTTACGGTCTTTCCACCGGTGTTACCGCCATGGTTCAGAACAAGCTGAAGGACAGTTCCGGACAGGCTCTTAAGATCAAGGGAACCGCCGCGTCCTATCACGACAAGTAAGCAAGCCTGTTCTTTCACTTCTGCCCGGTCTCAGTGATCGGGCATTTTTTTTAAAAAACTGCAGGTACACGTGATCATTCGCTATTGAAGGGACAGCCGTCTCTCACTATATTTAGGAAAACAACCTTAAGGGGGGAATATGTCTATTTCACACAAGAACCTTGATGCCACAGAGAGTTTTAAAGCCCTGTGCGCCAGAAAAGATATCAAGAGCAATGCTCTTCTGAATCCCGAGGGCATAAAGAACGCGTCAATCGAAGCCGGTGCCGGTTTGCAGTATAACTATGCGGCGAAAAAAGTCGATTCAGAGTTGATTGACAAGCTTCAGGCCCTGGCCGATGAACAGCAGCTGATTGAAAAGTACAAAGAACTTCTTTCCGGAGCATTTGTTAATACAGGAGAGAACAGGATGGTTCTCCATCAGCTTACCCGCGGAGAGCTGAACGGGACTGTGGAGTACAAGGGAAAGGATCAGAGGTCTTTCTATACCGGGCAGGAAAGCAGATTCAAAGACTTTGCGTCAAGGGTCCACAGCGGAGAGATTAAAGGTTCCACCGGCAAGAACTTTAACACTGTTGTTCAGATCGGTATAGGCGGTTCCGATCTCGGCCCCAGAGCCCTCTATCTTGCATTGGAAAACATCTGTCCCAAAAAGATGGAAGGATATTTTATTTCCAATGTGGATCCTGATGATCCCAATGCCGTACTGGCGGGGCTGAACCTTGAACAGACCCTGTTTATCCTGGTTTCAAAATCCGGGACCACCCAGGAAACCCTGGCCAACAGGAACTTTGTCATTGAGAAGTCCAAGCAGGCCGGTATCTCCGGTTTCAATCCCTCTGCTCATATGATCGCCGTAACCAGTGAGACCAGCCCTCTGGCGGGATCTCCTGATGTTCTGGATTCATTCTATATGGATGATTTTATCGGCGGCCGTTACTCCAGCACCTCTGCTGTGGGCGGATGCGTTCTCTCTCTGGCCTTCGGTCCTGCCGTATTCGAAGATCTTCTGGCAGGTGCTGCAGAAGCGGATGCCCTGGCCATGGATGCGGATATCAGAAAGAACGCGGCCATGATGGACGCTATGATCGGCGTGTTCGAGCGCAACGTTCTGGGCTATCCCTCTACAGCGGTCCTGCCCTACAGTCAGGCTCTTTCCCGCTTTCCCGCTCATCTTCAGCAGATGGATATGGAAAGTAACGGAAAGTCCGTTAACCGGGAGGGAGAGGCAGTCTCCTATTCCACCGGTCCTGTTATCTTCGGAGAACCCGGCACCAACGGACAGCACTCCTTTTATCAACTGCTACATCAGGGGACGGATATCATACCTCTCCAGTTTATCGGGTTCCGTGAGGCTCAAATTGATTCGGATCTGGAGTATGAAGGCTCTACCAGTCAGGCAAAGCTCAAGGCCAATCTGACGGCTCAGATTGTGGCCTTTGCCAAGGGAAGCGCCAATGACAACCGTAACAAAAATTTTGAAGGCGAACGGCCCTCTTCTCTTATCGTCGGAGATCAGCTGACACCCGGGGCTCTGGGTGCTCTGCTGGCCCACTTTGAAAACAAGGTGATGTTCCAGGGGTTCTGCTGGAATCTCAACTCCTTCGATCAGGAAGGTGTACAGCTCGGCAAGAAGCTGGCCGGCCAGGTTCTTGCCGGAGGTGACAATATGGATCCCGCTCTGAAGGCTTTTTCCGAGCTTCTGGATATCTGACTGTTCTGATCCTGAGTTCCGTCATGATATAAAATGGCGGGACTCAATTATCTTACTTGTGACACAATCAAAAAAGAGCCGCTATCCCTGATCGCAGGAAGCGGCTCTTTTATTGTCAAAGTATATTATTTCAGCCTTTCATAACAATGGGCTGTTGAGTCGCTTCCAGGACGTCTCGCCAGAGAGGACTTTCAGGATCTACCTGGTTTTTCTGTTTAACAGCCATGGCTGTGGGGACATGGACGTAGGCATTGTTCCAGCATGAAACAAGCATGCCCGTCTTGCCGGCCATGGCCGCATGAACCGCATTGGCACCCAGACGGGCACAGTAGAGAGAATCATTGGGTGTCGGCTTGGAGGCTCTGATCATATAGCTGGGGTCGATATACTTCAGGTTGGCCTCTCTCCCGATTTTTTTGAAATGGGAGATAATTTCATCTTTCAGAAATAGACCGATATCCGCCAGTTTTTTATTGCCGCTGGCATCTGTTTCCCCTGTGGCCTTGAGAAGTTCCTGACCGGCACCTTCGGCCACAAGAATCACAGCGTGTTTTCTTCTATCCAGCCTCTTTTCAAGCTGCTTGAGAAGGCCGTTCTCCCCTTTTAATTCAAAAGGAACCTCGGGGATGAGGCAGAAGTTGACATCACTGGTGGCCAGTGTAGTATGGGCCGCAATATAACCGGCTTCCCGTCCCATAACCTTTACGAGCCCCATGCCGTCAATGGCGGATTTCGCCTCCACATGGGCGGCATGGACAGCCGCTTCGGCCTTGGCTACCGCCGTATCGAAGCCGAATGACTTATCGATAAACTTCAAGTCGTTATCGACGGTCTTGGGTATGCCCACAACTGCGATCTTCAATCCCCGTTTCTCGATCTCTTCGGTCACCTCGAGAGCGCATCTCTGAGTTCCGTCGCCTCCGATGGTGAAGAGCATGTTCATGTTGAGCTGTTCAAGGGCGTCGACGATCTTTGTTACATCCGATCCACCCCGAGCGGAACCGAGCATGGTTCCTCCCATATTGTGAATATCATCCACAATGTCCGGGTCCAGAGCCTTGGTGGGCAGATTCATTTCCGGCATAAAGCCCACATAGCCGAACTGTACCCCTGAAATCCTTCTGACGTTATATCTGAGCCAGAGTGTTCTTACTATGGCCCGCACTACGGAATTCATACCGGGACACAGACCGCCGCATGTAACGATTCCTGCATGTACATGGCCAGGATTGAAGTAGATTTTATGACGGGGACCCGCCATCTCCAGGGCGTATTCATGAATATGATCCATATCCTGGTTTTCACCGCGGACAATGGAATGAAGGACGTGCTGATTATCGTCTACAAAGTTGGCGATACTGTCGCCCTTGATATTGGAAAAAGGCATGGGAGAGTCGATTTTGCACTTCCCCAGATCCTTTATCTTGAAATCATATTTACCGCTCACAGATTAAACCCCCCGTTAATTCAGTTGTCAGTTTTTTTGATAGATGAAGATCTTATATTGTCATACATTTTAGTTAAAAAAAACGGGAACTACAATTTTAATTTGAATATTTCAAAAAATATTCGGAATTGGATTTTTTGTTTTCGTTCTTTGCAGAAGCCTGAAGATTACCTATAATTAGTTTTATACAATCCATCTTATCAGGAAAAGCCAATGATTAACAGTTGCCAGGATATTCTGGACCGCCTTCCCGAGTACGACAGAAAGATTGATGAGTTCAAGGAAACGCTGCTCACCAACTTGATCATGTTGAGTGAAATTCCCGCACCGACTTTTGAAGAGCAGCAGCGCACACGCTTTCTGTTGAACCGGTTCACAGAGTATAACCTTCAGAACTGTTCCGAAGACGAAAAGGGAAATGCTCTTGGAATCATTCCCGGAGACTCAAGGGACAGTAATATTCTCGTAGTAGCCCATATGGACACTCCCTTCTCTTCCAAGGTGGACCATACTATTACGGTGCAGCCCGATAAGGTGATCGGCCCCGGCGTCGGTGACAACGGACTCGGCCTCGCCGCTCTGGCGACTCTGCCTCTCATCCTGGAAAAGCTTGATATTAAATTTGAATCCAATCTTATTCTTATGGGGACATCAAGAAGCCTGGGATCCGGAGATATCGAGGGACTTCGATTTTTCCTTGAGAACTTTAAGAGACCCATAACGGCAGGCATCTGTGTGGAAGGTGTCAAGCTGGGACGGCTGAGCTACTCTTCCATCGGAATGCTCAGAGGTGAACTTCGCTATCAGGTCCCGGATGAGTATGACTGGACCAGGTTCAACTCTGTAGGCGCCATTGTGAATATGAATGAGCTTATCAACAAGATTCTTGAGATACCTTTGCCCCGTAAGCCGAAAACCAGTATTATGCTCGGTTCCATAAGGGGAGGCTCTTCCTACAATACCCTGCCCACTAAGGCTAATCTGAAGTTTGAGATCAGGAGCGAAACCGACGACATGGTTGAAGACCTGGCTGTAAGAATACGTTCTCTTGCCGACGAGATGACCTCTCTGACTGGCGCGGATGTACGATTTGTCGAAATGGCACGCAGAAAGCCAGGTGGAACCCAATTCTCTCATGCTCTGAACAGAACAAGCCGTTCCATACTTGAACATCTGGGAGTCATCCCCAGGCTCTCTCCCAGTACATCCGAACTTTCTGCTTTTATCGATAAGAATATTCCAGCCGTAACCATCGGGCTCACAAACGGTGAGCGTATGGGCGAACTGGATGAACTGATAGAGATCGAACCCATAAAAAAAGGACTAGCCCAGCTGATAGCCATGCTTCAGGCTGTGGATAAGGGGTACTGCAGTGAAAATTAATTCCTGGATCAAAGATAATACATACCATCATTCCAACTTTGAAGATCTTAAGGGGCTCATAGAGGAGAAGGAGAAGCAGGGACTTACCATTTCTTTGTGCATTCCCACGTTGAATGAAGAGAAAACCATAGGTAAAGAGGTGGTTATGTTCAAGTCCGAACTGATGACACGCTATCCTCTTCTGGATGAAATTGCCGTAATCGACTCGGGTTCTGATGACAAAACTCTTGAAATCGCTTCGTCCTTCGGTGCGGATACCTATCTCGCTTCCGACATACTTCCTGATCTTGAACCCATGAGGGGAAAGGGTGAAAACCTTTGGAAGGCTATCTATCAGTTGAAGGGTGATATCATCGTCTACATCGATGCCGATATTAAAAACATTCATCCGAGATTCGTATACGGAATGGTCGGGCCTCTTATTCAGCGGCCCGAAGTAAAATATGTGAAAGCTTTTTATGACAGGCCCCTGGCTTTTTCCGATAGCATTCGTCCTTCAGGAGGAGGACGGGTTACTGAGATATTGACCCGCCCCCTCTTTTCACTTTTCTTCCCCGATCTGACGGCAATTATTCAGCCCCTTTCGGGAGAGTATGCCGTCCGGAGGGAGGTTCTTGAGGAGATTCCCTTCCCTATCGGATATGGTGTTGAAACTTCCCATCTTCTGGATGTGTATCGGAAATACGGTATGAGCGCCTTTGCACAGACGGACCTTGATCAGAGAGTCCACAGGAATCAGACGACAAGAGCTCTTGGAAAAATGTCCTTTGGAATCCTACAGACATTTCTGAACCGTCTGGTTCAGTATGGAATGATATCAGAACTGGATGAACTTCCGACAATCTTCCGTCAGTTCCAGGTTAAGGATGAGATTTTTGAAACCGTAGAATACAATATCCCTGAGGCGGAACGGCCGCCGATGAATACCATTTCAGAATACCAGGAACAGAGAAGAGGAAGTCATTGAGCGATTCCATTGTGATAAAAGATCTCTCCTTCCGATATGAAGAAGAGAAGAAAAATATATTTAACCGTTTGTCTATGTCATTGCCGGGGGGGCTTACAACCCTTGTCGGCCAGAACGGAACAGGTAAAAGCACCTTTCTACTGCTTGCGGGAGGAAGGATACTCCCGCTCGAAGGTTCTGTCTCTATAAACGGTACCGACAGCCGTGATATAAGCGATGAGTCTGAACGCAACCGTCTTGTTTCCTTTATCTATCAGAATATGGAGTTTGAAAGCGAAGAGGCTACGGGAGATCTGCTTGACTATGTCTCAGAACAGGGAGATCTCACTGACGGGAAGCTTCTACAGGAAATAGTAGATGTTTTTGCCCTCAGGGACTGTCTTGGCAAAAGGTTTCAAGAGAACAGCAAGGGCGATATGCAGAAAATTTGTATTGCCTTCAGCCTCCTCTACGGATCTCCCTATGTCATGATGGATGAACCTGTTTTTGCACTGGACCATAGCTGGAAAGAGAAGGTTCTTGACTATTTGAAAGATTTTACCCGCAGTCATAACAGAGCGGTTTATTTTTCACTTCATGAACTGGATCTTTCCAGAAAGTACTCGGACAATGCCCTGCTGTTTCACAAGGATAGTTCCATCGTTTTAGGGCCCTCGGCTCAAGTACTGGAGAGGGAATATCTAGAAGAGGCTTACCAGGTTCCTATGGAGCTTTTGTATCAGAGAGAGAACCTGTTCAGGGATCATTTAATGAAACCGGGCGATTTGGCTGATCTATCGGGTCAAAATGTAAAGGTTGTGGAATAGTTTCAAACTGACGGAATATCAGCCTAGAAGGTTTTTCTGTTTCTGTTTACCAGTATTAGGATTATGCTAGTAAACAGAAAAAACAGAAGTGATACTCCCTTGAGAAAACTATCCTCCCCCCTTTCTATCCAGTGAAGGTTAAGGAACTTACCGGCATCCATTCTGGAGACTCCCGTTTCCGGCATATTTACAAAAAGCAACTTTTCATCTTTTGAGAGATAGGAAAGGTTCCTCGACTGGATAATAATGCTTTGCGCATCACTTCCCAGAGAGTTCAGTTCATCGTTCAGTCTGCTATTGATACGGTTCAGTTCGACAAGGTTCTCCTGCAGTTCTGTTCTGATGGCAATAAGCTCTTTCTGAGCCTGCATTCCCGTTCTTCCCCAGAAAAATGAGAGGGATGTATACAATAATAGAGCCGTTAACAGGGGCCAATAGAATTTCATCGGATTCATACCTTCTAGATTTACGGATAAAATCAAAAAACCTTTAACACCCTCAGGGAATATTCTGATAATATAATTTAGAATAGATCAGGGACTCAATTTTTTATTCCGGGTTTCCGATAATACATTAAAGGTTTATTATTCTGGATACAGGAGCAGTAAATGGCCAAAGAAATAGATGACAATAATGTGGAACTGGAGCACTACGGTACATGGGTCAGAAAAGACCTGAATGATGTTGAAGCCGTGACGGAATCTGTTTCTATAGAAGAAGAAAGTCTTGATGATCTGAACTTTGACGATTTGGGTGATGATGTTCTGGATGAGTCCTTTTCTCTTGATAATGATGAGATGGATGAAGATTTCGACCTTCCCGATCTTGATGATCTGGGAGACGATTTGATCTCTCCTGAAGAAGAAAATGAGCTGATTTCAATGGCCGAGGACAGCTGGTCGCCTCATGAAGATGAGGATGAAGATATACAGCCCCTGGATGACGAAGAACTGGAAAATTCACTTTTCCTTGATCATGAAGATATCCAGGCGGCAGATGATTTTCTTCCCGGCCATGATCTGGATGAGAAGGAATCGGTTCCATCGGCGGAAAGGCCTGTTTCAGATGCGGCAATGACGCTTGTAGAAAAACAGACCGAGTTGCTCAGTCGGATAGAAAAAGAACTTTCTGTTATTAAAGATGAGATCCTTGATATCAGAAAACAGATCAATATATCTCCCGCTGCGGTCTCTGTTTCTGATGAAAAAACAGAAGAGAGCGGAGGCGGAGGGTTTTTCGAAGAGGATGATGATGAATCCATTGTCCTTACTGGAGATGAGCTGGATAATATCTTCAATACAGCGGAGATGACCGTTGAAGATGGTGGAGATGCCGAGCTTCAAACGGAAGATCCCGGTCTTTCCATGCTTTCGGAAGCTGATGAAATCGTTCCTGAAGACGCTGAGGCTGAGGAGTTCTCTCTTGATACGGACGGTCTGGTTGTTGATGAGGAAGAACTTTCCCTGGATACAGATGAACTTTCCCTGGATACGGATGAACTCTCCCTGGATGCAGATGAACTCTCCCTGGATGCAGATGAACTCTCCCTGGATACAGATGAACTCTCCCTGGATACAGATGAACTCTCCCTGGATACAGATGAACTTTCCCTGGATACAGATGAACTTTCCCTGGATACAGATGAACTTTCCCTGGATACAGATGAACTTTCCCTGGATACAGATGAACTTTCCCTGGATACAGATGAACTTTCCCTGGATACAGATGAACTTTCCCTGGATACAGATGAACTTTCCCTGGATACAGATGAACTTTCCCTGGATACAGATGAGATCATCAGTTTAGACAACGAAGAGCTTTCCCTTGGGGACGAGGAGCTTTCCCTTGATGAAGACATGCCTGCGGCACTTGATGCTGATATAAGCTGTAATGACGAAGATGAATTTTCTCTAGATACGGAAAAGATTCCGTTGGTCGATGAGGACATCAGTTTTGACGATGAAGGACAAGCTGAAGAGGCCTATCAGGATTTGGCTTTCGATCTCGACGAGCTTTCTTTTAATGAAGATGAATTGATCCTGGACAGTGTGGAGCCCGATTTAAGTGCAAGCTCTTCAGATGAACCGGATGACATTGAAGATGTTCAATTGGACGAGTTCGGCATTGACTTTGATAATGATGAAACTGGCAATGACGAACTGGTCCTGGATTTAACGGCTGTCCCCTCCTCTGATTCTGATGATCTTATAGAAGATGTTTCTTTGGATGAATTTGATTTTGTAAATGATGAGTCTGAAGACATCACAACCGAAGATGTTTCACTAGATGATCTGGAAGAAGTATCATTGGATGATCTGGATGAAATCACAGAGAGCCCTGTTCAAGATGAACAGGACGATTTTGACTTCAATTTGACCCTTTCTGATGAAAATGGCGATGAATACGATGAGGGAGATATTGTTGATCTTGATGATATAACAATAGATGAGAGCCCTGAAGACAGTGTTATTGACGATGAAATAGATATTCTTGATGATCTGGATGAGATTAAAATCAATGAAGACTTCTCCCTTGATGAGAAAATACAAAATGAAGCTGATGCTTCTGAATCTGTCGTAGTAACAGATACCGACGTTCTTCATACTATCGATCTTGCGGATATAGACCGTGAGGAAAACAGAGAAAACGTCGATCTTGACAATTCGGATCTTCCCGAAGTGGAAAACTTCGATGATCTTCAAATAGATGATGCCTTGCCTAACATTACCGAATCAGATAATGAAATTACACTCGATATCTCTGATTATAATCAGACGGATTTCATAAACGGTGAAGTCGGTGATAACGCAGATGAACTGGACGATCTGGATATGTCACTGGACGATCTGGATATCAGCGCAGAGAACTTTATTGATGCTTCCTCCGATGAGCCGGCTCCTTTTGAGATTGAAGGCGAGTGTACAGGCGATCTGGACAGCATCGATGATATGCTTGATGAAGTAGAGTCATCCATGGATGACGGCATGGAACTTCCCGGTACTGAAGAGATCGACCTGAATTCACTTGAAGCTCTCGCTATTCCCAGTGAAGATGATATTGATCTAAACAGCGAACTCAATGCGGATACAGAGAATATAGAGATTGATCTGGATGATATTCCCGAAGATTTAATGGACAATGACATCATCGAAGTCAATCCTGAGGCTTCAGAAGAGGAAGAGGTCATTTCTATTGATCTTCCACAGGATTTCGATGTCAGCGAAGATCTCATTTCCGAGGCTCCCCTTGAAATCTCAGAAGATATTCTGATTGATGAAGACTCAGGAGATGCGGATGATCTTGATGTTGAAGAGGTGCCTGAAGAGTTTGTATTCAATAATGAGATCGAAGAAGCGGCTGAACTTCTGGACGAAAACAAGCCTGAGGAAATGGATGACTCTGAAACAGAAGAGTTGGAAGAGATTCAGGAACTATCCTCCGGGATCGGCAAGGATAGCACCTCAGACGCGGGTATACCTGGTGGTTCCAGATTTGCCGAGGCAGTTTCGAGTGAAAGTTTGAATAACCTTCCTCCGTCTTTAAGACAGGAAATCAGAGAAATCCTGACATATATGGACCAGCTTCTTGAATCGCTTCCGGAAGAAAAGATTCAGGAGTTTGCTCATAGTGAACATTTTGAAGTGTATAAAAAGATTTTTGAGGAACTTGGAATAACCAGCTGATGGGACTTCTTGACAGAGCAAGAGAGACTCTTCCCGATGTACAGGAAGAATGGAATATCTTTTTAGAATCACTTGAAACACTGAACAGAGGTGTCGATTTTTCTATTGTCCTGTACAGGAAACTTATCAGTTATTTTGATATAGACAAATCAGCTCTTTTTTTCAGAGCTGAGAATGACGATCAGGGCTTTAAATGTCTGAGTGCCATCGGGTATGATAAGACGACCGTAAATAGATTGCGTCTGGATGAGAGAGCTCTTGATTCTGAGGTCTTTCATGTCTTCAATTCAGAAAAAAGGGCAGCCTTAAGTTCATCACAGGATTTGTCTTTCTTCAACAACTACTTTTCCTCCCGGGAATTCGGACTCATGGATGATCTTTACTGGCTGGCCTTTCTACATGAGGAAAAGGTGTTCAGTCTGATCCTTTTCAGTCAGTGGAAGGCTTTTCCTCCGGAGGACTGGGAACTCCTTTTTTCAGAAGTCAGTAAGCGCTTTTCCGAGACAGTCTATATCAGCAGGAAACCTTTAGCCGCTCAGAAGACTGTTTCCGTACAGCGGTTTTCTGATAAGGTTCTTAAAAGCTTTATTGAAGAGCGCTCCACCAGGAATGTCCATCTGTTTTCTATCGATCTCTCAGGGCTTATCGATCAGTTACAGAGTAGCGGCAGCGGAATGAACCGCTTGAATATGAAAAAAGAGATCATTTCTGTTTTCAGAACGATGTCTGGTCCCAATCAGGGGCTTCTTGATCTGGATAACCAGAAGGTACTCTTTATGCTGGATAAAGAGAGAATCCCTGATCGGGGTCTTTTCATTCATCAGTTATCCTCATCCCTTCCTCTCCTCTTTCAGGATCTGACAGAATCTCCCGCTCTGCAGACTGAAGATTTTACAATACCTGAGAATGATGATGACTGGCAGACATTAACGGAGACTCTTCTCCGGTGATTCTCGAAGAGAGCCGGCAGGGCCCTCTTACTGCCAGAATTAACAATCGCTATATCCACTCCCGTTATTCTCCTCAGAAGGAAGCCGATCAGTTTTACATGCGATGGACTTTGGAAAACCGTGAATGCAGAAGGATTGTACTTATAGAACCGGGTCTCGGCTATCTGATAAAAAGTATTACTTCGAACCCTACTATTCATGATTTGTTTGTCATCTTTTTAAGTTCCGAAACAATGAAACACTGCCGGAAATCAGGCCTTTTAAACAAAATCCAGTATCAACTTTTTGATCCTTTATGCAGGGAAATGCCTTCACTCAGTTCCTTTCTACAGGATTCTGATATCCGAAAAACAGCCGTGTTGGAATGGCCCGCCGCTATGCAGGCGTTCAACGAAAATGCGCGCCTGTTGAAGCAGATCATTGTTAAATTATTCCGTATCAAACAGGGAAATCAAATCACGGAACAACATTTTTCACGAATCTGGTTCAACAACGGAATATGCAATTTCATTCGTTATGATTATTCATATAATGCGGCGGATAACAGTTCTCCGGTTATCCTGTGTGCCTCAGGCCCTTCTCTTGACTATCATCTGGATCGGATTAAAAAATTATCTTCAACATGTATAATTGCATCCCTTCCCTCTTCTTTAAGAGTCTTGAAAGAACATGGTATAGAAACGGATATCCTTTTTTCAACAGATCCTGGCTATTATGCAAGGGAGCATCTCAAATATCTCCCCTCACGGACTCTGTCTGTGAGCCCTTTAAGCGCTGCTGCTGATAACAAATCAAATCTCATGGGTTTTCTTCAGGGAAGTCCCGTGGAGTCCTATCTTTTTGAAAAAAAAGAACTACCCCGTTTCCCCGAAATGGGTACTGTCGCAGCTACTGCCATAGACTTTCTCATCCGATGGAAGGGAAAAATGCCTCTTTATATTTGCGGCCTGGATCTTTGTTTTGACGATATAAAAATGCATGCCTCCCCGCACTCTTTTGAACCTTTGATCCTTGAAAAAGAAAGCCGTCTAAATCCGGGGCATTCTCTCACTTATGAGAGAGCCTATTCCATGACGGACAGGATAGAAAAACCGTATAGATTCACTAAAAGTATGACAACCTATCAAAACTGGTTCAGCATGCAGAACTTTCCCGCAGATGTCTACCGAATCGGTCCCGAAACCGTGAAACTTGAAATTCCAATTTTGGATTCCATTCCCTGGTATTCGAAAAAGAAAAAATTTTCCCTGGAGAGAAATCTGAACTATCCTGATTTTTCCATGCGCAAAACGCGAGTCAGGAATCTGGCAGAAACCTTGAAAAGGGATCTTGATCTATACGTAAAAAGATCAGAATCCACCGTCTTTCTCTCATCCCTCCGCAGGGCCCTCTCTATGGATGATGTGGATTATGATACACTTTCTTTAATGGCTGCTAAGTGGGCGGGTTTATGAAACAGGATATACTGGATAGAAATCTATTGGCCTTAAGCCGGAACTCTTCAGAAGCTGCGGCAAGAATCAGTGCGGCGATCAGTTGGGAGGGAATAGATGTCGACGCCTCCCGTAAGGGGGATCCTGTTCCCGTACTCAGATACGGGAGGAAAGAGAGAACTCTGCATTCAAGATTTGATCCCGTTCGTGAAGGGCGGAGATTGGCCGAAAGTTACAGCGGTTCGGGAACCATTCTGGCTTACGGCCTCGGGGGCGCATACCATCTTTTGCCTCTTCTTGAAAACAGGGATCTCAGCAGTCTGATCATAGCAGAGACCCGGCCCTCCCTGGTGAGGGCCATACTCGAGCGCATGGATCTGTCCTCTCTGTTTCTGGACAGGAGAGTGTCATTGTGGATTTATGACAATCCCATGGAGTTCAGAAATAAAGTTCTGAAGCATTATATCCCCGTTCTTTCGGGTGATTTCAAAAGCATTAGCCTTCGTAACCGTGTTGAAGAGGATCCCGAATTCTATCAGGACCTGTCATCGGTAATAAAAGATGCTTTATCCTCCATTACCGATGATTATACGGTTCAAACCCATTTCGGGAAAAAATGGTTTACCAATACTCTCAGCAACCTGAAAGCTTCAGAAGATACGACGGTAACCCTGAGTCCGGCTCAACGTGTTCTGATTACAGCAGCCGGGCCCAGTCTTGAAAAACAACTGGAGACTCTGGTTGCCATGCGCGTGGGAGCGACTCTGATCGCAACCGACACATCTCTGCCGGTTCTTTTATCAAACGGGATAAAACCCGATCTTGTTATTTCCATAGATTGTCAGCACATAAGCTATCATCATTTTATGAAGGGATATCCCCCTGAGATCCCTCTTGTGCTGGATCTTGCATCCCCGCCCTTCCTGACGAGAATCGCAGATAAGGTATTCTTTTTTGCCAGTGACCATCCTTTTTCTAACTATGTGAGTCGTTATTTCAGAAAATTTCCGCATTTGGATACTTCCGGTGGAAACGTCACTCATTCCGCTCTCAGTCTTGCCGACGCGCTGGGGGCTTCAGATATCAGACTTTTCGGAACTGACTTCTCATACCCCATGGGCAAGCCCTATGCCAGAGGAAGCTATATCTATCCCTATTTTCAGAAATCAACAGTCAGAACGTCGGGAATAGAAAGCCTTTTTATGGATTTTGTATTGCACAACAAGAGTATTACTAAAGAAAAGACTCAAAACGGGTTCAGGTATATATCCAAACCTATGATCCATTATAAAAGAAGTCTTGAGGCTAAATGTCTGGAAATACCGGGGAAGGTCACAAATATCGCCGGTGACGGTGTTGATCTGGACCTTTCTTCTAAAGTCAAAAAGCGTAAAAATGGATTTATGCTTATGAGTGCCGGCTCCTCTATCAACTCACGGATTGATTTTATGAAGGATTACAGAAAATCGGTTTCAGCTCTTCCTGTTATTGATGCCTCTATCACCGAATATCTGGATAGTTTGAATCGCAATCAGATGGATATACTTATGACTCTTCTGCCTACAGCGGCGCAGTTCAGAAAAGGATGTGACAGCGGTACAGAAGCCCTTAACAGAGCCAGGGACTGGACGATCTCTTTGCTGGACAGAAGCGTTTCTCAGCAGGTATAAATAATCGAACCATACCCGACAAAATCACCTCCGTCATCGTAAATCTGATAACTGTAAAGATGGTCTTCCACTCTTCCAGATGCTCCTTTCTTTGCCGCGAATGCGGCAGCACCGGCGGCTGCACCGGCTGAGCAGGCGCAGTTACGGTTCTGAGCCATTTCCAAAGCTTTTCTGATTTCACCTTTACTGAGAGCGTTGAGAAAATCCTCATCAATCTTCTTTATTTTATCGCGTGCGTCATCTCCGAATCCAAAGTCGGAATAAGAGAATCGAACACCGTAATGGCTTAAGTCGCTTGAGCCGAGGAAAAAGGTTTTTCTGTGTTCAAGACTGCCTGCGATCATCTGAGCCCATTGTGAGGATGTATTGTCGGGGGGAAGTCTAACCGGTAGAACGGTCACATGGGGAAGATGGTATTTAACCATGGGAAGTTGTATCTCAACGGTATTGTCCCCGCCTCTATCGACGGCAAAGTCCCGGCAGTACTCATCAACTCCCGCCCTGTCAACAGTCAGAGGCCCGAAGGGCGTTTCAAGGGCGTCATAGTCAAGAACAAGAGGTTCCGAACCAGGGGACAGATGACCGCCGGCAATGATGATAAGTTCTGTATCAAGAGGGATTTGTCTGATCTGATTCCATGCTGTTTCGCCAGAAAAATCCCAGCCGGCATGTGGGACGAGAGCGGCTACCGCATCAGAGGATGAGCCGCTGTTTCCCGTCCAATGAGAGAGACGTCTTTCTGCCTCGTCCGGAGCTTTTGGATACCATCCGTCCGGCAGCATCATTTTCCTAAGGTCCATAAAAAAATCCTCTAAAAAAGAATGCACAAAACATTATTTTTACGTATAATGTTTACTATGAAAAAGGCAATTACGACTGTACATACAATTATAGTGATTCTCGGACTGTTAGCAACAGCCGCCTGGTCGGCTTATTATCTTTATAATCAGCGCCAGTTCAATACTGAGGCGAATTCCGATCGTGTTCCCATGCTTCTTGATGAGGTCGGTACGGCGTTAAGCAGCAGTGAGACTCTGTATGATAAAAACTTTGGAAACAGCATCAAGTCAATGTTCTCTGAGAATACAGATATCCTGGCTCTTTCCATCTACTCCTACGATACGGGGATTGAATATTTTTACAGCCGTAACGGTCAGATCAGTATCAAGGCTGCTGAAGCAGAAAGCGTGGATCAGAATCCCGTTTATAAGGGGCTCAGCTTCTCTCACAGTATTGCCTCCGTTCCACTTTCCCTCAAGGATAGACCGGGAACCAATATGGATCTGGTCTTCAGCGTGTTACCGAGAACCAGCATTTTCTATGTACTGAGAATATCACTCCTGGCGGTGATTGTTCTTTTTGTCATTACTCTGATTCTTATAATTGCCTTCAGCCTCAGCAGATCAAAGGAGAGTGCTGTAAGTGATGATGAGTGGAGTGAATCCGACATCAGTGCTGAGGATTCACTTGCAGATCCCCTTGATGATGATAGTTTTGAAAATCAGTTCTCCGATGATCTGGGAGATACGTTCTCCAATGAATCAAGTGAAAGCCAGGATGATATGGATTTCAACCTTCCCGACGACGAATCCTTTTCCGATGATCTTTCAACGGAGATATCTGACGATCTTTCACTCGATATATCTGATGAGACCGATAGTGATCTGAATGAAATGAATCTTCCCGGCGATGATTTTTCTGAATCTTCGGAAATGGACCGTGATCTGGATGATTTCAATCTTGACGGACTGGAAGATTCAAACGACGACGATCTTGCTGATTTCGCAGATCTGAACGATTCCGGAAGCGACGATCTTAATCTTGACGATTTCAATTTAGAAGATTCTATTCCTGATATTCCGGATATGGAAGATCTGGATGCTATGGACCACGAAGAAAGTTCTTCTGCCGATGATCTGAGTTTTCTGGAAGATGAAGATAGAAATGATACATTTGATGAGTCAGTATCAGAAACAGTATCGGGCGATGGCGAGCCTACCCTTTACAATCCTGAAACAGGTCTCGGTTGGGAGGCCTTTCTGGAAGAACGTCTGGGGCTTGAGCTCGAACGTGCCGCATCCTTTGATCAGGATCTTGTTCTCATTATGATCCGTAAGGATTCCGATGAGGACATGGACAGCGTATCTGCAAAAATCAAGGATGCCTACAGTTATCCCGATTTGATTTTTGAAGCCGGCAGGGATGCTCTTGCGCTTATTGATCCCAACAAGGATCTGGATGAAGCCATCGAAAACATTCAGTCTCTTTTTAAAAAATTAGAAACTGAAGACGCCTTGACCGGCCTCAGTTGCGGGCTTTCTTCAAGAAACGGAAGATTGATCACAGGTAAGCGTCTGATTCATGAAGCCGATACCTCTCTCAATAAATGCGATCAGGACAATCCAATAGTCGGATTCCGTTCGGATCCCGAACGCTTTAGAGAGTATCTCAGTAAAAATTCATAATAAAAAGGATCAGCCCGCTGCTGATCCTTTTTTAAGCTCTATTCTTCATTCGCTATTTCTATAGTCATTCTGTCCCGGCATAGAAAGGTGTCAGGGAATATTTCCTTTGCTTCCTTCAGAAGATTTTTCAAATCCCTTTCCGTATACCTCGGACTGTAGTGTATCAGCCCCATCTGTTTGATACCGCCCGCTTTTCTGGCAATATCGGCGGCCTGTCGGGAAGTCAGGTGTTTTTTCTCTCTGGCCGACTCCTGAAGGGAACTGTCAAACATGCCTTCACAGATAAAGAGATCAGAGCCGGATACTTCTGCCGGCAGATCGGGAACATAGGCTGTATCGGTAACAAAACTGAACTTCCTGCCCTTTCTGGGAGGTCCCATCACCATGGAAGGATCGACAATCCTGCCATCTTCAAGGGTCACGCTCCCGCCGTTCTGAAGGACCGACCATTGAGGACCGCAGGGGACGGCGCTTGCGGCAGCCTTATCCGGGAAAAAAACACCGGGACGATCTTTCTCCTCCATAATATAACCAACGCAGACCTTGGAATGATTAAGAGGAACAGAACGTATGATCAGTTCATCATCTTCATAAACCACTCCCGGTTTCTCCGGTTCCGAAATCTCTTTCACTATGATTTCATAGTTTACATACATATCCAGAACTTTCCTGCTGCTTTCCACATACTCCCTTATCTTGGGCGGGCCGATAATTGTCAGAGGCTCGCTTCTCTCCACCTGGGATGAGAGCATCAGTATACCGGGAAGACCGGTTATATGATCGGCATGAGTATGGGAAATAAAGATGGTATTGATTTTTTTCCATCTGAGATTCAGCTTGCGCAGGGATACCTGGGTGCCTTCTCCGCAGTCAAACAGGAACAGATCCCCTTCCCGTCTGACAAGGACTGAGGTAAGGAATCTTCCGGGAAGAGGCATCATGCCTCCCGTTCCTAAAACAAATACTTCCATAATGAGGACTAAAATATCAAAAAACAGCGGGAAAGGGAAGTTCGACGGTCCTTTGATTTCGACTTGATAGACAATGATCAGTCATTTAGAATGAAAACAAGGAGAACGGTAATGCTCAATATCCTGCCCCAGATCCTTTACTACCTGAATTTTATCGTTATCCTCTTTTTCGTCGTTTTCATTCTTCTCTCCAATCAGGAAAGTGAATCTTCACTCGGATGGATACTTCTTGTAATGGTTATACCGGTCGTGGGAATCGGTCTGTATCTGCTTATCGGTGTGGACAGGAAAAAGCATAAAGTTATCGCCAGACGGCCCGAAGACCTTTTTTCGGAACGCCTGGAACCTGTTCTCAAGGACCAGAAAAGCTTCATCATGGACAGCGATCCCGGTGACAGCGAAACCATGACGGATATTTTCAAGAACATCAATCTTCTTCTCACTGCTAACCAGGCCGCCCTGACTATGAATAATCAGGTCAATCTCTACCATGACGGGGAGAAACTGTTTGATCATATGCTGCGTGATCTTGAAGCTGCGGAAGACTCCATTCATATGGAGTACTACATATGGCGCTCAGATGATCTGGGAGGACGTATTAAGGACATTCTTGTCCGAAAAGCTTCACAGGGAGTGGATGTCAAACTGATCTTTGACGGATTAGGCTCTTTCGGCCGCATTTCCTACCGTTACAGGCGGGAGCTCAAAGAAGCGGGAGTTCAATTCAGTTATTTCAAGGATTTAAACCGCTTTATCGCCCGACTTCAGATAAACTACAGCAACCATAAAAAAATCGTGGTCATTGACAGCCGTATAGGCTACACAGGAGGGATGAATATCGGCTGTGAGTATATTTCCGGCGGCAGGCGTTTCGATTCATGGAGAGACAGCCATGTGCGTCTGAGAGGGAATAGCGTAAGCATCCTTCAATCCATATTCCTGACAGACTGGTTCAACTGCGGACACGAAATTCTGATGGACGACGATTTTTTTCCCGATATACGCAGAGATCCTGAACCGCCCCATGAAATACCCGTTCAAATTGCTGTCAGCGGACCCGATTCAAAGTGGAACTCTATTGAACTTCTGCTTTTCAACATGATAACCAATGCCAATCATGAAGTCTGTATACAGAGCCCCTATTTTATACCCGATCTGGCAATGATGAGAGCCATGGAATCGGCCGCTATGAGCGGTGTCAAAATAACTCTGATGATGACCGGACGTCCTGATAAAAGCATCGTCTGGTGGACTGCCTTCACCTATATGGAACCTCTCCTGGAAGCCGGGGTTGAAATTCTTCATTATGAAAAAGGTTTTCTCCACTCAAAAGTTCTGATTATGGATGGCGTTGTCAGCACGGTGGGTACCTGCAATATGGATGTGAGGAGCTTTCGCCTCAACTATGAGGTCAATACCGTGCTCTATGATGAAGAGATCTCAAGGGAGCTCAAGGATCAGTTTACGGAAGACCGAAAGTACTGCAGGACGATCACACTGGAAGAGATAAAAGGCCTGAGACTCCCCTATCGTTTGAGAAATTCATTCTGTCGCCTTTTCTCGCCTCTTATGTAATCCTTTCTACTTATATTTATGATTTATTAAAAAATTAGCATACAATAGGAACTATGAAACGAATGAATCATAGTAAAAATATACTGAAACTGCTCTGTACGACCCTGGTTTTCCTTTCGTGTCAGACTGTGCCTGTTGAGCATATGGCGGAGCCTTCTGAAACCCTTTCTGTTTCAAACGCGGCGGAAGAGTGTCTGTCTGTTATTTTGGGGAGTGTTGAGACAGCTCTGTCTGGGACAAGTGTTATCAAACGAGACATTGATGACAGGGAATGGCTCATGGCCGAAGTCAACAGAAGAGCCGATGCCGACCAGTTGATGATCTCTCTGGTGTACGAAGCCCTTTACTACAGGAATTGGGATGATGATGAGAGGCGCAGTTTTATTCACTCTTTGTTGGGGACGAGGATTCAGGACGATCCCGAAGGAAAACTGAATGCCTTCAGGCAGGACAGTTTCAGTGAGCTGGAGTATCTGATAGAACACAGTCGGCTTCTCAGCGACAGTCCCTGGATGGTTAGAGATTTCTTTGATGAAAGGAGTGAGTTCAGCTACTGGTACCTGCTCTATCTGGGAAGAAGTTTTAATGGTGAGTGGCAGAAAAACAAAATCCTGCCTGTTCTGAGAGATCTCATCCGTGAAGACAGAATTACGGCAGCAAGCTACATCTGGCTCAATAAGCCGGAAAGCCTGGGAACCATGGAGGGAGAGATCCAGAATGCCGGTTACCCCTGGAACAGGGGACTGCATCTGTTGAGAATGAGCCGTTATATCAGGGCGGAAGTGAACAGACTCTATCCGGAGGGGTCTCCGGATCCCCGTCCTGAGACAGTGCTCTTTTAATCAAACTGTTTTCTTCAAAATAAAGGCCGTTCCACTCGGTTAAAGCGGTACGGCCCTGTGCAAGTCGTTTTACAACAAAAGGATCAGATACCCAGATAGGCTTTCTTCACATCCTCATTGGCCAGAAGCTTATCCGCATCATCGGTCATGCTGATATTTCCGGTTTCCAGAACATATCCTCTATGGGCGATCTTGAGAGCCATATTCGCGTTCTGCTCAACAAGGAAAACGGTCGTATTGTTATCCTTGTTGACCTTCTGTATGATTTCAAAGATCTGCTGAACGATCAGAGGCGCCAGTCCCAGAGAAGGTTCGTCCAGAAGAAGAAGCCGGGGACGAGCCATCAATGCGCGGGAAATCGCCAGCATCTGCTGTTCTCCACCGCTCAGAGTACCACCCTGCTGAGTCCGTCGCTCAGCCAGACGGGGAAAGAGATCATAAACATACTCGATGTCCTTTTTGATCTCTTCCTTGTCATTTCTGAGAAAGGCTCCCATATCAAGATTTTCCCTGACCGACAGCTGGGGAAAGATCCTCCGTCCCTCGGGGACCTGAGAGATACCCAGAGAGACGATTTTGTCGGGACTCATCTTTGAAATCTCTTTTCCCTCAAACTCAATGGAGCCGCTTCTGATGGGTACGATACCGCAAAGGGACATCAGAGTCGTAGACTTTCCGGCCCCGTTCGCCCCGATAAGTGTGATAATTTCACCCTCGGAGACATCTATGGAGATGTCTTTAAGGGCCTGTATATTACCGTAATAGGTACTTATATTTTTGATCTTAAGCATCGATATCCTCTCCCAGATAGGCCTTGATAACCTCTTTGTTGTTCTTGATCTCTTCGGGAGATCCTTCGGCAATCAGTTTTCCGTAGTCCACAACATAGATCCTTTCGGAAAGGGTCATCACCAGGCTCATATCATGCTCGATAAGAAGGATGGAAAGATTATCTTCCTTTCTCAGTCTCTGGATAAGATCAACAAGATCATTGGTTTCCTGGGGATTCATTCCGGCCGCAGGCTCATCCAGCAGTAGCAGGAAAGGGTCTGTGGCCATCGCCCGGGCAATTTCAAGCCGTCTCTGAGCCCCGTAGGGCAGATTGCAGGCCAGATCGTTGGCATACATTTCAAGACCGATCTTTTTCAGGATGGCATAGCTGTCATCGATGGCCTGTTGTTCTTCCAGCCTGTTTTTCTTTGTTCTGAGAACCGAGCTGAGAATGGTTGACTTCAGGGATTGATGACGGCCAATCATGACATTCTCCAGAACCGTCATATTGCTGAAGAGCCGGATGTTCTGAAATGTACGGGCCAGCCCCTTCTCGTTGATGATGTTGGGTTTCAGACCGTTCAGTACCGCCGTCTTTCCTTCGACAGGATTAATCTTAACTTCGCCATGGGTGGGAACATAGACACCGGTTACACAGTTGAAAAACGTTGTCTTTCCGGCTCCATTGGGGCCGATAAGCGCTACGATCTCGCCTTTATCAATCTTAAGACTCACATTATCCACGGCCCGTAGACCTCCGAAGACCATGGACAGATCATTTACTTCCAGTACGGGTGCTGCACTCACGCTTCGGCCTCCTGAGATTCTCCGGTATTGATTTTAAAGCTCCTTCTCACCTTGGGAATGATACCGCCGGGGCGGAAGATCATCATAAGAACAAGAGCCACACCGAAGATAAGCATTCTGTACTCTGAGAACGCCCTGAGATACTCAGGGACCAGAATAAAGATAAGAGCACCGGCTATGACACCGGGGATAGAGCCCATACCACCGATAACGACGACACAGAGAATAACGATGGATTCCCAGGTCGTAAAACTGGCGGGATTGATAAAGGTTGTTTTGGCTGCAAAGAGGACACCCATTATTCCGGCCCAGATGGCACCCATGGAAAAGGCGGCCAGCTTGGCCTTGGTGATGTCGATGCCCATGGCCTGACAGGCAATCTCATCCTCTCTCATGGCTTCCCAGGCACGTCCGATTTTAGAACTTTCCATCCGTCTGATAATGATGATTGTGAGGATAGTCAGGCCTATGGCGATAAAGTAGGTGAAATTCGTAACCTGTGCCAGCTTCAGCTTCTGACCGAATAGATCGGGTCTGGGGATGTTGGCAATCCCGCTGGGACCGAAGGAGAAGTCGTTCCAGTTTTCAAGGATCAGTTTGACAATTTCACCGAAGGCCAGGGTTACGATGGCCAGATAGTCTCCCCTGAGACGGAGGATGGGGAATCCCAGCAGAAAGCCGAACAGGGCGCTCAGCAGGGCGCCGATGGGAAGACAGAGCCAGAAGCTCAGCCCGAAGTGGTAGTACAAAAGGGCATAGGTATAGGCACCGACCGCATAGAAGGCGGCATATCCCAGATGAAGAAGTCCCCCGAAACCGACAACGATATTCAGTCCCAGTCCCAGAACCACATACATCAGGGCAGTGGTCATGATATTGGTCTGATACATGGACATAATGAAGGGGAAAATCACGATGATGACCAGAAGCAGGGCCATAGAGAGTTTCCCGGCATGTCTGCTCTTTCCATAACTGCTTTTTAATGACTTATAAAGCCCTGTTATCTTTCTGGCTGCGGCCGAGCGAAGAAGCAACTTGCGTACAGGTCCGGCTTCAGAGCTTTTTCCTTCGGCCTTGCGTCTCTTCTGTCTCTGCATTTCCATGGAAATAATGAAGGAAGCGACCCCTACATAGACCATATTCATCCAACGCCATTCGAGGGTATCTGTGATAGTGTTCAACTTCATAACCATCAACGGGAACGTCAGAAAGATAAACCACAAAGCATTAAGAAGTGATCTTTTTATATCATTCAGAAAATTCATTTTTATACTCCCCCGCTATACCTTCTCATTCTCTTTGCGCCCCAGAAGACCTGCAGGCTTGAATATGAGAATAAGAATGAGAATGATGAATGCGAAGGCATCTTCGTAGTCACTGGAGATATAACCGGTACCGAAACTTTCGGTCAGCCCCAGTACGAAGCTACCCAGTACAGCACCGGGAATGCTTCCGATACCACCCAGAACGGCGGCAACAAAGGCCTTGATACCGGCGATAAAGCCGATATAGAAGTTGATCTGTCCTATATGGGAGCTGATCAGAACTCCTCCCAGGGCGGCGGTAGCCGAACCGATAAGAAAGGTAACGGAGATAACCTTGTCCACATTGATTCCCACCAGCTGTGCCATATGCTGATCCTGGGATGTGGCACGCATGGCCTTTCCTATTTTTGTAAATTTTATCAGCAGAGTCAGGAGAACCATAACCACTGCCGTTGATATCAGAATTAATAACTGTGTCGTGCTGACTGACGAGTTTTTCAGGAATTCCAGCTCAGGAAGAAGCTTGGGATAGGGAAGAAAGTCCGAAGTCTGTGCCAGAAGAACATAGTTCTGAAGAAAGATTGACATACCGATAGCCGAGATCAATGCCGAAAGACGGGGGGCGTTTCTCAAGGGGCGATAAGCCAGTTTTTCAAGGGTCACTCCGTAGGCGGCAGAATAGATAATAGCCACGATACAGGCGATGATAAAAATAAGAACCGGATTCATTCCGGTCATAGCCAGGGATCCGCCAATGATCAGTGCTGTAAAAGCTCCTATCATATAGATTTCACCGTGGGCGAAGTTTATGAGCTTGATAATCCCGTATACCATGGTGTATCCCAGGGCAATCAACGCATAAATACTTCCCCGGGTCAGACCGCCAAGCAGCAGGGAAAAGAAATATTCAAAATTCATGAATGGGTGAAGCTCCTTTTTGAAATGTCAAAAATCGACCGGAGCAGATATGATCATATCTGCTCCGGTAAGTTTCAAACTGTTTTTTTATGGAAAGGCGATTATTTCAGTTCAACGTACACGCCGTTCTGAACCTGATATACCGCAAATCCTACACCGATGGCGTCACCCTTGTCATCAAAGCTGATTTTACCCAGAGGAGTATCAACATACTCGCTCTTCAGCGCATTTTCGATATCCGCATAATCGGTGGTACCGGCCTTGTCGATGGCGTTCAGAAGCGCAACAGCGGCAGCATAGGCGTTCAGGAAGAAGGCACCGGGCTCTTCGCCGTATTTGGCTTTGTGATCTTCTACAGCCTTGATGGCCATGGGGTTGGATGTGGTATCAACGGGTCCGGTGGCGTAAACGCCTTCCGCATCGGAACCGGCTACTTTGATAAAGGTATCATCCTTAACACCGTCATCGGAAAGGAAGGCAATGTCCATACCCTTCTTGTTCATCTGACCAACAAGCTTGGAAGCCTCGGGGTGATATCCGCCGTAGATAACGGCATCGGCACCTGAGTTGTCAATCTTGTTGATGATGGCGGAGTAGTCAAGCGCTCCCACCTGGATACCTTCAAACATTACAATTTCAACGCCTGATTTCATTTCCAGCATGGTCTTGCAGAACTCGGCAAATCCCTTTCCATAGTCACCCTTGTCATGAAGGATGGCTATCTTTTTCAGTCCCAGAGTATCGACGGCAAAATCAACCTCTACCTGAGCCTGAGCATCGTCGGGAGCGATGGTTCTGTAAAAGTTGGGGTAGTCGCCGCTCTTTGTCAGAGGGGGGTTTGTGGCGGAGGGAGATATACATATAATCTCTTCATCCTTATAAATACCCAGGGCGGCTTTGGTAGCGCCAGAACAGATATGTCCGATAACGGCAACAACCTCTTCCCCCACCAGCTTTGCAGCGGTGTTGGTCGCTACTTCGGGCTTACAAACGTCGTCTTCAACAACCAGTTCTACCTGTCTGCCCAGAACTCCGCCGTTGGCGTTATACATTTCCACTACAAGTTCGGCAGCCTTAACTGTAGGAAGACCGTAGGACGCGAGGTCTCCAGAGTGAGCACCGGCAACTCCGATCTTGATTGCACCGCTGTCTCCCTGTCCTTCTGCGAAAGCGCCATAGGAAACAAAAGCAATAAGAAGAAGTACGAGTATCTTTTTCATTTTTTTCTCCTTGATCCGTTCGGAAATAAACGGATTTCTTTTTAAAAGCTTAGATATTTTTATAGGATTAAAAACCCTAATTGTCAATCTTTCCCCCTTTAAGGGGCATTAGCTGTTTTTTAAATAACTAAACCACTGTTTTGTCTGTATTTCATAGTACAAAAAGGTAATTAATACGAATATCACATTAAATTACACATTATAGTACATTTTTCAGATCCAGAGCTGTTTTCATACGTCTATATATTTCCATATATGTCATGTTTAATTATGTTTTTTTTCCTATAAATATGCGTAAAAATGCCATTATAGGGCAAAAAAGTTACTTTTTTCAGTAGTAAATTATCGAAAAAATACGAAAATGTTGGTTTCTAGGGGGAGAGTGAAAAGGAACAGAGTTTTGGAGTTGAAAAAGATGAGGGGGCTCCGCTACCGGGATAACGGGGCTCCCCACGTGAATCATCAGTTTATGACGTCTCCGCCGATATCGCGGCGAAAAGTCATCCCTTCGAAGCTAATGGACGGAATGCTGTTGTAACAGTTCCTTCTGGCTTCCTCCAGATCGGCTCCACGGGCTACAACATTAAGAACACGTCCCCCCGATGTTTTAAGATGGTCACCCTCCAGAGACGCCCCTGCAACAAAGACATCTGCCGGGCAGGAATCAATTCCATTGATTCTTATTCCCTTTTCATAAGCCTCGGGATAGCCGCCTGAAGCCAGAACAACACAGCAGCTGCTGCCCTCTTTCCACTTGAGGGACAATCCCTCGAGTTTGCCCTCTACAGCTGCCTGAACGGCTTCAAGAAGATCGGAATCCAACAGACTGAGAACAGCCTGAGTCTCGGGATCTCCCATCCTCAAATTGTACTCCAGAAGGAAGACCCCTTTCTCATTTATCATAAGGCCGAAGAAGATGACACCCGAAAAAGTCAGTCCTTCGGCTTCCAGGCCTCTCAGGGTGGGTTCCAGAATATCCTTCTGAAAGGCAGCCATAACCGAATCGTTCACATGAGGGTTGGGAGAGATGACTCCCATACCGCCGGTATTGAGTCCAGTCTCCCCTTCCCCGATTTTCTTGTGATCCTTGGCACTCAGGAGGGGCAGTATTGTTTTTCCGTCATAGAGGGACAGAATCGAGGCCTCTACGCCTTCCAGGTACTCTTCTATAACAATGCTGCTTCCTGCATCCCCGAAACGGCGTTCAGACATCAGAATCTCCAGGGCATTGTCAGCCTCTGTTTTATCAGCGCAGATAAGAACACCTTTCCCGGCAGCCAGACCGTCTGCTTTCAGTACAATGGGAAAGGAACAGTTCCTGAGGTAGTCTGCGGCGTCCTCCATGGAATCGAAATTTCTGTATGCCGCTGTTTTTACACCGTATTTCTCCATAAAGGTCTTGGCCAGGCACTTGCTGCCTTCAAGCAGTGCGGCGTCTCTGTGAGGTCCCAGTACGGGGATCCCCTTCTTTATAAAAAGATCGGCTATCCCTGCCACAAGCATATCCTCAGAGCCTGGAACCGCAAGGCCCACACCCCGGTTTGCGGCAAAGTCAGCCAGTTCTGTCATATCGGAGGTGGCGACGTTTTCACAACCCCTTTCTGTGGCGGTTCCTCCGTTTCCGGGAGCACAGTATATCTTCTCAACTCCGGGGTTCATCAGGAATTTACGTATCAGAGCGTGTTCTCGTCCTCCGCTGCCGGTAATAAGAATCTTCATACTATCTCTCTGCTCCTAGTGTTTGAAGTGACGCATGCCTGTAAAGATCATGGGGATCCCCTTCTCGTTGCAGGCTTTTATGGAATCTTCGTCTCTTATGGAACCGCCGGGCTGAATAATGGCTTTTATTCCCTTTTCAGCACTCAACGTAACAACATCATCAAACGGGAAAAAGGCGTCAGAGGCTAATACCGTTCCGTCTCCCGCCCTTTCAATAGCCTGCTGGGCCGCCCAGATTCTGTTGGTCTGTCCCGTACCGATGCCCGTGGCCTTTCCGTCCTTTACAACGACGATGGCATTGGACTTGACGTGCTTGACAACTTTCTGGCCGAAGATCAGATCCTCCTGAAGAGCGGCTTCGGGCTGAGCCTCTGTGACGACCTTGAAATCTGATGAAAAACTGTGGTCCGCGTCCTGAACCAGAATCCCCCCGTCTACCTTGACCACTTCCATGGGATCGCAGGGTACGGCTGAAGTCTGAATGATTCTAAGATTTTTTTTCGTCCTGAGGACTTCCAGAGCCTCGCCGCTGAAAGAGGGGGCCACAACGATTTCAAGAAAGATCTTGATCATCTCCTCGGCCGCCTCTTTTGTCACCTCGCCGTTAACTGCGACAATCCCTCCGAAAATGGATACGGGATCGCATTCATACGCCCTTCTGTAGGCATCGGCGGCATCTTTTCCCGAAGCCACACCACAGGGCGTGGAGTGCTTCAGTCCACAGCATACCATTGAATCAAATTCATTGACGATCTTCCACGCCACATCCATATCTCTGATATTATTGAAAGAGAGTTCCTTGCCTCCCAGCTGCTTGAAGTCCGCAAAGGAACCGCCCCCCCAGGTATTGGTATAGAAAGCCGCCCTCTGATGAGGATTCTCTCCATAGCGCAGGTCCATATTTTTTACCCAGGAACCGGCGAAGTAGGCAGGCATTTCATCACGGCCAAGCATAAACTGACTGATAGCGGCATCGTACGCGGAAGTCAGGTTGAAGACTTTTCCGGCCAGTCGCTTTCTGGTCTCGAAACCGAGGTCTCCGTCTTCTTTCATCTCCTTCATAATGTCGTTGTAATCGGCCGTATCGCAGATGACCGTAACATCCTGAAAGTTTTTAGCCGCCGAACGGAGCATGGTCGGTCCGCCGATATCGATAAACTCGACCTTTTCCTGAAAACTCTTATCCGTGCTCACCTCATCAAAGAAGGGATAGAGATTGACAACAACCATGTCTATAGTCTCTATACCCTCTTCCTTAAGGGTCGACATATGCTCTTTGTTGTCTCTTATCCCCAGAATCCCTCCGTGGATAACGGGATGAAGGGTTTTCACCCGGCCGTCCAGCATTTCGCGGCCGCCGGTTACCTTTGAGACTTCCACGGGAGCAAGCCCCTTCTCTTCCAGAAATCTATAGGTCCCCCCCGTGGAGATAATCTCCCAACCGTTTTCCTTCAGAAAACGGCCGAGTTCCTCTATTCCGTCTTTCTTGTATACGCTGATAAGAGCTCTTTTCATCACTTCCTTCCTCAATGCTTTTCTTCAATAATCAAGGCCGTCGCTTCCACTAGGGCCAGATGTTCTTTTTCTATAATTCTCCGCTGCAGATCCTCCGGGCTGTCTCCACTAAGCACGGGAACCTCTTTCTTGAGTATGATCTGTCCCGTATCCACACCCGCATCCACATAATGGACCGTACATCCGCTGATTTTCCTCTCCGCTGCCAGAACGGCTCTGTGAACGTTCATTCCGTACATTCCCTTTCCACCGAAATCGGGCAGAAGGGCCGGATGAATATTGATGATCTTTCCTTTCCGGGACGATATAAAATCACGGCTCAGTATGGAAAGGTATCCGGCCAGTACAATCAGATCCGTATCTTCCGGGATTCTTCTGTTCATCTCATTTGAGAGATCGGAACCGTACTTTTTTCTATCCACAAGAGCATGGGGTATCCCTGCTTTATCGGCACGGTTCAGCCCATAGGCCTCCCGGTCTGAAAGAACCATATTGATACGGGCGTTCAGCCTTCCTTCAGAGCAGGCGTCAATCAGGGACTGAAGATTCGTTCCTCCCCCCGAAATGAGTACGGCTATCGAAAACATAAACCGCTGCTTCCCTTGACAATACGTCCCATTTCAAAGACGGACTCTCCCTTTTGTTCCAGGAAAGTCTTGAGTTCTCCGGCTGTGTCGGCTTGCACTACCATAACGAAACCGACGCCCATATTGAAGGTGCCCCACATCTCTTCTTCCGGGACTCCCTTCTTCTGAAGATAGGAGAATACAGGAAGAACGGGAATCCTGTTCTTATCCACTTCCGCACAGAGACCATCGGGAATGGTCCGGGGAAGGTTTTCGGGAAGTCCGCCGCCGGTGATATGAGCCAGTCCTCCGATCTTTCCGGGGAAGGTTTTAAGAGCTTCCAGAACTGTTCTGACATATACCCTTGTGGGTTTCAGAAGCTCTTTGTAGACCGGCTCCCCTTCAAAGTCTTCATCCAGGTTGTCAACAAGGGAACGAACCAGGCTGAAGCCGTTACTGTGAACGCCGCTGGAAGCCAGTCCCAGAAGAATGTCCCCTTCCTGAACCGACTCTCCGTTAATAACCTCATCTTTTTCCACAACGCCGACACAGAACCCGGCCATATCGTAGTCTCCGTCTTTATAGAATCCCGGCATCTCTGCCGTTTCACCGCCGACAAGGGCGCAGTCGGCTTCTTTACAGGCGGCGGCCATACCCAGGACAATCTGACTGGAGACATCGGAGTCCAGCCTACCGCAGGCCAGATAATCCAGGAAAAACAGAGGTTTTGCCCCCTGACAGAGGATATCATTGGCGCACATGGCAAAACAATCCTGTCCCACAGTTTCATAAATATTCCTGGCAAAAGCGATGGCCAGTTTTGTTCCCACGCCGTCAGTTCCCGAAACAAGGACCGGATTTTTATAGCCCTTCAATGCATAGAGGGAGGCGAAACTGCCCAGACCCGTCAGGACATCCGGATGATGTGTGGCAGCAACGGCTTTTTTTATTTTGTCGACAGCCTTGTAGCCCTCTTCCTTGTCGACTCCTGAGTCCTTATATGTATGCATGTACTTACCTTCTTTTTTTCAGTTATTGGGTGTGAGCGGATAGGTTCCCGTCAGACAACCCTTGCAGAAATGAGCTTCTTCGGCACTGATGGCTTTTTTCAGTCCTTCCAGACTGATATAGCCCAGGCTGTCCGCTCCGATCTCCTGGCATATTTCATGAATATCCTTGCCGCTGGCAATCAGCTGTTCCGTATCGGGAGTATCAATCCCGAAATAACAGGGATACTTGATGGGCGGTGAAACGATACCCAGATGAACTTCTGAAGCCCCGGCTTTGCGCATCAGAGATACCAGATGCCGGCTGGTCGTCCCCCGTACGATAGAATCGTCTATCAATACGACTCTTTTCCCTTCTACCGCCGATTTGACGACATTCAGTTTGACGGATACCGCCTTCTCTCTCATTTCCTGGGAAGGGGCGATGAATGTACGGCCGATATAACGATTCTTGATAAATCCCAGTTCAAAAGGGATCCCTGAGGCTTCTGAAAAACCCAGAGCCGCAGAGAGGCCGGAGTCCGGAACAGGCACGACAAGATCCGCCTCAATGGGATTCTCCTTGAAGAATTCATACCCGCAGCGCTTGCGGGCTTCCATAACGTTGATTCCGTCAATTCTACTATCGGGACGGGCGAAATAGATATACTCAAAGATACAGGTTGACAGTACGGATGTGCTGTCATGTCCCAGAGAGTTGACACCGTTTTCATCAATGACGACGATCTCGCCGGGTTCCAGATCCCTGACCAGTTCGGCACCCACAGTATTCAGGGCACAGGATTCGGAAGAAAGGATCCAGCAGTCATCCAGTTTGCCGATACAAAGGGGTCTGATGCCGTGGGGATCCCGGATGCCTATCAGTTTGTTGTCAATCAGCATGACTATAGCGTAGGAGCCTTTAATGGCGCGTGCCGAATCCCTCACAGCCTTCTCAATCCCCTTGCTCGCTCCTCGGGCAATCATATTCAGAACGACTTCGGTATCGCTTGTGGTCTGGAATATGGCACCCGCATCTTCCATCAGGGAACGGATGACATCGGTATTGACCAGGTTCCCGTTATGGGCGACAGCCAGAGAGCCCAGACGGCAGTGACCTTCCAGAGGCTGGGCATTGGTGAGAGTGCTGTCCCCCGCCGTTGTATAACGGACATGACCGATAGCCGCATTTCCTCCGTCAAGATCGCTAACCGTATTGTCACGAAAAACTTCTGAAACAAGTCCCATCCCCTTGCGAGTTTGCAATTTTCCCTGATCCGATACGGTGATACCGGCACTCTCCTGTCCGCGGTGCTGCAGTCCCAGCAGCCCGAGATAGGTCATTTCGGCTGCGGGGCACGCTTCGGTTGAGTACACTCCGAAGACACCACACTCTTCATGGAGTCTGTCGTCAAGCAATTCTTTTTCGGTCAGCTCTTTGTAGGGCATCATATATACATATCCTTTTTATATGCGTAACTCACAGTTCTACACCGTCACTGTTATCCGCGATAAACTTTTCTTTCATTTCCACTCTGTAACGTATCAGCTTTTCTCTGATTTCGGGATATTTCAAGGCCAGCATCTGGACACCCAGCATAGCGGCATTGTAGGAGTTGTTGACTCCTACGGTGGCTACAGGGATAGCCTTGGGCATCTGGACAATGGAAAACAGGCTGTCCATTCCCTGAAAAGCCGCATCCAGTGGAACGCCTATAACAGGCAGTATGGTTTTTGACGCGACCACACCGGGAAGGTGGGCCGAAAGACCGGCGCCGGCTATGATAAACTCACAGCCTTCGGATTCAAGGCGGTGAATAACCTCAGTCAGCTTTTCAGGAACTCTGTGAGCCGAAAGGATATGCGCTTCATACTCCACTCCGAACTCTTTAAGGCATTTTGCTGCCCCCTTCATCTTCTCCTGATCAGAACGGCTTCCGAAAAATACGGCACACTTCATAAAATTTTCTCCCATTGTTTTTATTATGACTTGAAATATCCGACTCCCGACTCAAAAAGAGGCTGAAGTTTGTTTCCCGGTATATTGATGAAATTATCCGAGCTGAAACGCTCGGTATGACCCATTTTTCCGAGGATCCTGCCGCAGGGAGAGCAGAGTCCCTCTATGGCGAGGTCGGAGCCATTGGGATTGTAACGGGGATTCATGACCGCCCTCCCTGCGGCGTCGCAGTACTGAAAGGCGACCTGTCCGTTTTTGACTAGCTTTTCCAGCACCTCCGGGGGCGCTGTAAAGCGTCCTTCTCCATGGGAGACCGCAATCTCATGCAGGTCGCCGCACTCCATGCGGCGCAGCCAGGGAGAGAGTGTGCTGGAAACCCTGGTGGTCACCATGCGGGAAATATGTCTGTTATTAATATTCCTTGCCAGCGTGGGATTGTCACTTTTCAGTTCTGAAATATGACCTTGCGGCAGCAGACCTGATTTTACGAGAGCCTGAAAACCGTTACAGATTCCCAGGATCAGGCCATCCCTTTTAAGCAGATCTTCTACCGCTTCTGCAATCTCGGGATTGCGAAGCACATTGGCTATAAACTTTCCCGATCCCTCGGGCTCGTCCCCCGCTGAAAATCCTCCGGACAACATAAGAATCTGAGACGCCCTGATCCCCTCTGCCATCTCCTGAAGACTCTCCCTGACATCCCTCTGGTCACGATTGCGAAAAACGGACATCTGTGTGTTCGCACCAGCCTCCCTGAAGGAGTTTTCCGTATCATATTCACAGTTCGTACCCGGAAAGACTGGGATGAAAACCATGGGCCTGATGCCGCTGCCGGAAAAAAGTGCCGATCTTGAACTGTAATCATCAATCGAAACCTGATCCGCCTCTTCGTTGTCCGGATCATCCCTGAAAACGGGGTCCATAGTTTTTTTCCAGGCCGATACGCCCTCTTTGAGAGTCAGTTTGAAATCCTTGAAAAAGATCTCTTCTTCAGTAATGGTCTCTCCCAGACGAATCAGTGAGGGGAAATCCCTACAGAGCTCAGGGTCTTCAGATTCAAAAAGGATCTCTCCCCGTCCGCGGACAAAAAGAGGCAGATCAGCACCACTCCATCGGAATCCTATGCCGTTTCCTGCAGCCATGCGGAAGATTTGGACGGCCGGACCACCCTCTTTCACCGCTGATGCTGCCAGGACTTTTCCATTCAGGACAAGAGATTCGAATCGATCGTATCCTTCCTTCAACTCTTCCCAGAGAGGGACAAGATCACTGTCAACAGCAACGGGCAGACAGTAAACTGAATGACCTGCTCCCTTGAACTCTGAAGAGATCATATTCTTAACCTTTCCCGTTGTTACAGCAAAGGAGATAAGTGTCGGAGGCACATGAAGGTCATGAAAGCTGCCGGACATGCTGTCCTTCCCTCCGATGGCAGGGGTCAGAAGGGCTTCCTGGGCTTCCAGAGCTCCCAGGAGGGCCGCCAGTGGCAGTCCCCAGTTTTCAGGTTCCTTGCCCAGGCGCCTGAAGTACTCCTGAAAGCTGAGCCTGGTCTTTCTCCATTCTCCTCCGCCGGCAACGAGTCGGGAAAGGGAGCTTACGACGGCGTAGACGCTGCCGTGGTAAGGACTCCAGCGAGAAAGCTGAGGATCGAAACCATAGGCCATAAGGCTGCAGGTCTCCGTTTTGCCACCGGGTACAGGGAGCTTGTGCACCGAAAGATCACTTTCGCTAAGCTGGTATTTTCCTCCATAGGGCATCTGAACGGTGGAAGCGCCGATGGACGCATCGAACATCTCCACAAGTCCCTTCTGTGAACAGACATCAAGATCGGAAAGGCGGGAAAGAAGAGTCTCCCTGTCCTCTTTGAGTCGTCTGTCTGCCGTATAGGGATCCTCTCCGGGAGCAATAGACGGCAGATGGGCCTCCGTACTCTGGCGAACCCCATTGGTATCCAGGAAGTTTCTGTCCAGATCAACGATCTTCCTGTTTCTCCAGTTGAGGATCAGTCTGTTCCTGTCTGTTACCTCGGCAACAACCACGGCCTCCAGGTTTTCCTCAGCCGCCAGAAAAATCATCTTTTGAGCATCACCGGCTTTACAGACCACGGCCATCCTTTCCTGAGATTCAGAAATGGCCAGCTCGGTTCCGCTCAGTCCGCTGTATTTTACCGGTACCCGGTCGAGGTTGATTTCCAGCCCGGGACTCAACTCACCGATGGCCACGGAAACACCGCCGGCTCCGAAGTCATTACACTTCTTGATCATGGCTGTCACTTCGGGATTCCTGAACAGCCTCTGTATTTTTCTTTCTTCTGGAGCATTGCCTTTCTGGACCTCGGCGCTGCAGCTCTCCAGTGATTCGTTTGTATGTTCCTTTGATGAACCGGTTGCTCCTCCGCAGCCGTCACGACCAGTCTTCCCGCCGATAAGAACAACCACATCTCCCGGCGCTGGGCTCTCCCGGCGCACCTGCTTCTCGG
Source organism: Oceanispirochaeta sp. (assembly GCA_963556075.3). GTDB lineage: Bacteria > Spirochaetota > Spirochaetia > DSM-2461 > DSM-2461 > Oceanispirochaeta. The sequence continues at coordinate 3,864,832 of CAUVYB020000002.1, read as the reverse complement.
GGACTGCTCCCACAACGGCGCCCACTTCCATACGTTTGGCTTTGTATCCGGGATCATAGATCTCACGGACAAAACTGGTAGCAAGTCCTATCTGGTTCCCATAGGAACTATAGCCATGGGCTGCCGTCCGCGTGATGTACTTCTGAGGCAGTTTTCCGGGAAGAGTGTTCTCCAGTGATTCTGTCGGATCAGAAGCCCCTGTAATTCTCATCGCCTGGTAGACATAGGACCGTCCGGACAAGGGGTCCCGGATGGCTCCGCCTATACAGGTCGAGGCCCCCCCGAAGGGTTCTATCTCCGTCGGATGGTTGTGGGTTTCATTCTTGAACATTAAAAGCCAGGGTTCTTCCCGACCGTCTACGTCAACTTTGATCCTGATGCTGCAGGCGTTGATCTCCTCCGAGACCTCCATATCCTCAAGGAGTCCGTCTTTCCTCTGACGGCGTCCAGCGATGGTAGCCAGATCCATCAGTGTGACAGGTTTGTTCTCGCGGCCCAGTGTCTTACGGATCTCCATATAGCGTGTCAGCCCGTCCTTCATAAGCTCATGGAAGGCTCCCTCAGGGAGTGTTATATTGCTGATCTCTGTTTCAAAAGTCGTATGACGGCAGTGATCGGACCAGTATGTGTCCAACACTCTGATTTCCGTTTCGGTGGGAACCCTCTTTTCCTCATCCCTGAAATAGTTCTGACAAAAGACTATATCCTGTTCCGACATGGCGAGTCCCATGCCCTTTTTTAAAATGGAAGGCTCCTCAGAAATGAAGTCCTCCAGTACGGGGACATCGCCGGGTTTGGAACCGAGATCAAACAGAGAGTGCCCCGCCATATCTTTTTCACGAGACTCTACGGGATTGATACAGTAGTTCTTGATTTTTTCAACACCCTGTTTCCCTACATTCCCTTCCAGGATTATAAGGCGACTGCTTCTGACTACGCCGTTCCAATCGGGATAAATCAGTCTGATACACTGGGCGGCTGAATCCGCTCTCTGGTCGAACTGACCGGGTAGGTACTCATAGGCAAATGACTCTGCCTCACCCGCGGGACAGCCGTCATGAAGCAGATCAAGGGGCGATTCAGAAAGGATCGTCTTTCTGACCCGATCCAGCTGTTCCGGATCCAGGGAAGTCAGCTCGTAGACATTTACGATCCTGAGCCGTTCCAAACCTCTTATCCCCAATGACTCTACCACATCAGACTGCAGGCCGGACGCCTCATTATCTCTACCCCTACGCTTCTCCACAAATACCCGGAAAAAATCACTCATAGATCTGCAGCAATCCTTCTTATGACCGTAAATTATTCCCAAAATGAAACAACTCTACGAAATCATAATATTTAAATTTTCTATTCATAATGACAGATAGAACTTTTCTGCAAATCGCTTATAAATGAAAAAGACCCCTGTCGATAAGACTGCGGGACTTGAGACATCAGCTGTTGCAGATCCTTGACAAAGATCCGATTCCATCCTCGGAACCATATCATCCGGAATAATTACGCTCTATTTATCTGGCCCCACCCTACCATGTCTGACCTTTATGTTCAACAGGTCAGACAACTCATTTCACCAAGAGTCTGTCTTGATTTCAATATGCTGCAACCTTGCATAAATATGGTGCTTATCCGTCGTGGAGGATAATAATTATACAGCTATATTCCTACGATAATGTATTTTAATGGGTTCATAAATGGAATTTTGTGATTAATTATTCAAATAACATGACATCACGGCGGCCTTTCTGGTATAAATATTAACAAAATTAAACCATTTATCATTGGAGATTAACTATGAAGAAAGTCCTTTTGACGACTATGATTTTATTAATGGCCGCATCCGTTCTTGTCCTTTCCGGCTGCAGCAAGAAAAAAGAGAGCAATGTTATTACCATAGCGTCAGATGCTACCTGGCCTCCCATGGAATTTCTCAATGAAAATAAAGAAATTATCGGATTTGATGTGGACATGCTCAATGCTATTGCCAAGGCCGGCGGCTTTGAGATCGAAATAAAGAATACAGCCTGGGATGGAATCTTTGCAGGTCTGGCCAACGGTAATTATGATGCTGTTTGTTCTTCCGTAACGATCACAGAAGAAAGAAAAGCCACTATGGATTTCACTTCCCCCTATATCAATGCAGGACAGGTTCTGATTGTTGCTAAGGCGAGTGAAGGGAAGACGACTCTGAAGGATATGGAAGGGATGAGCCTGGGAGCTCAGATCGGAACCACCGGCGCCATCGCCATCAGTGATAACGGCAATATAGAGCTGAAGACCTATGATGAACTGGGTCTGGCTATCGAAGACCTCGCCAACGGCAATATCGACGGAGTCGTAGCCGACAGCCCCATCGCCGCCGACTACGTTCTTGGAAACGACAACTATAAGGGTAAAATGAAGATTGTTGGTGAGCCTTTTACCGATGAGTTTTACGGGATTGCCGTTAAAAAAGGAAATAAAGAAGTACTTGATAAGCTGAATGCCGGTCTCGAGAAGGTCATCGCTTCCGGTGAGAGAGACGAGATTATCAATAAATGGCTTCGCTAAACGATACCACCAGGCCCCAGATCAATGTGCATGACGGGGCCCTTATTCCTGAGAAAGGAAACAGAGGGCTTTTCTCGTCCTGGCAGATTGCCTTCTTCGGGGCTATCGGTTTACTGATCATTCTTCCCGTTGCCAAACCTGATCCCTATCTGAAGATCCTGACCTTTCTTCCAGACGGGATTCTTGTGACCTTTCAGGTTACGGTGATGGCCATCATTTTCGCCACATTTATCGGTTTGATGACGGGATTGGGACAGATTTCGAGAAACACCGCATTCAATCGTATTGCGACTGTCTATGTGGAACTGATCAGAGGGATCCCTCTTCTGGTTCAGCTGTTTTATATCTATTTCGCACTGGGGAAGTTCCTTAATATACAGGGAATGGCAGCGGCTGTTATTGCCATGGCAGTCTGTTACGGGGCCTATATGGGTGAAATCTTCCGTGCGGGGATTCAATCTATTCCCAAGGGACAGATGGAGGCGGCTATCGCCCTCGGTATGTCACGGGGGCAGGCTCTAAGGCTTATTATTCTTCCCCAGACCATGAGAGTGATCCTTCCGGCTATCGGTAATGAGTTTATCGCTCTGCTGAAAGACTCCTCACTCGTCTCGGTACTGGCTATATCGGATCTTCTTCGGCGGGGAAGAGAGTTCGCTTCCACCACATTCCTTTATTTTGAGGCTTATACCATGGTAGCCCTTGTTTATCTTGTGTTTACCCTGTTCCTCTCAAGGCTGGTGGCGATAATGGAAGAAAGGATGGCGCTCCGTGGCAAATGATAAAACGATGATAAGTATAACTGATGCTGTCAAGGACTTCGGCACGGTCAAGGCCCTTGACGGTGCCAGCCTGAATATTGCAATCGGAGAGGTCGTTCTCATCATAGGCCCTTCGGGAAGCGGAAAAAGTACGCTGCTGCGCAGTGTCAATCGGCTCGAGGTTCTCAGTGCTGGTGATATTGTCATTGACGGGGATTCCGTAACCGATCCGGATTCCGATATCAGACTGATTCGTGAAGAGGTCGGGATGGTCTTTCAGGACTTCAATTTATTCCCCCATCTCTCTGTGATGGAAAATATCACAGTCAGTCCCAGGAAAGTCAAAAAAGTCTCAAAGGAAGAGGCTGAAAAAACGGCTCTGCGGCTGCTTCGACAGGTCGGTCTTGAAGAAAAGGCCACGGCCTATCCCGGAGAGCTCTCGGGAGGACAGAAGCAGCGCGTGGCCATAGCCAGAGCTCTGGCTATGAGCCCCAAAGTTATGCTTTTTGACGAACCTACGTCGGCTCTGGATCCAGAAATGGTCAAGGAAGTACTCGATGTTATGCAGGATCTGGCCCGTGAGGGCATGACCATGATGGTTGTTTCCCATGAAATGGGATTTGCCCGGGCCGCAGCGGACAGGGTCATCTTTATGGATGCGGGACAGATTGTCGAAGAGGGGACTCCTTCTGAGATATTTGATAATCCCAAAGAAGAGAGGACCAAAAAGTTCCTGGAGCATATTCTCTAAAAACATCTCTTGTACATTCAAAGCCGCCCGTAACGGGCGGCTTTTTTGAATTTAGCGAATGATCTGGTCTGATCTCCCAAATTTGACTATATTAGAATCCTATGATAAATGAATACAGGACCCTTCTCCCCTACTATAAGAAGTATGCGTTTCGCTATTCTGCAGGGATATTTTTTCTGTTGATCACCAATGGAGGTCAGCTACTTATCCCCCAGTTTATACGGCACAGCATCAATCATCTTCAGCAGGGGGCTTCAGAAACAGATCGTGTCTTCCGCCTTATGGGGGGGATGATACTGACGGCACTTATTATCGCTGTGGGTCGGTTCTTCTGGCGCTTTTTCATAATCGGTTCATCCCGAAGGATTGAACGAAATCTCCGGGAACAGATATTCTATCACTTGCTTTCCATGGATTCCCGCTACTTTTCAACACAGAAAACAGGAGATCTTATCGCCCGGATGACTAACGACATGAAGGCTGTAAGGATGGCGAGCGGCATAGCCCTGGTGGCCTTTATGGACGGAATTTTTATGACAGTAGCCATACTCTGGCTACTGTTTTCCAACTATCCGGCCCTTGCCTCTGTAACCATTCTTCCCCTTCCTGTCATCACGCTTATTGTTTTGTTCTTCGGTTCATTCCTGGGAGAGCGCTTCAAAGAGGTTCAGGACCGTTATTCCGATCTCAGCGCCACGATACAGGAGACTCTCAGCGGCATACGGGTTATCAAAACCTTTAACAGGGAACGATCGGCTCTGGAGGATTTTCGCAGGGACAATGACCGTTATATCAACGCTAATATAGCTCTTGTCAAAGTGTGGGGGCTGATGCATCCGGTTGTAGGATTCCTTACGGGCCTGACCGCCTGTCTTCTGCTCTTCTTCGGTGGACGTCAGGTCATTCTGGGGGCTTTGCTTCCCGGAGACTTTGTAGCCGTCATGTCTTATCTCGGGATGATGGCATGGCCCATGATAGGAGCCGGCTTTACGGTGAATCTCCTTCAAAGAGGAGCCGCCTCTCTGAACAGGATTAACGGCATCCTAAATGCGGAGCCTGAGATCTTCAACGGTTCGGACGCCTGCGATGCGCCTCCCTTTGAATCACTGGAACTGAAGGAGCTGTGTTTTTCCTACAACGATTCTGACGTTCTGACAAATCTGAACCTCAGAATAGACAAGGGGGAAACTCTGGGAATTCTGGGACGTACGGGAAGCGGGAAATCCACATTGATCAATCTGATCCCGCGTATACTGGAAAGCCCTCGGGGAAGCATTCTTTACAACGGGATGGAGATACACGGATTGGAGTTGTCTGCCCTTCGGCGTCATATCTCTGTCATCCCCCAGGACTGTTTCCTTTTTTCCGATACCATCAGAGCGAATATTGCTTATGGGAATGATTCGGCTTCCGATGAAGAGATAGACAGAATCAGCGAGCTCAGCTCGTTGACGCGTGATCTCAATAACTTCCCCGACGCTCTGGATACACAGGTCGGAGAAAAGGGCGTTACCCTTTCCGGCGGGCAGAAACAGCGTATCGCACTCTCTCGTGCTCTGGTTTCCAATCCGGAGCTCCTCATCCTGGACGATGCCCTTTCTGCGGTGGATACCAAGACGGAAGAGGCCATCCTTAAAGGATTTTTTACCGAAAGAAAGGGGAAAACGAATATCATTATTTCACACAGGGTGTCCACGCTGATGAATGCCGACAGAATCATAGTACTGGACAAGGGCAGGATTATTCAGGAAGGAAGTCACGAGGAACTTGCATCGGTCAACGGACTCTATCAGAAAATCCACAGACTGCAGTCACTGGAGAGCGCCGAATGAATGGAAACAACGAAAAGATACTGGACCGGAATATTGTTCGCAAGCTCATGGCTTTTACCAGAAACTATAGAAAATGGTTTTTTCTGGCAGTAGCCTCTCTTCTGATCTCAACCGCCGCAGAACTTGCCCTTCCCGTCGTACTGCAGAGAACCATTGACCGCCACATTATGGAGCGCTGGACCTGGATCAGCCATGACAGAGTCCTTGAGAACAGTGCTGTCAGAAGCAGTGAATCCTATGTCTATGAAGACAGAATTTTCCTTAAAGAAGAGGATTTAAGAGTGTTCTCATCCGAAAGGAAGGAAACGCTGCGGCTGTCCGGAGATCTTTCTCAAGAGTCTTGGTTTCTGTTCCCTTTGAACCAGGAGACCCTGGCGGCATCAGAGGATATGAATGTGTTGATCCTCGACAAGAGGACAGGAGCGGTTCCCTTCAGCGCCATGGAGTCTCTGGACAGAGAAAGGCACAGGGCTCTTCGTTCTGAGGATATAAAAGGTCTGGCACAAAATACCCTCCTCTACTTTCTTCTTTTGTTTCTTATCCTGCTCTTCAGCTTTATTCAGATCTACACCATGAGCTGGACCAGTCAGGGAGTCATGAGGGATATAAGAACATCCATGCTGGATCATGTGATGCACCAATCCCTCTCCTATCTGGGCGATACCCCCGTCGGCTCTCTCCTCTCACGCATTACCAGCGATGTGGAAACCATCAACGAGTTTTTCACATCCGTAACCATATCGCTTCTCAGCGACTTTGCCATTATGGGCGGAGTGATGATCACTCTGTTTATTCTCCATCCTTTTCTGGCGCTTATCACCCTTTTAACTCTGCCACCGGTTCTGATAGGAACACTGATCTTCCGCAAAATGGCTCGATCGGCCTACCGCAGACAGCGTCACTGGACCTCCAGGGTCAACAGCTTCCTCTCCGAGCATGTTTCAGGCATGGAGATCATCCAGATCTTCGGGAAGGAGAAGAAAACGGCGGAGCAGTTCGGAAAGGCCAACAATGAGCTCTTCAGGGCCGCCCTTTCGGAAATGTATGTGTTCGCCACATTCCGTCCCATTGTCAATCTTTTAACTTCTGTCTCTCTGGGGATCGTTATATATTCGGGTGGTCTTATGCTGGGCCGGGAGACTCTCTCTCTCGGGGTTCTGATTGCTTTTATCGAGCTGATCCAGAAGTTCTACAGACCCGTTATGGATATGAGCGAGAAGTTTTCCATTATGCAGTCCGCCATGGCCGGAGGGGAACGTATCTTTGGACTGCTGGAAGAGGACAACAGTATTCCTGACGATGGGGATCTTCCTTCCGACAGGACCATCCGGGGAGAGCTGGAATTCCGGAATGTGAATTTCTCCTACAGACCCGGAGAAGCGGTTATTAAGAATCTGAGCTTCCATGCCAGTCCCGGTGAGACCATTGCCATTGTCGGTTATACGGGATCGGGAAAAACCACCATAGCCTCCCTGGCCGCCAGGTTCTGGGATATTGAATCGGGAGAGATCCTTCTGGACGGCAGCCCCCTGAAGGAGTACAGACTCAAAGATCTGAGACGGTCAATTCAGTCTGTGCAGCAGGATGTCTTTCTCTTTTCAGGGACAGTGAGGGACAATATCACTCTGGGTATGAATATGGATGATACAAGAGTTATAGCTGCCGCCCGTACGGTTCAGGCCGATCGCTTTATTGAGTCCATGGAAAAGGGCTATGCTACAGAAGTTCAGGAAAGGGGTAAAAACCTGTCAGGAGGACAGAAACAGCTTCTCTCCTTTGCCCGTGCCGTTGCCCACAATCCTCCCGTACTGATTCTGGATGAAGCCACAGCCGCCATCGATACGGAAACGGAGAAACTCATTCAGAAGGCTTTGGATAAACTTCTGGATGGAAGAACCAGTCTGGTTATCGCACATAGAATCAGCACTATCAGAAAAGCGGACAGAATCCTGGTCCTGTCTGAAGGGCATCTTGTGGAAACGGGAAATCACGAAGAGCTTCTGGAGAAAAAAGGGCTCTACCACAAACTCTATAACTATCAGTATGCCGCAGAGGGAGGCCTGTAAGACCCTTCAGGGAATAAAGACGGTCCCCTTGATGCTGCCGTCCAGAAGGCCTGTGATCAGATGCGGCTTCTTGCCATTGGCCAGAATCATGGGGATGCCGTATTCGTTCACTCTGTGGGCGGCTTCGATCTTGGTGGCGATTCCGCCGGTGCCGAAATCCCCTTTTTCACCGATCTCTATCCTGTTGACAAGATCATGAGCGTCCCGGACCTGTTCCAGCAGTAGAGCATCGGGATTCCCTGTGGGATCCTTATCATAGACACCATCGATATCGCTGATTATCAAAAGGAGGTCGGCATTCCACAGGTTCGCGGTCAGAGCGGCCAGATTATCATTGTCCCCGATCTTTATCTCATCCACGCTGACGGAGTCATTTTCATTGATAACAGGGATAACCCCCTCATCCAGCAGGGTAAACAGGGTATTTCTGATATTCAGGGTTCTGTTGGAGTCGGTAAAATCATCCCTGGTCAGAAGAATCTGACCAATATTGAATCCGTACTCCCTGAGTTCTTTTCTGTAGGAGTCCATCAGTTCGACCTGTCCGATGGAGCATAATGCCTGTTTATAGTGTAGATCCTCCTTCCTCTTCCATTTTCCCAAAGTTGAAACTCCGGCAATACGGGCCCCAGAAGAAACAACGACGACCTGACAGTTGTTTTTTCTGAGAATGGATATCTGTTCAGCCAGATCTTTAAAAAATTCCCTGTTCAGGGTTCCGTCTTCCCTTGAAAGGGTATTACTTCCTATTTTAAGGACTACTTTTCTACTGTTGCTAAGAACCTGCTGAAGCATGGAAGGACTCTCCCTTTTGATGACAATGATAAGAAATTATCACAACTGTTTGAAACTGTCTATCATCAGCTCTCTTGCCCCGAGCCCTCCCGGAATCTATAATAGCGGCTATGAGCCATACTCTATTGACAGAAGGAGAGATTGAATCTCTTTTTGACAAACTTGCACTACCTGATGATCCCGTTCTTTTTACAGGAGGCTGTAATCAGGATGTCCAGAGTCGTCCCGACGGTTCTGTTCTTATGGGTGATTCCCTTCCCGGAAGTATCGAACTCAGCCCCGGCGGAGTCGCCCGTAACATTGCAGAAAATGCCGCCAGACTCGGGTTGAACTCTTCTCTTTATGCCCCTGTGGGAGATGATTCGGCCGGCAGGACGCTGCTTCAGATCACTTCGGAAGCTGGTGTGTATACGGGGTACTGCCCGTCCTTCAAGGGAAAACGGACATGCAGCTATGCGGCTTTTCTGGATAAAAGAGGCGAGATGATCTATGCCGTAAACGATATGAAACTGATGGATGAGTTCCTTCCGGAGTGTCTCGACAGGGATGTGCTCAGAAATCATAAAAACAGGGTTGTTGACGCCAATCTGCCGGAACAGACGCTTGAGGCCATGAGCCTGGACGGCCCCATCCTTCTTGCCGATCCCGTATCCGCCCATAAAATTGGGAGACTGAAGAGCTGTCTGAATAACACGATATGCATCAAACCAAACCGTTTGGAGGCGGAAAGCTTCTGCGGTTTTGCCCTTGAAAGGGAGACAGACTTTTTCAAAGCCTGTGAAGTCTTTCTGAATTGGGGCTGTAAAAATATATTCCTTTCCGCCGGCAGGGACGGTTTCTACTGTATGAATCAAAAGGGCGAGGTTCTGAGAATGATCCCTCCCGCTCTCCAGCCCCGGTCTGTAACAGGAGCGGGAGACGCGGCTTCTGCCGCTCTTGTATTAGCAGCGCTGTGCGATTGTACTCTCAGAGAATCGGCAGCACTGGCGACACTGGCCGCTCTGTCGGCACTTCACTGTTCCGGAGCCATTAATCCGGAGCTGTCACTTACTTATCTTAGGAATATCAGCAAGGAGTTGAATCTATGAAATCAGAATACCTGGATGTAAAACCGGATGTGGCTGAGGCCCTGGAGGCGGGGAAGCCGGTTATCGCATTGGAATCGACCATAATTTCCCACGGCATGCCCTACCCCGAGAATGTGAATACCGCTTTGAAGGTGGAGGAGATAGCCCGAAGCCGGGGCGTTGTTCCTGCAACAATTGCTATCATCGGGGGGAGGCTCAAAGCCGGACTAAGCAGAGATGAGATTGAATACCTGGGAAAAAAGGGGACGGAGGTTCAGAAAGCCAGCCGCAGAGACCTCCCCTATCTCGTGTCCGCCGGCAGGGACGGTGCCACAACCGTAGCCTCCACTATGATCATTGCCGGCATGGCAGGGATCCCTGTCTTTGCCACCGGGGGAATCGGCGGTGTTCACAGAGGAGCGGAAACCAGTTTTGATATCTCCGCGGATCTTCAGGAACTGGCATCTACAGATGTGGCCGTAGTGTGCGCCGGAGCCAAGTCCATTCTGGATTTGGGACTGACTCTTGAATATCTGGAAACCCACGGGATACCCGTTCTGGGATATGGGACATCTGAACTTCCCGCTTTTTATACCAGAAAGAGCGGCTTCAACGTAGATTACGCCATGGAAAGTCCTCAGGCCGTTGCTTCGCTGCTCAAGGCTAAATGGGGCATGGGACTCAAAGGGGGTGCCATTATTGCCAACCCCATTCCCGAAGAGTTTTCCATGGATCCCGATCGGATCAACAAGGTTATTGAGCAGGCCCTTCATGATATGGATAAAAAAGGAATAAAGGGAAAGGAGTCTACCCCCTTCCTTCTGGCCCGAATCGCAGAACTTTCAGAAGGGAGCAGCCTTCACAGTAATGTGGAGCTTGTATTTAATAACGTGAGATTGGCTTCGGAGATCAGCAAGTGCTATTGCGATCTTCCGGATCGATAAAAAAAGCCGAAACAAATTATGTTTCGGCTTTTTCCAATACGGCGCTCTGATCAGGAAGCGACACGTCCGACCATATCGGCCATCATGTACTTCAGGAAACTCTCCACAACTTCAGGAGAATTCTTCTTCTCGGTCTGTAGAATAGTTCTCAGTCCGTGAAGAATCGCAGAGGCCATAGGAGCCGCCAGGTTGGGCTGCTTGTTGTTCTCTTCCAGAACCTCTTTGATGGTACTCTGAAGAAGGGCATATACATTGTCCAGGGCCTTCTCATACTTGGAGCCGGCAGATCCTGCGGACAGGATGAGCCATTCGATTCTGTACTCGTTCTGTAGCGACTTAAGACTTTCGAGAAGCCAGGTAATCTTATCACCTTCCACCTGGGCAATCTCCTTCTTCAACCCCATTAAAGGTTTATAAAGGGGTTCAATGATAGAACCGAAAAGGTCTTCCTTATTCTTGTAATAGCGATAAAGATTACCTACGGTCATTCCGGCTGAAGACGCAATGGCTCTCATGGAAGCCTTTTCAAAACTCTTCTTTCTGAATTCCCTTCTGGCAGAGGTAACAATTCTCTGTCTTACCGATTCCTTCAATACCTGCATATATTCACCTCCCGGTTCATTTTCAAATATAATTTTAACTAAATAATAAACAAAATTGCATGCTATGGCAAATGTCTGTTTTCGAATCAACTTCATAAAACGTTCATTCTTTATTCACACATACTTAAACAATCACTGTCAGTTCATCGTTTACAACCCTGAAAGATCCTCCTGTCAGGGTAGATATACACGATTTGAAGATATATTACCAAAAAACCCGGTATTTTATGTAGCCCCCTGATGAATAAATTGTATTTTTCTTTATATAAAAATCACAATTTACTTATATATAATGCAGCAACCGTAGTTCTTTCGATTATTCACAGCCTTGACAGGGCTCACGGTAATGGTTTTTCATGACTTGACTGAGGAATGTCTTTGTAGGCTGTAAGACTACTCACGGGATTATGAAAAATGTTAAACTTATCTATATGAATAAATCTATAAAAACAGTGCTGGTATTCGGTACTTTTGACGCCCTCCATCCGGGGCATGAATATTTTCTCGAAAAAGCCGCCACCTACGGCGATCGACTTGTGGTCGTTGTCGCCAGAGACAGCTTCGTACGGAGTTTTAAAAATAAAGATCCCCTTCACAACGAGATCAGCCGTCTGCATTTTATTCAAAGTCATCCACTTGTTACGGAGGCCTGCCTGGCCGATGAAGTGACAGGCAGCTTTTCCGTCCTTGACAGGATCCGTCCCACTGTGATCTGTCTCGGTCATGACCAGGATGCCCTGGGCGACAGCCTGAATACATGGATGGCAAACAGCGGGAATCACTATAAGGTAAAAGTTCTCAAACCTTTCAGAAGGGATAAGTACAGCTCTACTCTTCTGAATGAATTAAGGAAAACCATGCATTATGAAGAGGAATAATCACTTTCTTTTTCTGATGTTTCTGGCTATGAGCTTCTGGGCGGGCAGCTGGATCTCTGCCAAGATACTGGCAGCTGATACCAATCCCTATCTTGTCATTTTCTGGCGTTTTGTTCTCACTTTTCTCTCATTTTTCCCGGTCCTCCTTCTTCGTCTCAGACGACAGAGCCGTCCTTCAGTGAAAGGTGTGATCTATACTCTGGGAGCCGCGGTCTTCCTCTGTGCCTACAATATTCTGTTCCTGACAGGACTGAAGGCTTCAATGGCCGGTAAAGCCGGAGTCATCGTCACGACGGTCAATCCCCTGATAACGTTCCTTCTCACTTCCATTCTGTTCAGTCAGACTGTGAAAAAGGACCAGAAGACGGCGCTGCTTATCGGTCTTTGCGGCGGTATAATACTCATGGAGCCCTGGACCTTACAGCACGGAGCTCTGACAGACAGCACCAACCTGATCTTTCTGGGATGCGCCTTTTGCTGGTCATCTCTGACGATTATGAGTCAGCAGGCTCAACGGAGCCTTAGCGCCCTGTGGTACAACACCCTGCTCTATCCCATCGCCGCTATGTTGATTATCCCCTTCCTGCCGGAGAAGACCATAGAATTGACCGGAGCTCTCAGCGCCGTGGGATGGTTCAATATCATTTTTCTGGCCATATTTGCAGGCTCCCTGGGGGCCGGTCTCTATTTTTATGCCGCACAGAGACTCGGTGCGGCCACGGCCAGTACCATGACCTTCCTCGTTCCCGTTCTGGCTTTACTCTTAAGCTGGATTTTCCTGGGCGAAATTCCCCATCTGGCCACACTCGCCGGAGGCGGTCTGTCTGTTACGGCGGTCCTTATAATAAACGGAAAGATCAAAATGCGCGGATACCGTGTCTCCGTTTGAAGATTCCTGAGAATCATTCATCCTTTTTGTTCGATTTTTTATTTTCAGCTTTTCTTCCCCGTTCAAAGATGCCCCCCCGGACTTGTCCCTCTACAGGAGCGGGGGATCCCATGATACGAGCCAGAACGGACCAGGAAGAAGATTTTTCAAGAATCAGTTTGAGGATAACAGAGAGAGGAACAGAGAGGAGCATGCCGGGAATCCCCCAGATAACGCCCCAGAAAACCAGGCCGAAAAGAACAGTAACCGTATTCAATCGCAGACGGTTACCCATGATTCTGGGATCTATTACATTCCCGATGATCATCTGATTTATTCCCAGAAGAATAGCCAGAATGATCATCTGCTGATAACTGTCGAACAGTATGATACCGAAAAGAGAGGGTATGATGGTGGCAATGATAGATCCTATACTGGGGATAAAGTTCAGAACGGTGGTCAGGAATCCCCAGAAGAATGCGAATCTCAGTCCGGTGAAAATACAGATCAGCCAGACCACTGTGCCGGTCCCGAGGCTTAACACAAGCTTTATCAGGATATAGGTGGACACAGACTTTTGTATGGTTTCATAATCATCCACCAGATAGGCTTTATCTCCTCCGACATAATTGAGAAAATGCTGATACCGGGAGAGACCGGGCAGGAGAAAGAGGAAGTAAAGGGTGAACATCAGAAAGGAAGATCCGAAACTTCCGGCCCCTTTGAAAAAGCTTCCCAGCGTAGAGGTAATCAGCTCACGGTTCAGAAGATTGTTGATACCGGACAGAATAGCGCTTTCATCAATTTCAAGATAGGGAATTGTAGAAAGCAGCCCGGCTATAGCGTGAAACTTCACAAAAAGCTGATTGATCAGAAAATCCTGCTCCCCGATAATTTCGTTTATTGTGGAAATGAAAATATTGGCCACCACGATTATGGCGCCAAGGGTGATAACCGCTATAAATGCGACGATGATCCCGGTGGGGAATCTTCTTCTTTCTAGAAACAGAACAAGAGGTAGATAGAGAAAACTCAACAGAAGAGCCATGACCAGAGGAAGAAGAATCCCTGCCAGGGTTTTCATAATGAACAGCCCGACGATCAATATCATCATCAGCAGAAGATTCCTTATTAAGAACAACTCCCGGTGTAAATCCACACACGACCTCCTCGGATGTCATTTTCATTATCATGGATATACAGTTCTAGGCAATATTATAATGAAAAAAAGCCGCAGTTTCATAGAAAACTGCGGCTGGTCATTGAATTGAAGATCAACTCTGTCAGAAAATCAGAGCAGAGCGTCCCCAGTCGTAATGAGTCTTTTTCAGCTCTTCATGCTTGGGCATGGCGTATTCTACAAGCCCTTCCTGTCTGGCCACATAGAGGCCGGAACCGATGATCTGATAGAAAGACTTGTCAAAATTTGAGCGTTCCACAATCTTGGTCATCTTTCGCTTTCCCGACTGAAGGGAGTGGATACAGTCTCTCAGATGGGAAAGGTTTCTGTCATAAATGGAGCCGACATTGCCGCTGTTTTCGATGTCATCAGGATCTCCTACCTTCAGATCCGCAAAGAATATGGCGGGTACAGAGACCTTGTTCACCCTGTCAGTCATATAGTCACCGTAATTCTTGGGATCCAGAGAACTGACTGCCAGGGGGGACATGGGGCAGTATTCACGATAGAGCGCGAATCCGGGCCAGTCCTCGGGAGTATGATACTCTCCCTTCTCGATGGGAAGCATGCGGCCGTCCTTGGTTACAAGATAGAGTGTTCCCAGGGCATCCAGGGGAATATTCTCCAGGACCCTGTAGGTCGACAGATAGAGCGAGTTTTTCGGTCTACCGTCTGAATGGGGGACGCATTTTTTATCGGCATAGCTCCAGTCGAAATAGGAGCCGAAGCCTCCTGATACTTCAATAAACATCAGCTGTTCAGCAGCTGCTTTATTGTCTCCAAGGGCCATATAGGCTCCGAAATGCTCGGGTTCAAGCTGTGAAGCGACAAGCGCTTCCATGGGGAAAACGGTAAGATAATAGTGTACAGCCATATTTTCCTCCTCAGGCATGCCGGTCCTTTTTTTAAAAGCCGGCATCTATTATCAATTATAAGAGCGAATTGCTCAGCCAATCAAAGAAAAAAGATTAAACTTGCTGAAAATGGATACGGCGATCAGAGAGATGACGGCCATGATCTTGATAAGGATATCAAGAGAGGGGCCTACCGTATCTTTCAGGGGATCCCCAACGGTATCACCGATGACACCGGCGGAATGGGCATCGGAACCCTTTCCTCCGTAATGGCCGTTCTCAATGTATTTTTTACCGTTGTCCCAGGCACCGCCGGCATTGGCAGTAAACAGAGCCAGCATAATGGCGCTGAGTGTTGTACCAATCAGAAGACCGCCTACAAACTCGGGACCGAAGATAAAACCGCTGGCCAGAGGGGTGACGACGGAAATCAGTGCGGGAACCTTCATTTCACGCAGAGCTCCTGCGGAAGAGATAGAGATACAGGTTCTGTAATCGGGAGTCTGTTCTCCTGTCAGGATTCCGGGCATTTCACTGAACTGACGCCGAACCTCCTGAACCATGCTTCGCGCCGCGTTGGCCACGGACTCGATCAGAATCCCTGAGAAAAGATAGGGAAGTGCCGCGCCGACCAGGGCTCCGGCCAGTGTCATGGTGTTGATCATGTTCAGAACAAGCTCTACGCCGTCAATGGCTTTGGGCCCGGCCTGAGCATAAAGATAGGAGGCAAAGAGTGACAGGGCGGCCAGCGCGGCAGAGCCGATGGCAAAGCCCTTTCCTATGGCGGCGGTGGTATTTCCCACAGCATCCAGTTCGTCGGTGATCTCCCGAACCTCGGGATCCAGATGGGCCATTTCGCTGATACCCCCGGCATTATCCGCAATGGGTCCGTAGGTATCGACCGAGACGGTCATGGTCACAAATGAGAGCATTCCGATGGCCGCCATGGCGACGCCATAGAGACCGGCAATGGAGTGAGCCGCGATAATCGCAACACCCAGTGTGATAACGGGAGCGATAACGGACTTCATTCCGACGGCCATCCCCTGTGTAATGGTCAGGGCGGGGCCTTCTTTGGAAGCCGCTGAGATGCCCTTTGTCGGGCTGTAATCATAGCTGGTGTAGCGCTCGGCCATCTGACCGATCAGAATCCCGCTGACCACGCCGAGCACGGCGCACAGCCAGGGAGACAGGGCCCCCAGGTTGAATCCGGCGGCGCTGAGATCCATCCCCCGGAAGACAAACCAGGTCATTACAGCATTGATCACAATGGTCAGACCGGCGGCGATAAAAGTAGCCTTATTCAGTTCTGCATGGGGTTTATCGGAAACCTTGCTCTTAAGCAGAACGAATATCCCCAGCATGGAGGAGATCAACCCGGCAGCAGCGAAGATAATAGGAAAGGTAATCAATTTTGTGATCAGCTCGCTGGAAACGGGATTCCCCGCATGACTGCTGGTAAAGAAAATATAGGAAGCAAGAATCATGGCGGATACGACGGCTCCCACAAAGCTTTCAAGAAGGTCCGAGCCCAGTCCGGCCACATCTCCTACGTTATCACCGACATTATCGGCGATGGTTGCAGGGTTGCGGGGATCATCCTCGGGGATCCCGGCTTCGGTCTTTCCCACAAGGTCGGCACCCATATCGGCCGCTTTCGTATAAATACCTCCCCCTACTCTGTTAAACATGGCAATGATTGAACAGCCCAGAGCATAGGAGGAAACGGTCATGGTGAAAGGAATATCACTGATTCCGAGCCAGTTAGACTTCATCACCAGGTGAGAGGGCTCTATCTGCCCCAGAAGCTTACCGAAGACAAAGAAAACAATGGCCAGCCCCAGAAGGGAGAAGCCCCCTACGGAAAGGCCCATAACGCTTCCGCCCTGAAAGGCGACCTTCATGGTCTCGCCGATGCTCTTGGTTTCGTTTGCTGTGTTTGAAACCCGTACATTGGCAATGGTGGCGATCTTCATACCGATCCAGCCGGCGCTTGCGCTCATAATGGCTCCTATAATGAAAGCCACGCAGGCATACCAGGAGACGACCACAAGAAGCAGTACGGCAATAACGATGACGATCTTCAGGATCAGGGAATACTCATGACGCAGAAACGCATCCGCCCCTTCCTGAATGGCACCGGCAATGGTCTGCATCTCTTCTGATCCGGCGTTTTTCTTTTTAACGGCCGAATAGTTGAGAGCAGCAAATGCCAATGCACCGATGACGACGATTACAATAAATCCGAACATATGTGCATCCTTTAAAGATATTTGTGTTTGTCAGATATTTTAAAATAGACGCGGATTTATGACAATATGAAAAGAACTGTCAATTTATATACATTTTGCATATAAATTGACGATCAATACGATTTGACCTAAAACTCAGCCGAATTGTCCCAGAGCAGGCCATCTCCCCCCTTCTTCAGCTGCCTTAGAAGCCCCTCGGGTATATTCAGGCCCCCAGACGATTCGTAAACCAGTACAGAACGCCTAAAGTAATGTTCTGCTTTCCTCGGGTCTCCCGACTTATCATAAATAAGACCCAGAGCATAAAGATCCTGGGCTATGGCCGGTGTATTTTCAATCTGCTTATCGAGATTCAGAGCTTTCAGCATCTCATCAGCAGCGAGATCTCTTTTTCCGCTCAGGGAAAGGATGGAAGCCCTGATGTAGTGATCGCTGGCAGCTTCTCGCAGGAAGCCCTTCTTTTCATCCAGCCTCAAAGCTTCATCCGCCGCCTTCAGGGCCCCTTCATATTCACCCCTGCGTTTCAGGATGGCAGCCCGTATCCTCCAGGTTTCCCCGGCTTCTCTGCCGGGAGATTTATCAGCTGCTCCAATGTGACGATCGCTCTCTCTCAGGGCCTCATCGGGAGATGCGTTGAAGAGCAGCCATTCAGTTTGGCGGTTGGCGGCTGAGAGTTCGAGTCCCCTGTCATCCACTTCATCAAGAATATAGAATGCACGATCAAGAAAAACTGAGGCATTTTCCGGCTCCCCCATGGCGTCGCTGCTGCGACTCAAAGCGATAAGGGCGCGTACCATCCCCTCCTGCCAGTCCACGGAGGCGGAGAGACGAAAGGCCAGCTCATACTGGTTTGCGGAAGAGCTATGATTTTCCCAGAGGTATTCACTATTCCCATGCTCCAGGACGGATGCGGCCTGCTCTTTTTTGTCCATAACGCCCCTGTCCATTGTGTCTTTCGGCAGGGATGAGCAGGATGTCAGAAACAGAATGATCATTACAGTAAGAATGGATTTTTTCATATCAGAACTCCTCGTCTCTCAGGCCGGCCGGCTGAGTCTCGGTACTGACG
Organism: Oceanispirochaeta sp.; assembly: GCA_963556075.3. Taxonomy (GTDB): domain Bacteria; phylum Spirochaetota; class Spirochaetia; order DSM-2461; family DSM-2461; genus Oceanispirochaeta. Next base: position 3,846,363 of record CAUVYB020000002.1, on the reverse strand, counting down.
TCTTCTGAAATTCCCTTGCGGAGAAGAGGATTGTTACTGAGTCCCTCCAGGACCTTTTTCCCCTCCCTTATGGCCCCTGTGGTTTCATCCAGTACGACATTCAGCTCGGGAGTGATACCCTTCAAATCACCAGTCATGGACGACAGGTTTTCAAGATTGGTCTGAACCTCTCCAAGAATTCCCGTTATATAACCGTAGAGTTCGTTGTTGTCATTGAGAATGGTATCGAGAGAACCTGTTGGATCCAGTAGTGTGGGAACCAGACCCGTTGGATCCTCCATCTTTGAAGAGAGGATCGCCAGGGAGGCCGTTATCTTCTCAAGCTCTATCAGTATGCCGTTGACTGCGGGAAGTATGGTATTGATTTCTGCGGTTGTCTGTTCGAGATTTACAAGCATCCCCCCCAGGGGTGCTGCCGTATTTCCCGTCATGGCGCTGTCAATCTGATTCAGTATCGCCGTCAGAGAGGTCGTAATATCAGCGACACCAACCAGAATGGGATTGATATTATCCATTATGGCAGACACAGCATCGACTCCCCCCGGAACATCAGCCTTACCGCCGCTGAGAAGCGCCTGGCCTTCCTTCGACTGATTGGATGGGATGTAGCGGAACTCTTCCAGGAGAAGATTTGAATCCAGGCCGGGATAGAAATTCAGACCTCCCCCCAGTCCTATGGGGTTGGAAACCAGTTCGATCACCGATCCTTCGGTAATTTTATTAATATATGTATCGTAGATAACGAATGTGATATCGACCCTGTTCTGATCGTTAAGGGTAATCCGTTTAATCTTCCCTATCTCAAAGCCCCTCAGTTTCAAAGGCATCCCCACGCTCAGTCCTTCGGCACTGAAAAACCGGGTGAAGTATTCATAATCTCTGGCGAACCAGCGTTTGTTTATGCCCGTAACCACAACCGCACTACTGATAAATACAATGGCAATAAGCACAAACAGTCCCACAAATTTATCTGCATGCCTGAATCCGAATTTCATGAGTCCACTTCCTGCTTCATAATATGATCCCTTTCTCCCGCCTTATCAAGTTTTTCGGTGACAGGCGTTATTCTGTCAGCCAGAAATTTTCTCCACAGCTCATTATCGGATGACATGCAGCTGTCGACCGTATCATAAAGGATAGTTTTTCCCTCATGAAGGAAAACAAGGAAGTCTCCCAATGAACGTGCCAGATTCATATCGTGAGTGATAATCAGAATGGTTTTACCCTCTTCCTTGAACCGGAAAAGACTCTTTATCAGTTTCAGTACGCTTTCCCGGTCGATAAAGGTGGTGGGTTCATCCAGAAACAGAATATCCGGTTCCGTAATGATTGCCCTGAGAAAGGATATGATCTTTCTCTCCCCGCCGACAGGCCGGAAGGACGGCTGTTCATATAGGGAACCATGGAAAAACGTTCCAGCGCATCCCTGACCTTGGATTCTACATCAGCAGTCCTGGCTTTGCTGTCCGCAATCTGCAGGGGGAGACTCAGGTTTTCTTGAATGTTCTTGTTGGCCCACAGAGCGCTGTCCTGAAACATAAATCCCGTATGCTGTTGCATGCGGGCATAATCCTTCTGATTGAGACCGTAGACGGAGTTTTCACCGTAGCGGACAGATCCTGATGTGATTGGAATAAGCCCCGCGGCTGTTTTGAGTAGCGTGGATTTCCCACTTCCCGAACCTCCCAGGAGAACCGTAACAGATGCAGGTTTAAACTCGATACTGAGATTGCTGAGAACAGCTGTATTCTGATCTGTAAATGAAACACTCTCCAGAGTGATAGGGACCTGGTTCCAACGCATTTTTTCTCCTAAAGCCTGGTGACCACCACAAGAACGGCATCGGCAACAATACAGAGAGTGATGCTCGCTCCAATGGATTTAATGGTATTCTGAGGGACCTCTGTTACGGCTCTGTTTACATTAAATCCGTAGTATATGGACACAACCGCTATGATAATGCCGAAAACGATGCTTTTCAGAAAGGCCGAGATTATATCTTCGCCTGTGAGGGCCTGTATCAGGTTGTAGAGATAGTCGCTGAAAGGAATATCATGAATAAAGGATGCCACAAGATAGGAGCCCAGCAGTCCGAAGAGGTTGAAATAGATATTCAGAAAAAGCATGGCCAGGATGACACCATACAGCCTAGGTACTCCCAAATAGGAAAGGGGGTGAATACCAATGGACTGATAGGCTTCCATCTCATGGGAAATAACCATGTTTCCCAGTTCTGTTGTTATGGCACTTCCCGATCGAGCGGTAATAATAAAAGCCGTGAGCATGGGCCCCAGTTCCCTGGTGATCACCATGATTAAAATGGTATACATCAGGGAGCCTTGTCCGAACATCGGAAGAACTGCCACTCCCTGAATGATGATAACAGCTCCTATGCCCAGAGAGATCAGGGCGACCACAGAGAGGGCTTCTACTCCGGTAAAGTAGATCTGCATGATAAGGACCTTGAACCCTATACGTCTGGCCCATGGAAAATGAATGGATTCTTTCATAAGGAACAGAAAAAAATGAAAGGCATAACGCATGCCTCCTGTTTTCTCTCTGAACCAGTGCCCTAGAGCATCAATCATGGAATTAATGATAAACTTAAAAACATCGACCTGCAATATGGTATAAAATGAAATTAACTGCACTTTATCAGTTCGAATATACTATCAAGAAAAGGGATTCTATTGAATATTCTGATATGTCTCTGAAAATTAGATACCAGGCCCTCCTTATTCTAAGTTATATGGTCTCATTAGCGCCTCTTGCTGCCGCCGATACACCGGCCAGGAACATCCGGATTGCGGAAGTCCACTATCAGAGCGACGGCAACACAAGCGCCAAGGCCCTGAACCGTACGCTGGACTGGGATTATCGCAGAATCTTTTCAACACCCTATGAGCTGAATGACTATCTTCAGCAGAAAAGGCAGCTGTTGATCAATAAAAAAGTATATCGCTCGGTTCTTACCGATTACAGTATCATCGGCAAAGAGGGAAATATCACTCTGGTGAATGTCAGCATGAAACTGAAGGAGGCCTGGACCATCATCCCCATTCCCTACTACAAGTATGATGACAACCTGGGTGCCGTTATGGGGCTGGGTCTTGATTATACCAATGTTGCGGGTTCTCTCACGGATCTCCATTTCAGCAGCTACTATTCCAGTGTTAAATCTGAGATTCTGACGGACTGGAACTCTATAAGAATCGGGTCACTGTTTATGAATCTGCATTACAGACAGCTCTGGGAAACCGTAAAAACGGCGGATAGTGACGGAGATGTCAACCTGGAGTACAGCTATGTACAATCCAGTGTCAGCCTCAGCATGGATGTCCCCATCGTCCATGAGCTCAACTATATTGCCAGCCCCATTATAAGATGGCCCTACTCCTATAAGTTCACAATCAACAATACGGATAAAAGCAACGGCGCTTATATGTATAAAGGCGCCGTACCGGCGTATAACCATATTCTGAAGTGGGACAATGTAGACTGGATAGGCTCTCTGCGAAGCGGATTTGGAGCGACTGTCGAGAATCAGCTTGAATTTGATCAGGTTGCCGAAGAATTTATCACCTGGGCTGATGGAATTTTTACAGCTTTCGTCTACACCCCCTTTATCAGCTACAATACAAGGGTGTCAGGATTTTTTTATCATAACGACTTCCGGCGGAATGCGGCTGACAGGCTGAGAGGTGTTTTGGATTATAAACTATCGGGGATCACAGGTTTTTACTGGAATCAGAATACACCTTTTAACATCATGTCCCTCCCTAAGGTCGGTGATATTCAGCTCTCTCCGTTTTTTGATATGGGTTTTGTCCTGGACAAGGGGGAGACATTGGACAGAAGTAGAATGAGATTGACAGCGGGAACCTCACTGATACTGTTTCCGGCGCTTCTTCCGAGTTTTTCTTTCAGCGCCGAGTTTGGTATCAATCTGGGGAATACAGAAGAAACGGAAATACGCTTGAGCAGCATTCTCTTCTACTGAGATCGCGTTGATCTGCTTTATTTCCACAGATCGATGTTTATATTGACTTTTTAGAAAACTGTCTATATAGTTTTCTACTGTTATTTCACGATCAGCACCTGCGGGTTAACCCGTATAGGGAACCCTGCAGATTAGGAAATAAAATACACGGATCTTAGGTCTGTAACATAAGGAGTTATCATGTCTAAAGCACATAGAGGCAGTGGAATCAGAGAACTGGTAAAAAGCGGCAGAAGCACCTGTCCCCTTTGCAAGAGAACCGGTATCAAAACTGTTTACGAGCAGGACTTTGACGGAAAAAGCGTCAGCATCTGCAAACAGTGTAAATCCGCTATTGCCAAAGGCAAGATGAAAGAAGCCATCGCCGCCCTTTAATTCGGGTAATACGCTGAAAACCCTGCTGTTGCAGGGTTTTTTTTTCGATATGTCATTCTATTGTCCAAATTCCTTTTTACGGACTTTTATAAGGAGCCTAATATGACCGCTCTTCTTATTCTTGTATGCGTCCTTTATCTGGGAGAATTCCTTTTTGCCTGGCTGCTGGACTGTCTCAATATCAACAGTATTCTGAAAAACAGATTTTCCGTTCCAGAGCGTTTCAGAGACAGCGTAGGTAAAGACGAGTATGAAAAATCGACGGCCTACAGCCTGAGAAAGGGAAAGTTCGCCCTGATCAGCCGCCTGGGAAACACGCTTTTTATCCTCCTGCTTCTTTTGACGGCCTTTCCGGGGGCCCTGGAATACAGGCTTCAGAGCCTCCTGGCGGAGGGGCGGCTGTTCAGCATTGTCTATGTTCTTGTTTTTTCATTGATAATATCGGCTGCGGAACTCCCCTACCTGATCTACAGTCAATTTGTTATTGAGGAGGAATTTGGCTTCAATAAAACGGATCTTCATCTTTTTTTCAGTGACGGATTAAAACAGATCTTCCTGTCTCTGATCCTGATGCTCCCCCTTCTCTGGGTTCTTTTCTTTTTTATGGACAGCACGGGGAGTCTCTGGTGGATATGGGCCTCCGCATTTACCATCACTTTTCAGCTGATTCTCTTTCTGCTCTATCCCGTGCTGATTGCTCCGTTGTTTAATAAATTCACCCCCCTGGAAGACGGTGAGCTGAAAACAAGGCTGATCGCACTGGCGGAGCGTTGCAGCTTCGCCACAAGCGGAATTTTCGTCATGGATGGAAGTAAGCGTTCGGGTCACAGCAATGCCTATTTCACGGGTCTGGGGAAGCTCAAACGAATCGTACTGTTCGATACTCTTATCGACTCACTTTCTCCTGCCGAACTGGAAGCCGTACTGGCTCATGAAATTGGACACAACAAGCTCAAACATATCCCCAAACGTCTTTTAATATCCGTTGTCGTGCTTACGGGCTCTTTTTTTCTGACCGCAGCGGCCCTGGGGTGGAATGATCTGTTTGAAGCCTTCGGCTATGCCGGGCCCTCCTACCACGGTATCCTGGTTATCCTACTTTACTTCACCTCACCTGTCAGCTTTATCCTTTCCCCCCTGGGGAACAGAAGATCGAGAAAGCAGGAGTATGAGGCCGATGCCTATGCCTGTGATGCGGTCGAAAACAAGGATGACCTTTCCGGGGCCCTTTTGAAACTGAGTCGGGACAACCTTTCCAATCTGACACCTCACAGCCTTTACAGCGCTTTCTATTACAGCCATCCTGCACTTTCGGAGAGACTCTCCGCCATTGAGATGCACTAGAAGCGTTGTAACAGACCATAAAAGAGCAACCCTCCGTACTCGTGGAGGGCTAAAGAACTGTTTGCAAGGGCTTTCATAGAGGGAAGAAAGTCGGTGAAATGGAGAGCCCCCTGTTCGCTGCGGGGGGCCACTTTTACAGAACGATACAGCATAAAGCCCGCATCTATAAACGTGTCTGAAGCACGTCTTATATGAAATGCCGAGCTTACGAGAATAATATTTCGGATATCCGTCAGTTCCGCCGCATTCAGTGCGTTTTCCCGGGTACTCAGACTTGTATCTTCCAGAATGATTTTATCTGCCGGTATCCCTGATTTGAGCAGCATCGCCATAGCGGCATCGGCTTCATTGGAACGCCCCTCCCCCAGACCTCCACCGCAGAACAGTACGGGCAACCCGAGTTCTCTGTAGAGAACGACGCCTTCCAGTAATCTGCTGCGGCTTTCTGCACTGAGCCTGCTTATGAGTCTTCCATCACTTCTTCCGCCTGTACTGCCGGCTCCCGGAATGACAATCAACTCCGCAGAATCGGCTGCGGCATGAGGCTCCCAGGTTTCAAGAGGAGTCAGTAGAAAATTGGCTCCGATAGAAATACTCAGTAAATAGAGAAGAAAAATAAAAGGGATCAGAAGACTCCGGTAAAAAGGCTTCAAACTCTTGATAAGAAGTAAAAGAACAATCAGAACCAGGGCCGGCGGCTGCCCCATGGTTCCGATTATTTTGGAAAGCACATACATCAGTAGATCAGTTTACGGCCTTCCAGATAGTAACGCTTCTCCTCGGCCTCGCCTATAGAAAATGTTTTCCGGGGCATCGGACCCCGGCTGCTGATAAAGCCGAAGAAACTTTTCTTGTCTACTGCCGGCAGATAGAAACCGAGATTCCCTTTGCGTGAGCCCAGTGCCACAAGCACCTCTTCACCATGAATATACTCAATCTCACGACAGTTTCCGGCTTCGGCCCATGGATCAAGAAATTTATGAAAGGCCTCTGAGGAAAGATAAGCCTCCGAATCCTCCATGGAAAGGACTGCATAAGTGTTTCCGCAAATCATGCCCAGGGAGAATACGTTATCGCCACTCTGATTATCCACAGCTTTTTTCATATCTTCCAGAGTAGAGGCAGCGGCAATCCGGCATCCGGGCCTTTTTGAGAAATCTTCGGCAAATTTCTTTTCATCACAGTCGAAAAGAACCCTGTGGATAGGCTCAAAACGGACTCCGGGATCATGTATATTTTCCAGTTCTACAAGAGCATATCGGGCGGGATGATTCATGTCTCCCGTCTCTTCTTTTATCCTGTTCCAAAGCTGTTTTGCCGCTCCCAGGGAGTGGTTCCCATCGCCTACGGCGAATAGAAAATCGCCCTGCTTTTCCAGCTCTTCAAAAACAGAACACAGCTTATCCAGTACATCGTCACCGGAGACCAGTGCCCCTGACAAATGACCAGCCCCCTCGGCCAGATCAAAATCATACAGTTTTTCAAACTCGTCTTTTCTGCCATCCAGTAAAGAGAACAAGCTCTCTTCAGGATCGTCGATCAGCACAAGGATATGAGGCAGATCAAGCACCGCATTCTTACGGATTTGAGCTCGTACAGGCAAACGTTCAAGGACGGTTCCTTCTGTCGGACGTATCTGGCATTCGGCTCCCAGTTCATAGCTGTAGGCCTCCAGGTCCAGAGCCACCATCAGCCCCTTGCGGTTCTCCGTCCAGGGAGTGGAGCGTTCAAGATAGACAAAACCTTCACCCGCTTTTTCCAGTATCCCATTTTCCAGGTACTCCTTCATGGTTCTGTTGATAGACGGGACACGGCTTTCCGCTTCATCCAGATAACATTCGGGAAGAATCAAATTCAGAGTGCTGGGAACTCCGGCCGCAGCCTGTTCCACTCCCTGCCAGTACGTCTTATCCGATGAAAACTGATCACAGGCCACCACGGCCCATTTATCCAGATGAGCCTTTTCGTAAGGCAGAAGTATTTCAGGTAGATTCAGCCCCAGACGGGCCAGTTTCTCTTTCGTATTCATGAGACTATTTCCTTAACTATTGCATATAGGGAACTTTTAGATTGAAGCCTTTGTAGACCACGAATGTTTCTATGGCCTCAATGCTTTCCACCTTGGACAGTTCATCTTTAAGAAATGAGAGCATCTGCCGGTCGCCGGCAAGCTGTACCTGAACGATAAGATCAAATCGACCGGTTACCACAGACACGGAAATGACACCTTTCAGACGGCTGATCTCTTCGCCTTTGGCGATATAGTCCATGGAGCTGGTACGGATACCGATCATGATAATCTGAAGATCATCTATCTGATCGACATCAACATGCCCGCTGATGTCAAGAACTCCCTGTTCTTCAAGCCTTCTGACTCGCGAACGGATGGTATTTTCGGTGACATCAAGATTCTCTGCTATCAGTTTGAATGATTTTCTGCCTTCTCGCAGTTCTCTGAGGATTCCCTTGTTCAGATCGTCCAATTTTCCAAATCTCCCGGGGGAACCGGAAGGCTCCCCCTCATTTTTAACTCAATGGATTCAGCTTCAGGATTTGGCTTTCCGGAATTCTTCCATAAAAGCCACGAGAGCCTGAACATCCGCTATGGGGAGGGAGTTGTAGATGGAGGCTCTGCAGCCGCCGACACTTTTATGACCGTTAAGTCCGTACATTCCCTTTTTCTTGGCTTCTGCAACAAACTCTTTCTCCAGATCCTTGTCGCCCATTGTAAAGACAACATTCATATCGGATCTGACAGATTTTTCCACAGGGGATTTGTAGAATCCGTTGCTGTTGTCGATGGCATCATAAAGAAGGCCGGATTTTTCACTGTTCCGCTTTACCACGGCATCCAGACCGCCGTCGGCCTTGACCTTGGCCAGAACCAGGCTCATGGCATAAATAGGGAAGACGGGAGGAGTATTGTAAAGGGAGTCCTTGGAAGCATGAATACGGTAATCCAGATACGCGGTGACATCGGGATTGACCTTCTCCAGCATATCCTCACGGATGATAACCACGGCCATTCCGCTGGGACCCAGGTTTTTCTGGGCTCCGCCGTAAATCATGCCGAATTTTTCAAAGGGAACAGGACGGCTCATGAAATCGCTGGACATGTCGCAGATAATGGGTACATCCCCCGTATCGGGCCAGTCCTTCCACTGAACTCCTCCGATGGTCTCGTTGGACGTCATGTGGAAGTAGGACGATCCGGCGCTGGCCTTCAGGCTGGCCACATCGGGCAGACTCATATAGGAATCATCCTTGCCGTCATAGGCGACATTGACCTTCCCGAGCTTAAGCGCATCGGCATAGGCTTTCTTTGACCAAGCGCCTGTCAGGGTAAAATCACAGCTTCTGCCGCCGGAAAGGAAGTTCATGGGAATCATGGAGAACTGCATGGTCGCTCCCCCGCCGATAAACAGAATCTTGAAATTCTCGGGAACTCTGAAAATCTCTCTCATCAGATTGATGGCGTTGTAATGAACCTCGTCATACTCTGGAGAGCGATGACTGGTTTCCATCAGAGAGAGACCGGTCCCTTTATAATCAACCATATCTTTCTGAATCTCTTCCAGTACACTGACGGGAAGAACCGAAGGTCCAGCATAAAAATTCTTTGCATGACTCATAGCACGAACTCCTAAAAAATATATTTACATCCCCCTCGCCGGACACCCGCGATCAAGGGGAAGAGGATTCCTTAACTGATAATTTTCACCAGTGATCGAAAGAAACAACCCGTTCCAGGGGCAGGCGGCCTTCTCTGTCAGCCTTTTCTTCCGTTTTTCCGACAAGCAGAAACATGATGACCTTCATAGAATAGGGAACTGTTAAAAGATTTTTGACATCTTCCTGACGGAAGGTCGTGATAACAGAGCTTCCCAGACCGCTGAAACTGGCCTGTATCATCATCTGGGATACGGCAAAACTCAGATCGATAGGATAGGACACTTCTCCGTTGGGCATTTTATACCCTATATTTGTAGTACAGGCGGCGATAATAAAAGGGGCCTGTTTGAAACGATCATCTCCATAGGCGCATTTCTGCAGATTTTCCTTCATCTGCACATCCCTTATAACGATAAACCGCCAGGGCTGACGATTCTTTGCCGAAGGGGCCAGCCGTCCGGCCTCCAGTATATCCGTTAAAACCTCTTCCGGTACCGGTTCGTCCAGAAAAGAAACGGCAGTGGAGCGGTTCATTATTTCGGGCATTAAATTCATGATTTTTATCATAACACAGAACTTAAAAAAGATTAAACAATATTGACCGTGGTCTCCTGATTTTCTATTCTTGGTCTATGATGCGACGGCATTTGCTTTTCCTTTACGTCCTCTTCTCTTTCTCCTTTCTGCTGACAGCTGAAAACAGTCAGAATCCGGCAGTTACAGTTCTTAAAGACGATAGCATTGAGGTCTATGAAGAATCCTATGGTTTTATAAATTCCTATCCGGTAAGGGAAGAAGGAAGTCCTGATGAAGCTGAGGTCCTGGAGTTCATTGAAAGATTCGCCCTGGACAGGGGATTTTATGCCGAGTATCAGACACTTGACGGAAGGGAGGATATGCACTCTTTTTCTTCCAACCTTCTGGTCAGGGTCGCTGGGGCAAAAGATGAGACTCTGATTCTGGCCGTCCCTGTGGACTCATACAATAAAGACGAAGACAGAGCCGTCAATCCTTCGGTGGCACTTGCCTTTCTTAACGAGTGGAAAGACAGGATCCCGCCCCTGTCTCTTATTTTTCTCTTTACAAGTGCCGACATCGAAAGCAGAGAATTCCTGGGTTCCTTGAGTTTTATATCGAAGGCCACTCTACCCGAAAGAACGGCCCTCCTCTATCTGCTTATGAATAACAATGCGACCCTTCCAGAAATCAGAGGCAGTACGATTTCCAGGACCTCTCCCGGATGGTATATCGAGACCATCCGAAAGGACCTTGAAAACGCCGGTATATACAGTACTCTGGATGCCTCGGGTTTTCTCGTTAACAGAGCGGGACTGGCCGTCGACAGTCTCCCTCTCGGGCAATATCTCAGGGAGGATATCCCTTCGGCGGCTCTTGTGAGCAGCGGCATTGACGGACCGTCTCTCACCGGACAATCGGATCAATGGCTTCGCTTTCTACACTCACTGTGTGCTTCAATTAGCCAGAACTCCCGAAGAGACTGGGAAAGTAACTATGTCTACTGGGCGTGGAACAAAAGGGTTCTATTCTATCTGTCAGAAAGGATCGTTCTGTTCATCAGCCTGGTTATTTTCAGCCTGGCTCTGATCATAATGCTCATTCAGCAGCGAAAGATTCATCTTAACTTTAAAAAATTCCGAAAGCATCTCTGGGCAATACCGGTGATTGTCTATCTGATTTTTACTTTTTATATGATCTCCACTCTCTTTCTCGAAGAACTTTTGATTATGCTGCAGGTCCAGGATATATGGCAGTATTATTCAATCTATTTTCTTCTTCTCAAGATAGCCAATGCGCTGTTCTTTTCCTCCCTGTTTATCAATCTGCTCCGAGGCCTCCCCTTTCCGAGGACACCGCACTTCTACTCCTATATGGCGTTTGCTGCCGGTCTGATCAATATCGTAATTATAAGCTTTCTGAATATATCCTTCACCCCTGTTCTTATGATCAATCAGCTCTTCATTTTTCTTTTTATCTTTAGCCGTTACAAGGGAGTCCGGCGTCTTGCCATAACACTTTCCATGGTGCCCCCGCTTCTCCTTCTCAGTTATCTGTTCAACAGGGACTATCCTGAAGTGTTTCGCTTCTTTCTCCTTTCCCGGATAAAAGGAAACTGGTTTCTCAGTCTTTTTTCACTTCCTGTGATCTGCATGATCATGGCGCAGCACAGCTATCATCACCATTATGAACGGAGCCGTCAGGAGATGAAGACGGCCATGGTGACTCTCCTGGAAGGCATTCTTGTTCTCTCCATGGTGATCTTTTCTTTTCAGCTCGCCCCCTACGGCCACAGAGATCACCAGATTGTCACGCTCAGGGATACTCAGAATCTCGATACGGGGACAAGGGAGCTTGCGATCAGCAGTGAACGTGAAATGGGAGATGCTGTGCTTAGATACAGGGACAGGGAGATTTCCATTCCCCCGGGAGTCAGAAATTTCAGCATTCAGGGCGAAGCAGAAGAAGATCTTTTTTCCGTTCAATGGACAGTTAGAGAGTTTCTTGATAGAAGAAGCGTTGACCTGACTATAAATACGAAAGATGATGCCGATGAGATACTACTGGAAGCCCGTTCTGATGAGAGGCTCGTCCTTTATGAAAGTCTCTATCCCTATGAGCTCAGTCCCGATCAGAAAAAAGCCAGGATATTCATCGGTATCAACCCTCCCAGCCCTCTGGGGATTTCTCTCATTTTTTCAGGGGAATCCCGTCCGGAACTGAATATAAGCATTCTAAGGGACGGTTCCAGCTACGAACTGCATCCCGAAAGGGAGGGCATTGAGATTAAAAGCCGTACGATTATCAGAAAATCTTTACGCTTTGACAGCCTGAAAGAGAGCGGTTCATTTCCCAGCGCTATCCCTGAGCAAACAGATCAGTAGCCCGGGATATAGAGAGCCCGTTTGATTTTTCTTGTGGGAGTCTTTTCAAAAGGCTCCTTTTGTATCCTGATTCTGGAGACTCTCGAATTAAGGGACAGCTCCTTATTGAGCTCCTGCCTTAGGTCTTCCAGAGCCTCTTTCAATAACGCCTCATCCGATGCAAAACGAGATTTTACCAGTTCTGCATCAAGGTGGACCAGAGCCGTCAGAGACTGATCATCCAGATACAAAAGACTTTCATCGATGATTTCGAAGGCATTGAGCTTGGTTTCTATAACCTCCGGATATATATTTTCTCCCGAACTTCCGACAATAACATTTTTGCTTCTGCCACGAATATACAGATAACCGTCGTCATCAAGCAGCCCTCTGTCACCCGTTCTAAACCATCCGTCTCCTGAAAAAACAGCCCTGGTCTCCTCCTCACGTCTATAATAACCTTTCATGACCTGTGGACCCGAAACCTCAATGTCCCCTATCCCCTGTTCGTCTGGATTGCTGATTCTGATCTTCGTATGATTGACAGCATGCCCCACTGAACCGAAACGGGATTCTTCAAGTGTCGAAAAAGTGATTAAAGGGGATGTTTCACTCAGACCGTATCCCAGCAAATAAGGAATCTTTGCCTCCCGCATAAAGGTTTCCACCTGTTCACTGAAGGTCGCTCCTCCAATTATGATACATCTTAACTTGCCGCCGAAATAGTTCATAACCGATCGCCCAGCCATTCGATACAACAACTTTCTGAACAGGACTGATTTTTCAACGCCCCAGGACAGTATTTTCCTCGACCGAATCATGGGCTGTATCTTCTTTTGGAAAATTTTTTCGAAAATAAGAGGAACGCCTCCCAGTATGGTAGGCTGCACCTTGCGGAATACGGTCTGAAGATACTCGGGCGTCGGTTTTCGTTTTAAAAAGCAGATTCTTGCTCCTTTGTACATGATCGAGAGGAAGGCGGATGTGGACCCATAGGCATGTGCCATCGGCAGAAGAGACATAAGAATAGTATGTTCATCAAAACACTCGTCTATGAGATCAGTACCCTCATATAGATTGGTCACCAGATTGTTATGGGTCAGCATAACGGCCTTGGAATGGCCTGTGGTCCCCGATGTGTAAAGGAGTTCTGCCACATCCGAAGGTATGCTGGGAAAGCAGCCCTCTCCGTCTGCCTCGAGATTGTCAGCAAGTTCAACATCCGTAAAAGGAGATCTTTCCGTCTTATCTTTTTTCGAGACTCTGCGGGGGGATCCTTCGAGGTGATTCAGATCGTCCAGACTGAAGAGAGGCATACCCTTGAGGGAGGGTAAATCCTCTCTCTCCGCATATGAGGGAGTGATAACGGCGGCTCTGGCCCCCGAATCAGAAATAATATGATCGATATCCGAAGCCGGAAAATCCTCCATCAGTGGAACGACTACAAATCCTGCGGTCATGACAGCCATAAAAGAGATGGCCCAGTTCGGTGAGGCAGGGCCCAGCAAAGCAATGGGATCTGCCTTAATCAGACCGGAATCAATTATTTTTTTTCTTAGATTCCTGACTTTGAGCGCATACTCTTTATAGCTCATAGGCTCATCATCTACAAAGTATAAAAAAGGCCTATCCGTGAAACGCCGGAGGACTTCATTATGAAATTCGTTGATAGTGTTGTTTTTTAATTCGAATGGCATAATTTTCTCCTGTAAAGCTTAGTCTCATTATACATGAGACCCTTGTGCATTCAAAGATTTGATTCTTTTATTTTTTTTAGTAAATCATTGTTCCCCATCTTGAAAACCCATATCTGGTGTGGTATATTCATTTATGTTAAAAGAAACACATTATATGGCGCCCCATATATAGTGTTGCCGGAGTTGAGAATGAAATGTCCCCTTTGCGACAATCTTGATGACAAGGTTATTGAGTCAAGACAGAATATCAGCGGAACCTCAATCAGAAGACGCCGTGAGTGTTCGTCATGCGGTTATCGTTTCACCTCATATGAGAAGGTTGAAGAGATACCGTTAATGGTTGTCAAAAAGGATAATACGCGGCAGCCCTTTGATATCAAGAAGCTGGAAAGAGGACTTCAGCGAGCTGTTGAAAAAAGACCTGTGTCCCAGATCAAGGTGGACAGCATTCTTCATGACATTGAAGATGAGGCCGCCCTTAAAGGGAAATCCAGTCACGAGATCAGTTCCGTGGATCTGGGAGAGATGGTAATGACACAACTTTATGCCCTGGACAAGGTCGCCTACGTCCGTTTTGCATCGGTATACAGACATTTTGAGAATGTGGAAGAGTTTGTGAATATCATTGAAACTCTTAAAGAATAAAAAACAGACATTAACTAATTTAATTAAAAATCAGCAGAATATTTTTAACTATTCCTGGGAGGGGAACATGGAGCTTAAGAACGACTGGAGGGTCTTTCTTGGCGACGAGGCTAAAGCTGCGTCGCCGGCAGAAAGCGTCATTCAAAGGGTTGTGAAACGGGACGGCAGTGTCGTGCCCTACAACAGAATTAAAATCCGCGAGGCCATAGTCAAGGCCGTTGATGCCGTTCACGGTAAGGACGATGAGTTGAGCGATCGGCTGACGAAGAGTGTCGAGGCTAATCTGATCGTCTTTATGTCCGACAGGCATCCCAATTCAGCTCCCGCCGTTGAAGAGATACAGGATATAGTTGAAAAAGTCCTTATCGAAAATAATGAAGTGGATATAGCCCGGGCCTACATCCTTTACAGAGCAAGGCACGAAGCCATTCGCGACACAAGAAAGCTGATGCTCGATATCAATGAGACCATGGACGGCTATCTTTCCCAGTCCGACTGGCGGGTAAACGAGAATGCCAACGTCAACTTTTCTCTGGGCGGTTTGATTCTGCACAACTCCGGGACCATCACCGCCAACTACTGGCTAAAAAATATCTACTCCAAAGAGGTAGCAGAGGCCCATCGCAGCGGAGCCATGCACATCCATGACCTGTCCATGTTCAGCGGCTACTGTGCCGGATGGTCTATACGCCAGTTGATTGCCGAGGGTCTGGGCGGAGTGAGCGAAAAGATCACCTCCCGCCCCGCCAGTCATCTGTCCACTCTGATTTTTCAGATTGTAAACTTCCTGGGGATAATGCAGAACGAATGGGCCGGGGCCCAGGCACTGTCCAGCTTCGATACCTACCTTGCTCCCTTCGTTCGGTCGGATAAGCTGAGTTTCAAAGAGGTGAAACAGTGCATTCAGAGCTTTATTTTCGGTGTGAACACCCCATCGCGCTGGGGTAGCCAGGCTCCCTTTACTAATATCACCCTGGACTGGACTGTTCCCGATGACTTGAAGAATAGAAAGGCCATCGTCGGCGGAGAGGAACAGGACTTCTGCTACGGTGACTGCCTGGAAGAGATGGCCATGATCAACAAGGCCTTTATCGAGCTTATGATTCAGGGAGACGCCAACGGAAGAGGTTTTGCCTACCCCATCCCCACTTACAACGTTACCAAAGACTTTGACTGGGACAGCGAGAATGCACAACTTCTCTTTGAGATGACCTCCCGTTATGGAACGCCCTACTTCCAGAACTTCATCAATTCCGACCTCAACCCCGAGGATGTCAGATCCATGTGCTGTCGCCTCCAGCTGGATAAAAGGGAGTTGCGCAAAAGAGGGGGAGGACTTTTCGGGTCCGATGAGTTTACCGGTTCTATCGGTGTGGTTACCATCAACCTGGCCCGTCTGGGCTACCTTTCGGGCAGCCGAAGCGACTTCTTCGAACAGCTCAATCATATGATGGACCTGGCCCGAGATTCCCTGGTTGTCAAGAGAAAAGTGGTCAACCGTCTTTTGGATTCGGGACTTTTCCCCTATACCAAACGCTACCTCTCCCATATGAACAACCACTTTTCCACCATAGGTCTCAACGGAATGAACGAGTGCCTTCTCAACTTTATGGGGAAAGATATTACCGATAGGGACGCCCATGACTTTGCAGGAGAGATACTGGATCATATGCGTAAACGACTCTCCGACTATCAGGAAAAAACCGGAGACCTGTTCAACCTTGAGGCGACTCCTGCAGAAAGCACGAGTTACCGCCTTGCCAAGCATGATAAAAAACACTTTCCCCAGATCATCACAGCCGGAACGGCCGATAATCCCTACTACACCAATTCCACTCAGTTGCCTGTAGACTATACAGACGATATCTTCGAGGCTCTGGATCTTCAGGACGATCTTCAGACGAGGTATACGGGCGGAACTGTTTTCCATGGCTTCCTGGGGGAAGCAATACAGGACTGGAAGGCCTGCAGGGAACTGGTCAAATCCATCGCTCATAACTACAGACTCCCCTATTTCACCATCTCCCCTACTTTCTCCATCTGTAAGACTCATGGTTATCTGAGGGGAGAGCACTTCACCTGTCCCATCTGTCAGGAGGAAGAGAAGAAAAAAATTAAATCCAGAATTGATGAATTAGAAAATGAAAAAGCCGGACTGATGGCCAGAGGAGAGAAATAAAATGGAAACAAGAATCAAAGAGATAAACAGCGAAATCGCAAGTTTGAAGGCACAGATGAACAGCGTTGAGGGACAGAGTACCGAGGTATATTCTCGGATCGTCGGTTACTACCGCTCCGTCAAGAACTGGAACGTAGGCAAGAAAGGCGAATACAAAGAGAGAGTCGCCTTCACGACAAAAACGTCCCGGGACATGGATCACGGAAATGAAGAGATCCAGCAGGAAGCCGCTTCCATCGAAGAGGTCTCCCCTGTAACCGACAAAACCATAGCCTCAACAGAGAGTATCAGCGCTTACAGCTACTTCTATCGCAGCAGCTGTCCCAACTGTCCCGCCATGAAAGAGATTCTAGAGCTCCTGCCTCTTGAAGGTGAACATCTAAATGTTGATATGGAAAGGGGTCTGAAGGCCGCTTCAGAAAATATGGTATTTTCCGCTCCCACTGTTATCTTTCAGGACGCGGAAGGAAATGAGTTGTACAGGACCTGTCATCCGTCGGATGTTGAGAACCTGTTCGCTCTGGATTCGGTTACTGCCTGACGAAGATGCGACTGCCCCCATCCGTCGGACTTCTGAAGACGTCCCTGCTTGATTATCCGGAAAGAGTCGCCTCAGTAATTTTTTTTCCGGGTTGCAACATGCGTTGTCCCTACTGCCATAACTCGGGACTTGTACTGGGAGACAATGAAGGCCTGATAGACAGGGATGAAGTGATTCAATTTTTAAAACACAGGGCTCCCCTCCTGGGAGGGGTGGTAATATCCGGAGGGGAGCCGCTTTTATTTGAAGGACTGGGAGAATTTATCAGAACCATCAGAGATGAAACGGGTCTGAAGATAAAACTGGACAGCAACGGACTGATGACAGACCGTCTGAAAATGCTCCTTGAAACAGAAGCTCCTGATTTTATAGCCATGGATATAAAAACGTCAGTTTCCAATCTCTCGGTTCTCGGTATTTCATCCAATGCGTCCACATCACTAAAAAAATCAGCACGCATGATTATTGATTCAGCCATTCCCGCTCAGTTTCGGACGACAGTACACCCGCTTCTTGTTAAAAGAGAGTGGGTGTCCGAGATTGCCGGATTCATTCGAGGCTGCAGTGATTACGTTCTGAATCCTTTCAAACCGGGGAACTGCCTTGATCCCGCTTATAACGAACATGAGCCGGCAAGCCGGCTCTATATGGAAGAGATCAGGGACCTTTTTCTTGCGGAGGGGATCCCCTGCCGCATCCCCTCAATTTAAAAGAGTCAGGACAGGATGGCCGTAATTCGTTCCAGCACTTTTTTTCTGTCCAGAGGTTTCACTATGTAATTTTTGGCTCCCGCAATAAGGGCCTTTTTTACGAGGTCCTGTTTGCCAAGGGCACTGATCATAACCACATTGGCTTCAGGATCAAATTCGATAATCTTCTCCAGAGCCGTAACACCGTCCATTCTGGGCATGGTGATATCCAGAGTGACAATATCAATTCCCGGAGAATGTTCTTTGTATTTTTCTATCCCGTCTACCCCATCCACGGCCTGGTCAACAATTTCAAACCCCTCACTGCTGAGTATCTGTCCAATCTGTTTACGGACAAACATGGAGTCATCGATAATAAGCACCTTATACGGCACTCCTCCCGGGCTCAGGCCATCAGGTTTTTTATCGTTTATAGTAGGAAAATCTCCACTGGCTTTCATCATTCCCTCCTGTTTCCCATATTTTATAATATTTATCAGAATACTGTAGTCCATTATCGGCCGATTCAGTCATGAAGTTGAGTCCTGTAAATACGGCACTCTCATGGTAATGGAATTTCATGTTCTTACTGTACCTCTACAGTTATTTAATTTATTATAGTATGAGGAGTGTTTCCAGTGAAAGATGAAACAATTATCCAGGACAGTCCTGTCGGGAAAAGATTGAAAAAAGTAGGACATAAGAGCATCAGATGTCTTCTTTTTAACGGTGAAGAGATAAAACTCTCCAGCCGCATGACCATTGGAAGAGATAAAAAAAATGACTATGTTATTGAAGACGGTCTGGTATCCCGCTTCCATCTTGAGATACAGCAGATAAGAGGAAGTTATTTTATACAGGACAGAAACAGCAGTAACGGAACGATGATCAACGGAAAAAGAGTTAAACCGGGGAAATATATCAAGATAAATCCAGGCGATACGCTGAGCATCGGCGGCAGAATTGATATGACCATGATTTAACCATTTATATACTGAGGCTCAAGTACTTTATCGAGTCTTTAAGGAAATAAAAAAATGAAAATAAACAGATATGACTGGAAGTCCATGGATGAGACCGCCAGAGAAAAACTGCTTAACCGGTCAGAGACAGATATATCAGGAGTCAGGGAAGCCGTTGAAAAGATAATTCACAAGGTCCGCGAAGAGGGAGATAACGCCCTGAAGGACTATAATCATCGTTTTGACAGTACACCTGAAAATATGGATCTGCCTGTCTCGGAACGGGAATGGAATGAAGCGGAAAAGCTGATAAGCGACGATGTGAAGGAGGCTCTTGAATACTCCATCGAGAATATTAGACGCTTTCACATTACCCAGAAACCAGAAAGTATGAATATGGTAGAGATAAGGCCGGGACTGCTGGCTGGAGAGAAAGCCATTCCCATTGAATCCGCGGGATTGTATGTTCCCAGAGGGCGTGGGAACTTCCCTTCCATGCTCTATATGCTTGCCGTCCCCGCTCAGGTAGCCGGTGTGGACAGGATTGCTGTTGTGACCCCTCCCGATAAAAACGGAAAGGTGGATCCCGCCTGTCTTTATGCTGCCAGGCTTTGCGGGGTATCGGAAGTTTACAAGGTAGGAGGCGCTCAAGCCATAGCAGCCCTTGCCTATGGGACACAGAGTATCAAGCCGGTTCATAAGCTTCTGGGGCCGGGCAGTATGTACGTTACTGCGGCCAAACGCATTCTCTACGGTCAGGTGGACGTCGGACTGCCTGCAGGGCCCTCCGAGTCTATCGTTATAGCTGATGGCAAGGCGGATCCCCGCAAGGTAGCCATGGATCTTCTTATTGAGGCGGAACACGGCTCGGATTCCGCGGCCCTTCTGATCACTCCCAGTGCAGAAATTGCCGGTTCCTGTGCAGGCTACATCGAGGAGTTCTGCTCCGAACTCTCGGAACCGAGAAAAACCTTTGTGGAAGACGTCATGAAAGGTTATGGCGGCATAATCCTTACTTCCAGCCTTGAAGAAGCGGCCGAGGTGGCCAATCTATTTGCCACAGAGCACCTTCAACTGCAGACGGAAGAGCCCTTTAAGACTCTTTCTCTCATCCGCAATGCCGGTGAGATCCTTCTGGGGGAAGACAGCCCCTTTTCCATCGCCAACTATGCCGTGGGACCCAACGCCGTACTCCCCACAGGAGGAAATGCAAGAACATGGTCTGCCGTATCGGTACGTGATTTTATCAAATACTCTTCCGTGATCTACACAAGCCCTTCCGCTCTGAAAGAGATCTCGCCTCATGTTGAGGTCCTGGCCGACTATGAGGGATTCACAACACACGGAGAGGCTCTGAGAAAAAGGCGCTGATGTTTAGAGATATTGATGAAGCTTTTGCCTGGATTGAATCCTTTACAAATCTGGAAAAAAGCACCAAAGACCTGAAACGACGGTACCGTCCGGAAAGGATGCAGGTGCTTCTTGAACAGTTTGGAAATCCTCAGAACCATTTCAAGGTCATTCATACAGCCGGTTCCAAGGGTAAGGGATCCGTATGCGCGCTTCTGGCTTCCGCCCTCAAGGAGGCCGGGTTCAATACCGGCCTTTACAGCTCTCCCCATGTTCTCCATTACAGAGAGAGAATAAGGGTGAACGGGGTCTCCCTGCCTGATGAAAGCTATATCCGGATGATCACTTCGATCCATGATTCCCTGGGCGATTTGCCGGGAGCTACGGATCCCACGACATTCGAACTGCTGACTCTTCTCGGTTTTCTTCTTTTCAGAGAAGAGGCCTGTGAATGGGCCGTTATAGAGACCGGTCTGGGCGGGAGGCTGGATGCCACGAACACGGTAATACCTGAAGCCGTCGTTCTTACCCCCGTAGAGCTTGAACATACCCAGTGGCTGGGCAACAGTCTTAAGGAGATAGCCACAGAAAAAGCGGGTATCATGAAAAAGGGAAAACCGGTCTTTAGCTCTGAACAGCAGAATGAGGTTGCCGCTGTTTTCCGGGACAGAGCACAAAAGACTGAAAGCAAAATCCTGTTTCTCGAGGACCGTATCCGGAAAATTGATTTTAAACAGGAACCGGGCATCAGCAGTTACACATGGTACTACAGGGATGGACATGTACTGTCGGGAGAGCTTACCCTCTCGGGAAGGATTCAGGCCTGGAATGCGGCTCTGGCGTTGGAAGTTCTGGTCTCCCTCTACCCCGACCGGGACAGGACGGTCTGGCTGAAGGGTTTTAAAAAAGCTCAACTGCCGGCCAGGATGCAGCTGCTTTCATCGTCTCCCCTGAGGATCCTTGACGGTTCTCATACACCCCGTTCCACGACTCTGGCTCTGGAAAGCTTTTTCTCCATGTCCTCACAAGAAAGGGATAAGATTCTTCTTTTTGCCTGCCAGGATGACAAGGATATTAATGAGCTGGCACGTCTACTGGCTCCGGAATTTTCAGAGATCGTGATTACGACACCAGGTTTCTTCAAAAAAAGTGATCCCGATATGGTGTATCAGACATTTCTGAAATACAGCAGGAAGTGCCGGCTTGAACGGGATCCTGCCGCAGCCTATGATCTTGCGATGCGAACAGACAAGGACCTTCTGATTATGGGCTCTTTTTTTCTTGCCGGAGAAATACTGAAAATAATTGGAGAGAAGACATGAAAGATCCCAGAATAACAGAACTGGCCTGCTCCCTGGTTCACTATGCCACAGAGCTCAAGAAGGGGGATAAGGTTCTGATACATATGAATGGCAGTCATGCAGAACCTCTGGTTGACGCCCTTGTAAAAGAATGTGTAAAAGCAGGGGCTCTGCCCTTTGTCTCCCAGACCAACGAACGGCTCCTGCGCTCTCTTCTTATGGATATCCAAGCGGACAGTTGGATATCATGGCCGAAGCCGACCGGCTGAGAATGAGCCATATGGATGCCTATATAGGTATCGGCTGTACTGACAATCCCACTGAAACCAGTGATGTCCCCGCAGAGAGAATGAGGCTTTACACAGAGCGTTACATGACTCCTGTTCACCATAAGGAGCGTATTGTAAACACCCGCTGGGCTGTTTTGCGCTATCCTACCAGTTCTATGGCTCAGGCTGCAGGAATGAGCCTTGAAGGCTTTGAGGATTTTTATTTTAAAGTCTGCAATCTGGATTATGCAAAGATGTCGAAAGCCATGGATTCACTGGTAGAACTCATGAACCGGACAGACAGAGTCAGAATCTCCGGCCCGGGAACGGATCTAAGCTTCTCTATAAAAGGTATGAACGCCATAAAATGCGACGGAAAGATCAATATCCCCGATGGTGAGGTCTACACCGCTCCTGTACGAAACTCCGTGGAGGGGGAACTGAGCTATAACTGCCCGGCCGTCTACCAGGGCTTCAGCTATGAGCAGATTCGCTTCCGCTTTGAAAAAGGACGAATTGTAGAAGCCGTTGCCAACGACAGCGAGAAAATCAATGCCGTTCTGGATAGTGATGAAGGAGCAAGATACATCGGTGAGTTTGCCATAGGGGTCAATCCCTATATTCTCAATCCAATGAAAAACACTCTTTTTGATGAAAAGATCATGGGGAGCTTCCATTTTACTCCGGGCAATGCCTATGAAAACGCGGATAACGGCAACAGCTCTGCCATACACTGGGATCTGGTATCCATACAGACCGCTGAGTATGGCGGCGGTTCCCTCTATTTCGATGACATTCTGGTCCGCAAAGACGGTCGTTTCGTCACGGAAGAACTTCAGGTTCTGAATCCGGAAAACCTGAGATAGGAGAGAGTATTGGTTCTCAAAAAACATTACCTGGCCAGAATCTTCAACTACCTCTTTCTCCTCCCTTTTATCCTTGCTTACAGGCCATTACTGGTCCGTTATGACAGGGCTGAGTTGATCTGGTTCAGCATCGGAACAATCATCGTCCTGTGTATCGTTATTATCAGCAACAGACTACCTTATTTAACCTTAATTGATGATAAACTGATTCTGAATCTTCACTACTATCAGAACCCTGAGGTTCACAGTCTTGACCGTATTACCCTGGTCGAGATAAAAAACAGCTATAACTGCCGAATCCATTCCAGAGATTATAAGCCTGTACGTATTCATTTGAATCCTCTTGATCAGAAAAAGCTGCTGAAAGAACTCTCAGAAAGGAATATAAATATCAGATTATTATGAAAAAAGCCCTTTATCTACTTCTCCTGCTAACATTTATGTCCTGTACACCCTTCCGCTCCCCCTCCTCCTCTGAAATAGAGATTCTGAAACAGGAAATTCAGCCGGGGAAGATTGAGGAACTGGGCCGCCATATAGTCAGTACCGGAACGGGAATGATCGTTTATGCCTCTCCCAAAGGACCGGAAGCCCTGGCGTTTCTGAGTTATATCATTCCGCTGCTGAACAGTCGAAGCAGCTTGAGCCTCCGCTTTTGGTTTCTTGAGAACAACAGTGATGAAAGGATACTCTCTTTTCTGAAAGGAGATCTGAATGGACCATCGGCCGAGGATCTTCTCAGAAGAGCCGATCCTGAACTCTGCGGTTTTGAACCATACCGTGATTTTTTGATCAAACTGAAGGCATACTACGGGGAACTTGAAGAAGAAGAGCGCTTCAAAATTTCTTCTTCAGACGATGTTCTGCTGGATTTCCGTCTCTATAACGGGGATTTCCTCAGGGACGATGAACGCAGCGTATACCTGATTCACAGTCCCCTCAGGGAGGGGCGTCACTGGGAATTCCCTTTCGAAGGCATTCTATATGCCATGATGATCCAGGAATGGCCGCTACAGAATTACGGATACATTCGTGTCGAAAAAAACTCCCTGGGCTCCTCTTTCCTGACAAGCAGGGACGCCGGAGAGGAGCGGCTCGCCTCAGAGCGCATCGACGGCCTCATTCTGATGTCCTATCCCGAAGAGTATTTTCCCATGAAAAGGATAGACAGTTTTGTGAATGAGGAGAATATTGCCGAAGTGCTGGATTTTTTTCCACGGCAGCTGATCAGGGAGAAAACTAAGCCTGCAAGCTATCTTGTCAACAGAAAGATAGACGCCAGACACAGAAAGGCCACACGGAAACTGGGAAGGCTGTATGAAGCCGTTAGAGAGGAGATCCCCGGATATATCGAAGATTAGTGAGCCGTTTCATATGAAACGAAAAGCTGTTCCCTGCAAGTCAATATCCCTGAAAAGACAAGGATATTGGGTAGTTGATGAGGCTGTTCCTGTTTTCATATTTCCTGAAATATCCTAAATTAAGAGAATATCCCAGTTCAAAGGGATATTTA
Organism: Oceanispirochaeta sp.; assembly: GCA_963556075.3. Taxonomy (GTDB): domain Bacteria; phylum Spirochaetota; class Spirochaetia; order DSM-2461; family DSM-2461; genus Oceanispirochaeta. The sequence continues at coordinate 3,822,081 of CAUVYB020000002.1, read as the reverse complement.
TACGATAAAAAACAGTCTAATGAGGATCCTATGGTACAGATTAACGAAAACTATAAGAAACTTCAGGCGTCCTATCTTTTTGTAGAGATTGCCAGAAGAGTTTCTGATTTCCAGAAAAAGAACCCGGAAAAACAGATCATCAAGATGGGAATAGGCGATGTCACCTGCCCTCTTCCCGATGCCTGTCTTAAAGCCTTTCATGAAGGGGTTGACGAACTGGCGTCTGAAGAAAGCTTCAAGGGATACGGTCCTGAAAAGGGTTATGCCTTTCTGAGAGAAGCCATTGCCGAAAATGATTTCCACAGTCGCGGTGTCAAAATAACGGCTGATGATATCTTTGTCAGCGACGGTGCCAAATGCGATACAGGTAATTTTCAGGAACTTTTTTCACAGGATTCTGTCATTGCCGTTCCCGACCCCGTCTATCCCGTCTACGTGGACACCAATGTAATGGCCGGACGTTCGGAAGAAGCCGTCGACGGAAGGTACAAGGGGTTCAAGTATATCGAAGGAAATGAGGAAAACGGATTCGTCCCTTCTCCCGATGGTCTTGAAGCCGATCTTATCTACCTCTGTTTTCCCAACAATCCCACCGGTGCCACCGCCAGTAAGGAACAGCTGAAACAGTGGGTTGATTATGCGATCGAGCATAAGTCGCTTATCCTCTTTGATGCAGCCTATGAGGCATTTATACGGGATGAGGAGATTCCACACAGTATCTTTGAGATCCCCGGAGCTGAAAAATGCGCTGTCGAGTTCCGCAGCTACTCGAAAACAGCCGGGTTTACGGGTACCAGATGCGCCTATACGGTCATCCCCGCAGCCTGTAAGGTTTGGGATAAAGAAGGGAATGAATACTCTCTTCAGGATCTTTGGAACAGACGTCACTCCACTAAGTTTAACGGTGTTTCCTACCCTGTTCAGAAGGCTGCCGCCGCTGTTTACTCTGAGGAAGGCAGGAAAGAGGTAAAGGCTCTGATTGATTTCTACCTTGAGAATGCCGCTATCATTCTGGATAAGATGACCGCTGCCGGATTCAAGTGTACCGGTGGTAAAAACTCTCCCTATATCTGGGTCAACACCGGACGGGACAGCTGGGAGACCTTTGATATGATCCTTGAAAAAGCAGGGGTCGTCACCACTCCCGGAAGTGGTTTCGGAAAGTGCGGAGAAGGATATATCCGGATTTCCGCCTTCAACAGCCGTGAAAATGTAGAGACCGCCATGCAGCGCATCAAGGACGCTCTCTCCTAGGCCTTCTCCGGGTTAGCCCGTTTTTTTGATTTCAAACCGCAGTTTTTCACGAGGCTGCGGTTTTTTATTGCATTCTCGACCTGCTCCGCCATAATATATTTATATGAAAGATCAGATTTTACGTTCCCACACCAAGGTCATAGGAACCATTGGACCGGCCTGTTCAGACTTTAAGGTCCTGAAAGGAATGATAGAGGCCGGCTTGAATGTGGCAAGGATAAACTGTTCTCATGGGGAACCAGAAGAACTTGAAAAGCTTATCAGTTTTGTTAACGAAACGGCTGACAAAATAGGCGTTTCTCTCCCCATACTTGCCGATTTGAGCGGTCCCAAGATTCGTCTTGGGAAACTGACTAAAGAAATTCCCGTACAGCGAAATGATGAGATAATACTCTGCAGCGATCCCGCTAATGGTGATCCCGGTAAATTGACAGCCGGATATCCCGGACTGGCCGGGGATCTGGCGCCGGGCCATCGCATCCTTGTTGATGACGGCCTGATACAGCTGGAAGTCACCAGGCTAAATCCTCCGGATATTCACTGCCGCGTCCTAAACGACGGAGTCCTGAAATCCCGCAAGGGAATCAATCTTCCCGGTGTTCCCATCAGCCTTTCCGCTCTTACGGAAAAGGACAGAAAAGACATTGATTTCCTTGTTCATCAGGAGATTGACTACATCGCCCTCTCCTTTGTACGCAGAGCTGCCGATATAGTGAAACTCAGGGATCTTCTGGCCGAAAAAGGCAGCCGTCTGCCCATCATCGCTAAAGTGGAAAAACCCGAAGCCCTGGATGATCTGGAGGCGATCGTCAAAGAAGCGGATATAGTTATGGTCGCCAGAGGAGATCTGGGTGTAGAGATACCGACCGAAGAGGTTCCTGTCATGCAGAAGCGAATCATCTCCCTCTGCAACAGGGAAAACAAACCTGTTATAACGGCTACTCAGATGCTGGATTCCATGATTAGCAATCCGCGGCCTACCCGTGCAGAAGCCAGCGATGTGGCCAATGCTGTGTTCGACGGGACCGATGCGGTAATGCTCAGCGGAGAGACTTCAGTAGGACATTATCCCATAGAAGCGGTACGAACCATGAAACAGATTGCCACCACTGCAGAACATAATTTTATTCAGGACAGACTGACAGGCTTGAGGCGCAGAGAGAAGCTGATAAGCCATGAAGCCCATATTTGTCATGCAGCCTGCGTAATGGCGGAACAGACCGAAGCCCGCTGTATGATTGCCATTACCCGCTCAGGCAGAACACCCCGTCTCCTGAGTCAGTATAGAACCTCTATTCCCATTCTCGCTTATACCGAGGATATTCGGACCATACGCTATCTGGGAATCGTCTGGGGTGTCAGAGCCCTGCCCATAGACAAGGTTAGCGATACGGATAGTACACTGAAAGAAGCGGCCAGACTGGCCCGGGAAATGGGTCTTGTGGAGTCCGGAGATACAGTAGTTTACGCTACGGGCATCCCCCTGCTGGCAAGCAAGGCCACAAATATGATTAAGATTGATATCCTTTGAAAGCCGAGCGTGTCATTCCTTTACTCATCTTCATACCGGCCTCGCCGCAGGCTTCTGTAATCTTTTCAAACGTGATGGGCTTGATCAGATAACTGTCACACTGCTTCCGATAGGCATTCAGGACCTGATTCTGATCGTCAAGGGCTGAGGTCATGATAATCTTGGAACGCTCTTCCATACCGTTGTCGACTTCAAATTTTCTAATATACTCTAGGACCTCAAAACCGTTCTTGCCGGGTATCACAATATCCAGAAAAACAACAGCGTAGGGTGAGTTTTCATTATGTGCTAGCATAAAAGCAGTCGTCGCTTCATCACCGTTGACAGCAACATCACAGTCACAGTAGGGGCGCAGTACCTTAAGCAGCAGGGTTCTGCTGATTAGATCGTCTTCTACTATCAGAGCTCTCAAGAAAATCCCTCCCTCACTTCTCTTGAGTATAAGCCATTGCTTTAAGGGCTTCAACTGATATCAGCAACCTGCTGTTTTTTTATAATCGGCATGGAATAGAACAGGAACAGGCCGTAAAGCCCCAGTGCCGCTGATGCGGACAGAAGGAATCCAAGCTGCAGGGACCAGCGGTCACCTATCCAGCCCAGAAGCGGAAAGAGAAATATCATCAGAAGGCTGAAAACCATAGACTGAAAAGAGAGAATGGTAGCCCGGAGAGCAGAAGGGATATCTCTGTTGATGTAATCACTGACAGCAATGAACAGAATCCCTTCCGAAAGACCCGTTAAAATGAAAAAAGGAGACTTCCAGGGAGACAGAGCGATTCCCCAGAGGCAGATAAGCTGTATAAGAGGAAGAGCTGTAAGCAGACCAGTCTCTCCGAAGCGTTTTTCCGCTCTGTGGGATGCCAGTCCGCAGAGCCCCGAAAAGATACACTGCGCTGCAAAAATCAGGCCCATCCGTGACTCCGACATCCCCTCTGTCTTCCAGTAGGTTTGGATATAGTAGTAGAAGGTAGTCGCAAAGGCAAAAACAGATTCTGTAAAAACAATGAGTAACGCAATCCTGGGATTCCCTTTTATGACCTTAAGGCTCTCCGAGCACTGATGAGCAAGAGACCGGGCAATTTTTTTTAAAAGAAGTCCATCCTCATGATTTCTTGTTCTTCCGCAGGGTGCTTCTGAGAACAGAAGGGCGTTAAAAAGGGAAAGGAGGATCACAACAGCCATCAGGAGAAAAACCATATCATAGCCTGTTCTGAAGGCGATAAATCCTCCCAGAGGAACAGCCGAAGCCATAGCTCCCTGATAGAGCAGTTCCCTCTTTCCGGCGACCCTCTTATACGCTCCTTCCCGTCCCGTAAATTTCAGACTGTCGTAGACGAGAGCCTCACCCGCACCGGATTCAAGGTTGTAGCTTACAGCACCAAGCGCAAATCCGCACATCTGCAGGGCGAGAGAGGATGAAAAACGGAGAAAAAGAAGACTAAAGAGGGCAAAGACACGCCCCAGCACCCTGCTTTGCCTTCGTCCCCGGAGATCCGCTACAGCACCGGTAGGGACCTCCATAAGAAAGGAAGTGATATGAAATGTTCCCTCCAGAATACCGAGTTCAAACAGAGAGAATCCTCTCATATGGAGATAGATCATCCAAAGGGCGTGAAGGAGGTTGAAATTGGAAATAAAGCTGAAGCAGTAATCAAGCGGGATGTTCCGAGCTATCCTGTCAGTGTTCATAAGCGCTCCGTAAAATGAAGTCCACCACATCTAATGCCGGGTCTGGACAGTGAGTTTTTTCATTTTTACGATTCTGCGGTTACTTAAGCACTCTCAGCTTCTCTGGAACCAGATTCGAATCAGGGCCCGATACCGAGGGTATCAAACCTGCATTATTATAACACCTGTGATTTTCCATGTAAAGCCTGAGATTTGAAAGATCATGCTCCTGATACGGCCAGGGCCATTTTCAACGAAAGGAGACGCACTTCTTCAGAATCAGAACGGGATGTCAGAATGACAGGGATCTTTAAGCCTGTCAATATTCCGCCATAGCGGCAGCCGGGGTGGAGAGAAAGAGCTTTGTAGACTCCGTTTGCCGAATTGAGATCCGGGAAAAGCAGAACATCCGCATCGCCGGCGGCAAGGGATTCTATCCCTTTTATCCTGGCTGCGTCCCGGGAAAGGGCGGCATCCAGGGCTAGAGGTCCTTCAACCAGGGCGTCGGTAAAATCCATTGAAGAGAGGGCATCCGCATCTATGGTGCTCTGTATTTTCGGATTGACCGTCTCTACAGGCGCCACGCAGACCGCTTTCGGAACTTTTATTCCAAGGAGGCGGCTCAGGGACAACGCATTATTCAAAATAGAGGCCTTCTCGTTCAGATTCGGTTCTATATTCACAGCAGCATCGCTTAAAATAAAGGGATGCTGCTGCCCTGGCAGTTCAAAGAGAGCGGCATGGCTGATAAGTCCTCCCGGGGATATCAGTTTTCTCTCTCTGTTCAGGAGGGCCTTTGTAAAAACCGAGGTATGAACAAGACCTTTCATAACAATATCGGCTTCGCCGTCAGCGGCCATTTGAGCGGCCATATTTGATGCCTCCACATCACTTCCCGCTGATCTGATATCAATCCCTTTAAGGGAAATGGCAAGCTTGGCGGCTTTTTCGTCTATCCTGTCTCTGTTTCCTATGAGTATAAAATCCGCAAGCCCCTCACAGCGTGCCCCTTCCATGGTGAGAAGGGACGATTCATGATCGGCCTGAACCAGTACAATTCTGCCTTTTGGTGCGGAGAGCAGCATATCATCAAGGGTCATCACACATACTCCTTCATATCCTGCCGTCCTGAAAGGACATCCAGTGCATTTTCTGCCATAGCGGCCATCTCCCTCTCGCCGGGATAAACAAATACGGGAGCCAGAAAAGAGATTCTCTTTTTAAGATCTTCCACCAGCTCAGTACTTTTCGCCATGCCTCCGGTCAAAACGATTCCGTCAATATCTCCCTTCAGAGTAGCCCCGTGCCGGCTGATCTCCTGCGCGATTTGAAGAGTCATTGCCCGATAGACAAGCTCCGCCCTACTGTCTCCAGATTCAATACGGTTGAACAGTTCTGCAAAATCCTTTGTCCCGGTATAGGCATACATCCCGCCCTTTCCGGTGATCATTTTTTTCAGCTCCTCTTCGTTGAAACGTCCGGAGAGGGCCAGCTTTATCAACTGACCGGCCGGAAGCCCTCCGCTCCGTTCGGGGGAAAAGGGGCCGTCACCGTCCAGGGCATTATTTACACCTATGATCCTTCCCCGGCAGTGAGCTCCCACGGAGATACCGCCTCCCATATGGGCGATAATCAGATTCAGATCTTGATAGGACTTTCCCATCTCTCCTGCAGCGGAACGTCCTACGGACTTCTGATTGAGAGCATGAAAGATACTTTTTCTTTCAATCTCGGGACAGCCGGAGATCCTGGCTTCAGGATCAAGCTCATCCACAACCACAGGATCGGCAATCAGGGCTGCACAGCGCCCCCCATTTGTCCTCTGTTCCTCTGCCAGCCTCTGTGCCAGGATGGCTCCCAGATTACTTGCATGTTCTCCGTACACAGCCGACCTCAGATCGTTCAGCATCGGGGGACTGACATTATAGACTCCGCCTTCCAGAGGCCTGAGCAGCCCTCCCCGACCGATAACGGCATCAAGCTTCCCCTCATGATCGCCTGAGCCTTCAGCCGGAAAATTTTTCCTGATCAGGGAAAGCCTGAACTCCTCCTGTTCCGCCACAGAAGAGAATCTCATCAGCTCTTGCGCATCATGGCTGATGTTAACAGAGCGGATCTCCGATAGATCCTTAAACAAAGAGAGCTTGGTCGAGGTTGAACCAGGATTGATAGCCAGTATCCTAAAGGACATCGATTTCCCTTTTGTAAAAATCTACGGCCTTTTTTACCATTTTGAGGTTCAATTCTACAGCATCCTTCCTCTTTACGCTGGCAGGCAGAACTTTCTCCAGGACATCCAGCGCAGCCAAGCCCGTAACCATCATATAGATGGTCAGAAGAATCGTATTGGCTGTGGCCAGGACACCTCCGTCCCTGGCCATCTCGGAAGCAGGGACATAGAGAGTCCTCACATCTTCTCTATTAACCTTCTGTTTGACAAGGGAGGAGTTTACAAGGATCAGACCGCCGGGAGCAACATCCTTTTCAAATGAAATAAGGGATGGAGTATTAAGAGCTATCAGGACATTGGGCCGGTCTACCACGGGGGAACCGATTCGCTCATCGGAGATGATAACACTGGCATTGGCTTTGCCTCCTCTCATCTCGGGACCGTAAGAGGGAAGCCATGTGGCGTTAAGGCCTTCTGCTATTGCGATATTGGCCAAAAGGACTCCAGCAGAAAGCACTCCCTGACCGCCGAATCCAGCTATTTTAACCCTCTGTTCCTCGAGGGTCTTCTTTCTCTGCACACTGGGGATAGAGCCGCCCTCATGGAGCAGACTGACCAGAGCGCTGTCATCCATAAAGGGAAGGGACTCATCGTGTGGCACAGCGTTGTCGCCATGATCACGAAAGTTTGCAACCGGAAATCGGGGCTCAAGGACCTCCTGCATCCAGCGCCTGGCCTGAACAGGATCCATTTTCCAGTTAATGGGACAGGGAGAAAGGACTTCTACAAAAGAAAACCCCTTTTTATCTATCTGATACTGAAGGGCCTTTCGGAAGACCTTGCGCGCCTTAAGCACCTTGCCCGGTGTAGAAAGGGAGACCCTCTCGATAAAAACGGGTGTCTTTAAAGCGGCCATGACCTCAGCCATTCCTATGGGGTGGCCATCCCGCTCTCCTGAACGTCCCAGTGGTGTGGTCAGAGTCTTCTGTCCCTCAAGGGTTGTGGGAGCCATCTGACCGCCGGTCATCCCGTAAATCGCATTGTTGATAAAGAATACGGTCATATTCTCCCCACGGTTGGCGGCATGGATGATCTCCGCCGTCCCTATGGCAGCCAGATCACCATCGCCCTGGTAGGAGATGATTATGGAATCTTTATGCACCCTGCGGATTCCCGTTGCGACGGCAGGGGCTCTTCCGTGGGAGCACTGGATATTTCCGGTATCCATATAATAATAGGCGAATACCGAGCAGCCGACAGGAGAACAGAAAACGGCTTTGTCCTGAATTCCCATATCGACTAGAAGTTCTGCTATCAGTTTGTGGGCGGTACCATGTCCGCAGCCGGGACAATAATGGGTGGTCTGCTGTCCGGGGCCCTTCCTTTCGAAGGTCTCATAGAATGCTTTCGGTTTTTCATGTACGATCATCTTACCCCTCCCCTCAAATCCTTTTCCGCCCTTTCACAGATCTCCTGAACAGAGGGGATCACTCCTCCCAGCCACTGATAGGACTCTACCCTGCAACGACCGGCAGCCATTCGCTCAACATCCTCATTCATCTGACCATTTGCCAATTCTGCGGAAATGATCAGAGTCTTTTCAGAACACAATTCAGAAAGCCTCTTCTCAGGAAAGGGGAACAGTGTCCTGGGACGGAGCAATCCGGCTCGAATTCCCTTTTTCCTGAGTTCCTTAACCGCTGAAAGACAGATCCGGGAAGTGATCCCGTAGGCGACAAAGAGAAGCTCCGGGTCTTCACAGTCCTCCTCCTCCCAAAGACAGCAGTCCTTGGCGATCTGTTCATATTTTTTCTGAAGTTTCCAGTTGTGATCGCTTTGAAGTTTTGTATCCATAAGGATAGAGGTCACCAGATTCTGGCGGCTTTCAGCATCGCCGTAGAGGGCCCAGTCCTTCCTTTCCCCATGCTGTACGGTATCAGGCAGTTCAACGGGTTCCATCATCTGACCTATATAGGCATCGGAGAGTACAATAACCGTGATTCTGTATCTGTCAGCAAGCTCAAAAGCCGAACAGGTCATATCACACATCTCCTGGGCTGAATTGGGAGCCAGGACTATATTTCGATAGTTTCCATGCCCCCCCCCCTTCACAACGGCATTGTAATCACTCTGTTCGGGCCAGATATTTCCCAATCCCGGCCCAGCGCGCTGTACATCCACCATGACGCTGGGAAGTTCGGCACCAGCCAGATAGGAGATCCCTTCCGCCATAAGAGAGAGACCGGGACCCGAAGTAGCCGTCATGACACGGGCTCCGGCTCCGGCGGCTCCATAGATCATATTAATTGCGGAGACCTCCGATTCCGCCTGCAGAAAATATCGACCTGATCTGGTGAAATACAGTGCTGCAGCATGGGCGATCTCACTTGCCGGAGTGATGGGATAGCCGAAGAAATGGGTCGCTCCCCCCATCAGGGCACCGTGAACAACAGCCTCGTTTCCCTTCATAAGTCTTTTAATCTTATCAGCCATTTTAATCCTCCCCCTTGTAAACTGTGACAGCTCCGGGTTCAGGACAGACATAGAAGCATATCCCGCAGGCGCTGCAGTTTTTTGGATTGGATACGGCGTACTGATAGCCCAGTTTGTTGATATCTGAGCCGATGGACAGACAATGATTGGGGCATGCGTTAACGCACACCCGGCAGCCCTTGCAGAGATCTGCGGTAATTACCGAACGGTTCATTCCAGACCTCCAAATATATCCTCTGTACCGGCACCGAAAAAGTTGATGCCGCTAATCGATTCAGTGAGTTCATGGGATATGGATCCGACTTCCAGAATATGACCCGGACAACCCAGGGAACTGCAGACGATCACCTTGCCGCTGCCACTGGGAAGATGAAGAGCCATTCCCCTATGGGAACCGCAGCCCTCCAGATCACAATCATAATCCTCCATCAATGGAGCATGACAGTAGGGGCAGAATCCTTCGAGCATGGTCCCGTCCGTACAGGAGGGAAGAAAGCTGAAAAGTTTGGCATGACTCCCCCAGAAGGCATCGATAAAAGCCAGCCCTTTCTGACCGTTTATCATCAGTTCCAGTTTGATGGAAGGTTCACCGTGGATATGGACACTGTCCACAAGAAGATTATGTCCTCTTGGACAGAATATAGATTCTACGAGAAGAAACTCCTGTTCATTCCTGTGAACAAGACGCAACCCTCTGGGAATCACCGTTCTGAACTCATCAGGGATTTTATTCGACTTCAACTCCATACAGACCTCCTGCAAGCATCACCCATGCCGTTTATCGTTTATTATGAAATAAATATTTTATTTCAATACCAATTCTAACAGCCAAACCGAGGTAAAGCCACAATTAATTCATCAGAAACCGATCTGCAAACAGTCTCTTTGTTAATTAAGCACTTCTTCATGCGGATTTCAATTCGAAAAAATGCATTCCTTAGAGTAAGGCGGAGAGATATTGAAAATGATGGGGAGGGACATGGTATAGAAAAAAAGGAGTCCTTACGGACTCCCTTCATTTAGATTCAGCCAAAAGTGGGATTTGAACCCACGACCTACGCTTTACGAGAGCGTTGCTCTACCCCTGAGCTATTTTGGCATACTTCCGGTATTATACTCAGTGTCTCAGGAAAATCAAGAGATCTGATGAAAAAATCCCCGGTCTATTTTTTGCAGCAAAAATTGACAGTTATCCTTATTCGATCGATAATAAGAATAAGAGGAGAGACAATGAGTTTACAGAACAACAGAAAGTTTTACAGAGCCGATTTCAAGACTCACGGTTATATACTCTCCAAAGGGGAGCGTATACCCTTTGAGTTGATCAATATCTCTTTGAAGGGAATACTTGTTATTGCCGAGGATGAGCAGCTTCAAAAGGGAGAGGCCTATGATCTGCGCATCAAACTGGCATCTACAGACATAGAGATCATAACCACGTCCGTACTTGTACATGAAGACGACGGGAAAAAGGGATTTTTCTTCCGAGAGATAGATATTGACAGCATGATACACCTGCGCCGCCTGCTGGAGCTGAATACGCCCAATGAAGGAGAGATTGAAAAAGAACTTTCTTTTCTGAAGGATTATTCCTGAAAACGATTCCACGCACTGATAGCGGTTCATATGAGCCGTTGTTTATTTGTCTTTTGATGCTTCCTGATTATTTCTGCGGGATAAGACGAATTTTTTGAAGTCATATATATTCTTCACAACAATCCTGTTCTGAAAAACCTCGACACGTCTCTGCGATGCGAAATGGTCAAGGATTTTACGGCAATCGTCAGGACTCATCCCGGCCCAATGGGCGATGTCGTCAATGGATGTCTGAAAGATTCTCCGGCCCTGATCATCATCCTCTTCATCTACCGGCTGGCCTTCTGAGAGCATAAGGAAAACATCGGCGACTCTGGCATGAACATCCTCCAGGGTCAGAATCTGAAACCGTCTTTTCTGGTCATAGATTCTTTTGGCAAACAGCTTCAGAAGCTTCAAGGCTATCTGAGGATTTCCCTGCATCAGAATTTCAAAGTTCTCCCGGTTGAACTCAAGACACTTTGTCTCTTCCACGGCTATGATGGTCGCGCTTCTGGGAGCCTCTTCCAGCAGCGCCATCTCTCCAAAAAACTCTCCGGGTTGGAGAATATCGATGGTTTTTTCGATACTCCCGAATATTTTGACAATTTTTACCCTGCCCGACTGGATAAGATAAAATGAATCACCGGGCTCATATTCACAAAAGATGACGGTTCCTGCCTTGAAGGTCACGGCAAAGCGGTTGAATACGGATAAATCCAGAGCCATCAGGCGCCTCCCATCTGTTCAAGTATCAATAAGGCATCTCTTTGCTCGGGACTTTCATCCAGAAGGGATGACGCTTTATTAAGAAAACTGGCGGCCTTGTTCCTGTCATCTTCCATCAGATAGGACTTGCCGATATAGTACAGAGCTTCGCCCATGCGATCATGGGCCGGATTCCTTTTCAGAACATCGGTGAAATGCTTAATACAATCATGACCCCGTTTCAGCCGAAACAGGCAGATACCTGCCTCAAACTCGGCAAACATGCGATGGTCGGGCAATGTCTGGGCAACCCTAATAAAGGCCTTAAATGCTTCGGCATAGTCTTCCGAGTCCCTGAGGGCAACCGCATCTTCCATCTTGTATTGAGGACGCCTGGGAGCGGAGGGCGTTGGCATAGACGCAGCGGGAGTCTCTGATCCAGGCAGCTCTTCACTGCCTCTATGAGTCTCACAGTATTCAATCTTCCGTCTGACCTCATCCACATAACGACCGGCAGGATAGTAGATCAGATAGCGGTTAAACGCATCTGCCGACTGTCCGTACTTTTTATTGTTAAAGTAGTACTCCCCTACCGAATAAAGCCCTTTCTCCGCATCAGACTGCTCCTGATCCTCGGAAGACATGAGAGAACGGACCTGTTTATGGATACGACGGAGTTGATTTGAAAAGACTTTCAGCATTTTCATTATGATTCGGCTGTTATTGGAAAGAAGCTGTTCAAAGTCCTCTACAGAGAATTGAATAACCGTTGAATCTACAAGAACCATGGCCGTTTCATCATGAGGATACTTGCCGAAGGCTGCCTTTACACCAAAAAACTCACCGGTCTGCACAAAATCATGCACTTCCTGTCCGGTCTGTATGTCAGTGTAATTAAGAGAGACCTGCCCTTTCTGAAGGATGTAGACACTCTCACCCTTATCACCCTTGAAATAGACAATTGAGTTGGGTTTGAAGGAAATGGCTTTAGGGGGCATTCGGTCTCCTGGGTTTATCTTGCATCATATTATTTCTTTGGACCTTCAAGTGTCAATCGATCCGGCTTCAAACCTTATTATACTTATGATTTACAGATCTTTCCATGACCTTCTTTTTATTTATTAATCAATTTTATGTCGATTATTTATACTCCGACTCCAATATTTGCAAATTGGGGTTTATATTATGATTATGAGACTATGGATTGTACTATGGGGGCTGACTTTTTCTTTGTCCTGCCACTTATTTTCAGTTGAAATCTATGATGATATTATCCGTCCCGGCCAGGAGCTTATAGGCCGTCCCTACCGTTTGGGAGAAGCGGGTCCGGAAGGCTTTGACTGCAGCGGTCTTGTAACCTATCTCTATAAACAATTTGTCCCTGAACTGCCTAGGGTTTCCCGTCAGATGGCATCCGTTGGTCATCCCGTAAAACGATCGTCCCTGACAGCCGGGGATCTTGTGTTTTTTGCCACGGGAGCGTCCACTCATACAATTACTCATGTGGCCATTTATATCGGACAGGACAGCCTTCTCCATTCCATTTCCAACGGACCAGACAGGGGTGTAAGCATAAGCCCTTTATCTTCACGATACTGGAGTCGGAAATACCACAGTGCGATTCGTATTCTCACTGAAGCAGAGCCTGTTCCGGATGAGAAACTAAGCGTTGAGAATATGCAGTTCGCAAAAGGACTCTACAGCGGAGAGACTCTGAAGGGAGATCCTCAAGGCCGGGGGATCCTTGTGATGAATAACGGAGACCGTTATGAGGGCATGTTCCATAAAGGGCTTTTTCATGGACAGGGAAGCTATATCTGGGCTGACGGTCGTCAGAAAAGCGGTGAGTTCAAGGAAGGGAACTTTCCCGAAACCCTCGGAGAGGGCTCGAATTATCTGCTTGAGAACAACAGTCCCTGGGATGACTGGGACGGCCATGTGGAGGGAGACTTCAGACTCTGGCTTCAGGATGAAAAAGAGGCCTTTGAAGAGTGGAAGAAAAATCATTGATTTAAAGCAGCCATCGCTTTTTTCCGTTCAAAAGAACCGATCTGAGAACTGTGAAGAACAGCCTTTCTAGAGCTGTGCTAGAATCAGGGCCATAGGGAGCCAGTCTCCCCAGCGGGTATAGTAGGTCAATGGTCTATTAAGATTCGGGATCTCGGCGGTAAATACACCCTTTACAAAGAACTCGTCCACATCATTCCGTATTCTTCCTGCCGCATCGGCATATACAGTATAGCCCGAGGTTGTGGCCCTGACCATGGGCCTTCTGTTCTCAACAGCACGGAACAGACCGTTAATGCCATGCTGAACGCCCTCTACCGGCGAAAGGGACCGGTAGTCATTGCTCATATTGGCAATCAGATCACAATCCTCAAGAACAAAGCGCCTGATATGATCAGGAAATACATCCTCAAAACAGATGGGGGTGGAAAAGCGTAGCTCACCAGTATCCAGAATCGTTCTTTCCGTGCCTGCCAGCCAGTTGGAAGTGTCATATTTCTGTAGGAACTCCCACATCCGGGGGAACACCTTCTTATAAGGAAAGTGTTCGGTAAAGGGGACAAGATGAATTTTATGGTAGACCTCCGTCACTCTGCCCTCTTTATCAAGCAGGGCAGAAGAGTTGAAATTCCTCCTGTATCCGAGATGGCTTTACGTGTCAGGTCAATGGCAAAATCAAAGCTTTCACTGAAATTGTGCTTTCTGGGATCCCGGTTCTGCTGAATCACGACAACCTCGAAATAGCTGTCAGCCCGTGATTCGCTTCTGATAATCAGCACAAGCCGCAGAGAACCGCCCAGTATGACAAATACGAAAGCCATGAGTATCAGCCATGGAGTCCTTCCCCCCTGGCGGGCAGCCCCTGGAGCCGCTCTACTGATTTTTACTAAATCCTTCCTGTATAAAATCAAATCGCTCAGGGCTGCATTGATCATCAGGACGATGAAACTCACACCCCATATCCCTGTAATCGACGCGATTTGTATAAGAGCTGTAAAGGGAAATTGACTTGCCCCGGCAAGTCCCCAGGGAAAGGCAAGATAAGATAAGCTATGGACCTCAGATACTCGAATACCACCCAGCAGGGCGGAATCAGATAGAGACTGTAGCGATGCTTTCTCAAGAGAATAAGGCTCAGGGCGGCCATAAAGAGAGCGTACTGAACAAGAAGTCCCAGGATGACGAGAGCAAGACCTATATAACTGTAGGTTCCCTGCCAGAAGTTGATCAATATGGCCTGCAGAACTCCGAATACGGTTCTGTAAAAAATCGTTTTTGAAAAGCTGCTGCGCATCAGAACGAGAAACAGAGGAACCAGAGCGATATAGGAAAGAGGAAATAGCCCTTTAAGAACAAAGATATTCGGAAAACTCAAAGAAAACAGAAGAGCCGACAGCATAGTGAGCAGCAGATCTCTGCAGCCATTCCGAATACGCTATAAACCGTTTAAATAAAGAAGCAGATTCAGTATTAAAAGAGGACCGTATCTGACGGCAGCATAAAGCTGTTCCGTCCTGCTGTCTTCGGCCATTGTCACCTGACCTTTTGTGGCGACAAAACGCTTAAAGTAATCCATGTTGGCATTCCGGGCATAGAACTAAGAAAAGAGGAAAAGGACAAGGGTCATAATCAAAACTGCTTCCTGAAGGACAAGGGCTTGTTTTTTCAGGACGATGAACAAGGTCAGTACGATTTGAAGAAAGAGTAAAAGGATAAAGAAATAATTATACAGACTCAGTCTTCTGGAATCAGAAGAGAACTCACTGATAATCTTTTCAGAATCAGTCAGCTCCCCGATGGTAGTGAACTTGCAGGTCACACTCTTCATTAACAGGTCTCTGGCACTGTCTCGAAGGGAGAGATAAAGCGTATAACCACAGCTTTCACTGCCGTACAGGAAAACCACGAGAACTTTATTAATTTCCAAATCACGGGCTATCTCAACAAAGTCGTTCTGAGCAGCTTTTATTTCTACTTTATCCGGATTGTTCTGAAAGTAATCGTCCCAGCGGCTTCGCTTGATGATGGAGAAGGAACCGCTTCGGACCATATGACTTTCCACGGCTCTGTAGATATCTTCTGCAAGTTCATCTTCAATATTGGCGTTATCAGGCACAGGAGTCAGTATCACGGGGGGGCTGTTGAGACGGGGCATCGGCCCCCATAGAGAGAGGAAAAGTTCTCCCACTATGATAAGACGGATATAAAAAAGAGAAGCCACAGGTGGCGCTTCATAATAATCTATATTATAAACCATAAGATCTGAAAATGGGATTTTATTCTTCAGGTCAGAACGGTTATTGGATCTTGTCCAAGGATCTGATGTAACGTATCCTTATGGCCATGATAGATCTCCACAGCCACTCAAGCGCATCCGACGGCACATCCACTCCCGGGGAACTGATTGCAGAAGCCCACAAAGTCGGGCTATCCGCCCTGGCGCTTACCGATCATGATACCCTGGACGGTTTATCTGCCGCCTCAAGAGCGGCGGATAAGCTTGGCATTAAATTCATCCCCGGCATTGAACTTGAAATTGAACATAAACCGGGAGAGTTCCATCTTCTGGGACTGGGATTAGAACACTGGGAGGATTCCCTGCTCTCACATTTTTTAAATGAAATCAGAGACAACCGGAACAGACGGAACGCCCAAATGGTGGAATTAATTCAGAATGACGGCATCGATATCACCGAAGATGATCTGAAAAGGGTGGCAGGCGGCAGGATCATAGCCCGCCCCCACTTTGCCAGAATCCTTGTGGAAAAAAAGGCGGCGAAAACAATCAAACATGCCTTTGATCGTTTTCTAGGTGTGGGGCAGAAATTTTACATTCCCAAAAAGGTGTTGTCTCTGGAGGAAGGAATCCGCCTTATTCATGATGCCGGAGGGAAGGCCATCATAGCCCATCCCCTCTCCCTCTACCTGTCCTGGGGGAAGCTGCCTTTGCGTATTGCCGAATGGAAAGAGATGGGTCTGGACGGACTGGAAGCCTATCATTCCGGAGCCAATCTCAACCAGGCCGGCAGACTGGCAGCGCTGGCTGATGAATTTGATCTGATTGTAACCGGAGGCTCTGATTATCACGGAGCCAATCGCAGAGACAGATCTCTCGGGAAAGGAGCCGGTCAGCGTCCTGTTCCCGATGAACTTCTGGCACCTTTTCTATGAAACTCGGCTCTTTCTGCTGTTTTCTCATAGTGTTGACGCCTTTTTTTCTTGAAGCCCAATATCCACAGATACGTGAAACCAGGATCTATACGGACAGCCTTTTTCGACAGCAGCAGGAGGAGACTGAATCCTGGTATTTTAATGCCGCTAACGGAAAACCCACTCCCCCGCTTTCCCTTTATCGCTATAAAAGCCGTAATGATGACTCCCTGATATTGCTCTCAGCCACATTCAGCCTTCCCGTTGACACCCTGGCTACAATTAACGGCTTCGAAAATATGGCGGACTTTCAGGCGGGCCAGGAACTGCTTATTCCTTCGGCACCGGGCTTATATGTCTATAATGACAGCGACAGCAGCTGGTTGCGCCATCTCAGAGAGAGCCTGAAAGACTCGGAAGTGGTCGGAATGGATCTGGTACTGCTGAGGGACGGAGTGAAAAGAGAGGTCTCCTACTATCAGGGCATGAATCTACCCGGAGATCTGAAATCCCGATTCGTTCTGCCTCTTTTTTACTCACCTCTGGACAGCAGAGTCATAACCTCCCCTTTCGGATACAGAAATCATCCGGTCACAGGCCTTTGGGGACTCCATGCGGGCACCGATTACAGAGCTTCCCCAGGAACAGCAGTCTTTGCCTGTGCCGACGGGTGGATTTTATCTACAGGTATGGTGGAAGATTACGGAAAATACGTTATAATACAACATAGAAACGGTTATACCAGTCTTTACGGACATTTAAGTAAAATCCTGGTTGAGAAAAATCAGGCCATATTCGAAGGTATGAAAATCGCTGAAACAGGAAATACCGGAATTTCCACAGGCCCCCATTTGCATCTTGAGATAAGGCATAACGGGAATGCCCTTGATCCGGAAAATCTGCTTCTGAAGGACGCTGAATGAGAAAATATCTCCTCATATTACTGCCCCTGTTTTTCGTCACCCTGTCTCAGCTTTCTGCAGAAAATATCCGAGGTCCGGTTAGCGGATACCTTTCACTTGAAGGGTCAAGAACCGTTGAAACAAAGGCAGAGCATCTGACAGGGATAGGAATTGAAGGGCTTTCTCCCCTCATTCAGGGATTCAAACTCTCTGTTCTGGCTGATGATGAGATGGAAATCTACCGCAACAGCTTTGCCCTTTATCTTTACAAGAACCTGAATACGGCTTTTGATACTGAGACGGGCAGCTATAAGGGAAGTCAGGCTCTGATGCGTTTTTTAACGTTTACAGAGGACCTGAACATTCTGATACCTTTAACGGACAATCACACTCTCAGTCCCGATCGATCCTCATTCATTCTGGCGGACAGGGACAACAGAAAAGATTTCCCTCTTATACTGACCATTCTGCCTATCAGCAAGGGGATTCCGGATGCCGCCTATAACAAAATGATCCGGGTGGAGCTGGAGCCTATCTTTTTTGAGAAAGGACAGCTGCAGCTCAATATTATGAATGACAAAGGTGAAGTTCTGGATGACGGTATAAATATCAGTATTGATAATAAGAGTTATCCCTGGCCGGGCGGACCTTACACTTTGAGCGCAGGTCTGCACAGCATTACCATACGCAGTGACGAAGGCAATGAGGAGTCCCGCTCTTTTACACTTGAGGCCGGGCAGATCCTGAATATGGACCACGTCGTGCAGTATCAGCTCCCTCTCCTGACCATTGAAACCATTGAGGGGCTACAGGTTTTCCTGGATGAAAAACTGCTGAGTGAGAAGGAGCTTGATAAACCTTTTGAGATCCAGCCGGGGGGTCACAGTATTCGTTTCGAACTGGGAGATTTCATCATCAGCCGCGATTTTGTGGCGGAAATGCAGCAGAGGATTTCCATCACAATGGTTCCTGAGATTCTGCTGGACTATAGTGAATAATAAGGGCATTTGATTTCCCCTCTTGCCTTGACAAAGACCTGAGGGGCACGTACTTTAAAGGCTATGATTTTTTCCGGAAACAAGAAACTGATTCTCCTTATTCTGATCCCCGCTCTCTTTGTTATCACCATTGGTGTCGGCATAAGTGCCGGCCTCGTTGTCGCTACCAATTACAACATTTTGAACATGGAGAACTTCGGAGAAGACAATCCTGCTCTGCCGTCTCAGATATTGGATATTAACGGAAATCTGATCACTGAGTTTTTCTCTGATGAGAAGAGAGAAATTGTTTCCATAAAAGATCTTCCGGAAAGCCTTATCTATGCTCTTATTACCCGGGAAGACAGTGATTTTTTTGAGCACAACGGTTTTTCCTTCTATGGTACTATGCGTGCCGTCTTCAATATTATAACGGGGCGTTACTTCTCAGGCGGAAGCACTCTGACACAGCAGCTGGCCGGTCACCTCTATGCCGACAGAAGTGACATTTCCGTCACCCGAAAGCTCAAAGAGCTGTGGTGGTCATTTCAACTGGAAAGACAGCTGACAAAATACGAAATCATAGAAAATTATATAAATAAAATGCCCTTTGGCCATAATACATACGGTGTTGAGGCGGCCTCCGAGTTCTATTTCGGACATCCCGCCAGTGAAAATACCGTGGCCGAATCAGTAATGCTTGTTATTCAGCTGGTTCGCCCCGGCCTTTACTCTCCCATACGACATCCGGAACGAGCCCGCAAAGTGCAGACCTCTATTGTCAATCAAATGGTGGACAATGGATATATAACTCCAGAAGATGCGGACCTGACTCTGAATGATTACTGGAACAACCGCTACGACTGGTCCAGGGACAACGAAACAACCGCATTTTTCGCCCGTGAAGACAAGGCTCCCTGGTTCAGTGAGTATATCCGAACCCAGCTGGACGAAATGCTTTACGGTAAACAGGATATCTACAGGGACGGTTATATTGTTCACACCACCCTCGACCTCGACTTCCAGGCAAAAGCCGATGAACTGACCCAGAAAGGTTTAAAACGCTGGAACAAGACCTATCAGGAGAATATCGGCAACCGCATGGATATTGTGGATGATCTGTATGTTCCCATTATCGATCTCCTTTCACTGAGTCTCAACATAGAGGATATACGTATTGCCGGAAGCCAGGAGGAACGTCAGGCGAAGACTCACTTTCAGGAGAATTTGAATCCTGTTATGGATATGATGTCCATGATGTTCGGAATGGGAGAGCTAAACGGTCTTTCCCAGCTCAGCTATACGGACAACAAAAAGAAAACCCAGCAGTCAACCGTGCAGACTGCGATGGTCACCATAGACAATGAAACCGGCTATATTATGGCTATGGTGGGAGGCAGTGAGTTCAACAGGGCAAACCAGTTTAACCGAGCCGTTGACGGAGAACTGATGCCGGGCTCCTCTTTCAAGCCTCTCTATTATTCAGCGGCCATCTCATCCGGTAGATTTACCCCTGCCACCAGAATCTATGACGGTCCCAAGGTCTTCTGGAATCCCGATGGCAGCTCATACACCCCCATGAACTATAAAGGGGAGTGGATGGGTAATGTCCTACTGCGGGATGCACTTTGTAAATCCATGAACGTTCCAGCCATCACGGTTCTTGAAGGAATCGGTTTTGAGTCTGCCATCAGCAGGGCTGCCCGTCTTTTGGGATACACAGATCCTCAGGAGATAGGAAGACGATTCCCCCGGCTCTACCCTCTGGGGCTGGGAGTCATCACCCTCAGCCCCTTGCGTCTGGCACGGGCTTATGCGACCTTTGCCAACCAGGGTCGGGCTGTTGAGCCAATTGCAATCCGCTATGTTGAAGACAGAAACGGCAATATTATCCTGAATCCCGAAAGAGATCTTCGGAACCAGCAGAAAAAAGAAGACCTACAAGTCATGTCGCCGGAAGAGGCCTATATTATGGTAGATCTCCTTCACTCAACGACCCAGATTGGTACTCTGCGGCATCTGACACGTTATGTCGACGGATTTGACCGTATGCCCATGGGGGGAAAGACAGGGACGACTCAGAACTGGGCGGATGCCTGGACCGCCGGGTTCTCACCCTACTACACCACGGTCATGTGGGCCGGTTTTGACCAGAGAGGAAGTACCCTTGGCGTCAATCAGACCGGAGCCACAGCTACCGGCTGGATCTGGGGAGAGTATATGTCCTATATCAACAGCAAAATGCCGGTTAAAGATTTTGCCAAGCCCAGCTCAGGCCTTGTTGAAATGGAAGTCTGCTCCGTTTCAGGCATGATTCCCACAGAGGAGTGCGAGGAGACACGGCATGAGATTTTTCTGGCAGGCACACAGCCGACAGAGTTCTGTCCCATCCACTCTTTCACAAGGGACAGGGATGAGGTGCTTACGCAGAAATACCTTGATGATTTTTCTTCAGTACTGGTCAGTTCTCCCGGTCTCGATCTTCTGGAAGATCCTTTTGAAGACAGTAACAGTTCCGGTTACGATGAAGTTGATGACGGAATGATTGATTTCCTTCTGGATGATCCGTTCTCCTCAAATGGTTCTAACAGTACCAATGATTCTCAGAATACCTATCTTCTGGATTGATTGACTCAGAGGAAAATTGTCCATAAAAAAAGGTTGCTGAATCGATAGCAGTATCGCTTCAGCAACCTCAGGTCCCTCTTATAAGTTCACAAATGAAAGAGTTTTCACCCCTTTAAGTTAAATATCCCAGATTTCTTCAAAAGAATGACTTTTTTCACAGTACTTGCATACGAATTTGGAGTCATTGGATCTGTAGAAGTGTGTTTTCACATGCTGAAATTTTTCGGGATGGGATATGCAGTTGGGATTCTTGCAGGAAATCTCCTCGAAATTGTAAATCTGCGGTGGCATATGGAGACGAAATTTCTCCCGGACAGACTGATGTTCAATGATATTCAGAGTACATCCGGGAGCAATGGCAGCCAGTTTTTTTATTTCGGTATCGCTGAGTTCAAGGATATCAGGCAGAGAGATAATCCCTTTATAGAGCGTCCTGTCGTTGGAGTGAAAAACGCCGTGGGAGCTGCGGCAGTTGAGCTTGAGGATCCGTCTGATTTTATCAATCTGATTCCAGATATAGTCAAGCTCCTGTCCTGATCCGATATGATCGATGACGATCCCCTGATCCACAGGCTTGATACCGACTTTGTATCTGTCTTCCACATGGGATTTCCGTGTAACCGCAACCTTTTCAATGAATTTCTTTTCAACAGCTTTAGTCTTCAGCCCATCTCCATTAAAATCCTGTCCCAGTTTGCCTCCCACCATGGCAATTTCGATGGTTCTGGTAAAGAAACCGTTGACACTCTGTTCATCCCATCCGTTGTAACTGCTGTGATCCAGGAAGTCAGGGATTACGGGATAAACCTTGTGCCTGGGGAGGGGATGATAGAACTTGGATTCCGCAGGTATCTTATCCAGGAATTCTTTCCTGAAAGTCACGGCCTTGCGGAGCTGATGTTCCTTCTCTTTGACCTTATCACCCATTCGTTCGATCTGAAGTCTTGTGAAATACCAGATATCAGCCACATCTCCCTGCGCAAGATACTCTTCAATGGTATCGAACTTTCTAAGTTCATAGCCGTTATCGATCATCCGTTTCTCGTAATATTCAGGCATGGACAGTTCAGGCGGTGCAACAAGATCGACCCGAACTCTGTCGAATATCCGCAGACCGTCAACTTTCGAATGAACCGTCCTGCCGTGATAGAGATCTCCGGTCAGAACGATATGGATTTCACTGTTATCCCAGTTTTTCTTTTCCAGAAAGGTAAACTCATCCAGGAACTCCTGAGTGGGATGTTCATGTTTTCCGTCTCCCCCGTTTAAAAAGGCGGCCTTGTCATAATTCATTTTCCGGGCATATTCATCCAGCTCTTCGTCCAGGAAGTGACAAACCCCCTCCTCCGATGTTCTCATAATGAAAAGGGAGCGTTTACTGTAACCGAAAAGCATTTTAATTGTATCGGAAAAACTTTCCTGCTTCGCAAATGAAGAGGTACCGGAATCAAATATATTCAATTTTATATCATGAAACTGAACGGCATTTCGAAATGACTCCTTGGTTCTGGTGCTATTCTCCATAAAGATCAGATAAGCCGACATATCGGGGTCCGTAATCCTGAACTCCGAAACATCCTCATGATTCAGATACTTCTTTTTAAGTTCGGCGGTTTTTCTGTAAAGATACAGCTGCTCATCCCGAGACAGGTCGTTGACGACTCCGATAGTTCTGCCGGCAAAAATGTTCCTCATACACCTCTTCCTGTTAGTTATTCTTCAATTTCAATATGTTTCAGCGAATCCGCTGATAAGGCCTTCACGTCTCCGGCACTGCTCTGCACAAGAATACGATCATTAACGAATACAAGACCCGTGTCCGGGTTGATTTCAAGCTCACTGTTCTCCAGTAACTTGAGATTCTGTCCATACTTCCCCAGAGACCATGTCTGACCTTTGCGGCATATCATAAAGATATTATCATCAACTGTCCATATACCGCTGCCGGGATAGATCTCCTCCTGGCTTTCATCAACGGCCTCCAGAGTCTCAGGATCGAGAAGCAGCGCCTTCACCCGGTTCCGCCCTTCATTCTGTCCCGCTATAACGATGATACCCTTTCCGGAATCAGAAAAAGAGGTGCCCCTTACACTGTTCAGATGAGATTCAAGAAGGACAACTCCGTCCATAGTCACTTTTACGAGTTTTCCAAAGGGAGCGGGATCACCGGAACGGTCGACTTTGATAAACCAGAACCCTGTGGGTTCCTCTTCAGGAGTACTGGATATCACGGTTCCCTGTTTTGTCAGCTCATTTTCATCCTCAGCAATCTCTTCACGCATCTGGACGACCTCTTCCTGTTCCCTCTTTATCTCCTTCTCTTCCTGTTCCAGATCCTCTTCCTTTTCTGTTACCTCAGCCATTCTCTCATCAACGGACTTCTTTTGCTCCTCCAAAACCTCAAGTTCCTTCTCCAGGATCTGTTCCTCCCCAGAACCCTCGGAAGTCTCTTCAAGCTCATCCTGAGTCTTTTCAATTTTCTCACGGACGATTTCATCCTCTGCAATCAGCAGTTCTTTCTCACTTTTCAACTCTTTTTGTTCTTCATCAACAAGGTCCTGTCGCTTATCCAGCTCTTCTTCCCGGATTTCGACCATTTCCTTCCGGGTATCCAGGGCTCTGTCATCCTCTTTCTGCATCTCGTCAACAACTTCCGGAGAGGAAATTTCCGAGGTATCAAGAGAACTTTTCAGACCGCCTCTCCCCTGCCCCATGGGAATGATGATTTTCGACTTTCCCGCCCATTCCGAGTAGTGTGTTGAAAGCCCTGCGGAATCAGGACTCAGGTGGGAGAGGACCCCCTGTTTGTAGTATTCACGGAAATAAGCGAAATCTTTGTAGTAAACGGCGTTGTAATATGTCACAAACTCGGCAAGCACATCCGCATCGTTTTTCCCGTATCCGAAGGTTGCAGAAATATAGGCTGAAAGGATACGTCTCAGGTTATCAATATGATCAACACCGGCATCAGGCAGTATCATCAGGATATCGGCATCAAAGCCTTCGGGGATGTCAGGCTGATAGGATCGGACAATCCTGTATTTATTCCCCCAGGAGACTTCCGCTCCCGTTCCAGCGGCCAGAAACTCTCCTATCCCCCTGATTTCCTCACGGGTATTGATGACAGAGACAGGGCCGACATAGTTTTCAAAGATAATCTCGCCCTTACGGCCTTCTATGCTCCGAAGTTCATCTTCAGAAAGGTACTGGGCAAATAGGGATGCTGTTACGGCCACGATCAGGCTTATAATCATTATCTTTTTCAAATTGACTGCCTCCGGAGAAGGAAAGTTTTTCTATATTCATTATACGTTAAGTGTACTTTGAAAATCAGCCAGTTTATTAATCTTTTAAAAGGAATGCATCTCCCGTCTGATCAGATCCCTCGTACTCCCCGGAATTGTCCTGTTCTGCAGGCTGCTGTAAAGCTCCATCATTTCCAGAATCCTCCGGCCTCCATTATATCGGGCCAGACGAGCGGCATTGATCACTGCCGAATCAAGCAGCTCAGGATTTAGAGCATTTTTATCACAGATCCTGCGAAGGGCATCCATGCTTCTGCCATCATCATCCAAGCCTATCCGTCCCAGACCATCCATAATGAGAGCCAGATTAAAGCTCTCCTCTTCCATCCTGGAGAGGAGAAGAAGCGAATCGCGAAGCCTCAGATCTCCCCAGCGGGTCAGGATCCCGTATATACGGGAGCGGCTGTAGTTATCCGTACGAATTTTCATAGCATCGGCGGAGAGCTGATGTGCCTCAGCAAGAATATCATAGAGAGCCAGATCGTAGTTGTAATCCAGCGAGAAGAGAGCCTGAAGACTATCGGCTTTTTCATACGGCAGAAGAAACTCACTCAGCATTGCAGGGTCGGCTGCAAAAAGAGACAGAAAAAGCTTAGCGCCCGCTTTTTGATACAGCTGTCTCCGCTCTTCAGATTTAATACTTTTATCCAGACCCCGACTGCGGAGTGGGTTTCCGCCATCCTGATAATAAGGGTCGAATGCCTCTTCTCCCGCCTCCATAGCCTGTATAAACCAGTCTTCCCGTCCTGAAACAATACGGCCTTCCTCAGTGATCAATACACCTTCTTCGGGGAAAAGACTCCCGGGACTCAACGGGGAGACTTCAACTGTCATTTCCAGAGAGTCGGGATCAAGAATCCCCCACTGACCGGTTGTCGTCTGTGCATAGAGCTCCGGATAGCGGTATAGAATATACTGTAAAGGCCTATCACTCTTTTTTTTGATGCTTCCATCAGGATTAAGGAGTATGGTTTCCTCGGTTCCCAGGAGGAGGACGCCCTGTTCGAGAGCAAAAAGATCCCGGATATTTCCCGGGGCCTGGAAATCCCAGATTTCATCACCCTGCCGATTAAGGCATCGAAGGATTCTTTCATTCTGGAGCAGAAAGACAGTTCCGTTTATATCCGTTGCCGGCGGAACAAGAAGCTCTCCTTTTAATGGATAGCGCCACAACTCCCGTCCGCCCGGACTGACGCATACTAAAACATCTTTGACCGTTTTAATCAGAATTTTACCATCGGGAGAAACAACTGTAAAACCATCCAGGCGTCGTCCGGGACGGAATACCCAGTACTCCGCTCCCGTTTGCGCATCAAGACAGTGAAGCCCCCTGTCATCGGCACAGCTGTAGATTCTGCCGTCCGGTCCTTGGGCAGGGGCAGAGACCACGACTCCGGAGATGGCTGTCTCCCAGGCCGCGAGAGAACAGAAGCTTTGTGCCATCAGAATAAATAAAAGAAAAAGTCTCATTCGAGGCTGAACCGGATAACCGTCTCCATGTGATGAGTCTGCGGGTAAAAATCAAAACCTCTGATATCGCTTATCCGATACCCTGCAGCGGTCAGCTCTTTTGTGTCTCTTGCCTGTGTCACCGGATCACAGGAAACATAACTGATCTCGGCGGCTTTCATACGGATCAGGAATTTTCGAGCCTTAACTGACAGTCCCGTCCTGGGAGGATCTACAAGGATAAAATCGGCTTTTTCCCGTCCCTTTCCCATAACCCATTTTTCAAGGGACTGTCCGAAAAACTCAAAAGGGAATTCCCCCATGTTTTTTCTGTAAAAGGCTTCCACCTTCGGATTCAATTCAATGGCTGTTATCCTTTTGAACCTCTCCTTCATAAAAACGGAAAAAAGCCCCACCCCGCAGTACAGATCCATACCATGAAAACCGGATACATCGGCAAGCGCAAAGTCTATCAGTTCCGGCAGTAGGGACAGATTACTCTGAAAAAAGAGATCTCCCCGGAAAAACACAGACCTTCCGGCCACATTCACTTCTATTTCAGAGTCACTTCTCTCATTCCAGAAGCGTTTTTTGTCTGCAAAAAAAGTTTCCCTCTCTTTAACTAGAGTTTTCCCGGAGGCAAGAAAATCATTCAAAGGCCCGACAAGAACAGGGCAGTTTTCTATTCTGAGAATCTCATCACTGCCCCGCTTCTTAAAACCGGGTCCATCGTGAGATTTGTGAAACTGAACACGATTCCTATAGGCACGGCATGGAGAGGGAGTAAATCTGAAACTCTCGGGGAGATCAATCCCTGCCAGACGCTTGAAATGCTCCCGGACAAATGACTCTTTCAGTATCAGCTGATCAGTGTAGCCGAGATGCTGAAGATTACACCCTCCACAGCGGCCGTAATAAGAGCAGACAGGCTCCACTCTCCTGTCGGATGGTTCAGTTATCTTCAGAAGTCTTCCTCTCGAGAACCTCCGTCCTTCTGAAACCATTTCAATATCAATGATCTCACCCCCAAGTACGCCGGGGACAAAAACGACCTTCCCGTCAAGGCGTATCAATCCGTCACAGCCGGGCACGACTTTCTCTACTTTCACATTTTTATATATTTTAGAATCTTTATGTTCTGATGAATTATTCTGACTTTTCATTTTTCCCTTATTGTAATACTATAAAATTGGCTATTAACACTACCCCGGAAAAATAAATGAGTAAAATAAACGAGAAATTTAAACAGCAGATGGCCAGCTTACCGACCATCAAAAGACTTCCCTCCTATTTGAATCTTGTAAACCGTGCCGCCGAGGAGGGTATTCAGATCATCTCGGCTACCAATATCGCAAAAGAGCTTGATCTTGAACCTATTCAGGTTAGAAAAGACCTTGCTGTTACAGGAATCATCGGAAAGCCTCGTATCGGATATAATGTAGATGAACTCTCCAGAGCAATCATGAGTTTTCTGAACTGGGATAAAAAGCATAAGGCGATTGTTGTAGGTTGTGGAAACCTTGGTTCCGCTCTTATGAACTACAGAGAGCTGAAAAATCACGGTTTAACCATTGTGGGTGTTGCAGATACAAACCCTGTGAAGATCGGAACCATCAAGCACGGTATTACTGTGACTCCTGTTTCGGAACTGCCCGCTTTGATCCGAAAAACAGATGCCTCCATGATCATTCTGACCGTTCCCCCGGAACATGCTCAGTCGGTTGCAGACATGCTGCAGGATGTACAGGATACAAAACTCAGGGCCGTATGGAATTTCACCAATGTGAAACTGAAACTGCCTGACAGCATACTGGTGTTGATGGAAGATCTTTCATCAGGATTTGCCGTTCTTTCTCTCCATATCCCTTTTTACAAAGAAGAAGAGTAAAAACAATACACGGGCATCCTTTCAGGATGCCTTTTTTTAAGGATGGATCATTATGAGTTTCAGGACTGCAGGACTCCTGAAACTTCCTAAATAATTCTCCAACATTTATCAATCAATATGGCCCAATCTTCCAGCAGACTGTATAATGGGCTCCATGAAGAACTTTGACCTTTCCCGTGCTTTACTCCTAATCGTCGACGTACAGAATGATTTTTGTCCGGGGGGAGCTCTTGCCGTTTCCGAAGGCGATGAGGTTGTCCCTGTCATCAATACATTGGCCCCGCTTTTTCCCGTAGTTGCCGCCACTAGAGACTGGCATCCCGAAGGGCATGTCTCCTTCGCTTCATCCCATAAGGGAAAATCAGTTTACGAAACGGTAAAAACAGACGGTATCGATCAGGTGTTATGGCCTGATCACTGTATCCGTGAAACCGGGGGCGCCGAACTTCATCCGGATCTCAAACGAAGTGAAATCAATATCATCCTTCACAAAGGAACACAGATCGGCCTGGATTCCTATTCGGCCTTTTATGACAACGACCACCGTTCTTCAACCGGACTTGACGGCTATATGAAGGGGCTTGGTCTTGAAAAGATCTTTATTTGCGGTCTTGCGACTGACTACTGTGTTTTCTTCTCCGCAATGGATGCGGCCTCATTGGGCTTTGAAACCTTTGTTATCCGTGACGCGAGCCGGGGAGTTGATGTTCCAGAAGGAAATATAGAAAAGTCTGCTTCAATTATGAAAGAGGCCGGAGTCAGACTGATCGAGAGTACCGAACTTCTTAACTGACAGAGGAAAAAAATGTACAAATCAGCTCTTTTTACCGATTTTTACGAATTGACCATGACCCAGGGATACTTCCTTCAGAACCATAATCCCAGAGTCGTTTTTGATATGTTTTTCAGATCTTTACCCTTCGGAGGGGGCTACGCTGTTTTTGCAGGGCTGGAGACATTTCTGGATAAGCTGAAATCCTTTCGGTTTTCTGATGAAGATATTCAATACCTTCGGGAACGCGGCTGCTTTCAGGAATCCTTTCTTGAGTATCTCAAAGAGTTCTCTTTCAAAGGAGATGTATACAGCGTAAAAGAAGGAAGCGTTGTTTTCCCCCAGGAACCCCTTATGCGCATAGAGGCTTCCCTTATCGAAGCACAGGTGATTGAAAGCATGCTGTTAAATCAGATCAACTTTCAAACCCTGATCGCCACAAAGACGTCCCGCATGTATCTGTCCAGCCGCAAGGGTAAGATCATGGAGTTCGGTATGCGTCGTGCTCAGGGAGCCGATGGCGCCATGTCCGCGTCCAGAGCCGCCTATATCGGCGGGGCCGGAGCAACGTCCAATACCCTCGGAGCCTCCCTTTACGGCATTCCTGCTGTGGGAACCATGGCCCACTCCTGGGTCATGTCGTTTGACAGCGAACTGGATGCTTTCAGGCGTTATGCCGAGATCTATCCAGAGAATACGGTTCTCCTTATAGATACCTACGACACATTGGGCAGCGGTCTTGAAAACGCCATCACTGTCGGGCTGGAGCTGAAAGCCAAAGGGAAGCCGCTGGGTGTTCGTCTGGACAGCGGTGACCTGTGCTATCTCAGCAAAGAGGTCAGAAAAGGTCTGGATAAGGCCGGACTGGAAGATGCATTCATTGTTGTGTCCAACGAACTCGATGAGTTTATTATTTCCCAGCTCCTTTCAGAAGGTGCTCCCATAGATTCCTGGGGAGTAGGAACAAGAATGGTGACAGGTGGCAAAGACTCTGCTTTAACAGGGGTTTACAAGCTTGCGGCAAGAGAGCATGGAGATTCAATGCTTCCCGTGATGAAGATATCCAACAACCCGGCCAAATCTTCTACGCCCGGGATCAAACAGGTTTATCGCTTCTTCGATGAAAACGGAAAAATGCTGCGGGATATGATAGCCCTTAATGACGAGAATATGACCGAACAAGGTCCTCTTACATTTTACCATCCCATGTATCAGTACAAAACCTTCACTCTGGATGACTTCGATTCGGTAGAACCCCTTTTAAGCATGGTTATGGAGAATGGCAAGACAAGGATGAAATCAGAAAGTTTGTCTGATTTACAGGCCAGGTGCCTCAGAGAGCTTGACCGGATGGATGAGTCCTATACACGCCTTCTGAATCCTCACGGATACAAAATATCACTGTCCAAAGAATTGAAAACCATGAAATTTGATCTTATACAGAAAAACAGCTGATTATCAGCACAGGATTTAAAATCTTATCTATCGATATATAAACCAGGAGCCCGGTATCAAGACGGGCTCCTGGTCTTTAGAATGCAATCTTTTTCCAATAATCCGGAAGTGTAGCAGGATCAGATGGTCATTCTCTGATGCTTGCCTCCGTACATCTTATCGCGGAGAGCCTTTACATCCTCGCTGTCCAGATACTCTTCGAAGGTCATCCGGCGGTCAATGATTCCCCCCGGTGTGAACTCGATAATCCTGTTGGCGATGGTGTTGATAAACTGATGGTCATGACTGCTGAAAATAACGACACCCGGAAATTTGATCAGGCCGTCGTTAAGACTGGTGATGGATTCCAGATCCAGGTGGGCGGTGGGGTCATCCAGGACAATACAGTTAGCCTTGCTGAGCATCATACGGCTGAGCATACAACGGACCTTCTCCCCTCCCGAAAGGACTTTAACCTGCTTCAGAGACTCATCTCCCGAGAAGAGCATACGCCCCAGAAATCCGCGGACATAGGCATCATCCTGCTCTTCCGAGTACTTGCGGAGCCATTCCGTCATATTTTCTTCCGTGTTGAAAAACTCCGTATTGTCTTTCGGAAAGTAGGACTGACTTGTGGTGACGCCCCAGCTGAAACTCCCCGCATCGGGCTCCATGTTCCCCATGACTATCTCCATAAAAGCAGTCTTGGCCTGGTTATCATTGCCCACGAAACCGATCTTGTCTCCGTTGTCCACGGTAATGTCCCAGTTTTCAAAGAGCATCTCACCGTCGATGGTCTTGCTCAGCCCCTTCCCTTCAAGGATTATGGTTCCCGGTTCTCTGTCCGGCTCGAAACCGACATAGGGGAAGCGGCGGGAGGTCTTGGGCAGGGCGTTGAGCTCCAGCTTTTCAAGCTCCTTCTTACGGCTGGTAGCCTGCTTGCTCTTGGCTGCATTGGCACTGAATCTCTGGATAAAAGCCTTCAGCTCGGCCGCCTTGGCCTCCTGCTTCTTGGCCTGATCCTTTCTCTGGGACGCAGCCAGCTGGCTGGCCTGCTGCCAGAACATGTAGTTACCGACGAATACGGTGATCTTGTTATAATCGATATCGGCAATATGGGTACAGACCTTGTTGAGGAAGTGTCGGTCGTGAGAAACGACGATTACGGTATTCTGGAAACCATAGAGGAAGTTTTCCAGCCATCTGATGGACTCAATATCCAAATGGTTGGTAGGCTCATCCAAAAGCAGGATATCGGGATTACCGAAGATGGCCTGGGCCAGGAGGATACGAACCTTGAAGGTATCGTCCACATCAGCCATCTTTTTATCCTGCAGATCTTCGGGAACGCCAAGTCCCGCCAGCAGTGTGGCCGCTTCACTTTCAGCCTCCCAGCCGTTAAGTTCTGCAAACTCCGCTTCCAGTTCAGAGGCCCTGATGCCGTCCTCATCGGAAAAGTCCTCCTTCATATAGATGGCATCCTTTTCTGTCATGACTTCATAAAGTTTCTTATGGCCCATGATTACCGTATTCAGAACGGTATACTCATCAAAAGCAAAGTGATCCTGGGCCAGAACGGCCAGTCTCATTCCGGGAGGAATGATAACGTCCCCTGAATCCTGCTCAATCTCTCCGGAGAGGATCTTGAGAAAGGTTGACTTTCCCGAACCGTTGGCACCGATAAGACCGTAACAGTTGCCGGGGGTAAATTTGATATTGACGTCTTTGAACAGAACTCTCTGTCCGAAAGACAGGGTTATATTGCTTGCTGTAATCAAGGCATATCTCCTGTTCTAACAGTGGTTTGCTTAACAAAATAAAAGCGGAGGCCCATACCGCCGCGTATATCCATGCTATACTACGATACCGCAAGCAATTACTCAATAACCTGAGGATTAAAAGATCGGGTTTTCCATCCACTGCAGGCCGCCGGGAGAAGGCTTGTCCCGGATCATAGCTATACAGGGCATCATCAGCTGGTAGAGAATGACTTCATCCATTAATAAGAGAAGCCCCTGTAACACAGGGGCTTCCCAAACACAAATATGCTTTAAAGGAATAAAATTGACAATTTTATTGCCTTTAAAATTACTTATTTCTTATGACCGCCTGAGCGGCTGCCAGCCTGGCTACGGGTACGCGGAAGGGGGAACAGGAAACAACATTGAGCCCGGCTCTATAGCAGAAATCGATGGAATCGGGATCTCCTCCGTGCTCACCGCAGATACTGGTCTTTAGATCACCCTTGGTACTCCGTCCCCTCTGAACACCGAGTTCAACTAGCTGTCCCACTCCGTGCTGGTCCAGAGTCTGAAAGGGGTCGGCCTTGAGGATCTTCTTGTTCACGTACTCGGGAACGAAGGTTCCCACGTCGTCTCGAGAATAACCGAAGGTCATCTGGGTCAGGTCGTTGGTACCGAAGGAGAAGTAATCGGCATGCTTGGCGATATCCTCGGCTGTCAGAGCAGCCCGGGGGATCTCGATCATGGTTCCAATCTGATACTCGACGGTCACACCGGTTTCTTCGAATACGCGCTTAATGACGGCTTCTGCGTTCTCACGCAGGGGTTTAAGCTCTTTGTAGGTTCCTACCAGGGGAATCATGATTTCGGGAAGAACCTTGATACCCTCTTTCTGAACATTTACGGCGGCACGGGCGATGGCCTCGACCTGTGCATCGTAGATTTCGGGATAGGTCACACCCAGACGGCATCCTCTGTGTCCCAGCATGGGATTCTGCTCTTCCAGGGAGTTCAGACGAACCTGCAGGTCTTCCTTGCTGATACCGATGATGTCGGCCAGCTCATTGATGTCCCTCTTGGAACGGGGGACAAACTCATGGAGGGGGGGGTCCAGGAGACGAACATTAACGGGCAGTCCGTCCATGGCACGGAAGATACCTTCGAAGTCGGCAACCTGAAGCTTCATGATCTCCTCCAGGGACTCCATTCTTCTCTTCTTGCTGTCGGCCACGATCATGATTCTGAAAGACTTGAGCTTATCCTCGTCGAAAAACATGTGCTCGGTTCGGCAGAGACCTATTCCTTCTGCTCCGAATTCTCTTCCCTTCTCGGCGTCTTTGGGCAGATCGGCATTGGTCCGGATTCCGAATCCGTCGGCGACCCCCTCTCTCTTGGCGGACTTTCTGACGACATCGGTCCAGAAAAGAAACTCGTTCAGGTTTCCTGACAGCTCGGGCTGAACCAGGTCGACCTGTCCTTCGTAAACAAGGCCGTCGGTTCCGTCCAGAGAACACCAGTTGCCTTCCTTGAACACCTTCTCTCCTACGGTCATGGTTTTCATTTCTTCATTGATTATCAGTTCTTTACAACCGGCAACACAGGGAGTCCCCATTCCTCGAGCGACAACGGCGGCATGGCTAGTCATTCCTCCGGTAGAGGTCAGGATACCCTGAGCAACGTTCATACCTCCGATATCTTCGGGAGACGTCTCTTTTCTGACCAGGATAACCTGTTCTCCCTTGAGGAACCAGGCTTCCGCTTCTTCTGCTGTGAATACAATTTT
Organism: Oceanispirochaeta sp.; assembly: GCA_963556075.3. GTDB lineage: Bacteria > Spirochaetota > Spirochaetia > DSM-2461 > DSM-2461 > Oceanispirochaeta. The sequence goes on along the minus strand of CAUVYB020000002.1, from coordinate 3,788,645 downwards.
ACCGCAGGCGGCACCGGGAGAGGCTTCCAGGCCTTTGGCGATGGGATCCATTTCCTGTTTAACCTTGGGGTCGATCATGGGGTGGAGAAGCTGGTCAAGCTGTGCGGGAGCCACACGCATAATCGCCTCTTCCTTATTGATCATCTTCTCTTTTACCAGATCAACAGCGATCTGGACGGCGGCCTGTCCGGTTCTTTTTCCCACACGGGTCTGCAGCAAAAAGAGCTTTCCATCCTGGATGGTGAACTCCATGTCCTGCATATCGGTATAGTGAGCTTCCAGTCTGTCCTTGATCTCTACAAGCTGAGCGTATACACCGGGACTGGCCTCTTTCAGGGTTTGCAGTTTATGGGGGGTGCGGATACCGGCAACAACATCCTCCCCCTGAGCGTTCATAAGATACTCACCGTAGAAGTAGTTTTCACCGGTGGAAGGGTCTCTGGAGAAACAGACACCCGTTCCGGAGGTGTCTCCGAAGTTACCGAATACCATAGACTGTACATTAACAGCCGTTCCTTTCAGGCCCTCGATTTTGTTGATCTCTCTGTACTTGTCGGCTCTTTCGTTTTTCCAGGAACCGAATACGGCATCGATGGCAGCCCAGAGCTGAACCTTGGGATCCTGAGGAAAGGGCTCTTTCACGGAATCTTTATAAACAGCCAGGTAGCGGGAGACAACTTTCTTAAGATCTTCCGCATCAAGATCATTGTCGTTTTCAACACCCTTTTCCTGCTTGACAGAGTCCAGGGCACCCTCAAAAGAAGAATGAGGAACTCCCTTAACAACATCACCGAACATCTGGATAAAACGTCTGTAGGCATCCCAGGCAAAACGTTCATTTCCGGAACGCTCGGCGAGACCGGCGACAGCCTTCTCGTTCAATCCCAGATTAAGGACGGTGTCCATCATACCGGGCATGGAAACGGCAGCACCGGAACGAACGGAAACAAGAAGAGGATCCTTGGGATCTCCGAGTTTCATCTTCATCTGGGCTTCCAGCTTTTTCAGGTTTTCTTCTACGGCTTTTACAATATAGTCGGGATAGGTCTTGTTGTTGTCATAGTAGATCTCGCAAACATCTGTTGAGATCGTAAATCCGGGAGGCACGGGGATTCCCAGGTTGGTCATTTCAGCAAGGTTGGCTCCCTTTCCTCCAAGGGTTTCCTTCATTTCAGCCTTACCCTCTGCTGAACCGCCTCCAAAAAAATAGACAAACTTATCCTTACTCATTCTTTCCTCTTTTCATTGATAGTTTCATTAATTTTGACTCAATAGTTAAAAACAGAGTAAGACCGCTTTCTTCAGCTGTCAAGGAAATATGAGTGAAAGATAAGTGCTGAACTATACATATGTGTTGTATTTGATTACAAATAGCTCAGATAATACATAACGTATGAATAGTGTTACATTTTGTAACACTATTCATACGTATAGATCAGGCTACGTATGCCTCCAGATACTGTGTTCTGGAAGGGTGCTGCAATCTGCCGATCGCCTTTTTTTCTATCTGGCGAATCCTTTCCTTAGTCAAACCGAAACGATCACCGATTTCCTTCAGAGAAAGGGGCTTTTTACCGTTCAGACCGTAACGACGCTCGAGGATCTCAGCCTCCTTGGCGGTAAGCGTATCCAGTACGGAATTGATATCATCAGAAAGGAGCTGTTCCATCACCATCTGATCGGGAGCCTTATACTGATCATCCTCAATAAAATCCCTCAGAACACTGTCTTCCCCATTGGAGGGGGATTCAAGAGAGACAAGGTCTCTGGATATATTCATAAGCTTCTTGACATCCTGTTCCGATACTCCCGTATGGAAGGCGATTTCTTCAACGTCCGGATCTTCTCCATTAACTTTTGTGAGCTCCTTTCTAACCTTTTCAATCTGAATAAGCTCATTAGCCCGGTTAAGGGGAAGGCGAATCATTCTTGATTTCTCATAAACGGCTTTGAGTATAGCCTGTCGGATCCACCATACGGCATAGGAAATAAAGTGATAGCCTTTGTCAGGATCATATTTTTCTATAGCATTGATCAGACCTATGTTGCCTTCACTGATCAAATCATCAAGAGGAAGCCCCTGGTTCTGGTATTTTTTTGCAACATTAACAACAAAACGAAGATTGGCGCGAACAAGTCTGTCCTTGGCTCTCTGGTCTCCCTTTACGGCTTTTCTTGCTATTTCATCTTCCTCATCTCTCGTAAGAAGGGGAATTTTATTTATCTCTTTCAGATACAGGGAAAGTATATTGCTGTCGTCATTTTTTCTTGTGTAGGCCATTATAGTCCTCCTGCCATCTATTAAAGCAAGCACTGTGCCAACACTGTAAACAAAAAAACAAAAAAAGAATCTATTTACTTACAATTAAATGATTTACAGATTTTTTTCACTTTTTATAAGATTATAAGTAAAGAACCATTCGATGGGTTTACTGAGTCATTTTGAACCGATCATCGTTTTAACCGGACAATTTGAGTCATTATGAATCAGATAAGAGATCTTCCAGCGCCGTCAGGTTCCCACAACACTGTCTCATCGGGCTTCCGCTGCCGCAGAAGCACTCTTCATTGCCCTCTACACGTGTTTTTTTTCTGAAGTCCACTGTAATTACGGTTTCATCTTCTGCAACAAAATAGGGAAATACAACAGTAATATGGTAAAAAGCACGGATTTTCCCTTCTGTGTCCATATGACTCAGTTTGAGAGAAGCTTCCATATCCTTCCATCGTTCAGAAATGATATCAAGTATAACATCCTGTTCAACCTGAGAATTGAAACGACCGGCATGCTTTCTTTTCAGATAGCGTTCCAGCTGAACGGCTGTGAAGGCCTGGCGGTCATCTTCTCCGGGCAGAGTCTGTTTTTTCATGCCATAGTCATTGTGATTGTTTGTCGCAGCAATCATGAATATAAAATAATAATAAACCGTCAACGGAGCAAATAAAAAAATGAGAGGGAAACCCATATCTTTCAGCCTTGATTTTTCTTGACCCCTGCCCACAGAATCCGTATATTAACAGGAGTAAACCTTAAAATCATTTTGAGAGGACTATAATGACAATCAAACCCTTAGGAGATCGCGTTCTGCTGAAAGTTGTAGAAGCGGAAACCAAAACAGCTTCCGGACTGTTCATTCCTGAAACAGCTCAGGAAAAGACTCAGACCGCCACTGTTGTAGCCATAGGCGACGACAAAGATATGATCACAGTAAAAGTCGGTGAAAAGGTTATGTACGACAAGTACGCAGGTACCACTATCTCTATCGACGATGTTGATCACCTGATTATCAAGATGCAGGATATTATTGCGATTGTAGAATAATCCTTTCTGCTGAAGCATAAGAGGTTGCCGTTGCAAAACGGCAGCCTTTTTTTATATCCTGATTCTTTCTTTATCTGTTTCCCTATACACTTCTCTTCAGCATATAAAAGAACCGGTCTTTTCAGACCGGTATAAATAGAAAAGAAAAACAGGCGACTCTATTTTATTCCTTTCAAAGCCTTCAGATACTGGAGTCTCTGGTAAAACTTCTGATCCACATCATCATCGAGACTGAGAAGACTGTAGAAGTCGGAGATTTTTTCAAAGTTCTTCTTTTCCATCCACTCCTGTGTTTCTTTGATAACAGTGGCGATCTCCCCTACACCCTTTTTATAAAGGAGAGAACAGAACTGCACCGTGTCGGCTCCGGCCATAATCAGCTTGATCGCCGTTTCGGCAGAGTGAATACCTGTAGATGCGGAAAAATCACACTCTTCCAGATCAGACAGGATACCTGTCCAGCGGAGAACCGATCCATACTCCTCTTCGGCTGAGAGAGGGTTGCCCTTCTTGAACTCAAGAGTATCGATATCGATATCGGGTCTGTAAAACCGGTTGAAAAGAACGACCGCCGAGGCACCGGCCTGTCTTATCTTATCGACAATTTCGGGAAGAGATGTAAAGTTGGAACCGATTTTAACGGCAATGGGGATACTGACGGCTTCAACCGCTTTTTTTACAATGCTGATAATCTGCTTCTCGAGCTTTTCAGGCGTATCTTTAACGGAAACAGGAACAAGTGCAATATTCAGTTCAAGACCATGAGCTCCCATCTGTTCGATTCGCTTGGCATAGTCAAGCCACCATTCATCACTGTAACAGTTCAAGCTGGCAATGACGGGAATATCCACAGCCTTAACAGACTCTTCAACCAGTTCAAGATAGCTGTCCGGCTGACTGAGCATTCCAAGATGTTCGATGTACTCCATGGCCTCGGGATGCATGCTGTAGGCATCCAGAGAACCGTCTTTTCTGGCCGCAGTTGCAATATCTTCTTCAAAAAGTGATTTAAGAACGACTGCACCTGCTCCGGCTTCTGCCGCTTTTTTCACCTTCTCCACCGAATCGGTCAGCCCCGAGCTGGATACAATAAACGGATTTTTAAGCTGCAGTCCCATATATGTTGTACTAAGATCAGCCATATACACGTCTCCTTCTATTTCAATAGGGTAAATTTATTCAAAAGTATAGTCTCTATGATAGCCCACCGGCCGTATCCCCGGCAACACAATTCGGGGATGAAATTATTAGGGATTACCTGTTTTGAAAGAAAAAAGGTTTTTTATTGATTGATCCACCTAAAACAGGATAAAGTTGAAACGGGAAAAATAAGGGAATCAACATCTCATCCTATACTCATACTAAAAAGATTCGGGAGTCACCATGAAGAAGATATTCTTACTTTTATTTACCTTGTGCACAGCACTGCTAACGGCACAGGAGAATCAGATATTTACCGGGGTAAAAGGCGGTTATGCCATTTACGAGGACAGCCGTTATGGAGACCCCTTCTATATTTCTGTCTGTTATGTCGGAGAGGACTCTATTGTTATGCGAAGTTATGAACCTGTGACAGGAGATGATTTTGCAGCAAAAGTAAAGTTCAACCTGATTGACGGAATCATTGACTACGATCCCGACATGCTCATTTTAAAGGGAGAACTGGACACCAGTGAAGCTGCAAAACGGCTCTTGCTTACGATTCTGAACTGGGCCAACACCTGGTATAATATCAAGGGGAACATCGGTACCGAAACTCAGTTCAACGGGGAGGGAGGGTATCATTTCTCTTTCTGGATACCGGTATTTCAGCTCTCATCCATCGGAAAGGACAGAGAACTGAAGCTGATTACATCCGGCGTTGCCGGAAATGAAAGGGACCCGGCATTCATGGAATTCACCGGCCTTCCCAAAGCCTCTTATTCTCCCTCGTACTCCATTAGAAAGGGCAAGCCCCTGACGGCTGAGATTGACGGCATTTCCATTCCCCTGGATGAAAACTGGAACAAGGATGGCGATTCTCTGTATTCCATCAGCAAGTTCAGTGATAAGGATGCCCTGTTTACGATCGAAACAGTACGACCTGCCGCCTCGCAGATCAACTCGACGGCCCTGTTTGTGACCTTAAGCATGCTGGCAACCGACAATCAGCGTCTTCTGGCCAACGGCTCTCGAGTCTTTATCACCGATGGTGTCTTCAATCTTGTGAAGAGGACCTACGATGAGAAGAGCGGCCGCGTCTATATTCACCAGATGCAGTTTCTGCCCAGAGGGAACGGATATATTTCCGTTGCAAGACTGTCGGTTCTGGAAACCCTTTATCAGAAAAACAAAAGTTATTTCAACGCTATCCTCTACTGAAAATTGTCAGAGAGACTCTTCTACCCATAGATGAAGTTTTCCATATCATCAAGCACGGAAGAAAATCGCTTTTTGCTGATGAGTGAAGGAGGCAGAGATCTGAGAAAGACCGAACCATAACCCTTTCTCAGAATCCTGCCATCCATTACGACAACCGCTCCTCTGTCTGTCTTTCGTCTCATCAAACGGCCGAATCCCTGTCGGAACTTCATAACCGATTCAGGCAGAGAGAGTTCGCGGAAGGGGTTCCCGCCCCTCTTCTCTATCGCTTCAAGACGTGCCTGATAAACAGGATCAGTTGGAACCCGGAAAGGGAGCTTGCAGATGATAACAAGTCTCAGCGATTCTCCGGGCGTATCCACGCCCTCCCAAAAAGAGTCGGTAGCAAAAAGAACGCTCTGTTCGTCTTCACTGAAGTGCTTCAGCAGCCGGGCTCTGTCCTCTGTCCCCTGTCTTATCAAAGTCACCTCCGGAAGAGACCAGTCCGAGAGTATGGAATCATAGCAGTATTGAAGCAGTTCATATGAGGTAAAGAGAACCAGGGCTCTCCCCTCGCTACTTTCCAGAAGAAGTTTTATACCGTTTCTGAGCTTGTTCCGATACAGGGAATCCGTTGGATCGGGAAGATCGTCAGGAAGCCCCAGAAGCACACGTGAGCCGTAATCGAAAGGAGATACGAACTGGCGGGACACAAGCCTTTCATCACTCTGAAACTCAAGGCCCATCCGTCTCTGCCAGAAACGGAAATCATTATCCATGGTCAAGGTGGCCGATGTAAATACGATGCTGCTGTAGCAGTCATAGATTCCCGAACGCAAAGTGCCGGCAATCTCCAGAGGAGTAATAAGGAAACGGACATAGGATTTCCCTCCCCGGACCTTTTTCTCCAGCCAGAAAACGGCATCCTCCTCATCCCTGTCAAACTGACTGAACTTGTTCATAAAGACGGAGTACTGGTTAAGCCGGTTCAAGACCATCTTGAACTCAAGGACCACCATATGTTCTCTATCCGTTTCTTCCAAGAGGTCGTACCATTTATTCAGATAAGCGATCAGTTGTCCCAGCTTCTCTCGCATCAGCATCAGAGGCTCCCTGATTTTCCTGATGTAGTCGGGATGGCTGTTATCCTCAAGCCTGACCGAATTCCCTTCCGGAAAAAAGTCAAAGGCCAGAGCATCCAGGATCTCCGCCTGGGATCTGAGATCCCGGAGCAGTTCCTGAAAAAGAACGCCTTCCGGGGCCTCCCCGATATCTTCAAGCCTGACAAGCAGGCCTGTGGAACGACCTTTTTTTTGAGAATAGAGCCTCTGAAGGTACCGGAAGAGCTGAAGTCTGTTGTACTCTTCCGACAGATAACTGGTCGCGCTGTTCTCAATATTATGGGCCTCGTCAAACACCACTTTGTGAAAGCGCGGCAAGAGGGCCGTTCCTTCAAATCCCATTCCCGAGATCCTGAGAGACATATCAGCGAAAAAGAGATGGTGGTTGACCACAAGGATACCGGCGGAGGCCGCTTCTCTTCTGGATTTCATTACAAAGCATCGTTCAAAATGACGGCATTTTGCTCCAAAACAGGCATCCCCATCACTGCAGACCCGTGACCAGAGTTCATCGGATGGCATAAATGGAAGTTCTGATACAGAGCCCTCCCGGGAACTCTCTCCCCACTCTTTTATTTGAAGAAGGACATCGTCCTTTTCTCGAAACAGCGAGTTCTCCTCCAGGGCCTCAGCCAGACGGCTCAGACACAGATAGTTCCTCCGTCCCTTTACAAGGACGGCCTGGACATTGGTCGCACACAGTTCCTGGGCCATGGGAAGATCCTTTTCCATGATCTGTTGCTGAAGGTTTATGGTGGCCGTAGAGATCACAACCCGCTGTTCGTTTTCAGAAGCCCACTTCAAAGAGGGAATAAGATAGGAAAAAGACTTTCCCACTCCCGTACCCGCCTCGGCGACAACAATCTGTTCCTCGTTGAAGCCATGGGTTATGGTTTTCAGCAGATCGACCTGACTGGGCCTCTCCTCGTAGAATTCATCCCGCTGAGAAAGGGTTCCGCCGGGCTGCAGGATGGATGCCAGCGCCTCTTTGTCCAACAGGCTCTCCGGCTTCCGGAAAACAGGTTCTACAACCACATAGACCGCATCGACCCTGTTATTCACAATATAAAAGCCAATGCCCTGATTTCCCAGCTGCGAAGCCTGTACAAGATCCGCTTCACTGGGCTTCAGGATTCCAGAAGGATGATTATGAATAACCACATCCCCCTTTTCCATATGAGGCATGACGGCGGGTACGGCTGAATCATGCCCCCGGGCAACGGTTTCAATCGAAACGACGATCCTGGCTTCATCGATTTTGGCGACCCAGAGGACTTCAGAGCCTCCGCATTCTTCCATATCGTCGAGCATCTTCGTCCTTACAGACTCAAGGAAACGGCCGGTAGGATCAGTCATGGGGTTTCACCGGCAGGGTAAATTTGAAACGGGCGCCCTGAGTATAGCTTCTGTCCAGGGCAATATGGCCGCCCATAAGCTCCAGCAGTTCACGGGTTATGGTCAGCCCGAGTCCGCTGCCGCCGTAACGTCTGCCGAAGCCTTCTTCTCCCTGTCGAAAACGTTCGAAGATCAGCTTATCCTTGCCACGACCGATACCGGGCCCCGTATCCTCCACAAAGAAGGTGATGCTGTTGCTTTCTCTGTTCACTGAGCAGATGCCGAATGAGATCTGACCGTATTCGATAAATTTCATGGCGTTGTTCAGCAGATTCTGCCAGATCTGATGAAAGCGTTCTATGTCGGTATCAATGGAGATTCCCGATTCTATACCATCAGGAATAGACGATATAAGACGGATCTCTTTCTTTCCCCTGTCATCCATCAGCTTACGGTAAACCGTTTTGAGATTCCCGAACAGGTCTTCCAGGGGGATATTCTGGGTCTTCAGAGTAATCGCCTCATTTTGGATGCGGGAGATCTCAATGATATCGGAGATTATAGAGATCAACTGATTTGAACTCTGCCGAATCAGCTGCAGATAGTTCTGTTTTTCCCGGCTGAGCTCGTTTTCAGGAAGATCCTTCAACAGAAGACCGGAGAATCCCAGAATGACATTCAAAGGGGTGCGAATCTCATGGGAGATATTGGCAAGGAAGCTTGTCTTAAGCCGGTCACTCTCCTCTGCCTTTTCTTTGGCCCTGATCAGCTCTTTCTCAATCTTCTTGCTTTCACTGATGTCCGTCATTATTCCGATGAAACAGGGTTTGTCATCGGGATTCCGTCCCTTTCTTCCTCTGATAAGAACCCAGATATGATGACCGTCACGGTGCCTCAGCTCAAGCTCTTCCTGAACGTTGGCATCGGAGACCATGGCCTGCTTCATGGCAGTCGCAAAACGAACGAAGTCATCAGAACTTACAAGATCACGCAGCTCTTCAAAGGGAATGATATGTTTCACAGCTTTGTGTCCTGTTATCTCTTCCCAGACATGGGAGACGAACAGTTCATTTCGGTCAGCATAGTAGGTAAATATTCCGTCCTTTACCCCCGAAAGAGTCTCTTTGTAGAAAATCTGCTCACGGCGAAGGCGCATCTCCGTCGCTTCAAGCTTTTTAAGAGGAGAAACAATTCCCTCAAGAACGACACCCTTAAACATCTTATAACTGGCAGCGGCATCGAGAAAAAGAGTGATCGCCAGCCATATATTTCCGTACATGGCCGTCGGAAAGTGTATGAGAAAGACAACGGCCTTCAAAACAGCTGCATATCGTATTTGAGAAAACATAGCCTGATTATCATGCAATCTGTATCTGGAATACAGAAGAAACGAGACAAAGAGCATAAGAGCTGAAATAAAATACAGAGCCAGATAGAAAAGAGAACCGCCTTGAAGAGGGCCTTCAGGAAAGGAGGCTTCGGGAAAATACCCCGTGGAAACAAGAACGATGGGAATGAGGGGGATAGTCATAAAAATGGGGCGCGCAATTCTCAGAGGGATACGGTTTTTATTGAATATCAGACCCAGAAAGACTGTAAAGGAGAGACAAAAAGCGGCGGCAGCAAGATACTGTTCCTCCCATTTTTTCTCAAAGAGCCCAATATTGAAAATATCGAAGGAGAGGATGGACAGAAGGATCAGTATGGAAGTCCCGAGCATCGAGAAGGTCAGAAACACCAATAGATTATTCCTGTTATACTGATCTGTGTGCCGAATAAAAATATAAATTGTCATTGAAATCAGCATGAACCAGATCTGTACGATCAGTTTTCCCAGCAGAGGATAGTTGAGAAAGAGAAATAAACCGGCGATGAGTTTGATTATATACAGCGATAATAAAAAGGGAGATATATTACTCTTTGAGCTCATAGTCGTTTGATCCTTTCACTCAAACTGTTAGACAGATTCTCTTTAAAATGCCTGCTGCTTGCAGACATCAGATGTATTCTATCAGAAACTGACAGCAAGGGTGTGCATTTTACTGATAATTCTGAACTTTACAGTTCCCCATAAGGGATTGGCCCATATCAGCAGTGTTAACATGAACTATTTGACATTGACAAAGCCGCTTTAAATGTATATTTTTTCTCAAAATATGTAAATTTATACAGTTAAAGGACAGGTTTAACTATGGTTGTAATGAAATTCGGAGGGACTTCGGTTCAGGATCACATTTGGATTGACAAGGCACTTGATATTGCCGAATCTCAGCTGGACAGGGCACCCGTCCTTGTCTCTTCCGCTATGGGAAAAACAACCGATAAAATACTTGCTCTTATAGATCTGGCCGAATCAGGGCGTCTTGAAGAGTCTGTTCCTGATTTTGAAGCCCTTAAACAGATCCATCTTCAAGCGGCCTACTCCTTTTTAAGCGGAGAGAACCTGAAGCGCTGCGAGGAAAGTCTCAATGAGCTGTTCACCGAGTTCATTGCCTTTCTGAAGGGGCTTTCCCTTTTAAGAGAGTGCTCGGCTCGAAGCCGGGATGCCCTTCTCTCCTTTGGAGAACGCCTTTCCACTATCATCATCACCCGAAGAGCCCTGGAAAGAGGAATTGATGCCGAGCTGCTGGACTCCCGGAAATTTATGATTACCGACGAGAATTTCAACTCGGCAGCCCCTCTTATGGACAGGACGGAAAAAGCGATTCAATTGATGATCAAACCTGAAAAGGGTAAACTTTTTGTTGCCCAGGGTTTTATAGCTTCTACCGAGAGCGGCGTCACAACCACCCTCGGACGCGGCGGAAGCGACTACTCTGCAGCCATTATTGGAGCCGCACTGGGGGCCGAGGAAATCCAGATCTGGACCGACGTGAACGGTATCATGAGTTCCGATCCCCGTGCGGTACAAGGTGTGAAAACCATTGAATCCATCAGTTACAGAGAAGCGGGAGAACTGGCCTACTTCGGTGCCAAGGTCGTTCATCCGGCGACCATACAGCCCGCCGTCAAGGACCGGATACCCGTACTTGTCAAGAATACAGGAGAACCCGGACACAAAGGCACGACCATAGAGCACAGCATGCATGGTACGGGTCTCAAAGCCATTGCATTCAAGAAAGGTATAACCCTTATCAATATCAGCTCTACCAAGATGCTCAATGCCTACGGTTTTCTGAGCCGGATTTTCGGTATTTTCGAAAAATATAAAACTCCTGTTGATCTGATCTCCACTTCGGAAGTCTCTGTTTCCATCACCATCGAAAACAGAGAGAATCTGGATAGTATCTTGGAAGAACTGAATGTGTTCTCCACCACATCCGTTGATCATGATTCCAGTATTATATGCCTTGTCGGTCAGGATCTATGGAAAGACTCACGCTTTATTTCCCGTGTTTTCGGACTGCTTGAGGATACACCTGTCAGGATGATTTCACTCGGTTCTTCGGATATCAATCTTTCCCTGGTCGTCCCCCAGAAGAATTGCGATCAGACCATCCAGGCTCTTCATGACGCTTTTCTGGCCTAAAGAGATGTTTTAACCTTCTGCATCAGGGACATAGAGCTTGTTAAGCTAAAGCCGATGCCGTAAAAAAAAGGCTGAATCCACAGCAATTGCCTGGATTCAGCCTTTTTTTGGTTCCGTTAATGATATGGGTTCTTGAGAGCGGGAGGCGGAATTACAGCTGCTCCAGGAACTCTCTCATGATTCTGCCGCAGCTGTTTTTCTGTATCTTGACGATCTTCATCTCTCGTTTGGCGTTTTCGGGAGAGTCGGAGGCATGGGCTGTATTGACCATAACATCATGACCGAACTCTCGCCGTACTGTTCCTCCGGGGGCCTTGGTAGGATCGGTAGGGCCCAGAACATCCCGAATCTTCTCTACAGCATTTTCTCCTTCGTAGATCAGCACCATACACTTAACCTTTCCGGGGCTGGCCCACTGCTCTTCAGGACACTTATCCGGTCTGGTTCCGGACATAAATTCTATGATCTTATAGAACTGATCGGTGGCATATTCGACACCGAAGCTATTTTGCAGAACCTTATCCAGATCTTCGGAAAGGGGAAGGCTGAATTCCTTCTCCAAAACCGACTTGGCTCTCATTCCGAACATGGGCCCCAGCTTTCCAATAAGGGCCTCCTTTACGGGCCCGTAGAACTCCAGCGCCTCTTCAATGCTCATCTGATACTTTTTACAGCCGATCAGACGCAGTCCCGTACGACTGAACATGTCAATGATCGTACCGGGTCTTGAGCTGGCAAACTTCCAGTTGTCAGGCTTGATAATGACAAGCGTCCTCTCCACCTTTGTTTTTGCGGGGTAGACTACATTTTCAACGATATTGGCTTCATTCTCTATAAAAGGAGCAAAAATCTTCATGTTCTCAATGGCTGTAGACTGAGCGCGAGGCGTCATGACGGCAGGTTCAAAATAAACCACCTTTCCGTCTGCATCCAGTACGAAATCCGCATAGGTATCGCGAATGGTTTCACCCGTGACAGATTCCAGGCTGCGGTTCTCCGGGTACAGGGCGCCGGCAATATCCGACAGCTTCAGGCAGGCATCCTCTCCCTTGAAAAGAAGCATCATGACTCTGTGTCTTCTTCCTTCCGAGGGTGCAAATGTCTTCATGACAAAATCACTCAAAAGTCTGGGGCTTACGGAATTGGTTTCCTGAGCCTGTTTATGGAGTGAGGATGCGTAAGCCTCGGCAAGTTCCTGGGTGGGAGCAAAAATCTGAGCTCCAATTAATTCAAGATCGATTCTTGAAAGGAGACGGGAAAGAACGCCTCCGGTTCTGGATTTGGCAATCGTATAAGGCGTGATAAGTATGTACGACAGTTCTTCAGCCATTTTTTCTTTAATACCTTCTCATTCAATAATATAGAGCTAATGTAACAGCCTTATTCGCATCGGTCAATATTGATTTCTCAATCATACTTAATTATATTCATATATATGAATAAAACAGTATACATTACAGGTCTGATATTTCTGATGGCAGCCGCTCTACTTCCGGCTCAGATTTCACTTCCCGGCATACAGGGCCCCCCTGCTCCGGAGTTATCGGTTTTCCTGGACAAGGAGAGCTATCGTCCCGGAGAGACAGCCTTACTCACAGTGGAGGTTCTGTTCCCCGAGGGGTATCATCAAACCCATGATGATGTCAATTTCAACATAAAAGGCAGGGAGAACAGGAATCTCATATTCGGCTCCACCCTCTACCCCGAAGGCACTCCTGACGATGCCGGACTGATTCAATATTACGACAGTGCCGCTCTCAGGATGGAGATGAGGATCTCAGAGACCCTGACGGAAGGGATACTGGAGGGGACGGTAGACCTGAACTATCAGCTCTGCGATGAGGAGGGGACCTGTTACTTTCCATCGTCAGAGGAACTGTCCTTCACACTGAATATTTCAGGCTCTCCCGTCAGGCAGGACGGGTCTTCCTTATGGATATTCCTGCTTATGGCCCTTGTGGGAGGATTTCTTCTGAATCTGATGCCCTGTGTACTCCCCCTTCTTTCTGTAAAAGCCATGAATCTGATCGGTCAGAGCGGAGAGAAAAGACCTGTTTTGATACGCCACGGCCTGTCCTATACGGGGGGAATACTCGCCTCCTTCTGGATCCTGTCCCTGGTGATCGTTATCCTGCAGAACTCAGGCCGTTTGCTGGGATGGGGATTTCAGTTCCAAAGTCCCCTTTTTCTGGCTCTATTGATAGGGATTATCTACCTTTTCGCCCTCTCCCTCTTCGAAGTTTTTATCCTGATCCCCCCCTCTTCAGGGATGAATAAGGCTGATCAGCTCTCCAGGCGCAAGGGCTATGCGGGCTCCTTCTTTACCGGAGTCTTCGCCGTGTTCGTGGCCACGCCCTGTACGGCTCCCTTTCTTGGCAGTGCCATGGGATTCGCCTTCTCCCAGTCTGCGATGGTCATCTTTCTGATTATGACACTAACAGGCCTTGGTCTTTCTCTGCCCTTCCTGCTTCTGGGATTCTTTCCGGAATTCTTCAAACTCCTGCCCAAACCCGGCAAGTGGATGGACCGCTTCAGAGAGTTCATGGCCTTCCTGCTGATGGGAACCGTGGTTTATCTGAGCGGCACCCTGATAAAACAGATTGGAGAAGGGTTTTCATCGATGCTCTGGTTTCTCCTCGTCCTCTCTCTTGCCGCCTGGATCTGGGGATGGAGCAGCCGCAGCAGCCGTAAAAAGGTATGGAGACGTTTTTTCCGTATCTTTCCTGTGCTTATGATTATCCTGTCGGCAGTATTTCTTCTTGATTTTGACACAAACCAATCTTTCCGTATCTCAAAAGGAGACTGGGAAAGTTTTGATCCCGAAGAGATTAAAGCCGGACTTGAACAGCCTCTTTTCCTGGCGTTCTCAGCCGAATGGTGTACCAGCTGTAAAGTAAATGAGAAAACCGTACTCAACAAGGAGGCCGTCAGGAATCTGTTTGAAAGAAAAGGAGTTCGCAAAATGAAAGCTGATCTGACGGTCAGCAATCCGGAAGCCATGGAGTGGATCTACAGTTTCGACAGGGCGGGAGTTCCCCTCTACCTGCTCTACCTGCCGGGAGAGGAGCCCAGGATCCTTCCTGAAGTCCTGAATCAGAACCTGATAGAGGAGGCTCTATCAGGACTGCCTGACAGGTAGATACTAAGGGGTCAGGAGAACTGACCTGTTCTTAAAAGAACCAGTGTGCAGGCTTCCAGATAGGGAATGCCTGCCTCTGTGAGAGCTGCCTTGAGCTCTTCCGATTCTGTCCCGGGGTTTAAAATCACCCGACCGGGCTTAAGCTTGATGATGGCGGGGATGGTATCTTTAATCCATTTGGGACTGACATAAACAGTAAGGGTATCGATCTTTTCACTGATCTCCCCAAGAGAGCCGTATACCTTATGTCCTTCAATCTTTTCCAGTGCGGGATGAACAGGAAAGACCTTGTGATCGTGCTCGTTCAGCATCATAAGGGCTTTATATGAATAACGCTCCGGTTTCTGACTGGCTCCCAGTATGGCGACATTTTGTTTCATTCTCTGCTCCTTGATCTCTTATA
This sequence comes from Oceanispirochaeta sp., assembly GCA_963556075.3. Taxonomy (GTDB): domain Bacteria; phylum Spirochaetota; class Spirochaetia; order DSM-2461; family DSM-2461; genus Oceanispirochaeta. The sequence goes on along the minus strand of CAUVYB020000002.1, from coordinate 3,773,456 downwards.
GTCATTAATTCTTACACACAAACATATATATGATATTTCATATAAACTGATAAATCAATAGGAGGCGATAACATCCTCCGCCCTTAACACTGAAAAGCCTTCGCACCAGCCCTGCTCTTTCCCTGAAATGCTGCGGATAAGAACCCATCCGTCTCTTTCTTCCAGAATCCTGACCTCTTCACCTCCAGACAGGTTCTCCGATGAGGGATAAAGAGGGCTGTCACCCCTGTATAGAGGAGTCTCATCATCTCTTACAACGCCTAAACCGGATATATGGATTTCCCAGCTTCCCAGAACAGCGCCCCCATAGAGAAGGAAGATAAGAAAAGCTAAAGTCACCGGAATCGAGGGAATTTTCTTCCCGAAGAAGGTAATAACACAGTAGGACAGAGCTGCCAGTACGGCAATGGCCAGTATCCCCCAGACTCCCCAGTATCCGGCAAGCCACAAGGGAAACCACAGAATCCCCTCAAAAGCGTTCCAGCGGGGTTCATCAAGCTCTTTGGCTCTCAGAAGGAGATTCCGGTTTTGCCTGATGTCACTGCTTCCGGGTTTCAGACTCAGGGCGCGGCTGTATAGAACCAGGGCTTCATTCTCTTTTCCGTCCAGAGCCAGAGCATTGGCCATATTGTAGTAAAGAGACGCCGGAGCGGCTGTCCTGTCCCGGATATCATCCGCCCACTGTTCCAGAGCTTTGTCAAAAGGTATATCCGCACTGAGAGCCTGGCGGAATAGTAGATTCCCGGACTTGTTTTCTGTCTCCTGAGCAGTGCAGAAAAGAGACGGGAGGAAGAGAAGCCATAATAAAACGACCCTATTGATCTTCATGCCCGTCTCCTTCTCTTTGTGTTTGTCATTCTGGCGGGCCACTTCAGGAGCCTCTCCTTCATTTCTTCAGAGACGGGATTGTCCGGATCCCAGAGCCCCTGTTCAAGAACATCCAAATCTCGACGGAACTCGGAGAGAAGATCCGGCTCTTTGTCCTCTCTCACCGCCGGAGTTCCCTGCACAGGGGGGGAGGAAAAACTCTCCAGCCAGCGCCTGCCGCTATAATGAATTCTGACGAGGATGCTGTGCTCATTCCCGCCTCGGGAAGAGAGCTCTCTGACGGCTTTTTTGAACTCACTGAACTCTCCTCTCCCAAAGGCCTTGCGGAAAATCAGATTTCCACCGGAAATGCGAGGGAGATGAGAGAGCATGATCAGCAGTAAAGCAGCGAAGAAGAAAATCCAACGCCCCCGAAACAATCCGGAGGGAAGATCGATACGAGACACCCTGTGATTCCCTTTCAGCATCACCGAACCGTTCTCCGTCAGCTCCTCCTCCTGAAAAAAGGCCTGATCCTTCACAGGATTCAGATCTGATTCATCAAGTTCCAGCACTTCCAGAGCTACTGAATTGCTTACAGCCGTTTCCACCCTTTCCGTCTTCATATTGAAATAGGGGAAATCAAGAGCCGGGAATTCGGTCATTCCTGATTGCAGCATACGGATCTTCTGGCTTACAATCCTGTCCTTCCCCTCTACCGAACTGTGAAGGCTTCCTCCTTCCGTGCGGAAGACAGTTCCTCCCAGACCGTCAACTCCTCTGAAAGAGCTGAGACCGGGATTAACCAGCCCCGTGATCCGGAGAGACAGCTGAAGAGGATCACCCGGGTAGACTCTCTGCTGATCCAGGGAGGCTTCAACACTCAGCGTATCCCGGGCAATCAGCACTCCTCCCGGAAAATCGGTAAGCACGGCAGGCAGGTCTTTGACTCTCAGTGCCAGGGGATTGGAGGGGATCACGGCAGGGGCATAGCTTTTCCGTCCGTATGCATCTTTAACGACCCTTTGAAAGGCGAGATAAGCAGGCTCCAGTTCAAGAGTGCCCGGTTTCTCAGGATACAGGTCCCAGGAAATACTGATAGAGGCATACTGCCGGCCATCGTATATTTCTGCCGACTGGCTGGCATAAAGGGTATGCCCCTCCGCCTCGAACTGATAGATATCCGAACTCGAACTGGAGGGAGCCGGAAGGTCCTGCACGCTCAGATCATCCCGGTTCAGAAAGGGAAGAGTAAAATCAGGTCGGCTCACCTCGGAAGAGAAGAGCCACTTCAGTGTCAGTCTGACGGGCATGCCCGGAAAAACCGTTTGTGAATCACTGCTTAAAAAAAGGTGGTATCCTTCCACAGCTTCCGGTTCCTTTACAGTGATAACAAGGGGATCGGTCATAATGACTTCATCCTTCAGCTCAATCTTTATCGCCGGTATTGTAAAACGACCAGGGGCTGCAGGAGTAACAAGCCAGCGGTACTCTGTAGTCACTGTGCGGCTTCCACCAAAACTGCTCCTCGTATATTGGGACTGTCCGGCCTCGCTGAAGCTCAATCCGGTGATCTCCGGCAGCACGGGACGTTTCACAGCTCGGCTGTCAACGGCATTCATAACGAGCTGCAGGGGCATTCCCGGATATCCTTCGGAGCTTTCCAGATAGAACTTGAGCTCAGCGGCTCCTGCAGACAGCAGACCCGCAAAACAAAGGGCTATTGTCAGTACGATACGTTTCACCAGTTTTTCTCCACTATGATCCTGTCATCAGGGCTCTCTTCTTTATTTCTGCGATCCTGTTCCGCGTTGAGCAGGGACTGCAGGTCATCGGGAAGCCCCTCCGAAGCTTCACGATTTTCCATGGCGGACTCTCCGCTCTCACCGTCCTCACGGTTCTGCCTGACAGACTCCTCTTCAGAGGCCATGGCGGAAGCTCTGCGGAGGGCATCGGCGGCCTTCTGCTGAAACTCTGTGCCATCTTCACCCCTCTCCATGGCCTCCAGGGCTTTCTGCTGTTCGCTGACAGCCTCCTGAAGAGCCTCCTGTACAGCACTGCGGCTCTGCTGTGCGGCGTCATGCGTCTGATCCTGCAGATCTTTCTGCAGATCCTGATCATCGCTGTGGCGGCTTTTGCCATCCTTGTCAGCAGAGTTGTCTGCAAGCTCCTGCTGCCGGTCGGCCATCTGTTTCAGCTGATCGGCGGCAGATGTCTGCTGATCTTCTCCCGCCCGGGAGTTTTCAGAACTGCGTTCATTCTTCTGCTCCCTATTGCTCTGATTTTTCTCCTGTTCAGCCCTGGCAAGCTCAAGATTTCTCAGGGCCTCAGCACGGAATGGATCCATATCAAGAACCCGGTAATATCCTTCTACTGCAAGATCCAGAGAGCTTATCTCACCGCCCTTGATGTAGTCTTCATGCCAGCATCTGGCGCTGTTGTAAAGAGCGTTCCTTCCCCCCTCAAGCAGATAGCGCTCGGCAGCCTCTCTGTAGAGACCTTCACCGTAAAGCTCCCGGGCACTCATAGCGGAGGGGTCTGCCGCTGTGCTTGTTTCCGCATACAGAGGAATCAAGGTCAGCAATAGAAAGGCTGCTGCCGCTGTTCTCAGAGCCCCAGTCATCGGCGTCTCCTTTTCAGAAAGCCGCTTTCTGCCAGCAGGGCGGCACAAAAGAGGAGAAGAGAAGGGATAAGAAACCATCGGTAATGCTCATCATATTCATAGCGCTCGCCCTTCCCTGTCGAACGCTGCTCTCCGCTGCCATTAATCCGTCCTATGATGCGTTCCAGTGGGATTCGTCCTTCTCTGACAGCCACAGACCAGCCTCCTTCCGTGGCTTCCGCCATGGCCTTGAGGGTTTTCATGTCTGCCCGGGACAGGACGGCCTTGTCCTCATAGGTCATCACCTCCTGGCCCTCTGCTCCGGGAAGGGGAGCTCCCTCGCTGTCATCGCCGAGACCGACAGTCACCACTCTGATTCCCTCCCGGCCGGCACGACTCGCTGACTCCAGAGGGAAACTGTCCTGATCCTCTCCGTCGGTAATCAGTATGATATCCATGGCCGAACGGTCGTCGGGATCAAAAAGATCATCCAATACAACTCTGATGGCGTCTCCCAGATTGGTTCCTCCCCGGGAGACGCTGTTCACACTCAAATCTTCCATGGCGGCCCTGAAATAGGCATAGTCCTTCGTCAAAGGGCATTTCAGCACCGGAGTTCCCGCAAAGGCTACAAGGGCCACCCGATTCCCCTGAAGAGCATCCATGGCGTTCAGAATATCATAGCGGGCCCTTTCCAGACGACTGGGTACGAGGTCTTCGGCCAGCATACTCCTGGAAACATCTACCAGAAACACCAGATTACGCCCCTTCTGTTCCCGGCTGATCAAACGGGGATTCGATACGGGTCTCATAAGAGCCGGGACCAGCAGAATCAGCGCCATCAGCATCATCAGTTGAGAACTCTTTACCCCTGCCCGGCCTCTTCCCGTCATATAGATCTGATAGGCTCTGCGCCTGTATGAAGAGATTACCATCATAAGCAGATAAAACAGGGGCAGGACCAAAGCCGCTGCGGCCCGGGGGAGCAGAAAATTCATCCCTCATCCTCCACAATATTCAAGACAAGTGAACGGATCAGGACTCCCAGGGCCAGAACGGCCAGAACGGCCGTCAGGAGACGGGGATAAAAGAGTTCTTTTTCCGTGCTTTTCAGCTGTTCCATCTCCACTTTTTCAAGTTCGTCTATCCTCCGGTAGACCTCTTTGAGAGAGTCCTCGTCTCCGGCGTTGAAATACTCCCCGCCGCTGATACGGGCGATCTCTTTGAGCGTCTCTTCATCGATCCCGTATTCCGGGGGGATCTTCCTGATAAGTCCGAAGGCATTTCTGTAATAGCCTCCTCCCAGACCGATGGTATGCACACGGATCCCGTACTCCGCCGCCAGCTCCGCCGCCTTAAGAGGATCGCTGTTTCCGCTGTTGTTTCTTCCATCGGTCAACAGGATGATGACCGATCCTGCATCCTGTACATCGGCCTTCTGCCTGTAGGCTGCGATCCTGGCAACAGCCAGGGACAGAGCATCCCCCAGAGAGGTACCGTCCTCCTCCTCCCGGGCCAGGAGCAGACCATCCACAAGCTGAAGAACGATGTCATGGGAGACCGTAAGCGGCGCCATAGTGTCCGCATAGAGGGCGAAAGAGATCAGCCCTATTCTGTCGCTCCCTCTTCCGGGAAGATCAGAACCCTCTCCTCCGATAAAATCCGCCACCACGTCCTTCACAATATCCAGTCGGTTGGTCTCACCGTTCCTGTCCATCAGGGAGCCCATACTGCCACTGCGGTCAATGACAAGCTGAAGCAGAGCCCCGCGGCTGTAATCCGTCTCCTCTCCCAGAACTCTGTAGGGCCCTGCCGCGGCAGCTACCATCAGAATCACAGCCAGATAGTAGGGAACGTCTCTTAAAAAAGCGAGACGAGTTCTCATGCTGCCCCCCTCCGGAAGAACTTTCAGGCTGGGATAGAGGAGCCCCCTGCGATAACGGATGCGCAGAAAGACAAGAAGAGGAATCAGTACCAGAAGAAGAAACCAGAGAGGCTGTTCAAATTTCACGATTCTCCTCCTTCACCATGGTTAGCCAGGTCTTGATCATACGCCTGTGCTCCTGATACTCATCTTCCGTCGGCAAAGAGGAGTCCGGGGAAAAGAAAATATCCTCCATTCTCCCCAGCAGAGGATAGAGGCTGCGCATATTCCACTGGTTTAAAGCAGAAGGCACTTCCAGAAGGGCTGCCAGCTCAGACGGACCGTATCCCCGTCCCCTGATTCCCGGATGACGTCCATCCAATTCGGCTAAAAGGAGTCGGAACAGCCTCCTGTAGAGTCCCCGGACCTCCTCTTCCGACGGCAAATGAGCGGCTTCTTTCAGGAAACATTCCAGGCACTCACCGGCATCCTTCCGGTCTTCCGTCTCCCTCCGTTTTTTCTTATGTTTCATGATCACCAGTAACGAGATGATTCCGGCTGACACAATGCAGAGCACTGACAACATCATGACAAGGCCCTGAGCCCCTTCCTTCTCCCCGGGAAGCAGAGGCGCCGGCTCACTGTCATCCTCTTCAAGAAGACTCTCCACCTGAATCATCAGATCCGGTTCCAGACGCAGCAGGGGCTCCTCTCCTCTCCCTGCAGATCCCTGATGATCTTTGCCATGAGCGAACACCGGGATGGACAGCCGGCATTCACCGCTCCGCCGGGGGATCAGAATCGCCTCCCAGCGGCTTCCCCTGCGGCCCAGCCATCGGACCCGGAAGTCTCCCCAATGCTCAGCACCGGGCTGAATGACAATGTCCTGAGGGAAATAGCCGGCCGTGCTGTTCTGATCATCTATTGCCAGAGTGAGGGTCAGTCCTATTCTGTCAGTAAAACGATAGGGCCCTTCGGCCATAGACAGGCTCCAGGTTATTCCCCGGACACTTTGCCGGAGAGAGATCTCCCCGGCTTCGGCTGTCTCGTCGGAATTACCGGCACTGTTGGAAAGACTGTTTCCCTCTCCTCCGTCTAGAGACTGTCCATCGAAAGGGCTGCAGCATATAAGAGTCGCCACCTGGATTCCGAGACAGAGAATATAAATCTTTTTCATGGCCGATCCTTTCTGTTCAGAAAGAAGCGAGTCAGCCTCATAATCCAGTCTTCACCGGAGCGGAGAGTCAGCAGATCGGCGCCTTTCTGCCGTACAAGAGTCTTCAGTTCATCCTGCTTCCGCCTTCTGAGGGCCTCCCATTCGTTTCTGGCACTCCGACTGCGCCCGTCATAAAGCCGGGTCTTGCCGTTTTCAGGATCCTGAAAACGATATAGTCCCTTCCTGGGAGCCTCCTCCTCTCGCGGATCAGTCAGCTGCAGGCAGACAAGATCATGGATCTCGGCCGCTCCGGCCAGAGCCTGATCAAACCCCTGATCATGAAAATCACTGACGAGAAAAAGGACACTTCTTTTTTTACGGATCCTGCAGACATAATCCAGAGCTTCAGCAATATCGGTTCCTCCTCCTTCGGGTTCGAAGGTCAGAACCTCCCGTATAAGCTGCATGACATGCCGGTTTCCCCGACCGGGAAGGATAGTCTTCTCTACTTTGTCGGTGAATATGCACAAGCCCACCCGGTCGTTTCCTGACAGCGCTGTATAGGCCAGCATGGCGCAGAGCTCGGCGGCCTGTTGATTCTTGCTCTTTGCGGAGGAGCTGTAAAGCCCCGAAGGAGAAAGATCCAGAAGGATCATCATGGAGAGTTCTCTCTCCTCGCGGTAGACTTTTACATAGGGTTCGGCGCTGCGGGCAGTCACATTCCAGTCGATGAACTTCACCTCGTCACCCGGTTGATAGGGACGGACCTCTTCAAACTCCATCCCCCGTCCTTTGAAGGCGGAAACGTAGTCTCCCGCAAAGGCGGCGGTGATCTTTCCCCGGGTCATGACACGGATACGCTCCAGCCGGGCGGCCAGTTCGCGGTCTATCATAGGACGGGAACGGCCTCCAGAACTCTGTCGATAATCCAGTCTGTATCCCGGCCTTCTGCCTCGGCTTCATAGCTGATAATGATTCTGTGACGCAGAACATCGTGGGCCACCTCGCGTATATCGGCAGGAGTGACGTATCCGCGCCCCCTGAGAAGGGCCATAGCCCTGGCGGCCTGAGTCAGAAAGATGGAGGCTCGGGGAGAGGCTCCAAAACGGATATAGTTCGCAAAATCCAGTTTCCAGACGGCAGGATCCCGGGTGGCCTGGACAATGTCTACGACATATTCCTCCAGGCGGGGATCCATATGGAGCTCTTCCGCCATCATCCGGAGGGCCCTGATGTCATCCACAGAACAGACGGCGTCGACCTCTGGTTTGTGGCTCAGTCGGCGCTGCGCCCTCATTATGGCCAGCTCCTCATCTCTTCCGGGATATGTTACCAGTACCTTGAGCATAAAACGGTCAACCTGAGCCTCCGGAAGGGGGTAGGTTCCCTCCTGTTCCACGGGATTCTGGGTGGCCAGAACCATAAAGGGATCATCTAGAGGCCAGCTCTCCTCACCAATGGTAACCTGACGTTCCTGCATGGCCTCCAGAAGGGCGCTCTGCACCTTGGCGGGAGCACGATTGACTTCGTCAGCCAGAAGAATATTTGTAAAAACCGGACCTTTACGGGAGTAGAACTCTCCTTTGCCGGGATTGTAGATCATTGTCCCCGTCAAGTCTGCGGGCAGCAGGTCAGGAGTAAACTGGATACGCGATGCCTCTGCCGAGATTACCCTGGCCAGAGTGTTGACGATCAGGGTTTTAGCCAGTCCGGGCACTCCTTCCAGGAGTATGTGCTGATTACAGATCAGAGCGATCAGCATCCGGTCCAGGACGTCCTGCTGACCGACGATGACATGACCGATCTCCTCTCTGATTCGCTCAATAATATCCGTACAGGATGAGGGTAGTGTGTTCTGTTCTTCTTTCATGGGATTCTTGTACTCCGGTGTATTAATCTTTTTTTAAGAAAAGAAACCCGTGGTTTCCGTATTGATCGTTCGAGCCTCACTTCGTACAAAAGCTAAAACGTCATGAGCCAAACCAGGTTACAGCCAATTCCGCATTTTTTTCATACTCACTGTCATAGGGAAGCAGATGTGCCGAATCAGGAAGAACCACGGTTTCCGTCCGCCCTCTTACCCGGCTTTCAACCAAGGACGCCGCATCCGGCGCGACCGTATCATCCCGTCCGCCAAGGATGGTCAGCACATCGGCATTCACGCGATGAAGGCGGCGCACGGCGCTTTTCCTCAATCGTGAGAGATCGGCCATCCGGCTGAAGTAAGCCCAGGTCCAGTACTCCTGCCCCAGATAAAGATCATCATCCTTATCACGATCGTCCCTGAAGACATAGCTGGTATCAGGTTTCCATAATGGATTTTTCAGTTTCTTACTGACAAAGGGATGAACAAGCTCCGTCATACCCAGAGGTCCCTGCAGTTTCAAAGCCGGTGCCATAAGCACCATTCGGGATACGGGAAAACGTGAGGCGAGAAGTGAGGCAATGATGCCGCCCATGGAGTGTCCCATGATATAGACCTCATCATGAAGGGACTTCAGCTCCAGATAGGCATCCGCCGCCGCTCTGAGCCACATTTTCCCCGTAGTCCGGCTGAAATCCTCACCGCAGCTGCCATGGCCCGGCATCCTTGGGATAACGACCCGGAAACCTGCTTCGGCCAGGCGTTCGGCCGGGTACTGCAGTTCTCCGGGGTAACCCATAAAACCGTGCAGCCCCAGGACGGCATAGCGCCCCTCGCCATAGTCACGAGGCAGAGCACAGCGGCGTATCCTTGTTTCTTTAATGGGATATTCGGTAGGTGTCATGACTCGCTCCTTCCCGTCTTCCGCTATGAAAGCCGGGGCTGTCAACTGCAGTGCCCCGGACCGGGTACGGTCTTATTTATAATCGGAGGTAAAATAGTATTTCAGACCGGGGTACTCCTCCACGGTTCTGTCCAGCATCCATCGACTGGGAGCCAGATAGATCAGCTGACCTCTTACGTCCTCGGCAATCTTACTCTGATTTTCGGCTACAAATCTATCCGTAACCCCGGGATCATCCGCCTTGATCCAGCAGGCGGTCTGAAAGTCAACAGGTTCGAAAATACAGGTGGCCTTGTATTCATTGGCCAGGCGGTGCTGAATAACATCCAGCTGCAGGGCACCGACGACACCGATAAGTCGGGTCTTGGTGCTCAGCTTGGTGAAGATCTGTACAACGCCCTCTTCCGCCAGCTGATCCAGTCCGTTCCGGAACTGCTTGTCCTTTAAAGGGTCCTTGTTGATGACCGAACGAAAGATCTGCGGGGCGAAACTGGGGATACCCTTGAACACAATGCTTTCTCCCTCGCTGAGGGTGTCACCGATTTTAAAGGTTCCTGTATCGTGAAGACCGATAATATCACCCGGTTCAGCGGTATCCACAACCTCGCGGCTTTGGGCCATAAAGGCCGTGGGATTGGAGGTTTTGAAGCCTTTTCCCGTACGAACATGGGTATAGACCTTGTTTTTCTGGAACTCACCGGAAACGATGCGCATAAAGGCGATTCTGTCCCTGTGGCGGGGATCAAGATTGGCATGAATCTTGAAAACAAACCCTGAAAAGGGTTTTTCCGTGGGCTCCACGATTCTGGTTTCCGCCTCAAACTCACCGGGGCCGGGGGCAATATCCACAAAACAGTCCAGGAGTTCCCGGACGCCGAAGTTGTTGATGGCCGATCCGAAGAAAACGGGAGTCAGTTCTCCGCTGATATACAGATCCTGATCGAAGGGAGGATAGATCTCGGTGATCAGCTCCAGCTCCTCCCGGAGCCTGGCGGCAGAACTCTCCCCCACTTTATCATCAAGCTCAGAGCTGTTTATATCAGAGATTTCGATGCTGTCCATCTCATCCTGAACACCATGGGCATCGAAAAGGATGAGTCTCTTCTCATAAATGCTGTAGACGCCCTTGAACTCCTTTCCCTGCCCCACAGGCCAGCTCATGGGACATACGGTAACATTCAGCTCCGCTTCTATCTCATCCAGCAGCTCTACCGGTTCCTTCCCCTCTCGGTCAAATTTATTGACGAAAGTGATGATCGGGGTTTTGCGCATCCGGCAGATCTCACAGAGTTTCCGGGTCCTCTCCTCAACACCCTTGACCGAATCGATGACCATCAGGGTACTGTCCACAGCCGTCAGCGTCCGGTATGTATCTTCGGAGAAGTCGGCATGCCCGGGAGTATCCAGTATGTTGACCTTTCTGCTTCGATAGTCAAATCCCATGACCGAGGTCGAGATGGAGATACCTCTGTTTTTCTCCATTTCCATAAAGTCGGATACTGTCTTCCTGGCAGTCTTCCCTGATTTTACAGCACCAGCGGCATGAATGGCTCCTCCGAAAAGAAGCAATTTTTCGGTTATCGTCGTTTTACCCGCGTCCGGATGGCTGATAATAGCAAATGTCAGCCTTTTATTCTCTTTCATTTATTTCAGTATTCCTTCCGCCGCCCGTATTCCGCTGGCCCAGGCCCCTGTAATTCCGCGGCTGGTTCCGGCACCGTCACCTATCATATAGATGCCGTCCTTGACTCTGAAATGGGAATCGGCAAAATCGGGTTTATTGGCGTACATTTTAATTTCGGGATAGTACATGATTGTTGAAGGATGAAGCACTCCGGGAATAATGGTATCCAGCTGCTTCATGGACTTCCAGATGGCCCGCAGGATCTTGCTGGGCATGGCCAGAGCGATGTCCCCGGGAGAAGCCGACTTCAGGGTGGGCTCAAAATCATAATAGTCACTGTTAAAGCTCTCCTCCTTGGACCTTTTGGCCAGGCGGAAATCCCCCACTCTCTGCATGATGGGTTTACCGCCCCCCAGCAGGGCCGCCTGCAGACCTATAATTTCAGCATAGTTATGACCGCTTGCCAGAGGTGCTGTCAGCCTTATGGTCTTGAGCATGGCAAAGTTAGCCAGTCCGTTGTCATTTTTTTTGTTCTTCGACCAGGCATGACCGTTTACGGAGTAAAATGTCTTACCATCATGGGTCTGGTATTTTTCCTGCACTACATGAGCGTTTCCGCTGTTTGTGCAGAAGGTTCTGACCTTTCCCGGAAAGTGAAATTTGGGATCGTAGTAGTCTTTGACAATGGGATAATGTTCCAGACGGGTTTCCACGCGAATACCTATATCTACGATGTTATCGATAAAAAATATACCCAACTCCTTCATCACTTTCTGAAGGAAGCTGAAGCCCTGGCGACCCGGTGCAATGATGAGCTGCTCAAACTCGTATTCCCCTTTGGTGGTACGAATCATCTTTTCCTGTTCATGCACGCTCAGAACTTCATCTCCCAGAGAAAACTCAACCCCCAGGGACTCCAGTTCTGCACAGAGTTTTTTAATCAGTTCGAGACCGCCATCCGTCCCCAGATGGGTCTGCCGAATATTAAGCAGTTCCACTCCCAGGGTAGCCGCTCTCTTTTCATAGACATCGATATTTTTCTTATCCAGAAGATCGGGCTTCAAAATAGCCTCTACCAGTTCCAGATAATGGTCGGCCTCATCTTTACTCCAGTTGCCTCTTGTAAAACCTATAGGATAGGTAAAGTTCATCTTACAGTCGTTACGGAGGCCTCCCGTCGAGTAGTTTGATTTATCCAGCATTAGGATTTTCATATCCGGACGGCTCTGGATCAAATGAAAGGCGGCGCCAAGTCCGGCAGGCCCTGTTCCAACAATAAGACAATCGTATTTTGTATTCCTGATCATAGAGAGGACTGTATTAGAATTTTTAAAAAAAATCCAGAGTTGAGAGAAGTCATGTTATCGCCGGTCAGCGTGCAGAGCTCCAGCAGGATCGCATCTGATACAGCTTCCACTGCACTGCGGGAATCTTCATGGAGTCTTCGCAGCAGATTTTGTAAAATCTTGCAGGGGTTTTACCCGAGACACGCACTTCCAGCGGAACCTCGCTATTGAATGAAGAAGAGAGCTGTCCTCCCCAACTGTCCCATTTCCCGAGATCCCCGATCTTGCGGGATTCCTTGAAGACCTCTGCTTTACCCTTTTTAAGGATATAGATATCCCGGGGCCAACCTTCCGGTATTGCTTCACCGGGATTTATAGTAACAGACACGGCTTTCCGGGCCATCCTGACAAGCATAAAGTTGGAGATCCTGGAGCCGAATAGCGGTGTATTGTGCAGGTCCAGAACCGTCCGGCTGAGTTCCTTGACAGCTCTGAAACTGTCGTTCTCCCGCAGGAATTCCTGAAAGAGTTTTTTGGGGATGACAAGCAGCTCCGTATGAGCGACGGCCTTGTAAGTTCCTCTGATCGGTTCATCCCACAGACCGTTTAAAAGACCTACCGTACTGCCGGCGCTCATCCTGTGATAACTGCCCGTTTCTGAAAAGTTATAATCCACGGCGCCATAGATGATAAGGAAAACCTTATCGTTTTTGGTGCTGTCTTCCACAAGGATGTCACCGGCTCTATACTCCTTGAGCGGGCACTGTAAAAGTGGTTCGATATGAGTATGCCGGGAGTCCGGAAAATAGGAAGACAACAGCTCTCCGGCCTTTTTGATGGCATAGTTTTCTCTCGCAGGAATAAGAACATCCTGATCCCCGAACTCAACACGGCAGCCGATACGTTTTTCAATTTCATTGAGAGGCCGATCCAGATGACTGAGGATAAGCTTTTTTGAAGGATCATCACTGAAATCCGAAGCATCGCCATGCACCATTCCTCCTCCCACATCCACTTTTTTAATATCCGCATAGCGCAGATAATCCTTCCAGACCCTGTTGTAAAATTTCCCGGGTATACCGGGCTTGCCGTCTTTGGCGATAAAACGATCCAGAACCTTCCGCGTTACGATATCCGCAAGATGACCGTATACCTTATAGCCTTCCCCGTCGTCGACACGAAAGTAGAATATTGAGGTTTCCACGGGATGGGGAGAAAAAAGCGGCTTGACCTCCAGCCCGTCAAGATCATTCCATCTTTCACCCTCAAGGACAACCGGATCCAGCAGGACATCAAAAACCTGCTCATCATGACCGATAAGGGAGGAAAGTTTCTTCCTCGCCGTATCCATTACAGAGGCTGTGGCATAATACTTCATCCTGTGATCAGCCATGATCAGATAGGTCAGTCCCGCAAAGTGATCGTCATGGATATGGGTATGAAAGATCCCTTCAATATCATTGACGCTGACCCCTAATGCATTAAGAGATGATTCGATATTGGGACCCGCATCGATGAGATAGAGCTTCCCGTTATAACAGAGTATGGACCCCATGCAGGGACGTTTGTTGTCCCAGCCATTGCCCTCGCCTACATGAATAAGGGAGAAAAACTCTCTTTTAATACTGCCCGGCCTCAGCTCATAAGGCGGTTCATAGATCTCATCCTTTTCGAGATTCAGGTTGATCTCCACAGTTTCATTGTTATAACTCAGAGAGTAGATGTTCAGCTTTTCCCTTTTCAGAAAAACATCAGGTCGAATTTCAACAGCCTTCCCATTCAGCTCTATGGTATCGACCAGTTCCTCGGGAGGCAGGATTTTACCGAAACTGAACTTCATCTTAAGCTGCCACATAAGTTCCACTTCTTCAGCACTGCAGCCTGCCGCCTTGAACTCTTCCCGTGATGAGAGACCGTAGTTCCCCCTGAAAATATAACTTTTCTGGGCATTGACCTGACCGGCAGTACCGATAAGTCGGGGCTTTTCTCCCGTATTTCCGGGATGCCCGGGAAGAGCCATTCCCTGCTTATACATCATATGAAGAATAGGAAACTCCGCAAGGTTGCAGAAATAACCGTTTTGAACGGAAAGATCCGAAAGAAGAATGGCGTTGGGACCGCTCTCCATGTAGCAGTCATCACGATCCAGTCTGTGAATGATGCCTTTATTCATCAGATGCTTTATGCTGTCCATGGGACAGCCGCACATCAGAGAGAGATTTTTTTCCGGTATTTCCAGCCAGTATAGACCTGTTGCAACTTTTACTAAGTTCATATCCCTTCAATTATCGGTTGTTTTTCTTTGCTGATATATTATTTTTTAATGTGCTGATCTTTTTTGTGGACAGATCCAGGATTCTCCCTGATAATGGGGAAAAAGGATCACTTTTTGATCTTTATTGATAATATTTTGATCGTTTTAGGGGTGTCTATGTCATATATCATGGCTTTAGATCAGGGAACAACCAGCTCAAGGGCTCTTCTGATCGGTAATAAGGGAAAAATCAAAGGTATGAGTCAACAGGAGTTCGCTCAGATCTACCCCAGAGAACAGTGGGTTGAACATGATCCGAACGAGATCTGGGCATGCCAGAAAGAGATGATGCGTAAAGTCCTTGAAGACATGGGTGTCAGTCTCGAAGACATTTCCGCAATAGGTATAACCAATCAGAGGGAGACAACGGTTGTCTGGGATAAGAAGACCGGTCAACCCGTTTACAATGCCATTGTCTGGCAGTGCCGCAGAACCGCCGAGCTCTGTTACAAACTCAAGGATCAGGGACTGGGCGAGCTATTTCACAGTAAAACGGGACTCCCCCTGGACGCCTATTTTTCAGGCACCAAAATCCGCTGGATTTTAGACAATGTCAAGGGAGCCAGAGAGAGAGCTGAGGCGGGAGATCTTCTTTTCGGCACCATAGACACATGGTTGATCTGGAAGCTGACAAAGGGAAAGGTGCATGTTACCGACATGACGAACGCCTGCCGGACCCTGCTGTTCAACATCCATACCCTCCAGTGGGACGATGAACTGCTGGCTCATCTGGAAATCCCCCGTTCCATGCTTCCCGAGGTCAAGTCAAGCAGCGAGGTATACGGTGTCACAGATAAAGAGGACTTCGGTTTTGAAGTTCCTATCGCGGGAATCGCCGGAGATCAGCAGTCTGCCCTTTTCGGTCAGATGTGCCTTGAAAAGGGAGATGTTAAAAACACCTACGGCACAGGCTGTTTTATGCTGATGAATACAGGGGAAACCCCCATCACTTCCAATAAAGGACTTCTGACCACCATCGCCCTTAACCGTAATGGTCGGACCCAGTACGCCCTGGAGGGCAGTATTTTTATGGGGGGTGCCGTAATTCAATGGCTCAGAGACAATATGGGAATTATTGACAGCGCTCCTGAATGCGACAGGCTTGCTGAAGAGGTTGAGGGCAATGCTGGAGTTTATCTGGTACCCGCCTTTCAGGGACTGGGTACGCCCTACTGGAATATGGAATCACGCGCCACCATCAGCGGGTTGACCAGAGCGGCAGACAAACGTCATATATGCCGTGCCGCTCTGGAGTCCATTGCCTATCGCTCAAGAGATGTCATTGATGTCATGGCCGAAGAGTCAGGGATCCCCCTCCACTATATCAAGGTGGACGGCGGAGCTTCACGCAGCAATATACTGATGCAGTTCCAGTCGGATATCAACAACTGTGAAGTGATCCGGCCCGAATCCATCGAAACCACGGCTCTGGGAGCCGCATATCTTGCCGGATTGGCCGTTGGCTTCTGGAAATCGATCGACGAAATCAGTACAATCTGGAAAAAAGACAAAACCTTCAAACCTTCTATGAGTGAAGATAAACGCGCCATCCTGTACGATGGATGGAAGAAGGCTGTGGAGGATTGTCTGGCCTAGGAGGCACTTTCCATCGATTCCGTAACAGGGCCGAAAGGCGGAGATATCCGTGATTTCATCAGCGCTGCCTTTGAAATGAGTGCATCTGATCTGGCCGTATTTTATCCGAATAGAGATCTCACAGGACCCTGTTCTCCAGTAGTGCAGGGTCTTTTTCGTGAAAGCCTTCCCGAAAAGCCCGACTCCTCCACTCTTCTGTTTCTTACCGAGTGCAGGGAGATCCTCTGTATTCCCCGGAAAAATGGAGAGTACAACGCCTCTTTATTGAATCCCAGAATGGGATCCGCCCTGGTCTGCCCGGTCTACAGAGAACTCCGGTTCCAGGGACTTCTGTTTCTTAACAGCCTCTACGAAAATCACTACGGCTCGAAGCATATAAAGATTCTGGAGGAGCACTGCCGCATCGACAGGCTTCGCATACTGAGCCTGCAGGAGGTTCTCCCGTGATGCCCGGATTTATCCTTAATTTGACAGAACCCTATCGCAGTTTGAAAGACCAGGCCTCCCCTCTGGAACTGTTTTTGGAAAAAGCCCTCGATCAGGAAGCTCCTCAACCATGGAAAAAAGAAATCCTTATCCGCCGTCGTGATGAGATCCTCTCCTGTCTGGACAGTGATGACCCCAGGATTCGAAAGGCTGCCGCATCCATTGTTCTTTCTTCGGATGAAGGGAATCTGCGCAGCCGCCTCTGGCCCCTTTTCCGTGACAGTGACAGAGAGTGTCGGAGCCTTATCATCAGATGCTTTTACTCCCCGGACCGCCACCTCCTGTTCAACAGTCTCTTTGAGGCCTATATCAGCGACCCCGTCCCCTTTCTCCGGGAAGCGGCCCATGGCAGACTGCGACTGGAGTTCAACGATCTTTTTCGTGTAAACCCCAAGGCCCTGAGCCCGGAACAGAAGATCCACTGTCTGGAACTGCTGGATCCCCATTCGGCACATGACCATAACCTGGCTCTTGAGATGCTTGAGGACGAACGTCCCGGCATCGTTCTTGCCGCCGCCCTCTTTCTGGAGAAAACAGGAGTCCTTGACCGTCTTCTTAGGGAGGCCCGGCGTTCCGATACCGAAGATTTCAACCGTCGTCTCGAGATTCTGAGTCGGGCGGCAGAACATCAGGTAGGAACATTCCTTGCCAGACGGAAGAACCTGAAAAGGCCGGACTCGCTCCTTTTGGCCCTTGAACTATTTGCCGCCGGTGCGGAAAGCCCCCGCTTTATCCCTGTGATTACCCGGCTCCTCAAGGACCGCAGCGTTTCTCCCGATTTTGCCCTGCTCAGGCGCCGTGCCCTGGACTGTCTTATGCAAAGACGGGATCCCGACAGTATAGCCCTTCAGTACACACTCCTCCACCACAGAAACTGGGAGCTTTTCCCCATTCTTCTGGAAGGACTCCCTGCAGAAGGCATGCAGAGATTCTATCCCATACTGAGATCCTACCTGGAAGATCCTGTATTTCCCGCCTGGAATGCTCTGAACAAAGCCTATAGCCGGGTTCCCGTATCTTCCTGCCTCTCTGATCTGAATGCCCTGCTCAGGGATGAGTACAGACCTTTTCTCGTACGGAAAAGAGCGTTGAGCCTCCTTATCCGTCTGGGCGAGTCGGGCACGGTCCTCTATCTTCTGGAGCACCTTGATCTTGCCCGCCCCGTTGAAGGCCTGAATCTGGCAGCTCAGGCGGCCTCGGAGCAGCCTGAGTTTTTTGACAGCTGCGTCTCAGCGGTCTACGCATCACCCGATGCCCTCTTACACCGAAGAATGACGGCCTTTCTCGCCCGCTCGGGGAACAAGCGCTTCATCCCCTTCTTTATGAACCAGCTGGACTCTTCCGAGCCTGCCTGCCGTTCGGCAGCTCTGCAGGCCCTTGGCCTGATGGGAAACAGCAGAGAGATGGATCGAATCAGGGACTATTTGAATGACAGGAATACAAGCGTCAGAGTTACGGCTGCAGAAACTCTTCTGGACAGAGGAGGCGAAGGCATAATTGAAACGGTGGAGGATCTTCTTAACAATCCCCTGGAAACCCTTGAACTGAAGACCGCTCTATTGAAAGCCCTGGGCCGCTCGTCCCATCCCCGCAGCCTTGAACTACTGCTGAGCCTCAAAGACTGGGATGAAGAGGAGCTGAATGAGTCATTGCTCAGCAATATGGCTCTCAAATCGGGAGCCGGAGAGATAAGTCTGATGATCAGGGCCTTTGCCGAAGGTGACACAAACAGAAGAGAGCTGTTGAAAAGCCTTTTTCTCCGGATGGGTCACAAGACCGACCGGCGACTGATGGAACTGGTGGAAAGCAGTTCGGATCCTGCCCTTATTTCCGCTGCCGCTTCCATTCTGGAGAAAAACGGTTATGTGGACCTTCTGGCTGCGTCTCTTCGCAGCCCTCTTGTGGAGAACAGAAAAAAAGCGGCCATCAGGCTCAGTATGATAGGGAGTCCCGCGGCCTGCAGAGCTCTGCTTCCCTCGGCACGGGATGTCAACAGGGATATCCGCATTCTGTCCATGAAGGCTCTCGTAAGGCTGGAAGGGAGCTCTCCCTTTCTGAAAGATCTTCTGGGCGATCCGGACGGCAGGATCAGGCGTTATGCCCGCTGGGCTCAGAAGCGTATCACCGCACCAGGGGAAAAAGCTTTTCCACAGAAAAAAGCAAGCAAGTGAATACTTTCAATATGGCAGAGAATTTTGTGATCTAAGGGATCGACTCATGAAGCCGGCACCTGTGGTCTATGGTTTTACAGGGATACGGCTCTGCAATCCGAACGCCCGGCAGCTCGGCGTATCTTCAGGGAGTGCCACGCCCTGAAGATTACAAACTGTCCTTCCGATATAGTCTGCATTAATCCTTTACGGTTTTTTTCCCTCTCAGCGGTAGAAAGAGAGATATAATTGTACACAGAAGAAGGAACAGACAGTAGTGAACCTTTCCCGCCACGTCCAGGGGGGAGATTTCAAAGATGGAAGCGACCAGCAGAAGCTGGGCTCCCCAGGGAATGATCCCCTGACAGATACAGGCGAAGATATCCATAATTCCGGCCGATTTCTTCGGCGCCACACCGTGGGCCTCTGCCAGATCCCTGGCCACCTCACCTGTGATCAGAATGGAAACCGTATTGTTGGCTGTACAGAGATTGGTCAGAAAGACGAAAACACCGATCCCCAGTTCGGCAATCTTCCCGCCCGTCTTCCCTTTCGAAAGCCTGCGGATGGCGCCTGAAACAAGCCCCTCCAGGGCGGCCAGACCCCCCTGCTGCTTCATCAGCTCCCCCAGGCCTCCTATAAAGATGGAGAGGATAAAGATCTCCTGCATCCCCGTAAAACCGTTGTAGATCTCCTGGGCGAACATCAGAAGGGTAAAGTCTCCCATCGAAAGAAAGCCGGCGGCTCCCGCCAGAATGATACCAGTTGTCAGAACGACAAAAACATTAATTCCGGAAACAGCCATCACAAGGATAAGCACATAAGGAAGGGCGAGGATAAATGAGCCGCTATGGGCCTCTGTTACGGCATTGCCCTCCCCCATAAAGGACAGAGCAATGATAGTCAGAACCGCGGCGGGCAGAGCCACGGCGATATTGACGCGGAACTTGTCCTTCATTTCACAGCCCTGGGTTCTGGTGGCTGCGATGGTAGTATCGGAGATAATGGAGAGGTTGTCCCCGAACATAGCGCCCCCGGTAACAACCCCGGCTGTAAGAGCCGGAGATATTCCCGCCTGCTCGGCAATTCCCATGGCAATGGGAGCCAGAGCGGCGATGGTGCCCATGGAAGTCCCCATGGCGGTCGAGATCAGCCCCCCTACGGCAAAAAGACCGGGAAGCAGAAAGGACGCGGGGATGACCGATGCAGTCAGAGCCACAACCGCATCCACTCCCCCGGTAGCCTTGGCAACGGAGCTGAAACCGCCTGCCAGAAGGTATATCATGCACATGGCCATGATATTGCTGTGTCCCGCTCCGATCAGAAAGCGCTCCACACTGACAGAGAGCTTTTCACGGGAGAGAAGTACAGAAAGGATGATAGCCGGCAGTGCCGCTACGGGAGCGGCGACCTGGTAGAAAGCGAAGCTTGTACCTATGCTCTGGAAGTAGATCCCACTGCCCACAAAGACTGCCAGAAACAGCCCCAGAGGGAGAAGCGCTGAGAAGCGCGGTTTGACATTTTGAGTTACGTTCATTGGATAACCTTTATTACATGGATTTTCGTAAAAAAAGGCCGCTATGCATCTCTGCCGCGGCCGTTGACTTGAGTTTGAAAGTCGCCAGGATCCGAGCCTTCAGGGACAGATCCTGCAGAAAGACATCTTACTTCTTTACCAGAACGCTGGCATCGTAGTCCTCGGGGGCCTCGTAACCCATCAGGTTCAGAGTCGTGGCCGCCAAGGAGCTGATTCCAAGTCCCTCTTTCAGGGTCTCGGAGTAGTCACCCTTGTAATCCGCATCAAAGATGATACAGGGGACGGGGTTCAGAGAGTGAGAGGTCTTGGCCTTGGCCTTGCCGTCGTCCTTTCTGATGGTCTCACCTGTCTTCTTGTTGTGCTCGTACATATCGTCGGCATTGCCGTGGTCTGCGGAGAGGATCAGCACGCCTCCGGCAGCCTCAACGGCCTTCTTGATCCGGCCGATAGAGAGGTCCATGGCTTCCATGGAGCAGACAACAGCCTGGTAGATGCCGGTGTGTCCCACCATGTCTCCGTTGGGGAAGTTCAGCTTAATCAGGTCGTACTCACCGCTTTCGATGGTTTCAACAACCTTGTCGGCAATCTCGGCACACTTCATGGCGGGTCTCTCTTCGAAGGGAACCACATCGGAGGGAACCTCAACATAGGTCTCCAGCTCTTTATTGAACTTGCCGGACTTGTTTCCATTGAAGAAGTAGGTCACATGGCCGAACTTCTGGGTCTCGCTGATGGAATACTGTTTTACGCCTGTGGCGCAGAGATACTCGGCCATGGTGCGGTCAATAGAGGGGGGGCTTACCAGGTACTGAGCGGGAACATGAAGGTCTCCGTCATACTCCATCATTCCGGCGTACTCCACCCGGGGCACACGGACACGATCGAACTTGTCAAAATCATCTCCCGACTCGAAGGCGGCTGTAATCTCAAGAGCCCGGTCTCCTCTGAAGTTGAAGAGGATAACGCTGTCACCGTCTTCCATGGCGCCTACGGGCTCACCGTCTTTGGCGACGACAAAGGGAGGCAGGTCCTGGTCGATGGCGCCGGTTCTGTCTCTCAGGGAAACGATGGCGTCGTGGGCAGTATCGAAGAGCTCGCCTTCACCCAGAACGTGAGTGGCCCAGCCCTTCTCAACCATGGACCAGTTGGCTTCGTAACGGTCCATGGTGATCTGCATTCTTCCGCCTCCGGAGGCGATGCAGGCGTCAAAGGAGTCGTCGGAGATCTCATCAAGGTACTTTTCCATGGGGTCGAAGTAATCCAGAGCAGAGGTTTCGCCTACATCCCTACCGTCCAGCAGGGCGTGAACACGGACTTTTGCAACGCCGTCCTTCTTGGCCTGGGCGACCATGGATTCCAGATGGTCCACATGTGAGTGTACATTTCCATCGGAAAGCAGTCCGATAAAGTGAAGGGCACTGCCGTTGGCTCTGGCATTGGCCACCAGTTTCTTCCAGGTATCCCCTTTGAACATCTGACCGCTTTCCAGCGAGTTGGCGACCAGCTTGGCCCCCTGTGCAAAAACCCGGCCGCAGCCGATGGCGTTGTGCCCTACTTCGGAGTTACCCATATCATCGTCCGACGGCAGCCCTACGGCGGTTCCGTGGGCCTGAAGACTTGTTACAGGACAGCTGGCGGACAGCTCATCCAGGGTTCCGGTCAGAGCGCCCTTGAAAGCATCCCCTTCCTCGTATTTACCGTATCCCACACCGTCCATGATACACAGAACGACAGGTCCCCGTCTTTTTTCTATAAAACTATGCTTCTTAAGAGCTTCTACCACAATATTACCTCTTATTTCTATCTTTGCTGATACCATACCTTTCGCGTCAGTAAAAATCAAGAGTAGAGTCTCCGTTCAAGCTCTCCGGCCGACCTGAAAAGTCTCACCAGCTTAAGGAAGAACATGCCCAGCCCTGTCCGAACGTTCCAGCATAAAAGCTGCTTGTATTTCCCCCCTTCCCGATGTGATAATAAACATGATGAATGAAGTAGCCATAGAACGATGCCGCGCGTATGATCCCGAACTGATACTTGACACACTGGAAAACATGATTGGCAAAACCGGTTTTCCCGAAGTCTGTGATAAGAGGGTTCTTTTAAAACCCAATATCCTTTCCGGCAGCGCCCCGGAAAAAGCCGTTACGACCCACCCTTCCGTCGTCAGAGCGGTCATCCGTCTTCTTAAAGCCAGAGGAGCCGCGTCCATTCTTGTAGGGGATTCCCCGGGAGTGGGTTCAGCGGACAAGGCCGGCAGGAACAGTCTGATAGCCCAGGCCGTCATAGAGGAGGGAGCCCGGTGGGCCCCGTTCAGGGAAGAGGAGCTGATTCAGGCTCCCGACGGGCTGAAACAGAAGCAATTCTATCTGACCAAAGCCCTGAATGAAGTGGATATTCTGATCTCCCTTCCGAAGATGAAGACCCATGAGATGATGTATTTTACAGGGGCTGTCAAAAATCTTTTCGGTCTGGTCCCGGGTCTTAAAAAGTCCCGTTTTCATCTGAACTACCCTGAAAAGGAGGACTTCGCCGCCCTGATATGCGATATTCTGGACACGGTTAAGCCCGATTACGCCATCATGGACGGCATTACAGCTATGGAAGGCCCCGGCCCCGGCAGCGGTTCCCCCCGGGAGGTCGGTCTTCTTTTTGCATCATCCAGCGCTCCCGCTCTGGATATGGCTGCCGCATCCATTATGGGCTACAAGATTGAAGAGATCCCTATTTTCCGGGAAATACTCAGACGCGGACGCTGGCTGGACTCTCCGGAGCGGATAAGCTATCCCCTTCTCACATGGGAGGAACTGGTCATCCCGGACTACAAAAGGGTGAAGGTTCTAAAAGACACCGGATTTTTTAAAAAAGCCGTCCCCCCCGCAGTTTACAAGGCTGTTCGGAATCTCTATGTTCCCCGTCCCTTTTTCAAAGTCAGGCCCTGCATCCTCTGTAAAAAGTGTGTGGACATCTGCCCGGCCGAAGCCCTGACGGCTCATAGCATGAAAGATCCTGTAAAAATATCCATAGACTATTCTAAATGCATACGATGCTACTGCTGCCATGAGGTCTGCCCTGTAGATGCTATTCGGATCGGGAGAATCTAGAGGAAGATTATGACTGAAAAACACGGAGCGACCTTTAACGAGCTCCTCAGACGTTTCTGTGACATTGACTGCGACCGCTTCAGTTTTTTAACCACACTCCTGGAGTGGAAGAACATCCCCTACGATATCCTTTCCGGAGGGGGGAATCATATTCTTGTGAAACCTCTGGGAAACAGGCCCTTTTTGAAGGATCACTGCCGCAAAATACTGACCGCCCATTACGACAGGGTGCCGGGAACACCGGGGGCCAACGATAATGCCGCCGCCGTGTTCAGTCTGCTCCGTCACATAGACCTTCTGCAGTCTGCAGATTTCCCTCACAACACCCTGCTTCTCTTTACGGATAAAGAGGAGCTGTCGGACGGCTCATCCATCATGGATCAGGGAGCCTGGAGACTGGGTGAGATATGGCCGGAAAAGCAGAAGGAAAAGGATCTTTTTATAGTTTTTGACATGTGCGGGATTGGAGATACCTTGATATGGGGAAGGACGGCGGCCAAACTTCCCGGGATAAACCTGAAGCGGGTGGCCTCGGTTTATGACGCTCTCACGGATCTCCTTCTCCGCTACAGCCGCAGGGAGATGATGGATATCAACGGGCTGTTCTCGGATGATCTGGGCCTTCTCCTCCAGGGGCTTACAGCGTTGCAAATATCACTCCTGCCCTGGAAAGAAGCACGGACCTGGAAAGACTCCCTTTCTGAAAATGAGGCTGACAGCAGGGAGCTGGAACTGCCCCTGACGGCCCGGGAACTGCGGGAAGCATCACTGCCTCCCAGCTGGAGGAATAATCACAGCCGGGAAGACAGAGTGGAGACTCTGGATCCCAGGTCCTTTAATCTGATGGACTCCTTCCTGAGAGATCTCTCCCGCTATCAGATACCACTACAACTATAATACCGGTCCCTATCACGCCGCATCCACATCGGCATCATTAACAGCGCAGTGCTGTGAAGCAGTTCGACGACTAGCGTGCCCCTATAATATTGACAATTCCCCTGATGTGTTCGGGATTGGTTCCGCAGCAGCCTCCCACGATCTTGACTCCCGCGTCCAGCAATGCGGGAATATGACTCTTATACTCGTCGGGCCCCATAGGATAGACCACCCTGTTGTCCTGAAGAACGGGAAGTCCCGCATTGGCCTTGATCCAAACAGGCAATTTCGTCAGAGAACAGATCAGAGAGGCCAGATCCACATACTGATCCACACCGGCCCCGCAGTTTGCTCCTACGGCGGCGGCGCCCAGATCCTCAAGGACAGGAATGACATCCAGGGGAGAATGCCCCATGACGGTGCGGTAGGAACCGTCATCCATTCTGTCGTAGGTCATGGTACAGACCACGGCCAATCCTGTGCTCAGGGCTCCCTTGAGAGCGGCGGACAGTTCCGTAAGATCCGTAAAGGTTTCAAGCAGGAGAATATCGGCTCCTCCTTCCTTAAGAGCGGCCGCCTGTTCGGCATAGGCCGCTTCGACCTCGTCCTCTGAAACTTCCCCCATAAAGACCATTTTACCCGTAGGCCCCATGTCACCACAGCAGAGAAACCCCTCTCCGGCCTCCCGCGTCAATCTGGCTCCTTCACGGTTTATCTCTTTGCAACGCTTATCCAGCCCTGCCGCTGCAAGTTTGATTCTTGAAGCGCCGAAGGTATTGGTCAGGATGATACGGCTTCCCGCCCGGGCATAGGAAGCAGCCACGTCCCTTACGTTCTCACTCTGATCCAGATTCCAGGCTTCAGGAGCGTCCCCCTGCACCAATCCCCTCTCCAATAACTCCGTACCCCAGGCACCGTCGGCAGCCAGTGGAGAGGCGGCATATTTCTGAAACTCGTCTTTTGTCATGATAGTATCCTGTCTCTGTGGTTTAATATCCTAAAGTCTCTCACCATTATATACGGGAATAATCAAAGGGTCACGGAACAGACTGTTATTATCATCCTGTCTGAAACAATTCCGTCATGTTGCAGATCTTTTATGCGGCTTAATGTTTACGGGCTGCAAGTAAATACACGGAGGGGATCTGGATACAGGTTTTTTGCCTGTTAATAGCGATGAAGCACACTCAAATGCCGGAATCGAGACTGTTTTCATCTGCAAGCTCTTATACACTCCATGGCAGACAAGCCTCCATCTATATACCTTTGTTCTTTTTAAAGAAGGACTGAGCCCTTGAGCTTGACAGTCCCTCCGCTCTTGCTCAATATAGGGCTTGGTACTCAATCAATCCCACAGCAGACAAGGATCGTTCATGGCAGACAATATGAGCAAAAAATTCGACATTGCCCTCCTTTGGAAGGGCGCTCTTTTCGGCGTAGCCAACATCATTCCCGGCGTTTCCGGTGGCACCATCGCCGTTATCACTGGCGTCTATGATGAGTTTATGAACGCCATAGCCCACTTTCTCAGACAGTGGCGTTTTCTTCTGATCTACTTTGCGGGAGCAGCACTGGGAGTCGTGGGCGGTTCCTTCACCCTGGAGACTCTGTTTGAACACTGGCCCGGGCCGACTCTCTTCTGCTTTATGGGATTTATCCTCGGAGGGATCCCCTGTCTTCTGAAAAAAGGAGAATTCAAGGGGAAAAGCATCAGGGCCGGCTGGATTGTCGGATTTATTCTGGCGTTCGCTCTGGTCATTGTCCTCTCCTTCTTTATCGATCCCTCAGAAACCGCGGCCATCAGAGAGTTCAGCAGCCGGACGGCTCTCCTGCTCTTCTGCGGCGGTGCTCTGGCTTCTTCGGCCATGGTAATCCCGGGGATCAGCGGCTCCTTCCTGCTGCTTCTTATAGGCCTTTATACCACCTTTGTAGGAGCCGTTACAGATATGAATATCCCTATGCTGATCTGCATCATGGCAGGTGTCGCCGCGGGGATCCTTCTTACCGCCCGTATTCTGGGATTTTTTCTCTCCCGTTTTCACCAGGGAACATATGCTGTCATACTGGGACTGGTCGTCGCTTCAGTAATCGCCCTGTGGCCCGGAATCCCCTCTGGTCTCCAGATCATGGCCTCTATAGGCTGTTTTGCCGCAGGCCTTGCAGGCGGATACCTTCTGGCAGACAAATAGTTGATCTTCAAGGAGCAGCCGCAGCTCCGGAACAGAGGCAGTAACTATCAAAAAGAAATAAGGAATTTTAAGATTGAATCTGAATCATATCCGTTTGAATCCTGAACAGAAGCTGGCCGTAGATACCATAAACGGCGCCCTTCTGATCATCGCCGGTGCCGGAAGCGGCAAGACTGGTGTTATCACCACCCGTATTGCCAATATGCTTAACCACGGGATACCGCAGTCAAATATTCTGGCTTTGACTTTTACCAACAAGGCGGCCCGTGAAATGGAGGAGCGGGTCAAAAGCCTTACCGGAAAAAAGCTGACAAACCTTACGGTCTCTACTTTTCATGCTTTTGGTGTGCGGATTCTCAGGGAAAATTTTGCAGAGATGGGCTACCGCCCGAATTTCTCCATTTATGACACCAACGACAAGATGGCCTGCCTCCGCGAGGCTTCCCGTGAGTTGAAACTCAAATATGAAAATCCCGAACTCATGGAGCTGGCCAATCTTTTCTCATCCATAAAGACCGAGAGAACAGGCTGGGACGGATCCAACGATCAGCATAGGGCACTGTACCATGAGTACGAAGATCATATGAGGATCTACAACGCTGTAGATTTCGACGATCTTATCGTTAAGCCCATCCGCCTGCTGGAAGAGAGAGAGGATATACGAGAGAAGTATCAGAACAAGTTCCGCTACATCATGGTCGACGAGTTCCAGGACACCAGCATGATGCAGTACAAGATGCTCTATCTTCTGGGTAACAGATACAGAAACATCTGCTGTGTAGGCGATGACGATCAGTCCATCTACTCCTGGCGCGGAGCCAACTACGGCAACATCCTTCAATTTGAAAAGGACTTTCCCGAGCTACTGGAGATCAAGCTGGAAAGAAACTATCGCTCCACCGGTACCATTCTGAAAGCGGCCAATGCGGTTATCGCCAACAATACAAACCGTAAACTCAAGGAGCTGTGGACAGAGCTTTCTCATAACGAAATGACCATCAAGCACTGCCTGCCCGAAGACGACCGGGAAGAGGGAGAGTTTATCGCTTCCACCATTGCCAGCCTGCGGATGCAGGATCATATGAAATACGATCAGTTCGGAATTCTGATCCGAACCAACAGTCTCTGTAAAGCTGTGGAAGACGCCCTTTTAAGCCATAACATCCCCTACACCATGAGCGGGGGAACCAGCTTCTTCCAGAGAGCCGAAATCAGAGACATCATTGCCTACATGAGGGTTATCAATAATCCTGATGACGATGTAAACCTGATGAGGGTCATCAACACACCCCGTCGCGGGGTGGGCAAAAAAGCCCTTGAAACTCTTGTCAACCTTGCCCAGGAAAGAGGTGAATCCCTTTATTCCTCACTGACAGCCCTCCTTTTTGCCACAGACTCGGGCATCAGCAACTCCCTGAGAGTGGGGCTCGGTGAATTTATGGAGCTGATTGAGGATTTCAGGGAACGCTTTGAAGACAGCAAGGCTCTGGCCGCCACGGCTCAGGAGCTGGTTGAGGAGATAGGCTACTGGGACTACCTGCTTCATGAACACTCCAACAACGACAAGATAGCCAAATGGAAGTACGATAACATCGCTATGTTTATTGACTTTATGGACCGCTGGCAGAAGAATCCCGACAATATGAATCCCACCCTGCAGAAGTGGCTGAACCGTATCACCCTGGTCACAAGGGACGAAGTTGAAGACGATGATGCGGGCAAGGTCAACCTCATGACCATCCACGCGTCCAAGGGACTGGAGTTTGATGTGGTCTTCCTGGCAGGAGTGGAAAGGGATATTATCCCCCACGCCCGGGCGGTGGCCGAGGATCCTGTCAATATGGAAGAGGAAAGACGACTTTTTTACGTTGCCATTACAAGAGCCCGAAAGAAGCTCTTTATCAGTTCCTGTATGAAGCGAAAGCAGATGCGCGAAATGATAGACTCCGGCCCCTCCCCCTTCCTTGAAGAGATCCCTATGGACCTTCTGGAAGAGATGGAAGTGGAAGTGGAAGTGGAAGATCCGGACGAAGCCAAAAAGTATTTTGCCCGGCTTCCCTGGAAGTAAAGCTTTTTCCGGCCTGAGATCCTCCGGCCGCCCTAGATATCTTCGATATTGTAGGGTGTCACCTGATAGACATAGTAATTGAGCCAGTTGGAGAACAGAAGGTTGGCGTGACTGCGCCAGCTAACCTGAGGCGGCTTTGAGGGATCATTTTCAGGAAAATAGTTCCGGGGAATCCGGGGGTCCATGCCCTTGGCCAGGTCCCTCTCATACTCCTCTTTCAGAGTCAGAGGATCATATTCAGAGTGACCGCTCACAAAGATTTGACGCCCGTTCTGATTGGTAACGATATAAATCCCCGCCTCTTCAGATTCTGAAATAATCTTCAATCCCGGTATTTTCTCGATATCTTCATGCCTCACCTCAGTGTGACGCGAGTGGGGCGCCCAGAACTTATCGTCAAATCCACGGACGATAGGAGCCATTTTATCGTTAATACTGTGGCAGAAGACCCCGGACATCTTTGTTTCTATCGGATGTTTCTCAATCCCGTAATGGTAGTAAAGTCCCGCCTGCGCTCCCCAGCAGATATGAAGGGTGCTGGTAACCATCGTTCTGGACCACTCCATAATCTCCTTGATTTCGTTCCAGTAACTCACTTCTTCAAAGGCCATGGTCTCCACAGGAGCTCCGGTTATGATCAGACCGTCATATTTCTGATGCTTTACCTGATCGAAGGTTCGATAAAATGTTTTCAGATGCTCCTGGGGTGTATTCTTGCTTATGTGGGTGGAAGGACGCACCAGATCGACTTCAACCTGCAACGGACTGTTTGACAGAAGCCGCAGCAGATGGGCCTCGGTGGTGATCTTTACGGGCATGAGATTGAGGATCATAATCCTCAGAGCTCTGATATCCTGATGCAGGGCCCGAGTTTCGGTCATAACGAAGATATTCTCATGGGTCAGAATATCTGTAGCAGGCAGTTTGTCCGGTATACGTACTGGCATATGGGTCTCCTGAATCAGACGGTTACGAAGGGGTTGCTGATCTTTTCCTTCCCTACCAGGGTACTGGAACCGTGGCCGGGATAGAGAACAGTTTCATCCGGAAGGGTATAAACCTGGTTGCGGATGGAACTTTGAAGCTGGCTCATATCACCTCCGGGAAGATCGGTTCGTCCCACCGAGCTGTCAAAGATCACATCTCCCGTAAAACAACAGCCCCCGTCGGGCAGATAGAAAAGCAGGGAACCGGGAGCATGTCCGGGAGCCTCGCGGACCTCAAACCTCATACCGCCCAGTTCCAAGTGTTCATCATGTTTTAAAAGGTGATCCACAGCAGCTCCGATAAACGCGAGACCGGGAATGGCCATATGAGACTGAAGCTCAGGATGTTCAATCACCTCTACCGCATCGGCATGAGCGTAAACAGGGATTCCCTTCTCCCTGAAGCGGTGCAGGTCCAGAGTATGATCCCAGTGGGGATGGGTAATCAGAACGGCCTGTAATTTGAGATTCTTGCCGGCCAGTTCCTCCTGCACCAGGTCGCAGGATTCAGGGGGCGCATCTATAAGAACAGCCTCCCTGCTCTTTTTGCACATGACCAGATAACTGTTGGTCTGAAAAGGTCCTGCGGGTAGTATCTCAATATCCATACATTCTCCTGAAAAGCAGTTTTGCAATCAAACTACGTTATCATGGAAAAAGTGGAAATGCCTAGTGGATTCACTACTATTTTCATAGGGTTTAATCTGTATTTTTCATCCTTTCCATGCTCATTTTTCATACATTATTGTATTAGAAGCTTCCTTATCATGCCTCATATACCCTATTTTCAGCTTACGCATAGACATATTTTTCTTTTGTGTATTAAATATTCAATTAATCGGTATGTTTTCTTATTTAAAAAAAGGAATTGAAAATGGAACTTACGCAAAACAGAGACGGCATCTTCAAGAATATTATCAGACAGATGGTTAAGGTATCGAAAAGCGCCTTTGGCCTGAGCAATAATGTAAGCTCACTCAGCAAAAATATTCACGAACAGTCTCAGCATATCCTCAATGTACAGAGTGAAAACAGGGAGACCCTCGACGAAGTTATAGATATAAGAGACAGATCAAACAGATTGTCCGATACGGCTATGAATGCAGATGCCTCATCCCGCAGCGGAAGGGAAAAACAGATGCATTATCTGGAACAGATGCAGAGCCTCTCGGATTCCATTGAAAAAGGGACCCTTTTCATAAATGAGTTCAAAAAAAAGGCAGAAGAGATTAACACCATGACCAGCATGATCATGGATATCTCGGAACGTCTGGACATCTTGGCAATAAACGGAGCCATAGAAGCGGCCCGTCAGGGATGTTCGGGTGCCGGTTTTACGGTTATTACAAGAGAGATGAAGAAGATGGCTGAGGAAACAAAGCTTTCTGCTAAACAGGTTGAGACCATACTGGAACAGTTTGAAAGCTCTTCTTCTGAGATTCAAAATCTTTTCAACGAATCCAGAGATTCCCTGAAGGAAAGCCGTGATGAAGCGGATGGAATCTACCATATATTCCGGGATATTGAAGGTCGGAATGCCCGGGTGGTCGAAGAGGCCGACTCTATTCAGCAGCTGGTTGCATCACTGGTAAAACGGAACAGCTCCCGTGACACATCCGCCCATGAAATTATGGAGGCGGCCAAATTGTCCACGACTCAGATAGAGGATGTCGGAAGGGAATCGAAGGGTTTGCAGACCGTTGTAAAAACCATTTTGGAAGAGATGGGAGAGATCCGTCTGGATTGGCACAAAAGCGCCCTTGATTCCGTAGGATTACTGGCCCGGAAACTGGAGACGATCAAGGGAAGTTATAATGACTATCTGCAGGGCTGTTTCATAAGCTACCCGTTTATCGAACTGATATATGTAATGGACGCAAAGGGGATACAGATCGATGACAATGTGGTGAATCCTCAGTTCAAAGACCTGATTGAGGGCGGAGGCAAGGGGGCCGATAGAAGCACGAGAAGCTACGTCCGTGAGCTGTCTGAACAGAACGACTCCTATATTTCGGGAATCTATCTTTCTTCAGCGGTCAATCAGCTCTGCCTGACCATCTCTATCCGTTTTAAAGGGCAGACCGGCCCCTGCATCCTTGCGGCGGACCTGAATCTTGAGGATTTTGTCAGACAGGGCTGAGGGATTTATCAGAGAGATATGAACAGAGAGTGTATGTCTACCCGGAAGGGTTGAGACGCATTCTGCGTGGTCCGGGATTCGCTGTCATCATCAGTATGAGCACTGTCTTCAGAAGAGGATGAAAGAACAATAAAAAATCAATAATTCACATCCGTTCATATGAACAGGTCTGCCGATATTAAAACGGGAGATTTTATGTACGGCAGAAAACAGAAATTACTAGTCATCCTTGTGTTCGTCCTAACGACCCTGCTCGCTCTGTTTCTATTTATGAAAATGGAAAACCGAAAACACTGGAACATTTTCTGTGAGAAGAAAGTAGCCTTTGAACTTGTGGCGGAACTGACCGTCGACGCCGTCAGCTCGGCCTACTGCCACAGGGATGATCTTTATTCTGCCCTTTTATCTGAAGATTTAAAAAAAACAGAGATAATCAGATCGAAAATTCTTGCAGACCATCCCTACATCGATTTTGTCAATTTTGAAAAGTCCTCACCATCCGGCATGAAGAGGATGCACAGAATCTATACCGTAAATAACAGGCTGTGCGCCGACTTCAGGATCTTTGATGATGACGGCAGTAGTACACTTGATGCCTGGACCATGACCGTCGGGCTGAATTCACGGCGGATATTAAGTGATATACAAGGCATTGGAAAGTTCAGTTTCTCGCCCCATGGAAGTGTATACGGCCACTTTTTCGGTGTAAAAGTATTCAAGAGACTTCCGGACCTCCGCTTCTATCATTTTTTGGCCAGCCTTTTTCTAGGATTTTTCTTCGCTTTCTGGACACGCAAGAGCCTGTGCGGTATATCAGGATTCTTTTATAGGTCGAGGGGGTTGAAAAAGCTTATTACAATCTTTGAACATGCGGAGCGCTACTCGGCCAATCACTCCCGGAATGTTGCCGCTATAGCAGAAAAACTGGGAGCCGGGTTCGGCCTGAGACGAAAATCCCTTAAGGATCTGAAAATTGCAGCCCTCTTCCATGATATAGGAAAGATTGCCGTTCCCGTCTCTATACTCAATAAAAAAGGAAGCCTCAGCACTGAAGAGTTTGAGATTGTAAAGAGACACACCGCCGATTCGGCCCAGATCATACAGGACTTTGAAGAACTGGCTCATCTGTCCGATTACATCCGCTACCACCATGAAAAGATGGATGGATCAGGTTATCCTTCCGGTCTTAAGGGGGAAGAGATACCCCTGTTCAGCAGAATAATAGCTGTGGCGGATATCTTTGAGGCTCTGGTAGGGGACAGACCTTACCGCGAACCCATGGATCCTCATAAAGCCCTCAGGATGATGGAGACGGAGATGAGTCTTGATCCTGTGGTTCTCAACATACTGAGAGAAAACTTTGAGGCAGTTCTTAAAATTCTGAAGATTAAAGAGTTATTTCCAGTTTCAGCCTGATATTCATCAACTCCGGACTCATGAGGATGGAAGTTTATGCCCCACGAGAGGCGTAGATCTTCGTTCAAGTTTATATAAGCCTAAGAAAATATTCATATTTTGTTTATATTATTTTTCCGAAACGCTTATATATTAAGTTTATGAAATTAAAAATAACATGCCCCTACTGCAAATATCTGGACCTTGTAGAGCTATTTGATGAAAATCCCCCTGTATCCGAAAGCAATCGAAAGAAGATGATACGCTATTACTGCAACAACCCCATTCATCTGTTGATTACTGTCCGCATTGCGGCTTGAAAGAGAGCTGTCACAATGACAGCAACTGACTTAGCGGAAGCTGCCGGTCTCAGAGCTTCAGTTCCACCCTTTTCATGATCTCCAGAATAATCTGGTAGTAGAGGGATTTCAAATCTCCCCTCTCCCGCGCACTTGCGATAAAGTCATTATCAATATCCTGTATGAAAGGATCCCGGGCATCCGGCCAGAGATTGTAATAACAGAACATGACGGCATCGTAGGGCCCTTCAAAATTTTTCTGGATCAGATAAGCCGCGATATCGGTTGTGGCACTGCTGTCCCAGCTGTCCTGAAAATAGAGTATATTCTCATTGTTGAAGTTGGAGAGGACATCGACCCCCTCCCCCCTTTCCATAAAGACCCTGTATTCATTTCCCATCCCCATACTGACCTCCCGGCTTGTGGCATTTTTCACAAGCTCCAGACCGTACAGGGAGGCTAAAGAGTCAAGGTCGATCTTTTTTTCCCTGATGCTGATATAAACATCGTACTTTATGCTGAAGTTTTTACCTGTATCCAGGAAATACTGAATGACGATTTGGGATTTGCCGTTACGACTCATCAGATAAGAGGGTAGTTTTTCCACATTCCACGATGAGGGGAAAATTTTTTCCAGGTCTCCCGGTTCCCGAACTGGATAACGATCTTTCAATATGATCCCGTATCCGCCGTAAACCCAGCCAACCTCATCTCCTCTGCGGACCTTCACCCATGAACCGGGAATACCGTCAATATTGAGGATATCCGAATCCACGTCCTCAACAAGGGCATATTCGAAGGTCTTCAGCCGTCCGATGATCTCGCCTTCCAAACCGGCACGGGCTCTTATCCTTAAGGGGCCGTCACAGCAGAAAAAAATCTCCGATCCGGAAAGTACCATAAGAGATGCAAAGAAGTAGAGAGCACAGAGAAGGAGCCTGAAGCCGCAATATCTTTTTCTGTTCATCTTTCCGTCCGCATAGATAGGATATATAGTCAATTCTACAATGAATAAAACCCTTTTTAAACGAAAAAACCTATTTTATACCTTTCGGCACAGACCGGGACGGGACACTGAACTCCCTGTCTTTTTTGAAGAATACGGACATCAGCAGCAGGATCAGAGAGGCGGATCCCAAAGCCGCTGAAAGAGACAAATAATCCGCTGTAAGGCCCATAATCATGGCAAAGACAGCCGTCCAGACAGTTTCACTCTGACTCTCAACGGACAGCACGGTCGCCAGGATGGAATGATCTGTACTATCCCCCATATAGGAGACACCCACAGGCTTGCGGATATTCTCCAGAACAAAGATCAGCATAAGAGCGAGTACGGCAAGCCAGGGAAGATTGATATAGAGAAAGAAAGCCGCCGCCCCGCCAGTCAGGGCCCCCAGAATCAGTGTCATAAAAAGGATCCGCCCTCTGTCGCCATAGCGTTTATGTACGGCACCCGCTTCACGGGAGGCCCTTGATGTCATAAGAAAAACCAGAAAATAGACGATTCCAATAAGAATGGCGCTCCTCCTTTCATCCTTAAGACTGAGAAAGAATGGCAGAGCCAGCGCCGCTGTCTGCAGAATGGGCTGCAGGTAGTCTTTTGCCGCTTTATAGAATCCTGCAAAAATAGAAACATGGTTCACCCTCATTAAAACGGTTCTGTTCCTGAGCGCGTCATAGCTCGCTTTCAGTATGGATGTCTCACGTTTCACCGAAGGAGATGAGCGGTCCAGCCAGGACGGATAGGAGAGTATCAGAAAAAAATCAAGAATATAGGGAATCACGGAATAGAGAAATATCAGACTGTAATCCCCGCCCCAGAGAACGATCACGGCCCCGAGAACGGCACTGACTGCCGATCCCCGCTGGGACCAGGCACGAGTGTTCCCGTAATAGAGGGATTTCTCCTCTCCCCAGCCCTTTGCAGTGATATAACTGAAAATCATGGACTTGTGGGTCCCCGTCCGGCAGGCATCGCCGAAGGCGTACAGGACCATGGCCGGCAGAAGGATGAGAAACTCCGCCGAAGTATAGAGGAGCAGGAACGCTCCGATGTAGGAGAGAAAGGAGAGAAGCATGGTCTTCTTTCGTCCCCAGCCGTCTGCAAATAGCCCTGTAGGAATCTCCAGGAGGTTGATGCTGACTTCCCTCACGGCATACAGCGTCCCTATCTGGGCAAAGCTCAGGCCCCGGGATCTCAGGTATATCATAAAGAAGGCTTCGAAGAATTTAAGGTTCTTTAAAAAGCCGTAGGCTGAGAATTTATAATATTGAAGATCTTCATATCGGGAAGCCATGTTAATGAGTATATACCTAAAGACGGATGATATTCATTCCTTTCTGCTTCATCTCTCTTTTTCTGTGATACATCCGTTCATCGGCTTTGAGAATAATGGCAGAAAAATCGGTCTCACTGTCCACCGATTCAACGAGGGAGTAGCCGTAGCTGAAGCTCAGGATATAGTCCCGGTCCATAATGGCATTGAAACGGGAGTTCTCCCTCTCGATACGTCTCCAGAGCTCCTTGAAATCTTTCTCATGGGTATGAGGGAGGATCAGAATAAATTCATCCCCGCCAAAACGGACGGGGATATCATATTTTCTGATACAGTTCTGAATTATGCCGGCAAAATCAGATAAAAGCTGATCTCCCACATTGTGTCCTAGATTATCGTTTACCGTTTTCAGACCGTTAATATCTATAAAACAGAGGATAAGAGGCAGATCGTCCTTGCGGGTATATCTTTTTTGAGCCTCAAGAAAATTTTCACAGTAGTGTCTGTTGTAGAAGCCTGTCAGAGCATCCATATTCGCCTGACGGGAGAGGGTCTGCTCCTTCAGCTTTTCCTCATCGATGGGCTGTCCGAGAATCAGAAGGATATCCCTGTCAGGATCATCCCCCTTCTGAAGAATAAGATTCAGACGGAACCAGCGTTCTTCACCCTTGGAGTCGTACATCTTGACATCCAGGATCTCCTGAACAATCTCCCGCCTTCTGAAGCGCGCTATAATCTGCTTCAGATTCTCATACCTTTCGGGATCGCCCATCTCATGGATCATAGCGATCAGATTTCTGCTGTATTCATTCTCTCCGTATCCCAGAAGCTCAGGAATCATGTCGTTAAAGACTTCAACCAGATCACCGCTTTTCAGATTAAAAGCATAGAGCCCCATCTTCCCCGAGTACAGGGCATTTTGAAGCTGCAGATTGATGGCCTGCGCCTTCTCCGTCATCTGCCTCAAATGTCTGGTTTGAACATCGACAATGCGCTGCAGTTCCTTTCTGCTCAGCAGCACAGGACGCTTTTTCAGATTCTCGGGAATCGTATAGTAGCTTGTATAGGAAATATAGCTCAGCACCAGCAGAAAAATCAGGATAAAAAGTGAAGATTCAAGAAAAAGGAAGTTCACAACACGGAGAAAATAACGGTTGATTTGAAGATCAATACAAGCGGCATAAACATTGCCCGAAGGAGAAAGGAGCGGAAGGATAATGGTTCTGTAAAATCCCCATTGATCCCGATAGGTTGAGTACTTGAGCTCACCGGTTTCAAGGGCCGTGAAAAACTGCTCCGGGGCATCTTCGTATGGATAGAAATACCAGCGCTCCCGCTTCTGTGCTTCATCATCTGTTACTGTCGGAGCCGTAAAATAGAGCTCTCCCTCGTACTCAACCAGAGTATAGACCCAGGTGACCCCATTCAGATGGGCATAACGGTTAAAACGAGATCTGTTTTCCATCTCCTCTTTTAAAGAGATACTGTCTGGCTCCAGAGCCCTGTCGTGGAAGTCTTCAGCCAGAAGTATGGGGATGTTTTCCGCCATACGAACCAGATTGTGCTTTACTTCTTTGTCTATGGTTCTGAACTCGACGAAGATCAGAATAATGAAAGGGATAATAAAAGCAGGCCCCAGAAAGTAGACAGAACTGCGGAGGGTTTGGAGAAAATGTTCTTTATTCATCGGATGTGATTACCCGTTTCTTCATTCACAGACGGCGTCATGCTTCATAGAATAACCGAAGTTCAACGTTATGTGAAATTAAAACTGAAAAAGTGCCCTGAGGGTCTATCTTGAATCCTGCCGGTCCTCAGGCAGACGCCCTATATGGTGATGCTCCCTCCCGATAATCGACGGTCCGACCGGAGAGCTCACCCCGCTCGCCTTTGTACCGGGCACAGGGAGTTGTGTTTTCTTCAGAGGCTCTCCCCCTTCAGCTTATTCATTTTACGTTCAAACCCCTCCTGATTGCAGAGAGTATGGATATAACCGCCCTGTTTTCTAAAAGAGATCAGACCGCCCCCGGAAAACCGGCAGTAGGAGACGGGATCAGGCGCAGCATCAAAGTTTGCCTCCCTTAGATCGGCCCCCTCCCCAAGCAGTTCGGCGGGGCTCAGCCTGCTGATTCCACCGCGCAATAGATAACGACCCGGGCAGCCGGGAATCTCTCTCCATCCATACTGATGCAGCAGAGTTTGAAAACTCATCCTACACAGAAGCAGCCCCCTTATGGGCAATAACGATGGTCGGGATGTCGAAAATAATCCTTGCACCATCCGGTTTTCTCTGCCGATGCCGTCAGTCCAATGTGAAAAAAAATCCCGATGAACCTATGATTTCAATATCAACAATCTGATTGATGCCGTCATAGTAGTTGATTGTATACGTACTGTAGCTTCCAGAAATAGCGTACCCGAAACTGACGACATAGTCTGTTCCTTCGATTTCTTTCCATGGAAAATAACCGGACTCTGTACCCAGATTGAACATCCCGTCTCCATCGCTATCCACCCATGCGATCAGATCTCCCATATCCTCCACATTTTCCGGCAGCGCGATGCTGAAAGAGCCGTCTGCCTCGGGGCTGACCGTATGAAGGGGACTGAACTCACCGTTAGTACTGGAACTGTTCCACTCTTCATAAACCACATCTTCCTCACCGCCAAAATCTTCCACGAACCAATAGTCCGATGAGAAGCGTCCCACAAGCACATTGGAAATCACGGAAACGGTTCCCGAAATGGTCCAGCTGCCGCTTCCGCTGCCGCCGGAATCCGAAACATCGCAGGACATAAAGACTGTCATTAAAGTCATAAAGAGAATACATGTTTTCCCTCTCATAGAGCCCCCTTTTCAACTCTTTACTCCTTAAAGTATAGAACTGTGCTCATCTATTTCCATTCCGGGGTGAGAGCTTGTTTACTCAGCTCCGCCATTCCTATACAATAGATGAGATTTTTTTATTAATGATTCATCAAAATATCCGAAATGAGGTTTATAAATATGAGCAGTGAAGAAAGTTTCGAAGCTCTCTTTGAAGAGAGTTATACCAAAATGGACGCCATGGAGCCCGGACAGCAGATCCAGACAGAGATCGTCTCCATCTCGGGTGGCTCTATTTTCATCCAGCTGGGAGGAAAGAGTGAAGGTGTTCTTGATCTGGAAGAGATGACTGACAAGGAAGGCCATGTCAGCGTTAAAGAAGGGGATACCATCACCGTATATTTCCTGGAAGCCAAAAATGGCGAAATGCGTTTTACCACCAGAATCAGCGGTAACAAAGCGGGTCTGGCCGTCCTGGAAAATGCCTTTAAAAACCAGGTCCCTGTAGAAGGGGTTGTGGAAAAGGAGATCAAGGGCGGTTTTGAAGTAAAGGTCGGAGAGGCCCGGGCCTTCTGCCCCTACTCACAGATGGGAGCCAAGCGTGTCGAAGATGCATCCGTCTACGTGGGCAAGCATCTGACCTTCAAGATCATAGAGCACAGTGAGAACGGAAGAAATATCCTTGTCTCCAACAGAGCGATACTGGGAGAAGAGCGCAAACAGCAGCTTGAGGAACTGAAAAAGACTCTGAAGATAAATACGGTCGTTTCAGGCACTGTAAAAGAATTGAGAAACTTCG
Organism: Oceanispirochaeta sp.; assembly: GCA_963556075.3. Classification (GTDB taxonomy): domain Bacteria; phylum Spirochaetota; class Spirochaetia; order DSM-2461; family DSM-2461; genus Oceanispirochaeta. The sequence continues at coordinate 3,734,310 of CAUVYB020000002.1, read as the reverse complement.
GTGCGTTCGTCGACCTTAACGGCATACAGGCTCTGCTTCCCATCTCCGAAATCAGCAGAGAGCGGATTGAAGACATCAGCACGGCATTGAACCCAGGTCAGGAAATCGAAGCCAAAATCATCAAGCTGGACTGGGACTCCGAGCGGATCTCTCTCAGCATGAAAGCACTGCTGGCCGACCCCTGGGATACGGCTAAAGAGAAGTACAAGCCCGGCAGCGAGCACAAGGGAACGGTCGTCAGAGTAGCAGATTTCGGTGCTTTCGTTAATCTGGAGCCCGGCCTGGACGGTCTTATTCATGTTTCAGAGCTTAAAGGCGAATCCAGGGATAACAATCCTGGCGATATGGTAAAGAAAGGCGATACCCTCACCGTTGAGATCAACAGTGTGGACAGCCAGAGAAAGAGAATCTCACTGAAACCCGCCTCCGCTTTCAAGCAGGACAAGGCGGCTCAAAAGTATATGGAAGACGACGATACGGAAACCTATAATCCTTTCGCCGACTTCTTTAAAAAATGATGAGATCCTAGTCATTATGAACTCTTTATAAAAACCCCGGGCCCGATACCGGGGTTTTTAAATATCGGCGTCCCCTTCCTTCTTATCCATCAGGGTGACTCTGTTTCTGCCCCTGTGTTTGGATTCATAAAGCAGTCTGTCTGTTTCTGACAGCAAATCGTAAACGTTTTGTTTTTCCTGAATCTCCGCCACTCCGAAACTGGCCGTGACCGAAAAATCTTTTTCAAAACTGAGGGAGGCAATCACCTGTCTCATTTTATCAGCCAGGATTCCTGCCGCATTTACGGATGTCTGAGTACAAAGAATAAGGAACTCCTCCCCTCCCCAGCGGCTGACAAAATCGGTCTTGCGTGTATTGGATGTCAGGGAATCTGCAATAGAGATGAGCACCCGGTCTCCTGCCTGATGCCCGAATGTATCATTCACTCTTTTGAAATGATCAATATCCAGCATAATCAGGGAAAAACGATCTTGATAGCGTTCATACCTGTTGAACTCAGTCTTGAGTATGCGATTTATAAAGCTGCGATTAAAAAGTCCCGTCAGACTGTCGGTCTGGCTCATCTTCTGAAGCTCACAATTTTGACTTTCAAGTTTGGATCTGGCCACGCCCTTGAGCTTTTCATTGTTGTCCGTAAGGTAGAGAAAAAGCAGATAAACAACGATGCTTTGTACCATCTGGAGATCTGTATAGACCAGAAATGGCCTTACAAGAAGATGATAAAGAACTGCTCCGGCCAGGACGGCCGTGTAGCTGCAAATCCAGATATATGACTCTTTATGATCCAGAATAAGCATTGTAAATATGGGAATAAACTCAATCCAGAGAAATCCGGTATTTCCCAGACCTCCTGTATAAAAGATGATAAGGCTCATGATATGGACAGACGCCACAAGAATCCTATAGGAGGCGTTCTCTTTATGGAAAAAATAGAGAAATCCGATGTTCAGCAGCTGAATGATTCCAAGACTGAACTCAAAGCCCCCCAGGGTATAGCGACTCCTGATCAGATAAATAGCGCCGAAGACCATAAACACAATCGATGTGGCCAGTGAGAAATTAAAAAACAGCTTGTTATGGATAGTCTTGAACATCTCTCCCGGACCTTGATTGTTTATAATTAAAAAATCGTTGATGCAGGATGATTTGTCAAATGGATCAGAAGAATGGGGAGCCTGCCGGAAAGCCGGCAGGCTCCCCTTCTCAGCCCTCGGGATGTCCGGATTTCTCCAGGTAGTAGTCGTAATCGCCCTCAAACACATCCATTCTGCCATGATCGATACGGAAGACCCTATTGACCAGATGCTTCAGGAAGTAGCGGTCGTGGCTGACTATGATAATGGTTCCCGGGAAATCCTGCAGAGCCTCCAGAAGGACCTCTCGACTGACGATATCCAGATGGTTTGTTGGTTCGTCCAGGACCAGGAAGTTGCGGGGCTGCGCCAGCATACAGGCAAGCATGACCCGACTCTTCTCCCCTCCCGACAGGATTCCCACCTTTTTTTCCGTATCATCCCCGGAAAACTGGAAGGCACCCAGGATGCTCTTGATCTCCCCCGGCGAGGCCTGAGGGAGGATTCCGGCCACTTCATCATAAATGGTGCTTTCGGGATGAAGCTGATCCATGGAGTACTGTGAGAAGTATCCCGTTTCCAGGCTGCTGCCCAGCTCACAACTTCCCGTGCTCGCATCGGTCTGACCGGTGATCAATTTCAGAAGTGTCGACTTACCGGCACCGTTCACTCCGGTCAGGGCGATCTTGTTCCCCCTGACAATGGTTCCGCTGATACCGCTGAATACAGGATGAGAACCTCCATCGGGCAAAGGCCAGCTTTTGGCCAGATCAGTCATCTCTACGATACGGTCACCGCTCCGTTTGGCCTCAGGCAGACGAATCTTCATCACCCTGGGATCCGGGGGAATCACAATCTTCTCCATTTTTTCAAGCATCTTTACCCGGGACTGCACCTGGGCGGCATGAGAGGCTCTGGCAGCGAAGCGGGCGATAAACTCTTCGTCCTTTGCTATGGAGGCCTGCTGCCGGCTGTAGGCGGCCAGCAGCTGCTCCCGCCGGATCTCTCTCTCTTTCAGGTAGAAATCGTAATCACCCGTATAACTGATAATGGATTCTGCCGCCACCTCGACGGTACGGCTGCACAGGCGGGTCATAAAGTCTCTGTCATGGCTGGTCATCATTATGGCGCCGGGAAACTCCTTCAGCCACTGTTCGAGCCAGCTTATGGACTCCACATCCAGATGATTGGTGGGCTCGTCGATCAGAAGGACATCGGGAGAGAGCAGAAGGATTTTGGCCAGGGCGATCCTCATTTTCCATCCCCCGGAGAAGTTCTCCACGGGCTCGGACCATCTGCCCTCTCCTATCCCGAGTCCGGTCAGCACCGTCTCGGCCCGGTTCTCCAGCTCATAACCGTCCCTGGCCAGGAACTCGGACTGCAACTCACCGTATCGGTCCATCTCAGCATCGCTCAGAGGATTATCGGGATCACCCATTCTGTGCTCCAGGACGCTGAGTTCCTCCCCTATACTGAAAACCCGTCCGGCCCCGCTCAAGGTCTCCTCCATCACGGTTCTGCCTGTCATCTCCCCCGTGTCCTGGCTGAAATGTCCGACAACGGTTCCAGGATGAATATTGACACATCCCTCGTCGGGACTCTCCTCTCCGCTAATAAGCCGGAAAACAGTTGATTTTCCGGCTCCATTGGGCCCTACCAGACCGATACGGTCTGCCGGACGGATCAGCAGGTCTGCATTTCTGAAAAGGGTTCTGTCCCCGTGGGATAGTCTGACTTTGGAAAGGGTAATCACCGTATGAGTTCTCCTGATAATGAATGAAATTGAGAGCATGCCCTTTCCTGACCGCACAACAGATAATCCCGGGCCTCTTCTCCGGAGCCACTGTATCTGTTTTTAATGCAATTGCCAATGCACTGGCGTCCGTCTCCCGGGCTTTTTATACTTTAAGATATGGGCTACTCCGTCATCCTGCGCTTCTATGAAGAGCTGAATGATTTTATCAAAAACTATCCTTGCAAAGAGGATATTCTCTTCAGCTTCAGGGACAGACGTTCGGTCAAAGACCTGATAGAAAGCTTCGGCGTACCTCATACGGAGGTAGACCTTATACTGGTAAACGGAGAATCTGTTAATTTCAATTACATTGTGGAGGACGGAGACAGGATCAGCATCTATCCCGTTTTTGAGCAGATGAACATTACGGGACTGACCAGGCTGAGAGCCATCCCCTTAAGACAAACGCGCTTCGTCCTGGATGTCCACCTTGGAACCCTGGCCAGAAAGCTGAGGCTTCTTGGATTCGACTGTGACTACAGGAACAACCGGGATGATCCTGAACTGGCTGAGATATCCTCAAATCAGAAAAGAGTGCTGCTGACCCGTGACAGGGGGTTGTTGAAAAGAAAGATTGTCACCCGCGGCATGATCATACGCAACGATGATCCGCAAAAGCAGCTGGCCGAGGTTCTGGACAGGCTTGATATACGGGATCAGATCAGCCCCTTCTCCCGATGCCCGGCCTGCAATGGACTTCTGGCGGCATTACCCCGGACCGGTCCTCTCTTCGAAGAGCTGAAATCCCATATCCCCCCCGGCATTCTAAAAAGATACGCTGAGTTTTCCTACTGCCGCAGCTGCCGGAAAGTATTCTGGAAGGGCTCCCACTACGACAGCATGGTAAAACGTTTTCAATCCATGTAAAAACTCCAGGGTTCCTCTGTGGCTCCCCAGGGGAGCCAGGTCGGCCCTGAAGGGTAGAATATTCCTGTAACAGGGGCTTTTCAGGATTGATTTCCCACAGGAGCCCGTTTAATATATTCAATCTGAGTTAAAATGATAATTATAAATATAGATTCTCTAAGCAGCATCGTAGGATCAATACTTATCCTGACCTTTGCCGTATACTACCTTATCTCCTATCTGATAATCAGAAAAGAACGGCTTCATTATGTCATCTCGGCAACACTGTTCTGCTTCTTCGTCTATCTTATGAGCTATGCCCTATATTCCAGTTCCAGCGATCCTGGAACCGTGCTTTTCTGGACCAGGCTGTGCTATGCAGCAGGAGCCGTTATCATTTATGCCAGCTACCTTCTGAGCTCACAGATTATCAGCAAAGAATCTCCGCCTCTGAGAACCATTCTCATAGTGCTGGTCACCTTGCTTCTGATAGCCATCTACTATCCGTCGGATCTTCTGTTTACCAGGGAGCTGAACCCGATAAAGACCCACAGCTCCGTTATCAAGGGTCCTCTGTTCCCGGCTCTTCTGACAGTCATCTACCTGGCGGATCTTTTTCTGTTTGTCCGCTTTATCAGGGAGTTATTCCGATCCGGTGTCAGCATGTACCTCATCAATCCCATCCTCTACGGTTTGATATTCCTCTTCGGAGAAGCCCTTTTCGACGGCATTTTCGGAGCCATTCTCTCCATTTCAACGATGAAGCTGTCCCTGGGCCCCATCATCATAACAATCAGTCTGGCGATATACAGCGGCAGGTTCCTGGGGATGAAAGATGAAGAGCTGTCGCGTATAAAAGAAGAGAACAGAAAAATTTATAAGAACATGATCTATGACGAACTGTCCGGTCTCTATTCCAGACAGTATTTCCTGGAGGCACTTGACCAGAGATCGGCCTTTATAGAACGTGAAGAGACTGAGGACTGCCTGTTATTTATGGATGTGGATAAGTTCAAGTCCGTTAACGATGAGCTTGGCCACAGCTACGGCGACAGACTTATCAGTTATGTGGGCAAAACCCTCAACCGTCATTCCAGGAAAAACGATCTCTGCGCCCGATACGGAGGAGATGAGTTTCTGATTCTCCTGGAAAACTGCGGATTGGAAGACGCCCGCAGAATCGCCCGAACAATCCAGAAAAGGCTGTCTTCCGGATTAAACCGGACTCTGGGACACTGGGAGGGATACAAAGGGATCTCATTCAGCATCGGCATCATAAGCAGCAGGTGTTGGACGGGTGACCCTGCGGACATAATACACCATGCCGACCTTGCCATGTATGAAGCCAAAAGGCAGAAAAAGAACTCTATCGTCATTTATACGGAAATTCTCAAAAAATCAGGATGATCACGCCCTGCATCCGGACCTGCCCCTTTTTTCGAAGCAGCAATTCCGCTTCAAATAGGGATTCAACGCAGCGGCATCCTGCCGTAACATCACCCTTTATCCGTCCGGCATCCCCCGCTGTCCCTGACTCAGGGGGGAGACAGGATCAACCCAGTTCTCCGGTGACCAGATTGTCTATGGCGGCCACGGTCATGTCATCCATGGACCACTCCAGAGCCTTCACATTGGCCTTTACCTCCGAAGTATCGGCCTGTGTGGCAATGACCGAGGTGATCTCTTTTTTAGCCACCAGGTAGTTTACGGCTATTTCCGGCAAAGCTCTGCCTTCCAGACCTTCCAACTTCAGAATCCTGTCCAGAACGGACAGATGCTTCAGGCGTTCCTCTCCCTGAAGCTTGGGATTGGCCCGTCTTACATCATTTTCTCCGAAGACCGTCTCCGATGTGATTTTTCCGGTCAAAAGCCCCTGGAAAAGGGGGCTGTAGGGAAAGAAGGCCAGACCCTCTTCCCTGACCAGGGGAAAGACTTCATCGGCGGCTTTGTACTGAAGAGGAATGTCATGATAGGAGGAGGCATTGTGTTCCATCATATTGAACAGCCCCTGCATGGAGACCACATCGACGGTCTCACAGGCCCTGCGATAATCTTCAACGGAATAGTTGCTCAGGCCGATATACCTGGCCTTGCCCGACTCTTTAATACGCTTCATGGCGTCCATTGTTTCATCCAGGGGAACGCCTTTGTCCGTGGGCCAGTGGACCTGATAGAGGTCAACGTAATCCACATCCAGACGGTCCAGACTATCCTCAATCTCCCGGGATATGTTAAGGGAGGAGACATCGTTGTAGACCTCATACCCCTCCTTCCAGGGAAGGCCGACCTTGGTCGCGATAAAGATCTCGTCTCTCTTTCCTTTAACGGCCCTTCCCAGGATCTCTTCCGCATGACCGCAGCCGTAGACGGGAGCTACATCAAAGAAATTGATCCCCTGATCAATGGCACAGTGAATGGCCTCAATCTGCTGAGCGTCACCATGATCAGACCAGCTTCCCCTGCCGGAAGCGCCCCAGCAGCCAAAGCCGAGGACGCTGAAATCATAATCGATTTTATCAACTCTTTTATATTGCATTCTATTCTCCAGTTATTGATTTTCAGTTAGCGTTTTTAAGTCTCCCAAAACCATGTCATAGGGATGTCATTTCATGATAGACCGGCTCCAGGGCGCCGTAGATCCTGTCAAAGAGAGGCTTCATCTTTTCATAAACAGCCGCGTTTTCAGGATTGGGATGAACCTCATCGCTGATCTTTATGAACTTTTCTATTGCCTTGAAGGAATCGTAGACACCCAGTCCCACTCCCGCACTAACGGCGGCTCCAATGGATGTGGCTTCTTCGATATGATTGGGAATTTTAATGGTCATATTATAAATATCTGCGAAAATCTGACACCAGAAGCGGCTTTTGGCTCCCCCTCCTGTCATGACAAGCGTCTTCAGATCTCCGTCCCCCAGAACAAGCTTGAGGATGATCTCCAGATTGAAGGCCACCCCTTCCATAACAGAACGGAAAATTTCGGCGCGGCTGGTTTCCATCTTCAGGCCGATAAATCCGCCCCTTGCTTCAGGATTCCATCTCGGACTCCTCTCCCCCATCAGATAAGGAAGATAGAAGAGTCCGCCGGCCCCCGCTTCCGCGCCTGACGCCAGAGTGTCGATGCGTCTGTAGACAGAAACGCCCTCCTCACGGGCTTGGGAATCCTCGATCAGGGCCAGCTGATCCCGCAGCCAGCTCATGGAAGCCCCTGCGGCCTGCATGGTACCGCAGGGAACATAGAGCCCCGGCACCACGTGAACCCAGTTGAAGGTCCTCATCTCAGGATCGTAGACCGGTTCGCTGGAGCTGGTGGCGTTCCAAGCGGAAGTTCCCAGGGTGCAGAAGGCGTCTCCTTCTGAAGTGCAGAGAGCGCCCACGGCAGACATGGAGCCGTCTCCGCCGCCGCAGACGACCTTCGTCTCTGGTCTCAGCCCCAGGTGCACAGCGGCCTCTTCTCTCAGAGACCCGACAACATCGGTTGAACGGAGCAGATCGGGCATTTTTTCCAGATCCACATTCACGGCAGAGGCGATCCTGCGGGACCACTGAAGAGAGTTGATATCCAGGAGGTTTGTTCCCGAAGCGTCGGAGTAGTCGGTAACAAACTCTCCGGTCAGTCTCTGGATAATATAGTCCTTGGCATTGAGCATCTTGTAACAGTTCTCGTACACTTCTCTTTTGTTCTTTTTCAGCCAGAGTAACTTGGCCAGGCTGTAGGAGGCGCTGGGTCTGTGTCCTGTAATTCTGTAAAACTCATCAGAGGGGATCTGTTCCTTGATATAACGTTCCTCTTCGGTAGCCCTCATATCAGCCCAGATTATGGCCGGATGAAGGGGACGTCCGGCAGCATCCACACAGAGACAGCCCATCATCTGGGCACTGAAGGAAAACCCCATGACATCCGCCGGATCCACGCCCTCCAGGACCTTTGCTGTACTTACCCGGACGGCCTCGTACCAGTCCTCGGGATTCTGTTCCGCCCAGACCTGGTTGTACCACTTCGTGTTGTAGGAGAATACCTCCGATGCCACCTTCTGTCCTTCCACGGTGAAAAGGCTAGCCTTGTTTCCTGATGTTCCCAAATCATGGGCCAGTAAATATTTCATTCTTAGTGAGTCCTTTTTTATTCCGTTCCGCTTCTGTGTCGCAGGCCTACTTGCTTCCCCGTTGAGCGATGACGGAAAAAACGATCAGCAGTCCGATAATCACTTCAAGGATAAAGGGATTGATTCCCAGCAGGACTCCCCCGTTGCGGATGGTCGCCAGAAGAATGGAGCCCAGAAAGGTGCCCACGACGCCGCCCCTGGCACCGGTCAGAGCCGTACCACCCACAACGGTCGCTGCGATGGCATCAAGTTCATAACCTGTGCCCGCCGTGGGAATACCGCTGGAAAGCCTGGAAGCCAGCATAATTCCGGCAAGACCCGATAACAGGGCGCTTGTGGCGTAAACATAGATGATATTGCGGCTGATGCTGATACCGCTCAGCCGTGCGGACTCCTCATTACTGCCTATGGCATAGACGCTTCTTCCGTAGATAGTTCTTGTCAGAACAAACCAGGAAAGGATTATGGCGGCCAGCCATATCCAGAACAGGTTGGGCAGTCCCAGAGTCGCCTTAAGGGCAAAGTTGCTGAACTCTTTGGGAAGCCCTGTGATCATCTTGGCATCGGAGACCAGCTTGATCAGCCCGCGGACCACGGTCATGGATCCCAGGGTGGCGATAAAGGGAGGCACCTTGCCGTAATGGATGATAAGGCCGTTGATAATCCCGACTGTGATACCAGAAGCCATGGCAATAAAAATGCTGACCGCTATGGGCATACCATTTTTAATCATCATGGTGGTCAGTATACTGGTCAATCCCACAACAGAGCCGACGCTCAGGTCTATACCGCCGGTCAGGATAACAAAGGTCATGCCTATGGCGATCACACCGTAAATGGATGTAGACCTGAACAGGTTGAACATATTGTTATATGTGAGGAACACTTCGGAAGAAAATGACAGATACACCATCAATACGGCCAGTACGACAGCCACGACAATTACCGAAGATTTGCTGCTGTTCCTGTTTTTTCGGAACATATGAATCATTTTATCTGAAACGGATCTGAATGCTTCCATTTTTTACCTACCTTATGCCTGAAGCCAGTTTTATAAATCTCTGTTCATCGTCAAAGTCACCAAGGGTGTACGAGTCTTTGCCGATGATGCCCATCTGCTTCCCTTCCGAAATCACCATAATCCTGTCCGCCAACCCCATAACTTCGGGCAGGTAGGAGGAGATCATCAGGATGGATTTTCCCTGCTGCAAAAGAGCCTCCAGGAGTTTATAGATCTCCACCTTGGCCCCGACATCAACCCCCACTGTGGGCTCGTCGATGATCAATAGATCGCTGTCCTTGCTCAGCCATTTGGAAAGAACAACCTTCTGCTGGTTTCCGCCGCTGAGGTTTTTGGTGTACTGCTCCATGGAAGGCGTCTTGATACGCAGTCTGTCTTTGAACTGTTCTGCGTTTTGAATCTCCTTCTTTCTGCTGATCACACCGAAGCGGCTCATATTCTTATAGGAAAGGGCATTGGTGTTATCCCGGCAGGACAGTTCCATAAAGAGACCCGTATGTTTTCTGTCCTCCGTAAGAAATCCTATGCCGCTGTTGATTCCGTCCTTTGGATTTTTGCACTTCAGCTCGGAACCGTTCAAATATATGCTCCCGCCGTCATGCTTTTCCGCCCCGAATATGGCGGATACAATATCAGAGCGTCCCGATCCCACAAGACCGAACATGCCGAAGATCTCACCCCGCTTCACATCGAAGCTGATATCTTCAAAAACGCCCTCTTTTCTGAGCTTTTTAACCTCAAGCACCGTTTCCCCTGTTTCGGGCTTCCCGATGCCGTACATATCTTCCACACTCCGACCTACCATCAGCTCGATAACCTTATCCTCATCGACATTTGAGGTAGATACGGTATCGACATAGCTTCCGTCCTTGAAGACGGTAATCCTGTCGGTCAGTTCAAAGATCTCTTCCAGACGATGGGAGATATAGATAATTCCCATCCCCTTATCCCGCAGCCTTCTTATCAGGGTGAAGAGAATCTCCGTCTCTTCCGTGGATAAAAGAGCCGTAGGCTCGTCAAATATGGCTATCCGGCAGTTGTTTGAGTACATCTTGGCGATGGCCACCATCTCCTGCTTGGCAATGGAGAGATCTCCCAGGACTGCCCGGCTGTCCACATCAATATCCAGCTCCTTCAGGACCTTCCCGGTTTCTCTTGAGGCATATCCCCAGTCCACGACACCCAGCTTGTGGGGTAGATTCCCCAGAAAGAAATTTTCTGCTACCGTCAGATGCCTGGCCATCATGACGTCCTGATAGACAGCCCCCAGTCCCAGTTTCATAGCATGATCCGGATTGGCAATTTCCACAGCCTCTCCGTCTATAAAAATATCACCCGAACGGGCATCTTTTTTGTATACGCCCATACAGCACTTTATGAATGTGGACTTCCCCGCCCCATTCTCACCAACCAGAGCATGAACCTCTCCCGGATTTACCTGAAACTGTACGCCCTTAAGGGCTCTGACGCCGGGGAAGGACTTGTGAAGGTTTTCAACCCTCAAAAGTTCCTTATTCTCATTCATAAGCACACTCCCTTGTTTCAAGACGGCCGTCCGAGCTTCTCCCTTTTTTTGAAAATCAGGATAACCGGGACAGCCGTCAACTGATTATTAATTTCTGGTCAAACTTCTTGTTCTGGGATCAAGCAGACCCTGAATAGCAGATTCGCCGATATTCTCGGAGGTCACCAGAACGGCACCGGTATCCACATAGCCGGCGATATCCAGTCCGGCCAGCTTCTGCAGACCATAGGAAACGCCGTCGTAACCCATGCGGTAGGGATCCTGAACAACGATTCCCTGGAGCCAGCCTTCCTTTACAGCATTGACTTCAGCTTCATCGGAGTCATAGGCAACAGCAGCCACACTGGTCAGGTTCTTTTCCTGCAGCACCTTGGCCACGGCATTTCCGGTGGTATTGTTGTCACCGAATACGCCGGCAATATCAGGATTGGCATCCATCAAGGCGTTAAAGTCGGTGACACCCTTGGCCATATCGTTGTTGATATCGATGGTGGTAACGAACTCAAGCTGGGGGGCGACGTCCTTCATTCTGTCGCTGAATCCCTTGTCTCTGTCGATCAGTACCTGGACACCTGCCATGGACGTAACGATACCAATCTTGCCGCTCAGTTCCGAGGGGCTGGTAACCCCCTGTTTTTCCATCATGGAAGCGACAAGACGATCGGCGGCGGTGGCTCCTCCCTTCAGGTTGTCAGTAGCCAGAAAACTGTCCACATCGGTTTTAACCTTGTTGTCAATGGTGACGACGACAATGCCCTGATTTCTGGCAGAGTTGATGGCGTCTACAGTGGCCTCGGATGATGTTGAGGCGATTACGATAACATCGGGACTGGTTGCCACAACGTTCTCCAGAATAGACACCTGTTCTGCAATCTCGGCTTCCGTCGAGGGACCGTAGGTTGTGATCTTTACAGCCTCTCCGTGAACGGCGCCATAGTTTTCCGCACCGACCAGTACGTACTGCCAGAAATCGCTGCTGGTAGCCTTGATGATGACCGCGACATCCAGGGGCTTAGCCCCCTTCTCCACCGACGCCTCTTTGGACGAACAACCGGCAAAACCGAAAGCCATCACAACCGCTGCAACCAGAACCAAAATACGTTTCATAGAATACTCCTTTGTAAAATATGATTGATCTATGTAAATCCGGAACATGTAACCGGTTCCACATCAAATAAAAATTTTTTTCTTTTCCATAGATTCCTCAGGATAAACCGACAGTTCGTGTAACCGGTTCCACACCCGATAAAAAAAATGAATCCTTACACTCTTCTTTCAGAGCCCCTCGTAATAATTTCGGGAGACAGGACAATCCGTCTGGCCCCCGTTTCCTCTTTGCCTTCATCCTGAATCCGTGAGTAGAGCAGCCTCATAGCCTCTCTTCCCATCTCATTCGTATCCCGGGAAGCCACGGTCAGATTGACACCCAGAATATTGAGCATCTCAATATCATCAAAGCCGGCAAAAGCCATATCTTCGGGGATACTCTTCCTTTTTTCGGCCATGGCTTTTAAAATTCCCATGGTACTCAGGTTGTTGGGAGAGAATACTGCCGTTATATCCGGAAAATCCTCTAGGATCCGTATCATCTGTGTATAGGCCGTAGCCGTTGTAAAATCGCCCTCAAAGACACAGGCAGGATCAACCCGTCTTCCCCCCTCTTCCACGGCTTCCTTAAAACCTCTGAAACGCTCCCGGCCGATCATCAAATTCATATCTCCGGTAATGACGGCGATCTCTTTATGTCCCGCATTCACCAGTGTTTTTGCGGCCTCATAGGCCCCTTTGTAGTTGTCGATAAACACACCGTCCCAGCTGGTATACTGCACATCCCGGTCCAGGAGCACCACAGGAACATCCAGAACCGACACACTGCTGAGAAACTCCTCATTATGCCTGTGGTTGTAGAGTCCCCCTGTTGCAGGTGTCAGGATCAAGCCCTGAATCTCGTAGCTTCGGAGCATGGCCAGAGCTTTTAGCTCCTTGTCTGCGCTGTTATCCGTATCACAATAGAAGATGGACAGATTGTATTCATCCGCTATTTGACTGATCCCTTTGAAGATTTCGGCAAAAAAAGGGTTACTTACCTCGGGAATAACCACGCCGATGACGTTACTCTTCTTGGTGGTCAGATTTCTTGCCGCTGCAGAAGGAACATAGTCAAGTTCCCGGATCTTGGCCGCAATGATTTCTGCAGCTTCAGCAGAGACATAACCGGACTTGTTGATAAAGCGGGAAACAGTGGCTTTTGATACATGACAGGCCTCTGCAATGTCTTTGATTGTGGCCACTCTTTCCTCCTTCAATGTTCATATTCCACACAATTCATTTCGGCTCTAAAGGTCCATACCTCTTTGAACGTGAACGTCAATCTGACCGTCGGCACGGGAAGTGGAACCGGTTACACAAAGCATATTAAACCCGTTTTTCTAGAACTGTCAATATTTTTTCTTATCAGGTTTTACAATCATCCTATCTGTGCCGCCCTCATGACCAAGCCCATAAATGTCTACCACCTGGTCCATGGTCCCCGGAACTCAATGGCTGATATTCAACAGTGCCGAGCTCTTTTTTTCCATATAAAACTGAACGATCACATAATAATAAAAAAATAATTTGACAATACATTATCTACAATGTAAAGTTGATAGGAATATGTATATTGTCAACAATCCACATTATGCATATTTTTTGATTTGAAGAGAATCTGAAATAATTAAGGAGAGAAAGAATGAAAAAAAAGACTATTGCACTCGTAGCCGCTGCTGTCATGGCTCTGGTAATGATCATGCCTGTAACTGCGAATGGTCAGCAGGACGGTGAGAAAGTCATGGGGATCTCCATTGACAATGCTTTCCCCAGCCGTATCGCCACCGTTATGGGAATCATCAGTGAAGCGGAAGCCATGGGTTACAGTGTAGTAAAATACAACGCCAACGGTGACGCACAGAAACAGAATGCTGACGTAGAGAACCTGGTAAACGAGGGTGTGGACGCCCTGCTTGTTTGTGCCGTTGATATGGATACCATCGAAGTGGCTCTGATGAAAGCCAATGCCGCCGGTATCCCCGTTGTCTCCTATGACAGAGATCTTCCCGAATCTGAAGCCATTGCCTGTTCCGTAGGTCCTGATTCCTATTCTGATGGTCTTGCATGCGGTAAGCAAATGGCCGCAGAACTGGGGGATAAGGGCAATGTGACGGTTCTCGAACTATTGGGTGCGTTGAATGACCAGAACGGCATAGAAAGAAGCCGCGGTTTCAACGATGGTCTGAAGTCTGCATCCAACGTAAAAATCGTTCAGGCTCCCACCGGTGCATGGCAGCTTGATATTGCCCTTAAGGCTGTGCAGGATGCCTACCAGGCCGATCCCGATATCGCCGGTGTGTTCGCTCCCGCCTGTTTTTTCGTAGCGGGCATTGAGACCGTACTGTCCGACCTTGGAAAACTCCATACAGTCGGTGAGCCCGGTCATGTTGTTGTCAACGGTATCAATGGAGAAAAGGGTGCCTGCGACTCCGTAATCGCCGGAACCTGTGACGGTGTTGTCGTAATGGGTTGTAACGCCGGAGGTGTTCAGGCTGCCCGTTTCGCCGACAAGCTGGTCAGGGGTGAAGACGTTAAGCGTGACTACTACCTGGTAGCCGGCGACTTTTACTCCACTCCCGAAGAGATTGAAAAAAACAAGGACAGTATCTGGGGCTACCAGGAACTGTCTCTTAAGTAAATCGCTGACTCAACCAGCAATATGAAACTCTAGGAAAGGCGGTGAGCGCAAGATCATTGATTGCGGTTACCGCCTTTTCAATCACATACATAAAGTTCAAAAATTTATTGAAAAGGGGTTATCAGAATGTCAAAAGATGGGGCCTCCCCTATTCTGTCTGTTAAGAATTTAAAGAAAACATTCGGCCAGAAGACCGTTGTAAACAGCGTATCCTTCGATGTTTTTCCGGGAGAGATCATTACTCTTGTCGGTGAAAACGGTGCCGGTAAGTCCACCCTGAAAAATATGCTCTGCGGCCTTCTGGAGCCTTCAGACGGCGAGATTCTCATTGACGGCAAGGCCTGTAAGAACATTATCCCCATGGAACACGGTATTTCAGCGGTTCATCAGGAATTGAGTCTTTTCCCTTCCCTGAGTGTTGCGGCAAACATCTGCATTTCTTCTCTACCCGGCTCTTCAGTTAACGTCAACTGGAAAAAGGCGGAAAAGATCGCACAGAAACAGCTTGACTTTCTGGGTATGGATATTGATCCCGGGGCGGATATAGCCTCTCTGGGGACTGGAAAACAGCAGATTGTAGAGATTGCCAAAGCGTTACTCCACTCCGACAGGCTTCTCATTCTTGACGAGCCGACGACCTCATTAACGTCTCCCGAAAGGGAAAAGCTCTTCAACATCATGGACAATTTGAGAAGCCGGGGTGTGGCGATTATCTTTATCTCTCACTTTATGGATGAAGTGATGCGTATGGGAGACAAATACATTGTTCTCCGGGACGGTTTTCAGGTGGGAACCGGCAGGATTGCCGAAATTAAGAGACTGGACCTGGAAGAGCTTATGGTTGGCCGCTCCATAGGCGAGATGGACAAGGATATCGGAACACCCGGGGAAGAAGAGGCTCTCCGGGTGGAAAACCTGGAATCCTATGACTTCACGGATATTAATTTCTCCGTCAAAAAAGGAGAGATTCTAGGACTTTCCGGATTGATAGGCGCGGGCCGGACCGAAGTGGTCGAAGCGATCATGGGACTGAGGGATTCAAAGGGCAAGCTTTTTATTGACGACAGGGAGATCAATCCCATCAATACCCGCAGTGTCCTGGACTGCAGGG
Organism: Oceanispirochaeta sp.; assembly: GCA_963556075.3. GTDB lineage: Bacteria > Spirochaetota > Spirochaetia > DSM-2461 > DSM-2461 > Oceanispirochaeta. The sequence goes on along the minus strand of CAUVYB020000002.1, from coordinate 3,718,587 downwards.
TCGCCTTTGTTACGGAAGACAGAAAGGTGAGCGGAATCTTTCCCAACAGATCGGTCCGCGAAAATATCTCGGCCAGCGATATAGGGCGATTTGTGGAGAGGAAGGTCAAGGGACTCGGCTTCCGCAGGGAAGAGTTAAAAACCGGGAACGTGGTCAGGGAAATGAATATATCCATCCCTCATATTGAATCGAAGATAACCAATCTTTCCGGAGGCAACCAGCAGAAAGTCATCATAGGGCGCTGGCTGTCGACACTTCCAGAAATCGTCATCCTGGATGAACCCACCAAGGGTGTGGATATCGGAGCCAAGTCCGATATCCATGACGCCGTTGCGGCACTGGCCCGGGAAGGAGTCGCCGTCATTCTGGCATCGTCGGATCTGCCCGAGCTGCTGCATCTTTCCCACCGCATTCTTGTTATGAGAACGGGTCATGTGGTGGGAGAATTCGATCGAAAAGAGTTCGATTCTGTGAAAATGATATCCCTGGCGGCCAGTTCCGCACATGAACAGGAATAAAGAGGTTCCCATGCAGAAAATAAAAGAGTATCTGTCATCCAAGCTGTGGCTCTCCGTCGTAATTGCCACGATCGTGCTTTGCGTTGTGTTTTCCCTGTTATCTCCGGCATTCCTGCAGTGGAGCAATTTCCAGGCGGTCCTGGTCCAGTCTTCCATCACGGGAATCATGGCTGTCGGCCTCTGTTTCGTCATCATGACGGGAGGCATCGATATCTCCATAGGAGCAATCCTGCTCCTATCAGCCACGATCTTTGCCTATACCGTCAATGGAACCGAATCCTTTATTCTGGCCTTTCTGGCGTCCATTCTGACGGCCTCTCTGGCTGGTGCCCTGAACGGCGTCCTGGTCTACTACTTCAAAATGGCGCCCATGATCACCACCCTGGCCACCTACAACATCTATAACGGCATTGCGTTGCATATCAGTAAAACAGAGAATGTCCCCATAGACCGGAAATACACATTTCTCGGCAATGGAAGGATTATCGACATTCCCACGCCCCTTTTGATACTGATTGCGATTGTGATCATGGGAGCCTACCTTCTGTCTAAGACGCGCTTCGGTACCTATGTCAGGGCTATCGGCAACTCCATGGTTTCTGCAGTAGAGAGTAACCTCCCCACAAAACAGACAATCATATCCGCCTATCTTTTAGGCGGGCTTACGGCGGGATTGGCCGGTGTCCTTCTTATCTCACGAACGGCGGGACTTCAGAACTCTCTGGGTGTGGGAACCGAGTTTACCTGTATTGCTGCGGTGGTACTTGGTGGAACAGCCCTCTCCGGCGGTTCCGGTTCGGTTGTGGGCAGCGTTTTCGGAGCAGTCTTTCTTATCCTGATAGACAACGGTCTGAACCTCCTGCAGGCATCCCCTTTTATCTACGATGCCGTTCGCGGGGTAGTACTCCTGGCGGCAGTCAGCGTGGACAGGATTTCCACGGCCCGTCAGGCCAGGACTTTACTTGAGCAGAAAGCTATGCGTATTGGAAGTTCCATGGCCCGTCAGTTCAAAATACAAGGAGGTTCTCATGCCTGAAGAAAATCTGATGAAACAGTATAAAAGAGATTCGGGAGCGGAGCTGATGCGCTTCCTGAGAAGTTACCCCACCATTCCCATCATCCTGGTGATGATCATCGGCTTCTCCCTGACCACAAGCAAATTCCTTTCGCCCGGAACGGTCCGCACCATGATGGCTGTAAACACGGTCGCCCTGATTGCGGCAATCGGCGAGACCTTTGTCCTGCTTACGGGGGGAATAGACCTTTCGGTCTCTACGGTCATCAGCGTCAGCGCTGTTATCAGCGCCACTGTGATGGAGCTGACCGGAGCCAATATCCTGGTCGGGGTCCTGGCCGCCGTTGCCGTGGGACTGATCTTCGGCTCCATCAATGGTCTTCTCATCGGTTACGGCCGTATGACCCCGTTTATCACAACCATGGGTACAAATCTTGTCGCCAGAGGCATAGCCTTTATCATGTCTTCCGAAGGAAGGGGTGTTAAGGCGTCCAAAGATCTGATCAAATTCGGATTCAAGTCTGCCCTGGGCATCCCATGGATTACCATTATCGGTCTGATCCTGGTCTTTCTCTTCTCCGTGCTTCTTAAACAGACCTTCTGGGGGAGGCGGGTCATTCTGACAGGAAGCAACCGCATTTCCGCCAGATACTCCGGCATCAACACAGCAAAAACGGAAATGAGCGTCTATGTTTTGAGCGGCCTCCTGGCCGGTATCGCCGGCTTTATCAGCATTATCAATCTGGGCGCCGGGATCCCGGGCGTGGGGGACAAGCTCCTTCTAATCATCATTGCTGCCGTTGTTCTGGGCGGAACGAGTATGACTGGCGGCGAAGGTTCTGTCCTGAGAACTCTTATAGGCATCATCCTTCTGGCCGTTCTGACTCAGGGCCTGGACCGCCTCCATGTCGAGTTCTACGATCAGTTTATCATCCTGGGTCTACTGATCTTTATCGGGAATTCACTGACCATCAGAATTACGTCCAGGTCCAGCCGGGCAATGCATTAAGGACTTTCTGAGTCTATACAATAACGATCCTCCCCGGACTTATCGGAAAGACCGGGAGGATCGTTATTCTCTCACCTGCGCAGGTCTGGAGTACTGTTTTCCACACTGTCAGGACAATCTGTCAATAATCATATTCATAAGCACTCGATCCGCAGGAGGGGCAGGATGGTCAGCAGCTCCGCCTCCGGCCTTACCATCAGCCGGGGCCTGAACGTCGCCCGGTGGTGGTCCCTGGGGTCTGTCTCCGCCACCGAATCCCGGAGGCCCTTCAGGCTCGGGACGAAACTCTCTCTGAGCCGCATTGAACATACTTTCGATCATGTTTATATAGGCGGCAGAGGCCTTATCATTCCCCCTTTCCAGCTCATCCCTCCACTCCATCAGAGTGGGAGTCAACTCTCTCTTCTGATCACTGGTCAATTTTACAAGAGGATTCTCATTGTTTATCAGTGTGTCGATTTTCATCAAAAGAAGGGCAGATTCGCTTACTTCGGGTCGGGGCGGCATGTCATAGTCTCCACCGGATGATGGACCGCCCTCAAGCTCCGCTTTCTGAACCTTAATCCCCCGCTCAGCTCTGTGTTTGTCCGGACAGGAAACCAGAACTAACGCTGAGCTGCAAAAGCATGTGATAAGCACTAACTTTATTTTATTGTTCCATCTTCTCATCATATATACCCCTAGAGAATACAGCATGTTAAAAAATCCGGCCCGCGCCGCACAACGTACAAGACACGGGCCGGCAGCTCATTCATTCGACAATCTCTATAATCAGAAAACTGTTTTCATATCATGAGCCAATCACTATTGGAGCAAACTATCCTGAAACTCAGGACAATTTATCGAGGATATTATTCAGCAGCTCAATATCGGAGGGAGGACTCATGGGTCTGTCCGATGAACCGTTTGCACCCGGAGGAGGTCCCTGGGGCATACCGGTCTCTCTGCCGGGGGGGCCGAGCTCTGGCTCGTATTCGGCCTGGGCGACACTGAGCTGGCCATTGATAGTATTCATAAACTCATCAGAACTTGCCTTCCGGCCGGAATCAAGCTCTTTTTGCCATTCCATAAGAACAGGAAGCAAGGATTCTTCCTGGGCGGATGTAAGGGCTATCATGGGATTATCATTATCCACAAGAGACTCTATCTTTAAAAGGAACTCCGTTGATTCAGCGATCTGAGGCCTCTGCATCTCAGGACTGTCCTGCCCTCCCCCGGGACCGCTGCCGGAAGGTTTCCCGGATTGTCGGCTGCCCTGAAAAGAGTACCCTTTGGTATCCGTATCGCTGGTCGACTCGCAGGAAAGGGCAATCATGGAAAGCAGAGCGCTAATAAAAAGGAGGCTCATATTTGTCTTCAAAAAGTACTGGTTCATATTCTATCCTTCAAAGTTCTAAACTTAAGAAGCCTTTCAAACTTCATGCTTAGATCATAGAACCCAACACTTTTTTATGTGTTAATAAAATGTGAAGCGATTATATCAATTGTATATCCCCGCGTTCACAGATATTTAATTCATAAACATACAACAATATTCTTTTATGACACGGGCGCCTCCTGCAGCAGGCTGCAGGACCTGGCTCTTCGGGGCGTGGACCGTCTTCGCCGGTCTGCCTGCGGCACCCCTTCGATCACATGGCGCGGATCAACTCAGGGCGGGACTCCGGGCCGGCCGGTGACAGTAATCCAGCCACCCGTGAATAGTCAGAACTTTGCTTGGGATGTCTCAGTATAAGAAGCCAAAAAGAATTAATTATGTAACATCCACTTAACAAGTGCGACGGCCAGGCCACTGTACTCAGGACTGGTTATGGCACTTGTTCCAGTGCTTGGGAGCACTATAGCTCCAAAAGCTTGTTCTACAGTTCTCTTTATTCATAGTGTGTCCACATTCTTAATATCTTAACTATTTGTTCTTTTTCGAGTACTGAACCACACCGGCTTTTCCGGAGACATAATTATGTGAGAGGATTGTGTTATGGAAAAGAGAATCAGGTATTCCAAAGAGGTTCAGCAGAGAGCTGTCAGGTTAGTATTTGAGAACGTAGATGAGTATGGTTCCCAATGGATGGCTATCACTTCTATTGCTGCGAAGATTGGTTGTACCCCTGAGACATTAAGACGATGGGTACGTCAGCAAGAGAAAGATTCTGGAAAACGGGAAGGAATCACCACAGATGAGAGAGCCCGAATTAAAGAGCTCGAAAGAGAAAACCGGGAGCTCAAGAAAGCCAATGAGATTCTAAGAAAAGCCTCGGCGTATTTCGCCCAGGCGGAGCTCGACCGCCGACAAAAGTGATGGTTACTTTCATTGATGAGAATAGGAAAGACCTTGGAGTCGAGCCGATCTGCGAAGCCTTGCCGATTGCTCCATCAACCTATTATGAAATGAAGGCCAGAGAGAAAGATCCCACAAAGGCTCCAGCCAGATACCATAGTGATGAGGCATTAAAGCCGGAGATACAGCGTGTCTGGTCTCAGAATCTCTGTGTATACGGAGCTCGAAAAGTATGGAAGCAGCTCAACAGAGAGCACCACAAGGTCGCCAGATGTACTGTAGAGCGTCTTATGCGGGACTTAGGGCTTAGAGGTGTCATTCGAGGGAAGGGCGTTAGAACGACCATTCCTGATGATAAAGCGGAACGTCCTTCGGATCTGGTAAACCGGGTATTCAGAGCCAGCCGTCCTAATCAGCTTTGGGTTGCGGACTTCACCTATGTGGCCACCTGGAAAGGCTTCGTCTATGTTGCTTTTGTAATTGATGTATTTTCAAGGATGATCGTTGGTTGGAGAGTCTCGAGGTCCATGAATGCGGACCTGACACTGGATGCGCTTGATCAGGCCATCTTCGCAAGATCGCCGGGTGATGACCTGATTCACCATAGCGATAGAGGAAGCCAGTATCTTTCGATCCGGTACTCCGAGAAGCTCTCTGATGTCAACAACGGCTAAAAAGTTCCTCATATCAGCGGTTTAAAAGTTCCGCTTTTGGGTAAAATTATACAGGATCAACGATCCCTATCTTCAACCGGTCTTTCATCCGGTATGAATCTCCTTTAAGGCTCAGCACATGAGCATGATGGAGCAGCCTATCGATAGTAGCCGTAGCAATGGCTTCATCGTCTAGAATCTCCGCCCACCGCCCAAATGGCTTGTTCGTAGTAATAATGATGCTACCCTGTTCGTAACGGGTATTCACCATCTGAAAAAACAGGTTTGCCTGCTCTTTTGTTAAATTCTCATAGCCGACTTCATCAACCAGAATGAGATGTGGTTTTCTCAACCAGGTAAGCTTTCGCTTGAGACGGCCCTGTTCTCGGGCATGAGTCAGGTTCTCCATTAAGTCGATGCAGCTTGTGTACCAGACGGTGTAACCATTTTGACAGGCCTTATGGGCCAGAGCCAGCATCAGATGAGTCTTTCCCAGACCGCTGGGCCCCATCAAGACCAGGTTTTCTTTACGGTCAATAAAGGACAGACTAGAAAGCTCAGCGAACTGGGCTGCGGTTAAGCCTCCTTTCAGCCAGGAAAGATCAAAGTCTTCCAGGAGCTTGATCGACGGCATCCCTGATAGTTTGAGGCGGTTCTTCGATGCTCGTTCTTTGCGAGGGATATATTCAATCTCAAGCAGATCTGCAATGGATTGTGTAAGAGTATTATCTGTATGGGACTGTGCCTCCAGAAAGCTCTCCAGCCCTGCTGACATAAACTCCAATCCCAAGTCATTCATTCTGCTTTCAATGGTCTCCTGCAGTACATTCATATCGCCACTCCAAAAAGCCAGTCATAGTTCTCAGGATTCCGCGTATCTACTTCAGTGTCCCTCAGAGCCGAATGGGGGATGCCCTTTGTTTTAGGAACCCGAGCAACAATATTTCTTGTCGTTCTCCGATTCTCTTTCTTCCAGCGATTGATCAAAGAATCTCTGTCTGCTTTCCGTATAGACTCTGATTTAGCGCCTTTGGCCAGAAGGTCGAATGTTCTTACTAATTCTCCATCGATGAAGATATCGGCGGTTCTTCCTAGTGTGTCTATTTTCAATATGGCAGTTTTACCAATGTGATCCGCCGGGACACTGTATCTATTGGTTTCATAGCGGATTAGTCCTTCTCTTGAGACTATAGTGCTCCCTTCAGTCAATACAGCTTTATGCCACTTTTAAGTTAGATTCACCGGAATAAACTTCGTCCGGAGAATTCCCATTCAGACTCTGATGGGGCCTTACCGAATTATAGAATCTGAAATACTTCAACAGTCCTTTCCGAAGATTCTTCAGAGTATCGTATCGATACAAATAGATGTCTTCATACTTCAAGGTCTTCCAGAATCTTTCGATATAAATATTGTCCAAGGCACGGCCTTTTCCATCCATGCTGATTCGAACCATTTCTCCTTCCAAAAGGGAGGTGAACTCATTACTGGTAAATTGACTACCCTGATCCGTATTGAAGATCTCAGGCAAGCCGTATCTCATCATAGCCTGCATCAACGCTTCCATGACAAACGCAGTATCCATCGTGTTGCTGACGTTCCAGGACAAGATCTTCCGGCTGTATAGATCGATTATGGCCACCACATAGACGATTCCACCGGGAATATGGACGTAGGTGATATCAGAAGCCCACACGTGATTTGGATGCGTTATATCCAGATTACGAAGGAGGTAAGGATACTTTTTGTGTTTCTTACCAGGCTTTGAAAGACATCTCTTGGGAATAACAGCTTTAATCCCCATCTCCTTCATCAGCCTGTAAACCCGTTTAGGAGAGGTCTCATGCCCCATGTTCTTATCCAGATGGTTATAGATCTGCCTATATCCATAGAAGATATGCTGTTTCCACAGCTTCTTTATCTTCCTTTTCTCAATATTATCCTGATATTCCCTAACCGGATCTCGATGCTCCTGGTAGTAAAACCAACTGCGGCTTTTTCCAAGAAGATCACATTGCTCTGAGATACTGAGTTTCTTGATACCAGGATCGATCATTGATTTTACAGGAGTCCCTGTTTCTTCAAGTTTTTTTTTAGAAACTCGTTGGCAGCATGTGCCTTTCCAAGCTGCTTATACAACTCTTCTTTTTCTTCCTCTAATTCCTTCTCTTTTTCTGATTTCCCGTTACGGAAGGCAGAATCAGCATTGTCGATAAGTTCCCGCTTCCACTTTGAAATCATGTTCGGATGAGCTCCGGTTTCCTGAGCGATCTCGCTGATCGTTTTCTCTTCCCGTAAAGCCATGAGGGCAATTCTGGCTTTCTCTGAATCGCTCCACTTCTTTCGCATTTGATGTACTCCTTCTGATGCCTATTATACAGCATCAATCTAATTTAGGAGCTGTATCGATCTATGGGAGCACTATAGACAATCAGCTCTCTAACCAGCCTTGCATCAGGAGCTGCTGCTGGATTCCAGTTGTTCATGAATTGCTTTTCATACTCAAAGCGTTCTTTCCTAGTCTGCCGGAACTGGCTCATCTGCTGATCTACGACAGTACTGATCCATTCAGCAACAGATTGATTCAAGTCGTTCAATGTAGCGGCGTTTACAGCCTCTTCTCTGATCAGGAAGCTGTGAGCCAGATAACCGATAAAACGCTCAACCTTTCCCTTCGTTTGCGGTCTGCGGACCTGACAACGAAGAGGAGTGAAGCCACAGGCAGAGGCAAAAGCCAGAAGTTTTGAGTTTACCTGCCAGACACCGCCGCTGTTATACCAGGCTGTTCTCATGTTGTCGTAAAGGATCTCTTTCGGAACGGCTCCGAAGTATTGGAACGCCATCAGATGAGCTTGAAGCAGTGTCGGAGTAGTCATATCCAGAGTGAACAGTACAAAGGGGATTCTGCTGTATCCCAGCAACATGACAAAGGCATATACCTTTTGGAGCTTACCATCGATCTCCATCTTTCCGCATTCTTTCCAGTCTACCTGGGCCTGACGACCAGGCTCTGTCTCAAAACGGATTACCGCTTTCTCTATAAGCTTCTTTCTGTACTTTCGGGCATAGTCCCTTAGTATCGTTATTTTTCCGGTAAACCCAGCATTTTGAAGTCTTTCATGAAGATAAACCAGATTAAAGTATGGATCATTTTCCAGGGTATCTTCTATTATGGGGTAGAAAGGTTTTAGGATGCTTTCCCGGGACTTCCGGGGACGGGTTCCAAACTCCGGATTCAGGTATTTCCGTACCATCCGGTCGCTGACGCCAAGATACTCAGCGATGTACTTTTGAGTATGGCCTTCATTGGCCATGATGCGTGCTACATGCATGCGATTTTCCTTTTGACACATAGGGGCAGGTTCCTTTGGTAAGAGTTGTGGTTAACCCTACTTTAGGATATTTGCCCCTTTTTATGTCATTAAAAGCGGAACTTTTTCGCCGCTGGATGTAGGAACTCTAGCACCGTTGCTCACAAATTTCATATTCTTTGAAAGTCTTTAAGAGATTTATTCCTTTCTTTGATGTCTTCTTGTTTAAGTATTTTTCGAAATTATTTTTAGCATCATCAATATTTGAAAAATAATCTTCTATTATTGCAACAATTCTTGATTCAGTATATTTGGAAAGTTCATATGAATTTGGAAATTCATTAATTAACTTGGTAAATTCATTAATCGGAAGGTCTTTTTCACTATCATTGCTAATATACATGTCTTCATGTAATACTTTGTTAATTTTTCGAAAGATTGATATATTTCTTTCAGCCTTAAAAAAATCAGGTTTTATTTCTATATCTTTTGAGAAATAGACATCAAAATCAATATTTAATTTATCCTTATCAATTTTGAAATACTCTCCTGCAAGAGTGGCAAGAACAAATTCAATAGAGCCAAAATCACTCTCTAAATCATCAAAGTCATCAGCTTCCATTCCATCGTAAAAAATATCCTCTTTTTTAAAGGTGAAGATTCTTGAAATAGTCACTTCATTGATCAGATTTAAATCGTTGATAATCCATGAAATTGGAGAATCTGTAATATATTCTAGTATTACTAATTCTTTTTCTTTCTTTATTTTAAACATCTATATACCTTTGTAAACATAACATCCCCATCAGCTGCATGTCGTTTAATTGGCGCAGAATGTGCTCAGCAGATTCTGTGACAATAGACATGACTGCTGCATGGGCTTGTTAGCCAGTTCTTTTTTTATATTTGGTCATCCTTCCTGTTCCAGATGATTCTATTATTCCTTCTACCATTAGCTGTTTAAGATCTCTGCTTGCAGTTGCTGAGGAGATCCCTTTACATACCTTCATGTATTCTTTTCTATCAAACCAGCCATCTAGCACCGATAGAGCATATTCTTTGCGTTTAGAATAAGAAGCATTAGTACCCCTTGATTCATTTATTGTATCACGTAATGTCTTATTTATGAGATCTAACATGAATTCAATGAATATTGTTGATTTGCCGGTGTTATCTGATTTTGCTAATGCATCATAATATTCCTGCTGATGTTCCTTTATTAGCTTTTCTATTGGTACAAATTCGAATATGGGATTCACGTTCATTAACAGCCGTGTTTGCCAGTATCTTCCCATTCTGCCGTTTCCGTCTTCAAATGGATGTATGAACTCCATTTCATAATGGAAAACACAGCTTTTGATTATTTCAAGGTCATTATCAGATCGCAGGTATTTGAATAGATCATTCATTAACCCTGGTACCATGTCTGCTGTTGGGGCTATATGTGTTATATCCTCCCCTCTCATTATTCCTACTTGTTTTTTCCTGAAATCCCCAGGACTTGAAACAAGTCCTTTCATAAGAAGAGAATGTGCTTTTAAGAAGTTGTCTATTGAATAGGGTTTTAAGTCATTCAGCTGCTCATAAGCTGTAATTGCATTTTGAACTTCAATTATATCTTTTTCAGGCCCAATTATCTTATGGTTATCAAGGATAGCTGTTACATTTTCAATATCTAGCGTATTACCCTCGATAGCTAATGAGGACTGAATTGTTCTTATACGGTTTTGTCTACGAAGACGGGCCTCTGGTTTAACAAGCATTATACTCTGGCATATTCCCAGTGCTTCTGTTATCTCTCCATACAACGCTAGGATCGTCTTCGTTATTTCATATGGTGGTTTCATATCACCATGATAGTATCATATGATACTATCATCAACCTCTATTTTTTGTATCCATATCTTAAATCTGGCTAACATTCTTTTGAGCTGCAGATCGTAAGCTGGCGTGGAATCTGCATGCGAAGCAGATCAGCAGATTCCATGACAGGGAGAGCTGACTGCTCCAAAAGCTTGTTATACGGTCTCTTCTATTTCAACTTGCTTTTTCTTTTTTTTAAGAATTCTTTCTGAGTTAATAAACTTATCCTTCCAGGTTACCCAATATAATACTGAAAATAATGGTGTATATAGTTTTAACTGCCATATACCTACATTTCCTGATCTAAAAATTGAAAATGGATTCAATGAGAAGGATATTAAGTTATATGTTTTATTCATTGTATTCCAATTAAAGCTAACAAATATTATAGATATTGATAGAAGTATTATTCTTAATAGTTTAGGATTATTACATTTTATAAAATAATGATAGACTGTTACTAGCACAAATATATTGAGTAATAAACCTGTAACGATTAATGAGATTCTTTGTAATCCCATTTCTTCTTTAAAAAAACTATTTGTTTCGATTAAATCATTTTCCATTGGGTTTATATTTAGATTTCTTAATTCAATATCATTATTAATTGCTGTAGTTTGAATTGTAAGTACTTCAAATTTTTCTTTATGCTTTGTTTGAAATTGATACAATTCATTTACTCTATTCCCACTTGTTGATGTTAGTTTAGTTTTATTAACATTGACTAGTTCAATTTCTTCTATAGGATTGCTAGAAAGATATTCTTTTATTTGGTTTAATCCTTCTTCAACATTTTCATTATTCTCTGGAAAATATCTAATGATTTTATTCATATCATTTTGAATAAGACAATCTGTAATTTCATCAACTACAACTTTTGTTTCTTCAGTATATATTTTCTTAAATGTAAAATTACCGTTTATTCTATTTGCAAATGGTAGTGCTACAAAGGACGATAGTAAAAAAAGTGATACAATAGCTAGTCCAATTTTTGATTTAATTGTTTTCTTCATTTTTACTCCAATAAATTTAAATCCGTATAACGTCGATTTCACCTGTTTGCGTACATGGCGGGAATCCTGCCCGCGAAGCGGAAAAAGCAGGATTCCTGACATAGCAAATCTGGTGCAAATCTTTGTTACATCGAGTTTTATATATCCACATATCTGAGAGCTTCAATAACTCTTTTAATTACTGCAGAATCTTTCTCAAATAGATCGATCAATTGAATTCTCAAATCATTTTTTGCAATTTCATTTTTTTTTGAATATCCAAAATAATTTTGCTGTAAGCCCCAAATTGAATTAGAAAGACAATGTATTTCATTAAAATAGTCAATTATTTCTGAAAAGTATATTTCTGCGTAAGTTTGTGCCTCTATAATAATTTCAGTCTGTTTCAGATAGAAATCATGGATATCTATATTACTAACTTCTTTATCTTCTTGTATGTAATTCATTGATAATGAGCATTCAATATTTAAAGTGAGTAAATTCTCTAATATTTTTTGTTTTGCTTTAATTTTTTCATTTCGGAGTATTTTACTTTTTTCACTTTCATTTTTTAATTCTAATGCTTTTAGATTGCTATAATTTTCTTCTCTAGACTTAATATGCTCATATTTTATTCTTCTTTCATTAATTATGTATTGTATAAATCCACTAAAAATTATTCCGCCTATTGTTCCAGTTAATAATGATGACAATTCCAATATTTATTACCCCCCAATAAGACTTATTTTTTGTGCATTTTTAACTAACTGAATACAGCCTATTAATGGTGGTTGATTTGATTTTTTCCTTAAAAGTTCTAAAAAACTACCTAGACCTTCTGGAATCATATTCAAATTTTCTACGATTTTTGATATTTCATATGGTGTATCAGTATTTTTCGGATGAACCAAATTATTCCTTTCTTTTTTTAAACGTTTAAAATAGCAATATTCTTTACCTGATTTAATCTCTGTTATTTCTTCAGCACAAAATAGCTGCATCCAAGATTCAACTCTTTCTTCTAAACTGATATTGCTTGCTAATTTTTCGATTCGTAAATCATGCAAATCAATTTTTAGTTTTTCATAATATGAATATAGGAAAGCATCATAGTAACTTGATAGCATGAACATACATGCTCTATACAAAGTCATTGCTTTCAAATAATAATTATTATTATATTGATCAACAAATTCTTTTCTTAAGGATACTATATCATTACTCAATGTGATTAGAGGAGATTCAATAATTCCTTCATTATTAATTTTCGTTTCTTTTCCTAAATGATTGGAGGTTATAGAAATGTTTAATCCTGGAATTGTATTAAATGAACCTATTCCCAATGAAGTTGATATATACTCATCTTTTGAATCATATATATGTTGAAATTGATTTGCTTTTCCATTTTTTTTAATTTCATTTAATTCATCGATTACCTTTATTGTATACTGACCTATTATGATAGTTTTGTTCTTTTTATGAGCTAATTCATCATATCCTAAAGACTTAGTGAGAATATTGAGGTAATTTTCTGCCTTCTTTGTGTTAAAACAATTCTTCTCATAAAATAACAATTTTTCCTCTCTTCGATGTAACGCCCGCATCAGCTGCAATTTTGTCCCGAAGGGTTGGCGTAGTTTTTGAGTATTCAAAAACTATGACAAAAAAATTGTCAGTTGCATGCGATTGTTATACATCATCTTCATAAAAACTCTCATTATCAATTCTCTTTCTTACATTCTTTTTATTAAAATCAGGTGGAGAAATTTTAAAAGAATACTTATCGGCTTTTTGTGATGAAAAATTCTTTAACTGAAAGAGACGAAGTTTTTCTATATCAATAGAATCATCTATTATAGTAGGACTTAATCCTCCATCAATTCTCATTATATTCATCATTTCTGTTTTAGAAGGTTTTGTCATTCTTGAATCTCCGAATTGTGAAGTATTAGATTGAACAAAATAGACGTGTAAATCTCTTGTTGTAGATTCAACAATATTTGAGAAATAGTTTACATCTCTGTTCCATTCTGAAGCGAATATAATATCGACTTTTGATTTAAATATTGATCTATGTGAAATATTAGCCAGCTCAAAGCAATAATATGTTGAAAAATATATATTATTCCAATTGAAAAGATGATAAGTACTTCTCTTGGGTCTAGGAACATTGAAGGAATGATTTTCTATAGCTTCAACTTCTTTTGGGGAGTAAGTATTTTTCAATCTTATTATGGGAATTAAATCAACAGAACCATTAATTTCAATAGGAAGTAAAGTTACAATAAAGTTATACACAAAATCATCGATCATTGTATGCTCAGTACCAATTATTACAACTCGTGATTTATTAGTAATATATTTTGATAAATTAAAAATATTTTCATATTCGACCGAGCATTCAGGAAACAATAAAAAATCAGACTTAACTTTCTCTGCCTCATCCAATATTTGTAAAACATTCTTTAAATTTGATTCAGTATGTTTATATGCATTACGTATGTTTTCTTCAATTCTCTTTTCACTTATCCGTAAATTAGCTATTGCAATTTTAGGGATGTTGTTCTTCTTACTAAAAGAAGAAATTTCGTAAATACATAAGTCATCATCTGGATTAGCTACATTTATCTTTATTGATTGTTCATAAACATCATTTAAATAATCAATATCTATTAGTGAATCTATATAATCCTCAACTTTTTTGCTTCTGTTATTTAAGTCATCAAGATGGCTGTATATATGATGTAATTTCTTATTAGCAAGAAAATAATACTTAAGAGCCAATTTATATTTATCTTTTGATAGTTCAGAATAAGTTCCTTTACAATCATATAATTCCTGATTAATTAAAAAAAGAATTATTTCATAATATTTTACGCTTCTGGGAGACAAAATTAGCCGTTTTAAATCTAATTCATTATCTACTCTAGTTTCCAATATAAGTGATTTGTAATCAAATTTATTGTAATCGGTATAATTCACTAATGGGTTTTTGAGGTAGCTATGCCGTAACATATTAGATGCGACAAAAACAGGAATATAGTTATTATAATAATGAATATCAAAATTATATTTTCCTGAATCGATAAATAGAGCATGGATATATTCTTTATTTGAGATAATTTCAAAGCGCTTTCTACATCTATCCATAAATTTAAGATTAAGACTTGTTGCAAGCTCAATACAAATCAGTAAATTATCCAAAATATTGGCTCGAATATTTAAGTGATTCTTATCTTCGATTTCTATAAGCCAAATACCTTCACATACTCGTTCATACAATAATAAGAAATTATCCCTATCATTTGTAAGGACTAATAATGTGAATATTTTTTCCCAAAGAGCTTCAAGTTCAAACAGATTTGCTCCTGAGAAAATAGATAGTAATTCCTCAATAATCTCCTTTTTTAACTTCCCATTATTTAATACCGTTTGAATAGTTTTTGATAAGAAAATTGACAAACCATATTTTGCCGTAGTAATACTATCAATAGATCTAAGTTTATGAATGTTATCTTTTCCATTTAGCTCGTTGGTCGATTCAATTAATCTGTCAATATCTACATTATCATCAGATACAAATCTAAATTCACTACTATTCTTAGCAGTCTCAATGAGATATTTCTTAATTTGGCCAGATGAACCTTTTGGTGATAGCTTATATAAAACTGTTTTTTCAGGGTTAAACTTTATTCTTGAATCAGCTACATAACTTAGAATATCATTATCTTCTTCTACTATCCCTTCCAGTAAAGAAGATAAGTAGTCATTCTTATTTATTGTTTTACCATCTTTATTATTGATGACAACTATAGAAATATCATCAATATACCTTTTATAGAAAACAGGTTTTACATTTTTAAGTATCTCATCATCTATTTTTGAAAGATAATAATTGCATAGTGTATTACTAGAAAATAAACCAATTGGTAAAATAAATTCATTATGATTAATATCAAGATTTATATACTTGGAAATCTTTTCTGTATATTTTTGAAGAATCTTGATGAATAATGTATTCAGTTTTTTATCTTTAAGATCTAAGTATTCCAATTGAAAAATTGCAGTGTTTAGTCTTATTGAGTTAAAGCAATCAGATACATCTAGGTTTATTATATCTACAGGATTTCCTGAGTCATATTCTTTTATTGCTGCTTTTAGACCTCCATCTCTCCATTCTTTATACTGACTATGATAAGGTTTAAAAATTGGTCCATTATCTTTTGGATTACCATCACAATTTAACAAGATTCGGTTTCCAAGTGCATTAGAATTGATTTTATTTTCAAAATGCATTCCAATATTTAACAACCAGAGAGTTTCAATAATATGTAATTCAATAGGCATTTTTATGAAATATTTCGGTGTTACTATTGAACAATCAGAGACAGAATTGTAATTCTGTTTAATACTACTTTCAGTTCTTGATTCAGAATTCTCAATTTTTTTCGGAAGTAAATAAACATCAATTTCATTTATCTTTTTTTTAAAATATTCTTCTGATTCATTTGAGTCATTACAAAAATAATCAAAAAGCGCTTCTATTTTTGTCAAAGAATAACATACAGAATCCTTTCTACGAATAAATGATCCCATAAAAGTTCTTTGTATATCATTAGATGAATTTGTTGATTCCCAATCTGCTATTGCTTTTAACTGATATAGATTACCTTTATTGTGGTAAATTTCATTTTTTATTTTCTTGTAAGTTCTTAAAAAATCATCGTATTGATATTCCAAAATATATTTCCTTCATAATCTTTGAAAAGATTTTATCCTAACTCAGTTCATATCTTTGTATGTATAACATCCTTTTCATCGTAGATAAAAGTTGACAAAAGAAACGTATAGAATTATTCTATACCTGACAACGATTTATCACATATCCCACTATTTTCTCTACACTACCAATTGATGGTGTGTCGGCAGTTCTGAAGGCCCACCATAAAGGATGGAAACAGTGAGATACAGAGAGCCCTTCACAGTATACCCGAGAACCCTGAAGTCCGGTAGAATCGTCTGGTACTATCAAACTTATGACGATTCCGGAAAAAGAACAACCGCTTATTCAACAGGCCAGACATCCAAGTCGGCGGCCCGTCATATCTGCCGGAAACTCCTTCGAGAAGGGAAACTCCTGCCCGATACCGGCGGGAGAATAACCTTCGGTACCTATTCAAAAGACTGGTGGGATTGGGAGAAGTGTGAATATCTCGCCTATAAGCGCACCAGGCGTAATATCACGAAGAGCTATGCCAATTCCGGTCAGATTATTTTAAGGAATCATATCCTCCCCTACTTCAAAGATATGCGTATGGAAGACATCAGGATCTATGATGTTGAGAAGTGGCTTCAGTCCCTGGTGGCCAATGGTCAGTCTACGACTTCCGCCAATCATTACCTGAGTTTCCTCAGAATCATGATGACCGAAGCGGTCCGTCGAAACATCCTGAAAGAAGATATCAGTCGTAAAGTCCCGACGCTTAAGAAGAATGATTTCACGAGAGGTATTCTCCCTCACGATATCGTTCAAAAGATATTTGACGAGTCGAACATCAAGGAGTACTGGCCTAATATAAAGTGCTACTATGCCAGCCTGCTCGCCGCCTGTACTGGCATGAGAATGGGAGAAGTCCGCGGCTTGAGATACTCCGATCTCGGTAAGGGTATGGTTTCAATCTCCAGGCAGTTTCATGCGAAGTTCGGCGTCACGGACACAAAGAACCATAAATGCCGTGAGGTTCCCCTCCCTCAGTCTCTGATCGATGAACTGTTGAAAATGGAAAGAAAGTCTGATGAGGATTTTATCTTCGCTTCCAAACACAATAATGGGAATCCTATTCATCCGACTTCCATCTCCAGGGCGCTCATTTCTGCTGTTGGTAAAGCCGGAATAAAGGAAGAGGAGCTCAAGGCCAAGAACATCACCTTCCATAGCTGGCGCCATTACTTCAACACCGTTATGCGGAGCAATAATGTTTCCGACAGTAAGCTTCGAAGCATGACTGGTCATCAATCGGCCACTATGACCGACCACTATACTCATTACGCTACTGAAGACTTGAAAGAGATCGGAAACATACAGGCAAAGATCATTCCCTTTTCCAACGCCGGCTGATCTCCTCCGGGGGGTATAAATTTCCCTACCCCCCAAAATCGATTTTAGGGTTTACGGTTAAATCAGAGAGAAGAGTGAGAACTAAGTTGTTGTCAAATCAAAACGGAGGAAATCAATGGAAGGACTGTTAACTGTGGACGAAGCCGCTGACTTCACCAGACTCAGCACCAAGACCCTGTACACCTATGCTTCGCAGAAGAGAATTCCCCATATCAAGCTGGGAAGCCGGTTGATGTTCGACCGGTTCAAGCTGGAAGAGTGGATCCGGAGCAATGCGGTTCCCGCCGCGGGTGCCCGGTGAAGAAGGCCTATCTTAGTATCCAGGCCGTCAGGCAGGCTCTGTCCTTTCTGACGGCCCGGAAGGAACATGCCAACGCTATCAAGAATAAGGACTGGGAGGCAGAGTTTGAGAACTGCCTCCGGGTCATAGAAGAACTGGCGGTGGTGAAACGATGAACGATATCACCCAATCGGAAAACTATATCGAGCATGAATGCTGGCTCCGTCAGCCCGGAGAGACCGGCGCCGCCTACGCCGCTTTCTGTCAATACCGCGACTACGGCGGAGACAGAAGCATCCGAAAGGTTATGACAGCCCGGGAGATCCCCGACGGCCGTAAGGGCATCTGGCATGCCTGGTCCAAACGCTACGCCTGGGTGATCCGCTGCCGCAGCTATGACGATCATCTGGACAAGATTCGGCTGGCCGAGAATGAGAAGGCCCTCCGGGAACGGGAGGCCAAACACCTGGAGATATCCAGGAAAATGCTCGACCTGGTGGACAAACGTCTGGAAAAGCTCGATCCCGGGGAGCTTTCCCAGAACACCATCCTGGATTGGACCAAAAACTGCAGCCAGCTTGAGAGGACCATCCTCAAGGGAGAGGACAAGGAAGAGTCGGGCGGCGTGAAGCAGCTCGAGATCGCCTTCTTCGAAGACTTTAAAGGTGTATGAGCTTCCGGCCCACCCCGGCTCAGAGGAAGGCTCTGGCCCTGGTCAAATCCGGAGCCAAACATGTCCTCCTCTTCGGGGGCTCCCGGAGCGGGAAAACCACCCTGCTGGTTATGGTCCTGATCTACCGGGCCATCCGATACCCCGGAAGCCGCCACTTGATCTGCCGCCTGCGCCTTAAGGATGCCAGAAGCTCGGTTCTCCATGAGACCCTGCTCCCCTGGCTGGAGAAGACCATAGGCAAGGATCGATTCAGCCACGTCAAACATGAGAACTACATCACCCTCTATAACAAGAGCGAGATCTGGATCGGCGGCCTGGGAGACAGGGAACAGGTAGACCGGATACTCGGCCACGAATACAACACCATCTACTTCAACGAAGTCTCCCAGCTCTCCTACCACGCCGTCACCACGGCCTATTCCCGCCTGGCCATGAAGATCCCCGGCTGCCGGAACCTCTTTCTCTACGACTGCAACCCGGGTTCTCCCCTGCACTGGACCTATAAGATTTTCGTCCGAAAGATCGATTTCAAGACAGACGAGCCCCTGAAAAAGCCGGACCTCTACACCTCCATGCTGATCAATCCTATGGACAACAGGGATCATCTGAACGAGGGCTATATCGAGGATGTTCTGGAGAACCTGCCGGAGAAGCAGAGGGCCCGCTTCCTGAAGGGACTATGGGTGAAAGGCGAAGGCTGCATCTACGAGAGATTCGAAGAGGATATGATCATCCCGCCGGAAGAGCTCCCTGAAATGGACTACTATACCGCCGGCCAGGACTTCGGTCTTAACATCACCAACGTAAAGATCGGCTACTCCGGAGAGAAGGTCTATATCGTCAAGGATCACGGCGGGCACAATATCACCACCAGAAGCTTCAACGATCAGCTGACGGCTCAGGGCTGGTTCGACGACGACCTTCCTGTCTACTGTGATCCGGCAGGCGGCGAACGCCTCCAGGAGATCACAGGCGGCCAGAAAGCCAACAACGCCGTGGAACCCGGTATAGACTATATCAACAGCCTGATCGAACGGGGTCTCTTCCTCGTCTCCTCGGAATGCACCGGCGTCCTCTCCGAGATCTGGGACTACGCCCGGGACGAAGAGGACCGTATCATCAAGATCAACGACCATTATATGGATGCTATGAGGTATGGGATATTCAGCGGGGTACAGAACGGTGTTACCCTATTCTAGTGATTAGTCTAACTCGTTAGACGAAAGTGTGTTATTTCTACAATATAGCTTTCCGGGAAAAGCTCTGATACAATATCTCCAGAGTGCAGTTAGGCGCCATCGGAGATCGTTATGAGTCCAAAAACAAAATCCATTGCTCAGCAGAAAAAGCAAAAGACATATATTCTCGGTACTGTCCTTGAGCGGGGCCGAAAAAAGAACCTCGCCGTCTACACGAAGAACGGCTGGGAGTATATTCCCAAGGCATCACCGAGACCTGCCACCGACAAAGAAATCAGAGCCATACAGAAAGGCCTTGCCAAGTCTATCTATGAAAAATATAAAGGCCAATCCCTGGAGACAGCCGACGGGCATAAGATAAGGTTCACCATGAACGGCCTGAAGCATGTCGGCTATGGGCCTGAATACTACAGTGCCGAATACCGGTTTCACCTCATCCTGTCTCTTCAGAAAGTTGATAAGATCATAGAAAAAGCCATATTGTTACAAGAGGTCCCTCATAAGAAGGGGAATCCCAACTGCCGGGTTTTTATCTTCCATTCTACCTATACGACCGACAACGGACTGGATATCAATGTAAGGATTACGGTAAAGAAAAACGGAAAGACCGGAAAGACGCACTATGACCATTACTTCGTAAGGGCCATTCGCTAAAATCGAGAGGACAAAAAAAAGGCAGCGTTACTCCCGTAGGGAACATGCTTACGCAGTGGGTCACCTACTTTTATCAGTCGCTACCTTTACCTATAATATCGACCATCGGGGTATATTTGTCAACAAATGAAAGACTTGATTTTGAGATTATTCTTAGCTACATCAGCTCTTCTACCGGAAGAATGGATTTGACCTTTCTCTGCAGAACCAGAGCCTCATAATATTCCGGATCTTCAAGGCTCCAGTAGATCTCAATGATCTCGTTGATATTCCCCACAAAAAGATCAAGAAGTACAGGATCGAAAAGGCTTCCCCTTTCCTTTTTCATGTAAACCATAACATCTTCAAAACGCCAGGCTTCCTTATAAGGCCGTTTGCTCAGCAAGGCATCAAATACATCAACCACACGTGTGATTCTGGCTTCTATGGGAATTTCCTCTCCCTTCAATCCTAAAGGGTAGCCTGTTCCATCCCAATTTTCATGATGGGAATAGGCTATGGTACGGGCCACTTCAAAAAGCAGATGGTTGGAAGTATTCAATATCTCAAATCCCTGTACCGTGTGCCTCTTAACAATCTCGAATTCTTCCTCGGTCAAAGGTCCTTCTTTCTTAAGTATATGATCAGGAACGGCAACCTTCCCGATATCATGCATAGGTGAAGCGACTTCCAGGATCTTCACCTGGCTTTCTTCAAACCCGTATTTCTCTGCAAGGAATGCGGATAAATAAGCGACACGTTTTACATGAGAACTGGTCTCATTGGAACGCTTTTCAATGAGCTCTCCCAGAGTTTCTATCATTTCCACCTGAGAATCAACATAGTTTTCTCTGAGTGTAAGAATCTTCTTATTTTGAGAAATTATAATCTTCTGCTTCTTTATCTCTCTGTAATGACTCGTAAATACCAGAATCAGAACAAAGAAGGTAAAGAAAATAAAAGATAAAAGCATGGGATGGGTTTCAAGAAATGAAGGCGGAAGGTTGATCAGCTGGGCTCCTTCCGGCAGCTGCTTCTTACCTATTCCGAATCGCTTCATCACCTGATAATCATAGAGATGTTTGTACATACCATCATATTCGTAAATATATCGTTCTGGTTTTCCTCCTCCTGCTAGAGAAACCAGAGTCTTCATGGACTGTCTTCCCATTTGCACCGAGTCGATCACCGATCCGCCCAGGACTCCGTTCCCCACCTGATAATCCCAGCCTACAATAATGGGAACATTGCTGTTGAGGGACAGCTCTTTTTCAAGATAGCCGAATAGAAAAGAGTCTATTCTGTCTTTAGCAGAGGATGGGATCAGATAAACGACTTCATCTTCATCGAGCATAGATAACTTCAACTGCAGATCGCTGTCAAAGTAATTGTCAAAATAGTTTATTTTAATTTTTTCACCCACAAAGATTTGGTCTTCATGATAGCTATTAAAAATATCATCTGTAACATTAGAAGAGTTGTAGACAACATTGATGGTATTCAATTGAGGATTCAATTGGTGAAGATCATTGTAACAGCCTGTAATATCCGCTCGTTCAAATATGAACGAGTCTAAGGAGCTGAGCATATAATCCCTGGTCAGCATATTGATTCCACAGGCGACGACCGGAACATCAGGAAATATCTCATCTTTGTATTTTATAAATGACTGAAGACCCGGATCATCGCAGATAATGATTCCTGTAATAGATGTCTGTCCATATTTTTGTTTCAGGTACTCTTTGTATGTTTTGTCAAAGTCAGTATTATCCAGGGATTTCATATCCATATACTCAATATTGATAAGAGCATTCGGAGACTCTAGTTCAAGCACTTCCTGAATCCCCTGTTGGACATTTTTAGTCCATTCAAAGTTGTGAGAGAAGGTATGAATAATCAGAAAGCGATCTCTCATCTGATCAGCAGCCTGAATATGCAATACTGAAACAAGTATAAAAAAAGCCATGAGAAGAGATTTTATTTTCATTATTTAATATCCCGATATATGGTATTTTTAATTTATAAGAAAATGTTACTCCGGTTTTCCGAATAATAAAATCAATTTCTTTATCACATTTTGTAAAAAAAACACGTTATCCCGTTTGAATACTTAACAAACTATTAATTTTCTTTCAAAAAAACGCTTAGATCTGAATAATTAGTGACATGTGCCATAAGCAGACATACGTTTTCTGAAGCTTATTACTCACGTATGATCAGGGAGAAGGTATAAATTTCCCTACCCCCCAATTCGGTTTTTCTGGGATAGACTTTTTCTATGAGAGGAAGACGGGGGGTGAAGAACCTCAGAAAACGGAACAAGGCTCTCTCCTTTGCGGAGTTTATGGGATTGAATGATCCCTTTGACCGAGAGCGGTCTGAGACAGTTCCCGATCCCTACCGCTCTCATGCCTGGGTTAATATCTGCGTCGGCATCCTGGCCCGGAATATCGGCCGCGCCCCTTTCAAGATCCATCTGGATGGGGACGAAGTCACTTCCGGCAGGGTGTTCACCCTTTTCCGGGATGTGAATCCCCAGCTCAACCGCTGCGAGCTCTGGAAACAGACCTCCGCCTGGTGGTCTCTGGAAGGAGAGGCCTTCTGGTTCTTCGGCGATGACTACTCCGCCGGCCTTCCCGATCAGATTCATCTCCTCAATCCCCGGAAGATCCGCGCCCGAATTGAAAATGGTCAAGTCGTCCGCTGGTTCTATGCCACCGATCTGGGCGAGATCCCCATTCTTCCCGATGAGCTGATCCACTTCAAAGAGTGGAATCCCTGGAATCCCCACCGCGGCGTCACTCCTCTGATCGCCCTCTCCGAGGAAATCGCCCAGGACGTTCAGTCCAACAGGTCCACGGGACGCCTTCTACGGAACAACTCCGTCCCCGAAGGCATACTCAAAACCGACCAGGTCCTCCGTGAGGAAGAAGCCGACCGCCTTGAGAAACGTTGGGAGTCCAATTACGGACGAAGCAAACGGGCCCGTTCCATTGCCGTTCTGGGTAAGGGCACCAGCTTCCAGCCCCTAACGGTCACTCCCGCCGCCTTGAAGTCCTTCGACCTGAAGCGCTGGAACCTCTATACTCTTCTCGCCTGCTACGGCATCCCTCCCCGGGTGGCCAATATTCAGGACGAGCACAGCTCCCTCAGCGGCAGCGACACCGGGAGCCAGCACAGCGCCTTCTGGAAGTACAGCATCATCCCGCTTCTGAAGAACTACGAGCAGATCCTGGAAACCCAGTTCTTCGCCCGCTTCGGCCTGAAGGAGCGCGGCGTTTTCGATCTGTCCGAGATCCCCGAACTCCAGGAGTCGGAGGATGAGAGATCCAAACGGGATATCGCCGAGATAGAGGCGGGTATCAGAACCATTAACGACGTGAGGAGCGAGAGAGGCCTCGAGCCTAAGCCATGGGGTGACCGGTGGCATCAGATGCCAAAGGCTTCTTTTCTGGGAACTGAAAGTACTAACTAATGTTATATATAGAAAGCAAAAGAATTAGTCGACAGACATTAATATACATTCGTGCATTTATGCAAAAAAAGGAGATGAGTGTATGAAGAAGAACATCGTTGTTACGGGTAAGGACGAGTTGACGAGAACGGCATTCTGCGAGTTTATCAAAAATCACCTTGGAGAAGTCAACTGTGTGGCTTGCGCTGATGGAGAATCGGCCATGGAGTTCATCAGGAAGTACCCGATACGACTTGTCATCCTGGATCTTTTTCTTCCGGGAGGGAACGGCCTGGGTCTTGTTCAGAAGATAAAGGACCTTAGACGGAACATTTCTATACTCTGCTACTGTCGGGATATGAACAAGCTACTCGGTGTCAGAGCCGCCAATGCAGGAGCCACGGCTCTGGCCGATTTCTCCGAAGATCTCGAAAGGTTTTCAGATCGGGTTCTCAAAGCCTTTCACGGAATTCCCTGTTATCCCGAATGGCTTCAAAGTCTACTTGATGAGCACGACTTTGAGAAGAATCCCCAGAACTATACGGAGATTACCGACAGTCAGCTGCAGGCTATCAGCCTGATCACCGAAGGGATGACCGCCAAACAGATGGCCGACGTCATGGGTATATCCGAGGCCATGGTGAATAAGTTCAAGGATGTGATCAAAAAGAAGCTGGGCCTGGTCAGCGCCGCCCAGATTCCCGGCTACGCCGTCACTCATGGTCTTGTGGAAAAGGAGGACTAGAGAATGTATGTAAGCTGCAAAGCCATCGATGACAGGATTCCCCGGGAGATCCGCTCCCTGTCCACTCTGGGCAGCCTTCTGAAGGAGGGCGATCTTATCACCCCCAGGGGAGAACTCCGGCAGGAGCTGAAGATCTTTATGGGAGGCGCCTTCTTCAAGACGCCTCCCTCCCCGGATGCGGAGCTATTCCCCTGGGTATTCAGCACCTTCGACCTGGACAGGGATGAAGAGCGTATCGATCCCGAGGGCTGGGAGCTCCGGAACTACCTGAAGAATCCCGTCATCCTCTGGGCCCATGACAGCACCATACCCGCCATAGGCATCGCCGAGGATACGGCGGTAAGCGAACGAGTTCTGGGAGGGAATATACGCTTTAACGACAAAGACACCGATCCCTTCGGCTGGGGCATAGGCCGTCGCGTCGCCGCCGGTGTGATCCGCGCCGGCAGCGTGGGCTTTATGGTCAACAAGGTGGAGATCGTCGAGGAAGACGACGAGCCCACCCTGATCTTCCGGGAACAGGAGCTGCTTGAGTTCTCCATTTGCAACATCCCCTCCAATCCCCGAGCCTTGAACCGGGACTTCCCTCCCCCCGAGATCCTCGTCCCCCATGCGGAGGAGCCAGCGGGCTCCTTCTGGAAAGGAATAATACGTTCTTAAAAAGGAGGAACGCGTATGAACGAACTGATCCGCAAGCTGAAGGAGCTTCTGGGATCCATGAAGAAGATCGAATCCGACGGTTTTCCCGACGAGAAACTGGCCAAACAGTACTTCCAGGAGAAAGAGGAGATCCTGGAGACCGTCACCGAGGCCCTGGGCGCCCTGGAATCGGAACACGGCCGGGAGATCGAAGCCCTCAAGGGAAGTATCAAGGCCCTGAAGGACACGATCAAGACCGCCTCCGACTCTCCCCGGGTACTGAGTCACGAGGAGTTCTGCCTCAACCTGGGCAAGACCATCGCCGGAGTCTGGCGGAACAACGCCGCCCTTCTGGGCTCCCTGAAGGCCGTCCCCAATATCAAGGGAGAGACCTGGGTGAATCCCCGCTCCCTCAACTGGGTCGCCGGCAAGGGCTGGGTGGGCAAGGACGCCGTGGGCTCCCCCATGGGCGATATGGCCACGGGCGACCAGTATCTTATCAATCCCATCTACGAGACCCAGATCATGACCGATGCCCGCCGAAGTTCCGTGATGATGGGTCTGGTCTCCGACCGCCCCATGGCCGGACCCTCCATCTTTCTGCCCCAGCGGGACCGCGGCGGAGTCATCCTTAACTGGCTGACCGCCTACGGCCAGAAGATCACCGACAGCAAGCCCCAGATGGGCAAGCGGGTGGAACTGAAGGCTTACACCCTGGCGGGATTCATCCCCTGGTTCGACGAGTTCGAAGAGGACATCTACGCAGACCTGGGCCGCATGTTTATCGAAGAGTTCACAGACGCCTACGGCAGGGAGTTCGACCGCCAGTGCCTGACCGCCTCGGAAGATCCCTTTACAGGCGCCCTGGCCCTGAAGGGCATCGCCACCCACTCCATCAAGAGCTCCAGCCCCTACGGCCTCTCTTACCTGGACTTCAGGGAAGCGGTCCTGAAAGTGCCCGCCGAGGAGAGACGCCAGTGCAGATGGTTCCTCCATGAGTCCGTTCTCTCCCGGGTAACCAGCCTGCAGGACGGAGACGGCCGCCCCGTATGGAGAGGCCCCGCCGACGGCAAGCCCGGACTCCTTGACGGTTATCCCTATCAGGAGTGCGACCTAATGCCCCAGGCCAGCGAGGTGAAGAAGAACGAGCCCTTCGCCGTCTTTATGAACCCCAAGCGCATCCAGCACGGAAACCGCAAGGGGCTGGAGCTGAAGAGATTCGACGGCACCACCGAGAGCCTGGAATACGGTGAGATCTTCCTCCGCTTCCGAAAGCGGGACGGATTCCTGATCACCAGTCCCGAGAAGAATATGGTCACCCTGCGCTGCAAGACCTCGTAGAGGAAGGAGGAAAGCATGAGTTATAAGTTTTACCCCGAGCGGATAGACTGCATCGGCCAGTTAAGCGGAGCGGTAGGCGAGAATCTTCTGATCCCCGTGGACGGAATCGACGGTATGAGGGTCACCATCTCCCATCTGTCGGTCTCCTGCGGCGCTGACGATCAGGTTCTGAACCTGTTGCAGGTGGAGGAGTGCGGCAGCATTGCCGCCATCGACAACGATCTGCGAACCATTACCACACACGTTCTCTCCAGGGATCTGACGGATAAGATGATCGCCGTCGAAGTCGAAGAGGGATTCTGGCGCTTTCTGGTGGTCAGCTCCTGCGACGGAAAGGTCTATACCGTGGATGAGGATATTCTGGACCTGAAGATCGACGGACGTTTTCTGATCTTCTCAGAAGAAGAGAGCCTGTGGAATCAGCGGGTTCCCCTGAAAGGAGGAGAAGAAACCGTGATCGCCGACGCCGCACCCGGCCGCCTGATCGCCCGGGATTTCTGCTATCCCGTTATCATCTCCATTAGCAATGTCTCCAGCGCCGTGAAGTTCAACGGCGCCACCGTGGTCTATATCAGCCGCTAAGCCATGGTAATCAACCATTCCCGGGACAGCGAGTACCACTCCCAGAGGAATAACAGGGTAATCCCCCACGCCTCCTGCAACAGCACCAGCATGATCATGGCCCTGAAGCAGGCCGGCGTGGTCCTTCCCTTCCCCGACAACCAGCAGCCCGAGGATTACCTGACCTGTATTCTCCTCTCCGAAACCTGTATCCGCCAGATCGAAAAGCTGGCCCCCTGGGCCCTGGACAGACAAACAGGAAAGCCCCTCTTCCCGCCCTATGAGATCCACGTCCTTATGGAGTGGGCCGTAAACTATCTCTTAAACAAACAAATCGTCAGCTTCAGCACTAAAACTCCCATCGAGAAGATCATCCGCCAGATCGATAATCACGGCGGCGCGGTCCTTTCCGGACGCTTCCCCGTCAATCGTACCCATTATAACCATATGGTATCCCTGGCGGGTTATATGACCCACCAGGGCTCCATCACCGCCCTTCTCATAGACGATCCCTACGGCGATTACAAGACCGCCTACAGAAGTCCCAGAGGCAATAATATTCCTGTTCCCTACAAAGAGGCATTAAAGATCTTCAAACCGACTGGAAATGATTACTCCAAATGGGCCTACCTGGTAGGATGTAAATACTTCTGATCTGCATAGAAAAGATATTGCCTTAAACAATATTGGAAAATAAAATCAGGGAATGGATATTGATGTTCCGAAAGGGTTTGAAGCTGATCTCAAACGGGCCTGTGAGTATCTACTTAAGGTTGGATGCACCGAGATATTTTTATTTGGTTCATTGGCAGAGAATAAAGCCAACTCCGATTCCGATATTGATTTAGCCGTCAGAGGTTTAAAAGCGGATAAGTACTTCAGGGCGTATGGAGAGCTAATGAAATTACTTGACCACTCCTTTGATCTGATTGACTTAGACAGTGACAACGATTTCTCCAAAGAGATATTGAAAAGCGGTACCTTGAAACGAGTGTCTTAATAACACGTCAGAAAAGAGATTTCTCAGATAAACAAAGAAATTGCCTTTAACAATATATATGCTCCCTGGCTGGCAGCTTCTCACAATAGTGTAGAAAAAAGACGGATATAAGCTAAAGATCACTCTACCAAACAACCGAGAATCGTTTAAGCCGTATTTTTTTTACGGCAATACGTTGCAATCCACTGCAAGACAGCTTATTATCCGGATTAGGAGTTACATAATGTTATTAGAATTCTCAGTTCAGGGCTTTAAAGGCTTCGACAAGAAGATCACCCTGAACCTGAAAAGCAATACCTATAAATTCAATACAGAGTCAGTCAAAGACGATGTGATCAACAAGGCCCTGATCTACGGCCATAACGGCGTTGGCAAGTCAAATATGGGAATCGCCATCTTCGATATCACCAATCACCTGACCGATAAGTTTCACAACACAGGCCTCTACAGAAATTATCTGAATGCCCGAACCGATGACAATGCTGTATTTGAATACCTCTTCCGCATAGATAAGAGCCTTATCCGTTACAGTTATGGAAAAACAGCCCCGGATAAGTTCCTTTTCGAAACCCTGGTCATTGATAACACCGTGGTTGCCGACTACGACCGCCGCAGCAACAAAGAACCCGAGATAAATCTCAAGGGAGCCGAAAACCTGAATATATCCCTTTCGAATATGGGGATTTCCATTCTTAAATACATCCGCGCCAACACCATCCTGGAGGATAACAGGATCAACAACGCCCTCTCCAACTTCTACAACTTCGTGGACCGTATGCTAATGTTCTGGTCCACCGAGACCAGAACATATATCGGTTACAAAGAAAGCGTAGATCCCATCCTGAAGGACATAATCAACAACGATCACTTCGAGGACTTCAAGGAATTCCTGGGTCGTATGGGCATTGAAAACAATATAGTCATAGCCGATGATCCTTCAGAGGGGAAAAAGATCGTTTATGATTTCGGAAAAAGACAGATCGATTTCATCTCAAACTGCTCTTCCGGCGTCCGCTCTCTTACTCACTTCTACTACTGGATGCAGGATATCCGTTTCGGGGACAATCCCCCATCCATCCTCTTTATGGATGAGTTTGACGCCTTCTACCATCTCAGCCTCGCTGAATTGATCATAGAAGAGCTGAAAAGAAACGACTGTCAGGTGATCCTTACCACCCATAACACCAGCCTTATGAGCAACAAGCTTCTACGCCCCGATTGCTACTTCCTGATGTACAGAGACAGGATCAGCTCCCTGGCCAACGCCACCGACAAGGAACTGAGACAGGCCCACAATATCGAAAAAATGTACCGCGCCGGAGCCTTTGGTGAGTGCTAGAATCCTTCTTGTCTTTGAAGGAGCCCGTACCGAACCGGCTATCTTCAATAAGGTTCGTGAGCATTTCTTCTCCAGGGAAAACTCATCCCTTATCTACAGCTGCTTCGATGCAGAGCTATACCAGCTCTGCCAGCAAGTAAAAGAGGATGAATTCGTCGAGCTGATAGAACTCCTGAGAGAACGGGATTCCGGTAATCAAGAGCTCCTCAACAACGAGTTTTCTGAGATTCATCTCTTCTTCGATCATGATGCCCATTCTCACCCCGAACTAAACCGGGAAGAATATCATAAGATGATCGAAGAGATCCTCGTGATATTCGACAATGAAACGGAAAACGGCAAGCTCTACCTCAGCTATCCCATGATCGAGGCAATCAGAGACTGCCGCCTTCTTCCCGATGAAGGCTATGAATGCAGCTGTTTCCAGGATATCAGTGAGAACACCGATTACAAAACTCTTGTCGGGGAACGCACAACCTTCAATCCCGGTAATAAGGAAGAGTGGCTGGATATCATCGGAATCAATTATGTAAAAGCCAAGCGCCTGGTTGATGACTCAATCGAGCCCATCAGCAATTATGATGAAATCTCCCTGTACACTCAGGAAGGCATCTACGCCGCCCAGTACGAAAAGCACATCAGCACAAGACACGAAGTAATGATCCTTAGCGCCGTACCCTTCTTTATCCTGGAATACTTCGGCCGCCCTCTCTTCGAATCTATCCCTTTTGATAGAATCGACATATCCTGCCGATACTTCTGCAGTTGATTTTCCTCAATAACAATGAATCAGCAAATATGAAGAGCTTGCTTGAATTGCTCTGTAAATAAAGATTAAATAAATATAACAACGCCTTCCACTGTTCCTAATGGAGCCGATGGGAGGCTTTTTCATTTATAAGGGAGCCCGAAGGCTCCCCCGCTTCATACCAATACCTTATCGATCTCGGTCTTCCACACCCCGGCCGATATGGGACACTCCATGCATCGCCTGTCCTGACAGGCGTCACATACCGTCTTAACATCCAGCGAGCCCACCAGAGTCCTTATACAGGCATCCAGCGTCAAAGTCATAGGCCTCTCCGCCGCCCAGGCGACCCGTCGTAACAGAAAAGCCGACTCTTCATTGATCTGCGGCGTATACACACCCCTGTAATTCTTCTTACCCATAAAATCACCTCCGAATAGAATAAACCTCCGGCGAAAGAGGCTTATCCCCTTTTGCCAACGGCTTACCCCACCGTCATTACGAAGGATAGGTTCTGTAAAGACTGCCAAGGGCACCCGATAGGGCTTGGCCTTTACAGGTTCTCATCCGGAGTGATACACCCCCAGAAGCCGTTGGGAAAAGCGGAGAAGATCTTCTATAAAACAATAGTGAATCACTGCCTTATAATACTCTTGCGTATATTTTTGTTGACCTGTTCTTCTATTTGAGTTACCGTTAATTGCTATCGACAAATCTATAACCATTTTGGAGCTTCATTATGTCTGAACAAGTTAATGTTAACGTCAATGTAACTACCGCCGGAGAAACCGGAAAGTCAAAATTCACCGGAACACTGTTGGGACTTATAGGATGGTCTATCCTTGGATGCATCATCACCACATTCACGCTTGGAATCTGTTATCCCTGGTCCCTCTGTATGGTATACGGCTGGAAGATTAACAATACAGTGATCGAAGGTCGTCGCTTAAAATTTACTGGATCGGCTATCGGCTTATTCGGAAATTGGATCAAATGGCTTCTCTTATGTATTATCACACTCGGAATATACAGCTTCTGGCTGGCTATTGCTTTGGAAAAATGGAAAGTTAAGAATACTACCTTCGCAGACTGATAATCGATAAGTGATCTAAATTTGCCCTTCAAATAGAAGGGCAAGTGAACCACAATGAGCATTGCTGTAATTAGATCCTGAACACCTACTCATCTGAGACTCTATAACGCCTTCTAACTTCACGAGATTTATCAAACAAAGAGATTTTATCTTCAGTATTCGCTTCTTCGAAAAGTTCATCAAACGTAATAGATTTACTTAAAGCATCAATACAGGAATGGATATCCCCAGGCCCTGTTACAATCATCATGCCGAAGATAATCCCAAAACACTCCTTATGGCAGATATCACAGACTTGCTTTAAGTTTTCTAAAAACTGCACACCCTCATGAAAAGGAAATTCGCCATAAACCTTTTCCTCGATAATTGTAGAAACATCATTATGGGCAATAACTTTATGACGTGCCTTAAAGATCTTTTTGTTAAAAGCAGCAATCTCTGCTTCCAGTTTATTTAAACGATCTTGGTTTTCTTCAGACCAGTCAAAGTTCTTTGCGAGGTATGACACTGTGAGGTTTTCATTTCCACCCTTTCCCGGCTTTTCGGAGATTTTGACCATTTCCAATAACAATAGATTCACTAGAGAACGATAGACATCATAGAAAAAATTATTAGCAACTTCTTGAAAAAGCTCTGTCTGGGTTGCGTATTTGTAAATCTGCTCCTGAATATGATAAATATTATTAATTTCCATAACCCGATTACAGAAAGCTTTTACAGCTTTTTGGCAAAGATCATCAGCAGGAGATCTACTCATCAAGTTTTTCCACATATTCAATCTGAGATTCTGAGTATTTGCCGAGGGCTTTTCCTAATATAGTGCTCCCATAGATCGATACAGCTCCTAAATTAGATTGATGCTGTATAATAGGCATCAGAAGGAGTACATCAAATGCGAAAGAAGTGGAGCGATTCAGAGAAAGCCAGAATTGCCCTCATGGCTTTACGGGAAGAGAAAACGATCAGCGAGATCGCTCAGGAAACCGGAGCTCATCCGAACATGATTTCAAAGTGGAAGCGGGAACTTATCGACAATGCTGATTCTGCCTTCCGTAACGGGAAATCAGAAAAAGAGAAGGAATTAGAGGAAGAAAAAGAAGAGTTGTATAAGCAGCTTGGAAAGGCACATGCTGCCAACGAGTTTCTAAAAAAAAACTTGAAGAAACAGGGACTCCTGTAAAATCAATGATCGATCCTGGTATCAAGAAACTCAGTATCTCAGAGCAATGTGATCTTCTTGGAAAAAGCCGCAGTTGGTTTTACTACCAGGAGCATCGAGATCCGGTTAGGGAATATCAGGATAATATTGAGAAAAGGAAGAT
Source organism: Oceanispirochaeta sp. (assembly GCA_963556075.3). GTDB lineage: Bacteria > Spirochaetota > Spirochaetia > DSM-2461 > DSM-2461 > Oceanispirochaeta. The sequence continues at coordinate 3,685,803 of CAUVYB020000002.1, read as the reverse complement.
AAAGAAGCTGTGGAAACAGCATATCTTCTATGGATATAGGCAGATCTATAACCATCTGGATAAGAACATGGGGCATGAGACCTCTCCTAAACGGGTTTACAGGCTGATGAAGGAGATGGGGATTAAAGCTGTTATTCCCAAGAGATGTCTTTCAAAGCCTGGTAAGAAACACAAAAAGTATCCTTACCTCCTTCGTAATCTGGATATAACGCATCCAAATCACGTGTGGGCTTCTGATATCACCTACGTCCATATTCCCGGTGGAATCGTCTATGTGGTGGCCATAATCGATCTATACAGCCGGAAGATCTTGTCCTGGAACGTCAGCAACACGATGGATACTGCGTTTGTCATGGAAGCGTTGATGCAGGCTATGATGAGATACGGCTTGCCTGAGATCTTCAATACGGATCAGGGTAGTCAATTTACCAGTAATGAGTTCACCTCCCTTTTGGAAGGAGAAATGGTTCGAATCAGCATGGATGGAAAAGGCCGTGCCTTGGACAATATTTATATCGAAAGATTCTGGAAGACCTTGAAGTATGAAGACATCTATTTGTATCGATACGATACTCTGAAGAATCTTCGGAAAGGACTGTTGAAGTATTTCAGATTCTATAATTCGGTAAGGCCCCATCAGAGTCTGAATGGGAATTCTCCGGACGAAGTTTATTCCGGTGAATCTAACTTAAAAGTGGCATAAAGCTGTATTGACTGAAGGGAGCACTATAGTCTTCTCCCCGCCAGGCTGTCAGAGCGCGGGTGCGGAGGGTGTGCGGTTGGAACATCGCCTCCCGGATCACCGGAGGCCGTAAGCGGGAAAGGTTCTGAGCGGAACAGGGGCGGCCCGTTCCGGAGAGATCACAGCTAAAAGAAAAACCCCAGCCGCTGTGGAGCCGGGAGTTTTCAGCCCCAGAAACAGCCCATCCGGTCTTCATCAACAAGCTGAAGGAACTCCTCCAGCCGTCCCACCGCCGGAACCGGTTCATAGGAAACCCACTTCATGTTGGAACGCTGCCAGTAGATCTTCCAGGTGTCGGATGTTCTCTCAAAGGTCGCTTTCGCCACGGCCATCTCGACCTTCTTCCCCGGCTGCATAAAGACGGGCCGGATCTCGAGGATCATAATGCTCTGGTTATCGACGCTGTCGCTGTAGGCGATATCGACCTGGTCCCGGATCTCTTCGGGAGGCCGTCTCTTCTCAAGAAAAGCATCAAGGGCGATTTTATGTGTCTGTAATTCTTCTTCTGAAAAAGCCATGAGGGCTCCTTTTTACCGGCAGAAATGAAATGGAGAGCCATAACAACGTTGTTGAACCTGACGCCCTCTCCAGTTGTGAAGCGGGAAGCTATCGGGCGCAGGTTAACACATGGTTATGAGATTACTTATCAACACTCCATGATGGCCTTATCGAATTTCTAGGAATCCAGCCTTCAATTGAATCGGCAAATGAGACCCTAACCCACTGCTCGTATTCTTCAACCAATACAGGCCTCAAAGTCATCTGAGTGACATTTACTTCACTTTGATTCTTTAATGATCCGACAATTTTTGAATCTCTAGTTGGCAATAAGTATACATCTTGTGTCCTATTTAATGCTGCTTTAAAATCTATGCTAAGTCGTCTTGGACCAGAGAATTTAACATATTGGATATCGATCCTACCTATCGAATCATCCCTCTTTAGACTGATCAAGAGGTTTTCTCCTAAAGATTGTAAATAATGATATCTATTATTCTGCTGAACACTTCCTAAATCCATCTCAAGAACATAAAGATCATTATCAATTTCGATACTCTTTATTCTAGTATAATTGAAAGAAGGATTATCACTTATCGGATTAAACACAAATGAAGCATTTGCATTATATTTTATTTTTCCCCAGAAACCATTATAGATTCCATGTCTATTATTCTGCAAACTTGATCCATACGTTTTTGTGGATGCCCAAATACCTTCTAATTCAAAATAAATTTTTTCGATTTCAGTATTTGTTAAAGAAAATAACTCTGAACACAAAAACATTGAGATTAGTAAAAATAGTGTTCTGTTATGCATAAATATATCCTCCGAACTACCTTATTCTAAAAAATCTTGTTCTGTAGTCGTATATTGGCTGAAAACCATTGATGTATTCGGAATCATTTCTTACTGAATCCCATATTGGATTTCCGAAACCGTCGCCCTCATGATAATGATTTCCCTCGCCAGTTAAATCAATAATTGTTGAACCAAAAATTATCGAAGCATTTGCTCCTTCAAAACGATAGCCTTCGCTAAATTGGCGTACCTTCATATCAGATTCCAGCATCATTAAACCTAAATCAATTACACCAACAACATTAGGAGATCCATTTACACTCATATTATCTGTAACAAAACCGAGGTCTTGAGCAAGCTCTTTTATGAAATTAACAGTTGATGTCTCCATCTGTATTCCTGCGGCTGTATGTGCAACCCCCATAGCCGCTAAGAAGTGACATCCACTCTGATTCATATCTGTACCATATGCTTGATCATATTGACCTGGACGACCAAACCGAGATGATCCTGGATAAGTATCATAGCCATTCTCAGATCCTGGTGACGGAAATATACCACCAGCAGTTACGTTGTAATAACCTCTAAATGCATCATTTAATGCAGTCATTGTTGATTCACTAATTCCATCCCCACGGCCTAAAGATCGATTTACACTCTTAATTCCAAAGCCATGATGCATTCTTGCTTTAGATTCATACCAACGTCTACCAAAACTAGTTCTAGCATTTAAAGCTTTCTCATAATATTTATTTGCCTTCTCAAATTGTTTTTGAGCCCAAGGAGTAGCCCCGTCATTCCTTCTTTCTCGCTCCTTAAGATTATTCCTAATCTCTTCCTTATCCTGATCAGAAAGAGACATATCAGGCGCATCATCGTAAGCAGCGAGGCCGGTAGGATCAATATATTTTAGGGGGTTGTTGAAGGTATAGGTGTACCAATTTTGCCCGTCTCTCGCCGGATCCTCCGTAATAAATCTCCCGGTCGAAGCATCATACCACCTGGCATTGAAGTAGTAGAGGTCGGTGTCCTCATCATAATCCTTTCCGGTGTACTTCAGCTTCAGGTCTTCCCTGATCTTGATCCCACCCATCACATGGTCCCCGAAGGGGCTGGACTCTGCTGACCATACGGCTTGTCCTGTTTCATCGGTGACTAAAACCGTAGTGCCCTGGTGATCTAAGCCGTAGTAGAGGGTTTCGTCTCCGGAGACCCGGGCCAGGTGGCGGGACTTCAAGAAGACAGAGGAGACTGTTTGGCTTTTGGTTATGTCTATCTCTTCCAGGACCTTGCCCTGGAGATTGATGATGTAGTGGCCTTCTTTCGTTTTGTTCACCTTCTTGATTCTGTATCCGTCAATATTATACATTCATTCACAGATTTTTCTAAGTCATTATTATTTTCTTCATTTATTGGCTTTTATTAAGTTTTTACAATCTACAATAAAGCTGACGATTCTTTTACTTTGATTATAAAGCTTCAATACTATGTGCATTTGTGTAGGCAATTCTGATTCAATATAGCAAGAAGCAGCTGGATTCTCATAGATACTCCAAGAATCATCTATTGAATATATTCTTACTCTATAGTAAGATACAGAATAAAGAGAAACAGCGGGATACGTAGCAAGACAACATCCCCATCAGCTGCATGTCGTTTAATTGGCGCAGAATGTGCTCAGCAGATTCTGTGACAATAGACATGACTGCTGCATGGGCTTGTTAGCCAGTTCTTTTTTTATATTTGGTCATCCTTCCTGTTCCAGATGATTCTATTATTCCTTCTACCATTAGCTGTTTAAGATCTCTGCTTGCAGTTGCTGAGGAGATCCCTTTACATACCTTCATGTATTCTTTTCTATCAAACCAGCCATCTAGCACCGATAGAGCATATTCTTTGCGTTTAGAATAAGAAGCATTAGTACCCCTTGATTCATTTATTGTATCACGTAATGTCTTATTTATGAGATCTAACATGAATTCAATGAATATTGTTGATTTGCCGGTGTTATCTGATTTTGCTAATGCATCATAATATTCCTGCTGATGTTCCTTTATTAGCTTTTCTATTGGTACAAATTCGAATATGGGATTCACGTTCATTAACAGCCGTGTTTGCCAGTATCTTCCCATTCTGCCGTTTCCGTCTTCAAATGGATGTATGAACTCCATTTCATAATGGAAAACACAGCTTTTGATTATTTCAAGGTCATTATCAGATCGCAGGTATTTGAATAGATCATTCATTAACCCTGGTACCATGTCTGCTGTTGGGGCTATATGTGTTATATCCTCCCCTCTCATTATTCCTACTTGTTTTTTCCTGAAATCCCCAGGACTTGAAACAAGTCCTTTCATAAGAAGAGTGAACCACACCGGCTTTTCCGGAGACATAATTATGTGAGAGGATTGTGTTATGGAAAAGAGAATCAGGTATTCCAAAGAGGTTCAGCAGAGAGCTGTCAGGTTAGTATTTGAGAACGTAGATGAGTATGGTTCCCAATGGATGGCTATCACTTCTATTGCTGCGAAGATTGGTTGTACCCCTGAGACATTAAGACGATGGGTACGTCAGCAAGAGAAAGATTCTGGAAAACGGGAAGGAATCACCACAGATGAGAGAGCCCGAATTAAAGAGCTCGAAAGAGAAAACCGGGAGCTCAAGAAAGCCAATGAGATTCTAAGAAAAGCCTCGGCGTATTTCGCCCAGGCGGAGCTCGACCGCCGACAAAAGTGATGGTTACTTTCATTGATGAGAATAGGAAAGACCTTGGAGTCGAGCCGATCTGCGAAGCCTTGCCGATTGCTCCATCAACCTATTATGAAATGAAGGCCAGAGAGAAAGATCCCACAAAGGCTCCAGCCAGATACCATAGTGATGAGGCATTAAAGCCGGAGATACAGCGTGTCTGGTCTCAGAATCTCTGTGTATACGGAGCTCGAAAAGTATGGAAGCAGCTCAACAGAGAGCACCACAAGGTCGCCAGATGTACTGTAGAGCGTCTTATGCGGGACTTAGGGCTTAGAGGTGTCATTCGAGGGAAGGGCGTTAGAACGACCATTCCTGATGATAAAGCGGAACGTCCTTCGGATCTGGTAAACCGGGTATTCAGAGCCAGCCGTCCTAATCAGCTTTGGGTTGCGGACTTCACCTATGTGGCCACCTGGAAAGGCTTCGTCTATGTTGCTTTTGTAATTGATGTATTTTCAAGGATGATCGTTGGTTGGAGAGTCTCGAGGTCCATGAATGCGGACCTGACACTGGATGCGCTTGATCAGGCCATCTTCGCAAGATCGCCGGGTGATGACCTGATTCACCATAGCGATAGAGGAAGCCAGTATCTTTCGATCCGGTACTCCGAGAAGCTCTCTGATGCAGGGATAAATCCCTCAGTGGGAAGTGTCGGTGATTCATATGATAATGCGATGGCTGAAACGATAAATGGACTTTTCAAAGCTGAGGTGATTTGGAGAAGGGGGCCTTGGAGATCGATTGATGATGTAGAATTTGCCACACTGGAATGGGTAGACTGGTTCAATAATCGTAGAATTATGGAGCCACTGGGAGATATTCCTCCCAAAGAATTTGAAATGCTGTATTATGAAAGTCTAAAACGTCCAGCCCTGGTAGCTGGACTCAAATAAAACAGTCTCCGGGATTCCCGGTGTGGTTCAGAGAATGTGCTTTTAAGAAGTTGTCTATTGAATAGGGTTTTAAGTCATTCAGCTGCTCATAAGCTGTAATTGCATTTTGAACTTCAATTATATCTTTTTCAGGCCCAATTATCTTATGGTTATCAAGGATAGCTGTTACATTTTCAATATCTAGCGTATTACCCTCGATAGCTAATGAGGACTGAATTGTTCTTATACGGTTTTGTCTACGAAGACGGGCCTCTGGTTTAACAAGCATTATACTCTGGCATATTCCCAGTGCTTCTGTTATCTCTCCATACAACGCTAGGATCGTCTTCGTTATTTCATATGGTGGTTTCATATCACCATGATAGTATCATATGATACTATCATCAACCTCTATTTTTTGTATCCATATCTTAAATCTGGCTAACACCCGAATAACGAGCCGACTCGTTCCTGGAACGAAGTGGAAGGATTTGGCGGGGTATTTGCTTTGGAACGTAGTGGAGTAGCAGATACCCTGACAAAAGACTCGGTCTCTGTTCATTCGAATGTTATATGGTTCCTTTGTATAATCTCCATATTGGCCAACTCATCAATTCTTCTTTTTTGTCTTCCTTAAGTTTAATGAAAACTTCTTTAAATGAGTCATTATCTTCTAGCAATATATATATACAGCATAACATATCTGGTCTATCACTATATTTAGGAACTAGTTTAAGTAAAGTTCTTATTTGTGATATATCTAGTTTTCCTTTTCGTTTGTTTATTTGAGCCAAATTTACAGTTAATATATCTTGTATCAAGGAATCTTTACAATTTTCAAGAATTAGCTTACTTAGCCATTCGGCTATATCTAAACCAATTGGAAGTTTTTGATTATCATAGCTGCTAATAAATGCTAAAAGTAACAAAATATAGGAATCAATAAGTCTTTCATCATAGTATTCAGCTAACTCTTCTTTCATATCTTGTTCAAAGCCCAAAATTGAGTTTAAATATTGAGGTAGTTCAGTTTTAAAAATGATATATAGAGTTAAGAATTTACTAGCCTTTAATGGGATTTCATTAACAATTACTTCAATTTGGCTCATATCTGATGCTATAAAATTTTTCCCTGTATAACGTCCATCAGGTATTTTTTCAAAAAATAATACAATGTTCTTATTATACAAGTAATAACATTTTATAATTATATCTTGATCTGTATTATTAAATTTAACTGTTTCATTTTTTAATAATAGCCCAATCAATGGAAGTAATTCCTCTCTATTATTTTCTAAATCACCAACAGTGATCTTTGAGGAATTAAATCGGCACAATTCTAATAGATGATAAACATCATTCCAATAGAGAAAATTATCTCTACTAATTGCTGATTTTTGTTCTAAATTACAATTTATTTTTGTTCTACCAAATTCAAAAAATTGTGTCTCAGATAGTTTTTCAATGAATGCAAAAGCAATTGATATGTCTTCAATAATAGTGTTTTGGGTTATATCAATCTTTAAATCTAGATTTCCATTATTAAAATCAATTCTTAAGGCAGAATTTAAGATCAAAGATGAAATTGAATCTCTTTGATGTTTTCGGGTTATATCCGTAAAATATACTTCATCATCTATTTTTATAACTACATTCTCTTTTGTCATAAAAGAATCTAATTTTAAAGATGTTGGTATTAATAAGTCATGTTTTTCTTTGATGTAAACAAATGATGAATCAGAAAAAAATAAATGTTCATTTGGTTTATTACTAAAGCTTTTTATAACAAATTCTGTTGTACCATCTTTTAAATATTGAGATGATTTCTCTTCATCGAAATTGAACTGCAGTTTTTTATTTTCAATAAAGAATTTGATAATACCTTCAAATTGATTCAAGCTAGTTATTTTTGTGAGTTTTATTGATTTTTTCTTATTTTTACCTGTTAAATAAGAATGTATTTTAACTGGTAATAGAACTGAAGCAAAAATTCTAAATCGTGTCGTTGATATAAAAATTGGGCGAATTAAAAGAGTCCCACCATCACTGAAATAATTATTTAGATCAGAAGTATCAATACTAAAACTTTCATTCTTATTCCATTTTCTTTTAGAAGCTTTTACTTGTACAGGAACTCTACCTAATAGTTTATCCTTTTTTCCATTATGGTTCGCTTCTTTATAAATGAGAATGTCTCCATCCCATGAAGGATATTTGTCATTTTTTAATATATTTGTTTCTAATATCTCACTTTCTGAAAGAAAGTTTTCTAAGCAGAGAATCCCATTGCTTTCAATCTTACTTGTACTCATACTCTACCTTTTATCCATATAACATTATTTCTTACCTGTTCCATATAACTTCATTAAAGTATTGAAAGACTGCTGACAGAATACTTGGTATCCCAAAGATCTCTATGATCTTGCAGTTGATCATTTCATATACACGAGTTACGCGGAAACGATATAAGTAAGAACGATGTGTTCATATGCTCATTATATCATAACTCATTCCTTTAAAAATAAACTTTTACTCTTTTTATTTGAAGCAGCATGACTTTTCTTTCCGTATGAAGATTATGAAAACTTATGACATTTGAAGAGTATCTAAGAGACAAGCTTAAACTGGGATCAAAATACATCCCCTACTATCTTCACTGGGTCAGCTCTTATCAAGAGTTCAGTTCCCGGGGAGAGCTCTCCCTCAGCGGGTTTCAGAAATCCCTGATACCCCGTTATGAAGACTGGCAGATAGATCAGGCTGTTGATGCAGTTAAACAGTACAACTATTACTGCAGACGGTATAAGACAACAGAAGTTCTTAACAAGACAAATATAGCTTCAGGTTGGGATTTGGCCTTTACTGAGATGAGAGATCTTCTGCGTTTGAAAGGTCGATCCTTTCAGACAGAAAAAAGCTACTTGAACTGGATACATAGATTCAGGACATTTCTCAGGGAGAAGCCTCCGGGGAATCTTACTTCCGATGACCTTAAAACCTATTTAAGCTGGCTGGCTGTGGAAAGGGCTGTGTCCCCTTCTACACAAAATCAGGCTTTTAATGCCCTGCTCTTTTTTTACAGATACATTCTTGAGATAGAAGTGAAGGATCTAGAGCAGACAATCCGCTCTAAACAGCACAGGCGGCTTCCTGTTGTTCTTTCAAAGGATGAGATAAGGAGTATATTATCCCATCTAAGTGATGATGCCCTCTTGTTCTGCCGCATCCTTTACGGTGGAGGCTTAAGACTCAGTGAGGGCTTAAATCTGAGGATCAAGGATCTGGATATGGATAAGGGTTGTGTGACTGTCCATAATGGAAAAGGCGGAAAAGACAGGGTAACACTCCTTCCGAGCGCTATCATTCCTGATCTGAGTACAAAACTTGAGGCAGATAAAAGACTTTTTAACGAAGACCGTAGAGGAAATCTGCCCGGTGTGGCTGTAAGCGAATCCCTCCTGAGAAAGTATCCTGGAATAGATAAACAGTGGAACTGGTTCTGGCTCTTTCCTTCAGCGGCCCTCACGGTAAGCCCCTATTCAGGCAAGTCTGTGCGTTTTCATCTACATCCTTCCACCATGCAGAGACAGTTTAAAACAGCTTTGAGGGTGGCAGGTATATCTAAAAGGGCAAGCATCCATACCCTGAGGCACAGTTTTGCCACCCATCTTCTGGAATCGGGCTATGATATCAGAACCATACAGGAGCTATTGGGACACAGCTCTGTGCAAACAACCATGATCTATACCCACGTGGCCACGGTTAGTCGGCTGGGAGTCATCAGCCCGGCTGAAAGTATTTAATTTGCCGTTTCTATCAGCTTTAGACGCAGGTTCTGGGATTCCGAAGACATCCTCAGGGAAGCTCCAGGTTGTCAAATCCTCTCAGGTCTATAAGCTCCAGATTCTCCTCTTCCAAATAATGAAGCTCGACCCTGTCGCCGGGCCTTGTCAGAACCAGCTCCCGGGAGATGCGGGACCTGGCTTTGATCAGGATCCCGGGCATTTCATCAACGGTCATAGAGTAGGAGCTGTTACCTCCCTCTACTTCAGAGGCGATCCTTTTTACAACGGCCTCCCGTGTCAGCCAGGTTTGAGCACTCTCCCGGGAAGCGCCTGTTCCGGAGGCTCCGCTGGCATAGATCTCACCCTGATAGACAGCAAGGAGTTCTGCCAGGGATTCGGCCACCTCCACTGTCGTGTAATCTGAAACAGAAACAGCCGCATACATCTTTACCAGGCCCCCGGCATCAGTCAGTGACATCAGATAGGTGGGAGTGCCGGAAAGGTTGTACATGACGGGCTGTGTGGCCTTGTAGCGCTTCTCCTGAACCTTTCCTTCCGCACTCTGCCTTGCAGCATTTTCAGTGGCTCCGGCCTGCCTGTACCAGAAGGCCTCCTTGCTTCGCGTATCCACAAGGACGAACCCGACGGTTCCCTCATCAGCCCCTACCGAAGTCAACCCTGTATTCCAGAAGGATCTGCCGTCTTTTCCGTAGACAAGAGAGAGCCCCTCAGTGGTGGTCAGCTTATCCTTGTCAGAGAAGTTAAAGGCCCCGTGGACATATTTTCCCCAGTCATCCAGCTGTTTTACAATAAACGACTCCGGTTGAATACGGTCCACCCAGGGGGGAGTCTCATCCAGAGAGTAAGACTGAAGTTCACCGCTGCTGCAGTCCACGATGACGACACCCGTAGAATCCTTACCCCTGAAACCTATCTTTTTTTCAAAGAGAGTCACGACCCAATAGGGTTTGCCCTCATCGTTTATCTCAAAGCTGAAATCCTCATAGCCTTTGGTTCTGAAACCATTCCGGTATATATGCCGGGACAGATCTTCGGCAAACAGGGCCTCCGGCTGGTATTTGATCCGTACAGGCGTTCCACTATTCTCCTGTACTAGGGTTACATCGCTGTCATCGGTGGCCGAAACCATCACATAACCGGTCGTACCCACCCTGTTCTCATACCACTTGAAAAAGCCCGAGTGAAGCAAAGGAGCCACCCAGTAAAGCTTGCCGTTCACGCTCTGAATATTAAAATCGCCCAGTTGAGCCTGGCTTCCTATGGAGGGATCGGCCCCCAGAGTCTTCTCTCCCAGACGCAGGGCCATCTCCTGATCCACAATTCTTATGCTGTTCCCCGAGACAGGGGGATACAGAGCATTCAGATCCTCTGCTATCTGAACCTCCCCTATCAGATCTCTGTAGTCGCTGCTGTGCGTAAGAGGACTGGAAGCAAAGAAGGGAACAATAGAAGTGTAGACGATAAGGCCCAACAGAATAAAACGGGATAAACCTGGTCTTTCCTCCAGCAATCCCTTTTTCCTCTCCACAAGAAAAGTGATCATAACTCCTATTAAAAGCAAAAAGGGAAGCGCCGTCAGAATCAGTAAAAGGATGATGATAAAAGGCGAGAAACCTATAAAGACACGAAGTTTACCCCATTTTATCCGATCCCTGATCTCCAGAAAATAAAGACAGATAAAGAAAGGAATCAAAATTTTGAGAAACCCCGTGTAACGGATGTGAATGGTGGGCAGGACAAGATAAAAGGCGATTGTAAGATAAATGACCAGGCCCAGCAGAAGACCAGAAATGAATATAATATTCTTCTTATTCATATTAGCTCTCCTCCCGGTTCTAATATAAAAGTATAGAACTTTATCGGGCCGGCTACACTGAATATTAAGGCCGTTCCCCGGCCTTTGCCGGGTCATATTGTCCATAGGGTCGCACCACAGCGAAGCGAAGAGCGATCCCGACTACCGGGCCCCGATTCAAGCGGGGACTGCTGGCGCAGCCCTCCCGTCCTTAACGCAATTCTTATAAACGTAATTAAAAGCCGACAGGAGAAAGATCAATTGAATCTGAAGAGCATTCTTAATCTCTAAAACCAAAAAAAGGCCGCTGAAGTATCCAGCGGCCGGGGATTGTTTGATTAGGGCTTTAGCGGGAGATGCCTTCGATGGTTTGTGTTGTACCTATAGTAATGACCAATTTAAGGATTTTCCAGTTATCATCTCCGTCCTCTTTCATATTGGCTTCATAACTTCCAGAGTCTGCACTATTGGAAAAAGTTCCAGTTACAGTCACAGTGCCACTTCCTGAAGTGGGAGATGGTTCACTGAAATTAAATGGATAATAAGCTTCGGCGATATGCCCTGCGTTTAATACACTTCCATCCTGATAGGTATCATAACTAGGCATATCGGGATGAAAATTATCTGCAAGATCATCATAGTCTCCGTCATTCAAATCATCTTCAAAAGCGTTAATTCTTTCTTTTATGCTATACTCCTCTGCGGAATCTTCTTCACATGAAAAAAAAAGTGTAATCAAAAGTAATAATCCTGCAATTTTCAGTATATTTTTAATCATATATTTACTCCTTTTTTATTATCTTATATCTCTTTCAACCAGATAGGGTACGATTCTGGATTCATACTCATCCAGAAACTGATGGTAGACATTCAGAAAATCCAGGTACACAGGATTCTCTTTATCCATAATATACTTCGTTTTCATCTGAACATACATGGTACCCACCACAAAGCGGCGCATGGATTTGGCAGAAACGGCGTAGTAACGAGTGTTCTGCTTTAATGCCATTATATTGATCTCTTCTGGAGAAAGGACTTCACGATAAAAAATCTTTTTAGTATCTCCTTCCAGAGTATTAAATTCTTTTCTAAGCTCTGACACAAGGTCCTCTTGTGCGCCCAGAAGATTTACATATTCATCCGCCTGCTCCGCATAACTGATCAGCTGCTCTATCAGGGGGTAGAGGCTGCCTGCGGGGTCTTCATAGAAGGCCGCTTCAGACTCTGCTTTGAACTCTGAGTAGTCCACCTTGCCCCGGAGGACCTGGAACACCTCGCCCGGTTCCTGACCGGCTATGACTTTGACGCCCTCCTCGGCCTGGAGCTGAACCTCTTTGCCCTGGGAACTCACCGCCACGCTGCCCTCTTCCACAACGTAAAGGGAGGTACCGTCTATCCCCGAAAGGACGGTAAAGTCTGTGCCGCGGAGGCCGCAGACCGTCGAAGGAGTGGAGATCCGGGGTTCCTCTTCCTTCATGGCCCGGGTAAACTTATAGCTGGCCGAACCCAGCACAAGCTGAAAGTTGTTCTGAGGCTTTCGGTCCTCTCTCTGGATCTCGTCCAGTTTGAAGATGGAGTCCTCGTTCACCTTGATAGTGGAACCGTCTTCCATTTCCAGTTCAGCATAGCCGTCATAGCCTGTGATGATGGAATCTCCGGTCTCTACGGGCATGCCGATGTCCGCCCAGTCCATAGCACCGGAAGCGGTCTTCAGGTCTACCGTTCCCTCCACATAGACCACTTCGCCCCTAAGGGCGAATAGCAGGGAGGAGGAAAAAAGAAGCATCATTGTGAAAGCTGACGTTTTTTTCATTCGGCTCCCTCCTTGAAGGCCAGGATCTGGCTGCCGGGCCCCTTTTCGGGGCGGAGAACCATGATCAGCCCACCTGTGGTTGTTTTAAGCAGAACCAGCATATCATCTTCGACCAGAAGATTCTTGAAGTAGGTTTTTATCTCCCAGGAATCGGAAAACAGAGAGGCGTCTGCAGGAGAGGCTTTCCGGAATTCCGTGACTTCGGCACCGGAGCTCTTGTAACCGGCATCGGCAAGTCCGGTCCAGAGAGTCCGGATCTGTGTATCGGACTCCAGAATCTCTCCGTCAAAGACAAAGGGTAGGACAGAGATGGACGTGAGAGTTTCGGCATCCCCGTTATTGATATGTTCACAAACTACCAGGGGATCTGATTCCTTGACCCCTGCCTTGAAACTGGCACAGGATGCCAGAAGGGCCGCTGCGGCCGCAATCAGGACGATGATTCTCATATGTTTCATACCTGACAGTATAGCCCCGCAGGGAGTACAAAACAATGGATCCGCTGTTTTTTATTCATAGCTCATACAGATGATCGGTCGTATCGGGGCAAAGAAAAAATGAGACCGCTCCGGGCATGTGAAAGAGCAGGCGGTTTGTGTTTTAAGGGTTTCGGAAGGAGTAGTTCAGTGAAGAGTCGTAGGAGGCCAGCATATTTTGAAAGAGCCGGGCTTCCTCGTTCTCCAGGGTTCTTCCGGGAGGGAATTTGACCGTGGAGGGGTTGATCTGCCGGCCGTTGTAACGGACCTCGTAATGAAGATGGGGGCCTGTGGACATGCCCGTGGTGCCCACATAGCCGATGGTCTGTCCCTGGCTGACGATTCTGCCCCGTCTCATCCCCCTGGCAAAGGCGCTCATATGGGCATAGAGGGTGACGTAGGAGTTCACATGGCGGACCATCACATAGTTGCCGTATACCTCGTTGTAGCCGGCGAAGGTGACCGTCCCGTCCCCCGAGGTCTTGATGGCGGTTCCCCTGGGGGCCCCGAAATCCACACCCTTGTGGAAGGAGTTGTATCCTGTGATGGGATGGGTCCGTCTGCCGAAGCTGGATGTGATATACGCGCCGTTGATGGGGGTTTTCAGCAGGGTCTTGCGAACCGTATGACCGTCGCGGTTGTAGAAATCTGTTCTGCCGTCGGTATCAACATAGCGGAAAATCTCCAGATTTCTCTCCCCCGTTTTAAGAGTGGTATAAAGGATATTGCCCGTATCGACGGCGTTTCCGTCCTCATCGTAGACCTTTTCGTAACAGACCTTGAGCACATCCCCTTTCTGGATATCCCTCTGAAAGTCAACGTCGAAGGAGTAGAGCTGGATCAGCTCCATGATGATATTATCCTCGATACCGCTTTCAAGAGCCGAGCCGTAGAGGCTGGACTCCACAACCGTCTCTTTGCTGACCGGATAGCTCTGAAGGTCCTTGTAGTGTTCGGTAACCCTGAAACCATCAGTCCCGCTTCTTCCGACCCGAATATCCCGGTCGATGGCCATGGGAAGGGTTATCCCTTCAAAATACCTGTTTTCATAATGGAGAGTGACGGTCTGACCGGCCCTCAGGCTGCGGAGGTTCACCACATCCTGTAAAACGGCGATGACAGCGTTGGAGTCGCTGCGGGAGACCCCCTGGGTCTCAAGATGGTACATCAGGTTGCTGCCCCGGGCAAGCTCGGTATCACGGCTTGTGCGGATTACGGCAGGAGACTGGGGTTCGGGGACGATTGTCTTTATATCTTCTGTGGGAGTCACCGTATAGGCGGCTTCGGCATGTTTGTTTTCGGATATGATAAGGTTGAAGAAGAGAGCCAGCACGAGGATGAGCGTGAAAACGCCGGAGCGCCAGTCTCTTAAAAAATCTGCAAAAAAATCTTTTATTTTAAATCGTCCCATATATCCTTTTATCGGCAGAAGGAGTCTGAAGTTTTATGCTGGACCGTCAGGAATATGTACATAGGGAGCAAGCATATTCTGATCCTTCTTGGACAGGATGGCTTCCATCAGAATGCCCTCTTCCTCGTACTCCTCCTTGAGGACCACGCTGTTACGCCGTATATATGCCACTATATCCCACTTGTGGGGCGGGATCAACAAAGTTTTTACGGGCAGCTCCGCTTCCAGTACTTCCTGAATCCCCGCTTCCAGATCCTCACGTCCCCGGCCTGTTCTGGCGGAGAGCATAAGGGAGATATGGGAGTCGTTTTTAATAAAGTGATGAAGCTCATCGGGATCCTCCAGCAGGTCGCTCTTGTTGTAGACCATCAGAACCGGTTTGTCCCCGGCCCCCAGCTCGTGCAGGACCTCTTCGGTCACTCTTTTATGTTCCCGCCATTCGGGATTGCTGATATCGATCACATGGATGATGGCGTCCGCCAGGACCGCCTCTTCCAGGGTGGACTTGAAGGCTTCCACCAGATTATGGGGAAGCTTGCGGATAAATCCTACGGTGTCGGTGATGACAACCTGGCGGCCTCCGGGAAGATGGACCCGCCGGGATGTGGGATCCAGTGTGGCGAAAAGCTTGTCCTCCGCCAGCACGTCGGCGCCGGTCATCATATTGAGGAGAGAAGACTTTCCGGCGTTGGTATAACCCACGACAGACAGGCTGGGCACGGGAAGATTCCGTCTCTTCTTTCTCTGGGTCTCCCGGTTGCGCCGGACGGCAGCCAGCTCCTTCTTGAGGCTGGCGATCTTGTTCAGAACCATACGTCTGTCCGACTCAAGCTGGGTTTCCCCCTTGCCCCTGGTCCCCTTGGCTCCCCCGCGCTGACGGGAGAGATGGGTCCAGGCCCGGGTCAGCCGGGGCAGGGAATACTGCATCCGGGCCAGGGCGACCTGCAGGACCGCTTCTCTGGTGGAGGCCCTGTCGGCAAAGATATCGAGGATCACTTCCTCCCGGTCGATCACGGTGATGCCCAGGTCGTTTTCCAGGTTGCGCTGCTGGGAGGGTGCCAGATCGTAGTCGAAGACGATGAGATCGGCCTGACACTCCAGGGCGGTCTCGCGGATCTCCTCCAGTTTGCCCGTCCCCACCAGATAGCGGGGATGGGGCTTTCTCAGGCGGACGATCATGGTCTGGACGGCGGGAATGCCCATGGTCTGGGTCAGGCTGTCCAGCTCTTGCAGATGACTTTCCGCATCACCGGCGCTTTCGCCCTCGTCCTGTATGCCCACCAGAAGGGAGCGTTCGCATTTCAGGGAGAGGATGTCCCTCTCTTCAAGTCGTTCAAATACCGGTTCCAAATTACCCTCCGGAATGTGTTACATCAATTATGCGTCAGAGCAGCCGTCATTGTCCAGTTCGGCGATCTCTTCGAGCAGAGTATAGGGCATGTAGCGGTGGACGGGATGGCACAGGGCCTCGAAAATGCTGTCCTTGGCTCCCGCTCCTCCATGGGCGGCGATATCTTCAAGAACCGAGCGGGACTTCAGACGGTTGCTCTTGGTTCCCCAGGAACAGGTCGCCGCCGCTTCCATCAAGCCCTTCTCCCCGGCGAAGGCGATGATCTCATCCTCCTTGAGATAACAGAGGGGCCTGATCACTGTATAGGGATAGCGGTCGTACTTGAGCTTGGGCAGCATGGTGGAAAGCTCTCCCTTGTGGATCATATTCATAAAGAAGGTCTCCAGGATATCGTCCATATGATGCCCCAGGGCGATCTTGTTGTAGCCGTGTTCCCCGGCGTACTTGATCAGCTCCATCCGCCTCTGGGTGGAGCACCAGTAACAGTTCATCTTCTTTCCCGGCTTGAGGCGCTCCATGACGGGAACCTTGACCACCTCGAAGGGCACGCCCCACTCTTTCATAAGATCAGCCATGACCGGAGATTTTCCGCAGCCGGGAAAGTCCCCCTCTATATGGATGGCTCCCAGCTCGAAGGGGATGGGAAATCCCTTCTGTTTGTGCCCCAGGAACCAGGCCATGGCCAGGGAGTCCTTTCCTCCCGAGACGGCCAGGAGGATCTTGTCTCCCGGTTCTATAAGTTTGAATTTCAGTATGGCTTTGTCCACCTTGCGGGACATGGTTTTATCAGACGTATTTAAAGGCATGACGGCATTGTATCGATCGGAGAGAGGGAACTCAAGGGCTCTTCTTCCCATTGGAGAACTTCCGTGTCAGAATGGGCGAATCGGATCACACCAGCGCCCCTCAGGCAAGGGCAGCAACGAGGAGAGAACCATGTACAACGGAGAGATAGCCGCCCTTCTGACCACCATCTGCTGGACCGTTTCGGCCCTGAGCTTCGAGGCGGGGGGACGGAGGATAGGGTCCCTGCCGGTCAATATCATCCGCCTGGTTCTGGGGCTTTGCTTTATGGAGCTCTTTCTGGGCCTGGGAAAGGGGGTATGGATTCCTTCGATCCCCGCCGACGGTTCACTGCTCTTTCTGGCCCTCTCCGGGTTTATCGGATTCTTTATCGGGGATATCTGCCTCTTCCGCTCCTATGTGGAGATCGGCAGCCGGGTAGCCCTTCTGATCCTCAGTTTCGTGCCCCCCGTAACGGCTCTCCTGGAGTGGCTGATCATGGGACAGGTTCTCTCCGTGCAGGGATGGATCAGCATGGCCGTGGTGCTCACAGGGGTGCTGATGGTTCTCTTGAAGAAGGAGAAGAGCAGCTTCGTGTTCAAGCATCCTGTCAGGGGCATACTCCTGGCCTTCGGTGGCATGCTGGGGCAGTCCACGGGGCTGATCTTCAGCCGCATGGGCATCGGAAGCGCCGATCCCGTACAGGCCACCATGTTCCGGGCCCTGGCGGGGCTGGTCGGGTTCACGGTTCTTTTCTCGGTGATCGGAATCTGGCCACAGGTGGGACGGGCTCTCAAGCAGAAAAAGGCCATGGCCCAGGTCTCACTGGGGGCGCTATTCGGGCCCTTTATCGGGGTGGCCCTGATGCTTTACGCCCTGCAGCACACCTCGGCGGGGATCCTTGCCATTATCACCGCCCTGGTGCCGGTGGTGGTTATTCCGCCCTCGATGGTGCTGTTCGGGGAAAAAATTACCCCCAGGGAGGTCCTGGGGGCGCTCATCGCCGTGGGAGGCGTTTCTCTTCTGTTTATCTGATGCCTTTATACCCGGCGTCAGACTCTGGCGAGGAATTCAGGCTCCTGTCCCGTCTTTCCCTCATAGGCGCCGTGGTATTTCTCGGGCATCAGCCGGGCAATCTCAATCATCACCTCATCGGCAATCTGCTGACGGACCTTTGAATCCGACTTGACTCCCTCGGGGATACTGATATTGACAGGCTCTCCCACCCTGATGGTGATGGGTGTCCGCCTGAAGCGCTTGATATTTTTCACGATATCTTCTCCCCCCCAGTGAGCCAGCGGAATAATGGGAGCATTGCCCTTCTGGGCAAACATGATCACACCGGCCTTTCCGGAGAGAAGTCGTCCCGTCTTGTTCCTGGTCCCCTCGGGTGCCAGACAGAGAAAGTCTCCGTCTTCCAGAACCTTGATACAGTTTTTCATGCCCTGAATATCCACGCCTCCCCGGTTAATGGGCAGAACTTCCCAGAGATTCATCAGAAAGGCGGTAAACTTCTTGTCCCAGAGTTCTTTCTTGGCCATGGCAATGGTCCGTCTGGGCCGCATAAAGATATAGAGTATCGGGGCTTCGAGAAAGTTGATATGGTTGGTAGCCAGGATGTAGGGGCCTTTTGCAGGGAGTGTATCCAGCTCGGATGTATCAATTTTGCAGAAAATACGCAGAAGAACCTTGATGAAACCGTTAACCAGATCCTGTTTTAAACTCATATGAGGAGTCTCCTTAAATATTAATACCCGGGCCGTCTTTCAGCGATCTTCAAAACGCCGGGGTCTCTTTGTTTCGGGCCGAAAAAAAGATCCGCCGCATAAGGGTCAAAGGGCTCTTCCCCTCTCCCCGCCAGAGAGATCGGGAATTCCTTCCAGTGGCCGGGGACTCTTTTAAAATCTCCGATTATACAGGGCATCGAAGACATCCACAATAGTGAAAACTGTTCCAGAACTCCGGCAAGGGCTACACAGATATCTTTTCGTTCGGAGAGTGTATCGCGGGATTGAACCCCAGAGCCTCAAAGGCCTTGCGGAAACGGGGCGGCAACCCCGCTTCTATGCCCAGAAATTCTCCGTTTATGGGGTGGTCGAACTCAATTTTCCTGGCATGAAGCAGCAGTCCCCTCACGCCGAATTCTCTTGTAAAATGGTGGTTGCAGAATGTATCGCCATGGGACGTATCGCCCACAATGGGATAGCCCAGGCGGGCCAGATGGCGGCGAATCTGATGAAAGCGTCCCGTATGGGGCCGGACCTCTACAAGTGAGTAGCGGGATGTGGGAAAGCGTCTGGAGGGAATCGAAAGTTCCGCCTTTGCCAGGCGGCGGAATCCGGTAGAAGCCTCTTTCATGACCCCCGTTTCGTAATTTTTCAGGGGGATATCGATGCTCCCCTCCTCCGGAATATAGCCGCGGACGACAGCCAGATAAATCTTGTTGACCCTTCCCTCTCTGAAGGAGGCAGAAAGTTTTGCTGCAGGCTCTGAATCGAAAGAAGCGGCCAGAACTCCCGAAACGGGACGGTCCAGACGGTGAACAGGCAGAGGAGGATTTTCAAACTGCTGATAAAGGCGATGGACCAGGGTGTCCTTTTCGGTGGAGAAGAGAGAGCGGTGAATGATCACCCCTGCGGGCTTGTTGAGAACCGCGTAGTTTTCGTCCTGCCAGAGGATCTCTATCTCACTCCCTTTATGGCCGTCTTCTAGATCGTAGAAGATCTCATCACCGCCGGCATCGTCCATAAGGCCCTCGTCATCGTCTGTGAAGGTATCGCTTGCTGTACTTTCATCTTTCATCGGCACAATATTACCCTGCCGGCTCCTCCGTTCCAAGGCCGTATCCGGCCTTGAATCGGGCAATCCTCCTTTTTTTCCACTCTATTTTCTTTTTCCTTGAATCGCCGCAGCCTCTCTCTCAGTAGTAGAGCTGATGAAAAACAGAGAATCTGCCGGAAGGCGGAAGCTGAAAACAGAGAAAAAGATGCGGAGAACCGGCCCCTGCTGCTCTCACGGTCTGAAGTGCGGAATCTCATCGGACCGGCGCCCGGACGTTTGCCTCTTAAAAGTCCTGTTCCTGACCCTTGTTCTCACATCCTGTACGAGCCTGCCCCTTCTGACAGGAAGGATAGAAAGCCTTGACAGCATTGCAGACGGGGATGAAAGGAGGGGATCCGTCACAGCGCTTTGCGGCGATGTGAGTGTGAAAGCGGATTATCCTTCCGAGGAGATCAGGAATCAGGCCCGGGTGAACCTGGAGCATCTTTGCGCCCTTCACAACAAAGAAGAGGATGGTTCCGGGAGTGACGGGATTGCGATCATTTCTGCGGAACTGAGAGAACGCAGCGTTATGAAGGATCTTAAACTGCGGCGCTCCGTATCCCTTATCCTGACCGTAACAGACGATGAAGGAGAGTATCTTGCCCGCTATATCTGCGGCACCGAAGGGAAGGGAAGCGCCGAATCCGCTCCCTGGCTCTATCTGCTTTTAGCCCGGGGATTCAGAAAGCTGTTCCCATGAGGAGGATGCTGGCGATGATCCTGTTT
Organism: Oceanispirochaeta sp.; assembly: GCA_963556075.3. Taxonomy (GTDB): domain Bacteria; phylum Spirochaetota; class Spirochaetia; order DSM-2461; family DSM-2461; genus Oceanispirochaeta. Next base: position 3,665,155 of record CAUVYB020000002.1, on the reverse strand, counting down.
CTGCCTCTCTGCCCCGCTCTGACGGCTCTGAATATTGAAGAAGCCGTCCAAATGGCACTGAAGGAACATCCCGAACTTTTGGAGTATGAGCTTGAGAACCGGAGGGCGCATTGGGCTATGGTTTCCCGGTTCAGGGACTTCTTCCCGGAACTGGGCCTCTCCTATTCAAGATCCGACTCCGTTGTCACCGGAGAGGCGGATGCCCGGCTGAGGCAATGGAGTTTTACAGTGAATCAACTGATCTTCAGCGGAGGCCGTCAACTGGGTTCTCTGCGCTCCGCCCGGAGGGAACTGCATATGAGGGATCTCCATTCCGCAGATATGAGACTGACAGCGGCCTATCAGGTGGCCCTGAGCTATGCCGAGGTTCTGAAAAACAGGGAAATTCTAAAAATCAGGGAGAGCTACTGCGCCCTTCTGAAAGAACAGGCCGCACTGGCGGCTCTGGAAAGAGAGCTGGGGCTGCTGACATCCCATGAGCTGCTGGATATCAGAATACACTGCCGGGAATACGATCTGGAGCTGAGGGAGGCACAGGAAGCCCTCAGAGAGAGCCGGGCAGGCCTCGCCCTCCTCCTCTCCCTCTCTCCCGAGGAACTGCCTCCCCTCTCCGGGACACTCAACACCGGGTACAGAGCCCGATCGGGAATCCTTTCCGGGATATCCGGGTCACCCTCTCCGTCTCAGACACAGGGGATAAGCCCTGAGAGGGTGGATCACAACAGGTTGGTCGAGCGTCTCAAAGAGCGTGCGAAAAACAGGAACAGGGAGATCCTGAAACTGGTCGCCGGGGAAGAGAGTGCCCGCCAGACTCTTCAGGATGCCCGGCTCGGCTGGCTGCCCCGCATAGAAGCGGAAGGAGTCTATTCCCTGTCTGGCAGCCGGAGGGTCAATGAGGAGGCCTCCTTCTCACTGGGGCTGAATTTTATCTTTGACACTCCCCTCTTTCCCGGAGCTGTAGAACTGCAGGCTGGAAAAAGTTCTCCCGACGAGAGAAACAGAGCCTTCAGTGCAGAGGGCGATATTCTGCAGAATCTTGAAAAAATCTATGAGCCCCGTGACGCACAGTTCCGTCTTTACCTGGCGGGTCTGCAAAGACAGGCGCTTGTCAGGCAGGTGTGCAGCAGGGTGAAGGACCTGGTGGCGTCCATCATCCTGAACAGGGAGCGTCTGGAAATAATTGGAGAGAAAATTCTTCTGGAATCGGAGAAGCTGAAGATTGAGGAGATTCGTATGAAACAGGGGGAGATGACCCGTCTGGACTATGTTGAATCGGAGATTCGTCTGGCAGACTACAAGACGAATAGGATTGAGGGTGTTACCGAACTTTATGCCAGAGAAAAGGAGCTGGAGCAGCTCTGCGGAGAATTCCCATCCATAAGAGAAAACGGTTTGATCCTCTATCCCGAGGGAGAGGAATGACCGCCCGGCGTTCCGTACTGCTGTCGGCCGTCCTCCTGCTGATTCCCGGATGCAGAGGCGGGGATAAAACGGAAGGGCATTCAAAAAGCTTTGCAGAGAAACCGCTTGTAGAAATCTACAGTTGCCGATGTCTCCCCGACAGTTCCGTAATCAAGGCCTATGGAAACATTGAACCTGTAAAAAAGGCGGATGTTCTTCCCCCCATGACGGGAAAGCTGATTCGAATGTACCGACAGGAGGGAGAGTCTGTTTTCCAGGGGGATCTTCTGGCAGAGCTGGATACACGGGCTCTGGAGATTCAGCTGTCTCAGCAGCAGAGCGTCCGTGAAGGAGCCCGGGCCTCCCTGTCTCTGGCCCGTGAGAAGTACAGGAAGGCTTTGCGTGATACGGAGGCCAGATTCCTTTCCATCGACAGCGCCCGGGCGGAAGCTGCCAAGGCGGGGGCAGAACTTCAGCGTATGCGGGAAGTTTTAATACATAAAAAGGAACTCTACCTGGCGGACGGAATCACAGAGGAGGAGCTTCAGTCGGCACAGCTGGCCCTTATGGAAAAACAGACCGTGTCGGATCAGGCTGCGTACAGCCTTGGTTCCCTGATGATAGGATTCCGTGAAGAGGATCTGAGCGATGCCGGAATTTCCATTCCCCAGAAAGGCAGCGGCCGGGAGACATCGGACATGAAGCCCCTCTATCTGGACCTCAACACCCGCATGGAGCTGGCGGAATGCGACCTGGCCGAAGCGGAGCTTAACAGGGTCGAAAGGCAGATCGCCTCCCTGAAGCTGAAAATAGGCGAATGTACCATATCCTCCCCCATGAACGGCATCGTGGGAAGGCGTTACAGAGATGAGGGAGAACTTGTCTCCTCCGAAAAAGCCCTCTATACGATCTACCCCGGCGACCCGCTTCATGCCCTGGTCTCTCTCAGCGAAGGGGACCTCCTCAGGGTTCGCCCTGAAATGAAAGCGGAGATTTTCAGCGATGCCGCGGGGCAAGAAAGAGCGGGGACAGTGGAAAGAGTCTCTCCCTGGATCAGCACTGAGAGCAGAAGCGGAGAGCTGCGTATCCGCTTCAGCAATGGAGACGGGCTGTTCCGTGCGGGTCAGTTCGTCCGTGTGGAAATTGCTCTGCAAGACGAGAGCTCCAGAATCACCATCCCCTCCTCTGCCCTTGTCAGCAGACAAGGGGACCGCTTCGGCGAACCGGGATCTCCTGACACGGGAATAAAGGAGACGGAATCTGCGGTATTCCTTCTTATAGGCCAGAGGATTTTCCGCCAGAAAATCATAACAGGCCCTCCCGGGAAGCAGGGCGTTCCCGTAGTTCAGGGACTTAAAGAGGGAGACCGGCTTGTCATCAACCCGGAGCAGACTTTCCGGGACGGTATGGAGGTCAGATTACGATGAAACCCGCTTTTTGGGGATACGCCCTTTTGAAATCCACGTTATTACTCATGCTTCCTTTTACCCCTGTTCTACTGTCTTTCCCCTCCTGCAAGGCCCTGATTCCCGGAAAGGAGATCCAGGTAGACGCTGTTCCGGAAAAGGATTATATGACCCTTAAAACTGGCAGTCCGGCTGTGTTGATCTTCGGCGAAGATGTGGAGGCCGGATCGGTGGAGGCCCTGGCCCGGATCCGACGGGGAGATCACAGCCTGGAAATCTCCTATAGATGGTCCGGACGCAGTCTGGCACTGGAGCCCCTGGAGACAGTGATCCCCGGCTGGGAGTACAGACTGGAACTGGACGGGATCTACCTGAACAGCAAGGGCCATGAAAGAGAGGCGTCCCTCTCCCGGCCTTTTTTCTGGGGGAGCTCAGAGTTCCATCCCCTTGAAGTGACGGGCAGCATACCCGAAAACGGAGAGATCATTGGCCCTGAAGATGCCCTTTACATCAGCTTCAGCTCTCTGCCGGATTTTGCCTCTCTCTCGCGGAACCTGAGCCTTACCCCCCACAGTGATCTCAACAGGGATTGGAACGGCAGCACTCTGATTCTGAGGCCGGAAGTCAAATGGAGTAAGCTGTGCTCCTATAATCTTGAGCTGGACGGGAAACTTCAAACCCCCGACGGCCTGAGCCTTGCCCTCCCCTGGACGCTGAGCTTCTATGTGGAAGAGGGATGTTCACCCCCCCGGATTGTACAGAGTGCCGCCTGTAGCCGGGAGAGGTCTCTTGATTTTCCCTGGGTGCTGCCCTTATCAGAATCTCCCTCCTACTCTCAGGGAATCAGAATCGGTTTTTCAATGACGATGGACCGGGAAGAGACGGAAAAGGCCTTCTCCCTGAGCCCCTCTCTTGCAGGAGAGCTCTGCTGGATCAGTACGGCAGGGAGCACAGATCTGGCCTTTATACCCGATGAGGGTTTTGATATGGGATGTTCCTATACCCTGACTCTGGCATCCTCGGCCCGCAGTCAGTCGGAAATCGAGATGGAGGAGGACTTTGTAAAAGTCTTTGTTCCCGACATTCCCCTTCTGACCCTGACCAGTCTGGAATGTGTCTCCCCCGGCGGATTCACTCTTTATGAATACAACAATATCCTGCCGCAGGACCTCCCTGTAAAAACGCCGTCCCCCTACGATCTTCTCTTCCGCTTCCGTTTTTCCACCCCCTTTTCCACGGACAGGGAAAAACAGTGCGTTCAGGAGGGGATCACCCTTTCCGAGTGTTTCAGCAGCGGAGGATCCCCCCGATCAGGATTCTACGCCTGGGAAAGCGACAGCATCCTGACCATACTCTACACCGGCTTTCAAGCCGACAGCAGTTCAGAGTACTACTACGTTCTGAAGTTAGCCGGGGGGCCGGGAGGCATAAGGAACGGTGATGGCGGGTATCTCAAAGAGGATATTCGTCAGCTCCTGAGGGTACCGGTACAATGAAAAGCCTGCTGCCCCTGCTTTTAATCCTGTCCATAGGAGCCTGCCGTTTCGCAGAAGAGCTATTGCATATGTCCCCGCCTGAGGTTGTCGCATGGACGCCCGGAAGCGGCAGTGCCGATCCCGAAAATCTGAATACCGTTAAGATAGTTTTTTCCGCACCCATGAATCGCAACCTGACAGAGAAGGCCTTCTCCCTCACTGTCGACGGCGCCCCAGTGGAGGGGGTGTTCTCCTGGAAAACCGGGGAGAATCTCTCCTTTACCCCCCGTCAGGGATTCATAGCCCACAGACTCTACGAGCTATACCTGGATTCAGAGGCGGAAGACAGCTGGGGGAACTCGCTGGATAGTGAGTGGAGGGGCCGATTCCGTACAGGCGGGGATGATCAGCCGCCCCGGATAGTGACTGTATCCCCCGAAGACTACAGTACAATCACTCAGCCCAGACAGCACATCGAATATCTATTCAGCGAGGCCGTGAACAGGCAGAGTTTCAGGGAGGCCCTGTCCGTACGCCCCGCTCTGCTCTGCGTTCAGCAGTGGGGGGATGACTCACGCTCGGTGGTTCTGTGTCCGCTGGAGGACTATGAAGCGGGCAAGGAGTACCGCTTTACACTGGGAACGGAACTGACAGACCTTGCGGGCCACGGCCTGGAGGAATCCTGCATCAGGGTCTATCCCGTTGCCGATCCCGGAGCCCCCCGTCTGGAAGAACTCAACTGCCTCTCCGATGGGAGTATCCTCTCAACAGAACTCCTTAACGGTGGCCTTGAAAAGGATACGGTTCTACAGGGAAGGATGAACCGTTCTCTGAGCCGCGGAGAGCAGAGCGTCCTTCTCTCTTTCTCTCCCGATATTCCCTACGAGACCCGGTGGTCTCAGGAAGGAGATGAGTTCACTCTGATCTTTAATGATCCACCGCAATGGGAGAGTTTTCTGACCATGAAAGCAGGAGATAAGAGCTTTCTGCTCTGTTTTGACGGTCCCGGGAGCCGTCCTCCCGAACCGCTCTCCCTCCACTTCTGCGCCGACGCCGACCATCCCGAAGCGGATGAGCCGAGACCCCTGTTCCTGAACGGTACTCTGGGAGCCTGCGATTCGGAACATGCCTTTCTGGATATTCGCATCGCCCTGGCGGAAGCCGCCGTCCTCAATATCTCCTCTTTGCTGGATTCCCTGAACATCTCGTCCTCCGTGCTGACGGTTAAGGGGCTGGGCTGCACCGAGTACGACATGGGGATGACTCCCGTCCCCGCCCTCATTCCCGGCCCGGGAGAGTGTCTCTACCGCATAAGACTGAATACGGAAATCACGGGACTGCCGGGGACGGTCGTGATAGCCCTGGAGGGTTCCCTGGCAGACTCTCGGAACAATGTCATGGGCGAACGCTACGCCCTGACGGTCTGCCAGCCGTGAATATTTTCTGCTTTTCCCTTCATCATCCCGTATCCGTTCTGGCGGGTTACGCAGCTCTTATGCTGTTCGGCCTGATAGCCCTTTTCATCCTGCCCTTCGAAGAGCTTCCCGAACTGGATATCCCTGAGTACAGGATCGTTACGATCCTCTCTGGATTTCCTCCTGCAGAGATGGAAAATCTGGTTACCATTCCTCTGGAGAATGCCCTTTCCGGCGTGCAGGGGATCAGGGAGAGCGAAGCCTTTACGGGTACGGGCATCAGTCTCATCATCCTGAGGCTGGACTGGGGAGAAGACGCACAGAGCACGGCCCGGCAACTCAGGGAGTGCGTGGACCTTCAATATCCTCTTCTGCCCCGTAACTGCGGGAAGCCTCTGGTTCTGACAAGAAGCAGCGCCCGGTCCCCCTTTATGACTCTGGCGCTGGAACCGGCTCCCTCTGTGGACGCGGAAAGGTTTCACCGTATTATTGACAGGGAGTTCCGGGAAGAGCTTCAGAAACTGGAGGAGATCTCACTGGCCGAATTCAGGGGATTGCGGAAATCCCAGATCAGCGTGAGAGCTGATCTGGAAGCTCTTTCTATTATGGGTGTCTCCTTAAGCGGTTGTGCCGATGCCCTGAAGTCCTCCCTGGTCAGCAGGAACGTAGGAAAAGTCATTACAGCCGGTCGGGAGCAGCTGGTCAAACTGGAACATCCCTATCACAGCGCCCGGGAGCTCACCGAACTCAGACCCTTTGCGGACCGCCCTCTCCGTCTGGGGGAGGTGGCCGATATCCGCAGAGAGCTCAGTGAACGCTCCTCCCTCTTCCTACTGAACGGCAGTGAAGCCGTGGGGCTGAGGCTCTACAAAAACGGGATGATCGGCACCCTTGCGGCCTCCCAAAAGATCAGGGAGATCCTTCCCGAGCTTAAGGAGAGTTTCTCCGGAGAACTGAAAATCACCGTCCTCAGAGACTATGGCGATCCTTTGAGACGCTCTCGACAAACCCTGTTTTCCGCCCTATTGTGGGGACTGGCAGGAGCGATACTGGTACTGATTCTGCTCTACCGGAGTCCGGTACTGCCCCTCATTACCGCCCTGTCCGTCCCGGCCACCCTTCTTCCTGTGTTTTTCATCCTCTATGTGACGGACAAGGGACTGAACACCCTTTCTCTGACGGGTATGATCGTCGGTACAGGATTGATTGCAGACTCGGACATCGTGGTTCTTGAAGATCTGGAAACGTCAGGGAATGGCAGTTCCTACCTGTTCAACGCCCTTTTCAGTTCGGCACTGACTACGGTTATTGTCTTCCTGCCTCCTTTGTGCCTCCCCGGGGCGTCGGGCGTTCTCTTCCGCGACCTGATCATAACAATCTTACTGACAGTCTTCTTCTCCCTGCCTGCGGCCCTGCTCTTCACCCCCGCCCTCTGGAAACTCTGCCGCCGGGGCCGAACAGCCCGCAGTGCCGGATCTGCCGGGGCGGGGCTGTCCTGTTTAACAGGCTTTTACTTCCGAATGCTGTCCAGAACCATGGACCGGCCGGGACTCAGCCTGATTCTGATCCTGCTCCTTCCCCTGATAGGCTTCAGTTCCGCTTCCCTGCAGCCCGTCAACCTCCTGCCGTCCTCTTTTGAGGCGCCGCTGATCATCAAAGCAGAACTGCCCGGAGATCTGAGTGCAGAAGACATCAAAGCAAGGGCCTCTCAAATAGGCACGGATCTGGCTGGGAAACTTCCCGGCCGCTTGATTTGCCTGGAATCGGGACGCGATGAGTCCAGTCTCAGAGACAGGGGTGACCCCGAGGCCTCGCTCCACAGGCTTCGTATCAGCCTTGAATCTGCCTCCGGTTCAAACACCGGCGACAGAACATCCGTCTTTCCCTCCCGTCAATCGAGGCCAATCAAAGAAATAGAGACTCTATTATCCGGATACCCCGGTCTCAGCCGCATCCGCATAGAATACGAATCCTCAATCTTCGCGTCTCTTCTGACTCCCCGTAGAAGCATCCACTTTCTTGAAGCTGAAAGCAGAAAGGAGCTGGCAGAAACCGGGCTTCCCTCCGGGATGACGCGGGAGTACGGGACAAGGTCAGCCCGTCTCTTCTTTCAGGAGGACAGAGATGCGTTTGACGCCGCCGGAGTCGATAGAATAAAGATGACAGGAGAACTGAAAGCCTTGCTGGAAGGCGTCACCGCGGGAGAGATAGAGTCCCGGGGAGAGATGATCAAGGTCATTCTCAAAGGAAAGGAAGAGCTGAAAACAGATCCCGCCGCCCTTTCCCGCATTCCTATAGCGGCAGAAGCGGATTCGGTCCCCCTAAAGAATCTCGGCCACTTTCTTTTCCGCAGCGAAACATCCCTGCTTTGCCGCAGAAATCGCCGCCCCTGTCTCCGCCTGATTGTAACAGACTGTGGATTCCCCGGTGAAATCAAGCCCGAATCCAGTTCCCGGGATGAAGAATTGTCGGCCCTGCCCGGACTGATCCTCACATCCCTGATCCTGCTCTATCTGAGCCTGGCGATGCACAGCGGCTCACTTAAGGAGGCTCTGCTCCTTATGATCTGTCCGCTCCTGGCTACGGGAGGAGCCCTGTTCTGTCTGAGTCTCTTTACAGCCGATCTGACTCTTTACGCCTTTATGGGAATTCTGATCCTTCAGGGAACGGCGGTCAATACGGGCATTCTCCTGGTGGAATCCTTTAAGGCCCGGACAGGCCCCCCGGACAGAAAGAGATTGCAGAGCATTGCTCTGAACCGACTTCGTCCCGTTATGGCAAGCACACTGACCACGGCAGCGGCTCTTCTGCCCATCATCATCGGAGGAATGATCAGAGGAGACCGTCAGGCCGACACAGCCATAGCTCTGACGGGAGGTCTCCTGACATCATCCCTTTTCATTATGCTCCTGCTTCCCCCTCTTTATGGATATCAGCATGCTCGGAAAAAGAGTCATGGACAAGACAGTCAGGATTAGACGCTCTTTTTTGTTTCTTTTCATCTGGGCAGTTCTGACGCTGCTGTCCCTGCGGAATATGAAAATCTTTTACTATCCCGACAGCCGTGACAGATATATCTCAATCCGTCTGTCTCTGGAGGGGGCCTGGCAGGAACAGATAGAGTCACAGCTGATCACCTCCCTGGAAAAAGAACTCCGCATGCTGGCGGATCTGAAAGAGATACGCTCGTACAGCGGAAACGAGAAGGGGCGCATCCTGCTGACCCTTGGGGAGAAAGCGGATTCCGATGATTTCAGAGTCCGGGTACAGGAGATTACAGAAAGAGTTCCTCTTCCGCCCAGGACACAGCGTCCTGTTATACAAACGGGTCGTCATGACAGTATGCCGGTCTTTGTGGTTATGATGGAAGACAGAGCTCACGGCAGCATGAGCGCTGAAAAACTCAAATCAGCCTTTAGTGCCGTACGGGGATGCGGAAGAGTCGATACGGGAGGAACGGAGAAAAAGGATCTGATTCTGGAGATTCCCGGTAACGCTCTGCGCACTCTTCAGATGACTCCCGATGACGCGGCGTCTTTTTTCCGTAAGCTGAATACGCCTGTCCACATCCCTCTGGGAACAACTGCGGCCCTCTCCCTGGACAGCAGGTTATCATCTCCCGGCGATGCGGAGGACCTCAGAATAACAAAGGATCTGAGACTGAAGGATTTCGGTAGCCTCTCGGTCCGCAGCAGCGACACAGAAAGCATCTCCCGCTTGAACGGAGAACAGAAGATTCTCATCCATGTAGGGGAGTCCGGAGAGACTGATACAATAACGCTCTGCCGTAGACTCAGGGAGATCACTGCAAAACAGGAAGGGCTCACCGTTGTCTATGACAGGGGCCGGATGATAGAGGAGGCTCTCAAGGGGATTCTGCAGACCTTGGCTCTCTCGGCCGGAGCTGTGGCCCTACTCACGGCCCTGCTTGTCCGCAGGCCCCTCCCCGTTCTTCTCCTGGTCCTGAACCTTCCCTGTACCCTGGGCGGGAGCCTGGCCCTTTTTCGGCTTCTGGGATGGGATATTGATATACTTGCTCTGGCCGGGCTGGCCCTGTCCGCCGGAATGATTATCGACGCCGGCATCATCTATCTGGAAACAGGATACCTTCGTGCCCGAGGCCCCGTCGCCTTTTCCCTGATCTCCACCCTGCTCGTGTTTCTCGTCTTTATCTTTGCTCCCCGCTCCCTCCTGCTTCCCTGTCGCAGCTTGATCCGCGCCTGTTCGACCACTCTGATCCTGTCGCTCCTCTATATCCAAACCGTTATGCACGGAATTCTGGATCTAAAATATTCATCAGTACACAGCATAAAACTGAAGATAATTCTGCCTCATCCCGGCTTCTGCCTCGGAGTGCTGGGAATCCTTACACTTCTCGCATTCCCGGCGGCCTCCTGCCTTGAAATCAGCCAATCCCTGGAACTTCCGGACCCCACACTGTCCTTCTCCCTGGAATATCCTGCCGGCCTCCCCAAGGAGGCCCTGTTTCTTCGTCTGAAAGTGTTTGAACAGGAACTTCTTGAAGAGTGCGACCTGATAAGCAGCTCCTACAGAGATGAAAAAGCCTCCTTTCAACTCCAGCCGCTGCCAGGAAGAGACAAAGAGGAGCTGAAGGCTCTTTTGCGGGAAGAACTGAAAGAAGAGAACGCCTATCTTCATTTCCCCGGAGACATCGAAATGACAGGATACACGGTCAGAATGTTTGCCCAGGACAGAGGGCTTTTATACAGAGAGGCGGAAAAGCTGAGTACATTCCTCTCCGTAAAGTTTTCTGATGAGCACATCGTTCTTCACTATAAAAAGCGTCTTCCCCTACTCTGCCTGACTCTCAAACCCTCCTACCCCGAAGGGCCGGCCGCTTCGGATCTCTACAGAGAGTTGAGCGGACAACTGTCTTCCCCCGTCATGGCCAAATGGTACCCTCCGGTGAGTATGGAGATCAGAGTATATACGACATCAGAGTCATTGATCCCGGTTTGACTAACAGCATCCGTGAACTGACAGCTCTTCAGATGAACGGCCATCCTCCTCTGAAAGATTTTATTGAGATCAACCATAAGAGGGATTACGGAACCGTAGAGCACTACGGAGGAAGCCGCAGCCTGAGTTTTACTATTGTCAGTAAGCGGTGGTCGGAAGAACACATTCAAAAACAGTTGAAGAATCTGTTAAAGGAGTATCCCCTCCCCGATGAGATAAGACTCAGCTATGGAGCAGAACTGAGAGAAGAGCAACGCTTCCGGAAAACAGCTCTCGCTCTCCTCCTGCTTGCCCTGATCCTTCTATTCCTTCTGCTGACGGCGATTTTTGAAAGCCTGAAATTACCCTTGATAATGCTGACTCAGCTTATGTTTACGATACTTTTTACGATAGGAACTCTCGGACTGCTCGGGATTCCCCTCTCGGGGCCTGTACTGTTCGCCCTTATTCTCAGCGGAGGTCTGTCTGTGAACAACGGCCTGCTTGTATTCGCGTCTTTCCGTAAAGGGAAATTTCCTGAACAGACGGAGGCGCTGCAATCTCTTGAAAAATACGGAATCTCTCTATTGTCGGCCGCGCTGACGACGGCAGCGGGACTCATCCCCCTCCTCTTTGAAGACAGAAGATCAGGAGGACTACTCCCTGACCTCTCCCTTACCGTTGGACTCGGCATATTTTTCTCCCTCATGGTCCTGTTTTTAACACTCCCGCTGTCCTTCCAAAATAATAAATGACTGTACAGTTTCTGCAATTTGAGATATAAAAAAACAATACACTTGTGTACTAATAATCATTATGGAGAAAAAAATGAAAAAGATTCTAGCCATGCTGCTCTGTGTGTCGGCTCTGCTTGTTACCGGTTGTGCCAGTACTTCTGCCAAGCAGAAACTGTCCGATGACGAGTGCCTGATCGTACTCCGTGCAGGAACGGATAAGGAGAACGCCGGGGCCAAGACCGGAAGAGACTATTCTGTCCATGTCTCCGAAATAGACCAGAGCTTCAGGATTCCCGGCACCGCCAACAGGAAGATCGTATTCAAGATCAACAACGACAAGGCCAGGATTGATAAACTGATCGGCAGAATTGCGACAGGTTTCCAGGGACAGCCCGTCAGTTGGGATCTTGATATCAATCTTCCCTATTCCCCCGGAAAGGTTATCCCCCTGAAATTCAGCATTGTCAATGAAGTGAGAAAAACAGGATCTAACAACTATTCCGCGAATATCGAGTTTTATGAGATGTCCGAGGAAGACATAAACGTTCTTTACTCTGAAATCAAAAACGATCCCGAGTACTCCTCCTGGTTCTAGGATACGTTATGGGAAACTTCAACAATAATAAAAGGCAGATTCTGTCGTATTGAACAGGATTCAGCCTTTTTTGTTGTTGCGATAGCCTGCATATTTGGTACTTGATGAAGAGTTTTTTCAATGAGAAAAAAAGAATTTTTTTGAGAATGTCTCTCAATAAAGTAATTCTTTAATTTTCAAAATTAAGAGTTGAAATGACATCCACTTCAGTATCTTCAAGCCTTATTTCTATCTGCTCCTTATATCGCCGGATGGCTTTCAATGATATGACAGGTCCCAATTCTTTTACGAAAAAATCAAGTATAAATAACACCTCCATATTGCCAAGTTGTTCATCTCTCTCATCCTCAAAATAGTCTTTAATTTTTGATACTAAATCCGCTTTTTCATCTTCAGATAAGAATAAGTCTTTCCTTCTTGCCATACGAATCTCCCATATTTAATTTTGGTATTAAATCATGATTATTAATTCTTGACATGCCGGATTATAATTATTTTTTCATTTTTTACTTCTCAATGAATTCTAGAACAGGTATTTAATAAAATTTCTACATGTCCTTCATTCTGAATCATTAAAATATGAAGAATAAATTTAAAAAAGTTTTTTGATATTATTGACAGGATTATTATATTCGTATCGGTCAAAATTAATTCCGGATTATCCCTTTTCTTAGGATTCCGGCCTCCTTCTTCTTCTTAATTTTTTCATTTCCTGATGACTCAAATTTTAAACACTTTCTCTTTTCCCTTTACGCATTCTCTATCAGTTGTTTACAAACCTTTTACAACTTCCTTTTCCGTAGAAGTTAGTATTCACCTACAAACCTAGTAAAAGGAACTATGTATGCATAAGAAAAGAACTAAAGTACAAATTATCCGCCGACTGCTGCCACTGGGCTTTCTTGCTCTGATTCTGACAGGTGTTTTCAGCGGATCCTTTATGTTTGTCATTCTGCTGATGCTGCTCTCCCTGGTGACGGGGCCATTTTTCTGTGGATGGCTCTGTCCTTACGGAGCCCTTCAGGAGCTGATGGGGAGTATCGGGAGGTCGTTGAGCTTGCCTCGTTTGAGAGTCCCTGCCGGGCTGGAACGTTTTCTGGTTTATCTCCGCTATCTGATCTTTGGATTGTCGATGACAGGACTGGGATTTATCCTCTTCCTGTCGTCACCCCATTCAACTTTTCTATCTGGTGTCTCGGGTTCCGTCAGCTATATAACAGCGGCGGCCTGGGGGCTGATGGGTTTCTTTATCCTCCTTTCTCTCTTTTTAGATCGTCCATTCTGCAGATACTTTTGCACTGAAGGGGCCCAGTATGGGCTCTTGAGTTTGGGACGCCTTTTCAGCATCCGGAGAGAAAAAGAGCTTTGTATTGACTGTGGTCTCTGCGATAGAAGCTGTCCGATGCAGATCAGTATTTCTGAATATTCCCATGTCCGTAATCCTCAATGCAACAACTGTTTTAATTGTTTAATGAATTGCCCGCGTTCCGGAGCTCTCAGCTATGGATGGGTAATAAAAATAAATCGATTTGGTAGGAGTAAAATATGGAAAAGAAAAGAATCTTTATCGTGACGGCCCTCTTCTGTCTGGCCCTTTATCAGCTGTTTGCATTTTCCGGTCACGGCAGACGGCATGAGAGTAACTATACGATCCCCGAAGGAATGGATCTGACCAACGTGAATGTTCCTGACGGCGTCTATGAGGGAACAGCTGTCGGCTTCCGGGAGGGTCTGACAGTGGAAGTGACAGTGAAGGATTCTCAGGTCGTAAATATTGAAGTTGTGGATCACAATGAGATCGGTAGAAGGTACTACCAGAGACCCATCGATCTGATTCCAAAAGAAATTCTGAAGACCGGAAATACCGAAGTTGATGCTGTGTCCGGAGCCACCTGTACCAGTTTCGCGATTATGTCAGCTGTTGAGAATGCTCTCGATTCAACGAAATGATATTCAGCATATCAGAAAACGGCACGTACAGAACGGTCCGTTTTCTGATGTCTTATAGTGCCCTGATCCTGCAAACCCTGTATCCCGATGTGGATGTTGATTATGCCCTGGTATGGAATATGCCCCACGGAGCGAAAGAAGGCTCATCTACCGGGACTCTGGTAGACTGGGTGGACAGAATCTGTAAATAAAGCAGTAAGAAAATCTCCTGCAGACTGACTCATGATGACACAGGATAACAGTTGTCTGGAAGCTTCTGTAAACACCCATGAATGACAACAGGAAAGGGAGTAACATTAAAAAAGGCTAACTCGTTGCATTGCAAAAAGTTAGCCTTTTTCATTTTGTGCCGGTGACCGGCATTTATTCTAAACAGGTATTGGCTGTAATCGTCTAAAACCACTTTTTATGCGAGTTACAGCCTTTATTGAAATAGGGAATAGACAGTATTGTTATCCGGGACTGTCAACCTTTTGTATACCCGGTCAGAATCACAGTTGCTCCCCTATCTTGTATCCAGTAACACCGCCGGTCGCGGTACCTAATATCCCGCCGGTGACAGCTCCTTTCCAGAACCCGTCCCAGAACGTCTTCTTATTCTGTTCCGCTTGAATCTCCCATGATTCTTCCCACAGCTGCTTCTGTATCGTCAATTCGCTGTCTCGCGCGTCTAAGGACTTCTCCCTCTTTTCGATTGAGTTCATCCTCTCTGTCCAGAATCTCTCCCTCTCTATCCAAAGACTGCTTCTCTCGGTTGAGATCTGATCGATCTCGTTCAAGTCGCTCTTTACTCCGTAAAAAGCTACTCTGTACAGCATCGCGATTTCGATCACTTCTGCTTTCGACTTCTTCTCCAGTCCTGCTTGAAACACTTCGTCTTCCGATGACAAAGAGAAGACCGGCAAAGATAAGGCCACCAGCAACAGCCAGCCAATTACAAACTTTCTTCCACATATCATTTCTCCGCTCCGTTCAGGATGTCCGCCTGGAAGAATTTGGATTTAACCCACTTATTCCAGACGTTGCCGCCGATGTAGGCAAACACGATGGATACTACCAGCACCCCGAAGGTGATAAGACCCGTTCCAGTAACGGCGTCCTTGTTCTGAAACAGGGTCACGGTATAGAGATACAGCAGGACCAGGACTCCAAAGATCCCCGCCCAGAACTTTCTCCCAAATGTCATCTTGTACTCAGCCATAATTTACTCTCCTCTATGTACCATTACTTCCAGCCAAACTTCCCGCTTGGCCTTCAGTTCTGATTTAACCAATTTCGCTATCTCTCGGGCGTCGTCCGCTGAATTAAGACGGATGCAGCCCAGGGTAGTTCGATATTTATGTGAATAATGAAGATGGTAGAAGGCGTCGTCCTGATGCTCTCCAGATAGACCGGCATAGCGGCCGCCCTCCAATTCTGATGTCAGCACCCGCCGGATCGCATCGGTGGGGATTTTCACAGGAGCGAACTCGGGATCATTGGAGGCAATCGGCATCTTCACTCTCCAGGCCCCTGTCGGGAACTTCCGGGGGTTGTACGGCAGCCGCCCCAACTTGGAAGTGATCGGGAAGGTCTTTACGATCTGATCTGGCTGGCGCCGCCCGTTGATCTCGTTCCTGACCCTACAGGTCGCCCGATACTTTTGAAGGACCTTCCCTTGCTCATCAAGAATCTCCAGGATCTCCTCCTGGTGGAAGAAACGAATAACTGTCATGATGGTATGCTCCCTCCTGAAAAGAAATAAACCAGAAGACCGGATTGAATAAGGCTTGAAAAGATAAGGAATATCCGATCCCATGCTACTTGCCGGCGGCCATTGTGATCGTTCATTATCTTGATAGCAGGACAGTCAATCTCCCGATGGTTCCATTTCTCTTCAAGGCCCCCGATCCTTTGTTCGTGTCCGGGGATACCGTTGCCGGAAACCTTTTCGCTTACCGCCTTAATATTTCCCTTGTTCTCTGTTATAGCTGTCCAGACCTTCCCGAATTTTTCTTCAACCGTTGCTGCTTCCACTCAGAGCCCTCCCTGCCTGAATTGCATTCCATACATGGGCGCAATCTCCTGTTCCATTCTGGATCACATAAAACGAGCACCGCTCTCCAATGCACTGTCCAGAACGATGGGGGCAGTTCTTAATGATCCGGTTATACCCATATTTCAAGTATCCCTTTATCGCTTTTCGGCCAGCTAACCAGGGAATAAGCTTCCCTCCCTGGTGAATCATTATTACTGACTCATTGATCTGATTTTCCTTGGTGATAGGTACTCCTACTGGTGCTCCTATCCGTACAAACAGTTTGTAGTCATCCTTATTAGCTCTAATCTCCATCATTACCTCAAATCTATTAATTCTGACTCTCTACCTACAAGGAGTTTTGCAAGCTCCTTGAGGTAGAAGTACTTGGCTTCATACTCGACCTTTGCCTTGTAATCCTCGCTTAGTTCCTCGTACCCGGAAATGACGCTCACCTCCCCCTTTTTGGGGTCCTGTACGGTCGTATAGATTGGCTTTGGAAGCTCGGTGTTAATCACCTTTGAATACGTCAATGCCCTGTCATAAAGCACGGTCATAATGTCATCCGTAGACATGTCTTTATACTCTGTCCAAGACTCTTCACACTCGTTCTTCCGAACATTGATGCTTATCGTCTTCTGCAATTGGTAGGCCTCTTCGGTGAACTCTGCACCTATGTACGGCGTCACCTTGAGGTTCAGGTCAAAGATGTTATCGTACCTGTCCACGCCTCTCGAATTCTCTTTTACGAGTATTGTGTTGTTAATCAATATTCCCTTCATTTACCCGTCCTTTTAACTACATTTCCTGATATAAATCACGCTGTAATGCGCTGGTCTTATGTCAATCGGAGTATCGCCTCCGGTTACCTCTGTACTGAACTCTTCAGTATTAACATCCACTTTATGATAGTGGCTTGATAAGTTGTAACCAGTTCTTCCTACGTTTGCATTTGAAACCGAATAACCATAACCAGCATCTGAATAGCGCATCCTATATTCTGTATCACTACCTTCTGATGTATAGCATCCAGGGACTGTTGAAGAGGAAATATACAAACCGGAACCACTTGCATGGTTATTTACAAACTGATAATGATAGTGGCTTGCACTGTTTGTATAAGTCCGACCGTCAGTACCGTCAGTGTTGTTTGTAGTATGGTTGTGATCCGCGACGTGGCTGTGGGACGGCAGCTCCTCGACCAACAGAGTATGCGTATTGCTTCCACCCGTTGTACCATTGCCGGAAATAACCTTACCCATGACGAACCTATCTACGAGGTTCGGACATCCCTTGTCCTGGTTGCCGTCGACACATGCAAACCAGCCGGGAATCGTGGTGTTGTCGATCCATACTCCTGAAGCCCCAGAGGTGACCGTGATTCCGTCGATGGTCAGAGGCGTATTCGCGTCGTACATGATGACTGTACCGACGGGGAAACCGTCTTCTGATTTGTACGATTCCCAGTACGCGGAACCCAAAGCCGGTGTGTTGCCCTGGTTGCTGTCCGTCTTGGATATCCACACAGCACAGTCCTTGATACAAGGCTCATCGATCGAGTACGGATGGAAAGGATCGTAAGCTGCGGCACTGAATCCGATCTGTCCTCTCTCGCCTCTCAGCCCCTGGATTCCCTGAATCCCCTGATCGCCTTTGTCACCCTTGGGAGCTCTATAACTGATAATAAGGAGGTCAGCCCATACTCTATCCAAGCCACCATAGCTGTTCGTACTGAATCCCCAACCATCGCTTTCCCTTGTCGTTTGGGGGTAGACTTCAAGCCTGAAGACCTTGCTGTCATCAATCTCGATTACAGCCTGTATTGGGACATGTTCTGAGTTATACCCATCCCCTACATCTGTATATCCGTTCATTCCTAGAATGGATGTATCATCTGTAACGTTATATAGTCTCATAGCATAGGCATTGGTATAGAAAAGGCCTCGAAAACCAGTCAGAAAATACCTCCCTGTAGGGAGTGTAAATTCATACGTTTGATCATCAAGAAATGCACCATCAATAGTGTTATGTTCAACATGGTTAAATGGAGATTTATTCCATATATTTGCAGTCACTGTTCCTGACGCGACTCCCGGCGCAACCTTGTGTTGAATGTGCATCGCATATCCCTTATTAGGGAAAGCATCTTCCCATACGGTGGGATCGGTACCTGGTTCTACATTGGTGTTGTCCTTCAATGCCTTCCATACAGTACCTGTATGACCGACCATCTGATTCCTCTCAGACGATTGTCCTTCAGTCCAGTTGAAGTCTGCGGGTCCTGTATCACCCTTGTCACCCTTGAGGCCTTCAATTGGTACGATACCACCGACTGAAAATGAGAGCCCTTCAAATGCAAACCAAGAGTATCCACCATTTTCATTTATGACACTACCATCTGAGTGAATATCCATTCTTGTAGCGGTAGGGCCACTACTGACCATGCCGACATAAATATCACTTTCTGGTCTATACCCTTCTGGAAGAGTAAAAATAATACCTGTTGTCGAACCTTGTGCAGTGCCCTTGAAATGAACTGTATTTGTTAATAAATCTTTTCTAAAAGCGACACCAGTTCCATAAGGATCATTACTATAACCATTCTCAAAAGCAGGTTCTCCCACTTCTCCGACATAGTGCCAATCATCGATAACAATAGGATTGAGCCGATCGACCGCGCTCTGAACATCGTCAATATACTGGTTTACAGTGTTTGTATTATCCAAAACCTGTCTCTGGTACTGGGAGACAAGAGTATTGTTATCGGCCATGGCCTGGTTGTTGACCTCTACCGCCTGGATGTAGGTCTGCAATTCAGTATCAAGGGAGAAGAGTTCGAACTGGGGAGACTCGTTCGGGTAATAACCTGTCGCTCCTTCCACAGTGGCGATGTAGACAGTGTTGTTGAACAGAACCGCCTGATCCTTACTCCACACCTGGTCGGTTGATTCGAAGGGTTCCGCAGTGACACCAGGTGTTCCTTTCTCGCCCTGAACACCCTGTATTCCCTGAATTCCCTGCTCTCCAGGAATACCCCTGAAACCTCGCGGTCCGGTTATCCCGGTAAAGGTGGTTACTATTAGGCTTGAGTAATACCAGTCATTGCTCGTATCGAGATCGTTTCCCTCAAATCCAATACTTGAGGGATTGACATCACAAGCTCCGTTATCTGTCATGAAAGAGAATTTATACTTCAGCCAAAACCAGTCCTGTTCATCTGAGTAATCTTGAATGATGTTGTTGTGATAGGCAAAGAACCCATCAACACCGAGAGTTCCACCGTAGTAACCGGAGGCTCCCAGATCGATCCACTGACCATCATCATTTTTTTGTACCCAGACTCTTACTATTAGGTTGCCCCATTCACTGGTAGATCCAGAAGTTCTGAATGGTATCCTGAACTCAGTGTTGATCACCGACTTAGCAGGGACCTGAAAGTTCTCTGTTATCCAACCGTCTGTCCATCCGGTCGATACAGCACCAGTAAGAGTATGATCATACTGATGTGTAATCAACGTGGAATCGTGGGCAGGGACTCCGATTGTCTCAAGGTCCTGCCCGTTAATATATACCTTACCGCCAGTGTTGTTGATGTGTAGGTCATTTGTTTTATTATCCACACCGGCTGTAACCCTCGCCGAAGGATTGTACTCATTTACAACCCTCTGAGACGTTCCGAACAGGTATCCGACAAAGCTGAATATGTTTATCTTCGCGTGCTCTTCGTACTGCAATGTCCACGCATCAAGATCATCAATACTTGCCGTATAGAGACCATACTTTTGAATATAGGTTGTACCGTCAATTGTTAAATTTGTAGCCGAAAGGGCCACAGTTTCTCCTACTAGCTGAATATCATGATAGATCTGAATATAGTCATGAGTGGTGTCGAAAGAGTTTTCGTAAAGCGGTACATACATCTTCTTCCACGTATCACCATAGTCGTCCGAGTAGATAAAGAAGTTCTTGGTGTCAGGTGGATTATGGTTGTTTTCATAGCCGCGACCATTCAGGAATATATACCTGCCGAAACACCTGATATCCTCCGCGGAATACTCGATATAGTTATCGGCGGGATCTGACTCATATACCGTCGTCCAGTTGATTAAATCATAAGAATAGTACAGCCCGCCATTGTGAACAGATCCTCCTATTGTACCCCTCGTCATGAAGTACTTGCCGATGTCGGAATAGTCGACATTCTTGATCTCATAGGTATCGGGAGAGGTGTAAAAAGTCCAGTTGATACCGTCATTGGAGTATGCCAGACAGTTCATATTGCTTGATGACGTCGTCGCACCAATAAGGACAATCCTGTTGTTTACAACCCGGATCTGGTCAGTCTGCTGCCAGCCAGAGATTATGACTTGTTCGTATGTCTCGAAGTCGCTCGTGCGGTACAGATTGCCATTCGTCCAGTAGGTGTAACCGCCGAACTTGAAAAAGGCCTGTCTGTTAAGACTATTCTTCAGAACAGCCAAGTCGGGATGGGGAAAGGTAGTCGTCATCTTCTCCCAAGTGAGACCGTTATCAAGAGACTTGTACCCCATCGTGATCCAGTACCAGACACCATCGTGGTAGACAGGGGCTGCATAAGAGTTCATTCCTGGAACAGCATCATCAACGACGATCGTAGACCAGTTATTGCCGTCTGTCGACCTGTAGAGAGTCAGCACGGCTGGCCTCTGGAGATCCTTGTCGAAGTCAGTTGTTCCAAGGAATGTGTACTGGATCTCGTCGTATTCGTTGTACGTAATGGCCTGTGAGATGAGATAGGGACCGAAGCTCCCCGCGTTGATCTGGAACCAGGAGGAGGACACCGTTGGATCGTTCGCGCTTCCGGTCTTGAGCTCCACGTATTCGCCGAGATTGAGGCTGCCAGAATACTCGTCGTCGTAAGAGATCGAGGAGATGTTATTCCAGCCAGTAGGGCTGTTCTTTTGGATGGCGATTTCGCGCTCATTCAGGAATGCTCTGGTATTGTTCTTCTGCGTGGTCCATCCAGTGTCCTGATCGATCGTCAAATTGTCTGAAATTGAAGCGACGACGGTGTCCAGGAAGGAGGCAGATACCTTGTTCGCTGTAATAGAATTGGCGGGTATGTCCGCGGTTTCGATCAGCGACGTGGTACCGCTCATAACTGCCGACCAGTCGGAGTAGAGGTCAGATTCCGTCCTCTGTCTCACCCTGTAGTAGAGAGTTGTCGGCAGAGGATTATCGGCGGTTCCGCTTGCCGAGATGGGAACGTGAACAAGTCGGGGATATGCGAGAGCCGTGTATCCGTCCACGCCTCCATACTTCCAGTCGTTACCGTCAGAACCGAGGGCATACCAATCAGTCTGATTCTTAGATACCTGGAGCTGATACTCCTTGAAGCCCCGGAGGTTCATCTGCTTGTTCCAGACGATCTCCAGAGCTTTGAACTGAGAATTGATCTCATGGATAACAGGGACCGTCGGAATCGTGGTATAGGGATCAGTCACTCCTACCTGCTGCTCCCGAACGAAATAGACATCCTCTGTTACCACGCCCTCGATGGCGACGTCTACGGGAATCTCCTGGATGGGTGGGGAAGGCGTGTAGTTCAGTTCGTCATGAGTATCAGGCAGAATCACGTATTCGGATGCACCGATAAGGGTGTATTGATAGACCTTTTTAAAGTCGTCCTTGATCTCTATCACCTGGGCAGTTGTTGATATACCCATGACCGTATCGGTGAGGGAGACAAAATCACCGATGGGGATCTTTACCCGGCTCTCACAGATATACTTCCAGTCAGCATATTTCCAGAAGTTGGCCCTCCACTGGGCGAGCTGCTGAGCGTGGGATTTTTCAAAGATATAGGGAGCCTCAACTGTCTCCTCTCCGTCAACATCTTCACCATTGTGAACGTACGAGGTATTGATATCCGGTTTCTTGTAGTAGACATCTCCATAAATATCCAACCTGGTTATATTCTTAGGATACTGCGAGTTGGTGTTGTAGAAGGAGATCAGAGCCTTCTCTGCCTCCGGAGTGAACCTGTCGGTATCAATGTCAGAGTCCTTCTCAACAACAAGATTGACGTTCTCGACCTTGAGTATTTCGTTTTCGTCGTACTGGTAGTCGACATACGTGTCAGAGGTGTTGGAGTCCACGGGATAGTAGTCGTGAGGAGCGATCTGAATATTGCATTTGTGGACGCTGTCGGACTGAGATGTGTCGGACACCAGGAGCCTCTGAGTCTCGAAGAGAATTGGCTTCCATTCAATCGTTGTAGATTTATTCTGGGCCTCATTCTTTTCATACTTCAGTTCATTCAACATGTTGCCGTTGGAGAGAAAGAAGGTCGGTGTGATGACGTCCTTCGAGAAGGGATAAAACTTCATCTTGCCGTCTATCTCAACGTTGTACACGTAACCGTAAGAGGCCAGCAGATCGGTTAAAACCTCCTCGACAGTCTTACCCTCTTCTATGTGAACATGCTCCAGCTCTATGTTGATAAGGAAGTCGGGCAGGAGTGACTGGCTGTATAGGGTCAGCTCTATCATCTTGTGAACAAGAGAGTTCGCCGTATCGTTCGAATCGTAGACTTTAATCCCTGAATAGTCGTAGTTTATCTTCAGCTCCTCTTTGAGGAGATAGGCGAGATCTGTTACTTCCAGTTCCAAGCTTTCAGCTCTGTTCTGGACTTTGATCTTATGACTGTTCTTGACCTTGCCGTAGAAGAAAAAGGTGATCCCGTCATCCTCATACACACGGACATATACGCTATTGCTGTTCGTGATCGCGTTCATGAGAGACACATTCTTTTTGACGGTCATCTTCAGTACATTGATTGTCGGTTTGAGATTGTTATGGAGCTTCTGAGTTCGCTTGAATGAATCCCTTTCGACAAGAGCCGTAATGTCTTCCCATGAAGTTGAGTACTTAATTTCTATTTTCATATGTATCCCAGGGATTTAGCCCTTTCCAGGGAGTTGTTGATCTTAACGGCTATATCATTGTCATCGAAAGCTGATAGCCCGACCTGGTAGTCCATATTGATGGTGATGTAGACGTCTCTGGCCTGTGAATAGCTGGCTCCTCCGGTAGTCTCATAACCCGTGGAACCGCCGTTATTGGTGATGTATTCTTCGCCCTTACTTCTCAGATCATCCATAGAGATCTTATCCATTTTGACATCATCGTAGTCCATCTTATCCATTCGGTATTTCATCTTAACGAACGGTATCTTATCGATGGCTTTTAAGATCGCATTGATGGCATTGGCCACTGCATTGTTCAATCCGACGACAACCCAAATAATCGCGTTGGCAAGAGGCCTGATCGCGTAGTTGTAGAGGAAGAGAAAACCAGCTGATACAAAATCCAGGACGGGAGTAAGAAGATTGAGGATTGGTATAAGAATCTGTCCAATGATTTCACCGACCATGTAAAGAGAGCCGACCATTGGCGCTAGGATTTCATTCAGAGGTACGGCTATCGTACTGATAAGGCCATCGATAATCGTCTGAAAAAAATTAAAGATGGCTGATAGCGACGCTATACCGTTTATCAGTGATGTGAATACCGAAATCACCACACCAATTACCCCACCGGCAGATCCGAGCATATTACTGAATCCACCAAGATTCTGAAACAATCCTGCGAACAGACCTCCTCCTGCACCAGATCCGCCACCAGTTCCGCCTCCTCCGTTACCGGTAATGGCAGCCAATTGATCTTCCTTATAATCAATCTCCAGAGGCTTATTCAGGATCACTTCGGTCTCTTCTAAGAACTTGTTAAATTCATCTCCGAAGAGATCAGCACCCACGGAAAGGGAACTATCAACGGCCTCTGTAAAAGCATCAGTCACTTCAGGGAAGCCGTCTTTCATTCTACTGAATGCATTGTCCCAGGCTTCTCTGATATTGTTCTTTATATTGTTCTGAGGAGCCTGCTTGTTTGTATTGGCTCTTTGGAAAAGCTCAGCACTTTCCATACCCAGGATTCTCCCGGCACCGCTTTCAGCAAGCTTGTTGTACTGCTCCATAAACCAATTGAGCTTGTCGATGAAGAAGTTGATCATCTGGCCGAAGCCGTTGGAGATCGCTGTGGTGACAACCTGAAAACCATACTTTAATGGTTCCCATATGGAGATCCCGATAGCTTTGATAAAATCAGAGATAGTCGTAATCGCATACTTGCCCGATGTAAGGAAGAAGTCCCACATGATGGTTCCGTAAGCCATGAAAAACTCTGGCGTTAGGATCTGCCCGATAACATCTTTGATGAGATTGAAGGTAGTGGCCGCCAACTCAGGAATGTTCCGAAAGACATTGATGATCTGGGTCTTGTTCCCCTGGAGCCATTCATTAATCTTGTTGAAAATGGGAAGGAGTCTGGCATTCGTATCCCCTGTGATATTCGTGAAGATCTCTCCCAATGTCTCCTGGATATCGCCCTTGGTATTGGCAAGAGCTTGCTTGGTCCCTTTCGCCCCTTTTGCTACCGCAGCCCCCATTCCTTCATACTGCCTAGCGATAAGCTCAACGGCCTCACCGTTTTTCATCTGTTCCTTAGTCAGATCCTTTAATGCGGGGATAGACTCGCCCAGCTCCCCGGCCATTCCGGCATAGGTCTTTGAAATATTCTTAACGGCGCTCTCAAGGGGCATGACCCCTGTTGAAGCCAGATCTACAGATGCCTGGAGAACGTTCTGGATCTCCTCCTCTGTTCTTCCCTGGGCGGCCAGCATAGCTTCATACTGGATGAGCTGTTCATCTCCGAAGATGGATGTGGACTGAAGTTCAGAGGCGAACTTCTTCAGATTGGCAGCAGATTCAAGAGATAGCTTTGAACTATTTAGAACAGCCTTTTGTAGCTGGATTTCAGATTCTAACTGAACACCGAAAGCATCATTAACAGCCTCAATCTCTTGCCCCACTTTCTTGATAGCAGCGACTGAGAATGCGGCACCGATGGCAACACCGAAAGACTTGACTGTCTTATTCAACCCGTCAAGACCGGACTTAGCAGAGTTAATCCCCTGCTTCGTTTTGTCCTTGGCGTTTATCGTATATGATGCTGACTTGCTCAATTTACAATCCTTAAACAGTAGTCTGTGTCTTCTTCAGGTCATCATTCAGTTTCTTAACGAAAACACAGCGCATGATCCGAAGGATAGACATTGTTTTATAGGGTTGATCCAGAACTCCCCCTCCATGGGGAAGGATCTGAAAATCACCCTTATGATTCACACACTCATGGAAGAGCTGAAGGTGATCCTGATAGTCACGATGAGCATCAGCGTCATAATCCTCCGGAAACTCTCCATCATCATTGAAAATTATGGAGCAGAGCTTTCCGATGCGGCTCTGTTCCTCTGGGCTAAAGGGCAGGCTTGTAGCCATTTCTGGGTAACGTCGATAAACAGCACAGGCATGTCATTGAAGAGTTTCACCACCTCCTCGCTCTTCGCCGGTGCTCCGTTGTTGGTGAAGGGATGTTCAACCATATAAGTTTTAAAAAGCTTTGCGTAATCGTCGACAGAAGGCGATTCCTTGCGCCGGATCACATCAAAATCCTTCATACTGGGTTCACCCAGAGTGATGGATAGCTCTTCATCTGATCCTTCAAAAAACTCCGTGATATTCACAGTGAACCTGAAAAGGCCGATCTCTTTTGCTTTCTGTAATTCCATGCTTTCTCCTTAGATGTATGCTGAGTCAGTCCCATCAACAACCTCAATAGTAGTGACCTTGTTGGAATCATCCTCGAGGCCCTGGAAGTTGATGGTATGTTTGATCCGGTCTGCACCGGAAATATTGAATGAGCTATCCGTGATCTGGGAAACAGGTATTTTAATTACAAGTTCATAGGGCTGGCCCGTATCAACC
The DNA here is from genome assembly GCA_963556075.3 of Oceanispirochaeta sp. Classification (GTDB taxonomy): domain Bacteria; phylum Spirochaetota; class Spirochaetia; order DSM-2461; family DSM-2461; genus Oceanispirochaeta. Next base: position 3,639,337 of record CAUVYB020000002.1, on the reverse strand, counting down.
TCTTCTGTTGAGATCGCCTTGATCTCAATGTTGATATTGGAGTCGGTCTTGAACTTGTTCTTATGGAGATTCGCGGTTTCCGTATCGTAGAGAAGTTCCAGAGAACCGGAGACTCCCAGCTTTCCGAATTCAATCTCTCCCATCTTCGTACCGGAGGACATTACATAAAGATCGGATTCCAGGGAGTTGGAATACTCATAACTGAAGCTCTGTACATAATCACCGAAGTCAGAACCGTCGACAGTAATTGAAGCATCAACAAAGCGGAATGCTTTGAGGCTGGATTTCTTCACAGATCCATTTAATACGCCGTCAGCCTCATCATAGCCACGGAGCGTAACAGATCCCTCAAGGAAGCCGTTGGGTGATCCGCTGATCTTAAGTGAGTCCACCTTACAGGAAGAGTACTGATAGACTCCGGCTTTCCGGTCGATAACCACTGAAGCCTTGGGCGCAGATCCGGCAGGATCTTCCAGAGGCTCAAAGGTGTGGCGATAGGCAGCAGATGTATCAATTTGGGTTGTACTGGCTTCTTTACCTGTTGCCCAGGCGATAATGGCAGCAATCTCGTCTGGCTTCAGAATGAATGAGAGATCCCCTTCCACCTTTGACCCGAGTGTTTGAACTCCTCTGGATGCTCTGCCGCCCACCAGTGACTCTTCTTCTTTCTTGTCTGCCACGTACTTCAGGGATTCGGACTTGTGAGAGATATTGAAGGAGGGAGATCCCGCCGTTCCCCACGCTGTATCAAATCCCGCCTGTACGGTTGATCCCTGGCCTATTCTCATTGCCATATAATTACCTCCTAATCCTCACTGGTCACTTTCACAGTGAGTTTTATTCCTTTGATAAGATCACTGCCCTCAACGCCCTCAATGTACTCGGCGCGCTCTGTATGGGCATATCCGACCTGGTTAAGGAGAGTGTTATTCTCCCTGGTCATCTTCCTGAACGCTTCTCCATACCTGATGATCTTCTTCGAAAGAATCTCTTTCGGCTCTTTCTTGATCAGGATGAAAACGGCAATATCCTGGGTAGTCAGTTCCCCTCCTCCCAGATCATCCTCATCGAATGTTTCCTGGTCAGGTATCAAAAAGACATTGACCGGATCCCGATATCGATCAACGTCCACATCACCCATGACAACACTACCCGGGCCGCTTAGCTCGTATCCCGTTTCAGATCTTTCATCCAGATAATTCTGGAAACAGGTTGTGATCGTATTCGTCAGTGCGCCGATTGCCGCTTCCATTGTTTTTCAATCTCCTTCTCAAGGTTCTTCTGCATAATCTGTACCGGCTCATCGGACGTGAAATAGTCATCAAGGGGGGGCTGGAAGAACGGCCTTGAAACCAGGGTCACTGATTTAAGTCTCCTGAGCTTCCCATCATCTCCCGTGAAGTACAGATAGTTCCCATTCTTGGGCAGAATCGTAGCCCCGACGATCAACGGATAGGCTGATCTCTTCGCCATCCAGAGCGTGGCATGGCCGTCCTTATAGACTTTATGCTTGATTGATTTCCTGGTTTCTCCCGATCTTTTTTTCAGATGCTGATCAAAGCCTTTGCGTATATGCTTTTTGCTGCCAACAGCAACCTTTCTGATCAAGGTTTTCTTTATCCTGGGACCGGCCTTCTCAAGGCCGTCCAGAGAATCAATCAATTTGTTAATATCAGCGTTCGGAACAATCTCTACCATTTGGATACCCTGTATGCAGAAAGTTCACGAAGGTAGCGCTTGAAAGATCGCTCCATAAAGGTTCGGCTTCCCGTGTTCCCGTCGCTGATAGAAGAAACACCGATATGACCGGAACCCTCCGAAAGTAAAAGGGCGGCGATACGAATAACCGTCAGCTTCATAACGGCAGGGATTTCATTATTCTCGTATCCCGCCCTAAAGAGGACTTTGATATTCAGAGAGCCGGCAGTAAAAATATAATTGGGAAATATCAGATATTCCTTCATTGGAACAAGGAGAGAAACATCCATGGTCTCTCCGTCTATGACCAACTGAGAGACATCCTTGATCGGTTTCACTCCCAGGTTTATAGACTCTTCCCCATTCCCATCCAGGGTGTCCTGATAATCATTTGCCTCGATACGATAGCCCAAATAGTTCTGGACGATCTCCTGAGCGGCTGTGATCATCAGCTCAATCATAGAGTCATCAGATGAGACAACATCGGAGTAGTTCTTTAGCTCTTCTGCGGTGACGATCATCATTCCTCCGAGAAAGAGAGGGGACTGCTCCCCTCCCCCTCATTCATCCACTTCTTTAGGCGCTCTTCATCTGGAAATACTTGAATGCCTCAGACTCCATAACATGGGCGTCGGTCCTGAAGGTAAACCGGTAACCGACCTTACCGACATCCGAGTACTTCTCAGTCAGAACCTTAACCTCATAGCCTGTCCGGTCCTTAATCTCGTAGAAGTTTTGAACATCCCCGATAACCATGGGTTTCGTCCCTGCTCCGATCTCGGGCATGTTCTGGTTGATATGGAAGGGGATTCCCTGGACCAGGTAACACTTGAGAACAGAATCCCAACGGATATCAATTCCCTTGTTCTTGTCAGTCAGATCCATCAGGATTCCCATAGTGTTCCGTGTACAGAGCCCCATGGCGAAAGGCAGGAGAGAAGAGTCCAGGGAAGTCAGATACTTCCTGATCTCTACACCGGTAATCGCATCCACTGCGTCGGCCACCAATCCTTCAGAGGCACCTGTCAGAATACCTTCGGGCTCAGACGTTCCATTTCCGATGGCAAACCATCGGTTCTCTTTTTTAGCGGTGGCTCTGCTAAGCTGGCGAACCACATTCTGTGCCAGATTCGCCGGTACGTCGGACAGGGCTTCATCGGTCAGTTTGACGATGGCTCCCACTTTCAGGGGCTTAAATTTCACGGGTTTCAGAGAACCACCGCCGTCGGGATAGGCACCGCCTTCAGCGATAATACCCACGGAGACATCACCGGCATCCACAGGGATCACCAGATTGCTGCCGGTAGTGGTGACATTGGCCGCGTTACGGATGGGAGAGAGAACCGCGATCCCTTCACGAACTTTGGTTTCAACCTGGGTGGGCTGGAACACTCCCTCGTTCATGGTGGAGGTGTAATCCCTCTTTTCAATGATGGAAGCTCCAAGCTCCCGGTATTCATCATCCAGGCTGGGCTTGGTATTTCTCTCCTGGTTGGGAAGATCCTCTTCATCGGGTTCTTCCAGCTCCTCCAGAGCCTCCCGTTCAGTGATCTGTTTGCTCAGATCCTTGATCTTCTTCATCCGCTCATCATGAGCCCTCTGCTCATCTTCAGTGAGATCCCTCTTCTCGTCCTCGGCCAGCTCGATCAGCTTTCGGGCCTCATCGATCAGGGCCTGTCGTTCCTGTTTCAACTGAAATGCTTTTTTCACAACTTGCTCCTATGCAATTGATTCTTCCAGAAGGTCCAGTTCCATTCGCAGCAAAACAGTGCCTGCCGGTGAACGTTCAGAGTTCTCGGGAGCCGGATCTGATTGTTCCCCTGATCCTGTGACCTTTCTGATCTCGCCAATCACCGAATCCAGGAAGCTCCTGTCTTCTTCGGTAATGTCCTTATGGTTACACGCCCTGACCATGGTCTTTGCCAGTCGTGACAGATCCAAACCTGTAGCCTCATTGAAGTCCCGAGCCTGAGCCTTGCTATCCGGATAGGCGGGGAAGGTCACGGCAATAGAGACTTCCCGGAGAACAACCTCAAGAAGATCCCGCTTCAAAGGCTCCCCTTCCTCATCTGTCCAGGTATCTTTGACAACCCGGAATCCGAAGGAAACGCCTTCTGCATCTCCGCTCTTCACAACGTCATAGGCATCCAGGGCATATTGCCGGGACTCAGGGACATCGATCTCAAAATGAAGACCATCGGCCTTGTCCTGGAACCGGAGGCTCCCGGAGGATAAGCGGCCCAGGATATACTTGGGATCGTGGTTCCAGAGAGCCCTGACATCTCCCTCTTTGATGGAATTGGTAAAGGCTCCGGGTTTGATGGTTTCCACAAAGCCCATATCTGATGATTCTTTGTTGTAGGGAATCACCCCGGTGATCATTCTCTTGTCATTTTCAGAAGTCCGGATCTCTGTCCTGAAGGAAATCTCCCTGTTCTCATACTTCACTTGCTTCCCCTTTTTTGCCTAAAGTAGGTTCTTCGATAAATCCTGTTCCCAGGTTGTAGGCGTGATAATCTGCGTACTTGCTTTTCAGTCGGGGCAACTCTTCCAGGGCCCGGATCTCGTTAATGGACAAAGCCCCGATGTCGTGCATGGTCTTATAGAATTCTTTTCGCTCCTGGTCTGTTCCCCTCAGAACAGAGCTGGCGTTGTACTTGATGTACAGATCACCATCCACACCCTGGTAAAGGAGCTGAGACTCAATAGCCGACTCCATCCGCTCGATCCAGGGGAGAATGCACTGTTTGTAGAAGTCGGCTGACTGCTGGCCGATGTTGGAGTATGTGGCCTTGTCCAGGCTCATCAGCATATGAGGAGGTATCCTGAAGATCCGGGCGATCTTGATCACCGCCTCCTTCCGCAGCTCCAAGACCTGGTTGTCCTTGTTGGAATCCTGTTTCAGGGTTTCGAGCTTAAAGCCCTCATCCAAAAGAACAGGCTCTCCCTGATTCTTCCGTCCTCCGAACATCTTCACGAACTGAGACTTCATAGCCATGATCCGGCGCTTATACTCGGCGGGCTTTTCCTCTGCGTCCTCGGCATATCCTTCAGGAAGGGTCAGAACGATATTTGTCAGAATCCCCTTTTCAAAGAAGTTCTTGATGTACTCATCTGCCCCCAGTCCCTCGGCAATCTGCCGCTTAAACTGCTGGATGGGAGATAGACCCTTAAGGCCATCCCAGCTTGTAGCCATCACATGAAAGACCTGATCCTTGCCATAGATTTTTTGGGTTATGGTGTTCCTGAACTGCTTTTCCATTCGCTCATTCAGAAAGGGTTCTATGACAGTGGGATCAAGGATGATCAGATCCCGTACCCGGCCACTATTCGGCCAGCGATCAATGAAGGCATAACCGTTCCCCCGTAACAGAACATGGGAGAGGAAAGTCTCCCAGAATGAAAACTTGTTAGTATTGGGATTCGGGTTATTAAGGGCCTTGGCTAAGTGATGATCCGTGACTTTTTGCGGACCATCAGCCGTTTTTCGGAATACGGAAATAGGCAGGGAGGCCATTGTCTCAGCAATGATCTTGATCGCTGCGTAAAGGGCCTCATTCTGGAGGGCTTCCAGTTCCTGCCACATGGAACTATCCGGAGTTCCAAAGAGAGCGGAATTGAAGCCATGGAGCAGCTCTGAAAGCTGCATCCTGATTTCCTGTTGTTTCTTCCTGCCTATCCAAGCCATGCTCAGACTTCTACACCGGAAGAGAAAAAACGCGCTACCTAATCTGTGTCGAGGATATCAAAAATCGAACTTTTCCGCTTTTTAGGCTTGTTCAGATTCGCCTTAAGACGGCAGTGAGCCATGATCGAGGTGATAACCAGGTCAATCTTGTTCTTGTATTTTCCATCCCGTTTAAAAGGCTTGTAGTTGTTGTTGATATCCGGCCTGATCTCGCAGTTTGAAAGACAATACTCCATAACCGGGTTCTCATCCATGACCCTTCCCTCCAGAACATCCCTCTCCCACTCCTTGGTGAAAGGAGAGAAATGGGCCATCCCCTGGCGAACCTCAACAAGGTTCAAACCGTTCTCCTCTTCCAACACTCTCACGTACTCCTGAGTCCTGTAATTCGGGTCCACCCCGATCTCCATCACCTGGTAGATTGACGTCAGTTCCAGGATATCCTTGATCACTTTCTGATGATCTATGGTGTTTCCCTCACAGATGGAGACCCATCCCTTGTTGATCCAGTTTGTATACTGGCTGGACTCGTGAAGTTCTTTGTCCTTTAGGCTGGCCTGGGAGATATAAGCCTTATGGATAACAGGGATCTGCCCGTTCACTGGCTCGAAGTACAGGGTGAAGGATGTCAGGTCCGACACTTCTGAGATATCAAGACCCCCATAACAGCGGAGCTGCTTTAGTTCTTCCTGAGCCGGGTTCTTTCGAACATTCCGTTTCCAGGTATCGTTGTGAATCCAGGTCTTGGAACTCTCAGACCACATGTTGAAGTTATACAACAAGATCCGCTGTTTTTTTGACGGCACCATGTCAGCGTTCTTCAGATCGTGATCAATTGCGTCATAGGAAAGCTTGTCAGGAATATCAAGGCCCTCGTTCTCCAGGGCCGGATTCGGCTTCACCCAATTCACCGGATCTTCCAGCTCCTTCTCATCATCGAACTCGTAAATGGCAATAAAAATCTGATCATCCTCATAGATCCCATCCAGAATCTTCTTGTTCTTCTCGTACTCCTCGTAATACGGGAGATTCTTGTTCTCCCCGTTGGTTGATATCGTAATAGTCAGCTTATTGCGCCGGGCCTTCATCCCTGTACGGAGCCGGTCAAACAGGATGTAATCGTCATAGAAAGCAGCCTCATCCGCGACCAGGAGGGAAGCCCCAAGACCGTTCTTATTCTTGTCAGAAGAGAAGAACTTCAGAGTTCCCCGGTTTGATGAGTTGGTAATCTCCGACCTGGTTATTCTGATGGTATTGGAAAACTCAGGGATCTCATCAATCACGGATCGGATATTCTCAAAGGACCGTTTCGAAACCTCCACGTTGGTTGAGATAACATAGGCCTCGGCCTGGTGTGTGAAGTACAGGTCATAAAGCAAAAGCGGGGAGATGAACAGAGTCTTCCCATTCTTCTTCGCCATGGAGACAAAGGCCTCAGTAAACCTCCTGATGGAGGGATTATCTTTCCGTCTCCAGCCGTAAAGCTCAGCATAGATCCACTGCTGAAAAGGGAGCGGGTTGATGATGCCTGTGAACCTCACAAAATCGATGATTTTCTCTGCTTCAGACTCAATAAAGACATAGGGAAAATCGGGATCATCCTCCCTTTTCCGATTGCTAAAGCTCCGATTAATCGCCTTTTTTATGTACGAATTTACCACCTGTTTTCCTGAAATGACGTCATTCATGTAGCGGGTATAGCTGTAAATCATGGTGTAAATCTCACAGAGGTTTGAACTGATTTATCTTCTTTTTCTCCGGGGTCTCTTCACTGTGAATCTGGATCTTGGCTCTTTCTGCCGGGGAGATTCCAAAGAGGCCCAGATTCTTGAAGTAGTATTCAACCGCAGAATTGTAGGCCTTCCCGTGCATATCGGTTTTGTAATCGACGGTAGCGAGATAAGCGGCCCAACCGTTAAATTTCGACCTGATATGAAAATCAATTTCCAGAGCACGTCCGTACTGTTCGCACAAAAGACCCAGGGCTCCGAGGTCAATATTGCTCAGCATTCCCAGTGAATGAAGCTCTTTTGTGATCCGTCTCCACTCGTCCCGAGCATAGCGGTTGAACCGGGATGGAGGCTTCGGAATAGACTTTGAAACACTCGTTGTGAGATGATGTTCCCCGTGCCTGGAAGGCCTGTAGTTCCCGTTCTCTTTAAGCTGATCTATCGGTAGTTTTTTTCGTCCCAAGTTTTTCTCCAAAATAAAACACATTTTTGTACGCTAAATAGGGGCTGTGGTTATCGCCCCCCCCGGATCTCCAGTGATTTAACCTCCCCCCGGGGGTGGGAGTGCCTTATTTTTGAGTGGCAACTGGCACACAGAGCATGGAATCTGTTGTTGAAAAACAGATGGACATTGCCCTTGTGATCCGTCTCATGGTGAACCGTATTAGCTGGCCGTCCGCACTCCTCACAAAATGGATTCTCAAGAAGGAACTGCTTGCGGAACCGTCTCCACTCAGGAGAGTGATACAGGCTCTTGTAGCCGTAGGATCTGAACTGTTTCCTGTTCTTCTCCCGCTCCTTGTAGTCGGCCTGATGCTTCTCACAGTATCCGTTGTCTAGGGCGATGGTGCCGCAGCCGATGCGCCTACAGAGTTTCTTCATCGTTCAACTCCTGATTGATCATCCACGGCTGAACCTTGAAGGACTTCCGTCTATTGCCGAAGTCTATCCGCTTGAAAGCCAGTGCATCGAACTCATACCCATCTGATTTATCCAACCGCATCTCTGCCCAGAACAAAACCATGTCACCCTTGCTGACTTCCTTCCGGAACTGATCGGCCAGCTCCTTGTTCAAGATGATTAGGGGATCAGTCTCCCTCGCACCACGGCACAGAACATCCAGAGTGTTCTTGTACTCCCAACTGATACTCACCACCTGAACCAGCATGGAATGGTAGTTGCCTATGTTGATCCCTGCATCTTCCAGGGCCTTTGATAATTCCTCTAATCCAATCAATCTCTCATTCTCCTCGGCTTCAAATTGATATCCGTATATTCCTGCCGTAAACTATGGCTATGGCCCTGAGTGTCCCGCTTGGCTTGCTGGTCCTTGCCACATACGGTTGAAAGCACTCAGGGCCTTCTTTTGCCCAATCTGTCCGCTTAACATGTATTCTCCGGACACTTTCGCGCCTTTTACGGCAACTCTATGGCAAATCAGCCGTCTGAGCGTTCTCAGGGAGCCTGAAGGCCTTATTGCTGGCCTCTAGGTCCTGGTACTCCATCTGGTTGTGCGCGTAGATGTCCATGGTGATTTGGACAGAGGAGTGTCCAAGATATTGTGAAAGTTCTTTGAACTTGCCAGGGTTCTCCTTCAGGAACTGCGTGGCGAAAGAATGCCGCATACGGTGGGCGCTGGATCTGACTCCAATCTTCTTCCCTGCCCTGGTCACTGACCTGGAAAGGGCTTGGGGATCACACTGGCAGTGAGAGTAAGACTCAAACAGGTATTCCTTGCTTTTGAATATCAGCTTAGCCCTATCGATAAGATCAGAGGCCACCTGAATCTTCCGTTCCTTGTTCCCTTTCCCGTTGATAGTAATCATGCTCTTCTCAGGGCCATAGGCTATGTCACTGAGTCTGATCCCCGCGGCTTCTGAGATTCTAACTCCGGTGGAGGAAAGAAAGAGAATCAGGCAAGAGGTACGCTTACTGGCCGCTTCCTGCATCCTCACCACCTGGGCAGGGAAATGGATTCTATCTGAGGGAATCGACTTGTCCGCTTTCTTTTTCCCCTTGATCGTCTTCAGGTTGAACATGGTGGCCGGGAAGTCTTCCGGTGCCGTCTTCTGAACCCACTGCTCCACCACCTTCTTGGCTGCGGCCAGACGCTTATTGTAGGTGCCAAACTTCAGATGATTCGGGATATAGAGATTGTAAGCCCGGACCGCATCCACAGAGTACTCAAGGTTCTGGTCCGCACAGTACTGAAAAAAAACCTCTGCTTCGTGTCTGTAGTTCGGATAGAGGAGCGGGAAGCTCTTCCTGAAGGAATCAACCGGCTTCATGGAAGAGCTCCTTCTGCTTTGGGAAGAAGGCCTCTTCCGGCAGCTTTGATACGGCCTCGATGTGTGATCTCAGGTGAAGCATTGCCATAGAGGAGTGAATCCCTTTGGTATGTCTGGCCCAGTGTTCAGCCATCACAAGAATCTCCGACCAGACCTTCTCTACTGGTTCACGTCCGGGCTTTAGGCCTTTGGTCCCTGTGAGGGACTTCTGAAGATCATGGATCTGAAGGTTTACCTTGAGTTCAGGACCTGCGTCCTCGATGCTGATATCAATCCCATCTTCTTCCAGGCGGTAGGGACTCACCTTCTCCCTGGACTCCATCCACTTCATGTGATCCTTGATCTTCTCAGGATCGTCGATATTGGTAACCTCGAAGCCGCAGGAGGAACAGGCTGTGTTCGTTCCGGTGAATACGGAATTACAGCAGGGACATGAAACGTGATGAGTTCTGAAGCTCTTCTGTTTGGCGGCCTGGGTGCGAATACACCATCCAAGGCGCTCCTGAAGATCCTCATTGGCATAACGAGCAATCCAGGGAGAAGGTTTATTCCGCTTCTCATCAAGAAGCTGATCCACAGTCTGGAGGATATAGGCTGAGTCCTGAAGCTCGGTCAGTTCCCTGATCAGCTCCTGGGATTTGGGAGAGAGCCGGAAGGTGTTGCCGGTGATATAGCGGATCCGTGTCTGTACCTCGCTGAACAGCCCCTTCTTCTCTTCTCCTGTCTTATCCTGAGAGGGGGCGGGAGGCGGCGTTTCGGGTTCGGTTCCCTCTCTACTAGTACTATTATCGTTATAGTTATAACCTCCCCTTTCTTTTTTATAACTACCTTTATAATTATCGCTTGTAACCGGTGGCACCGTCGACCGTTGGTCCGTAAACTGACCCACCGGACATATAGCGTCGTCTTCTTTGGATGACCCCATATGTTCCACAGGTTCAATTTCTGAACCACCCGTACTCTCCTCTTCTACCGGTGGTTCAATTTCTGAACCACCGGAGGACTTTTCAGCCTCTCTCTGTTCCCTCTTTTCGATCCAGGATTTTAAGGATTCGATATCCCAAGAAGACTTAAGGATTATTCTCTGACCATCGAATTGGCCTGAATCATCCTTCTCCTGAGAGTACACTATAAGACCGGCAGCACGGAGGAAAGCTTTGGCTTTCTTCGTTTTAGAAGTTCCCCACCCCAGTCCTTTTTTAATATATGAAAGGTTCGCTTTCACTTTCTTGGAGCCTTGCACTCTGGCCGCAAAAAGAAGATGATCGTAAAGCTGTTTCGCTTCAAGACCATCTTTTCCATTGGCAAGAAAAAACTTGTACATCCCTATCGACATGACCATAAAGTCCTCGTCACAATCGATGGAAAATTGATTGTCCAAAAAAGAATCCCCTGGGCCGTTCCCCTGGGGATAATGTGTCTTGCGGTCCTTTCCGGAGGTCACTCCGGCATACTCCTATTCATCATTTCTCTACTCCTCAATAAGACCCAGTCTCCGGGCCATTTTTTTGTTCTTCTTATTCAGAGATGACCGTGCTTTCCTTTCCTTCCAGAGTAGATCAAGAAGAGTCTCCGAAAGGTTCAGAAGCTGTTGGTAATCCCTGGTAGATGGCTTTCTTTTGTTCTTAAGCTCTTCAAGCTCTGTCCTCAATGCCATGATGTATCCTCCTGTTGTTAGCATGCAAAGAGATCCAGCTGATCTCCGTCTGCTTTCTCTCCATTATTCGAAATATCAACCGTTAACAGTTTCTCTTCTGAAGCTGGTTTCACAAGACCAGGCCTCTTCTTTTCCTTCTGCTCCTCCATCACTACCGGCCGGATCACAGCCTCCCTCTTACTGATGGGGACATACTTAACCACTGAGTAATCGAAGCGGAGACGTCGCTCTATGAGAGGGATCAGACGTTTTAGAGCAATAGGTCCATGATCACAGATCCTCTGTAGAGCAGCTGACCAGCCGAAATAAACCGCCGCAGCTGGCAACGTATTGTCATGATCCGATAGGAGCTCTACTCCCTTACCCCCATAACAGAGCATTATCTTGCCGTAGTAACCACCGTTCTGAGGATCTGCTACAGGCGTGATATCCACCCGTTCCAGACCTTCGGCAACTCGAATGCTCTCAGCCATGATCTGCAAGTTTCCTCCTGAAGGAGGAATAATCGGCTCAGGCTTTCCCAGGTAAGGACATTTCCTCAGGTACCCTGAAGCATAGATTTTCTCCAATACACAGGTATCCTGATAATGCTCGCAGTCAATACACTTCATAGCCGTAGCCCATTTACATAAATAAACGCATAGTCGGATATTTCATCTCCGCTATGCCCGGCATCCATAAGATCGTCCAGAGCTTTCACTAAGAAGCAAAATGGCCTGAGATACTCTTTCTTTATTGGCTTCTTTACGTACCTATAAATAAAATCCAGCATATCCTGATGATCAAAATCCAATCGGATGATAATTCGAATTGGACCTTCAAGCTCTGAAAGTTTCCTTTTAACCATCATTCTCTCCCTGTGTCTTAGGGGGATGGTATTGGTCCTCCTCCTGAGATAGTAGATTCCAGATTTCAGAGGACGTCTTTCCTTCACTGCTTAATCGTTCAATAAGATAGATCACAGCCATATCTTTCTGGAAATCATCCAGCAAACTACGAAACTGCCAAAACTCATTAATCTTGAGAGCCTTGTTCTCTTTCAGCATCTCCTCAACATCATTTCTAGTAATCACGGTTCTCTCCATTCTCCGCCTCTCCAAGGATCTCTTCATACCATTCCTGAAACTCCCAAGCGGGATGCCCCGGAAATCTCCCCTGAAAGAGTTCCCAGTTATCCAGGACAACACTCCCCCCATACTTCAGGGCGAGATCATAGAAAATCTCTTTTTCCTTCTGACTCAGATCCCATCCGTATAGAGATTCAGCTACCCGGAAAAACTGTTCCGTATTCATCCGGGTTGGCTGCTTCATAGAATCTTCTCCATATACTCCTTGATGACCTTCCTCAGTTCTTTTTCAGGAGCACCGTTATAGAGGATATGCATTGATTCAAAACTCAGGAGAGTTATTGCCTCTCCATTCCGGACAAGGCAGATCTTGGCCCCTCTGGATTCAATTTCCCAGTCACGGGCTGAAGGAGTGCAATCTTGCGCTCGGGGGTCGCCCTGCTCCGGAGAACCGTTATCACCTTCAGGAGCGCAACGTTGCGCTCTTCTCTCCCCTGCTATTTCCTGATAGATCCCGTTAACAGATTTGTCACCACTCCGGATGGCTTCCTTCTGATCCTCAGTGGCTTGCCGGTCCACCGTCCGGATCTGCTCGACCTTCCGGGCAGAAATACCGGCAATCTCAGCAGTTCGAACAGATGATTTACCTTCAAAGCCATGTGTCCCGTTCTTTGTGTACTCATCGATGCGGAGTACAGACTCATAGATCTCATCATCACTCAAGTTCCTCCTGTCGTACTGTTCATGTAAGGCCCATTCAATGGCCGCTTTCACACTGGGGAATTCCTGTGTCCAAGCGGGAATCTCCGTAAGTCCCGCATCATGGGCACTGGCCTTACGAGTGAAACCGGCAGCCAGGGATTGAGTACCATCAGGGAACACCGCGATGATCACAGAGAACTTTTCATCAAAGCCGTTCAGACGGATGGATTCAGTTATGCGTTCCCGGTTCAAGGGTTTTATACGGAAGAGGTTTTTGAACTCCTCCATAACCGGTATACCCTCAATAGGCATCCAGACAGGAACCTTACTTTTCAGAACACGAATTTCCTGACTCAACTGAGACAGAGACTGACCGCCTGTAATGTCTCGTTTCCCAGGGCTTTTATTCACAGAGAGAGTCTTTGCCATCAGAACACCTCCGGACAGAGCCTTTCCCCTGTGAGAACATGAGTAAGTTCCTGGACAGCTTCATAGAGCTTGATTTTCTTGGAGGAGCAGTTAACGAACTCTTCAAAATCAAGGTATTGGTTCACAAGCGTTGTATTGGGGATATGAACTGGTATGATGTTATCGAAGGTTTCATTGAAGAGCCCCAATAACTGATTTGTAAGATTCTCGGGATTGGCTGATCTGGGCTTCCTGAACTTATTGATTAGTAAAGACCACTTAGCCAGATATTCCTCACCAAGATCCTGTATGATCTGATCCCTAAAGAAACAGGCTCCCTTCCAATCCCACTGAGCCAGGATTACAGGTGTAATAATGGCATCGGCGGCATACAGGGCATTAAGAACGATATTATCCCAGGTCGGCGCCACATCGATAATGCAGTAATCGTACTCACCCTTGATCTGGGGAAGTAAGCGCTTAAGCGTCATATGACTCACTGACCGCAGATTGACCAGGTTAAATGATGAAGGGATTATATGGATATTATCCAATTCAGCCGTCTTAACAATATTGCTTTTCAGATTTCCCTGGTGGATGGCATCGGCAATGGAATAAGCCTCCACTTCCTCAGGATCATTGACGTAGTAGAAGGATGTGGAGTTCTGGATATCCATATCTATTACCAGGACTCTTTTTCCGGCCTGTCCCAGGAAATTGGAAAACATAATAGAATTTGACGATTTCCCGGTACCGCCCTTAATAGAACTGAATACTATAGTTTTCATGCGGACACGCTCCTCAATGCTTTTCGTCTTTGGTAAGCCAGTTTTTTCTGGATAGTCTTTTCTGACATTTCAGTGACCTTCCCCCTGATGCTCATAACGTGCTTTGCACATTCAGAACACAGGGGATTACCGTGAAACTGATGAGTTGCTTCTTTCCCGCAAGGACCGAACTTCCCGTCATCACGGACAAGCCAGAACCCGCAAGTCAGCACTTCCTGTTTTTCTTCCATGTTTGACCTCACATGTAGTTGAAATAAAGTCTCTCTCTCAAGACAGTCACACCACTCTGACCCGTCCACACCGGTACATACCGGGGCAGGTGTCGCACGGAAGGAGCTGGTCAGGCTCCCTATGGGCAAGGAAGGGATTGAACCTTCTTGGGAGGGATAGCTGGTTACCGCCCACGTCGCCATTCTTACCCGAGTACCGGTCGAGTCACCGGCAAGACATAGAGTTTGCTTTTTTCAAGGAATTAAAATGTCCAGAAAAGACTGGAATGGGCCGACCAGGGCTCGAACCTGAAAGCCGCAGGTGCCTCTAAAACCCGCAGGGTGTTACCAGTTACACAACCAGCCCGTTAGTGATTAGAAATTTCCTGTGATAATCCTCTCCCGATCTGTTAATCTCATGCTGTTCCACTCCTGTTCACGGGCGAAGTCATCACGTTCTGTCCATTTACAATAGGTTTTCAGACGCCAGCGGCGTTTACCCGTTGCAAAATCCGATTGTCCAAAGTTGGGAAACCTCCAAGGCTCTTTGTAGAGAGTGGCCTTGCTCACGCCTTCACGTTTTGCAATATCCGCAATCGTGAGAATCGGCTCCCCTATTAAATCGATCAGATCAGAAAGCATCTGCCTGGTGGCCGTCACTTCCTTCTCAAGCCTCTTGAAGTCATCCATAGATGCAATTTCCATAAGCTTCCTCAGGAGCGCAACGTTGCGCTCTCCTCCTGACCAATTCTGTTTTCATATAGAGCTTCTGAGAGAACATTTGCCTTTGCAGCTTCCATACGGGATAAAGCTTCTCTTTCTTCCTGAGATCCGGAAGGGTGCTGACAAAGAGCGATCAGATAGGACAGACCGGCATCAGCCCAGTCGTACACCAGATCATCCAGGTCTTCATTGGTGATGCATACTTCAGGGATCATATGATTACTACGCCCTTACCCTTGGAGGAAGAATCCTCCCTAAGCTGCTTATCAAGCCACTCTGAAATTGCTTTATCAGCACAGTACTTCAATTTAAGACCATGCTTTTTTGCAAAATCATCCAATCGACTCTTTACAGGTCTACTCATTTGCAGTGTTGCTATTTCGCTACTCATAGTTCTGATTATTGGAGCTTTATCACTACATGTCAACACTTTTATATAATTTTTTGTTGCGTTTTTACACCATAGCCGATAATTACCGTATGAATATGTTCTGGGAATCTGCAACTAAAATGATGGATCAACAGGGAGTTAACCAGTCAGAGCTCGCTCGAAGATTGGACATACCTCGTTACAGAGTCAGTAAATGGATAAGAGATGGGATTTACCCTCAAGCTGACCATGCTGTAAAGATTTCTGCTGCATTAGGCACAACTGTCGAAAACCTAATTACAGGAGAAACCAGCGTAGATCCAGCCGAGATTTACTTGAAGAAAACCCCTGGGCTACGGCCCTTGATAATCAAACTTGGCCTTCACCCTGAGCTGGTCGGTCCGGTAGACGGCTACCTCAACGGCTATATGGATTCCCATGGGTACAGTCAGGAAGGGGATAAGAAAGAATCTCAGAATGCCGGATAATAGACTTCCCCATCGCAGATTAAACAGGGATTTACGGAATCAGACAATAGGATGGAATTAGCTATGTTCAAGCATTGTTCTAGTGTAGTGGATAAATAGTTTAACGGTTTACTGATAGGCATGGTATATTCAAGTATGGATAAAGCACAGGAGGTACACCCTACTCTTGCAGAACTCATCCAACAGAAATATGATATCATCCAGAGGATGAAAGACGTTGAGGCTTGCAAGATTCTTGGGATCACGATGGAAGACCTTGACTATGAGTGGGAAATGATTCAGGAAAAAATGGACCATCTCTTTGACGAGAATTGATTTCATGTTCTTATATCCTACAACATTGAATTGAACCAAAGGAACTTCATGAAATATATTGATTTATTTTCAGGCTGTGGAGGCCTCAGTCTTGGCTTACTAAACTCTGGATGGTGTGGACAATTTGCTGTTGAAAAAAGTTCAGACGCATTTTTAACATTGAAACACAATCTAATTGATCAAGGACATTATCAATGGCCAGAATGGCTTCCAATTTCTAATATTGACATAAATAACCTATTAGCTAACTTTCAAAAGGAATTAAAACTTAAAGAGAATATTGATCTTGTGGCAGGAGGCCCCCCCTGCCAAGGATTCTCATCTGCTGGAAAAAGAGTTGAAAGTGATATAAGAAACAAACTTGTAGAGTCATATATTAAAACAATTAGTATTTTAAAACCAAAAATTCTTTTTTTTGAAAATGTTACTGGATTTACTAAGCCTTTTAGCAGTCAGAAAAACTTTTCTGAATATATTGAAGATGAATTAAATGCACAAAATTATCATACAAAATGGCAATTAGTAAATTTTTCAGACTTTGGAATACCTCAATCAAGAACAAGATTTATTCTTGTTGGTTTTCGCAATGATATATTTGATTCATCAACTCCAGATGAATTCTTTAAAAAACTCTATGGCAATAGAAAGTCTTTCTGTTCTGAAAGAAACATAAGCTACTACACTACTGTATCTGAAGCTATTTCAGATTTGTATCAAAGACATGGAACAATACCATCAAGGGATAGTAATGGTTTTAAAAATGGAATATATGGAGAAGTTTCAAGTAAGTATCAAACTTATATGCGAAAAATGATTATTAGTGATTATGTTGATAGTCATAGATTTGTCAATCATTCAGACAAAATCGTTCAAAGATTCAAAGAAGCAATCCATGATCAACTATCTCCTGCAGAATACAAAAAGACATATTCCCTAAAGAAGACTGGTACTAGATTATTGCAACGTGATGAACCAACACCAACATTAACGACTCTACCAGATGATTATATTCATTACTCTGAGCCACGAATATTAACTGTTCGTGAATATGCCCGTATTCAATCATTTCCAGATCATTATGAGTTTAAAGGTAGATACACAACAGGATCATCACAAAGAAAGGTTGATGTTCCAAGGTATACACAAATAGGCAATGCAATACCCCCTCTATTTTCTGAACAAGTAGGAATAATACTAAAAGGATTTCTAAATGGAAGATCTTAAATTTGAAATAAGTTCAGCATTGAAAAATATACTAGGTAAGGATCTTATTACAGATGATTTTGTAGCGATATTTGAACTGGTAAAGAATTCACTAGACGCAGGATCAAATCACACAAAAATAAAATTTGATTTAAAAAATGAAAAGATCTTCATTATCGATGATGGTAAAGGAATGAGTCGTGAAGATATAATTCAAAAATGGTTATTTGTTGCTTATTCTGCAAAAAAAGAAGGAACAGAGGACAAAGAATCAAAAAATTATGCTGGCAATAAAGGTGTTGGCCGATTTTCATGTGATCGACTTGGTTCACTCTTGCACATGCAAACAAAAACTCTATCAGATAACTTAATCCATGATTTAAAAGTTGACTGGGAAGACTTTGAAGAAAACTCAAAATACATTTTCACTGATATTCCTGTTCGATACACTACATCAAGTAATTTTATAAATGATGATGATATAACATTGAAAGAATCCGGAACAGTACTTGAAATAAGCAATCTAAGAGATCTAAATGGTTGGACAAGAGATAAATTTTTACGATTACGAAGATCTCTTGAAAAGCTTGTAGATCCGTTAAATCAATCTTTAGGGGTATTAGAACTCATAGTACCATCTGAAATAAACAATGATGATGATGAGTTAAATTTTGCAGACTCTGAAAGTGAACCTCAAATTGTAAATGGGCCAATAACGAATAAAGCTTTTACTATTCTTAAAGATAAGACTACCACCCTATTTGCTGAAATAATCAATGATCAATTAAAAATTGTATTGAATGATAGAGGAGTTGAAATTTACACAACCAAAGAGCCAATAAAAGATAGGTTCCCTTTTATTGTAAATTGTGGATTTAAAGCTCAGATTTCATATTTAAATCGATCTGCGAAAATAATCTTTAAAAAAAGAACTGGTCTAAATGCAATTGATTATGGTTCACTTTTTTTATTAAGGAATGGATATAGGATCTACCCAATTGGTGAATCTGGAGATGACTACTGGGGAATTGACAGAAGAAAGCAACAAGGCTATTCAAGATACTTAGGTTCCAGAGAGATAAATGGTTTTATTAAAGTAGAAGGTTCAGATACATATTTTAAAGAATCTACAAGCCGTGATAAAGGACTAATCAAGAATGAGCCAGTAAAGCAACTTTTAGATCTTGTTCTCTTATGTCTGAGAAAACTTGAAATGTATGTTGTGGATATAACTTGGCGCGATCAAATTGATAGTGAAAAGTCTTCCTTTGAAAGAATGAATCTAGACTCCAATAAAGCTAATATTATTCAAATGATTGAAAAATTATCATTTTCAAATAACATTGAAGTCTTAAGCTATAACCAAGATTTAATTTCAATTTTAAATGAAAAAGCACTTGAATTTGAGCCTTCGCTTGGAAAACTAAAAAACATAGCTATAAATTTAAATAATGAAGATTTAATTCAACAAGTTAATAGAGCAGAAACAGCCTTATTAAAA
The DNA here is from genome assembly GCA_963556075.3 of Oceanispirochaeta sp. GTDB lineage: Bacteria > Spirochaetota > Spirochaetia > DSM-2461 > DSM-2461 > Oceanispirochaeta. Next base: position 3,620,502 of record CAUVYB020000002.1, on the reverse strand, counting down.
AGCAAACAAGCAGAGCAAGAAGCAGAAAGAATTGCAGAGTTAGAATTAGAGGCCCGCAAGAAGGCTGAATATGCTGTTAAAAAGAAAACAGAAGAGCTAGCAAAAACCGTTTTAGAGAAAGAACGAGTTGAAAAGGCCTATGAGGAAGAGAAGAAACGATCTTTGTTTCTGACATTAGCTGATTCTCGTGAGAAAGAAATTTTAGAAACTTTTATGCACCAGATAATATTCTATGCAGCTGATCTGAAAAGTGGGCTTGAAATATACCTAGAAGATCAAGATCAATTTAATAATTTGTCATATAACGAATTTATAGATTTTATTACTGATCAACTAGAATTAACAGAAAAAATAATGTCTACATCTAGATTTGCAACAACTGGAAATTTCAGATTAAAATCTGAGGAAATTACAGAGGATATCAATCTCTTCATTTCTGACTATATAGATAAAATTACTCCTGGTTATCATGAGAAGATGAAGATTATTAATAATCTAAATGTTAAAGAATATGTAACTCTTTTCAACCCTATTGAGCTTGGTATGATAATTGAGAACATTATTAACAATTCCGATAAAGCAAAGGCAACTGAAATTATTTTTTCATCAAAAATAATAAACAAAATTCTAGAAATTGAAATTACAGATAATGGACAGGGTTTAGATAAATCAATAATAGAGAAAAATCGGATTTTTGATAAAGGATTTTCGCGTACTGAGGGCTCAGGAATAGGTCTTTATTTCACAAAAAGCTATCTCGAACGTTATGCAGGAGAAATATCAATTCCAGATTCTCAACCGGATGATGGATTTACATTACTAATAAAGGTGGTAAAAAAGTGAAACTTGACTATTCCGTACTTTGGATTGAAGACCAGCTTAAAGGTATTAAAAATTTTAAAACAAGATTACGTATTAAATTTAAAAAATCTGGCTTTAACTTCCATGTACATGAAATGGACTCAATTTCAAGTGATGAGATTAAAGAACTTGGGCAAACTTTATCAACATATAATCCTTATGATTTGATCTTCTTTGATTTTGATCTTGGTGAAAGTGGAAGTGGAGTTGACTTAGCAAGAGAACTGAGACGTCATATTTTTACTGATATGATTTTTTATACTGGTAATAGCAATGACAAGTTACGTGAAGAACTTTTTAAGCAGCGTATTGATGGTGTCTTCATTGTTAATAGAGGTGATTTTGTAAACAAGTCTTGGGAAATTATCGAAGATCAGATAAAAAAGTTTTGTGACATCAATTCTATTAGAGGTGTCATTCTTGATGAGATGAGTAAAATTGACATTAGAATGAGACAAATTTTTTCTAATAAATATAATGATATGGATGACCAAGATAAAAATGATCATCTTAAAAGCATGAAACGGATATATTCCGATAAATCCAAAAAACAGTTGAGACATAAAGAGGATATTTGTATTGATTCTTTACCAGACTATATTACTAATCCTATTTCTTCTGAGTTTGAAACAGTAAGAAGAAGGTTATGTAAATTGTATTCTGACAATCTATTATTACAGGATGATGGTTTGTTAAAAAGTTATCAAAAATTAAGAAATAACTTTGCACACAATGATTTCTTTTTCGATGAGAAAACTGGATTTGTTTACCTAAGTAATGATCCTGATCATCCATATAAATATTCTGATTTTGAAATAATCCGTAAAGAGTTATTAACGATTCAAGAAGAGCTTGAAAAATTGAATGCTTAAGAAATCATGTTCTTAATTTTCAACAGTCTCTCTTCTCCGTTTCGATGGTCATATTCTTTTCGATATCGTGTATGCCCCATAAGCTCTTTAACAGTTTCCAGATCCATGTCCATAAGCTTCTTTGTTTCGAAGGAGTGGCGGAGACAGTACTGTGTCCGTCCGTTCAGCTCTACCTCTGCCCTTCTGGCCGACAGCTTGAAGTGCTTTAAGGATGTCTCCACTTTAATGCCCTCTGTATTAGTGGCTGGGAAAATCAGAGAATCATGATCCGGATTGGTTTCTTCCAAGTACTCCTCCAGGAGTTGAACAGTCAGATCCTCCAGGAGACCTAGTTTGTAGTTCTTCCCCTTCTTCGATGTCTTGATAGAATCCTTATAACGGCCCGTCACAGTGTCGATGGAGCCTGTAGTATAGATTCCCCCTACAGAATCATAGTAAGCGCTCCTGGTTAACCCTGCGACTTCTCCAGGGCGGAAGCCTGTGTCTCTCATGATCATAAAGAATACGGTCCACTTAAGCCCCTGCCATATCCGGAGGAGTTCATCCTTATCATTGGGGAATAGCTTTTCCATCTCGATGTCATTGAAGTGCTGCCGCTCCTGATTCTCCTCACTGATCTCTTCAACTGTAGCTGCAGTATTGTCCTGAACATAGCCCTGGTACTTAGCCTCCTCTAGGACGATACGGAAGGCATGCAGTACCTTATTCTTGGCATTGTCTGAGAGTTCTTTCTCTGTTCTGACTGATGTGAGATCCAGAAACCAGTTATCTATCTCCACGGTGCTGATGCTGCTGATCAGCCTGGAGCCGAATTCATCCAGGATATAGTTATCCAGGCGGCCCTGGTGAGCCTTGAAGTAGTCAGAGGCATAGGTTTTCTTCTTACGCTTGAGACGCTTCATCCAGAACTCATTTCCAGGGACAAAGAAACCATCAGCAAATTCGTTCAGCGTAGGGATCTTTTTACGAACCTGTCCCTTTGCTTCCCTGTTGGCCTCCGCCCAACGGACGGCATCGTCCCTGTCCGTACATTCCGAGGAGACCCACTTACCGGGAGTATGAGCAAACTGAATATAAAAAACGCTTTTCCGGTCCTTTCGGCACCATAATTTGTAGGGTTTCATGGGGTAAATCTACCCCCTGGGGAGGAAAACAGTCAACCAAATTATCAACCAAGAAGACATTAAAAAAGGCTAACTCATTGCATTGCAAAAAGTTAGCCTTTAATATTTTGTGCCGGTGACCGGACTTGAACCGGTACGGGCCTAAGCCCACGAGATTTTAAGTCTCGGGTGTCTACCAATTCCACCACACCGGCAGCACAAAAGGTATATTACAGGACCGCCGATCCTTGGTCAATCTCTTTTAAGCAAGTTATTTAAGGCAATTTCCCGTGATCATTCATTTATCAGACAATGGGGGACATTTTTTGAAACAGAAAGGAATTAACCCCTGAACCTGTATTGACACTGGTGTCCTTAAACCTATAACTTATTCTTACAATATGCTTTTAGCTATCCAAGGAGTAAATGATGACTAGTTATAAGGATCTTGGTTTATCAAATACAACTGAAATGTTCAAGAAAGCCGTGGAAGGCGGATATGCCGTCCCCGCTTACAACTTCAACAACCTGGAGCAGATGCAGGCTATCATTCAGGCTTGTGTAGAGACAAAGTCTCCCGTAATCCTTCAGGTTTCCTCCGGTGCCCGTAAGTATGCCAATGCGACTCTGCTGAGAAACATGGCTCGTGGTGCTGTTGAGTACGCCAAAGAGCTGGGTGTTGAAATCCCCATCGCTCTGCACCTTGACCACGGTGATACCTTCGAGCTGTGCAAGGACTGTATCGACAACGGATTCTCTTCCGTTATGATCGACGGTTCTCACCACTCCTACGAAGAGAATGTCGCTCTGACCAAGAAGGTTGTTGAGTACGCTCACCAGCACGGTGTTACCGTTGAGGGAGAGCTCGGTGTTCTCGCCGGTGTTGAGGACGATGTTGTTGCTGAAACCTCTACCTATACCAAGCCCGAAGAAGTTGAGGACTTTGTATCCAAGACCGGAGTAGATTCTCTGGCTATTTCCATCGGAACCAGCCACGGAGCCAACAAGTTCACACCCGAGCAGTGTACTAAAAATGCCGAAGGCATCCTGGTTCCCCCTCCCCTCCGCTTCGACATTCTCGAAGAGATTGAGAAGAGAATCCCCGGATTCCCCATCGTTCTTCACGGATCTTCCTCTGTTCCCCAGGATCAGGTAAAGATCATTAACGACAACGGCGGTAAACTGAAGGATGCGGTAGGTATCCCCGAAGAACAGCTGAGAAAAGCTGCTGCTTCCGCTGTATGTAAGATCAATATCGACTCCGATGGCAGACTGGCCATGACCGCTGCGGTCAGAAAGGTTTTTGCAGAGAAGCCCGAAGAGTTCGACCCCAGAAAATACCTCGGCCCCGCCCGGGACAATCTGAAAGAGATCTACAAAAAGAAGAATGAAAACGTTCTTGGTTCCGCCGGCAAGGCTTAATTCCGAGAGACGATTCGTTCATCGATAGATAAAATCCCTGCAGTTCGCTGCGGGGATTTTTTTTTAAGGGAATCATTCATGGATATACATATGAGAAAAGGGATGTGCGACAGTCATTTTCACATCATGGAAATGCGGCGCAAGGGCATGAATATGGATGAGCTGTTCAAGGCGCTCAGAGAGGCTGAAACCGGCGTTCTTCTGGATGCGGGTGTTGTCCTTGAGAACTTTGAAGAAAGGCTCTCATGGACGTCCTCGTACGATAAGCTCTACTTTGCCGCGGGCATCCATCCCAATATACCGCGGAGTGAATGGCCGGAAGGATGGAGAGAGACCCTGAAGGATCAGATTGCCCATCCCCGTGTCAAAGCTGTGGGAGAGACGGGCCTGGACTTTTTCAGGGAGTATTCATCCGAAGAGGAGCAGAGAGAGCTCCTGGAGACCCATTACGAGATGGCCTGCCAGGCCGAAAAGCCGCTTATCTTTCATATAAGAAATGCGGAAGAAGCTATGAGACAGTGGATATCTGAAAGAGACTTTCCCTCCGGCGCTGTACTTCACTGTTTCCCGGGGGAAAAGGAGCTGGCCGCGACGGCGCTTGAAAAGGGTTTTTATATTTCCTACGCGGGAAACTTGACCTTTAAGAATGCCGCCCTTATCCGGGAGTCCCTTGAAATGGTCCCTCTGGACAGATTGCTTCTGGAAACCGACGCCCCCTATCTGGCGCCTCACCCCAGGCGCGGAAGGGACAACCATCCGGGCCTGATCGGCTACACATACGAATTGGCAGCCTCTCTGAAGGGTGTGGATACGGATGATCTTGTCCGCATCTGTGCAGAGAACCTTGACAACTTCCTGAAACTGCTTTGATCCCGTCTGGGGAACCAGGCATGGAAACAGGAATATTCACAAAAAAAGGAGCCGAACGGCTCCTTTTTTGTATCTTTGATAATTTACTCTCTGATCACCAGGAGTCCAGGATGTCATCCTCGTCACGGCTCTCTTCGGCGAAGAGGTCGGAAACGGCTCTCAGATCATCCAGGTAGATATAGTAACTTCCGTAGGTTTCATCCAGATCGCAGAGGATATTGAAACCGCGGATGGTGATTCCCATCTTGTTATTATAGTGGTAGTCACGCTGTACGATTGTGGGAGGAACGGAAACGGTCACTTTCTTCCAGCCTACGAAATTCAGCTTGCCCATATTGATAAAGGCGGTATTGCCGAAATGGTCGGCAATCTCAAGCTGCAGCACATGGTTGGTATTTCTACCGGCGACCCATACGGATATGGTCTTTGTAATACCTTCAATAGGAAGGGGACGAACAGGTCTCAGAGACAGGGTTGCGGCACCTCTTCTGTAGAAAGTGGCCTTGGCACCCAGTACATTCTCATCGGGCTCTTCGATTCCAGCTTCCACTTCGCCTTCGATAGGCTCCTTGTCGATGGGAGAACCTTCAAAACGTCTGATCTGAAGGATTCCTTCGTCAGCGGCCATAACGCCGTACCAGAGGCCGGCATCTTCCATCTTGGAAACAGAAACTTCTTTCAGCTTCTGCTGGGCAGAGCTTATTCCGATCTGGTCGGCATCGGGATTACCTGCATCCTGAGCGAAAGCAAATACTCCGAGGGTAAGGATCAGAACAGTTGTCAGTACAATAATTTTTTTCATCATTACTCTCCTTCTCCACCCCAGATCTCGGCGATTCTGTTGGGATCGGTCAGTTCGGAACCGTCATAGAAGGTTTCATGCATATCGGTCAGAATCTTCAGATGATCCAGATAGATATAGAAATTATCGACCTTCTCTGAGGGATGGGTGTATATGACAATCTTGGTAATCCGCAGACCCTTATGCTCGGGTTTGTAGTTTACAGACTGTCTGATGTAGTTGGGAATATCGGCATACATATTCTTCCATCCCACGAAGTGAAGGCTTCCGGGATTTCTTTTGTCGTCGGACTGAACCATGTCAAGGCGGTAAGCCAGACCCTGGAAGTCCATAAAATGCATTTCGATGCTGTATTTGTAATTGGAGCCCCAGGCCCAAAGATCGACAGTTTTCGTACGGCCGGGAAGTTCCAGGGGTTTGGCCACCCAGTTATCACCTTCGCCCACTCCGGGGATCAGTTCCACCTGATTGTATCCCTGGCGGTCGAATCTTGTATTCAGACCGAGAACATTCAGCTCTTCGGGATTTTCGGGATTGGGACCGAAAAGATCATCGGGCCATTCGTTGGGGACGTAGACCATGCGGGGAAAACCCTCAGTGGCAAATTTGCTTCCCCTAACCTGCCAGTTCACAGCAGATCCGTCTGGATAAGTGGAGACTCCGGGACCATCAAAACTCTCGATAACAACAGATTCAAGCTTGAGCGTCTTTTCATCAGCAAACAGATATCCAGTGCTGAGGATCAACAACATCAAAAGGCCTGAAATCAACAGGCAGCCACGTCTCATTCTAAACTCCTTGTTAATAATCAAAGAAACAATTATTTTTATTCAAAATGAATTATATTTCTCTGAGTATTTCGTGTCAAACCATTTTTTGTTTTTGTGGACAGGGAATGGTCAGTTTACTCTCAGTAAAATAAACAGTTACTTCTCCAGGAAAAGATCCGCGACTTTTCTGATTCCCCCGCCTTCACCGCCTTTGAGCGCTTTCGCCGCGGCGTCCAGCAGTCCTTTATAATCGGGAACAATAAGAGCGTCCAACTCTTCGGGATACAGAGAATCATCCGGCATTTCCAGAATCATCCTGATATTTCGGGATTGCGGCAGAAGCTCCAGAAGTTCACGCATAACCGGTCCGCAGTAGGCCAGAAGAAGAAATCCGGCAGAGTTAAAATCGTATTTCTGCAGATATGTTTCCAGGCTTTCTCTTACATCCCTGTCCCGGGAAGAGATCATCAGGATGTGATCATCCAGTGGAACGGTCTCATCTGTCCCCCAGCCCTCATATAGTGCGTCTTTCAGTGCTTCTCCATTGTCGTAGAGAACGATGACAGGGATAAGTCCGTCCCTGTTAAAACGCTGTCTCATATATACTCCGGCCTGTCTCAGTGCGGGAAGAGCGGTCGAACGAACACGCCTTGTAATTTGAGTTGCCATTTCAGGTGCGCCGTTCAGTAGAACCGTATTCATACCGTCAACGTTATCTATCCTCTGAAGAGCGGCTATACCAGTGACAAGAGAGCCGAAGTCGCCGTCCTTTAAAATTTCGGCGACCCGCTCTTCATAGGCCTCATCGGAGCTGTAGGAGATAAAATGCGGATCATAGCCGTTAAGCCGGAATATCATCTCCCGTCGCAGGGAGTAAAAACGCATGCTTTTGGAAGCAAAATAATCAAATCCCGGATCATTAAGGACAAGAGTGTTCTCTGCTGAACAGGCGGAGAGCAGGATCATCACCGCCAGACTGGCTGTAAGAAAAAATGCCGGGGACCTGCCCTCAGGCGAAGCGGCCACGGGACTCCTGATAGTAAAGGACGAGAGAAACAGCTCCCAGCAGGGTGATCAAAACGGCCACAACCCAGGGTTTTCTCATAATGTTCATAAGGGGCAGAATATTAAGTACAAGAGGCAGAACGAAAAGAGTCACCCTGAACAGGATACTCCTGTTCGAGCTGCTGTTGTGAAACGATCTTACGAGGACAACCGAAAACAGGAGAATTGTAAACAGTCTGACAAGGGGTATCATAACGGCCCCATAGCCATCGAAAGCGCCTCTGAAAATCAATGCCTCCGAAAGGGAGATAAAGAAATAGTAACCGAACAACCAGGCGCTCAACTCTCTCAAGGGGCTTCCGCTGTACTCCCTCTTCCGAAAAAAGAAAAAAAGCAGCAGCAGAACGGGATAGGCGATAAAAGCCTCTTTATTAAAGAAACAGTGAAAGTAGATCCCTGCTGCCGACCAGCGCAGGGGAAAATAGATGTCCACGGCCCATTGCATAAGGATAACGGGTATGGCAAAAGCCATTCCCGAAAAGAAGGGAAAAAGACGGTCTCCCATGCGGACATTATCATTATCAAAAATATACTGTACCCCCCAATAGGAAAGGGGCATCAAAAATATCAGAAAAACTACCATATGAGAGCTATTATTATCATGATTTTCCACATTGCACAAGAATGAGGATTCCTACCCTGATAAAGGGGCCTGCTTCGGGGCTGGACAGAACAGAATTATTCTTATATATTCACACAGCTTAGTAATAGTTTCGCCCTTTGACTCTTCAGGGACGAATGTGATATATTTTTATGTAATTTTAACAATTGAAGAGTGTTATTCGATTTAAAGAATAATTCCAAGGAGGAATGTTGGCTGTTAAAGATTTAAGGATCAATGAACAGATCCGGGTAAGAGAAGTCAGACTCATTGATGATGAGGGAAACCAGAAAGGAATCGTCCCTACCCGAGAGGCGCTTGAAATGGCAAAGGAAGCCGGAGTCGATCTGGTTGAAGTAGCTCCCCAGTCCAAGCCCCCTGTCTGTAAGATCCTGGATTACGGTAAGTATAAATTCGACCTGGAAAAGAAAAACCGGGAACAGAAGAAAAAACAGAAACTGGTGAAGCTCAAAGAAGTCCGTATGCAGCCTAAGATCGAGAAACACGACCTTGCCTTCAAGACCAAGCACGTTCAGGAGTTCCTGGCGGGCGGTAACAAGGTCAAGGTTACGATCCGGTTCCGTGGCCGTGAAATGGCCCATACCGAGCTGGGACGGGTCGTACTGGATAAGCTTATTGAACTGCTGGAAGAAGGTTCTTTCAACATTGACAGCCCTCCCCGTCAGGAAGGCCGGTTCATGTCGATGATGTTGAGCCCGAAAGCAAAAAAATAATATTGAGGGATTTTTATGCCTAAAATGAAGACACGTAAAAGTGCTGCCAAACGGTTTAAGATGACCGGTACGGGTAAGGCCAAGTACAAGAAACAGGCCACCCGCCACATCCTGACCAAGAAGTCAGCCAAGAGAAAGCGGAACCTCAGACATCCTGACGTCGTCAGCTCTGCCGAGATTCCCAGACTTAAAAAATTATTGCCTTACGGTTAATAAGGAAGGTACTTAGAACATGCCCAGAGCAGTAAGTGGTACAAAAAGAAAGGATCACCGTAAAAAGATCCTGAAAGAAGCCAAGGGTTACTGGGGACGCCGCAGCAAGCTGCACCGCGTTGCCAAGGACGCCGTAGTAAAGGCTGGACAGTATGCCTACAGAGACAGAAAGGTCCGGAAACGTGACTTCCGTCAGCTGTGGATCGCAAGAATCTCCGCAGCCTGTAGAGCCGAAGGGATCACCTATTCCCGTTTCATCAATGGTCTGAACAAAGCCGGTATTGAGATCAACAGAAAGTCTCTTTCCAATATGGCGATTGAAGACCCCAAGGCATTCTCTGCACTCGTAGAAAAGGCCAAAACTTCTTTAGGAGCGTAACGCATAAATGATAACTTTCGATCAGATTCAGCTGCTGGAAAAAAAAGTAAGCGATGCAGTTCAATTAATTAAAACGCTGAAAAATGAAAACGGTGAACTCAAAATGGAAATTGAACTCCTGAAAGAGCAGATTTCCGAACTGGAAAGCCGGAATACATCACTGACCAGCGAGCAGGAAGAGATTGAAAGAAGTTTTATGGGTGCTCTGAACCAGTTTGACGAGCTGGTGGAAGGTGAGGACACGAGAGAGGAAGAAACTTCTGAGACCATTTCAGCCAGTGAAGAAACTGAAATTGCACAGCCCGAAGAAGCAGCAGAGGAAACTGTTGTGGTTGACACCGAAGACGAAGAGTCCGGGGAAGAGACCATTGAAGTGAGCCTGACTGCCGAAACCGACTCTCCCGCAGAGGAGACCATCGAAGAAGAAGCGGCTGAAAGTGATGAATCAGGCAATCATTCGGAACAGTTGGAAATAGAATCAGAAGATCCTCAGGATGAAGCCCCTGTCGAGGAAGAGTCTCAGGCAGTGGTTGAGTCTTCAGTTGAGGATGAAACTGAATCCGAACTTGAAGAATCTCCTTCAGAAAATACAGAAGAAGAAAAGAACTCAGGATATCCACAGAACCTGGAAATATTCTGAAAGAAATGAAAGATGACCTGCTGAAAGTTAATATACTGGGTGTGAATCTGACCCTTAAAACAAGCGAAGATCCAACTCAGCTCAAGCAGGTCATCTGGTTTCTCAACAAAAAAATTGATGAAACCAGAGACAGACATAAGTCTGTCGATCAGCTCAAGCTATCCATTCTGACAAGCATCTACATCGTCGATGAGCTGATCACACTGAAAAACTCCCAGTACAGCAGCGGACCTCATGGAGCATCTTCCCCTTCCGGGGACAGATTGATACGTGAAGAAGCTGAACGTACTCTGAACAGGGTGCTTGAAATACTGGAGTCGACAGTTAACGAAGAATAATACCTGCGGTGTTCGTCTTTATCGGGATATTTCTCTTGCGACAAGTCATATCCATGGGATTCCTAAATGCTTCGGACTGAATTGTTATCCCTTGCGGAGAAACAGGACGTCCTGGAACGGAAACCCACTTGAACAGTTAGAGTTCAAGAGGATGAGTTCCCGAAACGGCATCGCGGGTTTTTTATTTTCACCCTTTGAATTGACGATCATGCCAAAATGTGATTAGAATTCTACAGTTCATGGCTATTGTAACAAACCAGGTCATCAGAGACCTCTACAGCAAATATCGCAGCATAGAAGTAACCTTCAACAGAGAGGTGAGCAAGGCAACGGGACTCCAGCCTAAAAAGATAGGCCTCAAGTTCCGTGAAGGACCCCGCCCCTGCGTTCTTTACGCAACCAGCATGGAAGCGTCCAGGGTACTTGTGTCACTGCCGGCGGCCATACTTCAAAATATTCAGGAAAATGAAACGAATGTATCTTTGAAGTTTTCCTTTATGAGGGATGAAACTCCCAAGCCGAGGGAATTGAACTTTTTTGTACAGGGCAGAATCGGGGGATTCCAGAAGTATTCGGAAACCCAGCCCGACCTTTACTACTGCACAATAAATTTCTCTACCCAGCCCCCCGACGATCTTATAGAGATACTCGGATTTTTACTGGAAGCGAATGTCAATGCCACCAAGCGGAAGGAAGATCGTATACTGATAACTCCCGACAGCATAAAGAAGCTTGATCTGGGTTCAAAAAGCTGCGTGATCTCCGTGGGGGGGATTCCCCGAAAAGGGATTCTGAGGGACCTTTCCTTTTCGGGAGCAAAAGTGATTATCGCAGGCAATGCCAAATTCCTCCTCAACAAGGATGCGGAGATCAAAATCCTGACGGGCAAGGGAGAGTACATTACCATTGCATCCCGAATCATCCGCTTCGAAGAGGTACAGGGCCGCCGGGACCTTGCAGCCATTGCCCTGCACTTCGCCCTTGAGGCCCTCCCCCTGGCCTATAAGGTCATTATCAACAACTATCTTCTCAACCTCTGACCCCACCGATCAGAGAAAGGTTATTATGAAAAACAAGAAACTGGACCATATCATCTACATATCCATCCCCGAGGAGATGAATCACTCCATCGGAAATCTGAAACTGAATCCCCACATCCTCCTTCCCATAGAGATCCCTGAGGGCATCGCCCCGAAGGACTGGGACAGCCGAGACCTCAGCTGGGAGATGATTATCTCCGGCATGCTCAAGGTAATGGCCTACGATCGGGATCACAAGGACCTCCCCTACTACAGAGAGTTCATTAAATCCTCCCGTCCCGAAATTGCCGCCGAACTGACTCAGTCCGCGGTGATCAAGGCGCAGACGGGTGATTTCGAGCTGGCGGAGGAGATCTTCCATGCCCTTATCGGACTGGATGAGAGCGACCTCAGAACCCGCCTGAACCTGACCCTGCTCCATGAGAATCGTCTGAAGACGGTTGAAGGCATGGAAAGGGAAGCCTTGCTTTCCCGCGTGGAGGAGGAGTACGGTGATCTCATCTCTTTCGGAGAAGACCTTCCAGACATCTATTTCAATGCAGCCTGGTTTTTTTACAACAGGCAGGAGTTCGGTCGCGCCTTCGAACTCAGCTCATCCTACCTGGTCCTGGGAGAGGACGAGACCAAACGGAGCGAGGCCGAAAAGTTGCGCCGGGAGTGCGAGGAGCTGAAGGACACGGACAAGGATTATCGCGAGGCCTTCAGACTGATCAGCGAAGATCTGAACGAAGACGGACTGGATTGCATCAACAATTTCCTTGAAAAGAACAGGGAGATTTGGAATGCCTGGTTCCTCAAAGGCTGGGCTCTGAGAAAACTGTCCCGTTTTGCGGAAGCCCTGACGGCCTTCAAAGAGGCTGAAAGGATCAAAGGAAACCATATTGATATTTTAAACGAGATGGCCATCTGCCTTCTTGAGCTTGAAAAATTCGAAGAGAGCCGCAGCTGCCTGCAGAAGGCTCTGGAACTGGATCCTGAAAACCTGAAAGTTATCTCCAATATGGGAATACTCAGCCTTAAAGAGGGAAATACAGAAGATGCCGCAGCGTTCTTCCGCACCGTACTGGACCTGGACCCCGAAGACCCTATTGCCGCGGATTACCTGAAATTTCTTGAAAAATCCTCCAATCAGGACTAAAGGCCCTCTATAGAACTCCGATTATTCGGCATATTGAAAAAAAACTTTATTTTTTTCTTCAAGTTTTTCAAAACCTCGTGACGATATAAATTCCAGAGGGGTGTAAAACCCTTCCGGGCAAGGATGCCCGTATTTGTATTCATGGAGGAATATATGATCATTAATCACAACATCAGCGCAATGAACTCACAGCGGAGTCTGAACATTGCCAACAACAACTCAGCAAGCAACATGGCCAAGCTGTCATCCGGTATGAGAATCAACAAAGCCGGTGACGATGCTTCCGGACTGGCAGTTTCCGAAAAGATGAGAAGCCAGATTCGCGGTCTGCAGCAGGCTTCCCGCAACGGTTCCGACGGTATCTCTTTTATCCAGACTACCGAAGGCTATCTGCAGGAAACCACCGACATCATTCAGAGAGTTCGTGAACTGGCAATTCAGTCTTCCAACGGTATCTACACCGCCGAAGACCGGATGCAGATTCAGGTAGAGGTTTCACAGCTGGTAGATGAGCTTGACAGAGTGGCTTCACACGCTCAGTTCAACGGTATGAACATGCTGACCGGACGCTTTGCCGTTGACAACGGTTTCAATACCGTTACTGCTTCCATGTGGTTCCACATCGGTGCCAACATGGACCAGAGAGAGCAGGTGAACATCGGAACCATGACCGCCACTGCCCTTGGACTTCGTCAGATTGGAAGCGGACAGATTATGTCCATCTCCACCCCTGAGCAGGCCAACCGCAACATCGGCGTCCTGGACTCCGCTCTGAAGACCGTCAACAAGCAGAGAGCCGACCTGGGTGCCTACCAGAACAGACTGGAAATGGCCATCAAGGGAATCGACATCGGAGCTGAAAACCTGCAGGCATCTGAATCAAGAATCCGCGACCTGGACATGGCTAAAGAAACTGTTGACTTTACCAAGAACCAGATTCTGACTCAGGCCAGCAACGCCATGCTTGCCCAGGCAAATCAGAGAACACAGTCTGTCTTGCAGCTTCTCCAATAGTGTAATATAATCTGTAGTAGAGAGCTGTCCGCCCTATAGCGGACAGGCCTTTACTGCTGATTTCAAGCTGTGTTTTGAAATTACCTGTAAAGGCGATGGTTTCGGCTCCGGTGTCGGGAACATCGCCTCGATTGCTTTTATTTGTTCTTTGAAATAACCCCTCCTGTGTATCCACAGGCCAGGGAGATTATCCGATTCCCTACACCGCCTGAGGCGGTGAGAAAGGAATCGTGTATATCTCCCTGTCCAGCTGTCACTGGTTTAGCGGCGCGATCTTAGCTTTATCCAATGTCAGGTGCATACAGGTTTGCGGCAAGGATGCCAACAAACATCTCAAGGAGGGTATATGATTATCAATCATAACATGAGCGCCATCAATTCTAACAGGCAGCTCGCAGTGTCTCAGGCTGAGACTGGTAACAACATGGAGAAACTTTCTTCCGGTCTGAGAATCAACAAGGCAGCAGATGATGCTTCCGGACTTGCAGTATCTGAAAAGATGCGCAGTCAGATCAGAGGTCTGAACCAGGCTGAAAGAAATATCCAGAACGGTGTTTCTTTTATCCAGACGACTGAAGGATTCCTGCAGGAAACTCAGGATATTCTCCATCGTGTCAGAGAGTTGAGCGTACAGTCTTCCAACGGTATTTATACCGCAGAAGACAGAATGCAGATTCAGGTCGAAGTCAGCCAGCTGGTTGATGAGATGAACAGAATCGCTTCACACGCACAGTTCAACGGCATGAATCTTCTGACCGGCCGTTTTGCAGAAAACTCTGTAACCGGTGAAAATCTGCAGCTTCAGGTTGGAGCCAATATGGATCAGAAAGAATCTATCTTTATTGGTACTATGACTGCTGAGGCTCTAGGTCTTCAGAATGAACAGGGTGGTGGCGGAATTGTTACCCTTTCTTCAGTGGAAGAAGCAAACCGGACTATCGGCATTGTGGATGAAGCTCTTAAAACTGTTAATAAGCAGAGAGCCGATCTCGGTGCTTACCAGAACAGGTTTGAAATGGCTGCAAAGGGCATTGCCATCGCAGCAGAAAACCTGCAGGCAGCTGAATCCAGGATCCGTGACGTAGACATGGCCAGTGAGGTTGTGGACTATACCAAGAATCAGATTCTGAATCAGGCCGGTTCTTCCATGCTGGCTCAGGCTAACGTTCGGACACAGTCCGTGCTGCAGCTTCTGGGTTAAGGCTGGGTAATCGCTGAATAATATTCGAAAAAGAGATTTCTGGACGTTATCTTTTTTTCAAAAATAGTTGAGGGGGGGTTCGCGCCCTTCCCCTTATCTATTTCTCAAACAGGGAGGTCTGAATGAACATAGGAAGGATTAACAGTTCAGGACCCGTAGATTTGCACACTGAACAGGCAGCAGCACAGAAGAGACACCAGGCGGAAGTCCAGAAGCAGAAAGTTGTAAAAAAAACAACTCCGGATCTGAAAGAAACAAAATCTATTCTCAATGAAATAACCATGAACACTCGGTTCAGCTATTCTATCAATGAGAAAATTGACAGTTTTGTTGTCAAAATCATTGATAAGGATACCGATAGAGTAGTAAAGGAAATTCCCTCGAGGGAACTACAGACACTGCATGAAAATCTGCGAGAAGCTATCGGTATGTTTATTGACAGGATGGCATAGAATAACAGGGGGATGGCATGGCTGATATCAGCATCCCCGGATTAAACAGCAAATACAACACGGAAGAACTCATCAAAGGACTGGTGGAAGTCGAAAGGGTCAAGCTGACCTCCATGGAGGATAAGATTGAAACCTTTGAGAGCGAAAAGACGATCTGGCAGAACTTCAACAGAAAGATAAGCAGCCTCAGGGCCTCATCCAAATCCCTTTACGGTTTTGAAAACCCCTTCAGCGACAAACTGGTCAACTCAAGCAACGAACGGCTTTTAACCGCCATTGCAGACAGAGACGCGGACGAGCAGGAGATGAGTTTCACCATTCTTAAAACCGCAGCGGCTGACAAATTCATCTCCCCCTCTCTGCCCGAAAATGAAAAAGTACCGCCCGGACGCTATGGCTTCAAGGTGGGAGATGATGAGTTTTCCCTGAATTACAGAGGCGGGAAGCTGAGTGACTTTGCCAGACGGCTGGAAAGCAAGAGCAACGGTCTTCTAAAACTAACGGTTGTGAAAGATACGTCGGATACTCAGGTCATCCTGTTTGAATCTACGAAAACCGGTCTGGATAACCGACTTGTCTTCCAGGAGGACGCTTTGAGCTGGGCACTGGACAAAGAGCTTATACGGCCCTCCGAAACGGACGATGTGATCTTTCCCCTCGATCCGGCAAGCCCTGAGGGAGGACAGTCTCTCTTTCTGGAGGCTGAATCATCAAGAACAGTCAGCCTTTCTGCAGACGTCCCCGTTGAAAGCGGCATGTTCCTGGAATATACGATCCGTGTCAGCGAACTGGATCCCTCCATTCGAAAAACTCCTGAGCCGCCAGAACCGAAGCTGCCGGAAACGGCATCGGCCAAATTTCAGGGTATTGAAGTAAAGAGCGAAGGCAGCAAAGCCGACATCCCTCTCTGGGAAGCGCCGCCGCTTCCGCCGATCAAGACCGATACCATTCCCGGTTATATAAAAAGTGCTGCAGGGGATATCGCTCTGCCGCCTCTGCCTGCCGATGGAAACAGTGACGCTGTAGACGTGAGAATCCCTCTGACAGACGGTTTTGTCAGCGCCGTAGAGCTTGTAAACGGGAACACTCTCAAAGAAATAACCGTCAGCGACATGAGGATCGTAGCCCCCAGAACGGCCGACGGTTATGCGGCTGTTAATCCTCTGTCTACAGCGGGGAATGCTCTGCTGGACTTCAACGGCATCAAAATTGAAAGGGATACCAACGAAATTGACGATCTTATTCCCGGAATCACCCTGAACCTGAACAGAGCCGATCCGGATGAAGAGGTCGATATCAAGGTTGAACCCGATATCGAATCTGCAAAAGAGGAGATTATCAAATTCGTCTACAACTACAACCAGGCCATGACACAAATCCTAATACTGTCTACCGATAATACCGATATAGTAAATGAGATAGAGTACTTCAGCGACGAGGAAAGAGAAAAGGCCATGGAAGACCTTGGCACGTTCCGGGGAGATATTACCCTGATGCAGCTGAAGAACCGGCTCAGACGGATTACCTCGTCACCCTACTCTACCTCGCTGGAGCGGGAGTTGAGCATGCTCAGTCAGATCGGAATATCCACAAATGCCGGTGTTGGAGGCGGCGGTTCGGTCAATGTCAGCAAACTGAGGGGTTACCTTGAGATCAATGAAGACGTTCTGGATCAGGCCCTGAGAACGAAGAGCTCAGCCATTAAGGAGCTTTTCGGAAAAGACACTGACGGGGATCTGGTTATTGACAGCGGCGTGGGACATGAGATGGACAGCTTTCTCAATCCTTATATTCAGACAGGTGGTATTCTACCCAACAAGATTACCCAGCTGGATGGTCAGATTGCCGATACCAATGATGATATTGACGATTACAAGGAATATCTGGCAGATTATGAGGCCGATGTGAAGCGAAAGTATGGAACCATGGAGGGGATGCTCAACCAGCTTGAGTCCAGTTCCAGCTCCCTGGACAGCTTCAACCAGCAGAATAACAAGTAGAGAGCCCACAGGCCCCTGTCTGAGATTGTATGCTGAACTGCGTTACGGTTTGACAGATGCCACAACCCTTGGGTTCATGGCAAAACGAGGAGTTTCTTTTGAAAATTTATATAAACCAGGACGAAATTGATTTTACCCTTGAGCAGGAAAAGAATCTGGGAGATCTCTGCACTTCCGTTGAAAAATGGCTTGTCCCCCGCGGATTTACGGTAGGCGCCATAGTACTGGATGACCAGGAGCTCAGCCCGGACAAGCGGGAGGAATGGAAGGACAGAAGCCTCGACAATTGTGAGGAACTCCGTTTTACCGCCCTTACCCTTATGGAATTGAAGGCACAGAACCTGACCACCCTTCTCCACTACTGTCAGATGCTCCAGAACTCTCTGAAAGAGGGGAATATCAAGCTCCTGGAGGAGCTTCTTGCGGAATACAGATATATTGAAGACAGTTATGAGGTGCTTCTGGAGGACTATTCGCACACCATACGGGATCATATGGCCAATATTCTTAAAATGAACGGTTTCATTCCTGCAGGGGAAAGAAGCGAAGAGATGGTAAGAACCGTACTGGAATCCTTTATCATGCTCGAAACCGTCATACAGGGGCGCCTTGACGAGATCGCAGATCCCGTACGTGCGGGAAGCGACTGCTATGATGCCATTATTGCCATGATGAGTGATATGGAAGAGGTCTCCGTATTTCTTCAGACGGGAAAGGATAAACAGGCTATGGACATCATTATCCGCTTCACCGAACTCTTTCAAAAGCTCCTGCGGATCTTTACCTATCTGCCCCAGGAGATGAAAGAGAGCCACGGTGAAGACCTGAAGGCCTATATCAGCGATATGTCGGGCATTCTCAAGGAACTGACCGAAGCATTCAGCTCGGAAGACACCATCCTGATGGGCGATCTTATGGAGTATGAGATACTTCCCCGGATGAAGTCTTTTCCCCGTTTTTTTGAATCCATCCAAAGTCGAGGAGACGGTTAATGAACCTCTTTCTTCTGCAAACGACATCCCGCTTCAAGGGACAGCTATTTAAACCCTCTGATCCCAAACAGAACATGATTTTCCTGGGAATCATGATAACGGCAATGGTGTTTCTCGTTGTAGCCAACAAGATCAGCAACAGTTCCGGGGATAAGGATCATAAACGCTACAGCAGAAGAGCATTCAAGCGCGAGGGTCTGCGCATAGGACTGACCAAGAAGCAGATTTCCCTCCTGGAAAGCTTTATCAAGGTCTATCATGTGACAAAGCCCTTTGCCCTTTTAAGCAACACAAGGACGCTCAACAACACCCTGGGACAGGCACTCAGGGATATTGCCAATATGGAGGCCCCCCCCTCTGTGGTGGAGGAGAGGAAACTCAATATCTACCGTATCAAGCAGAGAATCGAACGCGTCTTTGCAGAAACGGCCCAGATGACCGACACAAGGAAGCTGAAGCTGAGTCAGGGGATTACCTTCAAGATGGATAACGGAAACCGTTATCAATCCGTTATTACGGCCAACCTCAAGGAATTCTACTGCGCCAAGGTTCCCCTGGGAAAGAAAGGCTCCCAGGTGAAGTGGAACAAGGGAACCAAGCTAAACGTTCTGATATGGGGAGAGGACGGAGAAGAGTACAGCCTGACATCCAAGGTCCTGGGATACAACTCCGTAAAAGGCATAACAAGCGTATTTCTCCAGCACTCCAACAAGATTACCCGATCCTATCAGCGCAAATTCCGCCGAAAGACCATCAAAAGGCCCTGCTATTTCTTTCCGGTCAAGATACAGATCACCGGCAGCGGTAAACGTGAAAGGAAAGAGGCTGTGGTTGTCAAAAACAAGGGCCGTATGGGCACGCTGATCGATCTTTCCGCCGGAGGGTGCTCCCTGCAGACCACCAGCCCTTTGAACAAGGGAGAACTGATACGCCTGAACTTCGAACCCGAACGGGGCAACCCTGTGGTGACCTTCGGCAAGATCGTGGATATCCGCAGCCAGGGTCGTCTCTACAGCTCAATGCATGTTATGTTTACCAGAGCGTCGAGCAAGAACCTGAACAGAATCAATGAATATGTCTATGATTTTGACTGACCGGGAAGTCTCGGCATTATCAGATGTAATAAACTATAATTATTTCCGGATGGATAGATTTGATGAAATTCCTTGGCATGGATGAGATCAGCAAGAAAGACACCCTGATCTACTACAGAAATGAATACTCAGGACGAGCTAGTTTTTCCCTGGTGGGAGACAAGAGAGCATCCGTCCGTTTCGAATCCACCGTTGAGATAAAACCAACGGGAGAACGGGACATTATGCTTCAAATCCTGGATCAGATAGACTACCCTATCGTCCCTATCATGAAGTCTCTCAAACAGGAAATCCTAAGCATAGACCGTGCCGGACTGTCCTGAATGAAAGAACTGACAAGTAAGAGCTTCAAAGAAACTCTTAAATGGGGAGAGAAGATAGGACAAAAGCTCAAAGCAGGTGATATAGTCGCTCTTCACGGCGACCTGGGAGCCGGTAAAACAGCGCTGACCAAGGGAGTGGCTCTGGCACTGGGAATCAAAGAGGACGTCACCAGCCCCACCTACACCATTGTCTCGGAGTATGAAGGCACACTGCCTCTTTATCACATGGACATGTACCGTATAGAGGGTATAGAGGAATTCGAAATGCTGGGGGTGGACGATCTTATCTTCGGCCGCGGGGTCAGCCTGATAGAGTGGAGTGAAAGGATTTCCGAATATCTGCCGGACGACTGTAAATCCGTTACCATCCGCATCATGGAAAACGGGGATCGGAAAATCATACTGGAAGGGATAGATCTATGAGAAACATTCTGGCCGTGGACACGGCTTCTTCGATGATGAGTCTGGCCCTCAAAAAAGAGGACTCCTGGTTTGAGCAGACCATAGACGACGGTCTGAAACACTCCGAAACCCTGATGAACACCATCATTTCTCTTCTGGAGCAGGCGGATATGAAACGGGAAGAACTGGAACTCCTGGTCTGTTCCGAGGGGCCCGGCTCCTTTACAGGCCTCAGAATCGGAATGTCCACCATAAAAGGGCTGGCCTTCGGTCTGGGGATTCCCCACAGTGCTGTTGTGACAACGGACTATCTGGCGGCAGGTTATGACTATTTCCCCGGGGCAGTGGTACCCGTACTTGATGCACGTAAGAAGAGGTTTTTCAGCGCTGTTTACGACAGGGGAAAGCAGGTCTCTCCCGCCCGGGATCTGACTGAGGACGAGATATTCGAACTTGTAAAAGATTACAGCACGATTTTGTTTACCGGCCCTGATTGTGGTATGATTAATAAAGAATACCGTGAAGGAATTTGTATAGACGGCAACGGAAGAAGCGGACGGGCGCGTCAGCTTCTCACGCTGGGTCTCAGCCGCTTTCAAAAGGAAGGTCCCCTTCCCGATGACTACGGTCCCCTGTACCTCAGACAGAGTGAGGCTGAAATAGCTCTGTACGGAGAAAAGAGATGAATAAGGACGGCATATTTCCCAAAACCGGATTGTTTGATTACAGGGATATGCCGTCTCTTCATGAAAATGATGAAGCGGATGATGTTATAGAGTTTCTCGATGATGTTGAGGAACTGGAAGATCTTGATGAAGAGCTGCCTTATTATCCCTGGTCCCTGTTCCGTGATAAAATCAGCCGGGACAGACCTGTTCTCGATGATCAGGTGATTCGATTGTGGATCAAAAGAATGAAAAACAGCCCCATCCCCACCTGCCTCTGCGACCTGAATCTTCAGATAAAATGGGTGAACCCCGAGTTTCTGAAAAGCCTTATCAGCGGCTACAGTCCTCTAAACCGTTTTCTTCCCGAAATTTTCCGCACGGGAAGCGACCGCAATCTTACGGAAGTGCTTGTAAAGGATCTGCAGGATCCTGATCATTCATACAGCTGGCGAGGCAGAATGCAGCCTGCCGGAGAATCCGGTTCGGACAGCTTTCTGCGTGCCATGATCCAGCCCCTGACATACGATGAACTAGAGCTCCCCGAATCCTACAAAGTACAGTGGGACATTATCACTCCGGAATACAGAGAGCTCCTTCAGAACACCTTCCTGAGTCTTCTGGAGGCTTCTAAAATGAAGGATAACGATACGGGTTATCATATCGAACGGGTGAACTACTACTCCCGGTTTCTGGCCGAGAATCTGAAAGGCAGAAGCGGTTTCAAGGAAATTGATGATCATTTTATCAGTGACATCGGTTTTCTGGCGGCCATGCATGATGTGGGAAAGATCGGCACTCCCGATGATATTTTAAATAAAACCGGCCCTCTGGACGACTGGGAACGGGAAATCATGAACGAGCACACAAAAAACGGCGCCTATATTCTCAGCACCTATCCGAAAACCATGGCCATGGAGATTGCCCGTTCGCATCATGAAAAGTGGGACGGCAGCGGATATCCCTACGGGATATTTGCCGAGATGATTCCACTATCGGCCAGGATTGTCTGTGTAGCCGATGTATACGATGCGCTGCGGTCAAAAAGAAGCTACAAGGAAGCCTTCAGTCATGAACGCTCCGTTGAAATCATGGCCAGAGGAAGGGAGACCCATTTCGACCCCTCCATACTCGATCTGTTTCTAGAGTTACATGAAAGTTTTGACAGGATTTTCAGTTCAAACAGCGACTGAAAACCGGCTGATTCACATGGCAAACACGAAGACCGGTCAGTCTTTCTTCTTAAATAGCTTATCCAGAGGAAGATTATCGGGAATGGAACTTACGGCGGCGGCAGCCCTGTTCTCTTCCTGTATGGCCTTATATACTTCCTGACGGAAAACCTTTACATCACCGGGGGCGCTAATTCCCAGCTTGACCTGGTCGCCTTTGATATCCACTACGGATATGGTGATGTTATCGCCGATTACGATGCTTTCATCTTTTTTCCTTGAGAGAATCAGCATGAGTCTTTCCTTTCACCGGCCATTTCTTCGGCAATATTGTGACGGGTCTGCCATCTTGAATCGGTAGAGATGCACTGTCGCCCTGTCCTGCTGTTTCGATTTATGATCACAGGGCCCTGCAGATTCGCCGTCATGGTCTCGTTTTCCACAAAGGTGACGATGCTGAAGACCAGCGACTCCTCACCCTCCGTATTTTCAAGTCCCAGTTCCTCAAGATCCTGTTTTGTTACCGCCGGCTTGTAATCGGGCCTGAAAATGGTCGGTTTTATCAGCACGAAGGCAACCTGTTCCACATCCACCGACTGCAGCCAGTAGAAGGGCTGCTGGGCCGCATCCAGAAGGGCGAAATCGCTCAGGGTTTCAAACCCGAACAGTCCGCTGGGAAAACGGAGGAGTTGTCTTTCATCGATCTCCACAAGACCGTAGGCTTTTGTTTTTATCTGCATCTCTACCTCAGAAAGTCCATAAGACTGGATTGAAGAATTTTTGAAGCCGACGAATAGGCGGCTTTCTGGGTATATTCAACCATTTTGAGATTGGTAATGGCTTCGGTCATATCAATATCTGTGATTTTTGAGTTCATGGCAAGCACATTCATTTTCTCGTTATCGATCCTGGCGAAGCTGTGATCGAGTCGTTCGCTTCGGGCACCCAGATCAGACATATTATTCAACAGGTTTCCCAGCGACTTATCCAGGCCCGCCAGTATACGACCGCCTACGGCCTCCTGATCGCCGGAGAGCAGACTGTCTCTCAGGGCGATAACCGTATCGAAAAGAGAGCCTCCGCCTACAACGACATCGGCATGAAGGTTTTCGGGAGGCCGGCTTCCTGTGGCGGCGAGCAGTCCTATATCCTTGAGGATGGTACTGTCCGGGGATTCGTCCATCCAGATTTGATGGGGTACCGTAGACTCAAGAGTCATGCTGTTGGTCACGGGATCCAGGGAAGCTTTCACAGCCAGATCGCTGTCGTTGATTTTTGAGATGATACCATGGATATTGTCACCGGCTTTCACCCTGATGTCCTGTCCGTCGATGCTGAAAGTGCCGTCTTCCGTGGCCACATAGTCCAGAACATCCCGGCGGGCGAATATCTGCTGATTATCAGCCCAGAAGACCTTGTTCCCTGCAAAATTCAGATCGATTCTGGTTCCTTCGGAGATTTCCGTCTGGTTCTCAACAATATTCCCGGAATACTTCACCTCAGTAATGGCGGCGCCCTCTATACCTTTCACACGGCCTTTCATGCCGATAAACGGCTCCCCCAGGGTATCGTTACCACCGAAAAGGGCTCTGCCGTCGGCACTTCTTGTATTCCCCATGGTCATCAGCTCGGAAAGAAGCTCGTTGGTCTCGGTGGCCATGTATTTCAAATCGTCGGCGCTGTAGGTTCCGTTGCTGCCCTGAACCGCAAGTTCTCTGAGCCGCTGAACAACCTGGACCGACTGATCCATGGCGGTTTCGGCCAGAGAGTACTCTCCCCTGGCTGTTCCGATGTTGGAGGCATAGCGCTCCAGATGGGTGATATGAGAGCTGTAGCGGGTGGAATGTGCGGCGGCAATAGGGTCGTCCCTCAGATTGTTCAGCCTTCTGCTGCTGCCAATGCCAGACTGCATCTCGTTCATTTTGGAATCACGCAGCCTCATCTGATACTGCATGTCCGTATTCGGCATGTTTGTACTGACACGTCTCATCTACTACACTCCCATCCTGTTGATAATGGTATCCAGCATCTGGTTGATCTCGTTTACAAAACG
Organism: Oceanispirochaeta sp.; assembly: GCA_963556075.3. Classification (GTDB taxonomy): domain Bacteria; phylum Spirochaetota; class Spirochaetia; order DSM-2461; family DSM-2461; genus Oceanispirochaeta. Next base: position 3,596,286 of record CAUVYB020000002.1, on the reverse strand, counting down.
GGCGGTGGCATTATAGCCGTGCTGAAACTTGATCATCTCTGCAAACTCTTCATCGATATTGACTCCACTGATGGACTGCTGAAAATCCTTAAGGTCCTTCATCACCAGCTGCTGTGATTCATTCGCCTGCTGAGCCACTTCCCCTTTCAGTCCGATAGAGGCGACGGCCTCTGCAAAATAATCGTCGAAGGTATTTTCCGGTCCCACCATCACGGACTTGTTTCTCAGAGTCGCAATCTCAAGGGCGGCCGAACCGTCTCCCGGAAGTCCGGCCCGGCCGTCACGTCCGAATCCCGATGCAATAGATGCGGGATCTGTCTCAAGGGCGTCATTCACCCCTATCCACCCTGCAGGATGGCTTAAGGGAGCTACGGCGTACTCCTCTCCTTCCAGTCCCAGGACCGCATCGGCCGTACCCCAGTCATAGGCACCGTCCGCTCCGCTGCCGCCCAGAAGCCCGGTATATCCGCTCAGGAAGAGACCGGAATCCTCGACATGACGGATAACGAAGTCAGGATTATTGATATCTTCGGCAGCCGTAGCCTTCAGCTGGAGACGTCCGTCTCTGCCGATAAGAGCTTTTACTTCGGCGCCAGAGTTATTGATTCTGTCCACAATGTCCTGAACCCGGTCTGTGGGATAATAGTTTACTTCAACATTTCCTGACGGGCCGCTCAGGGCGATTGTTCCCTCCAGACCGGTCTGCTGCTCCGTGTCCAGTACATTGTTTCCCGTCAGGCGGAAAACATAACTGGAATCGAACTCCCCGTCGCCGCTTCTGTCATAGTTTCCCGCCACGTTGTTGACGAAGGGATACTCGGTAAAAAATTCCAGTCCCGTACTCCCGTTGGCGGCATAGGCATTTTTATGAACATCGTTCACCATATCGGTGAAGTTCACGGTCATCATATCAAGCTTTTGTATCTCACCGCGCACATCGTCATCCCGCAGTTCAACAAGAGCGGCAAGTTTTCCGTTCCTCAAATCCACCTGTCGTCCGTTATCCGCCCAGGTGACATCCAGATAACTTTCGTTCAGAGGATTGGGCTGAGTATCCAGAAGATGAACCTGCTTGCCCTGAATAAGATGCATTCCCTGGGTGTGAATCAGAAACTCGTCGGGGTCGCGGTTATCCACGGTGATATTCATATAGCCCGACAGCTTTTCCACCAGAAGATCCCTGCTGTCCAGCAGGTCGTTGGGATTGTCTCCCAGGGCCTCAGATTTCTCGATCTGAAGATTTAAACGGGCAATATCGTTAAGGATGCTGTTCACCTCACCGACAGAGACGGCCAGATCGTCATTGATCATGGTACGGGTCTCTTTCAGCCGGGTATAGCGGTTGTTGATGCCGTCTATCAGGGCCTCGCCCCTCTTGAGAACAGCCTGCCGGGCCGGTATCTCTTCGGGGTGAACCGACAATTCCTGCCAGCCGTCCCAGAATTTGTCCATCAGGGTTCTGACGGACGTGTCGTAGGGCTCGTTGTAGATCTGCTCTACCATAAGCAGGTAGTTGTCCCGGGTGTCCCAGTATCCGGTGTCATCCCCCTGGGCAATGACACGGTTCTCCAGAAGAGTGTCACGGATCCGTTCCACCGCGGTCACATCCACACCCTGCCCGATCTGTCCCGGCCTCTCCTCGCGGTTCAGCTGGGGCATATAGATGGGATCTGTAGCCGAGAGACGGACTCTCTGACGGCTGTAGCCTTCGGTTGAAGCGTTACTGATGTTGTGTCCTATGGTCTGCAGGCCCTGAGTATGAGCCTGAAGCCCTCTTTTTCCCAATTCTATTCCGCTGAATGTGGATCCCATAATACAATCCTTTGCCTACAGGCGATGGTTGATCAGAAGCGGTCTGTTCTCACCGGGAGACTTTACTCCGCTGCTGTTATAGATCTTACCTTTCTTCTCGGGCATAAATTCGCCCAGCATATCCCGCAATATTCCGGTCTGATTCTCGGAATACCGTCCTATCCCTTTGAGCCGGACCTGAAGGATGTTTACCGCATGCCGTATCCTGCTCTTCAATACACCGATCTCAGCTCCGACTTCCGGTTCCAGCCTTGTCAGCAGCATCCGGAAGGAGGCTTCCTCCTGAAGCTGAACGTCCTTCTTCAGAACTCTGATCAGCTCTTCACGCTCCCGGTCACGCTCCTCTAGCTCTGCGGCGTTGCCGCGCAGATGATTCAGCGTGCTTTCCAGGCCGTTCCAGTTCCGTCCGACCAGTTCTTGGTGCAGGGTTTCACAGCCCTTGTTGTACTCTTCCAGAAGCTTCAGTTCCCGGTTCAGAACATCCAGTAACCGGGAGGTGTTTTCCGCTGACGGCATAGTGCAGACACTCCTTCCCTACAATTTTCGGAATAAGGGAGCGGGTGTATTAGAGCTTTTAATAATTATTTTTAAAAACCGAGTCGGCCCTTGTCCTCTTTGAGGATACGGCTCTCGGGAAGATTCAGCAGAGCCTCTTCCAGAAGACGGCGGGCCCCTGCTTTGTCCTGTTTATTGTAAAGTGTGACGATGCGGTTGTGATAGTCTATGGCCCAGTTCTCCTCCACCATGGCGAGGATGCGCCGATACTCCCGGTCCCGGCTCAGCCAGGAGGGAACGGCGCTCAGAAACTCATACGCCCGGCGGTACTCCTTGTTTCGTGTCAACTTTTCAGCCTCCCGGCTGTAGTGAAAAGCGGCCAGGGAGGCCGCCCTGGCTTCTGTGATCACTTTGTCATCCGCCGCGCTCCGGATCTCCTGAATCAAATTATCTGAAAATTCTTCCTTCCCGCGAATCTCGAGGTCACGGATCCGGATCTGCTGATTGAGCAACTCTCTCTCCTGATCTGTAAAGGAGCCTGATCTCAGCTTCAGGACGTTCTGCGCCTCTTCAATATCGTTTCTGTTCAGAAAACCCGCACAGGCGTTATAAAGAATCTGGCTGCGGGTGTCAAAGAGAAAGTCGGGAAGCTCTCCCAGCCCCTCTTCCGCCCTATCCAGAATGTCCACGGCATCGTTGTATCTCTGTTTCCCGTTGTAAAAGGCGGCGGCATTCTGAATGGTGTCGTAGTAGTCCATCCGTGCCTGATCAGAACCGGTCAGCACAAAACGGTCAGCCCCCAGCGGCAGGGCTTCGGGATGTCGGTTGCCCCTTTGAAGCTCTACGATGCGGTTCTGCAGTATCAATCCGGCCATATCCCTGTCGCCCATAGGTCGCCTTTCACGGTAATTTCCGGGAGGAACATAGACAAATCCTGTTCGGTTGGTAAAGCTGGATGAAAACTCTTTCTTCTCACCCGGATTGAACCCCCATTCGCTTGTGGTTTCCACATCAATATCTGATCCTCTGTCCCCGCCGGGAATGATGCAGAAGGCATGATCCCGTGTCTGTATTCCCCGGACTTCTATGCCGTGATAGCGGGTCAGAATCATATAAAAGACCGCAGAAGAGACGCAGTTGTACGTCCCTTTGTCCAGAAGCTGGTCCAGACGGGTCTGCAGTGTGTTGTAGCGCGTCAGCAGCCGGTTATGCATAAAATGGAGCAGTTCTTCGGCGCCTTCTACCGATTCAGACTCCTTCAGAAGCCCCCGGATCTTTTCCCTGTAGCCCTCCATTCTGCCGGGGCTTACCCCCGAAGCGGTCAGAAACAGATCTGTCAGCTCTTCAGGAGTCATGGGTTCCTCAATCAGGGCGTATTCGCCATAGGGAAGATCTGTGGAAAAAGGAACGTTTACAATTCCGGACACAGAACTGACGCTCATAGTCACACTGAAGATAAAAAAGAGAGAAATCCGGAAAAAGGCTCCTGCATTATTCGCCAACATCATTTACTATTCTATCGAAGAGGAGAAAGAGATCAAGCTCTTCCTTAGCCGGGAGATAAAGATAGTGATTGATTTTCCTTATCAGCTTTATTATATTCAATCCATATATAGGATTTGTACATTATTTCGTTAAGGAGTTTTTGGATATGGAAAAAGATATGGTCGTTATCGGGGCCGGTGCCGCAGGATTGACAGCCGCTCAGTATGGTGCCCGCTCAAACCTTGATACACTGGTAATTGAAGAGATGGCTCCCGGAGGACAGGCCCTTCTTATATCCGATCTGGAAAACTACCCAGGATTCCCCGAGCCGGTCAACGGTTTTCAGTTTTCCATGGACATGCACAAACAGGCTCAGAATTTCGGCGCCGAATTTATGACCGCATCTGTAAAAAGCCTCAGGAAAGAGGGAGATACTTTTGTCATAGAAACCTCGAAAGAGACCATAAACGCCAAGACCGTGGTTCTGGCCACCGGGGCCAAGCACAGACACCTTGAGGTTCCCGGTGAGGAAGAATTCGGAGGACGGGGCGTATCCTACTGCGCGACCTGCGACGGCCCCTTCTTCAAAAACAAAAAAATGCTGGTTGTGGGCGGAGGAGACGCGGCCTGCGATGAGGCTGTCTATCTTTCCAAACTGACAGACCAGGTTGTTATGGTTCACCGCAGAGACCGCTTCCGTGCTCAGAAGGCCGTGGCCGACAAGGTATTGAACAATGAAAATATTGAAGTCCGTTTCAACACGACCGTTAAAGAGGTGAAGGGAAACGAGACCAAAATGGATCGTATTATCCTGACAAGGACCGATACGGGTGAAGAGTACGAAGAAGAGTTTGACGCCATGTTTGTTTTCGTCGGTTCCATTCCACAGACTCAGCTGGCTCCGGACGCGGAAAGCGATGAGGCGGGTTACATCATTACCGATGAGCATATGCAGTCTTCTGTCAGGGGACTCTTTGCGGTGGGGGATGTAAGGAATACCCCCTTCCGTCAGCTGATTACCGCAGCAGCCGACGGTGCCATTGCCGCCCACAGCGCTTCCGCCTATATTGACGACCTCAAGGGAGAAGCCTATATTTAGCCTTTAGTGTAAAATCTGCGGGGATCCCGTCGGAGCCCCGCCGCTTTAGGATATTATGTGACTTTATTCCGCTTCCTGTCGGCGCTGCTTCTGTCGGCGCTGACCATAACAGTTTATGCCATAGATTTTAACGATGAACTTCCGCCGGACGAGCTGGCATCCTCCCTGCTTGATGAAATGAGTGACAATGAAGCCCTGGGCCAGGTTATGATGCTCGGCTACATGGGAGAAGTCGCCTCCGATGAAATCCTGGAATGGATACGGGACAAGGGGATCGGGGGGGTAAAGATCTTCGGATGGAATGCCAACGATCTGAAAGTCCTGGCCGGGGCTGTCGGGACTATGCAGCAGGCGGCTCTTGAAAATCCACTGGCCATCCCCCTTATTATCGCTACCGATCAGGAAGGGGGATGGGTACGCCATATCAAGGGCGAAACATCCATCACCCCGGGCAACCTCTCTCTGGGTGCGTCCGGCCAGCCCTACGACTCCTATATGACAGGGTACTACATCGGGATGGAACTGCGCCGGCTGGGCATCAATATGAACTTTGCCCCCGACGTGGACGTATATCTGAATCCTCTTGCCGACGTTATCGGTCCCCGGGCGTTCAGTCAGGATCCCGTACAGACAGGTGTTCTGGGAACGGCCTTTTTCAAGGGACAGGAGAAGGCCGGTGTCATCAGTACTGCCAAGCACTACCCGGGACATGGCAATGCGGACAAGGACTCTCACGGCACCCTGCCGGTCATTCCGTCGGACAGGACGTTCTGGGAGAGCCATGATCTTGTTCCCTACAAAATGATGATCCGGGAGGGACTTCCAGCCGTTATGGCCGGGCATCTGGCCTTCCCTGAGATAAGCGGGGATATGGTTCCTGCGACACTGAACCCTTTCTTTCTGAAAGAGATACTCAGAAATGAGCTGAACTACAAAGGTCTTATCATTACAGACGATCTTGTGATGGGAGGGAGTCAGGCGGGCGGACTGTCCATGCCGGAGGTCTGCGAACAGGCCCTTCGGGCAGGGAGCGATTTCCTTCTGGTCAGCAGGAATCCAAGGATTCATCAGCAGATATGGGAGCATCTCAGTTCTCTTATGGAACGGGATTCCGGATTCCGCGATGCCGTCAGAGAGGCGGCTCACAGAGTTCTGACCATAAAGGCGGACTATCTGAGACGGCCCGATCATGTTCCCTTTATCCCGTCCATCGAAAACATAGCCGCCGATATGGAGGGGGATGACAGCGAGTCGTTCTTCTTTGCTCAGGCGGCACGCAGCACGACCCTTATCAGAAGCAGCGCCATCCCCGTGGGATTGGAAAAGAGGATTCTCTGCGCCGGGCTTTATTCAGGATTCCGCAGAACGGGAGAGGCCATGTTTGCCTCAGACAGTCTTAAAATCCCCTATGCGCCGGACAGAGCGGCAAGGAACGATGTGGTCAGACGCATCCTTGACCTGGCTCCCCGCTACGATCATATCATTTTCAGCCTTTCCCGCTATCAGGATCTTATGATTTTGAAGGAGCTGTCTTCCCTGAAAGATAAGATCATCATCCTTTCCTCCCTTACCCCCATCTATGTGAACGAGCTTCCCTGGGTTAAGGATGCGGTGGCCGTATACGGAACTGGAAATGAAAGCTACCAGGCCGGACTGGGAGCCATAAGGGGAGATTTCTCTCCCGGGGGGAGCCTGCCCATAGATCTTGAGCCGTGATACAATTGCCGGGAACAGGCCCTCGGCCCCATCCGGAGAATCTAACGGGGCTCCGGAGGAGCCCCGGCAGCGATAAGGAGCCTCTATGAAGATACTGATGCTAACCAGTGAGACCGTTCCCTTTGCCAAATCGGGAGGGCTTGCGGATATGGTCAGCGCCCTCTCTTCCGCCCTCCATACCCGGGGACACGATGTCAGGATCCTCCTCCCCCTCTACGATATGATCCCGAAGGACAATCTGAAGAGACTGGATTCAGTCAGTATTGATATGATCCACCGTCATGAGGATGCCGCGTTCTGGGAAGGCCGGTTCGGAGAGGTTCCCGTCTACTTTTTAGAAAGCGATAAGTATTTCAACCGCAAAGGGATATACGGGCCGACTCCGGCTTCGTCCTACCCCGATAATGCCCATCGCTATACCCTTCTTTCCCACAGTTTTGTGGAACTGTGCCGTTCTCTGGAATGGTATCCGGAGATCCTTCATACCCATGACTGGCCTACGGCTACGGCCTGTCTCTATCTCAGACAGGAGAAAGATTTCCCTGACTGTGCAACGGTTTTTTCCATCCATAATATGGGTTATCAGGGAACCTATGGCAGAACAGATCTTCCCTGGATGGGTATGGATGTATCCGCCCTCCATGACTACCACATGCTCAAAGACGGTTATATGAACTTCCTGAAAACAGGAATAGAAAACAACGATATGATCACGACCGTATCTCCCAACTACGCCCGGGAGATTCGTACGTTAAGCTATGGAGAAGGGCTTGATCAGTCTTTGAATCATCGCCGGGACAGCCTTCGGGGCATCCTCAACGGCGTGGACTACACAAGCTGGAACCCTGAAAGCGACCCCTTGATCGCACCGGATAACTACAGCTACTTTGATCTGTCAGGCAAGAAGGCCTGCAAGAGAAGGCTTCAAACCCGCATGGGGCTCCCGGAGGAAGAGGAGACGCCTCTTTTCGCCATGATCACACGTCTTGTCTCTCAGAAGGGAATCGAGGAGCTCTGCCGACCCGGCTATGGAATCCTTGAAGATTTCTGCCGGGAAAAGAAGGTACAGGCCGTTATTCTCGGGACCGGTGAACCCTGGTGTGAACAGGAACTGACACGGCTTTCAAAAGAGCTGCCCAACCTGGCAGTGAAAATAACATACAATGAGGAGCTGTCTCATCTTATAGAGGCGGGGGCTGATTTTTTTATGATGCCCAGCCGCTATGAACCCTGCGGTCTTAACCAGCTCTACAGCCTGAAATACGGCACTCTGCCCATAGTCAGACGAACCGGTGGCCTGGCGGATTCGGTGCGGGATCCCATGGACGAGGGGGAGAACAGGGCGACCGGTTTCGTTTTTAACAATGCCGATGCTCTCAGCTTCCGGGGGGCCCTGAACCGGGCCGTGGAGTGCTGGGAAAACAGCAGAGAGACAATCCGCCATATGCGCATAAGGGGAATGAGAGAGGACTTTTCCTGGACTGAGTCCGCCTGTTCCTACATCGGAGTCTACGAAGAGGCTCTGCTGAAGAGGCAAAGCACAGAGCCTGCCCCTCCGGCTCCCGCTGCAACGGACTATGATGAAAATCTTTTTCTCGACTGATGCGGGAGGAAAGATTTAAAGAGCGTAGCCTCTGGGAGTCACCATGAAATTCCCCTTTCTGTAGCTACGGCTGTTGCCGATGACCACGGTGGTATTCATATCGATGGTATGCATCATCATCTCTTCCAGAGTGGTAACTACAACATCCTGATCATTCCGGAAACCGTGGCGGACAATTCCCACCGGAGTGTCCCGCTCTCTCTGTTCGAGAAAGATCTCCCGGGCGCTTTCGATCAGGGTTGTTCTCTTTTTACTGGCCGGATTGTAGAGTACCGCAACAAAATCTCCTTCCGCAGCCAGAGTCAGACGGCGTTCGATCAGCTCACCTGGTGTGAGCAGATCACTCAAAGAGATAAGGACAAAGTCATGAATCAGGGGAGCCCCCAGCAGAGCGGCGCTGGAAAGAGCAGAGGTGATACCGGGAATGACGCTGATATCCAGAGTCTCCATATCCTTGTCTTCGAGAAGCTCGAACACGGGGCCGGCGATGCTGTAGACTCCCGCATCCCCCCCGGAGACGATACAGACCTTCTTTCCGCTTCGGGCTGTTTCGATGGCCTGACGGCTCCTCTCCACCTCCTGACGCATCCCGTAGGCCTGGACATCACAGTCGGCACTCAGAACCGGCCGGATCAGATCCACATAGGTTTTGTAACCGATCACCGTGTCGGCATTGCACAGAGCCTTCCTGGCCGCAGGAGCCAGCAGATCCTCCGCTCCGGGACCGGTACCGACGACGATCAGGCTTCCCTGGCTTGTTTTTCCTTCCACACTCACAGATTTTCCTCCGCCAGAGCGACTGTTATGCCCCGGCTCTTTCTTTTTTTCATAATCAACCTGCCCCGCCTTGCGGTCAAAAGGGCGCAGGGTTCGCTCACACCGGGAATCCCGAAGTGACGCATCGCCGCATCCGAAGGGCTGAGCTCGGGAAACACCGCCGTCTTAAGCCGTTCCAGAGGCTGGAAGACAAGGGGAATTCCAAGGCTTTCCATGGCCCTGAGAAGACCGGCTTCCTCCCTTTTTATCTCGGCCGAAACGGCACATCGGATATCAGAGACTTCTAGCTGATTTTCCTCCAGAACGTCCCGAACCACGGCCATGACATCCTCCTCGGCAATATCCTTCCGGCAGCCTATTCCCATGACGATACGGCGATTGGTATCCGAAGCGGTTGTGATCACGGGTTCGGCTCCCAGCAGAGCCGCCACTTTCCATGTCAGATCGTTGGCGCCCCCCTCATGCCCGGAAAGGGTGCTTATGGCATAGCGGCAGGCGTCGTCCACGGTCACAACGGCGGGATCGTGATACTTGTCTGTAATCAGCCCGGCAATCATCCTGACCACAATCCCCGAGGCCATGATAAAGACAAGCCCTTCATAGTTATGAAAGATATCCCTCACAAGAGTACGGAGTTCTCCCTTCTCAGGTCGATAGACATCGGCGCCCAGTGCGGGAGCCAGACGCCGGGCGGTGGCTTCGCTGCTGTCGGTCACCGCAATAACGGCTGTTTTCAAGAAGAGGCCTCCACGGCATCGTCGGAAACTGGGCTCTTGTCTTTCCTTCCCTTTCTCCAGCCGTGGGAAAAGGAGGGATCATAGAGCTTGGAGAGTTCATATTCCCCCTTCATCACGTCTCCGATGATGATCAGGGCCTGCCGAGTGATTCCGGCTTCCTTTACCATAGCAGGGAGGGAGTCAAGGGTACCCCTGATGATCTTCTGATCCGGCCAGGAGGCTCTGTAGACTACAGCGGCAGGTGTATCGGCCCTATAGGAATCCATAAGATCCCTGACGGCCCTGTCTATCAGTGAAATACTCAGGAAGAGCACCATGGTGGTCCCTGCCTGAGCGAGTATCTTAAGATTTTCCTTCTCGGGAACGGGGGTCCGACCCGCCGCTCTGGTGATGATCAGGGACTGACTGACCCCGGGCAGAGTGTACTCCTGTTCCAGTGCCGCTGCGGCGGCCTGAAAAGAACTGACTCCGGGGATAATCTCAAAGGGGATGTGCTTCGAACGGAGGAAATCCATCTGTTCCTGAATGGCGCCGTAAAGAGAAGGATCCCCCGTATGGACCCTGGCGATGACCCCTTTCTTCTCCCGGTTCTCCTCGTAGACGGCGCAGACCTCCTCCAGATCCATGCCCGCCGAATCCATCACCACGGGATTCCCGCAGCACCAGCTGAGGATCTCAGGAGAAACCAGAGATCCCGCATAGATGATAATATCCGCCGACTCCAGAACCCGGCTTCCCTTGACGGTGATCAGCTCGGGATCTCCCGGTCCTGCACCGATAAAGATGACTTTCATATATCTCTCCTCTTATGAATCATAACGACGGAAAGAGCGCCTTCCGCCTTGAGATCCAGCTCTGTAAAACTTAAAGCCCTGTACTCCTCGGCCATTCCGGCCCGGCTGATAAACGCCGCACTCTCTTCCAGTTTACGCTCCTTCAGAAAGGCTCTCAGCTCAGGGAGTCTTTTTCCCAGCTTCATCAGGATCAGGGTTTCATGGCTCTCCATCAGGGGGACAAGGGTCTCCATATCGTCGGGACAGGGAACAATGGCGCAGCTCTCCTTCCCCAGTGCCAGGGGCTGTCCCAGGCGGGAGGACGCCAGCTGTATGCTGCTGATCCCCGGAATAATCTCCCAGGGAGCCTCCGGCATCTGCTGCAGCAGGGCCGTGAGCAGATAGAAAAAGGTAGAATAGAGAGAGGGATCTCCCAGGGTGATGAAGCAGACCCTTTTTCCCTCTTTCAGCATGTCTGCACACTCCGCCGCTATCCCCTCCCAGTGATCAGCAACCGCGGCCTTATCCTTGACCACGGGATAGCAGATCTCCCTGCAGGGAAGATCGGGCCCGGCTATCTGTTCCAGAATAGTTCCGGCCAGAGAGCTTTTTTTAATATCTGCCCGGGGTGTCAGAATAATATCGGATTTTTTTATGATGCGCAGGGCCTTCACTGTAATAAGTTCGGGATCTCCCGGCCCGATTCCGATCCCGTAGAGTCGACCCGTCGATGCCGCATCCTCGGCCGGAGGCTCTGCATAGACAAGATTCAGTCCCCAGTCCCTGTTTTCAGACTCATGCAAAAGGGATGCGACGGTATACTCTTCTATCCTCTGATCCTCCGTCCCCAGCTGGGTTCCTACAACGATTCTCCAGAGGGGAAAACCTTTTTCATCCATATAGGCCGCCAGGGCCCGGGGATTGTTCTCTCCGTCGGTATAGATAAAAATGCCTTCCCCCGCATAGAGGAAGGGAAGCAGATTCCCTATAGCATGACCATGGAGGGAGACCCTGTCGGGCAGAGGACTCTGCAATCCCAGGGCACAGCCCAGGATCTGGGAGCTGCCGATGCCCGGAATAACATGAAGACGCTCCCTGGGGAGAACCGCAAAGAAACGGCGGCTTAAACTGAAAACCTGGGGATCCCCGGAAACCAGAACGGCCAGTTTCATTGTTCCCCCGTTATCAAGGGCCGCCAGTTTTTCCGGCAATCCGTCCAGACAGCCCGCTATGGACTCCCAACGCTCCTCTTCTATTCCCAGCAGTTCCTTATGTTTTCTGAATCCGTAGACCCTGTCGGCTCCGGCTATGGTTTTTTCGGCCAGAGGGCTCAGATAATCCCGGCTCCCCGGGCCCATTCCTACAAGATAGATCACTCTTCAAGACTCCTTGTCATGCTGTTCAGCTGCCGTCCTTTCAGATCAAGAACATAGAGATGCAATTCGGGGATTTGATCGTAGTCCTTCCGCCAGAGGGCCCTTATTCTTTCGGCCGTCCGGACGGCCATCAGATTGTAGGACTCCTTTAGACCGGCCTCATCAATCAGAGCGACGGCTTCTTCTGCCATCTTGAGCTGAAGCAGCCTTTGTATCAGTCCGGAAGAGGCTCCGGCGGCCCCGGCCAGGGCGGCCACGGTCTCAAGCCGGGCATCTCCCGTCTTGCAGTGGGTATTGAAAAGCCCTGCGGCAATCTTGGCCATCTTGCCGATATGTGCGGCCAGATGGAGCTCCCCATAGCCCCTCGCGGCCCCGTGGCTTAAAGAAAAACCGGCATAATCGCCGAAGCGGATCACCTCTTCCTCTTCAAGATCCATGGCTGAGGCATAAAACCCGGCCCCCACATAGCCCGGTGTCAGATAGAGGGCCTTTTCCCCGGCAGCCCTGCGGGTCCTGATCAGCAGGGCGATGGATGCTTTGTAGGCCGCTTCGGAGCGCGGCTCTATGACGCCGGAAGTACCGATAATGGAGATCCCTCCTACAATCCCGATTCTGGGATTCCAGGTTTTCCGGGCCAGTGCCTCTCCTTCGGGTACGGACAGGGTAATTCTGATCCCCCTGCCCGGTGGCAGCAGGGGCACCAGGTTCTTTTTGATCATCCTGCGGGGGCCGGGATTGATGGCCCATTCGCCGGGCTTCACAGGCAGTCCTTCGCGGGTGACCCTGCCGATGCCGGGTCCGCCCTCGATGATAAACATTCCTTCCTTCTCCCAGCTTACGGAAGCGCAGAAAAGTTTTCCATTGGTATCATCCTCATCATCACCGCTGTCCTTGACAATTCCGCACTGCCCAATCGTCCCGGAGGCGGCGGATGTCAGGGAGAGTCCCTTTACAGGCAGCGGCAGGGTCAAACCTTTTCCGATGGTCACCTCTACCACGGCTTCCCTGCTGCCTGCGGGAATATCCCCCTTCAGCAGAAGCAGGGCCCCCTTGGCCGCCGCCAGGGCGCAGGTCCCCGAGGTGAAGCCCCTCTGCAGACCCTCCACTTTTCCCAGAATCCTCCGGTATTCCGGAATCTGATCAGACCTCATCTTTCTCCGCAAGGGTACACAGACCGTTTACGATGGTGGCGGCGATGGGGCTGCCTCCCCTTTTTGAAGGATTGCTGATAAAAGGCACCCCCGATGCCATGAGTTCCAGCTTGGACTCGGCGGCTCCCACAAAGCCTACAGGAACTCCGACGATCAACGCGGGGGCCGCCTTTCCGGCCCTGATCAGATCAAGGAGCTCAAAAAGCGCGGTGGGAGCGTTGCCGATGGACACGATACCGCCCTCATAGAGGGGAGCGGCCCGTCCTATGGCCACGGCCGCTTTCGTCGTCCCCCTCTCCTTTGCCTCTGCGGCCACACCCTCATCATAGAGCAGACAGCTCAATGTGCAGCCCAAACGCGCCAGTGGCTCCTTGCGGATTCCGGCCGAGACCATGGAGACGTCGGTCACGATTCCCTTTCCGCGGCGCAGAGCCTGCACACCTTTTTTCAGGGCATCATCACTCATCTGAAAGGTCAGGGCGAAATCCACATCCGCTGTCGTATGGGCGATCCTCTTTATAATTTCCTGTTCCGGTCCCTCGGGCCAGCGATCTCCGAAAGCCTCTTTAATCAGGGCGAAACTGCGACGGTAAATCTCCGCCGGTTCGATATATTGTCTGTCTTTGATCATATCATCTCCTCTTTCTATCGAAGCTCAAGGGATCTTCGTTGATTTATTCGGAAGGGCCCGAGGGTCTTCCGGCATAGGCGGCCGCAGCTGCCACAAAAGCCTCCGCCAACTCGGGACGGCTTGCAAAATGAAAATGGACATAACTGGCCAGGACGTTTTTTCTCATAAATCCTTCACTCAAAAGATCATCCCGACGGTCCATCGTAAATATAGTCTCATCATCTACAGACTCTTCAAGGGCCGACCAGTGAAAAAGATGGCCCGGAACCACAGTTCCCGCAGGGGCCAGAAAGCTATCCCTCTCCCAGCGCACATCTCCATACCCCAGAGCACGCAGGCCGGAGGTCATGGTGATTTTTCCGGGTAGAAGTCCTGCCATGGGCCAGAGATTCCCGTCTCCATCCCTCAGACTTTCGGACAGATACATATATCCGCCGCACTCCCCGTAGACAGGCATCCCCCGGACGGCCGCTTTGCGCAGATCCTCTATCAATGAGCGGTTTTCACTCAGGGTCCTGGCAAATCGCTCGGGATAGCCCCCTCCGAAGTAGAGGGCATCGCAGCCCCCGGGAAGATGCTCCGCCGTAAGGGGAGAGAATTCAACCAGCTCCGCCCCCCGGCTTTTCAGAAGATCCAGATTATCCTGATAGTAGAAAGCGAAGGCTTCGTCCCGGGCCACCGCGATGCGGGGTTTTTCATCCCTCCTCACAAGACTCGGACTTCCGTAAAGAGTCTCTCCGCCCCTCTCCGTTTTTTCGCCCTCCTCCAGCTCTGCCAGAGTCAACAGCTGGTCCATATCCAGATGGCCTTCCAGGAGATCGGCCATCCGGTCCAGGACAGCCGTCAGCTTCTCTTTCTGCTCCTGTGCCAGCACAAGCCCCAGATGCCGTTCGGGAAGGGCGATATCCTTCCGCCTGGGAACACAGCCTATCACAGGCAGTCCCGTCGCCTCTTCCACGGCATCCCGGACCATGGCCTCATGCCGGGACGATCCCGTACGGTTGAGAATAAAACCGGCTACCGTCGAATCGCTTTTGTAGTTAAGATACCCTGAGGCCAGGGCTCCCGCACTTTGAGCCATGGATCTGACATCCAGAACCAGAAACACGGGCAGCCTGAGGGTACGGGACAGATGATAGGAGCTGCCTTCATCACGTCTACCGCCATCGCCGTCATAAAATCCCATAACCCCTTCCACCAGGGAGAGATCGGCCTGCCGGCCATGATGAAAAAACAGTTCGTTCACCGCCGGGAGGGGCATCAGGCGGGTATCCAGATTGCGGCAGCAATATCCGGCGGCGACGCTGTGAAAACCGGGATCGATGTAGTCGGGACCGCACTTCCAGGGCTGCACCTTCATCCCCCGGCGGCTGAGTAGCCGATTGAGTCCCATGGCGACGGTACTTTTCCCGCAGCCGCTGTGGGTTCCGGCGATCATAAACCCCTTCATAAAACAAGATCCTTCATTTCCCGATTCCCCTTATTTCTCTATTCCGGTTCTGGCGGGAACGCCCGTTTTATAATAGTGCTTTTCTTCGGTGATCTCACTCACAAGATCGGCGGCCTCCCGCAGAGCTTCCGGAGCGTAGCGACCCGTACACACAAGCTCCACATCCTCGGCTTTGTCCTTAATCTCTTTAAGAACATCCTCCAGAGGCACGAGTCCCATCTTGAGGGCCACATTGATCTCCTCGGCAATCACAAGATCGTAACAACCGCTTCTGAGAGCTCTTTTTACAGATTCCCAGCCTGCGGCAGCCGCTCTGAGATCCTCGGGGCGGGGCTCCTGTTTGATAAAACGGGGCTCCCCGAACTGTTCCACCTTCAGCATCTGTCCGTCTTTGAGAATACTCTGCATGCGATCCAGCATTCTGATCTCACTGTAGTCTCCGTTTTTCAGAAACTGTCCAATATAGACTGAATACCCCGCACCCAGGGCGCGGAGGGTCAGTCCCAGGGACGCCGTGGTCTTGCCTTTTCCGTTTCCCGTGTAGACCTGTACATATCCCTTCACAAAAGAATCTCCTTGTGTCTTAGAGAATAAATGAAAATTACCATTCCGCCCAGTGCGGCGGCAGCATGTCCCAGGGTCAGGCCGCTCCAGAGACCGGCAAGACCGAAGAGGCGGGATAAAAACCAGGCCAGAGGAAAGGTGAGTATGAATTTCTGCATCAGACTGACGCTCATCCCTTCAAGGGAGAAACCCAGGACATTCAAACTCCCCACTGTGATAATCCTCGAAGCCATAAAGAAATAACCTGGCGACAGAAGGCGGATCATCAGCACCATAATCATTCGGGACTCTTCATCCTGAAGCAGAAGCCGGCTCAGAACAGGAGCAAAGGCGAAAATCAGGGCTGACAGAGCGCCTATGACAAGAAGGATAAGAAGCTGGGCCTTTCTGTAGACCTCGCCCGATCTCTGTTTCTGCCCGGCTCCGCCGTTCTGGCCTATCATGGTCACCGCCGCCCCGGACAGACCGTTTGCGGGAATCAGAATAAGCCTCTGAAAGGCCATTCCCGCCGTATAGGCCGCGGTAGCACCGATTCCGAAAGGAGTCACAAGGGCATAAACCAGTCCCATCCCCAGAGCGTTGAGTGAACGGGTCAGCATGGAAGGCAGGCCGACCCTCAGAATACTGCGAACAACCTGAAGATCCGTATGAAAGGGGAAAAGACCTCTCGGCTCAAGAATTCCCGACGACACAAGATGACGGATAAGAAATCCGCACCCCGCAGCCCTTCCCAGAACCGTCGCCAGGGCAGCCCCCCGGATGCCCATTCCCGGTATACCGGCGAAAATACCGAAACCGGGGATGCCGTATATAAGAAGAGGATCGAGAATCAGGTTGATCAGAACCGACAGGGAGAGATAGCGCATGGGGGCCTTCATCTCTCCAATTCCCCTGAGCAGGCTGTTTCCGCCCATGGATATCATATGAAATACCGAACCGTAAAGGATAATGACGGTATAACTCATCACAGTGCTCAGAATTCTGTCACCCACTCCCATCATTCTGTAGATTCCCCAGGATGCGGCAGGACCTGCCAGGGCAAGGAGTCCACCGAAGAGCAGAACAAAAAAAGCCAGATGCTCGGCTCCCCGGCATACAGCCTCCTTTCTGTCGGCACCGGCGGAACGGGCGCTGTGAGAGCGGACTCCCGAGGCCAGACCGCCGGCGATGGCTATCACAAGAGACTGGATCACAAAGGCAAGGCCCACCGATCCCAGCTCCTCCTCCCCCAGGCGGGAGACAAAGTAGCGGTCCGCGAGATTGAAGGAGGACTGGAAGAATAAAGAGAGCGCACCGGGCCATCCCATCCTCAGAATAAGGGGATAGACGGGATCTTCGAGAATCTCCTTTCTCTTTTCCAGACTGATCTTGCGGCGTGACATAGGCCCTAATTTGATGTCCCTGAACGACGTTGTCAATGTAATTCCTGTAATTTATAAAAAATTACAAAAATTTTTATAAATTATCTATTGCCCGATATTTCCCGGTCAAAGTACTATTGTCTTGTAACGATGTGCCGCTGTTCCCCTGTGTTTTTCATCGGGGAGAGGCTTAATTGGGAATCCGGTGAGAATCCGGAGCGATCCCGTCACTGTCATCGGGGATGTGTTTTTCATTGATCGGTTTTGACCAGCCACTGAGTTTAGACTCGGGAAGGCGGAAAAACATGGGCCCGTAAGCCAGGAGACCAGCATCGGATGCGGAAAGGCTCACCGCCTTTCTCTGTCACGGCTCTTCGAGGAAAGAGTAGTGCGGAATCTGATCCATTCCCCTACCCCTATGCTTCGAAGTTCCTAACTTAATTTAACAGGAGCTTGGAAAAAATGAAAAAAGCAATCAGGATTTTAACCCTGCTGGGAGTACTATTGGCACTCGTATCATGCGCCACAACCGGAACAGCGACTCAGACGGATGAGAAGCCTGCAATCCTTATCGCCGCCTTCGGCAGCAGCTATGAATCAGGGCAGAAGAACCTGGAAGACATGGATGCCGCCTACAGAAAGGCCTTCCCCGGTTATGACATCTACTGGGCCTTTACGGCCGACTTTATCGTCAACGCCCTGAGAGCGGAAGGACAGACCACGGTATTCGCCAACGAGACGACCTTCTACAGCGTAGACGAAGCTTTCGATATGCTCCGCGACAGGGGTGTTAAAAATGTTGCCGTACAGTGTCTGATGAACATGGTGGGAGGAGAGTACAGACAGGTACTGAACGCCTCTACCAGAGGGCTGAACGTTAAATACGGACACCCCCTCTTCTTCCATCCCGAGGACATCCAGAACGCTGCGAACGCCATGGCCGCCGACTTCGGAGGAAGCGATGAGTTTACTGTTCTGGCCGGACATGGTAACGATCACCATCCCGAGTTCAATGCAGAGCTGCTCCAGCTGGACAACTATCTGCAGGAGAACTATGACAACGTAAGAGTCGCCACCGTCGAGGGCGCCCCCCTGTTCGGAGACGAACTGATTGCAGAGATCGCCGCTTCCGGCGCCAGCAAGATCAAGTTTGTTCCCCTGATGATCACCTACGGAGATCACATCTCCAACGACGTGATGGGTGATGAAGAGGATTCCTGGAAGACTATCATCGGTCTTGATGCCGCTTGTGCCGACGGAATGGGCAGCAACCCCGCCATCCAGGAGATCTTTATCGGAAGCACCGCAAGGGCCCTCAAAGAGTTTTAAAGTTATTCTGATCACAGCGGGCCCCCGGGGACCGCTGCATCCCGATGAGGAGGATTGTCATCCCTATGTTTCGAAGATTTGCACTGACTGCCGTTGTTTTCATTGCGGCGGGGATTACAATTCATCCCATACTGGCTTCCGGCGCCCGTGAGCCGGAGATAATTCCCGATAACAGTACGGAGTTCATAGAGGATGCTCTGGGCCATAAGGTTCCGGTTCCCGCCTCCACGGACAGGATCATCTGTATTAATTCGGGAATCTCCGTGCTTCTGGCAGCCCTGGACAAAGGAGATGACATCGTGGGACGGGACGGGAACTCCACCTTCCCCTCATCACTGAGACCTGTCTATGTCGTGGCGTCCAACTCCTCACGCCCTAATATCGAGCTGATCCTGGAAAAACGTCCGGATCTGATTCTGGCGGACAATATGCTGCCGGACTCTGCCTATGAAAAGTTTCTTTCCCTGGGCATTCCCACGGCCATTCTCAAGACCAGCGATCCACGGGATTTTGAACATACCATACTGACCGTCGGGACCCTGACGGGACGCGACAGGGAGGCTCAGCGTCTCCTTGAGCATATGAATGCCCGGATCGACAGGATCAGCTCTCTCGCCGAAGAAGCTGCGGCGGCACGAGGCGGAAAAATAAAAGTATTTTTCGAAAACAGAAAACCCTACTCCAGCGCCTCTGCCAGGAGCGGCAACCATATCCCTCTGATACAGGCCGGAGGGATCAATATCGCCTCTGATGAACCGGTCAGTTCACCAAAACTGTCCATCGAATATATTATGGAGCAAAATCCGGACGTGATCGTCAGACGCCTCAGCGGCGATGCCAACAGCTCTGTCATGGCAGAAATAGCGGCAAAAATTTCTCAGCGGACAGGCCTGAAAGAGGTTGATGCCGTTAAAAACGGCAGGGTCCACATCCTGAAGTCCGACCTGACCCTCCTTCTACGTTATCCCGTAGGGCTTGCCTATATGGCCTCCTGGTTTTATCCTGAGTACGCAGACAGGATTGATCCCGAGGGCCTGCACCGCAGGATCGTATCAGATTACTTCGGTCCCCGTGAGTGGGAGACCATAAAGGAAAACTTTGTCTATCCCTGAAAAGAACCTTGAAAAACAGTACAGACGGCGCCGTACAGGCAGACTGATCTTCAATTTTACATCTTTCTTCCTCCTTTTTCAGTTTGCCCTTTTCTCTCTGACCCATGGAGCCTCGTCCATCACTACCGCAGAAGCGATCAGAGCGTTTGTTTCCCCCGACAGAGTGCATGCCATGCTCAGGGCCATCGTATGGGAAATCCGCCTGCCCCGGATATGTGCGGCCCTTCTGGCGGGTGCGGGGCTGGGACTGGCGGGAGCCGTCATGCAGGGCATCCTCCGCAATCCTCTGGCCAGCCCCTTTACCCTGGGGATCTCCAGTGCGGCCGGATTCGGCGCCTCCCTGGCTATCGTTCTGGGATGGGGTCTCGGCGGCAGCGGGCACTATCTTATCGTCTCCAATGCCTTTGTCTTTGCCCTGGGGGCTTTTATCCTTGTGTTCTTCCTGGCACGTCTGAGGGGCCTCAGTTCGGAAACTCTTATCCTGTCCGGTATAGCCGTCATGTACCTTTTTTCATCCCTTACGTCCCTGCTGCAGTTTATCGCCACCAGCGAACAGCTGAGTGCCGTGGTATTCTGGATGATGGGGAGCCTTTCCGGAAGCAGCTGGCTTCAGGTTTCCCTGATGGCGGGGATCTATTTTCTCAGTTTTCCCTTTCTTTTCGGCAAGGCCTGGGACCTGAACGCCCTGGCCTCGGGAAGCGACTCCGCCCACACCCTGGGAGTCAGGGTAAACCGAACCATGATCTTCTGCATGATCCTTTCCGCCCTTCTGACCGCTTCGATTATCTCTTTTACAGGGGTGATCGGCTTTATAGGTCTGGTTGCGCCGCATATGGTCAGACTGATCGTCGGAGGGGATCACCGCTACCTCCTGCCCTACTCCTCTGTGACAGGCGCCATCCTTCTTCTGGTGGCTGATACCTGTTCCAGAATACTGATCCCGCCCTCGGAGATCCCCTTGAGCATAATCACATCCTTTATAGGAGTCCCCTTCTTTATTTTTATTCTGCTGAGCCGCAGAAGGGAGCCTGCGTCATGAGCCTGAAAGCGGAGAATATAAGATTTGCCTACAGGAAAGGTCCCAATATCCTGGACGACGTGAGCCTTTCAATGCCCCCGGGATCAATGACAGCCCTGGTGGGGCAAAACGGAAGCGGCAAGTCCACCCTGCTGAAATGTATCAACGGCATCCTGACGCCCCGGGAGGGAAGACTGAGTTGGGAATCTCTTGATCTGCTACACCTGTCCCCCCTGGAGCGTTCCCGGATCATGAGCTACGTTCCCCAGACCATCCCCGCATCCATGAGTTTCAGGGTATTCGATGTGGTTCTTATGGGACGCCGGCCCTATGCCAGCTGGATCCGCTGGGGTGTGAGAGCCTCGGACAGACATAAAGTGTTCTCCATTCTGGAGAGCCTGGGACTTGAGGAGATCTGCTTCCGGAACTACAGTGAGCTTTCCGGAGGGCAGCAGCAGAAAGTACTGATCGCCAGAGCTCTGGTTCAGGAGCCCCGTCTTTTGATCATGGATGAACCCACAAGCAATCTGGATCTGCGCCATCAGCAGGATATATTGAAACTCCTGAAGAAAACCGCCTCGGAGTCGGGCATATCCGTCCTCCTGAGCGCCCACGATCTCAATCTGGTGATGAACTACGCCGACCGTCTGGAGATGCTCAAAAACGGCCGCATCCTGCACAGCGGGCCGGTGGATACGGTTCTGACCTCGGAAAATATCAGGGAGATCTTCGATGTGGATACCCATGTGGGGCACTACAAGGGCACCCCTTTTGTTCTTTTGAACAGGGAAAAGGAGAACGAGTGATTTCAGGAGATGACGATTCCATCGCAGGCAGACGACCGACCGTCTTTTTTTAGTGTCTGAACCATCTGGCGGCGATTCCGTTGGGCAGCGATTCTCCCTTATATGATTCCAGCACAAGATCCAGGGTCTCGATCTCATCCGCCCTCACGCCGGTACAGGATGAAACAAGGCGGGCCAGATCATCGCGGCTCAGGGCCGGATCATGACAGGAGAGAAGGAAAAAAAGAGGCTCCGGATTCAGTGCCTTGCGGCAGAGCTCCATGAGACGGGGCAGATCCCGTTTCAGCACCCAGGTTTTTCCGCCCTTGGCCCGTCCGAAGGCGGGGGGGTCGAGAATCATACCGTCATACAGCTTTCCCCGTTTTACCTCCCGTTCCAGAAATCTGCCCACATCTTCGACAATAAAGCGGAGGGCATCTTCTCCGAGGCCGCATCGCTCTCTGTTACTGCGGGCCCAGTTGACCGCAGAACGGGAGGAATCGAGATGACAGACTTCCGCAAGGGGATTTTCTTTCAGAGCGGCGGCGCAAATCAGAGAGGATGCACCGGTATAGCCGAAACCGTTGAAGATTCTCAAGGGCCCCTTCCGCCCGTTCAAGCTGTTATAGAGCCAGTCCCAGTTCTCTCCCTGCTCGGGATAGATTCCGATCTGACCGTTCTCAGAACAGCGCAGTTCCATCTTTAAAGGTCCTCTCCGGAAATCGGGCAGACAGGGAAATCCCTCCCCCTCGTTCCTGTCCAGGCACTGCCAGGAAGTATCCTTATGGAAGGAGCAGCGGGCATTCTTCCATAAAGCGGGTGCCCCCGGCGCTTTCTGAGCCTGAGGAGCCGCTCTTTCCAGAACGATCTCCCCCACCTGCTCCAGGCGGCGTCCGTTACCGCAGTCGAGAAATTCATAGTTTGTCAGATTCAATGACATGTTGTTCAGCCGCAGACGATCTGATCCAGCCTCTGGGACTGAAAACAGGTCGTACCTTCGAACACACCCATACCCGCGAAAATGGCCTGAAGTTTGGGAGCCAGTCCGCAGTACACCTCTTCGGTAATGGAAATGCTTCCCGGAACGGTCTTCTGCTTCTCAAGGTGGGCTGCCAGATTGATGACCTCTGAAATGATCTGCCCCGAATCACTGTGATAAGTTACTTTTCCCGCATGGATTCCCAGGCGAAGCTCTATATCATCAGAAATGGGATTGGCCCTGTCCATGTTGAACAGGGTAATGGTTCTCTGAACTTCGACGGCAAAACGCACAGCCCTCTCCACCTGATTTTTGAAGGCGAAGGCAAGGATTCCCCCGTCACCGGCCCAGCTCCAGATCCGTCCGTCCGTAAGGGCCAGATGCTGCTTCAGGAAGCCCCAGAGATTGGTATAAACCTTTTTCATCGTCTTGGTGCCGTTCTTCTTGACAAGTTCGGAGTTTCCCACAATATCCACCGATATGATTGTGACAGGATAGGTCTTCCCGTCCTTGAGAGAGCCCCAGTTGGGAAGTTCTGAGCTGTCGTTCTTGATGGGAAGGACTTTCCGCTTCTTGAAGTCGTAGAAATAGCCGCTTTGAGTAAACTGTTGTAAAAAGTAGTCATACCCTTCGAGCTGCAGGGTCTTTCCCAGAATCAGATTATTATCCAGTTCCGCAAAAAGCTTGATCATATCGGCAGTTTTTCCGGTACTTTCCATATGCTCTACCAGAATGGTGGCGGCACGCCGGGCGCCTATGGTCATATTCACAGTTTTATCAGCCAGGCTGTGAAGATCGAATTTTTTACTCAACATCCCGCCGATTTCGGCTATTTCCGTGGGCTTGGCGCTCGCAGAGATGGTCTCAATCAAGAGATTTTTCAGGGAAGGGTCCAGCATAATTACTCCGTTTCTTAACTATGGCCGTTAGTATAGAGGAAAGTCTCCTCTCTCTCAATATTTAATTATCGTCTGAGCCGGGGCTTTTCATTATTTTTTTATCCGTGTACAAAGGATTCGTAAGGTCCATTTTACACCCCGGGAGAAGAGCATGGAAGAGAGTCTTGATGTAAAACAGTCAGGTGCAGAGTTACAGGGAATGTTCGACGGCCCCATACTGCCCCTTCTTATACGCCTGAGCCTGCCCATCCTGGCGGGAATGTTTTTCCAGCTCCTCTACAACATCGTCGATACCTGGTTTGTCAGCCGTATCGATCTTCTGGATCCCTCCTATGTGGGCGGGGTCGGCCTGATCTTTCCCCTTATCTTTCTGTTTATCGCCCTGGGTAACGGACTTATGGTGGGGGTCAATTCTCTTGTGGCCCGGGCCATCGGAGAGAAAAACAGTGACGTTCTGGATCGTGCGGCCGAATCGGGATTCTTTATAGGATTGATCCTCACCATTCTCTCTGTCGGAGCGGTCTTCCTCTTCGGGGGAAATTTCGTCATGCGTCTGGGAGCCGAGGGAGACTACTATATCCACGGCTGGAATTATCTGAAACATATCACACCGGCGGCTCCCTTTATCTTTTTCGGCAATGTGTTTATAGGCATCCTTCAGGGAGAAGGACAGATGAAGAAGGTCATGAATGCCATGATCCTGGGTACGGTAATCAATATCGTCCTCGATCCCGTATTCATCTTCCTGCTGAATATGGATGTCCGGGGAGCGGCGCTGGCCACCGTTCTGGGACAGGCAGGGAGCTTTGTCTATGTCCTCTCTGTCTTCCTGAAGCAGCAGTCCTCCATCCGCATTCACTGGAAAATCTCCAATATCAGCCGCAGTATCATGGGAAATATCATCTCCATCGGCCTTCCCCAGTCCATGGCCATGATTCTGATGGCCGTCAGCTTTATCTTCTTCAATCAGCTGGTGATCAGCATCGACCCCCTGGCCCTGACCGCCTTCTCCCTGTTCGGACGTTTCGAACAGCTGGTTCTGATGCCCTCCTTTGCCTTGAGTGCTGCGGTAATCACCATTGTCGGCCAGAATGCCGCACGAGGTCTCTATGACAGAAGCTGGGATGTTATGAAACGGGCCTATGTCAGCGGAACGGTTGTGATCATACTCCTTGCGGGAGCCATGGTGCTTGCCGCCCCCTCCATATATCCCCGGTTCAGCAAACTGGAGCAGGTGGTGGATTATGCGGTCCGTCAGACCTATACGCAGGAGTTTTTCTATCTCTTCGCCCTTTTGGGGATCACCAACAGGAGCTTTTTCCAGGCGGTGGGCCATCCTCTGCCGGCCCTTTTTCTGACCCTTCTGCGCACCATCCTCCTCTCCCTTCCCCTCTCCTATCTTTATGTCAGGGGCTTCGGCATGGGTGTCGAAGGCGTTTGGTGGGGACTGAATACGGGGTCTCTCATATCGGCCCTGTTTGTCAGCACTCCCCTGGTCAGAATGACTGTTGCCAGGCTGAAAAAGGGGACCTATACCGTACACAGCACCCGGGTAAAATAAACCTGTTAGTAATATTCATAGAAAAATAATATTATTTTCTTGATTTCAGATTTCCGTCACCCTATATTAGGTATAACTAATATTTGATAATCAAGGAGATCATAATGGCTGAAATAAAGATAGAAGGAAATCCGATTCATACCGTAGGAAGCCTCCCCGCAAAGGGCAGCAAGGCGCCTGATTTCACACTGGTAAAGCAGGATCTTTCGGAAGTAAAACTTTCCGACTATTCGGGAAAGAGGGTTGTACTGAATATATTTCCCAGTCTGGACACGGGAACCTGTGCCGCTTCGGTACGCCGCTTTAACAAGGAAGCCGGCGGACTTGAAAACACAGAAGTGCTCTGTGTTTCCATGGACCTCCCCTTTGCGGCGGGAAGATTCTGCGTTGCCGAAGGGATAGACGGCGTTACTACGGCATCCGTATTCCGCGATCCTGAGTTCGGAAAGGACTACGGCGTCACTTTTACAGATGGCCCCGTAAGAGGACTTCTGTCACGGGCGGTTGTCGTCATCGATGAAAAAGGAACGGTTATCTACACTCAGCAGGTTCCGGAAGTCACTGAAGAACCGGAGTACGCTCCCGTTCTTGATATTCTGAA
This sequence comes from Oceanispirochaeta sp., assembly GCA_963556075.3. Lineage (GTDB taxonomy): Bacteria > Spirochaetota > Spirochaetia > DSM-2461 > DSM-2461 > Oceanispirochaeta. The sequence continues at coordinate 3,570,972 of CAUVYB020000002.1, read as the reverse complement.
ATAAGACCTTCCCTCCTCCCCCCCAATCAACCGGGGGGAGTTCAAATATCAGAAATTCTAAACGACAGTCATCTCTTTTTTTACTATAATAATGATCATTCAGGAGATTTTATGGAACTTAGCGCAGTACTTTTTGCATTCGGCCTGACCCTTTTTGCCGGTCTGGCGACAGGAGTCGGTTCGGCCCTGGCCTTCTTTACCAAACAGACCAATACCAAATTCCTTTCCGTCGCCCTTGGATTCTCTGCAGGAGTTATGATCTATGTCTCTTTTATTGAGATATTCGTCAAAGCCAGGGATGCCCTGACCGCACCCCTGGGTGAGAGATGGGGCTACTGGGTAGCGACTCTGGCCTTTTTCGGAGGCCTCTTTCTGATCGCCCTGATAGACAAGCTGGTCCCCTCCTTTGAAAACCCCCATGAGATTCGTGATGTTTCGGAAATGAAGAACGGTCAGGATCACAAGCTGCTGCGCATGGGGTTCTTCTCGGCCCTGGCCATCGCCATTCACAATTTTCCCGAAGGATTGGCCACCTTTACCGCCGCCCTGACCGATCCCGGCCTGGGTATTTCGGTGGCCGTGGCTATCGCCATCCACAACATCCCCGAAGGGATCGCCGTCTCTGTCCCCCTCTACTACGCCACAGGGGACAGAAAGAAAGCTTTCAAATGGTCCTTTCTCTCGGGACTCTCCGAGCCCGTTGGAGCCCTTGTCGGCTTCGGTCTGATCTCCACCATCTTCAACGATACCGTCTTCGGTATCCTCTTCGCCTCGGTAGCGGGAATCATGGTCTTCATCTCCCTTGATGAGCTTCTTCCCACGGCTCAGAAGTACGGAGAACACCATCTGTCCATCTACGGACTGGTGTCGGGAATGATCGTCATGGCCATGTCCCTCCTTCTGTTCGCCTGATTTGATTGTGGAGAAGAACCGCTGTGTTCCCTGAGACACGCGGGACTTCTCGGCAAAACCGGGGATAACGATCCGGATACACCCGTCTTTCTCAACTTTAGCGGAAGTTTCGAATGCACCTTCACCGGCAACCTGACATCCGACGACCAGGACAAGTCCTATACTCTGAAATACAATGTCCTCATCAGCCTGAACAGCACAGGGACTGTTATCGCCATCGGCGGCAGAGTGACGGTCAACGAAAGCATAAGCTTCTGAAGCTGACAGTTTTCAGGCTTTTCCTTCTGCTGAACGGCTCTATAAATAGCTGCGACTCCTTTTATGATGTATAATAGAGGGGAGTTCTATTCAATTTTCAGGAGTCCAATTATGAAGAAGTTATTCATACCATTGCTCCTAGCCTTTCTTATCTTTTTCCCTGCCTGTGATGACAGTTCAAGCGGTTCCGATGAAGCAGATGCTGAGACACAGGCTGCCGTTGAGGCCATAGCCGGCGAGACCAGCATGATCGCCTATACGGGAATGATCCAGGCCATGATGGAGTCCGGTATTCAACCGGGGATGGCCAGACCCACCACTTCCGGAATGGAGATAACAGGTTATCCGGGAGCCACCCTCAGTGGTACATTCAGTATTACAGGCGATGACTTTCTTGCCGACTTCACAGTTACTTTTACAGATTATACCAGCGGTACAACTGTGATTAACGGCTCAGTAGATCTTGATATTACCGGCAACAGCAGTACCAATGTCTATACGCTCTCCATCAGCGGCGATCTTACGGCCCAATACGAAGGCAGCAGTTATGACATGGACTTTAACATAACCCTCAGCACAACAGAAACACAGATTACCGCTTCCGGTTATGTAGAGTGTAACGGATATAGGGTGGAATACAGCATAACCCAGTCTCTCTCCTCCTGATACAGAGAAAGGCCGTCATAGATTTGATGAAACAGATTTATACTCTCTCACTGGGTTCTACTCGATCATGATATAAAAAGGAAAATTGGCATTGAGAAATATTGATAAAAATAAACTCTGAATCTATATTATAATAATCAAACACTATTAGGAGTATTCTATGAAAAAAATATTGGCAATGATGCTGCTGGCGCTGCTTGTAATATTCACTGGTTGTGATGGTGGCTCCTCTTCTTCATCATCTGCAAGTGATGAAGAACAGGCCATGGCTGAAGGATTTGCACAGCAAATCGCCACCGCCATGGTTTCTTCTACATCAGGACTTGTTCCTCCTGAAGGAGCGGAGAGTGGTGTATCTAGAGCTGGTACAGCGACTGTCAGCACTTCGGGTGTGACAATAAATGCAGCAGCACAGACATTTTCCGGCAGCATTACAATGGATTATGATAATGTGACATATGATGATGCCTTGATTGATGGAACATTGACATATTCTCTTTCCGGTTCCTGGGATGATTTTGGTAATGTAACTGCAGAAGGGGCATTTACTGGTACTCTCACCATCAGTTCCGGTTCGGAATCATATACCTTTGTATTTGCCATCAATATGTCCCAGACTGGAAGTTCTGCAACAGTTACTGGATATATAACTGTTAACGGAGCGAAAGCGACCATCAACGAAACTATTTAAGTTTAATTCTTGTTTTAATATGCAGCACCCAGAGGAGGGTGCTGTATTTTTATCCAATATACATTTCCTTTCTTAACCATTAAGATATTTTCATGCCTTTTTTGTCTGTAGTATGGTCCCCCCGAGACACGTCCCGTTTTCTCCTGGACTATCATAGCCTTCTGAATCCTCTTCAGGGAAAGGGCAAAGAGTCTATTCTGGCCTATCTGGACAAGGTCGGCTGCATTCAGTTCGATCCCTTGAATGTCTGCGGCAAGAATGCCGACCTGGTCCTTCAGTCCCGGATCTTGAATTACACCCCCTCTGTTCTGCAGGAGATGCTTTACTCGGACAGAACCATATTAGACGGCTGGGACAAGATGATGGCCCTCTTCAGGGCTGACGACTACCCATCCATGTCACGGGCTAGATATGAGATAAGCGTCCAATACCAGAGGCATTATCCGGAGATAAAGGAACATCTTGAGGATTATCTGAAGGTCGTGAGAGAAGACGGTCCCCTTTCCTCCCTGGACTTCAAGGAGGATAAAAAACTGGACTGGGCCTGGGGCAGCATGAGAGTGGCCAAGGCGGCTCTGGAAACCCTGTTCTTCTCAGGGAAACTGGGGGTCCACCACAGGGTGAATAACAGGCGCTACTACGATCTGATGGAAAGGCTTCTCCCTTCTGAATTACTGACACGGACTGATCCTTTTTCTGATGATCATCAATACAGGCGATGGCATATAGAGCGCCGCATCCGCTCTGCCGGTATTGCCGGATTCGGAATAAGAGACTTCTGGTACGGAATCGTTCACAGTGATATGAAAACGATCAGGGAAACCGTGAAGGAACTGGTTCACGAGGGTATAATTCTGAAGATAGGGATTGAAGGCTCGAAAAGAGACTGGTTCATTCCCGCTGATGCCGCCCAGTCCTTTACAGAGGCCGATCCTGAGCTTTTCGAGGACTCTCCCGCCGTCCTCCTCGCCCCTCTGGACAATATGATGTGGAACCGTGAGCTGATAGATCTGCTTTTTGATTTCCGCTATCGATGGGAAGTCTACACACCAGCCGCCAGAAGGGAGTACGGCTACTATGTATTGCCTGTTCTCTACAGAGGAAAGATCATTGGCCGTTGTGAACCCGTACTGGACAGAAAGGCCGCGAAACTTGTCCTTAAGGGGTTCTGGCCGGAAGAGAATACCGAAATGACCGATGAACTTATCGAGGCTCTGAGAGATATGTTTTCAAGGTTCTGCCGTTTCCATGGGGTGAAGAAGATGGTCACCGTCCCCGGATTGGGCAGAACCTATAGATCCCTTCTCAAGGGTATCACTTGTGCATAATCACAAGGTCTACGGAAAAACTGGGCTGATCCTGCATGGAACCCTTTTTAATCTTGCTGACAAAGACGACATATTCCTCATTGTTCCAGACGATGGGAGTCTCTTTTTTTAAAGAGGCAGACCAGCTTTTCCCGTTTGTTGTCAGCGTAATGCTGTCGACTCCTTCATCGGGCAGAATCTTCAATCCCTTCGGTCCCATATTGGCCCTGACACCGTCTCCCACCCAGCAGAGGAGCTTTCCATCTTTTATAAACTCAACCATGTCTATGGGCCCGTCAGGCCGTTGGATAAAAGCATGGGTATAAGTATCAGCTTCTTCAAGGATATCCTCAGATTTCTCTTCATCCAATGATTCAGCATTATCAAGAGAAAAGGCTATATCACGGCTGTCTCCCTGAACTGAAAGCATACCATTATCAATGGTAACGTCTCCCACTTTTTGGGGAGTCTCCATAAGAAGGACTTTCTGATCAGGCAACTGTTCAGGGTCTTCCTTTTTTCCCTTTGAGAAACAGGGTGTTAGTGAAATGAGACAAAAGGAGAGAATAAGAAATCTATTCAGCATCGCGATACTCCAATTCAGCCAGGAAATTCATTGGCATGTCATACTCTTCAGCAACTTCCAGCACTGTTTCTGAATCGACAAGAGAGCGTCCCCCACCTGTATATTTGGCATAATAGTATTCCAGGTTCGCCCAATCATCATGATCATAATGGGTATCGTAAGTACTGTCATAACTGGGATTGATATTCTCTGTAATCCCGTCAGAGATAGATCCGCTACCATTAAAGTCCACAGAACCCGATCCGCTCTGTCTTAAACCTGTTGATTCATAGATGTTTGTCTCTTTCTTGGGTCCTCCATAACCATGGGAATAGTTCATTGAAAAACTGTCTGAAAATGGACCGTTATTAAAATCGTACTCAAGAGAGTAGGAGTATCCGTTAAAATTTGAGGTATTCATTAAGGACAACCAGGATGAGTAATCCTCGCCACTTCCATAGGCGTCCCACATTCTCTCGTAATAATACCGATCACCTTCTCTGTTTCCGATAGAAGGCAGTCCTTCCATCTGATAGAGGTAGTTCATTATGCTGTAATAGTTGGGTTTATAATTCAGAGACTCATCACCACCATGAAGCAGTCCGAGGTTATGACCGAACTCGTGCATGATAGTGGAGGCCTGTTTGTTGGCTACATAGTTTTTCAGACTATCCTCAGTGATTCCCATATTGGACTGAGCCGTGGTAGGCGTAAAACTGAAGTCCCATCCTCCCAGGGCCACAAGGAAGTCACGACCTCCCACCCAGGCAAGACCTGAAGAGCCTCCCGAACCGTCTTCTTCCTGAGATCCGCCGAAGGCCAGCAGATAAAAGGCATAGTTTCTGTTTTCAGAGCCCGTATCATCAATCCCAAGGCCTTCATCAGTTTCAAAATACGTATTTCCTTCACGCAGTTCATCCACAAAAAGGAATTGACTGTCATCACCACTATTTGTAGTGCTACTTAACGAAATACCTGGTTTTGTTGAAGAATCGTATTCTGCGACGACGTGTGTCGCAACACCCGAACCAAGATTATAATCACTGAAGTCAGCAACCAGGGAATCTCCATCATAGAGACAGTTTACCGGCCCCACATCAAAATGGACATGAACACCCACTTCCAGAAATGCGTCTACGACCTTATCCAAAGCTGCCTTCTGCAGTTTCATTCCATCATCACTGACATCATCCATGGTCAGGACGTGGACAAAGAGGTCCACCTGGTCGGCTCTGGCCCCCATTCCGTAGAGATCCATGCCATAGTAAGTTTCACCTGAAACCTCATAAGCATCAGGCAGTCCGTCATCCTGAGGGACAGAACCTCCGCCGCCATCCCAGTCTATCTCATCACTGCTGCCACCGCCTCCGCTTTCAAACCAATCACAGGATACCAGTACTAAAGCGGACACAAATAGAGAGGCAAATACAATTCTTCTGATTATTGCGATATTCATGGTTTAAGTATAAAGACCAATAGCCGGAGTTTCAGGGTCCGGAGGAAAAAATTCATAGAAACTTTATGGTTTTTATCAAGCGAAAGGGAGAGAAGCGGAAAGGCTGCGATCCGCCCCGGCGGCGGTGACAGAGCCGGAGAGAGGCGGAACGGGCTGGGGACTCTGCGTCCCGGGGGCGCTGCCGGTACCAAACACAGACTTGCAGCGGACAGCCCGGCCCTGCCGACATGTCCTGGTTTCAGGCACAGCCTGCGCATAACAAGCTCTGCGGCAGGGATTCGCCCGGAAAAGCATTCCGGGTATATGAAAAGGGAGCGGGTCAGCCGTGCTGAACAAGACCGGCCTGCTCGGCGTAGTCAAAGGCGTCGGGATAGTTCTCCAGTTCCGCCGTGGTCAGACTGAACAGCCTGAAATGATCCAGCGGATGATCCTCCTTGAGATAGACAGCCTCTTCCCGGGCCTCTTCCTTGTCCATGTAGACCCCGGCGATCTCCTCGTTCTCTTCTATAAAGTAAAACCTCTGTACCATAACGACCTCCTGCGTAAGCGATTCACACTGAAAGAACACCATGGGAACTCTGGTTCCTTACTTATAAAATCCACCATGGAACGGGCTTCTGTCAAATGAAATCTCAGGCTTTTGATCGGCATTGCTTTGACCGTTTTTACCGGCATGGACTATACTGTGCATAAGCTAATTTCAAGATTGAATGACACTTCCCGTATGGGAAGTTGTATGAGGAGAATAGAATGGATTTTTTTGATGTTGTGTCCCAACGTTTCAGCTATCGCAAGGCCCTTGATCCCAGCCCGGTTCCTCTCAAGGATCTGAAGCAGATCGTACAGGCCGGTGTGGATGCTCCTTCCGGGGCCAACGGTCAGACTACCGGATTCATTATCATTCAGGATCCTGAAGTTGTTGGAAAAATCAACAGGATGCCCGGTGCCAACGGTTCCATGGCGAGCGCACCCGCCTACATAGCCCTGTACTTCAAAAAACTGCCCGAGGAGATCTATCCGGGTATGACTTTCCATGTGGAAGACTGTGCCGCCGCGACGGAGAACATCCTTCTGGCTGCCACCGCCCTTGGATATGCGACGGTCTGGATCGACGGCTGGCTGCGCAATGAAGGCAGAGCCGAGGAGATCGGCAAACTCTGCGGTCTTGATGATGAGAAGATCATCCGCATTCTTATTCCCGTGGGGAAGGCTCTGGAGGAGCAGGCCCGCAAGAAGAAAAAGGGATTCGACGAGCGGGTGAGCATCGTCTGAATCAAGAGAGTCCACGGAACTCTTATGATGAACAGCCTCAACTTCGGCGAGTGGGTCTGACCCGCCGGGTAGCCTCGGCCTCGAAGGGATCTTCCGGCCAGTAGTGCTTCGGATAGCGGCCCCTGAGCTCCTTGCGCACCTCGTGATAGGTACTCTCCCAGAAGCTCTTCAGGTCCCGGGTGACCTGTATGGGTCTCTGGGCCGGGTTGAGGAGGCGGATGAGAAGAGGGATTTCCCCTGCTATCAGAGGAGTCTCGGTCATACCGAAAAGCTCCTGCAACCTCACCTCCAGGGCGGGAGCGTCGGGGTCCGAGTAGTCGATGCGGATGCGGCTTCCCGAGGGGACGGTGATTCTTTCGGGAAGCGCCTTGTCCAGAAAGCTCTGCTGTTCCCAGTTCAATAGAGAGGCCAGTCCGTCTTTGAGCCTTCCTTCCAGACGTCCCTTCACCAGAAGAGGAAGAAACCAGGTTTCCAGTGAATCGATCAGGGCCTCATCATCCGTATCGGGCCAGTTGCCGGGTCGACGGGGACCTTTCAGGCGGGAGGCGCAGAGAAGGCGCTGTCTGTACTGATGATCCTCTTTGGACCAGTCGAAGATCCCCAGGCCCTTGCGGGCGAGGCTCTTCTTTAAGGCTTCAGCCTGCCTGGCAGGATCTTTTGTGAGCGCCAGCGGACGCTCCTGCAGGATGAGATGCCCCAGCATAAGCTGTTCCCTTCCGGACAGGCGATGCTTCTTTTCGTCCCAGAGCCAGCTCTCCTCCTCTTTGATTATGGGGCCGAACTCCTGCCTGATCCGGGAAAGATCGGTTTCGGAAGTCAGAAAGGCGGACGGGATCTCCCCCCCGCCCCCCAGATGGGGAACGATGAGAAACTCTCTGTTCTGCACTGGATCGTCCGGGCGCAGCCGGCAGTTCCCCCCTCCAGAGAGGCTGTAGACCCTGTCGGTGCGGATCCGCCCTATCCTGTCGGGATAGGAGAGACAGAGCAGGGAGGAGGCGTCTTCGGGAACCAGCTCCTGTCTCCGGGGTTTTCCTCCCGGCAGCAGAGACTCCCAGGTTTTCAGGATACGGCGTACCCGTCTGTTATTGCCATCCCGCCCGTCCTTGAGGTACTCCAGACGGAGGCGGATATCAGAGCCGCGGCTGCTGTTTATCCAGTCCCCTTCTGTGAGCAGGGCCGCCAGGGCGCAGGCGGTCTGCACCCGGCCTTCCGAGGCGGCATGGTGAATCATCCTGGCCAGACGGGGAGCGGTCCCGCGACAGGCCATGGCCCTGCCCACGGTGGTCAGCTGCCCATCGTCACCGCAGATCCCCAGAAGCTGCAGCAGCTCCCCGGCCTGGGCGTAGTGGGCTTTGGGGGGCTCTTCGGGCCAGAGCAGCTCCCCGGGGTTCCGGGCTCCCCAGACCAGGAGTTCCATGGCCAGGGAGGAGAGTTCGCTGGTCCTGATTTCGGGGGGCCTGTAATCCTCCATATAGCCCTCATCCTGAAGCGTCCACAGCCTGATGCAGAGGCCTTCGGTCACACGGCCCGCACGGCCTGATCTCTGCACGGCGGAAGCCTTTGAGATCCTGGCCGTCTCCAGCCGATTCATACCCGAATGGGGATCGAACAGAGGACGCCGCTCCAGTCCCGAATCGATCACACAGCTTATCCCCGGGATCGTGAGACTGGTCTCCGCAATGGAGGTGGCGGCTACGATCATCCGCCCCTCTCCGGGATTGAGAACGCGATCCTGCTCCCGGGGTGAAAGACGGCTGTACAGGGGATGGACGGGAATGTTTCCGTCGGGCGGATGGGTTTCCAGCTCGGAGAGGAGAGCCTTGATCTCTCCCTCCCCGGGGAGAAAGATAAGAATATTCCCCTTTGTCTCTTTAAGAGCCGACTCAAGGGCATGCCGTACCCGCGAGGGGGCGATCCTCATATCCTGGGGAGTCCTGTCCATACGGATCTCCACGGGATACATCCGTCCCCGTGACTCCAGAAACAGGGCCTCGGGCAGTACCTTTTTCAAAAGCGCCCCTTCCGCCGTGGCAGACATGATCATCAGCCTGAGGTCGGGCCTCAGTTCCCGTCTGGCATCGGCCAGAAAGGCGAAGGAAAGATCTGTGAAAAGGCTTCTCTCATGAAACTCGTCCATAATCACCAGACTGACCCCTTCCAGAAAGGGATCGTCCTGAATCATCCTGACAAAGACCCCCTCGGTGACGATCTCTATGGAGGCGGTATTTCTGCAGCACACATCTCCCTTGACCCTGTAACCCACGTATTCTCCGGTCCTCGTGCCTGTCAGGGAGGACATATAGCGGGCCAGGGAACGGGCGGCCATGCGCCGAGGTTCGAGCATTATGATTTTGCCGGGGCCTTCTGTTCCCCCGGGTTGTGTCATCAGTTCCCGATGGATAAAGAGGGGCAGTACGGTGGACTTACCGGCCCCCGGCTCAGCCTGAACCACAAAACTTTGAGTGTTATCCCAGGCGTTTTTCAGAGGATAGAAGAGAGCGGAAACGGGAAAATCGGAGAAATCGGACCGGACGGGGGGCTTTTTCATGGCTCAAGACTACCCTATCCACCCTTTTTTGTGAATTCGCACCGTTGTCCCAAACGCCCTTATCCGTGCTATCTTAATGCCTATGAATTACAAAGCCCTGGACCGCCGCATCAAACGCCATATCATTGCCGGAGAGCACAGCATCTTCACCGCCTGCCAGCCCGGCCTCGAACAGGCCGCCGAGAGGGAACTGGAAGCGCTCGGTTTCTCTCCGGAGAGGGAGAAGGAACCCGGAAGCCTGATCTTCAAAGGAAAGCTGGAAGATCTGTGGAAGGCAGCCCTTATGGCCCGCAGCATCACCCATATAGCCCTGAGACTGGACAGTTTCAAGGCCGACGGGTTCAGGGAGCTGAAACAGAAACTCAAGCGTATCCCCTGGGAACTCTATCTCAAGGAGGGAGCTCCCTGCCGTGTGAGAATCAGCACAAAACACTGCCGTCTGCATGTCCATGACAAGATCACCAAGGCCCTTCAACACAGTATAAGTGAGTGTTTCACAGAGAATGAGGCGCAGATTCCGCGGATCAGCGATGACCATATAGATGATCCGTCGGTTCAGATCCTGTTGATACGGGGTGTGGACGACCGTTTTACCATAAGCCTGGATGCGGGAGGCGGAGCCCTTTACGAGCGGGGCTATAAACCCTATGTCAACGAGGCGCCCTTAAGAGAAAGCACCGCCGCGGCCCTGCTTATCCTCGCGGGACTGAACCGGGGGAAGGAGATATCCCTTATTGATGCCATGTGCGGCAGCGGAACCTTCAGCCTGGAGGCTATGGGTATCAGTGCGGGCCTTCCCGCGTCGCCTTTGCGCATCTATCCCTTTGAATACTGGCCCTCCTTCCGTCCCGGGCGCTTCGAGTTTATGAAAAAAGAGATCAGGAAACAGGCAGGAGACCCCTGCCGTATAAGCCTGTCCGATACGGACGATAAGAGTCTGAACGCCGCCCGGGGAAATCTGAAGCTTTTCAGGGAACAGAACAGTCTGAAAGAGAGGAGTGACGAGGAGGCTGTTTCCATCGGAAAAGCCGACTTCTTTGAAAAATCCGTCAAGGACGGAAAGGGCGAAACGCTGCTGATTCTCAATCCTCCCTATGGTCTGCGTCTTCCCCTGGAGGACAGACAGGCCTTTTTCCGCCGCATAGGACGGTGTATCGCAGAGAACTACAAAGGCTGTGGCTGGGGCATTATCGCTCCGGGACTGGAGTGCGAGAAGGCTCTGGGGCTGCACTGGGAAAAAAAATACCTGTTCAAGAACGGAGGATTCCCCGTCAGCTTCCTGGTGGGGCAGTCATGAGCCCCCGGCCAAGCCCTGGAATAGCGCTTATTTGACCCACTTGTCCTCATGAAAGGGCTTGTACCCCTCCATTTTATCCAAAAGCAGGGAAGGATCGGTTTCCACCAGCAGGGTGCCTCTATGACTCTCCTTCAGGAATCCTTCGGCCACACAGTGACGGAACTGCTTGAGAAGGGCATCGTAGTATCCCGCCGTATTGAGCAGGCTCACCGGTTTGTCGTGATACCCCAGCTGACTCCAGGTGAAGGCCTCCAGGATCTCCTCAAAGGTACCGATTCCTCCTGGCAGGGCGATAAAGCCGTCTGACAGCTCATGCATCCTCATCTTCCGGCTGTGCATGTCTTTTACCACGACGGTCTCTACCCCGTCCAGAAGCGGCACCCTGGCGTGTATGGCCTCCGGGATAATCCCGACAGACTCTCCTCCGCCTTCCAGTACGGCCCGGGCCAGAAGGCCCATCAGTCCGGAATCGCTGCCACCATAAACAAGCCGCATCCCCCGGCGGGCTATCTCTGAGCCGAGATGCCTCGCCTCATTTTTATAGAGGCTTTTTGAACCTGTACTCGATCCGCAAAAAACACATATACTGTTCATGCTTTAAAGCATATCATCCATAACGCCGGCGCCTCAATGCACTTTATTGCACACTTGATTCAGCAGCCCTATACAGGAGTTACCATGTTCACCTACTGCCCTCAATGCGGAAAAGAAAGCCTTATTTTTGAAAACAACAGAAAGCTTCACTGCCCTGAGTGCGGCTTCTCCCTCTATCACAACATTGCCGCAGCCGTATCGGTTCTTGTGAAATCGGAAAAAGGATATATAATTTTGAAAAGGGGCAAAGAACCGGCTTCTGGGATGCTGGATCTTCCCGGAGGTTTTATCGATCCGGAGGAAAGCGCCGAAGAGGCCTGCCACAGGGAAATCCTCGAGGAAACGGGGCTCCGGATAGAGAATCTGAACTACCTGGGAAGCGCTCCTAACATTTATCCCTATAAAGGTGTAACCTATAATACCTGTGATCTGTTTTTTACAGCAGAATGCCTTGAGGCTGACTTCAGAAGACAGGAAGAAGAAATTGAAGAGATTCTCTTTCTGAAGAAAGAGGATATAAAAATAGATCGATTTGCTTTTGATTCCGTTAAATATTTTCTGAATCATTACTTGAACAAGCTCCCTTAGAAAGACACGTTCCGGGAGCAAGGAGAGACCATTGCTTTCATTGACAGCGACCATGAAAGAAGAGATACGCAGCGCCTGCCTGGATATTCCGGAAGGCGAGCTGAACAGAATGTTCCGGAGGGGTATCTCGTCCTTCCGCCTACTGGTTCTGGGATGCCAGACCAACTCCATTCCCCTGATAGAGCAGGCCATCGGACAGGGTGCGGACATCAACGGCCGCGACCTGGAGTCATGGACTCCTCTGATGCACGCGGCCTACTATAACAATCAGGAAGCCATCGACTGCCTTCTGCAGCATAATGCCCTGATTCATACCCGCTCGGACCAGGGTGAATCGGCTATCTACATTGCCCGCAAGGAGAGGAACGACAATACCGTCGATCTGTTCAACGACCGCCTGTACAAGGTGAGGATGAAGCATGCGGGCATCCTCATTGAGGCACTGAAAACCCTGAGAGCGGAGAAAGAGAAACCGGCGGAAGCCCGGGACAGAACGGCCATGGCCCTCTCCTGTATCGATAGAGCCTATGTCTGGTGGGTGGGAGAGGAGCATCCCGACAAGGTGCTGCGCCTCTTTCACAAAGCCTATATCCTGGATCCCCGGGTGGGAGCGTTTCCCTATGCCTCCATTCTGGCGTCATCGGGACGACAGGAAGATGCTCTTGATATTCTTGAAATGATACAGCGTAAGAAGTGGACGACCATTCCCCGTGAGGGCATGGTGGAGAGCGGGCTCTTCGTTAATCTTGAAGATTTTCCCCGCTGGAAGAAGATCATGAAGCGCTGGCCCGATCATAAGGGCTGATACTCCGGGCTCCCTATGAGAAAGCAGTCTCAGGGCTGCTCCTCCATCTGGATGATGCGTTTTTCAAAATGGCGTCCCAGGCTGCGGAGTTCCGCATCGGCAGATTCCAGTATACCTTCAAGCTCTTCCATATCCCTGTGCATCTGACGGATAGTGGCGTTCGCTTCGGCCAGAAGCTTTTCCGGATCTTCAAGGATAAGAACAGCTTGAAGTTCATCCAGTTGAGTCTGAAAATCCTTGATCTGATTGACCAGAGGATGAACCGCCAGCTCCTCACGGGGCATGATCCTGATCTCCTCAAGGGCATTGCGGCGGGCTTCCCGGCGGGCACTGCATGAGAAAAGAGTGATCATGAACACGGGGATCAAGGCAGAACGGAAAACAGGATTTAACATACCCCTATTCTAGTTCTCCCCCGTCCTTTTTAGCAACGGCCTTCTCCAGTTTTCTCTTCAACCGCCTGTGTCTGTGGATAAACTCGTTTCGCTGTTTGTTTTTTCCGGCAGGCAGGGCTCTGATCAGGAATTCGGTCAGCCTGAGGGCGTCCCTGTAGTCCCGCTGACGATGCTCTTTGTACTTGGCCAGTTCCAGAGCGGCGAAAAGGGAAGGCCTTTTAGACAGGATATCCTCCCACAGAGAGGCGGCACGCTCCCACTCCCCCCGTCTTTTCAGATAGAGGGAGAAGAGGACTTCTCCCCGCTGGTCTCCCCCGGAGGCGGCCTTTTCCAGCCAGGCCTCGGCCCGGGGATCATCACGGTCCAGGTAGAACCGTCCCAGAGCAGCCGCATCACACAAGGGACAGCGTTCCGGATCTGAGAGCCAATCCTCCAGGCTCTTCAGCAGCACGGCCAGAGAGAGGATATCCTGATCGTTATGGTCCATCACCCGGTCCATATCGGGATGCCGCCCTTCTTTGATAAAATCAAACCAGATATCCGGAATATCGGCTCCCGGGATATCCCCCGTCCTGTGAATCCCCAGAAGCTCCTGTTCCGCCGTTCCCAGACGGCAGTTTTCCATCCTGTTTCTAAAAAGGGAACGTACGGGATAGAGCAGGTCCAGCTGGGCGCCCATCCTGCAGGGCATACGGTTCATTAGAAAGCGGGATTCCAGCAGAGGGCGGTCGAAGGATTTGCCGTTGTAAGAGATAAAGAGTTCCGCCCCGGCGATATCCTGTTTCAGCCTGTTCAACAGGGCCGGTTCTCCCGGATAGTCCCGCAGGAAATACTGGGTTATCCTGAAATGATCGCCCTCAGGCCGGCCGATCCCCACAAGAAAAGCGATGTTGCCCGCGCCTCCCGAGAGTCCAGTGGTCTCGGTATCGTAGAAGAGCCATTTTTCCTGGGAAGGATATGCGTGAAGCAGGAGGCCGCTGGACCTGAAGTTTCTCAGTGGCGAGGGACAAATCCTGCTTTTTATCCAGAGGTCCCGGTCCGCCTCCCGCCACTCCCCCGCCAGGGGAATGGCCCGCTCCTGAGGTCTCTCGGCGTTGTCTGAAGCGTAAGCCCCTGAAGGGGGCGCTCCGGCCACAGGCGGAGAGGGAGAGCTGTTCTTTGCTTTTTTCAGCCGGGCCAGCCGGGCCGAAAGACCCGGTTTCACTCCCAGTCCTCCGGCTCGTCATCCATACCCAGGCCGTCGTCGATAACGGCTGCAGGAGCTGCCCCGGACTCTTCTTCTTTAGGGCCATCGGTCCCGCTGAGCGGATCGGGTTCCACATCGACGCTGTCCAGCCATACCCTCAGAAAATCCCTGGTCAGATGACGGGGATTGGACTCGTACTGATCCTGCTGATCGGGAGCCCCCACACAGGAGGGACAGCCCTGAGTACAGGAACAGTCGGTAACCAGCTCCAGACAGGCTTCAAATATCCCCTTCATTCTGGCGGCAAAGTTATCTGCCAGACCGATCCCGCCGGGATAGGTATCGTAGATAAAAACGCCGGAGCATTCAAAATGAGGATCCCGGACCCTGCCGCTGACTCCGATATCCGTCCCCCGGCAGAGGAGGAAGAGGGGTGCCGTATTGCGGAGCAGCGTGGCCGTCCGGGCCAGAACGGGGGCCTGCATAAGCTCGGGAATCATTCTGAAAGCCTCACCCGCCGGCGTACCCGGCTCCAAGGAGAGAAAGACGGCCCGGGTATGAATTTCCTCCTCGGGGAGATGGATCTCGCCGTAGCCGATGTTCTCATGGGTCTGAAACTTGATCTTTTTGTATTTGGAAACCTCGTTGCGCAGGAGGATATCGCAGTGCGTCATGACCTGTCCCTCGGCCCTCTCGTTCCCGTCTGTCTCAAGCACCTTGATATCCGACTTGAGGATGGAATCGGTATAGTAGTTGAGACTGGACTCCTCCACATGGCAAAGATGGTTTTCCAGATCCAGTTTCTTGACGATGTACTGCTCTCCCCTGTGAAGGTAGATAGCTTCGTCAAAGATCAACTCCCTGGCCGAATGGCTGTCCATCTCTCCGATCACATTGTGGCGCCCCTTTGTCGTATCGATGATCACCACATTCTCAGCCGCCCCGGTGCGCAGCGAGATCTGCTCCGAAGGATAGGAGCGGTCCGCCCAGTACCAGCAGTCTCCTGTAAAGCGCAGGACCCCGTTCTCCTCCAGATAGGCCAGGAGGCCGTCCACATCCCCGGGAAAGCCCTCTCCCTTCCTGAAGGGGATCTCAAAGGCGGCGCATTTCAGATGGTCCATCAGGATAAAAAGATTATCCGGATCGATAAAGCCGGATTCGGGATTGGAGCCAAAGAAGTACTCGGGATTCTGAACCAGATACTGATCCGTGGGAGAGCTGGAAGCGATGAAAAAGGCCGCCGACAGATCACTGGTCCGCCCGGCACGTCCCGCCTGCTGCCAGCTGGAGGAGATGGAACCGGGAAAGCCTGCCAGAACGGCCGCGTCCAGCCCCCCGATATCGATACCCAGTTCCAGGGCATTGGTGGAAACCACACCCATAATGGAGCCGTCCCTGAGGCCCTTCTCGATCTTGCGCCTCTCGCCGGGAAGATAACCGCCCCGGTAGGACTCCACCTTAATCCTGTGGTTCTCGTTGTATACATTGGCCAGTCTCTTGTTGATATAGGAAGCCACCAGCTCGGTCTTTACCCGGGAACGGGTAAAGACGATGGTCTTGATCCCCCCTTTGAGCAGACGCATGGCCATCCTCTGAGAGCTGTTGACCACTCCCTTGCGGATTCCCTGCACCGCATCCACCAGGGGCGGGTTGTAAAAGACCAGATGCTTCTCTCCCGAGGGGGCGCCGTTGTCATCCACAAGGGTGACGGGCCTCTCGATGATAGCCCGGGTCAGCTCCGCAGGATTACCGATGGTGGCGCTGCAGCAGATAAACTTCGGATCGCTTCCGTAAAAGGCGGCGATCCTCTTCAGCCGTCGCAGCAGATTGCACATATGGGAACCGAAGACGCCGCGGTAGGTATGCACCTCGTCCAGAACGATGTACTTCAGGGATTTAAAGAACTCTATCCACTTGGGATGGTTGGGCAGTATGCCCGAATGAAGCATATCGGGATTGGTGATGATGATCCTTCCGGACTGCCGGGCGGCCATACGCAGGGAGCCGGGAGTATCACCGTCGTAGGTACAGATTTTGACCGGTATGTCATCCCCCAGAACAATGTCGTTCAGGGCCGACTGCTGATCCTGACTGAGAGCCTTTGTGGGAAAGAGGTAGAGGGCCCGGGATTCGGAATCCTCAAGCAGGGTTTTCAAAACAGGCAGATTATAGCAGAGGGTCTTTCCCGAAGCGGTCGGGGTGACAACACAGAGGTCCTCACCCCTGACGGCGGCATCATAGCAGGCGGCCTGGTGGGAGTAGAGCCTTTCGATGCCTCGTTCTGCCAGAGAACGACGCACCACGGCGGGCAGACTTTCGGGAATCCGGGCAAAGCGGCCCTCCCGGGGTGAGACGACCTCCCAGCGTGTTATATTACTCATAAATGAAGGGTTAGCCTTCAGCTCGTTCAGCAAGGATCTCAGTTCGCTCATAAGATTCAGCTTAACATCTTTATAGTAGAAAGAAAAGTTTTCCCCGTGACATTCACACTCATTACTCCATTTCATTTTTTTTGATCCTATAATCAGATTACTCATTCACAATTCACTAATACTTCATTAAGATATCACTCATATTTCAAATTAAATAAACATAATGATATTTATATATAATAAATATCTGAATATCATTTACAAAGGATACACACATGAGAAAGATACATTTCAAGATCATAACACTCGTACTCATATGCCTGTTGCTTCTGGGAATATCCATGAGCCTGATCAGCATCCTGGAGCTGCGCTCCCTGGGGAGTGAAAATATAACAACTTTGGATACAAAGCTCCGGGAGGACTTCGATCGCATGGCGAAAAGTCAGGTGGAATCGGCCGTCAGCATCATCCGGCACTACTATGATCAAAGGGATATTCTGGGTGAAGAAGCCGCTATGGAGACGGCTCGTCAGGCCGTCATCGCCATGCGATACGGTACAGACGGTTATATCTTTATCTATGATTCAAAGGGCGAAACCATTGCTCTTCTGGGCAGTGATACGGAAGGCACCAACAGATGGGACCTCAAGGATGAGAAAAACAACTATCCTGTCCGGGATATTATTAAAACGAGTATGGACGGAACGGGCTATACAACCTACTGGTATTCCCGGCCCGGTGCCACAGAGGCATCCCCCAAACGGGCCTACAACCAGTATTTCAAAGCCTGGGACTGGATTGTGGGAACCGGTAACTATATCGACGACATTGACGCCATTATCGATGAGGAGAGGCATCACCTGAGTTCAACCATCAGATCCAATATCATCTTTATCATCATAGCCGACCTTATCGTAATGCTCGGAGCCATCGCCTTCTCCTGGTTTATGGGAAAAAGGATTTCCCGTCCCGTAGAGCAACTGGCCACCGAAGCCCGCAAAGTGGCCTCGGGAGATATGACCGTCGAAATGTCTGTAAAGAGCAGGGATGAAACGGCTGATCTTGCGGATGCCTTCAACGAGATGATAAACCGGATGAACTACACCCTCAACGATATTGTCAGAACGGCGCAGGAGATCAATTTCAGCTCCGCCGAGATATCGGATTCTTCACAGCAGGTGGCCACGGGAGCCAGCGAGCAGGCCTCCAGCGCCGAAGAGATCTCCGCCTCCATGGAAGAGCTGTCCTCCAATATTCAGCAGAATACGGAAAACTCCCGGCACTCCAACGCCATTGTCAGCAAGGCGGCTGAAGATGCCGATGCGGGGGGCAAGGCTGTTGAAGAGACGGTGGAATCGATCAAATTCATTTCCGAAAAGATCAGCATTATCGAAGAGATCGCCAGAAGTACCAATATGCTGGCCCTGAACGCCGCCATTGAGGCGGCCCGTGCGGGAGAGGCGGGAAAAGGCTTTTCCGTCGTCGCGGCGGAAGTGAAGAAACTTGCGGAGAGCAGTCAGAAGGCCGCCGCTGAAATTACCCAGATTTCGGCGGAAGGTGTTAAAAAAGCTGAAACGACCAGAGCTCTGATGGTCGAAATGGTACCGGTCATCAAAAAGTCCGCGGATATCTCAGAGGAGATCAAAGCCAGCAGCGATGAGCAGGCCAGGGGAGCCGAACAGGTCAACTCCGCCCTGATGGAAATGGACAAGGTGATCCAGTCCAATGCTTCGGCAAGCGAGGAGATCGCCGCTATGACCGAAGAGCTGAAAAGCAAGTCTGACAATCTGAACCGACTGGTCAGCTTCTTTAAAATCAGGACCGATGGAAACCAGACGACCCTCAGGGAAAAGAGGCCCGTAAAGGCAAAACCCGTTCCGGCTCCTTCTGAAAAACCATCCCTGCCCTCGCCCGAACCGGAGTTCACATCCGATCAAAATTACGGTGATTTCGAGGAGTTCTAGAATAAAGTCCGAATCCCCATCTTAAATGGCTATAGATACGAGGGCTTCCCTGTTTCAGGAGGGAAGCCCTCTTTTATTTCCCGGATTCTGCCTAATTTACAGCATACTGTTTTCATTCTTATCATTCTGTTCTATGATGCTTGTTCAAAATTGATAAGAAACGGGCATGTTAAATAAAGAAACTTGATTTCTGCCATACAAGCCTTATAATAAGGGAACCCCCTGCGGAAACGGGGGACTCGTATTACTCCGGAGAAGATTATTTTATGACTAAATGCTTGAGTCTCATCCTCGGCGGTGGAAAAGGGACACGGCTATACCCTCTAACCAAGGAAAGGGCTAAACCCGCCGTACCCTTCGGAGGAAAATACCGTCTTGTAGACATTCCCATTTCCAACTGCATCAACTCGGGAATCCGGAACATCTTCGTCCTGACCCAGTTCAATACCGCATCCCTCCACTTTCATATCAGCAGCACCTATCGTTTCGACGTGTTTACCGGCGGTTTTATCGAAGTGCTGGCAGCGGAACAGACCTTTACCAATAACGACTGGTATATGGGAACCGCCGATGCGGTCCGCAAGAATGTCTTTCACCTGAGGAACCAGGAAGCCACCCACTATATGATCCTTTCGGGAGACCAGCTCTACCGGATGGATCTCAAGGATTTTTTTCAGAAGCATCTGGCAAGCGGCGCCGATGTGACCATCGCCGCGACTCCTGTCATCCGTAAAGATGCGGACCAGCTGGGAATCCTTCATATGGACAGGAAGGGAGACATCGACAGTTTTCTCGAGAAACCCGGTCCAGACAAGGATATAAACGATCACAAGATCCCCGACGCCGTCAAAAAAAAGGAAGGGATTGCTCCCCATAAAGATTATCTGGCATCCATGGGCATCTATATCTTCAATGCCGACGCCCTTCACAGGGGGCTTGATAACGATTTTACCGACTTCGGCAAGGAAGTCATTCCCATGATGATACAGACCAGCAATGTAAGAGCCCATGTCTACAAGGGCTACTGGGAGGATATCGGTACCATCAGGAATTTTTTCGATGCCAATCTGAACCTGGCCACTCCCCGCCCCTTCTTCAACCTCTACGATATGGACTATCCCATCTATACGCACAGACGGGACCTCCCCCCCTCCAGAATCAACTCCTGTCATTTCCACAGGGCTCTGGCCACTGAGGGATCCATCATCAACGGCGAGTCGGTGGTGGACTCCCTTGTGGGTGCACGAACCTTTATTCACAGAGGTGCCACCCTGGATCACGTTTATACCATGGGAGCCGATGTCTACGAGACCCCCCGGGACAAGGAGATCAATGCGGCCATGGGAAGACCCAACCTGGGAGTGGGCCCCGGAACCCAGATCAAACGCTGTATCATCGACAAGGGCGTCAGAATCGGACGGGACTGCCGCATCGGTATGGGAGACGAGCTTCTACCCGACTATGACGGAGAGAACTACTTTGTCAGGGACGGCATCATCATCATTCCGAAAAAGGCGGTTATCTCCGACGGCACGGTCATCTGATGAACCATCCCTATCAGTCACGTAAACAGATTTCAGGAAAGTTCGCCAACTTTACCATCCCCTGGTCTCCCTATATCGAGATGGACCGCTATCTGCTGCACAGCGTCATCCCCTCAGAAGGGGGCATCTTTCAGGTTTTCGTCAACAAAAAAGGGCAGCTCCATCAGCTTCAGACCGAACTCAGCTGGTACGGCGGGCTACGCAACCGCCTGCGTGAAATGATTGATCCTCTGTACATGGGACATATAGAAAACCGGGAGATCATTCAGAACCGACAGTGCTTTGCGCGTTACTGCCTCTTCCTCTCTCTGCCGGATATGAACGATGTGATGCACTTTCTCTGCGGAAGCGAGCCTTCAGGCCGCTATGAAGAGATCTTTGTCTATGAAAAGGACTGCTATCAGGTGAGAAAAGCCTGAAGTGCTCCGGCCTTACAGGACCGGGTGCGTGTTTTAAGGATTGACCTCTTTAAAATAAGAAGACAGAACGATACGGTCCGAGTCGGCCAGATCGAGGGAATCAATCTCCTCAGGGAGAAACCAGCCCCACTCGGTATGCTCATGAAGAGCCGCGGGTTCCCCAGTGAAACTGACCTCGTACATCTCCAGAAGAAAGAGCTTGTCATGGTGCGTAAAATTGCCCGAGGCCAGGAGCGCCCCGGTTTCCACCTCGAGCTCCAGCTCTTCATCCCACTCCCGGACCATGGCCTGCTGAGGGTTTTCCCCCTCTTCCAGCTTCCCTCCGGGCAGTTCCCATTTGAACCCCAGATCTCCCCCGGGTTTCCGTTTGGCCAGAAAGTACTTTCCCTCTCTCAGGGCGAGTCCTGCAATGGAACGATACTCCATCAGATGATCAACGCCGTGGGTACGAGGAAATGAAGGATGGCTATGATAAATGCCGCAAAACCAACGATATGTCCACGGTCCTCCATCAGGTCCACATAACTTTTCATCCAGCTTCTGCTCTCCTCCAGGCTCTCGTAAAAGAAACTCAGTATAAAGTAACTGCCCAGGAAGAATCCGCTAACAGCGGGGAGCAGATCTCCGATAATCATGACATCATCGGCCGAAACTTTGAGAAGGGTGAAAAGAGCGGACAGAAGAGTCACGATCCCCAGAACCAACTTGAAGCGCTTGCTGTTCATTACATCGACACAACCGGGAAAAGACTCGAACTTTTCCTCAAGAAAATGAGAACTCAGTATAAATCCGGCCAACAGATGCGTTGATACAACTAAAAAGTAAATCTGCATATATACTCACTCCTTTCATGAATAGCCGTTCTATCCCAAATGATAATTATATGAACCGGCCCGCGTCAACTTATTTCGGGGGAATTCATCGGGATGCGGATGAAACGGCGTTCAGACGCAGGCTTGCGTCTTCAATTTCCAGAAGGATTTCCACCTTCACCTTCTCTTCAGCCTCCTTCAGGCTATAGCGAAGGGTTCTTTCCATACCGCCCGGAGGCGTCAGATCGGTGAAAGACTCGGTCTCCCGCCCGTTAACATAAACTGTGATGTCAACAGGCCTGTTTCCTGCGGCATCGTCATCTGTTCTCATTTTGAGAGAGACAAGAACATCCTCCTGCGATCTTCTGAGTTCCAGGCGGCATCGGGTTTCTTCCAGATCACCGGATTTATTCATCTCTACGATAAAAGGATAGAGAACCCCTCCGATAATGCAAAGCAGCAAAAGGTCGAGCAGGACGATCTTCATGGCTTTTTTACGTGAAGAGCTTGGCGCTCTCCGCCCGTCCGTAAAACGGGACATTTCGATTCGCTCTGAACGGGAGGACTCGACTCTCAAAGCCTCCGGATCATAGATCTCGGGTCCCTGATTTATGCCGGGTTTCTTTCTGCTACTGGGCATAGCGGCTTACAATTTTATCCGTACGCCACCAGGAGATTCTGGCCCCCCGGTCCTCATAGAACACTCCCGCCAGAAGCCCCTCCCCGGAAAGAAAAAAGCGTCGGAAGAGGATTCCTTCGTCCTGAATATACATGATGCGGTTTGTCTTTACCGCTCCGTCGGCACTTATAATGCTCAAATAATAACGTCCGCTGAAATCAGAACCAAGAAAGAGGTGCAGCTCCGAATCCGTGGCGCCCAGGTATTCATAGACCCCGTCCAGATTCTGGCCGTTAAGCTCTACTTTCAGAGGCGGGATCTCAAAGAACGAACTGTAACGCTCCTCTTCCAGATCCAGGGTATACAAACGGCTAACCGACTTCAATTCCGGTGAATCCTCAATGGGAAAGTAATCCATTTTGATATAGAGCTTGTGCAACTTCCGGTCGGGTTTGATGCTCTCGGGCACGCCCGGACTCCAGCCTTCGCCGTCCATGGGGGGCATATTGTCATTGTCCAGGATGACTTTATAGAGCAGCTGCCCCTCTTTTGAAAACCAGTAGACCATATAGTTGATCCCCTGCTTGGTGATCACGATGATCTCACCCTCTGAACTGATCTCCAAATCCTGGATATAGGCGAAAGGAGTCCCCTGTACACCCTCGCGTCCGATATAATCCTTGAACTCGCCATCGTGGTCGAAACGCAGAATGATGCGGTTATGCAGAACCTTGTCCTCCACCTCGCTCTGGTTCTCGTCCACACGGTCGGCCACCAGAAGATAGTCATCGCTTACGGCCAGATGCTCGATTCCCCGGAAGTTCCATTTCTTAATAATGACGGGATTATCACTCTCTTCAGACTGATACTGGGCGGGCTCGGGATTGATGGTGGGGTTGTAGTAGAATCCCAGAAGATCGCCGTAGGAGTTCATCTCCATAATCTTGCCTGCATTGCTGCTGGACAGAAAAACACGGCCTTCCCGGATAAACAGATCGCTGGAACCGGGAAGCTGGGAATCGGGCTTTATAAAGTAGTTAAGTTCATCAGCCATATAACCCATGGGAAGAATAAACAGATCTTCTTTTTCAAGAACTTTATTCTCACCACGGCAGGAAAACAGGCTGAGAGCTATCAGTAAAAACAGACAGGATTTAACAATATCTCGCTTCAAAAAGCGGCCTCCTTATCTTCCGCATCATCCTACGACGGACACTTTATAATGTCAATCTTGACGACTGACACTAAAACCCGTACATTGAGTCTATGGCGAATAAGATACTATCCCTCATCCTGGGTTCCAAACAGGATAAAGACCTGAAGCTGCTGCTTCCTGCACTTCATAAAATAAACGAAAAAGAACAATGGGCGATCGCTCTTCCCGATGAGGCCTTCCAGGCCAAGACCCTGGAGTTTAAGGATCGTTTGAAACAGGGGGAATCCCTGGACGATATTCTTCCCGAAGCCTTTGCAATTGCCCGTGAAGCGGCCCGCAGAACCCTGGGAGAACGCCCCTACGATGTTCAGCTGTTGGGCGGGATCGTCCTTCACCAGGGCAAGATCATGGAGATGAAGACCGGTGAAGGGAAGACCTTGAGTTCCGTAGCACCGGCCTACCTGAATGCCCTGGCCGGCAAAGGTGTGCATATCGTAACGGTCAATGACTATCTGGCGGGACGTGACGCCGCCTGGATGAAACCGGTCTATGACTTTCTGGGCATCACCGTCGGAGTCATCCTTTCCGAAATGGATCCGGAAACCCGTCAGGTGGAGTACTCCAGAGACATCACCTTCGGGACCAACAACGAGTTCGGGTTTGACTATCTGAGAGACAATATGAGATGGAGTCTGGACAAGAAGGCTCAGAAGAATCATCCCTACTGTATCATCGACGAGATCGACTCCATCCTGATCGACGAGGCCAGAACCCCCCTGATTATCTCGGGGGCCGTTAAAGAGGACACCAGCAAGTTCTCCGCTGTCGATCAGCTGGTCAATTTCCTCACAGAGTGTGAAAAAGATCCCGAGACCGGCGACTACCCCGTTGAGGATCCCATCACGGGCGTTCAGCCCAGGGGCGACTACAAGCTGGATGAAAAAAGCAAGAAGGTTGTTTTCACCGACGAGGGCATGAACCGCATCGAAGAGCTCCTTCTCTCCCGCAAGCAGATCACCGGTTCCCTCTTTGACGAGGAGAACTTTGAATACATTCACTACTTCACCCAGGCCATGAAGGCTCACAAGCTCTTTCACAACGATGTCGACTATGTGATCCAGGACGGTCAGGTTCAGATCGTTGACGAGTTCACCGGTCGTATCCTCTCCGGACGCCGCTATTCCGACGGTCTGCACCAGGCCATCGAGGCGAAGGAGAATATCAAGATCGCTCAGAAGAACAGAACACTGGCCAGCATCACCTTCCAGAACTTCTTCCGTATGTACGACAAGATTTCAGGGATGACCGGTACCGCCGATACGGAAGCCAGGGAATTCGGCAAGATCTACGGCATGGAAGTCGTGGTTATCCCCACAAACCGCCCGGTCAACAGAGTGGATGCGGACGATGTGATCTATCTGAACGAGGATTACAAGTTCAATGCCATCTGCAACACAATCAAAGAGGTGAACAGTACGGGTCAACCCATCCTGGTGGGTACGGTTTCCGTCGAAAAGTCAGAAAAACTGGCCGCCTATCTGAGAAAATCAGGGGTCAAGTTCGAGATTCTCAATGCCAAAAACCATCACCGTGAGGCCCTGATCATTGCCGAGGCGGGAGCCAGGGGCTCTGTGACCATCGCCACCAATATGGCCGGTCGCGGTACGGACATCAAGCTGGGTGGCAACCCCGAGTTCCGTGCCAGAAGAGCCGCCGGTACGGATGCTACCGAAGAGCAGCTTGCCGAACATATGGAAAGAGAGTACAAGATCTGGCGAGAACAGAATGAAGAGGTCCGCCAGCTCGGCGGGCTCTACGTCATAGGTTCAGAGCGCCACGAGTCCCGCCGTATAGACAATCAGCTCAGAGGGCGTTCCGGTCGTCAGGGCGACCCCGGTCACTCCCAGTTCTACATCTCCCTGGACGATGACCTGATGCGGCTTTTCGGTGGTGAGAACTTCAAAAAAACCATGGGCAGACTGGGCATGGAAGGGGATGAGCCCCTGCAGCACAAGCTTCTGAACAACTCCCTTGAGCGTGCACAGAAACGCGTGGAAGACCGCAACTACGAGATCAGAAAGCACCTCCTGGACTACGATGACGTGCTCAGCATGCAGAGAAACTCCATCTACGCTCAGAGAGATGAAATTCTCACCAGCGACGATCTGAGTCTGAAAATACTGGAAACGGGTAATGAGATCCTGGAAATCCTTCTGGATGACTACAGAGCAGACTGCAAGAAAGAGGGTGAAACCGATGCTTTGGCCCGCCTGATCGAGAGGCTGAAGGAGAACTTCAACTTTACTCCCGAGGATCCCGTCGAGTTCCAGAGTCTTTCTGCCGAAGACAGAGAGAGCCGTCTTAAGGACTATCTGAATCAGGACATGGAGCAGAAGAAAACCCTGGTGGGTATGCAGCAGTTCAACCAGTTTATCCGCTATGAATATCTGCGGAATCTGGACAACCGCTGGCAGGAGCACCTGGAAAGCCTGGACTCACTGCGAGAGGCGGTCTACCTGAGATCCTATGCCCAGAAGAACCCCCTTGTGGAGTACAAGAACGAGGGATTTGAGATCTTTGACAGGATGATGGACGATATGCATATCGCCCTGGCCAGAAAGATCTTCCGGGTTATCGTCCGCAAGGCTCCCGAGAGACGCTACACAGGTGAGCAGCCTGCCGTGGGTATGCAGGCCTCCCACAGCGCCATGAACAGCTTTGCCGCCGGTAAATCCGAGGAACGATCCGAGGCCAACGCCCGCAATATGCAGGTACGCCGTACCGCCCCCAAGGTGGGCCGGAACGATCCCTGTCCCTGCGGCAGCGGTAAAAAATACAAGAACTGTCACGGAGCATAACATCCTGTTGTGACACCAGAATGAAACCGCTGAGGAATCAGCGGTTTTTTCTTATTCCTCCGGAACTGTCAAGCGATGGATTTCCCCGTCGGTCCTCAGGGACACATCCGCCAGAGATGCGATACAGGCACAGGCCTTCTCCCCCAACAGAGTGGCGGAATCAAACTGTGTAAGTACGCCGATCACACTGGCTCCCGCAGCGACCCCCGCCTGAATGCCTGCCGGGGCGTCTTCGAATACAACGCAGTCCCGGATAGGCACACCGAGCTTTTCGGCTCCCAGCAGGTAGGGTTCCGGTTCGGGCTTGCCTCTGATTACGAGTTCCGGGGTGATCAGAGTCTTCGGACAGGGCAGTCCCGCCGCCCTGATTCTCGCGCTGGCCACAGGCACCGTACCGGATGTAACAATGGCCCAGGGAACATTCTCCCGGTTAAGTCGGACAAGAAGCTCTACCGCCCCCGGAAGCGCGATAACCCCGTCCGTATCAACGGACTCCATCTCTTCCAGCCATTTCGCATCCTCTTCGATATCATGCCGGGAAGCCTCCGGTCTCAAGAAAGCAATGGATTCTCCCGAAGGTTTCCCCTGAATCCCCTGCAGAATCGTCTGTGCATCTATGCTGTATTTTTCCCCGAAGGCATTCCATGCCCGCTTAATAACTGAACTGGAATCAATTAAAGTCCCATCCAGATCAAATAGTATTGCTTTAATCCCAAAATTCACACGCCATTCCTTAATCTGTTGAAAAAAATAATCACCCCTGCTGAGACGGATGACAAGATGGATATAAAAAAAGACTCTCCCTGCAGTGTCCGTCCCTCATGGGGCGACAAGACTATTGTCTATCGGCTCTGACAGAATACCGGAAAGACAGGGACAGCGCCTAGAAGAAGAGACCCGTTCGCGGCACAGTTTTATTTGACAGCAGAAATAAAGAAATCTAGTATTTACTGATAAAGGAGTACTATATGAAAAAAGTATTCATCTGTCTCCTTTTCACACTTCCCTCCCTGCTTTTCGCCCAGATCTCTTTAAGTGAAAAGGCCGTAGACTATTTCAGCTTGTATAACCTGACCGAAGGGGGCAAACTGTCAAACATGATGGTCGACCTGGAACCCCAGTCCTTTCTGATGCTAGGCCCCGATTTCAGTAACAGAATCTACATGGAGAACGATGTCACACTCTGGGATCTGGATATGCATTACAGGATGAACCGGGTCGGCTTCGGTCCTGTCTCCCTGTCGGCAGAATACAGGCATTCCCTTCTTCGTATTGATAATTATTCAAATTACGATGAAGAGAGAAGAGCCGATAAAGAGAGATTCCGCAGGGATCATCCCGAACTGGCTGACAAGAATCTGGACAGCAGCTCCCTGAACGGTTCCCTGGTGTTTCTGGAGGCCTTCGAATTCGGAGGGATGAAGACGAATGTCGATGACATAGACTATGAGAGCTACGAGCTGAACGTTCTGGATCTGTCGAAGGTCTTCGGCCAGCAGTACCTCTATATCGGAGAAAAACCTGTATTCAAGCTGAGCCGGCTGAGAACCTTCAATATATTCACCAGGGAAAACAGAGCGGTACCTGCCTTTTCCAGCTACACCTATCTGGGGATCCCCCTGCTGAACTCCTTCTCCTACGATATATTTCCCGAGGATGAACTGTACTTCGTTTCGCCCACATTCAATGTCACAACAGGACCGTTCATGTTGTTCGCGACCCCCAGATGGGAAGCTCACAATTCCAGATTCATCTCCTTGAATATCGCAACGGACTGGGCCTATTTCATTCTTTCCACGATGGATGATGTGAATCCCCGTGAAATGGAGATGATGAAAGATTTCATGTCCGCCAATATAAGATCTTCAAACCGGCATGATTACTATAACAACGGCTCCTTCCGCATCCTTCTGGGTTATGAGTACGGACAGTACAATCCCTATATCAGCCTGGACGACAAAATGCGTTATCACGAGATCGTCCTTCAGCTGGACACATATATACTCGGTATCGACAGGCGCCCCTACAGTCCCAATGCCATGAAGGAGAATGCCCGTGGCAACGACAGCCACAGCCCCTACAGAGGCCCCTTCGGCCTGACCATGCATGCCGGAGCGGACATGGGCATCCGTTTCACCGAGGACAGAAAACCATCCATGGTTGTCAGATACTACTTCAAGCTGGGTTATCCCTGGTTCCGGCACAGGCCGGAAAAAGAGATCGACGATCTGTAAGGACGGGAGCAATTTAAAAAAAACGCGTTGTCGGGACAGCTTCGCGTGCTCCCCCCGGGCAGCAGTTTTTCCGCTCCCCCGTCGTGTACTGTTTCCGCCTAGTGGCAATCAAAGAGTTCTTTCGCCGCCTTCAGCACAAACTCATCCTGCTGCACGGCACCGGCAAGTGACAAACCGATCGGTACGCCATCGCTTCTGCCAACAGGAAGGGAGAGTTCGGGTATTCTGCCCACCCCGGCGAATGATGAGACCGCCATCGTCCTGTTGTAGAAGTCAGAGATCCTTTCCGGATCATCCAGCGTCCCCTTCAGGGGGGCCAGCACAGGAGTCGTCGGGTAGACAAAAAGCTCACCCTTTTCCAGAAAGCCGGAAATGCGTTGCCTCAGCCTGGCGGCCAGGAACAGGGCTCTGTTCAGATCCGATCGATTGAAGTTTCTGATAAACGTGTAGGCCCCTCCGAAGCTCTCTCCCAGCTCCGGATTATTCTGCTCGATCCACTCCCCCACGGTATTACCGAACTCGGCGGTTTGCAGGATTCTCAAGGCTTTCCTGTTGCATGTAAAAAGATCTATAGGCTGACCGGCTATTTCACTCAGGCTGACGCTTTTGATTGAGAGATCAGTATTCCTGTTGATATCTGAGAGGCTCTTTTCGAATGCCCTTTGAACCGGCTCATCCGCCATATCCAGAACGTCGGTAAGGATGTAAAGCCTTTTGACCGCCTCCGTTTTTCTGTCCTCACTGCAGAGAAGGACGCGCATAACCCGGTCCAGAGTGTCTAAATCCCTGGCAAAAGCCCCCACGGTGCTGGTGCTGGGCATAAAGGGTATCACTCCCGCCTCTGAGATCCTGTGCATGCTGGGCCTCATCCCCGGCACACCGCAGAAGCTGGCGGGAACTCTGACGGAGCCCGCGGAATCTGTGCCTAGGGAGAAGTCGACCACGCCGCAGGATACCGCAGAGGCGGAGCCGCTGGAGGATCCTCCCGGGACGCGATCGGGAGCATTGCCGTTAAGGGCAGTGTCCCAGAAGGAGCCCTCCCCTGTAAGGCTGTAGGTAAACTCATCAGCGATTGTCTTGCCGACGCAGGTCGCCCCTTCCGTGAGAAGCTGCTCGACGCAGAGGGCATGGTACAGGCTCTCCTTATGGAGATCCCCCCAGGGCATACTCCCATAGGATGTCTTGTGACCTTTGAGATTGATATTGTCCTTAACGGCAAAGGTCAGTCCGTCGAGATTCCCGTTTTTATACGGTTTTACAGTGAACTCTTCAACAAAGGCTTTTGATGTCTTGATATCCATATGATTCATCCTATACCCGTTCCGACGAAGGGGCTACCATAAAAACAAAACTGCACTTAAGGCAGTCTCCAAGTGTTATGATGATTATTGGAAGAAGGGGGATGCAAAAGGGGGCAAGCGGCATTGCTGCGGCTCCCCCGGCGTCGTACAGGGTCCTAACGCTGGCAAATCCGAGGTACGACCCTCTAATTGCCCATTAACCCTTTATAAAAAAAAGGCGCCCTTCCGGACACCCATTTTTTAGACTTTTTAACTTTATGCCAATTCAGGCTTCCGGTGCGTCGGTAAGCACGGAAACCTTTTCCACCGGCATGGTCTGATTATTGTAGACGGCGAACGCCCTTATAAGGTTGAACAGCGCCATCATGGCAATAATAATAAAGACCAGTTTCCTCATGTCTAGAACCTCCCAAGTGGATAACCTGTGGAAAATCTGTGTAACAACAGCTCTTATCTTAGTGTAGATAGTCCATAGGATCAACACTTTTCTTTCCCTTATACAATGAAAAGTGGAGATGCGCTTCCGGTGCGTATCCCGTTTTCCCGACAGTTCCTATCACTCCGCCCTGAAAGACTTTATCATTTCTCCTGACAGAGATTTCCGACAGGTGGGAGTACAGGCTCTTATATCCGTTGCCGTGATCCACGATCACGTAGTTCCCGTAGTTGTTGTTG
Organism: Oceanispirochaeta sp.; assembly: GCA_963556075.3. Lineage (GTDB taxonomy): Bacteria > Spirochaetota > Spirochaetia > DSM-2461 > DSM-2461 > Oceanispirochaeta. The sequence continues at coordinate 3,540,478 of CAUVYB020000002.1, read as the reverse complement.
AAGCCGGCGGAGACAACCGTACCGCTCAGAGAGGCCCCTACGGGCTGCCCCTCTTCGCCTTTTATATCGATCCCGTTATTAAAGTGAGTGATTTTGGTCATGGGATCCTTATATTCACCGTAAGATTTTAAGATCCGTCCTTTTATGGGGAAGATATAAAGCTGTCCCGTTTTCTGCCGCAGCTCCTGCTCCCCCATAACCGCCCCGGGAAGGAAAATCTCCTGGTCCTCACTCAGGACAGGACCGTCCTCGCTGAGCCTGATGCCCGGATTATAGAACATCAGGTCTCCCTCCTTGAGTCCAAACCGTTCCAGAATTCCCTGAAAGCTGTCCTCTCCAGTGCATCTGTAGAGGATCCCGTCGGTCTCGGGAATCCGGATGATATCTCCCTCATCCAGATGCCTGATGTTCTCAAGACGGTTAATGCTGATCAGGGTACCCATATTCAATCCGTAACGCTGACATAAAGAGGAGAGGCGGTCGTTCTCCCTTAACCTGTAATGTTCTGTCTGCAGATCCCAGAGAATTTTCTCTTCCCGTTCGGGCTGAGAGGGCAAGGTAATGCTGGTCTCTGCAAGAAGAGTCTTCACCTCCAGCTCTTCCAGAACCACTTCTCCAGGGAGGCTGAGATTTCTCATCCCTGCTCCCGTGGGAAAACTCACATAGGGGAGATTCGTCCCCAGCAGAAAGAGAAAAAGACAGAGGGGTAAAAGGAATCCCCATGAAAAGGGAGAGATTACGGAATCTACGGCTTCCCTTTTTTCCAGAGGGACATAGGACGTTCTTACCCCGAGATTCTTTTCTCTTTTTCTCATCTTCAGCAGAGAGGGATCAACCTCCTGCCGGCTGTTTGTGACTATCATAATTCTCTATACGAATATATCGACAAAAAAGGTGGGGTATATTAATATTACTTGAGATATGATTCACAAAACTATTGTTCATTACGGCGGTGTTACAACAGCCATCCTATCCGCTGCCTTTGTCTGGTTTGCATGCTTTGACATACTCCAGGTAAGAGAGATCTCCATGGAGCCGGAACTCCGTAACGGGCAGACCATTCTTGTGAACAAGATTGCCTATATGATAAACCCGCATCCTTCTGTAGAGGATATCGTTGTATTTACCAATCCCTTTGACCGAAGCCTTGTGGTAAAGCGGATATGGCTGACCGAGGGGGATCCTATCAACATTGATAATACGGGCTGGCTTCTGGTGGGGGATCAGCGCTTTTTTCTTACCGAGAGACAGAAGTCCATGCTCGCAGGCCTTGAAACGGTTCCCGATGATACGGTTCTTGTACTGGGAGACAATCCCTTCCACTCTGTAGATTCCAGGGACTACGGATGCGTTTCTGTTAAGTCCATCCTGGGAAAGGTCATACATCACGGGGGGCAGTCCCTAAGGTGAGCAGTTCCCCCATGCACAAAAGATTCCGCATCTTCTTTATCATCCTCCTGGCGGCCACGGGACTCCTGGTTCTCCAATATGCCAGGATTATGCTCTTCGGAAAGTCTACGGGAGTAGGAACGACTCCCAGCTTTCCGGAACTCCAAAGGGGCGCCATATACGACAGAAACGGCCGTCTCATGGCTATTCAGACCAGACTTGATTCTGTGACGGCCTGGATCCCGGAGATCAAAGATACGGAAAAGACGGCTGCTTTACTGGGAGATATTCTGAATCTGGATGTCCCGGCCCTTTCAGAACGCTTTGCAGATCCCGACCGGCAGGGGTTTCTCTATATAAAAAGACAGATCTCACCGACTGAGAGCAAGCTTGTCAATGAACTGATTCAGTCCGGTTCTGTTTCAGGCATACGTCTTGAACCGGATCTGGGAAGAAGCTATCCGGAAAAGGATCTGGCGTCCCATGTTATCGGCTATGTGGGAACAGACAATATCGGCCTGGACGGCATTGAATACACCTTTAACCAGGTCCTGGCCCCCCCGGAGATCAGCACCTCAGACGAGAAGATACTCTACGGCAACGATGTCTATCTGACCCTGGACCTCAACACCCAGTACATCACCGAACAGATCGCCCGGAAGACCATGGAGGAGCACAATCCCGAGGGACTGATGATCCTTGTCATGGGCGCCGATACGGGAGAGCTGTACAGCTATGTGTCCCTCCCCTCCTTTGATCCCAACAAATTCGGCCGCTACAGTGCCGCCGAGAGAAACAACCTTCCCGTTACCCTGACCTATGAACCCGGTTCTGTTATGAAGATTTTTTCCATCGCCAGCTTTCTGGAACTCGGCGGGATCAAGGTGACCGATCAGTTTGATACCACCGGAGGCTATAACCCCGATATTTTCAAAAAATACAAGATCCCCCCCATCACCGACCTGGGAGCCTATGGCAGGCTGGACACAACGGGCGTCCTGATCCACTCCAGCAACGTGGGGACCTCACTGGCTTCGGACACGGTGGACTCCAGAGACTTTTACAATATGCTGAAGAACTTCGGTTTCGGCAGCAAAACGGGGCTGCCTCTTCCCGGTGAGTCCAGCGGCATCCTCAATACCACGGACAAGTGGTCGGTTCGTTCCAAGCCCACCATTGCCTTCGGTCAGGAAATCGGCGTATCGGCGATGCAAATGATTACGGCAGCCACTGTGTTCTGCAACGACGGAGAACTGCTGGAACCCCATATTGTCAGAAAGGTGGTTTCCCCATCGGGCGAAATCATCAAGGAGTACGAACGTACCGCGGTAAGAGAGGTGATCTCTCCCGAAGTGGCCGAGTCTGTCCGTCTGATGATGGAGCAGGTGGTCGCCTCTCCCGAAGGCACGGTCAGGCGAGCCCAGGTGCCGGGACTCCGCATCTCCGGAAAGTCCGGTACCGCCCAGAAGCTCGATCCCGAGACGGGCACCTACTCGGATACCGATTATATGTCCTCTGTTCTGGCTCTCTTTCCCACGGACGATCCCAAGCTGATCGTCTATGTGATGCTTCAGGTTCCCCGGGGACAGAGCATCTACGGCGGCCGTATCGCCAGCCCCATCGTCAAGGAGCTGGCCCGGAAGCTCTCGCCCTACTACGGCATTCCCATCGCCGGAAACACGGTGATCCGTCACGACGGCAAGGTCCGTTTGAACCAGGGAAAGAGCGTTGTGGTTGAGGATGTGCTCCCGGACTTTACCGGTCTTTCCAAAAGAGAGGTTATGGCCGCCCTGGAAGGAACGGATATCCCCTTGAGCCTGAAGGGACAGGGATGGGTGGTTTTCCAATTCCCGCCCGCAGGAGAACCCATTGACGACAACACCAGCGTCTTTCTGGAATTCCAGCAGTGAGCGAAGACGGTTTGATCTACGAGAAAAACCTCGCCGTGCTGGCCGCCCGTTTTCCCGGGATGATCGCCAGACTGGAGGGAGACGATCCCGTAGCAGCTGAAGCGGCGTCCGCCGGTGAGCGGGAGGAGACCAGAATCGAGGCCGTGAAGACCAGGGACGGGATGATCAGCATCCGCTACAGAGGCAGCTGGCTTCACTCCCGCCATGCTCCCATGAGAGAGGCTTCCCGCCTTATTGAAAGCAGCATTCCCGAAACCTGCCCCTTCTGCCTCTTCTACGGATTCGGCCTGGGCTACCATCTTGAGGAATTTGTACGTCGTCATCCCCGGACACCTTTTGCCGTAGTGATTCCCGATACCGCCCTTTTCAGGGAAAGCCTGAGGCTCAGGGATTTCAGAGATCTGTTTATGAGCCCCGAAATCGCCCTGGCCCTGGAAACTCAGGCGGAGGCCATGCCTGCCCTTCTGGAAAACCGTCCGGTAAAGGATATGCAGATCTGCATGCTCCGGCCCGTAGTGGAGCTCTACAAGGATTACTTCACCTCCTGCGAAAAGGTTATCCGTGATTACCTTTCCCGCAAAGAGATCAATGCGGCCACTTTGAACAAGTTCAGCCGTCTGTGGGTCAGTAATATCTGCGCCAACCTGCCCCTGAGTGCCGAAGTGCCGGGAGTCAGTCAGTTGAAGGATCTTTTTACCGCTGTGCCCGCTCTGCTGCTGGCTGCAGGTCCCACGCTGGAGGAGACGCTGCCCCAGCTGGCGGAACTTAAAAAAAGGATGCTGGTTGTGGCTGTCGATACGGCGCTGAAAGCCTGTCTGCGTGTCAATGTGGAACCGGACATTCTGGTCCTCACCGACCCCCAGTACTGGAACTCCCGTCATCTTGACCGCTGCAGGACTGAAAAGACCCTGCTGGTCAGTGATGTATCCACATATCCTCCCCCCCTCAGAGGATATAAAGGTCGCACCTTCTTCTGCTCCACCCCCTTCCCCCTGGGGCTGTATTTTGAGTCACGCAGCGAGATCAAGGGAAAACTCAAATCAGGAGGATCGGTGGCCACGGCGGCCTGGGACCTGATCAGGCACTGCGGTTGTTCCCGGGTTTACTGTGCCGGTCTGGATCTCTGTTTTCCGCAGGGAGAGACCCACTACAGGGGCAGCACTTTCGAGCAGCGTGTCCATATGTATTCGAAAAGAACAAATCCCGCTGAGAACGGCAGCTGGCTGACGCTGAGGGGAGGCAATCCCTTTCCTGCTGAAGACCGCCGGGGAAAAAAAGTATTGAGTGACCAGAGGATGAAGATCTATATCCGCTGGTTTGAAGAGCAGACAAAGCTCCACAGTGATTTCCCCACCACCCATCTCTCCTCCCGGGGGATTGTTCTGGAGGGCTCTGACTGGCTTACGGCGGACAAAGTCCGGGACCTTCCCGTCCGGCGGGAGGAAATCAATGTCCTTTTAAAGAAAGCGGAGGGATTCAATGCCCGAACCGACAAAAGAGCTCTTATCCTGGCCCGTGACGAGCTCGTCACGGAGCTGGATGAACTGATGACATTAAGCCTGCGGGGGGAAGAGCTGTGCGCCCTGATGCTGAGTGAAAGCATCATTCCCGAAGGTCTGCAGGAGTTGGATGCCATCGATAAAGCCATACTCAACAGGGAAAGCAGGGAGATGGCAGGCTTTATCCTCGCTCCGGTTCTGGAAAAGATGATGGGAGAGAGCGTGAACTCTGATCCTGCGGGAATACTGGAAAGTTCCCGTTCTCTCTATTCGGAACTCCATAAGAATCTCGATTTTCACAGGAAACAGATAGAGCGCATCGATTTTTCCTGATTCTTTTTGAATTCCTACGGCTTTTCTGAGCCTTTAAGGAGTATGAAAGGCGTTTACCATCCCTCTTCCTTTACAGTCGGTCCTATGCTCAGCTTATTGCTGATTCCGGCTTTTATCTCCCTGATCCTCCTTCATAGCTGCCAGAGAGTCTGTGTTCCCTCTACAGACCTGACGGAGCGTTATCTCAGGGCTAGAGCTCTCTACCTGAAAGGAGAGACGGCCGAGGCCGGGATCCTCTTTGAGCAGATTTTTATGGAAAATCCCGAATATGAGGAGAACAGCAGGGACTATGTGCGCTGCCTTCTCTACGCCGGTGATCCGGAAAAGGCCCTTGATACGGCCTGCAGTCTGCCCGATGAAGGTCTGAAAAGGAATATCGATCTGATCAGGCTCTCCGCCGAAGCGGCGCTGCTTCTGAAGAGATACGATGAGGCCGAGATTTTGATTAACGCCGGGCTTAAATCCTCATCCGAGGATACGGGCCTGCTGGTGTTACTGGCCCGCTGCTGCCGGGCACAGGGCCGCCTGGACGAGGCCCTGGCGATTCTGGAGACAGCCCGCCTGCTTACGGAAAGGGATGTTGAGATATTTACAGTAAGCGCTCAGATTTACGCCTCCTGCGGGATGGAGGAGCAGGCGGCCCGAGTTCTTGAATCAGGGATTGTCAGATTGCCTTTCGGCCATCCCCTGAAAGCGGCTCTTAAAGAGCGGCTGGAAGATTTGAGCGGACGGATCGGTGAGGAGACCAGCTCCTCACCAGAACGCTGAAGCAGCTTATAATAAAGCCCCCGCTGGCAAAACGGAAAACCGTCGTCCCCGGGGGCAGATTACGAGCCTGTTATTTTACGATAAAACGGAAGAAACGCTTCTTACCGGCCTTGAGAATAATCTCCTTCTCACCGTCCTCTTCAACGACCGCTTCGGAGCCGATCAGGGCATCCACATCGTTGTTCTTCTCACCGTTGACGGCAGCTCCGTTCTGGCTCACAAGACGGCGGGCCTCACTCTTGGAGCTGCACAGACCGGATTTTACAAAGAGGTCCATAATATTGATCCCGGCTTCAATCTCGGCGGCAGCCAGATCAGCGGAAGGCATCCCGGATTTGTCCTGAGCCCCCCCCGCACTGAAGGCCGCCTTGGCGCCTTCACGGGCCTTGTCGGCCTCATCCTTACCATGGATAATCTTTGTCTGCTCATAGGCCAGAATCTCCTTGGCCTTGTTGATCTCCTGATCCTTCAGGGCTCCCAGACGCTTACACTCCTCGACAGGGAGGAAGGTGTACATAAGAAGGAACTTCTCCACATCCGCATCGGCCACGTTTCTCCAGTACTGGTAGAAGTCGTAGACGCTGGTCATGGAGGGGTCAAGGAAAACGGCGCCCTTCTCGGTCTTTCCCATCTTCTTTCCGTCGCTTCTGGTAACCAGGGGGAAGGTCAGCCCCATGGCCTCTCCCCCCTCGACGCGGCGGATCAGCTCCATACCGGCTACGATATTCCCCCACTGATCGTCACCGCCGATCTGAAGCAGACAGTTTTCCCGTCTGTAGAGCTCCAGGAAGTCGTAGGACTGGAGGAGCTGGTAGTTGAACTCTATAAAGGAAAGACCGTTTTCCATTCTCTTCTTGTAGGCTTCAAAGGTCAGCATTCTGTTGACAGAGAAGTGCCGTCCGATATCCCTGAGGAACTCAATATAGTTCAGAGGGGCGAGCCAGTCGGCATTATCGACCAGTTTGGCACCGCCGTGCTCGAAGCTGATAAAGCGGGAGATCTGAGTCTTCAGCTTCTCCGCATTGGCTTTGATTTCGTCCACGGTCTGCATCTTGCGCATGTCGCTCTTACCGGAGGGGTCGCCGATTCTGGCGGTTCCGCCACCCACCAGGATAATGGGAAGATGTCCGGCTTCCTGGAGATGATGCATGGCGAACAGAGGCACCATGTGACCGATGTGCATGGAAGGTCCTGTGGGATCGACACCGACATAAATCCGCAGTGGTCCTTCATCAAGTTTTTTGTTGAGCAGATCTTCGTCTGTACACTGTTTGAAAAATCCCCGTTCTTTCAGGGTGGCCAATGCCGCGTTCATATCCTTAACCTCCATATTAGTTTGGCTGCATGATTGTACCTGATTGAATTTTTTTTTACAAGGAGAGTGAACAATTGTTTCAACCCGGCCCCTGACATGAACGAGAGGCGGACTGGTTTTGCATCTCTTTCTAGGATAAAAAATTATTTATTAAAAAAATATGCTTTACTCCTTACTCTCATTGGGAAATATCTATATATTGGTCAATCCTTACTCTAATTATAATATTGGTGGTTAAATGATAGACTTATTCGACAACAGCAAAAAAAATCTCAAGGACGACATCCTTTCCGGCATTACCGTCGCCCTGGCACTGATTCCAGAGGCGGTGGCCTTTGCCTTTGTGGCAGGAGTATCTCCCATAGTCGGTCTCCATGCCGCGTTTATGATGGGTCTGGGAACAGCCATCTTCGGAGGAAAGCCCGGCATGATCAGCGGGGCCACGGCAGCCATCGCCGTCGTCCTGGCGGATCTCGTAAAAAGCCACGGACAGGAGTACCTCTTTGCGGCGGTTCTACTGATGGGAGTGTTTCAGATACTGGCGGGAGCTTTCAAACTGGGCAAGTTTTCACGAATTATCCCCCACTCCGTCATGCTCGGATTCGTGAACGGTCTGGCGATCGTCATTTTCCTGGCCCAGCTCGGGCAGTTCAAAGCAGATGGCGCATGGCTCAGCGCTTCGGCCCTTTACATTATGACAGCCTTTGTTGCCCTTACCATGGCGATCATTATTCTCTTTCCCAGGCTGACCAGAGCCGTTCCATCTACTCTTGTCGCCATTATCCTGGTCACACTGGCCTCCGTTTATCTGGACAGCCGGGGAGTCCATCTGCGCACCGTATCGGACTTTGCCAGAGGCGATATTACCGGCGGCCTTCCCCTGTTTCATCTGCCCGGAGTCCCTCTTAATCCGGAAACACTTTTCGTCATCCTCCCCTATTCCATAACCGCCGCTCTGGTCGGTCTGATCGAATCTCTCCTGACTCTGAACCTGATCGATGAGCTGACGGATACCAGAGGGCGGAGCAACAAGGAGAGTATCGGTCAGGGTATCTCCAATATCATAAACGGTTTTTTCGGAGGCATGGGCGGCTGTGCCATGATCGGACAGTCTATGATCAACATCAAATCAGGTGGACGTACCCGGGTTTCCGGCGCGGTGGCCGCGATTACCCTGATGCTTCTGGTCATGTTCGGCTCAGCCCTGATCAACATCATACCCCTGGCCGCCCTTGTAGGCGTCATGTTTATGGTTGTGATCGGAACCTTTGAGTGGGAGACCCTTAAGTTTGGTAAACAGATTCCCCTGAACGATCTTTTCATCATCGTCGTGGTTACCGTCGTTACCGTATGGCATGACCTGGCCATGGCCGTTGTGGTGGGAATCATACTCCAGGCCCTTGAGTTTGCCTGGCAGAAGGGAAAACAGATTAGTGCTAAGAGCGACGTCGACGCAAAGGGTTCCCGTATCTACAGGATCAACGGCCCCCTCTTCTTCGGCTCTGTTGCCAACTTCAAGGAGACATTCAACTATCAGGAGGATCCGGATGATATCGTCATAGACTTTCTGGACTCCAGAGTGATGGATCACTCCGCCATCGAAGCGATCAACAGCATAACAGAAAAGTACAGAGCCCTGGGCAAGACCCTGCACCTGAGACATCTGAGCTCCGACTGCCGGCAGCTCCTCAAGAACGCGGAAAAGCTGATAGAGGTGAATATCCTCGAAGATCCGGCCTACCATATTGCCGACGATAAGCTGGCCTGATATTTTTGCGGATTCTATAGTCCTTCCAGGCCCATCCCGTTTCAGGGGATGGGCTTTTTTCTGTCTGCAAGGCAGAGGGACCCCATAAAGAGGGATTCGCCTAAAAAAAACCGCTTTCCATGGGGAAAGCGGTTTTCAATTTGCACAGATCACTGCAGGACTTGAAAGAGCATCAGGCTCTTTTATACTTCTTCATCTCATCCCTGAGTCTGGCGGCCAGTCCCTCTCTGGGAACGCGGATCTGCTCCATGGAGTCACGAAAACGGATGGTCACGTCGTTATTGTCCTTACTGTCGTAATCAACGGTGATACAGAAAGGAGTACCGATCTCATCCTGTCGACGATAGCGGCGGCCTATGGCTCCCGACTGATCGTAGAAGGTGTTGAAATCCTCGGAAAGCTCCTTCTGGATGTCCCTGGCCAGCTCGGCAAGACCGTCCTTCTTGACCAGAGGAAGAACAGCGGCCTTGATGGGCGCTACATGGGGATGCAGATGGAGAACGGTCCGGACATCGGGATTGCCCTTCTTGTCCTCGCCAATGGTCTCTTCATGGTAGGCATCCATCAGGCACACCAGTACGGAACGGGTCAGCCCCGCGGAGGTTTCGATAACGTAGGGGACATAGCGCTCATTGGTCTGGGGATCGAGGTAGTTGATCTCCTTCCCGCAGTACTCACCGTGGCGTCCCAGATCGAAGTCGGTTCTGTTGTGTATACCTTCCTGCTCTTCCCAGCCGAAGGGGTACTGATACTCCACGTCGTAGGCGTCCTTGGCGTAGTGGGCCAGCTCACCCTCCCCGTGCTGATGAAAATGGAGGTTCTCGGGAAGGATTCCCAGCTGTTCTGTATAGTACTTCATTCTCTGCTCTTTCCAGTACTCGAACCATTCATCGTCCGTACCGGGCTTTACAAAAAACTGCATCTCCATCTGTTCGAACTCACAGGTTCTGAAGATGAAGTTTTTGGTGGTGATCTCATTTCTGAAGGCTTTTCCGACCTGAGCGATACCAAAGGGAATCTGTACCCGGCTGGTGTCCACGACGTTCTTGAAGTTCACAAAAATCCCCTGAGCGGTCTCGGGTCTCAGGTAGACCACGGAACCGGAGTCGGCAACGGGACCGAGATGGGTGGTGAACATCAGGTTGAACTGACGGGGCTCGGTCAGCTCACCGCCGCATTCGGGGCATTTCTTGGAATCGATGTTCTCCTGGGGCAGCTTGTCTTCCCGGAACCGTGTCTTGCACTGCTTGCAGTCCACAAGAGGGTCGGAGAAGTTTTCCACATGACCCGAGGCCTCCCAGGTCCGGGGATGCATCATGATGGCGGCATCCAGTCCCACGATGTTGTCCTGAAGACGGGTCATTTCCCGCCACCAGATCTCCTGAATGTTCTTCTTCAGCTCGACTCCCAGGGGACCGTAGTCCCAGGTGGCGGAGAGCCCGCCGTAGATCTCGCTGGAGGGATAAACGAATCCTCTTCTCTTGGAGAGAGAGACAATCTTCTCCATGGAGGCACCGTATTTGTTGCTAACCTGATTTGCTTTCTTTTCCTTGGCCATGATATATCCTTAATTTTTTTCTCAGTTTTCAATACCCGCACTGCGGGCTGTCCCGTCTGTCAATGCTCGATTAAAGGGTCGCCTCAATCTGCCCTTTCAGGCCGTTGATTCTTGCAATCGCCTTGTCTTTTCCCAGCAGCCCGATAGACTCGAACAGAGGAGGAGAGCTCTTGGTACCGGTGACGGCGACCCTTACGGGCTGCATAATCTGCCCCAGCTTCAGCCCCATCTCCTCAGCCTTGTCTTTGAAAGCCTGCTCATTCTCTTCCTGACTGCGCTCATCAAAACCGTCAAGCAGAGCGGCGCCCGCATCCAGGATGGAGGGCATCTGAGCCATCTCAATCTTCCTGGGCAGAGCATCATCGGCATTCCAGGAGTCAATCTCCCTGAAAAGAAATCGGATCATCTCGCTGACATCGTTGAGGAACTTGAGTCTCTCATGAACCAGGGGAAAGGCTCCATCCAGGATGGACGCCTCATCATCGGTCATGGGATCGGATACGACACCGTCGGCCTGCAGGATGGGGAGAAGAAGCGCCATCAGAGAGTCCTTGCTTCTCTGCCGGATATACTGACCGTTGAACCATTCCAGCTTGCGGTAGTCAAATACGGCGGGAGCCTTATTGATCTTCTCCATGGAAAAAAGCTCTTCCAGATCTTCCCTGCTGAAAAACTCACGGGAGTCGTCGAAGGACCATCCCAGGAGGGAGACGTAATTGATAATAGCCTCGGGCAGGTATCCGGCCTTGCGGAAGTCCACCAGGGAGGTGGAACCGTGGCGTTTGGAGAGTTTGGAACCGTCCTTGCCCATAACCAGGGGAAGGTGGCAGTACTTGGGAGGAGTCCAGCCGAAGGCCTCATAGAGGATGACGTGAAGGGGTCCGGAGGGGATCCACTCCTGGGCTCTCATAATATGGGTAATCCCCATCAGGTGGTCGTCAATGACGTTGGCCAGGTGATAGGTCGGGAAACCGTCGGTCTTGAGGATGACGGGATCGGGGCTGACGTCCGAGTTCTTCCGGGTGATATCGCCCATCACCTCGTCATGGAAAGTGGTCTTACCGTCCATAGGCACCTTCAGTCGTATAACGCAGGGCTCACCGGCCTCTCTGCGCTTTAACGCTTCGGCAGGATCGAGATCCCGGCAGTGACGGTCGTAGCCCTGCTGTTTGGACTTGGTCTTCTTCTGCTCTTCCCTGACCTGTTCCAGACGCTCGGCCGTACAGAAGCAGTAGTAGGCCTTGCCTTCATCCAGGAGTTTCTGTGCATATTCCTGATAGAGATCGAAACGTTCGGACTGAACATAAGGGCCGTACTCCCCTTTTCCGGGACCTTCGTCCCACTGCACACCCAGCCAGTTGAGGGTGTCATAGAGATCCTGAAGGGATTCGTCTGAATAACGTTCCCTGTCGGTATCCTCGATACGGAGTATGAATGATCCGCCGTTAGCTTTGGCGAAAAAGTAGTTGAAAAGAGCCGTTCTGACCCCGCCGATATGCTGTAATCCGGTGGGAGACGGCGCATAGCGAACACGCACTGACATGTCTATTGATTTCCTTAAGCCTAAAGAGTTGAACTATTATACCCTTAGGCCCTGAGAGAGTAAAGCGCCGCATGAGCCGGGAAAAGCCGTAAATTAGGACCGGCAGAGAAGTCCGGTCTTATCATTGGATTCGCATTATCCCTCAGCTTCCGGGGTTATCCATATAGGTCCATTTACCGCCGCTGATGGCACCTGTCGTGTATGAATACGCTTCGCCGTCGGATGTTTCCTTGATAACCCGGTTCCAGCCTGCAAAAAGCTTGATATTGTCAAAGGTATAGCTAAACCCATCGTCAGGATCCGTATAGGTCCCGTCCAGAACCGTATCTATGCTAACATAGAAGTAGTCATACCACAGGGCGGGAATACCGGAGAAATCTCCGTAAAAGATTTCATCTTCTCCCGCAGTCAGGTCACCGCCGTTATATACGAGAATATGAATCCCCGTCATCATGGCAGGATCGCTGGAGCTTATACCGGTCCAGTCGGAAGCACTGTAGAGATATGAATTATGCTCAGTCAGGTTGTACTCAATCTCTATACTACCATCGGTATTTGTATCTGTAGCCAGGGGGTTTCTGTCGTCATCACCATCACAGACCAGATGATATTCATCACCGTCGCCGGTGGTATAGCTGCCTACGGATTGAGCGACAGTATCAAAAACCTGCTCGATGGTTCCCGAAAAGCTCAGGGAGTCGCCCAGACTCACAGCTTCGTTAACATCATCATCGGCTCCTCCCCCGTCATCACAGGCTCCGAGACAAAAGAGGCCTCCCAGTACCAGTCCCGCTAACCATAGCCTTTTCATACAACAACCTCCGCATTTTTAAAAAGATATTTCTATTTAGAAATACTATCAGGTCGAGGAGCATTGTCGTTTCAAAACATATAATGAGACTCAATTTTCCATGAAGTTCTCTTTTCTGCGAAGATACTCTGTCGGGCTCATCCCTTTTTCCTCATGAAAAACCCGGTTGAAGGTACTTTTGGATGAAAAACCCGCATCGAAAGCCATATCAAGAAGGGAACGGGCGTCTCCCTTTTCCAGCTCTTTCAGAAAGTAATCCAGCCGCTTTTTATTGAGATAGGAACGGAATCCCCTACCGCCGTAGCAGTTGACCGTATGAGACAGGAGATTATTGTTCACTCCGAACTCTGAGGCCAGATCGGACAGACTCAAATCGGGATTTCTGAAAGCGCCCTCTTCCATCCTCTGTTCCAGATGAAGCAGGAGCTCCCTGCACTTCGATTCGGGGAACTGATTGTCTCCGCGGCCTGCCAGCCTCTCTGAGACGGTGAACAGATCGGGATAGATCATGATGAAGGTGGATGTCAGCAGAATGAGAGAGGACATCAGAAGAGACAGGATCATAAAGGGAGCAACCCGTCCTCCTTCGAGACGCCCGGTCAGCTCGGGCCGCAACGCCACTGCGGCAAACGAGAGAACGCCCCCAGACTCTTTTAGCCGGGGAAAGTTTCCGGGCGTCCGGGCTGAATACCAGCTTCATGGCAAACAGCAGGTACAGGACATTGACAAGCACCTTGAGTCCGTTTCTCAGGGGAAGCCAGAAAGGAGGATGTCCCGAAAAAACATCCTCCAGAAAGGCCGCATAGGCCGTCCTGTCCATGGTGACAAGGGTTAGGGAGAGAAGAAAAACCTCTATAAACCATGGAATGCAGTGAAGGACCAGGCCTGAGATTGGCTTCGGTTCTCTCGAAACCAGATCCCTTATATACCACCAGAGCAGAGCTGCGAACAGAAAGGGCAGAGCCGTTGTCGACGGCCAGAGCCAGGGACAGCGGAAAAGCACATCATAGTTCCAGGTGGGGACGGTTGCCAGGCGAAGGGAGAAGACTATGATCAGAAGAGCCAGAGGGAGATTCCTTCTGTGTCTGAGCCTGAAAGCCATGGAGAGAAGGATAACCACTCCCTGCAGGGCTCCTGCGGCCGCTATTACCGTCAACCAGATCATCAATAAAGAGTATAGTTCATTTCCCCCTTATGATAGACGAAAAACCGGTCCCTCCCCTCACGGATCTCAAGTGTCCGATTCGCAAGTGCCATTGTTTAGCTAAAAAAACAGGATACGACCATTCATAATCCTGAGGATTTTCAACGCTCAGGATTGCGGATTATCAATATGAGTCCATTGTCCGCCGCTTATGCTTCCCGTTTTATACTGGAAGGTTTCACTATCTGTAGTCTCTCTTATAATCTGATTCCAGCCTTCAAAGAATCGGATATTATCATAGATATGGGTTTCGTTAGGGGTCACATCCGTATCAACATAGGTCCCGTCCAGTATGACCTCTCCCGTTGCATAGAGGTAGTAATATACCTGCAGCAATTCGGAATCCTCGTTGTAATACAGATAAGCGACTCCGTCTTTTACGGTTTCAACCCCCACGGTTGTGGTCTCCACATAGGCCGTTGTGATTTCGACGCTGTCATCACTGGTGGAGATGCCTGTCCATCCTGAGCTGGCATAGACATTGGGAGAGCCGCTGTACTCGATGTTGATTTCTTCATCGCTTCCATCGACAGCCCCGTCATTGATATCGGTATCGTATGAGGTTCCGTCGCTCTCATCCACAAGAATGAAGTTTCTGACAAAAGCCGTACCGCTGATACCGACCCAGGTCGTGGCACCCGGGTCATACCTCCAGTCCACAACGGATGAGAGAGTCAGTGTTGCGCCCAGACTGGTAGCGTCATTGGCATCGGCGTTATCATCGTCGCCGCTTCCCCCTCCGCCCGATCCGTCACAGGCTGTATATATAAAACAAAGAAGAACCACTGTTGTCAATAATGAATATTTCTTCATATTGAGCGCCCCCTGTCCTGCTATACCTTTTCAGTTTAGCGCCACCCTCCAGAGAATCGTTTCATTTTGCAAAATGGGACTTAAAAAAAGAATTTTTATGCCTTTTTCTTCTTTTTGGCGAACTGAGACGGGCTTAATCCCGTTTCTTCTCGGAAAACACGGTTAAAGGTGCTCTTGGAATGGAATCCCGACTCAAACGCCATTTCCAGCAGTGATCTGTCCGAATCCGCCGCATCCAGAAGCTGCGTCTCAAAGCTGTCCAGCCTCTTTCTGTTGAGATAGCTTCGGAATCCCACTCCGCAGTAATGGTTTACCGCATGGGAAAGCAGATTTGGATGCACTCCGAACTCGGCGGCCAGATCTTTCAGAGAGAGGTCTGGATTGCGGAACGCTCCCTCGTCCATTCGCATTTCAAGCCG
This sequence comes from Oceanispirochaeta sp., assembly GCA_963556075.3. Classification (GTDB taxonomy): domain Bacteria; phylum Spirochaetota; class Spirochaetia; order DSM-2461; family DSM-2461; genus Oceanispirochaeta. The sequence continues at coordinate 3,525,148 of CAUVYB020000002.1, read as the reverse complement.
TTCAACAAGCAGACGACACTCATGCTCCAGAGCTTCGGAATCCTGCAGGGCGGATGAGGACTCTACGAAATTGACCAGTTCGGGGATTGCCATAAGAAAGGATGAGATCATAAAGATAAAGAGGGAGATAATGAGCGAAAGAAAGATGTCCGCAGTGTCCCGACCTCCCGGCAGGGCCGCTACAGTCCCGGGCAGAAGATCCATGATCCCCAGGGAGAACAGGAGGAGAAAAAGGACGGCGGACAAAGACCTCATCCACAGACGCTTGGCTGCCGAAAGCCTTCTGGAATCCTTTCCGAAGGCGGTTATGGAAACCAGGATCAGGGAAATGGTATTGCACAGGACAATCAGGATATTCAGAAGGATCAGAGAGAGCGGAGAACGCCCTGAAGACAGGGTCTCCAGAAATGAGCGATACCCCGACGGCTCCGGGAGAGTAATCATAACCGAAACAAGAACTACGGCTGTCAGCCAGGGGATACAATACCGCAAAAGAGCAGTCACCGGTTTGGGCACAGGCCCGGACAGAGCCCTCATGTGCAGCAGAGTCAGAGGAGCGAAAAGGAGAGGGAGTGGCAGAGCAAGCGGCCAGAGCCAGGAATGATCCCGGAGCATAGGGATATTCCAGACCGGAATAAGGGCCAGCCGCAGGGAAAGGGCTGTAATCAGCAGGGCGAGAGAGAGATTTTTTCCATGTTTAAGCCTGAAAAGGACCGACAGGAGGACGGCGGCCCCCTGCAGAGTGCCAGCGGCGGCGATGATTCTCAACCATATCATTGAATAAAGTATAGAATATTTTTAATTTTCCCTGCCGGTTTATAAAACAAAAAACCGCCCCGGGTGGGAGCGGTATTATGTCATCGGATATCTGAACTGAAGATTATTCAGCGGCGCTGGGAGCGGGATTCTGATTCAGAAGGGCATCAACTTCGCTCTGCATACCCTGAGACTTGTCAATGGCGGCATCCATCCCCTGTCCCTCATCCTGGGTGTAGGCGATGCTGGCATTCAGATGGGAGATCCGTGCATTGTTTTTCTTGGTCTGAATGATGTTTCTGTTCATCCAGCGGATATTTCTTTCAATATTGTACTCATGCTCTTCAATCTGGGCATTCAGTTCGTCGGTCTTCTGCTCAAGGGCGTATCTCTGGCTTCTGTTGGTGGAGATCTGCGCGTTCAGACGAGCCTTCATCTCGGCATCGTTCACGGTCTGCATAATGGTGTAAAGCTCACCGGCCTGGCTGCTGATCTTACCCTGGGCAACGGAAATCTCTCTCTTCAGAGCTTCGGTAGCCTCAATTTCGTCTCTCAGGGTGTTATTTTCGGCTTCATACTGCTCATTCTCGGAAGCCATGGCTTCATTCTGCTGATTCAGATCGTCAATCTCTGCCTGAGCGGTGGGAATATCCACAGGTTCGGGAGCTTTTTGTGCAAATACGGCTGTATTCAATGCCAACAGAGCGATGAAGATCATACTTATCTTTTTCATGAATTGTTCTCCTGGAAAATGTTCTGACGGAAAGTTTTTTGTTATTGAGGAAGTATAACGAACCCTATGGTCGGTGGCAAGATTAATTTTCAGCTTTCCCCTATTTTTCATTCCTGTCTGTAAGCTGCAAAGAAGCTTTCAAGCCTTCCCGCCACAAGAGAAAGGACCTCCAGGTCGGGAAGAAACACCATCCGGAAATGATCCGGCTTATCCCAGTTGAACCCTGTACCATGAACCAGCAGGGTCCGGGTCTCTGTGAGGATGTCAAAGATCATTTTCTCGTCATTACGGATATTGAACTTCTTCGTATCGACCCTTGGAAACATATAAAGGGCCCCTTTGGGTTTGACACAGCTGATACCGGGAATGGAAACAAGCTTTTCATAAAAGAACTCCCGCTGGTTGTAGAGCCTCCCCCCCGGTGCGACCAGATCATTAATACTCTGATAACCGCCCAGAGCCGTCTGTATTCCCAGCTGAGCCGGAACATTGCTGCAAAGTCTCATATTGGAGAGAATATCAAGGCCCTCTATATAGTCGGACGCGTGCTTTCTGTTGCCGCTCAGGATCATCCAGCCCGCCCTGAATCCGGCGGCTCTGTAGGACTTGCTCAGTCCGTTAAAAGTGACAATCAGGATATCATCGGCCAGAGAGGCCATGGGCACATGAACGGCATCGTCATAGATAATCTTATCGTAAATCTCGTCTGAAAAGATAATGAGTCCGTGCTCCCGGGCCAGAGCGATAATCCCCTCAAGAATCTCGCGGGGATAGACAGCTCCCGTAGGATTGTTGGGATTGATGACAACGATACCTTTTGTCTTGTCGCTGATCTTGCTCTCAATATCCTTAAGATCGGGAAGCCAGCCCGACTCTTCGTCACACAGATAGTGAACGGCACTGCCCCCTGACAGAACGGAAGCCGCCGTCCACAGGGGATAATCGGGCTGGGGTATCAGGATCTCGTCACCGTTGTTCAAAAGTCCCTGCATGGCTATGGAGATCAGTTCACTCACACCGTTGCCCAGATAAATATCTTCTGTGGTCACCTCGGGAAAGCCCAGTCTCTGACACTCATGCATGACCGCCTTCCGGGCCGAAAATAGACCCTTGGAATCGGAATACCCCTGTGCATCCAGGAGATTAAGGATGATATCATGACGGATCTCATCGGGAGCATCGAAACCGAAGACAGCGGGATTGCCCGTATTCAGCTTAAGGATTCGATACCCCTCCTCCTCAAGACGTACGGCTTCCTTCAGAACAGGACCGCGGATATCGTAACAGACATTGTTGAGTTTCTGAGATTTTCTGATTATCATTTTTCTTCCTTTATACCTGAGAACTCAGGAGACGGCGACAGGGCTGTACATCCAGTTCTGACCATCCTCCAGAATACTGGAGAGAAGCAGAACGACCACATTGCTCCCTTTGCTTTTATTGATTATCTTCGCCAGATTATCCCTGCGGGGATACTTCTCAAGGAAACTTTTCTTCCACTCATCCTGCTGTTCATCCTCTTCACGGCTAATGGTGGAAAGAAGATAGAGAGAAAGAAGCTGCAGGACCGTATCCTTTGTCTGGGAGGAAAGATCTCTGAGATAGGAAACGGCTTCATCAAAGTCTCCGTCAGACATAAGCAGGAATGAGTAGCACCACTGCAGCCAGGGCAGATCGTTTTTGGAGCCCCGGTTGATGCACTCTCTGAAAAACTCCCCGCCGGACTCCTTCTCTCTCTGCAGCAGATAGGGCAGTCCCAGCATGGTTCCGAAACGCCCGAGAAGAGACGGTTTTCTCTCCCGGACCTCCTTTTCAAGACGGGTAATCTTTTCCAGATTGGAAATGGTGAGGGACGCGTTGACCATCATGCGAATATTGCGGTTATTGATGCGTTTTTTCTCATAGATTTCACGTTCAAGGTAGGCGGTCAGACCGGACCAGTCCTCTCTTTCAAGAAGAGAAAACATTTTCCAGTTGATAATGAAATAACCGTCGAGAACCGATATAAAAAGAAAAAAGATAAGAGCCAGAATCCAGTTTTCTTCCCAGAAGATCCTGGTATACTCCCCTCCGAGTATAAAAAAGGGCATCAGGGCGATGAAAAGAAAGGAAAACAGGATAATTCCGTTAAAGAGGAAAAAAATGGTTTTAAATTTCATCAATGTTGCTCCTATACTGAAAAATAGTGTAAATTATATCTATTACGGGGTCAACTGAGATTGGAGAATGAGAATAAAATGAACAACATCAAAACCGTAAGTCTAAAAATGGGGATGTACTTTGAATCACCCGTATTTCTCGACGAGGGCTATGTACTGTTAACCCCGGAGACACCGGTAACAGAGATGTTGATCAAGAACCTCAAGACCTGGGGATTCACAGACCTCTATACCGAAGGGTCTCCCGAAGGCAGAGAGGCACCCGACAAGGGGGCTGCCTCAAGCTCCACCAACCTTGATCAGAACATCAAGGAAAAGGAAGGCCTGAGCCGGGCCCGTAAATTTTATCTTGAACTTGCCGAATTCACGCAGAAAAGTATGGATCGCTTTAAAAGCGACAACATCCTGAATCTGAATTCCATTACAGAAGAAGTGAAAAAGGCCATTACCCTGATCAGAGAAGATGACAAGTATGTCCTTCGCTTTCAGGAAATCGTTCCTCCCGTAGGCGAAGACTACCTTGCCAGCCACTCGGTGAAATCAACCATTCTGGCCCTGGCGATCGGGGACAAGATGAAGCTTCCCAATCATAAACTGATAGAACTGGGCATCGCCACCCTCCTCCACGAGATAGGGATGCTGCAGATCCCCAGTAAAATCTATCAGAAAGACGGAGCCTTGACGGATGCGGAGAAAAAGGTCATCAACGCTCATACGGTACTGGGGTTCCGGGCCCTGAGAGAATTTTCCCTTCCCAGGGATATCCTTCTGGGCATTCTGGAACATCATGAGCGCAATGACGGCTCCGGATATCCTCAGAACCTCCAGGCCGGAAGGATCTCTCTGTTCGGTAAGATCATAGCCGTGGCCTGCTCCTATGATGCACAGATCTCCAATAGACCCTTCCGGAATTCCCGAGATGCCCATACCAGCCTTACCGGTATGCTGAGAGAGATGCGTTCCCACTACGATGAGGATGTAATGAAGGCTCTGCTCGCCCTGCTGTCCATCTATCCTCTGGGAAGCTATGTTATCCTGAGCAACGGTTATACGGGAATCGTTACGGAAACCAATGACCAGGACTTCCGTTTTCCCACGGTTAAAATCCTTGTGGATAAAAACAAGACGGCCCTGAACGATCAGCCTGTTGTTAAGACCGGAGAGGGAAGCGAACTGAAAATTGTTTCCGTTTTGAATCAGAAGGAAGTGGCGGCTCTGCAGCAGGAACTTCACAAAAACTCCGGTTCTTGACAGAGTCTTACTCAGACTATTATTTTGTTTGAGTTCCGGGGATCTTTCCCGGTCTTAATTCCTGTACCTGAGAGAGAAAATCGTGCGCCCCAATAAGAATTTGAGCAGACTGCTTAATAAATATATCCTGCTGAATGAGAATTCCCCTGAAAAGGAAGAGTTGTTTCGGAAACTGAAAAGCAGGCTTCCCTCCCCCGCCCTGGCGGCGGAAGGAGATTTTATTCCTGCGCAGCACCCTTTACGAAACGAAGCCATCATCCTCTCGGATGCCTTCGAAGCCCTGACAAACGGTATGTTCAGCGATGAACTTCTAGAAAAGCTCAAAGAACTTGACGAGAGGAGCCTTCTTTATCCCTGGAAACCCTTTATCCTCTGTGTCAGGGACTTTTACTCCGGAAACTGGGCTGACGGCGTTGAACGGCTGAATGAGATTTCCGAAGACAGTGCTGTCAGCCGCTTTAAAGCTCTGTTACGCAGCATCTTTGAAGGGTCTTCTCCGCCGGAAGACGGCAAAGAACTATACAGAGCGATACTCGAAGACAACAGGGAACTGAAAGACTCTCTTGAGCTGATAAAAGAGGCTGTCGGTATGGAAGATCTTCTGATGGATACGGCAAGCCTTCTTATCCGAGATCTTCTGCCTCTTCACAGGGAGAGCGGAGAAAAACTCACGCTCTGGTGCCTGAACCGTATACAGGATTCGGATATCCTGTCCGATAAAAGCGTTGCCCGGGTCCGCTCCCTGTTCGGGAACAGGGAGGGATACAGACTCTGCGCCCTGGCCTCCTTCGCCTACGATCCCGACCGGAGTCTGGTTTTCTGGCTTCACGCCCTCCTCTCCAGCCTTGAAGAGGGACATACGGATGAACTGCAGGTGAAAGCCTATCTCAAGATCATCCTGGACACGGCGGAACTGGTGGACAAGGAGTATGAGTTAGCCGACGAATACCTCCATCTCCTGGACAGCCTCACAGGTGCCCTGACGGATAATCTGTTTCATATCTATCCCGGGATCAGCAGAAAGGCCGAAGGGGAGAAGGAGGCTTTGAACATCCTCAGAGCCCTGGCGGGAGAGGCGCGCAAACAGCCGCAGAGCCATAAAACAAGACAGCCCCATGCTCCGGCGATACAGCTGGAACTCTTCAGTTTCTAGAGAAGGTGATTTAATGGAGAACCAGGATAATGCTACGATGAATACGATAGACATACTTGAATCGGATATGGATCCTTTTAAGACTCTCGGACTTCCTTTTGCCGCATCACTCAGTGAAATCAGGCAATCCTGGGAGAGGCTTCCTGATGAGAAAAGACAGAATGAAGAGTACATCAGGGCCTATAAAATGATAGGCAGTCCCGAGGGCCGGGAAATTTATCTTCTGCTCAGTCCCTCTTCACCCGGCGATCTGGAGACCTTATCCCGTGACATACCGAGAAAACCGCGCTACTCCGGACCCGGAATCTGGTACCGGACACTGGAAGGCTGGCTTGAAAATGAAGATAATGAACGAGAATCGCCGGCATAAGACGCATTCACCCCCTGCCTTAGTCGTTATTGCCCCCTGATCCGTATCGAGAAAGGAGAACATGATGGACCGCAAAGCCTTAATAAGCGCTGAGGAAAGAAGGATACTGGAAGAACAGGGAGTTGATGTCTCCCTGTCCCTCACCATTCTGGACGATTTCAATACCGGCAAGGCGGGGACAACACCGCCGGTCATCCCCGACGGGGTTCCGGAAATTGATGGAGAATCCATTGTGGATATGCGGGGGACCTCCGAGTTCGACTGCTCTCCTGAAGAGTTAGAGCGTCTTGGAAAAAATCATCCCGAAGCGGCGGCATGCCTCAATCCATCAAAGGGAACGGTCACTCTCAAACAGCTTTACCGGGCGGGGCTGGCCCTGCTGCCACGCTTTGCATACGGTTTTCTCAATGGGGGGTCTGCGACATCCTACGGAGATGAAAAGAAGAACAGAGGATTCAACAGCGAGCTGTTCTCCCTTTATGAGAATGAGTTTCGTGATCTGGCAGATCTTTCCAGGGGACGTCCCAAGGGCGTCACCCCGGCGTTTCTGCAGCCCGATGGAGAGAAGGGGCCCTCCTATATGGAAATGAAGCTCCGCTCTCTTCTGGTGCTGATGGAAAAGTACCGCCGGGAGTTCGGCTCCCTCCCCTCTCGGGGAATCCCCTTTTTTCAGATGACCAGCGTCTCAAACAATGACGACGTTCAGAAGGGCCTGAAAGAGTACGAAACCAGCCCCTGGCTCAGAGCTCTGGCTGACAGACTGGGATATCCCGCTTTTGAAGGCTTTACGGAGATTCAGCCTCTGATCACAGCGTTCACCCACAGCGACCGGGGTTCCCAGAAGGACGTTTTCCGGAATCCGGAAAAGGATTTTCCCTTTATCGTCCTTCCCGGAGGACACGGACAGTGCTTTCGCGTTCTCCGAAAAAGCTGGCAGAAGCTCTACGACAGGGGAGTCCGCTTTATCTCTCTGGGAAACATCGATAACCTGGGCTACACCCCCGATCCCGCGGAACTGGCCCTTCTGGCACTCAGAGACAGACCGGCCGGATTCGACGAATCCTTTAAGACGGCCGTGGACGTCAAGGGCGGCATTCTTGTAAATACCGCCGACGGCGGCCTGAACTGCGTGGACCTTGGGGTAGGCATAAGTCACAAAGATGCGGACGCTCTGGAGGCTTCGGGTAAAAAGATACTGTTCAACTGCGGAAGCGGTTTGTTCAAGCTGGGATGGCTGCTTGAAAACCTCGACCGCATTATTCAGGAACTGCCCCTTCGGTTCAGCGACCAGAACAAGGATGCGGGACATTACTCACAGGCGGAACAGGTCACCTGGGAAGTCATTGGCATGATAGACAAACCCCTTATTTTTGCGGTAGACAAATACAAGCGTTTTCTGGCGGCGAAAATCCTTCTGGAAAATATGATGACCTCCGGTCTCAAGTTGGATGACGAGTCTTTCCCGGGAGACGGCACGGAGGGAGACCTCAAGGATACGGCCCGCAGGCTTCATGAAGGCCTCAAGGGACTGCTACCCGACATCTACGGGCTTGAGTTGAAAGAAGGCCGCTGGTCGGCTTCTTAAATGAGCTGAAAACCATCCCCGCATCCTTCTGTAAGAAGAGGGAGCGAGGTCTATGAAGAAGAGTATAAAAAGAGGAAAAAAAATGAGTGAATGTCCCCTTGATTTTGAAAAAACCGGAGGTCTTATTCCTGTGATTGTCCAGGATGAAAAGAGCCGGGATATCCTGATGCAGGCCTATATCAATAAAGAAGCCTGGGATGAAGCCCTTGCCACTGGCAGAGGCGTCTATTTCTCTCGCAGCCGGGGCAAACTCTGGAGGAAGGGAGAATCCTCCGGGAACGTCCAGATCCTCAAAGAGGTTCGGGTGGACTGCGACAACGATTCGGTTCTCTTTATTGTAGAGCAGATCGGCGGCGCTGCCTGTCATACGGGTCATAAGAGCTGTTACTACCGCAAATGGGTTGACGGAGGGCTGAAGGAGACAGATCCGCCCCTATTCAATCCTGATGAGGTATACGGCTCTTGATAGACGAATACAGGGACATTCTGAACCGGGCATGCAGGGAGTATAAGGATTTCAAATCCTATTTTTCCAAGCTGAAGAAGCTCAAACCCGGCAGGGTCGATCCCCTGATGGCAGACCTCCATGAGGAGGTCTTTGAAAAGATCGACTGTCTTAAATGCAGCAACTGCTGCCGGGGTACGGGCCCCCTTCTGAAAGAGAGAGATATCAGCCGTCTGTCCAAAGTTATGAGTATGAAGCCCGGCGCCTTTACGGAAAGCTATCTCCGCATTGACGAGGATGGGGACTATGTCTTTCAGAACATGCCCTGTCCTTTTATCCTGGAAGACAATATGTGCATGGTCTACCCCGAACGCCCCTGGGCCTGCAGGGACTACCCCCACACCGACAGCATTTCATTCAGGAAGTACAGTTCTCAGATGCTGGCAAATACGAAGATATGCCCCGCCGTGGCTCTGATCTTCCGCAGAATGCGGGAGCGGCTGCCCCTTTAGGGTCACTGCAAAAGAATGGGACATACCGGAGCAGCAGCTTTCTTGAGAACAGATCAGTAGCTTGTCTTGATATAGGGATTAATCTTGTCGAAGTTGCCGTAGCGGCTCTCATACTTCCCATTGGGATGATAGACCCTCAGTTCAAAATGGAGGTGAGGTCCCGTTGAGATGCCTGTATTCCCTATCCTGCCCAGGGCCGTTTCCCGGCTTATCTTTGTTCCTTCGGCCAGTTTGGGCTCCTCGTGAAGATGGGAATAGTAGCTGCTCCATGATCGGGCATAGGGATAAAGGTTTTTCACCTCCGGGCTCGGCTCATGACGGATCTCCGTATACCAGCCGTAAACGCCGTTATAACCGTTTTCAAGAACAGTTCCCTTCCAGACCGACTGAACAACCCCTCTGCGGCTCTCATCCCTCAAGATATGATTGTCTTCGCTGATCCGCGATATATTATCCAGATTGATGATATCCACCGCCAGATGGGGTCTTACGCCACCGGCGCCCAGGGGAGAAAGCCGCCGCTCCGTATAGCCGCTGGAGATCATAAAATTCCCCCGGTCTCCCGTATCTTCGGGGATGCTGACCGGCAGAGCCAGGCCGCGGAATACGGGCTCATAGTGATTCAGACTGTAGCGGTTATCCTTGTCGGTGGCCATCAGGGTTTCGGCCTGATCGTTATTTTCGGGCAGGCGGGAAAGCTGGTAGACCATCTCTCCATAACTCTGGGACTCTTCAATCCGGTCCGCCAGGTAGAGATAGGCTTTTTTCCGTGAACTTTCTCGCCACGAAAAGGCGGCCGCCTGAGAGCGGACATTCATAGCGGTCTGCTGGCGGTTGAACTCGAAGGCATCCTTCTCCCGATCCACATTCCGTTTCAGATCGGCTACCTGAACGCCGAGATGTTCAAGGTCTCCCCCGAGCTTGGTGATAACCCGGCTTTCCTCTTCCGCACTGCTTCTGATGGATTCACTGAGGGTCTTTACAGTCTTCAGCATCCTCCCGTATTGCAGAGAAGATACGGCGATGGTGAAGACAAGGCCCGCAAGAACGAGTCCGGCAGCCGCCAGGGTAAAAGCCTTGAAGGAGTGACGTTCCATAACCCGGGCCACATCTCCCCTGTCGGCGGAGCGCCCGTCTGTCACCGGCATCTCAAAGGGGCCGGAAAGCTTTTCCATAACCGTATCCAGCCGATCACTGAGATTTTTCAGCTCCAGAACCATCACTTCATCGGTCAGTGGCAATCCGTCTTTCTGGGCCAGCTCCAGCATCCACGCTCCCTCTTCGGGGCGTTCGAAGATCCAGTGCCGGTGCACAAGGGCGCGGCCTTTTTCGGGAATGATCTGTTCGTCGAGAATTATAAAGTTTTCTCTGTGCAGTGTCAGTGAGAAACTGTAGCTGCAGGGCTCCCCGTTAATCAGGGTCTGCCCGTCTTTTCTGATAAGAGTGTGCTGTTCCTTACCCAGCACCGTCAGCAGCTGCTGACAGATGCGGATAATAAGCGTATTAAATTTTGAAATATCCATGTCTCTCTTCCCCGGGAAGAGACTACACCCTATCCTTGAGCAGCTTGTGCGCCGAATACAGAAGTTCAGAAGTAGTTTCAAATGAGATGCAGGCATCTGTTACGGAGATGCCGTAGGCAAGCATGCTAAGGTCTTCAGGAATAGCCTGTTTCCCTTCGTGTATATTACTTTCCAGCATAAAGCCGACAATGGAATCTCTTCCCCGCCGTCTCTGATCCAGAATTGAATTCATAACCCGTTCCTGCCGGTAGTATTTCTTCCCGGAATTTTCATGGCTGCAGTCGATGATGACCACGGGATTCAGCCCCTCTTTGATAAGGATCTCTTCTGTATCCTCTATAATCTCTTCATAGTAGTTGGGGCCGTGCTTCCCCCCCCGGAGAATGGGATGTCCCGTCTTGTTCCCCATGGTATTGAGAACGCAGGTCTGTCCCTGTTTATCGATTCCGATAAAACTGTGGGGATGCATGGCCGAACGGATACCGTTGATGGCCACATCCATGCTGCCGTCGGTTCCATTTTTAAAACCCACGGGCATGGACAGCCCGCTGGTCAGTTCTCTGTGAGTCTGGGATTCGGTGGTTCTGGCGCCTATGGCCGCCCAGGAGACCAGATCGGAGATATACTGAGGAACGATGGGATCCAGAATCTCCGAACCGCATGGCAGTCCCAGGGTATTGATATCAAGAAGGAGCTTTCGGGCTTTCCGGAGGCCCTCTTCCAGTCTGTAGCTGCCGTCCATATGGGGATCGAGGATCATTCCTCTCCATCCGAGAGCGGTACGAGGTTTTTCAAAATAAACCCTCATGATGATACAGAGGGTATCCTGATAACGCTTGCGAAGATCCAGCAGCCGTCGGGCATAGTCCATGGCGGCTTCGGGATCGTTTATGGAACAGGGCCCGACAATGGCCAGCATCCTCTTGTCTTTCTTTTCAAGAATGGCTTTCACCTCATTCCGATAACCGAGAATCTTACTCTTCAGATTATCATCAACCGGATATTCCCCCTTCAAGATTTCAGGGGCGACAAGGGGATCGATTGAAGAGATATTTGCATCGTTGAGTTTTTCCATTCCTTCTCCTGGGCAAGGGGGCCGTCTATTTTATGAGAAAGCCTTAATTTTCAGCCTATGTGCTGGCGGTAAAAATAAAAATGATCTAAATTATCGAAAAGTGCAAGACATCAGAGGGGTATTCAATTGAATCGCTGCCTATTCCTTATAGTTTTAACATTATTTTTACTCCTATCCTGCCGTTCAACGGATTCCGGTATCAGTGAAAACCGCCCTGAAGCAGAGTCTATTCCCTCTGAGGAGGAGATCCGTGCTGCCGAAATGGCAGATCTGGCTGAAAGGAGAAAGGCGGAGATCAAGAGACTTATGGAAGCCATGAGCGATGAGGAGAAGGTAGGGCAGCTTTTTATTCTGGCTGTCAGACATACGGCCTACGGAAAACCCGCCCTTGAGATGGACTCCTATCTCTCCGCATTTATGGATCGTTACAAGCCTGGCGGAATTATACTTTTTTCTGTCAATTATGAATCCCCTCAGCAGACGAAGACTCTTATATCCTCCCTGCAGGCTGAAAGCGAACTCCCCCTTTTTATCTGCACCGATGAGGAGGGAGGAAAGGTCAGCCGCCTGGGGAACAACAAGGCCATGGAGGTCTACTCTCTCCCTCCGGCTCGGATGATTGGTTCTCTGAATGATCCGGAAATATGCGAAGAGGCGTCCTATACCCTGGGTATGGACCTGAAGGAGCTGGGATTCAACCTGAATATGGCTCCCGTAGCCGATGTCAGCCGCAACAGTGCCGGGGGAAGAGTCATAGGCAGCCGTTCCTTCAGCAACGACCCGGAAAAAGCCGGCATTATGACGGCCGCCGCCGTCAAGGGTTTCAACAGGGCGGGCCTGGCCTCTGTTATCAAACATTTTCCCGGACACGGCAATGTTTCGGGAGACAGCCACAACGGGTTTGTCCGCTCCCTGAGTGACAGCAAAGAGTTCCGCAGCATTGATTTCCACCCCTTCCAAAGCGGTATAGAGGCGGGGGTTCCCTTTCTTATGATGGGGCATATCGCCGCCCCCTCACTGACGGGAAACGACACTCCCGCCTCCCTGTCTCCCGTACTTCAACAGGATATCGTAAGAAAGGAGCTGGGCTTTGAGGGAATCATTATCACTGACGCCATGGATATGGGCGCCATCAAGAACAGCTACACGCCCGGGGAAGCCAGCATTCTGGCATTTAATGCCGGTATTGATATCATCCTTATGCCTGAAAATCCCTTAGAAGCGAGGGACGCCATTCTGCAGGCCTTGAAAAACGGAGAGATCAGCCGCAGTCGCCTGAATGAGTCGGTGGAACGTATCCTGAAGCTGAAAATGGAGCGCTTCATCCTTCCCGATCCCGGAGAAACGAATACAATTACGGCAATAACAGACAAAGAAGACAGGCACCGAAACCTGGACAGCCTTCTAATTAACTGAATTAAACCTAAAATCAAAGTATCACATTATCAAACAATGCAAAACTAACAGCTTTTTACAATAAATCGCTGCAAGACTTATATTGACCTCGCAAATAATATAAATTATTATAATAAAACTTTAATAACAGGAGGCAATATGAATAAAAAACAGTGTACTGCCGCCGCCAAGTTAATCGATATTTTGAAAAATCAGGGAGTGGAGTGCATTTTCGGTCTTCCCGGAGGCAGCGCCATTCCCATTTACGATGCATTGGCACAAACGGAAATGAAGCTGGTGCTTACCAGACATGAACAGGGAGCCACCCATATGGCAGACGGCTATGCCCGGGCCACAGGAAAACCGGGAGTCGTTATCGTCACCTCCGGTCCCGGAGCAACAAACACACTGACCGGTGTTATGACCGCTATGATGGATTCAGTCCCCATGGTCGTCTTCTGCGGTCAGCAGCTGACAGGCAATCTCGGACTGGATACCTTCCAGGAGGCTGACGTATCGGGCATGTCTTTCCCCATCGTCAAACACTCTTTCCTGATAAAGGATCCCGAGGAACTGCCTTCCATAGTGAATCAGGCGTTTCATATTGCCAGCACAGGACGTCCCGGTCCCGTTATCGTGGACCTTCCCAAAGACGTCACTTCGTCTATGATAGACCAGGACACGTCCGGAGACTTCAACCTGCCCGGTTACCGGATCATCAAAGAGGGAAACCAGGAGGATATCAAGGAAGCGGCCAGGATGATATCCGCTGCTGAAAGACCTGTCCTCATGGTAGGACACGGTGCCGTTATCTCGGGAGCTTCCAGGGAAGTAATGGCCATTGTTGAAAAGATGCAGATTCCCGTTTCCAACACCCTGCTGGGCAAGGGCTGCTTTCCCGAGAATCATGAGATGAATCTGGGAATGCCGGGAATGCACGGGACCGCCTATGCCAATATGGCCCTGTGCGAATGCGACCTTATCATATCTATCGGCTCCCGATGGGACGACCGTATAGCGGGCTCTCCTTCTGACTTTCTGCCCAATGCAAAGAAGATTCATATTGATATCGATCCCGTTGAGATCAATAAAACCGTCAAGGTGGACTGTTCCATCGTGGGAGACGCCCGGAGCGTTCTGGACTCTCTCTACGGTTATCTTGAGAAAGGGAACACCCAGCGCTGGGTCAAGTATATCCGCCGACTGAAGCGTGAATACCCTTTGAAATACAAGAAGGAGGGGAAACTGCGAGCCCAGCATGTGATCGAAGAGATGTACAATCTCACCGGCGGCGATGCCATCGTCACCACTGACGTGGGACAGCATCAGATGTGGGCTGCCCAGTTTTTCAAGACTGAGAAGCCCAGACACTGGATCTCCTCCGGCGGTGCCGGAACCATGGGATTCGGTTTTCCTGCTGCCATAGGCGCGCAGCTGGCCGCTCCGGATAAAACCGTAGTCGCCGTTGTCGGTGACGGAGGATTCCAGATGACCCTTCCCGAACTGTCTACAGCGGTAAACGAAAAGCTACCCATCAAGATCCTTCTGATAAACAACAACTACCTGGGAATGGTCCGCCAGTGGCAGCATATGTTCTACGACAACCGTCTTTCCGGTGTTGACCTTGTAGGGAACCCCGACTTTGTCAAACTGGCTGCCGCCTACGGTTGCAAGGGCTTCCGGGTTAAAAGGTCGGCCGATGTCCGCAAGGTCCTGAGTGCCGCCCTGGAATACAACGAGGGACCCTGTATCATCGATGCGGAAGTGGAAAAGGAGGACAATGTCTTCCCCATGGTCCCCGCCGGTGCCGGTCTGGACAAAATGCTTCTGTCCATGCCCCGCAACAAGAAACTGGACAAACCCAAAGGAGGCACCTGATGAATGAATCTCAGAAAAAACACAACATAAGCTGTTATGTCGAGAATAAACCGGGCGTTACCATCAGGATTGCCCTGGTCTTTGCACGCAGAGGCTACAATATAGAAAGCTTTGTCGGTTCTCCGTCCCAGGATCCCCGCTACTCTCGGATCAATATAGAGGCCACAGGTGATTCTGAGACCCTGCACCTGATGCTGGCCCAGCTCAACCGTCTGGTAGACGTTATCCATGCCCGTGAGTACTCCGCCGACGATGTTATCCAGAAGGAACTTGCCCTGATAAAGGTTCGCTGCGATAACTCAACCAGGACCGAGATCCTTCAGATAGCCGACGCCTTCAAGTGCCGGAATGTGGATATCAGCGACACCACCATGACCTTCCAGGTTACCGGGAAGTCGTCCAAGATTGATGCCGTCCGCAAGATGCTGGATAAATTCGGCATTCTCGAGGTCGTCCGTACGGGTAAGGTTCTGATCGCCAGAGGTGAAGAAGAGACCTCCTGGTAGATTTTAAACAAGTCACTCCTAGGCCGGCAGAGCAGTCTGTCGGTTTTTTTTTGCCGTCCTGCCGGGCCTTCGCCTTTATCCCGTCTTCAGTTTTTTCGCTTGATTTTTACTTGATGAAGGAAGAAAATATTCCGATCTTAAGAAAGAAGGACTTCAACAAGGAAGTCGGATAAGAAACGATACCGTCCCGGGAGGATGTAATGATAAAAAAAATAGTGATACTGATACTTGCCCTGCTCCCTGCACTCCTTTTTGCACAGGAAGGAACGAAGGCGGGCTCCCTTACCCTCTACGACAGCCGCAATTCACAGCCCTTTACGGTCAACAGCGACGGCGGTTGGATGGATATCAGCCCCGTGTACAGCGAAACCTTCAGCCGTATGCAGCCGCCCCTTCCGGGAACCCTTCGCAAATGGCGGGTAAAGACCAGCTACATCGATGAATCAAGAAGCATGGGACAGAGTACCCTTCAGGTCAAGCTGCGCCCCTATAACGCATCAGCCGCCGTGTTCACTCTCCCCTGGACAGAGAAAGCCTCTCGATGGCAGGAGAAGAACAGCAACTGGTATACTCCCTACAGCGGCAACGGTATGATCATCGATGGCAACGGAATGCTCTCTGTACGCCTGATCGCGCCTCCCCGCAGTTCCTCACCGGGCAGAATATACAAGATTGAACTTGAGGCCTGGGACTTTCCCTCTACATCCGATATGCCAGAAGCCATGACGCCGGAGCTGAACATGGCCTTCACGTCTCCCACAGACTTCAGCATTCCAAAAGAAAGAAGCGCCGCAGGCCAGCGCCGGGAACTCAGAGAAAAGGCCGAAGCCTTTGCTATGGAATTTGTGGAAGCCAATATTTCAGGGGACCTTCCCGCCTTTTACAAGTCTCTATCACAGAACCTGAAGATTCTGGAAACGGGGTTGAGCAAGGACCGTTACCGGGTGGCCCCTCCCGCCGCCGATTTGAGTAGCTACAGCCTGGCGGACTACAAGAGAAACTACCGTCCCCATCTCTACAGCTATGAGGAGTACGCCGAGCTCTTCCCTCAGTGGTTTGAAGAGGGAAGACGCTGGTCTCCCGACGAAAACTGCTATCTTTTCCTGGGAACCGAAGTACTCCCGGGAAAGAGTGATTTTATGAATGGAGAGAATCTGGTGTTTATGATCCGTTTCAACGGCGGCGACGCCAGTATTATAGCTCTTCCCGAGTAGGTTCGTCGGGAGTCTCCCATCCTGCGGCCGGATCTTCCGGCCCTTCCAGACTTATTTTTGCAATCAGACCGTCCCGCAGTTCCTTGAGGAGCAGGCGGGACGCTCTTTCCCTGTCCACGTCCCCTCCGGGCACAAGTAGTCCCCGGTTGCGTCCCAGAGCCTCAAGGATCTCATGGGGCTCCTTCTCTTTCAGCTCGCAAGCCGTCATCTCCCCCTGTTCTCCCTTCAGTTTGAAACGGCTGATCAGAGAATCGGGATAAGTCCCTTTCATATAAAGGACCGCTCCCATGGCAATCTCATCGATATGGAGAATCGCGTCCTTGATGGAGCCCAGAATCGCAAGTTTCAGCCCCACAACGGGATCATCGAATTTGTGCCAGAGGATTCCCGGTGTGTCGAGAACCTGAAGCTCTCTTGATACATTGACATGCTGCATATCCCGGGTGACACCGGGCTGGTTTCCGGCTTTGGCTTTTTTTCTCCCCGTCAGGGTGTTGATGACCGTGGACTTTCCCACATTGGGGATGCCCACAACCATGGTTCTGACGGGCCTGCGGTTGACCCACTTTTTCCCGGCACAGAGCTTCCGGCATTCCGCGGGAACGGCCTTGAGGGATTTCCTGTTTTTAGAGTTGACGGCTACCGCCCTGATATCCGCGCCCTTCGTCAGCCGGGCCATCCACTGTTTCGTTATTTCCGGATCGGCAAGATCCGCCTTGTTCAACAGGATCAGGCGGGGCTTCCCCTTCGTCAATTCGTCCAGCAGAGG
The DNA here is from genome assembly GCA_963556075.3 of Oceanispirochaeta sp. Lineage (GTDB taxonomy): Bacteria > Spirochaetota > Spirochaetia > DSM-2461 > DSM-2461 > Oceanispirochaeta. The sequence continues at coordinate 3,507,824 of CAUVYB020000002.1, read as the reverse complement.
GTTCCGGCTGGCCAGGGGGGCCCGGGCATCCAGGATCTCAACAACCATATCCACTTTCCTGAGATTCTCTGTAATAAGTTTCTTCGTCCGGGTCATATGTCCGGGGAACCATTGAATGGACATGAGAGGCCTCCTGTATTATGCTTCTCTATATCTTAATGCTGAGTCATAATAAATCAAGCGGGTAACAGCCATGGGAGGAGTGCTATTCTTTCGGATCAACTTATTGAGCTTCTTAAAAAAGAGTCCGGCCGGGTCTTTATTCAACCCCACAACTTCCCCGATCCCGATGCGGTCTCTTCCGCCTTCGGCCTGAAGGAGCTGCTGGAAACCAGAGACATCCATTCGGAGATCATATACGAGGGAGAGCTGCAGCGGGACGCCCTGATCCGTATGATAGGCGTACTGGATATCCCCATCTTCCACTGGAAACACTATCAGCTTACCGACGACGACCGTATCGTCATCGTAGACGGCTGCAAGGGGAACTCCAACGTGGTGGACCTGACGGGCCGTGAGATTGCTGTGATAGACCACCACAAGAGCATGACCACCGAAGATGTTGAGTATGTGGATATTCGTCCCGAGTACGGCTCCTGCTCCACCATGATCTGCGAGTATTATCAGGAACAGGGTATCATCCCGTCCATAAGGGCGGCCTCGGCCCTCCATATCGGCCTGGCCAGGGATACGGACCTCTTTACCAGAGGGATGACACTGATGGATCTTAAGGCCATGAGCTTCCTTTTTCCCCACTCCGACACAGATACGGTCAACTCCATACTGCGGAACAATATCCAGCTCAGTGATCTGGAGTACTATAAAAACATACTATCCCTTATGGAGGTGAAGAAAGGCTGCGCCTACTGCTACCTTCCGGGAGGCTGTCCCCAGAACCTGATGGGCATACTGGGCGATTTTATACTCTCCCTTCAGGAGATACACTTCGTGGCGCTCTTCGCCCGGAACGGGGAGCATATATCTCTCTCCTTCCGTAACAATCTGGCAGACCGGGACGCTTCTGCCGTTATGAAGAGATTCACCGCCGGGAGAGGTCACGGCGGCGGTCATAATGAGATGGCGGGAGGAATCCTGCACCAGTACAGTGAAGGTGATGAGACACTCTGGTTTGAACAGCTTAGAGCGCTGTTCTAGCTGATGCGGCAGCCCTGAAGAATCTCTCTGAACTTCTCCTTGACCCTAATGTCCTTCTCTTCCAGGCGATCCAGGGCCTTGTAGTAAAGATCCCAGCACCGCCTCTCTTCCCTCCACTGTTTTTCAACTGTAACGGCGCTCTCCCTGCCGTCCACAAAGGGAGAGAGCTGCTGTTCGGCCAGATCCAGAAGGGTCCTGGCATCCGAGGGGCTCTCCAGCATCTTGAGCACCAGCCTCAAAAAGGCCATGGCCATGGGTACAGGGGTGATAAAGCAGCCTGTAAAGGGATCGGTGGCGTCTTTGACGGCTTCCGTACTCCCGGGCAGGAAGCGGGAATAGTAGCTGAAGTAGATGACCCTCAAAAGGTCGGCCACCCAGGTGCCCAGCTTGGCAGCGGCGATGGCGGCTCCGGCGAAGGCTTCCTTGTCATGCCGCATCACAAGTCCCGGTTCATGGACATAACGCAGACCGGGTTCTGTCCCGTCCAGAAGAACGGAGATCAGATAGGCCTGATCCTCGGCCCGCCCGATAAAACTGGGAGTAAAGGGCTTCATCCTTCTCAAGGACCGGCAGAGGATACCATTGGTCCCCCCTGTCACATGCACGCGGCTCAGGCAGGCGCTCTCGCCATCGGGCATGCCCTCTTTTCCATAGCTCGTCATCATCTCGGCCAGGGTGGAAACGGCCATGGGATGCTGCTTGTTGAAGATTCTGGTCTCCCCCCTGAGCGGAGCAGCGGGATCCGGCAGAGGAACATCGGGAGTAAAGAGGGATTTGGCAATATCTTTTTCGTTGACCAGGGCTCCGGCGATCATGCCCATCTCCACCTGTCGTCCCTTTTCATCCCGGCCCACGGCGCCCCAGAGGGGTGTTCTGAAGTGGTCGAAAGCGCTTTTCCCGGTCTCCCTTACAAGAACGGGCTGAGGGAAGACCTGATCCAGATCGATCTTGAAGGTTCCTTTGATCTTCCGGTCCACGGCGATGTTCCACAGGGGAGAAACCGCTTTGAGAAAACTGTAATGCCGCCCGTAACGGCCGTCGACTCCGAATACGGAACCGATCTTCCGTCCCGCATCTTTTTCATCAAGAAGCTCTCCCAGCAGGGACGCCAGCGTCTTCGTATCCTCTTCGGTGAAAAGGTAGATATCAAGATCCTCCAGGCCGCCGGCTTTAGCCAGCTCCGTGGCCATATACTCATGAGCCAGCCCCGCCAGGCCGTCATGGGTCACAGAAAGGGAGAGGATAACGGTCATCCTGGCATCTGTTGCGGCCCCGCCGTTCTCCTTCTCGTACCTGAAGGTTTCAGCCAGTCCCTTGAGGCCGTAAATCATCTCATTGGCCTGCGTATCCACACCCATCAGGATGGGGTGGTCGAACCAGTATTTCTGCTCTTCATGTTCCACAGACTCGGCTCGTTTTCTCATATCATCGCTGAGATTGCTCTTAAAGTCCTCAGGAGGAAGGGTCAGAAGAACATTGGAAGTAAATATGATCTGTGAGGCGGGATCGGTCACCGGGTCGGGATTGGGAGAAATGTCCTTTACGGTCCGTTTTTCCCTGATATACTTCTCCTGCTCGTCGTAGCGTTCACCACCGAAAGTGCCTTCCGGAAAGAAGAGTCTCAGGATCTTGTCCTCACTCAGTCCGCTTTCCGCCAGAAGCTCCGCCTTCCCGGCAAAACTCACGGCCTCATCCCACTCCCTGACAACAGCCTGTGCCGCCTTTGTCATAAAAGTGTCGGAATCCTCGCCTTTCTCTCCGCTTAAAAAGGATAGAAAAGCGTTTATCTCCCGGGCAACCTCCGAATCGTGATGCTCCTTATTCTCCAGAAAGGCGTTGATCTCGGGCAGGGCTCTCCACAGCTCGTTCCAGAATCGGGGGGAAGTTTTCATGGCTTACTCCTCGGGATTATTGTTATTTCAGGGGCTTTGGATCAGACGGGCCTGACTGAGACAGTCGTTTCTGGGACAGATCCCGTAGGGGATTTCCCCTTCATACATCCTCTGAACCTCTTCCTTTACCTTATCTACATTATTATTATTTTCCGATAAATGACAGAGAAAAATTTTCTTTATTTTCCTCCCGGGCAACTCGGACAGACGGCTCATCACGGCGGCAGCATCCAGATTGGAGAGATGCCCCCTGTCGGAAAGGATTCTCCGCTTCAGAAATTCGGGATACGGCCCCTGATGAAGAAGCTCGGGAGAATAGTTTGATTCCAGAAAGAGATAATCCGAACGGGAGGCCAGCTCCACCATCTCATCACTGACCACTCCTGTGTCCGTGACGATGGTAAAGACATGTCCCCCCAGGGAGAAATGAAACCCGATAGAGTGTTCCGCATCATGACTCGTCTCAAAACAACGGAAGCTCAGCCGGTCAAAGCTGTACTCTTTTCCCGGCAGGATATCCAGCCTGTGGACATCGTTCTTCTTCCAGTGCTTCTCCAGAGGCATATCCCTGTGAGTCACAACAGGAATTCCCAGGCTCCGGGAGAGGGCTTCCACCCCTTTCATATGATCACTGTGGTGATGGGTCAAGAAGATAAACGCCAGCTTTTCCGGAGCGAAGTCCAGACGGGCCATGCGCCTTTTAAACTCGGGGAGAGAGTAACCGTTATCGATCAGTATGGAGAAATTCCCCTGTTCGAAGATATAGCCGTTGGCAGAGGATCCGCTTCCCAGGACGGCAAAACGTAGAGAGTCAGCCTTCAATCCAGAGCTTCCAGACTTCAGGGACATAACCGACCGAGACCTTGACGTCACAGCGGACGACAGGAGTTTTCAGAAGTTCGGGATGATCCCCCAGTTCTTCGGCGGCATCAAAGTCAAGGAAGGCGTACTTCTGCTTGTAGAGTTTGGAATCCTCATCAATCAGATCTTCCGCTTTCACTCGGCTGAGAATATTGCGCAGTTCTCCGGGGCTGAGTGCCTTTTCGTTTACATCAAGCTTAAAAAACTTGAGGCCCCGCTCTTTGAACCAGCGCTCGGCTTTACGGGTATCCTGGCATTTTTTCTTTCCAATTATCTGAATATTCAATTCTCTCTCCCGGATGGTTGTTTGACTCCAATTATGAGTAAAACCTCTCCATTTGTAAATGCTTCGGAGGGGCTGCCTTTACCACAAACAGGGGTCATACTATAATGCAGTTCTATTTACAGATCCGGAGTTAAAATTCATGAGAATCAAAGTCCCCAGAACAGTTCTTACACTCTTATTGACGGTCTTATGTGCATCGTCTGCCTGGGGAGAAAAACAGGGAGAATTGAAAACCTATCTTCCCGATTACAGAATGAAGCAGTTCTTCCCTACGGATATCAGGGGCATAACCCGCTTTTACGATATGGCCCCCTACTCCCGGATCACAAACTGGCGCAAGGACCTGGAGTTGCCGGCGGGCTATACGATGGCCAGCGGAGAACTGCTTTTAAGCGCTTTTGATGAGATCATCTATTTTTCCCTCAATGTAGAGGACGGCCCTCTGTCCTTTCCCACTCCCGAACAGACAGCCCAGTTGGAATATCTCCAGAGACTTCCGGGAACGCACAGGCTCAGTCTGGCGCTTAACGGCTCTTCCAACGGCTTCATCCCTCTTATCCGCAGCGAAAGGATGCTGGATCTTTTTTTCGCCAATCTCGGGACACAGATGGCAAACTACGGTATCTCGGGAATCGACCTGGACTGGGAGTTCCCCAGAAACAGTGAAGAAAAAAAGGGCCATCTGGATTTTCTTAAAAAACTCAGAGCCTTTTGCGACAGCAACAATGCCAGTCTCAGCATGGCGGTCAGCCGTTTCCGCGCCCTGAGCGAAGAGAGCTATTCTCTTCCGGACAGGATCAACCTGATGAGCTATGACTTCTATGGTCGTCACTCCACCGCCGAAAGCACCAGGGAAGCCCTTGAGTATATGGCCCTTCGTTACGATATCCCCATGAACAGAATCCTTATGGGCATCCCTTTCTATGGAAGGATCTACAGCGGAGATTCACCGGACTACTGGAAAAAAGCAAAGTCCTACCGCCTTATCTCCCAGGAGAACAGCATCAATCCCTCGGACAATGAAGCCGCCGGTTTTTTCTACAACGGCCCCGAACTGGTGGACTCCAAGGCGCATATGGCCGAGGAGCTCGGTACGGCCGGCTGCTTTATCTGGGAGATCGGTCAGGACCGTCTGAACAGAGATTCCCTGGCATCAGTTCTGTTCCAGAGCTTTTCTCCCCCTGAGGCGGACTGATAACCCTCAGGGACAGCGCCACTCCCCGCTTATCCTGCAGGCAAAAGGCTCCTCTTCATCCGTAGTGACGGCCTGTTCCGTATAGATCATGTTATAAGAGAGGACGATTTGAATACAGAAAGGACCGAGGGGTAATGAGCTCTCTGCGGCAGGCCTGACGATAAATATCCCCGGTTCAGCTCTGAAAAGGCAGTCCAGCTTGTCATAGCGTCCTGTCCGGGGAGAGCGCTTCAGTCCTGTCCCCACCGACCAGCCTGTCGGCTCACTTTCATCAAAACTGATTTCCCCCTTCAAGCCTTCCCGCCAGTTCCGGTGATAAAAATAGATTTGTCCCCCGTAACTGTGCTCCCGGCTCTGCTCCTCACGGCTCGCCTTCAGGTCAAAATCGAATTTCATCTCCATGGGACCGGGAGACATCTCCCATGAAATTCCGAACTGCCCGCTCAAAAAGCCATCCCGTTCCACACCACCGGAAACATCCCCATTCAATACCGTCTGCCCCGGAAGATGAAGTCTCAGGCTATTATCCCAGATCCAGTGCCAATCCGCCTCCTCGAGTCGGCACCCCGTCCAGGAAGAGCTGTTGTACCAGATGCGACTGAGAAACTCACCCCTTTCGAAATAGAATCGCCACCCGGGCAGTAGGGAGCAGGCGGGTTTCCGGTATCGGGAGAGGGATGCGGCGGCTCTCATTCGAAACGCGGAGTCACTTCGCTCCCAGCGCAGATCACCGGCCGAAATATGGACCGGTTCCTCTGATCGGGGCCTCTCCCCTGGAAACCAGGAGTCATCCCCCACTTCCTCTTCCGGCACAATAAGGCATTGCCCCACTTCAAGAGCGAAACAGGATGAGGATTCAGCTCTGCCCCAGAGAGCCCACTGCCTGAAATCTTCCTCCTGTTTGAACAGCATCCCTCCCCTTCCCGGAATCAACAGAGCCGCCGCCGGCCTCATTAATGAGCTGTCACTTCTGTCGGCGGCAAGTTCCGTATCCTTTTTCAGCTCATCATCGGACAGCAATCCGGTCATTCCGCAATAGCGCCAGAGCCCGGCAGGGACAAGAGAGCCGGCCTGATACCAGGGGGTCTCGAGAAAAATAGAAGAGGGAAACCACTCTCCCTCTTCACTCCTCAGGACTTGAAACTCCGACCTTGCCCGACCGTCCTGAACGCGGTAGAGTCCCCGTCCCTCATGATTTTCATCCATACTGATCCTGACAAGTTCTCCGGCGCTGATAGAGGCGGAGAAGAGAAATAGGTGGAGCAGGATCCGGGATAACAGAAGAAATCTCATGCCTGTTTTACGCAGAGAAAGAGTCTGAGGCTTCAAGTGATGACGGAAAAACAGGAGGATCCTGCATAAGAGGGGGCTTGAAAAAAAAGAGGCTGCCCCTCATTAAGCGGCAGCCTCTACTCCTTTATCCCCGCCCTTCGCTGATAAAACGAAGAGCTTTCCCCTTTTATTTTGCTTCTCAGCCCTCTATGCGGGCTGTCAACCAGTCAAATATCTCCCCGTAGAGTGTCTCTCTTCCGGGTTCATTAAGGCATTCATGCCTCAGTCCCTGTTTCAGAACCAGGGTCAGGTCGCGGCTTCCGCCCTTCCTGTAGTTTTCCGTCGCACGTCGCACTCCGCTCCCCTTTTTCCCACCCACGGGATCATCCGTACCGGAAAAGATCAGAAGAGGCAGCTCCGACGGTGTCGCTTTGAAGCACTCTTCACCGTTGATAATCTTCAAAGCCTCGAAAAGATCTCTATACAGGGCGCTCCGGCTTACAAATCCGCAGGCGGGATCTTCAACATAGAGCCTTACCTGCTCAGGATCGGTACAGAGCCACTCAAAACCGCTTGCATCCGGAGCTCTGTAGGGTTTGTTATAGGAACCGAAACTCAGTTTATCCAGAAAAGAGCTTACATGACGTACACCCTTGATTCTGCACTCTGCTTCGGCGATCAAACCGGCTGCCCATAACAGGAGTCGACTATGACTCCCTGTTCCGGAGATCAGGGCTCCCTTAAGCTCCGAGCCGTAAAGACTCAGATAGTGACGGGTTAAAAACGAGCCCATGCTGTGACCCAGCATAAAAAGAGGGAGTCCCGGATAGTCAGAAACCGTCTTCAGACAAAGCGTTCTGATATCGCCCAGAACATTCATCCATCCCCGTCTTTCCGAAAAGATCCCGTACTCTTCGGGGGACAGGGCCGTTCTGCCGTGCCCTCTGTGATCTTCCCCGAAAACGGCAATCCCCCGGGAAGCCATAAAAACAGCAAAGTCATTGTAACGGGCTATATGCTCTGCCATCCCGTGGTTGATGACCAGAAGGGCTTTAACCTCTCCCGAAGGCAGCCATTTGAGCCCGTGTATTGTAACTCCATCCTCCCCTTTAAAGGTGAAAAACTCTGGTGCCGGGACTTCCGGATAATCCTGTGTCACAGAGGAAATTATACACTGCGTTTCCCATATCACAAAGCTTTTTTTTCATTCAGCCCCTTCCTGAAACTCCGATGCCGGTCTCTCCCTGAAGAGAGCCGGGACAGGGGACTGAAAAGGCGATATATGACACTTTCACAAGTATTTTATGCAGAAATAAATATAATCTTTCATGTACGGATTTCAGCTCCTCTCTTGCATTTTCCAATTCAAACTGTAAAATAAAACTTGTTATTTTCGGATTTCGCCCCCCGATTACGGGGATTTATTCATATGGAATCTAATTGAAAACTGTTCTGGAGGATAATAATGGTTATTTTAACACTCAATTGCGGAAGCTCTTCCGCAAAATTCCAGGTATATGACTGGGAGAAAAAAGAGGTTCTCGGCGTTGGTATGATCGAAAGGATCGGTCAGGAGATCTCCAATATCGAACACAAGCCCCTCGGTAAAGATGAGTACGAAGAAAAGAAAGCCTGCCCCACCCACAAGGAAGCGGTAGAATGGGTCATCAGCACAATCCTGGATCCCGAGCACGGATGTATCAAGGATATGAGCGAGATCAAAGCCGTCGGTCACAGAGTTGTACACGGCGGAGAGGCGTTCAAGAAGTCTGTTATCGTTGATGATGACGTACTGAAGGCCTTCGAAGATCTGAACCACCTGGCCCCCCTTCACAACCCCGCCAATATCCTTGGAATCAAGGGAGCCATGCAGGTTCTTCCCGACGTTCCCCACTGTGCCGTTATGGATACAGCCTGGCACCAGACCATGCCCGCCCTCTCCTTCATGTACGCTCTTCCCTACGAGTGGTATGAAAAGAACAATGTAAGACGCTACGGATTCCACGGAACCTCCTACCTCTACACCGCCAAGAGAGCTGCCGTTCTCATGGGCAAGAAGGCTTCCGAAACCAATGTTATCATTGCCCATATCGGAAACGGCGCCTCCATGTGTGCCGTCAAGGACGGTAAGGGATACGATACCTCCATGGGGATGACCCCTCTGGAAGGACTGATGATGGGAACCAGATGCGGCGACATCGATCCCGCCATCGTGACCTACATGATGGGCGAAACCGGAATGAGCGCCAAGGAAATGGACAACGTACTGAACAAGAAAAGCGGTGTCCTGGGTGTAACCAAGACCCTGGTGGACAGACGTGATGTTCAGGCCGGGATGGAAAAGGGTGATGAGATCTGTACCCTGACCCAGGATATGGAAGCCTACAGGATCAAGAAGTACATCGGTTCCTACTACGCCGCCCTGGGCCGGGTAGACGCCATTGTCTTCACCGCCGGCGTCGGTGAGATGAACCCCACTTACAGAAGAAAATCTCTTGCCGGTCTGGAAGCCATGGGCATCAAGCTGGACGAGGCCAAGAACAACGCTTCGGTTTCCAGAAACTGCGAGACCTGCATCTCCGCAGACGACTCTCCCGTCAAGGTTTTCGTCATCCCCACCGACGAAGAGCTGGTTATGACCGAAGACACCTACGCCCTGATGAACGGTACCTACGATGTTCACACCAACTACGAGTACTACTTCCAGAGCAAGGACTATGTCAACAAGGCAAGAGAGAGAGCTCTCCCCGGCAACATTGCGAAAAATCCCGCTCTGAAGGACATCATCGCTAAACCATAATTCCTGTTAGACAGGTATTATTCACACCGTCCCCCGGGGGACGGTTTTTTTTGATAAAAAATCCCTCCACAAAAAAAATCCCGCCTCCCGGAAAGATTTCCTTCGGTGGCGGGAAAACAATTGTTTTTCAGAAAAGGCCTTCTATCTCCTTAAGCGCTGCGGGAGAAACAAAGAACAGATCATCAGACTGACTGCTTCGGCACAGGAACTTCCCGTCCTTATCATCCCAGACTGAAACACGGCTGTTCTCATCCCCGGAGCTGAGGCTGAGTTCCCAGTGAGGAGATTCAGCCATTGTTCTGCCATCTGCAAAGCTCTGACACTTAAAGTTTGAAAGAGTCGTGATGACCCCTTCCAGCTTGGCGCTGTCCTTCAGGGGCTCACCATCTTCGAACCACTTATCATCCTTCTTCTCAAATGTTTTTGAGCTTTTAAGGACATTGTCCTTCAGTACCATCCTATTTATGCCGTCTCTATCAAAGCTAAGCACAAACTTGTCACGCAGCTCGGCGGGATCATCGGGCAGAAGCTTATTCCAGTCACCCGTGATAAGGTAAATACCCTTATCGGAGCCGAACATTCCGTAGCTTCTCGTACCGGTCCCGGACTTATTTCCGAACTGGAACTCCCAACTTCTGTCACCGGCTGTAACACAGACACTTGTCTTCTCATCATCATCCAGACCGTACTGTTTGTATACCTGCGAATCCGAAACCAGATCTGTGGCCTCAAGCTTTTTGATACCATTAAGGATGGTGTTGATTTTTCCTGAATCTGCCTTCCTGCTGCCTTCCAGGAACCATTTGTCATCTTTTTTGACAAGAGAGACCGTCTCCTTACCGCCATAGCTGATTTTTGTAATCTTATCCTTTTCAGGAGCATCCCAGACTGGCAGATCATAGTTTAAGTGTTCAGCAGGTCTGGCAAAAAGATATACCACCAAGAGAACAATGACAGCTATCAGAATAAGTGATTTCCTTCTCATGCATTCTGCTCCTTTGAAAAAACAAGCTCTATCTTTTTCTTTCTGTTAATCCATTTAAGCCACACCATGAGGCCGGCGATGATTACCAGAATGGGAAGAATAATGATATTTAGAATCTGTATCATAGTTTTTACGGCGGGACTGAGTCCAGAATCAATGGGATTGTAGCTCTGTCCCTTGCTTCTCATGACAGCATTATCCTCTTTACCGCTGATCTTATCGATTCCGTTGAGAATAAACAGAGCGTTTGAACTCTGCCCGGATTCGTCAAGAACATTGTCTTTCAGTATAGAACTGCAGCCGACAAGAAAAATCTGCCCCTCTGTTCCAGACTGGATCGTATTCTCCTCGACAGTTTTCATACCTTTGAATATCACCCCATCTTCCTTATCTGCGTCAGATGGTGATGTAGGTATCTCCTTATCTTTGAAATAACTTGTAAGCTCCCCTCCTATATAAAGAGCAAGAGGATACTGTTTCATGCCGTCCTTCGCCGGAGGAGTGATCATACCGGGAATCAGATTGATATTTTCACCCATCTCCCAGGATTCGGGACTGGAGGAAAACAGCGTGACCACGTCCTCTGAATTATCAGACGACAGAACTTCCAGAGGAGCCGCATTCAGCATGATAAGTTCATTGAGGTTGTTCATAATGGCTTCTTTCCGGTTGATGTTATCCGAAGTGATCAGAGGAGCATTGTACAGCTGCTGTTCGGTGTAACTGCCGTTACCGCCCTGCCGTCTCGAGATATAACTGTGCTCATCCATAAGATAACTCTGATGCAGTTTTATACCATACTGCATCAACAGCTTCTCGAGCCCAGTATTAATCGGGACATAGCTCGGAGCTCCATAATAGGACTGCCCGCTCTCTTCTCTGAAGGGGTCGAGAAACAGGGCCAGAGATCCGCCGTTCATAAGAAACTGGTCGATCTTAAACAGTTCGTAATCTGTAAACTCTTCGGAAACACCTGCTATGATAAGAGTCCCGCCGGAAGGCATGGTGTCCATGGTAACGGGAATCAGAGAGTACCCTGAAGAGACCAGACGATAGAAATTCTGAAGACCAGCCTGCTGTCCGTAGTTTCCGCCGTAGAGCGGAAGAGCGCCATGATCGCTCAGATAATAAATACTCTTCTGTATACCCAGCATGCCGTCGGCTAACTGTTGTATTTTTTCTTTCATGGTGCCGGGATCTACTATGGTATTGCCCAGAAGGCCTCTTTTTATCAGCTCGATCTTTTTAAAGTCATCACCCTTCTCCACGATAAGGGCGGCATAGAGAGTTTCATCATGCTCTTTCCCCAACTTCATGCTGTTCAGACCGTAGCGTTCAAGATCGGCCTGTTCCCTTGAGGGATCGATATACTGGTAGCTGAGTTTCTGATAGAAACGGCTCTGGAGCTCGTCCACTCCGCTCTTAATCTGCTCAGGATAGTCGGAAAGACCTTCTCCCAGCTTGTTCAGAGATGAGGAGAAAATTAGTTTAACGAATATATTCTCATCCAGAGAAAGAAGGGCATTGGTTTTCTCGCTGATTTTATTGATGATCCCAGTGATTTCATATTCCAGATTAGACTGAATTCCAAGATTATCAATCCTTTCGCTCATATCACCCTGAAGGGCGACCATTCCCATATAGACGCTTACCAGACTCATCTCGTTATTGCTGACAGACTGCATGCTGACAGGATGAATACCATAGCTCTCAGCCTTTTCAGTCAGCACTGTTCCGCTTGTATCGGTATTCAATCCTTCGCTGTCAATAATTTCTATCTCATAGTTGAGATTCCTGTTGCCGCGACTGACGTACTCCTCCATAAGATCTCTGATTTCCTGTTCCAGATTATTATAGGGCTGAGGCAGATTTTCAGAGATAAAAAACCTCATCGTCAGAGGATCGTTCAAATGGGAGACCGCCTTTTCCGAAGCCTCTGAGAGGGTATAAAGATGGTTTTTCGTCAAATCGATCCGGAAGAACAGGGTTTGAGAAACCAGATTAATTAGTAATAACAGTATAAAGAAGATTCCCGTATTGATTGTGTTTTGTTTATTCAGTTTCATGTCGGCTCCTCAGCTTTTTTTCCTGTGTACCAGGGCAGTCAGGTAGAGAGCGGCGGCTGTTAGACTTATGAAGTAGATAATGTCCCTGGAGTCCACTACTCCTTTGGCGATGCTGTCGAAGTGATAACTGGCACTGAGAAACTGTGTGATCCCGATCAGAGGCCGGGGTATCAAAAAGAGAATATTCCCAATGATATAAAGGAAGAAGTTGACGGCCACACTGACTATAAAAGCGACGATCTGGTTATCCGTCAGTGAGGAAGCCAGAATACCGATAGAGGTATAGGAGGCCGCCAGAAACAAAACCCCTATAAAGCCCCCCACCACGGGTCCGGAGTCCAGATCTCCGGTCAGCCCCACGCTCAGAGGATAGACCAATGTCGGCAAAATCATGACGACAACCATCAGCAGGGAGGACAGGAATTTCCCCCAGATGATCTCTTCCCCTGAAAATGGCAGGGTCATCAGGATTTCATAACTTCCGCTTTTATACTCTTCGGAAAAACTCCTCATCGTGATGGCGGAAATTGTAAATACAAGGATAAGAGGCAGAAGATTGAAAAAATGTCTCAGACTGACCTGCCCTACCAGAAAGAAGGTGGAGAAATAGAACCAGCCCGTGGTAAGAAGAAAGATTGTTAATATGATATAAGCTGCGGGGCTGATAAAAAGCGACTGCAGCTCCCTTTTTACAATAACATGAGATTGATTCAGTTTCATGCGCTCTCTCCTCCCAGGGTTAACTGTTTGAAAATATCCTCCAAAGACAGGGTTTCCTGATGGAGTTCGAGAATAACCCAGTCCGTAACTCTAATGGCGTTATAGACGGCAGTCCGTATATCCCAGCTGCTCTGGAGCCTAATCTTCAGTCCCTCCCTGTTTTCTTCCGATTCTATAGAAAGAACACCCGGAATGTTTTTCAGCAATGACAGCGCATCCTGCTGATCTGCTCCCGCCAGCTGAAGATCAAGAGAAGATTCCTCCCGGTCTGAAAGAAATTCGGTAATCCCGTTATCCGCGACGATCCGGCCTTTGTTTATAATCACAAGCCTGTCGCAGGTAGCTTCGGCCTCACTCAGGATGTGTGTGGAGAAGATAACGGTCTTCTTCTTCCCAATCTCCCTTATGATTTCCCTGATTTCGCCAATCTGATTGGGATCCAGACCGCTTGTAGGTTCATCCAGAACAAGTATTTTAGGATCACCCATCATAGCCAGAGCCAGACCGACTCTTTGACGGTAGCCCTTGGAGAGAGCGGCTATATTTTTATGCATCACATTCCCTATTCCGCATAAGAGGGCAAGCTCTTCTATGCGGCTGACCTGATGGGGGGATGATAAATTTCTGGCTGCTGCGATGTATTTTAGATAGTCGTAGACAAGCATATCACCGTAGAGAGGAGAGGATTCGGGAAGATAGCCGATCACGGCCTTGCATCTTTCGGGATTCGCCTGAATATCATTGCCGTCGATAAGGACCTGTCCCGCCGAGGGCTGAAGATAACCGGTCAGGATACGAAGGGTCGTAGACTTTCCCGCACCATTGGGACCAAGCAGTCCCAGAACCTGTCCTTCGGGAATATCCAGAGAAAGACGGTCGACCGCAAGGAATTTATCATATTGCTTAGACAGTTGTTTTAAACTGATCATACGGACCTCCTGATTGTTCATCAGTAAGTAGTGTTTTTGAGAATTTCCTGAAACTCAGGTATTAGTATTACATGAGGAGCGTATTACGCTCTTAAAGGATGGGGAGGTGCTCTTGTGGGTTTGGAAGAATTGAGAATTGTTTCAGCAAGACTCAGATCTTCTATAGAAATGACGTTTACAGAATCGAATGAGGACAGACTGTCGGGATCCTGATAATAATGAAGGACAATACTATCAGAGATTTCCCTTATTTCCTCATCGAGCTGCTCTTCAATCTCAGCCTCAGCTATCAGAAAGACCAGAGAATCGAAGAGGTATTGGGGATGATTTTTGAATGAGGATTCGTAACTCTCCCCGGCCCCCGCAGCTTGGGGGAGAGAAATAGACTCCTGCAGAAAAAGAAATGAGAATATGAGTAAGAATAATAGATTAAGTCTTCTCATAATTCGACTATATTCAGCTTTACATTTTTTTGTCAATCACTGCGGTATTCTGTATTCTGACAGTTAATATCAAAAGGAGACACCCAGTCTGCCGCAAAGAGCCTGGAGAAAGAGACCAACATCACTGACGATGCCCACGGCCTGTCCCGTTCCCCTGTCAGCCAGCTTGGTGACCACCGCAGGATTGATATCAATACAAACGGTCTTGACCCAGGAAGGGGTCATATTGCCCGTTCCGATAGAGTGGAGCATAGAGCTCAGCATCAGGATCATATCCGTATCCCTGATGATTTCCGCATACTCCCCCTGGGCCTTGATCATATCCATCTGGGTTTCGGGCAGAGGCCCGTCGTCCCTGATGGAACCGGCCAGACAGTAGGGAATACCCGCCTGTTCCACCTCGTACATCAGTCCGCTTTTCAAATCACCACAGTCTATCGCAGCCCGAATGGAACCGTGACCGTTGATACGGTTGATGGCTCTCATATGATGGTTATGACCGCCGTGAGTGGGCTTGCCACTCTTCAAATCCACACCCAGAGAGGTACCATAGTAGTAGGACTCAAGATCATGGACGGCAATTGCATTCCCCCCCAGGAAGCCCTGAACATATCCCTCACGAATAAGGGCTGCCAGGGCGGGAGCGCCGCCGGTATGAACCACAACAGGACCGCAGACGACGACGCACTTGCCCTCAGCCTCCTTCAGCCGTTTTAGCTCGTCGGCTATGGCATCTACCGCCACATCGTAACTGCGCTCAGAAGAGACCTCGTTGGTCATAAAGGCAAAACCGTCTTCTTTCTTTTCGGCGGCAGGAGGATAGACTCGAACCGACTCGCTTCCGCAAAGGACTTCATCTCCCTTGCGGATATCCCGGATTTTAGTACAGATATACTCCTTTCCCTTCCGGATTACAGCGGCATCCATCCTCTGATGGCTTACATGACGCCATTTTTTTCTGTCATACACATCGGTTCTATGGTTGGTGGTGGAGTAAAATCCCTCGGGAGCGTGAGCATCCTTGTCGGCGATTTCAAACCGCCCGTCCACAGCTCCTTTCTCATAGGCTCCCAGGGGAGAGAGTTTCGAGTAGATCTCTTCAAGATCCGTCGTATCATCAGCGACGATACGAATCTCGGCCCTGGTGGGTTCACCCTGAGTCTTTCCGATTTTTATCTTATCGATGTGGTAGTCCAGTCCCTCTTCAATAATTAGGTTCAGAATATCTGAAAGCACTCCTGAATCGATCAGATGGCCTTCTGCGATGATAGTCATATCCTTCATGCTGCATCCTTGTCTGTGAGTTTCAGTAGTTTTATATATCAATGGCGTTGACTGATCAATAGTCCCGCTGCAGGGTGGCCTTCATAATTTCATCAGCCTTCTCCCTGCCTGCCAGAACGGCAATAATTTCTGCGGCAAAACAGGCTGCAGAACCGACGCCGTTGGCCGTAATGATATTTTCATCCACCACCACTCCGGAATTGCTGTATCGTCCGCCGTCTCCGGCTTTGGCTTCGAACCCGGGATAACAGGTAAAGCGCTTACCTTCCAGAACTCCGGCTTTGCCCAGCACCAGCGCGGGTGCGGCGCAGATGGCGGCCACCAGACGGCCTTGTTCATAAAATGATTTGATATGGGCCATGGCCTGTGAGTCCTCTGCAATATGGGAGGAGCCCGGCATGCCGCCGGGAACGACGATCGCATCGGCACCGGCGGGGAAATCCGCCATGGGGCAGTCGGCCTTTATTTCGATACCGTGAGATCCCTTGACGGAATCCCCCTCAAGGGCCACGGTGACGACATCGATCCCGGCTCGTCTTAAAAAATCTATGGGGGTGACGGCTTCCACTTCTTCTAGACCGTCTGCCAGTATTACGGCGACCTGACTCATACTCTTCCTCCTGCCCGGCAGGTCGCAGAAAGGTACGCCCCCGGATCTTTTATCTGCTTAGAAGATCTTCAATCTCCTGTTTATAAAGATCATATATCTTCGGACGTAAAAGTTCCATCTTTGCAGACAATTCCCGTCCCACTTCGAAGTGATTCTGCAGAATGGAGAACTGATAGATCCTTTCGAAACTTGAAAATCCATTGGCCGGACAGACCAGATCGGCAATTTCCTTGTTCACCAGCTCTTTGATTTCAGGACTCTCGCCGATAAGCGTTCTGTTTTCATACATGATGTTATTGGCCTTCGCATACTCCTCCAGAGCATCAAAATCGGGAACGATTATGGCGGAGAGGTACTTCCTGTCCTGACCCAGGACAACGGCATTATCGATATAGGGCGATTCTTTGAGCTTGGACTCCAGAGGAACGGGCTCCACATTCTCACCGCCCAGAAGAACGATGGTATCCTTGGCCCGGCCGACAATGGCAATCTCATTATTTCTGGAAATCATCACAATATCACCGGTATTGAGCCAGCCCTCGCTGTCCAGGACTTCGGCGGTCAGTTCAGGATTCCCGTAATACCCTTTCATAACCTGGGGGCCCTTCACAAACAGAACGCCCCTCTCGCCGCAGGCGACTTCCCTGCCGTCATTGTCGATCGCTTTGATTTCGGTACCGATGAAGGCCGGCCCCACGGTGTTGACCACAGGATGATCCTGACGCCTCACAGAGATAACAGGTCCCGATTCGGTCAGACCGTAACCTTCCAGCACTTTGAGACCGATGGCGGCGTAGAAGTTATCCACGTCCCTCTGCAGGGCTCCGCCTCCGGAGATTCCGGCTTTCAGCTCGGGGAACATCTTTCCGAGAACCTTGGAAAAGAGCAGTTTATGCCCCAGTTTTCTATAGGGTCTGGTGACCAGGTCGCCGAGGAAGGCTCCCATTTTCGGTCTTGTCTGACCCGTATAGTCGGGATAACGGTCTTCCAGAATACAGCGGTAGTGCTCGTTTTTCACCGCCTTCTTTACAAAGAAATTGAAAAGCTTCTCCGTCTTTTCTCCCTTGGCCTTGATATTTCTGATAATGCCGGCGTAAAGAGCCTCCCAGAGCCTGGGAACTGCGGTCAGATGGGTGGGCTTGATGGCCTGCAGATCCATAAGCAGGGTCTTGCCGATGGGTTTGGAATAGGCCAGACAGGCCCCGTTCAGGCAGGAAACATACTGGATGATCCTCTCAAAGGAGTGCCATACGGGCAGTATGGTCAGCCAGGTATCCTTTTCACAGACGGGGATGTAATGAAGCATGGCCTCGGCCTGATAGACGTAGCAGGAATTGCTGAGCATAACGCCCTTGGGAATACCGGTCGTGCCGGAGGTAAAGATAATGGTAGCCGTATCATCGGGATTTCCCTGAGCGATCTCTTTCTCAATCATATCCGGATCGGCCTCAAGCAGGGACTGTCCCTTCTCCATGATGTCTCTGAAATTGAGGATGGAGTAGTTTTGAGCGGCGGCGACTGTTTTCTCATCCGCATCTTCCATCATAATAATCTGTTTGAGTTCGGGCAGATCGGAACGAACTTCAAGCACCTTATCCAGCTGCTGTGTGTTTTCGAGGATGACAGTTCTACAGGCGGCAATGCTCAGGATATGAGAGAGAATCTTGGGAGTGATATCACATCCCCGGGGGGCATCATTGGCTCCCAGGGAGAGGAGACCCATATCACAGATAAGCCACTCTTTTCTGTTATCTGCGATCAGACCCACCGTCTCGCCCCTCTTGATGCCCGCGGACTGCAGCCCCGCGGCACAGTACTGAACTTCCTTATAAAAGCTTGCATAATCAGTCGCCTGATATACGCCCTCCTCATTCTTGCTTTTCTGAGCCGGCTGCCCGGGATATTTTTTTACCACAGCCTGAAGCTGTTTCATGATTGTCTGTTCCAAGAAATTCCCCCATTGGTCGCAGCATACGCCGCATTTCAATAATTCTATGTATACAAAAGAACTGCAGCTGCTATAGTACATATACACTAGCTGAGATTCACTATGTATACTACGGCCTTATCCCCGAGTACGTCAATCGATTTTCTTCAGCTGCAATCCACAGTACCGGCAGTGACAATTTACGGTTTAAAAAAAAACGTTCTTTTATGATGTATAAAAATGGGAGGAAAAGTTAAAGTTCTGTTGATTTAAAATCCCTTATAAGCTAATTTTGAATTACACTAAAACTGTTATGGAGGAATCCCATGGCTTACGTTATTAATGCAGATGACTGCGTAAACTGCGGTGCCTGCGAAGGCGAGTGCCCCGTTGAAGCTATCAGCGAGAAGGACGATGCTAGAGTCATCGACGCCAGCCTGTGCACCAGCTGCGGCGCTTGTGCCGATGTTTGCCCCACCGAATGTATCGCTGAGGGTTAATTTCGGTCTTCTATAAAAAAGCCGTCTCTTGCAGACGGCTTTTTTTATTCTTTCATCTTTCCGTCTTCCCATTTAAGGATGTTTATGAACTTTGATGCTCAGCGTAAGCGCAGCGCCCTGTACGGCCGTATAAGGTCTTTTTTTAACGACAGAGGGTATCTGGAAGTGGAAACCCCTCTTCTTTCCAGCCATCTGATTCCCGAAGCATCCATTGAAAACTTTCGCACAAGCCTCATCAGTCCCTATAGGGATGACCGGCCCCTGTTCCTGATCCCCTCTCCCGAACTTCATATGAAAGAACTGATGGCCGCAGGATCAGGCGATATCTATCAGATCTGCAAATGCTTCAGAAACAGCGAGCAGATATCCCCCGTCCACAATCCCGAGTTCACCATGCTGGAGTGGTACAAGACGGGGATCGATGCGGAAAAGAATATCGGAATCTGCGAAGATCTTGTCAGAGCGCTTCTTCTGGAGGAAACACCGGAGTCCTGCCGCCCTCCTTTCCGCCGTATGGAGATGGAGGAGGCGTTTCGGGAGCTGGCGGGCTTCTCTCTTCAGGAGAATCTCTCAGAAGAGGCTCTGGGGGAACAACTTGACCGCCATTCTATTCCCAGAGACGCCGGAGAGGAGTGGGAAGTGCTGTTTCACAAGCTTTTCCTGACACTGGTTGAACCGGAGCTCCCTTCCGACAGGCCCCTGGTACTGACGAACTATCCGGATCGTATCCCGACCCTTGCTCAATCCATTCCCGGGACTCCCTGGTCCGACCGATGGGAGCTTTACATGCAGGGCATAGAGATCGCCAACTGTTACAGTGAAGAGACGGACCTGGACCGTATTCGCGATTTTTATGAAAAAGAGATTCCCGAAAAGAGAAAAAATGCCGTTATCGATGTGCTCTGTCGTCCCGACTGGACGGAAAAACTGACAGGCTTTCCCGAGTCATCGGGAACCGCAGTGGGCGTCGACAGACTCATTGCCGCTCTTCTTGGAGATAAGAGTATTCAGGGGGTGATTTTATTTCCTTTGGATGCTATACTCCTGTGAGCCAAAAAAACGGTTGAATCATATAGATCCTGCGCATTAACCCGCAATGGTTAGTCGCCGCCGTAGAAAACATATAATTAAGGAAAAATGAAAATGGGACAGATTAAAGCCGGCGCCATCGCCAAGGGAACCTTCCTCCTTGAAAAGGACATTCCCTATATTGTTGTTGAAAGAGAGTTCGTAAACCCCGGTAAGGGATCCGCCTTCTGCAGACTCAAGCTGAAGAATTTGAGGAACGGTGCGGTACTCAAGGTAACCCACAAGACCCAGGACTCGGTCGAAGAGATCGATGTGGTAGACGTGAACTCTCAGTTCCTCTATGCCGATGGAGAGAGCTACCACTTCATGAACGCGGACACCTACGATCAGTATGAGATCCCCATGGCCTCCATGGAAGATATGCAGTACTTCCTGAGAGAAGGTGAAAGCTACAAGGTTGTCCGCTGGGGTGAAGAGTCCCTGGACATCAAACTCCCCCCCAAAATGGATCTGGTTGTTACCGAAGCGGAAGAAGCCGTCAAGGGCGACACCGTTCAGGGAGCGACCAAGTACGTCAAGGTTGAAACCGGTCTGACTGTGAAGGTTCCCATCTTTATCAAAGAGGGCGAGACCATCAGGATCAATGTGGAAACCAAAGAGTATCAGGAAAGAATCAATAACTGATCCATGAAGTACAAGGCAGACCCCAGAATAACAGCGCTTGTAAACAAGCAGGTACCTTTTAAATTCCATGGAGAGAAACTGAAATTTGATCTTTCCATGGGACTATTCAGCAGCTTTGATATAGATGCGGGTTCAAGGCTCCTTTTGAAGACCCTGGCCAAAAAGACCGATCTGGACAGCTATAAAACTGCCATTGATACGGGATGCGGTACGGGTGTTCTGGGTCTCTGTCTTAAAAAAAAGTATCCCTCCCTGGATATATGCTTCCAGGACAGGGATGAGCTTGCCGTAGCCTTTACAAGGCACAATGCGGCGCTTAACGGCATCAAATCCTCCGACTTCAGGGCGAGTGCCGGACTTCTTCTGGACGACGTCGAACCGGGGTCAAAGGATCTGGTCATTTGCAACATCCCCGCCAAGGCGGGAGATCATGTTATCAAGGACTTTATCCGCAAGGCATCGGGCTCCATCACAAAAGACGGTCTTATTGCCGTGGTTATTGTAGACAGCCTGAAAGAGCTGATTCACAAGGTCATCAGGGATAACGGAATACCTCTCCTCTACAGCGAATCGACCAAGATGCACAGCGTCTTTCATCTCGGTAAGGGCAAAGACAATTTCGACATCCCCTTCAAACGCTATATCCGTTACAAGGGCCCCTTCAGAATGGCCGATGACGAACCCTATACCCTTGAGACCGTCTACAATCTGCCGGACTTTGATCAACTCAGTTTCTGGCTGCATGTGACAGGAGAACTTCTCAGACACAACGCGTTTTCCGGTGAAGCCTTTTTCTGGAATCCCGGACAGGGACATCTTCCTGTCTGGCTGAACTCCCGCAGGTCCAATAAAATCAAGACCATGACTCTGGCGTCCAGGGATGTCCTCCAGAACAGAATTACAAGATACAATCTGGAAAAATGCGGGTATGAAGGAAAAGTCAGAAACGACACCCTACCCGACGAATCCTTTCTGCTGGAAGAATACGGAGAACAGAGTTTTGACTGCGTCTTCATCAACCTGAGCCCGATCCCCAGAGTGAAGTGGCATAAAGAGCTTGCCCATACGGCATTGAATCTGGTGAAACAGGGCAGGTTTTGCTTTATCATGGCCCGCAGCTCGGATATGGCCCAGCTGGAAAAGCATCTTCACGGTTTTCAGATACTCCAGGATGATCGCTTCAAGGGCAACAGAGGTCTGCTCCTCAAGAAGAACTGACTCTAGGCGGAAGGAGGGGGCTGAGAGGCACACAAGCATGCCCCATGGCCCGCAGCCTTCTCCGCAGATTAAAAGAGCCTGCTTCCGATCCTGCAGTCTGCGGCGGGAGAGACAAAGGTCGCCTCTCCGCTATCCCCCCCGGGATACTGAATCCCCAGGATCAATACTTCCGAGACCACAGGCCCCATGCTCTTCTCTCCCAGATTCAACACCCCCAGAACCAGACGGTCCTTCACGTCCTCCAGCGGATGCCTTGTAAAACGGCCGTAACTGACCTTCACTCCGTAAGCTCCGAAGTCCACGGTCATCTTATAGGTTCTCTTAGGAGTGGCAGTTTCCAGCTCGGCTTCAATGATCCTGCCCACACGAATATCAAGCTTTCCAAAGCTCTCTCCGAAATCGCATACTTCCTTTATTTTTTTGGCCATACGGCTCCTCTCAGTCCTATTGTATTTGCCTTTCTGTATCAGGAATGGTCCATTGAAGGGAGACTCTCCCCGATGCACAGGTTCCGTCCCTGCCTCTTGGCGATATAAAGTTTCTCGTCGGCCCTTCGGATGATATCCCGGGGCTCATCTCCCGATTGGGCGCCGGCGATTCCAAAACTGACCGTAACGGTCCAGGGAACACGACTGAAACACCGTTTTTCCATTGTCGTTCTTATCCTTTCCGCCAGCCGGAAAGCCTCCTCACAGATTGTCCCGGGAAGAACGATAAGGAACTCCTCTCCTCCGTAACGGACCACAAGATCCGAATCCCGGGACTCCTTTTCCAGAAGCAGAGCCAATTTTCTGAGCACCTGATCTCCCACATCGTGTCCCAGTTCGTCGTTGATCCTCTTAAAATGATCAATGTCTCCGAAAATCAGGGAAAAATCGCACTTTTCTCTTTTGAACAAGGCCATTTGATGCTTCAGAAAGTCCTCCATATAACGTCTGTTGTAAAGGCCCGTCAGGGCATCCCGCCTGGTCTGTTCGATAAGTCTGCGGTTGGATTCGGCCAGTTTATAACTCGTACGGAACAGGCGCCTGTTCATCTTATCTCTGGAAAACGAGAAGTAAAAGGCGCAGGCGCTGATAGGCCCCAGAGGCAGAAGAGCAGAGAGTTCAAAAAGATCAGGCCTTAAAAAATAATAACTGAAGCTGTAGTAGACAAGAGCCGCCGTAAGGAGAACCAGGTGAAGCCACCAGTCGGATCTGAAGATAAAGCCCAGCATAAGTGCCCCGAAGATGTAGGCTGTAAAGTCTACATCTTCTATAAAAAACGAGTCCAGAAGACAGAGATTGACCATTAGAAAAAACAGCAGAATCGAAACGGCCAGAATACTGTAGTTCAGAGCCCTGATCCAGCGTCGCCTGTGTAAAAGGGGCAGCAGGAAACTGAAAAGCCCTGAGATCCCCAGAGAGAGGGCGTAGACGCTGGTATAGCTGGGAAATATATGGATCTCATTCGTAAAATAGTAGAGGTTACGGGTCAGAAACAGCAGAGCTAATATCATATAGAGCAGCAGAACTCTGCGATAGCGATGATAGTTGTCCTTATTTCTGCTGATCCGGTAGTCACGGCTCCAGCTTTTTCCTGTCATAAACCCGTCCCATCTTAAAAAGAAGCACAGCTTTAAAAAAGAACAGCGCTTCTCTATAATTATATTAAGCTACATGATAGACAGGAATTATGCAAAGGATTTCCCTTGAATTAACGGTCTTTTTACTCTTTTCTCCGTCCCGCACTCAATACGGCTTTAAGAACAAAATTCAGGGCTCCTGTAAACAGGCCTTCAAACTCCTTTTCCACCTTCCTGAGCTCTCCGGGAATCTGTATGCCCTGGGGGCAATGCTTCATGCAGAGACCGCACTCCACACACTGGCTGGCCAGAGATGGCTTACGCCCCTGAATCGTTCCATGCTGCAGCAGATACACAGCCCGGCTCATAAAGCCCTGCTTAAACAGATATTTCTGGTTGTAAAAGCTAAAGGCGGAGGGGATATCCACTGCCTGAGGACAGGGCATACAGTACTGGCAGCCCGTACAGGGAACCTTCATCAGGCTGCGGAATGTCTCTGCGGCGGAGCTGACCGTATCAGTCTCCTCCCTGCTCATGGATTCAATATGCGCTTCCGAGGCAATTTCGAGGTTTTCATCCAGCTGTTCCATACTGTTCATGCCGGAAAGAACGGTAATAATACCCGGATGATTCCATATCCAGCGCAGAGCCCAGTCGGCATTACTGCGGCCGGAATGATTCTTTCTGTAAACAGCCTCCACCTCCTTAGGGAGCTGACCGGCCAGCGCCCCTCCCCTTAGAGGCTCCATAACAATGACTCCTATATCCTTGGAGCGTGCATACTCAAGGCCTTCAATCCCCGCCTGGGCATGTTCATCCAGAATATTGTACTGAATCTGACAGAACTCCCAGTCATAACCGTCGATAACGGTCTTGAAATCGTCCCGGGGACCGTGAAAGGAGAAGCCTATATGGGCGATCTTCCCCGAAGCCCTGGCCCTATCCATAAAATCGATGACTCCCATGTCCAGAGCCTTTTTCCAGGTGCTTCCGTCCAGCATATGGATCAGGTAGTAATCGATCTGTTTGACATCCAGCCTGCTGAGCTGCTCATCCAGATAGTAATCCATATCCTCGCGCTTTCTGCAGAGCCAGTGAGGGAGCTTGTCGGCAATCTTCACCTTCTCCCTGTAGCCGTCTTTCAGGGCTTTCCCCAGGACGACCTCGCTGTTCCCGTTATGGTAGGGCCATGCGGTATCCAGGTAATTCACACCCTTGTCGATGGCATAGCGTATTTGACGGATGGCTTCGACTTCATTGACCCGCCCGGCAGAACCGGGAAGTCTCATACATCCAAAGCCCAGTATGGACAGTTCATCTCCGGTTTTCGGCATTCTTCTATATAGCACGGCACTCTCCTTGATCTCTGTTTCCAGTGAAAGCATAGGGGAAAACTTTTTCTTTATCAATATAAGTGAATCATTTTCTCTTATAAATTTCGAATGGCTCTTGTGTCATGATTATTCCGTTCCTTCCCTCTCTTTCCTCGATCAGGGATTAATTTGAAATTCCATACATCATGAACGAAAGTTTCTTAATAGGGATAGTAATATGATAGTGGGTAGATTATCCATGTCCGGCCAGATCGTCATCCGCACGGCTTTGGTCCTTGTTACTCTTATTTGCCTTTCCTGCCTTACGGTTACCACAAAGAGCGAAACGGTCAAGGATGCAGTTTCACAGGAGTTCAGGCAGACGCCTGAAGCCCTGTCGGAAATTCCCCTGCAGTCCTCCGAAATTGAATTTTCCGAACTTATGGACCACAACAGTCTTCTTCTCCAGGTTTCCCGGGTTTACGGTTCCAGGCAGATATGGGGCATCTTCAATCATGAGCTGATCATGACCGACCCTGATGCCGGCACCATCCGCTGGCGAAAGTCCAACGATGTTCTTCAAAGTACTGTGGAAGAGATTTTTTATGACGAAAATACCCTCTTTATCAGCGGAAGGGACTATGGCGATGATCTTCAGCGTCTCACGGCGGTCAACAGAGAGGACGGGCATATCCTCTGGCATCGCCGGGATCCGCGCTTCTGCCGCTATTTTTTTATAAAGGGAAGAAAGACCATCATAGCGGCCGGAGGTGACAATAGCGGCTTTACCATCAAAGCACTGGCAGCAGACGATGGCGAGGAACGCTGGAAAATGGAAAGAAAAGCAACATTCGCTCTAGACAGCCATCCGGCCTGCGGCTTGATCAAAGACGGAGAAGACTGTCTGATCTTCGGTAGTTTTCTTCTCAATATATCTCTGGATGACGGAAGTCTCAACTGGGAGAAGAAGATCAACAGCGATAAATCCCTGCTCAGAGATGTATACAACTGCGACGAAGGAATCCTTCTGACACAGAAAAGAGGCTTTACCCTCATGGACCGTGAAACAGGCTATAAGCTCTGGTACGATGCCATTCTTGATGCGGAGCTCATTACGGGATCTCTGTCGGGAGACTCCGTACTGGGCATCTATAACAATCCGGACGGTCTGTCCCTCCGTTCAATCAAACTCGGCACAGGCGAGTTGAACTGGGAAGAGACTCTCACAGGTTTTCCCAGGAGTCCTATTACAACGGATGGAAACCAGGTCCTTGTTTCGAGCAAGACAAATCTGCAGTGTTTCAGCCTGTTTAACGGTTCATTGACCGAAAATTTTGATATTCCGCCGTTCCTGCACTCCGACATAGGTCTGGCCGACCGCATCATCAGAAAGGAGGACAGGATTATTCTGGTCAGGGAGAATGGAATCGTCGCTTTCAGAAAGGGGAACAGGGAGGCTCTCTATGCCCGTTATGTCGAGGATACTGAGATATACAGCTATTTTGTAGCGTCCCAAAGATACCTGCTGAGACAGGTAGCCAGAAGCGGTCAGGGACAGAACTTCGACCCCCATGCCCTGAGCGCTGAACTCCAAAATCAGATTATCCGCGTCCAGCATGGCACCGATACGGCTATCCTGCCGGGGTCGAACGGAACGGCCAGCCTGTCCCTGACGGAGACCCCTCTGATCTGCGCCTGCGAAGGCTGTCATGTGGTTGCCGAGGGGATAGCCTTTCAGGATGAAGGGGCTGCCAGGAATATGAACATAAACAGGAAAGAGATTAATGCCGCCGTCAACTGCCATGCACTGAGTCTGCAGGGAGCTTACTATATTCGTCCGTTCTACAGAGACGGCTGGGGGCTCACACTTATTCGTCTGAAAGACGGTGCCAGAAGTGATTTGAAAGTGTCACCCGAAGTGGAACCCTTTATCATCAACAGCGCTCTTTTTCCTTTGTATATTCTAAAGGACGACACTCTTATCGTAAACGGTTTCGGAACTTCCCGATCGGCCGGAAACACCTTTGAAAAGGCAGGTTATGGTAAAGATGTATACGGCTCATGGCCCGGCACCCCCACCAACTGGCGCCTTCCCTACAGTTCTGTTTTCACTTTCTCCCTGAACAATCTGCATTTTAACAAGGACTTAGAGTCTCATCCGACCGAGCCTGTCGTACAGGGAGAGAAGGAACAGGAGCTTAGAAAGTTTATACTCCAAAGGAACAGGGAAGCGGTCAAAAAAATACTGGATGAGGGAGCCGATTTAAATGCCGTGGATCAGCTGGGATGGAATGCCCTGTTCTACTCTGCCCTGGTGGATGACAGAAAGATCGCCCGCCTTCTTGTGGACAAGGGAGCAGATGCCACGGTACGTGATCATCATCAGTTCCTTGCCTACCATTACAACATCCTGACCCACGGTCAGTCACAGTCCACCAATGAGTTCAGAGCGGCCAATATCAAACAGGGAAAGCCAAAAAGATGAGCGTCACAAAGCCGGCTCACCCTCATCAGCTATGGAAACAGGCTCGTCTTCTTCCCTCTCAGCGGGCTTGATATAGACAACCCGCTGGGGAAAGGGAATCTCGATTCCCTTCTCCCGGAAGCTCCGCCAGATCTCCATATTCGTCCAGCTGAACGCTTCGGCCTTGTTGGAAAGCTCACGGATCATACTGCGCAGAGCCAGATTGATGCTGTTATCCCCGAAAGAGAGAACTCGGACCACATTTTCCGGTCCCTCTGCACGGAAAGGATTGCGGGAGTTGATATCCTCCAGAATCTTAACGACCTTATCAAGGTCAGAATCGTAGGAGACTCCGATCTCGTTGATAATGACGATTTTCCGATCGTTATAGGAGTAATTATGGACCGCACTGTCTGTGAAGTGTGAGTTGGGCAGAATGATATTTTCATTCTCAAAGGTCTTTATCTCTGTATTGATGAAGCGTATGCTCTGCACAATACCGTCATATCCATTAACCCTGACCCGGTCGCCCTCTTTGATGGGTCTTGATGTGATGATAATGATCCCCGCAAAGAAGTTCGCGACGATACCCTGAAGACCGAAACCGAGTCCAATACCGAGTACTCCCAGGAGTACTCCCAGAGCAGAAAAATCTATTCCCACCATGGACATACCAAACAGGAATACCAGGATCATCACGAAGTAGCGGGTCAGGTTTCCTATGGAGAAACGCCTGGCTTCGTCCATTCCGAACTGCTCGAACAGAGAGCTTTCCAGTATTTTACGGATGTACTTACCCGACCACGAGGACATATAGAATACGGGGATCAACATCAGCAGTGTCACGATGGATATCCTGGTATTCCCCGAGATAAAGAAGGGCTTATTCAGAAAGTTAAGGAAACCGCTGACCCAGACGCTTACCTGGCTGCCCAGGAGATTGCCCACCGAAAGGGCCAGTCCGGCAACCACCAGAAGCTTCAGCACATAGCGAAGGTATTTTAAAATCGTCCCCTTGATCTCATCCTTGAGTTTAGTCACATCCAGGATCTTGCGAATCCCCCAGAGTATGATCCGGTAGAGGATGATCATACCCAGGAAAGGAAGAATAACCCGGCTCACAAGCCCCAGAATACTGAAAGGCATATTCAAGGGACCCAATATGATATTTCGAGTTAGAAAGTCCAGGATCAGGGTGACGATTTCCACAACCTACTCCTTACCAGCGTAATCCAACATATCTTTCATCTGCGAATCATCGATCAGTCCCAGATCATGACAGGGCTGAAGGAATTCACTTACATGAGCATAGCTGTGCAATTTGACCCCGGCGGCTTCCATGTCTTTACGCCCCTGGGCTCCCCGTTCCAGGAGGACCAGAAGATCTTCCACCACCAGACCGGCTTCACGGAGGATCTCAATGGCTTCCACCTTGGATTTTCCGGTGGTAATCAGGTCGTCCAGGAGTAGGATCTTTTCCCCTTCCTTGTACTCGCCCTCTATCCGGTTGCCCGTACCGTGCTCCTTCATGGTCATACGGGGATAGATCATGGGGATGCCTGTTTCCAGAGAAACGGCCGTAGCCAGAGGCAGGGCAGCCACGGGAATACCGGCGATTCTGTCATACTCAAGACCGGAGATCAGTTCGGCATAAGCTCTGGCAACCTCGGCCAGAAGAGCGGCATCGGAACTGGTACGTCTTAAATCAATATAGAAGGGGGATTTCTTACCGGACTTGAGGGTGAACTCTCCCACCCTGAAACACTCGGATTTGATCAGTCCCTTCATAATCTTATCTTTTCTTATCCCCTTAAGAGTCATGCCCTGGACAACCTTACGCTTTCCCCGGGCCTCATTCAGCTTGTCTCGGAACTCTTTGGCGGCCACGCCGGGTTCGGCGGCTCCGGCTACCGAACGGGAAACATTGGGAAGGATACCCAGGCCGTCGGCCCGGCATCCCGCGGAGACGGCCTCAAGCATGTCACCGCCCTGAGTGCCGATACCGGGAGTCAGAAACCAGGTTTCGGGGCAGGCGGCTCTGACCTTTCTCAGGGCCTCCGTATCATTACCGGCCACAACAAGTCCGATCTGGGATCCCCAGCTGATACATTCGCGGGCCGTGGAGATATACAGCTCTTCCTCCTCTCCTCCGGGACGCTTGACCATCATATCCTGCATGGCCGCAGCACCGGGATTGGTGGTCCGGCAGAGCAGAAAGGCACCGTGCTGATCACCCTTCTCAAGGAAGGGGTCTACCGCATCCCGTCCCATATAGGGAGAAAGGGTAACGGCATCGGCCTTATAAAAGTCAATCAGGGAGTCCGCATAAGCCTGGGCGGTGGAACCTATGTCATTTCTTTTAGCATCGATCAGAACGGGAATCTCACGAGGGATAAGAGAGAGGGTCTCTTTAAGAGCCTTCAAACCTTCAGGCCCGAATACCTCGTAAAAAGCGATATTGGGCTTGAAACAGGCCGCATAGGGAAGAGTCTCCTCTATAATCCTGCTGTTCTGCTCCACGATGGCTTTCAAAGCCGCGCCGGGACCTTTTACATCAACTCTGGGATCAAGACCTACGCAAAGGAGGGTGTTCTTCTCCGTACAAACCGCTTCCAACTTCTCAAAAAATGTCATTCTATAGCTACTCCGATTCTTCCCGTACCGCCCTGTAGACTACGGGTTTTTGACATTATAGAGAAAAGCAGCGCTCCTGAACAGGCAAATTCGAAAAGATGTCAGACAATATCTGGTCCAAAACGGCATAAAATCGAGGCCTTTTTCATCCTGATTCCCATCGCTGAGAAAGAGGGCTTTATCCCGATTTCTGCATAAACTCAATAAATACGTCCTGCCTTGACAAGCGGGGTATGGATAAGCTTGAAAACGGATCTGAATTTAGTAAGACTTATAAGAGGTTTCCAATTTTCTTATGAGGATCTTATGATTGATCGAGTCCTGAAGGTTGCAGACGTATTCAGCCCGGGGGGTGACATAAAATACCTGCTTCTCATCCGTCTCCTTTCATCCGATCCTGACTGCGATTTCCGCCTGAAAATGACCATCTGCTTTCTTAAACTCCGTGCGTCGAGGCTCTCTCCCCGTATCCGGGACTTTCTGTCCGGGATTTTTTTTATTTTTTTTACACCCGAAACAGTCTTCCTGCGTCGTAGAGGATGACATGAATCAGGAACAGCAAAGCGAACAGCATGCAAGAGACCGCCTCTCCCGGGCCTATATAACGGAAAAACCCGGACTGACGGCCCGCCTGCGGGCGGCGGGCAAGTCCTGGGAGGAGACGGAGGACCTGATTCACGATGTCTATGCCGAGACCTGGGGAAAGCTGGACCGTCTGGCAAAGATTGTAAACCTGCCGGCCTGGCTGAACAGTCTGGTCACAAAGCGCCTGATCGATGCCTGGCGGCGTGAAAAGGTCCGGCAGGCGGCGGGAGAAAGGGATGTGGCAGAAGAGACCCTGCGGGAAGTCATAGCGGGGATAGGCCTGGATCCCCTGGACACTTATGTCCGGGACTGCATGGTTGATGCCCTGAACGATGCCATGAAGTCTCTCCCCTCCCCCCAGAGAACGGTTATCGAAGCCCAGGTCTTCGGCGGAAAGAGTTTTGCCGTACTGGCCAGGGAGACGGGTGTGAGCATAGAGACCCTGAAAGCGAGAAAGCGATACGGGATCAAGGCTCTCTCCGGGGCTCTGAGACAGTGGATTATGGATTGAAAAGGAATCAAAAACAGGATTTTCGGAGGTAGGATGATGATGGATGAAATCAGGGACGAGATACGCGAAGAGATCAGAAAGGAGTTTCAGAAGGACTGGGAGAAGGAGCTGAAAAGGAATCCGGGCTGTGATCCCGAGTCCTGGTGGGAGGAAAGGTGGCTGGGAATGAAGTTCTTCCTGGGCTTTCTGATGGGTCTGGGGATTCTCGCTCTGCTCTTTCTCTTCGGCTGGGTGGTCATGCTGCTGTGGAACTGGCTGATGCCCGGGATTTTCGGACTGACCACGCTGAGCTACTGGCAGGCCTGGGGACTTCTGATCCTCAGCTCCCTCCTCTTCAAGGATATGCCTTCGGGGAGAGATGACAGCTGTAGAAAAACTGACAGAAAACGGCGGAAGGAGCTTCGGAAACTTGTGGAAGAAGAGACGATCCGTCCCGAATCTGCTCCCGCCACGCCGGCCCCCGCGGCTGAGTCGTCGGCTCCGGAAGCTCCTGGGGAAGACTGAGTCCCGCTAAGGGGCGATCGCTCCGTCCGGCTGATGTTTCAGGAGTCCCCCATGGGGATTCCTGCATCAGCGAACTCCCTCCAGAGGGTTTCGATAAAGGCCCTGGAGGGAGAAGGAGTCTCTGTCAGGGTATAGCTCAGCCCCTCCTGAATCCACTTATCCTCCCCCATTTTATGAAAGGGAAGAAACTCGAAGCGCTCCAGGGAGGGAACATCCAGAAGCAGGGTCTTCAGGGCCTCCAGACTTTCCGTCCCGTCGGTCAGACCGGGAACCACCACATGGCGGATCCACATGGGCTTGGCGATGGACTTCAGATAGTCCAGAGTGGTCCGCATCTGATCCGCGGGATGTCCCGTCAGCCCCTTGTGCTGTGAGGGAAGAGCCGTTTTGATATCGAGGAGGATCAGATCCGCCTCATCCAGACAGTCCCGTGTCCGTTCCAGCTTACCGTAACCGGAGGTATCAAGAGCAACGGTCATTCCCTTTTTACGGGCCCGGCGTATCACATCCAGGGTAAACTCCGGCTGATAGAGGGGCTCGCCACCGCTCAGGGTGATGCCGCCGCCGGAGGCCTGCATCCAGGTGCGATACTTCCAGGCCTCCTCAACCAGCTCTTCCGAGCTCATCTCGCGTCCGCCCCGGGGCCTCCAGCTGTCCGGGTTGTGGCAGTAAAGGCAGCGCAGGGGGCAGCCCTGCAGAAAGGCGACGAAACGAAGCCCCGGACCGTCTACCATTCCGCAGCTTTCCAGCAAATGAATTCTACCTTTTACGGGCTCCATATTCTCTCCTTATGATCTTCAGTCCTGTTTCGCATGACTTGCGGCCCCGCAGAAATGCGGCCGCAGCGGCCCGGAACCGGAACAGACCGGCTGTCCCGATTCTGATGATCCGGTCCTAGATGACCTGATGGAAGGTCCTGTTGATAACATCCTGCTGCTGTTCACGGGTAAGCTTTACAAAGTTTACGGCGTAGCCGGAAACCCGGATGGTCAACTGGGGATACTTTTCGGGATGATCCATGGCATCCATCAGGGTATCCCTGTCCAGCACATTGATGTTCACATGATGGCCGCCATCCAGAAAATAACCGTCCATCATGCTGGTCAGATTCCTGATCTGTGTCTTCTCGTCCTTTCCCAGGGCCTGGGGAACGATGGAAAAGGTATAGGAGATTCCGTCTTCCGCATGCTCGTAGGGCAGCTTGGCGATGGAGGCGAAACAGGCCAGAGCCCCGTTGGTATCCCGTCCGTGAATGGGATTGGCACCGGGGCCGAAAGGGGCGCCCGCCTTGCGTCCGTCGGGGGTGGGGCCGGTCTTCTTTCCATAAACCACATTACTGGTGATGGTCAGGATGGACTGGGTGGGCCGGGCATTCCTGTAGGTCTTCTGATGACGCAGCTTGTCCATAAACTGCTCCACAAGATTGACGGCGATCAGGTCCACTCTGTCATCATTATTACCATAACAGGGATACTCCCCTTCCACCTGATAGTCCACAGCCAGTCCGCTCTCATCACGGATGACCTTCACTTTCGCATGCTTGATGGCCGAAAGGGAGTCGGCCACGACGGACAGCCCGGCGATACCGCAGGCCATGGTCCTGATAACGCTGTCGTCATGGAGGGCCATCTGCAGAGACTCGTAGTTATATTTATCATGCATGAAATGGATCACATTCAGGGTCTTGATGTAAAGATTGGCCAGCCACTCCATCATCACGTCGAATTTGGCGACCACCTCATCGTAATCCAGATACTCACCGGTTATGGGAGCGTATTCGGGGCCCACCTGAACACCGGACTTCTCGTCCTTTCCGCCGTTGATGGCATAAAGCAGGGCTTTGGCCAGGTTGGCTCTGGCTCCGAAGAACTGCATCTGTTTTCCCACCCTCATGGCCGAGACACAACAGGCAATGCCGTAATCGTCGCCGAAGTGGGTTCTCATCAGACAGTCGTTCTCATACTGAACCGCAGAAGTGTTTACAGAAACCTTGGAACAGTAGTTTCGGAATCCCAGGGGGAGACGGGGCGTCCAGAGTACGGTCATATTGGGTTCGGGAGCGGGTCCCAGGTTCTCCAGGGTATGAAGCATACGGAAACTGTTTTTGGTGACCAGGGTCCGCCCGTCCACGCCCATGCCTCCGATAACTTCGGTCACCCAGGTGGGATCGCCTGAAAACAGGGCATCGTATTCGGGGGTCCTCAGAAAGCGGACCATACGCAGTTTAATCACAAACTGATCCATCAACTCCTGTGCGTCTTCTTCCGTCAGCGTTCCGTTCTCCAGGTCTCTTTCGATATAGATATCGAAGAAGGAGGAGACACGGCCCAGAGACATGGCGGCGCCGTCCTGATCCTTTACGGCGGCCAGGTATCCCAGATAGGTCCACTGAATGGCTTCCCTGGTATTTTCGGCCGGAGAACTGATATCAAAACCGTAGATTCTCCCCAGCTCAGTCAGATCGTTCAGACTCTTTATCTGCTCGGAGATCTCCTCTCTGGAACGGATGGCCTCCTCGTCAAAAACGGGCACCTTAAAAGCCGTAAGAGTCCGTTTTTTTTCAGCGATCAGAAAAGCCGTACCGTACAGGGCGACACGGCGGTAATCGCCGATGATCCGTCCGCGTCCGTAGGCATCGGGCAGACCGGTGAGGATTCCGGACCGTCTTGCTCCCTTGATCTCGTCAGAATAGGCGCTGAACACACCCTCATTATGGGTTTTTCTGTGCTTACCGAAGGTTTCTTCCACTTCGGGAGCCAGTTCGAAACCGTGAGCCGCCAGAGCATTTTTAACAACTCTCAGACCGCCGCGGGGCATGATTCCCCGCTTCAGGGGCTTGTCCGTCTGAAAACCGACGATCAGTTCGTTGTCTCTGTCGATGTATCCGGGACCGTGAGAGGTTACGGATGAGGGAACAGAGGTCTCCGCATCAAGGATTCCCTTCTTCACCTCTTCCTTCATCAGTTCGGCGACCTTCTTCCACAGATTGCCCGTCCGCTCTGTGGGGGGGGCCAGGAAGGACTCATCCCCCTCGTAGGATGTAATATTCTGCTGAATGAAGTCTCTTACATCCACCTTATTGTTCCAGTTTCCGGTGTTGAACCCTTTCCACTGTTCTCTCATATTCTTACCTCCGTATCTGCTGTTCATCCGAATAATAGTAAAAGATGCAGTATTAGTAAAATTAAATATTTCAATATTATATGAATAATGTTAATATAAGATCATGTTCGAATACAGACAGCTTGAGGCTTTGGGCGCCGTCATAGAGTGCGGAGGATTTGACCGGGCGGCAGAGGCTCTGGGACTGACACAGTCGGCGGTCACCCACAGGGTGAAACACCTGGAGACCTATGTGGGCAAGCCCCTGGTAGTCCGCTCCAATCCCCCTGTGCCTACGGACGCGGGCATCCCCCTTTACAGTCACTTTAAAAAGATGCGCCTGCTGGAAAAGGATCTGCAGCTGGATATGTCGGGGGGCATCACAGGACAGCCTCTCTCCCTGGGAGTCAATGCCTCGGCCCTGGGAAGCTGGTTCCGTCCCGTACTGAAACATATCATGAAGTCCACCCTGGTGGATCTTCATGTAGGTGAGGCCAATGTGGTCCATCATCTGCTGCAGCAGGGGAATCTGGCCGGATGCATCAGCATCAGAAGCAAACCCTCACGGGGCTGCTATGTCGATTATCTGGGAGAACTTGTCCTGCGCTGTGTGGCCACCAGGGATTTCAGAACGCGCTATTTTCCCCGGGGGATTACCGAAGATGAGATGAAAAAGGCCCCGGCGGTTCTCTTTCATCCCGAAAGCCAGATGATGAGGATTTTCCAGAAGAAGGTGATGGGCGTGGCCCCCTTCGACGTCCCCACCCATATCATTCCCGCTCAGCACGAGTATCTGGAGATGATCAGTTCCGGGGTAGGCTACGGCTTTATGCCCGAGCCCCTGTTTCAGACCATGCAGGCCGACAGGGAGCTGATCGATCTCTCCCCTCTGGGCCCCATTATCATACCCCAGTACTGGCACCGCTGGGGAATAGATTCGCAGCTTCTGTCCGGCGTCACAGCCAGGATCAGGGAGGAAGCAGCCTCCAGGCTGGTTAACTGACATCCAGTAAAACCGAACATCGTATTATCACTGATTCTGTATTAGAATCAAAGGATGCCGCTTCTCTGTTCCTATTGCGCCAGGCCCATCTCCGGACGGTACTTGAAAGACTACTGGGGTAACTGCTACTGCGCCGAACACATCAGAACCGTTCCCCGCTGCGATTACTGCGGGCGTCTTATCTCTGAAAAACTGACGGGAGGAGGCAGATCCTATCCCGACGGCAGGAAAATCTGCGGACTCTGCCTGAAAACGGCTGTAGGGACCCCGGACCGGGGCCGAAAGATCCTGGCAGAGGTCCATGATCAGCTGGAAGACTTCGGTATCCTGCTTCGTCCCTTCAAACCGGAGTTCGCCCTCATCGACAGATCCCACTTAAGGCAGCTGGACCATACAGGGCGGGAGACCCAGGGCTATGCCGTATTCAGGCGGAAAACCGTCAATGGTGAGATCATAGAATTCAATCTGGAGCTTTACATTCTCAACGGTCTGCCCGAAACCGCCTTTCGTTCCAGTTGTGCTCATGAGCTGATGCATATATGGTTCTACAGCAGGGGAATCACTGATGCCTCCCCTGCAATGGTAGAGGGCAGCTGCAATATGGCCTCCTGGCTGATACTGAGCAGAATGAAAAATCCCCTGGCCTCCTACCTGATGCAGGGCCTGTCAGAAGACAGGGACCGAGTCTACGGAAAGGGATTCCGAAAGGCCCGCACTCTGGTAGACAGCCGGGGAGTAAAAGGCTGGCTGGAACATATCTCCCAAAAAAAGAGATTCTGACCGAATCGCGGTTGCCGGGAGGTACATCCGTTGATACTAGGATTTTCGCAGAAAAACGACATCCTTACCCACAAACTCCAGCGCCAGGTCATACTTGTCAGCCAGAAAGCGGAAGGTCTCCCTGCTGTAGAAACAGATATGGGTCTGATCCTGTATATAGTGCCACTTTTTAAAGGCCTGGGCATTCGTCACCAGCTTGGTCATCAGAGCCAGTCGCCCTCCCCTTTTCAGCAGGGATACAAGCGCCTCGATCTCCCGGGCCGGACGGCTCAGATGCTCGATCACTTCGGTCGCGCAGATAAAATCATAACGATCCTTCAGAACATCCCTTTGATCGTGGTAGAAGATGTCGTACAGGGCCACGGAGTGTCCGGCCTCCTCCAGCATCATGGCGAGGGCCGGGCCCGGGCCGCAGCCGAAATCCAGCCCCCGGCTTCCTTCATCAAGCCGTTCCAGCAGAGGCTCCGCCAGTCGGGAAAGGAAACGACGGTATCCCGGATCACAGGGATCGTTCTCATGAAGGTCGTAGATCCTCTTCTCTTCATCCGCATCCGGATGAAACTCAGGGGGTACGAAAACCAGATGGCAGCCGGAACAGTACTCATAGAGACGGCGTTTATCCCTGTGATACTCTATGATTCGGGATTCGGAACAAAGGGGGCATTGGTATGACATCACTATAATTGTATCAGTTTTCCCGGTTTTTATCCGTGCGCTCTTTTTAATAAGAAGTTCATTTCGACAGGAAGAGGATCATGTCCCCCCGAAGCCAGAAATCGTTTGACAGAATAAAGAGTTCTCCTGCATTCTTAGGATATGAAAAAATCGCTCATGATCGGTTTATTGCTCCTGACATCGACATTAAGCATCTCCGCCGAACAAACGGCGTCACCCGATGATATACTTGTGATTCACTCCTATCATCAGGGACTGCAATGGACGGATGATATCTCTGAGGGGATACGGTCGGTTCTCCGCAGCGAAAACGTGGAGATTCATCATGAGTTTCTGGATATGAAGCGGAACTCCGGTGAAGAGTACTACAGGCTGATCGTTGATTTTGCCAGACACAAGGAAGAGATTTCCGGAATTGAGTACAAGCTGATTATCTGTTCCGACAACCATGCTCTTGATTTTGTCATGGAACAGGGAGAAATTCTCTACCCGGGCGTTCCCGTGATTTTCTGCGGGGTGAATAACTTCAGCCCTGAGATGATTGCCGGCAGGGATGATGTTACCGGAGTTGTCGAGATCATTGACTACAGAAAAAATCTAGATCTGATCGCGGAACTGCATCCGGAAAGAGAGAATATTGTCTTTATCAGCGACCAGACGACGTCGGGTCAGATGATAAAAGAAGAGCTGCAAAGGGCTCTGAAGGACTATGCGGGGAAGTACCGTTTTGAAATCTATGATGACTTTCTTTTTGACGATGTCCCCGGCAGGATATCGACACTGGACGACAGGGATGTGATTGTCCTTTTGACCTTCAACCGGGACAGAGCAGGCCGTTTTCTGTCCTATATCGACGGTATTGAAATGATCCACAGGCATTCTCGGGTCCCCATCTACGGGGCCTGGGATTTTTTCTTCGGCATGGGAATCGTTGGCGGAGTGCTGACCACCGGACAGGCCCAGGGGGCTGCGGCAGCCCGCATGGCCAAGGAGCTGCTGGAGGGAAGGGCGATCAGTGAGATTCCGATCTCCCGGGGAGCTGAAAACAGGATGATGTTCGACTACCGGGAGTTGAAAAGATTCGGGATCGATCTGAAACAGCTGCCTGAAGACTCCCTTATTATCAACAGGCCGGAGAGCCTTGTCAGAAGAATGGCCTATTACATTCTCGGGCTCTCTGTTCTCACATCTCTAATTCTCTGTATCGCCGCCTTCAGACTGATCAGGCACAGAAGCAGAGAGCGGCAGCTGCAGACTATGAACAGAGAACTGGAAAGGCGGGTCAGTGAAAAGACCGCAGATCTGAGTAATAAGGTTCATTTCATTGAAAGGCAGAACAGAGAGCTTCAGGAGGCCCTTGTTCAGATAAAAACCCTGCAGGGCATTATCCCCATCTGCAGCAAGTGTAAAAAAATACGGAATGACAAAGGCTTCTGGAATCAGGTGGAACAGTATATATCAGAACATACGGATGCCGAGTTTACACAGGGGCTCTGTCCGGACTGCTTTGAACAGCTTTACCAGGATGCCAAAGCCAGAAAAGCGCAGCTGAAAGACAATTAGTTAAATCTCCTTCAGCTTGCCGTAAACCTCCTCCATGCTAATCCCCTTGCTTATGATCTTTTCATAGACTGCGCTCATGATACCCTCGTCCAGAATGCTCTTAAAGCCCTTGAGGCCGAAGAACTCCCTCACAAAATCCGAAGCAGGTTCAAAAAGTAGCTCCTCCCGGGTTCCGGACTGCTCCACACGCCCCTGGTTCAACAGTACTATTTTCGATCCCAGCTTCAGGGCCTCCTGAATATCATGGGTGACGAACAGGATGGTCTTGCCAAGCTTTTTTTGAAGGGCCAGCAGTTCATCCTGAAGGGCCGTACGGGCAATTTCATCCACGGCGCCGAAAGGTTCATCCATCAGTATAATATCGGGATCTGCCGCAAGAGCCCGGGCGACCCCCACTCTCTGCCGCTGTCCTCCGCTCAGTTCGCTCGGGTAACGTCCCAGCATCCCGCGGTCCATACCCACAAGCTCAATCAATCGTGCCGCCCTCTCTGATCGTTCGGGCTTCCCGACCCCTTCCAGAGAAAGCACATAGCCGATGTTGTTCTCTATGTTCATATGGGGGAAAAGACCGATCTGCTGGATAACATAGCCGATGCTCCGCCTCAGGCCGATGGTATCCCACTCTTCCAGAGTCCGACCCTTCACACGGATCTCTCCCCCGTCTGAGGGGATCAGTTTGTTAATCATCTTTAAAAGGGTCGTCTTGCCGCAGCCCGATGGTCCCAGCAGGGTGATAAACTCCCCTTCCCGCACATCAAGATCCAAAGCATCCAGGACCTGCTGTTCTCCGTCATAGCTTTTAGTCACATTGCGGATCTTGATCATCTATTTCAGAAGTCCTTTGCCCTTCAGGAAGGTCAAAGCTACCTCACGAGCGCTTTTTTTACCGATTTCGACCTGATAGTTCATATCCGTCATCTCATCGTTATCGATCAAACCGGTCATCATCTCCAGAACAGCTTTCAGTTCAGGGTAGTGTTCAAGGGTCTCTCTGCGGATCAGAGTGGCGCAGTAGTAGGAGGGGAAAAAGTCCCTGTCATCCTCAAGAACCACCATATCGTGTTCCTTCAGTCGTCCATCTGTTGAAAAAATGTTGATAACATCAACCTCCCCCGAAGCCACGGCCTGATACTTGAGGCCGATATCCATGCCCACTTCTTTTTTAAAGTCGAATCCATAGACTGCAGTGATTCCCGGCATGCCGTCTTCCCTCTCGTAAAAGTCATGCTCCGCACCGAATTTCAAGTCTCCTCCGGCGGCAGCAAGGTCGGAGTAGCTCTCAATGCCCAGCCTTTCGGCCAGCTCCCTCTTCATGGCGATGCCGAAGGTATCGTTAAAACCGTACAGTCCGCTCCAGATGATGCCGTACGACTCCTCGTATTCCGCCTTGACGGCCCTGTAAAGCTCCATGGGATCATTGATCAGCTCCCGCTCAAGAACGAACATCCAGCCTGTGCCCGTGTATTCAGGATAGAGATCGATCTCCCCTGCCATCATGGCGGGATGGATATTGGAGGTCCCGCCTCCTATGCCTTCCTTGTGAACCACCTCGATATCCGTCTCCTGTTCGATCAAAGCCGTGAGTATTTCAGCTATGATAAACTGCTCAGTCATGGGTTTACTGGCAAGAACAACCTTCTTTGTCTTTGAATCAGCCCCCTGAGAGGTTTTCATTGATTCACTTTTTTCTGCCCCGCAGGCAACTAAGGAAAAACAGAGAGCCAGTACGCTCAGTGTTATGCCGGTTTTCTTCATCTTTTAACCTCTTTTACCGGGTCCCAGAACCCGTTTTGTCAGTTTTTTTTCCGTTATCTGCAGGAACCAGTCCGTAATGATAGCCAGAACGGCTACCAGCAGGCTTCCTGCAATGATCATCTCAGGAAAGTAGGTGGAGATCCCCCTGTAGATGGCCACTCCCAGCCCACCGGCTCCGATAAAGGAGGCAATACCCCCCAGGGCGATGGTCATGATAACCATGGTCCTGAAACCGGAGATAATAACCGGCAGGGCCAGCGGAAGCTTGATCCTCCAGAGGAGCTGAGCTTCGGTACTCCCCATGCCTACGGCCGACTCTATGATCTGCGGGTCCACCTCTCGGATCCCCACATAGGTATTGCGGATAATGGGCAGCAGGCCGTAAATAACGAGGGCTGTTATTGCGCTTTTATTGCCAATACCTGTGAGGGTGACAAGGATGCCTAAAAGAGCGATGGAGGGGATGGTATAGAGAAAGTTCGTTAGCGTAAGCATGACATTGGCAAAGCCGTCGTTCCGGGTCATGAGTATGCCTACGGCAAGCCCCAGTATGGTGATGATGGCAACCGCTATAGCGGTTATACCTATATGCTGCAGAAGAAGTTCCATAAAGAATAACCTTCGTTCCACATACAGGTTGAATACTCCTGTGATCATGTACACGTCCTTACGGATAAAAGGCTCCGACCCGATCTTTGAGAATGATTCCGGGGCAGGCCAGTATCAAGTATCATACAGACAGCTAAAACTTTCCACTGTTTACGTTTACTTCCGGAACTGCTTCGCTGTTGTCCCAGAGCTCTGCAACCCGGCCCTCTTCAATTCTGAAAAGATCAGTCCGGCAGAGTTCCAGCTCCGCGCCTTTCTCATTAAGAGTGACCCTGGAGAGGGTGGCCACATAGTTCCCCTGTCCAACCATCAGAACGACTTCATGGAAGCGGAACCGTCTTTCCGCAGCCAGTTCGGCAAAGGCTTTAAAACCGCTTTTCACATCCTTTGAATGCTGAATGATATCTTCTGAAACGTAGTTTTTCAGGTTGTCACGGTTTCCGCTGTCCATAAAGGCGTCTTTGATCAGCTTTCTTACCAGTTCCTTGTTTTCTTCCGTCTTTTGAAGATCCTGTACTTCTGCGGGACCGTCCACCGATGTATTTCCCGATGCGGTATGATCGCAGTATTCTGCAATGACGTCCCAGTGTTCGATGATTTTATCTTCCTCATCGGTGTCGAAGAAATCAGTAGTCACCCACCGGGCATCTCCGTTATTGATATCCTGGAAGGCCTGAATAAAAACATTCCTGCCGTCTTCCAGCTTTCTGATTATCCGGATATCTCTGACCGGACAGCGCTTTACGAAATCTCCGAAAAACTCTATAAAGCCCTCTTTGCCGTCCCTTACTCCCGTGCTGTGCTGTGTATAGCGCGCCCCTGTATACGTGTTAACAGCCTCGATGTAATGGCCGTCTCTGATCCCCTCCAGATAGAGCTTTACCGCATTCTCAACTTTCCGGCTCATCATATCCTCCTTTTTCTTTCCTGCAGCGCTGGATTAAAAACAGGCGGGCTTGTCTATGGCCGCGGAGGGACAATTCTCAAAACACCTTCCGCACTCGATGCAGCCTGCCCCGTTAATGACATAGCCATCTCCTTCGCTGATGCAGTTTTCAGGACAGGCTTCTTTGCATATCCCGCATCCCGTACAATTTTCATTGATTACGTATCCCACAGGAACGATCCGGGCGCCGCCGAAGGCAAACCTCTCC
Organism: Oceanispirochaeta sp.; assembly: GCA_963556075.3. Lineage (GTDB taxonomy): Bacteria > Spirochaetota > Spirochaetia > DSM-2461 > DSM-2461 > Oceanispirochaeta. The sequence continues at coordinate 3,465,752 of CAUVYB020000002.1, read as the reverse complement.
CTCTTGAGAGGCAGTTTCCCCAGATCCAGAATCTCACCCCTTCCTTCATAAATACAGAACGGTTCCAGTATATCCCGTTTCTCTTCCGCATAAAGATCGTTCATCATGGGATTCAACTCAAAGATCTTGTCGATAATACTGTGTTCCACCTGTTTCACTCTTCCATGAATCCGAACGGTCCGATACCTGCTGTCCATACCCACAACAGCGACTTCAGGCGTGGTCATCAGCTGTCGATAAAAGGATTTCCCCCGGGCTGTGGTAAAAAAGATCCTGTCATCTTCAATAAACATAACATCTATGATTCTAGCTTTGGGGCTGCCGTTCTCAACACTGCAGAAAGTGACTGATTTTAACTCTCTCAGGAAATCCAGCTGTTCCATTCTTAACCCCTTTATGCCTTTGTTTTTAAAGTTGAGCTTTGCCAACAATTGTATTATAAGTGATATTGTAATGTTTAAAGGTCAGAATTGAAGGTAAAAAGGGAGAAAGATATGGTAAAAATGGAACATTAAATTTAATCTGAATCAGAGAGAATCCAGGATAACTAAGGGAAATCAGGGATTCTATTCAAAGATTCTTTGAAGGCTGACGGCGACACCCCTTCATAACGTCTGAAGAACTTGGCCATATTGGCAGGATCATCAAAGCCCATTCTGTCTGAAATCTCATAAGTCAAGAGGTCACCGAGACTAAGATATCGTTTGATCTCAAGAATCAGGCGCTGTATAATAAACTCTTTGGCCGACAGGTCTGCCAGAGCTCTTGTAGCGCCGTTAATCGTTTTTGTGGTTACACCCATCATAGCGGCATACTCGTTTACTGACTTGACGGTTCTGTAGTTTTGCTCCAGAAGGGTTCGGAACTGACTGTAAGTCTTAAACTCAGCTGACCTATAGAGGAACCTGTTTCCCCTTAGAAAATCATCCAGGGAGAGAATAAAGCTCTGAATCAGAGACCTGATCAATGATGTTTTTTCACGGCCTCTGCAGTTCTGATACTCCCTGTAGATCAGATCCGCCAGAGTTCTGTTGGCGCTTCCTTTTTCGTTGCAGATGTTCAGAACCGGCGATATAACGGGACTGTTGAAAAACTCCAGAAGGGTTTCACCGCTGCTTCCATCCTGACCAAAGAAGAAAGGCTCGTTAAAAATCATGATATAACCTGTGGCTCGTGTATTTACATTGAAACGATGCACCTGATTCTTCTGCATTATCAAAAGATCTCCCGCCTTGAAGGGGTATCTTCTGAAGTCGATAAAATGCTCCCCTTCTCCACCGGTGATATACATGAGGAGCCAGAAATTCAGGCGGTAGTCCCTGGCAAGGTGGGAGGACGCTCTGGTTTCAAGAAAATGCTGAAGATCTATAATCTCAAAATCAGAGGCTCGTTTTTTCCTGTTATCATACTCCAGACGCTCAATATCCGGCATATCCATTACCCCGTTTTGCAGCTTACTGTATCTTAACATTATGCGATCATCCTTAGATAGGATGAAAAGGGCTTACGCCAACAGCCGTTTAATAAAAGGCCGGAGCTGCTACAGGGAGCTTCTGAACGATACAGCGCGGGCCGACAACTGTCGCTGTCGGCATTACTACTTATGGTTAAGTGTTTCAGTCCTTTACCGCTCCCTATCGTGATCCCTCCAGAGCTGGATGAATCACCGGGGGTTCGGACAGAAAGTAATCGGGTTCATCCCCATCCTCTGCCAGGGCAAGGCATCCATTTTCTTCAAGAGAAAAGTTCAGAATAACGGAGTTGAATATTTCTTTAGCATATTCAAGGGCAACAGTCTCTTCCAGCAGCTGATCTTCTTTCAACTTCCGGATATAGCTTTCACGGTCCGTTAACACCATACCCTCGTCCTCTTCAGAGGGCATCGCTACAGCGGTCACATCCAGCTCTATCTGGCTGTCAGAGATCATTGTCAGCGCCATCTTATGAAAAGGCAAATACTCTTCAGAATCGGCATAAAGATCCCGTCCGGAAATGGTCAGAGTATGATCAGTAAAATCAAGACGGACAATCTGTCCGGCATCGGCAATATACCAGGTCCCGGTCAGGACCGGAATTTTGTTATCAGCAGTTTTTTTTAGATTGTGTTCCCTGTTTTCACCGAGCCCCGTACCCTTCCCTCTGGTTTCCGCAGAAGTGGGGGAGACAACACAGAGGCATAACAGAGTCAATGCCATACAATATAGAAGAGATTTTATATTTTTCAAAACAGAAGATACCTCCGGAAAATAGATCATTTTTCCGGAGAATATAACACAGCACGGGTTTGGCATGGAATAAGGATGTTTTCAACGGGACAGGATGTCCCGCAGAAATCTTAATGCAGAATACGCTTCAGAAAGCTCCTGGTCCTCTCATGCCTGGGTTCGGTGAAGATATGATCGGGAGAGCCCTGCTCTACAATCACGCCCTCATCCATAAAGATGACCCTGTCGGCCACATCACGGGCGAACTGCATTTCATGGGTCACCACAATCATGGTCATTCCCTCGTCGGCCAGACCGGTCATAACATCAAGAACCTCTCCCACCAGCTCGGGGTCCAGAGCGGATGTGGGCTCGTCAAACAGGAGAATATCCGGTTTCATGGCCAGGGATCGTGCGATGGCTACCCTCTGCTGCTGTCCTCCGGATAACTGTCTGGGATAGACGTCCCTTTTATCCGCCAGGCCTACCCTCTCAAGAAGGGACTCCGCCAGTTCACGGGCTTCATCCTTTTTCATTCCCTTGACATGGACGGGGCCTTCGGTGACATTCTCCAGCACGGTCTTGTGGGGAAAAAGATTAAAGCGCTGGAACACCATGCCTATATCCATTCTCAGGCGTGTCAGCTTTGTCTGAGTGTTTATTTCCTCCCCCTTGAAAAACACCTCTCCATGATTGATGCTCTCCAGGCGGTTGATACAGCGGAGGACCGTACTCTTCCCGGAACCGCTGGGCCCCAGGATGACGATTTTTTCACCCTTCTCCACACTGAGACTGATTCCCTTGAGGACCTCCAGGTCCCCGAAACTTTTATGTATGTTTACTAGCGTAAGTATTTTTTCTGACATTTAACTCTCTGTTTCCAGTCTTTGTTCCACATATTTAGAAAGCACCATCAGAGCGGAGCACATCATCAGGTACAACAGGGCCACCACCGTATAGACCTCAAAACTTCTGAAAGTGGCGTAAATAATCTGATTCCCCGCACGCATAAGCTCCGTTATGGTGACAAGAGACGCTATGGAGGAGTTTTTCAGGGTGATGATAAACTGATTTAGAAGAGACGGTACGATGATCCGGATCACCTGTGGTGCAATGATTCTGATCATGGCCTTGGGATAGCTCATCCCGATGCTCTGAGCGGCCTCCATCTGTCCGCTGTCAATGGCAATGATACCCGAGCGGATAATCTCTGAAATATAGGCGGCCGTATTGAGACCGATGCCCAGTATCCCCGCAGCCATGCTGGACAGCTCGATCCCCAGCTGGGGCAGTCCGAAATAGAGGATAAAAAGCTGTACAAGAAGGGGGGTCCCGCGGACCACCCAGATATAGGTCGAACTGAATACCCGGAAAGGCTTAATCGATGATATACGGAACAGGGCGAGCACTATTCCGATGGCCATGCCGATCGCCAGGGATGCCAGTGATATTTCAAGTGTCACCAGACATCCCTTAAGCAGATTGGGTATCCTGTTGATTATGACTGAATAATCAAGATTCATATTCAATAGGTTCCTTTTTTACTTGTGATAAAGATCTGCATTATTCTCCGACGATCCACTTGGCGTAGAGCTCGTCCATGGTGCCGTCAGCAGAGAACTCAGCCAGACACTCGTTGATAAAGGCCAGAAGCTCGGCGTCTCCGTCCTGGACGGCGATTCCCAGTTCGGCGGAAGTGAAAGGCTCACCTACAATTTTGAGTCCGTCATAGGTCTTGTTGAATTCAAGCTGGTTCAAGAGGTCGTTGACGGCGGCATCGATTCTTCCGGTCTGGAGATCCAGCATATAGTCTACGGTCTCGTTGTAGGAAACAATCTCAAACTTGGCGCCTTCGGCCTGCAGATCCATCAGGACAGCCTCGGAGGTGGCGCCCATCTTGGCTCCCACTCTCAGCCCCGTCAGATCGTCGGTGGATTTTACCGAATCATTGGCAGAGGGGACAACCAGGACCATACCGGTTTTCATATAGGGAGTGGCAAAGTCCACGACCTCTTCACGGGCGGGCTTGATGTACATGGCCGCGCAGACAACGTCGGCCTTACCGCCCTGCAGCGTGGGGATCAGGGAGGTGAAGTCCATATCTTCAACAACCAGTTCCACACCCAGCTTGTCGGCCATCAGTCTCATCAGGTCGATATCGTAACCGGCCATTTCATTGGTCTTCTCATCAAGGAACTCGAAGGGCACATAGTTTCCCGTCGCCAGAACCAGCTTGCCGCTGGCCTTGATCTGTTCCAGTCTTCCGCCCTCAGACGCCTCTTCCTGGGCGCCCCCTGCAAATACAGAACTCACGGCCATGCTGACTGTCAGCAGAACCATCATTAACTTCTTCATCTCATACTCCTCATGTGTATTCTATTGCTACTCTGATAAGAACAAGATCTGTGCCAATAGCTTAAACAGGAGTTTAAAGATTATAAAAACACTATTATCATACCGTTCGGTAATAATAAAGTTTTGTTCCAACAAAAATGTAGTGATCCCTCAACATAAAGACACATCCTTCTCCATCCGTCCTGCAAAATCTCCCGCCCTCCGCCCGAAGCGCTCATTGAAAATGCTTTGCCCTCTCTGAAACCCTCTATCCCCGGTTCATTCTATTTCTTTTTATTCTTTCCAACGGGCCACTTGACCTTCCCATAACTCAGAGTGCCATCCACAGGACAAGCCTGGATACACTTCATGCAGTTGATGCACTGTCCGTTTCGGACATGATCACGGGCAGACACTGCGATATTCATAGGACAGGCGATGTCGCATTTTTGACAATTGACACAGAGACCTTCATCTCTTTTGACAGAGAAAATTCTTACCATGCTGACCACACCGTACTTTGCCGCTTCCGTACACAGATAGTTGCAAAAAGCCCTCTCAAAAAACAGAGAGAGAAGCAGGTAAAAGATCATGATGCCAAAAGCTAGAGCAGATGCCGCATCGGCTGTCCTTTTCATAAAAACGCCCATAAAACTTCCATATCCGTTCAGTGGTGTCAAAATGAAATCCAGAACACCTACAAAGAGAATCGCGAACAGCAGGTACCTGAGGTACTGCAGATAGTTCTGAATATTCCGGGGCATTTTGTATCTCCTCCTAAGGAGTTTCCTTCCCATGCTGCCCATAAACTCCTGAAGCGCGCCATAGGGGCAGACCCATCCGCAGAAGAAGTTTCCAAAGAGCAGAGAGACGGGGAGGAGAACCATAAGAACCATAAGAACCATACGAATATTCATATAGAGGCCGCCGATCAGAAGTCCCAGAAACACAAGCTGTGAGAAAGTTCTCAACAGGCGGATCATATTATTTTTTGATTTTGTCTTAGTCTTATCCATCTTTTTTCCTTATCATCCCATTGTTTAAAGATTCTCAATCACGGTCAGAAGCCGTTGGAATGCTATCTGAACCACCCCTTTATACGCTCTATACCGGCAGCCCATCGAACAGACTGCCGCCGTAAGTATAGTGACTGCTATAATTGATGTTTATAGCAATTACCAAATACTCTGGTTTTAGTCAACATTAAATTTAGAACTTCATGAATATTACACAGAGACGGGATTGCCTAGTACCAGACATACAGGGGGGCTCATCCCGGTGGAATGGGAGAGTGAGAGAATTGAAGCCTCTTTTAAGAGAGGGAGACGCTGTCCCTCCGACGGGAGCAACTGCTTTTAAATCAGCCCCTGCGTTCTCTAATTGTTCCATAGCAGAAGGTTGTTACATACCGACCGATCAGATCCTGAATCTCCTTCTCCCCCTTCCCGTCCAGAAGGCTGACATGAAAAAGCCCTTTTAAAGCTGCTATAAAAAGTAGAGCAGTATCATCAGCGGAACCGGACATCATCCCCTTCTCTTCATAGGCCCTGAATACCGGGAGAATCTGTTTGAGTATGGGATCATTTTCCAGTTTGAAGTTTTTATCTTTACTGAAACTTTTTTTTTCCTTGAGCCTCATCATCAGGATGTACTTATTGTTCAGAAAGTTATCTATCAGCTTCAATGAGATTCTTTTCAGATCCTCTTCCGGATCGTCATAGCTCAATTCAGATAAGACCGACTTGATTTCCACGGCAAGGAATCTCTCTTTTACAACGGTTTTATAAAGCAACTCTTTGCTGGGGAAGTGGTTGAACAGAGTCATCTCTGTGACTCCCGCTTCACTGGCGATCTTTTTTGTCGGCGTACCGTCGAAACCGTTCTTAGAAAAAAGAGATTCCGCCGCTTTCAGTATTCTATTTCTTGTATCCTGTTTAGCCATAATAAAGAATTACCCTTTTAGTATTTCAGCAAAGGCTATAATACTAAATGGCGGCAGTCAACGCAGCCGGGATCTGTTTTTAACACAAGCCCAGTAAGCCGGCTACTCTTTTTCATCATTCGCTTTGCTTACCAGATTAGAAATCACCTGAGGCACAAATCGTTCAGAGAATCCGGCAATAAAACTCCACAGGAACAGCTTTGCAAAGTCCTGAGTGGTTTTAGGATATGTTTCCGACAGCATTTTTCGAATCCACTCTGTCGGTTCATCCGCTGTGGACCTGGTAACGTAGTCGAACTCCGGAAACAGAGGCCCTTCGAGGAATCCTCCCAGGAATATAAGATACAATACGCCGGCGAATATCCCTCCGTAAATCGGTATCAACAGAATCTGGAACATATTCCCTGACAATAACTCCAGGTCTTTATCCTCCATTTTATTGAGGCGTTGCTGGATACTGACAAAACCTCCGATGATCCCGAATATAAGGCAGACCCATGAAACCATGAATTTTTTCTCTTCTGAATTGCCAATGGGAAACAAGGTAACCGCAAACACAAGCCCAAGGACAGCGATGGAAACAGCGCTTAAGATTATCAATCGTTTTGTAATGATAAAGATATGTTCTTTACGGGTCATAAATGCCTCCCTGAACACAACTATTATATCACAGCATTTAAACGAAGGTTCATGAATCTAATAAGCTAGCCCTCCTAGCGGAACCAGTCTCCCCGGGGAGACTCCTTTCTCATAAAGCGGTAGCGGATAAATTCGTTCAGATAGTTCATGGCCTTTTCCGCACTCAGATAGGTGGGCACCCCTCCCCGCTCCATCACTTCTCCCAGACGATTGTACATGGTGTCCGCCCCGGAGGTGACGGTAATGGAGACCACCAGGGGCTTGTCCTGGTTCTCGGCCACCCGGACCACCTCATGGGCGATATTGGCCTTGAAGCTGTCGATCTCATCGTCTGTGGTATGGATAAGCCCGGCATGGGGAACGATGGACACGCAGAGGCTGTCCACTTCGGGAGCGGAGAGCAGAATATCGATGCATTGGGCGAAGACCTGATCCGAAACCATGGGCGTCAAATCCAGGAGAGGCTCAACCGTGACGAATCCCGGCAGTATGGCCCCCAGCCGGGAGGCGGTCTCGTCGGAGAGCGTGCATAGTTCCAGAGCACCCAGGTTGTCTGCGGCATTGGCCTTCTCGTATCCGGCGTTGGTGATCACCGCCGTCCGGCGTCCCCTCACCTCCTTGGCGTCCAGCATGGCAAAGGTCTTGATCAGCCCCAGATGATCCTCGATGGTATCCGCCACGACAAGCCCTGCCTGCTTCATGGCCGCCTTGGCCACGGCATACTCTCCGGCCAGGCTGGCCGTATGACTCTGAGTAGCCAGCCGTCCCGCCTCGGTGCGGCCGGCCTTGTACACCACGATGGGCAGATCCGCATCCCGGGCGGTGTCAAAGAATCGTCGCCCCGCTCCGGCTTTGAAGCCCTCAATATAAACGCCCATAACCTTGATGTCCTCATCGTCCCGGAAGTAGTTCACCAGATCTCCGGGATCCACATCCAGCTGATTGCCGTAGGAGACAACCACCTGGGGACTGACGGAGTTGCGCAGATTGGAGAGCTCCACCAGGCCCAGGGCGCCGCTCTGGGAGAAGAGAGCGATGCTCTTCTGCCGGGAGAGGTTCAGCTTGAACTTGTTCTCGGGGATAAAGAAGGTGTTTACACCGGGCTCCCCTTTATGGCCGGCAAAGACCACCCCCAGGCAGTTGGGCCCCATCACCCGGATTCCCCGGGCCGAGGCCAGGGCCTTGATCTCCTCCTCCAGCCCCTGGTTCTTTGAGGATTCGGAGAAGCCCCCGGGGATCAGCAGGAGAGCCCTGATGCCGACTTCGGAAGCCTCCTTCACCACGGGCAGGGTGTGTTCGGCGGGAACGGTGACCACAACCAGATCCACCGCGGCCGGAAGATCCTTCAGGGAGCGGTAGAGGGGATAACTCTTCCCGTTCCCATCGACCTGCCCTCCCCTGGGATTCAGGGCGTACACATCCTCCCGCCCCAGGCGCGCCAGATTCCCCATGATCACATTCCCCGCCTTTGTGCCGTCAGAGGAGCTGACTCCCACTACGGCGATCCCTTTTGGTTTAAAGAAGGCACTCAGATTATCCCTGTTCTTCTCAAGGTCTTTGCCATAACATCTGTTTTTCCTGTCAAAGATGGCATAACCGTCCAGGGCGATCATGTTCCGGTCAGGATCGAAGACAAAGGGATTGACCTCGAACTCCTTCAGCACAAAGTCGGACGCACTCTCAAAAAACTGACTGAACGAGACCGCCAGAGTACTCATTTTCTCTGCATTCTCAATAACCCGCTCGATCAGGTCTTCCTTGTGCTGCTGGATAAACTTTTTACGAATGTCCGTGGAGGAAAGAAGGACTTCCGCCCACTGCCTGTTTACCGGGGCCAGCATCAGGTTGGGAGAGGAGAAGTGGCTGGCGAAGTGCTCGGCGTCGCTTCCTCCCTTGCTGAAGGAGATGACGGGCCCGAAGGTCTCGCTTTCCCGGAACCCCAGAAGGGTCTCATTGCCCAGCTCCGGTGAGTATTCGACGAAGGAGACCATCATGATCCCCTCCACGGGATAGCCCTGATCCGTAAAGGCTCCCTTCATCTTATCAAAGGAGTACTTGAGAAAATCAAGATCCTTGTGAAGAACCTTGACTCCCCCCAGCTTCTCCTTGTGGGCCACCTCGGGGCTGACCACTTTCAGAACGACCCGGCTGCTGCCGAAGCGGGAAAGCATATCCCTGTTCATCTGTTCGGGGTCGGTGATAAACTCCCAGACGGGGGTCCTGATATCCATGGCCGAAAGGATCTGATAGACCTCGAACTCATAGAGCTGATTCCGTCCCGCCTTAAAGGCCCCTTCCAACACGTTCTCTACGACCGCTTCCCAGGATTGCTTCATAGCCATGGTGTACTCCTTACCCTGAATATTATAACAGATGGGATCCCTTTTGAGGGAATAAATGGTCGTGTGAACGGGAAATCGCTGTCTTTCACTCGCTCCGCAGCGATTCAATCTCTTCAGGAATCCACCTGTCATCCGAAGAATAGGACCCGCTGCCCCGGCCCCTGGTTTCAGGATGAGGTCACGATACAGAGGCTCCAGAACTGTATAATTATAAGTTTTAAATCGTATAAATACACGATAATGACCATAAGACTTCATTTGAAGGATATAAAATCCCCTCCTCTCAAATTTCACAAATAGCATAATTACTTTTAGCATTCAGTTGTACATGTCATTTCATTCTGCTATTATCACAATAATCTATGTATTTTATACCAAGTGATCAAACAACAACGGTTTTATTGATGATTACTCTGTACTTCCATATCTTTGTGAAGGGGATTTATGCAATCCGTCTAAAGGTATAAATATACATAAACGTAGAATACGTCATCACCAAGGATTAACAATGGACCGGGAAGAACTTCTCTTAAAAATAGAAGACTTGCAAATAGACTTTAGAACAACCGAAGGAACGGTCCATGCGATCAACAATCTGAGCTATGAACTCCATAAAGGGGAAACCCTGGGTATCGTTGGTGAAAGCGGAAGCGGGAAGAGTGTGTCCTCCCTGGGGATAATGAAATTGATACCCGATCCTCCCGGGAAGATAGTGGATGGAAGAATACTCTTTAAAGCTCAGGATCTTTCACAATACTCCGAAAAAGAGATGCGCAGGATCAGGGGAAATGAAATCTCAATGATTTTCCAGGAGCCCATGACCTCCCTCAACCCCATTCTGACCTGCGGCAGGCAGATAGCCGAGTCTCTGGTTCTTCACCGCAGCCTGAAGAAAAAGGACGCTCTGGCAGAAGCCGTTGAACTGATGAGAACCGTCGGTATCGCCCATCCCGAACGCAGGGTCCATGAGTACCCCCATCAGATGTCCGGGGGGATGCGGCAGAGAATTATGATAGCCATGGCTCTGGCCTGCCGGCCCGAACTGCTTATTTGCGATGAACCGACGACAGCTCTGGATGTCACCATACAGGCTCAGATCCTCGACCTGATAAAGTCTCTGAATAAAGAGACCGGCACAGCCGTCATTATGATCACCCACGATCTGGGAGTTGTCAGTGAACTGTGTGAACGAGTGATTGTCATGTATACAGGACGCATTATGGAAGAGGCTCCGGCGGAGGAACTGTTCTCACGCCCCCTTCATCCCTATACCAGAGGTCTTCTCAAGGCCATACCCAAAATACAGAAAGACAGGGAGCCTTTATACAACATTGAAGGCACAGTACCCAATCCCCTGGAGCCTGTGGAGGGCTGCAGCTTCTGGCCCCGCTGTAAAGAGGCGACTGAAAGGTGCAGAAAGGAAGCCCCTCCCGTGAGCTCTCCTTCTGAAGCCCGTTTTGTGGCCTGCTGGAAATACGGAGATACAAATCTATGAACAAGACGGCAATTCTCAGCGCCAGTGATGTAAAGATACATTTTCCGGGAAAGAAACATAATCAGTCGACGATCAAAGCGGTAGACGGTGTGAATTTCGAGATTGGAAAGAATGAGATTTTCGGAGTCGTAGGAGAGAGCGGCTGCGGAAAGAGTACATTAGGCCGGGGTATTATCGGTCTCCTTCCTCTCTCGGAAGGCTGTGTCATCGTCGACGGAAAGGATCTCTCCTCCCTGAACAGGCAGGAGATGAAGGAGATGAGGAAGAAGGTACAGATCATCTTCCAGGATCCTTCGGCCTGTCTGAATCCCCGCAGAAAGGTTCGGGATATTCTTGCAGAGCCCTTCAGGGTTCACGGCATACGAGACAAAGCCTTCATTAAAAATCGAATTGAAGAACTGCTTGACCTGGTTGGTCTGGCCGATTATCACCTGACCCGCTATCCCCATGAACTTTCCGGAGGTCAGAAGCAGAGGATCGGCATCGCCAGGGCCCTGGCACTGGAGCCTGAGCTGATCATCTGTGATGAAGCCGTTTCCGCCCTGGATGTGTCTGTACAGGCACAGGTTCTCAACCTGCTGACCGAACTGAAAGAGAAGCTGGGGCTGGCCTATTTCTTTATCTCCCACAACCTGAATGTGGTTTACCAGATCAGCGACAGGGTGGCCGTTATGTACCTGGGAAAGATCGTGGAGCTGGCGTCCTACCATGAGCTTTATGAACACAGATACCATCCCTATACCCGGGCGCTGCTATCAGCCATCCCCCAGGTAGAGAAGGATCAGCAGGGGGAACGTATCATCCTGGAAGGAGATATCCCCCATCCCGGGAATCCCCCGTCGGGGTGCGCCTTTCACACGCGATGTCCCCATGTTATGGAAAAATGCCGTGACCGGGATCCCCTTCCCAGGAAAATCGGAGCGGGACATCAGGTGGCCTGTCATCTGTATGACTGAAAGGGATTTGCTTTATGTATATTCAGAGTCCCAAGGGATTCATTAGGATATGGAGGAATTTATGAAAAAACTGATATCTGCGGGAGCGTCTCTCCTCATGATACTTTCGGTTCTCAGCTGCGGAAACAAAGCACCCGTAACGGAAAAAGCTGAAGAAACAACTGCGACGCAGAATACTGTGGTAATTGCCATGGGTTCCGGATTTTCCACCCTCGACCCCGGCTATGTTTACGAACAGAACCCCCCTCTGGTTATCAATGCCTGTTACGAAACTCTTTTCAAGTTCAACAATGGGAACGATGCTCCCCAACCCAGTCTGGTCGATTCTTTCAGCTTCTCTGATGACGGCATGGAACTTACCGTTGTTTTGAAGGATGCCAGCTTTGCCAACGGGACTCCCGTGACATCCAGAGATGTCCAGTTCTCTCTGAACCGCGTCAAAAACCTGAAGGGGAATCCCGCATTCATCTGCGATACCATTGAAAACATTGACTGTCCCGACGAAAAAACCGCCGTCATCACGCTGACAACTGCGGACAGTGCCATACTGTCCAAGCTCTGCTATGCATCCTGCAGCATCCTGGACAGCGAAACCGTTATCGCCCGGGGGGGAAGCGACGGCCCCGACGCCTCTACCGCCGACTCAGCCCAGGGCTTCCTGGATTCCACCAGCGCCGGTTCGGGGATGTTCATTATGGAAAGCTATATTCCCGATGAAGAGATCGTTCTCGTAAAGAACGAAAACTACTGGGGAACGTCCACAAACGTAGACAAGTACGTTATCAAACTGCAGGACAATGCCAACACCCAGATGATGGGTCTCTCCGGAGGAGATCTGGATATTGCCCTGAACCTGACCGACGATACTCTGGGAGAACTGGAAGGAAAAGACAACGTAAAGCTTATCAACTCCGCCACCAAGACCGTCGGCTTTCTTATGCTCAATGAGGATGCGTCCATATCCGGAGCTCTGGCCGATGTGAAGGTACAGCAGGCGATCAGAAGTGCTCTGGATTTCGAAGGGATGCAGATCATCACCGGCTCCGGCGCCCTCACTCCCCGCTCTTTTGTACAGGTAGGTTTTATGGGAAGCCTGGGCGAAAGAGAGCTTCCCCGTGATCTGGACAGGGCAAAGAGCCTTCTGGCCGACGCCGGTTATGCCGACGGATTCGAAACGGTACTCACCGTCAGCGAACTGGATATGGAGGGGGTTCCCCTTGTAGATCTGGCCCAGAAGGTAAAACAGGACCTGTCTGAGATCGGCATTGATGTGACTCTCAAGCAGCAGGACTGGGGAAGCGGCTACGGAGATGATTACCGTAACGGAAACCTGGCTATGACTGTTATCTACTGGGGTATCGATTACAACGATCCCAACGTTCAGCTTGTATTCCTCCCCGGTCAGAAAGTGGGACTCCGCGCCAACTGGACAGGCGAAGGTTATGATGAGGTAACGGCACTCTATAATGCCGCCATGGCGGAAACCGACAACGCCAAGCGTTCCAGCATCCTTGTCAAGATTCAGGAAACTCTGGAGGACGACTGCCCCTTCATCATGCTGGCACAGGCCCCCAGTCATGTCGGATTCAACAAGCGTCTGTCAGGTGTCGCCTTCTCGGATACCTACCGTGTTGACGTTACAGAAGTAAACGTACAGTAGGGAGAGCCGGAAAAGGTACCATGGAACAACTGAACTTCATTTTGAAACGTCTTGCAATGCTTATCATTATGCTGATAGGAGTGGCCAGTATCGTCTTTGCCCTGACCAAAATGGTTCCGGGAGATCCTGTAACGGCCAACCTGAGCCAGCGCAGTCTGAATGATCCCGTAGTCGTGGAAGCGTTCAAGGTCAAACATGGATTGGACAAGTCTCTTATGACTCAGTATCTGATACATATGAAGAACATTTTCAAACTGGATCTGGGGACTTCCATGCGTACCAACAAACCGGTTCTTCAGGAACTCAAACGCTGTTACCCCGCCACCATGGAACTGGCTCTTTTCGCCATCCTGGGGGCATCGCTGTTCGGCATACTGTTCGGTATGATCTCCGCAGTAAGGAGGAACAGCATCATCGACCAGGCCGTCAGGGCCGTATCGGTGATGGGAGTGAGCATCCCCAGCTTCTGGTTTGCCCTGCTGGTGCTCTACTTCCTCTATTATAAGTGGCAGATCTTTCCCGGTCCGGGGCGGCTGGGCACAGCATTCAGTCCTCCGGCTGCCGTAACGGGCTTCTATACCATAGACAGCCTCCTTGAGGGGGATACGGCCAAGTTCCGGGATGCCTTTATGCATCTGATTCTGCCGGGAGGCGTTCTCGCCGCCTTTACCATGGGATTGATCACCCGAACCACCAGGTCGAACCTTCTGGATGTTCTGTCTATGGACTACATCCGAACGGCCCGGGCCAAAGGGCTGTCCGGCCGGGGTCTTATCTTCTCCCACGCCCTTGGAAATGCTCTGATACCGGTTCTGACGGTCATCGGTCTTGGACTGGGAAACCTTCTGGGTGGCATGGTGCTGGTTGAGACGATATTCAGCTGGCCCGGAGTCGGTCAGTTTGCCTACAACTCTGTAAAAGCCCTGGATTTCCCGTCGATTATTGGAGTTTCTCTTTTGATAGCATTGAATTATATGGTGATCAACACCATAGTTGATATCCTCTATGGAATTATTGATCCCAGAATCAGGACCGGTAGCTGATGAAAGCACTCGTAAAGTTAATGAAATCCAATATTCTGTTTACTCTGGGCTGTCTCATCTGTCTGCTCTGGATATTCGCCGCCATTCTGGCGCCTCTCACCGCGCCCTATGACCCTATCATGCAGGATCTGTCGGTACGCCTGAAGGCACCCGATGCCGCTCATCTTTTCGGTACGGACAGCTTCGGACGGGATATTTTCAGCCGGGTCATCTATGGAGGACGTTACTCACTACTGGCCGGTTGTATCACTGTTCTCCTGGCGGGAGTCATCGGCACCATCTACGGATCACTTGCCGGATACATCGGGGGTCGCATTGACAATGTGATGATGAGGCTCTCTGAGATGATACTCTCCTTTCCCTCTCTGATTCTGGCCATGTGCATCAACGCAGCCCTCGGCTCCAGCCTGTTCAACACTCTTTTTGCCCTTGTGATTGTGGCCTGGCCCAGTTATGCGCGGCTGATGCGCAGCGTGGTAATCACGGTGAAGGAGCATGAATATGTGGAAGCCGCAGAGGCTCTGGGAGCGGGACGATTCCGCATCCTTGTAACGGAAATAATCCCCAACAGCCTGGGTTCGGTGCTCATTATGGCCACCACCGATCTGGGAAACCAGATCCTGATGTTTTCCACCTTGAGCTTTCTGGGACTGGGTTCGGCTCCTCCGACTCCCGAATGGGGCATGATGGTTTCCGACGGCGTGAACTACTTCAATAAATTCTGGGTCGCCGGTTTCCCGGGACTTGCCATCCTCACCATGGCCATAGGAGCCAACTTTATCGGTGACGGTCTGAGAGACCTTATGGATCCCAAACTGAGAAAGAACTTCTGACGGAGAATACTTCATGAACCCTACGGCAACAATCATAATGGAATCATCAGCCTCCATTCATATAGAACTCTTACCCGACTCCGCTCCCAATACGGTAGACAGTTTTATCCGCTGCGTCCAGAAAGGCGTTTACAACAACCACCCCATTGAGCGTATTGTTCCCGGGAACTGGATCGATATGAGCTATAAAGGTTTCAGTCGTGTGGCAGGGAGATACCTGATCCCCTATGAGTCCAGACTCCATCCTGAAATAGAAGCCCTTGAATCCAGGACCGGTTCGGTCTGCATGGGCGGATATGATGAGTTGGGATTAGCGGGATCGGAGTTTTTCATCACCCTGAGAGACTGTCCCGAACATAAAGGCATCTATCCCGTATTCGGACGTGTTGTCAAAGGGATGGAGGAAGTGGAAAGACTGGGAAAAGTTCCTGTTAGACCTGTAAAAAACTATCCCACTCCCGGTATTGAGGTCAATGAACCTGTCAGTCCCGAAGTCATAGTACGGATAGATCTGGAACTGAACGGTTATATCTGTAAAGAACCCGTCACAGTCAATCACAGTGAGCTTCCTGAGTGCTGGACGATGGATTGGTAGAATATGGAAGAAGTAAATATAAAGATAAAGAAGATTCGCAAAGAGAAGAAACTGACCCTTAAAAATATGAGTGAAAAGACGGGATTCTCCATCAGCTTTCTGTCCCAGATGGAAAGAGGGGTGTCCCCCATCACCCTGACATCCCTTAAAAAGATTACAACCGCCCTCGATATCCCTATGAAAACACTATTTGAAGAGCCCGAAGAAAAGGATGAAGAATCTTATCGGAATCAGCAGAGGGAGGATCTTCAGGGGATTCAGAGAAATTACAAACAGTTCCAGATTGTCAGCGGACGTTTTGAAAACAGAGTTCTGGACGGATTCAGAATTGTGATGGATGCCCATTCCACGGGTTTTGAAACCAGCACTCACGACGGAGAAGAGTTCTATTACGTTCTCCGGGGAAAGGCGACTTTCATCATTGCCGATAAAGAATACGTGGTAAAATCGGGGGACAGCATCCATTATCCTTCCCGAAAAATCCATACCGTACAGAACCGGGAAGATGACGAACTGGTCATGCTCTGTGTCATGACGCCCCTTCTGTTTTAACGGATTCCCGACCCTGTTTATTGTATATCATGACCCCTTTGTGTAAAGCGAACCGCCTGGAGGAGACGGGAAGAAGCCGGTATTTGATCTCCCGATTGTTCCCAGGGGCTGATTATGAGTAATATAAAAGACATGGACAAGAAGAGATCAGGAATCAAAGAAATTGCAAAACTGGCGGGAGTTTCGATCGCCACCGTTTCAAGAACCCTTAACGGCAACAAGAATGTCAATCCTGAACTGTCCGCAAAGGTTCTGGAGATTGCCGAATCCCTTGGCTATCAGCCCTCCCTCGCGGCAAGATACATGAGGAGCAACAAAGCCGGCCTTCTGGGTATTGTGGTTCCCGATCTTTCTCTTACCTACTTCAGCAATATCGTAAACGGAGCGGTCGACAAGGCCCGGGAGTATGATCAGATGGTCGTTGTGGGAACTGTCGAAGGGAAGACGGGGATTGAAATCCAGTACCTGAAAAAACTCTCAGGCTATATGCTCGACGGCCTGATCCACTGTCCCGTGGGGGCCGATACTCTTCCATCGCATGCGGATTTACGTAAAATTCCCATGGTTTTCGCCGGTCGCCGGCACGTCATCCAGGGCTTCAGTCATATCAACACGGATGATGAGAATGCGGGATACCTGGCCGCCAGATACCTGATCAAGCTCGGACGCACGAAGATCGGCTACTTTGCCGGGTTCTGGGAGTCCCCGCCCTTCTCAGACTATGATCAACTGATTTCGGCCATAGATTCTCCCTTAAGCGGCTCTTTCAGCTCTCTGGACAGGCTCAAAGGGTACAGACGAGCCCTCAGCGAATCAGGACATGAGATGGAAGGAGACAAGATGGTCTGCTGCGGCTTTGATGCCGAGAGCGGATACCACGCCGCCGGTGAGCTTATCGGCCGCCTGAATGAGATCGATGCCCTGATGGTACCCAACTGCATCGTTGCCCGGGGTGTGTTCCGCTTTCTTCAGGAACAGGGCCTCAAGGTGCCTGCAGATATCTCAATCATCAGCATGGATGACAATATGGGGATGGGAGAGCTTCTGGAAGTTCCCGTTACGGCTATCGTTCATGATATGTACAGCGTAGGAGTTCAGGCCGTGGAAATTCTGAACCGGAGGATTCAGGGTGAGTCAGCCGGAGATAAAACCATAGCGGTCAAACTTCAGATCAGGCAATCCACGACCCAGAAACCCTAAATCGGTGTAAACGTTTTCTTATTCATTCTTGTCATGAAATTCGATTCCTCACTACGCATTTACGGACCAGCCATGGTTTAACTGCCGATCTTATTGACACAGTTTTTGATCGACTCTAGTATTGGGAAAACGTTTACGGAGGCGCCGCTTGTTTATTGAAGCCCTGTTTCAAGCCATGGATATAAATGTCATACTACTGACCGCTCTGGGAAGCTTGAGCGGCGTCCTGATCGGCGCCCTTCCCGGCCTTTCGGTCACTATGGCGACGGCCCTCCTGGTCTCCCTGACCTTCAGCTGGCCCATGGAGCATGCCCTGGCCATGATCATAGGGGTCTACTGCGGGGGCGTTTTCGGCGGCTCCATATCGGCGGTCCTTCTGAATATCCCGGGAGCCCCTTCGGCGATCTGTACGGGAATAGACGGCTATCCCCTGGCAAAGCAGGGAAAAGCAGCCATGGCCCTGGGACTGGCCAGAATCGGTTCGTTTATCGGGGGGCTGATCGGGGTGTTCTTCCTCGCCCTATTCGCTCCCCCCATATCCACAATCGCCCTGAGCTTCGGTCCCTTTGAATACCTCGGCCTTATCGCTCTGGGTCTGATAACCATCGGAAACCTCTCGGAAGGTTCCTTCGTCAAGGCCATCCTTGCCGGCCTTGTGGGCCTTCTGCTCTCCACGGTGGGCATGGATCCCGTCTACGGCATTCCCCGCTTTACATTCGGCAGCATGCATCTGCTCTCCGGAATCGGTCTCATCCCCAGCCTGATCGGTTTTTTCGGCCTCTCCGAAGTGATCGTTCAGATGAGGACCCCGTCCCACAAGCACAGGATCATCGATCAGATGGGTAAGGTGATCCCCAAAATGAAGACCTTTGTAAAGATGATCCCCGTTATCATCAGATCCTCAATATTGGGGGCCTGGATCGGCGCCCTGCCGGGTGTGGGAGGAACCATAGCCTCCTTCCTGGCCTACGATAACGCCAAGAAGACCGTCAAGAACCCGACTCAGCCCTTCGGCGAGGGGGCCTACGAAGGTGTCGTGGCTCCTGAAGTCGCCAACAACGCCATGGTCGGGGGAGCCATGATCCCCCTTTTAACCCTGGGGATTCCCGGGGACGCGGTAACGGCCATCATGATGGGAGCCTTTATCGTTCACGGCATGCAGCCGGGGCCCATGATGATGGTCAACAGCGCGGACCTGTTCTGGTACATCATCATCCTTCTGGTCCTGGCCAACGTGCTCTTCCTGTTTATCGGCCTGTTTGTGACCAGGCACTTTCCCAGGGTCCTCTCCGTCAGACCCGAAACCCTGATGCCCATTGTGTCGGTCCTCTGTTTCGTGGGCGCCTACGCCATCAGGAACTCCTTCGTGGATATCGTCATCATGGTGGCGGCGGGTGTCATCGGATACTTCTTCAAGCAGATCAAGTTCCCCGTGGGGCCGGTGGTGATCGGGCTTGTTCTCGGCGGCATGGCCGACGGGGAGATGAGGCGTGTTTCCATGATTTCCGAAGGAGACATCTTCGGAATGCTGATGACCAGGCCCATCGCCATCGTTATCTTTCTGTTCGCCCTGTTCCAGATTCTCGATCAGATCGAGCCCTTGAGAAAGCAGCGGAGACAGCTCTTTTCGGGAGTTTTCAATGTCATTAAAAGGAGTCCGGCTCCCGAGACTCCCCAGTCAACCGAGGATACCGAGTCCTGATATATGTCTCCCATAAGACACTGTCTTTAATAATAGATATGAAAATCATCACAAGGAGAAATTGATGAAAAACCTGAAGAAAATCATGATGACCGGACTGTTTATGCTTCTGGCCGGCGGATTCGTTCTCGCCGAAGGCCAGAAGGAAGTCAACACCGATGCCTACCCCGAGAAGGAGATCGAAGCTGTGATCACCTGGGGTGCCGGCGGACTCACGGATAACGTGGTCAGAAACTTTATCCCCTTTCTTGAAGCGGAACTGGGCGGAGCCAGCATCGTTCCCCAGAACAAGACCGGAGCCAGCGGCGCTATCGGAAGCCAGTACGTCATGAGTCAGGCGGCCGACGGCTACACCGTTCTGTTCACCACCACAGAGTCCTGCGGTATCTGGAACGTGATGGGAACATCCGATATGGATGTCAGCGACTTCGCACCCGTTATGATCCTCACCGACCTCAACGCCACCTGCTACGTCAAGGCGGACGCTCCCTGGAACTCCGTTCAGGAACTGATCGCCGACGCCCAGTCCCGACCCGGAAAGATCAAATCCGGATACGCCGCTCCCGGTTCCCTGGGACACGCGTCAGGACTGCTTTTCTCCGAGTACTCCGACAGTGAGTTCAATATGATCCCCTTCGGTGGAGGCGGAAAGGTTATGGCCGCCCTGCTGGGAGGCCATGTGGATGTCGCCTTCAACCCCCTCGTCTCCATCATGGAAAACTACAAGGCCGACAAGATCAAGATCCTCTCCACCTTCACCAACGATGAGATCCTGGAAGGGGTTCCCGCCCTGGGCGCGGAAGTCTCCTCCTTCGAAGAGGTTATGCCCTACGGAGTCAAGGTTCTTATGATGGTTCACAAGGACACTCCCCAGGCCATCGTCGACAAGCTTGTAGACGCCGCCGTCAAGGCCTCGGCCAAGCCCGAATGGGAAGAGTTCTGCGACAAGTATTATCTTCAGATCGTCGGCAAGACCGGTGAGGAGTTCACCCGTACCGTTGAAGAGATCAAACCCCTGACGACATGGCTTCTCTATGATGCGGGCGTGGCCACCAGGTCACCCGAAGAGTTCGGCATCAAAAGAAAGTAGGACTTAAGCTTAGAGCAAACCGGGAGAGAAAGAGATGGAAAAGAAAGAAAGCTGGTTTATGATCATTCTCACAGGAGTCGGGATAGGCGGATTTATCTACAGCACTTCCCTGCCCCCTATGGGACCGGCTGCCTTGAGTCCGGGTCTTTTCCCCGGTTTTGTCAGCTCTCTGATGACCATTCTCGGTCTTGTCAGATTCATCCAGCTTCTTCGTCTGAGAAAAGCGAAGACTTCTGTGGGTGAGGATTCAGATGAGAAGGATGAGGGCAGCCGGAATATCTTTGTGATCATCGGGCTCTTCCTCCTCTACCTTCTTATGCTGAATACGATCCACTTTCTGGCATCCACCCTGATCTTCCTGTTGGCTTCCATGCTCTTTCTGTACAGAAAGTTTTACTGGAAGATCCCCCTCATCTCCCTTCTGACGACTGCCGGCATCTTCTCCCTTTTCCGATACCTTCTGAATGTCAGACTGCCCTGAATCGGAGGCAAGAAGTCCTGTTCCGGGCATTCACGCACAAGGAATCACGGACTGAACAGGGTGGGAACAGCATACAGGAGCCGGATAAGATGTCAGCAAGAGAGAATTCCATAGAACCGGGCCGGGGAACCCTGATGTTCAAATCCGGCAGAAGAGAGGCGGGACGGCCTCAGCCGGGCATCAAAACCGGTCCCTTTACCATCAGGATCCCCCTGATCCACCATCAGCTGGAGGTCTCCGAGCTCTTCCAGGGCATCATCATGACGGCGACAGGACTCGGCCTTGTGGCGCTTCTGGAAGACCTGTTCGGCATTCCCTATGAAATCGCCCTGACCATCATCATCGTCCAGCAGCTGGGCTACTATCTCCATCAGTTCCTCGGAGATATCACCGTAACGGGATGGATCACCCCCGCCGTCCCCCTGATCATGAGCTTTATTGCCAGGTATCCGGAGGGAGCAGACAGGCTCAGGGCCTATATGGCGATTCAGATCGTCGTGGGCATCCTCTTTATCGTCTTCGGAGCCTCCGGTCTGGCATCGGGGATCATCAGGAAGATACCCGCCTCCCTCAAGGCCGGTCTTATCATCGGTGCGGGACTGAGCGTCCTGACGGGAGACTACGGGATAACGCCTTCGGGCCTGCTCTACAACGACTACTTCTTCGTCCTTGTTATCGGAATCCCCCTGGTCCTGGTCCTGGTCTACTCGGACAGGATCAAAGTCCTTATCAGAAACAAGCCCCGCGGCTTTTTCGCCCGTATTTCCAAATACGGTATCGTGCCCGGCCTACTCCTTGTCATGATCATCGCGGCGGTCAGCGGAGAGGCCTCGTTATCGAAGATCGAGTTCGGCTTTTTCATCCCCCGTTTCGGAGAGATGGTCGAAGGCTGGTCCCTCTTCGCCGTCGGCCCGCCGACCCTCGAGATGTTCCTCAGTTCCATCCCCGTCGCCTTTGCCGCCTACATCATGGCCCTGGGAGGAACGGTTCTGCAGGCCGAAACCGCAGAGGAGGCGGCGCAGCATCGTCCGGATGAGGATATGGGATTCGACAGCGGCAGGCTCAGCCTTATTACGGGAATAAGGAATCTGATCCATGGCGTGCTCGCTCCCAACGGCGGTCTGGCGGGTCCCAACTGGGCCGCCATGAACATGCTGATCGCCCGCCGCTACGAGCAGGGCAAGGATGCCATGTACTCCTTCATCGGCGCTTCCGCCTCCTTCAATATGATCAGAGTGATCATGATGACCTTCCTCCCCCTGATCACATTCATCCTCCCCTTCCGGGTTCCCATCCTCTGCGTCGTCATGATGCTTCAGGGCTTCGCCTGCTTCTCCATGGGCCTGAAGATTGCGGACAGCAGAATGAGGCGCAGCGTTGCCGTTCTGATCGCCGTTATCCTCGCATACTACGGGGCTTCCCGGGCCATCCTGCTGGGCGTCGTCCTGAGCCTTGCGATGGAATCCCGGACACAGCCCGGCTAAGCACAGGCTCCTGCCATCCCATTACCCGCTTGCATAATCCTCTGAAATTGGGCTTAGTAGAGTAAGCTCACAGGAGGGAAAGATCGTGATTATGAGTGATGAACTTAAAGATGAGATCGTTGCCTTTACAGTCGAACTGGTCAGGCTTTCGGGAGATTCGGGGAACGAGGGTGATGCGGCGGCTCTGGTCCATCAAAAAATGAAAGCGCTGGGATATGATGAGGTCATCATCGACAGATACGGTTCTGTTATCGGCATCCTGAAGGGCAGCCGTCCCGGCCCGACCCTCCTTTTTGACGGTCATACGGATGTGGTTCCCGTCAGAGAACAGAGCCGTTGGGAGCACGATCCTTACGGCGCGGAGATCTCGGACTCCCGGATATGGGGCCGGGGCACCAGCGACATGAAGGGGGCTCTTGCAGCCATGATCTGCGTCCCGGCCTCCCTGAAAAGATCCGATTTCAAGGGCAGGATCATCGTCTGTGCATCGGTGGCCGAGGAGAGGCTCATCGGCACGGCTCTGGATCATATACTGGAGCACTATGCGGCCGACGCCGTTGTGATTGGAGAGCCTACGGGGCTGAAGCTGGGAGTCGCCGAGAAGGGTCGAGCCAGTATAGAGATGGTCTGCCAGGGAACCGTGGCCCACAGCAGCCGCCCCGATCTGGGAGACAACGCGGTCTACCGGATGACCGAAGCCATAGCAAGGATCCGCGCCCTGCCCCGCCGCAGCCATCCCCTCCTGGGAGAGGAGGTGATCGAACTGGTTGAAATATCCTCCCTCCCCTCCCCCGGAAACGGCTCCATCCCCGGCAGCTGCCGGGCCCTCTGGGAGTGCCGCCTCCTGCAGGGGGAGAGCAGAGAGTCCTTTCTTGCACGCTGGCACAGGGCGCTTGAGGGCCTTGGGAGAACCGAGATCAGGATAGCGGAGTATGCGCTGGACGCCTATACGGGAGAGACCATGACGATGGACGATTTTCTCCCCGGATGGCTCGGTGAAGAACTGGATCAGGATTTTATGTCCCTTGTCAGCGCGTCCATAAATGAGTGCGGCCTGGAAACGGAGCACTACGCCGCTCCCTACGGCTGCAACGCCCTGATCAGCGCCGGACGGAGAATGATTCCCACGGTTATTCTGGGCCCCGGAGACATAGCCCTGGCCCACAAGCCGAACGAGAACATTCTGATCGACCAGCTTATAAAAGCCGCCCGGATCTACGGGATGATCTGCCACAACTACCTGAACCGGGAGACGTGGTGACCTTCTTCCCGGATCACTGTATGATAGGGTGCTGATTTTAAATGTAAAAAAACGAGAACAGAGAGAGTATTATGCCCAAACAGATTATGACATCAAAAGAGGGCTCTTTTGCCCGCTTTACAATAAGCGACAGAGTCCCCGGAATCGTGGACAACCTGATAAGCCGCAACCGCTTTTCAACTGAAGTGGAGAACAGGCTTAACGAGCTTTATTCCTCCATTCCCTCCGGAAAGCTGACGCCTCTGGCTTCGCACTATCCTTTTGCGGAGCAGATCAATCGCTCCCTGGCTGCGCATCGGGAGTATGGATGGCTGAACGCGCCCTTCCTTTTTCTGGAGAACTACCTCTACCACAAAGTCGCCGAGATCTGCGGATTTTACGACAACGGAATTGATTACTTTCATTACAAGAAAGAAGCTGAGCTCCAAAAGGGGCTGGATGGCGTGTCCCGGAGTCTGCAGGCCATCGATTCCATCGACTCCTTCTCCGAGATCTGCCTGCAGAACCTGATGGGCAATAAGGCCGATCTGAGCCAGAACTCGTCCTACTACTCTTCCGATTCCGCCTCCGAACTGCTGATCGATCACCGAAAGAGGGCGTCTTCCAGAATACATGACTGTTCCCGGATTGATCTTGTTCTGGATAACGCTGGTGAAGAACTGGTCTCCGATCTGCTTTTAGCCTATTGGCTCTTAAGCCACAGGGGAATCGGAAAAATCAAACTCCATTTCAAACAGATGCCCTACTTCGTCTCGGACGCCCTGATCTCCGACTACCGCTCACTTTTGAACATCCTGTCAAAAAGGGAGGACACTTCCTGGTTTGCCCGGAGAATGAAGAGCTTTGAAGACGAGGGGAAACTGGAACTCGGCGCCCATCCCTTTTTCGTCAGCGGAGAGCTCTACTCCCGGATGAGCCCGGATCTGTCACGGGAGCTGTCACAGTCCGATCTTATCATATTCAAGGGGGATCTGAACTACAGAAGACTGGTAGGCGATATCTACCATCCCTATGAAACAGAGACCTCTTCCCTTATCAACTACTTTCAGACGGATATACTGATCAGCCGCATATTAAAATGCGAAGTGATGGTCGGACTGGACGCTGAATCAGTACCTCACAGGGAAAAAACGGACTGGATGTACAGCGGTAAATACGGGCAGATTGAGTATGTCCGGGCGTCTTTGTAAATCAGGATGCCGCCAGAAGGCTGATAAGAACGTTGAAGTTCTCATTACTGTTCTTTTTAAGATACCTTTTTGTCCGGATTCCTGAATCATAGACATCCTTCACAACAAGGTTGACCGCCGACAGGATCTCACGGTTATCGATGGACTTCACAATATCCATCAGCTTCTCGGGTTCCCTGTTTCTCTCCATTTGCCGTCTCATCCGGGCAAGATGATCATGCCGCAGATTATCGGGGAGGGTCTCAAGGTCAGTCAGCCAGTTCACAAGCTCTTCCGAGTCTACGACGACATCAATAAAATCAATAACGTTCTGATAGTGATCCTTATTTACAAGTTTCATATTACCCTCTTCATTCATTATACAACGATGAGGCAGGATCACCAGTCCTGACGACCCTGCGGCATGTAATGTTAATAAATGAGAATTGTCATCTTTTAGAGTCTCTATAGTGCTCCCATAGATCGATACAGCTCCTAAATTAGATTGATGCTGTATAATAGGCATCAGAAGGAGTACATCAAATGCGAAAGAAGTGGAGCGATTCAGAGAAAGCCAGAATTGCCCTCATGGCTTTACGGGAAGAGAAAACGATCAGCGAGATCGCTCAGGAAACCGGAGCTCATCCGAACATGATTTCAAAGTGGAAGCGGGAACTGTCAACAACGGCTAAAAAGTTCCTCATATCAGCGGTTTAAAAGTTCCGCTTTTGGGTAAAATTATACAGGATCAACGATCCCTATCTTCAACCGGTCTTTCATCCGGTATGAATCTCCTTTAAGGCTCAGCACATGAGCATGATGGAGCAGCCTATCGATAGTAGCCGTAGCAATGGCTTCATCGTCTAGAATCTCCGCCCACCGCCCAAATGGCTTGTTCGTAGTAATAATGATGCTACCCTGTTCGTAACGGGTATTCACCATCTGAAAAAACAGGTTTGCCTGCTCTTTTGTTAAATTCTCATAGCCGACTTCATCAACCAGAATGAGATGTGGTTTTCTCAACCAGGTAAGCTTTCGCTTGAGACGGCCCTGTTCTCGGGCATGAGTCAGGTTCTCCATTAAGTCGATGCAGCTTGTGTACCAGACGGTGTAACCATTTTGACAGGCCTTATGGGCCAGAGCCAGCATCAGATGAGTCTTTCCCAGACCGCTGGGCCCCATCAAGACCAGGTTTTCTTTACGGTCAATAAAGGACAGACTAGAAAGCTCAGCGAACTGGGCTGCGGTTAAGCCTCCTTTCAGCCAGGAAAGATCAAAGTCTTCCAGGAGCTTGATCGACGGCATCCCTGATAGTTTGAGGCGGTTCTTCGATGCTCGTTCTTTGCGAGGGATATATTCAATCTCAAGCAGATCTGCAATGGATTGTGTAAGAGTATTATCTGTATGGGACTGTGCCTCCAGAAAGCTCTCCAGCCCTGCTGACATAAACTCCAATCCCAAGTCATTCATTCTGCTTTCAATGGTCTCCTGCAGTACATTCATATCGCCACTCCAAAAAGCCAGTCATAGTTCTCAGGATTCCGCGTATCTACTTCAGTGTCCCTCAGAGCCGAATGGGGGATGCCCTTTGTTTTAGGAACCCGAGCAACAATATTTCTTGTCGTTCTCCGATTCTCTTTCTTCCAGCGATTGATCAAAGAATCTCTGTCTGCTTTCCGTATAGACTCTGATTTAGCGCCTTTGGCCAGAAGGTCGAATGTTCTTACTAATTCTCCATCGATGAAGATATCGGCGGTTCTTCCTAGTGTGTCTATTTTCAATATGGCAGTTTTACCAATGTGATCCGCCGGGACACTGTATCTATTGGTTTCATAGCGGATTAGTCCTTCTCTTGAGACAATCAGCTCTCTAACCAGCCTTGCATCAGGAGCTGCTGCTGGATTCCAGTTGTTCATGAATTGCTTTTCATACTCAAAGCGTTCTTTCCTAGTCTGCCGGAACTGGCTCATCTGCTGATCTACGACAGTACTGATCCATTCAGCAACAGATTGATTCAAGTCGTTCAATGTAGCGGCGTTTACAGCCTCTTCTCTGATCAGGAAGCTGTGAGCCAGATAACCGATAAAACGCTCAACCTTTCCCTTCGTTTGCGGTCTGCGGACCTGACAACGAAGAGGAGTGAAGCCACAGGCAGAGGCAAAAGCCAGAAGTTTTGAGTTTACCTGCCAGACACCGCCGCTGTTATACCAGGCTGTTCTCATGTTGTCGTAAAGGATCTCTTTCGGAACGGCTCCGAAGTATTGGAACGCCATCAGATGAGCTTGAAGCAGTGTCGGAGTAGTCATATCCAGAGTGAACAGTACAAAGGGGATTCTGCTGTATCCCAGCAACATGACAAAGGCATATACCTTTTGGAGCTTACCATCGATCTCCATCTTTCCGCATTCTTTCCAGTCTACCTGGGCCTGACGACCAGGCTCTGTCTCAAAACGGATTACCGCTTTCTCTATAAGCTTCTTTCTGTACTTTCGGGCATAGTCCCTTAGTATCGTTATTTTTCCGGTAAACCCAGCATTTTGAAGTCTTTCATGAAGATAAACCAGATTAAAGTATGGATCATTTTCCAGGGTATCTTCTATTATGGGGTAGAAAGGTTTTAGGATGCTTTCCCGGGACTTCCTGGGACGGGTTCCAAACTCCGGATTCAGGTATTTCCGTACCATCCGGTCGCTGACGCCAAGATACTCAGCGATGTACTTTTGAGTATGGCCTTCATTGGCCATGATGCGTGCTACATGCATGCGATTTTCCTTTTGACACATAGGGGCAGGTTCCTTTGGTAAGAGTTGTGGTTAACCCTACTTTAGGATATTTGCCCCTTTTTATGTCATTAAAAGCGGAACTTTTTCGCCGCTGGATGTAGGAACTCTAGCACCGTTGCTCACAGGAACTTATCGACAATGCTGATTCTGCCTTCCGTAACGGGAAATCAGAAAAAGAGAAGGAATTAGAGGAAGAAAAAGAAGAGTTGTATAAGCAGCTTGGAAAGGCACATGCTGCCAACGAGTTTCTAAAAAAAAACTTGAAGAAACAGGGACTCCTGTAAAATCAATGATCGATCCTGGTATCAAGAAACTCAGTATCTCAGAGCAATGTGATCTTCTTGGAAAAAGCCGCAGTTGGTTTTACTACCAGGAGCATCGAGATCCGGTTAGGGAATATCAGGATAATATTGAGAAAAGGAAGATAAAGAAGCTGTGGAAACAGCATATCTTCTATGGATATAGGCAGATCTATAACCATCTGGATAAGAACATGGGGCATGAGACCTCTCCTAAACGGGTTTACAGGCTGATGAAGGAGATGGGGATTAAAGCTGTTATTCCCAAGAGATGTCTTTCAAAGCCTGGTAAGAAACACAAAAAGTATCCTTACCTCCTTCGTAATCTGGATATAACGCATCCAAATCACGTGTGGGCTTCTGATATCACTTACGTTCATATCCCCGGTGGAATCGTCTATGTGGTGGCCATAATCGATCTATACAGCCGGAAGATCTTGTCCTGGAACGTCAGCAACACGATGGATACTGCGTTTGTCATGGAAGCGTTGATGCAGGCTATGATGAGATACGGCTTGCCTGAGATCTTCAATACGGATCAGGGTAGTCAATTTACCAGTAATGAGTTCACCTCCCTTTTGGAAGGAGAAATGGTTCGAATCAGCATGGATGGAAAAGGCCGTGCCTTGGACAATATTTATATCGAAAGATTCTGGAAGACCTTGAAGTATGAAGACATCTATTTGTATCGATACGATACTCTGAAGAATCTTCGGAAAGGACTGTTGAAGTATTTCAGATTCTATAATTCGGTAAGGCCCCATCAGAGTCTGAATGGGAATTCTCCGGACGAAGTTTATTCCGGTGAATCTAACTTAAAAGTGGCATAAAGCTGTATTGACTGAAGGGAGCACTATACTTACTTGATCAGAAGCCTGAATCTGCACTACTGAAAAAAATAAATAAAAAGCCATGAGTAGAGATTTTTTTTCATTAGATTGTATCCCGATATATAATATTTGAATTACTCTGAAAATAATACTACGTTATTACTAATATTGAAACCAAATTCTTTTTCGCTTTAAAAATAAAGGACATGTGTTCAGCCTGAATACTTAACAAAATATTAATTTCGTCAATGTAATCGGTTACATTTAAAGCATTAGTTATATATTTCATTTAAATACATGTTTTTTTAAAATTTAGAGGTTCTATACCATGTTGAATCTGGTTAAATGTGCTATTCTCCAGATTTTAATACTTTCAAAATAAATGTGGGTAAAGCCCACAGGATTATTCAAGTGTTATTGAATTAAAAATATTTGCAATTTTGCTTAGTAATATCAATTCAGACTTTTCAATTATAAACAGCATGTGCTATTTTGATTGAGAGTTTTACCTTGATTTTTTATTACTTTTTAATAATCATATAATTATTATATGCAAATAAATCATATCCAAAAACCTTCATTTTTGTCATATTTTTTCTGTATTCCAAACAACATATCAGCTTTTAATTCATAATTACTATCATATATTACGTAGATTATATTATTCGCAAATAATCTTTCTATTATAGAAAGATTAAGTTCGTCTATAAATGGTTTAATTTCAGATGGTAACGTTGAATTATTTTCGCAATATTCTTCCAATAAAATTGTTAATTTATTCCCAACTTCTTCAGCTGTTTTAACATATATTTCTATTGATCCGCATAATAATAGAATATTAATTAGACCTAACACGGTTCCAATACCTGCACATTTTCTAATGAACATATTACCTAATTCCAGGCGGACTATAGTTACCGAAATAACCATAAAACACATTGCTACCCAAAATAAAATATAATTTGAAAGTGTTAAGATAAAAATGGTCAACGATATTATTATATAAATAATTGCTTTTTTAAAATCAAAGAAAAAACAATTTGTTTTCTTTACTTCAAATGACTTAATCATCCTCTTCCGTTCTTTACTAGTCTCATTGATTAGCTGGCTAATAAATCGAGTCAGTTCTTTTTCGTCAATATTTAGTTCTTCTAAATGAAGATTTAAAATTTTTTCACTATTTTTTTTATATTTTTGACTATATGTATTTTTTTTTCTATATTGTAAGGTGTCATCACAAACTATTGATATAACTTTTTTATTACAGAATTTATTTGGAAAAGCGTCAACAATTTGTTCCCACTTTATTTCGTCAAGATTAGTGGACCTGTCCCAAATTCCTTTTTCTGATATTATAATTTGAGGTCGTCTATCAAAGGTTTGCAAAAGTCCAATTGCAATACCAAAGCCGAAAAATAGTGTACAAAACCAATCTAAAAAGTAATTATTCGCACCGATTGATCCATTGAATATATCCCATGATCCAATAACTACAAACGGAAAACACATGCTCATAGTCTTGAGCTCTCTAGCTGCCTTCTTGTATAGTTTAATCTCGGTCATTTATTGACTCTTTATCATATTGATAAACTTTTTAATATTACCATCAAATCTATTCAAGTATTAAACTCCAACTAATCTTAATTTTTTTTGCATAGTACTGTAAAAAGATGTGTAAAATAATAACCTATACTGTTTTCTAATTCTACACCGGAGGACAGACTAATTATAAATGAATCCAACATTGTATAATGCTTGAATCTAATAAAACAGTCTCAGTGATTCCTGGTGTAGCTCAATTTACCTGATAGGAATGACTTCCTGAACAGAACAATCCCTAGAAAGCTACTTTTCTATCATGCTTTTTGTAAAATTTTTGGAGATGGTTTACCGTAATAATACCCTTGCATTAGATCAATGGGGAAAGCTCTCGCATGCCTGAGGATCGATTCATCCTCAATATGTTCCGCTATTGTTCTAATATTTTTCATATGAGCAAGTTGGCACATGGAAGAAACCAAATGCCGAGCAACTTTACTCGTAGGCAGTTCTTTTATAAGAGAACCGTCAAATTTGATTATATCCGCATTAAAAGTCAATATTCTTTCAAAATTGGCAAAACCGGATCCAAAATCATCTATAGCAATCTCAATTCCTTCCTGTTGCATTTCTCTTAAAAGATTTAAATGCTTTTTTGAGCAGTTTGTTGATTCCAGAAGCTCTATCGTAAGATTCAATCCAAGGTTTTTCAAAGCATGGTTTGTTTTAGATATACTATCTACCACTGGTTTAAACTGAAGGTCATAAGTACTAATATTTACTGATACTGGGATATTATTTTCTTTTGACCAATGACCAGCTTTTTCAATAATCAAACCTGTCAGATAACCATTCATGCCACTTTCATATGCTGCTTCCAGAAGAGCTCCTTGTGATAACATGGTTCCATCGGATGAATAGAACCTGATTAAAGCTTCAGCTTTAGCGACTTCTGTAGTTATGGGATCTACAATCGGCTGAAAATGTAATACAATTGTATCATTCTTGATACATTTCATGAGAGTTTGAAAAGGACTCTCGATTTGTCTATCTTTAGGATTCGGATAGTTTTCAAGAAAATGGTAGGGAGTGTTATTCCTCAAAGCCATTTCGAGGGCAGCTTCCGTCTTTCTCAGAATGGAGACCATATCTTTTTCAACGGGAGTTGCTCCACAACTGATTTTCAGGTAAACAGTTTGGTCATTGAAGTTGATTGACATGACACTGAATCGGTCCATAAAGTTTTTCAATGAACGATCCCACTCGTCTTTTTTAACTGACTCACACAGTAATATGAGGTCATTATTCTTTTTCTTGAAGATTTCTAATCCAGGAAATTCTTCGCTTAACATAAGGCTCTTAACCAGTTCAGCAATGAGTTTCTGAACGTAAATCTTCTCGTTTGCTTTACAAAAATCGTCTATATTCACAATCCTCATCAAACAGGCCAATCCTTTAGGTTCGGCCTCTACTTTCAGCCTTAATAGCTCTTCATTAGGTACACCGTTCAATCTGTCGAAGAAGAAATCTTGAAGTAATGTTTCAATATGATCCTTATAAACCGTCGCAGTATAAAATGAGATGATAGATACAAGAATATAGCTAGCGAACAATATCAGCGTATAGACTGGATCTTGCGATCTGAAGTTTAAAACAGCATTCCAGGGAGAGAAAAGAAAATAGGCGGCAAGCATATAGATCCAATTGGTGAATATGGCATGCTTCATCGGGAATGCCAGATAAGAAACAATTGGTATAATAACAAGTAACGGTATTTCTGTATGGTGGGGATCTGCCGTTCTGAGTGATAAGAAAAGAAAGTAATAATCCAATAAGATTATAAAAAACGGCATAAACCTGGTATAGGGCAATCTTATTGCAACAATAAGTAATACCAGAATCAATAGAGCATATGCTACATCACTGATATCCGGAGATTCTCCATATCGAGCATACACTATGATCATATAGGCAACAGTGAATAATAAGAGGAACGAAATAATGGAAATCAGGAATTTTCGAAGCTCTCTATTTTTCTTCTTAGCCAAGGCTTTCCTTAGCGGACTTTCATTTACAAGATGATCATATTGGTAGTAATCCATAGCAAGACACTTTTTCCATTATTTTTATTTTAATAAAGAATAACTGTTTTACCAGCATTTTACCATAACCCAGATTCTGTAGAAATATCATCTGACCTGCTCCTCAGAAATCATACCTTTTTGGAATTTTCACTCTCTTCACCATTTGCCTCTTATGGAGTCTTGCCACTGCATTTCCAGTGCTTTGGTTTTATGGATGAACACAAGGTCATGCTCTTCTCCTGGTACTTCCTCCAGATTATGAAGCTCCAGGTGTTGATCCTCAAAATACTAAATCAGTTTCATGGGGATTCCTGTGAACTGATCTTACAAATGGTCGAAATATGGAGTGAGGTCAAGTAAGGAACATTGTCTACTCTAATTCACAGATCAGTTCTTTTTTGAACTCCACTGGTTTGATATCGTATTTCTTGATTTTCCGATATATCGTCGCTTTACTCATATTGATGAGTAAAGCCGCCTGCGCCGCCTTGCCGTTGGTTTTTTTGATGGCATTGATGATCAGTGTCCGTTCTGAATCCTGAATAGTTGCTAAGGAATCGGTATGAGTCGGGTCTGCCTGAACAGGGGTCGGTTCGGGAGTGCTGCATTCTTTCGAGTCGGAATCCGAATTCAGGATATGGGGTGTCAGCATGTTTTTGGAAATTTCATCAGAACTACAGATATAGTATGCTCTGGTTACCGTATTCTGCAGTTCTCTGATATTTCCATTCCAGGAGTGAGACATTAGAGCATTGAGGAATTCAGTATTAAAATATTTTTTGTCGTTATTCTCTGAGTTGAGTTTCTCCAGGAAATGATACGCCAGAAGGGGAATGTCTTCGGGTCTTTCTTTCAGAGACGGTAACTTGAAATACAGGACATTAAGTCTGTAATAGAGGTCCTCACGGAAGTTTTTATTCTGCACTTCTTTATAGAGGCTCCTGTTGGTGGCCGCTAGTACACGAATATTGAGGGATTTTTCCTGCTTACCGCCCATCCGTGTGATTTTGTGGTTATCCAGGGCTCGTAGTAATTTAGCCTGTACGTCCAGGGGCAGCTCGCCGATTTCGTCCAGAAATATAGTTCCGTTGTTGGCCAATTCGAATTTTCCTGGCTTGCCGGAAGACAGTGCGCCTGTAAAGGTACCCCGTTCGTATCCGAATAGCTCACTCTCCACCAACTCCACAGGGATGGCTGCACAGTTTACGACGATAAAGGGATTTTTTTTCCTGTCGCTCATGCTATGGATGGATTGGGAAAACAACTCTTTGCCAGTACCGCTTTCCCCTTCAATCAGTATTGAGCAGCTGACTGAGGATACTTTTTTCGCCGTCTCAATCAAATTAAGCATTTTCGGATTCTGAGTAATTATATTATCAAAGGTGAAGTAGGAGTTGCTGCTGTTGTAGTTTTGGGATAAATTGATGATCTCGTCAATTTCCCTGCACATGATCACTAGGCAAAACTGGAAATCCTGCTTGATTACACTGATGTCGACAGTGATCCGACGCAGCTTTTTCTTATACCGGATGAAAGTCTCCTTGATATTGGTATGTTTGCGTTTATTTTCGATGATTTTTTGGAAGTCCACTTCATAAAACAGCTTCGTAAAATCAAGTGCGAACGCTGTTTGCTCATCGGTATGGAGAATTTCCAGGAAACTTTTGTTTACCTTCGTAACATTTAAATCCAAATCCAGAAATGCCATTCCTTCCGTCGATTTATTGAATGTTAAATCCATAATTTCCGAGGAGTGCATCTTTAGGAGGTGATTTTCAATAAGAACTGCTCCGGCTTTAACCAGACTGAGAAAATGAGTGCTGAAATAGTTCTTGCTAAAGGTCATTGTCAAAGTTCCGACAATTTCATTATGCATTTTTATCAAAGCTGTCGCACAGTTGAAGTCGTGATGAATTTCCATATAGTGCTCTGACCCGATGGTTTGGAAATCTCTTTCATACATCAACGCTAGAGAGATGGCATTGGTTCCAATATTTTTTTCCGACCAGTGAAACCCCTTGGCAAGTCCGATGTCTTCCAAGTTAATATTTAAACTATTGCTTCCCTTCATGTATAATATATTTTCATCCCTGTCAGTCAAATAGATTAAAAGTTTTTGATTTTTCAGAGAGTTATAAATTGAGTCTATGATCTGTGATGCTGCTTCCATTAAAAAGCGATGCTTTAAGGCTATATTGCTAAAAGCGATTTCGTTAATTTTCTTTGCGGGGGCGTAAAAGGTATTCATCCCCAACTTTTGACATCTTCTCCATGATTTCGCAATTTCCGGGCGGACTACTTCGGAAATCTCTCCCGTTTCTATAAAAATGGTCCGTGCTTTGGAGGTTAAGTCTGACTTCTGAGTATATTCATTAATTGCGAAAATGGAATCATTATTAATATTCTGAATTTCATTGAATATAGATACATTAAGTTTTTTTTTCATATGAATAGTCTCGGGAAATGACAATATCATACATAGATCACCTGCACAAGTCTCATATTGATACTGAGCGACAGAATCACTCTGTTACGAATCAGTCTCATAATGAGAACTTAAGAAAGCATGGATGTGAACCACACCGGGAATCCCGGAGACTGTTTTATTTGAGTCCAGCTACCAGGGCTGGACGTTTTAGACTTTCATAATACAGCATTTCAAATTCTTTGGGAGGAATATCTCCCAGTGGCTCCATAATTCTACGATTATTGAACCAGTCTACCCATTCCAGTGTGGCAAATTCTACATCATCAATCGATCTCCAAGGCCCCCTTCTCCAAATCACCTCAGCTTTGAAAAGTCCATTTATCGTTTCAGCCATCGCATTATCATATGAATCACCGACACTTCCCACTGAGGGATTTATCCCTGCATCAGAGAGCTTCTCGGAGTACCGGATCGAAAGATACTGGCTTCCTCTATCGCTATGGTGAATCAGGTCATCACCCGGCGATCTTGCGAAGATGGCCTGATCAAGCGCATCCAGTGTCAGGTCCGCATTCATGGACCTCGAGACTCTCCAACCAACGATCATCCTTGAAAATACATCAATTACAAAAGCAACATAGACGAAGCCTTTCCAGGTGGCCACATAGGTGAAGTCCGCAACCCAAAGCTGATTAGGACGGCTGGCTCTGAATACCCGGTTTACCAGATCCGAAGGACGTTCCGCTTTATCATCAGGAATGGTCGTTCTAACGCCCTTCCCTCGAATGACACCTCTAAGCCCTAAGTCCCGCATAAGACGCTCTACAGTACATCTGGCGACCTTGTGGTGCTCTCTGTTGAGCTGCTTCCATACTTTTCGAGCTCCGTATACACAGAGATTCTGAGACCAGACACGCTGTATCTCCGGCTTTAATGCCTCATCACTATGGTATCTGGCTGGAGCCTTTGTGGGATCTTTCTCTCTGGCCTTCATTTCATAATAGGTTGATGGAGCAATCGGCAAGGCTTCGCAGATCGGCTCGACTCCAAGGTCTTTCCTATTCTCATCAATGAAAGTAACCATCACTTTTGTCGGCGGTCGAGCTCCGCCTGGGCGAAATACGCCGAGGCTTTTCTTAGAATCTCATTGGCTTTCTTGAGCTCCCGGTTTTCTCTTTCGAGCTCTTTAATTCGGGCTCTCTCATCTGTGGTGATTCCTTCCCGTTTTCCAGAATCTTTCTCTTGCTGACGTTCCCATCGTCTTAATGTCTCAGGGGTACAACCAATCTTCGCAGCAATAGAAGTGATAGCCATCCATTGGGAACCATACTCATCTACGTTCTCAAATACTAACCTGACAGCTCTCTGCTGAACCTCTTTGGAATACCTGATTCTCTTTTCCATAACACAATCCTCTCACATAATTATGTCTCCGGAAAAGCCGGTGTGGTTCAGTATCCCCTCCGTTCTTCTTTTTAATTAATGCAACCGGAATCCTTTATGTGTCCCAAAATGAGACTCATTGAGATTTATTTTCTCATTTAGTCTCATTTTGAAATTTCTTTCGGCTTTGTTTGCCCCTCAATTGCGTTCAGTATCCGTTCGATGAGGCGTAAGCTGCATCGTAAGCTAGTTTTGACGTTCATTGTCCTGATTATCAGAATAATATGAGTGTTTGGCATGGATTTTGTACCATCTATTTACATAAAACCAAACGGAGTGAAATCCGATGAGTTTTAGCTATGTATTACTACGGCTCCAGAATTGTTGATGCCGGTTTCGTTATGATAATCAGTTACTACGGGGATACGTAAATTGAATTGATAGCCAAAAAAGCTGAGCATAGCCTTTATGCCGTTTGCTGAAAGAACAAGGCCCTGGAATCCATCGTGATGTGAGTTTCTTCTCCTCCAATTTGCAGAAAAGCATAGTCGAAAATACTTCCATGGGGTTTGAGGTCACTCAGAGAGGAGAATTGACAGGATGCCGCATTAAGAAGGGATTTGCCTATATGGCTAAAAAAAGGAAGGCTACAAACGTATTATCGAGTTTTCATTATCCAGGATGTTCGGGGTCTACATATGCGCCGGAACCGAAAGATGGTGTGGGCGGGAGAATTGAAAAAAATATAAAATTTAAATCACAATTATTATAAAACCTAGGATGATCGCATGAAACAGACTATCAAAAAAAACTTTTTGGCTGCTTTGACTCTCATTGCTGTCGTAGTGATAGCAGCCAGCGTATATTACTATCTTACCATATTGAAGTGCAAAAACGACGATCCCCTTGTGTGGGAGTCGGTAATTGAGAATATAGACAAGGAAGCTCTCGCATCCGAGGTGTCCATTTCGTTCGTCGGCAGTTCAAATGTCAGGTTATGGGGTAGTCTCTCTGAAGAGATGAGTCCGCTAACTGTTGAAAACCGGGAATTCGGAGGGGCTAAGATTCCCTATTTGATCCACAATGCCTTCAAAATTATTCTTCCCTATAAATCGAAAATCATTGTTTTTTACTGTGGTGACAATGTTATGAGCATGGGGCAGAGACATACTGCGGAAGAGGTTTTGGAGGATTATAAAGAATTTGTCCGTCTGGTGCAGCAGGATCTTCCTGAAACTAAGGTGTTATATATTTCTATTAAGCCTTCAAAAACGCGCTGGGAGTTTTGGACGGATATGAAACAGACAAACCGGATGATACAGCAGTATTCGGATACCGATGATAATCTGTCCTACATAGATATTACGTCATCCATGTTGGATGTAAATGCTAATCCGCGGGTGGACATTCTCAAGAAAGACGGCATCCATATGAACGGTGAGGGATATCGAATTTGGACCTCAATCACCAGGCCGATCCTTGAAAAGCATTATTTATGATTCCAAAGCGGGGAAAACGGCAGCATCATATACTGTTGCCAGCATGCATTTAATCTTTTACCTAATGAGTTTGTTAGTCTATACAACTA
The DNA here is from genome assembly GCA_963556075.3 of Oceanispirochaeta sp. Taxonomy (GTDB): domain Bacteria; phylum Spirochaetota; class Spirochaetia; order DSM-2461; family DSM-2461; genus Oceanispirochaeta. Next base: position 3,427,836 of record CAUVYB020000002.1, on the reverse strand, counting down.
TTTGTTAAAAACGTTAGTACAAGGAAAATTATATGTAAATAATAGGATTTTTTTATCTCTGTGAAAAAGTCCCTAAGAAATGATAGAGAATTTATTCAGACTTACATATGCATTCCATATCTGTGGATATGCCATTGCATTTCATCATATCTGTCCAAAAATCAGAACCATAATATTTGAAATCGAACATTTGATGGATATCGTGCACTTAAATAAATAGGCACCTAGTAAAACGACGCTACTAAAATATCTCAATACTCCGTTGTTGGACAATGGTACTCCCCTGGAGGTGGTTAGCGCTTTATTAGATCCATTCGATATGATGCTTTCTGATAATGGTATTATCCTCTTTTCTGTTCAATAAGCAGGAGCTTCAGTTTGGAGGTATAAGCTGTTCTGGTTGAATACTGGAGCAATTTCGGAAGGTTCGAATTGCTTTATATACAAAAAAGCAATTGACAGATTTGATAGTGGATTGATTCTTGTTAAAAGAAAAAATAAATAGTTTATTTAAGGAAGGAATGATGACGAAAAAGGGGTTTTATTTGGCTTTGTTTATCGGGGTTCTCATCAATGGACTTGGATATTTAATTGTGCAGCTAAGTATGGGAATGGATTTGAGATCCGGCACTATACGATTTGTATTGATAGAGGTCATTTTCATAATTGCAGTTCTGCCTATGTTCAAGTATTTTCTTGAAACCCATAACTGGTTCTCACAGCTTCTTGATCATATGGCCCAGCCGGTTTCTGTCACCGACATGAATATGAAGTGGACGTTTATTAATAAAACAGTTGAGGATATGCTGAACAAGAAAAGGGATAACATCCTTGGCGATCATTGCTCTCGGTGGGGAGCCAAAATCTGCAATACCGAAGATTGTGGAGTGAACTGTCTAAAGAACAATCGGAATTCCACACTGTTTGATCAATTTGGCATGAATTTCCGGGTTGAAACTAATTTCTTAACAAACCTCAGAGGGCGGAACATTGGCCATATTGAAGTTATAAGCGACATTACAGAAAAAACGCAACTGGATGAATTGAAAAAGAAAATCAGATCTGAAGTAAATGCGCATGTTCAGGAATTAACGAACGGCGCTTCACAACTGGCCGCAGCATCTGAAGAAGTCAGTGCATCAGTGGAAGAAATATCTTCGACGATTGAGATGAATGCAGACAACGCAAGGAATACTGAGGTCAAAGCAAAACAGTCGGAAGAGGAGGCGGAAATTACAAATAAGGCCGTTTTGGATTCCATACAGGCTATCAACTCCATTGTGGAAAAAAACACTATCATCCAGGATATTGCCAGACAGACAAATCTGCTCGCACTGAATGCAGCTATTGAAGCGGCAAGGGCTGGTGAAGTCGGTAAAGGATTTGCCGTTGTTGCCGGAGAAGTGAAGAAGCTTGCGGAAATTAGTCAAAAAGCTGCCAATGAAATTGAATTATTGACCAGTTCCACCGTAACCGTATCACAGAATGCCGGAGAAAGCCTGAATAGACTTTTAAGCAATATTAAAGAAACCGCGTGTCAAGTTTCTGAGATCAGTGCTGCCAGCCAGGAGCAGAGGAAGGGAATGACCCAGATAAGTATGTCTGTTGTGGATGTCGCAGACTTTGCTCAGAAATCCAATACTATTTCAATGGAGCTAGATAATGTATTCCAAGAGCTTGAGAGCTTCGGAGTAAATGAAATTACTGAGGATAGGAAGCCGGTAGAACAACAGCAGATCGGGAATGGATGAAAAATCCATTTAATGAGGAATGCAATCTGACCAGATAACAATAACGGATTTGAAAATGACAGGACATGGACTATAAATAAGATATCCTAAAACATATTGAGGAATTAGATGAGTTCAGTCTTCTGTACCAATAAAAACGAGAGTATAAATGGGCATAATACATCGATTTTAACAAGGAGATTCCTCCAGCAACTTGAGTTGGGATGAATTTCCCAAATGGGACAGAACTGTTCTATGAGAAAGTACATCATCGGCTGCTTCTGTATCATTATTATTCAGATGATTTCTCAGAATTTCTGGAAAACTATGCCTATCAACAGCATTCTGATGATTTGATATATCACAGTAAAGCTACACATAAGAACATTAGAAGGTTGGTTGTATCTTTCAGTAGTAATTGACCTGCATTCACGCGCTGTTGTTGGCTGGCCAATACAGAAGACTCTTCCCTTTTTGAACAGCAGATTGTTTTTAAGGAAAAGCTGCGGCCTTATATAAAACAAATAGGGATTGGAAGGGAGCCGCAGGCTGAGCTTGCACCGCAAGCTCCGAAGCGGGAGCGCAGCCCTGGAAAGCCCGGCCTGCCCTATTCATTGAAAGGGCAGGATTTGCCGGACATAAAAAGATCCCCGCTCCCCTCGCTTTAATAGGAGAGCTGGGATACCGTCATCTTTAAAGACAGGGATCTAGAACTGCACCCAGCACACCTCGTAGGGCTCCAGGATGACCTCCCAGCGGCCCTCTGCCGTTTCTATCACAGATCCGCCCTCTGTCAGGCTGTTGCACTCCCCGGGTAGTGGGACGGGACAGTTGCGGCCGTCCAGAACCATATCCAGGCGTCGGCGGCTGGTGTTCTGCAGACACAGGACGTTCTCACTCTCATCGTAGGCCGACCTGATGACGGCGAAGACTTCAGGGTCCAGCTTGAGGATGATTTGGGGAGATGAGGGGTCGAAAGCCTTGTGGCTCCGTCTGATGATAAGAAGATCCCGGAAGCCGCGGTAGATCAGGTTCCGGAGGGAATCCTTCTCCTCCAGCTCTCTGACCAGTTCTGATGAGTTGAGCTTCTCACGGTTGATCCGTCTGTTGATGCCCGACTCCTCCACTCCTTCGCTCCAGTTGCCCGAGCCCAGGAGGCTGTGAACGTAGATGCCCGGAACCCCCGCCATGCTCAGCATGCAGGACTGGGATGAGAGAAACTGTTTGGCCTTCAGATCTACGGGTAGGTCGGGGTGGTTGACCGCATCCCGGTAGTTGATGTTCAGCTCATAGGGGATCTCGCCGTCGGGCGTGGCCTTGTAGGAGACCCGTCCGCCTCTGGATTTGACCACCTTGATCAGATTGTTCAGCTCATTCTCATCCAGAAAGCCTCTGGCCGGCAGCACGCCGATACCGTCGTGGCTGGACATGAAGTTGAAGAAGGTATGATTCCCGTTGACCGGCGGCAGGGAAGCGGCCCAGTCGGTCAGGTGACTGGCATCCTCCCGGACAAAGGCATCCAGGGTCAGGGGCGGCAGGGTGAACTGATAGACCATATGGGCCTCGTCAGAGCCCGAGCCGAAGTAGGAGATGTTCTCCTTGTGGGGGACATTGGTCTCGGTCAGCAGGATCACATGGGGGGCCACCTCGTTAAGGACGGTCCTGTAGAGCTGGACCACCGCATGGGTTTTGGGGTGGTGCATGCAGCTGGTGCCGATCTCCTTCCACAGGAAGCCTATGGCATCCAGGCGTATGATCTGTGCGCCCCTGGCGGCGTAGAGTAGGAAGATATCCAGAAACTCCAGTAGGACATCGGGATTGGAAAAGTCCAGGTCCACCTGGTCGGGACTGAAGGTCGTCCAGATATGTTTTTTACCTTCGGAGGTATCAAACTCCGTCAGAAGGGGCAGAGCCCTGGGCCGGAAGACCGAGGTGAGATCCGTTGAGGGGTCTACGGCGTGGAAGTAGTTTTTATATTTGGGATCTCCGGAGAGAAAGCCCTTGAACCAGGGGCAGGAGGCACTGCAGTGGTTGAGCACCAGATCGAACATCAGGTTGAAGCGCTTTCCCAGATGCTCCACATCGTCCCAGCTTCCCAGATCCGGGTTGATCTGCCGGTAGTCCACGACGGAGAAGCCGTCGTCCGAGGTGTAGGGGCTGAAGGGCAGAATATGGATACCCGAAACCAGATCCTGTAGCCAGAGGTCCGCAAACTCCTTGAGGGCGTGCAGCGGAGTCATCCCCTCTTTCCTGATGGAGTCGCCGTAGGAGATCATAACAACGTCGTTTTCCGTCAGGGGGAGTTTGTTATGGGGAACCTCGGGTGCCTTGATCAGGGAGGACCACTGTTCCTGGAGCTGATCAATCCGTTTGATAATGGACTCGGTCCTCTCGGAACCGTAGATAAATTCAACAAGTTCTTCTTTGGTCTTCATAGTAAAAAGTATAGTAGAGGTACGGGGGCAAATCAATGAACATACGGTACCGAATTGGTACCGTAATCCTGAAGTCTTATCAGAAAAGATCTGCTATATGAAGTAAATAGTGAGCGCTGGAGACATGAGAGTGAGAAAATCAGAGCTATCTTTCCAGGACAGATTCCCTGGTCTTTGAAAGCAGATTTTTCACTATTTCTCTATTCTGTTTCTCCCTTTGTCCTTGGCGACATACAGGAGTTGATCCGCCCGTCCTATCATTTTAGAAGAGTTTTCTCCGATATTTTCAACAACACCGCCGCTTATGGTAATTTTTCTGGTTGTATCGAATTCCCACTCGGTCTCCGATAGTGCGCGCCTCAATCTGTCGGCTAATTGATAGGCGGACTTTAAATCTGTCTCCGGGAGGATAACCAGAAACTCCTCGCCGCCATATCTTCCGACAATATCAGTCTCACGCAGATTCTTTTTCATAAGTTCCGCGCATTTGATTAAAACAAGATCTCCTATCTGATGCCCATAACTGTCATTCACACTTTTAAAAAAGTCTATATCATATATTATGATAGACAGTTTATGGTTATATCTCCGGCATCTTTTAAGCTGATCATCCAGAGCATCGGTAATATATTTTCTGTTGAATACATTGGTAAGACCATCGATAGTAGATATGAATGTTAATGAGGCCAACGCCTTATCAGCGATCTCTTCCTTCTCTTTCAATCTGTCTATCATAACGTTGAAATAGTTTGTCAGATCCCCGATTTCCGTACCCAGTTCGGCCTGCAGCTTCTCTACACCTTCGATTTTTGTATTTGAGATGATCCTTCTCATAGAATTGGAAAGTTCTTGAACACTTGAGCTGAAGCCGTGTTCTGCAATGTTCAATCCGATCTTCTCATGCTCGACGGAAACTCTTACCGGAATGACTTTTCTGATCATCTTAAGAATCAGATAAGAGAGGCCGAAGCCCCAGACAAAACAGACGAGTACACCGATACACTGTATACCAATCATTTCAAGTCTGTTAAACCCGAATTCCTCAAGGAAACTTTTTTTTACAAATAGTCCTGTCGCAATGGTTCCCCACACACCTGAAAAAGCATGGACCGGTACTGCGGAGACAACATCATCGATACCGATCTTCTCAAGAAATACTGTTCCGAAGTAAACGACGATTCCGGCACCCACTCCGATAACCAACGCGGCAACTCCTGAAACATATGCGCAGCCTGCCGTAATAGCCACCAGACCGGCAATGACTCCGTTTATGATCATCTCAGGCTCAGGGAGTCTACTCTTACTCAGCCACAAGCTCAGAAGCATGGCCACTATCCCGCCGAAGGAAGCGGAGATGATAGTATTGGCAATAATATTGGCTACATAAAAATCCGCCTCAAGAGAGCTTCCGGCATTAAAACCGAACCAGCCGAAAAACAGTATAAAAGTTCCCAAATATGCGAAAACGATGTTATGGCCCTGAATTTTCTGTGGCGTTCCGTCTGCTGCAAAACGTCCTATCCGGGGACCTATGATGATAGCCCCAGCAAGTCCTATCCAGCCTCCGATGGAATGAACAACACTGGAACCGGCAAAGTCAAGGAATCCGAGGCTCTGAAGCCAACCGGCCTGATCCTGATAGAAAAGGCCTCCCCAGGCCCAGTGACCGAATAGGGGATAGATAAGCGCCGATGTGATGAACGACATAATCAGATATGTGCTGAACTTAGCCCTTTCGGCAACAACGCCTGAATCAATTGTGGCGGCGGTACCGACAAAAACGGCCTGAAAAACAAAGAACGTGGCCTTCCAGCTGTCATTGTCGAAGGATAGAAAGAAATCCGAAAAACCGAAGAGACCGGAATAGGACTTGCCGAACATGATGCCGTATCCGACGAACCAGAACGCCGCGACAGAAAAGATAAAGTCAGTTAAATTTTTTATAGCTACGTTAATTGAGTTCTTGGCCCTGGACAGTCCTGTTTCCAGCGCCATAAAACCTGCCTGCATAAGAAACACAAGCATGGCTGCGACAAGAACCCAGATAATATCGTTGATTGTCTTTCCATGGCAGAGATTTTGTAAATTTTCCTGCGAAAACAGCTGTGTGGTAGAGAGCATAAGCATGACTAAAAGAAAAAAACTCTTCACGAACCCTCCAGCGAAGATAACACCTCGCAGTAATAGGCATTTTCTTAAATTTTATTTACTATATCAAAACAATAATTCCTCAGCCATATGAAAGGCAGTTGGTCCTGCTTCCTTAATATTGTTCACTAATTTATTTATCACTGTTTATTCCCTCGAATCGATATCACACAATCAAGTCCCGAGCCCTTTCTACTGAAAAAAGGTTTTTCATATGCTCCCTTAACAGAGAACTACTCGTATTTCTTTACATCATATAATGATAACTGTCATTATTAAAAGTTTTCATCACGGCTTCAGAAACAGAGTCTGTCAAAAGATTCCCGCCCTTGATAATTTTTGAACCGATATTCTGAGCCATATCCATATTCCGGCGACGGGATTAATCCTGTCGTTTTCCATACGAAGAAGTTTCATCTTTATCCCAGATACATCTTACATTTTTGTATGATTTTCATGATAGGAGGAAGGCTATTCTAGAGGCGAGGGAGCCCTTCAGGGACTTATCCTGGCTTAGCCCGCCCCTGACTTATAGACAATTGTGTAAAAGGCTCCTGCCCCGGCTGTCTTTCCTGCCGCGCATTCAGAAGCCGGGAATGCTGTTTCACCAAAAAAAGACGACCCGCAGGCCGTCTTTAGTTCTATTAAAGTCTTATGGCGCCTCGTCAGCTGACGGGGACCTTTTTCACCAGGGGTGACTGGATAACAAAGCTCTCCTCATAGCCCTTGAGGGACTTGACCTGGCTGCTGAACTTTTCGGCCTCTTCCTTGGTATTGAAGGCCCCGATGCGGACACGGAAAACCGCATTGCCGTCCACATTCCTGGTCTGGACGGTGCTGCTCATCCCCTTCTCTTTCATATAGGCGCTTACACTCTCGGCTTTGGTCATAGAGCTGTAGGAGCCCACCTGGATCCAGTAGGCCTGTACGGTGATCTCCTTGTATTTGGGAGGCTCGGGTACGGGCGTCTGGACCACAGGGGCGGGCTCTGGTTCAGTTACGGTTTCAACGGCGACGGTATCGCCCTCTTCAGGAAGGACTTCCAGTTCAACGGAGATCTCCTCTCCCTCGTTCTCAAGACCGGGATACTCGTCGGACTCTCTTGACCACTGGACGGGATCGAACTCTTCGGGTTCTACCTTTTCCTGAGGAGCCAGGGCGGTTGCCGCCAGCTGGGGCTTCAGCTCTTCGCTTCCCTTATCGGGGGAGAAGAAGAAGAATCCTGCGGTCCCCACTATGATCAGGAGGCCCAGGGCGGAAAGAAGCACCCAGAGGGTCTTCAGGGTATTATCGTCTCCAGCGGCACTGGCTGTTGAATTGGTCATGTTATGTTCCATATAAGTTTCTCTCACTCCGTAGTAAGATCTTCGATCCAGGCCTCCACCTTTTTCCGCAGAACGGTACGGGACAGGCCGTTTCCTATAGTACTAGTATCGACCCTGGAAAAAAAATATTGAGACTTTAGTTGCCTCTGATTGACGAATCTTCGGATGATCTGAATCAGGGGCCGGTCGTCCCGTCTCCAGGCCCTGTAGAGGCGCAGAAGAAAGGGAGCGTCCACCCAGAGCACCCGGTCGCAGCGTTTCCAGAACGCCCCCTTTTGCAGAGCCGCGGCGTTGATAACCAGGTGTTGTTCCGCAGCTGCGGCGGCGGCAATGGCTTCAAGCTCACTGTGAAGCTGGGGGTAGAGCATATCCTCCAGCTTTTTAAGACGCCCGGGATCGGAGAATACGATCTGCCCCAGGGCCCGGCGGTCAATGCCGCCGGTCCCGTCGTCGATGGAAGGACCGAACTCGGCGATCAGCACGCCGGACATACGGCTCTGCAGTTCATGAACCATCCGGTCCATGTCCACAACCTTGAATCCCTTTTCCTCCAGGATGGAAGCTACGGCGTTTTTGCCGGCACAGCTTTTGCCGGCCAGTCCTATGATCAATGAATCTCGCCCCAGTTGACGCCTTTCTCGACATTCACCTTCAGGGGAACGTCCATCACCCAGGCGCCCTCCATAACCTTTTCCAGGAGGAAGGAGCACTCATCGATTTCATTTTCCGGCACTTCCAGAATGATCTCGTCATGGACCTGCAGAAGAACCCGGGACTTCAGCCCTTTCTGCTCCAGAGCCCAGTCTATGCCCAGCATGGCCCGTTTGACGATATCCGCGGCTGAACCCTGAATACGGGTATTCACGGCGATACGGGTCGCCGCGCTTTTCTCCATCTTGTTCCTGCTGTTGATCTCTCTGACCGGACGGAAACGGCCCAGGATGGTATGGACGCCCCCCTCCTTCTCGGCCAGGGCCACAGTGTCGTCCACAAAAGCTTTGATCCCCGAATACTCTTCGAAGTAGGTGTCGATAAAGCCCGCGGCCTCGCCGCGGGAGATCTTCAGTTCGTTGGAAAGACGAAAAGGGCTCATGCCGTACATAACGCCGAAGTTGATGGTCTTGGCAATGCGTCTCTGGGCGGGAGTCACCTCGTTCAGGGGACACTTGAAGATGGTGGAAGCGGTTTTGGCATGCACATCCTCTCCGCTTAAAAAAGCCTCTTTCAGTCCCGGATCTCCGGAGAGATGGGCCAGCACCACCAGCTCGATCTGGGAGTAGTCCGCAGAGATAAAAATATGCCCCGGTTCGGGGTGGAAGGCCCGGCGGATGCGGCGGCCGTTCTCGTCACGAACAGGGATGTTCTGCAGGTTGGGATCGCGGCTGGCGATCCGACCCGTGGCCGTCCCGGTCTGAACAAAGGAGGTATGAATGCGTCCGGTCTCGGGATGGATAAGCTCCGGCAGGGTGTCCACATAGGTAGACTTGAGCTTGGCCAGGGCCCGGTGAACCAGGATCTTCTCGGGGACCGGATCCTCTTCGGCCAGCTGAGTCAGCACCGAGGTGTCGGTGGAATAGCCGCTCTTGGTCTTCTTGACGGGGGTGAGTTTGCGGTCTGTAAAGAGCACTTCCTGAAGCTGCTTGGTGGAGTTGATATTGAACTCCCTGCCGCAGAGGTCGTAGATCTCCTGCTTCAGACCGGTCAGGGCCGTCTCCAGCTCCCGGCCGTACTCCACCATATCTTCCCTGTTGAGAAGAATACCGCGGATCTCCATCTCTGCAAAAATCCGCACCAGGGGCATCTCCAGATCCTTGAACAGATCGCTGAGCTTCTCTTCCTCGAGCCTGTCCTTAAGAACTTCATAGAGTCGCCAGGTGATGTCCGCATCTTCGGCGGCATAGTCAACCGCCTGTTCCAGAGGCACGTCGGAGAAGAGACCGCCTTTGGGAACGATATCCTTGAAGTGGACCGTAGTATATTTGAGATAGCGCTCGGCCAGAAAGTCCATATTGACAGGAGAACCGGCGTCGATCATCCAGGCGGCGATCATGGTATCGAAAGACAGGTTGGCGAGGGTAAGGCCCCACCGGGAAAGCACCTTGTAGTCGTACTTGATATTCTGCCCGATGATCTTGACCGAGGGGTCCTCCAGAACGGGTCTCAGAGCGTCCCTGACCAGATCCTCGTCCAGACATGAAGCCTCCGGGGCCCTCAGGGGGATGTAACAGGCCTCCTCATCTCCTACGGAAAGGCAGATTCCGACAGGATGGGCCCGCATGGGATCCAGATTATCGGTCTCCGTATCGAGGGAAACCATCTTCTTCTCTTTTATCTTCTGAATCCATGCGTTCAGATCATCCTCGCTGAGAACGGCCTTGTAACTCCCTTTTGCCGTGGCAGGAATCTCATCGGCTCCGGCGGAACCACGGCCGTCGGAGGATGCGGCGGCTGAGGAGGCATCCAGATCAGGACAGATTTCCTTAGCCAGTGAGGGCATTCCCTCTTTGATAAAAAGGCGGGCCGCCTCTTCGGAGTTGAAATTGCTGATAGTCAGAGAGTCGGGATCAAAGTCATCGGGCAGGGGGACATCGGTTTTGATGATTACCAGTTCCTTGCTGAAGAAGGCGTTCTCTCTGTCTTTCTCCAGCTTTTCCTTCTGGCTCTTGCTCTTGATCTCGTCGAGATGCTCGTAGATCCCCTCCAGGGTGCCGTAGGTCTGAAGAAGCCTGGCCGCTGTTTTGGGACCGATACCCGCCACACCGGGAACATTGTCCGCCGTATCGCCCACAAGAGCCAGATAGTCCACGATCTGCTCGGGCCATACGCCCCGGTCTTCGAAGACCCCTTCCCGGTCCAGTTCTTCAAAATCGCTTTTTACAGGCTTCAGGATGCCAATGCCCTGGTCTGTAAACTGAAGCAGGTCCTTATCACCGGAGATGATGTAGCAGGGCCGCCCCTCTTTTTTAGCCTGAACGGCCAGGGTTCCCATAAGATCATCCGCCTCAAAACCGTCCACCCTCAGAACGGTGAATCCCATCAGCGTCAGAAGCTCCTCAATCAGAGGGATCTGCTCGAAAAGGTCATCGGGCGTCTTGTCCCGGGTGGCCTTGTATTCGGGATACATCTCATGACGGAAGGTCTTGGTTTTGGAGTCCATCAGGACTACGAGATTGCGAGTGTCGCGCCTGCTCAGCATATTCAGAAGGGATCTGAAAAAACCGAAAGCGGCGGAGATATTTCTCCCTTCGGGGTTTCTTAGGGGGGAGCGGATAAAGCCGAAGTAGGATCTGTAGATCAGGCCGTATCCGTCCAGAAGATAGAGGGGGTCTTTCATAATTTAATGTCAATCAGCCGGGGGGCCGCTTCCTTTGCTCTGGATTTCCGAAGGGTCGGATTGTTCACCATCCGGCCCTCCTTTTCCAGTAAGGATAATCCGCTTTTCAGGACGCGGCTACCCTCATTGCGCAAAATGCGGCACTCCTGTCTTTTCTTTTGCAGAAGGGCCAGTTCATCGGCGGCCTCCCCTGCCAGTTCGGGAGCGTCCTTCAGCCATCGGGCCAGTATCTTTTCCGATTGAATCAGCTTGCGGCTGCGCTTTCTCTCTTCAGGGAGAAAAGGCTGCAGTCCTGCTTTAAGAGGAGTATTACAGAGTGTATTGATCTGTTTCAGAAGAGAGTTATAAGAGTCATAGCCGGAAACGATGTTTCCGACCATATTTTTGAACCAGGGAGCGGCGCCCATAGTCAGCCGGCGATATTCACACCTACCGATGCGGCACCGGAGGCACTCTGCCCCTCGATGGATGACCAGGCGTCTCTGAGTTCGGCCATCATATTCCGGACATCCTGCAGAGCAGAAGATTCCTTGTTCATATTGGCGTCAAGCAGCTGCTGGTTGAAAAACATATACAGATTATAGAGATTCTGGGCGATATCACCGCCCTTCTCGAAATCCAGGGAAGCCATCAGCTCGGTGATGATATCCTGGGTCTTGACGATGCTGTTGTGAACCTTGTCCAGCTTCTTCCGGGGCTTTTTCATCTCATCCAGAGCAATGTCCAGCTGTTTGACGGCCTCCTCATAAAGCATAACGATCAAACGTCCCTGACTGGCTGTTTTTACTCTGGTCTGGCGGTAAGCATTTAACGGATTATTCTTCATGCAGGGCAAACCCTCCCAATTATCTTCTTTCTATTCTCGGCAATAAGGTTCTTTAGCTCAAATATTTTTTTAAAATAATTTTTTTTCATCCCTGAAAGGCCGTTCTTCACTCTATTCGAAGAGTTCCCGGCACAGAGCATGTCTGAACACGCTATAACTCATCCCCATTAAATTCAAGGTGCCGAACGGCCGATTTCATCTCTTCGTCCCGCTTCCTGTCCGATTTTAAAAACCACCCGCATTCATCATTCCCTTCAGGTCAATAAATTCGTATCCCTGCCTGAGCAGTTCGTCTATGACGTAGGGAAGCAGGGAGAACAGATACTCATCCTGGACGTCGCCTCTTCCCAGGGTCAGGGTGATGATACTGCCCGGCTTCACCCGCTTGAGCAGAGCGTTGGCCTCCTCCAGGGCATCATAGCCTCCCCTGCCATGGGGAATGTACTCGGGACGGTCATCATGAGGCAGGTCGGTCCCTATATAAACATACTGCAGAGCCGAGGAGACATCCAGAACATCCTCATCAAGATAGTAGTAGGGGGTGTGCCAGAGCAGGGACATCTCCTTTCCTGTGGCGATAAAGTAGTCGTCCTCATTTCTGGCCAGTCCCTTTTTGAGAAACTCCGTATCGATCCTGTAGGAGGGATCGGACATATCGAACCATGTGGAAAAAAGAGAACCCACCGTATGGGCGGAACGGGAAAGCCGCTTTGTCAGATAGGGATTGGCATGGATGAAGTTGCCGTTCAGAAAAAACGTGGCTTTGATGCCGTAGTTTTCCAGGACTTCCAGGACTTCGGCCGTCCCCTCGGCATGATCGATACCGTTGAATACCAGGGTCACAGCCCGGCCCTCGCTTCTGGTTCCATGGTCAAAATACCAGGGATGGCTCTTCCGGACGACCTCCTTCTCCTGAAGATCGGGGAGCAGCCGGGGCAGGCGAATGAAATCATTGGTGCTGAAACCGCTGTTTATCCTGACCTTGAGGGTCGTATCGTAGGAACTGCCCGTCAATTTCTCCTGATAAATTCTGTAGTCTCCCGCGTTCAGTCTGGCGGGCCGCAGCTCCGCCTCCCGGCCCAGGAGGGACCAGCTGAGAGCTTCGTTGTACTTATACCAGTTCCCGGCGCTCCTGACCAGAAGATCTCCGGCCGGAGAAAAGCCTGAGGCATCGCAGCGGCTTAAGGAGATCGTCTGCCTCTCTGTGCCGTTGGAAGCAAAGAGAACGCTCCGCTCTGCACCGCTGCAGACATAGCCGTCACGGGTCCAGAAAAAGTTGAGCCCCCCTGTAAAAGGGATGACCAGATCAGCATCGTGATTCTCCGTACCCAGGTGTATTTCAACAGAATTGTCCCGAATCAGGGCGAATCGTCCGCCTGCCGCCTCGTGTTCAAGGCCTTTCAGATCTCCGCGGACCAGCTCCCTGAAAGAGCTGCCGGCCTTCCCGTCGTAGAGCATAAGACGGTCCTTTTCCTTTCCGCCGCTTATCAGCAGCAGAAGAGAACCCTCCGGAGTCCAGTGAGAGTCTGTCACGGAAGAGTCGGCGCTCAGATAGAGCACGGGAGCCTGCATCATGGACTCCGAAGCCAGAGGAATCACCATTCCCTCCCGGCTGTTCTTCAAAAGGAAGATTTTTTTCCCCTCGCCGTCGATGGAATAGCGATCAAAGGCGGGTTCGAAGGCCAGGGGGAGCCGGGCCCAGACACTCCCGCTTCTGAAGGGATCGGAATAGAAGGAGCGGGCAAAAAACTCGGAACTGTGGATTCTGTAAAGGGAGCGCTCCCTGATCACATACAGGTAGTTAGAGGAGCTCCATACGGCCGAACGGATATCCCGGAATCCCGTTTTCCTGAAATTTTCAGCAGGAATACGGTCAGACAGATACTGATCCATGGAAAAGTAGTAGAGATCCCTCCCCCTTCTGTAGATAAAATAACGGGAGTCGGGGGACCATTTAGCCATGGGAAGGGAGTAGTCCCGTTCCAGGCCGGAGCTAACGGTCAGAACAACGCGTCTGTCCCTGTCGAATAGCCTGAGTGCCGACTTTCCATTCTCCATCTCATAGACGAACAGAGCGTAACGGCCGTCGGGGCTCATTTCCAGAGGAAGGCGTGTGAGGAGAGACAGAGGGCTGCCCCCCGAAAAAGAGGGAACGAAGTCGTTTTCCTTCCATATGCCTCCGCTCAGATCAAAGCTGAAACAGCCGAAGGCGTTGTAGATCATGTACTCGTTCCTGGCGGGAAAGTACCAGCTCTGCTCCGGATAAAGGGTCAGGGCCTCGGACCTCAGGGTCTGGGCGGAACCTCTGATCAGTGTGCTGTATCTGCCGGTCGAAAGAGAGGGATAGTGGGCTCTCAGGAGAATCTCTCCCCTGTCGTTGATATCGGGGGAATCAAACTCTATTTTCCGGCTCTGTCCCCAGAGAGAGAAGACTGAGAGAAAAATTATAAATAAAGAGAGTATCTTGCGCTGCATATGATCTTAATTATCGGAAGAAGGAAGGAATAAGATGATAAGATTTCCTCAGGAGGCCCGGGACTTCAGGATGAGGTTTTGGAGAGAAACGCGTCAATCTCCTCTTCCAGGTGCTCCAGACAGCTTTCCAGCTTCTCCAGCTCGCTGAGCCTCTCCTCCAGCTGAATCTTTTCCAGTTTATCCATGGATTTGTTCAGAACGCTGCTTAAGTCGGTCTTCATCTGCAGACTTTTTCCGCACCAGGGACAGAAGTTATAGCAGGAGCTGGTCAGCTTACCGCAATAAGAACAGAATTTAACCTCGTCCATAGACGCTCCTTCGAGGGAGGAATGAATGCAAAAACGGCTTCCCGAAGAACGAAACTTTTTGTATCCCTCTGAATTTAAATATTAACCAGATCGATTAAAATCTCAATAGATTTATAAGCTTCCTTTGATAAATCTTCTTTCCTGAGGATACCGCGCATCAGAGCATCGGCCACAGGAATGCCCGGATCTCCATCCTCACGGTAGAGCTTTTCAAGCATCTCCTTCTTGAAACCCTTGTGGCCGTCTATCGCCTTTTCCAGAGTATCGGAACTGATCCTTTTCTTTTGCCAGCGCTCAAACTCCTTAGCCAGATTGTCCAGCTCCTGGTCCTGAGCCGCCTTGAAGGCCTGCTTTCGGAGACGGATGAGCTCACTCATCACTTTTCTTGAATACTCAGCCATCTTACAGCAGCTCCGAGGCCAGCTCGGCCAGGGGACTTCTTTCGGAGTGTCCCAGAGTGACGTGCCCTGCGATATCCACATCCCGGAAGGCCTCGACCAGGCATGTCAGGCCGTTGGACTCGGCGTCCAGATAGGGATTATCAATCTGATGGGGATCGCCGGTGATCACCACCTTGGTCCCCTCTCCCGCCCGGCTGACGATGGTTTTTACCTCATGGGGGCTGAGGTTCTGGGCCTCGTCGATGATAATGTACTGTTTGGGCAGAGAGCGGCCTCTGATATAGGTCAGGGCCTCTATTTCAATAATTTTATTGTTCAGGACCTGATCGATACTCTTGAGATTCTGCTTGTGGGCCACATCGATGATGTACTCCAGATTGTCGAACAAAGGCTGCATCCAGTGGCTCATCTTCTGATTCTTGGCACCCGGCAGGTATCCGATGTCCTTGCCCATGGGAATGACGGGCCGGCTTAACAGCACACGGGTGTAGTTTTTCTCTTCCATGGTATTCTGCAGACCTGCGGCCAGTGAGAGCAGGGTCTTGCCCGTTCCCGCCTTGCCGATCAGGGTCACCAGTTTGATATCGTCATTGAGCAGAAGATCAAAGGCGATGCGCTGCTGGGGATTGAGGGGTCTGATGCCCAGTATGGGATCCATGGCCGGATCCAGAAGACGGAGTTTCCCGGCGGGGCCGTCGCAGCGGGCGATCAGAAAGGCCTTGTCCTCCAGATTCTCCTTGAGGATGAGATACTGGTTGGGATAGACCGATACATCGGGCATGGGGACTTCTCCGTTCTCCCGGAGAGCCTCCATGGTGGCCTTGTCAATCTGAAGCTCTCTGTAACCGTCGTAAAGGTATTTGATATTGACCTTGTGCTTTTCATAGTCTACGGCTTTGATGCCGATGGAGATGGCCTTGATCCTGGCATTGATATCCTTGGAGACGAAAAACACATCGGGACTGTTCCTGTGAAGGCTGCTGCGCTGCAGATACTTGGCACAGAGAATAATCTTGTTGTCCATCTTGGAGGAACTCAAGGATTCCTCAACGGAGCGGTCGTACTCCAGTTCCACCTTCAGAACCCCGCCGGATTCCAGCTTGACGCCCTGCTGCAGATTGCCGTGCCGGCTCACATCGTTCAAAAAGCGAATGGCCGCCCGGGCGCTGCGGCCCCGTCCTTCGTGCTCCCCTTTCAGTTTGTCCAGTTCTTCAAGAACCCAGATGGGAATGACAACTTCACTGTCTTTGAAGGAAAGGATGGCGTCGGGGCGGTGAATCAGAACGTTGGTATCGATCACAAAGGTTTTCATTTTGTCTTTCATAATAGGCTGGATCTCCTTGTGAAATACGTCTTAATTATAAGAGTATTATAGGCCCTGAGCAATTGTTTTCAAATGATTGAGAGCAAAAACATTTATGAAACGCTGTTTCAATTATTTTCAATTAAATTGACAAAGGTCGGACAATACGAGTATCCTCATGTTCGTTATGTACATTGTAATATTAGGTGCCGGCCGCGTAGGACTGCAGCTGGCCAGGCAATTGATACTGGAAAAGAAGGACGTGGCTCTTATTGAAAGAGACTCTGACAAAGCCAGAGATGCCGCTAACAAGCTCGACTGTCTCGTCATTAACGATGAAGGCAACAGTATGGAGGGACTGAGCAAAGCGGGAATCCAGAAGGCGGACATCTTCGTCAGTGTTACTGCCAGCGATGAAACCAACCTGATTGCATGCGGTCTCGTCTCTGCAGAATTCAACAGCGTCGTTACCATTGCCAGGGTAAGAAACCTGGACTATTCAAGAACAAAGATGATTTCCAACTCCTTTCTGGGTATAGATTTCGTTATAAACCCGGAAATTGAAGCGGCCAAAATCATAAGCTACGCTATCAGTCACGGAGCCCGAAGCGATATCATGCTTTTCGAGAACTCCGATCTTCAAATGAGGAACCTGAGCATCCGCAAGGATTCCGTATTTATCGGCCAGAGTCTGAAGTCTCTGCGTCAGAGCATGGACTTTGCCTTTTTGATCGCCGCCGTCATGAGAGATGAGAACTACATCATCCCCACAGGGGATACGGTGATCAACGAGGGAGACGAACTTTATATCATCTCTTCAGAAAAAGGGTTTGAGACCATTTTTAAGCTGGAAGATCTCAATAAAACCGAACTGAACCGCATAACCCTGGTGGGCGGCGGTCATATCAGCGCCTATGTGGCAGACGAGCTTCTTGGTCAGAAAGAGAACGGCGGCATCCTGGGAAATACCAGACTGGGACGCCTTTTCGGCAAGAAACAGCAGAAAAAGAATCTTCAGATTATCGAAAAGAACTACGATCGCTGCAAGGAACTGGCCGAGCGCTTTCCCGGCGCCCTGATCACCCATGCGGATGTTACAGACGACAGTTTCAACGATGAAGAGCATCTGGCGGAAACGGATCTTCTGATTACCGCCACCAACAATCAGGAACTGAATATCATCACCGGGATCTACGCCAAAACTCTGGGAGTTCCCAAATCCATGGCCCTGGTAATCCGCAACGGCTACCGCACCATGGCCCACAATCTCAATGTGGATATGACGGTTTGTCTGAACGACACGGTGGTCAACTCTATCCTGAAGGTTATCCGCAAGGGCAATATCAAAAACGTACACGCCCTGTCGGGAGGGAAGCTTGAGGTGGTGGAGTTCCAGATTGAGGAGAGCTCACCCATCGCCGGTTCCAAAATCAACGAACTTAAACTGCCGGAGAACTCTCTTGTTATCTTTATGTCCCATAACGGGCAGGAGATGATTCCCCATGGAGATACGGTCATAGAGAGTGGAGACTATGTGGTTCTGATTCTGGAACGGGAATCGGTCCCCCGCATCGAAAAGATCATATCGGGTTAAGCCTTATGAAAATAAAACTGATTCTCCATGTGCTGACCATTCTTCTTTTGATTATCAGCCTTTTTATGCTGATCCCTGCAGGGATTGCCGCATTCTACCATGAGATGGACAGCCTGAGTGCCTTTCTGCTGCCCATTCTCTGTTTTCTCCCCCTTGCTCTCGTTATCTACGCCCTGACTCGAAGCAACAGGGACAGGGTCATGAGCCCCCGTGACGGCTTTATGCTGGTGAGTCTGGGCTGGATCTCAGCCTCGGCGCTGGGAGCCCTGCCCTTTTACCTGTCAGGCGCTATCCCCAGCTATACGGACGCCTACTTCGAGACCATGAGCGGCTTTACCACTACGGGAGCCTCCATTCTCACGGCCATAGAGGGGCTGCCCTACTCCATCCTGTTCTGGAGGAGTCTGACCCACTGGCTGGGCGGAATGGGTATCGTTGTACTGACCGTAGCGGTCTTTCCTCTTCTGGGTATCGGGGGCATGCAGCTCCTGAAAGCAGAGGCCCCCGGGCCTTCGGTGGACAAGATTACTCCCAAGATTACCCATACGGCCAAGTATCTGTGGTTTATCTACCTGGGTCTGACGATTCTGGAGACGGTCCTTCTGATGTTCGGAGGGATGAACCTCTTCGATGCTCTGACTCATACCTTCGGAACCATGGCCACCGGTGGTTTTTCACCCAAAAACAGCAGCGTGGGCTTCTACGACTCGGCCTATATTCACTGGGTTATCACAATTTTCATGGTGATGGCCGGTATGAACTTCGCCCTCTACTTCAAGATGATCACGGGCCGTATCAAAGACACTCTGGTGGATTCGGAGATGAAGGCCTATCTGGCCATATTCGGTATGGCGTCTCTGGCCATCACCTTTTCTCTGATGAACAACGGCGTCTTCGAAGGTTTTTTTACCAGCCTGCAGTACGCCGCCTTTCAGGTGGCCTCCATACTGACCACCACGGGATACGCCACCACCGACTTCGATCTGTGGCCCGAATACTCCAAGATCATCCTCTTTCTGACCATGTTCATAGGCGGATGCGCCGGTTCCACGGGAGGGGGAATCAAGGTGGTCCGGGTGGTCACCCTGTTCAAACTCTCCATGAGAGAACTGAAAAGACTGATCTACCCCCGGGCAGTCATGCATATCCGGCTGAACAAGATGGTTGTCCGCAAGGATATTATCTCGGTCATCACCGGATTCGTCTTCCTCTACATGTTCAGCCTGCTGGTGACCACCACCGTAGTGGCCGCCGGAGGGTACGACATCCTGACCTCTTTCTCCACCGCCCTTGTTACGGTGGGAAACATCGGTCCCGGATTCAACATGGTGGGCCCCACATGCAACTATCACTTCTTCCAGCCCGCCATCAAGTGGTTCCTTTCTCTGGCCATGATGATGGGAAGACTGGAAATCTACACCGTAATGGTGCTCTTTATTCCCCGGTTCTGGAAGAAGTACTGATTCTGTTGCACCGAAGAAAGATCTGTCCCCCTCAAGGCTGAGGGGGATTTTTTTTAAGGCCGGACTCTCAGCCCAGAATCATCTTCACCGTACCGATCAGGGTCCCGATAATGATAAACAGCCGGAAGGGCCTTTCGGGAATATGTTTGACCACTCTGAAGCCCACTCCCAGACCGATAAATACAAAGGGAGAGAGGATAAGTGAGACCTTCAGAGTCTCCCGGGTCATGGAGCCCCACACCATGGTGTGAACCGGGATCTTGAGCAGATTTACAACCATAAAAAAGACGGCCCCGGTGCCGATAAAGATGGTTTTCGGCAGATTCATGGAGAGCAGATAAAGGGACATGATGGGGCCTGCGGCATTACCGACCATGGTGGAAAATCCACCGGCGAAACCTGCGGTGCCATGGGCCAGGGGATGATCGGGAAGACTCAGGTCACGGGGACCGAACTCCTTGTAGAGCATCAGAATCAGGCATACCGTAATGAAACTGGCCATAACCAGGATGAAAGCGCGGTCGGGGACCATCTTTCCCAGTACCATTCCGGCGGCCAGCCCCAGCAATGTGGAGGGAAGAAGCCGTTTCAGGTAAGACCATTCGATGTTCTTTCTATAGTAATAAACCGAGATCAAATCACCCAGAATCAGAAGAGGCAGAACGGTTGAGGCCGACCGGGTCCCCCCGAAGTAGGAGACGAAGATGGGGATAACGATGATATTCACGCCCCTCAGCCCCGCCTTGTTGAGACCTATGGTGGTGACGCAGAGAGCCAGGATGATCCAGTCCCCGGTTTGCAGCATTTCTGTCATTTGCAGTACTCCTCTTATATGAAATATTTTACATGGAATATAATTATCAGCCGCCGTAGCGGCGGGCTATGGAAAGAACCGAGCCGGCGTAGGAGCCGCCGAAAAGGTTCAGATGGTTCAGCATATGGTAGAGGTTATAAAGATCGCATCTGTCCCTGTAACCCGGCTCCAGAGGCCAGGCCTCGTTATAGGCCCTGTAGAAGGATCTGTCATAGCCTCCGAAAAGTTCGGTCATGGCCAGATCGGCCTCCCTGTGACCGTAGTATACGGCGGGATCGATGATGCAGGCCCTGCCCCCCGGTCCGCACAGATAATTGCCCGACCAGAGGTCGCCGTGCAGCAGACTGGCGCCGCCGGGATCACAGGGGACGAGATAACGGTCCAGCCTGTCCATGACCTTTGTGACGAGACGGCTCATAGACGCATCCGCTTCTCCCCTGTCCCGGGCCATCTTGAGCTGAAACTCCAGGCGCCGGATCCGGAAGAACTCTATCCACTCCCCGACGGGGGTATTGGGCTGAGGGCTGGCACCGATGTAGTTGTCCTGGGCAAAACCGCATTCGCCGCGGCGTCCCTCCCTGTGAAGGGCCGCCAGGGAACGGCCGAAATCCTCCCAGAAATCATCACGCCGGGAAGAGGAATCCAGATACTCCATAATCAGAAAGGCAAAGGGACCGTCCGTACCGCCCGCATAGAGCTCGGGAATCCGGGGAGCTCCGGCCACTGCGGCCAGAGCCTCAAGGCCCGCCGCCTCCTGACGGAACATATCCGCTCCGGCGGCGGAATTCCTTTTGATAAAGACCTTCTGCCCACTGGAAAGGGTCATGACTCCCGTACTGCTGATGCAGCCGCCGCCGACTCCTCTCTCGCCAGCCGGCCTGACGCCGCTGCCGGCGAAGGATTCCAGGGCGGAGTTCAGGGAGTCGCACCAGGTCATCAGGAGAGCGTCTCCTTCAGTTCGTCCACCAGTACGGCGCAGCTGCGCTCAACGATCTCATAGACCGTCTCAAAGCCGTCGGGGCCGCCGTACCAGGGATCGGGCACCTCCGTCCCGCCCTCGGGATCCCACTCCCGCATCAAATGGATCTTTTCCAGATGCTCAGGCCGGGCGTAACGCTTCAAATCCTTGAGATTTCCCTTGTCCATGGGGATGATCAGATCATAGTCGTCCAGATCGGAAGGCGAAAACCTCCGGGCGTAGTGATTGATATTCACACCGTGCTCTGCGGCGCAGCTTCTCATTCGGGAGTCGGCGGGCTCGCCCACATGCCAGGCTCCCATCCCGCAGGATTCCGTTTCTATATCCAGCCCCAGATCACCGACCATGGTTTCGAAAACCGCATGAGCCAGAGGGGAGCGGCAGATATTGCCGAGACAGACAAACATAACTTTCATTTCAGACATGGCTGATATTATAGACAGAAGAACCGACTAAAATCAAATCAGCGATTTATTGCAGAAGCCGGTTTGCATTTGATCCTGTACAAAACTAGTCTTATAAAAAAGTTTAACCAAGGAGTGCTGTTTATGGAATATCAGCTGGTTGCCATAAAAGTCGGCCATAGAGAGGATACGGCCGCGAAGGTTCAGGGGATACTCACCGAGTTCGGCTGCAACATCAAGGTGCGCCTGGGGCTCCACGATCTGCCTTCTGAGGCCTGTTCACCCTCGGGACTGATCATACTTCAGGTGGAAGCCGAAGAGAGTGTCTTACAGGGGTTTCTGGTGAGTCTGAACAAAGTAGACGGCGTTATCGCCAAAACCATCTCTCTCTGATTTTCACTTTATTACCAGACGGCCCTGCACTTTACGGAGACAGGCCCCCGGGCTTCAAGGGCCTGCCGCAGGGCCGGGAGATCGCGAAAAAAACCTGAAAAGATCAGGATGCTCCATCTCCCCCTACCCTTACCGGACTATGAAGATCAGAGATCTTTTCTGTTGGTATACTTGCTGGGACTTGTATCACCCACCCACAGATCGCTGAAGGCCATACCGAAACCGAGTCTGTGGTCGACCCGGCCCTCGGTTAAGACGACGGTGTACTGTCCGTAACCCATGCCGACTCCCAGACGCATACCCATGGCAAAGCCCATGTCCGTCTCGATGTTCTCCTCTCCCGCCCTGTATACGAGAATATCGGGCCCCAGAAAGGCGGTCATGGTGAAATCGTTATAGGAGTAGAAGCGGGCATAGGCCTTGGGCAGATGCTCCTGAATTTTCAGGGTCCTGTCGTCGGCCATTTCTTCCACCGCCCAGACCTGGCTGAACTCATACTCGAATCCCGCTGAGAAATTGGGAGTGACGGCGTATCCGAATCCGCCGAACAGAGCGAATCCCAGGGGAAAGGCATTGGGATCGGCCTCCTCCTCGGCCATAAAGTGGGTGCTGTACCCCACCCCCACCTGATAGTCAAAACCGTCGGCGGAAAGGGCTGCGGCCGCCAGGAGGATAAAGCTTGAAAGCAACAGATATCTTTTCATTTATTCAGACTCCTAAAGTACATTCAATGTTTACGGGGTTTATTGTAGATCAAAGCTATAGAGAATTCCAATTCCCCATGATAAGAAGCAGAACTTTTATCCCGCAGCGTTATCCCCGCCCGGACGGAGCCGGACGGAGACAAGTCTAGTTCAGCATCCGGTTCAGGGCGTCCGCCAGGGTTTCCCAGATCTCCCGCCGCTTTTTATCGTCGTTCTCCAGAAGGGTACACCTGAAACCGGGTAGATCTGTGCAGAAACCGCTCAAGGGTACGGTGCAGATCCCCACGGCCCCCAGAAGGTTGTAGACCAGCCTCTTGTCCATGGGAGCATTTTCCAGAATGGATTCCAGATAGGTGGCCACCTCGCTCTTCATGGGAAGATTCTTGAACTTCGCGATATGGGAGGGCTCCAGCAGGACGGTGAGATAGAAGGCGCCTTTGGGCAGATTCACCCGGACGCCCTCCACCCGATTGAGGATTTCAACGGCTTCCCGCGCCCGCTCACCGAACATGGCGGCCCGGCGGTCCAGATGCTCCTGATAGCGGGGGTCGCCGTAGATGATGGGTATGGAAAGCTGAGGCAGGGTTGTGGAACAGACCTCCAGACGTTTGGCGTCCACAAGACAGCGAATAAAACGGTCGAAGTTGGCGTCCCGGCTGCGGTTGAACACCTCAAGCCATCCGCAGCGGCCGCCGGGCCAGGGATACTCCTTGCTGATGCTCCTCATGGCGATTCCCGGGACTTCCCCGATTACCTTGCTCAGGTGACAGGTCTCCCCCCCGTTGTAGACGATGTGAGCGTAGGTCTCATCGCAGATAACGAATAGATCATAGCGCCGGGCGATATCCACCATCTTCTCAAGGATCTCGGGAGGATAGACCGCACCTGTCGGGTTATCCGGATTGATCAAAAGAATACCGGCGATGGAGTCGTTGTACTTTACCTTGTTTTCCAGGTCATCCAGATCGGGCATCCAGTTGTTCTCGGGGTCCAGTTTATAGGTGGTATGAGCGTATCCCGAGTGAGCCGCTTCGGCGGAACTGAGTGTGGAATAGGCCGGTGAAGGTCCAATCACCCGGGCTTCCCGCTTCAGGAAGGCAAATACCGTGGAGACCGCATCTCCCAGGCCGTTGAAGAAGAGGATGTCTTCTGAAGTGATCTGACAGCCGCCCCGTCCGTTGACGGAGTCCGCCAGATAGGCCCGGGTCTTCCGGTCACCCTCGGTGGCGGTATAGGCGTAGCTGAAGCTCTGAGAGCTCAGGTCGGTGATGACTTCCCGTATCCAGGGAGCGATCTCCTCACCCTTCTGTACGGGGTCTCCGATGTTTTCATAGATCACATCGATCCCCATCTCCTGCAGCTTGCGGGCCACCCCGACGATCTCACGGATCTCATAGTGGAGCTGATCGGCTCCCTCCCAGACGATGTTTCTGCGCATGTTTTTCTCCTTCCTACGCTGCGAAGTCTAAAGGGATGCGGTTGATTTTTTCAAGGAAAAAAAAGCCGCGGTCCCTTTGGGAAACCGCGGCGTTGTTGACGTGTTGATTCTGCGTCAGCCGGCGATTCCCATCCTGGGGGCCGCGGCTGCCGCTGCGTTGAGAGTTCTGTACTGTAACAGATCTGTACGCTTGTTCATTGCAGTAATAGTATCGGCAGCGTTTGATATGGTCAAGGATAAGTTTTAATTCTATTGGAAAAAGTGAGGGACTTTGAAGCTCCGGTTCCAATTTGTCTGTTAAAGAGAGAGATCCCGGATATAATGGAGGTATGAAGAAAATGGCCCTGCCCATGAGAAAAACGGACGAACACTTTACATATGCCGATTACAGGACTTGGCCCGAGGACGAGCGCTGGGAACTGATCGATGGAGTGGCCTGGAATATGTCCCCGGCGCCGTCGGTCCGGCATCAGAGGATGCTGAGGAAACTCGGTACCCGAATTGATAACTATCTTGTAGGCAAGGAGTGTGAACCTTTCTATGCTCCCGTAGATGTCTTCTTTGCGGCCTACTCCGGTCAGGATGGGAATGAGGTAGACACCATTGTCCAGCCCGACCTGATCGTAGTCTGTGATCCTGATAAGCTGGAGAGCAACGGCTGCAAGGGGGCTCCGGATATCTGCGTTGAGATCCTCTCCCCCTACACATCCAAGAAAGACCTGAATGAGAAGTTCAATCTCTATGAGCGAAGCGGCGTCAGGGAGTACTGGATACTCGATTCTGCCCTTGATTATGCTCATATCTATAAACTTGGTGAGAATGGGAAGTATGGAGATCCCCAGGTTATTGAAAAAGAAGGCCTGCTGAATAGCTCAGTCCTGGAGGGACTGAAGCTTGATCTCCGGGAGATCCTTCCCGACTGATTTTCTTATTACATAACGCCTCAGATGCGCTGCCGCTCTGGTAATTCCTATGCGCGGAGTGACTTCAATCAGATCATCCCCGAATGAGAATCGGTCATCCAGAATCTGAAGTGGGGTCAGAGCCAGGTCATGGCCGTCCAGTCCGCGATCGATCTCCAGGGCCTGGCAGAGTTTGCCGGGACCGTTGCACAGTTTATTATCAGCCGCCCCGCCGCGATTCTCCCGCAGGCGTTCCAGCCCGGTCATGGGCACCATCCCCCTGATCAGCACGGCACTCCCCTCGCCCTCCAGGCCGGTCACCGCGTTCAGGCAGTGATGGATGCCGTAGATCAGATACACATAGGCCCTGCCGGGAGGACCGAACATCACCCGGTTGCGCTCAGAGATTCCGCCATAGCTGTGGGAGGCGGGATCGTCGGGGCTGTAGGCCTCGGTCTCACTGATCCGTCCCGCCCCCAGGCTTCCATCGGGGAAAGTGCGAAGCAGGATCTTTCCCAGGAGATTCCGGGCTGCGCTGTCGGGATCGTACAGGTAAAACTCTGCAGGCAGTGTATGCATGAGTTCATTCTACCTGTTCCTCAGCAGGCTGGCAAAGGGATGGGAGTGAAAAGGGCCCGGGATGCCCGGCGAAGGCGACGCAGCCGCTTAGAGCATCCCGGTTCAGGCCCTTGCAGCGGACAGCCCGGTCCGGGCCCCGCCCGGATGCCCCATAGAAAGCCCTTGACCACTCACTCCTCTGTACCTAGAATCATGAGCAGCGAGGTAAACTGACGATGAAACTATACTCTTTTAACGTGAACGGCATCAGAGCGGCCGAAGGCAAGGGTCTCTTCGAGTGGATGGATGAGCTACAGCCGGACATTCTGTGTCTGCAGGAGACCAAGGCCCAGAGGGAGCAGCTGGCTGAGAAGTTCACAGAGCGTGAGGGTTATCATGTTTACTTTGAGAGCGCCGAGAGAAAGGGCTACAGCGGGACGGCTCTCTATTCAAAAACAGAGCCCCTGAGCGTGGGCAATCTGGGTCTGGATGAGTACGATTCGGAGGGTCGCTGTCTGATGGCGGAGTTTGAGGACTTTACCCTGTTTAACTGCTATTTTCCCAACTCCCAGGGCGAAGGCAAGCGTCTGGACTACAAACTGGGATTCAACAACGCCCTGAAGGCGAAGGCGGACGAACTGGTGGCTTCCGGCAGGAACGTGATCATCTGCGGAGACTACAATGTAGCCCACAAGCCCATCGACCTGACCCATCCCAAGGCCAATGAGAAGAACGCGGGCTACCTGCCCGAGGAGAGAGCCTGGATGGATGCCTTTACTTCGGGCGGCTATACGGATACCTTCAGGGTCTTTCATCCCGAGCCTGAACAGTACAGCTGGTGGAGCTACCGCATGAAGGCCCGGGAGAGGAATGTGGGATGGCGTCTGGACTACTGGTGCGTCAATGACAGTTTTATGGACAGAGTTGAAGATTCCCTGATTCATCAGGATGTTCTGGGCAGCGATCACTGTCCCGTGTCTCTGATTCTCAAGTAATTATCCGGAACGCCGAAAATGGGATTAGGAGAGTCATTATAATGAGATTAA
The DNA here is from genome assembly GCA_963556075.3 of Oceanispirochaeta sp. GTDB lineage: Bacteria > Spirochaetota > Spirochaetia > DSM-2461 > DSM-2461 > Oceanispirochaeta. Next base: position 3,401,256 of record CAUVYB020000002.1, on the reverse strand, counting down.
AGTACAACGCCCCCGTATCCCTGACCTATGGTCTGGTCTGCACCTTTATCCTGCTCTGCGATCAGTATCTGGTGCCCGGCATGGTTCAGGGCGTCTTTACTGCCGAGGGAGCGCTGACCTTTCAGCTGGATGACTTTCCGGCCTATATCCGTCTTCTGACCCACAGCTTCGGTCATGCCAACTGGGACCATCTGCTTCAGAATCTGACCTTTATCCTTCTGCTGGGGCCGGTTCTTGAAGAGAGATACGGTTCGGGCAAGCTGGCTGTGATGATGATCATCACCACTCTGATCAACGGTCTGCTGAACGCCCTGTTTTTTCCCACCGAACTTCTGGGAGGAAGCGGTATCGCCTTTATGATGATCCTCCTCACCTCCTTTGCCAACTCACAGAAGAAGGAGATCCCCGTCTCCTTTCTGGCGGTTCTGGGGCTTTACCTGGTCAAGGAGTTTATCAATATCTTCAGCAGCGACGATGTTTCCCAGATGTCCCATATCGTGGGCGGACTCTGCGGTGCGGTGTTCGGCATCTTCCTGAACGTTCTGACCGGCGGTTCGAAAGGCGGGTCCAAAGGCTCCAAAGGGACCGGGACTCCCCCATCTCCTGCCGGCGGCGCTCCCAAAGAGACCATAATTCAGTAATTCTCATCCTTTTTATTCCTCCTTATCTTTCTGTTCTTATCATTTCTTCATTGTTTCTCTTGACAGAAACATCCTGCATCTTGTATGTTTCTATTGACAATAACGTTACTATTTATAGAAACATCGAGGATACAGGATGCCGGATTTACAAGACAGATACTGCCGAATCAAGTTTCCCGGGGATAAGTTCACTCCCTGCGGACTGGCCATAAAACTGGAGGCCAAATGCCTTTTGGAGTCCTCTTCTCTTTCGGGAGGCCATTCCCGCTACTCCATCCTGCTGGTGGATGAAGCCTTCCGCATCGTTCAGGAGAAGGATGTGGTCTACCGCCTCTCAGACAAGGGAAAGGAGAGGATCAACCACAAGGGAGAGGATATCCTGCATATACAGCAGAAGATGGTGAGCCATCATGAGGCCCTGGAGGAGGAGTTTCCCATACCCGCAGGCGGGATAGGGTTCCTCTCCTTTGAATTTGCCGCCTACTGCGACGACATCTCCTTCCCCGACAGGGAAGATACACTGGGGCTCCCTTTGGGCTCGTTTATCTATGGCCATGTGATCCTGGTTTTCGACCATTATACGGATGAGATCAACCTGATAGGCCTGAACTATCCGGGCTTTGAAATCAATCTGGAAGAGGCCGTGGAATCCGTCCGGTCCAGGATTTTCGATTACAACTTCAACTATCTGACCGAGCAGAACAAGAACAGCAAGGGAACACTCCTGCCCGATCCGGAGAGTGAAAAAGCCTATATGGAAAATGTAAACGCCCTGAAGGATGAGATTATCAAGGGGAACCTTCTTCAGGCGGTTCCCTCCCGCCGGCTGACCGTCCATACCGACCAGAGCGCCATGGACGCCTACCGGAATTTGCGCTCCGCCAATCCCTCCCCCTATCAGATCTATCTGGACTACGGCGACTATCAGCTTATCGGCGCTTCTCCCGAGGTTCATGTGAAAGTGGAACACGGGGAAGCCATAATCCGCCCCATTGCGGGAACACGGCGGCGCGGCCGGAATGAGAAGGAGGACAGAGCCCTGGAAAAGGAACTGTTATCCGACGATAAAGAGCGGGCCGAACATCTGATGCTGGTGGATCTGGCCCGCAATGATCTGGGAAGAGTCTGCGAAGCAGGTTCTGTGGAGATCGTCGAAATGATGACCATTGAACGCTATTCCAAGGTGATGCATATCGTCTCGGAAGTGAAGGGAAAGCTCAGAGACGATGTCAATGCCGGTGATGTGGTGAGAGCCACCTTCCCGGCGGGTACGGTATCGGGGGCTCCCAAGATCCAGGCGATAGAGACCGTCAGCCGTCTTGAAAAGATCAACCGGGGCTTCTATGCGGGTCTTGTAGGGTATATGGATGCCAACGGCAGCTTCGACAGCTGTATCACCATCAGAAGCGCCCTTAAGAAGGATGAGTTTCTCTATCTCCAGGCCGGCGGAGGAATCGTATACGACTCTACGGCGGAAAGAGAGCTGGAGGAGACCAAAGAAAAAATGCGGGCCATGGCACTGGCCGCGGGTGTGGAGGTATAAGATGATCGCCCTGATAGACAACTACGACTCCTTTACATACAACGTACACCAGTACCTGATGGAACTGACGGACGAAGAGATCAGAGTTTTCCGTAATGACAAGATTACCCTCAACGATCTGACGCATCTGAATCCCAGCAGCATTATCATCTCTCCCGGTCCCGGGCGCCCCGATGACGCGGGGATCAGCCTGGAGGCGGTGAAGTACTTCGCCGGCAAGGTTCCCATCCTGGGGATCTGCCTGGGTCATCAGACCATTGTCCAGGCCCTGGGCGGTACAATCGTTTCCGCCAGGAACATCGTTCACGGCAAGGTGGAGGTGATGAAGCATGACGGACACGGCCTGTTCCGCAATATGCAGGCAGAAGCCAGATTTACCCGCTACCACTCCCTGGCGGCAGAGGCGGAAAGCCTTCCCGAATGCCTGGAAGTCACCAGCCGCTCGGCGGACGGCGAGATCATGGGCGTCCGCCACAAGTCTCAGATCATCGAAGGCGTGCAGTTTCACCCCGAATCCATAGGCAGCGAGGACGGCCATACCCTCTTAAAGAACTTCCTCCACTACAAGAGGGAACCCCTGGACAGGAAGGGTCTATTGAACAAACTGATTGCCGGACAGGATCTGGATGAGAAGGAAGCCGAAGAGTTTATGGACGAGCTGACCGAGGGCAATCTCTCGGATGCCTTTATCGCATCCATCCTGGTCACTCTGAACGCCAAGGGGATCAAAGCTCATGAAGTAGCGGGCTGCGCCCGTGTCCTGAAAAAGAAGAAGCAGGCCGTGGCTGTACCGGGGAAAACCATAGACACCTGCGGGACCGGCGGCGACGGCCGGGGGACCTTCAACATCTCCTCCTTCTCCGCCCTGATCACCGCGGCCATGGGTATCCCCGTGGCCAAGCACGGCAACCGTTCGGTCAGCTCCAAAAGCGGCAGCGCCGACTTCTACCGCGCCTTGAGTATCCCGGTGGAGAGCGACAGCGCCCAGGCCGCGGCAATGATAGGCGAGATGAACTTCTCCTTCCTCTTCGCCCCCCTCTTTCATGGAGCCATGCGCCACGCCGCTCCGGTAAGACGGGAACTGGGAATCAAGACCATTATGAACCTGGTCGGCCCCCTCTCCAATCCCGCAGAGGCGGAATGTCAGCTGATCGGCGTGTATGATCCCGCACTCTGTCCCGTCATGGCCCGGGCGGCCCGGCTGCTGGGCGTCCGCCGCGTCATGACCGTCCACAGCGATGACGGCCTGGATGAGATCTCCCCCGCCGCCCCGACCCGCTGCTTTTTTATTGATGAGAACGGGATCGAGAAGGATTTCAAGTTCAATCCCGGAGAGGCCGGAGTGAGCGGCTTTGTTACAGATGATCTTAACGGCGGCACGGCGGATGAGAATGCCCGTATGGCCGCCGCCATCCTGAAGGGCAAAGGGAATCAGGCCTGTATAGAAGCCTGCTGCCTCAATGCGGGAGCCGCCTCCTTCGTCTATGGCAAGTCCGACAGCATCGCCGACGGCTATACCCTGGCGAAAAAAGCCCTGGAGGACGGCAGAGTTCTGGATCTTGTCCGCAGGCTGAGAAAAGTTCAGAAGGAGAGACAGGCATGAGCCTTTCAGAAAGCGGAGCTTCCGACCGGGACATCCGCCGGGAGATCGCCGACAAGAGGGCTGAACGTGTAAAGCGGCTGGGGGCCGGCGAGGGATTTGAGATCCCCCTTGAGCGCAATGTCCCTCTGGTCCCCTTCAACCGGGAGAACATGCTGATCTGCGAAGTCAAGCGGAGCAGTCCCTCCCGGGGGAACATCGCCGAACTGCCCAGAGCGGAAGACCAGGCGCGTCTGTATCAGAGCCGGGGAGCGGGAAATGTGAGCGTCCTCACAGAGCCCGATTACTTCTCCGGCTCCCTGCAGGATCTGATGGATGTGAAGGCCGCCTGTCCCGACCTTGCGGTTCTCCGCAAGGATTTCCTCCTTACGGTGGAGGATATCGATGTCTCCTACAGAGCCGGAGCCGACTGCTGTCTTCTGATCGCTTCTCTTCTGGAGGCGGACAGGCTTCAGGCCATGTATAGAAGATGCAGAGAATGGGGGATGGACGCTCTTGTCGAGCTCCACAGTTCCGATGATATCGCCAAGGCAGAAACGTTCCGTCCCGAACTGACGGGCATCAACTGCCGGAATCTGAAGGATTTCAGGATATACCCTCTCCTTCCTCTGAAGATCCGCGGTCTCATAGGCTGGGAGTGCCGTGTGATCTACGAATCCGGCATCCTGAAGGCCTCCGATGCGGATCTGGCTCTTTCCGGCGGCTTCAACGGCCTTCTGGTAGGCGAAGGAGTGGTGCGGAATCCCGACCTGATTGGGGAGCTGCTGGACAGACAGATAGACAGGACCGGAGAAAATCAGAAGACCGGCCCCTGGAAACGCCTGGGAGAGCGCTGGAATCCGGGGCGTCCCCTGGTCAAGATCTGCGGTCTGACCAACAGGGAGGACTTTGATCTGGCCGTTTCGGAGGGAGCCGACCTCTGCGGTTTTATTCTGGCCCCCTCCCCCCGGCAGACCGATGCCGCCTTTATTCGTTCCCTGCCCCCCTGTTCCGCCCTCAAGGTAGCTGTGGTGGTTATGGAAGAGGAGGAAGAGCTTCCCTCTTTTATCCGTCAACTTCTGATGGACGGGCATCTGGATCTGATTCAGTACCATGGCAGGGAGTCGGCTGCGACAGTGGCAGGCGGCCGGGGTTACAAAGCCCTTCGCATCAAATCCGAAGCCGATCTGGAAAAGATCGCCGAGTACTATCCCCGACCCTGTCTGCTGGATGCCTTTGTCAAAGGACAGGCCGGGGGCACGGGGAAACAGATTGATGCCGCTGTGGTGGCCAGAGCCCGGGGTCTGGGAGAACTCTGGCTGGCGGGAGGGCTGAATCCCGATAATGTGGGTGAGCTTATCAGGATTTATCACCCCGAACTGATAGACGCCTCCAGCGGACTGGAGGCCGAACCCGGCCGCAAGGATCCGGCTAAAGTGAAAGCATTTTTCAAGGAGATAGCATCCCATGCCCAAATACAATGATTTTTTCGGACCCTTCGGCGGACGTTATGTACCCGAAGTACTGCAGCCCCCCCTGGCGGAGCTGGAAGCGGCCTTCCGCGAGGCCATTGATGACCCTGAGTTCATAAAGGAATACCAGGAGTTCTGTCGGGATTATATCGGCAGACCCACTCCCCTTCTTCCGGCCCGGAATGCCAGCAAACAACTGGGAGGGGCCAGTATCTATATCAAACTGGAAGGCCTGGCCAACACAGGGGCCCACAAAATCAATAACGCCGCCGGCCAGGCTCTCCTGGCCAGACGCATGGGTAAAACCCGCATCATAGCCGAAACCGGCGCCGGTCAGCACGGCGTGGCCACGGCGGCAGCCTGTGCCCGTCTGAACCTGCCCTGTGTCATCTATATGGGTGAGGAGGATATCCGCCGCCAGCATCCCAATGTCTACTGGATGGAGATGTACGGTGCCGAAGTGAGGCCGGTGACATCCGGTTCACGGACCCTGAAAGACGCCGTCAATGAGGCCTTCCGCGACTGGACGGCCAACAGCGACACGACCCACTATCTTCTTGGGTCCGCCCTGGGCCCCTCCCCCTATCCCGATATGGTCAGGGAGTTCCAGTCGGTCATCGGCAAAGAGATAAAGGAACAGGCGGACTTCACCATCGACGCCATGGTGGCCTGCGTGGGGGGCGGTTCCAATGCCATCGGATTCTTGAGTCCCTTTCTGGAGGATGAGTCTGTCCGCATGATCGGTGTGGAAGCCGGAGGACGGGGCGCGGGAGAGGGCAACAATGCCGTCAGAATGAGCGACACCGGCAAACCCGGCATCATTCAGGGCTATAAGAGTCTCTTTCTTCACGACGGAGACGGACAGGTCCAGGAGACCCACTCCATTTCTGCAGGGCTTGATTATCCCGGGATCGGGCCCCAGCTGGCCATGCTGGGGGAAACGGGCCGTATAGAGTTCACCGATGCGAAAGACAGCGAGGCACTGGAGGCTCTCAAGTTTTTCGCCCGGACAGAAGGGCTAATCTTTGCCATGGAGTCGGCCCATGCCGGAGCGGCGGCCATGAAACTGGCCCGTCAGATGAAGAAAGATCAGAATCTGATTATCAACATGTCCGGCCGGGGGGACAAGGATATTTTTATCTCCGCCGCCGCCCTGGACGGTGAGAACTGGAGAGATTTCCTTAGAAGCGAAAGCAGGAGGACCAGCGATGAAGGCTGAACTTGTAACACATTTTATAGCCGGTTACCCCGATGCGGAGGGCAGCCTTGAGGTGGCCAGGGGACTGGCTGAGGGAGGCGCCGCCTACCTGGAGATGCAGATTCCCTTTTCCGATCCCAGCGCCGACGGTCCTGTGATCGAAAACGCCTGCCGCCTGGCCCTGGAACAGGGCTACAGGGTGGATCAGGCCCTGGAGATGCTGGGAACCTTAAGCCGGGAACTTGAAATCCCCGTCTTTCTGATGAGCTATGGCAATATCCTCTTTGCCCGGGGTATTGAATCTATGGTACAGAGCGCCCGGGATGCGGGAGCCGCCGGCCTGATCATCCCCGACCTGGTCTACGGCCGGGACGAGGGACTCTACGAAATGGGAAGACAAGAAGAGCTGTCTGTTCTGCCGGTGATCACCCCTTCGGTCACTCCCGGGAGGTTGAATGAGCTTCTTGATTTGAAACCGGAGTGGATCTATACGGCCCTGCGAAGCGGCATCACCGGCTCTGAAACCCGACTGGATGAGACCAATCTCTCCCTGCTGGATAAACTGGCGCCCACAAAGACAAAGGTGATGGCCGGATTCGGAATCAAGAGTCCCGAACAGGTGAAAACCCTTATGCCCCACTGCGATGCCGTGGTGGTCGGTTCAGCCATCGTCCGTGCCGTGACAAAAGCCCGCGAGTCGGGAAAGTCCGTCCGGCAGGCGGCGAGGGACACCGTAAAAATGCTGCTGAACTGACAGCGCCGTACCCGTCCTTGTGGACCGGCTGGATGATTCTGAAACGGCCGGTCCCCTAAAAACCGATACAAATTACGTCTTTTGATTCTCAAAACCCTACTCATTTTCTATTTTTTTCCGTATAAACGAAAACAGCAGTAACGAAAACAAACGTTTATTGTGTTAAAACTGTGACGGCAATGGGAAAAGGGAATTTGACCCGGCTATGGTAAAAAACACCAGAGTTTCTCCGGCTCAAAATAGCTGAATCTCCCTTTTTCTTCAATAAAACAACATTGGCATATGACTTGCTTTACAGTTTTCGGGAGATACAAAAGATGAGAACTTTTTTCAGGAAACACAGGCGCAACATAATCCTTGTAGCCGCCGTTCTAATCCTCTCCGGAGGAATAACAGCCTATCTGGTCGCCTTTACGGCCCGGCCGGAAGCCCCGGAAGAGAAGAATAACGCCCGTTTTGTCGAGACGGTCCCTCTGAGTTACAGTCCCTACAGAATCATCATCACAGGTCAGGGATTTATATCCCCCTCCCGCTCTCTGGTCATCGCCGGACGGGCGGGCGGACGAATCGTGGAGAGCCGGAACAACCTGAAAAGCGGCAGTGCCGTGAAAAAGGGAGAGCTACTTGTCCGTCTTGATGACGAAGTGATCCAGAACAGCCTCTCTCTGAGCCGTGTGGTTCTTATACGGAGTACCGCCCAGCTCTGCTCCGCCCTCAAGTCCGAAGGAGGGACGCTCTATGATAAGTGGAACGCCTATCTGAAGCGGCTGAATACGGGAGTCACCCCCGCCCTCCCCGTCCTGGAGTCGGAAAGAGAGAATCTGATGAGCGGCACCTACGGCGTTCTCGAGGCCTACTATGAGGTGAGAGAACTAGAGGACAGCCTGGAAGACTACAGGCTGTATGCTCCCTTCGCCGGTCATATCGATGGCGACGGAGCTCAGCTCTACAGCATCGTCTCTCCGGGAGAGGCCCTTCTGACCCTGACGGATACACGTGTGCTGGAAATATCAGTTCCCCTGACCAGGGATGAGCTTCTTCAGCTGGATACCCTAAACAGCACTGTGATCATCAGACCCGAGGGACGGAAGGATGTATCCCTTACAGGAGAGATAAAACGGAAGGACGCCGTTATGGACCGAAGCTCCCAGACCGTAGACGTCCATGTGATCTTTGAAAATCCCGAACTGAATCCTCTGTTTTTTCCCGGCAACTACGCCGAGTTGGAGCTTCCGGGACGGACGCTGGATAAGGCCTTCAGAATTCCCCGCGCCCTGATCAACGGGGACGGTACGGTCAATGTGCTGGAATCGGGAGTACTGAAGAAATACCCGGTGGAGATCCTTCTTTATGACGGTGACATCGCAGTTCTCGCCCCGACCCTCTCCGAAGGATTGGAACTGATCACCACCCGCATCCAGAAGCCCTTTGAAGGAATGGCCCTCAGGACGGAGAAAGACTTTATGGCGGCAGAAGAAGACGGTACGGCCTCCGCCGGCAGCGGAGGAGGAGCCGAAAAATGAAAAAGCTGATCAGTTACTTCGTAGGCAACCGCCTGCTGACCAACTGGCTGATGATTCTGATCTTCGCCGCAGGCACCTTCGGGCTCCTGAACCTCAAGAAGAGAATCTGGCCTATGATCGAGTTCGACTGGATCACCATAGAGCTCAGCTGGCCCGGTGCGTCTGCCCTGGAGGTGGAGGAAGCACTGGTTCTGCCCCTGGAGGAGAGGCTCAGAGGCATAGAGGGGGTTGAAAAGGTCAGCTCCACCGCCTCCGACGGATGGGCGAATTTCGGCCTGGAAACCTCGTCCCGCAGCGACATAGGCCGCATCATGGACAAGGTACGCCAGGAGGTGGATTCCGCCGGCCTGCCCGAAGATGCGGACAAACCGGTCATCTATCAGGAGACCGAATGGAATCGGGTCATGCTCCTTTTTATCTACGGCCCCGATGATCCGAAACTCCTGGAGGATGTGGCCGAAGAGTTCAGGGAGGAGCTGCTCCGCACGGGTGAGCTGACGCAGATCGAAACCTGGGGATTCCCTCGGGAAAAGATCATTCTGGAACCACGCCCGGAGAGACTCACACGCTACGGCCTGAGCCTGGAAGATATTGAATACGCCGTCCGGACGGGAAGCCTCGACCTATCGGCCGGTTCCATCCTTACAGACAGCGAACAGATCCGCATCCGGACCTATGAAAAGAAGAGGGAGATCCCCGAGTTTGAAGAGCTCCCTGTAAAGGTGCTTGACTCCGGACGCATCCTCAGACTGAAGGACATCTGCACCATACGCCGGGGACGGGCCGAAAACGCCGTCTACACCCGTGCCAACGGACGGAATGCCGTAGGCCTGCAGATCATGTACGGCTACGATGAGGATGTGGTGGCCATCTCTAAGATCGTGGATGAGAAACTGCCTGAGTTCCAGGAACGTTATCAGGATCAGGTGACTTTTCAGACCTATATACGGGATGTGGATGAGCTGCACGAGCGTCTGGGAACCCTGACCGCCAGCGGCCTGGGAGGGCTGCTGCTGGTCATGCTGATTCTGGGACTCTTCCTGAATACCCGCATTTCCTTCTGGGTGGCCATGGGCATTCCCATCTCCTTTATGGGGCTGGTCTTTCTGGAATGGGTTATGGGTATCACCATCAACGAGATGTCCCTCTTCGGCATGATCATGATCATCGGCATCCTGGTGGATGACGGGATCGTCATCGGTGAGAGCATCTACGACCACTGGAAGCGTCTGGGCAAGAGCCGGAAACAGGCTGCCGTTGACGGCACCATGGAGGTTCTCTCCCCCGTGCTTGTTTCCATCGCCACCACCATCGTTGCCTTTGCCCCCTACTTCTTTATCTACGGAGAGATGGGAAAATACGTCAGCCAGATAGGACTGGTGGTCATCATCAGCCTCCTCTTCTCTCTGGTGGAAGCAGTGATTCTGCTGCCCGCGCACCTCTCCCACTCCGCCGCCCTGAGCGAAAAGGCAAGACGGCCCGGCGCTCTGCGCGCCCGTCTTCTGGCGGCCCAGGACACTCTGGTAAACCGGATCTACGCCCCCTTCCTGGACTTTGCTCTGGGACACAGGCCCTTTATCCTCTCTCTTCTGGGAGCGGCGGTGATGATCTCCGCCGGAGCCTTTGCGGGACAGCATATCAAGGCGGCCTTTTTTCCGGAGATCGAATCGCCCTATGTCTACGCCGAGTTCAGCTTTCCAGCGGGAACCACCGCCGCCACGGTGGATGAGTTCAGGGAGAGGACAGAGGCGTTAATGCTGGACTTCGGAAGGTCATGGACCGAGAATGACAGGAAGCATGATAACGCGGTGGTGGACTACCTCTCCTGGGGAAACGGCACCAAACTCTGGATCTATCTGATCCTGATCGACAACAAGGAGAGGGAATTCACGGTCAACGAGTTTTCCCTCGCCCTGGCCAGACAGATACCCGATGATCCCGTGCTGGAGTCCATGTTTATCGGCAACGACTCCCTCTTCGGAGGCAGCCCCATATCCATCCGCTTCCTGGGACGGTCGGACAGAGAGCTCCGCCGGGCGGCCGAACTCTTCAAGGACGAGCTGACCCGCATAGACGGAGTCAAGGACATCAGGGACGATACACCTCTGGGAGAAAAGGAGTTCGTTATAAGCCTGAACGACAGGGGAAGAGCCCTAGGACTGACCACGGCAGGCGTGAGCGGTCAGCTGCGCAGCGGCTTCTACGGCAGTGAAATCATGAGCATTCAGGAGGGCCGCAACGAGCTTCCCGTCCTTGTCCGCTATCCTCTTGCCGAACGGGACTCTCTGAGCCGGGTGGAGGAGCTATTGATAAAGACCCCTTCGGGCGCCCTTATCCCTTTCAGGGAGATCGCCGACTACAGGCTTCAGAGGAGCCGTCAGCGCATCCGGCGGGAGAACGGCTACCGCTCCCTCCGGGTTATGGCGGGCATCGACAGCGAAGAGGCGGAACTCAACGTGGTGATGAACGAGATCAACAGCCGTATCCTCCCGGAAATACTCAACCGGACCGAAGGGGTCAGCCTGAGCCAGGGGGGGCAGGCGGAACAGGTGAACAGGATGATCCGCTCCATGCTCTTCAGCATGGCCCTGGCCCTGCTGTTGATGTTCACTCTCCTGCTCTTCCAGATGAAGTCCTGGGGCCAGGCTCTTCTTGTGCTGAGCCTTATTCCTCTGGGCTTTCTGGGTGCCGTCTACGGTCATATGATTATGGGAAAGCCGGTTTCCTTTATCTCCTTCCTGGGCTCCGTGGCCCTGGGGGGAATCATCGTCAACGATTCGGTGGTGCTGATAGACTGCTTCAACAAGAAGCTCAGGGCCGGTATTCCCCGGCCCCTGGCAATCCGGGAAGCCGCCGTGCAGAGATTCCGCCCCATCATCATGACCACCCTGACCACCTCCATCGGTCTGACGCCCCTGATCTTTCAGAAAAGCGTGGGCGGCCAGATGCTGGTACCTATCGGCATCTCTATCGCCTGGGGGCTGATCTTCGGCACTTTCCTGACCCTGGCGGTTCTGCCGGTGGTACTCTCCCTGATGAGCTCCGGGACTGACGCACAGCTGCTGGAGCAGTCAGAAGGCAGGGACAGGGATTTTCAGAAGAAAGAGCCTCTGCCCGAAACGGGAATCACTCTGATCACCGAGTAGGAGTAGATCCGGGAGTCAGCCGAGAAATACGGCTTTCTCCTCGCTATTATTGATGAATCCCAGGGCGACGTCACGGAAACGCCCCATATTCTCCAGAAAACAGCGGGCCACCGCGGGATCGAAATGGCTCCCCTTCTCCTCTTCGATAATGGAACAGGCCCTGGCATGAGAGAAGGCCTTTTTGTAAACCCGTGGAGAGATAAGAGCGTCATAGACGTCGGCGATGGCCATGATGCGGCAGGACAGGGGAATGGCCTCGCCCTCAAGGCCTGCAGGATACCCCCTTCCATTCCACTTCTCATGATGTCCGTAGGCGATTTCACGGGCGAAGCGGAGAAAGGATTTGCCGGGCTGATCCCGGCCCTCTCTCTCCTCGGCCTTTGCCAGGGCCTCCCTCCCGTAGAGGGTATGTTTTTTCATCTCATCGAACTCCCGGTCGGTCAGCTTTCCTGTTTTCAGCAGGACCGCATCGGGAACGCCGATCTTGCCGACGTCGTGCAGAGGGGCGGACTTTACAAGAAGATCGATCTTAGAGGGGGTCAGCTCCCCGGCAAACCGGGGCAGCCGGCTCAGCTCTTCGGCCAGAATCCGGACGTAACGCTGGGTCCTCAGAATATGGTTCCCCGTTTCATTGTCCCTGGTTTCGGCCAGGGAGGCGGCCATACGGATCGTTATCTCCTGGGTTTGAATCACCTCTCTTGTTCTCTTGCGCACCATGTTTTCCAGTAGATTTTTCTGGTTTTTAAGAACGTCCCGGGCCATCTTAACGGAAAGCTGAGTCTCAACCCGAGCCTGAATTTCCTGTATATCAAAAGGCTTGGTGATATAGTCCACCGCCCCGAGACGGAATCCCTTTGTCTTTTGATCAATCTCCGAGTTGGCCGTCAGAAAAATGACAGGAATATCCCTGGTCCGTTCATCGCCCTTGAGACGCTGACAGGTCTCAAAGCCGTTCATCTCCGGCATCTCAATATCCAGAAGAACAAGATCCGGCTGCTGCTCCTCCACAGATTCCAGCGCCTCCCGGCCGTCGGTAGCCACCAGGAGCTCGTATTTTTCTGCCAGTGTCTCCACCAGGATATCGATGTTCTGAGGGGTGTCATCCACAATCAGAAGGGTGGCATGTTCAATCAGGGACTGGTTCTTCTGTTTCATATAACATCACCGACCAGCTCCTCCAGGAGCTGATCTGCTGCCTGAGCAGCATCCTTTATTTTATAGCATTTCATAAGGGAGCGGATGGCATCCACCGTCCTGCCGGCCTCATCGGGCCAGTGGTAGAGCTCAAGATCCCGGACTATTTTCCGGGCGCTTTTCATCTGCCCAGCTTCGGCATAGGCCTTGAATTGAGATAAAAGCCCCATAAGCAAAGCCTCATCTCCCGGACTCTTTCCGCGTCCTCCCCAAAGATCCTCTATGCCGGAACGGCGTATGTCCTCCAGGGCCTCTTTCAGATCTCCGGCAAAGAGGACAAAGAGCCTCTCCGCCCCCGCCAGATCCTTCCTTTTCAGATCCTCCTCAAGAGCCGACGCCGACGCCTGCAGCTGTTTAGCCCCCAGATTCCCCGCGGCTCCCTTGACCGAATGGATGAGGCGTATGGCGGGATCCCGTTTTCCCTCTTCCATAAGGCGTTCATACTCATCCGCCGCAGCTGAAAACTCAAGGATGAAATGATATAGAAGTTCAACCATAAACTCTCGTGAACCGCCGAGCCTCTTCAGGCCGTCCTCCGTATCAAAACAGCTTAATCTGTCCAGCGCTTCATTCACGGTTCAATCCTTTCGGACCGGCATCCAGTGTCTCTATCAGAGCCTCGATAGAGAGGGACGCATCCTTGAAATGATAGGACTTCAACTGATTCTGCAGCCTCCTGAAGAGTTCTTCGGTTCCTTCCGGAGTCCGGCAGTCCTGCAACTCTTTCAGAATCTCCAGAACCTTCCTGGGCTGTCGTTTTTTTACCAGCGGCGTCATTTCTCTCAGACGGGAAATCCACTGACAATCACTGAGCTCCTTCTGAGGGCTCTCCTTTTCCGATCCCCTTTCCCGGATGCCCGCGTTCTCTATAGCCTTGAGGAGAAATGTGAGCTCCCTGTTGAAATCGTCCAGTAGCTCATCATAGCGATCGATCTGTTTCTCTTTGATTATAGCGTTCAGTCTGGCTGCCGCATTCTGTAGTTCCCGGGCCCCCAGGTTGCCCGCTGCGCCTTTCACCGTATGGGCCACCCGTTCGGCCCTTTCCCGCTGATTCCTCTCCAGGCTGCTTTTTATATCCTCAGCAGACTGCTCAAATTCTTCGCAGAACTTCCTCAGCAGATTCAGATAGAGGGCTCTGTTTCCTCCGAGTCTCCGCAGACCGTCGCTGACATCGATCCTCTCGATCTCGGGGATGACGAACTCTTTTTGAGCCCCGGCTTTATCATCCCCGGTCCGTGTAAAAGAGTCAGGCAGAGTCCGCTGTCCCGGTTTGATCCAGCGGACCAGAGTCTCCCAAAGCTCTTCGGGGTTGAAGGGTTTTGTCACATAGTCGTTCATTCCGGCCTTCAGCACTCTTTCCTTCACACCCACCATGGCATCGGCTGTCATGGCGATAACCGGCAGTCCCTCATACTCTTTCCGGGAACGGATCGCTCCGGTCGCTTCATAACCATCCATGACCGGCATCTGCAGATCCATAAGGATGCAGTCGTACTCCGGACCGACCGCTTCCGCCGCCTCTCTGCCGTTATTGACCACATCAATATAAAAGCCTTCCTGTTCCAGAGTTTCTTTTGCTACCTGCTGATTGATTTCGTTGTCCTCTGCCAGAAGGATACGGGCCCCCCGAATATTTTCAAATCCCTCGGGTTTGTACTTTTCATTCCGTCTCTTTTTTATGGCGGAGACCGTCGTCTTGCCGAAAACCTGCATTATGCAGTCAAAAAGCATGGACGGACTGACCGGCTTAATCAGGAAACCGTCCAGCAGACCGTCCTCGGCCTTATGCATAATTTCTTCCCGGCCGAAGCCGGTTACCATAATGATTTTAGGCTGTTTAACATTCTCCAGATCCCTTCGGATTCTCTGTACGGCTTCAAAACCGTTCATACCGGGCATCTGGTAATCCATCAGCACAAGATCGTACTCAAAGTTCTCTGAAGCCTTGACCTGGTTCAATTCCCTCAGGGCCAGCTCTCCGCTTGCGACACCCTTGGAGAGAAAAGAGAAATCCTCCAGATAGGAGTTCAGCACATCTCTTGCCGATTCATTGTCATCCACAACCAGAACCCTGACGCCCTTCAGATCCTCCGGAGCCATCCGGTTGACCCTGGCGCATCCGATCTTGAGTTTAACGGTAAAGAAAAAGGTACTGCCTTTTCCATACTCACTGACAACGCCGATTCCCCCACCCATAAGCTCGGACAGTTTTTTGCTGATGGCAAGACCCAGGCCGGTCCCGCCGTACTTGCGGGTCGTTGATGTATCGGCCTGAGAAAAGGACTGGAATAGCCTCTTCTGCTGGTCTTCTGTCAAGCCAATACCCGTATCGGAGACTTCAAATCGGATCAGCGCCTCCTCATCAGTCTGTTTTTCCAGCTTGATATTGACCTCGATCTGTCCTGCTTCTGTAAATTTGACCGCATTGTTGCAGAGGTTCAGCAGGATCTGACCCAGGCGGAGGGGATCCCCTTTCAAACTGGTGGGAATCTCCAGATCCTGACGGAAAATCAGTTCCAGTCCCCGGGCCCTCACCTTCTCACCGATCAGGTTGGAGAGGTTGTCAAGCACATCGTTCAGCAGGAAGTCGGTCTCTTCGATGTCCATCTTACCCGCTTCGATCTTGGAGAAGTCCAGAATATCGTTGATGATGACCAGAAGATTCTTGGCGGACCGTTCGATTTTTTCAATATAGTCCTTCTGCTTGAGATCCAGCTCCGTACGGGACACAAGGCTGCTCAGGCCGATAATGGCATTCATGGGAGTCCTTATTTCATGACTCATATTGGCCAGGAAGTCCCCTTTGGCCCGGGTGGCCGCCTCGGCGTCCTCCTTGGCGACAGCCAGCTCTTCCGTCATGGCTTTCATAGCCGTAATATCCCTGGTCACCGCGACCACGAGACGCTGATCCTGATTCCCCTCGGAAGCCTTCATGGGAGAAAAATGGGAGTCGAACCAGTGTTTTCTACCGTTCAGCGGCAGGGAGTACTCTACGGAAACGACATTGTTCAGTTTCAGGCATCTATCGATCCCCCTCTGAATCTTCTCTGCGACTTTCTTCGGAAGGACCGCCCGAAGGCTCATCCCCTCCAGGTCGGTGCCGTTTTTAAAGTTTCTGAAAAAGCTGTGAGGCTCCTTGCGGTTCTGACCCAGAAAAGATTTTTTAAACGTCCCTTCTTCTGAAATGATATTGATAAGATCCGGAAAGGCTCCGATCAGAGCCGCCATACCGGCTTTGCTGATTTCAAGATCCTCCATGATATTGAGCATGGCCCGCCGGGCATGGGAGAGGTCCTCCAGACGAGACTTCAATTCATCGGATTTTCGTACCGCCTCGTCTTTGGCGATTTTCAGGTCATCCGCATGCTCTTCAAGGTCTCTGTTATTTTTACGGAGCCGCAGAAGCAGAGACTCCCGGGATGGTTCGGCAAAACTCTGCTGCCACTGTTCAAGCAGATCTGCAGGGATCTGTTTTTCCCGGTGCGGCAGGGTAAACCAGCCCGAAAGAGCGGACGATGCCGCTGTTCCGGATTTCTTTTCATACCCGGAAAAGAGCTTAGCCGCCACTTCGGCTGTCATTTCCGGATTACAGGGACTGATTGTAAGGATCAGGCAGTCTGCATTCTCTTTCCTGCCGAGAAGGATCCGGGTATCAGAAAGGATAAGATCTTTCTCATCCGTCAGAACAAGGTCTGAAAAGGCCGAAGCGATCCGCGCCGAACCGATATGAGAGAAACCGAGATCACGGGAAAGGTAAAGCAGCTTTTTCCGGGCATGGGTCAGAGTGGACATTTCCTCTTTTTTAAATGATCCTATAATCTGCATTTTCGGCACCTCACCACAAGACAGGATGCATCGTCGCGGTTTCTCAACTCCCTGATCAGCCGGTATGCGATTTCTTTGGATGATCCCTGAAGCAGGTCCGGTTTATCGATCAGCGGCAAACGCTCTTTAATACCGTCGGAGCTCAGAATCAGTATATCTCCGGGAGCCAGGTCATACTGCAGCCTCCGGGGATGAGGCATCAGGTATCCGACGATTCCCTCCCGGGGACGGAAAGCGTAGTTTTCTTTCCCGTGGATTCTGGTGGAAATGTTTCCGATTCCCGAAAACTGAATGCTTCCGTCGTCTCTGCTTATCCGGCACAATCCGGCCACCAGGCCGCGGGTTCCCTGCATATGATCGTTCAGTCCGGAGAGTATGACGGTCAACTCCTCCCGAAAGTGTTGCCTGATATAGTCACCGGCCTGAGAGACCACTTTATGCGCCTCCCTTCCATGACCCAGGGCGTCCATAAGAGCCACAAAGAGCGTCCTCTCCTCTTCAATAATGATCCCGTCGTCTCCGCACTCGTCGCTGTTCCCGGTCAGTGCATCCCTGATCATGGCAGTATCGTATTCATACATTACAGTTCTCTCCATTTCACAGTCAGAACCGTGGTTCCCTTCCCCGGAGCCGATGTGATCTCGAAGCTGTCCATGATCCTTTTCACACTGGGAAGCCCCAGACCGAGGCTCTCCCCCGAGGAGTAACTCTCCCTCAACGCCATCTCGATATCCGATATTCCCGGCCCGTCATCTTCCGCCAGAATACGAACGCCCCGGTTTGTCCCGTTACTGACCTGATCCATGCCGATGCGGCCCCTGCCGGCATACTTGATCATATTGGTAATAAGCTCGGAAACGGCGGTGGTGACAAGGACGCTCTGAATCTCGTTGAATCCCGCCTGAACGCAGAATTCTTTGACAGACAGAAGAACATGGGCCCTGTCCGCCGAGTCTTCCACTTCATAGCAAATCATTTCCGGCTCCTAGGCATCCTTCAGTCCGAAAATCCGGGAGGATTCACGAAACTGAGAGATCCCCTCATTTATGGAAGAAGCCGTCTTCAGCCTTTCCGTATTCACCGCAAGATCTACCAGAACCGAGGCGACCCCCGGCTGTATGCCCGTAAAGACCGCCTCTCCTCCCATCATCCTGACCATATCCGCCATTTCAAGAATCATCTGGAATGTTCTGCTGTTGATCACGGCAACGGAAGTCATATCCAGTATCACACGAAAAGATCCTGTCTTTGCCATCATATTCAGGACGCTGTCCCTCAAAGGAGGGATATTCCCCGCATTCATATCCTCGTGAAAAGGGACTATCAGACATCCCTCAAGTTCATAAAGCTGCGAAAACCGTTCTTCATTCGTGAACATAGCTCAACCCTGAGTCACCTTCAGATTCAGCATTTCAAAACTGGAAGCCAGAGCCTCCTGCAAAGTCGAATTGGATTTGATGGAGCCCAGGTCGATTCCCAGCTGCACCAGAGTCTGGGCCACCGCTGGAGATATCCCGGAGATAATACAGCTGCAGCCCATAAGGCGTGTAGCCTTGGCAATCTTGATCAGATGGTTTGCCACAGCCGTATCTACGGCGGCAACGCCCTGAATATCAAGAATGATGATTTTCGATGCCGTTTCCTTAAGCTTGTTGAGCATCATATCCATCATCTGCTGAGCCCTGAAGGAGTCGACGATTCCCACAATGGGAAGGATGAGAATCCTGTCCCAGAGTTTGATAACCGGTGTAGAGATTTCCATGATTGTCCGGCTCTGCTCCCTGAGTTTCTGTTCTTTGCTCACCGTTTCGGAGATATCGATAATGTACTCCAGTCCGCCCTGAACATTCCCTTTCTCATCCTCTAGTTTGTCGGCGGTATACTCGATGGGGATGGTCCTGCCGTTGATGACCATAGAATTCCGGATGGTTACGGGCTCTCCCCCCGCCATGACATGCTTCATCCTGCAGTGCTCCGTGTTGCAGTGCTCTGAATTAAAAACGTCATAGCATTTACAGCCTTTGATCTCTTTCCAGGACCGGCCGATAAAATCACAGCCTGCATCGTTGACAAAGATAAGATCCATATTCTTATTCACAGCTATGACCGGAGTAGGCAGCTGCTCTAAAATCTTGGTGGACATCTCATTATTCATCTGAACGCTCCTCAATCTGATCGATTTTATATCTCTTTTTCCGTCCCAGTTCTTCACACAATTGATTGATCTCTTCTTTAAGTTCAATCATCCGTTCTTCACGATCAATGACGAACTTGGTGAACTTTTCCAACTCCCCGATGGCCTTGTTCAAGTGCTCTTCTCTCTCTTTCTGACCTGAGATATCAGTAAAGCTCTCCAGCAGATAGCGCTTGCTTCCCTGCATGACCGGAATGATCGTCTTTACAATGGGAATCGTAGCGCCGTTGCATTTTCTGAGCAGGCCGTCCATGTTCTCCACCTTCATCCCGTGATTGACAATGGGGCATTCGCCGTTTCTCATCTTGCAGATGAACTGCTGACAATCCTCTCCGATGATCTGATTTTCAGAAAACCCGATCAGCTCACGGGCCTTGCGGTTGGTCCCCCGAATGGTTCTGGTATCGGGATCGATCAACAGGTAGCCGGAACCCAGGGCATCAATAATTCTCATCAGGTTATTTTCAGAGTTCTTTCTTTCCGTCAATTCAAGAATCCAGGCCATGTAATTCTGATCGCCCCGCCCTGTAAAATTATGGGGACCGTAATAGACCAGGAATGTCCTGTCCACACCCTCATGATTCAGGGTGATCTCAAACTGATCATGTTTATTCTCTCTGAAGATCCGTCGTTCCCTCTCCTTCCAGAGATTGTACATTTCAGGAGGGAATATCTGTTCATCCTTCTTACCGATGATCTCGTTTCGGTCCAGACCCAGGGTTTTCTCGTATGTGCTGTTTACCTGAATATAATGACCGTTTTGATCCTTCACAAAGTGTACAAAAGGAGACAAATCCAGCATATCCTGATCCCAACCCATACAAACAGATCCTCTTTTTCCACAAAACGATGTTTCATTTTTTTCGTATTCAAAACACAAACCTAATTATAAAGAACAATTGTTACTTTTTCAAACATCAATATCCGATTCTTAATCAGGATTCTGCTCTTTTCCTCCGCCATCCATGTCTCTGACCAGCTTTCTCAACTTGGCCATAACCACGGGACGGTCCAGGGGTTTGACGATATAATCGTCGGCGCCTTCCCTGATCAGAGTGATGGCCATCTTCTTGTCGCTGACGGAAGTCTGCATTATGCCCCGGAGCTGAGGATTCCATGTTTTGATCTCCTGCCGGTTTATATCTCCTCCCGGGAGCAAAAATGTCCCGCCTGAAGCCGTACGGCTTCGGCATCAATGGGTTTGCATAGGTATGCGGACGCTCCCAGAGCCAGACCTTTTTCCTTCTCCTGAGCTTCCGTATTTCCCGAAAGGAATACGACGGGAACATGTTTCAGAGACTCCTTCTGCTTCATATATTCAAGAACTTCATAGCCGTTCATACTCGGCATAAGAACATCCAGAAACACCAGTTCGGGGATCTCCTCATCCATGATCTCAATAGCGTCCTCTCCGCTCAGGGCCACAGCAATTTCGTAATCGTCCCCCAGAATACCGATCAGAATGTCAATATTCGATGAAGTATCATCCACAAGCAGAATCATGTTCACACCTCTCTTTCGTATATTTTCAAGATATTCTCCAGTGCACCCGCGGCATCGTTCATCTTGTACCTTTTCAAAGATTCTCCGGCTTCAATGAAAAAGTCACGGGCATCCTCCCTGAGAGCATAACGTTCCATGGATTTCAGGATTTCCGCAGCGGGCTTCGGTTTTCTGGACCTCAGAGATTCAATAGACCTGGCCAGATCTTCCATTATCTTCTCAGGAGATACGGACAAAAGATCTCCGGTCGTCTTCTCTTCCACCAGAATCCCCGATTCCTCAATATGGCCGATCAAAAGCGTGATGCCCACACCCAGGGCGTCAAGCTTGTCATCCCCGGCCTCTCCGGCCTTTAACGTCGCTTCCAGTTCCCGGGCCGAGAGGAAAAGCTCTCCGGCCCCCAGGCTGCCCGACAGCCCCTTCACGGTATGGGCACAGCGGATCCCATCCCCACGACGGCCCTCTGTCAGAGCCGTTCGGATAGTGTCGGCCGCTCCGGAGAAGTCGGTGCAGAACTGCTTCAGCATATTCAGATAAAGTTCGCGATTGTCCCCGATGCGCTTAAGCCCCTCCTGAATGTCCAGTCCCGGTATGGCAGGGAACCTTCTCTCCTGTTCCCCGGTTTCCCTGTTTTCCACTCCCCTTTCCAGGGATCTTCTGTATGCTTCCGGAAGTTCCCGATCGCCGGGCGGGATCCACCGGCTCAGGGTTTCCCGAAGCTTATTCACATCGATGGGTTTGGGCAGATAATCCTGCATCCCCGACTGGAGGACCCTTTTACGCGCTCCCACCAGGGCATCGGCAGTCAGGGCGATTATAGGCAGATCCCCGGGACCGAAACTCTTCCTGATTTCCAGAGTCGCGTCATAGCCTCCCATCACCGGCATCTGCAGATCCATCAGAACCGCATCATACGAGTCCCGTTCGCTCACCATTTGAACGCCGATAGCTCCATTCTCTGCCAGATCCACATAGAAGCCCTCATCCTCCAGAAGCTCCCTTACAACTCTCTGATTGATCTCATTGTCTTCCACAACCAGGATTCTTGCACCTCGGACCCTGTCCAGAGACAGTTTGTGCATCGGCTCCGATATTTCGTCCTCCCCTCCCGGAAGATCAAATTCAAGTGTGAAGTGGAACAGGGATCCCTTTCCCGGAGTGCTTTCCACGGCAATACCCCCGCCCATAAGACCGACATATCTCTGACAGAGGGACAAACCCAGTCCCATCCCACCGTATTTTCTGGTAAAAGAGCTGTCGGCCTGAGTGAAAGCCTGGAAGAGTTCGGACTTCTGCTCTTCCCGAAGACCGATTCCCGTATCACGAACCAGAAATTTCAAAGTCACCTTCTCTTCGGTTCTGTCCACGCACTCCGCCAGGACATCGATGCATCCGGTTTCGGTGAACTTGAGGGCGTTGTCGATAAGATGATGCAGGATCTGCCTCAGCCTGCGGACATCTCCTGTCAGAGTCTCCGGAATAACATCATTGACAGAAAAGCGAAGTTCCAGTCCCTTCTTGCGGGCCGTCTCCTCCATACGGAGCTGCAGCTTCCTGAAAATATCGATCGGTTTAAAGGGGTGAGATTCAATTTCGACCGTTCCGTTCTCGGTTTCGGAGAAGTCGAGAAGATCATCGACAATGGTCTGCAGCCTTTCTGTAGAATTTGAGATCTTATCAAGATAATCCCGCTGTTCTTCGGAAAGGGAACTCCGTCCCAGGAGGACGGCAAAACCGCTGATGCCGTTTATGGGCGTCCGGATTTCATGGCTCATATTGGCAATAAAATCCGATTTGGCCCTATCCGCCGATTCCGCGGCTGTCTTTGCCCTGTCAAGTTCCTTTATGGTTTTCGTCAGATTCTCGTTTACTTCCGAAAGATCTTTCGTCCGCCGTTCCACCCTCGCTTCCAACTCTTCATTGGCCTTTATAAGCATGTCATTGACACGCCGTCCCGATCTCAGACCGAAAATCGTCGATTTAGTGGAAAGAACGGTGATGATCAGAAACATCATCAGACTGAACCGTCTTGCTGCATAGAATGAGGCGAGGGCATCCTCTAAGCGTAGCTCCGAAGCGATTCCGATATTCAAGGATTCAATCCACTGCCAGGCTCCCAGGACGTCCTCTCCCCTGTAGTCCCGGTAGGCCTCCGCCGACTGGCCGTTCCCGTAGAATACGGCCTCCTTTACCATCGTGGTGTACTGCATCTCATCAGGGCGTATTGATGCGGACCGTTCTCCATCCAGTTTGGTTTCGGGATCAAGAATCATGATATTCAGGGCACTACTCTGATATTGCTTCAGTAATCCGATATCTCTCAGATGGGCTTCAAAGAAACTGCTGGAAAGCATTCTGGCCTGATTGTCAAAGGCATAGGTTTCTCCGGTTTTCCCGACTCGTCCCATCTGACAGAAGGAGGTAAAATTCCTTTCAGAATTTTCTCTCAGAGCCAGGACGGCAATGACCTGGCCCTTTCTGTCTCGAAGAGGGGCCGTATAGTAGAGAGACAAGCTTTCAGGATTGTCAGTTTCCGATGATCCGGGCTCCCTGATCGGCGGAATAAACAGTGGAGTTCCCCTCATGGCCTTTTCCATCAGTTCCGGGCGGAATGAAAGGATAAAGTTGTGCATTCCCAGGTATTTGTCATCGTGTGAAGCGATAATCCTGTGATCGGGAGAGATAAGTAAATACCCTCGCGAACTGATTATGGGAGAATGTGTATCCAGATAGCCTCTCAGGTCTTCCAGTTTTCCGCCGCCCGGAACAGCTTCCCCGGCATGATACGCTTTCAGTAGTTCTGCGGCTTTTTCAACAAACTCCTCATTATTGGCCTCTTCAATCGCAATATTGAGGTTCTGTTTGAGATACTGGTTCAGAATAATGGCGGTGGAACGGGATGCCAGCTCCAGAGAATCCATCGTCTCCTCTATCTTGGAACGCTTCATGCTCGACAGTCCGACAGAGATAAACAGAAGAATGATGATGAGTGAACAGACAAGAACGCTCAGCCCCCCCAGGAGCAGTTTCCTGTGATCGTAAAATGTTCCCTGTTCCAATTGTCTCAGATGCATTCTCTGTATCACAATCATAGTCAGATAAACCAGAGCTATAAACAGAAAAGCGCCCCAGATATAGAGGGGATTGGAAACAAGATCAGGACCATGATTCTCTCTGCTGAGATGTTGTAGAGCTGTCGCTGTTTCGTTATTTTCATCCCCGGTGAGGAGAAGGTCTTTCTCCATCATAACCTTGAGCAGCACCGCCAGATCCGGATGATCGGCCCGGACAGCCATATGAAAGGCGTCGTTGACAATGACTTCAGGATGAATGACTAGATCTTTGTATCTTGCCTCATCCATAAGAGCTTCAATAATTTTTTTTTCACCGAAAAGAGCATCGGCCCGCCCGTAATTGACCGCTTTGAGACCGTCAGCCAGCGTTGCTACAGGATACTGGCCAATCTCCGGATGCTCTTTTCTCCAGAGATTCCTGAAAGGAGAATCCGACTCAAGGGCAACGATTTTTCCATTCAGATCCTCCAGGGAATCAGGAAAACTGTCACGGTCAGTGACAAGGACCAATGGAGTCTGAAAATAGGGAGCCGTAAAAAGAAGCTCTTCCGCTCCCCCGATAATGGGAGAACAGTCCAGTAGAATATCCAGCCGGCCTTCCTGGAGCCAAGCAAACAGCTCCGTTCTGCTCTTACTGCCGGTATAGCGAATCTGGTACCCCGCCATATCCGCCAGACGGTTTATATAGTCCACGGAGAGACCGGAGGCTTTATTGTTAACCATATTTGAAAAGGGAGCCCGTTCCTCTCTCAGCCCCACTCTGAGAACCCTCAAATCTGAGAAAAAATTCTGGAAGTCGTCCTCCGTCGTTCTTTCGTGAAAATCTCCCCGCCTGTCCGAAAGGGAGTTCTCGTTCCTGTATATGGTATTTCTGAAAAACAGGGAAGAACGTGAAAAATCGATCAACTCGGGAGACAAAAGAAGAAAAGACTCAGAAAATCCGCTTTTATAATCATCCGGAGACTCAATGAGAATCCCGTTTCCCGTTGAATCATATCCCTTGAGAAAATCAAAAAGGTATATTACGGCTTTGGCCCCTAGAAGGAGGCGGCTGTCCAGGCCGCCCTCTTCCATTTGAAAGTCTTTGGCGGGTCTGATTTCTCCTATCCAGTTCCGGTATCGCTGCCCGGGCAGGAAGGGGAACTCTTTACTTTTGGGGTTTATACAGAAAACGGGCGTCTCATACCTGTCTGCCATTTGCAGCAGAGCTTCTGTGTTGTCATCCATCTGATCGAGGATAATACCGGAGACTCCCCGGGCGGAGATTCGGCGCATCATATCCTGAGGATCATCTCCGGGTTTGATCAGCTCGATACTTAGCTTCAGGTCATCGGCAGCGGCTTCGGCATAGGCGGCGGTTCTGCTTCCTGTAAAATTTTCCCGAAACTGAAAATAGAGAAAGTGCATAGTTCCCTCGGACGCTGTCTGGAGAGAGAACAGGGAGAGGACAAGCACTGTCTGCCACAAAATAATAAAAAACAGTTTTTTTATCAAACCAGAGCGTCCCCCCACTCAAATATAAACACAAAGACCATTATTACACATTTTTAAAAATAATATATGTTTTTTTTAATCGAAAGAGACAACAGCGTCATCTTATCGTCAGCGAGCCTTCTAAAGTGAATATATTATGGGAAGAGACAGATTCACCGAGCTTTATTGAAATATCATCCGTTTTCTTTTATTAGAGGGGGCGGGAAATAAAAAAACCCGGCTTTCACCGGGTTTTTCAGGAAAGTTCCAGAATTATCTGGAGTAGAACTCAACAACCATCTGCTCATTGGCAACGGAAGCGATGTCAGTCCGGTAGGGACTTCTTTCGATTCTACCGTTCAGGTTGTCTTCAGACAGGGTCAGCCATACGGGAACGGGCTGACCGTTCTTGGCCAGGCACTCGCGAACGAGCTTTTTGCTCTTTTCGCTGTCCTTGATGGTGATTTCATCACCTTCTCTCAGAGTTCTGGAAGGGATGTTACAGCGGCGGCCGTTAACACATACATGTCCGTGGCTTACCATCTGACGAGCCTGGACTCTGGTGTTGGCCATGCCCAGTCTGTAGATAACATTGTCCAGTCTTCTTTCAAGAAGAATCATCATATTGTCACCGGTCAGACCGCTCAGCTTCTTAGCTTTTACGAACAGGTTGTAGAACTGTTTCTCACTCAGCCCGTATGCAAATCTGATCTTCTG
Organism: Oceanispirochaeta sp.; assembly: GCA_963556075.3. Taxonomy (GTDB): domain Bacteria; phylum Spirochaetota; class Spirochaetia; order DSM-2461; family DSM-2461; genus Oceanispirochaeta. Next base: position 3,375,420 of record CAUVYB020000002.1, on the reverse strand, counting down.
TTTTTCTGTCAGCTGTCTACCGAAGTCACTCTCTTTCTTGCGGATCCGCTTACCCTTTTCGATACCGGGTCCGTGAGGTTTCTTCTTAAGTAATCTATCGTATTTACTGTTACCGTAAATGTTGACACCGAGACGGCGGACAATTTTTCCCTTTGCTTTGGAATTTCTTGCCATTACTTTTATATCTCCTGATATGTATTCGGCACTTCTACGAAGCGCTCAGCTATAATATATTGTTCGTGAAATTGAGTCAATAAGTGGCAGGCAAAGGAAATAACTAAAGATTCCCCTTTTATGATCAAATAGTATAAACTGATAAAAACGAGCCACAAGGGAGGCCTTTATCAATGATCCTTGTTCTTATACGCCATGGGAAATCAGACTGGAATACCCATGCCGATGATTTCAACCGTCCCTTGAATAAAAGAGGTCTCCGGGATGCCCCCCGTATGGCTGAAGAGCTTAAAAAACGTGGTTTTACTCCCGACCGCATCGTGACGAGTCCCGCACTCAGGGCCCTCACGACAGCCAGACTGATGGCGGATGTGTTCGGAGTGGATGAGGTGGAGGAGCTTTCCCAGCTTTATCTGGCCTCAGCCGACGAGATAGTGAACACCGTCCATCTGCGGATGAAGGAGAATCAGACTCTCTTCCTCTTTGCCCATAATCCGGGAATAGTCATCGCCGCCAGCGCGCTCAGAGGCAGCGAGACTCCCATGCCCACATGTGCCGCCGCTGTATACGATCTGACCCTTGAGGGGGATGAAATCATTGCCGCATCTCTGGACTATCTTATCCCCAAGGCCCTCCAGTGACCCTCTCCCTATCTCTGATCAAAGGGAGAACAGAGCCATATAGATCATGACTCGACCGTCCTGATCCTCCCCTCCGGGAACCCGGTAAAATCCGTCTGCCCCCAGCTGATGAACAGCCAGAGCGCTAAGCTCCTGAGCCAGTCCCGTGTCGGCCTTGAAGGTTCCCGCCCGGAAGATATCGAATCCCGTCTCCTTATAAAGAGCCTTGAGCGCCGCCGATCCGTCACGGACCTTCTCGTTCAGACTCTCGTTAGACCAGGCCCAGAGCCAGTTCCGGCTGACCGGGGCGAGGGAACCGATCAGGATAACGGAGAAACGAAGCTGACTTCCGTCCTCCTTCCTGATGGTGATGATCCTCTCTTCCAGATCCAGCTCATAGGAATCCCGGCCGGTCAGACCATAGTGATCCTTCAGGCTTTTCTGTTTTGCTTCCAGCTCATCAACGCAGCGGTCGGTAAAAAGCTGCAGTTCCTGTTCGGTCATTCAGACCCTCCTTCCGGATTGAATCCTGTTGTCTTCCGGCCTGTCAGGGACTGTTTGCAACAGGGGGATCGGTCCATAATATAATGCCGCAGGGAAGGATTTTTCAACACCTTCTGAGAAGACAGAAGGTTTCAATTCCCTTTGATTCCCGGAACGCCCCGGTGGAATAAGAGGTCGGGGGCTTCATAAAAAAAACATAATCATTCTCTGTTCCCCTGTATTGTTTTCATCTGCGCCTCTGTGATAGAACAGTCCCTAGTCTCAAAAGGAGGACCCTGTGAAAGGCGACTTTATAAAGAAACGAAAAGACCTTATCCTCAGTATTATCGCTCTGTCCCTGCCCGCCATAGGGGAGATGGCCCTGAACACCATGCTGGGAGTCAGCGACACCATTATGATCAGCAGAATGGTAGGGACCGAAGCCCTGGCGGCGGTGGGCTTTGCCAATCAGATCGTCTTCGTCCTGATCTTTGTTTTCTCCTCCTTCAACACGGGAGCCGTTGCCATGATATCCCGGAGCCTGGGAGAGGGAGACTTTCCCCGCTTAAAGAGAGTCGCCCAGCAGAATGTGATCCTCAATCTGGCTATTGCGCTTGTCATCCTGGGGCTTACCCTTCCCACGGACAGACTGCTCCTGGGGATCTTTGAAACCACCCCCGGCATCTATGCGGACAGCCTGCTCTATTTCCGCATTATCCTGGCCGGATTCGTTCCCATGTTCCTGAGCTTCGCTTTCGCAGCCATACTCAGGGGAGCGGGAGACACCATGACCCCCATGGTGGTGACAGGTATCGCCAACGGCATCAATATCATAGGCAACTATCTCCTGATCAAAGGGGTCGGTCCCTTCCCCGCCATGGGAATCGCCGGGGCCGCCTGGGCCACATCGGGGTCCCGGATTCTGGGCATGCTGATCTATATTTATGTTCTTTACATCAGGAACTCCCGGATCCGGCTGAAATTCCGTCTCTTTTTTGATCGCACCATCCTCGGGCCCCTGTGGAACATAAGCCTTCCCGGTGCCGTGGAACAGGGACTTATGCAGCTGAGCTTTCTGATGATGGGGGTCATCATCTCCCGTCTGGATACGGCGGCGGAGGCGGCTTTCCGAGTACTGATTCAGATAGAGTCCCTCTCCTTTATGCCGGCTGTGGGCATCGCCATCGCCACGGCCACCCTTGTGGGCAAGGCCCTGGGGGAAAGGAACAGCGAAAAGGCCATGGAGACCGGATATATTTCTTCCGCCATGGGCGCGCTCTGGGGCGTGATTATCGGTGCGCTATTCCTTCTCTTCCCCGAGGGGATTCTGGTTTTCTTCTCAAACGATCCCGAACTGATCGCCGCGGCACTGGGTACCATGATTCTTTTGGCGGTCAACCAGGTGGGGCTGAATTTCAATATTGTGCTGGCAGGAGCCCTCAGGGGCGCCGGTGATACGCGCAGTGTGATGATCATCACCGTCAGCCGGCTCTGGCTTATCTTCGTCCCCCTGGGCTATCTCTTCGTTCTCCCTATGGGCCGCGGGATTCCCGGTCTCTGGTACGCCGAGATCATCTCTTTCGTCCTCTTCGGAACCGTCCTTTACATCCGTTTCAGAAACAGAAAGTGGATGAAGCTGACAGGCCGGAACAATTCTCCGGAAAAAGATCCGGAGCGAAGTTCCGAAAGGATCGCGGTCTAAGGACTGCACCGCCTCCTGCTGCATCAGGGGCCGCAGGACAATTCATCCTATAGAGATCCGGATTTCTGTACGATCATATCCTTCAGATTTATTTCGGAATGAGTATAGGCGCGCTTGCCTTCCGCATTCCTCTTCCCGAAATGCACAGCTTTCTGAGGACACCATTGAGCGCAAGCCCCGCAATCTTCACAGCTTTTGCCGATGACAAAGCTCCTGCCGATCTTTGAGAGATTATCCACAGGGCAGACCTTTTCACAGATACCGCAGCTCGCACACTCGTCCCTGTCAATGGTTTTCACATCATCCTTGTAGAAAAGATGGAATGTCTTCTTTGTGATGCGGGTCAAAAAGGGCCTGTTCTTCTTTTCATATTCGGAGCCGTTGGTCTTTCGCATCTCCAGATCGGCCAGGACCTTTTCCAGAGCTTCTGGCTTTAAAGGCTGGATGGTCATTAAAACCGAAGACTTCCTCGGCCCAGTCCAGAGACCAGTCGCCGAAGGGCCTGAGCAGTGAGATCAGCTCTTCTCCCCGGGGCGTGAGCCGGTAGCCTTCCAATGTACGCACCACGATATCGGCCTCCCGGAGGTCCTTGATCCTGCTGTTCAGGATGGAGGGAGAGATCGACTCACAGCGCTCCTGAAGCTCTCTGAACGTTGCAGGACTCTCCTGCAGATTCCAGATCACCCCCATGGCCCAGGTTCTTCCCAATAGATCGAAAAGCGCCATAATCGGCGAACCCGATGTTGATCCTCGAACGGGTTCACCCGGTTTCGGTATAGACAAGTCCGCCCCCTGCTATTTCTGTTTCTTGAACTCTTCCAGAGTTATTCCGCCGATACCGACATTAAGCTCATCAAATTCCTCGATATAGACGGTAAAGAACTTCTCGGGAACACTTGTAATCTCCGAGGCCCTGGCGGTCAGTCCCTGGATCAGTTCCTTCTTCTTTTCCGCCGTAGTCATTCCCATTTTCATTGTAATCGTAGGCATTGTTGCCCTCCTATGCTTAGAGCTACTATTATCATAGCATGCTATACATTTAATAGCAAAACACGATTATTCTGCTATCTGATTTTTTACGAAATGGTTTTTCTATGATCTGGAGCCGGTAGTTCACATACTTCGAACTTCGGCTCCTTCCTGAACTAATGGGTATGGGTTCCGTAGGAGTAGTGATTCAGCGCATCAAATACACCCTTATCCACAAATATCATGGTCTCTGCCCCTTTCGGGGTCTTGTGAATACGGCAAGTAGCTTCATTCAGACCTCATCTACGTTGAATGAACCATACGCTGCCGCATCTCAAATCTTGCTATAAACACAACGGCAATCAGTCCGACCAGGGCCATGGTCACGGGAAAGACCGCTGCCCCGAAGGCGCCGTTAAAGCTTCTGAAGACGATCAGGCTGGGCAGGTTGAATGCGAAACCGCCGACGATGCTGAATATTGCCGTTCCGAAGGCAGCCACTCGGATGATAAAGACTTTTCCGTATCGATCCGACAGGGGTCCGAAGATCAGGGTAAACAGGCCGAAGGAGAGCATATAGGCCGTTACCGATACGGCCGCCCGAGGCAGGGCCAGTCCCAGATACTGTGAGATATTCAAAAGCAGCGGCGCCGCCGCAGAATTATCTCCATTGGTCAGGAAGGCAAGCATACCCAGTGTTATGAGCATTATATTTCTTTTATCTTTCATTAAATATCCTCTCTATACTAGAGTTTCAAGGATTTTGTAGATGGAGTAAGTGATAATCAGAACTCCGCAAAGTCTTTTAATCCGCAGCGAGGCCCTTCCGACATTCGCGCGTTCAAGCAGTGTTACCATCCTGGAACCCAGGCTTCCTGCGGCCACGATGGCTGCGGTATGCCCGATTCCATAAAAGAAGAAAAGTCCGATACCGAACCACATCTGACTCATGGAACGGGTAAAGACGATCCCGATCATGGGCGCTAGAAAGGCGAAACTGCAAGGCCCCAATACCAGTCCATACAGGAATCCAAGGGAGAAGGCGCCCATCCGTTCCGTACGATGACTCCCCCTAAAAAGGGACAGATGAAGATTCTTCATAAAGGGCGGCTCCATAAGCCATACGCCGCATAACATCAGAAGGATATAGACCGTAACCAGAAGGGGTGTTCCCACGTCTCCCAGGATTCGCCCCATCAGACCTGTGACGAAGCCCATCAGAATGATCATCAGCAGTATGCCGAGACCGAACAGCAGAGACAGGGTGAATCCCCTTTTTCCATCCGGCTCCTCATGATCGTTAATATAGGCCACAATCAAGGGAATGGATGCCACATGACAGGGACTGAGAAATACGCTTAAGATCCCCCATAACAGACTGGCAGCCAGGGAAAAGGCGGAGAGATTGTAAAAGCTCTGATTCAGGACAAGAACGATATCGTTCATGGAAGCTTTACTCCCCCCTGCTGGAGAATGGGATAGAGCTCTTCTGCCGGGAAATATCCCTCATGCCTGTAGAACTCCTTACCATTCCGGTCCAGGAAAACCTGGGTAGGAATAACCCTGATGCCGTGTGTCTGAGCATAGGGCCTGCCTTCATCCGTCCAGACATCGTGGAATACGACCTCCACCTGATCTCCCAGCTCATTTTCGATCTGCTCCATAACCGGAACCATCGCCCGGCAGGGAATACAGTTGACCGATCCCAGCTCGATAAAAGTAATTTTTCCGGAGCCCTCAGAAGTGCCTGCAGCAGTAGAATCCGTATCGGCATTAATCTTCCCATGGCATGAGAAAAAAAGAGCCAATACCAGTAGCAGATAACCGTGTCTCATCTTCAAGAATCCAATTCTCCTCTTAAAATCCCAATTTCCTATTTACTCAGAATCCCGTTCAGCAGGGCCCATGTCGCTGCCTTCGGGAAGGATATCCCCGAAACAATCGGGTCCGGGCATCTACAGAATGTCCTCTCTTCCCGATTCCGTACTGAGTTCCATCTGAGGGAATTTATCTCTTGATGCCTTTGCAATCCGTACGAGACTGAGCATGACGGGGACTTCCACAAGAACTCCCACAACGGTGGCCAGGGTCGCACCGGAAGAGAGACCGAACAGACTGACGGCGACGGCCACAGCCAGCTCAAAGAAGTTCGAGGCTCCGATCATTCCCGAAGGCGCTGCCACCTGATAGGGAACATTCCACAGACGGGAGAAACCGAAACCGAGGAAGAAAACCAGATAGGTCTGGATAATCAGAGGGACGGCGATCAATACGATGGCCACCGGATTGGACAGGATGATCTGTCCCTGAAAGGAGAAGATAATGACAAGAGTCAGGAGCAGTCCCACCTCCGTGATCCCCTCAAACTTCCGGCAGAAAACAGTCTCAAACCATTCTTTTGTATGTTTCTTCAGCAGCACTGTCCGTGTGATAAATCCGGCTGCCAGAGGGACGACGACAAACAGAACGACAGAGAGTATCAGGGTGTCAATGGGAACCTGTACATTGCTGATCCCCAGAAGGAAGGCGACGATGGGAGCGAAGGCAAACAGAATGATCAGATCGTTTACGGCGACCTGTACGATCGTATACCCTGGATCTCCGTCAGAGAGATAACTCCAGACAAACACCATGGCCGTACAGGGAGCGGCCCCCAGCAGAACGGCCCCGGCGATATAGTCGGTGGCGAGAAGATCGGGAATAAAGGCCCTGAAAACGACCTTCAGGAAGAACCAGGCAATCAGATACATGGAGAAGGGTTTGATAAGCCAGTTTATAACGAGGGTGATGATAAGACCTTTCGGCTTCTTGCCGGCGTTGGCGATGCTCCTGAAATCAACCTTCAGCATCATAGGATAGATCATCAGCCAGATAAGTATGGCAACGGGGATGGAAACACTCGCATATTCCATCTTTCCCAGGACTTCGGGGATCTGAGGGGACAGAACCCCGATAGCGACTCCCAGTATGATGCAGAGCCCAACCCAGAGGCTCAGATACTTAGCAAAGAAACCAATTTGTTTGTTAGACATAATATACTCCACATTTCGCAATTTAGCTAAATAAAAACATTATGTCAAATACTCTCTTCAGATTATAGCTTCTTCGGATTTAAAAAAAAAACGGAAGCAGAATCCAAAGACTCTGCTTCCGGCTGACTTTTTTAACTAAACTGTATTCAACTATTAAGGGTCTAGATTAAGTCCGCCAGATCTCCCCAGAGGAAGACCTCCATGCCCATATCATGGGCCATGGCGGCTTTGGCCAGAGCCATCTTATCGGCGGTTTCTTTTGAGGAGGCATAGAGGATGGTCTCATGGTTGGAGGGATGGCCGAGCATGGCGTCCCGGTCTACACCGTCCCGAATCAGATGCTTGATGGGCCAGCTCTTCTCGGTCTTGTCCAGGCGGTCCTTTGTCTCCCCTTCGGGAAGGGTCACGGTCCGGCCGCGCATGATGTTCATGGACAGCTTCCCGTTATCCGCGATATAGACGCGGCTGACGACGACCTCGCCGGCCTTGCCGACTCCCGCGAGGGTCGCTCCTCCATAGGGGAAGTAGACGGGGTTCTGCCTGTAGCCTACGGCACCGGCGTATCCGTTCTCAAAGTGGCTGGCGGGAGCGGAGCCTGAAAGCAGTTCCACCCAGACGTCTTCATTATCCAGCTCGACCTCTCCCTCGGTGGTCAGGGCCTTGCCCGAATAGTGACGGGCCCAGCGGATATCCTCCTGGTTGGCCGAAGGATCTTCCCCGAAGCGGTCCCAGACTTCCTTCGAAAGGATGAGGTCCACAGCACATCCGCCGTCAACCTCATTGAAGCAGGGGATGGCTCTGCCCTCTCTGATGGTCTCGCCCTTCTCATTCTTAACGGGGGGACGATCGGGATTGTTGAGAAGTCCTTCCACAAGGTCCGATGCGGGGGCGATATCCTTCAGTCCCTGCTGATACTGGATACCGATTGCATCGCAGCCGAAGCGCTCGGCGATTCTGGCGGCGGCTATGTACATTTTCCCCTGCTCGGTCAGCTGTTTCTCGGTCAGATCCCTGGCCTCATCGCTTCCGGTCTCAAAACGCATCCCCCTGTCACGAAGCCACTGGATAACCTCGGCTCCTTCCGCATCCCCAACGCCGTTCATCTCGGCGAACAGGGCGGACTGGCTCATATTCTCTTTTCCCAGTCCCAGGGGATAGAGGAGGGAGTTGGGGATCACGGCGTTTTCCATACCCATGCACATCTCATCGAAGTAGCCCAGGATCCGGCGTTCCGTTTTAACCTTCAAGGCCTCTTCCCTTCCGATGGCCAGCGCCTCGGCGAAGCGGCTTTTCAGACTCTCCGCAGAGGAATCGAATGCCCTGATATGATCCCTGGAATAGACGACCCTGCCGGTGCTGATAAACTCATCGATTCTGGCCAGGGCCTCTTCAGAGTTCAGATCTTCCGCCCAGATCGTAGAAAAATCACGTTTATGCTTCAGCAGAGAGGCGTTCAGATTGGCCATTCCGACCAGTCCGGGCCATGTTCCGTCAAAGTTGGCGATGGTCAGGATCTTAAGGTCCCGTCTCTGCACCAGAGCCCCCAGGATATGATGGCTGTACTGCCAGACCGAGTGGGCGCTGACAACGGTAGCCCCTTCAGGAATAGACAGAACGACCCTGTTCCCCATGGCCTGATTACTGATAAAACCGTGCCCCTCGGGACCTTCTGATACGGGGTGAGCCCTTTTTACTTCAATGTTTCTGGATGAAAAAATCCTGACCAGGTCCGCTTCCAGCTGACTCTGCTCGGGCCATCCGGCAATATTGGCGGAATCGCGGAGATCCCCGTTTGCAATTAAATAATATTTTTCTTCTGAAGACATAATAATACTCCCTGTTATTCTGAAAAACACTATAAGAGCGCCCCGTAGATTTAGATATGTATATTCAATTCCATTTTATGTACAAAAAAGTTGTATGCCTCTAAAAAATTGGGTAGTATTCCACTTATGAGACTCAGGAACAACCCCAAAAGCGGCGATCCCTCCCCCCTGAAGCAGTACTTTTCCGTCCTGACGCCCCGCATACACTGCTGCCGGGAATGGGCCATCCATATGTGGAATATTTCTCATCAGATTTCCCCCTACTGGCGCTTGTACTGGAACAGGCAGGAGTGCGGCACGGTTCATCATAAGGGTAAATCCTACTCCCTGGGCCCGGAAAAGGTGGTTCTGATCGCTCCGGAAACCGATTTTATCGGAGAGTACAATATTCAGGCCGATCTGAAGCCTGTCTATGAGCTTATCGGCAATCCCCGCGGACAGGCCGGAAGCGACAGGGGAAAGGGGATGGATCATCTATTTATCCACTTCAACTTCGGTCCCCTGATCGATATCGTCAAAAACGAGGTGGTAGAGATTGCCGTCACAGCCGAACAGCGGGATCTGGTGAGTTCCATCGGAAAGGCCGTCGCCGACGATCCCGAGTATCCGGGTCTGGAACTGGAGCTCAAGATCCTTTCCCTCCTGAGCCTTGCGGTCAGCCGGACCCTGAGGACCGTGGAAACCCTCCCTATTACCGATAACAGGATCTCCAATGTACTGAAACTGATTGAGGATGATCTCTCGGTTTCCCACAGAAATGAGAACCTGGCGAAAACGGCAAACCTTTCTTTGAGCCGATTTGAGAAGCTCTTCACCGAAAAACTGGGCCAGAGTCCCGGCCGCTATATCAACTGCCGCCGCATCGAAGAGGCCTGTATCCTTCTCGATCATAAGGAGGATTCCATCGAACTGATCGCCGAGTCTCTCGGCTTCTGCGACCGCCATCATTTTTCGAAGATCTTCAAAAAGTACAGGGGCGTTTCTCCCGCGGCCTACAGAAAGGCGGGGATACTCGGGATTTAAATGCTGGCCCTCAGCCTGCGGGAAAATCCGCTCTGTTCTCCGACTACCTCCGAAACCCGGAATCAGTAATATCGTCTCCTTTTGTTCAACAGAAGCAGATTCTTGAGGGCTACGGTATTTTTCGCTTCAATCCATTTCTTCTCGAAGTCCGGAAGCATGACAAGGGAGGCGATTGCAGCGATGGTCTTCAGATGAAGCATCCTGACGTCGGCTGAACCTCCCAGAAGAAATACAGCCTTCACCGAATCCTCCTCTTCCGTAAAACGTATGCCATCGGCGGCTCTGACAACGGCCATGAACATCTTTTTCTCCCCGTCGATCACAATATGGGGAACGGCGAGGAAAGGACTCAGAGCCGTATTGTCCATGTCCTGCTTCAGCTCGAACCTCCTGGTCAGTTCTTCACGAGGCATGTCCAGCTCGTTGGCGATATCCTTCATAATGATATTAAGCATGGTCTTATAGTCGTAATGCCCTTCCATATCGATAATACGGGCCGTCTTTAGAAGACGATCGAAATTATCCTGCTCGATGCTGTCTCTGTCTATGATGATATCCCTGAAGTCATCTTCAATACTCTCCTTGCCCAGCTGATCATCCACAATACGCTTCATCAGGTGGATCAAAGCCGACTCCTTATCCGCCCTCTTCCTGCCGTAAAAGAGGTAGGCTCCGAAACCGATAAGAAAGAGAGACAGGCTGATCTCGACGGCGGATAGACCCATATCCACGATAAAGAATGAGAACAGAAGCACAGAGAAGATCTGCAGCCAGGGATAGAGGGGGGCTCTGTAGCTGGGAGAGTAATTGGTCAGTTTGCTTTCCCTGAAAATAATGACCGAAAGATTGGTCAGAACATAGGAGCTCAGTATAACCGTGGAGGCCGCCTTGACCAGGCTTTCCAGGGGCAGGCGCAGGGCGAGAAAGATCAGGATCCCTGTCGTAATGATAGCCGTTACAGGAGTTTTGGTCTTTGCATTCACATGACCCAGAAAGGCGGGAACAAGCCGGTCATTGCTCAGGGCCAGAGGATAGCGGGAAGCAGCCATGATACCCGCATTGGCCGTCGTAAAGAAAGCCAGAGTGGAAGCCACAAGAATGAGCAGGTACCCGGATCTTCCCATGGTGATCCTGGCCGAATCGGCCACCGGCGTCGTGCTGTTTTTAAACAGTTCGGGCTCCAGTGTCCCTGTCATAACGATGATCATAAACACGTACAGAATGGTCACGGCGATGATGGCAGCGATCATCCCCAGGGGGAGATTTCTTCTGGGGTTTTTCACCTCTTCTGAAATATTGGCGACCTTGAGCAGCCCTCCGAAGGAGATAAAGATAAAGCCCGAAGTGATGAAGAGAGTATTTATATCCAGTCCGCCAGACAGATCGAAATACTGCCTGTTGATTTGAGGAAGACCGGAGATGATGTATATGATCATCAGGGTGATCAGCATCAGAACCATCCCGACCTGAAAGGCGGCGGCCTCCCTGGCGCCCTTGATATTAAGGATCACAAACAGAATGCAGAGGATCAGACCGCTGATAAGGGGCGGCAGTCCCAGAGACAGAGAAAGGATTTCCGTAATGCCGAAGATCGCGAAGGCGCTCTTCAGGGACAGGGCAAACCAGCCCAGGAATCCGGAAACCGACCCCAGCATGGGGCCGAATGACTTGTTGATAAAGTAGTAGTCGCCGCCGGCCTTGGGCATGGCCGTAGACAGCTCAATCATGCTCAGGATGCCCGTCAAACCCAGGACACCGGCGATAAGATAGGATATGAACAGACCCGGCCCCACCAGGGAATAGGCCAGTCCGGGCAAAATAAAGATACCGGAGCTTATCATGGCTCCAGCGGCGATACTGAACACTCCGAAGGCATTGATATCTCTATTCAGATGAGCCATCAGCTCCTCCTTCCTGTCTGCGGATAAAATCCAGGAGGTCGGAAATTGTCCTGTGTGACTCTATGGGATGACGCAGGGGGATGTCCCTGTTTACTCTGTAGCTGTTGTTCCTTCCCACCTTCTCAATGGAGAGAGCCCCCTCCTGAATAAGATCTTTAACGATATTCTGCACAGCCCTTTCCGTAATGCCTACTTTCAGGGCGATCTCCCTCATGGGGAGCTCGGGGTGAAAATAGATATAGAAAAGAACATGCGAATGATTGGTAAAGAATGTCCATCCCGTTCTACTCACAAGAACCTCTTTTCACGAATTATATTTCGCATAATATAATTATCATCCCCATTCCCTTAGCGGTCAACAAGAATTATTCAAAATGACGTTCTTTTAAAAAGAATAACAAGCGGAGAAAAGTCTACCCGGCAGAAGCGGACGGAGAGACACGAGCTCCGCGCCTATCCGGGAGAGAGGGTGTTCGACTGCATCAACCGACAAGCCTTCCGAGGGACCAGCCGACTCCGATGACAAGACCGGCGAAACAGATCGATATAGACAAAGGGAGACAATATCCCCGATCGCCTCCTTTTCCAAAATCATTCAGGCTGTTCTGGCAGGGGATTCCCTCTGGCTGCACTCCTTTGCCCTGATAAGAGAGCTTATCATTCTGTTGTAGGGCACATCGAGACCCAGCAGTTCCGCCTGTTTCACCACGGCGCCGTTGATCTGATCGATCTCCGTCATTCTTCTGTTGGCAATATCCTGATGCATGGATGTGTATCCGCTTCCCAGCTTCTCCGCTATCTTTTCAATCTCGGAAAAGACCTCATCGTGATCCAAAGGGGTTCCATCGGCTTCCGCCACCATCAACGCCTCCTCTAAAAGCATCTTCAGAAGCTGCCGGCAGTTCTCATTCTTCCATGTATCCCCGATCGGAATATCCAGAATAGCCGTCAAAGGGTTGTAGGCCAGATTCACCATTAGTTTTTTCCAGATTATCTTTTGGATATTATCAATGCAGCTGGTCTGTATTCCGGCCCTGGAGAATACGTCGAATACGGTTTTTACGGCCTGCGTATTTCCCACAAGACTGCCTATTCTTGTGATTCCCGAGCCGGAGTGTCTGACTCTGGCAGGCCCCGTATAGACGGAGTTATGCTCACTGTTGCCGATAACAATCTGATCACTGGGTATAAATTTTTTAAGGAGTCGATCATTACCGGCCCCGTTCTGCAGGGAAACCAGAATCGTATGGTCATCGATAATATCTCTGTTCATGGTCAGAGCATCAACGGAATAGATTGTTTTGACGAAGATGATAACCAGATCCATCTTCCCGGTGCATTCGCCGCTTATACATCCGGCAGCCCGGGTGTACTTCAATTCACCGCCGGCCTCAATACAGAGACCATCCCTGTTTATTGTATCGATGCACTCTTTCGATACATCAATCATGGTCAGTTCGTTTCCGGCGGCAAGAAAGCTGCCGTACAGACAGCCCATGGCTCCTGCTCCGATAATCGCAATTTTCATTCTAAACCCTCCGATAAATAAGTATACTCAGCATAAAAAAAACGATAAACATTCCAACAAAGGCAAGACCATATGCCTGGGAAAAAGGAGGAGAAGAGTCCTTTTTCTTACATAAATGTATGAATAAACTCCCGGCTTTCCATCAAAATTTCCATTATTTTTCTGAAAACCGGATTAGGCCCCATGCTCTTCAGACTCCCTTCGGGCCCTACCATTGACGACGAACCGGGAGCTGCCTACAGAAAGATCGAAAAAACAGAAGGATTGTTTCCCATTTTTAAGATATGATGGATAGTGATGAATATACTCGCCTATCTCGGGATATCGCATATACTGTTCGGTATCGTTCTTATTCTCTCAAAAGAAAGAGAAAAACCAGATTATATTCTGACAGCCTGGCTAACGGTGCTCATGATGCCCTTTGTTGAGCAGTTCACGGGTCGGAAAGATCCGGCGGATGCGGGTCTCATTGTACGATTCATCAATCCGTCCTTTACCCTGCTCAACGGACCCTTTCTGTATCTTTACATCAGGGAAGTCACAAAGCAGGAGAACAGAAGCATTCACTATGCCCCTCATTTCCTTATTTTCATCCTCTATTATATATTACTGATTCTTTATCCGGCCCCTCTCAATCCGGGGGGACCCAGACCGTCATCGGATGTCCCCTTCACGGTTTTCAAGTATTTTGGAGCATTCAGTGCTCTCAGCTTTATGCTCTATGGGCTCTGTTCCATCTGGATTCTTAAACAGCACAGGAACAGGATAAAAGAAACGTACGCCTGGCAGAGCGGCAGGATCACACTGTTCTGGCTTACTCTGATACCTGTACTTTTCATCGGATTACTGTCGATGATCATTCTGTTTGAAAACTCTTTTCTTACGAAATGGATTGAAATCGGGAATCTTCATCTCGCGGCTTTCCTTCTCTTTGCTCTGTATCTTGTCTTCTTCGGTCTCCGTCAGAAAAAAATTTTTCCCGAGCCGGAAAAGAAAGAGAAAAAACGGACAGAGGCCAGGAAAGAGGGAAGCGATCTTCTTCTGATAAAGCTGAAGGGGGCGATGGAGGAGAAAAAACTTTTCCTGAATCCCAGATTATCCGTATATGACCTGGCCATGGAGACGGGCATCAGCAGACACAGGATTTCCATGCTCCTGAATGAGAACCTTTCCATGAACTTCTTCCAGTTTGTAAACCGCTACCGTCTGGAGGAGGTCTGCAGAGCTATGAAAGAAGATACGGAATGGAAGCACAATATTCTGGAACTGGCATACGATGCGGGTTTCAATTCAAAGTCAAGTTTCAACAGCCTTTTCAAGAGCAGCTACGGACAAACACCCAGCCAGTACAGAAAGTCTCTTCAAAGCTGATATGACTAATAGGGGAACGGATTTGTCCTCACTGAGCTGTACACCTTCAGAGTCTTATCAGGAATATCACTGCCGATGGAAACTGCATCCCAATGCCCTTTGGTGGAATCGGCGTTATGATCCCGTTCAAGGCTTCCGCTTTCACCAAGCCTTAGGCTCTAGTTTTCTATAAAGGAAATATCTCCGGTCAGCACCATCAGAGAGAAATAGGACTGCTGTACGTCAACAAGAGCGCTTGCTTTCTTCCACTGACTCCTGCGTTCGGCAACATCAGCAGAAAAAAGATCCGTTTTAAGGGCCTGTCCCGCTTCATATCGGGTATTTACAGCTTCTTTCAGCCGTGACTGTCGTAACAGAGATGCTTCAGCCTGATCAAGTGCATCGAAGGCCTGCAGCAGCTGCTGATAAACGGTACGGAGTTCCAGGGACAGCTTATCCGACTGCTCCTGCAAAAGCTCTTCCTGCCTATGAATCTCTGATTTATACACATCCCTTTCCAGAGAGTCTGCTTTTCCTGATCCAAGAGAGAGGATCACAGACAGACCTGTCACCCACTCCACCTGAACACCCTGAGTCTTAAACTCATTGTATGTTGCCAGCGGAAATGCATAATTCAAGTCCAGGTTCCTGTTTTCCCAGTTGTATGTAAGGGCCCAGTCATGGTCTTCGTAGCTAAAATAAGGTTTGAGCTGCATATTCCAATCGGCTTGCTTCAAACGAGCTACCGTATCAGAAAGAGAGCTGATAGTATTGATCAGTTTCTGTCTTTCAGCACTGGCGTCAAGGACCTGTCCAGTAAGAGTTCCGGGCTTCTCCATAGAAGACACTTCGAAGCGAAAGTCCTCCAGGACCGGAATTGTCGGAATAATATCGAATCCCTCGGAATCCATACCGCCACGAGCCTGAAGCAGGGCATACCAGGTCAGTCTCTGTTTGAGGATGTTCAGATTATGATCATCTTCTGCCAGCTGCAATTCATCTTCAGCGTCTTCCACATCCGTAAAAACGGCCGCTCCGTTCTCATAGAGCTGAACCAGTCTGTTATATCTGCTTTCGGCCACGGCCTTTTCATCTGCCAGAACGGGTTCTTCCTGCTGGAGAAGCCACAATTCCGAATACAGAACATACAGGGAGTACAGTTCTTCATTTCTGGTCGATGAAAGGGCCATCCTCTCAGCCTCAACAGCTCTGACGGCCGTTTTGTATTTATCTTGCTGAACACGGCTTCTTCCAAGGAAGAAGGAGACCCCTGCACTCATGGTCAGATCTGTCTGCCCCTCTGATTCCCAGTCAATCTTCTGGTTTTTCATTCCGGGCTGAACAGTAAAATCAGCATCTCCCGGATGTCTGTAAAACCGCTCTTCCTTCAGTATTTCCTCATATTCCTGCAAGGCAATTTTATACCCTGAACTGTTTTCAACTTCCTTCACCAGATCCTGAAAACGGAGTACAGCTCCGTTCATCTTATCACCGGCTTCCGGAAACAGGGGCATCAGCATAAGAAATGACATAATAAATAACAAAGAGGCCCGGATAAATGGTCTATTCTGTTTCCAGTCAGATACGCTGTTCATGGCTCCCCCTAGAATTCCACCCGTTCGGGAATATAACTGACACTTCCGGCGACACTAACAGAAGCCCCCTGCTTGAGATAGCTCTGTCCTTCCACGACAAGCGAAGCGCCTTCCGAAAGGTCCCCGTCCACCTGAACAAGCCCCTGCCGTCCCGTGCCCAGCTCAACGGGGACTTTCAAGCTTTTCTCATTCTCGACAAGGTATATGTAATGGTCAGCGCCTTCAGAAACAACAGCCTGCCGGGGAACGACAAATCGGGGCTGCAGACGGGACAGCTGTATTTGAACTTCCATCAGCATCCCCGGAAGCAGTCTCTGAGTCTGATTTTCGAGGCTTGCCCTAACCTGGTAAGTACGGTTATTTTCAGGAAGGACATTGTAGCCCGTAATCTCGCCATCCATGCCGTAACGTCCTGCGGATGCGGTCTTGGCTTTTACGGTCGCCCCTCTTTCAACACGCATGATTACGTTTTCTGGCACCTCAATAGTCAGCTGAAGTTTCTCCAGGTTTATGATCTCCACAAAGTCTGAGGAATTCAGCAGTTCCCCTTCTGTGAAACTCAACTGAGAAACATACCCTCTCCCCGGGCTGGTGCCCAGACGCCCTCTATAGTTCTCCTGAAGCCCCTCCAATTCCGTCTCCCGGGAAATTCTTGTTCTTTCCATTGTCAGCTGTGCTTCAGTAAGGTTCTGTAAGGCGTTGTCCAGCTCCTGTCTTGTCACAAGATCTCTTTCATAGAACGTTTGTGTTCTCTCCCACTCTTTCAACGCCTCATCCTGCCGTATCTGCGCCAGAGTCAGTTCAGTTTCCCATTTGCTTTCAGCCTGTTCGATATCCCTGAGCCAGTCGCTGCTGTCCATCGAAAAAAGAAGATCACCCGGTTCTACAAAGTCTCCTTCAGCAACAAAAACACGTGCTGCCGTCCCGCTTGAGGCAGGGACAATCTTCTTGACTTCTCCTGCTTCGACCTCGCCCAGACCATAGTAGAAGACATCAACAGGAGCCCGGCTCAGGGGCGCCGTAACAACGGAGACGGTCTTGTCCCTGGTTGATGTGTTCACCTCGGGACTGCTCTGTGGAGACTCGCCGTCTGCGGGGTCTCCAGAATCACCTTCGGCCTCAAGAGAGACCATATATTTTTTCCAGGATTCCTTCTTTTTTTCATCATCAAAGCTGTCCCACTTTTCCTGAGTCGCCTGGCTCCCCGGGGGGGGGACACTCAGATCAGGTGTGACAGCTGCGGTTCCCGAAGCTGCTGAACTTTCATTAGCGGCTTCTTCCACAGCCCCGCACCCCCCTAATATGAGGGTGAGTAACAGCACTGAACTAAGCTGAGTCAATCTATATAGAAACCTCATTTTCATCTATTCTTCCTCCAACTGATCAACGAAGACAGGCACTCTCTTCTGTATTTTATTTTTGAAACTGTCCACTGTGTAAAATGTCAGCGGCAATATAAGCAAGGTCAGCACGGTTGAGGCCAGCAGCCCCGATATCAGAGAGACACTCAACTGAGCAAAATTGGCATCCTTAAACGCCAGAGGAAGCATCCCCCCGATGGTCGTAAGGCTTGTCGCCAGCACAGGAGCGAATCTTAAGCGTCCCGCCTCAACCAGGACGGGAATAAGTTCCATTCCCTGTTTTCTCAAACGGTCGGCTGTGTCAACCAGAACAATGGCGTCGTTAACGACAATCCCCACAAGGGCGATGACTCCCATAAAGGCGTACAAGCCAAAGTTATTACCCGTAATAATCAGTCCGGCAAATACACCTATGATTGACATGGGAACGGAGAACATAATAACCAGAGACTGGCTGAAGGAATCAAACTGAATCGCCAGAATAAGGAATACCACGATCAAGGCGGCCATAAAGTTATAGAACATGCTCCCCAGAGAGTCGTCCAGATCCGCGGCTTCTCCGGCCCATTCATAATCAATACCTTCAGGAAGTGAAGTTCCATCGGCACGGAGAAACTCAAAGCCCTGTACAACCTCACGAATGTTGGCATCCGGCAGCATCTGAGCCATTACGGTCACGGTTCTTTCGGCCTGACTGTGTCTTATTGTTCCGTATCCCCGGGTCGGGATAAGATCGGCTACATGAGTAATGGGAATCACATCGTTGTTCTTCAGGGTGATCAATACCTTTTGCAGATCATCCAGTGAGTTTTTCATACCGGGATCGACTTCCAGTCGGATGTCCTGCTCCTCCACTTTACCCAGAATGGTACCTGCGGTCTGACCATCCAGAAAGGAGCGGACCTGGAGTCCCAGCATTGTTGCATCCACACCGACATTAGCGGCATACGGTTCCCTGGGAAGAATCTGAAGCTCAGGATATCCTCTCTCCCAATCGCTTAAAACACCTCTTACCCCATCCACAGCTGACAGCTCTCCGGATATCTTTTCCGAAGCCAGACGCAATTTATCGAGATCCTCTCCCTTGATCTTAATCTGAACAGGACTGTTGGCAGTCTTACCTCCGGCCTGTGTCCCCACAGTGATCCTGGCACCGGGAATGGATGAAAGCATTTTCATCAGTTCGGGGATCTTCTCCTGGGTTGTCCACTCCCTTTCCCCCGAGGGTTTCAGGTTCATAACGACCTGAGCGTCCCTGCTCGAAGTCAGGCCGACCTCGCTGTACAGGCTGGCTATACCGTCAAGTCCCGTCAGTTTCTGCTCGACGAGCCTGGTGATCCTGTCTGTATTCTCAAGAGTACTGTACTCCGGCGCCGTAATAACGGCATAGAGAGCGGTCTCATCCTTAATGGGAAAGAGTTCCATCTTAAGATAACCGGAACCGAGCCCCCAGAAGACGACAGCGAGCAATACGGCCATAATACCGGGAAGCAGAACTCTGTATACCCTGTGACTGATAAGCGTTTTCAGTAGGGTCTTGTACGCATCCGCAACAATCTCAAAGGTCTGAATACTCTTATACCTGGAGAGGGTTCTGATACCCATGAAAAGGAGCATAAGCACTGTCATTATAATGCTTAAAAGGCCCGGACGGCCATCAATAACGAAGGCCCAGCCGAAAAGGACAGAGACAGAAAGACCGATAAGGATTTCCCTTTTCCAGGGAAAATCTTCGACCTGATCGTCAATTCCCTCCACGACTTCGGTATGTTTACGAACTTTTAGCCATCGGGAACTGATCGCCGGTGTTAAGGTAAGGGCGACAAACAGGGATGCTCCTATTATGAATATAACGGTCATGGGAATAACACTGATCACCATACCGATACGCCCCTCCATCAGGGCAAGAGGTATAAACGCCGCCATGGTGGTAAGGGTTGCTGCAAAGATGGAAGGGGCTACCTCCGCAGAGGCATCTTTAACAGCTTCTTTCCTGGATTTCCCAAGCTTCCTGTGCTCGACAACACTCTCCACAATAACGATACCGTTATCAACCAGAAGCCCCAGGGCTATAATCATGGCCAGAAGAGTCATGGTATTGAAGGTCATATCGGCCAGCTGCATGGCTGCAAAACTGATAAACATGGAAAACGGAATGATCAGGCTTGTTATGAGAGCTTCCCTGATTCCCAGAAACAGGTAGAGAACAAGAATGACGATAAGCAGTCCTGAAAATGCATTCCCAAGGACATCGGCCAAATCCTGCTCCACCGTTTTTGCATCATCCTGAATGACCTGAACATCTATTCCTTTGAGAACACCTGACTTATTCAATTCATCCAGGAGAAGATAGACATCCTCGCTGGGACCGACGATATCCGTTCCTCCGTCACGGTACAACGACAGGGTTACGGAAGGCAGCATTTTGACGTTATCCGTACCAAGCCCGACCGCTCTGCGGGACAATGACCCGTCAATAACCGGCTGAGCCTCCACCTGCGCCAGATCCTTCATAAACCGGTAGCCCCCTCCGGGAAGAGGGACCTGAATACGGCGGATCTGTTCAACCGAAACATAAGCACCCAGCACTCTTACGAAATATTGCATGCCGTCCAGTTCCGCTTCTCCTGCAGGAGTATCTTTATGATTCAGTTTCACCGCCTGGAGCAGATCGTCGGAGGAGAGCCCGTACTCGGCGAGTTTTGAAGGGAAATAACGAATTTGAATCTCTTCCCGGTATAGACCGGACAGATTCACATCCCTGACCCCTTCCAGAGCAAGAAGACGCCTTTCCAGAAGAAGGGAGCTATCTCTCAAGTATTCCGGATTGACATCACCGCTGAGGCTGAGCACGAAAAAGGCTCTGTTGGCAGTGGTCGAAACCTTTATAATGGGGGGCTCGATTTCATCCGGAAGATCTTTCAACGCGGCATCGACTTCCTTGACAACGGTATCGTAATTCTCGTTCTGATCACTTTCAGGATAAAAATCCAACTGGATTTCGCTTCGCCCCGCCAGGGATGTTGATGAGATAAACTCCAGATCCTGAAGCCCTATAAGAACTGATTCCAGCTTATCAGTAACAAGCTGTTCCACATCTCTCGGACTGGCCCCGGGATAGTTCACAAAGACCTTGATCACAGGAAAGACAACTTCAGGCCGGGATTCTCGGGGCAGTTCATTGTATATGCCCAGGCCTAGTACTGTGACCATTATAATTCCCAGATAGATAATCCTGTACTTATCCACACAAAGGGCGGATAGTCTTCCCAATATTCCTGTATCCTTATTCACTTTTAGTCGCTCCTGTTATTAATTTACGCTTTGCAGGAGTGAAAAACAAGGACAATATTGTTTTTTTTATATATATAATATAAAACCGGAATAGTAATAATTCTGAATAGCGAATCTTGATAATAAGAGCCCATGACAGCAGGAAGGAGGGAAGAGATTCATTGAGGAGAACCCTGATCCGGTAGAAATATATGACTTAAAAGAATATAATCCGATTTTACAATACAAGGAGCATATGACATGCAGGAGTATTACTTCACACAGGGCTCAACAATTCTGATTTTCATAATACTTTTTGCAAGCGTGATCTCTTTGTATATGTCAGTCTACTCATTTCAAAGAAGGCAAATTCCGGGAGCTGTAGAGTTATCTTTTTTTCTCTTATCTGTGTCATTATATAGTTTTGGTTCAATTCTGGAGATCGTGAGTGAATCCATGAGTCAAACACTGATCATGTTCAAATTTCAATATTTCTGGGCAATATTGACAGCTCCGACATTTCTATTGATTATACTTCGTCAGTTGCGAAGAAAAAAGTTACCGGTCCCTGTCTATATGCTAACCTTCCTCCCAGCGTTCATTACTGTATTTGTAGGTTATATCCTTGGACATTTTAACCTGGTTCATTCCGCTTATTGGATAGAACAGGGCCCCTATTACCCTATTTTCATATACGAAGAAGGGCCTATCGGTTCTGCTGGGTTACTGTATCTCATTTTAATATCATTACTCGCTGAAGTAATCTTATTGATACGAATCCTCAAAACCAGAGGAAGAATCAGATTACAAATGCTTCTATTGCTCATAGGGGGAATTATACCTACTCTAAATGCAGCATTTATTTCAGACCGTATAGCACGTGGAATGACGACACAACCCTTTGCGCTGTTAGCATTAGGCATTTTCATCTTTGTTGCCCTTTTTTATACAAAAATGCTGGATTTTGTAAAACTCTCCAGAGAAAATGCCGTGGATAGTTTCAATGATTATCTCATGATCCTGGATCAGAGTAAAAATATTCTAGACATTAATAAATCCGGATCTGATTCAATACTACTCAGAGATTTTAAGGTCGGAGAACCAGTCTCCCAAAACTCTGAACTTGGAAAAACCCTGTCGAATAAAATCAGCATTCTCGATGATGCGGGGAAGACCATCAATTATGATTATGAAGATCTAGCGAGTCATTTTGAAATAAGTATCAGCAAAACGAACCTGACAAGTAGCCGTAAATCCGGATATTCCATCATATTCCATGAAATAACTGAAAAGAAATTGTTATTGAACAAGCTTGAACAGCAGGCGCTTACAGATCCTTTAACAGGAGTAAACAATAGAGCGAACTGGATGGTTCTTGCAGAAAATGAACTTGCGAAATTAAGCGGTACAGAGAACTCTTTTGTGATTATGATGCTGGATATAGATCATTTTAAGGCCGTAAATGATACCTATGGGCACTCATTTGGTGATTTTATTCTCAAAGAGTTCTGTAATGTCCTGAGGGACACCATCCGCTCTGATGATATTCTTGCGAGGTATGGCGGTGAAGAGTTTTGCATCTATTGCTCAAATACCGACTTGAATATCGGGATGACTGTTGCAGAACGAATCTGCAGGAATGTTGAGAATCACCTCTTTGAATACAAGGGAATGAAGAAAAACATTACTGTCAGTATTGGACTTTTTGAGAGTTCAGATGGAAAAGTATCACTCTTGGATGATTATTTAAATAAAGCTGACAAAGCCTTATACAAGGCGAAATCGACCGGCAGAAACAAGGTATGCTATTAAATCAATAATATCTCTTCTGATCAGAAAGAGGACATCCCCCTTATCAGCATGTCATCGGGCCCATCCCCGCCGCAGAGGATGCTGTTCCGCAGACTCTGCACAAAGAGCTGCCCGATGGGTCTTGAAGTGGGGGATCTGATTTCAAAAGGCTCCATCGGGCACAGAGACTGAAGTCTCTGCGGGAACGGCAGGGATGCCTGTTGCCGGGGAACCGTTAGCGTCTCCTGGCTGTCTCCTCAGACCTGCCCCTCCCGGGCTCGGCCCGGTCAGCGACTCTGGCAGCAGGAACTGTCATGGCCTTTAACATATTTTTGAGAAAGGCATCTCTGGGGAATTTCAGTTTGAGAAAAGCTCCCAGAACAGATAATCCGATTTTTATAAAGGGATTTTTGTTGGGAAAATCAAAGTAATCCCGTTTTTTATACGTTCTGTAGTCAGCAGGAAAGGGAATCCTCAAGTGTCCGTAAATATCATCCCGGAAGATTTTCATTCCCCCGACGCCCAGAAATGTCCGGGGTCTCGTGTAGCCCCGCAGGGAGAACTGAAGGAGTTTGGCTGCGAGACTGTTCAGACAGGCCGTCAGCTCCTCCCGGGAATACTCGTCGGAGATAAAATCCACAAGGTGGGCTTCCTGTAGCTCATACCAGCCTTCGTAGACCATCTGGAAGTCCTGCAACTGACCGAGGGGCCCCGAAACCAGGAATGCGACCTGCTTTCCCCCCAGAACCGGGGTGTGGGTATTGAAGAAACAGCGATCGAAGAAGCGCCGCCACAGAGCGGACAGCTGACGATTCTGAATCCTTCCCGCAATGATTATGATATCTGCCCCCAGCACATTCTTTTTGAAAAAATCGGTAAATCCGTCTTTCCCGTCATAGGCACATTCATAGTTCTGACCGCAGCGCATACAGCCCAGACAGCCACCCTTCATATCCACATCACGGAGATTGATCGTCTTGACGTTTCCCGTCCATTGTGCGCGGAAGTAGGCGGTCATGGCCCTGAGATTTGCATCCAGCGGATTCACAGGATCCTCGTCAGTCAGAATCAGGACTTTTCTATCCCCTGTCGGGATGTTCTGATCCGGCAGTTCCAGATTCAATGCTTCGGGATTGTATTGAAGGGGAGCATATCTTCTGGGCGTATGCCTATTTGTCGAAATGGCGTCAAAGAAGTCCCGGGTGAACAGATCCAGCCGCTCCTGTTCGGAGCTCTTTGTCAGATCCTGCATATTGGCGGAGTAGAATCCGTTATATCCCATATCCAGATCTTCACAAACAGAGCGGATGTAGTTATGGGCAGTGACATCGAAGTAGTTGATGGAAGTGGAGAGGGAGACGGCCGCTTTTCCGGCGAAGGCATCCTGATCCTCTCTTTCATGAATGAGTTCTATAAACTTCTTGTACTGGGAACACACCAGAAGGACGTAGAGGGGGAAAGCCCAGAGAACTCCGTCTGCAGACCGGATATCCTCAATGATGTCCCTGTATTTTGCTTCGTTCTTCTCAAGAGCGTTGATCCTCTGAGCCACATTGTGAATGCGTAACTCATGCTCCGGAAAACGGTTCTGCATATATTTGACATACTGCATGGTAACACTCAGATCCCCTTTGGGGCTTCCGTTTAAAACTACTATTTTCATAAGCACCTCTTGAACATTGTTAACTTAACAATGTTAGATTATTAATAAAAAAAAAGATGATCTCATTCCTCGCCATCCTTTTTAGCTCCCTGTGCATAGAAATGCAGAAACATATCCTTCAACTGCTCCGTATCCAGACCTTCCGCCGACTGGAGCAGGCCCGACAGCATTAGAGAACAGAATCCGTGAAGCATCGTCCAGCCTATCATAGCGGCATTATCAGGTCGTCCTGTAAACTCTCCCCGCTCGGCTTTAATCTCATGAGCCCTTTTGGCGACCTGATATGTGTGATACAGGATCGGAACATCCTTCTCCTCAAAGGGAATCTCTCCCTGGGATGTTTCAAACAAAAAGCGGTACAGCATGGGATGCTCCTGGGCAAACTGGATATAGCCAACACCGATTTTCTGCAGAATCCTGTCCTGATCCGGCTCATCTTCATAGGGTTCAATATAGCGGTTCAGTTTTTCAGCCGCTCTGAGCTTCAGCTGAAGCATCAATCCCTCTTTATTCTCAAAATAGTGATAGATGGATGTGGCTGTTACACCGACCTTTTTAGCCAGGGTGCGCATATTGATGGCGGAATGACCTTCGGTCTCAATGATCGCTTCTCCTTCATCCAGAATGCGTCGGGGCAGGTCCGGGTTGGCAGCTCGGGGCAAGATGATCCTCCATACTTTATTTAACAACGTTAACTTAACATCGTTATGTTAAAAATGTCAAGTCATACTTTAGTAAGTTGAAAACTTTTCTCATTATTACATCGGCAACTCAATAAATCAGCAACCCTTGTTATTGTCCGAATTCCTTCTTTAACTTTCTGATCAGCGACTTCAACACAACATCATTCATTGGAGACCCTGATCCCCTCTTCAGGGTCTCGTCGAACTCATCCCCAGCACTTATGATTGAATTCCAGTGCCGTTTATTCAAATGGCTACCCGGAACGAAAGCTTGTTAGCCCCCCCCTTCCGCTGAATAGAGGGCTATTTTATATCCATAACGGTCTCGCCCTGCCACTCCTCGGGGGGAGGTTCCTTCCGGTAGAAATCGCTGCGGTTACGGTAGACTTCACTGACATAGTCTCCGGGCATCAGTTTCATGGCGATCTCAAAATTTTCGTAGGCGTCGTTGAATTTCCTGTCATAGTAGAGCTTCATCCCCTGGCTGTATATTTCCCAGGCATCCGCTTCCCACTGCCCCAGCTCCCTCCGGACCGTATAGACCGAGTGGATCTCGGTCTTGCCCTTTACCCTGACCCGGTCGATCAATCGGCAGGGCATCTTTCCCTCCAGTTTTTTATAAACAGATTTTGCTATCAGAATGTTCTGCTTGTAGTACTTGGTCAGCCCCTCCATCCGGGAAGCCAGGTTCACCATATCTCCGATAACCGTATAGTCCATCTTCTTTTCGGTACCGATGTTCCCCACAGTCATAAGTCCGTAGTTGATCCCCACTCCCATCTGAAAGGGCTGCCTGCCGTGTTCGCACTGCCACTGATTGAATCGGATTAACGCATCGATCATATCAAGACCGGCGCTGACCGCTTCTACAGCATCGTTGTCATGATGAACGGGAGCTCCGAAGAAGGCCATGATGGCATCCCCGATATACTTGTCCACGATGCCGTTGTGCTTCATGATGATCTCTACCATAAAGTCGAAGTACTTGTTCAGGGATTCTACGACTTCGTGGGGAGGAAGCTTCTCGGAAAAGTTTGTAAAGTCCCTGATATCCGAGAAAAGGATACCCAGAACACGGTTTTCCCCCTCAAGCATGGATTCCGGTTCCATAT
Source organism: Oceanispirochaeta sp. (assembly GCA_963556075.3). Taxonomy (GTDB): domain Bacteria; phylum Spirochaetota; class Spirochaetia; order DSM-2461; family DSM-2461; genus Oceanispirochaeta. The sequence continues at coordinate 3,349,334 of CAUVYB020000002.1, read as the reverse complement.
AGTACTTCTCGATCACATCCCGGGGCACATATTTTTGAAATATACTTCTGATCTTCCTCTCATTTCTTCTGGAAATAACAGCTCTCAGGGCATAGTTCTTGATCTGCCGGTTCGCCATGTCCAGCTCGGTTGTCATGATATTGAAATAGTGTCCCAGTTCTCCTATCTCATCCCTGAAATCCAGGGAGACCTTCATACTCAGATCATTGGTCTGAATGATGTTGTGTATGACCGCCGTAATTCTCTTCAGCGGCTTTGTCAGATAAAGAGAGAAGATAAAAAGAAACAGGATGGAGAGCAGCAGGGAGACCACGGTAATGAGCAGCGTCCTGGAGATAATCTTACTGATACTTCCATAAAAATAGTCTTTTTGTACCGCATTGACCACAATCCAGTCAAAGGGAGCGAAGAAATTCATATCCCCCACATAGAGTTCCTCCCCGCTCCTGAACTCATTCCAGTGCTTTCCTTTGACATCAGCGTCCCCGATGATGCGAAGGCTCTCATCCGGAGTAAGCTGATACCCTTCAGTCGTACACCACACGGTATTTCCGGAGCTGTCCAGACTGAAAATAATATCCTCCTCGCCTTCTATCAGGGTCGCGGCATAGTCGGCTATGGTGAGTTTGGAGATCTCCACGTACTCGGGATCGGACTCAAGTCCATGATTGTTCAGCAAAAGCCACTGGTTATCCATATAGCTCAGAAGGACGCCCGATTTGAAACTCAGAAGCTTCAGGGCAACCTGTGTCATCCCGTTCCTGGCGGAGAATACTCCGATCATCATCACCAGCAGCAGGGGAGTCATAATCAAAGGCAGAGTTATCAACACGATTTTTGAACGAATTGTCATTGTTATGTCCCTATAAAGAAATTATAATTTAAATAAGTCTAAAGAACATATTTTTTTTTGGCGGCTATAAATGTCAGGTTTACTGGATCGAGCCATCATACTTCATGATCAGTTTCTCGAAATGGAATCCATCCCCCGTGATGAGAGAGACAAAATCATTGACGAGATCGATTCAGAGATGAACCGGGGAAAACTGAGCATCACGGACAAGACCTTCAAGTTCGATTCAGCCAGAAAAGACGGCCGTTTCCCCCTTGTTCTGAATATCAGCGCTCTGTTCCTGCTCGTGATTCTGGGTCTGTACTCCTACCAGCGTTTCAAATCCGACGAAGAGACTCTTATCTCACGATCCCAGGCCCTGAACCGGACAGAAAGCCGTATTATTCAGCAGATCAAAAAGGAGTCGGAAGAGAAGCTGAACGAAAAAGACAGGGAAATAGAGACCATTAAACTCAATATGGGACGGCTTCAGGAAGAACAGTCCCTGCTGATCATGGCTTCCCGCGCGGAAATAACCCGTCTGGAAGAGGCTTTGAAGGAGGAACTGGACAGACAGTTTTCAGCGGAAGAAGAGAAACTGAAGGAAGGAGGACTGACTGCTGAGGCCCTGAAACTCAAACTGGATGAGCTGAAGCAGCGACTGGATGAGGACTTTCTGAAAAGTCAGAAGGAACTGATACAGAAAGTGGAAGCCGACCGGCGTCTCAAGGAAGAGTCTCTTCTTGTACAGATAGAAAGTTACAGGGATTCCCTGAAAACAGCAGAAGAGGAAAGGGATCATCTTGTTGAACAGATCAAACGCGAACAAGCCGGACGGGAGAGACGGCTCCGGGAGGAGTACGAGGCCGAACTGGCCCGTCAGGAACAGATCATTGCCGGAGAACGGGACGAGCTTCAGGAGCTCCGGCAGATCAGGGACAGATCCAGGAATGAAGAGTTTATTCTCAATCAGATCAGCGCCTCCTATAAACAAATCGCCGAGGCAGTCTCCCGGAAAGACTATCTTCAGGCGGAAAGCGGCATCCTGTCCCTGGAAACTCTGATCGACAGGGAGGATCTGTCAGGCTATCCCGGACTGGACTCCCGCAAGGCGGCTGATCGTCTGCTGCTGACGGCGTTGAGCACTCTTATCTATCTTCCTGCGAATGAAACAGAAGGGGGTATTAAGCCGGCCCCGCCCTTCCTCGAAACAGGCCTCGATGCACGAGAGGAGGAACTTCAGGAGCTGATCGCCCGGGGCCGCGCCCATTACGAGGCGGGAGAGAAGGAGCTGAGCCGGGAGGCCTATCTTCAGGCCTTCGCCCTCTTTCCTCCTTTGACAGAAGGCTATAAGCAGCTGAAGGCCATGGATATCAGCGCCGAGAGGCAGAGGCTGACGGCAGAAGGTTATACTCTGCTGAGCGATGAACAGCGTCTTCTGATAGAGCAGGCGGTCCGTGAGCGGGAGATCAGGGAGAAGATGGTTTCCGATCTTGACCGCATACGAAGCGCGGTGGAGGAGAAGGAAAGCGACGCCTCCGATCAGGACGAGCTGGTGGAAATGCTGAAGATGAAGGTCCTTTTGAAAGAGGTGCTTGTCTCCGACGCTGTAAGAAAGGAGTATCCCGACCTGACCCGCACCCTGGAACGCTATCTTCAGTCTTACGGCGTTCTCAAGGAGAGCAGCGGAAGGTCTCTGGTGCTGATGGACATCAATGAGATGATGGACGCCCTGAGCACGGGTGAGAGCTACTCACCCGCAGGGGGAGACGAGCTGCAGACCGGCCTCTACCTGGCTTTTCTGGAGCAGTTGAAGGAAGTGCTCAGCGCCCCTGAATAAAGAGCTCATAGGAGCTCCCTGCCACGGCGGAAGCTTTGAACTCCACCCCTATGTAATAGCTGCCGGCGGGAAGATTGATCTTGGCAGGCGGGGGCAGATTCGGTTCTTCATCAGCAGTACCGTCCGTATAATCCCAGACACTCCCTGACAGATCCCAGACATGGAAGTCGATATCGTCATTGCCGCTGCTCCAGAGAGCAAAGATCTCCCAGCGAGTGGTGGATGCATCGCTTGTAATCTCGTAAGTATCGAACTCTCCCGGATCATCCATCAGGCCGTCGGCCATCACCAGCTGATTCTCACTCAGCGTCCCACCACCGACGGTCAATGAACTGACATTGCTGAAAGTATTGGGAGGAGAGGGACCCACCGAGGAGTTGACTCCGCTCTCGGCGGTGACTTCGGGAACCCTTACCGTATCGACTGATATATAAGTGTTGTTTACAGGATCCGCATCGTCTCCTGAATCCACAGTGATAATGAGATAGTAGAAAGATCCGAAGGCGGGCCATACGGCGCTGTCCAGAGCCAGGACTCCGGAAGTTCCGCCGGCTGCCAGGGGGGAGATCACACCGTCCAGGACACTGACATCACTGCCGTCCAGGATGTTGTCCAAGGAGACAAAAGCTTCCCAGGCCACGGGCTGTGTCCCGGGGTTATTGTCACTCTCACTGATTATGAAGCTGAAGCTGCCGCCGCCCGCAAAGGCGGTGCCTGCGGTTCCACTACTCTGCATCACGACATCGGTATCGAGAATAGTATAATCCGGCGGGGCATTTACGGTAATCGTATCGCTGGAGGAGCCGGTGTTATTTCCCGTTATCGTCTCGTCCGTGGCCGCAACGCCTATCAGAAGGTACCAGGTCCCGTCCGAGGGCCAGGCCCCCGAAATGGAGATATCATTGACGCTTGCTCCGGCGGCAAGGCCACCCGCAGAGGCGGTTCCCGAAGCGATCACCTCGTCGCCGCCTATGGTCTGGTCCGCCGAGGCATAGGCGATCCAGGTGACGGGCTGAGAACCGGCCGAACCGCCGATATTGCTAACATCGAAGGTCTCGGCGCAGAGGCTTCCCTCGGTCACCACGGGATAGTTTCTGGTGATCCCCGTGGCCACGTAGTCGATCTCCCCGCCCAGAGCCTGCACGGTGAAAGCCGCACTGGCGCTTGCATTGTTGTCCGGAGCCGTGTCATCGCCCGATGAGATCTTGACGATCAGATAGTAGATACCGGCGGAAGCCGGCCAGTTGCCATTGATCGACTGGGATGCAGAGGAAGCCGCGCTGGAAAGCGCAGCACCCGAACCGGCATCGACAAGGCTGTCTCCGCCGTCCAGCTCCGTATCATCCGAGACATAGACATTCCAGTAGACCGTCAGAATGCCATCGTCTGCACCGGTATTCTCATAAATAAAGGTCTGGGCTATGGGATCTCCCGCATTAAAAGTCCCCGGCCCGCTGATACTCTGCACGACATAGTCGGCATTCACCTGCTCATCGGTGATGGTCAGGGCGGCCGATACGGAGCGTCCCTCCGCATCGGTAACCGTAACGACAGCTGTTCCCGCGGTAGACGCTGCGGTATAAACACCGGCGCTGTTTACCGTACCCTCCCCTTCGCTTACCGTATAGTCATAGGGGGCCTCGCCGCCTGAGACATTCAGGGTAAGACTGCTGTTGATATAGAGGGTGGCCTCGGAAGGAGAAACCACAAGAGCCGGCAGTTCCACGGCCCTCTCATCAAGCATCTCGGTAAGGGAAAAAGGCTGTTTACAGGTCAGGATCCCCAGAATAAGAACTCCAAGAAGAGATCGTATAAAGATCCGTTTCGTTCTGCCTATGGCATCGGTTTCCATATTCAGCCGCCTTGTCTATAACCTGTAATATACCCCTACCGAAGGTTGAATTCCCGTTATGGTGATGGATTCTTCAAAACTGAGGGACAGATCCGCTCCCCACAGGAATCCCCACTCCTCCCGGAACACATACTCTCCCCCCGCTCCCGTCTGCAGAGCGGGGATCATGACCCCCTGAAATCCCTCGCTGTTCCGGTTAACCATCAGCAGCGTCCCCCCGGGAGCCAGCCGGAAGAAACAGGCGAATCGTTCTCCCAGGGGAATCCTGTACCTGATCAAAGGGGCCAGGAAGACAAGCAGGTTCTGTGAGCTGTTCATCTGCCCCTCCGCATGTATGACGTTCAAGGAGATGAACCCTCCGAACTCCAGGATCCCGAAAGGAAGGGACACGGGATAGAGAGCCCCGAGAGCCGGAACAGAACCGAGGTCGAAGTAGTCCCGGCTTTCCCCGACGGGGATAAAAAGTCCGTACTCAGCCATCCCTGTTATACGGCGACCGGAGCGTCCTGACAGAACGCTTTGATCCTGAGACGGGAGGGGCTTGCCGGGAACAGCATCCTTTTCCATCGGACCCGGCTCATCAACAGTTCTGCCGGTCATTTTCTCGGGAGGATTGTCACGAAGATCACTCTCAATAGATGCGACAACTTTCCTGATGGAGTTCTGTATGGCATTATCCAGGTTCAGGTCAACGGGATACTCCTCCCGCCCCGCGTAGAGTGAGGCGTCCCGGTCGACCCGCAGGCACTCCAGCTGAAGAAGGACTCTGTCATCCTCTATCCGGTATCGTCCTTCCAGAAGAAAAAGAGACCCGGATTCCCGGGCTTCATCAAACAGGACTTCCCTTGCCCTCTTTTCCTCCGAAGAATCGTCTCCCTCCGCCTTTTCACTTATCCTGACCCGGAAGTCGTTAAGAAGGAACTCCAGGGCCATGGAGTCTACGATCACATCCTCAAGCATCCCCGTAGCCGCATCCTCATCCTCAGAAACAATCAGAAGAATGGATTTTTCAACCATATCCGGAGTCTGTGCCTGGAGAAGTTCTGGAAAGAGGAGAAAAAGAAATAGTGAAACAGCATAGTATTTAATGCCCATAGCTACAGTCAATTATAAGCAATCCCGGCGGCAAAAAGCCATCAAGTTATCAATCTTGAACAATACAGGCGTCCAGCAGCCTCAATAACAGCACAGAGAATCCCCTGCGGCAGTGGCTCATTCTGTTGTATACTACCTTTATGGCTTCTTTGTCATACTCAATTTGAAAGTGGAGAATAATGGCAGACAGTATATGCATTCAATATTACAAAAGCCCGGCGGGAGAACTGATCCTGGGAAGTGTGGGTGACAGGCTCTGCCTCTGTGACTGGCGCTACAGAAAGATGCGGGAGTCCATCGACAGGAGGATCAGGAACTATTTCGGCCTTGACTACAGGGAAGAACATACGTCCCTGATTGATGCGGCAAGGACTGAGCTTGAACAGTACTTTCGCAAAGAACGCAGGGATTTTACCATTCCCCTGTCAACAGCGGGTACGGACTTTCAGAACAACGTCTGGGACGCACTGCAGCAGATCCCCTACGGTGGAATCGCCACCTACCAGGAACTGGCGCAGCGTATGGCCAGACCCGAAGCCGTGAGAGCCGTGGCAACGGCCAACGGAGCCAATGCGATCTCCATCTTCATTCCCTGTCACAGGATCATCGGCAGCGACGGGGAACTGGTGGGATATGCCGGAGGTCTGAGAGCCAAAAAGCTCCTTCTCGACCTTGAGGGAAGCTCCCCCGGGCAGTACGCTCTGTTCGACTGACTTCCAGCTCTTCAGTCGGTTTTTTACCGGTCTCTTGCCGGATGCGGTCTAACGGTTTTCTTACGCAATCCATATCGATCTCTCATGATAGAAGGAGGGCAGGATTGTTAGAGTATTATCATGGAGAAGAACAGGGTTTTACTCGTACTTGAAAGCAGAGAGGCCATCGAAACTATTCCTGAAAAGTTTATATCCGTTGCTCTGGACGCCTCCCAGATTGTCGGCGGGTTCTGGTGGGACGGCTCCGATACCGTTGTCGGTGGAGTGGGCAACAATCGGGTGCCGCCTCTCGACCTGGAAAACAGAGAGCTCATCGCCTTCGCCGCAGCCCTCGCTCCTTTCTGCCTCCGCATAGGGGGCACCGAAGCCGACAGGCTGTTCTACTCTGTGAAAAGCCGTAATACGGGGGACGTTCTTACCGAAGGATATCACTATGTTCTTGGCCGGGACAGGTGGAGGGAGATTGAACGCTTCTGTCGCCGGATCGGAGCGCGTCTGATGATTACCCTCAATGCCGGTCCGGGGCCCCGCCATGAGAAGAATCGCTGGAGACGCAAGAACGCCCGGCAGCTGATTCGCTATGCGGAAACGAAAAATCATGATGTCCATGTCTGGGAGCTGGGAAACGAGGTCAACGCCTACCCTTTCTTTATGGGAATGTCCCACAGGCTGAGTGCCGGTGAATATGCCCGTGATATGAAGCGGCTCAAGAGGATGATACCCCCCGGATCGCAAGCTCTGACGGCAGGGCCGGCCCTTGCGGTATGGCCCGTCCTGGGGGAGACTCTTCCCTTTATGCGGCGCTTTCTTAAAAAGGCGGAGGGCGCTTCGGACCTGATCACCTGGCATTACTATCCCCAGCAGAGTTCCCGCAGCATCGCAGCCGTCCGCCGGGCGGGAAAAAAGACACTGCTCAAGCCCTCCCGCCTTGATGAAGCGGGCAGACAGGCCCGCCGTCTCAAGCGCATACGGGACAGATGGCAGCCCGATGCCGTTCTGTGGCTGGGAGAAACGGGGCATGCCCTCTGCGGAGGCGAAGCGGGCCTTTCGGACAGTTTCTATTCGGGGTTCTGGTGGTTGGATCAGCTGGGCCTTATGGCACGCTGGGGTCAGAAACAGATTGTAAGGCAGACTTTAACCGGCGGAGACTACGGTCTTCTGGACAAGATCGATCATCGGCCCCTCCCCGATTTCTGGACCACACTGCTCTGGAACCGCTATGCGGGATCCCGGGTTTATGCCCTGAAGCCCCGGAAAAACAGAATGCTGCGTCTCTATCTCCACTCTCTCAAAGGGAGAGACGGTTATTGCCTGATCTATATCTCTCTTGAGCAAAACGAAACCGTAGAGCTGGAATGGGATGAGGAGCTGCCTCCCGCCCGGGAGGAGGCCCGTCTGTGTGCCGAGAATATTTACGGCAGAGAAATTTTTCTGAACGGCATGATGCTGGATGAGAGCTGTCTACCCGCCGGGCCTCAAGCCCGCAGGATCTCTCCTGTCAGAAAACTGGACATTTCCCCCCTCAGCTACGGCTTTTTTCTCCTATACTGAAAGGAGAGGGACTAACCATGAGTAAAGATTTTCATCTGATTATCAATCCCGGCCGCTATCCCTGGTTCTCCAAAAAGCTGAAAAAACTCATGCGCTATATTCAGGGCGCCACCATAAGGGAGAGCTCCAGCGCCCTGGATTTTCAGGATAAAATCAGGGAATTCGTGCATTCCGATGCCCCCTATCTCCTTATCTGGGGAGGTGACGGCACAGCGAATCTGGCTCTGAACACTCTTATGAGAGAAGCCGATTCGGAAAGAAGAAAGACCCTGGCTGTCGGTTTCCTGAGAGGGGGCAGCGGAAACGGTATACAGGACAGCTATGAGGTTCCCAAGCTTCTGACATCCCAGGTCAAATGCTATATGGACAGCATGGAGAAGCATCTGACCCAGAGAGTCGATCTGCTGAAGGTGGAATACGACGGGAAGATCCGGTACGGACAGCTATTCGGCACAGGACTGGATGCCCAGATACTCCAGTCCCGGAACAGCAACCGCAGAGTCCTGAAGGACAAGGCCCCCCGCCCGGGATTCATCCCCTATCTTATCCCTGCGGTCTCCACACTCTGGAACCATGCCAGGCTGCTGAAAGAGCCTCAGTCCCTTATTATGAAAAGAGGGCGTTTCGCCTTCAGAGGAACCCGAAGCAATGCGGAATTCCCCTTTGAGGAGTACAGCATTGAAACCAGGGCCCCCCTGATAGAACTGGGAGTCCGCCCCTATTTCGGCTGGTATTACAAGATCTGTCCCGATGTGGTTTGCAACGACGGCCGATTCGATGCCTATCTTTTTAACGTGACCAACCCACTGCGCATTCCCTTTCAGCTTTTTTATCTGTGGAACGGTCACTATCACCGCATCAATCACTGGAACGCCAAAAGAGGGCTCCCTCTGATCGAACATTACAAAATCAGCGAGATGGCCATCCAGGCCGGCAGGGGCAGGCTCTTCCATATAGACGGAGAGCTGAAACAAACGGATCATGAGGTACGGATAAGCGTAGAACACAAGGCTCTGCGCTTTCTCGTTCCCCGGAGTTTTCAGGAGAAATTCCATCCCATACACGAACGGGGCTCAAATTAGTCCATTATCACCATGTCTTTTTCGTGTCTCCGGAGATTAGAATGATGGCATGCATTCATCCGAACCCCATAGCGTTGAAGAAAAACTCAATTCCATAACCCATGGCATAGGCACGGGCCTGAGCATTGCGGGTCTCGTGATCCTAATCACCCTTACGGCCCAGAGAAGCGGGCGTCCGCTGGCCTATGTCTCCTACAGCATCTACGGCGCTTTTCAGATCGTGCTCTACCTGGCGTCTACCCTGACCCATCAATTCTCCGATATGCCCGGACCGGGAAAGGTCTTCAGGATTATGGATCAGGCTTCGGTCTACCTCCTGATTGCCGGAACCTATACCCCCGCCGTTCTTCTGGGGCTGGGGGGCGCCTGGGGATGGAGCCTGTTCGGAGTAATATGGGCACTGGCCCTGGCGGGAATAGTGATGAAAACGATCTTTCTCAGAGTGAAGCATATCGGCTCAGACCTGCTCTATCTGCCCATGGGCTGGCTGATCATCGTGGCCGCCCGTCCCATGGCGGACGTCATGCCCCACGGATTTATCCGCTGGATGTTTATCGGAGGAGGCTGCTACACGGTAGGCATCATCTTCTATCTTGCCAAGCGCATCCCTTTTGCCCATCTGATCTGGCATCTTTTCGTTCTGGGAGGAGGAATATCCTTCTTTATGGGCTTCGTTCTCTACCTCTGCTGAATCTGTGACTGGCGATTGTCCCTTTTATCATCTAAACTTTAAAGAGAATTCTTCTCTGGAGAGCCCCGATGATTACATCTGCAGCAAACAAGAGAGCCCGATTCGGTATTTGGACAGTACTTCTACTTCTCCTTTTCTCATGCTCTCAAAAACGGGAGAATCCCATTCAGCATGCCTCTCTGCCTCCTGTCGATTCTGATCAAACGATTCTTGAGCTGCATACAGAGAAGGGAATAAAGAGCTATTCTCTGAACCGTCTGGAAGGACTCGGGTTGAAAAGATTGAGTACAAGCACCTTCTGGTCCGCCGATGATGGAAGCTATGAAGGCATACTCCTTGCCGATCTGCTGAAAGATGCGGGCCTCTATGATGCGGAAGAGCTGCTTATGACCGCCTTTGACGGCTACACACTGATCATGCCCCGTGAGAAATGGACGCAGTGGCCCGCGTTCCTGGCGACCAGACGGGACGGAAGCCCTTTGGAGCTTAAGGAAAAGGGCCCGACGCGGATTCTGTTTCCCAGGGATATGGATAATAAACTCAAATCCGATCTGGAAAGAACATACTGGATCTGGTCTCTCAAGACCATTGAAGAGAAGCGATGACCAGTCTGAAAAAAAGTTTAATACTGCTGATTCTTGTCCAGCTCACTGTATCCTCTCTGGTATTGACGCTTTTGAAAAACAACTACAGATCGGTCAGCAGTCTGATGGATTCTGATATCCATGAACTGTATCAGCACACGATTAAGCTGAAGATGGACAATGATTTGTTTTTCCGGGAACTCCAGAACTTCTTCCATCATCCGGAAGAGCTTTACAGCCGGGAAATGAGAAAGGCTCTGGATCTGATGACTCTCCGTTTGAACCATCTGGAAAGCACGGCTGCCGGTCTTCCCGAAAATGAGGAGCTAATGTCCCTCTATCCTCCCATAAAGAAACAGCAGGAGGGGCTGATCCGGCTTATTGAGGATGCCTCCATAACGGAATTGATGGCAAGATATCCTGAGATAGAACGCCGTTATGAAGAGTATTCCGAAGGATCCTGGAATTTGATACTTAGCACGGACAGGCATGTAAAAGGCACAATTGAGGCATCAACAGCCATCTTTCGACAGCATGAACTGATAATTTTAATCGTCTCGGGAATCCTGATCCTTCTTGTATTCGCCCTGGTCGTTCTTCTTTTCATGCACAAAAAGAACATCCTGAAACTGAAAATTAACGAGCAGAAACTCCAGGTCGTTCTCGATTCCATCCACTCTGTGGTCCTGAGCATCGATTCAGATTTAAGAATAAGCGCCCATAACCGTCCGGCCGAGGAAAAAAGCGCTATTGACGGCACGATTATCGGTCTGGATCTTTATATGGCTTTTCCCGATCTGCCCTTGGAAAGAGAGGAGTTGGTAAACAGTATCTCCCAGGGGATTCCCCTTGAAAAAGAGCAGAAAAGCGGCCTGAGCGGAGAAGAGCAGAATGAGGTACGGATCTATCCCCTGTCAGATGGAGATTCCCCGGGGGCCGTAATTGTCATAGCCGACCGTTCGGAGCAGAGCCGCATGAAGGATCTGATTGCCCGGAACGAAAAGATGCTCTCCGTGGGTGGTCTTGCCGCCGGCATGGCTCATGAGATAAATAATCCTCTGGCGGGAATGATTCAAACGGCCGCTGTTATTCGCAATCGTCTGGAAGACAGAACACTCAAGGGAAATATTAGAGCGGCGGAAGAGTGCGGTCTGGATATGGAGCGCCTCGCCGACTATATGGAGAAACGACATATAGGCAGCCTTTTTAACGGTATGGCGGCATCCGGGGAGCAGGCATCGGCCATCGTGGGCAATATGCTTGATTTCGTTCAAAGGGACAATACGGCCGTTTCATCCCATGATATGATCACAGTGATAGAGCGGGCTCTGGAGCTGGCTGCCACAGATTACGATATGAAGAGCTATCTTTATATCGACAGGATTGAAATGATTAAGGAGTTTGAAACCGGGCTTCCCCTGGTCCCTTGCTCGGGAAGCCGGATACAACAGGTCATTCTGAATATACTGAAAAACGGGGCAGAGGCCATGGTCGTCCCCAGGAGAGGGCCTCCTGAAGGCTCTCACTTTATTATCCGTTTAAAGAGAATCGATTCGGCTGTGAGGATCGAAATAGAGGATAATGGTCCGGGAATGGAAGAGTCGGTCCGCAAACGGATATTTGATCCCTTCTATACGACAAAGGGAATTGGTCAAGGCACGGGCCTGGGATTGTCGGTGGCCTATTTTATAATCAGTGAAAACCATAAAGGGAGATTTCTGGTTGAGTCAGCTCCCGGAAAAGGAACGAATTTTATCATTGAGCTTCCTCTGGCTGAGGATAATAATTAAGAGTTGAGGGTATGCATGTGAGTACAAAAATACTGGTGATTGACGATGAACCTGTTATCCGGCAGGTATTTCAGTACTATTTGGAAGACAATGATTTTGAAGTCGTGACAGCCGAGGACGGAGAAAAAGGTCTGGAGCAGTTTCATAAACATCATCCACAGATCGTCCTGACCGATCTCAGGATGCCCCGTACCGACGGGCTGGAGGTGCTGGGGCAGATCAGGGAATACAATGTGGATCTTCCCGTGATAGTCATATCGGGTGCCAATCGCCTGGATGATGCGGTACAGGCCCTCAGACTGGGAGCCTGGGATTACCTTATCAAGCCGGTACAGGATCTCTCCATTCTGCAACATACCATAGAAAGGGCGCTGGAAAAGGCCGCATTAATCCGTGAAAACAAACAGTACAGAGAACATCTGGAGGATCTTGTCAGAAACAGGACAGAGGAACTGGAGAAGAGAAACAGGGAACTGGATATATCCCGCAGACAGATTATAGGGATCCTTTCCCAGGCTGCAGAGTATAAGGATTTTGAAACGGGAAATCATTTCCTCAGAGTTGCCGAATACGCAGGCTGCCTGGCCCGGGGGCTGGGACTGAACAGAGACGAAGTGGAGATCATAAAGCTTGCGGCTCCCGTTCATGACATAGGCAAGATAGGAATTCCCGATAATGTTCTGTTAAAAAAGGGAAAACTGGATCCCGAAGAGTGGGCCAAGATGCAGGAACACTGCCGCTACGGCCATAAAATTCTGACAGAGAACAAGTTCATTGAAGCATTTATCAACGAAGAGAAACGTGACTCTCTGACGAAGGAACTTCATACCAATATTATCGCCAAGGCAGCCAATATTGCCTTGAACCACCATGAACACTGGGACGGCGGTGGCTATCCACTGGGAATAAAAGGAGAGGCCATCCCTCTTGAAGCAAGAATCACCGCCGTAGCGGATGTTTTCGACGCACTGAGCAGTGAAAGGCCCTACAAGAAAGCCTGGCCTCTGGAAAACTGTATAGACTACATCAGTTCGGAGAGGGAGAAACACTTCGATCCTGAGGTCGTGGATGTTTTTCTGGAGAATATCGAGTTGATCCGCAGTATTCGCGAAAGCATCACATAGGGATTATTCGTTCAGGACCCTTTCAAGATTGGCACTCAAACCATCGATATAGTAGGCCATGTTCCTCTCATAGGCTCTGGTGGTGAAAAAGAAATCCAGCAGCCTCGCCAGACGTACCCTGCATTTAAAGTCAATTTGAATCCCCGCCCGTACGGGCGTCAGAAAAAAGGAGTAGCTGGCCTCTTTCAGATAGATCCCTGTTCCCCTGTAGTCCAGAAGCAGATAATCAATCATTCCCTGTTCATTAAGAGTCCAGTCAACGGCAAACAACGTACTGATCCCCCTTTTCTTGAGGAAGCGGTTTAGATCGAAACTGACTCTCATAAGCCGCTCGTCCGTATCGGAAGGAACATTCCAGGCATCAACCAGTAAAGCCGGCAGCTTTTCCGTCCCCGGATCTTCCCGTCTCATCCCCTGTAGCGCCCATTCGGAATAGCCCCCGGTATTCATCAGGATGGAGTTGATCCTGTCACTGTCCGCCCTGACCACAAGGGTTCCGGTGGTCAGAAAGTAACGGTCCTCTGTATAAATCGTTCTATGTCCAGACTGGGCATTCAGACCCGCCGTAAGAAACGGCAATAACAGCAGGAAAAAGGACACGGGTTTTATCATTTGTTTATTATAGAAGTAAATCATTTGAACGCCCAGCCCCGGTAAAGAGCTGATTTTTTTCTGAAAACGGGTAAAGAAAAGAGTGAACTCCTTCAATTTCCCGCTCCCTTTACTATATAATCTAGGTTCTATGAAGTGGGACGAACTGGCACAGACACCCAATGTTGTACAAAACTATGAGATGCTGCGGACTTCGGGCATTCTGGACGCCATAGAAGAATACCGTTCGGTGAATGCCAGCCTGGAATCTCTTTTGCAGGAAGCCTATGAGATCTTTCGTCAGGAGTCGGTGGATAAGCTTATCGATCTGATCATACGCTATCTTTCGGAAAAATTCATCCCCTCCAGTATGCTGTTCGTCCTGAATGAAGGGATCATGATCAACAGGATCAAGATCCTGGCCTACAGGAATATGAAGGGAGTGGAGCTGCCCGAAGAGCTGAACCGGATCGATACCCTTGAACCCTTTGAACACTTCTTCAGGACCTATACGGGATCGACAAGCTTCCTGATTATGGAAGAGGAACTGGGGGCAACGGGCTGTCTTGATCCCTTCAGAAATTTTCGTCCGGAAATTGCAGTTCCGGTTCTGGGGATCTCAGGTCTCTACGGCATGATCCTTTTCGGCCCCAAAATTCTCGGCGAGGAGTACAACACCAGGGAGATCGCCTATATTGACAGGCTTATTCGCTTTACCTCCATCGCCATACAAAATACCATTCATTATGAACATTCGGTGAAGGACTCAAAGACGGGTCTCTATAACCATAACTTCTTCTCCAACAGGATCAGCGAGCAGACGGCCCGTTCCCGCAGGAGCCAGACTCCTTTTTCCGTCATCGTGTTGGATATTGATCGATTTAAAAAGTTTAACGACAGCTACGGTCATCTCGCCGGCGATGAAGTCATCATCAATCTGGCCTCTACCCTGAAAAAAACCGTCAGAGAAGGGGATATTGTCTCCCGCTTCGGAGGGGAGGAGTTCACCGTGCTTCTCCCGGCGGCAGGCAGTTCGGAAGCCTATATGGCCTCGGAACGGATAAGGGAGGCCGTTCAGATGATGGAGACACGCTATCAGGGGAATCTTTTAAAAGTGACCGTCAGTCTGGGAATCGCCACCTTTAACCCCTATGAAAAAAGCGGGGATCTCAATCTGCTCAAACGGGCTGACAAGGCTCTCTATCAATCCAAAAAAAACGGAAGGAACCGCTCTACCCTCTTCCGCTCCGGTCTTTTACACAAAGCCGGAGGATTGGAGCGGAAAGCGCGGAACTAACGAGAAACTAATATTAAAGAATCATTCTTTTCTTGACTAATTTATTCATTTAGCTAATTATCTAATCATATTTTTCAGTCTCTTTATGAAGAGGCTCAGTGCCTAAAACAGGAGTTCCCCATGAAAATTGTGATTATCGGCGCCGTAGCCGCCGGAAGCTCTGCGGCCGCTAAGATTCGCCGCAATGATGAGGAGTGTGAAATTACGGTCTACGAAAAGGGTAAATATATCTCCTATTCCAGTTGCGGAATGCCCTATCTTATAGGTCGGGACGATGTGAATGCCACGGCCCTGATCCCAAGGGATCCTGCCTGGTTCAAGAAACGCTTCGCCTTTGACATAAAGACAGATCATGAGGTCCTTGAAGTCTCTCCGGACAGAAAACGTCTGAAGGTTAAAAATCTTGAAACAGGAGAGATTCTTGAAGACCATTATGACGAGCTTGTGCTGGCCACAGGCAGCAGATCCGTCCTGCCTCCCATCATCGGAATAGATAAGGATCATGTTTTTACTCTGAAGACCATGGAGGAGACCCTGGCCCTGGACGCTTTCCTGAAAGGGAACCATGTCGAGAAAGCCGTAGTTATCGGATCGGGTTTTATCGGCCTTGAACTCTATGAAAACCTGACGGAAAAAGGGATTACAACCACCCTGATCGAGGCGAAGAGAAGCCTCCTTCCTGTTCTTGATGAGGATATCAGCCTCTGGCTGCGGGACTATATGGACAAAAAAGGTCTTCCCTATATTCTTGATGACACCGTTGAAAGGATTGATGATGATAAGATCCTGACCGCAGGCGGACAGCAAGTGAAAGCTGAACTTGTGATTGTAGCCGCCGGCGTACGCCCTGAAACAACCCTGGCTGATAAGATGGGGATAAAACTGGGCGAAAGCGGAGCCATCCTCACCGATTCCAGGCTGAATACCAGCGTTCCCCATATTAAAGCCGTTGGAGACTGCGCCGAGGTCTGGTCCGTTACTGACGGAACAGCCCTGTACCGCCCCATGGGATCTACAGCCAACAAAACGGGACGGATTGCGGGTACCGTCCTTTCCGGAGGTGACGCGGAATTCCGGGGCGTTCTGGGGACGGGAATTCTGAAGTTCTTTGATCTGGAGATAGGATTCACCGGTAGAACGGAGCGGGACTGCGCCTCAATAAACCTCGAAATTATCCATAATATCAAGGAAAATCAGAGCAGATATCTTTGTGAATCCAGGGAGATGGTTATCAAGGCTCTGGCCGACAGGGACAGCGGAAAACTTCTGGGAGTGCAGATCGTGGGGGAACGCGGCGTGGATAAGCGTCTTGATGTATTTGCCACCGCCATTAGCTTCGGAGCTTCCGTTGAAGATCTGTTCCATCTAGACCTCAGCTATGCACCTCCCTTCTCCACCACCAAGGATCCTGTAATGTATACGGGTATGATTCTGTCCAACGCCCTATACAACGGAAAAGCCATCATAACTCCGGCCCGGCTTCTGGGCCATGAAGAGGAGTTCCTGATCCTGGATGTCCGTTCAAGCAAGGATTTCGGCAAGGGTCATATTGAATCGGCGGTCAACATCCCCCTGGGAGAACTGAGAACCAGACTGGACGAACTGGATAGGACTAAGCCCGTAATCACCCACTGCAACAAGGGCGTTACGGGCAATGCGGCCCAGAACCTTCTGATCAACGCCGGATTTAACAAGGTCTATAACCTCTCCGGCGGATACAGGAACTATGCCGTATGTAAAAAATATCTGGGTTAAACCCTGTCAGAACTCCTCGAAATCTTCGGAGTCGATCTCACTTGGTCCTTTATCGATACCGACTGTGATCTCTTCGGTCTTCGCCATGCCTTCACCGGGAAGGAGGGCGGGACGAACAGGGCTGCGTTCCTTTATAACAGGCTGCACAGAGGAGCGTCTCTTCACCCCTGCCTTCAGGGGGACGGGAGCGGCAGCGCTGTCCTTGTCCTCCAGAGAGAAAAAGGATATCAGCTCCATGAGAGACTGGGCCTGAGCATCAAGCTCTTCAGCCATACCCGCCATTTCCTCGGAGACGCTGACATTCCTCTGGACGACCTGGTTCATCTGAAGTATGGACTCGTTTACCTGCTGGGCGCCGTTACTCTGCTCCTGGCTGGCTGCCGAGATCTCCTGAATCAGTTCGGCTGTCTTTCCGATCTGAGGAACCATCTCACTGATAATCCTCCCGGCATTCTCGGCCTTGGCCACATTTTCTCCGGCAATGCTGGTGATATCCGAAGCCGCATGGGCGCTGTTCTCGGCCAGTTTCCTCACCTCCGAGGCGACCACGGCAAAGCCCTTGCCCGCTTCACCGGCTCTGGCCGCCTCTATGGCGGCATTCAGGGCCAGCAGATTTGTGTTCCGGGAGATCTCTTCGATAACAGCAATCTTCTCGGCAATATCCCTGATGGCCTGCACCGTCTCTATAACGGCATCCCCTCCGTTTGTCGCGGATACGGAAACGTCCTCGGCAAGGTTGTTGGAGTGAGCAGAATTTTCAGAGTTCTGCTGAATATTGGACATCAGCTCCTCCATACTGGCAGAAATTTCCTCAACGCTGGCAGCCTGCTGACTGGCCCCTTCGGAAATATGCATGGCCGAGCCGTTAAGCTGGCTGCTGCCCGCCCGAAACTGCTCCGTGCTGCTGCGGATGTTGATGATGATATTGACAAGATTGTCTCTCATATTACTCAATGCCTTTGCCAGATCTCCCAACTCATCGGAACGGCTGTTATCAAGAGAGCTCTTCAAATTACCCCGTGAAATATCATCGGCAAAGTGAACCGCCTCTTTAAGGGGCCGGGTTATGCTTCGGGAGATAAGAGAGAGAATAAGCACGAGGACAGCTATCATCAGGATGGCAAAGATCAGAAGGTTCCTCATCATCACAAGAGCCTGCGCATTGATCTCCTTTTCGGGAATACTGACCATAATATACCAGACATTGCCGCTGTGGCCGAACTCAATGGGGATGATTGAGGCATACATACGGCTTTCAAGGACGTCCGATTCATACTCGAAACTAAAGGATTCTTTCGTCTTCATGCGGTCCTGAATCTCTTTTGTCATCCAGGGGAAATAGGAAATATTCTGTCCCAGAGCCTCTTCATCCATGGTGGAAACGATGCCTCCCCCTTCTGACAGAAGAGTAAGGAAACCATGGTCATAGATACGGACCGATTTGATGGCATCATGGATGGAGCCCACTTCAAAATCGCAGCCCAGGACACCGATATGCGTTCCCCTGTCGTCAAACATGGGGGTTGAAATGGCCACTACCGTTTGAATTCCATCGGGATACTCATATTCGAAGAAATCGGAAACAGTGATCTTCCCACGGTCCCGGGCGCCCGTATACCATATATCAGCCTCAGGATCACCCAGAAGGACATTGGCATAGACCTCGTCCTCAAGGACCCAGCCGCTGAACTGTCCCGTTTCACCGTAGCGATCGCTACCGGCATACTCACCATCCCTGTCATCAAAGCGCCCCTCTTCAAAGGTGACCCAGGTATCGTAGAGCCGGCTTTCCACCCGCCCTCTGTCATACCACTGCTTGAGCATGGCCGTCGCCGTATCCCGAGACGGATCGGGCGACGCGGCCAGAGCCTCAAAGGCATCAGCCATGGCGGCTGTTTCACTCATGGTTGTGGTGAAAATCTGTTCGACCTGCTTACCGTAATGCCTGGCATACTCATCGGCAATGACCCGGGCGTCCTTGTTTGCCAGATTGAGTGTAGAAAAAAGAATATAGATAAAAAAGCCCGCCAATGAAACAATGACGGCCAGAGACATGAGAAGATTAAGCTTCTGACCCAGTTTGAGTTTTTTAAGCATAATGTCCACCTATAGATAAATTTTTTTATACCTTTAAGTGTAAGAGATGGATTTAAGAATTGTATTAAAAATTTTGTCAGTACATTAGTTTTTTTATATTCTATGGGTTTTAAGGACTCCAGCTCTCAGCTCCGTTTCCAGGTCCGTAGTCATTTAGAAAATTCGACGCTCCATGCGGAGCCATAGCCTATGCGGAATGTATCACTGAAGCTGCCCTGAGAGACAGCAAGGGAGATCCTCATCAGCTCGTTGTTGTAGATCACAGGCTCACCCGCGGGAGCGAATCCAAAGGATTTTTCAAAGAGCAGATTCTCATTGAAACGCTCTTCGCCGTTCTCACAGATTCTAAGGTTCACTCTGTCGCCGAACTCGAAACCCGTCTGTCGGAAATCATGCAGGGAGATATTGGTCCACAGGTTTCCGAAATTGGGATCGTCGATTTCAAAGATCCCCCGTATCCCCTTCTCCGTTATTTCTGCGGCGGCTATGGGATGGCGGACGAGCTCTGAGAGAGGATAGGCCGGCCCCACCCCTTCAAAATCTATCATCCCCGATGCCAGGCGGGCGGCGCAGTAGGCAAAAAGATCCCGTCCGTGAAAGATGCTGACCTCTTCTGTGTCCTTCCCCCGCAGGCGGTTCACCGACTCATCGATCTGTCGGATCTGTTTAATGCCGAACTCCGCATCCACATGGGTCAGTGATCCGTTATCCGGAGTGACAATATAGTATCCGTTCTCCGTGAGGGCTACCGAGGCCTTACGGGGCGTCCCCACACCGGGATCCACCACGGAAACAAAGACGGTCCCCCGGGGCCAGAATTTCATGGATTGACAGAGGCGGTAGGAGGCACTCCAGGTGTCGAACCGGGGCAGCTCATGACTCCCCGTAATGATCTCGAGGGAACGGTCCACCGATTTTACCACACCGTACATGGAACAGACGGCCCCCTCCTTATAGCTGAAGTCGGTCTGAAACACAAGCATAGCTTTTTCCACGGGCTTTACTCCTTAAAGATCATTTTACAGGAATGGATTGTAAAAACGGCTGTGATTGACAAAGACGGAAACCGCCAGTGTTCCCAGAAAAATCAGAAGAGAAACCGCCAGAGCCGTAAAGTCGGCGGTGCCCAGCTTCCTGCGGCTGAACCAGCTTCTTTTTTTAAGCTTTCCAAAGCCCCGGAGATCCATGGCGTTACTGATCAGCTCCACCCGGTCCAGTGTAGAAAAAACCAGGGGAATGATGATCAGAAGAGCGTTCTTGACCCGGGTCATAAAACCGGCTTTCCGTGACATATCCAGTCCTCTGGCCTGCTGGGAGAGGCTGATGTTTCTGTACTCCCTTTGAACATCAGGAAAATAGCGCAGAGTCAGGGAAACGGCATAGGCCGCCTTGTAGTGCACCCCCACCCCGCTCAAGGCCGAGGCGAACTCACTGGGATTGGTGGTCAGAAGAAAAGTGATACCCAGGGGAATGACCGATACATACTTAAGCAACTTCGTCCCCTGATAGAGGAGCTGTTCCATGGTCAGGGAGTAGCGGCCTATGCCCTTCAGAATCACATGACGGCTGCCATAGACTTTGACCCCCTCTTCGGGAGAAAAGAAATAGGTTATCACAGCGTTGGTCAGCATGAAGACGATCACATAGATGACCATAAGGCGTATCTGTGAGAATCGGATTTTTGCCAGCCCCAGAATAGACAGGGAAAAGAGCATCACCAGGACTACGACCCGTATATCAAAGCTGAACATAACGGCAAATGTGAGAAGAAGAAAGGAGAGCAGTTTGGTCAGTCCCGAAAGTCTGTGTATGGGAGTATCCAGAACGTTGTAGGAGAACAGAGGCTGGCTCATGCCCGTCTTTCCTTTCGTTCATAATCGATAAAGTTCTGAACAAAAGCGGTACCGTCTCCGATCCCCGTCATCTGGCTAAGGGTATAGAGGGAGGTCTCCTTGAGATTGGCCCTCTCGATAATAGCACTGTCCGTCAGGATCTCACTGGGCCGGGCATCGGCGATCTTCCTGCCGTCGGAGATAACGACACCTCTGGAGGCGTATTCCAGCATAAGATGCATATCATGGGTAATCAGAATGATAGCCACTCCCAGCGCGTTGATCTCGTTGACAAACTCCATTATCCGGGTGTAGTGACGAAAGTCCTGACCCGCCGTGGGCTCATCCAGAATAATGATTCTGGGGTTCAACACCAGAATGGAGGCAATGGTCACCCTCTTTTTCTGCCCGAAACTGAGGGCCGCAATGGGCCAGTTCCGAAAAGGATAAAGACCGCAGACCTTCATCACCTTCTCTACCCGCTCCCTGATCTCATCCTCATCCACCGAGCGGAGTCTGAGTCCCAGAGCAATTTCGTCAAAGATCATGGCCTTGGAAATCATCTGATTTGGATTCTGCATAACCACACCGATCTTCTCCGCCCGCTCCTTGATGCTCAAGTCGGCGATGTCCTCTCCCCTGTACAGGATTCTGCCGGAACTCTCCTTTTCAAACCCCGAAATCAGACGGGACAGGGTGGATTTACCGGCGCCGTTCTTTCCCGCCACAGCAATAAGTTCCCCTTCCCGGAGTCTGAAATCCACGTTTCTGATAACGGGATCGACGGAGTTATAGGAGAAACAGAGTTTCTCCAGTTCTAAAAGGACAGCCCCCTGTTCGGACCGGGAAGAGACCGCAGCCTGCCTGTTCCATTCGAGAAGACTCTTTTTAACGGCTTCACTGTCCAGTGTTTCGATGCGTCCCGCCTTCATCGACGCCTCGACGCTTACACCGGCATATTTCAGAGCCGTTACATAAAGGGGTTCTCGGATACCATTCTCCTCCAGCACCGGGGAGGCCATCAGCTCATCGGGAGACAGGTCGGCGACGATACGCCCATCGTTCATAACAATGACTCTGTCAATATCGCGGTGAAGAACGTCCTCCAGACGGTGCTCGATAATGATGACCGTTTTATCAGTGGTTTCGTGTATCCCGTCAATGATCTCAATAGCCGTTTTTCCTGTCGCGGGATCGAGGTTGGCCAGAGGTTCATCAAAGAGAAGGATCTCCACATCATCCACAAGAACCCCCGCCAGGGAGGTCCTCTGCTTCTGCCCCCCCGAAAGCTCATAAGGGGAAGAGGCCGGGAAGTCCTGCATATCCACCAGACGGGCTGCCCTTTCCACCCTCTCCTTCATCTCCGGAAGGGGAGTGTTGTCGTTCTCAAGGGCAAAGGCGATATCCTCATAGACAGACAGCCCCACAAACTGTCCGTCCGGATCCTGCAGAACAGTCCCCAGACGTTTGGAAAGACTGAAAATATCCAGTTCCCTGGTTTCACTCCCACCGACCTTCAGACTCCCTGTGATCTCGCCCTGATAGGAGAAAGGGATCAGACCGTTCAGGCAGTGCCCCAGTGTGCTTTTCCCGCTGCCGCTGGGGCCGGCAACAAGGATTTTCTCACCCTTTTTTATGGCAAGATTGATATTATGGAGCGTTGGTTTCGCCTGGGTAAAATACTTGAAACTGAAGTCTCTGAATTCAATGATGGTCTCTTCACCCACGCGGTGATGCTCCTTAA
Organism: Oceanispirochaeta sp.; assembly: GCA_963556075.3. Taxonomy (GTDB): domain Bacteria; phylum Spirochaetota; class Spirochaetia; order DSM-2461; family DSM-2461; genus Oceanispirochaeta. The sequence goes on along the minus strand of CAUVYB020000002.1, from coordinate 3,326,864 downwards.
ACGGTCTTTTCTCTGATTACTCTTTGTCCAGACTGCCTTTCCGGGTTCTGGTGGCACTGTAGGCAACAAGCAGCAGGGTTCCGATAACGGCAACGGTCAGCGAGTTCATCGCCGCGGCAACGACCCCCTGAGTAAATACCAGATTTACGGGCTCCTTGTAAATAAGGATATCCAGAACCGGAGCGACAACGACCCAGGCGATTATATTGCCCACGATCTGAATGACATTGAAAAGGATGATGGATTTCCCCTTGAACTCGCCCTCTTCCACTCCGGTTCTTTTAAAGGCCAGCCCATAGGCGAAACCGCAGACTCCCGAGGCAATGACCCAGCTCCACCAGGGAGACCCGTACTGAAGGGCATCGGAAAGAGCATGTCCGATAAAAGCGATAAGGGCACCGGCTATGGGACCGAAAAGAACGGCGAAAAAGGCTCCCAGGCCGTAGGCGGTCTGCAGACTGGTTTCAGGGATGGGGGAAGGGACCTTGACGTACATAAAAAGCAGAGTGAATAAAGCGGCTCCCAAACCGGTGGCGACGATGGTTCTTGTGGTCACCTTAAAATAATCTTTCATCTTACAAACTCCTTTCAGCGCTTCCCTCTCCGGCCACAGGACCGCAGGAAACCGTATTGTTAAGAACAGTTTAGTTTTATTAGATAAGGCTGTCAAACTGGATACACTCTCTTCAGCAGGATGAGGCTTGCCTGCGTGGTAGTCCCGAACAGGGGAAATGCCGATTCCCCCTTCGGAAAATTCCTGACCGGGAGGCTCAGCCATCGACAGCAGGGTCTTGTCACACAGGGTATATACGGGCAGAGAACTGTATTCGCTGCGTTTCAGCTTCAATCGTCCCTCATCGCCGGCCTTATGAATCGTAACGCCTGTAGATCCCGGCGTCTCTCTTCTTTTCCGCACCGGAGCTTATATAGCTTCCCTCTACAACGTTTTCATACCCCATCCTGGCAATAATCTTTTTGATATAGTCCAGGTGGGGACAGCGGTCGAAATGGTGATTATCCGTGGTCATACAGGAGGAAAGGTGGACGACAACATCTTCCCTTGCCAGGGACTCCTTATTCTTGAGCTTTTTTGAAAGATGAGAGAGCCTGGTATTCACTCCCTTTCCGGGACATCCTCCGCAGCTGAATGAGAGATAACGGCTGTCGGGATCGGCATCGCCGAACTTACCGCCCCTGTCATAGAAAGAGGCCATGCAGGCATAGCCGCTGCAGCGCTTCAGGCTCTCTTCACACTGGATAATCACTCTGTAAGATTCCGCCATAGTTTCAATCACTCCTTGATAATCTGCTTTACCCGCTGTTTCAGCCAGTCCAGCTCCCCTTCCGAGGCGGACTGTCCGAAATAGATCCTTCTTCCGCCGCCCAGAATCTCAAGGGACGAGGCCAGGTTCATCCGGGGGGCCTTACCCGACAGGACCTCCTCCACCTCACCCAGAAGGACGGTCTCTCTGTAGTATGTCCTGCCCGGGAAGAAACGTTCAACCCTCAGCATTCTCTCCTTTATCTCCAGTTCATCCCTCCTGAGGCCGACAGCATCGAAGAGGAGGGACATGGCCGGAAAGAGATCAGAGCCTGCACAAAGGTCAGAGTCCCCAGGTAGATTCCTCCCAGGAAAAAAAGCGAACCGATCACCATAAAGGCCCTGTTCACTGTGGAGCGGATCCCCTTCCCCGTCATTTTTGTCCTCCTTCAAGTGCGCAGTTTGCAGGCTGCGATCCCATATATTACTTTAGATAATGGAGACTCACAGCGATAATCAGGATAATGGATAATTATACCCTGCTTCTGACATTGATTATCATCCTCGGTATCAATGTTCCTTTCTCTATAGGCCTTTCGCGCAATACGGAAGCTCAGGAGCGTAATGACTGGCGCTCGTCGTCTCTGTTTCTGTTCAGCGGCTTTCTGCTGATTCTGTTACAGGGCAGGATGCCCGTTTTCGTCACCGTATGCCTGGCGAACTATCTGATCCTGCTCGGATTCCTTTACCAGGTATCCGCGGCCCTGAACGTGGAATTTGAAAAGAGAGTGATAGCGCCCTCTTTTACAGGGGGCCTGTCCCTGTTTTTCTGGGTCTCTTTTATCTATTTCGGACTGATTCGCTTCCATACGCCCATGAGGATCATCATTATTTCCCTGCTTTTGACCCTGCTTTATCTTTACGGGGTTTTTCTTTATATCAGAATCAGAAGGAAACTGAGGAACATCCTCTCGGGAGAACTCTTCCTTCTTTTTCTTATATCCGCCCTCTTCTATATGATCCGCTCCATCGTGACCGCCATGGGGCTGGGAGCGGTAAGCTCTCTCTTCGCCCCCAGCCTCCTTACAACGGTGAGTTTTCTCTTCGTTATCGCCTACAACCTCTCGTTTATGATGAGCATGTTCAACGCCTCTCTGAAAAAAAAGAATCGGCTGATCATCAGGGAAAAGGAAAAGCAGGAGTCACTCTTCAACTTTCTGAACGATACGGCCCGCCATCTCAATCTGGATGAGCTATACAAGTCTATAGAAGACGTCCTGAAGTCCGCACTTGGAGTCGGTACGGCATTGATCTATCTCAGGGACGAGGGAAAAGAGAGCCATACCCTGGCCTATCACTTTAAAGACTGGAATCTCCCCCTGGAGGATGTCAGAACGTTCAGGAAGGGAGAAGGCGCCTCCGGAAGGGCGATAGAAGAGGACAGGGTCATTATCATCGAGATGAAGGACTATCCCATCAGGGAGATAACGGACAAGTATATCCCCCTGGGAGTTACTGAGGTGATCAGTGTACCCCTGAAAACACCTGAAGGGATCATCGGAGCCGTCAGTCTGATCCTGACGGAAAAGAAAAAGAGCCGCAATCTGGATTATGATTTTTTCTACTATCTGGGCGAACAGATCGGCCTGGTTCTGCACAATGCCTTTCTCTACGAAAAGGTGTCGGCCCTGGCCAATACAGATCCCCTGACAGGGCTGAACAATCGCAGAAGCATGATTGAGATCCTGAAACAGGAAGCCGGCAGGGCCCGACGGAACGGGCGGACGTTTTCCCTGGTGATGGCGGACCTTGATCACTTTAAACGGATCAACGATACATACGGTCATGACTGCGGCGATGAGGTACTCAAAACCACGGCCTCCCTTCTCTGCGACAGCTGTCGCGGGAGCGATACGGTCTGCCGCTGGGGTGGTGAAGAGTTTCTGATCCTGCTCATCGAAACTCAAAGCTCTGAAGCGGCTCTGACAATGGAAAGGCTGCGGAACAGGCTGCAAAAGCACAGGCTGCCCTGTATAGGGACCGACAGGCAGACCATCAGCATGGGCATCAGCTCATACCATCAGGATCTGAGCATTGAACAGATGATTTCCCGGGCGGACGAAGCACTCTACAGGGCGAAGAAAAACGGTAGAAACAGAGTCGAGATCAATTAATCCTCTTTCTTTGAATCACGGAACGGGATTTGCCCGTATTTAGGGCATGAACAGCAAGACAAAGTATCGTTTCTCCGCACCCGGAGAGCTTCAGCCCCGGGAGAAGGCCTTCCAGTACGGGATCTCTGTATTGAGCGACAGGGAACTAATGAAAATCCTCATAGGAAGCGGTCAGAAAGGCCGACCCGTAGAGAAGATAGCCCGGGATCTGCTGCTTCTTCTGGACGGGGAACAGGATTTTCCGGAAATGAGATCCATGATGGCTGTCAAAGGAGTGGGTATGGCCCGATCCACTCTGATCGCCGCGGCCCTGGAGTTCTCCCGGCGCCGCTATCTTCCGGGAGGGAAGAAGATATCCCAGCCCGGTGATGTCTATCCCCTCCTCCTTCATATGGCCGACCGCCCTCAGGAGTATTTCTTCTCCCTGAGTCTCAACGGCGCCCATGAGCACATCAAGACCAGGCAGGTTTCCCAGGGGCTGGTGAACAGAACGGTCGTCCACCCGAGAGAAGTGTTTGCCGGGCCCCTTCAGGACCGCTGCGCCGCGGTTGTTGTGGCCCACAACCACCCTTCCGGGAACCTGGAACCCAGCCGGGAAGACAGACAGATCACCGGAAGGCTGAAGGATGCGGGGGAGATTCTGGGCATCCCGGTTCTGGATCATATCATCTTCAGCAGCAGGGGATTTTTCAGCTTTCTGGAAGAGGGACTGCTCTAAGCCGCAGAAGATAAAAAAAGTCCCGGACGCTTGCCCGGGACTTTGTTTGAAAACGATGTCTTATGACTGACGGCCTGCTCCTCTTCCGCCGCGTCCGCCTTTGGCGCCTCTGCCGCCCATCGGACCGTACATATACTCGTCGAGATCGTACACTTCCCCTCCGATTTCGGCGCTAAGCACATGCAGCCCCTTTTCAGAATCATCCCACTGCCATCGCGCGGCGGGCACCTCATAAGCGCTGACGCTCACTTCCTGGCCGTTTTCGATCTCGATATCCAGAAGAAGGCGGTAGGGAGCCTTGAGGACATACCGTTCTCCGCCGGTCAAAAGATAGGGGGGCTCACCGTTCACCAGTTCCAGGGTCCCGGTCAGTTCAAGAACCTCCTGATCCTCATCAAAACAGAAATATCTGTCGGTTCGATCTTCACTCTGGAACGCTCTTCCGCCGCGGGCATCATCGCGATAGGGTCTGCCCCCTCTTACGGTGTTGTCCGTATCACCATCCTGCTGTCCATTGGCGAAAAGCCCGGCGGCCGCTACTGCTGTCATTGTAATAATCATCATTGTACGTTTCATCATTCACTCCTGTACTTTTGTTATCGTTGATAAGCTAAGTATCTCTTTCCCATGTAAATGACTTGTAAACGACCGAAAAAAACTTTTTACATTCATCCGCGGCTCTGAAACTCAACACCCTTATAGATACGAAGAGCGCCGGCGGGCGGCGCTCATAAACAGCATCCTTCCTTCTCATCAAGGGGAAGTTCGATAATGACCTTCAGTCCGGCTCCCGGCTGATTCTCCGCACGAATGCGTCCCCCGTGGATTCTGATGATCTCCCTGCTGATGGAAAGGCCCAGACCGCTTCCCCCCTTCGCACGGCTGCGGGACTTGTCCGCCCGGTAGAGGCGATTGAATATCAGCTCCAGTTCCTCGGTTTTAACGCCGCTTCCATGATCCAGGATCTCCAGAATAACCCGCCGTTCCTCCCGGCCTTCAACCCTGCTGAAAAGCTCCACCGTCTCCCCGTCGCTTCCATGTCTGAGGGCGTTGGAGAGGATATTGGAGATCGCCTGCCTGAGTTTGGTGGAGTTTCCTCTGACCTTTAGTTCCGAAAGCTCGGCAAGGTTCTCTATAGCCAGTCCTTCCTTTTCCGCCATGACTTCGAATCCCCTTACAATATCTGCAATCAAAGTATCCATGGCAATAATTTCATCCAGATCAAACTGAATGCCCGAGGTCATTTTGGAGAGAAAGGACATATCGTCGATAATTTTCCCAAGCTGTTTTGCTTCTCCCAGTATGCCGCCAACTGTTTCTTTGGACAGATCGTAGACACCGTCCATGACAGCCTCAAGATTTCCCTGAATAAGAGAGAGCGGCGTCTTCAGTTCATGGGCGATATTGGAGAATATATCGTTTCTGATCCTGTTGGCATCGGCGATGGATTTGTTCATTTTGTTGAAGCCCCGGCTCAGATCCGCTAGCTCGTCCACCCCCTTTTCGGGCACACGGATCTCATGCTTCCCCTGGGCTGTAAGATTTACGGCTTCGGTCAGAGCTGTGACGGGCTGCAGGGTTTTATACAGGCTGATCCAGATGATCACGGCGCTGAGAAGGAATCCTGCAAAGGTTGATATTGAAATCCATCGGATCAGCTTCTCAATAAAGTCCGACTGACTCTGACTCAATTCCGCATCGATCATGGAGCCGATATAAACGGAACCGAAAGTCTCGTCTCCCAACTTCAGTTTTACCCCGGGAAAGGCCCCTCCCCGTTTGTACACGCTTCCGATCAGATCATCTTCCGAGTCGATTCTGACGATTCCCGCCCCATCACTGATAATGATCCTGTTTGTGTTCATATGGGTCCAGTTCATCATACCCGGCATTCTCATCTCCGTCTTATCCGGACCCATCATCCCCTTGAAGCCCCTCCGGCCGCCGGACAGTGAGGAATCGCTGAGACCTATGGTGCCCAGAGCCTGGGCCATCTCGTCCCAGTCAAAACCGAGTTCATAGAGTCCCTCGATAAAAGGAGCCATCTGTCTGGCCCGGCGGAAGTCCTCCTGCTCGACAAAGGAGGAGAACTCCCTCTTTGTAATAATCAGAACCGATGTAATTCCAAGAACACTGGTCAGCAGTATGGCGATTCCCACCTGCAGGATGATCCGCTTTCTTAAAGTCATCTATTTCAGATCCTTTATGATGCTGTAGCCTATGCCGTGATGAGTTTTTATGATCTCCGGATGTCCACCGGCGGAGGAAACAGCCTTTCTGATATTCTTGATTTGAACATCCACAGTCCGGTTTCCCGAAGAACTGTCATGTATTTCCATGTTCGGATTCAACTGGTCACGGCTGAACACCTGACCGGGAGAGGAGATTAGTTTGAAGAGAATATCGAATTGAGCCCTTGTCAGGGTAAGATCGTGATCCATAAAGAGGACCTGCCGGTCTCTGAGGCGGAGGATAAAGGATCCGTATTCGATGACCGTATCGGATTCTTCAATCTCAGGATAGCTTCGGCGCAGAACCGCTTTGACCCGTTCCACAAGCTCCCCCGGGCTGAAGGGTTTGGAGACATAGTCATCCACACCGACTTTGAATCCTTTAATGCGGTCGGCCTCATCGGTTTTAGCCGTAAGAAAGATAACAGGGACCTTGGACTTCTTTCTGATAAGCTCTACAAGCTCCAGCCCGTCCAGTTCGGGCATCATGATATCCAGAACCAGAAGATCCGGTTTGTGCGTCATATAAAGATCATAGGCCTCTATTCCGTTACCTGCGACAAAGACTTTAAAACCGTCCCGTTTCAGATAAGCGGAGACCAGGCGGGTAATGCCGGCTTCATCGTCGGCGATAAGTATTTTCTTTTCCATATCCATTATTATCCTCTTACAGCTTCAGTCCAACAGCATATAACTGAATTGTAAACCAAATATAAATGGATTGTCCCTCAATAATGTATTTAATCCGGTGTGACGATTCTCAGGTCCCCTTATGAAACTCTATATTGAGATTCTCATCCTCACCCTGACTGAGGCTGAAGGTTCCGCCGTAGCAGATGGAAAAGCCGATGCGTCCGGCAAAAACATCGGAAAACGTCTCATACAGATCCTCTCGGCTTTCCACCTCCGCATTCATATACAAAAGAATTTCATGGTTTTCTTCTCCGAACTGAATAAGATAGGCCGTATGATCCGGAAAGATCAGATCTTCATAGACATAGGAGAGTCCGCAGCCCAGCTCTTCCAGTCCCTGTTTGATAAAACCCAGCGGTTTCTCGGGGAATGCTTTCATTTATTAACTCCTTCAGGAACAGCTCTTCTCAATCTGGGATTCATCACGGCAGGCATGATCAAAGGGAAGAACTGTAATGGCATTGTTCCGGGAAGTCCGTCCGATGATTCTGAATCCATGCCGGAAAACAAGGGCGTCCTCTTCAATTTCTATATGCAGGGCGTTCCTCACCATTTCGCTGTCGCTGCACATGGCGGGAACCAGTTCCGGTTCATATTCAACCTTGCCATAGGTCTCATCATCAACGGAGATCCTGTTTTCGATCGTTGCGATTCTCCTGAGGACTCCGTTCTCGTCATAGGAGAGGGAGTTTTTCTCACCGTTCATCCCGTTGGGATCGGGGTCAAAGGCGCTTATCCTGCCGAAGGGGGTTTCTACGGATAGCGGCTCGGCGGGCTCAAAGGACTCGACAGCACCGTTCCTGTGAAATGAGATTCCCCTTTTCACAAGGATCTCACCGGCGGGTGTGTTTATGAGTATTCGTTCTTTCGGCCAGAAGGTGACGCTCTTCAGTTCCCCGGTTTCATAGAAATGAAGGTAGATCGGTTTGACCGCGACAGCCCCGCCTTCTACAGGTATTTCAACCGTCCGGGCCAGCTCGTACTCGTTCTGCTCGCTCCAGTACCCTGAAAGCTTTCCGTTGAGAGGAAACAGACGGCAGAGGCTGCCGCTCTCATAAAAGGTAAGCAGTTCGGCTTTATAAACCCCTATGGAAGTGGAAACTTCGGCAACCTCCTGTAGAGGTACAGATTTAATCTTGCCCGTTTTACCGTATCTTACGGGCATCAGCTTACGCCGTCCGTGGTCATCAATCCTGTAGGTGGGAATAAGGGGCCCTGCACTGGTATTGAGAACCAGTTCCTCATAGGGCTGAATGGCCTCAACCCTGTCCCTGCTGTAGTAGACTTTGTGATTTACAGATTGGAAAGCGGTCATATCATCCTCCTCGGCACTCTTGCTCTCTTTGATACAAGTTTTGTGCCAACAGAGGATATTTTGTATTATTTACCTACCCCAAAAACATTTAATAAAAACGAAGCCAGCGCAACAAGATTTCTCCGCCATCTCATTTTCTACATAAACATCGGAAACAACCGGCATAATTACCGAATGGTATTAATGGGAACAGACAGTCCGGCATTCCCTACAAGGGTCCGGATCTGCTCAAGGTTCCGCTTGTACCCTTCCAGACTGCTGTCCTCACAGCGTATCGTCAGATGGGGTTCCGTATTGGATTTCCGAACAATCCAGAATCCGCTTTCCGTCTCTGTTCTGATTCCATCGACATCCAGAAAAGCGACTCCGGTCTCCTTTAGAGAGGATCTGATTTTTTCGAGAATGGTCTCCGGCTCTCTGTCATCAAGGCCTATCCGAATCTCTCCGCTGTCATGGTAGAGGGGAAAACGCTTTTTCAGCTCCACAAGGGAATCGGGATGAGAACTCAGCTGCTGCAGTACTTTGACGGCAGTAAACAGGGCGTCATCGAAATTCCCGTTTTCCCTGAAATAGAAATGCCCGCTGGTTTCTCCGGCCAGGGGAATATCCTGCAGGGCCATCTTTTCTTTCTGGTTGGTATGTCCGACCTTCCAGAGCAGAGGCCTTCCCCCCATCCTGCGGATTTCATCACTGAAGAAACGGCTGGCCTTGACCTCGCTCATTATGACCGATTCAGGATGGTCTTCCAGAACCCTTTGCGCCAGAAGAATCAGAAGCTGATCTCCATAAAAAAGATGCCCTTCAGAGTCGACCACAGCCATGCGGTCACCGTCTCCGTCAAAGGAAATTCCCAAATCGGCCCCTTCCTGAAGGACACGCTCCTTCAACATTTGAACATTCTTTTCTATGCTGGGATCGGGATGATGATAAGGGAATCTGCCGTCAACGGTATCACAGATGAGGATGTGATTGCCCGGAAGTTCTGCTGTAAATTCCGACAGAACGGAGGCTACGGCTCCATTGCCCGGGTCCCAGACGATGGTGGGCGAGTATCGATCGGCAGGTGAATCCAGAAAAGTCTGAAGATAAGTCAGATAGGCTTTGCGAATATCCTTATACGTTTTGCTCCCTTCTCCCGACAGGAATTCTCCCGTGCGGCAGATCTCAGCAAGACGTCTCAGCTGATCTCCGTGAAAAGACTCACCGTTACTTATGAACTTGAATCCATTGTAGTCAGCGGGATTATGACTGGCCGTGACCATGACGGACGCGGAAAGATTCAGATGCCCCAGTGAATAGTAGACCGTTCCCACAGGGACCAGACCGATATCGATAACACGAACCCCCGATTCCGTAAGCCCTTTGATAAGCTGCTGTGAAAACTCCCTCGAACTTAGCCTTCCGTCCCTTCCCACGGAACAGGAACTCTGATTATTTTCAAAAAGATATGTTCCGAAAGAGCGCCCGATAAAATAGGCGTCCCGACTGTCGAGGTCCTTATTGATAATGCCCCTGATGTCGCAGGCCTTTATTATTCTTTCTGACAGTATATGTCCGTTTTCATTCATTTTAAAGATTCTCCCTGATATCGGGCAGCCGGACTGTAAAGCAGCTGCCCTCGCCTTTTTTACTTTCCACAGTTATGGAGCCGTCCAGTTCCTCCACCATATGCCGTGCAATGGTGAGACCCAGACCGCTTCCGCTGATATTTCTGTTTTTTCTTTTTTCTCCCCGGTAAAAACGCTCGAACACCCGATCGAGGTCTCCGGAGGAGATTCCCATCCCCTTGTCCCGGACCTTCAGAACAAGCTCATGCCCTCCGGATTCATTCTGTTCGTCACTGAGAGAGATAAAGACCTCTCCTCCCTGTGAGGAATACTTCAGGGCGTTGTCATAAAGGTTGACGATTATCTGACGGAACCAGCCGGAAACAGTATAGAACTCCTTCAGTTTTTTGTCCGTCCTCCACTCCGTCCGGATACTCTTTTCCCGGCTCTGCTTATCAAGGGAGACGATAACATCCCTTAGAACCGCAGCAGGATCGATTTTTTTTCGACGCAGCTCTCCCATTGCCCCATTAATCTTTGAAAGCTGGAGCAGCTCATTGATGAGTTTCTTCAGACGCTGTGTCTCTATATCAATAATATTCAAGGCCGTATCCCGGTCTTCTTCTTCCAGATTGTCCCAGGATTTCAGGGTTTCCACAAAGCCGTTTATTATGGTCAAAGGGGTCTTGAGTTCATGCGAGACATTGGCCACGAAATCATCCTTCAGACCTTCAAGCCTTCGCATCTCCGTCACATCCTGAAGGATAACCAGAGCACCGCTATGCTCATTCCGGCCATATTTACTGAAAACAGCGTCGATATTGAGTTCCAGAAGCATTTTATCGGGAGTGACAACGGAGAAAACAGTGGATTCCAGGCTTTCGTTCACGGTCATGCACTTTTCGAGAATCTGATCCAGAATTTCATTGCTGTATCTGTCTCTCTCTCTGATTTTAAACAGACGGACCTTGTTGATATTGAGCATTTTCTCGGCCGCGTCATTAACCATAACGATGGTATTGTTCCTGTCCACCATCAGCATCCCCGTCTTCAGGTGCGCCAGCAGGGTGTTTATCCGGCTGTACTTTTTATTATCCGAAAGAATCAGCTGGTTATAGCGGTCCACCAGATTGTTAAACTGTTCCGCCAGAGCCAGAAATTCCGGATTGTCGGAAGAAGGAGTGATTCTGCCTGCCCCCCCCCGGTTCGTCTCGGTCAGCCTCAGGAATTCCTTTAAAGGGTCCCTGTATCTGAGTACAGAGATCCTGCCATAGGCGAAGATAAGGACCAGCATTATTATGCCCAGGGTCAGCAGAAAGAGGAGAAGCGCTCTGAAGAGCAGTCCTATCTCTCTGCATTCGTAAATGACGGAGATCACCATGTCTCCCTCACTGAGGGTGACCCTCTCGGCTACGGTAATCAGAAATCCCGTAGCCCTGTGATCCCGCCGCAGGCTCAGGGTATGTCCTATTTTCTTGGCTTCCGAAACATCGGCATCGATATACTGCCCCTTCAGCTCGGAGACGCCCTTCCTTGAATCGGCCAGAAGATTCGAATCACCGTCAATGATTATGATATCCGCCACAAGAAGCGTCGCCTGTCGCAGAACGATCCTCTGAAGGGATTCATGCCCCTCGTCCAAAAGAATGCCGATCTGCCTGATATCGGCCTTTCCCCTGGTTTCGAAGTTAGAGATGAAAAGCTTTGTGATATAGAGGTAGAAGATCAGTCCGCTCAATCCCAAAACTGCCGGAAAGACAAGGAGAATAGCGTATCGCTTCTGTTTATTCATCGGGGCCGGACATCCGGAAGCCTTCTCCCCTGAGAGTCTGAATTTCACAGTTCTCAACTTTGTTTTCATCCAGTTTTTTTCTTATATTACGAAGATGAACATCCAGGGTCCGCCCTATTTCATCCGGTTCCTTTTCAAAGATTTGACGGCAGAGGGTCTCCCTTGAAACGGTGCGATCGGGGGTCTTTATCAACAGATGAAGGATTCTGAACTCGGTCATTGTAAAGTCTATTTTTAGATCTCCCGAGGACACCTGATATCTCTCGGCATCCAGATTCAGAGAACCGCAGCGGAAACAACTTGTTCTTTCTCCCCGCAGCAGATCCACCTGCCTCAAAGCCGCCCGTATCCTGAGGAACAACTCCTCCAGACTGAAGGGCTTGGTAACATAGTCGTCCGCTCCGCCCTGAAGTCCTTCTATCTTGTCCTGCCCCTGACTCTTGGCACTGAGCATGATCACAGGAATACTCCGGCTCTCGGGATTTTCCTTGAGACGGCGACAGGTTTCCACACCATCGATTCCGGGAAGCATGACATCCAGGAGTATAAGATCGGGTTTTTCGGAATGGCAGAGTGCCAGGGCCTCCTCTCCCGATTCAGCACAAACCGCGAGAAAGCCCTGCCTCTTCATATTCATCCTGAGCATCTGAAGGATATGATCTTCATCATCTACAATAAGTATCTTTTGCAAGTCGGTCATATCCTCCTCTTTATGAATGGTATCATACTCCAGGAGTATGTACCATTCGATCACTGCATTCATTCGGCGATGTCCCGCGAGCGGGCCACGGCTCTCCTTTCATTTGCGAATCACATGAGCTTTCCCAGAGCAAGTTTCTTTTCACTCTTTTTATCAAAGAGCACATTCTGAGCACCGTGAAAAGACACTTTGACCTTCTCTCCCATCTTGAAGTCTACCGATCCGAAAACGACGCAGGTCAGCATGAGCTCTCCGATTTCAAGCTTGACGATAGTCTCCATTCCCGAGGGCAGAGTGGAGTAGATGGAAGCCTCCACATCACCGTCCTTGCTGATGGCGATATCTTCCGGCCGGATACCCAGCAGAAGCTCCTGTCCCTCTCCAATGCTGATACTTGAAGAGGAGGGAACAAAGAGAAACTCAAGATCCCGGCTGGCGAGCTTCATCTCATCCAGATTCACCGAATGACCCGTAACCTCAATAACATTGATATTGGGTGAGCCCACAAAGTCCGCTACAAAATAGTTGGAAGGACTGCGATACACATCCATGGGCGGATCAAACTGCTGGAGCAGGCCCTCTTTCAGCAGACAGATCTTTGTTGAAAGGGTCATGGCCTCCAGCTGATCATGGGTTACATAGACAAAGGTGGAGTCCGTATCCACATGCAGCCTTTTCAACTCGGTTCTCATCTCCATCCTGAGTTTGGCGTCCAGGTTGCTCAATGGCTCATCCATAAAGAGGATTTTGGGACCCGTCGCCAGAGTTCTGGCGATGGCGACACGCTGCTGCTGTCCCCCGGAGAGTTCGGACGGATAGCGGTCGCTGAACTCCTCGATCCTCAAAGTGGCCAGAAGCTCCTTCACCCTTTCGTCAATGCGCTTTTTATCCCATTTCAGGTTTTCCAGCCCGAAAGCGATGTTTTTGTAGACGGTCATGTGCGGCCAGAGGGCATAGTTCTGAAACAGGAACCCCACATTCCGTTTGTCCGGGGAGATATCGATGGCTTTCTCGGATGAGAAGACACATTTCCCGTCGATATAGATCTCCCCCTCCGTCGGAGTCTCCAGACCGGCGATCATCCTCAATGTGGTTGTTTTACCGCATCCGGACGGTCCCAGAAGGGTGACGAACTCTCTGTCTTTTATTTCCAGATCCAGATTGTCTACGGCTACGGCCTTTCCGAATCTCTTGGTTATGTTTTTAAGTATAATTTCCGGCATCCTACTGCCCTCCTATTCCTTTATCGATTGAAGCTCCTGTGATCCGGTTCACAATGACGTTACTGGCAACGACAAAGAGAACGATAAGCAGGTTAATGGCGTTGGCGTACTGATTCCAGCCCTTCTCGTTATACTGAAAGAGCATGGTGGTCAGAATCCTGGTGGACGGCGTGACCAGAAGAATAAAGAGGGAGAGCTCTCTCATGCAGGAGATAAAGGGCAGAAGATAACCCGAAAGGAAACTGGATTTCTGGATGGGTATGATAATCTTCAGCATGCGCTTTCTCCAGGGAATCCCCTGAATTATTCCAGCCTCTTCTATTTCGTTGCTCAGCTGATGCATGGCTCCCACACTGGCCCGGGAAGCAAAGGGCAGATACTTGACCGCACCGACCAGAACGAGAAGGGCAAAACTTCCGTACAGTGGCGGAATGAATCCCCTTTTCATGGCAAACATGGACAGGTAGATGGCACCGAAGGCCATGCTGGGCATCAGGTAGGGGAAGAAGGCCAGATTGTTTACCGCGGTGGAGAGTCGTGTATTTTTCTTCTTTACAATGGCGTATCCGGCGAGTATCCCCGTGGAACCGGCAATGACCGATACCAGAAGAGACAGCCTGATGCTGTTCCACAGCCCCTTGTAGATGGAGGGATTCCTCAAGATCCCGGGTTCGCTGTTGGCGATGCTCGGGTCTCCGGCACCCGTCCAGAAGAGGGTGGTAAAGTTGCTCAGGGAGTAGTTTCCCGGCTCCATGATAAAGGACTCTACGGCGAAGGAGACAAGGGGCACGATGCAGACCAAAAGGATCAGAAACAGAACCAGCATGGAAAGGAAGGTTCTGAAGCCCCGCAGGTTGATCAGGGAGATGTTGGAACTCTTACCGGTGATTGTGGTAAAGGATCTTCTTGTTCCGATAATCCACTGATTCACCCCCAGAATCAGAATACCGATGGAGATCATGACCAGAGCCATGATATAGCCGTAACCGGGATTCAGACCGTTGAGGGTTCTGTACATCTGTGTCGTCAATACCTGATACCGTACCGAAGTGCCGAGGAAGGCGGGTACCGCAAAGGCGCTCATGGCGCTTGAGAAGACAAGCAGAAAGGTGGACAGCATGGCCGGCAGGACGATGGGAATGGTGATTTTCCTCATAATCTTGCCACGGCTTGCTTTCAGAATAAGAGCCGCCTCTTCCAGATTGGCATCCATATTCCGCAGGATTCCTCCTATCAGGATATAGGCGAAAGGGGCATAGTGGAGTCCCAGAACCACAATAATGGGAAAGGGGCCGTAGGCGAACCAGTTGGCCGTCTCAATCCCTGTGAGCGCCGTAAAGAGTCCCGGGGACCCCCCTACCCTGGAGTTCTTGAAAAAGTTCAGCCAGGCCATCGCCAGGGTCCAGGAAGGCATTATATAGGGAAATATAAACAGGGTGGAAATAATCCCCTTGTACTTGATATTCGTTCTTGTAACCAGCCAGGCGACCAGACCGCCCAGAAGGATGGCTATCAAACAGGTCCCCAGGGCGACAACCATGGTATTGATAAAGGGCTCGTAAAAGATCTTCCTGCTGGCCGAAGAAAAGAGCACCTTGGTCCAGTGATAAAGTGTAAAATCACCGACTTTGGCCCCCTTTACGCGCATCAGTTCGGACTGATGGACCGTAAAGGTGTCCAGGATAATGGTAATCATGGGGATTACCGTCAGATAGGTCAGAATAAATGCCAGAGAAACCAGAATCACATTGTGGGGTTTCTTCATAAAGGAGCTGACCTTATTTAAATAATTCACTGCAAACGTCCTTATCTGATTGAAAAGGAGAGGCCCCCTTTTGAGAGGCCCCTCCTGACGGAAACTTTTATCAGTAGATATACTCGTTCAGAAACTCTTCCACATCAGCTCTGTTCTCGAAACAGTAAGCGGGATCTTCCTCGACAAGAATATCCACCCAGGTGGTCATGGGGTGATCCTTGGGCTGGAGGGGGATATTGGGATTGGAGGAGTAGGTTCCCAGGTCCTTGCTCCAGGGAGCGAATCCTTCGGGAGTCAGCAGAAACTCGATAAAAAGCTTGGCCGCTGCGGGATTCTGGGCATTGCTGCACATCAGGGCATAGATGGGATAGTAGAATCCCGAGAAGGGTGTGACATCCAGAATAGGTTCGAGAGCCAGGTTCTTGGATTCCTTGTAGCGGAACTTTGAAAAGACGAAAAGACCGGCGTTGTTTTTCTTGTTCTGTCCCTTGATACCGATGCTCTCTGCCGTTTTGGTATCTGAGGTTGTCAGAATAAGGTCGTTTTCGAAAATCATCTTGATCCACTCATATCCGGCGTTGGGAGTGGTCAGCTTGATCTCCTTCCCGAAGTAGTCCTTGTAGGCCGCGGCGATCTGCTCGGCGATTTCAGGCTTGGTCACCATGGTCAGGAAGTTGGCGTTGACGCCTTCCTGGAAGGGATTTTTGAACTGAAAATGGCCCTTCCACTCGTCGGTGGTGAGTGCCCAGATATTGGTAAAAGGATAGTCGGAAGACATCTCATCGTTAAAGATAAAGACCTTGTTGATAAAGGCAAAAGAAAGGGGGCTCTGGAACTCTTCGGGAACCACGTCGGCCATTGTGGGGGGAACATAGTTATATAGATATTCCAGATTCATCAGCTCGCCCATAACCCGTCCTCCGTCCTGACAGATGACAAAGTCTGCGCCGATGGCACCGGTTCCCCCCTCTTTGGAGATCTTCTCGATCAGTTCGAAGTCCTTCATATTGGAGGCTTCCACCTCAATACCATACTTCTCGGTGAAGGCTTCTGCCGCCTTGGCAATCCGGCTGGTGACAGAATACACAACCACTTTTCCCTCTGCCTGAGCTGCAGCGACCAGCTCGTCATGGGTCATGGGCACTTCTTCCACGGCCTCGGCTTCGGGGGCCGCTTCCTCCTGGCTGCCTGCGGCGAACAGGAAATTTCCCGCCAGCATAAAAACCAGCAGAGCCAGAACTGACGTCTTCCAAAGATTTTTCATTTTTCACTCCTTGATAAATCGTTGATATAAACCCGGTGAATCATCACAAGGTTAAGATTTCTTTACATTCAAATGTTAAGATATCTTTACACAAACTGTCAATCTTTATTTTTCACGATTTTCCGACCCGTCTCATAAGTTTTGAAACAATTTGTTGACAGCTGTTTCAGAGCATGTTACCATTCACTTGTCTGATAAGTAGACATCTACTGAGTTAATCAATTTCAGAAGATATGTAAAAACACTCCGAACGGGAAACCGGTCCTGCCCTATACCACAGGCCTGTATCCATCCCGCTCAGAAGCAGGACCCTATGGCTTATACGATAACGAAAGAACTGTCCGACAGAGTTGTCGGGATTGTCCACGGTATTACCGGAGGAGATGTGAATATCATGACCGGGGAGGGCCGGATAATCTCTTCTGCCGACCCGGCCAGAGTAGGCAGCATCCATGAGGGCGGGGCCCGGATCATGAAGAAAGAGGTCGGAGAGATTGCCATAACTCCCGCGATGGCAAAGGAAATTCAAGGTGCGAAAGCGGGTTACAACGGCGGCATCTACTACAAAAAGCAGTTGATCGGCTGTATCGGCATTGGCGGTGATCCGGAACTTGTAAAGCCCCTGCAAAAAATGGCTGCGGTCATTGTGGAAGAGAACATAGCCAGGGAGGAGCAGAGGAAAGCCGAAGAGAAGCTTCGAAGTGAAGCGGTCTCCAGAATCAACAATATTGCCGAGACCATGACCGTACTCTCCCTGAACGGCTCCATACAGGCCGCAAAGATAGGAAGAGACGGTAACGGCTTCAAGGTGGTGGCCAACCAGATGAGGACTCTGGCCGAATCCATCAATGAGGCTGTAGATTTTTTTAAACTGGACTGAACCCGGTCCGCAGGGGTGAGGGATCGGGTTTTCAAGTTTGACAGCCTTCGGGGCTGCCTGCTACAATCACTTGTCTGATAAGCAGACATCCTATAAGAAGCTGGAGTAATGAATGAGAAGATCAAGACTTTCGGAACAGGTGGTCGAGGAGATCGACCGGATGATCAGAGAGGAGGGATTCGGAAACGGAGACAAGTTCTATTCGGAAAACGAACTGACCAAAAAGCTTGATGTCAGCAGGGCATCTATACGGGAGGCGGTTCGTATTCTGGAGATATCGGGCCGTGTAACGGTCCGCCAGGGAAAGGGGATTTTTGTGCAGAACAAGCTGGAACAGGGTATGGACAGCTTCGCCTCATGGCTGAAGAGCAACAGTTCCCAGCTGGATGAACACTTTGAACTGAGGATGATCCTGGATCCCAAAGCGGCGGCATCGGCAGCCCGTAATGCGGTGGACAGGGATATCCGGGATATGGAAGAACAGCTGATCCTGTTCGATGATCAGGTCAGTGCGAAAAACCTTGAGGGAGAGATAAAGAGCGACAGGAAGTTTCATCTTCTCATGGCGAAATCCACCAAGAATCGCAGTCTCTACGCCCTTATGAAGACCATGTCCGAAAACCTGAATGAAGGCTGGATATCCAGTCTCAGTATTCCCGGCAGAGCCGAGAAGACCGTCAGGGAGCACAGAGAGGTCTTTGAAGCCATCAAAGGACGCGATCCCGAAGGAGCGGAGAAAGCCATGCTGATCCATCTGGAGAACGCGCTGAAGGAGATCAAGGAGTATATGCGCAGCAACTCCTGATGTTAACAGACAGTTATTAGGATTTCTTATAGGAGAATATTTTGTTTATCAGAATCACGACCCTCGTGGAAAACAGCAGGGGGGAACATCTGGGCCTGATCCATGAGCACGGGCTCTCTTTCCTTATAGAAAAGGACGGAGAATCCTATCTCTTTGATACGGGCCAGGGAGATACCATCATACGGAATGCCCGGAAACTGGCGCTGGACCTTTTCAAGGTCGACAGTATAATCGTCAGCCACGGTCACTACGATCACAGCGGCGGCATAAAGTCCCTCCTGAATGAGGGTGGTCCGTCATTTACACCGGATATTCATATCCACAAAGACTTTTTCAAGCCCAAATACGGTCTGCAGAACAACAGGGCCGAGTTTCTGGGTAATGATTTCGACCCCTCCCATCTGACCGATCACGGATGTTCTATCAAAGAGTACGAGACGGGTCTGAAAGAGATCGGCGAGGGAGTCTGGATCGTCGGCGATTTTGCCAGAACGCACAGCGAAGAGATTATCAATGAGCGTTTCCGTCTTCTGACGGAGGGTGGCCTGGAACCCGATATGTTCACCGATGAGATCATGATGGTCGTAGACAGCCCGAAGGGACTGATCCTGATTGCCGGCTGTTCTCATCCCGGCATCATGAACATGATCGATACGGTACGCAGCCACTTCTCAAAGGATATCTATGCCGTACTGGGAGGAACTCATCTCGTGGAAGCGGGAGAGCTTCAGCTTAAGGCCGCCACCCGCTACCTCTTCAATCTGGGCTGCGAGGTTATCGGAGTCTCCCACTGCACGGGTATGGAGGTCATGGAAACCTTGAGTAAAACCGATTCAAGGTTCTTTCACAACAGAACAGGAAGTTCGCTGATCATCAGCTGACTTTTTGAATATTTAAAATTCTCTAAGGAGGAATTTATGACTAGTGGATTGTTTCTATTCGGAATAATTCTCTTTGCCATCGTCGGAATGATTCTGCTCATCTCCAGACTCAAGTGGCATCCCTTCATCGTTCTGCTTCTGGCCACCTATTTTGTGGGGCTGGCAACAGGACTTCCCGTAGACAAGATCATCGATGTGATCAAAAAGGGATTCGGCGGCATACTGGGTAATATCGGTATCGTCATCATTGCCGGTACTATTATCGGAACGATTCTGGAGAAAACCGGTGCGGCTTTGACCATGGCCAACTCCATCCTGAATCTGGTAGGAAAGAAAAGGGCTCCCCTCACCATGAGCCTGACCGGTTATGTGGCCAGTATTCCCGTATTCTGTGACTCGGGCTTTGTTATCCTGTCACCCATAAACAGGGCTCTTGCCGAAAAGTCCGGCATATCCCTTGCCGTTATGGCCACCGCTCTCAGCTCCGGTCTTTATGCGACCCACTGCCTCGTTCCCCCTACTCCCGGCCCCATCATCATGGCGGGAACCCTGAACGCAGACCTTGGACTCGTCATTATTACAGGTCTTATCGTATCGATCCCCGTAATGCTGGCCGGCTGGTTCTATGCCGTTAAGGTAGCCGCCCGCTATCAGATCGATGCCAACCCCGAGGTCAGCCTGGAGGATCTGCTCTCCAAATACGGAAAGCTTCCCGGTGTGGTTCAGAGCTTCGCTCCCATTGTTCTGCCTATCATCCTGATCGCCTTCAAGTCGGTCGCCGACTTTCCCGCCGCACCCTTCGGAGACGGATTCGTCAAGAACTTCTTCGACTTTATCGGTAACCCCGTAACGGCCCTGATTCTGGGTATCGGACTGGCCACCACTCTGATCCCCAGAAAGGAGAAGGAAGAGACCTTTAACTGGATTTCCGAAGGGATCAAGCACTCCGCATCCATCCTGGCCATCACCGGTGCCGGCGGCGCTCTGGGACAGATGCTGAGAGAACTTCCCCTGGCCGACGCACTGAGCAGCTCCCTGCTGCAACTGAACCTGGGTCTTTTGATCCCCTTTATCATAGCCATGCTTCTGAAGACGGCCATGGGAGCGTCCACAGTGGCCATGATCATCACCTCGGCCATGGTCGCCCCCCTGATGGCTCAGATGGGCATGACAACCGAACTGGCAAAGGTTCTGACCGTGCTGGCCATCGGTGCCGGTTCCATGACCGTATCCCATGCCAACGACAGCTACTTCTGGGTAGTCTCTCAGTTCTCGGATATGGACACAAAGACGGCGTATAAGTGCCAGACGGGAGTCACCCTGGTACAGGGGATAGTCTCTATCCTGATTATCCAGATCATTGCCCTGGTAGCCCTCTAGGACTGATCCGGATAAAACACCAGCAACAGGACTGCGTTCCACAGTTTAGCGACCTTGAAAGCGCAGTCCTGCAGCTGATTATCTTAATAATAGAAAAACAACGGATAAATCTCAATGAACAAGATCAGACTCTTCTTTCTGAACCGCTTTGCCCTGAATGCCTATATCAGCACGGATTATGTAAAGGCTCTGGGATACTATGAAAAAATTCTCCGCGGGAGTCCCCGTCATCCGGGTCTTATGTACAATACGGGGCTCTGCCATTTCGCCATGAAAGACTACGACCGAGCCGAATCCTTCCTGATTGATGAGATTGACAGCTATGGAGAGACGGCCGACCGGCTGCGAACCATGGGCGATCTCTACTACCGCTGGGGAAAGAGGGGCGAGGCCCTGATGTACTACAGAAAGCTGGAAGAGTATCTGAACCACCGAGAGAACTGGCTTAAACTCAGAATTGATATTCTGAATAATGAAGAGAGCGCGGCCAGCGCGTTCAAAGCCGCCGAAAAGCTGGATGAAGCCCTGGTAAAAATGAGAGAAGGTTCTCCCGACAGGGCGCGGGAACTTCTGGAACAGGGATTGAAAGAGGACCCCAGCAGTTTTCAAATCATGAATAACCTGGGTGTTATAGCCCTGAAGGAGAAGAAGGATCCTGAAAAGGCCGTCTCCTATTTTGAACTGGCTGAGGACCTTATGCCCATTCCCATGCACAAGGCCAATCTGCAGAAGGCCCGCAGCATGATCTGACCCCTTGTTAAGCACTCCTACTCCGGCAGCATTATGCTATATGAGAAGGGGGGCATGAACGGCGCCCGGACCTGTCTTCCTGCCAGGGGTCTCACCCGTCGGGAAAGAAGGGAAAACTGAGTCTCAATAGGAGAATCCTTCAGTCCTGATATTGCCTTTGGAGACCTCCAATCCTTTGAGAACCTTTTTCATGGTTTCCATCATTGCGGCCGGCCCGCAGCAGTACCAGAGAGCTTGCTCTCTCACATCCTTATCCGTAAGCCGGAGTATCATATTCCTGTCAATTCGTCCCCGCATCAGACCCTCTCCCCCCTCTCCGGTGACGGTAGGATAATAATTGAAACAGGAGTACTCCTCTTCCATCCGTCTCAACTCCCGGTCATAAACCAGTTCATCAGGATTGCGGACGCTCCAGAACAGGACAAGGGGATGATGAAAAGAAGGCAGAATCTCCCTGAGTGATGATATAAAGGGAGTGATGCCTATTCCGCCGGCCAGAAAGATCAGAGCCCTCCCGCCCCCGGGACAGAACTTGCCATAGGGGCCGTCTATTATTACCGGATCTCCTGTTTTCAGCTCTTTCAGCCCGGCCGTATAGTCTCCGAGGACCTTCACCGTGACCGCCAGCACATCCTCGGACGGGGCGGAAGAGAGGGTAAAGGGATGCTCCTCCCCTCCCGCAGCCAGAGAGGGGAAACGGAGGTAGACGAACTGTCCCGCCCGGTAGTCACCGAATCTCCCCCTCTCCATTTTGATCTCCAGAATAGCCTTGTCCTGCGAGTCCAGGGCGCAGACCCTGTGTCCCCGTCTACTGAGTATCAAGGGGCGGATCAGCTTATGCCGTACCCACAGAGACACAGCAAGCGCGCCCCAGATCCCCATGAGGAAGAACCTGATCCCCTGCTCAGCCGTGGTAGCGGCAAGAAGAACGTGGACTGCCGCAACAACGGCAGCCGGCACAGTGAGGTTGTGCAGGGCCTTGACCAGACTGTAGTCGGGCCGGCGCCTGCCGGGGTTCCCGGAACGATCTCTGAGAAAAAGAAGCGCTCCCAGACCTGTAGCAAAAAACAGAACAAGGGCCCCGATTCCCAGGGGAGCGGGCATGAGGGAAGAGGGAAAAACCCGGCTTTTGACAAGGCCGTGAAGCAGAGACAGCAGTAGAGCGATAACCGAAAGTTGCCTGTGAAAGCGGATAACCCGGTCATGCCCGGCCATGCGGTCAAGCCATTTCAGCCGGGAAGAGAGGATAAGAGTATTCATAAGATATATATAGGCAACGATACCCAGAAGCATGGAAAGAGAGTAGGCTTCCGCCAGTCCGTACCAGGTGCCCTGAAAGTAGAGCAGCAAAGGGATAAGAGGCGACCCCAGAAACAGGGGCCGCCACATGATTTCAGCGGCTCTTGTCATGGAAGTCTGTCTCTGATCCTCTGAACAAAATCCACAGCCAGAGCTTCGGTCTCACGGCCCTTCTTCAGGGAAGCGGAAGTAACGCTGTCCACCTGCAGCTGAGGGGTCCACCGGGTTCTCTGGGTGGTATGGACGATAACATTATCGGGATGGCCGTTGGCCTCGACCCAGCGGGAAACATCGGGCCGGACCTTGGCCGTGGCCCCGCTGTTTGTTATGAAAACCACATCAAAATCTGAGGCATCCTGCCCTTCCAGTCCCTTCTTCATATGGTTTACCACCTTCAAAGTGGCGCTTCCGTCATTCAAAAGGGCGATCATCTCCTCAACAAGAGCCTTTTTAAAACGGGTCGGCTCAAAGGCGATAAGGATTCTTTTATCCCCGGCTCCGTAATCCCCCTCCTGGGCGGCAACGGCCAGGACAGAGAGGGCCAGAAACAGAAACACAATAGATCTTTTCTTCATACTACCTCCCGAAAAAATGAAGATTATGGTATATAGAATAATCTTCATAAGCGGGAGTTGCGAATTAATTCAATAGAATTCAGTACCTGTCGTTGTGAATGCGTGATGCCTCAAACCTGTCTTCCCGCCTGTTTCCCCTGCCCTCAAGAGGATAGCCCACAGGGATTATACAGAAAGGAATCACCTCTTCGGGCAGATCAAAGAGCCCGCTGATATAGGCGATGCGCTCTTCCTCGGGGGCCACACCCAGCCAGACGGCTCCCAGCCCCTCTTCCGCAGCCTGAAGAAGCAGATTTTGAGCACAGGCACCCATATCCTGCTCCCAGTATCGGGGAAACATCAGCTCCTTTTTATTGCCCAGAAGGACAATGGAGACGGGCGCCTTCAGAACGGCTTTGGCATAGGGGCTGACACCGGCAAGTTCCTTCTTCAGGCTCTTATCACGGACTATAATAAATTCCCAGGGCCGCTGATTGGCCGCGGAAGGAGCCTGCATGGCGGCGCGGAGGATTTTTTCAAGCGTCTCTGGTTCAAGGGGTCTATCCTGAAAATCCCTGATGCTGCGTCTTGTAAAGATGGTATTCATATTTCTTTCTTCTCCCGACAATTTGCTATCTGCCAAAATATACGAAGAATCGGAAAAAAAGAGAATAAAAATCAGCCGTGCTCGGCTATGACCAGATAGGCTCTCTGTTTTTCATGGGGATAGAGCTCTTCAGGCATCATTTCCTTGCCCAGAGCATTGGCAACCATATAGCGGGCGCAGTTCAGATTATTATACTTACAGTATTTTTCTTTCAGCTCCTCCACCTGCTCAGGTTTGTTATTGAGCTTGTCATTGAAAAAAGGGCAGCCCCCGATAAATTCGCATTCTCCCATGCCTCGACCTCATCAAAAAAACATTTTGTAATCTTTGCCCTATTTTCAATAAGAGAGGACCTCTTGGTCAAGAACTTTTTCTGCAGAGGCCATAAAAATATCTTAGAATTCATATCAGATCCTGATGAGTCAAGGAGGTTCTGATGAAAAGCAGAAACATGGACATTCTCATCCGTCTTGAAGAGTTGGGTTTTCTGATCCTGACGGTATTTCTGTTCAGTCAGCTGCCCTACCCCTGGTGGCTCTTTCCCCTGCTGCTCGTTATCCCCGATATCAGCATCCTGGGATATATGATCAACGACCTAATCGGCGCCTACGTGTACAACTTCATGCACCATAAGGGCATCGCCGTACTCTTTTATCTCGCCGGTGTTCTGACGGCCAGTACCCTGCTCGCCCTGGTAGGACTCATCCTCTTCGCCCACTCCAGCCTGGACAGACTCCTGGGAATGGGACTCAGACATCGTAAGGGCTTTAAAGAGACTCATCTGGGTCCGCTGGGCGGGAAAAGATAGTTATACGAGATCGGGGGCGCCTGTCAGAGCCGCCCGATAGACCCTCTCCAGAAACAGGATCTCCCCTCCGGCTGCTTCAGCGGTTTTATCCTCTACTTTCACACTGACATGTCCGCATGACGTTCCCGCCTTGCGGGCTATATGTCTGGTACGCTCTACAAGAGCCTGCAGACAGAGTTCCTCGGCCTCTTCAAGGCTTTCCCTCTCCTCCAGGCCGTCAAGTCCCTGAACAGCGAACATTCCCGCCGTACCGGGTACGATACGGGCTTCCGAAACGACAGAGACCTCACTGGTTACGGCTCCCACGGCATTGGCCACATCCCCGTTTTCAGGGAGCAGCAGTTTCCCGCCCAGACCAGCAACAACATCCTTCAGGATCAGGGAAGCCGGTGCTCCCAGACCGATGACGGGAATCTGCAGGACGGGTGTCAGGGACATCAGGCGGTTGCCCCTTCCCCACACGGTTGTCATAAAACTCTGTTCAGACGCTTCGGGAAAAAGGCTTTGAAGTACGGTTCCGCCCAGCTTTTCGGAGATCAGGGTCTCAAGACGCGCCATAACGGCATTTCCTGATTCTTTCTGCAACTCCAGTACCAGAGCAAAGTACTTCTCCAGATCCGGGGCGGACCAGAGCTCCATTTTTCCCTGCAGATGGTAGATATCCGTCGGAGTCAGTCCGGCCCGCTGAATGCAGTAGGCCTTCTCAAGACGCTCGCTTTTTATAAGCTTCCAGACTCCCTGACAAAGCTTTGCCCCAATGTCTTTGATCAGCATGGGACCGTCCTTCAGAACTTCCATCAGCTGCGTCTCCTGGGAGGTAAGCTTGAATGACGGCGTTTTCCCCGTCAGAGACAGCCATTGAAGGACCTGGGACGGATTTCCGGCGATAACATCGCTCCGATCCAGGGGAGCGCTGAGTGAGTACTGCGCGTTTAAAGCACAGAAAGGGGTAATCCTTTCCGGACCGATATGCCAGAGCTGCCGGTCAAAGACGATGGCGCTGTCTCCGCCCAGACCGGAGGTCTGCATGTCCACGGCCTTGACGTGGGTTCTCCAGGAGCCGATGGATGCCCCTTCATCACAGACGCTGACCAGGCCGTTTTCCAGAAATCCTATATCCGAGGTGGTTCCGCCCACATCAATCACAAGGGCATCTTCCAGTCCCGTCAGGTAACGGGCTCCCGCCATACTGGCCGCAGGCCCGCACAGGGCGGTCTGGACGGGAAACTCGCTGGCGTAGGCCCCCGTCATAACAGAGCCGTCTCCCTTCACCACCAGTTGGGGAGCGTTGATGGACAGATCACGAAGAGCCGAAGTCATCTCATCCAGGAACTCCTCCATAATGGGGATCACACCGGCATTCAATACGGCCGTATGAGCCCTGACATAGAAGTTTAAAGTCCCCGACAGTTCATGTCCGCAGCAGACATCCCGTCCCGTTGTCTCTCTGATAATCTTTTTAATCCTGAGTTCCAGCTCCGGATTGACCGAAGCGCCGTAACCGGATACGGCAAAAGCCCCCACATTGTGCCGGCTGACCATCATCCTGGCTGTTTCGGCAATCTCTTCTGGGTCGATATCTTCGGTAATATTCCCTTCGATATTCATACGCCCCCTGACAACGGCAGTGGGAGTATGGCTCATCGCCTCCGTCCCCTCCCTGCCCAGAGGCATAAGAAGGAGTCCCACGGGATGCAGGTTGGATTCGACAATGGCATTGGTAACCAGGGTCGTCGAGAGGGATACAAGATCAACCCGCCCCAGGCCCTCTTCGGGAAGCTGTTCTACCGCCGCCATAATGCCTTCGGAGTATTTCCATTTCGTGGTGGGAGATTTGGCCCGGGCCAGAACCTTCCGGTTTTGGAAATCGAAAAGTACGGCATCCGTATAGGTTCCTCCGGCGTCTATGCCCAGCCCCACAGAGCGCCCGGGACTGTCTTTGAGGCAGGAGTTCTCATCAAAGTCTAGGATGCGGGGTTCATTCTCCTGCTTATAGGCCGTTGAAAATCCGATCAGATCCGAGGCGGGATCGAAGGTCAGCTCCCGTCCGGGGGGGACTACCAGAATTTCTGCGTCACTGACGGGATCTTTCTCGAAGCAGCGGCGGATAAGACGGCGGGAACCGTTCAGACGTGTATAGTTCCAGTTGTTTTCTTCCGCGAGAGATTTGGCATAGGATTCGTATTTATCCTGTTCCTCCCCGCCCGTATCGATATAGACGGCTCTGGAATAGTTCTTTTTCCAGCCATCGAAAAAATCCGTAACGGCCCTGCTGTTCTCCTTTCCAAAACGCTCAGTCAGGATGTCCTCATCCAGAGAATCCACATATTCGGAAGAGTGATGGGGGCTCTTTTTCCTCCGGGAGCCGCGCCCTTTGGGCTGCACCTGTTCCTCATACCAGCCCGATGAGATGTAATAACTTCCCGGGACATGGGAGAACTGCTTCTTATACTCTCTGCCGCCTCCCAGAAAGAGGCTGATACAGTCGTGTACTCTGGGAATAATAATGCTCTGATACTCTGACTTGAGACCTATGATCCCCTTGCCGCAGACACCGTAGAGAAGAATGATGCGCTCCACATCCCGGGAGACCTCATCAATGGCCTTTTGAAGCTCCCGGCGCAGCAGAGCGGGCTCAGCATGAAGCCCGCCTTCCAGATAGCGGACTTCAGGAGCGTCTTCCATCTCCGGAAGGATCTCTTCAAGGTCTTTCCGGAACACACCGCAGGCAATACAGAATCGTTTCATCACATCACTCCCATGGCGATTTTAACACCTTGCAGGGACTATGCCTTAGAGAAAAATCATCTATTTTTTGTACTATCTTGTCCTTTTAGGGAAGGGGCTCCGGGAAGAGTGCTTCTGTTCCCCCCCGGCGGGCCTGCGCTTCCTGCGCGGCGGACGTCCCGAAACGGATTCCCCCGCCGCGCGCTCCCTTCCGGGAGCCGTTCTGCGGCCCTCGCTCAAGGCGCCGTTTCCTGTGGGTCTGCCGGCCCTGGTGCCGCTATTTTTTGCTCTTCCCCCTTGAGGACGGCCGTCCTGTTCGGCAGGAGCCACCGGAACGAAGCTTTCGCTCGTTCTCTCGGTGATTCTGTTTTTGGCCAGACGCTCAATCTTCCTCAGCAGATCCGCTTCATCCGCCGAGACCAGGGAGACGGCGATCCCCGATTTTCCGGCCCGGCCTGTTCGGCCTATCCGGTGTATATAGTCTTCAGGATTCCGGGGAAGATCAAAGTTCACCACATGGCTGAGACCTTCAAGGTGGATCCCTCTGGCCGCCACATCAGTGGCGATCAGAGTCTGAAGCTTCCCGCTCCTGAAATCCTCCAGAGCACGAATCCTGGCGTTCTGGCTTTTATCGCCGTGAATAGCCGCGGAGGGGATGCCCTTCCTGTCCAGCTGTCTGGCCAGACGGTTAGCCCCGTGCTTGGTCCTGACAAAAACCAGAGCCTGGTACCAGCCCTCCGCCTGGATCAGATGGGCCAGAAGATGGCGTTTCTGCCTCTGCTCCATGCGATAGAGGCACTGCTCCACCTTCTCGGCTGTACTGTTCCGGGGCGTCACCTCCACCGAAACGGGATCCTTAAGCAGTCCTTCGGCCAGAGTTCTGATCTCCTTGCCGTAGGTGGCTGAAAAAAGGAGATTCTGCCTTTGAGAGGGAAGCAGCTTCAATACCCTTTTAATATCGTGAATAAACCCCATATCCAGCATACGGTCAGCCTCGTCCAGAACCAGAGTCTGCAGCTGTGAAAGAGTCACCGTTTTCTGTGCCGTATGGTCCAGGAGACGTCCCGGTGTGGCCACAAGGATATCACAACCCTGTTTGAAACGGGCGATCTGCGGTTTGATATTGACCCCTCCGAATACGATCTGTGTACGCAGAGAGAGATGAGCGCCGTACTCACTGAAACTCTCGCCCACCTGTTGGGCCAGTTCCCTTGTGGGAGTAAGAACGAGAACACGGGGATTCCGCCCACCCCGCTTTTCACTGAGGCGCTGCAGCAGAGGCAGGGCGAAGGCGGCCGTCTTGCCCGTACCCGTCTGAGCACCGCCGAGAACATCCCGCCCTTTCAAAATAGCCGGAATGGAACCGGACTGTATGGCCGTGGGCTTGGTGTAGCCGCGATCTTCCACGGCCCTGAGGAGCTCCTCACGGAGCCCCATTTCTTTAAAGTTCATTTTTTGTCCTCCCGAACATTCCCGCAGCAAGCCGCTCCAGTCCGGGGTATATGTATGATTCGGATTATTTTTCGATAAGACCGGAGATTATCTTAATATGAAGAAAGACCATACCATTCACACACGAGAATGTACAGTACTGCCCGCAGGGACAATGGGATTTTTTCCTATTGTAAGGAACTGTGATCAAATGATATTTTTATCAAACATGAGTTCCCGTTTATTCAGATTATTACTTCCCATACTTTCCCTGATCCTTATATGCCTCATATTCCCGGCCTGCCGAAATCCATCTTCATCCTCCGGTTCAGAAGAAGAGGACTTTACACCGAGCGCACCCGAGCCGGTCTCATCGGAGACTTTTAACGACGGGCTTCTGGATTTCCCGGAACTGACGAATTTTTCCAACCGGAAAGCCCCGGGGGAGTATCAGGATCTGCTGATCCTCTACTCCTATGATCTCATTCTGGAAGCTGATGGACCGGAGGAACTGCCAGAGAAGTACAGGGGCGACTGGGAACTGCTTGAACAGGTAAAAAAATGCTATGATGAGGCGGGCATCCATTACAGCCTTATCTCCTTCTCCGAGTTTTCTGCAGCGGCGGATCCCCTGGATGGTTTGGGAGGGGATGATATCTTTCTCTGCGCCACGGGACTTCTGTGGGAATCCGGCATCGACCAGTCGGAGATTGCCGACTTTGTCGCTAAGGGAGGGCATGCCGTCTTCCTGATGAACTGCGGTCCCGATACGGCCCTGGGAGAGGCCCTGGGCATCGATCTCAACCAGACCGGGATCTATGACTTTAGCCCCGTCAACCCGGTGGGAATGGAACTTGACGATTCCATCTTTCCCGGGATGGAGAGCACAGGCAGTTTTCTGACCAGCTCATCCAATGATTACGAATTGACCGGCGATTGCAGGATCCTGGCCTCAAGCGGCACGGTTCCTCTGATCTGGACCAGAGATTTCGGAAGCGGCAGCTTTACCTACACCAACAGCACCTGCTTCCAGAGCGCCTGTTTCCGGGGCCTCATGCTCCAGGTCACAGGCATAGGCGCTCCCTACTTTCTTTCAAGCTCCTACAACACGGCCCTGCTCTTCATCGACGACTTCCCCCTGCCCCTGTCAGAGAGCCAAAACGATGTCGTCGGCATGAGCGGCAGAGATTTTATCCTGGACAGCTGGTGGCCCGATATGAAGGAACTCTGGAGCCGATTCAGCCTGATGTACAGCTGCTTCGCCGTCGGAAACTATGAGAACAGCACAGTCTCTCCTCCCGGACTGAAGGAGGGTCTGGACGAATATTTTAAAGAGATGGGAGAGGAGATAAGGGAAGTGGGCGCCGAACTGGGGCTGCACGGCTACAATCATGTCCCCCTGGCCTGTCCTGAAGAAGCTGATTTTTCGGCCTTTGACGACGACGGCCAGGGCTGGCGGGATCAGCAGCAGATGGAAGAGGGGCTGGAATACTTCCGGGATTTTCTATATGAAACCTACGATTCTTTTCCTCTCTACAGCTACGTTCCCCCCATGAACAGGATGAGTACAACCGGCAAAAAGGCTCTGAACGCCGTCTTTCCGGGTATCACGAATATAGGCGGCGTCTTCCAGGGCTCCGAAAGGGCGGGAGACTTGATCCAGGAACCGGGGCCCGATCCCGATATGGACGGCTGCTTCAATATTCCCCGCTTTTCCAGCGGCTACAATCAGTCGGAGGAGGAACTCTGGGTCATCTACGACACCCTCGCCTGGTGCGGTCTGTTCTCGCACTTCGTCCATCCCGACGATGCCATGGATACTGTACGGAGTGAAGGAAAGAGCTGGAATCAGATGTATCACTCCTTTCTGGGACTCCTGGAAGGGGTATTCTACAAGCTTCCCGGACTGCGGAGGCTGTCCAGCGGACAATTCAGCCGGGTTCTGGAAGGAATGGAGGATCTGAAGGTCTACTCCAGCAGAAGCGGAAACACAATAAGTATCAGCTACAGCGATGGAAAGGGGCCTGTCTACCACTATCTGAGAGTTCCAGCGGGCCAAAAGCTGTCCTCCGTATCAGGAGGGAGTTGCCGGGCCTTACTCCCGGAAGAGGGTCTGTATCTTCTGGAGGGCCGGAGTCCGCAGCTTAAGGTAAAAATAAGTCCCTGACAAAACGAAGCGGATCAGAATAACGTCAGGAAACGAGAATATCTTCCAGTTCCCGGCAGATGCGGGCCCTGATATCCCGGGGCACCCGATGGGGAAAACGCAGTCCGTTCACACCCGCCTGGCCCTGGCTCAGGGCGAAAAGGTTCTCATTACTCAATACCGTATTGGGCGGCAGATCCAGCAGCTCCGCGTAACCGTCCCGCATCTCAAAGATCTTTGTAAACAGATCTCTGGACGTGGCGGGCATCTTTTTGAAGCGGTTCTTGCGAAACACCCCGGGCACAGGATTCATGCTCACCGCTTTCTCCTGTACCCCGCGGTTGTTCTTCTCATACTCATCCAGAAGGTCCAGAGCCGCCACCTCCTTCAAAAGGGCGGTTTTCAGATCAAAAAGATAGCGGACGTCCTCCAGGGCGTACTCCAGGGCATCCCTCTGAATGGGCCGGCGCATCCAGTTGTACTGCTGAAATTTCTTTTTGGCCTTGGGCTCTACTCCCAGAAAACGGGTCAGCACAAAGCCTAAATTCCTCTTCTCCAGATCCAGCAGCTCCGCTGCTGGAAAAAGATCCTCGATATTATTGATACTGATGCCGTACTTCCTGTAGAGCAGAGTCCGGTCTCCACTGCAGTCGTACATGATTTTTGCGATAGACCCGTCCTCAAAAAAATCCCGGATCAGGGTGATCCTGACCTTGAAGGGATCGATAAGAGCGTAGTCCCGGCCGTCGAAGACCTGTACCAGGCAGAGATGCTCTCCGTAGCAGTGGAGGTTGAACTCCCCTTCGATATCTACGCCCACCCTCTCGATATTCCGGCTTTTCAGTGAATCCAGCCAGTTTTCTAAAGCGGCGTCGGTGTCGATGTACTCGTATTTCATGAAGGGGATCTCCTCGGCGGATAAGCTTTTTCACATTCGGCTCATGATACAGCAATTCGCAGGGACTCATCCAGCCCTCTGCAGGACGAGTCCGATCGAAGCCGCCGTTATCAGTCCATAAGGACAAGCCCTTTTCCCGGGGAGCCTGACGGCCGCCCGGATAAGGAGAGGTCCTAAAGATTCAGCAACTCGTCCACACTGCTGAAGGGAATCTTCAGATCGTCCGCCACCTCGCGGTAGACGCACTTGCCCTCATAAAGGTTCAGACCTGTACGGATAACAGGATTCCTGCGGCAGGCTTCCTCCACTCCCAGATCGGCAATCTGCAGTCCGTAAGGAAGAGTCACGCTGTTCAGAGCCTCGGTGGAAGTGACCGAGACTGAGCCGGGCATATTGGCAACACAGTAATGCACGACACCGTCAATGATAAAGGTGGGATCTTCATGTGTGGTGGGACGGGTCGTTTCGATACATCCTCCCTGGTCCACGGCTACATCGACCAGGACGGAACCGGGTTTCATCAACTTGAGATGCTCCCGTCTGATCAGCTTGGGGGCCTTGGCTCCCGGAATCAGTACGGCGCCGATCACCACATCGCTCTCCTTCAGAACCTCTTCGATATTGTGGGGTGTGCTGTAGAGAGTGGAAATGGTTCCTCCGAAGATATCGTCAAGATATTCAAGGCGCTTGGCACTGATATCCAGGATGGTCACATCCGCCCCCAGGCCCACTGCCATCTTACAGGCATTGGTTCCCACAACTCCGCCGCCCAGAATAGCCACACGTCCTCTTCTGACACCGGGAACTCCGCCCAGGAGGACGCCCCGTCCGCCGAAAGCTTTCTCAAGATACTTGGCTCCCTCCTGCACGCTCAGGCGGCCGGCGATTTCACTCATGGGCTTCAGACAGGGCAGGCTTCCGTCGGCCATTTCCATGGTTTCATAGGCCACAGCCTTGATACCGGTCTTCAGCAGAGCCTCGGTCAGCCCCTTGTCCGCCGCCAGGTGGAGGTAGGTATAGAGAATCTGTCCCTCTTTAAAAAGAGGATACTCCGAGGGCTGAGGTTCCTTAACCTTGATGATCATATCCGAAGCTTCAAAAAGAGACGCCGGATCAGGAAGGATGCACGCGCCGGCGGCCTTATAGTCCTCATCGCTGTGGCCGGCCCCTTCTCCGGCGCCTGTTTCGATAAAAACCTCATGGCCCCTGGCCGTGTAGGATTTGACGCTGGCGGGGGTAAGTCCCACCCTGTACTCGTGATTCTTGATCTCTTTGGGAGTTCCGATCTTCATATTTGTCTCCTGTGTCTTGTGTTCTATTCATAACAATAGTGGCATACGTCAATTTAGTCTACATAAATATCCGTTTATCGTTATTTAGAAAGCATTTTATACGCTTATCGTATTTTTCCTACATAATGGTATGATCCTTTGCCGGATATTCTCAGCTCTGCCCTTTTTCCATTATAATGGGCTTGACGATGATATGCCGGGATGAGGGATCGATAAAGGGATGACAGATTTTGACAGGCTTGTCCTGAAACTGGAAAAGAATGTATACGGCTCTGCCAAAGGCAGGATCCGTTTGGAACTGATGAGCAAAGATCTGAATGATTTTGTTCCCGGTTTTGAGAGCGGCAAAGATGAAACAGCCCTGCGGATATCCGATATCGGAGGGGGCACGGGGCGATTCGCCCTTCTCTGTGCCCGCAAGGGGCATTCTGTAAGGCTTTCGGACATCTCCGGGGAGATGCTGAAACTGGCCGGAGAAGAACTCGACGCTGAGGCTGCGGGAGAAAGAGTGACCCTGGTCAGGGAGAATTTCCTTGAAGCTCCTCCGGCCGATCCCCATGATCTCTACTGCCTCCACGGCTCCTCTGAGTGGATGGACAATTCTTTGAAGGCGATTCGGAAAGTCTGCTCTGAGATGCGCAGGGGATCCTATCTCTCCCTGCTGATTTTCAATTCAGATCGCCTGGCTCTCAAGGAGGGGATCAACGGAACACTTCACCCAGAGCGGACTCCTTTGAAAAAGAGGAGCCTGACTCCCCCGAACGGCCTCTCTCCTCTTAAGGTATCCGAGATTCTGAAATCGGAGAACGGTAAGATTATGGTTCAGTCGGGTATAAGAATCTTTCACAAGTTTTTCAGACAGTTCAATCCGGAGGGCGTAAGCGACAGGCAGTGGCTGGAGCAGGAGGCCGCCTGGTACAGAGAGCCGCCCTTCAATGGTCTGGGAGAGCACAGCCATTTTATCTGGAAGAAGGATTAGGCTCCCGCTATAATGACAGCATGACGATTATCCGTAACGACGCCCTGCCCGAGGTGGAAATCAAGGTCTCCGAATGCTGCGGCGAGTATGCCTGTCGTTCTCACAGCCACAGAGAGTACTCTCTGGGAATAATACACGAGGGTATCACAAGAGATAGTATTCCGGGGAAAGAGATAAGCCTTGAGAAGAACGATACCATCCTGTTCCCACCGGAGCTCGTTCACCTCTGTCGGCCCGATGCAGATCGGCCCTTTGCCTTTACCATGATCTATATGGAAAGAAACTGGTTTGAAAGAGCATTGATCGGTACTTCCGCTTCGGCGGAGCCGAGCCGGGGACGTATAACACAGGAACAGGAATCGGTTTTGGATCACCTGAAGGAGGGCCTGTGTCAGCTGGAAACGGATCTGAGAAACTGGGAAGAGGAATTTATTCAGTGTATCGCCGGACTACTGCAACTCCAGGACAGGGACGGCAGTTCTGCGGCCGAACCGGAATTGACGGCTCTGACCGAGAAGATCCGTAAAGAGCTGGATGGAACTCCGGCAGAGCAGAGGTCTCTGGAGGAGATGGCAGCAGAAGCGGGAATCAGCCGCTACAGCCTGATACGGCGCTTCAAAAAGGCCTATGGACTGCCCCCCCACGCCTACCTGCAGAACCGGCGTATCCGCTACTGCCAATCCGCCCTGAAGCAGGGGAGAGAGATGAGCGCAGTGGCTCTGGAGGCCGGTTTTACAGACCAGAGCCACATGATCCGGACCTTCAGGCTCTATACGGGAATGACTCCCGGTGAATATATAAGGGAAAATGTAGGAGATGGAACTTGATCTTCCCCGTATTCCTTCGTAGAGTTATGCCAGCTATGAAATTAAAAATCGGTCCCAAGCTTCTCCATATCAAACTTGTTTCCATGTTTATAGGTTTCGGCCTTCTGACAGCTGTTCTATCCACAGTACTGGTTACAGGATTTCAGACATTTTCATTATTCAGAGATTTCAGCAATGATCTGGGAAAAGATATTGCAAGAGAGTTCGATACAGAGCGTCCGGACTTTTACTACAGGACCTTCGCCGTCGATCCCCGGCGCAGTCAGGCCCTGGCCTCTTTTGTAGAGAGGCGTATCCCCCCCAACTTTGTCGATAGAGTGCGAATCACAATATACTCATCCCTCCGGGGGGAGAGAAACTGGTCGGAAATTGTCAGCCTCGGGGGCTTGAAGATTGAAGAACACTTTCTGACAATACCGGAACACGAAATAAACGGTACGATTGATAATGAGACCTTCTGTATAAAACCCTTTCTTCCGGGATCGGAGACGTACAAAACGGTTTATCTCGATCTGACGGACACTGACGACTCAAGGCATACGGTGCTCAGACTGATTTTTATGCCCCATGATTTTAAAACCGTACTGCAAAATCAGAAACACACCCTTATGATCTTTATGGTGCTGGTCTTTCTCTTCTCCCTTCTTGTGGGGATTCTCTTTGCCGGCCGTCTGTCTGTCCCCATCAGAGAACTCTCCTCCAAAGCGGAAAGGATGGCGGACGGCGAAATGTGTGTCCGCTTTGAAAGCAAGCGTAAGGACGATATCGGCATTCTGGCCCGTTCCATGGATACCATGAGCCTGAGTCTGCATCACCGTTTCGAGTCCATGCAGACGATGAACCGCATAGACCGGGCCGTATTGTCATCGGTTTCCCGCAGAGAGCTGCTGTTCAATGTGGCCGGATATATCTCGGAACAGTTTGATCATGCGGCCGTTGCCGTACTGACCCACAGGGAGGAAGGCCTGGTCCTCAGCGCCATGATACCCCACTATGAAGACCTGGATGACCGTCTGATTCTCTACTCCTCTATAAAGCAGTACAGCAGTGCCGGGGAAAGGGACATCCTGGAGATCGAAATGGAAAGCGAAGACGGACGGCAGGTGCAGAACCTGAGGATCTTCCCCCCCGATATGGTGCGCAAAAAGCTCGCGGTCATCCCCATACTCAATGAAAAGAAGAGAGCAGCCTCCTTCCTGATCACCAGAGACAGCTTCAGCGACCTGGACATCGAGGCCCTTGGCATGCTGGCCGACCAGGCCGGAGTGGCTCTGAAAAGCATGGTGGAGGTGGAGCATCAGGAGCAGATGTACCAGGGGACCCTGATGGCACTGACCCGCAGCGTGGATGCCAAGTCCCGCTGGACCGCCGGTCACAGCGGCAGAGTGGCTCGTCAGGCGGAGTCTCTTGCCCGTACGCTGGAGCTGAACAAGGAAACGATTCGAACAGTCAGAGTGGCCGCCCTCCTCCACGATATCGGCAAACTGGGAATCCCCGAAGCCATCCTCGACAAGCCGGGACGTCTGACGGATGAAGAGTTTGCCATGATCAAGAGTCATCCCGAGAAGGGTGATAATATTATCAAAGAGATCCCCGGTTTCGAAGAGATTCGTCTGGGAGTCCGCCACCATCATGAGAAGTGGGACGGCAGCGGCTATCCCGACGGGCTGAAGGGGAATGAGATCCCCCTGATCGCCAGGATACTGGCTCTGGCGGACGTTTATGACGCCGTTACCGAGGATCGTCCCTACCGTAAGGGATTTTCAAAGGAGAGGCTGGCTCAGTTTCTGGAAGAACAGAGGGCCGTACTCTTCGATCCCGAGCTTTTAGATGCCTTTCTGCCTCTTGTCTTTGAAGAAGAATCCTGACTGATGACGACCCCCGCCAGCACGGCCGCGGAAGCCAGAATCTGGAACGGACTCAAAGATTCATCCAGAACCAGCCAGCCGAGAATCACCGCAGTTACAGGAACCATGTTGATAAACAGTGAGGCTCCCGAGGCGGTGGTCCGGCTCATCCCCCAGTTGTA
Source organism: Oceanispirochaeta sp. (assembly GCA_963556075.3). Classification (GTDB taxonomy): domain Bacteria; phylum Spirochaetota; class Spirochaetia; order DSM-2461; family DSM-2461; genus Oceanispirochaeta. The sequence continues at coordinate 3,289,897 of CAUVYB020000002.1, read as the reverse complement.
GAGACCGAAGGCCCCCAGGGTGACAGGCGGTCCCAGATACAGGACCAGCAGCAGATTTGTATGGGAGAGGGAAAAACCGGCCTGAACCAGGGGCACAAGTCCCGGAGAAAAGAAGATGGCCCCTGCAAAACACTGAAACATGGTCAGAGACCAGGCATTGTAGCGTCCCGAGAGTTTTTTGATCAGAAGCATATTGGCAGCCGCACAAACCATGGCTCCCAGTTCCATCAGATTCCCCAGCATCATGGCGTCGGCGTCCTCCCCTCCCCGGTTCATCAGAGTCAGGGCCGCCACTCCGGCAATGGAAAGGACCACTCCGGCGCCACCGCGTGCACTCAGCTTTTCGTGAAGAAAGATCCAGGCGCCTATCATAACCATCAAGGGAACGAATGAGGAGATGACACCGGCCTGGGAGGACGTTGTAAAACGCAGGGCATTGGTCTCCAGAAGAAAATAAAGGCAGGGCTGAAAAAGAACCGTGGGCAGAAGAATCAGTCCGTCTTTCCTCCAGGCCTGCATCATCCCTTCCGGGGGGGAAAGCTTACGGGCAAAGGGAAGGATCGTCAGAGATGCGATCCAGGTCCTCAGCGCCATAAGAGTATAGGGAGAAAGTTCGGCCAGCACCGTTCTTGCGGCGCTGAATGATCCTCCCCAGAGTAAAACCGCAACAGTAAGAGCGGTAAAGGCTTTCGTTCGGCTGTTCATATTTGTGACTCCTTCACACTTTCACAACCATTAAATCGGAAAAAAAGAGGAGGGGATAGTATAAAAGTGCGTCAGCCCTAGAGAGATTTCAGATACTTCTCCATACGGTCGCATCCGCTGACCAGACGGGGGAAGTGTGCGGTCATCTGATCATCGGTCAGCTTGCCCCCGGGCCAGTTCTCCCTGACTTTGACACCATCGAAATCAACTGAGGCGACCCGGACTCCCAGGTTTGTGGCGGGAAAATAGAAATCCGATCCCGGCAGGAACCCGACACCCTCTTCGTGAAGCATGGTCTGTGAGAGCTGTATTCCCGTCAGAATCCCCTTCTCCCTGAGACGGGAGCGGTAGTTTTCGAAATCGGGAAAAAGATAGAAGGCTCCCTGGGGCTTGGGACAGTTCAGATCCATCTCCAGAAAGCGGCTCCACAGATAACGGCTGGCGGTCTTGTATATGCTGTTGTTCAGGACGATTTCATCCCGTATCTCATCAAAGCGCGAATACGCCGCCAGAGCGGCATGCTGCAGCGGAGCGCTTACGGCACTGAAGGTCTCGCTGATTATGGATTTCAGCGCATCCCGGAGGACACCCAGGGTTTCCGGAATGACCATCATGCCGAGCCTGTAGCCGCCGCAGGCAAAGGATTTGGAAAGACCTGTGGAAACGATGGTCCCTTCGGGATAGTATTTGGCGATACTGGCATGAGGTTTTTCCGAAAAATCGATCATCGCATAGATCTCGTCTGAAATGACGATCACATTGTAGGCCCGGCAGATATCTGCCAGTTCCCGCAGTTCCTTATCCGTATAGACGCAGCCGGTGGGATTGTTGGGATTGTTGAGGATCAACATCTTCTGTTCCTGGGCCAGAGAGTGGCAGACCCTGTCCAGCTGCCTGGGAGTGAGCTTGTAGCTGTTCTCCCTCTCCGTTTCTATGGGAACGAGCTTCTTTCCACGCAGAGTCGCCTGTGGCCCGTAACTCACCCAGCTGGGGGCGGGAGCCAGAAGGACTCCCTCCACCATATAACTTACCTGAAAAATCAGTTCCTTGCTGCCGGGTCCTACAAAGATATCGGAGGGAGAGTAGGCCAAACCGAATTCATTTTCCATAAACGCGCAGAAGGCCTCGCGGAGGGGAAGAAGTCCCTGAGTGGGAAGATAGCTGTTTTCTCCCGCCGCATCCCGGAGTGCGTCTACGATCAGTGAGGGAACGGGAAAGGCGGCCTGGCCGAAACCGAAGTGGCAGACATCCTTGCCGGCGGCTCTCATCTCTTTGACCGTATTGTTGATAAGCAGGGTTGCCGACTCTTTCAGGTTAAGAACAAGCGGGTTTACGGAAGGAATCATAATACACTCTCCTTTGGCGGATACGCTGGATAATTAATATTCAGATTAGATTATCGGTTTCACTCTTTCAATATTTACACTGAAAAAACCTTTTAATTATACCTCTGTGATCCCTGTTAACGACATCCATGTCTTTTCTTTTCATCAATAGGCGGTGCCACCTGCTCAAACAACACTGAAAGTTGAGAACCGCTGACTTCTGCCATAGAAGCCGGAATGCTTATAGCGGAAGGGTCTGAAATCCTTATTGAGAGGGGTCGCAACTGTTTCAGAGGGGCACACCGTTTTCCACTTTTTCTTATATTTTAAAGTCTCATGATTTATAGTAGAGTGTGGGGATGGTGAAAACTTTTCTTGACCGAATCATAATCGTTCTCTGCCGCCCCGAGGGAAGCTTGAATATAGGCGCCGTCTGCCGGGCCATGGAGAATATGGGCCTCTCCAGGCTCTCTCTGGTGGGAGATCTCAGCGGCATTGACGATGAAAAGGTCCGCATGATGGCCATCCATGCCTTTCCTGTCTACAGGAAGGCACTCCGTTTCGAAAAGCTGGAAGACGCTGTAGCCGGTACGGTGATTGCGGCGGGCATTACACGCCGGCGGGGAAAAAACCGCAAAAGAGTATCCTGGCTTCCCGAACAGATGGCCAAACGGGCTGTGGAGACAGAGGGAGGAGATATCGCTCTGGTCTTCGGTAACGAGCAGAACGGCCTGAATGACGAGGAACTGGCGGCCTGCAGTGAGGCCTGCCACATCCCCAGCCATCCACAGAATCCCTCTCTGAATCTTTCCCATGCGGTTCAGATCATGGCTTATGCGATGTATCGTGAATCTGCGGGAGTGCGTGTAGGCGGCAGCACCCCCGTCTCTCTGAAAAGGGTCAACAGCCTGACCGGAACCGTTGATGCCAGTCTCAAAGAGGCCGGATACTACGACAAACCCGACCGTTTCCGTACGGCTCAGTTTTTCAGAGATATTTTTGCCCGGGCCCGGCTTACGGCAACAGAGGCCGATCATCTTGAAAAAGTATTCCAGAGATTCCGTGTCCGCCTGGGAGAGAAGAAGGAGTGAACAGGGACAAGCGGGCCCTTCTCTGCGCCCTGACGGCGGTTCTCCTCTGGTCAACCGTTGCCACAGCTTTCAAGATCGCCCTGAAAGAGCTGAGCCCCCTGGAGATGCTGATACTCTCCTGTTTCTGGTCTGCCCTGGCTCTGGGAATCATTCTGATAAGAACGGATCCTGAGGCCTTCCGGATATCTGCTTCACAGTTCCGTTTTTTTCTGTTCGGTGCCGTTCTCAACCCCGGGGCCTACTATCTGGTTCTCTTTAAAAGCTATGAGCTTCTTCCGGCTCAGGCGGCTCAGCCTCTGAACTATACCTGGCCTCTGATGCTTGTCCTTCTTTCCATTCCCTTTCTGGGTAAAAAACCGCGGCTGAACGATCTGCTCTCTCTTTTTATCTGCTTCGGCGGGATTATTCTGATCAGCCGCGGCGGCTCCCATGACGCCTCAGGGGGCTACAGCAAAACAGGAACAGGACTGGCTCTCTTCAGCGCCGTCCTCTGGGCGGCTTCCTGGCTAAGTGCCCAGAAGCGCAGAGAGAGGGAGGGACAACGCCTGTTCTGGAACTTCTGCCTTGCCCTTCCTCTCCTGATCCTACTCTATGTCACCGGGGCTCCGAAGGTCCCCTCCTTGACTCCTGTAGCCCTTTTCTCCACCCTCTGGATAGGCCTTTTTGAGATGGGTCTTACCTTTCTGTTCTGGGGCAGTGCTCTGAAACTCAGTTCACACCCCGCAAGGATAGGCTCATTGGTCTATCTCTCCCCTTTTCTATCACTCATCTGGATTTCCCTAATTCTCAAGGAGAGTATAGCGCCGGCGACTGTGGCCGGACTGAGCGTTATCGTGGGAGGCATAATGCTGAAGGGTGTCAGGTTTTCAGGGCCCGGAGGGAGAGAGGGATCCGCTGAAGACTCATGACTTTAGTCACAGATCAGGCTCTATTTAATACTCACTCTCCCGAGGGAAGTGCCTTTCTGATCTCTTCGGGAATCTGCGCCGGATTATAGCCCGTCTCTCTGATTTTTCCCTCTTTGCTTTGAAGAATTGTTTTGCTCGCTCCACGCTGGCGGGGAATAAAATCCAGGAGGCCGAAGCTGACCTTGCTGCCCAGATAGATCATATCTTCGGCCAGGACAAAGCTTTTTTCATCCGGATGCAGCTCTCTGCGCATATGATTGATCTCCTTCAGCTTCTCACCCACCTTGTATTCGGCTTCCCTGACACTCTCGGCGGCCTGGTCTCTCTGCCGAAATGTCAACCCTGTGGCCTCTTTCTGACTGCAGAGCTTTTCAAAGTGATGGAGCTGTTTGTCCAGATTATCCTGCTGCTCTCTCAGTTTGGCAAGCTCTCTGAGAAGACTGTGAAAGCTATCCAGCTGCTCAGGATCCACACCGGCGACAACAGTGGTTTTCGCCTCATAGAGACTGCCTATTTTTCTGCACTTCACCCAGCCCCGCACGACTGTCAGTCCGCCGACGATTTCACAACGGCCCCCTTCGAGAAGAAGGTCTCCCCCTATCTTCACGGTACTGTTCAGAAGAGCACCTGATACAAAGACAGAGCCTTTGGTATCGACAAAACAGCTTTCAACAAAACGGGCATAAAGATCGCCGCCCGTCTCAAGGTGCCCCTCTTTATCACCGTTGATTCCGGACTGAAGGATCAGATTCCTTCCGGCAATGATACGGACACGACCCACACTCTTGCCTATCTGTATATCACCGCTGGCCCTGATCTCAAATCCGTCGGCCACATGACCCTTTACGATAACCGAACCCTCGAAACTGAGGTTTCCCGTCTCATAATCCACATTGTTTACCGTGACCACCGGTTCCACAATGACGACCCCTCTGTCCAGACGGACATTACCGTTTTCCAGAGCGAAGACTTTGTTTTCACGGATCTCACAGCCGGTTCCGGCATTCAGACTCTCCCCGTCGCCGGCAGGCTTCGCCGCAACGATGTCATCGTAGAGGTCCTTTCCGTCCTGAGGTTCTATGGCCGGCTCCAGAACCGCCAGTTCACAGTCCTTTTCTTTATAGTCAATAAAATTGAGTTCTTTCAGATCGATTCTTCCGAAAGGCAGCTCACGAAAGGGTTTCCCCCTGTCCAGGTTGAAAAGATACCGGACCTTCCCCCCCTGACCATGAACGGGCGGCCGTCCCTCGGCTATCCGGAACCACTCACTGTAGCGCTCTTTTTCAATACAGTCGGAGATGGCATCCCGTTTGATTCCGAAACGCAGCTTATGCCTGTCCAGGGCGGCATTGAACTGTTCCAGCGTAACCCGGCCGCCTCCTGTTCTGGGCGGCTCGACAAAGGCCTCGGCGCTCATTCTGTCCTCATTGACCCGGATCTGAATCGCCGGGGCCAGATGGCCGCCAGCGGGCCACTCGGTGAGGAGTTCCGTCACCCCGTCAGACCTTTCGATGATCTCTTCCAGTTTCATCATACGAACCAGAGGGATGCCCAGGATCTTCATTCTATTGAGAATATCTTCGGCATAGACCTTCTGTTCTTTGTTCTCACAGGGATAGACTTCCAGGACGGCATAGCCGTCACGGTAGTATAGGCTGAATCGTTTGTCCGAATCATGTTGAGCTGTCATAAAATCATCTTAACCGAGGGACAGGGGGGCCGCAAGGGGCGTTCAGATTTATTCGGCTCTTCTCTTCAGCCAGCTCTCCATATCGGCAGCGCTCAGGGGACGGCTGTAGAGGTAGCCCTGATGATGACGGCAATTTTGAGCCAGCATCCATTTTTCCTGTTCATTTGTCTCCACACCTTCGGCGATGACTTCCAGGTCCAGCTCCCGGGCCACCTCCATGATAAGGGTAACCACTCTTTTGAGCTTATCGTCCACCAGTACCCCCCCGGTCATACCCTTATCGATTTTCAGGGCATCTATGGGCATGCGACTCAGATAGGCCAGAGAGGAGTATCCCGTTCCAAAGTCATCCATGGCTATTCTGAACCCCTGCTCTTTGAGACTTACGATCGTCTCCATCATCCTTTCCGCTGAAAGCATAATGGCCGTTTCGGTCATCTCCACCTGGATCTTCCGGGAGGGTACTCCGTACTCACGACAGAGGGCGCTCAGATTCCCGACCAGATGAGAGTCGCGGAATTGAAGGGGAGAAAAGTTGATGCTGATATAATGGAAATCCAGGCCCTTTTCAATCATAAGACCGGCCTGTTTGACAGCATGCAGCATAATCCACTCTCCCAGGGGATGGATAAGACCTGTATCCTCGGCAGCCAGAATGTATTCAGCCGGTGAGATCTGACTCCCCTCCTGAAGACGCAACAGGGCTTCAAAGCCGGGAAAGTCTTTATATGTCCGGTCCACAATGGGCTGATAAACAAGAGCCAGTCCATCGGTCTGCAGACCATCCGAAAGAGATCTTGTCATACTGAAAACCCGTCTGGAATCGCCTGAAAAACTATCCTGATAGAAAACCAGACTGTTTTTTCCCTGGGCCCTGGCCCTGTCCAGGGCCATCTCCGCTCTGTGCAGCAGGACCTGAATATTCAGGGCGTCGGATAAACAGGCGATTTCCGCCCCCAAAGAGATGGTAAAGAAGAACTCATCACGGGCTTTGAGAAAGATTCCGCCGCTCAGGGCTTCTGCAAAAGAAAAGATATCCCTTTCCATATCCCCCCTCTCCGCGACTCCGGAAAAAAGGAGGACCAGATCATCCGAATTGATATGAAACAATTTTCCTTCAAGATCGAGCTCCTGAAGAACCGTTCTGATTTTCAGGCATAAAGCCTTCATCAGATCATGGCCCTGCTCATATCCGAAAGCTGTATATACCCTTCCCAGATCGTCAAGATTCAGAAGTACCATCCCCACAAGGCTGCCCCGATCAATGACGGCCTCCGTTTCATAAAGAGACTGCAGATTGGGAAACCCCGAGATGGAATTGGTATAGGCCAGGGATTCAATAAGAAGCTGGCGGTTCTTGCTCTGGGAGATATCTCCGATAATACCGATCATACGGGCTTCGTTATCACGGACTTCCATGTAACCTTTCACCACGATCCAGCGCTCCCCTCCCCTCTCCGAGCGGATGCGCAGTTCAAGACTGATCTCCTCCCGGGAACAAAGGCTCGGCATCTCCCTGTACCACTCTTTTATCCTGCTGAGGCTTTCGGGATAAAGGAGTGTAAAAAGCCAGACCTCAAGATCTCTTCCCGACCGTTCCCCCGGATCAACTCCGAAAACTGCGGCAGCATTGCTGGAAAAGCTCAGGTAATGGCTCACAGGTCGCCACTCCATAATGATGTCCCGGGAGGCCTCAACGGCCAGGCGGAAACGGCTCTCATAAAGTTCCACAGCCGACTTCTCTTCAAGAAGGGAGTCTACCAGCTGCTCAACCGAATCTTTCAGAATATCCAGTTCAGCGCTGCCCCCGGATCTGAGGGGACGATCCCACTGTCCTGATGAAATCAGGCGGATATCGTTCACCATCCCGCCTATAGGCCTCGTGAGGAAAAGGGTCAGGCGGGAGATCAGTATCAGACTCAGAATGGTCAGCAGAATAATCTGGGCCACAAAGACAAGGGAACCGCTCCTCAGCTTTGACATAAAGGAGTCGAGGGAGTAATTGATACAGAAAAAGTACTCCACAAAGGCCATGCCATCGCTTTTACCGGCTTCACTGATTTTAAAGTAGCTTCTCACCAGGCCTTCTTTCCAGAGCCAGTCTTCCCTGTAGTCCAGACCTTTTTCCATCATTTCCCGTCGTACTTGCGAAAGAGGATTGTCCGGGTTCCTGTAGTCGGTAAATTCCAGGATTTCTATGGAGATATTCTGATTCCCTATGGTATCGAACTTGTTCCCGAGATTCGAAGGGTTCACAGGAAAAAAGAGCTTGTCGTCCAGGGGCATGCGCAGACCGATTTCCAGAATATAGCGTCTGTCTCTGCTGGGAATATAGCCGAACTTCCGGAAGGAATTGGTCAAAATCTCCTGGGAGATAGAGTCGATCATCAAATCACCCTCTTTACGGAAAGCAGAAAGTTTCTCGGCAAACCGGGGGGAGAGGATTCGGAAGTCGAGGCCTTCGTCCTGAGCGTTGCTGGTATGTATGACTTTTTCCCTGTCATCAATCAGATAAAGGTCAAAGTTCTCCCCCCACTCCTTTTTCAGGGTCTCCAGATCCATATTTTCCGGAGAGTTTCCGGCCGCTTCGAACCGTTCCCGGAAGCTGTGAAGTTTCTCCGTCAGATCTTCGGCAAACATATAGTCGTAAAGGACATTGATATCTCTAAAAAGAGAGAAGTTGATCCCCACGACCTCTCTTATAACGGTACGGACCTCTTCATACTGTTTCCAGCTGTTAAGCGAATAGACTCCGGCTGTGACAAGAAAGGAAATACTGTTCAACAACAGAACAAGGGGGAGAATCGTTTTAAGATATTTACGGTGCAGAGTTCTTTTTTTTTCTTCGGCCATAGTTGCTCAAAATCATTATAGTCCAATACCGATAAACAGAAAATATATTAAATAGAAAGAGACGGTTCAACAGCATACATCGGAATAGCTCTTAAACAGCAAAGGCGTTGTGATTGCCCAGCCAGTCACAATAAAAAAAGACCTCCCGCCCGTTCAGGCAGAAGGTCTTCATTTCACGGTGAGGGAGTCAGACCGATGCTCTGGCGGCCCGGAAACGCTGGAACAGATAAACCAGCCCCACCACAATGACACCGCCGCCGGAAAGGAATACCTTGGGATCATCTCCCATTCCGAACCAGGCCCCCACAAACTGAGGACGCAGAAGAGTCAGAGCTCCCAGAGCCAGAAGAATGGCCTCGAACCATTTGTTTTTCCTGTAGAAGTAGCCCTGAGTCAGGGCCGCAAAGGCAAACATGGCCAGAAGAGCGGTTATAAAAATCCATACGGCATAGCCGATGCTGTCAACTCCGATCAGAAGCAGTTCGGTGTTGAAGATAAACATAAAGGGCAGAATTGCCGTCCGGATGTCATAGGTGAATCCCTGCACTCCCGTCTTGATGGGATCGGATTTGGCAATAGCCGAAGCGGCGAAGGCCGCCAGTCCCACGGGAGGGGTATCGTCGGCCAGGATTCCGAAGAAGAAGACGAAGAGGTGGGCCGCGATCAGGGGGATTATTATGCCGTTCTTTTCACCCAGGGTCAGGATGACAGGTGCGGTCAGAGAAGCCATAACGATGTAGTTTGCCGTCGTGGGGAGTCCCATTCCCAGGATAAGACTGGCAATGGCTGTAATGACCAGGATCAGCAGGAAGTTTCCTCCCGAAAGGACCTCGATAACCTCGGTGATGATACCGCCCAGTCCCAGGGTAACGACCCCTACGATGATTCCTGCTGCGGCAACGGCCACTCCGATACCCATCATATTCTTTCCACCGGCGACCAGTGAGGTTCCCACCTGCCAGACGGCATGGCGGACGCCCTTCATAAGGGACTCTTTTTTCTTCTTCGATTTGTAGATGTTCTGGATAAAGATCAGTACCGTCAGAGCCAGGATGGCACGGAAAGCCGCCAGGGCGGGAGAATGACGAAACACAACCAGTTCCACAATGAGAAAGACCAGAGGAATCAGAAAGTGGACCCCGGCGATAAAGGTCTTCCAGAACTGGGGTAGCTCCTCTTTCGCGATTCCCTCAAGGCCCAGCTTGGACGCTTCCAGGTGGGTGATGTACATCAGAGCGATATAGGAAACCACCGCCGGGATAAAAGCGGCCCGGATGACCTCGACATACTCCAGATTACAGTACTCGGCGATGATGAACGCCGCGGCACCCATGATGGGGGGCATCAGCTGTCCGTTGGTGGAACAAGCCACCTCTACGGCCCCCGCCTTATGAGCAGGGTAGCCCACACTCTTCATAAGAGGAATGGTGAAGGTTCCGGTTGTTACGGTATTGGCGATACTGGAACCGGAAACCATACCGGTCAGACCGCTGGCCAGAACCGCCGCCTTGGCGGGACCTCCCTTGAAGCGTCCCAGAAGGCTGAAGGCCAGATCAACAAAGTACTTTCCCGCTCCCGCCTTGTCCAGCATGGCTCCGAAGAGCACAAACAGGAATACAATGGTAGCCGAAACGTCCAGAGGAACACCGTAGACACCCTCGGTGGAAAGAGTAATCTGACCGATAAATCGCTTGACCGAAACGCCCTTGAATGCCAGAACGGCAGGCATGTAGGGACCGAAGAAGCTGTAAAGAATAAAGATAATGGCCACAATCGGCAGGGCCGGTCCCAGAGCCCGTCTTGCGGCCTCCAGAAGAAGGACGACCAGGGCGAATCCGATGATGACGTCCCGGGGAACGGGTGCTCCCTGACGGCCGCTTATGCCTACGTAGTCAATGGCAATGTAAAGGGCGAGAAGAGTCGCCGCCGCGGCGATTATAATATCGACTGTCGAAAAACGATCGTTATTGGCAAAATAATTGAGAACGCGGTTCTTTTTCGGTTTCTTAAATAAGGGGTGGCTGAGAAAGACAAGACAGATGGCAAAGGCCAGATGAATGGCACGGACATAGGTACTTTCCAGCAGGATAAATGAGGAAATGGCCAGCTGAAACAGAGACCAGCAGGCGGCTATCACGGGAATCACCCAACGGCCGGGTCCCGATTCAATATTACGGGTTCCTCCCTCCGCTTCGTCTACGATCCTTTGAGCCTTGTCAAGATCCGCATCGCTCGGTTGATTCTCAAGTTCTTTTAACATAAAAAATAGGCTCCTTAAAATTGTATTCTCCCCTGAAAAGGGAGAAATCCCGGCGCGGCGCACCGGGATAATTTTCAGACCATCCCCTTGAGAAGGGGGTGGCCGGAAAAAGAAGTCTTACTTCAGACCTGCTTCCTTGAAGTACTTCATGGCACCGTCATGGATGGGTGCGGAAAGTCCGGTCAGCATGCTCTCAGCCGTCAGGATGGCGAAGGCGGGGTGCAGACCCTTGAAGGTATCCAGGTTTTCAAAAACCTCTTTGGTGATGGCGTATACGACATCATCGGGAACATCGGAAGATGTACAGAGGGTAGCCTTTACACCGAAGGTATCCACATCGGCACTGTTGGTGGCATTAGGATATTCGCTTACGGGGATAAAGGATTTGGCATAGTAGGGGAACTCGGCCAGAAGAGTATCAACCTTTGTTATGGGAACAAAGTGAGCCTTTCTCTTACCGGAAGTAGCTTCCTTGAAAGAACCGTTGGGATGGCCCACGGTGTAGAAGTAGGCATCGATTCTTCCGTCCTGCAGCATCTTGGCGGCTTCGGAAGCCTTCAGACCTTCGGCCTGAATGTCCTTTTCCCAGTCGATACCGTAGGCTTCCATAATATCCATGGCGTTTCCTCTCTGACCGGAACCGGGGTTACCGATATTGATGACCTTGCCCTTCATGTCCTCGAAGGACTCAATGCCCGCATCATCGGCAGCCAGCAGAGTAACGGACTCGGGATGGATGGAGAATACGGCTCTCAGCTTTTCCTGGGGACCGGCGTCCTTCCAGTCGGCCATACCTTTGTATGCCTGATACTGTCTGTCGGACTGTACGATTCCGAATTCCAGGTCACCCGAAAGGATGGCGTTTACGTTGAATACCGAACCGGCGGTCGATTCGACGGTAGCCTTGATACCATAGGTATCGAACTTCTGATTGACAATCTTACTGATGGCTCCTCCGGTGGGATAGTAAACTCCGGTGACTCCACCGGTACCGATGGTTACAAAGGTTCTGGAAGGCCCTGCGGCCTCCTTCTTGCTGCATCCGCTCAGCATAAGGGCTGCGGCGGCAAGAAGAATGATGGAAATTTTCATCATTTTTTTCATTTCATTTCCTCCAAGTTGTATAAAACATATAAAAAAGCCTAGGGCTTACATGCCGGTGTTAAACATGCGAAACATGCTCGTGAAAGGGCGCGGAAAGAGCGCCGCATTCAAACAAAAATGGATCGGGGGCGAACCCCTTTGTGATTAAACGAACGGTAGAAACTGTCTGCACCGGGAACCGGAGAGATCAGAAAATAGATACCGTACAGATGGATGAAGAAACGGATAACTGGATATTGATCCGTTTTATATATGAAAAAGAATACCTTATCTTGATCCGTTGATCAAGGATTTGTAAAAAAATGCATAAATATTTCCATTTTATTACATTAATGTAGCAAAACAACATTTTTCCCCCTTCCCCATCGGGGAGAGCTGTATGGATTTTCACAATAACAGATTGAAACCTTTGCTGATTCTCTATAAAATCATCTCATATTCAGGAGCAGCAATGAAGATAAAAGATATTCAGAAACTGACAGAAGCAGAACTGATCTGCGGAGACCCCGGTTCAAAGGAGGTCATTAATGCCTTCAGTTCTGATTTAATGAGTGATGTTCTCACCAATGAAGCCGATGAGGCCGTTCTGATTACCGGGCTTGCCAACGTACAGGCCATTAGAACGGCGGAGATGGCGGATATCAGCTGCATTTTGTTTGTCCGGGACAAGGAGATTCCCTCCAATATGGTCCGCCTGGCTGAGGAGAGCGATATCATCCTGATGAAAACCCGTCACACCATGTTCTGGGTCTGCGGCGTTCTGTATCAGGCCGGAGTGGTTCCGGTATACTGATTCTCAGCCCAGCTCTTTATATTTTCCTTCAAACACAGCCAATCCTCTTCATTTTTCATCCTTTTCAGCTCTGCAAACAGATGTGAAGGCACTCTTTTGTCATGAAAGGAGTAGGACAGGATACCTTTCAGATAACCGTAGAATGCCCCCTCGCTGCTGAAACGGTCTTTCATACGTTCCATAAGATCATCCAGAAAGCACAAAAACGCCTCCCGCCCCAGTGCGGGTATCCCGCTTTTCTTCTGCCCCGTGCGGATACGGCCCAGAAGAAAGGGATCGGCCAGCAGTCCCCGCCCTATCATCCACCGATCAAGCTCGGGAAACAGAGTCTGCAGCCTGAGAAGGTCAGAAGAACTGCGGATATCTCCATTATAGCAAATCGGCTTTCCGTACAGATCCAGGGCTTTGCGGAAGCCAGAGCAATCCGCCCGGCCGCCGTACATCTGGGTTCCCAGCCGGGGGTGGAGAATAAGGTCCACCGGATAGTCTTTGAGCCGGGGCAGAAGGCGGAAGAGTTCTTCATTGTCTGTCAGCCCCATTCTGAGTTTCAGAGAGACACGCAGCGCCGTTGCGGGAACGACCTTATCCAGAATCTCCAGAATCCCGTCGGTACGGGGCATCATTCCGGCGCCCTTCCCCTTGCGGACGACTCCGCGGCTGGGACAGCCCAGGTTCCAGTTGAGCTCCCGGAATCCGGCCTCTTCCAGCATTTCGGCGGCAAGGATAAAGGCGGAGGCCTCCGAAACCAGAACCTGGGGGACTTCATTGACCTTTGATTCTCCCGGCAGAGCCAGTTCATCAAGAAGGCGACGGGGGATTTTTTTCACACGGTCGGGAATGGGGAGAAAGGGAGTCAGAGCTCCGCTCAGGCCCGGAAAATGATCATAGAAACAACTGCGGTAACAGCGATCCGTCACCCCTTCCAGGGGTGCCAGATAGATACGGCTTTTCATCAGTCGATGCAGTGGGTATCGGGATATTTCTTCTGAATCTGCTTGATCTCCGGCAGGATCTCAAAAAAGATCTCTACCAGCTCGGGATCGAATTTGCTTCCCGAACAGTTGTGAATCTCTTCAAGAACCTTATCTTCGGTCCAGGCTTCCTTATAGACGCGTTGGCAGCTCAGAGCGTCGTACACATCCGCCAGAGAGACGATCCGGGCATAAAGGGGTATATCCTTCCCTTTCAAGCCTTCTCCTGCTTTCAGGATTTCATCAGGCTTTGACCCCTGCCAGTCGATACTCCCCGGATACCCGCTGCCGTCCCAGTTTTCATGGTGGCTGATGGCAATATCCATGGCAATACGGTCCAGATCGGATTCGGTTTCCGCAAAAAGCCGGGCTCCCACATAGGTATGAGATTTCATAATCTCATACTCATCGTCATTAAAACGGCCCGGTTTCTTAAGAATCAGATCGGAGATTCCGACTTTACCCACATCGTGGAGCATAGCCGCCATTCTGAGGACGTCTTTTTCCTTCTGAATCCGGTCCTCCGGCGCATTCCGTCTGCGTGCCCATGCTTCGTATATCTCACAGGCATAGGAACCGACGCGGTTGACATGGGCTCCCGTTTCTTTGGGATCCCGTAATTCGGCCATCTGAATCATACGCAGCAGAAGGGTTCTGGTCATCCTGGCCCGCTGAAGGGCAACGGTCGCGGAACTTGCAAAATGAAGCACAAAGGGTTCATCAGCCTTCTTGAAGCTGATGATGTTTCCCTTGGGACTCAGAGCGTTGATCAGCTGCAGCACACCGATGACCTCTCCCTGATTGGTGGTCAGAGGAAAGGTCAGGGTCGAGACGGTTTTGTATCCCGTTACATTGTCGTAATAGGTATTGAAACTGTAGGGGCGATCTTCAGGAATTCTGTACATATTCCTGATATTCAGATGCTTGGCATGAGCGGCTACATAGCCGGAAATGGTTTTTTCATTTACGGGGATCCTGAAATAATCAAATTTCAGCTTTTCACCCTTCTTCAGCTTCTTCTGCAGGGTGTTGTTCTGTGTATAACGAATCTCGAGCTCATTGCCCTCTTTAATGTAAATAGATCCCGCATCGGCTTTTACCGCATCACAGGCATAGTAGAGGATCCTTTCCAGAAGTATATCAAGGTCCTGAATCCGGTTCAGGTCCCTGTCAATCTGCAAGATTTTATTCATCATGTTCGTCATATTACGGATCCTGTCATTATTCCTATTCTACATCCTATCTGTTTAGAATTCAAAATCTACAACATGCCGCGAAATGACTTCGGGCTTCAGAATTTTCCCGAAAGCGACATGAACGGGGTCTGTCTGATAGGCATTCAGATCCTCTCTGGAGTTATGAACAGAGATCAGAACAAGGTCATAGGCCGCATCCGAACTGTTGCAGTTGACACCGCATTCCACATCTACCATTGTTGAGATCCTTCCCTTCATGAACTCGATCTCTTTTTTCAGAGCTTCAGCCTTGCTTTTATCCTTGAGTGTCCACATAACGACATGTTTTACCATATTTTTTTATCTCCTGGGATTTGAAATTCTGTAACGATCCGGGGCTGAAGCCCCCAAACCTATCAATACTATATCGGTAAGGAATCTTTTAAAATACAGTTCTATAGAACTTCTTCCCATTTTCCGCTCTCCCCCGCCCTGAAGATAGCCTCCAGAACTTTCATATTGGCCAGGGCGTCTTCAAGGGGAACATGATTCTTCTGTTCTCCACGCAGGGTTCTGACAAAGGACTCGGCCTGCAGTGTGTACTGATCACAGACAGGGAAATCCAGCAGCTCCTGATCGTCCTGATAGAACTCCCCCTTGCTCAGAAACATGCGGGCCCCTCTGTCGGGAGGCGCATTGAAGGGGATCTCCACCTCAAGCCGTCCCTTTGTCCCGAAGATATTCATCCTCTGATAGGGAACCAGCTGCGTAGAGCAGGAGAAAGAGGCCTGTCCGGAGGGAAAGTCCATGATGACTGAGGCCAGACGGTCACAGCGGGTTACAGGATCATAATCCACAAGGGCCGCTACACGGCGGGGTTCCTCCCCGTAGACAAAACGGGAGGTCGTAACGGGGTAACAGCCAATATCCAGAATGCCGCCGCCTCCCATCTCTCTGTGGTTGCGGATATTGGCGGGATCTGTGTTGTAGTAGCTGAAAAAGCCCTGGATATTGCACAACTCTCCCAGCTGCCCTTCGGCGGCGATCTTCCTGGCCGTCAGCCACTGGGGATGATAGCGGACCATGAAAGCCTCACTGACGGTCATACCGGTCTCATCTCTCAGTTTTATCAGAGATTCGATCTCTTTTGAGTCGAGGGAGATGGGTTTTTCACACAGGACATGCTTGCCCGCCTTCATGGCCTTAATGGTCCATTCGATATGCATATGGTTGGGAAGAGGATTGTAAACGGCCTCAATCTCGGGATCGGCAATCAGTTCTTCATAGGATCCGTAGATTTTAGGAATTGCCAATGCCTCAGCCACTTCCCCGGCCCTGTCGATATTCCTGGAGGCAATGGCATAGATGCTGCCGTTTTCGGATTTCTGCATGGCCGGCAGAACTTTCTTCACGCCGATATTGGCTGTACTGAGTACTCCCCATTTGAGCTTGTTCATATTAAATACCCCTTTATTCGAATCTACTTTCCATATATTTTATTATAATAGTCAATGTAGAGCAAAAAAGAAACGATGATAGGAATAGATGGAAAACTACGAACGCTTTCTGAAAAATATACCGGTTATGCCCGATGTGGCGACCAAAGTCCTCACCTTTGCAGAGGATCTGGACGAGGTATCCTTTCATGAACTTGAGAACCTGATCAGTATGGATCCCGGCCTGACGGCTAAAATTCTCAAGGTAGCCAACTCGGCACTCTATGCCCGGCAGCAGCAGATCACCCGTCTGCAGACCGCCATATCCCTTATGGGCTTCAAGGCCATCAAGAGCCTGGTCATGCTTCTGACCGCTTCCAATATGTTTGGAAGCAAGTCGGTATCCCCCTTCTATAAGTACTTCTGGCAACACTCCCTTGTGGTGGCGTTTATCGCCCAGAAACTCTGCGATATATCGGGAAACGCACGTCTGCGGGAGGAGGCCTTCCTTGCCGGCCTGCTTCATGATATAGGGCAGATGAGCCTCTATGAATCGAATAGTACCGGCTATGACGAAATCATGGAGTTTGTGAATGCCGATGAAGATAAGACCTGTGAGCTGGAGACAAGAATTTTTGGCGCGGACCACAGAAGCGTGGGCGGTATGATCCTGGATTCATGGCATTTTCCGGCTATGTATGCCGACAGTGCCGGGGAGCACGGGATGGTAAATATCCAGTCTCCCCATAAGGAGCTTGTCGTTATTATCTCCATAGCCGATCTGGTGTCATCCGAACTCTTCGGATTTGAATATTCTCCCGAGATTCAGGCAAAGCTGGAACCCTTTCTGAAGTATGCGGGGCTGAAGGTGGATCAGCTTCAATACTTCCAGGAGGAGTTTATGATCGAAATGAAGAAAGATCCTCTTTTTCAGGAGTGCCGGAGTCTGTTCAGGCTCTGATATTTTTTCCGGCGGCACGAGATTATAGAACAGTTGTTCAACCTCATCGCTTCTTATTGACAGGAGACCGGCGGGGGAATAGCATGAAGCCAGATGCTGATTAAAAACATGACTGTCCGGTCCTGTAAAGGCTGTTTTTTCCCTCTGCTTTCTCTTGCAGTAGCGATCCTGAGTCTGATCATAATTCTGATATCCCTCAGACTGTTCAAGCCCTTCCCCTTTATCCCCCAGAGTTTTGAGTATGGACTCGTCTTATCCGTAGATTCGGGGGAGCTTGAGGACGATCCCTTCGTTCCCCGTACCAGGCTGGGCAGACAGGAGCTGAGGGTCCGTATCCTGAGCGGTGCCCGGAGGGGAGAAGAGTACAGCATAGTCAACACCCTCTCCCGCTCTCACAATATTGAGGCGAAAGCAGGCCGACGCTATATCTTCACTATACGTGAGGAAAAGGAAGAGACCATAGTCTGGCTCTACAATTATAACCGTCTGCCCGTGATCCTGGGAGCCCTTTCACTCTTTATCATTCTGGTTCTTCTTATCGGAGGAACAAAAGGTTTCCGCTCCCTGCTTGCCCTTCTCTTTACAGGGGTGGTCATTCTCTTTGTGTTGATCCCCCTCATTCTCAGCGGGATGACGCCTGTCCCCCTCGCCCTGAGCTGTATGGCATTGATTACGGTCGTCAGTTTTCTGCTGCTTACAGGCTGGAGTCGCAAAACCCTCTGTGCCGTTCTGGGGACCATGGGAGGCATTGTATCGGCAGGTCTTTTCAGCACCGCAGCCTCCTCTCTGGCGCAGCTGTCGGGAATGCATATGGAACGATCGGAGGAGATCCTCTATATCGCCAGGGATTTCGGCATCAGAATCAACGGCTTTCTGTTTATTGCCATCCTTATCGCGTCTCTGGGAGCTGTCATGGATGTGGCGGTCAGCCTTACATCCTCCATGGAGGAGATACGCAGGCACAGACCGGATCTGTCCCCGAAAGAGCTGTTCAGCTCGGGGATGAACATTGGGCGGGACATGATAGGAACCATGATCAATACCCTTATCCTGGCCTTTACTGGCAGTTCTTTCACCCTGATCCTGATGATAGCCGGACTGGGCATGTCGTTCAGGCAGTTTATCAACATTCCCCTGATCGGGATTGAAATAGTACAGGCTCTGGCGGGAAGCACGGGGATACTCCTCTGTGTTCCCCTTACCAATATAGCGTCAATCATTTTATTCCATAGGAGAGAAGGAAAATGAAAAAAATCAAAGCAGGCTTTCTGACTCTGATTGCCGTCGTTCTTGTGTTCACAGGATGTATGAACAACAAGGTCGATGCGTCCAAAGACAAGATCTCTGCCATTTCCGGCTATGACAGCCAGAAGGAGATGGTCACCGTCATCGGGGATCGGGAGCTGAACGAGCAGATCATCGCTCTCGGCGCCACGGCGGACGTTCACGGAAGGATCTACGCCTACGACTACGCCATCGATTCGAAGGACAGCGATGCGGGACTGGCCAAGGTCTACACCGCCGTCATCCAGGAGCGCGCCTCCCATCCTGATATGATACTGATGGATGTGGGCGATACGGTTCAGGACAATTCGGCCGAGCTGTTCAACGATATGGAAACCCATCCCATGATCCAGGCCCTGAACCAGATGGACTACAACGTGTGGGTTCTGGGTAACCACGAGTTCAATTTCGAAAGGAGTTTTGTAGACAGAAATCTTCTGAACTTCGACGGTGCCGTACTGGCTGCCAATATCCGCGAAGACGCCGATGACAGCCACTACGCCATGCCCTACAAAATCTACAATGTCAACGGCTGCCGCGTGGGAATTATCGGCCTCATCCCCCCTCATGTCCCCGTCTGGGAAGCCTCTGCGCCCTCCCATTTTCAGGGACTGGAGTTCGGAGGAACAGCCGAGGCTGTCAAAGAAGCGATTGCAGAGATGGACGGAAAGTACGATGTCCTGGTCGGCGCCTTCCATATGGGAAGAACAGACGACAGAGGCGCCATGGCCGTTCGCGAACTGGCTCAGAACTTCCCCGAGTTCGCCGTAATTTTCGGCGGTCACGAGCATGCTAAATATGTCGAAGAGATCGGCAAGGTCAAGATTATCGAGCCCGGCGCCTACGGTTGGGCCCTGGCCCGTGCGGATATCAAGGTCAAAAAAGTGGGCGACGCCTGGAACGTGGAAGAGGTCAATGCCTTCAATATCGAAACCAAGCCTCTGGATGAGAGTCCCGCCATCCTGGACTCCTTCAAGTATGTTCACGATACCGCGGTTGCCGATGCCAACCAGGTTGTGGGAACCATCAGCGCCGACTTTGTTGACGGTGTAGACTATATCACAGGGGACGACACGGTAACCACCATGCCCCGCGCCCAGATAGAGGACACCGCCGTCATCGACCTGATCAACGAGGTACAGACCTTCTACACCGATGCGGATATCTCCTCGGCCGCCCTGTTCAACTTCGGTTCCACCCTCAAGAAGGGAGAGTTCAAGAAGAAGGATGTGGCCTATATCTACAAGTACCCCAACACTCTGGTGGGTGTGAATATCAGCGGCGCCAAGCTGAAAGAGTATATGGAATGGTCCGCGTCCTACTACAACAGCGCTGCCGAAGGTGACCTGACGGTCAGCTTCAACAAGGACATCCGCGGTTACAACTACGATATGTTTGCCGGCCTGGACTACGAAATCGACCTCAGACGTCCCGCCGGCGACAGAGTGGTCAATATCAGCGTAAACGGAAAGCCCCTGGACATGAATAGTGAGTATAAGCTGGCGGTGAACAACTACCGCTTCGGCACCCTGCTATCCAAGGGATTCGCCACGGCTGAGGACAAGTACTATGACTCCTATGAAACTCTTCAGGATGCCGGACGCATCCGCAGCCTGATCGTCAAGTATGTTCAGGAACAGAAGGGGGGCATGATCGCTCCCGAGGTAGACAACAACTGGAGACTGATAGGATTTGATTTCGCCAATCCCATGATTGAGCAGATGAAGGAAAAGATCCTTGCCGGTCAGCTTGAAATTCCCACAAGCGAAGACGGACGGACTCTGAATATCCGCTCCGTTACGGTTGCCGATCTCTAGGAAAGGATTTCCCGCAGTTTACGCTGCGGGCTGATATGGAAATTAACAAAAGAGGCTGTCCCCTAACGCTGCGGGACAGCCTCTTTTCTTGAATGACTGCTTAATTGGTTAAAAGCGAAGGAACGGCGAAACGCCCTCCCAGGGTGGCGCTGAACTCCCAGAAATTCAGATCTGAACCGTCCAGATAGGTCTGATTGCCTCCCACATTCAGAAAGAGGGTCATGGTCTCTTTCACATAGAAGACGCTGAACAGTCCCTCCACCTTGACCGAAGAAGTCGGATCATCACCGTCAATGACATCGGTCAGGTAGCTCCCCGCTCCGGCAAAAAGGCTGAACTCCAGGGCCTCGCTGTAGGTCTCGTTATGGAAGTTGACCGAGGCCTGCAGCCCCCCCTTCATCTCTATTATGCCGTCGGGCAGATAAAAATCTGTGACGACTGTATCCGGTTCAGAACCGTCCTCATAGTTGAAAACCGCATTGGCTCGGAGCCTGACAAGAGGAGCCCTGGCAAGCACGTAGCCGATGGCACCCTCCTGGAAGAACTGCCATTTCTGTTCGCTGTCCAGAATCTCATACTCACCATAGCTTCTGGTGGTCACCGGACCCCAGTCGTAGTACTGCTCCAGGGGGAAATAGGTATTGGCGTTAAGACTCATAAAGTGGCTGTTGGTCAGACTGTTTTCGGGATAGACCGACTCCTCTTCCACCTTGTAGAAATAGCTGCCGTTTAGATCCAGGAAGTTCCACTTCCAGTCCGCTTCAAGCCCGAGAAGGGGTTCCACCGTCAGCTCGCCTGTGATGTCCGAGGTTTTCACGACACCGTCTACATCATTCATATCCTCACCGAATACGGAGTTACTCAGAAACACTCCGACCACAGGAGTCAGTATGAGATCCCATTTGTTAATGGTGTAGGAAACACGGCCGCTCAGGGTGTGGAGCTTGAACTGAGACCCCTCATCATCTTTATCTTCATCCCTATTATTCCAGGTTCTGTACTTACGGTCTATCTGGAGATCGTAGCTCAGCCCCCATGCCATGTTGCTGTTGATCTTTGTATCGTAGTCGGCATTCAATTCATAGGTCGTCTTCAGGCTGTCCGTAAGATTCTGTCCCGTAATGCTCACAATATCCGCATTCTGCCGGGCCAGCTGATTATAGTAGTAGGAGGCATTCTCATAGCGGGGATTCTGATAGTAGACCTTCTTGTACTGTTCCATGGCTCGGGACCAGTCTCCGTAACGCTGGCTGACGATACCAAGCTTATAGTTCGCCGATATATTGCCGGGTTCCATGGCCAGGACACGCTCGTACTGACGGACGGCCTTGAGGTTCTCCTCCATCTCCAGATAGTAATCCCCTAAAGAGTAGCGCAGGAGGTAGGTGTCCTGTTCGAAGTAGTAAATCTGCCGGACCAGTTTTCGATCCAGGGTCTTTCTCATTTTAGAAGATCGTTTCTCGACATCCTCAGCCCCTTCCTTCAGTTCCTGATGACGCTCATCAAGCTCCTGCATCAGGGCATGGCTTTCCTCTGCAGTGGGCACGATCAATCCTGAACTTTCACTCTCCTGCCAGGCAGTCGCTTCCATATCAAAAAGATGCTGTCTGTACAGAGTCAGAGTATCTGCCTCGTCTGCCCACACGTCACTCCGTTTCTCTTCATCCATGCCCCAGAGGAAGGCTTCATAGCGGCCGTAGGCCGCGGCGGGGTCATTATCAAAAATATCACGGTCAAGATAGGCAGCGGCTTCCCTGCTCCTCCCTTCAAACAGAGCCAGGCGGGAGAGGATATAATCAGCCAGAAAAGGCTCATTCCTGCGAACCTTTCTCAGCTCGCTCTGGGTAAAGAAACGGTCCCAGCTCCATTCGGCATCTCCCAGAAGCTGCCGAAAGACCTCCTCTTCCTCTTCTTCCGTCGCCTTAAGAGAGCTCCACTCGCGATCAAGGGTCTCCCCGTCGTTCTCAAGATTATACAGCCGGTCCACCCAGAGCCTGTATTCGTCATAAGCCTTTGACCAGTCTCTTCCCGCCTGATCGGCCTTTTCGGCCAGAGCCTTCTCATCAGGCTTTTTAGCGGCCGAAGCCTGTGCCTTCTCATAGGCTTTCTGCAGTGTCTCCAGTTCCCTGACGCCCTTTGCCGAGGCCTCTGTAAGCTGCTGATACTGATACCGGTAACGGCTCATTCTGTCCATCAATGCCAGAATATCTTCGGCCTTGTCGTCAAATTCCCTCATACTGATGTAAAGCTTGTTGATCAGAATACGAAGATAATGATCTACCGCCTCTTCCTGCATACCGTTCCAGAAATAGGTCTGGGAGAGGAGCTGCCTGAGGGCGACATTGTCGGGTTGCTCTTCCAGGGCGTCGATATAGTCCTGGAGAATCCCGTTCTTCATATTCTTTTTCTCTTCATATACATTCATATAGGAAGAGAGTTCCGCACTCTCTTCAAAGCTGTCGTAAACCTTTCTGATAATGGCTTCGGCCTTCTCATCCTCACCCAGCAGCCTGTAAGACTCTTCCAGACTGAGATAGGTATCCAGATATTCGGGAAATTCATCGAGGGTTCTGTTGTAGATATTCACGGCATACTCGGGATAGCCGTTGACCGAATGGATATCGCCCAGCGCCATGGCCCGGGTATGGGAACCGGCGGCACTCTGCTCCGCCTCGGCAAACTGTGTATCCGCATCATCCGAGCGGGCCATCCACAGATAGGTAAGCCCCAGGTTCACTTTCAGGTTCAGATCATCGGGGAAGTTCTCAAGACCCTTTGTAAAGAACTCAATGGACTCCCTGTAATTCCCCGTCCAGGCGGCCACTTTACCGGCCTCAGCCCAGTAGGCGGCGTTATCGGGCGCCATGGCCAGAAGCTGCTTGTATGCGGAAAGGCCTTCGGATATCTCACCGTTCCAGATCCTGTTCTTGGCCGTCAACAGCAGGGGATAGGGATCGGTCGGATCCAGGCTCACCGCCTTGTTCAGATTTTTAATGGCGTTTATGTAATCACCGATCAGAGAGTAGATCATGGACAGAACGACATAAGAAGAGCTGTTGCCCGGATCCTCCTTGATGGCCTTTTCATAGTAGGAGATCGACTGAAAAGGATTGTCGATGGATCTGTTTGTCCGGTCTCTTGGAAAAACCGGGGGAGCCAGGGCCAGATCGTCTTCCATCCTGTCCTGTCTCAGGAAGAAAAATGCGTCCATAAAAAAGTAGTACTGGCCGTCATAGCGTCTTTTTTCAGGAACTTCGATCCTCAGACGGTGCACCCCTTCGGTAAGATGAAGCTCAGTAACCTGCATCCAGTAGTAGGCGGGGGTATAGGCCTCCACGACCTCCAGATTTTCCCTGTAGACGGGAACCGCTTCGGCTCCGTCCAGAATATAGCGGAAGGGACTAGCAAAGGAGGGATAGACCGTATCCTGGGGCCCCGGAGGGGTACCGCCGTACCAGAAGGAGTAATCCCCCTCCTCTTCCACATAGAAAGCGTACTCGGCAAAATAGGCCTGACCGCCATAGGGAGCGTTACGCTGAATCAGTTGAAGGGAACGAAAGGAAGAGGCTCCGTAGTTATAAACGGGAGAGACGGCGAAGTTTGTGGATACAGCGGCCTCCCCTTCGATAAAAACAAGCCCCTCTTCCGATTCAGGAAAGACCGGCGAGAGAAGAATATTCTCATTTCCCCCTTTTTCAGCAGCCTCCTCTCCGGCCTCCTGAGCGCTGAGAAGAGCCGGTGAAAGGCAAAAAAGAAATACAGTGATGAGAAAAAGGTATATTTTTTTATCAAAAAGAACACTCATATTGTTATTTTCACTCCCATATATCTTAACTTATACTAAAATAAGCTTATGTACCTGAAAAAACAGAATTTCATCATAGAAACTCTACTGACTGCACTCATTATCGGCGCTTTAAGCCTATTACCCCTACTGGAAAAATCTGTTTCCACAGCTCTGCTTATAATCGTCGCCCTAGCCCAGTTTCTCTCCTTCTGGCACGGCAGAAGGGCGGGATACATTTTTCTTTTGATCGCTCTGTCCATAAACCTGGGGTATGGATACCTGGCCCGCCACAGCACGCCATCCCCACTGGGGCTTTTCAATACTCTCGCTCTCTCGGGCGTTCTTATTTACCTGGGAGGAACTCTTAAAAGTTTCAGACAGCATCAACTGGAAAAAGTAATGGTTCGTTACAGAAAGGGTTCTGAGAAAAGAAGCCTTTTGAATCGTATATCCAGAGCTCAGCAGGACATCATAAAAGAACTGGAGGAGCGGGTTACCAGACTGAAGACCTCTCCCTCTATCATGTTCGACCAGATCAGAGATATCGACTGCCTCGATTCATCCCAGAGCCTTTCCCGCCTTCTTCACAGTATTGCCCACTTTACCGAGGCCGAGGCCCTCTCTTTGTGGGTCTACGATAAGGGAGATAACTGTCTGAAACTTAAAATGCAGTGGGGAGATGAGAAGAGAGAGGGACGGAAAGAGTCCCTCGGACTTAAGGACTCCATTGAGGGCTGGGTTTTCCGGAACAACAAGCTCTTTACCATGCGCATGATCCTGGATTATGAAAACCTGGAGAAACTGAACAGTGAACACTGCATTGTCAGCTGTCCCGTTGTCGTTGACAATCAGACCTGGGGGGTTATATCCATCGACTCTCTTCCTTTTATAAAGTACAGCGAATATACAGAGAATATCGCCCAGATCATCATCAGCCTGGCTCAGCCCGCTCTTAAAAAGGCTCTGGACTTTGAGGCTCTTCTTCTGGGTGAAGAACACAACGAGGATACAGGACTCCCCCAGTTTACCCAGCTTTACCGGATCCTGGATCAGCAGCGCTTTGACGAGACCGCGGGTTTCAATTCCTGCAGCCTGATTCTTTTTGAGTTTATGAGCTTTGAAAGACTCAGAGAAGAGATTGGAAGGGAGAGGACTCTGAGCCTTCAGGCCGAGCTGATGAAGGAGATAGCCGACAGCTCGGGAACAAGCGCTGAAATCTTCCATTACAGAGAGGAAGAGAGGATGGCCCTTTTTATTCCCTATCTGGACTATGACGGCTGCTCTCTCTTCTGCCTGGAAACTCTGGAGATGATCAACAATAAAAAGTGGACCATCAAAGAGGAGAGCATCGCACCAGAGGTCAACCTCGGCTACGCCTCCAGCGGAACCAGCGAGAAGATGGATCCCGATGATCTGATAAAAAGGGCGGAGTATCTTCTGGAGATTCAGAAGATATGAGACAGGACAGAGCCTATCGCTATATTCATAATCTGCGCAGCCATTTTATTCCCCGTACGCCCGGTGCGGCGCTTCATGCGGCCGAAGAGGAGATCCTTCCCATCGAAGCCTTCATCTATAAGTCCACAGCTCTCAACCCTCTTCTCAAGAAACCCTATAACAGCGACGAGATCGAGTGGCTGCTCTCCCGCAAAGACAGAGACCTGAATACCAATCTTATCCTGAAAACCGTACTGGATGAGCTGGCCAGGGATGAAGACAAGGAGATCGCCCTTTTTGCGGCCGAAAGCCTTAACGCCCTGGAAAAGGACTACAACAACCGTCTGGTGGACCTGAAAAATGAAATTGAAAAAAAGAACCGGGCGGAAGACAGGATGAAGGCGGCTGAGATCTACTATCACCTGGCCATGCTGAACAGGGATGAGAGGACCCTCGGCAATTTTTATATGAAAGAGGCGTATCTGCTTCTTAAAGAGAAGGAACACCGGACCGACAATACCCTCCTGTTCCGTATTCTGATGTTCCTGAAGCTCTACGATCAGGCGGAAACACTCCTCACCGGGGATAATGAAAACCCTTTGTTCCGTCTGGAGATTGCCTTTAAAAAGAACGATATGAACGCGTTCAAGGCCGTCCTGAAGGAGCTGGCTGGCATGGAGAACCCCGACGAAGAGGAAAAGAAGATTCTGGAGTTCTGGATGGCGGCTCATGAGTGAGAAACGTCTTTGCGTCTGCATCATCCTCGAGGGCTCCTATCCCTATATAACCGGAGGGGTCTCCGCCTGGGTCCATGACCTTATCAAAAACCTTCCGGAAATAGACTTCAAACTCTTTACCATTTCTCCTGAACCGAACCAGCCCCTGCGCTATGAGCTGCCCCCCAATGTGATCGAATGCCGTGATATTCTGGTGGGTGTCCCCTTTGAAGACGCCGGGGTGAAAACGCCTCTGCGGGGTTTGAAGCTGATGAAGGAGATATTCCGTTTTCACAAAGATATGAAAGAGAACAAGAATCCGGAAATGGACCGGCTTTTCGACATGATCCCCGAAGGCTGCTATCTGAATCTCCTGGCCGTAAAAAGCCGCATAGGCTGGAACATGATCGTTGACGGGAACAGGAAGAACAACCCGCTCTACCCCTTCTCCGACTACTACTGGGCCTGGAAATCGTCCCACGATATGCTGTTTTCCGCACTGGGAGCTCCGGCGCCGGAGGCCGATATCTATCATGCCGTATCCACCGGATTTGCGGGGGTCGCCGCCCTGGCCGCCCGCTTCCGCCATCATAAACCCCTCCTTCTGACCGAACACGGTCTCTACCACAAGGAGAGAGAGATGGAAATCAGGAAAACGAAAATTGTAAAGGGCTATCAGAGGGATATGTGGACCAAAATCTACAATAAAATAAGCGAAATCTGCTACGCCCACGCCGACCATATCACGGCTCTCTTCGAGGAGAACAGGCAGAAGCAGCTGGAGCTGGGCGCTCCTGCGGAAAAAACGGAGGTGATCCCCAACGGCATCGATGTGGAACGCTTTACCGTCCCCCGGGAACCCAGGGAGGGCTTCCATGTGGGTCTGGTGGGCCGGGTTGTTCCCATCAAGGACATCAAGACCTTTATCTCCACCTGCAAGATCGTGGCCGACAAAGTCCCTGAGGCCCGCTTCTACTGCATAGGTCCCACCGATGAAGACCCCGCCTACTACGAAGACTGCAAACTGCTGGTAGCCAACCTCAAACTTGAAGAGGTTTTTGAGTTCACCGGACGGCAGGATGTCAGAGACTATTACAAGTTTCTGGATGTGCTGCTGCTCACGTCTGTCAGGGAGGCTCAGCCACTGGTTTTCCTGGAGGGGTACTGCGCAGGAGTTCCCGCCGTATCAACCATAGTCGGCAATGTTCCGGAACTGCTTAACTACGACAACAGATTCCTGGCTCCCTCCCGGGACGCCAGTAAACTGGCCGAGGGCATCATGACTCTTTACAACAATCCCGATGAAGTGGAAATACTGAGAAAGAAAAACTATCAGAAGGTGCTCAACTTCTATGACAAGAAAGATCTTCACAGCCGCTACAGGGAGATGTATGCCCGGATAGCCGAGATCAGGGTAGAATAGATGGCCGGCATAGGATTCGAACTGAGAAAAGTAGCCTCCCTGGGTACGGCGAAGGGCGTGTTTCAGGCCTCCCTTTCGGGGATCATGATCGTGGCGGGCCCCTGGCTCATAACCATTGGGACCATACTGCTCTTCCAGCATCCCGCCCTGGGGATCCCCTCCTCCTTCAGGGAGCTTTTTACAGCATCCACGGTCTACATCTACGCGGGCTCCCTGGTCATGACCGGAGGATTTCACTACATTTTCACCCGCATTCTGTCGGACTACCTCTACCGTAACGAGTATGGGAGGGCCTACGCCTATACCCTGCGCTATATCCTCCGTTCCAGCCTTGTACTGATTCCCGTCGGTCTCTTAATGGTCCGGTTCTTTATGCCTGGAGAGACCGTTTCCGTTCTCCACAAACTGGGATTCGTCCTCCTCTTCTTTTTCATCAACCATATATGGATACTCATGCTCACGGCATCGGCCATACGGCATTTCAACCAGCTGCTTCTGTGCTTTCTCATCGGGATGGCCAGCTCCCTGATCTGCATGAAGCTGGCCATGAACTACGGAGGACAGGAGTACCTGCTCTTGGCCTATACATCCGGTCAGGCTTTGATCTTTATCATGCTGCTTTTCATTCTCCATAAGAATATGGGCTGGGCCAAGCTGGTGCGGAAGGGAGAGTTCGGCCGCTATATCGTCCGGTATCACTATCTGTTTATAACCGGATTCCTCTACTACGGAGCCCTCTGGGGGGACAAGATCATCTACTGGATTCTCCGGGGCGAAAAAACAGCAGGCACGCTCATGCGGCTCTACCCTGACTATGATCTGGTTGTCTACTTCACAAATCTGATGATGATTCCCTCCCTGGTCTTCTTTGTCATCTATTCGGAAACCGAGTTTTTTATCTCCCTGAAAAAGACCCTTGACTCCCTGACGGGTAAAACGGTCACGACCATATTGACCCGTAAATACGCCCTGATCTCCTCAACAAAAAGGATTCTCAAGGAACAGGCGGCCCTGCAGGGAGCGATTGCCCTGGTCTTTATCACCCTGGTGGTCAACTCTCCGTTCCTGTCCCAAAGCCTGAGACTGTACATCCCCTCGGTTCTGAGCATCTCTTTCCTGAGCCTCTTTCTCTGTCTGATCAACTTTATGTTCTATGTGGAACAGTATCTGACGGCCATGCTCTGTACCCTGATCTTCTTCATAATCAGCGTGACACTCCCCCTGCTTCCCGTTATCGGAGAGCATCTGATACCCGGAGTTTCATCTATGACGGGAGTGGCCGCCGCCACAGTGACGGCGGGGATTTGCTTCTTTTATATACTGAAAAACCTGCCCCGCATCATTTTCAGCTCCATGAACAGGAGTCAATTACGTGAGCTTCGTGAAGATCAGCTGAAGAATTCCTGATTTCACCAACAAAAACCGGGATAAGTGGTTTTTTTTCGGCGGTGATATATAATAATTAACACACATATAAGAATATGTGTCGATATTTAAGAAAAGTGAAAATGAACACCTTAGGAGGTGCAATATGACTGACAAGTTAAAATATTTTTTTATTTCCATAGCCGCGATTCTGGTTCTGGCGGGTTGTGACGGCAATAGTAACGGCAGCTGGTTGGATGGCAAGTCAGTTGATGGGGCAGACTACGTTCTGGCCGGCTACTATATGATGGCCGGTGAGGAAGAAGCTCTTTCCGATACCGACTCAGGAACCAGCCGGGCCACGGCATCAACTGATGTGACAAGGTACTCTGATTATAATGAGAAGACGTTTACAGACCTCGCAGGCACAACAATGAGATTTGTGAACTATCCCGAGCAGGGACAGAAGACCTACACCACTGTTACGGCAACAGGGGATCCCGATATCTTCAAGTTTTCCTCCAGAACGGAGTACCCCAACCGTGAAGACGTGATTGACTACTATCTGGAAGAGTACTATCTGAAAGATGCCACCGGTACCGGAAGCGGTACAGATTACTGGTACGAGGAAGGGGTGGTCGTCGATGACGCAGGTGATGAAGATGCGACCTTCAGGGAGACCATGGAAGTTCACTTTCAGGACGGCAGCGTCCGCTACGAGTGGATTACCGATACATCCACAACGATGGGCACATACTACAGTCCCTTTGACTATGACGGCGATATGAGTATTCCCAGTGATGAAGACTGGGCTCCTGATACAACTGATACAGGTATGGCCTGGAGCAGCAAGGTCCACTACTACCAGAATGTTCAGGCTGATATCGGCTGGTTCACCGTGGAGAACAAGGAGATCTTCGGCGTCCGTTACTATACCGAGGACGATGACGGAGACAGTAGCTGCGTCGCCTACGAGCATATGATAAGCAGTGAATCGATAAGCACGGGTATCGTCGCCCTGGACAGTCTTGCCGAGTGGATCTTCGGAGGCGGAGACAGTGGAGACGCCACTCTGGCTGAGACGGTTATCCGTTATGAATTGACCGGAAGCAACAACAGGAAGACCACCAGGTCTCAGACAGAGATTGTAGACAGCTTCGGAAATACCCTTACTATTGACATGGAGAACGAGTACTGATCTATAATCGGCAATATGGCTAACAAACTTTTTCAGCCTTCCTCCAAAAGGGGGAAGGCTTTTTTTACCCTGATCTTTATCCTGATCCTCACAAGCAACAGCACGGCACTGACCAGCACAAAAGGGCTTGAGACCGTGATCGTTCAGTTTGAGATGGACGGCTCCATGGTCCGCAGCGAAGAGGCCTATGCCCGGTCCATTGCCGAGGCGGCGGAAAGGGCCTTGGCGGACGGTGAGGCGGACCTCCTGATCTTTCCCGAATACCTGGGAGTCTTCTCCGCGCTGATCCCCTGGTACGATTATCTGATATCGGGAAAACCCTTCGAACAGGTCTGGGGCAAAATACAGAGCGATCATCCCGGGATCCGCAGTATCAGAGAGCTTCTTATCCTGGAAGAAAAGAGGAACAGCGCCTTTCTGGACAGGGTATGGGGAGAACTCGCCCTCAAATATGATGTCTATATCCTCAGCGGTTCCCGCTTCACCCTCTCCCCCGACGGGGAAAGGCTCCATAACACCGCCGTCGTCTACGGCCCCGACGGCCAGGTGGCGTACCGGCAGAATAAATACTTTCTGACCGACTTTGAAACGGATATTCTGGGGCTTGATGCGGGGAATCCCGAAGAATGCCGCGGTTTTACAGTCAAGGACAGACTGATCCGTCTTACCATCTGCCGGGATACCTTCCTGAAGGAGTGGGAAAGGCTCTACGACAGGGGATATCTATGGATTGATATCAAGGCCAACGGGGTTCCCTACACCCGGGACCAGGAGGAACTCTTCACAAGGGCCCTCCCCGCCCGCCTTGCCCATACGGATATCCAGTGGGGGATAACAGCCTGCCTGACGGGAGACTTTCTTGATTTGTTATGGGAAGGAGAGTCGAATATACTCTATAATAATAATGGTAAGGTTGAGTACAGGGCTCGCAGCCGCCGAAGCGACGGTTTCGAAATCATGAGGTATCACTTCCCCTGATATCAGACCGGGAGTCGCGCAATGATAGATTTGAAGCGGAGGCATATCCTGTTTCCGCTTTTACTGATGCTACCCTCATCCATTCATGCCCGGGGTATTTTTCCGTATACCCCCTCTCTGTCATTTTACCTTATTTCTGCAGCGGCGCTCATCATTCTTCTTCTGATCAGCTATATCTGCGCCCTTTTCAGGGAGAGAAGACGCTATGCGGGACTGCTGAAAAAATCCATGGAAACCATTCTCATCTGCGATCCCAGCGGAAAGATAAGGGAGTGCATCAGCAACCCCCGACCGGTAGACAGCCTCCAGGAACTTTTCAACAATGACTGGGAAATAGAACAGGCCCTGGGAACCACATGCGCCCTCGGTCCGGGCAGGGAATCACTTCTGGATATAACATGCCAGAGAGAGGATGGTGATTATTTCTACCAGCTGATCTTTCAGAATATGCTGGCCAGAAGAGATATCCGGGGGATCTGCGTCTATATCAGAGAAATAACTGACTCAAAACTTCTGGAAAGACGTCTGATAAAGGCACGTCAGGAAGCGTACAGGGAAGCCCGGCACGACCCTTTGACCAGCGTTCCCAACCGTCTTTACTTCAACGAGTCCATCGAACATCATTTTGCCCGATTGAAAAGGCGTCCCCGGGACAGCATGTGCCTTCTTATGCTGGACCTGGATCATTTTAAACATATCAATGACAGCCGGGGACATGATATGGGTGATTTGGTTTTAAAGCGGCTCACTCGAATCTGTGCCGACATGATCCGTTCCTCCGATATTTTCGCCCGGTACGGAGGAGAGGAGTTCGTCTGCATCCTGGACGACCTGAAAATCGATGCGGCAACCGAAGTCTGCGAACGGATGCGTCAGACCATAGAGGATTACAGAGAGTGGCCGGAGGGTATCTCCCTGACCGTCAGTATCGGACTTGTAGAGTACGCGGGAGAAGAAGATCCTGAAGAACTGATAAAGAAGGCCGACATCGCCATGTACAGAGCCAAAGCCATGGGAAGAAACAGGGTCTGCGTCTACTGATCCCCCGTCTCCCGCCGCAGCTGAAACAGCTTGTCCGTCAAAGTATTTTCTGATATAAAGAGGGATTACAGCCCCTCTTATACGAGGGGTTCAGGAGATGACATGCTTAAGAAACTGGAAGGCCTGAAAGGCCGGTATAACGAACTTACAAAAATGATATCCGATCCCGATCTGGTAAAGGATCAGAACAAATATAAATCCGTCATGCAGGAGTACACTCATCTCTCCGAGATCATGGAGGCCGGCAAGGCCTATGAAGAGATGGTGAACGGTCTGGCCGATGCCCGTCAGATTCTTTCGGAAGAGAGCGATCCCGAAATGAAGGAGATGGCCGCTGAAGAGGTGGAGACCCTGGAAAAGGATGTGGAGGAGATGGAACAGAAGATCCGCCTTCTGATGGTCCCCAAGGATCCCCTTGACGGCAAAAACATCATCATGGAGATCCGTGCGGGAACCGGCGGCGACGAAGCCGCCCTCTTTGCGGCTGACCTTTTCCGCGCCTACTCCCGCTACGCGGAGGGCCAGGGCTGGAAGGTAGAGATCATGTCGTCCAACGAGATAGAACTGGGGGGCTTCAAGGAAGTGGTCTGCTCCATCAGCGGTAAGAGCGTCTATGCCGATCTGCGCTACGAATCGGGAGTGCACCGAGTGCAGCGCGTTCCCGCTACAGAATCAGGCGGGCGTATCCACACCTCTGCCATCACCGTAGCCGTCCTCCCCGAAGCCGAAGAAGCTGATATAGACATCAGGACTGAAGACCTTAAGATCGATGTTTTCCGCTCCTCCGGACCGGGAGGCCAGAGCGTCAATACCACCGACTCGGCGGTCCGAATCACCCACCTGCCGACAGGCGTCGTGGTAACCTGTCAGGATGAAAAATCCCAGATCAAGAACAAGGCCAAGGCCCTCCGGGTTCTCCGCTCCCGTCTTCTTGAAGCCGAAGAGGCCAAAAAGAACGCCGAAAGAGCGGAAGCCAGAAAGAGTCAGGTCGGTTCGGGAGATCGATCCGAACGTATCAGGACCTACAATTTTCCCCAGAACCGTCTGACCGATCACAGGATAAACCTGACCCTCTACAAGCTGGATGCCGTCATGCAGGGCGATTTTAACGAAACCTTCAACGCCCTGAAGATGAGCGCTCAGGAAGAGGCTCTGAAACACGAGGAAAGATGATCGGGACCATGACGGTCAGAGACGCTCTACAGGAGCAGTCAAAGCGTCTGAGAGACTCAGAAAGCCCCTGGCTGGATGCGACACTGCTTCTGGCCGAAGCCACCGGGCTCAGGCGTGAACAGATTCTGGCCTCCTTTCCCGACCCCCTGGAACCCGCTCATTGGGACACCTTCAAATCCCTGATCGATCGCAGGGCCGAGGGCTATCCCGTGGCCTATCTGACGGGAAGCAAAGAGTTCTACGGCCGGCCCTTTCATGTGCGGGAGGGCATACTGTGTCCCCGGCCCGATACGGAGATCATCGTTGAGGAAGCTCTGAGGCTGATGGACACGGAAGGGGTGAAAAGGGTTCATGATCTATGCACCGGCAGCGGCTGTATCGCCCTGACCCTGGCCCTGGAGCGGCCCGAGTCAGTAGTCAGTGCCTCTGACATATCGGAGACTTCCAAAGAGGTATTTGAGATAAACAGAAAGTCCCTGGAAGCGGGAGAGCTCCCCTACACCCTCTGTTCCCTTCTGGATGAGGTCGAGGCCCCCCTGGAAATGATCGTTTCCAATCCCCCCTACCTGACCACCGGTGAAACGGATGAGAGGATGGAGGACAGATGGAAGGAACCGGCCCTGGCCCTGGACGGAGGAGATGACGGGCTTGACCTTATCCGCATTCTGATTCCCCAGGCGGCAGACAGGCTTATCAGAGGAGGATATCTTCTGATAGAAGCCGACCCTCGTCAGATGGAGAGTATGGCCGCCCTTATGAAAGAAGCCGGATTCTCCGGAATACACTGCGTGAAAGATCTGGCGGGCCACGAAAGGGTCATCCTGGGAAGGCGATCATGAAACAGCCCCTGATTACGACCAGTGAGAAAGTCGAAGTTTTTATAGAGGATTTTGCGGGACGTCTTAATCACTTCAGCAAAGAGGAGCAGGATCAGATACTGGATGCCTGCCGCTGGGCAAGAAAGCTTCACTTCCATCAGAAAAGGGCCAGCGGAGAACCCTATATCATACACCCCATCAATGTCGCCATCACACTCCTTGATTTTCAGCTTGACGCCACGGCCGTAACCGCCGGACTTCTGCACGATGTGCTGGAAGATACCGATGTCACCCGTCAGGAGATCAAGGACCGTTTCGGTGCCGATGTGCTCCATCTGGTCAACGGCGTAACCAAGATCAATATCGTCAACGTCAAGAACAAATCGGTTCAGGAGCGGGAGACCATCCGGAAGATGATCCTGGCCATGGACAAGGATATCCGTGTTGTCCTGATCAAACTGGCCGACAAACGCCACAATATGAGCACTCTCCAGTATATGCGGGAGGACAAGCAGAAGCGTATAGCCAGGGAGTGTCTTGAGATTTATGCTCCTCTGGCCGGGAAACTGGGTATCTACTCCATAAAGACGGAGCTGGAGGATCTCTCCCTGAAGTTCCTTAAGCCGGAAGTATACAAGGAGATCAAGTTTTTTCTGAGCCAGAAAAAGGACGAGCGGGCTGATTTTCTGGAGCAGATTCAAAACCAGATCTGCAAGGGTGCGGAAGAAGAGAATATCCCCATCAAGATCAAGACCCGGGCCAAACACTTCTTCTCCATCTATCTGAAGATGAAGAACAAGGGCAAGGAGCTGAACGAGATCTACGATTTCCTGGGAATCCGGATACTCTGCAAAACCCCCACTCAGTGCTATACCCTTCTGGGACTGGTCCATCATCTTTACAAGCCTCTTTCAGGCCGTTTCAAAGATTATATCGCCATGCCCAAGGAGAACGGCTACAAGAGCCTTCACACCACGGTCATGACCCCCGAGGGCAAGCCTCTGGAGATTCAGATCCGCACCTACAAGATGAACGACACCGCCGAGTACGGCGTAGCGGCGCACTGGGCCTACAAGGAAGGAAAAAAACTTGAGGCGCTGGATCAGTACAACACCAATCTTCTGAAGAAGCTCAGGGACATCAACGACGGCGACTACGAGACCAGCGACTTTATGAACGGCCTCAAGGAGGATGTTCTTACCGATACGATCTTTGTCTTCACCCCCAACGGCGATACGGTGGAGCTGCCGCGGGGGTCCACGGCGGTGGATTTTGCCTACCATATCCATTCGGATATCGGGGACCACTGCCTCAGCGCCAAGGCGGATAACAAGATCATCCCCCTGAACCGGCCCCTCAAAAACACCCAGACCGTCTCCATACAGACCTCTCCCAACGCCCATCCCCATCTGAACTGGCTGCGCTTTGTCAAAACAACCAGAGCAAGGGCCAAGGTCAGGGCCTGGCTGAACAAGCACGACAACGACGTCATTATTGACCGCTCCATCGTTGCCAAGAAGACCCCTCAGCCCCAGCCTCAGCCCGAAAGGACCGAGGAAAAGCCCGTTCAGAACAAGATGATGGACAGCAAGAAGGTGGGGGTAAGCATCAACAAGGACCGGAACGTTATGATCCATCTGGCCGGCTGCTGCAATCCTACACCGGGAGACAGGATCATCGGGTTCATCTCCCGGGGCCGGGGGATCATCGTCCACAGGGAGGATTGCAACAACCTGGGAGGGATTCAGGACTTCGAGGAGCGGAAGATCGATGTGGAGTGGGAAAACTACTCGGACAAGGCTACAGAGAGCTTCAGGGTCAACGCCCGTTATGTGGCCGACCTCTTCTCCGAAATTGAAGGGGCCATACGCAAATATAACGGCCATCTGATTTCCGGCAGTATCAACGAGACCGACAGGGGGGAGCTGGAAGGCTTCTTTACGGTGGAGATGAACAGATCGGACGATTATAAGAAGATTGCCAAAAGCATCAGAACCATACCTTCGGTTCTGAACATACAGAAAGAGAAACGATACTGAAGGAGACCCCATGAGCCTGAACATAGTGCTTCTGGAGCCTGAAATACCACAGAACACGGGCAATATCGCCCGTACCTGCGCCGCCACCGGCGCCGCGCTGCACCTGATTGAACCCCTGGGCTTTTCCATAGACGAGAAGGCCGTTAAACGGGCGGGACTGGACTACTGGTCCAAGCTCTCTCTCTTCGTCTACGCCGGCCTGGACGATTTCTTTGAACAGAACCACGGCCCCTACTACTACCTGAGCACCAAGGCCCGGAGGACCTACGATCAGGTGGAGTATCCGCCGGGGGCCTACATCCTCTTCGGCAAGGAGTCCAGGGGACTGCCCGAGAATCTGCTGGTCCGCAACGAAGAGACCAGTCTGCGCATTCCCATGAAGCCGGACATCCGCTCCCTGAACCTGTCCAACGCCGTGGCCATCGTCACCTACGAGGCCCTGAAACAGCAGGGATTCAAGGGGATGGAAACCGCCGGGGAGCTCCACGACCTTCCCTGGGATGAGGCTCTGGGAAAGTCTGAAGAATAATCACTTAAAGACCGCCGCCGGAGCACGGCGGAGGCTTACCTCTAGAACAAACCTTTTACTCTGCCTGTCTCCGTATCGATATCGATACCCATAAAGGCGGGTCTGCTGCCCAGTCCCGGCATGGTCAGAATATTACCCGCCAGAGGATAGAGGAATCCCGCCCCCGCACTGAGTCTGATATCCTGAACAGGGAAGACATAGCCGTGGGGCGGCGTGTTCTTCCAGGCCGGATTGTGGGAGAGGGAGTACTGGGTCTTGGCCATGCAGATCGGCAGCTCCCCGTATCCCATCTCCGTATACATATCGATCTTCCTCTCCGCATCGGCGGAGTACTCCACCTTGGCCGCATGATAGACCTCATGGGCCAGGATGGCGATCTTCTCCTTCACGGGGGTCTTCAGCTCATAGAGGGGATGAAAGCGGGCGGGAGCCTCGCAGGCCTTCACAACAGCCTTTGCCAGCTCGGCAGCGCCTTCGCCTCCCATCTCCCAGTGCCGGGCCAGAACCGCGTCCTCGGCACCCACCCTCAGGGCCTCA
This sequence comes from Oceanispirochaeta sp., assembly GCA_963556075.3. Taxonomy (GTDB): domain Bacteria; phylum Spirochaetota; class Spirochaetia; order DSM-2461; family DSM-2461; genus Oceanispirochaeta. Next base: position 3,252,483 of record CAUVYB020000002.1, on the reverse strand, counting down.
TGCTTAATGATCTCCCACTCTTCCGGGTCATCCGTGGGGAAGGCGTTGACCGCCACCACCACGGGAACCCCGAACTTGGCAGCCGTGCGGATATGGGCCTTCAGATTCTCGCAACCGGCCTTAAGCAGTTCTGTGTTTTTTTCGGTATAGACGGGGTCCAGGGGCTTGCCGGGCGTGACTTGTGGTCCGCCCCCGTGCATCTTCAGGGCCCGGACCGTAGCCACCAGGACCACGCAGTTGGGCGTCAGCCCGCTGGTGCGGCACTTAATATGGAAGAACTTCTCCATCCCCACATCGGCGCCGAATCCGGACTCTGTGACCAGATAGTCGGCCATGCGGACGCCGAAACGGTCGGCGATGACCGAAGAGTTGCCATGGGCGATATTGGCAAAGGGACCGGCATGAACCAGGGCGCCATTCTCTTCCAGGGTCTGGAGCAGGTTCGGCATCAGGGCGTCCTTCATCAACACCGTCATGGCCCCGGCCACGCCGAAATCCTCTGCCGTCAGAGGCTGTCCCTTCTTGTCCAGAGCCATCACCATCCGGCCGATACGGGCCCTCATATCCTTCAGATCGGAAGCCAGGGCCAGAATGGCCATCAGTTCGCTGGCCACGGTGATATCGAATCCTCCCTGGCGGAGGGGACCGTCCCCCTTCTCTCCCATACCGCTCATCACATTGCGGAGAGCCCGGTCGTTGATATCCATCACCCGGCGCCAGAGCACGTTGTAGGGATCGGGATTGATCCTCTTCAGCCCCTGCTTTTCCAGGAAAGCATCGCTCCAGCGGCTCTCATGATAGATCCGGGCATCCACGGCGGCGGCGCCCAGGTTGTGGGCCGCTCCCACGGCATGGAGGTCTCCTGTAAGATGGAGGTTGAACTCCTCCATGGGGACGATCTGGCTGTACCCTCCCCCGGCGGCGCCGCCCTTGATGCCGAAGGTGGGCCCCATGGAGGGCTGACGGATGGCGCACATGGACTTGTGTCCCAGATGGGCGAGTCCCTCACAGAGGCCTATGGTGGTCGTGGTTTTTCCCTCCCCCAGAGGAGTCGGGGTGATGGCGGTTACATCGATGTACTTTCCGGCGGGCGTCTTCTCCAGCTCCTCCAGGGCGGAGAGACGGATCTTGGCCTTGTCATCCCCGTAGGGGATAAGAGAGAACTCATCCAGGCCATAGCGCTCTGCAAGCTCGGCAATTGGTTTTACATCGGCGGACTGGGCGATTTCAAGATCGGAAGGGACGGGGGATACGCGGGATACGGACATGGCAATAAGCTCCTTGGTGCATACTTGTTAGCAATTATAACACAGGTTCTGTACGGAAAGGATCAAGAAAAAATGAATGTATGACCTTTTGGGAAAAAAGGAAAAAAAGAGAGCCGGATTGTGTTTATCGGCAGCTAAAGAGCTTCAGGTTTTGAAAAGTAGAAGCCCTGAACGATCCTGCCTCCAATGGCGGACAGCGCCGCAAGCTGTTCCTTCGTTTCTATCCCCTCGGCGACCACATTGAAACCCAGGTCATCAGCAATATGATAGATGGATCTGACAATTCCCTGCATCTTTTTATCGCTGCAGATCTGGTTTACAAAAGAGCGATCGATCTTCACCTCGTCCAGGGTCATCCGACTCAGATAGGAGAGGGAAGAGAAGCCTGTCCCGAAGTCGTCCAGAGAAATCCTGAAGCCCAGTTCCTTCAAACCGAGAAGGCTGTGTTCTATCATCTGAAGATCTTCCAGAAAAACATCCTCTGTAAACTCCAGAACGATCCTCTGCGGGTCCACAGCGCAGCGTTCAGCCATCCCATTGATCCTGTCGACGAAACCGGTGCTGAGAAACAGGATGGGGGAAATATTGATAGAGACGCTGATCGTCGAACCGTATTTTTCAAGAAGCTCCGGCATATCACGGAAGACCGTTTCGATAACCTCGTAACCGAAATCACCGGTCAGGTTGTTTCGATCGATGAGATGGAGAAAGTCTCCCGGCAGAAGATACTCCCCCTTCCGCTTCCACCTCACCAGGGCTTCCACTCCCACGGTCTCTCCGGCCGCTGCCAGGACCTGCCTCTGATAGAACATCCGAAGCCCCGAAGACGCCAGAGCCTCTTTCAAATCCTTCAAAAGGGCGGCTTCCCCTTCCACCTCGGTCAACATCCCGGGCCTGAAAAAACAGAGCTCGTCCAAATCCTGTCTCTTGGCATTCTGCAGAGCCACGTCGGCCCGGGAATAGCATTCATTCAGGGAGTCGCCGGACCGGTATTCGGCAGCGGAGACATACCACTCCACAGGGATCCCTTCGGTAGAGTCGCTTATAATCCTGTCCAGAATATGCTTGATCTCTTCGATCTTGGATAGAATGAACTCCTCGCCGCCGCTCTCCACCCAGAAGACGAACTCATCCCCCATCATCCGGGCCAGAAGGTCCTTGCCCCCCACGACATCGTTCAGAACCTTACCGATAAGTGTCAGGGTCTGATCGCCCCTTTCGGCTCCCAGAAGAAGATTGACGACCCTGAACCTCTTGATATTGCACAGAACGATATGTCCTCCCTCAAGATAGCCGAGATCCGCTCTCTTCTCCAGGATCTTGAAAAAACCGCTGCGATTCAGAAGCCCGGTCAATGGATCGTAATAGGCCAGATGATCCAGTTCCTCTTCCCTCTCCCGGAGCATGGCATTCGCGTCTTCCAGAAAGCTGATGGTCTTGAACGTCCTTTTCCTGAAATAGTCCAGGGACATAATGATGATGCAGAGATTGGCGCCAAGTGTGGCATAAGCCGGGAACCAGAGTCCCATGCTGTTTATCCGAGCGAAGACTTCCGGCCCGTAGACGATTCTGCCCAGATGGACCTGCCAGACGAAGACGCCCAGGGCCGTAAACAGCAGGGCGGCGATAAGGATTGCAACCTTTGTCTTCAGAAAAAGGGTAAGAACCAGAACCATGGCGACGACAGTCAGAAAGGCGGTACTCTGAAGCCCGTTGATCATCAGGGAGCTGATAATGCTGTAAAGGGCCATGCCGCTCAAAATGAGCATCTTGACTGTAAGGCTCAGTTTCCGGGCGGCAAACGCGAAAAACATCAGGACAAGGCTGATACCGGCATTGATTTTCAAGGTGACGATGTCCTGGTAATCGATAAGATACTGGACCAGAAGTACAGCAACGCTGAAGATGAAATAGATCCAGAGCACCCTGTTAATAACGGGTTCGATATTGCCCCTGTATGACTTCCATGAAAATGAATTCTTTTTTTCCGGGATCAAGCTCGTCTCACCTTATTTTGAGATTCTTATTCATAGCGTTCCCGTAGATTATATCGAATTATGAGATTATTTGCGAGTAAAACGATCGGCCTCCTACCGGGCTGGTGGGATCACCAGGCTGATTGTTGCCTGGATCAACAACGACTTCTCGGAGAGTGTGGAGAGTATGGCAAGGATGACGACCAGATTCGATCTGTAGTAGCCGGTGCTCACCCCCTGGAAATCAGCGCTTCTTCCAGACCTTGTAGTACCAGCGTCTGCCGGCTTCCAACAGGCGGTAGGCTGCGTAGAACAGCCTGCTGTAGGGATAGTCCCAGGCGCCCGCTCTGTGACGCAGCTCGCCGCCGAAACCGGTCTTGAAGCGGTAGAGCCCCGCCATGGGATGGTCCGGATCGGCGGAAGGAGGACATCCGTAAAGATCGTACTCTTCGCAGCCGGCCTCGCAGGCGTCTGAGATGGCCCTGGCCTGCAGGGCGTAGGCGGGCATCAGATTCCGCTTCTCGTTGGACGATGCGCCGTAGAGATAAACCGCTTCCTTACCATTGAAAAGGACGATAATTCCCGCCAGAAGATCATTTTCATGGGAGGCCAGGTAGAGGGTCAGCTTCGGGGCGTCAGCTCCGGACTCTGCCCCGATCTCCTGAAAAAGATTCTCGTAGTATCTGTAGGGGTGGATGCCGATCCTGTCCCGCTCGGCGGTGATCCGGTAGAGTTCGTACCACTCCTTCAGCCGCTCGATTCCGCAGGCTTCAACGACGACACCCTTTTTCTCTGCGAGACGGATATTGTAACGGTGCTTCTTGTGCATCCCCGGCAACAGGGCCTCATAGCCCTCCCGCAGATTCAGTACCACCGTGTCCGGGGGCTGAATATCCAGGGGCGCCTTCTTCAGAGAGTCTGGGTAGGAGGGCGGAGGGCTCAACTCGCCGCTGCCTGTGGAATCCGCTGAAAACTCTGGCAGGTCCCAGCGTATAAAGAAACAGCCCAGGGGCAGGATGCCCCGCAGCTCACGGCTCAGGGCTTCCAGGAAACCCTCGCGGTCTTCCGCGCTGATCGCAGCGGCCGGTCCGCCGGGCACATAGGCCAGGGCCAGTCCGGCAGGCAGTGATTTAATAAGGATAAGAAGAGTCCCCGACTCCCCACCCCGGCGCCAGTTGACGGCCTCGGCCTTCCAGCCGAAGGCGGCCTTCTGCCTTGCCCAGAAAGGGCTCTGTAGGAATCCGTTAGAGAGGTTATCGGGGGTCAGCTGCCCTAATGAGCAGCGCTCGGCGATCACAGGGTCAGACAAGGATCAGCCGACCTCGCCGTCGACAACCTTTTCGGCCTTGACGGGATTGCCCTTGATGCAGAGGGCGGTCTCGCCCACCTGCACCTGGTGATCTTTCACGGTAATGGGGATCTCGAAGAAGCGGTCGATCTTGATCTTCTTGGAGGGAGCCTCCAGAGACTCGCTGTCCCCTTCCAGGAGAACCCGGTCGCCGGGCTGTCCCTCAACGAAGAGGACCTCCATATGTTCCTTGTTCTCGGCGGCCAGAAGCATACCGTTGCTCTTGATGCCGCGCAGCTTGGCGGGCTTCAGGTTGAAAGCGACGATGATGTTCTTTCCTTCCAGATCTTCGATGCTGTAATGCCCCACCAGACCGGAACAGATGGTTCTGTGCTCCTCTTCTCCCGCGTCCAGGGTGATGACGTAGAGCTTCTCCGCATCGGGGTGCTGCTCGGCCTTCACGATATTGGCGACCCGGAGGTCTATGGTTGTTCTGAAATCGGATTCGGGCCCCTCCTCGGCGCCCGCAGCGTCTCTGTCGGCCTGGGAACCGGAGAAACGCGCTCTCAGTTCGGCGACAAAGTCGTCCTCCAGTTTCTGGAAGAGGATCTCGGGCTTACCCAGCTCACCGATGCCGCTCATCTCACACAGATGCTCCCACTGCAGGTCTTTCAGACCCAGCTGGGCGGCGATGCGGTCGCCCGTCTCGGGGATATAGGGATGAACCAGGATGGCCAGGTCGCGGACCAGATAGAGGAGGTTCATCAGGAGGCTGGCCGCCGCCTCGGGATCGTCCTTGCGGGTCTTCCAGGGTTCGCCCTCCTGGAAGGCCTTGTTACCCAGGCTGGAGAGCTGAAGCATCTCCTTGAAAGCATCTCTCAGCTCAGCGCGGTTCAACTTTTCAGTGATCACCGCCTCCCGCTCTTTCACCTCCTTCCAGAAGGCTTCGTCCACCTTGCCTTCGGGGATCCTGCCGTCGAAAAAGCGGCCCGTAAAGGTCAGGGTTCTGTTGACCAGATTACCCAGGTTTCCGATGAGCTCGGAGTTGACCTTCTCCTGGAAGTCGGCCCAGGTGAACTGGGTATCCGATTTCTCGGGGCGGTTGTAGAAGATATAGAATCTCCAGACGTCGGCGGGGATGCCGGTGTCCTGACAGTCGTTGCCGAAGACGCCGATGCCCTTGCTCTTGGAGAATTTTGTGTTTTCATAGTTCAGGTACTCGGAGGAGGACATATGGTGGAGCATGGTCCAGTTCTCACCCGACCCCAGCAGTGTGGAGGGGAAGATTACGGTATGGAAGGGGATGTTGTCCTTTCCGATAAACTGGAAGAGCTCGGTGTTATCGGGATCCTGCCACCAGTCCTTCCAGTCCTCGGTATGACAGGCGGAGATGGAAATATAACCGATGGGGGCGTCGAACCAGACGTAGAAGACCTTGTCCTCGTACCCTTCCTTGGGAACGGGGATCCCCCACTTCAGGTCCCGGGTGATGGCCCTCTCTTTCAGACCGTCCCGGATCCAGCTTTTGGTCATCTGTATGGCGTTCTTCGCCCAGAAACCGTCGACCGAGGCTTTTTCCATCCAGGCTTCCAGCTTGGGCAGTACGCCGGGCAGGTCGATGTAGAGGTGTCTGGTGCTCTTCACTTCGGGAGTGGCACCGCAGGTTCCGCAGCGGGGCTTGATCAGCTCGGTAGGCTCCAGCAGCTTGCCGCAGTCCTCACACTGGTCGCCCCGGGCATTCTCGCTGCCGCAGTGGGGACAGGTGCCTTCCACATAGCGGTCAGCCAGAAAGCGCTCGCAGCTGTTGCAGTGGAGCTGCTCTATGGTCTTCTCACTGATCAGTCCGGCCTCATCCACCTTCTTGAACAGGTGCTGTACGATCTCGGTCTGCTTCTCGGTGGAGGTCCTTCCAAAGTAATCAAAGTTGATATTAAACCACTTGTAGATATCGCTGTGAACCACATGAAAACGGTCGCAGAGCTCCCGGGGTGTCACACCTTCGGCCAGGGCCTTGGTTTCGGTGGCCGTACCGTACTCGTCGGTCCCGCAAACGTAGAGGGTCTCGTAGCCGTACTGCCGACAGAAGCGGGCGAAGACGTCGGCCGAAAGGACCTGGATGATATTTCCAAGATGGGGGATGTTATTGACATAGGGCAATGCTGATGTGACTAGTCTTTTTTTCACGGCGGGACCTCGTTTTATCCTGATTTGCTCCGGAATGAACCGGATTTATTGGAAAAAGGGCGACCCGGCGAGGGTTGCCCGAATATTCAATCGAATCATGATAAAAAAGGAGGCCGGAATTGTCAACGGCAGGCCCCGTCCTGGCAGCGAGCTGCCGGGCGAAAAGATTCATAATGAAGATGGATATCTGGTTAGCGACAGGTCTTGTGGGTCATAATATCCAATATCATCTGATCGGTCTGCATCATGCCCTCCGAGCCCAGATGCCCCAGGTTGGCGATGGTCTTCTCGATATCGTTATCCACGATCCCCTCGATTCCTGTGACCCCTATCCTGTCGATGGCCAGTAGAGCGCCCTGTACCGCCGCGCTGACGCAGGAGGCGATCTTCAGGGAGCAGGAGTTTTTGGCCCCGTCGCAGACCATCCCCGCCACGTCGCCGACCATATTGCGGATGGCGTACTCCACATGCTCATAGCCCCCGCCCAGAAGGTAAACGATGCCGCAGCTGGCTCCCGTGGCCGCGACGGAGGCGCCGCAGAGTGCAGAGAGGCGGAACATAGTGGATTTAATATGGATGGCCGTCAAATGGCTCAGGATAAGAGCGCGAATCAGCTCCTCTTCGCTCTTTTTCAGTTTCTCGGCCACGGCGACCACGGGCATGGTGGCGGTGATCCCCTGATTACCGCTGCCCGAGTTGCTCATTACAGGGAGATCGGAACCGGCCATACGGGCATCCGCTCCGCTGGCTGTCCGTCGGACAGCCTCGTTTCTCAGATCGGGTTCCAGAAATCCCCGGGCGATGTTCCTGTCTATGGAACTTCCGACTTTAAGCCCGTACTCCCCTTTCAGCCCCTCTTCAGAAATCCGGGTATTGAGTCGGGCCGCTTCCATAATGAAGTCCAGATCCTCAAGGGGAGCCTTCATGGCAAAATCCCAGACATCCCTTTCGGTCATGGAAACTGCCGGTTCACTCTCTGCTTCATTACCCTCCAGAACTGAAGGACTGTTTTCATATAGAACCTTTCCGTTTCTGGAGACCAGGGTTATGAACGTATGCCGCTCGCGGATAATGACCCTGACCCTGTCCTCACCCTCTGATGCGATCACTTCGATATAGAGGATTTCCGGGATCTTCTTCTGAGAGACGGAAACGGCGCCGGAGTCCACCAGGGAACGCGCGGCTGTCAGACTCTCGTCGGTCAAGCCCTCCAGGACCTCCAGTTCCCGCTTTGAATCCCCTCCCATGGCACCGCAGGCCGCGGCAATCTCAAGACCGATCAGCCCGGTACCGGGGATGCCCACGCCCATGCCGTTTTTCAGCACATTCCCGCTGAGCAAAACCTCCAGTTTATCGGGTGCACGGCCCAGCTCCTCGGAAGCCCGGGCGGCGGCCAGAGCGACGGCGATGGGCTCGGTACAACCCAGGGCGGGCACCACCTCTTTGTGCAGCAGCTCTATATAACGGGGCCAGTCTCTGCGATTCATACAATCACCTCCCAGATTTCCTTTTCCATGGAATAGATATCTTCTTTCAGAAAGCGTTGAGCCTTTTCCCGGTTCCGTTCTTCAAGAGCCTCCACCACCTGGTGATGAATGGAATGGGCCGTCTCGGGAATCCTGGACTCTTCCAGCATATGCTGGGCCATCCCCCGGTGCAGAAGCCTCATGGTCTGGGCGAGATAGCTGCCCAGAAGCTCATTCCCCGAAAAAGAGCAGAGCATAACGTGAAACTCATCGTTCAGCTTCAGCCGCCGCATAAGGGACCGGGCGCTCTCTTCATGAAGGACACGCTCCGATTCTCCGGCAATGTCTTTCAATGAGGCGATTTTTCTGTCGTTCAGCCTCTCCCAGGCCTGATCCAGCCCTTCCCTCTCCAGCAAAAGACGCATCTGAAAGGCATCGCGCATCTGTTTTTCACTGATTCTGACGATCTGATAGCCCGCCCGGGGCATGCTTTTCAGAATTCCCTCACGGGTCAGTTCTCCCAGTGCCTCTCTGACGGGAGAACGGCTGACTCCGAACTGTTCGCAAAGTTTCTTCTCCGCAAGCAGTTCATCCAGGGGGAACTCGCTGCTGACAATCCCCTCCAGTATATTCTGATAAACCTGATCCTTTACCGATGTCATCCTTCCTCCCCGGCTCTGCTTTTACAACTACAAGGACTACTGATCATATCAGTAGTATTATCTATCAATCAGAGGGCAACCGTCAAGCCGGAATATCTCTTATGAGGAGTTAATTATGCGATCCCGGATGTTCCGCTTTCATTAATCTTTTAATCCTTGACCCGAGGCCTGCGGTTCTTTACCTTTATAGGACAGGTTGCACTGATATTCTTGCGACTATTTCAAGCTTATCAAAGGAGGTAAGCCATGCCTGAAAGAGATGTTTCTCCTCAAAAGGGAAATTTCAACTTCAATATAAAGCCTAAATTTATCTGGACTATATTGATCGTCATCATCGTGGCCTTCAGCATTATGAGCGGAGTCTACATGGTAGACCAGACCGAAGAAGCCGTCGTCCTGACCCTGGGACGCTACAGCCGGACCACAGGTCCCGGTCTCAACTACAAACTGCCCCTGGGTCTGGAAAGGGTCTATAAGGTTCCCACCAAGGTCATACAGACCATGCAGTTCGGATTCCGTACAGACAGTGCGGGCATCACCACCATCTACTCACAGAAGGACTATTCCGGCGAATCAGTCATGCTGACAGGAGACCTGAACATTGTTGACGTGTCCTGGATTATCCAGTACAGGATCGTCGACCCCCAGGCCTGGCTTTTCAATGTGAACAACAAGGAGAAGACCATCCGTGATGTGAGCCAGTCGGTGATCAATCAGCTGGTGGGGGACAGAGCCATCCTGAATGTGATCGGATCAGAACGTACCAATATCGAAGATGCGGGCCTTCAGATGACCCAGAGGATTATGGACTCCTACGGTATGGGTATTCAGATCACCACCGTGAAACTCCAGAACATCGTTCCTCCCGAGGGAGAGGTTCAGGACGCCTTTGAAGACGTCAACAAAGCGATTCAGGATATGAACCGCCTGATCAACGAAGGTAAGGAAGCCTACAACAGGGAGATCCCCAAAGCCACCGGAGAAGCCAAACAGATCATTCAGATCGCCGAAGGTTACGCCACAGAACGGGTCAACAAGGCCAACGGTGACACCGCTCGTTTTTCCGCGGTACTCGAGGAGTATGAAAAGAATCCCTCCATTACCCGGGACCGCCTCTACTATGAAATGATAGAATCCGTCTTCGGCAAGGGAAGCTCTGTGGACATTGTGGACAGAAACCTGAAGAACTTCGTTCCTTTCAAATCCATGAACAGCACAGGAGGCGTACAGTGAACAAATCCATCAGACTTTTAATTGTCCTTCTGATCCTTGTCGCCCTGGCCGGTTTTCTCGGACCCTTTTACATCGTTCCCGAGGGTGAGCAGGCCATTGTGACCCGATTCGGTAAGATCATCAACACCGAAACCGAAGCCGGACTGAAGTTCAAGGTTCCCTTTGTGGACAATATCTCACGCTACTCCAAGCGTATTCTCAGCTGGGACGGAGAACCCCAGAGACTCCCCACCAGTGAGAACCAGTTTATCTGGGTGGACACCACCGCACGATGGAAGATCAGCGATCCCGCCAAGTTCTACGAATCGGTGACCAGCATGAATCAGGCCTACGCCCGTCTGGACGACGTCATAGACTCGGCGGTACGGACCGTAATCGCCCAGAACCCCCTGGCCGAGTCTGTCAGAAGCTCCGACCAGATCATCGACAGTGCCAGTGCCGATCAGGCGGCCCAGAAGGTGACCGACGAAGAGGGGGACGGACCCAACTTCTCCTTTACCACCGAGAGCACCTTCCCCCGGATCAAGATGGGGAGAGAGAAGGTCTCCGACCAGATTCTGGAAAGGGCCCGGATCACCGTACCCCAGTACGGTATCGAACTGATCGACGTCGTTGTCCGGCAGATCCGATACTCCGACGACCTGACCCAGTCCGTCTACGCCAGAATGATTACAGAACGTAATCAGATCGCCGAAGCCTACCGCTCCTACGGAGACGGTCAGAAGGCCGAGTGGATGGGTAAGCTGGAAAGAGAGCAGAAGTCCATCCTCTCAGGCGCCTATGCCGAATCAGAGGAGATCAAAGGTAGGGCCGACGCCGAAGCCACCAGGATTTACGCCGATGTATTCGGAAGGGATGCGGACTTCTATAACTTCTGGAAAGCCATGGACTCCTACAAGACCACCCTGCCCTCCCTGAACAAGACCCTGACCACCGATATGGATTACTTCCGCTATCTCTACGACTCAACGGGCCGTTAAGGCTGCTGTTTATAGAGAACAAGCATAAAAAAACCGGAGCCCCGCGCTCCGGTTTTTTTATTCCCTGCTCCCTGCTCCCGGTAAGAGCAAGAACCCTCAGAATCTGAATCCGCCGTAACCGGCAGAAAACCCGACGCGTATGCTATCCAGAGGCTGAAAATATGTCCCCTCTCCCTCCAGAGAATAAAAAGAGCTTCCTATGCTCACAAAGAACTTATAGACATAATCGCCCTTTTGATTCAAAAGCATGCCCACCTTGGGTTCCAGGGAGAAGCCGAGCACATTCTGTCCGCCAGGCGGTTCAAGAGTCCCAGAATCCGAAGCCGTATCCCAGGTCAGATCGATAGCCCGGGCTTCGGCATTGATACCGACGAACAATCTATTGAAGTAGTACTCATAACCCAGAGTCAGTTCAATTCCGCCTTCCCCTGTTCCCAGAACGGATGCTTCCCCCTCGCTGTTCGCCACAGTTTCCGGGCTGACTTTTCCATCTCCTCCCAAAAGGGCGAACCCGGCTAACAGGGCGTGACGGTCTGTGAGAAAGTACTGCACATCCAGCTTGGGCAGAAAGAAGAGACCTTTTACATGAAAATCGACAGGATCTCCGCTGTTATACTCTTTATAGGAGTCGGGATCGTAGACTCCCAGTCCCAGAACATCCATGCCAAGAGAGAGGATCATACGACCGTCACGATTTTCATAGGGACTGGCCTGTTCTCTTTCGTATTTAAAAGCCTCCCACTCCTTCTGCCAGGCCAGGATTTTATCTTTGCGGGAAGCCATAGCATCCGAATAAGACACATCCTTCAGCATGACAAGAAGTTCGGCAAAGGAGGCATCCACAGCGTCCTGCTTACTCCGTCTATTCCAGTTTTTTTCAATAAGTTTCTCTATGGCCGAGATTTCACGTTCCTCCCGGGGCAGTATTCCCGTAACAGCAAAGCCGAATGAGCTTATTCCGTCTTTTATAACATCCACGCTGCTGCGCTTCACGACATGCCGTCCGTACATCCTCTCCTGTTCAATGCGAACGATATGGGTTCCGAAGATGATGCGATTCAATACATCCTCTTCATGAGAATACTCAATCCCGTCCATAAAGAACTGAAAATCTCCTCTAACGCCCCTGTTTTCAAGAACAAGAGCACCGAATGAAATCTGCCGGCCGCTGAGTTCCTCCAGAAGGGGAATGACAAGGGCGTCCACCGCATCGAACACGTCCAGAGCCGTATCGGCCGTTTCTTCCCTGCGGACCGCAATCCTGTCGGTCTCACTGTCGTAGACTGAGAGGCTGATATCATAGCCCCCCTCATCATTCACGGAACAGTTGCCCGAGATAAAGCGATCCACATCGTTCTCAAGACAATAGGCGGCGGGATCTTCAATACGGGAGTCCTTTTCCAGCTGAAGTTCATACTGACCCAGCATACTGAGTATCAGTCCCGCCGTATCAAACACGGTATAGGAGATGGACGCCAGCTGCGAGCTTCCTTCCTCATAAGCGGGGGGCTGCAGGAAAACACGCGGTTGAGAGTCTTCGGCATAGAGAGAAAACAGAGAACATAAAAGGAGAAGAACTCCGAGTTTTTTTTTCATGAAACAGATCCTTATTGAAGATGACAGACATTAGATGATCAGAACCGGAGATTCCCTCGTCAGAAAGGATAACCGGACTCCTATTTTTTCAGCTTCAGATGCTTCTGCGCCAGCCAGAGATCGGCGGGCCTGTTGAAACGGTTCCGCCCCGAAAGGACCAGGTAGAGCACCAGGCAGAGGAGCACATAAAAGCCGTAGATCCCCAGAACGATATAGGTTGGCCCCAGAGCCCCCCGGAGCGCTCCGTAGGCAGGCATATTGGCGGTTATGATAAGAGGGATGATCATCAGAAAAACCATGCCTGAGGCATACATATAATCCTTGGATGCGGGAGTCTCGAACTCGGGATCGATGATCCGCAGAAGGGCCAGTCCCGTAGGGAGGGTTCCCGTCACACAGCCGTAAATAAGAATGGCCCGGTAGAAACTGTGATCCTGAAAGATACGGCTTGAAAGCCAGATATGGGTTACGATGGTGACAAATCCGACGATGCCCGCAATAACAAGAATGGGTATCCAGTAGCTTCTCAATACGGCTATGGAGATGGCTCCCACGGAGGAGGCAACCATAAAATCCACAGAAAAGCCTGCCAGACGAGTCAGTCTCTGATCGTCCACAATAAACTCCGTATGCAGGAGCTTGAGTACGGCCTTGACAAGCATGGCAGTAACCGCAGAGAAGATAAACATAATCCCCCAGAGGTTGACGGCAAGCTCCGTACCCAGAGGACCGATCATGGTCAAAAGCCAGGTGAGCACTCTCAAAAGCAGGTAGCTGAGCAGGTATGTGCCCAGAACCAGGGCGGAGGTAAAGGAGAGTGGATCTATGGCCTCCGAGGAGGTTCTGTCTGAAACGGCATCCCCCGCAGGAGGGATCTCTCCTCTTTTGACAACGCCGGCACGGATCGTGGTCTTTTCAAGGCCCTCCACATGCTCAGGATAGATCCACTTTTTTTTCAGCCCGAAATTGATCAGGAAGATGCCACCGAAGCAGGCCAGCAAAAACCCCAGAGCCCCGAAGGTGAGTCCCACTGATGCCAGACCGTCAAATCCCATATCCTCCCAGCCGCTGCCGATGGCGAATGCCTGACCGGGGCCCAGAGAAAATCCTAAAGTGGCGAATAGTCCGAAGCCGGGAAACAGCCCGGGAAAGACAGTAAAGATCATAAGGAGTGTCAGAATGGTTCCCAGAAAACACTGAAGCCCGTACTGGGCGACCAGGGCCGTCGCCATGGAAAAGACGGCCCTGCGGTCGGACTTGACCTTGCGCCCTACTCTGAGAGTCATGGCAATGAAGGAAAGGTTGAGAAAATGATAAACGATATTCTCAAGAGAAATGGTGGTCCAGTTCCAGACCGGGGCGATCCAGTTGTAAAAAATCAGAAGGATAAAACCGGCAGTCAGGGAATTGGGGATCAGGAAGCGCTGAAAAAATCGGATTTTGGATCGGATCAGGGTTCCCAGCAGAAGAGCCAGGGAGATGATGCCCATATCCAGTATAAAAGTCCAGTGAAAATTCATAAGAGCCTCCCGAGGCAAAAAAATTGACATAATCATATTACTACAGATAAAAACAATATGTCAAAAAACAATGCTCAGGACTGTCATGGATAACCAAAACGACGCAGACCATGGTTTTGATTTTTTTACGGAAATATATTACTGTTTTACATATCACTTATGTAAAACAGTTATCGGTAACGGGCAAGGAGAAACCATGGCGAATGTGTCTGAAAAAAAAGTACTTATCGTAGATGATACGAAACTGGGGCGGCTCAGTGTGAAAAAAGTACTGAATAAGCTGGGAGTGAATGAGACTCTTGAGTGTGACAACGGTGCAGAGGTTTCCAGCATTCTTGATAAAGAAGAGATCTCTCTGATTCTGATGGATATTCTGATGCCCGGAAAAAACGGTGTGGAAACCCTGGAGGAGCTCAAAGAGAAGGGATCGACCGTTCCCGTCGTGATGATAACGGCGGACATTCAGGATAGCACACAGAAAATCTGTAAAAAACTGGGAGCCGCAGGATTTGTATTCAAACCTGTCAAAGAAGAAACTCTGAAATCGGCTCTGGAGGAAATCGGCTTTATATGATTGAGAAAAATATTCTCAATGAAGATCATATAGATTTTCTTGTCGAGCTGATGACCATGGGCGCAGGAAAAAGCTCGGAAATACTCAGCGAGATGCTGGAAACGCCCATCAGACTCTATATCCCCTCTCTCAGGCAAATCCAGATCAAAGATCTGCCCCTGCACCTGCCCCGCTATATGGAGCAGGAGCTTTCGATTGTGGACCTCCAGTTCCACGGAGAGCTGTCGGGGGAGAGTAAACTGGTTCTTCCCATCAGCAGCGCCCGGACTCTGGGCAGCATTCTTCTTCAGGAAGAGGGGGGAGAAGACTTCGACGATACAAAAATCGGGGTTATCACGGAACTGGGAAATATCATCCTGAACTCTATTATGGGTACCATATCCAATTTCCTGAACATTCACTTCGACTTCACACTTCCCATTTATGAAAATGAGTTCAGGAACAACATCCCCCCCAGCCATGACAGCGATACGGACCTGATTCTGCTGGCGAATACACGTTTCACCGCCGAGTCTGTCAGTGTGGAAGGGGATATTGCCCTTCTCTTCTCACTGGAGTCGCTGGAGAATCTGACGAAGCTGATCGACGACTACCTGGAAGACTTATGACAAACGGATTCCGCATTCTGGATACCCTTTCTCAGGGGGTCTTTTGCATAGACAGAGAGCACAAAATCATCTTCTGGAACAAACTTCTGGAGTTCTGGAGCTCCATTCCCGCCGAAAAAGCGGTCGGAAAAGAGCTGGAATCGATCTTTCCTACTATGAAAAAGAAACTGTATCGCCTGATGGTCGATCAGGTATTTGACGACGGGACAACCGCCGTATTTTCGTATCAGCTTCACAAGAAGCTCTTCAAATTCGAAGAGGGAAATCAGTCTCTATGCCTTCAAAGCCAGGTTGTCCGCTCCTCGATCCCCGACAGAGAGGGCGCGTACTGCGCCGTTTTCTCCCTTCAGGATATCAGCGGACTGATCTCGCAGCTTCAAATCAACAAGGAGGTGAAGGATCAGGTTCTCCAATTGGTTGACGAATTGAAAACGGTGAACAATGAGCTGCAGAAGGCGGCAAGCACCGACCCCCTGACGGGACTGGCCAATCGGAGATCCATGATGGAGTATATCTCAAAAGAGGAAGAACGCAAAAAACGTTACAACACCAGCTTTTCCCTTGTACTCTCGGATATCGATAATTTCAAAAAATTCAACGATAGCTATGGGCATGCCTGCGGAGACTACATCCTCAGTGAACTGGGCCGCCTTTTTCATTCCATCATTCGTCCGACCGACAGGGTCAGCCGATGGGGGGGAGAGGAGTTTCTTTTTCTACTGCCCGAAACAGATTGTCAGTCGGGCTATCAGTCAGCAGAAAGGATCAGACATACAGTCGAAGCTCACCAGTTTGTTTTCGAAGGACGGAGACATCGCGTGACCCTCAGTTGCGGTCTTGGCAGCAGTGATATGACGAAAGATCTGAACCGGCTTATCAACAATGCCGACCAGGCACTCTATCAGGCAAAGGACGAGGGGAAAAACAGAGTCGTCCTATACTCTGAACCTGTCGAGTAACCCGTCCACATTCAGAATAAGTACAGGTTCGCCTGATCCCAGAACAGAGCTGCCCTGCAGCCATGACTCGTTTTTAAAGAGTCCCGAAAGGGGTTTTACCACGGTTTGAATCGTATTTACGATGGTGTCGCAGATGAGCCCTACGCTGCTGCCGTTCCGGGTGCGGACCACCACAACGTTCAGCGCCTCCCCTTCCATCGCCATGATTCTTTTAAGATTCAGCAGTGGCAGCACCGATCCGTTCCAGGTTATGGATGCGGTGGTCATGGATGAATCCACCTGGCCTGGCTCCAGAGCGAGGCACTCCAGAACAAGATCGGAGGGGATGATATAGTAGTTCTCCTCCATCATGATCAGAAGGCCGTCGACCAGAGCCAGAGAGAGGGGGAAACTCATCTCGAATCGTATACCTTCACCTTTTTCAGAAAGGACACGCAGACTCCCCCTGAGGGCGGTAATGCTGTCCCTGACGGCGGACATCCCCATGCCTCTGCCGCTGATGGTCGACAACTCCCGGGCCGTCGAAAAGCCGGGTTCGAAGATCAGCGCCGCCAGATCTTCCTCCAGCTCACTTCCATTCCAGTCCGGCATACTCCTGGCTCTGCTCAGGATGTTATCGTAGTCCAGGCCGTTTCCGTCATCTTCAATCGTGATGATAATGGAATCACTCTCCTGCCTGGCGGCAATGGAAATCCGACCTTCCGGCTCTTTGCCCAGAGCGGCCCTTTCCTCAGCCGTCCCAATGCCGTGATCCACACAATTCTTTATAAGATGGATCATAGGTTCGACAATTTTTTCGGCGATAGTCTTGTCCATTTCGGTCCGCTCACCGCTGATTTCCAGAACCAGCTGTTTGCCCGTCTCCTTCGCAAGATCATGGACCGTCCTCTTGAAGCGATTCATCACGGAGGAGAGAGGGATCATCCTCATCATCAGAGTTTTTTCACTGAGCTGTTCTATCAGATTCAGAAGAAGGGAGGTTTTGTTGACAAACTCGCCGCTGCCACTGTCCGCCGCCATCTGCCGAAAGGAATCTCCTACGGTCAGCAGCTCCCCCGTAAGATCCATAAGCTCGTCCAGACGTCCCGAGTCAATACGGAGAAAGCTTCGTTCCGACTCTTTTCTTACGACCAACTCCGCTTCATGGGGCAGAGCCTCCTCATCTACCGCTTCATAAAAGTCCACATCCAGGCGGCCGGTAAAATCATCAACGGTCTCTTCATCCAGGAAGGTCTCGCTCTCCATAAGGATGGCCTGTCGGACCAGATCCGTCACAAAAAGAACGATATGGACGAATTCGGAGACTCTTGTATAGGGCTTTGTACGGCATTCATGAAAGAGATCTTCCGTCCTGTGAACAACAGATTCCAGCGTCTCAAAACCGACGATAGCAAGGCTGCCCTTGATCGTATGACAATGCTGATAGGCTTTATGAAGATTTTCGGATCGCCTTCCCTTCTCATATTCCAGAATAGATTGCTCCAGGTCGTCACACAGCTCCTGAGTTTCTTCGCTGAATACCTTCCAGATATCGTTGTCCATTAATTCTCCAGTGACAGATGATGCACAGTCATACTAACAGTATAGGATAGCTTCTGTTAAAAAAAAAGACGGATTCGTTTGCGAATCCGTCTCTATTCAGCCTTATGGACAGGCTCTTACGACTCTTTGTTATCGGAATCTTCAGGAGTCTCCATGGTCAGAGGAACCTCTCTGGAAAAGGGGCTCTCTTTGGTATGCTCGGGCTTAACCGTGGGAGGCTCGTTCTTCTCCGCCAGCTCCCGCGCTTTGTTCCGGGCGATAATGGCGTCATTTCGCTTCTGTCCCTTTTCGGCGGCACGCTCAGAAATCTTCATATCTTTCTCTTTACGTGCGGCCAGCTCCTCGGCCCCTTTCTCATCCTTCTCGATAAAGCTCATAAACTCCTCGGTAGAGACGACCTCTTCGTCCATCAGATGATCGGTCACGGCTTCAAGAAGGTCTCTGTGCTTTGTCAGAAGAGCAAGGACATGGGAATAACGTTCCTCCATCAGACGGGAGATCTCCTCGTCGATGTACTGCTGGGTCATTTCGGAGTACTCCTTCTGAGCTGCTCCGCCCTCCAGATAACCGCCGTTCCGTTTGGTAAGGGTCACATTGCGGAATTTCTCGCTCATACCGTACTCGGTAATCATATTCCGGGCTATATCGCTTGACTTCATGATGTCATTGGAAGCCCCGGTGGAGATTTTACCGAACACGATCTGCTCGGCGGCCCGCCCTCCCAGAAGGATATCGATCCTGCCGATAAGCTCCTCCTGGGTCATAAGGAAGCGGTCCTCCGTGGGTGTCTGCAGGGTATACCCGAGAGCCCCCATGCCTCTGGGAACGATGGAGATCTTCTGAACCGGATCCGCATCGGGGGTAAAAGCGGCCACAAGGGCGTGCCCCGTCTCGTGATAGGCCACGATCTCTCTCTCCCGGGGGTTGATCAGCCGGTTTTTCTTCTCCAGTCCCGCAATGGTTTTCTCAATAGCCTCATCCAGGTCGCCCCGGGACACCTCGGTTCTTCCGCCCCGAACGGCCAGCAACGCCGCTTCGTTAATAATATTGGCCAGATCCGCTCCTACGAATCCGGGAGTGGCCTTGGCTACGTCCTTCAGATCCACATCGTCTCCCAGCTTAACCTCGGAAGAGTGAATCTTCAAAATAGCTTCACGCCCCAGGAGATCCGGCTTGTCGACCAGAACCTGACGGTCAAATCTTCCCGGTCTCAAGAGAGCGGGGTCCAGAACTTCGGGTCTGTTGGTGGCGGCCAGAATGATAACGCCGGAAGTGGAGTCGAATCCATCCATCTCAACCAGCAGCTGGTTCAGAGTCTGTTCTCGTTCGTCATTGGTACTGATAGCCCCCGCCCGGCTCTTACCAATGGCATCCAGCTCATCGATAAAGATGATACAGGGAGCTTTTTCACGGGCCTGCTTAAAGAGGTCTCGTACACGGGCGGCACCCACACCGACAAACATTTCCACAAAGTCGGCTCCGCTCATACGGAAAAAGGTCACTCCCGCCTCACCGGCCACCGCCCGGGCCATCAGAGTTTTACCGGTTCCCGGAGGGCCTACCAGCAGAACGCCCTTGGGGATCTTCCCTCCGATGGAGGTATACTTGTCGGGGGTTTTCAGGAAATCCACGACCTCCACAAGTTCATCTTTGGACTCCTCACAGCCGGCCACGTCCTTGAAACGGGTATTGAGATCTTCCTCTGCGACGATCTTGGAGTTGTTCTGCCCGAAGCTCATCACATTGGAACCGCCCATATTTCCCATGCGCTTGAAAATCATACGCCAGATAAAAAAGAGGAAAAGCAGGGGCACGACCCAGCTCAGAAGGATCTCAAGAAAATAGTTCCGCTTCTCCTGTTCCGCAAAGTACTCCACTTCCCTCTCTTCCATAAGAGGAACGAAGGTGGGATCATTGATGGGAACGGTCTTGTAGACATTACCCTGTACCGTGGAAGAGCTGCCGCCCTGCAGTCTCTGGGTAAGAGAGTCCATCATCTGCTCCGTATACTCACCGGAGGTGTAGGTCATTCCGTAGTAGTAGGACGGCGTCATCTTCACCCTGCGGATCTCTCCCTGTTCCACCTTCTCTTTAAAAACTGAGAATTCAATGACCTCATCAGGGGCTTTCAGAAAAAGAAAGTTCAATACGGCCAGTACGACGATAACAAGAAGAAAGTACCAGAAGGAGAACCGGTACTTTCCATTGCGGAATTTTTTGATCCGTTTTTCCATATTCTCCGGTTTCAGCTCTTCCTGGAACTTCTTGCGCCAGTCGTCGTTATTATTATTGTTTTTCCCCTGGGCATCCAGTTTATTGTCATCAGGTTCTTTACTCATTTAAATCTCCCGTCCGTCAGCGAATTATGACAGACCTAGTCCGGAAAGTACTCCGGTATATTTAAGATAAGGATTCCCGACCGGGAAGTAAAGGCTAAAAAAAACCTGTAGACCCTCAGGATCTACAGGAAAATTAAAGTTCATCTCTTTTTAAGATTTGCCCTCGCCGCCCTTTTCCTTATCAGACTTTTCATCGGTCTTCTTTTTCGAAGAGGGCTTTTCCTCTCCGGGCAGGGGTTTGGCGTTACGGCATTTGGGAAATCCCGTACAGGCCAGAAAGGGACCCCGGCGGCCCATTTTGACTTCCATGGGCTTGCCGCACTTCTCACAGACCTCTCCTTCCACCTTGGGAAGGATAATCACATTACCGTCCTTGTCGATGGGCATGGTATTCTTGCAGTCGGGGTATCCCGTACAGGCCAGAAAGGGACCCCGGCGGCCCATTTTGACTTCCATGGGTTTGCCGCACTCGTCACAGTCCCTCTCAATCTTGGGAAGCTCGACCGGCTTTCCCTCCTTGTCCACGCTCATGGTGGTCTTGCATTCGGGATATTTGGAACAGGCAAGGAACTCTTTGCCGTAACGGGACTTTTTCAGAACCATATTGCTGCCGCACTCGGGACAGGCCACCGTTTCTGCGGGTTCCGCCCCTTCCTCTTCGGATTTTTCACCGGGCATGGGAATAAGCCCCTTGCATTCGGGGTAGGTGGAACAGCCCAGGAACGCTCCGTTCACAGAGTAGCGGACCACAAGAGAGCTGCCGCAGAGGGGACAGCTCTCTTCCCCGTCCCAGGGGCGGCCCTTGAGGGCCTCGGCATCCTTGAGGGCTTTCTCCAGCTTCTCATCGAAGGGTTTGTAAAAATTATCGATCAGAGCGACCCAGTCTGTCTTGCCCTGCTCTACGTCATCCAGACCGTTTTCCATACCGGCGGTAAACTTCAGATCCATAATGTCCTCGAAGTTTCTCACAAGAATATCGTTGACCGCCATTCCCAGCTCGGTGGCGTGGAAGGCCCGGTTTTCAAGACGGACATAGCCGCGGTCGCTGATGGTCTTGATAATGGGAGCATAGGTGGAAGGACGTCCGATTCCCTCTTTCTCCAGAGCCTTGACAAGGGAAGCCTCGGAGTAACGGGAGGGGGGCTTTGTAAAGTTCTGGGTGACATCCAGATTATCCAGATCCAGAGGGTCCTGGGCTTTCACATCGGGAAGGTCCTGATACTTGCCGGCCTCCTTCTTCCTGTCGCTTTCAGAGACGAGAACGGTGTGTCCGGGAAAGCGGACGATTCTTCCCTTGGCTTCCAGTTCCGCCTCGCCGGCAGCTATGGTTACAGTGGTAATATCGTAGCGGGCCGGGGGCATCTGAGAGGCCACGAAGCGTCGCCATATCAGTTCGTAAAGGCGGTACTGGTCCCGGGTCAGATAGGGTTTTACCTTCTCGGGAGTCAGCTCCACAGAACTGGGTCGGATCGCTTCGTGGGCATCCTGGGCGTTCTTGCCTGTCGCGTAGTTCTGAGGCTTTTCGGGGAGATACTCCTTATCGAAGTTGGCCTCGATATAGCCGCGCACCTCATCGATCGCCTCAGGGGCAATCCGTGTGGAGTCGGTTCTCATATAGGTGATAAGTCCCTGGGTAGTCCCTTCTATCTCCATACCTTCATAGAGTTTCTGGGCCACGCTCATGGTCTTTGTGGTTCCATAGTTAAGATAGGTACTGGCCGCCTGCTGCAGTGTAGAGGTGATATAGGGAGGACTGGGCCTTCCCTTGGCCTCTCTGGTTTCAATTCCGGCGATCATAAGATCATGGGATCTTACATGCTCAGCCACCACTGCGGATGACTCTTCCGTGGAGGCGGCGGGGTTACCCAGCTCGAATTTCTTTCCCTGCCAGCGAACAAGAGCCGCCTCAAAGGCGTCTTTCTTCTTTTCAGGTGGAGAAACAAGCGCCTTGATCTTCCAGTACTCTTCGGGAACGAAGGCTTTTATTTCCCGCTCCCTCTCCACCACGATTCTGACGGCTACCGACTGGACACGTCCGGCACTCAGGTTCTTGGCCACCTTCTTCCAGAGGAAGGGAGAGAGGCTGAACCCCACAAGACGATCCAGGACCCGTCGTCCCTGCTGGGCGTTGACCCGGTCCATATCGATCTCCCGGGGATTCTCCAGAGCCTGCAGTACGGCCCGTTTGGTAATGGCCGAATAGGTCACCCGGTGAGCGTCCTCATCCTTGAGCCCGAGGGCTTCTTTCAGATGCCAGGCGATGGCTTCTCCCTCACGGTCGGGGTCGGGAGCCAGGTAGACTTCATCCGCCTTTGCCGCGGCATCCTTAAGCTCCTGAACGGTCTTTTCCTTACCTTTAATGATGGTGTAATCGGGTTTATAGTCATGCTCCAGGTCGATCCCCAGCGCTTTCTTTCCGCGTCCGCTGCTTTTAAGGTCGCGGATATGCCCCACAGAGGCTTTTACGGTAAAATCCTTACCGAGAATTTTTTTAATTGTTTTTGCTTTTGCGGGGCTCTCCACGATCAAAAGCTTCTTTGTAGCAGCCAAAAATGCCTCCAAAAAGGTATAAAATGTCAAGACCTTGGGTAAATAAATAATAAAGGATGTTTAGCTTGTCAAGTTCTGTTTTTTCCTGATGCCTCCCTCTTGTGCTGACAGAGAGGGCTCTTTAAGATGGAAAAATGGGCAGAACAGAGATCAATATCAAAGTAAAAACCGACTATAAACCCGGTGATCTGGACAGGATCGTCCGTACTGAGACAGGTCTGAAAAACGCATCCTGGAAAATCATAAGAAAAAGTCTGGACAGCCGCCGGAAGGACCGAATCCGCTGGCAGATCAGGCTCCGCATAGAATCCCCTTCCCTTCCCGACGGCGGCCCCTCGGATCTCCCCGCTCTGCAGATTCCCCGAATCAGGAGCCGCCGCAGGGTTCTGATCGCCGGTTCGGGTCCGGCGGGCATATTCTCCGCCCTCTATCTGCAGAAGGCCGGGCTTCAAGTGACCCTGCTGGAACGAGGCCCCGAAGTGAGAGCCAGGCAAAGGGATATCCAGGACTTTGAAACGACGGGCATCCCTGCGGGACGCGGGAATTACAGCTTCGGAGAAGGCGGTGCCGGTACCTTTTCCGACGGAAAGCTCACATCCCGAAGCAAGCATATAAAACAGGAAAGACACTATATTCTCAGCGAGTTCGTAAAACACGGCGCTCCGGAGGAGATTCTCTACCTGGCCCATCCCCATATAGGAAGTGACAGGCTTATCCCCATAGCAGAGAGCATGAGACGCTCCTTTCTCGATGAGGGGGGAGAGATTCACTTTGACACACTTCTGAAAGACCTTGATATACAGAAAGGAGCTCTCAGGGCGGCAGTCACGGATAAAGGGGATTTTGAAGCGGACTATTTTATTCTGGCCACCGGGCATTCGGCCCTGGACAGCCTTCGAATGTATATTGACCGGGGCATTCCCTACAGAGCGAAAAATTTCGCCCTGGGATTCCGGATGGAACATCCTCAGGAGCTGATCAACCGCATACAGTGGGGCAGGCCCGCCCTTCCCGGCGTCAAGGCGGCCGAGTACAGGCTGACATCGGCGGCATCCGATATTCCGGTCTACAGCTTTTGCATGTGTCCGGGGGGAAAAGTCGTTCCCGCCGCTCCTTTTCCGGAGCGTAATATTGTCAACGGCATGAGCCTATACAACAGGGACGGGAATTTCGCCAATGCCGCTATTGTAGCCGGGATCAGTCCCGAGCTGACAGGCAACAGAGACGGAAACGCCCTTTTCAGCCTGGACTGGCTGGAGAGGCTTGAGGAGAGATTCTACAGAGAAGCCGGTGAGAGTTACAGGGCCCCGGCCATAAGGATCGCCGACTTTATTGAAGAAAAAAACGGGGAAGAGCTTCTGCCCAGCTCCTATCCTCTGGGACTTATCCCGGCCGACCCGGGCTCCCTGCTGCCGCCGGAGGCCACAACGGCCCTGAGGGAGGGGCTTAAGGACCTCTGCCGCCGTCTTCCGGGATGGGACGGCGGCCAGATTCTGGGTCTGGAAAGCAAAACCTCCTCTCCCGTTCAGGTCCTCAGGGACAGGGACAGCGGCCGGACTCAGGGGATGGAGAATCTTTTTATCTGCGGGGAAGCCTCCGGCTGGTCAGGAGGGATAATCAGCTCCGCTTCGGATGGACTGAAGGCCGCCGTTTCCATTACCGCATCCCTTTCATAAAGGTTTTACTTGAAATGCGCCCCCCCTGCTGATACGATGATCCTATGAAGACAATGCAAGACATATTCAAGGATATTCCCACCCTGGACAGCAGGGGAGATCTGAACTGTGAGATCAGCTCTCTGGAATATGATTCAAGACAGGTAAAAAAGGGTTCCCTCTTCTTTGCCCTTGAGGGGATCCATACAGATGGACATAAATTTATAGATCAGGCCGTTCAGCAGGGAGCTGCCGGCATCGTTCATTCTCAGGACCCTGATCAGTATATTGAGGGCGTTTCCTATATCAGAGTCAAAAACAGCCGCGCCGCCCTTTCTCCCGCTTCGGCGGCATTCTACGACCATCCTTCCCGCAAGATGAAGGTCATCGGCGTCACCGGTACGGATGGAAAAAGTACGACCGTCTCCTTTATTCATCAGCTGCTGCAGATGGAAGGAAAAAAGGCCGGTTTTCTCTCCACCGTTCAGTACCAGAGCGGGGACAGCCCCAGCTCCAATCCCTACCGGCAGTCCACCCCCGAGGCCAACATCATCCACAGGATGCTGCGGGAGATGGCCGACAACGGCATGGAGTATGCCGTTCTGGAAGCCACAAGCCACGGTCTGTCGGAGAAAAATGCCCGTCTGGCGGATGTTCAGTTCGATGCGGCGGTGCTGACCAATGTAACCCATGAGCATCTGGAGTTTCACGGTACCGTTGAACAGTACAGACTGGACAAAGCCAATCTTTTCAAGATGATTGCCGAAGCCCGGTCGGATGACGCCTTCGGCGTGGTCAACAGCGACGATCAATGGTCCGAGATCTATATGGATGCGGTGGGAGAGAAACCGGTGTTCCTCTACAGCCTGAAGGATAAAGATGCCGATCTGTGGTGCAGCGACTATAAGAGCGATGACAGGGGAATCGCCTTCTCTCTCCATGTTCCCAACGGTAAAAACAATACCCGCCTGAATATGCCCGGTCTCTTCAATGTAGAAAATGCCATGGCCGCCCTGCTCACCGTATCCGAGCTGCTGGAGGAGGATGTTCTGGAGATGACCGAACACCTGCCCAGGCTGGTCGGCGTCGACGGAAGGATGGCGCCTCTTACGGGAGATATGCCCTTCTCGGTCATGGTGGACTATGCTCACACTCCCGGTTCCTTTGAAAAGCTCCTCCCCCTGGTCCGCAGTGACGTAAAAGGCCGTCTGATTCTTCTTTTCGGTTCGGCGGGAGAAAGGGATATTGAAAAACGCTCCGAACAGGGAGAGATTGCGGATGATTACGGGGACATTATCATACTCAGTGATGAGGATCCCAGAGGGGATGACCCCATGGATATCCTGAATGATATTGCAGAAGGAATTACATCCAAGGATCTGGATGACACCCTCTTTTTGATTCCCGACCGGAAAGAAGGTATGACCAAAGCCGTGGAACTGGCGCAGGAAGGCGATATGATCCTGACCCTGGGCAAGGGCCATGAAAGCTCCATCATCTACGAAGACGGTCCCCGTCCCTGGAATGAGCGTAAAATGCTGATAGAAGTTCTTGCAGGAGCAGGATATAAGGCGGACTGACGCAAGACATTCCGATCCATAAAAAAAGGCTGTTCCCTTCATGACAGTATAAACTGCCTGAGGGGTCAGCCTCTTTTTTTTATGTTGTTACAACGCTGTTATTATGCTGCCGGTTCCCTAACGCCTGCCCCCGGCATGACAAGAGAGGCGGTAGTGTTCCAAAGACTCAGAACCCGAGCCTTCCCATGCAGGCATAGCCGACGAGTATTCCCATAAGGGTCCCCATAAGAACCTGAGGATAGGTGTGACCGAGCAGAGTTTTCAGAGCTTTCGGAGAGTCTCCTTCCTCAAAAAGATGAGACATTTCGGTTACAAGGCTGTTAAGAATTTCCGCATGCCTTCCGGCGGCCCTTCTGACGCCTGTGGCGTCATAGATGACGATGGAGCCGAAGACGATGGCTAAAGCGAAATAGGGACTCTGTACCCCATATTCCAGACCTATGGCCGTGGCCAGAGCCGCTACAGCGGCCGAATGAGAGGATGGCATTCCTCCTGTCTCGGTCAAGCGATCCATGGCGAGACGGCGCTCAAGAACCAGTATCAGTATGACCTTGGAGATCTGAGCCAGCAGCATCCCCATAAAAGCGGAAAAGATAAGGGGATTATAAGTGAAAATATTCATGAATCCTCCGGGATTCCGGGGGGGTGTGGACATTCCTGTCAAACTCCAGCGCCCCTCTCTCTATAGTCTTATACATTAGCATGACTGGGATGGCTTGAGAAGGCCCACTTAATCATGTATCCTTAGAGGCATGAATAAAACATCCGTAGCTCTTCTATACGGCGGGCGTTCGGGGGAACATGAGGTCTCCCTGCGCTCGGCGGCCTCAGTTTACAAACATCTGGATAAAGAAAAATACTATGTTCATCTTATAGGCATCAGCAGACAGGGGGTCTGGTATCTCCAGTCCCCCCCCACGGCCTCTACGGACATTCTGGATATCGAAGAAGATTCCCAGCACATGATCAGCATCGTTCCCGGCAAAGGCTTGAGTTCCTATACCGGCCCCATTGCGGTTGATGTGGTCCTTCCCATTCTGCACGGGACATTCGGTGAGGACGGAACCCTTCAGGGGCTTCTGGAACAGGCCGATCTCCCCTATGCCGGCGCCGATACGGGGAGCAGTTATCTCAGTATGGACAAGGATGTAGCCAAAATTATCTGGCAGCACCACGGCCTGCCGGTCGTCCCCTTCCGCAGCCTCAGAAAAACGGAATGTGAGGAGAGCTCTTTTTCATGGAGTGCTCTGACCGCGCAACTTGACAGGGAGTTCGGATTCCCCATGTTTATCAAACCCTCCCAGTGCGGCTCCTCTGTGGGAGTTTCACGGGTCGAGGATGAGAAATCTCTGCAGAGTGCGGCTGAACAGGCCTTCCGTTTTGACACTAAAATTCTTATAGAACCTGCTGTGAATGCCAGGGAAGTGGAGTGCTCCGTCCTGGGCAATGCCATCCCCAGGGCTTTTCCCCCGGGAGAGTTAAGCCCCAGCCATGAGTTTTACGACTATGAAGCAAAGTACATCGATCCCGACGGGGCGGCCCTTATCATTCCCGCCGATCTGAGCAGGGACGCGGCCGCCGGAATTATGGAGACGGCGGTCAAAGCCTACAAGGCTCTGGGATGCTGCGGCATGTCCCGTGTGGATTTCTTTATGAATAAGGATTCTGGGGAGTTCTTCCTCAACGAGATAAACACCATACCGGGATTTACCAGCATCAGCATGTTCCCCATGATGTGCGATGCCGGAGGACTTCCCTACTCAGAGCTTCTGGATGAAATGATCAGTCTGGCACAGGCCCGCTTCGAAGAGAGTCGCAACAGGACCTTCGCCCTCGACTGAACCCGTCGTATGGCGAGCTCTATAAATGAATTGCTAACTATTTTCTAACATCCTATACTTAGGATGATAGGAAATATTATGGCAAAAAAAATCAAGAACATCGGAATTCTTACGGCCGGAGGCGACTGTCCCGGTCTGAACGCCGCCATCAGGGGCGTCGGTAAAACGGCCATCATGAAATACGGGATGGATGTCTACGGATTCTCTTCAGGTTATCTGGGTCTGATAAACGGAGAGTACAGAAAGCTGGATGAAAAGTCTCTTTCAGGCATACTGACTCTGGGAGGAACAATTCTGGGCACCTCCCGTGAGAAACCCTTCAAGCACAGTGAGTACGATGAGTTTATCAAAAGCAAACCCGACCGCATCCTTGATACCTGCCGTAAGCTGAGTCTGGACGCCCTGATCTGCATTGGCGGAAACGGTACAATGAAAACCGCCGGTAAGCTTCAGGAGCTGGGACTGAATGTCATAGGCATACCCAAGACCATTGACAACGATGTCTGGGGAACAGATCTGACCTTCGGATTCGATACGGCAACCAACATCGCCACGGAAGCCATAGACAGGATGCACACGACA
Source organism: Oceanispirochaeta sp. (assembly GCA_963556075.3). Taxonomy (GTDB): domain Bacteria; phylum Spirochaetota; class Spirochaetia; order DSM-2461; family DSM-2461; genus Oceanispirochaeta. The sequence goes on along the minus strand of CAUVYB020000002.1, from coordinate 3,224,080 downwards.
GCCAACTCCCATAAGAGAATCATGGTGGTTGAGGTCATGGGTCATCATACGGGTTGGCTGACCCTCTTTTCAGGAGTGGCCGGAGGCGGAGATGTCATCCTCCTCCCCGAAATAGACTGGGAGCCCCGGATCCTCAAGGAGTACCTGCTGCGCCGGGCCGATGAAGGGAAGCCCTACTCCATCGTCGTTACCGCCGAGGGCGTGAAAATCCCCGGTAAAGAGAGTAAAAAGCGCACAGCCGGCCCCGCGGTTGCCAAGCTGATTCAGAAATTGACAGGAATCGAAACAAGGGAAACCATACTGGGCTATATACAGAGGGGAGGAAGCCCCTCTCCCCGGGATAGAATCATTGCCACCGAACTGGGCGCCTATGCGGCCGGAATGGCGGCGGAAGGACATTTCGGCAGGATGGCCGGATATTCGGGCTACAGGCTGCAGGATATAGACCTGGCGGATGTAGCGGGAAAGACCAAAATGGTACCCGCCGACCATCCCCTGATCGAGCATGCCCGCTCCATAGACACCTGTTTCGGCGACATGCTGCCTGACAAATTTAAAACCTGATTCAGAAAGTCTTACTATTTAGGAACCCGTCATGGAAGAATTAAAAAGATCTTATCCCTTTTTCAACAAGGAAGTGAGCTGGCTCTCCTTCAACGCCCGCGTTCTGCAGGAAGCGGAAGATAAAAGAAACCCCCTGGGAGAGAGGATGAAATTCCTGGGGATCTACTCCTCCAACCTGGATGAATTTTTCCGTGTCCGGGTGGCCATGAACCGCAGACTCTGCCAGATGGGAAAGACGGGTGCCCGGCTCCTTCACGAAGACCCTCATGAGGCTCTGAAAACCATACAGAGAGAGGTCAAGAAACAGAGAGAGCAGTTCAACGGCATCATGATAGAGCTCTACAAGGAGATGGAAGAGCAGGGAATCTATATTCTGGATGAACACCATCTGAATGAAAAACAGGTGGCCTACGTCAAGAGCTATTTCGAGTCGGAGGTCCGCCATAAGATCTTCCCCATGATCGTGGATATGCGCTACAGGCTTCCCGAACTGAAAGACAAGACGCTCTACCTGGCCGTTGAGATGAAAAAAGAGTGCAAACCTGAGGAAAAGCCCCGTTACAGCATCGTGGAGATACCGACGAAGGTACTGCCCCGCTTCATCAAACTCCCCAACGACAAAGGTACGAATCAGAATATCATCCTTATCGATGAAGTGGTAAGAATCGGACTCCCTTCCATCTTCCGGGACAGTCAGTACGACTGCTTCAGGGCATGGAATTTCAAGGTCGTCCGTGATTCGGAACTGGATATCGATGAGGATGACATCAGCGTAAGCTACCTGAACAAGATAAACCAGAGCGTACAGAACCGCCGCCTGGGAGACGTGGTCTGGTTTCTCTATGATCACCACATGGACGAAGATCTTCTGGAGATGTTTATCCGTAAGATGAAGTTTAAGAAATACGACACCATCACCGCAGGGGGGCGCTATCACAACTTCAGCGACTTTATGAAGTTTCCCAGACTGACGGGGCTTCCCACCTGCGAAAGCCATACGCCCCTGAAACACCGTCATCTCCCCAGGGGAGTCAGGATTTTTCCCGCCATCAAGAAGAAGGACACCCTCCTCTACTTTCCCTATCACTCCTTCGATACGGTGATTGACCTGCTCAGAGAGGCCTCCATCGACCCCCATGTAGAGAGCATCAAGGTCACCCTCTACCGGGTGGCCGAGTTCTCATCGGTGGTCAATGCCCTGATCAACGCCCGCAAGAACAGAAAGGAGGTTCTGGTTATTCTGGAACTGAAGGCCCGTTTCGATGAGGAGAACAATATCTACTGGGCCAATGTCCTCAAGGAGAACGGGGTCAAGGTGATCTTCGGCGTGGAAGGCCTGAAAGTCCACTCCAAACTGCTTCTGATCAGCCGCAGAGAGAAGGGAAAGACTGTACGCTACGGAGGCATAGGCACGGGAAACCTGAACGAGGATACCGCAAGGCTGTACACCGACTGTTTTATCCTGACAGCCCACAAGCAGATCCTGGAGGAAGTGGACGCTCTGTTCGACTTCTTTGAGAACAACTATCTCCATGGGCACTCCAAACACCTGATGATCTCTCCCTACGATCTGAGAAAGGGGATCTATGATTTGATCGATAACGAGATTGAATGGGCCAAACAGGGAGAAAAGGCGTCCATACGTCTGAAACTGAACAATCTCAGCGATGAAGGAATCATCCAGAAGCTCTATGAGGCCTCCCAGGCGGGAGTAAAGATCAAGATGATCATCCGCGGCCGTTTCTCTCTGGTCCCCGGAGTCGAGGGCTTCAGCAGCAATATTCAGGCCCGCAGCATCCTGGACCAGTACCTGGAGCACGCCCGCTTTTTTATCTTCCGGAACGGAGGAGATCACCAGTGCTATATAAGCTCGGCCGACTGGCTGGGAAGAAACATAGACCGCCGTATTGAGGTAACCTGTCCGATCTACCGCAAGAGCCTGAAGCAGGAACTGAAGAGCATCTTCGATATACAGTGGAACGACAACGTCAAAGGCCGTATACTGGACAAAGATCTGAAAAATGAGTATCTGCCCAAGGCGGAGGGAGAACAGGTAATAAGAAGCCAGGATGCCGTCTACAACTACCTGGTTGAGAAAACATCCAGGAGCTGAATCTCGGAAGCGAATATGATCGATCCGGGGGGTCCCAGGAATCCCCCCGTCTTATTTATTTAAAAGGATGAAAGCATGCCCGTATTTATCAACCGTGTTCTGAATATGAAAAATATCAAAGTCATAGGATTCGATATGGACTACACCCTGGTCCGCTATCACACCGAGGCCTTCGAAGAGCTGACCCATCGTCTGGCCGCCCGGCGTCTGTCAGAACGTCCGGACTATCCCGACAGGGTGGCGGATCTCCAATTTGACTTCCAGAGAGCCATTGTCGGCCTGGTAATCGACATGAGAAACGGCAACCTCCTGCAGGTAAGCCGCCACGGCAAGGTCAAGATCGCCTACCACGGCCTGGAAGCCCTGGATTTCCACAAGACGAAGCAGATCTATCAGGAGATGGCCATAGACCTGAGAGATCCGGACTTCCAGAGCCTGGATACCAGTTTTGCCATCTCCAACGGCGTACTGTTCAGTCAGCTTGTGCAGATGAAGGCCGACGGAGAACAGCTTCCCCCCTATCACGACCTGGCTGCCGATGTAAACAGGGCCATCGACATCCTCCATCAGGACGACAGCCTCAAGTCCAGACTGCGAAAAGACTTTGACCGCTATGTGATCAAAGACCCCCGTATGGCCGGTATGCTGGAGCGCTACAAGGACTACGGCAAAAAACTGATGATCATCACCAATTCGGACTACAACTATACCCGGGAGCTTCTGGACTACGCCCTGAACCCCTTTCTCAAAAAACACGAAAGCTGGAAGGATCTGTTTGAAATCGTCATAACCTTTGCGGAAAAGCCCCGCTTCTTCGAGCAGAAAGCCCGTTTTCTTAAGATTGACCCCGATTCGGGCCTGATGAGCAACTGGACGTCTCCCCTGGAAAGGGGAATCTACCAGGGGGGGAACTTTCACAAGCTTCAGGACGACCTGGGATACTCGGGGAGCGAGATCCTTTACCTGGGCGACCATATCTACGGCGACGTCGTTTCTATTAAAAAGACCTGCAGCTGGCGGACGGCCCTTGTCCTGGGAGACCTGGAAGATGAAATCCGCGGCCTGAGGGAGGCCCGTCCGGTTCAGGAGGAGATCAACTCTCTTATGGCTGAGAAACTGACTCTGGAGCGGAAGATCAACTCCATGGATGCCCGCCGTTTTGAGGGAGAGGCCATCCCCCGTGAGAACATCTCCCCTTTCTTTGAAAGGATGGATGATCTGAATGCCCGCATCTCGGCGCTCCTGCGGCGCTACAAGGAGTTCTTCAACCCCTACTGGGGCGAGATTCTCAGGGCGGGATTTGACGAAAGCCGCTACGCCGAGCAGGTGGAGAAGTACGCGTGCATCTATATGACCAAGGTTTCTGATCTTTACGACTATTCACCCAAGACCTACTTCCGCCCCTACCGCCGCATCATGCCCCATGAGGATCCCGCTCAGCTGGACTGATCGAACGGGATCTGTCCGGACGGAACGCTGGGGACGGACAACAATGCGGCTTTAAAACTTTTCAGCCTGAAGGCCTAAAGTCGCTTCAGCCAGGCCTCGAGCTTTGCAGCACTTTCAGACAATCCTCCGGGACGGCTGGACAGAGCCCAGGAGCTGCGGAAGCGGAGCAGCTGTTTTTCAAGAACATCCCTCAGCAAGTGAGCCATGGCATCGCTCAGGTCTTCGGGAAGACAGCTTCCCGTCGAAAAGAGGGCTTCCGTAAAAACGAGCCCCGTGCGGCAAAGCATCAGCGTGGCGTCCAGTTCCTCCCGGAAGGGGGTGTTATCGGGAATCCTTGCCAGCAGACCGGCACACTCTTCCAGTACGGCTCCCGCTCTGCCCGTTCCCGCCTTTCGGCACTCCCTGTACCTGTCCCGCATATAGGGATAGCCTGGATCTGAAAGAATATAACTGAAGATAGAGCCGTTATGCAGCTTTACCGGATTCTCCTTGTAGAGAGAAGCCAGCTTCCGAAGAAACAGGGCCGCATCATGGTTTTCGAATACCATAGACTCCAGGGCTATGACCCAGTCATCCTCGTCATAGCGGTCCATGGACGCAGCTCCCCCCCAGGCCGCCTGGGCCGCCATGAGAAAACCCGGCCAGCTGCAGACCGGCTGCTGCCAGTGTCCGTTATCACCCCAGTCGGTCACCATATAGCCGGCGGCGCCGTTCTTTTCGGCCCAGAGCGCACCGTTTCGAATGTTCTCAAGGGCGTTCTCCCAGCGACCGGCCAGAGAGTTCCAACTGGATGTACCCGTGCAGACATAGAAGGGCCGTCCCGCGTCAGCCAGAACAGCGGTTTCCTTCTCAAAGGGCCAATCCCCTTCGTAACCCCAGTTCACAGCAATCAGATCACCGGGAATGCGAGAGACCAGCTCGGGATGGTTCAATAGAATATCGGCCCAGAAGAGAACGGTATACCCCCGCCCTTTTGCCTCCCGGTAGAGCTTTAGCAGAAAATCCAGATAAAGTTCTTCCACACCCCGCTTTTCTGCCTCTTCCCTGCTGCGGCCCTTCCCGAGATCATAGGTTTCATCACAGCCGATATTGAGCTGACGGCTTCCAAAACAGGGCAACAGCTGGTCATAAAGTCCCCGGATAAAACTCAAACTCTCCGGATTGTCCGGCCACAGGACCGAAGATTCGGGACGAAAGACTCCCCATGCATCGGTGAATCCCCCGGGAGCCTCCGCCAGATGATGATAGGCGGGATGACGGAACCAGCGTTCCATATGGCCGAAGGAGTTCTGATTGGGCACCAGTTCGATTCCCCGTTCACGGCAGTAGGAGTCTATTTCAATGATTTCTTCGGCAGTATAGGGAGAGGCATTCTTCCAGACTGTTTCATGCCCTTTATAGGCAAAGCTGTGCTCCATGTAGAGCTGCAGCTGATTGTATTTAAGCCGGGCGAACCGCCTTATCATGCTCTTCAGATAGTCCATCTTATAGACTCGCCCCCGGCTGATATCCAGCATGACCGCGCGATTTGGAAAAAGCGGAGCATCCTCTATACGGCAGCAGGGGATCTCCCCTTCATGAGCAGAGGACAACTGCGCCAGTGTCTGAAGAGCGTAGTAGCGTCCTTTTTCGGAAGAACTGCGGATACGGATCCCCCGGACGTCCACCTCAAGGAGGTAGGCCTCTTCCTCACCATACTCATAACAAAAGCCTATATCCGAAGGGCAGTCCCCCATCACAGGATCCTGCAGCAGCCTGATCAGGTTAGGGGACAAAGAAAAGATCCCGCCCCCTTCTTCTTTTTTTAGCGGACGGGGAACAAGGCAGTCCTGCATACTCAAACCTCTCAATAATTCATTAGGTTAAAATCATACATCAACTATCCAAAGAAAGCCAGCTTCATTATATCCGCCGAAAAATCGGCGATACAGCGTATTTTCTTCCATTTTTTTCTTGACGCTCCCCAGAGAGCATGCCATACTTCCCCTAGTTAGTTCTTATCGCAACCAACTAAAAAACCAGGAGTCAAATTGAAACTCAACGCCGTTCGTAGAAACAGGATCATCAACACATCGCGCATCATCAGAGAAATATGGACGGCCCGATCCATCTCGAGGGTCGACCTTGCCCGGCGACTTGATCTTAACAAATCCACGGTCACACATATCGTGAACGATATGCTGAAAACCACCCTGGTTCTGGAAACCTCCGAGGGTCCCGCCGGCCCCCAGGGCGGCAGAAAACCCGTACGCCTGGAAATCAACAGAAACTACGGCTATATCCTGGGTTTTGAACTGAGACCCGAATCCTTTACCGTAGTGGCCGTGGATATCCTAGGTGACATTCTTTTTTCCAGAACAGAAGACCTGAGTATCAATGCCGCCAATTTTAAAGAGACCCTTTTCAACCTTCAAAAGAGATTTGAAGACGAATTGTGCTGGATAGGACGTCCTCTTATAGGGATCGGTCTCGGCCTTTCCGGGATCATCGATGCTCCCCACAGGGTGATCAAGGCCTCCATTCCCCTGAATTTTACCGAACCTTTTGATTTTTATAAAGAAATTGCCCGTCATTCGGACGTCCCCATCTATATAGACAATGACGCCAACGCCTGTGCCTGGGGAGAGCTTACTTTTCACAGAGCCCGAAATCTCAAAAACTTCCTTTTCTGTCTGATCGAGTTCAGGGATGTGGAGCGGAACAAAGCGGTGGAACAGACCGCCATCGGTATGGGCATCGTTATGAACGGCAGCGTCTATTACGGCAGAAACTGCTCTGCCGGTGAGTTCAAGAGTATCTTCAGTCAGGGCGGAAAAGGCAGCGGCCAGCTTTCATTGGATTACAACCAGGAGACTCCCATTACGGAAAACAATGAACTTGTGGACCGCTTTATCCGTGAGCTGTCCCGGAACCTGTCCCTTTTCGTAAACACCTTCAACCTGAGCCAGGTGTTTCTGAGCGGCGACCTCGGTCCCCGGATGACGGAACGTTTCAGAGAGGTTCTGAATGAGGAGATCAACCGGAACTGGCCATATTCCAATACAGTGGACTGCGAGGTCCGCTTCTCCTCTCTGGGAGATAAGTCTGTTGCCTATGGAGCGGCCGGACTGGTTTTAAACCGTATCTTTATCGATCTTGAAGTCCTTGAAGCCAAAGACGTACTGCGCTTCGGATCCCTGGAACTGGTGGGCAGCGAATCGCTGTAGACCGGTTCTCTTATTTCAGCAAACAAGATCCCCGGGGATCTTTATTATTTAGGAGGAACAATATGAAAAAAACGCTGACTGTCCTGACAGCGCTTTCCCTGCTCACCCTGACCCTTTTGACGGGATGTCAGAAAAAAGAGGAGTCTGCATCCGCTGAAGATCAGATTGTAACCATCAAGACCATGGCCTACGGAGACAATTCCAACTCAGAAGGCGTCAGCTGGGTAAGAATCGTCAACAGCTTTGAAGAGTCTCATCCGAACATCAAACTTGACTACGAACTGCTCTATGACGAAGCCTATCATCAGAAAGTCGTCGCCCGTCTGGCCTCAGGAGATGTTCCCCATCTCGCCTACATGGGTGCCGACGCCCGCTGGGGCGCTCCCTGGAAGGAAGCCGGTCAGCAGTATGACCATAGACAGATCATTGACAGCACCATGTTTGATCTGAACCTCATACCCGCCATGGGACCCGGCGGAGAGATCTATGAGATCCCTCTGGGAACCTCCAACATAACAACCGTCCTGTACATGAATGAAAAGCTTGTCAAAGAACTGGGATTCTCCCGACCCGAAAGCTATGACGATATCAAAGCCATGGTTCCCGCTGCCAAAGCGGCCGGTCTGGACGTCGTATCTATCGACGGTGCCGACGGCTGGGCCTGGGGTTCCTGCCTGATGTCTGCTCTGATCGCCCGTACCTCCGGAGATGCGGCATGGGTCTCCAAAGCTGTAGCCGGAGAAAAGAAATTCACCGACAAAGAGTTTGTTGATGCCCTGTCCATGATCGAAATGATGATTACCGACGGCGTGATCTCCTCCAAGTCCGTAATGGTGGACTATGGAACCAATGTTTCCAACTACAGCAACGGCAAGGCTCTGTTTATGATCCAGGGCCAGTGGGTAGCCGGCAGCATTGAAAATCCCGAGGTTGCAGATAATACCGTAATGATGGCCTGGCCCGTCATGCCCGGAGAAAAGGAAGCGACAGCAGGAAGTGTCGCCGCAGCCATTCAGGTGGGTTATGGACTGACCAAAGCCGGCGCCGCCGATCCCCTGGTCAAGGATGGAGCCATGGAGTTTCTGAAGGTCTTCTACAGCGAACCTGAAACGACACAGAGACTGAGAGACGGCGCCATCGTCGCTCCTGTTCTTAAAAATTACACTGTCCCCACGGACCTGCCCTCCATCGTCAAGCAGAAGGTGGGGCTGGCTCAGAGTGCCATGAACAGCGATGTTATCGACGCCTTCCTTTCCGGTGCGCCCAACGATGCCCTGAACGCCGGTATGCAGAAGATAGCCGCCGGTCAGGCCAGTGCCGCAGAAATTGCCGCCGAAGTAGAATCACTTCTGCGCTGATTATTTTTTCACCAGATTCTAAAAAGGGGATATTCACATATCCCCTTTTTTAAAGGATTCCCATTGAGGATCCTTAAATGCAAAAGGGAGCCGTCCCCCTAAACAGGGACAGTCCCTGATGCAATACAGGAGTAAGAAATTGAATACCCGTGACCGTAGAGCTCTGGGCATCTATCTGGGGATGATCGCCCCGGGCGTCCTGATCTACCTTTTTATCGTGGCCTACCCGGTTGTCTATTCGCTTTGGCTGAGTTTCACGAATTTCAACCCCAACAGGGGGGGAGAGTGGCAGTTCGTCGGTGCCCTCCAGTACAAAACCATGCTGACAGATCCCATGTTCTGGCACTCTTTCAGAAACAATATGATTGTTGTCGCGGTCTCGGTTTTCGGCCAGATCCCCGCAGCCTTTATCCTGGCGTATATCCTTTACAGAAATAAAGTTAAAGGAGGCCCTTTTTTCCAGTCCATGGTCTTTCTTCCCCAGTTCCTGTCTACCATCGTTATCGGTATTCTCTGGAAGAGGATGTTTACCGCCGACGGACCGGTATCCCGGCTCATCCAGATCGTCTCGGGAGACCCTACGGCCCAGTTCGATCTGATGCTCAAAGCCGATACGGTGATGTTTCCTATCGGGTTCGCCCTTATATGGATGTATACGGGCTTCTATATGATCATCTTCCTGGCCAATCTTCAGAAGATGAACAAGAGCATGATAGAAGCCGCTAAAATCGACGGCGCCTCAGAACCCCAGATCTTCGTCCGGGTTATTCTGCCCCTTCTTTCGGGAACCATTCTGGTCTCTACGATCCTGGCTATTGCCGGCTCCCTCAGGGGCTTCGATCTGATTTTTGCCATGACCACCCAGGGACTCCAGCGCAACAATGCCATGGTGCTCCCCATCTATATGTACCAGACCGCCTTTCAGGACTATAGAAACGATATGCGCTACGCCTACGGCTCAGCCATATCCAATGCCATCGTAGTTATATCCATCGCCCTGATCCTGCTCAGCAACTGGGTGGGAAAGAAGTTCAACACAGAGGAGGAGGCCTGAAATGACCGGAGAAGTAAATAAAAAGACAGCCGGCAGCCATGTGGGAGGCGTCCTTTCCTATGTCGTCTTTATCAGCTGGACCCTGATCACCATCGTCCCTCTTTGCTGGATGTTCTATTCCTCCATGAAGTCCAACGAGGAGCTCACCAGAGACATCTATGCCATGCCCTATGACCTGATTCACAACCAGGAAGACCTCTATACCGTCGTGGCCCCCTCCCTGAACATCGTTCCCGACTACGATACGAAAAAAGACAGCCGGGAGAGACTGATCATTGAGTCCGACACCATAAGCCCCGGACGCCGCCTGATGCTTCACTTTCTGATCAAAGAGGATCTTCCCGGTGAGATTGCCTCTCGCAAACCGGGAGACAAGGTGATTGTCAGCGAACTGCCCGGAACCATGCAAAGGGCAATCGGAAGAAAAACCTTCTGGTTCAACTACCGTTCGGCCATCAGCCGGGGGGGTCTGGGAATGAAGTTTGTCAACAGCATCATCTATGCGGGAGTCTCCACCTTTCTGATCATCCTTTTCGGCTGCATGATCGCCTTTGCCATCAGCAAGATGCAGTTCAAAAGGTTATCCACCATCGTCATAGGACTGATCGGACTGGGTTATCTGATAAGCACAAACTCGGTGATTATACCGCTGTTCCTGATGCTCAGTGCCATGGGGCTTACGGACACCCATATCGGAATCATTCTGGTCTACACCGCCTTTGGACTGCCCCTGTCCGTCCTGTTAAGCACCCAGTTTATGCGGGGGCTTCCCGGCTCTCTGATAGAGTCGGCCTATATAGATGGAGCCACCACCTTCCGGACCTTCTGGAGCATCATCATGCCCATGTCTGTACCGGTTGTCATCACCATCAGCATCATCTCGGCTCTGGGTATATGGAATGAGTTTCTACTGGTCCTCGTTCTGGCCAGCTCGGACTTCACCAAGTCTCTGCCCGTAGGGGTCTACTCCTTTTCAAGCCTGACAAGCACACAGCTGGGATGGCAGCTGGCGGCCCTGGTGATCGCCACCATTCCGGTAATGATCATCTACTTCACCTTTAACAAACAGCTGACCAGGGGTGTTGTAGCGGGAGCGGTCAAGGGCTAGGCCCCATCCGCGGCCGTCCTGTATCCCGGAAGCTGCGTTCGGTCACGCCGGACTTTCGGAACGCAGATTCCTGAGAATGTAATCAAGGATAGAAAAATGTTTAAATTTGATCTTGCAGGGACCTGGTCCCTGCGTTCTGCAGATAAGAAAATTGAGACCAGCATCACTCTTCCGGGGGATATCTATACAGCCCTTGCGGAGGCGGAAATCATCCCCCACCCCTATAAGGGGAGAAACGAACTGGAGACCCAATGGGTTCATAAGCTGGACTGGATCCTGGAAAGAGAAGTGGAACTGCCGACTCTTCAAGAGGGGCTGCAGTTTTTCCATGCCGAAGTTCTGGATACGGTGGCCAGGGTAGAGATAAACGGCCGCATGATAGGGGAGAGCGATAATATGTTTATCCCCGCCCTGTTCTCCACCATGGGGGCTCTGAAACCAGGAAAAAACCTGATCAGGATCTTTATTGATTCTGCCGAGAATACCGCCCTTGCCAGAGCCCGGGCCTACCCCTATCCCGTACCGGCGACACCGGCGCCCGTTTACTCGCCGTCACGGAACTTTCTGCGGAAAGTCCAGTGTCACGGCGGCTGGGACTGGGGCCCCTGCATCATGACAGGCGGGGCCTACCGCAGCCTGGGTATCACAGCATCAGAGACCCGGATCCGGAACCTGAGCTATGATCTGGAACAGATCAAGGACAGGAACGAATGGAAGGTCCGTATCAGAGGAACCATACTCTCGGGACGGCAGCAGAACGCAGAACTGAAGATAAGCCTTGCCGATGTCGTCCTGAAGGAAAGCCTGAGCCTTTCTGCCGGAGAATGCAAACTGGACCGGAGCCTGACCATTGCCAGCCCCGAACTCTGGTGGCCCGCCGGTGAAGGCGATCAGCCCCTCTACCCTCTGGAGGTCAGCCTGGGAGACTGGAAAGATTCCCTCAGGGTCGGTTTCAGAACGGTCGAGGTGGTTTGCGAGAAGGATGAACGGGGCAAGTCCATGTTTTTCCGCGTCAATGGCCGGGAGATCTTTGCCAAGGGGTCCAACTGGATCCCCACCGACGCGCTCCCCTCGGGGGAACAGGACAAAAAGGTACGGCACCTGCTTGATTCGGCGGTAAAAGCTCATATGAACATGATCCGCGTCTGGGGCGGGGGTCAGTATGAAAGTGAGTTCTTCTACAAGCTCTGTGATGAACTGGGGCTGCTGATCTGGCAGGATTTCATGTTTTCCTGCTCCCTCTACCCCACAGACAGAGCCTTTCTGGATTCAGTAGACAAGGAGGTCAGGGAACAGATACCCCGGTTGAAGAGTCACCCCTGTCTGGCCCTTTTCTGCGGAAACAATGAGGATCTGGGAGCCCTGACCTGGTATGAAGAGTCGAAAAAGAACAGAGACGTCTACCTGGTGGACTATGACAGGCTGAACGAAGGGGTCGTAGGAAAGGCTGTCCGTGAGACGGCGCCCGGTCACTGCTGGTGGCCCAGTTCTCCCTCGGCAGGGGAAGGGGATTACTCAGACTGCTGGCATGACGACAGTCAGGGCGATATGCACTACTGGTCGGTGTGGCATGAGGGCAAGCCTTTCGAAAGCTACTACGAGATTCTCCCCCGCTTCTGCAGCGAGTTCGGTTTTCAGTCCTTCCCCTCCTTCAATACGGTGAAAGACTACGCCGATGAGGATCAGTGGAATGTCACTTCTCCAGTCATGATGCACCATCAGAAGAACGAACGGGGAAACGAGATCATCATCTCCACCCTGAGCCGCTACTACCGCTTCCCCGAGAGCTTCAAAGACTTCCTCTACCTGAGCCAGGTGCAGCAGGCCCGGGCCATACAGACCGCCGTAGAGTACTGGAGAGGGAACAGGCCCGTCTGTATGGGAGCCCTCTACTGGCAGCTCAACGACAACTGGCCCGTGGCATCCTGGTCCTCCATAGACTATGCGGGAGAGTGGAAACTCCTGCACTTTGAAGCAGCCCGATTCTTCCGCCCCCTCCATATCGCCGGCTGGATAAAGGATCAGAACCTGACTGTAAAAGCCATGAACGATCACCACCAATCCAGGAAGGCCGAAGCCGTCGTCAACTTCAGACGCTTCAATGGTGAAATCACAAGATCCCTGAAAAGGGATCTTACCCTGTCTCCCGCCTCGGTACAGACAGTCCTTGAAGAAGAACTGACGGCTCAAACGGACTGTCAGAATGAATTTGTTGAGCTGATATTGACGTCAGGAGGCCGGGAATACAGAAACATCGTCTTCCTCGATGTTCCCAGAATGTGCCGCCTGGCCGATGCGGATGTGTTTATGGAGCTCAGCGGAACTGAAGACCGACGCATCATTTCACTGAGCAGCAGCCTCCCGGCGTTTCACATCTATCTGACCGGAGCAAAGGGGGACAGTTTCTCGGACAATGGATTTCATCTTATGCCGGGTGAAACTCGTCAGATCGAATGGGACAGCCCATTCCCAGGCGCTTCACCGCCGGAACTGACACATCTGAGGAAAAGCTATTAAACCCTTTCTCATGTCTGATATGCCCTTACGCTGAAACGGCGAAGGGTATTTTTTTTTATTCCATTCCCCCTTCTTATCAACTATGATTAATTCATATAAGAACAACGCACTCAGTCCCCGGGGATAAAGGGTACAGGGTAGGTTCGGAGAAAACCGGCAGACCGAGGATCAGCGCCTGCAATTGTCCGGTCGAAATTAAAAAATCCTGGGAGATATCATTATGAACGACAGAGAAAAGATAAAAAGCAAAGTCCTGACCTTTGATACGGACATTTCCATACTGCCCCGGCTTCGCAAGATCTTTGACGCCAACAATCTGACGGGGATGCGCTCGATTGGAGACCCCGGAATAGTAGATATTATTCTGGATAAAAACATACATCTTGGCGCTATATTCACCAATAACAGCGGAGACTGGGAGGCCCTCTGCCTCAAACTGAAACAGATTCGACCGGAACTCCCCCTTTTCCTCAGGGTGGAGAATCCCGATGATCCCGTCCCTGAAGAGATAAATGAGATCATCGACGGCCATTTTCATATCAGCGAAGAGGGAAAAATCACGAACTTTCTTCGCAATCACATTTTTATCAGGGACTATCCCCTGGAGATGATCAGCAGGATACGAGAGTTTTCAATGAACGCCCTGGTCTCCATGATTCCAGGAGTGGATATAGTCAGTTCCGCCCCTCTGGTAATCAGAGACAAGATAATCTACGGAGAGATAACCACACTTATCCCCGTCAATACCAACTGGTGCCGGGGCTATATGATGGTTCAGTCGGATATGGAGAATCTTCATACCCTGCTCAACCGGACCGGGTCACCCGCGTTCAGAGGAGAGATAGACCAGGTGGTTCCCCCCTTGATGGGAGAACTGACCAATCTAATGTGGGGCGGCTTCAAGACCGTTTTCCTGAAGGAAGGATTTCTGGAGGAAAAAGGGGCGGACATCCAGGTCCCCATCATAGTCAACCATAATAAACACAATATATCCTTTGGCGGAGATACCCCCCAGCTCTGTTTCGAATACAGACTCAAGGATCCCATAGGACTGAAGAGTCAGACCAAGATCGTTCAGAAATTCATATTCAACCTGAACTGGAATCCTGACCTGGTGGCTGAGTACGACTTTCAAACTCTTATAGAAGAAGGAGATATTCAACTCTTTTAATTAAGGGCAGATATTTTTTTCATTAAAACGGCTTTAATAGATTATGATTAAAACAGATGTATTGGATTCAGGAGTGTCGCTATGAAGAAAAATATTGGATTTATCTCTTTCAGAATTGCAGGAACCGACGGTGTCAGCCTTGAGATTGAAAAATGGGCCAAGGTTCTGAAAGATATGGGATGCCGGGACTTCTACCTGTCCGGCGAATCCGACCGCCCCGACGAGATAAGCATGGTGTACCCGGAGCTGCACTTCCAGCACCCCACCACCAAGGCGATCTATGAGGAGTGCTTCAGTCACAAGGTCCGTCCCGAAAGCCTGACCGGTCAGCTTCATACGAAAAGGCAGGAATTCAAATATGTCATTCATGATTTTATTAAAAAATTCGATATTGATATTCTCATTCCCCAGAATGCCATCACCATCCCCCTGAACATCCCCCTGGCTCTGGCTCTGACCGAGGTGATTGCCGAGACCGGTATTCCCGTCATCGCTCATCATCACGACTTTTTCTGGGAACGGAAACGATTTCTGACGAACTGCGTCTGGGACTTTATCAACGCCAGCTACCCGCCCCACCTGAACAGTATCCAGCATGTTGTTATAAACTCTTCAGCCCAGAACCAGCTGGCCCTGAGAACCGGAATTTCCTCTATCCTAATCCCCAATGTCATGCACTTTGAGGTAGAGCCTCATGGCAAGGATGAATACAACAGCGATATCCGCCAGGCTCTGGGTCTGGAAGAGGATGAGCTTCTGATTCTTCAGCCCACACGGGTTGTCCAGAGAAAGGGTATCGAACATGCTCTTGAGCTTGTTTCCCGTTTAAAACGGAAATGCGCCTTCGTCATCTCCCACGCCTCCGGAGACGAAGGCTTTGAATACGAGCACAGGGTCAGGGATTACGCCAAACTCCTGGGAGTGAGAGCCATTTTTGTCGATGAGATCATACTGGACAAAAGAGGGACCACTGCGGACGGACGGAAGATCTATACCCTGCAGGACATCTATCCCTATGCGGACTTCGTCACCTACCCCTCCCTGATAGAGGGATTCGGAAACGCCTTTCTGGAGACCATATGGTTCAGAAAACCCATCCTCGTCAACAACTACTCCATCTATTCCACCGATATCAAGCCCAAAGGGTTTAAAGTTGTGGAGATCGATGACTTCATCACCGACAGGACCGTGGAAGAAGTAGAGCATCTGCTGGATCATCCGGAAGAGGTTAAGGAGATGACAGATACAAACTACCAACTGGCTCTGAAGCACTACTCCTACGGAACGGTGGCCACAAAACTTACCAGCCTTCTGGCCAACATCTACGGAAACCGCTACATCTACGGATGTGAGGATCACGACTAGGCTCTCTTTTAAAGAGACGCAGCAGCTCCAGTCAGGGGGATCCCTGTCTGAATAATAAATTATGACTTTTATACTAATTTATAAATATTCCCCTTGCATAATTAGTCACCACTAACTATATTATAAATATCAAAGGCTAGTCCGTTGGTCAGCTTTTGAAGCTATTGTTCCCCCGGGAACATAGGATCAAATGACATAGATTCCTTTATAACAGTTTCCTTTAAATCCCCCGTAAGGTGTATGCGGGGGATTTTTTTGGTCCGCTCAGAAAAAGGACTCTGTTTTACTTTGTACTATATGTTTTTCCCTTTTTAATTTAGGGACTGTCGTTGTTGCAATAATTTAGTATACAATAGGTCTACAAACCCTGCATATTCATCTCCAACAGATATTTAAGCATCATCACCTTGACATTCCGTCCTGTTATTGTTTAGCATACTAATCATTAAAAACAATTTTCATGGATTATTGTTTCTTTTGTTCCCTATGTTTTTTATCGTACCCTAATATTTAAATGGAGAAATAAATGAAAAATCAAATCTGTATTCTTATACTTCTTGTATTGCTCGGCGGCGTTCTGTCTGCCGAAGGGAGCCAGGAAGCACCGCAGGAACTTATTTTTGCGGATCTGTCGTGGGACAGCGTCATGGTTCACAACAGGATAGCCGCATTTATTATCGAAAACGGACTGGAAGGTAACTACAGCTGTGATTTTATGGCCGGTGGAACCATGCCCAGCATCACAGGCCTGGTCAATGGGAATATCGACATCGATATGGAGTCCTGGCACTCGAATTTCAGAGAGGTTTACGAGAAGCATATCAGCGAAGGATCATTTATTGACCTTGGAAAAAACCTTCCCGATGCCCCCCAGGGCTGGTATGTCCCCCGCTACGTTATTGAAGGAGACAAGGACCGGGGAATAGCCCCCATGGCACCGGACCTTAAAACAACAGATGATCTTCCCCGATACTGGAATCTGTTTAAAGACCCTGAAGATCCAGAGAAGGGGCTGATCTATCTGGGCATATCCGGCTGGGCCATTACAGAAGACAATGTTGCTCTGTTTGAGGAGAAGAACCTGGGAGAGTACTACAATCAGTCGATCCCCGGTTCCGCCCCCTCTGTGGCCGCTACCATGGATGCCGCTTTTAAAAAGGGTGAAGGATGGATAGGATACTGGTGGGAACCGACGGCTATCATGGGCAAACTGGATATGGTCATGATTGAAGATACCAGATACCCCCCTGCGGACTGTAATATCCTTGTGACCGCCGATCTCCCTGAAAGAGCTCCCGATGTCGTTGATTTCCTGAAAAACTATAAAACAACTGTTGCTCAGAACAATGAGTTCCTTGCGAAGATGACCGAGCTGGATACGGATGCTCAGGGTGCGGCGGAATGGTTCCTTAAAAACAAAGAAGACGTGTGGACCCCCTGGGTCGATGCGGAGACAGCCGAACGGGTTAAAGCGGCCCTGGCCGAATAAGAAAACAGCCCAGGATATCTCTCCGGGGAGGATTTTCCCACGTTCCCCGGGGAGTGCGTCCTCCCTCTTGTAACATTCGTTACAAAAATATCGAATTATCCATTCAGAAATCTTGACCTCCCTTCTGTTATATCTGATACTACCCTCAGATCTGAGGCCGCCCGCCTCCGGCAGAACCGCCGAAGCCGGTATCCGAGGATATATAACCATACTGACCCCAGGGGATTATCCCTGAAGGAGAGGAACCATGCCATACTCTGATTTTCTGAATGTAAAAGAACTGAAGTCTCTTGCCTCACGCCCTGCTCCCGATAAGGAAGAGCTGAACGCGGTCCTTGCCAAAGCCGCAGAACTGACAGGACTGAATGCGGAAGAGGCCGCCGCCCTTCTGGCTGTTACGGATCCCCAACAGATCCGCAGGATTATGGAGGCCGCTGAAAAAGCCAAGGACACCATCTACGGAAAGCGGATGGTTATGTTCGCCCCTTTGTACACGGGGAATCACTGCAGCAACAACTGCAGCTACTGCGGTTTCCGCAAGGATAATCATGAAATAGCCCGCCGGAAGCTTAATATGGATGAAATCAGGGAGCAGACCCGCATTCTGCTGAAAGAAGGGCATAAAAGGGTTCTGCTCCTCTCAGGAGAATCAGGAGCCTATCCCCTGAAATACCTGAAAGATTCCATTGACGCGGTTTACGCGGTCAAGGAGAATGGCGCCTCCATCAGACGGATCAACGTGGAAGTAGCCCCCATGACGGTGGAGGAGTTCAGGGAACTGAAGACCTGTAATATCGGGACCTACACCTGCTTCCAGGAAACCTATGATCCCGAGCTGTATAAAAATTATCATCTCAGCGGTCCCAAGGCGGATTACGCCAATCGCCTGTTCGTTATGCACCGCGCCATGGAAGCGGGGATCGATGATGTCGGCATGGGAATCCTTTTCGGCCTGGCGGACCACCGCTTCGAAGTCCTGGCCCTCTTAAAACATGCGGCCGAGCTGGAGAGGCTTTACGGCTGCGGCCCCCATACGGTGAGCGTTCCCCGGATAGAACCCGCTCCCGGAGCCCCCCTGACGGAGAACGTCCCGTTCCCGGTGGATAACGATGCCTTCAGGACCATTATCGCCGTAATCAGACTGTCCCTGCCCTACACGGGAATTATCCTTTCCACAAGAGAGTCCGTCCAGCTGCGGCAGGAGCTTTTTCGCTATGGGGTCAGCCAGATTTCCGCCGGCTCCAGGACCTCCATAGGAGGCTACAGCGAAGAAGAGAAGGACAACAGCCAGTTTGCCCTGGGGGACCACCGGCCCATGGAGGAAGTGATATCGGATATGGTGGATATGGGCTTTATCCCCTCCTTCTGCACGGGATGCTACAGGATGGGACGGGTGGGTGCCGATTTTATGGACCTGGCCAAACCGGGACTGATCAAGCACTACTGCCTGCCCAACGGTCTGGTATCATTTAACGAATACCTATTAGACTATGCGGGAGAAGAGACCAGAGCCAAGGGAACGGCCCTGATCGATAAGCTTGCCGGGCAGGAGGAGAGTCCTGTTATCCGTGAAAACATCCGGAAAAATCTGGCAGCCACCCGATCCGGCGGCAGAGACCTCTTCCTCTAGGAGAATAGCATGACAGAAACAACGATGCCCGCAGCGCCCACGGCCGCGTCTACACCGTCCTCAAACCAGAAAGCCCTGTCCCCCGAAGAGATCAGGGATCTGTTCTACAACGCCTCCACGGAGGAACTGGTCCGCAGGGGAGGAGAAACGGCCCTGAAAGTCCACGGAAACAAAATACTTCTCCGGGGGCTGATGGAATACACGAATGTCTGTGAGAGCAACTGCCTCTACTGCGGTATCCGCAGGGACAATCCGAAGGCCCATCGCTACCGCATAGATGAAGAGCAGCTCCTCCAGGCGGTGGACGCCGGTTTCAAAAGAGGTCTGAGAACCTTTGTTGTCCAGGGGGGAGAAGATCCCGAGTACGATGTGAAGAGGATCTGTGCCCTGGTGGAAGCGATCAAGCATCAGACCGGCGGGGAAGCCGCGGTTACCCTGAGCTGCGGCATGAGAAGCCTCAATCAGTATAAAGAGATGCGGGCGGCGGGGGCGGACCGTTATCTACTGCGATTCGAAACCTCCGATCCCGAACTGCACCGCACCATCAGGGGAGGCAAGACCCTGGAGGCCCGGCTGAAATGCCATGAGAACATACGCAAGGCAGGATTTCAGACGGGAAGCGGCTTTATGCTGGGCCTTCCCGGAGAGACAGAGGAGACCCGGCTGAACAATATCCTTCTCTGCCAGAGGCTCCAGCCGGATATGGCGGGAATCGGTCCCTTCATCCCCCATCCCGATACCCCCCTGGGCGGCTCCCCCCAGGAAAGCCTGGAACACTCTATCCGGGCCACCGCCCTGCTCCGCCTGGCCCTGCCCTACTGCCACATCCCCGCCACCACGGCCGCCGGCACCCTGGAGGCAGACGGAAGAGAACGGATGATTGCCGCCGGCGCCAATGTTCTGATGCCCAATATCACCCAGGTGGAATTCAAGAAGGACTATCTTCTCTACCCGGGAAAAATATGTCTGGACGAGAGCGGCATCCAATGCATCGGCTGTCTGGGAGGCCGGGTGAGGAGCGTGGAACGGGAACTCAGCTTTGAGCGGGGAGACGCCCTGCGCTTGACCGGATGCGGGAGTTCGGGAGATAAGTAAACATGCAGCATTACGGAAGCGAAACCGAAAAAGCCCTGGCCGTTTTAGGCCGGGGAGAAACGCCGAGAGCCCTGATCAGAGCCTACGGCGAAGTCAAACTGGCAACCCTTCAGGCCCAGCAGGAAACCTCCACCCTCTATCCGGAGGACTACTATCCCCTTCTTGAAACAGCAGCCGAAGAGATCATCCGGGGCGACCACGATGATCAGTTTCCCCTGCCTGTGGCTCAGGGAGGAGCGGGAACCAGCCTCCATATGAATATCTGCGAGGTTCTGGCCTCCGTGGCCAACAGCCGTTACGGGGGAGAATTCAGGGCTCATCCTCTTGAACATCTGGCCCTCTACCAGTCTACCAACGATACCTTTTCCACCGCGGTGATCCTGATGTGTTTCCGCTTTCTGGAAGAGTCGGAGCAGGCCGTGATCGCTTTGCAGGAGGGCCTGGTGGAGAGGGAGACCCGCTATCAGGAGTGGCTGATGACGGGCCGGACCGAGATGCAGGACGCCCTTCCCATCACCCTGGGGCAGGTCTTCGGCGCCTGGGCAGGACCTGTGGAACGGGACCGCTGGCGGCTGAACAAACTGAAAGAGCGGCTCAGGCAGATCCCCCTGGGAGGAACCGCCATAGGAACCGGATTTTCCGCACCGCGTCGCTATGTGTTCGCCGCAGAGAAGGCCCTCCGCCGTATCACAGGCCTGCCTCTGTGCCGCAGCCAGAACCTCTGTGACCAGGTGGCCCATAGCGACTCTCTGGCGGAATGCGCCCGGGGCCTGGGTCTCTGTGCCGAGAACCTGATCAAATGGGCGGGAGATCTTCTGCTCTACTCCTCGTCGTTTCTTAACGAGATTCCTCAGGAGGAGCAGCAGTACGGCTCCACTATCATGCCCGCCAAGGCCAACCCCGTACTGATAGAACTGATCCGGGGCCTTGCCATGGATGTCCGCTCCTCAGCGGAGCTGGTCAGCCGCTACTGCTCGGAGGGCCAGCTTCAGCTGAACGCCTATCTGCCCTTTATAGCAGAACATATGGTCCGGATCAGCGAAAAGCTGAACAAGGCTCTGGAAGTCGCCTCAGACAGGCTGCTGAGCGCCCTGAATCCCGACAGGACGCGTCTCGAGGAGCATCTGGTCAACTCCCCCGCTCTTTTGAATACCTTAAGAGCCCCTCTGGGCTATGAAAAAGTCAAGGAGCTGATCCGGGTCCTGCCCTCAGCAGGAGTCAAAAACCGGCAGGAACTGATCGCCTGGCTCAGTGAGCGGACTGAGCTGGACAAACAGGATCTGTCAGACCGTTTCAACCTGCATAATCTGACAACAGGAGCACAATCATGAGCAGCACCCCTCTGGCGGAACTGAACCGCATCGTCCTGGCCGGCGTCCGCAATGCCGGAAAATCCTCCCTGATGAACAACCTTTTCCAGAAAGAGATCGCCATAGCCTCGAACACTCCCGGAACCACCACCGACCCGGTAACAAGAAAAATAGAGCTGGGCAGGCTGGG
This sequence comes from Oceanispirochaeta sp., assembly GCA_963556075.3. GTDB lineage: Bacteria > Spirochaetota > Spirochaetia > DSM-2461 > DSM-2461 > Oceanispirochaeta. The sequence goes on along the minus strand of CAUVYB020000002.1, from coordinate 3,202,461 downwards.
CATGTGCGCCATCACCGACACAGCCGGTCTGGATGACCTGGGAGAACTGGGAGAACAGCGAATCCAAAAGAGCCGGGAGAGGCTGAAGAATGCCGATATGGTCCTCTTTGTCAGCCCCCGGCACAAAGAGGTCAGCCCGGAAGAGAAGGAACTGAAGGCCTGGCTGGAGAAGAGTGGACGCCCCTGGATCGGAGTTCTCAGCTTCGGAGACAGGGAAGAGGCTCCCGGAAAGGATGATTTTTTCCCTGCAGACAGGAAGATTGTTCTGGATAACAGCCGCCCCGGCGCCTCTCTCCCCCTGGTAGGGATCATGGAGAAGATGCGTCACAAGGTCGAAAAGGAGCTGACCCCGGTGGAAGGGCTGGTTAAGGAACAGGATCTTGTCCTGCTGGTCACTCCCATAGATCTGGCCGCTCCGGCGGGGCGTCTGATTCTGCCCCAGGTGGAGACCATCAGAGACCTTCTGGACAGGGACTGTGCCGTCCTGATCGTCAAAGAGAGGGAACTCCACCACTTTTATCACAACCTGGGCATCAAACCCTCTCTTGTCATCACCGACAGCCAGGCCTTTCACAAGGTCTCTGCCGATATTCCCGAGGATCAGCCCCTGACCTCCTTCTCCATTCTCTTTGCCCGGAAGAAGGGAGACCCCGCCTATTTTATCAAAAGCCTCAAGGCCCTGAACAACTTCCCCGAAAACGGCAAAGTGCTGGTTATGGAGTCCTGTTCCCACCACCGTCAGGCCGATGATCTGGGAACGGTGAAAATTCCCCGGCTCTTCCGTCAGATGGTGGGTTCCAGGGTGGAGTTCACCCACAGTCGCCAGATGCCCGATCAGCCCGAAGAGTGGGATCTGATCATCCACTGCGCCGGCTGCATGATTACCCAGAACGCCATGGACAGCAAACTGGAAGTCTTCCGTCAAAAGGAGATTCCCGTGCTGAACTACGGGCTCTTTCTGGCCTGGGCCAACGGTCTGCTCCCCCGTGCGGTGGAGTCCTTTCCCGAGCTGCAGGCGATCTACGAAGAGTGATCCCCGCCGGATATGAAAAAGGCCGCCTCCATACATAATGGGGCGGCCCTACCCTGAACAGGGCGATTCCGATTCCGGACTGAACTACTGCCGTTTCATATCCACTTCGTAGTGGATGCCGCTGTCCTTGTCGATGATCATCTTCACATCCGTATTGGTCAGGCTGTTCTGAAACGTGTAGTTTCTGCCGGTTTCATCACAGCGGAAGGTCATCTCCACACCCTTCATTCCTGCGTCCACGTCAAAGTCCTTGAACTTACCCTTGAAGTTGAATACCAACTCATCACCTTTGTAAAGCTTGATGGTATCGGTCGAAAAGGCCCAAGTGGCATCCCACTCTTTATCAAGCCACTCTCCCACGGGGAACTTGCCGAGGCTGAAATCCTGAGCGGCCAGGCTGCCGAGCACAATAAGGGAAAGAAGGAACAGTGCAACAAATTTCTTCATTTATCAAAACTCCTGTTAAATATTGTATTTCTATATTTTAATGGACGATTCCGTATAAATCCAATATTCTGTGCCTATGAAAGATATGAAGATGACTCTCATGGACTGGGCAGCCTCCGCCAGCCTGCTTGCCTATGCCTCCAGCATGGTGGCGACTCCCATCTGTCTGGTTGTTCTGATGAAGGAGCTCAGCCTCAACCTGACCGAGGGAGGCAGCATTGAGGTGGTCCGGACTCTTCTTCTGGTGGGCATACTTCTTGTCAGCGGTCTGGCCGCAGCCCGCTGGGGAAAAACCGCCCTACTGGAAACGGGAGGATTCCTCCTTGCGGCGGGTCTCTTTCTCTATGCCCTGGCCCCCTCCTACCCCGTGATTCTGGCGGCCATGGTATTTGTGGGAGTAGGCGGCGGCCTCATCGAAGCCCTGACCAATCCACTGATTCAGGACCTTCATCCGGGAGATTCGGGACGCTATCTGAACGTTACCAACGCCTTTTTCTCTATGGGCGTACTGGTCACCGTGCTCAGCGTGGGAGAGCTTCTCTCCTTCGGCCTCCCCTGGCGGGGGATACTGGCGGGCCTGGGATTTGTTTTTCTGGGGATATCCATTCTCTTCCTTTTCAGCAGCCGGCATGCCCATAAAACGGGGCAGATTCCCGATAACAGCTATGAAAATCCTCTGCACCACACAAAGAACCTTCTGAAAAAGAAGAGGTTCTGGGTGTTCTGCCTGGCCATGCTCTGCGGCGGAGGGACCGAAGCGGCCTATACCTTCTGGACCGCCAGTTATATCCAGCTGACCTACAATACCCTCCCCCGTGCGGGGGCCTTCGGCACCGCCCTCTTTGCAGGGGGCATGATCGCCGGGCGCCTGGGAAGCGGCTGGGTGCGCCAGAAACATCTGCCCGCCCAGATCATGATCTCTTCGGCGGCGGGGCTGATCTTCAGCCTGGGCTTCTTCCGTATCGCCTCTATTGAAATGCTGATGGGCCTGCTCTTTCTGGCGGGCCTGGCGACGGCCTGTTTCTGGCCCAGCATCCAGAGCTACGCCGCCGACAGGATCGAGGGGGATTCGACCATGCTCTTCATCCTCCTCTCCACCGCGGGGATTCCGGGCTTCTCCCTGATCGCCTGGGGCATGGGCAGGATCGGCGATACCTGGGGGCTCCGCGCCTCCTTCGCCGTGATCCCGATGCTCTTCGGCGTCCTGCTGCTGACCATTTTTGTGGAAAGCCGGGTGAAACCTCAGTTCGAAGCTTAGCTGTTTAAATGGAAGACGCTCTAAAGAGCTTCCTTCTCATTTAAAATATACCGTCATGAGGATCGGGCTTTCGGATTGAACCCGGTTCATTCTGCGCGATAGTTCCAGTTGGTTGAAATGGGCTGTGGAGATTCCGAATATGTAGAGAACCATTTTTACAAAGCGTCAACCTCTTCCGGGCTCAGGCCTGTAGCCTTACAGATCATATCAATCGGCTGTCCCATTTTTTTCAGGGCAGCCGCTGTTTTCAAAATACCTTGTTTCTCGCCAATATCTATGCCTTCTTCAATACCTTCCTGCCAACCTTCCTGCCGACCTTCCTGCCGACCTTCCTGCCGACCTTCCTGCCGACCTTCCTCTAAACCTTCTTCCCTTGCAGCCTCCCTGCGGGAAGCCTCGTCTTTCAGCCGCTTTTCCCGGGCTTCATACTGAGCCCTTAGTTTTTTGTCGGCGGTAAACTTATTGAAAGTTTCATGAGCCTGCTCAAATATGGGATCATCTTTAATGATAATTTTCATCTCATTTTCCTCCAGGACTCCCTCTTCTATGAAGTAATAAGCCCATTTTGTCAGCCTGTCCGAGGGGATAACAGACGGGTCTATATCGATCTTTGGCAGTTCTATATAGTGGATCCTGAGATGATCGGTCAATATGAGTTCCCTATCATCCAGATCTCTAAGCATATAACAACTATGGTATTGATCATCTTTTCTATCGGGAAACAGAATAAAGTCCAGCAGATTTATACAGATAACAGGATTCAGTTTCTTGTAATCAACTCCCGATTCCAGCTGTCCTGAATAAAGCCTGGCCCAGTAGTAGAGACTTCTTTGAATAAATCTCCTGTTTCCGGAACTTTGGATTTCCACATCCAGTATACGTCCATTCTCATCGGTCGCTTTTACGTCCAGAACAGTCTCTTTGTCATTGAAAACAGTTTTCATGTTGATGGGATTTTCAATGGTTAATGATCTAACGGGAGTAATCCCGCGGTCTTTCAGTACGGCATTGATAAAATCCTTCAGCAGAGGAAGATTCTCCTCCTGTCCCAGCAGGACGCGTACCATGATATCCGATGTCGCTTTGATCCACTCTACCATCTCTTTCATTATATGATACTCCTCTATATTCTACCAAGGCTCCAACCGTTACCTTGGTGATATTCCCGGATAGGGCCTGTGAATTTCTCTCAACGTAAGAGAGACCGTAGATCATTGAAATGACGATTCCCCCCTGCCTTTGCAGTTTTACTTACTGCCGAAAGGAGGCTGCCGCTTCAAGGAGGAAAAAAACAGCTCCAGGGATTGCAGCGAAAATGGGCCCCGGCGGCAGGGCATAGCGCAGCAGCGCCTGATAAGCCGCCGGAATAAGCCCATTGCAGCGGAAAACCAGGCCCGGTATGTCCCTGCGTTTACTTCTTAAGCCGCACTAGAGAAAGCCGGGACGCCCGAAAGAGTCTACTTGAAATTAAGGGGCAAAGGGTTCAATATAAGGCCATGAGCAGTAAGATTATAGAACCTAAAATTCTGAAAGGATTCCGGGACTTTCTCCCGGCTACCGAGATAGAACGCAAGCGGGTGATCCGCCTGCTGGAAGATACCTTTGAGGGCTACGGCTTTGTGCCCATCGACACCCCCGTTCTGGAGTACACCGAGGTGCTTCTGGGCAAGGGCAGCGGCGAGACGGACAAACAGATGTACCGTTTCCAGGACAACGGCAAAAGAGACGTGGCCATGAGGTTCGACCTGACCATCCCCTTCGCCCGTTATATCGCAAAGAACCGGAACGATCTCTACCTCCCCTTCAAGCGCTACCATATCAACAAGGTATGGCGGGGTGAGAACACCCAGAGGGGCCGCTACCGCGAATTTACCCAGTGCGACTTCGACATCGTGGGTACAGACTGCGCGTCTGCGGATTTTGAAATCCTCATGATGATGCGCCGCTCCATGAAGGCCCTGGATGTGGACTGCACCATCAACCTCAACCACCGGGGCATCTTCAACCGTTTTCTGGACAACCTGGGCATACGGGAGCAGTCCGAAGAGGTCCTCAGGACTGTGGACAAGCTGGCCAAGATCGGCCGGGATGAGGTTGTGCGCCTGTTGACGGAGCTCTCCGACGCGGCGGCGGCAGAAAAGATCCTGACGTTTATCGGGAAAGAGGACGGCTTTGAGGCCACCCTGACCAAGATGGAAGAGCTGGCCGGCGGCGAGGCGGAGGACACCCGGCGTCTGAAGGAGATCTGGTCCTTTATCAAAGAGCAGGGCCTTGAAGACGCCTTCCAGCTCAATCCCTCCATCACCCGGGGCCTGGACTACTATACGGGCATCGTTTTCGAGACCTTCCTGAATGAACTGCCCGCCATAGGTTCGGTCTGCTCCGGCGGAAGATACAACAACCTGGCGGGACTCTATACCAAGGAGCACCTGCCCGGCGTAGGAAGCTCCATCGGCCTGGACCGCCTGATGGCGGGTCTGGAAGAGCTGGGACGCAGCGCCAACAAGAGCAGCCTGACCCAGCTTCTGATCCTCAATATGGATCCCGAACTCACCGGCTACTACCACAAACTGGCCGAGGACTTCCGGGAAGCGGGGATCTGCTGCGAGGTCTACCACGACAAGAAGAAGTTCGGTCCCCAGTTCAAGTTCGCCGAAGCCAAGGGCATTCCCCTGGCGGTCATCTGCGGCAGCGACGAGAGGGAGGCCGGCACGGTCAACCTGAAGAACCTTGAAACCAGAGAGAGCTTCGAGGGCCTGTCCCCCGAAGAGGCGATCAAAAAAGCAGGAGAGCTATTGGATTGAATTTTAAAGAGCTGCCGGTCTACCGGGAAAAAGAACGTATCCTTAAGAGTCTGGATGAACACCAGGTCATCGTCGTTGAGAGTCCCACAGGGTCGGGTAAGACAACCCAGCTGCCCCTGATCCTCCATGAGGCGGGATACACCTCCCGGGGCATGGTCGGGGTGACCCAGCCCCGGCGCATCGCCACCTTGAGCGTCTGCGACTTTATCGCCCAGCAGATCGGCAGCCAGGTGCCCGGCGAGGTCGGGTACAAGATGCGTTTTGAGGACAATACCCTCCCCGAAACCCGCATGAAGATCATGACCGACGGCACCCTCCTGCAGGAGATGAAGACCGATCCCATGCTCCACCAGTATTCGGTGATCATGGTGGACGAGGCCCACGAGCGAAGCCTGAATATCGACTTTATTCTGGGACTTTTGAAGAACATCCTGGCCGAGCGTCATGACTTCAAGGTGATTATCTCCTCGGCCACCATCAACGCGGCGGTCTTCTCGGAGTATTTCGACAAGGCTCCTGTCGTAACCATCGAGACCCCGGTCTACCCTGTCACCATGGTCTACAATCCTCCCGCCGTCGCCGGAGATCCGGACCAGCTGATCGCCAAGATCGTCTCCAATGTGGAGCGGGCGGCCACGGACGGCCGAAAGGGTGATATCCTGATCTTCCTCTCGGGCGAGAAGCTGATCAAGGACACGGTGACGGCCCTGAACCTCTCACCTGTTAAGAAGAAACTCTTTATCCTGCCCCTCTACGGCAGGCTCAGCCGGGAGGAACAGGAACGTATTTTCGTAAAGACCCCCTTCGGCAAGACCAAGGTGGTGGTCTCCACCAACATCGCCGAGACCTCTGTGACCATCGACGGCATCACCACGGTGATCGATTCGGGCCTGGCCAAGCTGAACTTCTACAATCCCCGAACCTATACCTCCTCACTGATCGAGACGGAGATATCCCAGGCCTCGGCCAACCAGAGACGGGGCCGGGCGGGCCGGACCCAGCCGGGCACCTGCTACCGCCTCTACCCCAAGGACTCCTTCACAGGCCGTCCCCTCTTCACAAGGGAGGAGATCTACAGGACCGACCTGGCGGAAGTCGTACTCCGAATGGCCGAACTGGGAGTCACAGACTTCCAGAGCTTTAATTTTATCAATCCCCCCGGCCGCAAGGGCATACAGGGGGCTGTGGAAACCCTGAAGCTCCTGGACGCCCTGGATGAGAACAACCGCCTCACCTCCATCGGCAGGATGATGACGCCCTTCCCCCTGATGCCGCGCCATGCCAGGATGATTGTCGAGTCTATCATGAACTACCCTGAGGTCTTGAGAGAGACCCTGATCGCCGCCAGCTTCCTGTCCACCAACAGCCCCTACCTTCTGCCCCAGGGCGAGGAGATGGAGGCCCGTAAGGCACACCATCAGTTCCGCGACCCCAAGGGGGACTTCGCCGCCTACCTGAAGCTCTTCGACGGATTTCTGAAAAGCGGGAACAAAGAGGGCTTCTGCAAGCGCTACTACCTGGAAGAGAGGACCATGAACGAGCTGGTCAATATCCAGGGACAGCTGGAGGACATCGTCAGAAACATGGGCGTTCCCGTTTCCGAGGGCGGCAGCATGGACGACTACCTCTGCGCCGTTTCCCGCGGTCTGATTCAATTCGTCTGCGTCCGGGCCGGACGGGGCAGCTATAAGAGCCTGACGGCGGACCGTATCCTGATCCACCCCGGCTCCACCATGTTCCGCGAGTCCCCCCCCTTTATTGTGGCCGGTGAGATCGTCCGGACCAGCCAGACCTATGCCCGTTCGGTTTCCCCCTTAACAAGGGAGCTTATCAGCCGTACAAGCAAGGAGCTGGCCCTGCAGCTGGAAGGCCACGGGATCACAAAAGAGAGAAAGAAGAAGCGTGATACCAGTCAGGAAATTTATATCGGCAAAGCCGCCTTCCCCGTGGTTCAGCCCAAAAAGGGCAAGAAAAAGATGGCCCTCATCGACTGGTCCAGCGCCTGGAAGGAGCTGAAGGGTATGGCTCCCGAGCAGTGGCCCGACTATAAGAACATGAAGGGAATTTTAAGCTGGGACGGCAGAGAGATCCTCTCGGGAGTGCCTCTGGATATGGCCTTCAAGCTGATCACCACTCTGAATCCCAAGAAAGACATCCTCACCGGCATCCCCGAGAAGACTTATAACGCCGAAAACCCTCAGCATATGAAGGAGCTGGCGGGTAATATGCATATGCTTCTGAAGATCGCCGGGTCGGGGAAGCGGAAGAAGAGCCAGTTCGGCATCATCGCCCTGCAGTCCGACGGCGAGGGCCACTACTGGCTGCGCTCCATGGGGAAATTTTCCAATGCGGTCAACGAGTCGCTGGCCTCCCTTGAGATGCTGGCCGACCAGGTGTCCGAGGATATGAGCAGCGACGAGTGGAGTCAGGTGAACAAGGCCTACCGGCGGGCGGACAGTTATATTTCCTACTGACGCCGCCCAACCTGTGGCTTCCAGTCCTACGGCTTAGCCGATAAGTGTAAAAATCAGAATCCCCGCTCATCCGGCGGGGATTCTTGTTGTATAAAATGATTATTTACAATGAAAACGACAGGAGAGTATCGTTACTGTTTCATCCGAAACAACATAGACCAGTCTATGCTCGTGATTAATACGGCGTGACCAGTAGCCGCTCATTTCGTACTTAAGCATTTCCGGCTTTCCACTCCCCTCATAGGGAGTTCTACAAATCTCATCAATCAGAGAGTCTACTTTTTTCAGAATGGCTCTATCGGTCTTCTGCCAATAGATATAACTCTTCCATCCTTCAGTTGTAAACTGGCGAATCATTTTTCAACCAGATCTTTGCGAATTACCTGTCCCTTTTCAAATTCATCAATAGATTGCATAATATGCTCTTTATTGGCCTTGGTGGATAATAGATACTCTGTCTCCATCATAGCATTGTAATCCCGGAACGAATAACTTCAGGAGCGGCTTCCCCCGTCTGCGAAGCGGCTTCCCCGGCCGGGCGGGGCTCAGCAGCCCCCTTTGAGCACATCCAGGACGAAGTCGGATTCCAGATATTCGATGCGGATGTCCTGGGGACCGGCGGGCAGGATGTAGCGCAGCCGTCCGCCCTTCTTCTTCTTGTCCATCTTCATGGCGTCCAGCATGGCCTCGGGGCTCTCATCGGCCTTCAGCTCATAACCGTAGTCCCTGAAAAGGGCCTTGAGTCCGTCCGCCCAGCGTTTGTCGGCCATCTCCAGTTTGACCGCCGCATCCAGCGCCCGGCCCATTCCCCAGACCACGGCGGCGCCGTGAGACCAGCGGAAGGCACTGACCGCCTCCAGGGCATGACCGAAGGTGTGACCCAGATTAAGGAAGGCCCGTCTGCCCTTTTCACGGAGGTCTTCTTCAACCAGAGCCCCCTTGACCAGAACGCAGCGGCGTATCATCTCTCTGACAATACCTGCATCCCGGTTGAGAACAGCCCTTTTTTCCCTGATGAGAAGGCCCATCAGCTTTTCATCTCCGATAACGGCGGTCTTGATCACCTCGCCCAGACCGTTCATATACTCCTTCTCCGGCAGCGAAGTCAGCAGCTCGGGACAGATTCTCAGCTCCTCGGCAGGATAGAAGGAACCGATCATATTCTTGTATACACCGGCGTCGATCCCGGTTTTCCCCCCCAGGGAAGCATCCACCATGGCCAGGAGAGTGGTAGGCATCAGAACAAGGCGGCAGCCCCTCATATAAAGACTGGCGGCAAAGGCGGTCATATCCGTCACCACACCGCCTCCGGCGCCACAGAGAACAGAGTCACGGGCCATGCCCGTCTCCATGGCCTTTTTCAGAATGCGGTCCACCGCAGGCCACTGCTTTTCCTCTTCTCCGGGGGTCAGGACAACCCGGACCAGATCCCGGGAACCGGGTACGAGATCTGCCGTATGGGCATCTCCCACAAACAGGGAGGCCTCTTGGGGCAGAAGCTCCTCTTTCCCGAAAAAGGCGGTCCTGCAGGGAAAGCCGCCGAAGTTGAATTCTCTGATAATTTCCATAGCTGAAGTCCTCCCGTCACTTTAAAGTATAGTTCTTTGGAGAAAGTATATAAAGACCCTGTAGAATTCGAGTACGCCTTGAGAAATCCCATATAGCCGTGATATAGTTCGTCCATGAAAAGATTTTTGCTACTTACGGCCCTGTTCACGGGTCTCCTCGGCAGCATTGCCGCTCAGGAAGCGCACAGACTGAATCAGTATAATCTGGAAATCATTGACGGAAAGACCCGCGAGGGTGCCCTTATCAATGAGATGAGACTCAAGGAAGGGACAGAGTTCGCCACAAAAGAGGAACTTGTCGATGCCGTTCTCAGACAGGAACAGGATCTTGTAAACCTGCGTGTCTTTGATGAAATCACACTGACAGTTCTGGAGGCCGGGAGCGATGGTGATACGGTTCTGTATGACGTAGATGTCTATGTGGACGACAGTTTCACCATCTACCCCATACCCTATCCCAAGTACAGCTCCAACGACGGCCTGCGTCTGGGACTGAAGATATTCTACGACAACGCCTTCGGGACCCTGAACAACCTTTATCTGGGCTCCAACATCACCTTCAAGCACTTTGATGATACCGGCTGGGAAAATACGGAGTGGACCGTCAATCCCCAGTTGAATGACGTCAGAATCGGAAGGCTTGAATACGACTTCGGATTTATGCAGCAGAAAAAGTACTCCGAGCGGAAAAAAGACGGTGAGTATCTGAAAAGATACAACTACTTCAATACCGAAGCCGATGTAAAAACCACGCTGAACTTCGGCTGGCAGAACAAGTACTACTACTTCGTCAATCCCGGTGCCGGATTCAACTACGCCTACGAGGGTGACGGTATAGGAGATGACGAAGAGCCGTTCTACCTGAAATTCACTCACGGGACGGGATACTCAAAAGTCGACTGGTACGGGAACTTCCGTGAAGGCTTCAGCGCCGGTCTGGACAACACGATCCGCTATATCAACAGAGTGGATGCCGCGGACAAGGTCAAGGTCTTCGTCGATGCCGAAACCGCCTACTACCAGATCCTCAATCCCCGGATGAACTTCTCGACCAGAGCCTTCGGTACCTACTCCTTCAACGATGACATGGACAATCTGGGCGCTCATGTACGCGGTGTGGAAGACAGTACGATGTACGGTACTTCCGGTCTGTTCTGGAACGTGGATATGAACTTTGCGGTTATCAAGTGGAAGGGTGTGGGAGAGGCTCAGTGTCAGCCCTTCTTCGATATCGGAGTTGTCAGAAGGGACGGAGAGTCCTTTGACAGAGACGAAGATCTTCGCTACGGATCGGGTGCGGACTTTATCCTCTTTCTGGATAAACTCCAGAGCCTCCACGCCCGTCTGACCCTGGGAGCGGATCTGAGCAGCGATACCTCCTGGTCCGACTTCGGCAAGTACGAGATCGTGATCTCCAGCTCCCTCTCCTACTAGGGGCGTTCAGGGCTGTTTATTAAACAGCTCCTGTACACAGAACAGAATCAAAGGGTCACAAAAAAGCCCCGCATTGAGAGTCTCGACCAGAGAGCTCCCGGCGGGGCTTTTTATTTCAACAATCCTGTTTGACAATCCTGCCCATCAGAGCAGGTCTTATGCATCGATCAATAACACTGCCTGGCAAACCAGACCTGCAGGGCGCTCATCCTGTGGTCGAAGGACTTGTCCAGCTTCAGGTCGATTCCGAAGGTGCTGCCGATCTTGAAGGCGGCGCTGCCGTAGAACTGAAGCTCATCCTCCCCGGGAATGACGATAAGATCGATCTTCAGATTTCCCTCCCGCATAACGGGGAACATCTTGTAGCGGATAACCGATGTATTGACCAGGGACAGATGAATGGCATCGTCCGTGACCTCATATCTCACATCATACCAGGCCTTGCTGAAGGTGGTATCATCCTGAAACACATAGAGATCCACCGGCTCGGCGGGAAGGGTTTCGAAAACGGGATCGTCAATCTTCCTCGTCCCCCGTCTGGTGGCGACCACATAGTTTTTTTCCAGATAGGGATGCATGGCCTTCCGGCTGCCCGAATAGTATTCGATCCCCTCCATGGTGCTGATTTCAGCCAGATGCTGAAGGATGTAGAGCCTCATATCCTGTCCCTTCGTATCGGGCAGGGGCATGGTATAGAGCAGCTCCACCACACCGCTGGGCTCAAAGGATTCAAGCTCCTTCCTGAGACCCCTGCCACCGTCGAATTCGGGGAGCAGTTTGACATCAGAACTCTCTTCCAGGTAGTTCAGTTCTCTTTCGCTGTAGTTGATTCCCTTACGCTCGGGTGGTTTTCCGGCGCTGACCGTGTCCACAATCAGCAGGGAGAGAACAGCCAGTATGATTCTTGTCTTTGTACTCATCATAGGGCCAATATATTAGAAGAACGCTGTATGGACAAGGCTTGGATGCTGGAGTATGATGTTTTCAATATCATCGGGGTTAAAGGGTTTTCATGGAAATAAAGAATCTGCTGCTCGCTTTTACCGCCACGTCGCTGGCCTTTCTTATCAATCTTTACCTGACCCCCATGCTGATTTACCTTTCCCGCAAAAATAACTGGTTTGACGATGCCAGCGATGAGCGCAAGATTCATAGCGGTGAGATCTCCCGTCTGGGAGGGATAGGAATTGTCCTGTCTCTGATCATCTCCACCGTTGTGACCGGATTTGTCACCGCAAAGCTCCTTCATACCACCGTGGATTTCTGCTTGACAGACTGCCGCCGGTCGCTGTTCCTTCTTGCAGGAGCCCTTTTGATTTTTATCATAGGCCTGCTTGACGATTTTGCCGATCTGAAGGCCAGGATAAAGCTTATCGGTCAGATTGCCGCCGCCGTGCTGGTTATCGCCGGGGGAGCCATGGTCAGGAACTTCACCATCCCTTTTCTGGAGATCACCGTGGATCTGGGCTGGTTCGGCCCCGTGCTGACTCTTCTCTGGATCGTGGGCGTGACCAACGCCGTCAATCTGATAGACGGCATGGACGGTCTTTCCGCCGGCATATCGGCGGTAAGCTGCTTTGTCTACGCCATAGTGTTCCTGATTATGGGGAACTATATGCTGGCCATCATAGTCTTCACCCTGATGGGATCACTCCTGGGTTATCTGTTCTATAACTTTCCGCCGGCCAAGATCTTTATGGGAGACTCGGGCAGCTTGACCCTGGGATTTCTGCTCTCGGTCATGCCTCTCCTGGCGGCTCCCGAATCGGGATACAGCCTGGTTATGCCCGTGGTGATGCTCTTTGTTCCCATAGCCGACGTTCTGGCGGCCATGATCCGCAGACGCCGCAAGGGTCAGCACTTCTTTATCCCCGACAAGGAGCATATGCATCACAAGCTGCTGGATCTGAAACTGGATGCCCGGCAGATCCTCTCTATTATAATGGGGATGCAGATTGTCTCGGGGTTCTGCATGCTGTTGTTCGTGTTTATCCCCGGGCCCCTGAAGAGCCTTCCTGTTCTTATCGCCCTGCTGCTGGTGATGGCACTCTTTCTCTTTCTTCACTGGGACAGGCATTACAGAAAAAAATAGGCGGCTGCGACAGCCCGGATCCCTGGCCTATGCCTTAAAAGGGACAAGAAAAAACCCCGGCTATGACCGGGGTTTTTTACGTTTGTATAAATTACAGGAAATCTTATCAGTCCAGAATGCCGTCAAAGCCGGAAACAATATTCTTGATAAAGGGATCGACGATTCTATAGATCCTTTTGTTTCCTTCCGTCAGGGATTCAACGATACCCTTGTCCTTAAGGACGGCCAGATGCTGGGAGATTACAGGCTGGGGCTGATCGAGGCACTGCCAGAGCTCTGAAACACAACAATCCTGTCTTTCAATCAGACAGAGCATCTTAAGTCGGAGCGGATGACCGCATACCTTAAGTTTTTTGGCATAACCCTCAACAATTTCGGCGGGGCAGTTACACTTATTTTCCATATATAGGAATTTAACAGAATACTATAAAAAAGGCAATTCCCAATTGACAGGAAAGGCTTAAGTTATGATGACCGATGAGTGTCGTCTCCGGGAGCCGCCCGGTGCTTGCTCCCCTGCCGGACGGACTGATACAATGGCCCTATGATCTACCTGGACTGGGCCGCCACGACGCCCCCCGCCGCCGCCATACTCAAACAGATGAACATCTGCGCCGCCGAATACTACGGCAACCCCTCATCCATCCATACGGAGGGACGCCGGGCCGCCGCCAGAAGAGAGGAGTACCGCAGCCGCTGCGCCGCCGCTCTCGGCTGTGATGCGGAGCAGCTGGTCTTTACCTCCGGCGGTACCGAATCGAACAACATGATCAGCTCGTCCCTCTATACCAGAAGGGACAGGGGACGCCTTATCGTCAGCGGCATCGAACACCCCGCCGTCTGGAATCCCGTACAGACCCTGGCCAGACAGGGCTGGGAGGTCAAGGTGATCAATCCCGCTCCCGGCGGTCTGATCCGGCCTGAAAAACTGGCCAGGCTGATCACCGAAGACACCAAAATGGTTTTTATCATGGGAGTCCATAATGAAAGCGGCGTCATCCAGCCCCTTGCGGAGCTTGTAAAAACAGTGCGCGAAGCCGGCACGAAGCGGCCCATCCATTTCCACAGCGATCTGGTACAGGCCGCCGGCAAGATTCCTCTTGACCTGAAGGAACTGGATCTGGATTCCGCCTCCTTCAGCGCCCATAAGCTGCAGGGCCCCCGGGGTACAGGCCTGCTCTATGTAAAAAAAGCCCTGGGAGGGCTCTACGAGGGGGGCGGGCAGGAAGGGGGCTTGAGACCCGGAACGGAGAATCTTGCCGGCATCGCCGGAATGACCATGGCCTTTGAAAGGATTCCCGAAGACCTGGAGAAAGAGGAGGCCGCCCGAAGCCGTATGCAGCGCCTTATGGAGGGCATTCTGGAGATTGAGGGGGCCGTGCTTCTTCCCGAAGGACGGTTGGAAAATGCCCGCAACTTCAGCTCCCGGATCCTCAGCTGCGCCTTCCCTCCCCTGCCCGGAGAGGTTCTGGTAAGGGTCATGGATGAGGCGGGTTTCTGCATCTCCACAGGTTCGGCCTGTTCCAGTAACAAAAAGAGCCGCACCCGCGCCCTGGAGGCCATGGGCGTGAGCCCCGGAACGGCCTTCAGCTCCATCCGAATCTCCCAGGGCCCCGAAACCACGGACCGGGAGATCGAGTCTTTTCTGAAGGCTCTGAAGGAGCAGAGCGGCAGCGTCGGAAGGGCCGTGCGCTAAAATCTGAAGCCTCCGTAAAAGAGCGCGTCAGGGTCTGAACAAAACCTTGAGACTCTGTTATGATGGCCCCTATGAGTGATTTATATCTGATTAAAATCGGCGAAATTGCCCTGAAGAAGGGGAACAGAGCCCTCTTCGAGAGGCAGCTGAAAGCCAATATCAAACGCCTCCTGCGGCCCCACTCCACACGGGTGACCATCCGCAACGGACGTTTTTATCTGGAAATAGAAGGAGCCGAAGAGTCTTTTGTCAACGAAAGGCTGGGCAAGGTCTTCGGTATCGTAGGCTACACCCGCAGCTACAGCTGCGCCAAGGAACTGGAAGCCCTGGCGGAAAAGGCCATCCTGGTGGCCCGGCAGAACATCGAAGCGGGAAACGGTAAAACCTTCAAGGTCGAAACCCGCCGGGTGGATAAAAGCCTGCCCCTGGACAACTACGGCTACTCGGCGGAACTGGGAGGACGCATCCTGGACGCCTGCCCCGGAGTCGAGGTGGATGTCCGGAATCCCGACTGGGTCGTCCATGTGGAACTCCGTGAAAAAGGCTATGTCTACGGCTATACCCACAGAGGGCCCGGCGGACTTCCCGTTCATACGGCCGGCAAGGGCATGCTTCTGCTCTCGGGCGGCATAGACTCGCCCGTTGCCGGCTATCTGATGGCCAAAAGGGGGATGAGCCTGGATGCGGTCTATTTCCACACCCCCCCCTACACCAGTCCCGAGTCCCTGGACAAGGTGAAGGATCTGGCCAGGATTCTCGCCCCCTGGTGCGGCGGCATCCATCTGTATACCGTCCCCTTCACGGATGTCCAGGTCCAGATCAACCGCTCGGTCCGTCCCGAAACCACGACCCTCCACTCCCGGGCGGCCATGATGAAGATCGCCCAGTCCATCGCCTCCCAAAGGGAGGACCTGGCCCTGATCACCGGAGAGGCCCTGAGTCAGGTAGCCAGCCAGACCCTGGAAAGCCTGGCCTACACCGACAGCCAGGTGGAGCTGCCCGTGTTCCGCCCCCTGATCGGCATGGACAAGGAAGAGACCATCCTCATCTCCAGAAAGATCAAAGCCTTCGAGACATCCATACAGCCCTTCGACGACTGCTGTACCCTGTTCAGCCCCGAACACCCTGAGGTGAAACCGGATCTGAAGCAGACCAGGGAAGACTGGAAGGCCATTGAGGATATGGACAGACTGCTCAAGGAAGCCGAAGAGAAGGCGGAGAAGATCTTCCTTCACGCCGTTGAAGATTAGACGCGGCCCTCTATCCGAAATAAAAAAACCGTCTCGATCCGAGACGGTTTTTTTTCGCTCTGCCTTTCAAGGCAGATCGGCTGTCGAATACGACTACTTCGACGCCGCGGCGGCCGCCGGTTTGGATTCGGAGGCCGGCTTTGAGGCTGCGCCGCCTTTATCAGAATCAGAAGCTTTATCCTTAAGAGGCTTTGATGTGCTGGAACTCTTCTTGGCGTCGTTGACATAGAAGCCGCTCCCCTTGAAGATGACCCCCATTCCGCCGCCGATCAGGCGCTTCAGAGTCTCCTGACCGCAGTCGGGGCATGTGGTCAGAGCGTCGTCGCTCATGGACTGAAAGTACTCAAAAAGATGTCCGCAGTTATCGCATTTATAGTCATAGGTAGGCATAGTTTGTTCTGCTCCCTTTCATATTATGTTTTATGATGAATAAAAAATACTGATATCCGCTTACAGAGTCAAGATATCACCGCCCCTGAGGGCGGTTTTAGAGCTTTTTACGGTTACAGAGAGTCACAGACTGTCAAAAACGACCGGCCTCAATAACTTTTCAAAACGGGAAGCTACAATCTGACCGGGATTTTCCGGCCGGCCAGGTATTCTTTGATACCGGGAACCGTATAGTCCCCATAGTGAACCATACTGGCGATCAGGGCGGCATCGGCCTTCCCTTCGGTCAGAACGTCGGCCAGGTGTTCGGGCCTTCCCGCACCGCCGGAAGCCACCACGGGAATGCCCACATTCTCGGAGATCAGCCGGGTGGCATTGATCTCGTACCCTTCCCTCGTGCCGTCGGCATCGATGGAGTTGAGAACGATCTCCCCGGCACCCCGCTCTTCGGCTTCCTTCGCCCAGGCCAGGGCATCCAGCTCCGTATGGGTTCTGCCGCCGTTGATAACGACCCGGTAACCCGAAGGCATGGCGGGATCGGCCAGGGCATCCATCCCCAGGACAATACACTGGTTCCCGAAGTGGCGGGCTCCCTGCCCGATGATATCGGGGTTCTTCACCGCCGCCGAGTTGACCGAGATTTTCTCCGCTCCGGCGCCGATGACCTTCTTCATATCCTCCAGAGAGGAGATCCCCCCTCCCACACAGAAGGGGATAAAGATGGTTTCCGCCACGCGGCGGACCACATCGATCATAATCCCGCGCTTCTCCGCACTGGCGGTGATATCGTAGAATACGAGTTCATCCACCCCCTGCTCATAGTAGCGGGCGGCCATCTCAACGGGATCGCCTATATCCACATTGCCCTTGAACTTGATGCCCTTGGTGGTTTTTCCTTCTCTCACATCCAGACAGATGACGATTCTTTTCTGTAACATTTATACTCCCATAAGCGGCCCCGTAAGGGACCTGAGCCGAAACCCGCTGTGAATACGCCCAGCGCCCGGCCCCTACAACTCGATAAAATTCTTTAAGATCTTCAGTCCCCACTCACCGCTCTTTTCGGGATGGAACTGGGTGGCCATCACATTGTCCCTGGCCACGGCAGAGGTAAAGGAGATTCCGTACTCACTGGTTCCTATGATATCCGCCGAATCTGCAGGACTCACGTAATAGGAGTGTACAAAATAGAAGGACTTGTCCTGAGGAATCCCCTTGAAAAGGGGATGATCGCTGTGACTCAGGGTATTCCAGCCCATGTGGGGGATTTTAAGACCCATATCGGGTGAGAACCGGAGGACATTTCCCCTCAGGATTCCCAGACAGGGTGTATCGGACTCCTCGGAGTGGTCAAAAAGGATCTGGGATCCCATACAGATCCCCATGAGGGGACGGCCCGAGGCGGCAAACTCCCGGATCACCCGGTCCAAACCGGTGGCTTTCAGGTGATTCATGGCCTGAGCGGCCTCACCGACACCGGGAAAGAGCATTTTGTCTCCTCCGGCAAGTTCGACGGGATCGGAGGAGATGAAGAAATCTGCTCCCAGCTTCCGAAGTGCGGTTTCCACACTCTTCAGATTGCCCGCCTCATAGTCTACAACAGCGATCATGACAATTTCCTTATGATGATATCGATTGTCATAAGTGTACCGGAAGGGGGCCCGAGGGGCAAGAGAAGGCCCTTATATGCCGCCAGCAGAGAGATTAATAAACAACATTTGATTTATATAGCTCCGGATGCTAAAATGCTTCGACATCCGTGAACTCTTATTGCAAACCGCCTTAAAAATTCGTGGAAATCAAAAGAGAGGCAAATATACTTATAAGCATGATGAGAAAGTACTTAATCCTATTCCTGATGATGACGGGCATCCTTTTTTCGGCAGCGGCGCAGTCCAATGCTCAGATGGATGCATTTATCTCCCTGGACACGGCGGATGCAGCGGGTTCCCTGCTTCTGGTCGGCCAGGCAACTGGCGCCCTCCCGGAGGATGCCGCCCCTGCCGACGCCATGATTTGGGCCTCGGAGCAGAAATGGGGGAAAAAGCTTCATTCCCTGGATGCGAATGAAGCCATGACCACCGGCCTTTTCCATCTGGCCCTTTTTGAGAGCTTCGGAATCAAAGGCGGCTGGGGTTACACCCTCTCCAAATCTCCCCGGACCGCAGCCCTGGAAGCGGGGTACAAGGGATTTGTATCGGGAAGACCCTATGTCAACCATAAGATGACCCCCGATGAGGTACTGTACTCCCTCTCCATGGCCCTGGAATGGCAAGAGATGAAGGATGCCAAGGAGGCCGCTCAATGAAACGCATACTAACCATTTTCCTGCTGAGCGTCCTGATCCTCCCGACAGGACTTTTTGCCTACGAACATATAGGCGGCGTCAGGGTGGACCTGAATATGGAAGGTCCGGACATCAACGGTACCATAGCCGAGTTTACCAGTACCGACCGTTTTACACTCTGGTACGAAGGGGCCTTCAACGACAGGATCAAGATCAATCTTGAAGGGGCCGTGGTCTACGCAGGCGCCCTGGGGGCGGCGGCCAATGTGGAACAGGAACTGGAGTACCTGGGCTTAGAGGGTGATCTCTACCCCGATATCCGTTCAGCCCATGTTTTCGGCAACTGGAATATGCTGAGCTACCGGGTGGGCCGCCATGTCTATACCGATCCTTCGGGAATGATTCTCTCCCACCCGCTGGACGGCTTTGATCTGGGAGCCGATCTTGGTCCGGGAACCCTGAAAGCCTCCCTGGGCTATTCGGGGCTGATTCCCTATCTGGCCTCGGATATCGCCATGACCAAAAGCGACATCATCGACCGCTCGGGCACCCCCTTCGGCGCCCGGCGCCTTGTGGAAAGCGCCTTCTACGTCTACCCGGAGATTCTGGGAGAATACATGAGCCTTACGGGGGGAGTCCTGGCACAGCAGGACCTTTTAGACAGCAGCGATGTTGCCGACGGTACGGAAAAACTGAACTCAACCTACCTTATGGCGGGGATTGAGGGCTTTCTTCTCCCCGTTCTGGCCTACGACGCCACTCTGGCCTATCAGCTGGGCAGCTACGGCGACTACAGCGCCAACGGCTTTCTGGCCGACGGCCGGCTCTACTACTTCCCCGGCGCCGGACGCAGCTTCCTTTCCCTGGAAGCTCTTTTCACCACAGGTGATGAGTGGGACGACGACAAGGGCGTCAACTACTACGGCGGCAATACGGACAGAAACCAGTTTATCCCCATCTCCGCTGTGGGAAGCATGGGATATGTTCATCCCGTCGACCTGGGCAACCTGACAGCCCTGGAGGTCCTGCTGAATCTCTCCAGAACAGAGAAATTCGCCTGCGAAGTCAGCACGACGACCCTTATGAGAACGGTTGACGGACCGATTTCTTCATCTTTAGTTGTAAATAACGGAGAAAGTGGTAAATTTATAGGACAGGAGGGTCTGTTGAACTTCCTTTTCCGCCCCGCTTCCGACTTTGGTGCTTCCGTTAAGGCTGGTGTGCTGTTACCCGGAGACTGCATCACCATAAACGAATTCCTGGAGCCTTATCTTCCGGTATTGTTCAGGGTAGGACTAGACCTGTCCCTCAGTTATTAAGAGGTAAACGAGTATGAAAAGAATAGTGTTAGCAGGCCTGATTTTCAGCCTTCCCTTCCTGGCCATGGCAGAGATCATAGTAGGGGATGTGAACGGCAGGGTGGAGATCATGAAACCCGGTTCTTCCGCATGGGAACCCGTCAGTACGGGGGATAGCCTGACCCGCAACAGCACCATCTCCACGGGATTCAATTCCCGGGTTCAGCTTAAGGTCAACGAGGCCAGTCAGGTAGATCTGAAACCCATGACCCGTCTGAAGATTGAAGAGGCGGTCGCCCAGTCCGGCGGAGATCAGACCACCAGGCTCTTTATGGGCTCCGGCCGCATCCGGGCCAGTGTCAAACGGAATGAGGGCTCAAGCCATATGTTTCAGGTAAGAACGCCGGTCGCCACTGCGGCCGTCCGCGGTACGGGCTTCACCCTGAGCCCCCGGAATCTGGAGGTTACAGAAGGTTCGGTTCGCTTTTCCGTAGGCAGCTATACCTTCAGCATTCCCAAACAGCAGAAATCCAGGGTAGCGGTGATCAACGGGGAGGACGGTCTTCTCAATCCGACCGATCAGGCTCTGAAAGATCGTCAGGTGAATCCCCAGGCCGGGCCTGAGATGACTCCCGGCGGCGGCGGTGGTTCCGGCAGGACGGGATACGTCAATATTATTATGTATTAGGAGAGACAACCATGAGAAAGATTTTAACAGGATTTATCGCTCTGGGACTTCTCCTTGCAGGATGCGCAGTCAGTGAGTACGACAGCGGTGTCGTCAATGTGTCCATTGGAGGAGAGGGCCGTTATATCGCCGGAGGCGCCTCCCGTGTGGACGAGGCCTACCTCGGGCTGATAGACGAGGATGTGCTTTACAACTTCGAAGAGTTGAAGAACGTACAGGCCGAAGGCGACGGCACCATAGCCCATACCTTTGCCGGTGTGCCCGTGGGAGACTACACCTTCCTGGCCATTCTGCTGGATGAAAATGAAGACAATATCGCCATGGCCATGGACGGGGTCAGCGTTGAAGAGGGTCTGAACGAGCTTGCCGTTGAAATGGGACCTGGATTCACCATGGAATTCGGCTCCCTTGAGCTGGAACTGGAAGATCTGGATGACGCCTTTACGGTGAAATTCAATGACAATGAAGTCACCGTGGGAATCGATATTATCGCCCTTATCGGCGGCCTTGATTCTCTGTCGAGCTTCGAAGTCACCGTGGCCAATACCAATGCGAAGAGCATTCAGGTCCTGAACTGGGCCGGAACTTCGGTATTCGCGACAGCCACCTACCCCTCTCCCGATGAGAACGTCTTAAGCGACGCTTCCTTTACGTTCAATGCGCTGCTCACAGAACCGGAATTCATGATCCGTATGGAATCCTGGGACACCGTGGACAGTTCCGATTTTCCCGATGAACAGGGATACAAGGACTACAAGTTCCGTATTGAGTTTAATTGATCTGAACGATTGATATGGAAAACGGGCTCAGGGCGAGCCCGTTTTTTTTGCCCTGAAGAGCGCTATTAAAGCCCGCCGTTATCGGAGAACTCGGCCATAAAGCGGGCCCAGGCGGCCGGGCTCATGGTCCAGCCGTCCAGGGTGATCACAGAAGCTTCGGTCTTCACCTTGACCGTTCCCATGGCCGCCCTCTCCTCGTCATGAGGCGAACGTCCCAGCCTGGCCGCCAGGTAGATCCTCAATCCCAGGGCCCACAGACGGGCGCTTCTTTCATCGGCAAAGCGGATGTCTCCGGACAGGGTATAGGCCTCCTCCCTGTCTCCCGCGATGGAGGCGTCTGTAAGGGCCATCACAAGGGAGCTTCCCTCCGGTACGGATGGAAAGCCTTCGGGCACGGGAAGAGCCTCCAGAGAAGGCATATAGAGCATCAGGGCGGGTCTTCCTCCCTCCCACCACTCACGGTCGTCCCGGGGGAGAATATCATCCCCGAGGGAAGCCTTTCCCACGGCATTCTGCAATCCATCCAGCCTCTCATCGCCGCTGGCCGCAATCAAGGTATTTTTGAAAACGGTATCGGCGAGGATCTCATCCGGCCCCTTCCAGATCTTCTCCTCCTGCTTCTTCCAGTCGGGAGACTTGCGCAGAGCCCTGCGGACAAAGAAGGCGGGATACTCCCCCTCCAGAATCCCGGAGAACTCAAAGGCGGCGTCCGACGAGGCGAAGCGCCCCGCGATCAGGCTTAAACGGGTCCGCCTCAGGGCCGCAGACATCTCATCGGGGTCGGTATCCATCATGTTTGACAGCACCGCGGCTGCCAGTTCGGGATGCTCTGCCGGACGGGCCAGGAGGTAAAAATCCTCATTTCCTTCCAGCCGGGCCAGGGGCCCCGCCTCCTCGGGCGGCATGACGGGTCTGGTGGTACAGGAGGCGAATAGAATGGCAATGACAACTAAAGTAAGGGCTGAAGATCGTAAATGTCTCAATGTATTTTCCTATAACGAGAATTCATCAGTAATATGAATGATTATAAAATAAAAACCCCGGCAGACCAAGCCTTGGTCCGCCGGGGTTGTCACTGTCACTTATTCAGCCTGTTCAGGCTTACAGTCCGCCCACGCCCCGGGGGCCGGGCGGCCCGTCCGACTCAGGCCTTCTCCAGCGCCAGGAAGCAGGGCTCATCGTCCCCGCAGCTTCCCTGGGCGGCCTCGCCGTGCTTCTCGAAGCTCCAGCTGTCCGCCAGGGTTTCGGTCATCATATGATCCTCAAAGGCCTCGACCGCTGCCTTTACGGAATCGGCTCCGTGGATAAAGAGCTTGATCCGGTCGGTGACTTCAAGACCGCTCTCCTTTCTCAGGTTCTGGATGCTCCTCACGATGTCGCGGACCATACCTTCCTGCAGAAGCTCCTCGGTGATCTCGGGGTCCAGGGCGATGGTCAGGTCTCCCTCGTTGAGGACCTTCAGGTTCTCTTTCTCGGACCTCTGGATCACAACGCTTTCACTGGTAATATCGATGGACTTATGCTCGGCCCCGTCGAACTCCACGCTCAGGGTGGCGCCCTCCAGCAGGGAGATGATCTCGGTGGAGCTCAGCTCGGCGATCCGGCCGGCGGCGGCCTTCATATCCTTGCCCAGCTGCTTGCCCAGAACACGGAAGTTGGCCTTTACCGAGTACTCGACCAGATCTTCTTCGTTTTCTCTAAAGTACACCTCTTTGACATTCAGCTCTTCGGCGATGATGTCTTCCATCTCCCGGAGGATCTTCTTCTCCTCGGCGTTCCGGGTCACGATATGCATGGCCTTCAGGGGCTGTCTTGTCTTCAGGTTGTGAACCGCTCTCAGGGCGCGTCCCATGGACACGGCCTGCTGGGTCAGGGCCATCTTCCGCTCCAGAACCAGGTCCCGCTGATCCGCCTCGGCCACGGGGTAGTCGCAGAGGTGGACGGAAGCGGGCATGCCGTCGGTCTTCAGATTGGCGTAGATCTCCTCGGTCACAAAGGGGATAAAGGGACTGGCCACTTTGACCAGGGTCATCAGGGCGTGCCACAGGGTGCCGTAGGCCTGCATCTTGTCCCCGTCGTTCTCACTCTTCCAGAAGCGGCGACGGCTCCGGCGGATATACCAGTTGTTCAAGAGGTCGATAAACCTGACGATGGGCTCAATGGCCTTCTGGATATCGTAGGCGTCCAGCTGCTCGGTCACATCCTGTACCAGATGGAGGGTCTCAGAGAGAATCCACTGGTCCAGGGGGTTATCGGGATGGGCGGGAGCCTCGGAAGGAGCCGCCTCGTCGATGTTGGCATAGGTGACGAAGAAACTGTAGGAGTTCCACAGGGGGATGATGATGCTTTTCAGCACATCCTTGACCCCGTCGTCCGAGTACTTCAGGCTCTCGGCCCTGACGACCGCGGAGTTCATCAGGAAGAGGCGCAGGGCGTCTGCTCCGAAGTTGTTGATGACCTCCATAGGGTCGGTGAAGTTCCGCAGGGACTTGGACATCTTCTTCCCGTCTTCGGCCAGAACCAGACCGTTGACAACAACGTTCTGAAAGGCGGGCGAATCAAACAGAGCCGCCGCCAGGATGGTCAGGGTGTAGAACCAGCCCCGGGTCTGGTCCAGACCCTCGCAGATAAACTGGGCGGGAAAGTTGGCCTCGAACCACTCTTTATTCTCAAAGGGATAGTGGATCTGGGCGTAGGGCATGGAGCCCGACTCGAACCAGCAGTCCAGAACCTCGGGGATCCTCTTCATACTTCCCTTGCCGCAGGAACATGCCCAGGTGATATCGTCTACAAAGTGCTTGTGCAGGTCTTCCACATCCCTGCCGGACTTCTCCTTGAGCTCCTCACGGCTGCCGATGCATTCGCGTTTTTCACACTCGTCGCACTCCCAGATGGGAATGGGGTTGCCCCAGTAGCGGTTCCGGCTGATCGCCCAGTCCCGGGCGTTCTCCAGCCACTTACCGAATCGCCCCTTCTGCAGGTGATCGGGAACCCAGTTGACCTTGTCGTTGTTGGTAAGCATCTTCTCCTTGACCTTGGAGATGTCAACGAACCACGAACCGACGGCCTTGTAGATGATGGGGCTGGAACAACGCCAGCAGTGGGGATAGGAGTGGAGGATCTGATCGCGCTTGACCAGCTTGCCCTCCTCTTTCAGTCTGTTAATGATCTCTTTATCACAGTCCTTGACGAAGCGGCCCTCATAGTCGGGCACCTCTCTGGTGAACTTACCCTCATCGTCCACGGGACAGACGACCTCGATGCCCGTGTCCTTCAGGACCGCGTAGTCCTCCTCACCGAAACCGCTGGCGGTGTGAACGATACCCGTACCGTCCTCGGTGGAGACATGGTCGCCGGTAAAAAGCTTATAAGCTCCCTGATCCTTACGATCCAGAAAGTAGCCGAAGATGGGCTCGTAGGAGAGACCTGTAAGATCCCGTCCCTTCTTGGTCCAGATGACCTCGTAGTCTTCTTCATTTTTATAATACGAGGAGAGGCGCTCGGCCGCCAGGATGTAGTTCTCATCCCCGTCCTTCACCTTCACATAGTCGATGTCCTCGCCCAGGGTCAGGGCCAGGTTGGAGATCAGGGTCCAGGGGGTGGTGGTCCAGGCCAGGAAAAAGGTATTCTCCTCGCCGGCCGTTTCATCGAGAGCCTTGAACTTTATGGTGATGGCAGGATCGGTCACATCCTTGTAACCGCCCAGGTTCAGCTCGTGGTTGGACAGGGGGGTGGAACAGCGGGGACAGGTGGGCAGGATGTAGTGGCCCTTGTAGACCAGGTCCTTCTCCCACAGAGACTTGACGACCCACCAGATGGATTCCATGTAATCGGTTTCCATGGTCTTGTAGTCGTGATCGAAGTCTACCCAGCGGCCCATGCGGGTGATGATCTGACGCCACTCGTTGGTAAACCTGAGAACGATGGAGCGGCAGGCCTCGTTGAACTCGGCCACACCGTATTTCTCGATCTCCGTCTTACCGGAAATGCCCAGCTCCTTCTCCATCTCGTACTCGACGGGAAGACCGTGACAGTCCCAGCCGAAGCGACGCTCGACCCTCTTGCCCTTCATCGTCTGATAGCGGGGAATAATATCCTTGAGAGTACCGGGAACAAAGTGACCGAAGTGAGGCAGACCGGTGGCAAAGGGAGGGCCGTCGTAAAAAACGAAATCCTCCGCACCGTCGCGTTCCGAAATTGACTTCTCAAAAATGGAATTTTCCTCCCAGAATTTCAGGATTTTCTCTTCCATCTCGGGGAAGTTGACTCTGGGATCTACGGGGCTATACAAAACGATTCTCCTAGTAAATGAGGCTTTTAAGGGCTCATATGATTAAATGAATATACAGCGGGTATTTTACAGCAGGACGGGGATTTTAAGCAAGTGAGCCATAGCCCATGCCGGAAGAGAATGAAGGAGGGAATGTGAAGGGGGATTCAGGGATGCTTACGGGCGCATCATCAAGAAGGCTTAAAGCTTCCGTTTCTCAGGCCCGTCGTAGTACTCAGGGGCCTGAAGGGAGAGATCCAGGGGCTGGGTAATCCCGGAGGAACCTGAGCCGCGCCAGGCCTTCTCCCTCTCCTGCTCCTCCAGGCTGTGGGCCACAAGGGAAAGGGTCCGGGAGATGATGGCGATGCCCTTGATCTGACCCGGCGTAAAGCCCATGTCAGAGAGTATGGCCGCCATGATCCCGGGGGCGTTCAGATGGAGGGTGCGGCTGTAGTGCCGGCCGGTGGCCTCCTGAATACTAAGGGCGAGGTCCTGATGGTCCCCTGCAATGCCGTACTCATTGGCCAGCTCGCTCAGCCGGACGACCCGGGGGTCCTTTATATGCTGGGGATGATGATAGCCGTTCAGGATCTTCCTCTCCCCCCGGTACTCCCGCACCAGCTCTTCGGCAGCCCTCTCCAGCGAAACAGCCCTACTCCGTGCGTCCT
The DNA here is from genome assembly GCA_963556075.3 of Oceanispirochaeta sp. Lineage (GTDB taxonomy): Bacteria > Spirochaetota > Spirochaetia > DSM-2461 > DSM-2461 > Oceanispirochaeta. The sequence goes on along the minus strand of CAUVYB020000002.1, from coordinate 3,176,025 downwards.
TAACGGCCTTCTGGAACATCAGGGCCGGTATATCGGCCGAGGCGTGACGCTCCCCCATGGTCAGCACCCCGCCCGCCACGGCGGCGTTCAGGGGCACCCCTCCGGAGGCTACGAATCGGCAGGAGGCGGCGGAGGGGGAGAAGGCATGCTCGCAGAAACAGACGAGGATGGCATCCACCATCTTCCTGTGGGCCTCGCAGGGGATCTCCCCGCCTAACACAAGCTGAACCATGGAGGAAAAATCGACATTCCCGGTCAGCTCGTTAAGGTCATAGCCCCGGACAACGATCTCATCTTTAGTCTTATAGGAAATGGCGCTGCGCCAGTGGAAAGGTTCTTTATCCATTTTTTATTTCCCCTGAGTTACGGGCGATCTTAGCGTTCGGAGTAGTTTTTCTCCATCCACTTCAGGTACTCGCCGCTCTTTATATTCTCGATCCACTCCCTGTTGTCCAGGTACCAGCGCACGGTCTGACGGAGGCCTTCTGTGAAGTCCAGAGACTGGGTCCAGCCCAGCTCTTTTTTAAGTTTATCGCAGTTGATGGCGTATCTCTGGTCATGACCGGGTCTGTCTTTCACATAGGTGATAAGGCCTTTCAGGGCATCCGCATCCAGGGAAGCTTCCTCTGCCACCACCTCGCAGAGGGTATTCACAAGCCGGATATTCTCCCACTCGTTCTCCCCTCCGATGTTATAGGTCTCCCCCAGTCGGCCCGATTCCATCACGGCCCATACGGCGGAGTTATGGTCCTCCACAAAGAGCCAGTCCCGGATATTCTTGCCGTCGCCGTAAACAGGCAATGACTTGCCGGAAAGCATGTTCTCGATCATCACGGGGATTAGCTTTTCGGGGAACTGATAGGGGCCGTAGTTATTGGAACAGTTGGTCATGGTGACGGGCATGCCGTAGGTGTGGAAGTAGGCCATCACCAGATGGTCCGAAGAGGCCTTGCTGGCCGAATAAGGCGAACGGGGATCGTATGGAGTCGTCTCATGGAAGTATCCGGTCTCACCCAGGCTTCCGTAAACCTCGTCGGTGGAAACATGGTGGAAGAGCTTACCCTCATACTCCCCGTCCCAGGCCTTTCTGGCAGCATCCAAGAGGGTAAAGGTGCCATTCACATTGGTCCTGATAAAGGCCTCGGGCCCTTCGATGGACCGGTCCACGTGGCTCTCTGCAGCCAGATGACAGACCGCGTCGATATCATACTCGGCAAACAGGCTGTCCACCAGCTCTCTGTCGCAGATATCCCCCTGACGGAAGACGTATCTCTCGGGGAAGGCCTGGGCCACATCGTCCAGACTACCGGCATTGCCCGCATAGGTCAGCTTGTCCAGGTTGATGATACGCCCGGTGAAGCTGCTCTTGGTCAGCAGTACCCGGATCAGGTTGCTTCCGATAAATCCGGCGCCGCCGGTAACCAGTATATTCTTAAAACTTCTAGATGATGTCATCGCTTGTAATTCCTTCTAAAAACAGTTTCAAAGATTCTTCCCAATGCCTCGGTTCATAGGAAAAGGTACTCCGTACCTTCTCCTTGGACATCAGGGAATAGGCGGGCCGTTTGGCGGGGGTGGGAAACTCCTCGGACGTACAGGGATTGATGACGCACTCTGACTCGATCAGGCCCTTCTCCCGTCCCATTCTATAAATCTCGGAGGCAAAGCCGAACCAGCTACACTCACCTTCTCCAGAGAGATGGTAGGTTCCGTAGGCCTCAGACTTACTCTTTATAATCCGGGCGATAAGTCCGGTTAGATCTCTTGTCCAGGTGGGCGATCCGATCTGATCATCCACAACCTTCAGGCTTTCCAGCTTGTTCATAAGCTTGATCATGGTGTAGACGAAGTTGGCGCCGAACCTTCCGTAGAGCCAGGCGGTCCGGATGATAAAGTGTTTTTTACAGCGGGAGCGAATCTCCTGTTCCCCGGCCAGCTTACTGGCTCCGTACACGCCCTCAGGACCTGTAGGGGCATCCTCGGCCAGAGGCAGAACACTGGTCCCGTCAAAGACGTAGTCAGTGGAGATATGAATCAATGGTATGTCCAAATCAAAGGCGTGATCGGCGATATTGGCTGCTCCGTCCCGGTTCAGAGCATAGGCAAAATCGACTTCCTCTTCCGCCTTATCTACGGCGGTATATGCAGAGCAGTTTATAATACAGGAGAGAGTCTTCCCTTTAGCAAAAGCCTTCAGGGCTTCCGGCTCCAGGATGGAGACCTCCCTGTCACTTCCGACAAAAGGAATCCCCGCTTCTTCCAGCTCCATGCTGAGGTCCTGCCCCAGCATCCCCTTGTTTCCGATAAGCCAGATCATCTCAGATCCTTCAGGTAGGGAAGCCCGGCATCCTTATCGGAAACAAGAGCCTCTCCATCCAGGGGCCAGGGGATATTCAGCTCCGGATCATCCCACTTTACTCCCCCATCAGCGGAAGGAGCATATTCGGCGGTACACTTATACAGGAAATGAGTATCATCCCTCAGAGTTAAAAACCCATGTCCGAATCCAGGAGGAATATAGAACATGGTTCCGTTCTCTTCGGTCAATTCAATTCCGTAATGCTGTCCATAGGTAGGAGAGCCGGGAATAAGATCCACAGCCACATCCCAAACAGCCCCCTTGATAACGCGAACTAGCTTCCCCTGGGCATGGGGTGAGGTCTGAAAGTGAAGTCCCCTTAAAACTCCCTTACAGGAAAAGGAGTGGTTATCCTGGCAGAACTCTTCGCTAATACCGGCGGCCACAAAATCGGACTTCTTATAGGTTTCCATAAAAAAACCCCGAGGATCGTTAAATCTACGGGGCTGTACAACAACCACTCCTGGCAGAGGAGTGGTTTTAAATTCAAAAGGCATTATTTAACCTCTCTATCTAGTATATCTATCAAATACCGACCATAGCTGGATTTCTTCAATCCCTCCGCAAGCCGGCTAAACTGAGCTTTATCAATAAATCCCTGGCGGTAAGCAATCTCTTCGATACAGGCGATCTTGAGTCCCTGACGGGCTTCTATTACCTGAACATACTGACCTGCTTCCAGAAGGGACTGGTGGGTTCCCGTATCCAGCCAGGCGAATCCGCGGCCCATAAGCTCGACACTGAGCTCTCCCCTTTTAAGGTACTCCTTGTTCACATCGGTGATCTCAAGTTCTCCCCTGGGAGATGGCTTCAGATTACAGGCTATATCAACCACCTGGTTATCATAAAAATAAAGTCCCACTACAGCGTAGTTGGACTTGGGTATCTCCGGCTTCTCTTCCAGAGACAGGACCTTACCTGTTTCATCAAACTCGGCAACTCCGTAGCGCTCGGGATCGGTAACATAGTAACCGAATACGGTTGCCCCTTTCTCCAATAAAGCGGCGTTCTGCACCATTTTGGCAAAGTCATGGCCATAGAAAAGGTTATCTCCCAATACCAGAGCAACAGAGTCAGAACCGATAAAGTCTTTACCGATAATAAAAGCCTCGGCCAGTCCATTGGGAGCATCCTGTACTGCATAACTCAAAGAGATCCCCAGATCTGCCCCATCCCCCAAGAGCTCTTCAAAACGAGGAGTATCCTGAGGAGTGGAGATAACCAGGATGTCCTTAATCCCCGCCAACATCAACGTAGATAAAGGATAATAGATCATGGGCTTATCAAAGATAGGCAATAACTGCTTACAGATAGATTTGGTAGCCGGATAGAGTCTTGTTCCCGAGCCTCCGGCCAGAATGATTCCTTTCATATATTCTTCCTTTTTCTACTCATCATAGCTAGCAAATTTATAGTTTCCTGACAAGATAACAGCTAAAGTGACGCTAAATGGTCTATTGTTCTCATCATAGTTACTTGAATAGTACGTTCCATCTCTATCCCCTATGGCAATAGGACATGACAGTATAACGGTCAGATCATCAAACGGGGTTATACGAAAACCTGGAGCCCATTTCCCTGTGTTTTCTGAAAAGTTATACTGCAATCTGCTGAAGAGGTTTATATGGGCAATCCCAAGGTTGTAATAGAGGTTAAAAGTCGCATTATGCCCCTTTACAAAGGGACTCTCTTCATCCTCGGTCCATCCTTCATCGGACTCTTCTGTATTTGTATAAACCTCACCATTGTAAAAGTACTCGGCGTTAACAGTCAGCCTTTCATTAATGTATTTATCAATAAAACCGATGCTTCCTGATGCAACATAATCGGTATTATAATCCTCGTAAGGAAATGCAACTAGCCCTTCGGTATAAACTTCCATTGAATCAAATAGAGTCGTTTTCAAGGTACCGATCATACGCAAAGGCATTAGATCATGGTAAAACATTCCTATATTGATATCAGCAAGGGGATGGGCAAAGTTATACTTCACACCGTAACCAAGGTCACTCGTCTCAGCATTGTTAATATCTCCTTCATCAGCGAAACCGGATCGTACCATGGTGAGTAATTGCAAGCCTCCTACACCAATAGGAAGATTAGTACGAAGGGTGTATGCGTCACCTCCGATGCTCTCTTCAGGCAAGCGATTAAGCAGATTGGTATAACTGTAATTTCTGGACAGCCCCCAGTACTCCTCATACAATCCGAGTTTAAAAAAGGCCTTGTTCTGCATATTGTATTCAGCCCAGAATGTATCCAGTTCACCGTTAAAATCTGAAAAATCACATGAGAAAGACTGATAGACTCTCAATTGTGGGGAGAGTTGAAAGTCCAAAGCAAAAGCTGAGGTCAGGTCGACTCCAATAACATCAGTAAAAGTCTGATCATAATCATCCCAGTACCAGAGTGCTTCACTCCAACCGGGCGCATAACCTGCGGCAAAAGCATAAGATGCCTTAAATGAGAAACCTGCTTTGGTTGTCAGCTCTTCAAGCAATGACAATGTCTCGTCTGACTCATCATCACTTTCATTCTCAGGGGCAATATCTGAAGGCTCATCAAAATCCGCACTTTCGTCCTGTGCTTCATCACTGAATAGGTCATCTATCGAATCAAGAGATATCTCATCCAGTTCTTCACCAGAGGCCTCCTGAGCAAAGCCGTTGCTGATTACTAGGAGAGATAAAACCAGAGATATAATTAAGAACCGACGTCTCACCTATTCATACTCTCAAGGAATGATTTTGAGAATACAGAGTCAGGCAGATTATCTAGAGAGGGACGACCGATTGTTATCTGCGTTTTCTCATTCCGGAATTTACCATTTATGGTAGCGCCTCGTAGAGCATCAATAAACAGAATACGTTTGGGCACAAAAACATCCCCTATCTTATAGTAATCAGGAATAGCTGTCGTTCTGAGAAGCTGACCAGAAAGGCTGTAATCCTCAGATTTTCTCACAAGACCGTCCTTGCTGATCCAGATTTTCATTTTGGGATAGGTTACGTCATCGTTATTAGCTTCAAGGTCCAGAATCCAGCACTCAAACTTCCCTAGATTCCCTTCTTGCCCGGATATGACATCATAATCCTTTGCTAATGTAGACTGGGTGAAGTCAGAATTACGAGCATTGGAATTCTGAAAACGGTCACTGCTGCTGGTAGAGTTGAACTTTCGAGACTCAGGATCAAAGAACCAAAGAGTCCCACCCTGCTTTAAATACCCCTGCCCCTTATTTATGGCTGGTTCTTTAATTAGAATAACATAGGATTCTCTACTATCACGTCGAAACACTGCAGCAACAGTAGTTGACCGTTGCTGCCCTGGTTTATCCTGTACTATTGTGTATTCTGCCGAAAAGTCTGACTCAGGATAATTAACTAGATTGTCGGCTCTTTTCAGAAGAGACTGGTAATCTATTGCATGCAAAGGAAAGATAGAGGCAACTATCAAGATACAAATTATTATATTATTACGCATTATTATTTTCCTCCTGATAAAACGATTGATAACTTTTTTTGTGAAGCTTTATAAACAGGGAATGCCACTGAAGGAAACAAAACTATAAAAATAATGCAGCAATTAATTATTGTTGTCCTCATAGTAAAGATAGCATTCAGAGACCCACTTTCCATAAAAATTTCAAAACTAGGAATCATACTGAAAGATAAGAAGCTCATTATCCAAACTATAAAACCAGCAAATAGGAATCCTGTTACAATAGAACAGAAAAAAAGGAAAACTAATTCCATAACTAAGAGAAAAATAATATCCCTACCATGAAAACCAATTCCACGTAAAGTTCCAATTTCTCGATCCCTTTCAAAAAGTATTAAACGAAAGGTGACTGCAACAGAAACAAAAAGAATCAATAGCATTAGAAAATAAAGAAAATATGCTATTATGTTGATTGCTGATAGCAAATCAGAAACTTCTGATAAATAAACAGGAAGAGTAATCACAAATAAACGCGAACCAATCCATTTATGCTGGTATTCCTTTAAAAGATCACTTTTGTTCGATACAAGTGATGAAATATTAAATCCGTCTCTCATTAGCGATACTTGAAGCTTCATTGCTTCTTTTTTTAAGCTAGAATTTTCCTTCAAGTAAATTCCTATTGTAGAAGCTTCGTTCTCTGAAAAACCAATTAAGCTATTAAGTTTTAAACGATCTAAATAACACTTATAATAGCCAAATATTGTTGAGTCATCTATTATGGCTTGAACAACTAAGCTAGCAGTATTTACCTGACCATCTCTAGTCTTTACCTCCAATATAACAGAATCACCAACATTAACATAGAGTTCATCAGCAACAGGACTAGAAAGAATTATTCCATTCTTCTTGTCCCAATTCCCAAACTGTCCTTGAGAATAGCTTAGGCCTGCAAAATAATCAGCTTCTTCCTCCCAATCAACGCCAAGAGTATATTTATGTCGAACATCACTACCATTATAATAGACAATCCCATCGCTTCCAAACTGAGTACGAGTGACAATGTGATCATAACTTAACTCTGATTTTTCTACAGTATCCCGAACTTTTTTAACATCATTAATTTGAAACTTAATTTTCGAATCTGTTCGGCCCACAAGAGCCATATCTCCTGCATAATGGGATTTCGCTGATCTATAAATATTATCTTCCATTCCAGCTTTGATACTTGTTATTGCTGTAATAATACCAAAACCAAAACTCAATGCTATAAAAAGAAAAATATATCGATGAGAGTATCTATAAAAATATCTTAAAGCCATCATTGACAGTTGAATATATTTCAAACCTTACCCCCTTCTCACAGCTTCTATAGGATTTATATGAACTGCTTTCCATATAGGTACAATAGAAGCACTAACTCCCAGTAGTACTGCAAAAACAATTGAACTTATCGCAATTGGTATTGAAGTACTTATTGAAAAGTAAGATTTACCCATCAACACAGCAATTATTGATTGGGAAATATGCCATTGCTGAGAATTCAAATAGTTCATGAAAAATGTTGAAAAACAAATACCTACTAATCCACCTAAAAAGGATAAAGTAATATTTTCGGTTATAAGCAAAGACATTATAAATCCATCAGAAGCACCTATAGCGCGAAGTGTACCAATTTCTTTTGTCCTTTTTAAAACTGATATTAAGATAACATTTACTATCGTTATTATTGCTGCGAAACCTACTAAAATCATACCTCCATAAAATAGACCTTGAATAAGGAGAACCATGAGCGCAGAGTTTCCAGCTGCTGTCTGCCAATTAACAACCTTAACATCAAATTTATCAAATAAAAGTGTATTAAGTCTTTTTTGAACTTGTCTTGAAGAAATTCCTTCCCTTAGTCGAAGGATAATAAAGTTCCAATCGCCACCTGACCAATCAAACTCTTTAGTTTCATATGTTAATTCTGTCTTAAGTGTTTTTATTATACTATCTTCAGCTAATTCGACAGTTTTATCAGTTAATAAGGTATCCCCACCTAATAAGGTGTCCCCACCAAATAAATCATCAACATCATAATCTAATAACTCATGGGCCTCTTCCAATACCTCAACAGTTTGAGTTGCCACATTTAATACAGAAGATAATGTACGCACTGTCTGAGGATCAGCTAGAATCAGATCATTCATATATGGTCCAGGATTATCATATGAAAAAATACCCACGAGAGGGACTTCTCTAATCTTAAAATTATTTCCACCAGCTGAGGTTAATTTTATTGGACTTCCTATATTCAACACCTTACCAGATTGTCTTTCTAGCTTATCTACCTGACTTTCTGTCATCATAACCCCCTTTTCTGTAGGAGTAAGTGATTGACCTTTATTAACAGTGATTCCCTTGAAAAGTTTAAAATAACTCTCAGCCTCAATTCCAATCAACTGAACAGGTTTTCTTAATTCTAATACATCCATTACAGCTTTTCCTGAAACCATTACGGTAAAGCTGCTAATGTCAGTATCATTACTTATGATTCTTTTAACATCTTCAATTGCAGGTAAAGATGGTATAGAAAAGAACTCATCAATAACAGGGGTATTAGCTCCAAAAAGATTCATTGATACATTCGTATCTCGCTGCAGTACTAAATCTCCTGTAAGATTCTGGACATATGTGCTTCTTAGTCCATCAACAGATTGATTTATTAAACTACTTCCAAGTAAGAAAATACTACAGATCATAGAGATTATTAATATCATAAAGAAAGAACTATTTCGATTTCTAATAAGATTTCGTATACCTATTAAGAAAATCACTTTCTTTTCTCCGATTCAATAATCCCATCACGTAAAAAGATAACGTGATCGGCTATTTCCCAGATACCTGGATCATGAGTTGAAAAAATGAAAGTAGTACCATCAGTCTTATTAATATTTTTCATGACATCCAAAACTCTCTCACCTGTTGAAGTATCAAGATTTGCTGTTGGCTCATCCGCAATAACAATTCTTGGCCTTGTCGCCAATGCTCGTGCTATAGCAACTCTTTGCTGTTGTCCACCTGATAGCTCTGATGGTTTGTGTTTCATACGATCTTTTAGTCCAACTTCTTCTAAAAGGTGATAAATCCAATCTCTTCTTTCACTTTTAGATGTTTTATTTTTATCAATAATAAGAGGTAATTCTACATTTTCAACAACATTCAAAACAGGTATCAGATTGAACGATTGAAATACAATTCCTATTACTTCATGTCTTAGACGAGTTAATTCACTACGTTTCATTGAATCTGTGTCCTTCCCATCAATGAAGACCTTACCTGAAGACGGAGTGTCAATCAGACCGATAATATTCATCATTGTAGTCTTTCCTGAACCTGAAGGACCTGCAATCGAAACAAAATCACCGCCATTTATATTTAAAGAAACTCCCTTTAAGGCATGAACAGACAAATTTCCCAAAGGGTAAGTTTTTACTAAATCTTTGAAGGTTATTACTGACATGAAACTAATCCTTATTTAAAGTACTTTTAATTTTTATACATTTTGATCTATCTTCTTTAATTGAAATTATGAACTCATAGAAATAAGCAATAATAAATGAGAATAAAACTGATATAAAAACAACTATTAAAGCTCGTTTAATATAATTACTTTTGATCTTACCCAATGATAATTTAGTTTTATCTAATATAGAATATGGTTGATCAAAGAGAATTAAAGAAATATCTGATTCATTATCAATTAGCATAATTTTTTCATTAACTAATTCAAACATTTTTAATAAAAATAACTCAGCTTGAACAGAATTTGAATTTATATAAGTTATTTTAATAATTTGATAAGTTGGATCAGTTTGATATTTTTTACGCTCTAATTCATTATTTTGATCTATTATGTCCAATGGGAAATTATTTTCCAGCCAACTTAATGCATCTAATCTATTATCCTCTCCGACTATATCTATACTACCAACCTTTTCTATTCCCGATAATTTCATAGCTTCCAGAACTGTAGGTGTGCTTTTAAAAAGTGAGATCAATTCAAAATTATTATAATTACTTTTCGATAATGGCGATTGCATAACTCGACAAATAGTTTTTGATACTTCTTGATTTGGAATAGATTTATACTTTACCGATGAATAGACGAAAAAACCACCGAAGCAAAGTAAAAAAACCAACAAATTAAATATAAATATAAACTTACGATACTTTAACAATATAAGAATAAGATCAAATAAATCTATCTCATCGTGAGTTTTATTACTTGAAATATTATCCATCCTTTTATCCTTAAATTAATCTAATTTTCATCTTACCACAACTATGGTAATCAATATTATTTCCCTAAATATTTATTCTTAATTTTATATGCAATTTGTTGAATTTTTGATGGAAATAATCTGAGAATAAATCGAAGACATGGGAATGCAAGCTTATATGACACTCCAAATAAACTGAAAATTCCTTTCGTGTAAATTATATATTCATTTTTAGCCTTTTCAAAACTTCTTCTTTTAAAAAATGAATTATTCAATCTAAAGAACAACAATGACTCGGGAATATTTGCAATTTGAATATTATCCTTTAAAACTCTAAACCAAAGTTCTATATCTTGTGAATTTAAAAGTGTATCTTTATACAAATAACCTTTTTCCAAAAATGTTCTTCGAAAACAAACAGTTGGATGAGCGAAAATTGTTGCTTTATGAATTTCATTTAAAGCATCTTTGTTGTTTCGAGGATAATTTCTAACAGAATAATTCTTAATATTGTCAGAAAACTCACAAATTGAGGTTCCACAAATATCAATATCCTGATTCAATTTTAAAAAATCAATCTGTTTTTTGAAACGATTGGCAAAGCATATATCATCACTATCCATCCGAAATACATACTCTTCATCTTCCAATGAATTAATTAACAAATTCAAAGAATATGCCAAACCATAAGATTCAGTGTTTTTAATGACTTTATATATACGATATTTATTTAAATCAATATATTTCTTTGTGATACTTGAAATATATCCATCTATACATAAATATATATGCATATCTAATTCAATAGTTTGATTAAATACTGACTCTAAAGCCGTTTTAAAGTAATCATATTTATCATTTGCATATACAGACATTATTACAGCACAAGACTTATTCATTTTGAAATTGACGTACTCCGATTATCATATGAACCCGTTCTATTTTTAAAACCATCAATAATACCATGTATAATATATTTATATCGTATTGATCGATTTTCCTTAAATACTATCCAAAATGTTATTAACTTCAAAATAATTTTTATCCCATTTGCCATTTTCCAATGCACCGGTACATATTTTCTTCTTGATAGAATTAAATAATTTCTAAACTGATAATAATTCCTAATGGGTGTAGATATCCTTATTTTAAAAAATAATAGATTTATATAACCTTCCCCAAAAGAATGTATAACTTTTGAATAATTAGATCTAAATACTTGGTAACCTTCCTTTTTTAATCTCCAGCAATAATCAAAATCAACTAGATCAATAAATAAACCAGGATCATTATCACCAATTTTTGTATAAATATTTTTAGAAATTAATGATCCTGAACTTAATGTTTCAGTAACACACGTGTATTTATTGTCAATACACATTTTACCCTTAAAAAATCTTGCTGAATAGTTTTGATCTCCGCATACTGGGGTTATTCCAATTAAACCAACATTATAGCCATTACTTTTTAATTCATTATGGCCTTTTAAAAGACTCTCGATAATATCACTATCGATTAAAGTATCTTGATCTAATTGTATTATGAAATCTGCACTATTCTCAAATGCATATTTCATACCTATATTCTGAGCTTCAGCGATACCCTTATTTTCCATTAAATTAAAAACCGTACAATTGTTGACTTCTATTTTATAGCTTGAATTATTCACAACTACAATTTCATGTGAAATATCATTAATTAAAGAAACTGTATTATTTAGCTTTTCAATATCGGGGTTATAAGCAACAATGATGGGTACTATTTTCACCTTTTTTTTTAAACCTCTCAACTTCATTTATACTCTTTAAAACTATAATAACAACAATATGTGATGTATCTAAGAAATATGGATTAAATAATGAATAAAATATATATGACAAGTAAATTACGAGTTTTTCTTTAGAAAATATTTTAACTGATATTAAGACATGAAATAGTATCAGTAATATTGTTAATAACAATCCATTCTGATTGATAAAATAAATAGATTGCAATTCATAATAAGTTCTTCCTGTATAATCTCTCAAATTTGTAATAACATCTACAGTATTACCGAATCCCTGACCAAATATTAGCGATCTATAATTTTCAAGTAAATTATTTGTTAAAACGTTTAGTTGATCAATACGCAAAGGATTAGAATTGATTGATTTCTGCAAAATAATCGCCAAAAAAGCATTGTATAAAAATGGCATTAAAATGAACAATACAACAAAAAAAACAGATAATATTGCAAGTAACTTATTTTTTGGTAACTTTATATTAAAAGCATATAATAATGCATATAATATAATACCAAGAGTGAAAGCGAAATTTCCTGCAAAAAGAACGCTTACTAATCCTATTGATAATAATATATATCTACATCTACTATAATAGAAACTATGAATAATCATTATGAAGAAAGGAATTAGTGCATTTCCAACAATTTGGATTCTATAAATTTTATTATTAATAGTATAAATATCACCCCATTTATTTTGCCAAATTATATATCTTAATTTTGCATAATCAAAAGGATTAAAAAATACAAGCATTATAAACTCTAACAAAATCACAATCAAAACTTGTAAAGTCATAAATATGATAAAATAGTTAAAATACAATTTATCTGGATATATATAATAAGCAAAAATTAAAAAAATATTTATTGTAAAAAATCTTAATGCTAAATCAATTTCATTATTTAGAAATATTGAATAGAATAAATAAAAAAATAAGACAGCGATTATACTTAATAAAAATATATCATCCTTATTACTTCCGTTATATTTTATATGACTAGTAATATCAATCATTAATAATACACTAATACATATATTCATGATTATAGAAAAATCATTAAACGGCACTTGCCGAGTCAGTATAAAAATTGAACAGAAAAATAAAAGTCTCCTGAGTTTAATTTTACCGTCAACCATACTCATTTGTAAATCAGACATTTTAATCTTAACAGAATATATAGAAATATATTAGTTTTCATAATATTTCTTATAAGTATATTTGAATACTCATTTAATCCTAGTTCTTTAGCAATTTTATATTTATTGTAAGTAATAATAAAACTACTACTTATGTTTTTATTCATAATTAACACATAAAATTTACCCTTATTTAATTTATACGAATTATGCGATGTGTTATTATCATGTATAAATACACAACTCTCAACTTTATTTAAAGATCGTACTTTTTTGACTTTTGACAATCTATTTAACCAAAAATCCCAATCCTCATAGTAAGATATACACTCATTAAATCTAGTAAAATCCTTTTTAAATAAAACTGATTGTATTGGGGCAACATTTTTAATGCCTAAAGTTTTAAATATCCTATTTTCTTTAATATATTTTGATACTTTAGTATAGTCACTTCCAATATATAAAGTCCTTGAAAATACGGCTTCAACCTTTTGAGTGCTAATTATTTCCATATCATTAAATATTTTATTAGATAATAAAATATCATCTGCATCTAAAAATTGAATGTAATTTCCTTTAGAGAGCTCTAATCCTCTATTTCTAGAAAACGACCTTTCACTATTTTCATGATAAAAGTATCTTACTCTTTGGTCATTAATTTTTTTAACAATACTCTCAGTATTATCTGTAGAACCATCATTTATAACTAATACTTCTATATTTTTATACTTCTGATCTAAACATGATTGTATTGCCCTACTTATATACTTCTCACCATTATATACAGCTATTATTATGCTAACTAATTCATCCATATATACTCCTAGAGAATTTATCAATAAGATTCAGATAATGACGTTTTGTAATTATTTTCTCATTCATTAGAGATTCAATATACTCTTTAACATTTTTAGAATTACTTGAAAAATCAAAGCTCTGATTCACTAATGAAAACTCATTATTAATACTTATTTTTTTTACTCTATCAATATTTATAGAAGAGAAAAAATCATTGAACTTTATATCGCCACCAACTATATTATTTCCTAATGATAACCATATCCAAGGTATCGAATAACTATTTGCAAGAATCAACCCATGTAACGATGAAGAACAAATATTTTTACATTGTTTTACTTTCTTTATAACACTATCAATATCATCTTGAATATCAATAATTATATACTTTTTATTTTGACTATTAATTTTTATATTTTGAAAATCATTAATATCTGCATAATGCAATATTATTCCATAGTCATAAATTTTACTAACTCTTTCTGAAAAGAATAATGGTATCAACATTGCAGGATCACAAAATATTTCTGGACATGAATATCCATTATTTATTAATATTTTTCTACTAATTTTTCCTCTAACAGCTACAATTTTTTTTATATCAAAGTTAACCTTTGCATCTTCAAATTGAAAGCCTGCTCCTATTACAATACCTGATTTTACTTTATTGTTATCCAGAATAGACCCCATCATTACATAAGTTGAATGAAAAAAATTAATGATTGATAATGAATAAAACACCTTTTTTCCAATTATATGTTCGAATAAATAAGGATTTAACTTATCACCAAAGTTTTTGTTATCATCAACACTTTTACACCAATATAAGGAGCATGAATTCCCAATAGTACATAAAACAGAACCTAAGAAATTTATATTTATTAATTTCTTAATTATTTTTCTAAACATACATTATACTCTAGAACAATTTAATTTATTTTTTTCTATAACAGATAACAAACAATAATATAAATTCATAATAAATAAGATTGAATCGATCTTCCATCTGATACTTGTGTTTCTTCCCTTAAAATATATGATCATTATATCAAAATCAATCACTTTAGCATTCTTCGATTGAAAGTTTCCATTAAATTTAAATCAACATGAAATATTTTTTGATCATAAAGTTCATTAACGTTCATATATAAAGTAATTGTCTTAAGTAAAACATTTAATTTTTCATATACTGTCTGATTTTCTTAATTTTTTTATATAATTTATCATTTTTAATAATTAGAAAGTATATGAGCTTATTCTTAACATTCATTATTTTTTTATAAGTATTATAAAAACTAACACGCTCTTCATATGATATTTCAATACAAGACAATATATTATATATCCTTATGTTAGCGGCTTTATTTAATACAGTACCCTGTGACTTGTTTATTATTTTTTTGAATTCAACTATTGAGTTTATGTAAACATATGCTACATTTAATTTTTCATTTAGATTATCATTAACTTTTCTTGACCAAGATCCTTCATGCATACTTCTGTATACACTCATTATATTTGGTATATATAAAATATCTTCTTCTAAAGATCCAATTACTTGATAGAAGAAATGAGTTAACATGTGATTATAGAATTTTTCATGTATTTCAAACTTTTTTAAAGTTTCTCTTTTCATCATTATAGATGCTAATGGTAAGAACCCACCGCCTTTATTGCAAATATCAATTAAGCTAAATTTTCTTATTTTTTTACCATAAAAGGAAATGATACTAGAATTATTACTGGAAATAAGGTTTGCTGGATGAAAAGATAGATTAGTTTTAGGATTTTCAATCATAACTTTAGTTTGAATAGACAACTTATTTTTATCACTCCAAAAATCATCACCTTCACATAATGCAATATACTTTCCCCTTGCCATTTTACATAACTGCCCCATTACTCTGATATTTTGCGAGTATAAATTTTCTTTTTGGATATTTAGTCTTATAATATTTGGATATAGATTTTTATATTTCAATAAAATATTTTTAGTCATGTCTGTTGAGTTATCATCATTTATTATTATCTCAAAGGGAAAGCTCGTCTTCTGTATCAGAAACCCGATTATTGCATCTTCGATATATTTTTCATGATTGTAAGTAGTACAACATATAGAGACAAGTGGAATAATTGAATTATCTTTCCAATTGGAAATTATTTCACTTTCCGTTAATAAAATATCTTTCATCTAGCTAATTGACCTCATAATCAGTCTATCATTTTAAATTGACTTGATTCTCAGATTTAGTTTCACAACATAAAATTTTTACTTACACTTCATGTTTTCCATGTAAATAATGCAGACCTTCGAAGAACTATGTCATTCGACATTAGGCTTAATACACACATCTTAGGAATCAACTGAAGAGCCTTAAGGATTTTAGTTATATTCATTGCGTCATTCATTTCAGATTTCTTTAATGAAAATCATTTAAATTGAATTTTCCTTTGAGTATCAGACTTAATTTCTTTTATCGACCACATCAATTTTAAATCATTAATCTAAAAATATAGTAATTCGTACATATTGAAAGAGTAGTCTTTAAAAATACTAATTACTTTACTTGTGAACAAATCTACAGAAACCATAATCATCACCTTTGGGTCAAAAAGAAACTTGTCGTGTATAAAATCAGTAGCCAACAATTACTTGGCTCAATATGCCGGTCATATTTTTTCCTTACGCCACTGTCCTGCACCCTCTGAGTACTTATATTTTTTACTTGGTATATACTTCCGAATAATGATTCAGGATGTTTATGACATATTAACATTCTAATCATTCAATATACTAACCTTTATGAAGAAGGGTTACGATCCTCTTATCCTTGAAAAGACTCATCATCAAGTTTAGTTCTGCGATATACTGGAAAGCTCCAATATATTGTCTTACAATTAAGGAGTCCAGTTATAAGTCAAATTATTTAAATAATATTAGCTTATTTATTTATATGATCAATTATATTTTTAAACTCAAACGCTAACAATTTTGAATATTCTTCAGATCCAGCTGTGTTTAAATGAGTTATATCAAAAGAATAATCGGTTTTATATATAGATTTAAATTTATTCGGATTGGCCATATCTATGATATTTTCATTAGGAATTTTTGAACTAAGAGCTAATAACCTTTGATTAACAGACCATGGTGATATAATAAAAACTAAATGGATTCCTTTTTCTTTTGACTTATCGATTAATGCCATAATTCGCATCAAATATACATGGTCATAATTATGATAAACACCTTCATAATATTTATGGATAGTATTTCTCTTAGAAATTAATAGTTCAGGATTATTAATAATTCTCTCTCTTCTTGCGTTTAAAGATTTTTTTACTTTTAAATCCTTTGTAGTCTCAAAGTCCATTTCAAGAGGAAAATATCCGTTAATACCAATATATCTAGGATCATAAAAATCTTTATTTATAATTTGCTGGCCAAAATGGCCTAGATGTAATTTATTTTCAATATATGATATCAAATAATTTCTATATGAATGTAACTTTTGCCTAATGGTTAAATCTTGATTATAGTTTATAGATTTAAAGACAAATAATAAATCTCTAATATTTTGCCAATATGTAATTCTTTCTTGGTGTAAAAAGTAATCGCTTAATAAATCAACTTCTCCCAGTTCTAAAAAACAATACTTAACATCGCTTGATAAATCTGAATCCAAAAAATTTTGATATAGATATATATTTTGAGGATTAAATGTTGCTGGAGAACCAAGATTAAAAGATTTTGTTTTGAAATCAATCTTTGTATCAAAAATTGTTGGATCAATTTGTCGATATACTAAACTAGATCCAAAAAAATAAGTATCAAATTTTGGATTATTTCTTTTATTCAAAAACTGGATTTTTGTACTAAACCACGGGTTTCCCCAATGATATGGAATACATATTGTTAACAGCGAACTTAACAGTATGTACATAAACATGAATTTACTGATTTTTTTTAAAAAACTATTCATAATTAAAATTGAAAATAAATAAAAGTACTACCTTGACCAAAATAAAAAGCAGTTACAAATGTTAATACTAAGTAAGTTGACCAGCGAACAAAAAAAGAATTATTCTCTCCTTTAAATTGTATGGCATAATCATTTTCTCTTCCAAACCATTCGATTATGATAAAAACAAATACAAACGATAGAATACCTAAGTATTCTTTATCGAATAATAAATTTGATGAATCTTTCAATCTCAAAAACATATTTTTAATGTAAGATAGCGCATGTTTAACACTTTCTGCTCGAAAGAAAATCCATGCAAAAGTTGTTAATAAAAACGTACTAGTCATCATTACTATTTCTTTTAAAGATGGAATCTTCTTTCCTTTAGCAATAACTTCAATATTACTTCTATTTTTACTAATTAATAAAAGTGGTAAAAAATATAATGCATTGATACCACCCCAAACAATAAATGTCCAGTTTGCACCATGCCAAAAACCGCTAACTAGAAAAATAATAAAAGTATTCCTAAGGCTTTTTAATAACCCACCACGGCTTCCTCCTAAAGGAATGTATAAATAATCCCTGAACCAGGTAGACAATGAAATATGCCATCGTCTCCAAAACTCAGCTATATCTCTTGAGAAGTAAGGAAATGCAAAATTTTGCATTAAACTAAAACCAAATAATCGAGATGTACCTATAGCTATATCTGAATAACCTGAAAAATCACCATATATCTGAAATGCAAATAAAAATGCTCCTAAAAATAAAACATTACTAGAACAATTCTCATAATTTTTGAAAATGTAATTCACATATTCGGCACAATTATCTGCAATAACAATTTTCTTTACAAAACCCCATAGTATCTGTCTCATTCCATCTACTGCTTTATGATGGTTAAATTCTCTCTGCTTAAAAAACTGAGGTAATAAATTAGTAGCACGTTCAATTGGACCTGCTACTAATTGAGGGAAAAAACAGACAAAAGCTGAAAAAGCTATAAAATCCTTTGTAGGATTAAGTTTTCGATTATAAACATCAATTGTATAACTTAATGTTTGAAATGTATAAAAACTAATTCCAACTGGTAATATTATATTAAGTGATTGTATATTATATTTTGTACCAAATAAAGAAAAAGCAGAAGCAAAATTCTCAATGAAAAAGTTATAATACTTAAAAAAACCAAGAAATCCTAGATTCACCAAAATACTAATCAATAATAAGATTTTTCTTTTCTTTCGACAATAAATCTTGCCTAGTTTTAGACCTATTGAAAAATCAACAATAGTACTTATCATGATCAACGACAAAAACTTCCAGTTCCAACACCCATAAAAAATATAACTGGCTAAAACTATAAGAAAGTTTTGAAGTTTAATATTCTTATTCAGGATAAACCAATAAACAAAAAAAACAATTGGTAAAAAAATTGCAAAATCAATAGAATTAAAAAGCATTCACCTACTCAACTAACATAAAAGTATTTTTATTTTTTCTATGATATCTAACTTTAATTTTTATGTTTTATTTTCCCATGGGAAATTTTTTTTATCATTGGTAATTCCGAGAAATTTTTTAAAACTACCATAAGCATCTGGATCCGATAGATTAATTACAAGTAGATCATCTTTCCTATCTTTAAAATAATTAAGAACTTCTTTGTTATAATTATTATAATGATTTATCATTATTTCTTTGTTATAAGGATCGCTATCTAAAGTTCCATGTAGTTTTACCGTATTATACATAAAACCTTTTCTTACATAATCAGCTTCTTTTAAATCAGAAGTAGTAGGAATATTTTTATTTGATCCAAAGTGTTTAGCATGAAATTTTGTAATGGAACAATACCATTGTTCATCAGAATCTCTAATCGTTAAAATGAATTTACTCCCAGGAAATGCTTTATCTAAATATTTAAAAGTCTCAGGACATGAGAAGGGAACATCTTGAAATACTTCTGCTGTTTTGCAAAACTTAATTATTTTTTTAAAATTATCTTTAAAATAATATTTATCATAAATCTTTTCTGCAACAGTCTGGTTACCAGTAATAAAACCCAATTCATCAAAAGCCTTCTTTAATGATGTAGTTCCTGTTTTATTTCTCCCGATACAAAATATTTTACTTCTTTTCCTGAGTTTAAAACTAGTATAAATACTAGTAATTACATTTATGTATTTCAAATAAGTATATTTCATTATTTTCCCTTTTTTAAAAATAATTATCTATTTATCAATGAAATGATATATTTTAACATGTCTTTTTTGAGATATAAAAAAATAGATATATAAAAAATTGAACCGCAAACTAACAATAACAATAATTCTAACAAATCAGAAAAATTTAAATTTCCTACCAATAGATATAGTATTAAGCTTATAACTGAAGAACTTATAAAGGGTAACATCACATCATTAAGTTGTTCACTGACAGAATAATTTATAAGTCTTTTTGAGAAAAAACTATTTGGTATATAATTAATAAATGATGTGATAATCTGTCCTACAAGAATTGCAATAATACCATACTTAAATGATACAAATAACACTAATGAAACAATAATTTTTTTTATGACAGATAATAATAAAAATAAATCTGAACGACCTTTTACTCGTAATATATTTAAATTAATTGTATGAAGTGGAATGATCATTCCCGCTAAAAACAACAATTGCATATATATATGAGCTGGTAACCATGTTGGAGATAAGAACACCTTAAAAATAGGATAAGCTAAAGCTGATGAAAATAATACAACAGGGAAAATAATAAAAGTTAAAACACTTATCAGTTCTCTAATCCCTTGTTTTAGCTTATCTTGATCATTTTGAATTAATGACAATGCACTGAATGTTGCTTTATTAAGAGAATCATTAAGCTGAAAAACAACTATTTGTTGAAGTTTAAAAGCAAAGAAATAGTATCCCGCTTCTTTTGGTGAAAATATTTTTGCTATTACTATTATAAATATATTTTGAAATATTATATTCAATATACCAGATAGAAATAGTTTTGATCCAAAGCTATATAATCTTTCAAACGATTTAATGCTGAATATAAGCTTTGGTTGCCATCTATAGGATCTCCATAGGAAAAACGAATTTACCAATGAATAAATAATCATTTGAAAAACAAGAGACCAAACACCAAAACCGTTGTATGCTAAAATGATTGCTATTATTCCAGAAACGATTGTTCCTGGTAGCGATGCAAAAACAATTGACTTAAAATCTAATTTTTTACTTAAGACTGCTTCCTGTACAATTTTGAAAGAATTTATAATAATGCTAATCCCTATTATCCTAATCAATAATATCAACCGAGGTTCATTATAAAATTTTGCTACAAATGGAGCAGTTAAAAATAATAATATATATGATATTAAACCTAGTAATATATTTGAATAAAAAACTGTGCATAAGTCATTATCATCTATATTTTTTTTTTGAATCAATGCTTGCCGGAATCCTGAGTCCATAATCGAATTAGCAATTTGTATAAATACAGTTATCATTGCAATTAATCCAAAATCTTCAGGAGCTAAAAAGCGAGCTAATAGTACTGTAACTATCCCTGTAATACCACGCTTACCGATTTGCTCTATCATATTCCAAAGAACACTAACAGCTGTTTTCCGATGCAAACTCATTTATAAATTCTCATTCAATATTCTATCAATTCCTTCTCTATAAATCAATATTTGCTTTTCTAATTCTTTATTTCTCTCTCTTGATATGTTGAATTTATTAATTCCTTTGTATTTATCTGTAATATACACACCATGATAAGCTAATTTAGTAGATAATTCACTATAATAGTAACCAGGATTATCACAGAATTTTTCATATTCAATAGTTATTTTTTTTTCATCTTTTACATTTTCTAGACTTTCCTCTATGGTTTTGTTAATACAAAAGACTTGCCCTGTTGTTTGCTCGATTGGATTTTTAATATCTTTTAACCAAGAGTAATCCGGATTTTTAAATGAATACCAATGATCTATAGATCCAAATTGTCTTTCTCTAGCTGCTAAAGCAGACTCAACATTAGTAATAATATTACGTTTTGAGTATATAAAAATTGCTTTTTTAAACAGTTTATCTAATAAATCTATATTGTAATTACAAATCAAACCTTTTAAAACAAATGGTTTGTTAAATACATTTGTTATCCCAATTAGTTCCTCTTTGAATTTTTTTATCATAGCTATATTGGATAAATCATTTTTATTTAAATAATCTTTTCCATTAAATGGAAGGAAGTGTCTCCAAAAATACCAAAATTCATTAGGCGATAATGCGCCGACAGTCTTACCATTATTACTGTTGAAGCTAATATCATTTCTAAAATCAAGTATTTCGTTCCGAAAATTATAGCGCTGATCAGTTAACAATAATTGAATTTGGCTACCTATAATTGGTGCCGCATAAAATCTTGACATTAGATTAGTGGGATATGCGATTTCACCTGTAGTTGCTAACCATTGCATTAGCAATGTGGTACCACTTCTATGAGGTCCTAATATAAAAATAATCGGGTATTCTTCTATATTATCAGATTTAATATAAGTCTCAGCAAATGCCAATTTATTATTAATTTCATTCAACAAGGATTCTAATTTATCATTTTTTTTAAAATCATCAGTTCTCTGAATTGTCATAAATACTCCATAATAACATCTAGGATATATAACATCTCATCGTCAAAATACCTTTGATCACATGGTAATGGGACTAGATTTTTAATCAATTTTCTCTCTTCATCTGATATATATTTATTATTCAATGCTTCCAACCAATATGTAGGTATATATATTTTATGATTGATTAACTCTTTTTTAATATTCGAAATATCATAATTTAATACTAATGGATATACAAATGGAGTTTGTACATCCATTTTTTTTAATATATTGTATTTTTTTAATTTATTATGTAAAACATTAAAATTACACAGCCGCCTATTTTTAGTAGTTTCATAATTAATAGATCCCAATAGCACTTTTGTAAATGGTGCCATTTTTTTAATATCATCTACTATTGATAACCTTCTTTCTGACTCAATAAATATTTGATAGTAGCTTGTAGCGCTTGAATTAATCCTTCCAATCAAGTGTTTAATATAATCTGTATTATCATCAACGTCTACTTCTTCACTAAGTTCTTTTGAAGTATAAAGATATCCACCATCAGGTACACCAAAGAATTTTCTAGGACTATATATTGTATCAATCATTTTTAATGGCGCTTCAAAAAATGATTGCGTATTATCGATAATTAGTTTTTTTTCAAATAATGGATATAAAGTTTCATTAATATATTTGCTTTTTAAACCATAATAATTAACATATAATATTTTACTGTACGGTTCCATATCAAATGTTTTTTTAATTTCGAATTTTTCATCAATATTATAAAATTCAATTTCTATATTAAGACTTTGTACAGGTTCTATTACAGAATTACATATTAAACAAGGTAAGTATATTTTTTGGATTTTTTGAGCAATAATAATATATTTCAAACAGCTACGAGCACTATTCAATGAAATTGCATTTTTGTGATATTCATCCTTTTTTTCTAATTCTAATTCAAAATACCCACCAATTTCTTTCATATTAAAGTATACTCTTTTAAGAATAGTCTACATTTTTCGATACCATTAAACATCAAAAGATCTATAATAGATAAATGTGAAATAAATGGACTTGAAAACTGTTCATATGAAATTTGATTTGTTTTTAAAAATTTTAAATCAATATTATTCAATTGAAAAGTTTCTTTTGAATACAAAAACTCACCACCTATAGGATTGATATAAACATCAGCATTATTTTTTTTACATAAATTAATTACTCTATTTTCACCTTTTAATTCTTCATCGTTGTTTATCTCACTGGACTTAATTATTCTAGTCTTGATTCCTAAAAGATTTGCTATACGTATAATACTATTCTCAAGATAAATGGCCAAATTATCTTCTTCAAAAGTAATTATATTTTCTATAATTGGAAAAATGGATTCGAAATAAGGAGCTTTCTTATAATTATATTCAATTGTTTTAATCAGCTTATTTTTGTTTTTCCCAACTTCAATTTCATTAATATTTTTATTTGAGCTTGCTCCATGACAACTTAATGTAAAATATTTGTCGACATTGTTGATTAATATCCTGTTTCTATTAATCCATCCTCCTTTGATATAATTAACATCATCATATAATATATATAAATCAACCGCATTTAATAATTGCCAATACCCAACATAAGGAAAAAAATAAGGTTGCATAATTCCTAATTTCATTTGAGAACCTCAAGAACAAGATCAATTATTAAATCTTGTTCTTTTTTATCAAGATCATAAAATACAGGTAAACAAAGAATCCTTTTCGAAATATCTTCTGAAATCTCTGATACCTGTCTGGGATTTATATATCTGAGTGTGTTTAATGATGGATAAAAATACCTTCTAGGAAATATATTTAATTCATTCATTTTTTTCTCTACTTTTTTTAAATCTTTTTCACTATCAAAAATAATTGGAAAGTAACTGTGATAACTGTCTATGTATTCATTTTTCTTTTGTAATAAAAATTTATAAGAAAATGCTTGTTCATATTTTTTAATAATTCTATTTCTATTAGAAATTATCTCATCAATATCATCAAGTACACATAGCCCCATTGCAGCTTCAAATTCATTCATTTTAGCATTCGTTCCTAAAGCTGGTATTGATTCTTTATTTTTTATGCCAAAATTAATAAGATAACGAATTTTTTCGACTAACGAGTCATCATTTACAATTAGTGCTCCACCTTCAATAGTATGGAATACTTTCGTAGCATGAAAACTCAAAGTTGAAATATCACCATAGTTCAAAAGACTCCTACCCTTATATTTTACTCCGAAGGCATGTGCCGCATCATAGATTACTTTTAAATTATTCTTTTTAGCAATTTCATCTATACATTCAACCTCACATGAATTACCAAATACATGTACAGGAACAATTCCAGAAGTCAATGAAGTGATAGAAGATTCAATTTTATTTACATCAATATTTAAAGATTCAGAATCAATATCAGTAAAAATTGGCGTTAATCCATTACTAACAAGAGAACTTGTAGTGGCTACAAAACTAAAAGGAGTTGTAATAACTTGATCAGTTAAAGAGAGTGCTTTATAAGCTATTTCTAATGCAATGGTACCATTTGATACAAGGACTACATTTTTAACTCCTAAATATTCCTCTAGGCGATTTTCCAGTTCTTTTACTAATGGACCATTATTAGTAACCCACCCATTCTCATATATACTATCTATGTATTTTTTGTATTTATCGATATCAGGTAGATATGTCTTAGTAACATTAATCATATGTATTTCCCATTAACTAAAATTGACTTACGAATCACAGAATAATTTCATAAATTTAAGATATTAAACATATCTGAACTTATGAAATATTGATATTGAATGTAATGGCTATAAAATCAAACTCCAGTGAATGATTATTTCGCTCTTTGATTTATACAATATCTTATTAGCTGTTGATTCATCTATTTAATATTATTAAGTTAACACTTTCAGAAATAGAGAGTTCATTTGTATCAATAACAACTTCAGCTTTTTTTGGGATTTCATAATCACTATCAATTCCTGTGAAGTCTTTTATTTCACCATTCAATGCTTTTTTATATAAACCTTTTGGATCTCTTGCTATACAGGTTTCTATTTCAGCCTTTACATATATTTCAGAGAAAGCACCTTCTGGGAAGAGTGATCTAACATAATTTCTCATCTCTGAATTGGGTGAGATAAAAGCACAGAGGACAATATTACCCGCATCAAAGAGAAGCTGGGCGGCATGCCCTACCCTTCTGATGTTCTCATCCCGGTCTTTGTCGCTGAATCCTAAGTCACCACATAGGCCGTGGCGAACATTGTCTCCATCCAGCATATAGACCTGCTTGCCTTCGTCGAAAAGACGCTTTTGAAGCTCCTTGGCTATTGTGCTCTTTCCACTTCCGGATAAACCGGTGAACCAGAAACAGTGGGCCTTATGGCCATTTTTCTCTTCCCTATGTTCACGGGTGATATTCAACTCTTCCCAGCTAACATTGGAGGATACGGTTGTGGTTTCAGCCTCTTCCTCTACAGCACTCTTGGCATGCCGTATCATTCCGGCCGCCACAGTCTGGTTGGAAGCGGGATCAATCAGAATAAAGCTTCCCGTCTCTCTGTTGGTCATATAGGGATCGATAAAGACTGGGTGGGCTGTCTCAATCTCAACTCTGCCAATCTCATTCAGATTCAATGTTTCTGAATCTGTTCTGTGGAGTGTGTTTACATCCAGCTGATAGTTCAGGTTTTTAACAAAGGCCTTAACACGTCTTGTTGTCTGCTGCAGGATGTAGGCAGTGGAGCTGTTCAGGGCCTTATCATCATCCATCCAACAGATAGTGGCATCCAGCTTCCGAGTCATCTCAGGAACATTGTGATCCCTGACGATCATATCGCCACGGCTGATATCGATCTCATCTTCCAGGGTAAGGGTGACGCTGTCGCCTACAAAGCCCTCTTCTATATTCTCTTCAAAAGTTACGATCTCTTTGATCTTGGTTCTCTTCTTGGAGGGAAGGATGGTGACTGGCTCCCCTACTTTTACGGAACCACTGGCAATTCTACCGGAAAAGCCTCTGAAGTCCTGGTGGGGGCGGATGACGAACTGAACGGGGAAACGGAAGTCCGTCCTGTTCCGGTCTGCGCTGATGGTGATATTCTCCAGCTGATGCATAACCGTAGGACCGTCATACCAGGTCATCACGGAGCTAGGTTCTACGACATTGTCTCCCACCAGAGCGCTGATTGGGATAAAGGTGATATCCTTGATATTCAGCTTCTCACTGAATTCTGTGTATTCCTTGACGATGGAATCGTAGATTTCCCTGGAATAGTCAACCGCGTCCATTTTGTTAACGGCTACGATGACATGAGGAATCCCCAAAAGGCTGGCAATGATACCGTGTCGACGGCTCTGAGTGAGAACTCCGTTACGTGCATCGATCAGGATAATGGCCAGGTCCGCTGTGGAGGCCCCAGTGACCATATTCCTGGTGTACTGCTCATGGCCCGGTGTATCGGCAATGATAAACTTTCTCCTGGGAGTGGAGAAATAACGATAGGCTACATCTATGGTGATACCCTGCTCACGCTCCGCTCTCAGACCATCTGTCAGAAGGGCCAGGTTGACCCCTTCCTCACCTCTTAGTTTGCTAACCTCTTCCAGATTCTCCATCTGGTCCTGAAAGATTGCCTTTGAGTCGTAGAGAAGTCGCCCGATCAGGGTACTCTTACCGTCATCAACACTTCCCGCCGTGGTAAAGCGGAGAAGCTCCATATTCATATACTGTTCTTTATCAAATACCTGTGTATCGCTCATTGTCATTCCTTAGAAATATCCCTGTTTTTTTCTGTCTTCCATGGCCGCTTCACTACGTTTGTCGTCGGCCCGACCGCCACGCTCGGTAGTCCGTGTACTGGCTACCTCCATAACGATGTCTTCAATGGACTGAGCGTCGGAAAAAGTCAGCCCTGTACAGGTGATATCACCGATGGTCCGACAGCGAACCATCTTGTTTTCCACCTTCTCTTCGGGAAGGAGTTCCAGAACCTCAGGGATATAGGCCAGGGGCGTACCGTCTCTCATAACGATATCCCGTTTGTGACTGAAATAGAGTGAAGGCAGAGGGATATCTTCGATGGCGATGTACTGCCATACATCCAGCTCCGTCCAGTTGGAAATGGGGAAGACACGAAAGTGCTCACCCTGGTTATGCTGAGCATTGAAGAGGTTCCAGAGCTCGGGTCTCTGGTTCTTAGGATCCCACTGACCAAAGGAGTCACGGAAGCTGAAAAAGCGCTCCTTTGCACGGGCCTTCTCTTCATCACGGCGGGCTCCCCCCATGGCGCAGTTAAATTTAAACTCGCTGAGAGCATCCAGCAGGGTAACGGTCTGAAGGCCGTTACGACTGGCACGAGGACCTTTTTCCTCGACGACACGGCCCTTATCGATGGAATCCTGTACGGTCCGGACGATCAACTGAGCGCCAATCTCTTTGACAAAGCTATCCCTGTAATCCAGAGTTTCCTTGAAGTTGTGCCCTGTATCTACATGTAGAAGGGGAAAGGGAATCTTTCCGGGATAGAAGGCCTTGCGAGCCAGCCAGGCCATACAGATGGAATCCTTACCACCGGAAAAAAGCATGGCAGGACGCTCAAATTGGGCAGCGACCTCTCTTAAGATGTAGATTGCCTCGTCTTCGAGGATTCTAAGATGACTTCGTTTCATTATAAAGACTCCAGAATATTTTGAATCCTGTCACTGGACGTGACATAGAAATAGGGATTCAGTTGATTTTCTTTGTTATATATTAAAGCCTTGTGAAGGCCTGCATCCATTACAGTACAACCTGCCGCCCGGCAGACCGCATCCGCCGCCGCTGTGTCCCACTCCATGGTGGGGGCATAACGGGGATAGAAGTCCGCCTGCCCCTCGGCCACAAGGCAGAGCTTGAGTGAACTGCCGGCGCTTAGGAAGCTGTTTTCAGGGTATTTATCAGTGATTGCATCAATAACTTTCTTTGTATCTTCATTCAGATGACTCTTGCTTGCTACAATCCGTACCAGATTTTCAGAGGCTTGGGGATTCAGATTGATGATTTCGGGATTGGCTGTGCCGGCGTTTTCCAGTTTTACCGCCTTCTGGTCTTTAGTAAGACCGTAATAAAGCTCATCCTTAACGGGAACATAGACAAATCCCAGAACGGGACTCTGATCTTCTATAAGGGCAATATTCACGGTAAATTCGCCGTTGCGCTTGATAAACTCCTTGGTCCCGTCCAGAGGATCTACCAGCCAGAAGCGATTCCAATCCTTACGTACCTCATATCCCTCTTTGGCGCTCTCTTCACTTAAAATAGGAATATTTTCACCAAGTTTGTTATTAAGAACTTCAAGTCCTTCTACAATAACTTTATGACTGGCCAGATCGGCTGCTGTCAGAGGAGACTTATCCTCTTTATCCTGTACCTGAAAGTTATCGGAATTATAAACATCGAGTATGGCAAGTCCGGCTTTAATAGAGAGATCCTTCAGATCCTCTATAGCATCTTCTAGATTCAATAAGTCCTCACTTCTATAAGAGATGATTCAATGAAAAGCTGCTTTTATCGTCCGTGACGGGATGATGATTTTCCCTGGATTCAGCGATAAAACAGAAGGTATTATCTTTGTATTGAGTTAATATTCCCAGATAGGAAATGCTCTGTTTATAGCAGGCATGCTCAATGATAAACTCAAAGTCGCTTTCGCCATGCAAAGCGATATATTCAAAGCCCTCTGCTTTAGCCTGTTTCACAACCTCCATAATGGCATCCTGATAGTCCACCACATTCTTGATGGTACGCTTAAAATAGCTCCAGGCCCGTTGATTGATCTCCTCCATCCCTTCTGCCGTCAAAGCATACCGGATATTTCTGTTATTCACCTTCTTGATGGTGATCAGTCCCTTGGCGGCAAAACGCTTGAGGATGGCATTAGTCATGCCCAGGGATGCCTGGGCCACGGTAGCCAAATCGCGCTGATTGACGTGAGGATTGTTTTGAATCTGTTCGAGAATGATAAGTTCTTTGTCCATTCAATATTTATGATTGGAATCGGAAACACAACTCCCCCCACCCCGTCAGAGACGGTTACTCTTTTCTATGAGCATTGGAAGGGGCGGCATTACGGAAGGCCGGAACACAAACCGCAAGCCGGGATTCCCGGAGTGTTACTGTTCAGGAGTTGAACATAGCACGAATATGGAGGATAAACAAGAATATGTTATTTAAAAGAAGGAGAAATGTTCATATTTTGAACAGAGACCCCGGCAGCGTTCAACCTGGCGAGGTCTTCTTCCATGCCTTTCTCTGCAGCGAAGCGTCCGGCGGCCCTTTTTTCTTTTGAGGAGAACTCATCCTCTCCTCCATAGATTTTGATATACTCCCGGGAGTCCCCCTCCCCGTCTACCCAGCCGTAACGACCGCAGTAGAGCTTCAGTACGCTGTCGGGAGACACCCTCTCTTCTGTAAAAAAATCCAGAGAGATGTGAATATTCTGGTGATCGTGCCGACTGAGGAAATCCAAGAGGTCATCCAGATTGCGAGGGACAGCCGGATTCAGCAGGTAGGAAAGACTTTTCATAATTACAACCCTATATAGTCTACAGACATAGTATATAATTAACTATAAAAAACACCCTCTACCGGGGCAGAAGGTCCGCCAGGGTGGTTTTTTCCATCTTCTGAGCAATGAACTCCCTGATTTCCGAAAAGACACCGATAAGCTCCCGGCTCTGTTCGATGGGTGAGGGCTCGTAGAAGTACTCGCTGACAGAAAGAACCGGAGCCAGTGCCCCGTCCAAAAGGCGGACCACCTGGGCCAGGGTAATCTCTTCGGGAGGCCGGGACAGTTTATACCCGCCTTCGGGCCCCATTTTACTCTGAACGATCCCTCCGCCCTTTAAAACCAGCATGATCTGTTCCAGATACTTCTTGGGAATACTCTTTTTCTCGGTAATATCCATTATCTTGGTGTAGTTATTATTATAGTTCTTCGCCAGCTCGATCAAGGCCAGGCAGGCGTATTCGCTTTTTGTAGACAGTCTCATGCAGCTCTCTGATTGTTCTCCGTATTGAGAGAGGAAATCTATGCCCTCTCTCTGGGGTGATTCTAGACCATTCACAGAAGATTTCCAATGACTTTTATCAGCATATAGGCCGCCAGGATACAGGAATAGGCGGGAATACACCAGCTGAGTACCTTCCGCGGCAGGACCTTGACGGCATAGGGGGCGGCAACGACGGCGAAAAGGCTTCCCAGCATCATGGAGGGGAAGAGGGCGAAATCAAGGACCGTACCCGAAGCCATCAGAGAAAACCAGACGATCAGAGAGACAACGCAGACCGACCCTTCGGACAGGGCGGTAATGGCCATCATGGTTTTGACGGGGACACCCGAGAGCACCCCCCCGATGGTGACAACCGGGCCATATCCTCCCCCGCCGATCCCTTTGTTGAATCCGGCCAGAGCGCCGAAGAAGATCATCTTTCCCGGCTGATACTCCCTCCTTTTCCCGGAATGAAAAAGTGAGACTACTCCCATCATGACAAGAAGAAGGGCGACATACAGCTT
Organism: Oceanispirochaeta sp.; assembly: GCA_963556075.3. GTDB lineage: Bacteria > Spirochaetota > Spirochaetia > DSM-2461 > DSM-2461 > Oceanispirochaeta. The sequence goes on along the minus strand of CAUVYB020000002.1, from coordinate 3,145,030 downwards.
TATCCACTGCTGGGACAGCTTGAAGAACCCGTAGACCGCCGAGACGGACAATATAATAGCGAAACATCCGGAAATGGTGATGATCAGACTCAGGCGGACACTTTCCGACACAGGCTTCATACGCCATTCCACATTGGAGAACTCCCTGTGGAGAAAAGCACTGGTCAGACCGGCGGCGGCCTGCTGCATCATGATAACCGGAACGATCTGGATGGGCTGAAAACCGACTGCCAGCAGCATGGGTGTGATAGCCGTTCCGTACCCCATCCCGGCGGCGCTGTCCAGAAACTCAAAAACAACAGCCAGCAGTACGACCCACCAGATAATAGTTTTACCCCCCGTGAGCTCGGGGGTCAGACTCGTTGTGGAGGCAAAGGGATTCCCCGCCAGCCAGAGGGAAAGAACAAGAAGAAATGAAAAGATAAGAACCGATATGCCGATAGCCCTTATTTCACTTTTCTGAAGCGCGATCCGGTCAAAAATCCCGGGTCTGGACTCTTCCAGCCTGTCGGCGATTTCCCATCCCATAATCTTAACTGATTTTGATTCATTCATAGTGCTTCTCCATTTGTCTACTATGTTAATAGACAATATAGATTATAAAAAGAAAATGTCAAGTATTTTGATCTCCCGAAGCCTTACAGCCTCCTTATAACAAGTAAAAGCTACAGAAACTGGTATGTGTAATAACTGAACCACACTGGAAGTCATGTCATATATAAAACTGAGAATCCTCCGTGTAACGGTTACTTGAATAAAAAACGTGAATTCTCAGGATAGATGGATTAAATTCATAGTAATTAAGAAATGTAAAAATACTATATGAGGAGTTTTGTATGAAGAAAATCCTTATCCTTATCACAATTAGCCTTCTGGCTATCGGTACAGTATCCGCCCAGGATTATGACCTGAGTGTCGTTGAAGACAGTTTTGAAAGCTTTGCGGACGGAGTGGCCAACGCCCTTCCGGCGGCTACCAACATGGGACTGAACTGGAATGACGCCTATGTGGGAAGCTTTCCCCATATGGGAGTCGGACTGACCCTGGGAGCCGTTATGCTGCCCATTGACGCCTTTGAAGACGTGTATGATATGACCGGCGAAGGGGGCATCGACGATTTCAGCGATGTCGGCATTCCCCTGCCCGTATATACCGGTGACTTCAGGATGGGCATTCCCCTTCTCCCCATTCCCATGGACCTGGGATTCAAGTTCGGTGCTTTGAACAGCAGTATGTTTGAGGTGGAAGACCTGGAGATGGAGTACCTGATGGTGGGCGGAGACGTTCGCTGGGCCATATGGGAAGACAGAAAGCTCAAGGGTTTAAGACCGGACCTCTCCATCGGCGTAGGTTATACCTACCTGAAGGGAAATATCACCGTTCCCATTGATGATCAGGCTGTAGATGTAAGCGATGTTCCCGGATTGAACACTATGAATATCCGTGATACGGAAATGTTCTTTGACTGGGGTTCCAGCGTACTGGACCTGAAGGCCCAGGTCAGCAAGCAGATCCTGATCCTGAACCTTTCAGCCGGTGCAGGTGTCTCCTATGGATGGTCCCATGCAGGAGGTGGTATTACCGGTTCTACCGTAGATGTGGACGGAGTTGAGATCACCAGTGATCAGATAGATCTGATCAGCCAGCTGGCAGGAGTTGATGTGGATACCGACGGTGTCACGGTGGACTCCGATGTATCAGGCGGTTCCTTTAGATTTTTCGGCGGTGCCGGACTTAACCTGTGGCTGCTGAAGATTGATCTGGGACTGTTGTACGCCGTACCCTCCAACACCCTGGGTGGATCTGTAAACGTAAGACTCCAGTACTAAGTAATATACCAGATAAACATGCGGCCCTCCTTTTTAACAGGGGGGCCGTTTTATTTTCAGGATAATTGATTGACAGCGCCCCGCACCTTTCTGCGATAATGGTGCCCATGATTATCAAGACCCGCGCCTATCCCCGGGCAGCCCTGATCGGCAATCCCTCGGACGGATATTTCGGTAAGACCATCGCCTTTACCTTTGACAACTTCCATACGGATGTAACCCTCTATGATTCGGACCGTCTGGAGATCCTTCCCGCCCGGCGGGACCGGTCTCTTTTCGGGTCATTGGACGAATTGGCTGGAGACGTTGGTAAGTACGGTTACTACGGAGGCATTCGTCTGATCAAGGCGGCGTTAAAGAAGTTCCACTCCTGGTGTAACAGGAACAGCAGGGATCTGCATAAGCGGAACTTTACCATCCGCTACCACAGCAATATCCCCGCGCACCTGGGGCTAGCCGGTTCCAGCGCCATTATAACCGCCTGTATAAGGGCTCTGATGGCTTTCTATAAGGTGGAGATCCCCAACGAGCTGCTGGCGGGGCTGATTCTTTCGGTGGAGACCGAGGAGCTGGGTATCGGGGCGGGCCTGCAGGACAGAGTGGCCCAGAGTTATCGCGGCATGGTCCATATGGATTTTGACCGAAAGACCCTTGAAGAGAGGGGGTATGGGATATATACACCTTTGAATCCGCTGTGGCAGCCCCAATACTATATTGCCTACAGCACCAAAGCCATTGAAGGGACCGAGGTGTTCCATAACAACCTGAGGTTCCGATGGGAGAACGGGGAGAAGGAAATCGTCGAGGCCATGACCGGTTTCGCCCGTTTGACAGATAGGTTTAAGGATAGCCTGGAGGCGAAGGACGAAGAGGAGCTGAACCGTATTATCGATGCCAACTTCGACCTGAGAAACTCCATCATGAAGCTGAATCCTATGCAGGTAGAGATGATAGAGAGGGCCCGCTCGGTCGGGGCTTCAGCCAAGTTTACCGGATCAGGGGGGGCGATTATCGGAATCCTTCCTCCCGCATCCAGTGCCGAAGAGGGGCTTATGAAGGTGGAAGAAGCATTGAAGCCCCTTGACGGAATGGTGTTTCGTCCCAGGATCGTTTATTAAGAGAGAGAAATTCGAGAAAGACCAGCCAAGGAGTTCTACCATGATGATTAAAAAAGCTGTTATACCCGCTGCAGGCTACGGCACCCGTTTTCTGCCCGCTACCAAGAGCCAGCCCAAGGAGATGCTGCCCTTGGTGGATACCCCTACGATCCAGTACGTGGTCCAGGAGGCTGTGGATTCGGGAATAAAGGACATCCTGATGATCATAGGACGGGGTAAGAGGTCTGTAGAGGAGCACTTCTCCCGGAACTTTGAGCTGGAGTTCCAGCTTAAAGAGAAGAACAAACAGAAGGAACTGGAGCTGATCAAAACGGTTCCCGACGATGTGAAGATCCATTTTGTCTGGCAGCATGACCAGCTGGGTTTAGGACATGCCATAAGCTGCGCTAAGGATCATGTGGGTAACGAGCCCTTCGCCGTTCTTTTAGGGGATACGGTGCTGGAGGCTGCTTCAGATGCCCCTCCTGTCACCCGTCAGCTTATGGATGTGTACGAAGAGTTTCAGGAGGCTGTTCTGGCTCTGGAAGAGGTTCCCCGGGAGAAGGTGAGCCGTTACGGCGTTATGAGCGGTAGCGTTAAGCGTGACAATATCTATGAGGTGGACGGCCTTGTGGAGAAGCCCCCTGTGGAGGAGGCCCCCTCCAATCTTGTTATCGCCAGCCGCTATATCCTTCCTCCCGAGATATTCAGCGCCCTGGAGACCACCGAACCCGGTAAAAACAACGAAATACAGCTGACCGATGCCCTTAAGATGATCCTCTCCGACGGTCCCATCTACGGTCTGCAGTTTAAGGGCATCCGCCATGATATGGGGAACAAACTGGACTTTCTGAAGACCACGATTCTTTACGGCATGCGGCACCCTGAGTTCGGGGAGGATCTGAAGGCCTGGATGAAGAGTCTGGATCTGTAAAGGAATATACTTACTTAAGTTAAAAGATGAAATACAAAAGCACTACTAAACCCCTAATTCCTTCGACATAAAGAAATAAAAAACACAATTGTTTCTCTTTTCATTATATGTTACTGTTTTTTTCATGAACATTTCAGTAATCGGAACAGGATATGTCGGACTCGTACAGGGAGTCATTTTGGCGGATTTCGGACTGCAGGTCACCTGTATGGACGTGGATCAGAAGAAGATAGACAGACTCAAGGCCGGTGAGGTTCCCATCTATGAACCCGGACTGGCCGAGCTTATGCATAAAAACACGGCGTCGGGCCGTTTGATTTTCAGCTCAGATATGAAAGAGGCCGTGGAAAGCGCCGATTCCATCTTTATCGCCGTGGGAACCCCTCCCGCCGACGACGGCTCTGCGGACCTGAGATACGTACTGGCCGTGGCCAAGTCCATCGGAGAGTACCTGAACGGCTACAAGGTCGTGGTGGACAAGTCCACCGTTCCCGTGGGAACCGCCCGCAAGGTTAAGGAAACCATACAGAAAGAGCTGGATGCCCGGGGAGTAGCGCATGAGTTTGATGTGGCCTCCAACCCCGAATTTCTGAGAGAGGGAAAGGCCGTCGGCGACTGCCAGAGGCCGGACCGGGTCGTTCTGGGGACCGACTCTGAGCGGGCCCGTGATCTTTTGAAGAAGGTCTACAACGTCCTCTACATAAATCAGACTCCTTTTTTGTTTACGGAAATCGAGACAGCTGAACTGATCAAGTACGCCGCCAACGCCTTTCTGGCGGTTAAGATATCCTTTATCAATGAGATGGCTCTCGTGGCAGAAAAGGTGGGTGCCAATGTGCAGGAGGTGGCCAGAGCCATGGGAATGGACGGGCGCATCAGCCCCAAATTCCTTCATGCCGGACCCGGTTACGGCGGAAGCTGCTTCCCCAAGGATACCAAAGCCATTGCGGATATCGCCAGGAAGCACGGTGAGCAGACCATGGTTATCGAAGCGGCCATTCAGGCCAATGAGAAACAGAAGGCGAAAATGGTCGAGAAGATCAATACCGAGATGGGGAACCTTCAAAATAAGACCATTGCCGTTTTGGGCCTCTCCTTCAAACCCGATACCGATGATATGCGGGACGCTCCGGCTCTGACGATACTGGAAGGACTGGCAAAAGGAGGCGCTCAGATTAAGGCTTTCTGCCCTCAGGGGATAGAGGAGTCCAAATGGCGGCTGGAAGCCATCGACCGTCAGATCACCTACTGTCACGACGAATATGAAGCGGCAAAAAATGCTGACGCCTTGGTTATCATGACAGAATGGAACCAGTTTCGCGGAATCGATCTGGAGAAAGCCCGCAAACTCATGGCCGGGAACTACCTTTTTGACCTGCGGAATATTTACGCTAAAGATAACAGCGTACGGGAGCTGTTTAAATACAGACCCGTTGGCAGAATATAACCGTAGCAGGGATGATTCTCTGAGGCTGTGGGAGGGGACTCCGAAAAGTCCCCTATCCCGAGCATAAGGCCGGATCTTAAAAGGGTCTTGTTTTAAAGCCCATAATAGTTCTTGAACCAGGCGGCAAACTTAGCGATGCCGTAGGCTAAATCATACTTCGGCTTGTAATTCGTCAGGGCTTCCAGGCGGCTTGTATCAGCCCATGTTACAGGGACATCCCCCATCTGCATGGGCAAGTACTCTTTGTCCGCTTCTTTTCCGATCTGCTTTTCAATCTCTTTGACAAATTCCAACAGGTTCACAGGAGAACCGTGTCCGATATTGAGAACCCGGGCGGGAGCCTTTTTCTCCTCCTTCACAGGAGGCTTGTCAAACAGGCGGACAATGCTCTCGGTGATATCCTCCACATAAGTGAAATCCCGCATCATATCGCCATTGTTGAATATCTGAATGGTTTCTCCCTTCACAATCTTCTGCGCAAAGGAATAATAGGCCATATCGGGCCTTCCCCAGGGGCCGTAGACCGTAAAAAAACGTAGCCCAGTGCATGGAACACCGTACAGGTGGCTGTAGGTATGAGCCATCAATTCATTGCTCTTCTTGGTGGCCGCATAGAGGCTGACAGGAATATCCACCTTGTCATCCTCACTGAAGGGAGTCTTTTTATTGGTACCGTAGACACTGGAGGAGGAAGCGTAGATCAGATGATCCACCGGATGATTCCGGCAGGCCTCCAGGATATTCAGAAAGCCCTGAAGATTGCTGTCCATGTAGGCCTGGGGATTTTCAATGCTGTAGCGGACTCCCGCCTGAGCGCCCAGATTCACCACAATATTAAAATCATATTCTTCAAAGAGGGCTTTTATATGATCGGCCCTCTCCAGAGAGCCTCTGTAAAATGACCATCCGCTGCGACCGGGGTCGACGGAAGAGACCGCTTCCATTTCGGGGGTTTCTGCATTAATTGTAAAACCCAGTTCCTTCATACGGCCATATTTTAGCTCGGGATCATAATAGCTATTCAGGTTATCGAAAAGGACCACCCGGTCCGCGCTTGCAAGCAGGGAGTGCTGGGCCAGATGAAAGCCGACAAAGCCGGCTCCGCCGGTAATCAGGATATTCTTCATAATGGACACTATTCTAAGTTTTCCGGGTAGTCAGGTCAACGGAGGGGGCAGCGGAATAGGCAACGCCGTCGCCCGGCGGAGGGACGGAGCCGGAGCAGCGGCGGCGGGCGGTAATGGATCCTCGAAGATGCTTATTATGAAAATGACTATGGAGCGAGGGGGAGACTTCCCCCCTTTCAGACGGTTCCAAGGCTTTGTGCTTTATCAGGATTATCAGGCAAAGGTCCTGAGACGCTGGTCCACCGATTATCATACGAGGGTTCCCGTCTCCTACTTTGTATGGGGTGATGACAGCGGAAAGTTCAGCGGAGTCTCAGATAATACGGATTACTATGAGATCCTGAAAGATCTGATTAAGGACTGACATTCGGTATTATTATTTTGTTTCAGATTCATAAAAAAGGATTCCGATTCTGTCAATGTGCTCTTTAAGTCTTTCGTTATCAATCTGCTCATAGACAGAAAGGTCGATTTTATAAGGCAGCATCAGTTCATCCAGTTCATCCTCCAATCGGAACAACAAAGAGGCATCAACAAGTCCTTTCGTAATAGAAAGATCTATATCCGAACCTTTTTTATAGTTCCCTTTGGCTCTTGAACCATACAGAACGACCTCTGACACTTCCTTATGGTTTTGAAAGACGCTCTGAATGGCTTCTGTCACAGACAGGCTGAGGCCGAAATCACTCATGTTCATACAATTTCGATTTAAATTCTGATAATGTATCATACAGTTTTTCGAATTCAAAAAAGTACTGCTCAACAATCAAATGAAAGAGTTCTTTCGCCGTTGTTCTGTTATATATATGGGCTGAGTTGTTGCGGCTTTTTATCATATCCATCCAGATTTGACCGTTTTCTATGATTCCAAGCAGGAAAGCAGCCCGCACCGCATCTTTAGAACCATAGATTTCATTGTTTCCCCTCTCTTCTAAAAAATCTTTCATACATTTCCAGGAGAGTTCCTGAGTAAACTCAAATGCCTTTATCATGCCCTGTTCTTCAAGTTTGGAAAGCTCTCTTTCTTCAGAGAGTTCAACGGCTTCTCTTAAATCGCTTAAAGCTTTTGTGTAGCTGTCAAAGCGCTGAATCCAGCGAATATCATTCTTCATAATTCTCTCATTTTTTTTCGTTGCTTTTATCATATGCCTCCCGGAGGAGAGTTACAGTTTCTCCACCACTTCGGCGCTCAAGCCGGTTGATTTGCATATGATATCGATACTGACGCCGTTCTTCTTCAGGGCGGCGGCCATTTCAAGGGCTTTTCCTTCCACGGCTTCTTTAAGCCTTCTTTCAGCACCTTCCCTGTGCCAGGCCAGATCTCTCTCCCACTTTTCCCGGGCTTCATAACGCATTCTAAGCTCATCATCGGCGGTAAACTGCTGAAAAGTCTCATGGGCCTGTTCGAATATGGGATCGTCTTTAAATATGATCTTCATCTCATCATCCTCCAGTATGCCCTCTTCCTTAAAATAATACATCCATTTTACAAGCCTGTCCGAGGGGACGACAGACGGATCGGGCTTTATCTTCGGCAGCTCGATAAAATGGATTCTGAGATGATCGGTTAACAATGTATCCGGATCATCAAGATCCCTGATCATATGACAACTATGGTATTGAGAAGCCGGTTTATCCTTGAACAAAACAAAGTCCAGAAGATTCATGCAGATGACAGGATTCAGTTTCCCGTATAAATCTCCTTTCTCATACTGTTCTGAATAAAGCTTGGACCAGTAATGGAGGCTTCGATGAACAAAATCATGCTCATGCCGGCTTTGAATCTCCACATCCAGAATGCGTCCTGTTTCATCGGTCGCTTTTACGTCGAGGATAGGTTCTGTATCATCAAAGACGCTCCTCATAGTAATGGGATTCTTAAGCTCCAGAGATTTAACGGGCGTAATCCCTCGATCTATTAGAACCGCATTGATAAAATCCTTCAGCAGAGGAAGGTTTTCCTCCTGTCCTAACAGAACGCGCACCATGATATCTGATGTCGCTTTAATCCAATCTACCATCTCTTTCATTATATTCCTCCTTAAGTTATCTCTCAACGCCCTCTTGGCCTTCCGGCGGCTTATGGAGGAGATACGGGTTTTCCCCCTCCCATTCATCATACTTACGATATACTTACGGGCGAAACGGTGCTGATGCTTCAAGGGATGCTGGATACAATCATTGAGTCTGGAGAAAGAATTGAAAGGGTCGGATGATCCGAGGTTTCAGGATCTTATATTCCTGATGGACCTTTATGATGTGGAAGAGTATATCGGCGATCCGTCTATGAGATGCTTTTTCGTTTAGGGGAGAATCTCTTTGAGAACGTTCTTAAATATTGGCAGAGAGAGAACAACTCTTTGATGAATCTCGTTAAATTGCTCTTTGTTATACACATGGCGCAATGAGTTTCGATCTTCCAAAATGCCGAGTTCCGCTTCAAAATCCTCTACCGAAATATAGGAGAGGTTATAGAATTCCTTTAGCGCATCCTGAAACTGTTTTATCTTATAGTCAAAGCTTTTCATCTGCTTTACCACAGTTCAATCTTCTCCAAGGCGATCTTACGGAACTCGTCTCTGACATGATTAAAATTAACCAGATCCAGATGATAGGGAACAAAGCTTTCTTCCCAGAACAGGCCTAAATGGATTTTTTTCTGAAATCTTCATCATCCATACCTTCGAATCCAATGTCGATATCCGATCCCCGTTTATAATCTCCTTTCGCCCGTGATCCGAACATAAAGATCCGTCCCTCTTTATCGGAAGACAGGGACAGGACTTCCCGCTTGACCGCATCATGGCATTTCTGTTCAAAGATCATGTCAATTGATGAGTTCATATATTCCTCATTCTAATACTGAAACGGCTTCATTACATATTTACATTATAGAGAATGAATTTAAAGGATTTCCTATATAAGGCTCTTGAAACCTTCTCAGATTGTAAAGTCCTTAAAGAAATCTGGTTTAAGAAAGAGTTTTCCAATCGAAAGCTTCCCGCTACAATAGCACCATGCCCGAATACTCCCCCTTTCAGACGATTCTCAAGCTCTCTTCTTTCCAGGACGGCAGGCCCAGTAGCATGCGGCAGGCCTCTCCCCGGGAACTGGTCTTCTTCCTGCACCGGAACCCGGAGGACCGTTTTACCCTGATCCTGCAGGATGAGGAGGGAATGCCCGTCTCCCCCTATACCGTTCCCACAGACCCCCGGCAGGAGGAGATTCTGAGCCTGCTGCGCTCGGTCAAGGGGAGGAGCGACTCCTGGCTCCGGGAGGAGGCCCTGTTTCTGGATGAGCATCCCGTGCTGACGGAGCGTCTATTCTGTTCCGGACAGCCCCTGAGAGTGGAGGGATTTGATAAACCTTTTGTTTATGCCGGAGAAAGGGTGCACCCGCGGTACAGGGTGTCGCTTAGAGGGAAGGAAGCGGAAGGCCCCTGGACCGGCAAGCTGGCCATGGAGGACGGGATCATCCCCTTAAGCCCCGACTACCTCCTCTGCGAGAGAGGCATCAGGCCCTGCGCCTCCCTGGGAGCCCATTACAACCACCTTCTCGACCTGGAGGGAGAGATCGCCGGAGAGGAGCTGGAAGTCTGCCTCTCCCTGTTCAGCAGCCTCTATCCGGGGATTGGGATATCGGTTCAGGGATACTCTGAAAGGAAGGAGGGCGCTTCTGACAGGCATGCAGATGCCGAAGAGGGGCTTCTCTTTGAGACACTGCCCGAGGAGGACGGGCTCTGCGTGACACGGATGTGGAGCTATGATCCCTTTCCCGCACATTTTATCAACGCCCACCGCCCCGCACGCCTGGTGTTCCTGGACCGGGAGGAGAAGAAAATTCGCCGCGTCAGCTTAAGCTACGGGGAGGAAGGAACAGGAAGATCCGCTCAGCATTCCGGCCCCTGGGAGGCCTTGAAGAGGAGCCTGAAAAGGGAGTGCCGGGATATGGGGCTTGAGGACGGCTGGGTAAGCGATGATTCGAATGGAGAGGAGAGGCTCTTCCTCTCCCCCGACCTGGCCCTGCCCTTTCTGGACCGCAGGATAGGAGAGCTGGCCGGGGACTTCCGCCTCTTCGGGACCGAGAGCGTAAAGAAACTGAAGCTAAGGCCCCTGCAGCCCCGGCTCAATCTGAACCTGAAGGACGGGATAGACTACTTCGAGGGCTCGGCCCTCTTAAGCTTTCCCGGGGCGTCGGCCGCGGGATCGGCGGGCAAAGGCAGCGACGAGACCATGGAGCTGCAGCAGGCCCTGAGCCTCTTTGAGAAACACAACTACATCCCCCTCTCCGACGGCAGCCGGGCGCTGGTGAATCCCCGCTACTTCCGGAGCCTCCGCCGTCTTCTGGAAACAAGGGGAGGAACCAGGGGCACGGTCAGGGTCTCTCTCTTCGATCTTCCCCTGCTGGAGGAACTGATCGACGCCCGGCTGGAAGGAGTGGGGAAACAGAGGCTGCGGGAGGTCTTCGAGGGATTTTCCACCATAGGGGAGAGAGCGCTGCCTGCGGACCTTCCCCTGGAGGGGACCCTCCGGTCCTACCAGGAGACGGGGCTGAAGTGGATGAGCTACCTGCAGGAGAAGGGCCTCGGAGGCTGCCTGGCCGACGATATGGGCCTGGGAAAGACCATACAGACCATCGCCCTGCTGGCTTTGTACCATAAGAAGCAGAACGATGCGCCGCCCTCTTTGATCATCATGCCCCGGAGCCTGCTCTACAACTGGAAGCGGGAGATAGAACGCTTTGCCCCCCGGTTGAACTGCAAATACTGGTACGGCGCCGACCGGAAGGCCTCCGATCTGGAGGGGGCCGACATCATCCTGACCACCTATGCCCTGGTGAGAAACGATATCGATACCCTTCGGGAGAGAGAGTTCTCCTATCTGGTGCTGGACGAAGCCCAGGCTATCAAAAATCCGGGATCCCGGATTTCAAAGGCGGCGGTCCTCCTGAAGGGACGCCATCGCCTGGCCCTGAGCGGCACCCCGGTACAGAACAACCTGGCCGAGCTCTACGCCCTCTTCCGCTTCCTCAATCCGGCGATGTTCGGCAGTTTCTCCCGCTTCAGCCGGGAGTTTATCGCCCCCGTCCGCAGGGGAGACGGCGAGTTCTCCCTGCGTCTGCTCGGGGCGAAGACGGCCCCCTTCCTTCTCCGCCGGTTGAAAAAGGATGTGGCATCTGAGCTCCCGGAGAGAACGGAACAGCTCCTGTTCGTGGAAATGGAGGAAGACCAGGCCCGGCTCTACGAGGAGCGGCGACGGTTCTACGAGAAGGTGATCAGGGAGAAGCTGAAGGTGGACGGGGTCCAGAAGTCCCAGTTCTTTATCCTCCAGGGGCTTTTGGAGCTGCGCCAGCTGGCGGCGGTTCCTGAGGCCAAAACGGCCGGCGAGGTGCTTTCCGGCAAGTGGGAGGCCCTGCTGGACCATATGGAAGAGGTGATCGCCGAGGGCCACCGCTGTCTGGTATTCACCAACTTTCTGGACAGTGTGGAGATCGTCTGCCGGGAGCTGGAGGAGAGGAGCATCCCGACCTTGAGCATGACAGGCGCCAGCCGGAGACGGGAAGATCTGGTGGATAACTTCCAGTCGGATAAAAGCTACAAGGCCTTTGTGATGACCATGAAAACCGGGGGCGTGGGACTCAACCTGACGGGGGCCGACTACGTCTACATCCTCGATCCCTGGTGGAACCGCAGCGCCGAGCAGCAGGCCATCGACCGGACCCACCGTATAGGACAGACCAAAAACGTCTTCTGCTACCGTCTGATCAGCCGGGGAACCATAGAAGAGAAGATCCTGGAGCTGCAGGAGAAGAAACAGGCCCTTTTCGCCTCTTTCCTGAAAGGGGGGCTTTCTGACGGAGCCTCCCTGGGCCGTCTTGAGCCTGAGGATATCGAAATGCTGCTGGAAGGGGAGGTCTGAGGGATGGAAGAGAGAGCCGAGGAGTCACGCTTCGAACTGATAAGAGAGACCGTGGAGGAGACCCACACCGTGGCCATGATGAAGGGGATGCTCAGTTGTTGCTCCTTTTTGAAGGATTACGATACGGTCCGCAGGCTGACAAGACGGGCCGACCTCCTCCCCCTGGTGACGGAGATCTACTGCGATCCCGGAAAGTTGAAAGCCTTTTTCACAGGGCTGGACCGGACCGTGCAGATGCTGATTACCCACCTTCTGTGGGTGGAGGATGAGGATCTGGACAGCCTGATAGGGCTCTTCGACCTGACTCCCCCCCCCGGGACGCTGGGAGAGGGAGAAGTACCTGCCCTGCCCCTTTCTCTTCAGGGTGAACTACAGGGAGCAGGTCAGCCTGCAGCCGGGCTTCGATTTCCTTTTCCGGGCCCTCCTGCCCCGGCCTGAGAGAAAAGAAGAGACCTGGGAAGACACTCCCCCGGGGGACGAGAGCTTTGAGCCCGACGGCAGCCTGGTCGCCGGTCTGAGAGAGGCCTTTCATCTCCTGCTGGACGCGGGCTTCTTCAAACGAAAGTACAACGCCCCCGTTCTGGCGGGAACGGTTAAGAAGCTGACCGGCGGACTGACCATTCCGGGCTTCGACTGGGATGCACGCTATCCGGGCCTGAGATGGCGTTCCATCCTCCCCTTCCTGGCCTTCTCTTTTTGGGATGACGAAGAGGAGATCCCCCGTGAGCCGCCACTGGACAGTGATCCCGTGGATCTGATCCGGCAGATGGTCCGGTCCTACTTCCACACGGGGCGCTATGATCTTGACCTGGCCCTGCTGCTGCCCGGAGTCTCGGTCAGGCGCAAGGCGCTCTTCTTCCAGGATTTCCGGAGTCATCGCCTCGAAATCCTTCCCCGCATCTACTCGTTTTTTTCAGGCTGGCGCTGGGAGGAGTGGCTCTCCCTGGAGAGCCTGAAAGATCTCTTCCGGGCGGAGAATCTGAGGACCCCCTTCCCCGTTACTGAGGATGTGAGTTACATGCGCCGCTCTGAATACGGCGGGGCCTTCAGCTATAAAGACAGCATACGAAGCCGCAGCGACTACCGGCAGGCCGTTTTCGAACCCTATATGGAGGGTCTTGTCCTTCTGCTGGCCTCCCTGGGTCTCTTCCAGCTCAGCTTTGACCGGATTCCGAAAGAGGAGATCGAAGAGAAGATTCCGGCCCGTCCCCGGATACGGGCCCTCAGGATGACGAGCCTCGGACGGACAGTCTTCGGTCTTCCTCCGGGTCCGGAGGGTGAGTTCTGCCTTGAGAAGAGCTCCCTGCAGCGGGAAGTGGAACTGGATGAGCGCTACCTTATAGCCCGGGTCGATCCCTCGCAAAAGGCCGCCGTCCGCTTCTTTGCCGAAATATCCGACTCTCTGGGCTCCCGGATGTTCAAGATCAACCGGGAGCTTCTGAGAAAGCGCTGTAAAACCTACAGGGATCTGGAGGAGACGTTTCTCTCTCTGGAGCGCTATGCCGGGGGTGAGCTGCCCCCCTTATGGGAAGATCTGAGGCAGGATATGATGGGAAACTTTGTCCGCCTCCGGGCGGAGAAGGATTGGATACTCTATCACCTGCCTGAAGAGAACAAGGCTCTTATGGACTGGCTGCGCCGCTCAGGGGCCGCCTGCTTCACGCCCCTGCCGGGGGCCCGGGTGCTGGTGCATAAGGATGAGATCAGCAACTTCCGCAGACTGCTGCAGAAGGGAGGCTTCAATCCCCTGATAAGGGATGAGGAGCGCATTCCATAAAAGACCGGGAAAGGCAGGGTTTTCCGCGATATCGAATCATGCCAGGAATTTGAACAGCGTGATCAGGGTTCCCATCAGGGTGAAACCGCCGCCGATGATCCATGTCTGCAGGCCTAATCGCTTGTCCATAAAATGCAGCTGATCTTCAAAACGCTTATCCATACTGTGCTGCATGGTCTCAAAGCGCTTGTCAAAATAATACTTCTGATCCTCAAAGCGTTTGTCTACCGCCTCAAAGCGCTGATCCATATTGCTCTGCATAGCCTCGAAACGCTGGCCCATATTGGTCTGTAGGGTCTCAAAGCGTTTATCCGACTGTACCATCATCTGTTCCAGCTTTTCGTTCTGGAATTTCAGCTGCTGCTCTACATTGTCTATCTTTCTCAGAATCTCATTATCATTTCCGCCGGCCTGAGGGGGAAAAGGGTAGACATTCCCCTCCCTGATCCACTGACCGAGATGGCTTTTTATATAAGATCCGATCTGTTCCAGCTGATTCTGATCCACTGAAGGTTCTCCCATGGTTTCTCCCCCCATTATACAATTTTTTTATCCGTATTGACACCCTGTCCTTTGACAGTGTTCGGCCGCGGCTGACTGCCTGGCTCTGATATAAATACAGGCTTCAAAGGGATATTGCTTCAAAGGGATATTGCTTCAAAGAGAGAGAAAAAAACATGGGAAAGATAATCCAACAAGGGACTATCCTATTTCCCGCAGCAGTTTTTGTACTTCTTCCCGCTGCCGCAACGGCAGGGATCATTCCGTCCGGGTTTCCCGTTATTAATGGGCATAATCTGCCCGGCCACCGAGGCGGTGGTGCCTTTAAGGATCTTCTTTTTCCGCATGGCTTCGCCCTTCAGGAAGGAGAAAGCCTGATCGTAGAGCCCCCAGCTTGCCTCAGGGTTATGATCCAGGAAGGAGCGGCCGAACTCCAGGCTCTCGGGGCTGCTGCCGTAGCCGTTCTGAAGGCTGCGGTTCAAAAGATCCAGCACAAAGGTGTAGAGGGGCTCTCCTGAAAGCTCCCGGCCCTGTGCGGGGCAGTCGTAGACGGCCATACCCAGGTCCTTACAGGAGCAGGCGGGGTTGTCGCAAACGGTCATGGGCACGGCGACGAAGATTTTATCCTTGTGGGCCGAGCGCTCCAGGCGGAAGGCAAAAGGTTCGCCCCGGGAGATATCGGGTCCCTGTTCTTTACTGTTCATGGCCGGGAGTGTAGCACGGAAAAAGAGGATTCGTGTAGAGCCAGTGCCGTTCGAAATACTTCTGGCTCAGGATCTCCTGTTGAAAGGACTCGGGCATCTGCTTTCAGAGGAGCTGTGCCGACGGCCATTTCCAGGAACTCCGGATGATCATCAGAAGGATCAAAGCTTCCAGAAGCTCATAGAATCTCCAGTAAAACCAGGAAGCACTATCTCCCACAAACTGGGTCGCCACAAGAACCAGGATATGAAAAAATCCTGCAGAGATGTTTATGATGCGGTTGGCCTTCGCCCCTGCAGAGAGAGTCAGCAGGACCATCAGACTCGGTAAGGCCATAAGAACGGAGGCGCTGAAAAGAAGAGTTTGGGTAAAATGAACACCTTCCAGATGGCCATCTGCCAGATCAACGATATGTCCAGGCTGGAAAAGGGAGAAAATATCGTTATAGAGATACAAGAACATCAGGGCAACCCACATTAAAGCGAGCTTGACCTTAATATCCACCGTTTCGTTCTGCAGTGACCTTTTCCTTTTCTCTGATTCCACGGGTGATGTCTCCTCTTCACAAGATCTTATAGATCAAATTTAATCGATCTTGCTACTGGATGCCATTTTAAGGAGTTTACGTGCTTTAAAATGATCTGGATTTGTTCTCATAGGCCCGCCGGGCCAGGACGGAGGCACCCACCAGGTTGGCGTTCATGTTCTTTTCATCCAGCACAGAGGGACGGAGGTAGCTCATGATACCCATGCGTCCCAGAACCCTCTGGCAGGAGGGGCCGAAGTACGGCAGGGCGTAGCTGGGCTTGCCGCCGAGGAAGATGGGGATGTCCTCCCGCAGACCGTCGGAGGCTGAGTTTTTGAACAGGGTACGGGCAGCTTCGGCCAGGATCTTGCCGTAAAGCCGGTCGGTATTGACCGCCGATTCCACCCGCATATTGGAGAGCTTGCTGATGTGCTGTCCGGCGATACTGGGATCATTGATCTCTTTCAGTTCGTGGATATCCAGAAACCTCTCATAGAAGGTATCGTCCCCCACCAGGGCGCGGAACAGGCGGCAGCGTCCGGGGCCCGAAAGGATCACTTCCGCCCGGATGGAGTCGGGATCGCTTCCGGGTCCCAGATGGGAGGTATCGGGAAGTTCAGGATCTTCGGCCAGATACTGCTCGAACAATTCATAGGAGGCCCCGACTTCCAGGAAGAGGAGACGGAGCTTGTGTTTGGCCAGGGCTATGGAGTAGCCCGGTTCGTTGGTGGGGTGCAGTGAGGCGTCCCTGCCGTCCCAGTCATGAGAAGGGTGGAGGACCTCTCCGTCTTCGCTGATCCAGGCGCCGCCCCAGCCTCCTCCGAACACCCAGTAGAGCATCTCCATCTTCAGGACGGACCACTCCCCCAGGGCGCCGGTGTTGGCGTCGTTGTCAATTCCCACGGGGATATCGAAACGCTCTTCCATGGCCCCCCGGATATTGTGGCCGTTGTAGCGGGCGCAGTTGGCAAAGAGCTGGAATCCGCCGTCGGAGCTGAGTATACCGGCGGAAGAGATGCCCATGGAAAGAAGAGCCCCCCCGGGTGGCAGGTTCTCGCGGATGCGGAGGGCCAGGCTTTCGGCGAACTCTTCGAAATCGGGGCAGTACTCATCCAGGCCGAAAAGGGCTTCCGAGGCTATTGAGCCCCCGGGTGTAAAATAGGCGATTTTAACGCCCCGCCCAGCTCCGATGTCCAGGGCGGCGTAGTACTTATCTGAAGTCATGCTCACCAGTATAGCCTCCGTGAGGGGGAGAAGACAATCGGATTTTCCAGGGCACAGAAAGAAGTCGGGGAAATAGACAAGATGCTCGCGTCCGGGCTACACTGTCGGTGATATCAGGCTCCGGCCGTATCCGCCACAGGGCGGAGACAATGCCGCGGCCCATTGCTTTACAGAGGTTTTAATTTGATGAATACGCGCAGCTTCACACGGACTGCTCTGCTTTTAATAGTCCTGCTCTCCTGTTTTTCCTGCTCCCGTAAGATCGGTTACGGGGTTGTTCTCTGGTCCGACCAGGACGGCCTGAAAAACGGCAGCCGGGTTGAGATTCTGGAGGAGTCCCGGATCAGGAGCAGCTACATCGTACAGATAAAAGGGACAAAGGATCGCTTCGAATTGCCTACCTGGAGAGTCCGTTTTTTTGAAAAGAACGGTCCTTCCGAGGATTTTGCCGCGGCCTTTGATGAGTTTATCCCCGTCTACGCCTACTCCAACAAACAGGGGCTTCCCATGCGTGAAGAGCCCAGTACGTCCAGCGAACGTGTCTACAAGTTCCGCGAAGGTCAGGAGGTCAAGGTTCTGGGCAAGGGCGAGAAGGAGAAGGTGGGACGCTTTGAAGGCCACTGGTATCACGTTCTGACCGACGACGGCGTACAAGGCTATGTATTCGACGCCCTTTTAACGGTTTACAGCCTGAACGATCAGCAGGAGATGGTGGTTCAGAATCAGAGAGAGCAGAAAGATCCCCTCCTGGATGCCTTTTTCTCCACCAGCTGGCGCCCCGATACCTATGCGGAGATGATCAGCCGCAAACAGATAGACCTGGCCCTCTTCCGTCCCGAATACGGACTGACCGCGGACCTGGAGACCATGACCATCACTCTGAAGACCCTGGACAGGGAGCTTTCCGCTCCTTTTGAAAAGGTCACCCGCATCGGTGCCAACCGCTATGACTTTATAGGCACCAGTTTCCGGATCACCGTGAACTCGGAGTACTTTATCTCAGTCCAGTACAAGTATGACGGTCTTGAAGTCAGCCAGGCCTTTATCCGCCTCAATGAGGATGTGGAGACCATTATCGCCAGAGAGAAGGAACGCCGGGCGGCTATGCTGCAGGATTTCGTAGACAGGGGGCCTGAGATGGTCAGCCGGGCCTACGGAACGATCCTGTTTGAGAATGCCGGACGCTTCACCTGGATAGACAAGTCGGCCCTTATCAGCCAGCAGCTTTTAAGCGTATCTGCGGGGAACAGCGGATATGTGAGCTTCCGAAACTTTCCCGCCGAGCAGATTCGCAGCCGCTACGACGGAGTGATCACCTTTAACTTCGAATCCGGTGAAAGCGCGGACTTCCTCTATGTGATGAGGGATACGGGAGTGAACCTTCTGTATGTCAACGAGCGGTATATCGTGGATAGAGTGGTCACCAGCGATCAGTTTTTCAGTCCCGTACAGATGTTTTTCACCTTTACCGAAACCGAAGAGACCGCCGATGCTTCGACTGCGGGAGCGGCGGATGGAGAGGCGGATAGCGCTGACACTGCAGAAGCTACGCTTATCGATAACTCAGGGGCCGGAGCAGACGGTGCGGTTTCTGCCGTGGGCAACGCTTAACGACAGTCCCCCCCCGGCGATAATCCCGGCTAGCTGTAATCGGCGGGATCGATTCCCGAAAAGATTTCCCTGACGGGGATCGAAAGGCCGAAGAGCACCCGGCTGCGCAGAATACCGTGATCCTTCAGGTATTCGGGCTCGCCGTAATGCCCGTCCTCCAGATGATAGACCATCACAAAGGGGACGGCGGGATTGACGAACCAGTACTCCCTGATGCCGTGCTTCTCATAAAGATTCAGCTTAACAGAAATATCCCGAAAACTTGTATACTCGGAGAAGATCTCCACCACAAGATCGGGGCTGCCCTGGCATCCCCTTTTCACCAGCTTCTCTTGATCACAGACCACCGTCAGGTCCGGCTGAACGACCGTATAAAGCTCTTCATCGGGGACATCGAAGCTCTCGTTCAGAAAGACGTCGAAGGGAGCTGCGAACACACGGCAGGGTTTATCCTTTAAATGAAGTGATAGAATGACAGAAAGATTCATGGATACCTGCTGATGCGCCGTTGATGGTGCGGCAAAATCCCAGGCGATTCCGTCGATCAGCTCCCAGCGCTCCTCTTCCGGCCAGGAGAGAAGGTCGGCGTAGCTGAACCTCTCCTTACCCTCGTTTTTCTTTTTAGGCAGTCCCACTTTCATACCTCCATATTAGCGCAGTTTTGGAGAAAGAGCCAGCTTGCCTCCGGGCCTTTCGGCCCGGGCAGAAGCTGATACCGCCGGCTGCGGCGATTAAAGCAGTTTTCCCCTCACCCTCTTTATAAGGGTGTCCCGGCTCCGGCTATTCAAAGGATGGGGAATCTTTTAAAATAAGGCTTTAAAAAATCACACGACACGGAAATAATCATGAGCGCATTCGTACAGCTGAGCGGCGTATCCCTGGCCTTCGGAGACAGGGATATCCTGAAAAACGTCCATCTCAACCTCTCTCATTCGTCCCGGGTGGCCCTGGCGGGAGCCAACGGCAGCGGCAAGACCACATTTATGAAGATTATCAGCGGGGAGATCTCCTCCGATACGGGAGAGCGCAGCATGAGCCGGGGAGCTCGCATCGGCTACCTGCCCCAGTCGGGGCTGCGCTTTCGTGACCGGAGCCTCAGGAATGAGGTGGAACGGGCCTATCTTCATATCAGGGATCTGGAGAAAGAAGCCTCCGAGCTGGCCGAGCGCATGGCCGATACGAGTCTGGAGGAGAAGACGGTTCAGAACCTGGCCGAACGTCATCATGAGATTCAGGAGCAGATCACCGCAAGCGGCTATTACGAAAGGGAGGCCATGATCTACCGGGTGCTGATGGGTCTTGGGTTCAAGGCCGAAGATCTGGAGCGTGAAACATCCGAGTTCTCCGGCGGATGGCAGATGAGGATAGCTCTGGCCCGCATCCTCCTGGAGATGCCGGATATCCTCCTTCTGGACGAGCCTACCAACTACCTGGACCTGGAGGCCCGGGACTGGCTGGAGGAATTTCTGCAGAAATTTCCCGGCGGTGTGCTGGTGGTCAGCCATGACCGCTACTTCCTTGATCAGGTAACCCGTGAGACGGCGGAGCTCTTCCAGGGGGGCCTTAAGATCTACAAGGGGAACTACTCGGCCTATGAGGCCCGGCGCAAGCTGGAGCTGGAGCAGCTGGAGGAGGCCTGGAAGCAGCAGCAGGAGGAGATGGCCCGGATCGAGGACTTTATCCGGAGATTCCGTTACCAGGCCACCAAGGCAGCCCAGGTGCAGAGCCGGGTCAAGATGCTGGAGAAGATGGAGATCATAGAGATCCCCTCGTCCATGAAAAAAATGCACTTTTCCTTTCCCCCTCCCCCCCATTCGGGAAAACGGGTGATGAACCTGAAAGATATTGGAAAGTCCTATGGAGAGAATCATGTTCTCAAGGACGTGAACCTGGAGATCAACAAGGGCGACCGCCTGAACCTGGCCGGGGTCAACGGAGCCGGAAAATCGACCCTGATGAGAATCATCAGCGGGGAGGATGAAGATTTTACGGGCATCCGGAAGCTGGGTACCGATGTGAAGATCGGTTACTTCAGCCAGGATCAGGAGCTGGTCCTGGATCCGAAGCTCTCTGTGCTGGAAACCCTGGAGGCCGAAGCCCCCACAGAGCTGATTCCCAAACTCAGGGGCATGCTGGGAGCCTTCCTCTTCTCGGACGACGATATCTACAAGAAGTGCGAAGTCCTGAGCGGGGGGGAAAAGAACCGCCTGGCCCTCTTGAAGCTCCTTCTGGAACCGGTGAACCTGCTGGTCATGGACGAGCCCACCAACCATCTGGATCTTAACAGCAAGGATGTGCTGCTGGATGCCCTCAAGGGCTACGACGGCACCCTGGTCTTCGTCTCCCACGACCGCTACTTTATCGAACAGCTGGCGGGAGCGGTTATGGAGCTCACCCCCGGCCGGGCGGAGTACTTCGACGGCGACTACGCCTATTACCGCTGGAAGAAGGAGAACAGGGCCGCCGATTCCGAAAACAGGGAACAGGGATCCCCGACGGGTCCTGCCGCCGATCCGGCGGCGGGCAGTGCCAAACTGAGCCGGGAAGAAGAGAAAAAACGCAAGGCCGAGATTCGCCGGCTGGAGAGGACCGAGGAGCAGCTGATGGAAGAGCTGGAGGAGAGTGAAAACGCTCTAGCTGCGGCTCAGGAGGAGCTGGGCAAACCGGAGGTCTACTCGGACGGAGAAAAGGCCAGGGACGTAAGCGCCAGAATAGCGGAACTGGAAGAGAAACAGGCCAGGCTGTCTGCGGCCTGGGAAGAGGCGGCGGAGGCCCTGGCGGAGATCACGGGCTGAAGAGGGTGAAAGGAAGGGCTCCTCGTCCCGCCTCATTACGAATCTTCCATCATTGCGTAGTCACCGCTCAGCCATAAGACGGATGCATAGGCTCTGTAAATTCAAAAGGGCTCAAAAAAACTCCGGAATTGCTCCGGAGTGTCTCTTATCTGCCGACAGGCTTATTAAGCAAGACTAAACGCGTCCCACAGGACGGTAGCGGAAGAGGTCCCGGACCTGTTCGTCCTTGGCAAAAATGTTTCTCAGGTCAAAAAGATAGTCATCCTTCATCAGCCCCCTGATCTTCTCAAGATCGATCCCCCGGAACTGGTTCCATTCGGTCATAATGACAAGAGCATCCGCATTTTTTGCCGCCTCATATTCGTCATGACAGTAGGTGATCTGACGGTCGATGGCTTCCAGCCGCCATTTGGACTCCTCTATCCCCTGGGGACAGTAGGCCTTGATTTCAGGCCCTGCCGCAGTCAGCCCTTCCAGAATAGTCAGAGCGGGGGCGTCCCGCATATCGTCTGTATCCGGTTTAAAGGAGAGTCCCAGAACGGCGACGGTCTTGTTCTTAAGATCCTTCATCTCTGCCGTGATCTTCTCCACCATTTTGGCTTTCTGCTTCTCATTGGCCTTGATGGCCGCTTCGATGATCAGGGTCTGCTCACCGTGTTTTCTGGCGATATCCGCTACAGCCCTGGTATCCTTGGGAAAACAGCTTCCTCCGTAACCGGGTCCGGCATGAAGAAATTTGGGACTGATACGGCCGTCCATCCCCATGGCCAGGGCCACCTCCTGCACATTGGCCCCGACTTTTTCCGCCAGCAGAGCCATCTCATTGATATAGGAGATCTTCACTGCCAGAAAGGCATTGGCGGCGTACTTGATCAGCTCAGCCGTCTCAATTTCTGTAAACATAAAGGGAGTCTGGTTGATATAAAGGACATTGTAGACCTTCTTCAAGAGGTCCCGGGCGCGCTCGGATTCGGTCCCCAGTACGACCCGGTCGGGCCTCTGGCAGTCGCCGACGGCCTTTCCCTCTCTCAGGAACTCAGGGTTGGAGGCCACATCGAACTCATGCTCCACCCCCCTGGCGTCCAGCTCCTTCTGGATGGCTTCTTTAACCTTCCTTGCCGTTCCCACGGGAACGGTGGACTTATCCACCACCACCTTGTAGCCGTTGAGGTACTCTCCGATGGACTTGGCCACCGCCAGCACGTATCTTAAGTCTGCCGAACCGTCATCGGCGGGAGGGGTTCCCACGGCGATAAAGATAGAATCGGCGCTCTGGACGGCCTGTTTCATATCCGAGGTGAAAGAAAGACGGCCGGCCGCCGTGTTTTTGTGCATCAGCTCAGCCAGTCCGGGTTCATAGATGGGGACGTCCCCGGCCACAAGTCTGTCGATCTTCTTCTGATCCACGTCCATACAGGTAACCTGCAGTCCGAAATCCGCTAAAATGACTCCCTGTACGAGTCCGACGTATCCTGTTCCGATTACTGAAATGTTCATAATACGACATTAGCAACCGGAAAATTACTCTTTTTTATTTAAGCAGTTAGAAAACAGTTAATTCGATTCCCATCCTGATGATCCTGTATAAAAGATTGTAGAACTATCATCATTCTCTTCCTTGATAGACGGGACGACTGGACTATAATTAAACTATGACTCGCCTTCCCTTTCCGATGATACTGCTTTTCCTTCTCGTCCTTACGCCTGCAGCCTGGGCTGCTCCGGCCTCTCTGGAGGAGTTCCTGGACTATCCTCAGGTGCTGATCCTCCACTCCTACCATCAGAATTACAAATGGACCGAGGATATGACAAAGGGAATCCAGGATATTCTGGGAGAGAAAGCGGAACTCCATTTCGAATATATGGATACCAAGAAGCACAGCGATCCCGCCTATCTGGATGTTTTAGCCGATTTTCTTGAGGTGAAGGCTGAAAAAATTGACTACGATTTGATTATCAGCTGTGACAACTATGCCTTTGATTTTATCAGGGAGTACAGAGACAGGCTTTACGGTCCTGTGCCTCTTGTGTTCTGCGGCGTCAATTTTTTTGAACCTTCCATGATGGAAGGCCTGTCGAACGCCACGGGATTCAGCGAGGAGAACGACTTCGAGGGCAGCCTGGACCTGATCCGCAGGACGTTCCCGGAACGGGACAAGCTGGTCTGCATTCTCGATGAAACTCTGACGGGCGTCTCCATAAAGAGCGGACTTGAAGAGAAACTGCCCCGCTACCGAAGTGAGTTCGAATCTATCGAAATATGGTCCCGTCTGTCCATGGAGGAGCTGACGCGGGATCTCTCTCTTCTGGATGAGCATTTTGTGGTCTACTATATCTACTTTCAGCAGGACAGACTGGGTCACTATTATGAGTTTCATCACAGCACGAGACTGATTGGAGAGTCATCCTCCGTACCGGTCTTTGCCGCCTGGGACTTTCAGTTTTTACCCGGGATTCTCGGAGGGGTTCTACTTCAGGGTGTGGAGCAGGGACAGCTGGCGGGCAATGCGGCTTTAAAGATTCTGGAAGGGGCGTCCATAGACTCCTTCCCGCCGTATCATGAATCCCCCCATCATGTGATATTCGATTATCAGATGATGAAGCGTTACGGCCTGTCTCAAGGATCTCTTCCCCGGGGAAGCAGGATTGTAAACCGCCCCGATTCCTTCTTCTACCGCTACCGGCTGCAGATCGTCCTGACCCTGGGCGTATTCTTAATCCTCCTGGTATTGATTATGATCCTTCTGTCAGTGGTCAGAAAACTTAAAAACAGCGAAAAGAAGATAAACGAACTGAACAGCTCCCTGGGCATCAAGGTAGCCAAAAGGACGGAAGAACTGGAGTTCACCAACAACTCGCTTATGGATACTCTTGATAAACTGCAAAAAACACAGAACGAACTGATACGCAATGAAAGACTGTCTGCCATAGGCTCTCTGGTAGCCGGCGTGGCTCAGGAGATAAACACGCCCCTGAATGTAGGAATGACCACCATCTCCTATATGGAGAACAACCTCAGAGACCTGGAGAAGGATCTGAAAAACGACATTCTGAACCAGGAGGATATAGAACACTACCTGAAAACACTGAATGAAGGCATCGCCCTGGTGGAAAGCAGCCTGAAAAAGACCTCAACCCTGATAAGCAGCTTCAAACATCTTTCTCTTGACAATAAAGGCGGGGAGTGTCTGGATTTCGATCTGAATGAGTACCTTGAGGGGATACTGATGACCCATGAAAAACAGTTTTCCGAGAGACAGATTTCCGTGTCCCTGACGGGAGATGATCTGATCATCCGTTCCTTCCCGGGCAGTTTTTACCAGATCACCAACCACCTTCTGAAAAACTCCCTGGTTCATGCATTCGATACGTCATGGCCGGACAATCTTGTGAATATCCGACTGGGCATGGCCGACGAACTGACGGGATTTATGGAGTATCGCGACAACGGCCGGGGTATTCCTGATGAGTTGAGAGAGCACATATTCGAGCCTTTCACCTCATCAAAGCGGAAAAAGGGAAACAGCGGCCTGGGGCTCTATGTCGTATACAAAACGGTCAACGAGAAGCTCAGAGGAGCCGTTGAATACCTGGCTGCCTATCCCGGTTCCCCCCGTCCCGGCGTCTGCTTCCGTATCTATTTTCCCGTCCGGGAGGAAGAAGATCCTGAAACCGGGGAGAGAAGCTGACAGAACTCCGACTGGACAAGTGGATACGATTCTATCCATAATAATTGTAACCGATCATTTATATTAACAGTTCTAACGATGCAACCCGCATCGCTGATCCTGGAGGATGAACCATGAATCTGAAACTCGTCGCTGTTTTACTAAGTGCGGCTTTGCTGCTTGCTTCCTGCGGAGGCGGAAAAGAGATGACCCTGGAAGAGGCGCAGGCCCTTCGTGAGGTCAATCAGCAGGGGCTCAGAGAGGGGACGGTCAAACGGCCCGGCGGTGTGGAGGATTTTGCCATCGGCAAGAGCGGAGGGACCTGGTACGGCACGGTGACCAGCGATCCTAAAACTTTTAATCTGGTGGCCGCCGACTCGGACGGCACAGCCAGCGCCATACTGGGGAGCCTCCTTCCCGGCTATCTGGCGGATTACGATCCCTACACCAGAACCTGGGAGCCCGAAACCGCCTCCTTTGAGGTCATTGTGGATGAGGATGCGGGGACCCTGGATGTGAAGTTCACCCTCAGGGACGATCTGTACTGGTCCTTTTACAACTCGGACCGCAAGGAGAAAATCACATCAGATGACGTGGTGTTCTGGTACGACGAGATCAATGGTAACGAAGAGCTGCAGCTGACGGCCTACGCCCAGCAGTGGGTGACCATGCCCGACGGTTCATCGGCCCATGTGGACATCGAGAAGCTTGATGAGAGGAGCTTTGTTTTCCACTTTCCCCGCATTGAGGCCAACCCGGTTTTAAGCTGCAACATGACCTACGGCCCGAAGTTTATCTACGAAGCGGCTCTGAAGGAAAAGGGACCGGAGGGGATCAAGGAGATCCTGACCATCGATACGGATGTGACCCGGATCCCTTCGGGAGGTTCCCGCTTTCTGGTAGAGTACACGCCGGGCGTCCGTCTCGTCTATGAAAAGAATGATGACTTCTGGGAGACCGATGAGGAGGGGAACACCATTCCCTATATAGAGAAGTACATCGCCAAGCTGATCCCCGATATCAATACGGGATTCCTCCTGTTCAAGAACGGAGAAACAGACAACTACGGGGTCCGCGCCGAGGACCTGGAAGAGCTGCTGAATGCCGATGATCCGGACTATACGGTCTACGACGGCGGCGCCGGACTGGGCTCGGACTTTATAAGCTTCAACCAGAACGCCAGAGGATTGTCGGAGCCCATGATCGGCTGGTTCTCCCAGAAAGAGTTCCGCCAGGCCATGAGCTCTCTGACCAACAGAGAGCGGATCGTCAAACAGGTCTACCGGGGGCTGGGGGAACCCGCCCTTCACCATTTTGCCACGGCCAATCCCTACTACGATGAGAAGATCCGCAATATCTACTCCTATAATCCCCAGAAGGCTCTTGAGCTTCTGGCCTCCATAGGCATGAAAAAAGATGCGGAAGGAGTGATGCGTGATGCCGAGGGCAATGCCGTAGAGTTTGATATCATCACCAACAGCGAGAACAATATCCGTATGGATATGGCGGGGATCTTCGCCGACGAGTGCTCCAAGGTGGGGATCAAGGTGAACCTGAAGCCCCTGGACTTCCAGAAGATGGTGGAGATGCTCACCTCCAGCTACGACTGGCATGCCATCCTGATCGGTCTGGGGGTCAATTACTGGCCCACCAGCGGCTCCAACGTCTGGCCCAGCCACGGGAACCTCCATCTGTGGAATCCTCTCCAGAAGGAGCCGGCGACAGAGTGGGAATCCCGGCTGGACTACCTGTACAACGAAGGCTCTTTCACTCCCGATCCGGAAGAGGCCAAGGTGATCTGGGACGAGTTCCAGTCTATCCTTCTGGAGGAGCTTCCCCTCTTCTACCTGAGCTATACCGAATCCTTCAGCGCGGTCAGAAAGCGCTGGGATAATGTTTACTATGACACCCTGAACGGTCTGGATACGAGCCGTCTGTTCCTGAAGGAGGCCGAATGAAAAATCTTTCTCTGGGAGTGATGAAGCAGGTCTACCGCTTCCGGGGGACCCACCCTCTTATGCACTTTGTCATCGGACGCTTCGTCTCCATGGTGGTGATCCTCTTTATCCTGGGCATCGCCGTCTTCGCCCTGATGGAGCTGGCCCCCGGGGATATTGTTGAAAAACATGTACAGGCCCAGCTCTTAAGCCAGAGCGAAGGCGGTGCCGGTGCCCATTCAAATGACGCGGCCTACTCTGAAGAGAGGATAGCCGCCATGAGAGCGGAGCTGGGGCTGGACAGGCCCTTTTATCTGCAGTACTTCCACTGGCTTCATCAGGTCTTTGTGGAGCATGACCTGGGACGTTCCCTGATCAGCCGGGCACCGATCCTGTTTCTGGTAAGGACCAGGCTCGTCAACTCCATCCTTCTGAACCTGATCTCTCTGGTTCTCCTGACGGTGATTTCATTTGTCCTGGGGATCTACTTCTCCTCCAAGGTGGGAACCAGGACGGACCTGGCGGCTACCTTTACCGCCCTCTTCCTCCACTCCTTTCCCGGTCTTCTGCTTCTGATACTTCTGCAGCTTTTCGCCGCGGTTTCGGGGCTTTTTCCGGTAACAGCCTATCCCGGCTTCCCCTTTTCCGAAGCGCCGGCGAAGTTCGTCTTCTCCTATATGCATCACATAGCCCTGCCCCTGATCGGGGCTTTTCTGGGCGGTATAGGCGGTACCATGAGGATGATCCGGGCTACCATGCTGGATCAGCTGGGCCAGCCCTATATCACCGCCCTCAGAGCCCGGGGCATCTCGGAGGGAAGGGTCTACTTCGCCCACGCCTTCCGCAATACCCTGAATCCCTATATCACAAGCAGCGCCAACCTTCTGGCCAGCCTCTTCTCAGGCTCCCTGATCCTGGAGATCATCTTTGCCTATCCCGGCATCGGACGGCTCATGTATGAAGCGGTTCTGCAGGAGGATATCTATCTGGTTCTGGCCAACCTGATGTTTACCTCCTTCCTTGTCCTTGTGGGCATGGTGCTGGCCGATATTCTCCTGGCCCTGGTAGACCCCCGCATAAGGTACTCGAACAAATGAAAGGATTGATCAAAGCCCTCCGCTACAGACCCATAGCCCTTGTCTCGGTGATCGTACTCATCCTCCTCTATCTGATGATGATCTTCGCCGAGTTTATCGCTCCCTACTCACCGGGAACCAGCTTCGCCGAGGTGAGCTTCCATCCCCCGGGAGTCAGCTGGTACTCACGGGATCTGGGTTTCGGTCCCCAGGTACAGGAGCGAGCCGTAACCAACGAGATCAACTGGAGCTATGCCCGTATAACGGGAACCTCAAAGAGACTGAGATTTTTCGTGGAGGGGGAACCCTACAAGCTCTGGGGCCTGATCCCGGCCCGGCACCACCTCTTCGGCATGGGTCCCGATGCGGACTACCCGGTCTTTCTGATGGGATCGGACAATCTGGGACGGGACCTTTTCAGCCGCATCCTCTACGGCAGCCGTATTTCATTGACCATCGGTTTTATCGGCATCGCCATCTCCATGACCCTGGCCATCAGCTTTGGAGGCCTGGCGGGCTTCTACGGCGGCCGGATCGACTGGCTGATCATGAGGTTCTCCGAGTTCTTCATTCTGATCCCGGGGCTCTACCTCATCCTCTTCCTGCGCTCCATACTGAGCCGGAGCATGACCAGCGGCCAGTCCTTTATGGTGATCACCGTGATTCTGAGCTTCGTGGGATGGCCGGGCAGCGCCCGGCTGATACGCGGCATGGTCCACTCCATCAAACGGGAGGACTTTATCTCCAACGCCGTCCTGGAGGGGATTCCGGCCCTGAAGATTATCTTCAGCCAGATCATTCCCCAGATGTCCTCCATCATCATCGTCAGCATCGCCCTGGGGATTCCCGGTTTTATCATGGGGGAGACGGTTCTCTCCTACCTGGGACTGGGAATCGTGGACCCGGCAGTCAGCTGGGGTAGCCTGATCAACAGGGAGATCTCCACCCTGAGCAACCTGAGGAATTTTCCCTGGTTTCTGATACCGGGTCTCTTCCTCCTGATCACAACCTTCGCCTTCAACTTTATCGGGGACTTCCTGCGCGACTATCTGGATCCCTATCACCAGGGGGGACTGAGATGAATCTGCTTGAAATCAACGACCTGAAGGTGACCTTCCCTCTGAGGCGGGGAAAACTGCAGGCCCTCAGGGGCTTGAGCTATACCATGGCCGAGGGAGAGATCCTGGGCATCGTGGGAGAGTCGGGCAGCGGTAAGTCCGTCTCCGTCCAGGCCCTGATGCGCCTTCTCCCGTCCTACGCGCATATCGAAGGGGAAATCCTGTTTTCAGGAAGAAACGTGGCCCATCTGGAAAAGAAAAAGGAGCTTCCCGTTTTCCGCTCACAGAATACGGCCATGATCTTTCAGGAACCCGGCCGCTCTTTCGATCCCCTTTACAGCATGGAGAAGACCTTCCGGGAGACATTGAAGCTCCACTACCCTTCCGAAACGGATGAACAGCTGAAAAAGCGCGCCGTCGAACTGATGAGGGAGGTGCAGATTCCCCAGCCCGAGGACAGACTCTCCAGCTATCCCCATCAGTTTTCCGGAGGGCAGCTGCAGAGGATTATGATCGCCCTGGCTCTGGCGGGGAATCCCAGGCTTCTGATCGCCGATGAGCCCACCACCGCTCTGGACGTGACCATTCAGGCTCAGATCATAGAGCTGCTCCAGCGCCTGCGAAAGAAACGGGGCATGGGGATCATCTTTATCAGCCATGACCTGGACCTGGTGGCCCGGATCGCCGACCGCATCCTTGTCCTCTACGGGGGGCTTATGATGGAGGAGGCCCCCTCCGACCTGATTTCCGGAAAGGCCCGTCATCCCTACAGCCGGGGGCTGCTCAAGGCCCTGCCCGCCTTCGGCACCCACTACAGCCGGGATGAGCTTCACACCATCCCCGGCTCCGTCCCCGATCCCGTGAATCCCGAACCCGGATGCCCCTTCGCGCCCCGCTGTCCCCGGGCCGCAGAAGAGTGTCGCAGCGCCGTCCCGGCACTGACCGGAAAGGAAGGCGGCCGGCTGCGCTGTCTCTTTCCCGAGACCGAATACCCGGAGGAAAAGTCATGAGTCCTGAAGCAATAAAATCCGCCCCCGCAGAACAGACAGTTCATATGGAACTGAAAGATCTGGCCATACGCTTTCCCCTGGAAGCGGGGCTTTTCGCCCGTTACGGCCGCTTTGTCTACGCCGTCAACGGCGTCTCCCTGAGTCTGAACCGTGGCGAGAGCTACGGCCTTGTGGGAGAGTCGGGCTGCGGCAAGACCACCCTGGCCCGGCTGGCGGTGCAGATGTACAAGGCCGACACGGGAAAGGTCAGCCTTTACGGTGAAGACGGCTCGGAAATGAATCTGGCAGAGCTGGATAAAAACGGGCTTTTAGACTACAGGAGCCGGGTCAAGTACGTCTTTCAGGATCCCGCCCGCTCCCTCAACCCCAGGATGACGGTGTACGGCATACTGACCGCAGGCTACAGGATCAGTCCGAAGTGGCCGGGAGAGGCCGCCGCCCGGAAGGAGGCGGCCCGCATCATGGAGACTGTAGGATTGAAAGCCGAGGACCTGGACCGCCGCCCCGCCGACTTCTCGGGTGGCCAGAGGCAGAGGATCTCTATTGCCCGCGCCCTGATCATGAATCCCGAGCTGATGATCTGCGACGAGGTCGTCTCGGCCCTGGACGTCTCCATCCAGAGCCAGATTCTGGGTCTTCTTCTGGATCTGAAAAAACAGTTCAGCCTGACCATGCTCTTTATCGCCCACGACCTGACGGTGACCACCTACTTCTGCGACCGCATCGGCGTCATGTACCGGGGAAGATTGATGGAGGAGGCCCCGGCGAAGGAGCTGGCCGAAACCAGGCTCCACCCCTACACCCGGCTCCTCTACGACAGCATTCCCAGCCGCATGGACGCCTCGGCGGCTATCCCCGAATACGAGCCCTTCGACTCCACAAAGCCCCTGGTGGGCTGTCCCTTTTATCATAGATGTCCGAAGAGAGAGGATAAGTGCCGCAGTGAGATACCGGAGTTCAGGGAGATAAGAGAAGGCCGCAGGATAGCCTGTCATTTTCCCGAATCCGGCTAGACGGGAGCAGCCCGATCAGCCCTGTGCTGCGGGCGGTGATTCAAAGAGCTGTATTGGGATGTGCTATGAAAAGACTCTCCGGCTTAGCAGTAAGATTTTAAAAGCGCTTTAGTTCCAGCCTTGTCCACGCTTCATAGGGAGCATCCGATTCCAAGGAATCTGCGGGATATACCAGAAAAACCGACCGGCCGCCCATCATAACCGTCTTGGCCTTATCCTTCAGCCTGATATTGAAAATATCATCCGTATAAACGACCTCGTTTCTATCCTGTTCGGGCCGGAGACGACCCAGAGCGTCTACGTCAGGATGGCGTAAAAGCTCGGCGGATGAGACGATACCCTGCTCAGGCAGATTCTCCAACTGCCCGCGAAGCCTTCCATCCTCCCCTTCAAGACGCAGAGCGCAACCGGCCAGGGCGCCTATGATGCCGTCTCCCGTACCACCGTGCTCGGAAAGGCGGACCCCGCAGAGGCGGGCGGTGTCATAGGCATTTTCCTTGCTCAACACAGTCGTTTTGGCAGACCTTCCGAACTCTATCAGCCGCGCGCAGTCTGCAAGGGAGGCACAATCCAGAATACAGAGACCCGGATCCGAACCTGGTGCCGATCCGGCCCTGAGAAAGGATGCGGCTTCCCGTTCCAGAAGATCGATCACCCCGGCTCCGTCGGCCGGTAATCCGGTTGTTGTTTCGAGAACAAAGCACATTGAGCTGTTATGGGAGGTATAGGGGACATCCTCATGAACATACAGCTGATGCCGGCTGATCCGCTGAGAAACTCCCCAGCCCCGCTCCCGGATCAGGCTTCGGAAATTCTCAAGCAGATGCCCCGTACCGGGGGATTCCAGGTTATCCGTATCGTCAAAGGAAATCAGCAGGCGCATCAGCTTTTCGGGAGCCTCATGCCGCTGCCGTCGAGTATTGAGGTGACGGTCTTTTCATCGGGCGTAAATCCGAAGAAACGGGAATAAAACTCATCCATAGCCCCCCGGAGGTCGGCTTTTTCCTTCAGATCGGGATAGAGAGCCCCGATGGTCCAGAGAATGGCCAGTGGCGTTTCCATACCTCCGGGGTGTCCCCAGCGTGAAATGCCTATAGGAATCTGATGGACCTTGCCCGAACGGACGGCCTGCAGTCCCGCCCATTTTTCGTTACTCATCATATAGCCGGGCACTCCCGCTTCATTGCATATGATCACTTCGGGATCCCAGAGATAAATCTGCTCGAGGGAGGCGAAGTATTTGTTATCCTTGAAGCGGAGATCCTCACCGACAGAAACGTTCTCCACTCCGCAAACCTCCAGCCATTCGGCCGGCAGGGTATCCGGGGCATCGGTCCTCACCGCTTCGTTCACCGAGTGATATACCCGGATACGTTCTTCTTTGCCGATATCCTTTGTCAGCTTTCTGCCTTTATTGATAACATCTTCATAAAACGAAACGTACTCCCGGCCCTTCTCTTCCCGGCCCAGGACGGCGGCCATGATTTCCACCGCCTCCATCTGCTCTTTCATGGAGTTGTATTCTATGACCACATAAGGAAGACCGAAGCGTTCCAGCTTCTCCACTTCGCTGTCCATCATGGCGGTTTCGCCTTTGAGGAAAACAAGATCCGGAGCGGTCTTCAGCAGCTCTTCGATATTGATCACGCCATCCAGTGAACAGACCTCCGCATTCTGCAGATGGGGATTCAGCTCGTTCAGCTTTCTGTCCCTCTTCAGACCGGGAACAACGGCCACGATATCTTCCCCCCTGCCCAGCAAGGTGGTCACATGTCCGGTGAATGCATAGAGGCAGGCTACCTTCTCCACATTCTCGGGGATGAGCACGTCCCGGTCCCAGGAATCGATCACGACCTGTCCGCCGCCTGTTTTTTTCACTACAGAAGATTTTCTACCGCCGCAGCCGGCCATCAGAATCAGTAAAACGATCAGAGTCGCCGCAATTGCTGTCTTTCTATGATTTTGTTTTATTTTCAAAGGCCTCTCCTTCCGGTATTATACCCCGTCCCTTCCGCCCCTGCGGGGAATGGGGATGATATTTCGATAGCTTCTGTTTTCTTCCTTATGGCCGACCAGCGCCGTCCGAACACCGAAAATAGCCATCAGAAGCTCGGGCCTGAGAATGTCCTCCGGCCTGCCGCACTCGCAGATCGTCCCGTCCTTGATCATAGCCGCTCTCACGGGGATTCCGCAGCTTTCCAGAAAATAGACCTGCTGCGGGGAATGGGTCGTCATCAGGACCGAACGTTTTTTCCGGCTAATCAGGGTCAGGATGGTTTCCAGCATCATGATTTCATTCCTGTAATCAAGATGACTCCCCGGCTCGTCCATGATCAGAAGGGGGCTGTCCTGCACAAGGGCCCGGGCAATAAGCGCCATGCGGGTTTCCCCTCCCGAAAGCCGGGAATAATCCCTGTCGGCCAGAGCGGCCAGTCCCATTTCATCCAGAATTTCCCGGACCATCTCCCTGTCCTCGGCGCCGGGCGCATCCAGGGGGCCGGTGTAAGCGGTCCGTCCCATAAGAACGAAGTCAAAAACCGAAAAGGGAAAGCTGCTGTTATGGATCTGAGGGACATAGGCCGCCATCCTGGCAAGCTCCTGAACTTTGAGGCCCCCAAGTTCCCGGCCCCCGTAGAGGATATCCCCGGAAGCGGGAGCATTGATCTTCAACAGACAGTCCAGAAGAGTGGTCTTGCCGCATCCGTTCGGGCCGAGTAGACAGAGGGCCTCCCCCTCTTCCATATGCAGGTTGATTCCTTTGAGCACTTCATTACTGCCGTAGCGGAAACGCAGATCTTTTACTGTCAGGAGCACCGAAGCACCGGACGGGATTTCGCTTGACCCGCCGCCGGCAATAGCCTGATCGCTCATTCCCACCCCCTGGCCCTGGTCTTGTAAAGCAAAAAGATAAAGAACGGGGCGCCCAGGAAGGCCGTGAGGATCCCGAGGGGAAGCTCGCTGCCGCTGACCGATCGGGAAATGAGATCCACGGCGATCATAAAGCAACCGCCCAGAACAAAGCTGAAAGGCAGGAGATTCCGGTTGTCACTCCCGACGATCATCCGGCCCATATGGGGAATGATCAGCCCCACCCAGTTGATGCTGCCGCTGACACAGACCGCTCCCGCCGTAGCGAGGGACGTGCACAGAACAACGAAAATACGGGCATGGGTGACGTTCACCCCCAGAGAGGAAGCCTCCCGGTCCCCCATGGACAGTACGTTTATCCGATAACTGAACAGCAGCAGTCCGCTGCAGCCGGCGACCATGGGAATTCCCGCAAGAAAAATATCCTGATACCTGGCGGAGGCCAGAGAACCCATAAGCCAGAAAACGATGGCCGGCAGCTGATCATAGGGATCGGCGATATATTTAAGAAAGGAAAGCATGGCGGAAAAGAGAGAGCTCACCACCATACCGCCGAGAACCAGGGTGATATGGGCCCGGGCGTTGTAGATCCGCCCCACGAGAAAACTGAAAGCCACGGCGGACAGGCCGAAGCAGAAGGCGATAAGGGGGGTCATAAAGGTTCTGCCGAAAAGGATGATTCCCAGTGCGGCACCGAATCCCGCCCCCGAGCTGACGCCCAGCATACCCGGGCTTACCAGAGGATTGCGGAACAGCCCCTGCAGGGAAGCGCCGGAAACGGCAAGGCTCCCCCCTACCATCATCCCCAGCAGGGCCCGGGGCAGACGTATGTAAAGGATGATGCTCCTTAATGTCTCATACCTGGACTCGTCCGCAATACCATTTATTCCAATAAGAACAGAAAGAATGTCTTCCGGAGACAGGGGGTAGCGCCCTACGAACAAGGAACCGAGAATCACTGCAGGCGGAAGCAGCAACAGTGCGAGAAGCTGTAAACGTAAAGATGATCTGGACGCAGCCAATCTTCGTCAGTCTGCAGTTGTGAAACTGATTACGAGATCGTCTCCCAGATTTGATCCGTTTTTAGCCTTAAGGGCCTCGGAAACGGTTACTTCATACATTGTTCCAGGGGCAAGGTCTGCCGCGGGAACAAGGGTGATGATCCGCTTGATATCCGGATCGATCTGATCGTCTCCCATCTCCACGGCAAAGGCTACGGCATTTCCTTCGGCATCGGTGAAGGAGAAGCACCCTCTGTTATTGTCGCTCACCTTGAAATTCACCACATTACTGGTGAAAGTCAGGACGATTTCCGCATCCACGGGAACAGCTTTGGCGCCGTCAACGGGAGAGCTGCTGCCCAGGGTAACTGTCTTGCCACCTGCGGACAACGGAAGGATAACGGTGAAAAGCAATAGAAGGAAATGAATGGTTTTTCTGAATGGGGACATAGGAACTCCTGCCGATTAGCTTAATTGAATTGTAAAAAATAGTAGCATTGCAGTACAGCATTAGCAAGCGATATCACCCTAAACAGAAGATACAGCGTCCCCTCTTATCCAGCAGGGGAACATTCTTTTATCGAGAGCTTCTGCAAAGGCACCGTTGTACATGGATTTGCTTAATTCTATGATGAGCCCATTTTCAAATGGTCACCCCGAATTGTAAGATGGGCTCCTGCGCAATTCCGATAACCATTTATAAGAATTAAGCCCGTCAAACACTTCAGTGCTTAATTGGTTCATTCAAAGTTCAAGTCTGCCTGAGACTCGGCCAAACTGCGTACTTTTTCACCGGTAGAGTAGTTTTTTTCTCTGTCCGGATAAGCAACGAACTGAACCTTTACCGCCTCAGTAAGATAAGAGGCAAAATACCTGAAACCGGGAGATAAATCCGTATCAGATCGCTTCACCTCATAGGCTGCGGCAATGCGGTCATCAATAGACAGCACAAAATCCATCTCTTTTCCTTCTTTTGTTCGGAAATAGCAGAGCTTGCAGTTTTTTACCGGCACTGTCTTCCAGAAAGTGAGCGTATTTCAGAAGGGAGCAAGCCCGGCAGATAACAGGGACGTACCGGAAGGCGAAGCCTGAGGAACGTGCCCGGCAGATCGCAGCGGCAGTTCCCGGGCATTTCCGGCGGCGGGACAGAGCCGGGAGATAAATGCCCGATCAGGAAGTACAGCGGAGAGCGGCTTCCGGCCCCCGGGGCCGGCGGGCCCGTAAGAAAATCCTATAGGGCACAGACAATTGAACCCTTTGCCCCAAAAAGATATAATAGCTGTTTATGACAGATCCTTCCCAACTGGCCCTGATCGTACAGGGCGACCACTCGCTTTTACTGGATGTCCACAACCCCGGTTTCGAACAGGCCCGGGCCGAGATCGCTCCCTTTTCAGAGCTGGTCAAGTCGCCTGAGCACATTCACACCTATAGAATGACTCCCCTCTCTCTCTGGAATGCGGCTTCCGCCGGTATCCGGGAGGACGAGATTATCCATGCCCTGACCGGGAACTCGCGTTTTCCCGTACCGGAAAACGTCCTTTATTTTGTCCGTTCCACCCTGAGCCGCTACGGCCTGATCAAGATAGATGCCACCGATGAGGAAGACAGGCTTTTTCTGAAGTCCCATGACGCGGCCATTCTGACGGAGATCGCCCATATCAGGGGATTGAAGAAGTACCTGATCCCTGCGGAGGGAGGCTTCTATCTTAAGCTTCTGGACCGCGGAACGGTGAAGCTGATTCTGATCAAGGCGGGCTTTCCCGTCGAGGACCTGGCCCCCCTGAAGGACGGGGATGACTGCGCCATCCACTTGAGAACGACGACCCTTGCGGGCAGAGAGCTCCAGATCCGGGACTACCAGGAGGATGCGGTCAAGGCTTTTATCGGCAATAACAGACCGGGTACGGGTTTCGGTACGGTAGTGGTTCCCTGCGGGGGCGGCAAGACGGTGATAGGCATGACCGCCATGAGCCGTCTTCAGACCAAGACCCTGATCCTCACCACCAATGTGGCGGCTGTCCATCAGTGGCGGCGGGAACTTCTGGACAAGACAGACCTGACCGAGGATATGATCGGAGAGTACACGGGAGACAGAAAAGAGATCAAACCGGTTACCATCGGTACCTATCAGATTCTGATATGGCGGAAGGACAAGGAGAGCGAATACCAGCACTTCTCCCTCTTCCGCAAGGGAAACTGGGGGCTGATCGTCTACGATGAGGTTCATCTGCTGCCGGCTCCGGTCTTCCGGGTGACCGCGGAAATTCAGGCGGTGCGCCGCCTGGGTCTGACAGCCACCCTGGTCCGTGAAGACGGCGCCGAGGAGGATGTGTTCTCCCTGGTCGGTCCCAAGCGCTACGACGTTCCCTGGAAGGAGCTGGAGGCGGGGGGCTGGATCGCCACGGCCTGGTGTCATGAGGTCCGCCTGGACCTGCCGGATGATATGAGGACCACCTACGCCGTTGCGGACAAGAGGCAGAAGTTCCGCATTGCCGCGGAGAATCCCATGAAGCCCGATCTTGTGCTGAAGATCCTGGAGCGCCATCCCGACGACTCGATCCTGATCATCGGTCAGTACCTGAAACAGCTGCAGGAGATGGCCAAAGTCCTGAAGGCCCCTCTGATCACGGGACAGACGCCCAATGCGGCCAGGGAAATGATCTACGACGACTTCAAGACGGGGAAATCCCGTATCATTGTGGTTTCCAAGGTGGCTAACTTCGCCATTGATCTACCGGATGCATCAGTGGCGGTTCAGATTTCCGGAACCTTCGGTTCCCGCCAGGAGGAGGCTCAGAGGCTGGGACGGATCCTCCGCCCCAAAGAGAAGGACTCCTGGTTTTACTCCCTGGTAACCCGCTACACCGTGGAGGAGCAGTATGCGGCCAACCGCCAGCAGTTCCTCACCGAGCAGGGCTATAAGTACACCATCAGCCTGGGGACGGAGGATCTGTGAGCAAGGGAATGGCGGACACGGCGGTAGACAGCTGGAAGGCCCTGATGCGGGAACTCCCGGAGTCGGTGTTTATGGAGATCATGAACAACTATCTGGGCGGGGTAAGCACTCCCTACAACAAGCCTGATCTTCTGAATACCCTGGCCGGCCGAATGAGCCGCCCGGAGTATCTGGCACGGCAGATA
Source organism: Oceanispirochaeta sp. (assembly GCA_963556075.3). Taxonomy (GTDB): domain Bacteria; phylum Spirochaetota; class Spirochaetia; order DSM-2461; family DSM-2461; genus Oceanispirochaeta. Next base: position 3,106,767 of record CAUVYB020000002.1, on the reverse strand, counting down.
AGCATGATAAACAGGGATGACAGGCTGCTCCTGGCCTCTATTCTCTGGTTCCAGAATGGGGACATCCCCTTTTTCAAGGAGTTTTTCTCCGCCCGCTTCTCCCCTCTGGAACTGGAAGAGAAAATCAGGAGTCTCGAAGAGAGACTTCTGGTATTTGGATCGGGGGGAAAACTGGTCTGCACGCCTCTCCTGCCCCGGGAGTTTCTGAAAGAGCTCGGTCCCGGGATTCTTTATAACCGGCATCCCTCCCTGCCGCCGGAGTCGGGTTCCCTCCCCCTCTTGAACGGCTCTTTTCTGATCTGTTTCCTGTCTCTGATACACGGGGAGAAACAGATCGGCAACAGCGACGGATCCCTGAAACGGAGGTTCCTGCAGCGTCTGGAACAGATTTTCCCCGCTTCCCAGCTTCCCGGAGGGGAGTCGGAAGCGTTGCATATGATTCTGGATATCCTCAAGTCTCTGTATCTTTTATCGGAGCAGAACGGCAACTGGTCTCTGAGATCGGCTCCCATGAGAGCCTTTTCCGGCCTTGATCGCAGAAGCCAGCTTCTGACGCTCTGGGGTCAGCTTATCTCACCGGACAGGGGCAATCCGGAGAAGGGGATTCAGATGATGGAGCAGTTGATTCTCCATATGCCCGCTTCCCGGGGGATCGAAAGCGAAGATATGAAGATTCTGATCCGCATCCTGGCCGATCCTGTCTACGGAGGCGCCCCCGCCCTGCTGCCCGAACTTATGCTCAAGCGCCTTGGGGCCTTCCATATCCTTCTGTTCAGGGACGGGTGCTGGTATCTTCACCCCATGATTCCCCGGCTCACCGCCCACCCCGTACCCCATGCCGCAGGGAGCGTCTTTCTCCATGCCACCTTCGATGTGAACCTGACCCCCGACTCTCCTTTCAGCTATCCTCTGGCCCTCTGCCTGCAGCCCGAGCGTTACGACGCCTTTGCCCAGCTGAGGCTGACGGACAAAAGCTTTGCCGGTTTTCTGCGCAGCGGCCTGGCCCTGAGCGATCTTGTGAGGGAAATGGAAGAGCGTTTTGCCCTGCCCCTGACCCAGAACGTCCGTTTTACCCTGGAGGACTGGGAAAAGGAGTATAACAGCTGCCGGCTCTGGGACGGTCTGGTACTGGAACTGGACGGAGCCCATCAGAAGGTTCTGGAGGAAAATCCCGTCCTGACGCCCTACGTGATCCGCACCCTGGCACCGGGCATCCTTCTGATGGAACGGGAAAGCCAGAGGGAGTGGGAACTTTTACTGGAACAGCTGGGAGTACGCAGCATTCCCCATGTCAGACGCTCGGCCAGGAGCAAGATCCACAATTTCACGCTCTTGACGCCCCGGAAACACAGCTTTTCTCGATACAGGAGGGAGAGGAAGATTCTTTTTCGACTCAGCATCATGAAGAGCCGGCGCAGGGAAAAGCTGATCACATCCCCGCTCTGTTTAATGCTCTGGACGGATTGAAGGATCTGAATCCTGATGACAGGGAGGAACTGGAAGATCGTATCCGGCGGGGAGTCATCTATATGGAGGACCAGCTGAAAGACGGTATGATCCGCCCCATACTGCGCAGGGTGAAGGGACTGGACTATCAGGGAAAGCTCCGCATGATTCAGTCCATTATGGGAGACAGGGCCTGGCAGCTGGATGTGAGTCTTCCCGAGGGAGATTTTGATATCAAAACCTGCCGCATCATCCCCTTGAGACTGGAGGACAAGACGGAGGAAGCGCTTCTGGTGGGAACCGAACTTCCTGATAAACCATTTCAGTGTCCCGTCCGCAAGATCAGCCAGCTCAGAAAAGTCCGCGTCTCCCTGTTCTGAGTGTTCTGTTCCCGAGAAGGCTATTCCCGTCTTTCAACCCTGAGAACAGGCTTCCGTACCGCTCTTACCTCATCAAGCCGGGAGACCGCCTCCCCATGGGGCGCCTCATGGAGAAGATCAGGCTCCTCATGGCTCTCTCTGACGATTTCGCGAAGAGCCCCGGCGAAGGCATCCAGAGTCTCGAGACTCTCCGTCTCCGTGGGCTCCACCATCAGAGCTTCAGGCACGATCAGAGGGAAGTAGACCGTGGGAGGATGAAAGCCGTAATCGATCAGCCTTTTGGCCAGATCCATGGTATGGACCCCCTCGGCCAGATGCTCACCCGATGTAACAAACTCATGCATACAGCGTCTGTCATACCAGGGGGGAAGCACATCCCTGACCAGCTCCAGGAGATAGTTGGCTCCCAGAACGGCGTTTTCCGAGGCTTCCCTCAGTCCGTTTCCGCCCTGAGCCAGCAGATAGGCGTAGGCTCTGACCAGCACAGCGAAATTGCCGTTGAAACTTTTCAGACGGCCGATGGATTTCTCCGGGCGGATCAGGGTGTAATGGACAGAAGAGCCGTCCGGGTTATCAGAAGGGCCGGTACCCACGACGGGACCGGGCAGAAAATCTTTCAGGACGGCACCTGCGGCCACGGGACCGGCTCCCGGTCCTCCGCCCCCGTGGGGTGTACTGAAGGTTTTATGGAGATTGAAGTGCATCACATCAAAGCCCAGATCTCCGGGTCTGACGATCCCCATGATGGCGTTCAGGTTGGCACCGTCGCCGTAAACCAGTCCGCCGCAGGCGTGAACCGTATCGATAACCTCGCAGATATTCTCTTCGAATAGCCCCAGCGTATTGGGATTGGTGATCATAATCCCTGCAACCGTTTCATCGCAGAGCTCTTTCAGACGGGCCAGGTCGATGTTCCCCCTTCCGTCTGAGGGGACTTCCACTGCCTCGAAACCGGCCATAGCCACCGAAGCGGGATTGGTACCGTGGGCCGAGTCGGGGATGAGGAAGCGGGTCCGGCCCTCATCTTTGCGATCGGCATGCCAGGCCTTGATCATCAGAACCCCCGCCAGCTCGCCATGAGCTCCGGCGGCAGGCTGCAGACTGGTCTGCTCAAAGCCGGACAGCTCGGCCAGTCCCTGCTGCAGACGGTACATCAGCTCCAGGTTCCCCTGAACCAGATGAGAGGGCGCATAGGGGTGGGAGGCCGCGAATCCTGCCAGACGGGCACAGTGCTCATTGATTCGGGGATTGTACTTCATGGTACAGGAGCCCAGGGGGTAAAAGCGGGTATCCACGCTGTAATTCAAGGTGGACAGACGGCTATAGTGACGCATCAGATCCAGCTCGCTGAGCTCAGGCAGGGCGGCATCTTCTTTTCGGACCAGCCCGGATGGCAGCCCGGCGGCAGGAACGTCGGATGCGGGAGGCCGTACGGCACGGCGCCCCGGAGAGCTGAGCTCCCAGATATCAGAAATCTCATTCATCTTCATCATATTCATGCGCAGACCTCCTCGAGAACGGCGGCCAGCCGGTCTATTTCATCCTTGCTGTTCATTTCGGTCACGCAGACCAGAAGTTCATCCTTGCCATAGCCTTCAAAATGGGAGAGAGGCAGTCCCGGAAAGATCCCCCTGTCTTCCAGATCCCGAGCCAGTTCGGCGGCAGGGCGTGGACAGCTCAGGACGAATTCCCGGAAAAAGGGGCCTGTCTCCTTCAGGGAAAATCCCTTCAGACCGCTCAGAACAGAAGAGGCATAGGCCGTCTTGTCGTAGATCAGACGGGCAGTTTCCCTGAAGCCCTGTTTTCCCAGGGCGGCCATATAGACGGCGGCGGCCAGGGCCATCAGTCCCTGGTTGGAACAGATATTACTGGTGGCTTTCTCCCTGCGGATATGCTGCTCCCGGGCGGAGAAGGTCAGAACACATCCGGCTCTGCCGCCGGCATCCATGGTTTGTCCGACCACCCGTCCCGGCATCTTGCGGATAAGGGCTTTGGTGGTCGCAAAAAGTCCCAGAGTGGGACCGCCATAGCTCATGGGGATTCCCAGCGGCTGTCCCTCTCCGGTGACGATATCCGCTCCGCAGGCTCCCGGAGGCTCTACCAGACCGCATGAAAGTGGATCGGCGTGGACAATAAAGAGAGCTCCAGCGGCATGGGTCTCTTCTGCCAGAACTTTCAAATCCTTAAGCTCGCCACTGAATGAGGGATTGGCGGTGATGAAGCAGGCGGACTCGTCATCGGGCCTTCCCTCGCTGAGAACAGCATCACTCCCCTCGAGATAGGTTAAAAGGACGTCCCGGTATTCGGGATGGATCCCCGTGTCCAGCACGATCTTCTTTCTGCCCCGTTTACAGCGAAGGGCCATCAGGGCGGCTTCGGCCATGGCGGCGGCTCCGTCATAATGAGAGGCGTTAACCACCTCCATGCCGTACACCTCGGCGATCATGGTCTGAAACTCGAAAAGAGCCTGCAGAGTTCCCTGAGAAACCTCCGGCTGATAGGGGGTATAGGCCGTAAGAAACTCTCCCCGTGTGAGAACCGCATCGACCACCGCAGGGATGTAATGCCTGTAGATTCCTCCCCCCAGAAACCAGAGAGAGTCCGCTGCGCTTCTGTTGCGGGATGCGAGAGAGTTCATTTCGGCGCAGAGTTCCATCTCCGACAGACCGTCGGGAAGTTTCAGTTCCGGATAACGGTGTTTTTCCGGTATATCTGCAAAAAGCTCCCGGACCGAAGAGAGTCCGAGTCTGTCCAGCATTTTCCGCCGGTCACCGTCTGTATGGGGGATGTAACTCATCAGTTTACCTCACTGTTTAATTCCAGGACATATTCCAGAAAGCAGATCCGCCGGAGGGAAAGAGTGCCGGCACGCACTTGCTCCGGCAGATTTTCCGACGGGATTACGGACCTACTCATCCTGCTCTTTCAGAAATTCCTGATACTCGCTCCCGGTCATAAGGGCATTGAAGCTGTCGTCGCTGCTTTTGATCTTGCAGATCCAGCCGTCCTTCAGGGGGGAGGAGTTTACGAGTTCCGGCTCATCCTCAAGGGCTGAGTTCACATCCGTCACCTCACCGTTCAAAGGGGCATAGAGATCGTTGGCCGCCTTGACCGATTCGATCACACCGAAGGGAGCTCCCTGCTCCGTCTCGGCACCCGTCTCGGGAAGCTCGACAAAGACGATGTCGCCCACCTTGTCCTGGGCATAGTCGCTGAGACCGCAGATATAAACGTCTCCGTCCTTTGCAGCCCATTCATGGGTCTTTGAATATCTGATTTCCATTTTCTTCTCCTTGGGATAGCTTTGGTCCGGATCAGGGAAACAGCCCGCTGTACCGGTTCATTATTTCAATTCACTTCAATTATAGCGATCACCGCCGGATCATGCACGACTGACCGTATCTTATCGCTCTGAAAAACGGCCCACACCATTATCTATAGGCCGGCCGGTAAAGAGGTCTTTTTTCAACAACAGCCCTCTTTACTCTCCCCCTGAGGGAGATCCCCAGCTCCGTACCCGCCCGGGTATAGGAAGGAGGAAGATAGGCATTGGCACAGTACTTGTCCAGACTGGGAGCATAGAGTCCGCTGACAACTTTTCCTATGACCGCCCCTTCGGGGGAGAGAACCTCATAGCCTTCCCGGGGGACTCCCTTTTCCAGCAGGGAGAGGGTCGCCAGCTTCCGTTCAAGCCCCGTCTCCAGAAGCTCCGCCACCGCATCGCGGCCGATAAAGGAGCCGTCCATATGACAGGCCCATTTCAGCAGGGCTTCGGGAGGACGGATATCCTCTCCCAGTTCATGTCCGTAGAGGGGGAACCCCGGTTCGAAGCGGAGGCTGTCACGGCTGGCCAGACCGCAGGGGGCGATCTCACAACGGCTTCCGAACTCCTCCAGTATGGCCGTCCAGAGCCGGATGGCTCCGGAGTTATCAACAAAGATCTCCACTCCGTCCTCACCCGTATATCCTGTTCTTCCGGCCATAATGGGTATTCCCCTCAGAGAGAGATGGCGTATGGCAAAACGATTCCAGCCTGAGAAATCCTCTCCCGTTATCTCTTCCAGAACGGGAATGACACGGGGACCCTGAAGGGCGAAAAGGGAGGTTTTTCCCGATTCATCGGAGAATTCCATGTTGAAATGACCGCCATGGGCCACAAGCCAGTCCCTGTCTTTGTGAAGATTAGCGGCGTTGACCACCAGGATATACTCATCGGGAGCCAGGCAGTAGAGGAAAACATCATCCAGGATACCTCCGTCCTCCCTCAGAAGCAGTCCGTATCCCGACTCACCGGGCGCGAGAGAACAAACGTCACTGGAGATCATATGGTTCAGATAGTCCCCCGCCTCTTTTCCGATAATCCGGAAACGGCCCATATGGCTGACATCGAACAGTCCGGCGCTGCGGCGGACAATCCTGTGCTCCTCGGTAGCACCGGGACCGTAGTAGAGGGGCATATCCCAGCCGGCATACTCCACCATTCGGGCTCCCGCTTCCACATGGAGGGGATGGATCATGGTTTTCAACATGTCTGACTCCTTATGATTTCCTCATTTAAAGATTATATTTTTTTCTTTTACAACAATATCCTATATTTAATTTTACACTATAATCAATAAAAAAGAAATTTTTGTATTGATTTTCTTTCAGAATATCAAAGAAATAACAATGAGGTAGGAAAAGACCTTTCTCCCCTATGCGGAACTCACAGAACTGGTTAGAATGAGGGCGAAAGAAAACAAGCATCAGGAAGTATTGATGGCTCAGGTAACAGAGATTAGTACAAAAGCAGCTGATAAGACCGTCCCCGGAGGACGGCAGAAAAAAAACAGGAAAAGGGGAGAGTTCTCAACCCGTGAGAGGCTTCTTATCGGGGCCACGTCCCTTGTGGCCTTCGGGGGAGTCGTCTTTTGTGCCGTTATGATCATTCTTATGACCTCTATCGACTACTGATTCCCCTCTCAACAGGGATTTTGACCCGTCGTCAGCGGGGCGGCAGGTCATGACCTGTGAATAACTGAAACTGGGCCCGCCCCTGTGCCTTCAGCATGGGCATCCCCCCGAGAACGCGGCATCCCGCCTTTGCCGCGCGCTTCATCATCACCGTCTCAGCCGGTGTGTAGATAATATCGTACACCAGTTCATCTCCCTGAAAGTCATAAAATGGTATGGGATCGGACTCTCCCGGAACCCCGTGCATCCCCACGGAGGTGGTCTGAATAATCAGATCAAACCGGGGAGATTCTTCTTTGCAGCGCTCCGCAAGCTCTTCGAGAGAGGCGCCTTCGGCTCCAAACTCGTGGGCCAGTTCCACCGCACGATCCCGGCTCCTGTTGAATACGGAAACCCGGCAGCCCTCACCCGTCAGGGCATATACGGCTGAGCGCCCCGCACCTCCGGCTCCGATCACGGCAGCCTTAAGCCCTTTCAGGCTGCTGCCCCGGGAGTCATCACTCCCCAGAAGCGCTTTCAGGGGCTCGATAAACCCGATCACATCCGTATTGGCGCCCCGAAATCCTCTGTCATCGTCATCACCGCAGCGCAGGAGGGTGTTGCAGGCTCCCACGGCGCTGACAGCCTCTTCCTCTTCGGACAGGTATTCACGGACCTTCTGTTTATGGGGAACCGTCACCGAGCAACCCTGAAGATCAAGGCGCTCCGCCAAAGCAAAAAAAGAGGACAGATCGTCTACTGTAAAAGGAACGTACACGGCATTTCTGCCCAGAGCGTGAAAACCGGGGTTGTGAATATGGGGCGACTGCGTATGGAGTACGGGATTACCGATAATGCCGTATATACGGGTCTCTGTGTCTACAAGATGAGCCCGGTAGAGATTATGAAGGGTTTCCCAGCTCATATGTCCCGGAGCCGTTTCGGCGGCGTCAGGGGAGCAGAAGCTCAAAAAACATCCCATTCGGCCGGCAAGGATCCGGCTGGGGACGCCAAAGGCTCCCATGCCCAGAAGAATAAGGTTCTCCTTTTCCGGATGCCGGCTCTTCCAGCCGTCGGCAATGCGGAAAAGACTCAACAGATCGGCGGATCCCCGGGTCATCACAGCGGCCTTTACAAGATCGCCCCTCGTCCCCATGGCTTCAAGGCGGCTCTCAAGATCATCGGGCGTGCCCTCAAAATCATGAAAGGAGCGGATTATCCTTATCCCCTTCTCCCGGGCCCTGGTCTCCAGAGTCGAAGACTCTTCATCCTCCTCCAGATCCACAAAGCCGAAACCTCCCTCCATGGCATCGAGAAGCAGTGTCTCCCTCTCCGCATCACTGCCGTTCCAGGCTCCTCCATCCACCGTCTTGCGGCATGTGAGAATGAGAGGAAGGGAGGCACGGGAAGGAAAGGAGACGATCCCCTCCCTCTCCGATTCATTCAAGAGATCAATGCGCAGCTCCGCCATATCGGGGCTGTTGCGCTCCAGATCTTTCAGGTTTTGATCAAGGGTAGGCTTGTTCAGGGTCAGACAGAGACGGGTCATAATCTAAAAATCACTCCTGTAAACGTACAAATCAGACAGGCCCTCATCAAAATAGAAGGCGGCGGCCACAGGGAATCCGCTGCGCACCAGAGAGTATATGCTGTAATCCTCTCCCGAACGCTGGGGATCTCCCATCAGGGATTCCACGTCCTTAGCAGGAAGACCGAGAGAAAGATCATCATCCTGAAACAGATCGTTCCTGTCCGCCCTCACCTGCCAGACATGACCGTCCGCCAGATAGTAGGTATAACTGTCACTGTAGTAGAATACCACCGAATCCTGACCGGGTGTAGGACCGCGCAGGGCATACAGATCATCGGGCAGACCGCAGGACTCCACAAGCTCCTCCAGAGTTTGTCCGAGAACGCTTTTCATGGACTCCACGACAGATGCGGAAGCCCTACTCTCTCCGGAATCCGCTCCGGTCAGGTCTTCGCGGGATTCTTTCGAAGCGCTTTCAGGGCTGTTCTGGGAAAAGGCTGTGAATGTAAAACAACTCAATAAAAAAAACAGTAGGACGGGGCTTTTCTTCATGGCCCCATAATACTTCAAAAGTCGCTGAAAAAGAAAGGCTTACGCCTGTCAGGCAGGCACCAAAACACTCTTCGTCCTTCTCCAGGAAAGAGAGAACCAGATCATGGTCAGCGTAACAGAAAGCAGATCGGCTGCAGGCAGAGCAAACCATATGCCCGGCAAGCCGAAAAACCGGGGAAGAATGAGTATCAGAGGGATCAGGAAGAAAAACTGACGGGAAAGGCTCAGGAAGAAGGAAGGAGTCGCCTGCCCCAGGGCCATAAAGTAGGTGGACCCTATAAACTGAAACCCTACGGCAAAGATGGCCAGAGAACCGATCCTCAGGGCGGGAACGGCCATGGCTATCAGCTCCTCCTGTGATGTAAACATCCTGATAAGGATTTCCGCTCCAAGCTCCAGAAGGAGGAAACTGCTAACGGCCATAAGAGTGGCAATAGTAAAGGACTTCCTGTTAACCTCCTGCAGCCTGTCCAGACGGCGGGCACCATAGCTGTACCCGGCGATGGGCTGGTAGCCCTGGACAATCCCCATAATGGGCATCAGGGTGAACATGAACAGGCGGTGCATCATTCCGAAACTTGCGATTCCCAGATCTCCTCCATAGTGCTTGAGGACGTTGTTGATCACCAGAGCCAGGGCGCTGGCCCCGCCCTGCCGGACCAGGGTGGGAAGCCCCAGAATGTTGATCTCCTTCATCAGAAGGGGATTGATATTCAGAAAGGATTTTTTCAGAGGCAGCCGGCTCTTACCACTCAGCATAAAATAGACGATAAAGCTGAACGTACAGAACTGGCTGATTACCGTGGCGATAGCCGCCCCCCGGATTCCCATATCGAACCCGAAGATAAAAAGAGGATCCAGGATCATATTCATCAAAGCGCCTATGATCATGGTGACCATGGCGATCTTCGGCTGCCCCTCGGCCCTGGCGATGTTGTTCCCCACCATGGAAAAAGAGAGAAACAGGGCTCCCAGCAGAATGACCTGCATATACTCACGGGCATAGGGCAGCGCCGTTTCGGTGGCTCCGAAGGTTCTTAAAAGGGGGTCGATAAAGATCTCGCCCAGACTCATCATCAGGACACTGAAGATAAAGGCCAGAACAAAGGACTGGACCGCCGTACCGGCGGCCTCATCGGGCCTTCCCTCACCCAGACGCCTGGATATGATGGAGGCCGCCCCGGTTCCGAAAGTCATCCCCAGAGCCCCGATCAGAGCCTGTATGGGAAGACCTATGGTCAATCCTGTAATCCCCATGGCTCCGACGCCGTGTCCGACGAATATGGTATCCACCAGATTGTACAGGGCGTTGACGATCATCCCCACCGTGGCGGGCAGGGACATCTTCATCAGTAGACGCCCGATGGATTCGGATTCAAAAAAGTCTTTATGCCTGTCAGCCATCATTTTTCTCCCAGATTTCTACACAGTTTGTAAACAGCTCTACCGCCTCCAGGACTGCTTTTTTCTTTTCCAGGCCCAGACCTTCCAGTCTCGAATCGATATAGGCATTCAACTGAAGTTCCAGTTCCGCCCCCTTTTCTATCCCCTCAGGAGTCAGTGATATGATCACCCGGCGGCGGTCGTTTAAATCACGCTCTCTGTGTACCAGCCCTTTTTCTATCAGAGTGTCCACAACGGCGGTCATTGAACCTTTCTCTATATTCATGTGCCGTACGATACCCGTCATAGGCTGACTCCCCGCATGACGAAGCAGCATCAGTGTCCGCCTCTGGCTGTGATTCAGTCCCTCTGTTTCAGGGGCATTCTTCATCATCGTCCGGTTAAAGCGGAAAAGCGAATGGGGAATAAAGCTGAAGGGATAGCTGTTGTTCTTCATAAAGCACTCCATTAGTCTGAAAACTAATACTCTTTTTTCTTATAGTCTGTTTTCTAACTATTTAAAATTAAACTTTCCTGCCCCGCCGGTCAAGGGGCGGATTCACTGTTTTCTACATTTCTTTGGAGTTCAGTCTTTTCAGGATTTCAAGATAGATCTCATGCCCGTAATTCATAACCTTTTCACCGTAATGGGCACAGTCCTTCAGCCTGGACAGATACTCCGGATACTCTTCGTCCTGTATCCGGCCCCTGAGAAGCAGGAAGTTCAGCATCATAAGGGTATTGTAGTACTCCCGTCCCTCTTCCCGGCAGGATTCCAGGATTTCCTTATCCTCAGAAAGGACGGGCAGGCCTTCCCGGCGGGCCAGGATCAGAAGAGATTCATCGTTGCTGACCCCCTCTTGCTCCCTATCAAGTTCAAGAGGCTTTACCGGAAGATGGGGCCAGCCCACTTCGGCAATGACCTGAGGAGTGGAGACAAGCTCCGTTTCCGCTGCCAGAGAGCCCAGCAGCCCTGTTTTCAGATGATAAATCATACTGGATGCGTCGATACAGATCCTGTTCAGACCGGAGAGAAAGGAAGGGGGCAGGAACGGTGACATCAGGGATGACCTCCGGGTATCCGTGCGATTCCTGTTAAATCCGCACGATATGGGAATGGCAGCTGCCTTCACCTTATGTTATAGTACGGGCATGAAAATTCAGCAATGGATTGAAAGGCAGCCCGCCGACCTCCAGATGGAGATATGGAAGAGAATTTCTCACTTTCTCAACAACAGGGAACTGAATTACATCATGCAGGGTGTAGCGGGAGGCCGGGATCTTATGGAGCTCCATGAGGAGCTGAACCTCTTTGACAAATACCAGATCGATATGCTCCGGATCACCGAAATCATACGCAGGCGCTTTCCCGACAGGGTCATTTTCTGACTCTCTTCCGTCCCCGCTCTCCGGTATAAGCGGAAGAACAACGTTCTATGACAAAAAGTTCTTCTCTATAAAATCTGCAACCCCGTCTTCATCGTTATTCAGTGCTGTGACATAAGAACAGATCTTTTTCACTCCTTCCGGTGCATTGGACATGGCCACGGAAAGGCCGGCGACCTGAAGCATCTCAACATCGTTAAACCCGTCGCCGAAGGCGGCGATCTCTTCCGCCTCTATTCCCATATCCCGGCAGACCTGCAGCAGAGCATTCCCCTTGGAACCGAGTCCGTTGATAAACTCTAGGTAAAAGGGTTTGGACAGGGCGCAGTAGAGCTGCTTTCCATAGTGGGACTGAAAATGATCCCTGGCCTCATGAAGTTCCGGAAACTCACCCGACTCACGACCGGGAGGCAGAATCATCAGAGCCTTGGTCACATCCCTGTCAAGATTTTTATCAAAGTCGACCACGTGCCCTTTAAGACCGGTGGAGGCCTCGTAGTAATCGGATTCCTCCCGGCGGCGCTCATAGTAGAGCTCTCCATCCCTGAAAAACTGAATATGGATGCCTCTCTCCCGGGCATAATCCACGGCGGCTCTTGTGATTTCTGCAGGAAGCAGCCACTGGTGAAGTATTGTATCGCTTGCTCCATCCGCTATCACGGCTCCATTATAACAGATAACCGGAGTCTTCAGTCCGATGCTGTTCTTGAAGTGCATCATCCCTTCATAGCTTCGCCCCGTACTGATCACCACGGGGATTCCCGCCTTTTCCAGCCGGCGCATGGTCTCTATGGTCCTAGCCGAAAGACTATGATCCGAGTTCAAAAGGGTGCCGTCAAGGTCGACCGCCACCAGCCGCGGGGTCTTCAGATTGAGTGATTTCATGCTGTGCATGATAGCAATTTGCAGCCATACTGAGAAGAGCGGCAAGGCGGGGAGTTCCCCGGCTCCTTCCTCTGCCCGATGCCTGAGATCCAGCCGGCAGGACGCTTCATCCGAAAAGGCCTGATGAAAAAACAGTACATTTTCACCAGACCCGGCCCTCGTTTTATCCTTTTGTTCACACCTATAATCTGATAGATTTTATACATGACTCAAATGTATTATCAAAAGCCTGACTGCAATGAAATGACAACAGCCATACGCTCCTCCCATCAGAAGGGAGATTTCTGGTACCTGGAACTGGAAGATACCCTCTTTTATCCCGAAGGGGGAGGACAGCCCGCCGACAGAGGGAGTCTGAACGGACAACCCGTTCTTGATGTGCAGAAAAAGGAGGGCCGGATCCTCCATAAGCTGGAGAGGAAGCCCGAAGAGTCAGTCGTACACCTTAGCCTGGACAGGGATCATCGCGACCACTACAGGATTCAGCACACGGGACAGCATCTGATATCGGCCCTTCTCCAGAAGCTCTGCAACGCCCGAACACTTTCTGTCCGCCTGGGCAGGGATGAGTGCAGCATTGAAACGGACCGGGAGGAGATTCCCTCAAAAGAGCTGTACAGACTGGAAGAAGAAGCGGCCCGGCTCATTGCGGCCGCCCTGCCCGTGAAGTCCGTACTCATAAAGGACGGGAAGGATCTGGAAAGCTACAATCTGCGCCGTTCCACCGACAAAACAGAGGATATCCGCCTTGTAAGCCTAGGCGATACAGATATAACCCCCTGCGGGGGCATCCATGCCGACAGCACTGCCGATCTGGGACAGATCAAGTATGCGGGGAGTGAGAAAGTCCGGGGCCATATCCGGCTGAAATGGAAGATTGCCGGCCCCGCCCGGGAAGATTACAGGCAGAGGATGGAACTGAGCGAAAGGCTGGGCGCCCTGCTCTCCACGCCTCCCCTTGAGACCGCCGATCGCCTGGAAGCCCTTCTCAAGGAAAAACAGGAGGAGAACCGGAGGCTCAAATTTATGGAGGAGGATGCCGCCCGCCGGATAAGCAAAGAACTTTCGGCCTCTGTAAAGGCCTACCCCCCCCTTGTGATCCAGAAAATGGAAAACTGCCCCGCTTCCCTGTTCCGTCTGATCTGCCGGGAACTCTCCTCGGAAGAGTCTGTTTCCTTTCTCCTCTGCAATGAAGAAGGAAACAGACTGAACTGGACTCTTCATCTCCCCCATCACAAGGGACTGAACTTCACTGTGTTCAGGGAAACATGCCTCGCCATAATAGACGGCAAGGGGGGAGGCCGGGGTCCTCTCTGGCAGGGATCGGGCAGCCGGACGGACAATAGTCATGAGTTTATGAATGCGTTCAGAAAACTCGTTTCCGGAAACTGAAACAGATCTATCATATGAATGGCATAACTGTTTTTCTCTATTATAATTTAATATTATGGAAAACCTGATATTAGTCGTAGAAGACAGTAATATGTATGGAAAATACCTCGTACGGACGATTGAGAATAACCTGGGAATGAGGACGGCCTGGTTTAAAAACTATAAAGAGACCAGAGACTTCCTTGAATCCGGGACTTATATCTCATTAGCACTGCTGGATCTGCGTCTTCCTGATGCACTGGATGGCGAGATTATTGATCTGTGCCGGGAGAACAAAATCCCCAGCGTGGTCATCACGTCCGACTTCAATGACGACCTCCAGGAGTTTATCTGGTCGAAACAGGTTGTTGACTATGTGATAAAAGAAGGTCCTCATACGATCAACTATATTCTTGATCTTGTGGAACGATTTACCAATAACAGTGAAACCGGGATCCTCATCGTCGATGATTCCGCGGTCGCCCGCACTCATTTGAAACAGACTCTCGCCACTCAACACTACCAGCTTTTCGAAGCCTCTGACGGCCTGGAAGCCCTGGAAGTGTTAAGAGAGAACCCCTGTATAAAAATGGTCATAACCGACTACAACATGCCCCGGTGCGATGGTTTTGAGCTGACAAAAAAGATCCGTGTCGATTATCCTCTGGACAAGCTGGCCATCATCGGTCTGTCCGCCGCGGGGAATCACAGGCTGGCTGTCAAATTTATCAAAAACGGAGCCAATGATTTTCTGACAAAACCTTTTTTCAGCGAAATGATGTTCTGCCGTATCGCTCTCAATCTGAAAATTGTCAGTCAGTTTGAATCTTTCCGAACGGCAACGCTTCTGGACCAGCTGACAAATATTAACAACCGGCGCTATCTTTTTGAAGCGGGAGATATGATCTATGAGAACGGGATGCGGACAGGAGATTATCCCGTAGTAGCGATGGCGGATATCGATAAGTTCAAGCAGGTCAATGACAGGTACGGCCACCCTGTTGGAGACATTGTTATAAAAAAGGTGGCAGAGACACTTCAGTCGAATATAAGAAAATCAGATTTTATTTCCCGCTACGGTGGAGAGGAGTTCTGTATCGTATGCCGGAACATGGATAAGAATGAAATTCTGAGGGTATTCGACAATCTGCGAGAGAAGGTGGCGGCCCTGGAATTTGAAGCTGCCGAAGAGCAATTTCAGGTCACAGTCAGCATGGGAATCTGTACTGAACCGGCAGGATCGTTTCTGTCCATGATCAACAAGGCGGATGAGAGTCTGTATAAAGCCAAAAACAGCGGAAGGAACAGAGTTTGCCTTTAATCGTCCTCTTCACGGAGAGGCCCTCTTCAGAGAGGCCTCCCGCTCAGAAAGAAGATGGCCCTTATTGAACATCCAGAAGAATCGCTCCCTCAAGAGGGGCCAGGCCGATCTGGGCCCCTGCGGGACGGCCGGTCAGGGGATTGATATAGTTCTTGTCTTTTAAAGACAGGCAGACATTCTCTTCAGAGAAGTTCATCAGAAAATACCAGCGTCCCTTTTCGTTCTCCCTGCAGGTGATTTCCAGAGAGGGAGGCGCATCCATCAGAGCTTCGATACCGCTATCCCTGCAGATGCCCTCCAGGATTCTGGCCAGTGTTTCTTTATCGGGACGAATCCCCATATACCAGGCCTCACCCTTCCCCAGTTTGTTGCAGGTCAGGGCGGGCGCTCCTTTCATCATCCCCTCGCTGAACCAGGCGACGGTCTCGGCTTCCCGGGTATGAATTCTGTCCTGCCAGAGATCTCCTTCTCCGTCGGGCTTTCCCTCTTTGCCCTCAAAGCTGAGACAGACGCGCTGTCCGGGATAGAGGGGATCGAACTCCTCCACACTCAGCCCCAGAGTTCCGGAAAGAGCTCCGGGATAGCCCTCTTCAAAAACAGCCTCCTCTTCGTCCACGATGCCGCTTCCGCAGCCGACCACGAGGCGTCCTCCGGCTTTCACATAGTCTCGAAACCGATTCCCCGCCTCACGGCTGAGCATATAGAGAAAAGGCACCACGATCATCTTGTATCTGCTCAGATCGCTGCGCAGAGGATGAACGAAATCCACAGGGATATGCCGCTCATAGAAATGTTTATAGAAATAGCGCAGATTCTCCAGGTAGTCCACTTCCGAGGACTGGTTGTTCTCATACTCCAGGGCCCACCAGTTCTCATAATCCAGAACGATGGCGGTTTCTGAGGGATAGGAGGCATCCTTCAGGTCTTCAAGCATCTTCAGATCCGATCCCAGATCGACCACCTCGCGGAACACCCGGGAGTGTTCGTCTCCCGTATGAGTGACGCAGGCGCTGTGGAATTTCTCAGACCCCCGTCTGGACTGACGCCACTGAAAAAACATCAGGCCGTCGGCGCCGTGGGCCAGAGCCTGATAGGAGTAAAGCTTCATCATTCCCGGAGCCTTGGCCCGGTTGACCCGTCTCCAGTTGACCTGACTGGGAGCCTGTTCCATCAGGAGGAAGGGCTTTCCCCCCTTCAGACTCCGCATGATATCGTGATCGATGGCGGTCCAGGAGGGATCATAGGAGGGATCGGGATCGGGATAGGAATTCCAGGTCACCACATCCACATGTTCGGCCCACTGGAAAAGATCAAGATCCTTCCAGGTCATCATAAAGTTGGTCATCACTTCCACCTGCGGAGAAATATCCTCTATGATTTTCTTCTCCATAAGATAGAGGTCCAGAACCGAATCGTTCATAAAACGGCGGTAGTCAAGAACATGGGCGGGATTGGGCTGAGCCGTGGTCTTCCGGGGGGGCAGTATATCCATCCAGTCATAGTAATACTGGCTCCAGAACTTTGTTCCCCAGACTCTGTTCACCCCTTCCACTGAGCCGTAGCGCTTCTCAAGCCAAAGGCGGAAGGCGGCGGCGCAATTGTCGCAGTAACACTCCTGGACATGACAGGTATACTCATTGTTGGTATGCCACATCACCAGGGCGGGATGGTCCTTGTAACGCTCCACAACCTTTCGGGCGATTCTGGAGGCGGCGCGCTTCCAGTCAGTGCTGTTGGGGCAGTAGCACTGACGGGATCCATAGCTGTAACGCATCCCCTCCTTGCTCACCGGCAGAATTTCAGGATATGTCCGGCTCAGCCAGGCAGGCTGGGCCGCTGTGGGAGTGGCAAGATCCACTCCGATTCCGGCCTCGCCCATCATATCCATGATTTTATCCAGCCATGAGAATTCGAACTCATCTTCCGAAGGCTGCAGCAGCGCCCAGCTGAAGATAGCGACGCTGACAAAGTTAACCCCCGCCATCTTCATCAGACGGATATCGTCAGCCCAGACCTCCTGCGGCCACTGCTCGGGATTGTAATCCCCACCGTAACAAATCCCCTTCCGGCGTATCTCTTTCATCAATCAGACCCCATTCTTTATTCTATTAAAACGCCTTCAGGCGCATGTGCAGTCTGCGCTGTCCGGCAGCGCAGCAGGCGTTACTTGTTAGACCCCATGGTCAGGCCCTGTATAAAGTAGCGCTGCAGGAAGATAAACACGATGATCGTCGGTATGGTCGCCATCAGGGCGCCGGCGATAATCACCGTCCAGTCCATGACATACTGTCCCTGAAGGATGGCTAAGCCGGCTGTCACAGGCATCATATTACTCGTTCTCACAAGAATCAAAGCCCAGATATAGTCATTGAAGATCCATGTAAATTCAAGTGTAGCTATCGCAGCGACGGCAGGCAAGACAAGAGGCATTATGATTTGCGAATAAATACGGAACTCACGACAGCCGTCGATCCTCGCCGCCTCAGAAAGAGAGCGGGGAATGGTTACCATATAGTTTCGGAGTACAAATGTACAGAACCCCAGCTGAAAAGCCGTATGAATACCAATCAGCGCCCAGTAGGTATCATAGATACCGATTTTTTCAGACAGACGAAAAACCGGCAGAAGCAGAATCTGGAAAGGAAGCATCATCCCCCCCACAAAAACACTCAGGATCAACTTTCGCCCCCTGAACTTGAATTTGGCCAGGGCATAGGCGGAAAGACTGGACAGCCCCAGGGTAAAAAGCAGAGCCGGCAGAGTAATGATAAAACTGTTGGGCAGAAAAAGATGGAGCTGCCCCCTGTTCCAGGCGTTCTTATAGCTTTCAAAGCTGATTCTTTCAGGCATGGAGAGAAATCCGTTGGTCAGCAGCTCATTATTCGTTCTGAAGGAAGTCAGGACCGCCACAATCATAGGCAAAAGCCAGACAAAGGTCATGAGCACCAGAAAGAAGAATCCCGCTAATTTCAGAATTTTATTGTCTTTATGTACCATAATTCCTTTCCTAGAGATCCTCTTCCTGATGAATCTGTCCCAAATACATTAAAATAAATGCCAGGGAGATCAGAAACAGCACCACCGCCACGGATGCACCGTAGCCCATTTTGTAGTTATTAAACGACTCGATATACATAAAGTTGGCCAAAACACTCGACCTGTTAAAGGGGCCCCCGCGGGTCATAACGGAAACCAGGTCAAAGGCTCTCAAAGAGTCTATGATGCTGATGACCACGACGACGATGGTAATGGGTTGCAGCTGGGGCATGATCACATGCCGGAATGTCTGCCAGGCATTGGCGCCGTCGATCTTGGAAGCCTCCACAAGAAAGGAGTCCACAGACTGCAGTCCGGCCAGATAAAGAACCATGACATACCCCACCTGCCGCCATACGGCTACGGTAATAACCGATCCCAGAACAAGGTTGGGATCACTGAGCCAGCCCCTGGCCATCCCGTCCAATCCGACGGTCCTCAAGACCGTATTGATCAGTCCCTGGGAAGGATTGTAGAACCAGGACCAGATAAGACCGCAGACCACCAGGGAGAGAACCATGGGGGAATAGAAGCTGGCCTTGAAAAATCGGGATCCGGGAACACTGCGGTTCAGGATCATGGCCAGGCCAAGACCCAGAACAACGGGAACGGTGATAAAAAAGGCAATCCAGATAAAGTTGTTCTTCAGAGAGATGAAAAATACGGGATCTTCAAACAGACGCCTGTAGTTCTTCAGTCCCCGGAATTCGGGAGCCGAAAGACCGTCCCATTTGGTCAGACTCAAGTAAAATGTGTAGAACATGGGGCCGATAACCCAGATGATATAGATCAACAGGGGAAGGGCCAGAAAGAGCCAGGGGATCATCTCTTTGTTAATATCTCTGCTTCGTTTCAAACAGAACCTCCTGAAATCCGCAGGGTGCGGATATAACCGGACCGCAATACGGCATGGAAACCGTCCCTGCCCGCAGGAACGATTTTAAAATCGGCTCCCGGCCGGAAAACCGGGAGCCGAAGAACTTATATATATTCTCAATTAATGGATCAGATTACTCGGAGAAGATATCCTGACGATCCTTCTCCAGGCGGGCACAGATCCTGTCTATATCCGCGGGGCTGTGCTTTTCCCAGATCTCCATAAAAGCATCCATACCTTTGTTGGCCATCTCGGGAGTGGTATCTCTGTCGTAGAACTGAGCGACATAATCGCTGTTGTTGATCATATTGATACCCTTCTGCTGATTCTCATTAAAAAGATTAAGATCCACATCACCGTTGGTATTAAGCCTTCCCATTTTCTCTGCAAAGAACTCCTGCACCTCTTTGGAACCGAAGTAGGCAAGAAGCTCCTTGGCACCCTCGGGGTTGGCTGTGTTGGCGGGAATAAAGTAACCGTCTGTGGGAGCGTCCTCACCGATGGGAACGGAGGCGTCGTAGATAGGGAAGCGGAAGAAGTCCAGATCACCATGCTGCTCGGCCGGATAGGAGTCTCTGATAAAGTCGCCCATCAGGTACATGGCGGCGCTTTCATCCAGCATAAAGGGGATGGCCTCGGACCAGGAGTATGCGGCGGGGTCGTCGATAAAGTATCCCTTGTCTATCATCTTACCCCACTCGGAGAAGACCTTCTTCACACGGGCATCATCGTATCTTTCTTTACCAAGCATCAGATCAACGTGGAACTCGGGGCCGTTGATTCTCATATTCAGGTAGTCGAACCAGGCGGCTGCGGTCCAGCGGTACTTGGTGCCGATGGTAAAGGGCTTTACGCCGTTGGCAACCAGGGTGTCACAGACATGGGTGAACTCATCCCAGTTGGTGGGAGCGGAAAGTCCGTATTTTTCAAATACGGAAGGTCTGTAGTAAACGGCCCACCAGTACCATGAAGTGGGAAGAAAGTACTTCTTGCCGTCCACGGAGCTCATATTCTGCCAGCCCTTGGAAAAGCTATCGTTCCAGCCCTGCTCTTCCCATACATCGCTGATATCCAGGATTAGACCCTTGTCAATAAAGAAACGGGCACGGTTACCGGCAAACCAGGTCAGAAGATCGGGAGGTGTGGAAGAGGAAAGATAGGCACGGATGGCCTGCTTGAAGTCCTCATGAGCCACGATGGAGTGGACAACCTGAAAGTCGGGATTGTCTTCTGAAAACATTTTAACAACTTCTTCATCCGCTTCACGAGGCAACGGGTCGCCGTGCATTGAGTTGTAAAGGATAACCTTCTTGGCCTGAGGCACCCCGGCGTCGGCCCGGGTCTCTTCCTTTTTACCGCAGGAAACCAGCAGCATAAGCGCTGCCACAGTAAACAATAGAGTTTTCGTCAGAAAAGATTTTTTCATATTCGCTCCTTTTAATTAAGCTATCTTCTTTTTCTAAAATAAATTATCCCCCCCTTTTTTCTGTGTGGTCAACGTCAATATTTTCATGGTATTATAAATATATGAAGATTGTTTTGTCCTGAACCCTTCCTCATAGGTCATTCCGGCTTATTCTGATGCTACAGGATAGATATTCTTCCGACAGAGAGAAGAAAATTGGAATAGATTTTTTCAGCGCTTCTCTTTTCATGCAACTTGCATATTTTATTTGAAGAAAAATATTGATATATGAAAGTAAGAAAACAGAATTATGCCTTCTCCGTCCTTACGGAACTGGAAAAGCAGCTTCCCTTCTACCTTGTGGGAGTGGGATACTGTTATGAGCAGGAAGAGATCTCACGGCCCTTCGGATATCCCTACTATCAGTGGATTCATGTCATGGAAGGCCGGGGAGTTGTTACTCTGGGCGACAGAAAAGAACGTCCCGTTGAAGCGGGAGAGGGAATGATGATCTTCCCCGGAGACTCCCACGCCTACAGAGCGTTGGACAATCCCTGGATCGTCTGCTGGTTTACCTTCGGAGGGTATCATATCAAAAACCTTCTTGATACCTTCAAGATAACGGGGACCGATCTCTATACTCTCAGCCACAGGGAAGATCTGGATGCCCAGGTGGAAAAGGGACTTCATCTTTTGAGTTCCGGTCACAGCCTCTCCTTTCTGGAAAGCTCCCACCTTGTCTATGCCTTTTTAACGGATCTCTACCGTTACACGAGCAGGGAAGATGATTCCATGGCCCTGAGACACAATAAGCTGGGTGATGTGTTTAAGTATATTGAAGACCATTATAAAGAAGATATCTCCATAGGGGACATGTCCGGAGTACTCGGGGTCACTCCCCAGCATCTGTGCACTCTGTTTAAAAAGGCGGTTCATGTCCGTCCCTTTGAATATCTGAACAGCTACCGCATCAATCGCAGCAAAGCCTTTCTGATGCAGCATCCCGACTGGCAGATCAGAAAAATAGCACGGGAAGCGGGTTATGAAAACGAAGGTTATTTCAGTTATATATTCAAGAAGCAGACCGGACTCACTCCCAGCCAGTTCCGACGTCTGAACAGGGGATAACTTGTCACGGATCAAGGGGCTGTGATAAACTCGGAGCTCAAATGAAAGATGCTTTCAAGCTGCTTCTAACAGCCCTAATTCTGAACCTTTTCCTATCCTGTACAGAGGAAGTTTCCCCCTATCAGACCGGCGTTAGTGAAACGGATGACAAACTGGCCACCCTCTTCGTCCTCCTTGAAGACGAATCAGACGACACCAACCGCTACGGTATTATGGAACAGATCATTTCCGTACTGCGCCAGGGGGAATACGGAGAGATACTCAAGGATTTTTTGAACGATCATCTGTATGAACATCCCGAGGACAGCTACAACGGCTACTATCTTCTTCTCCTGGGAACGCTCTATGAAGAAGAAGGTGCCCTGGACATTGCCGTGATCTACTACAACAGACTCCTGAAGAACTATGAGGATTTGATGATCCGGGGACAGTCCATCCACTACTACAGTCTCCAGAAGCTCCTGAATTACTCAGAGAACAGTCCTTTAAAAAGAATAGATTACAACAATGAGTTGATAGGTCGTTTTTCCGGTGAGATAGACCGGGGTTTGGTCTACTATGATCTGGCTAAATCCTATGAGGCCGAAGGGCTCTGGAGCCGGTCCATCGAAAACTATGAGAAATTTCTGGAAGCGCCCCGTACTGCAATACCGGGAGAACCGAATGTCTATAATGAGGTCAATCACTATCTGAACTTCCACTACTCCGACAAAACATGGACCCGCACGGACCTTCTGAGTCTTGTGAATTCCATAAAATATGCTATCAGAACACGTAACGGAAGCCGATTAAACAGATATATGGGAGAAGATTTCTTTATGATGAGTTGGGGTCAGGACCGCTACGATCCCTTTACGGAAATCCCCATGGAACTGGCCAATTTTCTGAAATCGAGTGTCTGGTACAACAGAAACCTGGAACCCGAGTCCAACGACCGGGAAGCCTTTCTCAGGACAGGCGGCTGGTCATACAGAATCAGGATTTGGTATCTGTACTTTAACAGAATACGCTATCCGATAGATCCGGAGATAAATAACAGATGGGAATGGGCAGGCATATATTTCGGAAACAAACTATAACAGCAGTGTACCTGCTGCTCTCTTCTCCTCTTTTTTCCGGAACTCTCTCTTCCTTGGAAGTAGATAGGAGAGGAAGGACGGATCATATGATTTATTCCGCCGGAACCGCGTCTTCCGTCATTTCCGTTGATCCCGCTCTTCCGGAGAAACAGGGCCATCTTTCAAACAAAATCTGGTCCACGTCCCTCCCGTCCAACGAAAGGATCGACTACTATCTTGAGTATTTCAGTTCCGAGAAGGGCCTGGCCTTTATCGAACGCTGTCTGAACAGAGCCGAACCCTATACGTCCTTTATCGCCGACAGACTCAGAGAAAAAAACATGCCCGCCGAAATCATCTATCTGCCGGTTATCGAATCAGCCTACAGAGTTGATGCCGTCTCGCGGTCGGGAGCTACAGGGATGTGGCAGTTTATGATGAACAGCATAGCCCCCTACGACATCACCGTCGATGCCTGGAGGGATGACAGAAGAGACTTCTGGCGATCCACTGAGGCTGCTTTGGATAAACTGGAGTACAACTACAGGAAGACGGGCGACTGGCTACTGGCATTGGCCGCCTATAACTGCGGTCTTGGCAGAGTGACCCGAACCATCGCACAGTACGGCATTTCCGATTACTGGGAGCTCTGTGACAAAGGCCTCCTTCCCCGGGAAACCCGAAACTATATTCCCAAACTGGCGGCTGTCACTCTTCTTTGCAGCAGCCGCGGAACCTATGACCTGCCCCTTCAGTGGGACAGCCCCGATGACTGGGTTAAGCTCAACCTGAAATCCAGTGTGGACCTCAGGAAGATTGCCGGAAGGCTTGAGATGGATTCGGATCTTTTCTTCAGCGCCCATCATGAGCTCAACTATATGGTTACCCCTCCTGCCTCAAGCGGCTATACCCTGAAAATCCCCGCTGCCTATAGAGAGGATTTGGAGACCATTCTGTCTGAGGAGGCAGACCTGATTGAGTTCAAACGCTATAGAATCCGTTCCGGTGATACCCTTTCCGAACTTGCAGAATGGTACGGTATCCCCATGAGCATGATCTATGAGTACAATCCCGGTATATCCAGCCGCTATCTAAGGATAGGACAGGTTCTCCTGATCCCTCTGATCCACGCAGACATACCCGACCGCGAGGGAACGATAACGGAAACAGATACCAGAGGATGGACACAGAACTATATCGTCGCCGGAGGAGATTCGCTGTGGAGCATCTCCAAACGTTTCGGAACCAGCCCGGAAGAGCTGGCATCGGGAAACAGGCTTCCTCTGAACGGCGTCATCAAACCGGGAATGGTCTTAAGAGTTCCCCCCGCCGGTATTACAGGAGAAGAATATGCAGATTGAAAAATTAAAAAACGAGCTGCTTTTCATTATGATTTTTTTTCTTTTACCCCTGTTCTCTGTTTTCGCCCAGCCGGAAATGCAATCCGTCAGTACCGTGGATTGGAACGAAGCGATCCTGCAGCTTGATATAACTGCCCCCATAGAAGAGGAACCCAATCAGCCCACGGGCCGCTACAAGACGGAACAGCATATCATCCGCCGCACTCCCGTTATCACAGGGGAGGTTTTAAAAGGGCTTCAGATAGATTCATCCCATACGCTCTCAGATATGATTCAGAAGGATCCTGTCCTTCTGAGAAAACTTGAAGCTCTCTCAGACAAGATGAAGAAGGTTTTCACCACGGCCACGGGAGACAGAAAATATCTCACAGTCCGCTATACTCTGAATCTCTTTCCCGATCTTGCGGATCTTGTGATACAGCATAAAAGCCCCTACCCCATAAGATCCAATCCCATCTACAGAGCGACAGAAGAGTTTTCGGGAATCGTTATTTATGCAGGAGAGCCTCTGCCCCTGCAGGGTGGAAACACAAGAACCGCCGAGCTGGTTCCCTGCCTCTTCCCCAGACTCTATGACGGTTCTATGCATCTTATCCACAGTGCGGAAACCACCGATCCTCAGGCCCTCAGAAGCTGGGGCAATGCAGGCTATATAAGAGATTTTGACCTGAGCGGCTCTTCAGAGAGAATAGGCAGTTATCCCTTGAGAACCATGGCCCGCAGAATTACGGGCACCAGCCATACAGATCTGGTTCTCTCGGATGATGCGGTACAGATGATTATTTCATCGCCTCATAACAGAGAGCTTCTCCGACAGGGTCGTATCATCATCATCCTCCCCGGCGAATCTTCAGAATCCTCCGGCGTTGACTGATTAACGGATAATTAGCTATCCTCTAATTCAATACATCTGAATATCCAGTCCCTTCCAGCAGGAACGGTTTAGGGTTCACGGGAGAATTATTTCAATGGAGTACTTGTTTATAAGCCTCTTTGCATCCATCGTAGGCGCCATCAGCGGCATCGGAGGCGGCGTAATCATCAAACCGGTACTGGACTCCCTCTCCCCCTTCGGAGTGGCCGCGATCAGTTTCCTTTCGGGATGCACAGTTCTGTCCATGACAACCGTAACTCTTATCCGCAGCAGACATACGAATATTGTTATCAACAAAAAAACAGCCGGACTTCTGGCCGCCGGCGGTATCATCGGCGGCATGGCCGGCAAGTATGTTTTTGATATTATCAAGTCCGGCTTCGGCAGAGACGGTATTGTAGGGATGACTCAGTCGGCCATACTCACCCTGCTCACCGTTTTTGTCCTGATTTTTACACTCTACAAGGAGAGAATAACTCCCCGTCACAAGGACACCGTACTGTTCACCCTTTTTACAGGCTTTCTTCTTGGAAGCCTGGCGTCCTTTCTGGGTATAGGTGGGGGGCCCATAAACCTGGCGGTTCTCTACTTTTTCTTCTCTATGGACAGCAAGACGGCAGCCCTGAACTCTTTGTTTATTATTTTTTTCTCCCAGATAACCAGTCTTATCTTCACAGCGGCCAGCGGCCGTATCCCTGCTTTTGATCCTGTCATTCTCTCTCTTATGATAGCAGGAGGAATCGGCGGCGGTTTGATAGGATCTCATCTTTCCAAAAAAATGAGTCACAGAGCCGTTGATAAGCTCTTCATGGGCGTTATGGTCCTGATCATAGGCATATGCATCTACAACTTTTTTAAGTGGATGTAATGCTCTTCTGCCGTCTCAACCGGAAGGAACGGACCTTCTTCTGAATACGACATCATTCATAGGCCAGGCGATAGGTTCTGTCTATTCTTGCAGCGATATCGTCTACCGAAAAATAGCGTGCCTCTCTGATGATTTCATGTCCGTCAGAAAACAGAAGAACAGCGGGTATGGTAAAGACAGAAAGCTGTCCCGCCGCTTCCTCTACCTTGTTAAGATCCACATAATAGCTTTCTATCCCGGGATAATCTTCCAGAACCTTCAGCATTTTCTCTTTTACGACACCGCACACCCCGCACTGAGGTCGTGAAAGGAAGAAGAAACGAAAGCCATCAGCTTCTATGAACTGTTTAACAGTTTTATAATCGGTCAACTCTTTCATATGAATTAAAATATATATTAGCAGAACGATAGTCAAGTTAATTTGATCCCGAACTGTTGCTTTTTCAACTTCCTGCTGTCAGGGGAATAAAAAAACCGTTTCCCCGGGAGGAAACGGTTTTTATTAAAGGATAATATCCTGTAACTGCTTACTTGGACATAAGGATCTGAGCCAGCTCAGCCATCTTGGTTGAGTAACCCATTTCGTTGTCGTAGAAAGAAGTCATCTTAACGAGGGTGTTCTCTCCAGCTTCAGTTACCTGAGTGTTTCCGGGGATCATCATGGAGGTCCAGCCTTCGCCGACACAGTCTCTGGAACACTCGTAGTAGTCATTCACGTCCAGAACCTTACCGGTGATAGACATGGCGTTAACCTTCTTGGCGTTCTCGGCAACGGCAGCGTTGATCTCGTCCTTGCTGTGCTTACCTTCGATCAGGTATACAACCTCAACAACGGAACCAGTGTCGGTAGGAACACGAAGAGCGGTACCGTTCAGCTTGCCGTTCAGGTGGGGCAGAACCTTACCAACGGCGATAGCAGCACCGGTGGAAGCGGGGATGATGTTGTTTCCGGTAGCTCTGTTCTTACCACCGCCGAAGAAGTCCTGTACTCTCTGAGTAGCGGTTGCGGCGTGAGTGGTACACATCAGTCCGGTGATTACCTTGAAGCTGTCATCAACGGCCTTGGTCAGGGGAGCGAGACAGTTGGTGGTACAGGAAGCGTTGGAAACGATCTTGTCATCAGCAGTGAGTGTATCGCTGTTAACACCGATTACAACGGTCTTTGTATCATCCTTACAGGGAGCGGAAACGATAACCTTCTTGGCACCGGCGTTGATGTGAGCCTGAGCCTTTTCAGTAGACAGGTAGAAACCGGTACACTCAAGTACAACGTCGACGTTGTGCTTTGCCCAGGGAATGTTGTTTGCATCTTTTTCAGCGTATACGGTTACTTCGTGCTCGCCGATTTTGATAACGTTGTCGCTGATCAGCTTAACGTCTACGGGGAACTTACCGTGGATAGAGTCTTTGGGGAGACCTGCAGCAATTTCTTTTGCGGAAACCAGGTCGTTTCCTGCAACGATTTCAATCTGATCGTTGAACTGAGAGGTAATAACGCGCATTACGTTCTTACCGATTCTTCCCATTCCGTTAAATCCAACTCTAACTTTTCCCATCTGATATCCTCCAGTGGTCTTATTGTATTAAGATAATTAAGATATGTAATTATTGCACCAGTATATTGATATCATCCTTTTTATACAAGGAATATTGGCGTATAAATCCCTTGTTTTGATACAAAATTACCGATTTTAAAATCCCGATTTGATATTCTGTCAACCTGTTTTTTCAATTTCTCTCTCTGATACTCCGGAATAACAACGTTTAATGTCAGGTTTCCGGGATAATATTAGATAAACTAGTGAATCCAAGCCAATCAGGAATCATCAGGCGCCGCCAACATCCCACAGATCATCTTCTGTGCTGTCATTTCCGGAAAGAACAGCTACAGGGTTCCAGGATACATGAGAAAACTCTGCGCTATATCATCGACTCCGTCATGATCCGATCCGGATAAACAGGAGGATTCCTAATCCGTCTTATCGTAGTTTTCCATTCTATGATGGCCTATGGTGCCGCTGTCAGCTTTTGATAGTTTATAAAATGGATTATTGAGGAATGTGAAAGAGAATCAATGGAACAGATGCTTTCCCTATAACAGGAGATTCATCCCTTCAAAGAGCCATACGATTAATCATTCTTTTTTTTAAGAAAATCCTCACCATAAAGTTCTTTGACGCAGTCTGGACAGAGACTGTGAGAGAAAGAAACATCAGAATGATCCTCAAAATAAGCATCTATCTGTTTCCAGTATCCCTTATCATCTCTTATGTTTTTACAGTGGGAACATATGGGAAGAAGACCGGAAAGGGTATTAATATCATCCAATGCCTTCTGAAGCTCTCTCTCTTTCTGCTTTCTTATCTCAATCTCTTTAACAAGACGTCTGTTCCAAAGAAATATTACTGTTAATATCAGTGCGGAAATAAAAACGACACTGAGAACCATCCTTATGATATCAGAAGGCTTGATACCATGCTCATATCTGAGGGAGAGCCAGTTATTACGGATCTCTCTGTGCTGATCAGGTGCTATAGCCTTCAATCCTTTATTCAGTATTGAAACAAGTTCAGGCCAATCATTTCTCACAGCCATATGCAAATTATAGTTTCCAAACTTGGTAGGCGATGCGACTTTCAGATTCACCAGTCCCAGTTCATTGATATAGTATGCACAGGAGGCAAGGTTACCTATATAAGCATCCGCTTCACCGCTGGAAACTGCTTTCAACGCATCTTTCGGACTATTTACATAGTGATATTCGCTGATATCCACACCTTCTTCCAGCAGCCAGTCTTCTACAATGTTTTTTTTCACCATAGCCACTTTCTTGTTGGCCAGATCCTGAAGTCCGGAGATAAATTCACCATCATCCCTTGTGATTATAACCAGAGGGAAGGAGAGATGAGGATCTGTATATAGCAGATATTTCTCCCTGTCCGAACTTCTTGCCGCACAGCTAATCAAATCAAGTTCTTTGGTATTAGCAGCTTCAAGGATCTCTGGCCAGCTAAGATCACTGACAACCTCCACCTCGAAACCGATACTTTTCAGTATCAGCAGCACATAATCGGAAGCAATACCCTCGGGATTCCCCGTCTCATCATACATATGAAAAGGAGGAAAATTGAGGGGACCGGCTATTTTTATACTCCTATGGTTTTCAATCCAGTTTCTTTCAGACTGCGACAGAGTCACTTGAATATTAGAATAGGAACTCTCATCTCCAAAACAGAGAAAAGCGGTTGAGACGTAAAATAGAAATATCAGGCTGAACAAAGAGCCTCTCAATATTCTCAATGTCATAACAACATATATTATAGTGTAAAAAGATAAGAACTGCCTCTAAATGAGGGATATTGATCAACTTTTACCAGCCCCCCTGAGAATCAGATCCAAGCCTCTCCGTACCATTTCATCCCTCAAATGCCAGGAGGGACCAGAACCATGAAAACCCACTGTCTATGGGTTAGAAACTATTTCTTACAGCAAGTCGAGCCCCGAGCAGGGCTGAATATAAACCGGCGACTCCTCCGTTCGCTTCGCTCACTTCCGACGTCACGTTCCTCGTTCCTGCGGTACGTGACTGGCTACATCAGATGCGTACCGCAGGAACGAGGAACGCATCGACAGGCTCGTCGCCGAGCACAAAAAAAAGCCCCAGTCCGAAGACTGGGGCTGAATATAAACCGGCGACGACCTACTCTCCCACCGTAGCAGTACCATCGGCGCGAATGAGCTTGACTTCCGTGTTCGGGATGGGAACGGGTATAACCTCATTGCTAAAATCACCGGATTGTGAAGCTAAGCTCCACTATATATAAATCGTCTGAAAGACGGTTTATACGGTTATAGCGTCATAATTAACTATTGTTCTACTCTTAATTACCGAGTCCACATCCGCTGCGCTTCGTAGACATCGTAATTAAGGAACAATATGTCAATTATTCCTTGAGCTCGTTCCTCGGATAAATCCTGCGGTACGACTCATAATCAAAGGGACAAATAATAATATGGTCAAGCCTCACGGAAGATTAGTACTGGTCGGCTCAATATGTTTCCACACTTAGACCGCCAGCCTATCAAACTGATATTCTCTCAGATTCCTTAAGCTCCCTTAAAGGGAGAGGGATGTCTCATCTTGAGGTGGGCTTCCCACTTAGATGCTTTCAGCGGTTATCCCTTCCGAACTTAGCTACTCAGCACATACTCTTGGCAGAATAACTGATACACCAGAGGTTCGTCCGTTTCGGTCCTCTCGTACTAAAAACAGATCCTCTCAAACATCCAACGCCTGTGGCAGATAGGGACCGAACTGTCTCGCGACGTTCTGAACCCAGCTCGCGTACCGCTTTAAATGGCGAACAGCCATACCCTTGGGACCTGCTCCAGCCCCAGGATGCGATGAGCCGACATCGAGGTGCCAAACTTTGCC
Source organism: Oceanispirochaeta sp. (assembly GCA_963556075.3). Lineage (GTDB taxonomy): Bacteria > Spirochaetota > Spirochaetia > DSM-2461 > DSM-2461 > Oceanispirochaeta. The sequence goes on along the minus strand of CAUVYB020000002.1, from coordinate 3,076,538 downwards.
GTCGATATGAACTCTTGGGCAAAATCAGCCTGTTATCCCCGGAGTACCTTTTGTCCGTTAAGTGACGGCCCTTCCACTCAGAACCGCCAGATCACTATGACCTACTTTCGTACCTGCTCGACTTGTAAGTCTCGCAGTCAAGCTACCTTATGCCATTGCGCTTACAGCATGATTTCCAACCATGCGAAGGTAACCTTTGCGCGCCTCCGTTACTCTTTAGGAGGCGACCGCCCCAGTCAAACTGCCCACCTGACATTGTCCATGACCCGGGTAACGGGCCACGTTAGAAATATAACTGATAAAGGGTGGTATTTCACCAACAACTCCAAGCAGCCTGACGACCACTCTTCAAAGTTTCCCACCTATCCTACACATCATCAGCCATAGTTCAATATCAGGATACAGTAAAGGTTCACGGGGTCTTTCCGTCTAACCACAGGTAATCGGCATCTTCACCGATACTTCAATTTCACCGGGTCTCACGTTGAGACAGTAGGAAAGTCGTTACACCATTCGTGCGGGTCGGAACTTACCCGACAAGGAATTTCGCTACCTTAGGACCGTTATAGTTACGGCCGCCGTTTACTGGGGCTTCAATTCACTGCTTCACTAAAAGCTAACAGCTCCTCTTAACCTTCCAGCACCGGGCAGGTGTCAGTCACTATACTTCCATTTGCATGTTCGCAGTGACCTGTGTTTTTGGTAAACAGTCGCTCTCCTCTGGACTCTGCAACTCCGGCTTCACCCGCTGAGCCATGCTTCTCCCTAAGTTACGCATGTATTTTGCCGAGTTCCTTAACGTGAGTTCTCCCGTACGCCTTAGAATTCTCATCCCATCTACCTGTGTCGGTTTGCGGTACGGTACCTAGTAACCTAACCTTAGAGATTATTTCTCGACTCGATGAATCACCCAACTTCGCTCTCCCGTAGGATCACTACCCTTAACGCCTCCCCTCTTCTTGCGGATTTGCCTACAAGAATCAACAGGTAAACGCTTGGACCAGGACAACCAACGCCTGGCATGGGATCTCCTTAAGTGTCATCCCATCGAAATTACTAGATGTACTGGAATATTAACCAGTTTCCCATCGACTACGCATTTCTGCCTCGCCTTAGGGGCCGACTAACCCTGGGAAGAGTACCTTTACCCAGGAAACCTTAGATTTTCGGCGGGAAGGGATCTCACCTTCCTTTTCGTTACTCATGCCTGCATTCTCTCTTCTGATACCTCCAGCATGCCTTACAGCAACACCTTCATCGGCCTACAGAATGCTCCTCTACCAACAACGGAGTAAACTCCGTTATTCCGTAGCTTCGGTACTATGCTTAGCCCCGTTACATTGTCGGCGCACAACTACTCGACCAGTGAGCTATTACGCACTCTTTAAAGGAGTGGCTGCTTCTAAGCCAACCTCCTGGCTGTCTGTGCAATCGTACTTCCTTTTCCACTTAGCATAGTTTAGGGACCTTAGCTGACGGTCTGGGCTCTTTCCCTTTCGACCACGAATCTTATCACCCGTAGTCTCACTGCCATACTTTGAATACCGGCATTCAGAGTTTGACTGGATTTGGTACCCTGTGACAGGCCCGCACCCAATCAGTGCTTTACCTCCGGCATTAAACATATGACGCTGACCCTAAAGCCATTTCGAGGAGAACCAGCTATCTCCGGGTTTGATTAGCCTTTCACTCCTACCCACAGTTCATCACTGCCTTTTTCAACAGACTAGTGTTCGGTCCTCCACTCAGTGTTACCCAAGCTTCAACCTGACCATAGGTAGATCACCCGGCTTCGGGTCTAATACTGCAAACTCAAAACGCCCTGTTCAGACTCGGTTTCCCTCCGGCTCCGGTACTTCTATACCTTAACCTCGCTTACAATATTAACTCGCAGGCTCATTCTACAAAAGGCACGCCATCACCCCATTAAGAGGCTTTGACCGCTTGTAGGTCCACGGTTTCAGGTTCTATTTCACTCCCCTCCCGGGGTGCTTTTCACCTTTCCCTCACGGTACTATTCGCTATCGGTAGCTATCTCGTATTTAGCCTTGGAGGGTGGGCCCCCCAGATTCAGACAGGATTACTCGTGCCCCGCCTTACTCAGGTACATGCCAGCTCACTCAAGTTTTCGCTTACAGGACTTTCACCTTCTTCGGTCGGCTTTCCCAATACCGTTCTGCTAACTCTTGTGAATGCATTATGCATGCCCTACAACCCCAAATGCACCGAAATGCAAATGGTTTGGGCTAATCCCCGTTCGCTCGCCGCTACTAAGGGAATCTCTTTTGATTTCTTTTCCTTCAGGTACTTAGATGGTTCAGTTCCCTGAGTCTCGCTTCATACAGCTATGTATTCACTGTATGATGACGGATATCAATCCGCCGGGTTACCCCATTCGGGAATCCCGGGATCTTAGGATGTTTGCTCCTTCCCCAGGCTTTTCGCAGCTTGCCACGCCCTTCTTCGCCGGATAGCTCCAAGGCATCCACCATGGACCCTTAGTCGCTTGACCATATTATTATTTATCCCTTCGCTATTCACTGTTAAGAACAAAGTCGTATCGCAGATCCGAGACCCGCAAACGAACTTTGGCTAAAAAAAAGAATCGATCAATATCAACTCTATCTTTGCAACTATAATCCAACTCAAAAGAAGTTAAATCACTTTGGGCCTAACTAGATTTGAACTAGTGACCTCACGCTTATCAGGCGTGCGCTCTAACCAACTGAGCTATAGGCCCTTTTTTAAGGCATTAGAGATTATCGAACTCGTTCCTCGACGCAAGCGTCTCCGGTACGATTCATAGGGAAACTGAAAGTATTTAACGAGAGCCAAGACTGATTATATTGCGCACCTCAGGTCTACGACCGAGGAACACAATAATACGGCTTCATAGTGTACAAACTAGAAGACTTAAAATACCTTTCACGCTGAAAGGAGGTGATCCAGCCGCACCTTCCGGTACGGCTACCTTGTTACGACTTCACCCCCCTTACCGAGCATACCTTCGGCAGTGGCCTCCAATAAGGTTAGCCTGCTGACTTCGGGTACCCCCGACTCGGGTGGTGTGACGGGCGGTGTGTACAAGGCCCGGGAACGTATTCACCGCGCCATGCTGATGCGCGATTACTAGCGATTCCACCTTCATGGAGTCGAGTTTCAGACTCCAATCCGAACTGAGACCGGCTTTATGCGTTTTGCTCCACATCGCTGCTTCGCATCACTTTGTACCGGCCATTGTAGCACGTGTGTAGCCCAGGACATAAGGGCCATGATGATTTGACGTCATCCCCACCTTCCTCCGGTTTGTCACCGGCAGTCTTGCCTGAGTCCCCAACTTAATGATGGTAACAGACAACAGGGGTTGCGCTCGTTGCGGGACTTAACCCAACACCTCACGGCACGAGCTGACGACAACCATGCAGCACCTGTATACAAGCCTCCGAAGAGGAATACTTATCTCTAAGCACGTCCTGTATATGTCAAGCCCTGGTAAGGTTCCTCGCGTATCATCGAATTAAACCACATGCTCCACCGCTTGTGCGGGCCCCCGTCAATTCCTTTGAGTTTCACCGTTGCCGGCATACTCCCCAGGCGGTACACTTAACGCGTTAGCTACGGCACCTAGGATTCATATCCCAGACACCAAGTGTACATCGTTTACGGCGTAGACTACCAGGGTATCTAATCCTGTTCGCTACCTACGCTTTCGCACCTCAGCGTCAATCCAGAGCCAGTGTGTCGCCTTCGCCTCTGGTGTTCTTCCTAATATCAACAGATTTCACCCCTACACTAGGAATTCCACACACCCCTCTCGGATTCAAGTCCTGCAGTTTCCAACGCAACATCACAGTTAAGCTGTGTGCTTTCACATCAGACTTACAGAACCGCCTACATGCCCTTTACGCCCAATAATTCCGAACAACGCTCGCTCCTTACGTGTTACCGCGGCTGCTGGCACGTAATTGGCCGGAGCTTATTCATATGCTAACGTCATCACAGACCCATTTCCTGATCCGCTTATTCCTCACATATAAAAGTGCTTTACAATCTCTCGACATTCTTCGCACACGCGGCGTCGCTCCGTCAGACTTGCGTCCATTGCGGAAGATTCTTAGCTGCTGCCTCCCGTAGGAGTCTGGGCCGTGTCTCAGTCCCAATGTGGCCGGTCACCCTCTCAGGCCGGCTAATGATCGTCGCCTTGGTAGGCCATTACCCTACCAACTAGCTAATCATACGCAGGCTCATCCTAAAGCGAAGCAAACGCTCCTTTTCTACATACACACAAGTATGCAGGACATTCGGTATTACCCCATGTTTCCATGGGCTATCCCCAACTCTAGGGTAGATCACCTACGCGTTACTCACCCGTTCGCCACTCTCATCAAAGTGCAAGCACTTTGAATCCCGTTCGACTTGCATGCTTAAAACGCGCCGCCAGCGTTCGTTCTGAGCCAGGATCAAACTCTCCATGATATAATTTATCGTCTAAAAGACGATAATTTAAAATCAATGACCAATACAGATCCTATCGAATGTAATCATCCTGATCCGTATCGGCTGAGCCAGTCCCTTTATCTCTAAAGAAAACTAACGTACGGCGGGTAGTTCCTCGGCTGATAGCCTGCGGTACTACCCTGTATTCGTATCAGACTATTTTCAAAGTTAAAAACTTCAAAAAGTAATCAGTTCTACCAGTGCTTGACTCTCGTCAAATACTTCAATTTCCCTTCTCTAATTCCTTTGTAAAAGAACATTTAAGTTCGTAGCGTTCAGTGCGTTGTGCGCTGAACGCTCCGTGAATATACCTGTTATTCCCTTTTTCTGTCAACAGAAAAATCAAAAAAAAATCAGCAGCATGACCAAATTGCAAATATTTCATTACTGGAGATATAAATAGCCTTCAACAAAAAACAAGAACACAGCGAAAAGCCGCCAACAAGAGCTATTCCATGGATTTATTGACCGGATAATTCAATTTGGATATTATTTTACCCATGTCACAAGTCGAAGATGCTGCTGCATATTTAAAATGTATGAACTGCGGAAAATACTGCCCCAAAGGCAGTATGATCACAGAGCAGTTCTGCAGCGAAGAATGCGCCACACATTATAGACGCTGTCCTCACTGCGGAAACTATTTCAGACTTGAGGATGAAGATCAAACGTTCTGTTCCATTGCCTGTCAGAACGCTGATAAATTTTACATTCCAGGAGAAGTTCAATGAATCTAATTTTCTTAGGCCCTCCCGGGGCCGGTAAAGGTACCATGGCGTTCCGGGCAAAAGAGCATTTCAGCATTCCCCATATTTCTACGGGAGACCTGTTCCGTGCTGCCATTAAAAATCAGACGGAACTGGGCAAGAAAGTTAAGTCTATCATCGATGCTGGCAATCTGGTTCCCGACGAGTTGACGACTGCTATTGTTGAAGAAAGACTTGGCCAGGGAGACTGCGGTAAAGGTTTTATCCTTGACGGATTCCCCAGAACAATCCCCCAGGCTGAAGCACTGAAAGGAATCACCAGCATCAATAAGGTTGTAAACTTTACGGTTACCGAAGAAGAGGTTATTCGCCGCCTTTCCGGCAGAAGAGTCTGTCGGTCCTGTGGAGAGAGCTATCATGTTGAGTTCATTCCTCCTGCCAAAGATGGAAGCTGTGACAAGTGCGGAGGCGAACTGTACACAAGAGACGATGATCAGATAGATGCCATCAAAAACCGCCTGTCCGTTTACGGCCAGTCCACAGAACCTTTGATCAACTTCTACAATAAAGAGGGAAACCTGGTTGATGTAGACAGCAGCCAGCACCCGGACAAGGTCTTTGAAGACCTCGTCACTATTCTTAAATAAAATAGAATTACAAAAAAAGGGGCTTTTGCATATCCGGTTGTGCAAAAGCCCCTTTTTTATCCGGCATCATAAGACTATTCTTCTATAACACCTTCATAAGTCGAGTCATTCTGAGCATCAGAGTTAAAATCCACATCGCCCAAAGCATCTCTGACCAGCTCCTTGATTTCAAGCCGATAGACAGGTTGAACAGCTTCAGTCAAAGCGGAAAGCTTCTCCATATCTTTAAAACCGGCATCCAGAGCGGCTTTCAAATCCTTCCGACCGTTAACAATATCTTCAAGATACTCAATCTCAATTGAAGATTTTTCAAAGAAAAGCTCAGCCCTCAGTTTCTCATCTTTTTCGGATTCTATAACAAGGTCAAACATTTCAAGAGCCTTACCGTAACGCTCCGTCTCAAGATAGAGAGTCTTCATATCGTTATAGATCACGGCATCCCCGTCAAAATCAAGCAGAAGGTCCTCATAATAAAGAATGGCGCCTTCCCTGTCCCCCTCGGCGGCAGCAAGTTCCCCGAGAAGCATTCGATACTCTTTTTTATCCTCCTGATCCAGCAGCGCCTCAAGGTAAGACCTGGCATCACCCCAATTCTCCGCTTCCTTTTCAAGGAGAGTCAGATTATAAAGAGACCTGCTGTGAGCGGCATCGATCCCCAGACAATCCCTGTAGTATTGTGCAGCCTTATCACTGTCACCTGCTCGATACCATGCAAAGGCCAGCATCTCCTTGACAAGAAGGTTTTCAGAATCCTGAGATTCAAGAGACTGAAGCATCTCAAGAGCTTCCCCATTCTCTCCCGTTTCCAGAGCGGCCCTCGCCAGATTAAAGACAGCCTGATTTATGGTGGGATCAAGCTCCAGGGCCCTTCTGTAATACTCAGAGGCGTTTTCATACTCCTCCAGATCGGAGTAGGCATTGCCAATATTGTAATAATCCCTAGCCAGCTCCATCCTCGTCTCCGTCGTCTTGCAGGAAAACAGAGACAGAAGGACAAGAAGACTAAGCCCCCAATATGGTCTGCTCAATCGTTCTTACCTGAGATCTGTAGAGATTTGCCAGATTGGAACCGTAGTCTGCAATCAACTGGATCATATTTCTGGGATACTCATCCTGATCCTTACCGTTAAGACGATCTCCGGCATCCCCCAGACCGGGCAGAATATAGGCGGCATCATTTAGAACGGGATCCATCCAGAGGGTATAACAGGTAATATCTTCAATGGAACGGATAATCTGAAGAGTTCCCTTCAGAGCTGATATAACATTGAGAAAACGGATAGATCTGGGCTTGACCCCGAGTCCGAGAATATACTTCACAATGGTAACCAGACTTCCTCCGGTAGCGTTCATGGGATCGGCAAAGATCAGATCCTTTCCATCAAGAGCAGCGGGATCGAAAAAGGATTTATCAAGATCCAGAATATACTCCATGTTATTCTTCATCTTGGTGTCATCTCTTTTTATCTTGAACAGGGCGAAAGGCGTCACATATCCTGTGGAGGAATACTCCTGAATTTCCTTGCTGAGGATCATCGAGGGAAGAAGAGCCCCTCTGAGCATCACACACATGACAGAATTGGAAATAGCGTCATCCACATTGGGAATTTTATGTACCGCATAGTTCTGAACCGGCATGGTAACAGGTGTTTTCACAATCAGATGATTCTTCTTCTTTGAGCTGCCACCGTCGTAGGCCAGATTAAACAGAAGCTCATAGGCTCTCTGTACGTAGTAGACAAACTCATCATGGGGTGTTCTTGTATCACGCAATTTGGCGATCAGGCGGGACACTTCACCATGTTTGATCTGGGGAGTATCAAAGGAGTAGACCCGGATGGCGTCCTCCCTGGCCGTGATCTCCTGCATGAAATCTCCCATTGTTTCATAGAGCTTGATGATCTTATCCGTCTCCTTGGCGATAACGGAAGAGTTTCCCTCGGCAATCGATAGGGAGCGGAAAGATTCCGTCGCCTGGGAGTAGTAGCTGTTCATCTGATCGATATTTTTCTGATCTTCTTCCGTCAGATAACCGTTCAGATCCTCTGCCTTCAGAATAACGTTCGTATCATCCATAGTCTTTTCCTTTTCCATTCAATTCTTAGTCAGAATTATACCGAAAAAAACCGCCCGAACAAGCGGGCGGTTTGGATTTAGCCAAGATATTTACTAGAAAGCCATTCCGAAGGTAGCGTTAGCCATAAGACCTCTGCAGTCCTCATCCATAAGATCCGTACCCACCAGGGTGAAAACCAGCTTGAAGTTACTGTCTTTGATGGGATCAAGACGCAGCCCTGTGTTAAACACACCGCGATCTCTGTCAATTCTGTACTGATAGGCGGCATAGGAGTAGTTGGAGAAGTCGCTGATCCAGTAGACGTAGTTCTTCAACTTCTCAGGGAAGAGACCGAGCTCAAAACCCATGGAATAGTTCAGGTTGGACTTGATATCGTCAGCTTCCATAACCTGCCAGCCGAACATCATACTCGTCACAGCGGGAAGATCAAAAAAATCGCCGCCATATGTGGTTACGATATAGATATCCGAACTCTTCTTATCATCTTCTATTACATCATCACCCATGACGGTCTCAAAGTTTCCACCGATGGCCAGTGCAGTACCGCCCTCTTTATAAAGCTGGAATTTACCGCCGATCAGCAGATTCTGAAGATCGGTATTCACTCCATTATCTTCAATATCATAGGCCAATGCGATTTCAGCCTTCTTAAAGAGACTAAGAGTCACAGCAGGAATATGCGAAGGATCATCCTTGTGCAGGAAGGAGTAGGTGCCATCCAGCGCTATGTCTGATTTTTCCCAGCCTATCCTTGCGGTTGGCGTAACAATAATACCGGTCACCCCTCTGGCATTCATCCCCTTGACCGAGGACTGGGCAGCCAGAGTGGATGCCATAAGAACCATAAGAAGAAGCAACAGACTCTTAACGATGTTTTTTTTCATTTTTTTCTCCGAAAAGATTGATAACATGGCAATAGATAATAACCATTATACTATTGTACCCTGTTTCTCCGACATTTCAAAGCAGCCTGACAAAATATTAGATAAAACACTTTATAGGGATAGATCTGTAAAAAGGTGGGAATTATAAAAAAAATGAGGACAGCCGAAGCTGTCCTCAGTAAGTTAAAGCATCTCCAAGGGGAATCGAACCCCTGTTGCCGGGATGAAAACCCGGTGTCCTAACCCCTAGACGATGGAGACAAATCACCAACCGAAATTGGGTATGAGCCGCACTGGGTTCGAACCAGTGACCCACGCCTTAAAAGGGCGTTGCTCTGCCAGCTGAGCTAGCGGCCCGTTACATCTCCAAGGGGAATCGAACCCCTGTTGCCGGGATGAAAACCCGGTGTCCTAACCCCTAGACGATGGAGACATCTTTTCACTCGGTCAGTGGCCCATGGAACCTTAGGTCCCGTGGAACGAGTGGTAATATACCTAATGCTTCAGAAAGTGTCAATAATCATTTGTAAAATTCTAAATTTTATTTACAGCCGACCACCAAAAGCATTCTCTAACTCTTTTTAAAAAAACAAGATAGACTTCTCAACCAACATTTTTTTTAACCGTTTCACAGAGGATTTCAATGACAGCCAGCCGCCTGTCCCAAGCATAACGGCGGCCGTCTTATCAGTAGCGGACAGCAAGTTCAACCGATCCGCCCATCTGTGGCTGGTCTCCCGCATTTGACCCCAATTCCCTGGCATAGAGAGCCGCATTCAGCTCAATAAAGAAAAGATCCAGGCCGAAACCGGCTGTAAAATAGCCTCCCTGCAGCCCCGCCCTGAGGGCAATGGATGAGAGAAGTACAATTTCTGCCCCCAAATCCAGCCGCGTCCAGTCAGACTGCTTATTGTAAAGATAGATAGTCTCTTCGCTGTCCATGGGCTGCGCATAGGCTCCATGGACTGTAATATCCACAAAACGGTTCAACCTGCCGATGGTGGGGTTATAGGCCAGACCGAAATTCAAAGACCAGGGGGTGATATAAACATCGTCCGCGTCATTGCCCGAAAACCCCATTCCGAAAGCGCTGTCCAGGGCTTCATAATTCCATCTTGTGTTTCCGATATCCCTCATGGTGATACTGCCCGTCAGATCACGCCAGGAGAGATCAGCTCCAAGATCAAAGGCCACCGCCATCCCCCCCAGGGCATCCACATCTTCAAAGTCGGAACCACCGCTTTCACCGGCACCGGTTACGGAGTTGACATCTATACCTTTGGCAGAGAAACGGTACATAGGCCTAATATCTGCCCCGAGAACAAGCTTGAACTGTCCCAGCTCGAAGGGGTGAGCATAACCTCCGATAAACCCTGTGGTCCACATAAGATCCCCTGTCAAACCAAGGGTAGTCTCGGCAGGCGGAGCATCGAAGTCAGCGACAGAGAGCAGACCAAAGCCGAATCCGCGCCCTACATATCCTCCCCCCACTGATGCATAGCTTCCCAGGCCGCTAGAGGTCACCTGGTCCAGTATAAGCTCTATAACCTCTTTGTCCGTATTCCGGCTCTCTTCCATATATTCGAAGATATCTCCGGCGAAGGCGCCGCTTACGGACAGAAACGTGATCTCTCCTTTCTTCTTCAGTTCCCCCTGTCTTTCCTTCTCCTCGTACTTGGCGAAAGAGGCAGGATTAACCAGAAGAGAACTGAATCCGCTTCCATTGGAGATAAATGATCCTCCCTGGGCAAGGACCGTGGGATCCTTCCATTCAAAGGGAGATTCGTAATATCTGTCCTTGGCAGAAACAAAACAGATCCAAGACTCAATATTAAAAACGTCAGAAGTATTTTTTTCATTCCGGCCCCCCCTAGTTCATCAAATCATCGATATCAAGGCCGGCATTAACGACCGTCTTAAGCCCTGTACTGCCTGAATCGGGATTGACGAGAATATCAGTAGGCTCATCAAAGTCGGGCATTGTGCCCACATAAGTCAATCCCGCAGGAAGATTTCCATCAGAGTCCCGGGGAGTGGCCAGGTAGTCGGCCAGAGCATCCATGGGGTCCGGCACCGCAGGATCCTGATAGTAGATGATGGCCCGGGTATTTCCGGCCATAAGGGCCTTGGTAGCCGTATCCCCCTCATTGACCCCCGGAGGAGCCGAAGCCCCCGCTTCAAGGGTTTCACCATAGGCTTCCAGAGGAGCGGCTGCTTCGTAAAAGGCGTTCAGCTTAATCAGAACCTCCGCCTTGTATGCTGACTTTGAGACTCCGGAGGGAGGCTCTCCGAAAAGGGTTCTGAAGAAGACTTCCGGTTGATCCCCGTCCTCTTCACTATAGACTTCTTCTCCGTTTGCCGCATCGGCGACCAGGGAGTTGAGGCTCTCCATGACCTCCTCTGTATCTGATGTTTTGAGGTGGACATCCGCTGCCATGACGGCGGCATTCTGCCTTTCCTCTACATCCTCACTGCTGTCGCTGTATACATCTTCAAGGGTCTCAAGAACAGTCTCTTTTTCGCTGTCCGACAGGTTTTCATAGAACTGATCATCATACATAGCGGAGATCAGTTCGTCCGCATCAGTGAGACTCGGCATATCATACTTGTCAAAAGAACTGAAGACATTCGTTGTAAAGGGATTACACCCGCTGAGAACCATCAGCAAGACCGGTATCATTACCGGAAGAAAGTTCCTCTTCATACTACTCCTCCCGTATGGGCATACTATTTTTAAATCGAGACTTATAAAGCCGGCCGATCCAGCCCCTCATCAGAGTCATCGGCACAGGATTCCATATCTCTCTATAGAAATAATACTACAGAGTTATTGTTTTTCAAGGTAACAGCAGGTTACGTCCGGAAGAGAGGGATGGCATCAGACGGGCTCTGCCATAAGAATCTGATTCTCAATCCCGAGAACCCGGCAATCTAACAGCTGCCCGCGGATAAGTTCGGAGTCATGGGGTATCCTGACCCGGATATAATTATCAGAGGTGCCTTCCCAGTACATCTTTCCGGAGGATCTTTTCTCCTCTTCAAGCAATACCGTAAGAACCCTGCCCTTCCTTGCGTCCAGATACCGGCTGTAGGACTCTGATGAAATGCGGCGGATCTCTTCGGTCCGTTCGCCGGTAATGCGTTCGGGTACGAGGGGTTTCATATCCCAGGCGGCCGTTCCGGGTCTCGGTGAGAAGGGGAAGACATGAATGCGTGAGAAATCCAGCTCCTTCAAGAGGGACACAGTCTCCCTGTGCTCCATTTCACTTTCACCGGGAAATCCGGCAATAATATCGGCGGCGATAAAAGGATCATCCTTAAGCTCCCGGAGACGGAATACAGCCTCTTTCACCCTGGAAGCGAGATAGGGCCGGTTCATCCTTATCAGGACCGTATCGCTTCCCGATTGAGCGGAAACATGAAAATGAGAACAGATCCTGGGATGGCTCAAAATGGCGAGATCCCGGCTTAAAAGAGTCTCAGGCTCCAATGAGGAGAGGCGGATACGGAAACCCTCCGTCTCTGCGATCATCATTTCCAGAAGATTCGAGAGGTTGAAGTCTCCGTCCCTGTAGGAGTCGATATTCACACCCGTCAGAACAACCTCGCGATAGCCCTTGGCTTCCAGCTCCTTAAGCCTCTGCATAAGGAGCTCTTTTTTCAGACTGACCGATTTTCCTCTGGCCAGACAGACCCTGCAGTAGGCACAGCGGTTGTCACATCCGTCCTGGATTTTCAAAAAAGCACGGGCATGAAAGTTGAAGTCCACAGCAGAGAAACGGAAGCGATTCTGGGAATCATCCATTCCGGAAGCCTGGCTTTCCAGCCAGAAACCGGCGGCTCTGTAGAGACTCTGACCCTCCGCCTGTCCGCTGCCCAGAAAACCGGCCATATCCAGAATAAGATCCTTCTGATCAAGGGGCACGGAGAGAACATTTTCTCCCAGTTCCCGGATCAGATCAGGTTCAAGCTGAGCATAGCAGCCGGTGACCAGAACCAGGGAATCAGGAAAATCCCGACTGGCCTTTCTGATAACCCTGCGGGCCTTCTGTTCGCTTTTAGAGGTAACGGTACAGGTATTGACCACAAAGACGTCGGCAGCTTCTGAAAACTCTAGAATACTGAAACCGGCATTCTCGAAGGCCTCGGCCAGAGCTTCGGTCTCACACTGATTGAGCTTGCAGCCCAATGTAAAAAAAGCGGCGTTCAATTTTTCCTCTAAGCGTTGCGGGAGATCCGTTCCAGCCCTTTGCGCGCTTCCTGCAGGGAGGGTTGCAGACGCAGAGCTTCGTTATAGGCATCTTCAGCCGGAATCAGCTTTTCCGCGCCCTCCCGGGCATAGCCGAGGCGGGACCACCAGCGTGCGGCGGATGGAACATGATACAGGGCCGTAGATAAAGCGATGTCGGCATTATTATACTGCCCCAGACGAATAAAGGTTTCACCCATAAAGTAGTAAACCTGGCCTATCCGGTCTCCCGTAGGGTTCAAAGCCACATACTGTTCAAAAAAATCCAGCCCTTTGGCATGGTTTCCAAGATAGTAATGGGCCTCACCCATATTTTCAATAATCCGGGCGTCGTAACGGGAATAGCCCAGAGCCTCTTCTCCGTATTTTACGGCGTCCTCATAACGTTCCAGGCGGATAAGTCCCCAACCGAGAACCGTATAGGCATCCATTCTGCGGATGAGCTGGGCATCGGTAAAGGTACTCAGCTCTTCCAGACAGACGGCTATGCACTGTTCATAATCCCCCTGGCGGTAGAGCTTCAGGGCATCCTTTTTTTCCTGTGCTCCTGCAGAGAGCAGCAGGCACAGCATCATAAAGGGGATCAGCAATCTAGTTTTCATTTCTATCCTCCGCAGGGACCATTCGGCTGACGCCTTCAAAACGGCAGCCGGTCTCCATGATAATCTTGGGAGCTGTTATATCTCCGACCACCTCGGCATTCCCCATCAGCTCGACCTGGGATTCCGCCTGAACATTTCCTCTGACCCGTCCCCTTACATGGATAGACCGGGCATCAATCTGAGCGGTCACATCGGCATTCTCACCGATGTAAAGATCTCCTTCAGCCTTGATCATACCTTCGAATTTCCCTTTGATCATCAGCTCCTGTGTAAAGCTCAGTTCTCCGGAAAAACTTATATCTTCAGCCAGAACGGTATCCAGCTTATGCTCTTTGATCTTTTTCGCATGTATCTCAGCCATCGGTGTCTCCTACACTTTCAATAGAATCAAAGGTTCCCAGCATTTTTTCAAGCCCCCTGTGGAGGTCTTTCCTCATACTCGAAGTATAGGGATTGTACTTCTGCAGATCGAGAAAAAGCTGCCAGGGATCGTTACAGGTCTGTCTGACGATATCCAGAAGGCTTTCATAACCGATGGTGGCTATGGAACTGGGATGGAGATTCAACTCATTCAGGGTTCGTCCGATAAAATGAGTGATTCCCTGTGTGTAGGCAGCCTCACGGTCGTGCTCATGGGTGGTCATCTCCTGAATAACAAGCCCCAGAGATCTGAACTTATCCTTCCAGAACACGTAATGTTCATCGCTGATTCTCTGCTTGCACAGTACAAGAGGCAACCCCTCCACTCCGTTTTTACCCGAATCGGGACCGAACATGGGATGAGAGCCCATTATTTCAACATTACCGGGAAGGATCTTCAGCATCAGATCGACAGGGTAGACCTTGACCGAACAGGTATCGACAACAAGGGTTCCCGGTTTCACCGATGCGGCTATCTGAGGGAGGACCTGTTCCATAGAAGAAATAGCATTACAGAGGAAGATGACCCTGCACTCCATAAGCCCCTCGAAATCCACCCTTTCCACTCCCTCGGGGGTGTCTCTGTCCGGATTGCGGGAATACCCTTTTACTTTAAATGACTGAGCCAGAAGAGAGGCCCAGAATGCCCCGAAACGACCCAGTCCGTATACTCCAATTTGCATGCCTCCTATCATACATAAAAACTCAGCCGTTGCAAAGACAGAACCTAAGCTCCCTAAAAAGTCAGACTTATCCTGTTTTTATAAGGATCAACCTTCTTTTCCACATGTTTAAAAAGAGGTATAGTATTGAAAAATACAAAAGAACCGGGACCCATTCCCGCAACACCAACACCAGGAGATTGCCATGTCATTTGTTGAAGATATGAAAGCAAAAGCCGTCAGTATGCAGAAAAAGCTGGTACTGCCCGAAGGAACCGAACCCAGAACCCTGGCTGCCGCCAGGATCATCGTGGATGAGAAGATAGCTTCCGAGGTTTTCCTTGTCGGCGAAACCGGTGCCATTGAAGGAGCCGCCAGGGAAGAGGGCGTCTCACTGGACGGAATTACCATTGTAGACCCCGCAAGTTCTGAACTTGCTGAAAGCTACGGCAAAGAGTACTACGAGCTGAGAAAGAAGAAGGGAATCAGCGAAGAAGATGCTGCCGCTCAGATCAAGGACTGCCTGAAATGGGGAGCCATGATGGTCCGCAAGGGCGATGCCGATGCCATGGTAGCCGGTGCCGACAATGCAACAGGAAAGGTTCTTGTCGCCGGATTCACCATTATCAAGACCGCTCCCGGTACCTCTTCAGCATCATCCTGTTTCGTTATGGACTTCCCCGAGAAGAAATGGGGCGAAGACGGACTGATGATCTTCTCCGACTGCGCGACCATTCCCGACCCCACCGTCGACCAGCTGGCGGAGATCGCCATTCAGGCGTCCCAGTCCTGTAAAACCTTCCTGCAGGCCGAGCCTAAAACAGCCATGCTCTCCTTCTCAACCAAGGGTTCCGCCGCCCACGCCAATGTGGACAAGGTGACAGACGCCCTCAAGATCGTAAAAGAGAAGGCTCCCGAACTGAACGTGGACGGCGAAATGCAGCTGGATGCGGCTATCGTAGAGAGCGTCGGTGCCAAAAAGGCTCCCGGTTCTCCCGTTGCCGGCAAGGCCAACACCCTGATATTCCCCGACCTGCAGTCAGGAAACATCGGTTACAAGATCGCCCAGAGATTCGGAAACGCCGGTGCCTACGGTCCCTTCCTCCAGGGATTCGCCAAACCCATTTCCGACCTCTCCAGAGGATGCTCGGTTGAAGATATTGTCAACACCGTTGCCGTTACAATGACCCAGGTGGAAGACTAAGACTTACTGCTATGAATATTATTATTACGGGATACGGCCGGATGGGCCGTATGATAGAAGAAAATCTTCTAAGCAGAGGCCACAGTATCGTCTCCCGTGTGGATTCCGGCGGATATGGTGACGAGATCACCCCGTCGGAAGCCTCATTGAAGGCGGCGGATGCGGTGATCGAGTTCGCTCTTCCTGACGGGCTTGAAAACAATACGGCGCTCTATGCCGCCCACGATCTGAAAGTCATCGTGGGAACCACCAGTTGGGCAGACAAGAAGGATGCCGTTCTTTCTCCTTTTGAAGGGAGTGAGGGGGCTATCCTCTACGGTTCCAACTTCTCCATAGGGGCTCATATTTTCTTCAGAATGACAGCCTACGCCTCAAAACTTCTCAACAAGGTGGAGGAGTACGACGTTATGCTGACGGAGTACCATCACAACAAAAAAGTAGACGCCCCCTCGGGCACGGCCCTGTCCGCCGCCCAGCTCATCCTGGAGAACCTTGACAGAAAGAAGGAGATTCTTCCCGGAAACCCTCCGGGAGCCATCAAACCCGAACAGCTGCACGTCGCCTCCGTCAGAGGCGGTCATATTCCGGGAATCCATACTCTGACCATGGACTCCCCCGCCGATACTCTGGAACTGAGCCATAACGCACGCAGCAGGGGCGGATTTGCCTTGGGCGCGGTCCTGGCGGCCGAATGGCTCTGCGGGAATGAGAAGAAAGGCGTTTTCACCGTGGAAGATTTCATAAGAGATTTTCTGGACTGATCAATTCAAGCAAGCCTCTCAGGAGAGGGGCCCACTATATTCCCTGCAGGGGAGTTAAAAAACAAGGAGACCTTTATGTTTACAGGCGTTTTTACAGCTTTAGTTACACCTTTTAATGATAAGAAGGAAGTAGATAAGGAATGCCTGAAAAAGATTGTCAAATTTCAGCTGGACAAGGGCATTTCCGGACTCGTTCCCGTGGGTACGACCGGGGAGAGTCCCACCGTTTCCCACGATGAGAATATGGATGTCGTTGAAGTCGTCGTCAAAGAGGTAAACGGAAAGGTCCCCGTTATAGCCGGTACCGGTTCCAACTCCACCGACGAAGCCATCCGGATGACCAGACTGGCCAAGGCCATCGGCGCCGACGCCAGCCTGCAGGTCGCCCCCTACTACAACAAGCCCACCCAGGAAGGCCTTTATCGTCACTTTATGGCCATCGCCGATGCGGTAGATCTTCCCATGATGGTCTACAACATCAAGGGTCGTACCGGTGTCAATATCGAGACGGATACCCTCATGCGCCTGGCAAAGCATGAGAATATCGTGGCGGTCAAGGAAGCCAGCGGCGACATGAACCAGATGATGGATGTGATCCGCCGCAAACCTGCGGATTTCGACGTTCTTTCGGGAGATGACAACCTCGGCCTTCCCCTGACTCTAATGGGCGGAAGCGGTATCGTTTCGGTTGCCAGCAACATCATCCCCCAGTGGATGGAAGAGATGGTACAGGCGGCCAGAAAGGGAGACCTGGAAAAGGCCAGAACCATCCACTACGAACTGCTTCCTCTGTTCAAGTCCATGTTTGTGGAAACCAACCCCATTCCCGTAAAGACGGCCATGGCCGAAATGGGACTGGTAAAAGAAGAGTTCAGACTGCCGCTCTGTTCTCCCTCTGACGAGAGCCGTGCCCTTATCCGCAAGGCGTTGAAGGATCAGGGACTGATCTAAAAGAAATCAGAATCCCTTATATAAGAAAAGGCTTGTTTCCGCTTCAAAGACGGGAACAGGCCTTTTTTTCATACTCCCGGCCGTTCTCTCAGAAGGGCTTCAGCCGAAAAACAGCCAGAGATCTGCCATCCTGATGTACCAGTTCCCAACCGCTTTTTTCAGCCAGTTTCCTCAAAGAGGATTCGTTATAGAAACGGACATGAGTCATATCCTCCTTGTACCACCACTTTCCGAAGCTTTCGGAGGTCGGGAGGGACAGGAACTCTGTGCGGACCGCAAGCCTGGCATCAGGCGCGGCGATACGGCTCAGGAGGCGGAAGGCCTTGACCGGATCAAAGATATGCTCCAGCACCTCACAGAGGAGTATCAGGGAGCAGGACTCACCCTCAGGCCATGAAGGAGAGAAGAATGGATCGTAGGAGAGAACGGGATAGCCCTTCTCCATCAGAATATCGCTCAACACCGGCCGGGGACCGCTTCCGAAATCCAGTATACGGCCTGACCGATAATAGGGAATCACAGCCTGGCGTATAAAGGATTCAAGCCAGCCCTTGTAGCCCTCATCATCGGGACTGTTATTATGAAGCTCATACCGGGAGCGCTCTTCCTCAGCAGAGAGGAGATCTCCATCCTGGAAGACGAGCTCACAGTTCAGACAACGGGAAAATCTTCGCTTCTGCTTTTTGTGTATGAAAAAGCGTTCCGCCTGTGAACGGCAGAGAGGACAGAGTGACATGGAAACGGAATCAGACTCTGCCGGCAGGATCGACGGCGGCCAGACGGTCAGCCAGGGAGACATACTGCTCCACGGTGATTTTTTCCGGTCTCCAGCTCAGGTCTATACCTTCTGCTTCAAACACGTCGAAAAGCAGTTCCTTGCCGAAACGGGCGAAACGCTGACCGGCCATGGCGCTCAGATTGTTCCTGATGGTCTTTCTGCGGGAGACGAAAATATCTCTGATCAACTGCTGAAAGAGCAGCCGGTCTTTCATATTCCTGTACTTGCCGTGGGGACTCAGCATGATGATCCTTGAAGAGACTCGGGGCACAGGATAGAAGGAGCCCGGCTTGAGAACACCGCAGTCTTTCACCTCAAAAGCGGACTGGCAGAGTATGGAGAATGAGGAGTAGTTGCTGTTACCCGCGGGAGCGGTAATTCTCTCACCCATTTCACTCTGAACCGTCAGCACCAGGCGGGATGGGAGCATATCATTCTCCACAAAGTCGGCGATAATGGCAGAAGCGGCATTGTAGGGGAGATTACCCAGCACCTTGTCAGGAGCGCCATGAGCGTCCCTCTCATCCTTCCAGGTCTTAATTACATCGCCTGATACCAGACGGAATCGGGGAAAGCTCTTCATGGCTCTTCCCAGATACTCCACATAACCGGGATCGATCTCGAAAGCCGTAAAGTCCACGGGATAGGCGGCAGCCATTTTTGTCATCGCGCCCAGTCCGGGTCCTATTTCCCAAAGACATTCATCCTTCTGCAGATCCAGCTGTCTGATAATCTTCTCTCTGGCTCCGCGGTTGATCAGAAAATTCTGTCCCCAGCGCTTGCGGGGACCCAGCCCCATCATATCGAGCAGAGTCTTTATCTCTGAAATAGAATCGTAGTTGAGATCGAGGTTCTCTTTCTCCATGGAATCCTCCCGGCCTGTAAATAAGACCTAATAATAGCGGAAAGAGAAGGAAGAGGAAAACCCCCGGACCCGATTCCCGAACCAGGGGAGGGATTCTTCGGAAAAGTTCTGCCGAACCCACTAACAGCCACTCCACCCTGGTACAGAGAAAGGCAGCCGGGGAGGTCAGGGGAAAAGGAAGAGAAAGGTAGAGAATCCCGGCATACATATAGAGAGTCACAAGAGGGGTCAGAACAAGAGAAGCCGGTATTCCTGCCGGATACCAGACCCCGAAACTGTACAATACCAGAGGAAATGTCCAAAGCTGTGCGGACAGACCGGCCGCCAGGGGCAGAGAGATCAATCGGGGCAAACGCCTGTCCAGAAAAGCCGCCAGCGGTCCGGCACCGTCAAGGATTCCCCAGAGGGCCAGATAGGAGAGTCTGGACGACAGGGTATGGAGACTTTGGGGCACTGCAATGGCCGTCAGAAAGAACGAAACGACCAGAACACGTTTCAGCTGAGGCTTCTGTAAACGCAACTTTCCTCCGATGACCAGAATAGACATAAGAACGGCTCTCATCAGAGAGGGCTTGGGACCGGCGAGATAGAGGAACACCAGAAGCCCTGCAGCACACAAGGCCATAGCCGTCCGGCAGCCCAGAAGGGGCTTTAACAACAGATAGAGCATCAAAGCCACAAGACCGGAATGGAAGCCGGAAAGGGCGACAATATGAGCCGTTCCCGTCTCCCTGAAAAGGACCGCCGCCTCCTCTAGACGGGGATCCCGCTGTCCCAGAGTCAGGGCCGGAAGAAGGAGCTTTGAATACCCGCCGAGCCGCCCGGACCGGACCCGGATAGAACGATGAACCCTGATCCTCAGGGAACAGGGATGCCTCCGGCTCAGAGAGAGGATCCTTTTGCCGTAGAAACGGCAGTCTCCCCGCCTCCGGCTTTCGGACATACGTCCCTCCACCCGGACAATATCTCCCCGAAACCAGTGTTCCGGAGACAGGCATCGTTCCGGGGGCAGTGAGATCGTACAGCGTCCCGAAGCATCCGCCCGAGCCCCCCGGGCATCTCCGGCTGCCAGCATGACGGCGGTAAGCCTGACATTGCCCTGGCTGTCCCATCCCGGTTCGCAAAGCAGTCTCGCCTCCAGTTTTTTTATCCGTCCGGGAGGGAAAGGAAGACCCTTTTCCGTCTGATGAAGAAAACGGCTTTGGGCGGAAAAAAGAAGAATAAAAAACAGAAGAAGCACTCCCACCCCCCGCCTCCCCGCCAGGGTAAGGCAGAGTGCCGCCGGAGGAAGCAGGCCCGCAAAAAGAAAGAAAGGCGGAAGGGCTGCAGGCTGTACGAGAATAAAGAGGAAAGCGGTGAAGGCGAGGACCTTCAATACCAGATCATTGATTCGGGATTCAGATACCATATCCATGCCTTCATTACAGGCAAAGAGACTCCGTCGATTCAAAAGAAGAAAAAAAAAGCCCGGATTCTGAACAACAGTCAGAATCCGGGACCTGAGATTTCCAGGGGAAAGAACTACTTGAGCTCTTCCATGGCCTGCTTGGCCAGACGGTTTATGGCGGGAGTGTAGTTGGAGAACTGCACTTCCGTCAGAGGAGCCATTCCTCTCGAATTACCGGACATGCCGATTGATTTGATGATCTGTTTAATATACTCCAGCTGGTAGCGGTCGGCTTCGATGCCGGAAGCCTGACGATCGTTGAACAAGGTGAGCCTGGCAGAGAGGACATCAACGGCGGTGTCACTGCCGATGACACCGAGGGTGTAGTACGCATAGATGATTTCGTTGCTGTCAGAAGCTCTTTCCACGATAGTTTTAAGGAACGGAACAGCCCCGTCGTCTTTGATGCTGTTGGCGATCATGATCTTAAGGGCTTCCGTACGGAGCTTGGACAGGTCATCCTGCTCTCTCTTGTCTTCAGTCTGATAGCGAAGCCCCTCTTCAAGAGCGAGCACGGCAACCTTATTCTTGTTTTCAACGGGAGCGGAAGAGTCGTTTTCAACGGACAGGGCGATCTTTTTGGTCTTGTAGTCCGCATCCTTCATGATCATCATCACCTCATCGGTGGGATCTTCAGAGATGGTTTTAAGTGACTCCATGGCCAGCTCTTTGGTCCTCCGCGAATACCATCCGGTAGCCGCATAGAATACAGGAGAGAACCCTACGGTCTCCCTCATCTTCTGAAGCGCCATGACACAACCGTAGGCTTCGATCTCGGCATTGTCCCTGTTGGCATTTTGTGTATTGAAGTTAAGATTCCTCAACATGGTTGCAATCTCGGGAGCGTAACCGGTAGCTCTCATGCCTCCCAGAGCGATCAGAGCATTGGCCTTGAGCAGAGAACTCTCTGCAGAATGGTTCACAACAAACCAGACCATGTCCTCGGCATCCCTGGTTTTCAGCTCCCCCAGAGCCTTGACGATCATATCGGTCATCTGGACCCATTTGGCAAGGAGAGCCCGATCGCCTCTGAACTTCTCCTGATCACCGTTCAGCTCCTCAAGAGCTTCCATAAGAACAGGTTCTGTGGCACGGTCATTGAGCCTGACGATATTCTGCAGAACCATCTCTTTCTGTTCAAGCGAAACCGAACGACGGTAAAGACGGGTCCAGACCTCGGCAGACTGGGAGAATACGGGAAGAATAGACAGAGTAAAAAGTAATAATATGCTTATGACAGCTGTTTTTCTCATCATGGGGACTCCTACTGCAGCACGGTTTTTTCAACGGAGAATACGGTAAACTCACGCTGCACAATATCGATAACATCGCCATGACGATTCTGTGTTGTCTCTTCGACCGCATTGCCGGCGGCGTCATAGCTGTACACAACGGTTCGGGCAAGAGTCTTGCCTGTATAGAACATTGCCCTGGCAACAAGACCGTTCTCAATGACATATTCGGTTTTCTTTTCCTGCCGGCCGTTGGCTGAATAGGTGGCTTCCTCAACAAGACGATCCCCTTCATAACTCAGCTGGGTATAACCTTCGAGTTCTCCGTCGGGCATAAAGTAGTTCATCTGAACAAGCTTGTCTTCCTTGTACTCGTACTCGGTGTACATCATGGGAATCCCCCCGCTGTCTCCGGAGATCCACTTGCTCCTGCGGGCCATTTTATCGTACTCATAGGAGGACACGGCCAGAAGATCGCCCTTGGGATTGAAATACTGCTCTTCGATCAGCTGTTTGTCCCCGTTATAGGTAAACTCTGAATAGGAAACAGCCTTGCCGCTCGAGAAGAACTCACTCTTCACAAGAAGCATATCCTCATTGTAGCTGAAGATTTCTTCGGAAACAGTCTCTTCATTGGAGCCGATCTGGGATTTTTTCAGAAGATGCCCCTGATCGTCATACTCGTACAGTCTGTAACCGTCGATAAAACCGTCTTCATACTTAACAGTCTCCTGGGAAACGAAATACTCATCCTCCACAACAGTCACCCACCGGGGTTCCTTCTCGGATGAGGCCGCCTTCTCAGGGGCAGGCTCGGCCTGTACAGGCGTTTCTGCGGGAGGAGGTGTGGAAACACAGGCAAAGAACAGGAATAAAACGGGAAGAAGCCATAGATTTTTCAATCTTTTCAACATGAGAAAATCTCCTTGATTTCAATAAACAGATGAGGAAGTCCCTCGTACAGACAACCTTAATATGTTCATTTGAAAAAGTAAAGGAAAGTAAAAGAATTGCACCAAACGGCATGGCAGAAATGAAAACCGGAATGCAGATCAGTCTCTGAATGAGGGCAGATCTTCCTCGACACTCTCCAGGGTCTCCAGATCATCATCCCCTTCAGGAGCTTCAAAGAGGGCGGGACCATCCGTACCGTCACCGCTGCCGGAGGAGAGGCTGCTCAGGGGATTCTCGTTCACAGGCTGATCCGAACGGTATATATCGTAGACGAAGGAGAGAATCAGATAACGGGACTGTTCGTCCGGCTCGTCCGCCTGTATATGGATGACCGAAAGGTTCTTACCCCTATTGTAGTCGACGGTTCTGACGATCCCGCGGAGAACGGCTATCTTTCCAAACAGATCCATCTGCAGTTTACAGGCCATATTCTCCACACCCTTGCCGCCGATCAGTATGGCGGCTCCATCTTCTGAAAGATCCTGTACGATGCAGCGGAGTCCCGGCTTGCTTTCGGGTCCGGGACTGGACATTTTGAGATTTTTAAGAGGATAGAGCTGGGCGGAAAGTTTGCAACTTGTCCGAACGGAGCGGCGTTTCTGACTCCTCAGGACCACATCGGAGTGAGTCATTCTGAGAGTTTTAAACTCCCTGTCAGGATAGCCTTCCATGATTCTGGACTGAAAAAAGTAGCCCGCATCATCTCTGCGCCAGAAATAGACGTTCAACGTTCTATCACGCCAGCTGAAACCTACGGGAAGGGCCGGCCCTTTAGGATAGGTTACCAGAAGATAATTCCTGTTGTTCTCCAGAACGGAACAGTCGTATATACCCAGCATATCCACCTTAAGCTTCAACACCTGATTTATGGCGATATCGGACGTAGACTCAATACCCCTGTTATAACGGGGCTTCTGAAACTCGACCTTTTTCCTGTAGCTGTACAGTTTCTTCAGAAGGTATTCAAGATACTCACGCTCTTCATCCTTCTCTTCCACATCAAGGAGTTTGTGAATCCCTGCCAGGGACTTGTCCAGAACATCCACCGACCAGAAGAGGGCGGAGGGTCTCTGATGGCGGTTCACCTCTGCCACCCTGTGCAGAAGATGGATCTCCCGGAAACTGAATCCGGCGTCCTTGCCCATGGAATAGAATTCGATCCAGTCGATTTTCCGTATTCCACGCCGGAGTCCCAGCAGAAGGGGAATGGAGGAGGCAATGATCAAGACTGTCAGAAGAGCATAAAGAATACTCATAATATCAATATATTATCGGCCCGAAATCCATTTTTTTTGACAGGAAAGAGTATATCCATGACAATGACTGATAAAGTACACTGATTTATATAAAAAAGGGAGTCTGTTTTGTTAAAAATATCCATCAATGTACCGACGATATCCAGAAATGCAGAATTTCCACTTGTATTTTTGCTGATCTTCCTTCCGGCCTATTTGAGTCAGACAGCCCTTCCCCGCGGAGTCTTCGACTTCCCCCTCTACCAGGGTCAGATCATCCTTCAGTCCCTCCTGATTTTTCTGCTGCTACGCTATCTTCTTGAAAACAGGAAACCTGGCTCCACGGTTCATTATGATTCGGCCTTTTCCCCCGCCCTGAAGCCCTTCGAGTCACTGATCAGTTTTGCGGGATTGACCCTGATCTACCTCTTTTTTACATTTGTCCTGCCCCCCCTTCTCTCTTCCGGTATCCCAGACGGTCCGGGAACGGAACCGGTACTGATAACCAGGGCGGGCATGCTTCCCCTGGCTCTGATCAGCTGTCTGGCCGCAGCGACCATGGAGGAGTTTTTCTTCAGAGGCTACGCCTGGATCAGACTGAAGGAGTCTGGATTGAACAGCCTGGTATCACTGCTGACGGTCAGTCTGCTCTTTGCGGCCGGACATCTCTACGAAGGTCTCCCGGCAGCCTTTTTTGCCTGGGCTTCGGGCCTCTTCCTGGGAGTCCTTGTGATCAGAGGGTTCACCCTCTATTCCCTGAGTCTCTCCCACGGTTTGTTCAACTTCTCCATGATATTGATCAGCTATCTCAGACAGGGACCATCAAGCTAAAGGTCCGGAAGGCCGAAACTGATAAAGAGGGGGGGCGCTCCCCGACGGAAAACTATGAAAAATATATGTTTATATATCCTGTTGCTTCTCATATCTCTTCCTCTGTTCGGTGAAACCGATTTGGGACGGCTTGTCCCTCTGGGCTTTTCCGTTCCCGCCGCACGATCCGCCGCTCCTCTTCTCGAAGCCTGGCGTGACGGTGTGAAGGAAACACTGGTTCCCCGAAAAGAGCCCGTGATTCTCTATTTCTGGGGAAGTCATATTCCCGGAAGTATGGCCGACCTCTCCCAGCTGGATGATCTTTCATCCGCACTGGAGGGAGAAGCGCTTCTGATCGCGACCGTCAACCTCAATGATGAGGCCACCCTGGTCAGGGATTATGCAGAACAGGCGATGATATCACTGCCCCTTTACCTCTTTCCCGAAAGTCCGGCATTGACGCCCTATATTATGAACTCCGTCCCCTCTCTCTGGCTGATAGACAGACAGGGCCGTGCGGCTGCCGTGTGCGAAGGAAGCGTTCCCTGGAACCATCCTGATCTTCTGAGAACCCTGCGGGAATTCAGCTGTGAGCAATAGCGCCGTCCCTCCCTCCGGAGGGTCCGATCGAAGCATCCGCATATTCAGGGCCGATGCCTCCGGCCCCCTGCTGCGGAGGCCCAACCGTTTCATAGTCCATGTCCAGCTGCCCGAAGGGGAAGTCAGAGCCCATTGCCCCAATCCGGGACGGCTGATTGAGCTGATGAATCCCGGTAGGACCATGATTCTTGAGAAGAGCCCGGATCCGGGAAGGAAAACCGCCTGGACTCTGGCAGCGGCCGAATACGGGGGACAAACCGTTCCCCTCTACTCGGCCAGAGCGAATACTGTGACCGGAGAGCTGATCATCCCCCTTCTCTTCCCAGAGGCCAGGAATATACGGGCCGAGTACAGCCACGGCCGATCGCGTTTCGACTGGCATTTCTTCTGCGGGGACAGGGAGCTGTTCCTCGAAGTCAAGGCCTGTACCCTGATTGAAGAAGGAACGGCCATGTTTCCCGATGCTCCTTCTCTGAGAGCGTCCCGCCATCTGGAAGAACTGGCTCTGCTGGCAGCAGAGAATGAGCGCATCGAAGCTCATGCCGTGTTTGTGATCATGAATCCCGGAACCCGCAGGTTCATCCCTAATATGCATACCGACCCCGACTTCGCCCTTACCATGGAAAAGGTAAAAGGAAAGGTTCATTTCCACGGAATCAGCACGGTCTGCACGCCGGAGGGAGAACTGAGCCTGGTCCGCACGGATATTCCCATAGAGACAGACAGAACGGAGGCGGTTCACAAAGACAGCGGCATCTATATGATTCTGATCAGAATGGAGGCCGGACGGGTAAGAGTGGGCGCCCTGGGAGATGTAGATTTTGAAGACGGTTGGTATATCTATACGGGTTCGGCCCTGAAGGGGCTGGCCTCCCGGGTCAGACGCCATCTTTCCAGACCTAAGAGAAAGCACTGGCATATGGATTATCTGAGCAGTATCGCGGCGGCTATGAGAGGATTCCCCATCTACACGACGGAAGACCTGGAATGCACCCTCGCCGCCGAACTGAAACAGATTGCCGATGACAGGGTCATCGGATTCGGCTGCTCCGACTGCGGCTGCGACTCCCATCTCTTCTACTTCAAAGAGGATCCGCTTCAGAACAGAATCTTTCTGGACCTGCTCTTTCACTATCGTCACAGCCGGGTGTTCGAATCCTGAACCGTCGCAGCGGCTGTCTTTCAATCAGAATTTTACTGCGCAGCGACCTGTGTAATCGGATCTCTGGAAAAAGAGACGGGTCAGGGGATCGGAAAAGTACTCGTCCACAGCCTGCCGGGCTCCGCTGAAATGGCCATAATCATCGATGATCAGAATACCTCCCGGTTGAAGGGCGGGATACAGGACTTCAAGCTCTTTTTTTGTCGAGGCGTACCAGTCGGTATCCAGCCTGAGCAGAGCGCTTTTTCCCGGTGCCCGGGAGTCCAGAGTTTCACACACATCCCCTTCTACAAGGTGGAACATGTCCATGGGATAGCCGGTCTTCTCCAGGTTGCTGCGCACCAGTTCGGTTCCGGCCGCCCACCAGCCCTCTCTCCATCTCTCGGACACGGCCTGACCCGAAGCTGCGATTCGGTCCTCTTCTCCCGGTTCGGTCATTCCCTGATAGGTGTCGTACATCCATAGGGGACGGGGTTCTGCTCCCGCATCCAAAAGGGTC
Organism: Oceanispirochaeta sp.; assembly: GCA_963556075.3. GTDB lineage: Bacteria > Spirochaetota > Spirochaetia > DSM-2461 > DSM-2461 > Oceanispirochaeta. Next base: position 3,049,295 of record CAUVYB020000002.1, on the reverse strand, counting down.
AGGGCCATAAGCATGCAGCTGCCGCCCTGCCATACGCCGCACTCCACCAGGTCTCCGGGGATATTTCTGTCCAGAATGTAACGGAGGGCTCCATAGAGAGCATAGCCCCTTTCCATGGAGATCATGGTATGGGGCGCAGCCTTCTCCCAGAGAGCTCTGAAACGCTCATCCATATCAATACGGAATGTAGCAGGAGACTCGCAGCCCCATCCGCTGCGGGAGAGGGCTTCAGCCATTTGATTTTCGTCTGTGTTCCCCATGGTTCCGCTCATGGCTTATACAGGAAAAGATCGGCGTAGCCGGAATCGCGGAAGCGGTAGGAGAGGATTCCCGTCTCATCCCTGGTAAGGGGACCGATTAGGAGTTTATAAATCGTGGACCCGCTTTTCTTCTCGGTCCAGACGACCATGGGATAACGGGCCTCGATGGCTTCGATCTCGCTGTAGATGCTTTCGGGACTGCTGTAGGCTCCCAGCTGAATATAGGAGGATCCGTTATTCAAATTACTGACAATATAATCCTCAAGAGCGCTGCGGTCGACAAGAACCGGTACAATCTCTTCCCTTTCTTCCCGGACGGTGGCGGGACCGGTGGGAGGTCTGAAATCCGAGGGGGTCAGAAAATAGATCACATTCTCACCACTGGGCAGGATATCTCCATTCAGTTCCTCCTCCATGGTCAGATCCACTGCGGCAGGCTCGGACTCCGTCAATGTTTCGGCAGGAGTCTCCGCCAGAGTTTCGGGAATCGCGGGGGCAATAATCATATCATCGGTTTCGACGGGCTCATGCAGCTCGGCTACCGGCTCCTCTGCGGGATTCACGGGATCCTCAGTGACAGGAGGCTCATCTCCACGCTCCATACGAAGACTGTCCTCCGGTACCGGAACGGGAACCACATCCTCGGGAAAAAGACCGAGGGAAGGGCTGTCCGAGACAAGTTCTTCAGAGGGAGCCAGTTCTTCTGGAATATCACCGGCGCTCTCAACAGAAGGGGAAACCGTCTTATCCTCTCCTCCATCGGGAACGGATACGGCGGGATTGATATCGGGATCCCGGCTGTTGAACTCCTCATAGGTCCTGTTCTCTTCGGCAGCGATGACCTGCACCTGAACAGGCAGAACCTGATCCACAGGCATATCAAGCCCGGCGGCGGCCTGTTCGCTCAAGACGAGAAAAACTCCGGGACGGGGAGCTCGTTTGACTATGGTTATTTCCACAGATTTATTATTCTGCGGATTTATAACCCTGACTCTGGTATTCCTGGTGAAGGAGCTGGAGGCTCCCGCCAGGGGATAATCATCGATAAAGTTGACAAACTCTCCGGCATCAACCGAAGCATTCCCCGACCACATGGCCTCTGCGCTCAGGCTCCCCAGAACTGCTGTAAAGAGCAGAAGGGGCAGAACCTTACGGTATATATTCAAGACTGACTTCATAATCATGCTCCTTTTTTACTGAACCTCTCCCACAAGAGACTCACACAGGCGGCCTCCCAGAGCGGTATAAAGCTCTCCCGCATCGGTATATAGACCGTCAAGCTCACTCTCCCCTACAACAGAGGGAGAAGAAGAGTCTCCGTTCAGGCTGATCATACGGCCCGTAAGGCCGCCGCCCGTCAGGTTCCAGCTCAGGACGTACTCACAGCCGACCCGGCCGGCCATTGTCAACTGACCCTGCTCATCCGCATCCGAAGTGTCAGAGAAGATAATAAACCCCCGGTCGAAAAGAACATTCATAATGCCCGATTCGGCGGACTGGGACTGAAGGGTCATTATCTCATCCTCACCGTCTGTCCCGGGCGAATGAACCAGGACGGTCTGAGCCCAGGATGAGCTCAACAGTATCAGACTCAGAACAAGAAGCAGCAACTCTCTTTTTAACAAACCCGGTTTCATTTATCTCTCCCGTCCCTTTCTTCCCGGTGAAAGCCGGAGGGACCTGTATATTTTTCTTATTATCGGCATTTTGGAAATCCCCTTTAAGAAAGAAAAGGCGGGTATTTTTCTTATGAGCCGTATTAACGAATAGTGTCCCCTGTGTTATTCTTGATTTCGTGAGCAATAAGAAAGGCAACAGAATTTTTATAATCGGCGCCGGATTCGCCGGCAAAAACATTGCCCAGGAGATCAAAGGCAGAAAACACATCGGTGAGGTTGTGGCCTTCCTGGACGATGACCCTGAAAAGATAGGCACCAGGGTGGGCAGCATTCCCGTCCTGGGTCCTATCAAGGAGTTTGCGGGTATACTCGGGACAACACCCGCGGACGAAGCGATCATCGCCATTCCAACGGCCGGGAGAGACGAACTTGCAGAGATCTACCGGATTCTCAGCAAGGCGGAGTTCAACCGCATCAGAATACTTCCCAATATCTCGCAGATCGTAAACGGTCATGCCCACCTGATACAGGCCAGAGACATCAATCCCGAGGATCTTCTCAGCCGGGATCCCGTGCTTATTGACCTTGTGGAGAGCCTCTCCTACCTGAGGGGAAAACGGGTTCTCATCACCGGAGCGGGGGGCAGCATAGGCAGCGAACTGGCCCGGCAGCTTCTTTCTGGCGGTGCCGAACGCCTCTACCTTCTGGGACACGGTGAGAACAGTATCTACCGCATTGACAGGGAACTGCGCCTCCTTCAGGAAGGGGGTGTGGGTGAGAAAGCCACGGTCGTTCCGGTTATCGGTGACCTTCAGGACAGAGAATTCACCGATTTTATTCTGGGTCGGCTCAAGGCGGATGTTATTTTCCACTGCGCCGCCCACAAACATGTTCCCATGCTGGAACAGAATCCTGTGGAAGCTGTAAAGAACAATGTATTCGGAACCTATAATCTGATCAAAGCCGCAGAGAAGGCGGGAACAGCCAAACTTGTGCTGATTTCCACAGACAAGGCCGTCTCTCCCTCCTGCATTTACGGAGTCACTAAAAAGATCGCCGAATCCCTTGTGCTGGAGGAAAGAAAGAAGGGGCAGGACTTTATGGTGGTCCGCTTTGGAAATGTCCTGGGCTCCAGGGGAAGCATTATCCCTCTGTTCAAGAAACAGATCCTTGCCGGAGGCCCTGTAACGGTCACCCATCCTGAAACAACCCGCTATTTCATGACCATACCCGAAGCAGCCTCCCTTGTTCTGAAGGCCGGGGGCGTGGGAGAAAACAGAGGACTCTACATCCTGGATATGGGGGAGCCCATCAAGATCCTGGAGCTTGCCCGGCAGATGATCCGTTTCTATGGTTACAGAGAAAACGATATCCCCATACAGTATATAGGCATGCGCCCCGGAGAGAAGCTAATAGAAAGACTATGGACCGAAGAGGAGGAGCCGGCTCAGACAGGATACGAAAGGATTTTTCGTGTGGAAACCCCTTCGAACAACGGAGATCTTGAGCTCCTTCTGAAAGAGTTGAGAAAGGTCTGTTTCTTCGATCCGGATCAGGCTGATCACTTCAGAAACAGGAAGTATCTGCGAGATATACTCAAAGAGCGTTTTCCCATAATGAGGGTTCCCGATGACGAAGCTGAGTACTGATTCCGTACCATTTGCCTTGCCCAGCCTGGGCCTGGAGGAAGAGGAAGCGGCCCTCAGGGTCTTGAGAAGCGGCTGGCTTACCACAGGAAAAGAAGCCTCTGCCTTTGAGAAGGAGTTTATGGACTATACCGGAGCCTCCCATGCTCTGGCGGTAAACTCTGCAACCGCAGGCCTCCATCTTGTCCTTGAAGCGGCGGGCCTTAAACCCGGGGACAAGGTCCTCCTGCCCTCCTATACCTTTACATCCACAGCCGAAGTCGTCCGTTACTGCGGGGCCGATCCCGTTTTTGTTGACTGCTGCGAAGATGGTTTTCATATGGACCCGTTCCTGTGCGAGCAGAAAATCCGGGAACTCGCGGCCGCAGGGACTCCAGCCTGCGGAATGATACCGGTCCATTTTGCCGGAGAGCCGGCCTTTCTGGAGGAGTATTGGGAACTGAGCCGGAAATACGGCCTCTTTCTTCTTGAGGATGCAGCCCACTGCTTTCCCGTCAGAGGGAAGCGAGGCTATGCAGGAACCTGGACGGATGCGGGAGTCTACTCCTTTTATGCCAATAAAACCATAACCACAGGTGAGGGAGGAATGGTCGCCGTCGCCAAGCCCGAGTGGGCGGAAAGGATCCGCAGAATGCGTCTCCACGGCATAAACAGAAGTATATGGGATCGCTATACAAAGACCGGGACCCCCTGGGAGTACGATGTTATAGCCCCCGGCTTTAAATACAATATGACAGATCTGGCGGCCGCTATCGGCCGGGAACAACTGAAAAAGGCGGAGCACTTTCTTGAAAAGAGACAGAATCTTGTGCGCCGTTATAGGGAGAATCTTGCGCAGGCCCCCTTTCTGGACCTCCCGGAATGGAGCGGCGAACATGCCTGGCATCTTTTTGTAATCAGAATTCATCCGGACAGACTGACGATTTCACGCAATGAGTTTATCCATAAACTGAATGAGCAGGGAATAGGGACGTCTGTACACTACAAACCCCTGCATATGATGAGTTACTACAGGACGGAGTACGGTCTGAGAGATTCGGATTGTCCCAGGGCAGCGGCCCTTTTCGAAAGGGTTATAAGCCTCCCCCTCTTTCCTGAGATGAGCGGGGAGCAGCTTGACCGCGTCTGCCGCTGCGTACTGGAAACGGGAAGCCGTTTTGCGTCATTCAGCACGCAGGGAAGATGCTGATGGATGAGGATAAGTTCCGGAATCGACTGGCCGGAGGAAGTCGATTTGCTGAAGACCTGAAAGCCAGAAAGATGGTATACGCCCTGATTGTCAGGGCGGAAAAGGCTCCCGGAAAACTCATTCGGATCAGTCCTCCCGAGCTCCCCGAAAGGATAGGCTTCTTTTCCGCCGGACACATACCCGGTAAAAATCTGCTACCCTTTCCCGACGAGTCCATGCCCCTTCTGGCTGAGGATGAGATTCTCTATGAAGGACAGCCTGTTGCCGTTATCACCGGTCCGGATATCAACGAACTCTACAAACTGAGACGTAAGATAAATATTGAGACAAGTCCTATTCCCGCCTTTCCCCCTTTTCAGATGAGAGATAGAAACGCCTCTCCCGCATCAGCGCTGATCTCCAAGGGAAACATAGCAAGAGGCTTCGACAGGGCGGATCAGATCGTGAAGGGAGAGTTCCGGCTTACTCCTCCCGAGTTACCCGTCTATCCCGGAAGCGATGTGCTGTGTACCAAGGAGGGAGGGACCTACCATCTTCATATCCATACCCAGTGGCCGTCCCTGCTCCGCAGAAACTGCGCTCTGGCGGCAGGGATCAGCCGCAAACAGGTGGAGCTTCATTTCAACAGTGCCGGAAGAAGTTGGGACAGCCATGTCGGCAGGGGTATTCCCGAAGCGGCACTGGCCGTCTGCGTTACCAGCATATTGCGGCAGCCGGTCAAACTGATAGGCGAACATGAGAAGGTATTCCGCAAGGAGATACTCCTCCGCTACAAGGCGGGAATGGATACGAATGGTAGGCTGACCGCTCTTCAGGGGGAGCTTTTCCTGAATACGGGAGCCTACGGGGCCTTTGCGGCCGAAACGGTATCACGCCTCTGCCTCGGTGCCGCCGGCGTCTATCAATGCCGGAACCTTGAGTTACGGGGCAAGGGTTACAGGAGCAACACCCCCCCCTGGCTTCCCCTGGCCAGCTGGGGACTGGCCCAGGGAACGTTCGGCATGGAGATGCTGGCCAACCGTCTGGCCGTCGAGGCGGGTCAGGACCCCGCGGGGTGGCGCATTCTTAACCTGCCCGTCAAAGGAGGGATCAATACGACAATGGCCCCCCTGAAGCAGACCCCTCCCCTGGCGGATATGATTGAAAAGACCGCTTCGATTGCCGACTACACCAGGAAGCATGCCGTATCAAGACAGATACGGACCAATAAAACAGTGCTGGAAATAGCCCCTTCCGGATATTCGGGCATCGGCCTGGCCGTGACACGTCAGGGTTATGAATTTTTAAGCCGGGACAGACTCTATACAGCCGCCTCGGTCAGTGCGACACTCCACAAGGAGGGACATATAGAGATTATCCTGGGGACCGTTCCTGCAACCCCCGGGATTCTGGCTGTATGGAAAAAAAACATTTCATCCCGCCTCGGCCTGGAGGAGGATAAGATCATCCTGATTCAGGACCGGCCGGATGAGCAGAGCTTCAACGGCCCCTCCTGTCTTTCCCGGAACATTCAGGTCTTTACCAGACTGATAGAACAGTGCTGCGACACCATTCAGAAAAAACGTTTCCGAGAGGCCCTGCCCATAACCGAAACCCGCTCCTACAGAAGACGAACAAGCGCGGAGTGGGATGAGACGAAGATGACAGGAAAACCCTTCTCCTCCCCCTCCTGGGGCTGCGCCGTGGTTGAAGCCTCCCTGTTTACCGCCACGGGGGAGATTACCGTTCCCCGGATCTGGTTATCCCTCTGCTGCGGCCCCCTTATGGATCCTGCGGCCGCCCGTTCTTTTGTGGAGGCGGAAGTCCGCCTGGCGTTGAGCCAGTGTATGGACAAACAGGCTATTATCCCCTCCATCTTCCCCGAGCTTCATATCGATTTCTTCGATGACGGGAGCAAGGCGACCGGCGGACTGGAAGGACTCGTGCTGGGAACCGTTCCGGCCGCATTCAATCAGGCCCTGTCCCAGGCCTGTGGGCGCTCGATAGGCAGTTTGCCGGTCAATTCCGCAGCACTTCTGACAGGAGGAACCTGATGCTTATTGAATTTGAACTGAACAAAGAGGCCGTTAGGGCCGATGTTCCCGCCTATACGCCCCTCTCCGATGTCCTGAGGGATGAATTCGGTTTGAACGGCTTGAGAAGTGCCTGCGGAAAGGGCTACTGCGGCCTCTGCTCTATTGTTCTGGATGATCACCTTGTCTACTCCTGTCTTATCCCCGCGTTTCAGGCCAGAGACAGCAGAATCCTTACCATCGAAGGATATTCGGGTAGTGAAGAGTTCGAAGATATCGTAACCGGCTTTAAAAGCGAGGGCGTACACCTGTGTGACTACTGCGCTCCCGCCCGTGCTCTGAGTACGGGGATTATGCTCCGCCAGTTTCCCCGGCCCGACGAGAAGCAGCTCAGACAGATCATCACTACGGTCAACTGCAGCTGCACCCCCTACGAGACGCTTCAAAAGGGCATACTCCATGCCGCCCGCCTCAGGCAGAGGAGGATGTCTTGAAAGAGAGCATTCCCTTTCATGTTCATATTCCCCAGACTATGACGAGTCTTCTCGAACTCTACAACAGGGAACCCGGCTCCGTCCTTATGGCGGGGGGAACCCATTTAATGAACCATGCCTTCCAGCCCGGACAGGAACGCCCCAATGTTCTGGCCCTGACTCAGCTGGATGAGCTCAGACGCATAAGCCGGACAGATCGTTTTGCCGAACTGGGCAGCTGCGTCACTGTGAATACCATGATCGAATCAGGAATGAGTTTATCCAGTCCGCTTCTGACTGAAACCCTGCAGCAGATGGGTCCCTATCCTATACGGAACTGCGCGACCATTGGCGGCAATCTCTGCATACCCCATAAACGCTTCGACCTTTACCCGGTTCTCCTGCTGCTGGATGCCCGCCTGGAGCTCCGCCATGTTCGCCGTAAGCGGAACGGCAGGGCCGCCTACAAGTCACGCTGGATACAGATCAACAGCTTCCTCGACAACGACGGCAGACTCGCTCTGGGAGAGGGAGAACTACTGACTCGCATCAGGATCCCCTACTATGACGGCAATTTTCACTTCCATAGAAAGGTGAATATCAGGGACAATGATTTTTTCACAGTCAACGTCCTGGCCTCATTGGACAAACGAGTACTCTCGGACATCCGCCTGGCCTTTACCAACGGCGGCCGTTTTGTCCTGAGAAGCCGGGACCTGGAGGCCAATCTTCTGGGGCGCAGATTCCCTCTGAGCCGTAGGGATCTGGATGAGATCATGACGGATCTGAATCACTACTTTGATCCCCCTGACAATCCCTATGAGGATTATCTGATGAAGAGCCTTTTTCATCAGCTTCTTGAGTCTCTGGGGGATCCTCCGGATTCCCAGAAGCACGGGATTGAGTTAAGATAAAGGCCTCGTCTTTCACTACCGGCTGAAAAGAGATTTTATTGAATACCAGGGAGGGAAAATTGGAATTCGTACACCTGCATAATCACTCGGATTACTCACTTCTGGACGGGGCCGCCCGTATACCCAAGTATGTGGAAATGGCTACAGAGATGGGCATGAAGCATCTGGGACTGACCGACCACGGCAATCTCTTCGGAGCCCTCCGTTTCGAGCAGGCCTGTCATTCTGCGGGTATCAATCCGGTTGTGGGCTGTGAAGTCTACGTGTCTCCCTCCACACGCTTTGAAAAGCAGACTACCGGATACAAGAACTTCCACCTGGTTCTCTACTGCAAAAACGAAACGGGCTACAAGAACCTGATGTATATGGTCTCCAAAGGATACAGCGAAGGCTTCTACTACAAGCCCCGGATCGACGATGAACTCCTGCGGAATCACCACGAGGGACTGATTGCCTCATCGGCCTGTCTGGCCGGAGAGATTCCCCGCTATCTGGTTGAGGGGAACTACGAAAAGGCCAGAGCCAAAGCCCTGGAGTACAGCGAACTCTTCGGCGAGGGGAACTTCTACCTGGAGGTGATGGATCACGGCATCCCCGAAGAGAAAACCGTCATTGAGGGGATCAAAAGGCTCCATGCCGATACAGGCCTGCCCGTAATCGCCACCAACGATATCCACTACCTCAGGAAGGAGCACGCCAAAGCCCAGGATATTCTGGTCTGTATCGGAACGGGTAAGAAACTGAATGACGATAAGCGGCTGAAGTTTGAAGAGACGGAGCTCTATTTCAAAACACCCGAACAGATGGCCGCGCTCTTTTCGGATATCCCCGAGGCTCTGGAAAACACGGTCCGTCTGGCTGAGAAATGCGATCTCACCATCCCCCAGCCCGGACCGATACTCCCGGATTATGTGATCCCCGATGAATTCGAGTCTCAGGCGGATTATCTGACGCATATTACCTGGAAGGGGATCGAAGAGCGCTATGAAAAGATCACCGACGAGATAAAGAAGCGGGTGGAGTTTGAGCTGAACATCCTTCTGACCATGGGATTCGAAGGTTACTTCCTTATCGTCTGGGATTTTATCAACTGGGCCAGAACACACGATATCCCCGTAGGCCCCGGACGGGGATCCGGTGCGGGATCCATCATCGCCTATGCCATGAAGATCACCGACATCGATCCTCTGAAATACGATCTTCTGTTTGAGCGATTCCTCAACCCCGAACGTGTATCTATGCCCGACTTCGACATCGACTTCTGCTTTGAACAGCGGGGCGAGGTCATCGAATATGTCAACCGCAAGTACGGTCACGACCAGGTGGGAGGGATCTGTACCTTCGGAACCCTGAAGACCAAGGCGGTACTCAAGGACGTGGCCCGTGTTCTGGACATCCCCTTTGACCAGTCCAATGCCATCACCAAGCTTGTGCCCGAGGGCAAGGCCCCGGACGGCAGAAAAATCAATGCCATGGTGGCTCTTGAAGTGGAGCCCAAGCTCAAGGAGTTCTATGACCGGGGTGGGGTCTACAAAGAGCTCTTTGATACGGCCAGCGTTCTGGAGGGGATGAACCGGCATGTGTCCACCCACGCCTGCGGTAAGGTCATCGGGAAAAGCGCCCTGACCGACTATGTTCCCCTCTACAAGGATCAGAAGACCGGTGAAATCACAACCGAGTTCACCATGGATATCATCGAGCCCTGCGGTCTGGTCAAGATGGACTTTCTGGGTCTGAAGACCCTGACCCTCCTGAAGAATGTAGAAAAACTGGTCCAGAAGGTGGATCCCGGTTTTGATGTCAACAAGGTTGATGAAGAGGATGAAAACACCTTTAAAATGCTGAGCCAGGGAAAGAGTACGGCGGTGTTCCAGTTCGAATCCGCGGGCATGCAGAAGATCCTGCGGGATGCCCAGCCGGGAAATATCGAAGACCTGATCGCCCTGAACGCCCTCTACCGGCCGGGACCTCTCCAGTTTATCCCCCAGTTTATCGAAGGGAAAAAAAACCCCGCCTCCATCAAATTCCCCGACCCCTCCCTGGAAGAACTGTTAACCCCCACATACGGGGTCATCGTCTACCAGGAGCAGGTAATGAAGGTCGCCCAGATTATCGGAGGATTCTCACTGGGAAAAGCGGACATCCTCCGGCGCGCCATGGGTAAGAAAAAGGTCAAGGACATGGAGAAGATGAAGGTGGAGTTCATCGCCGGAGCCAAAGAGATCGGCCACGATGAGAAACACGCCTCAGGGATCTTCGATATGCTCGAGCCTTTCGCGGGCTACGGATTCAACAAGTCCCATGCCGCAGCCTACTCGGTTGTGGCCTACAAGACCGCCTTCTGCAAGGCGAATCATCCCGCCGAATTCTGGGCGGCCAACCTGACCAACGAGATCAACGACACCACAAAGATGACCGAGTATATGGAGAGCGCCCGGGAGGAAGGAATCGAAATTCTGCCTCCGGACATCAACTTCTCGGAGAAAAACTTCAACGTTGTAGACGGCAAGGTCTTCTACGGGCTGATCGGGATCAAGGGTATGGGAGCCTCTGCCGTTGACGTAATCATCGCCGAAAGGGAGAAGAACGGACATTACAGCTCCTTCCTGGACTTCCTTGAACGGGTGGACCTGCGCTCGGTAAACAAGAAGGTTCTGGAAACGGGGATTCAATCCGGTCTATTCGACAAGATCGAGGAGAACAACAGAGCCACCCTGATGCATAATCTGGAGAGAATGATCGATCATGTGAACGGTATCAAGGAACAGAGCCAGTTCGGTCAGGTGTCTCTTTTCGGCGACAATCAGGAAGAGATTACCCCCGAGCTGATCCTGGAGCCCGTCGACCCCTGGCCCGGCAAGGAGATCCTTCAGATAGAAAAGGACTACCTGGGATTCTACTTCTCGGGTCATCCTCTGGACGACTACAGATCCTACTGGAACAAATGCACCAACCTCAAGCTGGACAATCCCAGACGGGCGTCTACGGACAAGGACTACACTATCATGGGCATGATCAAGAGCATGAGAACTCTGATCACCAAGAAAGGAAGCCGCATGGCCTTTGCCTCTCTTGAGGACTTCAACGGCACCATTGATATGGTGCTTTTTCCCAAGGTCCACGAAAAATACGGTCATCTTCTTGAAGAGGACCGGGTTTTGGGCTTCACCGGTCAGGTGGATCTCTCCCGGAACGAACCGAGCTTCAAGATCAAAGAGGTTTTCGCCCCTGAAGAAATGAGAGAGCTCCAGTCCAGCGAGATCCATATCGAACTGGACCAGAAAGACTACCTGGAGGAGGAACTGGTTGATTTCCGCTCCTTCCTGCAGGACCGAAGCGGCCCCAGCATGGTTTATCTTCACCTGAAGCGTCCCACAGGTCCGGCGGTAGTCAAAGTATCGGGGCAGATCACCGTGGCGGCCGATCCTTCCGCCTTGCAGGAAATCGGCCAATATCCTATTGTATCCAATATCTGGAAAGAGTAAGTTCCTTTCCTTAAAAGGGAGTGTTTCATGAGTCCTGTACAAGCTGTATTCCAGTTTCTTTCGGCCGTTGTCTCGGTCTATATGCTGCTGATTATCTTCCGCGTTCTGTTGTCCTGGTTCCAGGGACGCCTCAACGGCCGGGGCGTGGAGATCCTGATGAAGATCACCGATCCCTATCTGAAAAAGTTTCAGGGGATCAGCTGGCTCCGCTTCGGCTTTCTCGATTTCTCGCCTGTGGTGGGGATCGCGGTTCTGGGTCTTGTCTCACAGATCTGCAGCTCTCTTGCCATGTCCGGCAAGATCACGGTTATGATGATCGTGGTCTATATTCTGAGCAGCATCTGGAGTTTCATCTCATTCTTCATCAACTTTCTGATCATCCTTATGATTTTTCGTCTGGTGTCGGTGCTCTTTTTCTCTACCTGGAACCACCAGATCGTGTTCCAGATCGACAACATCCTGTACAAGGTAACCGCCCGGATCCTGGGTTTCTTTACCAGTAAAAATGTTAAATATGCGACGGCTCTGGCCATCAGCGCCGGAGTACTGCTTGTGCTCCGCCTGGGACTGGGTCTGGGAATCGCTTATCTTCTGAACTTCCTGGCCGGACTCTGACCACGCCATGTTTCAAGGGGAACTCCGTCAGCCGGTAAACCGTCTGGCGGGGATCGGTCCGAACCATCACAAGTCTCTCTCCGCCCTGGGCATACTCAGCATAGGTCAGCTACTCTCCCATTTTCCCCAGCGCTATGAAGATCACCAGAGCCTTAGAACGATCGTACAGGCCGCTGGGGTGGACACGGTAAACTGTCCGGTCACAGTGGCAGGCCGGGACAGCTTCTACTGGAAGGGGAAGCAGACTCTCAAGCTTTTTGTGGAGGATGAAGACGGAACACGGGGCACCCTGCTCTGTTATAACCGCAATTTTCTGGGCAATAAGCTCACAAATGACACCCGAATCTACCTCTACGGCCAGTTCCAGTACAAATTCGGCGAGTGGAGCTGTGCCGCCTTTGAGTTTGAGCCCATGAGTGACACTCCCGAACGTTTCGGCCGGCTTTTACCGGTCTATCCCCTGGGGGGCAGCCTTAACCAGAACACCCTGCGCAAAGCGATCCGGCAGGCACTGAGGGAGTACACCCCGGGTCTGAGGGAGGAACTTCCCCCTGAGCTCTGCAGCGCCTACGGCTTTTCCTCACGCCTGGAGGCCCTGAAAACGGTCCATAATCCGGCGGATCCCGATCAGGCTCAGAAGTCCCGGGACTATTTCATCTACGAGGAACTCTTCCATCTGCAGACTGCCGTGGGGCGGAACGCCCTGCGACTGAGGGAGTTCGGACAACGGAAAAACAGCACTCTGGACAGAGAGCTGGAGGAACGCCTGAAGAAGGAGCTTCCCTTTGCACTGACTGAGGACCAGAACGCCGTCCTGGACGATATCGCCGCCGATCTGGGGTCGGGACGTCCCATGAACCGTCTGATCCAGGGGGATGTGGGGTCGGGGAAGACCCTTGTGGCTTTTATCGCCGCCCTCAATGTGATTCGCTCCGGCAGACAGGCGGCCCTGATGGCCCCTACCGAACTCCTGGCCCGGCAGCATGCTGAGAATGCCGCCAGGCTCCTCTCGCCGCTGGGGATCTCCATCGCTTACTTAAGCGGCAACACCCAGGGCGAGGGACGTCGTCATCTTCTGGAAGCCCTGGCCGCCGGTGAAATCCACTTCGTCCTGGGAACCCATGCCCTCTTCTCGGAGGATGTCAACTACAGGGACCTGGGCCTGGCCGTGATCGACGAGCAGCACCGTTTCGGCGTGACCCAGAGGCAGGCTCTGGCCGACAAGGGGAGCTGTGTGGACCTGCTATATATGACGGCCACACCCATCCCCCGAACCATGGCCATGACAGCCTTCGGAGACCTGGAAGTATCCTCCATCCATACCATGCCGGCCGGAAGAAAACCGATCGTCACCCACCTGGCCCGGCAGGGAAACGAGGAGAAGGTCTACAGCTTCGTCAGACAGGAACTGGAGGCCGGAAGACAGTCCTACTTTGTCTATCCCCTGATAGAGCAATCCGAAAAGCTGGCCCTCAAAGATGCGGAAAACATGTTCCTCCATCTGCAGGGGGTCTTTCCCGATCACAATCTGGCCCTGATCCACTCCCGCATCTCCGACGACGAAAAAAAAGAACGGATGGAGTCCTTCTCCCGGGGAGATACGGATATTCTGGTAGCCACCTCTGTGGTGGAAGTGGGCGTGGATGTCCCCAATGCCACGGTCATGGTTATCGAACACGCCGAGCGTTTCGGCCTGTCGGCTCTCCACCAGCTGAGGGGGCGTGTCGGACGGAGCGATTTGCAGTCCTATGCCTTCCTGGTCTATTCAAACAAACTGACAGACGACGGCAAGCAGAGGCTGAAGATTATGATGGAGAATTCGGACGGCTTTATCATCGCCGAAGAGGATCTGAAGCTCCGGGGTCCCGGAGAGCTGGCCGGAGTCAGGCAGTCGGGATATATGAAATTCCGGATCGCCGACATGGTCAGAGACAGCGAGGTTCTGATCAGAGCTCGTCATGACGTTCTGACCCTGCTTGAACGGGATCCCCGCCTGGAAGAGCCTGAAAATGAAGTCCTGAGAGAGCTATGGGAGACGGCGCCTCCCTTCAGCGAATCCCTGATACGAACCGGCTGACTCACAGAGCGCAACCCGCTATAATACCCCCACCGGATAACCGGTCAAGGAGAGATCTATGAGAATTACCGGCGGCCGCTATAACGGCAGAACCGTAAAATGCCCCAAAGGAATCATCAGACCCGCTATGGACCGGATGAGGGAGTCCATGTTCTCCATCCTGGGCCCCATGGAGGGACTCTCCTATCTCGACCTGTTTTCAGGCTCCGGCTCGGTGGGGCTGGAAGCGGCCAGCCGCGGCGCCGAACCGGTTCATCTTGTGGAGAAGGACTTTATCAAAAAGAAAACCATCTACGAGAACATCAGCTGGGTGGAAACGGAGATCCGTCTGTTCCTTATGCCCGCCGAAAAATTCCTGAAGCGTTTCGACGAGTCCTATGATTTCGTTCACCTCGATCCTCCCTTCCCTATGGAAGGCAAACTGAAGGTGCTGCAGCTCTGCGAAGAAGCCGCTGTGCTGAAAAAGGGGGGCACCCTGACCCTCCACTACCCCGGCGAGGAGAGCTTCCCCGAAGAGCTGGGCAGCCTGAGGCAGTACGATCTGCGGGAGTACGGCCGGTCCAAGCTGATTTTCTACACCCGGGACTGATCCTTATGCGCCTGCCTGCTCTGTTGAGTGGGGGGTGCCGGGGATTCGGAATGATTCTGAGCATCTTTCCCTAAGCAGGGAGGCCTCTTTATTCGATAAAAGAGTATGAGCTTACGTTACAGGTTCTCCGCACGGCTGTTTTTTTTCATCACATCACTATTAACGGCATCACTCCTCTGCGCCTCTCCGGCCTACCACATCCACAAGGTTGAATCGGGAGAGAGCCTCAGTTCACTCGCCCGTATCTACAGCTGCAGCATAGACAGGCTCAAAGAACTCAACGGACTGGAACGGGACATGCTGTACAGGGGAGAGGAGTTGAAGATTCCTCTGGCCTACCCCGATAGCCATAGGGTTGCACCGGGTGAAACCCTCTCGGCCATAGCCCTGCGCTACGGAATAGACCAGGAGAAGCTGGTCTCCCTGAACCGCTTGAACCACTCCGTCCTCAAAAGCGGTCAGATCCTCGATCTTATTCGCCCTCCCCGGGAAAATGAAATATGGACGGTCCGCAGAGGAGACAGCCTGAGCTGGATCTCATTGAAATTCGATATTTCCCAGGAGCGGCTCCAACAGATCAACAGCATGGATTCCGCAGACCTGAGAGTCGGTCAGAAGATCAGGCTGACAGACTCCCGTCCCCAGACCGTTACCGTCGAAGAGGGCGACTCCCTCTGGGCACTCTCCCATCGCTACGGCATCGGTATAGAAGAACTGAAAGCCTGGAACAGCCTTGATTCTGATCTTCTGAAAAACGGCCTGACCCTGCAGCTCTATCCCACTTTACTTGATCTGGATGAGAGGGACAGCCGTGTCCTTTCCGGCGGTTCCGTCCCGGGCTCCCCATCCTCTGCGTCCCTGAGCTTTGAATCGGAAGAGTCTCAGGATGACAGCGGGTCCGGTCCTGAGGCTGAAAAAACGGATGAACCCGACCTCAAACTGGCGTCCCTTGACCTGAGCCCGGCCCTCTACTACGCCGCGCCCACCAGACGGCGGACCCAGCCCAGCGCCAGCTACGCCGAGGAGGACCTTGAAGATCCTCTGGATAATTATGCCAAGGCAAGGACTCTGCTGGAGGATTTCGATGATGCGGTCCGCAGGCTTCCCTCCCTGACTACCGACCTGAAAGGTTATACCATCATTCTAGATCCAGGCCATGGCGGGCTGGATCCGGGAGCCCTGGTTCAAAACAGCGACGGAAACGGCAACACCGTCTATGTGGTGGAGGATGAGTACTGCTATGACATCGCCCTGCGGGTCTACAGGGACCTGGTCCGCCGAGGCGCGGAGGTGGGACTGACAGTGATCAGTCCCAATCATACCATCAGAAAGACACAGGATGCCTCTATCACCTATGTCAATGAGAAGAACGAGGTCTATAACAGCCGCCGAATCAACTCTCTGACCCGGAGCTATGTCTGGCCGGTGGGAAACGCCTGGGGACTGGATCAGAGAAAGGCTGTGGCCTCGGAACTTCTGAACGGGAAGAGAAGAAAGACCCTTTTTATCAGCATCCATGCGGATAACAATCCGGGAGACGGTGCGGGAACCCGGATTCTCTACCATCCCGGGGAAAGGGGAACCCTGTCCCAGGAGCTGGCAGAAACGCTCACCGAGCATATGGGACTGGGATCGGCCGAACGGGCCCAGGAGGTACGGGTGCTGCAGAACAATCCGGCAGCCGCAGCAGTGCTTGTCGAGGTCCGCAATCTGGCCTATACCAATAATGCCTGGGCCATAAGGAACGAAGAGCTGCGACAGGATGACGCCGACCGAATCGTCAGCGGAATCGTCACGTACTGCAATTCGCAATAAAAGAGCTCTCGATTTAGGATATACGGGGGTTTTTGCAGACCCCTTTTCATACTATACTGTGCCGGTAAAACATTTGTGGAGAAGAATACACATGAAAAAGAACCTGCTGCGCCTTCCCCAGGGAACGGAATCCCTTTATCTGGAAGAAACCTTTCGCCATCGGAGAATCCTGCGGCAAATGGAAGACCTTACAGAACGCTGGGGCTATCTTCCCGTACAGACGCCGGTTTTCGATTTCTACGATAACTACAGAAACCTGCTGGACAGCAATCTTGAACAGCAGACCTACAAACTGATCGACCGTGACGGAGAGCTCCTTATGCTCCGTTCCGATATAACCCTCTTTCTTGCCCGACAGATGGGTATGACCCTGAATGAGAATGAGTTTCCCGTGAGAGTTCATTATGCGGACTCTACGCTCCGTTACAAGGACCATGAAGACATAGCCAGTCATGAGTTCTTTCAAACCGGCTGCGAACTTATAGGGAAACCCGGACTTGAAGGGGACCTGGAGATTCTCTTCCTTCTGGCCGAACTCCTTGAAAGCGTAAAACTCCCGGTCAGTCGCATTCATGTAGGCTCCACACCCCTTTTCCGGACCATCGCCGGTGCCCTGGACAGCGAGGGTGAATCTGAACTGAGCCACTTTCTTCAGACCCGTGAGGAAAGGGAGATACGCAGAACCCTGGGCCGGGTCTACAAAAAGAATGACGCCGATGCCCTGACGAAGCTGCTGCTCTTTATCGGCTCCCGAGAAGAATTTTCCGAAAAACGGGAAGAGTGGAACCTCCTTCTTGATGGAACCCTGAAAGACTCCCTCTCCTATCTGAAACAGATCAGCGACGGCTGGGCTGCAGTAGAAGGATTTGACGATTTTTTTAATATAGACCTGTCTGAAACAGGAAACCAGCCCTACTACTCGGGCATCGTTTTCAATGCCTACACCGAAGGAAGCGGCAGCTCCGTGGCTTCTGGTGGACGCTACGACGGTTTGCTCGATCATTTCGGCTACAGCGGCGGAAAGCCCGCATCATCCGTCGGTTTTTCCATGTTCCTCCGGAAACTTGAGAAGCTCAGTAAACTGGAAATTTCCGGTACCGAAGTCCTCGGACAGAATGATGAAACCAAAAGCGCTGCCGAAAAGCTGGCCGACACAAGAATCAAGGAGCAAAAATGAGTACCCCCTTAACCATAGCCCTTCCCAAAGGCAGACTTTTTGACAGAGTTCAGAAACACTTTGAAGCCAAGGGCATCTATTTCGAATTTGAAAAACGTAAACTTGTCGCCTTCGACAAAGAGGAGAACCTGAAGATCTATCTGGTGAAGAACAGCGATCTCCCCACCTATGTGGCCCATGGCATCGCCGGACTGGGAATATGCGGAGAAGATGTGATCTATGAGTCGGGTCACCAGTTCCACAAGCTCCTGCCCTTCTCCTTCGGGGGGACGACACTGAGCATAGCGGGCCTTAAAAACTTCTCCCTGGAAGAACACACAGGTCCCCTGACCATTGCCACAAGCTACACCGAGATGACAAGAAAATGGTTCCACGATCAGGGTATCCCCGTAAAGATTATCCGACTGAACGGTTCGGTCGAACTGGCTCCCGTTCTCGGCCTGGCCCCCTGTATCGTCGATCTGGTAGAAACAGGAAGCACCCTCAAGGCCAATAATCTGGAAGTGATTCAGAAGCTTCAGGACATCAGGGTGCATCTGATCGCCAACCCCGCCTACTACAAGATTCATTACAAGGCCATCAACGCCTTTATTCAGCAGATCAGGGAGGACTGATATGGTCATCATCAACAGGGAAACCAAGGAAACGTCCATCCATCTTGAACTGGACATGCATGACGGCCCCTCGGTCAAAGTCGATACGGGCCTGCCCTTCTTCGACCATATGCTCAACGCCATGGCTTTTCATGGCGGCTTCACCCTCAATATAGAGGCCAGAGGTGATATAGAAGTAGATCCCCATCATCTGATAGAGGATACGGGGCTCGTTCTGGGAGACGCTCTGATGAAGACCTTTGAGGAGACCGGTGCCGTTGCCCGCTACGGGCATGCGGTCATCCCCATGGACGATGCCCTGAGTGATGTGACCATTGATGTCTGTCGCCGTCCCTATCTGGTCCTCCATGCGGACTGGCCCCAGGAAAGCGCCGGAAATTTTGATTTTTTCCTTGTCAAGGAATTTCTCCTGGCCCTGGCCAACAGAGGAGGATTGAATATCCACGCCCGCTGCCTTTACGGTGACAACAGTCATCACATGGCCGAGGCCCTTTACAAGGCATTGGGGCGCTCTCTTTTTGCAGCATTCCGTCCCGCAGGGGAGAATTCAAAACAGATGTCTACGAAAGGACTCATATAATAAAAAGATAATGCTCATTTTTTATTGAAATGCTGATTTTTTAATCTTATAATATAAGGGTACAACGATGAACAGGGATGATATTCTTAAAGGTATTCCGGAAAAGGGTTTTTTGAAAATTCCGGAACCAGGAGGAATATCCCTCTCTCCGGAACGAAAAGTAATCCTCATGAGAAAGGGGAATCAACTTTTTAACGAGGGAGACATCGAAACAGCCGGACGAATCTTTATGACCATAGGGTATTCGGACGGCCTGATCCGCGTGGGAGACAGTTACTACCAGAAAGGTGAAGCACTGGAAGCCTTGAGGATGTACAAGGCAGCCCCTGCCCAGGACAAGGTCGATATGATTACCGAAAAAATGGCTCTGGTGATAAGGAACTGGCTGGAAAGCAATTAATAAATGTATTTTAAAGGATTAAAAAATGCTGAAGGACAAACTGAATTTGGATGAACTTGCCAAGGGTTTGTCAGAAGAACTGGGCCCCGAAACTCTTAACGAAATTTCCGAACTCTCAAAAAGAGGCTATCAGCTCCTGAAGGAAAACCTTACAGAAAGAGCCAGAGAAGCTTTTGATAAGATTCTGAACATTGACGGTGACAACAACTATGCCCTTGTGGGTATGGGCGACTGCTTCCGGAAGGAACGCCGTTTCAAAGATGCCGTCGTTTACTACCAGAAATGCCTGAAATCCCATCCCGGGAACAACTATGCCCTCTTCGGTCTGGCCGACTGCTACAAGGCGTTAAACCAGTTCAACCGGGCCATTGACATATGGGAAGAGTATCTGCTTCATGACGACCGGAACATCACGGTTCTGACCAGGATAGCCGATGCCTACCGGAAAGTACGCAACTTCAAGCGCTCCTTCGAACTTTACCAGCGTGTTCTGGATATGGAGAAGAACAATTCCTACGCCATCATAGGTCTGGGACATCTCTACTACGACTTCAAGGAGTACAAGGACGCTCTGAGCTACTGGGAAAGGATGCTCGAAATCAACAGGGGCCATGTGGACATACGGGTACTCACGTCCCTGGGCAACTGCCACCGTAAACTGAAAACCTTCGAGGACGGAGTGCCCTACTTCCTGGAGGCCCTCAAGATACAGTCGTCCAACTTCTACGCCCTCTTCGGTCTGGCCGACTGCTACAGGGGACTGAACAAACCCGATAAGTCCCTGGTCTACTGGAACAAAATCCTGGATATAGACAGGAAGAACAAGGTTATCCTGACCCGTGCGGGAGACGCCTACCGCAGCCTGGGTGAAGCGGACAAAGCCGAAGAGTACTACCGCAAGGCCCTGAACATCGAGTTCGATACCTACGCCATCCTGGGGCTGGCCATGATCCACAAGGAGAAGGGCAACTATCAGGACGCCATTACATCACTGAAAGATCTTATAAGCAACGATCCGCGGAACTACCGGCTCTATATGGAGGCCGCAGACTGCTACGAGGGGCTCAAGTCCCCCGAAGAGGCGCTGGATATCCTCAAGCAGTTTCTGAGGCAGGGTATTCGCAACAGCCGGATTATGGAGAGGATCAATAGTCTCAAGGAAAAGATCTGACCCCTTCAACTCTTCCTGCATTGGAAAGAGACAAAGGCCGTACCGTGTTGATTGCCCCCCTTTTATTGGAAAAACATCCATCAGAAGGGGGGGTTTTACTTTCCGGAGGCCCTGAATCAGAGAGCCAGAACTTCCTGACCCCGGGCTCATCCCCGCCCCGGAGACCGCCTCCGGCCCGGTAAAAAAAACGGTTCCTCCAAAGAGGAACCGTTGTCATATCAATCTGAAATCAGATCAGAAGGCTTACTGAAGCACCGCCCGGATACGGCGTACGCCCCGGGAAGAGGACTGCTCCTTCTGAATCTTAAAGGTGCCCATCTCCGAGGTATTCTCGATATGGGGACCGCCGCAGACCTCTACGGAATAGTCGCCTATGAAGTAGACCTTCACCTGCTCCCCGTACTTGGAAGAGAAGAGGGCTCTGGCGCCCAGTTCCCTGGCCTCTTCCACGGTCATGGTCCTCATGGTCACAGCCTGGTTTCTGGCGATCTCCGCATTGACCATGTCTTCCACGGCCTTGATCTCTTCGGGAGTCATCTTCTCAGGGTGAGAGAAGTCGAAACGCAGTCTGGATTCGGTGATGTTGGAGCCCTTCTGCTCTACATGGTCTCCCAGAACCCTTTTCAGGGCCTCGTGGAGCATATGGGTGGCGGTATGATAGCGGGTGGTCATCTCGGAGTGGTCGGCCAGGCCGCCCTTGAAGGTCTTGTCCGCACCCTTCTTGGAAGCTTCCTGATGCTTCTTGAAGGCCGCTTCGAAGCCGTCCCTGTCCACGGTCATACCGTGTTCCCCGGCCAGCTCCTCGGTCAGTTCAAGGGGAAAACCGAAGGTGTCATAGAGCTTGAACGCCAGACGTCCGGGAATTTCCTTTCTGGGATTCTTCATCAGGTTGGGCAGAAGCTTTTCAAATTCGTGCTCACCCTTTTTCAGGGTTGTACCGAACTGCTTTTCTTCCAGTTCCAGCTCCGAAAGGATAAGATCCCTGTTGTCCACAAGCTCGGTGTACACATCCTTGTACATGTCGATAACCACTTCGGACACGGCGCTGAGGAAGGGTTTATCCAGTCCCAGCTTACGACCGTGACGAACGGCCCGGCGAATCAGGCGACGCAGGATGTAGCCCTGTCCCAGGTTGGAGGGTTTGGCGCCCTTGGGATCGCCGATAATCATGGTGGATGTCTTGCAGTGATCGCTGATGATGCGGATAGACATATCGATCTCTTCATCTTCACCGTAGGTTTTACCTGTCAGCTCTTCAATCTTGGCGATGATGGAACCGAACATTTCGGTCTGATAGACGGATCTTTTGCCCTGCAGCATGGTAGCGGTACGCTCGATCCCCATTCCCGTGTCTACACAGGGGGCATCCAGTGGAACGTAGCTGCCGTCTTCGGTCTTGTTGTACTGCATGAATACGTCATTCCAGATTTCAAAGTACTTGCCGCAGTGACAACCGGGCTTGCAGTCGGGGCCACAGGCCTCTTTTCCCGTGTCATAAAACATTTCGGAGTCAGGGCCGCAGGGACCGGTCTTTCCGGCGGGGCCCCACCAGTTGTCCTCTCTGGGGAGGAAGTAGATCCTGTCTTCAGGGACGCCCAGTCCCCGCCAGATACCGGCGGCTTCGTCATCCCGGGGAACATCGTCGTCACCGGCAAATACGGTAACAGACAGACGATCCTTGTCCAGTCCCAGATAATCGGGAGAGGTCAGGAATTCCCAGCTCATGGTAATGGCCTCTTCCTTGAAGTAATCACCCAGGGACCAGTTACCCAGCATCTCGAAGAAGGTCAGGTGGGAGGGATCTCCCACAGCCTCAATATCTCCGGTACGGATACACTTCTGATAGTTTGTCAGTCTCTTGCCCGCAGGATGGGGCTGGCCCTGAAGATAGGGGACCAGGGGATGCATACCGGCCGTTGTAAAAAGGACGGTAGGATCGTTCTCGGGAATCAGGGACTGACCCGATATTTCTTTATGATTTCTTGATACAAAAAAGTCGATGTATTTCTTTCTTAGCTCATTACCAGTCATAGAGATGATAATAGTACACAGAGGCGGAAAAAGACAAGTATGAGGGACTTAAATAAGACATAGATTCGTTCTGATTGGAGCTCCGGGAGTCTTAGATAAACTCATCGTCCTCTCCGGGACCCATAATAATATAGCTCCCCTCTTCCTCTCTCCGGCGGATAAGGTTCAGAAATTCTCTGGTTTCCCTGTCCACCTCACGCCTGGAAACCATGGGAGAGAGTATCAGAGTCTCTTCGACAATCAGCTTCCTCTGAGAGGAGAGATGATTCAGAACATGCTCCTTCACGGCATCGTCCTTCCCCCTGAGGATAAAAGCGATCCTGTCGTTATCCATCTCCATCAGCAGATTTTCCAGATCCCTGTCCCTCATGCGAAAAATGCAGTCGATGGTATGGAGCTGATCCCTTATCTCCCTGCCGAGCTCAGGATTATGCTCTTCAAGATCTCCCAGGATTCGCTTCTCAGCATCCCCTCCCATATGCTTGAGGATCTCTGTAAGCTTGTCCCTGCCGTTGACCTCTACCCCCTCAGATCGTCCCAGTTTGTGGGCTTTCTCCTGCAGCACCGTACCCATACGACTCAGAATCTCGGGATCGAATTCCCGCTTACGGCCAATACTTTTCACCAGACGGATCTGTGCCTCCCGGTCCAGGCTTTTCAGATAGGACGAAACCTTTTCAGGCTTCAGAAATGAGAGAATAACGGCGATGCTTTCCTCGCTTTCCTCTCCCAGAACCTGCAGGATCTGAGGCAGAGTAAGATCATTCATAAAGTCAAAAGGAGCAGGCAGGGCGTCGGGAACGGCACGGCCTATGATCGATTCAGCCTTTTCGGCTCCGAAGGCGGTACTCAGGAATTCCCTGGCCGTATCCACTCCGCCGCTGCGGCCTCCCAGAAGGTTTACACGCTCACCGAACTCCTGGAGGATGGCCAGGGCCTCCTCCCTGCCCAGTTCGTTGATTCCGGCGATTTCGGCGGTAACCTGCTCAATCTCCCTGTCGGACATATTGCGCAGGACCTTACCCGCTTCCTCTTTTCCCAGAAGAAGCAGAAGACCCGCAGCCTGTGATCTGCCACGCGGAGACAACGATCCCGGATCATCGGCTCCGCCGGTTTTGATAAGTCCGTCCTGCACGGGCCGTTCCTCAGGCAGAGGCGGCTTCACATCGTTGTCTGACACGAGCTCCGGTTTCTCATCTTTTTGCTTGAGATCTCTGCGGCTTTCGTTACGGTAGGCATCCAGGCCCTTCTGAGTAAACTTCATAGTTTTATCTTAAAGGCAGCCCGTTGCGGGGTCAACGGCGCTCATTCTTTTTTGTACGGCTTTTGCCTGAGGATGCCGATGATTGATGTAGAGAGAACTATGAAAAAGACAGCCCTATATTTAACACTGATTCAAATCCTGATATTCCCCTGTCTCATGACGGCCCAGACTTCCGATACTGCCGATAAAGAGGTCTATGCCCCCTTTGTCTCAAGGATAAAAGCAGAGACCCGGGGAACCGCTATCGTTCTGAGCTGGAAGGATGCCCGCAATCTTTCAGATCCGCTTTATCATATCTATGAATCCTGGCAGCCTTTTGATGACGAGAACTTTCCCCACAGCAGACGTATTGCCACGGTCGAAAGGGGAGCGGAACACTATCTCTATGAACCGGGAGACTCCAATCCCCGTTACTTCCTTATTCTAGCAGAAGAGGAAGGGCAGCTTTTCGATGTCTTTATTCCCTACAGAAATATGAACATGAAGGCGGTCTCTGCCGAAAAAGCCGTTATTCAGGAGAAAAAAGCGGCCAGGATATCGGATCTTCTTGTGGTTCCTGAATCCCAGAACCTTCTTATTACAGCAGCGGCCAGCGATTCCGAACGCTCCCTTATACTGTTCAGAAGCACCGATCCCCTTTTAAAGAGGGAAGACCTGAAGGATGCCGCCAGGGTCAGAATCTTCAAGGGTGAGAGGATAGAAATAAGAGACCACGTTGTTCCCGGTATTCCCTTCTACTATGCCCTTGTGGATAAGGCCCTCTATGAATCGGGGAGCACCATCCTTCTGTATGACGGAAGCGTTACTCCGGCGCCGGTCAGTATTCCCATGGAGCAGTGGAATCCAGAGGAGGCTCACAGTTTCCTTTTTGCCAGCAGCCACATACCCCTCCCCATGCTGAATATGGAGCTGGATATTGAAAGGGGAAAAAAGCTGCCCGATCCCGGTCTGCCCCGTACCGTCATCGCCTTGGAACCGGAAACGGAAGCAGCCCTGGCGGAACTGAACTTCGGCAAATCCGTTCATACCCCTTTATGGATGCGCCCCGAACTCCTGCCGGTGGACAAGGCGGTCGAATCGCCCCCTGAAACAGCCTGGGTGGAGGAGATCATTGTCCTCGAGGACTGGAAAGCCCTGCTGGAACAAAGCGATGAACAGCTGAAAAACAGCTTTGACCGGGAGATAAGAAACAGATTGTTGTTCTACAGAGGACAGGCCCGATACTTCCTGGGAGATCTGGAATATGCGTTTATGGATTTTTTATCCGCCAGGGACGGGTACTACAGCGAATCGGGAAGATGGCTCTACAATATATTTGAACAGCGCCTGAGGATCAGCAGAAGCCGTAATCTGGAGTAACTCTCAGGCTTTCCGGACGGGGTTGAACCCGTTGAGTCCGGCTCTGTATCAGGCGAAAGCCTTACCGCTGCTTTTTCCCACCTTCAGGCTCAGTTCGACCGTCCAGCTTTCGCCGGGAAAGAGGGTAATGCTCCACTGGGGAAGAAGAGTTGTCCCCTGATACAGCAGAGCCTCCTCCGTTCTCCCCTTGTAGGGGGTCTCAAGAGGGAGACACCAGCAGCGCTCCGGTTTGGTGCTGTACTCCATCTGGATGGAGGTATTATTCATCAGATCCTGTACCTGTATGATCTTCACATCCCGAATTTCTGCTGCCGGTCCGTCAATCTCACTCATATCCCCACCCTCATTGACAGCAAACAACTTTGATTCACTTACCGCCGGATCGGGGAGAGAAAAATTGATCTCGGAACCGAATTTCAGATTAATCTTTTCATAACCCGTATTGGTAATATCGTACTGCAGTTCCAGGCCGTTGCGCTTGAAATCGTACTGTTTGCGGATACGGACGGGCTGCTTCCTGCCCTTTTTATCAACCGAACCGTTGCGGGTCAGTGCGAGGATATGCTTCTCTCGGTTATGGGTCTGAACATCATAATATCCGCCAAGGAAGTCTCCCTCCTCCTCGTAATCCCCCTTCCTGAAGGAATCAAGATCGACGTCACCCAGGAAATGATCATGAAAGGCTTTTCTCAGATAACTGTCTCTCTTGTTTCCATTTCCTGTTCCGTCGCGGTGGCGGCAGAGGGTATTGAGATAGTTCCAGCTGGAAGGCAGATAGTCCAGTTCTATCAGAGAACCGCCCTTGAGATGGCAGTAGGCATTCAGACTGTGTCCCTGATACAGATACTCCTGCATACCGTCCATATCAAAGTCCATGGGCATAAGAGCCGGGATAAATATGCCTTTCTCCCGGGTTGTTTTCTCCGCCTCTATAAGAAATCGATAGGCACTGTGGCGCAGCTGTATATTGTAGATCCCCCGTCTGGGGCCATGCCAGAAGGGACTGTGGTTCTGTCCCTTCCAGAGCTCTTCCTTGGAAGCTTTCTTTCTGTATTTATCACCACGGACCTGATTTGTCAGAATCTGGGTGTACATCATTTTAGAGTAAAGAAGATTGCTCTCGGGATACACAGTGAGAAAATGCCTGTAGTTGCAGTTCCCGGCATTCTCACCGGGATAGGGAGTATAACTCTCTCTCCGCCATTCCATAAGATCGGCAAAACTGGATGTGGGAAAGTAACGTTTATCAAGAGGAATGGGATGGCGCAGCATGCGTCCGGGCAGAACAGTCTCGATAAAGTCCCGCCTCTGTTCAAGCAGATTGAAGAACTCCTCCAGCCAGGCGACATCGCAGCTCATTATATCCCCGCCGTTTTCCAGCCCCATCGCTTCACCGGGCATCATGAGAGAAAGGACACTGCCGGCGTCAAGGGTCTCGGTCAGGCTGGCGATAGCCTCAATCACACGGATGGGCTTTTCCTTGAACAGAAGATTACTGATCTGCCGACAGATGGGAAATACCTGAACGCTCTTGCCCTGATCTTCGGTAAGAACGGGATGAAAAAGTCGTTCGGGCCGGATACCTGCTTCGGTAAAGCGCTTCTCATCCATAAACGTGTATTCCATACCGCAGCTTTTCAGGGTATAGGCCATCTGGTTGTCCCAGATCTGCCGAGCCAGCCAGAATCCCTTGGAACGACGTCCGAAATTTTTCCTCAGATAGGTGGTCATCATTTCGATCTGTCCCACCCTGTCCGAAGGATGAATCAGAGGTTGGATGGGTTCGTAGTACCCCCCTCCGATAAGCTCCACCTGTTTACGCTCCACCATCTCACGGATAACGGTTATAAACTCGGGATGCCTCCGTTCCAGCCATGAAAGCAGAGGTCCCGAATAATGGAGGGTCAAAGCCAGCTCCGGAAAATTGTACACCGCCGTCAGAAAAGGCTTATAGGCCTTTTGATACGCATCTTCGTAGAAAGACTCGGGAAGATCGAGAGGCTGTGTACTGTGTGTTCCGAAAACCAGCTTTATTTTTTTCATTTAGGAAGTCCACATACAGAAGACCTGCAAATCAGCCGGCACTGGATGTTTCTTCTTTCTCTTCTCTATTGGGTATTATACATTTGGACGGACACTTCTCAGCGGCTTCCGCTCTGCCCGGACCAATACTATCATACCCCAAGAATGACAAATTTTCCTCAATTTTATAACCGGCTTCCGGAAATTTTTTCTCACAGATCCTGCAGCCGATGCATCCGACTTTACAAGCCGCCTTGGTAGCCTTGCCCTTATCTCTGGAATTACAGGCCACAATATAGTCGGCATCCTCGGGAATCATCCGCATGACACCGGTGGGGCAGATATCCACACACTTGCCGCAGGAGATACAGGAATCCTGATCGACCTCAACAAGACCGTTATCGGTTTTTTTGATGGCGCCGACAGGACAGACGTTCATACAGCTTCCCAGTCCCAGGCATCCGTATTTACAAGCTTTGTCTCCGCTGTAAAGGACCGTCGCGGCGTTACAGTCGGTCAGTCCCTTGTAGTTGAAACTGCGCTCGGCCACATCGCTTGTGCCGATACAGTGAACACGGGCGACCATACGCTTGGCGTTGGTATCGACCTCTATCCCCATGACCTTGCCGATCCCTTCCAGAGTCGGCGCCCCACCGGGCTTACACTTGGTAGCATCCTCATCGTCACCGGCCGCCAGAGCCTCGGCATAGCCCGAACATCCGGCATAACCGCAGGAACCGCAGTTCAAACCGGGCATAACCCCTTCCAGAGCTTCCACGGTTTCGTCCTTTTCGACCTTCAGTTTTCTGGAAGCGACTGCCAGTCCCAGTCCGAGGAGTCCCCCGAATAGAACGGTAGACAGGAAACCCCAGAATATTCTCATTACTTCGTCCATATATTTTAACCTACCAGATTGTTCAACAGAGCTTTATCAAAGGCCATAAATGCCATGGCCATCAGCCCCCCGCTGATAAAAGCAATGGGAGCGCCTTTGAGATAACGGGGAACCTTTTCCGTTTCCATCTGAACCCGAATGGCGGACATCAGAAGGATGGCCAGAAGAAAACCCATACCGGCGGCGATTCCGGCGGTAAAGCTTTCCAGAATGTTGTAGCCGCTCTTTACATTGATCAGAGCGATACCCATGACCGCACAGTTGGTTGTGATCAGGGGAAGATAGATACCCAGAGCCTTGTAGAGGGCGGGAGAGTATTTCTGAACGACCATTTCAACCAGCTGAACCAGTGAGGCGATGGTCAGAATAAAGACGATCGTCTGCAGATAGGCCAGCCCCAGGGGCTGAAGAAGAAAGTAGTAGAGAGCCCATGTCACCAGAGAGGCTATGGACATAACAAAGGTAACGGCAAATCCCATTCCCACGGCGGATTCCACATTCTTGGAAACACCGATAAAAGGACAAAGTCCCAGAAACTGCGACAGGATCAGGTTACTGATAAAGACATAGGTTATGATAATTGCAATATAACTCATAATCAGGCGGCCTCCTTGACCGGTCTGCTGCTGAGCCAGTTGAACATGCCCTTCAGATACCCCACAACAAGCAGAGCCCCTGCTGAAAGGGAGATGATCCGTACAGGAGCATTCACAAGACCGGGAATCTCAATCACACCGTCAAAGCTTCCCATGGGAAAGAGGGTAATGGTACCGGCGCCGAAAACCTCTCTGATCAGAGAGATCAGGGTCAGGCCGAAGAAAAATCCCAGCCCCATGCTCAGGGCGTCCATAATGGAGTCCTTGACATTATTCTTACTGGCGAAGGCTTCGGCACGGCCCAGGATAATACAGTTAACGACGATCAGCTGGACGAAGACACCCAGGCTCTTGGAGAGTCCCGGAGCATAGGCCTGCATCAGCAGGTCGACCAGGGTAACGAAGGTCGCGATAATAACGATATAGGCGGGGATATGAATCTCATCGGGAATAAAGTCCTTGAGAAGAGAAACCATAATATTGGAACCGATCAGTACAAAGATGGTTCCGGCGCTCATACCCAGGGCATTGATAACCTGGGTGGAGACAGCCAGTGAGGGACAGAGTCCCAGCATCAGAATGAATATCGGGTTTTCCCGGATAATTCCTTTGGTAAGAGTACTCATTTACTTGCCTCCCAGAGATTGTACATAGGCTGAACCTTCGGCCAGAGGAGTGGCGATACCCATAAAGGTAATGGTGGCGCCCGATACGGAATCGGGGGACTCGAGAGCGTCCTTGCTGACAGGAACGGGAGTCGCTCCGCCGGTTCCTCTGAACTTGTCCATGTAGGCGGGATTTTCGGCCTTTTTACCGAGACCGGGTGTTTCAGCGTTATCCATAAGAACAACATCTATGATGGAACCGTCCGCCCTGTAGGAGGCCAGAACCTTCATGTCACCGCCGTAGCCTTTGCCGTTCATGTCCAGGATCCAGGCCTCCGCTCCCTCTACGGGATAACGGGAGAGGATCACGGGAGAGTCCGTCAGATCCTCTCGGGCGCCGGGAGTACCCTCTTCCAGAAGAGACGAAAGAGCGGCCTTCAGTTCCGCGGCCTTACGGGCAGCGATAACGGGCTCGGTCATGGAGTTGATCACACCGAGAAGAAGCGCAGAGATAGCGCAGATAAGAGCCAGTTTACCGGCTTTTTCCATGGTTGCCGTCATTTCGCTTCCTCCTCTTTGACTAGTCCGAATTTCTCAGGCTGAAAGGCTCTGTTGATGAGAGGAACAAAGATGTTCATAAAGATGATGGCCAGGGAAACCCCTTCGGGAACGGAACCGAAAAAACGGAGCAGATAGGTCATAAAACCGCATCCCAGACCGTAGACGATCATTCCTTTGGATGTAAGGGGAGAGGTAACCATATCGGTAGCCATGAAGAAGACTCCCAGCATCAGGCCTCCGGAAAAGAGGTGAAACAGGACATCCCCTGAAAACATCCCCTGACCATAGCGGAATCCGCCGAAAAGCCATACCAGAAGGGCGAAGCTTCCCAGATAGGAGACCACGATTTCCCAGTTGGCGATCTTCCGGATCAGCAGGTAAAGGCCGCCGATGATCAAAAGGAGGGCTGAAACCTCTCCGATACAGCCGGGAATCCGGCCCATAAAGAGATCCATATAGGATACGGGAACTCCCTCGGCGGAGAGCAGATCCAGGGGACCGTTGATTCCCTCCCCTATGGCGGAAAGGCCTGTCTTGATAGACCCCAGAGGTGTGGGACCGGTAACGGCATCGACTCCTCCACTGTTGGGAAGAGTCCATGTGGTCATTCCTCCGGTCCATGAGAAGAAAACGAAAACACGTCCCGCAAGGGCAGGATTCATCCAGTTGGCTCCCAGGCCGCCGAAAGTCCACTTGACCACGGCTATGGCAAATATAGATGCGATAACAACCACATAAAGGGGCACCGCAGGGGGCATATTAAAACCAATGAGCAGTCCCGTAAGAACGGCACTGCCGTCGGAAATGGTGTTTTCATCTCTGATAAGACCCAGAAGGAACTCCGTGGCCACAGCCGCGACAACAGCAGCCAGGGTGACGACAAGAGCCCTTATTCCGAATATATAGATTCCCCAGATTCCTGCAGGAAGCAGACACAGAGACACGGTCCACATGATGGAACGGGTGCTCTGAGAATGATGAAACTGAGGAGAGCTTGTGACTAGAAGCTTGTCTTTCATTTACCCGCCTTCTTCATATTGTTTTTCCGAACGACCTTTTTTCCGGCCCGGAATCCCTGAACAAGGGGGATATGCGCCGGACACATGAAGGAGCAGGAACCGCATTCCACACAATCCATCAGACCGGCTCCCATGGCCTCATCGGTCATATTAAAATCAACATATTTAAAAATTTTCGTAGGATTCAGTCCCATGGGACAGGCCGAGATACATCGCCCGCAGGAAAGACAGGCCGTCGGTCTGGCCGCCTTGATTTCTGCCGCGGTCAGCGCCAGGATTCCGCTGGTCCCCTTGGTCACGGGAGTGTCCAGATCATAAACCGTGAATCCCATCATGGGACCGCCGGCGATGATCTTGGCAGGTTCCTCGGAAAAGCCTCCGCAGTCCTCTATCAGAGTCCGGAAGCTGGTACCCACTCTGGCCTTCAGGTTGGAAGGATTCATTATGGCGCCGCCTGAAACGGTGACGACCCTCTCCACGACCGGCTTGTTCAGAACCACGGCCTCATAGATGGAAAGACAGGTTCCCACATTGGCGTTGATGACACCGACTTCAAGGGGAAGCTTGCCCGAGGGGACTTCTCTGCCGGTGACCGCCTTGATCAGGTTTTTTTCAGCGCCCTGGGGATACTTCACAGCCAGGGGCATGATCTCAACGTCCAGCCCCTTGTCAGTGCTGAGTTTCTGAAGATGCTCTACCGCATCCATCTTGTTGGCCTCGATACCCACAACGGTCTTAAGAGGGCTCAGAAGTTTCTGAATGATACGGATACCTTCCAGAATCTCCTCTCCCTTCTCAAGCATAATTCGATGGTCGGCGGTCAGATAGGGCTCGCATTCAACCGCATTGACGATAAAGGTTTCACAGCTTTTGCCCTTGGGAAGGGTCAGTTTGACATGGGTGGGGAAAGTCGCCCCTCCCTGCCCTACAATGCCCATCTCGGAGATCTTGGCAATGATCTGTTCATTGTCCATGCTGCTCCAGTCTGTGCTGCCGCTCTCTTTTCCAAGTCTCTTGAACTCGCCCTGCATCTCGATGACCACGGCATCGACGGCGATTCCGTTGGGAAGGAAGATCTTTTTGATCTCCTTGACCTCTCCGGGAACGGGGGAATGGATATTAGCGGATACGAAGCCGCCGGACTTGCCGATCAGCTGCTCCTCTTCTACCATATCACCCTTTTTGACCAGACATTCACAGGGCGCGCCTATGTGCTGTGACAGAGCTACGGTCACAGTGCCGGCCAGACTTGCATTCTGTATTTCTTTATTACAGGTGGCTTCTTTGTAATCCGTCGGATGGATACCACCCTTGGGGAATGTATTGAAACGACTCATGCTGCCTGTTGTTTCCTCCTAAATACGAATTTCGCGGAAAAACGGTCGGACCGCCCGTGGCGCCCCGGGTGCATACCGAAGATCCGGATATATAAATTCAATAACAGACATAACGCTGAGCACAGCAGAATGCCTGTTGAGTGTCCATAAAGATAGGAGCGTCTCTTCACAACTGAAGGAATAAACTCCTCACTACCGGTCAAACGTCCCGATCCCGACTCCCTCATATGGAGCAGAGTGCTGCGGAACCAGTTACTATCAAAATTGAGGACAATCCGGGGACGGCTAATGACAACTCCATCCTCAAAAGTGAAATCATCAACACTCAGTGCCGACCCGGGCCGGGGAAGACCATAGTCCCCATCGTATATAAACGAATCCTGATAAGCCCTGTGCCTGAAGTAGGCGCACACGCCCGGAAAATCTGAAATCCCGTCCGCTGCGGCCAGAGAGTCAAACTCCCAGTCAAGGCCGGTCGATTCTGCTGCGGGAATCCCCGCAGGAAGAAAGATCTCCTTTTGAGCGCTAAGCACCAGCAGGAGAAGCGACAAGGCGGCTACCGCCAATGTCAGAGTGGGGCGGCTCCTTTTCCCCTTGTCTTTCTCAATCGTCCCCGTGAGGGGTACGGGCTGAAAAAGGACATGATCTCTCCCCGCTTCTTTTCTTCCCGCCCGGACTCGTTCCGGCAAAAAAGCTCTTAGAGGCGGTAACGCCAGAGAGACTCCGAAAGAGAGGCATCCCAGAGCGACCAGAGCCGCAGTATAACGCAAATCAAGGATTGAAATCACCCGTCCCAGGATCAGGGGCGGCAGAAACATAGCCCAGAAAAACGGATTCGCTCCGTCTATCATATAACGGACAGGCAGAGCAGCCAATACCAGAATGATAAGAAGATGATTATCTCCGGAAGAAAATACAAAAAAACCCAGCGCGAGAAAGCCGGCGGCGGGAATACAGAAGCGAAGACTCCCTGCACAGAGCAGAATGATAATTCCCGCAAAAAGGAGAACCGGTATTCTTGAGAAGGAAAAATCCGGGAGCTGCCACTCGGATGCCGGAACCGGAAAGGACTTTCTTAACTGCTGCTCATAGGCAAAGGGTGACTGGTCGGCAGGCAGATAGTAAATGCCGTATCCATCCTGCCTGAAAAATGAGGAGCTTCCTGCCATATAGGGATCAAGGCGCGGGTCATCGACATAAAGCCCCTTTTCCGTCCCCAGCTCACTGACTCGAATGAGTTCGGTCTCCCCGAACCCGTTATACTCTAAAAAACTGTTGGATTCACTGATCATCTCTCCTCCGGAAAGATCCGACAAAAAGGATTCCAGATCCTCATTTATATATGAGGCAGAGATCATTAGTGGATACCAGTTCGCCCAGAACCGGCCCTTATAGGACCAGAAGGAAAACAGCATGATCAGGGAAGCAGACCCCAGGATAATAAAAAGGAGTCCTGAAACCCTGACCGCAGGTTTCCCGGGAAAGGGCCCGGACAAGCTGTTTCCGGAACGAGTCAGCAGCGTTGAATTCATCTGAACAATTCTCCGATTTACCAACCCCTTTGTCAATAATCGAAATAAAGAAAGGGAGTCAGAGAAAATCATTTTTCATTTACCATGGAGCGGGTATCTATTATATTAAGGGTTATGAGTTCCGGTACTGATAAAATGAAAAAGATCCTGGGTTCTGTTTTTACCGCTCTGGGAGGAGTCAGCGTGTACGCTCTTGTGGGTAAAAGCGGGACGGGAAAAAGCTTCAGAGCCCGCCTGCTGGCGGAGAAATACAACATCCCCTATATGATTGACGACGGCCTGCTGATCAATGACAACCGCATTGTAGCCGGGAAGTCGGCCAAAAAAGAAAAGCTTTACATGGGCGCTATTAAAACGGCGCTCTTTGACGATCCCTCCCACAGGCTGGAGGTTCGGGAAACCCTGAAAAAGGAGAAAGTCAGAAAGATTCTCCTCATAGGGACCTCTGAGAAAATGGTGTGCAAAATGGCCCAGCGCCTTGGACTTCCCATGCCTCAGAAGGTCATCCGCATAGAGGACATTGCCAGCAGAGAGGAGATAGACAAGGCGATACAGTCCCGCTACACCGAGGGGAAACATATCATTCCTGTCCCTTCCATCGAGGTCAAAACCGACTACTCACATATTCTGTCCGACTCCATCAAGATTCTGTTCCATAAGAGCTTCAACTTCGGGCTGAAGAAGGAAACCCAGATTTTTGAGAAAGCTGTCGTGACGCCTCAGTTTGCGGATAAGAAGAAACGGGGTACGGTCAGAATTTCCGAAGCGGCCCTCAGCCAGATGATCCTCCACTGCATAGACGAATATGACTGTGAAATCAAGGTTATCAAGATATCGGTCAAGAGAGAACGGCGCGGTTACAAAATCAAGGTCTACATAGATGCCGGTTACGGACGCCAGCTGGGAGGCAGCCTGCACGATCTGCAGGCCTATGTCCTGGACAAGGTGGAACGTTTTACGGGAATCCTTATAGAAGAGGTGATCATCGAGATCTCCAAAGTCTCAAAGAGAAAGAAAAAAACAGATGTAACAAAGGTGGGGAAAGTCTAGACGACCTGTTCTTCCTTTGGATCGCTCTTTTTTCCGGAGGAGGGGGAACTCTTCTTTGAAGAGGATCGGCGTCTTCTGGAGGAACGGCTTTTTCCGCTTTTGGCAGCGTCCGCGGAAAAGGATGATTTTCTGCGGGGCATCTTCCATTTATTCTCTTTAAAAATCATCTTGACCGCTTCCATCACATCCCTGTTGGGAGCGATCATGGGCCTTAAAATCTCTTTTGTCGTATTTACAAGATCGGAGAACTGAGTCTCTCGTCCGCCCTTGAGAGCCCCTTCGCTCTCCAGCAGGGTACGGCAGAGGTAGTAGAGCATGGTTCCGCGTTTTTTTTCATCCCCCTCGCTCCGCACATAATGGTCCAGTTTTTCCAGATCCCTGTAAAAGCGGAGGGCATAATCCTTCCCCTCGCCGCCCCTGCGGTTCAGGGCATCATAAAAACGGGGAAGAAGCTGCCCGAAGACCGATAGTTTTTCGGCCCGTCGGATAATATCGGCGGCATATCCGGATTGAAGTATTTTGAAAATTTCCTCGGACATCCGGGAGACCGAACAGTCCGCCAGCAGAGGAGCATCTCTTTTAATGGCCCTGCCCAGGTTCATGGGGATGCGGGCTCCGGTCATCACAGAGTACTTTACAGCCCTCAGCATACGGACGGGATCCTCTTTGAAACTCGTATCCAGAGGGATCACGGAACGCAGTTTGCCGCCTCTTATATCACGGACACCGTCATGATAATCGATAATCTGCTCTTCCCGAGGGGAATAGTAGAGGGCGTTCAGAGTAAAATCCCGTCTTTTCGCATCCTCATCAAGGGTTCCATAGACATTCTCTCCGTCCTTTCCGTTCAAAGAACGAAATGTGGCCACTTCCAGGATTTTGTTATTGGAGAAATAGACATGAACCAGACGGAAGCGTTTTCCGATGACTCTGGAATTTCTGAAGATCTTTCTCACCCGGGAAGGATAGGCATCGGTGGCGATATCATAATCTTTTGGTGTTTTTCCGATAAGGAGGTCCCGGACGGCTCCTCCCACAATATAAGCCTGATAACCGGATGAGCGCAGACGCTCTGTTACCTTCACGGCATCTCTGTCAAGAGACTTACGACTTATGCCGTGTTCATCCAGAGTATAGACCTTTGCCTGTTTTACCAACCGGCCCTTACTGTTTTTTCCATAACGTATCAGCATTGCAGTTTATTTATTTCCAGTAGTATACCTCTCCTTCTCAACTGAGGAGACGGTATAATCAGTATTGTCAGATATGAGCTTATCAAACTCTGAGGATTATTGTATTCCGATAAGCCTTTGATTTCAAGGCTTTAAAAGACACCCTCCATCTCCGCAAGGCCAACGACCGTCCCGGAGACAGAACACAAAACAGGAGGGCATCTGCCCCATTATCAGGAAGGCAGAGACATTTGTAAAGTATTTTGAATCGGCCTCCCCCTCGATTTCCTTCATTTTTGAATGAAAAAGAGGCGACTTACAAAAATATTGTAATTTTTACAAAAAATTCAGTAATCCCCCTTTTCCTTCCGTCAGAACCTGCTACAATAGTGTTCAACAAAGGTATTTCAGTTTTTAACTGATCAGTTAGTCAGTACCTAAGGATGGCCTATGAAATTCAGTTATAGATGCAGCGAATGCGGGACGACCTACGATCTGGATCCCGGTTTAACGACCTGTCCCTCCTGCAGCCGCGAACAGAAAGACGACGAACCCTTGAGAGGCGTACTTGAGGTAGCCCTCGACGGCAGTCTGACCGACCGCAAGTTCCGCCTCGGCGATATACTTCCGGTGCCTGGAGAGTTCTTCCCCCCTGTTCCCGAAAGATTGGGCAGACTCTGGCAGCCTACCCGCCTGAAAGAGGAACTGGGACTTCCCGGCCTCTTTATTATGAATGACGGAGGGAATCCCACAGGCTCCTTCAAGGACAGAGCATCCGTTCTGGTTTCGGCTTTTGCCGCACAGCACGGTATTGATACCATTGTCCTGGCATCCACCGGCAATGCAGGCTCCTCCATGGCCGGTATCGGAGCGGCGGCAGGACAGAAGATTGTTCTGTTTCTTCCCGAGGCGGCTCCTCCCGCCAAGATGATACAGGCTCTGCAGTACGGTGCCACGGTCTATAAGGTCGCAGGTAACTATGACATGGCCTACGAGCTTTCCCTGGAGTATTCTGATGCTTTCGGCGGGATGAACAGGAATACAGCCTGGAACCCCATGACCATGGAAGGAAAGAAAACCGTATCTCTGGAAATATTCCTGCAGATGGGTGATCAGGCCCCGGACAGGGTGTTTGTCCCCACCGGCGACGGATGTATTCTGGGGGGAGTCTACAAGGGTTTTAAAGACCTGCTCCAGTTCGGTCTGATAAAAAAGATGCCCCGGATTACGGCTGTACAGGCGGAAGGAAGCAATGCCCTTCACAGAGCTTTGAAAAGCGGAAGCTTCGACTGTCAGTCCAGTACGACCGTAGCCGACTCCATCTCCGTGGATATCCCCAGAAACGGTTATACGGCCCTGCGCTACCTTCAGCAGTACGGAGGTGATACAGTCTGCGTCAGTGACGAGGCGATTATCGAAGCACAGGCTCATCTCTCCTCACGCTCGGGACTGTTCACAGAACCCGCCGGCGCCGCAGCCTGGGCGGGACTGCTCAAGTGCAGAGAAGAGATCGGCAGAGACGAAAAGGTGGTCGTACTGGCCACGGGAAGCGGATTAAAAGATACGGCGACGGCACTGAAAGGAATTCAGATGCCCGAGCAGACCATAAGCAAAATTGAAGAGATAAGGGGTTAAATGATGATTGATTTAAACGTAAATGAAGCAATGAGAAAAGAAACGGCGGCATACTGCAAGGCCAAGGGAATCAAACTCCCCACCTATGCCATGATGAAGAATCCCGAGCTTGTGCCCGAAGAAATCCAGGCCAAGCTTAAAAACACAGGCCTCTGGGATGTGGATCCCGTCAATCTGTTCCGGATTACATGGAAAAACGAGGCCAAAACCTCAGGCGGACTCTACGGCAAGGTCAACCATATCGTCCTCCCCCCCGAAATGACGGGCTGCAAGGCCAATGTCGTCGTAATTACAGGAAAGTGGTTCCCCACGGGAGCTCATAAGGTAGGGGCGACCTATGGCTGTCTGGCCCCCCGTCTTGTCACCGGTCAGTTCGACCCTCAGAAAACCAAAGCCGTTTGGCCCTCTACCGGAAACTACTGCCGGGGCGGAGCCTATATCTCCTCCCTGCTGGCCTGTGAGGCCATCGCCATCCTCCCCGAAGAAATGAGCCAGGAGAGATTCGAATGGTTGCAGAAGGTAGCCGGCGAAGTCATCGCCACTCCCGGATGCGAGTCCAATGTGAAAGAAATTTTCGACAAATGCTGGGAGCTCAGAGAGTCCGGCCAGGATCTGAGAATATTCAATCAGTTTGACGAGATGGGGAACCCTCTGTGGCACTATAATGTCACCGGTTCCGCCGTTGAGGAAGTTCTGGGTTACTACATGAAGGAAGGGGACAAGATGGCCGGTTACATCTCCTCCTCAGGTTCCGGCGGAACTCTGGCTGCCGGTTACTATCTGAAAAAGAAGTTCCCCCAGATGAAGATCAACGTGGCTGAGGCCCTTCAGTGCCCCACCCTCCTCCAGAACGGTTTTGGAGGACACAGAATCGAAGGCATCGGCGACAAGCACGTTCCCTGGGTTCATGACTGCAAGGATACAGATTTTATCACCGCCATCGACGACGAGCACTCCATGAGACTGCTGCGTCTGTTCAACGAGCCTCAGGGCCGGGACGCCCTGAAGGCGGCCGGCGTCTCCTCAGAACTGGTTGATCAGCTGGATCTTCTGGGAATCTCAGGCGTGGCCAATGTACTGGCGGCTATCAAATTTGCCAAGTACAACGAACTGACAGAGAAAGACTATGTGGTCACCATCGCTACCGACTCTCTGGAACTCTACGGCTCCCGTCTCCAGGAGCTGACCGACGAGAGAGGCGCCTACACCGCTGCCAACGCCGAACGGGATATGGAACTGCTTCAGGGTCAGACCATCGACCACGTCAAGGAACTGAACTACTACGACAGAAAAGCTGTCCACAACCTGAAGTATTTTACCTGGATCGAGCAGCAGGGGCGTGAGCTGGATGAGCTTAACGCTCAGTGGTACGATCATGACAACTACTGGTACAGCACCATGAACGAAGCCGATGCCATGGACCAGCTTATCATCGAGTTTAACGAGATGATCGACAAGAGCTGATAAACATCCCCTGCCCTGCGGCTTTACGGTCGCAGGCGGCCGGGGTTCCCACCAGTCCCGGCTCAAGCCGAAAAAAGGAAACTGATATGACCGATATTATGCGCCCGGTTCCCTTCGGAGAACTGGTTAACAGACTTTTTGAAGAGTATGCCGAAACAGGCAGAATCTTCAGCTTCGACCGCGTCCACTCGGGAGTCAGAAGCAATTCACACGCTCCCATGGAACTGTTCGGCGAAAGTGCCGATGCCCCCGTAGGCCCTGCTGCCGGTCCCCACACCCAGCTGGCCCAGAACATCGTCACCTCCTGGGCGGCGGGAGCCCGTTTTTTTGAACTCAAAACCGTTCAGATTATGGACACCCTGGAAATTGAAAAGCCCTGTATCGATGCCGAAGATGAAGGATTCAATACAGAGTGGTCCACCGAATACACCCTGGACAAGGCCTATGACGAATACCTTAAGGCCTGGTTTCTCCTCCATATGCTTCAGGCTCTCTTTGAAGATCAGGATGAGAAAAGATTCATCTTCAACATGTCCGTGGGCTACGACCTGGCCGGGATTCAGACTCCCCGGATGGATCAGTTCATAAACCGCCTGATGGACAGCTCGGCTGAAGAGACATTCCTGCAGTACAGGAAGGAACTGGAAACTCTGGCCTCAAATCCCGCCTTTCTGGAAGGAACCGGACTCGAGGACAGGGCTCCCCGCCTGAAGGGTCTTGCGGACAGGATCTCCGGACAGCTCTGCCGCTCCATGACCCTGAGCACCATGCACGGCTGTCCTCCCGAAGAGATCGAGAAGATCGCCGTCTATCTGCTGACGGAAAAAAAGATTCATACCTTCGTCAAACTCAACCCCACACTTCTGGGCTTTGAAACGGTTCGCTCCATTCTGGACAAACTGGGCTTCGATTACGTGGGGCTGAAAAGAGAGAGTTTTGAACACGACCTGCAGTACCCCGACGCCGTGGCCATGCTGACCCGTCTGATCGCCCTGGCGAAGAAGCAGGGGCTCAGCTTCGGCGTTAAGCTTACCAACACTCTGGGTTCCGTAAACGATCAGGGCAAACTGCCCGGCGACGAGATGTATATGTCCGGAAGAGCCCTCTTCCCCATCTCCATCAACGTAGCCCTGAAACTGAGTCGCGAGTTTGACGCCAGGCTGCCCATATCCTTTTCCGGAGGAGCCTCGGTTCTCAATATGGAACAGCTTTTAAGCTGCGGTATCCGTCCGGTCACCATGGCCACAGAGATGCTCAAACCCGGCGGCTACGGGCGGATGAGCCGGGCCATAGACAGGGCCGCCTCCTGCACGGACTGGAACCGCGACGG
The DNA here is from genome assembly GCA_963556075.3 of Oceanispirochaeta sp. Taxonomy (GTDB): domain Bacteria; phylum Spirochaetota; class Spirochaetia; order DSM-2461; family DSM-2461; genus Oceanispirochaeta. The sequence continues at coordinate 3,008,787 of CAUVYB020000002.1, read as the reverse complement.
CATTGACCTCAAGGCTCTGGAATCCCTGGCGGTACAAGCCATGGAAGCTCCGGAGTACAAAAAGGACTGGAGAGGAACGGATGTGATCTCCACCGGAGAGGGGCTGCCTCTTTTCGACTGTGCCGTAGCCCCCTGTAAGGCGGCCTGTGCCGTAAATCAGGACGTTCCCGAATACCTGAGACTGGTGGGTCAGGGCCGCTACGCCGACGCCCTGGAGGTGATCTACAACAAAAATCCCCTTCCCTTTATCACGGGCTGGATCTGCGATCACAAATGCCATTACAACTGTACCCGCCTGGACTATGAGGGAACCGTCAAGATCAGAGAGATGAAGAAGATCGCGGCTCAGAAGGGCTTCGACGAATACCTGAAGCGCTTTAACGAGCCCGTCACCAGACTCAAAGGGAAGGCCGCGGTTATCGGCGCAGGCCCCGCGGGTCTTTCAGGAGCCTACTTCCTGAGAAAGGGCGGTATGGATGTCACCGTATTCGAAAGAGAGGAGAGCCCCGGAGGCGTGATCGCACACACCCTCCCCTCCTTCCGCATGCCTGTGGATCAGATCGAAAAAGACATGGACTTTATACGGATGCACGGAGTGGATTTCCGCTTTGGCGTTTCGGATATGACCATCGAAAAACTCAAGTCCGAAGGCTATGATAAAATCCTGATCGCCATCGGGGCCGAGAGAAACAACCGCCTGGATCTCCCCGGAGGCAAGGTGATGACCTCTCTGGACTTTCTGGAGAAGTTCCGCACCGATCCCGAAAGCTGCGACCTGGGAGAAAGGGTGATCGTCGTGGGAGCCGGTAATACCGCCATGGACTCCGCCCGATCGGCCGTCCGGACCCCCGGGGTCAAAGAGGTTCACGTGGTCTATCGACGGACCCTGAAAGAGATGCCCGCCGACAGGGAAGAGTATTACGATGCCATGGAAGAGGGGATCAGCTTCCACTTCCTGCGCAATCCCGCCGCCTTCAAGGGCGACGGCACCCTGGATTGTACGGTCATGACCCTGGGCGAGAGAGATGAATCGGGCAGACGCCGTCCCGTGCCCACCGATGAAACCGAAAACCTTCCCGTAGACACCCTGATCACCGCCATAGGCGAGACCGTGGACAACGACGTCCTGTCTGCCATGGGTCTTCCCCTGGACGGACGCTGGGTCAAGGCAGACCGGAAGACTCTTGAGACCGAAATCTCCGGTGTCTACCTGGTGGGCGACGCCCAGTCCGGGCCCGATTCCATCATCGGGGCCGCGGGTAGCGCCCGGAAAGCGGTGAACCATATCCTGGCCGCCCAGTCGGTGGTTTTGAACGATATCAGCGCCGAGAAGCTGGAAGGGCCGGAAATGACAGAACTCCTGGAGAGGAAGTCCGAACTCCGCGACAGCGGAAGCGAAGCGGAATTCATCGACCAGACCGCCTCCTGGGCCAAACAGGAAGCCGACCGTTGCCTGCAGTGCAATACGGTGTGTAACAAATGTGTGGACGTCTGTCCCAACAGGGCCAATGTAGTGGTCAAGGCTGATTCGCAACTCTTCGGACAGCCCACCCAGATCCTCCATGTGGACGCCTACTGCAATGAATGCGGCAACTGCGCCCGTTTCTGTCCCTGGGATGGAAGGCCCTACAAGGATAAATTTACCGTCTACAGCCGTATGGATGACTTTAGCGACGGAACCAATGACGGTTTCATCCTCTCCGGCGGAGAGATCACCCTGAGGCTGAACGGCTCCCTCAGCACCCTGAGCTGGGACGGCAAGGCTTTGTCCGGAAAGATTCCCGGAGGTCCCGAAGGAGAGCAGTGCGCCGCCCTTCTGAAGACCGTTCTGACAGACTACGCCTGGTATACAGGCCCGGTTGAGGAGTAACGATATGCTGATTATAAAAAACGCGACTGTCGTCAACTTCGCCCCTCCCTCGGTAAACGCAGGCTGGGACATCGTGATTGACGGCGATACCATCGCCGCCGCCGGCCCCGGTGCGGCCGAAGGTCTGAGCGCCGATGAGGTCTGGGATGCGGCGGGCGCCGTCGTCCATCCCGGTCTGGTGTGCAGCCACAACCACTTCTACTCGGGACTCTCCCGGGGCGTCCTGGCGGACATCCCTCCTTCTCCGGACTTTATCTCTACCCTGAAGAACCTCTGGTGGAGACTGGATAGGGGGATAGACAGAAAGATCCTGAAATCCAGCGGCGAAATCTGCTGTTTGGACGCCATTAAAAACGGAACGACAGCGGTCATAGACCACCACGCCTCTCCCTCCTTTATAGAAGGCTCCCTCAGTGTAATGAAAGAGGCCTTTGAGCGGACAGGCCTGAGAGGAATGAGCTGTTTTGAGACCACCGACCGCAACGGCGGGACAGATGAGCTGAAGGCCGGTACGGCTGAAAACGTCCGGATGGCAAAAGAGCTGGACGCCGAAAAGGCCGCCGGCAGATGGTCCGGTCTTTTTGAGTGCCATATAGGCGGCCACGCCCCTTTCACCGTATCCGAAGAGGGAATGAAGATGCTGGGGGATGCCGTAGAGGAGACGGGCCGGGGATTCCATATTCACGCCGCCGAAGATAAATACGACGTGTCCCACTCCCATCATAAGTATGGGGAAGATCTGCTGGTCCGCCTGGACCGTCACGGTCTTCTGAACAGCAAGGCACTGATAGCCCACGGCCTTTATTTCTCCGATGCGGAACGACGTATTCTGGATGAGAGAAACAGCTTTCTGGTGGTGAATTTCCGTTCCAATATGAACAACAATGTAGGCAGCCAGCTGCATATCGACGATGTGAAGAACGCTGCCCTGGGGACAGACGGAATCGGAAGCGATATGTGGGAGGAGTTCAAGTTCGCCTTTTTCAAGAACCGCGATGCCGGTGGCCCCCTCTGGCCCGGAGACTTCCTGCAGATTCTCTCTAACGGGAATACCATCCTGGAGAGGAATTTCGACAGCCGTTTCGGCCGGATTGAACAGGGATACAAGGCGGACCTTGTCCTTTCGGACTACACCCCTCCCACCCCCCTGAAGGCGGAAAACGTCGCCGGTCATATGGCTTTCGGCATGTCTGCCGTAAGCGTCAGATCGGTAGTGATTAACGGGAATGTGGCACTCAGAGACAGAGAATTCCCCTTCGACACCACCGAAATCTACGCAGAAGCCCGGGAGAATGCAGCCCGGCTCTGGGAAAATATGAACGCCATCAAACCTTGAGGGCGTATAAAATTCGAGAACAAAACAACAGGAGTGATACCATGGGAATAGAACAGGAAATCCGCGCCAAAGCGGAAGAGTACAGAGACTACAGCGCCAGACTGCTGTCGGAGATGGTCAAGATCAAATCCTACAGCTCCGAAGAGGAAGCTGTATGTCGCAAGATCAAGGAGCTCTGCGAGGAAGCGGGCTTTGACGAAGTCCGCTTCGACGGCCTGGGATCTGTCGTGGGAAGAGTCGGAAACGGCCCCAGAATCCTCGCCTTCGACGCTCATATCGACACCGTAACCATCGGCGATCCCGCTGCCTGGGAGAAGGATCCCTTCTCCGGTGAGATCGACGACACCTATGTCTGGGGCCGGGGAACTTCCGACCAGAAGGGCGGCGCCGCCTCCATGATCACGGCCGGACGCATCCTGAAAGACCTGGGATACGACAAGGACTACTCCGTCTACTTCACCTTTACCGTTATGGAGGAAGACTGCGACGGCATGTGCTGGAAATACCTGATCGAAGAGGAGAAACTGGTTCCCGATTTCGCCGTCTCCACAGAGCCCACCAGCTGCCGTCTCTACAGAGGCCACAGAGGCAGAATGGAGATGGAAGTGAAGATCAAGGGCGTGTCCAGCCACGGTTCGGCTCCCGAGCGGGGCGTCAGCGCCGCCTACAAAGCCAGCAAGGCCGCCCTGGCCATGGAGAAGCTTAACGCCGACCTCCAGCCTGATGAAGGGAACTTCCTGGGCAAGGGAACGATTGTCGTTTCCCAGATGGACGTTCACGGCCCCTCTCAGTGCGCCGTTCCCGACCAGGCCATGCTCTACCTGGACCGCCGCCTCACCTGGGGCGAAGACGCCGATCTGGCCATCAGCCAGGTAAAAGAGTACATCACAGAGGCCCTGGGCGAAGAGCCCGAGTCCGTAACCATGCCCGACTACACCAAACGGGGCTGGAAGAACACCGACTACGGTCAGGAACTCTACTTCCCCACATGGAAGATCGACGAGGATCACAAGATCGTCCAGGCCGGCGTGGCCGCACACAGCGACCTGTTCGACAAGGAACCTGTGGTAGACAAGTGGACCTTCTCCACCAACGGCGTGGCCATCTGCGGCCGTCACAAGATCCCCATGATCGGTTTCGGTCCCGGAGACGAGAAGGAGGCCCATGCCCCCAACGAGAAAAACCGGATCGAAGACCTGGTGATCTGCAGCGCCTTCTACGCCATGCTGCCCTACAAACTGTAATCCCCTGATAAGGAACTGTTTAGAGCCGCCTCCCCGGGGAGGCGGTTTTTTCATGGCTCCACGGTCTCGTATCCGGAAGGCCTGTCAGAGGAGAGTTCTGAGTTCTTTTTCTATTGTACGGGAAAAGCTGTTTCTGATTTCAGAATCAGGAATTCAGAAGGGACTCCCGGGTGACCCTGCCCCTGCGGGAGCGGCTCTTCTCTTTCATCTGATACATTCTCTCGTCGGCCACCCGTACAAGGGTATTAAGACTGCGGCCGTCTGCGGGGAAAACGGCCAGACCATAGCTGAAGCGGCAGGCCGCCGTGCCTCCTTTCACAGTGAATCGCGGAGGACGGCTTCTGAACTCTTCAAAACGCTCCTGAAGATCATGGCTCGTCGTATCGTGAAAAAGGCCTGTAAACTCATCCCCCCCCAGACGGCCCAGGATATCCGAATCCCGGAAAGATTTTCGCATCAGATCACTGAAGCAGGTGATCATGGCATCCCCCGCCTCATGGCCCCAGAAATCGTTCACAGCTTTTAATCCGTCCAGATCGGCCAGCAGCACGATCAGGCCGTCCCCTCTCCGCTCAGCCAGCTTCAGAGCGTTATCCGCCTGCTCCTGGAAGTAGTGACGGTTGCTCAGACCTGTCAGACTGTCGAAGCGGGAGAGACCCAGCACCTTCTGATACAGGTCCTGCCGGTCAAGGATAAGGGCCAGCTGCTCGTTGAGATAGTCCATAACCTCTATATCTTCACCGTTGAAAGCGCTTTCCCTGTGACTGTCCAGGGAGAACATTCCCAGCAGCTCCCCGTCTCTGAAAATGGGAGTAGCGATCAGACTGCGGATGATATCACCGGATACGGTTTCCGGAAATTCCGGGGCACCGGGGCGGGGAGGGAGCTCCGTGGGATTGTTGATAATGGTCGTTTTTTTGATGATTCCGTCTTTTTTGTCATAGGGGAAGGAGGATTCCAGGGGTAGCTTGAACTTCTTCATCCCCTTCTTCAGATAACCGAATACGGCGCTCAGTCTCAACACGCCGTCTTCATTGATCAATATGGATCCGCAGTCGGCACCGGGAATCACGGTTTGAATCTTACTCAGAATATACTCCAGAAGGCTCTCCATATCGGGGATGGAGAGAATCGCATGATTCACCTCCAGGACCAGTTCCATAATGGCGTTCAGTCTTCTGATCCTGAGTGAGCTCCTCTTCTGTTCGGTCAGATCAAGAATACAACCCGCAATCCCCTTCACAGAACCGTCTTCCCGGCTCATGTCGGGCATCTTATAGATTTCCACATCCCTCTCCTCCCCGTCGGGGAAGAGGATATGGTCCTTATAGGCTTTAAAGTCCTTTTTGTCTATCAGGGAGATATCATCGGCCGTAAATCGCTCGGCCTGCTCCCTCGTATAGAGATTGTAAACGGACTTACCCAGGATTTTTTCGGCCGGTCTGGCCATATAGGCTTCAAATGAGGAGTTGAAAAACTCATAATATCCCAGGGGATTCTTGTAGTAGATCGGAAGGGGAATCAGATTGATCAGATTATTCAGAAAATCACGGCTCTCTTCCACCGAAGCCTCGAGATTGACGGACATACTTATATTTCTGATGTGCCCCAGAACACCGAGGGGCCGTGCCCCCTTTCTGATCAGATCGCCGGAGATACACATCCAGACGGGCTTGTCACTCTCGGGATGGAGGATGCGGAAGTTCTGTTCTTCCAGTTTTCCATCGCGAAGGGAAGAGGCCAGAATCCGGTGGAATCGTCTGATATCGCCGGGCAGCATGGCCTTGTTCACGAGAGAAAAGAGCCTGAGCCCCTCCTCTTCCGCCTGGGGGAGGAGATCAAGAGAGTGGGGAGACAGAAGCAGTCTGTCCAGATTCAGATCCCAGAACCAGGGATAGACCTCTGCCTGACCGAGAGCACGGTCGTATTCGGGCGTCAGGTACTCACCCGACCCGATGGGTATATAATCTGTCAGAACAATTTCAGGGTTGATCAAGCGTCCCGCCTCTCCATCCACTAATATTAGCACAAAGCGTTTTCCTTGTTAATCGAAACAGAAATCCATTATACAGTCCATGACTCAGCCCCTCCGAAGACCGAAACTCAAGGCTGGGAAGATTCTTATTTCAGCCGGTAAAATTCATTACCATATCTATAAACCCTGGTTTATAATCTAAACTATGAAGATCATCCGTACCCATACAAAACTCGTCCCTGACTACAGGCGTGTTATTGCCAAAAATTTCACCATCAACCACCCCGATCGGGAAAAAAGGATTGTGGAGAGGCTTCTGGAAAAAAGCGACAAACAGGTCGACACCCTTCTGCAGGAGATCTGTGAAAGCTTCAAGGACCGTCACAGAGATGTGGAGAGGATTTTCAAGGATAACTACAATACGGTCAGCCATTATGTCGACAGGGAAACCACACTGCAGCAGAAACTTCTGATAGGGGCCTACTTTACCATGGAATACAGCGTCGAATCGGCAGCCCTGTTCAACCCGTCCATCGTTCCCCACCCGGTACAGACCGGCATGATGGAGAACGAACTCCAGGTGATCATCAGCTTCCGGGCCGTCGGAGAGGGGCATATATCGTCCATTGTCTTCCGCCCGGGAATCGTCCACGAGGACGGCAGCATTACCATAGGAGAGAATAACTGTCGGATCGAGATGGCGACCATACGAAAGTCCACCCTCTACAGCAAGGAGGAGTATCTTCTCTCCCTGGAAGAAGCGGGGCTGGCCCGTCAGGCCACAGCGGTACTGGACGAACTGATTAATCATTTTTCGAAACCCGAACTGGATGAGGCCCTGGCCCGCTATGAAAAAGGCAGCCGAGAGAGAATCAAAACCAGAGTCATAGACACCATGAGCCTTCTGGCCAGCACCAACTACTCCATGTCTTTCCATCCCAATACGGAGATTTCCAGCCGGGTCATCTTTCCCGTATCGGAAAGCGAAAAAAAGGGACTCGAAGACGCCCGTTTCGTCTGCTTTGAAGATCCGGAAGAGAGACGCCGGATGTACTACGCCACCTATACGGCCTACAGCGGCAGCGCTATCCTGCCCCAGCTCATAGAAACGCGAGACTTTGTCAATTTCAAGGTCTCCTCTCTCCACGGCAATGCGGCCAAAAACAAGGGTATGGCCATTTTCCCCGAAAAGATCGGAGGCAAATACGTCATGCTTACCCGACAGGATAACGAGAACATCTATGTGGCTTTCTCGGACAATCTGAAGCTCTGGGAGGATCCCGTTCTTCTGTCCATTCCTCATGAAGACTGGGAACTGATTCAACTGGGGAACTGCGGCTCTCCCATAAAGACCGAAGAGGGCTGGCTTGTGCTGACCCACGGCGTGGGACCGGTACGAAGCTACAACCTGGGGGCCATGCTGCTTGATCTGGAAGATCCGACAAAGGTGATAGGGACTCTGAGCTCTCCCCTTATGACCCCCGATAACGAGGAGAGAAACGGTTACGTTCCCAACGTCCTGTACAGCTGCGGCTCCCTGATCCACAACGGCTGGCTGGTGATTCCCTATGCCATGTCCGACAGCTTCTCAAGCTTCGCCCGTGTAAGGGTGGAGGAAGTCCTCGAAGAACTGAAGAAGGGAAAGAAAAGCTGAATCCTGAACCTCTGAGCGTCAGCCCCGGAGAATCGTCCTATTCTTCGGGGACATAGAAGTAGCGAGAACTTATGACGGGACATCGTACAGTTTCCTCGTAGATTTCACGGTGCTGTTCCGCCACATGATCCCAGAACAGAGGGGGGATGAATTTACGAATATTCTTTTTCAGACTGTTTCTCAGAGATTTATCCTCTAGGACCCGGACGATCTGACTCACAAACTCATCATCCGTTCCCGCACTCAGGCCCCCGCCGCTCAGCCTGTTCCACTCATCAAAACTTTTCAGATTTGATGTCACAACAGGGATATGAAAGGCCGCCGCATTGCACAGGATTCCGCTCTGAGCGCCCGCCTCATAGGGGAGAAGCATACAGTCTGCAGAAGATATGATGGTATCGAAGGTGTGCTGGGGAAACTGTCCGCGGAGCACCAGAATATGGTCCTTCACGGTCGAAGCATCCACCTCTTTCATCAGCTCACAGTAGTAGTCAGAAGAAGCGATGTTCCTCATCTTCCCGGCCAGAACGAGCAGGGCGTCGGGACAGCGCTCCACCACCCGGGGCCAGAGACGGATGATTTTTTCAAAACGCTTGGAGGGACGGTAGTACCCTACCAGGAGAGCGGTCTTCCGTCCTTCCGCTCCTATAAGCTTCCGGGCGTCCTTGACGGGTTTGATATCACGAATACCGTGGGGAATAACCCTGACGTTATCGGCGGAACCGAAAGTCTCCTTCAGAATCTCCTTCTGAAAGGGTTCGTGGACGATCACGGCATTGCAGTCCTGAACGATATTCTTCAGGATGATTCTGTCATCCCGGGGCATGGGGGAGCGGACCGTATGCAGAGTGACGATAACAGGGAGCCCTGCCATACGGAGCCTGAGTATCAATTCGTTGACCTGTATGCCGTGCTGCTCGCCATAGAGACCGAACTCATGCTGAATATGAACCACATCGGGGGTCAGCTTTCCAAGGATATGAAAGATTTCAGCCGCGATATTATCATCCGCCGCATTGTAGACCGGGAAGACCCCCTCCCCCCTGGCACCATGCTGACTGACGATAACAAGCTCATCCTCATGGGAAGGAAAGGCCGCACACAGGTTCTCACTGTAGGTGGCGATACCGCACTCAATAGGAGGATAAGTAGAAATCATGGCGATTCTCATACCCTTCCCCCCTCGCCCATGGCATGGGAGACGAGGTCTTCAATGCCGGCCGTGGCCAGACAACTTGTCTCATCGGAGGCGCCGTAATAGATAAAAGCCTCCTCTCCTCCGTCCTTCGCCGGTCTGACGACAATGCCGTTCGAAAAAACCACATTGCCGAAAAAGCCCTCGGTTTCATAAGCTTCTTCAGGTTCCAGAAGGGGAGTTCTTCCCTTTCCCAGGATCCTCTCAGGATGATCGGAGTCCAGAAGCAGGGTATTCAGAATGTATCGCTGATGATCGCCCTTTCCGTGATAGATGGTCAGCCAGCCCCTGTCCGTCTTCACCGGAGGGGCTCCTCCGCCAATTTTCATGCTTTCATGGCGGCTGTTCTCGGGCCGGAGAAGACAGCGGTGCTCTCCCCAGTGAATCAGATCGGGAGACTGGGATATCCAGATGGAAGAACGGCCGAAACCCTCGTTATTGGGCCGGTTGAGACAGTAGTAGCGACCGCTGCAGGGTTCTGAAAAGAGGGCCACATCCTTATTCATGGGCGGAAAGATAATCCCCCTCTTGTGGATGGTGAGGAAATCCGTAGTCGCTGCCAGCATGGTACAGAATCCGTCCCGGGAGACTCCCGTATAGTTGATCCAGTATTCGCCGCCGATGCGAGTGATCCGGGCATCTTCAACTCCGAAAGCTTCGCTTTCCAGGGTAGGATAGATAAAAGGCTTGTCATCCACCTTGAAATGAACACCGTCCCTGCTTCGTGCCAGCCTCAAATGAGAGAGGGTGGAAAGATAGTCTGTTCCTTTGTAGAAAACACCCCGCGTATCCTTGAGGACAAGAGAGGGATCGTCCTCTTTCACCCGGAGAACCGCGGGGGAGCTCTCATCTCCTTCAATATTGTAATAGGGAACGGAAACATAACCGGATTCCTGAACACAGGCCTCCGCGACCCGCAGAAGCAGAAGGATCTCACCCTTATATTCCACGGCTGCCGGATTGAAAGCCCCCAGAACACGATAGCCGGGTGCGCTGGGACGTACATCCGCCGGTGTAATCAGAGGATTTTCCTTGTGACGCGTCAGAATACCCATAGCCCCTCCTGTTTATTCAAACGTATACGCTTATAATTTTAGTCCCGCAGAGGATGGTTCGCAAATAAATTGCAGGGGCAGGGGTATGGAAGAAGAGCCTGGTGATCAGTCCGTCTGGCTGTTTTTCACCTCTTCGATATAGTTATAGATGGTATAGCGGCTGACATTCAGCTCTCCCGCCAGATTGTCGGTCGATCCTTTGATGGAAAAGATATGGTTGTCATTAAGAAAACGAACAACCTCCAGATTGTCTTTCTTATCAAAGTAGCAGACCGGCTTTCCTATGGAGTCTATGCCCTTGCGGATCATAATATTCAGAAACTCCTGTGTATTCTGAGGCATTTCATCATGCCCCCGGAGTCTCTCCTTTCCCGCAAACTGATCAATGAAATGCTGCAGCATGTTCACCGAGCTCATATCCACATTCATACAGAGAGCGCCCTGCAGCTCGCCCTGATCATGAATCAGAACCGTAGTGGATTTCAAAGGCTTTCCCGACTTTGTAGCCGATTCATAGTTGACCCGCATGGTTTCACCGTCGGCCTCCATCTCTCTCACCATATCCTGTAGAAGCTGAGTGGCGGGTGTTCCGGGTTCACGGCTTGTGATCCCGCCCTCTCTGGCGATCAGTACGGGCGGTTCTTTCTGAAAATCATAAAGGATGACCTCTCCCACTCCCAGGGTCTTACCGACCGCCTGAACAAGAGGGACACAGGATTGAAGCAGGGCTGATGATTCGGAATAGGACATAAAAACTCCTTGGTTGGGACTCTATTATATCAGTGAAACAGATCTTTGCCAAAAAGCAAAGATCTTTTCTTACAATTTTTTAATAACTCTTGCTAATTTTTTTGAAATCACCCTATAATCACCTTTAAGAAAAGGATGAAATGGAAGGCTCCCGGACCTTGTTGCCTTAATCCCCAGACCTCCTCTTGAGGATCCTGGAAAGCAATAAAGGCCCTTCGGCCGGATGCAACTGAATCTCCAGGACTCTTTGAGGAGTCTTGACAGAAAAAAAGGAGTAATAAATATGCCCGGACCATTAGCCATCATTGCTGTGGGAGGAAACTCCCTGATCAGCGATAAAGATCATATGACAGTTGAAGACCAGTATAAGGCAGTCTGCCAGACGGCGGCCCATATCGCCGACCTAGTCGAAACGGGAATGAAGGTTGTAGTCACCCATGGAAACGGTCCTCAGGTCGGTTTTATCTTAAGGCGCTCCGAAATTGCGAGGGAGGTGGCCCATATGCACCCCGTCCCCCTGGTCAGCTGCGATGCAGATACACAGGGAGCCATCGGATATCAGATCCAGCAGGCTCTGGACAATGAGTTCAGAAAGAGAAAACTGGAGCTTAAAGCCGCCACTGTGGTAACCCAGGTTCTTGTGGACAGGGATGATCCCGCCTTCACAAAACCGGCCAAACCCATAGGTCAGTTCTACGACAAGGACGAGGCGGAAATGCTGAAGTCCGCCTATCCCGATTGGAGCCTCGTTGAGGATGCAGGCCGGGGATACAGAAGAGTCGTAGCCTCTCCCCTGCCTCAGAGAATCATAGAACTGGATGCCATCATGTCTCTGCTGAAAAACGACTTCTGTGTTGTGGCGGCTGGGGGCGGAGGGATCCCCGTACTGGAAGACGGCGAGGGAATTCTGGAAGGAGTTGATGCGGTAATAGATAAAGATTTTGCCTCAGCCTTCCTGTCCAACGAGCTGAAAGCTGATATATTTATCATATCAACAGGAGTGAAAGAGGTGTGTCTGAATTTCGGCAGGGCCGATCAGAAAACACTGAACCGGATAACAGCCTCCGAAGCCCGGGCCTATATGGAAGAGGGCCATTTCGCTCCCGGAAGCATGGCTCCGAAAATCAAGGCGGCCCTGGACTTCCTGGATCGCGGCGGAAAGGAAGTTATTATCACCAGCCCCGATAATCTAAAAGATGCGGTGCTGAATTCCTCTGGAACGCATATTGTTAATGAGAACTGAAGATAAGAATTAGTAACGATAGGCCCCCGGCCTTATCCGAGAAAATCACCAGGCCTCCCGTGGAGACCTGGTAGGACATAGGAGTAAACAATGGATAGAATCGGTATTGAAGAGCGCATTAAAGACCTGTCCTGTCTGCGGACAGAAAAGATGTTTTTGAATGATTTCCTTTTGACCTGGGACAAGACGGACGATGAGATCGCCTCAGTCTTTGAGGTAGCGGAGATCCTGAGAGGCATGAGAGAGAGCAATATCTCTTCACGCGTTTTCGACAGCGGTCTGGGAATATCCCTGTTCAGGGATAACTCCACCAGAACCCGTTTCAGTTACGCCAGTGCCTGTAACCTTCTGGGACTGGAAGTTCAGGACCTGGATGAAGGAAAGTCTCAGATCGCCCACGGTGAGACCGTCCGTGAAACGGCCAATATGATCAGCTTTATGGCAGATGTCATCGGTATCAGAGACGATATGTACATCGGTAAGGGCCATACCTATATGAAAGAGGTGGCGAAAGCCGTGGAAGAGGGGTACAGAGACGGAGTCCTTGAACAGCGCCCCACTCTGGTCAACCTTCAGTGCGATATTGACCATCCCACGCAGAGCATGGCCGACGCCCTCCATCTGATCAATCACTTCGGAGGAGTTGAAAACCTCAAGGGCAAGAAAATCGCCATGAGCTGGGCCTACTCCCCCTCCTACGGGAAACCCCTTTCCGTACCCCAGGGAATCATCGGACTGATGACCCGTTTCGGAATGGAAGTCTCCTTGGCCCATCCGGAAGGTTATGAAGTTATGCCCGAAGTGGAAGAGGTGGCCAGACGGAATGCCGAGTCCAGCGGCGGCTCCTTTACCAAGACCAACTCCATGGCCGACGCCTTCAAGGACGCGGACATCGTGTATCCCAAGAGCTGGGCGCCTTTCAGCGCCATGGAAAAGAGAACCGACCTCTACGGTGCAGGAGACTTCGACGGAATCTCCGCCCTTGAGAAGGAGCTTCTGGCTCAGAACGCCAAACACAAGGACTGGGAGTGTACCGAGGATCTGATGAAGACCACCAAGAACGGTGAAGCCCTTTATATGCACTGTCTGCCCGCCGATATTACCGGAGTCAGCTGCAAAGAGGGAGAAGTAGAAGCCAGCGTGTTCGACCGTTACCGGGTTCCCCTGTACAAGGAAGCCAGCTTCAAACCCTACATCATCGCGGCCATGATCTTTACAAGCAAGTTCCGCAATCCCGCCGAAAAGCTGATGGAAATCCTGAAGAACGACAAGGCCAGAATCCTCTGAGACTAAAAAAATAGAAAGTTTTGATTGTAACAGCCCCGTAAGGGGCTGTTTTTATTTGTCAAGAGAGTCCAGAGCGTCTTCCAGCTCATCGCGGGTAATGCCGTAGTGGTTCAGACGGGCGGTGAACTGCTTGGCGTTGCCGTAACCGATCCTGAGAATCTGACCCAGGGTCTCCCGTTTTTCCCGGGACCCGGTCCCGCCGGAGAGGCCGTAGCCGTCCAGGTCGGCCAGTGAGAATTCACTCCGCTTTTCCATCAGCTTGAACCGGGCCTTTTCAAGGGCGGACCGGATGGCCTCGGGACTGGCGTTCTCCACGCCTATATTGTCCTTTTTCGTTCCCTCTTTCCGGGAAATATAGGCGTGCTTCACATTGGGAACGGCCTTTTCAATGGTATCCCGGATCTTCTGTCCCGCATGATCCGGATCGGTAAGTACGATAACCCCCACCTTTTCACTGGCGAAACGGATACGCTCGAGGGTCTTTTTCGACCGGACGGCAAAACCGTGGACCGGAAGGACCTCGGCCTGTACAGCCTTCTTGACGGCGGCCACATCATCCACCCCTTCCACAACGATCAGTTCCTGAATTTCAAGCATGCTTTTAATCGTCTCCGAAGGTTTCACTGCCAAAGGGCACCCATTCATACCAGTCCCGGATATTCAGAGCTTCCGCCCAGAGATCGGTCCTCCGGCGGTCTCCCGCGGGACTGTCTTCACCCTCTTCAAGAGTGGCCTCCAGGAGCCGCTCGATACGGCGGCTCTGGGGAAGGGAGTTCAGCCGGCTCAGAAAATCGGTACCCGCATAGCGGTCAAGAAGATGCAGATACACGCTGTTCATTACCAGGGAGGCATCATAAATGGTCTTCGGACTGAACATCCTGACCTCTTCGGACAGGGCCGAAATAAAGTCAACAAACTGCTGCTCCAGTACGGCCTGCCTGGCCTCCCTGAGATCCGGCATCTCTTCATAGATGGCCCTCTGTATCAGGTAGTCAGCGGGCTGACTGATCAGCTGATTGACCACGCCGTAGACCCAGGAACGGACGATTTCATCCTCGTTCACAGCCTTTGCCAGATCGGGCCTGTCCTTTGTATCCAGGGTCAGGCACATCCTGGCATTATTGAAATGCGTCTTCCCCGATGAGGGAACAAGCCTCTCCTCTTCGGGCTCGCGAAACATCCGCAGGACCTGATAGAGCTTACAGGCAATCATATGCTGCCCCTCAGGATCTTTGAAGCCGTCTGATATATACACATCATGGGCATCATCCCCGGGGCCCGCCGGTCTGATATCCGCCATGACGGGCAGTCCCGGAGCATGAACCCAGCGGATCTGTCGGCCCGTTTCTTCTTCCACCCTCTGACTGAGGGCTTCGACGGAGTCAAATATATTTAAATTCATCAATCCTCTTTAACAGCCACCTTGTGTCTTTTAATCTTTTTCGTGGTGGTCATTTCCATAGCTTCGTCGAGTATATGGAATTTCATAATTTTCTGATAGGGCTTGAGGACGGTATTTACCTCATCGATCACCTTCTGGAAATGCTCCCGGCTCTTATCTTCAGCCTCGTCAGAAGGATAGATCAGGGCCTCAATCCCTTCGGTCTTCATCTTGGCGTCCAGAACGAAACCGCGGACAAGGATCTGTTCTATCTCATCGTAGAGCTGGAATTTATCCTCAATCTCTTCGGGAAACACATTCTTCCCTCCCTCGGTGACAATCATGGACTTGGCTCGCCCTGTCAGATAGAGGTAGTTGTCTCCATCGAGATACCCCACATCGCCTGTCTTGAAGAATCCGTCCTCCGTGAAAACCTCACTCGTGGCGTCCTCGTTATTGTAGTACCCCTGCATAACCATGGAGCCCTTTATGGCGATCTCACCACAGCCGTTTTCATCGGGATCGAGGATCACGGTCTCCGTGCCGGGAATCATCTTGCCCACAGAGTTCTCCTTATACGCTTCCTTGGGATTAAGGGCGACAATGGGAGAGGTCTCGGTGAGGCCGTAGCCCTGGACAAAATCGATGCCCAGCTGATTGAACATCCTGAAGGTAGAGGCCGGCAGAGGCCCGCCCCCGCAGATACAGACCCTGTTGGTATCAAGAGAGAGCTTGGCCAGGATCCCGTTGAACATCGTCTTCCCCGGATTCACATGGAAGTACTTCTTGATAAGGCCGCTGATCTCCATCAGAACCCTGACAAGGCCGTAGACGACGATCCCCTTCTCACGAATCCCTTTCATAAGCCCCTTGATCAGCTTATTGAAGAGCATGGGAACACCCAGGAACATGGTCACTTTACCGGTTTTCAGATCCTTCAAAATCTGGGCGATAGCCAGCTGCTTGGCAAATACCACCTCGGCTCCCACGCAGATGGACTCGATAAAGACGGCCAGCATGGAATAGGAGTGATGCAGAGGCAGAAGGGCATAAAAAACATCGGTATGAAAGATATTCATATGAGCCTGGGCCTGATAGGCATCACTGATAAAATTCCTGTGAGTGAGCATAACGCCCTTTGAAACACCGGTGGTTCCCGAAGTGAACAGGATGGCCGCCAGATCATCCTCCCGGGGCAGCTCAATAGCGGCCGTCTCTTCACAGCGGATATCCAGGATATAGTTTTCCTTCGCAGGGCTGAGGCTGACCATATGCTTCAGTTTCTTCGAAGCGAAGAAGTCATATTTTTCGGCATCGCAGAAAAGGATATCCACCCCAGCGGATTCCATCAACCCGGCGATCTCATCACTCTTCAGTCCGTAGTCCAGAGGGGCGACAATGCCCCCGGCAAACAGTACGGCCAGATAGGCCAGTCCCCACTCGGGGGAGTTCTTACCCGTGACACCGACCCGGTCCCCCTTCTTCACTCCCCGGGCATGCAGGTACTGTCCCAGCATCTTCGCCTTTTCCAGGACCTGATTGTAGTTCAGCTCCAGCAGCTCGGGAGCAAAGGCTGTAAAGGCCCTGCGCTCTCCGTATCGCTCTGCCGTTATCTCCAGAACTTCAGGAAGTGTCGGCCAGCTGCCTTCAAAGAACTTGTTTCTGTACTCATCCAGAAACTCCCAGGGTTTAGAATTCATATAGACCTCCAATGAAGCGGGTAACAAACTTGTCTTGAACGGATACATTCCATCGAATGAGAATGAGGCATCCAATAAAAAAGTTTACCCTATCGGCGAGAAAATGGAAAGAAAATAAAACAGGGAGTCTGCCGGATGTCCGCTGCACTCCCTGAAAAGATATGAGATGATTTCGCAATGCCGGTCAACGGTTCCGGAATCAAACCGTTTCGAGGGCTCTACAAACTGAAGAAGCTGACAGCGCTGGACAGATCTTCGGACTCGGTATTGAGTTTAACCGCCATGGCGGCAATCTGCTCACTGGATGAGGCATTGGCCTGAATAACATGATCCATCTGCAGAAGAGCCTGATTGATCTGTTCGGCACCGCTTGACTGCTCCCTGCTGCCCTGCATGATCTCTTCGGCAATGTCTGCAGACTTCTTGATGCTGGGAATAATGCTGCGCATCAGCTCAAGGGTCTCGTCCGCGTTCTTCACGCTGTTGAAGGAAACCTCGGTAATATCATTGGCGGCGGCCTGACTGCTCTCGGCCAGCTTCCTGACCTCAGAGGCAACGACGGCAAAGCCCTTCCCCGCCTCACCGGCACGGGCGGCCTCGATAGCCGCATTCAGAGCCAATAGATTGGTATTCCTGGCGATCTCTTCAATAATGCTGATTTTCTCTGAGATAAACTTCATGGAGCCCACCGTATCCTCTACAGCTTTCCCCCCCTTATCCGCGTCGCCGGCGGCCTGTCCCACAAGACGACTGGACTCATGGGAGTGATCCGTGTTCTGCTGGATATTAGAGGTAAGCTCTTCCATGGACGAAGAGATCTGCTGAGCGCTGGCGGCCTGTTCACTGGCTCCCGAGGCCACCTGCTGGGAAGCCCCGGAGACCTCTTTGGCATCCTGCCTGATCATAATCGAGGCGTCGGTGATCTGCTGGATAATCACCCTGAGCTTCTTTACCATAGCGTTCATGGACTCGGCCAGACGCCCCGATTCATCACCGGAAAGGACCCGGATATCGAAACTCAGATCTCCAGCGGCGATCTTCTCTACATCTTCTGTCAGGATGCTCAAAGGCCTGGCAATCATCCGGCCCAGAATCAAAGCGGTCAAAGAGGCGGCGACGATAACCGCCACAGCCGTCAGGACAACAATCAGAATGGTATTTCCGACGGCACGGCTGACCTTGGCCGTCTCTGCGTCGATAAGCATGGTGATATCATCCACATAGTTTCCCGTCCCGATGCACCAGTCCCAGGGTTCAAAATAGGCCGTATAGGAACGCTTCGGCAGAGCCTCGCTCTCTCCGGGTTTGGGAAACCAGTACTCCGTAAAATTACTGCCGTCCTTCGCCGCGGCCACAAGATCGCGGATCAGATAACTCCCGTAGGCATCCTGAAGATCCCAGCGGCTTGTTCCTTCCACATCCTGTCCCAGCATAACGATGGTCATTCCCGTAGAATCATAGACGAAGACGTAACCGTCCTCCCCGTAGCTGAGATTCCGGATATAGGACTTGGCCTCTTCCATGGCCGCCGCCTCTCCGATCTCACTCCTTCTGGCATAACCGGTTTTCGCTATGCTCAGGGCCGTATCGATCAGGTTTTCAGCATTGCGATCGAAATTTTCAAACATCTTCTCTTCCAGTATCTCAACGCTGCGCCCCCCCAGATTCCGGACCTGAAACAGGGCGACAAGTGACATGATAACACCGAGAATGAAAAGGCTGCTTATAACAAGGGTGATAATCTTGGACTGAATATGTTTCATTAAATTACCTCCTGTACAGAAGAAAGGCCGGAAGCATCTTAACTTACCCTTAATTATCGTCCATTTTGAGCCGTTGTGCGAATGTTACTGTTACAGTCATGTTAAATAAAAAGCTCCCCGGAAAGGGAGCTTTGAAATCTTTCTTACGAAAATGCCGTCCTATGCTCTGTAGTCGGCGGTACCAGTGATATTCAGGATCTCTCCATAATAGACGATATGATAGTCCTTCCGGGGATAGTTGATTTCGATCTTTTCATCCAGAAAACAGGCCGGGTCGAAGGGCTGACGGTAACTTTTCCTGCACTCAAGGATCAGCTCCGCCTCATCGAAAGCGGGAGCGGCCACTGTTTCCGATGGAAGCACCGTAAGGCCTGCCGCTTCGATCTTATTCATATCCCTGCCGGATTTGCTTCCCATCAGGCTCATGCTCTCTCTCATGTCCTCGGGGAGAACAGAAAGGGTGTACTCGGGGTAACGCTCCATAAAATCATAGGTGTAACGGCCCGGACGGACGACCACCTGGGCAAATGGCTTATGCCACATGACGCCCACGCTTCCCCAGGCTACGGTCATGGCATTATAATGACCGGAAGCATAATCTCCGCTGCACAGGAGGAGCCAGCGCTTCTCCCAGAGCTTCACCGAGTCCAGCCTCAGATCACCGGCTTCTATCGTCTCTCTTTTCATACAAAGTTCTCCTGCTTCCAAGCCTAAGCCCGGGGATATTTTTTTTCCAGAGATTTGTGTGTGTATTCTCTTTTACCCGAGGCAAAGTCCGCCACGGTCTGACCGCTGCCCAACAGCTTGTATTTGTAGATCATCAAGCCCTCCATGCCGACAGGACCGCGGGCATGGATCTTACTGGTGCTGATCCCGATTTCCGCACCGAAGCCGAAACGGAATCCGTCGGAAAAACGGGTTGAACAGTTCCAGAAAACGCTGGAGGCATCCACCAGTGACATAAACTCTTCCGCCCTCTCCCGGCTTTCTGTCAGAATGGCATCGGTATGCCCCGAACCATAGCGGTTGATATGAGCGACAGCCTCATCCAGAGAGTCGACGATCTTTACAGACAGTTTCAGATCGACATACTCTGTGGCCCAGTCCTCATCGGAGGCGGCGGGAATATCAATGATTTTCCGCGTCTGATTGCATCCCACGAGCTCCACCCCCCTCATTTCGAGGGCGGCCTTCAGGGCGGGAAGGACGACAGGGGCCGCCGCACGATTGATCAGAAGGGTCTCCACTGAATTGCAGGCGGCCACATACTGGGTTTTCGAGTCGACCACGATGGGAAGAGCTTTTTCAGGATCCCCATCCTCGGCAATATAGATATGACAGATCCCGTCGGAGTGTCCCAGAACGGGGATGCTTGAATGCTCCATAATATATTTCACAAAGGCGTTTGAACCTCGGGGAATCAAAAGGTCGATGTACTCGCTCATCCCGAACATCTCGTTTACATCAGAGCGGGTTTCCACCAGCTGTATCCAGCCGGCGGGCATTCCCGCGGCGATACTGGCCTTATCGATAAGCGTGGCGAGGATGCGGTTTGTTTCGGCAGCCTCCGATCCTCCCTTGAGAAGAACGGCGTTCCCGCTTTTCAGGCAGAGGGATGAGATCTGAACCAGAGCATCGGGACGGGATTCGAATATGATACCCGCCACACCGATGGGGCAGCTGATTCTGTAGAGATCGAGTCCGGGCTCCAGCTCGGTGGCCATAAGGACAGAACCGACCGGATCATCCAGAGCGACAAGGCTGCGGATCCCTGCAATCACCTGATCGATTTTCTCTTCACCGAACTTAAGGCGTTTTAAAAGAGGGGCGGCCAGATTTTCGGCGACACTCCGCTCGTAATCCGCCGTATTGGCTCTGATAATGTCCTCTTTGGCGTCTTCCAGAGCGACAGCGATGGCTTCCAGGGCGCTGTTCTTGGCTTCCGAACCGGCGGCTGCCAATGTGAAGGATGCGTTTCGGGCGGCCTTCGCCCGTTCCAGAATGGTCATGTTCTGTTTCTCCGTAAAAGAATTATCCTTAGGGTTTACCATTAATTACGGGTACTTGCAATCGAGACAGAAGAAGGTTCAAAGAATGCGGAACTCTTCAAAGACCCCTGAATCTTATGGTGATTCGGTTATTCGGGCCCGGAAGGCCGATCCGGAATTTCGGAGAGAGACGAATCATCGCTCTCACCGGAAACGTCACGAATATGTGTCATCAGTCCCGCATAGAGGGCGCTGCTGATAAACATATAGTATCCCATGAGAAAGCCGAGACAGATATGGATGATTTCACTCTCCACAAAATAGAGCATCAGAAGATTCACCGTCATAGGCGCAAAGCTGCATATCCCGAAGGCGGCGAGGATCTTTCTGCGGTTGCAGGCGAAGAGTACGGCACTGAGAAAGGTGGCCTGCAGATTGCGGCTCCCCTTGACCAGATACAAGGGTACCGCAGAGAAGTATCGGATCAGGGCCATAAAACCGAAGGCGATGATGAGCAGGGTAATCACAATCAGCTGCATGACGGGATCTGTTCCCAGACTTTCCATTCCTACAGCGACGAGAGAAGAGAGGACAAGCCCCAGTATCATCAGAGGCAGCATACGGAGAAGCATGATCAGGGTTGTGCTTATATAAAAGGGTAGTTTTCTGAAGGCCTCGGCCACCAGCACATTAAAATCATCACATGTCCCCCGGGCCGTCAAAAGAACGATGACAATATTCGGGACCGTCCCTAAAAGGGAGAGAAGCAGCATGGCCGGTAAAACCATGGAACTGCCGCTTCCCAGATGGCGCACCATATCCCCGGAACGGAGAAGGATGAAGACATTGGTGGGAATATAGAAGATTCCCCAGATCAGAGACAGGGGAATGATATGTCTTCTGACAAGATCCAGAGTCTCCAGAAAGATCTCCCTGACTGAACCCTCTATCAGAAGAGTTGGCCTTTGGTAGTACATGGTTTCTTTATACCATGGATGGAGGATGAGGAAAACTGTCTTCTACCAGAGCTCGGAAGGATGTAAAAAACTACATATATTATAAATATTATAATATTTAAGAAACCTGGGGAGAATTTGTTTATTTTCCTTTATATATTAAAGGTGTAAGACCCTTCGGTCCTATACGAATACGTCAAAGAGACTCCTGAGGAGTCTTGGTCGTGATAAGGAGTCATCATGGTAAAAAAACTAGTGATTCTTAGCCTGTTTTTTGTATTCAGACTATCGGCTGCAGGACAGCAGGAAGCTTATGCAGCGGAGGAGGATACGGTGATAAATGAGAATCTTGAATACGCCACCTTTGCAGGAGGTTGTTTCTGGTGTACCGAATCGGATTTCGAGAGCCTTCCCGGCGTGGAAGCGGTCATATCAGGTTATTCGGGCGGACATGTTGAAGATCCCAGCTATGAACAGGTGTCCAGGGGGGATACGGGGCATCTGGAGGTCATACAGATCCGCTATGATCCTGAACGGATCAGCTATGAGCGTCTTCTGGAGCGTTTCTGGAGAAGCTTCGACCCCACAGACGGGGGCGGTTCCTTTGTTGACAGGGGAAGCCAGTATACAAGCGCCGTCTTCTATCACAGCGACGAGCAGAAGCGTATTGCCGAGGCTTCCAAAAAAGCTCTGGAGGAATCGGGAATTTTCGAAAAGCCGGTGGTCACCCCTATACGCCCCTTTGAAAAGTTCTATCCTGCAGAAGAGTATCATCAGAACTACTTTCAGACCAATCCTGAACGTTACAAATACTACAGAAGGGCTTCGGGACGGGATCAGTTTCTGGAGGATGTCTGGAGGTTTGAGAAAAAAGCCTACTCCAGACCTTCGGAGGATGAACTTAAGGAGAAGCTGAGTCCCCTGCAGTACAAGGTTACTCAGGAAGAAGGGACGGAGAGGGCCTTTACCGGGGAGTACTGGGACAACAAGGAAGAGGGAATCTATGTGGACGTCGTATCGGGAGAGCCCCTTTTCAGCTCCTCGGACAAGTACGATTCCGGATCGGGCTGGCCCAGCTTCACCAAACCCCTGGTAGACGACAATGTCACGGAGCGCAGCGACGGCAGCTTCGGAATGACCAGAGTCGAGGTCAGAAGCTTCAATGCCGACAGCCATCTCGGTCATGTTTTTCCCGACGGACCGGGACCGGGAGGCCTTCGCTACTGCATCAATTCAGCATCCCTCCGTTTTATTCCCAGAGAGAAGATGGAAGAAGAGGGGTATGGTGAATTCCTCTACCTCTTCGACTGATCTGACGAGGGAGCCATCCTGCCGGCGTTTCCCTTCCGGCAGGATCTTCCCGGACTACTCGTCCTTTACGGGGATGGAGAACTGATGACTCTGAAAGCGCTCGGAGCCGAACCAGAGATCAATCTTGATTCCGGAGTCGGTCTGTACCACATCGGAGTGCTTGATCTGCCAGCCCAGAAGATCGAGACGGGCGGAGCCCAGCATATCGTGACCTGTCATGGCACCGTAATAGCCGGCCAGTTCCGGTCTTTTGCTGCTGTTCAGGGCCCTTCTCATATCATCCAGCTCTTCATCACTGTGTTTGTTGTCATCAAGAATACAAAGATGAAGACCGTCCTCCTCCTGATGGAGGGAGATGACCAGACGCATGGGATCCTCGTCCAGCAGATACTTCGAGATCTCACCGATAAGGTTGATGATCAGATCTTTTCTTTTCATTTAATTACTCCCTTTAGCCTTCGTCCCTGTTGTTCTTGTACCACTGAATCACGGCGATAATAAGAGCGGCCGTCAATCCTCCGGCGAATCCGTTGTTATAGAGGTTCATCCCGCCCTGCCAGCTCCCGGTCTGACTGACCAGGACAAGGTGCAGAAAACCGGCAAGGAACCCGATCCCGATCCCGAACTGCCCCGCCAGGGGCCCCAGGGTCGTACTGAAAAGGACGGCCAGGATAATGCCCGGCGAGTTCAGATCCTTTCCGAAAATCAGGGCCGCCGCCGTCACACCGGCCAGAACGGACCATGAGTTTCTGAAGTTGGTTCCGAATGTGGCGAATCCCATAACCGTCAGCATGCCGCCCAGCACGGGACCGCTGTAATCGGCGCCCAGGAGAGAAACAAGGGCGAAAAGGGCGAGTCCCGTGAGCCCGGCATTCAAAAAGGCCCCGCTCAGGCCGGCCATATCGACGAAGTCCGAAGGCAGCCGCCCGGGAAGTTTCTGTATCTTTAAAAAGGCCCTGAAGCTCTTTTCCCTGCCCTGAATCAGGGCCGTAAGGATAAGAACGAGGGAGAGAGCGGGCACCATCAGGGTAAGAAGAGGCATGCCCGTGTCGTACCACTTCAGATGGGTCTCAAAGGGAAGCCCCGCCGCCTTGAGGACCGAGGCGGCAAAAAGGCCCAGAAAACCGCAGGTCAGCCCCATGTTGTAGAGGCTGTAGCCCTGATGAAGATGAAGCATGGCCACCGCCAGGGCGGGGAGAAGAAATCCCGCGGCAAGCCCCGAAAGGATACCGAGAGAGATCCCCGTCCACAGGGGCAGTCCGGTTTCCAGAAAAACAACGGAGACCAGGGGCCCCAGAGCCGTCCCGAAAAGGGCGATGATCAGATAGTCTTTGAGCCTCTTGCCCACAAGATGGGCGGATAGGGTCACACCGGCGATAACGGGAAGGATATTGACGGGAGTTTTACCGAAAAGACCGAAGCCCATCATGGTAAAGACTGCAGCAAAGGTGGGGCCGGAAAAGCTGACGCCCGTCATCTGTATGAAGACCCAGCCCACCAGTCCGACGGCAGCGGCATTCAGCAGGGTACCGCCGACTCCCGCAGCAGCGAAAAAGTCATTGATAAGACGACCGGGATGAAGCTGAAGGGCCCAGAAAGCCTTAAACGCGTTTCCCGGACCATCGGCCAGAATTCCGGCAACAGCAAAACACACAATCATGGCCGCCAGAAAAAGGGATATAGAATTCCATCTCAGTTTCAGAAGCATACTCCTATATCAGGGATTCAACTTCATTTTCCGTTTAAAACAGAGCGCTTGTCAACCGTCAGAGCTCCTGTCGGGCCCGGGAGTCTCTCGATTTAAAAACCGTTATGGCCTATACTGAAATCATGGATTACCCCTATAAAAGCCCCCAAGGGTCCTTTATCCTGAGCCTGGACTCAGAGGACCGCTCCCTGCGCCCCATGGATGCAGCCGACGAATACCTGTTAAGCCTGAAAGAAACGCAAAAGGCGGAAAGAATACTCATTGCCGGAGACCGCTGCGGCGCTCTATGCGTTCCCCTTGCCGATCATTGTACGGCCCTGGTGAACGACTCCCTCAGTGAACAAAGGCAGTGTGCACAGAATTTGAAAGCCAACGGCCGGGCCCCTCTCCCCGCTCTGAACAGCATGGAGGAGATCCCCGGGAAGGCAGATCTTATCCTTATCAAAGTGCCCAAATCCCTCGAGGCCTTCCGCTGGCTTCTGCTCCGGCTTCAGGAGGTGATAAAAGAGGACTGTCCAATCAGAGCCGCAGGGATGAACCGCTATCTTCCCAGAGCCTTTTTCGATCTTTTCTGCGAGTTTACCGGGAATGCCGAGTACTCCCGCATAGAAAAGAAGGCCCGCTACTACAGCGGCAGCCTTCAGGTCCGTGAAATATCGGAAGAGCCCCTGCCTCTGCCGTCGGCTCCTTTCACATACAGGGGGATGGAGTTCTTCAGCTATCCCGGGGTCTTCTCACAGGGTAGGATTGACGGCGGAAGCCGCCTGCTTCTGGACTGGATCTTCGAGAAGGGACGGCCATGGCTCCCCTCGCCTTCCCTGATTGCCGATCCGGGATGCGGCTGCGGCGTTCTGGGTCTCAGCGTTCTGAAGATATGGGAGGATGCGCAACTGATCGCCACCGATGATCATGCCCAGGCCGTGGCCTCCACCCTGGAAAACGGACTGCATCTGAGGGTGGACTCCCGTCTCACGGCCAGACAGGACCATATTCTGAACTCTCTGGAAGAGAACAGTGTGGATATGGTTGTCGCCAATCCCCCCTTCCACAAGGGGCATACGGTTTCCCTGGAAACAGGCTTCGCCTTCCTGAGCGAATCATGCCGTGTGCTGAAAAAGGAAGGGTATCTCATAGCTGTGACAAATAAGAACCTGGGTTATAACAATCTTCTGCAGACCCTCTTCGAATCGGTCAAACCGGTCAAAGAAGACAGAAAGTACAGAGTCCTGCTCTGCCGGAAGTAGAAGAGCCCCGGCAGAGCCGACAGACCTCAAGACCGGGGATCAGACTCCGGTCATGGAGGCGGGATCCAGAAGTTCATCCACCTCTTCGCTTGACAGCAGGCCGGATTCATACAGCAGTTCCCGGACAGTTCTCTTTTCCTTGTAGGCCTTATAGGCCAGTTCCGCCGCCTTGTCATACCCGATCTTAAGGGCTACGGGAGTCACCATGGCCAGAGAGCCTTCGATGGCCTGCAGGCAGTTCTCTTTTTCCGCCGTAATGCCGTCCACACAGTTTCGGGCAAAGGTCTCCGCCGTCCCGGCCAGCAGGCTCAGGGCGCTCAGAGTTTCATGGGAGATCAGGGGCATCATCATATTCAGCTGCAGAGGGCCGTGCTGATTGGCGATGCTGACGGACAGGGCCTTTCCCTGCAGATAGGCGGAGGCCTGAATGACCATCTCCGGGATGACCGGATTCACCTTGCCGGGCATGATGGAGCTTCCGGGCTGCAGGGACGGAAGAATGATCTCTCCCAGTCCCGAGCGGGGTCCGCTGGTGAGGAGCCTCAGGTCATTGGCTATCTTCATCAGATCGGTGGCGATGGAGGTAATCACACCCATAAGGTCCACCTGGCTGCTCCGGAAGGAGATACCCTGAAAGCGATTCTCCATGGGGCGGAAGGGGATACCCGTCTCCTCTGCGATTCCCCTGATGGCCAGTATGGACATTTCGGGATGGGCATTCAGCCCGGTCCCGATGGCGGTGCCCCCCAGGGGGAGTTCTTCCAGAGGGGCTCTCTGGGCTTCCAGATTCTCCCTTCCCCTCCGTATCTGTGCGGCGAAAGCCGAAAACTCCTGTCCCAGCGTCATGGGAACCGCATCCTGCAGATGGGTTCTCCCCAGCTTGAGAACGGAGGCGAACTCCTGTGCCTTCTCATAAAAAGAGTCCTCAAGGGCTTTCATCCCCCTGATGGCCTCTTCAAGAAGCAGACGGTCGGCCAGGGTGACCGCCGAAGGGATCACATCGTTGGAGGACTGCCCCTT
The DNA here is from genome assembly GCA_963556075.3 of Oceanispirochaeta sp. Classification (GTDB taxonomy): domain Bacteria; phylum Spirochaetota; class Spirochaetia; order DSM-2461; family DSM-2461; genus Oceanispirochaeta. The sequence continues at coordinate 2,982,107 of CAUVYB020000002.1, read as the reverse complement.
GTTAACATGGTCGTTGGGGTGAACCGGCTTGCGACTGCCCAGCTCCCCTCCCAGGCTCATGTTGGCCAGGTTGGAAAGGACTTCATTGATATTCATATTCCAGGATGTGCCCGATCCGGTCTGAAAGACGTCGATGGGAAACTGATCGAGCCGCTCATCTCTGACGATCCCGTCTCCGGCCTCGGCTATGGCGGACGCCAACTCGGACGGAAGGAGTCCCAGAGAAGCATTCGCCGCTGCAGCATGCTTTTTTATGAAGCAGAGAGCCTTAAGCATATAGGGGTGGATGGTCAGTGGTGAGACGGAAAAATTCTCCACGGCCCGCTGGGTCTGGGCACCCCAGAACGCGTCTGAAGGAAGTTTTACCTCTCCCATGGAATCGGATTCAGTTCTATACTCTTTACTCATTCTATTCTCTCCTGAGAAAAATCCTAAACCGGATTCTATCTGTTTAGGCGGTCAGAGAAAGGTCTGACCATCTCTTTGCCTGGATTATCCTTTGTTTCGGGGAGCTTATTCAAGACTGGAGAATAACAAGAATATCCTGATACACCTTCCTGCGCAGGGCTTCATGCTCATTGAAGAGGCTGTGCATGCCGTCTTCGTAATAGATAACCCGGGAAAGAGGATATTTTTTCATCAGAAAGGGAATGTTCATTTTGTAGTCTACCACACTGTCACGATTCCCCTGGAGAATGTGAAAATGAAGATCCTCCCGGACCGGCTGGCGGCGGATATCCCTGTTCCAGTTCAGATAGGCCCTTACCCAGGAGAACGGGACCTCATGGCTCTGGAAAGGATCCCTGTTTCTGACAAATGCCGCGTACTCCTCATCCTGTGTGGCGTTGCTGAAACGCCGGAAGATATGATCGGAAAAGGGCTGGGCCAGAGAGATACCGAAACCCGTGATCCACCAGCCCACCGAATAGACCAGGGGGCTGGCCAGAATGATTTTATCGAACTGATTGTCCCGGGTCTTCAGATACTCCATAACCATGGAGCATCCTGTGCTGTGGGCGACAACGGAACAGCTCTCCGCTCCCTCATCCAGCCCCTGGCCGAGAAGATCCTCAAAGGCGGCGGCATACTCAGTGAAATCGTCGATATCCACCGGATCGCCTTCCGACAGACCGTGACCGGGAAGATCAAATCCCGCCACCTCGTAGCCCTGCTCCAGAAGGAAGGCGATGAGCCGGACATTGGAAAGGGTATGATCAAGGTAGCCGTGGAGAAGGTAAATGAACCCTGCGGGCCTCTCCCGTTCGGGACGGAAATGATACAGAGTCAGCTCTCGCTCTTTCGACGGAAAACGGGCCAGACGAAAAGAACCGGGAAGACCTTCGGGGAAATAGTGACGCAGAAGCTCCTCTTCCGATTCACTGGGCAGCCATCCCCTGGAATCAAGAGGAAGGAGTTCTTCCTTAAGGGCCCGGATCTCCTTTGCTCCGTAACTGCCGTGGGCACTGTCGTTCTGTCCCGATGCGGGAAGAAGAGTCAGGACGAGAGAGAAAAGGAGAGCCCCAAGGGCTGAATACCTCAAGGCTCCTGCCCTGCCTGTTTCAGGAACTCAGCCAGGCAGGAGAATCCCTTCTGTTCGGCGTGATCGGCGGGGCGTTCCCCCCGGAGATTCACGATGCGGGGATCCGCCCCCTTCTCCACCAGAAACCGGCAGGCCTCTTCATAGCCCATCTGAGCGGCAAGACTCAGAGGGGTATCACCCGAGCAGTTCCGGCTGTTCACAGCGGCTCCGGCCTGAAGCAGAAGCGCGAGGACTTCGATCCGGGGGGCTTTCCATGCGGAACAGGCCAGATGAAGGGCACTCTCTTTTCTGTAGTTAAGGAGATCTCCCCGGGCTCCGGCCTCCAGAAGTCTGCGTACAAAGGAGAAACTGCCGTGACTCCGGGCAGCCCACATCAGGGGAGTCCAGTTCTCAAAGTCCAGGACATTCGGGTCCATTCCCTTTTGAAGAAGAAGTTCCAGACTCTTCACATCGGAGGACCAGGAGACTAGATGCAGGGCCGTCCACCCGCCGGGGCTGACATCAAAGGGAGAAGCACCCGCGTCCAGCAGAACCTTCACCATCTCTCCATCGCCGTAGGCTGCGGCATTCATGAGAAGGCTCAGCCCCTCGTCGTCCGAATATCCGGGCTCCGCTCCCGCCTCAAGGAGACTCCGGACAACGGAAACATCTCCCCCGAATACGACACACTCCCTCAGTGACTCATTCAGATTTCCAGTCATGGGAACAGAGGCCGGGGGATAGACCCGAGTGTTCCGGATGAGATTATCCAGCTCCTTCGGAGCCGTCTGTCCCGTTCTATTTTCATAGACCCTTTTAAAGTCCGCCAGTGTCCTGCCGCAGGCGTCAAGGCTTCTCCCGTCTTCCTCCAGTCCGGCCAGAAAGGCCACCGCCTCGGGAGTGTTCCCGAAATTCAGAGCTCCCATCAAAGGAGTCCAGCCGTCCTTGTCACGCAGACGACCGCGGACACCGGGAGCAATCAGCAATTTTATGATATCCGTATCCTTCGCATAAGCGGCGGCCCAGAAGTACGTAGGGGTTCCGAAGGCATCTCTCAAGGCGGGATCCACTCCCAGGGCCAGGAGCCGGCGGACTACGGAAATATCCTGCCCGTAGAGCAGGGCATAGGTCATAACATCCCAGCCCTCATCATTTCTGGCCGAGATGTCGGCCCCTGCGGCAACAAGATCCTCCAGAAGGGAGCCTTCAGGATCGAGGTATCTTGTGGTGGCTCTCATAAGAGGCATTACGGCTCCGGGGTCGGGCAGATTGGGATCCGCTCCGTAGGCCAGAACCAGCCGGGCCGCCTGTTCGGAATGCATAATGGCCGCAGACAGAAGAGTCTGATCCTGCCGGAAGCGGGAGTTGACCGAAAGACCGCCGTCAAGAAGAAGCTCCAGAAGAGGCAGGGCCGTATCAATCGAATAGTCCAGAGGAGAAAAAAGAACCATGGCCGTCAGATCGGGATCATCCTCCCCGTAGGGCAGAACACCGGTCCTGTTTTCCAGAAGGATTTTCAGAAGCTCGGGGCGCCGTGCGAAAACAGCATAGTGGCAGGGCGTGTAGCCGCTGTCGTCCCTGTAATCGGGATCCGCTCCCCTGACAAGAAAATCACTCAGCCCCTCCGGACCTAGGTCATAGTGATTGACAAGGGCCTGAATCAGATCCTCGTTGACCCGGATTTCAAAGCCCTTCAGGATTTCGGCATAACCGGAGAATCCCGCTGATTCGGCAGCCTGACGGGGCGTCATCCCCGAAGCGCCCGGCCGCAGGATGGGGACGGAGATCGTATAAAGGGTTTCGAGAAACCGTCTGGACAGGGGCGTTTCATCCCGCATCATAAGGGAGTGAAAGAGAGTCCCCCTTCTGGTCACCATACGGGGATTAAAACCGTAATCGTACAGGATATTGAAATATTCAGGAGTCTTACCGCGGGCGGCCAGAAGTTCGGCGGCGGTATAACCGTTATAATCGGTCATCTTCAGATCGGCCCCCTCGTTCAGAAGGAGCTTCAGACTCTCCTCCCGTACTCCGAACTGAAGGGTGAAAAAAAGAGCGCTCTGTCCGTTGTTGTCCTGAAGATCGGGATCGGCCCCCTGTTTCAGAAGAAAGGCCACAGCCTCGCTTCGGTCGTTTCGGGCCGCCCGCATAAGAGCGGTCCGTCCCAGTGCATCGGGCTCATCCACAAGAACATCCTCTCTCATCATCCGCTGCAGAGCGACCACATCTCCTGCGGCTGCCGCATCATGAAGACTCTGGGCTCCTATCTGAAACGCCAGTAATAAAAGAGGGAAAAAAATCGTTTTCTTGATCAATCGGGAGCCTCCGTCCAGCTATATAATGTCAGTATAGCCTCCGGACACTCCCTGTCACAAGTCTACTCGACGCTCATCACATCCTTCATGGCGGACAGGAAAGAGTCCTTGGGAAGGGCTCCCTGAGCCATCTGGGGCTTTCCATCCTTGGGAATGAAGAGGATGGAGGGAATGCTCTGTATGCCGAAGGCTCCGGCCAGTTCCTGTTCCTGCTCGGTGTTGATCTTATAGACGTTCATCTTGCCTTTGAACTCTTCGGACAGTTCATCAAGCACGGGAGCAACCATCTTGCAGGGACCGCACCAGTCGGCGTAAAAATCTATAATACAGGGAAGCTCACCCTTGAAGTTCCACTCTTTATCATTCTCATAATCAAATACTTTATCCAGAAAATCCTGTTTCGTCAGATGCTCAGCCACAATAGGCCTCCTATATTCATTTTTTCGTATATAAAATAACCAATATCAGCAGAGATGTCAAATCCAAATGATAAAATATTGAATCCCTGTCAGGTATTGAGTCTAATCTCCCAGTTTCCGCTTTGCAAACCAAAAGCTTTATGGGAGAATTACCCCGGGGGGAGACCCTCCCGAAATTGAACAATCAGGAGCCTAATTTGAATCCCGAAACACTGCCCGCCTGGTCGCTGTCCATGTATGACGGTTTTGATGCGGAAAAATATAAAAATAATATCAATGAACTGGAGCAGCTATTTCAGAGCATCAACACGATTTTGAAAGAGGATGCCCTGTGGGAAGGGGGCTCCCTCACCCCCCTGGAGGAGATCATTCCCCTCCTCAACAGAGCGCATGATCTGTACGAAAGCCTTGAGTCCTATACCTACTGTTCCTACTCGGTCAATACCGATGATTCGCTGGCTCTGAACGAACTGAACGCCCTTGAACAGAGATCCGTCCCTTTTACCGGGCTGCTTGTCCGTCTGAGAAATCGCCTGGCCGCAAGCGGCACGGGAGAAAGGGAGTGGAAGACGTCCGGGCTCCTGAAGGACTATATCTACTTCCTCGGTGAATCCCTTGAGGATCAGAGCTACCAGATGAGTCCCGAACTGGAAGACCTGGCGGCCGATATGAGTCGCAGCGGCGCCTCCGCCTGGGGCCGCCTTCAGGAAACGGTTTCCTCAACCCTGAAATGCAGCTGGTCCGAAGGGGAGGAGAAGTCGGTCATTCAGCTCCGTGCCCTGGCGGCTGATCCTGACAGAGAGACCCGAAAGAAGGCCTGGGAGAAAGAGCTTGAGTGCTGGAAGTCGGTGGAGATCCCCATGGCTGCCGCCCTGAACGGCATCAAGGGCTCTACCAACACGCTGAACGGCCGACGGGGATACGAATCCACCCTTGAAAAATCGGTCCGTCAGGCGGGGATGAGTCGCAGAACCCTGGATACCATGATTGCCGCCATGACTGATGCGCTCCCCGACTTCCGCCGCTACATGAAGGCCAAGGCCCGCAGGATGGGACTTGAAAAACTGGCCTGGTATGACACGGTGGCCCCTCTAGAGACCCGGAGCCCCCTGTGGAGCTGGGAGAAAACGACTGAGTTTATTAAGGAGCATTTCGGCGCCCTGAGCCCCTCCTATGCGGAGTTCGCCCGGCGCTGCTTCTCGGAAAACTGGATAGACGTTCCTCCCCGCTCCTCCAAAGTGGGAGGAGCCTACTGCATCAGCTTCCCCCTGAGTGAGGAGAGCCGCATCCTGACCAATTTCACCGGAAGTTTCAACGATGTATCCACTGTCGCCCACGAGATGGGGCATGCCTGGCATCATGAAGTACTGAAAAAGGCACCCGCCCTCCACCGCCACTATCCCATGACCCTGGCAGAGACGGCCTCCATCTTCTCGGAGACCCTGGTCTTCCAGGCCTGTTACGCCCAGGCGGCCCCTGAGGAGAAGATGTCCCTTCTGGACAGCACCCTGAGCGACTCCAACCAGGTGATCACAGATATACTCTCCCGCTTTCTCTTTGAGAAGGAGCTGATGGAAAGGCGCGGTTCCGGGGAACTCTCACCGTCGGAACTCAGTCATATGATGCTCAGAGCCCAGGAAGCCACCTATGGCGATGCCCTGAACCCCGTTGAAAGACATCCCTGGATGTGGGCGGTAAAGGGGCATTACTACAGCCAGGATCTGGCCTTTTACAACTTCCCCTACGCCTTCGGTCTTCTTTTTTCACTGGGACTCTACACTCTCTATGAAGAGATGGGGAGTGATTTCGAACCCCTGTACCGGAAGGTGCTGATGAAAACGGGAAGGGCCTCTGTTGAGGATTGCGGTGCCGCAGCAGGGCTTGACCTGCGTCAAGAGAGCTTCTGGCAGAGCTCTCTTGACCTTATCCGAAGACAGATTGACCTGTTCTGCAAAGAAGCCTGACCAGGGCATGGTTGTCCCCGGGGAGACTCTGACGACGCTCCCCGGACCCGCCAGCCCGGGGAGATGAATCCCCGGGCTCTCATGTTTGGATTATCCCGGGATGCTGTCCTGAAGGGCTTTCCGGGCCGGGGGAGAAAAGTCAGAGATGGAAAGCCGCTGAAAATGTGAGAGCATAGCTCAGATATTCCACACCGGCTTCGTTTTTGTAATATCCGGTCAGATTTCCGAACTCGTTGTAAACCGACGTATCTCCCTTGAACTCGGGAACATAATCGATATCCCCTCCCAGACTGAAAGAGAGTCGGCGGTTACAGATCCAGTTCAGATAGACGGAGGCGCCGTAGTATCTGCCGCCGCTGAAACTGTCGTAAAAGTGCAGCCCTCTCAGAATATGGTGATCATGATCCTCCACCGAGACGAAAGGGCTGAAGAGCAGGGTAAGGCCCCCCGAGAAGACCCCTCCCGCCGCCTCAAGATTGATTCCGAAATAGGGGATGCGGTACTCCACGTCATAGTCTATGCCGTTTTCCCCGATCAGAGAATCATACTCCCCGCTCGGATATGTGATGGATGTGATTTCATCGCTCCAGCCCCAGTCCATAAATTTATAGCCCAGAATCAGATCGGCCCGGAACCAGCGGTAACGGTAAATCCTGGCCGCCGCATTTACATCGAGGACAAGGGAGCTTGTAAAATCAATATCGCTCACTGACTCATGGGTCCACTCCGTCTCCACATCGTCGAAATAATCATCGATCCAGTCCCGGTCACTCATCTCTCCGCTGCTTTTATTCACAGCCGTTCCCACAGCCAGATTCAGGGAGTATCTGTTCCTGTAGACGAAAGATGTCGAAAGTCCCATGACCAGAGCGGGTTCAATCTCCCAGGTCAGCTGGCTCAGATAGGGATAGGGATCGCTTGACTCATCGAAGACCAGCTCGTCGCTATAACCGCTCATGTACATGAGGAAAGGACTCAGACTGACGCCGATCGTCCTGTCCTCCGGGAACCTGCCGGGCCGGGCCTGAAGGGCGTAAAGCGGAAGAGCGGAAAGAAAGCAAAAAAGTAGGATCAGGGCTCGTTTCATATCCCTATTTTAACAACAGATCGTTGAAATAACCATTAGCCCTGTTCCAATCCTCACCGCCCCTGCTACAATTTCCCATCATGCAGAACCGGATTATTATCAATATTGAAGACAAATATCTGCCCGGGTATCCGGGAAAGGGTTACGGCCCCTCCCTCAGCTGGTGCTGGAGAACCGGAGAGTCCTGGGTCATCCTGGGAGAGAACGGTTCGGGAAAGACCCACTTTTCCGAGCTTATAAGGGCCGAACATCCCGGTAGAGTGGAAAAGGTCTCCTTTGAGGATCTCGAAAATATTCTGGAAGATGAAATCAGGCGGGATGACTCGGAATATACGGGAAAAGTGGATACGGGGACGCCCCTCTGGCGTTTCCTGGGACTGAAGAGCCCGGGCTCTCTGCCCGCCGGAGCGCCCCCCCTTCCCGCCGGAATGGAAAAGCTGATGGAGTCGGGACTCAGAGTGCTCTCCACGGGAGAGGTCCGCAAATCCCTGATCTACCGGGCCCTCCTGAGCAGCCCGGATCTTCTGATTCTGGACGAACCCTTCGACGGTCTGGACAGGGGATCGGTTCTTGTGATGCAGGAGATGCTGAACGGACTGCTCAAGGAAAACTATCCCCTGCTAATGATCCTGAACCGGAAGAGTGAGATTCTGGAGGCTCACAGCCATGTGGGAGTTTTCAGAGAATTTGAACTTTCCTTCTGCGGTCGCCGCCGGGAGTGGGAGGCCATTGAGCAGGATGCTTCTGACAGGAAAAAACGGCGTCCCGTTCCCGCTGCACCGGAGGAACTGCGGAAAGAGATTCCTCCCGTCCTTGTGGACATCAGAAACACCACCGTCCGCTATGGGGAGAAGACCATACTGGACCGGATCAACTGGAAGGTGGAAAGGGGGCAGCACTGGAAAATCACAGGCCCCAACGGCGCGGGAAAATCAACTCTTCTGAATCTTATTTCAGGAGACCAGAACCAGGTCTATGCCAACGATGTGTCTCTTTTCGGGAAAAGAAGAGGCAGCGGAGAGTCCATCTGGGAGATCAAGGAAAAGCTGGGAATCATTTCACCGGCCCTGCAGCTGAACTACAGGGTAAGCCTGAGCGCCAGGATGTGTATTGTTTCGGGACTGTATGACAGTATCGGTGTATACAACAGCGTCTCCCCCCGGGAGAAGGCCCTGGCCGACGCCTGGCTCCGCTGTCTGGAAATGGAGGACAAGGCGGACCGGCCCATGAAACGCCTCTCCTACGGGGAGCAGAGGCTTCTCTTAATCGCCAGGGGACTGATCAAACACCCGCCCCTAATCATTCTGGATGAACCCTGTCAGGGACTGGATGACGAGAACAGGCTACGGGTACTGGAACTGCTGGAAGACTTTGTAAGGGGCTCGGAATCCACCCTTCTCTATGTGACCCACCATGAGGAGGACAGAGTGGAGGGCATTGAACACCATCTGTGTTTCGTCCCGTACAAAGAAAACGGGGAGACAGGAGAGGCCGGATTTACATTGACAGCAAACGGTCTTCCACTTCACTGATCACCGAATCGGGGGTGGAAGCACCGGCGCTCAGTCCGATGATATCATAGGCCTTCGCTTCTTCAGGAATCTGCGAAGCCTCTTCAATATGCCAGCAGGGGATTCCCGTTTCCCTAGCGGTCATAGCAAGTCTCTGAGTATTGGCACTTTCCATGCCCCCTATAATCAGACAGGCCTGAACTCGGGAACAGAGTTCCACCAGAGCCTGCTGCCTCTGTCCGGTGGCCGAACAGATACTTTCAACAATCTTGAGCTCGTCGCATTTAGCCTTCAACACATCGCAGACCCGGTCATACTCATCCTGCTTGATAGTGGTCTGGGCAATAACCATGACAGGCCCGGAGAGCTCCAGGGCTTCCGCCTCTTCGGGGCCGCTGATCACGATGGGTTTGTCCGCATACCCGGCCAGCCCCTTGATTTCGCCATGATCCCTGTCCCCTACAATCACCGTTGAAAAGCCAAGGGAGGCATACTTACGGACCGTCTTCTGGGAGGCAATCACCTTGGGACAGGTTCCGTCCAGAACACGGCAGCCCCTCTCTTCCAGGGCCTCCTTGGTAACCAGCGGAACACCGTGAGCCCGGATAACCACAGAACTGCCGACCGGAACATCCTTCGGATCGGCAACGGTTTTAACGCCCCGCTGTTCGAAATCCCGGATCACCTGGGGATTATGGATAATGGGGCCGAGGGTATAGACCTCGCCGTCCCCCTCGGCCACGGCAATCTCAAGGGTTCCCACCGCCCGACGCACCCCCAGACAGAATCCCATTTCATCAGCCCGGATAACTGTTTTTTTATGACTCATAACAGTCTGTATTATGAGCCGGAACCTCAGGGGATGTAAACATAGATACGATCACCTTTTCCCAGACTCAATCCGAAATCCTCCAGTCTGAGTCTCTTATTCTCGGAACGGATAAGGATGGTCCGCCGGCTGGTATAGACAGATGGAGAACGGAGCTTATCCAGAAGCTGAGGAAAGCTGCGGTTTTCAACGGAGTAGCGGCTGATATCCCAGCTCCTGAACCCCTCGTCCCAGGGGGGAATGGAAAACTCCCCGTCCAGATCGAAACCCACCGACGGCAGACGCCCCTTCTGTATGGCCCTCCGCAGTTCCGTCTCCCTGGCGGACGAAAGACGGCCCGCCCCGTAGGGAAAGGCCAGAGACGGCAGTCTGACAGAAGTTCCAAAGTAGTCGGAGAGGATGCGGCGGCTCTCCTCAATCTCCTTGACAAAGGCTTCGATGCTCATCTTTTCGATATAGGTATGACTCAAACTGTGATAGCCCAGATGATACTCATCAAAGGCATAGCGGAGCTTGTCTCCCACCACCGGCATGCTTTCATAGGGCCTGCCCTTATTGGGAAGAGGACCCGTCTGCCTGAAAGGTATGGCATCAAAAGAAGCATAGAACGTGAAATTATAATGCCCTGCCGACTTGGCAAAGTATTTTGAGAAGACAGAGGCCAGACAGTCGGGTTCCAGAATGTAGTAGAGAGGATGCCTGCCCGGTCCGTACTGCTCCAGAGTGTTCTTGTCCCAGAGAAGCTGTGTAGCCCCCGCGTCATCGGCTCCCATGACCACCGGTTTCATCCCGGAAGGCACCATGGCGAGATCTCCAGCCGCAAAATCTTTGTCCCGGACCGGATAGAACCCTTCCCCTACCAGGGTCCTCATCAGTTCATGTACCCGGCTCAGGGTCAGTTCATATTTCTGATCCGTGCCTATTCTGTGAAAACAGAGAACTGGAATCAGCCCCCGGCTGCGCCTTTCATAGATGATGCTGAGATTACGTTTTTTCTCCAGGACAGGGTTCTCATAGCCCAGATTCTCGACCAGAAAGGGTTCGGGAGCCTTCTCCTTCAGGGAACGGACAAAGACAAGCCGGAGGGGAGAGCCCTCATCATCCATCATGATGCGATAGAGGTTCCCCCCGGTACGTGAAAAGGCGCTCTCCACGACAAGGAGCATAAGCGCCATAAGGACATGAGAACGAAAACCTTTCAAGTCAGTTCCTAGAAAGTCGACAGGGCCTCAGCCGCCCGACGTCCCATCTCAGAAGAGGGAGACATATCCACGGCTTCCTGAAAAGCCTTGCGGGCGTTGCCATCGCTGCCGATTCCCAGATGGGCCGCTCCCAGAAGATAGAGGATCTGCTGCTGCTCCTCCTCGCTGTAGGGATCGAGTTCCTCCCAGCCGAGAAGATCCACAGCCCCTTCATAGTCCAGGGAACGGATCATCATTTCAGCCATTCTGACCATATAGATGCCCCGGTACTCGGGTTCCAGCATCTCGGCATCGACATCTTTCAGGTTTCTGAGATAGGAGCGCTTCTGCCCCAGAATCTCATAACAGAGGGCGGTAAACAAAAGACAGTTGTAATCTTCAAAGTACTCCCAGCCCTCTTCGAAGTTGATCAGGGCCTCGTCATAGCTTCCGGCATCCATGGACTTCATACCCGCTTCAAGATAGGTGAAAGCGTCTTCCATACCGGTAACATCAGACGTAATGGCCTCAGCGCCTCTCACACCCATGGTCGCTTCATGCTGCCACTTTTCATGCTCCGTACTCAAGGTGAGCTTCTTCATGATGTCCAGTCCTCTGGCTCCGACAGAAGAACTGCCCTGAACCAGCTGATTGACCTCATAACTGCCGTCCTGGGTAAGGGAAACCAGTGCATCCCCGACCAGAAGTTCGGCATAGCCTTCATCAGAGAGCCGCAGACGGGCGTCATTGCCGAACTCGTCACCGATATAGAGTTCCTGCCATCGGCCGCCGTAATAGGATTCCAGACGACCTTCCAGGTAATCCACCGAATTCTGTGCAGAAATAAACAAGGGCAAAGTGAAAAAGACGGCTATAATCAGGATTAGGGATTTCTTCATAATATCTCCTCCCGCGAATATTCCTCCTAACTTGGAATACCCAAGGATATTTAACGTTCTGTCAGAAATACTCTGTCTATTAATATAACATATTTTGAGATGAATACTGGTCCGCAGCAGTAAAAACGTCTATAATTTCCCGCGGGTATTACATATTTCAAGTATACGCAAATTTCTATAGATAAACAGAGGTGTTCCATGTCCGACGACAAAAAAGTCATCTACTCCATGGTAGGAGTCAGCAAGAAACACAATCAGAAGGTCATTCTCAACAATATATATCTCTCCTATTTCTACGGAGCGAAGATCGGAGTTCTGGGACTCAACGGTGCCGGTAAGAGTACACTGCTGAGGATCCTGGCCGGTGTTGACCAGGATTTTACAGGAGAGACCGTCCTTTCCGACGGCTATACCATCGGGTTCCTCGAACAGGAGCCGCAGCTGGATGAAGAGAAGACGGTGCGTCAGATTGTGGAGGAAGGCGTTCAGGAAACGGTGGACCTGCTGAAAGAGTACGACGAGATCAACGCGAAATTCGGCGAAGAGATGAGCGATGAAGAGATGGATAAGCTTCTGGCCAAGCAGGGACAGGTACAGGACCGGCTGGAAGCCCTGGACGGCTGGGAACTGGACTCCCGTCTGGAACTGGCCATGGACGCCCTGCGCTGTCCTCCCGAGGATGCGAAGATCGCCGTCCTTTCCGGCGGAGAGCGCCGCCGTGTCGCCCTTTGCCGCCTGCTCCTGAAAAAACCTGACATCCTTCTCCTGGACGAACCGACAAACCATCTGGACGCCGAATCGGTGGCCTGGCTGGAACATCATCTGCAGCGTTATGAGGGAACCATCATTGCCGTTACCCACGACCGCTACTTCCTGGACAACGTTGCCGGCTGGATCCTGGAACTGGACCGGGGCGAAGGGATCCCCTGGAAAGGCAATTACTCGTCCTGGCTGGATCAGAAACAGAAGCGTCTGGCCCAGGAGGAGAAGCAGGAGTCGGACCGTCAGAAGACCCTGAAACAGGAGCTGGAGTGGATCAGGATGTCCCCCAAGGGCCGTCATGCCAAATCCAAGTCCCGTATCAGCTCCTATGAGAACCTGCTTAACCAGGATACCAGGGAGCATGCCAGGGATCTGCAGATCTATATCCCCGCCGGTCCCCGTCTGGGGGATATCGTCATCGAAGCGGAAAATGTGAGCAAGGGATTCGGAGACCGCCTGCTCTATGAGAATCTCTCCTTCAAACTCCCCCCCGGGGGCATCATCGGCATCATCGGTGCCAACGGAGCAGGTAAGACCACCCTCTTCCGGATGATCACAGGCGAGGACAGTCCCGATTCGGGAACTCTCCGTCTGGGTGAAACGGCCAAGCTGGCCTATGTGGAGCAGACCCGGGCGAACCTGGACCCCGAAAAGACCGTATGGGAGCAGATCTCGGACGGCCTGGACATCGTAAAGCTGGGAAAAAAGGAGATGAACTCCAGGGCTTTTGTCAGCCAGTTCAACTTCCTGGGATCCGACCAGCAAAAGAAGGTAGGCGTCCTTTCGGGGGGAGAGAGAAACAGGATAAACCTGGCCATGATGCTCAAGGAGGAGGCCAATGTCCTTCTTCTGGACGAGCCCACCAACGACCTGGACGTCAATACCATCCGGGCTCTGGAAGAGGGACTTCTGAACTTTCCCGGCTGTGCGGTGGTCATCAGCCACGACCGTTGGTTCCTGGACAGGATCGCCACACATATCCTCGCCTTCGAAGGAGACAGCAGCGCCTTCTGGTTCGAAGGGAACTTCTCAGAATATGAGGAGAACAAGAAAAAAAGACTGGGCATCGACGCCGATCAGCCCCACAGGATCAAGTACAGAAATTTGACAAGAGACTAGAGCTGGAGAAAACAGCGATTTGAAGGGAGCCCGAGAGGGCTCCTTTTTTTCTGTGATCCGGAGATGGAATGCTCCCGACAGAATATAATCGCTATTTTCGATACGGATCGTTTTTATATCAGCCATAGAAAATTGCATCACCCTTTCGAACAAAGTTAGCATTTTATCGAAAATAGTGATCGGAGATGGTATGGCTGCTGAGAAATCAGAACTCACTGAGTTAATTGCAATGAATATTCGTAATTTCAGAACGGAGAAAGGGTATTCCCAACTGGAACTGTCTCTGAAATGCGGAATTTCACAGAGCTATCTTGCCGAAGTGGAAACCTGCAAAAAGGCCGTCTCCATAAAAAAGCTGGACGTGATAGCCCGGGGGCTGGAAAAACCGATCTACCTTTTCTTTATGAATGCCAGGACACAGACCGCCTATGACAGCAGGATGCTTCTCGAATATATTCAGAATACCCTTCCGACGGAAGTCAAAGATATTACGGACTCCTTTCTGAAGTCCCTTGACAACAGGAAATGATACTACTCCGCCCGCTGGGATGAGCGGATGCGGTCCATTCTGTCCCGATACTCCCGGTCCAGCCGAAAACTGAAGTAGATCCCCGCCATGGCCATTGTGGGAGTAATGCTTCTCTTCCGGTATGACCGGATTTCCTGTCTGAGAATCTCATAAGGCTCAAGGAGATCTATCCCCTTGCACTTGGCCCGGCAGAAAGACCAGATTCCGTAGAAATCTTCATCCTCCACCATGGCCTTCAGCTCCTCATACTCACCGTCCCGGAGATCAAAATCAACAAGATCTTCAAAAAGGGAATGAAAGCCATCTCTCATCCCCAGATTCAGTTCATAGAAATACTCCTCCAGAGAGGGAGAGAATCCAGCCCTTGCCGAACCTATGATCAGAAGGCTCTGCTGAAAACGATGGGAGGAACTCTCCTTCAAAAGCCTGAAGATCTTGGACCAGAAGGCGCCGTCATGTTCCATCATGCTTACGGCGATGACCAGGTTCATATACGTTCTGACATCCAGGTTTTTCTTTTCCAGAAGCTCATTGATCTGATGCCGGCAGGAGAAGTCGCCGCTCCTGGCCATCGACTTGGCAGCCACCGACTGAAAATAGGGCCCGGACTCTCTGAAGATCTTTCTCAGGGTGTTTTTCACTCTCCTGCCGCTGTAGGCTCCCAGGGCAAAAATAGCACTCTGCCTCCACCAGGAGTCCGTATCCAGAGCCTCGGAGATAAGGTCATCCTCCAGTTCCGGTCTGGGATTGGAAAAAAGGGAGCGAATAATCATCTCCTTGTCCCTCAGCCCCGGCTGCTTCATGCGGCTGTGGATCTCTCTTGTGGCCAGATGGGTGGGGTCGGCCTCAAGCTCGATAAGGATCATCTCGGTCCGGGTTGAGCTGCTGCTGTTCTTCAGCTTCTCCAGCCTCTTGATGGTCTTCAGTTTGTCGGGATGGGTGAAAAGATCCAGAAACTGGGCGGCCGTAAGGCTCCCGGACTCCTTCAGCAGAACTGCCAGAATCACATTTCCCAGGGCGGCCAGAGCCAGGAGGAGGAAGGTCAGGCTGTACTCATGAAAAATCCCCCCCCTGAAATGCTGGGACAGATCCGCCAGGGCGCCGCCGGCCATACCGGTAAAAAGAGAATAGAAGGAGAAAACGACCGCCAGGGCCGCCGTAAATCCTATCCTGTCGTCCCCGGGTATGGAATTGACAATCAAACGATCAAGCAGGAGCCGGTTCAGCCCCATAAAGGCCATGGTAAACAGTCCCAGAGTAAAGAAACCCGCCAGAGGCATCCCTGCGGGGGCGCTGATCCAGAAAAGCGAGAGAATCAGAAGCACAATATTGCCCAGAATCAGAACGGGCTTGCTGCCGAAGCGGTCAAGATAGGGCCGGATAAAACGGCTTGTCATGATCACTCCTGCGAAATTCAGAGTGGTGTAGACAAAGATAAGGTTTGAAGGAATCTCCAGAACCCGTCTTAAAAAGGGGACGGTAAATCCGAAGAGCACAAAAAGGCTCATTCCCGAACAGTAGAGCAGGATCAGAACACGATGCTGCGAATCGCCCAGGTATCTTCGGAATGAAGAGAAGGCCTCTGTGAAGCTTTTACTCTGTATGGTCTGTCTTACGGGAATCCGGGTTATGGACAGAGACGCAGCCGTATTGAGAATGATCCCCAGGGCAAGAAGGAAGAAGATCCCCTCCAGTTCTCTCTCTCCGAACCAGGTGAGCGTGGAAAAACTGAAGAGCCTGGAAAGGGTCATAGAGGCATAAAGGATGGTAATGACATGAGAGGAGTAGCGGCCCCGCTCGGAAGGCTTGGTTATATATCCCTGCAGAACATGATTCATGGGATAGGCGGTATTCCTCAGCAGGCAGTAGAGGGTATAGGTTCCGATAATCAGCCAGACAGCGCCTTCCTCTGCCAGAAAGGGAGTGAACCCGTAGGCCAGACTGACGACGCCTCTCAGCATCCAGGCGACAAAAAAAAGTCTGATGATTCTGACGTTTCGGAAGACCAGGGGAACGAAGAAGACAACGATTCCCGTCAGATAAACCGCAGAGGAGATATAGCCCAGCTGCATATTGCCGGCACCGTAGTTCATGGCCAGAAGGTAGATGATGGTCTCCGCCAGAAAACTGTAGCCCAGACCGTTTACAAAGGTATAGAGAAGATAGCTTCTGCGCCCCTTCTCTTTCTCCCGTCTTGATAAAAAATCCATATTCTCTGAAATCCCAGATCCTTTGCTGATATCAGAGACCATTTTCCTTATTTAACGGGATATAGGCAAGCAGAAGCCTCCATATCGTATAAAAATGCTCTATTCCGAGTCTTTTTTTCACATGATTGTCATAAACAACCCTTCAGAACAGCATACTGACTCCGACGGCAGGTGTAAACTGCCTTCCCGAGTACTCCACCTCGGTTTCACTGTCGTCTCCGAAGACAAAATGACAGAGCAGACGGGCATAGAGTCCGAACTGTATTCTGTTCAGGGTCGGGAAATCATAGCCCCCGCCCAGGGAGAATCCGGGTCCGAAAAGATTGGAGTCCATAAAGTCATCATCCCCCGAGCTGCTTAGTATGGCCAGACCGAAGGTCCCCGTAAGATACGCGGCTTCATTAAAAAAGTATCTGAAAGCGGGACCTATAAAATAAGAGGAGACTGAAATATCGGGATCGTCACCCAGGCCTGAATTATCCGTATAGGGTCCTGTCATAAACTGATAGCCAAGATCAGCACCGATAAAAAGATTACGGTTATTCATCTGTCTTTCTATAAAAAGATCTATGCCATAGCTGAAATCATGCATTGAGACCCTGTCTGTTTCTCCATAACTGCTTTCGCCTTCGGTGTTGAGAGAACTGTAGCCCAGGGAGGGAGCCAGGCGGAATCTGGCATTTTCAAATCCGGAAACAAAAGTGCTTGCAAGAAAAATCATGCAGACCAGGGCGGTTACTCTTTTTAAAGTCATAAACAGCCTCCGT
Source organism: Oceanispirochaeta sp. (assembly GCA_963556075.3). Classification (GTDB taxonomy): domain Bacteria; phylum Spirochaetota; class Spirochaetia; order DSM-2461; family DSM-2461; genus Oceanispirochaeta. The sequence continues at coordinate 2,964,996 of CAUVYB020000002.1, read as the reverse complement.
CATCTTGGAATTGCGTCAATACAGGCGGTATGTTCCTTATAAATTATAGTGACGGCGGAGTCGGAGTTCAATGATGGTTTTTACAAGCAGGAAAGGTGAGTACTATCAGATCTTCATGCTTCCCGCCTTGCGGGAGCGGTTGACCTTTTCCATGGTCTTATAGTAATCGGCGTTCTTCTTAACCTCTCGGAGATCCTCGATGAAAAACTTGTTGTCCACGATTTTGAACTTCTTGTTGTCCATCAGCTTCCGCAGAGCGACAGCACCGGCTTCCTTTGTGAGGCCGACGATATTGATCAGTTCCTTGGGTCCGTAGGGATAGGTATAGGATCTTTTCAAATTCGGATCGATCCGGTTCTTCTCCAGCTCGAGGAGGAGTGAGTCGTACATTCGGCCGGTGGGATCGCCGATCATGGTATTTTCCAGCTGCTTGTATATAGACCAGATTCTCTCTGCCAGCAGAATGGTGAGACGGGATATGATTTTGGGCTGTTCCACAACCATACTTTTAAAGTTGCTCCTGTTGACAGCCATAAGAACAGAGTTCTCATGGGCGATGGCGGAAGCGGAACGGGGTTTGTTCTCAAGAAGAGCCATTTCGCCGAAGATATCTCCGGCTTTCAGCAGGGCCAGCATAACCTCGTTGTTATCAACAATCTTGGTGATTCGGATGCTTCCCTTCTGGATAATATAGAGCTCCGGTCCGAACTGCGCCTCGGAAAAGACCATTGTATCTTTGGGATACTGTCGGATGAACTCATTTGATTTTTCCACATCCAGATAAGCCACCGTCGCATAGGGTTTGATCTTTTCCATCTTCAGACGGGCTTCCTTGATATGATCTCCCTGGGGACAGTGCTTGATGTACTGATAGTAGGAGTAATAAGCCTGATTGTACTGATTCTGTTTGATATAGTACTCGGCTACATTGAACAGATGGGGAGGTTCGATCTCCGCAGAACTTTTAAAGGTCATGCGGGTCAAGGCCTCATCGAGCATCCTCACCTTTTTGGAGAAGCCGTTGATGATCTTCATGGCCACGGGAGTGTTCCGCTCGATCAAGAGGGGATACTGCTCCTTGCTGACAGATATCAGAGTGACGTCTGTCAGTGCCCTGGCGGTCTCGAGGTGATTATGGGCGGCCATGGTTGATACGACGCCGAAAAAGTCACCGGGTTTGAAAATATTCCCTCCCGATTCCTCTTCGATCTCGAATTCCTTGCTGCAGTGCACATTTCCGCTACGGATAATGTAGAACTGGTCGGCCTGTTTCCCTTCAACTGTGATGTATGCGCCTTTCTTGAAACTGACAAGGCCCAACTGCAGTGGATTATTCATCCCTACTCCCATAAACACTATAATCTCTTACCGGCGGGAATTCCTCCCCGCCGACAGAATTTATATCTTTTTATCCCTTATATATCGGGAAATCCTCACATAAAGATTGAACCTTTTTAGCGATTTCGTCAATTTTATTTTTATCTCCGCCGCTTTTCAGGATAGCGCAGACGTATTCCGCCACCTTTTCCATCTCCTTCTCTTTCATTCCGCGGGAGGTTACGGCGGGGGATCCGATCCGAACACCCGAGGTGATGAAGGGACTTTTCTGATCAAAGGGTATGGCGTTCTTGTTGACCGTAATATGGGCCATATCCAGCCAGGCTTCGGCGTCCTTTCCGGTGACATCAAGGGGGGTCAGATCCACCAGCATCAGATGGTTGTCCGTACCGCCGGAAACGATGCGCACACCGCCCTCTTCAAGAGCTTCGGCAAGGGCCGCGGCGTTTTTAACGACCTGTTCCTGATAGCCCTTGAACTCAGGCTGCAGAGCCTCCTTGAAGGCTACAGCCTTGGCCGCAATAACATGCATCAGAGGACCGCCCTGACATCCGGGAAAAATGGCGCCGTTTACCAGTTCGGACCAGTTCTTTACCCGACCTGACTTGGGAGCGACAACACCCAGGTCGTTTTCTCCGTCCTTACCCATAAGGATCATACCGCCCCGGGGACCGCGCAGGGTTTTGTGGGTGGTTGTTGTTGTAAAGTGGGACGCCTGGAGGGGTGAAGGATGACATCCTGCAGCGACAAGACCGGCAATATGGGCCATATCGGTCATCAGGTAAGCCCCTACCTCATCGGCAATAGCACGGAATCGGTCGAAATCCAGGGTTCTGGGATAGGCGGAGGCTCCGGCAATAATCATCTTGGGCCTGCACTCTTTAGCGGTCTTGAGAAGCGCATCGTAATCGATGGTTTCACTCTCTTTATCCACACCATAGCTGACGATATTGTAAAGCTGGCCGGAAAAGTTGACGGGAGATCCGTGAGTCAGGTGACCGCCGTGGGCCAGATTCATTCCGAGAACCGTATCACCGGGCTTACAGACCGTCAGGTAGACGCCCATATTGGCCTGGGAGCCGGAATGGGGCTGTACGTTGGCATACTCACAGCCGAAAATCTCTTTGGCTCTGGCCACAGCCAGGTCCTCAGCCTCGTCAACAAATTCGCATCCGCCGTAGTATCTCTTCCCCGAGTATCCTTCGGCATACTTGTTGGTCAGTACAGAGCCCGCTGCTTCCAGCACAGCTTTCGAAACGATGTTCTCCGAAGCGATCAACTCCAGATTACCCTTCTGTCGGTTCAGCTCCCGCTCCATAGCGGCAAAGAGCTCGGGATCAAAATTTTTTAATTCCGTCATCCACCCATCTCCTTAAACAATGCATCAGACGAAAGACAGTATTGCGTTTTTCAAGACGATCAGCAAACCCGTCTTCAGCCCTAATTATCGTGCTATTATAGCAATATTCTTCCAGCTTATGGAACAGCTGTCGAGGTTCCCTGTAAACTCGGCAAAATGGTTCTGCCGGGCGTAGGGTGCGGAGCTTTCAGAACGTCCGCTATCATAGAGAGAACGGTTTTTTTCACGTCCTCTGGAAAAGGCGACATATCCGGCATCAAGCCTTCCCCAGGCTCCCGGTTTTTCCGAAGTCTCCTCGCCGAGCAGGGAGTCCAGAGCCCCGTCCGCAGCAGCTCCATCCACCGGAAACCAGCCGAATGAGGGAAGATAGATCTCCGCCCAGCTGTGAGGCACGGCCTCCTTCGCTCCGGGAGGCAGCCAGACCCCCCGGACAACACGAGCGGGCAGATCCACGGCCCGGCAGAGGGAGACGAATAGTAGGGCGTAGCCATCGCTGCTGGACTTGCGGTCCCTGATCCACAGGGACATATCCTTTTCCCCATACTCCGGATCGAAGGAGAGTTTCCACTGTATATAGTCATAGATCAGCTTTCCTTTCTGATAGGGCCGGCTCTCTCTTTTGACAACGGCCCCGGCCGTTCGGCTGAGAGAGCTGACGCTCAGGTCATCATCCTCAGCCAGCCAGTTCTCCAGCATGCTCAAATTTTCATAGCTGCGGGGAAGGTCGGTTCCCTCAAGATCATAGGCGACCGAACGGAGCTCCAGGTCGTAGTCGTTAGACAGAGTCCGGGACTCAAGACTCTCCAGCTCTTCCAGCACAAGAGGACGGGACCAGTTACGGCTCCTTGAGAGAAGAGTCTGTCCGGATCTGTCGACCGGTTCGGGAATCCAGAGGGCCAGGCTGTTGCCCGGAAAAGCGGCGATACGGGAAAGAGTGATTTCCTGCCGCAGGGTGACCCTGCGGGAATCCTCACCCAGCTGTTCAGCGTTGCGAATAACTTCGATGGCAATGGGGTTGCTGTATCCGGAAGGGGTTTTCACATAGACAGGCCCGCTCCTGGTCTCTTCAGGGAGAAAAAAGGAGAGGCGGTCGTCCTCCCATGATAATATGTGATCATCGGAGACAGGGAAGAAATGATCTTCATCGGGCTGATCGAGAATCCCCTCGGGAGCCAGACCTGAGAGACTGACGAGCACGGTGCTGTTCTTTTTACGCATGCCCATCTTGTCCCCTTCCAGAACGATCAGTTCTCCGGGAGAGAAGCTGCTTCCATTGATCCCCGACAGAAAGGGTTTTCCCGGAAGAAAAGCCCCCGAAGCCAGATCGGGGACCCGGTCGGAAAGGACGAAAAGGGCTCCCCTGCTCCGGCCGCCGGAGGTTTCCACAGAGATAAGACCCGAACGGTTTACAGGCGGGACTCTGACCTTCAACTGATCGTCGGTCCAGGACTCGATCAAGGAGGCGGTCAGTGGGGTCTGATCAAGATAGACCTTGCTTTTTCCTCTGACAATTCCAAAATTGCGACCCTTAAGAACCATCAGATCCCCGGGGCTGACCCGGGACGGTTCCACCGAGAGGATCTGGGGCTGAATACGGGACATGGCCATGCTGATTATAAATAAAAGGACAAGCCCTGCGAACAGGGCTCCCGGAAGGATATGATAGAGGAAGAAATCTTTTCTCATGAAGCGTTCCTTGGAGAGTCAGTCTTCTCCGTTTTCCGCGTCTTCGGCGGCCTTGGAGGCAATCGACTCATTATCGATCACATAGGGCGTAATGCTCAGGCTCATTTCAATATGGGTCTGGTCTTTGTTTTCCAGATTCTCCAGCTTGCCCAGAGGGTAGAAGTTGATAATCTCACCGTAATCCAGCGGGATGCTCTTCATGCTGGTCAGATAGCGAAGATTACCGCTGTCATCACCCTCTTCAACGAGCCATATCTCGCTGTGAGCCACCAGGATAAGTCCTCCCGTATCCCTGCGGTAGGGAGTGAAGTGAACCGACAGCCTGGCCTGCTCGTTTTTCATATTGATCGTTACCGGACGCCCCGGGATGGTCAGTTTTTCCACCTCGGACTGCCACATAACATTCTGTTTATCGTGAAAAAGGCGGGCCTGAATACGAACGGCCAGAGCCTCCCTGTAGAGTTTTTCCATGTTCGGCTGATTCTGCTGGTTCGACTCCTGAGCAAAACCTGTCGCTCCCGATAATACCAGCAGAGTGAGTCCAATAAGCAGCTGTCTTTTAATCAACGGGAAGAGCCCCCTGAATAACTTGCGGTTCTAACCAGCTGGGAATCACCGATAAGGGCCAGATTAAGGTCTACAGGCAGTTCCATGCTGGTTTCCTGATCAAACATGGAACTGTTCCCCTGTTCGATCATGGAGAGCATGGCTTCAATATCCTCTCCCGGAACCATAAGATCTCCCGGAGGAACAGACCATCCCTCGGAAACGGCAAGGGGAATATCCGTAAAAGAGGCGGCGGGCCCTGTATTACCGGCCATGATAAAGCCCATAAAGAACGCCATAACCGCTGCGGCCGCAGCAGCCAGGGGGACCACAGGAAGGCGGAACTCCCTGATATGGGATGATTCTCCAGTATTCTTCTTGTGGCGAATCAGTTTCTGAATATCCTCAAAAGAAGATTCGTACCCGGGTTCTTCGTCGTCCTGAAGCAGACGGGACTGGTTTTCCATCCCCTCAAGAAGCGTACGGCAGTCTTCACATTCAAGCAGGTGAGCTTCAATCTTCTCTTTCCAGGGGCTGGTTACCTCTCCGTCATGGAAGGCAGACAACAGGGTGTTGTCAGGACACATAGACTTCCTCCTTATCCAGGATCTCACTCAATTTCTGTCTGGCACGAAAAACCCTGATCTTTACATTTCCTTCGGAAATTTTCAGGATCTCTCCTATCTGTTTATAGTTCAGATTACCGTATTCCTTCAGAGTCAATACGACTCTCATCTTGTAGGGCAGTTTCATAAGAGCTTCCTGAACAAGCTTTTTAGACTCGTCCTTCATCAGCCCCTTCTCCCCCTGGTTCACGATCTCGGGCTTGGGTTCGTGGAAATGCTTCTGATAGGCATTTCTTTCCCGGCCCTTCCGTTTCTCATGGTTATAGGCCAGGTTTTTCACAACCCGGATCATCCAGAACTTAGACTGTTCTCCGGCAGGAATCTTGTCTATCCTCTCATAGTAACGGACAAAAGCCTCCTGACAGAGGTCTTCGCTGACCTCCATACTGCCTGTAATTCTGTAGGCGACACGTATCAGCAGAGGGTAAAACTCTTTATACGCCTGTTCAAATTCTTTAGACACCGGGTCCCACCCTTTCAACATTAAAACATGGATATCCGGATGCTGTTACATCTAATTTCAATTTTTTTTCCATTTGGGTCCGTCGGGGGAATCGATAATCTGAATTCCCTGTTCCAGCAGCTGATCCCGGATCTCATCGGACCGTGCAAAGTCTTTATTTTTTCTGGCTTCCTGCCTTTCTGCCAGAAGCGCCTCGATCTCAGCATCCAGAGCGGCGGGCTCCTCTTCGGGGGCCTCTTCGTCCAGGCTGAGCCCCAGGATTCTGTCCATATCCATTATAAGAGTGAGCTTATCAGAGGCGGAGAGATTTTTATTCTTGAGAAGACTCCAGATATCCGCCAGGGCACGGGGAGTATTGAGGTCCGCGGCCATGTGTTCCCTGAAAGCACTCAGCACCTTCTGCCCCTCTTCCGTCAGGGTGTCCACAGATTGAACACGCCCCTCCTCTTTCAGGGCGGCGATCTTGCGCATCAGGGATTCTCTGGCAGAGCGGGAGGCATCCAGAGATTCCCAGCTGAAAACCAGCTGACTCCGGTAATGTCCTCCCAGGAGAAAGTAGCGATAGTCCAGGGCATTGTAGCCCTTGTCGATCAGATCCTGCAGTGTGATAAAGCCGCCCTTGGATTTGGACATCTTCCCGCTCTTCATAAGGATGAACTCGTTATGAAGCCAGTAGTTCACCCACTTGCAGCCGTTGGCCGCCTCGGACTGGGCAATCTCATTGGTGTGATGGATGGGTATATGGTCCACCCCGCCGCAGTGAATATCGAAGTGGGGTCCCAGATACCTGGTACTCATGGCGGAGCATTCGATATGCCATCCCGGGTATCCCTCTCCCCAGGGGGAGGGCCAGGTCATGGCCTGGTCGCCGAATTTACTGTTGGTGAACCAGAGAACGAAGTCGGTTCCGTTTCTCTTGTTGCCGTCCACCGCCACACGGGCGCCGTGCTGGAGATCCTGATTTTCCAGATTGGCCATCTTTCCATATCCGGGAAATCTGGAGGTATCGAAATATACATTCCCGCCGGCCACATAGGTATATCCCTTGTCCTCCAGGGTCTTGACCATATCGATCATATCCTGGATATGCTCGGTCGCCTTGCAGATCCGGTTGGGCCGTTCGATATTAAGACGCTCTGAATCCCGGAAGAAGGCCTCGGTGAAGTGCTCGGCAATATCCCAGACGGTCATTCCCTTTTCCCGGGCGGCCTTGATCATTTTGTCCTCACCCTCATCACCGTCTCCGGTCAGATGGCCCACATCGGTGACATTCATTACGTGATTCACCGTGTAGCCCGCGTACTCCAGGGTTCTTTTCAGTATATCTTCAAAGGTGTAGGCCCTCATATTTCCGATATGGGCATAGTTGTAAACCGTGGGACCGCAGCAGTACAGACCGACTTCGCCGTCTTTGAGGGGTTTAAACTCCTCTGTTTTTCGTCCATCTGAATTTAACAGTTTCAATTTCACAAATATACCTCACTGTGTTGCCACGTACGGGCCTGACTATTATCATGTTGATTGTGTATAAATTAGACAATCTCATAAGAAAAATCAACATAAGGGGGCCTCTAAGAAAACAGTGGCCCCTGAAAGAGTATACAAGCTTCCGGATAGGCGGAGAGGCTGATCTTTTTGCCGAACCCGAAGACGAAGAGGATCTGATCAGCCTTTTAAAGCAGCTGAAGGCGCTGGCACTGCCCTGGTTTATCCTGGGAGGGGGGGCCAACATCCTGATTTCCGACCGGGGAGTGAGAGGAGTCGTGATCTCCATGGCCAGGCTTGACCGGATGGACCTGAGCAGACGGCGGCTGAGACTGGGGGCCGGAATGGCCGTATCCGACGGCAGCGCCTATGCGGCGGACAAGGGTCTGAGGGGACTGGAGTTTATCTACGCCATGCCCGGTTCGGTGGGCGGGGCCCTGTGGATGAACGCCCGTTGTTACGGATCGGAGATTTCCGAGCCTCTTGCGGGGGTGGAGATTCTCAACGAAAAACTGGAACGGGAGTACCTGAGCTATGATCGTGAAGACTGGGATTATAAAAAGTCTCCCTTTCAGGAACGAAAATGTATTATACTGTCCGCGGATTTCCTTCTGGAAACCGGAGTTCCCTCAGAACTCTGGAACAGGATGAAGGAGATCCGCCGGGACCGCGAAGAGAAGGGACATTTCCGGGCTCCCTGCGGCGGTTCGACCTTTAAAAACAACCGCTCCTTCGGCGCTCCTTCGGGAAAGCTGATCGAGGACGCGGGCCTCAAGGGACTGAGTATAGGCGGAGCGGCCGTATCAGACTGGCACGGCAACATACTGATCAATAAAGAAAATGCAACGGCGGAAGAGATGTACGGCCTGATCCGGCTGGTACAGAAGAGGGTTCTGGAGAAAACGGGCTTTCTTCTGGAACCGGAGGTTCTGAAAATCGGCGACTGGGAGGGATCGGATGCAGAATCTGATAGACAATCTGAAGGAGTACCTGGAACAGGTCAATGATGAGCAGCTCCGTCTGATACTGGACGAAGTGAGCGGTGCCGAAATCGCCGAGATCTGGGACCATTTTTCTGACGATGAAAATCTCCGGATGTTTTTGCTTATTCCCCAGGACAAACGGGGAGACCTTATCTCCGAGCTGCAAAACTATGAACAGGAGCACCTGATACGGGAACTGTCCGAAGGAGTTACAAAATCTCTGCTCAACGAGATGGAACCGGACGATCTGGTAGACCTGATACAGTCGGTAAGTCCTGAGCTGCGCTCCTCCGTATGGGACCAGCTCTCTGACGAAACCCGTCAGGAGACGACATTCCTCCTCCGTTTTGACGAAGATGACGCGGCGGGCCTGATGACTCCCCGTTATGCGGCCATACTGGGAGACATCACCGTAGCCCAGGCTCTGAACTTCATCCGGGGCTCCATGGATACCCTGGAAACCATCTACTACCTCTATGTTGTGGATAAGCTCAAAAGGCTGAGAGGCGTTGTCTCTCTGAAGGACATCCTGAGGGCCAGAGACAGCGATCTTATTGAAGATATCATGATAAAGAAGGTTATATATGTTCAGGACGATACGGACCAGGAAGAGTCGGCCAGGGTTCTGGAAAATCACGGTCTGATAGCCCTTCCCGTTGTGGACCGGTTCAACCGTCTTCTGGGTATCATCACCTTCGACGATGTCATCGACGTTATCCGTGAAGAACAGACAGAGGACATCTACAAGATGGGAGCCATGGGAGGGGACACCCAGAGCTATCTGGAGACCTCGATCTGGGGGCTTGTGAAAAAACGCATCCCCTGGCTGATCATCCTCCTTGTAGCCGGAACCATCACAACCAATGTGATCCACCTCTATCAGGAGATCCTGATGACCGCCGCCTTCCTGACCCTTTTCATACCGGTTATCACCCAGACAGGGGGAAACTCGGGAACCCAGTCCTCCACCCTGATGATACGGGGTCTGGCTACCGGAGAGCTTCACTTCCGCGACATCGGCAAAGTTATCCTCAAGGAGATTCTTGTGGGACTGCTGATCGGCGTTGTTACCGGTGCGGTCATCCTGGCCAGAGCCTACTTCACCCCGCCGGGGATCGAACTGCTCCCCGCCCTGGCCATCTCCCTGTCTCTGTGCGCCGTGGTCATTTTCGCCACCGTCCTGGGAGCCCTGGTCCCCCTGCTGATCGACCGCCTGGGCTTCGATCCCACCGTTGCGGCGGGTCCACTTATGTCCACAGTGATCGACGTCTGCGGACTGACGATTTTCTTTGAGGTCGCCATAAGGATACTGGGATTGTGAGTTCCCGCCGTCCGGATCCGGTCCTGGGCAGCCCCTGGTTCAGCCCTGTGGAGATTCCGACCCTGACTCCCGGACTGAAGCCCTCCGAAGTGCTTTATTTCGCCGGTTCCTGCTTTGCTGAGAATCTCTACAGAGTCTGGAGAGATCACTTTCTGCCCGGCTGGCTCTCCCCCTTCGGCAGCACCTACAATCCTGTCTCCCTGGCCGCCACTCTCGGAAGCCTGTGCCGGGGAGAAGAGGTAGGTCCGGACGAGATTTTCGAATACAGGGGACTCTGGCGCCATTCCCGCTTCAACACCCTGGCCTCCCGTCCCGAAAAAGATGAGTTTCTGAATCATATCAATTTTGAAATCAGAGAGCACCGGAAATCCCTGAAGACAGCAGCCCGTCTGGTCATCACCCTGGGAACGGCTTTTGTCTACAGAGACCTGAATCCCCGGGCTCCGGGCTGCTCCGAAAATGATGTCGTCAACAACTGCCACCAGCGCCCTGCCGCGGAGTTCTGCCGCTCGTCACTGAGTCCGGAGGAGATTGCCGGGGCCCTGAAGGATCTTAAAAAGTCGCTGGAGGCCCTGAACCCGGCATGCACCCTGATCATCACCCTCAGTCCTGTCAGGCATATGAGGGACGGAGCGGCGGAAAATTCTCTGAGCAAAGCCCTTTTGCGCTGCGGCATACAGGACTATCTGAAGGATGATGAATCGGCCCTCTATTTTCCTTCCTATGAAATTCTGCTGGATGAACTGCGGGATTACCGCTGGTATGATCCGGACCTCTGCCATCCCTCGGCCGAGGCGGCGTCCTATATTGCCGAGCGTTTTTTTAAGAGCGCCGGTAGCAGGGACTTCCACGCCTACCTGAAGGAAGCGCGGAAGATCAAGGCTCTGAACGATCACAGGCTCCGCTTCCCGGGAAGCCGGGAGGCTCTGGACTTTATCAACAGAAGAGAGGCCCGGATAAAAGAGTTCCTCAGGCGCTATCCCTTTGCTCTGTCGCCCTCTGAGCTCAGACAGCCGCCGGCCCCGGAATGCTGAAACGACGGCCCGTGTCTCACAGGAGCGGGTAAAAGCAACGGAGAGCCTTCCCGGACCGGCAGAAACTAGGCCAGCCTCTGCTTCAGAACCTTACGCAGAAACTGGGTATGAATCTCCCAGGAGGAACTTCCGTAGCCCCCCGCCGAAACCCAGGCGGAAGGGATGTTTCTCTCCTCAAGATAGCGGTAGAGCCCCATATCCCTCTCCATCATCTGCTCTTTCGAGAGATTCAGAGGATCGGTTGAGGGCAGTTCATCTCCCTCATACGGGTCCACACCGCCCACCACAAAGGCCAGGTCGGGGCGGCCGGAGCGATCCAGTTCATCAAGTCCTTTGATCAGACGGGGTATATAAGCGGCTTCCTCCCCCTCGGCCACGGGGATATCCAGATCTCCGGGAAACCAGGAGGGATTCAGAGAGCCGTCTTCTCTCCGCTCGGGACTGTCCAGGGGCCAGCCCGAAGCCATATGGATACTCAGGGTTTTAATCTCGGGATAATCGGCCATAATCTCGGCACTTCCGTCACCCCGGTGAGCATCCACATCGATGATCCAGGCCGTCCGGAAGCGCCCTTCCTTGCGAGCCCGCAGAAGGGCGACGCAGATATCATTCAACAGACAGAAGCCGTGCCCGAAATCGGGATGGGCGTGGTGCATGCCTCCGCCCAGAAAGTAGCAGAATCCCGAGTCCAGGGCTTCAACAACCGCCGCGTAACTGCCGGAGATGATATTCATCACATCCCTGACGATTCCTCCCAGGGCTTCTCCCTCTTCGGGATCATAGCGGTTGTAATGCCCCTTTTCGTCAAGCAGTTCGTAGGCTTCAATCAGGGTTTCCTCCTGCCCGGCGCCGAAGAGCCTCTCCAGATACGCAGGGCGGTGAGCCCTGGCCAGATCACTTTTATCAATAACAAAGGGAAAGTCCCGGATCAGCCACTCCCGGCTGCGGGGCCCCAGTTCCGGATCCTCCAGAAGAGCCTTCAGGGTATTTGTTTTTCGGCTGTCCAGAGACGGAATGGCGATTCCGTAACGGGGAAAGATAATGCGGGCATTCTCATTGTAGATAAGCATGGATTCCTCCTGTAAGGCGTCTCTCGGCAACGGTTCTCCCGGGAATGATGGATGACGGTGCCCGGGGCCCCCACTCTATCAGAAAAGGACCAGTTCCCTGAAGCCCCCGGACCAGTACTCTTCACCGTAGTCCACGGTAAGCTGACTCTCTTTCCTGATAAACGAAGAGGCGACGAAGAAGATCACCCAGCGATTGTCCATAAGACAGTGCTCCACGGCAAGATTGGGTTCAAAACTGTGATTGACATAGCGGAGCTCATTCCCCATACGCAGGGCATTGACCTCAAAAAGCTGATCTTCATACCAGGCATCGGGATAGTCCCAGCTGTAGTCGGTTTCAAAGCCGCTCTCAACGTTCTCATCTCCGGGAAGAAGATCCTCCCCCGGCTGTACAACACCGGCATACTCGGCAATAAGAGCTCCCGAAAGGATATCCTCTTCGGCAAACAGTCCGTATCCCACATCATCGGAGACCTTTCTGATGGAAACGGCAGCCATACTCGTCTCAGCCAGGGCCTCTCCGTAATCCTTCAGAAGAGTTTCAAACTCCTCCCGGTTATCCTGATAGTAGGGAGAGTCTTTCTGATCCTTTGAAAAGACGGGAACATCCTTGTAGATGCTCCGGCTCAGATACTGTATGCCCGTTGACTCTATAAAACGGCGGCGCTCAGCGCTTCCTCTGTATATCTCACTCACCTCTGCTCTCCTGCCTCAAATTCTTTTCTTAAAAATCACGCCGCGCCATCCTTATCCGCCCGGTCAATGACGCCTCTTCCGTGTATGAGTGTACCTCCCTATCAAAGTATAGGGAAGATAAAAAAGATCTTCCTCCCGATTGTCAGAGAAAGGGCATTTATGCTAGGTATGAACCATGTCGATGTATAAGATTCATTTCAAGTGGAAAGAGAAGGACGCCGTGGTTAAATGCAGGAGTCTGGATCTGACCCATCCCTATTTCGTCTCCATGAAGGACCTGGTTTTTACAAAGGACAGCGCCCTGATCATCAATCCCGCGGAAGATGATATAAGAAGGGAGTTTGAAGGGACCGATCATATTATGATTCCCTTTCAGACCGTCTCTCTGATCGAAGAATTTCATGACAACAATCCTCAGGCTCAAACTCTGACTCTGGAAAAATAGCCCCCTGCTTCTTATGGATTTTATTTCCTCATCTCTTCTTGATATGTCAGTTGACCAATCAATTGACATATCAATTATATTAATCTAGGCTTAGTCCATGATGGAGAACGTTAACTATCTGATAAACCGCTTACTCACCGCAAGGCAGGTCTTTCTCAATTCCCGCCTCAAGCCTCTGGGACTGAGCAGCAGCCTCTTCTCTTTCCTGGTGGAAATCATCCAGGAAGAGAACCTCAGTCAGAAGGAACTGAGCCGAAGGCTCCAGGTGGATCCGGCCCTGGCAACCAGAAACATCAGAAGGCTCTCGGAGCTGGACTATGTGGAGAAGGTCGTAGATCCTTCCGACCGCAGGCTGAACTATATCCGCCTGACTCCCGGAGGAAGGAAAATATCAAAACAGATCATGGAACTGAACCTGGACTGGTACAGGATCGTCTCCCGGAACATTGAGCCTCATGAGTTTGAAAAAACCGTCAATGTGTTCAAGAAGGTCATCATCAATGTGGAAACCGCCGTACTGGGGGAGTCCCTTATCCCGTCAGGCCCCGTGAAACTCCCGGAATTCCTGAAATCTGGAGAGCAGGATGAAAACAATGAAAGTCCTAAAGAATAAAAAAGCCCTTATCCTCATCCCCCTGCTTCTGGCGGCGGCGACAGGGGTATACCTGACGGGACTCCGTCGCAGCGAAGCGCCCCAGGCTTCGGGAATCCTGGAGAGGGAGCGCATTGAGATCCCCTCCCGCAGCTTTGAGCGCATCCTATCCATCAGCGCTGAAGAAGGGGACTTCCTTGAAAAGGGAGAGATCATTCTTCAGCAGGACGACCAGCGGGCCCGGGCGGCCCTTGATGCGGCCCAGGCAGACAGAGACGGGGCGAAGGCCCGGCTGAAGCGGCTGAAAAACGGTGCCCGCCCCGAGGAGATCAGGCAGGTTCAGGCCCTGCTGACCGCTTCAGAGGGCGTTTTGAAGGAGAGAGAGGATAACCTTAAGAGAGTCCGGGAGCTGCTGCAGAAAAACTTCAGCAGCCAGGCCGAGCTGGACAGTGCCGAATCCGCCTGGAAGCAGGCCCTTGGGAACAGGGACGAAAACCTGGCCAGGCTGGACCTCCTTTTAGCCGGAACCCGTCAGGAGGAGCTGGACGAAGCGGCGGCCGCCCTTGCCGCCGCCTCAGCCGCCTATGAAAAGGCCCGGCTCGATCTGGATGAGCTGACCGTACGCGCCCCCCGGAACGGTCAGCTGGAGAGCCTGCCCTTTGAAGAGGGGGCCTCCCCCGCAGCCGGTCAAACCCTGGCTGTCATGCTGGCCGGTGATCAGCCCTACGCCCGGGTCTATATCCCCGAAGCCTGGCACGGTCTACTGAAGAGCGGCGACAGAGTGCGGCTTCAGGCCGACGGACTCCCCTCTCCCCTGGAAGGACGGATTACCCGTATCTCCACCGATCCCGTATTTACCCCCTATTTTGCCCTGAACCAGAGCGACCGGGGACGGCTCAGCTATATTGCCCGTATAGACCTGACCGGTCCGGAATCCCTGGATATGAAACCCGGAACCCCTGTCCGTCTTCCCCTGACTCAGCCCCCCCGGGAGAAGAAGCCGTGAGTCCCCGGACTCTGATCCGTACCGAAGCTCTGTGCCGGACCTTCGGAGAGATAAAGGCGGTGAACCGTCTCTCCCTGGAAATCCCGGAAGGAGTGATCTACGGATTTCTGGGCCCCAACGGCAGCGGAAAATCCACCACCATCAGGCTCATCTGCGGGCTTTTGGAACCCACGGCCGGGAGCATCAGGGCCCTTGGATACGAGATTCCCGGGCAGGCGGAACAGCTGAAGCAGAATCTGGGCTATATGACCCAGAAGTTCTCCCTCTACCAGGATCTTACGGTCTATGAAAACCTCTGCTTCCTGGCGGAGATTCAGGGTGTAGGTGCTGCGGAGCGCCCCGGGCGCATCACAGCCCTTATGCAGCAGTTCCACCTGACCAAAAGACGTGACCAGAAAGCGGGCACCATGAGCGGAGGACAGAAGCAGCGTCTGGCCCTGGCCTGCAGCATCGTGCACAATCCCCGCCTGCTTATCCTGGATGAACCCACCAGCGCCGTGGACCCGGAAAGCCGCCGGGAATTCTGGGAGTACCTCTTCGAACTGACTGGAAGGGGAATGTCCATTCTGGTGTCCACCCACTATATGGATGAGGCCGAGCGCTGTCACCGCCTGGCCATCCTTAAAAAAGGAAGGCTTGTGGCCGAAGGAGCGCCCCGGGACCTGATGGATGATCTGGGCGCCCGGATCATACTGACCGAAGGCCCTGCGGCGGCTCTGATCCAGTGGCGGACGCGGCTGATGGAGGATCCCCATATACTGGGCTGCACCCAGATCGGGAACCGTCTGCGTATCATGGTCAGATCGACGGTGGACGACCCGGTAAAGTGGCTGCTCAGGAACCATGATTTTCTTTCGGACCATACTCTGGAAGCAACGCATCCCAATCTGGAGGATGTCTTTGTCCGGGCCACACGCAGCAGAAAGGAGGGCGGCCGCACCGTCCGAAGCAGGGGGAAAAAACAATGATCCGGCCCCACAGAGTCAAGGCGATGATACTCAAGGAGCTCAAGCAGCTGCGCCGGGACCGCCTGACGGCGGCCATGGTCTTCGGCATCCCGGTGATGCAGCTCCTCCTGTTCGGCTATGCCATCAACTACAATGTCCGTGAGATACCCACGGCGGTCTGCGACATGGCGGAGACCCAGAAGTCCCGGATGATTATTGAAGACCTGGAGGCCTCCCAGGTTCTGAGCCTTAAAAGCCGGGTCCACAGCAGCGAAGAGCTCCAGGCCGCCATCCGCCGGGGCAGCGTCCGTGTGGGCATCCTGATCCCCCGCGACCTGGAACAGAGACTGAGAGACAGCCGCTCGGCCGTACAGATTCTGGTCGACGGCTCCAGCAGCATCGTCACCTCCGCCGTACAGAGTCTGACCGCCCTGCCCGTCCTGCAGAGCCATGATGTTTTCTGGAACAGCCACAGCCAGTCCTTCAGCTCCCGGGAGAGCCTGCCCATCCAGGTTCTCCCCCTCTACAACCCGGAGCAGCGTACGCCGGTGGACGTTATTCCGGGACTGGTGGGAATCATTCTGACCATGACCCTGATGCTCTTCACCGCCATCGCTCTGGTCAGGGAGAGAGAACAGGGCAGCATGGAGATGCTGATCACCACTCCCATCTCGGCAGCTGAGATCATCTGTGGAAAACTTCTGCCCTACGTGGCCATCGGAATCTTCCAGACCTGCCTTGTGTTCCTTCTGGGCATCGGGGTATTCCGCCTGCCCGTAAACGGCACTCTGGTCGATATCTCCGCAGCGGTCCTTCTGTTTATCATAGCCACCCTCACCCTGGGTCTGCTGATCTCCTCCCTGGTAAAGACCCAGTTCCAGGCCGTCCAGATGGCAATTTTCATACTGCTGCCCTCCATACTCCTGTCGGGATTCGTCTTCCCCTACCAGGGCATGCCCGCTTTTGCCCGGGTGATTTCAAAGATCCTGCCGGTCACCCACTTTATCGAACTGATGCGGGGCATCGTCCTCAGAGGCGCCCGTATCACAGAGATGCCCGTACAGCTCTTCTCGCTGATCGTCTTTATCGCCTTCAGCACCACCCTGGCCTGGCTGAGGATGAAGGATAAGCAGCTGGACTAGATTTTCTGCGGCCGGGGATCAGTGCCGGGCTCCTGCGGACCCGGCTGGCTCGTCTCTCCAGCACCCTTCGGGACAGCCGGTTCTTACCAGCCTGATCTCCCGTCGGGAGTCGAGCTGCAATCCCGCATTGAAAAATGAATAAAAAACGCGAATTCACAAAGTCCTGGACGTATAATTAATATATCAGGAGCAATTGCCATGAAGAAGTTTTGTCTAATCCTTCTGACCGGTCTGATTCTCCTTTCCTGCAACGACAACTCCGGTGGTAGTGACAGCAGCGAGACAAACAACAGCAACAGTGATTCGGGAACGGTCTCAATCAGCCTCTCGGGCGTCCCCTTCAATACGGAAGATCTCAGTAGAATCAATCTGAAAATCAACGAAGTCCGAGCCGATATAGGAAGCGAAGATGGTGAGGAGTGGGTATCTCTCATCAATTTCGATCCGGGAACAGATGTCAACCTGCTGGACTATCTGGGTGAGAACGCCCTGCCCCTCGCCGAGGAGATCCTTCTTCCCGCCGGCCAGGTCAACCAGGTCAGATTTCTTCTGGATGCTCCCGAAGAGGATGAAGACGCTGAATCGACGGGCTGTTATCTTCTCTATGACTACGGGGGAGGAGAGACGAGCACCGAGCCTCTGGTCATCCCCAGCGGCAGCTCCTCGGGACTCAAGGCCGTCGGCGTCTTTACCATTCCCGGGAACGGCAGCGTGGATATCACTGTAAGCTTCGATGCCCGACGCTTCGTTGTTCTGGGCGACGGCACCGTCAAGATGAAACCCGTACTCTGGGTCATAAACGAAAATGAAGCCGGAACGATTCAGGGAACCGTCACACCGACGGATGAGATCTCCTCCTATCCGGAGCTGGGTCTTTTCGCCTATGAGTCGGGAGATTATGACAGCTCTCAGCTTGATCCCGATGAAGACGGCATTCAGTTTCCCGATGCCGTGTACAACTGTTTTGTAAATGCCGATGACGGGAGCTATGTACTGCCCTATCTTGCTCCGGGCGCCTACGATCTGGTGCTGGCCTATGCGGGGGCAGAGGGCTTTGAAGAGCTTCAGCGGGAAGAGGGCATAGAACTGGAACAGGGAGAAACCGTGATCTATAACATAGAGATAGGGACTCCGTAACTCTGCCCTGAAAAACCTGAGCCGTCACTGGAAAAAGCCTGGGGACAAGCATCATAATAGGCTTATGATACAAGGAAGCATCACCCTCGGCCCCTTTGCCATTCCCTCTCTTCTGCTCCTTATCCTGGCGGCATCAGCGGCCGGACATATAACGGTTCTTCTCCTCTACGGGAAAGAGAGAACGAAGGAAGCCTCTGACAGACTGTTCACCCTGCTTCTGGTCTATACGGGAGTCTGGAGACTCAGCCTGTTTCTGACCCACTCCGACGCTCTGAAAGGAAGCCTCAGCGCTCTGCTGGTTCTGCCGGGAGGAAGAATCAACCATATCATGGCGGCGTCAGCGCTGTTTCTGACACTGGCGGTCATGACCATAGGAAAGAAAATGGACCGCAGACAGCTCCTCACCTTCTCCATGCTCTGTGCCGCTATCTTTTTCTCATACGCCCTTCTCTATCTGCCGGCCCGACGCTTTATCCCCGAACCGGCACAGCCCGACAACGTTCAGAAGATCAGAATCACCACAGTCGACGGCAGGGAGGAAGACCTGATGATAGACGGAGCCCGTGCCACGGTCATTAATTTCTGGGCCAGCTGGTGCCCGCCCTGCCGGGCCGAAATTCCGGAACTGAGACGCTGGTGGAGACTTCAGGACAGGGAAGAGCTCCGCTTCTATGCTCTTAATATGACGGGCAGTGAAAAATCCCCCCGGGAACTGCAGGATTTTATCCGCGAAGAGGCCCGGGAACTCCCTGTCTACCTGGACGGCGCGGGCCGGGCAGCCTCGGCATTCAACATCAGCGCCCTGCCCACCACCATGGTTTTCAACAGGGAGGGAGAACTGGTGGCCTCACGGACGGGAGCGGTAGACCTTCCCTGGCTGGAAGGAGCCGTTAAGAAGACGGAACAACAGGAAATCGGCTCATCCCGGTAGTATAATAGAAGGAGAGGGAGAGTAGTGATATGAAAAAGATAGTTATTATTCTGCTAATAGCTTTTATAATACTGTCATGTGACAGCTCGGGCAGTTCCGGAAATGAAACAGGTTATGTGACCGTAAAGCTTACGGATGCTCCGGTTATTACGGATAATCTTGTGACCGTTAATATCAATGTGACAGAGATACGGGCCAATATTGCCGGTGACGATGACTGGGAGGTTCTTGAAACCTTCGATCCCGGTCTGGATATCAACCTTCTGGATTACACAGGAGGCCTCTCCCTGGCTCTGGCGGAGGAAGTGGAGCTCCCCGCCGGAAAGGTGAATCAGATCCGCTTTATGCTGGACGCCCCGGAGGAGGGAGAGGATGACGGCAATCCCGGATGCTATCTGGAGTTCGATAACGGTGATGCGGGTATCGCAAAGTATCCCCTGTACATTCCCAGCGGCAGCAGCTCCGGCTTTAAAGCAGTGGGCTCCTTCGCTATCCCCGTCAACGGCAGCGTCACCGTCACCGCCGACTTCGACGCCCGGAAGTCCCTGGTGGAAGTCGTGGAGGGGGAAGAGTATAAACTGAAACCGACCATCCGGCTGATTGTGGACAACGAGGCGGGCAGGATCAAAGGGACGGTGAGCTATGACGGACCATTAACCGACTATTCGGTTTACGCCTATGAAGCAGGCAGCTACTCGGATGATGAGCAGAATGCAGACGAAGACGGGCTGTTTATGAGCAACGCGGTCAACTCCTGCCCGATCAAAGATGATGGCAGCTATGTCCTTCCCTTTCTGGCAGAAGGGAGTTATGACATCGTCGTTGCTGAATACTGGCCGGGAGACGGCTTCGGATACACACAGATTGAGGAAGATGTGGACGTGACAGCCGACAATGCGACTGAGCACGATATCGACCTGACACCTCCCGCCATGTGATCCTGATCTGAAGCAGGGAAAGAAAGGCAGTCCCCGGGGCTGCCTTTTTTTACAAAATTGTAAAAAGCCACTCCTCATTCTGCTTTCATCAAAATTTCATTTCCTTATTTATGATTTACTCAATTCGAATCGGGAAGGATTCAGTAAGGTTCAATTTATTACGTAAATACGCAGGAAGAGCTCCGAAATCCGTACTTGCCAAATACCGCGTATTGGGTTAAATAGTATATCTCAAATATTTCACAGATAACGAAATACCAATCTATATTAACTGTGTTTATCGTAATAAAAGGAGCCTCATATTGGATTTTTTTACTAATATCGTATCAAGGGTAAACAGCTTCGCCTGGGGACCGGTCATGATCGTTTTTCTTGTAGGAACAGGGATTCTTCTCTCCCTGGGAACCCGTTTCATCCAGTTCAGAAAGCTGAATACGGCCTTCCGTCTGCTTTTTTCAAAGGATCACAGCGGTGAGGGGGACATCACCCCCTTCCAGGCTCTGATGACCTCCCTCTCCGCCACCATCGGTACGGGAAACATCGCCGGTGTAGCCACCGCCATCGCCGTGGGAGGCCCCGGTGCGGTCTTCTGGATGTGGATGACCGCGGCCTTCGGCGGCGCTACGAAGTTCGGAGAAGCCGTACTGGCCATCCGCTATCGCGAAGTCAATGACAGGGGAGAGCAGTCCGGCGGTCCCATGTACTATATCAAGAACGGAATGAAAGAGAAGTTCGGCGGCAACTGGGCGTGGCTGGGCTGGCTCTTCGCCTTCTTCGGCATGTTCGCCTCCTTCGGTATAGGGAGCATGGTACAGTCCAACTCCGTGGCCGACGCCCTTAAAACCGGATTCGGCCTGCCCCCCGTAGCCACCGGAATCATCCTGACCGTACTGACCGCTCTGGTGATCATCGGCGGCATCAAGTCCATCGCCAGTGTAACCTCCAAGATCGTTCCCTTTATGGCCCTGTTTTTCGTCGTCGGTTCCCTGGCGGTTCTGATAGGCAGGATCGGCATGATCCCCGCCGCCTTCGGCATGATCTTTAAAGGCGCCTTTAACAGCAGCGCCGTCGCCGGGGGCCTTGTGGGTACGGTCATCCGCCTGGGCGTAGCCCGCGGGGTCTTCTCCAACGAGGCCGGTCTGGGATCCGCCCCCATCGCTCACGCCGCTTCGGCCAATGATAATCCCTATACCCAGGGTCTGATCGCCTCACTGGGTTCCTTTATCGACACTCTGATTATCTGTACCATGACCGCCCTGGTCATCCTGGTCTCCGGACTGATCAGCTTCGGAGCCGACGGTATGATGGCTGTTGCAGACGGACTCAACGGAGCCGCCCTGACCACAAGAGCCTTTGACGCCGCCCTCCCCGGAATCGGTAAATATCTGGTCTCCCTGGGGCTTATCTTCTTTGCGTTCTCCACCATTCTGGGCTGGTACTACTACGGTTCGAAGTGTATGGAGTATATTGCGGGAACCCGCTCCATCACCGCCTACAAGATCGTCTTCCTGGGGGCCGTCCTCGTGGGAACCGTTTTGAAGCTGGGTATCGTCTGGGACCTTTCGGACACCTTCAACGGTTTGATGGCCATCCCCAACCTGGTGGCTCTGATCGCTCTGAGCGCCATCATCTTCCAGACCGCAGCCGAAGCGAAGGAAGAAGCCTTCTCCGGGGCAGCTGCACAGCCCGGTGAAAGCTGATTCCTGCCTAATGGTGTAAGATGAAAATCAAAAACAGGGTTTTCCTTGAGAAAGCCCTGTTTTTTATCAGGCGCTTACGATCCTGTCCCGCCCTTCCTTCTTGGCTCTGTACAGGAAGGAGTCCGCCCGTGAGAAAAGGTCCTCCAGAGACTCCCCCTTTTCGCGGACGGCCAGCCCCCCGCTGATGGTCTGCCGACGGCCCGTCATGACATCGGAAAAGTCGATATTCCTGATCTCTCGTCTTATCCTCTCGGCCATACCCTCCAGATCGGAATCCTCTTCCATGACCAGAAAGACGGCGAACTCCTCTCCCCCGACCCTGACGGCCAGATCGCCCTGTCTCAGCATACGCCTGATGGCGGAGGCCGCTTCCTTGAGAACCTTGTCCCCCGTGGCATGCCCGTAGCTGTCATTGACCTGTTTAAAGTGATCCAGATCCAGCATCAGCAGGGCAATCCCGTTCAAGACGCCTCTGTCATGGTGCGACAGGAGTCCCGGCACCGTCTCGCTCATAAAGGTTCTGTTGTAAAGTCCTGTCAGATTATCCTTGATGGAGAGCTCGTAAAAGGACTGTTTCTCCGCATCCAGTGTCTGCTGAATCATCTCCCTTTCAACAGCGATGCTTAAGGGGCTGCGGATCTGTATGAGTGTCGATTCGGTTTCCAAATCGATCTCGACATCTTTCTGTAGTCTGATCATAACACAGGCACAGCACTCCCCTTCCCCGTTATCGAGGGGCAGCATAATGGAATTATCATCCGGTGCGCCCTTGAGAATGGAACTGTGCTTCAACTCTCTGAGTACCGACTCCAGTTCAGGAACAGGATAGAAGGGTACGGCCCTGTAGTGATTCTTATCCTCCAGGATCCGCCACTCCCCATCGTCCCTGTTTCTACTTATAAAACTCAGCTCTTCGGCAGGAACGATCATACGGATATGTTCAAGGATCTCTCTGGCGGAACTGTTGAAATCCCGGAACAGAACCAGGGTTTTCATAAACTCCTGCAGAAACCGGTTTAAAAGGGAAAGACGTTCCACATCCGTACTGCTCTGGGTCATAAGATAGAGACCGCAGTTTATGTTTTTCATATTTTCCAGAACATAGGGTATCAGATCCTTCCTTATCACAGAGCCGTGCTGGGGGAGGATTCTGTTGAGAGGCAGGGTCTGAAATTTCTCGACGGCGAAACTCAGGATCTCCCGGGAAGGCATATAGTGCTCATGAAAAAGTCTGATGGACTCCAGGTAGGATCTGTCCCGGGCAAACAGTGAAAACTCCCTGGTGAATCCGCCGCAAAGATCACTGGAGAACAGAGAACCCGATTCCCTGTCAAAGCTGCAGAAAGCCCCCGGGAAGTGAAGATAGGGGGTGAAGATGAACTCCAGACTGCGCTTTCCCGCCTCCAGCGTCCATCCCCTCTTCTCCACACACTCCATAGGCATTTTCAGGTTCAGATGTTTCAGAAGGGCGATGGCTCTCCAGTGACTCAAAATGCGGGCATCCTTCCGGCTGACCATACTGTCAATCACACCGAGGGCTCCCGTAATATCCGGATCCTGATGATGGACGATAAAATACCTGATATGTGAAAAAGGGATGATTTCCTCTATCTTGGCCAGAGAATGGGAGAATGTCAGCTGGGAACCGGGATCAAAAAGGATGGAATCCCTGCCGTTTTCAATAAGATAACTGTGACACTGAAACTCATCGCCTTCCAGATAATGTCCAACCCACCAGATATGCTCTGCCAGCTTGTAAGGCCTGTCGGGATCAATACGCTGTTCACTGTTTTTTTTCATAATTCAATCCTAGTGTCATCGGATAATGACAGAAATGAGACTGTTTTTTACCCCTGAATATCCTCCAGAGATTGAGGACGGCCATAAAGATAGCCCTGGGCATACTCAATCCCTATATCCTGCAGAGCCCTGTGCTCCTCTTCCAGCTCAACCCCCTCCGTGACAACATGGCAGCCCATGGTATGTCCCAGATTCATAAGGGACCGGCAGATTTCAATATTCCTCTGATCCGTATGCAGATTCTGAACAAAGCTTCTGTCGATCTTCAGTGTGTCGAAGTTCATACTGTAGAGGCGGTGAAATGAGGACTCTCCCGTGCCGAAATCGTCGATGGCCAGGCGATACTCTCTGCGAATCAGATCCTCCACGATCTGCCAGAACGACCCCAGGGCCGTGGCGGCGGAGGACTCTGTGATCTCCAGCTTCAAACGGCTCTTGTCCACCTTATACTCATCAAGAAGGGCGTCCACCTTTTCACCGAAATCGAGCTCTATCAGCTGCAGGGGACTGACATTGACCGTAACAAAAAGCGGACTTTCCCCCAGAGGCCCCGAAAGGACCTTCAGCACCGATTCAAGAACGAACCATCCCAGCTCGATAATGGCTCCGTTCTCTTCGGCAAGGGGGATGAACTCCGCGGGAGAGATCGCCTCATTCAGGGCACTGCTGTTCCAGCGGACAAGAGCTTCCATTCCGGCGGGGCTCCTGTCGGTGACCCTGATTATGGGCTGATAAACCATATGAAGTTCCTCTGTGAAAAAAGGTTGACTCATGGCGGCATCAAGCATCAGCTGCCTGGACTTCCGGTCCTGAATGCTGCGATCATAACGGGCGATGCCGCCGGATTTTGTATCGCTCTGTCCGGATAACGTGGACTGACTCATGGAAAGGAGCTGCTCCAGCTCAACGGCCTCGGAGAATCTCACAAGCCCTATACGGGTTCTCAGCCTTACATTTCTGGTCCCCACACGAAGGGCCTGACGAAACTCTCTGGCCAGGGTCTGAGCATATTCGCCTGCGTTGTCCTCCTCTGTAACAATCAGAAAGGAGAATCCCCTTGCCCTGAAAAGCCGGGTGTCCGAGGGGCTTATCTTCTTAAGCCTCGAGGTAAAGAGCCTCAGTGCCTGATCGATAATTTCCCGGTCCAGGATCATGGAGAGCTCCCGGATGTTATCAAGGGAAATCTGAATCAGACAGCGCCTGTCTCTGCCCGGTTCAGGACTGCGTTCTTCAGCAAAAAAGGCATGAAGGTTTCTCAGACCGCTGACCTCATCATGATAGGCCTGAAAACTCAAACGGGCTTCGGCCTCCTGCCTTTTCCCGATTTCCTCTTTAAGACGATCATTTTCGCTATTCAGTACTCTGTTCTGCAGATTTTTCCTCTGGTAGGAGCTGCTGATAAAGACAAGAGAAAAGGCCGTCCCCCAGAAAAAGAAAAAAATCAGGTAATGGGAGATATGCCGGGAAACATAGTTTAACAGTGCGGCAGTTTCATTGATATAACCGTGGATATGAAAGACACCGTTACGGGTCTCATGTTCAATGATATAGGGCTGCTCTCCCATACCTCTGAAAAAATCTGCGATTTCCTTACGATCGAATACAGCCGTCCTGTCCTGAAACAGACCGGGATGGGTCCCTTCCATGGCATGCTTTTGCAGTGCCTCTTCATCCGCTACTGTCCTGGAGAAGACAATGCTTCCATCCTTTGTGGTCAGATAGATTCCGGAGAATCCTGAAAAATCATACAGCGAGAAGTAATCCTGTAAAAGGGGAAGGATAATATCAACCGTAACGACGCCCACTACCCGGTCTTCCCTGAAAAAGGGTGTACCGAAGGTGATATAGGTATAGTCGCTGTCAAAATAGGGCGGTGAAACGGCTATCTCGCCCCGCTCCAGAGAGAGGGCGCTCAAGTACCAGTCCCTTCTATGGTAATCGTACTCAGGAGTATTCCAGAAATAGGTGATTTCCGTTTCATCCGAAGCCGGAGAGCGGCGCCGGATATAGGGGCCGTAACGCTCTGCCTTGCCGTTGAAGGCCATGGGTTCATACCAGATGCCGATACCGTAAACCAGATCGGAACGGGAGGAGCGGAAGATAAGCTTCAAGCCGTCTTCATGGGCTTTCACATCCGGAGGAAGACTTTCCGCGATAACGCCTGCCGTAGAGATAAGCTGATCATAGGCCGTAAAGCTGTAATCTACATTGCTGAGAATCTGCTCCAGATATTTGCTCTTGTCATGAAGATAGCGATCGACCTCAATCCGGTCGCCCCTGTAGATGTAGAGCAGTCCCAATGGCAGTATCAGAATCAGAAAAGGGAGGAGTATTCCGCTGTGGATGTTTAATCGTCTACCCATGACATCAAGTATAAGGGAAAAAAATCCGTGAGTCCCGCAAAAAACTCTGAAGAAAGACTTTGCAGGAGGGATGAAAGAACCGGATCGCCCTGAATATAAACAATTTATGAATTATCTGTTTCTTTTCTTCCTCAAACGATTATGCTTTATATAATGGGTTGATATAGTGATATAAAGATCCCCACTCGGTAAAGTTCAAAATAAGGAAGAACCATGAGTCTTAAAGTTAAAAAGAATGATTTTCCCCATTTCCGATTCAGAATAAGCCTGATCAGCAGCATCATCCTTATTGGCGGTATTCTGTTCAGCACCACCCTGGATGCCTTCGGCCTGGAAGCCGGACTGAATATGGCCAGAGGCGAGGGGGTCATCAAGTTCTATATAGCCCTGGGCCTTTTCTCTCTGCTCACACCGGCTCTTATCCTTACCCTGTTCAACCATTTCACCCTGAAACCCGTACAAAGCACATATCTGAAATACTATAACGACAAAAACAGCGTCTCTCTCGAGGAACTTGATTCCGCTATCAAGAGATTTGAAAACTGTAATATCAAGAGAAATTTTCTGGTGGTTGCCCTTTTCCTTATTCACGGTCTCTGGGCCCTGGACTTCGGCAACATGCCCTTCATCCCCCTGCTCTTCGGAATTCTGGCCAAGCTGAGCCTGGCGATGAATACGGTCTTTCTGACGGGGATCTGTGTTAATCTTTTCGTCCGTCGCAGGATCTTTGAAATGTTGAAGATCAGGGAAAGCCGCTACAAACTGAAGGGCTTCAATAAAAGGATAATGACCAATACCATTATGCCCCTGTGCATTGCCCTGAGCATGATCTTCGTCATAACCGACGCCTCCCTGAAGGCAACGGGCGGCATGAAAGACCGCATTGATATCATGCGCCATCGCGTGGGAAACTCCGTAGTGAAAAACAGTGAACTGCCCCCTCCGCCCCCGGGCCTTGAAGTCCATAAGGCGAATCGTTATGAGCTTGAGATGGGATATCTGTGGCTCTTTATGATGATGGGTGGCTATGCGGCTGTGGTCTTCGGTCTTCAGTACGCCCTTCAAAGCCGCCAGCTGAAAGCTCTGGTTCGAAAAACAGGAGAATTGGCAGAGGGTCATGGTGACCTGACGAAACAGATCGACGTGATAGAACTGGACGAGTTCTCCTATATCATAACCAACCTGAACCGCTTTATAGAGAACCTGAGACAGAAACTGAAACTGGCCTTTGAAGCCGCAGAGACGGTAGAGGGGAACTCGGCGATTCTGAATAAAGAGATAAACACCACAGCATCGGCCACTGAAGAGATGGTCGCGTCCATAGAACAGATAAACCGGACCACGGAGATGCGGAACCGCATTGTCCAGGCTACGGGTGAAGATATCATGACCATGATAGAGTCGCTGAAGCAGATCACCGAAAGCGTAGAGACCCAGGCCAGCTTTGTGGAAGAGACCTCCAGCTCCATCGATCAGATCATCCAGAGCATACAGACGGTCTATCAGAGCACCGACGAGGCCAGGGGGCTTTCCGCCCAGCTGACCGAGGTTGCCAGAGCGGGAGGAGAGGCCGTCAACAACTCCATTACGGCGGTAAGGGATGTGGAGGACTCATCGGAAGATGTGAACGATCTGGTTTCTCAGATCACAAAGATATCAAGCCAGACCAATATGCTGGCCATGAATGCGGCCATTGAGGCGGCCCATGCGGGAGATGCGGGCCGGGGATTTGCCGTAGTCGCCGAGGAGGTCAGAAATCTGGCCGAAAACACCTCCGACAGCGCCCAGAAGATCAATGAACGGATCTCCGGAATGGTGGAGCTGGTCAACAAGGGGGTCGAACTCTCCGAAAACGCCGGCTACGCCCTTGAGTCCGTACTTCAGGATACGGGCGAAACGACTCAGCTTATAGGCAGCATTGCCGAAGCCATGTATGAGCAGAAAGTCGGTGCCGAAGAGATTTCCAAAGCCATTGCCTCTCTTGTTTCTGCAACGGAGAGCATAAAAAGCATCACCAAGACGGAAACAGCTAAAAGCATGGATGTTCAGGACTCTATCGAGCAGGTGATCCGGGCCTTCCAGGAGATTCTGCAGGCGACCAAGGAGCAGGCTCTGGGCACCCAGGACATTATGCAGCTGACAAGCAGACTTCAGAATATTGTCAAAGAGAACCATGAAGCCGTGGAAAGCATGGCCGGACAGTTCAGGGATTTCAAGCTGGACTGACAGGGGCTGCCGGAACAACCCGGAAATCAATCCCGTCCGAATTGCACAAAACGCCAGAGGCTGAGGTCCATCTCCGCCTCCAGCCGATTTTCCAGCTCATCGGGAAGATCGGGAAAGAAGTCCAACCCGGTGAAGGCCTCGGCTTCATCCACTGTCAGGGCGTAATCCTGCAGCGCGCCCTTCCCCTTCTCATTGGGAAGAACAAAAGCAATGGCCTTCATATCGGGTTCACGGCAGTCCAAAACGGCTTTGTAATAGAAATCGGGTACGGCCACCTTCTCCTCCCCAATCGTTTCATAGGGGCCTCCGTTGAGAACGGGACCGGTTACCACATACACCGCACCGTTTTCATCCGCCCAGGTTCTGACGCAGGCCTCCAGAAAGGACCATATCCCCCGGTTGAAACCGGGCCTCTGAGGACTCATATTACTCATCAGAAAGGACTCGGACATAGAGTTCCGATCCATCTTCATATCTGCCGCCGGAGCCAGATGCCCCCGGTCAAAACCCGAGCCCCTGTAATCCTCCGGGGTGGCGGAGCCTGTGCGGATCTCCCTGTCGATCTTGAAGTTGTTTCTCCGTTTTTCAAGGCCCGTCAGCTCCCGAGCCGTCAGCTCATAGGCCACCCAGTCGGGCTGTTCATACAGTTCGTTATAGTGAATGCTGTAGTTCTCTCGATGGTAAAGGCTCTCCTCATCGAAAGGCTGAGGCAGTCCGGGATCCAGAGCAAAAAGGGGAAGAACCGCAAGAGCGAAGACTGGAAGAAAGAGTTGTTTGAGTGTCATAGACAGATCCACCATAGAATTTAATGATTACAGGAATCATCAAAATACTACGGGATCCCGCTTTATATCAATTGATCGGGAGAAATGAGAGGGAAAGAGTGCGTCTTTCACTGATTCAGGATTGAAGCGGAGATAACTCATGCAGGCGGAACAGTCCCTCGACAGGCTCCGCCTCACCGTCCCGGACGCGCATCCAGCGCCCGAGAAAGTCGGGTCTGCCTACGATTTCAGCGCCTAGTCGGGTCTTGTACTCCATATAGGGATGCCCCAGGTTCCAGAAGGCGAATCCTTTTTTCTCCAGCAGTGTCCCCAGCAGCACAAGCTGCAGGGTTCCCAGATTAGCCATCCCCTCCATACGGCTGGAGAAACCACTGAGACTGGTAAAGACCGCACCTGTCGTATAGGCGATCTCACCGGCAGCCAGTTCTCCGTTGACCAGAAGTTCAACCGCCAGAGGCCGGCAGCGCCTGTCGCCCCCGTCCTGAATCCGGCAAAGGAGCGCCGCATACTCATCGGTGAGCCAGCACTGTTCATGATAAGCCTGCAGCTTCCCGATCACAGGCATCAGATCGGAGGAGATACGGAGTTGAAAACGCCCGGCGTCAGAGGGGCGGAGGAGGCGGCGGACATGACCTGAGAGATGCAGATTCTCCCAGTCCAGGAGAGCGTAAGCCTTCTGCATCTGGGACAGAAGGACTTGTCTGTTATTCTCAGGATCGGGAATGGTGATGGAGATAAGGCCTTCGTAGGCAAGACGGGTATATAAAGAGGCGGACCAGTCATCATTCCAGTAGTCTTCCTGATCCTGCTGGCCATGAATAAAGGGCACAACAGCAGGATGCAGAAGATCCGCTTCTGAAATATAGAGTATCTGATTCACCACATCTCCTCACACAAACCAGCGCAGGGCCATTCATACCGGATTTTTAAGAGTAATACGGAATGGGAGTTTAGGAAAGCAAAGAGCCTGAAAATTATCTTCGGAAAATCAGAATCAGGGAAGAGAAAGGTAAATTCATGAATTTTATAGCAAAAACCGACTATTCAGTCGGTTTTTGCCGCTTTAGTTCTTTTCTAGAGAAACAAAGCATGGTAACGTAGCTCAAACCTGCCGTAACAGAGTCATTCTCAAATCCCAAGACTGCAGGAGAAAAGGAGCTTATTCTATGCTGGGAATCACCGATCCCTGGATTATTCT
This sequence comes from Oceanispirochaeta sp., assembly GCA_963556075.3. Lineage (GTDB taxonomy): Bacteria > Spirochaetota > Spirochaetia > DSM-2461 > DSM-2461 > Oceanispirochaeta. The sequence goes on along the minus strand of CAUVYB020000002.1, from coordinate 2,935,178 downwards.
GGCTGTGGCCGGAACCGTACTGTCCGCACTGCTTTGTGTTGTATACGGCATCATCAACTGGAATAAAGACGAGTAAAGGAAAAACATATGACTGACATTCTGATAATCATTGCCTACATCATAGCCACCGTAGGCGTTGGCTGGCTAGGATACAAACACACCAACAGCGCCAAGGACTTTCTGGTCAGCGGACGCTCCACCCACCCTCTCATCATGGCCCTCTCCTATGGCGCCACGTTTATCTCCACCTCGGCCATCATCGGATTCGGAGGCATCTCCGCCATGATGGGTATGGGTATGATGTACCTGGCCATGCTGACCATCCTGATCGGTATTTTTGTCGCTTTCGTATTCTTCGGGAAACCCACAAGAAAACTGGGCCATGAGCTGAACGCCCATACCTTTCCCGAGCTGATCAACAAGCGCTTCGGCAGCTCCTATCTCCAGATCCTTCTGGGATCGCTGATCTTTATCTCCATGCCCTTCTACGCCGCGTCGGTTATGATCGGGGGGACAAATATGCTCAGCGAATACTTCGGTATCAATCCCACCGTTTCCGTTATCATTTTCGTTGTTATTGTGGCCGCTTATACCCTTACCGGAGGCCTTAAAAGCATCATGTATACCTCGGCCATGCAGGCGGGCATCCTTTTCCTGGCCATGATCGGCCTGATCTTCACGGCCTACAGAAATCTGGGCGGCGTCACCGCCGCCCATGAGAGCCTGACCGCCCTCTATCAGAATCCCGACGTTCAGGAGGCGGTAGCCAAACTGACAGCCGGCGGCTTCAGGGGCTGGACGGCCATGCCCGCCGCCGGAAGTCCTATCTGGTGGTCTCTGGTCAGCTCCCTGATCCTGGGAGTGGGAATCGGCGTTCTGGCACAGCCCCAGCTGGTAGTCCGCTTTATGACCATCAGATCCGGCAAGGAGATCAACCGGGCCGTTCTTTCGGGAGGAATCTTCATCCTCTCCATGACGGGAGTCATCTTTATGGTGGGAGCCCTTTCCAACAGCCTGCTTTACAATGAGTACGGTCAGGTGGCCATTCAGTATGTGGGCGGAAAGATCGACCAGATCATCCCCGCCTTTATCACACGCTATATGCCCTCCTGGTACGGCGCCCTGTTCCTGATCGCCATGATCGCCGCCGCCATGAGTACCCTCTCCTCCCAGTTCCATGCCATGGGTGCCGCAGCGGGAACGGATATCTACCAGGTCGTCACAGGCAGGGCGGACCAGGCCCTTAAAGTCAACCGCTTCTCCACCCTGATTGTCATCCTGATTTCCTCCTTCATTTCCCTGGTCTTCACCCATTCGGCCATGGGCAATGCCTTTATCTCAAAGGGAACCATCCTCTTCTTCGAAATGACCACGGTCTGTTTTCTGCCCGCCTATGTGGCAGCCCTCTACTTCAAGAAGACCCCGAAAAAAGCCGTGGAAATCCAGGTCACTACCGGTGCTGTCCTCTGGCTGATATGGAGTCTTTTTATGGGACCCAATGCCCCTGTACTGGGAATCTGCCAGCTGCTCTTCGGAAAAGGCTCCCTTGTGGAAGGGACGACCCTGGCCTCCATCGGAGCCACTGTAGCCGTTCTGCCCGTGTCTGTCCTCCTTCTGATCATACTCGGCTTTGCCGTCAGGGAAGAGAAGAAAGCCGTACCCGCGGCCGCCTGAGAATAAAAGGGGAAAAAAAAGCCGCAGTCACCTCACAAAGAGGTCTGCGGCTTTTTTTATTTCAGGGCCTCGATTCAGGAAGAATAACAGTCCCAGAACCTTCGGCTTACCTCATCGTTTTTATCATCCCAGAGATCACGCTGCTTCAGAAGATCACCCCGGAGGCTTTCCAGTACGGAAGCGTAGGAGGGATGACAAGAAAGATCGGTGGTCTCAAAGGGATCCTCTTTCAGACAGAAGAGCTGAGTGTAGCGACCATATTCGGAAGCATACTCCACAAGCTTGAATCCGTCCTTCTTGACCGCCCGCAGCAAGTCGGCATAGACGAAGTAAAGGGTATCGCGCATCCGGTCCTCTCCGGAACCGGTCAGCGGCGCCTTGAGACTCAGCCCCTCAGCCCCGTCCTGCGCCGGGAGGTCCAGAAGATCCATCAGGGTGGGGGCGATATCCAGAAGATAGCAGGGCCTGTCATCCCTCTCTCCCCGCTTGATACCGGGACCGGAAAAGATCAGGGGGACCCTCACGCTGTGCTCATAGGCGCTCTGCTTGCCGAACAGGCCGTGCTGTCCCAGGGCCAGACCGTTGTCACCGGCCAGAAGGATGATGGTATTCTCATACTCCCCCTTCTCCTTGAGGACGTCTATGATGCGTCCGATTTCATAGTCCAGATGACTGATCATCCCGTAGTATTCGGCCAGATGCTGACGGACTTCTGGTTCGGTTCGGGGATAGGGAGCCAGAACCTCGTCTCTCACATCCCTGACACCGTAATCGAAAACATGCTCGGCCTGGAAGTTCGGCGGTATCTTCAGGGTGTCGGGATCATACATCCTCATAAATTCTTCGGGCATGGTCCTCGGGTCATGGGGCGCCATAAAGGCGGTATAGAGGAAAAAGGGCTTGTCCTCCCTGTAGTTCTTCAGCCAGTCCGAAGCGAAATCGGAGAACAGGGTGCTTGAGTGCTTCCCAGGGCTGATATGATCGCTGACGACCTCTGTCACCTCCCGGGAATGGAAGGCGTCGGAGACATAGGGGACGGCGTAGTCGTACTTTCCCTCGGGATCATAGTCACAGGCCGGAACGTTCCAGTGATCCCACATACCGCCGAAGAAGATCTCTCCTCCGCTGTTAAAGCTCCGGGCAAAGGAGCGGGGAGAGTTGTGCCATTTTCCTATGCCGCAGCAGTTGTATCCGGCCTTCTGAAGCTCCTCTCCCAGCAGGCTGTGTTCTTCGGGTATGGAACTGCCGTTATCGTTGAGGTGAAAGAGAGTCCGCCCCGAGTGGATCATGGCCCGGCTGGGCATGCAGACGGCGCCGCAGGTTCCCCCCGGGATATGGGCGTTGGTGAAGGAGACACCTCTGTGGACCAGTTCATCCATATGCGGAGTAGAAACCTCCCTGTTCCCGAGGGCGGCTATGGTGTCAAATCTCTGATCGTCGGTCAGAAGAAAGAGGATATTCGGTTTTTTCATGGTTCTTTTCCTTATCTGGATTTCTTGAGTTAATTCTCTACACTCATATCGGGCGCCGGCTCGGCTTTTCTCTCATCAGCCGTAATTCTTCGGGACTGATAGAGGCTGACTATCAGCGATATAGCCGACAGAGCCAGGAAAACGGCAGAGATAGGCTTCATAAAGAAGATGGAGGGACTCCCTTTGGAAATGATCAGGGCCTGTCTCAGACTGGTCTCCGCCAGAGGACCCAGAACAAGAGCCAGAACCAGGGGAATCAATGGAAAGTCGTACTTCTGCATGATATAGCCGAGGATCCCGAAGGTCAGCATGACAAAGACATCGAACATGGTACTGTTCACAGCAAAGGCGCCTACCACACAGAAGATCAGCAGGATGACCGTAAAGAACTCCTTATTGATGTTGACGATTTTCACAAAGAACTTGATATAGGCCTTGGCCTGGAAGAACATAAGAATATTGATAAAGAACAGACTCATGATGATGCCGTAGGTCACTCCGGCATGCTTGGTAAACAGGGCCGGCCCCACGGGCAGGCCGTGCATAATCAGGGCTCCCATCATGACGGCGGTAACCACATCTCCGGGAATGCCCAGAGTCATCATGGGAATCAGGGTGGCTCCGGTAATCCCGTTGTTTCCGGCCTCCGTAGCGGCCACGCCCTCCAGAGTCCCCTTGCCGAACTCCTCGGGATGCCTGCTGCTCCGCTTGGCCTCGTTATAGCTCATAAAGCTGGAAAGGATGGCTCCCGTTCCCGGAACCGCTCCCACGAAGGTGCCGATCAGAGAGGATTTGACAATGGTCTTCATGGAGTCCTTCAACTCCTGCCGGGTCAGCCCCTCGCCACTCATATTCTCTGAGACGGAGATCTTCACACTGCGATTCTCACGCCACTTCTTCACAAAGCCTTCGCTGAGATTCAGCATCTCGGAGACGGAAAAGACGCCCACCAGGGCCGGGACCAGATTGATCCCGGACATCAGGTTGTAGTTCCCGAAGGCGAGACGGGGCGTCCCCATGATAGGATCGATTCCGATCATGCTGACATAGACGCCGATCAGTCCGGCCACCATCCCTTTTACCAGGTTGTGGCTGCAGACAGACACGATAATACTCAGACCGAAAACCGCCAGGGCGAAGAACTCGGCGGGACCGAACTCCACGGCGATCTGCGCGATCAAGGGAGCCACCACAAGAAGCACGACCGTACTGATCAGTCCGGCGGTGACCGAGGCGATAAGGGCCATATTCAGAGCCTTGACGGCCTTGCCTTTTTTGGTCAGCTGATAGCCTTCTATGGTGGTTGCCGCGGCGGCGGGGGTTCCCGGGGTGTTGATCAGAATGGCGGTGATGGAACCGGCGTAGTTTCCGGCGCAGTAGGCTCCCAGAAGGAGAACCATACCCAGAATGGGCTGCATCCCGAAGGTCAGGGGCAGCAGCAGGACGATACACATCAGTACGGTCAGCCCCGGGATGGACCCGAAGACCAGACCGGCGAAAATGCCTATATTCATCATCAGAAAGACTTTGAGGGAAAGAAGCCCCGTCAGTCCGCTTAGTATATTGCTTAACATAATAAATCTTCCTTAAATAATGCCCAGGATTCCAAGCTTGGGCAGCCTGATCTTCAAAAGGACATCAATAACGATAAAGACAAAGATCACAAGACCGGCCAGTATCAGATAATTCTTGATCTTCCTGACATGAAGGACATACATCATCAGAGGCAGTACCGTAAAAGAGGCGATGATATAGCCGGCATAGTTCATCACCAGGGTGTAAAGGACAATCAGCGCGAAAAGAAGAAAGGGAAAGACCTGATAGCGCACATGGGACAGAGTAGCCCGGCCCTCTTTCCTTTCCAGAAAATAGCGCCCTGCGCCCTGGGCGATCATAATCAGTGAAAGAAAGAGGATGCTCCTGGCCACCAGAAAGGGAACGACCCGGGGAGAGACTCCCGCCAGGGACGCCTCCTTGATCTGGGTAGAGCTCAGGTGAAACATCAGAAGGCTGAGAACCAGGATGATACAGCCTGTAATTATTTTTTCAATTGACATTTTCATATAATGACTCCCGATCCGCTTCCCCTCCCCGGAACGAAGGACAAAGGGAAGCGGTGGATATACCTTCTGCTTAGTTGTTGAAGTAGGATTCGAAGAAGGCGGCTTCGCTGCGGACCTTGTTTTCAAGAGAGGCCTTGTCGGCACCGTAGATATCGATCTTGGAGTTCATGGTGAAATCCTGGAACTCTTTACGGGCCAGCATCTTGTCAAAACCGGCGGCGATGGTGTCGACAACGGCATCCGGAGTGTCTTTGGGAACATAGAGACCGTTGTAGGATTCGAGAACGACGTCATATCCCAGCTCTTTGGCGGTGGGGATGCCGGGAAGCAGCTCGGAGCGATCGGAGCTGAGGATACACAGGACTCTCAGATCCTTCATGCTGTCCACCAGGGTTGTTCTGGAGTCGGCGATGTCCACATGGCCTCCCAAAGCGGCGGCGCTGGACTCGTTGGAACCGGCGAAAGGAACGTGATCGTACTTCACTCCCATCTCTTTCAGAAGCATACCGATGGCCGCAGCGGGTCCGGAACTGGCTCCGGGGGAACCGTAGGTTACGGAGTCCAGTTTCTTCAGATCGTCCAGGGTTTCAATCCCGGAATCCTTTGAGGTAACCACCAGGGTATGCTCAAGGGTCACACCCAGAACGGGCTTGAAATCATCGATGGAGTAGTCCACATCGATATTCTGGGGGGTCAGGGTAAACTGCCCGCCCGACGCCCACATAACCGTGTAGCCGTCGGGTTTGGCGATCTTGGTGGCCATGACGCTCTTGGTCCCGGCGGCACCCGACTTGTCGACTACAACCACGGGATACCCGAACACCTCTTTGGCATTCTCGATCAGGACCCGGGCCTGGGTATCGGAACTTCCTCCGGGAGGCCAGGACATATTCAGTTCAATGGCCTTGGATGGAAAATCGGCTCCGCCGTCGGCGGTTCCGTTGGCATACAGGGACATTCCCGTCAGTAATGCTAAAAGAAGGGCAAGTGTTTTTTTCATTCAATGACTCCTTTTTGTCTTTTCCGGAACTTCAGCTTCCGGAGAATCTTGATAATGCTTGAAGGGATACTTTTTTAATGCATGAAATAAAGAATTCACGGCAAACATACTCGATCCGATCCAAGCTGTTGCGTGTAGTATGGGACCCTTTCCTTGATTTGTCAACTTTTTTTTACGCCTTTAAAAAGTACCATATCAACCGAAGGTGAGGATTTTTTCCAGTACCAGGGCGACAGCCCCTCTGACGGCGGTCTTATCCTGCAGCTCCGAACGGAGGACCTGGATCCTCCGGGGAACGCCGACCAGCGTGTTCTGCTCAAAGATATCCTTTATCCTCTCAAAATAGAAATCCGAACGCATCAGCTTCCCCCCGAGAATAACGGCTCGCGGATTGAGAATATTGGAGATATTGGCAATGGCCACCCCCAGCATCCGTGCCGCATCGCTGAGGATCTCACGGCAGACAGGATCCCCCTTCTCCGCCGCCAGACTTATATGCTTGGCGGTGATCTCTCCCCGGGGATCAGCTTCATCCAGACCGGCGAGGACAGGATCGATCTCGCCTCGCCGCTCCGCTGCGGAGCAGGCTATCCCCCTGCCCGAGACATACTCGGCCAGACAGTCCGGTTTTCCACAGAGACAGCTCCGGCTGCCGTAACGCTTTTCCGGAACGATGCGGATATGCCCGAACTCTCCCGAGTACCCGTCGTCTCCCTGTACCAGCGCCCCGTTGACGATGATCCCGGCCCCCATTCCATAGTCGACGGTAATAAAGATAAAGTCATCATAGCCCCGGGCCAGGCCATAGAGCTGCTCGCTCAGGGCCATGACCCTGGACACATAATCGATATGTACGGGAACGCCGAACTCCTCCTGCAGGGGATCCTTGATATTGATGCGATGCCATTTCTGGACGGGTGAGTATTCGATGGTACCGCTTCGCTTGTTGATATAACCGGCCGCGGCAATCCCTATCCCCCGGAGCCTGTCCGCGGGGACATAGGCGCTGCCTATCAGCTTTCTGACCAGATCCTTGACCCGCTCCAGATCCCCTTCGATACTGCTGCCCAGTCCCTGAGGGATGTCCCGTTCAAACAGGACCTCACCGTCCAGGTTGGAGAGGATCCCCTTGATATGGGTAAGGCCCCAGTCAATACCGATAACATAAGAACTGTCAGCATCGAACTCAAGGATCATGGGGGGCCGCCCCCCGCTGGAATTGCCCATGCCTGTATTCCTGACCAGACGGTCCTCTATCAGACTGTTCACAAGCCTGGTCACCGTCGGAGCGGAGATGGCCGTTAACTGGGTGAGTTCTACCCGGGATACGGGACCGTGATCCCGAATTGCCTTGAGTACGCTGCTTTTATTTTTATCGAAGATAAGCTGGGATGCCGACTTAGCCATAATTCATCTTAATGGGACAGGGTTTCCGTGTAAAGCACAGAGCCCCATCCCTCCCCGGGAGGAATGGCCGGCAGTGCAGTCTGATCCTTCCCGGTGAGGAAGGTCTAGCGTTTCCTGTGCTTGAAAGCTTTCTGAAGCTTGCTGATATCCTTCCATTTCTCCCGCTCCAAACGGGCGGCCTGGCTGTCCTGCCTGGTTTTCAGATAGCTCAGCTCTCTTCTCAAGTCCAGATAACTTTCATAGCGGCGCTGTTCCAGTTCTCCCGAAAGCAGGGCCTCCTGCACTGCGCAGCCCGGTTCTCCCTCATGACGGCAGTCCCTGAAGCGGCAGCCTGCGGCCAGAGCGGAGATATCACGGAACGCCTCATCCAGGGCATCCTCATCGGCCCAGAGCTGCAACTCTCTCAGCCCCGGCGTATCGATCATCAAGAGCCCCGAGGGAAGCCGGAACATCTGCCGATGGGTCGTGGTGTGCCGCCCCCTTTTGTCCTGCTCCCGCTGGGCGGAGGTTTTCTGAAGTTCGGCTCCCGACAGAGCATTGATCAGGGTAGACTTGCCCACCCCCGACGGACCGACGAGGGACACGGTCGTTCCGGCCTTGAAACCGCTCTTCAGTTCTCCCAGGCCCTCTCCCGTGGCGGCGCTGATCATATGGATATCCACTCCGGGGGCACTGTTCTCGGCGGACAGAAGAAAGGCGTCCCTCTCCTCTTCAGGACAGAGGTCCGCCTTGTTCAGTACGATCACCGGACGGGCGCCGCTCTCCCAGGCCAGGGTCAGATAGCGCTCCAGACCGCCTGTCGTAAAATTCCGTCCTCCGTTGACCGCAAAGACAAGGAATATCACGTCGATATTGGCGGCCAGGGGCTGCTCCTCTGTCCGATCACCCGCCTCCTTGCGGGAGAAACAGCTCTTCCGCTCCATGATCACTTCAATAACGCCCTGGCCTTCCGAGGCTCCGCGATAGAGAACCCAGTCCCCGACCACAGGAAAGTCGGAACGGGAGAAAGCCCTGTACCCGAAGGCCCCCGAGACCTGAGCCTGAAGCTCCCCTTCTTCCGTGACAAGAAGACAGAGCCTTCCCGACTCCCTGATCACCCTTGCGGGGTGCAGGGAGGGATCGCGTTTTTCATACTGCTCTTCCAGGGCGCCGTTCCAGCCCCAGTTTGTCAATTCGTTTTTTCTGTTCTCATCCATTGTTTCCACTCTCATAATACCATCTCTGCTCATGCCAGTTTCTCCAGGGCGTCCTTTGCCGGGAAGGGAAGCATGGTCATGGGCCTCGCCGCCAGGACAAAGAGAAGCCTCTCGTTGTCGTCGGCGGCGATCCTGTTGCTTCGGATAAATCCGCATTTTCCGCATCTGTGAATCACCGACCACTCGCCTGAGGAACGGACCCATACGCTGATGGGTTCCATCTCTCCCCGGCAGGCGCAGCGCCTGTCTCCTGATTTCAGATCGACGTGAAGACTCCAGAGGCAATGGGGACAGTGATTGCGATGATAACCACCCTGTTCTACAGGGGGGACCGCCAGACCGCAGTTGCGGCATATAAATGAGTCGTTTGAATTCTGGATGCTATAGTTGTGTCTGGACATACCAATCCCTTTCATTGGTCTAAAATGACCGTAAAGCGGTATAAAGAGAGTTCCTGTTCCGAATTTTAATGTGAGATTTTCTTTGAGGGGAAAGGGAGAATTTTAGAAATTATCCGATTTTTCCCTGAACAGGAACATCTCCGCAGGCAAAAGCAAATATAGACATATACGTCCTCCTCAGGGTTTTAGATATTTTTACCATATATCCCGGCCGCGGCTTTGTCAACTGTTCCCTTCCCGCTTCTTGAAGATGCATCAGAAAGAGACAGGATGGCTGAGAGTTCTATACGCCTGAGGATGCAGATTATCTCCTGATTCCCTAAGACGACGGAGCATCCTGCTCCGCAGTTCTTTTCTGATATCCTCAAGGCCCGGTTTATGAACAAGGTTTTCCATCTCCTCCGGGTCCTCTTCGGGCCTGTACATCTCATCCTCATCCGCAAAGTTCAGGACATATTTATAGCCCTTCCACCAGAGGATTCTCTGACCTACCGGAAAGCGGTGACCGTGGAATTCGGACAGAATATCTTCCCTTCCCCTCTGCTCTCCACGGAGAACAGGAACAAGAGAATGACCGTCCCCGCAGAGCCATTCGGCTCCGGCCAGGGAGCAGAATGTCGGAGCCAGATCGAGGAGACTCACATAGGAGGAGACAATCCGCCCTCTCTGCTCCTGCTGAGGAAGCTTGATAATCATGGGGATATGGTAGATCTGCTCATAGGCCATGGGCCCCTTGTCGAACACCCCTCCGTGTATCCCCAGACTGTCACCATGGTCGGCGCTGAAAACAATGGTCATATCATCATAGAGCCCCCTGTCCCTGAGGAAGGAGAAAAGTCTCCCGATCTGATCGTCAATCATCCGGACACAGGCGTAATAGCGGCTGATAATAACACTCCACTGCTCCCATCCCGCCCGGGAAGCCAGTGGCATGACAGACTCCCTGAATTTCCTGTGAGCGAAAGGTTTGTTGTGGGCCGGTTCACGGAATGAAGCCCATCTCGGGACATCCTCCGCTCTGTAGTATTCCAGATAGGATTCATGAGGCCAGTAGGGAGCATGGGGCCCCCAGTAACTGAGCCAGTGAAAATATGGCTTCTCCCGCCTGGAGAACTCATCAAGCATACGGATGGACTCCTCGGTAAGGAAGTAACTGCCCGTTGCCTCCAGCGCTCCCTTTTCATAACCGGCGCTGTCCATCCAGTTATCCGAAGACTGGGCATAGAAGTCGATGATCTCCGTCACAGCGTCAAGCTCTCGCTCTTTGAGGTAGGGTTCAAAACGGTCAGACTCCTTGTAATGCCCATAGTCGGCAGGGCCGAAGCCCTCAAATCCGAGATCACCGGCCGTCCGGCTCAAGCCGGCATGCCACTTCCCCTGATAGCCCAATGAATATCCCCTCTCCTTGAGTAAAGCTGGAAAAAGGGAGAGCCTGCTCCCGATTTCCTCCTCCCTGAAGGGCTGCATAATTCCGGAGTTATGAAGGGCTCCATGATTATGGGGATACAATCCGCTCAATATTCCTGCCCGGGCGGGAGTACAGAGGGCGCAGGGCGTATAGCAGCCGGTGAAGCGCACGCCGTCCGCCGCCAGATCATCCAGAGCCGGAGTCTCACACAGAGGAGCCCCATAACAGGACAGGGCATGGAGAGAAAGCTGGTCCATCGTAATAAAAAGGATATTGTTCATAGAAACTCCTTCAAGGATCTGAAGCGTTGAAAACGCTGACGACTACTTTTTAAAGCCATGAAATTATCCATCCCTTTTTTGCCCGATGTCAAGCCTGATGAAAAGCCTTGAGAAGCCCGGCCCCCATACAAACGCTCTAAATAAAACCGGAAATAATGATATAGTTTCCGGTTTCAGGCCACATGTCCTTTTTTTATTTCTCATAATGCCGTCATAATGGGATTATGGAGTCTTCAGCAGCTTCAAAACCCCTGTTCTCAGACGACGGGACAGATCTTATCCCCTCCCCCATACGGAATGAGGGGAGAGAGTTCGAACTTAAAGAGAATCAGCAGCTCATCTCCCAGGGAGAGGCCATCCGCCATGTTTACATCCTTCTGAAGGGAGAGATGCGGGTGTTCAACGCCTTCGGCAACGGCCGGGTCTATACCATTGCCGCACTGCATCCGGGCACCTTTATAGGCTCTTATGAGCTGATAGGCGGACGGACACAGTACTGCAGCACCATAGAGACCCTCAGCCCCTGCCGTGTTTTGCGCATCGGGGCAGGAACCTTTATGAAGTGGTACGAGACGGATGACCGGCTCGGCAGGGAACTGGCCAGACAGCTGGCCGTCTCGGTCTGTGAGAACTCCGAAAAAAGCGGAGAGATTCTGGTCTATCCGGGAGTCTACTCTTTGGGAGAGTACCTTATCAGCCTCTATAAAAGGGCCGAAGACCGCCCGTTACTCCTGAGGAAAGGAAGACAGCAGATCGCCGATGCCGTCGGACTCTCCATAAGGACGGTGAACAGAAGTATTCAGACCCTCAAGGCCGACGGGGCTCTGGATATCGTCAAAGGAAAGATCCTTCTGAATGAAAATCATGTCCGTAAGATAAGAGCTGTAAACAGGGAAATAAGAAAAAACCTATAGGGATACAGATATGAACAACTGCCTTCAAATTGTAAAAGACACAAGCCTCAGTTACCATCAGCAGGTTTACTCACTGGCCAAAGAAGCGGAGAACAGCATCGAAGTGCTGAATCTGCCGGAAGGGGCCCGGGAGCTTATGAAAAAGGATATTATCTGCACTCTCTATGAGGGAAACGCACCCTATCGTCCCCGCTATATCATACCCGATTATCAAATTCTGATGGAAAAGGGCTGCCGCTTTCTGGAGCTTGAGGCTCCCCGGAATATATGGGAAGCCACCGACGCTCTGCTTATCTTCTACAAGCATGTCCCCTCTATCGACTACTTCCCCGTCTACCTGGGCAATCTGGACACCCTCCTTGATCCCTTTGTCAGGGACGATGAGGAGTCGGCTCTGGCCATCCGTCTCTTCCTGCGCCATATAGACCGGACCCTGTCCGGGTCCTTTGTCCATGCCAACATAGGCCCGGCAGAGACTCTGGCCGGCCGTATGATCCTGGAGGCTTCGACGGAACTGAACAATGCCGTGCCCAATCTGACCCTGAAGTACGATCCTGATACAACTGGCCGGGACTTTCTCAATCTGGCCTGCCGCTGCGCCCTGGAGACGGCAAAACCGAGCTTTGCCAATCACAGGATTTACAGCGAAGATTTTTCGGAGGGAGACTATGCCATCGCCAGCTGCTACAACGGACTTTTTATCGGAGGCGGGGGGTACACCCTCAATCGTCTGAAACTTGACAATCTGGCGGGGGAGGCCGTTTCGCCTGATGATTTTCTAGAGAACCTCCTTCCCGGGGCGGCCCGCACCATGCTGGCCTATATGGATGAGCGCATCCGCTTCCTGACCGAGGAGTCCGCCTTCTTCCGCTCCAGTTTCCTTGTGAAGGAAGGTTTTATCGAAAAAGAGAAGTTTACAGGCATGTTCGGAGTGGTAGGACTGGCCGAAGCGGTGAACAGCCTTCTGGATGCCCGGATTCCCGGCGACCGTTTCGGAAAATCGAAAAAGGCGGACGCCCTGGGACTGAAGATCGTTCAAACCCTGGACGCCGTTGTCAGAGAGTGGCAAAGTCCCTGCGTGGGCTGTTTCGGCGGACGCCATCTCCTTCATGCCCAGGTGGGAATCGACAGCGATGAGGGCTGTTCTCCCGGCTGCCGTATCCCCGTGGGAGAAGAGCCGGACACCATGGAACATATCCTTCAGTCCGCCCCCTTTCACCCCTATTTTGCAAGCGGCATCGGCGATATCTATGCCTTTGAAAAAAGTTACAGGGAAAGGCCCGAAGCCCTGGGAGATATCGTCAGGGGAGCCATGGACTCCGGCCTGCGTTACTTTTCCGCCTACAGCGAAGACAGCGATGTGGTCCGGGTGACGGGCTATCTGGTCAAACGATCCGAAATGGAGAAACTGGAGAGGGGAAAGGCCGTGATCAACCAGAGCACAGTCCTGGGACTGGGGATGAGGCAGAGGACGAAGGTTCTGGAGCGCCGGCTGAGGACGGAGGATTGAGTCCGGACATACGCCTCCCGGTCAACAGAATCCTCCCCTTCTCCTGCGTGGACGGTCCGGGAAACCGTCTTGTTCTCTTTGTGCAGGGCTGTCCCCTGCGCTGCAGCTACTGCCACAATCCTGAGACCATAAACATCTGCAATCACTGCGGCCTGTGCATACCGGCCTGTCCCGCGGGAGCCCTGAGCCTGGAAGAGGAGCGCATTCTCTGGAAAGAAGAGATCTGCAGCGACTGCGGGGCCTGTCTGAAAGCCTGTCCCCGTCTCTCCTCACCCCGGGTCAGAAGCTGCTCCACAGACGATCTTCTGAGCCGGATACGGTCTGCCGCGCCCTTTATCTCGGGAGTCACGGTCTCCGGAGGAGAGGCCACTCTCTACGCCCCCTTTCTTATCCGCCTTTTTGCCCGGATGGAGAAGGAGCTGCCGGACCTGAGCCGCTTTGTCGATACCAACGGCGCCGTAGACCTCTCCCCCTATCCCGAACTGATCGCATACTCCGACGGATTTATGGTGGATCTCAAAGCGGCTGATCCGGACGAGCACAAGGCGATGAGCGGCCAGGATAACCGTCAGGTTCTGCGGACCATTGATCTCCTGAAAGCCGCCGGTAAGCTCTATGAAATCCGCTCTGTGATCGCCCCCGGTCTGGACGGCACAGCGCTTGTCAGGCTGGGAGCCTCCCTGGCGGGAAAGGATATTCTCTACAAACTGATACCCTACAGAATGTACGGCGTACGCCCCGAAGGCCTGGACCTTCATGGAGAGAGAGGCCCGGACGGGAATGAAATGGAAGAGTACCGCAGGCTGGCTGAAAAGGCCGGGGCCGCCCGACTGACTCTGGTGAAACCGGATCTGTAAGCCCCTTCATCATTCTCCCTTTCATCCCCTCTTCAGAGACATCCGACATTGACGAAAAAACAGATTAATGGTATATATCAGTCACAATAAGTTCCGAAACGGAATTACAGATGCTTTATAATGACGTTTTACTAAGGAACTAATATGATTGAGAGCTTAAAAAAGGCCCTTGATGAAAATCAGGCAAAGGGCCGTATTGTCATCGCACTGGGGGGAAACGCCCTGCAGAGCAAGGAGAGCGACGGGACGGCCCGTGCTCAGATGGATGTGATCAGGGAGACGACCCGGCATATCGCCACCATCAGCGAGAACGGATACGAGCTGGCCCTCGTCCATGGAAACGGCCCGCAGGTGGGACGCATTGTTCTGGCCTCCGAGACAGCCAGAGATGTAACACCGGTTATGCCCTTTGACGTCTGCGGTGCCATGAGCCAGGGATACATCGGGTATCAGATGCAGCAGGGGCTGAAATATGCCCTGAATATGCGGAACCTGAATACTCCCGTCGTCACCCTGGCGACTCAGATTGTCGTGGACAAGAACGATTCCGCCTTCGATCAACCGACCAAGCCCATCGGCCCCTTCTACTCCAAAGAAGAAGCCGAACGCCTGACGGCGGAAAAGGGATACACCCTTAAAGAGGATGCAGGACGCGGTTACCGCCGTGTCGTAGCCTCTCCCAGACCTGTCAGAATCGTAGAGATAGATTCGGTCAGGAAACTCTGGGACTCCACTATCGTGGTCACATGCGGTGGAGGGGGGATCCCCGTTGTTGAGAATGAGAACGGTATGCTGGAAGGGACGGCCGCGGTTATTGATAAGGACTACGCTGCCGAGCTTCTGGCCGAAGAAGTGGAAGCCGATGTTCTGATGATCCTGACAGAGGTGGAAAAGGTTGCCGTAAATTTCAACAAGCCTGATCAGAAGAACATCGACAAGATGAGCCTGAAAGAGGCTGCCGGACATATCGCCGATGGTCAGTTCGCTCCGGGCAGCATGCTCCCCAAGGTGGAAGCGGCCATGAAGTTTGTCAGAGCCAACCCCGCCAAGAAGGCGATCATCACCTCCATAGACAAGGCTCTGGAGGCTCTGGAAGGGAATACCGGAACGGTCATTACCTTCAGCTGATTCATCCCTGACGAAAACCGGCTTAACCTTGAGCCGGTTCCCTGTTTTATGAGTAGTATTTGACACTTGAATCTGAGGACCGTTTTCCTGTAAGGCGGTCCTTTTTTCAGGCCCCGGGATCTTATCGATCAGACCGGGATTCCGGAAAGGGACGTTAAAAAGCCCGCCTTGCGGCGGGCTGCTGTTCTGAATGCGCCCTCATTAAAGGGAGCTGAATATTACAAGATTCTATGCTTCGGCCCGGGCCGGGACAGTCTTGTTCTTTCTGTACTTATGCAGCAGAAAGGGGATAATCGCGGTGATGACGGTACCGGGGATAATAACCATGTAGTAGAGAGAAACCTGATCCTCATCCACACCGGGCGATACGAAGAGCATGATGACCGCCAGAGCGATAAAGATAAAGTTCAGAATGGCGGAGATCCACATACCCGCATCGCCGCCGGGGATGGTGAAGGTCCTGCCTTCCGCACCGTCTCTTTTTCTCAGCTTGATGATGGAACCGGACAGGTAGAGATAGGGAAAGATGAAGATAACCATACTCAGGGCCAGAACGGTCCAGAAGGCGCTGCCGTTGATGGCATCCAGTACAAAAAATCCAATAACAAGGAAGACCGTAGAGATGGCTCCGATCAGGATATAGGACTGGGAAAGGGTTCCGTACCTGGGGTGACGCTTGTTGAATACACCGTAGTCCTTGGCGAAGTCCACGTCTTCCAGAACCTCGGAAGCTCCGATGACCCAGGCGATCATATTGGACAGCAGGGTAAAAAGGACGCCGCACATCAGCACGGTGTAGACCCAGCCGGGAAGTCCCACGTTTTCAACCAGGATAAACAATCCATTGGGCAGAGCGTCGGTGATAAAAGCGGCGTCGGCCAGATCAGCCTCTGAGGCGGCGGCCAGAACACCGTAGGTCCCGAAGATATACAGGGCGCCGATCAGAACAGACGCGGCGATGATGGCCCTGGGCATGGCCTTGGCTCCGCCCCGGACCTTATCGGTGATGGCGGCGATCAGCTCAAGCCCCAGCAGGTTGAAGACGATGGCCGTAATAAATCCAATGCTTGTGAGATTTCCCAGACCGGGAAAGAAGGAACCTACGGACAGACCGCTTCCGGCAATGCCGTTCTGTGCGGTGTAGATCATACCCAGAATACCGAAGACAAGAAGAGTGCCCACCTTGAGGATGGTTCCCAGAGTACTCAGAAAGACACCCAGATCGATGCCCCGTCTCAGGACGAAAATAAGTCCCCAGTTGGCGATGATGGCGACGATGAACATAACACCGTTGTTCCAGTATGCGGTTTCGAAAAGGTCGAAGGCATAGGCTCCCCAGATGGTGAACACGATTACGACAGCGGGAAGCCACATGGCGACGTTGACCCAGTAAAACCAGCCGGCGATGGTGGCATGCAGATTGCCGAAGGCCTCCTTGATCCAGGAGACGAAACCGTCGGGATAGGCGGCGCCCAGTTCGGCACTGATAAATCCGTTGGGGATCATGAAAAAGATGGTGACCAGCAGCCACAGGCCGATGGCGGACAGACCCAGGGCCGCAGGGGCGGCAAAGGTGTCCAGAACGATGATACCGCTGATCAGATAGGCGATAATCTGGAAGAAACCCATTTTCTTTTCTTCGCTCATTTTATTTAGCTCCTTTCAATTTACACAGCAGGCTGCTGCTGGGTGATACAGTGAATGTTTCCGCCGCCCAGAATAATTTCTCTGGCGGGGATTCCGACGATCTCTCTATCGGGAAAGACCTTCTGCAGGGTCTCGACAGCCATCCTGTCATAGGTCTCATCGTCAAACAGGGGCAGGATAACCGCGCCGTTGGCGATGTAGAAGTTGGCATAGGATGCGGCCTGCCGGTCGCCTTCCAGGCGAGGGAGCGTACCGTCCACAGAGTCGACACCTTCACTCTCTTCTCTGGTGATCACTACGGTAGAGGGGATATGAAGCTTGACGATCTCGAGCTTGCGGCCTCTGGCATCGGTTTCTCCCTCCAGATAATCCAGAGCGGCCCGGGAATAGGCATACTGGGGATCGGACTCATCATCGGTCCAGGCCAGGACCAGTTTACCGGGAGCCACATAGTGGACAATGTTGTCCACATGCTCATTGGTTTCATCAAGATAGATCCCGTGGGGAAGCCACAGAACCTTCTCGACACCCAGGTAGTTCTTCAGATATTCCTCGATGCCGGCCTTATCCAGATGGGGGTTACGGCTTTCGTGGAGCAGACAGGCTTCGGTGGCAATCACCGTTCCTTCACCGTCGGTATGAATGGATCCGCCTTCCAGGACGAAGTCATCGCTGCGGTAGCTGTCTATGCCCTCAATCTCGCAGACCTTGCGGGCGACCTGATCGTCCTTGTCCCAGGGAAAGTAAAGACCGTCTACCAGTCCCCCCCAGGCATTGAAGCTCCAGTCCACACCACGGATATCGCCCTTGTCATTCACAACAAAGGACGGTCCGATATCACGCATCCAGGAGTCGTCGCTGGACATCTCTACAACCCGGATATTCCCGGGCAGAGCCTCTCTGGCGGCATTGTACTGAGTCTGAGACACGCACATTGTCACCTCTTCGTACCGGGCAATGGCCGACGCCACCTCAACAAAGGCCTTCTGGGCGGGTTTGGCCCCCAGTCTCCAGTTGTCGGTACGCTCGGGCCATACCAGCCAGCAGCCCTTATGGGGTTCAAACTCACCGGGCATCCGGAATCCGTCGGCCCTGGGAGTGGAATCAATTCTCTTTGCCATTTTGGATAACTCCTTTCAGGCCCGGATTTTTCAAGCTTGCTCCGGACCTGTTGTTATGTATTCAGATTTAAAGACTTTTAAGGAATCCGTCGATCGCTTCTTCATGCTTTCTGACGGTAGCCGCATCGGGGTTTTTGTCAAACTTGCGGGTAAAGTAGACCAGAATCGCCATCTGAGCGGTCAGTCTGTTTTCAGCCTCGTCGAAGGCAACCGAGTACTCCCCTTCCAGGGCCTCACGGGTTACCTCTTCCTTATCGTTGGCAGGCAGACAGTGAAGCAGCATGGCCCCCGGCTTGGCCTTGGCCATAAGCTCTTCGGTAATCACGTAATCGGGCATGAAGGCGGCAAGGCGCTCTTCCTTTTCATCCAGCTGGGTAACCCAGTAGAAGCTGTCTCCATACACGATATCGCACTCGGAGATCTTTTCAACATCATCGGTGATCTCAAAGGAAGCACCGGACTCCTTGCAGTACTCGGCGGCCATATCCTGCCACTCACTCTCCATCTGGTACTTTTCGGGTCCGATCTGCTTGAAATTCATGCCGTACTTGGTACAGGTGAGAAGCAGAGAACGACAGACGTCGGTGGCGTCACCCATGAAAGCCAGAGTCAGGTCGGAAAGTTCCTTTCCCGCAGGCATGTGCTCCTTGATGGTGTACAGGTCGGCCAGCATCTGTGTGGGATGATAGCGGGTATCCAGACCGTTGATGACAGGGACGGTGGACATTTTAGTCAGAGCTTCAACGGTTTCGGGATCGTTGGTTCTGGCCATGACGATATCGCACATGCGGGAAAGGACCCGGGCCGTATCATCGATGGACTCCTTTCCGCCCAGGTGGATATCCCGGGGAGAGAGGAACAGACCGTGTCCGCCCAGGATGGTGGCGGCGGTTTCAAAGGAAACACGAGTTCTTGTGGAACCGGCTTCGAAGATCATAGCGACGGACTTGCCCTTGAAGAGCTGGGGAACGGCGTTATCCTTGCGGGCCTTCTTCAGAAGGTCCATAAGCTCCATCATATCGTCAATCTCCTTCCTGGAAAAATCCTTCATGGAGATCATATGGGTAAGGTCTTTATTCAAATCGGTAGCGCTGCTGCTGGGTAATTTCATGGATATAAATCCTCCGTGGTAGAAATGATATTTTTTTATCCAAATTGGAATATAGATGCTTTATGTTCCCGATACTACTTCTATCGATCTAAATATGTCAAGCAAAATCATTATTCGGACCTTATCTATTCCGATTCGGAACTTTTTTGGGTTATTTACGTAGACATTCCTCGTTTTTATGCTAGAATAGGGGCATCAGGAAAAGAAAATTGAATACAGGCAAATGGGATAATACTCAACAAAGGGGACATCATGAACTGGTATCTGACAGGAGTTCTACTCTATATATTCATACTTATCGGAGTCAGCTATATAGCCTCACGGAAGGTCAGCAACGAACATGACTTTCATCTGGCAGGACGATCCCTGCCCTTTCTGCTACTGGCCTTCACCTTCGCAGGACTCTGGTTCGGCGGCGGAACCGTCATCGGCGCCACCGGTGTGGCCTTCGAGCTCGGTTTCTGGAGCTCGGAAGCCCGCTGGGGTGTCATTTCCGATCCCTATGGAGCGGGGCTCTGTCTTATTCTTGCCGGTTTCTTTTATTTCAGCATTATCAGAAAGATCAAAGGTGTGACTCTGGCCGACTTCTTTGAAGCGAAATTCGGAAAGAGGGCCGGTCTCCTGTCGGCCCTTGTGATGATCTTCGGCTGGATTTTCTTTGTGGCCTCGCAGATCGTGGTTTTCGGAAAAATCTTCAACTCCGTACTGGGATGGTCCTACAATATGTCCATATGGATAGGGATGTTCCTGGTTGTGATCTACACCATAGCCGGAGGACTCTGGTCCGTGGCCCTGACCGATATGGTTCAGATCACCATCATTCTGGTGGGAATCCTCTTCGCCGTACCGGTGGGACTGAATGCGGTGGGAGGGCTCGGCGCACTGAAGGCCCAGCTGCCGCCGGAGATGCTCAGCTTCCCTCCCCCGGCCCTGCCCGATATGAGCGCCGCCGCACGCTGGCTGCCCTGGATCGCCGCCTGGATGATCATAGGCCTGGGCTCCATCGCCACCCCCGATATCAATCAGGTGGCCCAGTCCGGAGCCAGCGATAAAGAGGTGAAATGGGCAGCCATTACCGCCGGTCTGATCTACTGGATCTTTGGAACCCTCCTGGTTCTTCTGGGTCTTATCGGAGCGGCCCTGGTCGCCCGGGGCGTTATTCCCGAATCCCTTCTACAGGGGGACAGCGAGATGATTCTCCCGGTTATGGTGCAGAATCTCTTTCCCCTCCCCCTGGCAGTTGTTATGGTGGCCGCCATACTCTCGGCGGTTATGTCCAGCGCCGATGGCGCCCTTCTCGCCCTGTCCACCCTTTTCACCCGGAATATCCTTCCCCTTGTCATGCCGAGAAACAAGGATGAAAAGAAGCAGTTGATGATAAGCCGCATCGTCGTTGTCGTCTTTGCCGTACTGACGACGGTCATTGGCATCAGCTATCCCCACGCCTTCCTTCTGATGAACTTCGGCTTTGACAGTCTTCTGGCGGGACTCTTCATTCCCCTCACCCTGGCCCTGTACTGGAACAGGATCAACACTGCCGGATTCTTCTGCGGAGTCCTGACCGGGATTCTGGTCAGAGTCCTGTTGAGCGGGTTTCTGGAAGGCTGGTCTCTGGAGATGGTCATGTATCCTGAAAAGTGGTATATCTATACGATGACCGCGCCGCTGGCCAATCTGGCGGTTACGATCATCGTATCACAGACCGTCCGGACCAGAGAGAATAAAGAAATGATTTCGGAGAAGCCCTGATTATGAAAAAGAGATCTATCCCCCTGCCCTTCGACCAGCTGGATTATCAGATACTCACCCTGCTGAACGAGAATGCCCGCATGTCCGCCGCCGAGATGGAAAAAAGAACGGGAGCCAATCAGAGGAATATCCGGAAAAGACTCAACCGTCTGCTCGATCTGGGCGCCATAAGGCTTAAGGGCATCGTGGAACCCAAGGTCTTCGGCTACGGCATCTCTGTGGATATCTTTCTGAATATTGAAGAGGGATTTGAGGACAGTATCATGCGGACCCTCGCAGAGATGGATCCCATCTGCTACCTGGCAACAGGACAGAACTCCAATGAGCTGTCCATAGAAGCCCGGTTCAGGGACTTTGAATCCATGGAACACTTTATGAAGAAGGAGCTGCCCGCCATTGAGGGGCTGACCATCAACGGCTATGCTCTGGTCCCCCGCATTGTTCAGAATATCGACAGTTGGCTGCCTCCCAAAGAGATTTTCAAAGACTGATTGATCAGGGGTATCCCGGATGGGCCCTAAAACAGGCCCGCTGCGGGGACGGGCTCTTCGGTCCTCAAAAGATAGAAAAGCATCATGCTGCTTGCCAGCAGGGGAAGTGAGAAAAGAATTAAAGAGTTGACAAACCCCCAATGATCCAGGGAGGCTCCCAGAAGGGCCGGACTGACGGCGCTGCCTATGGTCAGGGCTCCCATCATAATGCCGAATGCCTCGCCCCTGCCCAGATGACGGCTGAAACCGGCCATAAGAATATTCTGATAGACAATACAGCCGGATCCGAAAAACCCGAATCCCATGATTCCCAGCACATGAGCCCAGGAAGGAAGGGGAAGGACAAAGATGATCAGAAAGGGTATGACCAGCAGAATAGAAACGGCAAGAGCCTTCAAAGGAGTGCTGCGGTCTGCCAGTCTGCCGGCCATAAGAGAGCCCGCAATGCCGCCCACAAAGAAAAAGGCCGTACCATAGGATGCGCTTGAAGTTTTAAAATCGAGGAAGTTCACCAGGATCACCGGAAGAAAGTTCAACACAGCCCCTACTGAGATGACCCGCAGTATGATTCCCGTTAAAAAAAGAATATACCGAAGGATATCCCGCCTGCCTGCGGTGTATTCCTGTCCGCCCGAAGCGGAATCAGCCTTTAAAGCCGGGGGAATGGCATCTGAAAGAGCATAGTGAAGCCCCATGAGAAGGGCCGGAATCGAGGTCAAAAACAGAACACCCCGGACCCCGATCTTCTCCAGCAGAAAACCGTTTACAAGAAACATCAGCAGGATGGCCGAAGAGCCGCTCGTTTCATACCAGCTCATAATCCTTCCCCGGTCCTTCGGATAATCCTCATCCAGAATGGCGTACATCACGGGATGAAAAGTACTTACCCCCAGGGCAGTCAGAGAGACAAGAAGCAGAAAGACAGGAAGGGAAGGCGCAAACCCGGCCAGGGTCAGCCCCGAGGCACTGAGAATCATACCCAGCGCTAAAATGATCTTCCGGGATACGCGGTCCGAGAGTCTGCCGATCAACACCGATCCCAGAGCGGTGACCCCCAGATAGAGGGTCAGAATGGAACCGGCCTGACCATAACTCAAATCGTAACGGACAAGAAGCAGGGGAAGCACAAGAGGAAGAATAAACCAGAAAAGATCATTGGCGCCGTGACCGAGGAATTTGGATGTCATAATCTCCGGTGTATACCTAATCCTCCCTTTTGTCAAATCGGGAGAACAGCCCGAAAAAAATTTGACGCGGCAGAGAGAATATACGCTTCCCCCTGGAGAGACAGAAAAGGCAGACGATGGCGATTGATCCTGCGGTAGAAAAGAGGGGGGATGAGCTGCAGATCAGCCGCAGAGATCCGGACCTCATGATTGAAAATCTCCCTGAAGGGATCAAACAGCTGATAGCCATAGCCCGGGCAGAAGTCCGCAACAGAGACATTCTACTTATGGATGCACCTGTAGCGGAGGGAAAAGTAGAGTATCCGGGGATAGACGCAGACTGGGATTCCGGCACAGTAGCGCTGAATCAGGGCTGTTATACAGGGGACTGTCCTGTACTGCCGCTTCCCGCCTGACAGGATTGAGCACGCTGTGCGTCCTTCAGGGCCAGCAGGATCAACTGCAGCATAAATTCCATAAACACACCCGAATGAACATCACGGTTCGCCGCGTTCAGGGCGTCATAGTACTCAGCTATATGATCGCGCACCAGAGCTTCCAGAGCCAGATCCCGGAACAGGGGCATCCAGCGGGAGAGCATAAGAGTCTGCCAGAGACGTCCCAGGCGACCGTTGCCGTCTGAATAGGGATGAATAAACTCGAACTCATAGTGAAAGAGGCAGCTTTTCATCAGAGGACTGAGCTCAAGATCGTGCAGAAAAAGAATCAGCTCTTCCAGCAGGAAGGGGACTCGATCGGCGGGGGGAGCTACATGAAGGATCTGCCCTCCCCGACTGATCCCGCCCGCACCATGGCGGAAGGAGCCGGCCTCCATCAGAAGTCCGGCCATCAGAATACGGTGCGCCCGGTTCAGATCCTCGGGATCTTCCCAGTCCCAGTTTTCCATCTGTTCGTAGGCATCCCGGGCATTACGGATCTCTATGATTTCCTCCCGGGGAGCATCAATGGACTCCCCGTCCAGCACGGCTTCCACCTGATTCAGACTGAGGGTATTCCCTTCGATCTGGAGAGACGCCTGAATATTCCGGGCACGGTTCACAAGAGCCGGAGAGCCCTGCCTTTCAAAAAAATGCTCTTCATCCAGTCTCCGTGCCAGATTATGAACGTCTTCCGCCAGAGAGAGAATATCCGAACCTATATCAGGAACCGTAAAGTTACCCGTCATACCACACCCTCGATAAGTCTCTGTCATTCTCTAATATTAAGCTTAATCCAAAGGATGCTCCGGGGCAAACGGCTCTAATCCAGACGCCTGATCTGAACCTCTGTAACATAGTTCTCCGGATCGAGCTCGACAAACTGATCGATGATGTTCAGCATCAGCGCTTCATCCGAAAGGCGCTCATTTTTCTGTCCGGCGTATCTGGAGAGTCTGTCCATGGTATCGTATATTCTGGAATAGGGGCCCTTGTGGTAGGCGCATAGATACTCTCCGCCGGGAATCTCCAGGGGCGTATGGGCCACACTCAGATCAAAACCGTCCTCGGTGATAAGGGCACCGAACTCCTTCTGCGTCCCCCGATAGAAAACCACGGTGGGATAAAAGTAGAAATCATTACTGCTGTACAGGATCTCCTCCTTCCCGATGGGGATGTAATAGCGGGAGGAAAAGGTCTTGTAGAGTATGGACTCTGTATCCAGTGATTCAGTCTGCACCTCGGTATAGTGCACTTTTCTCTGTATGACATCATTGATACGTACCAGCTCGGACCACTTTTTCATGATCTCTTCAGACTGCTTCTTCAAACGGTCCAGGGAAACCGACAGATCCCTGGTGTCCATATACTCACGGATCTGTTTCAGAGAGTAGCCCAGCATCTTCAGATAACGGATGGTGGCCAGTTTATAGATCTGATCAAAACGGTATCGCCGGTAGTTATTCTCCTCGTCCCTGGACTCAGGAACAAAAAGCCCGATGGATTCATAGTAATGGAGGGTTTGAACGTTCAGTTCAAACATTTTGCAGAGTTCACCTATGGTCAGCCAGGTTTTCATCCGCTTATTCTAACGCGTGCTCCTTGAGAAGGGAATGCCCAGAGCCGAGGGACTGCCGGACTTTCCGACGGAAAAGAGCAGCACCAGCACAGTGATCACATAGGGGAACATGATAAAGAGCTGAGACGGGATCCCGAATCCCATAGTCTGAACCCGGAACTGCAGGGCATCCGCGGCTCCTATAAGCAGTGCCGCCAGAAGAACGCCCGCAGGATTGCGCCGTCCCAGGATGACTGCGACAAGGGCGATATAACCTTTCCCGGAGGTGATATTCTCCATAAAGAATCCCAGCATAGCCAGGGTCAGATAACTCCCGGCCAGCCCTCCGAAAACGCCATTGGCCAGAGCGGCCAGATAACGTGTTTTTGCCACACTGATCCCCGCACTGTCGGCAGCCCGGGGATGTTCTCCCACCGCATGAAGAATGGTGCCCCACTCGGTCCTGTAAAACAGAAACCAGCTTGCGGCGACAGCGAAAAACATAAAGTAGACAAAGGGGTCCTGGCTGAAAAGGACTCTGCCCAGAAGGGGAATCCCGGAAAGCAGAGGCAGAGCCAGAGAGCCTACGACCGGACATTCGGGAAGTTCGGTGGATTTTCCGAAGATGATAAGAAAGAGATAACTTGTCAGGCCCATGGAAAAAAAGTTCAATGCCAGACCGCTGATGGTCTGGTCGGCCCCCAGCCGGACGCTCATAAAGGCATGAATCAGACAGATCACCACCCCTCCCAGTACGCCTGCCAGTATCCCCAGGATCAGATTCTGCGTCGTATAGGCTGCGATAAAGGCGAAGAAGGCTCCGCTGAGCATAATGCCCTCAAGGCCTATATTCAATATCCCGCTCTTCTCCGAATAGGCCTCCCCCAACCCGGCCAGAGCCAGGGGAGTTCCCATCCTCAGGGCCGCGGCGGCGAAAGTTTCCACTGTGTTTAAGATATCCATACTCATTACCCTCTCTCTCCCCTGCTCTCTTTCAAAGATCCCCAATGCTCCTTACCCAGAATAAGAAGGACCAGAATCCCCATGATAATCCACGAGATGGAGGCAGGCACCCCGGCCTGTCTCTGCATGGTGGCCGATCCGATCTGAAGCGCTGCAATCCCCAGAGAGGAGAGAATGATTTTAAAGGGATGGTTCCCCCCCAGCAAAGCGATGATAATGGCGATATAACCGAAACCGGGAGAGATCCCTTCCAGCAGCTTATGATGAACTCCCATGATCTCGGAGGCCCCTGCCGCTCCGGCCAGACCTCCGCTCAGCAGAGACGCCGCCAATAGATGAACGTATACGGAAATCCCCGCACAGAAGGCCGCCCGGGAGTTCTGCCCCACACAGCGCAATTTAAATCCGAAACAGGTCTTCCACAGAAGCAGATAAACCAGAAGCGCAGCTCCGAGAGCCAGGAAGAGCCCTCCATGCAGTCTCGTGGGAGAAAGCAGGGGAGACAGTTTCATGGCCTCGGGAATCTCGGGAGAGATGGGTAGAGGGTAATCGGGATCTTTCATGACAGTCCTGACCAGGATGCCCACGATGTTGATGGCTATATAATTGAACATAATCGTATTGATCACTTCAGACAGTCCGAAACGGGCCTTCAGAACCCCCGGAACCATGGACCAGACTCCTCCTGTCAGGAAAGCAGTGATAAAGGCCCCCGGAATCATAAGAGCCGGAGGCAGGCCCGGAAAAGCCAGACCGAAGGCCGTGGCAGCGGCGGCGCCCATATAGATCTGTCCCTCGGCACCGATATTAAAGAACCCCGTCCTGAATCCGACGGACACCCCCAGGGCGGTCAGAAGCAGAGGGGTAGCCCGGACCAGAACCTCGGAGAGACCGTAAAGGGAACCGAAAATAGCCCGAAAAAAACTGGAAAAGGCTTTACCGGCATCACTTCCCACAGCCCTTATCAACAGAGAAGCACAGAGCAAAACGATCAGTCCCGTTACAAGATCCGGCAGGAGCTTTCTGATAGGCTTCATTCTGCGGCCTCCTTGAAATTATGTCCGGCCATCAGTTGGCCGATCCGGTCCATATTCATATGATCACTGTTCTCCACAGGCTCGGAAAGGCGGCCTTCAAACATGACGGAAACCCGGTCGGAGAGTGTTCTGACTTCTTCCAGATCCGTTGAGATCAGAACGATACTGCTCCCCATATCCCGTAAGCGAATAAGCTGCTGCCTCGTAAACTCGGAAGCCCCGATATCCAGCCCCCTTGTCGGCTGAAAGGCGATCACCACATCAGGATTGTTGTGCAGTTCTCTGGCCAGTATCAGTTTCTGCTGATTCCCTCCCGAAAGAAGTCCTATCTTAGAAGTGGTGCTTTCGGTCTTGATGGCAAATTCGCGAACCGCCGTTTCCACAGACTCTCGCCGCCTTCGGGTGAGTATAAAACCTTTTCTGGAGAAACTCTTACGGAGCTGGGAGTTGAGGGTATAGTTTTCCTCAAGGTTCATATCCAGAACAAGCCCGTCATGATGACGGTCATCCGAGATATAGGCCAGCCCTCTTTTAAAGCGTTCGCCACTTCTCATCCCGGAGATGTCTTCCCCTTTAAGAAAAATACGTCCCTCCGATGCCTTCTTCAGACCGGCGATACATTCAGCCAGATCTTTCTGTCCATTGCCGTCCACCCCTGCAATACCCAGGACTTCTCCGGCCTTCAGGCAGAGATTGATGTCCTTCAGGATGTTCCCGTTTTTCCCTGAGGAACTCAGATGACGGAGCTCCAGACCGGCAGCTCTTTTGGAAAAGGAAGAGTTGTCTTTGCGTATGGCAGGAGGGGCCAGGTCTCTTCCTATCATCAAACGGGAAAGCTCCCGGGCATCGGTTTCGGATGTTTTAAGCTCGGAAACCTTCCTCCCGTCCCGCAGTATGGAGATACTGTCGGTCACAGCCAGGACCTCGGGAATACGGTGGGTGATAAGAATAACCGCATGCCCCTCTTTCTTGAGTCTGCGCAGAACATCAAAGAAAAGCTCCGTTTCCCGGGGAGTCAGCACCGCCGTCGGTTCATCCAGGATAAGAAGCTCCGCATCTCTGTAGAGCAGCTTTACGATCTCCACGCGCTGCTCCTCTCCCACCGAAAGATCCCGAACCATCGCTTCAGGATCAATCTCCAGACCGTACTTATCCGAAAGACTGCGGATGGAAGCATTCAGTTCTCTCCGGCGTGTAAAAGGATAGCCGGGACTCTTCATTCCCAGAGTGATGTTTTCGGAGACAGACAGAGTGGGGACAAGCATAAAGTGTTGATGAACCATCCCTATCCGCCTGGTCAGCGCCTGTCTGGGAGAGTCCAGATTGAGCTCCTCCCCCTTCCAGAGGATCCTGCCCCCGTCTTTCTGATAGATACCGTAGAGGATATTCATCAAGGTGGTTTTACCGGCCCCGTTCTCTCCCAGAAGAGCGTGGATCTCTCCCTTTTCAACCGTCAAAGAAACATCCTCGTTGGCAGGCTTTCCGAAAAAGGATTTAGAAATATTCTCCATTGTCAACAGAGCCAAAATATCACCTCATTTATAAAAAACTAACTCCGGCCTCCGCAGGGAAGCCGGAGTGTTTCAGTAAGCCGGGACAGTTGAGTCCCTACTTGGATGTGCTCTTCTCAATCACAGGAACATCAAGCTCTCCGGATATGATCTTCGCCTTCAGATCGGCGATCCTGTCCTGTACATCCTGAGGGACTTTATCGCTGAAGTTGTTGTAGGATGAGATATCCACTACCCCGATATCCATTCCCAGGTTATAGATACCGCCCTCATATGTTCCGTTTTTCACATTCTCGACAGCGGTCTTCACGAGGACAGGAACGCTGTAGATGGTACTGCACATCACAGTATCGGGAGCGATAACACTCTGGTCCCAGGAGTCTCCGGTGGCCATCAGCCCTCTTTCCTCGGCAGCCTTGATCACACCGGTTCCGGCCTGATTAGCGATGTGGGAAAGGACATCAGCCCCCTGATCGGCCATAGCCAGAGCAGCCTCCTTGCCCAGAGAGACATCGGTAAAGGAGCCTACATAGACATCAAACACCGTGATATCGGGATTCACGGATTTCGCACCCAGCTTATAGGCTTCCACAACCTTGATGATGGAAGGCTGTTCGAAACCGCCGACCATACCGATTTTCCCGGTCTTGCTCATGGAAGCGGCGAGAACACCCATCAGATATCCGGCCTCCTCACAGGCGATCACATAGGAGGCCACATTGTCGGACGAGGAGGCTCCCTCGATAGCCATAAACTTGGTCCTGGTGAAACGCTCGCCCACCTTGACGGCCGGGTCGCCATACTGGAATCCGTGACCAATCACAAGATCGTATCCCTGGGAGGCATAGTCGGTAAAAGCGGCCTCACTGTCGGCGATACCCACATGCTCGGAGTAGGCGGTCTCGATTCCGAAAGCCTCTTCGGCTTCGGTCAGTCCCTGAAGGGCTACGGCGTTCCATCCCTGATCATTGGCGGGACCGGAAAGGAGCAGAGCCACCTTCAGTGCGCCGCCGTCTTCAGCAGCCTCACCCTGACCTGCAGCGAATACCATGCTGCCCATGCTCATTACAACGACAAAGAGCATTGCCATCTTTTTCATCTTCTTGCCTCCTGAAAAAATCAATTAAAATTGGGTCTCAATATTTAAAGGGAAAGCTCTTCTTAAGAGTTCTCCCGGGGTTCCCTTATTCTTTTTCATACTCTAATCTGCGCTGAACCTGGAAGGATCAGTTGTAAGCCGAACAGCGATTCCTGATGGACACATCACAGGCGGCCTCGGCCTCGGCACAAAGTTGTGCCTCATCAATACCCGGTATCTCTCCGTCTCTGAATACAACCTTTCCATTGATCATGGTCAGGTGAACCGGGCCGGTGACACCGGCTCTGGCCAGCAGATTAGCCGGATCATGGAGGGTCCCCGCCATCTCCAGACGGTTCATATCCACCATAAAAAGATCGGCTCCCTTCCCCGGCTCCAGAGAGCCTAGATCCCTGCGGCCCATCATAGCGGCACCGCCGGCGGTGGCGATCTTCAGCATCTGATAGGGAGAAGGACTCCCTCCCCTCTGTTTGCTGTGAAAACACTGCATCAGGTAGGCCATTCTCAGACTGTCCAGAAGATTGGAACTGTCATTGGTGGCCGAACCGTCGCAGCCCAGGCTCAGAGGAAGCCCGGCCCTGATCATGGCCGGCATATCCAGTATGGGGAATCCCCCCAGAGTAGCCGGAGCGGGGCAGTGGGAGAGTCCGGTGCCTGAAACGGCCATACGCGTATACTCATCGGGAGTCAGCTCCCAGCCATGGGCATACCAGACATCGGGTCCGGTAAAGCCGATCTCTTCACACCAGTCCAGAGTCCGCTTTCCCCAGCGCTCCACCATAAGATCGTTCTCCCCCTCCCCCAGATGAGTGTGAAGAAAGACACCCTTATCCCGGGCCAGGGCGACGGACTCCACAAAGGTCTCTTTGTAGCAATTCACAGGCTGGCAGGGAGAAATAACGATCTGGCTCATGCTGAACTCACCAGGATCGTGATAGAGACCGATAAGCCTCTCGCAGTCGGAGAGAAACTCATCCGTAGTCTCCAGCATCTCGGCGGGGATGGTACTCCCCTCCTCCCGGGGCAGAGTATTGGCTCCTCTCCCGGCATGGTAACGGATGCCCAGCATCTTCGCCGCTTCCATCTGACGATCGACCAGCTCCCTGCTTGTGGTCCTGGGAAAACAGTACTGATGATCGAAGGCAGTCGTACAGCCGTGTTTGATCAGATCCGTAAAGGCCGTCAGAGACGAGTAGTAGATGGCATCGGATGTGATCATTTTGAAAATCTCATAAATCTCATCCAGCCACTGAATCACGGTGATATTGGGATAGTCCACGGCCATCAGGTTCCGGACAAAGGTCTGGAAAAAATGGTGGTGGGTGTTTACGAGACCCGGATAGACGAACTTGCCCTCGGCCGAAAGAAGCTCGGCGCCCGAACCATCCAGTCCTCTGCCTATCTGAAGAATCTTCGGTCCTTGAATCAATATATCGCAGTCTCGATAGACCCTGTCCAGGGCATCGCAGCTGACAACGGCCTTTGCGTTCTTAATCAGAGTTCTCTTCATAAGGTATCTCTCCCTTGTCAGACATGATAAACCCTATAGTAACTATAGGCTCAAGAGACATAGCTCAAATTCATTAATAATTCTATCCTTATCAAGTGCTCGCCTCTTTTTTGTCCCCCTGCCCGCCTTCTGATAAATCATACATTCCTGTACGAAAAAGGGATTATTTCAAGGCTTCCCGGAAAAGGCTTTATTAATAATTCCGTATAAGCCAGTATAAACAGCGAAGGAGCAGATATGACCCCGAAACTCATCGTACACGGCGGCGCCTGGGACATCCCGGATCGCTATACAGAAAACCATATAAAGGGTGTGAAAGCTGCTGTAGATCAGATATATCCCCTTCTCCAGGAAGGCGGCAGCGCTTTGGATGCCGTTGAACAGGCGGTTAATATCCTGGAGGCCGATCCTACTTTTGATGCGGGAAGGGGAGCCTTCCTGAACGCCCGGGGAGAGATAGAACTGGACGCCCTCATTATGGACGGCAAAGCCCTGGATTTCGGCTCTGTCGCTGCAGTATCAAATCTTCTTCATCCCGTATCCCTGGCGCGGAAAGTCATGAATGCCGAGGATTTCCGGTTCCTTGTGGGAGACGGGGCCATGGAATTCGCCCGGAAATGGGGTTTTGAAATACTGAACCCCAAAGACCTGTTAACTGAAAGGGAATTGAAATTTTACGAGAGCATCCGGCACGATACGGATTTCTCCATACACAAGGCATTCAGCGGTTCTGCACCATCGGATACCGTCGGGGCCGTAGCCCTCGATCAGGACGGCAATCTGGCCTGTGCGACATCCACAGGAGGAACACCCCGGAAACACGCCGGCCGGGTGGGAGACAGCCCGATAGTGGGAGCCGGAGGATATGCTGACAACCTTGTGGGAGCCGCTTCCTCTACGGGATATGGTGAATCTCTACTCAGGGTAATGTTCTGCAAAACGGCCTGTGATGCCATGGCTGAAAAAGGTTCAGCGCCGGGGGGGGCAGTGAAAGCTATAGAAATACTGGAACAAAGAGTCAACGGTCACGGAGGTATCATTATGATCTCTCCGCAGGGAGAATACGGTTTTGCCCACAATACTCCCCGCATGGCCTTTGCCTATGCAGATGACAAGGGCGATACTCAGGCAGCCATCAAAGTACAGACCTTATAAGGCATTAAAACAGTTCATTTAAAAAAATGCTGTCCGCTCCTTGATCGTAGAAACAATTATTGTTTTCAATCAGCCCAGCACGTCTTCCACGGTCTTCATCAGGATAGGATCAATCTCCAGCTCCTCGGTGGTCCTGTGTTTTTCAAGTATCAGTCCCCTGCTGGCCCTGGCAATGTCACAGATCATCCGTACCGAGATATCCGCAGGAACCTTGGACGTGTTGATGGTCAGGTCAAAGGCATTGGCTCTGTCCGGATGCCCGTGCAGCCATCTCTCCACAAAAGCGTTGCGGACCTTGTCATGGTTTTCGACAAAATCCATGGCTTCCCGCCATGAGGTGTTGTTGGTCCTCTTCATATAACGCTTCGCCCTCTCCTCGGCCGTCGCCCACAAGCGCACATTCAGCACATCCGAGAAGTTGTGAAAAGCCGCAAAGCTGCCCCGTCCCAGAATGACCACATTGCCCCGCCTGGCCATGGCGTACATCACTCTCTGAAGAAATTCGACCATATCCTCCTGGAAGCGGTCCAGACGGTCCCAGACTCCCGGAGCATGCTCATACAGAGCGTCAAACTCCACCATCCCGTACTGATTCATGATCTTTTCGATGGTTTCCTTGGTAACGAAAGCGTAGCCCAGTTCATCCGCTACCTGCTGACCGATCGTTAGACCACCACTGTTTAAAAAACGTGAAATGGTTATAACTTTCATAGCGTTACCCCTTCACCTCAAAGTATAGTACATCAGCTCCGGGAATGATCTGAATCTTCATGGGATTTTTTAATTGATTTAAGGGCCGCCGGGCCTGCGGCCCGGAACCGGCTCTCTGCTTTAGCTCTTTAACGGCGCTCATATTACCTGCTCACTCTGCTCCGCAGGGAGCGCCTGAGAGGCTGCCGCTTCGATCCGGCGGAAGTCTCATTGAGCAATCAGGACTCCTATAGTAAAATCACGTTCATCTAAATAAAGGATAACATCATGATAAGACCGCTTATATCCCTGCAGATCCTCCTCACCCTGCCCTTATCTCTGTTTTGCGAATCAGCCATGGAGACTCTTCCCTTTGAGGGCATATGGTACGAAGTCATAGACCATGAAATCGGACGTTATGAGATAAAAGACGGCGCCATGGTGCTTTCGACATGTCATCAGGAGAGCTACCCGGACTCGTTTAAAAAGTTGTACAGGATGAAAATAACAAAAGGTTCTGAAGAGAATTATATCTTTACCATGGATGCCGTATTGGCTCCCGATCCCGACGGAGAACCGGGAGAAGGCTCCCTGGTGAATAAAGAAGAGTTTATCCGGACCTTTAAGGACAGAGAAGATGAGTTTGTAACGGATATAGAGATTATAGCAGAAAGTGTTTTTTTCGAACGCACAACTGTTGTTCAAATCCTTGAGGATAAAACCAAACTTGTTATTGAACTGGAAGGTATGGAAGCCCCCTGGAATCTGAGCTCCACTCTTCCTGCAGAACTCTTTGCTGATTCCACAGAACAAGGGCAAGCACCTCCCTGTTTTACCGGTTCAGAGGAGTTTTTTCTTAAAGGGATCCGCTTCTATGAAATGAAGCAGAATGTACAGATTCCCTGCTATATGAGCGGCAAAGTATCCCGTTACAGTCATTTTGATGAAAATGAGACCGGATTTGGAAAATACCTGGAGCTGGAACATGAAGTCGCCTCATTGAAAGGAAGCTCCGGTAAAAGTCAGGGAACCTTTTACACCCTCTACGGTATGCTGGACGCCCTGTTTATCCAGGAGAACACGGAAGTCGAACGCCAGGAACCCGTCGGACTGCCCGGCGGCAGCTCAGAACTATCCCTCCTCAGCGAAGGAAACTTCTTTCTAGGGGTCTGGTCCTATGAGGAAAAATCCCTGCTCAAAGATTACTTCGGCGGAGATGCCCCTGTCTTCGCCGAAGGGGTCTACTGGTACAATCCGCAGCGGCTGACAGAATGAGTTTCACAGTATAGAGGAAAGGGGCAGGCGGGTTCCTGTCCTTCCGGCACAGTTTCAGCGGCTAATGCCAGAGCTTCCAGGCGGTCCGCAATACATAGGCGTATCCAGTTTTCCCATTTCCTGATCATGGCTTTCAGAATAAGAACACCCGCCGTCAGCATAATACCGTTAACAATAAGATCGATAGTAAGGTTGTAGATCATCTATATCCCTCCATTGAAGCAAGAATACAGATAATATGTGCCATTTCGTGACACACAAATAAAAAAACTTGATTTTTTTTTCTGAGACCCGGGATGCCGTCCTTACAGACAGACCTTCAAAAAGAGGCTGATGCTTCAAACAAAGAACTCCCCCGGCCAACGACCGGGGGAGCAGAAAAAGGAGAAACGAAAAGTTTGTCTAGAAAAACAGATTCGGAATAAACGTTACAACACCGGGGAAATAGGAGATGATGATCAGTACCGCCAGCAGGGGAATCAGGAAGGGCAGAATCTCTCTGTAGAGATTATGCAGCTTCACACCGGCAATCTTGCTGACCACAAAGAGTGAGAGTCCCACGGGAGGCGTGGAGAGCCCGATCATCAGGTTCAGAACAACCACGACCCCGATATGCACCGGATTCAGTCCCAGCTGCTGAATCAGAGGCAGCAGGAAGGGAACCACGATGGTCAGGATGGACAGACCCTCCATAAACATACCCATCAGCAGAAGAATGATATTCAGAAGCAGGATAATCACATGGGGGTTGGTGGTCACCGACAGCAGGAAAGACGTTACCATCTGGGGGATGCCCTCCATGGCGATCAGCCAGGAGAAGGCCGTCGCCGCGGCGATGATAAAGATTATGGTACAGGACATGATCAGTGTTTCCAGCAGGACAGCACCCAGCTTCTTCCAGGTCATCTCTCTGTAGAGCAGGCTCAGGAAGAGGGCATAGAAGGTGGCGATCACAGCCGCTTCCGTAGGGGTACAGACACCGGTGAGGATTCCCCCGATGATGATGATGGGAGTCAGGTTGGGCAGGAAGGCCTCTTTGAAAGCCAGGACGATCTCTTTTCCGCTCATTTTGTCCCGGATGGGGTACTTGCGGATAACAGAAATCACATGGACACAGATCATGGTACAGAGCCCCAGAAGCAGTCCGGGCAGAAAGCCTCCCAGAAAGAGGGAGCCTATGGAGACCTCCGCCATGGCCCCGAAAACAACCAGGGGAATACTGGGGGGGATGATGGGCCCGATGGTGGCGGACGCACAGGTTACAGCCGAACTGAAATCATCGTCGAAACCCTGGTCTCTCATGGCCTTGATGATAACGGCCCCCAGACCGCCGGCGTCGGCAACAGCCGAACCGGACATACCGGAAACAATGATATTGGAAACCACATTGGCGTGTCCCATACCTCCGGGCATCCGTCCCACCAGGGTATTGGCAAACTTGAAGATGCGGTTGGTGATCCCTCCGGAGTTCATGATATTCCCCGCCAGAATAAAGAAGGGAATGGCGATCAGAACATAGGAGTCCACACCCGCAATAAGCTTGAAGGTGATGGCCAGGGTGGGATAGTTACCCGTAATGAGACAGGCGAAAATGGTAGAGCCCGCCATGGCGATGGCTATGGGAACTCCCGCAAACATAAGGACGGCAAACAGTATTAATAGCAGTGTACCCATTACTTTTCTCCTCTCACAATGAAAA
Source organism: Oceanispirochaeta sp. (assembly GCA_963556075.3). GTDB lineage: Bacteria > Spirochaetota > Spirochaetia > DSM-2461 > DSM-2461 > Oceanispirochaeta. The sequence continues at coordinate 2,899,648 of CAUVYB020000002.1, read as the reverse complement.
TCAGACGGTTGATCAGATGAAGCACGCTGACCAGGGAACAGAGAAAAAGAGGTACATAAAACCATCCCGTTGAAAGGTCGATGGTGTTGTATTTCTGTTCAAAGGTTTCCGATATGATCTCGATGCTGTCTTTGAAGACGATCGCAAAGAAGATGATGGAAACGATCGCTATGGCTATATGCATGATAGCGGCGACCCGGTTTGTAACCTTGTGAAAAACAAAGTCCAGGTGTATGTTCTCACGCCTCTTAACGGCGATGCTGATGCCCAGGAATGTAACCCAGGAAAAAAGGACCAGGGTGGTTTCGTAAAGCCATATGATGGGAGAACCGAAGGCATAACGAAAGATGACTCCGGAAAACGTCAGGACCGTGACCACAGCCAGCAGGGTGATAGCCACTTTCTCCAGAACAAAATTAATTTTATCACTCACTTTTGTAATGATACCCGGCATAAGAAAAACTCCTTTACGGGAATAATCGGGAAATTATTGTAAGGAAAAAGCCCCGGCCTGAGGCCGAAGCTTTTTTTGAAACAGAATATAGAATCCTACTTGGTGGCTGCCATAAGAACTTCGTCGATCAGTTCTTTTCCGAAGACCTCGGACCACTCGTCATAAACAGACTTGGTGGACTCTCTGAAGGGAGTCAGGTCGGGTCTGGAGACGGTCATACCCTTGGCCTCAAGATCGGCAAGAAGGGACTCGTTCTGCTCGGCGAACATGGCTCTGTTCTGGATGGCGAACTTCTTGGCGCCTTCTGTGATAATCAGCTGAACATCGGCGGGAAGCTTGGCCCACTTCTTTTCGCTGACGATAAAAGGCTTGCTCTCATACTTGTGGTTGGTCAAAGAGATGTACTTCTGAACCTCATACAGCTTGGAAGCGTGGATATTGACAACGGGATTTTCCTGACCGTCGAACACACCCTGGGAAAGGGCCATATAGAGCTCGCTGTACGCCAGGGGAGCGGGATTGGATCCCAGAGACTTGAAGATGCTGATGGTCATCTTGTTATCGGGGGTTCTGATTTTCATACCGTCCAGATCGGAGGGGCTCATGATCTCATGCTTGCTGTTTGTGGTCTGACGCAGTCCGTTTTCCCAGTAAGCCAGAACACGCATGCCCTTCTTGGGCAGATCCTTGGCAATCTCGTCTCCCAGAGGTCCGTCGAGAACCTTGGCAACCGCTTCATTGGAATCGAAGAGGAAGGGCAGTTCCAGAATAGCCATCTTGGGTTCATAGTTGGCAACGACACCCTGAGGAGCGATCTGCATATCCAGGGTTCCCATCTTGATCATCTCGGCCATCTGCTTGTCGGAACCGAGCATTTCTGCAGGATAGAGGTCAATCCTTACCCTGCCGTCTGTGTTCTCGCTGACATATTCGGCCAGATCCTCGGCACAGCTGTGCCAGGGATTGGATGTGGGTGAGCTGTAGCCCAGCTTGAGAACAATCTGCTCATCGTCCTTATCCTGATTTCCCTCTGCAAAAGCAGACACGGACAGACAGAGAATGGCTAATGTCATCAGTATTTTTTTTATCGTCATAAAGCGACTCCTTTCATTGAGCCCGTTTCCCGCCCCGGGGCTGCGAAACGACTCATATTTGTTTTAATCATGGTATTACGGGTATTCGAAACTGCGATATGCTACATTTCTACAAATTCGGCGCTCATTTCTTCATAATTTGTATACAACGGAGACAATGTTTTGTATACAATAAGAGAGACATGAATCATTTCTATTCCCTAAAAAATATACTCCTCTCCATCTTCCTCCTGAGCTTTCTTCTGCCCGTTACGGTTATGATCATAGTCCTGCCGTCGTCATTCATTAAGAATTTTCAGAAAGAGACGGATCTCCTGGTCAGAAACAACCTGGAGCTCTTCTCGGAAAACCTGAACAGCTATCTTCTGGAGCTGCAGCAGCTGACCTCCTACCCTCTTTACAAAGAGGATATTATCCGGCATCTGGAGTCCGGAGAGGACGGATCGGAACTGTTTGAAAAGATTATTCCCGACTACCTGAGAATTTCACGAAAACATATACTGAGCATCGTGCTTCACTATAAAGGCAAAACCCTGTACTCCAACAGAAACGGAAATGTCAAACTTGTGGAGGATTATGATTTTACCAGACAGGACTGGTATAAAGAAACCGAAGCCGCCGGAGACAACATCAACTATATTGGCTCTCACAAACCGGAGTATTTTACCCACTCCCACACCATGAAGGTCTTTTCGGTTGCCCGGAACATCACCCATCCCTACAGAAACGACCCGCTGGGGGTCGTTATCGCCGATGCGGATACAGCGGTCTTCGAACAGATGCTCCGGAACTTCGAGTCCCGCATCGATTCGGTTACGGTGCTTCTGGATGAAAAGAACAATATCCTCTTCACATCAAAGACGCTTCCCCCAGAAACCCTGAACAGCCTGACAGAGAATGAGGAACGGGTTTATATCGGCCTGACATTATACAGCGCAAGCTACAATCTCCTGAGTCCCTCCAAATGGAAGGTGATCATTCTCCTCTCACGAACCGAAATGCAGAGGACCGTACTCTTCATATACCTGAAGGTGATCCTGATCTCCCTGGCAGGTTTTCTGATCGCCCTGTTTTTTTACAACTACTTTGCCAGGCGCTTTATATCCGATCCCATCAGCCGTATGATGAGGATTATGAAGGAAGCGGAAACCGGACGTCTTGAGATGCAGACTATTCCCAACTCCATTCATGAGATCAACAGCATGGGACGCAGTCTCAACGATATGATCCGACAGCTGAACAAGCATATCAACACGGAGTACAAACTGGTTCTCCAGCAGAAAAATGCCGAGTACAGGGCCCTGCAGTCTCAAATACAGCCCCATTTTATCTACAATGTACTCAACGGTTTCTTTGCCCTGAACCGTTTGGGGAGACGGGAGGTTCTTGAAAAGTCTATCATGGACCTGACGGGAATGCTCCGGTACAACTTCACCCCCGAAGAGAGGGCGACTGTCCGGGATGAGCTGGATTTTCTTGAACGATACTGTGCCCTGCAGAAGCTTCGCTTTGAAGAGAGACTTGATTACCATATAGACTGTACGGAGAAAGCTGCCGCCCTCAGCATTCCCCGCCTGCTGATACAGCCCCTTGTAGAGAATGCCGTCAAACACGGTATAGAACCTCTTCTGAAAAACTGCACCATAAAGATCAGGGTGAAAATCATTCCTTCGGGGCAAAAGGAGTATCTGTCCATCCTCGTCCATGATGACGGAGCCGGCTTTCATCCTGAAACCCTCAAAGAAAACGTAGGGCTGCAGAATATCAGGGAGCGCCTCAAGCTCCTCTCCCCCCTCTGCCGGCTCGCCCTTGAATCAAACGCAGGAGAAGGAACTGCTGTAACCCTGTTGATCCCCCTGGAGAGTATCTGATTATGCTTGTACTGATCGCCGACGACGAAAAGATGGCCCGCATATCTCTGAAACTGATGCTGGAGGAGATGGCTCTTCCCGATCTGGATCTGATCGAATGCAACAACGGGGAGGATCTTCTGAAGCAGCTGGAGATCTGCAGACCGGAACTGGCTTTTGTGGATATTCATATGCCTGTCATGAACGGGCTTGAAGCTATCGAAGAGGCAAAAAAGATCTCCCCCGATACGGTCTACACCATTGTGACGGGCTATCAGGAGTTTGAGTTCGCCAGAAAAGCCATCGAGCTCAGGGTGGATAACTACCTGCTGAAACCCGCGGCCAAAGAGGATCTGGCAAAGGTCGTTCAGGATTCCATCAAGAAGTCGAAGCAGAAATCCCTCGAGATGAACAGAAATTTCGAACGCCGGACGATCGCCCGTTTTCACAGTGTGGACGATATCATTTTAAGCGGTGAGGACAAACGCATGATAAAGCAGCTGTCTCACAGCCGCTCCATGCTTTACGTCTTTGATTCCCGCAGTGAGGACATCCTGAAGAAGGCCAAAGCCGACTTTTTCCTGAAGCTCCGCAGCATCGCCGAAAACTACATATCCCATGAGCTGATGATCGCCGTATTCAATATTTCTTCAGATATGATATACATCCTCTGCTCCTTTGCAGAAGAGACTCTGTCCCGGACGGACAAGTTTCTCTACAGCTGCGAACGCCTTGACCGCGGCAGCTGCCCGGAGGTGATGATTTCCTGTTTCAAAAAGCGGTTTAACAGCAGGGATATCAGCGCCCAGTACTCCGATATGATAGAACTGAGCCTGCTGCGCATCCTCTTCAGAGACACCGGCCGCCATGATCTATCCCGCTATGAAAACGACAGGGACAGGGAAAAACTGCTGAACTCCTGCCGTCTTCTGAATACCCTCAGTCAGGCCTTTAATCAGAAGAACGTGACCGGTTTCTTCAATATCCTGGACCGCCTGGCAGAGGATAAGTTTTTCCTTGATCTGCTGAAAGACGATCTCAGACGCCAGAACATCAACGCTTATCTGCGGATACATACCGGTTACAGCAGCGACGGAAGCGCCAGCACACCGGTGGCGTGGATGGATCATGTGAGAGAGTACGGCAACGGGCTGTTATCATCACGTAACAGCTGCCGGCGTTATATTGATGATGTGATTGACTATGTGGAGCAGAACTACATGAAGGACATCGGTATCAACTCCATCGCCGCTCAGCTGAACATTACTCCCAACTATCTGAGCAGGCTCTTCCACAATGAAACGAAGATGAAATTTACCGACTATATCGCCAAGACACGGATCTCCCACGCCCGAAGGCTCCTGTCGGAAAGCTCTTTGACCATCAGGGAGATCTCCGAAGAGGTAGGCTACCGCAGCAGCCGCCACTTCACCAACCTTTTTGTAAAGTTTACCGGGGAATATCCTTCCAAATACCGCAAGGCACGGAGTTCGGATGAATAGAGCCGGAGAAGGGCCTTAGATTTTTTTGATACTGTGCCGGTCCCGATACAATTGCTTAGTCCTCAGGACACGAATGGATTTATCATCCGACTCAATCAGACGAATGGTCTCCTCCCCTGCAATCCTTCCGATAAGATCCACATCAAGCTCATAGGCGGAGAGTTGAGGAGTGGAAGCGATACTGTAGTCCAGAACGCCTCCTCCCGTAGAGATCATTGAAATATCATGGGGAACTTTATACCCCATGTCCTTTAAAACCATGAAAAGACTGGAGCCCAGATAGTCGTCATGAGCGAGGACCGCCGTAATATCCTGCTTTGCAATAACTTCCAGCTCTTTACGGATCGTCTCCGCGTTGTATTTTGGTATCTCAAGCATGATAAAATCCGCATCAACAAATTCCATAGAGGCTTTCTGAACCCCCATACGCCTGTCCATCAGGATATTGGGAAGATCGGTACGAGGGTAATCAACGTAGAGGATTTTCCTGTGACCATGATTAACAAGTTCCATCGCGGCATTGTAAGCACCCTGAAAATCATCAACCAGAACTGAAGTATAAGAATCTTCAAGAGAGCTGTTATTAAGAACCACAACCGAGATATCATGCTTCGCAAGAGCATTAAACAAAGATTGTTCCACATGATGGATGGAAATAACGGCACGGACATCCATATCCACCAGTTTTCCCAGTGTATCTTCAGCAGAGATGATATTATTCACTGGAATAATGAGAGGGAAGAAATCCTTTTCAAGAAGGTGTTGTTCAATCTGCTTGATGATCCTGGTGAAAATATTCCAGGAATGCATACTGAACTCATCAATGGGCTGCAGAATGGCAATACTGCCCAGACGTTTCCCTGTATGACGTTCCCGCCGTGAAGGGACATACCCCATTTCATCGGCTGTTTTTCTTATCCTATCAGCAACTTCCTTTGAAATGCCTGATTTACCCGAAAGGGCCATGGATACTGCAGCGATAGATACATTTTCCACCTTGGCGATTTCTTTGAGTGATACTTTTCTGCGCTTGTTGCTCACAATCTTTACCTTATGATTTCTTATTCAGGAATCTCTTCCAGTGTAATGGTTCCAGACATAGGCCCTCTCACAGAGACGGCAAAGGCACCCGCTATATTAGCATTAGTCAGGCACTTTTCCAAAGGCCAATCTTTCAGATATCCGGCGACAAAGGCTCCGGCGAAGGTGTCTCCGGCTCCCGTAGGATCGATATTCTCTTTAGGATAAGGCCCCTGGTCCAGTCTTGTATCAACTGTAAACAGAGAGGCCCCGCGAGCCCCTCTTTTAACAACCACAGTTTTAATCCCTTTGGAGAAGCAAAGCTTTAAAGCGTCTTCAAATGAAGCCCCATCCGTCAGAAACTCAAGCTCTTCCTCTGTGGCGAATACAAGTTCAGAACGCCCGAAAAACTCCTGCATAAGATCACTGAGCTGAGGATCTCTGCTGAGGATCTCCGGTCTGACGTTGGGATCAAAGGTCACGATACAGTCCTCGGGAAGCATCTCGAGAACCGCTTTATGAATTCTGTACATCTCCTGACTGAATATTGAAGAACCCATAATATGAAAGGCTCCTATCTGATTCCAGTCCAAAGCTCTTACATCTTCTTCTGTCAGAGAACCGCAGGCCGCATTATCTATATGGTAGATAAAATTACGGGAACCGTCACTGTTATATCGGATGAAGGCGACACCCGTCGCTCTTTCTCTGAGCTGTTTTACCGCAGCCGTGTCGACACCATCTCCAGACAAACGATCCAGACAAAGTTTGCCGAAATCATCATCCCCGACTCCCGAAAGGATAGCGGCGGGAACACCGAATTTGGCGACCTGATCGATAAAGATAGCCGGTGCTCCGCTGGGAAAGGGACCTGTGAAGCTTCCCGTATCCAAAAAAGACTGGTCAACCTTGTCGGCCATAATCTCTACAAGGATCTCTCCGATAACAAGAACTTTTTTCATCAACCTTCCGCCTTCAGCAATTTTTTCTTATTGCGGATATCCACATATACAGCGATAAGGATAATGATTCCCTTGATAATCAGCTGATAGAAATACGAAAGCCCCATCAGATTCATACCGTTATTCACGATTCCTATTATCAGAGCGCCAAGAAAGGTTCCGATAACCGAACCATAGCCTCCGGAAAGACTTGTCCCTCCCAGAACGGCGGCGGCGATAGCATCCAGTTCGTACCCCATAGCAGAGTTCGGCTGTGCGGAATAGAGCCGTGAAGACAGTATAATACCGCTGACGGCCGATGCCAGACCGGTAATCATAAAGACCAGAACCTCAATTTTAAAGATATTCACACCGGCATAACGGGCGGATTCTCTGTTGCCTCCCACCAGTTTCGTCTGCCGTCCCATCCTTGTTTTATCCAGAATGACATGGGTGATAATCAATACGAACAGGACAATCCATACGGGAATGGGAATAAAGAGAAAGCGGTCATTACCAACAGCCAGAGCCCCGGGATGCTCGATGGGAACAGGCTTTGAATCGGTAAAGGAGTAAGCGATTCCACGGAAGATTCCCATGGTTGCGACTGTCACGATGAAAGGCGGTATCTCCAGCCTGGCCACTATAATACCATTCAGAAGTCCCGCAATGAGACCGGCGGCCAGACCGGCCATTATGGCAGGAAATAACATGGCACTGGAACGGAGGACCAGGGCAAAGACCATTCCGGCAAGAGCGATCACCGAACCTACAGAGAGGTCGATACCACCGATCATCAATGCATAAGTCATGCCGAATGCCGTAATAGAGATAATGGAGACCTGCAAAAGGACACTCAGCAGGTTATTAACAGTAAGAAAGTACTGACTCAAAACGGAGAAGAATATCAAGATACATAAAAGAGCCAGAAGTATTCCCCCAAAGTCTCTCAAGAATCTGTTCTTTATATTTATTTTCATTATTGAATCCTTATTTACTCGGTTAGTTTCATCAAAATCTGATCTTCAGATATTTCGTCAGTACTGATGTCATGAATAATGGTGTTGTTTCTGACAAGACCGACGCGGTGGCACAGGTTCATAATCTCAGGAAGTTCCGAGGAGATCAGGATAACAGCGACACCCTTTTGAACCAGCTCCTGTATAACCTGGTAGATCTCAAATTTAGCGCCCACATCAATACCTCTTGTAGGCTCATCCAGAATAAAAATATCCGGGTTGTGTTCAAACCATTTGGCCAAAACCACTTTTTGCTGATTACCACCGCTCAGGTTGTTAACCAGCTGATCACTGCCGGGGGTTTTAATCCTGAAACCCTTTATATGTTTCCGGGCAATACCCTTCTCTTTGGCGGAGCTGATAAAACCGTGATCCAGAATGTGATCGATTCTTACCATGGAGATATTTTCTTCTATAGAAGAGCTTAGAATCAGACCTTCTTCTTTTCTGTTTTCTGTTACAAAAGCCATCCCCGATTCGATCGCCTGCTGGGGACTCTTGAGTTCTGTCTCGTTACCGTGTATTAAAATCCGTCCATTTTTGCGAGGAAGGACACCGAACAGTCCCTTCATAATCTCGGTTCTTCCGGAACCGACCAGACCATAAAGGCCATAGATCTCCCCTTTCTTTACATGAAAAGAGACATCGTGATAGAAAGGGCTGTTTGTAATATTTTCAACGCGGATGGCATCTTCTTCGGTTACGGAGTCTACCATCGGAGGGAAGGCATGCTGTAGATCCCTTCCTATCATCATCTTGACCAGAGCGGTCTGATCCAGGGCTTTTACACTGTCGGTACCAATATACTTACCATCTCTGAAAACAGTAACGACATCACATATATTGAAGATCTCACTCATTTTGTGGGAGATATAGATGATCCCACAGCCTGTGTCTTTCAATTTTCTGATAATTGAAAAAAGAATCTTTACCTCCTCTTCACTGAGAGAAGATGTCGGTTCATCCAGAATCAGATAGCGGGGATTCATCCGCACCGCTTTAATGATTTCAACAAGCTGTCTTTCTGCAATGGAAAGATTCAAGACCGGAAAAGAAGGATCTATATCCAGACCGAAGGAGTTCAGAAGCTTTTTCGACTCCTCTTCCATCAGCTTGTCGTCAATCAGACCGGCGACAGCATGAGGTTCCTGCATGACAAACAGATTCTGAGCGACAGTGAGATTATTAAAAAGACTCAGTTCCTGATAGACGATAGCAATACCACATTCATGAGAATCCTCAACAGAGTGAATCTCTACGGCCTGTCCATCAATGAAGATTTCCCCTCCATCAGGTTTTTCCGTACCGGCCAGTATCTTCATGAGAGTAGACTTGCCGGCGCCGTTCTCCCCCATAAGGCCATGAACCAGACCAGGCTCTGCCGTCAGATGCACTTGATCCAATGCCTTGACTCCCGGGTACAACTTTGAAATACCCTTTACTTCCAGCATATTTACTCCCTAAAGAAAGAGCTGGCAGAGACTACCAGCTCGATATGACAATTTTAACTCAGTGATTTACTTGATTTCAAAAGAGATCTTGTTTCCTTCCAGAGAGACAGGGACCTCTCCTGCATTATAGATATACAGACCGGGAACGATAGGAATGTTCTTTTCAACACTTTCACCGGCAGCAATCTGAACAGCCAGCTGGATAGCAGTTTTCCCCATTCTGCCGGGAGCCTGCATAACCACGGCCTTGAATGCATTGTCTGCATCTACAGTTTTTCGGCCTTCATCCATACCGTCAAACCCGATAACGATAGCCTCTGCACTCCTTTCCTTGATAACAGTGGTAGCGGCAATAGCCATATCATCACCGAATCCGAATACACCATTTATCTCAGGGTGAGCTGTCATCATATCTTCGGTAGCCGTCTTAGCTTCTTCACGAGTACGGCCGGGCAGCTCAGCTACGATTTCGATACCGTCATACTGAGCGACCTGTTCCTTGAATCCATCGATCCGGTCACGAACGGACTGAACCTCAGGATAGGTAATAAGGGCAACCTTTCCGGAGAAATCCAGGTACTCAGCCATGGCCTGACCGGCCAGCATACCACCTGTATAGTTATCGGTTGCAATGTGAGAGACAACATCAACCCCATTAGCTTTGATATCTACAGTTATGACAGGTATGCCGGCACTATTGGCTTTGAGAACAGCACCCTTTACACCATCTGAATCAACAGGTGTGATGATGATGACATCGACACTCTTATTGATAAAATCTTCGATAGAAGAAAGCTGTCTGTTCAGATCCTGATCAGCAACTGTAATGGAAAGATCCACATCCTGCGCTGCGGCCTCTTCTTCCAGAGCGACCTTGATGGACTGGTAAAAGGGGTGAGAAGAGGTCAGGATGGAAGCACCGACCCGTACTTTTCCGTTATCCTGCTGTCCATTTGCCATGGTGAAGGTCAATGCAGCCAATGCCATAGTCATAACCAAAACTAATTTTTTCACGTAAAGTCTCCTGTTTTTGTTTAAAGTTTAAGTGATGGTAAGCCCACATTGCTTAACTGTCAACTAAATTAATCACTTAAATTTAACTTAAAAAACGGGTTAAGTGAATTAAATGGCTTTAAAAATGGGTTTAAGACATATATCAATATGTTTATTTTTCAAATAGAACTTAATTATTCAAAACAATTTAACTACATTTCAACATCGTTTCAACACCTAATTAAGACAGTGTTAAGTTATCCATAATGAGCAGCATCGGCAAGAGACGGAAAAAGCCCGGAACATTTCCGGCCGACCCGAGAACACTTTCTTAATACAGCGATCAAGCATGTGAATCCTGCCGATTTTCAGGCAGGTCCTTGCGTCGAGTCACAAAAACATAGAATTTCACTAATTCGACGGTCTGATAATAGACGGTGTAAAAGCCAGCATTATGAACCCGAATCTGGACAGCTATCAGAAGATCGACCGCAGAAATATCCGTCTGCTTTTTTTCAATAACTATTACATAGGGACTCCTTATCATAAGGTTCAATAACTATTACATAGGGACTCCTTATCATAAGGTCATCATCAACGATGCCCTCTGCGCCGATGAGCTGGTCAGCCGTCTGACCAGGGCGGGACACCGCCATATCGCCGGTATATTCGTCTACGACAACTATCAGGGACAGGAAAAATACAACGGTTTCATGCGTTCCCTGATTAAATATGATGCCGTTTTCAAAGACGAATATGTGAGATGGTGTACCTCCGAAGAGAGCCATGACGGCAGAGCCTTTCCCAGAAAACTCTGGAAGTATATCCGGAGTCTCCCGAAGGCTACCGCCCTTGTCTGCTGCAACTATATGATACTGAATATGGTACTCGAGCTTTTTGCTGAAAAGGGCATAGGTGTTCCCGAAGATTATTCGCTTGTCTGCTTCGATTACTCCGGCCCGGACTGGCAGGAAAGCCGCATCACGGCCTCTATACACCCGGGATTCGATATGGGCGTAATGGTGGGAGAGAATATACTCAGGATGGTGGACGATCCTGATTTCCGCAGTCATGACTACTCATACACATTCCCCCCCCGCATCCATGAAGGCGGATCGATTCTGGAAATCAGATAACTATGTAATAAAGTGAAAACAGAACCATGGTCACAAGAGCATGGAGAATAATGGTATTGTTCAACAGCACCATCTCCTTCCCGTCCAGGTACTCATCCGCCAGCAGGGGAACAGAAAACACCGGAGGAAGGGAAATAAACAGGAAATAGGCGGCGTTCCTAAGACTGTTCATCTCAACGATCCGGTTCAGCAGGCTGATCTTTACCAGATACCCCAGGGCAAAGAGAGCGACAAGCCTTGCAACCGTATAGCCGAGACTTCTCTTCATATACTGCCTGGAAAAGCTCATATTATAACCGATGAAGAGGAGAATAAGAGGAGTCGTCAGCCTGGAAGCGCCCTGAATCGCCTCATGGATCCCCAGCACCAGAAAGTTGCCGCTGTCCTCCATATCGATTTCCAGGATTCCGAACAGACATCCCAGAAGGATCCCCCAGACGATGGGAGACTTCAGAAAAGAGGCGTTGAAGTGCTCTGAGGCCCTGCCGCCGGAAAGGTACCATTTAAGAAGGAAGAAAAAGACAAACCAGGTGTACAGCTCATTCCCTATTCCGAACATCGTATAGTGATGAAGATTCTCATAGCCGTAAAGAGCCTCATAAAGAGGAATCCCCAGGAGCGCGAAATTCATGGTGGAGATAATCAGAGGGAGGAGACGAAACCGTCCCCCTGTCGCTTTAACGGTCAGTAAGGCAAGGCCGAAAAGCAGGAGATTGATGAAGAAAACAAGGGCGGTCACTCCCAGAAACCCCAGGTTGAAATCCAGTCGGGAGAAGGAGAGAAAAAGTACGGCCGGTATGGCCAGAAAGATCACGGTTTTCTTGACCCCTTCCATTCCCTGCCTGTCCAGGACACCTTTCTGCCTGAATACCGCCCCCAGAAGGACGAAAAGTACGATTTTAAGAATCCCTGCGGCCTGAGTCATAGCGAACTGCCTTCTTTACGATTTCTAAAAAGGAACCCTCCGGATGGACCTCTGCCTCCGGAGGGCGGGAGTTGTTATTGATAGTCGACCCAGGCGGAACCTGAGTCGGCTGACCTGACACAGTTCTCCAGGAACCTGACCCCTTCGATACCGGCTTCGATACCGGGGAAATTCAGCTCTTCCAGAGTCCTGGCATCCCCCTCATCCATCGCCTTCATGGCAAAACCGAAGTTGTTGTAGAGGTTGGACCAGGACTCAAAGAGCCCTTCTGCATGGCCGCATCCGATTCTGTCGGTAGCCACACAGGGATCATCGCTGTAGAGATAGCCGTGTCCCCGGTCCAGCAGCTGCTTGGGCTGCCCCTGCACCTCATAAACCAGCTGATTGGGATGCTCGTCCCACCACTCGATGCTGGCCTTGCTGCCCACAACCCTGATCTTCTGCTCGTGAATGGCTCCGGCGTTAACCGCAGAGGCCCACATATGGGCCACGGCGCCGCCCTTGAGATTCATCAGAACAAAGGCATTGTCTTCAAGGGGTGCCCGGCTCTTGATAAAGCTCTGGCGGGAACACATAAGCTGTTCAATCTTGAAACCGGGAACCATCAGTTCCGCCATATAGAGGTTATGGGTTCCGATATCACCCAGAACATAGGTGGGCCCTGCGACCTCGGGAGAGACCCGCCACTTCAGACCGGGATCGTTGATCTCCAGCTCTTCGGAGTGCCATCCGTGGGCAAACTGCATATTGATGATTCTGATCTCACCCAGATCGCCGTTCTCTATCATCTTGCGGGCCTGGTGGACCATCTGGTGGCCCGTGTAGCCGTAGGTGACGCAGATCATCTTCTTCTTTGCTTCCGCCAGGGCCTTCAGCTCCTCGGCCTCTCTGGATGTGAAGCACAGGGGCTTTTCACAGATGATATGCAGCCCCGCCTCCAGGGCGTCCTTGCACATCTGATAGTGAAACTTGTTGGGAGTGGCGATGGAGACGGCCTCGATGCCGTCTTCCCGCCTCGCCTCTTCTGCCAGCATCTCTCTGTAGTCCGCATAGCAGCGGTTCTCATCCAGGCCGATACCGGCTCCAAAGGATTTACAGCGTTCGGGATTGATATCGAACGCTCCGGCAACAAGCTCAAACAGTCCGTCACGCCGGGCGGCGGAGCGGTGTATATATCCGATCTGGCTTCCCCGTCCGCCGCCGATCATGGCCCAGCGGAAGGGACGGTCCAGTCTTTTCTCTTCATTGAACATCAGGAATATCCTCCGTAATCTCTAGAAAAATTTTTTCATCCTCGATAGCGTATCGGCGGCAATATCCATCAGATCCGCTTCCCACAGCTTATGACAGAGGATTTCGCCCGAATAGAAGCCGTCATAGCCCGTCGCCTTAACGGCGTCGATCCATTCCCCCATGGGGATGTCTCCGTCACCGGGCAAAGCGCCTCTCAAGAGGGTTTCATCGACCCAGGGCTCCCCTGCACCGGGGCGATAGCCGTCGGCTATATGGACACCGTAGATCATATTCTTGTCCAGCCGCGCGATCTCTTCGGGAGTTCCGCCTCGGCTTGCCCAGAAGTGCCAGAAGTCGACGACAAAACCGAAATTGTCCATGCCCACTTCCTCAACCAGGGCCTTGCACTGCTCCAGGCTGTGAATGGGGGTCCAGGCGGCGCCCTCATACTGAAACCGGATCCCCCTGGCTCTTCCGAGCTCACAGATTTTCCGGATGTTGGCGGCGGTCAGCCTGATATTGTCCTCCACCGATCTGTCCGCCAGTTCCATAAAGGCATTGAGCTGTATGGTCGGGCATCCTATCTCCGCCGCTGTATCGATCAGCAGTTCGGCCTTTTTCATCACCCCGGCGAAGACATCAGCTTTCTGGCTCTCCACATCCCCGATAATATCGATACAGCTGACCTTCATATTATGCTTTTCAAGAAGAAGGTTCAGATCCTCCCCGTTAAAGCCCGATGCCAGATAACGGTCCAGTTTATCCGTATGAAGCTCTACAGCATCATAACCGGCCTCATCGGCGATTCTGATGTCCGTCGCCACATTGGAATATCTTACAAGCAGTCCATGCAGTCCGAATTTCACAGGCTCCTCCTTCAGGCTTATATATCCAGTTTCTCTTTGATGAAGGCTCTGGCCTTCTGGGCATACTCAAGGGGATCGTAGAGATGGGGATCCTGCTCGGCCTCCACGACGATCCAGCCCTCGAAATTGCTGTTTCTGATGACCTCGAAAACACCATCCCAGTCCACCATGTCCCCGTCACCGGGAACGGTGAAAACACCTTCGATCACGGAGCCCACATAGCTGTAGCGCCTGGGTCCGACATTGTCCCATACGGCGCGTCTGAGATCCTTCAGGTGAATATGAGCCGTTCTATCGATGAATTTTTTAAAAGCGTCTACGGCGCTCTCACCGGCGTATGTCCAGTGTCCGGTATCCAGCAGGGCCTTGACCAGCTTGGGATCGGTCATATCCATCAGCTTGCTGTACTGCTCCAGAGTCTGGATCCCCGTACCCATATGATGGTGATAGGCCACGGTCATCCCCTTCTCCGCCGCAAGCTCGCCGAGCCTGTTGCAGCCGTCGGCAATGAGCCTGAACTGCTCATCGCTGAGGGTCGGGGTGTTTTCGTATAGCGGACAGCCCGTATCGCCCTGGACGCTCAAGCCTACTTCGCATACGCCGATGACCTTCGCTCCGGTTGCATGGAGGAAGTCACGGGTCTTGATAAACTGCTCATAGGTGAACTCGGCAGGTCTGGTTGTGAAGAAGCAGCTGAACCATGAGTTACAGATTGTCATGTTTCGAAGCTTCAGGGCCTTGTTCATGACCTCGGGATCTTTGGGATATTTATTTCCGATCTCGCTCCCCTGGTATCCGGCGAGAGCCATCTCGCTCAGACACTGCTGATAAGTAAGCTCGCCGCCCAGCTCGGGGGCGTCGTCATTGGTCCAGTTGATGGGCGCGCAGGCCAGCTTGATCTTTGATTTGTCTATCATTTTTTTACTCCTAATGCTCCGGGACTCCTTAAGGAGCCCCGGCTCGTTTTTTAATAGTTCAGATCTGTAATCTCAGATATTTTCACGGGACGGTTCTCCGCTGCCGAACGCTTGGCCGCCTCGGCGATAACGACGGAGATCAGGCCGTCAAAACCACCCACCGGAACCTCCGAACCCTTCCTGATGGCATCGAAAAACTGCCGTTTCTCTTCGGTGAAGGCCCCCATATACCTTTCCAGGAAAAAGTACTTGGGTTTTTCCGAGACGATACCGTCTTCATTGCTGATCACGGCGGTAGAGAGGGTGTCGTTGCCGATGGCCACAGCGCCCTTGCTTCCGAAGGCCTCGACACGCTGATCGTAGCCGTAAACGGCCTTCCTGCTGGCGTCGATCACGGCGATGGCCCCGTTTTCGAATTTCAGAGTCACCACGGCGGTATCGTAGTCTCCCGCCCTTCCGATCTCCTCATCGATGCGCACATCCGCAGCCGCAAAAACCTCGATGACCTCGCTACCCGTCAGAAAGCGGGCCATATCGAAGTCATGAACGATCATATCGCAGAAGATTCCGCCCGAGACCTTTACATACTCCACCGGAGGGGGAGAAGGATCACGGGAGGTGATTTTCAGGATATGCACATCCCCCACCTTTCCGGCATCGATGGCCGCCTTGACAGAGGCGAAGTTATGATCGAAGCGTCTGTTGAATCCCACCTGATAGATAACGCCGGACTCCCTGACCACTTTCAGGGTCTCCTTGATCTTATCGATATCCAGATCCACGGGCTTTTCACAGAACACATGCTTACCCGCCCGGCAGGCTTCCTGGGACAGGGGAGAATGGGTATCCGTTGACGAACAGATAAACACCGCTTCAATCTCGGGATCGTTGATAATCTCCCTGTAATCCTTGCTGACCTTCTGTACGCCCAGGCTCATCATCAGAGCGGCGGCGTCATCCGTCAGATAGGGATCGGCCACGGTCTTGATGGTGACACCGGGGATCTCATAGGCGATGCTTCTGGCATGGACCTGTCCGATCCGCCCGGCGCCGATAATTCCGACAACTATTTCTGCCATAACACCCTCCTAGTACTGCTTGATCTCAGCAGACTTTTCCTTGATTTTCCGGGCCGCTTTTTCTACTTCGTCATGGGAAGAGACTTCGGCGGTTCCGACTCTCCACCAGGCCTCATAACCTTCGGTCATGGTGCCGGGCAGGACTTTGATATCCAGCAGGTTCAGGGTTCCCGACGTCTTCAGTCCGGGGAACACGTTCTTCAGCTCTTCGATTGTGCTTGCTTCAAAGCCCGTGGCCCCGTAGGCATCGGCCAGCCTGGCAAAGTTGATGGGCAGGCAGTCTCCGGTGAGTCTGTCTGATGTTGCGTCTCTATAACGGAACTCATTGGCGAAGCTGGGGATCCCCTGGCTGCGCTGGAGGTTGTGGATGCACTGGAATCCGCTGTTGTCCAGAAGGACGATATTGATCTTGATCCCCTCCTGCAGAGCCGTTACCAGTTCGGTATGAAGCATCAGGAATCCTCCGTCTCCCACAAGACAGTAAACCTCCTTGTCAGGCTCTGCAATCTTGGCTCCGATGGCGCCGGCAATCTCGTAGCCCATACAGGAGAAGGCGTACTCCGCATGGTAGGCGTTGTGGGAGTTGGTATTCCAGACTCTCTGACAGTCGCTGGGAAGGCTTCCGGAAGCACATACCATGATAGCGTCCTTTTCGCACAGCTCACGGCTGAGAACACCGAGTACGGTGGACTGGGCCAGTCCGTCTTCGGGTTCGATGGAAAAGAGTCTGTCCAGTTCGGCGGCCCACTCGGCACGGGCGTCTTTGATCTCTGAATGGTAGGCGGACTTGTAGCCCCGCTTTTTCAGTTCGGCCCTCAGCTGCTGAAGCGCCAGCCTGGCATCGGCGAAATAGGGTTCGGCGTCCATCTTATGGGCATCCATATCATTGATATTGATGGTCACCATGGATGAGTCGTACTTGTAGGCGGATTTGGAAGAGGTACAGAAGTCGTTCAGTCTGGTACCGATCCCGAGGATAAGATCCGCATCCTTGGCAATTTTATTGGCTGACAGAGTCCCTGTGACACCGGCGCCTCCCAGATTGTACTCGTTATCCGCGGGAAGGGTGCTCTTACCGGCCTGGGTCTCTCCAAAGGGGATGTTGAACTCGCTGCAGAAAGCCTTCAGCTCGTCTCCGGCCTCTGAGTATTTCACGCCGCCCCCACAGATGATAAAAGGTTTCTTTCCGGCTGCGATTCTGTCGGCCAGACGGGCGAGAGAGCCCTCATCAAGACAGCGGCGCTGGTTGTAGTGAACCCTCTTTCTGAAAAACTCAACGGGGTAGTCATAGGCCTCGCCCTGCACATCCTGGGGCAGACAGACCGTAACGGCTCCCGTCTCGGCGGGATTGGTGAGAACGCGCATGGCGTTGATCATGGCAATCATCAGCTGCTCGGGTCTGGTGATTCTGTCCCAGTACTTGCTGACGGGCTTGAAAGCATCATTGGCCGTAATATTATGGTCATAACTCTGCTCGATCTGCTGCAGAACGGGGTCGGGCTGTCTGTTCCCGTAGGAGTCGGCGGGCAGAAAAAGTACGGGGATCCTGTTGGCCGTGGCCGTACCGGCGGCGGTGACCATGTTGAGGGCTCCGGGACCGATGGAGGAGGTGACCGCCATGATCTGCCGTCTCTTCTTCTGCTTGGCGAACCCCATGGCGATATGAGCCATACCCTGCTCGCTCTTCCCCTGGATGAACTTGAGAGAGTGGCTCTTGTCTTCAAGGGCCTCTCCCAGTCCCACGACGATACCGTGACCGAAGATACCGATAACCCCTTCTACAAACTTAATCTCTTCTCCGTCAAAGTTCAGGTACTGATTATCCAGAAACTTCACCAGAGCCTGGGACGTTGTCAATCTTATGGTTTTCATAAAAAAATCTCCTCTACAATTCTTTCCAACCTAACAGTCGATATTTTTCTTCAGCCGCCGTCTGAACGGCAGCCATTGGTTTTTTCAGCAGTTTGATTCTGTCAAACTCATGGGGATTAGAAAGGACTTCCTCCTTCAGCTCCCTGCCATAGGCCATCCTCAGGGCGGTTCCGATATTCATCTTCCCTACCCTGGTCCTGCACAGATGACGTACGTCTTCGTCCACGATCCCCGATGAGCCATGGATGACCAGGGGTACATCGGTACAGTTCTCAATGGCCCCGAGACGAACGAAATCAATACGCGCAGACTTTGTCTGCATCCTGTGAAGAGAGCCCACCGCTACGGCCAGGGCGTCCACCCCGGTTTTCTCCGTGAACTCGGCGGCGTCCTCCGGAACAGTAAGAATTGATGCGACCTCCTCATTCCTGTCCGTATAGGGAACCGATCCCAGTTCGGCCTCTACGGAGACATTAAAGTTCCGGGCCGCTTCCATGACCCGCTTCGTATTCTCAATATTTTCCGCCAGAGGCAGAGCCGATCCGTCGTACATAACCGATGTATAACCGGCTTCCATGGCACGCAAAATCGGAGCAAACGTTTTCGTATGGTCTAAATGAATAATCACAGCAACCGAGCTCTCCTCTGCCAGGGAACGGTAAAGGGCCGCAGAGCTGTTTAAATCCATGTGATCCACCGCATCCTGATTGGTCATCAGGATCACAGGAGCCTGAAAACGCTCCGCCGCTCTTATGACAGCCAGAGCATCCTCATAGCCGAACACATTGAAACCGGGAACCACCCTTGTCTCCCGGGAGGCCGCCTGGATGTAGTCGTTCATGTTCACCAGCATCTGTTCAGCCCTCCTTTCCCGCTCTGTAGGCCCTGATGAAATCCCGGACCTCTGAGAGAGTCGGCATAGACTCGGAACAATCGGGGCTCTGTACGACGATGGCGGCGGCTCCGGCCCCCAGTTCCATGCCATGGGCTACGCTTTTTCCGCTTAGAAGGCCGTATATCAGTCCTCCTGCATAGGAATCTCCGGCTCCCATGGTTTTTAACGGCGACACGGGGAACACGGCTCCCCGAACGGTACTGCCGTCATTCAGATAGGCGATAGACCCCTCCCTGCCGTGCTTGATGACCACCAGCTCCGCATTCCAGTCAAACCATCTGCTGGCGGTAATCTCGTCATCCCTGTTTGCGGGAAGAGAGAATTTTTCCAGCATATCAAACTCTTCCCTGGTCCCGAGAATGATATTGCTCTTCTCGGCAGCCAGAGAGAGATAGATGCCGCTCTCCTCCGCCGACTTCCAGGTATAATCCCTGTAGTCGATATCGAGCAGCACCTTGGTCCCGTGTCTCAAAGCGTATTCCAGAGCTGCAAAAACCGCCTCTCTGGAAGGACTGCGGGACAGGGCTGTTCCGGAAACGACCAGAAGTTTCGCCTGTTTGACATACTCCTCGTCGATATCCGCAATACTCAGGTTCAGATCGGCCACATTGTCCCGGTGAAGGATATAGCTGCTGTCCCTGGGAGAGCGGATCTCCGTGAAAGCCAGCCCGCTCATCCCGCCGTCCTTGTCGGCCTTGAGATGACTGGAATCTATCCCCTTTTCCTCGAAATAGTGACGAATATACCGTCCGTGCTGATCATCCGAAACCCGCCCGATAAAACCGACCCGAAGATCATAGCGGGAACAGGCTACGGCGATATTCGCCGGAGATCCGCCTACCGTTTTCCTGAACGTCATGTTCTGTTCCATGGGAACGTTCATATCCACGGCATTCAGATCAATCCCGGCCCGTCCGAGGGCGATCACATCAATGGTCTTACCAGCAGCGAATTTCATCAACTCAGCTCATCCCTATCTGTCGGGCCAGATCCTGGCATCCGGTTTTTCTGCCCAGAGATGCTGCTCTTCGAAATCGGGGCCCAGGTAGGGATTCCCGTCCAGATGGCGGATAACCCACAGGAAATACATGGCATAACCGGGTGCGGCCACCTGGGGATGGACCAGATCGGGCATGATGACAACCGTATCGTTCTGTTCGAGACAGACGCCCTGGTCTCCCAGTCTCAGGAGGCCGAAGCCGTTTTCGGGGAGGAATCGATAGAAGTAGATCTCAGGCTGATTGTGGGAGTGAGAAGGGAAACCCGCCCATTTTCCGGGATAGTGCACATCCTCGCCGATCATGAAATTGGCGTCTGGATGGATGGACTTGTCCAGAATGGTCCTGACCTGTCTGGTCCCCGTATCATTCATGGTTCCTTTTCCGCGGGTCTCGTTCACCAGCTCGGCGCTGCCGAAGAGCTTCGAAGGGAAGGTCTTTTCGTTAGCGGTCTTGTGCACGGCAAACTCCGTATCATCACTCAGAGCCTTGATGGTCAGTTTGGTCCCGGGGCAGAGATGCATTGTGCAGGGATCGTGGTCATAGAGGTTCTCCCTCCTGATGACGACGGTCTGATCCTCCCAGCTCAGCTCGGCTTCGCCCTGAAGAAGGAGAAAGATCCGCTCCAGGTCCTCATCATTCTCAACGCTGTCGCCGGAGGCCATATTGAGTACGCCGAAGGTCATCAGCATCTCGGGATTGCTCTTTTCGGAAACCACTTCGGTGTATCCCCTCTTGAATCCCTCTTTGTTTCTGATCTTGTACTTTGCTTCTAAATCCATTTTTATCAATCCTCGGTTTTCTTCACTATAACGGTCGGGTTCTCACGAAAGCGCTTCAACATCTCTTTAACATGCTCCACAAGGACCTTTTCAATCTCCATGGTCTTCACAGAAGGCCGGTCGTCGTCCCGTTTCCCGCCTGTCGTCTCATAGGCCTGGGCGATCCAGTCCACACACATATCGGGGGGAATGATACTGGTATCCAGGATCAGGTCGAACTCGGTGCTGTTGTTGTAATCAAACCTGAAGTCCGACTCCACAAAGGAGCGCCTTACCCGGTCGTTCTCCTTCACCAGCTTCTTCGCTTCAGGCTCCGAAAGGTTCTTGTCTTCCATCAGCCGGTGTATACGGCAGGCCTCGGGCGCCTTGATCCGGATATTGATAACGTCCGAATAGCGGTCCAGCAGACCGAAACTTCCCCGTCCGGCGATAACCACATTGCCATGATGGGCCACCGCCATAATAACCTCGGCCAGGAAGTTGATGGTCATCTCCCGATACACATCATAGCGTTCCCACATACCGGGCACCTTTTCATAGATATTGTCGAACTTGCTGAATCCGTACTCCTTCATGATTCTGGAGAGATGGTTCTTGTCGACATAGTCGTAACCAAGCTTTTCGGCCAGCTTCTTTCCCACATAGGTTCCCATGCTGCCGAGCTTTCTGGATATTGTAATAACTGCCATGTAATGACTCCCTGCATTCATCCCGGGACATATCCGTCCTGAACTCCCGCCCCTGAAGAACTAAGTACAGTGCTTCAGGGGATTATCTGATTTAAACTATTTTCTCTTCTGCTTTCTTGCGTCGATGAGAACGGCGATAACGATGATGAAACCTTTCATGATCTG
The DNA here is from genome assembly GCA_963556075.3 of Oceanispirochaeta sp. Taxonomy (GTDB): domain Bacteria; phylum Spirochaetota; class Spirochaetia; order DSM-2461; family DSM-2461; genus Oceanispirochaeta. Next base: position 2,877,767 of record CAUVYB020000002.1, on the reverse strand, counting down.
CTGCCAGTAGGCATTGACACCCAGCAGGTCCATACCGTTGTTCAGAACTCCGATAATCAGAGCACCGATGACACAGAAGGGGATGGAACCGATACCGCCGGAAAGGGAGGTTCCCCCGATTACGGTAGAGGCGATGGCGTCCAGCTCATAAGCGAGTCCGTAAGTCGGGTTACCGGCCGAAGTTCTTGCGGTAAGGAGTATGGCGGAGACAGCGGTCAGAAAACCGGCATAGGCATAGACCTTCACCAGGGTTCTCTCGACATTGATTCCGCAGATACGGGCAGCCTGCTCGTTACCGCCGATAGCAAATACGTGACGGCCGAACTTGGTCTTGCTTAACAGGATATGGGACAGAATCCCCATGGCAAGATAAATCCAGATCGGAAGAGGAATACCGATAAAGTTTCCCGTACCGATAAAGGTAAAAGAGTCCTTAAGATCTCCAACGGGCCGTCCCTGTGTAAAGAGAGCGGCGGCTCCACGGGCCACGGTCATCATACCCAGTGTAGCGATAAAGGGGGGAATCTTTCCAAAGGCATGGAGAGACCCGTTTATCCCCCCCATAAGGAGGCCGAGGAACAGGGATACAAGTATGCCGACGGCAATGGGGAGCACCAGACTTACAGCCTGATCGGGATTCACCTTATTCTGGGACAGTGAGGCCACCACAACCGAGATAAACGCGATCATAGAACCGGACGAAAGGTCGATACCCGTAGTGATGATACAGAATGTAACACCCATGGATACGATACCGATGATCGAAACCTGCCGGATAACGTTAGTAATGTTTCTCATTGACCGGAAGGCCGGAGAAACGATAGACATCAGAACGCACAACGCGATGAAGATCACCACGATACCATATTTATTCATAAAAGCACCCAGAGAGGGTCTTCCCAATACTTTCTGCTGAGACATAGTCTACACTCCTTTTAAAGAATTACAGCTTCTCACCAGTGGCGAGGGCCAGGATTTTCTCCTGAGTTGCTTCATCCCGGTTTAACTCACCGGAATACTTACCTTCATGCATAACCATAATCCTGTCACTGATGGCCAGTATCTCGGGCATCTCGGAAGAGACCATGATGATACTCTTTCCCATCTTTGCAAGCTCCCCGATCAGACGGTGGATCTCCGACTTGGCTCCTACATCGATACCCCTTGTAGGCTCATCGAGGATAAGAACCTCCGGTGTCGTCAGCAGCCATCTGGATATAAGGACCTTCTGCTGATTACCGCCGGACAGATTCTTGATCAGCTGCTCCAGAGTCGGAGTCTTGATGGAAATGGCTTCCCTCTGCTCCTGGCAGTTTTTTCTGATCAACTTGCGGTCAAGCAGTCCGTTTTTCAGATAGGTTCCGACGTCGGGCATGATGATATTGTCCTTGATGGACAGTTCGGGAAAGATTCCCGTCAGCTTTCTGTCTTCCGTTACAAAAGCGATGCCGTGTCTTATGGCATCGATGGGTTCTTTGATATCGGCCAGCTCTCCGTCCATCCAGATCTCACCGGATTCCGCCGGCTTGTATCCGAAGATGGCTTCCATCACCTCGGTCCGTCCGGCACCCATAAGACCGGCGACCCCGAGGACCTCTCCCCGTCTCAGGTTGAAGCTTACATCTTCAAACTTTTTGGAAAGGGTCAGATTCTTCACCTCAAGGACGGTCTCACCGATGACGGCCTCTTCCTTGTGGAAGAACTCATCCATGGACCGGCCGACCATCATGCTGATCAGCCTGTCCTTATCAAAGTTTTCAATCAGGTCGGAACCGATATATTCGCCGTCCCGGAGAACAGAAACCTCGTCACAGATGGCGAAAATCTCATCCAGCTTGTGAGAGATATAGATAATGGCGATCTTCTTCTTCTCTTTCAAATCTCTGATAATGTCATAGAGCTTGTCGATCTCTTTATCGGTCAGGGCGGAGGTAGGCTCATCCATGATGACCAGATCCGCGTTATAGGATACAGCCGTAGCGATGGCTACCAGCTGTGCATTGGCGATACTAATATCAGACATCATGACGCTGGGGTCGATGTCTATTCCCAGTTCATCAAAGAGGACCTGGGTCTCCTCTACCATCTGCTTCTGATTCAGGAGCTTGATTCCCTTTCCTGATAACAGTTCCTTTCCAAGGAATACATTACTGGCCACTGTCAGATTGGGAACCGGACTGATTTCCTGGGGGATCATGCTGATCCCGCCGTTGATAGCATCGATCGGACTTTTTACGGCATAGGGCTCACCCTTGAATTTCACTTCACCCTCATCAGGTTGATAGATGCCGTAAAGAATTTTCATCAGCGTGGATTTCCCTGCGCCATTCTCACCCATCAGAGCATGAACCGATCCTTTACGAATCGTCAGATCTACGCCTTTCAGTGCTTTTACGCCTGGAAAGGATTTGGATACTCCTTTAATTTCCAGGACATTTTCCGTACTCATATAGACTCCCGCTTTAATAAAAAACACTTTCCTTTTTTAAAATGGGGAGAGCCTGAACTCTCCCCAACATTGACAATTAAAAACTGATTACTTGTACTCGCTCATGTTTTCGGGAGTTACGGTTTCAAAGGGGATCCAGTCCCATTTTTCAACACTTTCGCCCTTGGCAAGCTCGTAAGCAGCCTTGGCTCCGTTGTACCCCTGGGCATTCATGTTCTGGAATACGGTGACATCCAGTCCTTTACCGAGGTACTCGAGGGCATCGGGAGTGGCATCAACACCGGCAATGATCAGATCTTCATCGGCAACATTGGCACCCTGAGCAGCCAGAAGAGTTCCGATAGCCATTTCGTCGTTGTTACAGCAGATAGCGTCGAGATCGGCACCACTCTGGATCCAGTTCTCGGCGACCTGCATTCCCTTGGCTCTGTCCCACTTGGCTTCGGCATCCATTACGATTTCGATGTTGTCGTATTTTGCAAATACCTGCTTGTTTCCTTCGGTTCTCATACGGGCGGCTTCATGTCCCAGGGGGCCCATAATGATTCCGACCTTTCCGCCTTCGGGCTGCATGGATTCGGCAACCCACTCGGCCTGCAGGATACCGGCCTGAATGGACTCGGAACCGGTATAGACATCAAAGTCATTGTGGAACTCTTCCGCGGGCATTCTGTTGGCGATGACCAGCTTGACACCGTCATCCTTACATTTCTTGAAAACAGGTTTCAGGGCGGAAATATCTACGGGAACGATCAGGATTGCATCCACGCCCTTAACCAGAAGAGTCTCTACCTGGTTCAGCTGAACAGCGGCATCGTCTTTGGCATCGGTCATGATAACCTCAACATCATCATGCTCTGCATCGAAGGCACGGACACCGTCCTGCAGGTATGTCTGCCCCTTGTCTGAGAAGCTACTCATAGCAGCACCGATTTTGATAGTACCGTCGCTCTGACCTTCTGCGAACACCGATGCCGGGACGATAATCATAATCAATGCGATCATAACCAATACGAATCTTTTACTCATAAATTTCCTCCAATTTTTCTGAGTTTTGCAGCTGATTTTTTGCCGCAAACAGACAAACGTTTGCTTTATTATTAAACGGAATTCCTATGCTGTCAATTTTTTTTTCAATATTTCTCACTCTTTTAAAGACCCTTATGTTCTGAAGGGAACTCAGGAGAGAACGGACACCAGATAATCATGGCTTTCAATCAAATCATCAAGGGTTCCGCCGGCATCTCTGGGATCCCGCTCCTGCTCCACCGTAACCCATCCGTCATAGCAGATCTCGTCAAGGGTTTTAAAAACTGAGCCGTAATCAACACAGCCCTTCCCTATGGAGCACATGACGCCTTTTGCGCAGGCATCAAAGAATCCCATATTCTCATTCAGGGCCTGTTTGTAGACGGTTGCATTGATGTCTTTGAAATGCACATAGTCCAGTCTTTCGGCATATTTCTTAAGAGAAAATGCGGGATCATCACAGGCATAATAGAGATGTCCCGTATCAAGACAAAGGCCCGCAATTTTCTCGGGAATATCGTTTACGACCCGCTCCGTCTCATCATCAAATTCTATATATCCTCCTGCATGGGGATGAATTACGGGACGAACTCCGAATTCCACAGAGGCTATTTTGGAGATGATTTTTATATGATCTATCATCTTGTCCCAGTCATCCCGACCCAGACGCGGCGCCGCCCCGGGGTGGCCGGCGGTGTTGTTCCGATCAGCCTTCACAGCATCGATGATGACCAGATGACAGCGTTCCCCCGTCTCCGCGGCATGGGACAAAAGAGAACAGATCTTTCTTGTTTTATCCGTCAGCAATCCGATATCCGCCGCAGGGCTCAGGTCATCATAGATGGTGCCGGCGATAAGCTGCAGACCCTTTGAATGCAGCAGCTCTTTCAGCCGGAGGGCGTCGGTGGGGAGATAGCCATAGGGACCCAGTTCTATAGCTTTGAATCCGCTTTCTCCCGCTTCGTTCAGCACGGTTCTCCAGGGCGGATTTTCAGGGTTCAGGGGATCTTCTATCCCCCAGGAACAGGGGGCAATTGCCAGATTCAGTTTCACAAAAAAACTCCTTTACTACACAAACGATTGCTCTATTTTCACCCGAATTTGCCCGAAAGTAAAGAAATGTACGCAAATTCCGGCAAACATACTCCAAAACTCACTTTACAACCGGATTCAAATAATGGAGAATCAGGTCATCATGAAAGTAACAATCAAGGATATAGCTCAGAGACTCGATCTGAATTTTTCCTCCGTATCCAGAGCCCTTAACAACAAACCCGGCGTAAGCGAAGAGACCAGAAAGCTGGTCATCCAGACGGCAAAAGAGATGGGATACCGACCCAATGTCATCGCCCGGGGACTTGTCAGCAACGAAACAAAAACTCTGGGCATCCTTATGCCCGATATCGTCAACCCTCTTTTCGGAGAGATCACAACGGCCATAATAGAGACCGCCAATGAGGAGAACTATGACGCCTTCCTCTGTATCTCCAACTGGAGCAAGATGAAGGAGATCGACAACATTCACACCATCCTGCAAAAACAGGTTGACGGCATCATTATCAAATCCGTAAACGACGACAGCATACAGCTTCTCGAAAAGACCAGCGTTCCTGTCATCGGCTACGAAACCTGGGCAAAGAACAATAAATTCACCTCCGTCAGTACGGACAATAAGCTGGGGGGGCATATCGCCGCCGAGCATCTGATCGACTGCGGCTATAGAAAAACCGCCATCCTCCACGGTCCGCGGAACTCGACGGCCGGTCAGCTCCGGAGGGACGGATTTCTCAAGGCCTATGAGGAGCATTCCCTCCCCTTCGACAAATCCCTTATCTACAACGGTGACTACAACATCAAAAGCGGCTACCGTATGGCGGAGACGCTGCTCAAAGAGCACCCCGATGTGGATTCCATCTTCGCCGGAAACGACGTTATGGCCCTGGGTATTCTGCAGTACCTGGAGGAAAACGGAATCAGCGTCGGTAAGAACTTCGGCGTTATAGGTTTTGACAACATCAGCTTCTCACACCTTCCCCAGATCAGGTTGACCACCATCAAACAGCCCAAGTACAGCATAGGAAAGATCATGACCAGGCTTGTTCTGGATGAAATCAAAAGCCGGAACAAAGGTAAAAAAGCCCCTCCCCAGCGCATACTTATGGAACCGGAGCTTATCGTTCGGGAAACAACTGCCAAAAGATAAACACGGATCTTAAAAAATGCCGGCGTCTCCCCGAGAAGGAGATCCGAAAGGGAGCCGCCGGACGATTAAAGATTCGCCTCCGCAACAGACGCCAGATGGGGTGCGGTCAGTCCGTTCTTATCTATGATAAAGGCGTGATCGCCCAGAGGCTGAAATTTATCACCAAGGCTTGCCATGATCTGTCTGGGGGTGTTTTCACAACCGGCTTTGTACTCGGCTACGGCAGCCCCCAGCCCGCCGACAGAGCTGTGCTCCTCAACGGTCAGAATAAGGCGGTTTTCGGCGAAAACGGAATCCAGAATGTCCGTATCCAGGGGTTTTACCGTATGCATATCGATCACCCGGGCGGAAATACCCTTCTTCTGCAGAAGATCGGCGGCGCCGACGGCCTCGGCCAGCATGGAACCGCTTGAAATAATAGCCACATCCTTACCGGGTCTGTATTCGATGGCCCTGCCGATCTGAAAATCAAAATCTTCTGAATAAAGAACCGGGTAGCCGGGGCCGCCTGTCAGACGTATATACACCGGACCGTTATGCTCGGCAGCGGCATAAAGAGCCTTGTAAAGCTGCAGGGGATCGGAGGGAGCCATAACCGTAAAATTGGGAATGGCTCTGGTCACCGCCATATCGTCCATGGCGAAATGGGTGTTCCCGAGGGGTCCGAAGCGGACTCCTGCTTCAATGCTTACGACCTTGGCATTGAGGTTCATATACCCCATATTCACACGCATCTGCTCGGCGCATCTCATGGGCACGATGGCGGCCAGGCCAACGGCAAAGGGAAGGACTCCTTCCGCCGCCAGCCCCGCACTGAAGTTGATCAGATTCTGCTCGGCAATCCCCACATCGAAAAACCTGTCGGGATAGGTATCCCGGAAGGCGGTCAGGCGGGCCGTAGGGGTCAGGTCGGCGGTCACGGTGCACATCTCGGGGAAATCCTCGGCCATCATGACCAGCGTGTCTCCCATAACCGTTCGATGACCGGCTTCGGACCAGTCCTGAAGTTTATCTAAAGGCAATTTGCTCATAATTTATCTCCTCTCACTATCAGGGTTCAGTAAAAACCCGGCTCCTATTTTTCCAGATCCGCTACGGCCAGCTTGTAGTGCTCTTCATCCATGGGTCTGGCATGCCAGTTGAGACTACCCTCCATAAAGGAGACGCCCTTTCCCTTGATCGTATCGGCAATAATGACATGGGGTTTTCCGCTCTTTGAATCCCTCATCTTTTCAAGGGCGGCGATCACAGTCTCCAGGTCATTCCCCTGTTCGATAACCATGACCTCCCAGCCCACGGCTTTCCAGAGGGAGACAAGATCCACATCCATGATATCGCTGGTTTTTCCCGCCAGCTGAACACCGTTGCGATCGACGATGGCCACGAGATTGTCCAGTTTGTTCTTGGCTGCATTCATGGCGCCTTCCCAGACGCTTCCCTCGTTGCACTCCCCGTCTCCCATAAGACAGTAGACCTTGTGATCCTTCTTCTGGATCCTGGCGGCCTTGGCCATGCCGCAGGCAACGGGGAATCCGTTCCCGAGGCTTCCGGATGAAACTTCAATACCGTATTTCGGATTCCGGCTGGGATGGCCGGAGAGAAAGCTGTTGTTTCCCTTGAAGGTATACATCTGCTCCCTTGTGATATAGCCGGTTTCGACCAGTGCGGCATAGTAGCACAGACAGGCATGGCCCTTGCTCTGAACGAAGCGGTCTCTTTCGGGCATCCCCGGGTTTTTCGGATCATGATTCATAACCCTGAAGTAAAGACTGGCCACGATCTCGATACTGGACATGGCTGGTCCGAAGTGGGCTCCCCGTCCACGGGCGGCATAGCCCATCTCGATGACATCGCGCCGCATCTCCAGCGCTTTTTGCTCGATAAATTCAACCGAATATTTCTCCTGCATATCCTTCCTACTCCTTGTCAATCGTATAAAGATGGCCGCTGTACTGTCCGCCGGGAACGACACCCGCCTCGTACTTCGCCAGTTCTATCATCTTCTGAACATCCAGGTTCAGCTCATAACCCATCTGACTCAGCATATAGGCCAGATCCTCGGTAGCCAGATTTCCCGAGGCTCCCGGAGCGAAGGGACAGCCCCCCAGTCCGCCCAGGGTTGACTGTACCTTGACGACCCCGTTCTCAATGGCAGCCAGGGTATTGGCCATTCCCATTCCCCGGGTGTCATGGATATGAACCATAAGCTCCATCTCCGGATAGGCGCCTCTTACGGCATCGATGGTCTGACGGACCTGAGCCGGATTGGCCATTCCCACCGTATCGCAGAGATTGACTGTTTTTATGCCGCACTCGGCATACGGCTCCAGGAAGGGGACCACATCATCGGCGTACTTCATTCCCTCGAAGGGACAGCCGAAGGCGGTGGCCAGATCCAGACAGACATCCATTTCGGGATAGGCCTCCTGTATCTTCCGCAGCTCCTGGAAGGACTCTTCATGACTCCGCCGGATATTGGCCTGGTTATGACTCAGACTGAGAGAAACCACATAGGAGATGGACCTGATCCCGGCCTCCCGGGCATTCTGCGCTCCCCGCAGATTGGGCACCAGGGCCATAAGTTCGGCTTCCGGATATTTTTCGACACAGGCTTCCGCCAGCTCCCGGGCATCCTTCATCTGGGGAATGGCCTTGGGGCTGACGAAGGAGGTGATCTGCACATGCGTCATACCGGCGGCCATAAGCCCGTCGATGATCTTCAGCTTGATCTCCAGGGGAATATACTCTTTGACATTCTGAAATCCGTCACGGGGACCGACCTCATAGATCTCTACCTTTTTCATTTCCCGCCCTCCAGCATGGATCCCTCTTCCTTAAGCCTTCTGTACCAGTCGAACGCCTGAAAAGGAAGCTGGGGATGGTGTCCGCCGCACTCTTTTTTCGCCTTCTCGAGATAGCCGCGCAGCGGCGCCCTGTAGCTTTCGGAAGCGCAGTTGGCGATGATCGCCTCGGCCCGTTCCAGCTCGTCCAGACCGCGGAGATCGGCCACGCCGTTCTCCGTAACCACAACATCGATATCGTGCTCCGTAATATCAAGGTGGGAGACCATGGGGACGATTCCCGATATGGCTCCCCCTTTTGCAGTGGACGGAATCAGCATGACCGACAGCCCCGCGTTACGGGCGAACCCCGCGCCTCCCCCGATCCCGTTGACCACCCGGTTTCCCGAGATATGACTGGAGTTCACATTACCGTAGATATCCATCTCGATACCCGAGTTGAGGGCGATGACTCCCAGACGTCCCACCACTTCCGGGCTGTTGGTAATGTCGCCATTGCGGAGAACAAGCCTCTTTTGCAGATCGGGGCTGTGTTCCAGAATCTCAACCGTTCTGTCGCTCATCCCGATACCGCCCGTGGAGACGGCCGCCGCCTTCCCCGAGGCCAGCAGCTCCAGTACGGGTTCGGTCACGCCGCCGCAGAAAAACTGAAGATCTTTGAACTCGGAACAGGCAAAACCATCGGCCAGCGAGTCGGCCAGGGCTCCGAAACCAAGCTGAACGGGAGGCAGGGACGTCCCTCTGCCGTACTCCTTCTCCAGAAATCCGAAAAGCCGGGAAGCAATGCGTCCCGTCAGCTCCGTCCCCCGGGGCTGAGCCCCCATCCTCTCGGGAATCGCGGTCTCAACAATACAGCGGATCTTGGAAGCATCAACTTTCACGGCGTTCCGACCTATCCTCTGAGCGCTGTTCACCAGAGGGATGGGTTGTGTCCGGGGAAGGTCTTCGGGGATATGGATATCGTGAAGCTCCCTCAGAATCTCCGGCTGGGCGGCATTGATCTCGACGATGATCTGTTTCGCTGCCTCCAGCAGATAATGGATCATGCCGATGGAGCTTGTGGGGATCAGAGATCCCTCCTCATCAAAGCCCAGGGCTTCCACAACCGCCACATCGATTTCACCGAAGCTTCCGCTTTTCAGCAGACGGGGCATTTTGCACATCTGCTGTTCCACATAGCTCAGCTCTCCCCTGTTGGCCTGTGCGGAGAGCGCCCGGCTCGCTATCATGGGAGCCCGTCGCGCAATTAGGCCCTCCGCCCCCAGGGTCTCATCCAGCCAGGGCACATTGGCCCCCGTGATCAGGTTCACAGAGAGCCTTTCCCCGGACTGCTTCCGCTTCACCAGTTCTGCGGGAACGGCCTTGGGATAGCCCGCCATGGCCCAGCCGCTCATGGCAACGGTCATTCCGTCACCAATCAGAGAGGCGGCCTCTGCGGCAGTTGTCTTCAGATGGCTCAAATCCATGGAATCACAAACTCCCTTCAGCTCTTGGGTGTGAAACCGGCGAAGAGCTCTTCGTCCGTGGGCTGGCGACTGGGGATCTCACGGATGACCCAGGTATTGTTCATATAGTGTTTCAGTTCAATGTTTTCAGAGGCGATATTACCGCCCCAGGTGCCGCAACCCAGGGAGCTGGTAAAGGGCATACCGCTGGTCCAGCTTCCCGTATTGGTGGCTCCCTGAGCCTGATTGACCACGACCCTGGTGGTATAGGTGCCCAGGGCGTACTTGTCGATGTTTTCAGGGGTCTGGGAGTAGATGCCCACAGAGTGACCGGCACCGGAATAGGCATGGTTTTCGTTGGCGATGCGGATGACCTCATCGATCCCGGAGCTCTTGTATACGGTGGAGACAAGGCTCATCTTCTCTCCGGCAAAGGGTGTGGACTCTCCCGTCCGATCCTCTTCCACCAGAAGGAAGCTGGTCCCCTCGGGAATCTCGATCCCCGCGATCTTTGCGATATTCTCCACAGGGGAGGCGACGATATCACGGTTCAGGACATGATCGGCGGGCCAGTTGGGCCAGATGGCCTTCTGTACCTTCGCTTTTTCCCCGGCGCTCAGCATATGGGCTCCCACCCTGGACAGTTCAAGCAGGGCGTCTTCATAAACGTTTTCGTCAATAATGATGCTGTTATCGCAGGAGCAGCCGGCAGCGGTATCGAAGGTCTTGCTGGCCTTGATTTTGACCGCGGCATCGGCCAGGTCGGCGGTCTTGTCGATATGAATCATGGAGTTCCCCGCCCCCACACCGTAGGCGGGAGTTCCCGAGCTGTAGGCGGCCCGGACCATGGGCTGACCTCCGGTAGCCATAACCAGATCGCACTGGGCCATCAGCTCATTGGTCAGGGGAAGGGAAGGCTCCTCAATGGGAATAAACAGATCTTCGGGAGCGCCGTACTTTTTCATAACGTCACGGATCAAATTGACCGTCTTCGAACAGGTTTTCTTTCCACGGGGATGGGGAGAGTAGATCACCGCATCCCTGGCCTTGACGGCGAAGATGGCCTGAATCAGGGGATGCATCTCCGACTGTGTGCTGGGAACCAGGGAGCCTATAACGCCCACGGGCTTGGAGATGCGCACAAGGCCTTTTTCGGGGATCTCCTCACAGATTCCCACGGTCTTTACATCCTTTACATCAAAAAGGACGCCCCGGCACTTGGCGGCGACTTTAACAAACTTGGAGGGCACGTCCCCCAGACGGCATTCATCGTAGGAGAACTCGGCCAGTTCCTGTACAAGATCGTCATTGGCGACGATCTCCCAGACGATGGCGTAAGCCAGCTCGTCCACCTTCTCCTGGCTGAAGCCCTCAGCTATCTTCTGGGCCTTGCGGGCCCTGACCATCAGTTCTGAAATATATGTGGCGGCCTTCTGCGGATCTTTAATCATTGTCTCCTCCGGATCTCTTCAAGCATACGTTTGCTTTACGATAGAAACATATTAAACCCTTTCTTTCGGAACTGTAAAGTTTCGTTTTAGTTTCGATTGAATTTTTTAATATTTTATTTTAGGATGATCATAAGCATTAGAATAAAGAACGAAAGGAGTCGGCCATGTCGGACAGCCCTATTGAAATAACGAGAAAACTCCTGACAGAGAACGGTAAGGTGTATGTCAATGATCTGAGCCGCCGCTTCGGCGTGAGCAAGGTATCGGTCAGGAAGTACCTGGCCAGGCTGGAGGACGAGGGAACAGCCCTGAGATTCTACGGCGGAGCGTCCCTGTTGAAGAGGGCGGCGGAGGATCAAGCCGGCGCCGACTTCTATGGGGATCCCCTTCTTCTCTCCCTGGCCAGGACGGCCTGCCGGCAGATCGATGACGGAGACTCCCTTTTTATCGGTTCGGGAAGGAGCTGCTGCGTACTGGCCAGAGAACTGGCGGGCATTAAAAACCTGACGGTGGTGACAAACAATATTACGGCCCTCACCGACCTGAACAGGAACGCCTCCCGGGTCTTCCTTATAGGAGGAGAACTGACAAGCACGGACAACAAGACTCTGTTTTCAAGCTGGGAGTCTCACCAGCTGATGCCCGAGAATATATTCGTCAACAAGGCCTTCACAAGCACATCGGGAATAGATATCAAGGCGGGAATCACCGTGGATTCAATTATCAGCACCTATATCTTCAAACACATCCCCGAGATGGCCCAGAAGTGGTATCTGATGGCAGACTCGGGCAAGTACGACAAGATCTCCATCTACTCGGTTGCGGACTTCGACAGCATAGACGTACTGATATCGGATAGGGTCCCCCAGAGCTACAGGGAGCACTGCCTGAAGCATAAGGTCGGGATAATAGAGGAAGAGATATGAAAACTGCAGCGGCCCGCCGCCGGTCCGCCGCTTAAAAAAAGTGAATAACTACAAGGCCAGCAGGCCAGGAAAGAACGTGACGATCCCCGGCACATAGGTCACAAGAATCAGTACTAAAATCATAGCCGCGAAGAAGGGAATAAAAGCCTTGATCGATTCGGAGATGCTGATCCCTGCAATTCCGCATGAAACGAAAAGGCATACACCCACCGGAGGCGTGAAGAGTCCGATGGCCAGGTTCATAATCATGATAATCCCGAAGTGTACCGGATCGATGCCCAAAGCCGTCACAACAGGCAGCAGTATGGGTGCAAAGATGATCACTGCGGGACTCAGGTCCAGCCAGGTTCCCACAAACAGAAGAAGCAGGTTGATCATCAGAAGGATCAGATACTTGTTCCCTGTCAGGTTCAGAATAAGCCCGGCCAGCATAGCAGGAACTCCCTGGCTGGCAAAAAGCCATCCCAGGGCACTGGCGGTGGCAATCATCATGGCCACCAGCCCCGTCGTAACCGCTACCTCTTTAAAGATGCCTCCGATATCTGCAAGCTTAAGCTCCCTGTAATAGAGGGTCCCCAGAAGAAAAGAGTAGAGGGCGGCGATACCGGCGGCCTCGGTGGGGGTAAAAAAACCTGAGATAATCCCTCCCAGGATGATAATAATGGTCATAAGGGCGGGTATGCTCTTGATAACCAGAGAGAAAGCGTCTTTCAAAGGAATCTTCGACTCTATGGGATAGTCTCTCTTATCCGCGATAAACCAGGTTACCACCATGAGGGCGATACCCACAAGAATACCGGGAATCATCCCTCCCAGGAAAAGCTTGGCGATGGATGACCCGGAGGCCACACCATAAACGACCATGGGGATGCTCGGCGGAATCAGAACTCCGATGGTTGAGGATGTGGCGGTTACGGCTACGGAAAAGTCCTTATCGTAGTTCTTGTCAATCATGGTGGGGATAAGGATCCCCCCGACTGAAGCCGTATCCGAGGTGGCTGAACCTGTGATTCCCGCAAAGAACATGCTGGAGACGATATTGATATAGGCCAGTCCGCCCCGGAGAAAACCGACCATAACCCGTGAAAGGTTGATCAGATCAGTCGTAATTCCCCCCAGAGCCATAAAGCGTCCTGTCAGGATGAACAGGGGAACCGCAATAAGCGTAAAAGAGTCCATGCCTACATACATTCTCTGGGCACTGACCATCATGGGAACCGAGTCTGAGGCAAAGATCCCCGCCATAGCCGCCAGGCCTGTACAGATAGCAATAGGGACATTGATAAACATCAAGCCAATCATCACCGCGAATGATACGATTGTTACCATTTTCTCATCACCTTTTTTAATTTAATAAAAGAGCAGCTGTTCCGCCCTCTTTTTGAGAATACATCTCATACAGGAAATAGAGTGCCATGATCAGAAACAGCATGCCCGTAATCGGAATCACGGCATAGAAATAGGACATGGGGATCCTCATCACCGATGAGACCTGCTTGTGCATAATCCCCATGACTTTGAACCCGTAGTAACTCATCAGAAATCCGAACAAGCCAATCAGGCTGTTGATGACCAGTTGATTCAACCGTCTTAAACGCCGGTTTTCAATCTTTTCCATAAAGTAGTCGATGCCGAGATGAGCTTTTTCTTTCATGGCGATGCTGCTTCCCAGAAAACAGAACCACATGAATGTGATACGGGAAAGCTCTTCGGTCCATGAGAATGGGACTTTCATAAAGGCCCTGGAGAAGATCTGAAGCAGAATAGTGACCGCCATAACGACCCCTACAACCTTAATCAGATTTCCGATGACCTTCTCATACAGTATCTCTATGATTTTTTCCATATTCATATATCTCCTTAACCAGCTTTCCCGTAATCTTTTCTTTTATTTCAGGAAGGCGTCGATAACGTCCTGCCCGATCTCATCGGAATACTCGTCGTACAGGGGCATTAGAGCCTTGACAAAGGAGGTTTTCTCAACATCCTTGACAACGGTCATCCCCTTCCCTTCCAGAGCGCTGAGAGTGTCTGCCAGTCCGCTGGCATCGAGCTCCTGGGCATAAACACCAGCCTTGGCCGCCTCTTCGAGCACGATAACTCTCAGGTCTGCGGGAAGTTTGTCCAGGAAGTTCTTGTCAAAAGCGATGGTATTGGGAGTACAGAAATGCTCGGTCAGGGAGAGATAATCGGTAACTTCATACTCCTTTTCAGAGAGTACGATAGCCGGAGAGTTCTCAGCGGCATCCACAACCTTGGTCTGAAGGGCCATGTAACGCTCGGAAGCAGCCACGGGAACGGGGGTGGCCTCAAGGAGTTCCATGGTTCTGATCATAATGGGGCTGTCCATGACACGGATCTTCAGTCCCTTGAAGTCTTCGGCGGAATTGATGGCTCCCCTGGAACTGTAGACGCTTCGGGGGGCGCGGATCATCCAGCCGCCGATAACAATACCGGCCTTATCTTCCAGTTTATCAGAGAGATACTCCCCCATTCCGGAATCGATAACGCTTCTTTCGTGATCCATGCCGTCAACGATATAGGGAAGATCGAAGATCATGAATGAAGAGTCGATAGAGTTCAGTACGGATGTATTGATCTCTGCAGCCTGAAGGCTTCCCATCTGGAGTCCGCCGATGTAGTCCTTGTGATCTCCCAGCTGACCGCTGTCGAAGACCTGAACGTCAATGCGTCCCTCCGATGCAGCCTCTACGGCTTCTTCAAACTTATAAAAGGCCTTTACATTGTTATCTTCGGAATTGCTGGGGGATGCCATTTTCAGAACGAACTCCCCTTTCTTTACTTCGCCACTCGAGGTTTTATCCTGAGATCCTTCACCGAATACCGGCAGCGCGGCTGCCAGAACCATAAGAACAAACAGTGCTTTTTTCATAACCCTTCTCCTTTAATTTAAACTTAGAAGTTTAGATACATGTATCTTACATGTCTAAATGCAAAATAGCACATGTTTCTTTTCAAAGCAATCTATTTTTTACATTTTTTTTACATTTCCGTCCCCAGAAACAGGAGAAAACTTCAATAAACCTGCTTTAAACTGATTTTGCATAGAGAAAAAAGATTGACATTACACTACATGTCGTAGTACATGTATCTTTATACTAGTTCAACAAGAGGTTGGAAAAATGGAAATATTAAACAACAGGCAGGTGTTCTGTGAAGAGGGCGCTGCCGGAAAGCTGCCGGAGATTTTAAAGACTCAAAAATTAAAGAAACCCTTCTTTGTCGTTTTTGATCAGGAGAACCCCATCTGTCTCACTATTGAAAAGAGCATGAAAGAGGCCGGACTTATACCGGCGGCCTATTCGGTCCGGTCAGAACCGGATCTTCATGTCATCAACAAGGGAAGAGATCTCTATCTGGAAAAGGGGTGCGACTGTGTCGTGGCTCTGGGAGGGGGAAGCGTACTGGATGCTGCAAAGGCGATAGGCATGCTCACTACAAACGGCGGAATGGTGGAAGAGTATCAGATGAACGAGAAAGAGGTGACCGAAATATGCCCCCTCCTTATTTCCATTCCCACGACCTCGGGAACGGGAGCCGAAGCGACAAAGGTCAGTGTCGTAAAAAACAACTACAACAAACTCAAAAAGAGCCTCTATCATACAAATATGATTGCCGACATTGTCATTCTGGATCCGGAATTGACCCTGTCACTGAACAGCAGAATCACGGCGGCCACGGGAATGGATGCTCTGAGCCATGCCATTGAGTCCTATGTATCCAGAAATGCAAACACCTTCTCCGAGATGTACTCCCTCCAGGCAGTCCGTCTGATAGGCGAAAGCCTTGTCGACTGCTGCAGCGAAGCTCCTGACCTGGATGCCAGAAAGAAGATGATGCTGGGAAGCTACTTCGGAGGATGCTCCCTGACGGCGGGGATCGGCATTGCTCATATTATGGCCCAGCCCATCGGCGCTATGCTGAATATACCTCACGGCGATGCCTGCTCCATCCTGCTCCCCACATCCATGGAGGTCAATAAGGAGAGCTGCCTTTCGAAATACGCCGATATAGCGAGGGCCCTGGGAGCCGCCTCTACCGATAAAAGTGAAAAAGAGAATGCCGAAGCCGGAATTGAAAAGGTGAAGGAAATCAGAGCCCGCATCGGCGCTCCCGAAGCACTATCCCCCTACCTTCCCGAAAAAGTCGATATGGAAGAGGTGCTCGAAACCATCGCCAGGACCACTGGACATATTACATGCAATCCCAGGGAGGTAAGCAGAGAACTATTGATTGAAGCATTTGAGATGAGCCGGTAATATAGAAGGCAGTATCGCTGTTATAGATATAAAGACCATTCAAGGAATGCTGAAGACCATGGACAACAGAACAAAAAAGAAATACCGCTACATGGAAGTCTATGAGGACCTGACAGCCAGGATAGGCGAAGGCGAATATCCCCTGGACGGACTGATCCCTTCCGAAAAGGAATTGGGAAGGATCTATTCGGTAGAGCGTACAACCGTCAGGAAAGCTCTCGAACTCCTTGTGAATGACGGCCTTGTGGTTAAGCAGCAGGGAATCGGCGCCAGGGTTGTGAGTCGGGAGAAAGTCGCCAGAGACAGTTCCCAGGCCAGCAGCAGCGATACGATCCTCTTCTTTCTTCCCAGAACATCCAATGATCTGGACCGTCTCAGCCAGGCCTACTACTCACAGATGTTCTTTCATCTGGAACAGGAACTGAAGGACAAGGGCTATAAGACTATCTACTCAACTATCGGCGGGAACGATGATATCGAAGATCTGTTGAAACAGCACAGCTATGCGGGCATCATTTTTGCCAGCTACGGAGTGGACAAAAGACACCTTGACTATGTGAATAAGCATAACATTCCCTTCATCACAGTGAACAACGACTATAGTAACGGCGTTTTTATTACCCCTGACAACTACATGGGCGGATACCTGATAGGACGGCATCTGGCCGAACTGGGGCACAGGAAAATCGCTGTCCTGAAAGGACGGGACGAGGATGCTTCCTGCAGCCTCCGATTTGCCGGATTGAAGATCGCCCTGGATGAGAAGAATATCCGCCTGGATGAACGCTTAGTCCGTTCCTCCAACTGGACGGCCGAAGATGCCCTGCTGATAACCAGGGAGCTACTGAAAGAGAACAGGGAGAACCTGCCCAGTGCGTTGTTCGCCTTCAATGACGAGATGGCCCTCAGCGCCATCAGAGTGATCAATGAGATGGGGCTGAAAGTACCCGACGACATCAGTGTTGCCGGATTTGACAACATATCCCAGTCCCAGTACTTCTCCCCTCCCCTGACGACCATCAACTGTAATGTGGAGATGATCAGCAGAACGGCGGTCTGGATGCTTCATAACAAGATTCAAAACGACGAACTGGATAATTTCAAGATAACCATTCCCGTGGAACTGATGAAACGCGGCTCCACCGGACAGGCTCCGGACTAAAAGCGGAGATCGAAACCGAAACAGATCAATCAGACTCAAAACCTAAGGATAGAAATATGCCTATTAATACAATTGCGCCCGAAATGGATGCACTCCGCATGGGGATGCACTGGAATGAAGAGGACCTCCGCCGCCGGCAGATCCTCGTGGAAAGCACTTTCGGAGACAGTCATCCCGGCAGTGTTGCTCTGGACCGGCTGGTCGCCATGGCCTCTGACGGGATCAAATTCAAGGGCCACAAGCCCTCCTCCTATACAACAACGGATATGTGCGATGGAATCGCCCAGGGGCATGAGGGAATGAACTATTCCCTGGTATCCCGAGAGATGATTGCGGGAATGGTTGAGATTCACGCAAAGGCGAGTGCCTTCGAAGGGATGGTCTGCATCTCATCCTGCGATAAATCTGTGCCGGCTCATCTTATGGCCATGGCCCGGCTGAACCTGCCCGCCATTTTCGTTCCCGGCGGAGTGATGGCCACAGGAGGGAACGGATTCACCCTTGAACAGATCGGAAACGTGAACGCCCGATACAAAAAGAACGAGATAAGCGAAAACGAATTCAAGGCCTGTCAGGCCGACGCCTGCCCCACCTGCGGGGCCTGCCAGTTTATGGGAACTGCCGCGACCATGCAGATCATGGGAGAAGCACTGGGTCTGGCGCTTCCCCACAGCGCGGTAATGCCCGCCTCATCCACAAATATCCAGAATATGGCAAAGAAGGCGGGAAGCCTGCTCATTCAGCTTCTTGAAAAGAACATCAGGGTCAAAGATATCCTGACGGAGAAGGCTCTTCACAATGCCCTGGTGATCCACGGAGCCATCGGAGGCTCCACCAATGCCCTGCTCCACCTTCCGGCTATCGCCCGAGAAGCGGGAATTCCCTTTGATGTGGACACAGTGGATGAGATACAGAGGCGGATTCCCTTTATGGTGAACACACGGCCCATCGGCCAGTACTCTACGGATATATTCTGGTATGCGGGAGGAGTCCCGGCACTGATGCTGGAGCTGAAAGAGCATCTTCATCTGGATGTGATGACCGTAACCGGACGCACCCTGGGAGAGAACCTGAAAGACCTGGAAAAGAGGGGCAGCCTGAAGGCGGCCGAAGCCTATCTCACAAACTTCAGACTGAAGAAATCAGATGTCATCACAAGACTGAACGACCACGGAGCCATAGCCATTCTCAAGGGCAACATCGCCGGGGAGGGAGCTGTTGTGAAGTACGTGGGAATGGACGAGAAGATGCACCGTTTTACCGGCCAGGCCAGGGTCTTTTACAATGAACTTGATGCCCGTCAGGCCATTCTTAACAGAGAGGTTCATAAGGGTGATGTGGTGATCATCTCCTATGCGGGGCCCAGGGGCAGCGGTATGCCCGAAATGTTCTACACCACCGAAGCTCTCTGCGCCGATCCCGAACTTGTCTCCTCCACAGCCATTATCACTGACGGACGATTCTCCGGCGCCAGTAAGGGGCCCTGTATCGGCCATGTCTCCCCCGAAGCGGCGGAGGGAGGAAACATCGGACTTCTCAAGGATGGAGATCGTATCGTCATTGACATTCCTAAGCGCAGCCTGGATGCCCCGGATGTTGACTTTGAAGCCAGAAGGAAAGAGATGCCTCCCAGAACAACGGACTCTCCGGGAATCCTGGGAGTGTTCAAGAAGCTGGCGACCTCTGCCATATCCGGCGGATACATGAACGAAACCCGGGAATAAAGGAGACGGAACAATGCTTAAGAATATCCCCCCCAGCTTTTCACCGGAGCTGCTGAAAATAATGATGGAGATGGGACATCTGGATGATCTGGTTATCGGCGATGGGAATTTTCCCGGAGCCTCACACGCACGGAACCTCATCCGCTGCGACGGCCTGGGGATTCCCGCCCTTCTGGATGACATCCTTCAGTTTTTCCCTCTGGATGACATCAATCCCTGCTGTGTGACCCTTATGGAGGTCAGCCGGAAGGGCTATGGAACTCCCCCCGTGTGGGAGGAGTACAGGAGGATCATCGAAAAAAGGGAAGGCAGAACGGATTGCATAGAGTGGCTGCCCCGCTATGATTTCTATGACAGAGCGAAGCAGGCCTATGCGGTGGTTACCACCAGCGAATCGGCTCTGTTTGGAAACATAATCATTAAGAAAGGTGTGGTTCGTCTGGACCAGTAAGGGAAAGACCGGAACCGATCCTCCCTCCGCCGTGAAGGCTTAACAGGAGGATCGGTTCAACAGCTCCCGGATAAGAGTCAGGGCCTCGGGGTGACTGCCGTCGGCCAGAGGAGGCTCGAATCCCTCAGAGATGCGGGAACATGAAACACCTGCGAAAAGAACGCCCATCTCCGCCAGATAGGAAGCTCTTTTTTCCGTGTCTGCCGGAGTGGGGCTGCTCCCGTCGATGATCACATCCCCCTTCTCCAGAAGAGGGAGAAGCTGATTGATATAGTAGTCAACAAGATCCTTTGATTCAGGGATCAGAAGCACTCGCCGGGGCTTCCTGATCCTCAGAATGAACTCATCCAGGGAGGCCGCCGCGGATAGATCGGAGCGGTCCGCGGCTTCAAGCTTGAGGAAGGACCTGGAGACCTCGGCACTGCGGCTGAAAAGGACCAATTCCGAGCCATGATCGTTCAGATTCAGGATGAGCTTCTTTCCGGCGCTGCTCAGTCCGATCACTCCCAAATCACAGGAGATTCTATTCTCTTTCATCTCATTTTCCCTTTTTCCGGTGACGTTCTTCCAGGCGCGACGGCCGGTTACGAAGCGAAGATCCGGCTGAGATCCGTCCAGTCTCCGTTCCGCCTGACAAGCTCAATGATCTTCTGATACCGCCAACCGTCATAGAAGGTCTGATACGGCTCCACATCCATGCCGTTGATATCCTTTACAAACAGATCGGCCAGAATAGACCAGTTTCTCAAAGTGTCATCTTCGATATCCGGCTGGGCTGCGGCGATATCAGAGGGGATGTCAAGCTCTTCCCACTCTCCCCGTCCCTTCAGGATGTGAATCCTGCCGCCGCCGTAGTGTCCCTGAATATAAAGAGCGCCCCCGCTGCCGTAGAAGATCAGATGATCATCGTGAAACCGGGGCTGCAGACCGCTGTGACGGAAGACGACGGATACGGGCTGCTCTGTCTCAAGAGCACTCTCGATATGAGCCAGCACCGTATAGGACCACTCGGCGTCAGCCTCCCCCCACTCCAGATCCGGATCATCGGGATTATCGGGTATAAAGTTCCGTCTTTCCGTGAAGTTGTGCACACCTTTCACAACGGGAGCCCTGGACATATCACTGCGGACCTCTCCCTTGACGGCGGTCACCCGATCTCCCAGCACATAATTCATGATGGAAAGAAGATGGGTGAAATTGTTGTTCAGTCTCCCGCCGCCCTGATCGATCCTGTGTGACCAGCCCAGGGGAATCAGAGGATCCAGGTGGAAGTGGGAGTTGCTCTCCGCTTCCAGAGGAGTCCCGATAGCTCCTTCGGCAATCAGCCTTTTGGCATAGATCACCGCCGGCATATAGCGGTACGAGGCGGCATAGGCGGTTTTCACACCCTTTTCGACCGCCAGACGGTACATCTTTTCCGCCTTCTCGGCGGTTTCGGCCAGGGGCTTGTCGCTGTACACATGACAGCCCGCCTCCAGGGCCCGGCAGACCGGCTCGAAATGAGCGCCTCCGGGTGTGGCTATGGAAACGATATCCGGTCTGCACTCCTCAAGAGCCTTTTCCCAGTCGCTACCCGCATAGGGGATATTCATCCTGCCGGCCACTTCCCGGACAACCTTTTCGGTCCTGCTGACCATGCCGACCACTTCGGCGCCGGCCCTTCTGAACGCTTCGGCATGGCCCTGACCGGCAAATCCGGATCCCAGGACCAGAACTCTGTTTTTTTTATTCATGAGATTCCCTTTGTTTTATCTTCAATGAAAGAGCCGTCCCGAAAGGGGTCAGCCCTTGACGGCTCCCGCGGTAACTCCCTTGACAAAATGCTTCTGAAGCAGAAGGTATACGACAATAATCGGAAGAGTCAGAATCATGATTCCCGCAAACAGTTTACCGAATGCCATTGTTTCCTCTCCCATAAAGGACAGAAGGCCGACAGGCAGGGTTTTCTTACTTTGAGAACTCAGAAAGATCAGGGGAAACCAGAAGTTGTTCCATACGAAAACGATATTAAAGATCGCCACAGCTGAAATAGCTGATTTACTCAGGGGCATTATGATTTTGGAGAACAGACCGAAAGATGATGCGCCGTCTATAGTCGCAGCTTCCTCCAGCTCAATGGGAATCCCTTCAAAAAAACCGGTAACAATAAAAGTGGCAAAGGAGATTCTGAATGCTATAAAGATCAGAACAACTCCCATTGTCGAATTGTAAAGTCCCATATTTTTGATCAGTACAAACAGAGGCATCAGGCTGACCTGCACGGGAACGGTAATCCCGATAATAAACAGGATATTGATAAACCGTTTTCCGATCAGGTCACGCCGACTGAGGGCGAATGCCGAAAGGGTGGAAAAGATCAGGATGAATCCGACAGATGCGGCAGTGATGACTATACTATTCATATAGTAGAGATAAAATTTTCCTTTCACCCAGGCATCTACATAATTCACAAACTGGAACTTACGGGGCAGACCGAAGAGATTCGTATAGATAGCTGAATCAGCCTTGAGAGAATTGATAAATACCAGCCAGACGGGAAAGATGAAAATCAGTGCGAAAAGGCAGAGCAGACCGTATTTGAGAATATTCTTGTTTCTTCGGGTATTTCTGTAGTCCATTACCGGCCCCCCTTATCTTCTTTCAGAAAGATTCTTTGAATCGAAGAAGTCATAACAACCACAAAAAGCAGAACCACAGCGATGGCATTGGAATATCCCACCTTGCGAAAGGTGAATCCCTGCCGGAACAGCAGAGTGGTCAGGACTTCGGTGGTTCCGAATGCGGAACCACCCTCGGTCATAATGAATATCAGGTCGAAGGAGCGCATACCGAAGATCAGTACCAGAACCATAACAGTCGAAGCGACTCTTCTGAGCAGCGGCAATGTTACATGCCAGGTGGTCTGCCAGCCGCTGGCACCTTCAATCGCCGTGGCTTCATAAAGTTCCTCAGGAATCTCCTGTAGACCGGCTATATAGAGGATCATACTGAATCCCATATTCTGCCAGACATGAACAATCGCCACACTGAACAGCGCCGTCTTCTCATTGGCAAGCCATGGCACGGCCAGAGCATCAAGCCCGATTGCCCGGAGCATGGTGTTCAAGACTCCGAAGTTCGGATTATAGACTCCCAGTGTCCACATGGAAGCGATGGCGACTGTCGCCAATACGCCGGGAAGGTAGAAAATCGTCCTGAATATATTATTGATGGTGGAAGACCTATGGATCAGCAGGGCTATCATAAGCCCCATCAGATTCGAACCAATCATCAGAATTATCGTATAAACAAATGTATTTTTGAGGGCGGTGAAGAATATTGCTTCTCTGGTCAAAAGATCGACAAAGTTTTTCAGACCGACAAACTCCATCTCGGGAGCCATTCCATCCCACTTATACAGACTCCATACAAGAGCCAGTGCATTGGGGTAGATAAAAAAAACAAAATATAGGGTCAGGGGGAAAGCCAGAAATAAATAATAAGCGGCATTCCTCTTTAAAAGAGCTTTTGTTGATGATTTCATCATCCTATCCTTTTAGTGACAACACTCCCGGAGAACCCGGTCCTCCGGGAATGTCGATTGATCAGAGAATCGATACTAGCGCTCTATGCCGTCGATCTTGGCCTGCATCTCTTTGATTACAGCGTCGGTATCCTGACCGACAGCTACTTTGGTAAAGGTTTGATAAAGAGTATCCTGAACCTCATTGTTTGTATTTGCCAGATTGGGGCCCAGAACCGGACGGGTTGAGCTCATCAGATCCATAGCCATCTGAAGAATGGGAGAATCCACCTTGGTTCCCTTAACAGTAGGAACCTGGGATGTATGATTAGAAAAAAGGGAAGCCATCTCGGGGGTGGTCATAAAGTCATAGAACTTCAGGGCCGCATCGATATTCTTGGATCCGGGGAAAATCAGGTGAGCCTGGTTGGGAGCCACCACATGAGTGATCTCATCGGGATTTCCGGTATAGGGCAGAGAGAACATACCGAAATCGGGCGCGCCTTCCGCATTGGAAATGGTACTGGTCCGCCAGGTTCCTTCCACGTCCATGGCTACTTTACCCTGTGCGAAAAGAGCGGCAGCACCGTGCTTGTCCACACCTTCAACACCGTCTACATAGTAACCCTTGTCGAACAGCATCTGAATATCTTTGAGAATCCGGGGGAAAGGAGAATCATTGAGTGTCATCTCTTTCATGGTAATGGCCTGCCAGAAACCGGGGGATTCCTCGGGCATCATATGGGCAGCCATCATTTTATAGAAGTTCTGTGCAATGTAGTGCTGGGAGAGACCGGCGACCAGAGGAGTCACTCCATTGGCCTGCAGGGTATCGCAGATAGCAATAAACTCATCCCAGGTTTTAGGAATGGAAAGACCGTATTCGGCAAAGATTTCCTTGTTGTAGAAAACGCAATTGGTACTCATAGCCTGAGACACACCATAGGTGACACCGTCATAGGTTGCCGCGGCCAGTGCACCGGGAGAGACGCGATGGATGAATTCCTGATCGCTGATATCAAGGGCATAATTGGACTGCACATAGGCAGCCAGCTGTCCACCGGGCTGAGCAGCATAGAAATCCAGCTCTCCTCCCATACCACGGGTTGTAACGATACCGTCGTAGGTGGTTCCGCCCTTCAGGTATTCCACATTAACTTTAATGTTGGGATATTTCTCTTCAAAAGCGCTGATGATCGCATCATAACCTTCCGAATCATCCCCTCTCCAGGTGAGAAAAGAGAGAGTCTGCTGCTTTTCACCGGACTCATCCTGCTGACCAGCGGCCTGCAGATTCAAAAGACAACCCAATACCATTACCAGAGCCAGTACGGTATTCCTCATTTTACAAGCTTTCATAAATTCCTCCATATTTTTCCGGCCCCTGCAGGGGCCGTAAAGTGCATTGCTAAAGGGATTAGCGGGTTCTGCCCTTACCCCACATATCGATATCCGTCCCCAGCTGATCCCGAAGCTCCAGGGTGGCCTCGCTCAGGGCCGCCAGAACATCAGAGCTCAGCTTGATATCCATCAGCTTTGTCAGGCCGCGGCTCTGCTCGGCGTTCCGGGTTCCCACGATGACACCGCCCACGGCCTTCTGCGCCTTGAGCCAGCCCACGGCCAGCTCCTCCATGGCCAGTCCCGTCTCTTCCACAATCTCCCAGATTCTGTCCAGAGCCTTCTGGCCGGCCTCTTCGGCGCCGTTCTCCTTGTGTACGATCTCTGCCCATTTGCGGTGGTCGAACATACGGGTTCGGGCACGGTTTGCGGGAAAATCGTCCAGTTTTCTGTACTTGCCGGCCAGCAGTCCCTGCATCAGGGAGGAGTAGCACATGAGGGGAATATCATTCTTTTCACAGATGGGCTGCACCTCGAACTCGATACAGCGGAACAGCAGATGATAGGCCACCTGATCAGCACAGATATCTCCGAGGGCGACGGCATCGCCCAGATCTTCCTTTCCGAAGTTGGATACGCCGTAATAGCGGATTTTACCCTGCTCCTGCAGTTTCTTCAGGGCCCCGATGCTGTCGGCAAGAGGAACGTCCCTGTTGGGCCAGTGCAGAAGATAGAGGTCCAGATAGTCGGTATCCAGATTCTTCAGACTCCTCTCACAAGCCTCCATGATGTCAGAAGGACTCAGATGTTCCTTGTTCACCTTGCTGGAGATGACCATCTCCTGTCTCTTATGTTTCAAAGCCTTGCTCAACAACTGTTCCGAATAACCGGCGCCGTAAGCCTCAGCGGTATCGAAGAAGTTGATTCCCGCATCGAAGGCTCCCTGAAGGGCTTCTATAGAGTCTTTCTCTTCCTGGGGACCGAAGGCTCCTGCGCCCCCCATACATCCGTATACAACGGGACTTGTCATCAGATCTGTCTTTCCGAATTTTCTATTCACTTTAAACCTCTTGATTCCTCAATGTGCTTACTATTTATAAACCGGCGGGACCCTGTCCCTACCAGCTCCACAGTGTTCCGTCTTCCAGGCGGCTGACAGGCAGATAGGACCTGTTGTAGGGATATTTCGCAGCCTCATCCTCATCGAAATCCACTCCCAGGCCGGGACTTTCGCCCACATAAACCATGCCGTCTTTCAACTCCATATCGTATTTGAACACCCTGCCGGATTTCTCCGTGCCGAAGCCCACAAACTCCTGTATTCCGAAATTAGGAGCCCAGATATTCACATGCATATGGGCGGCATAGCAGATGGGAGAGAGATCGGGAGCTCCATGGGGAGCCGTGCGGACATGATAGAGAGAGGCGAAGTCGGCTACCCGTCTGAGAGCGGTGATTCCGCCGGCATGGGTTGCGGCCATGCGGATATAGTCGATCCACTGATTCTCAATCATCTCCTTGCAGTCCCAGATGGTGTTGTAAATCTCACCGATGGCCATGGGGGTCGTCGTATGCTGCCTGACGATCTCATAACTCCTCTGGTTTTCTGCGGCTACCGCATCCTCGAGGAAGAGCAGATTATAGGGTTCCAGCATCTTGCCCAGTCTTCCCGCCTCAATGGGGGTCAGCCGGCTGTGGACATCGTGGAGCAGGTCCACGTCATTCCCCACCCTCTTCCGGGCGCCCTCAAAAAGCTCGGGAATCATATTGAAATACTTTCCTGTGGACCAGGGCAGTTCAGGGGGCAGGGGCCGGTCGTTCTGAAGCTCAAAATAATCCTTCTTCTTACCCAGAACGCCATAGGAACCGTCAAGCCCGGGTATGGCGCTCTGGAGCCGAACGGCCTTGAAGCCCTTCTCCTTCAGGTCTTCAAGATTATCCAGACACTCATTGACATCGTTGCCATTGGCATGGGCATAAAGGGTTACGGCTCTGCGGCTTTTCCCGCCCAGAAGCTGATAGACCGGTGCTCCCAGGGCTTTTCCCTTGATATCCCAGAGAGCCATATCCACCGCACCGATGGCGGCCATATTGATCGCCCCTTTTCTCCAGTAGACGCCCTTGTAGAAATACTGCCAGATATCCTCTATTTCATGAGGATCCCGTCCGATCAGACAGGGAGCGACATGATCCTTCAGATAGGATGCCACCGCCATTTCCCGGCCGTTAACGGTGGCGTCCCCCAGGCCGTACAATCCCTTATCCGTAATTATTTTCAGGGTTACGAAGTTCCGGCCCGGACAGGTGACGAAGACCTTTACCTCTTTGATTTTCATTGTGACTCTCCCCTTATGAAGTGTTAAACAAGCTTTTCCTGTTTTACGCTTTTACGTATAGCATTCGGTTATATAAATATAAAAAAAGCAAAAATCCTTAACCCGGATCATGCGAAACCAAAGTATTTCTTGTTCGGAAAAGCAATTTACTGTATTATCAGGGTGAAACTGGGAATCGACAATGCCGAAAAAGGATTGGAATTTACCAAAATGCAATATGACCGTTTTGATCTGACAGGACACCGGGTCACCATCCCCTCCCTGGATATGAATCTCCTGTACTGGGAGCACGGAATCAGAAACGATCAGGTTCACGGAGATCAGCATTTCCATGATTACTGGCAGGCCGAGTTCATCGTGGACGGCAGTGTGACCGCTTGCTTCGAAGACCAGAATATTCTGCTGGATAAGCAGAAAGTCCTCATCATACCTCCCGGCATCAGGCACAGCTTCAACTATGACCGCAGGATTACGGAGTATTACTCCTTCAAGTTCAATTGCGAAAGCGAAAAAACCTTTAACAGGCCTCTTCTTTTCAGCGACGCCAGCAATACGGCTCCCATGAATCACTACATCGTCGAGTTCATGTCCTCTGACCGACTGGACAGGGAACAGGTTTCCGTTCATATCCAGAATGCGCTCAAGACACTCCTTGAAATAGAGCTATTATACGACAGGGAGATCAAAAACCTGTCCATGGCCGACCATATCAGAAACCTTGTACAGCTTACCGACGGCTACTTTCCCACGGTGGACGAAATAGCGGAGAAGATGAGCCTCAGCCGCCCCCACCTGTCCAAAAAGCTCAAGGAAGAGACAGGATATTCTCTGAAACCCTTCCT
This sequence comes from Oceanispirochaeta sp., assembly GCA_963556075.3. Classification (GTDB taxonomy): domain Bacteria; phylum Spirochaetota; class Spirochaetia; order DSM-2461; family DSM-2461; genus Oceanispirochaeta. Next base: position 2,849,828 of record CAUVYB020000002.1, on the reverse strand, counting down.
GGATATGGAAAGAATCAAACATGCCAAAACACTGCTCCTCCTTTCCGACCTGTCTATCTCGGAAATATCGTTTCAGCTCGGATTTCACGACATCTGGAGCTTTTCCAAATTCTTCAGAAGAATGACCGATCTCAGCCCGAGCAATTTCAGACAGAACAGCCACTGAAAACAGCTCTGCCCCTCTTATGGAGAGGCAGAACCGCCTTCATAAACTCAGGGCCTAGAGGAAGTCCTGACCTCCGTTCACCTGAATGATTTCACCGGTCAGGAAGGACGCCTTGTCACTGACCAGAAAATCGATCACTTTGGCGACCTCTTCGGGCTGTCCCAGCCTCTTCATCAGGATATTGTTTTTCCAGGAAGCGAAGACCTCGGGCTTGGTCTTTCTGATGCCGTCATGGAAAGGGGTGTCGATGGTACCGGGGGAAACGCCGTTGACCCTGATGCCGTATTCGGCAAGGTCCTTGGCCAGGGCTCTGGTCAGGGTGGTCACGGCGGCCTTGGATGTTCCGTAGACTCCGGCCCCGGGGCCTCCGGCATTCCAGGCGGCGTTGGAGCTGTAGGTAATGATGGACGCATCATCGGATTTCTTCAGCATGGGGATGGCCGAGCGGGAGTGAAAGAAAACACTGTCCAGGTTCAGAGCCATAACTTTTCTGAAAAAGGAGGTTTCCATCTCTTCGAAGCGGCTTCTGCCGGCAAGACCTCCGGCGTTATTGATCAGAACATCCAGTTTGTCATACTTGGCGCGGATCTTTTCAAAGGCGGCCAGAACGGCCTTTTCATCACAGACATCGTAGATGTACAGATCCACTTTGATGCCCATGCCTTCCAGTTCATCCACGGCTTCTTTTGCCTGAGCCTCATCAATACCATTGAGGATAATCTCATATCCTGCCGTTCCAAGGGCCTTGGCTACGGCCCTTCCGATTCCACCGGTACCACCGGTGATCATTGCGTACTTACTCATAATTTTGCCTCCCAGCAATATTTTATTGATGTTTTACTTCAGGAAGTCTTCCCTGCAGGGCGTGAAGATATCCAGCAGGACTCCGGCCTTCAGACAGACCGCCCCATGCTCGATATCAGGCTGTTTGAAGGTGGAGTCACCCGCCTTCAGAATTTTCTTATCCCCTCCGATGTTGAACTCGAACTCACCCGAGATGATATAGGTGATCTGCTCGTGGGGATGACTGTGCATGGCCCCCACGGCCCCCTTTTCAAAGTGCACTTCCACACACATAAGATTGTCGTGACAGGCGGTGATTTTTCTCTTGACTCCGCCTCCGAGATCCTCCAGGGCGATTTCATCGCCTGAGAAGTAGTTTCTAAGTTCCATAATCTATCTCCTGTTCATTTAGATTCCATCATTTTTCGGTTCAAGGGACTGAAAGAGTATTCACGCCTTGAATGCCGCTGTGATCTTCTCTGATAAGGGCCACAGAAGCAGAGATAAACCGATTTTTGTAGCGGAACTCTCCCCGGCGGGAATAGAGGATGGTCTCAAAAGATCCCTGATGACCGTCTTTGATCACAACCCCATAGGCTCCATCGATCTCAATTTTCTCGATAAGACAGCTGTCACCATCAGGGACTATCACTGATATAAAACTGACCTCTTTCAGCTTGTCCCGATTGCTGATGCACAGGCCCTTCATATGGTTTTCCGTAAACTTGTCGGGCTCCTGGGTCGTCATGACCGCACGGACCGTATTCTCTTTCAGATCCGATACAGTAGGTGCATCCGAGTAGTGATAAAGAGCGACATCCGCTTTCCCTATCCTGTATCTGTAGTGATCTTTCATGAAATCGGGATAGTAATCGCTGAACATCTGCCAGGTATAGATGTGCTCATCTCGGCTTGAAAGCTCATCCAGCAGCAGGTACCAGGACTTTCCCGTATTGATCACATGCCGTTTAAAGCTAGTCAGATTCAGATCTTTCCGGTAGACCGGAGCGGTCTCACCGACCAGGTAATTCAGGTCGTCCCGGATAATGAAGTTCAGAATATCCCCGATCATATCCCTGGTATAAGTCTTCCAGATATTGTTCTGTCCTTCATCCTCGTAGCCCATGCCATCCACAAGGACAACATTGTGATCCGAAGCACGGACATTTCTGTTGTATCCGTCATCGATGGCGATATACTCCCCTTTTGAGTGAAACAGAAAGGAGTTATTGTCGGGATGCTGATGAGAAAGGCCGAAGCAGTTATACCCCTTTTCTTCTTTAAGCTTCCAAAGCAGATCCCACTGTTTCTTCCCTCCGGGATGAGAGCATTTGAATGTGAACAAATCGGCGTCTCTTTCCCAGGAGGAGCGTCTGACGAACAGTCCCAGATCATCGAAATATCTGCTCAGAGGCAGGGAGGAGAACTCCTCTTCCTCCACGGACTCATCATAAAAAAGCATCTCGAAAAAGCACTCGGGCAGGATGCCGGGTTTAACCTTTGATTCGGCCTCTTTCATCAGAAACTCATCGCGGACCAGGTTTCCCAGTTTCTGGGCATGGCCGTTACCATATTCCGCAGCGGTCTTATAATAGATGGCGGTGGAATGACCGCTTATCCTGTCATGGGCGTCTCCGAAGTTCATCTGTTCTTCCAGATTGGGCGCCGCCTGATAGAGACGGTAGAAAAAGGTTTCCTTCAGGAAGGAGCAGGTTTTAAAGTAGTCAATCCCCTCCCGCTCCTTCAGTAAATGGGCATAGACAAAGAGCCACATGGCTCCGTACCGCCAGTAGACGACCCCCTCATAGTCACTTCCATCTTCTGAAAGTACGGAATAAACCGTATCGAAGTTTTCTTTGGCGCACTCCGTCCATGCCCGTCCGGTGACAGCATCAGGATCGTCCGCCCGGGAGGCTTCGTTAATTAGAGCATATCCGGCAGAGGCCAGACCAGTCATATTGATCCAGTTGTGATTCTGCCAATAGTTGGTGGACCAGCCGGAGCCCTCTGTCCCAACCTTGAAGTTGTACATCCGGGATCCCTGCAGAATAATCTTCTCCTTCATGGCCCTCTTTTCATCAGAGCTGAAGCTCTCACGAAGCCAGTCGTAGGCCAGGGCGAAGCCGAAAAGTATCCAGGCGGCCGAGAGATCCACATCCACAAGGAAGGCATTGCCCCAGTGGGGATAGGAGAGGCAGCGACTGATCCAGCGTTTTGCCTCGTTCAGATACCTTGCTTCCTTCGTCAGAACATAGGCAAGGGAGAGATTGGCAATGGCCATTCCCATATAAGTAGTACTTCTGGGAGGATGCTCTTCGGGAAGATCCTCTCCGAAATAGTTTTCGCTTTGATCGATCAGACGCTTGAAAACGGCATCTTTTGCCTTTGTCAAACCGGCCTTGAGAGCATCCATATCCTGATCGATAAAAATGAAATCCTTCAAATCATCCTCCCCCTTTCAATTTCGCATTTCCGTATCTGTTTCGGTTTAATGTATAAGAAGACCCTCAGGGCCGTCTTTCACCCCTGACTCAGCGATATCCCAGTGAACGGGAAATAGAAAAAGCCGTCTGCTTCACAAGCTCACCGGTCTCGGGAATATTCTCATCTCCCTTGTAGAGACCGCTAATACTGACCGCGGCAATCACATTGTTATGGTTATCGAAAACGGGTGCTCCGATGCAGAGTAAATGATCATTCTGTTCCCTGTCGTCAACAGCGTAACCCTTGATACGGACCTGCCTGATCTCATCCAGAAGCTTGTCGTAGTCCGTGATCGTAGAATCTGTGCTTCTCAAAAGTTCCCGCCCTTTCAGGGACTCCAGCAGACCGTCATTAAAGGCCAGAAAAGACTTCCCCAGGGATGTACAGTGCAGACTGGTTCTGCTGCCGATGGCACAGGTGGCGACCAGGGTCTCCTTGGGCTCGTATTTATAGATATAGGTGATTTTTCCGTTTATCTCTTTACCCAGAAAGACGGTTTTTTTGGTCTGATGACTCAGCTTTTCAATCGCATCCTTTGCCTTGTCCACAAGGGATGTATTCTTTATAAAGGTGTTGCCTATAAAAAAAGCCTTTACCCCGATGCCGTAGATCTTGCTCCGCTCATCGATCAGCTCTATCATCTCTTCATCAAGGAGAGCCTTGATAATATCATTAGCGCTGGTGATGGGGATATCGACTCTCGCTGCCACTTCGGAAAGAGAGAGGCCCTTCGATTCATTGGCGAGGAGCTCGAGGATTCTGACGGCACGGACAACAGATCTGTTCTTTTTCATGATAAAACCTTGCATTAACAATAGCACAATAAAAATATACAGACAATACAATTTCACTTATTCGCATATATTCCGTATATGCGAATAAGTAGAAAAAAATTGCCCCGGTCCCGCCACCTTGTGAGGAGCGCCGGGACCGGGGACTTTAAAATATACCAAAGCTATAAGGAGCTTTTATTACACACAGGCATTGAGAACATTCAGAATATCCTCTCTGGACATGGGTCTGGCGCCGGGCACCTTTTCCCCGTCCAGGGTTCCGTACATTCTGATAATATCGTCGGCCAGCATCTCGTTGTGTTCTCCCCCGATTCCCACGCTGGTCAGGGTGTGATAACTGTTGACGGAGCGGAACCACTCTTCCACCTTCTCCGCGAGAGCTGCGGCGGCCTTCCCGTCATCCGTTTCATTGACATCAAAACAGCGTCTTGCCAGCTTCGCCCAGCGGCCGGGTTTCGCCTCCACAAAGTATCTGAGATAGTGGGGAATGATGATGGCGATTCCCTTTCCATGGCTGATGTCGAAGTGGCCGCTCAGCTGGTGCTCAATAAAATGGATGGGAATGGAGCCGGTCCGACCTATTGCCTGGAGACCGGACCATCCCAGTATGGAACACAGAGAGAGCTGTCCGCGGGCTTCCAGATCCTCCGGATTTTCAAGAACCCGTCCCAGCATCTCCCTGACCGTCAGGATCATCCCCTCGGTCATCCTGTCGGCGATTTCGGATTCGGCATCACTGGACAGATAGTGCTCTATAAGATGGGAGAAGATATCCACGGAACTGTCGATGGTGATGTGCTCTGGCAGAGAGGCGAAAACCTTGGGATCGATGATGGCCATCTGGGGAATTCTGTACTCCGAGCGGCAGAAGCTCTTTTCGTTGGTATCCCAGTTGGTGATAACGCCGCCCGCATTGGCCTCGGATCCCGAAGCGGCAACGGTGGGCACGGCAATGATGGGATAGGCACCGGTGTAGAGCTTCTCTTTCCGTTCTTTCAGGATGACATAGTCCCAGCAGGAACCTCCGCTGAAGGCCGTGGCTGAGATGTACTTTCCCGCATCAATAACGCTCCCGCCGCCTACGGCGATCAGGTAGTCGCAGCCTTCATCCCTAAAGACCTTAACCCCCGCATCGATGGTTTTCACCCGGGGATTGGGTTCGATGCTGTCATAAAGGACATAATCGATTCCCGCTTCATCCAGGGATTTCAACGTTTCTTCAACGACCCAGACGCCCTTGCCGGGCTGGGCGTAGGAACAGACAAAGGCCTTTTTTCCCATCGTTTTGGTCAGCTCCCCGACCTTTGCCAGATTGCCCTCCCCGTAGTTCAGTTTGGTGGGGAAGTTCCACATAAAATTCATCATAGTTTTATTCCTTTATAATATTATTCAGAGTTCGCTTCGGCACCGTCGAGCAGTGCGGCTTCCCTCTCCTGAAGCTGCCTGATTTTCCTGTAGCTGGTGATCGTAATAAACACGGTCAGAATCAGAAAGGTCACGGAGATGGGTCTTGTCAGAAAGATCATGGGATCCCCATGGCTGAGCATCAGAGATCGCCTCATATTCTGTTCGGCCATGGGTCCGAGAATCAGGGCCAGAAGGATGGGAGAGATTGTAAAACCGCCGTATTCCATAAAGTAGGCGAGGATGCCGATAACAAGAGCCAGTCCCACATCAAAAAAGCTGAACCTCATGGAATAGGAGCCCATGATACAGAGAAGAAAGATAACCGGCGTCAGGATCCTACGGTCGATATTGATCAGTTTGGCAAAAAGCCTTGCACCGCTGAGTCCGATCACCAGGAGGGCCAGCTGACAGAGAATCATACCGGCAAAGATGGGGAACACGATATCGATATGATCCCTGAACAGAAGAGGCCCCGGCTGAAGACCGTGGATGGTCAGGGCGCCCAGCAGAACGGCGGTAACCGCATCACCGGGAATCCCCAGGGTCAGCATGGGGATCATGGCCCCTCCGGTCCCCCCGTTATTGGCCGCTTCGGGGGCCGCAATTCCGACAAGGGAGCCCTTTCCGAACTCCTCGGGAGTTTTTGAGCTTCTCTTCGCCTCTCCATAGGCTACAAAGGCCGCCACGTCGCATCCCAGTCCGGGAACGGATCCGATGAAGGTCCCCATGGCGCCGGATTTAATCATTGTGGGCAGAAGCTTGAGGGTCTCTTTCCTTCCAGGCAGGATCTTACCGACCTTTGATTTGACATGGGGAATAATCTCCATCTTCTCCACATTCCGGAAGACCTGGGCAAAACCGAAGAGTCCGATCAAAGCGGGGATAAACTCGACCCCTCCCAGAAGGTTGGGATTTCCGAAATGGAATCGGGGTACCCCTGAAAGGGGATCAAAGCCGATTGTAGCGATGATAAGTCCTACGATGGCGGAGATAAATCCCTTCAGGATGGACTTTCCTGAGATGGATACGATCATGGAGAGACCGAAAATCGCCAGGGCGAAGAATTCGGGAGGACCGAACCTCAGGCCGAATTTGGCGATCTGGGGAGAAAGAAAAGACATGATCAGAGCCCCTACGGTTCCTCCCACGAAAGAGGCGATGGTCGCGATTCCGATGGCCTTTCCCGCTTCTCCCTTCTGAGAGAGGGGATGGCCGTCCAGCAGTGTGGCCGCGGCCGCCGGTGTACCGGGGGTTCTGATCAGAATTCCGGAGATGGAGCCCCCATAGATTCCTCCGGAAAAGATTCCCATCAGCATAACCAGTCCCTGAATGGGAGGCAGGCTGAAGGTAAAGGGAATCAGGAGGGCGCATCCCATGGTAGCCGTCAGGCCGGGAAGGGAGCCCAGGATAATACCGGCGGTAACGCCGATGGTCACAAACAGAAGACTGATAGGATTGGTCAGTATCGACTCAAAGGCCGTCATCAAGTGCATAAAGCTTTCCATGTAAGGGCCTCCTTAAAAAAGCCTCTGAAAGAGTCCCTCGGGCATGGGGATCTTCAGGAAGTTATTGAATATGGCATATATAACGACGGACACCGCGAGGGTGCTGATGATTCGTTTCAGCTGCCCCTTCTGTCCGAGATAGGTCATCATTACATAAAGAAAGATTACGGTTGAAAGAAAAAAACCGAGGAACTGCATGATAATCAGATAAACAATGGAAATAGCAATGGAGACGCCTGATCTGATCAATCCGGTAAGATGAATGCCCTCAAGATCGGTCTGTGATTTCCCCCTGACGGCATTCACAATCAGCAGAATAGAGGTAATGAATAAAAGGACAGCCATGACCTGGGGAAAAAAATTAGGTCCGTACTCGCTGACCCCTTTCCCTTTGTACTGGTTGGCATAGAGAAAAACTGCCGTGCTGAACACAGAAAGAGCAGCGCCTACGGATATATCGATCCGTTTACTGTTCATAATATTAAAACTCCTCATTGATCTGCGGATAACTCTCCGCAGAACAAACCCGGCCCGTGGGCCGGGTCTTAATTACACCAGCATCTGAATCCTTCAGCAGGATTCAGACGGTCCCTAAATGCTTATTTCAGCAGACCTACAGACTCAAGAGTGGGCTCAAGAACCTTTTCCATGTTGGAAAGGAACTCTTCATAGCCCCTGGAATCTTTGTAAACCAGGTTCAGGCCGACTTCTTCACAGAAGGCTCTGAACTCGGGATCGTCAAACATCTTCTTGAATCCCACTTCAAGGAATTCGACTCTTTCCGCGGGTACGCCCTTGGGAAGGGCCAGACCTCTCCAGTCCAGAACGGGAGCGGAAATGTCGTAACCGGCTTCTACAACAGTGGGGATCTCGGGAAAGGCAGCTTCCTCAACCACATTGTTTACAGAAAGGACCTTCACTTCACCGGCTTCATAAAGCTGTTTGATTTCGGCAATACCGGCGACCGCTACATCAACGTGTCCTCCGAGAACGGCGGAACGGGCGGGTGCGGCACCGTCGAAAGGGACGTAGTTGAACTCAACACCCAGTTCGGTCGCCAGAGAGGCGGCGGAAAGGTGCTTGTCCCCGCCGGCTCCGGTGTGTCCCATGGAAACCTGTCCGGGATTGGCCTTTGCAAATGCAATCAGATCTTTCAGGGTATCGAACCTGGAATCGGCTTTGACGTAAAGGACGGCGGCACTCTGGTTCAGCAGCTGCAGAAGCTCAAAGTCGCGGTAGCTCAGATCAGCCAGCCCCATAAGATTGTATGTACTCAAACCGAAGGTGATCATACCCACCGTATATCCGTCAGCCCGGGCGGCAGAAGCGGCGCCCATACCGACGACACCCTGGCCGCCGGTCTTATTCACAACATTAACGTTTACACCGATGTACTCCTTGGCATTCTTGACAAGGGCTCTGGCGATGGTGTCGGTTCCTCCACCGGCAGACCAGGGAACGATCAGCGTCAGATCCTTCTCGGGAAAGGAAGAAGATGAATCTCCCTGTCCTTCTGCAAAAGCCAAACCGCTGAAAAGAAAAACAGTGATCAGTGCGATAGCCATCTTTTTCATAAAATACTCCTAATATTTTTCCGAAGCTCCGGCGGAGCCTCGGTGATTTACTCTTCATAAGGCTCAGCCGATATAACGGCTCGCGGGATTCTCCTGTTTGAACACCTGAAGCTCAGCCTGTGCCAGCTGCTGTACGGCCATAGCGATCCACCCGGAAATAAGAACATCGAACCAGGCTTCCACACCACTGGCCGCGACAATCACTCCCTCATACTCAAATGAGCCGTAGAAGGCGACATCTCCATCCCGGATCAGAGCAGGAGCGCTCTGAAACAACGCTCTGTTGCTCCGGCCCTCCCGCCAGGCCTGTGCGGCCTTGGCTCTGGCAAGCTCATCATAGGGATTTCCCCAGACCGATTCCGGCGTAAAGGAGTACTCATAGAGAACAGCATCCTCAAAGCTAGCCTCCCAGGGCTTGAGACAGGGATCCATGATGACGATGTGCATATCTTTTCTCTTAGCCTTCTCGCTCAGAAGCTTCTCGATGGAAGGAACAAGCATCCTGACAGCTTCTTCACATAAGAACCTATGATTCATATTATCACCTTTCGTTTCTTATTTAGAAACCTTATTTCATATGGAAGTGATAATAATACCTGTTTTTCAGACTTGTCAAGGAGAAATCGGGGCTGTTCTGAAAAATATTTCTTGACGGCAACCTATATTTCGTAATATGAAATTATATATGAGTGACACAAAAGAAAAACTGAATACCATCGGTAAGGCCATAGCCATTATCGAAACCATACAAAGAGCCAACAGGCCCATGAGCATCAAGGAGATTGCAGAGCTGCTTCAACTGAACAAGTCCTCCCTCCATCACCATATGAAGACTCTGACGGAATTCGGGTATCTGCAGAAAGACGAGGAAAGCCGGAGATACGATATCGGTCTGGCCCTGGTTCGCGCCGGCCAATCCTATCTTCAACGTCTGAATGTCCGCGAGAGAGGGCACTACCAGCTTGAAGAGTTGAGCAGAGCTCTGAGCGAAACGGTCCATATGCTTGTACTGGATCAGAACGAGGTGGTTTACGTGGACAAGGTGGATGTGAACCACCAGCCGGGAGCCCTGACCTGCTCCTCCTACATAGGTCACAGGACCGACGTGTATACCACGGCGGCGGGCAAGGTCCTCCTGGCGTTTCTGGAAAGAGGAGCCAGAGAGAACGTTCTTGAACACACAGAGATGCGCCCGCTGACCAAAAACAGCATAACGGACAGAAAGACATATCTGGAAGAACTTGCGACCGTCAAAGACCAGGGCTATGCCATAGACAACGAAGAGCATGTTCTGGGACTGCAGTGCATAGCCGTCCCCATCCTGAATCTTCACTCACAGTGTGTGGCCGCCATTTCCGTCTCCTGTCCGGTGAGCAATATCTCGAAGGAGATCCTGGAAAGTGAAATACTGGAACGCCTCAAGGAAACGGGTCACAAGATATCCCTGAATATGGGCTATATGCCCGAAGCGCCGTCCACGCCCTCCTATTTTTTTGAATTTCCAAAGTAGATATCTCTTTCTCTGATTGAAATCACCGCCGGCATGACCTGCGCCGGCGGTCAGACTCCCGCCTCTTCACCTGTACAAAGACTGCCCCTTCCAGAAGACCCGTCCCTCTTCTCTTCCCTGAACATTGTTTACTGACTCTTTCAGCGTTACAGCCGTATCACTCAGTCTGTGTTTGAAATTAAGAAACAAAATTCCATAATCAGTAATCGTTTATCAAATTATGAAATTTATGTTGACAGATAAAAAAAACTGCCCTTACAATAAGCAGGTCGAAACATCGTTTCATATTACGAACTTTCGATTCGTATTTAGACATGCCGTTTACATAGCTTCACATCTATGAAAACCCTGCTTCGACGTCTACAAACCCCAGGGAGGAATGTAATGACATTCAAAATGAAGAATCTTAGTAAATCTGTATTGATGCTGCTTCTGAGCGCGGGCCTGTTCTGTGCCGGAACCATGGCGTTTGCCGAAGGCCAGAGCGATTCCGCAAGCGGTGAAAAAAAGGTCGTAAAAATCACCGCCGCCTCCATGTTCGATGAGAACCACCCCTTTACCCAGTCCTACTTCAAATTTGAAGAGCTGGTAAACAAGTATCAGGACGAAGTCACCATCGAAGTGAAGTATGCTCTTAACAAGTCTTTGGGAATCGAAACCGACTACTTCCGCTTCATGAGCCAGGGAGAGTCCGTGGATCTGGCCATCCTGGCCCCCGCCAACATCGCCCAGAGGGTTCCCAGCATCGCCATCGTCGACATGCCCCTTCTGTTCAAGGATATTGATCACAGAAACAGAGTCCTGGACAGCGATCTTTTTCAGCAGATCGGTGACGATGTTGTCAAAAGAGCCAAGATCCGCATGATCGGTTACGCCGGCGGAGCCAGCCGGAGCATCATCTCCAACTACCCCATCAGCAATATGGAAGAACTCCAGGGATTCAAACTGAGAGTACAGGGCGCTCCCATCTGGGCCAAGGTTTTCGACGCCGTCGGAGCCCAGCCCTCCGTTATCGCTTACGACGAAGTATACAGCGCTATTCAGACCGGCGTTATCCAGGGCCTTGAAAACGAAGTTGTCAGCTATGATCAGATGAGATTCTTCGAAGTCGCTCCCCAGTACACCACCAACGAGCACTCCCTGACCGTTCGCCCCATCTTCATGTCTGAAAAGACCTTCCAGAAGTTCTCCCCCACCGTTCAGGCCGCTATCCTGAAGGCCGGAAAGGAAGCCGGAGAGTATGGTTCACAGCTGGAACTGGAGCAGGCCGTTGTCGTCAGAGAAAAACTGGAAGCCGAAGGCCTTGCCTCTTTCCACGAGTTCTCCGATGCCGACAAGGCCGAGTTCAAGAAAAGAGCCACCCCCGCTCTGCTCGAGTATGTTGAAGAAGCCGGATTCACCGAGCTCTACGCCGGTATCCAGAAAATTCAGTAATCACATTATGTAAAACCGGGCCCTGAACTGTTCAGGGCCTTTTGCCATTTAAGGAATACTATGTCAGATATAATATTAGAGGCCCAGGCCTCCCAGCCGAAAAGAGTAATTCACACCCTCTACAGGTGCCTGGTTCATCTGCAGACAACCCTTCTGGCCGCCCTGCTTATCCTTGTGACCCTGCAGGTTCTGGCCAGACTTCTCCCCTTTATGCCCCATATGCTCTGGACCGAAGAGATCGCCCGCTTTGTCCTGATCTGGATGATTTTCATCGGAGCTGCCATCGGAGTCAAAGAGAACTCTCACTTCACCGTCAGCCTGATCAGGGAACCCGATTCTAAGATCGCCGCCGGCATTTGGGAGCTCCTGATCGCCCTTGGCGTTTTTATCTTTGCGGCCATATTCACCTACAGGGGCTACAAGTACGCCATGGGCATGTACTGGGATATCTCTGATATAGCCCAGGTCTCCATGTTCTGGGTGGGAAGCGCCATTCCCGTATTCGGCCTTCTGTCCCTGATTTTTATCTTTGAATCCGTAGTATCCCAGATCAGGAAAATGAGGGCATAACCATGGCATCCATACATATAGCAATGATTCTTTTCGGTGTATTTCTAATTCTCGTGTTCGCCCGGGTCCCCGTGGCCTTCGCCCTGGGCCTCTCCTGTATTCCCGTCATCCTTCTGACGGACACAGTCTCTCTGTTCGCATTGATTGACAGGGTCTATATTTCCTACAACTCCTTTCTCCTCCTGTCGGTCCCCTTCTTTCTGCTGGCCGCCAGTCTGATGAATGTCAGCGGGGTGACCGGTAAGCTGATGAAGCTCTCCCAGACATCGGTGGGTCATCTGCCCGGCGGGCTGGGGCACGTGAATGTTTTCGTCAGCATGCTTTTCGCCGGTGTTTCCGGCTCCTCCACCGCCGACGCGGCGGGAATAGGCAAGCTGCTCATCCCCGAGATGGTCAATCAGGGGTATGACCGGCGCTTTTCCATCGCCATTACCGCCTGTTCTTCTGTTATGGGCGTTATCATTCCTCCCAGCATCCTGATGCTTATCTGGGGCGGCACCATGTCCATCTCCGTTGGATCCCTCTTCCTGGCGGGCATCATTCCCGGAATCCTCCTGGGTCTTTCCATGATGATCACCGTGTATGTCTATGCCAGAAAATTCAACTACCCCATCTATGACAAATCCAGCTTTATGGACTTCTTAAAGGCTCTGCTCATCGCCATTCCCGGTCTGATGACTCCCCTTATAATCCTGGGAGGAATCACCTTCGGCTGGTTTACCCCTACCGAGGCCTCGGCTATCGCCGTTCTCTATACCCTGGCCCTGGGCTTTGCCAACAAGAGCATCACCCTCGGAAATCTGACCACGATCTTAAGTGAAACAGCCAGACTGACGGGGATCTCCCTGTTCTGTGTGGGAACCGCTTCCGCCTTCAGCTGGCTTCTGGCCTACAACGAGGTGCCCCAGGCCCTTGTATCCCTGATCGCTTCGGCCCATGTGGGCACCACGGGAGTCACCCTGCTCATCGCCCTGCTCTTCCTGGTGATAGGCCTTTTTATCGATGCCATACCGGCCATCATCATTATGGGAGGAGTCCTCTACCCCATCGCCCAGCAGGCGGGTATCCACCCCATACACTTCTCCATCATCGGCGTCGTGTCCCTGGCCTTCGGTCTGGTAACACCCCCCTACGGCATGTGTCTTCTGATCGCCGCCCGTGTGGGAGAGATGGAAGTGAAGAAGGTGCTCAAGGATGTGGCCATCATCCTCTTTCCCATGTTCCTTATCCTGGTTCTGATCTGTCTTATACCGGATATAGCCATGCTTCTTCCCAGGCTGATTACCCCTCAGTTCCTTTAGGGCGATCAAAGGCTTAAGTGAATATGAACGACAATAGAACACACAGCGTACTGATGATGAAGCCCATGAGGGTGGAACGGACCTATACGGGAGGAATGCTGCTGGACCGGTGGCAGGGGAAAGAGCCCGCCGCCGACGGCCTGATGCCCGAAGAGTGGGTGGCCTCCTCCACCCCTTCCCGCTACGCCCCCGACCCCACGACCGGCCTGAGCCGTATCGCAAATGCCGAACTGGAGGACATCCTGCTGAAGGACTATATATCAGAAGATCCTGCGGGAATTCTGGGAGAGTCCCATTACAGGGTGTACGGCGAAAACCAGGGTTTTCTGACCAAGATCATTGACTCGGACAAACGCCTGAACATCCAGACTCATCCGGACAGGACCCAGTCGAAGATTCTTTTCAACTCGGACTTCGGCAAGTCGGAAGCCTGGTATGTCATGGGCGGACGGAAGATCGATGGTGAAGAGCCCTATATCCTGATGGGCTTCAAGCCCGGCATGACCCGGGAGAGATGGGAAGAGCTGGTGGAACGTCAGGATATCAGGGGACTGGAAGAGTCACTCCATAAGGTTCCCGTACGGGAGGGGGATGTATTTTTCATTCCCAGCGGCATGCCCCACGCCATCGGTTCGGGCTGCATGATCGCCGAGATCCAGGAGCCCACGGACATCACCTTCCGGGTGGAGAAGATCTCCCGTCCGGGTAAGACCTACGGCGAAGAGACCTACCACCAGGGGATCGGCTACGAGAGGATGTTCGACTGCTTTGACTACAGCTCCTACACGGAAGAAGGGATTCTGGAAAAAACCCGCATTTCCCACCCGGAACGAAAGCTTGAGAACCAGACGATTCTGACTCCTATAGTTAACGCTGAGCATACCAGCTTTTTTGCCATGGACAGGATACGGACAGAAGGCAGATGGCGCCTGGAGAACAGAAACGCATTTGCCGTCGCGGTTATTCTTGAGGGAAGTGGTAGGATCTGCCATCAGGGAGAACAGTTCAGGATCTGCCGGAGCCGGGAGATCTTCCTGCCCTGCTCGCAAGAGCCCTATGAATTCTTTTCCGACGAAGGAAAGACTCTGAGCTTTCTCGTCTGTTATCCCCCGGAAAGGAATACAGAATAGGGCAGTCTTTTGAGTCCCTCTCCGAAATAGACACAGCGTGCGGAGGCTGTCAGAACTATGACAGCCCTTAAAAGAGAGGGACTTTCCAGCACATCAACAGGATTGCTCACGACAAAAACGCACTGTCAGCTCTGTAATAAGAAAAGAAGAGAGGCTCACCCTTTTTTCCCCCCCTCTATTAGAAGGGAAGAAGGTAAATATATTAGAATTATATTTATGAAAACAGTGACCGTGTCTCTTCTTATGTTGATCCTTCTTCAGGGATTACAGGCTGAATCCCTGAAGATCATAACCAGCCACGAAGCTCCTCTCAATTATCTTAATGAAGAGGGAGTGCTAACAGGAATCACCGTAGATGTCGTTCATGAAATCCAGAAACGGGTGGGAGATAGTTCTCCCATAAAGATCTATCCATGGGCAAGGTTGTATTCCTATGTCGAACACGAGCCGAATGTTGTAGCATTCACAATGGCCAGAACTGAGGAAAGGGAAGATAAATTCCACTGGATAACACTTATTAACCGAAACGAATGGGTCCTTATTGCTCCAAAGGGCTCGAAAATGACGATTTCGAATATTGAAGATGCCAAAAACGTTCATGCCATTGGGATAACAAGAGGCTCGGCGATGGAGCAAGTATTGCTCAATCTGGGGTTTCAAAACCTGGAGCCGGTCACCAATGATGAACAGAATATAAAAAAGCTGATGGCTGATCGTGTGTCACTGCTGTTTCATTCTTCATCGGGCATAATCAAAACATGCTGGGATCTGGGGATTGATTTCGACAATGAATTTGAAATTGTCCATTCTGTTCAGAAATCCCGGGCGTACATTGTCATGTCAAAGGGGACGGAAATGTCTACCGTCGAGCAATGGCAGCAGGCAGCTCTGCAGATGAAAAATGATGGAACATTTGACCGGCTTATGAAGAAATGGGTGGAATCTCTTCTCAAAGAAGACGGTATTGAGAGCCATATCGAAGACGGAGGCCTGAACCTCTGGAAGGAAGAGTAGCTCCCGGGGATAAAACTGAAAAAAGGCTTCCGACTCACAGGATCAGGAGTCGGAAGCCCTTAATTCGCAAATAAAGAGCTACTTGATATACTCTTTGATAACTGCCACCAGCTCCTCCGTACCTGGAATGATGGAGGGATATTTCATCTCGCCGTTGATATAGAGACTCGGCAGACACTCAATCCCCTGCTTGCGGATGCGGGCGATATCGTCGGGCCGGTTGTACCGGTACTCTTTGAAATCCACCGCATCCCCCAGAACATCCATGGCCGATTGTCCGGCCGCCAGCATATAGGTACAGGCGGCGCAGGCCTGGGGATCCAGCAGAAAAACCTCTACCAGGGGTTTCTCAAGCGTCTCATAATCCGGCAGCTGTACGGCGCTTGTATCCACTTCTTCAGAGCTGTAGTTGGCAACCATGGTTCTGACGCCCTCCCTGTCCTGAACAGCCTGGGAAACGGCGATGGCATTCTGAGGCGGTATATCATAGGGCATATCGCATCCGGGAGCGACGATAAGATTTTTCTTTGTCGACAGGCCGGCGGCTTCCAGCCCGTCCAGCATATCGATGGTGTATTTCATATTATCCTGCTGATTGCCGAAAAGCATCACCGTTGTCAAAGGGATATTCCCTCCCAGGACAATGTTGTAGCGGTCGGTGATGGTCTTGGCCTGTACCATATCCACATTCTCATCCACCGCCACCGCATCGGGTTTGCACAGACACATATCCTCTATGTTATGGATGGCGTTACCACAGACGAAGAGAGAACTGAAGGCTCCCCTGCTGCGGATATGTTCAAACAGCTCGGTGTAGGGCTTGCTGAAGTACTGACGGAAGGCCTTGGGAGAGATCTGGGACATCAGAGGATCGACGGGAGTGATCACATCCATACCCTCTTCGATGTAATAATCCGCCATGGCCATGGCGATCTTCGTTGTATAGGAGATCAGCTTTTCGGTATACTCGGGTTTTTTAACCATATTGTGAAAGAGCCGGGTGCCCCGCAGATGGGAGGCCAGGGTGAAGGGACCGCAGAACAGGCCGTAAAGAGCCGTATGATCCTCTACTTCGGCCTTGAAACGGCGCATAACATCCCAGACCATGGGAAGCCGGCCCTCATCCTTTCGGGGGATTCGGTCGGGGATCTCATCGGTATCAGCCAGAGGGAAGGAAACGACGGAAGGAAGGTTGTTTTCCACCCAGGCCAGTTCACAGCCCAGAATCTCCGCTTCAAGCTGAAGATCAAACATAACGGTCTGTCCGTCCGGATTGTACAGCCTGTTAACCTCCAAAAGAGATTCCAGCAACTTGTCACCGTCCTGCAGGACTTCCATGGCATTGTAGCCCTTTGTTTTTCCCGCATGTATACCTGCGTAGGGAACCCAGGGGGCCCGCTCACACTCCTCATGCCTGAGGGTTTTCATTACGAGATCTTTTCCATTGGTTTTCATAGTTTCTCCTGAATCGTTCCCAGGGCCCTGAGGACCTTCTCGGGACTCATGGGCCACTCCCTGATCCAAACGCCGGCTGCATCATAAATGGCATTGGCTATGGCCGGAGCGGCTCCGTTTACTGCGATTTCCGAGACCGACTTGGCCCCATAGGGACCGTAGGGATCGTCGGTTTGAACCAGTTTGACTTCAAACTCTTCGGGTAGATCGCCAATCATGGGCACACCGTAATCACGCAAATTGGCATTGACACAGCGTCCCGTACCATCAAGAATCAGCTCTTCATAGAGGCTGTGGCCTATGGATTTGAGGACGGCACCGTAAACCTGGCCTTCCGCCAGCTCCGGGTTAATGGGAGTGCCGCAGTCCTGAAGAGCATAGTACTTTTGAACCTTGACGGCGCCGGTCCGGATGTTCACTGCCACCTGGGCGAAGTGGGCGCCGTAGGGGAAAGAGGCTTTATCCGATGTAAACACGGCCTGCCCGATCAGCTGCCCCGGTCCGTCGCCCGCCGCCATGGCATGGGCCAGGGAACGAAAGTCCGTCTCTCCTGCAGAGCCGATGATCCTCTCATCCCTCTCCAGCCTGACAGAGTCCGCATCGCAGCCGAGAAACTGAGCCGAGGCCTCCAGAATGCGCCGTTTCAGGTCTTCGGCGGCGTTCTTCACGGCACCTCCTGAAAAGTAGGAGCCGCTTGAAGCGAAGGCTCCCGTATCGTAGGGCGTGGCGTCCGTATCGCCCGAAAGGACGGAAATCCGGGAGGGATCCATCCTGAGCACTTCCGCGGCGACCTTGACGCAGAGGGTATCCAGTCCCGTACCCAGGTCCGCACCGCCGGTGAGGATCATGACCGAACCGTCTGTCATCAGACGGACGATGGCATTGGACTGATCCAGTCCGGGGAGGCCCGATCCCTGCTGCACCATGGCAAAGCCCTTGCCGATCCTGATATCCGGATCGGCGGACTCCGCCTTCTCACCCCAGCGGATCATCTCAGCACCCTGTTCAAGCGCGGGACCGAGACCGCAGCTTTCGATCTCTGCCGCCTCCCCTTCCCTGCCCTCACCCAGGCATTTGAGGATTTCCAGCATATCTCCGCTGTGAACCCGGTTTTTCTGTACAAGATCCATCAGATCCATACCCAGTTCCGCCGCCAGTTCGCCCACGGCGGTCTGAAGGGCGAAATTGGCCTTGGGAGCCCCGTAGCCCTGATAGGCTCCGGTGGGCAGGATATTGGAATAGAAGACGTTTACATCAAAGGAGATGTTGTCGCAGAGATAGAGGGGCAGAGATTTGGAACAGCCGTTCATGGGGACGGTCAGACAGTGGTTGCCGTAAGGTCCGGTGTTCGCCTTCAAATCCATATACATGGCGGTGAATGTACCGTCCTTTCTGGCTCCCAGCTTCACTCTCACCTTCATGGGGAAACGGGTCACGCTGGCTGTGAAATCCTCTTCTCTCGTATAGCGGAAATAGGCGGGCTTGCCTGTTTTCCAGGTGACGTAGGCACAGACCTCTTCCAGAAGGATCTCCTGCTTGGAACCGTAGCCGCCGCCGACCCTCTCCTTGATCACCTTGATCAGATTTTCACTGATCCCCAGATTGCGGGCGACGATGCGCCGGACATGCCAGGGGACCTGTGTTGAGGCATGGATAACCAGGCGGTCTCCGTCCATCTTCGTGTAGACCACATGGGGTTCCAGGGGGGTGCACTGGACCTGTGATGTCCGGTAGGTCCTCTCCAGGATCACATCGGCTTCGGCAAAGCCCTTCTCCACGTCTCCGATGCTCCCCGAGACCGAGGCGGCCTTATTGCGATGGGGATCGGCGCCGATGGGGAACTGATACTCGATTCTGCCGTCTCTGGGATCGGCATTTTTATTCATATCATCCAGGTTGTCGGGAGCTCCGACCTCATAGACGATCTCCGACTTATGAATGATCGGGGCATCGGGAGCCTCGGCCTTATCGATGGACAGGACAGGAGGCTGAACATCATACTCCACTTTGATCAGGGAGAGAGCCTTCAGGGCGAGTTCTTCGCTTTCAGCGGCAACCGCGGCGACACGGTCTCCCACATGACAGACTTTTTTCGGAAACATTCTCCTGTCGTAGGGGGAGGGTTCGGGAAAGGTCTGTCCCGCCGGAGTAAAATAGACATCGGGGGTGTTCTCATGGGTCAGAACGATCTCCACGCCGGGCAGCGCTTCGGCGGCGCTGACGTCGATGGACGTGATATAGGCCGAGGCATGGGGACTGCGAAGCATTTTAACGATGAGAGAGCCCGTTTCCACACGGTCCTCGACAAAGACCCGTTCCCCTTTGACCAGCTTCCTGCCATCCACCTTCCGCATGGATTTTCCGACGAAATCCAGATCCTCCCGAAAGCTGTCGGCCAGCTTGATGCTGTATTCGGGGTCTTTCATTCTGCCCACCGCCAGGTCGACGGCGTTGTAAAACTGCTTATACCCCGTCGCCCGGTTGTAAAGGGATGACAGGGCGTCATCGATATCTTCCCGCCCGGGCTCGGGGATGCGCCGGAGCAGATCATGGATCATCAGTACCGCGGCGGGAGCGTTATAACCGGACTGAACGACGCCGGCGTCCACCATGGAAGCCTGGATAACCGTCATCTCCGGGGAATCGGACAGTCCTTCGACGGTGGTGATCGCCTTGCCCGCCGCCTGTGCGGAAAGCATAAGGTTCGCATTCATGGGCACGCCGTTCACAAGCACCGTGTCGCTGCCCGCGAATCCCCAGCCGTCATCGCTGTTGCGTACGGAACTGATTCCCAGACTCTTAAGGGTATGCGGAAGCTTGTCTCCCGGCTCTATGGAAACCGAACGTTCCCGATTGTTTAATGTGAATTCAAGGATCATTTGATGTTCTCCATGCACTCTAACAGGCATTCGCTGATATACACGGCTCCCATCCGGTTCTTATACTCCCGGGAGCCCCTGTAGTCTTCAGCAGCATTCAGATATGATGCTGCAAGCGTCTCCAGACCGGATCTGTCACTCAGCTCTTTCGGGAGGCATCCTTCAAGGGCCGTCAACCGCAAGGCGGGACCGTTGATGCCCGCGGCAAAAATTCTCCAGGACGGTCCGTTCCCCCCTGTGGAAAGAGAAACCGCAACCGTAAGCAGGGAGGGAGAACTTTTGGTATGAACGAGCCGCCTGAAACTGCAGACAGGAAGCTGCGCGGGCAGGATCAGGGAAAGGATAAGATCTCCTGCCGCCGCAGCGTCCAGATACTCTTCCAGACTCAGAACTCCCGAAGCGGCGGTCCTGATCTCCGCCCCGAGGGCCAGCAGCACGGGAACCAGACAGGAATCGTCCGAATTCACAGCGACATTACCGCCTATGGTGGCGGCATTCCTTATATTCCGCAGCGGCAGGCTTGCCGCCGCCTCCCTGAGCACATCCGGAAGTTCCTGAGCCTCCACGATAGTCTGTAAACTGACCATGGCTCCGATATGGATTCTGCCCTCTTCTGTCAGGAGACTGTCCAGCCCCAGCCTTTCCAGACTGACCGCCCGGCCTTCCGCTTCGGGACCGGAGGCGCTGTTTATTCCTGTTCCCCCGGCATAGCAGAAGGCCGGAGAACCGTCCCTCAGGGCCGCCAGGGCCTCATCGAGATTTTCCGGCGTTAAAAAATCACTGATCATTCTATTACTCCCATCACCAATTCCATTGGCTGTGATACCTTACATTCTATAAAAATCTCTCCTGGGTGATCGTCTCACCCGGAGAGAAGCGGAGGAAGTCTTCGTTCCAGTCTCCCTCGATCATCCTTCGAAAAAGAGAGTCGCTTCCTTTCTCCTCCAGATAGTGCAGATCGAACTCTTCGGCAAAGCTTCTGGTGATTCTGCGGTACTCCTCAAGTTCATAAGAGCCGCTGTCCAGAAGCATGACCCGCCTGTACTCCTTCAGGATCATGGCCATATAGATCCTGGCCTTCTCCTCGCCGTAGCGCTCTTTGTAGGCAGGATACTCCACGAGATGAAGCTCTCCGTCCTCGTTTTCGATGAAGCCCCGGGTGAGAAAAAGGGTTCTTGCATCCTCATCCATAATCTGCCGATGTTTCTGCTGGGAACCGAAGAACAGGGCGATGCAGTCGTGAACCCTGGGGACCACCAGTTCATGCCTTGCCGACGACAAACCGACAAGGCTGTTGGAACAGAGTCCGTAGCCGAGCATCACATGACGCTTTCCCCCGGGAACAGCATCAATCAGCTCCTGGAGGAACTGACGGGCCCGCTCCGGCTTCTCATGATAGGAGAAGGGAACGACATCCCGGCTCAGTCCCTCGGGGACAAGCCCGGCAAACTCCGCCATTACCGTCCGACAGACGATAAGGTGGAGAGTCTCAAGTTTCATGTTCACGACTCAGGCCGTCAGAGCCCCGATAATAATAGGCTCCGAACTGCCTCCGCCCTTCCCTTCGCTCATAATCCTGTTACAGAGGGTGACGCATTCTGAGGCGGTATTGGAGTAACCGTCGGCATTGATCATCTGCGTAAACTGGGGAGTGACAGGTCCTCCGCCGAGAATGACATAGTATTTGTCACGAATCCCCATGGCATCCAGAGTTTCAATCAGCTCTTTCTGATAGGGCAGCGAGGTTGTAATCAGAGTGGAGCAGGCGATGATATCGGCCTCTTCCCTTTTGGCGGTTTCGATAAAGTCCTTGACCCCCACATCAATCCCCATATCAATGACCTTGTAACCGTTGGCAGAGAGAACGGCCTTGACCAGGTTCTTGCCGATGTCATGGTGGTCTCCGGCCATAACGCCCAGAATAACGGTACCCGCATCGGATTCGGCCGCTCCGCTCCTCTTCAGTTCGGCCAGCAGAACATCCATGGCAATGGTGGCGGCGTCGCCGGCCAGCATCAGCTCGGGAAGAAAGGCCTCTCCGTCTTCAAACTGCTGTCCCATAACATCCATGGCAGCCTGTATGCCGCCTTTGATCACAGCCAGAGGATCGAGTCCCGCAGCCACGACTTCATCGGCCACGTCTTTGGCCATATCTTCTTCACCTTCAATAACAGCGTCATATAGTTTTTTGGTCAGTTCGTCCGACATAATGATCTCCTTGTTTGCCGGGCGGTTTTTTAACATACCGCCCGTTTATACTGATTAAAGGGCCAGACCGAAATCTTCGGCAGCCTTCCGCACTTCGTCATAGGCCTTTTCGGCATCGGGGAGAGGGCGGAAATTCTTAAGATCCCATACCTCTTCTACGGGCTTGCCCACATTGGGGGTCTTAATATTGGCTTCAAACTCGGGAAGGAATTTATTGGCCATCTCATTGACCCTTTCCAGCTTCATGGGAGAAGCCGCATGAGCGACTTCGGCACACCAGCGGCAGTCCAGGGGAGAGAGATAGTCGTTGAACTTGCCACCCGCGGACCGGGGTCCCGTAGAGAAGGAAGCACCCGAAGCGGCGATGATGGAGACTCCCACCAGCGTTTCATAAAGCAGCTCTTTTGTTCCGGGTCCGGAGACCTGGTTGGCGATTCCGTGAGTACAGAGATGGGTATTCCGGCTCAGAGCCTGATGGGTCATGCTCAGGGCCCAGAGTCCTTCCCTGTTCATATTGGAGAGATAGCGGATGTCGTAGAGCTCCCCGCCTCCTACGGAAGCGAACAGGACAGCGTACTGCAAGAGACCGGCGGCGATGCTGGAAATGACGGCGCCTTCGGGGGTTCCGGGCATGCCGCCGATCATCCCGGGAGAACCGGCAAAGATCAGACCGTCCATGGCCAGGCTGTGCACAACCTTGTGGAGGGTCTGATTGTTGATCTTCAGCTCTGAGGGATAGAGGATCAGGGAGAGGTCGGTGTTGTAGAAGTTCCCCTTGGTGCCGTAGCAGAACTGACCGAATTCGGTTACAGCCGAGATGTTCCCGATACCGGGCATCCCCTCGCGCCCGGCTTTTTTCCTGATCTGACGGTGCATTCTTCCCTGCTCATAGCACAGCAGGGTCTCGGAAGGATCGTTGGGCAGAGCTTCAAGACCGTTGATGGTGGTCAGAGAACCGCTCTCCAGGAAGTCTACTTCCAGCTGTCTGGCGATCCCCTCGGTGAGGAGGGGCCACTTGTCTTCGGAGATGGTAATACCCAGTGACGCTCCGAACATCATGGGATTGGGATCTTCGGGAACCCTGTTCTTCAGAATACGTTTGTCTGCTCCGAAGCCCAGCTCGACCTGAGAGGGAGCCAGCTTGATGGCGCTTTTCAGTTCATCCTCGCTGATCTTGATGATCCTGTCCCGGGCTTCGTTAAACATTCCAAGCTCCAGGGCCAGGTCATATCCGGCCTGAAAAAAACGGTCGGCCAGTTCCATATCCATATTCACAGGGTTTTCTTTGTCAACCGAACCTTTCAGCTCATATTTTGTGAGCATCTTTTTAACGCCCTTGGGAATACGCTTGAGGTCCCAGTCTTTAGGGCTGCAGTACTCCCCTTCTCTTGATCTTCTGAGGATTTCAATCAAATCCGGTTTCTGATTCATACTTGTCTCCTTAACACTTAGTATCAAATGACCGCCCCTTATGGGGCCGGGTACGAAAAAGCAGCTTGGTTTTAGACTTGAGGGTGCTCCCAAGGTTTCATTTGCTTTTACCAAATCCTTAATTCTGTTCTGCTCTTCCTCCCCCCCTATCTGATGTCTGCAGCGGCAGCAGGAAACCCCATATGCCGTCCGAAGCCTCTGGCGAAGTCAGCTTCACCGGAAAGATCCAGATACCTCGCCACATCCTTTATTTTTTTTCTTGCCTCAGCTGTTTCAGCGGAAAGGAGAGCCCTCATAGCTCCGCTTCCGGAGGCGTTTTTTACCGATATGGTTCTGCTTTCAAGGCCGGGAGGAAGAAGACCGATGGCGACGGCGCTGCGGGGATCGATGTAATTCCCGAAACCGCCTGCCAGATAGACCCGCTCAAGATCCTCCAGAGACACGCCCCTCCTGGTCACGGCCGTTTCAATGCCGTAGGCGATGGCCGCCTTGGCCATCTGAACCTGACGAATATCCTTCTGGCTGATCGAAATATTCTCGGCCACATAGAACGCACGGTTTTTATCATCACCCCTGAGCCGAACCCTTAAGAAATCAGGGATTTCGGAACCGAGCTCAGAAGCCTTCATCAAACGGCCTGTTTTATCCACCAGTCCCGTTTGCACAAGCAGGGCCACGGTATCGACAATCCCGGAACCGCAGAGACCGACGGGAGACTGATCCGAGATGGTGGCGTATCTCAGATCCCCGTTTTCCAGAAAGACCGCGCTGACCGCCCCTTCCACGGCCCGGCAGCCGCAGCTGATATGATACCCCTCGAAAGCGGAACCGGCGGCAGCGGCACAGCAGACGAACTCCTGTTCACTTCCGGCCACGATTTCACCGTTGGTTCCGATATCCACCAGAAGATTGATTTCGGAAGAGCGGTCCATCCCGGTAGCCAGGATTCCGGATACGATATCAGCGCCGACATAGGCGGAAATTCCCGGCAGCAGAAGGGTGGCGCTTCCGGGAAGAAGGTCTGCAAATGGATCATCAGAGCCCGAGAGAAGCAGCTCCGAGCAGAAGACGGGAGAAAAAGGCACATGGGCGATTCCCAGGGGATCTACGCCTGTCAGAAGATGAAGCATGGTCGTATTCCCCGAGACTCCCAGGATTCTGGCATCTTCCGGTGCAAAGTCATGTCTCCGGAGAAGCTCGAGGGCCATGGAACCGAGCTGACAGACAACAAGGTCCTGAAGCTCAGCCAGGCCCTTCTCATTCATCTGGCAATGGGAAATTCGACTTATAACATCGATACCGTAAGCGGCCTGGCGGTTCGGGGCGGAAAGGGTATCAATTCGGCATCCCGCACTCAAATCAAGCAGATACATCACCACTGTCGTCGTCCCCAGATCGACGGCCAGGCCCAGATTTATACGCCCCGGAGCATCCGGATCGACAATGCGGCCGTTCCTGAGAAGGACCTGCAGTTCCTCTTTTTTGCGAAGCCGTCCCAGTTTGTGAATGATGCCGTCCCCGGCCTGAGGGGAGAAGCCGGTTTGCCTTTCAACACGACAACAGAGTCTTTCGATCATATCTCCGCCGTCCTCTGCCGGTCCCCAGGGGAGGACGGTCAGCTCGGTATAGGGTCTCCCCTCGACTCCGGAAATTTCCGCGTCCTCAAGGATGATCCCGTCCCCGGAACTCTTCGGATCCGAAGCGGACGGAAAGCTGATGGCCAGATCGGAATCCGGATAGAACAGGCAGGCCAGTCGTTCGCCCCGTTTACAGGCCTCTTCACCGAGGACAGAGATCTCCGCCTCATCGGGCCGCCCCGGGTCTCCTGCTTCGATTTGAACTCTGCATTTTCCGCATAAGCCCTTCCCCCCGCAGGGGGAGGTCAGTTCATAGGCCTCCGAACGGAGCATCTCCAGAAGGCTCGGTCCCGCCGTGGCAGCCAGAACCGTGTTTTCCGGTATTATGGTGAGATGAATACGCCTGTCCTTGAGAACCGGAGCCGTCATCGCCGCTATCTCTCCTCCCTGAAATAGGACTGACCGAGAGCCTGCGGCGCCCCGTCACTGCTCTGATGACGGATGGAGTTCAGTATCAGGACAAGGATCGTCATCAGATAGGGAACCGCATCCAGTACATACTGGGATAGGGGGAGCTCGAACATCTGGAGTCTTAAGCCCAGGATTCCCAGTCCGCCGAAGAAGTAAGCCGCCAGTATCGCTCTCATGGGATTCCATTTGGAAAAGATGATCAGGGCTACGGCAATCCAGCCCCGTCCGGCCACCAGTCCGTCCTGCCAGGAGGGCACATAGGCCAGAGAAAGGTAGCCTCCGGCCAGCCCGCAGAGGGCTCCTCCCATAACCAGATGGATGTAACGGTAGCTCGTCACAGAGATTCCCAGAGCATCCGCCGCCCCGGGATTCTCCCCCACCATCCGTCCGTTCAGGCCCCGCCGGGTTTTATAGAGATAGGCCGATGCCGCAAAAACAAAGAGAAAGGTGATGTAAACGAGCACATCATGATTGAACAGAACATCTCCGAAGAAAGGAATACGGCTCAACAGGGGTATGGCCTTGGGCGAGAATGCCTTGAGGATGGACTGAGGCGCCTGAGTGCCCACCATGCCGGAGCCCACAAAACTTGCGAATCCTGTTCCGAAAAGAGTCAGAGTCAGACCGGTCACGATCTGATTCGCCCGGAGGGTAATAGTCAGGAAACCGAAGATCATAGCCCCCAGGACTCCTGCGGACATGGCTCCTATTACCGCCAGCAGAGGATTACCCGTCCCCAGACCGACGGAAAAGCCGATAACTGCTCCCATATACATCATCCCTTCAACACCCAGGTTCTGACTGCCGCTCTGTTCGGTAATCATCTCTCCCAGGGTCGCCAACAGAAGAGGAGTCCCGGAGATGATGGCAGCCGACAGAAGATTAACAATCCAGTTCATATCCATCTTAAAGACCCTCCCGAGCCGTCCGGCGCCCTTCGGAAATCAGCCTGTAACGGATAAAGAACTCACTGCCGATTACGGAAAAAAGGATCAGTCCCTGCAGGATTTCTGCAGCCGCCAGAGGGATGTGATAAACCGTCTGGATATAGGATCCCCCCTCGACCATTACGGCGAAAAGGAAGGATGCGATCAGAATGGTTACGGCATTCAGCTGGGAGAGCCAGGCGATGATAATGGCCGTATACCCCACTCCGTTGCTGACCTCGACCGTCAGGGTGCTGTTGACTCCCGATACCTGAATCATTCCCACCAGACCGCAGAAAGCCCCGCTCATAAACAGGGTGACCAGGATAATCCAGGGCACATTCATCCCCGCATACCGGGCGGTCTGCTCGCTGTCGCCGATCACGCGGATCTCATAGCCCAGTTTGGTGGAACGGATCATAAAAGCCAGCACCGCCACGAGGACGGGAACAAGCAGTCCTCCGATATGAACCCCCAGAAGATCGGGAAGCTGAGCCGACTTTTCAAAGTTGGGGATTTTGGGATAACCGAAGGCCGTGTCATCCCTCCAGGCCACATACTGCAGATAGGTCAGCCATTTCAGGGCGACATAATTCATCATCAGAGTGAGGATCGTTTCATTGGTCCGAAAGCGGATCTTGAAGAATGTGGGGATCAGGGCCCAGAGGCCGCCGCCCAGTACCCCTGCCAAAACCATCAGCAGCAGAAGCAGCGGTCTGGGTAGCCCGGGATTGAACAGCCCCACCCAGGTAGCGGCAAAAGCCCCCATCATGATCTGTCCCTCGCCTCCGATGTTCCAGAAGCGCATTCGGAAGGCCAGACTGATTCCCAGAGAAGAGAGAACCAGGGGGATGGTGCGGACCACGGTCTCTTTTATCCTGTAATCCGATCCCAGGCCGCCGTCCAGCATGGAGGCGTATACGGCAAAGGGGTTGTACCCCATAAACAGCAGAAGAAGGGCGGAAAGCAAAAGGGCAAACAGTACGGCCGCTCCGCGCACCCGCAGCTGATATCCGCTACCGACCATATCCCGTTGGGTAATCCTAATCATCGGAGCATGCCCCCGTTTCGCTCGACATCATCAATCCCAGCTCCTCCTTCGTGGCATCTGCGGTATCCACAGTCCCGGAGATGCTGCCGCAGAACATCACCATAATCCGGTCCGAAACATCCAGAAGAAAATCAAGGTCCTCGGCAATCAGAATGACGCCGGCTCCCCGCTTTTTCTGTTCATTCAATAACTCGATAACCTTGGCGGTCACACCGAGATCCAGTCCCCTGACCGGATAGGCGGCTATCAGGACCTCAGGCTCTCCGGTAATCTCGCGGCCGATCAGCACCTTCTGAAGGTTCCCCCCCGACATTGTCCTGATCGGTTTAGAGAGTCCGGGGTGCATGATATTCAGGGTCTCAACCAGTTTCTCTGTTTTTTTTACAGCTGATTTTCTGTCCAGAAGAGGCCCCCGTGACTCCCGGTAGTTCTTAAGCATTACGTTATCCACCAGGTCCATCCCGGCGGCCAGTCCCATTCCCAGCCGGTCCTCGGGAATAAATCCCATACTGATCAGGTTTCCGGCGACAATATCCCGGGTGCTCATGGAACTGATGTCCCTGCCTTTCAATTCTACGGTTCCGCCCTCTTTGGGAAGCATGCCCATAAGGGACTGACAAAGCTGTTTCTGCCCGCTGCCCGACACACCGGCGATTCCCAGAATCTCACCGGAATGCAGTGAGAATGAGATATCAGAGAGGGTCCTCAGGCTTACGGTATCCCGGGCGGACAGATGACGGACATCCAGGATGACAGGCCCCGGATCAGAACTCGTCCTCACCGCATCCATCTCCAGATCACGGCCGACCATCATCTCGGCCAGCTTCTTCTGACTTGTACCGGCCGTATCCACCGTATCCACGACCTGTCCCTTCTGCAGAACCGTTACCCTGTCGCTGATAGCCATGACCTCTGACAGCTTATGGGTAATGATGATGGTTGTTTTACCATCGTCCCGCATTTTCCGGATGATATCGAACAGGAGCTCTGTCTCCAGGGGCGTTAATACCGTAGTCGGCTCATCCAGAATCAGAATGTCAGCGCCTCTGTACAGGACCTTCAGGATTTCAACGGTCTGTTTCTCCCCCACTCCCATGTCCCGGATCTTCTTGTCCAGGTCGACACAGAGGCTGGTCCTTTCCGATAGTTCTGAAATGGCTTTCTTCAGTTCTGCCGGACGAATTAACGCCGCCCCCGAGGGCCCGGCGCAGATATTCTCCCAGGCGGTCAGGGCATCTACCAGCTTGAAATGCTGGTAGATCATTCCGATTCCAGCCTTGATAGCATCCTGGGGAGTACGGAAAACAGCCTTGTCGCCATCAATATGTATGGTGCCGGAATCGGGCTTGTATATCCCGGTAAGAACGTTCATCAAGGTGCTCTTTCCAGCGCCGTTCTCGCCGAGGATGGCGTGAACCTCTCCTTTGCGCACGGTCAGGTCAACTCCGTCATTGGCCCTCAGGGAACCGAATACCTTCGAGATAGACCGCATTTCAATGATGTTTTCGTTCAGCACTCCGCCTCCGCTATGGATCAACATTAATAAGAACCATCCCCACAGGCGGGGATGATCCTTACCATTTCAATAAGACCTCTATCGATCAGTTCTCGATACGTCCGATAACACCTTCAACCAGGAAGGCCATACCAAGCAGTTCGCCGGGATTGGGTTCATAACCGGCGTCATAAACCATCTCGCCCTCATTGTTTTTAAGGGGGCCGGCAAAGACTTTCAGAGAACCGTCCACAATGGCGGCCCTGGCCTTGGCAACAGCATCAGCCGCGCCGGCGGGAGCGTTCTTGCCCAGATCGGCCAGACGGACAACATCTTCGTCCATGCCGCCCCAGTAGTTCACAGCCTCCCAGCTGCCGTCCATGACTTCCTGAACCGCCTTCACGTAGTAGGGGCCCCAGTTCCAGTAGGGAGAGGTCAGGCAGGCTTCGGGAGCCGCTTCATTCATGTCCGCATGGTATCCGATGCCCCAGACGCCCCTGGCTTCGGCAGCCTGAAGGTTGGCGGGGCCTGTCTGATGCTGAGCGATGATGTCGCATCCGTTATCGATAAGGGCAAAGGAGGCTTCCTTCTCATTGGGAGGATCATTCCAGTTGTGGGTCCAGAGGACTTCGACCGTGGCGTCGGGATTCACGCTTCTGACGCCCAGAGTAAAAGCGTTGATACCGCGAACGACCTCGGGGATCTCAAAGGCGGCGATATAACCGATTTTATCGGTTTCGGTTTTCATACCGGCGACGATTCCTGACAGGTATCTGGCCTGGTAGATTTTTCCCAGATAGTTGATGGCGTTATCTGCCTGCTTGTATCCTCCGCAATGGAAGAATTTGACTTCAGGGTGGTCGGCAGCCACTTCCAGCATGTAGTCCATATAGCCGAAGCTGGTGGCAAAGATCATCTTCGCTCCCTGATCGATCATGTCCCGCATAACCTTGGCGCTTTCCTGATTGTTGGGAACGCTTTCCTTGTACAGCGTTTCGACGCCTAAATCTTCAACGGCCAGTCGTCCGGCGTTGTGCTGCTGTGTCCATCCACCGTCGGCAATAGGTCCGGTAAATACAAAACCTACTTTAAATGTGTCCTGAGGTTGTTCTTCCTGGCCTGAGGCAAACAGAGCCGTTGCCAGTACCAGGAGAACCGCGAGGGTAGCTAATTTCTTCATATCCAAACTCCTTAGCATATCTTTAGGCCGCCTGCTGACAGGCGCCACAATACCGACTTAGAGAAGGACATGGATTGTTTGGAACGTAAAAAACATCTCTACCCATAAGACGGGCAAAGAGTAAGGGAGCTCATATAGGGTCACACCGTGTGTGAATGACAAGCACTGGCTGTTTTAGACTTGCGTCCGGGCAAGGTTTCGTGGTACTTATCTGGCTCCGTAATCTAACACACCAGACAAACCAAGTTGTCATTCGCGGACAGGAAAAAATCCTGCGTTTCGCTTTTCCTTCATTGCCTTGAATTGCAATTCCTGTGCCAGATCAAAGCTGTTTTGATTTGGCAGAATCATTAAAAAAAAAGCAATCCCAAAACAGAATCAGCAACAAGCCATTCTGATTAAACAATTTAGAAGGAATACATCGACCTCGATTGAGTAAATATTTTAACACGCATTTACTGATGGAAAAAGTGAAATTATCCAAAATACAACAAGATTATCCAACACAATCATACATTATTGAAATTTTCACACAAGAATCATTCGAAAATGTAAGTCTTTTTTAAGGTGATCCCTGGAGAGAAGCACCGCCGCCTCAACGTTCATTGTTCCCGCCGGGCATCTTCGAAGGAGAATCTGTAATTAAGTTATCATCCAGCGGCTCTCAACCATGGACCAGAATGGAGTCGCAAACAGCTCCGGAGAGTCTGAACTTCAGGATGGCCTGATAGTCATCGGAGTGGTACCAGCGGTCAAACTCCGACTTGTCGGGAAACTCGATCAACACCGATCGGGAGTAATCCCAGTCCCCCTCCAGCTTCTCGGGAGCTCCGTCTACAACCAGATAACGGCCGTTGTACTTTGCAAAAACCTCATCACATTTGTCCAGATATTTCTGATAGGAATCCTCATCTTTCATTCTGATCTGAGCCACAAAATAGACACTCATCGACGTCTTCTCTCTCCCTATTCTCTGATTCTTCCCGCAGCCCCGGCGGTCTTGTCAGGGCTCTCCCCGGCGCTTCACCACATCGCTCAGCTTCTTCAGGGGCGCCTTCAGCTCCAGGGCGATTTCCTTTAAAAGAGTCCCCGGCTCGCCGGTGGAAAGCACCATGGAAGGGATCTTCTGCCGGGGAAACTTTCTGGCCATCTCCAGAACCTCATCCCTCAGATTCCGACCCGACTCCATAGCCACCGAAGGCCTTCCGTCCGTCACAAGGATGAGCTGGGGAAGGTCCCCCGGATGACGCACCCTTTCCGAACGGACCACCTGGAGAACCGTATGAAGCCCGTGGGCCAGGGGCGTTCCCCCTCCCACCGCCACGGCCTGGAGGGCCTGCTTCGCCCGGGTGATGCTGGCGGTGGGCGGAAGGATCTCTTTGGCGCTCCAGTCCCGGAACACCGTCACCCCCACCCGGTAGCGCTTCTGATAGGCCTGGGTCAGCAGCCCCAGCACCGCCCCCTTGGCAAGCTTCATCTGCTCCTCCACCTGCATGGAGTCAGAGGCGTCCAGGAGAAAGAGGATGGTCTTTTTCACGGGCTGCACCCGGAGACGGCTGCGCAGATCCTGCAGCTGAATGCCCTTTCCGGAAAAGGCGGATTCCCCGGGGCCCCGGCGCAGGGCGGCGGCCAGACAGGTGGCCAGGGGATCCAGTTCGTTCACATGGTCCGCGTCCTTCACGGGAACCGAGGCAATATGCCGCCCCGTACGGGTCCTGCGGCAGAGCTTTTTCATGGGAAGGAGGCTGTGCTCCTCCAAAGAGATGTTGAGAGGGGTCTCATCGGCTAGAAAGACAATGTTGGATGCTTTTTTTTTAGGTAGGAGAAGACCTGCATGCCCCCGGCGAAGTTACCGGGAAAGATGTCGTCGTCGGGATCGATAAAACCGTAGTCCTCTTCTTCCGCCTCGACCTCGTCCTCGTCCCGGAGAAAGGGATTCTCCCCGAAGACTTCCAGAAGAGCCTCGGTCAGCTCCCTGGGCAGCTCCGCGCTGCCGTGCTCGATAAAGCGGTCCAGCCTGTGGGGCAGAGACAGAACGGCGGCCTCCAGAACATCCTGTGACGTAACGACGCTCTTCTCCTGAAAGGCGGCCAGAGCGACGGCGACCTTGACCATGGTGATCTCGGCCCGGTGCCCCTGGGCTCCCACCTTCACGGCCAGATTGGAGGCGGTGTCCAGAACCTCATCGGGAACCTCCACCGAGTGAAGCCTCTCCCGGGCCCCGGCGATCTGCGCCCTGAGCACATCCTGCATCCCGTCCCAGCCCGCGCAGAACTCTTCCGGATCCCGTTCGAAATCCAGACGGCGGCGCACCAGCTGACTCCGCTTTTTAACATCATTCTCTCCGGTCACGCTGACACAGAGGCCGAAACGGTCCAGGAACTGGGGACGAAGCTCCCCCTCCTCGGGATTCATGGTCCCGATCAGGATAAAATCGGAAGGATGACGGTGCGATATTCCCTCTCTCTCCACACGGTTCACCCCGGAGGCGGCAGTATCCAGAAGAAGGTCCACCAGGTGGTCGTCCAGGAGGTTCACCTCGTCCACATAGAGAATCCCCCGGTTGGCCGCAGCCAGAAGCCCCGGCTCGAACTCCCTCTTACCCGCATGGATGGCCTTCTCCACATGGAGGGAACCCACAAGACGGTCCTCCGTGGCCCCCAGGGGCAGCTCCACCAGGGGGACGGGAAAGTCCACGGTTTTAAAAGGCTTCCCCGACTCCGCCTTCTTCCGACAGTCCTCGTGAACAAAGGCCTTCGCCTCGGGATCGCAGTGATAGGGACAATCGGCAACGGCCTTTAAAGGCAGCAGCAGCTGAGCCAGGGCTCTGACGGCGGTACTCTTGGCCGTCCCCTTGTGCCCCCGGATCAGCACTCCCCCGATGGACGGATCCACGGCGTGGAGAATAAGGGCGGTTTTCATGGCCTGTTGGCCGACTATGGCGGAAAAGGGATATATACTCATAATTTGTTACCGCAGCAATTATAGCGGATAGGCCGGGTCAGGGTCCAGCTTTGAAGTCATTTGCTGGAATGAAGGATTCGGGCGTCTCCCACGTCTCTTTCTGTGACGTGGGTCGGGCTATGCGCGGCTGCCGGTCCCCTGGCGGGGACTGCTGCGCACCGCTTCTATCACTGACGCACAATGAAGCCTCCGCCGTGATATACGATGAGAAGCATAGACGGACCGATAATATGAGATCGGCTATATGGAGACCTCCCTGATCAGCGAGCCGACCGGCCTAGGCAAAGAAGAAATTTTTGCTATAGATCCGAAGCAAGCCGATTGACTCTTATTATAGCGTAGTTTACTGCACAGGATTCACAAAGATATTTGAATATTCCCCTTCTACTGGCAATCATGCCTGGATAATACTTTTCAAATTACCCTATTCCATCAATAATACAAATCTTATGAAGAAAGAGATCGGAGTAGCCGTCGTCGATGTGGAGACCACGGGCTTCAGGGACAGTGACAGGATCGTGGAGATCGCGATCATCCGGATAGACAGGCAGTTCCGGAGGGTCAGGGAGTACCAGACCCTGATCAATCCCCGCCGGGACGTGGGCCCCACCCATATCCACAGCATCAGCGCCTCCATGGTTCATGACGCCCCCGTCTTTGATGAGATTGCCGAAGAGATCCTCTCCTTTATACCCGAAAACACCCTGATCGTCGGCCACAATGTGGGATTCGACCTGAAGTTCATAGAAAGAGAGCTCTCCCGGGCCCTGGGCAGAACGATCTCCTACCCTCATTTTTGTACACTGAAGGAGGGCAGGAAGCTGATTCAGGCCTCAGCCTACAGTCTGGGAGCCCTCTGCAGCCTTCTCGCTATATCCAATGAACTGGAACACTCGGCCATGGGAGATGCCCGGGCCACCCTTCTGCTGTTCAAGCATCTGGCAGGCCTCCTGGAGGCTGAAAGCTCAGTCAATCTCCTGTCGGCCTACAGGGAGCAGCCCGTCCCCCCCGCCGCCCCCTTCAGGGTCAAACTGAGGGAAGCGGACTCTGCCATCCAGGCGGCCCCCTTTCGAATCCGACGCCCGGTGTGCCCCCTCCCCGGATTCAAGGGACAGTCAATCTGTTTCACAGGCACATCTCTGGCCCGGTCCGAAGAGGGAGAAAGACTGAGCCGGAGGGAGCTGGAGGCCCGCGTTGCGGAGGGAGGCATGATCATCCAAAGTTACGTCACAAAGGCCCTGGACTGCCTGGTGGCCGCCGATCCCCTCTCCCAGTCGGGCAAGGCCCGCAAGGCCAGGACCTACGGCATAACAATCCTTTCGGAGAGGGCCTTCTGGGATAGGGCGGGGCTTTTGATCCGCAACCGGTAGATTCTATACTCCGATCTTAGCCCCCTGAATTCCATTTAGGGAACCGAATAGACGTCAGCTGTCACACAGCCATAATCATAAGGATAAGAAAGTACAACAAAATACTTACATCTTCATATATTCCTGATTACGAATATACAAAAATATAAATTATCAGGAGGAATTATGAACTACCCTTTTGCCCAAAGAGTACTGGAAAAATGGAGAACCGAAAGGCTGGAACGTCTGGAGGATGAAGAAGATCTTCAATGCTATCGCTTTCGTTTCGAAGGCTCCACCTGCACCAACGGAGGGGAGCCCTTTTCAGCCCGGTTCCATATGAAGGTTGATAAAGACGCAATAATAAGAAAAGCCTGGATAGAGATTCCCGACGATTCCAGGAAGGGGGCCTGTCAGATGTGCGCCTCCCCCTCAGGGGATATTGAAGAGGCCCGAGACTTTCTCAAAAGTTTTGAAAAAGATGCCGATTTCATTAATCGCGCTCTGGAAGAGACGGTCCTGGAGGAGTGGGATCTGAATCATGCCGGATGTCTGTGCCGCAGGCCCATGATCAATCAAAAGTGGAAGATGGTCCTTTCCACTGTACACTACGATAGAAATCAGGACTGATTCAGAATCCTCTTCATGGGGATGTACACGATCCCGTCTTTCTCTTCCTTCCCGCCGGTTGCCCGGAATCTCAGCTTTTCATAGATCTTGACGGCATAGAGGGAGGCATTGACGGTGATAGAATCGAATTGTCCCTCCAGCCTTCTCACAAGCTCACTCATCAGCGTTCGCCCGATCCCCTTTCCATGACAGTCGGGCTCCACAAAAAACTGACAGATATGATTGCCCTCCCGGACATCCAGGACACCGACGATCCTTCCCTCCTCCCTGTAACAGAGTATGACATCCCCATTCTGAAAACGGCGGAGAATGGCATCGGGCTCCGTAAACTCCCGGAAGGTCCGGAGTCCTTCATCAGAATAGTCGGGAGCGATATAGATCTCGAAGGCTCTCCGGATCATGAGGGAGAGGACAGCCTCATCACCGGGTTTAAAATCTTCGATCATCTTGACGACCCTCCTGTTCGTTCACGTTATTGAGGCGATACCATCAGAGTAAAAGTACCGAGACTCTTTCGTACCAGAACGTCCGTCCCGGGCCTCCAGTGTATCTGCTTTTACCAATCCTCACAAACGGCAGCTCAGACGACAGAGTGCCGGGATGGAGACGGAAATATCATCAGGATGCCTGATATTGAACCGCAATATGCGGAAATATCCTGTAGAATAGTAAGGGGAGAGACTATGAAAACAGTGAAAAAAAGACGCTGTTCGCCAGAACTCCGAAAGATGCGAACGGCACAAGACGTTCTCATGATTCCTCTGCTTCTTTTGCTGTTTCTGCCTATCCCGGGATGCTCCAGAACCAAGGCCCCAAAGGATCCGATACAGACCGCCACGGAGGCCTCCCCCGCGGCCCGGGAGATCAGTATAAAAGCCGAGGAGATCGGAACCGCCGTCCTGTTAGTGCAGAAGAACGGAGAGATCCTTTACTCCTTTGGGGATGTATCAAAAAAGTATATGTGCCACTCCATCAGAAAGCCCTTTCTGGGGGCCCTGTACGGCATCTACCGCGAGCGCGGGATGATAGATCTGGACCTGAGCTTGGGAGAGCTGGGAATCGATGACATCCCCCCTTCTCTGACGGAAGAGGAGAAACAGGCGACCATCCGGGATCTCCTGCTCTCCCGCTCGGGCATCTATCACAGGGCGGCAGGAGAGGCTCAATCTATGAGAGACGCCCGCCCTCCCCGGGGCAGTCATAAAGCGGGGACCTGGTTTTACTACAACAACTGGGATTTCAACACCCTGGGGACCATTTTCAGGCAGCTGACAAAGCAAGACATCTTCGACGCTTTTTCCCGGGAGATCGCCCGGCCGGCAGAGATGGAAGACTTCCGTCCCTCCGACGGACAGTATGTCTATGAGAGGGAGTATTCCCGGCACCCCGCCTACTTCTTCAGGATGTCCTCCCGGGACCTTGCCCGCTTCGGCGAACTCTATCTCAAGGGAGGATTATGGAAGGGACAACAGATCGTCCCCGCGGACTGGATCGATGAAAGCACCCGGATCCGTCCCGTGGAAAATCCGGGAGGCGATCCCTACGGCTACCTGTGGCGCATCGTTCCCCCCGAATCGGGGCTGGGGCATGCCTATTACCATATGGGCCTTGGTGTGCACCTCCTGTTGATTCTGCCGGATTACAATATGGTCATCGTCCACCGGGTGGATACGGACAAAGCCTTTACGATCACATGGCCACAGATCAAAGAGCTATTGGAATTGGCATTTCAGGAGTTCCATTGAGCCCATATTCAAGTAGGAGATCTTTTCATAGATTGCGTTCGATGCAAATATCCTTTTTCAGAACACCCACAGCGTCTCCATAAAAAAAGTGAGTGCCGGAAAAAAGAATCTCTATTTGGATATTCCCTTCCGTCGGACTAGAATAGAGACATGCGGCTGAACAGATCATACACAGGCTTCCTTATTCACGGGGTTTTTCTCGCCCTTGCGGTTTCATTCACCGAGATAAATACGGTCCTCCCCGCCCTCATCATTCAAAGCGGAGGTTCGGAGGTTCATATCGGAATCCTCACAACCATAATGGTCGGTCTGCCCCTTGTGTCGCGGCTGCTATTTTCTTCGTTTCTGCAATCCCGGAAACGCAAAAAGTCCTACCTTCTGGGGGGCATCTATGCCAGAATGCTGGCCTTTTATCTTATTGCCCTTCTGCTCTTCTCCTCGGAATCCTTCAGCTCTGCCGCCGTATTATTCCTCATCTACTGCGGTCTTATCGTTTTCACCATGAGCGGAGCCTTTGCCGGCATTACCTATTCCTCCCTTATCGGCTCGACCATATCCCCAAAGCTGCGCAGCAGATTCTTTGTGAGAAAACAGTTCTTCTGGAGCCTGGGAATCCTTGTTTCGGGATTATGTCTCCGGCTTATCGCCGGACGCACGGAAGGGCTGTTCAGATACGGCATTCTTTTTACCCTCGCCGCCACCATGCTCGCCCTGGCGTCCATCGGTTTCTGGCTCATCCATGAAAAACCAGAGCCCCCTCAAAAGGGAAAAAAACAGTCCATCTTCAGATCCCTGACCCACATCCTTACCCGGGACAGAACCTTCAGAAATTACGCGGTGAGCGCCAATCTCCTGTCCTCCTCCATCGTGATGCTGCCCTTCTACATCAAGATATTCATTACCGAGTACCGGCTTGATTCGGCGTTTATCGGCAATATCGTCCTGCTGCAGATCGGCGGAATGATCGTATCAAACCTGTTCTGGCCCCGCATCATAAAGCCTCTGGGCTTTAAAGGGGTATTGAAAACCCAGGCGATTCTGGGAGCGCTTATGCCCTTGTGCATGGTCATTTTCATATCCGCCGGTATGGATTTCAGGATAATTTACTTTATCGTTCCCGTTCTGGGAGCCATGAACGGGGCCCATAAGATGTCGTCGGAAGCGGTACTGGTGCAGATCAGCCCCGACGACAAAAGGTCGCTGTATTCGGGGATATTCGGCGCCCTGAACCTTACATCAGCGGTATTTCCGATCCTCGCGGCGGCCCTTATCTCTGCAGCGGGATGGAAGATCATCTTTGTCCTGGTGGCCCTGTTACCCCTGACCTCCCTTATTCCCATATCCAGAATGGTCTGTCCCATAGATATCAAAAAGGCAAGGGAAAGCGCCAGGAATCAGATTCCCGGTTAGTTCCTGATTTCAGGATTTTCCCGTCCGTCGTATCTTGAAGGCATTGATTCCGGCTACGGATATACACAATTTCCTGATTCATCTCTTGACATATTTTCTATCTTCCATATATTATGTCGACATATTATATGGCGGGTGATTATAATGCTATTTGACAATAATCTTGATTATCTATTTAGAACAGCAAGCAGAATGCAGACAAACAGGATCAACAGAGTTCTGGACGAAGTGAACATGCACAAGGGGCAGCCCTTTATGCTGGACCTTCTTTCCAGGGAGGACGGAGTCCCCCAGTCCGTGCTCGCCAAAAAGATGGATATCTCTCCGGCAACAGCCGGCACAATGGTGAAGAGACTGGAAAAAGTCGGCTACCTGGAGAGAAGACGGGATGCGGCAGATGAAAGGGTTTCCAATGTGTATCTGACAGAAGAGGGACGGAACATCGGTGCCCGTCTGACAGAACTACAGAAGGAAATGAATGAACTGGTATTTGACGGATTCTCGGACGAAGAAAAAGAGCACATGAAAGACTATCTGTTGAGAATGATTGAAAATTTAACTGATTAAAAAAAGAGAATCAGTTTTTTTATATAGATTTATTAAGTCGGCATAATATATGTCACATGATTAAATGCAGGAGAGAAATACTATGTTAAAGAAAATAGGAATGATTTCAGGAGCCGTCCTGGCAGTCGCCGTGATTGCAGGCGGTGTTTACTGGTTTTCCATGCCCAAAGAGGCACGGAATATGATGAAGTTCATGATGTTTGCCGGTGAAAAACACGATAGCTACGAAGTCTACCAGGTTGTAGAGCGGAACGAAAAACCCCTTCAGCCCGCGGGACCCGAGAAGGTCGTGGCCGCCTCTGAACCCGGAGACAGAAATGTGAATGTCGTATCGGCCACGGAGATGGTTCTGAACGACACGTCCTCCATGGCAAAAAGAGCGTACATGCAGAGAACCGGAATCGAGGATTACACCGGATGGGCTATCCTGGCCGATGAAGGAGCCGAAGAAGGAGAATATCCTCACGGTCCCTCCCCTTTGAGCTACTACACAGGCGGTGTGGCGACAAACCTCCATACCCAGATCGACATGGCCGCCAGGGCCGAAGGTATTGTTCTTGATAATGTATCTGTTGAAGTAGTCAATGACTTTTACTGGGACAGAATGATGGATGATGACGGAACAGGACACCTGGGCAAGAGTACCGTAAGGATTCTTATCGAAAGTGATGCAACTGACGCCGAAATCCAGAGAGTCAAAGAGATCGCCATCGACGCATGGGCTGTAGGCCAGGCCCTGATGAACAAGACCGCTGTCACTCCCAACCTGATGGTAAACGGACAGAACTGGGATAACTACAAGGCAAGCCCCGGAACCTCCGAAACAGATGAATCCTATGACGGTGACGTTAAAATGAGCTCCGTTACCCCTGAGATTATGTACCCCTCACAGATTGAACTGTGGCCCGAAGAGGAAGAAGGCATGAGCATGGATACCATGAATAACCTGACCTTCCAGATCTATGCCATCACCGAATCCATGAATGACAGCGACAGACCCGACTATAAGCGGATGACCATCTCCTCCCCCACCGGAGAAACATGGGAACTCTA
Organism: Oceanispirochaeta sp.; assembly: GCA_963556075.3. GTDB lineage: Bacteria > Spirochaetota > Spirochaetia > DSM-2461 > DSM-2461 > Oceanispirochaeta. The sequence goes on along the minus strand of CAUVYB020000002.1, from coordinate 2,809,765 downwards.
CTCCGATGAGTTTGCCTCTGTTGATGATAAGCCCCTGGCTCCCACATCCTTCGAGTACTTTACCGTCGGTACATCTCTGTGCCTCACATCACAGGCCACCCTGGTCAGCGCCATGATGGGCATCGATTATGATGACTACAGGGTAGAGCACAGGTTCGAATACGGACAGAAAGACTTCGGCACCTCCGAGATGAAGGGCTCTCTGGATATGGTTCACTCCTACGTGTTTATCGATTCCGATGAACCCGAAGAGACCCTGCAGGCCTTCCTGAGCAAATCCCTGGCCCTCTGCTTCGCGGGAGAAGGACTGGTCAATGAAACCGAGATGGACATTGCCACCTACCTTAATGGGAATGAAGTGAAGTAATAGATTCTTATGGGCGTCTCCCTGTTTTTGAAGATTCAAAAACAGGGATGGGGCTCTGCGGGGGTGTCCGTCCCGCCTGCGGCGTGACCGCTTCGCGCCCCTCCGATCCCGGACGCAGGTGTAAAATCCGGTAAAATCATCACGTTGTTTTTACGGTCTAACAGTATTTTCAAACGGTTAATTTCTCAAAATCAATTCAAGGTCTTGCCATCTGCCACTTCTTTTTCAAAGAGGAACTCTGGAACTTGCCAAAGACGGATTCTTCTTTCCATACTTTTCTCTAAATCCTGCTTCCCCTCAAAGACGATAGAGTTAGATTTCTTATTTCCTGAATATATCTATCTTATCTTTTCCCTTTCATTTTTATCCATGGTAGAATACATCATAACATCATTATCTTTAATGGAGATAAAAAATGAAACTATCAACCAGTATGTGGTCTATGGACAGAACTGTTCAGTCAGAAGGGCTGACTCAGAAAGACTTTATCAATTGGGCCTCTAGAGCAGGACTGAAATACATAGAGCTTCTAAGCTATTATATGGATAAGGAAAATAATCTTAAGGACATTATTGACCTGCTGAAATTAAAAAACATTGAAGTTTCCTGCTATACGATTCTCAGCGACTTTTCGACAGAAAAACCTGATTACAATAAATTGATAGAGGACATGGAAACAGCTAAGCACCTGAAGACACCTTTTATCAGAATACTGGGAGGAGATTCAAACACCTGTGAAAACGATGCCCGGAAGAATATCGCAACAGGCATCAGTAAAGCTGCAGCCGAAGCAGAAAGCAGAGGACTGACTCTTATCCTGGAAAACATCGGGCCCTACAGCTGTCATTCAGATCAGATGCTATACTTTATGGAGAACTGTACTCACACCCATCTCCGATTGAACTTTGACACAGCCAATCCTCTTCTGGCTGATGAAGATCCTACAGAAGCTCTGAGAAATCAGCTGCCCTGGATTTCCTATGTCCATATTAAGGACTTCATTACAGAAGATGATCCTTCATATGCAAGCGTCTCCAAAGCAGATCCCGGACGCATTCAGAATTCAACAGCGGGAAAATTAATGACCGGAATAACCGCCGGAAAAGGCTCCATCCCCCTGAAGGGAATGCTATCCTTGCTGACATCCAATGGCTATGACGGTTTCCTCTCGATAGAATATGAAGGAACGGGAGATTCTGTAAAAGATACGAAGGAGTCCCTCAATTATCTCAGAGCTCTGTTATAGACAGCTCTTATAAATAAAAAACCGGATAGCGGCCACTATCCGGCTGAAACTATATTAAATCCTTAACCTATTTGATTATACCTCTCTTGGAGAGGACAATCACGGCAACTCCCGCGATCATCAGAATCCCTTTAATGATGGAACCTATGTAATAGGGTACGCCCATCAGAGTGATACCGTTGCTCAACACGGAGATAATAATGGCTCCTATCAATGTTCCAAGAACATTCGGCTTTCCGGCTTTGATAATCATGGCCCCCAGAAAGACAGTTGTGAGTCCGTCGATAAAGAAAGAACCTCCGATTCTGGGCTGACCGGAACTGAAGGATGCCGCCAGCAGAACACCGCTGAATGAGGCCAGAAGAGCCGAGAGAGCAAAAAAACTCATGATAATTTTCTTCTCTTTAATGCCGGCTTCCAGCGACGCCTTTCTGTTTTCACCAAGGGCATAAAGATGCTGACCGGTTGTCGTATAGTCCTGAATCCAGGCGGCCAGGAGATAGACAACCACCACGAGGATAAAGAGAACCGGAATACCCAGAACCTTTCCGTACACCAGAAACTGTACAGTTGGATCTATACTCTGAAGATACAGAGGCTGCCCCTTGTTGATCATGTTGGCCACGGCCTTGGCAAGACTTCCCACCGCGATCGTGGCGATCAAAGCGGGAAACTTGAATCGAGTGATCAGAGTTCCGCTCAACAGTCCATAGAGGATACCCGACAGAACGGCAGCTACTGCGGCGGCTCCCCAGATCATGCCGTTTTTAACAAGGAGCGCTGTCATCATACTGGCAAACCCGGCAATATCAGGAAAGGAGATATCCGTTTCACCACTGGCCACGATCCATGTTACTCCCAAAACCATCAAGGCGATGATTCCGCAGGAGCGGAGCACTTCCATCAGATTCTCAACAGAACGGAACGCCACCGACTGTGTGGAGAAAAAGAAAACCATGATAAACAGGACCCACAGTAAGATCAGGTTTGGCTTTAACAGGTTTTTGACAATTGTTTTTGGATGCGGCATTCTGGGTTCCCACTTTAGCTTTAATACTTCCTCTGTTTTAGCATGCTGCATTTTGAGCTCCCTTTTTGGCATTTTGAAATCCTCCCGTCATTTCCATACTGGAAATAATAATGGAGAGGATAAGAACGGCTCCGATGACAAAATCCATAAAGTAGAAAGGAACAGCCAGAAGAGTGAAACCGTTCTGCATAATGGATATCAGGAACGCTCCCAGAAATGTTCCATACACCGTGGGCTTCTTGAATATGGAGATCCCGACAAATACGGCAGCCCAGGAAGGCATCAGCAGCATCAATCCGCCTTTCAGGTATCCCTTACCCTGTGCGGCGATCTGAATCATATTCGTGAAGGAACTCAGTACGGCACAGATAATGAAAGCAGCGATAATGTAGGCCCTTACAGGCACGGCAGAATAGAGAGCGGCCGTCTTATTTCCGCCGATGGCATAGAATCTTCTACCGTGAACCGAACGGTGCAGCAGAAGCCAGGCTCCCACATACAGGAGAACCAGAATAATAACGGGGAGCGGTAGCCCCATAATTACGGCATTGTTAAGTTCCATGATTCCGCTCTTCTGGAAATTTCTGTAGATATAGGAACCACCGCTATAGATATAGGCCAGTCCGTATACCGCCGATCCCAGACCGATGGTCACGATCATATCCGGCAGCTTGAATGTACCAATGGCTATCCCGTTCACAATGCCGAAGAGTACGGCAGGCAGAAGTCCCAGCAGAATGGCGGGAACAGGAGGAAATCCCAGTCCGATCAGCCAGCTCATGGTCATGGCCGAGAAGCAGCTGAAATAATGAAAAGACATATCGTTATGCCCGATGCTGACCACAAAGGTCAGTCCCAGGGCAGATATGGCTGTAATAGACAGGTGCTTAAATGCCTTGAGAAAGTTTCCGACTGTCAGAAACTGCGCACTGAACACCCCGAAAACCACAAGGACAAGCAGAGTCAGGATAGAAAATGCGATGATTGAAAAATTCTCTTTGATTTTATTCATTTCGGCCTCCCCCGGTCAGTCCGTACAGGAGCATTTCATCCAGCTTCAGGTCAAAGGCAGGTTTATTCAGAACCTCTTTCCCTTTGTAAAGGACGATTCCCCTGTCACAGACACCCAGGACTTCTTCACAGTCCGAACCGATTACAATAACACCGTGATCTTCGGAAAGTTCCCTGATCAGCTGATAGATACCGGCTTTGGCACCCACATCCACACCCACTGTAGGCTCGCAGAAAATATAGATATCCGAATCCGTATAGAGCCCTTTGGCAATGACGACTTTCTGCTGATTTCCACCACTGAGCAGAGAGACTTTTTTTGACGGATCATCGGGTCTCACATCCAGTTTTTTAATCAGAGACAGACTGTCGGAGTTTTCCTTTCGTCCGCTTACCAGAAATGCTGTCGATGTTTTCTTCAGTTTGGACAGAGTCATATTGAAACTGACCGATTCTGTACCGATCTGTCCCTCTTCTCTTCTGTCGCCCGGTATCAGATACAAACCATTTCTGACACCGTCCAGAGATGATTTCAATCTGATTGCCTTGCCGCCCTTCCGAACAACACCGCTGTCAGCGGGAATGACTCCGTAAAGAGATTTGGAAAGCTCATCAATCCCCGAACCGACAAGTCCGAAGATCCCCAGGACCTCCCCTTTTTTCAACTCAAAGGAGATATCACTGAAGGCTCCGTCAAGACTGAGCTTCTCGGCGGTCAGCAGTGTCTCCCCAATGCCCGTTGACTTATCGGGATAGACTTTCTCAAGTTTGTCTCCCAGCATAAGCTCTGCAATCCGGGAATGATCGATTCCCTTTTCATCAGTGCCGTATGAACCGACATCCTTTCCGTTTCTAAACACCGTAAAACTGTCAGCTATCTGAAAAACTTCATCCAGACGGTGGGTAATATAGATTACGGAGATACCCTGGTCCTTAAGCAGTTTAATCTGCTCGAAAAGAACGGAAATCTCCTTCTGCGTCAAAATGGATGTGGGTTCATCCAGAATCAGAATATCCATTTTCTCCTGGGACAGCGCCCTCAGAATGGCAATGCTCTCCCTCTCAACGGCCTCCAGAGAACTGACTGCTGTATTTAAATCTATATTTACAGGGAACTTCTTCAGAAGATCCTTTGCTTTTTGTCGTAGTTGTCTTCTTTTTATAACCGGGAATAGTCCCTTTCCTTCTGATTCATTCCCCAGAAAGATATTCTCATATCCTGTAAAAGAGGGAATCATCTGGGGGTCCTGATAAACAGTGGCCACCCCATGCTTCTTTGAAGAGTCCGTATCACGGATATCCGCAGGTTCTCCGTTGATCAGGATTTCACCCCTATCTTTTGTATAGATGCCCGAAAGAACTTTAATCAGTGTTGATTTACCTGCTCCGTTGATCCCCAACAGTGCATGAACTTCTCCTTTTTTCAGGCGGAAGTCTGCATCATCCAGGGCCAGGACACCGGGAAACTGCTTGCGGATCCCTTTCATTTCCAGACTGAATTCAGTCATTTTGCTGCTCCTGCTTTATTAAATTCACTCCGGTCCCGCCAGGCAGAACCGGAATGAAATTATGTTTTCCTATTATTACAGAACGGGTGTCCAACCGTATTCATCAGCAGTACCGGGAATATCGTAGTTGAATGCATCTTCAGGAGCAGCCTGAAGCAGTCCCTGTGTTGCGGCATAAACGGGAGCGATGATAAAACGGGGAACCTGTTTTCCATCCAGATAATCCTTGGCGTATTTAACACTGTTGTAGGACATATAGTAGATGCTCTGAGCCATGGTGAGTGCAAAAACACCGTCGTCTCTCATAATTTCAAAAGCGTATTCTCCACCGTCAATTCCGGTTGTGATAATCTCATCGGCACGTCCGGCGTCTTTTATGGCCAGGGCACCTTCCATGGCGGCACCGTCCCAGGCACACCAGATAGCGTCCAGGTCATCGGCTTCGGGATTGGCTGTCAGCATATTTTCAACGGCCTGTCGGGGAGTAACGGCACCTGTGGAGTCCCAGGACCATTCAGCTACGACTTCTACATCGGGATACTGACTCAGCATATAGCGGGCGCCCTGTCCTCTGAGGTCCCAGGCTTCATTGTTGGGAAGGTCGATGATGGCAACTTTTCCCTTTCCACCGATCTGATCGATAATCCATTTCATAGACCAGGTTCCCATACCGAAATCATTGGAACAGATAGATGTTACGGCGGGCACACCGGCGATGATGGCATCGGCGACAAATACGGGGATTCCCGCATCGGTGGCTCTTTTCACAGCCTGGGTAATTCCGGCGGGATCTGAAGGAGTAACAAACAGAGCCTGGGGATTCATTTTGATAAATGCGTCTATCTGCTCAGACTGAAGCTTTGGATCATAGTTGGCATTGGACCACAGAACCTTGTCACTGGGGATGCCGAAATCATCAAACGCGACTTCATACCCCATGGTCTGTCTCTGACCGGACTCATTTTCCTGCCATCCTAAAGAAACACAGTAAAAATCCGACTTTTCAGCCATCTTAACCTTTTCCTCGGCAGGAGCGGCAGCTCCCGAGTCCGCAGTACTTGCCCCATTGGTACAGCTGGCAAATAAGACCAGAATAACCGTAAGCATAAGAATTGAAAACTTCTTCATAAATTCCTCCGATATTTTTTACCCCTCAAGGGGCAGATTCACAGATTAGCCGCGCATCCGCGCACCGAGCTTTGCCAGGTAGACAGACGCGTCCTTATATATTTCCAGCAGGCCTCTGTAGACCTCTTTGTTATCATCATTGCACTTGTAAACCGCTTCCTCCCGATGCAGTTCACCAATGCGGGAGTAGTCCTCCCAGATGCCGCAGCCCACAAGGACCAGAGACGCGGCACCCAGCGCCGCAGCCTGCTCATCGATATTGGTTTTAACGATCTCGGCTTCATATATGTCCGCCAGGATCTGACACCATAGACGGCTCTTGCTTCCACCGCCCACAATTGTGATTCTCTTCTCTGTTGATGTCAGATTCCGAAGCACATCCAGAGCGACTTTAAGACCGTATCCGACCCCTTCCATCACGGCGCGGGCCAGATGGGCTCTGCCATGAGAGAGGGAAAGTCCCAGGAAAGCGCCTTTTATCTCAGGACTTTCATCAAGTGAACTTCCCCCTGCCAGACTCGGGTTGAAGAGAAGATTCCCGGCTCCGGGAGGGATTTCTGAAGCCTCCTGATCAAGCTTTTTGTAGCCGGGGCTGTCTCCCCCGTTCCTCAGTATGCCGGTAAACCATTTATGACTGCTTCCCGCTGAAAAGATCGCGGTGGCCGATGCAAACAGACCGGGAACGACATGGGTGAAAACATAGGGTCTGTTTTCCAGGTCCAGCAGGGGTTTCGCAGATGAGACAGCAATCCAGCTTGAAGATCCCAGTGAGTTGTAGATCCTGCCGTCTTTGAAGCACATGGCTCCAAGAGCCATGCAGGAGTTATCAACTCCACCGGCCACAACCTTAACGGATGCGGAAAGGCCCAGTTCGGCGGCCACATCCGGAGCAAGGGAGCCCAGAACGGCACTGGAAGCCTTAATCTCGGGAAAAAGATCTTTCTCGAGATCGGCGGCCTGGATCAGCTTTTCCGAGTAGGCCCAGTTTTCCAGATCATAGACACCGCTGCCTGAGGCATAGGAGTAATCTGTAGCAACAGCGCCGCATAGCCTGTAGTTGATATAGTCTTTGGTACCGATAATCTTTGCACACCGGGCAAAGGATTCGGGCTGGTTATTCTTCATCCAGAGGATCTTGAACACCGTGTACAGGGGCGGAGGAAATCCGTTTCCTGTCAGCATGTACCACTCATTCTCAGGCACTTTATCAAAAAACGGTTTCAGTTCAGCCTCTCCCGGTCTGCCGTCCGACCAGATGGGAACAGAATCCAGGATCAGATTACCCGCCTCATCAAGAGCAACCATGCCCAGACTGTGTCCGGACAGACCGATACCGGCAATGGAGGACCTCAGTTCTTCGGGCTTATCGGACAGAAGACCCCTTATACTCTCCTTAACGGCAGTCCACCACTCCTCGGGTTTCTGTTCGTGCATGGACTCTCCGGGATAGTAGGTCGGATATTCCATAAACAGACCGTCAAGACAGTTTCCTTGAGAATCATAAAGAGACGATTTGCATCCTCCGGTTCCAAGGTCACAGGCTATGGCATATTTCATATTTATCCTTTCCTTAATCAATAGACGTCGGAGACTGATTCACCGCAGTCCAGAATAGCCTGAGCCGTCCTGACACCGACTCCGAAACGGGTAGCACCCAGTTCATACATGGCCAGAAGGGTTTCCCGGTCTCTCACTCCGCCGGCGGCCTTTACCTTACAATTATCTCCGACGGAATCGGCGATCAGCTTTACATTCTCCAGAGTGGCCCCGGTGGGCGCCCAGCCTGTTCCGGTCTTAACAAAGCTGACTCCCGCTTCTATACAGATTCCGCAAGCCCTCACAATCTCTTCTTCAGTCAGGTAATGACATTCCAGAATGACTTTGACAGGCAGGCCGCCGGCCGCACTGATAACGCTTTTAATATCATTGATAACAAGCTCGTCCTCTCTAGCCTTAAGCCAGGCGATATTGATAACCATGTCAACTTCGTTGACTCCCATAGAAACCAGCTCTTTCGTTTCCTGAACCTTGCTGGCCGTGGTGGCGCCACCATCAGGGAATCCCACCGTACCGCCCACAAGGATATCCGGCCTGTCTTTGAGCAGATCGACAAGGACGGGTGTATGTGCCGGCAATGCAAAGACACAGATGCAGTTATATTTTTTTGCTGCTTCTGCTGCGTTATTGATCTCATCCAGCGTACTATTGGCCTGTACACAGCTCAGATCCATCATATGGGCAATATCTTTCGCACTCAGATCATCCATTTTCATTCTCCCTCTCTCCATAGTTGAACTCATGCCGGCTCTGCCCTGTTAAGCATATCTTCAATATCCTGAGCAGACACTGGAGGATTACAGGCCAGAACACCGTCACCATTGAAGCTGACCTTTTTGACTCCATCCAGTATGGCCGGAACTGTGTCTTTGGAAAGGTTCAGCTCCTTCAAAGTCACAGGAACACCGATCTCTTTGAGAAATGCTTCAAAATCATTGATCCCCTGGAGGATGATTTCATCTTCCGACTTCCCTTCCGGTGAAACATTCATCACATTGAGGGCGAACTGGAGATACCGGCTCTTCCTTCTGTGATGGAATGATTTCATCCAGGCCGGCATAAGGGATGACAGCGAGGCACCATGGGCAATTCCATACAGAGAGGTCAGATTATGAGCCACCTGATGAATAGGAGTCCAGGCATCACCGGGAGAGGCCCAGCCATTTATGGCACAGGTCGCCGCCCACTGTAGATTGGCTCTGGCATCAACATTACCAGGATCTTTAATGGCAACTCGGATATTATCGATAACTGTCCTCATAACCCCCTCCTGAAAAGAGTGCTGCAGAGGGGAATCATCTTCTCCATTGATGTAAATCTCCAGAACATGGGAGATAGAGTCTGCAGCAGCACAGGCCGTCTGATAAGGAGGCAGTGTCAGAGTCAGTTCAGGATCTATAAGCGCTGTTTTGGGATACAGACACTCTGACCAGATATAGGACTTTTCCTTCAGTTCCCGGTTACTGACAACAGAACACTGATTCATCTCGCTTCCTGTAGCAGGGAGTGTGGGAATCATTAACATGGGCAGTGCCTTTGCGGGGGGAACAGCATCTACATGATCGTGTCTGCTATAGACCATGTTCCAGAGATCACCTTCATAAAAGACACCGGCAGCAATGGCCTTGGCCGCATCCATGGCAGATCCGCCGCCCAGACCTATGATCAGATCGATGTTTCTTTCCCGGCAGAACTCAGCTCCGGTCCCTACTGTTGAGATATCAGGATTGGGTTCTGCTTCGTAATATGTAAATACAGCCAGCCCTTCGGCTTTCAGCAGAGAAACAACTTTATCGCAAAGAGACTCCAAGTGCCCCAGTTCCTTGTAGGACACCAGGCATACTCTTTTGCCGATTTCTTTTGCATAGATTCCGACCTTGTTTAATTCTCCGGGGCCGAAGTGTACCCTCACCGGATTGTAAAAATCGAAATTATTCATATGTGCTCCTTTTTAAAGGTTTATTTACCTTGCCTAACATATCATATCGTCACTATGTTTATCATCGTAACATCATGATGTTTAATCTGTCAAATAAAAAATCAGGAGATTCTGCCCTTCATAAAAATACTGAATTCATAAGAGGATGCATCAATAATCAGCAAGACTAATTCGAAGGGTGTTCCCATAGTCCTGGTAACTCTGCGGTCTATCAATAAGGGTGCTTTTTTTTCAAGTCCCAGGATGTCAGCTTCTTCCTTCGTTGCCGAGCGAGCGGTTATTCTATCCAGGGCGGATTCAATACTGATCCCCCAATTCTGTTCCATATATTTATACAAAGACGTGATTTCATTGTAGTCTTTCGGCAAGCCGGGTACGAATCGCGGAATCAGGTAGTTTTTAACAATGGCAATAGGTTTTCCATCTGAAGCGACAACGCGCTTCAGCAGATATACCAGATCCCCTTCTTCAGCCTCCAGCTCTTCCGCCATTTTTCGATCGGCTTGAATCTCTTCAAAATCTATGGAAAGAATAGACACCTCACAACCCTTTTTTCTGAGGGTTTCTGAAAAAGAACTGATGTAATTCAGTTGCTGGGACATTAATTTGCGATCCAGAACCCGGGTTCCCTTCCCCTGTTTAATTATGACGTAACTGTCCCGAACCAGCATTTCCATGGCTTTACGCACGGTGGTCCGGCTAACCTGGAATTCTTTTTGAAGCATCGGCTCGGGAGGGAGGAGATCATCGGTTTTATAGATGCCGCCCTCGATCCTTTTTACGAGGATGCGATAGACGTTAAGATACATTGGTTCGTTTTTCATCAGAATCTCTTGAAAATACCATACATCATTATGTTTTGGTGTTCAAGCTTGATATAATATTCATTATCAGCATGAGAGCTATGTCACTTTGCAATTGCCCATGATCGTTCCTACTGCTTCGATGATTTAAACGTCATCGATTTTCGGTATTTCATGATGTCTTCTCTAGACAATTACATCTGACTATCCACTCCAGCTGCCGATCATGTTTATTAAATCCGCTCAGCCAGCTCTCTGATGGACTTGATTTTAAGTCCGGACTGATCTGCAATATCAAGAATACGATCCAGGCGTCCCCGGGCAGAGCGCCCTTTGCATTTATGCTCGGGATCGCCGTATAACCCCTTCTTCAACCCTTCCATGAGACGAGCACGGTCAAACTTCCGTCCTGTGACATGCTCCTGAATATCGATCACATCATCCGCCACAGCCAAAGCCAGGTCCCGATCCTTTTCCCACAACATGGATGTTGTTGTTCCGTCAGGCAGTGCCAGACCACAGATGTTAATAGTTAATACAAAAATGTTTTTTGCCACCAGTTCGGCAGCCATTTCATCCATACTTCCCACAATACGACAGGGAATATCAATGTCCTGGAGAGAGTTGACAATCAGTTCTGCATGGGGACCAAACACGGGTGTTGAAAGAACGGGGTTGTAATCCATGCCTTTCTTCTTCTCAAACCAGACGGACAGGATTGTCGGGTCCAAGACATCAAAGGCTTCCCAGTCCCCGGGCAGCAACTCGTTTTGAATCAGGACGAGTTTGTCCAGCCACTGATCCGGCATTTCATCCATGACTGACTTAAAGTCCTTTTTTGCCACAGCAACAACGACCATTCTGGGATTTGTAATCGTGTTGACCTCTTCTGACATATTCATATTCCGGGTAATGGGAAAAACAGGGTAACCCTTTCGCAGGAAAGCACTAGCCAGAACTCCTGCCAGTTGCCCCATTCCAACAATGACAATTGATTGATTCATATATATAATCCTTTTCTTAAATCAGTTTTACTAAAGAAGTATGCAATACTGATTGATTATTCTTTCAGCATTTTGGAGATTCAACGGGATTCCCGTCAGAACAAACATCAAACTATTGTAAATCCGCCGTCGATAACAACATCTGAACCGGTCATATAGCTTGATGCCTCTGAGGCCATATAGAGATAAAGACCCATAAGCTCTTCGGGCGTACCCAGACGGCGCATGGGGATCTGCGGCTCCCACAGGGCATGCATATCTGTTAAAGGTTCAACCAGCTCGGTCATAATGTATCCGGGGCTGATGCTGTTAACCCGAACATTGTGTTCGGCAAACTCTACGGCCATCGCCTTGGCCAGATGCGTAACAGAAGCCTTGGAGGCGCAGTAGTGACCTATCTTCTGAGGGGTATTGATAACCCTTCCGCTCATCGATGCGGTCACGACGATGCTGCCCCCCTCGCCCTGTTCGATCATCCTCCTGGCACAGGCCTGTGCCGTCAGAAACACGCCTGACACATTCACCTTCTGAATACGCTCGAACTCATCAAGGGGCATCTGATCAAGACCGTTAAAGCTGACGATACCGGCATTGGCAACCCCTATATCCAGACGGCCGAAACGTTCGACCGTCGCTTCAATAAGGGCATCGACTGCACTCGGGGAGGTCACATCACAGGGAAAGGGCATAGAAGAGCCGGGGAACCGGCTCTCAAACTCCGCCGCCGTATTTTTCAGATTATCATTATCCAGGCCCCGTGCGGCTATAACGACCTTGGCACCGGCTTCCAGGTAGGCCAGAGCGACACGTTTTCCAATACCCTGCCCCGCTCCGGTCACAATGGCCACTTTCCCATCGAGTTTAAACTGATCAAGTATGCTCATAATCTATCTCCCCATATATTCTTTTATGCGTTCATCATTGATTTATGTCTCAGGGAATCAATGTACATGGCAATGAAGATAATAACACCGCGCACAAAGGGTATGGCATAGGGAGATATACCCATAATGGCCATTCCCGAAGCGATAAACAGCAGTATAAGCGCTCCTATGAAACTGCCGGGATAGAAAGATCCTCTACCGCCGAGCAGGCTTGTTCCACCGAGAACGGCGGCTGCGATAGCCAGAAACTCATAAGAAATCAGACCGGTTACAACGACGGAACCGAGAGTGATAACCCAGAAACAACCGGCGATACCGCAAATGGCACCGGTGATGATAAGGGCAGCGCTCTTGATGCGGTCGGTGTTTATACCGACGTTTCTGGCCACTGTTTCATTGCTTCCGACGGCCAGCAGCTTTCGCCCGAAGGAGGTTCGTTTTAGTACGATATTGCATACGATAACAATAAAGAAAACAACCAACAGCAGTATGGGGAAACGCCTATCGCTTTGATCTTCGCCTGTCTCAGGAAAGAAAGGGAAAACAAACTGATCGTTCTGTCATCTGTGATAATTTTTGCAACGGCTCTGATAACAAGCATCATTCCCATAGAAACCAGCATGGCATTCATCTTGAATTTTACGATAAATACACTGTTGATCCATCCGATAAATGTAGCCAGTGCGATACCCGCCAGGAACGCAAGCGCTATGGGGGCATGAAAGTTTTTTATCAGGATTCCGGCTAAACATCCGGAAGCATAGCCCATTGCCCCGACAGACAGGTCGATAACACCCACCAGAAGAGCGAATGTAACGGCACAGGTTATGAGAATCAGGGGACCGCCGTTAAACATCGTGGTATATACATTTTTAAGGGTTAAGAATTTGTCCGAACCTATTGAAAATGTTAGAAGGATAAGAGCTAGCACAATATAAGTAGAGTTCTGGAAAATATTATCTAATTTAAACTTGTTAGTTTTCATTATTTTCCTCCTGTTTTACGATACCGGCCATAAGAGCCTCTTTTGAGAAATCTTCTCTGTTTACTTCTCCAACGAGTTTTCCTTCAGCAATAACGATGATTCGGTCGCAAAGGCTCATAATCTCATCCAACTCCGACGAGACAACGACAAAGGACATTCCTTTTTCAGATCTGTCAAAGATAATATTCTGTATTTCCGCCTTCGCACCGACATCAACACCCTTTGTCGGCTCATCCATAAACAGAACATCCGGATTTTTCAGCATCCACTTGGAAATGATAACCTTTTGCTGGTTCCCGCCGGAAAGATTTCTGACAATCATGTCCTCATCAACAGCTTTAACGTTGACCTGCTCCATATATTCACGGGATGTTTTTTTCTCTTTTCTATAATTCAGAATCCCGATGCCTTTTGAAGCGAATCTATCAATGGCAGAACTTGAAATGTTTTCGGCAATCGTCATATCCAGGAAAACTCCGTTATGGTGTCTTCCTTCGGTCAGATAACCCACACGCTTATATAGATCTTTCTGGCTTATTTCTTCCAACTCACCGTTTTTATTAAATGAAATTTTCCCTTCAACCATTTTATCAAAGCCAAGTACGGTGTTAAAAAGCTCTGATCTGCCGGATCCGAGAAGGCCCCAGACACCGAGGATTTCACCCCTATGCAGGTCAAAACTGATGTTCTTGGGAAATTTGGAACCTGTTATGTTTTCCGCCCGCAAGATAACATCATCCTTATCTCTGACATCTTTGCGCTCAGCAGTTTCAACAACATGGCCAATCATCATATCAACCAGTATTTCTTTGTTTATTTCCGAAATGGGAGCCTCTCCGGTCTTTTGACCGTCCCGCAGAGCGACCACTCTGTCACACATTTCAAAAATCTCATCCAGGTAGTGAGAGATGTAAAAGATAATGTATCCCTGACTTCTCAGGTTATTGATAATTTCAAAGAGTTTTTGAGTTTCATGGTCGGAAAGAGAAGCGGTAGGCTCGTCAAACAACAGAATCTGACCGCCCTGACTGAGGGCTCTGGCAATCTGGACCATCTGCTTTTCACCGACCGTCAGAGAGTGAGTCGGCCTCTCAACGTCGATATGACAGTCAAGAGTAGCCAGATGCTTCTTCACTTCCTCTTTCATAGCTTTTTTATCAAGGAAAGGAGACCCTTTTTTCCGCCACTTGTCAAAGTCGCTGGCAAGTACATTTTCATAAACGTTCATGGTCTCAAATGCGGCGACTTCCTGCTGGATAAAGGCAATGCCGAGATCTTCAGCCACTCTGGGATTCTTAATATTAACTTTTTTCCCGTTAATGATTATTTCCGAATCTATATCCGGTTGTTTCAGTCCGCCTAATATATTCATCATTGTAGATTTACCGGCACCGTTAACACCGACAAGACCTAAAACTTCGCCCTGATTTGCAGTGAAGCTTACCTTGTCCAGAGCCTTAACGCCGGGAAATGTCTTACTGATATTTTTCAGTTGAAGAGGTAATTTTTTTTCCATAATTCCCTACACTCTTACCCTTGAAGGAAAGTAGATTTTAAATGAGCTTATTCCCATGGCAATTATGATAATGCTGCCTTTGATCAGGGTTGTATAATAGTCCGACACACCCATCAGATTCATAACATTATTGATACCGACTATCAAAAACGCACCGAGGCATGCATCACGTACCCGGCCTTTACCGCCATGTACTGAGACACCGCCGATTACGGCCGCACTAACCACGTCCAGAATCTGAGACTGAGGCCCCATGGATGCTCTTGCTGTCGATATTTTCGCGACATTGACGATACCCGCAAGAGCGGCGCAAACACCGCAAATTATATAAACCGTTAAAACGACATTATCAGTATTGATACCGGATATTTTCGCTGTTTCTTCTTTATTCCCGATATAGTAAACCTTCCTGCCGAAAGAAGTACCTCTTAGAACAAAGTCAAAAATCATAGGAATAACAACAAGCATAAAGATAATTGTATATTTGTTGAAAAAGTGTGCGTATGTAGATGGTATAGTCGGCAATCCCCGGGCTCCGCCGAGCACGGTGGCAAGACCTGTAGCAATTGTCATCATAGAAAGGGTCACAACCAATGGAACCATTTTCAATTTAGCAATGGCGACACCATTTATGAATCCGAAAAATCCGCCTGCGATCAGCAGGACTATACATCCCAGAACCAGATGAACTCCGGTAATAACTTCAAAACTTGTCATAAAAGCAACAGCTAAAACCGATGAAGCCGCCATAACAGCAGGTCCGGAAATATCCATACCACCGGTGATCAGAACAAATGTTATTCCTATTGCCATAAATGCGATTGGTGCGACCTGAGCCAGTAAGTTGGTAATATTTGTCCAGGTCATGAAATTTTCAACTGTAATTGAAAGAACAAGAAGCATAAACGCAATAGCGCCAAGCATGCTTAAAAGCTGTTTATTTCTTTGCCAAAATGATTTTATTCTATCCAGCACCATTCTCCCCCTCTTATTGTATTTTTAAAACAAGGCGGAGTTTGATCACCCCGCCCCGGTATTGAAATACATTGCAAATACAATGCTTAATTACATTTTATCTGTAGTCCCAACCCCACAGGAAAACGGAATCATCGGCTAAAATATCATCGATATCTTTATAGGTAGCCATTGTTCCCAGAGTCAGCTGTTCCTTTTCAACTTCTTTTCCTTCCAGCAGGTCAAAAGCCGATTTGGCTGCATTAACAGCAAACATGAAACAACCCTGGTCAACGGCGGTATCGATATATCCGGCCTGAAGCATTTCGATAGCGATGGGGAAAATATCTGATGATGAAAGATAAACGTGTCCTTTTTCATCACGGGGATACCATTTTTCATGGTTTTCAAGAGCCGTCTGAATACCGGGCATCATGAAGTCGGATGATGTATACAGACAGTTAGCTTCGGGGTGTGCCTGAAGTGCGGCATCCACGCTGTCACGGGCAACGTCCGCTTCCCATGCACCGCTGTCACATACGACAACTTCCAGATCTGCGTAACCGGCATCCGCAAGAGCTCTTCTCAGACCTCTTTCTCTGTTAATAGCGTTTTCATCAATAACCTGACCATGAACGTCGATCATTGTTGTGGGCTTGATTCCATCAGCTTCCATAATCTCGAACATTTTCATAACGCCGACGTAAGCCTGTTCTTCCGAGCTGAAGTTAACGGTAACGTCGGGAACCTGGGCGCCCGTTGCTTCGGGAGCTACGGCACGACAGTAGGAAATGTACAGGGCGCCGGCCTTGTGAACTTCTTCAACAGACTGCAGGATCGCCTGTGAGTCGACACAGGGAACAAAGATAACTTCACAGCCTTTGGCCAGAAGGTCTTTGATGTCATTGGCCTGCTTGGTTGCGTCGTCACTGGCATTGGTAGCAGTCCATTCAACGACATAACCGCGTTCTTCAGCTTCAACCTGAACTCTTGCATAAAGGTAGTCTTCCCAGGCATGGAAGGCCGGAGCCTGTTTACTCTGCATGGCAACGCCCATCTTTACGACTTTCTTGCCGCTTGTGTCTGCAGCCGCTTCCTGCTGCCCATTTGCGAAGACCATTCCGACCGAAGTAGTCAGCATCAAGACCATCAGAACCGATAAAAACTTTTTCATTCTATTCTCCTTTTTTTTCGAACGGCAACTGCAGATAATCCAGCGGCCTATCTTTACGATAAAAAAATCGTACGTCACTAAATTACATATGTCAAGCTTTTATTTACTATTAAGTTACATATGTCATGTCATTATAATTTCGACATAAAATCCCGCATCACTCTGGATCTTTACAGAAACAAGAGTCAGCTCAGAATCGACCGCTTTTCATAAGCATCACATGCTTTTAAAAAGTGGATTTAATTATACTTTTTCAGAGATTACGCTTTGAGATCGTTGAATTTCTCAAAACCCTGTTCGGGGGTAAGACCATCGTGAACAACTCCGGCAACAGCCTGAGCCATAGCAGCGGGATCTTCAGACTGGAAGATATTACGTCCCATATCCACACCCACAGCACCGCAATCAATGGCTTTATAGGAAAGCTCAAGAGCTTCAAGCTCAGGCAACTTTTTTCCGCCGGCGATAACAACCGGAACCGGACAACAGGCCACAACCTTTTCGAATCCTTCGGTATAGTAGGTCTTAACGATGTTAGCTCCGTTCTCGGCGCAAACACGTGACGCCAAACTAAAATATCGGGCATCACGGGCCATATCTTTGCCCACGGCTGTGATTCCCATTACAGGCATTCCCAGGGGATTCGCCTTGTCAGCCAGAGTAAAAAGGTTTTTTACTGTCGTAGCTTCCGTATCTTTGCATCCGACCGAAAGCATGATTGCCATACACTGAGCGTTCATAGCAAGCGCTTCATTGATGTCCATGACAATGTTATCGTTCATGGTCGTAAGGATAGTCGTCCCTGCATCGGCGCGAAGAGCGATAGGTGTCTCACAGTCCGCGGGAACTGTTGAGCGGATCATCCCTTTACAGCCCATCATGACATCGACATAGGGAGCAAGGGGCAGGATATTCAGGTCAACACGCTCAAGGCCGGAAGTGGGACCCATCAGGAAACCATGGTCGAATGCAAGCATGACGGAGTTTCCTGATTTCTTGTTGAACATGTTAGCCAGACGGTTTTTCAAGCCCCAGCCTACGTGGTCATGTCCCTTGATATAAAAGTTCTGTCTTTCCACGGGGATTCCGACTCCAAAATTATTTCCCTCGCGGATATCGTCCATATCAGCCATTATAGTCTCCTTGAAATATGAATATTTGTTACCGCATACCGGCGGCTGGAATATGTTGCAATCATTTAAAGCGTGCTCGCAAAAGCTCCGAAGATGTGCATGATGCTTGTGGCACCGGCATCCTGGTGGCCGATAGCACGCTCCCCCATTGTACGGGCGCGGCCGAATTTGGCGACATACTCTTTCGTTTTTTCAGCACCCTCAGCAGCAGCGGCGGCGGCGGCATCGAAAGCTGTTTTTATATTGCCGGAACCGTCAGTAAGTTCCCTGGCAAGAGTCTCGATTGCCGGACGCATAGAATCCATCATGGTCTTGTCCCCAAGTTCAGCTTTGCTGATTCCGTAAAATCCCGTAAGAGCGGCTTCGAAGAAAGCAGCGGTTTGCTCCGCCGTCAGCTCGTCTGCGGGAGCGGCGTTGCCGAATCCCATGAAGAACGATCCGAGCAGGGGACTGGTAGACCCTCCATCACACATCATGACTTTCATGGCGACAGCTTTTACAAACTCGTCAAGCGGTTTGTCAGCATTCTCATCAATAGCAGCATCAACGGCCTGCATCGTACGGTGAATCGTCACACCGTGGTCTCCGTCTCCTGTAGCCGCATCGAGTGCAGAAAGAGCCTCATGCTCATCTGCAATTTTTACCACGGCAGCTTTGAGCATGGCGGCAAATTGTGTTTTCGTAAAAACAGACATTTACTTTGTCCTTTTCTTTCTAATTTATGAGTGCTGCTCACACAGCACCCCTGTGTTTTTATCTAGGTATCCTAAGCTCAGAACTCAACGGAATAGAATGTCGGGTTCAGGTCTTTGAGAGGCTCCTTAAGAGCTGTGATATCCTCAGCACTTGCGATAACCTCAAGCTTCAAAAGGTCTGCAGCTTCAAAAAGAGGGCCGAAATGAGGCCCGGCACTTTCAAGATGCTCAAGAACGCCGGCAGCGCCTTCATATCCTTCACGAACAACCATTGTGTCTTCTTTGAAAGCGAATGAAACATATGTGCAATTCTTTTCCTTTGAAATCAGTTCAACGAAAGAAGGGCACAGAGCTTTTACTTCAGCAAGTTTTCCTTCTTTAGCTTTGTAATAGGGCAGAAGTGTTACAGTAGCCATAAAAAATCTCCTCTGAGTATAGAAATGACTACCGACCGGGCATTTTCATTACTCTGCCGGTAGTTTAATAAATCCGATAATTGTTTTAGGAAAAAGGCGGGTGATTACTGAACGGTGTATCCCGGAGTATCGCAGGGCGCTTCCCAAAGTTCTTTGATCTCGGCATCAGCTTTCAGAACCATCATCTGATATCCGCCGGCTTCCTGTACGGTCAGAACTTCACCTGCGTATCCGCCGACAATTTTGATACCTTTTTCCGCATAGTAGTCAGAAGCGTCTTTAAATGCGATGTACTGCTCCATAAGAGTGGTCTTACCGGATCCGTTGATGACCAGGATGATCTCGTCACCGGACTTGAGTCCCTTTCTCTCAACGATTTTATCAGCAAGAATTTTGACAGTTTCTTTGGATGAAGTCATGGGCATAACAACGCCGCCGCCTTCTCCATGCTGTCCGGCACAGATTTCCATTTCATCATCACCCAGAGTACCGCAAACTCCACCGGTAGAGGGGTGAGTGGCAAGCTCTGAAAGAACAGCAATCGTAGCCATATTGTCGTTGATCTTATTTGCCAGAGCAGCGACTTCATCAAGGGATTTTCCCTGCTCGGCAGCAGCACCGCAGATCTTGTAGATAAAAAAACATCCGCCTAATCCACGACCTTCTTCTTCAGCAGTAGGACGGACCTCTTCAGTCGTAAGGACCTCTACAACTTTGATACCTTCCGCTTCAGCCATCTGCTTGGCCATGTTGGCGCTCATTACATCACCGGCGTGATTAAGAGTAACAAGAAGCATTCCGGCATCCCGGTTGACTTCTTTCATAGCAGCCAGCAGCGTAGGAGGTCCCGGTGCGGCCCAGATATCTCCGGCGGCGCATACGTCCAGCATCCCCTTTCCAACAAATCCCTGTACCGCAGGCTCATGTCCTGTTCCACCAAGTGAAACGACAGCGACTTTATCTGATGATTTAGCTTCAGCACGAACGACAAGTTTCTCATCTACGATTTTAACTTTCCGGGGGTTAGCAAGAGCCATTCCCTGCAGAAGTTCGTTTGTCAGGTTGTTCGGGTCATTGATAAATTTCTTCATCCATTCTCTCCTTTTTATGATATGTCGTGAAAAATAATCCTTAACTGTCTCTGCATTGTGCAGTGTTTAAAAGATTTTTGTTATTCTATTTTTCACCCGAATACCTCTATCCGTCAAGCATTATTTTCATTTTTATTACATATGATATAACATTTGTAATACAGAAGAGGCTGATTAGCGCATATTCACAGGGTCTGTCAGTGAAGAAACAAGATAAGATAATGTGCAGGAAAAACAAAAATCCGGTATGTTCCGGCCTACATACCCGGAAAAACAGGGCTCATGCCCCGATTATCCGGATGAGTATTGAATAGGACATCATGAAAGTATCACAGATCAGGTAACAGTCAGAAATGTTTATTGGCTGAGATCGCTCTCCAGTTCCAAAACACTTTTAGCCGCGAAGTCATCAGTCACCAGGTGAGTAATGAGTCCTGTCTTAAGAGCTCCCAAAATGGAATTCGCACGCGTATTCCCCGAACACACAAGAATTACTTTTTTCACTTTTCTCAGGTAATCCAGGGGGATCCTGATCGCATAATCATTTTCCCCTTCAATGATATTACCGTTTACATCGTAATAATTGGAAAGCAGCATACCCACGGCATGTTTTTCCTTCAGAGTTTTTCCGAAGCGTATCGCTGTGGCCTGGTCCGGGATAGACGGATAGGTACCGATGGATATTATCGCCGTATCCAGTGTCTGCCAGGCGGCATCCATTGCTTTATATTCATCAGTCTGCTGAAAGACTTCGAAGTTTTTTTTGCTTCCCGGAAAGGCGGGGGCATGGAGAAACAAGGCTTCGCCCTGTATTTTTTCCGCGAACTTGCGGGACAGTTCATTGGGGTGAAATCCCTTGGAGGGGGAGGACATAGACCCGATGAGCGGACAAATGGTGATCGACTTTTCAGTATTCAGCTCTCCGGCGCTGAACACATCGACCAGATCTGCCAGGACACTGCCCCATCCAAGACCGATGGAAACCTGATCAGAGAGACGACGTTCCAGAAAAATTGAAGCCTGAGAAATGAAGTTCTTCATGGAAAGGTTCAGATTATTTCTGTTGGCCGGTACAATCAAACCGTCTATCAAATCAAACTTCATCTTCATTTTATTCAGCAGCCCCTCATTACCTTCAAGGGGTGATCTTATTTCAATATTTACAATTCCGAGATCCTTGCAACGCTGCAGCATTTTACTGACAAGAGGCCTGGAGACTCCCAGAGTCTTGGCAATTTCAGACTGATTCTGCTCCTGTTCATAATACATCCTGGCTACTTCAACCAGTTTCAATATTTCACTATGGCTATCCATATCACCGCTCCTTAAGTGGTTACATATGATATTACAATTGTTACTTAAATTTCACAAGTTAAATTCATCTATATCATTGAATATTACAACATCCACAGCAATGTTATCAATTCGCTATAGTTTCGTACAGATGAAAGGCTGCATATTATACGCCTCTCATAGTAAGCTTGATCACCAGATCATGTGACAACGATCCTGTCACATCGATTACCCTGGTTAGCGCAATATGATGAATCAAAAGAGACCCTGCAGGCCTTCCTGAGCAAATCACTGGCCCTCTGCTTCGCGGGAGAAGGACTGGTCAACGAACCCGAAATGGATATAGCCGCCTATCTGAAGGGCAATGAAATCAATTAATTGATCATTGGATGATTATGGTACGCCCCTGTTCTTTTTCAGAGTACAGAAGTGTACCAGAGGCGAAGCCGAGGAACGATCCCGATTCTGAAAATCTATTTCACAGGAATACAGATTTCACAATAATGGTTTTCTACTAACTCTACGATGTATCTTTCCAAAACTGGTTTTGAGGCATCTAGTGATAATCCGGATTTCTCCAATTCAGGAAAAATATTACGCCATCCCTCTTTTACTGCTTCTTCTGTATGCCTGATTTTAAAGATAGCGTATTCACCACCTGCAAGATCTCCTGAATGAACACTGGCATCTTTAAAGACAAAACTCTGAGGGACGACAACACAGGTATCATAACGACACTTATCAGGATGTGTTCGTTGCGGATCATCCTGTGCAATCCCTAAGAGAATAGAATCTTTATTAAAAAGACCATTATTTTTGGCCCATATTTTCAGGTTCTCCATAGTTTCTTTATTCCCGATTCCATAGGGACCCGTCTGCCGGAAATAAGCAATTCTGTATGATGGTATATTTTCAATTTTCATCTGCATAAAATGTCTAACCTTCTGTTAATGATATATTTACAATCGCGATGTATATGAAAAAGGTAAAAACAATTAAAAATATATGCAAATTATTTTTTAAAATACAAATTTCCGGGCATTGGCAGAAAGATTCGAGCATCTCCCTCCTGCGGAGGGACCACACTATCCGGGGGTTCCGTCTTGCTGATTACAGCAAGACCGCTTCGCGCCCCTCCTATCGCTGACGCAGAAAAGAGTTAATGACAAATGCAGAACAATCTCTCTGCCGTGAAAAGAAGGAAGCAGTACTGTACAAACAGAAGCCTTAGTGCTGTAATGAAGCAATAAGGAAAGAGAATTGATAAGCAAAATCCGTAAAGGAGCATCAGAATCTTTTCCACATTTAAATGCTCACTATGTACTTAGAATTTTGTCCTCCATGTACTCGGTCCATACCGGAATCACTTCCACCCTTAATTGTTCACTATGTACTTAGAAATCTGTCCTCCATGTACTCGGTATAGTGCTCCCATAGATCGATACAGCTCCTAAATTAGATTGATGCTGTATAATAGGCATCAGAAGGAGTTCATCAGATGCGGAAGAAATGGAGTGATTCAGAGAAAGCCAGAATTGCCCTCATGGCTTTAGGGGAAGAAAAAACGATCAGCGAGATTGCTCAGGAAACTGGAGCTCATCCAAACATGATTTCAAAGTGGAAGCGGGAACTCATCGACAATGCTGATTCTGCTTTCCGTAACGGGAAATCAGAAAAAGAGAAGGAATTAGAGGAAGAGAAAGAAGAGCTGTATAAGCAGCTTGGAAAAGCACATGCAGCCAACGAGTTTCTAAAAAAAAACTTGAAGAAACTGGGGGCGCTGTAAAAACCATGGTAGATCCTGATGTCAAAAAGCTCAGTATCTCAGAACAATGTGATCTTCTTGGAAAAAGTCGCAGTTGGTTTTACTACCAGGAGCAAAGAGATCCGGTTCGGGAATATCAGGATAATCTTGAAAAGAGGAAAATAAAAAAGCTGTGGAAGCAGCACATCTTCTATGGGTATAGGCAGATCTATAACCATCTGGATAAGAACATGGGGCATGAGACCTCTCCTAAACGGGTTTACAGGCTGATGAAGGAGATGGGGATTAAAGCGGTTATTCCCAAGAGATGTCTTTCAAAGCCTGGTAAGAAACACAAAAAGTATCCTTACCTCCTTCGTAATCTGGATATAACGCATCCAAATCACGTGTGGGCTTCTGATATCACTTACGTTCATATCCCCGGTGGAATCGTCTATGTGGTGGCCATAATCGATCTATACAGCCGGAAGATCTTGTCCTGGAACGTCAGCAACACGATGGATACTGCGTTTGTCATGGAAGCGTTGATGCAGGCTATTGTGAGCAACGGTGCTAGAGTTCCTACATCCAGCGGCGAAAAAGTTCCGCTTTTAATGACATAAAAAGGGGCAAATATCCTAAAGTAGGGTTAACCACAACTCTTACCAAAGGAACCTGCCCCTATGTGTCAAAAGGAAAATCGCATGCATGTAGCACGCATCATGGCCAATGAAGGCCATACTCAAAAGTACATCGCTGAGTATCTTGGCGTCAGCGACCGGATGGTACGGAAATACCTGAATCCGGAGTTTGGAACCCGTCCCCGGAAGTCCCGGGAAAGCATCCTAAAACCTTTCTACCCCATAATAGAAGATACCCTGGAAAATGATCCATACTTTAATCTGGTTCATCTTCATGAAAGACTTCAAAATGCTGGGTTTACCGGAAAAATAACGATACTAAGGGACTATGCCCGAAAGTACAGAAAGAAGCTTATAGAGAAAGCGGTAATCCGTTTTGAGACAGAGCCTGGTCGTCAGGCCCAGGTAGACTGGAAAGAATGCGGAAAGATGGAGATCGATGGTAAGCTCCAAAAGGTATATGCCTTTGTCATGTTGCTGGGATACAGCAGAATCCCCTTTGTACTGTTCACTCTGGATATGACTACTCCGACACTGCTTCAAGCTCATCTGATGGCGTTCCAATACTTCGGAGCCGTTCCGAAAGAGATCCTTTACGACAACATGAGAACAGCCTGGTATAACAGCGGCGGTGTCTGGCAGGTAAACTCAAAACTTCTGGCTTTTGCCTCTGCCTGTGGCTTCACTCCTCTTCGTTGTCAGGTCCGCAGACCGCAAACGAAGGGAAAGGTTGAGCGTTTTATCGGTTATCTGGCTCACAGCTTCCTGATCAGAGAAGAGGCTGTAAACGCCGCTACATTGAACGACTTGAATCAATCTGTTGCTGAATGGATCAGTACTGTCGTAGATCAGCAGATGAGCCAGTTCCGGCAGACTAGGAAAGAACGCTTTGAGTATGAAAAGCAATTCATGAACAACTGGAATCCAGCAGCAGCTCCTGATGCAAGGCTGGTTAGAGAGCTGATTGTCTCAAGAGAAGGACTAATCCGCTATGAAACCAATAGATACAGTGTCCCGGCGGATCACATTGGTAAAACTGCCATATTGAAAATAGACACACTAGGAAGAACCGCCGATATCTTCATCGATGGAGAATTAGTAAGAACATTCGACCTTCTGGCCAAAGGCGCTAAATCAGAGTCTATACGGAAAGCAGACAGAGATTCTTTGATCAATCGCTGGAAGAAAGAGAATCGGAGAACGACAAGAAATATTGTTGCTCGGGTTCCTAAAACAAAGGGCATCCCCCATTCGGCTCTGAGGGACACTGAAGTAGATACGCGGAATCCTGAGAACTATGACTGGCTTTTTGGAGTGGCGATATGAATGTACTGCAGGAGACCATTGAAAGCAGAATGAATGACTTGGGATTGGAGTTTATGTCAGCAGGGCTGGAGAGCTTTCTGGAGGCACAGTCCCATACAGATAATACTCTTACACAATCCATTGCAGATCTGCTTGAGATTGAATATATCCCTCGCAAAGAACGAGCATCGAAGAACCGCCTCAAACTATCAGGGATGCCGTCGATCAAGCTCCTGGAAGACTTTGATCTTTCCTGGCTGAAAGGAGGCTTAACCGCAGCCCAGTTCGCTGAGCTTTCTAGTCTGTCCTTTATTGACCGTAAAGAAAACCTGGTCTTGATGGGGCCCAGCGGTCTGGGAAAGACTCATCTGATGCTGGCTCTGGCCCATAAGGCCTGTCAAAATGGTTACACCGTCTGGTACACAAGCTGCATCGACTTAATGGAGAACCTGACTCATGCCCGAGAACAGGGCCGTCTCAAGCGAAAGCTTACCTGGTTGAGAAAACCACATCTCATTCTGGTTGATGAAGTCGGCTATGAGAATTTAACAAAAGAGCAGGCAAACCTGTTTTTTCAGATGGTGAATACCCGTTACGAACAGGGTAGCATCATTATTACTACGAACAAGCCATTTGGGCGGTGGGCGGAGATTCTAGACGATGAAGCCATTGCTACGGCTACTATCGATAGGCTGCTCCATCATGCTCATGTGCTGAGCCTTAAAGGAGATTCATACCGGATGAAAGACCGGTTGAAGATAGGGATCGTTGATCCTGTATAATTTTACCCAAAAGCGGAACTTTTAAACCGCTGATATGAGGAACTTTTTAGCCGTTGTTGACAGCTATGATGAGATACGGCTTGCCTGAGATCTTCAATACGGATCAGGGTAGTCAATTTACCAGTAATGAGTTCACCTCCCTTTTGGAAGGAGAAATGGTTCGAATCAGCATGGATGGAAAAGGCCGTGCCTTGGACAATATTTATATCGAAAGATTCTGGAAGACCTTGAAGTATGAAGACATCTATTTGTATCGATACGATACTCTGAAGAATCTTCGGAAAGGACTGTTGAAGTATTTCAGATTCTATAATTCGGTAAGGCCCCATCAGAGTCTGAATGGGAATTCTCCGGACGAAGTTTATTCCGGTGAATCTAACTTAAAAGTGGCATAAAGCTGTATTGACTGAAGGGAGCACTATAAAAACTATGACAAAAAAGTTGTCAGTTGCATTTGATTGTTATGACGCGTTATGCTTTGATACACTGATTTCTAATTGACTTATCAAATCATCAAACCGCTTTCTTTTCATTTTATCTAAATTTTGTTTGTTCTTAACATGTTTAAGAATCTGAATGATTTTTATAATAAGATTTATACTATCTTGACCTATAAGCCAACCGTAATAATTTTCAAATAATCCTTTGAATATGACCTCTAACCAATAGATTCCTTGATTTGAAAGATCAGTATAGAAATGTTCACTCTCTGCTTCTGATAACGACTTAACTAACGAAACTCGATCAATATTGACTATTTCCAATCTTTCCAATTCATTTATCTCGTTATTAATCAACTTAAAAAAGTGTTCTAACTCTATTTTGGACAGTTTGACTTCTTTTTCTCGATTTAAAATAATATTTTTTAATTTTATTAAAGTTTCATCATTTTTGTACTGATCATTATATAGATGAGTAATGGCTGAATCAATTTCTCTATCATCATAAGTCAATTTACTTTTCATTGACAGTGTCAACAACGGCTAAAAAGTTCCTCATATCAGCGGTTTAAAAGTTCCGCTTTTGGGTAAAATTATACAGGATCAACGATCCCTATCTTCAACCGGTCTTTCATCCGGTATGAATCTCCTTTAAGGCTCAGCACATGAGCATGATGGAGCAGCCTATCGATAGTAGCCGTAGCAATGGCTTCATCGTCTAGAATCTCCGCCCACCGCCCAAATGGCTTGTTCGTAGTAATAATGATGCTACCCTGTTCGTAACGGGTATTCACCATCTGAAAAAACAGGTTTGCCTGCTCTTTTGTTAAATTCTCATAGCCGACTTCATCAACCAGAATGAGATGTGGTTTTCTCAACCAGGTAAGCTTTCGCTTGAGACGGCCCTGTTCTCGGGCATGAGTCAGGTTCTCCATTAAGTCGATGCAGCTTGTGTACCAGACGGTGTAACCATTTTGACAGGCCTTATGGGCCAGAGCCAGCATCAGATGAGTCTTTCCCAGACCGCTGGGCCCCATCAAGACCAGGTTTTCTTTACGGTCAATAAAGGACAGACTAGAAAGCTCAGCGAACTGGGCTGCGGTTAAGCCTCCTTTCAGCCAGGAAAGATCAAAGTCTTCCAGGAGCTTGATCGACGGCATCCCTGATAGTTTGAGGCGGTTCTTCGATGCTCGTTCTTTGCGAGGGATATATTCAATCTCAAGCAGATCTGCAATGGATTGTGTAAGAGTATTATCTGTATGGGACTGTGCCTCCAGAAAGCTCTCCAGCCCTGCTGACATAAACTCCAATCCCAAGTCATTCATTCTGCTTTCAATGGTCTCCTGCAGTACATTCATATCGCCACTCCAAAAAGCCAGTCATAGTTCTCAGGATTCCGCGTATCTACTTCAGTGTCCCTCAGAGCCGAATGGGGGATGCCCTTTGTTTTAGGAACCCGAGCAACAATATTTCTTGTCGTTCTCCGATTCTCTTTCTTCCAGCGATTGATCAAAGAATCTCTGTCTGCTTTCCGTATAGACTCTGATTTAGCGCCTTTGGCCAGAAGGTCGAATGTTCTTACTAATTCTCCATCGATGAAGATATCGGCGGTTCTTCCTAGTGTGTCTATTTTCAATATGGCAGTTTTACCAATGTGATCCGCCGGGACACTGTATCTATTGGTTTCATAGCGGATTAGTCCTTCTCTTGAGACAATCAGCTCTCTAACCAGCCTTGCATCAGGAGCTGCTGCTGGATTCCAGTTGTTCATGAATTGCTTTTCATACTCAAAGCGTTCTTTCCTAGTCTGCCGGAACTGGCTCATCTGCTGATCTACGACAGTACTGATCCATTCAGCAACAGATTGATTCAAGTCGTTCAATGTAGCGGCGTTTACAGCCTCTTCTCTGATCAGGAAGCTGTGAGCCAGATAACCGATAAAACGCTCAACCTTTCCCTTCGTTTGCGGTCTGCGGACCTGACAACGAAGAGGAGTGAAGCCACAGGCAGAGGCAAAAGCCAGAAGTTTTGAGTTTACCTGCCAGACACCGCCGCTGTTATACCAGGCTGTTCTCATGTTGTCGTAAAGGATCTCTTTCGGAACGGCTCCGAAGTATTGGAACGCCATCAGATGAGCTTGAAGCAGTGTCGGAGTAGTCATATCCAGAGTGAACAGTACAAAGGGGATTCTGCTGTATCCCAGCAACATGACAAAGGCATATACCTTTTGGAGCTTACCATCGATCTCCATCTTTCCGCATTCTTTCCAGTCTACCTGGGCCTGACGACCAGGCTCTGTCTCAAAACGGATTACCGCTTTCTCTATAAGCTTCTTTCTGTACTTTCGGGCATAGTCCCTTAGTATCGTTATTTTTCCGGTAAACCCAGCATTTTGAAGTCTTTCATGAAGATAAACCAGATTAAAGTATGGATCATTTTCCAGGGTATCTTCTATTATGGGGTAGAAAGGTTTTAGGATGCTTTCCCGGGACTTCCGGGGACGGGTTCCAAACTCCGGATTCAGGTATTTCCGTACCATCCGGTCGCTGACGCCAAGATACTCAGCGATGTACTTTTGAGTATGGCCTTCATTGGCCATGATGCGTGCTACATGCATGCGATTTTCCTTTTGACACATAGGGGCAGGTTCCTTTGGTAAGAGTTGTGGTTAACCCTACTTTAGGATATTTGCCCCTTTTTATGTCATTAAAAGCGGAACTTTTTCGCCGCTGGATGTAGGAACTCTAGCACCGTTGCTCACAGACAGATTTAATCCATCAATAAATTGAGTTCTTATTTCCTCTTCGTCTAATAGAAGTCCATAGTCTAAATCTTTAATTGTATATACAATGGATAACAAGTATGGGTATCGGTAAAATACATATTTACCATTTTGTATATGGGATAAGAAATCTTTTATGCAATTATCAAGATCATGTAATTCAAGCTTTTTATGATGAATAATCTTTTTCAATATAACATCTTTCTTAGCCCTTTTGATTTTGAAATCCCTGAAAAAGGTATTTGTAAAGTTATTGATTGTTTCTTCTTTGAATTTATCTTCTTCCCATAAACCAGCGACAACTAAATTCTGTATTGATTTTAATGAAGTAAAATTAATATTTAAATTCACAGAGTATAAATCATGTATTTTTTTATAGTATTCATTGTCTTTATCGTATCCTAAACTATAAAGTGATAATCTTTCGAAACTTTCAATTTTCTCTTTACTGTTCAATTCACCTTTTTTATATTCTATCAATAAAGCAAGGATTTCTTCAAAAATAGATTTTACTATAAATTCTTCGGCATCAAGTTCTTGTAAAATATAAAATGGTAGTCTGAATAATTCCAAAAAATGTATATAAGTACGAATATTTTTATGGTCTGTCTCAATTAATATCCGTTCAGATATTGTTAAATATTTTACACAGAAGTCCTTTAAAGATGATTCTACAATTCTCTGGTTTGTTATGTTTTCTAGTTGCTTTGAAAAATTTGGATGATAAGCTACTGTATGTAGAATATATTTTTCCTTTATCTTATCATACTCATCTTTCCTATTTATCTCTTTTTCATTTCCAACTATAAGAACTTTGAAATGATTTAATACTAACTTTTGTAATATAAATCCAAGAAAATCCTCAACACAAATTTCACTGGAAAGTCTTTCAAAATCATCAATTACAATTATTGAATCCTGATTGTTTTTCTTAGCAAGTACTTTATCATTTCTTATTAGTCGATTAATTGCATTATCGATTTTTAAACCATTAAATTCAAAATCTGATGCAAGCTCAATAATGCCAGTAGCTGTAGGCATAATTTTATTTCTCTTACTAATAATTTTATATAGTATTTGTTTTTCAATCTTATCGATGGAATCAACGCCATTTATAGAAATATATATGATTCTAAAGTCAGAAAATAATTCTCCTAATTCATTTTCTATGTAATAAGTTTTGCCTAAGCCCCAATTACCATTAAGAAAAACAGCGGTATCATTAGAATGTAAGAGATATTCTTTTAAATTTTTTTCAAAGTTTTCCAATTTTTCACCTTATTTTTTATCTGATACCTTTTGTCGTCATAACGCCCAAATCAGCTGCAACTTTGTGCCAAAGGCTTGGCGTAGTTTTTGAAAATCAAAAACTATGACAAAAAAGTTGTCAGTTGCATTTGATTGTTATGTTTCTCTATAACATGTTTAATTAATATATTATCTTGAAGTATTTTAAAAAATTGAGGAGGATTAAAATTCTTGATAATTGAGCGTATCTCTACTAATGAAATATATTCATTCAAACAATAAATATTTTGGAAATGAATCACTGATAATTGGCATGAATTATGAGAATACTCATCTAGTTCTACTTTGCTTATTCCAATCTTAGACTTATACTTATTCCAAACTTCCTTCTTACTAAAAAATTCTATTTTTTCTATAAATGTATATCCAATAAGCTTTTTTTCAGGAGAAGAAGAATATAACCACACCAATGTGCCTGGTATTACATTCATTCTTCTACTTCTAATTTCAATCTTTTTGGAACCATTTATTATTTTACTCATAATTCTTGGTTTAATAGAAATAATTATCTGCATTATTTTGTTGAGTATCCTAAATTGAATATTTTTTTTGTGTTTCTATAACTTATTACTTCAGAGGTTATTAAATTCGCATCACTTATTAGCTGATTGTCCTTTAAAAATTTATAGCTAACTTTGCTCTTAAACAACCTGAAATTATCAAATGCAATTACATGAACTTTACCATCTCTTGAGATTTTTGATAACTCATGATCATCAAGAACACCTTGTCTAGTAAATTGCTCTGAAATATTTTCTGTTCTTAGGATGTTTGAATATGTTATTCTGCCATGTCCAATAACTTCCATCCCATCTCTACCTGAAACATAAAATAGAGCAATCATTCCTATTTTATATTTTCTAGCACCCTTAGGTGACCTATAATAAACTTTCTCCGTACTTATTGAAGCTTGATGATCAGGAAATAAATTACCTTGTATCGATATTTCAGGGAAAAACTTCTCTGCATAAGAAAATCTAATTGGTATTATAACAGATTGCCTATTACATGTTAATAATACAACAGGAGAGAACATGGTTTCAAAATTTAGAAGATTTATGAGAAATTTCTTTTTATCTTCAGATTCCATTATTATTCCTGTGTGAATTAATTCATCAAAATTTGGACAAATTTCAGGAAATCTAAATTTTAGTGTTGTAAAGATATCTTCTGTAATACTTTTCCATGACTTATTATCAACTATTTTTGATATTTGTAATTTTTCAAAACAAGAAAAGCCATCAAAATCTCTGTTGATAAATAGAAATCCTCTCTTTTTAACATCTTCAATAGTAATTTCTGCACTATTATTAATATTCAAATGAATAATGCATATATCTTCGTCAATTACTCTTGTAATTGTGTTAAAACATGCATCAATTATCTGATAAATATTCTGTATATTTTCATCAATCAATACAATACATTCAATTGTTGATATTTTTCTTGGTATTATCTTATATCCTATGATACCAATATTATTATTACCCAAAGTTATTGAATATATATTTTCATACTTTTTTGAGGAAATCTCTAATCTCTTTTTTGCATTAAGACTTATTCTATTAAAAAAATCATTGTATTTATCTCCAATAAATCCATCTATTTTTGCAATATTCAAGGATAAGTCTGATTCTATTCCAATTGAATTAAGATCGAGTGAAGAATCATCAGGGTTTAGTTCATATGGTGAGAGGATTTCCAAACCATATTGTTTATAAATATTTATTGATTGCTTTAGGATACTATTATCTGAAGTGATAAAACCATCAATTCCACTTTTTATGCATGAAAGTAAATGATTAACATCTGATATATCATTTTGTGAGTATAATCCATTTTTGCTACTAAAAATTAATTTTAAAAGTTTTTCTTGATCATCTTTATATTCATTTGCACTAAATTGAGGAAGTGTTGAAAGTTGCTCAGAAAATCTTAATATTGGATCATTACCGACGGAATGTCTCCTCAACTCTTCAGTAAATTCACTTGTAATATAAAGACGGATATGCCCTGATAGAGCCTGAGAAACTAATTGTGCTACATCAATTTCATTTTTTCTTTTTCTTACATAATCAAAGAGAACATTTAAATCAATACAAAAAATAGGAATTGATAACAATGGTGACCTAGGAGAACATAGATCATCAAAAGATGATATGACACCTAATTCTTCAGAATTAAATAAGTTATTACTTTGTATATCGTAAATATATCGATTTATTATTCTTGGATTTTCACCTTTCCCGGGAATCTGATTCGCTAATGTAAAATCATTCTTTTTCCAGAAATGATTTGCCTTTAATTCTGCAGCGACTTTTGCTGTTATTGAATGATAGTGATTCTCTTTTGCATATATTTTAAGTTCATTTAACATTTTTGAGGCATAACCCATATTTGAAAATTTATCATCAATAAATATCTGAAATACTTTTAATATAGGAAATCTCCCTCCTATGAGTAGATAACCAACAAACTCATTATTTTCTACCAGAACCCATAGATTACCCTTCTCTGCACTTGCACTATACGCACTTGAATTAAGGAATCCAAATGATCTACGATTATTATCAGAGGAGTTAATAACATTCTCAATGTATGGAATTGTATCTTCCATAGTTAATATTTCCATATGATTAAATAACTAGTAAAAAGCTTTGGGCAGAACCCTGGCTATCGATTGTAATGTAATTACTATAATCGGATCATTTATTAGGAATGATCCGAAAAACGAAAGCCACCCTACGGTGACCAGGGCGGTACTAATAATTTTACCGGCTTTTTGTTGCACTTTTTTTCCCATCGCAGTTCCTCCTTCAAGTTTACCTAATTCACTATTGTTGTTACTGCCAGGATTCTGCGCCGCATTGCGTAATGCCCAAAACCTTTTACTAAACTATCTTATTCCTCCCTTTATTAAGTAAATCTTCCATTTTTATCACGTTAATACTTTAAATTGTGATAAATCAGGTGAATACGTCGTTGGTATGAAATGCAAGATTTTTCATTGTATTTTCAACTTTCTACTTGTTTTTCAAATTTTTCAATTAAGAATCTCATCCTTCTTAGTAAATCATCATAAGTTAGTATATCAATTATATTATTGTATTTTCTTTTTATCAGCTCAAAATCCATAATTTGAAGATCAGAAAGGTTTTTATCCCTTCCCATAATGACTATTCCTGATGGATTTGATATCGATATCATAAAATTATCGGGTAATTGATCAGAATATTTTTCTGTTAGTTTTTTTTCTCCAGCTTGTCCCCATTTATTAAGATGATAAATATATTTTTCTATTTGCATTATTGTACCAGATAATTCTTTCAATGGGATATAATTATCACGATAGGTTCGTTTCGATACAATTGAGTTTTCAAATGGCTTCTTGATTTCAATAATATCAATATGTCCATTAGTATCAACCAATAGATGATCAATACTCCTAGTTGTATTTTTTATACTATCTTTTACAGGAGCTTCATCAAATACAAACATATATTTTGGATATAAAAGTAATATTATTTGATTTATTTCTTTCTGCCACTGCTTCTCAGAATATGAAACTTCATCATCAAGCATAGATTCCAACTTATTCAATAGAAACTGATATTTATTAATTTCATATTCTTTGAAAGTCTTTAAAAGATTTATTCCTTTCTTTGATGTCTTCTTGTTTAAGTATTTTTCGAAATTATTTTTAGCATCATCAATATTTGAAAAATAATCTTCTATTATTGCAACAATTCTTGATTCAGTATATTTGGAAAGTTCATATGAATTTGGAAATTCATTAATTAACTTGGTAAATTCATTAATCGGAAGGTCTTTTTCACTATCATTGCTAATATACATGTCTTCATGTAATACTTTGTTAATTTTTCGAAAGATTGATATATTTCTTTCAGCCTTAAAAAAATCAGGTTTTATTTCTATATCTTTTGAGAAATAGACATCAAAATCAATATTTAATTTATCCTTATCAATTTTGAAATACTCTCCTGCAAGAGTGGCAAGAACAAATTCAATAGAGCCAAAATCACTCTCTAAATCATCAAAGTCATCAGCTTCCATTCCATCGTAAAAAATATCCTCTTTTTTAAAGGTGAAGATTCTTGAAATAGTCACTTCATTGATCAGATTTAAATCGTTGATAATCCATGAAATTGGAGAATCTGTAATATATTCTAGTATTACTAATTCTTTTTCTTTCTTTATTTTAAACATCTATATACCTTTGTAAACATAACTTATTTATTATCCTGACCAAGGTAATTGACCTGCCGGACAATACTTTTACTCAAATATTTCATTTATGCATACTTATACTGCATCAGTAAAACTCTTATATTCCATTGTTACACTGATTCTGCCATTTACCTCATTTTCATGCGAAAGACTGAATCAGATCTCTGTCATTATTAATCCTATAAAGATCCCCTAAGCTGCCAATATTATCCTTAACCTGTTTTTCTAATGCAGAGGGTGATATCACTGTCACCTCTGCCCCCCAGCTCATCACCCACTGCCCTATGGTCTCTATCTGTCCGGACTGGAAAGAGAGAATGAGAGAGCCGTCTGCCTGTTCCTCTGTTTGCTGGGTCTTGTGCCATCTCTTCTCCTTGATGATGTTAGCGACCCCGGGGGAGAACTTCAGCTTGAAATCGTAGGACTCCTTGCGGGCGTAGATGCCCCACTCCGGATCTATATAGTCCTCCAGCTTGAAGTCCTTCGGGATGGTAAAGGTCCCCTTTTCTTTTATGGGGTCCTTCATCCGGCTCAGGGCGTAGGTGCGGATCGTGCCCTTTTCAGGGCTGTGGGCAATCAGGTACCAGTTGCCCCGGAAAGCCACCAGGGAATAGGGCTCCAGGGTTTTGGATTCGTACTCTCTGTTATCCGGTTTTCTGTACTGGAGCTTGATCAGCCTGTTTCCCCTCAGGCACTCTGTCAGGACATGCCAGACCTTGTCGGAAAGGGGGGACTGCTGATCGGTGATCACTGTGACCCGGTTGTTGATCCTGGAAAGGTCCACCTGCACCTCATCGGGAAGATAGGCCGCCAAACGGTCGAAGGACTCTTTCAACTGGCCGAACTCCCCTACCGCATTAAAGTGATTGAGGATTTCGGAGGATAGAGAAAGGGCCAGGATCTGGCCTTCGGTCATGCTGACAGAAGGAAGGAAGTAGGAGGAATCGGTATAGACGTACAGCTCTTTGTGACGGTCATACTCCAGGGGGGCCATCAGGCGGTCCTTCATATAGGCGAAGTCCCGTTCGATGGACTTTTCGCTCACCTCGAAACGCTCGGTGAGTTCCTTCTTGGTACAGCCTCCCCTGTCTCTGATGATGCGGTCTATTTGAAGGATACGTTCCAGTTGATTCTTGCCCATGTGCTTATGCCTCAGTTAGTAGATTCTCATTATAGCAGACTTTCGGCACAGGCCCATAAACAAACGGTTATTTTTCATTCTTTCTGCATTCTACCCGATCTCAGACTTCTCTTTGGCCAAGGCTTTTCTAGAACGGGTTTAATACATTCTTTCCGGCTCAGTCCGTCAGTCACAGAATTTTCTTATCTCTTTTAAACATAAAACATGTGTTGTGAGCTCTATTGCTCAAGTTCTCAGAGGCTAACCGAAAAACCGCCCAGAATCTGTATGCCGTTGATATCAAATGAACCGTTGTCAAAGGCGTCTGTCAGATTGCGGGAGTAGCGTGCCTCGAAAAGGATACGGCCGAATCTGAGGTTCCAGCTGTAGCCCAGGCCTCCCAGGACGGACCAGAGGACGACGTTGTCGGGCTCCACACTTGAGCTGTAGTCATAGCCGGCACCGCTCTCTTCAAAATGCATATCTCCAATCAGAAAGTTGATAACAGGACCAAGCAGGAGATAGACTCCCCTGTCCTTATTTTGCGCGGCCTTAAAGAGAAGAGGAATCTGTATGGAATCCTGATAGTACTTGCCGTCAAAAGAATAACCATAGTAAGTATATTCCCAGGCCTGACCGTATTGTGAATAGTTCAGTTCCACGACCGCTCCCAGGTTATCAGTGAACATTATCTCCCCGAAGGCACCGATATGGAAAGAGACATGAGGCTGTTCCGAGATGGAAATTCCTGTCACCGATTCGGAGTATGCAATATAGTCGTCCCATTCGGAACCGCTGAACCAGCCCAGGTTGACTCCTGTTTTAAGCCCTACAGAACTGTCGTAGGCAAAAAGTCCTGCCGGAAGAGATAACAGAAGAGACAGAATGATGATTTTTTTCATAACAAACTCCTAATAGTATTTTTTTGATCATTTATAAGAGAAATCAGGACCTCGTATTTCCTTAGCATATAACTCTTCCATATGGCTGTCCACAGATTCCTGTTCCAGGGGATCTGGTCCTTTCTCAGTACTCACGATGTTTCCATAAGGGCTCCAATAATTCATCGATTTCCTCCTGGCTCATACTCTTCAATGGTCCTTTTCTTCTATGCATAGTTGTTGCTGTATCATTGGTGGATTGGGAAGTATTTGAGAAATCAAATCCGTTGAACACGGAGATATGTCGCTTTCCCCGGAGCATCCGATCCAGGTCTTTCATGCTCGTGTACCGGATAATCGAAGGCCAGAGTTCTTCTGGACAGCGGGCCAGGCCGTCTACCCGCTCTCCCAGGAAGGTATCCCAGTAGAGGAAGGTCTTTTTACCATGGACCTTCAGGGTTTTATCATCTTCAGAAAAGAGAGCGGAGTCATTACCGAACTCTTTTTCGTACCACATCATAAGTTTATTGATGATTTCGGTTGGGGAGAATTGTTTATAGTTATCCGGATATTCTACAGCCAGCGTCGAATAGAGCTTTTTTTGGCCGCCTTCCACTTTCAGACGATTGAAGGCCTTCAGATAGTAGCGCTTCCTTTTGCCGGGCTGTTTATTTCTCTCCTTAAGAACATCCTCCAGGGAAAGGATATTTCTGAATTCTTCATCAATTATATAAACAGGAACTTTTACTCCCTTTGAGTTAAAATAGCGCCTGTAGATGTCTACGCCTTTCCAGCGGAAGAGAACTCTCTGCCATTGCTGAAGTTCCCCTTTAAAATGAAATGGCCTGTCAAAATCAAATAGTAAATCAGGAATATCCCTAAAGGGATCGACATGATCACACTCATAGACCAGGTTTCGAAGAATCCTGAATCTTAAATCTGATATTAGCCTTTTCCATTTTCCTATTATAATACTGCAGACCCTTCTCCACCTTCGCCTTGCTTTATAATGCCATTTTTTCCAGAAGGGGCTGTCAGAACTGGTCGCAGACAACAGCTGATCAATCTCTTCCTGACTAAGCACTTCGGTCATCGTGCCTCCTTTT
The DNA here is from genome assembly GCA_963556075.3 of Oceanispirochaeta sp. Lineage (GTDB taxonomy): Bacteria > Spirochaetota > Spirochaetia > DSM-2461 > DSM-2461 > Oceanispirochaeta. The sequence continues at coordinate 2,771,674 of CAUVYB020000002.1, read as the reverse complement.
CTGACAAAGCTCTCCGGATTCTCCTGTAGAGCAGGTAACCCAGGTAAGGGTGAAAAGAACGGTCGCCATGGGTAATTTATCGAAGTCGGAACTGGCAGAGTAATAAGAGCCCTGCAGCTCGCTTGTCAGTGCGCTGAAGATTACACCTGCCAGAAACATCAGGATGTATATGCTGCCCCTCTTTGCAAAAACAGGATCAAGCCGTCCCGTCTTCCAATCCAGGATCTGCTGTTGTTCCATAGCTCTACTTCACCCTGCAGGGATAGATCCGGGCGGGGCCGCTCTCTTCCGGCGCTGTGAGAGAGTGCAGTAGATCTTCGGGAAAAGTGTTCTCTTCCCGGCGAAGAAGGAGGCAGAGAAAGCGGCGGAGCCTGGTTCTCAGGGTGAAGAAGAACATCAGCCGCCTGCCTTTTCTGTCGGAATGGCACTCTATGATCCGGAGTAGCTCATCGATCTCCCGTCTGCTCAGGATCTTGCTCATGATTCCTCCTCCTTTGTCCTCAGGCAGCGGCGGGGCATGCCGAAGTGGTTCTCTATCCCCGGGCCCGCCGGGAAGGGGCCAGTCACGATGCTCGGGGTGACCATATCACCCGGTTTGATGCTGTTCATGAATTAAATATTTATCCCCGGGAGGGACAAGAGATGAGGAGGCCGGGGATTCTTTGGACCTGTCTCAATCTTTTTTAGGGAAACAGGGGCACATGCGTTAAGGAAAAGGGCTTATTTTCGATTGAGGACGGTATCACCGGTCCAGTCGTCTCCCGGAGGGAATTCAATGTACTTCATGCAGCGGTCGAAGAAGAGTCTGGAGCAGTGGTCGTTCTTCAGCAGCTGGCGAGAGAAGTCGAAATAGGAGATGGCCTCGGAAAACTTCCTGTGGTAGTAGAGTTCTATGCCCTTCTCGTGGCTCTCCCAGGCTTCCCGGGTATGGTGATCTATGCTTCTGGCGACCGAATAGATTTTGGTGCTCTCTGTTTTTCCCTTAACGATGACCTTGTCTATCATCCTGCAGGGAAGCTCCTCCCTGACCATCTGGTAGACAGACTCCGAGATCAAAAGAGGCTCCTTATAGAGTTTGGTGAGCCCCTCCATCCGGGAAGCGGTATTGACCATATCCCCGATAACCGTATAGTCCATCTTCTTCTCGGAGCCGATATTGCCGATGGTGACCGGGCCGTAGTTGAGGCCTATCCCGATCTTGAACTCGGGGCGCCCCTGTTTTTCCTGCCATTCATTGAACTCGCCCAGTCTCTCCAGCATCCCCAGAGCGGCTTTGACCGCATTGAGGGCATCGTTGTGATGAGGAACCGGAGCGCCGAAGAAGGCCATGATCGCATCGCCGATATATTTGTCCACGATCCCGTGATGCCGGGTAATGGTATCGACCATGATTTCAAAGTACTTGTTCAGGGATTCCACAACTTCTTCCGGTTCCAGATGCTCTGAAATGGTCGTAAAGCTCCTGATATCGCTGAAAAGGACGGCCAGAACCCGGTTCTCACCGATCAGCATCCCCTCGGGGTGGGAATAAAAGCGGTCGATCACATCCCGGGGCACATATTTCTGAAAGATATTCCTGATCTTCGATTCCTTATGCCTGGCCACCACGGCCTGCAGGGCATAACGCTTCATCTGATCGTAAGCCATGTCCAGCTGTTCGGTCATGATATTGAAATAATGCCCCAGCGTGCCGGTCTCATCGTTGTACAGGAGTTCGACTTTGCTGCTCAGATCATTTGTGGAGATGATATTCCTGATCACATCGACCACCGTTTCCAGAGGTTTGGTCAGGTAGCTGGAGAAGATCATAAGCATGATGATGGCGGCCAGAAGACTGATAAGAAAGATCACCAGGGTTCTGTAGATCATAACCGTGACCGTATCGTAGAAAGCGCTCCGTTCGACGGTGACGAAAACCTGCCAGTCGAAGGCTTCAAAATAACTGACGTTTCCGACCAGAACCAGCCCCATAAACTCCAGAGTGCTCCAGCCGTTCAGCTCCTCCCCTTCGAGAATCTGCACAGCCGGCGCATTTTCAACCTGAGAGTCGATGGGAAAGGTCGCCATAACAAGTTCACCCTCTCCGTCGAGGGCGAAGATTTTCTCCTCTTCGTTGGAGATCAGGGTCTGGGCATAACTTTGCACGGCCTGTTTTGAAACTTTGAGGAAGTCCTCGTTCTCCAGCAGATCGTTCTCGACAAGGAGGGCCCACTGGGTATCCATGAAATGACTCAGGACCTCTGTCTTGAAGGTCAGGAACTCGGTTGCGACCCTGGTGATACCGTTTCTGGCGGACAGAGTCGACACGATAAGGGACAGAATCAGAGGCATAAGGATCAAAGGAAATGTAACGAGTATGATCTTGGAACGGATTTTCATTGTATTAGATTCTTATTATACATATAATTAATGAGAACGCAAATCATCAGGATATTTAAAAAAAATGGCAAGCTTACTGGAAAGAGCGGAACAGCTGAGAAAACTCATCTCGGACAGGGAAGAGATAGATGCGATCCCTGAGGATGAGAGACAGAAGATCTATAAAGAGATAGACTACGCCGTCGCCATATCCAAACCCCGGATGAGGGAAGACCGTTTCCGCTTTAAAGCCATAAAGAACGACCTGAAAATCCCCGTACTGATCAATCTGGGCACCCTGCTTATCCTGTCTGTGATCAGCACCGTCCTCTTCGGATATTTCAAGAGAGCCGAAACCGTCCTTATTCGGGATCATAAGGAAATAGAAACAGCCGAAAGCAGACTGATCGCAACCCTCAGACAGGAGTCGGAGGAGCAGATAAGCGCCAAGGACAGGGAAATCATGCAGATCCAGGCCAGACTGGAAGAGATGCATGACCGGCAGGAAAAGCTGCTCAGCGAGTCGGAAGATAAACTGACCAGACTGGAAAGGGAGCTGAAAGAGAACTATGACGCCGAACTGGCGGCGGAAAGAGAGAGGCTTGTCAATCTGGGCTACAGGGATAAAGCCCTGGACGAGAAACTGTCCGAATACATTGCCCGGAAAGAGCTTGAATACAACGAACAGTTACAGGGCATCAGGTCCAGGCTGGAACGGGAAGTTCTGGAACAGAAAGAGACCATGACGGCGTTGATTGATGAGTACAAATCATCCCTGAGCAGGGCAGAGGCGGACAGGCTGCAGCTGGAAGAGGCCCTGTCTCAGCAGCAGGCAGAGCAGCAGAGCGAACTCATAGGCGAAAGGGACAGCGCGTATCGGGAACTGGAACAGATTCAGGCGGACAAGGAGCGCGAGCGTTTCGTTCTGAGCAGCATCAACGGCATGTACGGGGAGATCGATGAATCCCTGAAAGACAGGGGATACGATAAGGCGAAAGAACAGCTTACGGAACTGGAGAATTTCCTGAACGACGAGAGTGTGTACAGCATCGGGGCGGTACAGTTCAGACGGGAGATCGATGTGTTTATGATTCAGTCCATCCGCAGGCTTATCGAAAAAGAAGAAGCCGAAATCGATACGGAGAAACTCAGCGCCTCCGCCGCCATCCTGAGTGATGTCAACAAGGCTCTCTTCGATGGTAACAGCTACTATGATGCGGGCGATTATGCCGCGGCACAGGAGGCGTATCAGCAGGCGATCGGAAAGATTCCGGCCCTGGACAGCGGTATTAGCAATCTCAAGTCCATGGACGAACAGGAGCTTCTTGAAGAGAGGCGGAACTTTCTTCTGTCTCTGGAGGAAGCGAACAGCCACTATAAGTCCGCCCGCTACGACTCGGCCGTTCAGCAGTACAGAAAGGCCCTGGAATATCTGGAAGGGGATTCGGATGTTGTAGAGGATGTGGTGTCCGGTCTTATGGATTCGGGAGCCGCCATGGAGATCCGCGGCAAGGCTCTGGTATCGGAAACGGATCTGAAAAGGATTGAAGAGGCCCGGGTTCTGCAGGAGTCCAGACAGGCGGTGGTGGACGGCCTCATAGAGCTTGAAAACAGATATGACGGCAGCCCGGAAGCTGTAAGCGATACGGGGGATTTGATGTCCTACCTGAACACAAAGCTTCTGATCATGGAAGTTCTGGCTTCAGACTCCATCAAAGAGGACTATCCCGACCTTCACGACAAAATGGGAGATTACCTGCAGGCCTACGGTCTCAAGAAGGAACAGGAGGGACGCAAGGCGGCCTTACAGGAGATTATCTCCATCACCGAGTACCTCGGGGGGCAGCAGGAGAATCTGAGCCGGCCGGAAGCGGACGAGGCCCAGCTATTCATGAATTTCCTGGAGAACCTCCGAGGCATTCTCGAATCCGAATCCTAGGGTACGGAGATTACCAGGGTGTATGGATCTCCTGTGGCATTGCTTGTCCCGCCGGCCAGATAGCTGTTTACCCCGATCTGATAGTCCAGAGCGGGATCCAGTCCGCTGAACAGATAAGGCGGAGCCGCAGGTTCCGAATCGGCGGCTGTATCGGCTGACGTATCGATGGCCGAAAGACTGCCGTCGATAAAAAGGCCCATGTCCAGGTCATCTTTTCCGGAGGACCAGGTCAGAGACGCGTTGACTTCCGTAACCCCCGGCCCGAGGGAGATCAGATAGTTATCCCATAAACCCTCTTCATCTACGGTGCCGTTGATGGTCAGGGAGTCCCCGGAGTTCAGCAGGGCGAAAGCGTCGTAGACATAGCCGTCGTCACCGTTGGTTTCCGTTTCGCTGTGGCCTGCGGGTTCCCAGACATGGACCACAGGGGAGACATAGGTATTGTTCCCCGAATCCTCGTCATCGTCGGAGGAGATCTGATAGATCACATAGTAATGTCCCGCCGTCGCGGGAAGGGTGCAGGTTCCGGCACTCAGTGTAATGACAGGGGAAGTGGTCCCGCTGCTTAAGGGAGACAGGGTTCCCGACTCCAGGAAGCTGTCGCTGCCCGTATCCAGGACCTGATCGCTGGAGATATAGGCCATCCAGCTGATGACCTGCTTGCCGTCCTGCCCGGCGCTCTCCTGAATCTGGAAGCTGTGAGCTCCGATGGTGGTCATATCCTCGTTCGGCTGCCCTCCGAAATCGGCACTGGCGACGCTGGGGGACGCGATGATATAGTCGGGCGGAGAGCTGACGGTAAAAGGCCCGCACCAGGCCGTGTTGTTGCCGGTGATGGTCTCATCCCCCGCTGTGAGTTCCACAATCATATAATAGCTGCCCGGGCCGGGACCGGTGGGAAGATCCAGCCAGGTCGCGTTGACAGACAGATCTGTCGCCGGTGATCCCGATGCAACCGGACCGGTCAATCCCGTACCGACGGACCAGTCTCCGCCGTCAAGAGCCTTATCGGTGGATAGAAAAACCTCCCAGTTCACATTGGCGGCTCCCGTCACTCCTCCCACATTGACGATATCGAAGGTTTCGGAAACGGGGTCTCCCAAATCCACCAGGGTATAGTTGGAGCTCAGATTCTGAACCACATAATCGATCTCCCCCGGAGCGTTGAGGGTAAAGGCGGAGCTGGCTCCCGAATTGTTCAGAGTATCGGTTTCATCCGCCGCGCTGAGGGTGACGAGGATATAGAACTGTCCCGCCTGGGCAGGCCAGGTTCCGCTCAGGGAGATCCCGGGGGAAAGGGTGTCGCCGCCGCTGAGTGCGGGGGTTGTTCCCGTATCCATAAGGGTGTCTGTGCCGTCCAGAACCGTATCATCCGAGATATAGGCGGACCACAGGACATCGGCGCTTCCCGCATCGGCTCCGGCGTTCCGGATAACCAGAGTTTCACTGATGGCCGTCGCAATATCTGCGGGAGTCCCGCCGGAGCTTATGGAATCCACCACATAGTCGATATCCGGGACATTCACGGTAAAAGCCGCGCTGCCCGTATTATTAGCGGTAGCCGTGGACAGTTCGTCCGACGCGCTGATATCGACAATGAGATAGTAGGTGGCGCTGGAAGCGATATTGGGCCAGTTTCCGTTATCGATGTTCAGGCTTGCCGATGTGGCTCCCGCCCCCAGACCGGAGATCGATCCTGAATCCACAGGGGTATCCCCCGGATTATCAAGTGTGGCATCGCTGGAGATATAGGCGGTCCAGTAGACCGCATCTGAACCGGCATAGGTCCCGCTGTTTCTGATGGTCAGGGTCTCGCTGATGGCTCCTCCCGCAAGAGCGGGATCGCCGGTACTGCTGACGGAGTTCACCACATAGTCGATATCCGGCTCCGAGACGGTGAAGGCCGCGGTGGAAGGGGACTGGTCATTGGCATTATTGGTATCCTCGCTGTTGGACAGAGAGATAATCAGATAATAGGACCCGCTGCTGTACGGCCAGGTTCCACCGATAGTCTGGGCCCCGGAACTGGCACCTCCGGCAAGGGGGGCCAGAGAATCCACGTCCACCACCGTATCCACAGCCGTATCCAGGATAGCATCGGAGGACACATAGGCCGTCCAGTAGACATTCTGAGCTCCCGTCGCCGTACCGATGTTCTCCACCGAAAAAGTTTCGGAAATCCCGTCGCCCTCGGTGACCGTTCCGCCCCCTGCGGGAACTGTGGCGAGCCGGTAGTCCACATCCGCCGCAGGAGGAGCGCTCAGGGTCACGACTCCGCCGGCAACCGTATTGTTGGCGAGATTGGAGATATCATCGCTGCTGCTGATCCGGGCGATGAGGTAGTAGTTTCCTGCCGACGAGGCCCATCCTCCGCTGAAGTTGATGACCGTAGATCCCCCGGCTGTCAGAAATCCCGTGCTGCCCATATCGACCAGAAGATCGTCGGCGCTGTAAACAGCGTCATCCCGGGAGATATAGACATCCCATTTGACAGTCTGGGTTCCGTCGCTGGTATCGATGTTGGTAATCGTGAAATTGCCGTCCAGGGGGTCTCCCGCGACCGTGGTCGCGCTGGTGTTGTTCAGGGCCGAGACTTCATAATCCACATCGCTGAAGGAACTGACCACATTAACGGTAGCCGTACTGACGCCTCCCACAGAGTCGCTCAGGCTGATGGTCTCGGTTGAGGCCGCTCCCGGAGCCGTATAAAAGCCCGTGCCCCCGTCTATGGTTCCGCTGCCCGAAGTGACGGTAAAGGTGTAGGGAGCCGTACCGCCGCTGGCCGTAAAGCTGAAGGTAGACCCTGTGAGCAGAGTGAGATTCTGCGGACTGAGAAGAAGAGCCTCCCCCCCTGAACCAAGGGTATAGATCTGAGCCTCATCGCTTAATCCGGCACTGTCACTGAGAAGGACAACGGTTAATCCCGTCTGACTGCCGGAAGTGAAATCTCCGGTCTGGGCATCGATACTGCCCTCCCCCGACTTGATGGAGAAGGAGTAGGGAGGGACTCCGCCGCTGGCCGTAAAGTTGCCGCTCTCATTCTGATTCAGACTGAGGGTGTCGGGCTCAATGGTCAGGGCCTTTCCCTCGGGACCATCCACATACTCTTCAAGGGTTACAGGCTGTCTGCAGGAAACAAAGGAAAGAGAGGCTATAAAAACTATAGCCGCTGTTAGTGCTGGGCAGATACGTATTATTCTAACCATCTCACACTCTCTCCCTTTAGAATTTGAAACTGAATCCGGCTGAAGGGACAAATCCGCTGATTATCACAGATTCCTCGAAATACACCATATATTCGCTGCTCAAATACAACGCCAGCCGGGAAAGGATATCCATAGAGAATCCCAATCCCGCACTGCCGTAGGGAAGAAAAGCATAAGAGGAGTTCGCTCCGCTCCTTTCCAGGAGCATATAGCTTCCTCCTCCCGAGAGGCTGAAGAAAAACTCAAGGCTCCTGTTAATATAATAGCCCATTCTGAGCTCGGATCCCAAAGAAGCAAGCAAAAGGTCCGCATCAAAAAGGATACCGTCCGCTTTCGCAAGGTTGACAGAAGCCGAAAGTCCAAGGCCGACGTACCCCGCATCATGAAGGAGTCTGTATTCGCCGTGAGCGTCCGGCATCAATCCGTATCGGAAATAATCACTGGATTCTCCGAAACTGAGATAGGGACCGAATCCGAGAGACAAAGCCCATCTTTCCCGCTGTTCCTGAACTCCGGGATCATCCTTTTCCAGCGGTTCCCGTTTATCATCCCCCACTTTTTCCTGAGGAGTCGGTTCTTTTTGAACAGATTCGGGAGCATTCCTGATATCCTCTTCAAGGGCCTCCAGAATCGGTTCCAGGGCCAGTGAGAGCTCCCGGTCCAGATCGAAATCCATGGAGAGCTGTTCAGAGACGGAAGCCAGAACGGTGGAATCGGATGTTCTGTAGAGAGTCATGGAGGCTTTCAGAGAATCACCGGATTTTACCGCCTGGTTGAAGATCATATAGGACGCCGCTGCCCCGGACAGCTCTTCCCCGGGACTTGTCTCAAGCACCAGGGGAAGCGCAGTGTATCCGTTCAACTTCAGCTCCAGAGAGACGGCGTCATTCATAAATCCCACAATTTCATCCCTGTAAGGGTCATCCGATCTGTTCCAGCCCACCAGGACAAGGACGGCCCCTTCACCGGCAATACAGGGAGAAACGGAAAGGACGATCAACAGGATGAAAAAGGCTATTCTCTTTTCATACATTGGTTTATTGATACCTGTAACAATTTTTATATATTTTTAACTGTTTAGCAAAATTAATTGCTTTCCCTTTTGATATTATATATCAAAACAGGTTGTCTGACATGTTGATCAATTAATTTGTATCCGATAAAGTGGGTCTTTTCAATAGAGATGATTAGGATTTACGGGATAAAAATTTGAAACAGTTAGGAACCAGTCCTCTAAGAAAGGATGCTCTGGCCAAGGTAACGGGCAGAGCCAGATATACGGCAGATCTGGACAGACGGGGTATGCTCCATGCCAAAGTGTACAGAAGCACCATCGCCCATGGACGGGTGAGCTCCATTGATATATCCGGGGCCCTGGCCGTGGAAGGGGTGGTCAGAGTCCTGACCTATGAAGACTGCCGTGGAATTGTCTTTCCCACGGCGGGACACCCCTATGCCATGGACCCGGCCCACCGGGACAAGGCTGACAGGAGTCTTTTGACCGACAGGATCAGGCTCTACGGGGATGAGATCGCCGTTGTGATCGCCGTTGATGCCCTGAAGGCTGAAAAGGCTGCGGCGAAGATAAAGGTAGAGTACGAGGAGTATCCCTTCTACCTGGACCCGGAAGAGGCCATGGCCGACGGGGCCCGCCTGATCCACGACGATGCTCCTGCCAATATCCTGGGACAGAACAGCTTTGCTTTGGGGGAAGAAGACCCGGAAGAGCTGTTCGCCCAGGCCGACTACGTCTTTGAAAAGGTCTACGAGACTCCCCAGGTACAGCACTGCCACCTGGAAAACCATATCAGCTACGCTTACAGGGATGATCAGGAGAGGATCACCGTCGTCTCGTCCACCCAGATCCCCCATATCGCCCGGCGCATCATGGCCCACGCTTTTGGTATGAGCGTCAATCAGTTCAGGGTGATCAAGCCCCATGTGGGGGGAGGCTTCGGCAACAAGCAGGATGTGGTCCTGGAGCCTCTGGTCGCCTTTATGACCATGAAGTGCGGGGGACGTCCCGTGATGCTGGATATGAGCCGGGAAGAGTGCATGGCCTATACCAGAAGCCGTCACGGCATGCGGCACACCATGAAGACCGGAGTGAACAAGGCGGGCCGGATACTGGTCAAGACCCTCCGCTCTATCGGAACCAACGGCGCCTACGCCTCCCACTGCCATGCGGTGGTGGCCAAGCAGGGGGGAGACTTTATGAGAAACTACCCGGCCCTGAGGTCCTCCCGCTTTCAGGGCACCACGGTGTATACCAATACCACCACCGCCGGAGCCATGAGGGCCTACGGGATTCCCCAGATCAACTTTGCCGTGGAATCCCATATGGACGATATCGCCCGGGCCCTTGAGATGGACCCCATCGCCTTCCGGAAGATCAACCTGCTCCCCGAAGGGAGCCCTGACCCCATGGGAACCTGCAGCCTGGAGAGCTACGGCCTGACCGAGTGTATCCGTAAGGGGATGGACTATATAGGATGGGACAGGAAGAGAGAGCTCTACAGGAACCAGACGGGCGACTTCCGGCGGGGAGTGGGCTTTGCCTGCTTCAGCTACGCCACGGGAGTCTGGCCCATCGCCCAGGAGATCGCCGGCGCCCGGATCGTGATGAACCAGGACGGCTCGGTGCAGCTTCAGGTGGGGGCTACGGAGATCGGACAGGGCTCCACCACCCTCTTCTGCCAGATGGCCGCCGAGCTGCTGGGCATCCCCTATGAGAAGGTAAGCCTCAGCCTGACAAGCGACACCGACACCGACCCCTTCGACACGGGAGCCTATGCCTCCCGCCAGTCCTTTGTGACAGGTCATGCGGTGAGGAAGGCCGCCGAAGACGTAAAGGCGAAGGTGCTGGAGAGGGCGTCCCGGAAGCTGGACCGCCCCGCATCCGAACTGGATCTTGCCGACGGGCAGATTGTAGAGAAGGAAAGCGGAGAGAGTCTGCTTGCCCTGGAGCAGATCGCCCTGGAGTCCTACTACGACAAGGGTGACAGCGCCGTTATCAGCAGCGACTACAGCGGTCAGGTCAGGGAGAATCCCCTCTCCTTCGGCGTCACGGTTACGGAGGTGGAGGTGGATATCCAGACCGGTAAGATAAAGATCCTGGATATCTGCAATATCCACGACAGCGGGCGGATCCTGAATCCCCTGCAGGCGGAAGGTCAGGTGCAGGGGGGCATGAGTATGAGCCTGGGCTTCGGCCTCTCGGAGATACTCCTTTTTGATCCGGCCACGGGAAAGCCCCTGAACAACAACCTTCTGGACTACAAGCTTCCCACCGTCATGGACACCCCCGAGCTGAATGTGGACTTTGTGGAATGTCATGAAGCAACCGGTCCCTTCGGCAACAAGTCCCTGGGAGAACCGCCCGCTATTTCCCCGGCCGGCGCCCTGAGGAATGCGGTCCTTCATGCCACCGGCGTGGCCGTGGACTCCCTGCCCATGAATCCCCAGTCCCTTTATGAAGCGTTTACCGAAGCCGGACTTCTGGATAAAGAACTCGAAAGGAAGACCCTGCATGTTTGACATTAAAAGCTATACCAGTGTAAAAGGCCTGGAAGAGGCCCTTGAGTACCTGAAGCTCTCCCCTGAAGCCAGGATCCTGGCGGGGGGAACGGACCTGTTGATCCGCCTGAGGGAAAAGAAGAACTCCGATACGGATGATGGTGCCGAGATTCTGGATATCACGGGGGTGGACGATCTGAAGCACGTCTATCTGGATGAGAAGAACGACCTCCATATTGGTCCCCTTCAAAGCTTCCGGAGCCTGGAGAACAATGAACTGGTGAAGGATCTTATGTCCGGCCTCAGCGCCGCCGCCTCCACCGTGGGCGGGCCCCAGATCAGAGCCGTCGCCACCGTGGGGGGCAACCTCTGCAACGGCGTCCCCTCCGCCGACAGCGCCCCCATCCTCTTCTGCTGCAACGCCCTCCTCGTCCTGAGCTCCCCGGAAGGAGAGAGAAGGGTCGAAATCGCCGACTTCTATAAGGGAGCCGGCAGGGTGGATATCAGAAGGGATGAGATCCTGTCGGATATCATCATCAGACGGAAAGATTACGAGGGCTATAAGGCCCATTATATGAAGTTCAGCCAGAGGGAGGCCATGGATATCGCCACCCTGGGCTGTGCGTTAAGCGTTCATCAGGAAGACGGTGTATTGAAGGACGTCAGGATCGCCTACGCCGTGGCCGGCCCTACCCCCCGGCGCTGCCCCGAAGCCGAAAAGGTGATGAAGGGCTTGAAAATTGACGATGACAAACTGGATCTGTTTTCGGATCTGGTCAAGAAAGAGCTCCTGACAAGAGATTCCTGGAGGGGCTCCAAGGCCTTCCGGGACCATCTGGCGGGCGTTCTGGCCCGCAGAGGTCTGGAAAAACTGACCAAGGGAGATTGCGATCATGACCATGAGAATTGAGTTTACCCTGAACGGCCGGGAGATGGTAGTTGATATCGATGTCAAAGAGACCCTGCTGGAGGTCCTGCGGGACCGCCTTCATATGACCAGCGTCAAGCAGGGCTGCGGCGTGGGAGAGTGCGGCGCCTGTGCCGTCCTGATTGACGGGGTGAGCGTCAACTCCTGCCTCTACCCCGCTCCCAGGGCTCACGGCAGAAATATCCAGACGACAGAGGGACTCTCGGAGGGAGAGGACCTCTCTGTGATGCAGCGCAGCTTTATAGAGGCCGGCGCCGTCCAGTGCGGCTTCTGCACTCCCGGCCTTCTTATGACCGCCACCGGTCTGATGGAACAGAAAAAGGATTTCAGCCGGGAAGAGATAAAGCGGGAGCTGTCGGGGCACCTGTGCCGCTGTACGGGCTACAGCAAGATTGTGGATGCCGTTGAGAAGGGCCTGGAAAGCGCGGAGAAGTAAACCGTGTATACTATCCTCAGGCGGCTCAGGGCGTTTCTATGATCCTGAAAATATCCCTGTTCAGGCTCTCTATCAGAGTGCTGGAAAAAGCCTCCCGGCTGTAGAAGCCGTGGTATCCGGGGATCATTGCGGATGTGACATGGGGCCTCTTTTGTAACCTGAGCTGAAGCGCTTCGGCATCGAAGCCTGATTCTCTGGTGAACAGGAGATGGGTACTCACTGACGGCTGAACATCAAGGTATTTCCGTATGGCAGAGCCGTATATTCCGATAACCTGGCTGACGGCCCTGTTGCGGGATGAGAGCCAGGCGATGGTGGCCCCGACACTGAAGCCCAAAAGAGATATTTCGGAGCCCGGGTTTCTATGGATGATTTTTTCGATCTTTTCGCAGGCCCCGTCAATCCCCACCCGGGAATAGAAGCGCTCATAGGCGTCCTCTTCCTTCACAGAAACAGAATTGTCATCGTAGAGGGAAGGCAGGGAGACCGAACAGCCCCGCCTCACCAGCTCCTCCCGGAGAGAAAGGAGATTGGGAGTTACGCCATAAATTTCATGGATGATGATAACATGCTTTTTCACTGAGTGTTCTCAGCGATGATCCCTTCCACGATCCTTGTGACTGAGGCCGCATAGCCGTAACAGCGTTCGACCATATTCTCCGAGATAAAACGCCTCTGTCCCTCTTTCGTCAACAGATCACATCCGTCCAGAAGTTCCCGGCACAGGACGGTACTGTTTTCTTCCTCGAAGCGGCTGATCAGGGATTGAACCCTTGCATATGCCTCTTCCTGGGCCTCCTTCCCCTCATTCACGCCCCTCCCGTAGAGGAGATTCAGGGCCAGGATCCCCCCGGAGACGGCACCGCAGACATGCTGGGTCCTGCCCATGCCGGCGCCGAAACCTGTCGCCATTTTCAGGGAGTCGTCTTCCGACAGTCCCGTATGGTCAGCCAGACTGAACAGCACGGCCTGGGCACAGTTGTACCCCTCTTTAAACTTCTCTACGCTCCTGTCGGAGTTGCCCATATCCTGTCTCCTTTAATCTCTATCTACGACAGCATTATATCCCTCAGCCGGGCCTTCGTCTCCTCCCCGGCAAAGACAGCCTCTTTCATTTCCCTGTTCCCGGACATCCAGAGATCCAGCCGTGCCTGCCTGGCAAGCCCGCTTTCGGCAGAGGTCTTTGCAGCTCTTGCGATACGGACGGCCCCCTTATCACTTTTAAAAATATAAAAGGGGACCCCTCCCTGCCGGAAAGGTTCCCCTGATTCATTTACAGATGGCGGAGAGCTACTCTTCGATCATGGATTCACGGGAGGCTACGGCATAGGTACAGACCAGGTCTCCGGTGACGTTGTTGGCGGTCTCGAACATATCCAGGATGGGGTTGATTCCCAGGGCCAGGGCGACGACGGTGGCGACCTGACCGGGGGCGAGTCCCACCTGCTCCAGGATGATGAAAAGGAGCATCAGAGATCCGCCGGGAACTCCTCCCGCACCGACGGAAGCCAGTACGGTGGTGATTACCATAAGGAGCAGGCTGTTGAAGGAGAGGTCTATGCCGAACATATTGGCCGCCAGTACGGCAAACATGGGCAGGTGGACGCAGACCCCGTCCATGTTGATGGTGGCTCCCAGGGGAAGGGAGAAGGAAGCCAGTTCATTCTTGATCTTCAGGTCCCTTTCGGCGACGGAGAGGCTTACGGGGAGTGTGGCCGCTGACGAGCGGGTGATAAAAGCGGTCAGTGTGGCTTCCTGCATCTTTCGCATCACCTTGAGGGGATTCTGCTTTGTGGAGAGTCCCAGAAAGACGGGATAGACCACCAGGACCATAACCAGGATACCGCCGACCACGCCGGCCGTCACGGTCACATAGGGTCCGATCAGAATGGGGCCGAACTCACCGAAGTTCTTGATGGTCAGGGCCAGGACACCGATGGGAGAGTACTCCAGTACCCAGCTGACCAGCTTGAAGATCACGTCCTTACCGCTGTCTATCGTATCCAGAAAGTTCTCAAAGCGCTGTGCCTGCTTCTCGTCTCCCGCCTCGATCATAACCCGGACGGCCAGGCCGAAAAGGACGGCAAAGACGATGATGGCCAGGAAATGACCGCTGGCCAGGGCGGCGAAGGGATTCTCGAACATGGACAGAAGAAGGGCGCTGAAGGCGGCTCCCCCCGTTTTGGCTCCGCCTACGACGCCTTCGGCTGTGGACACGACCCCTGTGGCCATGGATTCCCAGCCTGCAAGGCCCGTTCCCGCACCGGGATTGATGGCCAGGGCCAGGATAACACCGACAATGGCGGCGGCCAGGGAGGTCAGGAAGTACCAGGCGATCACCTTGACCCCGATCTTTCCGAATCGGCTGATGGGGAGGCTGGCCGCACCGGTGACCAGGGAGAAAAAGATAACGGGGATCACGATCATCTTCAGCATGGCTACGAAGACCGTGCCGAAGGGGGCTATGTAGCCCAAGGCGGTCTGTACGCCGGGATTGATGTTTCCATCGCCTACTGTGGCGCTGGAAATTCCCCAGAGCACGCCGCCGATAACAGCACCGACGATAAAACAGGTCAGGATACGCAACAGCAGGGACTTGCTCACATACCACTTGAAAAAAGCATTCATGTATTTCCTCCATTTGGATGATTTTACGGGTCCCTGACCAGTTCAGGATCGTTTTTCGTAGAAAAAAAGGTCATTTTTCGTAAAACCAGCAATAATCTCAAGCAGAATGATATCTTCCGAAGAGAGAAGCGGTCAAGGAGAAATAATAATCTGTTTGAATGCAGGAAGCTGCAGGACGCATAGCTAGCTTACAGCAGAAAAGAACTGTCTATAATGATAATATTATGATAAAATACAGGCAATAATATTATCGAGGTACTGTGATGATTCATATAAGACCGATATCAGATCTCAGAAACAACTTCGCAGAAATATCCAGACTGGTCCATGAAGAGGATGAACCTGTGTATCTTACAAAGAACGGTCATGGAGACATGGTTGTTATGAGTCTGGAAACCTATGAGAAGAAACTCATGGAGAAAGAGATCAACGACAAGCTGCAGGAAGCCGCCGCAGAAGCAGAATCTACCTATCACAGACATGATCATAAAGACGTGATATCCGACATGAGAAGGATAGTAGATCCGAATAACCGGGACTGATGTATCAGATCAAATATCTGCCCATAGCAGTTAACGATCTAAAAAATATTCTTCTCTATATACGGAATAAACTATTATCTCCAACAGCAGCAAATAAGCTTATTGATGATATTGAATACCGTGTTTCACTTCTTTCTGATTACCCGGAAATGGGTAGAAAATATCAGACAGAAGAAAAACTTGCTTATGAATACCGCATGCTTCAGATCAACAATTACACCATATTTTATACAGTCATGACCGATGCTATTGAGATTCACAGAATTATCTCCAGCAAAATGGATTTGAGTCCTATATTCAGTTATTTCTGAGCTGATCAAGCCCCTTATCCGGCTCATAAGATGAGCCGAATAACTCATCATTTATTGTTTATTGCTTTCGGGACGGACAAGTGCTGATCCCAGATCTCCGGCCGTCCGGAGGGCGTCCGTGTTGTCTTTTACCGGAGTCATCGCGGAGCTGACCGCAAGTTTCCGGGCATAGTCCATGCCCGTATAGCCGCAGAGCCCTTTCATCATATTATCGATATTGAGGAATCCGGACCTGTCCTCCAGAGTGTCGCCGTAGGTGGAGAGAAGAACGATTTTCCTGCCCCTGAGCCTGGTCGATACGGCAAAGAAGCGGTCCATCACGGCCTTGACGGGAGCCGGGACGGAAAAGGTAAAGACCGGAGTTGCGATGACCAGGACCTCTGATCTCAAAATCATTTCGTAGAGGCCCGTCATATCGTCCTTGAGAATGCAGTGACCTTCCAGTCCTCTCTGGCAGGCCGAACAGCCCCGGCAGTGCTTCACGTCAAGTTCATTCAGATCGATGCGATTTACATCGATATCGGGATTTGCGGTTTTGATTCCTGCCAGAGAGGCGTCCAGCAGAGCGGCGGTGTTTCCCGTTTTCCGGGGACTCCCCATAAGTGCGGTTACAGTCATTTCTAATTTCTCCTGATATGCGACCGGTACTCCATCGGAGTCCCGGCAATTGTTATATTGTCAGCAGCTTCCGGTCGTTCTTGATAAGATCCGTCAGCCCTTCGCCCCAGTACTTGATTTCGATTCCCATGCCGGCCAGCTTGTCCGCCACTCCCAGCTCTTCGGCGCAGGCCTTGCAGGCGCTTATATGAGCCCCCGCTTCCTGCGCCTCATTGATCCTGGCGGCGATAAGCTCGTTTTCGGCAGCCAGTTTGGCGGTTGCCCCCCAGGTGATGATGGTGACCTTGTCCCACCAGCCCATCCTCAGGCTGTTGACTCCGTACATAAACACCATATTCTCCGATGTCAGGGGATCGGCGTTTGTCCATAGAATATGCAGATGATCCATAAACTCTCTCCTATTCAAGTGCACGCATGTGCAGATATGCACTCTTTGTTCAAAAAAATATATCAGAGAGAACACTCTTTCAGCATCACACGAAGTTTTTCGGTGGTGTCCTCAAATTGATTCAGTATCTGGTCGCAGTCTACCTCATAATAGGTATACTTGGACTCCCTGGTCCGGATAAGAATTCCCTGTTTGTACAGGGCGTTCAGATGCCGGGAGATAACCGATCGGTCCTGGGGAAAGCTCTCTTCGACCTCTCCTATGCTTTTCTTTCCTGCGGCGGACAAATAGCGTATCAGAGAAAATCGCACCGGATCGAAGAAAGTCTTGAAGTATTCGAAATTGAACGCTTCATCAATCTGAGACAGGCACTCTCTGTAACTCTCTTCCAGCTTCTTATCCATATCTGACAAGTAGAACATACATGCATAAGAATGCACATGTCAAGGGCTGTTTTCTGCATCAGCATCTTTTCAGCGAAATCTTTTGTGATCTGCTGTTCCAGAGTCTCTCTCTGCTTTTTCCAAGATTCTGACAGATATGTAAATCCGGGCTCCTGAGTCGGAAACAGTCCCGTACCGAAGGAAATCCGGCAGTACGGGACTGAAAAGAACGGATCTCTTTGCCGGGGCTTTATTTTAGCGCGGCTTCTTTGAGAAGGCCCATCCGTAGCTCAAAGTCCCCTTCACGGGACAGGCGGCGATGCACTCAAAGCAGTTGATGCACTGGGCGTTGCGGACTTCCGAACTCCCGGAAACCTCGATCTGGGCCGGACAGCGTCTGTCGCAGCTGCCGCAGGACACACATTTGCTTTCATCCCTCTTGATGGTGAAGACCCGGGCCAGGGAGATCAGGCCGTAGCGGGCGCCTTCGGGGCAGAAGTAGCGGCAGAAGGGCCTGTCCACAAAGAGGGAGAGGAAGAGGAAGGCTCCCAGCAGAATCCAGGCGCCCTGTGTGACAAAGCTCAGATTCCTGTCCACCAGGCCCATAGCCGAGCCGTAGGGAGTCTGCACAAAGAGAACGAAGGCCAGCCCTGTGAAAGAGAGAGCCAGCAGGACGTATCTCAGGAATCTGAAGTACTTTTCAATCCCGACGGGGATGCGCAGCCGGGGGATCCTCAGGAAACGGGCCACTCTGGCGGTCCAGTCCTGGGCAAAGCCGAAGGGGCACAGCCATCCGCAGAACCAGGCGCCTCCCAGCAGGGTGGAGCCCATCAGGACCAGCATGATGACGATATTTTTGGTAACCAGGCCGTTCAGCAGCAAAGCGGTATAAGCGATGGGCAGAACGGCCCGGACGCCCCGAAGGGACCGGTTCCATTTCATCTTTTTAAGCAGTATTAACATTGTTGACTCCTGTTATATTGAAAAAACTCTGCACTGGATGTGGTCAGGCTTCGGCTTTTTCCTCTTTCTCCGCGACATTCTTCATATCACGGGCTTCCTTCATGCCCTGTTCGAACTCCAGTCGGGCCTTGCCGATATTTCGTGCAAACTTGGGGAGCGCCGAGGCTCCGAAAAGCAGTACCACGACTCCGCTTATTACCAGTACTTCTGTTGTTCCTATCATTTGTTTACTCCTGTAACCTGTTATTCTCTTTAAACTCTTTAAAATCCGTCATGGATTTCACGTCCTCTTCAAAGCTGCTGAATGTCCTGCGCACCCCGTTGATCTGCCTCATGACAGAGGCATAGATCTTTCCGATCTTCCGGACGATCATGGGCAGCTCTTTCGGATTGATCAAAACGATGGCCACGATCAGCACCGCCATAATCTCCGAGATTCCGAATCCGAACATCTATTCCTCCTATCAAAGCTCACGAGCACTTTTCTTCGAAAAGTCTCTGTCGCTTTGTGATCAAAAGGCACGACATTTCATGTCGTCCTTTTATCACTCTTCCTCCCCGAATCTGAATATCTTCGCCACCACCAGGGTCAGGTAGTACAAAAGGGTCATCGGCAGGGCCAGGCCCGCCTGAGTGACGATATCCGGAGGTGTGATCAGCGCCGCAACAAGAAAAAAAAGGACGATCATATACCTTCCGGCCCTGAACATGGCCTTCCGGCTGACCACCTTCAGCACCAGAAGGAGCTCAAGGACGATGGGCAGCTGGAAGACCACCAGGGACATCAGCATAAACTGGAGGATATAGAAGATATTCCCTGTAAAGTTCAGCAGCATCCCCGTGTTCTCCGGGATAAATCCCTTTCCCGTCAGAAAGACGACGGAAACGGGAATGATGGTGCTGTAGCTGTAGAAGAAGCTCCAGATGATAAGTACAAAGCTGCACAGCAGTGTGATCAGCAGTATCCGTTTTTCCTTCTTCAGCAGTCCCGGCAGCACGAATGACAGAGTGTTCAGCAGATGGACCGGAAAGGAGAGGATGAAGCCCGCCAGGACAGAGATCTTCAGCTTCACCAGAAATCCCTCTGCTATGGTATTGATATACAGGATCTCGCCACTGCCGGAGGAGCCGAGCTCCTTCAGGGGCGTATAGAGAAACTCCATAATGCTCCCGTAGAACGGCAGGGCCACACAGAATCCGGCCACCAGGGCGATGCCCGACAGGATCAGGCATCGGCGCAGTTCCATCAGATGGGAGATCAGGGGCATCTGCGCCCCGGGGGCTGCCGCTGTTTCACTATACGGTTCTTTTTTTATCTTTGCTTTAACACCAACACTCATAATCCTGTCTCTTTAGCCCTTCTTCAGCCGGCAGGCCATGTACCAAAGGGCTGCTTCTCAAACTTCATCTCCCCGTCGTCTCCCTTATAGAGATTGAGCCAGGCTTCCCAGTTCTGCCTGTCCATCTCAGGGTAATCCAGGCGATAGTGGGAACAGCGGCTCTCTTTCCTTTCCAGGGAGGCCTTCAGCTTCATCTCCGCGTTGACGATCATATTGGCTGTCTCATGGGCCAGTCTCAGCTCATGGAGATTGGCCGCCCGGAGCATGGGGCTGTGATGGTCCCGCAGCTCTTCCACATAGGCCAGGGCCGCCTTCAGCAGGCTCTCCTTTTTGATATAGAGCACAAAGTTGGGAATCATGATGCCCTGGAGCGTCCGGGTCACCCAGGCGGGTCCGTAACCGGTCTCCCGTTTCAGGGGGGCCAGGATCTCCTCTTCCACCTCTTTAAGCATTGAAGCGGAGAGACTCTGGAGGCTTGCCTTCCGGCAGTACTCCGCCGCCGCCTCGGAAGCGATGGTTCCCTGCACGGCCGAACCGGCCAGGGAGGAGCCGACCTGGGTGTAGATGCCCCCGGCCATATGAGAGCCCAGGGCGTCGCCGGCCGCATAGAGACCGGGAATATTGGACGCCCCCGTCTCGTTATAAGGTACGAGGCCTTCGGACTTGTGGATGGCCATACCCGCGGAAGCTCCGCCCATGGAAGCGCCGCCGCCTCCGGGAGGGCCTCCGGGTCCACCGCCTTCTTCACCACCGGGAGGGGGACCGCTTGGCCTGCCGCCCTCTTTGCCGCCAGGGGCTCCGCCGGGCATGGTATGATCAAACCCCTCGGGTCTGCAGGGGCCGCCTTCCACACCGCCGCCGCCCCCCCCCGGTCCGCCGGCAACGGGATTGCCCTTCCTGTAGGCCGTGTAGTTTCCATCCACACCCAGGTCATGGTGAACTTCCACACCGTTGATTCCCGGAACTCTTTCAAACATATCGTGCCAGCCGTTATAGCAGTCGGCGGGATTAATAGCCGAGCCGGAGTGTCCGTCGTTCCACTCCTTCCCGGTAATCTTCGCTCCGATTCTGTAGGCCATGACAGAACCGTCATGGGTCAGATCGCAGATGGGGAAGCCGTTGGGCTTGAAACCGCCGGCACCGGTACAGAGGATCACCGACTTGGCCTTGAAAACATGGACAGTGGGCTCGTCGATGCTGAATCCCGCGGCCCCGGCTATCCGGCCGTTTTCCTTGAGCAGATGAGTGATCATGATCCTTTCCCTGACAGGAATATTCCGCTCTTTTATGGGCTTGTTGAAGGAGTCATAACAGAGGGATTTATCGAAAAATCCCCACTCCTTGAGCTCCTTCACCCGGGACAGGGAGTGTTCGGCCATCTGTCTGGTAAAGATCCTGTTGCTGGTGTTCAGGGCCGATGCGGCGACCCTGTCCGCAAACTCATCCAGGCTCAGCTCCTCTTTAGAGGCATCGTAGGCGAAGATACCCTTGGCGAAGGGGGTCTGTCCGGAGGTGCCCAGCCGACCCTTGGACACCATCAACACTTTTGCGCCCGCATCATGGCCCTTCACCGCGGCGAACAGTCCTGTCATGCCTCCGCCTATGACCAGAATATCCGTCTCATGTTCTGATTTTTTGACCCTGTTCAGATCAATCTCTCTCTCATTCTTTTTCAGGTTCAGGTTCAATCCTGCACAGGCCAGGGCGGCCGCACCGAGAACGCCGCCCGAGAGGCCCAGAAACTGACGCCGGCTCATGCCTTTTTCAGCTTTATCACTCATCTCTACCCCCATGACACCACAACGGGAATGGATTTCTCCGGTGTAATCGTAATGGCATCCACAGGGCAGTACATCCTGCACAGATGACAGATCTGACATTCATCGGGAAAGGCTATATAGGCTTTCCCGTTTTTCCCCAGCCTTATGACATCGGTAGGGCATGTTTTGACACATGTCCCGCAGCCCATGCAGCCGTGAATACTCTTTATGGACATAACAGTTGGACTCCTCTCATTTTTTTTTGAATAACAGCTTGTCAGCATCGCCGCTCAGGGGTCATGCGATTTCTGTTGAGTCATTATGTCAAAGAGAAAAAAAGGACGGGAGTGATGATGGTCAGAATCAAATATGACCGGAGATATATTATTGTATAAAAAGAATAAGGGAAGTATGAACGGAGTATGAAGAACGGCGAGATCAGTTCGATATAGAGAAAAAGGACTCTCTGAGAGCTGTTTCCTGATACCATTCAAAGGACAGTACCAACTCCAAGAATTTCAGACTCAAAGCCGTTTTCTCATACAGATTGATTCGGGCATATCCACATAGGGACCGTAGTTCTCGATGATCCTGAATCCGACAGACCTGTACAGGCCCATAGAGGCGATCAGCATGCGGCCGGTTTCCAGAATCAGCTTGTCAAAGCCCATTTCCGCTGCCCTGCTTTCCAACTCCTTCATCAGAACCCTGGAAAGGCCGCGCCCCCTGAACTCCTTCAGAACGAAGATCCTTTTGATCTCCGCCGTACTGTTGTTATAGCGTTTGAAACTGCCACAGGCCACCGGCGTTCCTTCCAGATAGATAATGACGGCGTCGTGAATATCATCCAGACGGTTATAGCGATCGTAATGCCCTCTCTGCAGATCTTTCCCCACCATCTCATCCAGAGCGTCGTCAAGCTGATTGCACAGGCGTATAAAGTCGGGATTCCGACCGTCGGTATGGCTGATCTTCATGCCTTTCATTTTATCACGATAAAAAAGAATCACAAGTTAAGTTATGAATCTCCGTACCGGTCTTTTGCGTTTTCACGGGTAATCATCTCACTCTCCACCTGATAGATTTTATCCGGAACAAAGCCAGGCTCCCTCAGGATTCTGTTCCCGATCTCCACGGCTTTTT
Source organism: Oceanispirochaeta sp. (assembly GCA_963556075.3). Classification (GTDB taxonomy): domain Bacteria; phylum Spirochaetota; class Spirochaetia; order DSM-2461; family DSM-2461; genus Oceanispirochaeta. Next base: position 2,749,215 of record CAUVYB020000002.1, on the reverse strand, counting down.
CCGTGCACAGGGGATAGGTGAAGGTCGCTCCCAGAACACCGTCTATGACTTTTTTAATTCCGCCGGCTTCACCGGGCAGTCCGTCCACACCGACAAAGAGGATCTCCTTCTCCCGTCCCAGATCCTTGGCCGCCAGATAGGCTCCCACAGCCATGGGATCGTTATGGCCGTAGACGATATCAATCTGCGGATGGACCCGGAGGATTTCGGTCATCCACAGCCTCGCCTCACTCTGGAGCCAGTTGCAGACCGCTTCGGCCTCCTGTGTGATGCCCTTGTACTGCGCCAGATAGTCCCAGGCCCCTCTGTAGCGGTTCTGCTCTCCCTCAACCCCGAGAAGGCCTCTCAAGTCTACGATTCTGCCCCGGGGCGTCCCGTACTTCTGCTTGAGGAAATCGGCCATAAATTCACCGGCCTGTCGTCCGATTGAGTAGTTGTCGCTCATAATCCAGCAGTCGTAATTACCATGATCCGCAATATCCCTCTCCAGACAGATCACCGGGATCCCGGCGTTTCTGGCCTTTCCCATCACCTCGGAAATAGGACCTCTCTCATTGGGAGCGACGATCAGCAGATCAGGTCTTTTGATGATAGCCGTTTCAATCTGGGAGATCTGGCGGCTGTTGTCCTGTCCGGCATCCAGAATCTCAAACCGGACGTCCCTGTAATCCGCCCAGAGCTCCAGAAACGATTTGTTCTGAGCGGCGCGATAGGGTTCAGCGTTGTTGCACTGACTGAAGATAACCAGGTAACGGCCGGACGGTGTATCCTGCCGGCCTGCAGCAGAAAGGGTAAATAACGGAAGACTGAGCAGAATGATGAGGTAAACCCGGAAGAATCGCTTTCCCATAAAATTTCTCCTTCAATCCTCCCGGGGCCCCTCAGAAGAGGCGCTGCGCGGGGTCTGGGACCAGACGGTAAAAATAATGATGACGGCTTTGATGATAAGCTCCAGATTGGAGTCCATCCCCCTCAGGCGGAAAACATTGCTCAGGATTCCCAGAATAAGAACTCCTACAATGGTTCCCGGAACGCTTCCCTTTCCCCCGGACATCAGGGTTCCGCCGATGGCAACGGCGGCGATGGCGTTCATTTCATATCCGGCGCCGTCGTTGGGACTCCCCTGATGGTTCTGAGCCAGATGGAGGATTCCCGCGATTCCCGTCAGGAAACCGGAAAGGGCATATGTGGCTATAATCGTACTTGTGACCGGAATCGCGGCATAACGGGAGCCAATGGTATTGTCTCCGATGGATTTCACTCTCAACCCGAATACGGTGCGACTCAGAATGACGGTCATAACAACGGCGATGGCGAGGAAGGTGCAGATAACCACCGGTTTAGGTGAGATATGATCGGCAAAAACGGCTGAGATATCCTGCCCGAACCCTATATCGATATTGACGTTGCCCGTAATCAGACGCGCTAGTCCCCGAATTCCCAGCATTCCGGCCAGGGTGACGATAAAGGGCTTAAGCTCCAGCCTGGCAATGATCAGACCGATGACGGTTCCGAATCCCGTGGTCAGAGCGAGGGGGATGGAGACGGCCAGAAAGATATGCACTGAAGGATCGAAACCGGGAGTTCTCCAGCTGAGGATCTTGGCAGCCACAGAGGCGGAAAGAGCCAGCAGGCTCCCCACGCTCAGATCGATTCCCGCCGTGAGAATCACAAAGGTCATGCCGACGGCGATAATGCCGTTTTCCGAAACCTGACGCAGAATATCGCTGAGATTCTCGGGCGTGAGAAACAGAATATGTCCCGTTCCATGCTGCCGGGGACTGAGGAGTACGGCCAGGAGCATAATGACAAAAAGGCCTATACCGTTTTGAAGCCGGTTCAGATAAACGCTGTTCTTTCTGATCGATTCAGGCAGAAAAGGCAGCCTGTTCATTAACATAGGGACTCTCCTCTTTTCCATCATACTAAAAAAAACTTTACAGATCCCCAATATGGTGTTTAAATTTTTTACATGTCTGATCCAAATATGTCTAATAATTCAACACCCCTTCCCCGGATTCTTATTGTCGACGATAAAGAGAAGGTTCGCCAAAGCCTTTCTCTGGCCCTGAGAGGACGAGATTTCGATACCGTCTCTGCTGAAAATGCGGAAGAAGCGTGGACACTCATCCAGGATGACAGGGCCGATCTGGCTCTGATAGATCTTATGCTTGGCAAGGACAACGGTCTGGATCTGTTGAAGAAGATCAGGAAGATGGAAAGTCCTCTGCCCGTACTGATATTCACCGGTTACGGGACCATAGAAACGGCGACCGAAGCCATTACACTGGGAGCCTTCAACTATCTTCAGAAGCCGGTAAAAGTGGACCATCTTGTACCGATGATACGTTCGGCCCTCCGTCTGCGTCAGCTGGAGAAGGAGAACAGGGTTCTGAAGTCCCTTATCGCCGATCATGAAGAGACGATCATTGACAGCGAGGCTGAGTCTTCCCGTATTGTGTCTGGAAACTTCGGCGGCCACTCTCCGGGGCATCTGCATCAGGAGATGGAAGAGGAACTTATCCGCAGGGTATTGAACGAGTGCGGCGGCAACAAGAAGATGAGCGCCGAAATCCTGGGCATCAGCCGGGCGACCCTCTATAACAAGATAAAAGAGTACGGACTGACATGAGCCTTCTGCCCCTTATGTGTCTTGAGGGAGTCTCCTATTCCTACGGTTCTTCTGTAAAGGCACTGGAAAATGTCGGACTGGAACTCCACAGGGGTGAGATTCATGCCCTGATCGGAGAACATGGGGCGGGCAAGTCCTCTCTGGCCCATATTCTGAGCGGATTCCTTCAGCCTGAAGGCAGAATCCTGTGGAAGGGACTGCCCTTGAGCGGAGGACTCAGTGTCAAATCAGCCCGGGAACTGGGGATTTCCTATGTTACCCAGAGAACAGAGCTTTTCGAGCACCAGAGTGTGGCCATAAACCTGTTCAACAATCATCCCGGGATATTCCGGGGGATCTTCTACAGACAGTCGAAGCTGAACAAGATGGCCGAGCTGTACCTGAACGGTATAGACTGTCCCATCGATCCCCGCACCCTGGTCAAGGATCTGTCCAAAACCGAAAGGGTCCTGATTGATATACTCCGTCATGTCTACCGCAATCCCAGCCTTCTGATTCTCGACGAGGCGATTGAAAAACTGACAGCCGTTGATCTGACCCGAGTCATGAGGATCTTAAGAGAACTCAGGGACAGGGGCTGCGCCATCGTGTTTATCACTCACAGAATTGATGATGTATACGAGTTTGCAGACAGGGTGACCATCCTGAGGCAGGGGAATATCATCATCACTGAAACGGTCGGAAACATCGACAAGATAAACCTCATCAAGCTGGCCTACACGCAGTTATCCCGGAACAAGGATCTCCTGAATGTAGACAAGGAGTTCTATCATCTTCTGAAGTACAACGAAGCGATTCTGGAGTTTCTGCCCATCTCCCTCCTGGTCGTAAACAGAGAAAACCGGGTCAAACTGGTCAACAATTACGGGAAGACCTTTTTCTCCCGCAATCAGGAGGCGATGCTCAACCGCAGTCTGCCGGAGATCTTCGGTTATGAGAATGAGCCTGTCCTGGAGCAGATCGGTGAGATTCTCAAACATCGGCGCTGGGATAACCTCTACCAGAGCCATCTCAAGATGAACGGTCAGGAGATCAGCACCAATATCGTGGTTTATCCCATCATGGACGGTAACTACTACCTGGGCAGCATCATCATCATAGACGACATGACCGAGCAGGAGGAGCTCCGCAAGAAGATTCAGCTCTCCGAGAAGCTGGCCTCCGTGGGCCTACTGGCCGCGGGAGTGGCCCATGAGATCAACAATCCCCTGGAGATCATTACCAACTATCTGGATATCCTTAAAGGACAGCAGTGTTCGGAAGAGGCGATCTCCTATATAGGCTACCTGGAGGAGGAGCTGGATTCCATCACCACTATCATCGGCAACCTGATCACCTTCAGCGAAAACAATCGCTACGAGGAAGAAGATCTGGATCTGGCGGAACTTCTGACACAGATGCTTAAGCTGGTGAGATTCAGCGCCGTAAAGAGGGAAATCACCATCGCTTCGGAAATCCCTTCCGACGACATTCCTGTCCGGGCCAACAAAACCAAGCTCCGTCAGGTTTTTCTCAATATTATCCGCAACGCCTTCGACTCCATGTCAGGGGGGGGAGAGCTCTACGTCCGGATCCATCCTCCTGAAAAAGAGAGGGTAACCATTGAGTTCTGCGACAGCGGTACGGGTCTGAGCGAGGAGGAGCAGGAGAAGGTGATGCTCCCCTTCTACACCACCAAGGAGGACAGTCAGGAGAATATGGGGCTGGGCCTCTCCATCGTCTACGGAATCCTGAAAAGCTACAAGGGAAGCATCGATATCCGGAACAGGGAGGACAGAAGGGGCGTCAGAGTCAGAATAACCCTGCCTCTCCTCAGTCCGGCGCCCCCCCCGGACAAACCGGGAGTGTAACGCTCTGTCAATACAAGACAGATCCTTTCCATGAGTGCCTGCCGGATTACAGGGCGGGAAAGCTGTGGGAGGCATCGGGAATGATCCAGGCCCTGCGTGAGGCGCCGGGATTCCCGGCTTCCACATGATCCACCGCCTCCTGCAGAGTATGAAAATTCAGGATATCCGCACTGGCCAGGGAGGGCTCATCCATATCGCTGACAAGCAGGACCCGGTAGCGGGAGGCCAGCTCACAGCCGTAGTAGGCGATAAACCTTCCAATCGTATAGTTGGCCCTCAGAAAAGCTTCCCGGGAGCTCATATCCGGATGATTTGCAATCATCTCCTCCATCAGGGGATTGCCCAGTCCCTCGTGACAGCGGGCGGCCAGGATAAGAGTCCCTCCGGTTTTTAGGGCCTGAGTCCCGTTGATCATGGATTTGACGGACTGATAGAAGTTGATATCCCCGGGAAATCCGCCTGCAGAAGCGATCACAAGCTCCCTCTCTTCAGGGATGGGGATAAGAAAAAACTTCCGCAGCAGGGCGCAACCGGCTTCATGGGCCTTTCGGTAATGGCCGGACACCACGGCTCCCGGCTCTCCCGTTCCGGGCACGATATTCACAAGGAATGAGGGCTTTAAAAGATCAACAGCCTCTTCCAGGTCTTTGTGGAGGGGATTGTTCTCCAGTTTGTCACAGCCGATATCGGGGTGAGATCCCCTGCCCTCTTCGGGGTGGAGGCTCAGTGAGTGATTGGCCATAATGGTTTTGCGGCTGCTGATTCCCGGAACCACCGACTTGCGTCCGCCGCTGTATCCGGCCATCAGATGGAAGATGATCGCCCCTGTAAGAACAAGGTGGTCGCAGTCCAGGGCGGCCCTGTTGATCTCGACAGGGGTCCCCCGGCCGGTCGTTCCGATGGAGACAAGATTATTCTCATCATCGCAGTCATGATCTATAAAGCGGCAGCGGCCGTAAAGGCTCCCCGCCAGGATCCTCTTCTCCTCCTCCGAATGGGGCCGATGGGTTCCCAGAGCGCAGAGCAGGGTGATATCCTCACAGGAGATTCCCCCGTTTTCCAGCTCTTCGACAATAAGAGGAAGATAGCGCCCCGTCTGCTGCCAGGAGCGGGTTATATCCGAAAAGACGATACAGATTTTCTGCCCGGGAGTGACCATCTCCTTCAGCCGGGGGGAGTCTACAGGGTTCTCCAGGGAGCGACGGACCATATCCTCCAGACTGAGATCTTCAAAGGAATGGGAAGACTCAAGAATGTCGGCGCTCCAGCCGGCGGGAAGAGTCATATTTTGGACCTTGTTTCCAAAGGGCAGATCGTATCTATTCATAGAAAACAGGATATAGAAAATCCCCCGGCCGTGTCAAACTTCAACTTATTCATATGTTCTTATTGACAGAAACAGCTATTCCCGCTATCGTTTCTTTAAATAGAAATGTTTCTATCAAAAGAAACAACAATGGAGTAACACATGAAACGAGCAGGATGCCTTATCCTTTTATCTCTTCTGGCCGTGACCGGTCTGTTTGCTGAAGGCCAGAAAGAAAGTACCGGCGGTCCCCTGAAGATTGGACTCTCCCAGTTTGTACAGCACCCCGCACTGGATGCCGTGGCTCAGGGAATCATGGATGAGATGGCCGCCCTGGGCTACGAGGATGTGGAGTACGACTATCAGAACTCCAATGCCGATATCAATACAACAAAACAGATTGCCAGCCTCTTTAAATCCAAGGGCTATGATCTTACCGTGGGTATCGCCACCCCCAACGCCCAGGCTCTGAAAATGACGATCAAAGACAGGCCGATTGTCTACTCGGCCATTACCGATCCTGTTTCCGCCGGTCTGATGGACTCCCTTGAATCCGGAGAAGCGGGCATAAGCGGGACCTCATACAAAACTCCCGTTAAAGACGAGATCAAGTATCTGATGGAACTTACGGATGTGAAGGTTCTGGGACAGGTTTACACAGGGGGCGAGGACAATGCTCTGTACAATGCCAGAAAGACCGAAGAGGTCTGCGCCGAACTGGGTCTTGAATACATCGGAGTCTCCGTGACCAACAGCTCGGAAGTAAAATCGGCTACAGAGTCTCTGATGGGACGGGTGGATGCCATCTATGTGGCCAACGATAATACGGTTGTATCCGCCCTGGGCGGACTCACCGCTACGGCTCTGGCCAACAAGGTTCCCGTACTCTCCGCAGACACCGCATCGGCCAGGGAAAATCCCGTTCTGGCGGCCTGGGGATTCGACTGGTACTATGTGGGTCAGGAGACCGCCCGGGTGATGGACAGGATCCTCAAGGGAGAATCCACCGCAGACTTCGCTCCCACGGTCATCGAGGATGCTTCCCATATGAAGATGATTCTGAACACAGCCGTGGCAGAAGAGCTGGGCATTACCCTCCCCGCCGGGGACCTGGAAAGAGCGGAGATCAGAGACGAGCTTTAATACATCGCAGTAAAACAGTAAAATAAAGAATGATCCCTCCGGGAACTCAGCGTACCGGAGGGATTTTCGTCTTTCCCGCAGGGTCAGATCGCTTTAGTTGTCTGCTCGTACAAACATCCCCCCGGGGGGGGAGAACGACGGAGCCGACAGGAGGCCCGGAGAGAGACACCCTTCTCCCGAAAATCCTGAGCTCAAAGTTAAAATTTATTTCCTTTCTTTTGAGAAAATCCCGCAGTAAAATAAATTGTATCATGAGTGATGTAATCAATCTCCTGTTCGATACGGAACAAAAGGCCCGTGATATTGTAGAGAAGGCCCGGGAAGAGGCCGGGGAAATCCGCAGAAAAGCCGATGAACAGGCCGAAGGAATTATCCGGGAGGCCCGGGAGGAGGCTTTGACCCTGCAGAGGGAGGCCCTGGAAAAGGTCAGGGCGTCCCTTGAGGAGGAGAAATCCCGGCTGACGGCGGAGCTGGAGGAGAGACAGAAGAATCTGATGTCCGATGCGGATGCTCTTTTGGATGGGGCGGCGGATGAGATATTCCGTTTGATTACATCGGGGGATTCGGAGAACGGGGAGGCGGCCGGCCGCTGATGTCTTCCTACCTCAAGCGCTACAGTTTTATCAACGCGAAGCTGAAAACCAGGATGGACTTTCTTCTGGATGAGGCTTTTTTCCGCCGTCTGGAGGACAGACCGAACCTGAATGAGGCCATGGTCATGCTCAAGGATACGGTCTACTCGGTTATGCATGAGAGCTATGAGCGGACCGGCGACCTGAAGATGGCGGAGAAGGAACTGAGGCTGAAGGAGATCGGTTTCTATAAGGAACTGAAACGCCATGGAGATGAGCTGATCGCGGGGTTTCTGGATGTGCTGCTCCTCAAACTCGATGTGGAGGTCCTCAAGGAGTGGATAAGACTCTGGTACGACAGCCGCATCCGGGGCCGGGATATCAGCATTTTAAGCCCCTATATGATCAGGGAGACGGTGATCGAGGATTTCGAACACGATACCCTGATGGCCTGCGACGACGCCGATTCGCTTTATGAACATCTGGCGAGGGGGGTCTATGCCGGGCTTTTTACAGCCCTCAGGGAAAAGTCTGCCCCCCTGGAGAGCCTTTATGATCTGGAGAAGAGCCTGGACCGGCTGCGCTACGCCAAAGTACTTGAATATGCGGGGAGATTTCCCTCATCCGATGCGGATGTGATACGCCGGATTACGGGGATGGAGATAGACTTTGAGAATATGCTGAGCCTGATCCGCATGGGAGATATTCTGCCGGCGGGCAAGCTGCTGGATGATCTGATAGACGGGGGCCGTCACCTGAGCCGCGATGCAGCGGGAAAGACGAAGCACCGGGAAGAGGATACGGGCCGGGAGATCCTGGGTCGTACCCTGGCGTCCTACGGCGGAATGGGGTCCCTCCTGTTGAAGGAGGAGAGCGGCCGGGAGGAGAGGCTTGCCATGGTGGAGGCGGTCTTCCGCGAGCTGGAAAAGCAGGAGGTCGACCGTCTGATGCGGGGGTCGCCCTTCTCCATAGGCATTATGCTCAGCTACTTTATGCGCAAGGAAAGGGAGGCGGCCAGGCTGGTGCGGATACTGAACGACCGCCAGTACCGTACCGACGGTTATACGGCCGACCGAAACAGGGGGACGGAATGATTCTCAGCTCAACGATGCTGCACCTCACGGCGGTGGTGACCCGCAGGCATATGGATGCGGTGACCCGGGTACTGCTCAAACAGGGGGTCATGGACTTTCTGTCCTGCTCGGACATACCGGCCCTCAACGACCTCAGGCTGAAGGAGCTGGAGATCAAGGTCACATCGGCCCGGCTCAAAGAGGCCCGGCTCAGGATTGAGACCCTCCTGAAATCCGCCGATATTCGTCCCGTTCCCGACGGTGAGAATGCCGATACGGGGGAGGATTCCCTGGATAAAATTGAAAAGATGCTGGACGCCCTCAGTTCGGAGCAGCAGGGTTTCCGGGACAAACAGCAGGGCCTGCAGGCCGAGATCAACCGTCTGGAGGATCTGCGCCGTCAAGTCGGGCTTTTCGGTGATGACAAGGATCTGATCACCCGGGCCGAACAGGGCTCTTCCGGCTTTTCCTTCCTCTTTATGGAGACAGGGGGCATCCCCGCCGAAAATACGACCGAGATGAACCGGGAGCTGGGAAGCCTGACCACGGTGGTTCTGGAGGCGGCCGTGACAGGGGGCATTCGCTGGTGCATCGTCATGGGGATGAAGAAGGATCAGAAGGAGCTGGAGCGCCGCCTGGAGGCGGTGGGCTGGCGCAAGGGTCCCCTTCCTCCCGAGGCGGCGGCGTCCCTGGCCGGCGACCGGGGCGGTACCCGGTTCAGCGATGATATGAGGCTCCGTGTCCAGGAGCTTAAAACTCAGCAGAAAACCATACTGGAGGAGTCCCGGGCCTATGTGGAGGGAAAGAAGGAGTGGCTTCTGAGCACATGGTCGGCTCTCCGCATCCGGGAACTGAACCTGAAGATACAGTCCTACTTCGCCGCTTCCGAGGCCTGCGTCCTGTTCAACGGCTGGGTGCCGGCGGAGGAGAAACCGGTTCTGGACGCCGAGATAAAAAAAGCCGCCGGGGGGGAGTGTCTTCTGGAGTGGCACGGCGCCGAATGGGTGCAGGAGAATACGGGGGGCAGGGTCAGCGCCCCGGTACAGATGAACAATCCCGGCTTCCTGGGGCCCTTCGAGATGCTGGTGAAGAACTTCGGTGTGCCGGGCTACGGCACGGTGGATCCCACCGTCCTTGTGGCCTTCACCTACCTGACCATGTTCGGCCTGATGTTCGGCGATGCGGGGCACGGGCTGGTACTGGTTCTGACGGGGGGTCTGCTTCACTTCCGCTCCCGGAGGAAGCAGGAAGAGGCAAAACCCCTTTTCACTCTGATCGCCTACTGCGGCGGGGCGGCCGTCGTGGCGGGAATCCTCTTCGGCTCCTACTTCGGATACTCCTGGTTCCCCCCCCTCTGGTTCAACTACCACGGAGTGGTCACGGGCCACGGCGGCGGGCATCCTGTGATCAGCAGTATCTACGACATCCTTTTGATTACCATAGTCTTCGGCATCATCGTCCTGGCCCTGGGAATCGTTCTCAATATTATCAACTGCATCAGACAGAGGGACTGGCTGCGTCTTGTGTTCAACAAGGCGGGGATCCTGGGAGGCGTTTTGTATGCAGGGGGGATCTATACGGCGTTCTTCTTTGTGGGCACGTCCTATAAGGAGCTCCCCTCCCCGGCGTTCCTCTTCCTGGGTCTGGGGCTACCCGCCCTGCTCCTCCTTTTCAAGGAACCTTTGGAACACCGGCAGGAGGGACACAGGATGCCCTGGAATGCTCAGGCCGTCATGAACCTGTTTATGGAGTGGGTGGTGGAGCTTCTGGAAATTTTCTCCGGATATCTGGCCAACACCCTCAGCTTTATGAGAGTCGCGGGGCTGGGAATAGCCCATGTGAGTCTGATGAGCGCCTTCTTTCAGATGGCGGATATGGCCGGAGCGTACGGAGCCCCTGTGATTCTGCTTCTGGGAAACGCTCTTGTTATCGCTTTGGAAGGACTTTCGGCCGGGATACAGTCCCTCAGGCTGAACTACTACGAGTTCTTCAGTAAATATTTCAATGGTACGGGACGGGCTTATGAACCTGTTTCCCTGAAAACCCGTGTTGGAGGTAACTAAATGAAACTTAATCAGAAACTGTCCCTGCATCTGTCCGTCCGGGCCGTGGTTCTCACGGCGATGATCCTCGTCCTGACTCTGTTTGCCGCCGGTCATCTGAGCGCGGAAGAGGCCCATGCAGAAGCCCCCGCCGTATCCGCCCAGGTTCAGACCTGGGGTCTTTTAGCCGCCGCCCTGGCCTTTGCCGCCGCTGCCATCGGGGCGGGAATCGCCATCAGCCATGTGGGCTCGGCCGCCATGGGCGCCATCGGAGAGAAGCCGGAGATCGCCGGCCAGGCCCTGATCTTTATAGCTCTGGCCGAAGGTATCGTGGTCTTCGGATTTATCACGGCCCTGATGATCCTGGGTAAGATCTGAGGGTCTGACCGGTGATCAAGGCAGTGCAGGAAAGATAGAGAAATGAAATATTTCGTCATCGGTGATGAAGATACGGTTCTCGGCTTTGGCCTGGTAGGCGTCACGGGACGCGTTGCCGTCACAGCGGAAGAGGCGGAACAGGCCCTGAATGAGGCCATGGAGGATGCCGATACGGGCATAATCCTGATCACCGAAAGACTGGCGGAATTGATACGATCCCTGGTAGACCGTTTTCTGTTTACCAGGCAGTTTCCCCTGATCCTGGAGATCCCCGACCGTCTGGGCCGGGTGGAGGGGAAACCATCCCTGAAAGAACTGGTGAATGATGCAATCGGAATCAAGCTCTGAACTGCTAAAGGGCATACTCGGCGACGCAAGAAAGGAAGCGGATAAGCTTGTGGAACAGGCCCGTGTTCAGGCGGCGGAAAGCGTGGATTCGGCCCGTGACCGGGCGGCGAAAATCCTGAACGGTGCCGAAGAGGCCGCTGAAAAACAGGGAGCCGAACTGAAAAAGAACAGCCGCTCCTCTCTTATCCTCCTGCAGAGCCGGCAGGAACTGAAGAGCAGCCGCAAACTGGCCGCCGAAGTGATGCGCCGGGTACGTATCCGTCTGGAGGAGTTCAGAAGGGACAGCGCCTACCCCGCCCTTCTGGAAAACCTTGTCCTGGAGGCGGCCCTGGGTCTGGGCGTCCCCGAGGCCAGGGTCAACGGCGGCAAGGGAGAACGGGCCCTCCTGGGAGCGGATCTGCTCCGGCGAGTGGAGACGCGTCTGTCCCGAGAGTTTGGAGAAACCGTCGCCTTGAGCCTCTCCGATGAGGCCGCTCTGGAGGAACAGGGTGTGGAGCTCAGCGACGCAGAAGGGCGCAGAGCCTTCCGTAACAGTTTTGCCGCCAGGCTGGACCGCCGGGAGCAGGAGATCCGGGATATCATCGAAGCCCGGCTGCGAAAGGCCCCTGAGTCAGAAGAAACTGCTGAGGCGGTGAAGGACCCGGCGGAAAACGGGGCTCCAGGGGAGGAGAAGGCATGAGCGAACGGATAGCCGGCAGGGTAAGACGGGTCAACGGCCCTGTTATAGAGGCCGCCGAGATCCCCGATGCCCTGATGATGGAAATGGTCTTTGTGGGCGAGCAGAGGCTTGTGGGCGAGGTCATCAAACTCAAGGGAGAAAGCGCGGTGATCCAGGTCTACGAAGACACCACGGGCATCGCCCCGGGAGACAGAATCTACGGTACGGGGCATCCTTTAAGCGTGTCCCTGGGCCCCGGTCTCATGGGAACCATCTACGACGGCATACAGCGTCCCCTGGAGGCCCTGTACGATGCCTCGGGAGAGTTTATAGACAAGGGTCTCTCCTTCTCCGCCCTGGCCGCAGAGAAAGAGTGGGATTTCACTCCCCTGTGCAGCGAGGGCGAGCGTGTCAGCGAAGGGCAGATTATCGGCATCGTACAGGAGACCGAAAGGATCGAACATCGGATTCCCGTTCCCCCCGGCGTCTCCGGAAAGGTGAGCTGGGCGGCAGAGGCCGGATCGTACAAAGTGAGCCAGATCATTCTCAGGATCGAAGGCGGCGACGGAGAGAAAGGAGCGGCCCGGGAATTGACCATGATGCAGAGCTGGCCCATACGGCGCCCCCGCCCCGTGGCCGAGCGCCATCCCCTGAGCCTTCCCCTGGTTACGGGCCAGAGGGTCATCGACACCCTCTTCCCCCTGGCCAAAGGGGGCACCGTGGCCATACCCGGCGGATTCGGGACGGGCAAAACCATGACCCAGCACGCCATCGCCAAGTGGTGTGATGCGGACATTATCGTCTATATAGGATGCGGCGAACGGGGCAACGAGATGACCGATGTTCTCAATGAGTTTCCCGAACTGATCGATCCCCGCACGGGACGGAGTCTCATGGAGAGAACCATACTGATCGCCAACACCTCCAACATGCCCGTCTCCGCCCGGGAGGCGAGTATCTATACCGGCGTCACCATCGCCGAGTACTACCGGGACCAGGGCTATCATGTGGCCATTATGGCCGACTCCACCTCCCGCTGGGCCGAAGCGCTCCGGGAGCTTTCCGGGCGCATGGAGGAGATGCCCGCCGAGGAGGGCTTTCCCGCCTACCTCCCCACCCGTATCGCCGAGTTCTATGAGCGGGCCGGCTATATGGAGACCCTCTCCGGCAGGGACGGTTCGGTGTCCATCATCGGAGCGGTATCCCCACCGGGAGGAGACTTCTCCGAGCCCGTAACCCAGCATACAAGGCGCTTCGTCCGCTGCTTCTGGGGCCTGGACCGGCAGCTGGCCAACGCCCGCCACTATCCGGCCATCAGCTGGCTGGAGAGCTACAGCGAATACCTTGAAGACATCACACCCTGGTGGGAAGAGAAGGTCGGTCCCGCCTGGGCCCGGGACCGCCGGGAGATCCTGGAACTTCTGCAGAAAGAGGTCCGCCTCCAGCAGATTGTAAAACTCGTCGGCCCCGATGCCCTGCCCGACAGCCAGAGGTTTATCATTGAGGTCTGTACGGTCTTCAAGAATGCCTTTCTCCAGCAGAATGCCTTTGATACCATTGACCGCTACTCTACGGCGGAGAAACAGATGCGGATGCTGGGCCTGATCCTCACCTACTGGAGACGGGGAAACGAGGCCATCAGACGGGGCGTCACCATCGTTAAACTGCGCCGCATGAAGGTGCTGCAGGAGATCATCAAGATGAAACTGACCATACCCAACGACAAGCCGGGGCAGTTCGACCGCCTGGAGGCCCGCCTGGAGCGGGCCCTGGACAGACTGGGGGCCATCTATGGCTGATTCACGGGGGATAGAATCCAGACTGAAGGATCCGGAATATCGCAAAAGTCTTTTGAGCGCCCGGGAGTATCTGGGTGTGGATCAGATCGAAGGACCTCTGGTCTTTGTGAAGAACACCCACGCCGTGGGCTACCGTGAGCTGGTGGAATGCCGGGACCGTGAGGGGAAGATCCGTCTGGGCACGGTCATGGATACCTCCGACGATGTGGCGGTGGTCCAGGTCTTCAGCGGCACATCGGGACTCAGCATGCCCGAAACCAGGGTAAGTTTCAAAGGCCGTCCCCAGACCCTGGGGGTGACCAGAAATATGCTGGGACGGGTCATGAACGGCCTGGGCCAGCCCATTGACGGCGGGGCCCCTCCCCGGGCGGAGGACCATGTGGATGTGAACGGCCGACCCGTCAATCCGGTGGCCCGGGAGTATCCCCGGGACTTTATACAGACGGGGATCTCGGTGATCGACGGGATGAACACCCTGATCCGGGGGCAGAAGCTTCCCATCTTCTCGGGCAACGGACTGCCCCACAACGAGCTTGCCGCCCAGATCGCCCGTCAGGCCAGGGTCCGGGGACAGAACGAAGACTTTGCCGTGGTCTTTGCAGCCATGGGGGTCAAGCACGACGTGGCCCGTTACTTTATCGACTCCTTCGAGAGGAGCGGGGTTCTGGAAAAGGTAGCCCTCTTCCTCTCTCTGGCCGACGATCCCTCCATCGAGAGGATCATCACCCCCCGCAGCGCCCTCACCCTGGCCGAGCATCTGGCCTTTTCAGAGGACATGCATGTTCTTGTGGTCATGACAGACATGTCCAACTACTGCGAATCCCTCCGGGAGATCTCCACCCTCCGGGGAGAGATTCCCAGCCGCAAGGGTTATCCCGGATACCTCTACTCCGATCTGGCCGAGCTCTATGAGAGGGCGGGCATGCTCAAGGGCTTCAGGGGTTCCATCACCCAGCTGCCCATTCTGACCATGCCCAATGACGATATATCCCATCCCATCCCCGACCTTTCAGGCTACATCACCGAAGGACAGATCGTCTTCGAACGGGAGATGCACGGACGGAGCATCTATCCCCCCGTGGCGGGTCTTCCCTCTCTTTCCCGGCTGATGAAGGACGGAATCGGAGAGGGAATGACCCGGGAGGATCATCCCCATCTGGCCAGTCAGCTCTTTGCCGCCTACAGCTACGTCAAGGACGTCCGCAACCTGGCGTCTGTTATCGGAGAGGAGGAACTCACCCCTCTGGATCATCAGTATCTGGACTTCGGCGAGTTTTTCGAGAAAAAGTTTGTCAGTCAGGGGAAAAATGAAAACCGCAGCATCAACGAGACCCTGGACCGGGGCTGGGAGGCCCTGAGTCTGCTGCCCGCCGAGGAGCTTCACCGGGTCACCGAAGAGGAGATCGACCGCTACTACGGTACCGTGGCCGCCCGGCTCCCGGGAGGGGAAGCGTGAGAAGCGCCGCCCCCACGAAAAGCAATCTGATCTCCCTCAAGAACGAACTGAAATTCGCCACACTGGGTCATGAGCTCCTGGACCAGAAGCGGAACATTCTGGTGATGGAACTTCTGAACCTGGTGGATCAGGCCGTGGATTTTCAGGAGAGGGCCGACAAGGTGTTGACCGCCGCATACGCCTCCCTGGAGGAGGCGGCACTGGATATGGGCAAAAGAAGGCTTCTCTCCCTTTCCAGCGCCGTAAGGGTCGAGACGGATCTGGACATCAGTCAGAGAAAGGTTATGGGCGTTCCCCTGCCCGTGGTGCAGACCAATTTCAGCGGCAAGGCCCCCTGGTTCAGCCCGGGCAGTACCAGCTACCACGTGGATACAGCCATAGAACAATTCCGCAGCGCCCTGGAGATGACGGGAAAACTGGCGGAGCTGAAGGTTTCCATCATGCGTCTGGCCAGGGAGGTGAAAAAAACCATCCGTAAGGTCAACGCCCTGGAAAAAATCGCCATCCCCGAGCTGCGGGAGACAGTGGCCCATATTCAGAACAGGCTGGAGGAGAACGAGAGGGATATGCTGATCCTGATGAAACAGGTGAAAAGCAGACTGGAAAACAAGGCACGGAACTCCTAGTATTGGGAGAAAGGACGAGAAAATAATGGCAGGACCGATACAGAATATTCTGGTGTATGTGGACGGAAGTGAAGAATCAGTCACGGCGGCTGAGTATGCCGTATGCCTGGCCCGAAGCACGGGCGCCGAACTCCATGCGGCCTATGTGGTCAATACCCGGGCATTGAACGATCTGGTAAAATCCCGTATCTTTCTGGAATCGGAAGAACAGGAATACCAGCAGGACCTGGAACAGGACGCCCAGCGCTACCTGAACCACGTGAAGGAGCTGGCCCACAAAAAGGGACAGGCTCTGGAACTCCATCAGAGGAACGGCGCCATCCATACGGAGATCAAGCATCTGGTGGAAGAGCTGGATATCGATCTGTTGATCATCGGAGAGCTCTCCAAGATCCAGAGCCGGAGGGACGAGTTTTACAACGAGGCTGAACGGGCCATGCGCTCGGTGCCCTGCTCCGTCCTGATCGCCAAAGACGAGGACCTGGTATGGTCCCACTACGAAGCCCTAAGCTAGGTGTAATGATAAAAAGGGCTGGTCGCAAACATTGTTTGCTGCTCGCCCATGCAACCGGGGCTGGTCGCAAACATTGTTTGCTGCTCGCCCATGCAACCGGGGCTGGTCGCAAACATTGTTTGCTGCTCGCCCATGCAACCGGGGCTGGTCGCAAACATTGTTTGCTGCTCGCCCATGCAACCGGGGCTGGTCGCAAACATTGTTTGCTGCTCGCCCATGCAACCGGGGCTGGTCGCAAACATTGTTTGCTGCTCGCCCATGCAACCGGGGTAAACACGAAGTGTTTGGTCCCTTTTTGATCATGATGAGGAGATGACCATGAGCATACTGGAACTTATAACAGAAGATTGTATCAAGGTTCCCCTGGAGAGCACCAATAAGAACGACCTGCTCCGGGAGCTGATCGGCGTGCTGAAAGATGCCGGTAAAATTGAAGACGAGGTCGCCCTCTACTCGGCGCTGCGCAGCCGTGAGGATCAGGGAAGTACAGGCCTGGGAGAAGGGATCGCCATCCCCCATGCCAAAATAGACGGCATCCCCGAACTGACCATGGCCATCGGCGTAGCCCCGAAAGGAATCGAGTTTGAATCCCTGGACGGTCAGCCCGCCAAGGTGTTTTTTCTGATCATCGCGCCTTCGGACAAGGCCAGCCAGCATATCGAAGCCCTGACGGAGGTGGCCCGGATCACACGGTCGGCCGCCTTTATGAGAGCCCTGCTCCACTCCGAGAATTCCGCAGAAGTTCTGGAACTCTTCCAGGAGTAATTCTGGCATGAGCCGCCCCCAGAGCCGCTCAGAACGGATCGGCAGCCCCGGCGGCCCGTCGATCCGCCGCCCCCAGAGCCGGGGACGGCGTCGCAGGCGCCGTGTCGCCCGGGGGACCGAGTCGCTGACTCTGGACCGGCTCCTCTTCCGCCAGCCCAAAAGCCTGAGCAAACACCCGGAGTTCAAGCTGATGCAAAGTCATTACAGAAGCTCTGAAAGGCTCCGGACTCTGAGGATCAGCCGCCGCTGCTACAGACTTCTGGACAGGGCTATGATCAGCCCGGAGAACCTTCACCACTTCCACAGAACCTACCGCCTCCCCCGGGATCCTTTCTTTCCCCTGTTTCTGACGGTCAAAAGAGATTATCTGAAGGAGAGAGAGGAGGTTGCCCGGCAGAGGGAAGCCTATATCCTGAAACAGGTCAAAACCCTCTCTCCCCGCCGCAGACAGACCCTCCGTTTCCTGGCGGAATGGGAGGAGAGCATCAATCGGGCGCATGAGCGGCCGGTCTGGGACAAGACGGTCTATCCGGGCAGCAAAAAGAGGGCCGATGAACTGACGAAACTGACGGTCGGCGGCTGGCTGCAGCTCTACGATGACGTCATGGAGTCCATGGGCCGCCGTTATCCCGGAATCGACTCCCGTCTGATACAGATGATCCGATCAAGCCTGATCCTGGAGTTGATTCCGGTCATCCACCCCCTCCATTTTCCCGACAGGGTCGAAGTGGCCCGGGCCTATCGCAGGCTCTGCCGGACGGCCCATCCCGATGCGGGCGGCCGGGCGGAGTACTTTATCCGCATCAAGGAGAGCCGGGACTTTCTGCTGAAGGAGATCTGACTCCCTGGCCGGCGGTTCTCACCGCCAGGAGGTCTGAAAAACCGATTTTCCAGTCCCTATCCCTTACGAAAGCCGGCTCATAACCAACTCATACAGACATATAAGATCTGGCACGTATCTTGCAATTCATGATTAACACCCTTTCTTTTCCTCGATAGAACAGAAACAGGGGGAACGGGTGTTACAGAATCCAGGAGGAAGAAAATGTTGGATAATCAATGCCTGCCGACAGGGCTCATAAGCGCCCGGATGATAAACAGAAACGCATCCAGTCCCGAAGAGAAACATAAAAGTAAAGAGATTGAAGTTTCCGGCGATGGAACGCAGGAGGACCTGAAGGATAGCAGGCTGTCGGATATCGGGGTCTGTATGATGTGGGCCTCCCTCAGCGGGCTGATCTGAAACACCCCGGTTCCGCCGGGGGCTCCAGCAGCATCACAGGGAACTCAGCCGCCGCGCCCCGTCTACGACGCCTCCCTACTCCCGACCGGCAAGAGAAAAACGACCTAAAAAAGATTCGCAATTTCCCCTGCCATACCTGAGTTTTATAACTGGGGATGGATCTGATTCCGAAGCCTGCCGGACGGGCCTCCTTAAAATTGCTGAAAATGTACCGTTTTCATCATTTATATTCAACACAAATGCGGTATTCGGAAGTACAATATCCATATATTGAGTTTAGGAGAAGAACATGAGCCGTAAAATGCTATCCCATCTTGCCGCGGAACTGGAATCCTTGAAAAAGCAGGGACTCTATAAGTCAGAGCGCCTTATCCAGGGCCCCCAGCAGGCTGAAATCGAGGTCGCCGGAGGCAGGAGGGTGTTGAATTTCTGTGCCAATAACTACCTGGGACTGGCGAACGATCCCTCGCTGATAGCGGCGGCCAGAGGATCTTTTAAGGAGTACGGCTACGGCCTCTCGTCGGTCCGTTTTATCTGCGGTACCCAGACAATCCACAAGGAGCTGGAGGAGAAACTGAGTGCCTTTCTGGGAACGGAAGACAGCATCCTCTACTCCTCCTGTTTCGACGCCAACGGAGGGCTTTTCGAAACCCTTCTGGGCCCTGAGGACGCGGTGATCAGCGATGCCCTGAACCATGCCAGCATCATTGACGGGGTCAGACTCTGCAAGGCCCGCCGCTATCGCTATGCCAATAACGATATGGCCGACCTGGAGGAGAAGCTCAAGGAGGCACGGGATGCCCGCTTTCGCCTTATCGCCACGGACGGCGTCTTTTCCATGGACGGCATCATTGCCGATCTGAAGTCTATCTGCGACCTGGCCGATAGGTACGATGCCCTGGTCATGGTGGACGACTCCCATGCGGTCGGCTTTATGGGAGAGACCGGCGCCGGAACACCGGAGCACTGCGGGGTCAAAGAGAGAGTGGATATCATAACAGGAACCCTGGGCAAGGCTCTGGGCGGAGCCTCGGGAGGGTATAGCTCCGGCAGGAAGGAGATCATCGCCTGGCTGCGTCAGAGATCCCGCCCCTACCTCTTCTCCAATTCCCTGGCTCCTGTTATGACGGCCACGGCACTGAAGACTCTTGAGCTTCTTCAGGCCTCCGGAGAGCTCAGAGAGAAGCTGTTTTCCCACACCAGGCTCTTCCGGCTCTCCCTTAAAGAGGCGGGTTTCCGCATTGTGGAGGGGGAACACCCGATAGTCCCCCTGATGCTGGGGGATGCGGCGCTGGCGGGAAAGATGGCCGACAGGCTTCTGGAGAAGGGGATCTACGCCATAGGGTTCTCCTATCCGGTGGTTCCCATGGGGGCCGCCCGCATCCGCTTTCAGATGTCCGCCGGACATTCGGAAGAGCAGGTTCGTCTTGCCATTGGAAAAATTATTGAAACCGGAAAAGAGCTGGAGGTGATCCGATGAAAGCCCTCTCCAAGCTGAAGCCCGAAGAAGGGCTGTGGATGATCGACGCCCCCGAGCCTGAGTACGGCCCCAACGATCTTCTGATAAAGATCAAGATCACAGCCATCTGCGGTACCGACGTGCATATCTACAACTGGGATCACTGGTCCCGGAAAACCATACCGGTCCCCATGATAACGGGTCATGAGTTTGTGGGAACCGTCGAGGCCATGGGCAGCGAGGTGGCCGGATTCAGTATTGGCGACAGGGTTACGGGCGAGGGACACCTCACCTGCGGACACTGCCGCAACTGCCGGGCGGGCAAGAGACATCTGTGCCGGAATACAAAGGGCATCGGGGTAAACCGTCAGGGCTGCTTTGCCGAATACCTTGTCATGCCTGCCTACAACGCCTTCAAACTGGATGACTTTATTTCAGACGAGGCGGCGGCCATCTTCGATCCCTTCGGCAATGCCGTCCATACGGCCCTCTCCTTCGACCTTGTGGGAGAGGATGTTCTGATCACCGGCGCCGGCCCCATAGGCATTATGGCCGGAGCGGTGGCTCATCATGCGGGGGCCCGCTATGTGATTATCACCGATGTAAACGAATACCGCCTCAATCTGGCCCGGCAGATGGGCATTACCCGGGCCGTCAATGTGGCCTCCGACAAGCTGGAAGATTATATGAGTGAGCTTCATATGCTGGAAGGCTTTGATGTGGGCATGGAAATGTCCGGGAACGCCGCCGCCCAGAAGCAACTGTTCGAGAAGATGAATAACGGCGGCCGGGTGGCCCTGCTGGGCATCCCCGAAGACGAAACCTCTGTGGACTGGAATCAGATTATCTTCAAGGGTCTGCACTTGAAGGGGATTTACGGCAGGGAGATGTTTGAAACCTGGTACAAGATGGCCGCCATGATACGCTCGGGACTGGATATAACGCGTATCATTACCCACCGGATGCCGGTGGATGAGTTTGAACGGGGTTTTGAGATTATGAGGTCCGGCCAGGCGGGAAAGGTTCTGCTCTACTGGGACTGATTGCCGGCGTTCAATGAAAAGAGAGTCTCATCCGGAACTCAAAACGAAGAAGACAGAGAAAGGCTCCCGGGATTTTGCGTACCATAGACCCTCTTCTCTGTCTTGAAGCATTGGTGATTACAGCTCTTCCAGAGCGTTTATCTCCTTTCCGGGGCCGACTTCTATCTGAGCCTCCGGGCGGCTCTCAGCGTTCTCTCCCGGATCTCCCTCCAGCCGATAACGGGCGGCCTCTCTTTGTACAAGATCGATGCTGGTTTTGTTCTTCCCGGCGATATCCGTTACGTTAAGAACGGAGGAGCTGATCTCATCCATTCCGTTTCCGATCTCACGGATGGCCATGGACACCTCACTGGAGATCTGGGTGAGGGCTTCTACGGCCTGAAGGATCTCCTTGTTTCCCGCAGTCATCTCTCTTGATCCGGCGGAAACTTCCTGTCCCGAGTTCTTAAGCTCGTCAAGGGTCTGAAGGACCTGAGTGCTCCCGGCCACCTGTTCCTGCATGGAGGACTTGATCTCAGCCGTGATCTCGGCCATTTTCTTCATATTTTCCATAATGTCTTCGAAGGAGTGGTTGGAACTGGCCGATCCCCTGACCACCTCCTGAATACTGGCGGAGATATTGGAGATAGACTGCTTGACCTGGCCCGACTGGGTGGTAGACTGCTCAGCCAGCTTTCTGATCTCATCGGCCACCACCGCGAATCCCCTCCCTGCATCCCCGGCATGAGCAGCCTCGATGGCGGCGTTCATGGCCAGAAGATTGGTCTGGGCGGCGATTCCGGCTATCAGGGCGTTGGCTTTTTCCAGATCCTGGGACTTCTCTTCAATATCCCGGACCTGGCTGGAAACATTCTGAAGATTGTCCCGGCCGCGGCTGGAGGATTCATTCAGCACGGTCATAAGGTTCTCGGCTTCCTCGGTGGAAGCGGACACGGTCTTGATCTGAGCGATCATCTCTTCTACAGCCGAAGAGCCCTGCTGAATAGCCACGTCCTGTCTCTCGATATTGCGATCCAGAGACTCTATATTCTGGGTGATCTCCTCGGCGACCGTTACCGTAGTGGAGACGCTCTGTTCCTGCTTTTCAATCTGACCGAGAGAGTTTTCAACATTGGTCTTGATCTGATGTACCGCCGCCGCGGTCTCCTCCATATTGGAAGACAGATCCAGCCCCACCTCATCCAGCTCCTGCAGGTTGCCCCTGAGGGTGATAAAGAAATCGCTGAGAGAGTCCAGAAGAGTGTTGAAGTACCCGGCCATACCGGCGACCTCATCCCTTCCCCTGACGGAACTCCTTTCGGTCAGATCCCCTTCAGACGCCTGGAACAGGATACGCTCGATAAGTCTCAGTTTGCGGATCAGCCTTACCCTGACGTAGAAGAAGAGGATCAGGCTGGTTCCCGCAAGGAGGAGCACACTTATAATCACCAGCATCAGCCTCAAAGAAGTAATGCTGTGAAAGGCCTCGGCATCATCGATTGCCATACAGACGAGCCAACCGGATTTCATCATACGGATAAAGACCCCCTGCTTGGCTTCGCCGTTCAGAGAATAGGACGCGTAAGTAAGACTCTGGCCGTTGTCCACGATCTCCTGAAGGAAGGGATCCACATCCTGCGCCTGCGTGGCCACAAGGGCCTCAGAGGGGTGAACCAGCAGCATCCCGTCCTTATCCATAATATAGGGATAACCGGTCTCTCCGATGGTCTTGCTGAGAATCATCTTGTTTCCGAAGGATGTGAGATTGAGGGACGCCGCTAATAAACCGACTCTTTTGTGGTTTTCAAAGATAGGGACCGCATGAACGATGGTGAGGTTTCCGGTTGCCTTGGACTGGATAGCCTTTTTTGTGGTAGTGCTGTTTCTGCCGTTCTGGATAATGGCGTTGAAGTACTCCCTGTCGGAGATATCGGCGCCGATAACAGACTCTTCGGGAGAGTAGAGTATCGTGCCCTCCGCGCCAGCGATAAAGATGGTCTCGTAATACTCATTGCTGACCGTTATCTCCTTAAGAAGGTTAGTAAGAGTTTTACCCTTCTCCTCCTCCGGGATAGGGGCTCCCATGGTCAGCCCGATGGCCTCGGCATAGGCTATCAGCTGATTCTCATTGGCCTTCAGCTCCAGATCCACAAGATCGCTCATGGACTGGGTGATCTGTACGAGATTTTCCCGCTGAGTGGCCTTTATCTCCTTTGCCATCCTTGAAGAGACAAAGACAGCCTGGAAAGAAAAGGCGACGAACAGGACAACTACAAACAGGATTATCAGAGGGGTGGCAAAAGAGATTTTCCTCTGGTTGTTGCTGGATTTTGGACTCACGATAAACTCCGATGCATAAAATAATGACTTAAACGAATTATAGTACAAAAGAAAAGAGAATTGCACTACATTTTTTCAGATTCAGAGCCTCCGTCTTGACGGCCCTGATTCGTTTAGCTACTCTTCAAATTGAAACAAACAAAAGGGAGACCCCTGATTGAGCACTATCATCCTCTATCTCCTTACGGGAGCGGCCCTGATCATGTCCCTTGTCAAAGACAGGAGCAAGACAAAAAAGGCTCTGATGAAGGCCGTGAAATCTCTGAACAACATTCTGCCTCAGTTTATTGCGGTACTGATCATCATATCACTGATTCTGGCGGTCTTTGACAGCCGCTTTATCTCCCGTTTTATCGGAGCAGGCTCAGGCTTCGCCGGCATACTGGGAGCCTCCCTGATAGGCAGCATCACCCTGATCCCCGGATTCGTGGCTTTTCCCGCCGCCTCCGAACTTCTTAAGAACGGAGCAGGCATCGCCCAGATTGCAGCCTTCGTATCCGCCCTGATGATGGTGGGAGTGGTAACCCTTCCTATGGAGAGCAGCTTCTTCGGAAAAAAGGTGGCCCTTGCCCGGAATCTTATGGCCTTTTTATTCTGCTTTGGGGCGGCCGCCTTTGTGGCATGGGGAGTAAGCCTGTGAAAAAGCTGGCCAGACGCTATCGACCTGCCCTGATAATGTTCGTTCTGTTTGCCGTGATCCTGCTGTTCTTTCCCGAAATCAGGCCTCAGGCCGGGCGGGCTCTCCGGGGACAGCTGAAAACCATGCTGCTGGTCATTCCACCGGTCTTCATTATCCTGGGACTGTTCGATGTATGGGTCCCCCGTGAAAAAATCACAAAGCACCTGGGCAGGGGCAGTGGTTTAAGGGGTGTTCTTCTTGCCTTCTTTCTGGGCTCCGCAGCAGCAGGCCCCCTGTACGGAGCCTTCCCCGTTGCCGCGGTGATGGCCAGGAAGGGAAGCAGTCTGTTTAATATACTGATCTTTATCGGCGCCTGGTCTACCACAAAGATCCCCATGTTTCTGTTTGAGCTCAATGCCCTGGGTCCCCGTTTTGCGGTTTCCCGGCTGATAGCCAGCATCTCGGGAATCATCCTGATAGCGTCGGTCATCGTTCTTCTCACAGAGAGACAGCACCAGAGTATTCTGGATCAGGCCGCTTCCCGCTACGAACACTGAGGGAGCTACACCTTTTCGGATGTAAAGCTGCCGATCAGATTCAAAAGATCATCCCCGGCAAAGGGCTTTCCCAACAGGGCGTCGGCGCCCTCGGGAAG
This sequence comes from Oceanispirochaeta sp., assembly GCA_963556075.3. Classification (GTDB taxonomy): domain Bacteria; phylum Spirochaetota; class Spirochaetia; order DSM-2461; family DSM-2461; genus Oceanispirochaeta. The sequence continues at coordinate 2,724,715 of CAUVYB020000002.1, read as the reverse complement.
CTTATCAGGATCGGCATACTCACTGTATCCCGAACAGAGGATAACCGGCAGGTCGGGACGGATAGCCTTCACTTCCACGGCAAGCTGATCCCCCCTCATCCCGGGCATGGTCATATCCGCCACCACAAGGCTGTAGGACGCAGGATCGTTTTTGAATTTTTCAAAGGCCTCGTCCGCCGAAGAGCAGCAATCACACTCCATTCCGGCTCTCTGCAGATAGGTCTCTACAAGTTTCAGAATAAGAGGTTCGTCATCCACCACAAGGATCAATCCCCGATGATTGCGGAGAAGCCCGTAATCATCATCCTTTCTCTCCATACGGCAGGGCGCTTCGGTCAGAGGCAGATAGATGCAAAGAGTGGTTCCCGCTCCCGGAGCGCTTTCAATGGAAAGATGACCGTTCCATCCCGTGATGATGCCGTGAACCACACTCAGCCCCATACCGCTGCCCTGCCCCCCTTCCCGCGTGGTAAAAAAGGGATCAAAGACCCTGGCTTTGACCTCTTCATTCATACCGACGCCCGTATCGCTGATGCACAGCTCCAGACAATCCGATTCTTCTTCCAGACCGATACCGGCGGGCAGCTCATCTGCCTTCCGCTCGTTCACACTCATGATCAACACACCGCCTTCGGGCATGGCCAGCCGGGCATTGGTACAGATGTTCATGACAACCCTGTGAATCTGCCCTTCATCGGCCAGAACAAAGGCATCGCTGTTCAGGTTCATCCGGATCTCAATAGTGCTGGGGAAACTGGCTTTTATCAGGCAGTAGATCTCTTCCACAATCTCCGATACACGGACGGCCTTGAGCTCGACCTTCCGGTTTCTGGAGAAATCAAGGATTTTCCCGGTCAGATTTTCCGCCCGGAGGGAGGCCTGATGAATGGTTTCAAAAAATCCCTTGAGCTCCTCCTCTGCCCCGGGGTGCTTTATTCCGAGCTCCGAAAAGCCCTTGATAATGGACAGAATATTATTGAAGTCATGGGCCACACCGCCGGCCAGAATCCCCAGAGATTCCAGACGCTGCTTCCGGTTCAGCTGCTCCTCCATCTCCTTCTGACGGGTAATGTCCCTGAAACTTCCCCGGATGCCCAGGTTGACCCCCTCGGGACTGTAGATCTGAAGACACTGATGCTCAAGCCAGCGTATCCCTCCATCCCTGCGGATAATACGGAAGACCAGTTCCCTCTGTTTATCGTGCCCCATGCCTGTCCCGTGTTCATGGCTCCTCCACTTCATCCTGTCTTCGGGATGAACCAGGGAGTCCAGGAGCTCCGGATCTTCATAGAAGGCCTGAGCCTTGTAACCGGAGATACGCTCACAGGAGGGAGAAAGATAGATCAGCACTTCATTCTCATCCATCCAGAACTCCCAGTCATAGTTGTAGTCGGCTATGGTTGTATACTTCTGCTCCACAGCAGAGAGGGCGGAGTTCAAGGCGTCCCGATCTCTCAAGTCACGGCAAATGGCCAGCAGCAGGGGTTCCCCGTGGGATACGAAGCGCCTGACCGAAGTCTCCACATGGATATTGCCTCCCGAACGGGTGGGCAGCAGCATTTCACTGAGAGAAAAGCCCTTCTCTTCCAGCTCAGTCATAATATCAAGGAGACTCTCTTTGAACTCACCGCCGAAGTACTCCAGGATACTCAGGGAGAGGATCTCGTCCCTCGAATAGCCCGTAAGACGGCAGAAGGAGTCGTTGACATCATAAATGGGCCCTCCGCGGCTCGTATTGTAGGCAATCACGAGGATGGCCTCCCCCGCCGCATTGAACAGTCCCTTGTAGCTGGCCTCGCTATGCTGAAGTCGTTCCCTGATCTGACGAACCCGGAGCCTCAGGATGACATTGAAAAGGAAGACCACAAGGGCGATGCTGAAAAAGGTAATGATCAGAAGAATGACCCAGCGGGGAATAGAGCTCTCCCCCTCCTTCACCAGCCAGCGGTCCACCTCTCTCTGATACACCGAGTTCTCATCCTTTTTCATCTGCCTGAGAGCCGTATCGAAGCGGTCCAGTATCCACTCCTTACCGCCCTTTCTGACAGCCAGATAGGCCTGAGTGGGAGAAAAGAGAATGGAAGAGGCCTTCAATCTGTCATTACTGAGCTGAAAGCTTCCGATGGAAACAAGACCGCGAACCGTCCCGTTCAGCACGGCCGCCGTCATCTCAGGGCCATTATCAAAGAAAACAGGCTCGAAAGGGATATCGAAGCCCTTCATCATCCCGATGAAATTGTCCCCGTTCTGACCGCCCTTCAGAAGGGCGATCTTCTGATCCCTCAGGTCATGAATCCCTTCAATCCTGTCATGAGGGGCTATAAAAAGCTGCCCCCAGCTGACGGCCACGACCTCCTGATTGAAGGCAAAAGATTGCTCCCTCTCATCGGTTTTAATAAAAACGGGCATAATATCCGCTTTACCATCTAAAACCATCTCATAGGCCTCATGGAAAGACAGACCGCTGATAAAACGGAGTTCATCTTCACCGAAAATATGCCGGAGCAGCTCCGGATACAGTCCGGCAGCCCGGCCGTTTTCATCGGTGAAACAGACCGGTTCAGCTTCAACAACAGCCACCGAAATTTCGGCATTTACGGGAGTACGTATGAAAAAGGAAAAGAGAAGGATGGGTATGAAAGATCTGCCACATTTCATAGAGAGAAGCCCTCTTTTTTTGAAAACGTATCGGCACCCATCAAAGTATAATCAACAAGGCTTCAATATTCTAGAAAAAATGATCGTTTATGTTTTTTATGAAATTCTTTATATTTTTTTCAATACCACGGCACTGAACACATACATCAGAAACAGGGGAACATAAACAATGTAGTTGTACAGGGCGAAACGGACATAGAAGGCCATAAAGGAGGAGCTTTCGAACTCAGCGTCTTTTCTCTCCTTCCGTACCAGGGCGTAAGAGAGAAGACTGACAAGGGTAATAATCATGGAGATAAAGAGCGCATTTCCGGCGAAGAGGGGGAATGATTCCGTATCGATCCTCCCATGAAGGAGATTCACGGTTATGAGGATTTGAAATCCCGTATGAAGCGCCGCGGCGGCAAGGGTCAGAAGAGCAGAAACACCGGCCCTTCTTATCCTGAAAAAACGGTCCAGCACCAGTGAGGCCGCAAAGGGCAGAGGCATGACAGCCATAAGAAAAAGAACGCCCGAAACCAGGGATACCAGAAAGATCAGAATCGTCGTCACCAGAGGGTAGAAGAAAGAGAGGGAAGAAAGACGGGTGGTCTTCTCTATCATACGGGGAGATCCGGATGCAAAGAGAAGGACTCTATTGTCATACTCCAGGTCCGTAAAAACCAGGACGTCGTAGCCCTCGGAGTTGATGAATCCGGCCAGTTTGCTCACGTTCCTCGTCCTGGTCAGGGGCTTCAGCTCGTAAAAACCGTTCCGGTTTATGGTACAGAGCCCCAGATCCACACTGTGCCTGCCGTCGAACTGAAGGATAAAGTCTATCCCCTCCTCTCCGGCTTCGACGATTTTATAACGGCTGTTGTAATAGGGAAAATCGTTCTGGACCTCCCCCTTCAGGCTCCTCCGGTCTAAAGCGATGCTCTGCAGAGTCAGGTTGTTAAGCTTGTACTGTTTGTTCCTGTACGAGTACAGGGCCGTCAATTCATTCCCCTTCAGATAAACATCCTTGAGATCCTGATAGACCTTCAGGGATCCTCCTTCCAGAATAACAGTATCATCAAGCGGCCTGAGGCTCATATCGCAGCGAAGCAGATGGATATCCACCCTATTCCATTCCGTTTGGACCACGGCGAGAATAAAAAAGACATCCTCCCTTTTCGCAAGCCCAAAGGAGAGCAGCCTCTCTGTCGGGAGCAGAAGATTTTCATCTCCAGAGTCAGCTGGAGAACCGTAGAGACCATCCTCCTTCTGATACACGACGCCCGCAGCGGCAGTGGTAAAAGAAGCGATATTCCGACTGAAAACCGACTCGGCAAAGCGTCCCCCCGCCGTATCGACGCAGGCCTTATAAAGGGTTCCGCTTTTCATATAGAAAATTCCTATAGTCTTCTCATCCATGTAGGAGGCTTCGATCTGTGAGGATTTTGACAAATCCAGATCCAGACGGCGACGGCTTAAAACCTCGCCCTCCCCATTGAGATCGACCAGCTGAATCCCGTTACCGTCCACGGCAAAAACGGTAAAGTCTTCGGATTCCGGAACGGGCAGGACATGGGTATGGCAGTTGATGGTCCTGGAAAATCCGTAATCCAGACCTCCGATCCTGATTTCCCGGCTAATCCCTTCCGAGGGAGGAGAGACCTGCCCCCGGGCCAGATCGAATCCGAAGAAAAGAAGAAGGGAGAGAACCGGAATCAGAAGGAGAAGCGGAGTGGATTGAATACCGAAGCGATATACCATACTTTGATGATAACATAAAAATGAACCATTGAAACATGTCACGATTTGAGAATATCATGCACCTTCCGGGACAGCTCAAAGGCGGTAAAAGGCTTCTGAAGAAACCCGGCCACCCCTTTAGTCATCAGCTCATTGACCTTCTCATCATTCTTAAAGCCGGAACTCAGCAGGATCTTCACTGAATCAGTCATCTCCCGGATGGCATAAAAGACCTGAACGCCGGATTTTTTGGGCATGATGACATCCAGGTAGATCAGATCGATCCTCTCCCTGTTTTCATGAAACAATCGGATCCCCTCTTCTCCGTCGGCAGCTTCCAGCGTGCTGTATCCACAGCTTTCAAGGACATCAACCGCAAGCCCTCTGATAATTTCATCGTCATCGATGACCAATACCGTTCCCGATCCCTGCAGCAGAGCCATATCCTTCAGTTCCCCGAGCTTATCGTCCTTTTCGGTATCAAGGACGGGAAGATAGACTTTTACCGCCGTCCCCTGCCCCTTCTCCGAATAGATATCGATAAACCCCCTGTGCTGCTTGATGATATTGTAGACCATCGAGAGTCCCAGACCTGTTCCGTGGTTCTTGTCCTTCGTTGTGAAAAAAGGTTCAAAGATCTTTGCCAGATTCTTTTTTTCTATCCCTATACCCGTATCCTGAACGATGATACACCAGTATTCATCCTCTTCCGCTTCCGGGTTCTGCCGGCGGTAATAACTGTCCACGGACACTCTGACAAGCTGCATCGTCAGGATTCCCCCCGCCTGGTTCTCATCATCTCTCATCAAGGTCATGGCATGACTGGCATTGATGCAGAGGTTCAGCAGGACCTGTTCAATCATGGTGATATTCGCCATCGCCATGGCGGGTCCGTCGAAGGGTCGCCGTCTGATCTCTATGCACTTGTCAAAGCTGTTTGAACATATCTTGTAGACATCCCTTATCAAGGTGTTCAGATCCTGGGGGATAAAATGGGGCTCCTGCTTCCGTGACAGAGAGAGCAGCTGCTGAACCATGTCGGCGGCCCTCTCTCCCGCCTGATCGATAAGGGACAGATAGACTCTCAGCTCTTTCTCCCTGAGGGACTCGAAGTTGTCGCATTTACTGCTGATCATGGATGACGCCCCGATAATTCCTCCCAGGATATTATTAAAATCATGGGCGATTCCGCCGACCAGATTCCCTACGGTTTCCATCTTCTGGGCCTGAATAAGCTGATTCTCCTTCTGCACCTGTACGGAAACATCATCTATAAGAACGACATATTCCGGATAGTGTTCGAGCCGGACAGGAAACACGGTGATATTGGCTACAATTTCCTTATCCAGGACCTTTATAACTCGTTTTTCATAAAGCTCTTCGCGGATCGGACTCCTCTGAGAATCGATCTCTCCTGTAATGACGTCCATCTCCGGTATCAGTGACGAGAGAGACGCGTCCGACACAAGATCCGCTGATTTTTCCAGAAGTGAAAGGGCCCGCGCGTTGCAGTTGCGTACGGTCCAGTCCTTATCACAGCTGAAAAGAGCCGAGGGCAGAAGGTCGAAAAGGGTGCGCAGATAACGCTGTGAATCGTACAGCTTTTTCAGAGCCGTCTGCTTATCACTCTCCGTTCGCATCGTGACATAGGAGTTATAGACGAGAAGAAGAATAATGAAAAACAGCACGGCCGAGATATACAGTGTGATCTGGTCGGTAATTTGGTTGATCTCCCTGTTGATATCGTCAAGGTACAAGCCCGTGCCGATAATCCAGTTCCAGGGAACAAAGAGCTTGATAAACGAGATCTTCGGCTCAATCCTTCCGGCGTCGTCCATATACTGCCAGTGGTAGGAGGTATAGCCCTCTCCCTGTTCCTGAACGAGACCTATCATATCCTTGAAAAGATACACGCCATAGGGATCCTGCAGATAGGTCACGTCCTCGCCCACCAGATCTGTTCTATAGGGATGCATGATCATCAGGGATTCGTGATTCGCTTCTATGGTATTGATCCAGAAATAGTTTTTCATCCCTTCGTCATAGCGAATTTCATTCAGTATGGACAGAGCCTTCGCCTGGGCATCCTCTTCCGAAAGATCCCCGGAAAGGTATTCACCGTAAGCCCTGCCCACAAGGCTGTAGGCGGACTCGACCATTTTCTTAACAGCATCCTTCTTCTGATTCATCAGAGACTCTCTGATAAAAGGGAGAATTATGAAAACGATAAGCAGTATGAACAGGACAATGGAGAGAAGAACGGGGAGAGAATTGCTGAGGATAGTCTTTCTGATGTCAATATTTTTACCCGGCATTGACCTCACCCACTGCGAGGGTGAAACACCTCACAGGCTCCCCGTCAAAATATAGTGCATCCGGCGGGAAATAGCAAAAAGCAGCCTACTCCCCCTCCCGCAAGACCAGCTGCCTCACTTTGCCCAGAATCTGGGCCTGGTCCTCGTTACGATCCCACATCAGAAGCATCTCCAGCTCCTTCCAGGAACCACTCCCGGGAGTCATCCCGCCGGTAAAGGTATAGCCCAGAAGAAAGACCCTCCTCTCCCTGACATCGATATCATAGGTTCTGACCCGGCAGATGTACTCATAACCGTTGAAAAATCCGTAGGGTGTCAGAAAGAACGTCCGTTTCGGGGGGAAGAGAATGGCCGAGCGGCTGTTGAGATAAACAATCCAGGAGACAAGTCCGTATATGATCATGACAACTGAGAGCAGCAGCCCCGCTTCCCCTCTCCCGACAAGAAAGCTGAGGCCTACGCCGAATGTGAGGGCAGCCAGAAGCATAAAGAAGCTTTTCAGCTGTATCCGGAATCGTTCTCTGACAATGGGGGTGACCGCAACAGTCCAGGTATCAGAACCGACCGTCCAGGAATAGAGTATGGGGTGACGTTTCTTTCCGGCCTTCTCCCGGGCCTGCTCCAGATAGGAGGTCATCATATTATAATTATACACCCTGCAAGAGGATAAATCACTAATTTACCCGGGCTGGGGCCCTTGTCTGGCCTTTATCCGTCACAGGGGGAGACCTTCCAGGAATAGATCCGGGTGACAGGACTTTCCAGAATACCGCCTTTCTCTGCACGCTTTCGGACCTTATCCATATAGGGAAAGGTCACGGCATTCCGCGGGCAGTAATGATAACACTCGGCACAGAGTATACAACGGCTTTTATCCCTGATAACGGCCTTATCCTCTTCCATGACTATGGCCTCTACAGGACAGAGAGAAACACAGCGGCCGCATCCGTTACAAAGCTCCGTATCTACACTGTTAATTCTATGTTTTTCATGAAAAAAGTCCTGACTCAGCAGACTGAAGATGATTCGCTCCTTCAGGGGAGCATAGGAAAAAGAACGGCGGCAGTCCCTGGCTTTGGATGTGTCCTCTTCCAGTTCCACAATACGCTCCACGACCCTGTCGAGAATTCCAAGATCATCCTGATCCGGTTTGGCTGGATAAAGGGGACGGGGCGCTCTCAAGGTAAGAGTGTGAAAGGCTCCCATCTTAAACCCCATCACATTGATTCTCCCTTTTTTGTACAGCAGATTCCCCGCTTCCCTGAGGGCTATGCTGGAATGAAGACCGCCATAGCTCACAAAGGGAATGGCCAGCCGCCCCCACCCTGCTCCCGGAGCCGGAAGAGCGTTGAGAAGGGATTTTGCATTGCTTTCCAGATGACCGGCATAGACAGGCGCTCCCACGCAAAGAAGATCATGAGGGGCGATCCTTCTGCGCAAAAACTCAGCCCAGCCCAGCTTGACCCTCTCCCTGTATGTCCGGGTAATGTTCACCAGCTGAACGGCATGCCCCGCAGCAATCAGACGGGCTTCAAACGCCCGCCCCGCCTTTAAAGTGTGTCCCGAGGGACTGAAAACAATAATACAAACTCTCATTTACAGATTCTCCTTATATTTTTTAGCTGCTAAAACATAATTTAAAAAAAAGAGATTCTAACGGATCCCTTCCTCGATATTCTTCAGAAAAGACATCACCGCATCATACTCTTTCCTGCTCATATCCCTCATAAACGCAAAGCGGGTGCTATAAAGAAGTTCATCAAATTTCTCATGCTCACCGTAGGCCGTCCGGCCCTTCTCCGTCGGAAGATAGAACACCTCCTTCTGATTATCCGAACGGTAATATTTTTCGATCAGCCCCTTTTTCTGAAGTTTCGATACAACCTGGGTGGTGGCGCCATTGGTGACTGACATGATTTCAGAGAGAGAACTGGCATTGGCGCCGGGATTTTCCACAATAGCCTTCAGGGTGTGAATCTCGGAGGGATAGATCTTCTGATCCGTTCCATAGCTCCGGGGCGTCCTGACCCAATTCCCGAATGAGACCAGGGTCCTGGAAAAGCAGGCCATTAATTTCCAGATGTCATCTTCGTTCATATCCGGAATTTACAGATGGCAGGGCAATGAGTCAATATAATTTAGCAGCTAAAACATATTTTTTTCAAATTTCTTTCAAAATTTATTGAATCAGTGGCAGGCCAGCGGATCTCTGCATCCGTCAGAAGCACCTTCAGGCGCTCCTGCGCCTCCCCGGAGTCCCAGCGTCCCAGTTTCCCATGGGTTTCGAATTATCTTGCGGGAATGGAATTACCTGAAGGCAAGCATGCTGATCAGTACCATGGCCTTTTTCAGAGCGTCTTCATTAAGATCCAGGTTCCGGGAATGGAATCCGTCACCGATCTTATCTGCGCCTATTCCGATATTCACAGCTTTTCCGCCATTTTCCTGAACCTTCGCCATCATATAGGTAAAGTCTTCGCTTCCGAAGCTGGTATGCTTGTCAATGCAGACATAGCCGCCGATCTGTTCGGCTGTTTCTTCCACAAGCCTCATCAGCTCGGGATCGCTTGCACCGCTCAGGGCTTCTCCCATAGGAAGGATTTCATAAGCGCAGTCATACATCCGGCAGGAGTGTTCGATCACTCTTTCGGCTTTTTCATACATGTAACGGCTCAACCCGGAATCGGCACCCCGGGTTTCGACGATCATATGCGCCCGATCAGGAATGATATTCCGTCCGCTCCCGGAGCGGAGAGATCCGACATTGATCCTTGTGGCTCCGTCCCTGTGTCTGGGAATGGCATGCAGATTCAGTACCGCCGTGGCAGCGGCAAGCAAGGCATTGGCACCGTCCTGAGGTTCCCCTCCCGCATGAGCCGGTTTTCCATCTATCAGAACATCGAATTTCTTTGTGGCGATGAAGCCGCTCAGCCCGCTCGAAATTTCACCCAGAGCATATTCGTGGACATGAAAACCGACCACCCTGTCCACATCATCAAGAAGTCCTCGGGCAACCATGGATTTGGCCCCCCTGACGCCTTCCTCCGCCGGTTGGAAAATCAGCTTGACCGTTCCTTTGAGGTCGTCCCTGTTCTCTGCAATCAGCTCGGCCACACCCAGTCCGGCCGCCCCGTGAAAATCATGACCGCAGGCATGCATAACGCCTTCGTTTACGGAAGCAAATCCCTCCTGTACGGGAAAATGCGTTATATCATCGCTTTCAGAGAGAGGGAGGGCATCGATATCGAATCGAAATGCCCGGGTCTTCCCCTTTCCCCCCTCCATGATGCCCGCAACACCGGTGAATCCGCCCTTCATCAGCTCCAGATATTCAGGATCCCCGCCCTGTTCAAGTGCCCGCTGCCAGTGGGAATCCAGCTCCTCTCCCGGAGGCAGTCCCATTCGATCTTCATCGCTCAATATATCGCGTCCCACAAGAACCTGATAACCGAGCTCCCTTAATCTTCGGCCTATGAGAGAAGAGGTTCTGTATTCGGTCCAGCCGACTTCGGGATACTTATGAAAGTCCCTCCGGTATTCAACGATCTTTCCTTCGATTTCATCTGCTTTTGCCAATACATTTTTCAGCATAGTTTCTCCAGTGCTTTTCAGTCTGATGATAAAGGCTTTCCTAATAAGATATCGCCGGAAAGGGGTGAGTAAGCGTCGGCCCGGACCCGGAAAATCTCATCATCCCATAACGGGACCAATTAACATCCCGCCAGTTTTACGACCTGCTCCCAGATATCCTTATCAACGGGTATCCCCAGCTCTCTGTTTTCCCGGCGGGTTTTCAGGGTCTGTTCTCCGGGATACCGCACCGTCCTGCCCGGCTCCAGGGGCTCCGCTCCGTGGAGCTGATTTATGGTGTCCCTTACCGATTCGGCGATAAAAGATGAACCGCCCGCGGTGTCAGGACTGACAGCCAGAAAAACCTGTGAGCAGCCGACGCAGTTCTTGTATCCCAAGCGGTCAATCCCGGCGGTCGTAAGTCCGCCGGAGAGAAGAGCCGCCAGCAGATCGAGCAGAGTGGCCAGCCCCGATCCTTTCCAGTATCCCACAGGGAGGACACGCCTGGTTTCCTCTATCTCTCCCGGATCGTCGGTCAATTCACCGTTTCTGTCATATCCCCCGGCATAAGGCAGCTTTTCTCCCGCCAGCCGGGTGGTCTGGAGCTTTCCGTATGAAAACTGGCTCATCGCCATATCCAGGACCACCGGCGCATCACCGTGGGGGACGGCCAGAACCAGAGGGTTATTGCCGATCGTTTCGACCGCACTGCCCCAGGCGGGCATACAGGATTCGGTATTGGTCCAGCAGATGCCTATAAAGCCGGCTTCGGCGGCCTGCCAGCCGAAAGCGCCGCCCCGCATCCAGTGATTAGTATTCTTCAAAGTGACCAGCCCCAGCCCGCTGCTCTGGGCAATTTCCATGGCGCGGTCCATGGCAAAACGGGCATTCAGAACCCCGATACCCCGCTTTCCGTCGTAGTGCTCAATCGCTCCCGAAGAGTTGATGCATTCAGGTTCCGCATGGATGTCGATCAGTCCGTCTTCAACATACTTCAGAAAAAGGGGGACTCTGTTCAGACCGTGGGAATACACGCCGTCACAGGAAGATTCGGTGTGAATCAGGGCGGCCTGACCGGCCCTCTCTTCATCTATGCCTGCGTTGATAAAAGCTGTTTTAACAGTAGTGTGCATGTCTTCAAATGATACGCGCATTTCAATCTCCTCCGATGTTCGTTCATATCATATCACAAGCGACTCCGACCGTCTCGTTTCGAATCTGATGATGCCGGATGGAGGAGAGTGAACCACCCCGAGAATCCGGTATATTTCCGGGGGAGCCGTTATTTTTTTTCTAACCATATGTATCCGGAATCATTATAGGAGCAAGACCTCTATTCCCAATTCTGAAGCGTCACTGAGGAGTTAAGCGACGCAACCGTGCCCCCTTACGGTCTTCCAGGATCCAGATCTCTCCCAGGGGTCCTTCTTCCACTTCCCGGATACGTTTCCCCATATTGAATCGTTCCGCTTCCCATGAGTTCTCTCCGTCGTTTTCCACTCTGACAAGTGATGTTGAGACTAATCCACCGATTAGAGCGTCTCCCTGCCAGTCCTGAAAAATTTCTCCCTCATAGAGAATCAAACCGGACGGAGCGATGCTGGGAATCCAGTAAGTTTCAGGGCTCCTGAACTCTCTATTCGTATCGTGATCGGGGATATCCGCTCCGGAGTAATGATTCCCCCAGGAGACCAGGGGCCATCCATAGTTTTCTCCTCTCTCAATGAGGTTCCATTCATCTCCATGCCGCGGACCCATCTCATGGGCCCAGAGTTTCCCTTCACCGTCAATAGCCATCCCCAGGATATTCCGGTGTCCCAGAGTCCAAAAACTCTTCGCCAGCTCCCCATTCTCCTGAAAGGGATTGTCTTTAGGCAGTGAGCCGTCATCATGGAGCCGAATGACCTTTCCGAGAGCCTGATCCCAATCCTGAGCCGGAGCCAGCTTCTGCCGGTCTCCCGATGCGATAAAGAGGTAACCTTCCCTGTCAAAGACAAGCCGATGGGAGTAATGTCCCATCCCGGGGACCTTAGGGTATTGCCGCCAAATGATTTCCCTATCACGGAGCTCGGCTTTATTATCACTCTCAATCAGATGAGCCCTTGCCACGGCTGCTCCGAAGTTTCCGGTCCCATCATCCTCCGCATAAGAGAAATAGATATAGTGATTTCTCTCAAAATCCGGATGGAGGATGATATCCCCGAGGCCGCCTTGACCGCCGTAAGCGACTTCCGGCAAACCCGATACACTTTTTTTAGTTTTTGTTTTCCAGTCGTATAAATAGAGCCGGCCGGCCTTTTCCGTGACAAGCAATCTTCCGTCGGGGAGAAACGTCATGGCCCAGGGTTCACTAAAAAAACCGAAATCTTCAGCAATAATCGTAGAACCTGCCGTTCCGGTGATGACTTCTCTTTGGGATTGAGAAGATAGAGATAGAGTAAAAAGCAATAACAGGGTTATAGCTAATATATTGAATCTTTTCATTGTTGCTCCTTTGTCAGGAATACCGCTTATGATTATAAACTCTCAATCGCCTTTTGCTTTATGAAAATGTACTTCCTGGTTCTAATCCTCCCTTTAAAGAGTACCGCCGACATCACAGCTTGGGATAAAGACGAAGTTCTCTCATCAAATAGAACCTTCCTTGTATTTCGGATTCTCAATTATTTTAATTCAAATAGCAGTTATCCAAAGGTTCAAGATTTATTCTCATTAAAAATTTGATTATAAGGATCCTGGATATTATTATAAACATATATTATTAGGATTACCTATCCTTAAGGAGAATCAATTATGAAGTCTATGTGGATTTTCCTGACTTTGATTTTATTTTTCCCACTTTCTTCGGTGCTTGCAGGAGAGCCTATTGTTCAGGAAGAAATCTCTTACATTGTAGATGGACAAGCCCTCAAGGGATTATTGGCCTATGATTCATCCAGCCGAGGAAAGAGACCGGGAGTCCTTGTCGTTCATGAGTGGCAGGGCATCAATGATTATGCAAGGAAACGAGCTGTAGACCTTGCAGAAGAAGGATATGTCGCATTTGCTCTGGATATGTATGGGGACGGTAAAGAGATCCCACGATCAGAAGCGCCTACAATGTCCCGGAAAGTAGGCTCTGATTTCGACTTGATTAACAAGCGTTTCAATGCGGCCCTTGAAATTCTACTGGATCAAAAATACACAGATAAAAATAACATTGCGGCAATCGGCTATTGCTTTGGAGGGGGAATAGTATTGAATATGGCTAGATTGGGAACCGAAATCAATGGCGTCGTCGGGTTTCACTCTTCACTCAATACAGGGCTGACAGCGAAGAGAGGAGACATTAATACAAAGATACTGGCAATACAGGGTGATTTGGATCCCGTAGCTCCTCCGGAGAAACAAATGGCTTTTGAAAGTGAAATGAAAGAAAGTGGAGCGGATTATACATATATCATCTACGATAATGTGAAAGCTCATAATTTTACGAATCCAGCAGGATCAACCTACTATGAGAAAGAAGCCGAAATGGCCTGGAAATCAATGCTCGATTTTTTTGATTCGATTTTTAACTGAATGGAGCACAGTAACACTATGATAAGGATGATATTTCTTTGCCTTTAGATGATGCAAGCGACTCTGTTGATTGCCAAACCGGAATCATATGTGAAATTTACTTACAATGAATCAGAATCCTGGGGAATTCTGAGAGAGGAGAGAATTCGTGAAATTGATGCGGCCCCCTGGTTAAGTCAGGGACCGACAGGAAGAATTTATTCACTGCATGAAGTGGACCTGCTTCCTCCCGTCAGTCCAACAAAAGTTCTGGCAATAGGCCTTAATTACCGTAGCCATAGTGGAGAGGCGGGCGCAGCAAAACCCGAGTTATTTGCCAAGTTTCCCTCCTCCCTGCAAGGGGAAGGGGATATTATGATTCCTGAAGATGCGGGGAATATTCATTACGAAGGTGAACTGGTAATCGTAATAGGACGCAAGACAAAGGATGTCAGTGTAAAGGAAGCCCGGAACTCCATCTTCGGGATTACCATTGGAAATGATATTTCTGAGAGAAACTGGCAATCATCCGATTTGCAATGGACTCGGGCCAAAGCCAGCGACGGCTTCGCTCCAGTAGGTCCATATCTTGTTGAAGGTCAGGACTGGTCAGATCTATTGATAAGCACTTATGTCAATGGAGAGCTCAGACAAAACGAAAGCACGGCCATGCTGATCCATTCACCCGAAGAGATAGTATCCTGGACCAGTCGTTATATAACTCTGGAACCAGGGGATGTCATTTTTACAGGCACCCCTGGAAGAACCCAAAGAGTCAGGGACGGTGATATTATAGAAGTGAGAATAGAAGGTATCGGGACTTTAAAAAATCGAGTTTTTTGGAAGTAAAACCCTCTTTTCGTACGATTATAAATATAGAAGGCAACCCTTTCGGATTGCCTTTTATATTTATAGTGGCGAAGGGACTTGAACCCCTGGCCGATCGGATATGAGCCGATTGCTCTACCAACTGAGCTACGCCACCACGCGATTGCCTGCGTAATATACCCTGAACTCGAAAAAAGTGTCAACATCCTTTATCACATTTTTTCTATGAAAATCACAGCCCTTCGAATCCGGCTTGCGACTCCTCAGAGAAACAGGGATCGGACGATTAAATCAGATTGAGCTCCTGGGCCTGAAGCACGATTTTATTGTTCCAGATGTTCTTCCTGAAATAACTGTGTTTCATCTGCTGACTGTCAAAGCGTCCCGCCCTGGTCTGCAGCAGCTTGAAGGCATGGCTCACCAGAGATTCGTGAGACTCATCAATCTTCATCCCCGTTTTCTCCACGATCAGGGAGATATACAGGAAGTAGTAGTAGCCGAAGGGCTGCTGGTTATAGGCCTTGTCCATGCGGCACAGGGGTCTTAAGCCCTCCCAGGCCTTTTCAGGCTGCCCCGAGATGCCCAGAAGAAAATAGTAGAAGCCCTTGGCCTGATCCAGAAGAACATCTTCGTAGAAGTCCCGGTCCGACAGGCGGCCCTCGATGACACGAAAACCGTCCTCCCAGCAGTCCATCTCGTGGATATAGCGGGGACTGGGATCATAGGAGGCGAAGGCCTCTTCCAGAATGGCGATTCCCGCTTCCGTCCTGCCCGAGAGGTAGGAGGCTTCCGCCCGGAAGTAGGCCGATTCAAGAGTGAGAGGCTGGCGGCTCAGGATATCCCCGGCGACCTTCTCGCTGTGGCCGAAACAGAGGGAGCGGGCCATCCAGCTGGTAATGACCCGGGTCTCCTGTTTCAGACCGTAGTGTTTGCCCAGACGACGGCCCTGCTTGAGGATCTTGAAGGCCTCCTGATAGCGACCCAGTTCAAAGAGGATCCGCCCTTTCAGAAAGATCTGGAAAATCTGGGTTTCCCTGTTTTTCTGCTGCTCCACCAGGGGCATATTATTGTCCAGGGAGCGGAGGGCCATGGAGAGGTTTCCGAAGAGGTAGCCCGCCAGAGCCATCAGCTTGCCGCACACAAGGGTCGAAGCCTGATCCTGCATCTGTTCGCTGATTCTCAGGGCGATCTCGAAGTAGTCCACAGCGGACTGCAGTTTTCTCTGGCTGAGCATGGTCAGAGCAAGGCCCGTATTGGCCCGGATAACCCCGTGATGATCGCTGTTCTTCTGGAAAGCAAAGAGGCTCTGCTTCACCGCCGTCTGGGCGCTCTCGCTGTCCCCCATAAGGGCGTGATAGTGAGCCTGCTGGAGCAGGAATTCCTCGCTGCAGGCGCCCTGGGCCTCCATAAGGGACAGATAGCCCGAATCCAGCTTGCTGTTGATCTCTTTCCGGTCATTCCTGAGGAGTACGGAACGGAGACGACCGGCAAACTGGATATTGTGCAGTCCTTCCTGCTGGGCATGGCTCAGGGCCCTTCCATCGAAGAGATCGCAGGAGAGCAGCCCCTCGGCCAGATCGCTTTCCCTGATTTTAAGAAGGTTGTGAATAATCCTGTTCAGGATGTCCAGACCGAAGTCGACGCTGCCCCTGAGATTGAGAAAATGGAAGAGTCCGCTCAAGGAACGGATCTGACCGTTTTCCATCTCCCGGCTCAGGAACCGGGTAAAGTCCTCAAGCAGTTCGGGAACGTTCATGGCCGGAGATTCCTCAAGTACGGCCATATTCAGAGGACGGAGGCTGAGGCCTGAACCTTGTTCCCTGAAGTGCAGATAGCCGAGCTGATCCAGATGCTTGAGTCTCTCCTCTGCTTCGGGCAGAGAGATTCCCCGACTTTGAAGAAAACGTATCATCAGATCCCGGGTAATGAAGAAGCGTCCCGGATTGCAGAGGGTCAGGATATCCAGGGAACATTTATCCCTGCCGTACAGATAGACAGCGGGGGCACTCAGGCCCTCACGGCCGTTCTGTATGTTTTCAAGCCGGTTCTGAAGAAAGAAGAACATATCAACAAGGCGTCTGCTTCCGGCATTGAAGGCCTGCATCAGTTCATCGGGATTCAGACGGAGCTCAGGAAAGATATCGGCCGCTTTCAAGCGGAGATTCCGCTCATCCACGGGAGTGATATTCAGTTCATCACAGCCTTCGCCCAGGGCGTCCGGCAATGTTCCGTCTGTGCATAGAAAGAGGTATTTCTGTGCGGGGAAAGACTCCTTTATCACATCAAGGAGATGACGTATGAGCTTTAAGGCTCCCTCTGAATATCTGTCGGGATCGCAGATGATAAGGACCGGAGAGGAGGTATAGGACTCCAACTTTTTGAGACAGCCCTTCCAGTAGAGAACGAAGACCTGAAAAAAGTCATACTCCACCTGATCATAATTCCACATATACCAGTCGGCGGAGCTGATATTTTCAAGGAGAGCCCTGTCCCTGTCCCACAGATTCCGTTCATCACTGGAGATGTAAAGTTCAACCTGATCGAGAAACTCTTTGTTGATAAAACGGCACAGGGGATGCCAGGGGTCCCAGAACCCTTCGGCCGGCTCAAGGAGCAGGAAATTCTCGACAAAATCTGAATCATCCTCCAGAACGGAACTCAGAACATTCATCCCCTCCTCCCGGCAGAATGAGCGGACTATTATTCCCTGAGCCTCTTCCTGACGAAACATCCACTGATTCATCTTCTGTTTAAAAGAGGGGATCAGATCCTCCCTTTTCAGAAAACGTCTGTAACGCTCCGCTGAGGACATCATCTTGTCGCTTTTCAGGGTGACGGGAATAAGACGGGAATACTCTTCTCTGCGGGCCTCTTCCAGATATTCGGAAAACTTTTCCTTTACCTGATCATCGAGCCAGATGCGGTTCTCTTCGGGGGCGGTCAGAGCCAGATTGTGGAGATGAAAGGGAAGGTCATCCTGCTCATGTCCGGCGGACAGAACAATTGTAAATCCCCACAGGAAGGAACGGTACTCATGGAAAAGCTCCTTAAGCCCTTCGGCACAGCCCAGAACGTTAAGAACCGTCTCTCTGTACAGGGCTGCAAACTGATAGAGATCTTCACCCTCTTCAAGCTCCGTTCCTCCGGCCTGATGGATAAGACGAGTGATTCTTTCCTGAAGCTCCGATATCTTCTTTGAATACAGCATTTGCAGCTGTTTTTTATTGTCTAGTTTGTAATAAATGTAAAACATGGTTTCCCGCAAGAGTAAGCTGTTCTATAATTATACCGTAAACTATGGGATATATAAAATATAATGGTAAAAAATATAGATCTGTTCTCATTCGTCTCTCCAGTAAAACGGATTTTTCTGAAATTCTGGATGAGTTTCACAATCTTTTTTTCAACGGCATCGATGAAAAAAAGCTTGAGAATATCCGTTACTCCCTCCTTGAACTGGTAAATAACTCTATCAGGGCCCATAAGGAAATGAAGTCGGATGAGCTTATTACACTCCGTTTCTCCATGGAGGAGAGGGAGATTCTGACGATTCTTGAGGACAGGGGCGGAGGGTTCGACAAGAGCAGGCTTCCCTATGACCTGGACCAGGATGTTCATGACATCGATATCAACGATGACAGCTTTATGGCCTACCGGGAAGAGCATGGCTATCACCGCTTCGGCATGGGGCTCCTTGTAACCAAAAGGACCTTTGACAGCTTCGTTCTGAAATTCATAGACAGCGGAGGAGAGTTGACGTCCGACTTTAATAAGGGTGAGACTGCGGGAACCCATATCGAACTAAGGAGCCGGTTGAAGATATGATACAGAGAAAAGCCCAGAGACAGATGAGCTATGCCAAAGTACTGATAGAAGGCAGGCTGCCCGCCTATATAAGAGATATGAGCGGCGACGGCTTCAGGGTCTACTCTCCCGTCCCCCTCCCCGTCGATGAGGGAAGCAGCATCCGCTGTATGATCATTCCCGAGGACGGAAACGCGGCGGCTTTTGAACTCTCAGGCGAGGTACGCTGGAACCGCCATGAGTCCGACGGCGATGATATTATGGGGATTCTCATCAGCTCATTCTCCTCGGCGGAGGGAGAAAAACAGTATGCGTCACTTCTGGCCCGTTTTACCAAAGACATGAGGGAAGGTTAAACCCTGTTTTCTTTGCTTGACGGATATTCCCCCTTACACGTAAAATACGGTACGGACTGATCTCTCCGCTCATTTTCCGGAGAGAATTTTGAGCCTTATAAACTGCTCCCAAGGAGAGTCTCGTTGGAACTTAAAGTCAGGAAAAGCGGCACTGTTTACATCATCGATATTGAAGGCGAAATGGATCTCTACAATGCCTTCAAACTCAAGGAACTTGTGGGAAAGATGCTGGAAAGGGGGATC
This sequence comes from Oceanispirochaeta sp., assembly GCA_963556075.3. Classification (GTDB taxonomy): domain Bacteria; phylum Spirochaetota; class Spirochaetia; order DSM-2461; family DSM-2461; genus Oceanispirochaeta. Next base: position 2,705,685 of record CAUVYB020000002.1, on the reverse strand, counting down.
TCCCTTTTTGTCATCAACATGGAGAAGGTAGAATACATCGATTCCAGCGGTATCGGGGCACTCATCTTCGTCAGCTCCGCCCTGAAGAAAAAAAGTGCAAAACTTGTGATTACCAATGTTCACGGCTCTGTGAAAAAGGTCATTGAACTGACGAAACTGACCGGTTACTTCCCCATGCAGGAAACCCTTAAAGAGGGAATACTCCAACTCCAGAGAGGTTGATCATATTATGGCAGATAAGATAATTCAGATAGACGATAATCATGAACTGATGGATAAAACCAACCTTTTCTACAAGGAGTTTCCCAGCGATTTCCGGCAGATCCGCTACTTCACCCTGCTGATCGTCCAGAAAGCCCCCCCCGAGATAAGGGAGATCAACCTTCTGGAGCAGCAGATTTCCGAGCTCATCAAGAATGCGGTGAAACACGGTAATAAAAGCGATCCCGAAAAGCTGGTCAAGGTTTGGTATACCTTCTCGGAGGACAATGCCCGGATCATCATCGAGGATGAGGGCGAGGGATTCAAGGCTATCCGGTCCTGGAACGACTTCAACGAAAAGAGAACCGAATGCCTGGCCAGGGAAGACTATGAGGGCCTTGCCGATTATGTGTCCTTCCGTACCGAAAAGAGTGATGACAACGACGGGGGAAACGCCATGTTTGCGGCCCTGGAGTACTGGAACAACGGTGTAGTTTTTACAGAAAAGGCCAACTGTGTGGCCGTAGGAAAAACCTTCCCCCGCAAGAACGGCGGCATCGAACTGAACTAGAACCCTACCAGCTGACGGGAGGGGCGATTCTATCCTCTTCCCGTTCGAGAGCCCTTCCCGGCCAGTTCCGGAAGGGAATCTCCCAGTCTTCTACAAACCAGTCCCCCTCCTCCCTGATAAGGTAAAGGCTTCCTTCCAGGCAGCCGACGTCGGAACAGACGAGACAGAGCAGAATGCCGCTGTTTCCCGTAATAACGGGGCGTCCCGTGACCACAGCCCGGATCTGTTTGCCTGTCTCCGAATATTGTTCCAGCTCCTCAAGAAACAGGGGGTGGGGATAGGATGCCAGAAGAGAGGGCCTTGTTTTCCCCGCCCTGAAACTTTTCCAGAACTCATCGCTCAGAAATGCGATGTCTCGTTCCTCCGGCCGGAATGACAGAGAATCGACGAGGGGGCCCACAAGAAAACTTTCGGGAAGGATACGGGAGCGGACATTCTCTCTCTGCAGCTCCAAAGGTCCCGTAAAATCAGACCATGCCGCCCTCTCTTCTTCCTCTTCCCGAACTGTTTCATCGGAGCTCTCCGTTTTTTTCAGACTCAGGGCGCCGGAGGCATCGGATTTGCTAAGATCAGATGTCTTTCGCTCCGCATCTTTGGGAGTACAGGCCGACAGGCAGAGAAAGAAGAGAAGCAGAACCGCAATCCGCCGGAGAACCGGGCTTTTGAAGATCTTTTCTGTGTGCTCAGGGTTTTTAACGTCCATTTTCCGATTTTCATTATAGCTTGAAAGAGATAAAAAAGGTATTACCGCCCGCTATTTATGCAAAAGGGAACGGCTTCATAGCCCGAAGGCAGAGCTTTTGTGTATAATATTGATCATGCGCAAGGAAATTATCAGACACTTAAGTGAAGACTATACCGTACCCGTCAGAGATCCCCTCTGGAAACATATCTACCTCTCTCCCGGGCTGAGAAAGATAACCTATCATCCCGAGTTTCAGAAACTGGGGAGGATAACCCAGCTCGGTCCGGCCTCCCTGGTCTATCCGGGAGCCACCCATACCAGACTCAATCACTCGCTGGGAGTATTCTACCTCTCAAGGCGCATCCTGAAATCCATTCTGTTTGCAGATGACTGTCCCGGCTATCTGACCCTGAAGGGAGTCAAATCCTTTCTTTGCGCCTCCATGCTCCATGACATAGGTCACTTTCCTCACGCCCACTCCTTTATGGAACTGCCCCTGAAAGACCATGAAGAGCTTTCCGGTGAAATTATCAGGGAATCGGGGATCGGAAAGATTATAGAACAGGAGATCGGAGGAAGCGCCGAACTGACGGCGGCCATCGTGGACACGACGGCTCCCGCCGGAGGGAACAAGGAGCTGATCTTTTTCCGGAATATCCTTTCGGGAGTCCTGGACCCGGATAAACTGGACTATCTGAACAGGGACGCCTATTTCTGCGGCGTCCCCTACGGCATGCAGGATATCGACTTTGTCATCTCCCAGATCCGTCCCACGAGCTCGGGAATAGGGCTGACCGCCAAGGGCCTGACGGCTGTGGAGAACATCCTCTTTTCAAAGTACCTGATGTACAAGACAGTCTACTGGCACATCGATGTCAGGATTGCGACGGCTCTGGTTAAAAAAGCGGTGTCCCTGGGGCTGTCGGGGGGATTCCTCAATCCTGAAGAGCTGTACGGTATGGATGACAACTCTTTCTTCCGCAAGATGACAGAGACCCCCGAAGAGATCGCCTCTCTGGTGAGAGAGTCCGAGACCCCCCGGAACTATACCATCATTTCACAGACGGCGTTTGATGCCGAAAGCGCCCTGCACAGGGAACTGGTCGATCTGGAAATGCGCCACAAGCACGAACAGCGTCTTGCGGGAATGATAGAGGCCCGTTACCCGGGACTCCTGCCCGAAAACCATCTGGTCATAGACATCCCCTCCAGGATTTCCTTCGAGGTGGATCTGCCCATTCTGACCAGGGAGGGAACCATAGCCTTTACCGACGCCGGTTCGGTGTTCAGCAAGCCGGTCGTACAGGGGTTTACAGAGACCCTGCGCCATATCAGGGTGATCGTACCGGCCACTGTGGCGGAACAGGTGCCCCATCTGGATCTGGATCCCTTCTCTATTCCCTGAACAGGCTCCCTCCTCCGACGGCAGCGTCCCGGAGGAGGGAGCCTCGGGGAAGGAAGCGCCCCGGGGACAAACCCGAACAGGGGCCGCAAATAAGCTTATAAAAATGAAATCCCCGGGATTTCTCCCGGGGAAATGAACCACTTTCAGACGCACAGCGCCTGAACGGATTTGCCGATAAATTATTTGAAAAGGTCGTTAAAGTCATCCATCTTGAGGGCCAGCCCCCCCGTCTCTTCCGAGTTCCGGGCCTTCATGGGAAGATACTCCTCGTTATACTCCCGGGCCAGCTTGTAGATATCGTCATCCTTGAAGTCCTCCGGAATAAGCACCTCCAGATTATAGGAGCCGTCGGAAAGACCTCTGAACATAATGTTCACCGGATCGGTTACGGTAAGGGCGAAGTGGGGACTGTAGCCGACCATCAGGATGATCAGCATAAAGAGGATGGAAACGAAGATGATCAGATTATTCTTCGATTCGCCGGCATACAGAGGCTTGAGACTGTAGAACAGTTCCAGATCACCCGATTTGACATAGCCGTAGTCAGAGGGGCCGAAAAGGCGGCGGTAGCTGTCATTGTCATAGCGGGTGTAGACCGTGCCCGCCCCGCTGCGCAGGATAAGGACGGAGTCGTAGTTGTCAAACTCCTGAATAAGCTCAACATTCCCGGAGGCATACAGCTTGTCTGCCGTCCGCACCATGGCCTCGTGCTGGGAAACGAATGATTCTTCCAGATCGCTCAAAGGAGCAAAGGCCAGGAGGAAGGAGACCGCCGTCATGGTGATGACAAAGCCGGAAACCACCGTTGTGATGACCCGGGTCAGATGACGCTGAGCCATGGCGGAGTTGACGAACTTGATCTTCTTGAAAACCTTCAGGAGTCGCAGAAGCCTGAGTATCCTTGCGATCCTGACCGTCTTGACCACCTTCAGGATGTTGAGGATGCCCCCCGCTCCGATAAAGGCGCTACCCGTGCTCAGGGCGAGTACGGCGGGACCGGAACTGAGCATCAGAAGGGGCAGAGAGGCCACCAGGTCCACCCATCCCCGTTCCAGAACCATGTATTTGATTCCCCTCCCCTTCTTCAGGGAGGCGAAGTAGCGAACCAGGAATTCCAGGGAGAAGAACAGGTCGAAACAGAAACCCGAGATAATCAGTGCCCGTCGGGCGTCCCATGACCAGCCGGCGAGGACCGCAAGATCCTCCACAAAGGTCTGTATCAGGACCAGGAAGATCACGAAGAGAATACAGTTTTCAATAATATCTTTTACTTTTCCGGTCTTCATGGGCTTACCATCCATTTTCCGCGGAGATGTTATACAGCTCCGTCAGCATATCAAAGTCATATCCGTAGTACTTGTAGTTGCGCCGGGCCACGTTGAACCAGCTCTGATCGGAAGCGGCGGCTCCCCGGTCGATCTTCATTCCCTGCTTAAGCTGACTGCAGCGGGAGGCGAAGATGGCAGCCATTCGGGAAGTAGCCTCCAGCTTGGGGTTGTCCTGAAAGGAGAGGCTGCTGTTCACCCCGCCCCTTATGATCTCATCGGGAAGCCCGGGGACCAGTTTGTTCAGCTTTTTGGTGATGTTTTCGGCGTAGCCCGGTGTAAAGCTCTGGCCCGCTGCGCTCTGACCCGTGGTAAACAGAACCGTCAGGGGACGGATAAACATAGTGGTCTTCAGAAGATGATAGATCTCCTCCTGAGGCATCCGCAGCCTCTGAACCTTGGTCAGCTCGAAATTCATATACTTCTGCCGTTCATAGCCGAGCATCACATAACGTTTAAGATAGCCTGTGCGCATGGCTGTCAGGGTTCCGGCGAAGCTCCGCCGTCCGGCGGGAACCTGAAGCAGCTTTTTAATCATTTCATAGAGCTGTTTTTTGGCGCTGTCCGGAGGAACGGGCAGCTTCATAAACGAAATGTAGGCGTAGTTGGTCCTGTCGAAAATTTCAGACTCTATCTGCGGAAGAATCTCTTTGTTTGTGATATCATAGAGTGTACCGGTCATGATTTTGTAAATATCTGACCACTGCCAACCGTTAAAATAAGCAGGAGATGAAAGCGTCGGTTTCAGCTTTTCGGCGTTGATATCAAAGAACTGCAACAGCTGATCTTCTTTCTGCAGCGCCGTAAAGCCTCCCAAACTGGGATTCTGCATTAGCCTGCCGAGGAACTGTAACGCTTTTGCTTTATCATTATCCATAGTTTGCCAGTCCAAAAGGGTTTTGGTTTATCATCGGCGGAATGGGGCAATATCTTGAAGAAGCCCGAACCTAAATAAAATCTTAATAATGAAAGACCGTATTTACAAACTGATTATCTTTTTCATGATTTTACTCACACCCCTCACAGCAGGCGCTCAAAACGGTGGAGACGGAACTTCCGAAACAGAGGACAGTCCCTACCTCTTTCCCGACGACGTTGAAAAAAGCGAAAACGGGGAAGACGAAGAGGGCCGGGAGTATCCCGAAGAGCTGATCGATGAGGGGGAGGAGGCTCCGAAGTACCTGTTCGATATGGAACTGGGGGATGTCAACGCGGATGTCTTCTGGGAGGGATACTGGCGCTACCGCTTCACCTATGGTTCGGGATTCGAGCTGAACGATGGCAACTTCATCTTTCCCGAGGCCTATCCGGGTCTTCAGAACGGATTTGAGTTTGCCCAGGAACCGGACTTTTTCCTCTCCGTTCTTCTGATGGACCACTATTTTGTGGAGTTTTCATTCACCGAAGGATATGACAAGAACACCTACGCCATGGGATATGTGGGTGACGAAACCACCACGGTCAAAGAGGTCAGGATCGGTAACACAGGCATCGGCATCGGCGAATACGAAGGGATAGACGTCTCCAGTCCCGAATACAACACGCCCGGTGTTATGGCCAGGTTTGAGACCGCACGAAGTCAGCACGAGGTGATGCTCCGCTACGATCCCACCGAAGAGCAGTCAAAAACCTTTATCGGTGAATACGAGATTGATGAAGAGACCCTGGAGCTGCCGGACTATCAGCAGGGACGGACCTTTATCCTTCCCAATGAAAATATCGGGAATCTGGAAGTTTATGTCCAGGACTCGTCGGGAGAGTACAGCGGCAGCGACGGACGGCGCTATACCACAGACGATATTACCTATACAGCCGATCTGACCAACGGTTTCGTCACCCTGGTCAATGATCCGGACGGCCGGGTTCTGATCTACTATAGCTCCGGCGGATCTCCCGTGGGAGACGCCTCCATCGCCGAAGATTTTATCATGGACAGCGATGCCCGGGGCCGGCCCGATCCGGAGGAGGATCTGCTCCCCTTCTCATGGACAGAGAACAATCCCTACTGCGGTGACGGCACCGTCAGTTTTCAGGACTGCGCCCAGGTTACGGTGAACGGTCATAACGCCCTGCTGGTCCACAATCCCGGGGAGTTCAGTAACTTCCAGATGTACAACCGTTATACCTACTATCAGAGCCTCTCTTCAGAGAGCTGGCGCAACATCATATCTCTGGTGGATTCAGGGAGCCTTGTGGATGAGGATATGGACTACAGCTTCGACACGGGCAGCGACGAGTCGGGGAGCAGTAATCTTCTGACCGTGGAGATTGAGAACAGCGACAGCCGCTCCCCCTACAACAGGGTTCCCTTTGCCGCGGAGAATCCCGAGGTCTACGGTCCGGGTCATGAAACCGACGGCTCCAAAATCTCCCGGGAAATTCTGATCGCCACGAAATCGGACAGCGACGACTACTACCTGGGAACCAATATCATCACCGGTTCGGTCAAGGTCTATGTGAACGGCATTGAGGATAAGACGGTGGACGTGGACTACGACAGCGGCAAACTCTATTTTACCCGCTATATCTTCTCCGATGACAGAATAGTGGTAAGCTACAGGACCGAGAGCTCGGGCCTGACGGGGGGAGACCTTTTTATAGCCCAGGGGAACAGACTCTTTTTAAGCGAGACCTCAACCCTGGAGCTGGCCGAATCCCTGCGCTGGACCCTGCCGGAGAATGAGATGACCGAAGAGTCCGGAGAGAGTCCGGGAGAGATGAAAATGGCGGCCACCTGGTTCTACGACACGGAAAACCTGGATGCCACCGTTCATGGAGGGATGAATATCAGCACCTCAGACACGGCGGGCAACCTGAGGATTCAGGGTATGGAGAAGAGCGGCTACAGCTTCTCGGTCACCCTGGACAGCGTTTTTCCCGCTGAGAACGATCTGACGCCCTCTCCCGAGGCGCCCGTCGGCGATGCGGGGCAGAGCTATGACTCCTCCGACAGGGAGGATCTGATCTACAAGGATTATGAAAAAGAGAACAGCTACGGCCAGAGTTATCTGAACAGCTACGACTGGAGCGGCGTCGATATTGACGGCAGCAGGGAGGGCCCTTCGGTGGCCGCCGCGGACGACGATGACGATTTCAGCTCCCGGGTCATGGTCATGAGCTACGACCTGAACGACGGGGAGTGGTCCGCAGGAGACTTTACACCCGTAGAGGATGAAGAGATTGATCTTTCGGGTTATTCGGAGCTGAGCTTCTATCTCCGCCGCCAGAACCTGGGGGACGATAACCTGGACGTCCAGGTGATCATCGGAGACAACGGCGAGTCGGAGGACTATGACGACGATGACGAAACGGAGGTCGGCGACGACTATTTCGTCTACCAGGAGGACATCACCGACCAGCTTCCCTCCAGTGAAAATACATGGAAAAAGGTCACCCTGGCATTGAGTGATTCAGACTGGGATAAGCTGACCGACGTCCGGTCCATCCGTTTTCTTCTGAGCACCGCCGGAGGGGGCTCCTATGGAGACCTTCTGGCCGCCGGTTTCGAAGTGGAGGGCTCGCCTCTCTTTCTGACGGTCACGGACGCCAGCGGGGATGAAAAGGACGCCGACGGCGTCAGTCTGGTGGAGAAAAGCGACAGCTCCCTGACCGACAGCTTCTCCGAGGTGGACGCCATCTTCCATCCCGACGACGAGGATCAGAAGATCCTCTCCCTGGACTGGTCCGGCCTCAGCGCGGGAGACACGATTACGGGGGAAAGCTGGTTTACAGGGGTTCCCACGGGCGACTACGGAGAGTTTTCCCTCTATATCCGAAACCGCCAGACCAGCGGAACGGGACATATAGAGCTGACCGACAGCGAGGAAAAGGGAATCCATCTGGACTACACTCCCGGCTCCACATCCTGGGAGAAGCTGACGGTGGATCTGCAGAACGGCACGGCCGAGTTTTCCGGAAGCTCCGATGTAACCTCCCTGGCCATAGACAGGGACTGCGATGAGTTTTCACGCTTCACCATCAGCAGGACGGTGGGGGAGGCATCGGGGATCATGGAACTGGATGAGATCCACTTCTCGGAGCCTCTTTTTACGGCAGGCTCCTCTCTGGAAACCAGCCTGGACTACAAGATCCCCGGTGTGATCAAAACTACGGACGGAGGCTTTCCCATACTGGCGGATTTTGATGTGAAATCAAGACTGAACTACTATACCTGGACCTCCGACAGCTACTTCGATCAGGAATCGCAGCGTATCGAAAGCCAGCTCTCCAGCGGGGTGGACCTTATGAATGTCCGCCTGGAGGGTGATTTTGAGATGATCTGGGCAGACAGCGCGACAAGTTATGCGGGGGGACATCTTATCCGTTTCCCCTCCCAGTCGCGCTGGGGCTGGGTACAGGATGAGTATACACGCTCCTTTGATCCCGGGGACGATACCATGAGCCGCTGCGATACCATCCATATCTCCCCCTTCCGCATCCTGAGTCTGGAAGCGGATACCAGCGTCTCCACAACGGAAGAATCCATCACCCAGGGCTGGGGAGGATGGCTCTCTCTGAATCCGGGGGAGGAAATGAATATCCGCTATGCCATGGATCTCTATCAGACCTCGGAGTGGAGCTCCGATTCAAGCGATTATGTGAGCGACTGGAGCCGGGACTTCAAATACATCAAACGTCTGGACAATCAGGATGATGTGGACAACAGAGAAGGGTACTCCTCCCTCTCTCTCTCCCGCCGTCCCGACCCCGTGGGGCTGGAATGGAAAGTTGAACTGGGGTACGACGCCAGCCAGGAGAGCAACTGGGAACAGGAGAACCAGTGGGTATCGGACAGCTCCCTCCCTATCAGGCTGGAAGGGCTCAACACCCCCTGGACCATAACCCCCGGTTACAGAAGAGACCTGAGCCAGACGGTCTACCCCGACAGTTACAACGGGTTCTCCGACGACATGAATACTCTGTTTACCTCCCTGGAAAGTCAGTTTCCCCTCACCCACTACATCCCCTTTTACGAGATCTTCGGACACAGGAACCTGGATGAGTTTGAGGAGACCCTGACAGAAACCGATGACGCCGTGTACAAACCCCGGCTCTATTTCAAGATCAACCGCCAGACGGGCTCCAGCATACAGGATCTCTTTGTTCCCTCGGGAGTGGATGTTTCCATTGAACGAGAGTATTACTGCAATGAGGACTCCAGCTATATACAGCACGACTGGAACTTCCAGCTGGTCCAGACGGCGGTCAACCTCTTCGGTTCCTGGGGACGCTATCCGACCTTCGACTTCTACGCTACCGATGAGATTTCCAGCTCCTTCCAGATCGTCCTGGGAGGCTATGATATGTGGACACCCGAACCGGAGGAACTGGTCTATCAGAACTACATCACCCTGGCCGGCGAGAAGAGCTGGAGTCTGACTCTGGAGAACAGCTATACGAGAAAATGGACCGGTGAATACACACAGGACGACCTTGCCATCAAGTTCGGCTGGCAGGAGGCGGAAATGCCCTATGTAAAATTCCCCTTTGTAAAGTATCTGGTTATGAAACCGGCCCATATGGAACATGAGGAGAGCCTGACGTTCACCGGTTATTTCGATGACGAATCCTGGGACGATACCACCTACGATACGGTGATGCGTCATCAATCCAAACTGGTGATCACCGAACTGGGCTCGATCAGCGGCTGGATGGCTCTGGGACTGGGAGGCAAGCAGGATGTCTACCAGAACGGGTTCGAACTGGGTCTGGAACTGGAACTGACTTTCTGATAGCTTGTACTCATTCGGTAATTTCGGCGGGATGAGGCCCATAGGGATTCATTCCCTGAAGGAGAGAGAGTATGTGTGCACAGGTCAGGGTCCTGGCGGAACAGGTCGCCCGTAAAATAGCGGCGGGAGAGGTGATCGACCGCCCCAATTCCATTGTCAGAGAGCTGATGGACAACGCCATCGATGCCGGCTCGACACGGCTGGACCTGTTTCTTGAGGGCGGCGGTATCGACCGAATCCGCCTGGTGGACAACGGCCGGGGGATGAGCGGAGAGGACATGAAGCTCTGCTGCCTTCCCCACGCTACGAGCAAAATCGAGACCGAAGATGATCTGATGTCCATACGAAGCCTCGGTTTCAGGGGTGAGGCCCTGTCCAGCATTGCCGCCAGCAGCCGCCTTGAAATCATCTCAACCTTCGAAGGAGAGAGCCATAAGCTCACCATCCATGACGGCCGCCTGACCGATCCCGTCCCCTGGCGGGGCGGCGCGGGAACCGTCGTGGATGCGGCTGACCTCTTCTACTCCATTCCCGCCCGGCGCAAATTTCTGAAGCGTCCGGCTTCGGAGGGCACCCTCTGCCGTAAAACCTTTCTGGAAAAGGCCCTCCCCTTTCCCGACATCCACTTCCAGCTCTCCATGAACGGCAAGATCAGGACCGTACTGCCCCCCTCCTCTCTGAAGGAACGGGTCTGCGCCGCCTACGGCGATGCCTGTCCTTCGGGAATGATGGAAGAGAGAAAGACCGAGATCGACGGGACAAAGATCACGATTATAGCCGGACGGCCCGAATGGAACCGGGGAGACCGCCGTTATATGCAGGTGTTTGCCAACAATAGAAGGATAGACGAATACGCCTTTGTGCAGGCCATGCAGTACGGTTACGATGAGCTCCTTCCCGGCGGAGTTTTTCCGGTCTGCTTTGCCTTTCTGGATGTGGATCCCGCCCTGGTGGACTTCAACATCCATCCCGCCAAAAGGGAGGCCCGTTTTCGGAACCAGGGAGTCATTCACCATGAGCTTGTCAGTCTGATCAAAGACTTTCTCCGGGAGTTCCGCCACGTGTTTCCCGCAGCCGCCCTGCCCGATGCGTCACCTCAGGATCTGGAAGGACTGGGACGGGCCTCAGTCGGAGCACCTCCTGCTCCCCCTGCGGCGGCCAAAGCGCGGATAGACTGGCGGCCCCGGACCGAAGGGGGGCCCCGTTTTCAGAACGGCCCGCATCCTCAGCGCTCCTATCCGGCCACACCCGAAGCCCAGACCAGACGGTTTAGCGAACTGGTCCGGGAAACCGCCCCGCTCCGGAGCGAGCTTCAGCCTCCTTCAATCCCCCTGCAGACAGAGAGAACGGCAGCAGCCCCTGCTCCTCCGACCCATGTCAGCAGGGACAGTATCCGCTATATGGGGCAGATCATGGGAGTCTTCCTCCTGGCCGAGCTGGGGGACGCCCTCTACATCGTGGACCAGCACGCCGCTCACGAAAAGATACTCTACAACCGCTACCGCAATGAGCCTCCCGTCCGGCAGGATCTGCTGATTCCCTATGCCTTTGAAGCCGGAGAGGAGGAAGTCCGCTTTATGGAGGCCCACCGGGCTCTCTTTGAAGAGCTGGGGATCGCATTCGGTCCCGGACCTGACGGGATGTGGGAGATCAAGGCCCTGCCCCGGGCGGCCCTTTCCATGGAGGAAGATATCGCCGACTTTCTCAAATGCCGCAAGGGAAGCCCTGCGGAACTGCAGAAGGAACTGTATGCCACCATGAGCTGCCGCAATGCCATCAAGGAGGGAGACCCCATAGATCCCTCTGCGGCCCTTGAGCTCCTGACAGGGGCTTTGAGCCTGGAGAATCCCCGCTGTCCCCACGGCCGGCTTCTCTGGTTCCGCCTGAGCCGGGACGAGCTCTACGGCCTGGTGGGCCGGCTGGTCTAGATTCGGAAACGACTGGTAAGAGACTGAAAATCTCTCGCGCCGGACCCTGTATTCCGGGAACTCTCTTTCTCCGAAATTGGTATAGATATTGCATCGTAACTTCTTAAAAGTAAAATTTAAGGAGATTATTATGTCAGATATCGTGATTACCGGTGCACTGAGAACGGCCATCGGATCCTTCGGAGGGTCCCTGAAAGATGTTTCCGCCGTAGAGCTTGGAACCCTTCTTGTCAAAGAAATACTTCAGAAAACAGGGATTGCCCCCGAACAGGTGGATGAAGTCATTCTGGGCAATGTGCTGTCCGCCGGTCAGGGTCAGAATGTGGCCAGACAGGTGGCGATCAAAGCCGGACTTCCGGACACCACCCCCGCCATGACCCTTAACAAGGTCTGCGGTTCAGGACTGCGTTCCGTCAGTCTGGCGGCCCAGATTATCAAGGCCGGAGATGCCGAGTGTATTGTATGCGGCGGTACTGAAAATATGAGCCAGGCTCCCTTTCTCGCCCCCGGCACCCGTTGGGGCCAGAAGATGGGGAACACAAGCCTGATAGATTCCATGATCAACGATGCTCTATGGGACTCTTTCAACGACTACCACATGGGGATCACCGCAGAGAACATCGCAGAAAAATGGGAGCTCAGCAGAGAGGCGCAGGATGCCTTTGCCCTTGAAAGCCAGATCAAAGCCGCCAGAGCCATCGAAGAGGGAGCCTTCAGGGACGAGATCGTCCCCGTCTCCATCCCCCGACGCAAAGGGGAGGCGCTAGTTTTCGACACCGACGAACATCCACGAATGACCAGCCCTGAGAAACTGGCCGGGCTCAGAGCCGCCTTCAAGAAAGGCGGCAGCGTAACCGCAGGAAACGCATCGGGGATCAACGACGGCGCCGCCGTTATCGTCGTCAGCACGAGAGAGTGGGCCGAAGCCAACAAGGTGCCCGTTCTGGCGACAATCAAAGGCTACGCTTCCATGGGCGTGGATCCCGCCATTATGGGATACGGCCCCGCCCCCGCCTCAAACAAAGCCCTCGCAATGGCAGGCTGGAGCGTCGAGGATCTGGACCTGGTGGAGGCCAATGAGGCCTTCGCAGCCCAATCCCTGGCGGTTGTGGGCGACCTGGAGCTGGACAGCACAAAGGTCAATGTAAACGGCGGTGCCATAGCCCTGGGCCACCCCGTAGGCTGTTCCGGAGCCAGAATATTAACCACCCTGATCCATGCCATGAAAAAAAGAAACTCCCGGAAGGGCCTTGCCACACTCTGCATCGGCGGCGGAATGGGGACCTCTCTGTGCATCGAGATGGAGGAGAACTGATGAAAAAGAAACCTGTCATATCAGCGGAGGACGCCGTTGCCAGGATCAGTGATGGAGACACTCTTCTTGTCTCCGGCTTTATGGGCGTCGGCTCTCCCCGGGGGCTTCTCAACGCCCTTAAAACCAGCGGTAAAAAAGAGATGACCCTTGTCTGCAGCGACAACGCCCTCTACCTGGGAGATGAGTCCAGGGCCACCGGGGTGGCTCCCAATGTGCTGGCCAAACAGTTCAGCAGGTATGTGGCCAGCCATATCGGGCTGAATAAGGAGACCCAGCGCCAGATGGTTGAAGGAGAGGCCGAGGTGGAACTGGTCCCCCAGGGGACCCTGGCCGAACGAATCAGAGCAGGCGGCACCGGCCTGGGAGGGGTCCTTACCCCGACAGGCGTGGGAACCGCCGTGGAGGAGAACAAGCAGACCCTGGTCATAGAGGGAAAGAAGTATCTGGTTGAAACACCCATCAAAGGCGATATCACCCTGATCAGAGCCTCAAAGGCCGACAGAGCCGGCAACCTGACCTACTCGGCATCGGCCCGTAACTTTGCTCCTCTTATGGCCATGGCCGGAAAGACCGTTATCGTAGAAGCCGATGAGCTCGTGGAGATCGGGGAGCTGGATCCGGAAACCATTGTCACACCGGGAATTTTTGTGGACTACATCGTCAAAGGGGTCAACGAGTAATGGAATACAAAGCGGATAAAACGAAAATTGCCAAGAGAATCGCCCGCCTTTTCGACGATGGCGACTTCGTCAACCTGGGTATAGGTCTTCCCACTCTGGTAGGGAATTACATTCCCGAGGATGTGGATATTGTCCTTCAGTCAGAGAACGGATTTCTCGGTTTGGGACCGGAACCGGATGAAGAGAACCTGAACCCCGATCTGGTCAACGCGGGGGGCGTCCCTGTAAGCATTCTTCCGGGAGGAGCGTACTTCGACTCGGCCACATCGTTCGGCATCATCAGGGGAGGGCATCTGGACTACACCGTACTGGGAGTGCTTGAAGCCGATCGGGAAGGCAACCTTGCCAACTACATGATTCCCGGAAAGATGGTGCCGGGAATGGGAGGAGCCATGGATCTTCTCACGGGGGCCAGGAAAGTTATTGCGGCGACAGTGCATTTTGATAAAAACGGCAAATCCAAAATGGTAGAGCGCTGTACCCTTCCCCTGACAGCTCAGGGAGAGGTGGACTGCATTGTCACCGATCTCGGACTGTTTGAAATCAGGGACGGGAACTTCATCCTTAAGGAGTATTTTGCCCCTGCGACTCCCGAATGGATTCAGGAACAGACTCAGGCCGCAATCCTGGTCGATCCGGACTGCAAAGAGTACGAGCTTTAGCAATGACATGGCAGGCCTCTGTGCCTCTGACCGGAGAGAGCCGGAGGCCACAATTGCATTACAGAGCAATGCTTTTCTGCATTAAAGCCGTGAAAAACAGCTCTCTCCTGAGCCTTTTCTCCCCTTCGGGAGAGAAAAAAACGGAAAAAAAATCAGGCACAGTATTTGCATGGTAATCAGAGAAAAAAAAATAATTAAGGAGATTAGAAATGGGTTCACTATCACAGAAAACCATAATCACAGTTGCCCCTACAGGAGCATGGCCCACCAAGGAACATAATCCCGCCATTCCACTCACTCCCGCGGAAATTGCAGACGATGTCGTTGCGTGCTGGAAATCGGGAGCCGCCATCGCCCACCTTCATATGAGAGATGACGCAGGCAGGGGAACCATGGATAAAGAGAAGTTCAAGGAGACCGTCACCCGTATCCGGGACAGATGCGATATCGTACTGAACCTGACCACTTCAGGCGATTTGAACGCCACTGACGAAACAAGAATGGCGCATCTGATCGAATTGAAGCCCGAGATGGCCTCCTTCGATGCCGGTACCATGAACTGGATGCACAACAGCCTGTTTATAAACCATCCCAAGTTTCTGGAGCAGCTGGCCACCACAATGAAGGAAAACGGTATAAAACCTGAAATTGAGGTCTTTGACGCCGGTATGCTCTACAATGCCCTCTACTACCTGAAAAAGGGATTTCTTGAGGCCCCTCTCCATTTCCAGTTTGTTCTGGGGGCTGCCGGAGGCTCCACTGCCACCGTTGAAAACCTGGTTTACCTGAAAAGCATAATGCCCGAGGGTCATACATGGTCCGCCCTGGGGATTGGACGGGGCCATCTTCCCGTTCTTATGACCGCTCTGGCCATGGACGGACATGTGAGGGTCGGTATGGAGGACAATGTTCTGTATGCCAAAGACAGACTGGCCCGGTCCAATAGCGAGTTTGTCGAACGGACCGCCAGAATGGTCGTGGAAGCCAATAAAGAGCCCGCCACTCCCGATGAAGCCAGAGAGATCCTTTCTCTCAGGAGGGCCTGATGATCACAAAGATAGGAGTTCTCGGTGCGGGAACCATGGGACATGGTATTGCCGAAGCCTTTGCCATGCATGGCTATCAGGTCAATGTCTTCGAACCTGCCGATGCCGTTCGGAACTCAGCCCTGAAGACCATTGAAAGCGAACTGACTCTTCTTGCCGGTGAAGAGCTGATCAAAACGTCCGAAATCCCTGCCATTCTGGACAGGATATTCCTTTTCGACGATCTTGAAGAGGCCATGAAGGACAGGGACTACGTGATCGAAGCGACCCCCGAAGTCATGGAAATCAAACAGAATGTCTTTAAAAGCCTTGATGAGATCTGTCCCGATCATACGGTGATCGCCAGCAATACCTCAAGCCTTAAACTGATGGAGATGGCGGCCCTTATCCCTGCAGAGAGAAAGAAAAAAGTCATGGTCTGCCACTGGTACAACCCCGGTCATATCATGCCCATTGCGGAGCTCTCTTTCTTCGGCAATATGCCGGAGAAGACTTTCGAGGAGGTCCGGACCCTTTACATCTCCATAGGGAAACAGCCGGTTAAGGTCCTGAAGGATATTCCCGGACTCCTGGCGAACCGGATTCAACAGGCCGTGGCCCGGGAGGTCTTTTCTCTGATTGAGATGGGTGCCGCCGAGCCTGAAGACATCGACAAAGCCCTGATGTTCGGTCCCGCCTTCCGCTACGCTACCACAGGTCAGCTTGAAATAGCGGATTTCGGAGGACTGGATATATGGAAGACCGTGGGAGACAATCTGCTGGCTGTCATGGATAACAGCCGTCAGGCCAATGAGCTGATGAAACAGAAGGTCAATGAAGGCCATCTGGGATTCAAGTCCGGAAAGGGTTTTTTCGATTATGATGAGAAAACCAAAGACGGTGTAAAAGAAAAATTCCTGAAGAAGCTGGTTCACCAGCTGAAAGCCTGCCGTTACTACGCCTGAGCCCCCATGGTCCGTCGGGATGGAGTGACGCGCTCTTCATCCCGGCGGGCCTTTATCCTTCGGATGAATCCTTCCAGTCTTTAATGCCCAGCTTCCTGGCCTTGCGAATAATCGTAGACTGATCCATTCCCAGTTTTTCAGCGGCTCTGTAGGAACTCCCTGTCTCCCTGAGAGCCGTCTCTATCATCCGGGACTCCAGAGCGGCAACGGCCTCCTTGAGCCTCATTCCCCCTGACGACATAAGGCTGTTTACCAGAGGGTTTTCGGGCATTCCAACCACCGATGAGACCACAGCCTCATCGATCTCATCCTCTTTCGTTATAACCACAAGCCTCTCTATGATATTCTCAAGTTCCCTCACATTGCCCGGCCAGTTGTAATGGGTCAGTCTCAGCAGGGCGGCATGACTCATTCTTTTATTTTTCAGATACATGCGGTTGTAGCGGTCGATAAAATGCTCGGCCAGAACCTGGATATCCGGAAGCCTCTCTCTCAGAGGCGGAACTTCCACAGGGATAACGCAGAGACGGTAAAACAGGTCGCTTCTGAATCGTCCGCCTTTGACCTCCTCCTTAAGATCCTTGTTCGTGGCCGCCAGAATCCTGATATCAACGGGAATGGCTTTGGTTCCTCCCAGTCGCCGCAACTCCTTCTCCTGAATGACCCGCAGAAGCTTCGACTGCAGGGGAAGGGGAATCTCCCCGATCTCATCCAGAAGGATGGTCCCGTGGTTGGCCATTTCAAAAAAACCCAGCTTTCTCTTGTTGTCAGCGCCCGTAAAGGCCCCTTTCTCGTATCCGAAAAGTTCACTCTCCATCAGGGCTTCGGGAATGGCGGCGCAGTTGACCCGGATATAGGGATAGTCCTTCCTGCCGCTTCTCATATGAAGCTCCCGGGAGACGACTTCCTTCCCGACCCCGGTTTCGCCGGTAATTAGAACGGTCGTATCCACGGGTGCGACCTGTGTTATGAGGTTTTTGATATCTTCCATTCTGGGGCTGCTGCCGATAAGCAGTCGGGCCTGAGATTCCTGGGATCGATAGTAGTTCAGCTCATGCTCATAGATCTCTGTCTTTTCCAGATTCCGGTTCAGATTCTTCTGAAGCGTCATCTGCTCGGTCACATCCCTCAAAACAGTCAGCACAGAGGAGACTTTTCCATTCTTACCCCTTATGGGAACGGAGGTCACCAGTAACTCTCTGTCCGTACGGGACGGCCTGCCCAGCCCTTCGGTCTTCTTCCCGCTCCTGAGAGCCTCCACGGCCACGGCCCGGGCATTTTTAAAAAGCTTGTCCAGAACTTCCTGGACGCTTCTCCCCTTATACTCTTTCTCCCACAACCCCGTAAGCTCTTCATAGGTTTTATTGGCTTCAAGAATAATTTCATTATGATCGATCAGGTAGACACCGTATCCGATGGCATCCCCTATGGCAAAGGTTTCCATCGCCTGGCTTTTATAAAGCTCATAGCTCTTAAGCAACTTGTCGACCATGGCTGAGTCAGATATTTTAGCGTTCTTACAGCAGGAACGGAATCTTTGGGAAAGCTCTCCGTCCAATGAAATATTGAGAGATGAATCGGATTTTTGCATAGGATATTTTAATCTTATAAATCTGATTTGTGAAGTAAAAACCCCGGGAACAATCCTGCAGAGGCCATAAGACTAACTCTTTTCAGGACAAAAAAAAAGGCTTGTCCCGGCAGGGTCACCGGACAAGCCTTTCTCATTATTTACAGTCTCATTCTAATGACCGAGGATCATGGGGAGGACAATCAGACCTATCGTTGTTGCCACGAACCACATGAACCAGATAAACGCCATAAATCCCCAGACCTTCTTCAGCTTGATGTCCACCAGCGCCAGTGCGGGAATAATATACAGGGGCTGGATCAGGTTTGTGGCCTCATCACCCAGCATAAAGGCGGTGACGATGGAAGGCATATGGGCATTGAAAGACTGAGCGGCTTCCACGAGGATGGGCCCCTGAACGATCCACTGTCCACCCTGGGAGGGAACAAAAAGGTTGACGATGGAAGCGGACAGATAGGAAGCCCAGTAGATGGTCTTCTCGCTGGAGAGGAGAACAAGGCCGCCGGCGAGAACGCCGGTCAGCCCGGAAGAGGCCATAACACCCATAATTCCACCGTAGAAGGGGAACTGAATCATGACGTTCGCGGCCAGATGCATATTGTCCTTCACGGCGTCAACAAATCTCTTGGGAGTCTTGTAGAGAATCAGGTCAGCCAGAAGGAAGAGGAAGATTATGAAGTTCAGACTCAGCCCGTTGCCTGTTGCAAAGTGATAGACCACATAGACCAGACCGATCAGGGAGAAGAGTCCCAGCATGATCCGGCTGTTGTTCATCTTATCGGCGGGAGTGGCGCCACTGGAATCTTTGGCCTCGGAACCGATATTGATTTCGCCCTCAAAACTGATCACGTCCTCGTCGGGGGGAGTTGTTTTGATGGTGACAAACAGGGTGACAAGAAAAAGAACGGCAACCATGATCAATCCCAGGGGATTGAAGGCCGTAGAGGATACGGGAAGCACGCCTATCTGATCCACCATAAAGTGATCGGGCGAGGCCAGAAGGGCTACGGCTGAGATACTGGGACAGATGGGCTGAACCATGACCATGGTGGCATATCCGGCGGCAACCATCAGGGGGAAATGCAGCTTCTTGAGGTTCTTGGACAGATACATGGCCAGAACGGGAGTCAGGATGGTACCGAAGGCCCAGTTGATCCAGCTGGCAATGGTTCCGAAGATGATCAGCAGGGCGTAGGCGCCGGCGGCCGTCTTGGGCAGCGCAGCGATCCTGGAAAGCACCTTCTCCAGCTGGGGAGACTTGGCGGCCATACTGGTGAGAACAACCATAATCGTCATCTGGAAGGCGAAACCGATCATGGACCACAGTCCGCCGTACCAGTAGCCGATGACATCCATCACACCGGAATCGGTTAAAAAGATGGCAAGCAGAAATACGATAGCCGTAAGAACCAGCGCGAATACAAAGGATTCGGGAATGATCTTGTCGGCAGCAAAATTGAATTTCTTGGAAAAACGCCACAGAAAACTGCCTTGTAGGTTTTTCGGTTTGGACTGTACGGAAACGCTGTTATCCATAAAGACTCCTTTTTTGTTATTGCACAGCCTTGAGCGGCTCCGCATGATTTGATTACATACGGTACATGCAATATCCGTTCCAACTTTAACGGCAAGGCGAAAACCGGGAACAGAGCTCTTTCAATGCTGCTTTTCCTTAAAACGGAGGATCCGGGACCGTCTCATGATGCAAAACGGCGTACACAGGTCAATGCACTACTGCATCATGGACGGTTGCAATTATAGCAGATGGAGACAGCTGACAGGATCAGCGGACCAGAGCCTCCAGGGCTTCCCGGCCCTCGTAGTCGGGATTCTTCTTTAAAAGGGAGGCCACCGTGGCTTCTGCTTCGTCCTTCTTGCCCAGGGTGAACTGGACGTTGGCCAGGACATCCCAGGCTTCCCAGTTGGAGGGGGTCAGTTTAATGACCTGCTTGAGGACCTGCTCCGCTTTGGCGTTCTCCTGAATCTCCAGATAGGCCTTGGACAGGTTGAACTGGATGTTTCCGTCCTGGGGAGAGAACTTCAGGGCCTTTTCATAACTGGCGACGGCCCCGTCATACTCCTCCATATGAAGGAAGACATTTCCAAGGTTGTTGTAGACCACAGGGGAGCCGGGATCCAGTTTCTCCGCTTCCTTCAGGTAGCTTAAGGCCTGGACATAGTCCTCCCGGGCGTCAAAGATCACCGATAGATTGATGCGGGGCTTCACATACTCGGGATCCGCGGCAATGGCCTGCTGATAGGAGAGGACCGCCTGATCCTCCATTCCCAGGGCCTCGGAGATCTCACCCATGGTGTAGATATAACGGCTGTTGGAGGGATCGATCCTTATGGCCTGAGCCGCCGCGTTCAGTGCGGATGAGGGATCGCCCATAGCCTGATAGATAAGGGCCATATTCTGATGGATATCCCCGTTCTGGGGTTCCAGAGAGGCCGCTTTCTCATAGGCGCTTATGGCGGCGCTGTAGTCGCCGTTGCTGTAGTAGGCCGCACCCAGGCTCCGGAAGTACTTTCCTTCCGAGGGCTTCAGTTCCGTGGCCTTTCTGAAATAGCTGACCGCACCTGATACGACCCCCTGGGAGAGGGAGAGCTTTCCGGCTTCCCAGTAGGAGGCGGCATGGTCGGGACGGTATTTGATACTCAGCTTCATGGAGGCAAGGGCATCGGCATCCCGCCCCAGCTTGAGATTGGTCAGTCCCATGGCAAAATAGTTGCCCTTAAGCGCAGGATCGATGGCCTCGCACTTCTTGAAGGAAACCAGGGCATCCGAGTACTGCCGGGCACGGTACTGCATCTTTCCCAGTTCATAGAAGAGCTGAGCGTCCCTGCTGTTCAGACCCACCGCCTTCTTGTAGTAATCGATACCGCCCTGAAGATCACCGTCTTTGGCAGCGATATCTCCCAGGGTGACCATATTCTCCCAGACCGCAGGATCCAACTGCAGGGCCTTTCTCAGATGATCCCGGGCCGTAGCTCTGGCCGCCGAGGAGTCGGGATTTCCCCTGTACTGGGCCTGTCCGGCCAGGGTATAGCCCCTGGCGTCCTGATCATTCAGGGAGATAATCTCTTTCCCCCTGGACTCGGCTACGGGCCAGGCCTCCCGCTTCAAAGCATCCCTTCCCTCTTCATAGAGGCCGGTGATTTTCTTATCGAGCTCCTCTCTGGCAAGCCTCTCGGCTTCTGACTCAGCATCCCGTCTGGCCTGTTCGGCCTTACGCTTGAGACCTGACGCTCTTGCAGAGGTCGGATCGAGAAGAAGGGCCTGTCTGGCCATCTCCAGGGCGCTGTCGTAGTCCCCGTCATCCAGAGCCTCTTCCCCCTGCTGCACCAGGGACTCTACCTTGCGCTGCAGCTCCTGCTCCCTGCGTTGCTCCTCCAGACGGCGGGCCTCCTCTTCCTCTCTCTGCCTCTGCAGCTCTCGTTCCCGGGCCAGCATTTCGGCACTCAAGCCCGGGCTTCCTCCGCTGTCCTGGTTCTGCAGAGAGTCTCCCAGCTGATCGAGGCTGTCCCTCAGTTCCCGGTTCTGCTGTTCCAGCTGTTCCAGCTCGGCTTGCTTCAATTCGTCTTCCCAGGCCTTTTTGGCCTGGATAATCCTATCCCGAAGATCCCTGACCTCCTGGTCGTTGGCATCCTCGATCAGGAGACCGTCCAGAAGGTCCAGAGCCCTCTGATACTCGTGCTGATCCATATAGTCCTCTGCGAGGGTCATGATGTTGCCCCTCTTGGCGGCGCCCGGATCTTCGGCGGGGACCGGTGTTCCCCCCCCGGGTGATTTCAGAATAAAAAAGGCCAAAAGCCCCAGTAACAGAATAAGGAGGGCCGAGCCTCCGATGATCATTGCGTTTCGTCTGTCCATATTTCCTCTCATTAGTAAACGACCTCCTGCTGAGCAGGTGATCCGGGAGTCCCGCCCCGCGGGGCCCTCACAGTGCTGCTAAAGCTCCATCGAAGGAGCGGCTTCTGCTCTAGTCATCCAGATCCGACTCCTCAAAAACTTCTTTCACCTCTTCACTCTCGGCTGTCAGGTTTTCCGTTTCATCACCAGAGTCGCTGAGACTGCTTAAGATATCTTCAAGAAGGGCCTTTTGTCGGGCCTCCTCTTCCAGCCGGCGTTGTTCTTCCAGCTCCTTCTGTCTCTGTACTTCCGCCAGACGCTGCTGCTCGGCTTCTTCTGCCAGACGGGCGGCTTCGGCTTCCTGCCTGAGCCTCTCCTCTTCCGCGAGTTTTTGCTGTTCCACTCTGTCCAGAGCTGCCTGAAGCAGACTGATCATCTGTTCTATCTGAGGACGCTGAGAACTGTCAGGCTCCTCCAGAAGGTACTCCAGATAGAGATCGATAGCCTGCTGATAGGATTCGGAGTTCACAGAAAGGTTCGCCCGGTTCAGCAATGCCGAAGCTCTGAGCTCTCCGGGGGTTTTTATCAGTTGCTCATAGAGTTGATCGGCCTCTTCGAAACGCTGCTGGTTGGCATAGAGATTTGCCAGATTAAAACTGAGATTCTGATAACTGAGGCCCTGGATTTCCCGGCCTCTTACATAGTACTCTTCAGCCAGGGATGCATTGCCTATCCCCTGGTAGATAATTCCCAGATAGAGACAGGCCCCGTCGTTTGAAAGGTCTGTTTCCAGAGCTTTCCTCAGATTGGCGACAGCCGATTCTTCCCGGCCTTCCCGGAAATCCTTCAATCCCTGTTCATAGAAGTCGGACGCCGAGAGCAGGGATGTCCCGATAAGGAGGAAAATGGCGATCATGCCCCTTATTCTCATGCTGTTTCCCTAGCCCCCTTCGGTTTGACAGATTCATTGAAACTGTTTAGATTATTAACATACAGAAAAAAACGCTCCTTTTCCATAGAACCTGAGAGCTCTATAGGGGACCGTTTCTTTTTCGGAGAATCCATGAGTATTATCATCGCGCTTATTATAGTTTTCGGCACGGCAGTGGCGGTATTTACCTTTTTTATCATACGTTCGATCATTGCGCCCAAAAAAGTGGCCTCCCTGGCAGGTCTGGTAAAACAGAACAAGAATGCTCAGGCTATACGCGCTGCAAAAGCCATAATTGGTAAAGAACCGAGAAACAGCGAGGCTCACTATCTTCTGGCTCAGGCTCTTGAGCAGGACGGCAAGGCCGAACTGGCGCTGATGGAGATGAAGACGGTCAGCAATATCAACGACTTCCAGGGCTACTGCAAGGAAAATGAGTTCCGCGCTCGTTTCGCCCGGCTCTTTGATCAGTTTAACTTTCCCGAAGAAGCCCTCAAAGAATACCTCCTCCTGATCAAGATGGAGCCCTACAACCCGGACTATTACCATCATGCGGGGGTCCTCTTTGAAAAAAGGGGTAAAAATACACAGGCGGCCCAGTATTACAAGAAAGCCATAGACATGGATCCCCGCAACTCGGAGGCCCACTTCGCCCTGGGGACCCTCCTCTACAAGGGGAAACGCTACAACGATGCCAAGATTATCCTGTCAAAGGCCCTCAAGCTGCGGCCGGATAACTACAAGGCCCATTTTTTCCTAGGAAAAATGCATAAAGAGTCCCAGAACTTTACAAGCGCCATCCAGTCCTTTGAACAGGCCCAGAAAGACAGTGAATACAAAGTGAAGGCTCTGATTGAGCGGGGAATCTGCTACATCGCCGTCAAGAACTATGACAAGGCCGTGACCGAACTGGAAAGAGCGATCAAGCTGACCGTCGAAAGCGGTGAGGATTCCGTTCTCTTCGCCCGCTACTATCTGGCCATGTGCCATGAGAAGAGACGGAATATAGACAGGGCCATTGAACAGTGGGAAGCCATCTACAGCAAGAAACAGTCCTTCAAGGATGTCGCCGAAAAGCTCAGTCAGTTCCAGGATCTGCGGGAAGACGACCGCATGAAGGACTATCTGACCTCTTCCAACCAGGACTTTATGAACCTCTGTACCAAAATCATGGAGGTGATGAACCTGAGTATCAGCGATCAGACCCTGACCAAGAGGGGCTGTCAGATTATTGCCACCGAAAAGACGACCGGCCAGTGGCGAAACACCAAAAAAATGCCCAGACTGATCAACCTCTACAGAATTACCGAGAATATAGACGCTCCCCAGGTCAGAGAGTTTCAGGAGGAGATCCAGAAGCTCAAAGCCTCCCGCGGGGTTATGATTACAAGCTCCCTCTTTACCAGAGCGGCCAAGGATTTCACCGAGTCCCGGCCCATTGAACTGATCGACAAGTCCAAGCTTCAGGATATTCTGGCCAGGGCCGACAAGGTGATCCTGAAGAAGTGATGCATCCATGAAGATCCTCACCGTTGCCGATCACAAGGATCCCCTGGTCTACTCTCCCAATATCAAAAAACGTTTCGGAGACGTGGATGTGGTTCTCGGGGCGGGAGACCTTCCCCTTGAATACTACGGCTTTATCGTCAGCAGTTTGAACAAGCCTCTCTACTTCGTTTTCGGAAACCATAACCTCAAGCGCTATGAGGTCTTTAAGAAAGGAGAGAACTCCAGAGGGCCCCTGATGGGCGACAACCCGGGAGGCTCGATGAATATCTACAGGAACAGCTTCGGCGCCGTCTACATCGGTGACAAGATCAGGTATCTGAAAAGAAAAAACCTGATTATAGCCGGTCTCGGAGGAAGCCGTAAGTACAACAAGGGGAGCAATCAGTACAGCGAATTTCAGATGTACTTCAAGATGTTCCGCATGATCCCGCGGCTGTTGTGGAACAAGTTCCGCCACGGACGTTATCTGGATATCCTGCTGACCCATGCCTCCCCCCGGGGAATCCACGACAAGGAAGATCCCTGTCATATAGGCTTCAAAGCCTTCCTTTGGTTTATGGATAAATTCAAACCGCGCTACCTGCTCCACGGACACATACATCTCTATTCGCTGAATGACAAGAGGGTGACCCAGTACAAGGATACGACGGTCATCAATACCTACGACCACTATCTGATTGATTTCGAGGTGAACAATGGATAAAAACGCCGCCAACTCTCAAGCCACGTCTGATTTCAACAAGGCCCGGACCAGGGCCCTGTTCAATTCAATTATGAACATCCTCCGGCCGGAGAAGAGGGAGCTTCTCTCCTTCTACGATGTAAAGTCTCTGATAAAGACCAAATCGGAGAGCTACAAGGGGATGCAGACCGTCAAGATTGAGGATATCGCCGGCAGTGAAGGCCGCTACAGTGATTTCAACACAGCCTTCCTTCCCAAAAAGGAACATCTGCGCAAGCGCTGGGAAAGCATCGACAAAGCTCATATGAATGACGTGATTCTGCCCCCTATTCAGCTCTACAAAATAGGGGACATGTACTTTGTCAGGGACGGAAACCACCGTGTTTCCGTAGCCAAGGCCCAGGGAGTCTGGTCCATTGACGCCGAAGTCATCGAGCTGACCACGGATCTTGAGGTCAAACAGGGCATGAATATGCTTGATCTCAAGCATTCGGTCATCGCCTATGAAAGGGAACAGATACTGAAAACCGATCTGGACGGCATCGTTGAGGAGGGGGACATCTACTTCACAGCTCCCGGCCGTTACGAAGAGATGCTCCAGCATATTCTGGGACACAAGTACTTTATCAATATGGATCAGGAGGATGAAATCCCCCTTCCGGTGGCTGCCCGCTCATGGTATGAAAATCTCTACGAACCCATAGTCCGGATTATTATAGAGGCCAACCTGCTTTCCCGCTTTCCGGGACGAACCGAATCAGACCTCTATATCTGGATCGTGAAACAGTGGCACTATCTGAAAGAGAAGTACGGTCCCGAGTACCCTCTGGAAGCCGCCGCGGCCCAGTACACCCAGCAGTTCGGATACAGTTTCTTCAAGAATCCCCTGAAGTGGCTGAAACAGAAGCTGAAACCTGAGGATTGATCAGAAAGGGGCCGCTCTTCAGACCGTAGCCCCCTTCTTCGTCCCTGTAGTAGATCATGAACCAGTGAGGCTTTTCCTTCTGCTTGTTCTTTTCCAGATCTTTACTTAAGTAGAGGCCCGGAGACAGATAGCGCTCGTAGAGAAAGTCTCCCTTTTCACTGTAGAACCAGAGGAGCAGAGGCTCCCGTCCCCCTCCGTCTATCCGTATACGATCATCCTTCTCCGCAGCGGCATGGGGAAAACGGATCCTTCCGGTATCCAGAGCGGGGCTGGTGTACTCAAACAGACTTTCCACGCTCTGACCGCTCCTGTCGGTGACCTTCAGACGGTACTCCCCGTCGGGGATGCCCCCGTCACGGCACAATCCGCTGGCTCCGACCCAGTTCTCTCCGTCCTTTGACAGGCTGACCCAGTTTTCCTGATTCAGCTTCCAGGCCCAGCCCCGGTCGTCTCTGTGGATGGAGATTTCGCTGATATCCTCCAGGCCGTCCTCATCCTCCAGCTGCACAAAGAAATCCAGCTCCTCATAAATCCCTCCCCGGCTTAAATCCTTCGTATAGACGGGCATCCAGTCGCTGTTATGAATACGGGGAGGAGTCCCGGAACAGGCGGCAAGGATGAGAACAAGCAGGGGCAGGAGAAGCGCTTTCACGGGAGAATCCGCCTCACATCCCCTTCACGACGGAGCTTTCCCTCCTCTTCAAGGGCCTCCAGAAGGATAAGAAGGCGGCTGCGGCTGAGTCCCTGTATCCCCTTGATATCGGAAAGGGTGAAATCCTTTTCCCGGGGAAGTTCGGCAAAAAGCTCTTCTTCCCGCCTGCGGAGAGCCTGCTCCGTGACAACGAACCCTTCGAAGACACGGATCAGTCCCCTGTGCCTCAGGGCCGTCAACTTTGACTCAGGAAGAAAGACCTCCTTGAGTGAGATCCCCTCGAATCCGGCGTCTCCCAGCCCTTCGAGCCAGGCCCGGATCATGGGAGAAAGAAAATCTTCGGGAGCATCGCTGCGGTTGTAGAGCCGCCCTTCCCGGCGTATGAGCTTATCCGCATTGATCAGACTGCGGCAGAGTTCCCCGCAGAGCCCGGAGGGAAGAGAAAGAACTCCGGGAAGCTCCTCTTCGGCGATTCCCTCCTCCGAGCGGCTCCTTTTCTCAATCAGAGTCAGGGCTCTGTCATGAATACGGGACATAAGGGCCCAGGGGCCGCAGCGCAGGGCGCCTTCGAAATCCTTCCCGTCAAGGGATGAAGGGAGACGGACGGCGCCCCTGACTCTGAGATTCATGGAGAAGACCGCTTCCTCCCCGGGAAAATTACTGATCTTCCGCATCCGGGCCAGCATCTTTTTCTGCTCCTCCGAACTCCAGGGTTCGGCCATAAGCAGAACAGCCTCGCCCTGCCGGCCTCCCCTCTCCATGGTATAGAGGCTGCCGGGAATCTGAAGAAAGGGTCTGCGGCTGATCAGGGTAAAGAGTTTCTCATTCCCCTTCACATCGCCCTTCCCCTCCGGGATCAGGGCGCTCCCGTCTCTGAGAGTGAAAGAAACCGTTCCCTGACCGGGAGGCTGTTTCTTCCAGAGGAAAAGAGCCCTCTGCCCTTCGCAGGCGGCGCTCTCTTCGGCGATAAGATGCGCCCCCCTGACAAGGGCGGCACGGGAAATCCCTTTGACCTCAAGAGTCACGGAATCAGATTTGATTGACTCCGGCAGAGAGGGACTGTCCGGGACCGGTATCCCCGCAGGGCTTCTGCGCAGTGATTTCAGACGCAGGGGATGGGCTCCGGGAAAGAGGAGGAAACGGCCCTGTTCCGGCGGGGTCCCGCTGCAGGACGCCCTCAGAGTAAGGGATTTACCTTCGCTCCGGGCTTCCGATGTGATTGTATAATAGGGAATTACTGACAAGAAAAGTCTCCGTAAATTTGGCTTTTTGCGATACAAGAGAGACAAAACAGGGTACAATGGGAATCAAAATCGTCTCTCCGGATTAAGAATACCATGTTCCTCCGGAAAACTGAATACGGAATGCCATGAGATGACACTTCAGGAAAAAGCGGACAGTCTGAGCGTAAGCCCCCATACCCTCCGCAACTGGAAAAGACGACAGGAGTCTGTAAGCTCCGGCAGCGGGGATCTCACCAGCCGCGCCAACAAACTCAACTCACACCGCCTGATTCTTCCTGTGGAACTGTTAAGCCATCCTGAAAACGCAGTCCGGCTGACAGCTCTGTCCCGGCGCCTGAAGGAAACGGGACTCTCCCTTTCCGGGGCCCTTCTCTACTTCGCCCTCGACTATCTGAGGATAAAAGGCATCGCCCCGGCCTCTTTTGAGGGAGAGACGGGTTCCCTTGAAAAGAAAGTTCTTGAAAGCGCCGCCCCGGATGAGCTAAAGGGGATGCTGAGAGACTTTCTTGAGACCCTCCCCCCCTCAGAGCGGATCAGACCCCTTGGCGTCCGCCTGTTCAGGGAGGAGGAGCGCTGTCTCCAGCAGGAGTATGATCTGCCGGGGCTGATCTATCAGAGCCTCAGACAGGAGGGAAAAAGGTCCCGCCACGGCTCATGGTTCACACCCCGCCCTGTGGTGGACGCCCTCCTCCGTCCCCGGCTGAAACAGCACAGCAGGCTCTTTGATCCCTGCTGCGGATCGGGACTTTTTCTCTGCCGTTTTGCCGAACTCAAAGGCTCGGTTGCAACCGTAAGGGGCGTGGACCGAGATCCTCTGGCCGTATTTCTGGCGCGCCTCAACCTCTATCTCCGCTTTCCCGTCCCCGCAAGCCTTGAGGCGGTCAGTCTGGGCGACAGCCTGTCCCCGGGCAGCTGGCATCTCAGCTCAGGGACTCTGACGGCGACCAATCCGCCCTGGGGAGCCCATTTTTCACAGACAGAGAAGAAGGCGCTGAGGAGTCGATATCCCCGTATCTGCTCGGGAGAGTCGGCCTCCTACTTTCTGGCCAGAACCGTGGAAGAGATGCCCCCGGGAGCGGCGGCGGCCTTCCTTCTTCCCGAAGCCCTTTTCTATGTAAAGGCCCACAGGGATATCCGCAAGCTGCTCTTAAGCGAAGCGCCTCCCGAAGAGATCAGGGAGTGGGGCCGTCTGTTCAAAGGGGTATACAGCGAGGTCCTCTCCTGCCGCTTTATCCGGAAAGGGAAACAGAGAACAGTGAAGGTTCTCCCCCGGGGTGAAACACTCCCTCTAAAACGCTTCCGGCAGGAGAATGACAAGATCATCAACAGCCACTGCAGCGCCGTCGATCAAAGTATTATCGACAAAATCGAGAAGGGAACGGTTCGTCCTCTGCCCGGAGATTGCCGCTGGCTTTTAGGAGTGGTGACAGGAGACAACGGCCGCTTTGTGCAGGACAGCCCCTCCCCGGGGAGCCTGCCCCTGTTAACGGGAAAGGAGCTCAAGGCCTTTGCCTCCGACCCTGTCCGCCGTTATCTGAGCGGCGAGATCTCCGCCCTGCAGCAGAGCCGTAAACCCGAGGAGTACGGGGAAGCCAAGCTCGTCTATCGCTTTATCGGGCACAGGCCCGTCTTCTCTCTGGACAGAGAGGGTCTCATGACCCTGAACTCGGCCAACAGCCTGATCCCCCCCGAGCCCGGAGAGCTGAAGGAGATGGTGTTCTGGTACAACTCTGCTCTTTTCCGCTTTCTCTGGAACAAGAAATACCGTTCGGTCAAGATGCTCCGCCACCAGCTTGTCTCCCTTCCCCTTCCCCTCTGGAATAAAGATGAAAAACGGGAACTGACAGCCCTTGTAAAAGAGGGGGAAAAAAGGCAGGATATGCCTCCCGAAGGAGACCGGCTCATTTTCCGGCACTTCGATCTTACGGAAAGGGAGATCCGTCTTGTCCTCGAAAACTGATATTAAGCTGATCGTGTTCGCCGGAAATCCCGGACGGCAGTACAGGTATACACGCCATAACGCAGGCACTTTGATTCTTGAAGCCCTCGAACGCCGTCACAGCCTGGACTGGAGTGAGAAATTCGGAGGAAGCCAGGCGTCCCTGTGCCTGGGCGGCCCGCAGATCCGTCTTTTGAAGCCCGGCAGTTATATGAATAAAATCGGCGAAGGCACCAGAAAGGCCATGGATTTTTTCAGTCTGGAGCCTGAACAGATACTTGTGGTCCATGATGAGCTGGAGCTTCCTTTCGGCACCCTTCACTTCCGCAAGGGAGGGGGACTGGGCGGTCACAACGGCCTCCGGTCTTTAAAGCAGCACCTGGGAACAGACGGGTTCTACCGTCTCCGCTTCGGAATATCCCGTCCTCCCCGGGGAGACGTATCCTCCTGGGTTCTGGGCCGTTTTTCGGCGGAAGAGCTGCCTTTGATGGAAATTCTGACTGATCGATCAGAAATTGTTCTTGAAGAAATTGCCAAGGGCGATCACAATGCAATAATCAATAAGAAGATGAACCTGCTGGAGGGGCCTCCCTTATGAGTCAGATCGAGAAAAATACAGACTACGGAATCATTGCCGCCATGGAACAGGAAGCCGAGGGGATGATCCGTCTTCTGAAAGATAGAAAAGAGACGGCCATAGGTCCCTTTAACTATCATACCGGAACCCTTTACGGAAAATCGGTCTGTCTACTCCAGTGCGGCATAGGCAAGGTTAATGCGGCGGTGGGCGCGGCTCTGATGATCCGCCAGTGGAATCCCCGTCAGATCCTGAATACCGGTTCGGCCGGAGGCTTTCACAGAGAGCTTCATATCGGCGATATAGTGCTCTCCCGGGAGGTTCTTCATCATGATGCGGATGCCCAGGTCTTCGGTTACAAGCCGGGACAGATTCCCCGCATGCCCGAAACATTCAGGGGCGATCCCGCCCTTCTGAGCTGCGCCGCAGGATTGCAGTGCAGGGATGAGTCAGTCAGAATGATCGAAGGGATTATCGCTTCGGGAGATGCCTTTATATCCAGACCGGAACAGGTTCAGCGAATCCGGGAGGTTTTTCCCCGTGTAGCCGCCGCCGAAATGGAAGCCGCCGCCATAGCCCAGACCTGCCATCTTATGGAAACCCCCTTCCTGATCATCAGATCGATCTCCGATGTGGTGGGTGATGAAGACAATCATATGGCCTTTGACGAGTTCCTGCCCATTGCGGCCCGTAACTCTCTGGACATAGTGGAAAAAATCATCAAGTCATTCGAAAGACAATAAAACCAGTATTTCAGGAGCAGCCGGATGGATAAAATACCCAGCTTTACAATCGATCACAACACCCTCTTGAGAGGGATCTACGTGTCCCGCAAAGATAAAGTGGGTTCGGATACGATTACAACCTTCGATATCAGAATGAAAGAGCCCAACAGGGAGCCGGTAATGGATACCGCCCCTCTCCATGCCCTGGAGCATCTGGGAGCCACCTTCCTCAGAAATGACGAACAGTGGAAGGACAGGGTCATCTATTTCGGTCCCATGGGATGCCGTACGGGCTGCTATCTTCTTCTCAAGGGAGATCTGGCATCAAAGGATATTGTGGACCTTGTCACAAGGATGTTCCGCTTTATCAGTGAGTTCAACGGGGATATCCCCGGAGCCGCAGCCCGGGACTGCGGAAACTATCTGGACATGAACCTAGCCATGGCGGCCTGGGAGTCCAGAAAATTCCTGGACGAAATTCTGAATTCAATTAAAAAAGAAAATCTGGTATACCCCGGATAAGGTCTAGGAGATTTAAAAAATGGCAGGTGCCCTGATTTATGACAACTATGAACAGTTCTGCAAACAGGTAGCGGAACATATACTGGCGATTCTCAAACTCAGCCTCGTTCACAAAAAGCGCTGTTCCCTCGTGCTCTCCGGCGGCAGCACCCCCGCCGGGATTTACCGCTACCTCAAGGATCACAGCGGAGATTTCACCTGGGAATACGTTGACTTCTTCATCGGAGACGAACGCTGCGTCCCCGAAGATCACCAGGACAGCAACTATAAAATGATCCGGGAAAGCTTCAAGGAGGCCCTGGCCTCTGAAACGGGCGCCCGTCTCTACAGACCCGACTGCAGCCTCAGCCCCGAAGAGGCGGCGAAAAAGTACAATGATTTCATCCATGACTACCTGGATAAAGAGGGCAGTTTTGATCTGGTTCTTCTGGGGATGGGCAACGACGGCCATACGGCGTCTCTTTTTCCGGGCTCTCCTGAACTGAATGAACATGCCTCTCTGGTTACCGCCACTGAGGCGGAAGCTCCCATGGAACCGTATCACCGCAGAGTCACCATGACCCTCCCCGCTCTCAACTGCTGCGATCACGTTCTCTTCCTGCTTCGGGGAGGGGATGAGAAGCGGGCGATTATGGAGACCGTGCTGAAGAACAGAAACAAGGGAGAGACGCCCTATCCTATCCAGAGAGTAAATCCCAAATCGGGAAAAGCCTACTGGTACTTCAGTACATGAAAGAAAACAGCAGAATACAAATCATAAAAAGGGCTTCCTGGGTTGGTATTCTGGGCAACGGGCTCCTGGCTTTACTTAAGGTGGGAGCCGGCATCCTGAGCGGTTCCATGGCCGTTATAGCCGACGGCATTGACTCCACCACTGATATTTTCACCTCTCTTATTACCCTTTTTACGGCACGGATTATCAATGAACCTCCGGACAAGGAGCATCCCTGGGGGCATACCCGGGCCGAAACCATCGCCACCAAGGGACTCTCTTTTATCATCTTCTTCGCGGGAGCCCAGCTTTTCCTCTCCGCGGGAAGGCACTTTCTCTCCGGCGAACTGCGGGAACTACCCGGCAGGACCGCACTGGCCGTTACGGGTATTTCCATTGCGGGAAAGATATTTCTGACTCTCTACAAACATCATGCGGGCAAGAAAGCCGGCAGCTCCATGCTCATCGCCGATGCAAAGAATATGCAGAATGATATCTATCTCTCCCTGGCCGTACTCCTGGGTCTTACGGGAACCTATATCCTTCATATGCCCGTCATCGACTCGCTGACGGGGTTTCTGCTGAGCCTCTGGATCATGAAGAGCGCCTGGAGTCTGTTTATGGAAACCAGCATGGAATTGATGGACAGCGTGGCCGATCCTTCGGTGTACAGGACCGTGTTCAAGGCGGCCGCCGAGACAGAGGGGGTTGTGAATCCCCACAGAGCCAGGATTCGGAAGCTCAACACCCTCTACGATATCGATCTGGATATCGAAGTGGACGGGGCGCTGAAAGTATGGGACGCCCATACCATTGCCGCTCAGGTGGAAGCGAATATCAAGGCTGTTCTTCCCGACGTCTTCGACATAATGGTCCATGTGGAGCCCGTGGGAAACCTGGAACTGGGAGAACAGTACGGCCTCTGCCCCGAGGATCTGAACGAATCGTGATCCGCAGGGCTTATTCTTCTTTTTCCATCTACCGCTGGGCTTCCCCCGTGCTGAAGGACCTGAACTGCGGATGTGCCGCAGGAACCAACTTCGCCCTCCATGCTCCCGAAGATCTTTCGGTTTCTGATGTGCTCGGAAGCAGGCGTGCTCTCTCCTCTGAACTGAACGTTGAGGCGGACAGCTGGTGCTGTGCACACCAGGTCCACGGAACGGCCTCACGCATGATCAGCGGCAGAGAACGGGGACGGGGAGCCCTGGACGCCGCAGATGCTCTGCCGGACACGGATGCCCTGATACGAGGCGGAGAAGGGGTGAATATCATGATCTTTACGGCGGACTGCCTGCCCCTTCTTCTCTATGATCGCCGGCTGAGGACTGCGGCTCTTGTCCATGCCGGCTGGCGGGGAGCCGCCGAGGGCATCGTCCTCAAGGTCATACACAGAATGACGGAGGAGCTGGGCAGCCGCAGGGAAGACCTGTTTGCCGCGGCCGGACCGGCCGTCGGAGGCTGCTGTTATCAGGTGGACCGGCCCGTCTTTGAAAGGATGACGTGTCATTTCCCTGAATGCGCGGCGGCTTTCGCTCCCGACGACCGGGGGGGAGAGAAAGAACACTGGCGTCTGAATCTGGAGGAGGCGGTCTTTCTGCAGCTGGAGACAGAAGGTGTGAAAAGGAGTCAGATGGAAGGCAGCGGTCTCTGCAGCTGCTGCTCCGGCTCAGAGCTCTCCTCATGGCGGAGAGAGGGGGCCTCATCAGGGAGGATGGCGACCTTCATCTGCGGCTGAAACGGCTTCTCCGGTCCCGGCATGAAAAAACCCGGCGCAGCGGCCGGGTTGTAACAGCGGAATGATGTCGGCCTCTCAACCGGCGGGATGCTGTATCATCTTGTCCAGGAAGGTTCTGATCCGGGGATGATCGGGATTGGAAAAAAGCTTCTCGGGAGCCCCCTTCTCAAGGATGGTCCCTTCATCCATAAACACAACCTGATCCGAAACTTCCCGGGCGAAGCCCATCTCATGGGTCACCACAAGCATGGTCATATGTTCTGACGCCAAATCCTTGATAACCGCCAGAACCTCACCGATCAGCTCGGGGTCCAGGGCGGATGTGGGCTCGTCAAAGAGCATGATATCCGGCTCCATGGCCAGGGCTCTGGCGATAGCCACGCGCTGTTTCTGTCCCCCCGAAAGGGTACAGGGATACTGGTCCTTCTGCTCCGAAAGCCCCACCTTGGCCAGCAGGGCTTCCGCCTTTTTCAGGGCCTCAGTCCTGTCGCTTTTCAGAACCGTAACGGGAGCCTCCATCACGTTTTCCAGAGCCGTCTTGTGGGGAAAAAGGTTGAAGTTCTGAAACACCATCCCCAGCTTGCGGCAGCGGCGGCGCACCTCGTTCTCATGTACGGCCTTGCCGTTCTCTTTGAGCGTTTCCAGCCCTTCAATACGGATGCTGCCGTCCTCGGCCTTCTCCAGATGGATCAGGGAGCGCAGAAGAGTGCTCTTTCCCGATCCGGAGGGTCCAATGATCGAAATGATCTCACCCTTTTTGACATCCAGGTTCACCCCTTTAAGGACGTCCACCTTCCCGAAGGATTTCTGAAGGCCCCGGACTTCAATCATCTTATCACTGTTCATAGCATCCTCACTCATAGACCGCATATCTCTGTTCCAGCCTTCTGAAGATCAGAACAACAATGTAATTCAGAATCAGATAGATCAACGCAGCGATCACAAAGGGGACGATGGTAAAGTCCCGGGCCACAATCTCTTTTGAGTTCCGCAGTATATCTCCAATGCCCAGAACCACGATCAGGGCCGTATCCTTCACAAGGGTGATGGACTCATTGGCCACCGAAGGCAGCACGATCTTCACCGTCTGGGGAAGAACGATGCGGACCATGGTCTGCCGGTAATTCATCCCCAAGACCCTGGCGGCCTCGTACTGTCCTCTGTCAATGGATTGTATCCCCCCCCGGAAGATCTCCGTGAAGTAGGCACCGTAGTTGAGGACAAAGGTCAGAGCCGCGGCACTGAACCTCTCCAGCCGGAGCCCCGGGAAGATGATGGGCAGTCCGTAGTAAACGAAGAAGATCTGCAGCAGCAGAGGGGTTCCTCTGACGACCGAGGTATAGACCTCCATCAGACCACGTACGGCCCTGATCCGCGAGCGTTTGGCCATGGCGCATACAAATCCCAGAGGAAGGGAAAGGACCAGGGTTATGGCAAACAGCCTGAGGGTGACGGTACAACCGGTGAGGATGTACCGTGCGGAACTCAAAATATATTCCATTAGCGCTTCAGCAGGATGTCTTCGGCAAACCAGGCTTCAGAGATGGCGGTGGCGGTACCGTCCTTGACCATCTCATCCAGGATGCGGTCAACTTCGGCGACGAAGGCGAGTTCGCCCTTTCTGAAACCGATGCCGTACTCTTCGGCGGCAAAAGCTTCGCTGGCTACGTCGTAGACACCGGGCTTTTTGGAGATGTAGTAGCGTCCCATGATCTCGTCGACAACAACACCGTCGATGCGCCCGGTCTCCAGGTCCATCAGAGCTTGAACATTGTCCTGGTACTTAACCACTTCCTTCAAAGTCGCGGCCGTGTCGGAGTCGGACTGCACGGCGGAGTCAGCCGTACTACCCAGCTGAAGACCGAGGGTTCTGCCGGCCAGATCGGCCTTGGTGTCGAGACCGCTTCCAGCCTGAACGATCACGATCTGACGATTGGCGATATAGGGCTTGGAAAAGCTGATTTTTTTCTTTCTCTCATCATCAATACTCAGACCGTTCCAGATCACATCGATATCCCTGCTGTTCAGGTCCAGGATCTTGGCATCCCAGTCGATGGGCTGTAGCTTCAGCTCTACGCCCATTCTCCGGCAGACCTCTCTGGCCAGATCGATATCAAAACCGACGATCTCGCCGGACTCATCCCGGAACCCCATGGGGGGAAAGCTGTCGTCCAGACCCAGAACGAATACGCCCTTGTCCTTGATGTATTTCAGGGAGTCGTCCTGCCCGGAAGCGTCCTGAGATCCGCCGGCAAACAGCAGGACGGCGGTGCTGATCATGATCAGTGTCATAAGAATCTTTTTCATGTTCTTCTCCATAGAATTGTTAGACTTCCAGTAGTATAGGCAAGCCGGGGGAATCTGTAAATAGAAAGATTCCCCGCCCTGCAAAGACATAACGAAAAAGGACCGCCGTGGCGGTCCTTTTTGCATATTTTTTGAATAAAACCTGTAAGTTTATTCGATTAACGGAGTGTTCCCCGCTCAGGGGATTCCTTTTACTTTCCTCCGAAGAGTCTTGCCAGAAATCCCTTCTTTTTGGGAGCCGCCTGAGGCGCCGCCTTGGGAGCCTGGGACTTTGCGACAGCAGGCTTTCTGTTCTGCTGGGACTTCTGGGCACCCTGACCGCCCTTCTTCTGCTGGGCAGGCCTGGAGCCGCCTCTGTTGTTCTGACGATTGCGGTTGGAACCGGCGGAACGGCTGCTCTTTTTGCGATTGCCTCCGCTCTTCTTTCCACTTCCACCGGATTTGGCAGAGCCCTTATCGGCCTGCACGGCGGTACCGTCGGCCTGAAAGTCCTCGCCGTACTTGGCCTTGTAGTAAGCCAGTCTGTCTTCCAGACTGTTCTTGCTGCTCACCCTCTCCATGGGGAGACTGACGGGAGCTCTGTTCTCGTTTCTGTTTCTGCTGCGGTTATCGGTGGGACGCTGTCCCTTGTAACCGGACTTTCTTCTTCTGCCTCTGTTGGAACCGTCGTCCTGACGGTTGCCCTTTCTGATCTCTTCTTCCACGGAGTCCATGGAGCCGGAAACCGCCAGTACGGCATTCTGAACACGAGCGGCCCTGGCATCCAGAGGCCTCTTGTTTCCTCTGTATCCGCCGCTGCGCCCTCTGCCGTCGCGATCGCCTCTCCCGCGTCCGTCACGTCCGTCCCGGCGTCCGCCTTCGGAAGGTCCGCCGGCTCTGCGGTCGAAATGAAAGCGCATTCCCGCACTCTTGTCCTCTTCCATCAGATCCTCATCGGCCCAGGAAACGGGTATTTTCTGACCCGTCAGCTTCTCGATGGCCGGCAGTCCGTAGACAAACTTTTCACAGGCCATGGTAATGGCCTTACCGGTTTTACCCGCACGGGCGGTTCTTCCGATACGGTGAACATAGCTTTCCGCATCGGTGGGGACATCGTAGTTGACAACAAGTGCCAGATCGTTGATATGGAGTCCTCTGGCTGCCACATCGGTAGCAACCAGAAAACGGACCTTGCCCTGCTTGGCCTCTTCCACGATCCGGAGTCTCTTCTTCTGGGGAAGGTCCCCCATCAGACACTTGGCATGGTAGCCGTTGTGTTCCAGACGTTTGGCGATTTCATATGTGGCATGTTTGGTATTGGCAAAGATAATGGCGGTCTCGGGATTCTCCCTCTTCATGATTCCCAGAAGCAGGCTCATCTTCTCTTCGGCGCTCACATGATAGAGCTCCTGAGTGATGGCATCGACGGTGACCTGCTCGGGCTCGATGACGATTTCCCCGGGATCGTTCATATACTCCCAGGCCAGGTTCCCCACCTTGGCATTCAGGGTGGCGCTGAAAAGCATGGTTCTCCGCTGGTCGGCAGGGGGCATCTTGCCCAGAATTTTCCTCAGG
Organism: Oceanispirochaeta sp.; assembly: GCA_963556075.3. Lineage (GTDB taxonomy): Bacteria > Spirochaetota > Spirochaetia > DSM-2461 > DSM-2461 > Oceanispirochaeta. Next base: position 2,667,733 of record CAUVYB020000002.1, on the reverse strand, counting down.
TCGGGAAGGAATCCCATGTCAAAAAGGCGGTCCGCCTCGTCGATAACCAGGATACCCATCTCAGAGAAACGGATTTTACCGCTTCTGCCGAAGTCGATCAGTCTTCCGGGAGTACCGATCAGAATATCACATCCCTCTTCCAGAATCCTTTCCTGCTCATTGTATCCCACACCGCCGTAGAAACTTCCTACACGGAATTCCAGATGCTTTCCAAGAAGAATGGCTTCCTTCTCAATCTGTACCGCCAGCTCTCTGGTCGGGCAGATAATCAGGGCTTTCTGGCCCTTGAAGTGTTTGTCCTCTGTCAGAAGCTGAAAAATGGAAATAAGAAATGCGGCGGTTTTCCCGGTTCCCGTCTGGGACTGGGCAAACACATCACGGTTTGCCGCAACGGTCTGGAATGTCTGTTCCTGTACAGGCATACAATCAGTAAAGCCTGCCTCTTCAATACCCTTCTGGATATTTTCATTAAAATCGAATTCGTTAAATTTCATTCAGGTTAAATCTCACAACTTTTGCATAGCTATTGTTTAGCGTAGTATTTGTTTTAGTCCGGTCGGAATTATATTCATCTATGGGTCTTCCCGGAAAAGATAATCAAATTCCGGCCGGGAAGCCAGTGATTCAGTAAAAATTCATACAGGTACTGGGAGTCCCTTTCCGGGAATCTCCTGTTAAATGTAACCTCTTATTTACTGCTTTTCAGGTTACAATCCCGAATACTATATATTTTTTGAGAAAGATTGTCGATATATAAGGTATCTGTCCTTAAGGTTTAAATAGTGAAAATGAATAAAAAAATAATACCCTATCTCATCCTCACCGTCATATTACTCCTCGGCTCCTGTACTTTAACAGACCGTGAAGGGTATGACGACTTTGCCATGAGGCAGAGTATAGGCTCAATACTGAACAGCAGCATCATGAATTTCACAAAAGATACGACTCTGTATTTCTGCCTGATGCCCGCTGCGGGAGCCCTCATCTTTTTCCTGGGCCTGATTCTCTTCCTTCTGCACAGCAGGGACAAAAGCAACCTTTTTTTAAGTGTTTCCGCCCTTTTCGCCGGAGTCCTCTACACCCTCCCCTTCTGGTCCGACCTGATCCCCCTCCCCTCCGAATTCTGGTCTCTGACCATGGTCCGGACCCTGACGCTGATCATCTACTGGCAGCTCTACAGGGAGTGGGCGCGCAGGGCCCTGTACCACCGGACAAAGAACTGGACCTACATCGTCAATTCCGTACTCCTCTCTGCGGTCCTGATCTGTACCCTCCTCTCCGGTCACTATCCTGTTCTGATTGCAGGCGGATGGCCCGTGGCCGTAATGGGAATACTCCTTTTTACAGACTCGCTGATCAACAGCCTCCTCTCCTTTCAGAGGAAAAGCGACCGCAGCGGGATAGCAGGCGTACTGACTGTTCTCCCCCCTGCACTGTGCGGCGTCTGGCTCTATTTCAGCATTGGATACAACGGCTTCCTTGCCTTCTCAAGCGAACTGTTTTTCATTCTTCCCGCCTTTATGCTTCCCTGGCAGCTGATACTGGGGCTTTCACTCTCACAAAGACGTTTTTCCAGACAGATCGACAGATCATCCGTGCTCAGTTCCATGATCGATGAAGAGGAAAAACAGAAGGAGAAACTGGAAGAGCTTATCAGCGCCCTCGAAAAAAGGAACGAAGAGGAGTCCCGCATCCCCGACTACAGTCTGGAATGCGCCCGCCTCCTTATGGGAGAACAGAATGAGTCTCAACTGAACACGCCCGAAGCCTGGGAGGGGAGTCAGAGGCTCAGCACCCTCAGCTCGAACTGGCCAGTCATGGGCGCCTGGTATCACCGGGGTTCTCTTCTTTTTGCGGAGAACATGGGCCCCGAACCCCTGACCCCCCTTCTTTATATATCCCGCTGCTTCCACAGTCTGGGAGGCACAAAACCGGCCCTTCTGCCCCAGAACCTGAACGACAGGATGATCTCTCTTTCTCAGACCATGGAAACGGGTCTTTCCGGCAGCTATCTTCACTTTATGGAGGATGAGGTTCTCTGCGGCACAGCGGGTACCATAAGGATCTATCTGCAAAAGGGAGATACGGTTCTGCCCATCCGTTCGGATGCGAAACCGGCGACCTTCGTCGGCGGGTTCGGAGTCCGGGCGCAAACCAGGGAAGACGGCAAACCCTTCAGACTGAAGGTCGAGAACGGGGATAAGCTGATCCTTGTTTCCGTCAGCCTGACGGACAGGGAAAAAGCCTCATCCGGAGAGACCTACGGACAGAAGTCCCTGTACAGAGTTCTGAAAAACAGGACATCCTCCACAGCCGAAGAAACCCTGCAGGCCATCGTCAAGGACTTTGAGGATTTTGATATGGGGAATACGGAAGACAGGCAGTTCTATGCGGCTGTCTTCAGAAAGCTCTAAAGCTCCCGGCTGCCCCATTTATCATTCTTCACCATATCCACCACCTTGCTGAAGCGGAGTTCGGACCGAATGGATCTGATCTTATCCGCCAGGGAGTTGCGGTCAAGGCCGCAGCTTTCGATCAGCTGGGGACGGGTCGCCTGGGGAAGGAATTCCCGGGGAATACCCAGAGCGTCAAAACGGGGAGAGAGTCCCTCTTCTTTCAGCAGCACCGCAATTTCTTCACCCATGCCTCCGGCGGCGATCCCTTCTTCAACAAAAAGGATCTGTTCGTAGGCTCCCATCAGCCCCACAAGCCCCTTGCGGTCCAAAGGACGGATAAAGCGCATATGATAGACGTCGCAGAGGGTTCCCTCTTTCTCCAGAATATCCGACGCGGCACAGCACTCCTCAAGCAGACCTCCCAGGGAGAGAATGAGGGTATCCGCCTTCTCTTTTTCCGTCCCCTTACTCCGGACAAGGACACCTTTCCCCTCTTCAAAGGGAGCATCCTGAAGCTCTCCCGCACTGAACGCGCCCCCCTTGGGATAACGGATCAGTACGGGCCGCTCGGCCTTCAGGGCCCATTCCAGGGCCATCCTGATCTCATTGACACTGACGGGGGCCAGAAACGAAATTCCCGGAACATTCCGGAAAAGAACGATATCAAAGACACCCTGATGTGTTTCTCCGTCGTCCCCGACCAGGCCGGCCCGGTCCATGCAGATAACCACAGGCAGCCCGGGCAGGGCTATGTCGTGGATAAGCTGATCCACGGATCTTTGCATAAAGGTGGAGTAGATGGCGGCTACGGGCTTCATCCCCGAGGCAGCGAGGCCGGCGGCGAAGGTCAGGGCATGGGGTTCGGCGATCCCCACATCGAAGAAACGGTCGGGATATTTATCTTTAAAGGGGAGCAGCCCCGTTCCCGAGGCCATGGCCGCCGTAATGGCCACAATCTTATCATCCTTTCCGGCCTCGGCGACAACGGCCGAACCGAAGGCCGAGGTGGTCGTCGGACCGGGGGTTTTCAGGGAGGGATCGACCTTTCCGGTCTCCACGGCAAAGGGACCGACTCCATGATAGGAGGAGGGCTCCTCTTCCGCGGGAGAGTAGCCCTTGCCCTTGGTGGTCAGCACATGCAGCAGTACGGGACCTTCAAAGTCCCTCACATGCTCCAGAACATCCGTAAGGCGCTCAATATCATGCCCCCTGACGGGCCCCACATACTTAACCCCTAAATCGGTAAAAAGGTTTTCCTTGTAAAAGATCCCCTTCACCCCCCTTTTCAGGCGGTAGACCCAGCGGAGCAGAGCCTTACCGACAAAGGGGATATGGGAGATGGTAAAGTCCACGATATAGCGGAACTTCCGGTAGCCGCCCGTCAGGGCGATACGGGAAAGATAGGAAGAGAGGGCTCCGACATTCCGCCCAATGGACATGGCATTGTCATTCAGTATAATCACCAGGTCTTTCTTCAAATGGCCGACGGCATTCAAAGCCTCCAGAGCCTGGCCTCCGGTGAGTGCACCGTCACCGATCACACAGAGGACTTTCCCTTTCTTCTTTTGAAGCCTTTCGCCCTCCAGCACACCGAGGGCGGCGGAAATGGATGTGGAGGCATGGCCGGTGTCGAATATATCGTGGGGACTCTCCGATCTCTTGGGAAATCCGCTCAAGCCCCCCTGTTTTCTTATGGTGGAAAACTCTGAGGCCCGTCCTGTCAGCAGCTTATGAACATAGCACTGATGCCCCACATCCCAGATAAACTTGTCCCGCGGGGATGAGTAGACCCTGTGCATGGCAAGGGTCAGTTCCACCACGCCCAGGTTGGAGGCGAGATGACCGCCGTTCCGGCTTACGGTCTGAATGATACAGGCCCTGATCTCTTCGGCAAGGGCATAGAGTTCTTTGGTGGACAGGTTTTTCAGCTGGTCCGGATGATTGATACCGGACAGAATGGAATACTCTTTCACAGATCACCTCGGGCGGAATAGGATGCGCATTTTGCGCTGGGCGGCCTGGGGCCGAGGACAAATAAAAGGCGGTATTGAAAAATACCGCCTTAATCTCACAATAAATGAAACATCAACCACCTTTGGTGGTTTACGGGCAGCGCCCCTCCGGGGCTTACAGTGCTGCAAAAGCCTCTCAATCAAGAGGCTCCGCTTATGATCACCAACAACATGGCTTTTGCTATTGTCAAACTATTTGTGTTTGTGTCTGTTCTTTCTCAGTTTCTTCTTTCTTTTGTGAGTTGCGATTTTCTTTCTCTTACGTTTTCTACCACAGGGCATTACTCGTAATCTCCTTATCTATCTATCCTGTCGGTTCATGCCCCACAGGTTTATTCAAATCCATCTCCGATTCACGGAGCTTAAACATTATGCCGTTTTAGAGTCCTACGGTCAAGGCCCGGATGAGTTAAAATCCCGCTTAAAATTCCGGATTTCCTTCTTCAGAGCCGCCGTGTCTTCCGGATGATACCAGTGCACACCCGGAAGAGAGCGGAAAAAGGTCATCTGACGCTTGGCATAACGTCGGGAATCCTGCTGTATCCGGGCCTTCACATCGTCCAGAGTCATACAGCCCTCTCTGAGGAACGGAAAGAACTCGCTGTATCCGATCCCCTTCATGCCCGGATGATCCTCCCGGGCGCCCTCATGGACAAGGCCTTTGATCTCTTCAAGGAGTCCCATCCCGAACATAATCTCCACCCGCCTGTCTATCCTCTCATACAGTTCCTTCCGGGGCCTTTCCAGACCGATCAACAGGCAGGGACGGTCCTTCCGGGCTTCGTTTCCCGTCTTGTAGGAAGACAGTGCCCGGCCCGTTCCGCGGAACACCTCCAGGGCCCGGACGATCCGGGCCCGGTCACCGGGCTCCAGTCGTTCAGCCGTTTCAGGGTCCACTGTACCGAGACGGCGGTGCAGCTCTTCGGGGCCGAAGCTCTCAAGCTCCCGATTCAGTTCCTCCCTCAAGCCCGCGGGCACCGGGGGGATTTCGGGAAGGCCGAACAGATAGTTGCGGAAGTAGAATGCCGTTCCTCCCGAAATGACGGGCAGCTTTCCCCGGGATGCTATCTCACGGGCATTTTTTTCGGCCAGGCGCACAAAGTCTCCGGCGTTGAACTGCTCGGTATAATCCAGGATATCTATAAGATGGTGAGGTATGCAGGCTAATGTAGAGGAATCCGGTTTGGCGCTGCCGATATCCAGTTTTCTGTAAACCTGCATGGAATCGGCGCTGATGATCTCGCCGGAGGAGGCGAAAAGCTCCTCCAGCAGATCGGTCTTTCCCACGGCCGTCGGTCCGAACAGACAGACGACGGGGGGGAGATCAGTCTTTGTATTCGTACTCAACTTTCTTGGAAATAATCTCTTCCAGAGCGGTGGATACGATCTTACCTTTGTTCTTCTCCAGATCGTCGCTTCCGGCAACGGCAATCTGAGCCGCTCTGTGGATCGCGGCGTTGGTCAGTTCGTACATATTTCCTTCGGAATCAACAAGATTTCCGAGGGGGATAATCAACTCACGGTTAATGGGCATGGACGGTCCTTCTCATCGTATGATTTAGTGTATCCTGTGAATTATACAGAAGAGGATGGGCCTTTGTAAAGGGACTTTACGCACCCTGCATCAGAATCAGCTTCCCCTTCTCCACTCCCGCCAGACTGGCCATATAGGCGCATTTGATACGCAGCAGGAAAAAGATCCTCTCATTCCTCTCGGGAAGGAGGGTTTCGAAGTTCCCCTGTCCTTTGGAAAGGATGACATCCGCATCTTCGTAGAGTCTCAGGAAGGAGGGGCTGCATTCGCGCAGAACGGTGCCCGGGTATACGGAGCCGCTGGAGACCACGGGCACCAGGGCGTCCAGCCCCACGGCAACCGCATCTTCCAGGGTGGCGTCGTTGATAATGGGTTTCTCCCGGACCGCCGTCGTAATCTTCAGATGGGGAAAGCTCCTTTTCAGTTCCCTGATAAAAAGCTTGTCCAGTACGATCTCGCCGCAGTTATCACAGAGGTAAAGGAGATTCTCCGAGGCGTTCAGCCTCTCCCTGAAGGCCTCGATATGAAAGCAGCCGAAGGGAACGGAGCCCAGATTCAGAAGCTCCCTCTCCATATCCAGATCCCCCCTTGTTTCGGCTCCGAAGTCGATGATATTGGCCGCGGCGGCAATCTGCAGGGCCGTCTCAAGGGGCTGACCGCTCTCGTCCACAGCCTGTGCCAGACCGGGCAGGACTTTCTCGGCCAGACGGTTGGACTGATCCTTCACCTCGCGGTAGATATCGAAATTCTCACCCTCGCCCTTCAGGCTGATAATGGTATCGGCCACGCGGCGGACGATATGCTGTACCAGAAGTGGCTTTCTTTCCGATTCCGTCAGTCCGGCTTCCGCGACCGCAAGGACCTGTGCGGCCTGCTCCTCATTCAGATGGGCGAAACGGCCTGCCGAACGGGCCTGGTCCAGGGAACAGGGGCGGCAGGCTGCCGGAACGGGTTTCAGATTCTCTTCTTTTTCTGTGCATATGCTAATCATACCCCAACACTACTCCTCCTCCCGATTCTGTTCAAGCGGGCGGGAGCCGTATCGGGGATGATTATTTTCTTTCCAGAAGCCGGGAGAGGTCGTTTGTAAAAACGCCGTCCACAGAAAGCCGTCTCATCCTCTCCAGCTCCCGGGGCGTATTCACCGTAAACACGAGAACCTTCAGCCCTCTGTTATGGGCGTCTTCCACCAATTCAGGACAGAGGAGTTCCTTATCCAGGTTCACCGACCAGGCTCCGATCTCTTCTGCCATTTCCGCCAGGGAGAGGGGAAGGCAGCCCAGAAGCAGTCCCTTATCAATTTCGGGCATTAATTCGGAAAAGCGCTTCAGTTCGATGTGGTTGAATGAGGAGACCTGAAAGTCCCCGGGGGGCCGGCCCTTCCTGATCTCCTTTCCCACGGCTTCGGCTACGGCCTCCGCAGAACCGGGCCCCTTGATTTCAATATTCAGGGGGCATCGACCGTCGATGCAGTCGATGACCTCCTGCAGGGTCGGAACCCTCTCGCCCTCCCCGGCATCCAGCTTTTTCAGCTCTCCCAGAGTGAAGTCCAGGATGAGTCCGCTGCCGTCGGTTCGTGAGTCCACATCCAGGTCATGCATAACGACAGCCTCTCCGCTCTTGCAGAGAGAGACGTCGAACTCTATCATATCCACCCCGCTCTCCAGGGCGGCCCTCATGGACTTGAGGGTGTTTTCGGGGGCCAGATCGGCCGCTCCCCGATGTCCGATATATAACATTTACGTTTCTCCTTCAGGTGCTCTGTCTTTCGATAAGATCGACGGGCAGACTCATCTCAACCGGAACGGGATCATCCTCGTCCAGAAGCTGAAGCGCCCTCATGGCCGCCAGTTTACCCATCTTGTCTATATGAATGCGCATGGTTGTCAAAGGGGGATAGGACATGGATGCCCAGGGGATATCGTCAAAACCGCTTACCCCGAGATCATCGGGAACGGACAGTCCCGCGGCCCGGGCTCTGTTGATCAGCCCCAGTGCCATCGCATCGTTCGCCGCGACAACGGCGCAGCGCTCCTTTGTCATTTCCCGGATCAGATCAAGGCTCTTTTCTCCTGTTTGAATGGTCGTATCCTCCAGCTTCAGGACATGAGCCTCTCTTCCGGCATTCTCCATGGCTTCCTTATAGCCGAAAATTCTCTCCCGGTTACAATACCACTTTTCAGGACCGGTGATATGAAAGACCGTCTTATAATCCCGTTCGATCAGAAACTCCGTGATGTGCCGGGCTCCCTCCCTGTCTCCGCAGACCACGCTGTCCAGATGACTCATCGTCAGGCGGTTCTCAAGGAGCACCACCGGCTTCCCCAGGGACTGAATCTCCATGATAAAGCGGGGTGAAAGACTCTGCCCTCTCAATATAAAGGCGTCACAGTTGTTATTCTGCAAAGCGGGGATGCGGGAAATATCCTCAATTTCCTCGTCCGTGACGGGTATGCTGAGGCTCTGATAACCCGAAGTCCTGAATATCTCATCAAAAACGAGGGTGGAGTGGTGAAAGTAAACCGAATCCTGCTGCCCGGGCCTTTTCCTCCCTATGACTCCTATAAATCTGCCATTGGCGGGCAGAGCCGATTTAACGACCGGAGAAAAATCATCCTTATACTGCCTCAGTTCATTCAATACCAGCTCTCTCGTCGTCTGGCTGATGCCGGGTTTATCGTTCAGCACCCTCGATACGGTTGAGAGGGAAACTCCCAGTTTTTCAGCAATTTCTTTCAGTCTAAGCGGCTTATCCATAAAAATCCTTGACATATCCCTAATGTGATGTAATCTGATTATAGACCCAATGCAAACGTATTGCAATAATTTTCTTTATATTTGCAATGACAAAGGAGACAAGACAAATGAAGAAGATCTGTATGCTTTTTCTGACGGCCCTTATGGCCTTTCCCCTTCTGGCGGCCGGTTCGCAGGAAGAACCCGACGGACCCAGAACCGTAACCTTTTCCGTATGGACGAGAGAGGGGGGGATCAACCACTGGAGAGCCGATCTGGCTGTGGAAGCCGCCGAGGAACTGAATGCTCAGCTCAAGGCCGAAGGAAGCGAAATTACCGTTGCAGTAGACCCCTACCTGGACGAGGGCGACTGGGGGAATTTCAAGAAGAAATACTCACTGGCAGCCGATTCGGGAGAGGCTCCCGCCATCATCGTATCCGGCCATGAAGACATTCCCGTCTGGAGCCGGGCCGGATACATTGTTCCTTTTGCCGATTCTGTAGCCGATATAAAAGCACTGGCTCCCCAGTTCGACGATGTGATCGAAAGCCTGTGGAACTGCAGCACATGGCAGGGACAGGTATGGGGCGTACCCCAGGACACAGAAGCCCGCCCCATGTACTTCAGCGAGACCAACCTGAAGAAGCTGGGTTGGGACGATGCGAAGATCGCCGCCCTGCCCGCCGACATGGCCGAAGGCCGCTTTACCCTGGCCGACCTGATCAAGACGGCCGAAGAGGCCGTTGCCAAGGGCGTAGTCGAGCCCGGATACGGATACTGGCACAGACCCCGCAAGGGGGGAGACTTTGTACAGTTCTACAAAGCCTTCGGAGGAGACATATACGACGCGTCCGCCGATAAGCTGGTCGTGGACAAAAGCGCCCTGGTCAAGTTCTACGCCTTCCAGAGAGAGTGTGTGGAAAGCGGAATCACCCCCGACAAGTACATCGGAACCGAGTGGAAGATCTGGCACGATGTGGTGGCCAACAACAAGGCTCTGTTCTGGAACGGCGGTACCTGGATGTGGGCCGACTGGGCCAAGAACTACGCCGTGGGCGGAGAAGACACCCTGTGGGCAAACGTGGGCTTCGGTTACGAACCCAGCGGCATCCGCGGCGAGAAGGGCGTGACCCTCTCCCATCCCCTGGTCTACCTGATTTCCAGCGAGAAAGCCTCGGGCAACAAAGATCAGGAACTGGCCAAACGTCTGGTCGCTCTGATGAGCACCACAGAAAGAAATACCCGTCACGCCGTGGAATCAGGCCACCTGGGCATACTCAAGTCTCAGAGCAGCTTCGGTCCCTATACGGACAGCAAGTTCCTCTCCGACGTCACCTACCTGCTGGACAACAACTTCTACCAGCCCAACCATGTGATGTACGGACTCTGGTTCGACGCTTTCTGGGAGGGCATGGTTGCCGCCGAGCAGGGAGACAAGAGCCCCGAAAAGGCCGCCGAGGATGCCGTCAAGGTTATGAAGGTAGAACTGGACGATCAGCTGATTATCCGCTGAGCTCATAAAAAGTAAGTAAACAAGTATCATCCCCGTCCGGAAGCCACAGCGGACGGGGATAGTCTTCATCAGGAGGAGATTTTGGAAAAAGAGAGACGGAACCTTGCGGGATTATGGTTCATTCTTCCGGCGGCCGTTCTGGTCGTCACATTCTTCTTTATCCCCGTAATCATGACCCTGGGTATATCCGCCACCGATATGAGTTCGGTCACGGGCTTTTCCGCCTGGAAGTGGATAGGCCTGGGAAACTATAAGAAAATCGCAGCCCATCCCGACTCCCTCGGGAACTTTCTGGCGACCCTGAAATATGTCAGCCTCACCCTTGTATTCTTCAACGTCGGCCTGGGCCTGCTGATAGCCCTGATCACCACCCATCTGAAACGGCTGGGGGGCTTCTTCAGAGCGGTCTGGCTGCTGCCCCGTATCACACCGCCGGTTGTCTATGTTCTCATGTGGTCCATGCTGGCCGCAGACGCCCCCTACGGCGTTATCAATCAGCTGTTTCGCGTCCCCTTCGGACTGTCCACCACCAACTGGGTGGCGGAATACGCCTTCCTGTTCATCATACTGGTGAACGGATATATCGGAGCCTCTTTCGGAATGATCATTTTTTCATCCGCCATCGAGGCCATTCCCAAGGACATTATGGTCTCCTCCCTTGTGGACGGAGCCTCATACATACAGCGCATCAAACATATCATCATCCCCCAGATCAGATGGCCCATACTTTTCGTCGTCACCTATCAGACCCTGTCGCTGCTGACCTCATTCGAGTACATCATGATTCTGACGGACGGGAACTTCGGAACCGAGGTCTGGCCGCTGTGGTCCTATCACAAGGCCCTGAACAACTACTGGGGTAACTTCCAGTACGGCTTCGGCGCCGCCCTTGCGGCGGTCCTCGTTCTCGTGGGAACCGTTCTGGGCTTTATCTACATGAAATACTTCAGATTCGATGCTCTTGTGAGCGAGCCCAAGATCGATGAGCTTTAGGAGAGGGCAATGAAAGAGAGAAAAGACCATTTTACCTGGCTGTCGATGGTGACGCTGATCCTGTTTACGGCTCCCATTATTCTGGGATACCTCTGGCTGTTTATCTCCACCTTCTCGGAGAGAACCTACGGGCTGAAACCCGTTGATGTGGATGGGAATTTCGGCGGTTTCACCCTGAAAAACTGGGCCTTCCTGGCCGAAGCCGACATATGGCTGATCACCCTGAACACCTTTATGCTGGCCTTCCTTCTGACCCTGGGAGTCCTGCTGATCTCGTCCATGGCCGGCTACGCCCTGTCCCGGATCAACTTCAGAGGAAGAAAAACGCTGCTGTCCATGACCCTGATCCTGCACGCCTTTCCCAGCGTTACCCTGCTGATAGCCATCTACTTCGTCCTCCGTTTCATCTCGGGCGTTCCCATTCTGGGCTTTCTGTTCGGATACAACACCATAGGCGGCGTTGTCCTTGTGAGCATAGCCCTGCAGCTCCCTCTGGGGATATGGCTGATGAAGGGCTTCTTCGACAGCGTATCCTGGGATCTGGAGCGGGCGGCTCTGATAGACGGATGCTCGCGCTGGAGATGCTGGAGACAGATCATGATGCCCCAGATCAAGCCGGGCCTGGCGGCCCTGTCCATCTTCTCGTTTATGACAGGATGGAGCTCCTTCCTGATTCCCTACACCTTCCTGACCAAGGGGAACAAGGCGGTGCTCTCCACCTATCTGAACGCCATGATGAGCAGCGACACCGTATCGATCCAGTACGGTATCCTGGCGGCGATCGGACTGTTTCAGCTGATCCCCATCCTGCTGTTCTACAGTTTTACCCAGAAGTACCTGATGAAAATATTCAGTGGCGGCAGTCACGGCGGCGTATAGAACCTTAAACCCTATACGAGAAAATTACCGGGCCTCCGGAGGAGCCCGGCAGGATAAAGGAAAAAATATGGAAGTTAAAATACAGAATCTGACAAAAAAGTTCGGCCAGGACACGGCCGTGGACAATATGAATCTACATATCCGGGACGGAGAATTTGTGGCCTTTCTGGGACCCTCGGGATGCGGCAAGACAACGACCCTGCTGATGACAGCCGGTATCTACAAGCCCGACGGAGGTGAGATCTACTTCGGCGACCGTCTTGTCAATAAGGTACAGCCCAAAGACCGGAACATCGGCATGGTCTTCCAGAGCTACGCCCTCTATCCCCATATGTCGGTCTTTGAAAACATGGCCTTTTCCATGAAACTGAAGAAGAGGCCCCTGCAGGAGATGAAGGCCGAAGCCCAGCGGGTGGCCGGACTCCTGGGAATAGAGGCTCTTCTGGACCGGAAGCCCGGACAGCTCTCGGGAGGCCAGCAGCAGAGAGTCGCCCTGGGACGGGCCCTGATCAAGAAGCCCGCGCTGCTGCTCTTTGACGAGCCCCTTTCCAACCTGGACGCACGCCTCCGGATCACCATGAGAAGCGAAATCAAGAAGCTGCAGCGGGATCTGGGGATCACCAGCATCTATGTCACCCATGATCAGGTGGAGGCCATGACCATGGCCGACAAGGTCGCGGTCATCAAGGACGGGAAGCTTCAGGCCTACATGCCTCCATTGGAACTGCACGAGAAGCCCCGGACCCGGTTTATTGCCCAGTTTATCGGAAATCCGCCGATGAACTTCTTCGATGTTAAACTGACGAAACAGGATGAGACCCTCTATGCGGACTGTCCCTACTTCAAGCTGCCCCTCAGCCCCGAAAGGCTCCCCCTGAAGGGAGATGCGGAGATTGTACTGGGAATCAGACCCGAAGATATCACCATCGATTCCTCTTCTGAGCTGAAGGCTGAAATCCTTATCGTCGAGCCCCTGGGCCGGGACGATCTTCTCCAGTGCAGGGTCGGAGGTCAGGATATCTCCCTTCTGGCCGATCCCAAGGAGCGCCATATAAGCGGCCAGACCATTGGCATCAGGATGGACAACAGAAGTTTTCAGTTCTTCGACAGAAAAACGGAACGCTCTCTGATCTGGGTCGACTGAGACTCCTGTTTCCGATCCTCTTTTTAAAAATATAATAACCGTTCCTCATCCGGGGAGCGGTTTTTCAGTCTTCCCGGGAACCGGTTCCCCGGGAATCACTCCTGCTCCCCGTCTTTCCTCCCCGACTTGTCCATTAAGAATGTTTTCATACTTGACAATTCCAGTATTATTAATCAAAAATACTATAGGGGGGTATCCTAATGGCAGAAGAAAAACGAAAGGCCCATCATCCCTATGAGACCAAGAAGAAGATGACGGACCGCATGAAACGGATAGAGGGACAGATACGGGGGATCGGCCGGATGATTGAGGAAGATGTCTATTGCGATGATATTCTTCATCAGTTTATGAGCGTTGAATCGGCGATCAGAGGCGTTAAGAAGACCCTGCTGGAAGCCCATATGAAAGGATGCATCGTCCATCAGATAAGAGAGGGACAGGATGAAGCGGTGGATGAACTGCTTGTTACCGTCGGCAAAATGCTGAAGTAGAGAGGCAGAAACTTTCAAAAAACCGAAAGGCCTTTTCAGGAGATTTAAAAAATGGAAATGATTCAACTGAATATCAAGGGTATGAGCTGCGCCTCCTGTGTGGCCCATGTGGAAAAAGGTATAAAAAGGATAGACGGCATCGACAGCGCTGCCGTAAACCTGGCCACAGAGAAAGCGACAGTCAGTTATGATCCGGCCAGGACGAATCCGGCGGAGATCATAAAGAGCGTCACCGATGCCGGATACGGGGCCGCCCTCCCCGGAGAGGAGAAGGAACATCATAACGAGAAGAAGAGAGAGCTCATTCAGCTGAAGAGATATACGATGGCCGCAGCCCTCTTCAGCACGCCTCTCGTTCTGGCCATGGCAGCCATGCTCCTCAAAATAGAAACCCTTCATTTTCTCCATAATCCGGTTCTCCAGTTATGCCTGGCCGCTCCGGTGCAGTTCTGGATCGGATGGCGCTTTTTCAAAGGAGCCGGAAAGTCGCTGAAGGCCGGCAGTCCGGGGATGGATCTTCTGGTCTCCCTGGGAACCTTATCCGCCTTTGCCTTCAGTGTTTTCAACGGTTTTTTCTCGGGAAGTGAAAATCCCGCCCTCTACTTCGAGGCTTCGGCGCTTATCATCACCCTGGTCCTTCTGGGGAAATACCTGGAGGCGGGAGCCAGGGGAAAGACATCGGAGGCCATCAGGAAACTGATGGGTCTTCAACCCAGAACCGCCCTGGTTCTCCGCAGTGAGGAGGAACTGGAAATTCCCATCAGCGATGTCATCCCCGGAGATATCGTCCTGATCCGTCCGGGAGACAGGATCCCTGTGGACGGAACGGTCCTTGAGGGGAACAGCGCCGTAGATGAGAGCATGATCACAGGAGAGAGCATGCCCGTCGAAAAGAGCGAGGGAGACAGTCTGGTCAGCGGAACGGTGAACAGCTACGGCGCCCTCCTCTTTCGGGCCGAGAAGGTGGGAAAGGATTCGGTTCTCTCCCGCATCATTGCGGTGGTTGAGGAAGCTCAGGGCTCCAAGGCCCCCATACAGAAGCTGGCCGACAGGGTGGCGGCGGTCTTCGTACCCGTCGTTCTGGGAATTGCGGTACTGACCTTCCTGATATGGACCCTTGGCTTTGCCGATCCCGAGGGAGGACTGATAGCCGCCGTTGCCGTTCTTGTCATCGCCTGCCCCTGCGCCCTGGGACTGGCGACTCCCACGGCTGTTATGGTGGGGACCGGCGTCGGTGCGCAAAGGGGCATACTGATCAGGAACGGAGAAGTCCTTCAGGCCGCCGGCAGGATTGACACCGTGGTTCTGGACAAGACGGGGACGGTGACCCGGGGAAGGCCGGAGCTGCAGGAAATCATTCCCCTGAACGGAAAAAACAATGAGACCGCTCTGCTGGTTCTTGCCGCCGCTCTGGAGCGGAACTCTGAACACCCCCTGGCAAAGGCCGTCGTGCAGAACGCCGCAGACAGGGGGCTCACCCTTCCCGAATCCGAAGCGTTTCTCTCGATTCCCGGAAAAGGGATAGAAGGAAGGATCGAGGGAGCACTCTTTATCATGGGTACAGAATCCTTTCTGAAATCCAGAGGGATAGAAACAGATTCCCTTGCGGAGAAAAAAAGGGAGCTGGAAAACGGAGGAAAGACGGTGGTCATTCTTGCAGGAGGCAAGGAAGCTCTGGGCCTTTTCGTCCTGGCCGACAGCATAAAAGAGCACTCTGCCCGGGGTATATCTCTTTTAAAAAAGATGGGGATAGAGGTTTATATGATGACCGGAGACAATCGGAGAACCGCCCGGTCTATTGCCGACGAAGCGGGGATCGACCATGTTCTGGCGGAGGTGCTTCCCGAGGACAAGGCTCATGAGGTGAAAAAACTCCAGGCCGCCGGAAAAGTGGTCGCCATGGCGGGAGACGGTGTGAACGACGCCCCTGCTCTGGCCACGGCTGATACGGGCATTGCCATGGGAGAGGGATCGGATATCGCCATGGAGTCGGCGGACATCACTCTGATGCGCGGAGATCTCAGGGAGATAGCCTCGGCAATCCAGCTTTCACGGAAAACCATGGGAAAGATCAGACAGAACCTGTTCTGGGCCTTTTTCTACAACTCCCTGGGCATTCCTTTTGCGGCCCTCGGATTTCTGAATCCCGTGATTGCCGGAGCGGCCATGGCTTTCAGCTCGGTCTCGGTGGTGTCCAACTCCCTGAGCCTGAAGCGATTCCGGCCCGGCGGATATGGGCCGGAAGGGTTGGTTAGAAAGACAAGGGATGAACAGAGATTATCCTCAGATGAGAATAAAACAACAGCGAAGGAGAATGACATGGATGTGACGATCAAAGTTGAAGGTATGAGCTGCAACCACTGCAGGATGTCCGTAGAAAAGGCGGCCTCCTCCATCACCGGGGTCAGCAGGGCGGAAGTGAATCTTGAGCAGAAAGAGCTCTCTTTGACGATGAGCGAAGACAGGCTGGATGATATAAGAACGGCTGTCAGAGAGGCCGGATTCACTCCCCTGTAAGCCTCCGGATTTGAAAAGGGAAGATCCTCATGCTAGATTTAGATTGTAGACGGTATGAGGAGTTGATATGTACCCGATTTTACTAAAACTTGAAGACAAACCCTGCCTGGTGGTAGGGGGAGGCAAGGTCGCCGAAAAGAAAACTATCAGTCTTCTTGAATCGGGTGCCAGGGTTACCATTATATCCCCGGATCTGACCGCCCACCTGGCCCATCTGGTATCCGGAGGGAAGGTGGAATACAGAAAACGCTCATTTGAAAAGGGAGACACCAGGGGGTTCTTTCTTATAGTTTCCGCGGCTGACAACAGGGAATGCAACGACACCGTCTATAAAGAGGCGGAGGAGAACGGTTCTCTCGTCAACTGTGTGGACGATCCTGAGTCCTGCAGCTTCTACACTCCCGCCCTGCTCGAACGGGGCAGCCTGAAGATCACCGTTTCCACGGAAGGGAAACTTCCCCTGCTGGCGGGCAGAGTAAAAAGCTTCCTGGCGGCCCTGATCCCAGAGGATACAGGAAGCAGAATCGAAGAGCTGGGAGCCCTGAGGCGAAGGATCATCTCAGAGGCCGGCGGGGACAGGGAGATGAAAGCAAAAAGAATCTACGAAAACCTGCTGCCCCTGATCGATGAGATGATGAAAGAGTGGCAGGACTGTCCGGACGCAAGGGAGAGGGAGTCATGATCGGAATATCGAAGCTCTACTGCGGCACAGTAGAGAGCTCTGACCCATTAAGATACGGCCGGCATTCGGGAAAGCTCCCCTCCCATCTTCTCCAGTTTTCAAAAGACAAGAAGCCGGTGGTGGTGTGGAACGTAGGCAGGCGCTGTAATCTGCGCTGTATCCACTGCTACTCCCGGTCGAGGGATATAGATTATTCGGATGAGCTGAGCACGGAAGAGGGGTTCGCCCTGCTGGACGATCTGGCGGCCTTCGGATCGCCGGTGATTCTCTTTTCCGGGGGAGAGCCTCTTATGCGTCCGGATATCTACGAACTGATCGCCCATGCCCGCTCCCGGGGGATGCGGGCCGTCCTCTCGACCAACGGCACCCTGATCTCTAAAGACACGGCAAAACGGCTCAAGGATCTCGATCTCTCCTATGTGGGGATCAGCCTGGACGGCCTGGAGGAGACCCACGACAGCTTTCGCGGCAGGAAGGGAGCCTTCAAAGAGGCGATGGCCGGCCTGAGGAACTGCCGGGAAACGGGAATAAAGGTCGGTCTGCGCATGACCATGAACAAAAAGAACGTCGGCGATATTCCCGGCATCTTTCAGCTTCTCCGGGATGAGGATATCCCCCGCGCCTGTTTCTATCATCTGGTTTATACCGGAAGAGGCAGCTCTCTCAGAAACGAAGACCTCTCCCACAGGGAAACCCGGGAGGTCATGGATCTGCTTATGGGGGAGACGAAGAAGCTCTTCGACAGGGGCCTGAAAAAGGAAATTCTGACGGTGGACAATCATGCCGACGGGGTCTACCTCTATCTGAAGATGAAGGAACAGGGACATGAGAAGGCCGAGGAGGTTCTGAAACTTCTGAAGATGAACGGCGGCAACAGCACGGGCAACGGGATAGGCTGCGTCAGCTGGGACGGTTCGGTTCATCCCGATCAGTTCTGGAGGCATGAGAGCCTGGGCAATATCAGGGAGAGGCCCTTCAGCGAGATATGGACCGACCTCTCCCATCCCCTGACGGCGAAACTCAAGGATAAAAAGCCCTATGTGAAAGGGCGCTGCGCCCGCTGCCGTTATCTGGATATCTGCGGCGGCAACTTCCGTGTCCGCGCCGAAGCGGTCTACGGGGACCTGTGGAGGGAAGACCCCGCCTGCTATCTGAGCGACGAAGAGATAGGCATCGTCTCCAGCGGGGAGAATCATGGTTGAAAGAAAGTATATGCCCCGGCTTATCGCCTGGGAAACCACCAGGCGCTGCATCCTCAGCTGCCGGCACTGCCGCGCCGCCGCCGGGGACAGAAATTACAAAGGCGAGCTCTCCACGGAGGAGGCCTTCAGACTTCTGGACAACATCGCCTCCTTTTCCAAACCGATTATAATCCTCACCGGCGGAGAGCCCATGATGCGCAATGACATCTACAGGATCGCCGAATACGGCACGGATCTGGGGCTTCGCATGGTGATGGCCCCCTGCGGCGGCCTGATGGATGAAAAGAGCGTCGCAAAAATGAAGGATGCGGGAATCCAGAGGATATCCCTGAGCATCGACGGCGCGGACAGCAGAAGGCACGATGATTTCCGCAGGGTGGACGGCGCCTTTGAGGCTGTTGTCCGGGCCGCCCGGCTGGCCCGGGAGGGAGGGCTCGATTTCCAGGTGAATACGACGGTGACGAAGCTGAACTACCGTGAGCTGGACAGGATCCTTGACCTCTCCCTGGAACTGGGGGCGGTTGGCTACCATCCCTTTCTGCTGGTGCCCACGGGCCGGGGAAGAAACATGGACGAATATCTTCTTGATCCCCGTGAATACGAGGATGTTCTCACATGGATCTATGAGAAAAGCCTGGCACTGCCCATTCAGCTGAAACCGACCTGCGCCCCCCACTACTACCGCATCCTGCGGCAGAAAGAGGGCGAAGCGGGAAGAACCGTCACCCGGGAGACCCACGGCCTCAACGCTATGACCAAGGGCTGTCTCGGGGGGCAGGGATTCGCCTTCATCTCTCATACCGGAAAGGTTCAGATCTGCGGCTTTCTGGAGGAGGACGCCGGGAATATCCGCAGAACGGACACGGACTTCCAGACCATATGGGAGAACTCGCCCCTCTTTCTGCAGATGAGGAATCCGAGGGCATACGAAGGGAAATGCGGCATCTGCGACTACCACCGGGTCTGCGGGGGATGCCGGGCCAGGGCCTTTGCCGCCACCGGAAACCATATGGCCGCCGAACCCTACTGCCTGTATGAACCGGGAGCGTCCGAAGCGCCGTGACAGAGCTGACCCCCCTTGAAAAAAGAGTCATGGACGCGGTGCAACTGGATATCCCCCTGACGGAAATGCCCTTCCGCCTCATGGCCGCTACGGCGGGCTGTGATGAGGAAATCCTGATACTGACCCTTCGTTCCCTTATAGAAAGAGATCTGATCCGGGAGGTTTCGGCCATATACAATGCCCGGGGTCTGGGGTATGTCAGCACCCTCGTGGCCGTATCTACCGATGATCCCGACACTACGGCCGGGGTGATCAGCGGCCATCCCGGGGTGAGCCATAACTACTACAGGGAGCACGATTACAATATCTGGTTTACCCTGACCCTTCCCGCTGCCCTGGGTATTGACGATGAGGTACGCAAGCTGCTGGACGGTTCGGATTACCGGAAGTACAGGCTTCTGCCCTCTCTCAGAACCTTCAAGCTGGGGGTCAACTTCCGCTACAGCGGCAAACAAGATAAAAAACAGAATTACGACAGCCCCCCCCAGGCGGCTGCCGTTCCCGTCGACAGGGATCTGATCAGAGAGCTGCAGAAGCCCTTCCCCCTGCTCCCCCGGCCCTGGCATCGGATAGCTTTAAATCTCGGAAGAAGCGAACAGCAGCTGTTCAGCGAGATAGAGAGACTGAAAAAGGCCGGAGTGATCAAAAGGATCTCCGGAATCGTCCGCCACAGAAAAACCGGATACGGGGCGAATGGAATGGCCTGCTTCCGCCTCCCTCCCGACGGGATCGAACAGGCCGGTCTTAAAGCGGCAGCCTACAGCGCCGTATCCCACTGCTATGAAAGACCCGTCTACCCGGACTGGCCCTACCCCCTTTTCGCCATGACCCACGCTCGCACAAAACAGGAATGCGACCGCATCATAACCGAAATCGCCCGGGAGATAGAGGCGGAGGAAACCCTCATCCTGTACAGCAGCAAAGAGTACAAGAAGGAAAGGGTGAAGTACTTTCTTGAACACCGGGGATGAGCGGAGCTCGGAAGCAGACAGCCCCCCCGGGACCCGCACGAAGGCCTTCTCTCCCCTTATTTTCTTGCATCCGGAAAGGGGAGTGTCCATACTTAGTGGATAGAGGAAGCAGAGAAAACATCACGTCATCCCATCATCGAAACAGCACAAAGCCTAACTGTCATTAACGCTTTCTTCCCACAAACATTACCAACAGGGTATTTTGCAATGGAGGAATACAATGAGTGAATCGGGAAGATGTCCGGTAACCGGAGCGACAAGCCGCTCCGCCGCAAAGGGAACATCCAACAGAGACTGGTGGCCGAATCAGCTGAACCTGAAGATTCTTCACCAGAATCCTGAGAATCTGAATCCCATGGACGGGGATTTCAACTATGCCGAAGAGTTTAAGAAGCTGGATCTGGAGGCCCTCAAGAAAGACCTCTATGCCCTGATGACCGACTCCAAGGAGTGGTGGCCCGCCGACTACGGTCATTACGGCCCCCTGTTTATCCGCATGGCCTGGCACAGCGCGGGAACCTACCGCTCCAGCGACGGCCGGGGCGGCGGCAACACGGGCAATCAGCGTTTCGCCCCCCTCAACAGCTGGCCCGACAATGTGAATCTGGACAAGGCCCGTAGACTGCTCTGGCCGGTCAAGCAGAAGTACGGCAGACAGATCTCCTGGGCCGACCTGATGATCCTGGCGGGGAACTGCGCCCTGGAATCCATGGGCTTCAAGACCTTCGGCTTCGCCGGAGGCCGGGAGGATATCTGGGAGCCTGAGGAGGACGTCTACTGGGGCACCGAGACCGAATGGCTCGGAGACAAACGCTACTCGGGCAAAAGGGATCTGGAGAATCCCCTGGCCGCCGTGCAGATGGGACTGATCTATGTGAATCCCGAGGGTCCCAACGGCGAGCCCATTCCTCTGGAGTCGGCCAAAGATGTGAGAGATACCTTCGCCCGCATGGCCATGAACGATGAGGAAACGGTGGCCCTGATCGCCGGCGGCCATACCTTCGGAAAGTGCCACGGCGCCGGAGAGGCCTCCCTGGTGGGCCCCGAGCCCGAAGCCGCCCCCCTGGAAGAGCAGGGACTGGGCTGGAAGAGCCGATTCAAAAGCGGAAAGGGCGGCGATACCATAAGCAGCGGTATCGAAGGAGCCTGGAAGCCGAATCCCACGAAATGGGACAGCGGCTATCTGAAGGTCATGTTCAAATACGAGTGGGAACTGCTCAAAAGCCCCGCCGGAGCCTATATGTGGCTGGCCAAGGATGTGGAAGAGGAAGACATGATCGTTGATGCCCATGATCCGTCAAAAAAACACCGCCCCATGATGACCACCGCAGACCTCTCTCTCAAGTTCGACCCTGTCTATGAGAAGATCGCCAGACGCTATCTGGAAAACCCCGAAGAGTTTGCCGATGCCTTTGCCCGGGCCTGGTTCAAGCTGACCCACAGGGATATGGGCCCCCGCAGTCGCTACCTGGGCCCTGAAGTGCCCGATGAAGAGCTGATCTGGCAGGATCCCGTCCCGAAAGCGGAGGGCGAACCGATGGGTGACAGGGAGATTGCCGAGCTGAAATCGAAAATTCTCTCTTCCGGACTGTCCGTATCCCAGCTGGTTTCTACGGCCTGGGCTTCCGCCTCCTCCTTCCGGGGCTCCGACTACCGGGGAGGAGCCAACGGTGCGCGACTGCGCCTGGCTCCCCAGAAGGACTGGAAGGTCAATGAGCCGGATCATCTTAAAAAGGTGCTGAAAAAGCTCGAGGAGATCCGGAAGAGCTTCAACAGTTCATCCGGCGGCCCCGGGGTCTCCCTTGCGGACCTGATCGTACTGGGCGGCTGTGCGGCGGTGGAAAAAGCCGCAAAGGATGGAGGGAGCGAGATAAACGTCCCCTTCAGCCCCGGGAGAACAGACGCCTCCCAGGATCAGACGGACGTCGCGTCCTTCGGACTGCTGGAACCCTGCGCCGACGGCTTCCGCAACTATCTGAAAGGAAAATACAGCGTCTCCGCGGAAGAGCTTCTTCTCGACAAAGCCCAGCTTCTGACCCTCAGCGCACCGGAAATGACCGTCCTTGTCGGAGGGCTCCGGGTCCTGGGAGCCAATCTGGGAAAGGACAAAAACGGCGTATTTACAGAGACCCCGGGCGTTCTGACCAACGACTTTTTCGTCAACCTTCTGGATATGGGAACCCGTTGGAAACCCCTTTCCAAAGAGGGGAACGCCTTTGAGGGCCTTGACCGGTTGACCGGAAAGAAGAAGTGGAGCGCCAGCCGGGTCGATCTGGTCTTCGGTTCCAACTCCCAGCTCCGCGCCCTGGCCGAGGTCTATGCCTGCAAAGATGGGAAAGAGAAGTTTGTGAAAGACTTTGTGAAAGCCTGGGACAAGGTGATGAACCTGGACCGCTTCGATCTGAAATCCTGAAAAAAAGGAGACAGAGGGCCGGTGCCTTTCGGGGTATCGGCCGCTCCCCTGTATGAAAAAATACCTTCTTATCACAGCCGGCAATCTGTCCCTATCCCTCGGAATCGCCGGGATATTTCTCCCGGTGCTGCCGACAACCCCTTTCCTGCTGCTCTCGGCAGCCTGTTATGTGAGAAGCTCGCGAAGACTTTACGACTGGCTCATCCATCACAGGATTCTGGGACTCTATATCCGCTCCTATATCGAATACAGAGCCATATCGGTCAGAGCAAAAGCCGTCTCCATAGGCACCCTGTGGGCGGTAATCCTCTCAACGACCCTTTTCTTTGTCAGCACACTCCTGCTGAGACTCCTTCTGCTGGCAGTCGCACTGGGCGTCACGACCTATCTGCTGAAGATCAGAACACTCACTGACGAGATGAAAGACACGATCACCCTGCAGGGTGAAACAGGAGAAGGCTCTCATCGAAAAACTCAGTAAGAGTCGTCTCCCGCTGTTCCCGTTTCTCATGCAGGCAGAAAAGGCCGCGGCCATACAGGTCCGGGAGGCGGAAATTCTTATGAAACGCCGTACTCTTTTCTGACCCAGCGGTTCCGTCCCTCCTCCTTGGCCGTATACAGGGCCTTGTCCACACCGTCCAGAAACGTCTGAGGCGTCATTCCCTCTCCCGGAATCACCGTACAGACCCCCAGACTGAGAGTCAGGATCTTATCAAAAGGAGATTTCTCATGTTCTATTTTCTCCTCACGGATGGCCTGAACCAGCTTCTCCGCAATGATTTCGGCTCCCGGTTCATCCGTATCAGGGAGGATGGCGATAAACTCCTCTCCTCCGTAACGCGCGGCTTTGTCGATGCTCCTGTGCAGATTGCTCTTAAATAGACCGGCCACGCGAACAAGACAGCGGTCTCCTTCAGGATGACCGTAGAGATCATTGTAATCCTTGAATTTATCGATATCTCCCATGATCAGGGAAAAGGGTGTCCGGTTTCTGTAGGCTCTGAGCCATTCGGCTTCCAGAGTTTCGTCAAAATGCCGGCGGTTGTTCAATCCCGTTAATCCGTCTTCGATGGACAGGATCTTCAGCCTCTCGTTTTTCTCTTCCAGCTCGCTCTGCAGCTCCTCCAGCTCGGCGATAATGGTATTCAGCTCGTCGGTTTTTCTGATCAGTTCATCGTGCTCCCTGTGAAAGGTCTTAAAGACGTTGATCTTGCTCTTCAGTATCCGGGTATCGATGGGCTTGAACAGATAGTCGACGGCTCCCGCGTCATAGCCTTTAAACAACTGGTTCTCATCCCGGTTGATGGCCGTTAAAAAAATAATGGGGATGTTTCTGGTTCTGCTGTTCCCCCTCAGAAGCTCAGCCGTTTCGTATCCGTTCATTCCGGGCATCTGGACATCCATCAGGATCAGAAAGAAGTCATGGTCCAGGGTTTGTTCCAGAGCCTCCTGTCCCGAAGAGGCTGTGATGATCTGCATCTCTTCATCTTCCAGAAGCAGTTCAAGGGAGTAAAGGTTCTCCCTGATGTCGTCGACGATAAGCAGTTTCATATCTTTCATGGGTTTTCTTCCTGTTTTGTAATCATGTTTAAATAGGCGGCGATCTCTTCAATGGGCAGAATTTTCACCACCGGGCAGTGACGGATCACCGAGAGAGGCATGGCCGGGGCTTCCGCCGAGTCCGGATCCTGGGCGATCAGGTGACCTCCCAGATCCACAATCTTCAGGGCCCCCTGTGTCCCGTCACTGTTGGCGCCGGTCAGTACGGCGGCGATCAACCCCTCCTGATAGGCCTCCGCGGCGGTTTCAAAGAGCACATCAATGGAAGGCCGGGAGTAGTTGACCTTGGGATCTACGGACAGAGAAAAGGTTCTGTTTCTATCGATCATCAGATGATAGTTGGGGGCCGCAAGGTAGACGGTTCCCGGAACGAGCGCCTCCTTCTCATCGGCTTCCTTGACCTGAAGCGGAGTCTGACGGTTCAGCAGGGTCACCGTCTGGTTATCGCTGTCCCGGCTCATATGCTGCACGATCACCACAGGAACGGGAAAGTCGGGCTCCAGACCCGACAGGAGAATGGAGAGGGCGTTCAGTCCTCCCGCGGATGTTCCGATCACCAGGGCCTGATAACGCTTCATCTTTTTTTCCTGTATATCCTGGATTTCTCTGAAATGACTTCAAAGTGGTTCTCCAGATCGGAAAAGCGCAGAGACTCCTTGCTTCCCAGACAGAGGTAGCCCCCGGGGATCAGGCTGTCATGCAGAAGACGAAGCACCCTGCCCTGCAGCTTCTTGTCGAAATAGATCAGGACGTTCCGGCAGAAAACCATATTCATCTCTCCGAACACTCCGTCGGTCACAAGATTGTGAAAGGAGAAGAGGATGTTCTCTTTCAGTCTTTTCTCAATCATGGCGGCATCGTAATGGGCCTTGTAGTAGTCGGAGAACGACCGCTTGCCTCCGGCTCTCTGATAGTTTTCCGTATACAGACGGATATTCTCCAGGGGATAGATCCCTTCCTGAGCCTTCTCCAGTATCTTCTGATTAAAATCCGTAGCATAGAGCTGGCAGCGGCCGAGAAGCCCCTCCTCGTCCAGAACGATGGCATCCGAGTACACTTCCTGCCCCGAAGAACAGCCGGCATGCCAGATCTTCACAAAAGGATAGGTGGACAGATAGGGAATCACCAGGCTCCTCAATTCCTTATAGAATGCCGGATCCCGGAACATCTCCGTCACATTGATGGAGAGATCCAGAAGGATCTGCTTGAAAAAGTCCTCATCGTAGATAACCCGATGGAGAATCTGAGTATAGTTCTGAAGTCCCGTCACGGCCAGTCTATGGGCCAGACGCCTCTTGGTATGAACCGAGGAGTAGTTCCTGAAGTCAAAGCCGTACTTCCGGTAGATCCCCTCCAGAAGCAGTTCCAGTTCAAGATATTCGTTGTCCAGCATGGTATTTGCACCTTTCATGAGTACAACCAGACACGCAGCATGGACAGCAGTTTTTCCATATCCACCGGTTTGGCAAGATAGTCACTGGCCCCCGCCTCGATGCACCTGTTCCTGTCCCCCTTCATGGCTTTTGCCGTCAGGGCGATGATGGGAAGATTTTTATACTGATGCTTCCTGCGGATCTGCCGCATAGCCTCATAACCGTCCATCCGGGGCATCATAATATCCATCAGGACCAGATCGACGGCGGTCTCGCTCTCGATCTTCTCAAGAGCCTCCACCCCGTCCCGGGCGATGACGACGGAAATATTCTTCTCTTCCAGAACGCTGGACAGGGCAAAAACATTGCGCATATCATCGTCCACCAGGAGGACATTCTTTCCTTCCAGAATGGTCTCTCCGGTATGGATTTTTTTCAGCATACTCCGTTTTTCATCGGGAAGATTGGACTCTACCCTGTGAAGGAAGAGGGTGGTCTCATCCAGCAGTCTTTCAGGAGATTTAACTCCCTTAATGATGATGCTGTTTGAATACCGGCTGAGTTCGGCGCTTTCCTCCACGGAAAGATCCCGGCCCGTATAGATGATAATAGGGATTCTGAGACAGTTCTTATCCCCGTTGATCTTTCCGAGAAGCTCGAATCCGGACATATCCCTCAGCCCCAGATCAAGGATCATGCAGTCTAAGTAACTGGACTGCAGAGCGTCAAAGGCTTCTTTCCCCGTGGCCACATCGGTGATGTCAACATCCTCATCACCGATAAGATCCCTAATGCTCTGTCTCTGGATGTCATCGTCTTCCACGATCAGAAGAGAGCTGACATGACGGCCCGTTAGATTGTCGATTTTCTCAAGAGCGGCATCGATATCTTCCATGCTGACGGGCTTGGTCAGATAACCGACGGCCCCCATCTTCATGGCCTGAAGATCATCGTCCTGTCCCGACATGAAATGCACGGGAATATGCCGCAGGTCGGAGTTTCCTTTCAGACGCTCCATCACCGTCCAGCCGTCTATACCCGGCAGCCCGATATCAAGAATGATGGCGTCGGGACGGTAGTAGTCGGCGAAATGAAGTCCCGTCTCTCCGTCTTCGGCGATAAGTGTTTTATAGCCCTTGTCCCGGACCAGTCCGGCCAGGACATTGACGAAGTTGGGATCGTCTTCGATGATAAGGATAACCTTATCCCCCTTTCCGATATCCTTTCTGTCATCGGAGACATCAGAATCTTCAAAGACGACGGAAGACTCCCTTACCCGGTCCGTCTGCTTATGAATGTCAGTTTCCCGGGGAGATGATTCTGTATTGTTGCGGACTCTCTGCCCCCCCTCTTCCGGAGCAGGCTCTCTGGAAGCCCTCTCTTCCGGGACTTCCAGAGGAAGGGTGAGAGTAAAACAGCTGCCCTTGCCCTTTTCGCTCTCCAGAGTCAGGCTTCCCCCCAGAAGCGTGGACAGCTCCCGGGAAATGGAGAGCCCCAGTCCGGTCCCGCCGTATTTGCGCATGGTGCTTCCGTCGGCCTGTTTGAAGGCTTCAAAAATGGAGGCCTGCTTCTCCTCGGGTATCCCGATGCCCGTATCCCGGACTTCCATCTTCAGATACCCGTCCGCGTTCAAGCCCTTCCAGGGTCCGCCGGGCTTCAGGATTTCAAGGGATACGGAACCGCTGTCTGTAAATTTTATGGCATTGGTCAGAAGGTTCCGCAGGATCTGCTGCAGTCTGTGACCGTCTGTTTTGATGATATCCGGCAGTTCATCGTCTTTGGAAAATGTCAGCTCCAGTCCTTTCTGCCGGGCGGAGTCCGCAAAGACGCGGTTCAGGTCGTCCAGGACGCTGCTGAAGCTGACCGCATCGATGTTCAGCTCGATCTTGCCGGCCTCCACCTTGGAAAGGTCCAGGATCTCATTGATGAGATTCAGAAGATCGGAACCCGAGGAATGGATGGCTTCCGCCGATTTGAGCTGCTTCTCATTAAGATTACCCTCTCCGTTTTCGGCAAACAGTTTGGCAAGGATCAGGATGGAATTGAGAGGGGTTCTCAGCTCATGGGACATATTGGCCAGAAAATCGGATTTATAGCGGCTGGCCTGTTCCAGGTCGTCGGCCTTTTTTTCCACTTCTTCACGGGCTCTTGTCAGCTCTTCATTTTTCAGACGGACCGAATCCCTCTGCTGTTCAAGGGCCTGGGTCTGCTCTTCCAGTTCCTCATTTGTGACCCTCAGCTCCTCCTGCTGTGCCTGAAGTTCCGCCTCCGACTCCCGCAGCGCATTGCTCTGCTTTTCCAGCTCTTCATTGGTCTGCCTGAGTTCCTCCTGCTGCTGCTGGGCGCTGAGAAGAAGGCGGGAAATAGTCTCCCTGGACTTGGCTGAATTAAAAAGGACGGCCACATTGCCCATATTGTCAGTTATGAATTTTCTCTGATCTTCGTCGAACTCCCTGAAGGATCCGATAAGAAAGACGGCGATCAGTTCGTCTTTGAAGATCAGAGGACAAACCATGAAATGTTCCGGCTGCTCCTCTCCCGCACCGTAGTTATACCGGGGAGCCTCCTGAAGTCTGGAAAAATAAAGAGTTTTTCTCTCTTTTGCGCCCTGCCCGACAAAACCTTCTCCCAGCTTTATACAGTTGAAATTCCCCTGTCTGTCGGAAAACCCGTAGGAAGTCAGCAACTCCAGTGTCTCTTTCCCGTCGAAAACATAAAACGCTCCCATACAGGCCTGAAAGTGGGGCGTCATAAAACCGATGAATTTCTCCGCCAGGAATTTGAACTCAGGATCCCCCCGCAGGGCGTCATCCAGCTCCTGCTTTCCCCTTTCCGCCCAGTGCTGAACCTGCAGGCTGTGGGTCATGGTATCGAGAGAGGCTCCCAGTTCTCCCAGTTCATCCTGCCGGGCGAGATTGAGAGCGCCATTATCCAGCTTTCCCTCGGCGATGTTCCGGGCCACCTGTATCCCTTCGATAAGGGGCAATGTAATATTTCTGGAGAGGAGTACGGCAATCAGAAAACTGAACAGCACCGCAATGCAGAGGCTGACCAGAATCGATGTCCTCGCCATGGCCGTAGTCTCAGCAATATCCTTCTGAACCCTCTGGCGGACATTTTCGACCTGGGTGGTTACCATACCGGCAGATTCCCGCTGTTCATATTGAAGACTCCAGAGCCCTTTTACGGATTCATGGTAGTCTTCAACATTCCGGATATAGTTCAGGAGCTCCCCCCTGATGTTCTCCAGCAGAAAGACCTTCTCCTTGTCCAGAGTGGAAACATCCAGTGATTCATAGCCCTTGTAGTTGGCGTCCAGAGCCCGGGACCACTCCCCGGCAGCCCTGTTCCGCCCGTCCACCGTTTTTTCAAGGGAATAGTTCAGAGCCGTTGTACGGAACTGGTTCAAATCGGAAAGCAGTCTCTGCAGCTCATAGACAAGAGTTTCTGCTCCGGAACGGTTTGCATATGAGGCCGCGCTCTGAGCGTCCATCCCTATAGAACTTATCAGCTCTTCGGTCATCCTTATGACGGCCAGTCCCGTTTCCTTCCTGCGCTCCTGAAGAACCTGCAGCTCTATATCGTTTTCTCTGTAATCCCGGATCAGGCCGCGGTACTCCTCGACCTTCTCGATCAGTTCGATGGTATTGCGAAGATTCCGTTCCTCCCTGACGGTCTGCTGAAGCTGTTGGGCTCTATTCAGAGTCTCAAGGGACGCGTCCATGGCCAGATCGTAGTATTGTTCTTCTTCGTAGATGATATAACGCAGGGAGGCGGCCTGGGCGATTTCGACCGAACCGGAAAGTTTATCCACGATAACGCCTATTTCATTCTGCCTGTTGATGGACGAGATCCCTCTGATTCCCGTGATACCGGCAAATCCGGCAAAGATGAGAATCCCGAGAAAGCCGGCCAGCAGTTTCGTCTGAATAGTAAAAAAATGACGCTTCATATCTTCCCCTGAAATAAACGAGTAGAGCAATTATATTTATTATATAATGATAAAACAATATACAAAGGGATTTGACTTAATATTAATCAGAGACAGGACAGTCTCATAACACAGTCGCCTGCGGGAGAGTATGCCGTTGGCAGGAGGAGGCTTCCACGCGTCAATAGAATATCTATATCCCGTTTATCTCCACTTCATACTTTCCCGTTAGTATTCCGGAAAAACAGTGACCCGGGGGAGGACGGCTTGATCATTCTATTACTGCTTATCGCTCTTTTTTAATACAAATGTCGGAAGGACTTCGAAAGACGGAGTCCTCTACGGCTCCTTGTCAGCTGAATCATTGATCAGCTCATCGATGATGGCCAGAATTTCAAAGTCCTTCCGGATCAACTCCTGTTCAGCCTTGTGAATATCCTCGGATGTGCGGGCGATCTTTTCCATATCCTGCTCGATCCTGTCAGTCTGATCCTTTTCATTGACCGCCATCTTCTTCAAATTCATCATTCTGGAAGAGAAGCTCTCTATTTCAGGGATCATCTGTTCGGCCTGAACCATCTGCTCCGCCAGATCTCCATCCATCCTGCCTATCATCTCATGAGATTCCCGAATTCCCTGGAGGATTTCCCTGAAGATCGCTTCGGTTCTGTCCGAAAGCTCCCTTCCGTTAAGAATCCGCTCCGACATATCCTCAATCAGCTTTCGAATGGCAACAACCATGATTCCCGTATCGGATGCCAGTTTTCTGACCTCCCCGGCAACAACGGCGAAGCCCTTCCCCTTTTCCCCGGCATGGGCGGCCTGGATGGCCGCGTTCATGGCCAGAATATTGGTCTGATCGGCGATGGAGGAGATCTCCCCCAGACTGGCCTGAATCCCCTTTGCCGACTCCTGGATCTTCTCGATGGACTCAACTGTTTTATGAATCGTCAGATCTCCTTCACTCAGAGTCTCCTGCAGACTTTGCGAACGGTCTCTCATCAGCCCGGAGTGATTCTGCAGATCTGATGTCTTATTGATAAAGGTCTGAAGCCGGGGGATGGTCATTTGAAAGGATTCGGTATGGGCATTCATCTCATCGGTGATCTTCTGGACGCCGGCTACGATGCGGGAGGCGGACTCGGTAGCATCCTCCACGACTTCCATTTTGAAAGCCGTCATTTTCCCGACCTGGGCCGCTTCGTCCAGAATCTCATTGAACCCTGACTTGGCATGGAGAGCCTTTCTGTGCATCTCATGCCTGAAGTCAGGAGCGGGAGCCTCCTTTCCTCGGCCCATTCTCTGATCCTCCCTGTCTTCCTGATAGCTCTGCAGAGCATCGGCCAGAACCGGGACTGAGGCTTTTTCATCAAGCGGGATTCCCGCTTTCCGAAGGGTCTCTCCGATGCATGAGCTCCAGAATCTGTTGAGGCGACGGCTTCTGAAATACAGAAAAAGCAGAATGACCGTCGTAAGGACGGGAACTGCGCTAATGAAAAGATGTCCCATGTGTGTCTCCATTTTTAACTACTTTGATACGATACGATCTTCAGGCGTAAAGAACCGGTTGGCAAATAATTAGTTCAACACGGCAGATCGCCGGTTCCCTGCAGGATAATACTATTCTTTCTTTCGGCTCCTGTGTGAAGAGCCGGACAAAGGTCATACCGGTCAGACATCATTTAATTTTTCTTCTGTAAAAATATTGAGCTTTTTTGTAAACTTCTGTATTGTTGTATAAAAATACATAAACAACGATAAATATACGCTGTTTATACATAAAAAATTCCGGCGAAGACACTGAGGACGGGAAGCCTGTTCATATTTCTATTTGAGGTATCGGGGTCGCGCTAAACATGGACCGGGGGGTCCAGGTCTGCCTTTGTGCCGGAATTTCCTTCCTTTCAACACAGCCTGAACGCTCCTTCCATGACAATGATATCCATTGCAAGGAGTGTTTTTATGATTTACGACTACCTGGACATTATCAAAAGAGCCCGAAACGGGCGTTATATGAGCAAGGAGAACTGGGACTTCCACATTATCGAACATGTCCGCGATGTGGTGGAGAAGTACGACCTGTCCTGGGATTCGTCCTGCATTACCCCCGATGATCCCGATCTGGCCGACAGAATCTTTGCCGCTGGAAAAGAACTTATCCTCAAAACCGGCGTTTACGCCCTGACCCATGAAAAGATCATTCTGCTGAGTGAAGACGAGATTGATGAGGGTATTCATAAGATGAACCGCCCCCTGCATATGGGAGAGGGCAAGGATGCCTGTACTCTCTATCCCCGGAAAGTGATGGACAGCGCCCCCCCCATGATCTGGGCGGGAAATCCGGGCTGCCCCACACCGGAACGCCTCTACAAGGCCTCCGTCAAGAGCTGGGCCCAGGAGCCCCTGGTGGATATGATCACCTGCGGCTCTCTTATTGATGTGGACGGCGTGGACGTGAAGTCCGGCGATGCCAGTGAACTCTATGCCTCCAGACGGGAGCTGAGCATTCTCAAGCAGGTCCGGGAGGAAGTAGGACGTCCCGGAATGGGTATGCTGGCGGCGGAAAGCAGCGTTACCGAAATCGGCGACCTGGCGGCCACACACCCCGACCTTCTTCGCCCCTGCGATTCCCATCTGGTGGCCATGTTCAACGAGCTTATGATAGACAGCGGTAATATGACACGGGCGGCGAACTCAAGCTTCTACGGCATGGTCAACTCATCTCTGGCCACTGTGATGGTGGGAGGACTGGGCGGCGACGCTCCCGGTGCGGCGGTTGTACAGATTGCCTCCTTTCTGGCGGCCAATATCGTCTGCCTGGCGGACTACCATCTCTGCCACCCCATTCATATTCAGTATGTCGCCACCTCGGCCCGGGGCTGTATGTGGCTGCAAAGCCTTGTCTGTCAGGCCATATCGCGCAATGCGCCCGGTGTGATCGTCTGCGATATCTACCCCAAAAGCGGCGCCATGACCAAAGAGGTCCTCTATGAAGTGGCGGCCAACGCTCTGGCGGCATCTGTCAGCGGGGGGCATCTGGAAGGCGTAGGATCCGCGGACGGAGCGGTTCCCCACGGAACCGGACTTGAGGTCAGAATGATGGCCGAAGTGGGCCATGCGGCGGCCCGTCAGAGGATCACTCTGGAAGAGGCCAACAGGATAATACTGGCCCTTCTGGAGAAATACGAACCCGTTCTGAGCCGGGAGGGTGGCAACCCCGGCCAGCCTATCGACAAGGCCTACGATCTGAAAACCCTCCGCCCCGTTCCCGCCTGGCAGGAAATGTACGACCAGGTGCGGGGCGAACTGGCCGAACTGGGATTGAAAATTCATTAAGGTCTTTAACAATGCAAATGGATCGGGACGGCAGAACCGTCCCGGTATGACGATAGGCCCCCGGGTCCTATCCAAATCAATCACCAGGGCTCCGGTGGAGCCCTGGAGGAAGTGTAAGGAGCAAAGGTATGGAAAAATCGAAGCTGCCGGTATTCCGGAGCGGTGACATAGGCGGAATGGCCTATAGTCTGGCGGGAAACATCGTGAACTACATTATCGTCATCGGTGTTCTCCTCTATGTGTTCGAATGGCCCGGAGAACTGGTCTTCGGCAGGGTCATCCCCGGTATGTCCATAGGACTGATGGGTTCGGGAATCTACTACGCCTGGATGGCCCACAGACTGGCCAAAAAAGAGGGGCGCAGTGATGTAACGGCCCTTCCCTCCGGAGTATCGACCCCGGCCATGTTCGTCTACCTCTGGGGCGTGATCGCTCCCCTGCACTACGCTATCGGAGATCCCGAAAAGGTGTGGATGGCCGCCGTTGCCGCCACCTTCCTGGGAGGAGTCATCGAGGCTCTGGGTTCGGTTATCGGTCCCTGGCTGAAAAAGTATCTTCCCCGCGCCGCCCTGCTCGGTACGGTCGGCGGTATTGCCCTGGTATGGATGTTCAACAAGGGATTCTATGATGTTTATGCCGACCCCATTCTGGGTATGCCCGTTATGCTGATCGCCATCATCGGACTGATCGGAGGCTATCTGTTTCCCAAAAGGATCCCCGCCCTGCTGGTGGCCGTCGTGGGCGGTATCGTCTACGCCGGGATCCTCGGACGGATCACACCCGACTTCAGCGGTTTCGGCTTCACCCTGACCAATCCCGTTAAGGGCATTCAGGCCATCGTCAAGGGAATGGCCCTGATCGTTCCCTATCTTGTGGTCATCATCCCCATACAGATCTACAACTTTATCGAAACCATGGATAACGTGGAATCCGCCAATGCAGCGGGAGACAACTACAGCGTCAAGGAGGCCCAGATCGCCGACGGCGCCATGACCATGCTCTCCGCCCTTTTCGGCGGCGTTATCCCCAATACCGTATGGCTGGGTCATCCCGGACTCAAGAAGGGACAGGCCGGAGCCGGATACTCGTGGATTTCCGGTATCATTCTGGGAGCCGCCGGGATCTTCGGAGCCTACGCCTTTATCAACTCCCTGATGCCCCCTGTCATCGCGGCCATCACCTTCGTCTGGTGTTCCGTGACCATCATCGTCCAGGCCTTCCGGGAAGCCCGCCCCCTGAGACACGGAGCGGCCGTGGCCGTGGCCTTTGTTCCCCATATGGCCGACTACGCCTTCACCGAGATCCAGCTGACCCTCTACACCCAGGGCGTCTATGAGTTCACCCCCGAGGTGACCCAGGCCCTGATCAACGAAGGGGTCATGTGGCCCGGAGTTCCCGCCCTGAAGTACGGCGCCATCATCACGGCCATGATCTGGGCCACGGTGACCGCCTTTATCATTGACAGGAGGCTGGACAAGGCCGGCTTTGTCAGCCTCGCGGCCGCCGTTCTGGCCCTGGTGGGTTTTATCCACTCCCCCAACCTCACTTTCAGCGTCAATCCCTTTTTCTGGGGCTACCTGATCATGGCGGGCATCTGCTTCTGTTTCAATTTTTTCAAGAAGGACTTTAGCGTCCCCGAGGGATTTGACTACGTTTAAAGCCTGCGTTTTATTTTAAAGTCAGCCGCATCCCCCGGGATGCGGCTTTTTTGTGCAATTAATTTGACAAGTTCTTAAATCGGTGTTTAACTATTACTACGAGTGGCGAATTAATAGATTCAATCTAACACTCTACAACTATATTAAATTACTATATGTGGTTATTTACATTATTTCGTACGGTGCATTAAATGATTAACAGATCCAATGAATTAAGACAGAACAACAGAGAAGCCATTATGCGTGAGATATTGAAATCCGAACAGATATCCCGGCATGAGATCATAGACAACACAGGCCTGGCTCCCAGCACCGTATCCACTATCATGAAAGAGATTCTGGATGAAGGGATTATTCGAAAGAGCGGCAAGCTCAGCACTCCCGGAACCGGACGAAAGACGGATCTTTTTTCAAGGAACCCTTCCCACGCCGGGATTCTGGTTGTTAACCTGACCTTTGAGAACAGCAGCCTGGCACTCGTAGACCTTGAGTTCAATATCAGCAGGGAAATGCCCATAAGGATAAACGACTTCAGCAGCGAGGCCGTTGCCCGTTCGCTTAAGCCTGCCATAGAATCCTATACGGTCCACCCTTCTCACCCTATCCACTCCATCGTCCTCGCCCTCCCCCACTTTCCTTATGACAAAGAGAAGCTGAGGCGCTTTGTATCGGAAGAGTCCGGACTGCCTGTCTATACAATCAACAATGTTGAAGCCATGGGGCTTTATGACAGCAGTTTTCAATACAGACCGTTCAACTCCCTGGTCTATATCTTCGTCGGTAAGGGTATCGGTTCCGCCTTCTTCCACAGAGGAGAGCTTCTGATGGGCGAAAACGGCTTTGCTTCCGACCTGGGACACATTCATATTACCGACAGGGATATTGAGTGCCGTTGCGGACGAAAGGGGTGCCTGGAGACGGTGGCCTCCGAGGATGCGCTAAGCACCGCCCTTTCACAGATGAAAATCACTGAGGATTTACGAAAGGGATCGGATCTGATGGAAACGATCAGAGAGGCCATAGATGACAGAACTGAGGATGTTCAGAATCTGATAACCGACGCGGCATCCTATCTGGCCGAGTCCATGCTGACCATAATTTCTCTTCTGGATCCCCAGGCCATCATCCTCACGGGCAGGATTTGTTCTCTCAATCCTTTCCTGTCCCAGAAACTGGAAGAGCATCTCTACAGCAAGTCAGGGAAACGTTCCCTGTACAACAACAAGCTGATCTACCAGGAGTACAGACAGGACAGTACCGCCAAGGGGGCGGCTCTCTATGCCTACCTGTCCGCCTACGGAGGATTCAATAAAGCCGGCTGATTCAGCCGGTACTGTGTAAATCACCGGGGCCCGCAGACGGCACCGGAAACAATAAGAGGAGTTAATTTATGAAAAAGAGAGGATTGATCCTTCTGCTGACTGTGCTTTCGGCATCCGCTGTGTTTTCCGCAGGCGGCCAGGAAGAAGCCGCATCCGAAGGACCCGTAACCATTCAGCTCGGTATATCCACCCGTGAAGTGGGTGCCGCCATGCCTGACCTTCTGACCGAATTCGAAGCCGTCCATTCCAATATAAAAGTGGACTGGAACAAAGTTCCCGGTGTTCCCAATGATCAGCATACCCTCTATGTCACCAATATGATGGCCATGGCCGAAGAGCCTGATGTTCTGGCCGTTGACGTTGTCTGGCCCGGTGAGTTTATCGCCAACGGCTGGGCAGAACCCCTGAATGACTATTTCAGTGACGCCGAACTGGGAACCTACCTGGACGGCATGATGAACTCGGTCACCCTGGACGGTAAAGCGTACGGTGTTCCTCTTTATACCAATGCGATCCACTTTTTTTACAGAAAAGACCTGCTGGACAAGTACGGTATGGAGAAACCCGAAACATGGGAGGAACTGATCGAAACAGCCATGACCGTTGTCGAAAAAGAGGGAGATCCCGATCTGAACGGCTATATCAGCATGTGGGCCCAGATAGAGGGGCTCTTTATGAACTACCTGCAGTTTATGTGGGGAGCCGGCGGACAGTTCTTTGACGCCTCTGGCAATCCCTCTGTAGACAGCCCCGAGGCCGTCATGGCCCTGGAGACCATGGTGGATATGATCTATAAATACAAGGTCGCTCCCGAAAGTATTCTGACCTACAAGCCCAACGACGCCATGGCCCTCTTCCGTCAGGGCAGAGCGGTCTTTATGATCGTACAGGATTTTGTATGGCCCATGCTCAACGAGGATGACTCTCCGGTGAAAGGCAAGGTGGTTATGGACAGAGTCCCCTACTTCAAGGGAAATGCGGATGCCAATACCGTCTGCATGGGCGGCTGGATCCTGACGATCAACCCCTTCTCCGAGCACAAGGCAGAAGCGGCCGAACTGATCCGCTTTCTGACAAGCAAGGAGAGCGGCACCGCCCTGGGAACCAAGTCCGGCTGTATGCCTGCCGTCAAGGGAATGGAAAACAATGCAGAACTCCTGGCAGCCTACCCCATTGCCGAAACCCTCTATAAGGACTTCAGCGTGGGCGATGTAAGACCCTCAGCTCAGGCCGGAAAGAACTATCCCGAACTCTCTCACATCATGCAGAAAGAGATCCATGCGGCCCTGCTGCGTGAAAAGTCTCCCTCACAGGCACTCGGGGATGCTCAGGCCGCCCTTGAGAAGCTGTTGAAATAAACCGCATTTCCTCCTGCAGCCCGAATGGACTCGGGCTGCAGAATAATAAGAAAAGAAGCAATTATCCAAGGAGCTCACAATGAACGAAATGGCTCGCCGAAAGCTGTTCGGGTTATTTCTCGTACTACCTGCATTTTTCTTCGTATTCCTCGTCCTCTTCATGCCGGCGATGAATACGATCATAAAGAGTTTCACAGAATTCTCTCCCATGAATATGCAGCAGAACGATTTTACAGGCCTGGAGAACTACAGAAGCATATTCAGCGACGAAGAGTTTATGGAGAGCTTTATCAACACCCTTCACTTCGCGGGGGTCTCTGTATTCTTTGAATTGATTTTCGGACTGGGACTGGCCCTTATTCTGAATAAAGCACTGGCCTTCAGAGGAGTCGTCCGCACGGCGATCCTCTTCCCCTGGGTCCTCCCTACGGCCCTGAATGCCATCATCTGGCGATGGTTGTTTAACACGGATTTCGGATTCTTCAACAACTTTATGAAGTCCGTCGGACTGATAACGGAGAACATCAACTGGCTGGGCAAAGTTGATCTGGCCATGAACAGCATGATCTGGGTTGCGGTCTGGAAAACATCGTCCTTCATTGCCCTGATCCTGCTGACCGGACTGCAGTCTATCAGCGACGAGCTCTATGAAGCGGCCTCCATAGACGGCGCCACAGGCTGGCAGAAAATAAAGAGTATCACCCTCCCTCTGCTGGTTCCCTCCATCCTGCTGGCCCTTCTTTTCAGGTCCATGGATGCCCTCAGATCCTTCGAACTCCCCTTCGCTCTGACCCAGGGTGGTCCCGGAGGCGCGACACAGACCCTGAGTCTCTTCGGATACCGGCAGTTCTTCCAGTTTCTGAAGTTCGATATGGGCGCCGCTGTTTCGGTGGTTCAGTTCGTATTCATCCTGATTCTCGGCCTTGTCTATATCAAGGTCCTCAAAGGAGGGAAAGACGCATGAAAAGGACGCTTTACTATCTGATGATCATCACCCTGATGGTGGTGTTCTTCTTCCCTGTCATATGGATATTCCTGACCTCCCTGAAAACGACGGGTGAGATTTATGCCTGGCCTCCCACCTTTATTCCGAAGAATCCGGTACTGGAAAACTATGAAACCGTATTCCTGAAGTCCAACCTGGGTCTGTATATCGGCAACACCCTGTTTATCGCCCTGTTTTCGACCTTTCTGGTAATCCTGCTGGCCTCCCTGGCGGGATACGGGATCGCACGGATACGCTTCAGGGGATCGTCCATCTTTCTGATCTTCTTTCTGGCCATGTCCATGTTTCCCCAGCTCTCTGTGGCGCCCTCTCTCTTTCTCTGGCTCAGGCAATTGAAACTGATCAACAGTTTTCCGGGACTCATACTGGTCTACACGGGCCTTTTCACACCTATAGCCATATGGATACTCTCCACCTACTTCAGGACCATCCCCATGGATGTGGAGGAGTCTGCAAAGATAGACGGATGCTCTTCCCTGAGGATCCTCTTCCAGATACTGATGCCTCTGGCCCTGCCGGGAATGGCTGCGGCCGCCCTGATCGTAGCCATATTCGTCTG
The DNA here is from genome assembly GCA_963556075.3 of Oceanispirochaeta sp. GTDB lineage: Bacteria > Spirochaetota > Spirochaetia > DSM-2461 > DSM-2461 > Oceanispirochaeta. Next base: position 2,629,083 of record CAUVYB020000002.1, on the reverse strand, counting down.
GAATGAGTTCCTGCTGTCTCTGATCATACTATCCAAAGACAATCTGAGAACCGCAACGGTGGGAATAGCCCTCTATCCGGGTGAGTACGCCTTTCCCTGGGAGCTGATAACGACGGCCACATTCCTGGCGGTACTGCCTCTGGTATTCGTCCTCTTCTTCTTTCAGAAAAATATTATCGGAGGCCTTACGGCCGGAGCCGTAAAGTCTTGAGAATGCAAACAGTTGGGGCTGAAGCTCTTAATAAAATAAGGCCCTTCGGCCCTATGAGAATAAATCACAAAGGCTCCCGTGGAGCCTTCGTAGGACATAAGGAGTATAACAATGACCGATGCAAAAAAACAGAAACTGCTGGATTTCGCCAAAGCCCTGGTAGACCAGGAGAAGGCGAAGATCATCGTCCCCGCCCAGGAAGCCTCGTCAGGCTTCTGGTACGGCGGCGGCAATATGGCGGCGGACAGTGCCGGAAACCTCTATGTAACCGGTCGCTACAGAAACTACGGAGACTCCCGGACCGGAACGGGAGCCGGAATCAGGGGCCTGGAACTGGCGATCTTCAAATCCGAGGACAAGGGAGAATCCTGGACCAAGGTGAAGTCCTTCAGCAAGAAAGACCTTAATATCGGAGACTGGGAGGTTCTTTCCATTGAGGGAACGGCCCTGAATTTCACTGATGACGGAGTGGAGCTCTTTATCTCCACCGAAAAATTGCACAGGCCTTTCGTGGACGGCATGGAAAGCTTTCATAAACCCGGAACCGGTTCATGGACCATCGAGCTAATGAAGGCGGAGAACGTCGAAAAGCTCTCGACCGATAACTACAAAACCATTATGGAATCCCGGGACCCCCGCTGGTTCAATGTAAAAGATCCCTTCCTCTACAACAATAAAGAAGGTGACCTCATACTGGGCTACTGCACCCATCCCTTTAACTGGTCCAGCTCCAATACCGGCTATTCCGTGAGAAAAAAAGGAAGCAGCAGTTTCGGAGAACAGAACAACCATTTCTTCCCCCGGGGCTTCTGCTGGGACGTAGGCATTACAAGAGGAACGGCTATTATGAGGGTCCCGTCCCTGGGGGTCTTCTCCGGAGATGACGCCGGCCTGATCTTCTATGACGGGGGGGAAGCCATGCGCTCCTACGAACAGCATGCCAACGCGGTGGTTCGCCCCAGAGGGTCATCCTGTGAAGAGCTGGGCGGCGTCGCCCTGATTGAAGATGAAAAAATGGAAAATCCGGAAAAGCTCACAACCGAACTCCCCGCCTTCGTTTCTCCCTGGGGAAGCGGATGCAGCCGCTATGTGGATGTCCTTGAAACAACAGATGGTTTCTATACGACCTGGCAGCAGTCCCAGAAAGACTCGTCACAACCCCTGGTCATGACCTTCCTGCCCATAATTGAAGCTGAAAAGCTTCTCTCCTGACAGGGCCATCCCCAGGACAGGAAGGGCCGTCTCGAGGGACGGCCTTTTCTTTGAACAGAGAAGGAAGAACCGGGCATCAGCCCTTGTCGGCGATGGCCCTGGCGGCGGCTTCGATGATATCGGCCACCTGATACTGATCCAGCCGGTCTGTATTGATCACAAGGTCGGCGAATCCGTACTCGTCGTTATCAATCTCATAGAGCCTCCTGTAGCGGGCATGATCCCGGGCATCCCGGCCGACGGTCTCGTCCATCCTCTGCTCCAGAGTGCCCCCTTCCCTCTCCTGGATCCGGGCGGCCCGGGCTTCGGGACTGGCGGTCAGAAAGACCTTGAGATCCGCTTCCTTGAGCATCCAGATGGCCAGGCGGGAACCGAGAACGGAGGACTCCTCCATGGCCAGTTTGACCTGATTTTCATCCACAAAGTAGTCCCACTGGGGATCGGTCTCGGCCATGCGGCAGAGCTCCTTGAAGTCCAGGCCCCGGTCTTCGGCGATATTGTGGAAGGTATAGTTCACCAGCTTCAGCTCAAGACGCTCGGACAGTATGGTACTGACAGAAGAGTTTCCGCAGCCGCTCCGTCCGGATATGGCGATTCTGAAATTTTTCTTATTCAACATTTCTTAACTGCTCCCTGACCTTTTCAAGAGAATCCTTCATTTCTACAACAATCCTCCCGATCTCCACAAGGGTGTTCTTGGAGCCGATGGTATTGACCTCGCGGTTGATCTCCTGACAGAGGAAGTCCAGCTTCTTTCCCACAGGATCGGAGCCTGAAGCGATGGAGCGGAAACCCTCGAAATGGGTGGTCAGCCTCTGCAGCTCCTCGTTGATATCGAAGCGGACGATCTGTACGGCGATCTCCGCCAGAATGCGGCTCTCATCGGCCTTACCCTCCACCACTTCGGCAAACTTTTCCTTCAGATTGCGGGTGATCTGCTCCTGCATACGGGGAGCGTATTCACGGATCTTCTCCACAGAGTTTTCCAGAAAGGAGATCTGTTCCATAATATCCTTTTCCGTTTCGCTCCCTTCGGTCCGTCTTGATGCGGTCAGCTGGGCAAGCACATCCCGGAACAGGGGCTCCAGAAGCTCGTACATCGCATCCAGGTCCCGGTTTTTGTCGGTCTTTATGACTCCTTCCATGCTCAGGATGTGTCCCAGGGAGAGATCACCCCCAAGGTCTGCGAGATCCTTGACTTCCCGCAAAGAGGCGGCATAGGCACGAACGGCCTCCTTGTCGACCACCAGGCTCAGGTCCTCTTCCAGCTCCTTCATCCGAAGGTAGACCTCCACACGCCCCCGGCGGATGGTAGAAGAGAGAAGACTTCGTATCTGTCCCTCCAGAGGAGAGAGGGGGTTGGGGATATTCAGGATAAGATCCAGATATCTGTTGTTATAACTCTTTATTTCGAGAGAAAAACGAATTTTCTCATTCTGAAACTCCTTATAACCGTAGCCGGTCATACTGATCATGATGCACTCTCCTTCAGTCGCCGGAGCAGAGCCCGCCCCAGCTGCCAGTTGTCACCGGCGCCCATGGTTACAAACAGATCTCCCGCTCCCAGAGAGGAGCTCAGATAGTCCAGTGCGTCCAGGGGTTCTTCGTAATATTTTACATTATTATGGTTTATACAGGTTTTATCAAACAGGTCCCGCCCTGTGATGCGTCCGCTGAACTCTTCCCGGGCCGAAGCATAGATCTTATGCAGGATCAACTCGTCGGCTGCGCCGAAGGAGGCGGCAAAATCATCCAGAAGTGCGGATGTCCTGGAGTAGGTGTGGGACATAAAGTCCACGACGATCCTCCTACCGGGATAGAACTCCCTCAAGCCCTCAATGGTTTTGCTCAGGGCCGAAGGATGGTGGGCATAGTCATCCATAACAAGGATGCCCCCTGCTTCTCCGACGATCTCCGCCCTCCGGCGGCTTCCGCTGAAACGGAAGATCCCGTCTTCAAGCCCCCTCAGGAATGCCGCTTCACCCTCGGCTCTGCCGCCGTCAGCCCGATACTGATCAAGAACCAGCAGGATGGCGGCCGCGGCGTCCTGAATGACATGATCCCCGGGAATACGGAGACGGAAAAGGGCATCCAGACCGGCCAGTCTGAAATGATTTTCCCCTTCGCGATCGGACTTGATTTTAGTGATCTGCCCCTCCCCGGCCGCGTCAAAACCGTAGGGGATCAGCTTCAGGTCGGGACGTCGGGAGATCATTCTGTCAGCGGTACGGGCGGCGCCTCTTTCGTCGCTGCAGTAGACCAGAGTCCCTCCTTCGGGCATTCGGTCTATAAACTCGCAGAAGGCGTCCTCCACATCCTCCTCATCCCTGAAATAGTCCAGATGGTCCGCCTCGACGGAGGTCAGGATCATCCGGTCTGGAGAGAAGTAGAGAAAATGCCTGCGGTATTCACAGGTTTCAGCCAGAAAGAAGTCATTCCCCTGAACCAAGGTGGAACGCTCTCCGAAGGCCGGCACGGCGCTTCCCACAAGCACGGTTCCCGGCAGCCCCAGGGACTGGATCAGGGTACCGCAGAGGGCCGAGGTCGTGGTCTTCCCGTGCACCCCCGCTACGGCCGCGGCACTGTGTCCCTGAGAGAGGAGACCCAGGGCTTCGGGATAGAGAAAAAGAGGAACCCCCTGCTCTTCCAGACGGCGAATCTCTTCATGATTCAGATCATAGGCGGCGGAGCGGACGGCAAAGTCCACATGACCGGGCACATTGGCGGCAGAGAATCCTCTGAAATAGGGGATTCCCCTCTCCTGCAGGACACGGTCGGTATAGAATTCCTCATCCACGTCCGAACCGGTGACATGAAGCCCCCGGGACTGGAAGATCTCGGCCAGAGCGGCCATTCCGGTACCCTTGATGCCGACCATATATACATGCTGTCCTGAGTGGATCGTAAACTCTTTAGATGCCATGGCCCCATAATAGTACGTCCCACTGTCGAAAGGCAAGATTGGGACTCCGGCAGGTCCCGACAGCAGCAAAGCGGGAAAAACTTCTTTTCAGAGAGAGGGGAAACTGACATAATTCCGATTATGGACTATTTCCTTGAAAATCAGATCGAAGAACTTATTCAGAGTACCGTCCTGGCCGAAGACCCCGGACAGGAAATCTGGAGGACGCCCCATTTTGCCTGTGCCTCCGTTTCGGACAGGGAGTTCGAGAAACTCAGGACATGGGTCCGCGAGGATCATCTTATGCCCGGGGACCTGCTTCCCGGAGCCGAATCGGTGATCAGCTTTTTTCTTCCCTTTACACCGGAGATAACCTGTTCCAACGACGAAGGGGTTCCCGCTTCACGCCCCTGGGGCGAGGCCGACCTGAAAACAAGGGTTCTTCTGGAGAGGATCAAGGATGAGATATCCATGCTTCTGGAGGCGGGAGGTTTCAACTGCGGAGGACTGCCGGTAGACCATGACTTTGACAGGGGAAGCCTGACAAGCCGCTGGTCCCATAAGCACATAGCCTGGCTCTGCGGCCTGGGGAGCTTCGGAAGAAACAATATGCTTATCACCGAATCCGGATGCAGCGGCCGCCTGGGGAGCCTGGTCACCGATGCCCCTCTGGCTTCCACCTCCTTTCCGGACACGGAGTATTGCCTGGAGAAACAGGGGAAAAGCTGCGGACTGTGCATCAGTCGCTGCCTCCCCGCCGCTCTGAAAAAAGAGGGCTATGACAGAAAAATATGCCACCAGCAGTGCCTTGACAATGCACAGAACCTGGGGGGCGAAGAACAGATGGCGGTCTGTGGCAAGTGCCTGACCCGCCTTCCCTGCACCTTCCAGGCTCCCGTTCCGGAAGCAACAGCGGAAAAAGAGGCCGTGACTGTCGAGTAAGGAGAGTATATGCAGTACAGAGAATTCGGAAAAACAGGAGAAAAGCTGAGCATCCTGGGTTTCGGCGCTATGCGTCTGCCTGTCATCGACGGCGATGTGGCCCGTATCGATGAAGAGAAGGCCCTGCCCATGATCAGAGGGGCCATAGACAGGGGCGTCAACTATCTGGATACGGCCTGGCCCTACCACGGCGGAAACAGCGAAACCTTCTGCCGCCGCGTCATGGAGGACGGATACAGGGAGAAGATAAAAATCGCCACCAAACTCCCCAGCTGGGAGATAAAAAGCCATGATCAGATGGAGGAAATCCTGGATCGGCAGCTGGAAAGGCTGGGGGTGGACTGCATCGATTTTTATCTGCTTCACACCCTGAATGCGGCCTACTGGAAGAAGATGAAGGAGTACGACTACAGGAGCTTTCTTGAGAAAGCCCGTCGGGAGGGGAAGATCCGCTACACGGGCTTCTCCTTTCATGACAGTCTGCCTCTGTTCAAAGAGATCGTGGATGATTTCGAATGGGACTTCTGTCAGATCCAGCTCAACTACCTGGATGAGAACTACCAGGCCGGCGATGAGGGCATGCGTTACGCTTCGGACAAAGGCATGGGTGTGATCATCATGGAACCCCTGCGCGGCGGAATGCTGGCCAAGACAGAGCTTCCCGGAGCCCTTCAGAAGATATGGGACAAGGCCGACGTAAAACGCAGCCCCGCATCCTGGGCTCTGCGCTCACTCTGGAACAAAAGGGAAGTGAGTCTGATTTTAAGCGGTATGACCACCATGGAACAGATGGAAGAAAACGTGGCCACGGCTTCGGAGAGCACGGCCGGAGGATTGAGCCCGCAGGAACTGGGGATTATCGACGAAGCAAAGGAGTATTTCCACAGCCGCATCCGGGTGGACTGCACAAACTGCCGGTACTGCCTCCCCTGCCCCCGGGGCGTTTATATCCCTGAAATTTTCTGGGCCTACAATCATGAAGCCCTGTTCGATGACTTCAGAAAGGCGAAGTTCTGGACCACCGGCTTTCTGAAACCGGAGCAGCGGGCCTCCCGCTGCAACAGCTGCGGCAGATGTGAAAGCCACTGTCCCCAGAACCTGCCGATCCGGCGGCATCTGAAGGAGATCAGGGCCCGGTACGAGGATGAGTAAAAAGGACTCTCAGTCTTCGGGGATCACCAGCACAGGGCAGTGACTCTTGTGGATCAGCTTTTTGACAAAGTCGCCCAGAAGGCGGTTGATCATATTTGAACCGCCTCCCCGTCCGATCACGATCAGGTCGACCCTGTTCTCTCTGGAGTATTCCAGGATCTCGCTGCCCACGTTGCCTATGGTCGTCCCCACACGGCAGCTTAAACCCGCGGGGAGTTTGTCCAGATAGGTTTCCCTGATAACCTTGTCGATATCCTCCCTGGCTTTTTTATCCACATCATCGACCTCGTAGATATAGGATTTCCAGAACTGGGCCTCCGGCTCGGGGATCACATGATAGATAATCAGCTCGCTCCCGGGGTTTCCTTCGGCCACATTAAGGGCATAGTAGAAGGCCTTCAGGGCATCGCTGTTGAAATCGGTGCAGAAGAGGATCTTTTTAAACAGATTCTTATGGGGCATAGTCTTTACTCCTTAGTGTCCTCTCGGAACTGCGCTGCAGTTCCGACAACTCATAGGCTCAGGGCCGAAGGGCCTTAGTGAAAAATCCGGGGCAGCACCAGACAGAGATCGGGTACGGCGATCAGGATAAGAGCGGCAAGGACAAGCATCCACAGGAAGGGAAGAGCCCCCTTGAAGATAACCGGCAGAGGAATGTCCCTCTCAATACCGCTGACCACATAGACATTCACACCTACAGGAGGCGTGATGACGCCCATCTGGGTGATAACCACGACAATGACGCCGAACCAGACCGGATCAAACCCCAGCTGCTGTACAACGGGAAAGAAGATGGGAATGGTCAGGAGCATCAGGGCCAGAGCATCGATAAAACAGCCCGCCACCAGGAAGAAGAGGATGATCAGCATCATGATGATCTCACCCGGCAGGGGCAGGGAGACGAATCCCTGGGCCACGGCGAAGGGGATGCGGGAAATGGCCAGAAAGCGCCCGAACACCGTAGCTCCCGCCACGATAAAGAAGATCATACTGGAGGTCCTGATGGTTTCCAGCAGGATACGCTTCAGTTTTTCATAACTCATCTGCTTCTGAATGACGGCAATCAGAAAACTGCCCGCCGCACCGACGGCCGCCGCCTCGATGGGGGTGAACAGCCCCAGAAACATCCCCCCCATAACAAGGATAAAAAGCAGTACGGTCTCGATAATACCGTTCAGGGAGAGGAACTTCTCTCTCCAGCTGTGTTTGGGCCCTGCAGGCCCCAGGGACTTGTCCCGGCTGCAGCGGAAGTAGATGTTCAGGCAGAACAGCCCGACGATCAGAATACCGGGGACGATTCCCGCCAGAAAAAGGCTGCCGATGGACTGCTCGGTCATCAGGGCGTAGACGATAAAGACAACGCTGGGGGGAATCAGCATTCCCAGCGAGCCTCCCGCGGCGATGGAGCCCGAGGAGAGGGAGTCGGCATAGCCGTATCTTTTCATCTCCGGCAGGGCCACCGAAGCCATGGTGGCGGCGGTGGCGGGGCCTGATCCGCAGATGGCCCCGAAACCGGCGCAGGCGCCTACGGTAGCCATGGCCAGCCCCCCCTTCAGATGTCCCAACCACACATAGGTGGTATGAAAAAGTCTCTTGCTGATGCCCGCATGGAAGGCGACCTGCCCCATCATGACGAAGAGGGGAATCACCGTCAGATTGTAGGCGCTGAAGGTCTCATAAAGTTCGGCGATGACCATGCTGAAGGCGGCCTGGGGATTGACGATCAGGGCGAATCCCAGAACGCCTGAGGCCAGCATGGCAAAGGCCACGGGCATACTGGTGAACAGCAGGGCAAAGAGGATGAGGGAACCCAGAATTCCCACTTGAAGAGGACTCATGGCTTGATGTACTCCTTACCGGGATGGATAAGATGGTAGATAAACACCACCATCATCAACAGGCAGCTCAGACAGATGACATAGGGGATCCAGAAAACGGGGAGTCCAAGATTGGGAAAGACCTCCCCGCTTTCGTACATGGCGGAGCCATGCAGGACGGCCTGCCAGCTGAGAATGCCGAAGATCACAAGAGAAGAGATTCGGAAGATCATATCCAGAACCACACGGCCCAGGCGGCCGCATTTGTGATAGAAAAACTCGATGGCGATATGTCCCTTGGTCGCCGTGACATAGGGAAGGGCAAAAGCCACGGAGAGTACTCCGCAGGCCCTTACAAGATCGTAGGCGCCCGTTATCCCGGTCCCGAAGATACGCAGAATAACATCCACCACGGTTATGCCCATCATAATCAGGACGGTCGCCCCGGCCAGATAGGCAAGGGCGATGATAACTTTGCTGAACAGGGAGAAGAACTTCACTTGATCATCTCTCTGAGATCCTTCAGGAACTCCTCTCCGGGCAGTCCCTTCTCTTTGGCTGCGGCGATATACTCGGCATAAACGGGAGTCATGGCCTCAACCAGTGCGGCATTGTCCGCATCGCTCAGGCTGATGAATTCCTTGCCCAGATCCTTGACGAAGGCTTCGCCCTGCCTGTCGCTCTCATCCCAGGCCTCGCCCTGCTTGTATACCCACTCCTCGCTGACCTCGGTCAGGATCTTCTGCAGGTCTTCGGGAAGGGCATTCCACTTGTCCTTGTTCATAACCACGAACATGGAGGTCGTATAGCCGATGGATTTGGTATCCACCACATAGTCGATCACTTCTCCCTGCTTCCAGCCCTTAAGGGTTTCAATGGGACAGAAAGTCGCATCCACTACACCCTTCTGGAGAGATTCATAGGTGTCTCCCTGGCTCATGGAAACAGGAGTGGCCCCCAGGGCACTGACGATTTTTGCAGAAAGACCGGTGCCTCTCACCTTCATTGAGGAGATATCGGATACGGAGCCTACCGGTTTTTTACTGGCAAAGATCCCGGGTCCGTGAGCATGAAGATACAGGACATGAACGTCCGAAAGCTCTTCGGGCTGGTATTTTTTCACCAGTTCATTGGCCGCTTTGGTGGCGGTCGCGCCGTCGGGATAGCCCACGGGGAGATCAAGACCTTCCAGGAGGGGAAAACGACCTCTTGTATAGGCGAATACGCTCATGCCCATATCGGCAACGCCGGAAACAACGGCTTCATAGGTCTGCGCCGCCTTGGAAAGGGTGCCTCCGGGAAACATGGTGATAGTGATCCGCCCCTCGGAACGGGCTTCGACTTCCTTTGCCCAGGCTTCCGCCGTCTGGGCCTGCAGATGGGTAGCGGGAAAGAAAACGGCATAATTAAAACTATATGACTTCTTGGAAGACGCGCTTCCCTCTTCTTTTTTGGCACAGGCACTGAATAACAGAACAACCAGAATTAACAAACTCAGAATCTTTTTCATACACTTCTCCATATTTTACCTTTCTCAGAAACAGAAAACAGGTCAAAGTCAAGCTCACAGGCAAAAACTGCAGTCCTTTCCTACCTATAAGGACTGCAATTACTGTTTCAGATTCTGATTATAGCATTAAATATGAAAAAGATTGAATCGCCAAACTGTATTTTTACATAGAAACAGTCAACAACCATCTGCTTCTGCAGGCAGTTTGGAAGCGGCACCTTTACAGAAAACATAAGATGACGCAAAAACCTCCTGCTGAGGAGCTGAGTGGTCTTTCGTCAGTGACTCATACCGATATTGAAGCTGAACCGGCCGGTGGAGGTTTCCATGTTCCATCCGTACATGAGAACCACCGCAGGAATGGCCACCTTCTTGAGGTTCAGAGTGAGTCCGGCCGCCGGTCCGTGATAGAGCTCGTCATCCGCACTGACGCCGTCCATATAGCCCAGCTGGTAGGAGAGAGGAAGTGCGATATAGGCCCAGGAGAAGTTCCAGAGAACGGTGTTCAGCTGCACGCCGGCCTGAATATTCCTCAGGGCGCGCACTTTCTCGGGAATCACCGCGGAGGAAGGGCCCGGACTGTGAATATCCTCGCCTTCAAAGCTGTAACCCGAGCCCGAAAGGGCAAGCTGAAAGCGATCGCCCAGGAGTTTCTGCCCCACGGCTCCCGCGCTCAGGGTATGGGAATCGTCAAAGTCCTTTGAATAGCGGGTATAGGCATATCCGGCATTCGCCATAAATCCTTCGCTCATAAAGCGCCCGAAATGCAGCTTTCTATACCCCGCACCCAGCTCGGGCTGATAGAAGACCACCCAGTCGTCCAGGAACTCGTAGTCGCTGGCGCCCACATCCATCCCCAGATTGATGAACCAGGGCTCGCCGTTCCACCGGGCCCCCGCGCCGCCCAGCAGGGTCGTCCTGTCATAGGCCATAAGATCCTCATCCCCGTCGATGGAGGTAATGATATCCTCGTTGGCGGACCAGGCGAATCGTCCGTTCAGATCCCAGTCGCTGCCCGCAAACTTCGTATCCGTATAGCTGAGAGAGGTATAACGGAAGGTCTCGCCGAACATCCCGCCGAAGAAGAACTGGTTGCCCGTACCGAACAGGTTCTGATCCATAAGGAACAGCCCTCCCCTGGGATTTCCGTCGCCGCTGGCATAGACAGGGATGGGAACCAGGCTGAAGCGGTCGCGTAGAAAGAGAGAGAGGTACGCCTCTTCCCCGTCTATACCCAGATCCACTTTAATATCCTCGCTGACAAAAAGTCCCGACTCTATCAGTCTCTGACGGACCGTCTCTTCATCGCCGGGCTGTATCTCATCCCCCTCTTCATAGCGGATGATCTGGCGAACCGTCTTTTCCCTGGTTTTTTTAAGCCTGCCGTCAATGCTTATGTCCTTGAGTACGGCGGCAGGGAGAGGCAGAACTCCCGTGATAATCATCAATGACACCGCCAAGATGAAGGTCTTTTTCATTTCTATCTGTATACTCCCATTGTTTTTTCAGTCTGTTAAGAAGAAAAGAATATAATATTTTTATTCACAAGAAAATAAATTTATTATGAACGTCTCCCAAAATGCTGAATTCCCGTTAAAATCCCGGTTCAGCTCCAGTTTCATAACAGCTATTATACTCAGCCGCGCTTCAGTTCTCAGTGGAATAGGGCATCTCCGGGACATGACAATCGCCCTTCCCTGATATGACGAAAGTCATAAAGCTCTTCCCGGGCCCGGGTATTTCTGATTAAATAAGCCATGATAAATCTTGTCCGCCGCGGCGGCGCCGCAGTGCTACAGCCCTATCGCAGCCTCCCCGGGGGAGTCTACATTCTCTTTCTGGCCCGGATTATCAACCGGATGGGAGACTTTACCAACTTCTTCCTGACCCTCTACCTGACCCGCTACCTGAACTACGGAGAAAAGGAGACCGGGCTGATTCTCTCTCTGACGGGAGCCTGCATGATGGCCGGGGCCTTTGCGGGAGGAAGGCTCACCGATCATGCCGGAAGGAAACGCCTTCTACTGATCCTGCAGAGTCTGGCCGCTCTCAGCGTTCTTATCTGCGGTTTTATTCCCGACAGCCCGCGGATCCCCCTTCTCCTTTTGGTCTTTACCTTCTTCAACGGGGCCGCCCGACCGGTCAATACGGCCCTGCTGACGGATATTACAAAGCCCGAGGAACGGACAGCCGCCTTCTCACTCCTTTACCTGGGAATCAATATCGGTGTGGCGGCCGGCCCCATACTGGCAGGGTTCCTGTTCAATAACTACAGACAGTGGATCTTCTGGGGGGATGCCCTGACCACCCTGATAACCCTGGGCTTGATTCTCCTGTGGATTCGGGAGCCGGAGATCAGGAACGCCGAACTCAGTGAAAAGGAGTCTCATGTAGAAGGTCACAGCCTGAAAGCGCTTCTGGGCATACCGGTTCTGGCCTGTTTTGCTCCCCTGACCGTTCTGATCTCAGTCATCTATGCCCAGACCAGCTTTACACTGCCTCTGCAGCTGCTGTCTCTCTTCGGAGACAGAGGTCCCGGAATATTCGGATTAATCATGTCATTTAACGCACTTGCCGTGCTTGTGCTGACTCCCTTTCTCAACCATCAACTGAAGGATCGGACACCTTTGAGGAGGATAGCCCTGGGACAGCTGCTCTATGCCGCCGGCTTCGGCATTCTCGCCCTGCCGGCACCTGCAGTATACTGGTTCTTTTTCTCCACCCTGCTCTGGACGGCGGGAGAGGTTCTCGATGCCACCAACTCGGGCGTCTTTATAGCCAACCACAGCCCCGCCAATCACAGGGGCCGCTTCAGCGGTCTCTTTCTGATAACCCGGGGAGGGGGGAGGGCCCTGGCGCCCCTGCTTTCAGGGCTTCTCCTTGAATGCCTTGATTTTTCGGCCGTCTGGCTTGCAGCCCTGATTCTGGGAGTCCTGCTTTACCTGTGTATCACTCTTCTGGACAGGAGGGACCGGATAAAAAGGAAGCTTTAGTCCAGCAGAGTGCGGATCTGATCCGCCAGATCGGTAAACTCGAAAGGCTTGCCCAGATATCCTGAAGCGCCGAATACGGCATAGTTGTTCTCATTGACTTCGGGGCTGAAGCCGGAACAGATAAGAACGGGTAGTTCGGGAAGCTCATTCCGTATCTGCCGGCTGAATTCGGTTCCCGTCATCTCGGGCATGGTCTGATCGGTGATGACAAGATCGACCGATTCTTCTTTTGAGAGAAGCCAATTTAGAGCCTCCCGGGAATCAAGATAGCTTTTAACCCTGTACCCCAGCCTCTCAAGCAGACCCTCGTAAAGGGTGCAGTTCATCTGTTCATCATCCACGACAAGGATAAACTCGGAGCGTCCCTCCGCTGGTTTCTCTTTGATAACGGCCTCCTTATCCCCGGCCTCCAGCAGGGGAAAAAACAGTTTAAAGACGCTTCCTTCCCCGGGAGAGGAGGAGACACGGATATTCGCTTTATGATTCTTGATAATGCCGAAGACCATAGGCAGTCCCATGCCGCTTCCCTCGCCCACATCGTGTGTGGTGAAATAAGGCTCGAAGATATGATCGCTGACATCCCGGCTCATGCCGCATCCGTCGTCCTGTACGGTAATAACGGCATAATCTCCCGCGCTGCTTCTGCCGGTTACCCCGTCGAAGGGCCTGGAGAACGATTCCAGAGACAGGGCTATGCGCAGAGTGCCCCTGTCGTTCATGGCGGTACTGGCATTGGAACTCAGGTTCAAAAGGATATCCCGGATTCCCGAGGGATCGCCCTCTATGGGAGGGACATGATCAGCCAGATCGGCATCGATAACGACCGTAGCGGGAATCACCGATCTCAGGAAGTCCAGATGTTCCTGTAAAAGCGGTTTAAGCAGGAAAAACTCCCGCCTCTCCAAATCCTGCCGGCTGAAGGAGAGTATCTGCTGAACCAGTTTTTTCGCCCGGCTTCCGGCGCTCTCAATTCTGTCGAGATAGTCCCGGATTTCCCAGTCCTTATCTTCCTTCAGCCCTATCAATTCGGTATAGCCGATAATCCCGGTCAGGATATTGTTGAAGTCATGGGCGATTCCTCCGGCCAGATGACCGATGGCTTCCATCTTTTCGGATTCCCTGATCCTTTTTTCCATCTGCACCTGAGCGGTTCTGTCGTCAAAGATCAGCATGATCTCACTCGAGGGCAGCCGGGCCACATAGCATTCCATATGAATGGAGATGCGCCCGTCGCTGTACTCTGTCAGAGGAAGGTACTGAGAACGCCCCGTTTGGCAGCACTTGCGGATCAGATCCAGAATCCCGATCGCCTCCATGGCCGGCAAAACCTCACTGAAAAGACGCCCCTGAATATCCACCAGAGAGAGCTGATAGATGAGCTCTCCCGAAGGATTCATATTCCGTATGATAAAATCCTGGCATTCAGGCAGGGGCTCCAGTATGGCGATTCCCGAGTTGAGAAGGGTGAAAAGGCATTTGAAGTACTCCTGGTTCTTTCTGAGGATGCGATCGGATTCCCTCTGTTCGGTTATATCGGACAAGAGACAGTGAGTCTGTTTGAAAGAACCGTCCTCCTTATACCCTATCCTCCCTTCAAAGGCGATAAAACGAATCTCTCCGTCCTTGCGGAGCATCTGAAATTCGCTATGGATTTTTCCCCTCTCTTTAAAGATCGGGAATCGTTCCCGAAATGCGTCCCTGAAGGAGGGAGCCAGAAACTCACCGAACCAGTGTCCCACGACCTCCTCTTTCCGGTATCCCAGAAGATCCAGCCACTGCTGATTGACCTCGAGGAAGTAGCCCTCCTCATCAAGAGACTGATATCCGGCGGAAGTCTTTGCGAAAAGATCTATAAAGCGCTGTTCGCTCTCCTTGAGGGCATTGACTACGGGATTTCCTCCCGGGCCGTTTTTGATCAGTCCGTAAAGGCCTATGCTCTGTCCATCGGCATTCCGGTTGGGATGAAGCTCCAGAGAGACTCTGTAGAGATCCCCTTCCCAGTCTTTCAGAGAGATAGAGAGTTCTTCGGGATGCAGAGAGTTTTGAACCCGAAAACAGGCCTGCTGAAACCTGCCGTACTGCCCCGTGTCGATAAGCTCTTCAACGGGCCGTCCCAGGTAGTTGTTCAACTGATCCCCCAGCAGAGAGAGGGCGCCCTTGTTAACAGCGCTCAGATGCCTCCGGTTGTCAATCTCGATCAGAGCGTTTCCGCTGTCTTCGAGAAAGCTCATCAGCAGTGTCTCCCGGTAGCTGAGCCCGGGAAGATCTCCGGAGCGCTCATCCAGTGTCATTACCAGAAGACCGACGAGCTCCCGGAAAAGAGGAAGCTGTTCGTCCTCCGCTCCCGTCATGATCGTAGCGCAGATCCAGCCTTTCGAAGCGCTGCGATTCCCGAGCCGCCGGGACAGGACGCTGCCGGATTCATAGACATGCTCCAGGGGACAGTAGTTGCACTCCCGGGATCTTTTTTTCAGAACCACCGTCTTTTCGGAATCAAGAGCGCTCTGCGCGCAGTGGGGAATGAAGCCCTTTTTAAGATACTGGGACATGGGCTGGAAGCGCCTTCCCATTCCGGCATGAAAATAGGGCTCAACAGGATGTCCTGTCCGATCAGTAAAGACGGCCCAGACATTGTTAAAGAAGCCGGATTCTTCCAGGATATGACAAAACCCGTCGACAAGGTCATAACGGTCCGGTCTTTTCGATGTGAGATGCCGGAATTCTCTGAGCAGCCGGGTATAATCTGACAAAGCCATATCCCCTTTCAGGATAGAACCTCCCTTGCAGCAGGAGACGAGACTGTTCTCCCTCATATCCATTATAGTTCCCAGAACAGCTCTCTTTGTATAAAAAAAAAGATGTAACCGTTACATCCAGGGTTACAGAGGGAGGCTATTCAATAAACCGAACGGGATGAAAGACCGGCTCCCGTCCCGTTTGTAAAGTAGATTAATCCTTCACAGGCCTTTTCTAAAACTCCATAAAATCATCATCGTTCACGGCTTCGGGCACGACGACTTTTAGCTCCGCAGACTGAGACTTCCGGGGTGCGGCGACCTGTTTTACCGGTTCAGGCTTCTCGGAGCCCACAGAGCTTATATCGGGAAGAGCAGCTCTTACTGTTTTGTTCAGTTTGAAATAGGAGATGAGCTGAAGAAGACTCTCGGACTGGGAGGAGAGTTCCTCGGCCATGGCCGCCGATTCCTCGGAGGCCGATGCGTTCTGCTGGATAACCGAATCCAGCTGATTGATGGCCTGAACCACCTGAGAGGCTCCTGATTTCTGCTCCCGGGAGGCGGCCGAGATCTCCTGAATCAGCCCTGCGGTGTTCTGAATCTTGGGAACCACATCCTGCATCAGTTCTCCGGTTTCAATGGCCTGTTTGACACTGTTATTAGCCAGCTCGGAAATCTCGCTTGCGGCCGTCTTGCTGTTGATGGCCAGCTTACCGACTTCGGCCGCTACCACGGCGAATCCCCTGCCGTGCTCACCGGCACGGGCGGCCTCGATCGCCGCATTCAGACTGAGCATATTGGTGGACCGGGCGATCTCTTCGATAATGCTGATCTTTTCGGAAATATTCTTCATGGCCTCAACCGTATCCATTACAGAAGCGCCGCCTTTTTCAACAACGCTGCTGGCTTCCCTGGAGATCTCTTCAGTCTTATTCGCATTGTCAGCATTCTGCTCGATATTCGACCCCATCTCTTCCATACTGGAGGAGATCTCCTCAACGGAGGAGGCCTGTTCGGTAGCGCCCTGGGAAAGCTGCTGGGCCGTAGAGCTCAGCTGCTGACTTCCCCGGGAGACATTGTCAGCCCCCGCCTGCACCTGGGAGAAAACATCATGGAGGCTGTCTCTCATTCCCCTGAGGGCATTGGCCAGCTTTCCGATCTCATCCCCCTGGTTCACATCGATCCTGGCCGTCAGATCCCCTTTGGAAAGCTCATCGGCAAAGCGGATTCCCTTGAGCATGGGCCCGGTGATTCCTTTGGCCATGATCAGGGCCATGGCAACTCCGATAAAAGCGACGATAACCGTAAGGATAATTACGGCCATTCGAGTGGACATGGCGGCTCTGAGCATCTGCTCATCGGTCATGATATGCTCTTTGGCTTCTGCGCGAACATCATTAAGAATGGTCTGAACCTTTTTTAAGGCAGGCTGCGTTTCCCGGGCATAGATATCGGATGCGGAACCCATGGCCCTGATGCTCTCTTCGGCCTCTTCCTTCATTTCATTCAATTCTTCCAGAGTCACCGCCAGAAGAGGGAGGGTTGTACTGTTGAAATAGCGCTGAGCCCGGGCCCTGTCCAATCTCAGAAGCCTGTCGATTTCAACGGCCGAAGTATGAAGCTTTTCATGTTGAGCAAGCATGACGTCCCAGTGTTCGCGGAACTCGGGGGAGCCCGCCTCATAAACGGCCCTGGCCTCATCGGTAGCCAGCCACAGTCCCAGTTTACATTTGTCAGGATCCTTTTCAACGGCCAGGCTTCTTTTTCCGGTCAGGAACGCATCGCGGATATCTCCCGCCCAGTTCAGATGGTCAATCTCTCTGTCGGCGATAAGGGCAGGCAGACCCGCGTCGGCCTGAACAAAGACTTTATCGATTTCTCCGGCGGACTCATGGAGATGTCGATGGGGTTCTTCTATGGATTTGAGAAGGGGGGCGAGGGAAGGGACAAGGGCCTCCGCGTCCTTGCGCCCTTCGCCGTAGAGCCATTTCCCGAAGGCGCATTCATGATCATCAATCTGGACATCCAGTTCGGTAATCTGATCATCCGTTAAAAGGGCGTTCACCTCTCCCGCCCAGTTCAGATGGTCTACCTCTCTCTGCGCCAGAAGGCCGTCCAGCTTGTTACCGTCGATGACCTCTTCCGCATCGGCCACGATTCCGGAAATCCCGAAAATGGACCAGAGAGCCACAATCAGAGTAAGAATAATCAGAACTCCGAATCCGATCAGCATCTTCGTGTAAACACTGATATCTTTCCATCCCTTCATAATGGTCCCCCTGATTGATATTTCGAATAATATTAATATAGTAGTTCGCTATTAATATTAGAATAAAGGAACAGATGTTTCCATTAAAAGGTAACAAATTGCTGTAACGGTTACAGCGGACGGATTTTCAGCTTTCCCCGGAGCGGGCCCGCTTCCGGCCATCAGATCTCCGGAGCAATAAGAACTGAATGAAAAACCACGGACTAAGGGGGCGCTCTGAAAAGTTCATAGCCCTGTCATTCTGTGGCGAAGAGGATGAGGGGAAGTCAGGGGCAGAAGACGCCCCTTGAGCATACCGGAGGCTGATGATGCCAGCAGGAGAAGAGAGGCGGTCCGTAAAAAAAAGAGAACCGGCAACCGCCTGACGGGCAGTCAGGCAGAGAAGAGGAGATGACTTCAGTCATCCTCCATGAGCTCGTTAATCTCGTCCCAGGCTTCCTTTTCATCCCGTCTGAGGCGGTTGAGAAGCTTGTAGTGATAGAGAAGGAGGGAGGCCTTTTTGTCCCGGAAGCTCTGTTGGCTCTCTCCTCCGGGAAGGTCGGATTCCGGGACATCATCAGACGCCAGCACCTTTTCCAGCTCGGAGAAAAAGCGCTTGGAGTCTACCCTCAGAAAGTCCTCAAAATCGGTCAACAGAATGGGGCTGTAGCGCATGCCTTCCAGCACCTCGGCGGTTTTTGCAATCCTTACAGAATCATCGTTGATAATCAGATCCTTTAATGCCGACTCCAGATCCATAACTACCTCCTTAAGGGAATTTGGCTTCAAGTTCAAAAGAAACGGTCTTTTACAAACGGCTCTTATTCGCTTTCAGACTCCGTTGTTCCGTCTTCCGGAAGTTTTTCCGCATTTTCATCAGCAGAAACCTCGGGTTGGTCAGTCTCGCCCTCTGCCGTATCCTGCTGCTCCTCAGGATCGCATTTACTGCAGAGGTTGGCGTCGAACAGAAGGATCTGATTCATACTGAGCCTGGCTCCGCAATTGATGCAGTTTCTTTTATAGGGAAGGATTCTGTCCCGGAAGAAATAGAGCGCCACAGCCACAACGGCAAAGGGAATCATCATCCACTTGGGCTCCAGTCCCTCTTCACGGATAACCATGGCTCCTATATATACGACAAAGATAAGGACGGCCTGTATCAGAGTAGCCGTTCTTTTTGCATTCCCCCGGCTTCTGTACTTTCTCTGCATCAGGTTCAGGACCAGCCAGCCCAGAAAAAGGTAGTAAAAATTATCCGCAATAAAATCAATCATTCTATACATACTCCCGAAAGGCTCCTCCGCTCCGGAGGGGCTACCATTTTGAATATATTATACGGGACAGCTTTACATTATCCAAGACGGAAGGCGCTGTCTGAACCGGAACCTCCTCATCCTTCAAAAAAGAAGCGACAGGCAGATAGAGGGATTCGTCGTCTCCCAGATGATAGCCCATTATGAGATAGTCCAGGGCCGTACGCCCCTTGTCATCAACGGATTGCAGGGACGCCCCCGCCCGGTTGAGCATCCTCAGCATCCGCAGATCGGCATTCAGGGCGGCGTAGTGAACAAGGGAGGCTCCCAGACGCCCCCTCACCCCGGTCAGGGCTCCGGCGTCCAGAAGAACAGAGGCGGCATCGTAGGAGGAGGAACAGAAGGAAGCGAAAAGGGGGGTGTTTTCAAGATATCCGGCATCGCCGCCGTCAAGTTGCGCCCGATCCGCTTTCAACAGCTCATCCATAAGTTCGAGATTCCCCGCGAAGGAGGCATACCAGAGCGCCGACAGTCCCTTTAGATCATACAGAGAAGGATCGGCACCCCTTTGCAGAAGCAGTCTGCCTCTGAACACATCCTCCCGTGAAGCGGCCATCATCAGGGCCGTCACACCCTCCGTATCTTTGGCGTCGGGATCTCCCCCCCGGTTCAAAGCCGCCTCCAGCTCCCGGTAGGTTCCATTGACCACCGCATCCAGAAAGTCATGATGCCTCCAGCGCCTTTCACTCAGGGCCAACGCTTTTTTATAGTGCTGTCTCCGACTCCAGATCTCATCCAGAAGAGGGTGCGCGAAATAACCGCCCAGGATCAATCCGCCTCTCTGTTCCAGATAGGCCGCCAGTTCGCGATGCCCGCTGTTTACGGCGAAAAGGAGGGCTGTAGAACCATCGTCCAGGCGGGCGTTGATCTCGCCCCCGGCCTTCAGCAGAATCTGAACCATGCCTCTATTTCCCTGCACGGCCGCATGCATCAGAGCGGTCATCCCTTCAGAGTCCGGCAGATTCGGGTCGGCCCCCTGCTCCACCAGCCACCGGAGTTCCCTGTTTCGGTTCTCCATCACCATCAGAATCAGGGCCTGTTTCCCATCCTCCAGCAAGGTATCGGGAGAGTGTTCATCCAGAAAATAGGCGGCATCCTGAAGACGGGACGCCCTGAGATCCGACAGAAAGTCCTCCTCGGGTGTGGCCCAGAGAAAAACAGAGAGCAGCATCATATACAAAAAGAAGACAATTCTATTCATTACGACCCCGGAATCCAATATTTACAAAAAAGTAGGAGGATAATACAAGATTTCTCCCCGGCCCTGCGTTAAACCTCAGGTAAGAGTCTTTAACGAGGGGCATATATATGGAATCTACAATAATGGAATCCACTACCTTAACTTTACATGATGGACACCAGATTATCAATGAAACTCTTATTCCCGGCAGGACTCTGCTTGAGAATATACACCGCATCCCTTCTGTAAACATAGATGCCCCCTGCGGCGGAAAAGGAACCTGTGGAAAATGCCGTGTCCGGATTCTGGAAGGAAAGGTATCCCCTCCCGGTCCCGAAGAACTCAAACTGCTGAGCGAACGGGAACTGGCCGACGGTATCCGCCTGGCCTGCAAGACGAGAGCCGAGGGCCCCGTCACCATTAGGGTGAACCACGGCAGCGGGGATGCCAGAATTAAGACATCCGGAAAACTCTCATACACGGGGCCCCTGAATCCCCTTTTCAGAAAGCAGAAGGTCTCTCTCCCGCCTGCGGATATCGAAGATCAGAGATCCATGGAATCGCGGCTTCTGTCCGCCCTTCCCGCCTCCTGCTCCCTGCCTCATAAAATCAGGCATCAGCTGGCGGTTCTGCAGAGACAGCAAGTCTATGATCTGACCCTTTGTTTCTGCGGCGACGAGATCACCGCCGTACACCCCGGTCATGACGAATCCCCCCTTTCCGCCCTGGCCGTCGATATCGGAACCACAACTGTGGTGGTCTATCTTGTAGACCTCGAAACCGGTGCGATCCTCGGAAACGCCTCGGCCCTGAATGCGCAGAAGGCCTTCGGGGCCGATGTGATATCCCGTATAGAGTATGCGGGTGATGATGCGGAAAAGCTGGAGTCCCTTCAGATCAGAATCATGGGACAGATCCAGAGTCTCTGTTTTGAAGTTCTTAACGAGAATGGAGTGGGAATAGAGACTTTGGCGGGTGTTTTCGCTGCCGGCAACACAACGATGATGCACATCCTTCAGGGTATTTCTCCCCGGACCATCGCCGAAGCGCCCTTCATTCCCGTCAGCACCGAATCCATGATACTGACGCCCTCTGACCTGGGCTCCGATCTGCCTGCCCATATCCGCTTTGTCCTCCTTCCTTCCCTCTCCGGTTATATCGGAGCCGATATTGTAGCGGGAATCCTCGCCTCACAGATGGCCGTGTCAGAGGATCTGTCGCTGCTGGTGGATATTGGAACCAACGGAGAGATAGCCCTGGGCAACAGGGAAGGTCTGGTCAGCTGTTCCACGGCGGCGGGCCCCGCCTTCGAAGGTGCCAACATTCAATGCGGTTCGGCGGGTGTGCCGGGCGCCCTCAGCGTTTTTCAAAAAGACGGGGACGCCGTTCTCTGGGAGACCATTGCCGATGAGCCTGCTTCGGGAATCTGCGGTTCGGGGATCATAGACATTACCGCTTATCTTCTGAAAACGGGACTGGCCGACTACACGGGACGCCTTCAGGATGAATCGGACTGGGGTGATACTCCCCCGGACGAGAGCCGGCTTCTCAGGGAGAGTGACGGAGAGACAAGGATGGTCTGGGATGAGAATAATCCCGATCTATTTTTCAGCCAGAAGGATCTGAGAGAGGTGCAGCTTGCCAAGGGTTCCATCGCCGCAGGCATTCACACCCTGATCAAAGAGGCCGGATACACGATGGATGATATCAAACATGTCTATCTGGCCGGAGGCTTCGGTTCCTATATAGACAAACAGAGCGCCCTGGCCATAGGACTGATCCCGCCCGAACTGAAAGGAAAGATTGAGTCCGTCGGAAACTCCTGCGGTGCGGGAGTCATACGCTGCACCCTGAACAGGGATGAGCTGAAACGTTGTGAAGAGATAAGAGAGAAAACCGAATATATCGAACTCTCTTCCCATCCGGGGTTCCAGGAAGAATATATGATGCAGATGTATTTCCCTGTTGAGGATTAAGGGTTTAGAATAGGGAACATGAACGGAAAGGCCAGAAACTATATCTCACCATTTTATGAAAAAGCCATTCAGATAGCGGAGATCTATCAGCAGGCGACAGGCATCGAATGCTTCGTTATAAACAACAAGGGATACAGAATGTCCCTTGACGGAGCCGAAGATATCGTCTGTCCCTTCTGCGACAAACTGAACCAGATATGCGACAACAAGTCGGACTGCCGCCAGGCCCATCTCTACGGCGGCTATCAGGCCGAACGATTCGGAGGCAGCTATATCTACTTCTGCCCCATCAATATGCTCCACTGGGCCTCCCCTCTGATGGAGGAGGGGCTCATGACCGGAGCCCTTATCGCCGGTCCCGCCCTTATCATAGAACCGGACGAACTGATCGAAGAACTGAAAATGAAGATAGATCCCGCTGCCATCGATAAGGCGGATATGCGCGCCCAGCTGGAGAGGATTCCCCGTCTTTCCACAGAGCGGGCTAAAGCCCTGTCGGAGATGCTGCTGATCACGGCCTCCCATCTTATTGAAGGAGAGCAGTCCGCCCTGGTATCCAGAAAGGACAGTATGGACCAGCAGGCCCAGATATCCGAATACGTTCAGTACATCAAGCAGATGGAGACCAAGGATGCCGAGATCTCCCGCTACCCCATTGAAAAAGAGAGAGACCTGCTCCATCTGATACAGACCGGCGACTCCAAAGAAGCCCGGAAGGTCCTTAACGAGATTCTGGGTGCGGTGTTCTTCAATTCGGGAGGAAAGTTCGATGTGGTCAAGGCCAGGGTTCTGGAACTCCTGGTTCTCCTCTCCCGTGCCGCCGTGGAGGGAGGGGCCGATGCGGAACAGATCTTCGGCATGAACTACACCTACCTGAATGAGATCAACCACTACTCCTCTGTGGAAGGGCTGGCCGGCTGGCTGGCCAGGGTGATCGTCCGATTCTCCGACCTCGTCTTCGACTTAAGAGATGTGAAACACGCCGATGCCATCTATCAGACCATACAGTACATCAACAAAAACTATGCGGAGAAGGTCACTCTGGACGAGGTGGCCTCATCGGTCTACCTCAGTCCCGCCTACTTCAGCAAAATCTTCAAGGAAGAGATGAAGTGCAACTTCAACACCTATCTCAATCAGGTGAGGATCAACAAGAGCAAAAACCTTCTGATCAACAGCAAGTTCTCCCTCGTGGAGATTGCCGGCATGGTTGGTTATGAGGACCAGAGCTACTTCACCAAGGTATTCAAGAAGATGACAGGCCTCTCCCCCGGAAAATACAGAGAGAAGAGAGGAAAGATCGATCTGGAGACTCAGGAAATTCATAACTGAGAGAAGACCGGGAGTCTCCCCGGGATCAGAAGACATGGCCGGAGAAGCGTTTCCCTGCCTTGAATCACTACTTTTTCAATAGTAATCCGATAATTCCGTTTCTTCACTTTTTTACCAAAATTACCCGGAAAAATCCAATACGATCCATCGTCCCCGTAGGATACTTTGATGCGTACAGGAACAAGGAAGCGGGGTGAGAATCCCCCACGATCCCGTCACTGTGAGCAGGGACGAACCTGAAATCATGCCACTGACCGTTCAAGGCGGCTCGGGAAGGCTCAGGAGAGGTTGATCTGTAAGTCAGGATACTTGCCCCGTACCAGCATCCGGGAAGACCTCCCGACCGCACGTGAGCATTTCGCACTTCGTGGATTAAGTCGAATGTAAAAAATTATTTTACTTAAGACGGAACCGCTACAGATCGGTTCCCCAAGGAGAAAAAAATGGCTGAACTCGAACAGATTTCCGAAATGATGCAGAAAGGCAAGGCAAAAGAGGTTAAAGATCTCTGCCAGGAAGCCCTGGAACAGGGAATGGCCGCACAGACGATCCTGGATGACGCCCTTCTGGCCGCGATGAGTATTGTCGGAGAGAAATTCAAGAACAACCAGGTTTTCGTACCCGAAGTACTGATTGCCGCACGGGCCATGAATGCCGGTCTTGAAATCCTGAAACCCGAACTGGAAGCAGGGGGAGCCGAAGCCAAGGGCAAGGTCGTTATAGGAACCGTTAAGGGAGACCTCCACGATATAGGAAAGAACCTTGTCAAGATCATGATAGAAGGCAAGGGACTCGAGGTCATCGACCTGGGGACCGATGTAGCCCCCGAAAAGTATATCGAAACAGCAAAGGCCGAGGGAGCCCAGATCATCGCCCTCTCCGCCCTTCTGACCACCACCATGACCCAGATGGAAAACGTTGTGAAGGCCGCTACCGACGCCGGTATCCGGGATGATGTCACCATTATGATCGGAGGAGCCCCCGTAACCCAGTCCTTCTGTGAGTCCATCGGAGCCGATATCTACACTCCCGATGCGGCCACCGCCGCCGAAAAAGCCATGGAAGTGGTCGCATAATAACAATCGTGAAGCTCCGGCTTGGCCGGAAGGATATTTCACAGTACAATAAACTCCGATGCCGGGCATCGGAGTTTTTTTTATCCCCTCCCGGTACCATCGTCAAGGCCCCGGGACCCTGCTCGAGCGAAACACCAGGGCAATAGCTGTATTTCTGGCTGGATAGAAAGGAGCATCATAATGAACATAAAGAAAGAGAGCTTCGGCACCCTTCCCGACGGGACAACTGCCGAGTTGTATACCCTGGAGGGGAACGAGGATTTAAGCGTTCAGGTCACCAGCTTCGGAGGCATCGTTACATCTATACGCTGTCCCGACAAAAACGGCAGGGTTGAAGAGATCACGCTGGGATTCGAAACTCTGGATGAGTATGTGAACAGCCGCTACTACTTCGGCGCCGCCATCGGCCGCTTCGGGAACCGCATTGCAGAGGGACGCTTCACCCTGGAGGACAGGGAGTATACTCTGCCTCGGAATAACGGCCCCAACTGCCTGCACGGAGGACTGGATAACGCCTTCGACCGTAAAAACTGGCAGGTAAGCCCCTTCAGCAAATCAGACCGGGTCGGCCTGATCCTGACAAGCTTCAGCCCCGACGGGGAGGAGGGATTTCCCGGGAACCTCTCCACAACCATGATATACAGCCTGAGACGCGACGGGACTCTCAGGTTTGACTACAAGGCCACGACGGACAAGGCCACACCGGTCAATCTGACAAACCACAGTTACTTCAACCTGGGCGGGATCACCGGCGGTGACGTTCTGAATCACAAACTGATGCTGGACTGCCCCTGGTACATCCCCGTCAACGACGTACAGATTCCCACAGGAGAGATTCTCAAGGTACAGGACACGGTTATGGACTTCACATCCGAGGAGAGCCTGGGAGCCCGCATCGCCGATGTGGAGGGAGGCGGATACGATCACTGTTATGTCCTGTCTCCCGGCAGAGGAATGAGAACATATGCGACCGTCTGCGATCCCGCATCGGGACGCTGTATGGAAGCGGCTACGGATCAGCCCGGCGTGCAGCTCTACACCGGAAACTTCCTGGATAACGTTTCCGGAAGGGGCGGACAGACATACGGAAAGCACTGGGGCTTCTGTCTGGAAACCCAGCACTACCCCGACTGTGTGAATCAGACCCAGTTTCCCGGCTGCATACTCAAGCCCGGAGAGCTCTACACCCACAGCAGCAGCTACCGCTTCTTTACCCGCTGACCCATAGGCTGTGATGAAAGCCCCCCTCCTGCCGGAAGGGGGTATGAGGATTATCTCTTTTTACAATCTATTTGAGTTTGGAAACTTTCCGGACCGCTTCACCGGGCAGGACAATGGTAAAGGTACAGCCCTGCCCTTCCCGGCTCTCCAGGGAGACGCTTCCCCCGTGGACCTGGGCGATATGCTTTACGATGGACAGACCCAGACCCGTACCGCCCATATCCCGGCTGCGGGCCTTATCCACTCTGTAAAAACGCTCGAAGATTCTCTCCTGATCGGCCGGAGGAATACCGGGGCCCTGGTCGGCCACCTGAATATAGATCTGATCGTCCCGGCTGAATCCGCGTACGGTGATCTTTGTATTCTCGGGAGTATATTTGACAGCATTGCCTATCAGATTGGTAACAGCCTGTTCCAGAAGTACGGGATGGGCCAGCAGGCTGTCTTCTGTCGTGCAGTCGATCTCTATCTCCATATTTTTCTTCCGGGCCTTCTGACGGCAGACAGACACGGCGCTGGAGAGCAGATCCATCAGAGGGAAACGCTCTTTGTGAAAACGGCGTCGTCCGTCCTCTACGCGGGAGAGGGTCAGAAGATCATCAATCAGAGCCGTCAGATTGCGAGTCTGCCGGTACATAACGTCCAGGAACTCCCTGGCCTTATCCGGGTAATCCAGGGCACCGCCCCTGAGAGTTTCCACATAGCCCATAATGGAGGTAACCGGCGTCTTCAGCTCATGGGAGACATTGGCCACAAATTCCTTGCGCATCTCCTCCAGCTGCTTGATCCTGGTTATATCGTTGATAACCAGCAGAACCGAAGGGGGAGTGTCTTCATCACGATAGAGAAAGCTTCCATAGACCTGCAGATACAGCTCCTTGTCCAGGAAGTGAATGATCGCCTCCTGAGGCGACTCGGTATTCAAAGTCTTCTCGGCCAGCTCACAGGTCTCGACAGACCGCATGACCTGCAGAAGCCCCTTGCCCAGATAGCGCAACCCGTCACCGGGTTCCAGCATGGCGATGGCAGCCGGATTCATCTCCTTGACCTCAAGACGGTGGTTCAAAAGGATAACGGGCTCCCTCATGCTGTTGAGCATCCCCTGAAGCTCGTTTTTCTGATAGGTAATAGTGCTGATCTTATCCTGAAGCTGACGGCCCATGGCATTGATGGAACGGGTCAGGGAGACGGCCTCACGAGAACCTGTAACATCCAGTTCCACATCAAAGTTTCCTCTGGCGAACTCCCCGGCCACCTCCTGAACGGATCTCATTGTGGAGCTCAATCGGCGGGCGATAAGAATGGTCAATATGGAACCCAGAAAGAGAACCAGAAAAAATATCAGGAGAATCTGCTCATAGATTCTATCCAGCGCCTCCTGAATATATTCCACCGACTGGGAGAGACGAATAACCATATCCTGTGAGGGAACATGCACGGCCGTATAGAGCATGGTCAGCTTGATGGTATTGCTGAAACGGGTTGAATAGCCCCTGCCCTCCAGAAAGGCGGCTCTGATCTCCGGACGGTAGGCATGGTTATCCATTACGGTCCTGTCTTCCGCCGTATCGCCGAGGACAAGCCCTTCGGCATCCACAACGGTCATACGAACAATTGTATCGGCCACCAGTCTGTCACAGAAGTTCTGAATCTCATTATCATCGCGAAACCCTGCGGAGGGTATCATATTGACGGCGATCTCCGTCATGGCCATCTGCCTGTCCAGGCTTTCCCTGAACATTCCGCTTTGAACAACTCTGATGGTGACGGCGAAATAAAGGACAACCGTCAGAACCAGCAGTATAAAAATCGTAATAAAAAGCTGTTGAAAGAAAGATCTACGAAACACTATTCACCCTTTATCCGGTATCCGATTCCACGAACCGTTTCCACCATATCGCCATATTCGCCGAGTTTCTTGCGAATACCGAGAATCTGAACATCCACAGACCTTGCCGTTACAGGATAGTCCTCCCCTTTCACGGAGTCAATGATTTGATTCCGGGAGAACACCCATCCAGGATTTTCAGCCAGAAAATACAGGATAGAAAATTCCGTGGCGGAAAGATTGACAGGAGTCCCGGCCACCAGGGTCTCATGCCGGGATGAGTCTATGACAAGTTCATTCAGAACGATTCTCTTATTGCCACTCTCTGACTGTTGGTGACGGCTTTTTCTTAGTGCGGCATTGACCCTTGCGATCAGAACTCTGGGGCTGAAAGGCTTGGTGATATAGTCGTCCGCTCCCATCTCAAGCCCGGCCACGATATCATCATCCTCGGAGCGGGCGGTAAGCATAATGACGGGAATTTCCAGGGTGACCTTATCTCTTTTCAGATATCCGCACACCTGATGACCGTCCATACCGGGAAGCATCAGATCAAGCAGAATCAGGTCAAAGTTCCCGCCCGAAGCCATCTCCAGCCCCTCTTCTCCGTTTCTGGCTTTCGCCACTTCAAATCCGCTCATCTCCAGATTGAAGGAGATCAGTTCACGGATATCCGTCTCGTCCTCTATTACCAGTAATCTAGCCATAATACCTTTATCCCAATTCAAGATCAGTATCCACTGTTTATTGTTTTCATAAAAAACACGGCAGAAAGAGAGTTATCGTTAGTCTTTGGTTAGGGTTGTGTTAAAAGGCTGGTTTTCGTCTTTTTCATGACCGGGAGAGATTCATAAGAAAAAGATGAAAAACGGGTTGACGAAAAAAAGGCTCTTGGGTATTATCACACACACCTAAACGCGGTAGTGGTGGAATTGGTAGACACGCCAGCTTGAGGGGCTGGTGGTCGCAAGGCTGTGCTGGTTCAAGTCCAGTCTACCGCAAACGGTTTAATAATTACCCGGTAAGCAAATACCTCGCTTACCGGGTTTTTTTATTTTACAATCATTTCATCCCTTGAAACCGGACGATGCCATTAGGGATCCCGGTAAATCACGAACTGAACCACACCGGCTTTTCCGGAGACATAATTATGTGAGAGGATTGTGTTATGGAAAAGAGAATCAGGTATTCCAAAGAGGTTCAGCAGAGAGCTGTCAGGTTAGTATTTGAGAACGTAGATGAGTATGGTTCCCAATGGATGGCTATCACTTCTATTGCTGCGAAGATTGGTTGTACCCCTGAGACATTAAGACGATGGGTACGTCAGCAAGAGAAAGATTCTGGAAAACGGGAAGGAATCACCACAGATGAGAGAGCCCGAATTAAAGAGCTCGAAAGAGAAAACCGGGAGCTCAAGAAAGCCAATGAGATTCTAAGAAAAGCCTCGGCGTATTTCGCCCAGGCGGAGCTCGACCGCCGACAAAAGTGATGGTTACTTTCATTGATGAGAATAGGAAAGACCTTGGAGTCGAGCCGATCTGCGAAGCCTTGCCGATTGCTCCATCAACCTATTATGAAATGAAGGCCAGAGAGAAAGATCCCACAAAGGCTCCAGCCAGATACCATAGTGATGAGGCATTAAAGCCGGAGATACAGCGTGTCTGGTCTCAGAATCTCTGTGTATACGGAGCTCGAAAAGTATGGAAGCAGCTCAACAGAGAGCACCACAAGGTCGCCAGATGTACTGTAGAGCGTCTTATGCGGGACTTAGGGCTTAGAGGTGTCATTCGAGGGAAGGGCGTTAGAACGACCATTCCTGATGATAAAGCGGAACGTCCTTCGGATCTGGTAAACCGGGTATTCAGAGCCAGCCGTCCTAATCAGCTTTGGGTTGCGGACTTCACCTATGTGGCCACCTGGAAAGGCTTCGTCTATGTTGCTTTTGTAATTGATGTATTTTCAAGGATGATCGTTGGTTGGAGAGTCTCGAGGTCCATGAATGCGGACCTGACACTGGATGCGCTTGATCAGGCCATCTTCGCAAGATCGCCGGGTGATGACCTGATTCACCATAGCGATAGAGGAAGCCAGTATCTTTCGATCCGGTACTCCGAGAAGCTCTCTGATGCAGGGATAAATCCCTCAGTGGGAAGTGTCGGTGATTCATATGATAATGCGATGGCTGAAACGATAAATGGACTTTTCAAAGCTGAGGTGATTTGGAGAAGGGGGCCTTGGAGATCGATTGATGATGTAGAATTTGCCACACTGGAATGGGTAGACTGGTTCAATAATCGTAGAATTATGGAGCCACTGGGAGATATTCCTCCCAAAGAATTTGAAATGCTGTATTATGAAAGTCTAAAACGTCCAGCCCTGGTAGCTGGACTCAAATAAAACAGTCTCCGGGATTCCCGGTGTGGTTCAAACTGCCTTTTTCGGGCTTAACTCTTTCAACTAACTCTAAAGTACTCAACTATTTGACAAGTAAAAAACTAAGGACAACAATTATTATAGAGTTGTAGCGCCCATATCCGAGGCAGTGGGATTTGTATGATAGATGGACGAACTGACGCAATTGGGAAACAGAAGGAAATTTGAGGAATTCTATGAGTACCAGTGGGAACTGTGCCTGAGGAACAGACACTATATAAGCTTCATAATAATGGATATAGATCATTTTAAATTATACAATGATTCTCTAGGTCATCCGGAAGGAGATAAGTGCCTGGAACGGGTCAGCCAAACATTGAAGGGACTGACCCTCAGGGCAACGGATCTTCTGGTCAGACTGGGCGGTGAAGAATTCGGACTGCTGCTGCCTGAAACAGCTCCGGATGAAGCGGAGGCAATAGCCGGAAAGATCATAGACGCAATGGAAGAGGCTGCGATCCCGCACCCCTCGTCGCCCACGAAGCCCTATGTAACACTCAGCGTTGGCGCTGCGTCAGGTATCCCGAAGAAGTATGAATCAAAAGACCAGATATATAAAGACGCGGATGCGGCACTATACAAGGCAAAAAGAAACGGTCGCAACATGTATAAACTGTCTAAATAATGCATACAGTGTCCGGGCTGACAGATGACCTCCTTGCAGAGGCTCCATAATGACCACAGCGATTCCAAGTTCGGGGACTCTTTATCCTTTTGTGAGACCTGCCCGGCTGTATGAATCCAGATAACGATACGGCCTTTATTACGGACAGGGAAAAGGGGGCCAGTCTATTCCGCCCCCCCCCGGGAACAATTTATTATCGGCACGCCTTTCCGGGAGCGGAAGAAGAGAGATTATTTCTCCTTCATATGACGGTCGAACTTCCAGGGCTTGCGCATAATCACCATCAGCGAAATGATGCTGAAAATCCCCAGAAAGAGAGCCGGAAATCCACCCAGATAGGACATCATCTTAATGCCGTCCAGCCCCAGAGCGGTGATGAAGACCAGGGCCACAGCACCGACGATCACACCCCAGAGGATCTTGATCAGAAGGGGCGCCTCCTGTTTCCCGTCACTGATACCGGTGGTACAGATACTGGCCATGGCATTGGTTGTGGAGTCGGTGGCCGTAATGAAGGATATCATAACCGCAATCAGGTAGATGGCGATCAGAAGTCCCGCCAGGGGCAGCTCTCCCAGAACCGCATAGGCCGCGGCAGCGGAACCCTGTTCATTCATTACCGCGAGGATATCCACACGGCCGGTCATCTGGAAATTGATGGTGGTTCCGGACAGGATGGTCATCCACAGGGTGCTGAAGAGACTGGGAATGATGAAGTTCATGGTCACCACTTCCTTGATCTTGTAGCCGTAGGCGATCCTCGCCAGGAACACGGCGGACACGGGCGCCCAGGCCATCCAGTTGGACCAGTAGAACATGGTCCAGCCCGATGACCATCCGTCGCCGGCGGCGGCACCCGTAAAAAGGGCTTTTGTAAACAGGTTGTCCAGGAATCCGCCGAAGGCTTCGGTTCCGAGGCTGAAAAAATAAAAAGCCGGACCTAAAACCAGAAGCATGGCGATGATGATATAGTAGAGGTAGACGTTGATATCCGAGAGGATTCTGATTCCTTTCAAGAGCCCCGTACCGGAGGAAATGATAAAGGCCGCCGTACCTATCAGGGTAATGATGACCCAGAGTCCTTTCGAATTGTTCAGTCCGAACAGGGCATTCAATCCGCCGCCCATATTCATAACGGCCGTGCCGAAGGAGGAAGAGATCCCGGCGGCTACGGTAAACAGAACCACCGCATCGATGATGCCGTTGATCTTTTTCTGACGGCCTTTGGTCATAAGGGGAGCCACCTGGGAACCGACGCTGAAGCTTCTGTTCATATTGTAATAGGCAAAGGCGAAAACGATGACGGGAACCGCATAGATGGCATAGGGGATGAATGTCCAGTGGAGGAACATGGTTTCCATGGCATAGATGGCCGCATCGGCGGACATGGGCTCTATCCCCAGGGATTCGGGGGGATAGGCCAGGTGCCACATGGGTTCGGCTGTTCCCCAGAAGAGGATGCCCGCCGCAATGGTTGTACAGAGAGTGACGGCGAACCAGGAACTCTTCTTTAAGATCGGTCTGGCATCGGGACCGCCCAGTCGGATCTCGCCCAGGGGAGAAAAATAGCTGAATACAATAACGACAACACAAAGAATACCGGTGATGCTGAAAAGCCAGCCCATATCGCTGACCATAAAATCTTTGGCCATGGTGGTCATGGCGACAAAGGCTTCCGGATCCGCGAAGTTCAGAATAATGGTCAGAACCAGGAGTATGAAAGACGGGAAAAAAACCCAGGGCCTCAATTTTTGAAATATCGTCTTTACATTGCTGTTTTGCATACTCAAAACATCCTCCTGTTTTTTATTAATATCAGAAACGGCAAGACCGAAGCCTTGCCGTCGTCCTGTACAATTGTGTTATCTATTAAAAATGGCATGGGACCGTTTTAATAGTCCGTCGGTTTCATCGGCGATATGACGATAAACCTGTTCATTGATTTCCCTGTATAAGCTCACGTTTTCCGGAATCGGCATAAAACTATCCCGTCTGCGCACCATATGGTCTATGGCGTCCTGCCGACTTTCATAAACACCGAGGGCCAGAGCGGTACAGATGGCGGCTCCCATGCTGGCCGAACCGTTGACCACATTCCTGTGGGCGGGGACGCCGAAGACATCGGCGAAGATCTGCATAAAAAGATCGCCGTTGGAACCGCCGCCGCTGACGACGATGTTGGTCAGCTCAATACCCCGTTCGTCACACATGGCCTGGGCGTGGTTTTTCATGGTCATGGCAATCCCTTCCAGCACCGAACGGAACATATGAGGGCCCTTATGGGTTCCGTTGAAACCGATCATGACGCCCCGTTCATGGAGATGGTCGGGACGGGCCAGCCAGTGAAGCAGGGTATACAGTCCGTCGCAGCCGACGGGAACTTCGGCGCCCAGTTCGTTCAGATACTCCTCCGGAGACTGCCCCTTCTCTTCGGCCGCTTTCACGATATCGCTGCCCAGCAGGTCCTTGATCCAGGTGACCGTCGCCATGCCTCTGCGGATACCGCTGCTCTCATACAGGTATTCGCCGGGGGTGGCGCCGGGATTGCTCCAGTAGGACACCGTGCCGGCTCTGTTCTCTTCGCCCACCATCATGGAAGTGATATAGGTTCCCAGAGAGACCAGGACCGTACCATCGTTGACAAGCCCCGCTCCGAGGCCTTCTACGGCTTTATCGTTGGAGGTGGACACCACCGGGGTTCCCACAGGGATTCCAGTGGCTTCGGATGCAAACTCATTAACCCTGCCCATAACGGTGGAGGGGTCCACAAGGTCAAACAGCATGTCCCGGGGAGTGGTAAAGCTGTTGAAGGTCTCTTCATGCTCGATCCACTCCAGGGTTTCGTTGTCGATAGGCCAGGGGCCGACGTAGTTGGAACGGGTATCCTTTGTCTCGCCGGTCATCCGATGGGTCAGGTAACCCGTGGTGGTTGTGACATAACGAACCGCATCATCTTCATGCTCATAAGGCCTGGAAAGCCGGAGATCCATCCAGCTCTGTACAGGGGAGGCCAGATTTCCGTCTTCCCTGACAAGAGCACGGCAGCAGCGGATCGATCCCAGTCCGACGCCGACGATATCATTTTTATCCCCATGAAATTTTTTAAACATCTGCCGGCAGGCTTCTTTCAGACTGTCCCAGAGGTCGTCGTCGGGATGCTCAGCCCGGCTGTCTCCATAGAGATCCATGGGCCTCAGTTTGACGGTATGGGAGCAGATTTCCGTACCGGCCGTGTCGAAAATGGCGACTTTGGTACTCTGAGTCCCTCCGTCTATGGCGATGATGTATTTATTCTCCATTAGCTATAGTCTCTCTTTTTTTTGAATTTTCTGCGTCCACCGTATCAGCGCATCAGGTACCCGCCGTCCACAGTAAGGATTGTTCCGTTCACATAGTCCGAAGCCGCGCTGGCCAGGAAGATCGTTGCTCCCATCAGGTCTGCGGTATAGCCCCATCTGTTGGCGGGGATGTGGGACAGGATTTCGGCGTTCCGTTTTTCATCTTTTCTGGTCATTTCGGTCAGAGGCGTCGCATAATATCCGGGAGCGATCGTATTGACCTGAATGTTCCACTGAGCCAGCTCGTCGCACATGGCCTTGCTCAGACCGACGATACCGTGCTTCGTTGCAGCGTAGGCGGGAGACCACTGCCCCCCCAGAAAGGAGTAGAGGGAACCGATATTGATGATCTTGCCCCGTTCCTGTTTGATCATAGGCTTGCTGCACTCATGGATCATCTCGAAGGCCGCCGTCAGATTGACGGAAATCATCTTATCCCATTCCTTGCGGGTGTATTGAGTCACGTCCTTGACATTGATGCTGATACCGGCGCAGTTCACCAGAATATCGATGCTGCCCCATTCGGAAATACAGGCATCCACGACCCTTTGACATTCACCGTCTCTGGTAATGTCTGCTTCAATGAATTTATACGCGACGTCACAGGCTTCCACCTCGGCTTTCGTGCTTCCGTCGTCGTCCGCCAGGCTGGGAACCATGACATTGGCTCCCGCTTTGGCCAGGGCCGTGCAGAATGCCTGTCCCAGACCTCCGTTTCCACCGGTCACGATGGCGTTTTTGCCCTTCAGGGAAAAGAAATCCATATTAAAATCTGAAACTTTCATTTTAGTTCCTCCATTTTTATTTTTTCAAGCAATCTCATGATAAACGTATGGGCATCCCCTTCCACCACAATGTCCGACAGGCTGCAGATCGGAGCATTCCTGTTGGTATTGACGGAAATGATGTTTTCCACATTCTTAAGGCCTTCCACATGCTGGATAGCCCCGTTTATACCCAGGGCCATATACAGGCCCGGACTTACGGTCTTACCGGACTGACCGACCTGAATGGCTCTGTCGGCAATCCCCTGGTCTACCACGGCCCGGCTGGCGGAAACATGCCCCCCCAGAACATGAGCCAGGTCTTTCAAGACATCGAAATCTTTGGCGATTCCGCCTCCCCCGGATATAAGGACGTCGCTTTCGCGGATATCGTAATCCCTTTTTTTTCCCCGGGTCTCCAGAAGGCGAATCCCCCCGGAAACCGGAACAAGGGAATCTAGTTCGATAAGCCTCGTTTCTTTGTCCCCTCTGTCTTCGTAATTAAATATTCCGGACCTGACGGTCAGCATCACCGGTCCGTTTCCGGTGATCTCAATCGCCGCCATGATCCTTCCGCTGTAAGCGGGTCTGATCAGTTCCAGCGTCTCTGAACTTCGGCATATCTCCGTAACGTCCGCCACCAGTCCCGTCCCCAGTCTCATGGCGACTCTGGGGGCCAGCATACGTCCACAGGGGGTCGCCGGCATCAGAATACTGTGAAAACAGTACTCCTCCTGAAGTCTGCCTATGGCGCAGCAGACGGCCTTCTGATCATATTCCCTGAGATGGGGGTCGTTAAGCTGCAACAGACAGTCGAAATGTCCGGCGAAGCGGTCTGCATCCCCATTGAGGAGCAATCCGTAGCTCTCATAGGAATCATCGCCATAAATACGGGAGGCCGCGCTTAAAAGTTCAAAAGCATCCTCTGCATAGTCTCCGTCCAGGTATATCAATGCACGCTTCATATCAGACAAATCTCTTTTCTTTCAGGAAATCGTAAACCAGGTCGATGCCTTTCTGATCCGTTCCGACCAGCCTTTGCTCTCTTTCCTGATACGTCTTCGTATAACTCCGGGAGACTTTGGTCGGGGATCCGGACAAGCCCGTTTCCCCCTCCTCAAAACCCAGAGCCTCATTATCCAGACAGAAAAGCCGATCAGAAACATCCAGATTCAGGTTCTTATGCCTCACGTAGGGCAGCCTGTAACCGCTCTCCCTGGTCAGACTCAGAACAGCGGGCAGATCGATCTCATATTTCCTCCGTGACTTTTCATCCTCCACCTCCACAAGCGCAGAGGGCATAAAGCACTCCCCGTCGATTCCGATGATTCCTGACATCTGGTTCAGATCCAGAATCTCAGCGATCTGAGACGGGACATGAGACGTATCTCCGTCTATAGCGTGAGTGCCGGTCAGGATGGCGTCGAACTCCCGGCCGGACAGAGAACGGCCGAGAATACGGCTGGTGACGAATGTATCGCTCCCGGCGAATCGCCGGTCTGTGATTACGGTTCCCCGGTCGACTCCCACCCTAAGGAGATCCTCCATCAGCGGAACCACCGACCGGGGTGCCATGGTCAGCGCTTCGATGAAGACCTCGGGTTTCCGATTCTTCATCTCCAGCGCGAAACCGATGGCGCAGGCATCATCCGGGTTGATCATCAACCGGCTGTTTTCACGGATCAGCACATGATTTTCGTAGTCATAGCTGAAGTTGTCCACATCCGGTACGAACTTCACAACACAGATGATCTTCATCATGCTTCTGCCGCAGCCTCCATGGGAGCCGAAACAGGCGATGCCTTGTGCAGTCTGTTGTAAACGACGGCGATCACGACACCGATCAGCCCCAGGACGGCGCTGACGATGAAGTACGCGTTATAGCCGCCGTTACCGCCGAATGTGTTCCACAGGTAGGAGTTCATCTGGGGCAGAATGATGTCGGGAAGATATCCGATGAAGGAGATCACACCGATGGCCGTTCCCATCATGGCCGCTTCGATTTTGGACAGGCCCAGCAGAGACCAGTAGGTACCGCGGATGGCATACAGGAAGGCGCCCAGGAGGACGATCAGTGCCATAAACAGACCGGGAGAGGTGGAGACGGGGATGATAGAAATCAGAACAAGCAGAACAGCGGCACCGATCAGGGCACCGCTGATGGTCCGGGGCTTGCCGATTCTGTCGGCAAGGAAACCACCGATAAATCCGCCCACGGGACGCATCCACAGAACAACGACCATAACGGTACCGACGGTAACCGCGTCAATGCCTACATTAGTCTGCAGGAAGCCGCCCAGGTAGTATACGGTCCAGAATACGGCGTATCCCATGAAAATGACACCGGCCATGATGTAAACGTATTTGTTCTTAAGCAGCTTGCCCACGTCTTTAAGATGGAATTTTTCAGCCTCTGTGCGTTCGCCGCTGTTCTCAGCGTATTCTGCCAGCTTCCTATCGTTCTTAACGAAGATGAGAATAAGGAGTCCCGTTAGGAGGACGATGGTGGAATACAGATAAATTACGGATACCAGAGCCGAAGTTTTATCGGCGAGAGCGGTGCTCGTCCCCAGGATGGCGGCAAAAACGGCCAGCCCCACAGTGCCCATAAGAGCTTCCACAACGCCGCGTCCGCCGTCGAGTATACCGAAAAAGCGGCCCTCTTCATTGGATCGGGCAAGCATCTTGACGATCTTCATATGTGAGCTCCAGAAGGTAAAAACTGAAAAGAAGCCCCAAAGGAAGAAAATGATGCTGACGGTGCCTTCGGCGGGGACCTGGGCAAACCAGTAGCCGCAGAGAGCCGTACCGATAAGAGAGATGGAAATCAGCCATTTGGCGGAAATCCGGTCACTCAACAGACCGCTGGGAATATAGCCGATGACAAAGGCCATCCCCAGAACGGAGTAGAAATTATTGAGCTGAGGCAATGTAAGATTAAAAACCTCGAGAATGGTCTCCTGATAATTTGTTTTCAGGTAAATGACGGGATAAATTGCACCCGCAGCCAGAACGATCAGAAAGAACTGAAGATAACGGCTAAGATTCTCCTTTTTCATTGATAACTCCCTTTAATATAATACTTGATATTCATCAGCGGACAGAAACGCTCTCAACACCACTGTCCGCAGAATTCCCTGACTCATTGAGATCCACCCCGTTGATCAGCAGAGCGGATCATCAACTTACTGGATATACTTCTCGATCCCCTCCTTCTCGGGGAAAATCGTTCCGTAGTTCATGACGCCCTTCGGATCGAAGGCCTCTTTCAGCTTTTCAAGCATATAGTAGGCCGAGCCATGCTCATCTTTCGTCCATTCACTGCGAAACTTACCGATCCCATGGTGGTGGCACATGGAACCGCCTTGTTTCAGAGTTTCTTCCACGATGATCTTCTGGATGGGATGATGATAGATGATCATTTCATCTTCAGGCTCGCAGTGGATCTTATAGTTATAGACAAAGTACATGTTCGTTCCGTTCAGATAGCTGTGAGAAGAGTGGCCTCCCAGCATGGTGATATCCTCGGGACGCTCAAACTCTTCGCGGACCCGCTGTATCACCTTGTTATAAATCCTGGGGATGGTTTCCCAGTCCGCCGAAATCTCGGTGGTGAATCCCGCATGGGAATCGCTTTCGACCATGCCGTCGAACTCATCATCGATATCTTTCTGGGACCAGTTCAGGTGGTTGAACCAGTCTTCGATCAGCTTGCTGTCCACCTGCTTGACCAGACCGTCTTTAAACTTCTCGACAGCCTCCTCGATGGCCTGTCCCGTCGCTTCCACGATCCCTTTGGGACCTTCGGCCATAAACAGGAGGACGCATTTGTTCTCATAGAAATGATAGAAATGCTGGGCGGCGTCTTCTTCCGAGTAGGTCCTGGCGACGGAAGGCCTGAAGCCGTTGACCATAACCTCCCGCAGGACGCTGATACCCGTTTCCACATCCTTGACCAGATAGCCGTAGAACTTGTTGTTTTCGGGATAGTACCGGAAGATTTTTACTGTGACTTCGGTGATGTAGCACAGAGTTCCTTCATTGCCGATGGCGATATGCCGGATATCGGGTCCGCCGGAACGTCTGGATACGTTCTTGATTTTAGCGATGTGACCGTCGGTGAACACGCACTCCAAACCGACAACCATATCTTCAATACCGCCATAGAGGGTGGAAAACTGACCGATACTCCTGGTCGCCACGAGCCCGCCGTATTTGGCGACCGGTTTGGATTGAGGGGAATGGCCGGTGGTGAACCCTACTTTCCTCAGTTCGTCTTCCAGATCCTGAAGCGCGACGCCTGCCTGAACGGTGGCCTGAGAGTTATAGGTATCGATCTTTACAATCCTGTCCATATGCAGGGCATCGATGACGATGGTCAGATCTTTCCAGTTTTCCAGTCCGCCTTCGGTAGCCGTCTTACCGCCCCGGGGAATGACGTTTACAGCATTTGCATTACAGTACTTCAGTAGAGCGCTGACTTCTTCTTTGTTTTTGGGATACACGATGGCAACGGGAGAGGGAGTATCCAGCACTTTCCTGGCCTTGGCGTACTTTTTATACCTGTCCGCAGCGGCATCGTAAAGATCATCGGGGTTTGTATTAATCTGACCGGACGTCAGCATCCCGCTCAAATCATTCAAAATAGTTTTAGAATCCAAAAGAATTGCCTCCTGAACATCGAGTGTTCCGAATCATGATTTTCATTTCAATGTAGGGGAATTGTAAAATCACTTTATTTGATTCGTCAAGAAAAAAATGGAAAGTTTTCCTTCAAAACACATTATGCGCTAATTTAGTGGAAAATTTTC
This sequence comes from Oceanispirochaeta sp., assembly GCA_963556075.3. Taxonomy (GTDB): domain Bacteria; phylum Spirochaetota; class Spirochaetia; order DSM-2461; family DSM-2461; genus Oceanispirochaeta. The sequence goes on along the minus strand of CAUVYB020000002.1, from coordinate 2,589,464 downwards.
CGCTCTATCTGTACAGATCTGAACGTAGATGATAGCTTTATGGTTAAGGAAACAAACGAGGAAGTCCGACGATGATCAATATCAACTTCAAAGCCCTGAATCCTCTGGAAAGAGAAATCCACGACAAACTCAGTAAACACAGCCAAACCGTCGGAACAATCCGCATAACGAAGGCGGCAGAGCTTTGCGGCTGCTCTGTATCCAAAATATCAAAATTTACAAAAAAGCTGGGGTTCACAAATTACAAGCAGTACCTTGACTTCTTATATGGAAAGGAATTAAAGGAATCGAGCAGATCTTCGGAGTTGTCACGGATTGAACAGTTTATTAAAGAATTCGACAGGTCGAAAGTGGATGAAATGATCGAGCTGATCAATGCTCACGAGAAGATTGTCTTATTCGGATACGGCCCTTCCCTGCTATGCGCCCAATACTTCGAATACAGGCTCAGGACCTGTACCAACAAAGTGATCATCGCCGTTCCCGACGGATTATCAGTTGCCTCGATGACCGATGAACACTCCCTTCTTTTGATTTTAACAGTCACAGGAACCTTCAAATCATTTGAGACCATTTATCATGACACAAAGAAAAAAGGGGGCGATGTTGCCATCGTGGTTGAAGAATTCAACACAGACCTTTTTAATCAGTGTGATAAGGTATTCTGCCTGGCTAAAGAATCCCAACCGGCAGAGCTTCTTCCCTACGAGAAATCAAGAACAGTTTTTTTCATCTTTATGGAAGAGGTCATTCAAGAGCTGACCAGACAGCAGAAAAGCCAATCCCGGTAATTATTTCATGAACGGGAAATTGGATACCTTTCATCGTCTATCCGGAAACAGGGGAATATGGGGTACATGATAGTGAAATGATCGTTTGTCCCTCCCTTTCACATGCCTTTATACTGCGTTAATAACTCCTTCCGAACAAAAACGGAACTATTGATTGGATTTAACGATTTCACTTACCTTAATATGGCTGTTCCGATACCTGTCTCCGCTCACTTCCCCTCTGATATGAATATTATTCTGAGGACAGTTATGAAGACAGGCAAAACAGCCAAAGCACCTGTCTGAAAAGGCGATGGTTTTATTCTCTTCCTCTACGATTATGTTGTCCACCGGACATACCCTGGCACAAAGTCCACAGCCCGTGCAGTTCTTATCTGTATAAACGTAGTTTTCAATCCCTTCTCCATAAATATGAAGTTTCAATTGCTTTTTACTCACGGGCTTCTTTATACTATGCATCATTTTAAAACCCGTTTTACGCAGGAAGTTTTCGGGTATGATCCATTCCTTTGAGCCTGCAATATCAGCTTTAATGGATTCAAGGCGGACTTCAGTTCCTTTTTCCCCTTCTTTTGCCCCTTCCCTTTTCATATCGAAACCGGGTAAATAGTTATCCACCATTTTAATGGTATTTATATAGCTAAAGTGGAGTCCCCCCTCCTCTGCAACATCCCTCAGGTGCGTAGCAACCGCCCCTGAATAAACCCCGAAAGTGGAGATTCCAAAAAGATAGTTCGTGTTAAATTTGGCTTTTTTAATAAAATCCACCACGTAGGAGGGAACACCCCATCCATAAAGGGGGAATACGATTCCAATTTTATCATCCCTGAATTCATAGATTCCCTCTTTGATCATCCGGGGGATGGAAAACAGTTCTCCCTCAAGTGATTCCGCAAGAGATCTGGCAATATAGAGACTGTTGCCCGTAGCTGTAAAATATAGAATTTTCATTATTTATCCTTTGTCATACTATTCTAAGGCATCATTTCTGATTCAGAAAGTCCACTTGAAACCTGTCGCTTCTTCGGATACGGTCCACAGTTTTTCCGCCGCAGCTTTATCTACGGCGTGCGGCTCCAATTCACATTTTCCCACCGGACCGGTCCAGTAACGGGGTCCCGTAGGACCGTAAAATCCCTTCTGATCCAGCTCTTCTTCGGTAGCGCACATGAGTTCGGGATAGGAACCTTTTTCGGCCGATTGGGTTAGGGGAGACAGGGTCATCAGGTACCAGCAGAACCGTGTGATTAAATTCCCGCTGGTTTTAATCAGGGATGTTCTGGAAGCGCCTGGATGGCAGGCATAAACTCTGACGCCCGTCTTTCCCGCATTTTTCAGCCGGGCCTGCAGTTCATAGACGGACATGATCTGCGCCAGCTTGCTCTGGCTGTAGGCATCATTCTGGTTGTAGCCTTTATCCCAGTTCATATCGTCGAATTTGATTGCCTTAAGGCCCATGTCATACCCCATACTGCCCACAGTCACAATCCGTCCACCCGATTCTTGAATACGAGGAAAGAGCAGTCCCTGCAGCAGAAAGTGACCGTAGTGGTTCACCCCGAGCTGGCTTTCAAAGCCGTCCACTGTGAACTCTTGTTTAGGAACCTGGGCGACGGCGCCGTTACAGATAAGCGCATCGATGCGGGGAATCGTCTCCAGTATCTCAGCCCCAGCCTTCCTTACAGAAGTCTGTTCCGCCAGATCCATACGGATACATGAGACATCCGCATCGCTGCCAAGCTCCTGTTTCAAAGCCGCAATGACAGCTGATGATTTTCGGGGATTACGGTTCAGCATCACCACCCTTGCCCCTTTGGAGAGAAGAATCTTTGATGCCTCAAGCCCTGTCCCGCTGCTTGCCCCTGTGACGAGGTATGTTCTGCCTCTGAGGGAGCCGATCCGCTCCGGCGTCCAGCCCTTTTTTCCGAATTGTTTATCTGCCATTATTCAGCCTCCCTGGTTTTATTGTACGACAGCGGTTTCTCAGCCTGAAACAAGGATACTATTCCCAGAGAGATAAAATAAGCCTTATTAATCTCTAATACATGCCTATTTGTATCATGGCATTGAAATATACGCCTTCACGGTGCTATCTTTCCCCCATGAGCAAACAGCAGGTAAAAGAGATAATTGAAAAGAAGCTCCGTGAGGATGGCATGGCGGAGACCGGAGTAAAAGGGGTTCAGCTCTTCCGGGTGACCCATTCGCTCCGCTGCGCCCCTGCCATATATGAACCCACCGTAATCGCTATCGTAAACGGAAGCAAGGAAGCCGTACTGGACGGTAAATCATACGTTTACGACAGCAGCCGTTACATGTGCTGCACCATGTCCATGCCTGTGGAAGCGGGCACTCCCATGGCTTCGCCGGACAATCCCCTACTGGGGGTGCAGATCTCCCTGGAGACAAGGGTCATGACCGAACTGGCCATTGAGATGGAAAGCGCCGCCGGAGCCATCCGCAGACCCGGAAACGGACCGCTCCCGCAGGGGCTTGCCCTCGCCCGCTGGGACGATGGGTTCACCGAGGCACTGCTCAGACTGCTGCAATTGGGAGGGAACCCGCAGGAAACGGCGATACTGGGGAACGGACGGTTGCGGGAGCTGTACTACGCAGTACTAAAGGGGGATGCGGGGGACGCGGCACGGCGTTCCTTCGGGGTGGGTAATGAAATCGCCAGGGCCATTGACTATCTGTCTTCCCATCTGAACGAAGCGGTCACCATCGAGGATATGGCAGAACAGGCGGGAATGAGCCGGGCCGTTTTCCATCGCAAATTCAAACAGGCCACCACCATGTCCCCCATCCAGTTCGTGAAGTCCATGCGCTTGAACACAGCCGCCATGAATATGGCCGGAGGAATGAACGTGAGTGAGGCGGCTATGGACGTGGGTTATGTGAGTTCCTCTCAGTTCAGCCGGGAATTCAAACGAATGTACGGACAGTCTCCCCGTCAGTGGAGTCATTCCATGCCGATCCTCGAGGGAATGGGCCGGCAGCCGGCAGATATGCCGTAAGCGATCAAGCCCATCTGCGCCCTGCCAGGCATAGGGCTGCCGTTTAGATATGACAGAACAAACAAATGAGGCAAAAAGATCTGATTTCTTGCACTCCCGGTCTCCCTGTCATAAAATTTAATCCATGGAAGAGTCTGGTAAAGTTCTTGAACCGCTCCTGGATGTAGAGAGTATCATCCCCATTCTCAACCGGATTTCCCTGTTCGGGGGGCTTGATGAGAAAGAGCTCTACATTATTTTCCGCAATCTGAAAAAGGTAAGATATAAGAAAAATGAGATCATCGTGCGGCAGGGTACGCCGGCCAACTATATCTACATTGTTAAGTCAGGCCGTGTGAAAGTCTATATTGAGGAGAAACAAAAGGCTCTGGAACTGACGGAGTTCGGTGTGGGCAATTGTTTCGGCGAAGCGTCTCTTATCGGGATTCAACCCCATTCCGCCAATGTGATCACCATGGAAGACACGGAGCTGATGGTTCTATCGGGAAGAGATCTCCATGAGTTCTACAATACTGATACGGTTCTCTTTTCCAAAATTATTCTGAACATAGCCCGGGATACCTGCCGCCGCCTTTACAGAACAGATAATACCCTGCTCCACTATGTTCTGGGAGAAAAGAAAGCCGAGTCATAGACTTTCCGTATTTCCTGAATTCGGAGAGACCGCATTCGTTTTGACAAGCACTCGTGTATGAGAGGCCGGGGTCTGACCGATCTCGTAAAGAGCGCTTGATATGATTCGTACCAGAACAGCAGGATGATTTACGGCGGCATTTTTAACGGCGACCTTGTCCATATTCAAAAAACAGAACTCCCCCGGGAATTGGCAAGGCAAATCCCCGGGGGAGTTCCGGCATCAGAGTCTAGGAAGTCTCATCCGTCAGAAGGGCCCTTGCTTCCTTCAACTTGAAAAACCGCACCTGCTTTGTCAGCTCTTCCGCCTGGGTCCGCAGCTCTTCTGCGATACCGTTCATTTCCTCAGCGGTGGAGGAACTGCTCTGGATCGTCTGATCCAGCTGCAGCAAGGCGCTGTTGATCTGGCTGGTTCCCGAGCTCTGCTCCTGACTGCTGCTGGCGATCTCCTGGATAAGCTCGGTGGTCTGAGCGATGTCAGGAACAACCTGGGCCAGTTTGGTTCCCGCAATTTCGGCGACCCTGGTACTGTTCTGACTCAATTCAGAGATCTCGGATGCCGCCTTCTGACTATGTTCGGCCAGTTTACGGACTTCAGAGGCCACAACGGCGAATCCCTTTCCCGCATCTCCGGCCCGGGCGGCTTCTATTGCGGCATTCAATGCCAGCAGATTGGTCTGACGGCTGATCTCATCGATAACGGAAATCTTCTCGGCAATCTGCTCCATGGCTTCCACGGTCTGTCGGACAGCCTCACCGCCCTCACTCACGTCCTGATAGTTTTTCCGGGCCATCGTCAGGGTCTGGGCGGCATTGTCCGTGTTGTTCTGGATGCTGGCGGCCATCTCCTCCATAGATGCGGAAACCTCTTCCGATGACGCAGCCTGTTCCGAGGCTCCGCTGCTCAGCTGATTGGAAAAATCGGCGATCTGCCGGCTGTGAGCGTTTACATTATCAGTGGTATCCTGAATGGATCTGACAATGTCTTCCAGACGGGCAACCATATTCTTCAGTGAATGCCCCGTATCACCGATCTCGTCAGTCCGTCCGGCAAAACTGATGGTCAGATCAAGATCACCGTGGGACAGGCGGTCCGCATGACTGGCGATTTCCTCTATCGGCTTGGCGATGCGCGATGCAAGCAGAGAGACAAATACGATCATAAGGGCCAGCATGACCGCAATCAGGGGAATGACATAGTAAAGCATCCTGCGAAAAGGCGCCATGACCTCGCTTTCGGGTACGGCAATGGTCAGAATCCAGGGAGACTCCACATACTGGATATTCACCTCGACGGGGACATGCCAGAACCCTTCGGCCTCCAGGATGGTTCCGGGCTGCTGCGTCTGGTTTTCATAGAGAGGAAGGACTTCCGCCAGGGGTTTCCCCCAGGCTTCCTTTTCATAGGCGACAACGGTACCGGATTCTGTATTCATATAGTTATAGCTGCCCGGATAGGGAGAGATGTCTTTCAGGGCGTCCTGGAAATAACTGAGGTCAAGGTCATAGCCCCCGACGCCTATGCTTTTGCCGTCGGCTGTGACGGCATGGCAGAAGCTGGTAACAAATAACTCGCCCTGCTCTCCTCCGTAATCCCATATATAGGGCTCGGTTATGATCATCTTCTGAGACTTGTAAGGATTCCCGAACCAGTTGTCATTCGCCCCATCCAGAGGATTGTAACTCAGGCTGTCTGTCCCCTGGAAAGATTTCTTTCCGTTCCAGAAAGTGAAGCTGTTTCGAAACCATTTGTCATAAGCATCGTTCCTGCCGGAATATTCCGGATAATCAATAACTCCGGGCACCACCATCATCCACTGGGCAAAAGCCAGGGTATCTTCGCCGTCTTCGAAGTAATCTATCAGAAAGGCGTTTAAAACCTCCCGGCGCCCCTCTTCCGGAAAGGAGAGAGAGGTTTCGGGAGCCTGTGAAAAGGTATTGAGTTTCGTACTGATGGTATTCAGTTTCCCTTCAAACAGCCTCGCAATAGCCTGTGTCTCACTCATAACCTGCTCTATGGATGCACTCTTGTAGACCTTAATGGACTGGCTGATAGTCAAAAATGCCAGCAAGCACATAGCGGTGAACGTGATCCCCGAGATAATAAGTATTAATCGAACTTGTATTTTGTGATAACCTTTTGCCATGGAATTCTCCTTAATCAGTAATAATTATAAGCCGGCAGGATGAGATTCTCTAATAAAATCTCTCTGTAACTGTTACAACAACAAAGTTTCCTTTTATGGAATAGCACAGAAGGATCGTGCCTCCGGGAAATACTGTGACTGCCGTAACAGAGACATCCTTGCCATAGAAAATCCTTTTCCTTCCCGCCTATCTGTAGTAATATGCCATCTTGAAATCGATGTAAAAATTCAAGGAGAGTAAAGCGTTGAAGTTAAAACCGGAAGTAATGAAAGAGATACAAGCCAGGCAGGAAAAACAGCTTAAAAGGATTCAGAAACTCCTGTCAGGATCTGACAGAAGGGCTTTGAATGAGTTTTTACAGTCCGGTCAGGCTCCGGGAAGCAAGGCGTTCAAAAGTCTCAAGTCCAATGTACAGAAGAGCGTGCTCAAACTGAATCTCACAAGTATTGAAATCATGATCAAACGGGTCCGCAACCCCTTGACCAAATTCCGCTTCAAAATCGCCAAGCTATCCTACGAGAATATGCTGAAAGCGGCTGATAAATAAGCGAAGAGCATAGATCTCAGCCCCCGGGGACTCTCCGCCGAGCCCCTCCCTTTCGTCTATGGACCTTACTTTTCAGGGATGGTTGACAAATACTTAGAGATAGGAATATATTAGATCACAGGAAATACTTATGAAAAGTTGTTGTACAGGAACTCCCGAGAGTCTGAATGTGGGTCAGAACCTATTGATCGCCTCAAACCTGTTTAGAAGAAGATTTGATCATGAGATCAGCAAACTGACAGGGGATGATTCAATTTCAGGAGCGAACACACAGATCATCGGCTTTCTGGTGGCACACCAGAATCAGGAGATTTATCAGAAGGATATTGAGAAGGCCTTTTCCCTGAGACCGTCGACCGTATCCGCCAATCTCAGATTGATGGAAAAAAAGGGATATGTGAGAAGAGAGTATTCCACCGTGGATACCAGACTGAAACAGGTAATCCCTACAGAAAAAGCGATTGAGTTGAACTCTCTCTTACACAAAAAAGGCTATGAAATTGAGGAACAGTTCAACGCAATTCTAAATAAAGAGGAACAGGAGATAATGAAAAAGATGCTGAGAAAGCTGATAAGGTCCCTGGAAAGTGAAGACTGAGTTCTTCATTTTCTTGAACATTTAGTTAGATATAGAATCTTCCTATTTAGGATTATACTATATCTTATATTATTACATAAAACTGGAAGAAGAACATTATACCGGACAATAAGAGTCATTTGAAAATAAAAGACGCCATGGCCGGGGCGGCCGTATCATCGCTTAGCCATCAGAGGGATTCAGATCCCCGTCACGGCATACGCCTGATCCGGCCTGAAAGACTATGTCCGTTCATCAAGCGGAGCAGAAAAGAGAGCAGGAGAAAAGAACGATGAAGAAAATTACTTATGAAATAGTAGCACTGGCTGTACTCCTTGTAGCCTGCAGCACAACGAAAACTGAAAATTCCGGAAATTCCGTAGTGATTCATCCCGGGCTGGAAGCGGCCTGGATGATCGACGGCATGGCCCAGCCCGAATCTGTCCTGTCCATACCCGGACATCCCTGGCTTTACGTATCCAACATCAACTTTGATGAAGCCGGTTATATCAGCCGTATCGCCAAAGATGGAACCGTTGAAGAGCTGCACTGGGTGGACGGTATTCAGACCCCCACCGGTATGGGGTATTGGGACGGAAATCTCTATGTGGCCAACCAGGACAGCGTTGTTGTGATCGATATTGAGGATGAGAAGATAGTAAAGACACTGGAGACCGAAGCCGGATCTCTGAACGATATCTCCATCAGCGATGACGGTGAAATCTACGTCAGCGATCTGGAGACCAACAGCATCTACAAGGTGAAGGGAGACAGGGTAGAGCTGTGGCTGCAGTCCGATGACATGCCCCTGACCAATGGCATCCTCGCGGACAGGGATGATCTTTATGTCCTGAGCTCCGCCACCGAAGACTTCCGGGGAAGAGCCATGACTCCCGATATATACGGCTCTGTCTACAGGGTGGACACCGGGACAAAGGAGATCCGTATGATGAGCTATGGCGAGAAGATCGGCGCCCTGGACGGCATTGTGCCGTACAAAGAGGGCTATATCGTCAGCGATCCCTTCAACAACAGCCTGATCTACCTGAGCGACAGGGAGAGGATTCTGATGGGGTATGCCGAAGGCGGAGCGGCGGACATCGGTTCTGATGCTGACGAAGCTTCGATTCTCTACGTCCCCCTTCTCTTTGCCGGAAAGGTCGCGGCCTATAACATCATCGATGAAGAGTGGATCCATATCACCACGGAGAAAAGCTATCAGGAGCTGGCGGCGGACCGGACCTTCGGCAGCGAGACCGGTCGCTCTGTCGCGACTTCAGACGGTATGATCAAAGGGGCCTACAACGCTGCGCTTCTCTCAGGAACATGGGAGTGGAAAGGAGAGTTCTTCTCAAGAGTCAGCACCCTGGGCGACAGGGATCTGGGACATGACAACATTGCCATCTATGTGAATGACGAGAAAATAAAGCTGATCCTGAACGAAGGCGGGGGCATGCAGGTCATCGACCGCAAAATCTCCGAGAAGGATCTTCTGACTCAGCTTCCTGTGAAGGCGGAAAAACTGTGGACCATTGATGGTCTGGTACAGGTGGAATCGGTTCTTTCCATCCCCGGTCATGACTATCTCTATGCCTCTGTACTGAACAGGGAGGAGATGGGATATCTGGCAAAGCTTTCCAAAGACGGAGCCATTATCAAGAAAAAGTGGTCCGAAGGGGTCGCCTCCCCCGCAGGGATGGGATATTACGATGGTTATATCTATGTTTCCGATATGACCCGGGTCCATAAGATCGATCTTGAGACGGGAAGGATCGTTAAGACTTACGTCTCCGAAGGGCCTACCCTGAATGACATCACCATTTCCGGAGACGGCGAGGTCTATGTATCCAATGTATTTGCCGGAGCCATCTATAAGATCGAGGGGAACGGGATTGTTCCCTGGCTGACAGCCTCGGAAGAGCTCCTCTATCCCAACGGTCTGCTGGATGAGGGAGATCGATTGATCGCGGTCACCACAGCCACCATAGACTTTATGCAGAACAGACTGAGCGAAGAAACCTACGGTTCGGCTTATGAAATCACCAAGGCCGACAAATCGATCCGCCCCATCAAGACGGGTTCCCATATGGGCGCCCTGGACGGCATCACTGCCTACGGCGACGGGTACCTCGTCTCCGATCCCTTCGGAGGCAGCCTCTTCTATATCGATGAGGATGTAAAGCTGAAAGTGGCTGACCTGGAAGGGGGCGCTGCGGATATCTTCGCCGACGCCGAGGATGAATCGATCCTCTATGTTCCCATGCTCTTCGGCAACGGTGTTATGGCCTGCAAAATCAGCAGCACAAACTAAATAAGCATATAAACCGTCCCTGAGAAGGGGCGAAAAATAAAATCATCAGGAGATAAGAACTATGAGTAATGACAACAGAATCAGCAGATACCCCGTACCTGAAGTAAAGGATCTTCCCGAAGACATTCAGGGAATTGTGGCAGGAGCGAATGAGGCTATGGGATTTGTTCCCAATGTGCTTTCTGCCCTGACCTATCACCCCGGATTCCTGAGATCCTTCATGAGCTTCAATGAACATATGAAAAGGGAAGATTCCGGTCTGAACTCCCTCGAGAGAGAGATGATGATCGTTGTTTTTTCCGTACATAACGGATGCGATTACTGCATCGCCTCCCACGGTTTCGTTCTGGCCGGAGAAACGGGGAATCCCGAACTGGTAAAGCAGCTGAAAGAGGACTATACAAAGGCGGATATAACCCCCAGGCAGAAGGCTGTCATCGAGTTCGGCATGAAGGTTACCACCGATCCTCACAACATGAGCGATCAGGACTTTGAAACACTCAGATCCCACGGCATGAGCGATGCCGATATCTTTGATACCCTGGCCTATGCGGCTTTCTACAATATGTCCAACCGCATGATGAGCGGCATGGGGGTTCTGCCGGATGAGCAGTTTAAACTGAAATAAGATCACCCCTGAGGCTCTGCCTCGACAGGAGGAGCCGGATATAACAGTGTTGGGAGAGTTAGCCTCCCCGACACTGCGGTCAAAGGGCTTCTGTCTGGGGAACAGGCTTATTCAGCGTAGAGGGGAGCAGCAGTGCCAGGGGAATCAGTCCTATGCCGATGGCAGAGCTGATGATATAACTCTGAGCGAGACCTATGGTATCGCCCATAAACCCGATGACAAGGGCCATAAGAGAACCGACCCCAAAGTTGATGGACATATAGATTCCGTTCATAAATGTCGGCATTCTTGTATCCGTATCCTGAACAATGGTCAGCAGAACCGGTCCGCTGGCGAATAGGAAGAATCCCAGGAAGCTCAGAAATATAATGCTGTTTATATAGCTGAACAGTCCCATAAACAGCACGGTTCCGATCGAAGAGATCAGCAGAGTCTGCTTTCTGCCTATCCTGTCGGAAAGAGAGCCGGCCAGAAAGGTTCCCGCCACGCCGAAGCCCTGAAGGACCGAAAGCGAGATCCCCGCGTACCAGAGGGACGCTCCCTTCTCGGTAAGATATACGGGAAGAAAGAGGGTCAGAGCCATTTTCATGACCGAGTTGAACATAAGAAAACCGGCAAGGGCCGCAAAGAACAGACCGTGTTCCCTGAGAATGATTTTAACTTCACCCTGTCTCGGCTTCTCTCTATGGTGCTGCGCCGGCGTATAGTCTTTGAACCTGAAAAACAGGATGATCGATGCCAGTATTCCCGGGGGCATCAGCTTCCAGACCTCTTCCAGAGACCAGAATGAAACGGCAGCGGTGGCGACAAGGGGACCAACCGTTCTGGCCAGCTCTCCCCCCACCATATAAAAACTCATACCCGTACCGACCCTGTCCCCCGAGGAGTCCTTGATCATGACCGGCGAGGGAATATGAAAAAGGGCTGCCGATATCCCTGCGGAGAACAGGAGGATAAACAGAACGGCAAAGGAGTTGGCAAGACCAATGAGACTCATTGCAACAGCCGTAATTCCCGGGGTGAGGATCAGAAAATATTTGATACCCTTTTTCTCAGCCGCCAGAGCCAGGAGGGGGTTTACAAGGGAGGGGGCGTTCCGTGTCACCTGCAGCAGAGCCGCCGCAGAGAGGGGGATTCCCAGCTTGGTAATCAGCAGCGGCAGAAGGGGCGCAAAGAAGGCTGTGTAAATATCATGAATATGATGGGCCAACGCAATGGAGAGGACCCTGGTTTTGTAAAATTTCTTAGCCATTCCAAATATATATCAGAATTACGATTAATATTCGATACTTAAAAGTATTTAATCCCTTATTGATAAGGGGACGTTGCGGATGTCTAATTACATGCAGAGAGCGTTCTCAACGGCAGCGGGGTGGGACACTGTGCGGCCTGTTTCCGGGAACCACATTACGTCGGCCTTTTATACGATGTCCAACCGGATGATAAGCAAAATTGCCTAAAAGGCCAGATGAACCCCGAAACGCAAGGAGAAGGTGTCCATGCCGTAGTCGTACTTCACTTCAACCTTTTCCGCAGTTCCGGGGATTTCTACCGAGAAATCATCATCCCCCATTGAAACATTATGCAGAATGCCGCAGTAGCGCGCAGAAACGGATAAAGAAGCAAAAGAGTTATAGAAGAAAAAGACATCCAGGCTTCCGACAATTGCCGGTCTCAGATATTCCAGACCGTACTCTCCCTGATCGTACCACTCATCCATATCCAGGGTTGTGTTTTCATACTCTATCTGAAGGGTTTCCTTTATGACTCCCCCGTAAAGAGACGGCCGTACGGTGATCTTGTCGGTCAGGTTAAACCGATAGCCATAACCGAGAAGGAACTCGTTTCGGGTGTCCTGATGCACACGAACTTTATAATCATATGAAGAGTCATCGGTAGTTCCGCTTTCCGTCTGCACCAGGGGATAGTCTCCCCAGTAGCCATGGCGGGAATAGGAGAAAAGAAGACTGTGATGATCCAGAAAATCGATGGCCAGATTAAATTCCGCCCCGGTGAAAAAGTCAAATGACGCTCCCGAAGGACCTGACCAGTTACCCGATTCAGGGTAGTACATCGGGCCGATGGCCATCCCGATTCGAACCCTTTTCGTCCTGTTCTTCCATCTTTCGATCTTCAGCTGACGTTCCTCTATGGCGATGATTCTTTCTTCCCTCGACCTGTTTTCGAACAAGGTCATTTTCTCCAAGGCGACCACAGCCTTGGCTCCGCTGGAAAGTCCCACGGTAAGGCTTTTGCCTTCATCAATGTCAGAAATCGTCCCGTCATAGATATAACCGTCAACAGTCTCAATATGAACCTGGTCGCCCGGCTGAAGATCTTCAAGATCCAGAACAACTCCCGCGGCAGCAACTACGGTTGCCCCGGCTTCAGGAATGTGGAAAACATATGTCTCCACAGCTCCGGTCTGAAGGATAATATGCTCCTCAAAAAGCGTTTCGGGAAAACCATTCCGCCGGGTCACAACCTTAAGAAGATACTCCCCGGTAATGATGTTTTTCACTTCGGTACTGTTTTCCCCTACCCGAACATCATTCAGAAAGACCTGAAAGTCCGCATCCGCGCCGCTTTTCTCCAGGTTGAAGGAGGCGAACTGAACCTCCCGTCCCCTTATTTTTGAAATCAGACTTAAGATAATGCCGTCGGTTATTTCAAAGGAATCAAGCAGGCTCGGAACTTCATGCTGCTCCTCAAAGATCATGCTTTTCATACGGCTGTCGTACATTGAGATCCCGATTATCAGCATGTCATCCCTATAGAACTGCTCTCCCATGATAAGAAAGGTGCTGTTTGAATAATCAGAAAAAGACTCCAGATCACCGGGCTCATGACTGATGCGGAATCCGGGAGCATCCAGGAGTGTATGATCGTTAAGCAGAAGAAGATTCATTGTGGTAATCTCCTCCATATTCTCAACTATCGGATTGAGAGTGTCATTGCCTGTATGATTCTCAAAAGGGAGTATCGTAATGTTTTCAGAGAACAGCAGAGCTGCCGTCAGACAGTAGATAACAATCAATATGAGCTTTTTCATATAACATGAGGTCCTTGCTATGCGGGAGATTGACTCTATTTTTACATTTTCAGGCAGATAATACTATACATTTGATGTTTTTTGCATCCAAACGTCTTCCGGTGAAGATAGCATCAGCGCATTACCGGGAACTTACATATTCTCAAGGGAGTCTTCCCGCGCCAGCTGCTCCTCAGCCTCTTCAGGAGAAGCGTAACCCGCCCCTTCGGCCATAGCCTCGAGGATCTTCAAAGCAAGATTCTCTCCCCGGGCAAGGCTTTTTCTCAGGTTGTCATGGTACAGCGCCAGGGTCTTTTCCGAGTAGGTCTCCAACTCTCCCTGAAGATAGGTTTTTGTCGATACCGACTGGGGACGATCCTCTTCAATCGGCCTTCCCCTCTTATGAATGTGAGGATATCTTTGCGCAAGCTCCTTCGACCAGGCTATCTCGATGTCTACAATTTTCGAAATAAATTCACTGTTGTTCAGAGGAGGAATCTGATTCTCCATCCTGGCGTACTTCAGCATTACGAGATTTCGGTCCTCAGTTCCCGCCCTTTCCAGATCGTCTCTATAGCTGATCAGGGACTCAAGGGACCAGACGGAATACATGCAGCTTCTGTAGAACCTGAAATCCTTCGGCCTCTCCTGACAGGAAGCCTTTTCCCTTGCTTTAACATCTAGAAACATTTTAAGCTCTCTGTCGAGGATTTCAGAGATCAGATCCTTCCTGCTCATCCCGCCCATATACCAGTTCCTCTTAGTTCTTCATCCTTTATCAGCTTCCGGATCTCCGGCCCGTGGTCGGGAAGAAAATCACTATTCAGCTGACTGAGTCCGGCGTCCTTCAGACAAGCGATAATTCTTCCGGCGAAGCTCTCAATAAGCTCACCCTTTCTGCGTCTTGAATCCGTCGCGGTAAAATCCGAGATGATCTCGAAGCTGAAACGCCCTGAAACGGGGAGGTCTCCTACGGCCCGATGAGCCCATTTGTAGAAAGGCAGATAACGCCTGTTCAAAAGAAAAACAATCGAAAGCGCATCTTCCAGAAATTTCATAGCCGCCTGATCGGCGGCGTAGAATTCATTACGCCTGAGACTTCTTGCGAAATTGTACTGTCCCTCACGGCCTGCAGTCATACAGCGGGCGGCCAGTTTCTTCAGCCTCACATCCTCGGGATAATAATCAAGCAGCCTGCGGCGTATGGAAGTAAAACGCCCCTCCGATGTATGGAAGATTTTTCCATTGCAGGCTGTGGCCAGGGCATTTTCCGGAATTCTGAGCCAGTCAAACAGAGTTTCGGGGAGATCGGGAGTTCCCAGAAATTTCCGGTAGAACGCTTCCGTTTGAAGCACACCGACCCGTCCCTTCCCCCAGACACTGGTGTTCCTCGCCTGATAACCGTTAAAACCGGCGGGGAGAGAGTCATACAGCCTCTGCAGCTCCGGCCCCAGAGTGAGATAATCATCCCTGTCGAGCCAGATGCAGAAACCCGGTCCCCAGTCATGATCCTGGGAATACTCATCGTCAAAACCAAAGCACTCGGAGCCCTCTCCCGCCAGACCGATAGTC
Source organism: Oceanispirochaeta sp. (assembly GCA_963556075.3). Lineage (GTDB taxonomy): Bacteria > Spirochaetota > Spirochaetia > DSM-2461 > DSM-2461 > Oceanispirochaeta. Next base: position 2,574,209 of record CAUVYB020000002.1, on the reverse strand, counting down.
ATTTTATGCAGATCTTCGGCAAAATCCGCATTCAGCAGGGGCAGGGCACAGAGATTGAAATACTGTTCACAAAGCGGCATCCCTTTCATCTAAAAGGCACTCACTTATCCATAAGTTCCGACATCAGCTTGAGAAGCTCTTTCATGGTATAAGGTTTCTGAATAAAGCCCGACAGGCCCATTTTCTTCAGTTCTTTTAAACTCTCATATTTGGTAAAGCCCGATGAGAGAACGACCCGGCACTGATCATCGATCTCTTTCATCAATCTGAAGGCTTCACTGCCGTTCATCCTGGGCATGATCATATCCATAAGGACCAGGTCGATCTGCCCATGTTTTTCACGAAATAGATCCACGGCCTCCACTCCGTTTTCAGCCAGGATCACCTGATACCCCATCTCTTCCAGTGTGTACTTGCCTGTTATCCTGATAAACTCCTCATCATCCACAAGAAGGACGATGCCTGTACCGGAAATGACATTTTCAATCTGCTCCTCAGGCAATTCATGAGACTCAGAACAGGGAATCAACAGGTGAAAAGCGGTCCCCTCACCGACTTCACTGTAAACAGAGATTGCTCCCTGATGGTCCTGAACGGTTCCATAAACAGCGGCCAGACCAAGACCCGTGCCCCGCCCCTCTTCCTTTGTGGTAAAAAAGGGTTCAAAGATCTTCTCCATGTTCTCGACTGCTATTCCCGTACCCGAATCTCTTACTTCAATATCGATATAGTCTCCGGCTTCAATTTCAAAAGGACTGTGCTGGCAATAGTGTTCATTCAACCTGACATTTCTTGTGGCAATGACCAGATCGCCACCCTCAGGCATGGCATGGGAAGCGTTGATGCAGAGATTTAACAAGGATTTTTCCAATGCGGCAGCATCTCCTATGACCAGAGTATTTTTTGCCTCCTTTTCGATCTTTATTTCGATTTTTTTATCAATTGTGTGTGTGATGATAGCCAGAGCGTCATCGATGCTATCGTTCATATCGATGACCGTTGAAGACACCTTTCCCTTTCTGCTGAAGGCCAGTAGTTTGGAGTTCAGATCGGCAGCTCTCTGACAGGCCGACATGATCATATCCAGATAGAGACGCGTTTCCTTATCGTTTTTTCTTTTGGGAAGTTGAAGAATCTGCGCGGCTCCCATGATTCCGCTCAAAATATTGTTGAAATCATGGGCAACACCGCCAGCCAACTGACCCACCGCATCCATCTTCTGGCTATGGAAAAGTTGATTCTCCAGTTTTTCCTTCGTTTCCTCAGCCTCTTTGCGCACGGTAATATCCTTTGCAAATGCCAGGAATCTGTCCTCCGAAAGTTTGACAGCATCAATACCAAAGAACTTTTTCTCACCCGCCCTGGTTTTAAATCCGAGTTCATCACCCCCCCGTCCCTTCTCCCGGAGTTCAATCAGGAAGGTATTTTTCCTCTCCCTGTACTCATCTCTTATTAGTTCATCCAGGGAGAGACTGAGCAGCTCGGCTCTGGAATATCCCGTATCCTTGCAGGCAGATTCATTGACATCAAGAATTTCATCCTTTTCATTTATGATAAAAATACCATCGGGTGCATTCTCAATGTATGACCTGAATTTCTTCTCATTCTCCCGAAGCTTATCTTCCGTCCTTCGTCTTCTCAGTGTGTTGAAAATCAGGAAGAAGATAATGACGGATTCAATAAGTATAACCAGGATTCCCAATATGACCGTCTTCCAATACTGTTCCCAGAAGGTATAACTCCTGTTCAGGACTACCGTATCTTCCGGCAGTCGATCCGAAGAGAATCCGAACCTCTTCAACTGTTGAAAGTCGATCATGTTCGTGTTGGGGCTTTCTGTTGTAAAAGGAACTTCATGGACCGGCGTTCCATGGAAGTACTGCATGACCATATCCGCCGCCGCATAGCCCTGATCCACATGACTGATGACACAGCCGCCGATCATACCGCCGTTTATACCGTCGCCCTTATCGATGCCATAGGATGTTAAGCCGTAAACAGGAGTAGGCGCTATATCTGACAGTACAGGCCTCATCTCATCATAGCTCATAGCCCTGCCGCTCTTGTCGGTGACTCATGACAGCCAGAGAAGGATATCCGTTTCTTCAAGGGCGGCCACCTTATTAAAAAACTCATCGAAGCTGCCGTCTGAGATATTGATATCTGTAAATTCAAGATCAGGGAAGTCATTTCTATGAGATAACAGTACTGTGTACTCGGCCAGACTGCTGGCAGTGTTGTCTATGATGCTTACGACCCTATCGGCTTCGGGATTGATTCTATAGGCGAGCTCGATGGTTCTGCCTATGGACTTGGCCTCCACAACGCCGGTCACCATAGGATCTTCACGACTCTTAACAGCGTATTCAAGATTGTTAATACCCAGAAAGAAGATGGGGGTCTCCGGGAACAGCTCGGATTTGTTTTCCATAAGAAAGACCAGTCCGTTATCATCTCCGACGATCACCGCATCATAGTGTTTGCCGTTCTCCAGCTTATAAGTCAGACTTTTCTTAAAATTCTCAAGGTTCTCCCGGGTATGAAAGTTTTTAGTATCCATATATTCGGCATCCAGAAGAACCGGCTGTTTCCCAAATCTCTTACGAATGCCTTCCTGCTGCTCGTCAAAGGTAAACAGAGCCGGAGAATAGGAGCTTATATAGAGCACATACTTTGTCTCTGTCAGCCTAGCTTCCTTACAGGCATCAGAACCGTCCTCGTAAGCATGCAGCGACAGAGATCCGATAAAAGCAATGAACAGGAAGTACATCAGATAGAATGCCTGCTTTGAGGTAAACATCTTCCCCATCATAAATTGTTCCCTTTTCAACAATGACTATTCTTAACTTCAAGGATAAGCCAAGTTCCGTCTGAGAACAAGAAATGACCGAGAGGGCTTCATTCCTTCAAGGAAAGTGAAGCCTTCAGGGCGGTCGCCGGCGGCAAGGTCGAATCGGTCAATCTGCCCGGTGTTTCCCGGTTTGACTTCTACGATCAGGCCCAGCCCCGGGCACCAGCCGGAACGAAGAGAAAAAGAGGGCCGTTTCATCCGAAACGGCCCCTCTTTCGTTAAACTGTTTTCGAAGCTGGAATCTTAATTCTTGAAGCTGTGGATGGGCGCCGGTATCCGGCCGCCCCGGTTGATAAAATCGGCAGAGCTGAACTTGCTCACCGGAAGGATGGGAGCGTAGCCCAGAAGACCGCCGAACTCCACCGTCTCGCCCACGCCCTTTCCGTGAACCGGAATGACCCGGACCGCGGTGGTCTTGTTGTTGATCACGCCGATGGCCGCTTCATCGGCGATCATGCCGGAGATGGTGGTCTCAGGGGTATCCCCGGGAATGGCGATCATATCCAGACCCACCGAGCAGACGCTGGTCATAGCCTCCAGTTTGTCGAAGGTCAGGGCGCCTTTCTGCACGGCCTCGATCATCCCTTCGTCCTCGCTGACGGGGATAAAGGCGCCGCTCAGTCCTCCCACCGAGGAAGAAGCCATGATACCGCCCTTCTTCACCGCATCGTTCAGCATGGCCAGGGCGGCGGTCGTCCCGTGAGCTCCGGCCGCTTCCAGTCCCATCACTTCAAAGATCCGGGCCACGCTGTCTCCCACAGCGGGAGTGGGTGCCAGGGAGAGGTCCAGGATTCCGAAGGGAACGCCCAGTCTTTCAGATACTTCGTTCCCCACCAGCTGACCGGCCCGGGTGATCTTGAAGGCGGTCTTCTTGATATTCTCCGCCACCACCTGAATGGGCTCGCCCTTAACCCGTTCCAGGGCCCGCATAACCGTCCCCGGCCCGCTGACGCCCACATTGATGACCGCTTCCGGTTCGCCCACGCCGTGGAAGGCGCCGGCCATAAAGGGATTGTCGTCCACCGCATTGGCGAAGATCACCAGTTTGGCACAGCCGATGGAATCCCTGTCACGGGTAAGATAGGCGGCGTCCTTGACGATCTTTCCCATAAGCCCCACCGCATCCAGGTTGATACCGGCCTTGGTGCTGCCCAGGTTGACCGAGGAGCAAACCCTCTCTGTCTCGCAAAGGGCCTGAGGGATGGAATCGATCAGGATACGGTCTCCCTTTGAGAAGCCCTTCTGAACCAGAGCGGAAAATCCTCCGATAAAGTTGACCCCTACCTCTCTGGCGGCCCGATCCAGGGTACGGGCATAGGCCACATAATCCTCATCCCCGCTTGCCGAGGCAATCAGGGAGAGGGGGGTGACGGAGATCCGCTTGTTGATAATGGGAATGCCGAATTCCGTTTCGATCTGGTTTCCCTCTTTCACAAGATTTTCCGCGTATCTTGTGATCTTGTCGTAGATCTTTGTGCGGGATTTCTCGCCGTCACTATCGATACAGTCCATCAGGGAGATTCCCATGGTGATGGTTCTGATATCGAGCTTCTCTTCCTCAATCATTCGATTGGTTTCAATGACTTTATTCTTCATATGTGCTGTGGTCCTTCTATCTGAGAGCTCTGTCTAGATTTCGTTCATGTAGTCGAAGATCTCTTCCCTCTGGATCTTGATGGACAGGCCCAGCTCCTTTCCCAGAGCCTCCAGGGTATTCTGCAGCTCAATAAACTCACAGCTGACTTCCGACAGGTTTACAAGCATCATCATGGTAAAATAGTCCTGCAGAATAGTCTGACTGATGTCTTCGACGTTAACCTTCTTCTCCGCCAGAACCCTGGTGACCGAATATATGATTCCCACTTTGTCTTTACCGACAACCGTAATAATAGCTTTTCCTTTCAATTGGAGCCTCCCGAATATGTCTTAATTAATATTTGATTCACGATGATAAGTCTAGTGAGGGCCCGGAAGAAGGATTCATCATTTCTTCTCCCGAAATCCAGAAGTCCTGAGGGAGCACTGTTCCCCCCCTTACTATCTGTGGCATAGTGGAGCCATGAAAACAAGCGGAACATCCCTGGCCTACGCGGCCCTTCTGATGGCCATGATCGTCTGGGGCAGCTCATTTATCGCCCTGAAGATAGCCTTCTCCCAGTACGATCCCATGTTCGTTATCTTCGGAAGGATGGCTCTGGGGCTGCTGTTCTTTATCCCCGTACTGGCAAAGAATGCCGGGACGGTCAGAAAACAGGATATCGGGCTGATTCTGCTTATGGGATTCTTCGAACCCTGTCTCTATTTCATCTTCGAAGCCAGGGCCCTGACCCTGACAACCGCCAGCCAGGCCGGCATGATCACCTCCACCCTCCCCCTGATCGTGGGCATCACAGCCTATTTCATCCTGAAGGAGCAGCTGAGCAGAACCATGCTCCTGGGCTTCTTCCTGGCCATAGGCGGCGTGGTATGGCTGACCCTGGGAGGCCGCGGAACAGAGGATGCCACCAACCCGGCACTGGGCAATCTCATGGAGATGCTGGCCATGGTCTGTGCCGCGGGATATACCCTGAGCCTGAAGCGTTTGAGTTCCCGCTACTCCCCCTTCTTTCTGACGGGAGTGCAGGCTCTGATGGGAGCCCTCTTTTTTCTCCCTCTGGTTCTGGTTTCAGGATCCGGTTTCCCCGGGCACTATCCTGTCAAAGGAAGCCTGGCGGTCCTCTACCTGGGGATTGCGGTAACCCTGGGAGGCTATGGGCTCTACAACTTCGGAACCAGCCGCATCCCCGCCAGCAAATCGTCGGCCTTTGTCAATCTTATTCCCGTTGTCTCCCTTATCCTGAGCATCGTCATACTGGGGGAAAAGGTGGGGCTTCATCAGCTTTTGGCTTCGGCCCTCATCCTCTGCGGAGTTCTGGTCAGTCAGATCACTCCGGCAAAAACTCCGGGGCTCAAAAAATTCCGGCCCGTCCCTGAAAGTTGAAATAAGCAAACCCTGAAATATTAGGCTTAACTAAAAAAAGCATTGACAACTATCTACGCCTCCTTTATAGTAGTCCCACAAAGGAACACTATACACCAGTAAGAGGTTATTCCATGCAGATAATCGAATCGCTGATGCAGTTCGGCCTGACCCAGCAGGAGGCGACCATCTACCTGACCCTCAACACGGAAGGGACCCTGACGGGATATGAGGTCTCCAAACTGACAGGGATTTCAAGATCCAACGCCTACACCGCCCTGGCGAATCTGACGGAAAAGGGCGCCGCCGCCCTGATCGAAGGGGAGAAGAAGCTCTACTCTCCCGTTCCGGCGAAGGAGTTCTGTTCGGGCAAGCTGAGAGCTCTTCAGAAAATATCGGAATCGATCTATGAGACCATGCCCGCCCGGAGACAGGAGTATGAGGGCTACCTGACCATCCGGGGAAGACAAAACATCCTGGACAAGATGATCACCATGATCAGCAGCGCGAAAAAGAGAATCTACCTCTCCATGCACGGAGCTGTCATCAGAGAGCTGGATGAGTATCTCTCCACTGCGGTCGACAAGGGGCTGAAGATTGTGATTATCACAAACGATGCCCTGCACATGTCCGGCGCAACGGTCTATCGCAGCGAAAAAAAGATCGATGAGATCCGCCTGATCACCGACTCCCACAAGGTTATCACCGGCGATATAAAGGACGCCGCTTCCAGCGCTCTGTATTCAAGCAAGAGAAACCTGGTGGAACTCCTGAAGGAGTCTCTCACCAATGAAATAGAACTGATCAAGATACGAGGAGAGAAATAGTATGAAGAAACCATTCCTTGGTAAAAATGAGCTGCAGACCATTGCGGAGCAGTACCCCACTCCCTTTCACCTCTACGATGAGAAGGGCATCAGGGAGAACGTCAGAAGACTGAACGAGGCCTTCTCCTGGAACAGGGGCTTCCGGGAGTACTTCGCCGTCAAGGCCACGCCCAATCCCGAAATTATGAGGATACTGGGGGAGGAAGGCTGCGGGATGGACTGCTCCTCCTACACCGAACTTATGCTGTCCGAAAGGACAGGATTCTCAAAGGACATGATCATGTTCTCCTCCAATGTCACCCCGGCCAAGGACTATCAGTATGCCGCGAAGCTGGGAGCCACCATCAACCTGGACGACATCACACACATCGACTTCCTGGAAAATGCGGCGGGAATTCCAGAGACCATCTGCTGCCGCTACAACCCGGGCAACAGCTTTACTAACAGCAATGACATCATGGACAGCCCCTCGGACGCGAAGTACGGCTTTACCTATGATCAGCTGGTCGAAGGCTTCAGGCTCCTGAAGAAGAAGGGGGTTAAGACGTTCGGAGTGCACTCTTTTCTGGCCAGCAATACCCTGAACACCGTCTACTACCCCGCCCTGGCGAAGCTGCTCTTTGAGACGGCGGTACGGCTGGTGAAAGACACGGGCGTCAGGATCAGCTTTATAAACCTGTCGGGAGGCATCGGCATCCCCTATCGTCCCGACGAGAAGGAGATCGACATCTTCGAGATCTCCGCTATGATCAAAAAGCATTACGATGAGATTCTGATCGACTCAGGGTATGGAGATATCGACCTCTACACCGAACTGGGCCGCTTTATGCTGGGCCCCTACGGAGCGCTTGTCGCCACGGCACTCCACGAAAAGAAGATCCACAAGAACTATATCGGCGTCGATGCCTGTGCGGCCAACCTTATGAGACCGGCCATCTACGGAGCCTACCATCACATCTCCGTGATGGGAAAGGAGGAGGAGGAACGGGACCATCTCTACGATGTGACCGGAGGCCTTTGTGAAAACAATGACAAGTTTGCCATTGACAGAAAGCTTCCGAAGATCGAAAAGGGTGACCTCCTCTTTATCCATGACACGGGAGCCCACGGCTTTTCCATGGGATACAACTACAACGGCAAGCTGCGAAGCGCCGAAATTCTCCTTAAGGAGGACGGAGGGACGAAGCTGATCCGCAGAGCCGAGACTCCCGAGGACTACTTAGCGACTCTTGATATTTAAAAAGTATCAGGCCCTCAGCCTTCCGGCAGGTCCCAGTTGAAGAATTTAAAGTACGGCCTGCCGGCACTGCGGTGAAACTCCTCGACGGACTCCTTTGTCCACTCATACACCCCTTTTCCACTCTTGATCCCCAGCTCTCCCTTGTCCACGAGAGCGTCGATAAAATCGGGGGCGGAGTCTCTGTCGCAGAGGTCGGGGCACATATAGTCCTGGATCTTCTTTACAAGGTCCAGCCCGGCGTTGTCCTGATGCTCGAAGAGCCCCACAGCAGAGTAACGGGGCATAAAGCTGTACTTCAGAGCACGGTCCACGTCCCGGGGAGTGGCAATACCCCGGTCGACAAGAGAGGCGGCCTCACGCAGCAGGGCGTGCTGCAGTCTGTTGGCGATAAATCCGGGAACGCTCTTCCGGGCCACCACCGGCTTTCTGCCGCAGCGCTCCAGAAACGCCAGGACCGTCCTCACCGCTTTATCACTCGAAAAACGGCCCTTCACGATCTCCACAAAGGGGATGAGATGGGGAGGATAGAAGGGATGGGCCACCACAAGCCTCTCCTGCAGGGCATCCAGTCCTTCAGAGAGATCGTCCGGAGAAAAGGCGGAGGTCGTCGATGCGATAACAGCGGAGGGAGAGCAGAGGGTCAACAGCTTTGCGTAGAGAGTCCTCTTCGCCTCCAGGTCTTCGGGCAGGCATTCGAAGATCAGGGAGCACTCCTCCAGGCAGTTCATGTCGGTGGTGGAGCTCAGATAGGCATGACAGATTTTGATCTGCTTTTCTGAGATCAGATCTTCACCCGCAAGCTTCTGCAGCAGCTCTTTACAGAGGCCCTCTGCCAGAGTGGCCTTCTCAACCGTTCTGGAGATAAGGATGGTACGGTAACCATTGCCCGTAAACAGGGCCGCAAGGCTGATTCCAATCATTCCGGCGCCGACGATAGCGACCTGCGTTTTCTGAGCACTCTCCATGAATCTATATTACAAACAACAATCTATATAATCAAACAGTTTTTATCCAAACTTGCCGGCGATATCTTTGTCGATCACATACATGCACACCTCCTGCGCCCCGTGCTCCGTGTACTTGTAGCGGCTCATCAGCTTCCGGATAAGGTAGCTTACATCCTTGAGGATCTTCTTGTCGTGGCTCTGGAAGTTCCGTGTACCGTACTCCTTGACGGCATTGCGAAAGCTGTCGCTCTCCTTGAAGGGATCCAGAGCCCCCGACTTCAGGTTGCGGCTGTACATTTCCAGAAGATCCCTGTAAAGGGAGGTCTGACTCAGCCGTTTCTTCTCAAGATGCATCTCGGCGGCGGTGGCCGAGATATAACGCTGCTGAATATCGTTCCGGAATGCCTTCCGCACGGCCTCTCCCGGTGTTCCCTCTATCAGATAATCCTCTATGCCTGTCAGGAACTCCTCGCTCACCTCGACGATCTGGTTGGTATAACTGTTCTTCTCCACCGCGCCTGTATCGAAGTTCATGGCAAAGATGTAGTTCTGGATGTCCCTGCTGATCCGGCTGCGGTTGTAGAAGTAGAGGCACTCCTTCACCTGCTGCAGGATGGTATAATCGTAGGAGTCCACAAGGGAGGTCAGGAACTCCTCAGGGATTTTCTTTTTGATCTCCTCGTTCTTGTTGATAAAGTCCTGAAGCATCTGCATGTTGATCATCTTCTCTCCCCGGCTGTAGTAGACGTAGAAATCGTGGAAAATACGGATGGACTCCCGTCCCGTGATCCCCTGAAAGCCCTCGTTCTCCCCCTCGGAGAGGATCTTTCGCCTGATGGGGGCCTTGAAGGAGCGACGGTCCTCGTCCCTGATCCATTCGGGGATGATGCCGGCGTAGATATACATTTTCAGAAGGAGCAGCTGGGAATCACAGAACTCCCTGTATTTGCTGGTGTCTCCTATCCATTCATGCAGGGCGGGGGACTCATTGTTCAGACGGGAGGCGATGATCACCTTGGCGAAGTCCTCCAGGATCTGAGGAAGAAAGGAGTCCCTGATCCTGGTGCCCAGAATATTGGTATAGATCTGAACCTCCGTCTTGTAGTCCAGCACATAGGGCATCTTGATGTAGTTGATCCTGTCTCTCAGGGCCTGATTCTTCTCGATCAACTCCTTGTCTTCCGGGTTGATCAGGCCCATATAGAGAGTTTTAATATTCTCTTCGATGGATTCCACCTTATGGATGCCGTCGCTGACAATGCCATGAAGATCGAGAAGCCGGTTCTTGTTATGCTGCTTCACATCCATAACCACATAGATGCCGTTATTGGTACGGGCATGTTCGGAATGGATGACCCTCACCAGATTGGAATCGCCGAACAGCTCATCCAGGGCCTGCTGCACCGCCGGATTCTGGACCGGTTTATTCAGAATCACATCTCCCGGATTGAATACGGAGATCCCTTCGCCCAGCCTTCGGCTGTAGTGCATCCTGCGGGGCTGTATCATATCCAGGACCTTCCGGGGGGAGCCCGTGTGATCCAGAAGGGCTTTGTAGAGGGAGCTGCAGATGGTACAGGGATCGTCCCTGAAGATCCATTTGTACTTCTTCTCGGAGAAAAGCCTGACCTTGAACTCCTCGTCCTCTATGAGGTCATAGAGGAATTCCTTTCTCTGTTCCCGGGGGATCTGCAGAACGGGAGGGTCGTGATTGGGGCAGTTCAGGATCACAGCATCGTGGGAGAAGAGGGACGGAAACCGGTCTCCGCTGTTTTCCCGGACCTCTTTCAGAAGCGGCATCCCTTCGGGAAAAAGGCTTCTGTCTATATGCCAGGTGGTATCGTAGATTTCCCCTTCCCCGGTGAGCATGTAGATTTCGAACTTTTCCAGAAAATTCTTGAGAAAGGTGCTTTTTCCGCTTCCCGGAGGTCCCTCGAAGATATAGATCTTGTTCCTGTCCACCACCTGATCGAAGGAAGAGATAAGACTCATCAGACGATTGCCGAAGAGCCGGTCAGCAAAATAGGGGGATTCGCTCTCCCGGATAAAAAGAGCGGTAAAATCCCAGGCCCTGTAGCCTATGCTTTCCGGATCATCGGGGAACTCGTCTACTCCCGGGGGAACATAGTAGGCCACCATATCATGGACCAGCTGAAAGATATCCCGGAGCAGAGGCCGGGGGGTCACCCTCAGCCTGTCGAGATAGTCGGTAAAACTGAGCCTGACAAGGTGTTTTTGATCTTTCAGACGGCCGGCCAGATCATTCATCAGATCTTCAATTTCCGCCATCTAGATCTCCTTCCGGCTAAGCCGGCGGTTCTTCATGGTGTAACAGACCTTCTGTTTGTGCAGTACCGTCTCTTCTTCTTTCTTCTCATAGTACATCTCAGTGGTCCTAAGCTTCACTTCTCCTCCCCAGAGGTACTCCAGCCCCATCATGGTATTGGGGACATACTCCTTCACCAGAGGCTTCTCTTCGTCCCGGTGAACAAGAGACAGGGTGTTCTCATCGCTGTTCTCTTCATCCACCCTGATATCAGGAGGATGCCAGAGGCTTTCCAGAAGCATATCCCTGTACGCTTCGGCACTGCGGCTCTTCACGATGTACTGCCAGGTCTGCCGCTGCTCGTTCAGCACCTTCTCGACGGTAAAGAGTTTGTAGCGGTTCACAAAGTCCTGGTCCACAAACTGGTTGATCAGAGTGAAGTCGCAGTACTCCTCCCGCAGCCTGAACAGATATTTATCGGGATCAGTTCCACCGCGGTCCCAGACTTTCCGTTCCTCGATCTTCTGAAGCCGTTCGTACTCATAGCTGACCCGCCCCTTCTGAGCCAGATCGGCGATATACTCCAGCAGCCGCATGCCTATGGCATAGGGATTGAGGCCCACCCGGGGCAGTGAAGTGACCATGGCATGGACCCTGGCAAAATCGACTTCATGGCCCCTGATCCTGGAATCCTGGAGAAAGAGCCGTTCATGCCAGTAGCTGGCCCATCCCTCATTGAAGATATGATCCCGCCGCTGGGGGTCGAAATAGAGGGCCGTGTCCCGCACCACATGGATCACCGACTTCATCCAGGCATTCTCCTCCCTGTCCAGAAAGGGGGAATGCCCCAGGATGTACTCCATAACATCCCGGCTGGATCCGGCCTTCCCGGGTTCGTACTTCTCAAGAAGGGAATCGAACTCGGGGTAGAGGGTCTTTACTTCCGCAAAGAAGAGGGACTCTCCCGTAGAGGGGTACTGCTTTTTCAGCTCGTTGTACCTCTTCAGATTCTTCAGGTACTCCCCGTGGCTGACCTTTCTGATATTCTGCAGAAAGTGGTCGAAGTAGAAGTTCATCTGCCGGCTGAAGCCACCCGCCCCTTTAAGATTCAGCTCTGAAAGGACCTTGTAATAGCCCAGAACATTGTCGATTCCCCGGGCGAATTCGATCACATAGTCCACCCAGCGGCCGTACTCGGAACGGAGCCTGGCAACGAGGCGCTTGTCCGCCCGGGCCCGTCCCAGAAAGTCGTCTCCCCAGGTGTGCTTGAAAAAAGTGTTGTTCTGAAAGAAGTCGATATGGCCCAGCACATGGTAGAAAATCATCACATTCAGCCAGTCGGGGTTGTTGTCATTGTAGAAGGAGACCGCCGGACGGGTATTGATCACCGTCTCATAGGGATTGGCGGGATAAAGCTTGTACTTGCCCTTCTCCTGCATGACCTTCACATCGTGAATCCAGTAGTCGTAGATGGTGGGGATCATCATCTTAGGGGCAAGCTCCAGCATATCCTGATTGGTGACGATATACTCCAGGGTCTCATGGTCGAAGGACAGGCCGGCGTCCCGGGCCCGGAGCTTGCACTCCTCCATGATTCCTTTTACATGCTGGCTGATCAGGGTCATTCTTCTATCAGCTCCTTTATACTGTCGATGATCCGCCCTTCGTCGGCGTTCTCCTTGAGGGAGGAGAGGCGGATCAGCTCTTTCCGGCTTGTCAGAAGTCCCGACTTGTCCACATAGCGTTCCACGGCGGTCTGCCCTTCAGCCCTGTGCGGAGAGCTGACCACGGTGATGCCCACCCTGCTGGCATAGACCATCATGGACTCCAGCGCTTCCACGGCCTCTGTTCCCTCCTGATCCAGATCATCGCCGTCGGTGCCGTGAAACACATAGATGTTGTAGTCCCGCGCCAGGGTTTCCTTCTCTACGATTTCGTTCACCAGGCGGTAGGCCGAGGCGATAAAGGTTCCCCCGGCGATGGAGAGATTGTAGTAGGTATAGAAATCGTCCACTTCCCGGGCCTTGTCGTCATGGAGGATAAAGCGGGTCTCCACCTGCTTCTCATACTGATAGCTCAACCAGCTGTAGATCATCAGATGCTGACTGGTGATGATCTGCGTCGGTTTGCCGTACATGGAGCCCGAATAGTCCCGGAGAAAAAACACCAGGGCCTGGGCTTCGTAGTCCTTCTCCTTGCTGAGGATGCGGTAGACCTTGTCCCGGGGGTCCACCAGGAACTTCGTCGAGTCAATATCCGCAACATCCTCAAGCCGTCCCAGGGCCTGATTGGTCCGGACGATGCGCTTCAAGGTAGCCTTCTTGTCCAGAAACTGGCCGAATCCCCGGTTCTTGTCGGTCATTTCGTACTTGTAACGGGTAAATGTCTTTTTCTTGCCCTTGTCCTGCAGATTGGGAAGCTTGAACTGCTCGGTCAGGATTTTCCCCAGGTCGTAGGCGCTGGAGGCCACCTCATGCTCCTCTCCGCTCCCGTGCCCGGCTGTCCCCCCGTCGTCCCCTTCCTGATGGACGGGGACTTCTCCCAGGACCTCGCCCTCCTCTCCCTCGCCTGTACCGCCTGTGGCCTCTTCGGGGGAGCTGCCGTCCTTGAAGCGGATAGTATCGTGGTAGAACTTCTCCTCATCCACCGTGGGAACGATGATGATATTGTCCTTCCCCGCCTTCCCCGGACGGAAGATCCGCCCCAGCCTCACCTTCCGGGGAAAACCGTCCTTCTCCCTCTGCCTGTCCCGTTCCAGAAGGTCGTCGATGGATTTCAGACCTTTGTGGTAGTAGCCTTTCGGCTCCTTAGCCCCCATGACCGCCCCTCTGATGTGCCAACTGGCGAGTCCGGCGGGTCATTATGATTCGTCCTCCAGGGTCGTATAGTACTCCAGAGTCTTTTCGGCGCAGGTACGGCAGTAGCCCAGCTTGCCGATCATGGTTCCCATCAGGCGGTTGTAGAGCTTCTGGTTCTCCTCGTCGGTGCGGTTGGCCAGAGCCCCCACCAGGCTGCCGGCACTGCCGATGTCCGAGTTCAGCCTCACCTCTGTCACCGCCTTCACCAGCTCCAGGTTGTCCATGAAGTTGTAGTTTTTCTCGGTGGCGATCTTCTGACCGTAGAGCTTGCGGATTGTGGTGCGGAAGGACTCCCTCTGCTCCTTCGTCTTCAGGCCCATCCTCTCCTCCACGCTCTCAATATAGCGCTCATCGATCTTGATAGCCGTCAGCTCTCCGGTCTGGGGATCGGGATACTTCCACATCTTGTCGGAGCCCAGGGTTTCCGCATCTATCCCCACGATCATATTCACGTAGTTCATCACACTCTTCTCGATGGCCTTGGGCTCATCCATATAGGCATCGAAGATCTCCACCTTGATCTTCTCCTTGTAGAGTCCCTGAGCGGTTTTCAGATCCTCCAGATACTTGGCCCGGTCAGCCGGTTCCTGTATATAGTCCAGCACGATAGTCTTCAGGGCCTTGAAGATATCCCGGGCGAACATGCACTCCCCTTCGTTGGTTTCCGAGCTCTCCAGAACCAGCTGAATGGCCCGGCCCAGATTCCTCTGGCCCAGTCCCTTCTGACCGAATCGCTTGGTGATATCCGCCTCGGACTGGAGATCGTCGATAATCTCCCTCAGGGTCTTGATGCTCTTCTCCCCCGCCACCTCTCCGGCGGCCAGCTTCATCATTTCGATGGGGGTGAGCTTGTCCGAACGGGGCAGACGGCTCAGGGCCACCGCTACGGAAGAGGCGTAGTTGAAGTTGGGATCGATGTGCAGGCGGGACTTGCTGAAGGTGGATTTTTCCCATCCCCCCAGGGCGTACTGGGTCAGATCCTTCTGAAGCTTGTAGTCCGTGTTATGGCTCACATAGCACAGACGGCAGCGGTCCACGATGGGCGCCTCCTCCCTCTCGGCCAGGAACTTGCTGAACTCGGCGTTGTTGCTGGTGGCGATAACCAGGGTGTCGATGGGCCATTTGAAACCGTCCAGCTCAATGGTCCTGTTTTGAATAACCCCCAGATAGATCTGCACCAGGTCCCGTTTGTTCTTGAAGATCTCGTCACTGAAGTGAATGCCGCCGCCCGCCACACGGGCCAGAGCCCCCCGCCGGAGATCGAAGCGGTAGGGATTGTTGGTGTCCGAGATATGAAGGAGCCTCTGTATGGACTCCTCTCCCAGAAGATCCACGGAACTGGAGGTGATTTTGTCCTTGGCCGGATACTTACCGGTGATGGTTCCCAGGGTCTCGCTCAGGGGAACGGGAACGATGGAGAGAAACTTCTTCATCTCGTCCACCTTGCCGCCGGTAAAACGTCTGAGATCCTCCAGGATGTAACTGGAACAGGCGCCCAGAGGGGCGTAGTATTCAAAAACATGATCTACCGTCTTCTCATCCAGACCGAGTTTCCCCAGAAAATCCCGGTTCTCCTCCTCCGTCTCGTAGAGGTTCATGGCCAGGCGCATGGGGTCCTCATAGGTCTGACTCTCAATCCGGCCGATGCTGCCGTAGGTCCCCAGCTGATCCATGCCGTTGAAGCAGAACGTGTAGCGGCGGCTCTCGGGACAGGACAGATAGCGGCGGTAGAGAGAGCAGAGATACTCCACAAAGAAGGTCTTGCCGTTTCCAGGCTCTCCTATCAGCACAAAGGCCATCTCCGAAGAGGAGCCGTTCTCGGCGGCGTCCTTCACATAACTGACGAAGCTGTTGATTTCGTCGTACATCCCGATGATATGCTTGGCTCCCTGCCGGAAGACCTTGAAATCATAGGTGGTTCTTCCGTTGACCTTCACCTTCTCGATCATGCCGGGATCGTCCAGGATAAGATGACAGAGGGACTGGTAGATGTTTTCGAATTTTCTTTTCCCCGAACCGACCTGTTTGATATGGTAATCAAGGCTTTGATTCTCAGCCATTTCGACCTCCCTGACGGGGGCGGAGGTGTGCGGCCACGGGTGAGCATCCCTCTTTGAATTTTAAGGGATGGAAAGCGGGAAGTAAAATTCAAAGTGACAGGATTTCTTTGCTTTACAGCCTTATCGGCCTGGAACGCTGTTCATCTCTCATACTGACGATTTTATCCCGCAGAAGCTCTGTCGATACAAGTTCGAGGCTCCGTTGCCGGGACAGGCGGAAAGGCCGGTACCCTCAATTGCCCCCCTGAGCTTTGTCATAGATGACCCGCCCCCTTTTTCAATGAACAAAGTCTCTCTATCGTCGAGGGCCCGTTAGCTCCTGCATTCTGAGAGGGAGGTGTGCCTTCCGACAGAAAGAGCAGAAGGCACAAACAGCGGATCATAGGGATTTGGTATAGCGTCTGAGAGCCCTGCCGTTGATCATATGCCGCGACAGGGCGATCTCTCCGAATCTCCGGTGATCTCCGTGTTTCTGGAACTCCAGCACCTGCTGAACAGCCTGATAGTCCATCAATCCCTCTACAATAAACCACTGACCTGCCATTTCCTTCATCCTTTTCACCTCCTGAAAATGACTCAGTACAGCACGTAGAACTCCTTATAATATTATACTCCATTTCCCCCGGACGATGTTCCCGATCGCCCTGAAATGTCAGGATATTTACTGCCCGGGAGAGCTCATTCTTCAGGAGTAAGGGAAAGAAGATATCAGGCCTCTCCGATCAGGGCTGTCAGGGCGTCCAGAATGCGGTCACTGTCCATGGAGCCGTCATCCAGTCGGCAGATTTTCACACATTCCGCTTCCAGGGCGATGGTGATCAGAGAGGCCTCCCTGATCAGTTTCCTGAAGACCTGCAGATTCCTGGGCTTGAGGCTCTTCTCCGTATTGAAATAGTCACAGTCCATATCAAGGATATAATTCTTAAAAAAAGACGGATCAAAAGATTCCGCTTTGGATACGGCATCAGCAAGAA
This sequence comes from Oceanispirochaeta sp., assembly GCA_963556075.3. Classification (GTDB taxonomy): domain Bacteria; phylum Spirochaetota; class Spirochaetia; order DSM-2461; family DSM-2461; genus Oceanispirochaeta. The sequence continues at coordinate 2,557,227 of CAUVYB020000002.1, read as the reverse complement.
AGTCATCCTCTATCACACAGTCCGCTCTGAGCCTGATGCATTCATCATCATGAACACTCTTCCTGCAGCCGGGAACGCAGGGAGGAGAGTATTCAATGATCCTCTGCCCCTTGTACTCTTCAGTACTGTCCGCCATAAAAACATGAGGATTTGAGGACGAATCATTGCGGTTGGTCGCCAGGATAAAGGCCATGCCGATCATATCCGTACGAACTGCAAAATCTATATGCTCGTCATGTCTCAGGTTATCATTGAGGCTCTGTATCGTAGTGCGTCCCTCAAGATAGGCTGTGATTTTCTCATTCACCAGCTCCTTTATACGGAGTTCCGGATTCTTACAACGTCCCGCCTTAACTTCACTGTCCGTCCTCCAGTAGGAGTAGTTCCCGAAGGCCCCTTTTGTATCCGTATGAAAGTCCAGAGAGAAAACATTCAGTCCGGGACTCTTCTCCCAGGCTTCCAGCACCTGATTGTGAGATCTGAAAACACAAACCGTCTTTCCCCCGGTTCCCATTCTTTTAGCCATAGGAGATTCTAACAGCATAGATGGGGATAAAGATAGGGGTCTCATATTGATCCCCCCAGGGCAGGGAGACAAGGGATTCTCAATCATCAGCGATCGATTCTCCGCCATGTTTTTTTTATATGGACCTCCCCATCCTTTGAATTAAACTGTCCGGTCTATTAAAATAAAAGGATGAGTTGTCTTTTTCAAAGAGCCTACTGCCTGAAAATTTTACTCTTCATGCTGACAGGACTTATACTGCTCCCTGTGACGCCCCTGTCTGCTGAGATCACCGTAGCGGCGTTCAACGGTGCAGATCCGGTGATCATTGTACGCGAAGACGGTACGGCCTCAGGATTCTTCCCTGAAGTGCTGAGGGCTCTTTTTCCGGATGAAGAGATAAAATTCATTACAAATATCTCTTTTCAGGATGCCTACAGGAAGGTGAAAGACAATGAAATAGACCTTTTACCCGCAGCCATACGAACGGCCGAGAGAGAAAGGGAGCTTCGATTCAACGAGGAAGTCTTCCTGGTCTCCTGGGGAGAACTGTTCGTAGAAAACGAAACCGTTATCAATGACATTTTCGATGTACAGTTCAAAAAAGTCGCTCTTATGAAGCAGGACCAGAATGCAAAAAACTTCATCAACCTGATGGCCAGCTTCGATATTCCCTTCAATCCGGTCTACTACGATGACCTATCCACTATGGCCCGGGCCGTTAAGGAGCAGGAAGCCGATGCCATGGTCGCCTACAGTTCATTCAACTCGCAGGGGCTAATGAAATCGACGGGGATTGTCTTCTCGCCGACCCAGGCTTTTGTCGCCGCCGGGAAGGAGGGGAATCCCGAGCTGTTAAAGACCATAGACAGCCGGCTGGCTGAAATGAAGAAAAATACAAACTCCTTCTACTATGATCAGGTCGAAAAATGGTTCAACTATGAGGAAGTGGTGAAGAAACCCCTCTGGCTTTTTCCTCTTCTGATTATCCTGGGAATCGTTATGATCCTGTCATTCATCACCATCCTGATTCTGCAGTTGAGGATATTGAAATCCACGAACGATTTTCTGGTCAAAGAGAAGGACTTTGACCATGCCATTGAACAGGCGGACTTAAACTACCGGATCATTGCAGAGCACAACTATGACTGGGAGTTCTGGATGACTCCTGAAAACCGCTTTATCTACTGTTCTCCCTCCTGCGTCGACTATACAGGCTACAGGTCTGAAGAGTTCTATAAGGACAAGACACTCATTGAAAAGCTGGTGGTTCCCGAAGACAGGGAAAAGTGGCGGCGCCATTTCAGCAATGAGAGCGAGGAAAGGGTCGACAGAATCCGGATCAAGGATCGCAGCGGACAGATCCGCTGGCTGAGTCACAGATGCCGGCACATCTATAACGAACAGGGCCGGTTCATGGGACACAGGGGGAGTTTCATCGATATTACCGAACAGCTGAAAGCAGAATCATCTCTCCGTGAATCGGAGAAAAAGTACAGGATTCTCATTGAAAACTCAGGGGATATGATCTGGTCCATGGATAAATCCCTTCGCATTAACTATCTCAATGAAAAGCTCCTGGCCCTTATCGGCATTTCGGAAGAAAAAGTCATCGGAAAAAAAGGGGTGGAGATATTTACCCCCGCCGATGCGGTCCTGGCGAAAAGCCGGTTCAAGGACTGCCTGTATCATAACAGGATTCAGTATCTGAACCTGACCATAGAGAATAAAGAACGGAAGGAGAAGCATATCCTCTCGGTGGTAGCGACTCCCCGCAACGAAGACGGTCTGGATCAGAGTATTATCTGTTACGGCCGGGATATAACGGAGAAACACAAGCTGGAACTGCAGGTGCAGAGGAGCCAGAGACTGGAGAATATGGGTATTCTTTCCGGCAGCATGGCCCATGACTTCAACAACCTTCTGACCCCCATTTCCGGATATGCCGAATTGATAAAAGCCGCGAGTTCCGAGAAAGAGAGCCGCTTTGCCTATGCAGAAAATATTCTGGCAGTCAGTCGGACGGCCAGTGATCTGATAAAAAAGCTTCTTCTGTTCAGTAAAAAAGAGACCGTCAAATACAAAGAGATTCAGGTTAATGCCCTGTTGGCTGATTTTTACAATTTGGGAAGATCATTTCTGAGAAAGAATATTTCCCTGGAGATCAAAGCCTGTAATGAGGATCTTTTTATCTACGGCGACTGCGTACAGATTGAACAGGTTCTGGTCAATCTGATCCTCAATGCTCAGGATGCGATTGAACATGATGGTACCATAATAATCAAATCAGCCAGAATTGATCATCCTGACGTGGAAGTGGATGATGATTATTACCTCCTCCCCGCGGCGTCCTACTGCCGCCTGACCGTTGAAGACACGGGAGTGGGCATGGATGAAGAGACTCTGAACAAATTATTCGATCCGTTCTTCACCACAAAAGGAGAAAAAGGAAACGGTCTGGGCCTGTCCTCCTCCTATGGCATCATCAAACAGCTGAAAGGATATATATTCGTTGAAAGTCGCTTATCTGTGGGAACGAGATTCATCATATTCCTCCCTCTTCTCACTGACAAATAAGATTAATCATGACCTGTCAGCTATTGAAAGAGATGTCTGACAAGTAGTATAAAGGGGAAACTGAAAACACATTTCCCTAAGGGGGGGACAAAGATATGGGGATCAATGAAAAAGCGCTGGTAAAAGCCGACGACCTGCCCATCAGGCATGAGGGAGACGTTCATTCGGGAAAGGTGCGCGCCGTATACTGGCTGACCGAAGAGGATAACAAACGCCTGTGTGCCCGCTATGGTCTGAAATCCGAAGAGCTGGCGGTCATGGTCATCAGTGACAGGATCTCCGCCTATGAATGCATCTGGCAGAGTGAGGGAGGGCTGAAGGGGATTCCCGGCAAGGGAGCCGCTCTCAATGCCATAGCCCGCTACTGGTTTACCCGTTTTGAAGAAGAAGGTCTGGCGGGAAATCATATCATAGACGTCCCCCACCCTCTTGTGTGGATTGTAAGGAAGGCCCGCCCCGTCATGGTCGAAGCCATTGCCCGTCAGTATATAAGCGGTAGCATGTGGCGAGCCTACGAGAAAGGGGACCGGGAGATTTGCGGCATGACCCTTCCCGAAGGTCTGGAAAAGAACCAGAAACTGGAAGAACTTCTGATAACCCCCTCCACCAAGGGAATCATCAGCGGCGTGGAAGGGATTCCCGAGATTGACGATGTAAACATTACACGGGATCAGATTCTGAAGAATCTTGGTGTTTTCAATTTCCGGAATGCAGGGGATGTCGAGCTTTATGAGAAGCTCCTTACGGAGGGATTCAATCTCATATCCCGTGAGCTGGATCAAATCGGAAAGGTCTTTGTGGATACGAAATTTGAGTTCGGTTATATCGGAGAGGGAGACGAAGCTTCTCTGATCTATATCGATGAGATAGGAACTCCCGACTCCTCCCGCTACTGGGACAAGGCGCTTTATGAGAAAGGAGAGATCAGAGAGGACTCCAAGGAGTTCTTTCGTGAAATGCTTCAGGCCAGCGTTCCGGACAGGGATGTCCTGCTCAACAAGGACAGAATGGAGGAACGCAAGGCCCTGGCCGACTCCTTCCGCCTGAAGGATGAACAGATGATGGAGGTCAGCCGTCTCTATAGAGACCTGGCCGAGAAGATCACAGCTTCGAAGCTGTCTTTGAGCGATTCACCCCAGAAGGAGATCGTTGACGCTCTGGCTGAGCTCGGTCTGATAGAATAAAGACCCCTTTCCCCCGCCGGGGCAGACGAAGGCAGCGGCGGGACGCCCCGGGTCGGGGACCGGGAGAACTGGCGGAGCGTCTGGAAGGACTCCGGACCTGTCAGGCAAAAGCCCGGGCATACATGGTTCTGCAGATTCTCTTCCCCGCAGCGGTCCGGAAGATCTTCCTGCAGGCCGCCGCAACGGCACTGTCGCTCATCTTATCCTCAAGCATATTCACCAGAAAATCCGCCTCAACCAGAATCCGATAGTCTAGCCCGTCAATTTCTCCATAGCTGTGATGATGTCCCACAAGAAACCTGATCCGGTCTATTCTCCGGCGGGTGAAATCGTATTTTCCCAGCATCTCTTCCGCCAGATCCGGACCCAGCTCTTCCTGATACCTTCCGCTGCTGCTTCCATAAAGTTCTTCAGCCTTTTTTATGCCTATATCATGAACAAGCGCGGCTAACTCCAGGGTCAGCCGGGTCTCCCCGTCCAGCCCCTCTTCCTCTGCGATAAGCGCTGCCAGAGAGTGGACCTTGATAAGATGATGGATACGGACGGGGTCGGATTCATAGTAGGAGATCATATCCTGCAAAACTGCAGTAACCGTGTTTTGAGCCATTTTGTATTCCTCCGGGACCTGATCAGCGGATTTCAATGCTGAATCAAAGACTATCACAGGACGACCCTCAGGGTAAAACAGCTTTCGAAACACTCCCCCCTGACGGGGAAATGCAGTTGAATCCGGATGGTCTCCTGATCACGACACGGCCATACAAAAAGAACCTAGTCTATGGCCTCTCCTTCGTCACCCACCTTGAAAAAGTTCACCCGGTCCTGCAGAGTCTTCAGATTGCTTTTTGAATCCTGACTCAGGTCGGCGATATCCTTGACCGCATGATTAATCTCTCTGATTCCGATCTGAATCTCTTCTATACCGTTTCTGCTGTGCTGAGAAATGGCCTGAAGCTCTTTCATCTGATCCTGAATCAAATGACTGTTGCACTGAACAACTCTGGAATCGTCCTTGACATGGGTACTGGTATCCTGGATCTGATGAACCCCTTCCAGAACATGGGAAAAATTTCCTGAAACTTCTGTAATGGACTCGGATATCTGCAGGAAGGCCTGGGTGAACTTTTCCACCTCCTGAGCAAGATCTTCAAAAGCAATCCCCCCCCTGTTGCTCAAATCCCGGGCGATTCCCACCTTCTCAACAGCCATCGTGATATCATCCGAGATGGACTGAGCGTTCTCGGCTGTCGATTCGGCAAGTTTTCTGATTTCGTCGGCAACGACACTGAAGCCCCTGCCCGCGTCTCCCGCATGGGCCGCTTCGATCGAGGCGTTCATGGCCAGGATATTGGTCTGCCGGGAGATGGCTTTGATGGTTGAGATGATCCCCTTTATCCGTTCGGTAATGGTCGAAACCTCTTCCATGGCACCGATAGAGTTGTCAATCTGCCCTTTGCCACTGCGCGTTTTCTCCTCAATGATTCTGACGCTCTGATTCTTGTCCGTAGAGATCTGCTCAATATTCTGGATGTTTTTCTGCATCATCTCAATATCGCTGGATGAGTCGGTCAGGACCCTGTTCTCTGACTCAATTTCCGAATCCAGTTCGTCATTCTTGCAGGTGATTTCCCCCACGGCGTTCAGGGAAGACTGAACCGCCCTGTCCAGGATCGCCATCTGGTTTCCGAAGGAACTTATATTCTGGGAAATCTCCGTCAAAGCCGCCGAAGTCTCTTCAATGTTCGATGCCAGCCGGGCGCCCATGGAGCTGTTCTTTCCCGTCAGGTCTTTGATCTCCACGATAGTGGTACTCAGATGATCCTGGAAGTTATCGAAATGCCGGACCACGGCACCGATATCATCGGAACTTTTCTTTTCAATCCGCTTCGTAAGATCCCCTTCAATCAGATGGGAGACAATGGTCTTTACATGCCCCAGAGGCCTCATGGAATAGGAGATAAAAAGGGTTATCAGAGAGACGGCGATGATACTTATAACCAGGGAGAAGACAGCGCTCCTTCTGACGGTTTCCGCTATCTGTTGGTTCAGATTCTCCTGCTTTGCAGCAATCATCCGATCGATATCATCGATGTACACACCGGTACCGATGATCCACTGCCAGGGTTCGAAAAGACGGACATAGGAAAGCTTGGGCTGCTTCTGACTCACCCCGTCCTTTCCCGGTTTGGGCCACTGGTAGTCCACAAAGCCGTCATGGGTCGCAGAGGCGCTGCTCACCTCCACAAAGGCCTGGAAAAGGTTCTGATCTTTTCCCTGGGCACAGTTGTATTTAGGATCATCCATCACCCTGCCATTCAGGGAGGGTGAGATGGGGTGCATAATCATCGAAGGATAGGGCTTTCTCGTATCGTTTATCCAGAAATAACCGACCCCGTCACTATAGAACATGCGGGAGATGGTCTCGGCGGCCTTCTGCATGGCGTCATTCACCGCATCATCCACATAGATTCCCGTTCCTATGATCCAGTTCCACCGGGGAATCATTCTGACATAGGAGAGCTTGGGCTTATCCTCAGTCAATCCGTTCTCCGTCGGTTTGGGCCAGAGGTAGTCCACAAAGCCGTCATGGGTCGGAGAAGCGGCGCTCACGTCCACAAAGGCCTGGAAAAGGTTTTGATCTTTTCCCTGGGCGCAGTTGTATTTAGGATCATCCATCACCTTGCCGTTCAGGGAGGGAGCGGTGGGATGAAAGACCATCTTCGGATAGGGTTGAGCCGTATCATTGATCCACACATAACCGGTCCCCTCATCATATTTCAGATCGTCTATAAAACGGATTACATTCTGCCGGGCCAGGCTGCTGCTTATCACACCCCTGTCCACATCGGCAATCTGTCTGTCGATAAAGGTCGTCACCACATCGATGATGTCTTTCAGTCGGGCTCCGTAGAGATTCTGAAGGTTCTCCTTATTCCGGGACTCCTTATAGATGGATTCCACACTCTCATAGGCAATATCCACATAGTTTTTCAGGATTTTTTCCATACGGACATGCTCATTTTTCTCGAATTCAAGGATCTCATTTTCGCTGTTTCTTTTCAAAGAGACGACGGACATCAATGAAAGGATGATCACCGTAGAAAGAAGCAGGGGGATGGTTACAAACAGAATCTTGGATTTTAATGTAATTATCAGGTTCATAAAGATCACTCCGGGATAAGAGGTTATGGAATGAGCAGAGCATGAAGCGGACAGTTAAATATAAGTATAGAATCAAAGAATCGTAAATTTCTAGTAATTATTGCTATGAAGAGACGGTATTGCCGGTCATCAGCGTTTTTTGAAATGGAGAACATTCAGATTTTCATATTGTGTCCGGGAACGGAACAGCACACCGATAAAAGAGATCCCCCAGCCCCTTTATCGGAAATCAACTGAGACTTCCAGAGTATTCCCTTAGAAAGTGAAGCATATCGGCTTTGAAAAGAGGTCTGGAAAAGTAATACCCCTGAATCAGATCGCAGCCTGCCGCCTGCAGTAAGAGGAACTGATCCTCACGTTCGACCCCTTCTGCCACGGCCTCCATATTCAGGGTATGGGCAAGATCTATGACATTCCGGACAACCGCCTCGGTAGTGCTGTCAGTAATCAGTTCATCCACAAAGCTTTTATCTATCTTCAGGCTGTTAGTCCTGAACCTTGTAAGATAGCTGTAGGAGGAATACCCGGTACCAAAGTCATCAATGGATATCTTTACCCCCAGTCCGTAGAGGATCTCCAGAATCTCCAGAACCGTATCGGAGTTTTCCATAACGATATTCTCCGTAATTTCAAGATTTACCAGTTCCGGGGGGTGGCCGCTGTTTTCAAGTATTCCGCCAATCCGTTCAACAAGCCGACGATCCCGGAACTGACGGGCGGACAGGTTGACCGCCATCTCCAGTTCCCGTTCGGCCACAGCCTGAAAATCTTTCATATCCTCCAGGGCTTTCTCAAGAACCCGATCTCCCAGTTCCAGGATAATACCGTTCTCTTCTGCTATTTCGATAAAATCCCGGGGCGGAACCATCCCGAGTTCCGGACTATCCCAACGGACAAGGGCTTCAAAGCCATCGACCCTGAGAGTGGAACAGGAGACCTTGGGCTGATAGGCGACACGGATCTCATTGTTTAAAAGGGCTTTTTTCAGACGCCCCTCCATTTCAATCCTTTTACGGAACTGAATGTTCATCTCCCGGTTGTAGAATGAGTACGTGTTCTTCCCTTTCTGTTTGGATTGATACATGGCCATATCAGCATTTCTCATTAAAATCTGGGAGTTTTCCCCGTCATCCGGATAAAAAGTGGCGCCGATACTTACCGATGGAATGACCTCATGTTTTTCAAATGACAAAGGATCTCCGAGCTGAACCTGGATCCTTTGAATAATATCAATCACACGGCGCTGATCATTGATGTTCGGCAGGAGAATTACGAATTCATCTCCTCCAAGGCGTGCTATCGTATCCTCTTCACGGCAGATCTTACTTAATCGTCGGGAGATGATTTTCAGGTAGTCGTCACCTGTTTTGTGCCCCAGAGAATCATTGAGTGTTTTAAAGTTATCGATATCCAGAAAAAGAACGGCCAGAGTCCTCTTCTCACGCTCTGCATAGTGTATGAGCTGGGAGAGACGATCTTCGAAAAGCACCCTGTTAGGCAGGCCGGTCAAGTCGTCGTGGTAGGCCTGGTAGCGAAGCTGTTCCTCGCTCTTCCTGATATCCGTAATATCCAGAATAAAAAGATAGTAGGCTTTCTGATCTCTATGATATGAGATCAGAATATTGAAGAAGCGGTCATTTCTCTGATATTCGATACGCCCATAGTCTCCCGGCAGATTTTGAATCCCGGAGATCAGATCTTCGGGTAAAAACCGATCCGTCCAGGATTCCCAGTGCTTCAGAAGATCAAGGGCAGAAGGATTCGCATACAGGATCCGACCATCCTCCCCCGCCCTGAATATGGGATTGGGGCTCCCTTCGGGGAACTGGGCCAGGATACGGATATTCTCTTCGGCCCGGCTTCTGGCATCGATCTCGGCCTTGAGATTCCGGTTCAGTTTATTCAGTTCGACCGTTCTCTCCTCCACTCGCTTTTCAAGGGTCCTGTTGAAAGATTCCACATTCTTCTGCTCAGCCTTCAGAAGCCGGGAGTAGAGAAAATTCTTCCGGATATAATACTCGGTGGTATGACTGGCCAGCATCCCGATGAGATTCGCACTTATAAAAAAGAAGTTATTATTGATCAGAATTTCATCCGGCGTATCGACGATAAAGATTGCGATGATTTCATAGATCAGGACATTCACCCAGCCTGCAAAACAGGCCCACTTGAACCGGACTCTCAGCATACCGTAACCGAGCATCAACACAAGAATAAGGCCGGAATAGTAGGAGTAGTTGGCAGGAGCTTCGGCCAGGGCGACCATAACGCTGATCCCCCCTCCGGCAACCAGCATGACAGCGACTCCCAGGGCTTCAATATACCGGACAAAAGGCTTGTGGAGGGTTAACAGAATGGAGAAGATCAGAAAGGGGGCTACGATTCCGTAGCGGATAAGCCAGAGCTCATTCCTTTGAGCCGGAGCAATCAGAGCATCCAGCACTCCGAAAAGAGAGTAGAAGAATAAACCGGTCATAAAGGTATACCGAACGAGTCTGGCAGATTTCTTCAGGTATTCAAGGACAAACTCCTCTTCCAGATAGGCATATTCACCTTTGAACCGGAGAGAGAGAAGACTGGTTCCGACATCGCCGATAAGATTATCCACGTTCATGGATCTCATACCGATTAATTCTAGTACCGGTCTATAGTGAATACAAATGGAATTGCCTTTAAGCTGTGACCTTTTTCAGAATCTTATCCAGACCCGCAACGGCGATCACGGCTCCGAAGGCTATGGTCCCCATCTTGCCTCCCGCCCCTCCTGCATAGGGCATGGTATAGATAAAAAGGAGTGCCGCCAGAGCTCCTGCCAGGGCGATATGAAAGAGGTTTACGATGCGCTCCCGGCTGCTCATACCGGCAAAGGAGGCGGCGAAAACCATCAGTGCGATGACTGTCCCCTCTTCGGGACCCAGCAGAACAGGGAGGGCCAGACCAGCCAGCAGTCCGGTCAGGGCCGATGCGATCACAGGACCATGATTCAGAATAACATTGATCAGATAGGTGAGAGAGGCTCCCAGAACCGAGAAAAGAATCAGAGTCAGTCCGAAGTTTCTGTCGGGGATCTCCGATGCCAGAAGACTTCCGTCATGCAGAAAAAGGGAGAGCAGAGTCCCGGCAAAGGCGATGGTCCCCAGTTTTCCGCCGAAGCCCCCGCATGCCGGACGGGCGGCCACATAGAGAAGAGAGGCCAGGAGGGAGGCGGAGAGCAGACTGGGATAGGAAGAAAAAACAGTTGTTGAAGCCATTCCTACAAAGGAGCCGCAGTACACAGCAGGGGCATATCCTGGGAGAAGGACGGCGGCGGTCATTCCGGTCAGAGCGGAGGCGATAACCCCGCCGTGTCCCAGTTCTATGCTGATAAAAAAGGCGGCCACCGCTCCCCCGTTGACGGCCAGAATATCATATAAAGAGCGCAGATCAAGATAGTAGTGCTGTCCCGGCGGCTTGCCGTAGAGCTCTTTTCCATCCCGAAACAGTTCATAGAGGAAGGCTGCAAACATGATGAGCTTGACCAGAGCGATAAACCAGTGGGATTGCAGGGACTCGACGCTTCCCGCCATAAACAGCAGCCCAACGACGGCTGCCAGTATGCCGAATCCCAGGGTCAGGATAATCCAGTCGGTTCTCATGAAATAAATTATAGTACAGAGCCGGAAAAAGCGCATGAAAAGAGAAGGATTCACAGGACTCTATAAGAAACAGATTCGGGAGGCCCGCAACAGAGCCTCCCCCCTTTGCCTTTCAGATTCAGAACTTGCCGTTACTGTTCATCCACTCCGCTTCGGCGGGGATCTCCTCGATGGTATCCCAGTGTTCTACGATCAGACCGTCTTCGATGCGGAAGAGGTCATAAAAAGAGACATGTTTGTTCATAAAACGGCCTTCGGAAACGGAGAGGACAAAATTACCCTCTCCCAGAATCATATGATTTTCATCATAGACCATAGGCATACCGGCTTCCGCAAGAGCGGTAAGTGCCACTCCCAGACCTTCCAGACCGTCTCCCACTCCGGGATTATGCTGGGCATACTCCACGGTGGAAATATACGCGGTGATCTTTCCGGGATCGGCTCCCATAAGGATATCCTTCACGAATCCGCCGATAAGAGCCTTGTTGTCCTCTGTCTTTTCCAGATCACGGATCTCGACGGGACCGTCAAACTGAGTTCTTCCGGAAACGGGTTCTCCAGCGATCAGCTGAAGATTGTCCCAGTGCTCGACAATCAGACCGTCCTCGAAACGGAAGATATCAAAGCCGGCTTTAGGCCCGAAAAACTCATATTCCGTATGGGTGAAAACGTAGTCGCCGTCTTCAAATGCCCTCACGACATTAACTTTTCCCGTTCCATCCAAAGCCTGGAGAACGGCTCCGAATCCCGCCATACCATCGGCCGCTGCCAGATTGTGCTGAATGTATTTTTCGGGATTGATGTAAGCCGCAGGAGCGGTGTCACCGTTTTCTATGCTGTTCAGCAGCTCCACAACCTTTACCCTGTTGCTTTTCTCTTCAACACGGCTCTTCCCGGATTCCTTCCCGGTAGACGCACAGGATGCCAGTACAAGCGCTGAAGCGGCCAGAATCAGAATTCTCATTTTCATTGTTGTTCTCCTTGAACTTTTTACTTTGACATCAAACTTTGACATCAAACTTTAGTATAAAAAAACATCAGAGGTTCTCCGATATCTTTTCAAGCATTTTCAGAAGTTCTTCCCTCTCCCGGGTCTCAAAGTTCCGATACACTTTGTCCAGAACATTCCGGGAGATATCAAAGAAGGAATCCTCCGTCTGAAGCCCCTTCTCAGTAAGCCTGAGATAGGTGATCCGACTGTCTTCGGAACTTTTAACCCTTTCCACATAACCCAGCTTGACCAGTTTGTTCACAAGAGCCGTTATGGTGGACTTGTCCTTTTTGATTCCATCAGCCAGATCCTTCATGCAGACATTCTTTTTTTTGTAGAGCTGAATCAGAATGGCGCCATGGCTGGGAGCCAGTCCCTCCATCTCATGTTCCTGCATCTCCTCAGTGATCAACCTGTTCGACTTTTCCCTGATCTCGTAGATCAAAGACAGAATCCTTTCTGAATGGCTCATGGGCACAATATAGTTTGACATCAAATCATTGTCAAGTCCCTTTTGATTTTTCTGATAAGGAAAGCGAACAATAAGCTCCCTGCTCTTGCAGGCTCAATTGTTCATGTACTAGATTTATACTATGGCGGAGAGCTATTTCAACAGGGCCGGTTTAATCACAGTACTCGTCTGTCTGATGATTACATCAGAGGGCTTCGCCGCTACCGGAAGCGGTATTGAACTTTCACAAACCGAAAAGGACTGGATAGAAGAGAACCATATCGTAAGAGTCAGAGTCGCGGACTGGCCCCCTTTTCAGTTTTACGACAACGGATTCAAAGGAATTTCAGTCGAATATATAAAGAAAATACTGACCATCCATGGAATATCCTATGAGTTTGTCAGTGCGGAGGGGATCCCCTGGAACAAGGCCCTTGAACATATACGGAACCATGAAAAAGTGGACCTTCTCCTTACGGCAAAGATTACCGAAGACCGACGGAAATATATGGCCTTCACAGATGAATATCTCAGTCTCCCCTGGGTCATTTTTACCAGAACAGATTCCCTCTTTATCAGCGGGGTGGAAGACCTCAGAGGGGCGACGGTCAGCGTTCCCGAAGGCTTTGTCATGCATGAGTTATTGAAAAACAACTATCCCGAAATAAATCTCAGACTGGTGACAGAAGAACCAGCCGTTGAAACATGCCTGGAGCTTCTGGCTGAAGGACAGGTGGATGCCTATATCGGGAATTTGAGCGTAGGCAGTTATATTATGCTGAATAAGGGTCTGAATAATCTCAAAGTGGCGGCCCCCACCCCCTTCGGAAGCCATAACCAGGCCATGGCCATACGGGATGACTGGCCCGAACTGGCGGGAATCATCAATAAGACCCTTCAATCATTCAGTCACGAAGAACATGCGGAAATCAGAAATCGATGGCTGTCCGTCCGTTATGAACACGGTCTTCGTTTTCAGGATATCCTTAAATGGGTCCTGACGGTAACGGCTCTTTTTTCTATCCTTCTCATACTTTACACCCTGTGGAACAGAAGGCTGCAGCTGGAGATCAAAGGCCGAAAGAGAGCCGAAAGAGAACTCCTTTCAAGCGAACAAAGGTACAAAAACCTTTCGGAGGCGGCCTTTGAAGGAGTTTTATTTGTAGAGGAAAGGGTGATCCGGGATGCCAACAGAGCGGCCATGGAGATGTTCGGCTATGACAGGGAAGAGCTTATCGGAAAGGATGTGGAGACCCTGATACATCCCGATGATCGGGATGTATTCAACAGGGAAATATACGGACAGCGTATAAGATATGAAATCAGCCTGATCACGAAAGACGGGCGGAAGTTCCCCGTAGACGTCCATGTTAAGAAAAACATAAAAAACGACAGAAAAACAAGCATTGTAGCCTTAAGGGACCTTACAGATATCCGCAGGGCCGATGAAGAGATCAGGACCCTTCAGGGCATACTGCCCATCTGCAGCCATTGCAGGCAGATCAGGGACGACAAGGGTTACTGGAACAGTCTGGAAGATTACATGACCGAGCATAATATCGCTGATTTTTCGCACAGCCTCTGTCCCAGATGTGCCGAAGAGCTCTATCCTGAGCTTGATCTGGGGAAAAAGAAAGATCCGGGTACCGGTCAATAAAATTTTTTAATCTAAAAATGCGTTATAGCCTTCTCAATTCGGTATACTTTTAACATCTACATATCAATACTTCTCTACTTGACATAAAGCACAGTATAGTATTTATTACACACAACTAATATTTAAGAGCAAAACTATATCGAGGATATCAATGAAATATACAGGCCCTATCTACAGACCGCCTATCGAAGCCAATACGGTACTGCTCCAGGTGACCGTCGGATGCGCCCATAACAGATGCCGATTCTGCACCATGTACAAAGACACGAAATTCACAACAGAATCACTGGAGCAGATAGAGAAAGATCTTCGGGAAGCCAGACAGCTCTATGGTGATCTGAAAAGGATATTCCTGATCAACGGAGATGCCTTTGTGCTGAGCGCAAACCGGCTGAAACTTATTGCCGGAATGATCATCAACTACTTTCCAGGCATGGAAGTCATAAGCATGTATGCCTCTATACGGAATATCATGGCCAAGACGGATCGTGAGCTCAAAGAGCTTAGAGACCTGAGAATAGGCGATCTCTGGGTGGGCCTGGAAAGCGGGAGTGATGAAGCCCTGCAACAGTTCAACAAGGGTTTTACTCTCAGCGACTCCCGTGAACAGCTGGAAAGACTGAACAGAGCGGGTATAAAGCACAATGCCATTTTCATGTTGGGCGCTCTCGGAAGAGGAAGAGCCCTGGAAGGAGCCGAAGATTCGGTAAAACTCATCAATGGGAGCAGACCGCAGCTTGTGGGTATCACCCCTCTGGGTCTCTTTCCGGGAAGTGAACTGGCCGATGATGTACAAAAGGGGAAATTCTCTCCTGCAAGTGAACGGGAGATTCTCGAGGAAGAAAGAAGGATGATCGAACTCATTGACGTTGACGGGATGCCCTTCTATGGAAACCATCCACTGAATACGGCCAGCCTCGTCGG
Source organism: Oceanispirochaeta sp. (assembly GCA_963556075.3). Taxonomy (GTDB): domain Bacteria; phylum Spirochaetota; class Spirochaetia; order DSM-2461; family DSM-2461; genus Oceanispirochaeta. Next base: position 2,542,141 of record CAUVYB020000002.1, on the reverse strand, counting down.
AACCCTTCCTGGGGACAGGAAAAGGATGATGAGAGTGATTGATGACTCCATAAAGAGTATGGACAGGGAACTCCTTGAGGGAGTCATACCCAGGACCAGACTGTAAGGACGCATTATGGAAACACAGGACTATCTGAAAATACTGGCCGAAGAGATTCACTCCGTTGTTGTCGCAACGGTGGATGAGAGGGGATTGCCCGCCACAAGGGTTATCGATATCATGCTTTACGATAAGAATGGTATTTACTTTCTTACGGCCAGGGGGAAAGCCTTTTACAGGCAGTTGAAAGCCAAACCCTATCTCTCATTAAGCGGAATGTCAGGAGGCCGGGAGACCATGAGCCGCAGGGTCGTATCGCTCTCCGGAGCGGTCAAAAATACGGGAAGCAGAAGGCTTAATGAGATATTCGAAAAGAATCCCTATATGTACGAGATTTATCCTGCAGAGGAGAGCCGAAAGGCTCTGGAAGTGTTCTGCCTCTATAAGGGACAGGGAGAATATTTTGACCTTAGCACAAAGCCGATCAGCAGGAGGGGCTTCACTGTAGGTAAGACATTCCAAACAGAGAGATCCTATAGAATCACCGCGCCCTGCAGCGGATGCGGAGCCTGCCTTCCTTCATGCCCCCAAAACTGTATTGAGACAGGAAGCCCTTACAGAATCATCCAGGAAAACTGCCTGCACTGCGGCAACTGTTATGAGATCTGCCCTGAAAATGCAATTCTCAGCCCCCGTATGCATATTTGACAAAACCACGCCATCCATTGGATAATAGCGCATACGAAGCAAAGGAACAGGAAGTATACCATGGCTCATAAGATAGATATGAACAGCGACAGAGCAAAATCAGCGGGATGTCCCGTAGAAGCGACTCTTAATGTCATAGGCGGAAAATGGAAGGGGATAGCCCTCTACCATCTGCTGGTGGACGGTACTCTTCGATTCAATGAACTGAAGCGCCGGGTAGGCAATGTGACCCAAAGGATGCTGACCAAACAGCTTCGAGAACTGGAAGAGGACGGCCTGATCAATCGCAAGGTCTATGCCGAAGTCCCCCCCAAGGTTGAATACAGTCTTACGGAGAAAGGGAAAACCCTCAGCCCCATACTGACGGCTCTCCGGGAGTGGGGAATAGAACATGTCTTCGGAGAGGCGGCTTCAGAAAAACAGGACTGATTCCCGACAGGGCGGCCACATGCAGCCGGACAGGCCTGTTGCCATTTCCAAATGATACAGCTAACAGAAACCCTCTATCAAAAGGGCCATCAATGCCCCAAATACCTCTGGTTCCAGGTTTATAAACCGGAATTTCTCGATACTGAAAGCCCGGACAGGGAATGGGGAAGAGGAGATGGGGAGAAGGCGCGAAGACTGGCAGAAGAATTCTTTTTCCCCCATGGTACGATGATCTCCGCCGGGAGCATGGACAAAAGGCGGAAACAGACAGAAGAGTTCTTAGGCTGCGGGGCCTGCACTCTTTTCGAGGCGGTTTTTGAACACTCCGGATGCCGGGTTGTTATAGATGTTCTGGAAAAAGATGAGTCGGGACGGATAGCCCTTCATGGAGTGAAAAGCGTTACAAGAATCAGAAAAGCCCATATTCGGGAACTCTCATTCCAGTACCATGTGTTGACAGAGCTTGGATTCTCCGTAGACAGGGCCGATATTATCTGTCTGAACAAGTCGTACACACGGCTGGAAGATTTGGATCCGGAGCAGCTCTTCCTTGTTAACGACTATAAAAAGGAGGTAGAGGAACTGCAGAAGCCTCTTACCCTGGAACTGGAAGAACAGCATTCCCTTTTAAAAGGCCCCTGTCCCGGTACCTCCATTGGAACACATTGCACCACACCCGGAATCTGTGAGGCCCGGAATCACTGCTGGAAGGATATCCCCGCTCCTTCGGTCTTTGATATCAGCACACTGTCCCCCGAATTGAAGATGAAATTCTACAGGCAGGGGATCGTCGAGTTTCATCAGATCGAAGACGTCAGTGAACTGTCGGATCATCAGAGGCTTCAGGTGGAGTCCGAACTGAGCGGAAAGACGAGTATGAACAAAACTGAACTGACCCGCTTCCTGTCCTCCCTGAGCTTTCCCATTTCCCATCTGGACTTTGAGGCGTTTCAGCAGGCCGTACCTCTCTGGGAAGGAAGCAGACCCTATGCCCACATTCCCTTTCAATACTCCCTCCACCTGGAAGATGAGAATGGAACGCTGGATCACAGAGAATTTCTGGCTCCCCCCGGACAGGATCCCCGCAGACAGCTGGCTGAGAACCTGATAAAAGATATCCCGGCGGAAGGGAGCGTTCTGGTCTACAATCAGGCCTTTGAAAAGGGGATCCTGAAATCACTGGCCTCAGGCAATCCGGACCTGGCGCCGTCCCTGGAGAATATCATCGCCAGGCTTGCCGACCTGATGATGCCGTTTAAAAACAAATACCTGTACTCCCCCGTAATGAAAGGAAAATATTCCATCAAAAGCGTACTCCCCGCACTCGTTCCCGACATGGCCGATGCCTATGGGGCTCTGAATTTGATCCATAACGGCCTTGAAGCCATGCATCTGTATTCTGAAATGAAGACAGAGGAGAATGAAAAAAGAGAGGCTCTCTTGAAGTACTGCGAGCTTGATACCCTGGCTATGGTAAAGATCCTCAAGGAACTGAGAAAAAGAATCCGGTAATCTCCCGGATACCGGCAGGCGTTCCATTTGAGATGGACGAAGAGAAATCACTATACTAAAGGACAGGGGGCATCATCGTGAGTATCTGGAATATTTTTACACTGTTCGGAGGACTTGCCATCTTTTTGTTCGGTATGACCGAAATGAACAGGCATCTTACCTCCATTGCCGGCAGCCGGATGAAGTCCATTATGCTGACCCTGACCAAAGGTCCTTTCCGCGGCTATCTGACAGGTCTGGGAATCACCATCGTAAACCAGTCGTCCTCGGCGACCACCGTGCTGGAAGTGGCCCTTGTGGGAGCAGGACTCATGACCTTTCAGCAGAGTCTGGCCGTCACCCTGGGTGCTGAACTGGGCTCCACATTTCTCCCCCAGCTGGTCGCCTTCCCTTCCATTACAAAGTTTTCCACCCTCTTCGTCTTTGCCGGTTTTATTACAAAGATCTCCTCAAAAAGCAAGCGGGGCCATCATATCGCCATGACCGTGTTCACCTTCGGCCTTCTCTTTCTGGGAATGGACATGATGTCCTCTTCCCTGAAACCTCTGCGATCCTATGAACCCTTTATCAATCTCATGCGCAGCATAGAGAATCCCCTGCTGGGAATCCTGATGGGCCTGGTCTTTACCATGATCATCCAGTCCTCGGGGGCCACCACCAGTATCACCATCGCCATGGCCCTGGCGGGAGCCATCTCCCTGGAGCAGGCGGTTCCCATAAATCTGGGCGCCGCCGTGGGCACATGCATCACCGCCGTTCTGGGCAGCCTCACCCTGAACCGGGAGGCCAAGCGATCGGCCTATATCCATATCCTCTTTCAGATGATCGGTGCCCTCTGGGTCTTCATCCTTCTCTTCATCCCCTTCCGGGGAGAAAGACTGTACATATGGTGGCTCAAGTGGTTTACCCTGAACGTACTCAGGACCGACAGCCTGGCCCGGCAGATCGCCATGGGCTTCACCTTTATGCCTGTGATCAATCACATTATCGTTTTTCCCAGCCTGAAACTTATCCTGGCCTTTTTCAACCGTATCTTTCCGGAAAGGGAATCGGATAAACCCTTCGGTCCCGCCTATATCAGCGAGGGATTGATCGACACGGGCGTGGAGCTCTCCCTTCTGATGACACGCAAGGAAATCCTCCGGGTCAGCGACCTGGTTCATCAGATGATCAGGGAGATGAGAATCGCCTTTGAAAGCGATGATCCGGCACAGGTCGAACGGGTTAAAGAACTGGATAACAGGGTGGATATACTCCATAAAAGCATCATCACCTTTCTGTCCGAGCTCTCCCAGGAAGAGATGTCGTCCACCCAGTCGAAACTGTGCATCAACTATATGTATATCCAGAACGAACTGGAGTCCATCGGTGATGTGATAGACAAGAACATCATGGTTTTGTCACAAAAGAAGATCGAGCAGGCCCTGACTTTCTCGGAAGAGGGATTCAATGAGCTCGAAGACCTTATCTATCTGGTCAACCGGAATTTTGCCACCCTGGCCCAGGCTCTGAGAAAGGACGATGCCAAGCTGGCGAAGTCCATACTGGATTCACACTGTCACAAGAAGAAGCTGGAGGAAAAGTACAAACGCTACCATATGGAGAGACTGGCGGAGGGTAAGGAGGCATCCCTGGCGACCAGCTCTATCCATCTGGATCTCATCTCCTATTTCTCAAGGATAAACGGCCAAATCGCCTATATTGCCAAACGGCTGCTCTGAATCAGATCTTCTTTTCGCCGACAGAGACGCCGCCGGCGCTTCCTGAAGCGGGAAAGAGAAGGGTAAAAACGGTTCCCTTCCCTACGCTACTGGCAACACGGATCTCTCCGGAATGGTCCTTAACTGTTTTCATCACCGATGAGAGGCCCAGCCCCGTTCCCTTCCCGGCTTCCCGGGTCGTAAACAGAGCTTCGAAGATTCTGTCCAGATATTCCTCGGGGATTCCCGCTCCTGTATCTTCGACACTCAGCTTCAGATATTCCCCGGGTTCAAGAGCAAAGGAGCTGGCCCCGCAGTACTGCGAATCAATGTTAAGCCGGGAAAGACGGAACTCTATCCTGCCCTCCCCCCTGATGGCGTGTCCCGCATTAATTCCCAGATTCAGAAAGGCACTGTGCAGGGCCGAACTGTTTCCTGCGATGCAGGCATCATCCGTATCATTATGGAACTCTATACAGACGGACCGATCCACCGTATGCCCCAGGATTCCAACGGTATCCTCCAATACGGCAGCCAGCGAGACAGGCTCCTTGTCCATGCTGCCCTTTCGGCTGACACTCATAAGTTGGGTCACGAGATCTGAAGCCTTCTCCGAAGCATCGAGTATCATCTGCACAAGCGTCTGCTCCGGAGCATCGGACGTAATATTCCGGGACTCCCTGAGCATGGAGGCGCAGCCTATGATTCCCGTCAGAATATTGTTGAAATCATGAGCGATGCTTCCGGCAAGGAAGGACACCATATCCGTTTTCTGAAATTGAAGGAGCTGATTCTCATACGCCCTCTGTTCATCCTGAAGACGTAAAAGGAGAGTCACATCTTTACCAACGAGGACAGAATACTTTGAAGAACCGACCTTAATCTCTTTTATAGAAAGAAGATATTTTTTAACCTCACTCTCCCGGTCGTGCCCTTCCAGGATAACGGTGTCCTCATCCCCTGCTTTCAGATTGTCATAGGGTATGGATGCAAGATCATAGATGGAAGAATCTTTCAGCTCGTCGGCGTCTCTATCAAAGAATGAACAGGCCGCCCGATTGGCATTGATAACGACGGCTTTTTCATTAATAACCAGAATGAGATTCGGAGTTTGCTCAATAACGGCTCCGGAAAGCTCAAGATAATGAGCAGAACGTTTCAACTTACCGTAGTAATTCTTATGAAAGCTCTTCTCGCCCAGTCCGATCACCTTGCTGCGGAGCTCATCCCTTGATGTATTATCTGCTGAAGACTTGTCTGTAGAGCTCATTCACCTCTTCCATTACAGGTTCCTTCGGATTTGTGGCGTTGCAGATATCCTGTAAAGACATCTCTGCCAGGAGCCGGCACTCATCATCACTCAGACTGAAGGACTTGAGAGAATCATTGATCCCCGTCCCTTCCGCCAGGACATCCAACTCATTCATCAATCCTTCAATTCCCGGCTCCGGCACGTTCCCTCTGGAACGGGCCAGGACAGCGGCTATTGTATCGTATCGCTCCGGACAGGAGGAGTAGTTGTACCGGCAAACGGCTTTGAGTAGAAGCCCGTTGCACACACCATGAGGAAAATCCTTGTACCCTCCCAGAACATGGGACATAGCATGGACCAGGCCCAGACTGGCATTGGAAAAAGCCAGTCCCGCTTCCATGGAGGCATTCATAATATTGGCCCGGAGCTCCCGATTCTCTTCGTCCTCAAGAGCAGACAGCAGGTGTTCTCCCAGCAGGGAGATGGCCCCCAGGCTGTGGCGATCGGTCAGTACGGAAGAGGCGGTTGAGACAAAAGCCTCGACGGCATGAGAGAGGGTATCCAGAGAGGCGGCTATAAACTGCTCCCGATTCAGGGTCTGCAGGGTTTCCGGATCGATCAGTGAGATATCGGGAACAAGTGCCTTCGAAACAATGGCAATCTTCCTTCTCCCCGCGGTATCGTTGATAATGGCAAACTGGCTGACGTCCGCAGAGCTCCCGCAGGTTGTGGGAACGCAGACGAGAGGAGGAATGGGATTCTCAATCCTGTCAATTCCCTCAAAATCCAGTATATGCCCTCTGTTGGTTGCGACGATACCGATCCCCTTGGCCGCATCAATAACACTCCCCCCTCCTACGGCCAGGATGGCATCACAGCCGGCTTCATCATAAAGAGAGGCGCCCTTCATGACCTGAAAATCTCTCGGGTTGGGAGAGATCTCATCATAAATGACATAGGGAAGATTCATTGATTTCAATGAGTTCAGAATTCGGGGAAACCATTCACTGTTCTGTATATTGGGGTCTGTAACCAGCAGCAGGCGGTAGCCGCCTGACATGGCTGTGTACTGACCTGCAAGCTCCAGACAGTCCGCTCCAAAGATAATTTCCGGAATAACAAATTTTCTCAGTTCCAAAATCCGATCCTTTTTATATAGTATATGCGGGAACAGGACGGATCACAATGAAAAAAAGGACCTTTACCCGGCACGGGAAAGCCGCCTGCCCTAACAGTCTCCTAACACAATCCTAACCATTTTCTAACATCCCTCTTTACAAAGGCTTCTACAGGGGTTACACTACACGCACACGTGTGAGCAATCGCGATAAAAGAAAGCGCACACGTGTGTTTTGCATTATAAGGAGTATGACGTGACAATTTGGAATCTTTTTTCACTGGTCGGCGGACTGGCCATCTTTCTATTCGGCATGACGGAGATGAACAAACATCTGACATCCATTGCCGGCAGCAGGATGAAATCCATTATGTTGACCCTGACTAAAGGACCGGTCAGGGGCTACCTCACGGGTCTCGGGATTACCATTGTCAACCAGTCTTCATCGGCCACCACCGTACTGGAAGCGGCCCTTGTGGGTGCGGGACTCATGACCTTCCATCAGAGCCTGGCCGTCACCCTGGGCGCTGAGCTGGGCTCCACCTTCCTCCCTCAGCTGATAGCCTTCCCGTCCATCACGAAGTTCTCCACCTTTATCGTCTTCATTGGCTTTATCATGAAAATCAGCGTCAAGACCAAACGGGCAAAACACATCGCCATGACCATCTTTACTTTCGGTCTCCTCTTCCTGGGTATGGATATGATGTCCTCCTCCCTGAAACCCCTGCGTTCCTATGACCCCTTTATCAACCTGATGAAGAGTATAGAGACCCCCATACTGGGGATTCTGCTAGGCCTTGTCTTTACCATGGTCATTCAGTCTTCGGGTGCCACCACCAGTATCACCATAGCCATGGCTCTGGCCGGAGCCATCTCTCTGGAGCAGGCGGTTCCCATCAACCTGGGCGCCGCCATCGGAACCTGTATCACCGCGGTCCTGGGAAGCATTGCCCTCAACTGGGAAGCCAAGCGTTCGGCCTATATTCATATTCTGTTTCAGCTGATCGGCGCGGTCTGGGTCTTTATCCTCCTCTGTATCCCCTTTCAGGGCGAAAGGCTCTACATCTGGTGGCTCAAATGGTTCTGTCTTCACGCTCTGGGCACCGACAGTCTGGCCCGTCAGATCGCTATGGGCTTTACCTTTATGCCGGTCATCAACCATATCATCATCTTCCCCTGCCTCGGCCTGGTCCTGAAGCTCTTCAACAAAATCTTCCCCGAAAAAGAAGCGGAGAAGCCCTTCGGTCCGGTCTATATCAAGGACAAGCTCATTGACAAAAGCGTGGAACTCTCCCTGATCATGACAAGAAAGGAGATCATGCGTGTGGCCGACCTGATACAGATGATGATACTGGAGATGAAAGCCGCCTTCAGAAGCCGGGATACAAAGGCCATCGAAAAGGTTGCCGATCTGGACTCCAAGGTGGATACTCTGCACAAAAGCATCATCCCCTTTCTGGCAAAACTCTCTCAGGAAGAGCTGAGCGCCAGGGAGTCGGAACAGTGTATGAACTATATGTATATTCAGAACGAGCTTGAATCCATCGGTGACGTGATCGACAAGAATATCATGAGCCTGGCCACAAAGAAGATCGATCAGAATCTTGTCTTTTCCGACGAGGGCTTCCATGAGCTGGAACATCTGATCTACAGGGTGAACCGGAACTTCGAACATCTGACCCTGGCCCTGAAGAACGAAGATGCCGACGAAGCCAGAATCGTACTGGATTTCCACTCCCATAAGAAGAAGGAAGAGGAGAAGTACAAACAGCTTCATATCGAGCGCCTGTCTAAGGGACAGGTTGAATCGATCGCCACATCTTCGGTGCATCTGGACCTGATATCCTACTTCTCAAGGATCAACGGCCATATTGCCTATATAGCTAAAAGGATGTGCCGGACCGCCTGACGCAGGGGGAGCCCCTCTCAGGGCTCCACGGGTGATGCCTGCTTCCTCGACAATCGGTCAGGGAATCAGAATCACGGAAGAAACCGCATTCGGATTCCCGCTCATCCCCTTGTTCCCGTCTCCCCTCGGACCTCAGGAGGGGAGTTTCACTCCTCTTCACAATTCTCCCATACACACTACAGCTTGATTCACAGAGCGCCCCTCAGCCTCATATAGAAGTCAGAGAAAATCTACTCTTAATATTTTTTCTTATCGGAGTCCGAATGAAACTGAAAATCAGGGGACAGATCCTTCTCCCCTCAACCCTGTTGTTGATTATCTCGTTAACGATCGTAACCGTATATTCCTATACCCTTCAGAAACGGTCCATCGAGAATCTTATGCTGATGACCGCGGAAGAACAGCTGAAAGAGATCGAATCGGATCTGAACAGCTCCCGGGAACAGATCTCCATACTGAAGGACTCGCTCAACAAAAACTACATCCGCATCGCCAGAGCCGTGGCGGCCGCGGTGGATGCCGATCCCGGACTGCTGGAAACGGTCAGGGTATCGCAGCTGACGAAGGATATCGGCGTAGACGAGATCCACGTCACCGATGAAAACGGCGTCCTCCTGTGGGGAAACGTTCCCGATTTTTACGGTTTTGATTTCACTACCAGCGAGCAGACAAAACCTTTTCTTGACGGATTGGATGACAAGAGCTTTGCCCTGGCACAGGATCCCCAGGAGCGGGGAGCCGATAAGGTCCTTTTCCAGTATATAGGGGTCAGCAGACAGGCTGCGCCCGGTATTGTCCAGATCGGCGTCACACCCAAGGAGCTTCAGAGTGTCATCGCCGCCAGTTCCGTCGAGAAGCTCTTCGCGTCCATGAGCATATCCCACTCCGGCAGAGCCTACCTGGTAGACGAGGATTTCAATATTCTGGGGCAGTCAGGCACGGCTCTGGAGAACAGCCGTTATACGAACGGCGCTGTTATGGATTATATCCGTTCAGAGAACGGCAGCGGCTTCGGTGCGATTGAAGGCTCTTATGTGGGAACCATGCGTTACGGCGAATACATATGGTTTGTAGAGTATCCCCTGGATGCCTACTTCAGCAGTCTGAACAGCTTTCTGAGGAATGTGATTATCCTGCTTATATTCCTGCTGATTTTTTCGGTTGCCGTATTCACTCTGATCCTGAATAGAACGGTGTCTGCCCTTCAAGACGGAATTACCTTTGCCTCGGCCATATCAGAGGGAGATTTGAACGCCTCACTTAAAGTCCGGCGGAACGATGAAGTGGGAGAGCTTGCCGAAGCCCTCCGGACTATGGCGCACAGGCTCAGAGATGTGGTGTCCAAGGTTATGAATGCGTCTGAGGCGGTGGCATCAGGCAGCCGGCAGCTCAGCGACAGTACCATGTCTCTGTCAGAAGGAGCCGCCTCACAGGCGTCTTCCGCGGAAGAGGTCTCCTCATCCATGGAAGAGATGGGCGCCAATATCACACAGAATGCGGAAAACGCCGCCAAGACGGAAAAGATAGCCGAGACAGCGACGAAGGATGCCGAAAAGAGCGGCCTCACCGTGACGGAAGCCGTAGACGCCATGAAATCCATCATTGAGAAAATAGCCATTATCGAAGAGATAGCCCGGAACACCAACCTGCTCGCCCTGAATGCAGCCATTGAAGCGGCCCGCGCGGGAGACCACGGCAAGGGATTCGCCGTGGTTGCCTCGGAGGTGAGAAAGCTGGCTGAACGCAGTCAGGAAGCCGCCGGTGAAATCACCGAGCTCTCCCGGTCCACCAGCCTCAAGGCCGAGGAAGCCTCGCATATGCTTGAAACTCTTGTGGAAGGAATCAGAAAAACCTCCGAACTGGTCCGGGAGATCAATGCGGCCAGCAATGAGCAGAATGCCGGGAGCGAGCAGGTCAACAGCGCTATCATCCAGCTTGACCAGGTCATTCAGCAGAACGCGTCCTTCGCTGAAGAGATATCGGCCACATCCATCGAACTCTCCAATCAGGCGTCCATGCTGAAAGAAACGGTATCCTTTTTCAGGATAGAAGGACTGAACAGGAACGACCAACTCCGGGATTCGGCTGCGGTCTCCCCTTCGGCTCTCCCCGGAAATGAGCCGAAAGCTCAACAGCCCCCCCAGTCCACCCCCTCCCTGCTGAAAGCTCCGAAGTCCTCGCCTGCCGTCGATGATGAGTTTGAGGAATTCTAATATCAGTTGAGCCGTCTTAATGATTAAAAAAGTCGGCTCAACCGTATGCTCGACAGAGATTCAGTGAATGGGAGACCCGGCGGATCAGGTCGTCATAATAAAGGGATTCGTCCTCACCGCACTGGCGAAAAGGAAAGGATAGTCTTTCTGCAGATAGGCCATATACTCGGCCCAGCCGAGGGCGAGGTTCCTGTAAACCCGTTCGAGATCCACCTTCAGATGGCTGATATCGTCATCAGTCAGCGTCGGCAGTTCCCGCTGATTCAGTTCCTCCAAAAGATGGAAAACGCTCAGCAGGGAGTCGCTGAAGCTCTCATGTTCTCCCAGAACGGGATTGGTGATCAGTCCCACAATCAGCGACTGCCTGGAATCGATCAGCTTAAAAAGGGTATCGAAATCCACCAACTCCGTCCTGATTTTATATTCATGTGAGCTCAGCTCTCTTTTCAGTCTGCCGTACTCTTCTTTGCCCCAGCGGGCATTAACGTCGACACTCTTAAAAACAGAGGCCCTGTCCCAGGAGACGATGGCCTTGAGCAGTGCGCTTCCCAGCTCCTGGTAGAAAAGCCCCACAAGCATATGGGACTTGCTCATCTGTTTCTGATGCTCCCGTCTTTCAATGAAGCGGTCGATCACAAGGGAGACCAGAAAGACCTCCAGGGGAACGAAGGCAATATCCCCCATCAGAAACATCAGCATATGGTGGGGATCGTGGAAGATCTGAACATGAATATAGTGAAGGACGACGGAAAGTCCTATCAACCCCAGGGCTATCAGGAGAGTGTGTTTTTTCAATGTGTTATCCTCGGTTCATATAAAAGAGGCGGTCCCGCAGGAGACCGCCGTTCAGTTCCTAAGCTAACAGAGGAAAAGGGCTGTGTTCAATAGGAAGGGAAATAGTAAAGCAGCTCCCGCCAGGCGCTATACTCATCCGCCAGGGCACTGAAGAGAGAGACTTCCGCCGTTTTAAGGTCCAGCCTGGCCTCGTCCCTTTCGGCCCGGGAGTACTCTCCCCGCTCCAGAAGGAACTCCGCCTCATCGTAAATTTCCATGGCCTCCTCGAGTTCCAGCCGGGCCAGGTCACAACTCTGTTTTGTGGTTTCAAGGGCAATCAGATCCTGCTGCAGAGCCTGGTACTGCTCAACCTGAACCTGCCCGGCCTCAAGCCGGCTCAGTTCCAGATCCCGGCTCAGCTCCTCTCTCTCCTGACTCTGCCAGTCCTGAAAAGAAAAGCTTAAGGACAGCGTTCCGGACCATGAGCTGTCGCCGCTGCCGTCGGTGCTGATACTGCCTGTCAGAGAGAGGTCGGGATCAAATAACCAGGTATCCTTCAACTCCTCCTCCAGAGAGCGGGCCTCGATCTGTGCCGTCAGGACTTCATAGCTTTGCAGAGGATCGGCCTGATCGGGTTTCATCCGGCCCTGGAGCGCCTCCAGTTCCCTCTCCAGGTCGGAACTGTCAAGGTCGGGCAGGGTGATGCTGTCGGCCCCGGTGTTCAGAGCGGAAAGAAGAGACAGTTCGGCGCTGCTCCTGTCGTTCTGAAGGGAGGTCAGGGTCTTTCCCGCATCCGTCCAGTCCATCAGAGCGCTCCGCACATCATCCAGAGTCGACTCACCGGCCTCATACCGAACCTTTTCATCCCTGTAGATGGACTCAAGAACGGAGGTCAGCTCGATCTGGACGTCTACAGTCCTCATGGCCGACAACCAGTCCAGAACGGCCTTGAGAGCGCTGTTTTCCGCAGCGATTCCCGTCTGCGCCGCGGCCGCACTTCCCTCCTGCCGAGCCAGCTCCTGCTGAATACGGTCATCCCTGTGGGCCAGGGGGCTCAGGGTGAAACCGTAAGCTCTGTTTTTATCGCTGTCCAGCGATGCATTGAGACTGATCTGGTCCAGAACGGGGACGTCCACTCCCGCATTGGCCGAGACATCCTCATCCTCCCGGACGCTGGTATCGAAACTGAAAGAACTCTCTTCAAACTCCAGAATACCGTCCAGGTCACGGGATGATTTCAAAGCCTCCCAGAGAGCCGTCTGGTAGTCCAGGCTGTTTGCCCTGGCATAGGAGCAGACATCCTCCAGACTGTCCAGCGTCTGGGCCGAGACCAGGACAGGAGAACATACGGGCATCAGGATCCAGAGGCTGAGTAGAAACCGTTTCATATCAGGCCTCCCTCAGGATGTCGGCAATGTTCCCCTTCACTGCCGAGAAGGAAGGGAGCAGTCCCAGAATACCGCCGAAAAGGACGGCCAGAACGATTCCCCTTACGACAGAGAGAAGCCGCAGCCCCGCCGCTTCACTGAAGCTGGTCGAAACTTCTCCCACCAGGGGGGAGAGGGTGCTGAGAACCGGTCCCGACAGTACAGCCGCGATCAACAGTCCCAGAACGGCACCGGCCAGGCTCAGCATCACCGACCAGCTCCAGAACTCCCTGACCACCAGAGACTGGGAGGCTCCCAGGGCCCTCTCCAGGGCGATATCCCTTTTCCTGTTCAGAGCTTCCACAACCATAATACTGAAGATGCCCAGTGAACTGGTTAAAAGAAGAACCATCCCCAGAATAGAGAGGGAGACGGAGAAGATCTGCACCGTCTGACGCAGCTCCTGCATATAGTCGGAGCTGCCGTTCAGAGACCCCTCCCAGACAAGGATATCGATATCATAACCGAACTGCGAGCTGAGAAGATCCGTCACCGAAGCACTTATCTTTTCGGCAGAGCTTCCCTCTGCCCTGATGATAAGCTGACCGGCCATCATATCCATCATCATCTGAATATTTCTGCCCGCGGAAAACAGGGAGGTATAGGGAAGGATCAGGTCGCCTATGCCGTAGGAGCGGCGTGCGATCTCACCGGGATCTTCAAAAACACCGGCCACAGAGAATTGCTGTATCATGTTCCGGTCCCGTCCGCCGGGCCCCCGACTCATCATCTCTCCGGGAGGCTGAACCCATTTCCCGACGGCCCCTTCGGCAGAACCGTAGAGCAGTTCGGCCATGGAACGGCTGATCCAAACCTTTTTGGCACCCATATCCACATCCTTATCGCTCATGGACACCCCGGCTGCAAGCTCCAGACCGAAGATATCAAAATATCCGGGAGACGATCCGGCTACGGATCTCAGGTTATAGGACTTGCCCTCTGTTGTAATCTGCTTGAAAGGCGGATCAATGATGGGAACGGCGAAGCTCACGGCCTCAATATCGCTGACCAGAATATCCGGAACCGAAGAGTCCCATTCGGCCGGCCGGTTCTGATCCACCATGCCTTCGGAGTTCAGCGTGCCGTTGGCCACATTGAGGATAACACCCCCCTTTTCCAGCTCCTGTGTGATCTGCTCATCCAGAATTCTTCCGGCGCTGTCGGTGAGAATCAGGATGGCGGATCCCAGGGCCACTGCCGAAAGGGTAAGGATGATTTTAACAGGAGATCCGCTCCAGTTGCGGATAAGCATATTCAGAAATTTTTTCATAGTGTACCTCGTCTCAGGCGGCCCTCATGGCCACTGCCGGATCGATTTTTGAATACTGACGGGCGGGAAGCAGACCGAAAAGGAGTGTCAGAACTGCGGAAAGAAACACTCCGGCAAGAGTGAAGATCCAGGAACCGCCCCCGATCATATCCAGGGAACTCTGCATGGTCCGGCTCAGAGGCAGGGAAAGGAGTGTTCCCAGCAGGGTTCCGATAAGAGTAATGCCTGCAGCCTCCCAGGCGAAAAGCTTCAGGATTCCCATGCGGGAAGACCCCAGAGCCATCAGAATCCCCACATGCTTCTTCATCCTCATGGCACGGCTCATCAGAATATTGGAAACGTTGACTGCCGCAATAAAGAGTCCCGCCAGAGAGAGGAAGAGGATCAATACGCTGACTCCCGTATTCCGGCTGACCAGCTGCAGAGCCTGGGAACGGGGATTGGAGAGGGAGATCTGATCCGCACCGAAACGCCTGTCGAACCAGTCCTGAAGCAGGGCCGCCGCGCCGTCCAGTTCCTCGGGATCGTCCACGGTAAACCGGAGCTCCGTATTCATAAACATCCGTCTGAAACTGTTCACTCCGGCGTCGCTGGTATAGGGGGTGAAAAAAAGATCGTCATTAAGATCTCCCGTCTCTTCCAGTACACCGATAACTGTCATCAGGCCGTCCCGGGTCAGAAGCTTCCTGCCCATAAGATCCTGGATTCCCCGGCCGTCTCCTTCTGCCAGAAGTTCCGCAAGATCATGTCCCAGGACAGTCAGGGACGTGGCGCCGCTCAGATCTGCTGTACTGAAAAGACTGCCAAGCTCAGCGCTGAGATCCCAGGCATCGAAAAAACCGGGACTTACTTCGTACCCGATAACATCATCCAGCTCGGAGATGAGAATCTCCGAATCCAGGGCATAGCTTTCAAGATCCTCCAGGCTGGCGTGTCTGAACTCGTCTCCCTCGGGCGGAGGGGGGGGAGCCTCTCCGCCCGGCTCCGCGTTTCCGCCTTCGACGCCACCGGGAGCGTTCGCGGCTCTCAGAACCTGTTTACGCTGCTCCCCGGCCACATACTCCTCGTTGATAAACTCCATACGGGTATGATTTTTTACATAGGAGTGGGTCACGGCGGGAACAAGCTCACCCGCCTCAAGATCGGAGGAGGTCAGTACGGCGTTCTCCTCCACGGCCTTCAGGGCGACGGGAACATCCATATCCCTGCCGTCCCCGGAGGTACGGACGACGATCTCCCTGTATTCGGGGGATTCCAGCATCTCTGCCGAACTTTTCAGGGTATTCCCCAGCAGGGCCATACCCGATGAAGAGGCACCGATTCCCAGGGCCACGGCGATGACCAGAAGACCCGATTCCAGAGCCCGGTTCACAGAACGACGGGCAATGATTCTGGCAGGCTCATCAAACATAGAGCTCCTCCCTCACACCGCTCTCCGCCTGAAGAACGCCGTCCCTCAGATTGATCACCCGGCGGGCCCGCTTCCCCTGTTCGGGATTGTGAGTCACCATCACCACCGTCACCCCGCGCCTGTTGAAACCTTCGAGAATCTGCATGATCTCCTCTCCCTTGTCGGAGGGGAGATTTCCCGTGGGCTCGTCCGCCAGAATCAGGTCGGGGTCATTGGAGAGAGAGCGGGCGATGGCCACTCTCTGCTGCTCTCCCCCGCTCATCATGGTGGGAAGATGCTGCCTCCTGTGGGAAAGGCCCACCTCCTCCAGCAGCTCAGCCGCCCGGGCTTTTCTCTTCTGATAGGGCACCCCCGCATAGCTCATGGGGAGCATCACATTCTCCATGGCGCTGAGTTCGGGGAAGAGGTTGAAACTCTGAAAAATAAAACCGAAGTGACTGTTTCGAATACGGGCCTGTTCCCTGTCGGGGAGGGAACTGATATCATAGTCCTCCAGAAAATACTGCCCCGTCGAGATGCTGTCCAGAATGCCCATGATATGCATCAGGGTGGACTTCCCGGAACCGGAGGGTCCCATGATGGCAATATACTCCCCCCGTTCTATATCCAGAGAGACGCTGTTGAGCGCCTGTACCTGAACATCTCCCAGATCATAATTTTTACAAACATCTACAAGTTTGATCATAATGATTCTCCTTATCCTCTACTGTTTCCGCCTTCCCGGCTGAATCCCGCCTTCGGCACAGCGGCCGCCGGTCGTGACAAACGGGACAAGACGGCTATTTCAGGACGACCTCATCCTGATCGATATAACTCTGGTAACTGCCGGTGATCACCGTATCTCCGGCCTTCAGACCGCTCAAAATCTCGACACGGGCCCCCTGGATCTCTCCCAGAACCAGCTCCGTCTTCACGGCTCTGTTTCCCTGAACCACATAAACATATTTCTGTCCCCCCGTTGTCAGCCAGGAGCCCCTGGGCAGAGTGAGAACATCGTCCTGTATGCTGAGGGTAATGGTCGCCACGGCGGAGGCGCCGGGAGTCAGGGTCTGCTCTGTCAGAGGAACGGCCCTGACTTCAATCATGGCGGAAAGGCCGTCTGTATCCATGGTGGCCACCTTGCCTATTCTGGTAATCTCCGCGTCCATGGTGCTGGTCCCCACGGTGACGCTCATATCACCGCCGATCTCAAGAAGCCCAACATACTGCTCGTACACATCAAAGTCGATATAGACCTCGCTGCGATCGGCTACCGTAAACAGAGAGTCGGACTGCTCAATCAGGCTGCCCGAAATATAGAGGTATTCGTTGATCTCCAAAACTTCCCCCTCGATGGGGCTTTTTATCCTGTTCTCCTCAATATCTCCCAGGGCAATATCGTAGTCCACCTGAAGCTGATCGATGGCGGCCTGCTGTTTTCTCAAGGCGATCTCTTTGGAACTGCGGGTGGCAACAAGAGCGGCTTCGGTATCCTCCAGCTCCTCCTCCAGTTCTTCCAGAACATCAAGGGCGTCTTCGTAGTCGCTCTCCCGGGAGCTCTTGAGGTCAGCCAGAGCCTTCATGGCTTGTGCATCCTCTTCGGCCTCGACGATATCATCCTTAAGGCGGAGAACCGTTCTTTCCAGGGTCTCGATCTCATAGCTGTAGCTGTGTTCCTGATTTTCCAGTTCTATGCGGGCCTGAGCCAGATCCACGATAATTTCATCCAGATCATCCTCGAGATCGGGAACCTCTATCTCCACGAGGACCTGCCCCGCTTCAACCTCACTCCCCTCTTCCACCATAAGATTCCGGGTATATCCCTCTTCAGGACTGACAATCTCGACCTGCCTGGGCAGGACCACCGTTCCGCTGGCTTCGGTAGTGGAGACAAAGCGTCCCTTCTTCACCTGTGCCGTATCGGGCTCCCTGACCGTCACAAGGTCTGTCCCTCCCCTGTACCAGAACCAGGCAAACATACCCCCTGCCATGGCCAGAACAACCAACAGAGTCCAGAGGGTCTTCCTTTTACCCGCGGCGGACTTTCTGGGTCCCGACTCTTCAATCTGAATAATTTTTCTCTCTTCAACCATTTCCCGGCCTCCGACACAACTCTAATCCCCCTGAGCCCGGGCCTTGGTGAAGCCTCTGTAAAAGGAGTGTAAACTATGTAAAATACCTGCCGGGAAAGTAAAAAACGACTGGCGGGACAGGGATCAATAACGCTATGGTAGGGATATGAGATTGATAAGACCCTCCGGATACCTGATAAATCCTCTGCTTCTTGCCCTTCTGTTGATGCTGCTGAGCACCGTGGGGGTGATGCTCTTTCGCTTTTACGGGATCAAAAGTTATGAAGAGATCGGGACAAGCCAGAGAGCCCTGGAATCCGCCGTCTTCAGAAGCTGTATGAGAGAAGTCCAGAGACTCTCCCTGATGGTCCCGGTTCTGAAGCAGCTTGATACGGAGACGGAAGAGGAACTCCGGGACTCCATCGAAGAGGCCATGCTTATTTTCTCGGCGGAAGGGGAGATTCCCCATATGATCTCAGCCATCGGCTACAGGAGGGCGACTGCCCCGGAGAGTCTCTTTCGCTTTGACAGGGAATGGGCAAGGGCGGATGAACCGATCCACGGTTTTTTCAGAGATGATGAGGCCGAGATGAAACAGGATGATTTCATGGTACTGGAAAGGAATCCGGAACTCCCCGATCAGCTGATCATTCTCTACCATCCCGGCAGCGGGAAGAACTATATCATTCAGGCGGAGATGAATGTGACAGAGTTCCACCGCCACTATATTGAGCCAGCGGCGCAGGAGATTCTTGAAGGATATGAGCTGAAATGGACCGTCTCGGATGCTCCGGAGCAGTGGGATGATGAGAGCAAAAGAGATCCCCAGGACAGATTTTCCCTTGAAAACTACCGCTTTTCTCCCCTGGCCGCTCTGAGCGGCAGAATCTACAACGAGGAGAAGGATATAAGGATACGAATTCCCTCTCCTCTGTACCTTTCCGGGCCGCTGATTCTGAAAGAGGCTATACCCGGAGACGGTGAGGATGGAGACAGCCGGGACAGGGAGGATGATTTTTTCTTCAAGAGGAGCAGGCCCTTCATGAACGGGAAGGAGCATATTCTGCTGGCGGGATATCCGGACGGCCCCTTTTACCTGAATATTGAGCGCAAGCATGCCCTGGACTGGCTGCAGAGCATGCTCCTTCTTCTGGGCATCGGAGCCATCTTTCTGATCCTCATGATTCAGCAGAGCCGTCTCAGACAACTGAGAGAGAGGGAGAAGGAGTTCGTGGCCTCCATGACCCATGAACTGCGCACACCTCTGACCGTTATCCGTTCGGCCTCGGACAACCTCAGCCGGGGGATTATAAGCCCCGAACGCCTTCCCCGTTACGGAAGACTGATACAGGATCAGGTCCTGCGTCTGTCCAATATGATCGAAGAGATTCTGATGTTTTCCAGCATGGAGGGAAAGGGACCGCCCCCGGAGGCTGTGGAAATGGAGATTCAGACTCTTCTGGATGAACTGAAAAGTGCGGTGGGAACGGTAGCCTCCGAACGGGCGGTCACCCTGTATTGGGACCGGGAAGGCCTTCCGCTCCGCGGACTGGGGGATCCTGAGCTGATCCGGCTGGTTGTGAACAATCTGATCATGAACGGCATAAACCACGCCTACTCCGGAGCTGAGGAAGGAACGATAAGGGTGAAAGCCCATCTCTCCATACCCGACAGCCTGAGGGTGACTGTAGAGGATGAGGGGCGGGGCATCCCTTCGGGAGAGCAGAATAAGATTTTCCAGCCCTTCTACAGGGACAGCATCAGCCGGAGGAACCAGGAGAAGGGCAGCGGTCTGGGGCTCTATATTGCAAAGAAGAAGATCGAAGCTGCGGGAGGGGAGCTTAAACTGGAAAGCCCCTACACAAGGGTGGACGGGAAAAAGCAGCAGGGCTGCCGATTCTCCTTTTCCCTCCCCTTTCTCCCCATAGAGGACTGAAAAAATGGGTAAAAGGATTTTGATTATAGAAGATGAGACGGGTCTTCAGATCACTCTGGAAGACCGCCTGCTGGCCGAGGGCTATGAAGTCTGTATCAGAAGCGACGGGATCTCGGGAGAAGACGAGGCCCGAACGGAGGAGTACGATCTGATCCTTCTGGATCTGATGCTCCCGGGGAGAGACGGTTTCTCGGTCTGCCAAAATCTCAGAAAAGCGGCAATCCAGACACCCATTCTGATGCTGACGGCCAGAAACGGGAATCTGGATACCATAGTGGGGCTGAAACAGGGGGCCGACGACTATCTGGGAAAGCCCTTTGATATGGGGATTCTCCTGGCCCGGATGGAGGCGCTTCTCAGACGTTCGGCTCCGGGATGCCGGGGAAGGAGCAGCCGGGCCGTCAGTTTCGGAGATTTCAGACTGAACCTGAAGACGGGGGAACTTTGCAGAGGAGAGGCCTCCATTGAACTGCATGCCAAAGAGTTCGCCCTGCTGGAGTTTCTGGTGCGTAATCCGAATCAGATGCTGAGCCGGGACCGCATCCTCAACGAGGTCTGGGGCTATGAGAGCGAGGTGACCACCAGAACCGTAGATGTCCATGTGGCCAAACTCCGTCAGAAACTGGGAGAATCGGAACTGCCCCGGCATATCCAGACCGTCCGGGGCCGGGGCTACCGCTTTATTCCCTGACGGTTACAGGAGGCTCTTTCAACCTTTAAGAAGCTCATCCGCCAGGCGGCGGTCCACCAGAAGAGCATTGATGTAGCCTTTCTCCAGGGAGAGTCTAATGGTCCGGGCTTTGCAGTCTCCGGCAGCGGCGGCCATAACATGGCATCCCCTGTCCGCCTTCTGCCTTAACAGCGGCAAATCGATGGCCTTGACCAGAGAGCTGTTCTCCGGGTGACCGATATCTCCCACGACCTGGGGCATGGAGATGGGCTCCCCCCCGCCATCGATGAGATGATAGTTCAGGTCGCCGACGCCCCCGGCCTCCCGGATGGCTTCCATAACGCTGCTTCCCAGAGTGGAGCTGATCATCTTCTCATACAGCCCCTCCCGGGCAAAACTGCCGGCCCCCAGGAGCACCGCATCGGCCAGAAGCATGGCTCCATAGACCTCCATCTCGCCAGGGGTATCCATGACGTTTCCATAGCCCTCGTTCCTGTAAAGGAAAGAGGAAATGATCGAATTGGATGAGATGGGGAAATCCACGGGAGTGTTGGTATAGTTCATAGGGAAGAGACTCAGGTTCCTGGCCTTCCCCCGTCCCAGCTGATCCAGAATCCTGGCGACCGTATATCCGTTGCTTACTCCCATGCGGAAACCGGGCTTTTCCTCCGCCCAGCGGGTAATCATCTGTGAACCGGGAAAAGCGAGTAAAATCTCACAGACAAGGGGAAGAGCAATCCCCCCGCTGTCCACCACCATTACGGCATCTTCGTCCAGAGAGTAACGCTTCCGTATGGCCTGTTCAGCCTCCCCGCAGCGTCCCGGAAAGCGGGAACTCAGAAGATCCGGGCGTGAGAAATAGATATCCAGCAGAAGACGGTAGAGCCTGTCTTCGGGAGAACGCCGGCGGTCCAGGAAGAAAGCGGGAAAGAGTTCGTACAGCTCTTCCGCACTGCGCCCCTCCATGACCCTGTCCAGAAACTCAACCGGATCCAGCTCCCGGCTTCCCGCGGGGAACTCCTCAGCCTGAAGGGGCTCATGCCCTCCCCACTCGGCAAAGAGTTCAACAGGAGATATATTGTAAAATCCGCAAAGGGCTATCAGATTATCCACATTGGAGGTATAGCCGTTCTCCCAGCTCTGATAGGTGCGAATGGGGATGGACAGACTCCCGGCCACATGGCTCTGGGAGAACCCCCTCTCCAGCCGCATCTCTTTCAGAAGCTGGCCTATTCTTTTACCCGCAGTAATCATTTTTAAAAACTAGCATATTCGGCCCATACATGCAAGATAAAGCGTATTTAACATAACAATCATAATTAAATGATTGATTTATCTCTGGATACGCAATATTATGTATCATACGCAAGATTTTACACTGGAGGAGAAAAATGAAAAAAATCCTAATCTGCCTGATTCTGACGGCAGCGGTATGGGCACCGGCAACAGCGGGGGGGCAGCAGGAGAGCCCGTCCGGACCGGTCGAACTGAACTGGTACGCCCATGCGTCCACCCTGAACAACACCCAGCAGGCCATCATCGATGCCTTCCATGAGGTAGAACCGGATATCGGGATCAACCTTATCGAACTGCCGGAAAATACCACGGACAAGCTTCAGGCCCTTCTGATCGCTCTGCGGAGCGGGGACAGTTCCATCGACTTCTTCAACGCCGATGTAACCTGGACCCCTATCTTCGCTTCCGCCGGTCTGGTCGACGATCTGAGCAAGGATTTTCCCGCCTCCGAGCGGAAGGATTTCCTTCCCGGAACCATCAGCGCCGCCAGTTACAACGGTAAAGTATGGGGAATCCCCTTCCGCACCGATGCGGGCGTCCTCTACTACCGCAGCGACCTCCTTGAAAAGTACGGAAAGAGCGTCCCCGAGACCTGGGAGGAGCTTTTTAAAACCTCCCGAGAGATCATCAGTGCCGAAAATGATGAGATGTACGGTCTCGTGGGTTCCATCAAACAGTACGAAGGCCTGACCTGCAATGCGGTCGAATGGTTCTACTCCAACGGCGGAGAGGTCATCGACAAGAAAGGAAAAATCAGGATCAACAGCCCCGAAAACGTGGAGATCCTTGAGCTGATGGCCCGGAACTACAAGGATGGTATGTTTCCCGAGGGAGCCCTCTCCTACGGTTCCGGAGACGCCCGGGCATCCATGTTCCAGGGAAAACAGGTCTTTATGAGAGCCTGGCCCAAGGCCTATGCTCTGGGACAGAATCCCGAAAACTCCACCGTTGTCGGCAAACTGGGTGTTGCAGAACTGCCCAGGGGCGCCAGCGGGAAGCGCGGACACTCCACCCTGGGGGGCTGGCAGCTTTTCCTGAACAAAAACTCGGAAAACAAAGAAGCGGCCCTGAAGTTTATGAAGTTCTACGCCGGCGAAGAGGCCATGAAGTTGCACGCTCTGAACGACTCCTATCTCCCCGCCCGGCGCAGCCTCTATGACGATCCCGAGATACTGAAGAAGAATCCTTTTTTCGGCATGATCACCGGGGTCCTCGAGAACGCCGTTCCCCGTCCCCAGTCTCCTTTCTACGCCGAGATCTCAGCCGTTATTCAGGTAGAGGTTCAGAATGCCCTGAGAGGAGAGAAAACAGCCGCCCGGGCTCTGGCCGACGCAGAAGAAGAGATGATGAAGATCGGACAGTAGAGTACGACTCATCCCCTTTTATCTAACGATTCCGGACCGGTCTTTCCCTGTCTCAGGACAGAATGAGACCGGTCCTTCCTGTCAGGAGAGAAATTGATGACGAGAAAGCAACTGGGATACCTGATGATCTCTCCTACCCTGATCATCTTTGCGATATTTGCCGTCTATCCCGTACTGAGGACCCTTGTCCTGGGCTTCTTCGAGTACCGTCTCCAGTTTGGAGAAACGAAACAGTTCGTCGGTCTGAAGCACTACATCCGACTGTTGACGACCGAACGCTTCTATACGGCCCTGAGCTTCACCCTGCTGTTCACCGTGACCACCGTAGCGGTAGAGCTGATCCTGGGGCTGCTATTCGCCCAGTTTATGAACCGCGATTACAAGGGGAAGGCTGTGCTACGGGTTGTCGTATTGATCCCCTGGGCCATTCCCACCATCGTCAGCGGTTTTATGTGGAATATCATGGTCCATGATCAGTACGGCGTATTCAATCAGATCCTTCAGATCGTCGGCATTATTGACAGATTCATTCCCTGGCTCAGCCAGACAGAGACGGCCCGCTTTATTCTGATTCTGGCGGATATATGGAAAACGGCGCCCTATGTATCCCTGCTGGTTCTCGCGGGACTGCAGAACATTCCCCGTCATCTCATGGAAGCGGCCTCCATAGACGGCGCGGGAGGAGTGGTCCGTTACTTCAGAATCACCCTGCCCCTGCTGAAACCCATCCTTTCCACGGCCCTTTTGTTCCGGATGATCCAGTCCTTCAAGGTCTACACCATCATCATTGCCCTGACCAACGGAGGTCCGGCCAATACAACCGAATCTCTGACTCTCTATACCCTGAGGACCTACTTTGACGCCGGGAATTACGGCTACGGCTCGGCCCTTGCCAGCGTGACATTTATACTGACCGTTCTGATCGCCCTTATGTTTCTCCAGGTTATCCAGGAAAAGGTCAGTCTAGGCGGAAAAAGGCCCTTAGGCCCCATGAAAGAAAATCACCAAGCCTCCGGCGGAGGCTTGGTAGGACAAAGGAGCCAATCATGATGATGAAAGGTGAGCTTCGGGACAGGATTCTCTTTTATATCTTCTCCTGCCTCTTCGTACTGGTGATCGGTTTCCCCTTCTTCTGGCAGCTGGTCAGCTCGGTCAAGCTGGAAAGGGATATCTTTACCCTCAGATGGTTCCCTTCGGTCCCCACCCTCCTGAACTACCAGAGGGCCTTCACCTCCCAGCCCCTGGGAGGATTCCTGGGAAACAGCGTTATCATATCCATCGCGGCGACCCTGCTCTCCCTGGCCCTGGGGAGCATGGGGGCCTATGCCCTGGCACGGACCCCCATCAGAGGGAAAAAAGCCCTGATGCTGCTGGTCCTCTCCATCTCTTTGCTGCCCCCTATCGTTATCGTAAATCCCATCTTCAGGATCATACAGAAGATGGGGCTTCTGAACAGCCATGGGGGCCTGATCATCACCAATACCCTGTTCACCCTGACAACAGCCATCTGGTTCCTCACCCCCTATATGCGTTCCATCCCCTCCGATCTGGAGGACGCTGCGGAGATCGACGGTGCCGGTCCCTTTACCTGTTTCAGAAAGATCATCCTTCCCCTTCTGGGACCCGGTGTCTTTACGGTGGGGATCCTTGTGTTCATCCAGGTATGGAATGAATACCTCTTTGCCCTGGTTATGAATCCGGTGAAGGTGAAGACGGTGACCGTGGGCCTGAAGCTCTATGAGTCCGAAAACTACATCCCCTGGGGAACGATTATGGCCGCGTCCGTAGTCATCGTGATCCCCCTCATCACCATGGTGCTGGTGCTTCAGAAGAAGATCATCAGCGGACTGATGGACGGAGGTCTGAAGGAGTGAACGCCCGCGGACGGGAAGACGCCGGAGTCCTCCCCCTCCCCTGTCTTTACAAAGATCTCAGAGGAAGCAGCTGGTACGACCGCCTGCTGGTCGCAGAATTCGATATCCGTCTCGATCACTATCCGGACAGGAAAACCCTGATAGACGGGGAACTGCCCGATTCCCTGCGCCGGGGAAAGGCCTGGGAAGAGTACAAAAAGATACTGCTCAGCCTGAAGCCCGGATCTTCGAAGGAAGCGAAAGATAAAGACGAGCGAAGCCCCTGGGACTATACCGTCTCCTTCAGGCGGCAGCGGGCCCGTCTCTTTCCCGATCTGGAATCACCCCGCCCCCTTTCAACCGGAGACGGCTGCGGGACAGGGGCGAGATCGGGAAGCTGGAACGCTTTCCTCTCTGCGCTGGAATCGAAGGAGATGATCATCAGGAAAGATGAGGAGAGGATAAAAAGCCGGTGGGAATACGCGAAACGCAGGATTCTTGTTCCCTCGGGCCGCAGTCTCTCCCCTTTGGAGTGTAGACTGCTTCAAAGGGGTGAATGGAAGCTGGTCGTCTCCTCCGATCCCGCCTGGGCCCTTCCCCGTCCCGGAGATGTCCGGGGCTCGGGCCTCCCTTTCCTGGAGATCTCGAATCCCGGAGAGCTTGAGGGCGATAAGGATGATTTTATCCTCTGCGCCCATCCCTGGCTTCTGTTTTCCCTGGATTCCGCAACGGCCCTTGTGGATGAGACGGAGTGGTTCTTCCGCGCCTACTTCCGAAGGAGCAGACAGTATGGAGACGGCGGAATCCGATGGCCTGAAGTGTCCGCCTACGGCAGTCTCTGCCGAAAGGTCCCCCGGGAAAGGAGCAGGCGCCATCTGATGCCGGCCCGGCGTTTCCTCGAAATGAAGCCGTCCTCCTTTATCCACCCCTGTGAGACAAAGCCGCTGATGCCCCCCGAAGGAGAACGATCCTTTTTCAGAAAAAAAGGAGGAGAATGGGAATCCTGTCCTCCCCCCGGGACCACTGAGAGCGGCGCCGTCGTCCATGCGGCCTGGGTCCGTTTTCCGGAGACCGACTTCGATGTGGCTCCTTATATTGCCGATCGCCCGGTCTCGCCCTTGGAAATCAGGCTTCGGGGCAGAGGTTTTATATCCACCTTCAACTACTACATGACGGATAATCTGAAAAACCTGTACCTGGAGAGCTCGGAGACAGGAAGCGGGGAAAAGGAGATTCTGGAAGGCTGGGACAACAATCTGCTCGATTTTATCCGGACCGACGACAGGCCCCTGTCCCTTCCCCTGTACAGCAAGGCCTTTCTGGGCCGTGACCTCCGGGGGAGACTCCATGCCTTCCATGCGCGTCCCTCCGTGATCCGGGTGACGTGGGAGGGGGGCGCGGCGACCCTGTCAGAGGATAAGATCAATCCCGAAGGGAATCCCGAATCGGCGATCTACCTTCCCTCCCGGGGGCCCCGAAACGTCGCGGAGGGACGGGATTGCCTTCTTATATACCAGGACATGGGGATGGTCCGCAGATGCGGTCCCGTCGCGATCCCCCCCTTCGGAGCCGTACTCTGCGCGCCCTCCCTCCCCCCGGAGGGCATCAGGCTCCGATGGAGCATAGAGCTGAAAGGCGATCCGGCCAAGGGACACTGGGACTGGCTCTTCGGAGGCTTCAACCTTCTCATCAGCAAGGGAGTGAATCTCTATCGGAACAGCGCTGACGGCAACAGGCTCCTTGACCGGGAGGGCTGGAACAATCCTCTTTCCCGCCAGACTCAGGAGACCCAGCTCATCCCGGATGTGAGACAGCCCCGTTCGGTTCTGGGACGCAGCCGGAAAGGAGAGATACTCCTGCTGACCGTTTCGGGTAGAAGCCGCCTCTCCGCCGGGGCGGGATTCGGAGACCTGAGCTCTTTGGCCATGCATATTTGCGGCAGAAAAGAGGACGATAAGGAACTGGAGTTCCTTGTAAATCTGGACGGGGGCGCTTCGGCGGCGCTGACCTCCTTTCATGAGAATGAAAGCACCGTCCTCAGCTATCCCGCGCCCTCGGATGCCAATCCCCCGGGAGTCCCCCGGCCCGTTCCCTCACTTTTGATCTGTCGAGAAAAGACCTCAGCACAATAAACCAGGAGACATAAATGCTGTATATCGTTATCCCCACATACTGGACCGGAGATAAATATCGAACTCCTCTGAAGGAAGACCTGATCTTTGATCATCCCACCCCTCTGGACGGGAAGGACACCCTCAGTGCGACCCTCAACAGTCTCTGCGCCATCCGAAGCCGGGCCCCCTTCAGGGTTATGATTGTGACTGCAGCGGTACACCCGGAGCTGGGAGCTGCAGCCGAGGAGAAGGTGGACAGCCTCCTCAAGCCCTACAGGGAGAAACTGTCAGTTGGTCAGTTTTCCTACGGTGCCCTGGAGCGCTCCCGGAGAGCCCTGAAGGAGGCAGGATTCGAACCCGCATCGTTGAGCCTGGAAGGCTATTCGGCCATCCGGAACTGTCAGCTCTTCGCCCCTGCCCTGCTTGAGGCCGGCCGGATAGCCGCCATCGATGACGACGAGCTTGTGGCCCCGGATTTCGCCGACAGGACGGGCGATTTCCTGGGAACAGAGAACAAAGGGATGCGGGTGGACGGAGTCGCGGGACGCTACTACTACGAATGGGGCAGTTTCTATGTAAAAGAGGCGGAGGGAGACCGGGAGGCGGAAGGACTGTTCCGCCGGAAGCAGGTCTTCCAGAATGACTCCTACAGGAGATTCGACTCCCTTGCCGGACGGCTTGTGCCGACCACTATCACCCTGGGGGGGAATATGGTCTTCTCCCCCGAACTTTATAACAACATTCCCTTCGATCCTCTCGTTACAAGGGGGGAGGACATCGACTATTTGATCAACTCCAGGCTCTACGGCTATAACTGGATGATGGACAAGGAGCTGAGGATCGATCACTTCCCGCCTCCCTGCCGGAGCAAGGCGAAACTGCAGGAAGATGTGATCCGTTTTGTCTACGAAAGGGAAAAGCTGAGACTGGCAGCCGGTCATCCCGGGCTGAAGGCGGTCACAGCGGAAGAGCTGGCCCCCTATCCCGGAAATTTTCTTAAGGACGACCTGGAAGCGGAAGCCCTTCAGGCTCTGGCCGCGCGCAGGATGGAGGGGAACGAGGAGTATTACCTGAGCCCTGAAGAGGTCCTGGCCACAGGGGCCCGGAGGGCAGCGAAGGCATCCGCTTACTTCGACTATGTTAAAGTGTGGCGGGCCATGATCCCGGCACTCAGAAAGAACCGGGAGCTATGCCATGATCTGGACGGACTGTTCTCTTGACCGCAAACTGACCTGAGGAACTCCTGAAGAAGACGCGGGAGTCATCCCGTGCGTCTTCAGGACTTCCATCTTACCCACACTTCTGGCGGCGGCGTAACCCCTGTGTCACCGGGAAGGCTATTGCCCCTCATCAGAGGGCTTTCGTCTTCTGTGCCGGCGGGGCTCCCAGGGAATGCAAAAACTCAGGAGAACAACAGCAGCTCCGAATGCGAGATAGAGGAGAAGGAAGCCCCAGTCCGGAAGCTCCACGAAAATGAGATCCCGCAGGATGCGGCCCACAAAGGAGATATCCTCCTCCGCATGCTTTCCGGCGGCCTTTCTGAGTTCATACTCCCAGACCGTCAGAGGACAGAGCACCCCCAGCAATGCCTCCAGGGCGACCAGAAGGACTGCACACAGATGAATGATCCGAAAAAGCCGCCCTCTTACCCAGGACCATCTGAATAAGCCTCCGGCCAGAATAAGCAGGGCTCCCCCCACCGTAAACAGGACGTAGAGAGAGTGGATAAATACCAGGACGTCTGCGGCAACGGGCAACATTCTTTTATTTTAACCCCTTATGCGCTGCTTTTGTATTGTTCCGTAAAGAGAGTCCGCATCAGAAACAGAGAGCAGAAGAAGCGGGGCCGCAAAGCGGCTGCCTCTGAAGGTCGCATCGGGAGATCAGCTGATCATCTCACACTGTTTATAGAATGCGATGGGCGCCGGCTTGCCGATGTAATATCCCTGAGAAAGATCGATGCCCAGCTCCCTGACCTTGTTGTAGATGCAGTAATCGGAAACAAACTCAGCCACCACACCTATCTCCAGTTCCCGGCAGATACTGACGATATTCCTGACCATGGTATAGGTGGAATGGTTTCCGCAAAGATCCTGAATCAGCGATCCGTCCAGTTTGACATAGTCGGCCTTCAGTTTGGTCAGGTAATCAAAGTTGGCATATCCGGTACCGAAATCGTCAATGGCGATCTTGCAGCGAAAGGACTTCAGTCCCGCAAGGATATCCGCAACGGACTCCTTTCTTTCTCCCAGATAGTCATTTTCAAGAATCTCAAACTGGATTCTGGAACTCTGCCGGGAGTATTTCTCAAGCATAAAAAAGATGTAATGTCTTGTGACCGGATCCAACAGATCCTCGATGGAGATATTCACCGAAATGTCCTGGCTGAGCTGATTCAGGGATTCAAAGCATTTTTCCAATATCGTTCTGGTAAATCTGGAACGGCTTTTACTGCTGTTTACGTGACCCAGAAACTGCCCCGGTGTATAGACGGTACCGTCTGCATCTTTCAGACGGGCCAGGCATTCGTACTTGTCCACACTGTTGGTCTTATTGTTCAGGATGGGCTGATAGCAGACGAAGAACCGGTCTTCACGGAAGCTCTCCTTCAATTTTCTGTCCCAGTGGTATTTATCATTCAGCCTGACCACCAGCTTGTTATCCTGGGTATAGAGCTGAATCTTCGACCGGTGTTTTTTGGCCTCCCTGAGAGCGAGATCCGCGTTGGTCAGAAGATTATTCCGGTTGGTGTTCTGAAGTCCCTCGACGGCGATGCCCACGGAAAGCTGTATATTGATGGAATATCCGCTTACATCCAGACTCATCTCCATGCTGTCCTGGAAGGTTGTTTGAAAGGCGGAAAGAAAGGCGCTTGCAACAACGGAAGGCAGCAGATTCCCGACTCTCTTCACAATCCCGAAGTCGGCTCCCGAAAGACGGTAGACCTCCCAGCCGGAACCGATGGAGTTCAGAAGAGCCCCGACGGAGATTAGAATCTCATCTCCTATCCTGAAACCGTAGAAATCGTTCAGCTCTTTGAAGTCATCGATACTCACAATAGCCAGGGCGGCCTGATCTTCCATTGCCGCCGTCTCTTTAACGAATTTATCACGATTGGGCAGCATGGTCTTATGATCTATATCCACAAGATACACCAGGCGTTTGCAGATCTTGAGAAAGACTTTCTGAATCAGAGAACAGAACATGACCACAAGAAGAGACATGAGGGCTACGCATACGGTAAGAAAGGGGTTCAGATATCCCGGCATTCCGCTGACCAGAAAAATGACGACAGAGACGATAACGGAAACAGCATAACCGATCAGATAGGGACAGGGATTGACATCCTCGGCATTCAGAAGAACAAGAATGGGTATGAGAATCTGAAACAGAGAATAGGCTCCCGACAGACCGGAGAGAAGGAATCCCGCAGGAATCAGAAGGATCAGGGAGAAAAAGAAAATATGAAGAGACAGAGACTCTTTTTTAAAAAAGCGAGTCAGCAGAAGATAGAGGATAAAAGGAAGAGGCAGAATAAGATCGAAGGGAGACCAGCTCCTGTAAATGATGTAGCCCAGCAGAATCATGATGTATATCCCCAGAACAGCGGCTGAGGAGAGAGCAATCATCATCCGGTTTCTGATATTGTTCAGGTATACTCTTATGACGTCCATAACCATCCCTTCCTGGAGAAATTGGCCCGGCCTCCGGGAACCGGGCAGGTTTCGATTCAGGCGCTCATTTCAGTGTTTGTCAGTGCCAGTGCCTTATTGAGATCTTCTTCCGTGCTGACCTTGAAATACTCGACCGCCTCGCGCAGATGATGGGCCTGTCCGGAAAGCTCTTCCGAAGTGGCGGCCATCTCCTCCGCAGCGGAGGCGTTCTGCTGAATAACACTATCCAGCTGTTCCAGGGCCCGGCTGATCTGCTCGACACCGGAACTCTGCTCACTGCTGCTAACGGTAATTTCCTGAACAAGGGTTGCGGTCTTGTCTATATCCGGTATCATCCTTTCCAGAAGGGTCCCGGCATTCTCTGCGATTTCCACACTGGAAATACTCAGTTCGTTGATCTCCTTGGCAGCTTCCTGACTGCGCTCGGCCAGCTTTCTGACCTCCGAAGCCACAACGGCAAATCCCTTCCCCTGGGTTCCGGCACGGGCGGCCTCGATCGCCGCATTCAGAGCCAGAAGATTTGTATTTCTTGAGATCTCCTCGATGATGGAGATCTTGTCGGAGATCAGATTCATGGCTTTGACCGTCTTCCTGACGGCATCTCCACTTTCACCGGAATCTGAAGCGGCCTTCTTTGAAATCCGGTCCGTTTCTACGGCATTGCTTGCGGTCTGTTTGATGGTGGACCCCATCTGTTCCATTGAAGCCGACACTTCCTGTGCCGAAGAAGCCTGTTCCACGGCTCCCTGGGACATCTGCTGAGCCGTAGCACTGAGCTGCTGACTACCGCTGGCCACATTGCTTACGGCGGTTTTGACTTCATTAACGATTCGGGAAAGCTCCATCCTCATATTTTCCAGAGAGCCCGTAAGCTCCCCTATCTCATCCTTCCGTCCTGTCAGCCTTCCACTCATTTCGGTGGTCAGATCTCCTGCGGAGATAAGCGCCGCGAAGTGAATGACCTCGTTAATGGGGTTCACAATGGAGCGGACGATAAGATAGAGTATAATTGCAAGGAGGGTCATACTGATGATAAAAGCCAGGATAAAGACCTCCCCAAGGGTTGTCAGGCTTGAATAGATATCCCTGTCATTTGCCGTAACGGCGACAATCCAGCCCTTGGACTCAATGGTCCTGAAACTGACGGTTTTCGATACACCCTCATAGATGTAATCGATTAAGCCTTCTTTCTGGGCCTGCATCTGCTGTCCGAAGTCATACTTTAATATGTTCTCCTTCAGCACCAGGTCCGCTTTTTTGTGAGCAAGCAGCAGACCGTTCCTGTCCATCAGATAGGCATACCCCTCCGAACCGACGACCAGAGGAGAGATATGGGTTTCAACGAAATCAGACATATTCAGGGAACCCAGCAGAACGGCCCGAATCCTGCCACCGACCCGAATCGGTGCGGAAACGACAAAGACCGGCTGTCCCGACACGCGGCTTCTAATGACATCCGAGGAAAAGACTTCCCCCTTCATGGAGCGCTGAAAATACTCTCTGTCAGAGACCTGAAGATCCTTTGTCAGTTCATTATCATTGGAGGCGATGATTCTTCCTTCCTGGTCGGCGACAGCCAGAAGTTCAAACTCCGGCATTTTTTCAACAGCCTTGTAGAGGATGTTTTCAACATGGCTGCTGTCGCCGGGGCCGTCCAGAACCAGCATGTCCTTGAATTCACGGTACTCCACAAGCATCTCAATGCTGCAGCTCGAATTGTTAACATAATCCTCAGTCGTACGCCACAGGGCCTCGGTCATGTTCTCCAGATTGTTGTGTACCAGTCTTCGAATTTCGGATCTTGTGGTAAAAAAAGTTATGGCCGAAAGTCCGAGTAGAATAAATGCAACGGTCAATAAAACAGGTACCAGGAATTGATACTTTAATTTCATAACACACCTCTGAATACTGAATATCAGAATATTAATAATAAACTGCAGTTGATTCAGTTTTCCAATTCAATCAATCAAAAAAAAGTGACTTTCATTCTGAAAACAAACCAGAGAAATAAGCAATATTTTATTACTATACAACATTTTAAACAAAGACTAGAATCGAATATAATTTATGTCAGAATTGGAAATCACAGTAGTTTCTTCGTAGTTTTAAGTACATATAGCGTATATTATTGAGTTCAGTTGAGAAGGATATCCAGTTCTGTTCTCAGATTCCTGTGGCTATTCTTCAGATTCAGCTTCTTCCTGATGGTCAGTCTGTAGCTTTCCACGGTTCTGAGAGACATCCCCATCAGATCGGCAATCTCTTTGGACGAGAGACTTTGAACAATATAACGTGCCACCTGATATTCCCGGGGACTCAGTTTATCCGCCAGCTTGTTTTCAGGCCCGTTCTGCAGATTCTGAAGATTGAGAATCAGCTGATCGACGATCTCTTCATGATATCCTTCGTTCTCCATCTTCAGCTGGTAAAGCAGAGGCATCACCGTTTTCTGCAGAGTACGGTTTATATTATGATAACTGTCGGCCGACGCCTTTTCCCTGTTGCTCAGAACCACTCTGAGAGCCGTATTGGCCTCTTCCAGATTCTTCTTTGTAAGAATCAGATCCTGCATCAGGGACTCCTGCTCCGAGATGTCCCGGATGAATGAGAAACAGGAGTCTCCATCCGGCCAGTATGCGCTGCTTACAAACACATCAAGAATCTTACCTGTTCGACTCTTCTGCCGGGATTTAAACTGAAGAAAGCCCTGTTTTTTTATTTCTGTGGTCTTTGAGAGGACACCCCTCTTCGTCGCCGGTACATCCAGATCCGCAATATTCATTTTTGTCAGAGAATCTCGGTCATACTCCAGAAGCTCACAGATTCTGTCATTGACCTCAAGGATATTACCGTTGCTATCGCTGATCCAGAACCCGTCAGAGGTCGTTTTCAGAAGACTCTCAAACTGCCCTGCCAGAATTCGGTTACTGTCCATCAGCTCCTTTTTCTCTGATATATCCAGAACAGTGGCTGCGATGTTCAAAGGCTGTCCGGCATCATCACACAGTTCATGAAGAGAAACAAAAGTTCTGAATACCGAACCGTCGAGCCTCAGGGCATCCATCTCTCCCTGCCAGCAGTGATTCTCTTTCAGTCCCTCCCTGATAGCCTGATCGAGTGCCCCCTTCTTCACCCAGAAGTCATGGACCTGATATCCCTGAAGCTCCCGGGACGAGTTTATCTTCCACAGATCCATAAAGGCACCGTTGCAGTGGATCAGATTCCCTTCAATATCCATAAAGAGCTTAGGTACGGCTGAAAGTTCATAGGCACAGCGGTAGGGATCATAACTATTCCCGCTGTTTTTCCACTCACTGATATCACGGGCTATTCCATAGAGTCTCGTCTTCCCGTCCATGTTGCTTATAATCACACCTCCGGTGGTATAGAACCACTTCAGGGAACGGCTCAGAGGAATCCTGAATTCTATGGAGAAAAAACGCTTATCCCTGACGGCTCTGCGGATCTCTGTAATGACCCTGTACCGATCCTCCTCGTAGACGATATCAGCGGGATTAAAATTCTCAGTTTTTTCATAAGTGAATTTTTCACCCAGTATTTTTTCCAGATTCTCCGAGACGATAAAATGGTCACTTCCGATTTCCCACTCCCAGACGGCAAAGGGAGTCTGGGATGAGAGACCGCTTTTCAGGATGTCTTCACTGCTTCCCACCCCCCAGCAGGATTGTTCGTAGGGGATATCTTCCAGGAGACCCAGAACCCCTATGATCTGCCCGTTCTCATCGTAGTAGGGCTCCTTGGAAACGCGGACCCAGACCTCCCTGTTACAGCACCAGTGCTTCTTAATATGGTTGAGACTTCTTCCCGTCTCAAGAACATGTCGGTCTTCCGCTCTGTTGTTATGAGCCAGATCCTCGGGAAAAAAGCTGAAGTCGTCAGTTCCGATGACTTCGGGGGGGGAGAGCTTGAGATCCCGGGCCATGGCATCGTTGCAGTATATAAATTCAAGATTTCTGTTCTTGATGAATACACGGCCCCGGAGTGAAGAGAGTAAAGATTCCTGCAACAGCATCTCATCCATATCAAAGGAATTTTAAAAAATAAAACCTTGTTTTGCAAAAAAATAATTAATATATATTATTAAATGTGAGATGCACCGGAAGCGATGAGTAAGGCGTTCCGGTGCATTATTCAGATATGGCTTACAAGATAGAGCAAAAGATCCACGGCTTTCCCGGCCGATCCCAGAGGCAGATACTCCTGAGCGCTGTGAAAGTTATGGGCTCCCGTAAACACATTCAGTGTGGGAAGCCCCTTCATCCCCAGGGCCGATCCGTCGTAGCCCCCCCTCATGGAGAGGGGGATCTCTTTGATATCCAGAACCTTCATCCCTTCGCTCACGGTCTTCAGCAGTCTGGGATGTGTTGACAGGGCCTGGCTGCAGTCCCCGTATCGATCGGTGTACTGGATGCTGCAATCCTTGAACTTCCCGGCCAGCTCGTGAAGAAAGACCTTGCGATTCTCATAACTCTCCTTATCAAAGTCGCGGACATTGATCTTGACAGTCGTCTCCCCCGTCGTCCCGCTGATATTGCTCACATAGTAGAAAGGCTCCTTCTTCTCCGTATGCTCGGGCCTTTCCCTCTCGGGCAGGGTCTGAATATACTCCTGGGCCTGAAGGATGCTGTTGACCATCTTGCCCTTGGCGCTCATGGGATGGGCCGTAACACCTCTGAAGGTGACCGTGGCGTCCCCGGCCCACCAGTTCTCGATGACGTACTCCCCGATACCGCAGCAGTCCAGGCAGATGCCGTACTCGCCGATGACCCTTTCCATATCCAGGGCCTTGGCCCCCACCAGGCCCTTCTCCTCATCGGGTACGAAGATCAGCTGAATATCGCCGTGAGGGATTCCGGGATTGGCTCTCAGATGCTTCACCAGAGTCATGGTTTCTGCGATGGCGGCCTTGTCGTCTGCCCCCAGCAGAGTATCGCCTGAGGTCACGATCAGGGTATCGCCGATATAGTTCTCAAGCTCGGGATTCTCATCAATCGTGAGGGATACAGAGCCGTTCAAGGCGATATTCCCTCCCTTATAATTCTCGATCACCCGTGCTTTCGCATCTCCGGGCAAATCCGCGGCCGTATCCATATGGGCAATAAAGCTCACCCCCGTCAGACCGTCGTCATTTCCCTTCAGGGTGCCTCCGCAAATAGAGTTTTCCTGCAGAAAGACATCTGAAAGCTCCAGGGCTTCCATCTCCTTGACCAGCATCCTCGCCAGAGCCATCTGCCCCGAGGAGCTTGGAATCTCTTCGTTTGCAGGATCGACCATGGTGTCCACCGCCGTATAACGCAGAAAGTCATCCAGAAGTTCGGGGTATTTTCGCTCGCTCAAACCTGAATCCCTCCCGCCAGATGGCATGCCGTCTGATGGCCGGCAGCAACCTCACGAAGAAAGGGGACCTCCGTCCGACAGCGATCCGTCTTTTCCAGAAAACAGCGGCCTTCGAAACGGCATCCCGGAGGCGGATTGATCGGGCTGGGAACATCCCCTTCCAGAATGATCTTCTTCTGCTCCTCCTTCCTCTCGATAACCGAAATAGCCGACAGCAGGGCCTTGGTATAGGGATGGGTGGGATTGGAAAAGATATTGCCGTATTCAGACAGTTCAACAATCTTTCCGAGATACATAACGGCGATTCTGTCCGACACATGATGTACAACGCTCAGGTCATGGGTAATAAAAAGATATGTCAGTTCAAACTCATGCTGCAGCTCTTTCAACAGGTTCAGGATCTGGGCCTGAATACAGACATCCAGAGCCGAAACAGGTTCATCCAGAACCAGAAAAGAGGGATTGAGAGAGAGAGCCCGGGCGATTCCAATGCGCTGTCTGCGCCCGCCGTCCAGCTCATGGGGATAGGCATTAATCCGGGAACGGGAGAGTCCGACCGTATCCATCAGCTCTTTTACCCTGTTGTCACGATCCCCTCTTGAAAGTTCGGGGGCATTCAGAACAAGGGGTTCCTGAATCAGATCCTTCACATTCATCCTGGGATCCAGAGAGGAGTAGGGGTCCTGAAAAACGATCTGCATATCCTTGCGGATTCGTTTCAGATCTTTCCTCCCGGGGTTGATAATATCTTCACCGTTAAAGCTCATCTTCCCTGATGTTGCCTCTATAAGATTGACGATGACTCTTCCCAGGGTGGACTTGCCGCAGCCCGACTCACCCACCAGACCGAGAGTCTCCCCTCTTCTGATCTTAAGGTCGACGCCGTCAACGGCATGAACGACGCCCTTCTTGGTTTTAAACTCTTTAACAAGAGACTCGGTTTCCAGTATAAAATCGTTATCCTTCTTCATCATGACTTCCTATGGGGATTAAAGCAGGCTATGGAGTGGTTCTTTCCATCTGTAGCAGTCAGTATCGGACGTTCCGTCCGACAGCGCTCACTGCAGCGGGAACAGCGGGGGGCAAAGCTGCAGCCCGTGATCTCTTCCGTTGGTTCGGGAGGCAGCCCGGGAAGCACCTCCAGCTTCTCCTTTTCCACGGTCACATCGGGTATAGAAGCCAGCAGGCCGTGGGTATAGGGATGCATGGGATTGGCAAAAAGCTCATGCTTGGGCGCCAGTTCCAGGATCTCCCCTGCATAGACGATGGCGATTGTATCGCATAGCTCGGAAACGATACCCAGGTCATGGGTAATCATAATCAGGGTTGTTCCGTTCTCCCGGATCAGATCCTTCATCAGCTCCAGAACCTGACTCTGTATGGTGACATCCAGGGCCGTTGTAGGTTCGTCGGCTATCAGCAGATTAGGGCTGCAGGCCAGGGCCATGGCGATCACGACCCTCTGTTTCATACCTCCGCTGAATTGATGGGGGTACTCTCCGCAGCGCTCACTCTGGATTCCAACGGACTGGAGCTGACTGACAGCCTTCTCCAGACTCTCTTTTTTCGAAAGCTTCCTGTCATGAAGCCGGATCATCTCGGCAACCTGCTCGTCCACCTTGATAAGAGGATTAAGGCTGGTCATGGGATCCTGGAAGATCATGGCGATCTCCTTTCCTCTCAGGTTCTCCATCTGCGGAGTACCGTAATCCAGGATATTCTCACCTCGCCAGTGAATCTCTCCGCTGAGGATGCGTGACTGCTGGGGGGGCAGGAGTCCCAGAAGGCTCAGGGCCGTTGTTGTCTTACCGGCGCCCGTTTCTCCGACCAGACCGATACTGTCTCCCTTCTCGAGAACCAGATTCATTCCTCTGAGGGCATGGACATCCGCGTCCTCGGTCAGGTAATCAACATATAAATCTTTCAGCTCTAAAAGGCTCATTCATCTATCTCCTAAGTTTCGGGTCGAGAACATCACGCAGACCGTCTCCCAGAAAATTGAGGGACAGGATGGTCAGCATGATGGCAAGTCCGGGGAATACCGTCAGATGGGGAAAGTCCCGGATATACTCCCGGCCCGTGGAAAGCATAGCCCCCCACTCCGGGTTGGGCGGTTCCAGGCCCAGACCGATAAAACTCAAACCGGCGGCGATAAGGATGGCAAAAGCCACCCCCAGTGTGGACTGAACGATCAAAGGAGCCGCACAGTTGGGTAGCACATGCTTCAGTATGATGTAGAAGCTGCCCCCGCCGCTGGCGGTACTGGCCTCGATATAGTCCAGGGAACGGATACTCAAGACTCCCGAACGCACCACACGGGCATACTGGGGTATGGCGGCAACGCCGACTGCCAGCATCAGGTTGCCTAATCCGGGCCCCAGTGACGCGGCCACGGAGATGGCGAAAAGGAGCTGGGGAATGGAGAGAAATACATCCATAACCCGCATAATATAGTGATCGGTCTTACCTCCGAAATAACCGGCAGCGGCTCCCAGAAATCCTCCGAAAACCAGGGCGATACCGACGGAGATAAAACCGACCAGAAGAGAAATCCGGCTGCCGTAGATAATCCGGCTCAAGACATCACGTCCGAATTCATCGGTACCGAAGGGGTGCTCAAAGGAAGGTGTCGCCAGGGTATTCAGCAGATTCTGTTCCGAAAAGGAGTAGGGAGCGATAATATCCGCAAAGAGGGCGACCAGTATCATGAAGCAGAGAAAAACAAGTCCGAAAAGGGCTGTTTTACTGCGGCTCAGCCGTTTTGTCAAAGATAGAAAAGATATTCTATTGGTACTCATATTTATCCTACTTGTATTGGCTTTTTATTCTGGGATCCAGATAGGCATAGAGCAGATCCACTGCAAGGTTAACGAGACAGAAGGCGACGGCTATAAAGAGAACGCCTCCCTGAACCATGGGATAGTCCCTCATTTCGATGGCGGAAACCAGAAGGCGACCGACACCGGGGATGGAGAAAACGATCTCCGTAAGAACGGCGCCGCCGAGCAGCCTTCCGAACTGGATACCCGTTACGGTGATAACGGGGACAAGAGCGTTGGGCAGGGCATGCCTGACAATGACATAACGCTCCGCGGCTCCCTTGGAGCGGGCGGTTCTGATAAAGTCCTGCCTGACGATCTCAAGCATACTGGAACGGGTCATTCTGGTGATAACGGCGACGCTCTGAGCCGCCAGGGTAACGGAAGGCAGGATCATGGAAACAAATCCCGCGCCTCCAGAAGGCGGGAGTATACCAAGGTAAACGGCAAAAAGCAGAATAAGCAGCAATCCGGACCAGAAGACGGGTATGGAGATTCCGATCATGGCAAGCAGGGTCACCAGGTTGTCAAAAAAGGAGTACTGCTTTACCGAAGAAATAATCCCGAAAGGGATTCCAAGCAGCAGGGCGATAAGGATGGACATGGTAGCCAGCTGCAGTGTATTTGGAAAAGCGTCCATTAACTCTGTAAAAACCGGCCGATTCGTTGAGTAGGACCGGCCGAGGTCCCCCCGGAGAGCATCTCCGCAATAGCGGAAGAACTGAACGAAGAAGTTGTCATTCAGCCCCATCTCCTCGCGGAGCTGCTGTACGGCGGCCTGATCGGCCTGTTCCCCCAGAATGATTCTGGCAGGATCTCCGGGGGTCAGATGAAGCATGGTAAAGACAAGAAAAGCCACTCCCATAAGGACGGGAATGACTCCCAGGATTCTTCTGAAGGTGTATTTTAACATTGGATTCCGTCTCTTTTTTAATTCAAAAAACAGTTTCCTCCACAGGGGATTCCTGCAGAGGAAACTGATGATTAAACTAAATCATTGTTTGATTTCGTGATCTCTTGGGAGAATGCGTTCACTACTCCCAGTTCAGGTTGAAAAGCTTGTGGTACATCATGGGGCTGGGTGCGAATCCCTTGAGGTGCTTGTTATAGCCAAAGGCAATCTTTGTGTTGGCCAGGGGAACCCAGGGTGTCTCTTCCACGATAAGCTGCTGAGCCTTGGCGAAAAGCTCGGCTCTCTCGGCAGAGTCGGTCGTCAGACGGCTGTCATCCAGATACTTGTCCAGCTCGGGGTTGTTGAACCGGGCAAAGTTGCTTCCGCCTGTAGAGTAGAAAGCAGGATAGAGACCCAGGTCGGGATCGAGGGACTGACAGGTCCAGCCGATCAGGAACATCTGATGCTCGTTGTTCTCAAGCCCCTGCAGATAGGCACCCCACTCCAGGACTTCGATGGTCACATCCACACCGATCTCTTTGAGCTGCTCCTTGATGATGGTGGCCATATCCACACGAACCTTCTTGGAGTTGGTCCAGAGTTTGATGGAGAATCCATTGGGATAACCGGCTTCAGCCAACAGGGCCTTACCCTTCTCTACATTGAACTCGGGAACCGTCAGTGACTTATCGGAGAAATTAACGGCCTGAGAAAGGGCTCCGGTTGCGGGAATAGCCAGCCCCTTGAATACGGCCTGGGTATCGGTCTCGATATCGATGGCGTGCTTAATGGCCTGACGAACCTTCTTGTCGTTCAGGGGGGATACCTGAGTGTTGAATCCCAGATAGGTGATGGCATGGGAGGTCACCTCGGCGATGGCCAGCTCGTCATTCTTCTGGATGCGCTTCACCTCGAGAGCGGGCATCTCATAGGCCAGGTCAACGGTACCGGCTTCCAGTTCAACGGTTCTGGTTGAAGCTTCAGGAATAACACGGACTTTCATGGTCTTGAACTCGGGCTTTTCACCGAAGTACTCTTCGTTTCTTTCCAGAGTCATCTCATCACCCTTCTTCCATTCTACCAGTTTGTAGGGACCGGTTCCTACGGGATTGAAACCGTAGTCGGCTCCGGCCTCTTCAACAGCCTTCTGATTCAGAACGACACCGCCGCCCACATGAGCCATATTGGCCAGGAAAGGGCTGAAGGGCTGAGTCAGGCTGAAGCTGAAAGTGTAATCATCCTCCTGCTTGATGGTATCGATATCGATGGAGTTGATCAGGTGCTTGATGGCGGCGCCTTCGTTGTAGGCCCTTTTCAGGCTGAAGATAGCATCTGAAGCTTTGAGCTCTTCTCCGTTATGGAACTTAACGCCTTTTTTGAGGGTGAAACGGTAGGTTGTTTCATCAAGGGCTTCGATGGTCTCGGCCAGCTCACCGACAACCTCGCCCTTGTCGTTAACGGTTACAAGATTGTTGTAGATCTGCTGCATGATATTGGAAGAAGCAACATCGTTGGTGGCATAGGGATCCAGGGTCTTGGCATCGTAGGTTGTTGCGATAACTACAGTGTCTTTTGCTTCGGAAACATCAGCAGTTTTAACCTCTTCTTTCTTGGCACAGCCGCTTAAAAGCAGTGCCGTTACAAGGATTGAAAGTGTAATTTTTCTCATTGTAAATCTCCTTGCAGGGGATATTATCATACAAAGAGAAAACTGCTCAATAAAGAGCATCTGTTAATAAATAACTAGTATATCTGTAATATATCTATTTAAAATTAAGGTAATTATAATTTTTTAACTTTTAAGATTTCTAGACATTAATTTTATTTCATTCATTGAATCAAATTAGAAAGACATTTCATTTCATAATTATGCATTTATTCATTATTTAAACAATTAATAAACCAGTAATATCTAATAAAAAATTTCTTTTTTAATGAGCACTGACATGCCTGAAGAGCTATTCTCAATTACAGAAAAGAGGCGTTCAGCCCTCGTAAAGCTCTTCATCCAGGGGTTGTCCCGGGGGATACGAAAGGGTGTAAAGGAACCATCCCTGCCGTCATCAGAAAAGAGGAGGACTGTGTTTTCACGGCTCTTCACTCTCTGTCCCCTCCCCGATGTCGTGCTGAAGACCGTTCATTTTCTGGATATCCTCAATCTGGATTCAATCAGTAATATATATTTCTGATCAGGGGGCAAATTCCAGAAGGGTACGCACTTCCTCCGGCCAGAGGGAGTCATCAATCGTTTCCAGAACCAGAGGGATACTGTCGAAACGGGAATCGATGGCAATCCGCTTGAAAGCAGGCCAGCCGATATTCCCTTTCCCCAGGCTGTGATGCCGATCCACATGGCTCTCCAGGGTGGACTTGGCATCATTCAGATGCATCCCCTTCAAAAACTCGAATCCGATCAGACGGTCAAACTCGCCCCAAACCAGGTCCATGGATTCAGAAGTCCGCAGGTCATAACCGGCAGCAAAGAGATGGCAGGTATCCAGACAGACAGCCACACGGCTTTTATCCTTTACCCCGTCGATGATCCGGGCAATCTCTTCGAAACGGCTGCCCATATTGCTGCCCTGCCCCGCTGTATTTTCTATCAGGAGCACGGCGTGTTCCGTCCTGTCCATGGTGAGGTTGAGGCTCCCGGCAATTCTATCCAGACAGTCCCCGGGAGAGATGGATTTCAAATGACTGCCGGGATGGAAGTTCAGAGACGTCAGCCCCAGCTGCTCCACCCTCTGCACCTCGTCCAGAAAGGCGGCCCGGGACTTCTCCAGTTTTTCGGGATCCGGATGCCCGAGGTTTATCAGATAGGAGTCATGAGGCAGAATGGCATCCGCCGTATAGCCGCAGCTCTCCAGATTTGCTTTGAAGGCGGCAATGCCCTCGGGGTTCAGAGGCCTGGCATTCCACTGCCTCTGGTTCTTGGTAAACATGCCGAAGCCCGTGGCTCCGACCTTCTGTGCGTTCAGGGGGGCGTTCTCCACTCCCCCCGCTATGCTGACGTGGGGTCCGATGTATTTAATACTGTATATCCCTCAAAATAAAACTACGACTGATCATCGTCATTCATTTTATTGAACCATTCTTCTTTGCCATAGAGTTCCTTAGCACATTTTGGACAAAGTGAGTGGCTGAACGACATATGGGAGTACTTATCCAGATATTCCTCAAGTTGGTTCCAATATCCCTTATCATCTCTAATATCTTTGCATCGAGAACAGATGGGAATTAAGCCGCTCAGGAGTTTCACATTATTAAGAGCCTCTTCAAGATCTGTTATAAGTTTTTTATGCTCGGTAATATCCTGTATCGTCCCGAACATTTCATATACACTACCATCTTTATCGAATTTCAGATGTCCTATTCCATGGACCCAGAGTGGTTCATTGTTCTGGGCATTAACAATTCTATACTCTTTATTAAACTCTCTATGATCGGTCAATATATCTTTTTCAAGATATGAAATCATCATTTGACGGTCATCGGGATGGATGAGCTTTACCCATCCTTCCACATCCTTTGTATATTCACTATCTATCCCAAATATTTGATTCAGAACAGTAGAACTGCTCCATTGCCTCTCTTTTGCATTCAAGATGTAATGCCCGACACGGGCGAGTTTCTGAGCTTCGATTAACTGTTCTTCACTTAGCGCCAACTTTTCCTGAATGGCTTTTCTTTCATTGATTTCATACTCCAGGGCTTGGGTATATTTTATTTCCCGCGCCCTCTCGGCAGTTTCTTCTGGAATCCAGCGCCTTAAAACAATAAGGATGACCAGCATGGCTGCGATAACATTGATTATCTTCGGCACAAAAACATTCTCTGGCCGGACCAGGATGTCATGTACGGCCTCGGGAATGAATCCGACCAGAGAGGTGTACCAGAAGCCGAAATAGACGCTTTCAAAAAGAGTTCGAAAGGCATCAATCGCCAGGATTGTCAGCAATGTAATAAACAATTTGCTGCTGAGCCTTTTATCATGAATCCTTTTCACATAAAAAATAAATATGATCAGCCATAGGATAATCAGAATCCAGTATGAGACAGGAGTGAAGTATCGGAAGAAAACCATAACGACTCCTTTGTAAACGATCTTATCCATTGTACTTGTCACTGTAATTATCGGCATTGAAAAGCCAGAAGTCCAACAGCGACACAATGCGCTGCGCCGTCGTCCTCATTCTGCCAAACTTAAAAAGATGTCCAGTTAGAACTTCACAATGAAGGGAACAGACCAGACACCCGTGAAACGGAATCGGCAGTGCATAAGGGGCTTCCCGATGACGCGTTGCTGTCATATCTGCCGCCAGGCCTGAGCGAGGCCTCTCAGAAAGCAGGGCGGTCAGAGCGCTATGCGCCAGGATCTCCGGACCATTTGCCGTCGCTGTGGAGACGAAAAGCTGAGCTTTTTTTGTCTTTACAGTATGAGACTCCTCCCCTACACTGTTCTCTTTAATGCTCACTCTTCCAAGGAAAGGAAAAATCCTATGAAATCATTTTTCACCCCTCCCGAGATCAGCGAAGGTCTCGTCTCCGCAGGAATAAAGAAAGCCTCCCGCAGCACGGAAAGGCTGCTTCTTCTGGGATTTCTGGCCGGCTGCTACATTGCCCTTGCCGCCCATCTGGCTACGGTGGTTTCCACAGGCTGGACCGCAGGGGGAGAACCGGTCCTCTACGGGCTGAAGAAGCTACTTTCCGGAGCCGTATTCAGCGTAGGTCTTATGCTGGTGCTTATCCCCGGAGCAGAGCTTTTTACAGGGAACTGC
Organism: Oceanispirochaeta sp.; assembly: GCA_963556075.3. Classification (GTDB taxonomy): domain Bacteria; phylum Spirochaetota; class Spirochaetia; order DSM-2461; family DSM-2461; genus Oceanispirochaeta. The sequence continues at coordinate 2,497,574 of CAUVYB020000002.1, read as the reverse complement.
CTGATGCCCCTGGCCCTTCTGGAAAAAAGAATAACCATGCAGGGAATGCTGCGGAACTGGATCCTTGTTTGGACGGCCAATCTTGCAGGCGCTCTTCTCCTGGCCCTGCTAATTGCCGGGGGATCGGGACTTCTGAAAGGGAATGTGGGAGAGACGGCTATGGCTATTGCCGCATCCAAATGCAGCCTTAGCCCCCTGGAGATGCTTATCAGAGGCGTACTGGCCAACTGGCTCGTCTGTCTGGCCGTGATATGCGCCATAGCGGCTCAGGATATAAACGGTAAGATATGGGGAATTTTCTTTCCAGTTATGGCCTTTGTAGCCTCGGGATTCGAACACAGCATAGCCAATATGTATTTTATTCCGGCGGCTCTTATCCGCCAGGTCTTGTCAGGAGAATCCCTGGCCGGTCTTACCCTGAGCCGGGGTGTACTGAACATCCTTGTCGTAACAGCGGGAAATATCATAGGCGGAGCCCTTCTGACGGCCCTGCCCTACCACAGAATCTATCTTCACAGGACAGGGGAAGATCAATCCTGAAGCCGAAATCCTCTTCAGAGTCCTGATTTCTTTTGGGACATCCGGCATCAGAAAAACCGGGTTGAGTATGCATACCCGACCCGGTTTCCCTCTGTTTTCACTTGACAACGGCAGCTTGTGAATTGATCAGCTCCGCGCTCTGCCGCGTCTTGTCCCTGCTTCAAGCTGCCGTTCAAAGGCCCGCTTATGATTCTCCGAAGCCCTTTTCAGTAAAGTAAAGACCTCTCTCACATCCTCAGGCAGCTCCTGGTCAAGGAACTGCTCATACATGGCGATGTTTCTCACTTCAGCGTCGACCCCCAGCGCCGCGGCTTCGGAGGAAGAAGAGGGCAGGACTACATGTCCTTCTGTCTCGACCATGGGAATCCGAATATCATGGGATGTATAGAGTTCCTCCAGATAGGAGATATGCTGTTTCTCCGATTCGGCTATATTGGAATAGGGACGATCGAGTTTGAACTCATCCATAAGGGCCTCATATTCTGCCAGAGCCATATATTCATCTTCAAGAGCGTAGCGCAGCATCTCCTCCAGAGAGAGATTCCGTTGCCCCTCGGCGGCAGCCGAACCGATCTCCGCAGCGAAAAGAGTGAAAACCATAGAACTTAACATCAGAACAAACATCATTGTTTTTTTCATATCGATCCTCCGAAATACTGTATATACAAACTCTATTCCCTTAATGTAAACGAAATATGAATAAATATATTTTTTCATATATTGTTGCCAAAATATATTTGACCAGACTAATACAATTCGGATATATTCTAATGGATTTTAATATATAAAGGATTAAATATGTTTAAATTTCTTAATATTATCCAGAAACATCTGGGCTGGACGGTTCCTCTGTTTATGGCCGCAGGATTCCTCACAGGATTGCTGATTCCCGATGTATCGTTTCTGAAATCTCTGATCCTCCCCGTAACCTTTCTGATGGTATTCCCCATGATGGTTACCATGCAGTTCAAAAAGATTGTAGAACGGGGCGGACTGAAGCTTCAAATCGTAACCCAGCTGATCAACTTTACCATAATTCCCTTCATCGCTTATGCTCTGGGGAGGGTGTTTTTCGCTGAGAATCCCTGGCTTGCCCTGGGCTTTCTGCTGGTCTCTCTTCTGCCCACTTCGGGCATGACCATTTCCTGGACAGGGATGTCGGGGGGCAATATGGAAGCCGCCGTAAAGATGACCATTTTCGGCTTGATAATGGGCTCCCTCCTCACCCCGGTCTATATAAAGCTGCTTATGGGTGCGGAAGTAACGATCCCCTCGGCCCGGATTATAAGCCAGATTCTCTTCATCGTCGTCCTCCCCATGCTCCTTGGAGCGCTGACCCGGTATCTGCTTGTAAAAAAACACGGAATGAAGGTCTGGAATGAAACAATAAAAAAACGTTTCCCCCCCTTCTCCACCCTGGGAGTGCTGACCATTGTATTTATTGCGATGGCTCTCAAGGCCGAAGCCGTGATGGCCGATCCCCTCTCCTTTGCAGGACTGATTCCTCCGCTTCTGGCCCTCTATCTTATCAATATGGGTCTGAGCACCCTGATTGCCAGACTGTTTTTTAACAGGGAAGACGGGCTGGCCCTGGTTTATGGAACCGTACTCAGGAACCTTTCCATAGCCCTGGCCATCGCCATGACCTCTTTCGGCAGGGAGGGCTCGGGAATCGCCCTGATTATCGCTCTGGGATATATCATACAGATTCAGCTTTCCGCCTGGTATGTAAGGATCTCCCCACTCCTGTTCAAAGAGAGGGTCAAGGCAGGGATGACTCCGTCCCCGACAATGCCGGGAATATAAAAAAAAGGACGGGGCCGCCCCGTACACCTACGATGACGGCCCCGTAACAAGGGGGATAAAGTAATGATCAGAACTCTTCGAATCCTTCGGTATCTGAGTTTATTCCGACGTTGCCGCCGTTGATCACGGAAGAAGCCAGACCTAAGAGCCGGGGGGATGATTTTCCCATGGCGTCCCGGGAATTTTCGGAATCGGAAGCAGGCAGAAAAGAGTGGCTCTCTCTGGTTTTGAAATAGGCAATGGTCTCTCTCATGGACTGAGCCTGGCTCATCAGCTCTTCGGACATGGAGGCCAGCTCCTCCGAAGCCGAAGCGTTCTGCTGTATCACCGTATCCAGCTGTACGACGGCCGTATTGATCTGTTCGGCACCCCGATTCTGTTCCTGGCTGGCCATGGTGATCTCTTCCACCAGATCGGCGGTTTTCTGCATTGCCGGAAGGATGCCGTCTATCTTCTCCTGAGCCTCCATGGCCCGGCTGACGCTGCTTCGGGTAATCTCGGTGATCTCCTTGGCCGCGGCGCCGCTGGATTCGGCCAGTTTACGAACTTCTGTGGCCACAACGGCGAATCCCCTGCCCGCATCTCCCGCCCGGGCTGCCTCGATGGCGGCATTCAGGGCCAGCATATTCGTACTTCTGGCGATCTCTTCGATAACCGAAATCTTCTCGGCAATATCCTTCATGGCATCCACAGTTTCATTGACCGCTTCGCTGCCCACTTTAGACTCCTGACTGACCTGCTTGGTCATGATATTGGACTGCTGGGCATTGTCCGTATTCTGCTGTATGTTGGAGCTGAGTTCTTCCACCGATGCGGAAACCTCTTCCATATTGGAAGCCTGCTCGCTTGTGCCGGAAGATATTTCCTGGGCGGAGGAGGAGATCTGCTCGCTTCCCCCGGCCACCTGATCGGCAGCGGATACGATATCGGTGACGATCATGGTCAGCTGGTCGCTCATATCCTTCATAGAGGAGAAGACTCCCGTCAGCTTCCTCTCGGGGAAGGAGATATCCAGATTTCCCCGGGCAATCTCACTGGCGACATCTTCGATCTCGAAGGGTTCGCCTCCCAGCTGGAGGGCTATAGCACGGGTAAGGACAATGGCAACGGAGATGCCGATAAGGGCGGCCACGATGGTCAGAGCCACAGCCAGCACGATATTCCGTCGGGTGACGCTGGCTACAAACGCATTGACTCCGTCCCTGACCTCACGGGCGGAGGACATTACGATTCCGGCCTCGGCCTTTTGGTTTTTCTGAACCTCGAACTGGGTGGCCTGAAGATCTCTGAAGATTTTCACATTATCCCTGTATACGTCGATGCTCTTGCGACTGTGTTCCAGAGTCTTGAGAATCCCGGCATCACTGAAAAGAGCAAGCCCTTCTTCCACCAGAGTCTCCACCTCGGCAATCTCGGCATCCCACACCTTTGCAAGGGTCTCTCTTTCTGCATCGCTCAGTGCCTGCATATACTTGTAGGCGGCGACACGGTAACGGTTGACGGCATTGCGCATATTCTGAAGATGGCTCAACCTGTCTACGGAGTCCCGGGTAATTTCTCCCCTCCGGCCCTGTTCCCGGATCCTGTCCCGGGCATAGTCGATGGCGGAAATAACGTCGGCCAGAACCTCCTGGGCTGCGGCGGCCCTTATGGTTCCCGCCTCGCTGATGGCCATCTCAATTTCATAATATTCATTATTCAGGGCTTTGTAGTTAGTCATAGCCTTGATAAGACTCTGGGTATGAACCTTGTTCTTGTCACTGAGCATCAGGCTCTCGGCCTCTTCCGCCTGTGTAATAACATTGCCAGCCTCCTCGGCAGCGCTATCCACATAGCTCTTATCCTTGTAAATGATATAACGCAGGGAGGCGGCCTGGGCATCCTGGGAGTCCACCAGGCAGCGGTTGACCAGAGCGCTTATCCGGTTCTGATAGTTGATCTGTTCGATCCCCCGAATCCCCATATAACCGACCGCCGCCGTAAAGACGACCAACAAGGAAAAACTGACTAATAGCTTTGTACGAAGTTTGGTATTCTTAAACATCTCTTCCCCCCGGGATCAGCTGTTTATTTAACTGATCACATGTTTAGAATAGGCCTATTACCCCTTTCCGGGAATGTAACAGATGAGCTGTAACCGTTACAGAGATGTGATTTTTTCTCATTTATACAACGCTGTTTTTTAAGAGGAATAAAAACGGATGTTTTTGACAATTTTTCCATGACATGCCAAAGTATCCGCAGGCAGGAGGGAAAAGTGGAAAAGTCGAAGCACGTGAGCGATAGAGAAAAGGAACTGGCCAGGGAGCTGGAGGAGTTCAAAAAAGAGAAGGAAAGGGTAAAACAGATCCTCGGGAATCTGGGCGGCAGTCGTTCCGCCCGGAGGGAGAAGCTGGTTAATATGGGATTTCTGGTTGTGGTCCTTACCTTTTTTATCCTTGAGGTGACCACCCATTTTCTACCTCCCTTCGTCTCTCTGGAGGTAGGACTCCTTTTCCTTTCGATCAAGATTATCTGGATGATGAATAATGCCCATAAGGTCAGTCATTTTCAGTTCTGGATACTCAATTCCATAGAGTACCGGGTCAATCAGATCGACAGAAAAGTAAGAGAACTGGAAAAGGAGAGTCATAAAAAATGAGTACGAAACTTGTTCGTTATAACGATACAAAAAATCTTCTGGAAGGAGATGAGTTTACCAAGGTATACTTTCATACGGATAAGCTGATCTTTGCGACCAGCACTCTTCTTCCCGGTCAGAAGGCCTGTCTGGACAAGGGACACAGGGGTGCCGACGAGACCTGCTATGTCATTGAGGGCCGTGTGGCCATCCATCTGCCTGATCTGCAGGAGGTCCATGAGCTGCACAAGGGGGACTGTATCCTTATTCCCGAAGGAGAGGCGCACTATACCGTCAATATCGGGGACACCATGTCCGTCACAGCCTGGGCCTGCGCGCCGCATCTTTAAACAAGATTATGCAATAAAGCCCCCGTGACGGGGCTCGGATTGTATAAATATACAGCAACAATTGACTAGAACTCTCCTATCCCGTATCATTTCCATACATTACAAATCTATTAATTATTCGTTATTTCAATAATGAGATACAAGGACGGTGAACGTGATTTTCTACATCCAGTTCGGACTGTATCTGCTCCTTATGCTCGGAGTCGGTTACATATCCATGAAAAAAACCCAGACCAACGAGGACTTCCTGATAGGAGGCCGAACCCTGGGCCCCGTCACCAGCGCCATTTCGGCGGGAGCTTCGGATATGTCAAGCTGGCTTCTGCTGGGACTGCCCGGAGCCGTATTCGCCAGCGGTCTTATCGAAGGTGTATGGATCTCATTGGGGCTGAGTATAGGCGCCTACCTCAACTGGCTGATCGTAGCCGGCCGTCTGCGTTCTGCCACCGGCTATTACAGGGCTGTAACCATCCCCGGTTATCTGGGCAAGCGATTCGACGACCAGAAGGGGATCATTCAGGTTGTTTCCACACTGGTCATTCTTTTCTTCTTTACCCTCTATGTGGCCTCCGGTCTCAAGGGAGGAACCCTTCTTTTCGCCCATACCTTCGGAGCCAGTGAGAAAGTGGGACTTATCGTCACGACCCTGGTGGTGGTGTCCTACACCTTTCTGGGCGGATATATGGCTGTCTGCTGGACCGACCTGATTCAGGGACTTCTGATGCTGGCAGCCCTGCTGTTCTGCTGTCTGCTGGGCTTCTTCGCCATCACCGGTTCGGGCGTGGATATCGCCGCCATCAATCCCGAAGCCTTTCACTTCTCCACCGGATGGATTACCGCCATCTCCCTGATGGCCTGGGGATTCGGCTATTTCGGCCAGCCCCATATCCTGACCAGATTCATCGGGATCAAGGATGTTAAATCCGTAGCCGGTGCCCGCCGTGTGGGGATCTCCTGGATGGTTATCTGTCTGATTCTGGCCACGGCCATAGGACTTATCGGTATAGGCTATAACGCCGTCTCCCCCATGGAGGGAATGAGCGGTCCCGACGCCAACAGCGAGCGGATCTTCCTGGCCATGACATCGGCCCTTTTCAACCCTGTATTCGGAGGATTCGTTCTGGCCGCGGTTCTGGCGGCGGTTATGTCTACGGCAGACTCACAGCTTCTGGTTCTCACCTCCTCCCTGACCGAGGACATCCCCCCCATCCGGAGAATGGATGACAGGAAAAAGGAGTGGATCAGCCGCATGGGAGTCGTGGGCTTCGCCCTTCTGGCTTTCCTGATTGCATCTACAGATTCCGGAAATATTCTGAATATGGTCGGATACGCCTGGGGCGGATTCGGAGCCGCCTTCGGTCCCGTTATCCTCCTCTCTCTTCTGTGGCGGAAAACCTCCTGGGCGGGAGCTCTTTCGGGAATGATTGTCGGTTCACTCACCATCTTTGTGGTCAAGAACTACATCAGCATCGAAGGGGAGTACTTCTACGAACTTCTTCCCGGTTTTATCCTGGCGTTCATTGCCGTAGTCATTGTGAGTCTTTTTACCGGGAAACCCTCTGATGCGACCCTTATGGGTTTTGACAAGGCGCAGGAAGAGATTAAATCTCTTTAACCGGAGTGTAAGGAAGATTAGCGAAACAGATTGATCTTCAGAAGGACGGAGGACTAATCGCCTTTGCGCTTGGCTCTCCGTTCTTCGGCAGCCCCTTTATCCAGCGAGGGTTCGTAGAGGGTCACGCAGTTTTTCCCTTTCTTCTTTGACGCATAAAGGGCGGCGTCCGCATTCCCGAGAATCTCTTCCCAGGAATCCCGTTTCTCACTCACCTCATCCACGCCGATGCTTACGGTCACATTGACAGATTCTCCCGTCCCGGTGGTCACCTTACAGCTCTCAATTGATTTCCTCAAACGCTCGGCAAAGGAGACGGCTCCCTCTGAGGACGAGTCCATCAGGGCTATGGAAAACTCCTCACCTCCGAAGCGGGCCACGATATCGCTGCCCCGGACCTCATCGGAGCAGAGGCGGGCGATCACCTTGAGAACCTGGTCGCCGAACTGATGCCCGTAGGTATCGTTCACCATCTTGAAGTTATCGATGTCAATCATAAGAAGGCTGAAGCGACGTCCGCTCCTCCGGAAACGCTTGAACTCCTCTTCCAGCCGCCTGTCCAGAAAGCGTCGATTGTAGATACCCGTCAGGCTGTCCTGCTGGGTCAGCAGTTTGAGGTTCTGCTCCAGGTAGACGCTCTCGGTCACATTTTGTACTGAAACGACGATATTACTGACTTGTCCCGTCTCATCCCGGAGCGGCGTCATAGTGCAGCTCTGCTGCATATACTCAAAATACTGGGAGAACACTCCGCTGAGCTTGAAAGGGAAGAGATAACGGTGGAGTTTCTGGGAAAAGTAAATATAGTTGCCGAAGCGGAGAACCGACTTGAAACTCCGCGTAAAACTGGGAGTACTCAGATCGGGGTAGTGATTGAAGAGGCTGGTACCCACGACATCCCGTCTCTTGAGTCCGCTGTTGATCTCCATCCAGCTGTTCCATTCCTGTACGATATACTGGGCATCAAGTATGATAATCCCCTGATTCAGAACATCAAGAACCTGTTTATTCATCAATTCTAATCCTCTCCCAGAAATCGCTTCAACGCTTTTTTCAGATGGGGAATGGATTCGTTACTGTTTACCAGGAAAAGATAACCTTTGGTATTCCTGTCTTCAAAACTGAAGAAAGTTTTCATCATGATGGTCAGGTCCTGTGATTGAGTCTCCGTATTCAGAAGTGAACTGTCGAAATCCAGCCCCTTCAGCACCAGGGGCGGAGAGTAGGAGATACGGCTGTCCAGCAGCTCAAAGATACGGCCTATACAGGCTCCTATCAGAATATTGCCGACCTCCAGGAGCACCTCTTTCTCCAGATCGATAAGATCGTCGGACTGAAAACTCTGAGTGCCGGGATGCTGAAAGTAGGAGATCAGTTCCATCTCGTCTCCGTGGGGGAAGACAAGGAATGCCATTCCTCCGAAGTCACCGTGAAACTGCTGCTCAACAATACTGCAGGAGTGGAAATCATTGATATTTTTTTCAAGGATTCCCGGCAGATCAGAAACCTGTACGGCAGAGATTTTAGGAACGGTAAGCTGAATAAAGATATCCATAATCTCGGCAAGATCGGCAGCTGCCGAACCGAAAGAAATATTCATGGTCTCCTGGAGAGCATCCAGTTCCATTTCTGTCAGAACGCTGTCACTCTTCATCAATACAGTTCCGCTTCTCTCTCACCGAGGATTGAGTATATGGTGGCCTTGTCCGGGAGTTTTTTCAGCACCTTCCAGGCCCCCAGGCCCAGACAGCGCTCCACCGATTTCTGCTGCACATCCGCCGTAAGGATAATAACTCTTGCCTCGGAATTCAGAGTCTTTATCTTCTCCAGGGCCTCGAAACCATCCATTTCGGGCATGGTCAGATCCAGGAACACGAGATCGGGATTTTCCTTTTTATAAGATTCAAGGGCTTGAACGCCATTACCGGCTTCCAAAAGATTGACGGGAGAACTGTAATCTCCCAGTATGGATTTCAGCAGCATCCGCGCTGCCCTGGAGTCATCAACAATCAGGATCTTCATTATATCTTCCTTAGGAGGGTATTACACCCTGCCCCTTTCTTTGACAGTCGGAGAGAACTGTTTCTTGTATATCTAATACTACTGCGTTGTAGTACCGGTTGTCAAAGATCAGTCTGAAACTTCACTCAATTTGCAGGATCCCGGCGAGGGCTGAGAGCTCTTGGCCCGGCAGAACAAATCCGCTAAAATTGAATTACAGAAGAAATGACTGCCCGGAGGATCTATGGGAAAGCTGTATCTGATAAGACATGCACAGAGTGAGGCCAATAAAGAGAGGATTATGGCCAGCCGCCTCCCCTTTCCTCTTACGACCGAAGGAAAGGCCGATGCCGATCTGATTGCCAGGGAGCTGGCCGCCGAGTTCAGCATCGACAGGATCATATCCTCCCCCCTGATCAGGGCAAAACAGACTGCCGCATCCTTTGCCGCACGCTTCAAGCTGTCTGTGGAAGAGGACGAACGGGTTTCCGAACAGGACCTGGGACGTTATTCCGGAATGACCTATGATCAGGTGAAGGAGGAGGCTCAATACGAAACGGAGACCTCTCGCCGCTGGGACTGGGTACCCGAGGGCGGAGGTGAATCCTACAGAATGATTGCCGAGAGGGTTAAGTCCTTTTTCTCCGATATGGATCCCGCCTCAGACGAAAATATTCTGATTGTGACTCATGCCGTCACCTTTCGCCTTATCAGAGCCGTACTGGAAAACACTCTCCCCCTCTACCCGGAGGGCTTCCCCAATAACGGAGAGATCTGGAAGGTGGATTTCATGGGAGTAGGAAAAAAACACAGCATAGAGTCTCTCATGCTGGGCAACAGCGAGCACTTTGTCCACAATCCCTAACGGGATGACGGAGCGTCTCCCGGCGGACCGGACGCCGTCTCATAAGAGAGCCGCCGGGCCGGCTTCGGATCAGAGAATTTCCTTTTTCAGCTCAGCGGACTGGGCGGCCAGAGTACCGGCGGTATCCAGAACACGATCGCTGGTTTTTCTGATCTCAACGGCATCCTTCTGAATCTCCTGGGCCACCCTGCCGAGATCGTCCGATAGCGACGAGTTCCGCTCAAGATTACTGTCTATGGTCTTTTTGTCACCGTCCACATCCAGAACACTGTCCATAACGCTGACTGTCAGTCCGTTCAGACTGCTTGTAGTTTTCAGAATCTCTTCACTCCCCGTATTCAGTTCATCCATCCCCGTATGGATATCTTCCATAACCCGGGCCACCTGGTCGACCTCATGGCGGATCTCCCGGAAGGATTCTCCCGACATCCTCACCTGAGTTCCCGTCTTCTCTATGGAATTGATCATCACATTCAGATTATCGGATATCTGCTTTGTGTTGGCGGCGCTGCTTTCAGCGAGTTTCCGTATCTCATCGGCCACGACGGCAAATCCACGGCCCGCATCGCCGGCATGGGCCGCTTCAATAGCCGCATTCATGGCCAGGAGGTTCGTTCTGGCGGCGATACCGCTTATGAGGCTGGTCATATCCCGGATACTTCCGATCTGATCGATAACCGTCTTGAATGAGTTCTCCGTATCCTGCATAACCTGCTCTCCCCCCCGTGAAGTTTCTATCAGACTCTCCACACTGTCCTTCCTGTTGCGGACGTTCTGGGACAGGGATTTAATGGATGCCACCATCTCCTCGATGGCCGCACTGGACTGGGTGACATTGGCAGACTGGTTATTGGCATTGTTCTTGAGCTCTTCCAGGCTCCGGCCTATAGCATCCAGAGCACTGCCGGTACTGCTGAAGCCCTCATTCAGATTCCCCAGGGCCTCAAGGATGTTTCCGGCCCTTTTTTCGATCAGGTCTACGGCCATACCGGTTTCATCGGCCGCCTCTTTCAGGACCTCGGTTTTATCGATCTGCTCGGAAACGGAGCTGACCAGCTCTATCATTCTCTGACTGTGATCCTCGCTCTCTTCAAATTTTTTGAGGGCATCGTTCGTGACGGCATTGAAAAGCCGCTTCTCCGAGACAATAAGAACAAGGCCGATAAGATAGACAGCCGTCACCATGGCTATCTGCTCTCCCAGAAACTTGCCCTGATCGCCCGAACGGCCCTCCAGATAGATTTTCAGAACATAGACGGCATAGGCTGTAAAAGAGCCGGAAGAGATAAACAGAAGATATCGCGTGCTTCTCAGGAAAAAGGCGGCGATAAGATTCAGCATGGTCAGAATAAGGGCAAAACGGATAAAGGCCCCCTCTGAGATATGGCTTCTCATAAAGGTCTGCACCACCGCCATAAGAAACAGAACTGTGATAAAGATGGTACAGGAACGGTCGAATCGCCCCCGCAGCAGCAGGGATATGCTGAAAACGAAGACAAGAGCCGCAACGAGAAAGACCAGGCCCTGCACCGTCTCAGCCACGGTGAGCCGGAAGATACCGGAAAGGGCCATCTGCAAGACTCCCAGAATCTGGATAAAAAAGATGACACGGGCTTTCAAACGGACCTCGTAGTCCGCCTTTTCATATATGGAGGCGAGCTTTTTCATTTATTAACTCCAATTTTGAAATATCGTTTCAATGATATCCAGAATAACGCCTCTCTCCCTTTTTGACCAGTAAGAAAAACAGGAGGGAGGCATTAAAAGGGTGCATCAGGAGTTAAAGCTGTCAATCAGTGCATTCCAGACAGGGCTGGGCCGCATGGCCGCATCGGCCTTTCCGTCATCGGGCATGTAGTATCCGCCCATATCCACAGGACCTCCCTGGGCGGCCAGAAGTTCATCATTGATGACCTTTTCATTACGAGCCAGTTCCTCCGCCAGAGGAAGGAACATTTTTTTCAATTCGCTGTCATGATCCTGAGAGGCCAGGGCCTGAGCCCAGTAGAGGCAGAGGTAGAAATGACTGCCCCTGTTATCCAGCTCATTTACCTTTCGGGAGGGGGATTTTCTGTTTTCAAGAAGCTGAGCCGTCGCCTCATCCAGAGTCGATGAGAGAACACCCGCCCGGGGATTGCTGAATACCGCGGCCAGATGCTCCAGGGATACGGCCAGAGCCAGGAATTCTCCCAGAGAATCCCAGCGCAGATGCCCCTCGGAGACAAACTGCTGCACATGTTTGGGGGCCGAACCTCCGGCTCCGGTCTCGAAAAGACCGCCCCCTTTCATAAGAGGAACCACAGAAAGCATCTTGGCGCTGGTCCCCACCTCCATGATGGGGAAGAGGTCGGTCAGATAGTCACGCAAAACATTTCCGGTAACAGAGATGGTATCCTCGCCTTTTCGGATGCGATCCAGAGAGAACTGGGTGGCCTCTTCGGGAGAGAGAATCCGGATATCCAGTCCCTCAGTGTCATGTTCGGGAAGACAGGCCTTCACCTTTTCTATCAGACGGGCATCATGGGCCCGGTTTCCGTCCAGCCAGAAGACGGCGGGAGAGCCCGTCGCCCGGGCGCGCTTGACTGCCAGTCCCACCCAGTCGCGGACGGGCTCATCCTTGGCCTGACAGGCCCTGAACAGATCCCCGGCCTCCACGTCCTGGCTGAGCAGCACCGTACCGTCTGCAGCGCTAATCTCCACCCTGCCGGCTTCGGGCAGGATAAAGGTTTTGTCATGGGAGCCGTACTCCTCGGCCTTGCGGGCCATAAGCCCCACGTTGGAGACGCTTCCCATGGTCGACGGGTCAAAGGCGCCCCGGGCTTTACAGTCCCTGATAACCGTATCATAAACACCGGCGTAACAGCGGTCGGGGATGATAAACTTTGTTTCCTGAAGCTTACCGTCAGAGTTCCACATACAGCCGGAAGTCCTGATGGCGGCGGGCATGGAGGCATCGATGATCACATCACTGGGCACATGGAGGTTGGTGATTCCCTTATCGGAATTCACCATGGCCAGGGCGGGCCCCTCTTCCAGAGCGGCCTTCAGATCTGCCTCGACGGCAGCCTTTTTATCGGCAGGCAGGGATTCCAGCCTGTGGAAAAGATCCCCCAGGCCGTTATTGGGATTCACACCTAGAGCCGAAAAATCTTCGGCATATTTTTCAAAGACATCCTCAAAGAATACGGAAACCCCGTGACCGAAGATAACAGGGTCGGAAACCTTCATCATTGTGGCCTTGAGATGGAGGGAGAAAAGGACTCCCTTCTGACGGGCATCCTCTTTCTGGGTCTTTAGAAAGCTACGCAGCGCATTGCGGCTCATAACGGCGGCATCGACGATTTCTCCCGCCTCAAGAGTCAGATCCGCTTTCAGGACAGTCTGTTCCCCGGCGGCACTGCGAAAAAGGATCTGAGCCCTGCACTCTTTTTCCAGGGTAATGGATTTTTCACTACCGTAGAAATCCCCTTCCCTCATGGAAACCACATGGGAGGCGGAGGAGGAAGACCACTCCCCCATGCGGTGGGGATTGTTCCGGGCATAGGATTTGACCGATGCGGGGGCGCGTCTGTCGGAGTTCCCTTCTCTGAGAACAGGATTCACCGCACTTCCTTTAACCCTGTCGTAACGCTCCTTGATCTCTTTCTCTTTATCGTCCTCAGGCGCCTCGGGATAATCAGGCAGTGCATAGCCCAGAGCCTGCAGTTCGGCAACCGCAGCCTTGAGCTGAGGTATGGAAGCGCTGATGTTGGGAAGCTTGATAATATTGGCATCGTTCCGGTGAACCAGGCTGCCGAGTTCAGCCAGATCATCGCTGATCCTCTGCTCCTCAGTCAGATATTCGGGGAATACGGCGATAATCCTGCCGGCCAGAGAGATGTCCCTGGTTTCAACCCGAATCCCCGCCGCAGCGGTAAATGCTGAAATAACCGGCAGAAGTGAGCGTGTTGCCAGGGCCGGTGCCTCATCCGTCTTCGTGTAAATAATCTTTGCTTGCATGATAATTCCTGATTTATGAAAGGATATACCATTCTAGCACAGTGCACCCCTGTAATGAAATAGACTCTATATCGCGGAATTTTCAACAAAATATTGATAAATACTCTTTTACTCTTGGTGCAATTTCGGCGGAACGCATTATAATGAAATCATATGGGCAATTCGGAAAATCTTTACGAATACATTATCAACACGGCAAGTGACATGATCACCCTGATAGGAAGGGACTACCGCTATAAAGTGGTGAACGACTCCTACTGTACGGGAAAGAATTTGTCACGGGGAGAGATTCTGAATGCCTCCGTAGCGGAGATCTGGGGAGAAGAGAAATTCAACAGCGTCATCAAGCCCTATCTGGACCGCTGCTTTGCGGGAGAAGAGGTCCACTATGTGGAGCGCTTTGAATTCGGCCTCAGCTGGCGTTATGTCCATGTATCCTACTATCCCTACAAGATGAAGGACAACGATATCAGTCATGTACTGGTCTTCAACCATGACATTACAAAACTCGGTGAGATAGAATCCAGGCTCCTGAACTATGAGTTCAGGGATCTGGTGACGGGTCTGTTCAATAACCGTTCCCTGGAGATTATCCTGGATATGGAACTGGAAAAGGCCAAGCGTTCGAAAACGGAAAAGAACAAGGCTCTGCTGATCCTTTCGGTAAACAACTATCAGTGCATCAGCCTGGAACAGGGAATCACTATAGGAAATATGCTTCTTGAGAATACGGGAATCCGCATCAAGGACTGTCTGAGGACCACGGACTATGTTTTCCGTTTCAACGGCAGTGAACTTGCCGTTCTCCTTACCGGGATAAAGGATGTGGAAGAGCCTGTTATCGTCGCTCAGAAGATCCTGAATGCGGTCACCGTTCCCTACAGGAATAAGGAAGACACCATCTGTATGAACTGCAGCATAGGCATCGCCATATCCCCGGAGGACGGACAGGACTACAACTCTCTGGTTTCCAGTGCATCCAAGGCCCTAGCCGCCGCCCTGCACGAGGGCCGGGAGTTCAGACTCTTTGACAACAAGGTTCAAAACAAAATCATAACCCGGATACAGATGAGGAACGAGCTCCACAGGGCTATCGATCAGAAGGAATTCGAGCTCTACTATCAGCCCATCGTGGATGAGAGACGGAGAATCTGCGGATGTGAAACCCTGGTCCGCTGGAACCATCCCGAAAGGGGCCTTGTGGGCCCCTCAGAGTTTATCCCCCTGGCCGAAGAAACAGGCATCATATCCGCCCTTTCCAAATGGATACTATTTGAGACCAGCAAACAGATCAGCAGCTGGAGCCGGGATTACGGCATCTATACCTCTGTCAATCTGGCGGCCCGGGAATATGCCAACGATGATCTTCCGGCCGTTCTGGAAGCAGCCCTTGCCCAGGCGGGAGATCTCTCGCCCGAATACCTGCACCTGGAGATCACGGAATCTGAAACCATGAAGGACCCGGATCAGGCCATCATGCGAATGAACCAGCTCAGGGATAGGGGCTTCCAGATCTACATGGATGACTTCGGAACCGGTCATTCCAGCCTCTGCTATCTGAAAAACATTCCGGCTGATGTCCTGAAGCTGGATAAATCCTTTATTGACGACCTCCATCATGAGCCAGACAGCCTGAGTTTCCTCAAGATGATCATTCATCTGGCGGACAATCGGCGGAAAAACCTGATCATAGAGGGAGTGGAGACCGAAGAGCAGCTCGATATCCTGATCAGGGAGGGCTGCAACCGTTTCCAGGGCTTTCTGTTCTCCGAACCTCTCAGAGCCGGAGAATTTGAAAAGCTGCTGAAGGCCCCTCCGGCACACTGAGAAATGAAACAAGGGATGTAACAGTAACGCCTCAAATGCTACTCACGAAATATGAAAATAGGCATTATAGTAGAATCATGTCGGTAAAATGCGCATGGTGCGGACAAGTTACAGATCATAGCGACGCCTCCATCGATTCTCACGGGATATGCCCTGAATGTAAAAAAGCTTTCGTTAAAAACCGGACAGAAGGGGAAGCCGTTCTCCACAGGCTCCGAAAATCAATGAATCATGAGACTTCAGAGAAGGACGCTTCGGAAGATGACGAAAATAGCAGGAGATCAGGATTTATCATTTGAGAACCTGAATAAAGTCTCGTATATTTTTCTGCCGAAAACAGTATACCCCGACGGTCTATATGTTATAATAAGGACTGTCATGTACAATTGCAGACTTCTCAGCGTATTTATTTTTATTGCATTCATCCTTTCTCCCCTCGCCTCCCAGAATCAGAAAAACGGAGAGAGGGTCGTACGTATAGGCATCTTCCCCTTCGAACCGATCAACTTTATCAACGATTCCGGACAGGCTGCGGGATTCCACCCCGACCTGATTCAGGAAATCGCCGGCCAGTCGGGCTGGAAGGTCCGCTATGTGGAAGGCAGCTGGTCCCAGGGGCTGGAAAGATTGCAAAGCGGTGAGATAGATCTGATGATGTCGGTCGCCCGGTCGGCGGAAAGGGAAAAATCCATGGACTTCGGCAAAGAAGCCACCATGGAGCTGTGGGGACAGGTGTTTATACCACCCGGCAGTACGATCCGGAATATCAACGACCTTCGGGACAAGACCGTGGGGGTCATGAAAAATGATATAAGCGGTATCAACCTGATCAGGACGGCAGACTCGTTCGGCATCAGTTTCAGGATAAAAGAGTATGCCACCCATCATGACGTGTTCACAGCCGTGGAAAGGGGAGAGGTTGATGCGGGAGCCGCCCCCCAGCACTTCGGTCTGAGAAACAGAGAGGACTATGAGCTTGCGGAGAGTCTGATCCTCTACTCCCCCTTCTCCATCTATTTCACCGTTAAAAAGGGTGAAAATACCGGGCTTCTTGAGGATGTGGACAGACTTCTGAAGGAATGGAAGTCCGATAAGGACTCGATCTACTTTAAAGCGATCAACCGCTGGTTGGTGGGAAAAGAGCTGAGACAGGAGATGGTCCCCTTCTGGGCCAGGATTGTACTGTTCCTGGCTATCTTTCTGGGTATACTGACTGTAGGAAGCCTTCTGCTGATGCGGCAGCTCATCCAGTCCAAAGCCGCCGAAATCAGAGCCGGAGAACGGCGGTATCGGAACCTTTTCGATCAGATAGAGAATATCATCATCATCCTGGACGGTGAGGGAACGATCCTGCAGGTCAATCCATTTGCCCTTTCCTTTCTTGAGAAGTCCTGGGATGAATTGACAGGCCGGAATATAAGGGGCCTGGGAATCCTTCCCTCCGAGATTATAGACCAATACAAGCGGGATACCCTTCAGTTTGACGATGTGATTGCGGAAATTCAGCCGGCGGGACGAAAGGAATTCGTCCGGTGGACGATAAAAGGAATAAAAGACAATCCGGCAGATTCCGGTGCCCTTCTCTGCTCGGGAGTTCAGATCACCGCCATGATGGAGTCTGAATCCGCACTGAAAGAGAGCCAGGAACAGTTTACATCCTTTATGAACAATCTGCCGGCCTATGCCTACCTGAAAAATACGAGGGGAGACTTTCTCTACTACAACACCGCCATAAAGGCCCTGCTTCATACCGATTATGAACTGCCGGCCCCCCGGGATATCCTTAAAAACAAAGAAGCCCGGGAGCAGGTAAAAATGGCTGAGGCTCGTATCTTATCGGGAGAGAGCGAGATTGAAACGATCGAATACGAAGCGGTTCTGGGGGACGAGAGCCTCCAGCAGAGGCTCAGGGAGACCATATTCGCCGTCCACCTTCCCACAGGAGAACTCCGCCTCGGTGGGATAGGCTTTGATGTATCCGAAACATTTGCCATCGAAGAGCAGCTGAACCAGGCCAGGAAGATGCAGGCCATCGGCGAGCTTGCCGGGGGAATAGCTCACGACTTCAACAACCAGCTATCCGGTATTATGGGTTACGCAGACCTTCTGATCAGGGGGATCGACGATCCCCAGAAAGAGAGATATTCCAGAAAACTGGTTGAAGGCATTGAGCGCGCCTCTGAAACGACGAAACAGCTGCTGAACTTCAGCCGGAAGGGCACAAAAGAGAGCCGCTCACTCCATCTGAATGAGGTGATCATCGACATGATCAACCTCCTCTCCCACAGCATGGAGAAAACCGTCAGAATACACTTTGATCAGAAGACCGACAACGACCTTATCCAGGGTGATCCCAACCAGATACAGAACGCCCTTCTCAATATTGCCATCAATGCCAGAGACGCCATGCGGGGAGAAGGCGATCTCTACTTCACAACACAGAAGATCACGGCCAATGACAAGATGGTGGCTCTCCAGGGTTATGCCATCAAGACGGGACACTATCTGAAGGTGTCTGTGGAAGATACAGGCAGCGGTATGAACCGGGAAACACAAAACAAGATATTCGAACCCTTTTTCACCACCAAAAAAGAGGGAAAGGGTACGGGTATGGGCCTGGCCATGGTCTACTCCACTCTGAAAGATCATGACGGAAGCGTCACCGTGCAGAGCACCCCCGGCAAGGGCACGGTATTCAGCCTCTACTTCCCCTGCTCCGGCGACGAGACTGCGGCCGTACCGTATAGGGAAAAAGGGGGGGAATATGTGGAAACCACGGGCCCCTATGATATAGCCATCATAGACGACGAAGCCATGATCCGGGACTTTTTAAGCCTTTCTCTCAGGGATAAGGGACATAGAGTCGCCCTCTTTGAAGGTGGGAAGCAGGCGATCACAGCCTTTAAGAACAGCAATGTGAGCTTTGATCTGGTTATCCTGGATATGATCATGCCCGGCATGGACGGCCCTGAAACATACAGGGAACTGATGAAGATCAGACCGGAGCTTCCGGTACTCCTTTCCAGCGGCTACAGCCGCAAAGAAGATCTTCTTGAACTGATCAAAAAACCGAGGATCCTGTATCTGCAGAAACCCTACAGCATTACAGACCTCTATGAGGCCATTGAAAAACTCATGGCCGAATGTTCAGGCGTAAAGAAAATCTAGGCGTTCATCAGACGCTGGATCTCTGAAAAGAGAAGTTCCTCACTCACCGGTTTCGTGATGACGCCGTTAATCCCGGAGGCTTCAAAACGGGCAAGATCTTCGGCCGCCGAGTAGGCCGTCACCGCCAGTACGGGAAGATCTTTCATATCATCCCTCTCCCGTATCCAGGTCAGAACTTCAAGGCCGCTCTTTCTCGGCAGCCCCATATCCAGCAGGACCAGATCGGGAGTCTCCGCATCCAGCTCCTCCAGAGCCTCCTCACCGTTCAGGGCCTGTATGGTATTCCAGCCATGGGCGTCCAGAAGGCTCTCCAGAAGGAAGAGGTTTATCGCATCATCTTCAACCACAAGAACGGTCCGGCCGGACGCGTCTTTTTCCGCTTTATTCGATTCCGCCTCCCCTGTTCCGACGGCGGGGGATTCGGGACCGGCCTCCTTCAGGGTGAGGATAAAACAGCTACCCACGCTCCCGGAGGAAAAATCGAGGCTTCCTCCCAGTTCATTGGCAATATTCCTGCTGATGGGAAGCCCCAGGCCCATCCCGTCATGCTCCTTGGTATAGGGAGACTCCAGCTGGGTAAAGGGTCTGAAAATATCCTCCCGCCTGTTCTCGGGAATCCCGATACCCTCATCCTCCACCCGGATTTCAAGGAGATCATCCCTCTTGCGGCAGAACAGACTCACCGTACCCCTGGTGGAATACTTGATAGCATTGACAATGAGATTACTGACAATCTGAACAACCCGTGACTCATCGGTTACAAAGGGGATACTCTCGGGACTGATATCCCATTTCAAGGTCAGACCTTTAGATTCTGCCCGGTCCCGATGGAGCCTGCAGACCTTTTCGAGGGAATCCGCCATATCACAGGAAGCGAAACGGAAGCGCATGGAGTGGGAGTCCAGCTGAGTGTAGTCCAGTATATCCGTGATAAGATCTCCCAGATGCCGGGCTGAGAACTCGGCCAGGGAGTGGAACATCTCCAACTCTTCATCCATCGTCTGATCCCCCATCATCTTCAGCATACCGAGGATTCCGTTCAGGGGGGTTCGAATCTCATGGTTGATATTGGCCAGAAAGTCGGATTTTGACCTGTTTGCCTCTTCCGCCGCTTCCTTGGCCAGTCTCAATTCTCTGGTTCTCTCCTCTACCTTGTTTTCCAGCTCTTCGTTCACTCGTTCCAGTTTCAGAGCGTTCTTCCTGAGCATGATATGGGTTCTTACCCGGATCAGGACATCCAGATTATGAAAGGGTTTGGTGATATAGTCGGAAGCCCCCGCCTCAAATCCCTGAGCCTTTTCCTCTATTCCCAGGAGACCGCTGATGAATATCACCGGAACGGAGGAGGTCCTTTCATCCCTTTTCAGACGACGGCAGAGCTCGAAGCCATCGATTCCGGGCATCCGAATGTCCAGGAGGAAGAGGTCGGGAGGATTGAGTGCGGCTCCCTGCAGAGCCTTTTCCGAGCTGGAGTAGGTGTCTACATCAAAACCCTCAATAGCCAGCATATCTTCCAGTATTTCACGAATATCTTCGCTGTCGTCTACTATGGCAACCCTTGCCGGCAGAATATCCTTTCCCAGCTGTATATCTGTCATGACTTTATACTCCTGCAGAAATCGAGCAATTTATCCGCCTCCATGGCAGCCTCGCGTTGAATGTTGTTTTCATTTTCAAGTTCGGGATTCGCCTGACGATAGAAGAGAAGCACTCCTCCCGAGGATAGACTCAGGCGGACTCCCATGATCATCCGCTGTCCCAGGGTATGAAAATGAAGTTCCAGGTCCAAGGAAAGACTTTCATTCTGAAGTCTGAGAATATCTGCCAGAGAGCTGTCCGCAGGCATGGCGCTCTTTTCAAAAAGAGAATTCAGAAAAAGATTCTGAAAATGGAAAAGCCGGGCTGAAAGCTCCTGGGAAACGGCATCGTTTTCGAAGGAAACATTGAGCTGGAAACGGCCGTCCAGCAGCACACTTGCGCAATCAGGCTTTCGGCCTCTTTCTGTCTCCCGAGCCTCTTCGTCCTGTCCCCGCATCCTGAAAAGGGGGACATAACTCCCCTTCTCCATACTGATGATAACCGAATCCTTCGAACCGGGTCCGTCATAATACTTTTCCAGACGGTCTCTCAAACGCTTGGCTTCTACACGGATACGCGGGTCGATCTGCTGATCAAAACTGGGTTCCAGCCCAAAGGCATCCACGGCTATGGAGAATTCCTTGATCTGATAGCTCTCTCCGTTCAGAGTTTTCTCCGTGACATAACGGAGAAAACTGCACGAGCGCCGGGCCCCTTTGAACATGGAGTGGGTCAGCATTCTGTCAAGCTGATCTTTTATCTCGTTGCAATATTTTCCAGGATCATCCATTTCCAGGCTCTTTCATCACTTTTTGTTTATCCTATCTGATAAAAAAGAACTTAAATACCTGACCAGTATAATATGTTAAAGCGATATTAAAAACCAAAAAAGCCCGCTCCCCCGAAAAAGGAGAGCGGGCAGGATAAGAGTGAGAAAAAAGCACCCCTACTTCTTTCTCTTTGTCCAGACGCTTGCGTCTGAATAAACACCGGGGATACGGATCTCCGCAGCCTGGCTTTCAAAACTATTTTCTTTACGGTCTTTTCGTTTCTTCTTGAATATCATAGCGGTATATTCCCATGTTTCTTCTTCGGCAGGATTTCTTCCTTGTCCGCCGTCATCTCAAGAGATCTGATAAGCTCCTTCCTGACAGATTCGGGAGCTACCACATCGTCCACTATTCCATAGGAGGCGGCGGCGAAGGGATTCATGAACTTCTCCTGATACTCATGCATCTTTATCTCACGGATCAGATCCGAATCCTTGGCGGACTGAATCTCGCTCCGGAAGATGATATTCGCCGCTCCCGAAGCTCCCATTACGGCGATCTCCGCAATGGGAAGGGCCATGACACGATCGTATCCCAGGGCCCGGGAGGCCATACCGATATAGGCTCCGCCGTAAGCCTTCCGCAGTACGAGAGCCAGCTTGGGCACGGTGGCTTCGGCAATGGCGTACAGCAGCTTGGCGCCGTGACGAATAATTCCGCCGTGCTCCTGCTCGGTTCCAGGCATATATCCCGGGACGTCTACCAGTGAGACGATGGGAATACCGAAGGCGTCGCAGAAACGGACGAAACGGGCGGCCTTGTCGGAAGAGTCCCTGTTCAGGGCTCCTGCAAAAACCTGAGGCTGATTTCCGATCACACCGACGGATCTTCCCGCCAGCCTCGTGAATCCCACAACCATGCTGCGGGCGAATTCCTTGTGGACCTCCAGGAAAGGGCAGTCCTTGTCGAACAGCAGGCTGATGATGTCTCTCACATCATAGGGCCGGCTCGCCTGTCCCGGAATGATATGGAGGAGCTCCGAGGTATCCCTGTTGGGATCGTCTTCGGTCTCCTGAAAAGGAGGCTCTTCCTTGTTGGACGAGGGGATAAAGGAGAGCAGCCTTTTCAGGGTCTCCACACACTCTTCCTCGCTCTTGCAGAGAAAGTGGGCGTTCCCGCTCTTTGAGTTGTGGGCCACCGCACCACCCAGATCCTCATGGCTCACATTCTCACCGGTTACCGCCTTGATAACATTGGGTCCGGTGATATACATATGGCTTGTCTTGTCCACCATGAAGACAAAGTCCGTCAGGGCGGGAGAGTAAGCCGCTCCGCCGGCACAGGGACCCAGGATCAGGGAGATCTGGGGGACGACGCCGGAACCGAGGATATTTCCCCGGAAGATGGCACCGTAGCCTTCCAGAGACATAACGCCCTCCTGGATACGGGCTCCCCCTGAATCGTTGATCTGGATGAAGGGCTTACCCGTCCGGATAGCGTTGTTCAGGGTGGCGGCGATCTTGGAGGCGTGCTGCTCCCCTAAAGAGCCTCCCAGAACCGTAAAATCCTGGGAAGAGAGCCAGACCTGCCGGCCCTCAACCAGAGCGCTGCCGGTGATAACACCGTCGCCGCTGAACTTCTTCTTGTCCATGCCGAAATCGTCGATCCGTCCCAGTTCGTAGGGCTGATTCTCAACGAAGCTGCCCTCGTCGCCCAGCATATCGATCCTTTCCCGGGCGGTATGCTTGCCCTTGGCCCTCTGCTTGGCCTGACGGTCTTCACCGCCACCGGCCAGCATCAGCTTTTTCATCTTCTCCAGGAGAGCCAGACTCTCCCGGTGAGTTCTGGGAAGCTCTTTTACGGGCTCGGCGTTCTGAGCCTGCTTCCGATCAGCCTTTTCTGACGCTCTCATCGAACAACTCCTCGTCTGAAGGCTGTCTGTTGGCTATAGGAGAGGACACCCAGGTTGTATTCAACAGATGCTTCCAGGTGATATTTTCACTGGCGATGTTACCGCCCCAAGTTCCGCATCCCAGAGTCAGAGTTGTGGGCATACCGTTTGTCCAGGCGCCGCTGTTGGACAGACACTGGGGCTGGTTAACCATAACTCTGGAGACCTTGACCTGCTCGGCCACGGCCAGGATTCTTTCCTTCTTGCTGGAGTGGATACCGCAGGAGTGTCCGGCTCCGGAGTAGGCGGTTATGTCATTGACCAGCTGGATGGCTTCTTCAAACTTGTTCCATTTGTACACGGTGGTAACGACGGAAAGCTTCTCACCGGAAAAGGGATAATCGGCACCGGTTCCGGTCTCTTCCACAGCCAGAAAACAGCGGCCCTCGGGAAGATCGATTCCTGCGATCTCGGCGATCCTGGCGGCGGGCTGTGCAACAACGTCCCTGTTCAGAGTGTGTCCGTCGGGCCACAGAGCCTTGCCGAGCTTCTCTTTCTCATCGGCGTCACAAACGTATCCGCCCTCGTCCTGCAGGGCCGCGAGGAACTTGCTGTAAATCGTATCCTGAACAACACAGGCGTTCTCGGCAGAACAGCTGGTAGCCTGGTCGAAGGTCTTGGATCTCTTGATCTTGTCGGCAACGACGGCCATGTCCTGGGTGTCGTCTACGATAGTCACGGCATTACCGGCACCCACGCCGTAGGCGGGAGTTCCGCTGGAGTAGGCAGCCTTCACCAGTCCGCCACCGCCGGTAGCCAGGATCAGATCGCTCATCTCCATAACGGCTGCAGAGTTATCCATGGTAACTTCATCCACACCGATGACCAGATCGGCGGGAAATCCGGCTTTCTCGAGAACCTCGCGGATCAGATCCACAACGATCTTGTTGGTCTTCTTGGACCGGGGGTGGGGAGCCATAACGATGGCGTTTCTGGTTTTCAGAGCGCTCATAGCTTTGAGAACAGGGGTAGCCTCACAGTTGGTACAGGGGATAAGAGCGCCGATAACACCGACGGGCTTGGCGATCTTGATCAGTCCCAGGGCCTCGTCTTCTTCGATGACGCCCACGGACTTCTTGCCCTTCATGTCGAACCATCCGCCGCGGACCTTGTTCCGCATCTTACCCATCTTGCTGGGAACATCTCCCATGCGGGTTTCTTCAACGGCGAACTCGGCAATGTACTTCACAAAATCTTCCTGAACGGAAGCCCAGGCGATTCTCTGACACAGATCGTCCACCTGCTCCTGGGTGGCGAACTCAATCTTCTTCTGAGCCGCACGGGCTCTATCCATTAATCCTTTAACGTATTCAGACATCTCTTATCCTTTTCCTTGTTTCTCATGTTTTTTAATCTGCAGAGGGCCCAGGTACTTTGCGTCCCCTGCAGGAATTTCGTCCGGGCCGCCGGCCCGGACTCCCTTTATGCGGCAGAGCCGATGAAGAGCCTCAGGCGTCGGGGTTGGGAACCATAAAGTCTCTGACGACGGACAGCAGCTCGGCATATCCGGCCAGGAATCCTCTCAGGGTTCTGGCGGTGGCGCCGTAGGTTTCGAACTCTTCGTGCTTCAGACCGTAGGCTTCGTAGGCCCTGGTGAAATCGGGGAAGAGTCTGTGGAGTTCTTCCAGGATGGCGGGATCTACGGGATCGGTCAGGGTTTCCTTAACCTCGACGGAGCTGGCGTTGAACTTCTTCTGCCAGCCGCTGGGGATGGTCTGAACCACGTTGTCTCCGATCAGCTGAGACCAGTGCAGGTGATTTCTGTAGGCGGCGGAGAGAAGTCTGGTTCTGAATCCCTTCTCCTTGTAGATTCTGTCGGCTTCCTTGAAAGCGGCTACACCGGCCCAGTCCAGAACACCGGGAGTGGGAACGATGCCTTCCTTGGCGGCGATGACCTTCAGCCAGTCATCCAGACGACCGACCATGATGGTACATACGGGAGTCAGGAAGGAGATATCCTTGCCCTCGGCCTCTCTTCTCTTCAGTCCGCGCTCCACAGCCTCGGCAACGGCCACGGCCTGGGGTACGGTGAAGGAAACGGTGGCGTTGATGTTAACGCCGTTGTAGGTGGCTTCTTCAAAGGCCTTCACACCGGCGGCGGTGGTGGGCATCTTAACCATCATGTTGTCAGCCAGCTTGCTGAACTTGATGGCCTGAGCGGTCATGGCCTCGGCGTCGCGGTAGAGCTGAGCGTTGGTCTGGATGGAGATCCTCCCCTTCTGACCCTTGGTTTCGTCGAAAACGGGCTTCAGGATTCCGGCGCCCTTGACGGCCATCTCTTCGATCAGTTTCCAGGAGATCTCAATCTCGCTTGCGGTGGGCATCTCTTTGATCAGCTCTTTGATTCTGCCTTCCCAGTCCTTCATCTCTTTCTTGAGGACGTTCAGTACGATGACGGGGTTGGTGGTGGCACCGGTGGCACCGTGGCTGATGGCGTACTCCAGTTCCTCTACAGAACAGGAATCATTCCAGATCTCCATATCACAGATGGAAACCGATTTTTTCATAGGACTCATTTCGCTCATATCTTCTCTCCTTGGACTATCGATCAATTCAATTTAAAGCATATCGTGTTTTTGTCGTATTGTATGATAATACGATATATTGAGTTTGTAAAGAGATTTTTATCCTATTGTCTGATATTCTTATATTTCATATATAGAACAGACTATTTATCGATTCAGAAAGACATTACAAGACAAAATCATCCTCTTCCACCGTGTGAATCCCCCAGAAAACTGATCAATTCGCCCCTACCTAAAAGAATTTTGTCAGCCCTGGAAGAACTATGATGAGCATCCGGTGAGGACCTTTTGCATAGAACTCAGAATCAAGTCGAATATGACAACGCTTCAGGAGCCTGTTCCAGCAGAACTGGGATGGACAGGGGCGCCTGGCCGGCGGAATATCTTGAAATGCTGATTGCCATATGCCCCTGCACAGGAGCCTCGGACAGTGTCAACAGACCCGTCGAAAGAGGAATCATTACGGAAGTTCCGGTAAAGGGAGAGAAACACTGGCTATGGAAGCTTTTCAACAGAAAGCCCGTCAGCCCCGGAAATCGGAACGCAGGTCCCGGGACACCTTGGTATTCAATTCGGGATCTGCGCTTCTGACCAGCTCGGGGATCTCCCCCACCGCCCCGAAACGGTCATCCCGGATAATCAGAGCCCCGGAGATCCCTTCAATGGCCTCAAGCCGTTCCAGGGTCGGCTCTATATCCGCCTCACTGCGCACAAGATTGCCCCCCATGGTGGCCGCCGCATCCGCCAGGGACGCATTTTTGGAAAAGACGGTGACCAGATCGCAGTCTCCGAAGCTCAGGGAGTGTCCCATGCGGCTGGAGGAGGAGCAGACCGCCAGAGGCAGCCGCTCCGGAGCGATACGGAGAGCCAGATCCCGGAACCGGGACTCCTCTCCCGCATACAGCCCCAGAAGGATCTCCTCTGCAGCGCTCAGATAGATGTCCCCGCCGTTCTCAACAATGTTTTTTTCAGACCCCGCGGCGACTCCGGCTTCCACCGCCAGCTGGGCCATGGTCCCCGCCACCGCCGCCATAGGGCCCAGCCCCGTAAGGCGGGAGGCCTCCTGCATCCGGCGGACAGACTCGGGGAAAAGGGATTCCTCTCCCAGATCAAGGGGATGCAGGGCGGTTTCGAACTCGGGATGGAGACGGATAAAGGCTTCCAGATTCTCCCGCTCCGACAGTATGGAGGAGCAGGTCTCCTCCCAGTCGGAGCTCAAAATCCGGAAGTGGGCGCCTTTGTAGTGGAACTCCCGGAAACGGGAAAGCGGGCGGTTTTCCACCTGACCCCTAAAACAGGGACTGTACGGCCCCGTAGGGACAGACCTTGATACAGCTCAGACACTCCACACACTTTTCCGTATCGAAAACGATCTCCATGGAACTGCGGTCAGGGATGGAGAGAGCTCCGGTTGGACAGTGGGGGACGCAGCTGCCGCACTGGGCGCAGACCTCCTCCTTCCAGACCAGGCCCTTTCGTGTGGTATCCACCGTAATGTCCAGGGATCTGAGGAATTCGATTCCCTTGTCCAGGTTCTCCCGGGTTCCCGTAACATCCAGAACCAGAAATCCCTCTTCATCGGGAGTCACGATGGCCCGGAAGATATTGACCACAAGATCGTAGTCCTTGACCAGATGATAGACTATGGGCTTCTCGGTTTCACACTCGGGAAAATAGAGCATCAGTTTTTTGGTGACGGTGCTCACGATTCGGCCTCCTTCATGGGATTCATTCCCTGCTCCGTAGCTATGGGAGTAACGGGAGCACTCACAAGGAAGGCCCCCGAACGGATCTCCTCCTGCAGTATGCCGGCGATCTTGCGCGCCTTGGCGTAGGAGGACATGGCTCCGGATTCCACGGCTTTCCCGTTTACGCTGATCTGACCGCTTTTAAGTTCGGCGTAGCTCACATTCCCTATCACCCTACCGGTTCTCTCGGGATAATCGTGAGAGTAGTCGATCACCTGGGCCATGATGTCCCGGTCCCGGATGGTGGTCTGCTTCAGGATCTGTTCATCCAGAACGGGGATGGGGATGCCCACGCCGAGACAGAGGGAGACGCCGTAGCCCCGGAGGCTGACCCCCCGGACGAATTCGGGATCCATCTGCTTCATATCACCGCTGAGAGCCAGAGTTCCCGCCCCTTCGGAGGGAACGCCCAGAACTCCCCTCTCGCATGTGGGAGAGTGCTGAGTCCCTTCGGCGTAGACATGGCCCTGTGCCCCCGCCAGCCAGATCTTCGTTCCAACACCTATGGTCCGATAGAAGGGATCGTTCAAAAGGGGAGAAAGCTGGCCTGCCGAAGAGTAGCCGCAGTTCTTCATCTCCGGTTTCAGAGTCCCCAGATAGGTGTATATGGTTCTGTCCGAAGTATTGATCGCCACATTGTAGTTCTGATAACAGTTGCGGGGATTCACCATGATACACTGGTTCAAATCGTCGATGGTCACCCTGGTCTTCAGTTCCTTGCGCGGATAGTCGTCGGTACCGTAGGACTGGGCGATGAGCTCCACCTCCTCGCGGGCCACAAGCTTTTCCATGACATGGCCGCCGCCGAAACGGAACTCCCCCGGATAGTCCAGGTTGGCCGGATCGTTGCGTCTGAGCTGGGTGGCACCCAGATAGAGATCCACCGCGGCAATACCCGCATAGGCGTTTACCTCGTCCAGATAGGCCTCGGTGATCCTGATCTTGGGCTTGCTGTGTCCGAAGTTGAGGAAGCAGCCGGAAGAACACATGGGACCGAAGGTGGCCGTGGTAACCACATCGACCTCTTTGGCCGCCTGTTCCAGGCCCTTCCTATCTACATAATCGATAATCTCCTCGGCCGTCAGGACCACGGCTTTGCCGGAGCTTATCTTTTCGTTGATCTGTTCGATGCTTTTCATGGAATACAGAATACCGTGAACAACATAAAAAATCGAGCCTTCCTTATGATACTTTTTCCGGGAGCTTGCGGTCCGTAAACAGAAGTATCTATAATTCTATGGGACAAATGATGCGCTCATCGCGTATGCTCTGTTCCATCCGCTGCCTTAGGGCGGTTCCACAGTACCGAATGCATTCAAGGAGAAACCATGGCAAAAGTCACAGCCCTGTTTATCAAGAAAGAGAAAGACAATCCCCGCGAAGAGATTGAGTCAGGTCTGTTCGTTGTCGGCCGCGGGCTGGAAGGGGATCTCTATTCGGGGGATGTTGATCCTGACCGGCAGATCTGCGTTCTGAGAAGGGAAGACAGGGAGGCGGTGGACGCCGACCTCAGAGAGGGACTCTGCTTCAGCCGCTTTACAGAAACCCTGCGCATTGAAGGACTGGAGCTGGACGACCTTTCCCCCGGCCGAAAACTTCGTATAGGCGGCATGACGGCGGAAGTGAGAAAAAGAGGGAAACGCTGCTGGCCGGAATGTGAAATCGTCAAGACGAAAGAGCCTCCCTGCGCTTTGAGAAAGGGCGCCCTTTTTATGGCCGTCATCGAAGCGGGGGAGGTCAGAAAGGGGGATAAAATAGTTCTCGTCTGACCGCTGTTCCATATCCGCTCTGGCAGCGCGGGGCAGACTACCAGGGCAGTTTGCTCTCCCGGCGTATGCGGATATGATCCACCATCCCCTTCCCTTTCCGGGTCAGAAGGAAATATATCCATTCGGCAATCTCGTCGGGATGGATCAGCTCCTCCGCCTTGATATCGGGCCTGACCCCGGTCACCATTCCGGTGGCTACGCCGCCGGGGCTTATGACATGAATGCGAAACTGTCGATCCTGCAGTTCCCGCGCCAGGGACTTGCTGAACCCGATCAGGGCATGCTTGCTCGCCGTATAAGCGGACTGCAGAGGATAGCCCTCCACCGCAACAACCGAGGCAATATTCACAACAGTTTTCAGGTCGGAGGACTCCATCAGGGGCAGCAGCTCCCGGGTGAGGATATAGGGGCTGCGGGCATTGATCCTCATGATCCTGTCCCAGTCCTCGTCCCGGGTGTCCTCGACAGGAGAGGAGAGGGCCTGACCCGCATTGTTTATAAGCACATCCAGAACCTGTATTCTGCCTTTCAGTTCACCCGCCAGCCGTCCGGCGGCGTCAGGATCTGAAAGATCCCCGGGCAGGGTCTCGGCCTCTCCGCCGGAACTCCGGATAGATTCCGCCGCCTCTTCCAGGGCCTTTGACGGACGGCTGCAGAGAAAGACCTTCATCCCGGCGGCCGCCAGTTCCCGGGCGGTAGAGAGTCCGATCCCCCTGGAAGCACCCGTAACAAGGGCTGTTCTCTCTTTCAATGGTACATTCTGTTTCACAATATCCTCCTTCAGATCAGCGGCAGAACATAACGATAGATACCGACGAAAAAGGCCGCGCTTCCTCCCAGAACGAAGACATGCCATATCGCATGATAGTAGGGCAGCTTCTTGGAAGCGTAGAACAGGGTTCCCAGACTGTAGGAGAGACCGCCGCCCAGCATCCAGTAAAGCACTTCGGGAGGCAGAGCGGCCTTGAAGTCATTGAAATAGAAGACCACAAGCCAGCCCATGGCCAGATAAATCAGGGTATGAAGAGGCTTCAGCCGCCCCCAGAAAACCAGTTTGAAGACGGTTCCCGCCACAACGATACCCCAGACCAGGATCAGAAGCTCCCTCTCCTTGCCGGAAGGCAGGGTCAGGCAGAAGGGAGTATAGGTTCCGGCGATCAGAATAAAGATATTCACATGGTCCAGGATGCGCAGCACACGCTTCCCGTTAGAGGGTTTTATGGCATGGTAAATCGCCGAAGATGTATAGCTCAGGATCATGGAAAATCCGAAGACCGCCACAGCCGCATGGGCTGCCGCCCCGGATCCGACCACGGCGATCTCCATCAGAATAAGAGCCAGCACCGAAAAAACGGCCCCCAGGGCATGGGTAATGCTGTTGGCAAGCTCCTCTCTCGGAGAATCATGTTTATGAAGACTGATATGGGTCTCCAGCCATCGGGTAATAATATTCATTTCAAATCCTTCTCACCTTCTTAAAGCTCCTCCACCGAAGCTTTCGTAATTTTCAGTGTCAGGGCCTGAGGGCCTTGTCTTTATTCTAGGGGCCCGCCTCCCCCTTGTACAGCTCCGGACATATGGTGAAAATAGACCATTATGGAGAAGATTCTCATTAGTGCATGTCTACTAAGGCAGAAAGTGCGTTACAACGGCAGGGATCTGCCCCAGTCATCGCCCATACTGGAATGCTGGGAAAAGGAGGGGCGCCTGGTCTCCTTCTGTCCCGAGGTAGAAGCGGGCCTGCCCACTCCCAGGGCCTGTGTGGAGATCATTCCCGGCACGGAACGCCTTGAGGATGAGACAGGGAAGGACTACAGCGATGCTTTTCAGAGGGGAGCCCGGCTCTGCCTGGAACTCTGCCGCCGGTACGGTATTAAAACGGCCATACTGGCAGAGAACAGCCCCTCCTGCGGCAGTACGATGGTCTATGACGGCAGCTTCACAGGCAGGAAGATTCCCGGACAGGGCGTGACCGCCGCCCTCCTCGCTTCCGAGGGGATCCGGGTTTACAGCCAGCATAAGCTGGATAAGATATCGGCCAGACTGGATGAACCGGGAAAGTGATCCAGAATCTTTCTCCCATGATGAAAAAACTTTAAACCTTAAACTGGTCAAAGCCCTCTGCCAGGGTAGCGGTAATCCTGTCCAGATCCCCGCCGATCCGCTTCAAACCGTTCATGGCCTCTACCACCTGTCCGGCCTTTTCGTTGATATCCCGAACGCCGTCGGCCACTTCGCCGGACGTCTCTCGGATCACCATGAGAGCCTTGTTTGTATTATCGATCCCCCTGTGGATTTCAGAAGAGCCGCTGTTCACTTCGCTGGTCACATTGTTAATCGCCTCTGTGGACTCCATAATCTGCTGACCGCCGATGGTCAGCTCGGAAACCGAGGCTTCTATCTCATGGAAAGCGTTAACCGTCGAGTCCACTTCATCGGCAATGGACTCGAAGGTTCTCATGGTAGCCTCCACGCTTTCGGACGTGTCCGCGACACTGTCTGTGATCTCTTTGATAAGGCTGGAAATAGAGTGGGACGCGGTGCTTGAAGTCTCTGCCAGCTTACGGATCTCCTCGGCGACAACGGCAAATCCCTTACCGCTCTCCCCGGCATGAGCCGCTTCGATGGCGGCGTTCATGGAAAGAAGATTGGTTTGAGACGCAATATTGTTGATGGCATCGGCCATTTCCTGAATGCTGGAGATCTTGTTGACAACCATACCGAACTGGGAGGAGGTGGTATCGATCTGAGTCTTGCCTTCCTCGGCAATTGTCTTAAGGGCTCCGGTGGACTCTTTTTTGCTGGCGGTGATCCCCCCCACGTTGTTCAGAGAAGCGATCATCTGGGTGATGGCGGCGGTGGACTCCTCCACCATGCTGGCCTGGGAAGAGATGATATTGTCAAAAGACACCGTATTGGAAGCGATCTCCTCCATGGAAGCGGCGCTTTCTCCGATATTTCCGTTCATATCCTTAAGAAGGCTCTCCACAGAACGGATGTTGTCATTAATGGTATCCGTGGATAGGGCTGTCGAATCTGTCCGTTCCAGAAGTTCATCCTTCAGATGCGCCGTCTCCCGGACCACTGACAGGATGTTGGATACCAGGGTCTGAAGATTATCGATAAAGGCATTGAAATGCCTGGCCACATCGGCGATTTCATCCTTTCCGGAAGTCGGCAGTCTCTGGGTCAGGTCTGCTTCTCCGGTAGAGATGTTCTTCAGGGACAGGCCGATGGCCTTGATGGGAGACACGATTCTTCCGGTCAGGAAGATCAGAAGCAGGAGGGCTACGACGATGGTAACAGCCGATGCCATGGCCATGGCCCCCAGGATGGGGTACAGGCTCTCTTTAAAGGTGGCGGTAGGAACGGCCGTGACGATGACTCCCGCGCTGGTTGCGGCAAAACTGGTGTAAATTTCACGATCCTTCCAGGTATAGGTGAAGCTGCCGTTTCTCTCCTCCAGAATACGCATACCAAAACTGGTTTGAGACATATCGTACCCGATAAGGTCCCTGTTCACGTGGTGGGAGCACTGATCCGTTTCTGGATCCAGAACATAGGCGTAGCCTCCCTCCCTGTAGTTGAAGTTCTCAATAAAGTTCTGAAGACTGGATTCCTCCAGAAGATTTTCCAGCTCCCTGGGATGAACCCCGATCTGCACAAAGCCGCTGCCGTCGGGTATGGGCACTCCTATATACTGAAACAGGGTGTTATCCGTCACCCGGAGTTGAGCCTCCTGAGCCAGCTCGAAGTCGGGATCTTCCAGCAGCTTGAGGAAGGGACGGGACTGATCGCCGCTTCCGAAATCAAAACCGAAAAAATCAGGCACCGATCCTGCAATCAGTATCCCGTTTGTATCGGCCACATGGATCTCATCCACACCTATCCCCTCGGCCAGATCCTGCATGCGTCTGGTATCCAGGATCTCCGGATGGATCATTACAAGATAGGCGATGCTTCTGCAGATCCTCAGATAGTTGCGATTCATCGACTCCTTCAGGGTCTTGGTATCCTTTTCAATGCTGCCCTGTTCGTACAGGATATCGTCCAGAGTGGCCTGGGTCGTGATTTTCATGACATTGTCTATTTCCGCAGCGATATTGGAGTAGCCGATATAGGATATGGCAAAGGCTCCAAGGATAAACAGCACAATGGTGGGAATGAGGATTTTGCTCTGGACTTTCATTACAGGCTCCCGTATTAAGAATGGCAGGCTTTATTCCAGTTATTATTCTTATGTAAAAAAAATAATAATAAAAGGTCACATCCTAATATAATAGAATAATGCCTGTGAAATATGAGATCAAATGATATTCCCACAATGTTGCAGCTTTTACCCGGAGCTCAAATCAATTACAATGGTTTATCAAATGACATTAACTAAAAGAGGCGCAGATGAAACTGAAATACGGTATGAATCCCTATCAGGGAAAGGCGGAAATCGATCTGAAAAATGAGCTGGAACTGTTAAACGGGAACCCCAGCTATATCAATTTTCTCGATGCGTTGAACTCATGGCAGCTCGTGATGGAACTGGAAGAAGCAACGGGATCGGCGGCGGCGACCTCTTTCAAGCATGTCAGCCCTTCGGGTGCGGCCGTAGGCGCAGCGTTTCTGCCCGGAGAACTGGCCTCCTACAACTATCCCTCTCAACCGGAAACGCAGCAAAGCGCCGCTTATCTGAAGGCCCGGGGATCGGACAGGCTGGCCTCTTTCGGTGATTTCATCGCCGTCAGTGAAACGGTGGAAGAGGAGCTGGCCCGGCTTGTCCGTTCGGAGGTCTCCGACGGCATCATCGCCCCCGGATACAGCGAAAAGGCCCTTGAGATTCTCAAAACGAAAAAAAAAGGCGGCTACTGCGTTCTGAAAATCAACAAGGAGTACCGCCCCGCCGCCCTGGAGAGCAGAGAACTTTTCGGTTTTAAACTGAAGCAGGAAAGAAACCATCTGAAGCTCAGCCCGGAGATGCTGAAGAATGTCCGCACAGGAAGCCAGGAACTGCCTGACGCTGTTGTCACCAGCCTCCTTGCCGGTCTGATCACCCTGAAATACACCCAGTCCAACTCCCTATCCGTCGCTGTCGGCGGCCATGTGATCGGAGTGGGGGCTGGACAGCAGTCCCGCATACTCTGTTCGGATCTGGCCCTGACCAAGGCGAACAAATGGTATCAGAAGACCCGTCTCGACTACGACTCTCTGGACTATGCGGCCGCTGAAAAACTGACGAAAACGGCGAAGGACCTGATCCACGATCAGGCAAGGGAAGCCCTTTTCGGCTCCCGGCCCCTTCTGGCGGAGCTGGACGGAGTCTGTCTCTGTTCGGACGCCTTCTTCCCTCAGACAGATAATATCGAGCTGGCCCATAAATTCGGGGTTAAATATATCGCCGCCCCCATGGGTTCCATCCGGGATGAGGAGATCCTGGCCAAATGTGAGGCGTACGGCATCAGCTTCATCGAACTGGAGTGCCGGCTCTTTCATCACTGATGAGGCCTCTCGGCCGGAGGAACCCCATAAAATGAACCGGAAACTCAATCTGTATGTCCCCCAGTGGCAGGGCTCCGGCCCGACGGACGAGCTCTATTACGGAGCCGCAGCACTCAAGGGCTATGTAGAAAAAAGGAACGTATCCTTCAGAGAAATCCCCCTGCCCCCCGCCGGAGAAACACTCCGGAGGGAAAACAATATACTGGGCTACTCCCGGATCAGATCCCAGCTGGATAAGATCCAAAGGCTTCTGATAGAGACGGGACCGGAGAAGATCTTTACCGTGGGCGGGGGATGCGGCATAGAGATCCCCCTTGTCTCATACCTGCGGGAACGTCACGGCCCTCTGGATGTGATCTGGTTTGATGCCCACGGCGACCTGAACAGTCCGGAAAGCTCTCCCAGCAAGTACTTTCACGGCATGCCCCTCCGCTTTCTTCTGGAAGATATTGCAGATAACGGCATATCGGACTCCTTCGGACGGATCCGTCCGGAGGAGTTGATCCTGGCGGGCATCAGGGAGCTGGACCCTCCGGAACAGGACTTTATCCACAAGAAAAGAATCCGGATGCTGCCCCCGGGGGAGATCGGTCGAATAGCCGGATACCTGAACGGCAGCCGTAATACGGCCTATGTCCATATAGATCTGGATGTTCTGGATCCCCGGGAGTATCGGAATGTAAAGTGTCCCGTAAGGCACGGGATCTCCTTCAAAGAGCTGGAAAACAGCCTTTCCCTTATCGCCGGAAGGAGAGATATTGCGGGCATCAGTCTGCTGGAGAATACAGAGTGTGATACAGAAAGGATGAAGGTCCTGGACGGTGTGATAAAAGCGGGGCTCTCCCTTTAACAGAAGGAGAACCCGGAACACATAACGGCTCCCGCCGAAACGAACTCACCGCAGAAGAAAAAAGGTCAGTAGTATTTGGCCAGTGTGGCTCTCAGGGCCCCGGCAGGCCCCTCTTTGATGATCAGCTTCAAAGAGTCATCGAAAAGTGTCAGAAAGGCTTCGCTCTCCTGCAGAACGGGACTGAAGATCTCGGGCAAGGCCTTTATGAAATCACGGCCCTCAGCGGAGACGGCCGCCTCAGCCGCTTTCAGAAGCCTGGGTCTCAGATAGTCGTCAAACTCCAGCCCTTTTGAAAGGGCGAAACACCAGCCGGCGACCCCCAGGGTCAGAAGAGGGGGAGCCGTGCTCCGGGCAGACACAGAGTCCTCAATGGTGGGCAGGATGAACTTGGTGGTCCTGTTGGAAGTATCCGTGGCCAGGCGCAGGGTCTGATCCTTGATTTTTGCATTCTTGAAACGGCTCAGGGTATTTTCCAGAAAACCGTTCACATCAAATCCGGGCACCTCGCCGACAAAGGGAAGAGCCTCTTTTCTCATCATCAGTTCCACACCCCTGTCAAAGGGATCGGCGTTCATAAAATCACAGGAGAACTCCATTCCCTCGTAGAGAGCCATATGGGAGAAGACCACGTGCCCCGCATTTAAAAGACGCATTTTCATTCTTTCATGAGGCGCCACATCATCGGCAAAATAGACATTGCCCAGCTTGTCCAGATCGGGACGGGGATTGTTGAAATGATCCTCGATGACCCAGAGGATAAAGGGCTCACAGGGAACCGCGACTTCATCGCTGTAGCCGTAAGTCTCTTTCACATAGTTTCTGTCTGCATCGGTCGTGAGAGGAGTGATTCTGTCCACCATGGAACAGGGAAAAGCAACGTTATTCTCAATCCACTCTTTCATCTCCGCCGATACTTCTGCAGCAAAAGAGAGCACTCCTTTTTTAAGGACTTCGCCGTTCTTGGCCACATTGTCACAGGAGAGCAGATCGAAGGGAGCAACTCCCTTCTCCTTGCGGATGCTGAGGGCTTCGTAGAGAAGTCCGTAAAAACTCCTGGGAATGGAACGGTCGGTAAGATCATGCTGAATATCAGGATTGTTGATGATGAACTCACCGGTGGAGTCATTGAAATTGTATCCGCCCTCGGTTACGGTCAGGGTCACCAGTGTTGTGGACGGATCCGTCATTTTAGACATGATCTCATCCGCGCTTTCCGACATGATTTTATAGGCAAGCAGAGAGGAGACAAGATAGTCTTTGGCAGGATCACGGTCGCTCTGCTCCAGAACGGTATACAGGCAGTCCTGTCTGTTCAGCAGATCGGCCAAAGGCTTGTCCGCATCCCGGACGCTGACGCCGAAGACTCCCAGGTCCCTGCGGCCCGTATCTTCCATAAACTGCTGAAAAAAGGTCTCCTGATGAGAGCGATGAAAATTTCCAACGCCGATGTGCACGATGGAAGCCCTCATTTCACTGCGGTCCATTTCGGGAAGGACGGGCGCCTTCTCTCCAAATTGCAGCGTATTGTTCAACTTATTCATTACGATCTCCTCGCCTATTACATAAAATCATTTTGCAAAATCGCTTTACTATATCACGGTTTTCAGGATTCTTCAAAGATATTTTAATCCATTTACTCCGGATTTTTCCTTACAATTTGAATTTCCCCGCTCACCGGACGAATATTTGACTTAAGAGACCAGCCTCTATGAATATCTCGATGATGAGGTGGTTTACGAGACAACTCCGGGATGGGATGAAAAATGCTGCGGCTGCTGCGGGGCCTTTTTCATGGTAAGGGAACGTCAATAACAAAGAGGAGTAGAGTATGCCGATAGTCAATATCTATTTGAATTTCAATGGCAACTGCCGTGAGGCCTTCGAGTTCTACAGATCCGTTCTGGGAGGAGAGTTCAGCGGTATCAGTACCTTTGGAGAGATGCCGCCCCAGGAAGGGATGCCTCCCCTCCCCGAAGAGGACAGGGACAAGATCATGCATATAAGCCTTCCGGTCAGTGAAGAGACCATGCTGATGGGCAGCGACACCACCACAGCCTTCGGAGGATCCGTAACGCCAGGGGATAATTTCTCCATCTCCATTACACCCGAGGGCAGAAACGAGGCCGACCGTCTTTTCGCCGCACTCTCAGAGGGTGGACAGGTGACCATGCCCCTGGCCGAGATGTTCTGGGGGGACTACTTCGGATCTCTGGTGGACAAGTTCAGCATCAACTGGATGGTCAACTGTCCCCTTTAAACAGGAAGCCGGGCTAAGGGAGAGATCCCCCGGTCCGGATTGCCCCCATCGCTCATCAACGCTCAATCACAGAGCGGAGAATCATCAGGGCGTTCATCATCCTGGGAAATCCCACTGTTGGTGCTATCAGCAGAATGGCATGCTCTATCTCCCCGGAGCTGCATCCGGCTTTCAAAGCCTTTTCTATATGAGTCTGCAGGGCGTACTCATACTGAGAGGCCGCCGATACGGCGATCTTGATCAACCACCGGGATTTCTCATTCAGGGGACCGCCCTTTTCATGAAGTTCTCTTCCGAAGTTCTCATAAGCTTTGTAAAGATCGGGATGGTTCTCTTTAAAATACTGCAGATTCTCGGAACGTTCACTCATTGCATTATCTCCTTGTCCCTATAAGTCTCTTCCACACACGGGCACTCCGCAAGCGATTTCCCTCAGGATCTATCAAATCCGTTTCCATCAGGCTCTGCTCCCTAATTTTAAGTCGACAGTCCTCCCTAATGAAGACGGGGATTCGGTACCTATTGCCCGGGCAGAAGCCGCTCCCATGAGCGAGGAAGGCTACGATCTGAACAGGATGCTGAAAGAGATAAATGCCCGGAAGCTCATACACCCCGGATAAAAAGACGGAAAAGGCGACAGGGAGGGAATCCCCTTCACGGAGGGCAGACTTCATGGTACCTTGGTAAACAGGAGTTCATATGTCCCGGAATGAAATATCCCAAAGCGAGATCTTCCAACTGCTTGGCAGCTATAGGCCCCTACCGGATCTGACAACAGAACCCGTTGTCCAATCCCTCTCTCCCGGGGCTCAGTACATGATCTTCAAACGGAATATCCGCCGATGCGGAATCAGAAAGACCGCCGAATACTGGAAGGACTACGGCGACCCCTATATCCGCTGCGCCCTGAAGCTGGCCGCCTCGGGTCTGGACAGAGAACTGGTGCGCAGCCTGATCGGCACCGCCGTTTTCACGGAAGAGAGGGAGAGGCAGAAAGAGCTTCTGCGGTTTAACGATGAGATTATCGCCCTCCTCTTCGGGCCGTCTCGGAAGGAAGAATAATCCATGGCGAAAGAGTTGTCACAGGATGAGATTAACCGGCTGCTGTCCGCCATCCCCCCGTCCTCCCCCGCTCCGGGCAGCGCGCACACAAAGCCGGACAGCCTTGTCATTGAGGAAGACATCTCGGGCAGGCTGGAACACCTGGGCCAGGTTCATATCAAGGGACGGGTGCTCCCGGGCAGCCGTATCAGAGTCCGCGGGATTCTAACCGTATCCCGGGGCATTACGGGAGGGGAGATTCACTGCAGCGGCGATTTGTACACCCCCTTTATAGAGATGAGCCGGGTCGTCTGCCTCGGGGATATCCTCGTTACATCCCATATTCTGAACGGCAGAATCAGATGCGCCGGAGGAGTCTACTGTTCCCGACACTCTGTGATATGCGGCGGCAGCTGCCGGGCCTACTACACCGTACAGGCCGATGTGCTGGGCGACAGCTTCGGTTCCCGAACCGAGATCCAGCTGATCAAGTCGGATCCGGAACTCAAGCGTCCCTGGAGACCTCCCGAAAAGGGAGATCCCCATATGCTGAAGATCGTGGCCCTGAAAAAGCTGTGGAGAGACACACTCATAACCCTCTACGACAGAAGCGTCTGCCCCGACAGGGACTACGACGGTCCGGTCGTTCTGGGAATTCCCGGGGAGGCTGATTGATATGGATGTGATGAGCGCCTTCGATGCGGGAGCCCTGGGTCCCGATGATTTCAACAAGGCCTACGCCCTTGTCCTCAATTACCATCATAAAGCCCGGAGAGAGGGCGTCCTGTCCCTGGATGGGCCGTCTCAGGATAGAACTCTGCCTCTTGTCTTCCGCAAAGGCCTGGGCATGGTGGCCGACGGCACAGATCCCTCCGAAGTCCTCAGCCGCCTGAGCACACTGATCCTCAAAGCCTCCGATCCCGGGGAGATCGCTCTGGGAGTTCTGTATATGCAGGGGATCTACTCCCTGCAGAGGGGAGAGAGCATGGCAGTGCTGAAGATGAGGATGGCCGCGCCCCTGGGGATAGAGGCTATGGCCGGGATTATAGAGGAGCTGGAAGGTCGGGCCCTCTAGCGGCTCAGGGCATGGGCCTTGAAAAGACAGACCACATCCAAGCCCTCTTCAAGTTTCATCTCTTTAACAGCCGCGCTGGTCAGCTCCGCCGCCAGTTTGACCCCGGCATCGATCATACAGTAGACGCCTCTCTCCTTCTCAACAAAGCGTTCTATCCTGCCGCACAGCTGATTCTGAATGGAAATGCCATCAATCTTTCTGCTGGCGAGGGCGATCTCATGGGGATGGATCACAAGGGAGAACTCGCCGGGCACCGCCACGGGAGACTTAATATGAACACCCGGTGCCCCTGAGACACGGCAGCCGTAAAGACCGTCCCCCCGGGCCTGGGGATCGGAAAGCTTCAAGACATTGACCAGCTCATGCCCCTTCTCTGAAAACCCGCCTTTGCCGAAAAGATCGAAAACCCTGCCGTATCCCGCA
Source organism: Oceanispirochaeta sp. (assembly GCA_963556075.3). Classification (GTDB taxonomy): domain Bacteria; phylum Spirochaetota; class Spirochaetia; order DSM-2461; family DSM-2461; genus Oceanispirochaeta. The sequence goes on along the minus strand of CAUVYB020000002.1, from coordinate 2,457,309 downwards.
CAACGCCCTTTGTCCACAAGATAGACCTGGTCGGTGAGCCTCTGAATATCCGGAAGATCATGACTGATCACCAGCATGGGGATTTTCAGCTCATCCCGGAGTCTGCGGATATAGGGCAGAATGACGGATCGCAGGGAGTTGTCCACCGCATTGAAAGGCTCGTCCAGAAGCAGCAGTTCCGGTGAAGTCAGAAGGGCCCGGCCCACGGCCACCCGCTGCTGCTCCCCCCCCGAAATATCTGCCGGCATGGAGGAGAGCAGAGAAGAAAGGTCCAGCAGCTCCACCACCCTTTCCAGACTGACCTTACGCGACGAGGAGTAGCCTATGCCGAAGCAGAGATTCTCAAGGACCGTCATATGGGGGAAGAGAAGCTTCTCCTGAAAGACCACCCCGATACGGCGTTTGCTGGCGGGAATAAAGATGTCTTTTTTTGTATCCGCCAGAACCCGGCCGTTCAGAACGATTCTGCCCTCCGAGGGCTGCTCCAGCCCGGCAAGGAGGCCGAAAAGGGAGGTCTTTCCCGCCCCCGAGGGACCGAAGATACCCACCGTAGCGCTCTCAAAGCTCCCTTGCAGGTCGAGAACAAAATCCCGCCGGGGAAGGCGAAGATCGAATTCCAGGCTCATAAGGCTCCTTCCTTCCCGAATCTCAGGCCGTGCTTCCCGACACCGGACTTTTGTCCTGTCCCCGGCCCGGGAAGCTTAGAAAAGACCGTCTCCGATACAGATCTGGCAGCCGGCTTTTGTCCTGCCGGATGCTTTGATCTTGAGGACTTGTTCCTTAGCGCCAGTTTCGTATTCAGCATTGAGGAGAGAAACAGTGCGGCGAAGGATATGCCTATGGAGATGAGGACAAGAAGACCGGCCTCTCTTTCCCTCCCCGGTATCTGCAGCATGGAGTAAACCGACAAGGGGATGGTCCGTGTGCTCCCCTTGATATTCCCGGCAAAGGTCATGGTGGCGCCGAACTCCCCCAGACTCCTGGCAAATCCCAGAATCATACCGTTGACGATTCCGGGGAGCATCAGCGGCAGGGTGATGCGGAAAAAAACATGGATTCTACCGGCTCCCAGTGTAAAGGCGGCCCTTTCCAGACGGGGATCGACCATCTCCATGGAGATCCTGATGCTTCTGGTCACCAGAGGGAAAGAGACCACCATGGAGGCCAGGACTGCCGCTGCCGCACTGAAGGCGATACGGAGACCGAAGGCTCTGAAGAGCATCCCTCCCAGCAGGCCGTGCTTTCCCAGGATAAAAAGAAGAAGATAGCCTGTGGTCACCGGAGGCATCACCAGAGGAAGGTTCACCACGCCCTCCAGCACTGTTTTCCCCCTGAACTCATAACGGTTCAGAAGATAAACCAGGGCCAGGGCCGCCGGAAGATTGAGGGCCGTCGCCAGCACTCCAATCTTCAGAGAAAGAAGGACCGTGGAAAGAATATCGGCTCCGCTCATACTCATAAATGCCTCTCCCCTCTATCCCTCAGCACCGCTGCTCACAGAAAAGCCGAAGCTCTCAAAAATTCCGGAGGCCTCCCCGGAAAGGAGAAACTCATAGAACTGCCGGGCTTCGGGAGACGCATCCTTCAAAAGAGCACAGAAATAGGTTATGGGAGAATGGGAGTCAGCGGGGAAACGGGAGAGCATTTTCACCTTTCCCGACTTGATGGCATCCGTTTCATAAACGATCCCCAGATCGGCCTCATCCAGTTCCACCACGGCCAGGGCCGCCCTCACATCGGGAGCGGGCAGAAGCATTTTTTCCACAGCCTCATACCAGCCCAGATTGGTCAGGGCCTCTCGGGCATAGCGTCCGGCGGGGACATGGGCAGGATCTCCCATGGAAAGATGGCCGTCACAAAGAGCGGTAAAATCGGTATGGGCGTTCAGGCTGAAAGGAGCGAGAGGACTTTCGGGAGCTGCGATGAGAACAAGGCGGTTCTGAAGAAAGGCTTTCTGCTCCGAGACGATTCCCAGCTCTTGGGTATAAGTCATCCACTTCCGGGAAGCGGAGATATAGATATCTGCCCCGGCGCCCTGTTCCAACTGTTTGGCCAGGGTCCCGCTGGAGGCGGGATTGGTCAGAATATCGACTCCCGTCTGATCTTTGAAGACAGCCGCCGCCTCCTCGATAATATCAGTGGTGCTGGCGGCATTGAATACGGTAATACTGCGCTCTTTCTTATCCTTGGCACCTGATGCAAAAACAGTCAGGGAAACCAGGATAAAACAGCAGCTGATGCAGTAAATTTTCTTTATGGTCACAGGCAGACTCCTTGAGTTCATCGTTTGACAGATACGGTTACAAGGACTGTGCCAACTTATTCAGAGTCTCTCTAATCCTGCCTGGAAGGCAGGACAGCGCTTAAAAAGGGATGGATGGGGAGGATTTTTTATACAGGAAGGTAAAAAATGAAGGCGGAAATACACAATAGTGAAACAATAAAAGCTCTTCCCATCTCCCTCCTCTCTCCCTGGCCTCAAGGCTACATTTTTGTACCAATCATATAGCAGTAATACAGAAATGTATTATCAGCCTCTTTTATTTTTTTACGTCTATGTATTATTTACTCAAATGTACAGCTTCCCTATTCAGATCTAATCCTTTTCATACAAACGTTTTAAGTACATCAACCCCTGTTTTTTCATACTGGAGGGTAAAAAAAATTGGTACGTTTTTTGCGTATTTGAAGGGCAAAACCATTTTGGAGAACACAAAACAATGACTATTTCATCCATGAAAAAAGGAGCGCTGAGTGTCGGCCTTATGCTGCTGCCTCTCGCAGGTCTCTGGGCCGACGACGGTATGGGAGCGATTATCAGAGGTCTGGATACCTTCTGGGTACTGTTTGCCGCCTTTCTGGTCTTCTTTATGCAGGCCGGTTTCGGCATGGTGGAGGCGGGTTTTATCCGTGCCAAGAACACGACCAATATTCTGACCAAAAACTTTCTGGACTTCTGCATGGCTTCGATCGGCTATTTCATATTCGGCTACGCTCTGATGTTCGGACCGGGCAACGGTTTTATGGGGCTGAAGGGCTGGTTCCTGTTCGGTGCCGAGAGCGCCGCGGATGTACCCCTTTTCGCCTTCTGGCTCTTTCAGGCGGCCTTCTGCGGCGCTGCGGCCACCATCGTGGCGGGCGGAATGGCCGAGAGGATGAAGTTTCAGGCCTACCTGATCTACTCCTTCCTGATATCCGCTTTTATCTATCCTATTATCGGACACTGGGTATGGGGCGGCGGCTGGCTGGCCGGGATCGGCTTTGCCGACTTCGCCGGTTCGGGAGTCGTTCATACCACAGGAGGAGTGGCTGCTCTTATCGGAACCATTCTCCTGAAGCCCCGTGAGGGCAAATACAGACCCGACGGATCGGTCAAGATGATGGCCGGTCACAATATCCCCCTGGCCGCCCTGGGAGTTTTCATCCTCTGGTTCGGCTGGTTCGGATTCAACCCCGGCTCTACTCTCTCCGTCGGCAACGGTGATCTTATCGCCCTGGTAGCCATCAATACCAACCTGGCCGCAGCGGCAGGAGGCATCAGCGCCATGATTATGATATGGCTGATCGCCGGCAAACCCGACCTCTCCATGGCCCTCAACGGCGCCCTGGCCGGGCTGGTTGCGGTGACCGCCCCCTGTGCCTTCGTCGATCCCTGGGCCGCCATCGTTATCGGTCTGGTGGGAGGCATCCTGGTTGTTCTTGCCGCCATTCTTCTGGACAAGCTTAAGATTGACGATCCCGTGGGAGCCTTCCCGGTTCACGGTGTAAACGGGATCTGGGGAACCCTGGCCGTCGGTATCTTCGGCAAGGCCTCCCTGGGCCTCTCCTCCGACGGTCTGGTATACGGCGGAATCTCCCAGTTCGGTACCCAGCTTCTGGGAATAGGGTCCATCATCCTTTTTGTCCTGGTCACCATGGGAACCATCTTCAAGGTCATAGACCTGACCATAGGCCTCCGGGTCACAAGAGAGGAAGAGAACCTGGGACTGGACATCGGCGAACACGGACTGGAATCCTACACGGGCTTTCAGATCATCGAGTAATAAGGAGTTAAAGAACCATGTTTATCATAACAGCACTGATACAGCCCCAGAAATTCGAGGATGTCAAAAAGGCCCTTTTCGAGGCGGATGTCCACAAGATGACCGTAACCTCGGCCAAGGGCTGCGGACAGCAGAAGGGATATGATGAGAACTTCAGAGGAGTCCATTCAGAAGTGATTCTGAGGAACAAACTCCAAATTGAAATTGCCGTCAACAAGGAGTTCGTAGAACCTACCATAGACGCCATCATCAAAGGCGCGCGCACCGGAAATATCGGGGACGGAAAGATCTTTGTCACCGAGCTGAAGGAGTGCGTCCGCATCAGAACCGGAGAAAGGGGACATGAAGCCATAGGCTGATTCCCGGAACCCGGTTTCTGACAGGAATCCCCGGTCTGATGATCGGGGATTTTTTATTCCTGAAGCGGCTCCAGTTCCTCCGCGATCTCTGCGGCGGGAGAACCGTTGCGCACAGCCTTTTCCAGAGCCTTCCCGCCGGCCTTGCCCCAGCCTCTCATCAGCGCGGCGACACTCTTTCCTTCCCTTTCGAATATCCTCAGATAGCGTTTGTCTGATTTCATATAAACCCGGTCCCCGTCATAGTCTCCTCCGGCGTCATAGGCCATGGAGAAGAAGAAATCTCCGAAAGGTTCGCATTTAAGTCTGGTCAAACGGTTAAAGAGCTCCGGAGCCTCATCAGGATGTCCATCCCCCATAGAGGCCGCCATATTCAGGGCCGCCGTTTTCCCCTGATACTCCGCCCAGTGCCAGAGGCCCCTCGGCCATCCGGGGTCGGATTGAACGACGTCTCCGGCAGCAAAGATACGGGAGGATGAGCTCCTGCAGTGCCTGTCTGTAAGGATTCCCGTCTCTCCATAGAGCCCCAGATCCTTCGCGAGATGGGGATTCCCCCTGACTCCCAGGGAGGAGAGGATAAGATCGGCTTCTATTCTCTGATCTCCGCATTCAAGGACGAAAGAAGAATCCTCACAGACTACGGAGCGGGGCAGGAGGCTGTACCGGCAGTCAATCCCCTTTTCCTCAAGGAGATCCTCCATCATCCGGGACAGGACGGGATCAAACCAGCGGGCCATCATCCGGGACTCTCTTCCCATAATAAGCACCTCGCAGCCCGCAAGCCGACACTGCTCGGCCAGTTCTACGCCTTCCACTCCCTGCCCGATGACAACCGTCCGGGGCCTGAGCTTCAGAAGAGTTCCGATATCCTCGGCCTCGTCAATGCTCCGCAGATGACAAATCCACTGGGCACCGGGAATATCCAGACAGTGGGGTACGGCACCGGTGGACAAAAGCAGTCGTTCCCAGCTGAATCTGAGACCGCTGCGGCAATCCAGGGTTTGACTATCCGGATCTATATGCATAACCGGGTCTCCGTCTATTCTGTCCAGTCCGAGACTCTGATACTCCTGTTCTGAGAGCAGGGCGAAATCGTCCCGTCCGAAGGGCTTTGACAGATGTTTGGTCAGATTGGTCCGTTTATAGGGGAGACGATCCTCACCGTTGAGGATGAGGATCGTGGATGAGGGGACCGTCTCCCGCAGCGTCAGTGCCGCCGTCACGCCGGCCCTACCGGCTCCGACGATCACATAATCGTATTTATCCTTCATAGAGAAATAAGTTTAGAAGAGATCAGCCGGTTCTGCCAGATTTTATCATCAGAAACCCGAAACAGAGCTGGGAGTCCCGGCCCTCGCCCTCCACCTTTCATCATATTGTCTGATATTCCTATCTTTAACCTTTTACAGGGAAATGAGTTAAAAAACCATCACAAAAGGGCACACACCGGGCTCTCATCCCGATTATGTTATTGACATTTATCTCCATAATGTCAAAATAAAGAAAAGCACCCCTGGGGAAGGTCTGTGAAACCTTCCCGGAATACCGGCCCGACCGGTCATTACTTCTTTAACAAGGATGGAATATGCAGAAGGTAATTCTGAAGGACAATGCCAGAATCGGAATCATTAACAGAGGAGAAGCGGCCCTGCGTTTTATCAGAGCCGTCAGAGAATACAATATCCTCCACGGCACGGATCTCAAGACCGTAGCCTTTTATATTGCCGCCGAAGAACAGGCTCCCTTTGTAAAGGCAGCCGACGACGTTCTGCTCCTCTCGGATCTCCCCTCCTTTCCGGGGAAACAGAAATCTCCCTATCTGGATCATGAACTGATGATCGAGGGAATTGAAGACAAGAATTGCGACGCCATCTGGGTGGGCTGGGGATTCGTCTCCGAAGACGCCCCCTTTGTGGAAAAGATAGAAGAGAAGGGGATCTGTTTTATGGGCCCCTCCAGTACATCCATGGCCCGTCTGGGTGACAAGATTGAAGCCAAAGACCTGGCCGAGAGTGCGGATGTTCCCATTCTCCCCTGGAGCCGCCGGGCCGTAAAGGACCAGGCCGATGCGGAGCAGATATCACTGGAAATCGGATACCCAGTTATCGTGAAAGCCTCCAATGCCGGCGGAGGCCGGGGAATCCGTTTCGTCAGAACCCCCGAAGAACTGGCGCCCCAGTTTAAATCCGCCCGGGAAGAGACCATCAGAATCACCGGTAACGACGTTGTCTTTATCGAAGCCCTGGTAGAGAAGGGCCGGCATCTGGAAGTCCAGTGTCTGGCCGACGCCCACGGCAACGTCAATACCTTCGGTGTCAGAGACTGTTCGGCACAGAGAAAGAATCAGAAGATTATCGAAGAGACGCCCCCCGTGGGACTCGATCCCGCTATGCTGAAAGAGATGGAGGACGCCGCAAAGAGACTGATCAAGGCGGCCGACTATGAGGGCGCCGGAACGGTGGAGTACCTCTATGACCTGAACCGTGAAGAGTTCTATTTCATGGAGGTGAACACTCGTCTTCAGGTGGAACACCCCATCACAGAAACCCTCTATCAGGTAGACCTGGTCAAGGGACAGATTGATGTCGCCAGAAACAAGATTGTAGACCTTTCCGACCGTTTCCCCATGGGCGCCGTTGCGGAAGTACGCCTGAATGCGGAAGATCCCGACAGAGATTTCAGCCCCGCTCCCGGTAAGGTCAAGCTTTTCCGTCCCCCTGCAGGTCCCGGAATCCGTGTGGACTCGGGGATAGAGGAGGGAAGCGAAATCCCTGCCGACTTTGACTCCATGGTGGCCAAGATCATTGCCCACGCCCCTACCCGTCCCGAAGCGCTGGCCCGTCTGGAAAGGGCCCTGGAGGCCCTCAGGATCAATATTCACAACGGAACCACCAACAGAGCCTTCCTGCTGGAACTGCTGAACCTGCCCGAGATCAAGGAAGGCGGCATCCACACCGGCTTTGTGGAAGAGCTTCTGGAAGAGAGACAGGTCAGAATACAGGACGACAAAGTAAGAGCCGCCCTGCTGGCGGGAGCCGTTGAGCTCGCCCTCAAACAGTTCAGCAGCGACTACCTCAACTTTGAAGAGGAGATCAACCGCATCGGACGTCCCCGGACCATGGTGGACGCCGGGGGTTACGAGATCAGCCTCTCCACCGGAGGAAACGGATACAAGTTCCAGGTCCGCTGCGTGGCCGAAGAGCTGTACCATATCGATTTTGAAGGCCGGGAACTGGTCTGCACCTACCGCAGGGGCCCCAAGGAGTCTCTGCTGATCTTCGATGAAAAGAGATACAATATCCTGATGGTGGATAGGGCCGATATGCTTCAGTGCGAAGTGGACGGTACGCCGGTCATGCTGGAAAGCGACTCGGGGGGATACGTTAAATCCCCCTCCCCCGCCATCGTCCTCTCCGTCCCCGTAAAGACGGGAGACAAGGTCAGGAAGGGAGATGTTCTCGTGGTCCTCGAGGCCATGAAGATGGAGATGCTTGTTGAGTCCCCCGGGGACGGCACGGTCAGCGAGATTTGTATCTCCGACGGCGCCCAGATCACCGCGGGCCAGCCCCTGGTGCTTCTGGACCTTAAGGGAGAAGAGGAAGAGGAGAGCGGAAGTGTCCTGCCCCCCGTAGAGTTCTCCGTACAGAAAGAGGAGAACGGCAGCCTGACACGCCGTCTTCTGACCGAACTGGATGCCCTGTTCCGCGGTTACGACTATGGAGCGTCCGCCGTACGCACCTACCAGGTGGTTCTGGATCATATCAGAGAGAATCCTGCATCAAGGCCCCGGATTCTGGAAAAACTGCTCCAGATACTGGACAGTTATATCGCCGTGGAGACCCTGTTCACCCCGAAGGAGGTGGAATCCGAAGGCTTTGCCCGGCCCGTCAGCTACCAGGAGATGCTGAGCCACTACTTTCTCCGTCACGAGGAGAAAAAGAAGGGACTGCCCGAGCAGTTTATTAGCGACCTGGAACACTGCACCGCTTTCTACCACGATGATAAAGCCACCAAGGCCATTAAGAATCAGGCCCTGTACCGCATCTTTCACTCCCACGGACGTCTGGCCAAGAAGCAGGATGTTCTGAAGATGATCTTCTTCTCTCTTCAGGAGATGGGTGTGGAAGAGAAGGATCATCCCCGGCTCTCCGCGCTGATCAGCCGGATAGTCGAGCTGACCCAGGATATTCATCCCCAGACCACAGACGCCGCCCTTTCGGCCCGGTACAACATTATCGATGCCAGTACGGTTCAGGAGATCCGCAGGCGCCAGAGCCTGGCTATCGAAAGCATGCTGAACAAGATGGCTGCCGACGGGGCCTCCGGAAAGAAGATCCCCGAGGACATGCAGACCATTATCGATGCTTCCGCCGAAATCAAGGACAGGCTCTGCGAGCTGGCCCTGGGCAGCGATGTAAACGGACGCCGTCTGGGGCTGGAAGCCCTGGGCCGCCGGATGAACCGGGACAGGGAGTTCCTCTCCGGAGAGCTTCTGGAAACCGGAAGCTTAAGTGGATACTACTGTGAGAGCCGTAATCTGGACCACGATATTATCCACCGTAACATCACCGTCGTCGTTTCCGAATCTGATATTTCCGACAGCCTCGTCAAAGATATCGCCGCCTTGAAGGCGGGGAGTGACAGGATAAAGATCAACTGTCTGATCATATCGGACAGTCCCGCGGACACCGATTATCTGGACAGGACTCCCTGGCAGACGGATGAAAGGGTGGAAGCCCTCCGACTGGGCTGGTTCTGCCCGAACAAACCCAAGTTCTACAGAAGCTATGAACTGGAAAACGGAAGCTGGGTTGAAAACAGACTGTACCGCGGCTTCAATCCTCTGGAGTTCAGAGAACTCAGGGTCAGCCGCCTGCAGAACTTCGATCACAAGATTCTTTACAAGACCGACACCGTAACCCTGCTGGAGTCCACGGAGAAGAGCAATCCCAGAGACAAGAGACTCTTCGCCCTGGGAAGCTTTTCCGATCCCAAACCCGAATGGCAGGATAAGTCCATCAGCCGTATGGTTATGTTCGAGTCCGTCTTTATGGATGCGGTCAACGCCATGCGCGCCGTGCAGGCCCGCTACCGTTTCCGCCTGCAGTGGAACAGGATTATCCTGCATAACCGCTCCCTGCAGAACCTGAAACTGATGCAGATGCAGGAGTACGGGCAGAAGGTTCTGCCCATGACCCGCGACCTGGGACTGGAGCAGGTAACGGTCTATACGAGACGCAAGAGATGGAGTGAAGACGCCGTCAGAGAGCTGGAACTCATCATGACCAACATATCCCAGGACCAGTTCACCATGAGAAGCCGCAAGCCCAAATCGGCGGCCCTGCTCACTCAGGATGCCTACACCACAAAGGTCGTCAGGGCACGTCAGAGAAACATGGTTTATCCCTATGAGTTCCTCAAGATGATCACCTTTGCCGGACTGCCCCTGTACAAGGGCTTCCCCCGGGGAGAGTTCGAAGAGTACGACGTGGAAGTAGCCGATGACGGCAGCCAGAAGATACTCTGCGTCAAGGACAGACCCTATGGAGAAAACAAGTCCAATACCGTCTTCGGCATCATCCGCCATCCCCACAAGGATGAGGAGTCAACACTGGAAAGGGTCATCATACTCTCCGATCCCACCAGGGATCTGGGTTCCCTTTCCGAGCCCGAGTGCCGCCGGGTCAACGCAGCCCTGGATATGGCCGAAGAAAGGCAGATTCCCGTGGAATGGCTGCCCGTCTCATCGGGTGCCAAGATCGATATGGCTTCGGGAACGGAGAACCTGGACTGGACGGCCAGAACCCTTCAGAGAATTATCAGCTTTACCCAGGCAGGCGGTGAAATCAACATCATCGTCCCCGGGGTCAACGTCGGGGCTCAGTCCTACTGGAACGCCGAGTCCACCATGCTGATGCACACACGGGGCCTTCTGATCATGACCGACGAAGCGTCCATGCTTCTCACCGGCAAGAGGGCCCTGGACTTCTCCGGTTCCGTCTCGGGAGAGACCAACCTGGATATCGGCGGAGCCGAGAAGATCATGGGCCCCAACGGTCAGAGCCAGATCCGGGCCCGGAACCTGGCGGAGGCCTACCGCATCCTGCTGGATCACTACAGCTATACCTACCGTGTACCCGGTCAGGCCTATCCTCCCCGGACATGGACCACAGACCCCCTGGACAGGGACGTCACCACCGACCGCTACAACGACTTCCTGGATCAGGGATTCAACACCATCGGCGACATCTTCAGCATGGAGAAAAACCCCGAAAGGAAGAAGCCCTTCGATATCCGTCAGGTGATGGAATCGGTGATCGACCGGGACGGCGGCTACTTCGAACGCTGGCAGCGGATGAAGGATGCGGACACCTCTATCGTCTGGGAGACCAGGGTGGGAGGAATCGCCACCGGTATGATCGGTATAGAATCCCGCCCCCTCTCCCGTATGGGTGCCATTCCCCACGACGGTCCTGAAACCTGGACAGGGGGAACCCTCTTTCCCCAGTCCTCCAAGAAGGTGGCCCGGGGAATCAACGCCTTCTCAGGCAGAATGCCCCTGATCATCCTGGCCAACCTGTCGGGATTCGACGGCTCTCCCGAGAGTCTGAGAAACCTGCAGCTGGAGTACGGTGCGGAGATAGGACGGGCCATCGTCAACTTCAAGGGCCCCATCGCCTTCCTGGTGGTGGCGCGCTACCACGGCGGAGCCTACGTCGTCTTCTCCAAGGCCCTGAATCCCGGTCTGAAGGCCGCGGCCCTGGAAGGCTCCTTCGCCTCGGTTCTGGGAGGAGCCCCCGCCGCAGCGGTCGTCTTCCCCCGGGAAGTACAAAAGGAGGCCTACTCGGACAAACGGATCACCGAGTCCCTGGAGTGCCTGAACAGGGGTGGCTGTACCCAGAAGGATTACGATGAGCTTTACAGCAGGGTCTACAATGAAAAGCAGACCGCCCTGGGACAGAAATTCGACAGGATCCACTCTGTGGCCCGGGCCCGTGAGGTGGGCTCCATAGACGACATCATCACACCCGGAGATATCCGGCCCTATCTGATCCGGACCATCGAAGAGGGGATGAACGGCTGAACCTGATTCTGCGATGTTGATATCCGAGACCCGGTGCTTTGCGGCATCGGGTCTTTTTTTCATCCCTGAATATTTTTTTTAATATATTATCTATTCCCTATCTTGACTTCCGACATGTTCGGGTTTATATATATAAGTAATTATATATCAATAAATTTTGAATCATAACTTTTAAAATCTGATCCAAGGAGAGAACAGGATATGAAGATACTGATCGTAGGCGGCGTCGCCGGAGGAGCAACCACGGCAGCCAGACTCAGACGACTGGATGAATCGGCAGACATCATCATGTATGAAAGAGGGGAATACATAAGCTATGCCAACTGCGGTCTGCCCTACTATATCGGAGGGACCATCGCAGAGAGAGACCGTCTTTTCGTTCAGACTCCCGAGAGCTTTTCACAGCTTTTAAATGTAGCAGTCAAAGTAAAACACGATGTGACGGCGGTCAACAGGGACAGAAAGACCCTGACCGTCAAGAACCTGAACACAGGCGAGATCTTTGAAGAGAACTATGACAAGCTGGTCCTCTCCCCCGGAGCGGAGCCCCTGAAGCCCCCCATCCCCGGCATTGATTCAAACAGAATTTTCACACTGAGGAACGTTCCCGACACGGATCGCATCAAAAGCTTTGTGGATGAGAAAGCTCCCCGGAGAGCGGTCATCATCGGTGCCGGATTCATCGGTCTGGAAATGGCTGAAAACCTCCATGACAGAGGGATCTTCGTCACCATCGTCGAGGCGGCGGATCAGGTGATGAATATTCTGGACTATGAGATGGCCGCCGAGGTCCACCAGCACCTGAAGGTCAAGGGCGTTGAGTTCTATCTCAAGGACGGCGTCTCCTCCTTCTCCGAAAAGGAGGAGGATGTCCATATCACTCTCCAGAGCGGCAGGGTCATAGAGGCCGACCTGATCATCCTTTCCATTGGAGTCAGGCCGGATGTTAAACTGGCCGCCGACGCGGGACTGGAGATCGGCAGCACCGGCGGAATAAAGATCAACGGGCATCTGCAGACCAATGATCCCGAGATTTACGCCCTGGGAGACGCCACCGAGTACCCCAATCCCATCACCGGAGATCCCCTGCGCGTTCCTCTGGCGGGACCGGCGAACAAACAGGGGCGTATGGTGGCGGACAATATTATAGAGGGCAACAAACGTTCCTACAAGGGAACCATCGCCACGGGAATCGCCAAAGTGTTCGACCTGACCGTGGCGTCCACCGGACTGGCGGAGAAGCAGCTTGAGAAGATGGGCAAGGTCAAAAACAGGGATTTCAGAACCCTGGTCATGCACGGCACCAGCCATGCGGGCTACTACCCCGATGCCGATCCTCTGACCATCAAGCTGATCTTCAACGACGAAAGAAAAGTGCTGGGAGCCCAGATCGTCGGCTATGACGGTGTGGACAAGAGGATAGATCTTTTTGCGTCGGTCCTGGGATTCGGCGGAACCATAGACGATCTGCAGGAGTTAGAGCATGCCTATGCGCCGCCTTTCTCCTCTGCCAAGGATCCCGTCAATATCGCGGGATTTATCGCAGAGAATATCCTGAACGGCTCATCCAGGCATATCTGCTGGAGCGAACTGCAGAGCCTGAACCGGAACGAGGTGTTTCTCCTGGATGTCCGGACCCCCGACGAGTACGGCATAGGCACCATTGAGGGCGCCGTAAACATTCCTCAGAACGAACTCCGCGGTCGGCTGGCCGAAATTCCCAGGGATAAAAAGATCGTCATGTTCTGCGGCGTGGGCAAGAGAGCCTACATGTCCGAGAGAGTACTGCGTCAGAACGGCTTTGATGAGGTCTATAACCTTTCCGGCGGTATGAAGACCTACGAACTCTCTACCCAGAAACAGAGCAACGAGGACATCTTCGGCAGAGACTTTATCGGCGAAGACGACACCATCTACCAGGCCGATCCCCACGCGGCCGCCAAAGAGGCCATCGGCCCCGTCAAGACTCTGGACGTGGATGCCTGCGGCCTCCAGTGTCCCGGCCCCGTCCTCAAACTCAAGACGGAGATGGACACTCTGAAGCCCGGAGAGCTGATCCGCGAGACCGCTACGGATCCCGGATTCGCCAAGGATGTCTACGCCTGGGCCAAGATGACGGGCAACACAGTGGTCTCGGTGGAACAGAACGGTCCCAAAGTGATCGCCACCATCAAAAAGGGCGGTGCGGCCGCTCCCGCGGCCCTGCAGGGCGGTCCCCAGAAGGGAACCAGCCTGATCCTCTTCTCCGACGACCTGGACAAGGCTCTGGCCACCATGGTCATCGCCAACGGCGCCATATCGGCGGGGAAACAGGTGACCGTATTCTTCACCTTCTGGGGTCTCTCCTTCCTGAAGAAACATAAGAAACCCATGGGAGTGAAGAAGGATTTTATGGGAACGATGTTCGGTATGATGCTTCCCTCCCACAGCGGCAAACTGGCCCTTTCCAAGATGAACATGGGCGGTATGGGCTCCTGGATGATGAAAAAGCGAATGAAGGCCCTGGGTGTGGACAGCGTGGAAGAGATGCTGGACCAGGCCATGAAAAGCGGCATACGCCTTGTAGCCTGCCAGATGTCCATGGACGTCATGGGCGTGAAGGAAGAGGAGCTGATCGACGGTGTCGAAGTAGGCGGCGTGGCCACCTTCCTGGCGGCGGCGGATGAGTCGCAGACCAATATGTTTATCTAGCGGATCAGGAGCCGCCGGCCTCGCGGGGCCGGACGGGCTCTCCGCTTGCAGCTCCTTTCCGTCGATGGATTTCCGGCCCTGTACCGCCACCGGAATTGACGGGAAGGCTGTCGCATCTGAAATGCGTACCACAGGCGAAGCCGGGGAACGGGACTGACTTTCGATCCCTCGGCGGAAATGCAGGCTTTTTAGAAATTCCGCTTTACCTTTTCAGGGCTTGGGAGTTTAATAAGTGCAGGATAAGATTATCACCATCCCAATACAAAGGACCGATACATGGCCATTGAACTATCAAAAGAACTGTCCGACCGGATCGTCTCCATCCTCCATGACATTACCGGAAAATCGGTAAACGTGATCGATACCAAAGGCGTTGTGATTTCCGCTGCCGAAAAAGAGAGGATCGGCAGGGTTCATGAAGCGGGTAAACTCGTCATGTCCGGCGAGGTGGACGAACTGGCGGTGACAGATGAGATGGCCGCATCCATGGAGAACACGAAGTCCGGGTATATCGGAAGAGTCACATACAAAAACCAGATTGTGGGGGGCATAGGCATCGGCGGAAGTCCGGAGGTAGCCAAGCCTCTGCAGAAGCTGGCAGAGGTTTTGATCAAAGATGCCCTGGAGCTGGAAGAACATCAGAAGAAGGAGCAGGATCTCCGGAAAGAGGTGGTGCACAGCATCACAGATATATCCGAAATCATGCAGGTACTCTCACTGAACGGATCCATTCAGGCGGCGAAACTGGGACACAGTGGCGAAGCATTCAAGGTCGTTTCCGATGAGATGAGCACGCTGGCGGGCTCCATTGCCGAGGTGGTCCAGCAGTTCTCCGACTGAAATACGGCACACCGGCGCAGTCTCCCTTTCTCTCTGTGATCAGCTCAGACGCAATTCCCGAACACGGCTGCAGCACTCCCTGGCGGAGGCCATCATGGGCGGTCAGGCGGAGGATTCTCCAGACAAGGGTTCTGTATCGCCCACGGCCGGTGAGCCGCTGCCCTCGGAGGGCTGAAGTCCCGGTTTAAAACTGAATGTAATGGACCGGTCTTTCTGGTGAGGGCCGTTTTTTTACGAGACAAGACTTCCGCGCCGCCCCCTTCCCGATAAATCAAGTCTTACCCTGCAAGGTTTATTTGCCGATATAAGGGGTAAAAACCGGAAAAGAACCGAGGTATCCATGAAACTGCAGAGCCGAAGCGCCCTCTTCCTGCTGCCCATTTTTATTATAAACATCCTGGCAGTGATCTACTTTGTTCACTGGAACTTCCAGAGAAACCTGACCGAAGATACGGACGAGAATTCCAGGCTTCTGGTTTCTAAAATTATCAGTCTTGAGATGCAGCTGAAAACAAAATCCCTGATGATGGCGACCATGGCGGCCAGCGACCCCAGAATTGTAGAGGCCTACGCCCGCTACGATACGGCTCAGCAGGTCCACGATGCCGTCAAACCGGTCGCCGATGAGATGATCAGCACACTCGGCAGTTCCATGAATAACGACAGCCTGAGACTGCACTTCCACAGGGCTCCCTGCACCAGCCTCTACAGAACATGGACTGAAAAATGGAACGACGACCTCAGTGCCTTTCGGGATACCGTAAAATCCGTTATCTCCTCGGGAGAGGCTGTAATGGGTATTGAGCTGGGAAAGGGCGGTATGGTCATCAGGGGTGTCCATCCCATCAGGGCGGGAGGGAAGACTCTGGGCTCCGTTGAGATGTACTTCCAGCCCCAGCAGCTTCTGAACATGCTTTTAAATGATCAGAATAAAACCGGTCTGATTCTCCTGGCGGACAAGGAGAAACTTAAGGATATCCTTTTCAAGGAAGACCTGGAGGAGTATTACAACAAAGGGGAAGCAGACGGTCAGATGATCTCCTATATATCCGCCGACTGGCTGGATCCCGCACAGCTTCTTTCCTCCGGGTTGATTGAAACCTCAAAGACCAGCGGCGAAGCCGTGTATGACCTCCGTGACAATATGGCCATCGCCTATATCCCCATCAAGGATTTCAAGGGTAATACGGTCGGCTTCTATGTTCTGGTGCAGGATATTACAGGCCAGGTGAAAGCCAACGGCATAGCCCAGGCTCAACTGGTGGCTCTTCTTCTTCTGATCAATCTGCTGATCATCGGAGTACTGCTCTTCTGGATCTTCAAGTTTATCATCCGCCCCATCAAGAGACTGGACAAGGCTGTAGAAATCATATCCCACGGCAGCGGAGACCTTACCCACCGGATTCAGGTGAAACGGAAGGATGAACTGGGAACCATTGCCGAAAACTTCAACAGTTTCCTGGAGGACCTGACGGAGATTATCACAAAGACCCGAAACGCTTCGGACAGTACGGAAAAAAGCAGCCAGGCCCTGACCGCGGTATCCGAAGAGAGTCTGAGATCTACCGAGGCGATTTCCGAATCCATCAGCCAGACGCGGGACCAACTGACCATAACAGGAAAAGAGATGGACCGGTCCCGTGAGTCCTCCGAAGTCATCAAGGAGAAGCTGGACAGCTTCCAGGACAGTATAGACCGACTCTCCGCCATTGTTGAGGAGTCCTCTGCGGGACTGACCCAGATGCTGGCCTCTCTGGAAAGTGTCAACAAGGTTGTTCAGGACAGGCAGAGCCTGACTGCCGAGCTGGTAGAACTCTCGGCCGAGGGAGAAAGGAGTATCGGAGAGACTACGGGTCAGATCAACTCCATCAAAGCCTCGATCACACAGATTCAGGACTTCACAACCATGATCAACGAAATAGCCTCCCAGACCAATCTCCTGTCCATGAACGCCGCCATCGAAGCCGCCCATGCGGGTGATGCGGGCAAGGGCTTCGCCGTCGTTGCCGAGGAGATAAGAACCCTGGCGGAAACATCGGGAGAGCAGTCCAGGCAGATAAGTACATCCATCAGCAGCATCACAGAAACCATTCTGAATACCGAAAGGTCGGGACAGAGATCCTCCGAGGCCTTCGGCCGGATCGCTGAATCGGTCAATGCCGTTGCCGACGGTCTCTACGGCATAGCTCAGAGTACCGATGAGCTGACCACGGGGAGCAAAGAGGTGATGAATGCCATTCTGGAGGTCCAGAACGTGACAATAGGAGTCAAGGAAAGCTCCTCCGAAATAGGTATTCAACAGGAGAAGCTCAACGAGGTGATGAACAACAGCATCCGCGCCATGGGCGATCTTCAGCATATAGAAAGGCAGATGAGCAGCCGGAGCCAGGAGATCGGGCAGTCCATGGAGAAACTTATGAACGTGGTGAAAGAGCTCAGCACGGCCTCAGGGGATGTGAAGGAAGAGATCAAGCGCTTCAAGCTC
Source organism: Oceanispirochaeta sp. (assembly GCA_963556075.3). Taxonomy (GTDB): domain Bacteria; phylum Spirochaetota; class Spirochaetia; order DSM-2461; family DSM-2461; genus Oceanispirochaeta. The sequence continues at coordinate 2,439,810 of CAUVYB020000002.1, read as the reverse complement.
TGACCCGTCTCCCCTCAGAGTTGAGTTATCATAGAAAAGACCCGGGATCATATTGATGATATGACGACCGGGTCTTTTTTATTTTACAGGAAAAGCTCTGTCAGAACTTACCCAGTTCCTTCAGGATCTTCTCCGGCGTAATGGGCCAGGAGCGGATCCAGACGCCGCAGGCGTCATGGATGGCGTTGGCGATAACCGGAGCGGCTCCGTTAACGGAGATCTCGGACACCGATTTCCCTCCGAAAGGACCGAAAGGATCTTCGGTGTAGACCAGATGGGTCTGGAAGTCCTCGGGAACATCGCCCATCATGGGAACACCGTAGGATCTCAGCTCCGGATTGATACAGCGGCCTCTCTCATCAAAGACCATCTCTTCATAGAGGGTATGTCCTATGGACTTCATCACACCGCCATAGATCTGGCCCTCGGCCAGTTCGGGGTTGATGGGAGTCCCGCAGTCCTGCAGGGCATAGTACTTCTGCAGCTTGATCTCACCGGTCCGGGTATTGACCGCGGCCTGACAGAAGTGGGCGCCGTAGGGGAAAGCGGCATCCAGGGTGGTGTAGGAGGCGGTTCCTATCAGATGCCCCCGCCCTTCTCCGGTCAGGGAATCACGGGCGATATCCTCAAAGCTGACACACCCTTTCCGTCCTCTGATCAGGGAGGGACGCTCCAGGGTCAGATCGTCCTCACTCTCTCCCAGCATCTCCGAGGCCGCCTTCATCAGCTTGGCTCTCAGGTCCTCGGCAGCCTTCAGTGCGGCGTTGCCCGAGAAGTAGGTTCCGCTGGAGGCGTAGGCACCGGTGTCGAAACTTGTGGCGTCCGTATCGCCGGCCAGGATGGAGACGTCCTCCATATCGCACATCAGCACCTCGGCCGCCAGCTTGACACAGAGGGTATCCAGTCCGGTTCCCAGGTCGGTTCCGCCGGAGCGGACCAGAATGGTCCCGTCGGTCAGAAGCTTGACCTCTGCATTGGAATGGTCCAGACCTGGCAGACCCGATCCCTGCTGTATGATAACCACCCCCTTGCCGATCTTCACATCGGGATCGCCGGACTCCTCGCCCTTACCCCACTGTATCAGCTCTGCTCCCTGACTCAGGGCGGCCTCAAGACCGCAGCTGACAGCGGGAGCAGCGCTTCCTTCGCGGCCCTCTCCGAGACACTTGAGGATCTCCAGCATGGCCCCCTCCTGAACCCGGTTTTTTTCGATCAGCGCCAGGGGATCCAGACCCAGCTCTTCCGCCAGTTCAGCCACAGCCATCTGCAGGGCGAAGGAGCCCTTGGGAGCACCGTATCCCTGATAGGCTCCGGAGGGGGGCCTGTTGGTGTAGTATGTGGACACATCGAAGTGGAAGTGATCGCAGAGAAAAAGGGGAAGAGACTTGGAGCAGGCGTTCATGGGCACCGTCAGGCAGTGGTTTCCGAAGGCACCCGAGTCTGCCCGGACGGTCATATCGACGGCCGTCATGGTCCCGTCCTTCTTCGCTCCGATCTTTACCCCCACCTTCATAATGAAACGTGTGGAACAGGCGATAAACTCCTCTTCACGGGTATAGCGGTAGTAGACAGAGCGTCCGGTCTGCCAGGTCACCCAGGAGGCCAGCTCTTCCAGCAGGATATCCTGCTTGGAGCCGTAACCGCCTCCGACCCGTTCCTTGATCACATGGATCTTGTTCTCCTTGATTCCCAGAACGGCGGCGACGATGCGCCTCAGGTGCCAGGGCACCTGGGTGGACGCATGGATGACCAGCCGGTCCCCCTCCATCCGTGTAAAAACACTGTGGGGCTCCAGGGGGGTACACTGGATCTGAGAGGTCTCATACTCCCTTTCCAGGACCACATCGGCCTCGGCAAATCCCTTTTCCACATCCCCGATACCGCCGTCCACATGGGCGGCGATGTTCTTCCGGGGCTGTCCGTGGATGGGGAACTGGTAGATGACCTTCCCGTCCCGGGGATCGGCCTCCCTGTTCTGCTCATCCAGATCATCGGGAGCGCCGGCCACATACTCGATCACGCCGTTCTGTACGATCGGGGCTCCGGGGGCGGCGGCAGCATCGATATCCATAACGAAGGGCAGAGCCTCATAGTCCACATGAATCAGGGCCAGAGCGTCCAGGGCCGCCTGTTCCGTCTCGGCGACGACGGCGGCGACACGGTCTCCCGCATGGCGAATCTTGGGGCTGAACATCCTCTTGTCATAGGGAGAGGGTTCGGGGAAGCCCTGTCCCGCGGTGCCGTAGTAGACATCGGGGCAGTTTTCGTGAGTGATGATGGAGACGACGCCGGGCAGGGCCTCAGCCATGGAAGTATCGATACTCCTGATGTAGGCGTGGGCGAAGCTGCTGCGCAGCAGCTTCATATGAAGGGCATCGGGCTCAACCCGGTCCTCCACAAAGGCCTTTTTGCCCATTATAAGCTGGCTACCGTCGATTTTGCGCCGGGGGGTTCCCACATCCTGCAAGTCCTCCCGGAACTCGGGCGCGATTTCCACATCGGCGCTTCCGTGAGCGTAATCGGGATCCTTCAGATAAGATTCGGCCAGCTCCACAGCCTTGAAAAGGGGCTGGTAACCGAAGTCCCGGACAAAAAGTCCCGAGAAGGCGTCTCGAATCTCCGCTTCAGACGGATCGGGGCAGCGTTCCAGAAGGTCCTTGAGAATAAGAGCCTCGGCTCCGGCGTTGTATCCCGACTGTACGGCTCCGGCGTCCACAAGGGCCGCCTGCAGAGGCCCCATTTTGTTTCCCCTGTTCTGGGCCTCTACGGTTTCCAGCTCATGACCGTCCAGCTGTCCGCAAATCAGGAGTCCCGCATTAACGGGCTTACCGTCAAGCAGAACCGTATCGCTTCCGGTAAATCCGGCATGATTATCGCTGTCTCTGACAGAGAGGATGCCCAGCGCCTTCAAATATTCCTGTACATTCCGGAAGGGCTCGGTCTCGTCCACCCGGGTTTTTCCGTTCAGTTTCCATTCAATGGTCATTTACAGGCCTCCAGAGCACGGGCGGCGCAGTCGGACACGGTAACGCCGCACAGGTATTTTTTATATTCAGCCGACCCCTTCAGATCGCTTTTCATCTTCACCCCGTCACTGACGGCCTTCTCCAGTTCGGAACCGGGCCGGAGAGAGACGTCCTCAAGAGCCTTTTCCACCTCTGAAAGCCGGGCGACAGAGCCGTCCTGACCGCTTATGGCTATGCCGGCTTTGGTGATCTTTCCTCCCTCACATTCCAAATGGACTGCGGCGGAAAGGACTGACAGTCCTCCGGCGGATCTCAAGACGTTTTTGACAGCCGTCTGCCCCCTGCTGTGAGCAAAGCGTATATTGAGGATAAGATTCGGTCTCTGTTCTTCGATATAACGGGTCAGGGGAAGGACTTCACCCGTTCCCAGCTCCAGTTCCGCATCCAGGGCCATCAGGACGGGCACAAGATAGGAGTCTTCCAGATGAGCGGCTATATTTCCCCCGATGGTCGCCATATTGCGGACATTCCGGGAACTGAAATAAGAGGCGGCCTCCCTGAGAGCTTCGGGACACTCATCCCAGTCTATCAACTCCTGAAAGGTGGCACTTGCCCCCAGAATGGTATTGTGGCTTCCCCGGACACAGGCCTTCAGATTCAGCCCTTCCAGCGAGATATAGATCTCTCCGTTGGATCTTGATGCGGGATTGTTGATCTCCGTTCCCCCTCCCAGATACAGGCTTCCGGGATACTCGGATTTCATCCGGACCGCCTCTTCTATACTCATGGGTTTCAGGAATTGACTCATACTTTAACTCCTCCTCTCTTCCAAAGTTCAGCGGACAAACGCATACACGATTCCTTCAGCGCATCTTCGTCCACACCGGTCAAACGTCCCTTCTCCACGGCTATATGACCGTTGACGACAGTATACTCCGCCTCGTGATTGTAACCGGAAAAAATCAGGGCCGCTACGGGATCGCTCAGAGCTCCCGCATATTCCAGCTTGTCCATATTGAATACCGCAAGGTCAGCCGCAAAGCCTTCCTCCAGTTTTCCTACCTTTTTATAGCCCAGTAGCCGGGCACCGTTCTCGGTTCCCAGTTTGAGCACATCGGCTGTGGTAACCGCAGCGGCTCCGTACTGCACGCGCTGCAGCATCAGGGCATTCCTGACCTCTCCGAGCATATCGGAAGAGTCGTTGGAAGCCGATCCATCCACCGCCAGCCCCACATTGATTCCCCTGGGCATCATCTCGGTGACCCGGCAGATTCCTGATCCCAGACGCATATTGGAGGTGGGACAGTGAGCGATATGGGTTCCCGTCTCCGCAAGGATTCCCAGCTCCTCGTCGTTGAAATGAATACCGTGGGCGAAGAAGACATCCTCTCCCAGGAAGTCGCAGTCCTCCATCACCTTCAGGGGACGGCGGCCGTAAACCTTTTTGCAGAAGTCGTTCTCATCCCTCGTTTCCGCCAGATGGGTATGAAGGCGCACACCGTATTCACGGGCCAGGGCCGCGGAGTCTTTCATCAGGGGTTCGGTCACGGAGAAGGGGCTGCAGGGAGCCAGAACAATCTTTTTCATTGAGAAATCAGAGCCGTCGTGATAGGCCTTGATAACCCGTTCCGAGTCCTTCAGAATTTCCTCTTCGGTCTGCACCACCGTATCGGGAGGCAGTCCTCCGTCCTTCTTGCTGAGACTCATGGAACCTCGTGTAGGAGAAAAGCGCATGCCCAGGGTATCGGAAGCGGCGAACTGGGTGGCCATGATATCCCCGTCGATATCCCGGGGATAGAGATAGTGATGGTCCGTGGCCAGGGTACAACCGGTTTTCAGCAGTTCTCCCATGGCCAGAAGGGATGAGTTGTAAACGCAGTCGATATCTATATGCTTCCAGATATCGTAGAGATAGACCAGCCACTCGAACAGCTCAGCGTTCTGTACGGCCGGCAGGTTCCGTGTAAAGGTCTGATAAAAATGATGATGAGAGTTGACCAGACCGGGGATAACCACCCGGCCCTGTCCATCGATAACCCTGTCCGCCTGTACATCCAGACTCTTTCCGATACGGCTTATCAGATTATCTTCAATGAAAATATCGTGATGCTTTACGATTCCCTTTTCGGCACTTAAAAAGACTGCATCGCAGTTCCTGATCAGTATTGAACCCATTGGAAACTCCTCCTCGAAGGGATCCCGTTGTTTCCTGTTTATTCCCTCAGGGACGATATTTCCATCCCGACGGAAGGGCCTAAAACTGTCTGTTGAACAGGATCTTTTATGATAATTAATTATATCACAGTCCCGGTGGGATCATAAGTCGAACCCCGTCCATGTCAGACAAGTCAGGGAGTGTCGCCAGCCTTTTCCAGGCTCATGTCATTAGCCACCGGTTCATGGAGCAGGGAATAGATCTTTTCCAGTCTCTCGTCCCCCTTCAGTTCGGGATGCTCGGCCGTACAGCGGCCCAGAGCATACATCATCTTCTGAACCGCCGCCGCAGGAGTGAGATCATACCCCTCCCGGGCTCCCGTTTCCCGGACCTGCCGTCCCGCTTCATAGAGGGAAAGGATGGTCCCCCCCTTGAGACAGCTGGTAATCACCAGAACGGGAATACCCCTGCGGGCGATGCGTTTCAAACCGGGGATCTCCGCTGCCGGCAGGTTACCCGAACCGAATCCTCCGATGACCAGCCCCTTAAGACCCGGAAGACCGGCAAGGCCGTCCAGGACGGAAAGAACGCTTCCTGATGTAATGGGCAGATAGAGAACTCCGGGATCCAGTTCCGGGTAGTAACGGATCTCCCCCTCCTGACGTGTAAGACGGTGGTCATCCAGCCTGACGCTGACTCCCAGCTCTCCCAGTGCGGGAACGCGGTAAGACTGAAAAGCGTTGAAACCGTGGACATTCTCTTTCATGCTGCGGTTTCCTCTCAGGATGCGATCTCCGAAGCAGATGACCACCTCGCCGATATCCATGGAAGCGCAGCGAACGGAGTAGTAGAGGTTGTTCAGCCCGTCGGGGCCGGGAGCGAAGATGGGGAGCTGTGCTCCCGTCAGGACCACCGGTTTGCCCAGGTTCTGAAGCATATACCCCAGGGCGGATGCCGTGTCCACCATGGTATCGGTCCCGTGGATGACCACAAAGCCGTCATAGTTATGATAGTTTTCATGAATAAGCCGGGCCATCTCCATTCTGAGGGAGCTGCTCATGTCACTGGAATCCATCCGCTCCAGACGGATCACCTCAAGTTCGGCGATATCATGGAGACGGGGAACCATTTCAATATATTCAGTAGAACAGGGGGAGAGAGAACCGCCGGGACCGGCGGTCTGACTGATGGTGCCCCCGGTATCCAGAATCAGGATACGGGGAAGGCCGTTGTCTGCCATGGCAATATTCCTTTTGTCCTACCGGAGCTCCCCGGAGCCCCGGTGATTTTCATGAATAGGGCCGAATGGCCTTGAAGCAGGAGTGTGCTAGTCGACAACCACTCCTTTTCTCAGCAGTATATTAGCATAAAGAGCCCCCTCGCCGGTAGCAATGACTCCGAAGGTTTTTTTCGCTCTGTCATAAAACTCAAACCGTTCTATAAAGTTAAACTCACTGAAATCCTTGTTATGCTTTTTCACAATCTCTTTATACTCATCCCAGATGGGAGTTTCCACCTTGTCTCCGGGAACCTTTTCCATCAGAGACACAGGAATTTCATCTCCGTAGGGATCCAGGGGGAAGAGCTCAAGTATGGCGTCCAGAATCTCTGTGCCGCTGTGACCATCGGCACGAATAACACGCTGACCGCAGGTGGAGGAGGGAAAATTGCCGTCGGCAATAACCAGTTCATCGCCATGGCCCATCTCCATAAGAAATTTTACAAGATCGGGTGAGAGGATTTTAGGTATTTTATTCAGCATCGAGAGTTCTCCTTGATATTAGATCCGCTCAGGAAGCGGACGGAACCTGTCCGTAGTGTTTTAGTACACTAATGCCGAATGATAGGATTTGTCAATCTTTTTAGCCGATCTTCAACTCATCCCGTAGTTTTTTGTACCTCTGTTTCTCTTTATACATGATTTCGTCGGCCTCTTTGATCAGATCATCGGCGCATTCGTGCTTCTCGGGATGGAACTGAACAATCCCGAAACTGAGGCTGAGCACAAAATCCTCACAACTGTTCAGGTTGTAAAGCTCAATGCCGTTATGGATACGTTCTACGACCTTCCGGGACATCTCGAGATCCGAGTCGGGCAGAATTATGAGAAACTCGTCCCCCCCCACCCTGCAGACAGAGTCGGAGTTGCGAATAACGTCTTTGATAATATCAGTTCCCGCCTGAATCAGTTTGTCCCCCTCGTTGTGCCCAAGGGTATCGTTGACAAACTTCAGATCGTTAATGTCCGCATAACAGAGGGAGAAGATATGGTTGCCCCTCCGACCGAGATTCATCTCCTTTTCCAGCATAACCATTCCCGTTCGTCTGTTCATAACCGAGGTCATCTCATCCACGGAGGCATAATACTTCAGACGATCTATCATCTCCTTTTGAGAGCTAATATCCGTCTTGACTCCTATCAGCTTATAGATATTTCCTTTAGAGTCTTTCAGAGGGTAGATACGGGCACTCTCCCAGTAGAGTGTTCCGTCTCTTTTCCTGTTGCAGATCTCTCCGCTCCAGGCCCTTCCCCCGGTTACGGTCTTCCAGAGATTCTCATAGAACGCCGAATCATGTATTCCCGACTTGAGAAGCCTCGGATTCTCGCCGACAAGAGCCCTCCTCTCATACCCCGTATGCTCAGTGAAAAAAGGATTTGTATATTCGATATTACCGTTAAGATCGGTTACCACAATAGAAACGGGACTCTGTTCCACCATAAAGTTGTAGAGTCTCAGAGATTCCTCGGTATCCTTTTTTTTAAGGAGAATACGAACCAGGAAGAACAGCGTGATCATCAGAGGTATAAAGCTGAATATGATAATTTTCATCAGCATCCGGTCTTCGGGACGCATAGCATAATCGGTTAGAGGTTTCATATAGAGAAGCGTCCACTCTGTGTTCCTGAAATTCACGGTTCCGAAGTGGTGAAGAGTGCCGTCTATGACAATTCCGTCAGGACCTGAGGTTTTTCCCAGAGGGCTGAGCGTTTGTCCGGCAAACTGCTTGTTCCCTTCTATCTGATTCATGAGGGATCCGGATATGGAATTGATAAAGGAGTAGAGAGAGGACGGTTCACAGGAGGCAAAGACAACGCCTTCGGGAGTCATAAGGGAAAGCTGCAGATCACTCTCCGATCTCATGTACATCTCCATTTCCGCCACTCCCAGCTTAACGACCAGGGTTCCCAGAAACTCTCCCTCCCTGAACACGCCCCTGCTGAAATAAAGACCTCTGACCCGACTTGTAACCCCCGTTGCCGGATAGACAACTGAAGCTCCGTGCTTCGTCCTGTAAAAATAGGGACGGAAACCGTAGTTTTTTCCCCGAAAGGTCTCTCCTTTTACATTGTAGGGGGTTCCTTCGATGACCTCACCATGCCTGTCCATGATATAGACCACCGAGTTGGGATAGTTTTTTTTCAAAACCATCAGCAGATCTCGAAGAAGCAGCCTGTCCTCATTCTGCAAAGCGTCTTTCAGATGGTCCAAACCGGCCAGGGAGTACAGAGAGTTGGTAACGTTATTGAAATACGAGTTCTCCAGCTCCATGGCGATACGGTGGGCCTTTTCGCGGTCTTCGTGCTGAACCACGGATCTGCTGGAATCCAGCAGCAGGAAGTAAAAAACGATTATCCCCGCCAGACCGATCAGGCTTATAAGCATATAGACAAGGTGATATTTTATTTTATACAGCATGACTTTATATCCCCGGATATCTAAAAAATGAACAACCCTTGAATATAAGTATGACTGAGAGAAGAGATGATTCGCAAATTATAATTCACGAATTACAATCCTGACTTCTGATACAAAGACAATCTATGAGCCGGGAATGTTTCTATGTACCCTTATCCTGTTGTTGCTTTCCATAAAATCAAGGTACTCTTTTTTGGTCATGGGAGCCCTGAAGTCCTTCATAAGGGCCCGAGCACCGGCGGCATCATCGGCCAGAAGATCAATCACCGTCATGGCCATAGCCTTGGCCGGAAGGAGATAGGCCGCTTCAGGATCACTTATACAATAGTCGATACTGTGAAGCGCACCGCTTATCCCTCCCGTCATGGGATGGAGAGTAGGCATCAGCTGGGATACGTCACCGAAGTCAAAGGAACCGGTAAAATCTCCCCCGTCGACAATTTCATCGTCATGGCATCCCAGCAGCTTCATATTCTCTGTGTAGCGGGCATCAAGCTCCCTGTAGCGGAGTATGGGCATATAACCGGGGATATCGGAAATCTCCACATCCGCTCCGACGGCAAGCGCTCCGGCTTCTATGGCCCGGCTCACCTTGAGATTGGCATCCTTCATCCCTTCAATGGTTCTGGCCCTCACATAGGACTCCATCCTGACATCATGGGGAACCACATTGACGATATCCCCTCCCTTGGTGACGATGGGATGAACCCTGACCCGATCCCGATCACGGAAGGTCTCTCTCTGGGCATGGATATTCATCATGGCCAGACTGGCGGCGTTCAGGGCGTTGATCCCCTCCTCGGGAGCCGAACCGGCGTGGGCGGCCCGGCCGGTAAAGCGAACGGATTTCCCTATGAAACCGTTGCTTTCGGGGCCTACAAGGGCCTTTTTCCCCTGAAGATCCAGGGCATGGAACATAAGACTCATGTCCACATCGTCGAAGTAGCCCCGGGCAATCAGCTCCTGCTTGCCGCCGAAATAGCTGATCTTCCCCTCTTTGCGGAGACTCTCCCTGTAGGCCAGCTCGATAAACTCCTCGGCGGGGGTCCCCATTACGGAGATCCTCCCTCCCAGGCGGGGCAGGATGCCGGACGTCACAAGTCCCGTGACCGCCCCCAGAAGGCCGGCCAGCTGAATATTGTGACCGCAGGCATGAACCCGTCCCTGATCGTCCGCCAGGGGATGATCGGGAACCACAATGGCATCAAGTTCCCCCAGAAGGGCTACGGTGGGGCCTTCGGAGCCTCCCTCAAGCATACTGCGGCATCCGGTAACAGCAATATTTCGCTCAACATCCAGTCCCAGGCTTTCAAGATACTCTGCCGCCCGGGCCGTGGTCCTCTCCTCCCTGTACCCCAGTTCGGGGTGGTCGAAGATATCCTTTCCCAGAGCCAGAATTGTTTCTCTGCTGGAATCAACGGCCTCGATAACCTTCTGTTTCAATACACTGACTGACATGCTGTTACTCCTTGCCCTGCGGCTGGCCTACCGGCCTCGAAGCCGGTAGGCCCTGTGTTTTTAGATAGTTCCCTGAGCCTTCAGAAGGATCTGAGCGATAATGGCAGAACCGAAGAAGGTACTGGCGAAGACCACCAGGGAAACGATAACCAGCTTCCAGGAGATTTTCTTCAGAATATCAATCTTGTTACCCACCGAGATACCGGCGAAAGCCAGAATGGGAGTTGTCGTTGCCAGAAAACCCACCTTGTTGGTGTACTCCAGCAGAACTGCGGAAGTCGGCATCATGGGCAGGGTAAGAATAAAGGCTATCAGAGTAGCCCAGGCAAAGGCGGGAAATTTCAGAGGAATGAGATCCTTGAGAAGGAGAGCCGCCATAGCGATGATGATGATCAGAATCATCCCGGGAAGAGCCTCCACAGGGTTTGCTGCGGAGCTTACAAGCTGACCGATCAGGATAAAGATCCCGACGATACACATCAGTTTCAACTGGTCCAGTGTTTTTGCAAAATCCATGGTTTACGCCTCCTCTGCCAGGGCTTTCTTTTCGAATTTGGGAGCCAGTCTCTTGTAGTACCAGTTGGTAAAGGGAAGAGCCAGGAAAATAACGGAATAGATACCGGTGATACCGGTCAGCATATTGCTGGTAGCGGCATAGGCCAGAACCGTATCCTTGATAGCGGGGTTGACGGTTTCAGCCAGAGCGGCGGAACCGGCGGCCATCATGGAACCGCTTCCCACACCGCAGGCCATGGCCAGGGCATAGGGATGGAGTCCGGTGTTAACGGCCAGAGAACCAAGGAATCCGAAAAAGATGGTACCGAAAACGGTTCCCACCATATAGGTACCGAGAACACCGTTGCCCTCGGGAGAACTCATACCGTAACGCTCGCCGATAACACCCAGGGTAGGCTCACGGCAGATACTGACCGTGCCGCCCACAGCTTCACGGCGGAGTCCGATGGCAAGGGCCAGAGGGAGGGCGATAAGGGGGGTAAAGAGGTTTCCCAGCTCCTGGAAGACAAGAGCGCCCCCTGCGGCCAGAACCTTCTGGATATTGGGCCCCACCAGGGTACCGTACTTCACACCCAGGGGAAGAAGGGCGATCATAACGCCCACACCCGCCAGTTCTATCACATCGTCATCGATCAGTTTTTTCAGAGCGGCGATTCTCTTTCCCAGTACGGGGGGAGTGATCAGGATCCCCATAATCACGGCAAAGAGCATGGGCAGCAGAACAACAGTTCCGGGGCCCAGGGAAAATTTGATGATACCGATCAGCTCTGCGATGATGACCAGCACCAGAACCACGGGAAGAAGACGCAGAAATACCTTCGACCTGCCGTTCCAAGACAATGTTTCTTTTTCAGTCATTGACTTTCTCCTGTATTTTCGGACATGTCATTTATATGCCCTTTTTGTATAAATATTCATCTTATACAGGAAAAATCCATCTGTAAACCATTTTCAGAGAATATAAATGTTATGACGAGGAGGGGAAGCTGAGACGGACAAGGCGGCGGGGCCGCCCTCTGACCTGCTGCATCTCGGCGGCGGCAGGCTCACCGACACCGCAGTCGACCAGTTTTTGAAGTATCCTTCTGGCGGTTCTCTCCCCCACATCCAGGGCATCGGCCAGAGAACTGGAGTCATAGAGTTTATTGACGGATGCATCAGTGAGAGCTTTGATTTTACTTAAGTGCACAGGATTAATACCGGTTTTTTCTGAAAGACTCAAAAGAGCCGGATCTGTAACACGGACAAGCCAGGCCAGTTCTTCCGAATCCCCGACAGGTCCCGTAATGACTCCGTCATCAACGATGTAAGCGCCGCTCCCTTTCAGCAGTTCCGCCCTGGACAAGGCCGTGCGGGCCGCTTTTTCCGCATCATAGGCGGAAATTCCAAATCCTATACCCGAATGAAAAATTATCTTTTTCCGGCCGCCCCAGACCACAAGCTGACGAAAAAGCCGGCGATTTTCCTCTCTTTCGATCTCTCCCCGGGTGGTAAAGATGATGAACTCCTCCCGGCTGAAGGTAAAAAGGGAGCCCTGTACGCCCCGGACATAGGGGATAAGTTCTATATAAAACTCCCCTTTCTTCTGCAGGTCGTCATACTGGCTCAGGGACTCCTGGGTGATCCCCTTGATTCTTATGATCTGGATGGCGATGCCCGCGGAATGGAGATTCCGTGTTTTCACACTGTGAATCAGACGGTCCAGATGCTGACGGATCTGAATGGCATTGGGATAGAGCCGGACCACCGGTAGCCCCTCATCCTTCAAACTGGAGTATATGGATCCGAACCCCGTAAGGATAACGTCCACCTCTCCCTGAGCGTAGAGCGTCCGATGCCTGTCGGCATAGTCGGCCTCTTCCAGTTCCGGAGAGAAGGGCATGGAGTGGATGGCGTCAAAGCTTAAATCGAACTCTCTCGAAACTTCACCAAACACCTGTTGCGGAACCACATCGATACTGATTCGTCTATAGGAGATGCCCCTTTTCTCCATCTCCCAGATAGCGCTCATCAGACTGTAGCCGCTGCGGGGAATGGTCTGAAAGGGTTTGACGATCTTGCAGTGTTTCCGGACCTCTTCCATAACGGCGATTCCTGTGAAAAAGACCCCGTCATTCTCCTCCTGACAGAGATCGAAGACCTCCACCGCATCGGAAACCTCCTCCCGGATATAGGAGGTCAGCTGCAGATTGGGATAGTTATCCCGAACAGCGCTGTTGATTTTATCGACGGAATCTCGGGGACCAATGACGCCTACTTTCATGGCTGGAATTGTAGCGGAAGGAGTATCCATAGTTCCAAGCTACTCAAGGGGAGGAAATTTATCAAGCAGGATTTACCCAGGGCTGATCATTTCTCTCCCGGAATCAGGGTAAATGTGAACCACACCGGGAATCCCGGAGACTGTTTTATTTGAGTCCAGCTACCAGGGCTGGACGTTTTAGACTTTCATAATACAGCATTTCAAATTCTTTGGGAGGAATATCTCCCAGTGGCTCCATAATTCTACGATTATTGAACCAGTCTACCCATTCCAGTGTGGCAAATTCTACATCATCAATCGATCTCCAAGGCCCCCTTCTCCAAATCACCTCAGCTTTGAAAAGTCCATTTATCGTTTCAGCCATCGCATTATCATATGAATCACCGACACTTCCCACTGAGGGATTTATCCCTGCATCAGAGAGCTTCTCGGAGTACCGGATCGAAAGATACTGGCTTCCTCTATCGCTATGGTGAATCAGGTCATCACCCGGCGATCTTGCGAAGATGGCCTGATCAAGCGCATCCAGTGTCAGGTCCGCATTCATGGACCTCGAGACTCTCCAACCAACGATCATCCTTGAAAATACATCAATTACAAAAGCAACATAGACGAAGCCTTTCCAGGTGGCCACATAGGTGAAGTCCGCAACCCAAAGCTGATTAGGACGGCTGGCTCTGAATACCCGGTTTACCAGATCCGAAGGACGTTCCGCTTTATCATCAGGAATGGTCGTTCTAACGCCCTTCCCTCGAATGACACCTCTAAGCCCTAAGTCCCGCATAAGACGCTCTACAGTACATCTGGCGACCTTGTGGTGCTCTCTGTTGAGCTGCTTCCATACTTTTCGAGCTCCGTATACACAGAGATTCTGAGACCAGACACGCTGTATCTCCGGCTTTAATGCCTCATCACTATGGTATCTGGCTGGAGCCTTTGTGGGATCTTTCTCTCTGGCCTTCATTTCATAATAGGTTGATGGAGCAATCGGCAAGGCTTCGCAGATCGGCTCGACTCCAAGGTCTTTCCTATTCTCATCAATGAAAGTAACCATCACTTTTGTCGGCGGTCGAGCTCCGCCTGGGCGAAATACGCCGAGGCTTTTCTTAGAATCTCATTGGCTTTCTTGAGCTCCCGGTTTTCTCTTTCGAGCTCTTTAATTCGGGCTCTCTCATCTGTGGTGATTCCTTCCCGTTTTCCAGAATCTTTCTCTTGCTGACGTACCCATCGTCTTAATGTCTCAGGGGTACAACCAATCTTCGCAGCAATAGAAGTGATAGCCATCCATTGGGAACCATACTCATCTACGTTCTCAAATACTAACCTGACAGCTCTCTGCTGAACCTCTTTGGAATACCTGATTCTCTTTTCCATAACACAATCCTCTCACATAATTATGTCTCCGGAAAAGCCGGTGTGGTTCAATGTGTGCCGTTTTCTGTTTTGAATATTTTTTTTTAAAACCATGTTTCATTTTTTTTGAAACCGCGTTATAGTAACATTCACAGTGCATCCTGCAATACATAAATAGTATCAAAAAGCGAATCTCAAAGATTCCAGGAGTATAGAATGAGCGATTACAAAGCAAAATGCGACGCCGTGGTAGAAGCCCTCGGCAAAGTTAAGGTTGTTCCCGTACTGGCCATCGAAAAGGTGGAAGACGGAATCAAGATGTGTGAAGTGCTGAACGAATGTGGTCTGAAGGCCGCCGAGATCACCTTCAGAACCAAAGCCGCCGAAGGGATCATCAAAGAAGCGGCCGTGCAGTTTCCCGAACTGGTCCTGGGAGCCGGAACGGTACTCAATAAAGAGGACCTGCATAAAGCCTTCGATGCCGGTGCCCAGTTCGCCGTATCTCCCGGTCTGAATCCCGTTGTTGTGGATGAGGCCGTCAAAAACGGCTACCCTTTCTTCCCCGGTTTCTGCACTCCCTCCGAGCTGGAGCAGATCATGGAGTACGGCATACGGATGGTGAAGTTCTTCCCCGCCGAAGCCATGGGCGGCGTTAAAATGCTGGGAAATATCATTGCGCCCTACAAGCACCTGGGAATCAGGGTTATGCCCACCGGAGGCGTCAACACAGGGAACCTGGGCGACTACCTCTCCGTTCCCCAGATCGCCTGTGCCGGAGGAACCTGGGTAGGCAAGGCTGCCGATATCGAAGCCGGTGAGTGGGACAAGATCGCCGGTATCGTCAAGGATGCCGTAGAGCTGGCATCCAAGTACTGATCCGCCCCGGCCTGTTCACGGCCGGGATGCATTTCAACAAATGAGGAGATATTACAATGGGAAAACTGACCATTAGACCTGCCGAAGAGTGCAGATACGATATTCTCTCCCTGGGAGAGGTTATGCTTCGCCTGGATCCCGGCGAGGGCCGCATCCATACCACCAGAGGCTTCAAGGCCTGGGAAGGAGGCGGAGAGTACAATGTAGCCAGAGGCCTCAGACGCTGCTTCGGCATGAGAGCCGCCGTGGTAACCGCCTTCGCCGACAATCCCGTGGGGCGTCTTGTAGAGGACCTCATCCTTCAGGGCGGCGTGGATACATCCTATATCAAATGGCAAAAGTACGACGGTTGCGGACGGGAAGTCCGCAACGGTCTGAACTTTACCGAACGGGGATTCGGGATCCGGGGAGCCATAGGCTGCTCCGACCGCGGTAACACCGCTTCCAGCCAGCTCAAAGAGGGCGACATCGACTGGGAAGGCATCTTCAGCCAGGGCGTCCGCTGGTTCCACACCGGAGGGATCTTCGCCGCCCTGAGCGAAACCTGTCCCGGGGTTGTGATCGAGGCCATGAAAGCTGCCAAGAAGTACGGCACCATAATCTCCTATGACCTGAACTACCGCCCCTCCCTCTGGAAGGCCATCGGCGGGGAGAAAAAGGCTCAGGAAGTGAACCGTGAAATCGCCAAGTACGTAGATGTAATGATTGGTAATGAGGAGGATTTCACCGCCTGTCTGGGATTCGAGGTCGAGGGAACCGATGACAACCTGACAGATCTGGAAACCGACAGCTTCAAGAAGATGATAGCCAAGGCCGTGGCCGAGTTCCCCAACTTCAAGGCAACCGCCACGACTCTACGCGGCGTCGTCACCGCCACAGTCAACGACTGGGGCGCCATCTCCTGGTATGACGGAGAGATTTTTGAAGCGGTACACAGACCCAAACTGGAGATCATGGACCGAGTAGGCGGAGGCGACAGCTTTGCGTCCGGGCTGATTTATGGATTTTTGACCTACAACGACGCCGACAAGGCCGTCAACTACGGAGCGGCCCACGGCGCTCTGGCCATGACCACTCCCGGGGACACCACCATGGCGTCTCTGGCTGAGGTAGAAAAGATCGTAGGGGGCGGCGGCGCCAGAGTGGACCGCTGATCCTATAGATAATTAAGATATAAAAAAGTTACTCCTTGACGGACCGGGAGCCCTTAGAAGACGGGGTTTCCGGTCCATTTTTTTACACAAAAAAAGACCATGCCCTTATTATCCCGGGGCATGGTCTTATCTCAATGCAAAGAGAAGGGAGAGTTCTAATTCTCTTTCCTGTCCTTAGTCAGAAAGTCGATAACATCACGGGCTGAAAAATCCATCTTGTTACGAATCAGGTCCCTGAGGGAATCCATCTGGGATCCCAGGGTAACCAGAGGCTTCTCCTCACTGCCGTCCTCATAGCGTCCGCCCAGTCCGACAGTGGCCAGAAGAGCGTTACAGAGGCATTTTTTACCGGACGCCGCCTCTTCAGGGCTTCCGCCCTTGGCCACAAAGGCCCTCTCATCCTCGGCGGCGCAGCGGTACCCCAGGGTTCCGTCTTCCTTCTTGTAGGCAGTTCTCAGATAGCCGAGGTTGCAGATTTTCTTGCGCAGTTTAAGGACTGCCGGGTCTCCTACCGTATCCTTCAGCTTCAGGACCTTGAAGGGGAATCCCGTGGGAGAGGCGTTTGTATCGGTAAAAATCGTATCGTCCCCTTTTTTCAGCACATCAAGAACTCTCTGCTTCAGATCGGGAAAGATACCGGACTCCCGGCAGAGGGCGAAGGCGCTTCCCACCTGAATGCCAGCCGCACCGGCCTTCAGGGCATCGGACAGCCCGCCCAGCCTACCGTAGGAACCGGCCAGCCAGAAGGGAAGACCCAGTTCTTTGAGCTTCTCCGTATCAACGGAGTCCCTTTTTCCGTAGATCGGTTCTCCCGCCTCGTCAAAGGTCATCTTACCCCGGGGAGGAGCATTGTGACCGCCCGCCTGATGCCCCTCGATGATCAGTCCGTCGATGGGACCGCTGGCCTTACTGGCCATCATGCTGGCCAGAAGGTTGGAAGAGACGATGGGCAGAAAGCGGGGAATGCTCAGGGAGGGAAGTTTGTTTCCAAACAGAGCCCTGGGATCGAAGCGGCTGAAGAAACTCTCGCTCTTGTCCGCATCCTCCACATTGAGTTTCAGCTCAGCCTCTTCATTGAACGCAAGTTTCTTCAGAATCCCGGGAATATCCAGAGGGATTCCGGCGCCCACGATCACATAATCGATTCCCGCCAGAAGGGCGCCGTAGATGGAAGAAAGAGTCGGAAGCTGAACCTTGGCGAGGTAGTTCACACCCACAGGGCCCTTATGCCCTTCCTTGGCCAGATAAGCTTCGGCAAAATTGGCCGCAACGCACAGCTCGTTGAGTTCGGGATTATCTTTGGCTGTAAACATAGGGACCTGGACATAACGATGTCCCGTTCCGCCGGATACAAAGTACTTGTCCATGATTCTGCGGGCCGCATCCTGAAAAGGGAAGGCCTGCAGGGCCCGTCTCATATGACCGCCGGGATCTCCGTCCTGCAGCCGTCGGGCCAGAACGGAATCCAGGCTGGTTCCTGAAATAACACCCAGCTGCCCCGAGAGAGAGACCTCCCTGGCCAGCGTCCAGTTGGAAACGGCAATACCCATGCCGCCTTGAATTATCTGGGGAAAACTCATAAAAGCGATTCCTCCTCGAATCATTGCTTATCATAAAACGTTATATAAACGATATTTATCAGTTTTTACACGACATTATATCAGATTTTGTCAATATTAATCTACCAAACCACGGTTTTATATTGACAATTACAACCCATATGTCAAAAATAAGAAAAGGAGGCTTCGCATATGAAAGGTTTTGAAGATATTGTCGTCACCGGTATAGGGACCCTTACCCCCATTGGACTGAATAAGGATGAGTTCTGGGCCAATCTCACAAAAGGAGTATCCGGAGCGGGCCCTATCGGCGCTTTCGATACAAACGGTTTTACCACGACCATAGCCTGTGAACTGAAGGATTTCAAAGCCTCCGATTATATGGATAAGAGAAATGCCCGCAAGATGTCCCGTTTTTCACAGATTGCGGTTTGTGCCTCCCTGGAGGCTGCAAAGGATTCGGGGATAGATCTGAAATCCATCGATCCCGTAAGGGCGGGCTGCATCATGGGCTCGGCCGCGGGAGACTATGAGGTTCTGGAAAAACAGTTCGCCATCCTCCGGGAAAGAGGTCCCGGCAGGGGAAATCCCCTGGCGGTTCCCAGGATCATCCCCAATATGGCGGCGGGAAATATCGCTATAGAACTGGGGATCAACGGCCCCAATATGGCGGCCCTCTCCGCCTGTGCCACGGGCCTTCATTCCATCGGATGCGCCATGACGATGCTGCGCCTGAATCAGGCGGATGTCATGATTGCAGGGGGAACGGAATCCACCATCACCCCCCTGGTGGTAGACGCCTACAGCTGTATGCGGGTTCTCTCTTCCCGTAACGATGATCCGAAAGGGGCCAGCCGCCCCTTCGACAGGGACAGGGACGGATTTGTCATAGGAGAGGGAGCGGGAGCCCTGGTTCTGGAACGCCGGAGTCATGCGGAAGCCCGGGGAGCCCGGATCTACGCCGTTCTGGGCGGCCTGGGGATGACCGCCGATGCTTCCAGCATAGCCGCCCCCGATGAAAACGGGACCTGGTCGGGAAAAGCCATGCAGCTGGCCATGGGCGAAGCGGAGCTGAATCCTGAGGATATCGGCTATATCAATGCCCACGGGACCTCCACCCAGGCCAACGACCGCACCGAAACGAAAGCGATTCAGGGAACATTCGGAGCGCTCAGCAGCACGATTCCCGTCAGTTCCAACAAGTCCATGATCGGCCACACCCTGGGAGCCGCCGGAGCCATAGAGGCCGCAGCGACAATACTGGCGCTTCATCACGGGGTCCTGCCGCCCACCATCAATCAGGATAATCCCGATCCCGACTGCCCGCTGGACACCATTCCGGGGACGGCCAGAGAACAGAAGGTCAAGGCGGCCCTGACCAACTCCTTCGGATTCGGGGGACAGAATGCCGTCCTTGCCGTAAAAAGCCTGTCATAAGGAAAAAGTTTGACAGTTGACTCCTGCTGAGCAGATAATGGAGACTCAGGTATTCTAAAACACAGGAGTATAATTCATGAGTCAAACGGGAAAAGCGGCGGTCTGGAAAGGCCCATATGATATTGAGATACGGGAACTCCCCCTTCCCGAGGTGAAGGAGGACGGCCTTCTTATCAAGGTGGAAGCCGCCGGTATCTGCGGTACCGACGGCCATCTGATTCAGGAGACTCCCCCCTACCCCGCCATCATGTGTCATGAAGTTACAGGCCGTATCATCACCATGGGGAGCAGGGCCAATTCATCTCTCAACGTCTTCGGCGGTCCCCTGAACGAGGGTGACCGTATCGTCCTCTACCCCTGGATAACCTGCGGGAAGTGCCCCGGCTGTCTCATGAGCCGTCCGGGAACCTGCACGGTCTGCGACAACTCCTTTGTATACGGCGTCCCCTACTCCAAGCTGGGCCTGGAAGGCAGGGAGACCATCAGCTCGGATATAAAGAACTGGCCCTACTTTATGGGAGGTTTTGCGGAATATACCTATGTTTTTCCCGAAACCTATGTCTGGAAAGTTCCCGATACCATGCCACCCGATGTGGCGGCCCTCCTGGATCCCATGGCCGTAGCCATGAGAGCCCTTGAGATGACCCTGACAGGCCCCGGAATCATGGAGGCCGGACTGACCACGGACTCCCGGGTTGCTGTTATAGGCTCCGGACAGGTCGGAGTGCTTTCGGCTCTCCTGGCCCGGCTGATGGGAGCCCGCCAGGTCATTATGATAGGCAGCAGGGAGACCAGACTCCGTCTGACAAAAGAGATAGCAGGAGCGGATCATCTGATCGACTACCATCAGTACTCCCGGCAGGAGAGGATTGATCTGGTCAGGGATCTGACCGGCGGAGGGGCCGATGTGGTGATACAGTGTTCCAACAACGTAGACACTTTTGTGGACGGTCTTGAGATGATGCGGCGCCTGGGGACTTTTATTGAAGTGGGAAATATGGTCAATCAGGGCAGGGAGATATCCTTTGATCCCGCCAGACTGGTCTGCAGCAAGCATGCCCGCATTCTGGGCATGAGCGCGAACCACCCGGCGGCTTTTAACAAGGCCTTCGGCATACTGGAGCGTCATAAAGAGCTGGGACTGAGCAAAATGTTCACTCATAAAACAGACCTGGAAGGTCTGTTGGACACCCTGAAGAAGATGAATGACCATGACTATCTGAAGGGTCTTGTCCTTCCTTAATATTAAAGCATCCTTCATTTTTTTGAAGATTGGGTCTTGTCAGATCCTGAAATCGGGAGGACAATAAGACCTCCGGTTTCGATTCCCGGTTGTCTCCGTCGGAACAGTTGATCCTTCCTGCCCGGCGGAGTTTTTTATCCCCCCTCTTCATTGGCAATCCACAGGTCTTCTGCATTATAATTATTTGTGGATATCTGAACCGGAGAAATGAATGAAAACGGCCGTATGGATTTCTTCTCTTACAATAGTTCTTCTCCTCTCATCCTGCTTCGGTCCCAGCGGACCCGATATGGATGAGGACTACGCCGGAAACTGGCATGTAACATCGGGCAATATGTTCGGCACAGAAGAGATTATAGAGCTGACGGATACAACCTACTCCTATTTCATCAGGTACACCGACGGAAACTACTACCCTGCGGCCAGAGGATTTATAAAAAAAACATCCGACACAACCCTGTATATCGTGACCTATGAGATTTTTATATTCGATGATGCCTGGGCCGACTCCTCCTATATCTACCCCAATCGGGATGACGGAGAATACAAAAGCGTAGACCATGTGATCGACAACAATATGGGAGACGATCTTTATAACCACTATGCCAATATGATTACCGACAGCGAGATGTCATACGGCTGGTCGGGAGACTCCCTTGTGATAGACACCACGACCTATACCCCCAGCGATCCCATCAGCGACAGTTTTGATTAATCGGGGGGGAACCTTTCCTAGCCCAGCATATCCTTGACCAGAAGGTCGATATCATCCTGAGAACTGTCCTGCCTTCTTTCAAAGGCCAGCTCCTGATTGGAAGCCTTGAGCTTCCGCAGCAGGCTGAAGATGATCATCATAAGAACCCTGTTTCCGTCCTCGGGATAGAATTTTATAAAGTGGAGAAGATTTTTCCGGGAGATAGTAACCAGATCCGCCTCTCCGGAGGCCGTAACGTTGGCGGTCCGGGGCACCTTGAGAAACATGCCGGCCTCTCCGAAAATCTCCCCCTCCCCCAGGGTGCTGATATAGCTTTTCTCACCACTCTCGTCCCTGTCCACCGAAACGGAAACGCATCCGTTCAGAACGGCGTAGAAACTCTGATTCACATCCCCCTGCCGGATGATCATGTCACCGTCGTTATAGCGCATAACATTGGACAGGTCCAGAAGATCCTCCGCCCTCTCCTCCGACAGAAAACGGAAAGGCATAATGGCTTTCAGTTTCTTAGAGCTGTACTCTTCGGGCTGCAGTTCGGTCATGAAAAACACTCCTCGTTTATTACTTAGAGATAATTCTAATTCCAATCCACCCGGCTTACCAGCGGTTTTCACCTCCCCCTGTGATACACGACCGGATTACTATCATTAAAAACACATTAACTTATTATTGAAAAGAGATTTGTCTGACCTTAATATTATAAGGAGGAAACAAAACGAAGGAGTCTGTTATGAAGACAAAAGTACTGCTGACTATGCTGTCTCTGCTCCTTGTGCTTTTATTTGCGGCCTGTGAGGAAGAGAGCGGCGATTCAATGGATGAGGATTATGCCGGCACCTGGTATGGATACTGGCTTGACGGTTACTATATCAAGTTGGATCTCACCGATACGAGCTACAAAAGCTCCTATTATAGCTCCGGCTGGCACTATGACAGCAAAGGTGATATTTCAAAAAACGGCAACTATATAACCGTTACGGCGACCCACTACTATGACGACGGCTGGGTATCCATGTCTCCCGAGGACTGGTATGGCTCCTACGTGGTTACAGAATCGGAAAGCGGTACGGTACTTACACTTGATGTAGCCTCCAGCCCCGATGGTTCCGGAACGGTTACCATGTATAGCTATAGTAGTTATTAATCATTAAAGCCCCGGTCACCCGGGGCCTGAACTCTACCGTCCTCTACCAGATCACTTGCCGAAGCCGCAGGCCCGGGCGTAGATCCCGGCCACGTCGCGGATGCGGTCGAGGATCAGATCCTCAGCCTTCAGCTGAATTTTCCCTTCCTGTACGGCGTTGTACTGGTTGGGCATATACTGGCTGAGGAGACTCAGGGAGATCCCCTTGGTATCCAGATTCTTTACAAGACGCTCCACACTGGCGGTCAGAGACTTGTCGGGCCAGTAGTAGCGGCTGCGGTCGCTGAAGCTGTATTTTCTCTTGAAAGCCTGTTCCGCCTCGCTGCCGGGGTAGTACTTCTGCCAGTAGCCGGGCTTGTCCATCATCACCTTTTCCAGATTCTCTCTGAGCCCCGAGAGCTCGACGTCTGAACCGGCAAGAAGCTCCTGTTCCATGCTCTCCATGGCAAAGAGAGCCTCTCTGTAGGCGAAGGTCAGCCAGGGGCCGACCTTCAGGATGCAGTAGTGGTCGCGGACCAGGTTTGAAAGGCCCGTCTCGCTCTGATAATCGGTGGAGTGGGCTTCATAGACAAACTGATCGTCCTTTTCGATCATGGCCGACAGATCGGCGGCGGCCCCGGAGTCGTAGTGGAAGACCTGATCGTCACCGAACTCCACACCGGGCTGTACGACCAGTCCGATCACACGAGACCACGCGGACTGGAGTCCCCTGGCTTCAAAGGCGGCTTTAGTAACGGCCATGGTATTGGAGGCGTCTGCGGCGGCAGTGGGGGTTACGGTATCCTCTTCCTCCTGAGCCCCGCCGGGAATGGGAACTTCCGTTCCTATGATGTAGATAATATCGCTCTGCGCACCGAAGGCATCGGCAAAGGTCTTTTCGGCGACCTCGCAAAGCTCGGCGGCACGGCTGGAAACCACTTCATCCGCCAGGGGCTTGTGACGGTCCCCCTCATCGTCGGCGCAGAACATGGAGGCGTCCAGATGGATCTTTTTGTAGCCCGCCTTCACATAGGCGGCAATCAGGTCCCGGGCCTTGGCCATAGCTTCGGCGGCAGGCTCTTTCTGCCAGGCGTTGGGCCCCAGATGGTCGCCTCCGAGAAGAACCTTTTCAAAGGGAAAGTCCACCGATGCAGCCAGGTCTTTGACATAGGCCACGAACTGTTCGGGAATCATGCCGGTGTAGCCTCCGAACTGGTCCACCTGATTGCTGGTGGATTCGATCAGTACGATGGAACCGTCGGATTTTGCCTGAAGCATACAGGCCTTGATAACGGCGGGATGGGCGGAACAGACGGAATAGAGTCCCGTTCCCTTCCCGGCCTTGTTGTCTTTCATAAGCTGCAGAAAATCGCTTGTTGCACTCATTATTATTATCTCCTATGGCCCTCCCCCTGATGAACACCAGGGATGAAAGCGGCAGTGCCCCGCCCCGGCCGGCAATCAGCCGGAACAGAGGGGCGGATATTATTTCTCACAATCGAAGAGAATCTTACCCTTTACGGCGCCGGGCTTCAACAGATCGGCTACGGCGTCAGCGGCCCGGCTCAGGGGGATTTTGCGGTCGATCAGCTTCTCGGTATTGATCCTATCCTTGCTGAACAGGTAGTTGGCCATCTCCCACTCCCGTCCGGGGAAAGGGGCGGAGTAGTTCATCCAGCTTCCCGTGACCCAGAGCTCCTTGCGGTTTATCAGCTCGAACTCGGCGGGCTCCATGGTGACCGGCTTATGGGGAGTCCCCACGTACATGACCGTGCCCTTGGGAGCTGCCAGTTTCAGACAGAGGATTTCGGTGACGGGTACGCCGCCGGTTTCCAGGCACAGGTCGTAGCCCACGCCGTCGGTAAAGTCCATGGCCTGATCTGTAAATCCGTCTTTCAATGTATTGAGACAGAGATCCGCTCCCAGATCTTTCGCCAGCTCCAGACGGGAATCATCAATATCAAAAACAGTGATTTTTCTTGCCCCCATAGCACGGACGCACTGCAGGGTCAGAAGACCGATGGTTCCCATTCCGGTGATGGCGACGTCCTTACCGCCCTCGAACTTCATGATATTCAGGGCGTGGAGGGCCACGGTGATGGGCTCGAAAAAGGCCCCCTCGGTATAGCTGACCGTATCGGGAAGGACGACGGCGTTTTCCCAGGGCATAGCCACGTACTCGGCCCAGCCTCCCTGAATGCGGGAACCGATAAACTTATAGCCCCTGGACAGGGAGTAGTTGCCCTTTTGACTCTGGGGATCTTTCATGTCGGGGATAAGGGGAACACAGGCAATCCTGTCGCCTGCAGAGCGTTCACTCACGCCTTCTCCCACCGCGACGATCTCCCCGGAGAACTCATGTCCCAGAACGATGGGGTAGAAATGAGCTCCTCCGTGAACGGTCCGGGGAATGTCGGAACCGCAGAGCCCCGACTCCTTGACTTTGACCAGAACCTCTCCGGGCCCTGCTACGGGGGTCTGCCAATCCTCATAACGGATATCATTGTCTCCGTACAGTACAGCTGCCTTCATTGTATCTCCTCATTTCTACCGGGGCTCCGCCGGAGCCTCGGTGTTTTTTCGATAAGACCCTCAGGGCCTGGGCTTCTCAGCCTCTATTTCTGAAATTTCTCTCTTATCTCGTCCAGTTCCCTGTAAACCGGACCCACCGCCTCATAGAGATGGACAAAGGCCTTGAACAGGGCCTGATAGTACTCTGATTTTGTTGTATCGGGATCGTGGGAAGCCCGGACGGTCTGAACCTCCAGAGCGGCATCGAAATCGGGAAAGAGTCCCACGCCCACAGCGGTCATAATAGCTGTTCCCAGGGGAGCCACGTCCATCTCTCCGGGGAGTATGATCTGTTTGTCCAGGATATCCGAAAAGATCTGTGTCCAGATGGGGCTGTTGGCACAGCCCCCGGTCATAACGATCTCTTCAATGGAATAGCCCTTCTCCTCCATCAGACGGAAAACATTGTGAACCCCCAGGGCAATGCCCTCCATGATCATCCTTATCATGGCCTTGCGGCTGGTATCGGGGTTCATGCCGAAAGCAGCGGCCCGGGCATGGGGATCCCAGAGGGGCGCCCTTTGGCCGACCATATAGGGCAGATACAGGAGTACGTCGTCCAGATATCCAGCTTCTTCGGCCAGACGGTCTATCACGTCGAAACGCTCCTCCTCGATCAGGGCTTTGAACCAGCGCAGTCCCGCTCCGCCGTAGTCGACTCCCCCGTTGACCAGATAGAGTCCCGGAACCCCGTGATGATAGTTCAGCATACTGGGATCAGAGGGCACGGAAGCCACACAGGCCCCGGCATTGGTGGCCGTACCTGCGGAGATATAGGCCTGTCCGTCATGACGCAGTCCCAGTCCCAGGGTGGCGGCCACATTATCCATGGCCCCTGCGATGACGGGGGTTCCTTCCTGAAGTCCTGTTGCGGCGGCCGCTTCGGCGCTGACTCCTCCGATGACATCGGTACAGGCATAGATCTCCGGGAGTTTAGCCCTGTCTATGCCGCTTGAGGCGATCAGCTCTTTTGACCACTGACCTGTTTTGATATCGCAGAGCTGACTCAAACCGGCCTCGGAAACGTCCATGCTCATCTTTCCCGTCAGCTTATAGGCCAGATATCCGTTGCAGTGAAGGAAGCAGGCCGTTTTGTCATAAATTTCGGGCTCATTATTCTTTATCCAGAGCACTTTGGGAGCAAAGTTGGAGGGATCGGAGTCGTTGCTGTTGATCTTTATCTGAAGATCCCCGTAGCTCTCCTTGATCCAGTCCGACTCCTTCTGGGCTCTCCTGTCCAGCCAGAGCAGTCCGTTACGCAGAGGCTTGCCGGAAGCATCCATGGGCAGGGACATACTGGACATGGAGTCGGCGCCGATACCGGCAATATCAGCTGGATCGATTCCCGAGTCTTTCAGGATGGAAGCGGTGGTATCCACCAGAGCCTTCCACCAGTCCTCGGGATCTTGCTCAGCCCAGCCCTGACGGGGATACACCGTGGGATATTCAGCCTTGGCGGAGGCCACTACTTTCAGTCTGTCATCAAAAAGGACGGTCTTGGTGCTGGTGGTTCCCAGATCGACACTTAAGATATACTTGGACATGCATTACTCCCTGAGCATTTTAACTTACGCCGGACGGATATCAGCGGATCGAACGACCTGCGGTACAGCGTGTTTTAGAACACTAGAATATTACAGTTGTCTGAATTTGTCAATGAGAAAGATCAGTGAAATCGTAATCGATTAACCGAAGCCGCCGCAAGGGGCCTGAACGGGAAGAAAAAGCGATATCAGAGAGACCGGCAGCTCTCTCGGATAACAAGTTCGGGGTTGAACATCAGTCGCCTGGGATAGGAGTTGTCCTGCCTTAGAAGCTGGAGCATCATTTCGGCGGATTCCAATCCGAGCCGGGAGGGAAAGAGATCTATGGTGGTCATAAAAGGATGGGAAATACGGGATATGAAAGTGTTATCGTGAGCCATCAGGGACAGCTCTCCGGGGATGTCCAGCTTCAGTTCTCTGGCGGCGTTAATCACCCCGAGCCCCATGACTTCGTTGGCGGCGAACACGGCGGTCGGACGATCAGAAGCCTTCAATACGGATATCATTCTGTCACGGGCTCCTTCGATGGCGGAGAAATGATCCGCATCATCCAGGGTCACAATCAGGGAAGGATTGCTCTTTATACCTGCAGCCTCAAGCTTTTCCCGGTACACTTTCTCCTTGATATCGAAGGAGTAGTTATCCCTGGGTCCCCTGAGAAAGGCGATTTTTCTATGGTTCAGGGAAAGAAGATAGTCCATGGCCAGGCCCATCCCCTTCTCCTGATCAACGATCACCTGACTCACATCATTTCTGTCGGGATTTCCGTTCACCAGAACCACGGGAATGGAGTGATTAAGGTCTGCATAGAGCCCCATATTCTCGTTACGGGACATGACATCCACCAGAATAACGCCGTCTACTCCGGAGTCCAGATGCTGAGCCAGAATCTCCCTCTCCATATTGCTCCTGGAGACGGCGCTTGAAAAGTTGCACAGATATCCGGCTTCCCTCAGACGAATCTCCATGTTGTTCATAATGGAACTGAAATAGGGATTTTCCATATTGGAGATGATGACGCCGATCCGGTTGGAGGTTCCCTTGATGAGCCCCCGGGCCGTCAGATTGGGACGGTAATCCATACGCGCGATGGTCTCCTCCACCAGAAGCCGTGTGGCTTCCTTGACGGGATGGTTATTAAGGACACGGGATACTGTGGCGATGGAGACGCCGGCCTCGCGGGCGACATCCTCCAGTTTGACTTTCAAACGTTCTCTCCTGATTTCTCAATTGGCCCCAGTGTAGCAGAACCCGGGGCCCGTTAGCAACAAAGTAACAGGCTCAGCCCTTGACGGCGCTGTCTACCATTCCCTGAATAAAGTACCTCTGCAGGAAAAGAAAAAGCAGAGCGATGGGCAGCACGGCGATCAGAGCCGATGCGGCGGCCGCTCCCAGATTGGAGGAGGACTGGGCGAAGAAGGTGGAAACCGCCAGGGTGACGACCTTCATTTTGGGCGACTGCAGCAGAAAGAGGCTGAACTGATAGTCATTCCAGATGGCCACCCCGGTCAGGATCACAACGGTAGCCGTAATGGGCTTCAGCAGGGGCAGGATGATCTTGTAGAAAATCGAGAAGCGGCTGCAACCGTCGATCAGGGCCGCCTCGTCCAGCTCCCCGGGGATGGTCCTGATAAAGTTGGAGTAGAGAAAGATACTGATGGGCAGCTGAAAGGTTACAAGAACCACAGTAATGCCCCAGTAGCTGCTGACCGCTCCCAGCTTGGTCATGATGGTCACCAGGGGCACCAGCATACTCAAGGGAGGAACCATCATCACCGCCAGTACGAACTGGAGGATGCGTTTGTTGAACTTCGAACGATTCCGGGCCAGAGGATAGGCGGCCATACCGCCGATCAGTACGATCGCGGCTATAGAGACAAGCGTAATAATGACAGAGTTCTGCATGGCCAGAAGGATCTTGGCCTTCTTCAAAGCGTAGGCGAAGTTCTGCATTACAGGCTCTGAAGGGAAGAGCCAACGGGAGCTCAGATCGGTCTTGGGCTTGAAGGCCACGGTGAGGGAGATAAACAGAGGAATAAAGTGGAAGAGACCGATCACGATGGCAAGCAGGCTCAGTCCGATCTTTACAAAAGGATTCATTTTTCCGGCAATCACAGGACCACCTCCTTTCTATTGGTGATTTTCTGAATCATCAGGGTCACCACAAGAATCATCAGGAAGAGGAGGATTCCCATGGTAGCAGAGTATCCCGCATCCTGAGACCGGAAGTAGGTGTAGTCGATCAGGGTGGACAGGGAGTGGCTGGCATAACCGGGCCCTCCGTTGGTCAGGGCCTTGATCGCATCGAAGAGCTTGAGTCCGCCGATCAGGTTCAGGGTAACAGAGGTAATCAGAGACGGTCGCAGAAGGGGGGCGGTGATATGCCGGAACTGCTGCCAGGGGCCGGTGCCGTCGATCTGACTGGCCTCATAGTACATGGTGGGAATGGTCTGAAGCCCTGCCAGGTAGATGACCATGGAGATACCGCAGAACTGAACGGTGTTCACAAACACGATCAACCCGACCGCCCGTCCGCCCCTGGCCAGCCAGTCCACGGGTTCCAGCCCCATTCCGAGGAGGAGATCATTCAGGGCGCCGTAGCGGTACTGAAACATAAAATACCACATATAGCCCATGATCACAGGGGCGATCAGAACCGGCAGATAGACAAAGGTTCTGGCGAAGTTCCGTCCGAAGATCATACGGTTCAGGAGCAGAGCATAGGAGAGGCCCAGAATCTGCTGGAACAAAGTGGAGCCGAAGCCGTATATCAGGGTGTTCCAGGAGGCGGTGTACATGTTCTTGTCCTGGAGAAGATAGATGAAGTTTTTAAATCCCACATAGTCATAGTGCTGGGAAAACCCGTTCCAGTTGGTAAAAGCGATCCGAATACCTTCCAGAAAGGGATACACGATAAACAATGTAAATAACAGAAGGGCCGGAATATACATGATATTCGTAATATGGGGATGTTTGGAAAGGGCAGCGGACTTTTCCTGTATCTGCTTCTTCATAACGTTTTCCTTAATTGAGGGGAGAAATGCCGGGGGCTCCACCGCCGTTGGAAGCGAAGCGGGGGGGCACCCCGGCAATATGGGTCTTACTTATACATTCTGTTGAAATCGTCCAGCATCTTGGCGGCCGCATCGGCGGTGCTCATGTCGCCGGAGAGGATTCCCGTACCGGTGGAGCACATGGTGTCCCACATGCCGCTGGGCAGGAAGGCTCTGTCGAAATAGGGGAAGGCCGCGGCATTGGCCCACTTCTCATAATCGCCTTTGAGCTTACCTGTATCGGCGGTAGCGTTGATCAGACCGGCCGGGATTCCGTTGGCCTCGGCGACCTTGGCCGCATTTTCAGGCTGAGCCAGAAAGTCCAGGAAGGTCTTACAGGCTTCGGCGTTGGGGGTATCCTTCCAGATTCCGACGGTGGTTCTTTCACCGGAGATCAGGCTGGGCTTGTCTCCCTGATAGTAGGCGGGAACGGGGAAGAATCCGAGGTCTGCATCGGGATCAAAAGTCCAGGCTTCGGCCAGAACATAGTTTCCATAGAAGGTGAAGGCGGCGTCGCCGACGGCCAGGGCCCGGGCGGAATCGCTGTAGGTGGAGGTCAGGTTATCCACGTTGAGGTAAGCCTTATCATTCATGTCCTTCATCAGACCGGCCAGAAGTTCCCACTTGACCGTATCAAACTTACCGTTAACAAGGTCATCACCGCTGTAGTTGTTGGGATCAGTGATATAAACGGCGGGAGCGGCCCAGTCAAAGAAGTTGCCCACGGTCCAGTGATCTTTTCCACCGATATGAACAGGAGTCACACCGCTGGCTTTTACCTTGTCCATGGCGGCAAACAGGTCCTTCCAGGTCGTAAGGTCATCGACACTGACTCCGGCCTTCTTGAGAACAGTCTTGTTGTAGGCCACACCGGCCATGTCCACATCCACGGGTAGAACAAAGATATGTCCCTCATCGCTGGTGACGACGGGCTTGATGGCAGGGTGGAGGCGAGTAGCCCACTCCTGATCTTCCAGGGGCATCAGATACTCGCTGTAGCGGAGGACGGACCAACCGTGGGTGGACCACATATCGGGCAGGTCGTTGGTGGCCATCTTGGATTTCATAAGAGCCTCGTAATCGGCGGAACCGGGAATCAGTTCGATCTCGATATCGGGGTTGGCAGCATGAAAGTCGTCAATGATCTCTTCAATAGCAGCGGTAACGGCTTCAGTAGACTGGAAGTTGATCATCAGGGTCAGCCGGGTCTTATCGTCCTGCTGTCCTTCAGCGAACAGAGAGGAACCGGCCATCAGAACCAGTACGGTCAGAAAACACGCTTTCAAAATCTTCATAAATAACACTCCTTTAACCGGTTGCCCGGTATTTTTCCGGATATCCCGGAACTATATACATACGGGGCCGCCGCCCCGCAGAACAGCAAACAAAATCTAGCTGTATTCGGGCAGCCACTGCCTGTGGGCCTCGAAAAGCTCGTCGCAAAGGGCGATAATCTTCTCCGCGGGAAGCTGGGCGGATGTATGGGGATCCAGCAGTGCCGCCTGGTAGACATGCTCTTTCTTCCGGGTCAGGGCCGCTTCGATGGTGGTCAGATGCACATTGATATTGGTCTGATTCAAAGCCGCACACTGCACGGGAAGGGAGCCGGCCTCAACGGGCTGAATGCCGTTCCCGTCGATCATACAGGGCACTTCCACGACAGCTTCCGCCGGGAGGTTGGTGATGTAGTTCTTAGTGTTGAGCACATTTCCATGAATGCAGACGGGCACATCCGTCAGAAAGGCGTTCATGATATCGGCACCGTACTCCCTGGTCTTCTCATGCTCCAGGGCCTTGCCGCTCAGGATCTCGCCCTTGCGCTCTTTCCACTCTCCGATCTGTTCGATACAGCGGCGGGGATACTCGTCCAGGGGGATGTTGAACTTTTCGATCAGCTCGGGAGCGTCATCCCGGATCCAGTAGGGGGTGTACTCGGAGAAGTGCTCCGAGGATTCGGTAATATAGTAACCGAAGTGCTTCATCATCTCGAAGCGGATCATATCGTCATGCTTTTCGGAGGCGTTTTTGGCGGCGGCTCTCTTTTTGATCTCGGGGTAGAGATCGGCTTTGCCGTCCCTTACATCCAGAAGCCATGCCATATGATTGATACCGGCGATCTTCCATCTCAGGTCGTCGGCAGTCATATCCAGCTCTTCCAGAAGATGGGGAGCGCAGACCTGAACGGAGTGGCAGAGCCCCACAGACTGTATGGAGGAGCTTTTCTGTACAGCGCCGGTCACGATGCTCATGGGATTGGTATAGTTCAGGAAAAGCGCCCCGGGACAGACCTCTTCCATATCCTTCACGAAGTCCAGCATCACGGGGATGGTTCTCAGACCGCGGAAGATTCCGCCTATGCCCAGGGTGTCGGCGATGGTCTGGCGCAGGCCGTATTTTTTGGGGATTTCGAAGTCGGCGATAGTGGCCGGATCGTAGCCACCCACCTGAATGGCATTGAATACGAAGTCCGCCTGGCCGAGGGCGTCCTTTCTTTGCTTTACACCCAGGTAGGTCCGGACTTCCGCCCTCCCCTGGTTGATGCTCCTGTTCAGGTTTTCAATAACCAGTCTGGACTCCTCCAGTCTTTCGGCATCTATGTCATAGAGAGAGATCTCCGCATCTTTCAGGCTGTCAAAAAGGAGAGAGTCTCCGATGACATTTTTCAGGAAGATCGTACTTCCCGCTCCCATAAAGGTAATTTTAGGTCTGGTTTTCATAGATAAAACCTCACATGTAAATTTTCTGTAAACGTTTTAATTTATTTTACACACGCTTTCTTTCATCTGTCAAGAAAAAGATATCCCCCGGAACGGGCGGTCCTGCGGAGGAAAACAAAGGAATCGGCAAAATATATTATATTTTGTTTCTGGAAAGAGATTTGCGCTCAGGTCTTTCGTTTGATTAATTCGGTTTGTACGATCTTCCTTTCGGGAACATCCTTACCCGAGGCAGCAAGAAGAATCATCTTTGCCGCTTCTTTTCCCAGCTCTTCCAGCCTCTGGTTCACCGTGGTGAGGGGAAAATACATAGTGGTCTTGTCGGTCATCTCACCGTAGCCGATGAGCTGCACATCCTTTCCGGGAAGCAGTCCGGCTTCGGTCAGGGCTCCCACGGCGCCAATGGCCTCATAGTCATTGGCACAGAATACCGCATCGGTCGCCTCGTGATCCTTCAGGAAGGAACTGACCGCTTCATAACCCGAGTAGGCGTCGAAGTCCGTGTCCAGAAAAAAGATATCCCGGTTCTCCACCCATCCCGCCTCAGAAGCGGCATTGCGGACTCCCTCCAGCTTCATGCTGGCATTGAACTGATAGTCCCGGCCCTTCAGGACCAGCAGGGAGCCGCAGTTCTTCTCCTTTCTCAGGTAAGCGATGACGCCCGCCGTGGATGCGGCATAGTCGTTGATGACGGCACAGGCGCCTTCCAGCTCCCACTCCACAGTAACAAAAGGAATCTGCCGGGCGGTTCTGCGGCAGGCCGCCCTGACCTCGTCAAAGGCCTCTTCGATAAAGATCACCCCGTCCTGAGCCTTGACCGCGTCCTCAAGAGACTCAACCGTCTTCCAGTTCCAGGCCAGCTTATCCGTATTGAGGCTGTGCATCTTTATCTCGATATCCATCCCCTTAATGGCCTCATAAATCCCGTTCATCATCTCCATAAAAAAGTTGAGACGGATGGAAGGCAGAAAGATATGGATGGCCTTCAGCGAATTATCAGACCGGGGAGAGATGAAACTGCCCTTTCCCGGAAGGCTGTAGATAAGGCCCTCCCCTTTCAGTTCGTTCAGAACCCTCTGTGCCGTCGCCAGGGAGACACCCGTGATCTGAACGATTTCACGGGCAGAGGGAATGGATTCATGTTCGGCAAGTTCCCCCCGGTGAATACTTTCCCGAAGCTGCCGGGCTATCTGCTGATAGGGAGGGAGGGGAATGGTGCGGTCAATTACTATCTTCATGTGTTCTAGAACACTATTCCATATTTAGAACTTTGTCAAATCATAATCCTCTCCCCCCCCTGAGCCGGATCCAGGGGAGAAAAATTAAACTTTCATGGAACTTTGGAGGGGAAAGGGAGATGGAAATGGAAATATGGGATATGATAGCTCATATATTTTATGGAATACCCAAGTATTCAGGAGTAAAGCTATGTTAAAAAAAATCATCAGCCTGGGACTGCTTGCAGTCGTTTTACCCCTCTCCCTCTTTGCAGAGACCGTCCCCATGTCCATGAACGATGCGGTTTTCTTCCTCACAAGAGATCAGAGAACAGAGTTGCAGGAGAAGGGAGAGCTGACGGAGTTCCACTTCGGTGATTTCGATCCCCTTCTTCTTCCCGCGGTTCCCATGGAAGACAAGATCAGAGACGCGGCTGTCGACGGCGGACTCAATATGGGAATCGAATGCCTTTTCTACTTCAAGGACTACGATATGGAGAGCTTCCGTCAGAATCCTGAAAAGGCCATGCTCGAACTCTACAACGGGATGAGAGAGGTACAGACCCTTGAGGGGATTCAGTACTACTCCGCTTCAAGAGGGGAAATGAGAGACTTCTTTGTGGAGTCCTGGGTGATCCCCAGCCTGGAGGAGAAAAGAACCAAACTGGAGGATCCCCTGGTCACAAGCATTCCCGCCCGGGACAGTTTTCTGATTCATCAGAAAGATCTGAGCTTCGGCAGGTATGAATCGGAAATGAGCTTCTTTCATGAAGATCCGGTGGTATGGTGTCAGATCGTCAACCAGACCAGTATGTACTACAAGGGCTTCCTGCGGGTCATCAAACCTGAGAAGATGCAGATTCATCTGCTTGTGATCCCCACGGATGAGGGCATTCTCTTTTACGGCATCACCGCTGCGGATACACTGAACATCAAGGCATTCAGGGAAAAGGCCAACAACTCTTTCTACAACAGAGTGAAGGCCATGTACGCCTGGTACGCCGCCAAGTTCTAAATACCGGATCAGACGATGACGGGGAGGCGGACCTCAAAGCAGGCGCCTCCCAGATCGGTATCCACACAGGCTACCGAACCGCCATGGTCCTGGGCCATAAACTTCACCGCCGCAAGACCTATCCCCATTCCCCGGGTGTTCCGGCCCTTGTCCTTACGGAAGAACATTTCAAAGATCACATCCCGCTCTTCGGGAGGGATGCCGGGTCCCGAGTCCTCCATTCTCAGAACAAGCATCTTTTCCTCCTTGCTCCAGTGAACGGCAAAACGGATAATATCCTCTTCCTTGGTGTAGCGGACCGCGTTGTCCAGAAGGTTATGAATGGTCCGGGTGAGCATCCTGTGGCTCCCCTTTAGCTCCAGAGACTCGGGGATGCGGATATCCGACTCGTAGCGTCTCTTGTTCAGGCTGCACTCTTCGGAGAAGATCGTGTCCAGCTCGTTGATCCAGGCTACCGAATCCAGAACATCGTCCTCGGTCCAGCCTGTGGAGATGCTGCGGATGGCATGGAGCATCTCATCGATCCGGTCCTCCAGCATCCCCGCCTTGCCCAGGGTCTTATTAATGGCGTCTTTTCTCTCTTCCTCTTCTTCGATCACACCATCCCGGATGGCCTCCAGATACATGCGCATGGAGGTCAGTGGGGTCTTCAGATCATGGGTGATGCCGGTAATCATAATGAGTCCTCTGTTCCGGCTGGCCAGAAGCTCCTTACGCATCTCCTCCCAGGCCTCAAAGACCCGGTAGAGCTCATTGTGGGTGCGGGCTTCGACGGGAGTCTCAAAGTCTCCCAGCTTGATCCTCTGCGAGGCCCTGACCAGAACCTGAACGTTCCGGTGATGGGAGTTCATCAGGACGGCTCCGAAGGTAAAGGCCATGGTAACCAGAAGAACCATAAATCCAAGGTAGACGGGATTGTAGATCAGAAGCAGAGGCCCGGGGAGCCTGTCCGCCTTATAGATACACATCCCCAGGCGGCCTTCGTAAGTGAATCCCAGAAAGGTGTCATAATTATCCGATGACTCGGCCAGATAGACAGCCCAGTCCTCCAGGCTCATTCCCTGTGCCTTCTCCTGAAAGAAGGCGACCTCCTGCAGTGCTTCTTCAGTGACCTCAGGGAAGAGGATCTCACCGTTGCTCAGGGTGATAAAGGATATCCAGCCGGGAACCTTGTCATACTCTCCCTGTATGGCGGCCATAAGGGGTTTGTACAGAAAACGCTTGGACACGATCCCGTTCTTGTTCACATCGGTCTGCATAAAGAGAAACTGCATAACCAGCATGGCGATGCAGAGGATCAGATTGATGGGCAGGATGATATTGACGATCAGCAGTTTTTTGTTCTCAACGCTCACTGTCGCCGCCCTCAAAGTAGTATCCGTAGCCGTAACGCGTTTTGATATAAACCGGGTTGGAGGGATCATCCTCCAGCTTTTTCCGCAGTCTCTGTATATGAACGGAGACCGTACTCAAGTCTCCGAAATCATTTCCCCATATAGTTTTATAAAGAGAATCCTGAGAAAAAGCCTGCCCCTGATGGCGGGTCAGAAAATCAAGAATTTCCATCTCCCGGGGAGATAGATTGAGTTTTTCACTGCCTTTGGAAAGGACCTGCCGGGCCCGGTCAAGGGTCCAGGGGCCGAATCGGAACAGATCGCTCTGCCCCTCAGCGCTGTTCTCCATACGCCTCAGGTGTGCCCGGATACGGGCCACGAGCACGCTGGGGCTGAAGGGTTTGGTCACATAGTCATCGGCGCCTATGCCGAAGCCCATAATCATGTCCACATCCTCCTGGCGGGCGGAAACCATAATCACCGGCGTCTTGCCCTTCTCCCTGATTTTCCTGAGGGTTTCGAATCCGTCTATCCCGGGAAGATTGATATCCAGAACGATAAGATCGAAAGATTTTTCGGTGATGTGCTCCAGGGCCGCCTCTCCCGATTCAGCCCATGTGGTCTCCACGCCTTCCTTCTTCAGGTACAGCACCATCACATCGGCGATGTCTTTTTCATCTTCTACAATCAGAATGCTTGCTTTCACAGCTTATGACCCCTTTCAGTCAACTCAATCGTCAATTATAATAGAAAGACAGCATATTTAACACCAGAAATGCGTTGTAAACAAATATGAACGATTTGTTTAACTTCGTTGAACTCTAGTTCATACACAGAGTTCTTATTTTTTATTAGATTGTATACCGGAAACACAAGGGATATGTGTTTAATGAACAAGAACAGTCCCCGTATGAGGGGAATAAATGAGGAGAAT
Organism: Oceanispirochaeta sp.; assembly: GCA_963556075.3. GTDB lineage: Bacteria > Spirochaetota > Spirochaetia > DSM-2461 > DSM-2461 > Oceanispirochaeta. Next base: position 2,402,909 of record CAUVYB020000002.1, on the reverse strand, counting down.
ATATGAACAAGTTGAGATTTGCCGCCCCCCTGCTTCTCATCATGATGCTGGTGGGATGCCAGAAAGAAACCGTAGCAGAAAAGAACCTCGATGATATCTACAACGAACAGGGGATTCCTGTCAAAACCAGAGAGCTCGTGAGAGAGGATTTCTCAACATACCTGAGCTTCACCTCCTCACTGAAGGGAATCAAGGAATCCACCGAGTCCGCCATGGTGGCCGATACGGTAGAATCCGTCCTTGCCGAGGTGGGTGACTTTGTCGAGAAGGATCAGATCATCGTCCAGGTTCCCAAAAACAATCCCTCGGCCAACTACTACCAGGCCCGGGCCGCCTATGTGGCCGCCGAAAAGGCTTTCCGTCGTATAGAGAGCCTTTACAAGAGCAACGGGATCTCCCGTCAGGAGTATGACAATGCCCAGACCCAGTATTCGGTCAGCAGGGCCAACTGGAACAATGTTCAGGATATGGTTGATGTAAAGGCGCCCATTTCCGGATATATCACACGACTCACCGTCATGGAGAGCGACAATATCGCCCCCGGCGACGTACTGTTCACCGTTTCCAACTACGACCAGCTGACAGCCGTCGTCAAGGTTGCCGACCATGAGATCCGCCAGATTGAAAAAGGACAGAGAGCCTTTGCCAGCTGGGAAGGCAACAAGATCACCGGTCATGTAACCCGTGTGGATCTGTCTCAGGACAGCAAGACCATGGCCTTTGCCGTTCAGGTACAGTTCGACAACAGCGCCCATGTCATCCCCAGCGGTATTACGGCGGATATCGATATCGAAACAAGCCTGAACCCCGATTCCATCGTCCTGCACCGCCGCGAGGTTCTGGAGGATAAGGAAGGTCGTTTCGTCTATCTGGACAAGGAGGACAAGGCCGTCAGGACCTATGTGGAACTGGGAATCCGTCAGGGCATGTACTATCAGGTGAAGGACGGACTCCACGCCGGAGACAAACTGATCACCGAGGGCCTGACCATGGTCCGCAACGACAGTCCCATCAGAAACCTGGGTGATTCCGGCCGCCTGGTCCTGTCTGAAGACTGATGCAGTCAAAGACAGAAGTCAATTAAAGCAAACATGTTCCCCCTCCGCAGCTACTCCTTATAGTGATAATCTCCCGCAGCGGAGGGGGAACTTTTACAAAGAAAAATACTCAACAGGAGAAAGTCATTGTTTTTAGCAGACCTTTCCATTAAACGGCCGGTCATGATCTCCATGATCATGGTTGCCCTCGGCCTCTTCGGTTTACTGGCATACTTCAGTATTCCCCTGAACCTTATGCCCGATGCAAAAATACCCTATGTAACAATACAGACTGTCTATGTGGGCGCGTCTCCCGAACAGATAGAAGACCTGATCACCACCAAGATAGAAGATGAAGTCGGTTCCATCAGCCTGCTCAAGGAGATCACCTCCTACAGCCTGAACAGTGCCTCTCTGATTATCCTGGAATTCGACCTTGAGAAGGATCAGGACATAGCCTTCCAGGACACTAAAGAGAAGGTCGATGCCATCGTCAACGACCTTCCCGCAGAAGCGGACGCACCGGTCATCCAGAAAATAGACCTTTCGGCCACACCTATCATGGGCGTGATGATTTCCGGGGATATAGATCCCACAGAGCTCTACTATATCGCCGACGAGCAGGTCAAGGAACGACTCTCCCAGATCAACGGTGTAGGAAGCGTTGACGTAGAGGGGGGCTTCGAACGGGAAATCCGTGTAGAGTTCGATAACAAGACGGTCTATGAAAACTCCATAAGCCTGAGCCAGATCTCCGGAATCCTGACAGCCGCCAACCTGGATATGCCCGGCGGAAACTTCCAGAACCGGGGACAGGATTATGCCGTCTCCCTGGAAGGTAAACTGGAAACCACAACAGCCCTTGAAGACATGCGCATTCCCACGGCAACGGGCATGCGGAAACTGGGACAGCTGGCTGATATAAGCACCAGTACCGAGGATGTTCGGGAAAGGGTTACCCTGTTCAATACCAAGGACAATATCCGGCAGGACAATACGGTACAGCTCAGTATTGTAAAATCCCCGGAAGGGAATCCCGTCGAAGTAGCCGAAGAAGTCAAAAGGATCCTCCCCGAAATCAGAGAGAACCTTCCTGAAAGTGTGAATCTCAGCATTACCTTCGATGATTCAACATTTATCGAAGACACTGCCGCCGATACGATGAACAACATCATGCTGGGTATCATCTTTACTGCGGCGATTCTGCTCTTCTTCCTCCATGACCTGCGGTCCACCCTGATTGTCGCTCTTTCCATGCCACTGTCCATAATCCCCACCTTCCTGATTATGAATCAGCTGGGCATCACTATGAACATCATGTCCCTTATGGGACTCTCCACCTCAGTTGGTACATTGGTTATGAACTCAGTGGTCGTACTGGAAAATATCTTCCGTCACAAGAATATGGGGCACTCCCGTAAGGAAGCGGCCTCCAGGGGAACAGGAGAGGTAGCCGTTGCGGTTATTGCCTCGGCCATGACCAATATCTGTGTATTCGTCCCCCTGGGAACCATGGGAGGGATGATCGGTATCTTTATCGGAGACTTCGCCCTGACCGTTGTTATCGCTACGGTATTTTCCCTGATCATCGCCTTCACTCTGACCCCCATGCTGGCCTCCCTGCTGCTTCCTGAAGAGCAGAAAAAGAAGATGAAGATATCCCTGGCCATAGAGCATTTCTTTGAAAATCTGGAAAAACAGTACGCCACTATTCTGGAGAAGATCCTTCATAACCGGCTGCGCAGCGTGATGCTCATCGTCGGAACTATAGTCCTTTTTATTATCAGCCTCTGGGCCTTCCGGTTCATCCCTTTTGAATTCTCACCGGCCATGGACAGCGGCAAGATCACCATCGAAGTGGAACTGCCCCAGGACGCCTCTCTGGAGCAGACGGGAGAGCTTATCAAGGAAGTGGAAAATACAATAGCATCGTTTCCGGAAGTGAAGCAGATCGTATCCACCCTCGGTTCACTGTCTACCATCGATACAGGTACGAATCTGACGAACATAAGCGTCACATTGATAGACAAGACCCTCCGTGATGACTTTTCCATCATGGCTTCCCGTATAGGCGCCGCCCTGGCTGACATTCCCAATGCGGTATTCCGTGTCCGTCCTACCAGCGATATGGGTGGTGGAGATGCCGCTCCTGTATCCTTTTACCTGCAGGGTAACGATATGGACGAACTGGTCCTGTACTCCGAAGAGATGAAAGCCGCCATGGCGAAGATTCCCGGTGCCACGGGTATCACTTCCAGTATGAAATCGGGCAAGCCCGAGATAAAGATCTACCCCAACCGTCAGAACCTGGCGGACCTGGGAGTCACCGTCCAGGAACTGGCCTATGCCATGTACAGCGCCATTGACGGTATGGTAACGACCCAGTTCAAGGAGAGCGGACGGGAATACGATATCCGCGTGACCCTCAAGGATACGGATGTCTCCAGCTACGAGAGCATCCGGAACATCCCCATCGCCACCCCTTCGGGGATCTATCCCCTCTCCTTCTTTGCGGAAATAGAGATTGTGGACGGTGTGAACAAGCTCCTGAGAATCAGCAAACAGGGTTCAGTTGAGATCACCTCCAACCTTATGCCCGGTGTTCCCCTGGGCAACGTCACCGGCGAGGTAGACAGGATAGCGGAAGAGATCCTCCCCGAGGGCATAAAAGTCAAATGGGGCGGTGACGCGGACATGATGCAGGAAACCATGATGAATATGGCCAGAGCCTTTGTCATAGCCATCCTGCTGACCTATATGGTTCTGGCGGGTATCCTGGAAAAGATAGGACAGCCCCTGCTCATCCTCTCCACCGTTCCCTTGTCCCTGATCGGTATCATCGGTCTCTTCCTCATAAGAGGAGACACCATGAACATGCCCGCCATGATGGCCATCATCATGCTGGTCGGTATGGTTGTAAACAACGCCATTCTGATCCTGGAGTACACCAACCAGCTGCGAAACGAAGGAATGTGCGTCAGAGACGCCCTGCTGAAGGCCTGTCCCACCAAGCTGCAGCCCATCCTGATGGCCAATATCGCCACCATCCTGGGGATGCTGCCCATGGCTATGGGAATCGGGGCGTCCGGTGCGGAAATGAGACAGCCCATGGGTCTGGTCAGTATCGGCGGTCTGGTCACAGCGACCTTCCTCACCCTGTTCGTTATTCCGGCTCTTGAAAATGCCATCGAATCGAAGAAAGAAGTTCCCGGCGCCTGCGCCGATCCCGAGGAGATTACCGAATCATGAGAAAACTGATAATAAGCACTCTGCTGGCCCTGACGGCTTTGTCGGGCCTGAGCGCCGAAACATATGACCTGGCCGGCTATCTGCTGAAGGTGGAAGCCAACAGCAAGGACCTTTACCTGGCCAGGACCGACCAGGAACTGGCGGGAGTACAGGAGAAGCTGGCCAAGTCCCAGGCCCTGCCCATGATTGCCGGTTCCGCCGGTTATACCCGGAACTTCATCGATGTTGAGCAGCCCGTGGCCGCCTACGCAGATCCCACGACCTATGAGGTTCAGTATGTGGACGTGGATGTCAACTCGGACAACGACTTCAGCTTCGGCGTGGGTCTGACCCAGAAGATCTTCGACGGTGCCGTCTTCCAGGCCATCCAGGCCAGCAAGAAATACCGCGGCATGACGGGAACCATCTACGAGGCGACCCGTCAGGGCATCCTGACAGCGGCCAAACAGCTCTACTACCAGACCGTCCTCCTGGAAGAGGTCTACAAGGTCAACAAGACCACCGAAGATCTGGCCTACGCCACCTACCAGGATGTGAAGCTCAAATACGACAACGAACTGGCCTCGGAACTGGATCTGCTTCAGGCCGAGGTGAACTGGAAGATCAATATCCCCAACACCACCCAGGCCGCCCGCAACCGGGATATGGCCATGAACAACCTGAAGCATATGGGCGGTCTCGAGCCTGAAGAAGTGGTCATCCTGTCCGATACCCTGGTGGCCTTCCCCGACAAGCCAGCCGCAATGGATCTGGGCGAGGTTCTGGGTTCCCGTCCCGACTATCAGGTCCTGCAGCAGGAGCTGGACCTCAGGGAGATCAACATCAAGGCCAACAGGGCCCAGTTCTACCCCTCCCTGTCCGCCACGGCCCAGTACGGCTGGCAGGCTTCTGACGACGGCTTCGACCTGAGCGACCCCACCGATGTGTTCAGCGTGGGCCTGGAACTGACGGTGCCTATCTTTTACGGCGGCAGCCGCTTTGCCCAGATGGAACAGGTCCGGCTGGAGAAGGACCAGACCCGGGTCAACATCCTGAAGAAGCAGGATGAGGTGCAGATCGAGATCAGCAACCTCCAGCTCCGCCTGGATGAGTCTGCTTTCCGCATTGAATCGGCCCAGGCGACACTGGACACAGCCCGGAAGGCCTACCAGATCATGGAGGTTTCCAGCAAAAGCGGCCTGGCCACTCAGCTGGAACTCAAGGACGCCCGTAACAACCTGGACGGGGCCCAGCTCAACTACTACAGCGCCATCTACGACTATCTGGACGCCTACTTCAGTTGGCAGCAGGCCATCGGCGAAGGGGATCAGCTCCCTCCGGCCTGATGCTTGTTTGATTTATACATGCGGCAGCCCTCCCCTCCGGGAGGGCTGTTTTTTTCTGAAAACAGATCCGTAAAACGGAATTCCGCTATAATAGAAACGTGATGAAACAGATTTGTGCGGGAATAGACGGCTGCCGGGGCGGCTGGATCATGATCTTCCATGACGGGAACAGGCTGGAATACTGCTTTGAAACCCGTCTTGCGGATCTGCTTGATTCTCTGCCGGCGGACAGCCTGGTTCTGATCGACATTCCCCTGGGCCTCGGCTCTCCCGAATTGCCCCGGACCGTGGAGAAGGAGCTGCGCAAGCGCGTGCCTGGACGGGGATCGACTGTATTTAACGTTCCCTGCCGGGCCGCCGTCTATGCGGACGATAAGGCAGAGGCACGGCGTCTCAATACGGATGAGACGGGGAAAAGCCTCTCCGAACAGTCTCTGAATATCTGCCCCAAGATCAGGGAGGCCGATATATGGCTCAGAAGCCGCATCGATGGGAATGAGGTTTTGCGGCTTTATGAAAGTCATCCCGAAACGGCCTTCGCCGCTCTCAAGGGAGATGTTCTTCTGTCAAATAAATCGCAGTCCGGGGGCAGAGAGGAAAGGCTGAACCTACTGAAGGCTTCCGATGGAGAGCTGGACCGGCTCTACGAATTTATCCTGAAGGAAACGAAGAGGAAGGACCTGAAGCCGGACGATATACTGGATGCAGCGGCCCTTTGCCGGATCGCCCTACTAAGCGAAAAAAAGGGATTGTGTTTTATTCGGGATGAGAATGATCAGGATGAATTCGGGATAGAGATTCAGATCGCCTGTTTAGAATCCGGTAAAAATGAGATCGAGAGCTGAGAGAAGTTCTGATAGAAGCACTCTGCGGCTGCAGCCCTCTCCTTCCATATCCAGCTGGATTCCGGTTATCCCATTTCCTGAAAGAGCTGATTCCTTCCAAGGTTCCGAACGATATCAAATTGAGCCATCAAAATGTTCGCATGCCGTCACTGAAGACGCCCTGTTTTTCCACATGACGATTATAGGAAGCAATGGCTTCCCGTTTTTCAGCTTTCCATTATTCCTCTTCCCGCAGGGCAAGTTCTTTTCTGATAGCATCTTCCAGAAGGGCAGACAGAACGATTCCATTTTCTCTGGCTTTTTCAAGTAGAGTACAGTCAATACTGTCATTAGTGCGCGCTTTCATACACACAGCATAACACACGCCTATTACACAGTCAAAACTCAGTAGTGCGGCGGCCGCTCGTCGGCGACGTCGGCCCCGCCGCGGTTCATCTTCCTCTCGTCCAGCTCCCGCAGCTTCTCTTCGAGAGTGGAGAGCTTTTCCTGTAGAATCTCTATCACCCTGTCCTTCTTCATCATCTGAAGGCTCATCTGCTGCAGGGAGTCCTCCAGATACATCATCCGGCTTTCCAGTTCAATCATTTTTTCATCTCTGCGCTCTTCCATCTTCACCTTCCTTAGGGGAAACAAACAGTGATTGTCATACGGGACGGTCCCTATACTACTCATTTCCCGGAAAAAGAACTATACTGGGTTAAAATAGAACTAATCTTTACACAATTTAGCAATAGAGACCTGAAGAGAATTACGGAGGAAAGTATGAATGACAAGAAGATTGCCTGGATAGGAACGGGCGTTATGGGACGGTCCATGTGCCTGCATCTGATGAATAAGGGATATGAAATGTCCGTCTACAACAGAACGAAATCCAAGGCCGATGATCTGATAGCCGAAGGTGCCGTATGGTGCGATACTCCCGGAGAGGCAGCGGCCGGTGCAGATGTGATTTTCACCATCGTAGGCTACCCCAAAGATGTGGAGACGGTGATCCTGGGCGAAAACGGGGTCCTGGACAATGCGAAAAAAGGGGCCCTGATCATAGATATGACCACAAGCGAGCCCTCTCTGGCCGTAAAGATCGCCGAAGCGGCCGGGGCGAAGGGCGTCCGGGCCCTGGATGCTCCGGTATCCGGCGGAGACCTGGGAGCCAGAAACGGAACCCTGGCTATCATGTGCGGCGGAACCCAGGAAGCCTTTGACCGCGCCCTCCCCCTGATGGAGGCCTTCGGAGAGAATATCAAGCGCATGGGCGGCGACGGAGCGGGTCAGCACACCAAGATGTGCAACCAGATCCTCATTGCCTCCACCATGATAGGCGTGGTGGAATCCCTGCTCTACGGTTACAAAGCCGGCATGGATATGAATGAAATTATCGACGTGATCGGCAGCGGAGCGGCCTCTTCCTGGTCCATCAACAACCTGGGCAGAAGGATCGCCGACGGCAACTTCGAACCGGGCTTCTTTATCAAGCACTTCGTCAAGGATATGGGGATTGCCCTGAAGGAGTCCGCCCGGATGAATATCAGTCTGCCCGGACTTGCTCTGGCCAATCAGTTCTATCTGGCGGCCATGGCTCAGGGCCTCGAAGACAAGGGGACCCAGGGGCTCTATAAGGTGTTCGAAGCGATGAACAGCCCCGCCTGATTCCACCCGGAATTATTTTAGAAATCCCCTTACTTCCTCGCTTGATTCGGGACGCTCAGGTGATTATGATCATAGGGCGCAAAGACGAATCCTACGAGGAAGATTGTAATTTGGAAACCATAGATTTTACTCCCGAAGGGACCTGTTGCAGACAGATACAGGTCACTGTGGAAAACGATATAATCCTGAACGTTGAATTTGATAAAGGATGCCCCGGCAACCTGAAAGGTATTAAAGCCCTGGTGGAGGGGATGCACAGGGATGAGGTGATCCGGAGGCTCAAAGGAATTGACTGTTACGGGAAAGGGACTTCCTGCCCCGACCAGCTTTCGCTGGCGTTAAGCCGGGACAGGCTTCTTGAAGAGTGTCTGCTTCAGAACTCTGAAGCGCTCTCCTGAATAAAGGCATCCAGAAGACGCAGGGCCGACCGTTTCCTGTAGAAGGCCGTTGACCTCTGATCGTCAATAGGACGAATCGCCTCTTCATACAGGGGACGGACCTTTGTCCATGCCTTTTCCAGATCGGACAGAGATATACCCGTCAGGGCTTTTTCCGCCTCAGGCAGACGGACCACAACTGCGGCTACGGCGCCGAGGGTCATACGGATATCCTTTATCCGGCCCTCTTCAGCCTGAGACCAGAAACAGACGGACAGCTTGGACAGAGCATTGGCCTTGCGGGTTCCCACCTTTCTGTAACTCAATCTGCCCTTCCCTTCGGCATTAATAAAGGCCATAGGAATCCTTACAGACTCTATCAGCTCATTCCCGGATAAAGCGGTTCTTCCCGGTCCCGACACAAAATCTCTGACCGGCATTTCCCGGCTTCCCGATTTTGAAATCAGTCTTACTGTGGCATCCATAAGGATAAGGGGGGGCAGAGAGTCCGCCGCGGGTGAGGCGTTCTGAATATTTCCGGCCAGGGTGGCCAGATTCCTGAGGGCCGGAGCGGCGATGCCGTCCAGAGACAGGGCCAGACAGTCGGGTATCCCCTTGTGTTCCAGAACCTCGTTCAGGGGAAGCCCCCCGCCTATGCAGAGGACACCCTCCTCTTCCCGGACATACTGAAGCTCCTTCAGATGCCCCACGGCAATGACGGAACCGGGAAAATCGGCAGGGAGGCTGCTCCAGTTCTCATAACGGACCATGAGATCCGTTCCCCCTGCCAGAGGGATCAGTTCTTTGGAGGCTTTCAGCTCAAGAGCCTCTTTCAGGGATTCGGGATAATAGAAGTTTACCACAGCCCTTTCCCCCTTTCCGAGGCCAGCTGCACGGCTTTCACGATATGATCGTAACCGGTACAGCGGCACAGATTGCCGGAGAGCCCCTTCCTTATGGTCTGCTCGTCGGGATTCGGATCTTTTGAGAGGATGAATTCAGAAGCCAGCACCATCCCGGGGGTACAGAATCCGCACTGAACAGCGCCGGAGTCCGTGAAGGCGTCGATCAGACATTTGCCCCGTTCGCTTTCCCGGAAACCGTCAATGGTGACCACAGACTTTCCCGGAACCGTGCCCATGGCCACGATGCAGCTGTTGACCAGCTTGCCGTCCATAAGCACGGAACAGGCGCCGCACTCACCCTCGCCGCAGCCCTCTTTGGTTCCCGTATATTCAAAATCCTCTCTCAGCACATCCAGCAGCCGCCTGAGCGGACTGCCCTCGTATACTTCCTCTTTTCCGTTCAGGGTAAACCTGATCTTACCGTCCTTCATCTGTCAGCTCCATAAGGGTTTCCGGAAGAACCGGTACCTCGTCAATGATTGTATCCGCCGCCTGAGAAACCGCGGCGGCAAAGGCGGGTGCGGCTCCGTTGAAAACCATCTCTCCCGCCCCTTTGGCACCGAAGGCGCCGTATTCAAAAGGATTGTCCACGATATCGCACTGGGTCGACGGAAAATCCATACTTGTGGGAATCGTATAATCGGCCATGTTGGTCTGCTTGAAACGTCCGTCGGCGAACTGAAGCTTTTCCAGATGCCCATACCCCAGGGCCTGGATCATGCCGCCGATGATCTGTCCTTCCACGATCAGACGATCGATAGGAACTCCTATCTCATAGACACCCCAGATCCCTTTTGTCTCCACCTCACAGGTACAGGGGTCCATCTCGATTTCAACGATATTCACTCCCCAGCTGTAGGCGGGATAAGCATCGCCGTGAAGCGTCTCCTGATCCCAGGCCACCATAAAGTCCGGAGCCTCGTAGTCCTGAACCACCGTCTGCTCCTCACCGCTTTTCCAGCCCGCCTTCATCTTTTCAGCCGCCTGCTGCACCAGGAATCCCACCACAGAAATGGAGCGGGAGGCCACGGTGGGGCCGGAATCGGGAACCATTCCCGTATCGGGCTGTATACAGCTGACCTTGTCCAGGGGAACATCCAGAGCCTGAGAGGCCACCTTGCAGAAGGTCGTACTCAGGCCCTGCCCCATCTCCACATTGGAGGCGTAGATAAAAATATTGTCATCGGCGTCTTTTTTCAGGTAGATCCGGGCCTTGATGAGGTCCCGCTCTCCGTTCCCCGTGAACCCGCAGCCGTGATTGAAAAGAGACAGGCCTATCCCCTTACAGGGTTCGTTTCTGTACTCTTCAAACTTCTCTTTATATCCGGACATCTCCAGAGCTCTGTCGATCATCTGAGGGAGGAGAACCTTTTCATGGATCTTTCCGTCTGTAACCGTGGGATCCCCCTGTTTGAGCAGATACTTTCTCCTCAGTTCCAGAGGATTCACTCCCAGCTCGTAGGCCAGAAAGTTCATATGCGCCTCCACAGCAAAAATGATCTGAGGAGCGCCGAAGCCTCTGAAAGCGTCGAAGGGGACCTTGTTGGTCAGATAGCCCCGTCCGCTGACCCTCACATGGGGGATGTTGTAGACATTGCCGGCTGTGAACACCGCACGGGAGAGAACGACCATGGTGCAGCTCTCAAAGGCACCGCCGTCCAGACGCACCCTGATATCATGAGCCAGAATCTCACCCTCCCTTCCCAGAGCGGTTCTGATATTGATGGCCGAAGGATGCCTTTTAACCGTATAGGCCAGGTCCTCCTTCCGGTCGAGCACCAGCTTGATCGGTTTCCTGACTCTGGAGACCGCCACAGCCAGGGGACCGGCCAGGACATCGGGAAAATGCTCCTTTCCCCCGAAGGCGCCGCCGGTGGGCGTCTGAATGATCCTGACATGCTCAGGGTCCATTCCGAGGGCTCCCGTCAGGGACTTCTGAATATAGTAGGGACACTGGGCCGAAGCATGGATGACCACCGAATCGTCTTCCCAGTGACCGAAGATGCTCTGGGGCTCCATATAGACATGCTCCTGGGGCCCCGTAAAGTATTCATGCTCCAGGATGCGGGAAGCCGATTCAAAAACAGGATCAACCTTTCCGTGCTCAAAGTCGAAGCTTGTGAATACATTGTCATCCCCGTGCTGGGCGCCTCCCAGAAGGGCTTCCGATTCCTCAAGGGTCACCACAGGGGCCTCTTCCTCATATTCAACCGAGATGGCGGAAAGAAGATCCAGAACCGTCTGTTTCTCCGGGCCCACAACCAGGTAGATGATCTGTCCCACGAAACGAACCTGCTCATCCGCAAAGACAGGCCAGTCCTCATTGATCATATGAAGGGCGTTTTTACCGGGAACATCCTTTGCGCCGATGATATGATAACCTTCGGGCAGGGCAGGCAGCTTTCTGGAAACGATTTTCCCCCGGGCTGCAGAGGAATAGAAACAACGGGCATAGAGAGGAGAGACGGGGAACTGATCGGATAGATATTCCGTATATCCTCCCGCTTTTTCTACGGCATCCTTTCTCCGGACACTCGTGCTTATGGTATGCGCCATATATCTCCCCCGCTTGATAATTTTTAAAGTCAATTTCTACCAATACCTTTAAATTATCCGGCGGGGAGGGGTATTTGTCTATGATTTCAAGCTAAGGTCATACCTCAAGGCCCTCGGCGCGGGCCATCTCCCGGAGGCGTTCCCGGGTTTTCCAGTGGTGTTTCATAATCAGCTGCTGGGCGAGGTCGGGCATCTTGCCGCGAATGGCGGCAATGATCTCCTGATGCTCCTTGAGGGTCTCATTGGGAGTACGAATCAGTCCCTTCTGATAGCAGCGGAGAACAAACTCGAAATTGTGTATAAAATCCTGTATGACCCTGTTTCCGGAGAGCTTCAGAATGGCGGCATGAAACTCCTGGTCCTTCTTCTGGTACTCCCTGAAACGGTCTTCCGGAATAGGAAGTGAAAAATTATCAAAGTTCTCGAGGATCTTCAGAAACTCGGGAGACGACTCTTTCTCCATACAGAGGTAGAGGGCCGTTCCTTCCAGCCCCGCTCTGACGGAGAAAAGCTCCATAAGATCCTTGTTGTTGAAACTCCTGACAAAAAGGCTGGACCGTTCCCTCTGTTCGATAATTCCTTCACGGATCAGACGGTTAACCGCTTCATTGACAGGGGTCTGACTGACCCCGAGGAGAAGGGCCAGCTCCTTTTTCAGGATTCGCTCCCCCGGCTTGAGATCGCTGTTGAGCAGCATCTTGACGATCTGATCGTAGACAAGATCACCCAGGGCATCTCTTGATACGGGACGCATTATCCCCTCTGCTCCAGGATTCTGTTCCGTCCGACCTCAATATGCCGGAGCATCATCTCCTCGGCCTCATCTCCATCTCCCGAAGCAATGGCGTCTGCAATGGCCCTGTGCCCCGCAAGACTCGTGGAGCAGTCAATATGGATATCGTCCTGATTGCTGAGACTTATAATATTGTAGGAAGAAATGATCATCTCCAACATCACATTCCGGCTCATCTCCATCACCATGCCGTGAAAGTGATAATCATGATCGTTAAACCTGCTCTTGTTCTCATCACAGCCGAAATCACCGATGGAGGCGACGAACTCGAGAAGCTGCTTTTTTTCTCTCTCCGTCCCCTGCTCCGCGGCCCGTCGGGCTCCCAGAGGTTCCAGACGAAGACGAATATCAAAAAGATTCAGTTCATCTTCTGTCGTAAGCTCTCTTATATAGTAACCGCGGCGGGGCCTGCTCTCCACGAGCCACTCCTTTTCCAGTTTGGAAAAGGCTGCCAGCAGAGGGGTTCTGGAAACACCCAGATTCCTGGCCATCTCCTCCTGGACCAGTTTTTCACCGGGAACAAGTCTGCGTTTTAATATCATATCTTTAATATTCTTATAGACCTTTTCCGCCAGGTCTTCTGTCTCTACCTTATACTTGCGCATGATACAAATTATGGCGTGAAACTTGCACCGGGTCAATATGTTTTTTGAATACAAAATTACAAGATCAAAAATTGTTAAAAAAAGATTGACAGCTGGTTAAATGCGTGTATAAAATATTGTATACAAAATAAAGGAGGCAAAAGAGATTGATCGGTGTATCCCCCGCTTTCACCATTTCCCGTTGTTCTACACACTTCTCCTTCAGTGATTTGATAGACAGCCTGTACTGGCTGGCGGAAAGGAATTTCCAGGCCATGCAGATTGAGATATTTCATCCGGAACAGCAGAATGAGTGGACCGATGACAACTGCGGACGCATGAAAAAAGCCGCGGACGAATCAGGGATGATGATCAGTCAATTTGTGGCCCATTTCCTCCTGAACTCCTTTGTTTCCCCTGAAAAGCTTTCATCCGACGCAGGGCTGGCCGAGATTGCGGAGATTTCCTCTTTCTTATCGCAGTTCAAGCTGACAGACCTGGTTACCGTCCCCCTGGGGGCTTTTCAGGGAACTTTTAATGCAGAAAATTACAGTCTTTTTATAAAGAAACTGACGTCAATGCGGAATATCCTTGAGAACAAGGGACTGAGAATGGCTGTCGAACCCATACCGGGAAGCCTGGGAGCCGATCTGGCCTTCCTGGAGAGCATTGACCGCATAGGTCTGAACCTGGATCCCGGCCATCTGCTGTGCAGCGGTATCGATCCTTTCAGCCTGAGCCCCTCTATACTGAAAAGGGTTGAAGCTACCCATCTGTGCGACAACGATGGAGTAACGAACAACTCCGATACCCCCGGAGCCCATCACGGTACGGAAGAGTGGGAAACCCTGCTGAAGGGTTTGCAAGAGGCCGGGTATAAAAACGCCCTGGACCTGGAGATTATCTGTCCCGCAGAAGCCCTTGAGCTTATGTACGACAAAGGCAGGATTTTTTTAGAAAGTTTTGAATACAATATTATTCATTCAAAATAAACATTCCTTGTAAAGGAATAAGGAGAAAGTTTTGAGTAGTAAACTGAAATACGGAGTCATCACAGGCTGGCTGAGCCAGAGTCAGGACCGTTTCAGAAAATACAACGCCCCCCTGACACTGGAAGAGAAGTTCAAAATGATGAACTCCCTTGAAAATGTAGACGGAGTGGAACTGGTTTACCCCTATGAGGTGAGCGATGCCCCCATGGTGAAAGATCTTCTGAAAAAGTACGACCTGAAGGTAGCCGCCATCAATGTGAATATCAAGTCGGAAGACGATTTCATCCACGGAAGCATTTCCCATCCCGATAAGGCCGTCCGCGATAAGGCCGTACGCTTCATCAAAGAAGCCAAGGACTTTGCCCTGGCCGTAGGTGCCGACAAGGTACAGTGCTGCCCCCTGGGTGACGGATATGAGTACAGCTTTCAGTCCGATTATCAGGAAAGCTGGAAGCGTATTGTCGAATGTATCAGGGAAGCCGGAGAGTACAGGCAGGAGATCCCTCTCTTTCTGGAGTACAAACCCAACGAAGTGCGTGGAAACTGTTTTCTCGAAAGCTGTGCCAAAACGATCAGTCTGCTGTATGAGATCGGTAATAAAAATATCGGTGTCACCATTGACTTCGGACATTCCAAGTACGGAGGAGAAACACCCGCAGAGGCCCTGTGCCTGGCGGAAAACAGCCCCTTCCCCTACTACATCCATATCAATGACAACGACGGCAGATGGGACTGGGACTATATGTGCGGTACCAGCAATTTCCAGCTCTATGTGGAATTCATCTACTACCTGAAGCGCTTCGGCTACGACGATTACCTGACTTCCGATACCTCCCCCACACGGGTGGATATCAAGGAGTGCTTTGAAGCCAATGCCAGATGGACCGAAAAGATCGTTGCCCTTCTGGACGCTATGGATGAAAAGGAACTGAAAAAGCTTCTGAACCAGACGGACTTCACCAAAAACTGGAAATTCCTGGAGCAGGAGCTCTTTTTCAGAGGCATGTGAACGGATTTCATTCCCGGAGGCCTTGCGGCCCTCCGGATGAGATAAACAAAAGGACCTTCCCGTAGATTTCAATACAGAAATTGCGGTGATGAAACAATTGACGCGAAAAGCAGATTCGTAGGAATCTGTAGAAATAGGAAAGGAGATTTTGTATGAAAAAACTTTGTGTACTCGTCCTGTGTCTGGCTGCTGTAGCCGGAATGGCCTTTGCTGAAGGTTCCGGTGAATATCCCGAAAGAGATATCACCAACGTTCTTGTATGGGGAGCCGGTGGCGGAACCGACACCTGTAACAGAGTGGTAATGCCCGAAATGGCCAAAGAGCTGGGTGTGAACATCAATGTCGTTAACAAGCCCGGTGGAGTTGCCGGTTCTGTAGGTATGGGCGATGCTTTCGCCAAGGATGCCGACGGTTATACCATCTGTGGTCTGTCCGAGTCCTGTGTAACTTCTGCCGTAATGGGCGGATTCCCCGAAAGAATGAACGTATGGGATTTCTTCATCATCGGCGGATCTCCCGATATCGTTTCTGTAACTCCCGATGCTCCCTATAACAGCATCGAAGAGCTGGTTGCCGCTGCCAAGGCCAACCCCGGTTCTATCAGAGCCGGTGCCGGTGGAGCAGGATCTATTCACCACCTGAACCTCCTGGCGTTCCAGAAAGGATCCGGTGCTGAGTTCAACTTCATCCCCTACGATGGTTCCGCTCCCTCCCAGAACGCTGCCATGACCGGTGAGATCACTCTGGTTATCACCTCTGTTGCCGAGCAGGCTCAGCTGATCCGCGGCGGAAAGCTGAAACCCCTGGGAATGCTCGTACCCGACGCATTTGACCTGGACGGAACAGCAATACCCACTGCGTTCGATGCCTTCCCCGCTATGAGCGACTATCTGCCCATCAGCCAGGCCATCGGTTTCGCCATCCGCAAGGATGCCGACGACGCCGTTAAGACCAAGCTGCAGGACGCTTTCAAGGTTGCCATGAAGTCTGACGCTGTAAAGGAATTCGGAAAGAAGAACTACTACATTCTCTCCGGCGCCTACGGCGACGAAGCCAACAAGGTATTCGACGGACTGGAAGCCAACTTTGCCTGGACTCTTCAGGACCTGGGAGCCGCCAAGGTTGATCCCGCTTCCCTGGGAATCCCCAAAATGTAATTTGTACGCTTGAGAATAGGCCCTTCAGGACCTGTTCTCCTGCAATGTTCTTCAAAAAAGGCTGTTCCTGGGAGCGAATGGATATATATAATTGGGTATCCATCCCGGAACGGCTTTTTTTAGGACTCACCATATAAAGGAACTTTAATAATGGAAGAAAAAAAACTGCGTCAGTACGATTTTCTGACTTCGATATTCCTGATTCTGTTCGGAGTCTGGGAACTGTCTGAAGCCTTTAAAATGCCCATGAAGGACTCATACGGCGGAGTTGAATCCGTATGGTATGTTTCCCCTGCCCTGTTCCCCCTGTTCATCGGCGGCGGAATTATCCTTATGGGGATCGCTCTTCTGATCAACTCCATACGGACCGGAGGAGCCTCGGCCATCATCGAGAGGGTGAAAGCCAAGGAAAAAATTGCTCTGGACAACCAGACCATCCGCGTTCTGACGGTTGTTCTGACACTTGTATCATTTATCTACATCTATATCCCCAATGTTGACTTTGCACTGAGTATTTCTATCTTTCTCTTTGCACTCTGTACCGCCTTCTATCCCGACAATGACGACTTCCGCCGGAAGTACATCATGCACTTTATCATCGGGACCGCGGTATTCCTTGTTCTGATAGCCACAGGATTGTCCGACGTTCTGAAGGGCATCCTGAAATACAATATGGATATACTGGCCCTGCTGTTTTTCATCTACCTCAACATAGCCGGCCGCAGATTGGCAAAGCGTTTTGACATTCCCGTCAAGCTGCTTCGTCAGGTGACATTGACATCGATCATAGTCCCCCTGATTCTTTGTCCCCTGTTCCGCTACTTTCTGCTGGTACCCCTTCCGGTGGAGGGAGGAATCATCAAACTGATGAACCTCCTGTATTACACAATAAGGTAAGATCATTCGATCTTGTATAGGAGAAATTAAATGGGATTTTTAGGATCATTACAGATCTTTTTCACCAATATCGGCGGTATGCTGATATCTCCCTCGGTGATGCTGCTCCTCTTCGGATCGGTCATCATGGGAATTATATTCGGAGCCACCCCCGGCCTGACGGCCACACTGGGTGTGGCCCTGCTGACCACCCTGACCTACGGAATGGATCACTCCACCGCCATGGTCGTTCTCATGGGTGTTTACGTCGGAGGCGTCTACGGAGGAAGCTATACCTCCATACTCGTTAACATTCCCGGAACTGCGGCCTCGGCGGCAACGGCTCTGGACGGTTATCCCCTGGCGTGTAAGGGGCAGGCGGGCCGGGCCCTCGGTCTGACCACCACCTCATCCGCCATCGGAACCTTCGTAGGTATGATGTTCGTCGTCCTGCTGGCCCCGGTCATTTCGGCACTGGCCCTGCAGTTCACCTCCTTCGAGTTTTTCCTGCTGGCCCTCTTCGGTATCGTTATCAGCGGGACCCTGACCAGCCAGGACCTGGTCTACAAGGGCTGGATCGCCGGATTCTTCGGCCTGTGGCTCTCCACCATCGGCCGTGACAGCCTGCAGTTCTTCCCCCGCTACACCTTCGGCATGGCCGATCTGGAAGGCGGACTGGATCTGGTACCCGTTCTGATCGGAGCCTTCGGTATCCCCCAGATCATGAGTACCATCCGGGACAACTTCAAGGTGGGAGAAACCAAGGAATTCAAGAAGATCATCCCCGACTTCAAGACCATTGCCCACAACGTTCCCTCCATCATCAGATCATCCATGATCGGTGTGGGAATCGGTGCGGTTCCCGGTATCGGCGAGGACATTGCCGGATGGGTGTCCTACGGAGCGGCCAAAAGAGCCAGCAAGCACCCCGAAGAG
Source organism: Oceanispirochaeta sp. (assembly GCA_963556075.3). Lineage (GTDB taxonomy): Bacteria > Spirochaetota > Spirochaetia > DSM-2461 > DSM-2461 > Oceanispirochaeta. The sequence goes on along the minus strand of CAUVYB020000002.1, from coordinate 2,384,621 downwards.
TTCGGCAAGGGCGCTGTGGATGCCGTAATTTCTACAGAAACAGCCAACAACTCCTGTATCGGCGGAGCCATGATCCCCCTCCTGACCCTGGGGGTCCCCGGATCTCCCCCCGCAGCCATGCTGCTGGGAGCCCTGCTGCTCCACGGCATACAGCCCGGCCCCATGCTGACCATCGACCACCCCACCTTCATCCTGGATATCACCGCCATCCTGCTGCTGGCCTCCGTGGCCATGTGGGTCTGCGGTATCCTCCTGGCCAAGCAGGTGATCAAGGTGCTGAAGATTCCCACATCCATCTTTATGCCCGTTATCGCAGTTCTCTGCGTCATCGGCTCCTACGCTCTGGGTATGAGAATCTTCAACCTTTACCTGATGCTCCCCATCGGGATCATCGCCTACCTGCTGAGCGAGATGAAGTACCCCATCGCTCCCCTTATCATCGGAGTGATCCTGGGGGACATGTGCGACTCCAACCTCAGACGGGCACTGATGGTTTCCAAGGGAAGCTTCACACCCGTCTTCACAAGACCGGTGTCACTGATTCTGGTTCTTATCATCGTGCTGATGATTATCGGACAGATTCCTGCTCTTCAGGCTATTCAGAAGAGAATAAGCGAGAAGCTGGCCGTTATGCTTCGCATTAAAAAACAGAACGGACACAACAGCTGATAGTCTGAAAATATGAATTGAATGGAGAAGGGCTGCCCCGCCGATCGGACGGAGCAGCCCTTTTTTTATCGGACTGGAGAGCCGGAAGCCCGGATCTCAAGAAAATATCGGTGCAGCGCGGAATCGCCGCTCAGCTCCGGATGGAAGCTGGCGGCCAGGATATTCTCCTGACGCACAAGCACGGGATCTCCTTCGAAGGAGATCAGAACTCTGCATCCGTCCCCCAGCTCCCCGACCCGGGGAGCCCGGATGAAGACCCCCGGAAAGGACCGTCCCTCCCAGGAGAGGGACGCCTCGAAGCTGGCGATCTGACGGCCGTAGGCGTTTCGTTTGACACGACAGTCCAGAAGACCCAGAGTATGCATGTCATGGCCGCAGACTCCTGCAGAAAGGAGCACCATACCCGCACAGGTTCCGAAGACGGGCATGCCCTCCCGCACCCGGCGGACAAGAGCATCCCGGAGGGATGAGCGCCCCAGAAGCCGGATCATGGCCGTACTCTCGCCTCCGGGAAGGACCAGTCTTTCGCAGCGCTCCAGTTCCTCAGCGCTTTTCACAAGCAGAGTGTCCCGGCCCAGAGACTGAAGGACAGCCGCATGGGCCCTGAAACCGCCCTGAAGGGCCAGTATACCGCAGACGCCCATTACCAGCCCCGGCCGGCCAGACGTTTCTCCATGCAGAGCTCGTCCATGGCGATCCCCGTCAGGGGAGCCCCCAGATTCCGGCTCAGCCCGACCAGACGGACGGGATCGTCATAGTAGCTGACCGCCTCCACGATCGCCCGGGCCCGTTTGGCAGGTTCTTCGGATTTGAAAATCCCCGAGCCTACGAAGACCGCCTCTGCCCCCAGCTCCATCATCAAGGCCGCATCCGCCGGAGTCGCCACGCCGCCGGCGGAAAACAGAGGCACCGGAAGCCGTCCCGCCCCGGCCACAGCCGTCACCAGGTCCAGGGGGGCACCCAGCTCTTTGGACGCCGTCATCAGGGTTTCCGGCGGCATGCCCTGCAGCCGGGCGATGTCCTCTCTCAGGGTCCTGAGATGGCGGACCGCTTCCAGCACGTCCCCCGTGCCCGCCTCACCCTTGCTGCGAATCAGAACAGCCCCCTCGGCAATCCTGCGCAGGGCTTCTCCCAGATTGCGGCAGCCGCAGACAAAGGGAACAGAGTATGTCTCTTTCCGTATATGATAGCGGTCGTCGGCCGGTGTGAGCACCTCTGATTCATCGATGAAGTCGATCTCCATCGCCTCGAGGATACGGGCCTCCGTGAAATGTCCTATCCTGCATTTGGCCATAACGGGGATGGTCACGGCCTTTTGTATCCCTTCAATCATATGGGGATCGGACATGCGGGCCACTCCGCCGTCGCTGCGGATATCCGCGGGAACTCGCTCCAGGGCCATAACCGCTGCGGCACCCGCCTGCTCGGCGATAACAGCCTGTTCGGGCGTTACCACATCCATAATAACGCCGCCTTTCAGCATCTCGGCCATGCCCACCTTACTCTTCCATGTTGCGGTCTGTCTTTCAGACCAGGTCTGTTCGCTCAAAGCGACCTCCAGCCTTATCAATTCAGGTTGAGGATTCTGATTTCTTCCAGACCGAGGAGGACAAGTTCGGGAACGATTTCGTCAAAGAGATTTTGATTCTGAAACAGGGAAGCATGGGCACCCGTGGCGACGGTGATCGCCTCTTCGTCGGGAAAGCACTCTTTCTTCAGCCGATAGCTCAATTCCTTGAGCATTCCGACCGTACCGAAATAGAGACCGCCCTGTATGGCGCTCACCGTATCTCTGCCGCATACCCTTCGGGCACTCCGTATCTCGACCTCGGGAAGCCTGGCGGTCCTTCCGGCAAGGGCTTCCATAGAGATATCCAGACCGGGGACAAGGGTGCCTCCCAGGTACTCTTTTGAAGCGCTTACGGCGCAGAGACTGGTGGCCGCTCCGAAGTCAATAATGAGAAGATTCTTTCCCGGATGCCTTTTGATGGCGGCGACGGCATTGGCTATGAGATCCGCACCCAACTCTCTATGGTTGGTATACTTGATCTGCAATCCGCTTTTCACTCCGGCCCTGAGGGAAACGGCCTCCTGCTTAAAGTACAGGCGGCTGCAATCCTCCAATACGGAATTCAGATCGGGGACGACGGAACAGAAGACGAATCCTTCTATATCCTCCCGTCTCAGTTCCTGAAACTGAAGCCATTGCAAGAGATAAAGCCCCAGTTCGTCGGAGCTCATATGGGAGCTTGTGTTTTTTTGAAAGCTGGCCCCCAGTTGTCCGTTTTGCAGAATCCCCCCGAAAAGGCGGGTACTTCCTGCGTCCAGAGCCAGAATCATGTTTTTTCCGATTTTTTCAGCACCTGTCCTCCACAGATCAAGCCTGATTGATAAATGTTAATTTCGGTCCGGTACCGTTCTCAATAGAAAATCGACCCGGACCGTTATCATATTAACCGGCTTCCCTCCCCGGGTCAAGAAAGCTCTGTATCGGGGATGTTATTCAGAGAAGTGACTCGAGCTATAGGGGATTGGAATTCTCAGGAGAGATAAAAAAAGCCGCCCCGAAGGACAGCTTATTCATTCAGCTTCGAAAAAGACTCTTAGAAGTCCTTCTCCTGAACAGTTTTTCTTTTATCGTTTTTTGCATTTTCGATTGCAGCGTCACACATCTCTCTGATCTTGTCAGACAGAACATCGATGACTTTGGCAGAACACTTCAGATCACCATTGCTCTTGATGTAGTTTTTAACCTTAGATGATACCACCAGGGTTTCTTTTTCGGCCATAAAATTGCTCCTTATGCCAATTTGATAGCGCCTATTCTACCACATAGACTCGGCCTGTGAAATAGATTTTAGGCTCTTAGCTGGAAAAAAAAGAACTCCTGACGTAATATATGGTCACATATTCACCCGTTCAGGTCCGGAGGCAATAATGAAACGCAGCTTTTTGATTCTTCTTCAGCTCCTCTGGGTCACCCTCTTTCTTTTCCCTGAGGGGGACAAGCTGAGCTGTTACCTTCTCACCGTGGGCCCCGGAAAGGAGATATACGCCTGGTTCGGTCATACGGGCATCATTATCGAAAATGAAAAGGGAAAAGGAAAGTTCTACGACTTCGGCAACTTCTCCTTTGACTCAGATGACTTCTACTGGGACTTCAGCATGGGGAGACTGAACTATCTTAAAATAGGAGTCTCTTCCCGTGCGTATCTGAACTACATCGTCGGGGAAGAGAGGGATGTTACCCTGCAGAAGCTTGACATTCCCCAGCAGAAAATCAGACAGATGAGAGATTATCTTGAAAATGAGATAACCACCGGCAACAACGTCTACCTCTATCACCACTATCTGGACAACTGCTCCACCAGACCCAGGGATATTCTGAACGAAGCCTTAGACGGCGCCCTGAAGCAGGCGACAGACTATGCAGCGGGGACAAGCTTCCGTGATTCATTCAGGCGCTACAGCAGCCATATGTTCACCGTGGACTGGGTACTGTCCTTTCTCCAGGGCCGGACGATCGACAGACCCGTTACGGTCTGGGAAACCATGTTTCTTCCCGATGAGCTGATGAAACATCTTGATACCCTGGAGAGAAACGGGAAGCCCCTGGTTCTTGAAAAACGAATCCTCGCTGAAGCCCCGGACAGGAGACTGATTCCCGATACGCCCCCCTCCCATGCCTCGGCCTCCCTGTTTATAGGTCTGACCGCCGGAGGCCTCCTCTTTCTGCTGCAGCTTCTGCGCTTCCGCAGGGAGAGCAGATGGAAAAAAACCGCGACCTTTCTTTTTATAACAATAATGACAGCCTTGAGCATCACGGGAGTTCTGCTCTGGTTTATCTCATTCTTCACAGATCATCAGGTGGCCCGTGAAAACATCAATGTCCTGCTGATCCACCCCTTCTATCTGGTGGCGGGCATCCTGTTTCTAAAGAACAAAGAGACGGCTCTCAGCTGGTTCTGGCGTATACAGGGGATGATATGGCTGCTGATGACAGCCCTCAACCTGCTGTTTTTTCATCAGGACAACCTGAGAACGACCCTGATCTTTACGGGACTCCTGCTTCTTCAGCTTTAACAGTATTCCTCTTAAAAAGCTGAAGGCGCAGAATATCGCCTTACTGAGGCAGATTAATCCTGTTGTCCTTCAGACCCGGCCAGCGCCCCGCGGCTTCATCCAGGCGTTCGGGGTTGCCCATTACGGTAATCCCGTCCTCATCCCATCTGCCCAGAAGCTCCTGAGCGCTGTTTGCCACATCTGCGGCATCACATGACAGAAGACGGTCCCGGTTTCTCTGTCTCAGAACATCGGAGATTCTGTAGAGCCGACGCTTGAGGGCGATCATACTTTTCTCTCCGGGAGACTGGGGTTTCAGCTCTTTTCCAGCCACCGAGATTACCGCCTTATCCAGCTCCTCCGTATCATCAAAAGCGGAGAACTCCTCCAGGCTCTCTTTGAAGGCATCCAGAGACGCCCCGATCTCGGGATCCCGGTAGGTGGCGAAGGTGAAGGTTCTGTCCAGTCCGGAGTTGGAACTGAAGGCACCGTAGGCTCCTCCCTTCATTCTGATTTTCTCCCACAGGGGGCCCGTCTTCATCAGTTGACTGAGAAGAGACTCCGAGATATACCCGTCACTCTCCATGGAGGCGCCTCTGATGGCTTTACCCACATAACCGACCATGGCGGCGATGCCCAGACCCTCGGCCTCTTTCAGAGCGGGAGCAGGAGAGGGCAGTTCAATATCGGGCATTACGGTTTCGGCATCGGCAGCTTTACCGCCGGGGAGATTCTCTGCCCAGAATCTGCGCAGCTCGCCGCCCCGCCTTTCCAGAAGATCCTCATCCCCCACAATACTGAGGGTAAGGTTTCCCTGACGGAAAATCCTTTTCCGCAGAGACTTCATGATCCGGCTGAGCTCTTCCAGATGGTTTTTTCTCTCCTTCAGAGTCTCCAGAAACTGGAGCTGACCGATTCCATACATATTGTCTTCACGCCGTGCAGAGCTGCTGAAGCGGCTGCCTCCGCGAATCATCACATAGGAGTGTCCTCCGGGAAGCAGGGATGACTTCAGATCGTTCCAGAGCTCCAGCAGAATCTGCTCCATGCGCTCGTGGTTGTCGAAGTCGGCTCTGTGTATCAGAGAAGAGGCCAGTTCCAGAGCCTCTGCGCTCTGGGCCTCCAGCATCTTCATTCTGAGATAGAGGAAGCTCTCGGGCTTCTCATCAGGCTCATCCCCCACCTTGTGGCCCGCCTCTACGGAAAGGCCGAATCCTCCGGTTTTCAGGGCCAGTTCGGTACTGACCCTGTCATAGGGGACTCCTGGAAGGCCTGTACCGGAGATGTATTTGCAGAATAGAGGCAGCCAGGGAAAGAGCTCATCCTCAAGATCTTCCAGTGAGAAAGCCATATCGTTGTAGAGAATCCCGTTGGTAAAAACCTTCTGACTCAGTACTGCGGCGGGGCCGTCGCCGGACACATCCACATCCAGCATCTTCACCCTGCGGGGTATGTCGGAGGTGGAAAGGAAGGGAACGCGGCCCTCGTCCTCGGCCTCCTGAAATTCCCTGAGAGATCTGTTCTTCTCCTCCAGCGCCCTTTTATCCTCTTCACTCAGGGCCTGGGCAAGATCATCCAGCTCCTTCCGCAGGGCCGCCTCCTGACGCTTCGCCATGGTCTTGTCGGGCCTGACGGTGACACGGCTCATATGACGGTTCTCCAGTATCCACTCCTTCAGAATGGACTCGAAATAACCTTTTTCTCCGGCCAGAGCCCTCAGTTCCTTCATAACAGAATCGAAGCGGATGGCATCACCGGGATTCTGACCGTAGTTCCAGCCCTTCATCACCTTTCTCAGGAGGCGCAGACCGAAGGGACCGCCCCCCTGGACCTCCCGGGCCCGGAACTCAACACGACGCATACAGCTCTCCATCAAATCTCTGTCAAAACCTTTGTTGACGAGATCCTCCAGTGTACGGAAGACAAGCTCCTGAAAGGCTTCGGCCTTCTCAGGATCGCTGCCACGGACTCCCACGGAAAAAGCTCCTTCGATCAGATCGAAGTCCACCCCGCTCACCGGAGAGAGGTCCTCTCCCAGTCCGGACTGCAGGATCGCTTTATACAGAGGAGCCCCTGCATTGCCCATCAGCATCTCCGACAGAATGGACATACTCAAATTCTTAAGCGCATCACCGAAAGGAAAGATCTTCCAGTTCAGACTGATGGTGCTCTTCCCCTCCTCTGACTCCGATTCTCCCAGAGGCCAGCCGGTCTCCATAATCCGGGGCTCGCTCCAGCTCTTCTGCATGGGAATGTCCGATGAAACCACTATTCTGTCAAAGGAAGAGAGAAATCGTCTGTCCAGGAACTCCAGAGTTCGCTCACTCGGAATGTTGCCGTAAAGGAAGATGCGGCAGTTCGAGGGATGATAGTAATCGGCATGAAAGGCCTTGAACTCCTCATAGCTGAGATGAGGGATGACTTCGGGATCTCCTCCGGAGTCCACAGAGTAGGGTCCGTCGGGGAAGAGGGAACGGATGGACCACTCATAGGCGATGCCGTCCTGGGTGGAATAGTTTCCCTTCATCTCATTATAGACAATCCCCGTCCGAATCAGTTTGCCCTCGTCATCCGTCTCCAGACGGTGCCCCTCCTGACGGAAGACTTCCTCGTTCAGCCGGGGGAAAAAGACTGCATCTCCGTAGACGTCCATAAGGTTGAAGAAGTCCTTCTCCAGAACGCTGGCGGCGGGATAAAGGGTCTTGTCCGGATAGGTCATGGCGTTGAGGAAGGTATTGACGCTTCCCTTCATCATGGAGAGGAAAGGATCCTTCACCGGAAAGTTCCTGGAACCGCAGAGCACCGAATGCTCCAGAATATGGGCGACTCCGGTGCTGTCCTTCGGCGGGGTTCTGAATGAGAAGGAGAACAGATTCTCCTCATCGTCATTCAGAACATGATATATCTGGCAGCCCGTCTTCTTGTGCTCGAAGAGCAGCCCTTTCCCCCTGTACTCCTTCAGGTCCTCCGTGGAGACGAGGGTATAGCAGTCGGGATATTTATTTGCTGGCATAATTGAGACTCCAATGTACTATCAAGGATCCACAGGAAGCCTTGATGATTTCAGGATAGGGCCTGATACTAACAATATAATCATTATTGACGGATGAGGACAGGTTTGTTTTCTGTTCTGGAAATTTCTGAGGGGGATAGGGATGGTGACGCGTAGACAGTCAGACGCTCTTTTTCTTCACTCCGTCCGCTTCGTTCCCTCTGGAAACGGGACCTCTCCATCGGAAAACGGGACCGAAACTGGTAACGTTGAAGTAGCCTGCATCGCTGAGGATATTGGCGGCCCGGGAAGACTGCAGGGGGGATCTGCCATAGACCACGATATTGGCAAACAGATCATCGGTGGGCAGAAAGGTGTTCAGATCGCCGTAGGGAACATTGACGGCTGTGGGAATATGACCTTTGCGGAATTCTCCCCTGGAACGGACGTCCACAAGATAATACTCATACTGATCCTGGCTGATCAGCTGCTGCAGGGTCTGATTGAGACGGAGATTGATTTTATACTCACGCTTCTTCCTTATTCTGAAGTAAAAAAAAACTGCTGCCAGGCAGAGAATGAGAATGCCCGCCGCCAGATAGAGTATCCATAAAACCATGACCTATAGTAGCACGGATAGGATTATGCGAAAAGACCGGAGTCTTCCGCCGCAGGAGGTCCGGAAAACAAAAAAGAGCTCCCGGAACGGGAGCTCTGTCAGTATTAGTGATCCAAAGATATTCCGCTTGAGCGGAAATCTTTATTATCTGCCCTGAGTCTTCCGCAGCTTCTTAGCATGCTTCCGGATCATGGCTTTTTTCTTCCGGTTCTTGATGGTGGAAGGCTTCTCATAATATTCGCGTTTTTTCCATTCGCGGATAATACCTTCTTTTTCAACCATTCTCTTGAACCGCTTGATTGCCTTTTCCAGGGGCTCATCGTCACTGATTCTTATGTTGGCGATACGAAATCACCTCCCTTGTTCTTTAGTACCGTTAATTATGGACAATATCCGGTCTTTGTCAATAAGAGGAAAGGATAAATAACGCTTTGGATCAACAGGAATTGTATTCACCCTCATCTCCCAGTGAAGATGGGGACCCGTAACCAGTCCCGTGGAGCCTACCGTACCCATAAGATCTCCCGCTGTCAGCTCGTCCTCCGGTTTCACATCCATTCTGTCCAGATGGTAGTAAAGAGTATAAACGCCGGGCAGATGCTCAAGGACCACGGTCCAGCCCGTAAGGATTCTCTCTTCGGCCATCACCACCTTTCCGTCTGCGGGGCAGCGGATTTCCGTTCCCGTTTCGGCGGCCAGATCAAGGCCGTTGTGGATAGAACGGGCCTTCTCACCGTCGGCATAGAGATAGCAGCGCCTGTCCCCGTACCAGGAGGACTCAATGAAATCATCCACAGGCAGAATGAAGGTGCCCACGCTGCAGGCCTCTCCGGCAGAAACCCGGCTCAGCAGAGCCCATAGACGGCGGGACTGATCCTGCTTTTCCTGGGAATCCTCACTGCGCAGAGAACTCATGCTGCTGCTTAAAGGGATATCTTCGGAATAAAACTCCCGGCTTCGGATCAGCACAGGTCTTTCATAGACCCTCACGCCCCGGCTGTTTCTTATCTCGGAGCGGAGTTTGTAGTTTCCCGGCTTCAACTCGGAACCGAGTCCCAGAAGGCCGACATACTGATGCCCCTCCAGCTCCTCCAGATCGAAGGGAAGACCGCCGGCCCGGGAACGGACCTTGCCCTCCGCATCGGTCAGCATAAAATCGACTTCATCGTCCGGAGCGCCCTTATGCACCACCGCCGTCAAGACCTCTCCGGGCATGGCCTGGGGAGTGGAAAGAAGACTCTGAGCCTCCAGAGAGAGGGACGCAAAGAAGAGACAGAGGATAGAAATAAATTTTAGTTTTTTATTCAATCTGAGGGCTCCATATCGATCACCGTAATCTGCAGGGTCTCACGGTTCATGTAGTGGTTTCGGTTTACATGATACAGCAGATTCACCCGATTGTCAGGGCTAAAATGGTCACCGTACTTCTCTGCGGCGTTCCAGTAGAGGGCCGGGAATTTGGAATGCTCCGAAGAGAGGAGAAATTTCAGATGATTCTGCGGCTCCTTCCCGATCAACTCGGCCTTTTCGATTAAAAGGTTCCGGCTGTAGAAGACCAGAGGCCGAAACCCTTCGCCGTAGGGTCCCAGAGCACTGACCATATCCCAGAGCTCCGGCTTCAGATAGGAATCGGGGATCTCCGCATCCACTTCAAGAACATCCTCGGAGAGCTCGGGCGTCCAATCCCGGCAGAACCCGGTCAGCCTGGCAAGGAATTCCTCTTCCCGGTGTCCCTCCATGCTGAATCCCGCGGCGCAGTCGTGTCCGCCGAAGTCGATGAACATATCCCCATGGGCCTGCAGCAGCCCCTGAATGGGACAGTCTCGGGGACTTCTCAGAGACCCCGAAAGGGTACCGTCAGCCTGTCGGGAGAGGATGAGAGAGGGGACGGAAAAGGCACTTACCATCCGGGCCGCCAGTATCCCCGTGATCCCCCGGGGAATCTCCTGACTGCGGACGAGGGTGAGCTTGCCGTGAAGGGTGTCCAGACTCTCCCCCGCCTCCTTGACAGCCGCATCCCAGAGGGAGTCTCCCAGCTTTTTTCGCTCCTGGTTCAGTTCATGGAGCTCATCGGCCAGGCGGCTCCGCTCCGCGTCATCATCGCTGAGGAACAGATTGACCGCCTTATCGGCCTGCCCCATCCTGCCGGAAGAGTTAATCCAGGGAGAAATAGACCAGGAGACGTCTCCCGTATCGATGTTTTTTCCCAGAATACGCTGTCTGAGAAAGAGCTCTCTCAGCCCGGGGCGAAGAGCCCTGCCCAGAAGGGGGAGCCCCCGTTTGACCATAATCCTGTTTTCATCTTTCAGCGGCATAAGATCGGCCAGGGTTCCCAGGGCCGTCAGATCCAGAGCCGATTCATAGGAAGAGAACACTCCTTCATAACGTCCCAGCATCAAAGCGGAAAAGAGATGAAGAAAGGCCTGTCCGTTGTCAGGCGCCTGCTCACTGTACCTGGCCAGACGACTTTTGTCCCGGAGAACGGCAAATGAAACTCCCCGGAGGGACGGGAAGTCACGGCAGAGCTCAACAGCCAGGTCAGTCAGCTGCAGATCGGCGCTGCGTCCGAAGAGCTCATCCAGCAGGGCCTTCTGCTCTGTCAGACCATAACAGAAAAGGGGCCAGCCCTTCAGGTATTCGGCCAGCTCCTCCAGAGGGATATCTCCGTCCAGAGAGTAGGATCTCCGGCTTGTCTCCACCAGATTGACATACTGGAACAGCTGGAGCTGCCGGTTTTCACCGTCTATATAGAAAAAGCAGTAGCCCTGATTGTATAGTTCGGTCCTGGCGAAACAGAGGGCCCAGATCAGCTTGGAAACGACAGCACATCCTGCCAGCCCTTCAAAGGGATAACTGTCGCCGGCTACCTTGGGATTGATAATACTCAGAGCATCGGGCAGGCGTTCCCCCCGGGGATTGTGATGGTCCAGAATGATCACATCGATCCCCAGATCACCGGCCAGTTTCACCTCGTCAAAGTCGGAAATACCGCAGTCTACGCAGAAGATCAAAGAACCGTCACGGCCCGCAAAATCCCGGATGATTTCCGGATTCAGGCCGTAGGCTTCATCCCCGGTCGGGACCTTCCACTCGGCCTCGATCCCTGCCTCTTTGAGGGCCTCGAAAAGGAGGATTGTAGAGGTGATGCCGTCCACATCCCGGTCCCCGCAGATAAGGACATGCTCTTCCTCTTCGGCGGCGATATGGATTCTGTCCACCACATCCGCCATATGGCGGAAGAGAAAGGGATTATGAAGATAGCGCAGGTCATCTTCCAGAAAATAGGGACTGTCTCCTATTGAAAATCCGCGGCGCAGGAGTATGGACGCCTGAAGCAGATCCATGCCCGTCTTCTCGGACAGAAGGCGGACCTCTTCAGGGGATATCTCTTTTTTATTCCAGTTTTTCAATGTTTACTCAGGCTCCCCGTTCTTTCAAAATCAGGGGAGAGGGGACATATTCCCCCGGCCCCAGGACCACCGTCTCGCTCAGCTCATCCAGAGCTCTGTCCGCCGAAGCCTGATCGGGAGCATAGATCTCACAGATTGTATCTCCGGACATTACCGGATCACCGCATTTTTTCCGGAACACAAGTCCCGTATGGGGCAGAACAGGGTCGTCCGCCCTGTTTCTCCCCACTCCCAGCCCCAGGGCGCACATTCCGGTCCGGAAAGCGTCTATTTTCTGTATGATGCCCTTGTCTGACGCCTTGAACCCGGCCTTTACGGGAGCTCTCCATGATCCGGCCTGCTGTCGGAACCACTCCCAGTCCCCTCCCTGGGCGACAAGGTTTTTCCGGAAATGATCGGCCCCCGATCCGTTTGCAATACTCTTCTGGCAAAGATCGATACCCTCTTCCGCGGAAGAACAGATACCGGCGGCCAGAAGCATTCTGGCACAAAGAGCCAGTGAGACTTCCATAAGATCGGAAGGTCCGTCACCCTGCAGACAGTTCCAGGCCTCTTCCACCTCAAGAAAGTTTCCCACCGTCCGGCCCAGAGGCTCCTCCATGGAGGTGATCAGGGCGATCACCCGCCGTCCCATGGCCTCTCCTGTTTTCACGAGAGAATCGGCCAGCGTCTCCGCCTGCTCCAGGGTCTTCATAAAGGCGCCGGAACCGCACTTCACATCAAAAACAAGAGAGTCCGCTCCTTCGGCCAGCTTCTTGCTGAGAATGCTGGCGGTGATCAGGGGGATGGATTCCACGGTGGAGGTAACATCTCTGAGGGCGTACATCTTCCGGTCCGCAGGAACCACTTCGGCGGTCTGACCGATCACGGCATAGCCCGCCTCCCTGATAATCCTTTTAAGGGAGCCTTCGTCGGCGTCTATGGTATAGCCTTTAATCGATTCCAGCTTGTCCAGGGTTCCTCCCGTATGCCCCAGAGCCCTGCCGCTCATCATGGGGACCTGGACACCGCAGGCGGCGGCCAGTGGTGCCAGGATCAGAGAGGTTTTATCCCCCACACCGCCTGTGGAGTGTTTATCCACCAGAGGACCGGTCAGATCCCTTAAGTCCATAACCTTGCCGGACTCCATCATCAGGCGGGTTAACAGGCCTGTCTCATCAGGCGTCATTCCCTGAAAGAACACGGCCATCAGCCAGGCGGCAGCCTGATAATCGGGGATATCTCCACAGGAGTAACCGTCTATAAAAAAACGGAGTTCCTCTTCACTGAGAATGCCTCCGTTACGTTTCTTCATAATAATATCGGCGGTACGCATATTCGTCTCTCCTGAGTATAAAATACTCTTAAACACCCCGCCTTGTCAGCCCTGTATCCATCTTGTCAGGCCTCCTCTTCTGCCGGAGGGAAGCGGAAGAACTCATGAGCCGAAAGGAAGCTCGTAAAGAGGGCTGTAGACGGCGCCGTCGGGATGGAGAAGGGATTCGAAGAGCACCATGCGGTCCAGATGAAATACAAGGGCCGCCCCCCCGCAGGGCGGGAGAGGAGGAGAGGAGGATTTCAGCCGGGCTGTTGTGATATGGGGAAGGAATTTTCTTTTTTCCAGGGGGAAGTCCCGCTCCAGGTTCCTGTAAAGCAGACTGTAGAGAGAGCTCAGCCGCCCGGAAGGGTCTTCAAGAGCCTCCACATAAACTCTGGGATCCCCGCGCTTCGGAAACCGGGCGGCTCCGGCAGCATTCAGAATAAAAGGCTCGTAGAGAGGAGCCGCAGCATCCATGGCATCCGCGATCAGGGAAAAGCGCTCCTCCTCCACCGGACCGAGAAAGATCAGGGTAATATGGTAGTTCTCAGGAGAGAGCCAGCGGATTCGGGGAGAAGAGACCCGCCGCGCTTCCCACTGTCTCCAGAGAGCCCCGGCCTCCTCTTCACGGGGAGGGAGGGCTATAAACAGACGTTTCATAGCTCATATTTTGATGCATCCTGCCTCAGGTTTTCAATATTGGAACGGTTTTTCTCCGTCAGACCGGCCACAACGGTCATGGAACTGTTTATTTCGGCGATGCCGTGGTTGATCTCATCCATGGCCTGCAGGATCTGGGTGCTGATTCCACTCAGAGACTCCACAGCATTCAGGATCACCCTGTTGCCGCTTGTCAGCTCTTCCGACTGTTCTTTGACCCCTTCGGCCAGCTTGCGCATCCCCTTGAGCGAGCTCAGGACCTCAGAGCCTCCGCGGCTCTGCTCATCCATGGCCGACCGGATCTCGCTGGTAATGCGGTTCATGGTTTCAATCTCATTCCGGATCTGTTCAAAGGAGAGGGACGACTCTCCCGAGCCCTCCACAACCCGCTGAATCCCCTCATTGATCCTTTTGATGGACTCCCCCACCTCCCGGGACTGGAGAGAGGACTGTTCGGCCAGCTTACGGATTTCATCGGCTACGACGGCAAAACCACGCCCCGCATCGCCGGCATGGGCGGCTTCGATAGCCGCGTTCATGGCCAGCAGATTGGTCCGTGCGGCGATTCCGGAGATCAGAGCATTAGCATCCTCCAGCCTGTGAGATCCTTCGCTGATATCACGGATCAGAACGGACACCTCGTCCAGCTTTTTCCGTCCTTTTCCTGCAGTTCGTGTCAGATCCTCCATAGAGGAGGCGGCCTGTTCGGTTGACTGGGTAATGGCGGCGGTCTGTGCAATCAACTGTTCCACGGCACTGGATGAGTCCAGAACACTGTCCGTCTGAATTTTCACCGAACGTTCCAGCAGCTCTATGCTCCGGGTAGACTGACTGACGGCGCCGGCGGTATCGTGGACGCTCTGATCCTGAAGCCGGATCTGCTTCATGGAGCTGTCGATATTCGCCTTGATCTGATATACCGCAGCGGTGGTCTCTTCCATATGGCTGGCCAGATCGGTACCACCGGCTTCCATATCGTTCATTTTGTCAGCCAGACCGGTGAAGAAGTCGCTCAGAGAGTCGGCCAGACGGTTATAGCTTTCTGTAATGGTCCCCACTTCATCTTTTCCGCGGTCCCGTCCTTTCAGTCCTATCTTTCCTTCAGCCGCCTGAGCCATAAGCTGCTCCAGAGGCTGAAGACGATTTGTGATCTTCCTGCGGACCACAAAGTTCAAGAAGAAAATAAGAAGCAGATCAGCTGCCAGCAGCAGGATGATCAGGATGGAACTGATTTCACGGGAGAGGCGGAAAACCTCGCTGTCGTCAATTACGGTGGCAATCAGCCATGCGGGATTTTCCATCCTGTGAAAGACCCCCTGTTTGCCCACTCCCTCAGTCCTGAAAGAGCGATAGATTATTTTTTCTTCCGCCCCGAGAACATCCGTCATAAAGTCCATATCTTCGGCACTGGAATAGAGCATCCCCGGATCGTGATGGATAAAGACGCTCCCCCGGTTGTCCAAAACAAAGGAATAACCGGTCTCCCCGATTCTGCGGTCCACTATAAGATTATTCCCGAAGCTCTGCATGTTCATGGAGAGGACGAGAACGCCGAGCGTCCGGCCGTTAACAACTACGGGAGCCGTAATCAGAGCCCCGGGATACTTCTTGAGACTCGTTTCTCTTACCCCAGGGTCCACCAGAAAATGCTCTACCGTGTTCATAGCCCTTTTGAAAAAATCGGTATCGGAGTAGTCCTCTCCCCTCAGACGGTGGACCGTTGTACCCATAACGACGCCCGAGCTATCCAGAAGATAGGCCATTTCAAAATACTCGCTTTGGGATTTCAGCTTCAGCAGGGCACTGTCCGCCCTGTAAAAGTCCCCGTTATTCAGGCTCTCCGCATAGAGGGGGTTGAGAGAATGGGCATAGACGAGATGCCCGACATTATTCATTTCCGTTGCCAATGTATCACTGACCGAGTCGGCCAGCATGGAAAGATTAGCCTTCTGCTCTTTATGGATCAGAAAGTCCGCCCTCTGCTTCAGAACGAATCCAAGGACGGCAAAGATCAGTGTCAGAAAGAAGAGGAAATAGAGATTCAGGGCAAAGCTGAGCCCGGCCCTCAGAGATTTTTTTTTCATAGATTCACCGTATTTTATTTTTAATTGAATGACTTATGGCAGAATTATATCCCCGACAGGGGGGAGGAATTCAATCAGTGAAACTTGCACTATCCCGAGAAAGCCCTATTTTAGAATGATTTTCAGAGCGGTACTGTCCATTTTCATACGAAAATGTGGCTTACATATACTCATCAGATAGGCGGCGAGGCTCTGACGTCCCCCGGGAGTGAGGGGACCTCCGTCTCTCCCGGAGTTCAGAAAATCCCGGGCCTCCCGGGGGAGCAGGGGGAGGGTACCGACCCTGCAGTGGGAACAGACGATCTGTCCGTCAGCGGCATAACAGAGGGCCCTTTCTGAGGGAGCCTTTCTGCCGCAGCGGGAACAGCTGCCCAAATCGGGCTGTATCCCCTCAAACTCAAGATAGCGCCAGAGGTAGGAAAGGAACAGCTCTCCCGTCAAAGACTCCTCTTCCCGATCCAGACAGCGCAGGAAGTCCAGGGTCAGCCGGAAAAAGTCGGAGCTGCCTCCCCCTCCGTGAGATCCGGTGACCAGATCAGCCCAGAACAGGGCGGCGTAGTATTTATTCAGATGGAGATGAAAACTGTCCCTCATTTCAAGGCACTCCCCTTCCTTCAGACGCCAGAGCTTCTTTACAGGATCATAGTAAAGATCCCCCCGGCAGTAGGAAAAGGGTTGGATCAGAGATCGCAGCGCTCCGCCTTTTTTGCCGTTCACACCGAATACGGCGGTCCGGATCAATCCCTGTCCGGAGCTGAGCACAAGAGTGAGTTTGTGGTTGTCCCCCAGGGGCGAGGAGTTTAAGGGGATATAATCTTCCTTGACCAGTCTGTTCATGACGGCATCCCGCATCGTATCATGTCACCAGTATAGGGTATAAGGATTCGGAAGGAAAAGCCGGAATTTTCTTGCCTTTGACACTCTGAAATTTTAAATTCTATGAGACGCATAGAAAGCAAAGAGGTAATTAAATGTCGGATAATGAAATCATCGTTGCAGAACAGGCCCTCCCTGACAAACTGTTCATAGTCCCCCTTCTGGGGAAACCCATATTTCCGGGAATATTCACCCCCATCATGATCACCTCCAACGATGATATAGAGATCGTCAACCAGGCCATGGAGAATGACAAGGTCATCGGTCTTATCCTTCTGAAAGAGGAGGACGAGAGCGCCACGGGGCCTGAGGACATCTATCAGGTAGGAACGGCCGCCAAGATCGTCAAGAAGATCAATCTTCCCGACGGAGGCATCAATATCTTTATCTCCACGGTCAAGCGTTTCAGAATAAGGAAGTTCTTTACCAGTGAAGCCCCCCTGATCGCCGCCGTAGAGTATCTGGACGATATTGCCGAGGAAGAGCAGAAAGACGAGCTTAAGGCTCTTACCCGCTCGGTCATCTCAGAGATGAAGCAGATCTCCGAGGACAATCCTCTGTTTTCCGAAGAGATGCGCCTGAATATGGTAAACATCGACAATCCCGGCAAGATTGCGGACTTTATAACCTCCATCCTGAATATCGACAGGGGTCAGCAGCAGAAGATCCTGGAAGAGCTGGATGTCCGTAAAAGGATGGAGCAGGTTCTCGTCTATATCAAGAAAGAGCAGGACCTTCTCCGCATTCAGAAAAAAATAGCCAGCCAGATCAACGAAAAGATCGAAAAGAGCCAGCGGGAATACTTCCTCCGTGAGGAGATCAAAGCCATTAAGAAAGAGCTGGGAGAACCGGTGGATTCCAAGTCCAGCGAATATCTCAAATTCAAGGAGATGGTGGACAAACTCGATTTCGAGGGTGAAATCAAGGAGCAGGTGGAGAGGGAACTGGAGAAATTCTCCCTTATGGATCCCTCCTCTTCAGAATATATCGTTACCAGAAACTATCTGGAGACCATAGTCTCCCTCCCCTGGGAGGATCCCGAACCCGATGTGATCGACATCGCAAAGGGAGAGAAGATCCTCAACCAGGATCATTACGGTCTGGAGGATGTGAAAGAGAGGATCCTGGAGTATCTGGCCGTACGAAAACTGAAAGAGGATACCAAGGGATCCATCATCATACTGGTGGGCCCTCCGGGAGTGGGAAAGACCTCCATCGGAAAATCCGTCGCCCGGGCCCTGGGGCGTGAGTTCTTCCGCTTCTCCGTGGGAGGCATGCGGGATGAGGCGGAGATCAAGGGTCACCGCCGGACCTATGTGGGGGCCATGCCCGGAAAGATCATACAGGGACTGAAAATCGTCAAGAACAAGGCCCCCGTCTTTATGATCGATGAGATCGACAAGCTGGGGCAGTCCTACCAGGGCGATCCCTCCTCCGCACTTCTGGAGGTACTGGATCCCGAACAGAACGTGGCCTTCAGAGATCACTACCTGGACCTGCCCTACGATCTCTCCCACATCCTGTTTATCGCCACGGCCAATACCCTGGACACCATTCCCCGCCCTCTTCTGGACAGAATGGAAATTATCAGACTGTCGGGTTATATAACCGACGAAAAAATAGAGATTGCCAAGCGCTACCTTATTCCCAAATCCATGAAGAAGCATGGCCTGAAGAAGGGACAGATTGCCTACAACAAGACCGCACTGCGCAGCATTGTGGACGGCTACGCCCGGGAGGCGGGGGTGAGGACCTTTGAAAAAGCCATAGACAAGATCAACCGCAAGGTCGCCCGCAAAATCGTGGCCGAGAGTGAGGAGCTGCCCATCCGGATAGGCAAAGAGAGTCTGGAAGAGTATCTGAAGAAGCCCTACTTCCGGGATGATGAGATCAAAAGAGTATCCAAAGCGGGAATGTCCCTCGGACTGGCATGGACCAGCCTGGGAGGAGATACCCTGATCATCGAGGCCATCAATATTCCCGGCAAGGGAGGCCTTCAACTGACCGGCCAGATGGGCGACGTTATGAAGGAGTCCGCCAGCATCGCCTTCTCACATGTAAAGCAGATTGCAGGGAATTACGGTGTGCCCCCCGAGTTCTTTGAAAAAAATGTCCTCCATCTCCACATTCCCGAAGGAGCCACCCCCAAGGACGGACCTTCGGCAGGGATTACCATGGCCACAGCCCTCCTCTCCCTGGCCATGGGCAAGGTCATGAAGAAAAATACAGCCATGACGGGAGAGCTCTCCCTGACGGGCAAGGTACTTCCCATCGGAGGACTCAAAGAAAAGACCATTGCCGCCAGAAGAAACAAGGTAAAGGATATCATCATTCCCAAACAGAACGAGAGGGATCTGGATGAGATTCCCGAGCATATACGGAAAGGAATCAACTTCCATCCCGTGGAGACCCTGAAAGAGGTACTGAATCTGGTATTCTAAAAGCTGTTCATGTGACGCCCCCGGGCGCCCTGTAAACACAGTTTAAACAATAAAGCCCGAAGCAAGGCGCTCAGCCTGTTTCGGGTTTTTTTTCTATTTATAAATTTAAGAGGGTGGGCTTATCCCTGAAAATACGGCAGGGCCAGCAGGGGTCCTACCACGAAAAAGAATGTAGTGAGAAAGGCGAACATTCTGCCGAAGTTGCGGTTCACATCATCGAAACGCTTGTCGACGAAAAAGGAGGCTCCCGATTCAAATCCTACATAAAAATCAATTAAAAAAACAAAGCCGGAAGGCTCTCAGATCCGCAACCTGAGACTAGAGAAGCTCCCTGAGGGCCTTATTGGTATCCTCCAGAGAAAAGGCGCCGGGAACAAAGTCGGACGCCCAGGCATAGTCCTCTTTTTCGGCATCGCCGGCATCGGGGCGCAGCGAAAAGAGCAGACCGGCATAGCCTTCCGCACCACCGCAGTCTTCGGGGGGACAGGCCCCTTCACCGGCAAGACACTCCAGAAGAAAGCCCTCTTCCGTGCTTACCCCCGTATCCTCCACAAGGATCTTGTGATGCCAGCCTTCGGGCAGATCGTAGTGATAATGAAGAAGATCGTCCTCCTCTTCCAGCAGAGCCTGAAGAAGACAGCTCTCGCTATCCTCCACCTTATGCTCCTCGTCGGCCGCAGCGCTCCATTTCCTGCCGGCCTGCTCGAACTGATAGGGATAGAGCTCCCACCAGCCCATGGCCTTCTGCAGAACACGGTGGAACTGAGCCAGATTCAGCTGACCCGAAACGCGGATCCGTCTCCAGACAGGCCGGGGCAGTCCGGCCAGGCTCACCTTGAGGGTCAGAATACGGCCTTCAGGCCCCTCCTGGGAGGGGGCGGCGGGGGGATGGAGAAGATGATCCAGCTGCTCCATAATCCCCACCAGGGTCTCTTCGCTTCGGGAACACAGAAAGCTCAGCTCCTCCACGGAGTCGTCGCTCTCATCATCAGGGTGATTCACCCGGGATAAAAGAGAGTGGACGAACTTCAGAAGCTCGTCAAGCTTTCCCTGAATCTCCGCCTTACCGTCCAGAGAGTCCTGTTCCTCCTCCTGGAGGAAGTCGGAAAGCTGCATCCAGCGGTCCATAAGGGTCAGGAGCGACTCCCTGAGGGCTCCCGTCCGTCCGTCGCGCTGCGGATCGAAACCGGCCTTGATCTCCCTGAACAGCTCGAAAACAAGCTGTTCGAAAAGAAGGGGGGCATCTTCGCCGGGAGGGACAATCCCCGACAGCCCGTAAAGTCTCATGGTGATGTCATCGGCATTCTCTCCGCGTCCTGCGGCAAGGTCCTCCCGGATCAGGGCTTCAATCAGCTCACTGCGGAAAGGCAGATCCATGGCCTTTAGAAATCCGTTGAGTTCAATAATCTTTTTTTCTTCCATACCAGGACCTCCTGCAGGGCAATGCCGACGTTCAATATACAATTTTCCCGGAGCGGAAACAACAGGAATAAATACCGGGAGCCATATATTAATTATCCTTCTTTTCGGTCAATTTTTCATCCCCTATCGTTTCGGAGTAAACGCTGCAGAAAAAGATTCCGGAATTGATACGGCAGAAAAAATCAGAGGACGCTATAATAGAAGGCACATGAAGAAAGAAGTCATTGTGAACGACAGAATGCAGAAAGGATACCGCTATACACTCACTGAACCGGAGGGAAGGAACTTCCACACGGGATTCGAACCAGAACTCACACCTCAGCAGATGCTGGCTCTGGGAGTCTTCGGAGGAAAGTACCTCTGCGACTGCCGGAAGGAGTTCCCGTCATCCTGGTTTGAAAACGCCCGGCTCTCTCCGGAAGGTCCCCGTCCCGAGTATAACTATTTCGGCATACTGGCCTCACAAAGCCTTGCGGAATGGCGCCGCAAGGGCTGGATCTATGAAGAGGATCCCCGGGGCTGGTTTCAATGGTACTGCCGTTACTACCGCGGGAGGCGCTGCGATGACGATGAAAGGCAGATCAAGCGCTGGAGGCAGATACGCCGACATTCCGCACAAATCAGGAAAAACTGCCCTGCCGGAGACTTGTCCTGCCGTCCACGGCAGAGGCAGGCCCTTCTTCAATGGGCCTATGACAGCCGCAAAATCTGATTCCCCTGCCGGCAACGGCTCTTGATCAACATCAGTCCGCCATGTTAACCTCAATTCGGTATTATGGTTAACGAAACAACCAAAGAGAAAATCCTGAAACATCTCAAAGCTGCGGATGAACGTCTGTCCGGAGAGGAGCTCAGCCGCAGACTGGGAGTCAGCCGGGTGGCGGTCTGGAAACAGATCAAATCTCTGATCGGTGCGGGATACCCCATTGAGTCCGGTTCCAGGGGCTACAGACTTCAATCCGGCGGAGATCTGCTTTCGGATCTGGAATTCGCAAAAGAAGAGGGAATACTCTTCTACCGTGAGCTGGAGTCCACCATGGATGAGGCGGTCAGGCAGATCCGCCGTCCGTCCCTGGAGTCCAGAACCTTTATTATTCTGGCAGATCATCAGTCGGCCGGCATCGGCCGTAACAGAGAGAACTGGAACTCTCCGACGGGGGGGATCTACCTGACCTTTGTCATCCGCAGGACCATGGATAAAAATGAGCTGGACGGACTGAAGAAAAAAGGGATTCTCACGGTTCTTCGGGTTCTCGCCTCCCTGACCGGCCGGGAGATATCCTACCGCCTGTCCGGGGATATCCTGCTGGAAAGCCGTAAAGCCGGAGGGCTTCTGGAAGAGTATCAGGTGCGGGGGAACGACCTGCTCTGGTACGCCCTCGGCCTGGGGCTCCACCTGAACGACCGGCCTGCCGAAGATTCTCCCATGACCTCCGTACTCAGCGGAACGGGGATCAATGCCGGACGGACGGACACGGTACGGAGACTGAAGGAGAACTGGGAAGAGCTTCTTGGTCAGCCCCTGGAAAGGATTGAAAAGGAACTGTCTGAATACCGGAGAATCGACAAAGAATAGAAACAGGAGAAATAATTGAACAGAATAAAAACAAGAAAAACCGTACTGAGCGCCGTATTCACGGCCCTTATCGCCGCCAGCGCGTTCTTTACCATCCCCGTAGGGCCGGTTCCCATCGTACTGACCACCATGTTTATTGTCTTAAGCGGTATGCTCGGGGGAGTCGGAATCGGATTCTCAGCCGTATCCACCTATCTGATTCTGGGAGCCGTCGGTCTGCCCGTATTCGCCGGAGGAACGGCGGGACTGGCCAAGTTCGCCGGACCCACAGGAGGGTTTCTCTTCGGTTACCTGATGGCAGCCCCTGCCGCCGGACTTCTCTACCGTCCGAAACAGAGTGATTCCCTGCCCGCGGGAATCATCAAGGCCGCAGCGGCCGCTCTGATCGCAGGAGCCCTGGTCTATCTGCCCGGTCTTCCCTGGCTGAAATACAGTCTCTCCTTCGACTGGGCCAGGACGCTGCAGGCGGGACTGATCCCCTTTATCCCCGGCTATTTTATAAAATCCGCGGCGGCGGCCGCTCTTGCCTTCAGTTTGAAAGAGCGTTTCACCGCCTTCCTCAGCTCAGAGGAATAGAATATTGCTTGAAGTCAGAGAGCTGAGCCGGAGCTACGGAGTTGTGAAGGTTCTGGAAGGGGTCAGTCTCCGCTTTCCCTCCGGGACCTTCACCATCATCGCCGGGCCCAACGGTTCCGGAAAAACCCAGCTGATGCGCCACCTCAACGGCCTGCTCAAGGCTCAGAGCGGCTGTATCCTTCTTGAGGGGGAAGACATCCGCGGGGATCTTCCTGCCGCACGCCGGCGGATAGGTCTTGTTTTTCAGAATGCAGACAGTCAAATGGTGGGCCAAACCGTTCGTTCGGATATATCCTTTGGACCGGAAAACCTGAAATGGCCCCGCCTGAAGATCAATAAAGCCGTGGAGTCCGTTCTGAGTGAACTCTCACTGCAGGAACTGAAGAACCGGCACCCCCATACCCTTTCGGGAGGGGAGAAACGCCGCTGCGTTCTGGCCGCCGTTCTTGTGATGGATCCTGATATCATCGTTCTGGACGAGCCCTTTACGGGACTGGACCACAAGGGGGTAAAAGATGTTCTTTCAGATATCACCCGCCTTCACCGTCTGGGAAAAACCATAATCCTTATCACCCATGATCTTGAGAAGGCCCTGGCCCATGCCGACACCCTCATTCTGATGGAGAAAGGACGGGTTATGGCTGAAGGCAGACCGGAAGAACTGATTCACAGGGTGGAAGAGTTCGGAATCCGCCGTCCCTGGGGAAAAGAACGTTCCGTGGAGAGTATGACATGGCTGCGTCCCTGATATTCCGATACCGACCCGGCGCCAGTGTCCTGCATCGGACGGATACCAGGGCGAAGCTGGTGGGCATGATAGCCCTCTCTCTGACCCTGATACGGGTCAGTCCCTACAAGCTGATACTGATCACTCCTCTTCTGGTTTCCGGACTTTTCCTGCTCCGGGAAAGGAAGGTAAAGAGCACTCCACCGCTCTTTGTCCTGCTCATGCCTCTGATCATATTTTCAGGCAATGTCCTCTCCCTCCGCTTTTCCGCCGGAGAAAGTATGGCAACTGCCCTGACCGCGGGGGCTTTGAGAATGGGAGCGTTTATCAGCATCCTTATGCTGGCTCAGCTTTTTATCGCGACGACGGATCCCCCGGGCATCACACCGGCTCTCTATGCCTTTCTCAGAACAATCCCCCTTCTTCCCGCCCGGGATCTGAGCATGCGTATGGGACTCTCCCTTACCCTGATACCCGTTATTCTTGATGAAATGAATGAGATCAGGGACGCCATGATATGCCGCTGCGGATGGCATCCCGCACGCCCCCTGAGGAATCTCTTTCATATGGGTCTGCCCTTGCTGGAGGGAATCCTTACCAGGGCCGGATCTCTGGCGGATGCGATGGAATCACGATGCTATAACGAAGAGGCCACCATCCCTGAACTTCAGGAGGGCAGCCTCGTTCTCCTCCCCCTTCTTGTTGTAACGGCACTGACCATCCTTCTGATCCTCCCCGGTTTTCTTCCCATAAAGTCACATTTTTTTCCTTATATGTTCAGGTATTACTGATTTTTTACCAATACGGCTCTTGTCTGACATCCTACAAAAATGTAAGATCACAACATGTCTGAATCAATGAACACAAAACATTATCGTAGAAAAATCAAGGAACTGACCCTTCTTTTCGAGATCAGCCAGATCCTTGACCAGGATATGGACCTGAAGGAGGTTATCACCCCCCTTCTGGAGCCCCTGGCAGAGAATATCGGCATGGAGAGGGGAACCATAACCCTGTTGAACCGGAAAACCGGTGAGATCTCTATTGAGGCCGCCTACGGCCTCTCCAGTGAAGAGCAGGTCAAGGGACGGTATAAGCTGGGAGAGGGCGTTACCGGCAAGGTTGTCCAGACCGGACAGCCCATGATCATCCCCGATATTGATGAAGATCCGTCCTTCCTTGACCGCACGGGAGCCCGCAAGGGCGGAGGCAAGAGAAAAACCGCCTTTATCTGTGTTCCCATCAAGAGTGGAAATGAAATCATCGGATCCTTCAGCGTTGACCGCGCCTACCAGGAGTCATCCCTGGATCTTGAGGACGATGTCCGCCTTCTGACCATTGTCAGCAGCATGATAGCAAGAGCCGTTAAGCTCAGACAGCACTCGGAAGAGGAAAAGCAGAAGCTGATGGATGAAAATACCAGGCTTCAGCAGGAGCTGAAGGACCGTTTTCAGCCCGATAACATGATCGGGAGCTCCCCTGCCATGCAGGAGGTTTTTGATCTTATCGCCCAGGTATCCAAAAGTGAAGCCACCGTCCTTATCCGGGGAGAGAGCGGCACCGGTAAGGAGCTGGTAGCCCATGCCATACACTACAACAGCCTTAGGGCGGATAAACCCTTTATCAAGGTAAACTGTGCCGCCCTGCCGGAAAGCGTTATAGAATCTGAACTGTTCGGCCATGAGAAGGGAGCCTTTACGGGCGCCCTGGCGACCCGCAAGGGACGTTTTGAGATGGCCGACGGAGGAACCATCTTTCTGGATGAGATCGGAGAACTCTCGGCCATGACGCAGGTCAAACTGCTTCGCGTACTGCAGGAGAGGGAGATTGAGAGAGTCGGAGGCTCTCAGACCATCAAAGTCAATGTAAGGGTGATCGCTGCCACAAACCGTCATCTGGAAAAAGAGATCGAAGAGGGCGTATTCAGAGAGGATCTCTACTATCGCCTCAATGTTTTCCCCATCCATATTCCCCCCATGAGGGAGAGAAAAACCGATGTCATGCTTCTGGCAGACTTCTTTACAGAAAAATACAGCCGGAAGAACAGAAAGACAGTCAAAAGGATCTCAAGCTCCGCCATCGACCTGGTAATGAGCTATCACTGGCCCGGAAATGTGCGGGAACTGGAAAACTGTATAGAGAGAGCCGTTCTGCTCAGTACGGACCAGGTCATCCATGCCTACCACCTCCCTCCCAGCCTGCAGTCAGCCGAATCTTCTGATACGGGAATTCACACGACCCTGCAGCAGTCGGTGGAAAACCTCGAAAAGGAACTGATCAAAGAGGCTTTGAAGTCCAATAGAGGCAACATGGCCAAGGCCGCCCGCAAACTGGGTATTACCGAAAGGATTATGGGTCTCAGGGTAAAGAAGTATGACATAGACTACAGAAAATATCGTACAAATATGTAACACACGCAATAGTTTGTTACATTATTGTATGGTAATGCAAAATTACCATTTTGGTAGAAAATACGGACCTTTTATGGTCCGTATTTTTTTTAAAGATTTATTTCATTACAATACAAACAATTAAAAAATATATAAAATCTTTCTCCAACGATTTGGCACAACTCCTGCAATATAGTGGGCAGAACACAAAACAGGAGAGGTATTACTACCATGAACAAGAACAAGAAGATTTTTATCTTCACAATTCTGGCCCTTTTATTAAGCGTCAGCGTCCATGCGGACGAACTTACAGACACACTGGATCTGTATTCAGCGGCTTTCGACGCCATCTGGCTGCTCCTTTGCGGAGGACTGGTATTCTTTATGCAGGCCGGATTCGCCATGGTTGAGACCGGACTTACCAGAGCCAAGAACGCCGGTAACATCATTATGAAAAACCTGATGGACTTCTCTGCGGGAGCCATCCTGTACTGGGCCATCGGATGGGGACTTATGTACGGAGAGTCTGCCGGCGGTATTATCGGAACCTCCGATTTCTTCCTGGCCAGCGGTGACACCATGAACTGGTTCTTCCAGGTAGTATTCGCCGCCACCGCCGCCACCATCGTTTCCGGTGCCATGGCCGAGAGAACCAAGTTCTCCTCCTATATCATCTACTCCGTTGTTATCTCCGGAATCATCTACCCCATTTCCGGTCACTGGATCTGGAACGGCGGATGGCTGAGTGCCATGGGATTCCATGACTTTGCCGGTTCCACCGTCGTTCACTCCGTAGGTGCCTGGGCCGCTCTGATGGGTGCCATCATCCTCGGTCCCAGAATCGGTAAGTACGTCAAAGTTGACGGCAAAGTCAGCGTTAAGGCCATCATGGGTCACAATATGCCTCTGGCCGCCCTGGGTGTCTTTATCCTCTGGTTCGGCTGGTACGGATTCAACTGCGGTTCCACCCTGTCCGGTACGGATGTCAGCATGACTGATGTTGCCGTAACCACAACCCTGGCTGCAGCAGCCGGTGCTATCGCCGCCATGTTCACCACCTGGATCATCAGCGGTAAACCCGATGTGTCCATGTCACTGAACGGCGCTCTGGCCGGACTTGTCGGAATCACAGCCGGTTGTTGGGTTGTCAGCCCCGGTGCATCCATCATCATCGGACTGGTAGCCGGTATCCTGGTCGTCGCTTCGGTTGAGTTTATCGACAAGAAACTGCACATTGACGACCCCGTCGGTGCCGTTTCCGTACACGGAGTCTGCGGAGCCTGGGGTACCCTGGCCGTAGGTATCTTCGGAGACATTGAAATGATCGGTTCCGGACTGTCCAGAGGCGGACAGATCGGAGTACAGGCCCTGGGTATCGCCGCTGTATTTGTATGGGTTACCGTAACTTCCGGACTTCTGTTCTTCATCATCAAGAAGACCGTCGGCCTGAGAGTTTCTGCAGAAGAGGAACTGAGAGGACTGGATATCGAAGAGCACGGAACCGAATCCTATGCCGGATTCCAGATTTTCCAGAACATCTAAGGCGAGAGGAGGCCGAATACAATGAAATTGATTATAGCTTACATACAGCCTGATAAACTGAATGCGGTTAAACAGGAACTGTTCAAGGATGAGATCCACAAGATCTCTGTCACAAATGCCATGGGATGCGGTCAGCAGATGGGTTATACAGAAACCTACCGTGGTGTAGATGTTGAGGTTAACCTGCTGAAAAAGGTCCGGATCGAGATTGCCGTTACCGAACCTTTCGTACAGACCACGGTTGACGCCATTATCCGCGGGGCCCGCAGCGGAGAGATCGGAGATGGTAAGATCTTCATCCTCCCCATCGAGGATTCCATCCGCATCAGAAGCGGTGAGAAGGGAGAGGCAGCCATCGGCTGATTCTCAACTGAAACAAGAGCCGTGCCCCCTTGCGGGGCATGACCGAAAGAATGCAGCGATTGAATGGCAGAACCATTCTTTTCCTGCGGATACTGATCCTGAAGTGATCGGAACTATGATTTGATGGTTTACCCCGGCGGGCAATCTGCCGGGGTATTTTTATGAAGGCCCCGGCAGAGAAGCTCGACAGGACATTGTTCATCTTCCTGCCTCTTTCGTGTATAAAGAGAGAATGATAAGAAACGCCACAATAAACGACGCCGGAGCTTTGAGCCGGATCTACAACCACTATATAGAAAGTACGGTCATCACCTTCGAAGAAGAACTCATTGATGCCGATGAAATGGGCCGGAGAGTTGAAAAAGTGACAGCCTCCTATCCCTGGCTTGTCTGGGAAGAGGGAGGGGTGGTCCTGGGTTATGCCTACGCCTCCCGCTGGCGAGAACGGGCCGCCTATCGTTTTGCCTGTGAACTGACAGTCTACCTCCACCGCGATGCCACGGGAAAGGGACTGGGCCCCAGGCTTTACATAAAACTGATTGAAGAACTGAAGGAGAGAGGATTTCACAGTCTTCTGGGCTGTGTGACCCTCCCCAATCCGGCCAGTGAGAAACTTCACGCCCGGCTTGGCTTCGAAAAAGTGGCCCATTTTCATGAGGCCGGATACAAATTCGACCGCTGGCTTGATGTGGGATATTTTGAGAAAATTTTAAAATAGGATCCTCCTTTATTTAATGACAGAGCGGACCGAAAAGGATATTAGGGGAATTTTATTCAGGGTATATCCTGCAGGAAACAGCATGCCGGAAAAGTTATTCAAAAAGACAGTCCGATTCGACGGAACCTTTAAGAGCAGAGATCTTGAGAAACGCTATCAGGAAAAGGAGTGGTGTCACTTTTCCAGAAGACTCCGCATCATATTCCTGCTTACCGGTGTGGCCTACCTGGGCGGTATTTTTATTGATAACCTGGCCCTGGGTGAGGGTATTGCGTTTTACAGACTAATGGCAGCCAGAACCGTGACCTTTCTGATCGCCATGATATCCATCCTGTTCACCCTCCCTTCCGACGGATACAGACAGATTCAGAAGATAATCTTCCTCTATTTTCTGGCGATCTGTTTTTCAGAATGCCTTGAACTGATCAGCAAACCCGAGCTGGGAAGAGAGAGCATCCCTTTTCTTCTGTTTATCCTTATCAGTTACTTTGTCTTTTTTAATGGTAAAATGGTTTATCTTGTCAGCGCGGGACTGATCGGAACCCTGTCATACGGATTCATCCTTTTCAGACTCTTTCCTTCCGATCCTGCCCATATATCAACAGTTCTCATGACCTATGCCTTTGTCATGATCCTGTCTGTTTATTACACCCGGAATATCAACAGAGCCAGACGGATGGAGTTTTATGCCGTCAATGAGCTGAAGGAATCGAATTCCCGGCTCCAGAAGGAGATAGATTCCAGAAAGGCGGCCGAAGAAAAACTGAAAACCCTCTCCTTTACAGATGAGCTGACCGGATTGTTCAACCGCAGGCATTTCAGTGACACAGCAGAAAAGGAGATTTCCCGAACCTGCCGTTCAGCGCATCCCCTGAGTCTTCTTTTCATGGATGTGGATCATTTCAAAAAGGTGAATGATAACTATGGCCATGATTCCGGAGATGCCGTACTGAAGGAGCTGGCCCGGATCCTGAAATCGGCCACAAGGGAGATCGATGTCTCCTGCCGCTTCGGCGGAGAGGAGTTTGCCGTGCTCCTGCCGGAAACCGATACGGATGCGGCCCTGATCATCGCCGAACGCCTGCGTCGGAATATTGCAGACAGGATCATATCCTACAAAGGGAAATCCCTGTCTATAACCGTCAGCATCGGAGTTTCCGGACTGATAAAGGAAGACAACCTTGAACAGCTTTTGAAGAGAGCGGACCAAAGCCTTTACGAAGCCAAATCGAATGGAAGGAACCGGTCCGTACTCAACGCCAAGGCTGTATAGGCGCAAAAGGAGCCGTCTCTACTCGGGAAAGATCCTGTTCTCCCGATAGTCCTTCCACATTGTTTCAAACCAGTAATCCTCCCGAGGCAAAGGACGGCAGGCTTCCCTGTAAACACGGATATCCCGGGGACTTGTCCCTTGGAGGATCTGAACGGAATGTCTCAACTCCTTTTTCTCGGTGATATAGTTCCACTCCTGCCCCAGAAGGGGATGAACCTTGAGGCCTTCGGGAGCCAAAACCAGAAAGGAGCCCCGGCTTCCCCCGCCCTCCTCAAGATAGGCTCTTACAGCCCTCAGATAGTAGACCTGAGTCAGAGCCATCAGCCTGTTACGCAGGGCTGCGGGAATCTGTTCCCTGCATTCAAGGGATTGTCTGCCCCAGGCGTCAAACTGCCCCAGAGCCTCGGACTCAGCTGCGACGACAGTTTCCCGGGAACGTATGAATCCCGCAGCCCTGGTCATCCTCTTCCTATATTCCTCTCTGTAGGAGAAAATATCCTGCCCGTCAGACCGGGGATTTCCGGACGCTTCCGGATCAAGCTGCTCTATACTGGAAAGCCAGCTTCGGACTTCCTGCACCAAAACTTCCGACAGACGATCAAAGTCCAGCTCATATCCGTTGTAAGTTCGGGAGATCCTGACAGCACTGCGCAGAGCTCCCACCTGACCTGAGTTGAGAGCCGAACCACCCGGGCGATAAACACCATGGGAACCGTTCACTTCTCCAACAGCAAAAAGTCTCCTGATATTGCAGGATTCCCACCATATATCGGTGGCCAGTCCGCCATTGTTGTGCTGTACACAGACGGCTATTTCAAGGGGCTCCGTCTCCAGGCTGATCCCATGATCGCTGTAAAGAGTCACAGCAGGTTCATTCAGAAGCCTCAGCCTGTCGATGGGACGGTCCGCCCAGGCCCCGGAATGAGACAGATACTCCCTGACTTCGGGATGCTGTTCCTCCAGAAGCGGCCTGCCGGTCCCGCCGTCGGGATTGATACGAAAGTCCATAAAGACGCGGCGGCCCTTGATTTCCCTTTCGATATAAACAAGGAGATCAATCAGAGAAGAACCGCAGTCTCGCAGCTTCCCGGGATCAAAGGGCCACTGATACCCCTTGAGGAAAATTGCATGACAGAGGGCTGCAAAACTGTCAAAGGAAGCGTTAAGAAAATACTGCCGGTCCCCTCCCGAAGCATCAGTACTGTAGTAACAGGGAAGCGCCTGCTGATAGCTGCCCGAAAGATTCCACCGGAACTTGATGGATGCAATGCCGAACTGGGATTCCGTCAGATTAACAGCCGCGGCACCGGCTTCCAGAGCCATTCCTATCCCTCCCCGGTGAGCTTGAGGATAGACGGAAGTTTCATAAAGACCGCCCGGACCACCGACACCCAGCACCGTATTTTCAGCAAGATAAAGCTCCAGACCGTATCCCTTTTCTTGAAGCCGCCGTATATTGAGAGCCAAAGCCCCGACGGCGCGATCCTTTCCGTCTGTTAGGATTTTCAGAACCAGCCTCTGATCCAGGACTGGAATCTTACGCCTGACGACCTCAGCCGCCAGGGATTCTGTCATAGCCCGGGAGGTGTAGGGCCCGAGGGACACACCCCTTGTCAAAGGATCATGGTCAGTCTTATATCCTGTATACCCGCCATAGGGATTATGGGGAAAGTCCAGTCCCAGAGAGACCAGATGATAGAAGGCATTCAGGGAGTTCTGTGCCTCGACCAGGGCCGTATCCCCATGCATGCCCCCCCCTGCCATCAGGGCGCAGGCCATGGCATAGGGAGAGTCCGGAGTGATACCCGCATCCGCCAGCTTATAGTAGGTCTGCTTGTCAGAGCCTGTATTCCTTGAAGTTCCCCCTTTGAAATTATCCGTAAGGATAAGGACATCTTGTACACCCATAGCATGAAGCCTCTCGGCACAGCAGAGGGAGGCGGCACCGCTGCCCACCACAAGGCTGTGGCATCTGAAGACAGGCAGCTCCCTGCCTTCCAGGGAGAGAATTGTCCATTTTTTGACGGAATTGCTCATGAGGTTCTGCTTTTCCAGACTGACTTGTAATAGTCGTTAT
Organism: Oceanispirochaeta sp.; assembly: GCA_963556075.3. GTDB lineage: Bacteria > Spirochaetota > Spirochaetia > DSM-2461 > DSM-2461 > Oceanispirochaeta. Next base: position 2,352,847 of record CAUVYB020000002.1, on the reverse strand, counting down.
ACAGAATGCAACCGTCATTAAGCTGGGAAACCATCAGTTTGGAGCATCCGGAGCAGGCTGTGCAGTAGTCCACCCTTTCCCCGCCTTCCACCTTTGACGGAAAAAGGGGATCCGCAAAAGATTGACGGCCCCAGCCTGCCATATCGGTATAGCCCTTTCGAATATTCTCATCCGCCAGATTTAGCCCTTCTTCCTTCAGAATGGAGTAGGCAGAGCCAATGACCTTCATCTTTTTGACTCTGCTTTTCGCCCAGCGGGCATAGCGCATCTGATGCAGATAGAGATAAAGCGCCGGGGGAGTCGGTCGTGTGATCTCACTTGTTGTTCCCGGTATCCCCGCCGAAACATTAACATAATCCATCCCCAGCTCTTCAAGAAGCCGAATGAGCCTCTCCATCTCCCCCAGATCTTCAATCAGCTCATCGGGACCGGCCGTTCCGCAGCCGCCGCGAATACCTTCGTAGACAGAAAGTCTGGACCCCAGCAGAAAATCATCTCTTTTCAGCTGCGCCCTGATCTCCGGGATGGACTCGGTCAGAAAACGGGTTCTGTTTTCAAAGGAACCGCCCCAGCGGTCATCCCTGAGATTCACGGGTCTGAGCATCTCGCAACCAAGATAGCCATGACACATTTTGAAGTCCACACCGTCCGCTCCGGCCTCTTCCGCAAGAAGGGCCCCCTCCACAAAAGCCCGGCGGATCTGTTCAATCTCATCGGTTCCCAGGAGAGTCTCGCCCTCCCGGGGACTGTAGAGGGCGGTAGGACGAGAGTGTCCTTTGACCGCTTTCCTGCCGGAGTGTGTAATCTGAAAAAGGAAGAGCCCGTCGGGATTGATGGATTTGAACTCTCTGACCAGGATCTTGAAGCTGTTCAGATTGGTCCTGTTCAGGATCATCTGATTCACCCTTGCCCTGGAGGAAGGGTCTATGGAGAGAGCCTCGGCGACGACAATCCCCCAGCCTCCACGGGCCAGAGCCTTGTACCGTTCCATCCCCCGCGCAGAGACGGCGCCTGATTCTGTTCCGTCATTGGCTTCCATAGCCTGAGAAACAAGACGGTTTTTCACAGTTCTCCCGCCCAGTTCAAGGGCTGAAAACAGATGAGGATAGGGATGAGACATAGAAGGACCTCCGATATTCAGTTTATTGCATGCAACATTATCAGCTTGAAGCATAGTTCTGTCAAGGATTAATATCCGGAATATCAGTTAAAGATCTGTACGGGAATGGATAGTCTCGCCGGGAATATAATCAACAGGAAGAACTTCCCGGAGAGGCTCAGGCGATTTCTCAATAATACAGGATTTCAACCAGCGTCCGGCCCTCAGTCCGAGTTCCGGAATGGAGAGACGAACCGTATCGATCCTCCTGTCCAGAAGAGACTGCAGAGGAGAGTCATCAAACCCGCAGAGCATAAGCCCGGATGGAAAATCGATGCCCCTGGCCAGTCCCGATTGAAGGAACGAGAGAGCCACAAGATCATTGAAAGCCAGAACTGCGTTACAGTCCCTCTCCATGACCCAGTCCACAGCGCCGCGGGGGATTTCGGCCAGATCATCCAGAACAAGCATATCCTCTTCGCTAAAGGGAACTCCCCTGCCCCTGAAGAATGCTCCGGCCGCATCAAAGCGCTCCTTTGAGACCCGTGGAAGCTTTCGAAATCCGAGGAAGCAGGGGCGGATTTTATCTCCCAGCCGGTCATACATACTCTGTGCCAGAAGATGGATTCCTCCGGGGATATCATAGCAGACGAAATTCCCGCTTCGGGCTCTGCGGTTGAGAAGCAGAAAAGGGATTGCCCGCTCGTTCAGCTCTCGTCTTAAAGAAGACGAAGGACTGGTAAAGGCAAACAGACATCCGTCGATCTGCCCCGTTTTTTTCCGTTCCAGAAAGTCCAGATTTCCATCATTCACACGGGTTACGAAATTCAGCCTCACGTCTCCGAATCCCTGCTGAACCGATTCGATCAATTCAGAAATATTATAGAAGAAGTGGATGAGCTGATTATCTGTTTTCGGAAGGAAGAGGTGCAAATTAAGGATGGCACGGGTAACATGTTTCCGGATAACCCTCTTCTGATACCCCAGTTTTTCAGCGGTCTTTCTGATTTCACGGCTCCTTTCATCACTGATAAGAGAGGAGTTGTTCAGGACCCGGGATACCGTACTGGCAGAGATGCCCAGTTCTTCGGCAATATCATAAACGGTTACTTTTTTTGCCAATCCAAATATCCTTCCCCGTAAAATCTGTTAGAATCATACAGTCGAAATCTTCTGATGACAAGCCAAAGAGCTTCATCATTTTTAATTGACATTGTTGCACGCAACAATCAATAATATAGCAGAGAATACCTCCTCCGGCCGAGGGATTCACAAAAAAACGTAGAGGAACAGTGGCAGGACATAAGGCCCTTCGGCCCTGCCCGACAAAAAGAAACGAAGCTCCGCTTGAGCTTTGGCAGCACACAAGGAGTTTTTATGAGCAGCAGAACTATTCTCGTTACCGGCTCAAGCCGGGGCATTGGAAGAGGCATCGCCGTCTCACTGGCCCGGCAGGGTTTTAATGTGGCCGTCAACTATGCGGGCAACAGAGAAGCCGCCGAAGAAACCCTCCGCCTCTGCCGGGAGGCATCAAAAGGCGAAAAGGGCCGCTTTGCCGCCTTCAGGGCGGATATCAGCAACCCTCGTGACAGGGAGTCCCTCCTGAGGGAAGTGCTTCAGAGCTTCGGAGAGTTCCACGGGCTGATCAATAATGCCGGAATCGCGCCCTCAGAGCGACGGGAGATCCTGGAGATGGAGGAGAACTCCTTCGACCGGCTGTTAAATACAAACCTCAAGGGGACCTTTTTCCTCAGTCAGGCAGCGTCCCGCTACTGGCTCACCCTCCCCTCTTCAGAAAGAGGTTTCAGAAGCCTCATATTCATAACGTCCGTTTCATCCGAAACGGTCTCCGTGAATCGGGGGGAGTACTGCATTGCCAAGGCGGGGCTCTCCATGACCGCGTCTCTTTTTGCCGTTCGCCTGGCCGCCGAAAACATCGGAGTCTATGAGATCCGTCCGGGAATCATAAAAACCGATATGACCTCCGGGGTGAGCGGGGAGTACGATGCCCTGATCTCCGAAGGTCTGGTTCCCCAGAAGCGCTGGGGCTACCCTGAGGATATCGGTCGGACTGCGGCATCCCTGGCGACCGGAGAGATGCCCTACTCCACAGGATCAGTGATCCATGTGGATGGGGGGCTCCACATCCCTACACTCTGAACAGGACTCAGTCCCGGAGATACGATCCTCGGCAGGAGGCATCTCCTAAAGGAGAGAGATCTCAACCTCCTGCCCTTTACGCTCTGCGGAAAGATAGGCACTGTAAACAACGGCTATCGTATCCGCCGCCAGACGGCTGTCTGATTCAGGGGCAGCGCCTTCGGCGGCATTCCTGTAGAAACACTCCATCTCGTTCTGATAGCCGGTGAACCAGTCCTCATCGGGAGAGGTAAAGGCCCAGCCCTCCTTGGTTCCGATTTTTTCAACCACATAGATGTCGTCGAACTGAGAGCCCCTGGGATTGTAGGTCTGCATGGCCGTATTGGGATTGATATTGATGACCGTCCGGTGATTACTGGCATTGACCTCAAGATGGTTGAATACCCCGCCCATAACGATTTCACTGGCAAAGATATCGGCGATAGTTCCGTCGGAAAAGGTGATATGGAGAGAACCGAAGTCCTCGATATCCTTGTAGCCCTTTCTTAAGAAACCGTCATCCTGGAAATTGTTCATTCTGGTCAGACAATGGGTACGGGAGCTGACGGAAACAGGCCGGATATCCTCTCCCCGCACCCGTCCTTCCACCGATTTCAGATAGAGAGCCGCAGTCATGGGATGAACCGATTTCCCCATAATGGAACCGCCACCGGAGAAGGACCAGTCCCCGTAAAGGGCCGAATGGGAGCCGCTGTGGCTCTCCTGTCCATGAAGCCAGAGGATCTGGCCCCCTGTCTTTTCCAGGACCTCCCGTTCCTTCTGTACCGCAGGGGCATAGACCCAGTTTTCCGCATAGAAGATCATTCCGGAACTCCGCATCTCTGCCTCCCTGAGCCTTCGTATGCTGGCCATGGCCTTTTCCAGACCGTAGGAGCGATCAAAACTGTCTCCATCGAAATTATCCAGTCCCTCGCCAAAGAAGCCTGTAAAGGGCTTTTCCACGATCACATGTTTTCCCATTTCAAGGGCTCTGATTGCCAGCTGTTCATGAGAGGAGGGAGGAGTGCATATATGAAGGACATCACTGGCTTCCATTAGAGCCTGTGCCGAATCGAAAGCGGTCAGTCCTCTCTCATGGGCGAACTTCCCGCAATTTCCGGCATTAGGAGAGTGGACCCCGACGACTTCCGCATTGACACCGAAAACCCGGATTAGCGCTTCATAGTGGAACCGGGCGGCAAAGCCGCTTCCCAGGATGCCCGCTCTGACCGTTTTTTTATCCATTTGCTGTTCCTCCATTCTTTCTAAACCGGCCGAACAGGGCATTTTTTGCCTGGATAAACCAGTTCATTCTACCTATTATGGCAAAGACGATAAGGATGATCAGAACCATGCAGATAGGCCGGGAGATGAAGGGCATGAAGTCTCCTTCGGAGATCACAAGAGCCCGTCTCAGGTTTTTATCCAGAATATTCCCCAGAATGATACCCAGAATCATGGGGGCCACGGGATAGTCCATCTCACGCATCAGAAAGCCGAGAACCCCAAAGAAGATCATCACTCCGATATCAAAGGTACGGCTGGCAAGGGCATAGGAGCCGATGACACAGAGGGTGAAGATGATGGGAATCAGCTTGGTCCGGGGGACCTGTAGAACCTTGACCAGGGAACGGACCATGGAGAGGCCCAGTATAAACATGGCACAGGTGGCCAGAAATACCATGGCCACGACCTTGTACACAAACTCAGGAGACTCGATCATAATAAGGGGGCCGGGCCGTATGCCGTGGATAAACATGGCTGCCAGCAGTACAGCCGCAGGTGCGGAACCGGGAATGGCCAGAGAGAGAACAGGAATGACCGCACCTGCCGCTGCGGCGTTGTTTCCGGTCTCTGAAGCGATCAGACCTTCCTGGCTACCCTTTCCGAACAACTCCTTCTCCTTGCTGCCCCGCTTGGCAAAGTCATAACTGACCCAGGCGGCGATATCCTCACCCACACCGGGTATGGCCCCTACAAAGGTCCCAATAATTCCGGAACGGATAATGGTCTTCCAGTACTTGAGAATCTGCCCGGGTCTGGGCACAACATTCTTGATCTCCGTATCGATAACCTCGGAACGGGGATTTTTCATCAGAGTCAGAATCTCAGCCATTCCGAAAGCACCGACCATGGCCGGCAGCAGACTGATGCCGCCCGAGAGGTTGACATTTCCGAAGGCGAAACGGATATGGGCATGAATTCCCTCCATACCGATCATGGCGACAAAGAGCCCCAGAAATCCGGCAATCCATCCCTTCAGGGGATCTTTGGGAGCCGTCAGATTACCGGAGATGATGATGCCGAAGATGGCCAGCCAGAAAAACTCGAAGGATTGAAAGTCCAGGGCGAAATTACCCAGGATCGGCGTAAAAAGAGCCAGCATGAACATACCGATTACCGAGCCGAGGAAGCTTCCGGTGGTCCCTATGCCGATGGCCTCGCCGGCCCGCCCCTGCTGGGCCAGGGGATGACCGTCCACGGAAGTGGCGGCATTGGCCGGGGTACCGGGAATATTCAGAAGTATAGCCGAACGGCTGCCGCCGTAGATGGCACCGATATACATACACATCAGGATGAGGACCGCATTATCAGCGGACATTTTATAGGTCAGAGTGGTCATCAGAGCCACTCCCATGGTGGCGGTCAGACCGGGGAGCATGCCGACGATGATCCCCAGCTGGGTGCTCCATAGAACGTCAAAGAGAATCTTGAGGGAAAGAAATCCACCCAGGTTCTCAAGAAACATTGAAATTCCTTCAAACATAACAGGGACTCCTTAGGGCAGATCTACCAGAAACAGGTATTCAAAAGCGGCGCTGACTGCGACGGCGGTAATAACAGCCTCGGCCAGAGCCACCAGGATTATTCGCTTTTTACTGCCTTCGGTGGCATCAAATTTCAGATCAAAACAGAGAATAAAAGAGAAAATAAAAAGAAAGGTCGCCAGAATATAGGGGATATGACCGACCAGCACCAGCGCGTAGACCAGACTGAGACCCAGAGCGACAGAAAGACGCAGGATTCCTTCACTTCTGAAAAAGGATTTCAGATCACCGGCTGTGAAGCGGGGGAGAAAGTCACCGTGCCTGAGGGTTCTGATAAACATGATCAGAGAAAGAAACAGGATGATAACACCCAGGATTCCCGGAACCACGCCAGGGGCGGTATAGGGATTAATACCCTTTTCCTCCAGGCGGGGCATATTCAGGGACATCCATATTACGCTGATACTGAAGGCTATCAGGACAATGGAACTGACAAAGTCAGCCTTTTTCATTTGATTATTGTTCATGGTTTGGTTCCTGTAAAAAAAGTCCCTCCCCTGAGGGAGGGAAGGTAAATTATTCGGGCTTGGGGATTCCGATGGTAGTGGGATCAATGACCGCATCACCCGCTTCAACCTTCAGCCAGGCACTGATCTGTACCATGGGAAAGGCCTTTTCCACGGCTTCCTTGCCGTAACAGGGATCGAAGACGACCGCATTCTTGGCTGCCCAGTCCTTCAGAACATCAGAGTTCTTAACCTCATCGTCCCAGATCTGATCAAGGGTATTGGTTACCTCGGCGGGAACACCCTTGGGTACAAAGAGACCGAAGTAGATGGGGGCGGACTTGAAATTTTTGATCCAGTTGGTGATGGGGGGGATCTCACCCTTCATGCCGTCTACGATCAGGGGTTTGTCAGTCATAACGCAGAGAGCCTTCAGCTTACCGGCCTTAAGCATGTCCACCTCTTCAACAGAGAGCTGAGGAACCATATCAGCCTCGCCGCCTACGGTTGCGATAACAGCGGGGTTTCCACCGTCATAGGTAACATGGGTGTACTCCACTCCTGTATATTTTTTGATCAGTTCGATGGCCGTATGTCCGGCGGAGTTAACACCGGCAGTGGCAACCTTGATTTTTCCGGGATTGGCCTTCATCGCATCAAGGAGATCGCCGAAGTCGTTGTAGGGAGAGTCGGCGCTGACGGCAACCACATTGGGCATGGCCACGTTCAGGTAAAGATTCCAGTCATCCAGAGTCGTATCGATCATTCCCTGAACCTTGTAGACTCCCAGGTCCTTAACGGCACCGGAAACCCACTTCATTCCGTCTCTGGGAGCATCCAGAACGGCCTGGGTTCCCACGGAACCGGAGGCACCGGGCTGATTGACGATAACGATCTTCTGTCCCAGAGGGCCTTCCACGATACCGGCTGTTGTCCTGGAAGATCTGTCGGTAGATCCGCCGGCACCCCAGGGAACGATCAGGTTGACCGGTTTATCGGGCTGCCATTCATAAGCGCTGGAAGCATCCTTTTTTCCTTCGGCGAAGGCTCCAAGGGCTATGAAAACCGTCAGCAAGAGAACCAAAGTTTTTTTCATCTTAAAACTCCTTAATTTATTTCAACCCTTCCCGGGAGAGACTCCCTTTCAGGAACGGCTTATTACCAAAATACACAATCGATTTTATTGCATGCAATATTATCGTATCCGAATCTAAAATCTGTCAAGACGAATCTTTTTCAGCAGGATATAAGACATCAAAATCCAGCCTCTTCCAGCAGGATACGGCTTCGGCGGGCATACTCATAAAAAGTATCCCGACGCACCTGCTCATCCGACTGCACCGATTCATCATGGTAGACCACCGCCATATGGGGTTCGATGGAGAACGGCCCTTCGTACCCTTTCTTCTTCAGAAAAGAAAAGACCTCTTGCAGCTGTCCCTCCCCTTCTCCCGGCCAGGTGTATTCAATCTCATCAGCCGGATTCTCCGGCACATAACGGGCATCCTTGATATGCACCATGTCTACGGCTTCATATACGGCTCTGATAAAGTCCAGTCCCTTCTGCCGTCCATAGGGCTCTTTTCCCCGGACATCGGGAGTCCCGGGGGGATTTCCTGTATCAAAGATCAGCCGGAAGGCGGGGGAGTCGACCCTGTCCAGCAGGAAGAGTGTATGATCCGGACTCTGACCGCCCCAGGTTTCACAGTTCTCATGAAGCAGAACGATTCCCTGATTCTCAGCTGCGATGCTCAGCTCCTTAAGCCTCTTCACCACCTCCTCACCGAAGGGATCTCCAGGGGAAAGCAGAGCATCGGTTTTATAGCTCATCACCCTTATGCCCCGGACTCCGGCCATACGCATCAGAGACGCAGCATGCTCCAGTTCCCGGATCTCCTCTTCAAGCGGATGGCTAAGGGGGCGGGACCAGTTGGCAATGGGGCTTCCGAAGCTGGCGATCCGGATATCTGAGGCACTCAGCTGTTCCAGGATCTCTTCCATCTCGTGTGTTCCCAGATGGCAGATGTTCTTCTCTCCAACAGTTCTCAAGTCAATATGATCCCAATCCAGAAAACGGCAGGCTTCCAGCTGCTTTCTGAAATCAGGGGAGAACTCATCTGTAAATCCCGTTAAAATCACATTAATGCCCCTTTGAGTTTTTCAATCTCTTCCATCCTGTATCCGTAGCCCGTCCCTTTCAGGGAAGACAGATCCAGACACCCCTCTCTGCGGGTAAAAAGGCCGGGATGAACGACGGCCTCATCTGAGGATGCTTCGGGACAGTATTGAATCCCGTTGCTCTCAAGCTCCCTGTCGTCGCTCATATGAGCTGCCAGCTGAACATGAGCGATCTGTGCCAGAGAGGGATTGGTAAGATCCATGACGGTCACCCGTTTGTTCAAAACTTTAGAAAGAGCAAACATCAGCAGAGAGGACGTCTGGGATTTGCATATTTTCAAGGCGACTCCAGACCAGCCGGCTCTATAGTATTCATAGAGCTGTTCCCAGCTGCCGGCACCTTCATCCACCAGAAGTTCTTTCTCTGCCGTGATACGGGCAATCTCTTCAGGACTCCCTGTCACTCCCGGAGCGGCAGGCTGCTCGATATAGCAGATTTTCCGATACAGCCCAGGCAGCTCTTCTTTTAGCCTCAGCAGAAAATCATAGAGCCAGCTCAGCTCCCTGCCGGGACCGTTATAGTCCAGAGAGTATTTATCGACTCCCAGAGGAGATGCCAATTCATAGATGCTCTTCAGACGGTCAAAATCCCGACCGGCACAGGAACTGAGTTTGATCTTCAACCGGCTGATTCCGCCTTCGCGGATCCAGTCGGACAGGTTCTTATCTCCGCCCTTCAGGCAATCCAGAGTTCCCACCATATGCCAGACACCCAACCGTTCAGGCATGTCGGAAAGGGCCTCCCTGAAGCGGAAAGAGTTCATCAGGGCGGCCGCAGAAGGCTCCCTCCGAAAGAAATAATCCGCTCCCACAGGAATCAGGTCATCATCAAACAGATCGTATACCGTCGATCCATTCAACTTTGCCGCCCCGTCATATAAAGCGATATCAAAGGCGGCATTCAGCACCTGCCAGGCCAGAAGAGGAGCCCTCTGTCTATCCAGAGCCGCAAGATCCATAAGATCCCCGTCATGAAGATCCGAAGCCGCGAGAAGAGGATGTCTGACAGTACCGACTGACAGCCAGAGTTTTTCAAGCTTCCGGCTCATGAGTCTTAAAAGGGAAGAGGGATCTCTCTCCGGACACTCCGGCCAGAACCAGGGATAATTAAGAGGGACTTCTCCCCATCCTGTTTCACGCTTTCCACTTTCCTGATCTTCCAGAACAAGAGCCACGCGCAGTTTTTCCAGAACCTCAACCTTCTGCCTGCCAAATGACAGGGGACGCGCAAAAGGAACGGGAAGAAAATAACGTTCTGTATGAATGACCTTGAAATTCAATAGCTGTTCCTGTATTTCGAATCTTCCTTATCCTAGCCTCGGCCTCCCTACTTTGTCAAGTTTTTTTACTATCTATCAAATATACCGAATTAAAACACGCTTTATTCGGTATATACAGATCCGGAAAAGACGTTTATACTTATCTTTGTAAATAATATTTACTTAAGGTCTGATATTATGAGAGCAAACAAAAAATACAGCAGCCTGATCAGAATCTTCGATCTCATCATTAGGACGGGAAGCCTGTCCCGCATAGATCTTGCGGAAAGAACCGGTCTTACCCGGGCGGCCGTTGGACAGCTGACGGACGAACTTCTGAACAGGGGACTTATCCGGGAAGCCGGGACAGGCGAAACCAGAGGAGGTCGCCCCCCCACCCTTCTACGCCCCCTTCCGGGCAGTTGTTATTTTATAGGAGCCGCCTTATTTGACTTTTCATGGTCCCTGATCCTGATGGACCTGGCCGGAAATATCATAGACCAGAGAATCTGTCCCAATGAAGAGATGAGCCCGGAAGGTGCTGTAAGAACTCTTGCCGAAGGGCTAAGAGGGTTGAGAGAGGGACACAGAGAGAAGGTCATCCTCGACAGGATCGGAATAGGTTCTCCCGGACTGGTGGACAGCCGTAAGGGAACTGTTGTCAGTGCCGTAGATGTAGGATGGGCCGACATCCCCCTGGGCTCTCTGTTTACCGCGGCAACAGGCCTTCCCTGTCTGGTTGTGAACAGAAGCAAGGTGAGCGCCCTGACCGCCTACTATCTGGATAACCCCCGGAACAGAGGAAATATCATCTCCATCGTGATCGGCACAGGTGTGGCATCGGGAATCATTCTTGATCATAAACTCTTCAACGGCAGCTCCTTCGGTGCCGGAGAACTGGGACATACCTCGATCATCCCCAACGGCCCCCTCTGCCGCTGCGGCAACAGGGGCTGCCTGCAGGCCCTGATAGGAGAGGAAGCCATTCTGGAGAGAGGAAGAAATCTGGCAGGATTACACGGAGAGCCCCTGCCGGAACGTATCGAAGACATCCTTCATCGCGCCGGTAAAGGGGAACTGTACCACCATGTCATAGAAGAGGCGGCCGAATATCTGTCCATAGCACTGGGCAATATGATAAACCTTCTCAATCCCGATATGGTTGTTCTGAGCGGTCCGGTAATCTCGGACTGTCCGACACTGGCGGAGATGGTCACAAAAAAGAATGAATACAGGGCGATGAAACACAATCTTAACGCCGTTGAAGTCATAACCAGTGAATGGGGAAACAGGACCGCTGCCATAGGCAGCGCTCTTCTGGTCAGAGAGTCAACAGAAGAGATACTGACCGCCGTAAGATGACGGTCTCTCTCCTCCTTCCCCGGGAAAACAGATATACTGGCACATGATATATCAATCCTATCAAGGAGCAATTCCATGACCATACGCCCCGTCACCATAGACGACTACGAACAGCTTATCCGTCTCTGGACAAAAACAGAAGGCATGGGCCTGCGCAGCCTGGACGACTCACGAAAAGGAATAGAACGTTTTCTTGAAAGGAATCGCGGAATAAGTTTCCTCTCTACCGAAGAGGGACTGATTACAGGGGCGATTCTCTGCGGCCATGACGGCAGAAGAGCCTATATCTATCATGCGGCGATAGACAGCAGGTTCAGAGGACGGGGCCTGGGAAGAAAGCTTGTGGAAAGGACCCTGAACGCCTTGAAAAAAGAAGGGATTCATAAAGCGGCCCTTGTGGTCTATACAGAGAATACGGAAGGAAACAGCTTCTGGGAGACCATGGGATTCACGCAACGAGAGGATCTTGTCTACAGAAACCTGAGCCTTAGCCCCGAAAACAACTGATTTCAGCCCGGAAGACGAGGCCATCCGGAGGAACATTCCTCAGGAAGACTCCCTATCCACAAGCTCACCATAGTGTTTCTTCATACAGTCCGGACAGATGCTGTGACTGAAGTCCAGGTCGCTGCGTTTGGATATATAGTCCTCCACCTGACTCCAGTATCCGTTGTCATCCCGGATTTTCTTGCAGTAGGAACAAATAGGGAGAAGACCATGAAGGGTTTCAATCTCATCCAAAGCCCTCTCGAGAGCCTTTCTCTGCCTGTACAGATCAAGAAAGACCGAAACCTTCCCGCGCAGTATCTTTACATTCAACGGTTTGACCATAAAGTCAACGGCTCCCGATTCAATCCCCTTCACCTGATAAAACTCATCGGAGTAGATCGCTGAAACAAAAATCACCGGCAGATAACGGGTCCGGGAGTTGGATCGCAGAAGAGAAACCATTTCAAATCCGTCCATTTCGGGCATCTGTACGTCAATAAGGGCCAGGGCGAACTCATGCTCCAGGGTCAGAGCCAGCCCTTCATTGCCCGACTGGGCCTTGAAAACCTGGATGTCCATCCCTTCAAGAGATCGCTCCAGAGCCAGAAGATTCTCTGCTCTGTCATCAACCATCAATATTTTAACCTGTTCAGCCACATCATCCCCTTATTTGTAAAGCCACAATCTCATCAATGACAGAAGTCTGTCCACATTTACGGGCTTTGCAATGTAATCGTTGGCACCGGCTTCAAAACACTTCTCCCGATCTTCCTTCATGGCCTTGGCCGTAACGGCAATAATGGGAAGCTTTCTGAATCGTTCATCCTGCCTTATTCTGCGCGTCGCCTCAAAACCATCCATAACCGGCATCATCAGATCCATAAGAACCAGATCGATATCCGAATGAACCTGAAGGATATCAAGGGCCTTCTGCCCGTTGACAGCTTTAATAACCTGCATTTTATTATCTTCCAGAATTTTTGTCAGGGCAAAAACATTCCTCATATCATCATCAACCAGAAGGATCTTTTTACCGTCGAACTGAGAGTCTCTGTTGTAAAGCTTCCGGATGATATCCCTTTTCTGCTCCGGCATATCGGCCACGACCTTATGCAGAAACAAAGCCGTCTCATCCAGCAGCCTCTCTCTGGATTTCACTCCCTTGATAATAATAGAGCTGGCATAGTGTTCAAGCTCCTCTTCCTGCTCTCTGGTCAGTTCTTTTCCCGTATAGACGATAACAGGCGGAATTTCCATGATCTTCCGGCTCTCTTCAACCTTCTTTAATAGTTCGTACCCGGTCATATCGGGAAGCCCCAGATCCAGGATCATACAGTCAAAGAGTTCATTTTCAATTTTCTGAATCGCCTGGGCCCCGGAATCCACTTCTACGATCCTGACATGATCATCCGCAATAAGCTGCCGGATCCCCATTCTCATAGCAACATTGTCTTCCACCAGGAGAATGGTCTGCATGGTTTTACTGATAAGATTTTCAATCCGGTTGAATGACTCCGCAAGGGAATCCCTGGTTGCAGGCTTGCTCAGATAACCGATGGCTCCCTTTCGGAAGGCATCATCCACCGATTCCTCCATGGCCGACATCATGTGGACAGGGATATGACGGGTAGAGGTGTTGTTTTTCAGACGCTCCAGAACGTCCCAGCCGTTGATTCCCGGAAGTTTGATATCCAGGATAATACCGCTGGGCTTGATCTCTTCCGCCAGTTCCAGGCCCTGTTCCCCGCTGCCGGCATGGATAAACTTCATGTTTTTGCTATGGCAGAATTCCCGTATCAGCTCGGCGAAACGGGCATCATCCTCCACGACCAGAATGCTGAGATCGCCGTCTTTCAGTTCTCCGTGATCATCAGCGATTCGATGGGCGTGAACGACATCCTGCAGGGGGGCCTGAAAGATCGTATTCTGGACCTTTACGAGCTGTCCGTTCGAGTCTTTCCCAGCCGCGGCAGATTCAGAGCCGGCAATTTCCCGGGGAAGAGAGACGGAGATCGTTGTTCCCCTGCCGACCTCGCTTTCCAGTGAGATGTCTCCCCCGAGAAGCCTGACCAGCTCCCTGACGATGGAGAGCCCCAGGCCGGTGCCGCCATATTTCCTGGAAATGCTGCCGTCCACCTGCTGAAAGGCCTCGAATATATGCCTGTATTTCTCTTCAGGGATGCCGATACCCGTATCCTTAACCTGAATCCTGACAGCCGGGGCTCCCTGAAACTCGGCATCGTCTATTGTGCAGGACACCGCCCCCTCTTCGGTGAATTTCATGGCATTGGAGACCAGGTTTCTGACGATCTGATCCAGCCTCTGCCTGTCCGACCGTATCCGGGTGGGAGCATTCTCATCCATATGGGTGGTCAGCAGAAGTCCCTTCTCATCGGCAAAACGCTTGAAGTTCATAACCACCATATCGAGAAGATCCGGCAGTTCCACATCCTCCACGGTGACATCCATCTTTCCCGCTTCTATCTTGGAAAGGTCCAGTATTTCATTGATCAGCTTCAGCAGGTCGTTACCGCTCTTGTAGATGACATCCGCCGACTGCAACTGATTTTCCGACAGATTTCCGTCCCGGTTCTCTTTGAGATCCTGGGCCAGAATGAGAAGACTGTTCAAAGGCGTCCTCAGCTCGTGAGACATATTGGCCAGAAACTCGGACTTGTACTTGCTGGAGAGTTCCAGCTCCCGGGCCTTAAGCTCCAGATCCTTCCCTGCCCGCTCAAGCTCCCTGTTGCTCTGAGAGATAACGTCCTTCTGTTCTTCCAGATTCCTGGTCTTCTCCTCCAGTTCGGTATTGGTCGCCATCAACTCTTCCTGCTGAGCCTTAAGCTCCTCTTCCGAGGCCTGCAGCTTTCTGGCCTGGACTTCCAGTTCTTCATTACTGGCCCTGAGCTCATCCTGCTGTTGTTTGAGGATTTCGGACTGCGCCAGAGTCTGGGCCCTGGCCTCCGCCGTAACGATGGAGATGGCGATGTTGTTCCCCACCGACTCCAGCAGATCCAGAGAGATCGCATCAAAGGGTTTCAGCGAGGCGATCTCAATTACGGCCATGGTGCGACCGTTCATAACACAGGGCAGAATGGCGAGATTCCGGGGAACACAGCTCCCCGTTCCGGAGGACAGCGCCATATAGTCTTCAGGCAGCTCCTCTATGACCATCATCTTCTGTTCTGCGGCGGCCTGCCCCACGAGACCCTCTCCGGAATCCCAGCGAAGCTTTGAGCTTTTTCTGCGGGTAAAAGCATGGCTGCCGGCCAGACGAAAGCCGTTGCTGTCATGAAGGTAGATACAGCCCACCTGGGCGTTCAGATAGGGAGTCAGGAACCCCACAACATCCCGGCAGATGCTTTCCGGATCCTTCTCCCCCTGCAGAGACTCGCTCAGCTCGGCCTGGCCGCTTTTCAGCCAGTTCTGCTCATCCCCTGCCAGACTGAGCTCCTTCAGCCTCCGGGTCATGGTATTCAGCTTCTCGGAAAGCTCATCCTTGTCGGACTTGGGTTCCAGGGTTATGGAGTAGTCGTGATCCGCCACACGGGAGGCCACCTCAACCACATCCAGCAGGTTTTCCTTCATCCGGAGAATAGCCTGCCCCAGCTCGTTTTTATCGCTTCTGACCGTCAGTTCCGCCCTGAAATCACCGGCGGATACGGCATTGGCCTGCTCTACGACAATGCTGAAATTTTCTACAATCAGATTGATGGAGTGAGCCAGGCTGTCCTTAGGGGAGCGGGCGGAAACTTCTTCAGAAAAGTCTCCAGAGGCGATCCTGTCCAGAACGGAGGACTTGTATTTAAGGTTTTCCTGAAGATCCCGGAAAGTATCGGCCAGCCGCCCGATCTCATCTTTCTGCCTGACGGGAATATCATACATCAGATCTCCAGTCTCAATCCTGACGATTCCCTGAAGAATGATCTCCAGCGGCACCCTGATGCTCACGGTGATAACGATGCCGGCTATTACAGATACGATCAGAACAAGAAGAAGAATCATCAAAAGAACGCGTCCGGTTTTCCGAACATCCTCTCCCGCTTCCTGCCTGAATGTCTCAGCTTTCCGGGAGGCAAAATCAATAAGACTGTTCATGGAAGCTTCCAGCTTCTCCACATGAACAGCCCCTTCTCCCCGGGTCATTTCGCTGGCTTTCCGGTACTGTCCTTTCCGGCTCAACTCGATCACCCCGGATCTGACCACGGCCCAGTCTTCAAAGAGCCGACGGGCGGTCTCCACCTCGTTTAGATCTCCCAGGAAACGATCTTCCACAAGTTCAAACTCTTTAAGAGTATCCCGTTCAATGCGGTCCACATTCAGACGGTAACGCTCAAAATCCTGCTGATTTTCAACCAGAGCCAGGTCCTTCATATTCCGGTGGATATCGTAGATATTCACCTTGATACGCAACACGGCATTGCTGACAGTAAAAGGGTGCTTGTAAAGATTTTCGACAACACTCCCTACACGATAGATCGAAAAGACCGAAAAGGCTCCCAGCAAAACGACGAGAAGGGCGACGGCCGAGAATCCGGCTGTTAATCGGTGGCTGATTCTCATATTTTTCAATTTCAACATCTAATCCGGCTCCCGCGTATTGAGTTCCAGCATCTTTTCCAGAATTCCGGAAAGGGATGCCGTTAAATCAGGGGTAAAAAGCTCCAATGCCGCCCCGGGCATCACCGGCATCTCGGCACTTCGGGGGTCCTGCACGATGGTCGTCCCTCCGTAGTCCCTGATCCGCAGCAGGCCTTCTGCCCCGTCCTCGTTGGCCCCGGTCAGGAGAATCCCGACGACCCTCTCCCCTGCGGCATAGGCGGCGCTCTCGAAAAGAACGTCTATCGATGGACGGCAGTAGTGGACTCTGGGATCCACAGAGAGACAGAGGCGGTCCCCTCTCGCCAGAAGCATATGGTAGTCAGGGGGTGCCAGATAGATATGCCCCCCCTCTACATCCGCTTTATCATCGGCAAAAAGAACCCTCCCCGCCCGCTTTCGACTGAAGAGAGCCGGCAGTTCCGAATGGAATTGCCTACCCAGGTGAAGAACCGCAAGTATGGGAATACGAAAATCCTCCGGAAGTTCGACAAAAAGCGTATGCATGGCATCGATACCTCCGGCAGAAGCTCCCATTACAATTATCCGTCCCATGGCTCTCAAATTACCAGCTTTTTATAAACTTTATGGTCCCTGCTGACAGTCTCAAAATCCTGCTCAATCCCCGAAGAGAGGAGCCCCTCTCTCGTTCCCAGACAGAGAAAACCGTTGGGTATGAGACTCTCCCGGAAAAGACTGAAAACCCTTGTTTGAAGCTCCCGGTCGAAATTGATCATAACGTTCCTGCAGAGGATAAGATTCACCTCGCAGAAGCTTGTATCCATCGCCAGATTGTGCGCCGCAAATGTAACGTTCTGCTTCAGACGGCTGTCCATGATAACCGAGTCGTACTCTGAGTGGAAATAACGGCTCAGGCTGTCCCTGCCGCCGCTTTTTCTGTAGTTTTCCATATACTCTTTAATATGCTCCAGCTGAAAAATTCCCTCTTCGGCCTTTTGAAGGGCATCGTTGTTATAGTCAGTGGCATAGATATGACAGCGTTCATAGAGCCCTTCCTCCTTCAAAAGGATGGCAAGGGAGTAGACCTCTTCTCCCGTGGCGCAACCGGCCGCCCAGATACGGACAAAGGGAAAGGTCTTCAGATAGGGAATGATTTCCTTTCGGAGAAAGAGAAAAACCTCGGGATCCCGGAACATCTGAGTCACCGTAATGGACATAAGCTGTGTCAACTGCCTCATGGCGTTCCGGTCATGGAGAACCAGGGGAATAAGCCCGGAGATCGTAGACAGCCCCAGCGTCTCTCTCAGATGATGAATCCGTCTGTGCAGACTGGCTCCGGCGTAATTCCTGAAGTCATATCCGCTCTCCCTGAACACGGCGGTGAGTAACAGTTCGATTTCCAGCTGTTCCAGCTCGGTTTTATTCAGATCTCAATCTCCCCGGGGAATATGTATCATTAATTTTAGGGTCTTCAAATGCAGGAATCAATTGGAAGCAGAGGTTTCTGATCTCTATGAATATCAATGAACCGGAACCGGAAAATCTGAAGGCATGGAAGAACGGGACGGAAAGACAGATGAAACCGTTCCGAAAAAAGATTACAATTAAACTAATGTCTATAGAGAGGCAACAAGGCCTTGCCCGGGAGAATCATCGATACGCCCCCGGAGCCTTGGCAGGATACGAGGAGTAAAAGCATGAAACTGGGCGCCTTTTCAATCAGCCTGAACGTAAAAGACATTCAGGCCTCTCAATCCTTCTATGAGGATCTGGGATTCTCCAGGTTCTTCGGCGACCCCGATGAGAACTGGATCATAATGAAAAACGGAAGCACCACAGTAGGGCTCTTTCAGGGCATGCTGGAAAAGAACATGATGACCTTCAATCCCGGATGGAATGAAAATGCGGAAGAGCTGAAAGAGTACGACGATATCCGAGAGATTCAGAAAAAGCTGAAAGCCAGAGGCCGCCCTCTGCTTTCGGAGGCCGATGAAAACGAATCGGGTCCCGCCAGTTTCACCATCAAAGATCCAGACGGCAATATCATTCTTATCGATCAGCATATAGGCTGATCCCGTCACCCTCTCTCATCCCCCTAGCAGGCTGAACAGACAAAAGGGCTGTCGCTTAAGTCTTATTAGACTTTTGCAACAGCCCCATTCTTTTTTAACTCAATTGTATGTTACTGAATTAGAAGTGGTAGGAAGCTCCAAGGCTGAAGCCATGGACTTTCTTTTCGTACTCAATTCCGTAGTTATCCTCTTCAGCTCTGTAAAGGACGAGCATATAGCCGAACTCAAGATTCAGATCCTCGATAACCTCGAACTCGCCGCCCATACCGAGGGTGGTCCGTCCCAGGTCGGGATTGGGATTGGGTACGGGAAGCCCCATCAGCATCCCCTGGGTTGCTGAATCTTCATTAACACCGCTGTTCGTATAGCAGATTCCCGCACTGGCCATGATCCTTTCGGTAATGTCATACTCCGCACCGAAGCCCAGAGTCCAGCCGTTCTCAACATCATCCTCAACAGCTTCCAGCGTGTCAGAATTCTCAGCCTGCTGCTCATAAAAGTTGAAACCGAAATCGGCCATAAGCTGAAGTTTGGGAATCACACGGTAGCCTACACCCATACCGAAGTAGGCGGGAAAATCATGACGATAATCATCATCACCATCTTCATACTCCATCTTGACAGGAGTCTCATAGCGCATAGCAATATTCAATCCCTCGATGGGCATAACATTGATTCCGAAGATTCCTCCCACGCCTATGGCATCGTATTCAGAGTCAACCAGAGGATCTGAAAGGCCTTCAACTTCAACTTTCTGAGTGGCTTTTGCCTGCAGCATTCTTACACCGGCGGAAACGCTGACCATATCCAGGAACTTGTAGGCTCCGCCGAAGGTGTAGCCGAGGATCTGAGAGCTGGCTTCCAGAGAAACATCCATCATCGTTCCGTTGGGTAATCCACCCATATACACGCCCTGGTCGATAGAAACCATGGGATCATAAGTAACGGTTCCGCCACCGCCGGGAACAGTCAGGGTAAAGAAGGCCGACCAGTTGTCTCTGGTATAATCCAGCATAACAGTGGGGAAAAGATAGGTATTATCATCGGATTCACCGTCAACAACATAAGCCCCTGCATCTTCAAGCAAAGGATTCAAAAGTCCACCCAGATCTTTTTCATCATAGCTGTAATTTCTCAGAACGATCTCATTCTGTACGCCGATATGAAAACCGTCCTCAAGCTCGGTGGTACCGGCGGGATTGAAGATGGTGGCATCAAGATTATTGATGACCGAGTTCCGCACAGGATTTCTCAAATATCCTGTAGAGATATTGGAATTGTTGTCTCCCGCATACAGCATGGTTACAGCCATAAACAGGATAAAAGTGATCAAAAGACACTTCTTCATTTTCTGCTCCTTAGTGAATTGCTATGATTCTTCACACCCTTTGTGAAAAGAACACACATAGATTATTAGATAAAACCTTAAACCCGCTCACAGGAAAAGGCAATAAAAATAATAATAGACATATTACGTATTTTTGTCAAAATAATTATATTTTTTCACAAAAGGCCATTCTAACAGGCGTTAATCCGTATATTCGAACCGGACTCGTCTACGATTTTCGTTTCATTTATCCTGTTTAAATAGGTCTATATTCAACAGCAGTTCATTCCACTGTCATATGGGTCCATAGGAGTCTGCCGTCCGAAGAAGTTCCTGTTCCTTAGCTTGCACCGAGACGGCCATTTTCTACATTAATGTAGATTTTAATTCCTGTTAGCTACAGAAAGCTCCTATTCCCGTCTATATTGATAAAATGACCAGAGAGAACTGAGAAAGGAGCTGATATTGACAGTACAAACCCTTTATAAAGGGAATGGGAAGAGAACGACGCCCCGGTTATTCCTGTGCAGAAGACTTTCAGAAATACTCTATACGGAGGAATTAGGATACATTAATGTATGATAATGTTATTTTTATTACTTTTGCGTAGCTTCTTTCTGCATCATTATCTTTCAGTTTCAACACAAACCCTCAGTAGAGATTTTTATTTATCTATTCTATATGTATTTAAAACATTTTTATGTCATTTCTACGATTCTGGCATAGTATCTGCATGTACACAGGCAAACGAACGGAATACAATCTCTAAGGAGATCCTACAGCCGGAACATCCGGTATATGAACGGCATTTAATTAGAGGGAATAGGAGTAAAAAACGATGAGTGTAGATTATTCAACAACCTCCCTGGTAGATATATACGGGGAAAACTGCTTTTCCGAAGCAGTAATGAAGGAAAGACTGCCCAAGATGGTCTTTAAGGAATTCAAGAAGGTACAGGCCGGTGAAGCCGAACTTTCTCTGGAAGTTGCAGAAGTTATCGCTTCCGCTATGAAAGACTGGGCTATTGAGAAGGGCGCCACCCACTACACACACTGGTTCCAGCCTCTGACCGGACTGACCGCTGAAAAACACGATTCCTTTATCGATCCGGCTTCAGATGGCACAATTGTCATGGAGTTTTCCGGAAAGGAACTGATCCAGGGTGAGCCCGATGCTTCATCCTTCCCCAACGGCGGCCTGAGAGCCACCTTCGAGGCCAGAGGTTACACCGCATGGGATACCTCTTCCCCCGCCTTCCTGAAGGCCGACAACACCGGACTGACCCTGACCATCCCCACAGCCTTTGTTTCCTACACCGGAGAGGCTCTGGATAAAAAGACTCCCCTGCTCCGCTCTACCGATGCAATCAGCAAGCAGGCTATGAGAATCCTCAAGACCATGGGCAACACGACTTCCAAGAGAGTCGACTGTTCTGTAGGTCCCGAGCAGGAGTATTTCCTGGTGGACAAAGAGTACTTCCTGGCCAGACCCGACCTGAAACTCACAGGCAGAACCGTTTTCGGAACCATGAGTGCCAAGGGACAGGAACTGGACGACCACTACTTCGGTGCCATCAAGGACAGAGTCGCCGACTTTATGCGCGACCTGAACACAGAGCTGTGGAAGCTGGGAATTTCCGCTAAAACACAGCATAACGAGGTAGCCCCCAACCAGTTTGAGCTGGCTCCCGTATACGCCAACGCCAGTGTAGCCACAGACGCCAACCAGATCACCATGGAAATGATGAAGAAAATCGCCGACAAGCACGGCCTGGCCTGTCTGCTCCATGAAAAACCCTTTGCCGGTGTCAACGGTAACGGGAAACACAACAACTGGTCCATCTGTACCGATGACGGGATCAACCTGCTGAACCCCGGGGACACTCCCCATGACAACGCACAGTTCCTGCTGTTCTGCGTTGCCACCATCAAGGCTGTTGACATCTATGCTCCCATCCTGAGAGCCTCTGCCGCCAGCGCCGGTAACGACCACAGACTGGGTGCCAACGAAGCGCCTCCCGCCATTATCTCCATCTTCCTGGGTGATCAGCTTAGCGACATCCTGGAAACAATGGCTGCCGGAAAGCCCGTAAAGGCTCTGGACGGAAAGATGATGGAAATCGGAGCCTCCGTACTGCCCAAGCTGCCCATGGACATGACCGACAGAAACAGAACCTCACCCTTTGCCTTTACCGGTAACAAGTTTGAGTTCAGAATGGTCGGTTCGGCCCAGTCCATCTCCGGCCCCAACGTTGTTCTGAACACCGGTGTTGCCTCTGTACTGGATGAGTTTGCCACCAGACTGGAAAAGGCTTCCGATGTCAATGCAGAGATCCAGAAAATCGTCTGTGAAACCTACAAGGCCCACAGCAAGGTTGTTTTCAATGGAAACGGATACTCCGACGAATGGGTTGTAGAAGCCGAAAAGCGCGGACTGCCCAATATCAAGTCCACCGTTGATGCCATCATGACTTACATGGATTTTACCGACCTGTTCAGCAAGTACAGCGTACTGAGCAAGGAAGAAGTAGCCTCCCGTGTAGACATCTACCTGGAAGAGTACAGCAAGAGAATCAACATCGAAGCCGGTGTATCCCTTGAGATGGCTACCCGCCTGATCTTCCCCGCTGTCAGCGACTACGCTGCCGGCATCGCCGAGACCATCAGCTCCATAAAGTCAGTGATCAAGGCAGCCACTCCCGTACAGGAGAAACTGCTGGGAGACCTTAACGCTCAGATGGAATGCCTGTTGAGCTCTGCTGCCACACTGGGCAAGGAAATTGAAGCTGCCCTTGAACTGGAAGAGGATCTTCTGGCTCAGGCCAAGGCCTACAGAGAAAAGGTTATTCCTGCCATGGACGCCCTGAGAGTCTGTGCCGATGCCCTTGAAAAAATGACCGACAAGGAAGCCTGGCCCTACCCCTCTTACGAGGATATGCTGTTCAACCTGTAATTCACTACAGGACAATGATTTAAGACCATAGCCCGCTCAATCCTGAGCGGGCTTTTTCTTTGCTCTTCAAACTCGGAAAACTCCTACAAAAAAATATGAACGTTTTCTTCACAAACTCTGTTGACAGAATTTTCAAAACCCATTATTCTTCATCAAGAATTAACTTTCCCCTGTAGCTCAGTCGGTAGAGCGGGTGGCTGTTAACCACCATGTCAGCAGTTCGAGTCTGTTCGGGGGAGCTTAGATAGACTGTTTGGAGATAATCCAGACAGTCTATTTTTTTTGCCCAATTCTGCTTCATAAAGCCTCTTGGTCTTCAGAATGTCATTGGTCAGCAAGAAGGAGTACGGTTCCTTCCACAGGATCTGTGCCGTCTCACCGTGGATTACAGCGCCTTCCGCCATCAATTGAAGTAGTTTTCCCTTTTCCTCATAAGAAGCGCTCAGGAAGGTTATAGGGTTGTCTCGCAGCTCATCTATTAGGTCACACATTTCATAGATGATTTGATCGTAATCCCTGTAGGTAAGTTTCAGTCGATCAGAAAGGATGGACTGTTCCGCAGCTAAAGCACTAAGCTTCCTCTTCACCACATGGCTGTCTATTGAGCTATCCGCCCAAAGGTCTATGACTCTATCTCTGCGAGTTTCTATGTTCTCTAAGACCTCTTGAATGCCAGCCTTCCGTTTCTTGTTTGATGCAGCTCGTTCATTTAGAGTCTTCTTTGCCAAAGCTTTCACATTCTCAGCAAAGTCGGGACTATAGCGCATATCACGGACGGCGACATCCAGCATTTCAAAGACCTTACTCTCTGGGAGATAGGTTTGGTGATCCGCCTTAGTACATTCATGCTTGTAGTAGGTGTACAGCTCTTTCTTCTTATCTCCTGTCAGAATCCGCCCGCAGCTACCGCACTTTAGGAATTTAGTCAGAAGGAAAGTATGGGTATCTTGGATGTTACCGTTAAAACCACTTTCAAGCTTCCGTAATCGCAACTCATAACGATGTCTACTGATGTATGGCTCATGAGTACCTGGGAATGTCTCCCCATGGTAGGTAAAGCAGCCTGTATAGAAAATCTTAGTCAGGAGTCCGTGGAGATTCCCCTTGGTCCACTTCTTACCTGACTTGGTAATGATCCCTTTGTCATGAAGATGATTGATAAACTGGGTTATAGAATAGTTTCCAGTATCGAACTCGTCAAAGATGTATCGAAGGTGTTTCTCATGCTTAGGATCAATCTCATGTAGCTTCTTCTCTTTATTGTACCGATAACCATAAGGAGATCGGCACGGAGCCACACCGTTCATTGCTTTATGCTTATTGGCCTGACGAACATCGTAAGATATTTTATCAGACCAGTGCTTATTGATTGTTGTTTCAATACCCAAATACATTCTATCCGTGTGGGTAGAATCCTTAGTAAAAACACGATGGTCCTGAAAGAAGTGAATACGGAAGTCATCATCGTCAACCAACTTCTCAATCCTGTTAAGGTCTGGGAAATTACGGCTCATCCTATCAGAAGACTTAAAAATGAGGTCTTTTATACCAAAGTACAGAGCCAAATCCAGCATCTGATTAAAGGCTTTACGCCCCTCTTTCTTTGCTGACTCAATGATGTTGAATACATCGACTATAAAAAGATTAGTCTTCTCTGCATATCGCTTTGCCGACTCTTCCTGATATTCCCGACTATTGCCTTCATCTTGTACCATATCAGAGATACGGTTGTAAGAAAGAGTGGGAATCATCCCGAGTTCTTCTGCACGTTTAATACCAGATGTGTATTGATTAAATCTTTCTTTAGACCTCATAGATACTCCTGAGTAATTTTATCACACAGGGTATCTATATTTGAAACAACTATGAGAAATTATTTTGAGATTGCTTACTGTTCAACCGCAGGTACTGCTTTACGGTTACGTTTTTTCTTTAAGTCAATATACAACTGGATGATTGATCCCTTTCTTCCTTTAGGTAGTCTTTTTGCCTTGATGATGACTTCTGCGATGAGGTCTAAGTATACCCGTTCATCTTCTTCAGTTTTAGCTCTTAGAAAATAATAAGATACAAGTTTAATAAGGATCATATCGAGTACAAATTTTCTCTTAACTGATTTTATTAGTGTCGATATCTTTTTATGATATTTCTCACCATTCAGATCCGCAAACAAGAATGCTACTAAAAACTTCTCAAGCTCAGTTTTCTTCTCTTTGATGAGAGCATCAAAATAATTCTGAATTACAGTTTCAAGTTTTTTGGTTCCTACGTATTCTAATAGCCATTCCTGAACAAACAGTGGCAGTAATCGCAAGGAAAATTTTAACTCCTCAATAGCATTCTTATCTTTTTGTTTCTCCTTATTCTTTACAACTTCAGTAAGGTAGGCTTTGTATATACATGCAAAAATAGCAACACATTCCAGTGCTTTTTTGAACGATTCATTTTTGAGCTCTTTGTCGGAAATCTCTTCAGAATTCTTCAGTACGCTTAATGCTATTGATATTTTTTTCTCGACTATATGCAATGGATGTAATTTTCTATGCTTTTCAGGAATACCCTGTTCAGAGATTATGCTTTCAAGCAACTGATCCTTGAATTCATCAAGATCCGATTCAGTCGGTTTCGGCGTTGACGATAAACTACGGACAACTTCTTTTGAGTCTGTTTTTTCAGCGACTGTGGCTTGTTTTGGATTATGGAAAAAAGAATCAAAGCCAAACTCTAAAGCATTGGCTTGTTCAATCGCACCAGACAGTTCATCGTGAATACGATCTGTTACTAAGGACAAAATATCTTTATCATATCGTCTCAGTCCTGTAAAATAATCAATCTCATTCTCGAAGTAGTAATAATTTTCTGGGTCAAGAACATACCCTTTAAACTCTTCATCAAGTACCATTTTTTGCATTAGAAAATACTCAAAGAAGCAATTGAAGCGGAAGGTTAGAACATCATCGGATGAGCAGTTTTCTTTTTTCGAGAAAATACCTTTATCAACAAAATGATCCAGGATTGACTGACTATTAAGCTTGAATTGCTTTGCATCCAATCTCTCTTTGATGAATAGAAGCAATTCAGTGTAATGAAGTGAATAATTTTCATTTCCAACATTATACATATGATGGGCGATCTCAGCCAGCAAAGTAATCTTATTACGGTAATTGAAGTTGGAGGACAAGGATTCTTTATCTGAGTGTTTTTCAAATAGCTTTTCGATAAATGTATCGAGCATATTTGCCTGGTTTATAGGAACAAAGCTTTCTTGCTTCTCAATAATCCAGAGGAACATAGAGATGGACAAAGGTGTCCTTGGGAGATTAAGTGCAACAATCATCTTAATGATATTGTTGATTCTTTCTTCCGAATAATATTCCGTATTTGAACTGAACCATTTGGATGTTAGTTCCCGAATTTGCTTTGTCTTATATGATGTAATAAACATCTTATTGAAGACTTTGAAATATTCATTGTGGATGTATTCCACGGATAACTCTTTCTCACTTGTATTGGTAGAAGTAAGTAGAGTAAGAATATTATTCTCGGAAATGAAGTTTGAAATCATTTTGAGCTTCTCTCTATTCGAGTCGCTAAAATCAACATCATCAATCATTAAAATTATTTTGTGTGTCTTAATGTATTCATCAATCTCTCTTATCCCTACTGACAGGAATCTGGAAATTGATGTTCTTATTGAAGATGATGTTATTTTGTTGAAATCAAGCAGTATTGGAACTCTTCTAAAATTTGCAATTTTAGAAGAAAACTCTGATAGTAACTTATCGAGAATGATAGATTTCCCTGATTCCTTTATTCCAAAGAGTATAGTATTTGACTGTAAATCTAATAAGTCGTCTATCGTAACAATAGATTCATCTTCTTCACCATTTTCATCTACAGTAATTTTCTCAATTATTTTTGGCTCAACAAAAATATCATCGATATCTGTGGGTGAAATGGAATCAGTGTTATAGTTCAGAAGGTGCTCTGAAGACATCGGAACATAGACGTCTTTGATTCTTGTTGAAACCTCTAATTCTGCGGAAAAGAGTTTCTTGTCTTCAGTCATTGGTAACTGGTAAATAATTTTTCCAGTCTCATCGCCATGTTCAACATCGGGGACAAACTCATCTTTATTAACACTGTAACGTCTATAATTGATCTCGACATCAATTTCCTGAATATCAACAATCTGATACCCAACACAGAAATCGGTTTCTTTTGAATGAATATTTAACACCCAGGTTGAAGGAGAGACAACGGACAAAAGGCTGCCATATATACCTGTCTTCTGATATGACGTTGCTTGATGAACATGGCCACAAAAAAGTATATCAAGGTTCTTTTCTATCAAAGGAACGATTGTATCTTTGTCAAATGCCTTTATCCAATCTGTATGATGATGGATTACACCTATATTGATATCTCTTTTTTTAAACTCATTTTTATGTTGAAGTATTTGCCTCTCTCCAACAAGGAGATTACCTAAGTCTGTTTTACTGTCATAGCTATGCCAAGAGGAATTTAGGCACAATATCCCGATCTTCTTTTTGCCTAATTTTCTTCTATGATACGTTTCAAAATTAGATACTATGGATTCAGCTGTAGAAGAATAATATTCGTTCTCAAAATTTTTGAATGGAATAATACGGGAATATCCTTTTTTGCTATCTTTCTTCTGAAACTCGGATAGTTTTATCTCATCATCCAAAGTTGAATCTAACCCAACCTGTTCAAAATGATCATCCATGTCTTTTGAGACATCATGATTTCCAGGAGCAAAAAAGATGTTATTCTCTTTCATCCCTAATTCAGATGAAAGAGGTAGAAGAATATTCTCTTTGAATGATTGAAAAGCTTCATCAATATTTTTATATCCTGCGCCACCCTTGTCGATGAGGTCACCACTAAAAATGATAATGGTATCGTTTATATCCAGAACGAGCTTTTTTATGTCAGTGATTAAGCCTGGTAAAATCCGCAGTTTAAATGGTTCAATTGCTTGTTTGTTGAAATGGACATCTGAGATGTGAATAACTTTCATAATGACCTCATTCGTTGTTAGATGGATAAATAATAATCACTGATTTTATACTAAATACCATAAACCTTCAATTGAACTATTTCTCCCAGTTTATCAATCATCTTCATGACAAAGGGATCATTACCAAGTCAGGTAAGAAGTGGACCAAGGGGAATCTCCACGGACTCCTGACTAAGATTTTCTATACAGGCTGCTTTACCTACCATGGGGAGACATTCCCAGGTACTCATGAGCCATACATCAGTAGACATCGTTATGAGTTGCGATTACGGAAGCTTGAAAGTGGTTTTAACGGTAACATCCAAGATACCCATACTTTCCTTCTGACTAAATTCCTAAAGTGCGGTAGCTGCGGGCGGATTCTGACAGGAGATAAGAAGAAAGAGCTGTACACCTACTACAAGCATGAATGTACTAAGGCGGATCACCAAACCTATCTCCCAGAGAGTAAGGTCTTTGAAATGCTGGATGTCGCCGTCCGTGAGATGCGCTATAGTCCCGACTTTGCTGAGAATGTGAAAGCTTTGGCAAAGAAGACTCTAAATGAACGAGCTGCATCAAACAAGAAACGGAAGGCTGGCATTCAAGAGGTCTTAGAGAACATAGAAACTCGCAGAGATAGAGTCATAGACCTTTGGGCGGATAGCTCAATAGACAGCCATGTGGTGAAGAGGAAGCTTAGTGCTTTAGCTGCGGAACAGTCCATCCTTTCTGATCGACTGAAACTTACCTACAGGGATTACGATCAAATCATCTATGAAATGTGTGACCTAATAGATGAGCTGCGAGACAACCCTATAACCTTCCTGAGCGCTTCTTATGAGGAAAAGGGAAAACTACTTCAATTGATGGCGGAAGGCGCTGTAATCCACGGTGAGACGGCACAGATCCTGTGGAAGGAACCGTACTCCTTCTTGCTGACCAATGACATTCTGAAGACCAAGAGGCTTTATGAAGCAGAATTGGGCAAAAAAAATAGACTGTCTGGATTATCTCCAAACAGTCTATCTAAGCTCCCTGAAATAGACGAATCTCTTACTGGTGCCGTCAGTACCGCCATCACCAATTACGAGTTTTACTTCGTGCGACAGAAGTCCGCTTAACCACAAAATTCCCACGTTGTTTTGAATACAGCCCCTTCTGTGAGACAATAAATTATGACCTGTCGAACATGCTCACATGCCGTCATCACTCATGTTGCAGAATGTGCTCTCAAAGATAATGACGGAAGTCCTGTTCACCCTGATGGATGCCCCAGGGAGTTTACATGTGCCCACTGGCAGCAGGGGGATGAACATGATCTCTGGGCAAACGGCATCGACTGGTCTAATTCTACCGTGATCGAGATCGATTAGGAGGAACCTATGGCAGAATGCTATCACTGCGGAAAGAAGATACAGCCCTCCCATGATGCCCATGGCTACTGTGAGAATCACCCTGATGTACGAGTTTGCCCGACCTGCCTGATGGATCATAAAAAGTGTTTACAGTGCGGTCGCTGGCTTTCCGAGAGAAGCGACTCCTACTGGAAACGATCCTACTTCGGTGCAAGCAAAAGAACCTGGGGGATGCGATGACCAGGGAGAATGCCAGGCTACTGATGGATGCTGTGACAGAGCGGTACCCAAAGCAAATCCGTAGAGTTCGGCGGAAGCATATCGTGTTCGAGAGTCGGTACTGGGCATTGGCTGCATACCGCTTCATCTTCCAGAGCTATCCCCTCTCGAAGTGCGGTGGCATGTACATGCTTGGCGGAGACCAGATTATCTACTTCCCGTGGAGGCGACGATGATAGACAAGACCTTCTACATCTTTGGTGAAGAGGAGAATGAGGTAAATATCAGTCGGCCCCTATGGCAGACAGGACTTGATGTTTATGTCTTCACCCTTCGCCTGAAATACAATGGGCGTCAATATTCTATCCGTGGTCTGGAATACCTAATCATTGCTGCTGGAGGTTTACTTCCAGAAGACCTGACCCATGACGACTTCTTTGAGATGATGAACGAAGACTTTACCTTCAGCCCAGAGGCCACTGAGCGGATGGAAGCAGCGGGAGTTCATATTCCTGTAGGCATCTGGCCTGAGACATTTGAAAAACTTCTCAAGAATGGAAGCTGGGACTTTCAGAGGGTGGAATAATGGTTAAGAAGCTTAAGGATGGTCGCCACTTAATGGTCTCAACCCCGAAAGAGATTTTTGATGTCTTTGTTTTCAAGGTAATCCGTTTCCGTAAATACCAGGCTCATGTGAGATGGCCAAGGGTACTTGTGTTTTCCTCCACTGAAGATGCAGCCAGATGTTATGAAGAGATGAGGGACGCTGAAGGTATAGACCTCTCGCTTATCGGGCGGAAGATAAAAGTCCACATCCCTCAACCCCTCATCGAGCTTGTTGACTAATCCTGTAACAAGTAATCTCTGTAGCTGAACACGGCGTCCATGCTATTATCATCTCTGTTAAAAGAGACTATCTCTTCTTTTGAATCATCATGTAGGACGTACAAGTAGGTGGATAAGCCTTCTTCATAATGAAACAATGTATATTTGATTTCATTCTCAACATGGTCATACAAAAGCATGTCCCCTCCATCAGTGATAAAAACGTCATCACATCCCTTCACGTAGTCGAAAGTCAATGTTCTACCGTTAACCTCAATCTTGATGGTAGCAGTCTCGGAACCGATAGTAGGTCCCTCCTTAAGCCACTCATCCATGTACATGTTAAAGAAGGTGATCCTAAGCTCCTGCAACTCTCTTGCCTTTTCTGTCACTTTGCTGACAGCTTCGTAATCATTTTTGTTCATTCTGTTCTCCTTAAAAGGTATTCAAGGAAAAGTATGCTCAGCAGCCTTACGGAAAATGGCTCTTGGACAAAATAGTTGATTTTTCTTTAGGAGGCGGAAGGTCTCTGAAAAAAGTTGGCTGAGTTGTTTCAAATGTCGGGGGGTGCTGTGCTAAGCTATTATTCGAAGAAAACGAACAAATAAATCAGAGGATTTAATGAGCTGAAACTCTCTGGATATTCTGAATGGTTTTAATCAACAAAGAGGTTTTCTTTGAAGGAGGCGGATTTTGGCCACATATAGCTACTTGAGAATGAGTACCCCTGGGCAGGATCTCGAAAAGAACAAAGGTGAGATTCTGACGTTCGCCAACACGGAAAAACTCGGTCATGTTGAGTTCGTTGAAGAAGTTTGTTCTGGTTCTGTCTCCTGGAAGGATCGGAAGCTTAAGGCTCTCTTTGAATCGATGGAAGAAGGTGACAATCTTTTGCTCAGTGAAATCAGCCGTATCGGTAGGAGTATGTTAGATATCATGGAACTACTGGCCATCTCCACCGAGAGGCAGATAAACATCTATGCCCTTAAAGGGAACTTCCGCCTCGATGGCTCTATTCAATCGAAGGTACTGGCCTTTGCATTCGCCCTTGCTGCTGAAGTGGAACGTGAGTTGATTAGTCAGAGAACGAAGGAAGCTTTAGCCGTTGCTGCTTCACGAGGTGTACGGCTTGGCCGACCAAGGGGGCCTGGAAAATCAAAATTGGATGCTTTCGAGCCTGAACTAATTGCACTCCTACGGAACCACTCCTCTTTGGCTTATGTTGCAGATCGGTATGAAGTTGCACCTGGGACTCTCCACAATTGGTTAAAGAAACGTGACCTGGATCGTTTCGGAGTTAAGCGGGAGTGATGACTCCTTTTTAGAAACACATCAAAAAAGTCTCATCATCAAATGACAGGTGAGGTGTGTTCAAAAGGAGGTACATTCAGAGCTAACTTTTTGAGAGTGAAAGTTTTTGAAAAAAAAATCACAAAACTGAAAAGTATTTGCTATATTACTTTCGTATCAGTAAAGGAGCACAGCTCCTGATAAATAATTGGACATAGACCTCATGAGTCTATTCATTTGATTGGTTCGAACCTTCTCATTTTATTCCTCCCCGTAGGGGCGGATCAGTAGAACAGAATTAACACCTCGGGAAATCGGCAGGTATGTCCTGTCAGGAGCGAGGTGTGAGGAGAATTGGGATGAATATTAACGAGTTTTTGACGATAGATGAACAAGCAGAGTATGCACTCACACAAAAAGAAGATGTCTTCTTCAAGGCATTTAAAGATTCAAAGAAAATGGAGAAATATTACACATCCTTTACTTTGGTATGTAAAGAACATCAGGTAGTGCTTTTTGAAATGATTAGAGAGTTAATTAAAGTTTACTGGGGGGATGTAGAAGATCCCTTTGAGTTGCTTCTTGAGGATGGTGAGTTAAATATCGAAGTGAAAGAAGAATATGACAGTAAAGATCCCTATGACTCTTATTGGGATAGTTTTGGTAGTGATCTCCGTCATGCCGCATTTGCGTTCTTTAGTGGAAAATATTCTTTTTTTACTGATGCAACCAACGCATATGAAAAACATTTACATGAGGTAGGTACAAGAGAAGGAATGTTATTTCTCTACTTCAGAGATGAAATAATTGAGTATGTAAAAGATCAGATGATTTTTTCATTACTTTCAAAGAATAAAAGCATTGATTGAGATGGATTTCCTTTTGAGTATTTTTAGAACAGAAATGCATGGTGATCCATAATAATACTTATTCCCGAAGGGAGAGAGTGAAGCAGTTTCTCTGCTCGCTCTTTCCCGCCGTTTTGTATCTCCATTAACATTTTGTAGAACATCTCTTTCTGCCCGATTCGACCTTTTGCCTTTCCGTATTCCATAGTTCCAAAGCCAGACCAGAATTCTATGATTCTACCCGTTATCTATATGTCCAAATTTTCTGTCAGTGGATTGTATATATACCAGTTATCTCTACAGATTTATATTGGATGCATAAAACTTTTGGAGGTACATTATGAGCAAGCCGAATCATGAAGCGGACATCAAAAACAGTAACAAGGGTACTAACGGAACCAACAAAACCTATGACAAAAATCAGGGAAACCGTGGAAACCAGCAGAATCCGAACAATAAGAAGTAATGGAGGTCCTGGGGAGAAATCCCCAGGATATAAAAATGTATCCGACCGTATGGAATTTCGTAGGAGACCTTGCTTCCTGCTATATATATGATCTCATTGATGATAAGACGACAAAAGATCGTATTCAGACTATGATAAACCGCCTCCGTGACGAAGATGGCAACCTGGCTCATGATTACTCAGAGCTGCTTGAGGACTACCGTCAATCCCTCCTAAAGGTCTTTTCGTCTGATGAGATCGTCATGTACTTTCTGAACCATTTCGGCAACCTTGTAGAGTCCTATCCGAAAATCATTCTTGAGGAACAGTCTTTTGTATCAGAAGCCAAAGGGGAATATCTCTTCTGGGAAGAGTTTATATATGCCTATCATGAGAGTTTTAAAAAGTGGTATGAATACACCTCAAAGAAATTCAACTTTCTTATTCCATCCAATCACCTCGAAATACTATTCCCCTTCGTCTATGAGAAGAGCACTACGCCTTTTAATGAGGCTATAGCCTGGATTCTTCAACTTACTCGGTCCAATAAGAGAGAGTTCGCCAGGGAAATACAGAAAGATCCAGATCAATTGAGCAGTGCTGTAACAAAGGTTCAGCGGTGGACTAAATCAAAAAGAGTCCCGAACTATGCATCCGTAATCCAAGACCTAACACCATTACTTGATTCGATGATTGAAGAGCATCGCCTGGGAATAGAAATAACTCTCTATTTCAGCATAGCCCTTTCCAGGATGTTTAAGATCCACCTCTCTGGATCTATGGCATATGAGATTCAAGGAATGCTTACGTTCAACCAAGAACAGATGAATGAGGCTTTCTCCGATATGGCGAAAGCCCAGAAAGCAGAACAAACGGAATATCTGGAGAAGCTGTACAATCCCTTCAAGATTATGCTTGAGAATGCTTTTACTGATGTGTTATCAACGGACCAAAAGCTCTCTGCCCTTGTGCAATTCATAGAACTCAATCAGGAATACATTAAAAAGTATCATGCCGAAGTATTCATCAATTTTGTTAAAGCTCGAATCTACTATATAGATAACGAGTATGAAAAGGCTACTGAATATTACCTTCAGGCTTTTGATCTCGGGCGATATCGTATCGGGCGGAAAATAAAAGTTTTAATCTATGAACTACTGTACTGTTGCCGTAAAACTGGGAATATAAAATTATTCAAGAGAGTCCACAACTGGCAGTCCTTTATCATCGATCAGAGAGAGTATCAGCTATTCTCCTCCGAGGAAAAGCCTTTTGCCCAAGTATGGGATGATTATGAACACTCTGGAAAGTTTGTGCTTCTGCGAAACCATCGGACAGGTAAAGTATACTCATAGTAGCCATAAATCAGTCGTTAATTTTTTTGCT
This sequence comes from Oceanispirochaeta sp., assembly GCA_963556075.3. Taxonomy (GTDB): domain Bacteria; phylum Spirochaetota; class Spirochaetia; order DSM-2461; family DSM-2461; genus Oceanispirochaeta. The sequence goes on along the minus strand of CAUVYB020000002.1, from coordinate 2,318,741 downwards.
GCTTCTCTCTGATGGCTTTAAAGTCGGCATAGCCAGGATAACTATGTTTGAATTTGGGATCGGACTCCCAATCTTTAATGCCAAGTTTGTCGAAGACCTGGTGGTTAACAATCCTCTCTGTATCCGTTTCTGACTGTGGAGAACCAGAAGCAGCGAATTCATATGCAAGTTCACGATAAAGGAAGAAGAGATTTGTATCATTCGCCAGGGCTTCAAATAGAGAATTGTCTTTCTGCTTATATGATGCCTGGAAGAGAATCTGGATTAGTGCCATGAGAGTCTGATTCATGCCATTGAGTTGATCTCCGACTCGAATCTTATCTTTCACTGCCAGATCCATGAGAAACCTAATGTATTCAGATGGTGATTCTCCTCTTTCCTCAGCCTTCTTGTAGAAGTCTGCTTTGAGCTTTCCGTCAATCCGTAACTGTAGTGTTTCTTGTTTATTCATAGATTAAATGTAAATACAAAAACGTTATATGTCAATACATAGATTCCTTAAGTGCCAATCCTCCTGTGCTATACTGATATCAAAAGGAGTACCTATGCCGATACCAATCTCAGCCTGGTCCACATTAAGGCCATCTATCATGACATACACATTTAATGCTATTAAAGAAATTGCAGGAGCCTCTGGATTTGACCTAACTATAGTGCTCCCATAGATCGATACAGCTCCTAAATTAGATTGATGCTGTATAATAGGCATCAGAAGGAGTACATCAAATGCGAAAGAAGTGGAGCGATTCAGAGAAAGCCAGAATTGCCCTCATGGCTTTACGGGAAGAGAAAACGATCAGCGAGATCGCTCAGGAAACCGGAGCTCATCCGAACATGATTTCAAAGTGGAAGCGGGAACTTATCGACAATGCTGATTCTGCCTTCCGTAACGGGAAATCAGAAAAAGAGAAGGAATTAGAGGAAGAAAAAGAAGAGTTGTATAAGCAGCTTGGAAAGGCACATGCTGCCAACGAGTTTCTAAAAAAAAACTTGAAGAAACAGGGACTCCTGTAAAATCAATGATCGATCCTGGTATCAAGAAACTCAGTATCTCAGAGCAATGTGATCTTCTTGGAAAAAGCCGCAGTTGGTTTTACTACCAGGAGCATCGAGATCCGGTTAGGGAATATCAGGATAATATTGAGAAAAGGAAGATAAAGAAGCTGTGGAAACAGCATATCTTCTATGGATATAGGCAGATCTATAACCATCTGGATAAGAACATGGGGCATGAGACCTCTCCTAAACGGGTTTACAGGCTGATGAAGGAGATGGGGATTAAAGCTGTTATTCCCAAGAGATGTCTTTCAAAGCCTGGTAAGAAACACAAAAAGTATCCTTACCTCCTTCGTAATCTGGATATAACGCATCCAAATCACGTGTGGGCTTCTGATATCACCTACGTCCATATTCCCGGTGGAATCGTCTATGTGGTGGCCATAATCGATCTATACAGCCGGAAGATCTTGTCCTGGAACGTCAGCAACACGATGGATACTGCGTTTGTCATGGAAGCGTTGATGCAGGCTATGATGAGATACGGCTTGCCTGAGATCTTCAATACGGATCAGGGTAGTCAATTTACCAGTAATGAGTTCACCTCCCTTTTGGAAGGAGAAATGGTTCGAATCAGCATGGATGGAAAAGGCCGTGCCTTGGACAATATTTATATCGAAAGATTCTGGAAGACCTTGAAGTATGAAGACATCTATTTGTATCGATACGATACTCTGAAGAATCTTCGGAAAGGACTGTTGAAGTATTTCAGATTCTATAATTCGGTAAGGCCCCATCAGAGTCTGAATGGGAATTCTCCGGACGAAGTTTATTCCGGTGAATCTAACTTAAAAGTGGCATAAAGCTGTATTGACTGAAGGGAGCACTATAAACACAAGTCGCTCATCTAAATCAGGGTGGAGCAAGAACAACATCAAAAGGTCAGTTACTGACTGCTATGGATAGGATAATTGGGGCAATGGAAGGCGAGAACCAGCAATCATTTCTCACTTACTTCATCTCTGAGATGGTTACAAGGAATCCCAATCTTGAAGAGGATATTGGAAACTATCTTCAACGGATTGGATGGGGTATCGCAGCAGGAGAGATTTATCCTCTTGAATTGCAGATCGACCTTGAGCTTGGCAGTTTTGACGAAGAATCCAAGCAAAAAGTTGGACAGGCAATAAGCCGTTACCGAAATGGAGACCTTCCAGGTGCAGTTACATCCATTTGCGGGATTATTGATAGGATAACTCAGAAAATCTTTGACGAGAACGGCATTGCTGATCATGCAGGAGCTTCTTTTGTTGATAAGGTTGTCAAATCCTTGGCAACTAAAGAAGCTGACTTCAAAACTCAAATTGGTGTTGTTATTACAGACGAAGGAGAAAGACAAAGAACCTGGCAGTCACATAAGAAATCAATTACCTATACCGCCAATGTTTTAGGCGCATACCGACGTAATGCATCAGATGCCTACGGGCAATTAACAATGACATCACCACAACTTGTTCAGGATGCTATCGATAAATCCCTATATATCCTGAGATGTCTCTCGTTAAATTCTTAATCATCGTTCAGGATAAGATATCCCCGACAGCATCCAGAGTAATCTCTATGGCTTCTCTAATCTGGCTTATCACTGGATTCTGAGCAGCGAGGTCATCCAGGATACTCTGATTTAAGTTCTTAAGGTCGGTTATCTTTTCATCCATTACTCGAAGGATTTCGCCAGGTTCTCGGTGGTATAGTTGGCTTTGGACTCTCCCAGCTTCTTTCATGATGTTCAAAAAGTCATCGAGGTTATTCAGGTCCCGATATTTACAGAAGTATGAGTAGGCGAAGTAGTCGGCCCAAACTTCCGCCCGATGCTCATCAACATAGAATTCCGCCGTTGGTCGAGTTAGCCCGACAATGTCATCAAGCCAAAGGTGCCCGACTTCATGTGCTACAACCAGCTCGAACACATTCCCATGTTCTTGGGTTAACTCTTCATGGATAAATACTCTGGGATTTGGAGCATTCATTCTGGTAGGCATGATTCTGACGGCTAATGGCGAACTGATCTTCCGTGTTTTATCATCAAAGATGATTTCTGGATCGCCCCAGTATATGTCGTAACTGTGCTGGAAGGAGTTTATGTTGATCTCAAATGACTTATACAGTCTGCCTTTGTTGGTATAGTAGTAGTCTCTAAAGATTTTGGCATGGGACTGGTTCACAGCAGTAGTATATCATAGAAGCATCAGCTAACCATAACGCCCTTCTCGGTCGCTTACAGCTCCCATCGAAGGACGGCTTCCAGCCACTCGGCAACAAGTTGCCTCTTGTCTGTCAGCGGGGGCCTTTCGGCCCATAATCACTAACATTAAATAAATCATACTAATTCATTGATTCAGGGAAGAAAGTGCCCCGCAGGGTGCTTTCTTCCCCACTCAGTATTATATATAGTGTAGTCGTGCCGTGACCACTACAGGTCATAAAATGACCACCTATTCCTTCAAACGCCATAGATTAGGGCGTTCGTTATTGTATGAACCATTAGGGTCCCATTGTTTGGCCACTACTTCATCATTCATCTGGTAAACATCCGCACCATAAAAACTCCTCGAATTCTTCGGTATGATGATCTTATGTTTCCGTAGAATGTTGATAGCCTTATTAACACTGCCCTTGGACATCCCTGTAGCATTCACCAATTGATTCTGCGAGAGATCGATCTGATTGAAGCCTGATACACTTTTCAGGAAGTAATAAAGATAAGCACTATATGGGTCCAGCTTGTCCATAATAACCCAATAGACTTGAGCGAATCCCTGACTCTGAAATACAAACGTTGTCTTCATGATAACTTCCCTTTTTTATTAAGTTTTGGGGCATTACTCTGAGGAACATCAATATCATCGGGATCATCATCTTCTTCGTCCTCAAAATACTCTGAGATACACATTGTTAGATAATTGATTCTGAACTTGAGGAAATCACTTGGTGTAGGTCCAAACCTGTTCTTCGCCACCTTAAGGCACATAATACCTGCTGCCTTCTCCTGAATTGTCTGCTTAATGATAAACAAAGATTGAAGATTTCGGAGCTTTTTCATTGAGTCAGCGGTATCATCAATGCTGACATATTTCTTTGTACCACCGTTAGAGCCAGCCATTTTTCTATTACCCTGGGTAGCAGTAATAACAGGCATATTAAACCGTTCGGCGAGAGTCTTTAAGTCGGCAGTGATAATGCCTTGAGTTTGATAATCCTCACCATTCTTAGAAGTCGTAGGAAGCAGCTCATCCATATAATCGACAAAGCAAATATCTGGAACCCAACCAAGAGATTCAATCTGCTCCTGAATCATATTGCAATCAGTTGAGCGAGGCTCATATTTGATGGCCGTAAATAATGCTTCTTCAGGATATTTTTTTTGTGATCGAAGAGCCGATTCTTGTAAGCTTTCCGAGTCAAAAGCCCCACGGAAAACACGGTCACTTATCTCATCCGAGTCCATCTCTGTAGAGATATAGAGAACCTTTTTGCCAGAGAGCCAGGCCATGGCAGCAAGGATGCATAACCAGATAGATTTCCCTGTGCCAATGAGGCCAAGGAAGCAAAATAAATTTTTTTTTGCCCATCCGCCCGACAACACAGCATCGATATTATTGAAACCCGTAGAAATAAACTCCTCTACCTTGGTCTTCATTCTTTTCCCAAGAGCTTGGATATCACCAGGTGAGCCTATTGTTGTACGGTTAGTAATCTCAGGTGGTCGCTCAAACACACAAGCCTTTAATAAGGTAGTAATTCTCTCTGGATCTTTAATGTTCTCAACAACGATCTTCGTAAATGCCCGATCCTCACTCCGCTGTTTAAGAATTTCATACAACTTTTCTTTACCTGCATCATTCCATACTAATGGAGCAAGCAGAGCTTCCGCAGCATCATGCTCAGTTAGCTCTTCATAGATTGAAAGGTCTTGAATTTCCTTTGTCTCTTTATGAATCCTTCCAACATCTGCCAGGACAGTTTTAAGGGCATTATCTTCCAGACTTCCGTATTTCAGTATATCCCCGATCATCGTGGGATTAGATATTCCAGCACGGAACAACGTAATTTCATCTTTTTTGCACATATTCATCTCCTTGTAGTTAGTGCGAGTTTTTGAAGAAATGTGTTGTGATGTGTATGAATGTGTTTTAATGTGTTTTAATGTGCTCTTAGATAAAATGTATTAGGGATTGTTCGACAGTTGTTGTGCTCGCTTCATTGATATCTTTCCCAGAGTAATTCTCATACCATTTATAGATACATACTTTAACTGACGGCGGAACAACTGATTTGATCCGCTCGATATTCTTTCTTATGTTTTCAAGGTTCTTCTCCTCCTTTTCTGAGTCGCTTTCATGATCTGGTACCAATATTAGTTCTTTTGGGTTCTTTCTGAGCAGTTTCTGAATCTGATGTTCTGATAGATGACCACCCATGAGATAAGTTGAGCTGTAATTGAATAACGTCATGGCATCGAAAGGTCCTTCCGTAATAAAAATTGAGTCATCTTCCTGAAGTAAGTCATAGAATCCTACTATCTCGTTCCGAGAGCCTTTCGGATTCATATATCGAGATTGATTCTCATAGCGTGGGTTTACAATCCGTCCTTGGAAGTGAACAAGGTCACCATTCTCATAGGTGGGGATTATGATCATATCTCCGAATGGGTTCCATCCATCTCCTTTCAACTCATCGGTCCCGCAAAATACACAGTTCTGTCGTGAAGTTTTCCCTTCAGCCCAGAAGCGTTCCCAATCTCCAATGTGCTTTCCAGTTCCTGCACAGAAAGGACACTTCATATCTGCCGAATACTGTAGGCTGTATTTCTTAATGTGTGCATCTGTGATTCCTCGGTCTTGAAGATATCTGTATGCTCCATAGCATTTCGGTGACGCCGACACATTGTGAACCACACCGGCTTTTCCGGAGACATAATTATGTGAGAGGATTGTGTTATGGAAAAGAGAATCAGGTATTCCAAAGAGGTTCAGCAGAGAGCTGTCAGGTTAGTATTTGAGAACGTAGATGAGTATGGTTCCCAATGGATGGCTATCACTTCTATTGCTGCGAAGATTGGTTGTACCCCTGAGACATTAAGACGATGGGTACGTCAGCAAGAGAAAGATTCTGGAAAACGGGAAGGAATCACCACAGATGAGAGAGCCCGAATTAAAGAGCTCGAAAGAGAAAACCGGGAGCTCAAGAAAGCCAATGAGATTCTAAGAAAAGCCTCGGCGTATTTCGCCCAGGCGGAGCTCGACCGCCGACAAAAGTGATGGTTACTTTCATTGATGAGAATAGGAAAGACCTTGGAGTCGAGCCGATCTGCGAAGCCTTGCCGATTGCTCCATCAACCTATTATGAAATGAAGGCCAGAGAGAAAGATCCCACAAAGGCTCCAGCCAGATACCATAGTGATGAGGCATTAAAGCCGGAGATACAGCGTGTCTGGTCTCAGAATCTCTGTGTATACGGAGCTCGAAAAGTATGGAAGCAGCTCAACAGAGAGCACCACAAGGTCGCCAGATGTACTGTAGAGCGTCTTATGCGGGACTTAGGGCTTAGAGGTGTCATTCGAGGGAAGGGCGTTAGAACGACCATTCCTGATGATAAAGCGGAACGTCCTTCGGATCTGGTAAACCGGGTATTCAGAGCCAGCCGTCCTAATCAGCTTTGGGTTGCGGACTTCACCTATGTGGCCACCTGGAAAGGCTTCGTCTATGTTGCTTTTGTAATTGATGTATTTTCAAGGATGATCGTTGGTTGGAGAGTCTCGAGGTCCATGAATGCGGACCTGACACTGGATGCGCTTGATCAGGCCATCTTCGCAAGATCGCCGGGTGATGACCTGATTCACCATAGCGATAGAGGAAGCCAGTATCTTTCGATCCGGTACTCCGAGAAGCTCTCTGATGCAGGGATAAATCCCTCAGTGGGAAGTGTCGGTGATTCATATGATAATGCGATGGCTGAAACGATAAATGGACTTTTCAAAGCTGAGGTGATTTGGAGAAGGGGGCCTTGGAGATCGATTGATGATGTAGAATTTGCCACACTGGAATGGGTAGACTGGTTCAATAATCGTAGAATTATGGAGCCACTGGGAGATATTCCTCCCAAAGAATTTGAAATGCTGTATTATGAAAGTCTAAAACGTCCAGCCCTGGTAGCTGGACTCAAATAAAACAGTCTCCGGGATTCCCGGTGTGGTTCAAAGCTGAGATCCGCATGTAGTAGTACTTGTAGTCGTTGATTACTTCACGTAGCATAGTTCGCAAAACGAAATCGTCTGGGAGCTTTAAGAGCAAGCATGATGCTTGCTCTTTTTTTATGTCCAAAATTGATTAATCCCTCCGCCGTATTTATATTATAAAACATGCACAAGAAGGGATTGATCAACATCATCCTTCTTCTGATTGTTATGCTATGGCTTCCGGCATGCGAGAGCAGCCTGTACCCGCCTACCGATGCACCGACACTCTCCAATATTGTGCTCACCAGTGACAGCTATCGAGATCCTACCACAACCGTCAGAGAGGGAGACACAGTCTTTGTCACTGTAGAGGTCAGCGACCCTGAAGACGACCCGGAAACGCTGTACCTGAACGTTCTCTCGGGAGGATCATCGATTCTCAGCGAAGAGATAAGCTGCTCCTGTATTGCTGATGAGGTACGCTGGGAAGCCTGGTTTGACTCATCGGGGCTGCCCACGGGTCCCTACAGCATCAGCCTGGCAGCGGAAGATACTGACGGTAATATCAGCGGGAGCCTAAGCAAAGATTTCGATATAACATCCGATGAAACAGCAAATGTCCTCCCCGGAGATATAACAGTAATCCTGCCCCCCGGTCCCGAAAACTGGACCCCGAAGAACGACGCTACGGGCGAACCCTTTACAGTAGACTTTACAGTGACAAACAACTTCACCCTTCCCATCGATATACTGAAAATCCCTATCGACATAGAGGACAGTACCAGCGTCGTCCGTCACAGAGAGATCGCCATTGTAACAAGTATTGATAATGGTGACACCAAGGCCGGGCAGCTGCGATTTTACATACCCGATACAAGCAACCCCGACATTACAGGCGGTGAAGCTATAGCCGATACGGCGAATATGGAAATCGTTATTTACTGAAAAGACCTGTATCTCAAACCATAAAAACAACAAATGTTTATTGATTAACATAGGGAATCATATATAATCCCTATACATGAACACCAGAACCACTATTCTTACAGTTTCCATCCTTCTGTCATGGCTACCGTTTTTATCATGCGAGAGCAAACTATACCCGCCCACCGACCCTCCGACCCTTTCCAATATTCTTATCACAAGCGATTCCAGCCATACTGACGCCTCCACGATCAGAGAGGGGGACACAGCCTTTGTGTCCGTCGATGTCAGCGATCCGGAAAACGATCCCGAAACATTATTCCTCAACGTCCTTTCTGGAAACAGCACGGTCTTAAATAACAGAGTAAGTTCATCACGGATTTTCAACGGCACAACATGGGAAACCTGGTTCGATACAGACGGCTTGAGCACGGGCAGCTACTCCCTCAGCCTGTCGGCGGAGGATCGCAAGGGGAATGAAAGCGTTACAGTCAGCAGGGATTTCACAATAACTGCAGACGAGCGGGTGTCAATTGATGTATCAGCCGGAGCCATCACCATTTCCTCAGTCAGCTACATCCTTAAAGACGCCAGTCCCGATGAACCTCTGGATATTTTACAGGGGACAGGAAACCCCTTCAGACTGGTCTATTCGATTTCAAACAATACTGACATGAAAATCGATATCCTCAAGATCCCTTTTTCAATCCATATCGACTGGACCCATACCGGAGATCATGACAATGACCCCAGCACTGCTGACCAGGAGTTCACAGAGGCCGAAACATACACCCCCGAGGCCGTCGTATCCAGCCTTGGCGGAGGTGAAACAAGAGAGTGCGTCTGCAATGTCTATATTCTGAACAACGGAAGAACAGTCAGCTCTGTCGATTACAATGAAGCTTTCTGCACGGCAACAATCTACTAAAAAAAAGCCCTCCCGCCGACGAAAGGCAGAAGGGCTCCATTCAACCTGGATTCTATAGAGTTCCCTAAGAGGAACTCTTTTCGGATGACTTTGAAAAGGAGTAGGTTATCCGGTCGATGATTATAGCCAGAAAGACTATAGAGATCCCCGCCTCGAAACCGCGGCCCACCTCAATCCGGTTAATAGCCAGCAGTACTTCCATCCCCAGCCCTTTGGCTCCGATCATGGAGCCGATAACAACCATGGCCAGAGCCATCATAGTTGTCTGGTTGATACCCACCATAATAGAGGGTTTTGCCAGAGGCAGCTGTACATCAAGAAGGACCTGCCGGGGAGTGGCGCCAAAGGCCTTGGACGCCTCAACGGCTTCGACATCAACCGTACGGATTCCCACGTTGGTCAAACGGATCACTGGAGGAGCCGCATAGATGATAGTTGCAAACATAGCAGGCACTTTACCCATTCCGAAGAACATAAGAGCGGGAATCAGATAGACAAAACTGGGCATGGTCTGCATACCGTCCAGAAGAGACTTCAGGATAGATTCCGCCCTGTCATTCCGGGCCATATGTATTCCCGTGGGTATTCCAATCAGCAGAGAGAAGAACACCGATGCCAGAACCAGCGCAAGGGTCCGCATAGCAAGCTCCCAGTAGCCGAAGGTTCCGATCATAAACATAAGGATCATAAACACAACACCGGTCTTCCATTTGCCCACCAGCTTCCAGCCGGCCAGTCCGACCAGAGCGACAATCACAAACCAGGGTACGAAAAGAAACAGGCCTTCAAACAGATTGACAACCTGAAGAATAACAAAACCCACGGCATCGAAAAAACCATCCAGATGGGTCAGCAGCCAGTCCATAGCCGCATCAATCCACTTTGCAAGAGGAATGCCTACAACATCAGGAAAATCAATCATTCTCATCTCCTTCATACGGGCTGATAGACTCAAAGATCTGGTCAGTGGTCACTTTTCCCTTAAAACGTCCCCTCTCGTCCACGACGGGTATGGGATAAGGGTTTTCGGTTACAATAGGAAACAGATCTTCCAGAATGGTGTCCTCCGTAACCGTTGAGACTTTCTTGACGGCGGATTCGGGGATTCCTCCCTTATACCCGCTTTCCAGCAGTTTTTCCAGGCGTTTTTCAGTAGCCACACCCATCAGTTCACGAGCCTTATTGACCACAAAAGCCGAACTTCTGTGATTACTTCTCATCAGGGTCAGAGCCGTCTTGGGCCCCTCCCAGGCATAGAGCATAACCTTGGGCTCCTCCATAATGCTTCCGGCGGTCAGAACCTTGGCCGGTGAAGCATCCCGGACAAACTCCTGAACATACTCATCCGCAGGCTGAGTTACGATCTCCTCGGGAGTCCCCTCCTGCACGACTTCACCGTTACGCATTATGGCGATCTTGTCGCCCAGTTTGAGGGCTTCATGAAGGTCATGAGTAACAAAGACAATAGTCTTTTTCAGACTCTCCTGAAGCTCCACCAGCTCGTCCTGCATCTGCCGCCTGATAAGAGGGTCCAGGCCGCTGAAGGGCTCATCCATAAGCAGAATTTCAGGATCGTTGGCCAGGGCTCTCGCCAGGCCGACACGCTGCTGCATACCGCCGGACAGGGAACCGGGGTAATAATCCTCCCAGCCCTTCAGGCCGACGGTTTCCAGACTCCGCATAGCCTTGGCATAGCGCTCCCCTTTGGGAACGCCCTTCACCTTCAGACCATAGGCGGCATTATCCAATACCGTCAGATGAGGAAGAAGCCCATAGTGCTGAAAGACCATTCCGAAGGTCTTACGGCGGAACTGAAGCAACTGCTCCTGATTCATCTTCGTAATATTCTTACCATTAACGGTAATGGAACCGCTCGTCGAATTAACGAGACGGATCAGATTCCGGACAAGGGTGGACTTACCACTTCCCGACAGCCCCATAAGGATATAAAACTGCCCCTTCTCAATCTCAAGATTTATATTTCTCATACCAACGATACAGCCCGTTTTCTTCTGTATCTCATCTTTACTTTTCTGTCGCAGTTCTTTCTTTAGAACACGTTTGGGATCTCGCCCGTAAACCTTCCACAGATCCTTGATAACAATCTGCGAAGATCCGTCCCCGGAGGACGGGGAAGCCTCATCCCGTTCTTCTAGATTTTCAGCCATAGTTCCTCCTTAAAGAGCCGCCTTCACTTTCTCGGCAACCTCGGAAGAGACCCACTTGGTCCAGACATCTTCCTTATTCTTCAAGAACCATACGGCAGTCTCTCCGGCATCCCAGCCTTCATCATCCATCTTCGCCAGGAATTCGTTATTGTCCGCAACGGTGGTAGAATATTTTTTCAGAATCTCAACGATATCGGGAGCCTTCTCATTCATAGACTCATTGATGAGAATATTCACATCTGCGGGGGGATATTCACTTCCCTTGAGACGGACCATATCAAGCTTCCCCAGAATAGCCGTAGGAGCCCAGTAGTATCCAACCCAGCCTTCCTTCTTCTGATAAGCGCCCACCATGGTTCCTGCCAGAGCGGTCCCCGAACCGGCCACACCCAGATTGAAAGATTCGCTGAGCTTATATTCCTCGAAGTACTCCTCAGAAGTAGTCAGCTGCCCCCAGCCGGCAACACCGCCATAGATAATACCCTTGGAAGGGTCCTCAGGATCCTTGAACAGATGAGCATATTCAGGCAGGTCGGATACAGACTTCAAATCGGGGGCCGCAGCATCGGGTCCTTCCACCAGATAGCGGGGAACCCACCAGCCCTGGGGGGCATCGGGCATATTATTCCCGAGGTCGACCATTTTGCCGGAATCGATTCCTTTTTTATAGATCTCGGGAACATTCTGATGCCAGGACTCCATGTCCACATCGATATCACCTTGAATAACCCCATTAATGACAGGCATGGTATCACCGGCGATATAGTCAGCCTTGTAGCCCTCCAGCCCGTTTTCAATAATAAAACCCATGATCCGGTTGTGAACCTGAACGCTGTCCCAGGAGACATCTCCGAAAACGATAGTCTTTTCCGTACTCTGACTCTCACAGCCGATCAAAAACATCGAGAACACTAAAAGTCCCGTTAAAATAAGTGCAATTCTGCCTTTTTTCATATCTTACCTCTTAAATCATAATCATTATATTCATTAGTACACTAAATGATTAAAGGGATAATGTCAAACACTACAGGGGAGCTCTCATTCAAACCAAAGGATCAACGGCACTACACAAAACAGATTATTTACCTACACAGAAGCATTCAGCAACCATTCAAGCCGCCGAAAATCAACCATATTAAATACAACGCTAATTATTCGTATTATAATCATTAGGACTCTTTACATTTCAGAGATTTCGATGATAATTAAGATGAAATTAGAAAAACCGGGGATGCCATGAGCCATCAGGATGATTCAGACATAGTTGTCTCAACCTTAAGACAGATAATCAGAGCCATAGACCTTCAGTCCAAAAAGCTGACAAAACAGTACGGCCTGACAGGACCTCAGCTTATCGTAATGAAAGAGATAAAGAAGAGCCCGGACAGGCCCATCTCCGAAATAGCCCGGCAGGTCAGCCTTTCACAGGCGACGGTCACCAGTATCCTCGACCGGCTTGAACAGCAGGGCTTTGCCCGCCGTCTGCGCAGTGACCGCGATAAAAGAAAGGTAAATATACTGCTCACGGAAAAAGCTGATGCCATCCTGGAATCCAACCCCTCCCTACTGCAGGAAGAGTTTACGGACAGATTCAGCAAACTGGAGGACTGGGAGAAGAACATGATCCTTGCCTCTCTGCAAAGACTGGCATCTCTATTGAATGCTGAAAAAATTGAGTCCCCCCCCGTCCTGGTCAGCGGCCCCATCGCCGCGTCTTCACAGGAGGTCAAGCGCTATCTAGCGGAAGAATTCAACCAGCAGGGCTCCGGAATAAAAGAGAAGTAGGCTATTCACTAAAGTTCATCAGCTTCGTCTGCTTCCCACTGATGATGATAGTCTTCCAGCTGCGCCTGGGACAGGATATGACGCAGCACCAGCTCAGTGCTGACCTGATTCATATGCTCTTCCGCAATACAGCTGCGCAGAAGATTCAATCCCACCTGAAAGGGGATGTAGTCCTTATAGACAAGATATGTAACAAAATCCATACGTCTCTCCCTTTGACCCAACAACAAGATGATGGTCTGTCAGAAATATCCGGGCAGACATGATAGAACGTTCTTATAAATATTATCGGAGGAGTCCCGGCGGAAAAATAAGCTTTTTCGAACAATGATTTGGCAGACTCAAGGTAGTGGATATATACTGAGGACAGGAGCCCCTCAGGCCTAACCGAAAAAAAGACCAAAGTTCCAGAGGAGCTTTGGCAGAAAAAGGAAATACTATGAAAAGAGGAAAACTGCTCAACTCTGAAATATCAGCCGTCATTGCTCAGATGGGCCATACGGATTCACTGACCATAGGTGATGCGGGACTTCCCATCCCCGAAGGATGCCAAAGGATCGATCTGGCTCTTACCGCGGGAATACCGGCTTTCAGAGATGTTCTTGCCGTTGTACTGGAAGAGCTCTGTGTTGAAAAGATAGCCCTTGCCGAGGAAATTCGCAGCATAAACCCCGAAGGCCTTGAGGACATCCTCGGACTCCTTGCCGAATATGAAGCTGCCAGCGGCTACAAACCAAGCCTGACCTTTATCCCCCATGAGGATTTTAAAGAGGAAACTGAGCTTTCAAAAGCCGTGATCAGAACAGGAGAAACCCTCCCCTACAGCAATATCATACTCTATTCGGGAGTGACCTTCTAAACCGGTCTCCGAGGCTTTTGATTATAAAATACGGACTGAAAAAAAAATGTAATTGTCCTATTTTGTCAATGTTTATATAATGTAAATGTATGAACAAGCAGGAGTTGATCAGCGAACTGGCCAAAAATCTCAACATAACCCAGAAGTCCTGCCGTCAGGCTCTGGATGGTTTCCTGGAAGAAATCGTAGAGGCTCTGGAAGAAGACAAGAGCTACAGCCAGACCGGATTCGGGAGTTTCAGGACCGAAGTTTCCAATGAGAGAATCAGCTACAATCCGGCCCTCAAGAAAAAGATGATCCTTCCCAGAAAGAAAAGGATCAAGTTCCGCCCGTCATCAAAACTCAAGGAGAGGATCAATGAGTGAGACTCTCACTCCGGGCAGGCTGGCGGATCGACTCCAGGGCAAAATTGACCTGGACACCAAAACCACGGGACAACTGAGCACAGAGCTGTTCTCCATCATAACCAGGGAACTGAAGAAAGAGGAAAGCATCTCTCTTTTCGGATTTGGAACCTTCAAACGTATTCCCGTCCCCATCAGCAAGGGGCGGAATCCCCAGACAGGAGAGGAGATCGTTATCCCCGCCCACTTCAGGGTCAAGTTCAGTCCCGCTGCCAAGGTGGCGGAGAGAATCAATGCCGAATACGCCCATCTGAAACCGCTTATCCTGGAAGAAGAGAAAAAACACGAAGGCCTGCTCCTGAAGGCCGAGCGCTACGTCCTTTCGATCAAGGCGGATCCCGAGCCACCCTCTGAGATGCCGACAGAGAAGACGTCCGATGAACAGGCAGCGACTCAGATTCCCACCGCGGTTTCAGCCGAAAACGCTGTGACTGATGAAGTCAACAATTCTATCGAAACGAAAGAAACAGAACAGCCCGCCACGGAAACAAAGTACCCCGAACCGGACTTCGGGTTTGAAAAAGACAGAAAGCTGAGTTCACAGAAAAAAAGCCTGATGCTACTGGGAGGCCTTGTGCTCCTACTGGGTATGGGATGGATCGTCCTGGACAGGAACAGTGAGGATGAGATTACGGGGATCAGCGTCAGCCGGGAAGCTACGGAAGCCGTTGCCAGACCCGCAAACACAGCAAGCCCTGCCGTTCAGACCGAATCTTCAGCCGTAACCATTAGCCCGGAACCGAGAGCGATTGACCGGACGCCCTCTCCGCCGCCTGAGCCTCCGGTACAGAGTGCGGTGACAGAGTACAGCATCGCCAGGGGAGATTCTTTCAGCCTGCTTGCCAGAGACAAGTGGGGCAGTATCCACCTGTGGCCCTATCTTTACGCCTACAACAGAAACTCGTTCTCCGATCCCGACCTTATCCGACCGGGAGACAGCATCCTGTTCCCTCCCAAACCGGAAATTGAAAAGGATCAGCATAAGATAGAAGAGAGCATCATGGCGGCTTACGAGCGTTACAGAAGCCTTATCACCGAACGGCCTGACAGTCCCCGCAATCTGAACAGAGAGATCAGCTCCGGTTACGTTTTGCTGGGCGGAGAGATCCTCTACCCGGGTTTTATGGAGCGACGGAAACAGAGTCTCCGCATCGAAGATATCCGCCGCGCCGAAGAGCTGATGCGTTAGTCCTCAGCGATTCGAGCTGCCCATTATCCCGTTCCCGGTTCTAGCCTTCCAGAAACTCAGTATAAGACATCAGCCTGATTCCGTTTTTCCGGGCCTTCTGAAGCTTGGAACTGCCTCCTTCCGGATCCTCACAGAGCAGGATGGAGGTTGATTTCGTGACAGATGATGAGAACTCATACCCCCTCTCCTCTATCAGCCTCTGCAGCTCCTTGCGTCCCATGGGGCCTTTTCCCGTCATACAGACCTGTCCGAGAGTTTCAACGGTTTCGACCTCTTCCACGGAGACCACACTCAGAAGATCTTCAAGAAGAGCCCTGTTGGCATCAACGGACTTCCAGGCGATAATATTCTGACCGGTCACGTAGCTGTCATCATCAAAAGAAAAGAAGTCCTGCATACTCTTGATCCCCAGCTTCTTCAGAGCCTTCTGCTGAACCAGAGGGATTCCCAGACGGCTGATCAGGGCGGGAGCACTCAGGCTGCGGACCCGATCCATCTGCTCCATAAAGTTGTTGATTTTCTTATCTCCGAAACCTTCCAGCCCCATCAGATTCTCCCGTTTAATACGATACAGATCACTGACGCTGTGGATCAGTTCTCTTTCGTAGAGCTGACGTATGGTGGCCTCGGCGACCTGTTCCATCCCCGATTCCTTGACCCAGTAGAGGATAGTCTGAATCCGGCGCTCAGGACATTCCGCATTGCTGCATTTCAGATGCACCCCCTCCTCCACGGAAGGACTGCCGCAGACAGGACAGCTTTCGGGACCCAGATCGCTTGTAAAATCCTGCCCTTCCCTGTCTCCTGCGGAAAGATTTTCTCTAACATAGGGGATGACATCATTGGCCCGTTCGATCAGAATCTTGTCTCCCACCCGAAGAGCCATGGACTGAACGAAGGCATAATTATGCAGTGATGCCCGGGAAAGAACGGCGCCCCCCAGCTCTACAGGCTCAAACAGAGCGACGGGAACGAGAGCGCCCTGCCGACTGACCTGCCACTCCACCCCGGTGAGAGTGGTTTTTTTGTAAGCCGCAGGAGGTTTGATGGCGATAGCATAGTGATGATGATGGTCCACCACCCAGCGGCCGTCAATCTCCTCATGCAGACGATTATCATCCACCGTCATGATGAGCCCGTCGGTCTCATACAGCCAGGCATCCCTTTTCGTCTCAAGGTAGTCTTTATAGAGAGTCTCCACATCCTGCCGGGAACGGGGATGGAAGTACTCCACCGTATGAAAGCCCTTCTCTGCCAGCCAGTCGATAATGCCCGACTCGCTGTCCGAAGGATTCCACCGGGCGCTCTGATAGCAGACGAAACGGACGTATTTCAGATCCTCCCGATTCTCCTTTCTGTTGATAAGCCCCACGCAGTTGTTTCTCAGAGGCCGTCCGCCCGTGTCATAGGCGGTGTCTTTGGGAAGATAGAGCTCTCCGCGCACCTCCACATCATGCTCGGTCTCGGAAATGGTTAAAGGGATATCGTCGATATACTCTGATATGGAGGTTACATCCTGACCGACGGTCCCGTCTCCGCGGGTGGCCACATACTGAAGACGCCCCCCGGAGTAGTAACAGGCGGCGGACAGACCGTCGATTTTGGGCTGAATGGTCCACTTCGTCGTCGGGGGCATGGCCAGCTTATCAAGCCATTTGAACACGTCCTGGGGTGTTTTGGCCTTCCCCATGGAGAGCATCGGCTCCGCATGAGTAATCTTACCGCTGCCGTCGGACTGAGAACCGACACTGCTAAAGTAGGCATGATTCGGTTCAAGTTTCCTGAGATCTTCCTCCAGCCGGTCAAACTCGGCATCCGCCAGAATGGGAGTATCCGTATTGTAATAGGCGTCTTTAGCTTCCTGAAGAAGCCTTACGATTTCCTGTGTGTTCAAATGATCTTCCTTGGATAATAACTGCCCCTATAATAATAGGAAACGATGCCATTGAAAATGGAATAGACGGTGTGAATAGTGTTGTCCCCGGGAAATAGAAATATTTTTATCATATTTGAGCATGGGTATGGACAAAGAGAGAGGGTTTTGATATATTTGCTCTCGCAATATGGCGCCGTACCCAAGCGGCTAAGGGAGTGGATTGCAAATCCATCATTCAGCGGTTCGAGTCCGCTCGGCGCCTTAAGTTTTTTAAAGGTCCAACCCAGGTTGGACCTTTTTTTATTTATAAGCTTTAGAGAGCGGACTCGAACTGGAGTTGCACCTCTGAATACCAACAGAGTCGCCCCGCAGACAACGCCAAGGAACGAACTCGGCTATGAAGAAGCAAATCGGCATGAATGCCCTGTCCCTAAAGCTGCTCTTATCCAAAACCACTCAGGCAGTCACTCCCCTTGAATCCGCGTCTCCAAAGAGAATAGAATTGAAATCAAAGCTTGGAAAAGATATAATGCCAGGAAATGAAAAGAGTAATTACCTACGGAACCTACGACCTTCTCCATTGGGGACATGTAAACCTGCTCAGACGGGCAAGAGAAATGGGAGACTATCTCATTGTGGCTCTCTCAGATGATAATTTCAACAGAATCAAGCACAAAGAGTCCTACCATAGCTATGAGGAAAGAAAACTGGTTCTGGAATCAATACGCTTTGTTGATCTTGTCATCCCTGAATCTTCCTGGGAACAGAAGATTGATGATATCAAAAAGTACCAGGTAGACACCTTTGTTATCGGAGACGATTGGAAAGGTGAATTTGATTTTCTTTCCGAATACTGCGAGGTCGTTTATCTTCCCAGAACCGATGGGATTTCAACAACCCAGATCAAAAATGATCTCAAAGATTAATATCAGCATAGCAGCTGAACAAAGTCATCTGAAATGATGTTATTCCATATTAATAGATAAGGCATATCCATGGCTGAAAATTCAAAGCAAAAAAGATACAACTTCTTCCGGTTCCTGCTGATTTTAAAAGGGATGCTTCCCTCCTTCCTGACCCTTTTTACAAAAAGAGACTACAAACACATTGTATTCTGCTCGTCCTACACCACGAAGTTTCAGTTCAACTCCCGGTATCTGTTTCTGTACTTCCTTGACAACTACAAAGACTGGAAAGTAGAGTTTGTTATAAACGATGAGGAGTCCAGAAAGTCTCTCATTGAGGAGTATGGTCCTCACTTCATAGAGACCAATACACTGAAAGGCAAGTTCCACGCCCTGAAAGCGGGGATATGGGTTCCCTCTTCGCTGGAGACTCCCGTTTCGGGCCTTTTCCTCTCTTTCAGAAGACTGGTTTATCATGTGGGTCACGGGGTTCCCTTCAAACATTTCGGAAACAATGAAAACGAAATGAGCCTCGTCAAAAAGATCTATATACAGCTCATTAAAACCAATTTCTCCTATCTGCTTTCCAATAACGAAGACTTTATTCCTGTTATGGCCGGTTATATCGATATACCGGAATCAAAGATCGTCGTAAACGGACTGCCCAGAAATGATCTGATGCACATAGACAAGTCGATCGACCTGATCAGGGCAGTGGACCCGGAACTTCCGGAGTGCGAAAAGACCATCCTATACGCTCCCACATGGAGAGCATACGCAGAGACAACTTTTTTCCCTTTCAAGGATCTTGATCCGGCGGCCCTTGAGGCCTTTCTGGAAGAGAAGAAGATAGTGATTTACTTGCGGCCTCACCCCTCTTATATCGGCCTCCTGCCTCCTGAAATACAGATGATCAAAAGGATCAGAATGCTCGACGCCGCGATGGTTCCCGAGATCATGGAAGTCCTGACCGTATTCGATCTGCTGATCACTGACTATTCCAGCATGTTTATCGACTGGCTTATTACGGAAAGGCCGATGGCTTTTATCCCCTACGACCTTGTGGAGTACGAAAGACGGATTGGATTCTCCGTTTCATTTGAAGAGCATACACCGGGCCCGAAGATCCTTTCCCAATCCGATTTTACCCAGGAAATAGACAAACTGCTGTTTGATGTTGAGTATTACAGAGACGAGCGGGTGAAGATGAATCGGTATTTCAACCCCATCAGCAGGGACAACTGCCGGTTGAATGCGGAGAAAATCCTATCCCTTCTGCAGGAAAGGAAAAAAATCTGATACAAGGAAGTATACCGGGAGGAGCGGAAAGCTCCTCACTACGCAGTCCTTTTCCGGATGGCTTTCATGATCATGGGTAAGAACAAAGATTCCCGCATAAGTACAAGAGCCAGCGCATACAACAGAGCACCGGCTGCTGCCGATATTGCTGCAACCGAGACAAATGACATCCCTGAGGGAAGAACATAATGCTTCAGGCTGTACACTCCTGCTGACATGATCACCGTAGCGGCTATGTATTTAATATTCTGCTTAAAAAGTACCAGCTTCATGCCCTTGATGTACGACCATCCGAATATCAGCTCAATGACGAGGATCGTAACTTCAGAAACGACAGACGCAAAAGCGGCACCGTGATGGCTGAATCTGGGAATAAGAATAGCATTCAGTACAACATTCAGCAGTGTCGATACAATAATAGCTGAGATAACCAATCGCTCTTTCCCGTAAGTGAGAAGGATTTGTTTCCCGATCAGGCTTTTCAGAGGCAACAAGAGAAGAATGGGAAGCAGTATCCTCATTGTCAGAACAGCGGAAAGGTATTTCTGACCTCCAAACAGCATAACAGACTCATAACTAAGAAGATAGAGACCAGCCATAGCCGGCAGAGGCAGGAAAACGATATTAGACATAGCTTTTTGAGCCAATGCTTGAACCTTTTCGTGTTTCCCTCTGGCTACCAGATTGGAAAATCGGGGAACGAGAACCGCATTGGCGGCCACAAATATGGTCTTGATAAGCCGAATCAGTTTGTTTGCGGTAACATAATAGCTGACCGACGCATCCCCGCTCAGGAATCCCAGCATAATCTTGTCAATATTGTTGTACAGCTTGGTCGACATAAAAAATAGAAAGAAATAGACAGCTCCATTGATATGCTCTTTCAGGCTGACATCTCGTAAGGGCACATGTTCTATCATTTTTTTCAGATTCCAGTAATTCAGAACCCGCGAGAAAAACATGGTTATGATGGAAATGCTACCGTACAGGACATAGTCTTCCGGGCCGCGCACAAGGGTGAACGTCAATATGATCCCGATCACCTTGGCGAAAAACTTGCGATAGGCCATAAAACGGTACTCTTCCATCCCTTTGAAAAACCATTCAAAGCCGAAGGTCTTAAAGCCTATTTGAATCCCTAGGATCAGATAAAGGACAATTTCCCTGTGGAAGGTTTCAACATAGAATAGTGAAAACAGAAAAACCATATAGACGATAGCGGTTGTAATCAGTTCAATTGTTAAAAGACTTTTGAAGACTCTGCTCCGTTCACGCAGATCATCCCGAACCTGAGCAATCTTCCTGACACCGTATACGGGCAGCCCCAGCGCGGCAAAATAGGCAAACACTTTAACGATGGAAACGGCAAACTGCACTTTTCCCAGATTCTCCGGCATCAGAACCCTAGCGACATAGGGAAATGTGATCATAGGAGCGGCAACATCCAGGAACTCCTTGAATGTATTAAAAAAAGCATTGGCCTTGATTGATTTCTTTTTCTTCATAAAACTGAAAAATATGCCGTTTCTCCCTATATTGTCAATAATAAGCCTTCTGGGAAGGCTGACTGTTTGACAAATAGACTCGTCATACTATATGGTTCTAAAGCGACTGGAGAGACTCTTTCCATTCCTTTAACTTGATGCCTGACGGTGAAGGAATTAGCATCTTTGGTAATTTGTAAGGATTATACATGAAGACCATTATACTTTCTGCCGGCAAGGGGGAGCGCCTTCTTCCTTTAACAAAAGACCGCCCCAAGATTCTTGTAGAGCTGGGTGACGGAACGACCCTGCTTTCCCGCCAGTGCCAGAGTCTTCTAGACCGAAAAGCTCTGGGAGATATTGTCATAGGCGGAGGCCACTGCGCCGGTAAAATAGATGAATTCAGGGAGAACTCTTCCTATAAAGATAAACTGTCCATTGTCTACAACCCGTTTTACGGTGTATCGGGTCCTCTGGTTACTCTCTGGGTCGTTCTGAATAAAGTAGATGACAGTGATTTTATGTTTATGAACGGGGACACCATTTTCAGTACCCAGGTATATGACAGGCTCCAGACAATTATTGCGGGGAACAAGGAAGGAATCTTTCTCCTCTGCTCACGCCATGAAGACAAGGGTGATGATGATGTTAAAGTCCTGATTAATAAGGATGGCTGCGTAACAAAGGCCGGAAAGAACATCGAAGGAGCCGATCATGTCTCCGCAGGAATTGCCCTGGTAAAAGGGAAGTCTGTTTCAAACACCTTTCGACAGATTCTGGAAGAGATTGCCCGGACGGAAGAGTTTTTGAAGTATAACAAGACCTGGCACAGCTTTCTGAATGACCTGACAGAACGGGGTGTATCCGTTTATCCAGTTGAGGTAGAGAAGAAAGAGTGGGTTGAAATCGATATCCATTACGAACTGACTGCACTTCAGGACCTTATTAGAAACAAAGTTATTCATACCAATTTCTGAGGGACATATGAACAAACTGCTTGATTTTGCACGGAAATCCATATCTACAGTAGTAAAATTAATATTGGGAAACTGCATCATACAACCCATATCCTGGCTGACACCGAAAAAAAGGATCGTTGTTTTCATTACCCGTTTCGGGAACACCTTTGAAGGAAATTTGAAATACCTGTTTTTGTATCTGAACAACAGGAAGGACCTTGGGGATACGAAAATCTATTTTTTGACGGAAAGCAAAAAAATCCGGGACGAACTGAAAGCCGCTGATCTACCTGTTCTCTATTATTTCAGGGCTTCAACGTTTCTGACCCTGTTGCGGACACAGGCGGTTGTGGTTGACGGGAATGAGTGGGCCAGAAAGCTCCGCCATCAACTATTGATCAGAACGGCGAAATTTCAGCTGTGGCACGGCAGCGGCATGAAAACGGTAGGAAAACTCAAACCAAGACTGCAGAAACAGAGTTCCTTTATCAAAAAGATATCTGACATCGTTGGGCAGCATCCCTGCTACGATATCCTCTGTATGAACTCTCAGGTTCAGGTTGAAACCAGAGCCCATGCGTTTAACTACAAGAAAATCCTCATCAACGGCCAGCCACGAAACGATGTCCTCTTTGTGGAAGACAGTGAACCCTACCTGGCCGGAGCGGATGCTGATACTTTCCATAAGGCTCTGGACTACAAGAAACAGGGATACAAGCTTGTTATCTACTCACCCACCCACAGACATCCTTCGGCAGAATATGATGCGGCCAAGGAAGCCATGGATATTGCAGGGCTGAATAGCTTTGCCGAAAAAAATAAGCTCATTATCATCTTCAAATACCACCAGAAAACCAGAAAAGAGCATCAGTACGACATTTCTAACGCTGGCAATATGATTGAATATAATAAGTACAAGGATGTTTATCCCCTCTTTGCTCATATCGATCTGATGATCACAGACTACTCTTCTATCTTTGTAGATTATATCGTTCAGGGAAAGCCGGTGGTTTTCTTCCCCTTTGACTATGATCACTACGTCAACACAGAGCGTCCCCTTCAGTTTGACTATGAGACCGTAACTCCCGGAAAGAAGTGTTACACAACTCCTGAGTTAACAAAAGAGATACAAAAGGTCCTTGTAGATGGAAACGATGACTATGTGGACGCCAGAAATGAAGTTCTGAAGAAGTTCTACGATATCATCGATGGAAAGTCTTCAGAACGAATCTGGAATGAAATAAAAGAAGTACTTTAGAAATCCTTTCAGATTGATCCCGGGAATAACAATTTACGGATTGCCCGGGCATCAATCCTGACGGGATTGTTTGCCAGACGTTCCAGGTTTACCGAATCAAAGAAAAGCCCTATCTCCTCAGAATCTTTAAATCCTACACTTTCCAGTCTATTATCCAGACCACAGTTCTCTATCAGAGCGTACACATTCTCAGCTGCTTCTTCTGCCGAGGCAGCCCCGAAGAGAGAGAGGACTTCATCCATTATATCTTTGAGAAAATCTCTGCCCCGTTTGTCTGACAGCTCCTTTCCCTCATCCGGATAATTCCACCTGATAAACTGTCCGAGAGTCAGGGCGGCGGCATGCCCGTGAGCCAGACCGTAACGGGAGGTCATAAAGTAGGAAAACGCATGGGGAGCCGTAGTTTTTGTGATATTGATGGACCTTCCGGCCAGATACGCGGCTTCCGCCATTTCCCTGCGGTTCGCTTGGTTCGGCTCCCTTACTGCCGGAATAAGATTATCCAGCACCTTTTTAACGGCCTTCCTGGAATCTTCTCGTGACTCTGCCGTTGAGTTTACACTCCAGAACGACTCCACTCCCTGACAAAGGGCATCCAGACCGGTACAGGCCGTCATATAGGGCGACAGGGTCATGGTGAGTTCCGGATCGAGTACGATATGCTCCGGTAAAAGACTTTGATGGGCAAGAGAGTATTTCTTACCGCCAATATAAACGACAGCAAAATGAGTGGCTTCACTTCCTGAGCCGGATGTCGTTGGAACGGCGACCAAAGGGATGGAAGATGTCTCAACAGATCTTTCAGCTCTGATGTAGGATTCGGGACGTCCTTTTTGTACGGCCAGGGTTTTTATCAGCTTCGCCGTATCAATAACGGTTCCGCCACCCACGGCAATGATCAGATCAAACTTACCGTCCCTGAAAAGGGCGATTCCCCGTTTTACATCTTCAAGCTTGGGATTCACCCTGAAGTCCGAGAACCGGATTACCCTGTTGTTTTTCAACAAAGAACCCAAGGCCTCCTCGGCCCCGCAGGCGCTATAGGATGATTTCCCTGTCACCAGAAATATACTGTTATAGTTCTTTACAATTTCAGCCAATTCTCCCAGGGCATTCAAGATCATCAGTTGAGACCCCGTTTCGCCGTTTCAAGATCTTCCAGAGTATCGACCTCCATGCAGAACCGGCCCTTTTTATCAAATGGCTTCAACCGAAGTTTTTCAGGCAGCAGATTGTTCAATGCATTCTCGGCATAAACCTTAAGATCATTCCGCTCTTTGAAGAGCCGAATCTCATCCATCCACGATTCCATAAAGGATTTAGACAGTTTGTATACCGGAAGCAGGAAGCGGCAGTCAGAGCCATCCAGATCAATCCCGATGCGGGAGACAAAACCATCCCCGGAAATTCTTCCCTTGAAATCCTTCTCCGGCAACCTGGCTGAAGAATCAATGATTACTGTGTCCTTCATATCGGATGCCAGGACATCTCTGTACAGATCCTCGGCACAGACTATATCGCCGTGGAGAAGAAGAATATCATCTCTGAGCTGAGAATCGGCCAGATACATGGAGTATATATAATTAGTTGTCTTATACAGCGTACTTTCCACATAACAGATATCCGTATCAGGAAACATTTCAGACAGATATTCGGAAATCATACCGGGAAAAGGACCAGTTGTAATAAGAAACTCATCGATCCCGCATGCCTTCAGACTGGCGATCTGGTGAGAGAGAATAGTCATCTCGCCCCCCAGATTGACCATACACTTGGGATTGTTGTCCGTAAGGGATCCCATCCTTGATCCGGTTCCGGAATTCAAAATAACAGCTTTCATTTCAGAGCCCCGGCATTTTTCATAAAATGAATCTTATTTTCGGCCGGGGGAATCGTAGGTCTCCCCAGATCCTTCCTTGCGCCTTTATTCACCTTGATTTCCAGAAATGCCGGCCCCTGATGCCGTCTCATCCTCGCCATAGAGTCTTTAAGCCCCTCTGCGGAGTCTACCGTTTCCATGAAGGTATAACCGCAGCTCTTTGCGATAACAGGCAGATCAAGGTTCATTGCCGTGGTTGGCTGACCTCCTACAGAATCATGAACCCCGTTATTCAGCACAATATGCCTGAAGTTTTCCGGTTTAAGCCCTGAAACGGAAGAAAGACCTCCCATCTGCATAAGGAATGCCCCGTCCCCGTCCAGGCAGAAAACATTCCTGCCTGGATCTCCCGAGACTGCCATTCCCAGGGCAATCTGGGAAGCATGGCCCATGGAGCCCACCGTAAGGAAATCCTTCTCATGCCCCTGGGACAGCTTCTCCCGTATTTCAAATACTTCCCTGGATGTTTTACCTGTGGTGGAGACAACAATATCCTTCTCACCGAGCTGAGAAAGAACAAGATCCAATGCCTCTTCCCGGATCATATCAAAGGAGCTCTGAACAGCAGTCTGAAGTTTATAGGACTCAAAAGTGGATTTCCTGACAAGGATGGCATAGGGAGCCTTTCTTGATTTCATGTAGCTCACGGCCTTTTCCATAACCGCCGGCAGAGCCGCCTCATCCTCAGGAAGAATCTGAAAAGGAATCCCCATTGTGTTAAGCAGCCCGGGAGTCACCAGCCCCTGTTTCACATGC
The DNA here is from genome assembly GCA_963556075.3 of Oceanispirochaeta sp. Classification (GTDB taxonomy): domain Bacteria; phylum Spirochaetota; class Spirochaetia; order DSM-2461; family DSM-2461; genus Oceanispirochaeta. The sequence goes on along the minus strand of CAUVYB020000002.1, from coordinate 2,292,834 downwards.
TGCGGCTCATCCTTTATCCCCGGCTCGCCTCTCCAGCCAATCATCAGAAGGAGAGGGATGCTGTAAACTTCTTCGTCAGCCAGGGACAACAGGGGATTCACCGCATTTCCCAGTCCGGAGTTCTGCATATAGACCAGACCGGTCCTTCCGGTGCTCAGGTGATATCCGGCGGCCAGTCCTACGGCACAGCCTTCGTTGGCGGCAATAATATTGTGCCTGTCATCCGTATGATCCGTGATGTAAGCGCATATATCTTTAAGAAGAGAATCGGGGACTCCAGTGAAAAAGTCTATTCCATTTTCATTCAGTGTATCATAGAAAAATCTGGGAGATATCATCGTTACTGCCCTCCGGGAATGAGATTGAGGATCTCTTTGATCGGCATGGTAAGAGATTCAGCCTCTTTGGAGCGTCCGTTTTCAAGAATGATCTCCGCCGTCTTTTTCATGGCCGGGTAGGCACTCCGGATAAGGTGGTTGGCATGAATAACCACATCGGCACCGGCATCAGAGAGTTCTTCTTCCGTTATTGTATTGTAAGACGAAGGAACAACGACTATGGGAACCTGAATAGAAGACTCCTTTCTGAAGCGCTTAATAAATTCAAGAACCTCATCGGGAGACTTCTCCTTGCTGTGGATCATAATCCCGTCTGCGCCGGCCTTCACATAGGTTTTGGCTCTCAAAAGTGCGTCCTCGACTCCCTGCTTCAGAATAAGACTTTCAATCCTGGCGATTATCATAAAATCAGAAGACACCTGAGCTTTCTTTCCTTCGGAAATTTTATAAGCAAAGTTTTCCGGGCTGTCCTGAGTCTGCTGGACATCGGTACCGAAAAGAGAGTTCTTTTTCAGTCCGACCTTATCTTCAATAATAATTGCTGAGACGCCCAGCCTTTCCAGAGTTTTAACGGTAAATACAAAATGCTCGATCAGACCACCAGTATCGCCGTCAAGGATCATAGGCTTGGTGGTCACTTCCATAATCTGGTGAATCGTATCCAACCGTGAGGTAAGGTCTACCAATTCAATATCAGGCTTTCCCTTTGCCGTTGAATCACAGAGACTGGACACCCACATGGCATCGAATTCCCGAACCTGGTCATCCTTCTCGACACGGGCATTCTCCACAATCAAACCCGTTAAACCGTTATGAGCTTCCATGACCCTGATAAAGGGCTTGAGTTCCAGAAGACGCCTCAGACTTTTCAGACGGACTTCGGCCGTCGTCCCTTTTTTTCGAAGCTCCTGCTCCATACTGCCTGAGCTGACTCCTTCAGTATACTGCAGTTCTATCAGCTCTCCGTTCCATTGCTTAAGAGTTTCAATAACCTTGTCCCTGACATGTCTCTGGATTCCCGTCTTCCAGTCATCCCCATGAATGACATAATCCGGACGGATCTTTTCAAGGTTTTCGGTATAGTCCAGGGTATTCTGGGGAATAACCTGGACCACGCCCTTGATATTTTCCACGATCTGCCGTCTTTGTTCGTAATTCAGAAGCGGAAGCCTTTTGTAAGAGGCTATAGCTTCATCAGTAAGCAGGCCGACAACGATGACACCGTACTTATCGGCTTCTTTTAATATATTCATATGACCATGGTGGATAATGTCGGCTGCGAGAGCCACGTATATTTTCTTCATTTTCCGTCCTTTATACTCGAGAATTGCCAGTCTCTCATTATATACTAAAATTAAGAAGAAACAGGCTTAAAACATAATCCGTCTGTATCCGAATCCGAAGTTGAAATCGAAATCATCTTCCTGAATATCAAACCCGGCACTACCCAGCAGCGCACTTTTCTCACTGAGGGACCACTCCGTATCGATATCAAACATAACGGTATGAGTCACAGGTCCCTCCAGGACATAAGCGTTCTCGTAAGGGGGCTCATAGGAGATATCGATCCCTTCGGCACCGGAAGCCAGCCACTCCAGGGAGGCATTCAGCAAAAGCGGACCGTTATTCCATCGGGCCGAGATCTTGGAGGTGACCGTATCGGGACCGTAGAGAGCACCATAAAAGGTATTCATGGTTTCCCGTTCATACTCCCAGGAGTAGTACATGGGATTGGTAAACTTACCAGCTTCCACATCCCTGTTGTAGAGATACTTGCTGGCCCACATAAAATCAAATGAGAGTTCCAGCTTCCCGGGAGAGTCTTTAAAAGATCCGACACTCAGTATATGGCTGTACGCGCTGTTACACTTGTCAGAAATATTGCTTCCGGCCTTCCCGTGCTTCCAGCGTACACCGAATGTCAGTCCCATGCCGCTGGGATTACTGTCAGAATCTTCGATGGCCATGCTGTAATCGTCCATTATAAAGGAACCGTAGACCTGAAGGTCCGAAGCGGCTTTATACACAACGACAAGCTCATCCATCACATTCTGATAGTCCTGATAAAAGGCATGATAGAAAGTTGTAAATCCCATATCCTGTAGGTTAGGCTGCTGCTCATAGATAAGATTATACTCGGACAGACCGACAATAAGCCTGTTCGTCTGCCACATAAAGCTATGGGTAAACAGTGTTTTATACGGGGTTTCTTCCCCTACTCCACTCTTTGTGACCTTCTCCATGGCCTTTCTGTCAGACGCTATGGCCGTAAAGTAGTAGGTCAGAGAGCTTTTCTTCATGGAGAACTCTTTTCCCAGAGCGAGGTGATCAAAATAGGGCGCCGAACCGGCCAGTCCGAGGGCATAGGCACCAGGGCCAATTTGTATTTTTCTTCTGCCCCCGGAAAGAAGGAGCCCCTGGTCCTGCCACTCGATATACCCGACATCCGGGATATTGGGATCCATATAAAAATTACCGTTACGATCTATGTAAGGCAAATTTGAGAAGGTGTCATGATGAAGATCCACCATCAGGTCCGTATGGAGGTCCAGCTGGGTGAAAACACGGAGATTATCCTGATCCAGATCCAGGTAAAGATCAAGGAAGGAGGGTGTATCATACCACTCATAAAGCTGATTCAGGGTGGGCAAATCCTGATCTTTGTCATAGGAACTGTTGTAGTTCAGGAGCGGGGCAAACACCCCGCCCGCATACGATTCGGCTTCCAGAAAACCACCCAGACTCAGTGTGAGCAGGAGTAATGAGATTATCTTTTTCATGATCAGTAGTAAAATTCAGCCCCAAGAGAGATGTAATTGTTCACATAGTCATCCCAGTTGTCATCGGAAGAATCTCTGATATCACCGAAGGCCACCGAATAACCGCCCAGCAGAGTGACGGGAAGATCGGGAACATCCCACCGACAGTCCAGTGTGAGCGTGCTGATCTTCTCGATAAGATTGCCCGTATGGTTCTTTGTATCATACAAACCGTCTTCGTAGTCGTCATAGTCTATATAGTCGTAGATTGAGGTCCCGTACTGGTCACTGTGGGTGATGAAACTGTAGGTGAACTCCAGCAGAAGATTACTGAATGCCGCGGTTCTGACAGAGAGAAGAAATTCATCACTGTCAGGATTCAGATTGTATCCGAGATTTTCTCCCTTATTGGCATAGTAGGTGTACATTTTGGTTTTTTCGTCATCGTTATAGTAGTCCGTATAAGTCGGATATTTCTGGGGATAGTGGGTATAGAAAAAGGGCTCGAGCCTGGTGTACTGAAGGGTTACGGAGGTAAAAGGCAGGCCGGGGACCTTGGCTTTCAGACCGCCCTGCAAGGCAAAGATATTCCGGACTTCCTTGAACCATTTGTCCGGGGTCCAGTAACGCATCTCATCGGCGGTGTAGCTTCCGTAAAGCTGATAGCCCTCCATAAAATTCCAGGCCATCTCGATGCCAAAGTACATATTGTCATAATTGCCCAGAGTGTTCTGATAGACGATATTATTCATAAAGGGATTCAAATAGCCCAGTTCGAAACGCTTAACCCAGATAACGCTCTGATTCAGAGACACATCGATCCCCAGGGGGAAGTGAAATTCCATTCTGCTGCTGGTCAGCATATTCTGAAAATTCTCATCCTCTTCCCAGTCCGTCAGGGTTCCCGTCAGGAACACAAGGCCGAAGCTGTCAGTAAAGTTAAAGGTACCCTCGATGGCGTCAAAGGACCGGGCATTCTCAGAAAGGAGTATATTCCCTTCACCAGGCCCCCAGTCCCTGTCTATCATGCCCCATCTGAGATAGACATGGTTATCCAGAAGAGAGAGGGCCATTTCAGGTGAAGTATTGTAACTGGAGGAGTAGCTTTTGTTCTCTCCGTCGGAGTAGCCGATGGGAGAATCCGTATTGTAGCTTATATAAAATCCCTCTCCGGGGGTACTGTAGGTGTAGGGAGCCCAGGCATCGGAACTCAGTCTGTCATATCGCAGACCGATATCCATCTTGTAGGAGAAGTGATCGGTCAGGTTCCCCTGAAAGAGTGCTGTGAAAACATTTCTCTGATCATAACTATCCGGATCATCAAGACCGACATTAAAGGATGTGGCAAAAGTGGCCCCCAGTTCAAAGTCCGCGATATCCGATGACTTGAGGGGGATCCGGCCGGTTTCAAGTGCATGAGAAAAGAGATCGGGATTCCTTTCTGGCTGAAGTTCCGCCAGATACTCTTTGATAAGGGCCCGTTCATCGGAGTTGTCAGTCTTCCGAAGCATGATGCGAAGCAGATCTATCACCTGCTCCTGGGAATAGGGCTTGGCATAACTTAAGGAGGGGAACATCCCCATCAGCCTTCCCGAGTCAAGCAGATGGTAGACAGGATCGCTCAGAGGAACAGACAGCTGATGGGGAGCCGCCGAGACTCCTGAGATAATAAATACAAATAGTACAAATAATAGTATCTTTCTTTTCATGCAGATTCTCCCGGTACGTCAGTACCTGTATATGATTCAAAACTTACTGAAAGCGGTTTAAATAAATACTCCATTTAAAATAAACAAGCCCTGGAAATTCAGAAATGATATTACCATAATGTTTTTAATAATGCAGTAGGATTTTTCTATGATATGCATTTTTTTAAAGTAATGAAGGTTCCCCCCTTCCCGTATCTTAAGAATAGGATTCCAGGTTTCAATTAATCGGAAAATAACGGTATACTGCGTTCTATGAGAATTCATATTTTGAAAAAGATCTGGCGGGACGCTAGAGAAAACGATAGGCAGATTTCTTTTCTGCATAAGCTTATTTCCGCTTATCTGCATAATACACAGAAACCACTGGAAGGCCGGGTACTGAGGAAGACACTGAAGCTCACTGACAGGGTCATTGATTTTCTGGATAATAACAAAGTGGATTACTGGCTGGAAAGCGGGACTCTCCTGGGCATAGTAAGAGAAGGCCGCCTACTCCCCTGGGATCATGATGTGGACATAACCATACGGATGGAAGACCTGCCCCGGATTGAGAAACAGCTGAAATCATTCCGCTTCAAATACGGTTACAGAGTAGAATTGGTAAGAAACAGAGCGGATGCTCATCCCTTGAAGAAGGGAGAGATCCGTTTAATAAAAGTACAGAGCCGCAGACTCTTCGTTCTCCCGGGATGGGCACAACTCGATATATTTGTAAAGATCAGACACAATGACAAGATGTACTGGTCCATCAGAAACAGAGCCCTCAAGTCGGCTCCGGCCCATTTTACGGATGACTTGGATTATATTGATTTTAACAATCGAAAATATAAGGTCCCGAAAGACAGCCGAGCCTATCTGGCGTACCGTTTCGGCGAGGACTGGGAAACCCCAAAGAAGGACTACGACAATATCAGAGACGATAAAGCGGTTGAGCAGATGCTTGATCCTCTCTACTGATTTCCTGGATTGCCCTGAGATATCAAGATGAAAAAAGCGCTCACCGAATCGGCTGAGCGCTTTTTAATTACTCCCTTAAATCATCGGAAGGTCTTTGATAATCAGAGACAACGAAGTGCCGGGGTCGATTGAACAGAGACCTTTTAAAGTAGTGAATACTGTAACTGCCCCCGTCATCTGTATACCACACCCAGTTTTTATTGGGCTCCCGCCAGCTTTCACCGTATTTCAGGGCGATATAGCTTTCCGGATCTTCCGGTACAAGTACGTTCACCCCGTAGACTTCACGTTTTTCAAGGGATAGGAAATAGTCCTCGGAAACCCGGAACACAACCCTTCTGTCTTTGAGAGTCTCCCGCATCTCCTTCATGTAGAGAAAGAAGAGATGATTCAATCCTAAAAGCGGTGAAAGGAAAAATTTTACAGAAGGCGTTTTCTGACAGAACTTTCTCAGCTTAACACTTCTGTTCATATTCCTGAGATAGCCGGCATTTTCTTTATCAGATTTTTTCGAAAGATCCGTATAGGACCAGAATTCTGAATAGGCAGCCCCCCCTTCTCTGTGATAAAGCCTTATATTAACGGGGATACTTTTTCTATCCCCTTTAGAATATTTAATCTTTGTCACATAGGGAAGAAAAGTAATCCTGGCCCCATAATCAGAGAGAATCCTATGGATTTCCTTTTTATGCTTCATGTAGTCCGGCTGCCAGATACCGAGATCAACGTCATGATCCCAGGGCAGGAAAGAATTCTGCCTGACAATTCCAAGTAACGATCCCTGATCCACCCAATAAGAGATTTCCAGATCATTGAGTATTTCAATTACAATCTTAAAAAGATCAAGCTGATCTTCAGTCACTTTTTCATCACTCATTACGTGTCCTTACCATTAAAAAAATATTGCCAATAGAGCACTCTCACTATATTACAAGTTTGGCATTTTTATCCTTCTATCAACCCTACCAGCCGCAAAGGGCCTCATATTCATCCAAAGGATAGAGACTTTGACTGCCCATTGAAACCAATTTCCCCGCCCCAGGATAGTCTTTCCGTCGCGCATCAATCTCTGCCGACATGTCACTGAATTCCTCAGGAGAAATACAGATACTTCTAAGCTTTTCGATCACAGAATCGGGAATACTCACTGAGGAGTTGGTATAACTGGGATCCGGAACTTTCCAGCCTTTTCCATAATAGGCTTCCAGAAAAGCCTCCGGATTTGCCGGATACATGATTTCTACAGACCTGAGAGTCCCATTTTGGACAGGAAGAAAATCCTCGGGCTTAAGAGGGAGACATGCCTGCTTATGCAGCCAGATGGAGCCTTCTTCAAACCAAACGGGACGGAGATCCAGATGAACGGAAGGATCATCTTCTGAGAGTCTGAAACGGAAGAGTTTACCCTTGCGGTTTACATTGCAGTAGGCTCCTTCCAGAACCATCTCGACAACAAGTTTTTTCAGTTCTGTCTTAACTTCAGCCGCACTGTTTTTCAGGGAGAAGTATCCTGCATCAAAGTCATCATCACCGGGGATGTAGTCACCTCCCCGATAAAATCCGAGCAAGGTTCCATAGAGTATAAAAAGGGGTTTGCCAAGTTTCTCCTGAAAGAAGGAATTTGCCCATCTATAAAGCTCCAGATACCGCTCCTGACGTTTCTTTATGTCTTCTTCTGATGCGGTGAGCATCCCCTTTTTATTGACTTTGATACCGGAATCCAACTTTGCGAAGAGTTCACCCGTACCATGGGGGACTGTCAGATGAACACTGTCACTCTTCCGATAGGTCAGGATTTCCCCTGTAGAAAGAGAAAGGGTTAGTGTACATTCCGTCGGGAAGATTCCGACCAGGGGGCGGGACATGAGAAAACGGAAGCTTCCGGGCAGAAACCGTCCTTTTCTTATCCGAAACTCCCTGATCATCACGTTATCGATGAAAACACGGACAGATTTAGCCTTGATTCCGGAAACCCCGGACAAATTCAATCCCTTATGAGTCCACGTTAAACTGAACCGGCCCCCTTCTTTCCCATCGTATCGTCCGACAGGCTCTGACTTACAATGAAAAAAAGGATCCTCAACGTCGGGTTTACCAGCCATAAACCGAGCCTGTTCCAGGCGATATTGCCAAAGTTGATGCAGTTTAAAAGCAGTGGAATCATCCTTTTCCCGTATCTCGTCATAGCCTTTCTGAAAGCAGACAATAGCGTCGTCATACTTCCCCTTATCCATATATTTCATACCGCTCTTATACAGAGAAGCCAAGCGCCCCCCTCCTGCAATGGAGAAGGACTTCTTTTTCTCTTTAAGATCAGCCAGAAAGTACAGTACTTTATTCATTAGTTCCTATCCTGTTTCTGCTTTTTGTATAGGGTATCGACAATGGCTCGGATTTTGGAGCTGGAGGTCTGCTTGGTATAGGAAAAATAGTGGATACCGACTCCAATTTTTTCAAAGTCCTTTTCCAGAGCATTCCATTTGTCTGTTCCTTTCCAGTCATCCCCGACAAACATGATATTGAATTTATGATTCTGCCAGGCTTCCATTTTATCGTAGCTTGTTTGGGGAACAACCATATCCACAAACTTAATACTTTCAACTATAGCCATCCGCTCTTCAAAAGGGATAATCGGAGTTTTACCTTTTTGTTCGATACAAAGCTCATCAGTGGTAATGCCGACGATAAGGAAATCACACTCCAGTTTGGCATTTCTGAGAATATTCAAGTGCCCGATATGAAACAGATCAAAAACCCCGGTGGTATATCCAATTTTCACCATATTACGCTTCCCAGCCTCTTATTTTCGTCTCGAGAGATCACTCTGTAATGTCTTTTAGAACGAAGCATTCAAGACTTATATATATTAGTGCCAAATAATAACACTATGATTTTGAATACTCAATATTAACTAATACCTGTAAGTGAGTCCTGTGGTTACAGATAAACCATTATCAAAACTACCGTAGGCGAAGGCCTGTCCCGCTACCAGAAGGTAAGAGAAGTCCAGCTTCAGCTCTATCCCATGGGGAAGAAAAAATAGTGAGGACATCCCTGTTCGCAGCTCTACATTCAGCCTGTCCTGATCTTCGAAATATTGAAAAACATAGTCCTTATCGTAATTGACCCTGGAACCGTAAAATTTAAGAAGCCCCCAATGATCAAAATAGGTTATTGATAGATTCTGGGCATCCGACCCCGGTCCTGAAGGAGCTCCCAGCAGCTGCCCCTTCTGTGTATAACCATGAAGGGCTATATGGTGACGATAATAAGTTGTCCCGTCCCTGTTCTTCAGCTGATAGGAGTTGCCGAGCTGCATCCAGGTATACTCGGCATTCAGGGAAAGCCCTCTCATCCTGCTGAGAGGCCAGACCTGCTGCCCCCCGAAGGTAAAGCCTGCCGTATGATCCGGGTAGTAAAGCAATGAAGAAAATTGCTCGGAATGATCTTCCTTGAAAATTTCCAGATAGAGGTTTGTTCCATTATCCGGATACTTCCAGTCGAGCCAGAGAGACACCCTCTGATCGGTTTTATCTGTCCCTCCCAGGGACTCATCAACATAGGAAAAATTATACAGATTGATCAATGCGGTTCCATTGACATCATCCCAGTTACAGATCAGGGTGCGGTTGATACCGACTGTAAAGAACGGACTGAAAGAAGGCTGCCAGGCCAGCATATAACCGGTGAAGTAAGTGTAGTCGTCATCGCTGTCGGAGTTGAAGAAATCAGACTCCTCCAGAACCCCACCATTGATAATACGGGCTTCAAAGGTCCCCCATTTCGTCTTTGTCCTGGTGATCCCCAGTTCGGTGTGATAGAAGCCCTCGGCCGCCGCACTCATGATCAGGGGATTGAAGACCGCAGGCCCCCAGACCATATTTTCATGGGAAACGGCCGCTGTGAAAATACCGTAATGCCCTCTGATCTCACTCTGACCGAGGGAGAACTGTGTGTAGGGATCGTCTCCCATACGGGTGGGGTAGTCTATGCCGGAATAGAGATAGGAGTAGTCGTCATCGTCTTTGTATATGTCATACTCCTGGTTTTCCGCGGAGGCGAACTCTGGCAGCAGGGAAACGGAGAGGTAGGGACTGTCAAAGGAGACTCCCGCAGAGAGATAACTGTTCAATCCTTTCCCCTGCCATTTCAGTCCGTCGTTGGTTCCTCTGGTCAGATTGAATGAATTATAGGAGAGTTCCGCTGTAGCTGGCTCGATTTCGATGCGGCTGTTTTCCGCTATTTCAATGGACCGTCTCTGCCCCATATGCTCAGCCCAGGGGTGCCTTTTGCTGCCGTAATCCCTCTCATTGCCGGAATAGGTATGAAAACCCAGGGTATCGGCTTCACTGATTCCGATCAGATCCGTATAGCGGTAGTAATCCAGGTAGAGAGAACTGAATAGCTCTCCCGGGAATATTCCTGAAGCACAAAACAAAAAGACAGACAGCATTAAATATTGCTTTTTCATGGTAACGATTCCCTCTTCATTGACGATCCGTTATAGAAACATGAAATATTGTTTATTTCAACTCCCGGATACCGGGAGCGCAGCTGACTAGACAAGCCTGCAGTGCCTCAGATACCAGTACCAGCACTGCACCATGATGGCATTGTCATACTCGCCATGACCCATGTTTTCCAGGATATGGCTGTAGCTTTCTTTGTTCCACTCCAGAAACTCGTTCTCGTCCAGCTCCAGCTCATGGGTCCTCTTCAGTCCCCTGGCCAGAAATGTGGTGGAACGGTTGCTCATAAAGGCGGAATTGGGATTGATACTGCCGATCTCGACCATCTCGTCGGCGCTGAAGCCGGTCTCCTCACGAAGCTCCCGGACAGCCGCTTCCAGATCCGTTTCTCCGGGATCAACAATGCCGGCGGGGAACTCACAGGAGATCCGGCCGCTGCCGTGCCGGTACTGCCGGACCATCAGGAACTCCTTCTCGCCCTTTCCGGGCAGCTCGGGAATAACGGTCACCCAGTTGGGAACCCGGCAGACGATCATAGCCTGCTCCTTCCCGGCAGGATTGATACGGGGAACCTGGTCGATCGAAAAGATAGGCCCCTTCCAAAGCTGCTGAGCCTCTCCACTGTCCTTCCACATCAGATTATCCTTGCTCATAATTCCTCCCGGGGATAGGTAAACTCCCCTCCCTCTCCATTTCTGAAAACATAGCCCTCTTCGTTCTCGTCGACCAGAAGGCTGCGGTCCAGAGGGATCTTCCCTCCTCCTCCCGGCAGATCCACGGCGTATCGGGGAAGGGCCAGTCCCGAGACTCTCTGCCTCAGCTGATCCATTATCTCCCAGCCCCGGGAAAGGGGAACCCGCAGGTGGGAGGTACCGGCGGCCAGATCTCCCTGAAAAAGATAGTAGGGTTTCACGCCCGCCGTAAGAAGCCCTTGAAAAAGTTCGGCCAGAGTGCCGGCATCATCATTGATCCCCTTAAGCAGTACGGTCTGGCTTACCATGGGGACTCCGTTCTCCCTGAGCAGGGCCAGGGTACGCCGGCTCTCCTCGGTCAGTTCGGCGGGGTGGTTAAAGTGAATGATAAGCCAAAGGGGAGCATAGCGTCCCAGTTCCCGGGCGGTTTCAGGGCTTATCCTGCAGGGAAGAACAGAGGGGATGCGTGTCCCCAGGCGGAGAACAAGATCGCTTCTGCACTCCCGGAACCTGGTCAGCAGCTCAAAAAGCTGGCTGTCCCCCAGCATCAGGGGATCCCCCCCCGTAAGCAGAACTTCCCGGACCTCCTCGTGCTCTTTCAGGTAGAAGAGGATCCTCTCCTGCTCCGCCACCGTCAGATCATGATGATCTTTCCCTGTAAAAGCCCGCCGAAAACAGTGCCGGCAGTGAACGGCACAGCGGTCGGTTACAAGAACGGCGACCCTGTTCTGATAACGATGCACCATCCTGGGAAGAGGAGAAAAACGCTCCTCCGAAAGGGGATCAGAACTCTCACAGGGAAGGGAGTGCAGCTCTTCCTCCCGGGGGATGATCTGCCGTCGGATTCCCTCGTGCTTCCTGGCCAACTCCAGAAAATAGGGGCTGCTTCTGAAGCTGAGTCTGGGCTTCAGACTGTGAAACCAGCGCTCTTCTCCCGGAGAGAGCATTATTAGCTGTGAGAGTCTTTCCTGTGGTGAATCGCCGGTGCAGCTCATGGGCTTCATCATAGCGGAAGCTTGACTTTTGATAAACCGGACCCTATTGTTAATCCCATAAAACTATCCCGTTTTCCAGTTCCGGAATTTTATGCTGTTTCCGGATAGGCAGGAAGACAATTCAATCAGAAACCACGGGGGAAAGACAGTGCTGGACAGAATTGAAAACATCACAAAAGACATTATGAAGACATTCCGCGCCAGCGAAGGGATCAACAACCTCAGCGGCCCCAACCTCCCCTCACGCCAGAGCATTATAGATATTATCATGACTCTGGAGTCGATCATCTTTCCAGGCTACCAGGAGAAGGAGCATCTGGAAGACGAGATGCTGCTCTTTAATATCGGCGAGAAACTGATGCGGGCAAGTCAGGGACTGATCGATGAGATATCCAAAAGTCTCCGTTACAGAGACGGGCTGCCCCAGCAGAGCTGCCTGGAGGGAGCCGAATCCTCGGATCTGACCTTCTGCTTTCTGAAGAAACTTCCCCAGATCAGAGAGCTGGCCTTAACAGACGTCAATGCGGCCCTGAAAGGGGATCCTGCGGCCAGAAGCCGTGAGGAAATTATCATGTCCTACCCCGGTCTTGAAGCCATTACGGTACACAGGATGGCCCACGAGCTATATAAAATGAATATTCCCCTTATCCCGAGAATGATGAATGAACATATCCATCGCAAAACGGGTGTGGATATCCATCCGGGGGCGACCATTGGGGAGTCCTTCTTTATAGACCATGCCACAGGGGTCGTTATCGGGGAAACTTCGGTGATCGGCAAGAATGTAAAAGTCTACCAGGGCGTCACCCTGGGGGCTCTGAGCGTAAAAAAGGAAGAGGCCAATAAAAAGCGTCATCCCACAATCGAGGACAATGTCACCATATACTCGGGAGCTACCATACTGGGTGGCGGTACGGTGATAGGAGAGAATACGGTTATCGGCGGGAATGTCTGGATAACCTCATCCATCCCCAGAGACAGCGTCGTCTACAACCGGCAGGTGGAGTATGTCCTGAAGAACAGATATGCCCCGAAGGACGGAGAGTAATACCGATCCTCCGGGCAATCTTCCCTCAATCGACAATTCCTTCCCTGTCTATCCTGTAGAACTGCCCGCTTTTGCCAACGGCGATAATAATGCCGTCACGAACGATGGGCTTTGCCGTAAATGCTTCTGCAAGATTATGCTGTTTCATGAGCTTACCGCTGCCCGCATCAACAATCTTCAGAATACCGTTCTTATCGGTAAAGACAAACTCCCCCTTTTCATACCCGGGCAGTGAACTCACGGCGCTCATGGGAGAGTAAAGATCTTCACCCGTATCCCAGGAAAGGGCGAAAAGCTCCTTCTTCGTCGTGTATACGAAACAACCTTCGTCGGTGGTAATCACATCGGCAAAGACGGTGCGGTCCAGATTCCGTTCCCAGAGTACCGTCCCCTGCTTTAGATCGACGGCGGCGACGATTCCCTTTCTGCTGCAGAATACTGCCCTGTCACCGAAAATGGAAGGACTCTGAGCCACAGACTGCACTGCCGCCGTTGGGACCGATGAGAGGACGGAGCCGCTGGAGGGATCGATCACAAGGAGGGCCCCCTTCTTGTCGGCCAGCACGGCCTTTCCACCCCAGACGGCGGGAGACATGCTGGAGCCGCCGGCTACGGGAATGGATTTTACATCCTCACCGGAGGCAGAGATCAGGACAAGCTCATTGTTTGCCGGGAGAATCAGATTATCGTCAAGAGCGACGACTCTCCGTCCGTAGATATGGGAGCGCTCCTCGGGCAGAGAGATTCTGTTTACAACGGAACCGTCGGATGCGCTGAGAACAACCAGCTCCGAGGCTCCTGAAAAATAGACCCTTCCGCCGTATACCACAGGGGAGGAGTTGGCGTTGGGGGCATTGGCCGTCCCCTGAGACCAGAGAACGTTTCCGTTTCTGTTAAATGCCGTGACCGTCCCCTTTCCATCGGCGGCTACAAAGAGATCTCCCTTCTCAGAAATAATTCCGACGGGGGATGTGATCCCCAGAGAGCTTGTCTTCTCGACAGGTCTCGGTTTAAGCCGAATCACGAAGGAAGCCGTCTCAGCCGAAACGGTCAGACTCCGGGAGCCGGGTTCATAGCCCCTGCGGGAAGCCGAGATCTCCAGGGTGCTGCCCTCACTCTCCTCTCCCGACCAGCTGCCGCCGGACACGGAACTGCCGTTGATGCTCAAAGCGGCGTCAGACGGCTCAACCCGGACTTCCACTGCGATTTTTGCGACAGGTTTTTCAACGGCGGGCGCCGCTGTTTCGACGGCCACCGCAGCCGGCAGGGCGGCTTCGGGAGAAACCGTTTCTTTCAACTCGACCTTAACGCTGCCTGCACTCTCCTCTCCGGCAACCATATCCAGAACCTGTGTCTCATAGCCGTCAAGGCTGATCTCAAATCGAAGAGACGTACCCCCCGGATAGATTTTGGCAAAGGACCCTTTCCCCAGAATGATGCCGTTTTGTGTGATGACGGCCTCAGCAGGAGCGACATCAAGCTGAATATTATAAAGTTTCGGTGCCGCTTCGGTACTCTTTTCCGCGGTCGCAGCCTTTGCAGCAACAGGGATTTCAATCAGCTCCATGGCATCGGTAGCCTCCAGGATTTCCCGGGACTCCTCTGAGATCTCCTGAACCTCAAGAACCTCGGGGGCGACGGCTTCGGGAGTGGCCTCCAGTGAGACCCTCAGCTTTTCCACCTGGGCACTGAGCTCTTCTTCCAGAACCGTAAGAGTTTCAGGCGCAGCCTCCGCCCCCTGCTCTTCCAGAAGGGTTTTGGCCTTTTTCTTCTCCTCAACCTTCCGGACCACGGCCTCAACGATTTCGGTCAACTCTTCCATTTCTTCAAAGCTGTCGGCCTTAACGGTAATCTCCTGGGCAGCTCCGACGACGACAGCCTTCTCTTCGATCACGGCGGCAAGATTTTTCAGAGTGTCCTCTTCCGCCGCCAACTCACTGACCCGGTCCAGGCTGCGGGGAGTCACAGCGACAGCTCCCTCTTTTACAGCCAGCAGGGTATCTACGGCCTCGCCGTCTGAAGAGACGCGGAACTGAGTTCCCCGGACACCGCAGACAACGGTATTTGTTTTAACCTGAAAGGAGTCTTCATCCAGAAGCTTTTTGACCTTGCAGAGGACTGTACCGCTCTCAAGTTCGACAGCCATTCGGCTTCCTTCTTCCCTTGTCATCAGACTCTGAAGCTCCAGAACAGAATCCGCTTCCACGCGGACAACGGCGATATCTCCCATCTGAATCTCGCAGTAGCCGTCCGAAGCTGTCACAACAACATCATCCTGAAAAACGGGCTCTCCGATTTCCAGGTATTCTTCAGAGCCGTCACGGTGTATAAACACGTCTCCGGCCACAAACACGGCCAGCCCCTCGGTCTCTGCGGCCAGCTCTACAGCTGCCGCCGGAACCGTGGACGCAGGGGCCGTCTCTGTTTCCTGCACCAAAGGCTTCTCTTCAACCGGAGCGTCAACCTTTCCGGGTCCGCAGGCGAAGAGCAGAAGGCTCAGAGTCATATACAGAAGGATTCGCTTGTTCATCTTCATCCTCTTTTTATCAGAATAATCATGGAAATAAATAGCAGGGGCATACTTAATTATTACTGCGAAAACAGCTTCTTTTCAATGATGAGAGGCAAAAGAATAAACCTTGCGTCCCGGAAACTTCCATCCTATGATTAGGAGACAGACAGCTGAGAGGAGGAGAACCCCATGAACAGTCCCCTTGACCTGATTATTTTCCACTACCACATGCTTCCCGGAGGAGTGACAGACGTTGTAAAACACTCCCTCTCGGCGTTCTCCGGCATGAAAAACATAGGCTCACTCAAGGTAGTCTGCGGCCGCAGCGCCAACCTCGAAACCATCCGAAACCATATGGAGCGCCTGAAAACCGGCGGCGCCGTCCCGGCGATGAACCTGGAAGTGCTTCCGCAACTGGACTATACAAGCGAGCAGGAGACTCTTCCCGAACCAGATGAGCTGAAAAAGACCTTGTTGAAACGCTACAGCTCGCCGGACGCGGTCTGGCTGGTCCACAACTACCACCTGGGCAAGAACTGGGTTTTCACAAGCGCTCTGAACAGCATCGCCTGCGAGGGAAAGCAGAGGATCATCTACCAGATCCACGACTATCCCGAATGTGCCCGCTACGGAAACCTTAAAATACTCAGAGATCACATCACAGGAAGCCTCTATCCCGACAGCCCCAGCCTCCGCTACTGCGTCATCAACGTCAGGGACTACAGGATTATGAGAAATGCCGGAATGGATGAAGACAGGATCCATCTTCTTGAAAATCCCGTGCCCGCCGGAGACAATCCTGCCGAACAGCAGGTGGACAGGAATCATCTGAAACAGAAACTGTCAGCCTGCCTGCCTGAGAACGGCCGCTTTCATCCGGACGGAGAACTCTGGCTCTATCCCGTACGTTCTATTCGAAGGAAGAATGTGCTTGAAGGAGGGTTCCTCTGCGCTCTTCTGGAGAAACCGGTCAACCTTATCCTCACCCTGCCCGGAGTATCCCCTCAGGAGAAAGTCTACTCCGATCTCTGCGAAAAGGCCTGGCACCGGGGACTGGTCAGCGGCTTCTGGGGAACGGGGACTCTGCCGGAGGAGGCGGGAATCAGCTACAGGGAGATGATAAGCGGAAGCGATCTGATATTCTCATCTTCCGTCCAGGAGGGGTTTGGATATATGTATCTGAACGCCCTTTTATGGAAAAAACCTCTGATAGCCAGGTATCTGGATATTATGGAGGGTTTTATCGGACTCTTGAAAAGAGGAAGCTCGTGCTTTTACGACAGCCTGTCTGTTCCCGCCGATGCGGAGCTGAAAAAAGAAACGGAAACAGCCTACCTAGAACGACTGGAAGAGCTGGCTTCCCTGCTCCCCCGGGAACAGGCGAAAAGGCTTAAAGACGAACTGTCCGACCTGCTGAGAGAGGAGACTCTGGAATTCTCCTATCTGTCGCCGTCATCTCAATACAGTCTTCTTGAGAAATCCGCCGATTCCGGATTCAAAAGAGAGTGTCGTCAGCTCAACGTGACTCTGCTGAAGGAGATTAACGATCTACCGAGGCGACCGGAAGGAGGCCTGGAGGGGCAGTTATACGAAAAATATGGGGAAGAGGCTTACCGGAAGGCATTTACAACAATTATGGAATCCTTTGAAGCGAATTTCGCAACATTAAATAACAAAAAAAGGGATATCAGCGCCCTGGATAAAGCTCTGGAGAACAGATTTTCCCGCCTGGAGTTTCTGAGACTGCTCTACCGCTGAAAACAAAACGGAAACAAAAAGAAACATCGTTTTAAAACTCATCATTTCCTGAGCTCTTTTTAGGTTCAAAACAAGCTCAGCCCTTGCTATAGCTCTTTATAACCTTTATCATGTTGGGGTCAAAACTATTCTATTTTAAAGGGATTTCTCATATGTCAAATGAAAAGAAAATGGTTACCATTGACGGAAATGCCGCAGCAGCTCACGTTGCCTACGCTTTCAGTGAAGTAGCCGCTATTTTCCCCATTACTCCCTCATCACCCATGGGAGAGTATTCCGACGCCTGGGCCAGCCAGGGTCGCGAAAACGTCTTCGGCAAGAAAGTCGATGTTATTGAGATGCAGTCTGAAGCCGGTGCCGCCGGTTCCGTACACGGAGCTCTCTCCGGTGGTGCACTGACGACCACCTTTACCGCTTCTCAGGGTCTTCTCCTGATGATCCCCAACATGCACAAGATCGCCGGTGAAATGATCCCCACGGTTTTTCATGTTTCAGCCCGTTCTCTGGCAGCTCAGTCTCTCTCCATCTTCGGAGATCACTCTGACGTTATGTCTACCAGAAACACCGGTTTCGCCATGACCGCAGCCGCCTCCATCCAGGAAACTATGGATATGGCCGTTGTTGCCCATCTGGCCACCCTGAAGACCCAGGTTCCCTTCCTGTCTTTCTTTGACGGATTCAGAACCTCTCACGAGATTCAGAAGGTTGAAGAGATCTCCTACGACACCATTAAAGAGATGGTTGAGCCCGAGTACATCGAGCGCTTCCGCGCCAGAGGTATGAGACCTGAAGCTCCCATCGTCAAGGTTGCCGCACAGAACCCCGACGTTTACTTCCAGGGCCGTGAAACCACCAACAACATCTATGACTCCGTTCCCGAAATTGTTCAGGAGTACATGGACAAGCTGGCGGCCAAGATCGGACGCCAGTACCACCTCTTCGACTATGTCGGTGCCGCCGATGCCGAAAAGGTAATCATCGCCATGGGCTCTGCCTGTGACACCATCGACCAGACTGTACAGTACCTGGTTTCCAAGGGTGAAAAAGTCGGTCTTATCAAGGTAAGACTCTACAGACCCTTCAGCGCCAAGGCTTTCCTCAGTGCCCTGCCCGAAAGCTGCAAGACCGTTATCGTTCTGGACAGAACCAAAGAGCCCGGTTCCCTGGGTGAGCCCCTGTACCAGGATGTTGTAACTGTTCTTCAGGATAAGGACGTTAAGGTTATCGGCGGACGTTACGGTCTCTCCTCCAAGGAATTCAACCCCTCACACGTCAAGGCCGTTTTCGATCACGCCGACGGTGCGGCTTTCCACGGGTTCACCGTAGGAATCAAGGATGATGTTTCCAACACGTCCATCGAAGTTAAAGAGCAGATCAACGTTGCTCCCGAAGATATCTTCAGCGGTATGTTCTGGGGTCTCGGTTCCGACGGTACCGTAGGTGCCAACAAGAACTCCATCAAAATCATCGGTGACAACACCGATATGAACGCTCAGGCTTACTTCGTTTACGACTCCAAGAAGTCCGGTGGTGTTACCACGTCTCACCTGAGATTCGGTAAGAGCTCCGTGAACATGCCCTGGCTCATCGATGCAGCCGACTTCGTCGCCTGCTCCAACTCCGCCTACATCGGCCGCTACGATATGCTCGGGCCCATCAAGGAAGGCGGAGTATTCCTGCTGAACACCGAGCTTCCCGCCGACGAGATCTTCGCCAGCCTGACAAAGGAAGAGCAGCAGATCATCATCGACCGCAAGGTTAAGTTCTACGCCATGAACGCCCTTAAGATTTCCGAGGAAGTCGGACTGGGTAACAGAACCAACACCGTCCTGCAGGCCGGATTCTTCAAAATCTCCGGTGTACTGCCCGAGGCTCAGGCCATCGAGCTGATGAAGTCCTACATCAAGAAGACCTTCAGCAGAAAGGGTGAAGACATCGTCAAGATGAACTGGGAAGCCGTAGACAAGGCCGGAGAGGCCCTGATCGAGGTTGAAGTTCCCGCTTCCATCACCAAATCCTACGTTCCCGAAAGACTGGTTGCCGAAGATGCCGATGATTTCACAAAGAACATCATCGAAAAGGTTATGCACCAGAAAGGTGATGACATCCCCGTAAGCCACATGAGCTTCGACGGAGTTCTCCCCACCGGTACCACCAAGCTTGAAAAGCGCGGTGTTGCCCCCAGAGTCCCCCACTGGGAATCTGCCAACTGTATCCAGTGTAACCAGTGTGTACAGTCCTGTCCCCACGCCGCTATCCGCGCCAAGCAGATGACTCCTGCCTCTCTGGCTGATGCTCCCGCAAGCTTCAACGTTGTGGACCTGAAGGCCTCCAAGGATAAGGAAGCGGACCTCAAGTACAAGATCCAGGTTTACACCGACGACTGTCAGGGTTGTGGTGTTTGTATCGAAACCTGTCCTGCCAAGAGCAAGGCTCTGGTATGGTCTACCCTTGAGAAAGAAAGAGCTGCCGGCGAGCACGAGAATGAGAAGTTCTTCGAGCCCCTCCCCTACGGCACACTCGACGGATCTTCCGAAGAGAACGTTAAGGGAATGCAGTTCAGAAGACCTCTTTTCGAATTCTCCGGTGCCTGTGCCGGTTGTGGAGAAACTCCCTATGTGAAGCTGGTCAGCCAGATCTGCGGTCAGAACATGGTGGCAGCCAACGCTACCGGATGTTCCTCCATCTACGGCGGAACCTTCCCCACAATCCCCTACTGCAAGAACGAACAGGGAAGAGGACCCGCCTGGGGTAACTCACTGTTCGAAGACAACGCCGAGTACGGTTTCGGTATGAGACTGGCCGTTGATTCCAACAGAACACTGCTGAAGAAAAAGGTAGACGCTCTGCTGGCCGCGGGAACCACTCCTGAACTGACTGCCGCCCTGAAGGCTTCTCTGGAGCTGTGGGAAGACAAGACACAGAAAGCCATCGACGCTCAGGACGCCGTTAAGGCCGCCCTGCCCAAGGATGCTGCCGGGGACGAAACCATGGCCAAGATCATCGAGCTGCAGGACTACTTCGTAGACAAGTCCGTATGGATTATCGGTGGTGACGGTTGGGCTTACGATATCGGCTTCAGCGGTGTTGACCATGTCCTGGCTGCCGGCAAGAACGTCAACATCCTGGTTGTTGACACAGAGGTATACTCCAACACCGGTGGACAGGCCTCCAAGGCTACCCCCATTGCTGCTGTTGCCAAGTTTGCCAACGCCGGTATGAGACTGGGCAAGAAGAACATGAGCCTCATGGCCATGAGCTACGGTTACTGCTATGTTGCCTCCATCTCACTGGGAGCCAACAGAAACCATGCCCAGAAGGCCATCATGGAAGCCGAAGCATTTGACGGACCCTCCATCATTTTTGCTTACGCTCCCTGTATCGCCCACGGAATCAACATGATGAAGACTCAGGTTGAACAGAAGAGAGCCGTTGACTGCGGTTACTGGCCTCTGTATCGCTTCAACCCCGAAATGGAAGAAGGCAAGAAGTTCAGCTGGGACTGCAAAGAGCCCACAGAGAACTACCAGGACTTCATCCGCAGCGAAAGAAGATATACCGCCCTTCTCAAGACGGCCCCCGAAGAAGCAGAGGCACTGTTTGCTGAAGCCGAAGCGGATGCCAAGCACAGATGGGAGTTCTTCAAGAAGATGGGAGAAATCATGTAATTCGGCTCTTAACGTTAAGATGTCGTTATGTGCATCCCGGAGGGACGCGGCCTTAGGGTCGCATCCTTCTGTTCATATAATAAAAGCAGGCCTTACGGTCTGCTTTTTTATTAATCCTCTGAAAGGGTAAGTGATATTAGCTGAACAGCCCCTTGAAGCGGCTGCTGAAGCCATTACGAGCCTGCCCTGTATTGTTGTCCGAGAATTTCATAACATCCGTTTCCGCACCGGCGACCAGAAGAATATCCCCCTCCTTAAAGACGTATGAGGGAGAAACAAAACCGTAACCCTGCCCGTGTAAATCCCCCCTGAGGCCGACCACATTGAGATTCATCTCATCCCGCAGCCCCAACTCCTTCAGCTTCTTCCCGATAATTCCGGCCGGAGCCTTTACCTCCGCCAGAACCATCTCGGGACTCAGGGGAACATAGCTTAAAAGGTGGGAAGAGAGGAGCATAGGCGCCAGACGCATCGCCGCTTCAAGATTGGGAAATACGACATGATCCGCACCGACCAGCTTGAGGATCTCACCATGCTCATCGGTTTCAGCCCTCACAAAAACCTTGCGGATGCCCATCTTCTTAAGATAGTTGGTGACCAGAATGGAAACCTCTATCCTGTCACCGGGATCGATAATCACGGCATCGATGGCAGGGGGAACCAGCTTCCCCAGGGTCGCCTCATTCAGCACATCGGCGATAAAGGCCCGATGCACCCTGTCTTTATACTCATCTATGATCTCCGGATCTTTATCAATCAGCAGAATCTCACAGTCCATGGACTCCAGCTGCTCCAGGATACGTTTCGTAAAAGAACTCAGGCCGATTATGGCCAACTGTTTTCTCATCCTATCAACACCTCACCTTCGGGATAGCGGATATTATAAACCGACTCGCTGTGGACGGCCGGAATGATTATTGCGAACAGACCGATCCTGCCGGCAAACATGGTACAGATCAACGCCAGCTGACTCCAGGATGTCAGATCGGAGGTTATCCCCGTGGAAAGACCCACGGTCCCCAGGGCGGAACAGCATTCGAACACAATATCCCGGAAGGCAATAGAGCTGTTCCAACGCACACATTCGAAAAGGCTGATCATAAACACACTGATAAAAAGAATCATGGACGCCTTCATAAAATAGAGAGAGGCTCTGTTCAGAAGGTCCTGGCTGATTCGTCTCTTCATAAAAGGGATCTCCCCCTTGTCATCTATGCCCTTTACCAGGATGAGAGAGAGCAGAAACATGGTGGACACCTTCAGACCTCCCGCCGTGGAACCCGATCCTCCGCCGGTCAGCATCAGAAAGAATGTCATTACGAAGGAAGGGAGCGAAAGCCCTCCCTGATCAACAGTATTGAAGCCGGCGGTCCTGGTTGTGATGGACTGAAACAGGGACGCTCCCAGGGCTTCTGTCAAATCCATTGACCCGAACAGGCGATGCCTTTCCACCAGGAAGAACACCAGGAAGCCCGATAGAATCAGTACAGGCGTAAGAACCAGCATAATTTTACTGTGGTAGAGAAGTTTTTTCTTTCCTTTCGAGAATATGTACTGTTGAATATTCCAGTGCACAAGAAATCCAAGGCCTCCGGTGATGATCAGAAAAGAGGCCCCTGTCAGGACCAGAGGATTGGCCGAAAATCGGGTCAGACTGTCATCGTAAAGAGAGAACCCGGCATTACAGAACGCCGATATCCCATGAAAGACACTGGAGTAGACGGGACGCTCCACCCCCTGCCGGCGCATTCCGAGATAAAGGAGCACCATGCCTGCAAGCTCAAAGAGAAAGGTAAAACTCAGGATACGCCTGATGATCCGCTCAGGCTTCTGAATATGCTCGGAGCCGTAATACTCCTGAATGATCGCCATATTGCTGAAAGAAAAACGGCTTCCGGGAAAAACCAGGTAGAGGGTAGAAAAGGTGATGAATCCCAGACCTCCGGCCTGAATCAGAAAGAGAATAATGATCTGTCCCGAGAAGGAGAAGTCTCCTGTCGAGACCGTTGAAAGACCTGTAACACAGACGGCGGAAACTGCCGTAAACAGAGCGTCCAGCAATTCCAGACGGCCGTTATCAAAGGAGGAGGGAAGCATCAGCAGCCCCGTTCCCAACAAAATAAGAACGAGGAAGTAAAAGAAGAGGGTCTGTTTATCTGTCAGTGATGGAAGGCGAAACATGGAGCTCAGTGAAGGAATTCCCCGATTCTGCCGAACTCCGATGATGAGACAGGACCGCTATTTGAATACACCACACGGCCCGTCGTATCTATGATGAGGAAGGCGAGGGCGTCATCTCCGTAGGCGAATGATTTCCCCATCCGGCCATTCCAGTCTCCATAGACGGAAAAGCCCGTTTTTCTGGAATGATCGATAAGCCGGTCCTCCCAGATCTTTTTGAACAGCCCCACATCAGAACAGTCGGCAACAACGACGGACAGAATCCCGTCCCTACCGTCACTCAGACCTTTGATATAGTCCTTCAATTCCTGATTCTCATCCAGACGGGATCGGTCCTCATAAAAAAGGATCGCCGTTTTCCCCCGCAAATCCTCACGGATCAAAATTTTCCCATTTCCGGAAACCACGGAAAAACCGGGCACTTCGTCACCTGTCTGCAGAGCAGAAAGAGCCGTGACCGCAGCTAAAAAAACTATCGGCATAAGAAGGCTTTTACAGTTCATAGGGCACACCTCTTCAATACTGCCTCCATTCTATCATAAGCGGAACCTTTGGAACAGAGATTTACATATCCCTCCGCCTCACGCGACTATGCGAAAGGAACGGCAGGACCGAAGTCAGTCTTCATTTTTCTCTTCGGGAACGGGCAGACTGGCGGCCTTCTCCCTGCAGGGGGCGGAGAACTTGAAGACCGGACTCCAGTGAGCCTCCCTGGCGGGGATAGTCATCTCTTCGCCGCTTTTGGGATTCCGCCCCAGCCGGGCTTTCCGCCGGGGTTTGAAACCGAGAGAAAAACGCCCGATCCGCCCCAGGGAGACCGTTTTCCCCAGGAGCATTCCCGTCTCCAGCATGGACAGGTAGTCATCCGTAATCTCACGGACCTTGGCCTGAGGCAGGCCGCTCTTGCGTGCCAGATAGGCGATAATGTTCTGTTTCTTGAACTGATCCCCGTTTTCTCCCTCAAGCTGAAGAGTCAGATCCCTGTTCAGATGAATAAAAGAGTTGGTCAGAAAGACCGTCGCTTCGCGAATTCTTTTCTCCTGCTCTTTTTCCGGAACGTCCTTTGAACAGACAACGATCCTGTAGAGAGCGGAGGTGTGCTTCAGGGGACCGTCACTGAATTTGGCGGTTTTCCCGAATGCTGCTGATTCGGTCAGAGAGGTTTTATCACAGCGGATAATATCGGGAACATCGGTCCGCAGCTTGATGCTGGCATACTCCATCCAGCGCTCGCTTCCGCAGCCGAGGCTGACCAGGGAACCGGAAAAGGTAAGGAAGAGCATCCCCCTCCCGTCATCCGAGGGAATCTCCTTCAGTTCCTCCATATCCAGAAGCCGGATCTGATCCGAAAAAAGGGCCTCCTTCTTCTCCCATACCGCACAGAGGCGGTCAAAGGCGCCCTCCTCTTTCGCCCACTCTTCTTCCGAGCTGTTGATGATATATTCAAGATGCTGTTTGATCTGATCGGGGATATTCATAGTTGGTTCTCCTCTACTGCAGATAGCTGCCTGTTTAATAGTATACTGCAAATCATTGAAGAATACCGCATATACATCGCTAAAATAACAGCTGAGGATGTCAGATCAGTACTTGCCTCCCCTCCTCTTCACAGGGGATTCCTCCGATGACGGTTTTTATTGTGGCGATCCCTCTGGCTTCAAAGTCAGAGGCGACTCTCGCCTGAAGCTCTTTACCGGGGGTGAGTGCCAGCATATAACCACCCCTTCCTCCTCCGGTGACCTTGGCCCCTGCAGCTCCCAGCGCAAGAGCCCGGCAGCACAGATCGTCGAGAACCTGATGAGAGAGTCCCATATCCTTTAAAATGGCATGGTTATCGCTCATTATCCGTCCCGTCCGTTTCAAATCACCACTCTTCAATGCCGCTTCGAGTTCCCCGATCTGCGAACGAATCAGATTCAAACGGGAACAGAACAGAGGCGGATTCTCATCATCCTGCGTCTCCAGAAAGCCCTTCAGAGAAGATGTATCTGCAGTGACTCCGCTGTTTCCCAAAACGACTTCCACCGGTTCGGTAACGGTGATGCGTTCAAACTGCTTTACATCCTCCCGTATGGAATATTTAATCACACCGCCAAAGGTCGATACCGTGTTATCCAGGCCGCTGGGTAAACCGTGATAGGCGAATTCCCCCTCCCAGGCAGCCCGGTTTATTTCAAATCTACTCAATCCCAGATTGAATTCCGCATTACAGGCACGCACAAAAGAGACGCAGATTGCGGCGCTGGCACCGACTCCGCTTCCCGCCAGAAGATCTCCTCCCACTTCAATATGGAGAGACTGGCTTTCCAGATGAAGACCCAGAACCTCTATCATCCTGTCAAAAGATATATGACAGGCCTTTTCCTTGGCCTTCTTGTACCCGGGCACCTCGGTGCGTCTGTCTTCAAGGGTCCAGCCCCGGCCTTTTTCTCCCGGGGATACGGAACAACGCGTAGAAAACGGAATGGCCGAGAGGACGGCCGGAAGTCCCCAAAGCACAAACTGATCACCAATGAGGATTGTTTTTCCGTAACCATATCCTGTTCCCATTTACAAAGTTCTCCTATCATTGAGTAAACCTACTGCCAATCATAACAGCAAAAATCAGAGACGGGATAATATTTTATTCAGGGAAGACAAATCAGAACAGGAATATCCCGGCCGTCTTTGTCCATTGGAATGGAATCGATCATTTTCTGTAATATTGAGCCAGAAAGATCTTAAAAATACTAATAATTATTGCAGATTCCTTAAACTGATCTCTATAATAAGGAATGAACGAAAACGATCAATCCAAACAAACAGAATCTCCCGGAGCCAGACAGCAGAGGATTATGGAGCTTCTCAGGCGTGACGGTCATATTCGAGTATTGGACCTGAGCAAATCCCTTTCAGTGTCGGAGATCACCATACGCCGGGATCTGTCCATGATGGAAGAACTCGGCTTGTTGAAACGAACTCACGGAGGCGCCATATCCGTAAAAAGGATATCCCGGGAGGTTAACTACAACAGCAGATCCGATGAAGAGCTGGAAAACAAAGACGCCATCGGCCGGTATGCTGCCGGTCTTATCAATGACGGAGATACGGTATTTATCAACGGCGGCTCAACCACGTTTCATATTTTCCGCTATATCAACAGCAAAAATGTCAAAATCATTACAAACAATGCCGGCTGCATCGGCCAGATCGAAGACCCTGACATTGAATTAGTCCTTGCAGGGGGGCATTTTAAATCTCAGTCAAATGCCTTCTACGGAGACTTTACAAATCAGCTGATCAGCCAGGTTAACGCCAACAAGGCAATTCTGGGAGTTCACGGCATCTCCTGCCGAGCCGGTCTCTCCACTCCCATTCAGCATGCGGCGGGAACCAGCCGACTGATGATAGAGAGAACCAGAGGCGAAGTTATTGTCGTAGCCGATCACAGAAAAATCGGCCTGATTTCAGACTATGTGACGGCTCCGGCAGACAGCATCAGTACCCTTGTGACGGACCGTTTAGCCGACGCAACCTATATTCAGGAATTCAGAAAGCTGGGAATCGATGTCATACAGGTAGGCAAGTAAAAATAGATCCTGCATCTTCAATCCGGTTCAAATATTAGCAGAATGTTCGCATTCGATCGCCAAAGAAGGGTATAGTGTTAGAATTCGATCAATTAATCAACAATAAGTTTGACAATCGGATCAACTGGGTTTAATGTGAAAGAAATGATCATTTACGATCATAAAACAATCAATTGCTGATCCCTCCGGGAATCAGCAGGAACCTTATTATTATTCATTTAACCAAGGAGAAAACGATGAAAAAAGGACTGTTGTTAATCAGCGCCCTGATGCTGGTCGGTACTGCGGCGCTGTTCGCCAACGGAGGACAGGAGAGCGGCGATGAGGGAGATTACAAACTTGTTCTGAAGCTCAGCCACGTCTTCAGCCCCGCCGAGCAGTTGACCAAGTCTATGGACGCCGTAGCCGAAAGCATTCTTGAAAGGACAAACGGTGCCATAGAGATCCAGACATTTCCCCAGGCTCAACTTCCCGCTTACAAAGAGGGTGTGGAACAGGTTGTCCGCGGCGCCGACTTCATCTCCGTAGAAGATCCTTCTTTCATCGGTGACTATGTTCCCGACTTCAAGGCCCTGTACGCCCCCATGCTTTACAGAAGCTTTGACGAGTACGTAAACCTGACCCGCACAGAAACTGTAAAAGAGATGATGGTGAAAGCAGAGGCCCAGGGGATCAAGATTCTTGCTCTGGATTACATCTATGGCTTTAGAAACCTGATTACCAGCAAGGTTATCAAGACGCCCGAGGATCTGAACGGTATGAAGATCAGAACCCCCGGCTCCAAGTCCTACATCGATACCCTCACTGCCATGGGAGCCAACGCCACCCCCCTTCCCTGGGGTGAAACTCTCTCCGCCGTACAGCAGGGGGTTGTTGACGGACTGGAAGGCTCCGAGTTCACCAATATCGGAACCAAGGTCTATGAAGGCCCCACGAAGAATGTCGCGACCACCCGTCATATCCTGGGAACCTGCGGTGTTTACATCTCCACCAAGGTATGGGACTCCATCCCCGAAGAGTATCAGCTGATCATCCAGGAGGAGTTCACCAAGGGCGCAGCCGACATGGTGAACCTCTTGAAATCACAGCATGGCGATGTGGTTAAGGAGCTGGAATCCTACGGGGTGAAGTTCAATGAGGTTGACGGAGATGCCTTCCGCAAGGCCCTTGCGCCCCTCTATGAGGAGCAGCCCGGTATGACTCCCGGAATCTTCGAAACGATCTTTTCCGAACTGGATTCAATGAGATAAAATTACAAATCGGGCGCGGAAGTCTCCGCGCCCTTTATTTTTATAGGTCAAAAATCATGCGAAAAAGTATAAAAGACATCCTGCAGAACCTTGAACTTATTCTCAGCGGTTTCTTCCTTTCCGTCACAGTCCTTGTGGTCATTCTGAATGTCATCCTGCGTTATGGATTTCAAAGCGGACTGTTCTGGGTGGAAGAGGTAGCCACAACATCCTTTATATGGAGCGTTTTCATCGGTGCCGCAGCCGCTTATAAAAACAAGATGCATATCGGAATAGACCTGATTACAAAACTCTTCCCGGAACGGATCCGCGAACTGATCTCCATATTTATCAATCTGCTTATGGTTATCATCAACGGCTATATTTTCTACCTCAGCACCCTGTTTATCAAAGCGAACAGCCTGAAAAGGACTCCGGTTCTGGATGTTCCCGCCCTGTACGTAAACCTTGCCATAAGCGTCGGCTTCGGTCTTATCACCTTTTATGCCGTCATCTTCCTGACCCGGGAAGCCCGTTTACTCTTAGGCGGTTTGAAAAAGTCAAACAGCATCAACCAGGAAAACTAAGGAAATTACAATGTCAGTATTCCCTATTATCATAGTCATGATCCTCTACTTCTCCAGCATACCCATAGCCTTCGCCCTTCTGGCGGCGTCACTGGCTTACTTTACATTCGGAGATGTGGGAACCCCCCCGGACCTTATTCTTCAGAAGTTTATAACCTCTGCCTCTTCCTTCCCCCTCCTGGCGGTTCCCTTCTTTATCATGGTGGGAGAGATCATGAATTTCTCCGGAATCAGCTCCAGCCTTATGAAAATGGCCGATGTGCTGACAGGCCATATGAAAGGCGGCCTGGCCCAGGTCAACGTCGTGCTCAGTACTCTGATGGGAGGGATATCAGGTTCCGCAAATGCCGATGCGGCCATGCAGTCCAAGATCCTGGTCCCCGAAATGACCAAAAGAGGATACGGCAGAGCCTTCTCAACCGCCATTACTGCCGCCTCTTCATCCATAGCACCCGTCATCCCCCCGGGCATCAACCTGATCATCTACGCCCTGATCGCCCAGGCCTCGGTCGCCAAAATGTTTATCGGCGGTTATGTCCCGGGCATCCTCATGTGTCTGGCCCTTATGATTACAGTCAATATGATCTCTAAAAAAAGAGGATATCTTCCCACCAGAGAGAAGATGTCCCCCCCGGGAGAGATCCTGAAACAGCTTCGCGAATCCATCTGGGCCCTTCTGCTTCCCTTCGGAATCATCCTGGGAATCCGTTTCGGGATCTTTACCCCCACCGAAGCGGGAGCCATCGCCGTTCTCTTCTGCACCATAGTAGGAGTCTTCTTCTACAAGGAGCTGAAATGGAAGCACTTTCCCATCATCCTTAAGAATACCGTTCTGTCCACCAGTTCGGTTGTGCTGATTATCATCGCCGCCTCCGTTTTCGGTCAGTATATGAGCTGGGAACGCATTCCCCACCAGCTGACCAGATCTTTGATGACCTTCTCCGGATCTCCCTGGTTGATGCTTGTGGTTATCAACATCTTCCTTCTCTTTCTGGGCATGTTCCTGGAGGGAGGAGCCGTACTGATCATTGTGGCACCTCTGCTTGTTCCTGTCATACGGACCATGGGAATCGATATCATCCATTTCGGGCTGATTCTGATTGTCAACATTATGATCGGAGGAATAACACCTCCCTTCGGCTCCATGATGTTCACAACCTGCTCCATCACGAATGTCACGGTCACGGATTTCATGAAAGAGATATGGCCCTTTGTTATCGCCCTGATACTGGTACTTCTGGTGGTTACCTATATTCCGTCAATCGTGCTGTTCCTGCCCAATCTGCTTTAAAGGAAGGTCCTTCAATGCTATTGATCGCACATAGAGGATGTAGTTATCCCCGATACAACCAGAATACCCTGAGAGCCTTTGACAAGGTGATTTCCCAGGGAGTGGATGCCGTCGAACTTGATGTCCAGAAGAGCGCCGATGATGTCCTGCTGGTGGTACACAACCTGAATCTGGAAAAGGTCTCTACCGGAAAAGGGCTTGTTTCAGAGACGGACAGCAGGACCATAAAGCGCCTCTTTGCCGGAGACCCCTCCCGGGGGGAAGACAGGATTCCCCTCCTGGAAGAGGTGATGGAACTCTTTGCCTCGGTTAAAGAAGAGAACAGGCCGGTCATGCATCTGGAACTGAAAGGGAAGGGAACGGGAAGGCCCGCCGGCGAAATGATCAAGACCTTTCTGAATAAAGGATCGTTGAGGATGGAAGACTTTCTGGTCAGCTCCTTCAACTGGAAGGAATTGGAGAACATCCTGGCCTCCTGTCCGGGGCTGAAGATCGCCCTTCTGGACGGGGCCATCAGAAGAGAGGAGCTCATAAAGCGACTCCCCGAAAGCGAAGCCTTTTTTTCCGACCTTTTCGCCTATGGAGAAGAGGATTATATGCTGCCGCGCTTCCAGGTCCTTGATGAAAACCTGACGCTGCTGAACAAGGCCTGCCCCCTTCCCCGCATACGGGAAGAGCTGGAGAAGGAGATAAGGGCCTCCCTGGACGGGGGTTTCTACAATAACCGCCTTCTTGAATCCGCCGTCGCCATGAGGGCCGTATCCGTCAATCTCTGGTACAGATCATTGAATAAAGAGTTCGTAGAGAAGGCTCATAATAAGGGGCTGTCCGTACTGGTCTACACCGTCAACGATCCCGAAGAGCTCAAAGAAGTCGCCGCCATGGGTGTTGACGGCATCTTTACAGACTTCTACGAGCAGTCGAAGCAGGTACTGAAACAGGATCTCTGAATTCAATGACCTTATAAACCAGGAAACCCGTTGATAAGATCTTTTCCTCAGCCTGGCCTATAACTTTTTCTGTATAAAATGAGAGGATTCGGTTATCATAAGAATCGACAACATGACGGTTCAACAGAAAAATCCCCGGATACAGTCGGTCAGCCTGAAGCGCAGCAGCGAAGGCCGCTATCTGGTCCTCTGGGGTGCCACAGCAAAAGAGATCCCCTCTCCTCCCGATCCGAATCTCATCCTGACAGAGGATGATAAAGCCTACTGGTACGATCGTGAGTACTCCGGCTGGAATGTGGAAAAGGTCAATATCCCCGAATCTCCACGCAACGGCGCCGCCGGAAAAAGAGTGATCTACCTCCAGCCGGGGGCCAATCATCCCTATATGGAAACCTATACCCAGACAGTAAGGGAGAGATGCGCCCAGGCGGACATGAACCTCACGGTCTTCAATGCACAGTGGAGCGCGAAGAGATTCGAAGAGTATGTAAACGAAGCCATTGCCAGCCGGCCCGACCTGATCCTGCTCAATCCCGAGGATCAGGAGAGAAGCGATACCTGGTACCGCCGGATCAACGAGGCGGGCATTCCCGTAGTAGGCGGCAACTTTCTGGCGGATAACGAAGGGCACCGCTACCTGCTGGCCTGGACGGGACCCGACGACTGGGGTCAGAGCCGCATGCTTGCCCGCCACCTGGCCGACTGTCTCGGCCGTCAGGGTGGCTATGCCATACTCCAGCACAAGAAGGGCAACTCCAGCTACTATGCCAGAACCTGGGGCGTGATTAGCGAACTGAAGGACTATGCACCCGGGATGACACATCTCGCTTCAGCTCCCGGAATGGAAGCTGAAGATGCACAAAGATCCGTAGAGACCTGGCTGGAGCAGTACGGAGACAAGCTGAAAGGCATCTTCTGCGTCGATGACGGTGAGGCGATGAGAGCCGTAAGCGCCGTCCTTATGAACGGAGGGAGGGAAGATATAAAATGTGTTGCCGCCGGGAGCAGCAATACGGGACTGGAACTGATCCTTGAAGGAAAGCTGGAAGCCACCTCCTATCAGTCTCCCGTTATCGATGCGGAAACCGCGGTACAGAGCATAGTCGACTGGTTCGACGGCCTGTCTATCGAACCCATACGCTACCTACCCAGGCATATCGTCACCAGGAGAGATGCAGCCGACTTTCTCGATGAGGGCATCCTGATCAGCAGCCTGAACCTGGAACGGCTCTACGGTCATATTCGTGAATACAACTGGAAAGGCAGTTACGATTTCTTCGGAGACCTTTACAACAGATTTCTGACCGCCCATGTCATTCCGACAGAGATGTTCCAGGGGATCTGCCTGGAAATACTGACGGGTATCATCATTATTCTGGCGGAAGACGGTCTTTCTGTGGAAGAAACCATAGGAAGCTACGACAGCCTGGCAAAGCATATATTCAGCAGGAAGGATATTCCGGCGGTACTGGAATGGATGAACGATATGTGTCAGAGAGCCATTGCTGCAAAGGCGGCCAAGCTGAACAGGAAGACAGCTATACAGGAGATCATTGAGTTTATAGATTCCCACTATACCGAACCCCTCTCCCTTAAATCCCTCTCTTATCAGTTCTCCATCTCCCAGGCCTATCTGGGACAGATGTTCCGGAAGGAGAAAGGAGAGAAATTCAACGACTATCTCAACAGAAAGAGGGTGGAGAAGGCAAAGACCATGCTCAAAGGGGAAAACGTTCCCATCAACAAAGTCGCCCGGGAACTGGGATACTCGGACCCGGCCTACTTCTACAAGATATTCAAGAAAATTGCCGGCCTTTCGGCCAGCAGCTATGTTAAGGAGAACTCCCTTTAGAAGAAGCCAGGATGCTGCAGCCATCTGACTGACCCGCTCCGTCCTTCCGACTTCCGGAACTTACTTCATATCGGGAATATCCCACCGCCCCAGATCCAGAGGATAGACCCCTCTTTTCTTCACCAGATTATAGACGAACTCGTAACGCTCCGCACTGACATTGCTGGGAACCGAGTGGTCTGACTGAACGATAAATCCCCCGCCCTTGGCCGCATTCAGCTTTCTCATCACCTCTTCTTCCAGCTCTTCTAGCGGCGCATCGGCCCATTTCATCACATTGATGTTACCGCAGAAAGCCATATCATGACCGAAGGTCTGACGCTTCTCCACCACATCCATACCGGATTTGGCTTCCAGGGGATTGTAACAGTCCAGTCCTATCTCAATCAGATCGGGCCAGATATCCGTTGAGTTACCGCAGCCATGATAGATGACGGGAAGTCCCTTAGAGTGGCAGAAGTCGATCATGGCCTTCAGACCCGGCTTGAAGAAGCGCCTCCAGGTGTCGGGAGAAAAAAGCATACCGTTTACATAGGCCACATCTCCCCAGATCACAAAACCGTCCAGCATGCCGCCAGCATTCTCATACTGCGCCTTCATCAGCTCCAGATTGAAAGCGGCGACACGGTCAAAAAAGATCTGAAGCTCATCGGGATAGAGGGCGGACCAGAGCAGAACGTTCTCGCTGCCGATGATCCTCCAGCCCTGCTCCATCCCCTCGCAGACCGAACCATAGACGGGAAAGTCAGCATAAAGAGATTTCACACGGTCGATCCAGGGAGGAATATTCTGCACGATCACCTCGGACACGCCGTTGATCTGATCATCCCCTTCCTTGAAGAAGCGCCGGTCATCCCAGGGATCATCGAAGTCGAAGGCCAGCATCTTCTCAACGGTATCGGTTTCGAATTTTTCAAAATAGGGCATCTGTGCCCCTTTCTTGTGACGGACCACCGCTTCAAAACCTGTTCTGACGATCTCCTCATCCTCGGTTGATTTGATTATGTCAAATTGTTTGATATGAGGATCGAGATTGGGAGTGGCGCAAATCCAGTCCAGGTCATAGTATTTATAGGGGTCCGCATCCTTAGCCAGTCCCAGCTCCTCCCTCCAGCGGTCGATAAAAGTGAGCCAGAAGAAGTCGCTTATAGGGACCCGGTCGGCCTCCTCATGACGAAGAGTTTTATTGATTCTATCCAGTTTATTCAAGCAGTTTTTCGTTCTTTCCACAACAGCTCCTTTTTATCTATATTCTTATATCAGAATTATTTATATAAAAAAAGAATAACTCGCTAAGACCTCATCGGCAACAGGAAAAAAAAACGATTCGCATGTAAAAAATACAGACTCTCCGGAATGCCATCATCAGTCCAACGCCATCCCTTCCGGAAAGCCGGAAGTCTTATCTGGAAGGTCTTTTCTCCACCTCTTCCATTACGATGCTCTCCCACTCCCACAAACGCTCGGGCTTGTAGTTTACCGTGGAGATATCCTTCATGATCATCTCGATATGGCAGTTACCGTCGGCCTCGTCCAGGAAGTCCCGAATCTGCCTTCTGGCCTCATCGGGATCCCATGTGGTTGTGGCAAAGACTGCGGGATTGGGTTTCCGGCTGATCACATACTCGTTCCGGATCTCGGCTATGGCTTTTTTTGTGTCATTCCAGGGACTGCAGGAGATTTTCCTGAGATTCGGAATCCTTCTCAGTTGCTCCATCTTTCCTGCAAGAGGTTCACAGCAACCGTAATAGGTCAGCCCCCAGCGGGAAAGCCACTTCAGATCGTGTTCGATAGCGAAATCCCAGTGCATCTCCGGGGAAACATCACTGAAAATCTGGGCATTGGAGCATCCCCACATATTATGAGGTCTTACATGCACAGGATCGAAATCCTTACCGGGAAGATCACTGCAGTAGCCGTAGCCGCCGGAGCCGATTCTTGTGTTGTTGCAATCCAGTTCCAGAAGATTCATCCGATCAAACTGGTCCAGTTCGGTCATCCACGCCTGAACCATACGCTCCACCGCATCATGAACCATCTCGGGTCTGAGAACCAGATCCATCATGGCTTCCATCACACCCCACCAGCGTATCAGATAGTCCCATGGGGTGAACCAGATATGACTCTGTCCTGCAAGACGTGTGGGAAGGATATCACCCAACAGATCCTGCATGGTTTCATAACTGATACGAGTGGCTTCCTCATTATGGGAGATCACCGGCATCTTAATCTTCTCGATATCTTCCGGCTCGGCGATCTGGATCTTGAAGTGACGGGAGACGATATCATTATCATCATCGGTTTTTACAATATCCGTATCTTCCATGATGCCGAAGTCTGTGCTGTGAATAACCTTCTCGCATTCGAACCAGGGATTTACAATCATATCCCCTGGCATGTGACGCCACTGATAGATGGTCTTTCGAAGCTTTTCTTCCAGCGCCCTGGCCCATTTTCCTTGACAGCGCAGGGTCAGCTCATCATTCACGTTCATTTCATGCCAGGGGATTTCATTTATCCAGACCATCGGCCGCTGGGATTTCAGATCATTGAGATCGGTCCACAGGGCCGCCTTGTTCTTATGTACCGGCTCCATGCTGATCTCCGCATAAGCCTCACCAAGCCCTCTAAGGATCTCCCTCTCTTCAGGGCGCAGCTCAATCGCCTCAGCGACGGGAAGCGCTGATATATGACTGGGATCGTGTAACACTGTATTTCTCCGTTTGCTCCGCCGGCTGACGCCGGCCTCAGATGGTTTTAATCGAGATGATAGACCTCTTCCATATCAGCCCACCATTCGCCTTCCGCCCGGGTATCAAGTGGTTGCTGCATAGGCTTCATCAGCGCCCACCACTCCTGAGTCTTTGGATCGGCCGCCATTTTGGCCATATCCGCATCAAAATCACTGCCCGTATATTCCATATAGGCGAAAAGAAAGCCGTCCTTCTGATAGATGCTGTAGTTGGAGATATTGCACTCCTTGATCATGGCATTGATCTCAGGCCATGGATGAGCATGATGATACTTATAGCTCTCCAGATCCTTTTCATTAACCTTGATAATCTGCCCGAACCGCTGCATGTCCGCCCTCCTTACCAGATTTGTGCTGTTTTCTCAATTTATCCGCTTCGGCCAGTAGAGCGGGACGCTCACCCTTGCGCAGGCTCTGTTTATACAGAACATAAGCTTCGTAGAGAACGACGGATCCGAGCAGGACTCCAGCCGCCAGAACTTGGGCGTCAAATCCCATTCCCATGCCGATCAATCCGTTGAATATGGCCTGAATGGTGATAACGGCGAAGGCTGTTTTTACAACAGATCCACTGCCTCCGGTCATAACGGTTCCGCCGATAATGGTCGAGGCCAGTACCATCATCAGGGGACTGATACCTCTCTCTCCGTAGTTCGGTACGGCCGCATTCATGGAAGTGGCGAACAGGATCCCGCCCAGAGCGGCGGTGAAGCCGGAGATGATGAAGGTCCAGATCAGCTTCCGTTCCATATCAATACCCGCCTGCCAGGCGGCTTCCTTGTTGCTTCCTACCATAAAGAGTCCTCTTCCCCAGGAAGTTTTTACAAGAAGCAGCTCAAAGAAGATAAGTACCAGTATGGTTACCAGGGAACGGAAGGTGAAGAACTCCAGATAGGGAAGTTTCACAAAGGGTTTCTCGATAACATCCACCAGAAGATAGCTGTTGGCGGAGATTGTATTGCCTTTGCAGTAGGTATAGACGAATCCTCCCAGAGTGGTCAGCATACCGATGGTTACGATGAAGGAGTGGACCTTAGCTTTGGCCACCAGCAGACCATTGATCAAACCGAACAGGGAGCCCGTGGCCAATGCTATGGTGAAGGCCACAATCCAGGCTCCGACCACGGCAGCTGTTCCGGCAGGTTCTCCGCCGAAAAGGGCGTAAAACCGATTGAATTCTCCCATAACCACGGCGGCGCCTACATTGATAATGGCACCGACGGACAGATCGAAGTTTCCACCGATCATCACGTATGTGAATCCGATGCCCACCACCATAAACAGCAGGGCCGTCTTCAACATGGGAGTCACATTGGAAGAGCGGAGAAATCCTGGCGCTCCGATGGACATTATGATGACCACGATGAACAGGAATGCGTAGATCCTGTTATGATTCAATGTCGCTAAAAGCGAATTATTGTCTTTATTCAGTTTAAGCATAGTCCCGTCCCAATTTCTTTAGTGATCTTGCATTGACAGCCACCACGGTAATGAAGATGGCGCCTGTAATCATTTTCTGAGTAAAGGTTCCGACTCCGATAAGGGTCAGGATATTGCTGATCAGCCCCAGAGTGAAAACACCGCCGAAGACGCCGATCATACTGCCCCGGCCTCCCGCCAGACTCATTCCGCCCAGGATAATGGCCGTTACCGCCTGGAAGTCATAACCCTGTCCGATATAGAAGGCTCCTACCTGATTGAGGGAAGTCATAAAGATACCCGCAATGGAAGCGAATACGGAGGACATCATAAAGGCGAACATGGCGGTTCTGGTGGCGTTGATTCCCGACATCTTTCCGACCTCGAAGCTGGAACCAACGACTTTCAGCTGATTACCGAAGGTCGTCTTACTCATGATGATATACCCGATGATCATAACGGCGAACATCACATAGAGAACCAGGGGTACACCCAACGGATAGGTAGTAGCCAGGGCGTTGAACACCCGGGCACGGCTGACCAGGTCGATGTCCATGATATGGGGATCCAGTTTGTACATAAGAGGCAGAAAGAAGCCCGTGGTATAGGTCTTTTCCGTGGCCATATCGGGATAGATCTGGGTTCCTTTATAGGACCATCTGACAAGTCCTTCCAGAATAAAGTTCATAGCCAGGGTCCAGATGATGGCGTTTACCCTCAGTTTTCCAATGACGAAACCGTTCAGGAGACCGATGATCATTCCGGTGATAACGGCCGCCAGGATTCCGTAGAAGAGTCCGTAACGCATAAACTCGACGCAGATAACGCCTGTGGTCGCCATGGTCATGGGAGCCGAAAGGTCTCCGAACTGACCGCAGTAGATGACAAAAGAGATACCCGCCGCCACGATTCCGAGGTAGGAAACGGCATTGAGTATATTCAGCAGGTTGTTGGGGCTCAGAAAATGGGGTGAAACGATCATCCCTATGATTGCCAGAACCAGAATCATAAAGAACACTCCGAAGCGGTTCGCAATCAGCGAGAGCTTGTCATGTCCCGTTTTACTTATATTTTTAATATTCGACACTGAAAACTCCTCTCTCTCCGTTGGCTGCCAGAAGGACCTTGTTCTCATCAAAACCGTCTTCCTTCTTCAGTTCTCCGATCAGATGCCCCTGCCGCATAACGGCAACTCGATCGGACAAAGCTACCAGTTCGGGCAGGTCTGAAGACAGAACGATCACAGAGATTCCCTCTTCCGCCAGCTGTACGATGGTCTCATGGATCAGCTTCTTGGCTCCGACGTCCACACCTCTGGTAGGCTCATCCAGAATCAGGACCTTGGGTTTGGTACTCAGCCATTTGGCCAGAAGGACCTTCTGCTGATTCCCCCCCGAAAGATTGGAGGTATTGATGGACGGATCTGCGGGAACGATGGTCAGTTTTTTATAAAGATCCTCAAGAACGGGATCTCCTTTCTTTGGCTGAAAGAAGAAGAAATTTGACAGCCGGGGAATGATAGACGACAGGATGTTGTCCCTGTTGGAGAGCCTGAGAGCAAGCCCCTCGGTTTTCCTGTTCTCTGACAGATAGGCGATTCCCTTGCCAAGCATTTGGGACATATCTTTGACAACAACCTCCTCACCGTCGAGGAGAAGCCTGCCGTAATCCACCTTATCGGCTCCGCAAAGGCAGCGTCCCAGCTCTGTCCGGCCCGAACCGGCCAGTCCGACCACACCCAGGATCTCACCCTGATAGAGTTCAAAATTGATATTATGTACAAACCCGTAGTGGGTTAAATTTTCAGCTTTAAGCACGACGTCGTTACAGTCGCTTCCCGGACAGTCCCGGACAAAATCATCGATCTTCTCGCCGATCATCATTTCGACAAGAGATTCCTTGTTTACGTCTTTGATATGGCATGTATCGATCTTCTTTCCGTCACGCATAACGGTCACCCTGTCCGCTACTTCGAAGATCTCGGGCAGATGGTGTGAAATATAGACGATGGCCACACCCTGCTTCTTAATCTCCCTTATGATATCAAAAAGCATATTTACTTCTTTACTTGAAAGAGCGGAGGTTGGTTCATCCATAACCAGGATCTTGGGATTGTCATTCAGAACCTTGGCCATCTCGATCAGCTGAGACTCATGCTGGGAGATCTCCTTCATCATGGCTCCGGGATCAATCGTCTTATCCAGACCTACCCTTGCCAGAGAGTCGACGGCCTGCTTTCTGAGAGCTGCCTGATCGACAAAAAGTCCCTTCACCGGAATGTTACCGGCAAACATATTCTCTTCAACACTTCGATTGTAGGCGATACTGAGTTCCTGATACACCATTCCCACACCCTCTTCCTTGGCCTGAAGAGGATTATGAAGATGAACTTTCTTTCCGCCGATCTGAATATCTCCCGTATAGTCGGGATAGGAGCCGGCCAGAATCTTCATCAAAGTAGACTTACCTGCGCCGTTCTCACCCATCAGGGCATGAACTTCCCCCTCCCGGACCTCAAGACTGACTTTGTTTACGGCCAGGGTCCCGGGGAATCTTTTACTGACCTCATTCATCTGCAATGCTATGGCCGATTCACCCACTTTCTTTCTCCTGTTATGAACCTCCCCGTTCAGGGAGGTCTATTTTATACTTTCTTACATAGAAAGCTCCCGGAACGGAAGCTTTCCAATAGAATCATTTTACCACTGAGCGGGCATATAAGAGTCTACATTTTCGGGAGTGATAACCGCCTGGGGCAGATAGAACGCTGCATTTGATCCAAGATCAACACCGTTGAAGTAGTCGGCGGCAACCTTTACAGGGACGGCACCGTCAGCCTCGGCAGACTGGAAGGTAATGGCGTCGATCTTACCGGCCTTAACCAGGTCCATACCGACCTTGGAGTTTCCGGCGGCGATAACGTAAACGTCATCTCTTCCAGCTTCTTCGAGAGCCTGGGTAACACCGAGTCCCTGAGCGGAGTCATCAGAGACTACGATACAGGTAAGATCATCACCGAAACGAGTCAGCCAGTCGGCTACAACCTGCTTGGTCTTGGGAGCATCGAATCCGGGAGACTGAATATCCAGGGTCTTCATATCGGGATAGTGCTCTTCATAGTATTTGACGACATTGGTGGTTCTGGCAAAGTAGGGAGAACCGCCGGGGATATGAGTAATATAACCGACTCCGCCCTTTCCTCCGACTTCCTGAGCCATGTGCTCGGCAAGCATCTTGAACTGACCGAAGTCATCGGGTGCGGTAATGGCCAGGACATAGCGCATGGCATCATCATTGGGGATCATATTGTAGGCGATAGCAGGGATTCCGGCATCATAGAGCTTCTTGAACTGCTGAACACCAGCCTTGGCATCAAGGGTGGCAAGGAGAACCATGTCGACCTTTTCAGCAATGGCTCTGTCCACATACTGATTCTGCTGATTCAAGTCGCCGTTGGGATTCCACATTTCAAAATCGGCCTTATAGGCTTCACAGGCAATCCGGGAACCGTTGCTTACAGCAGTCCAGTAGGGGTGCTCAGACTGCTGGATCATGACGATCTTCTTTCCGATAACACCGTCACCGGGAGAGGGAATCATCTCGACCTTCTTGGTCTGCCGTCCGGCATACTCAAGCTTCCACATATCCAGCTCTTCCGCGTCCGTAGGCTTGGCGGGAACAGGTCTGGTATCACCGTACATAAGCAGCAGCTGACCATCGCTTCCGCGTACATCGGAAATGTCGATAGCCTTTGACGCTTCCAGATTGGCCTTGGATGCGGCGGCATCTTCAGGAGATGCAGCTTCCTGCTGACCGGCGGCGAATGCCGTTCCCAGTACCAGAACGGACATCAGTAAGATGGTGAAAAGTTTCTTCATAGTTCAGACTCCTTTTTGTATCTATTCAAAACCATAGGGTCCCGAATTGAAATTGTAAAAAAGAACGAAAAATTGTTGTTTTCCGCCCTCGACTTATTCAGATTAAATCTGTATTAGAACACCCGCAACAGGACAAATTATGCATAGAACTGGAATAATTTCGAAATTAATCTGCCCTTTCATAATCTCTCCACTCATCAACGGCGGCAAACATGGCCAGAACATTCTCAACCGGGGTTTCCTCCAGTATCGTGTCGTGACTGGCTCCCGCAATATAGGATCCTCCCGGAGCCATGATATCCAGAAGCCCGGAAGTACGGGCTTTCACCTCATTTGATGAGGCCCCGTTGATCAGGATATGATGGGAGTCTACGGCTCCGTTGAGCACAATATGATCACCGAAGTCCCGGGCTATGGACGCAGGCTCCATGCCGTGGCAGTCCGGTTGCAGGGCGTGTAAGCCGTCCAGACCTGCTTCAATAAGAACGGGAATCAGAGGCCTGTAGCCACCGCAGCAGTGAAGCATGACCTTCAGGCCGTAGCAATGGCCCAGTTCGGTCAGACGCTTTATGGAGGGCAGGAGGAATTCACGAAACTGCTCTACACCGAGAAGAGGTCCGGACTGACTGCCCAGATCGTTTC
Source organism: Oceanispirochaeta sp. (assembly GCA_963556075.3). Classification (GTDB taxonomy): domain Bacteria; phylum Spirochaetota; class Spirochaetia; order DSM-2461; family DSM-2461; genus Oceanispirochaeta. The sequence continues at coordinate 2,251,579 of CAUVYB020000002.1, read as the reverse complement.
CGATAAAGAAGATATCCATAAGATCTCCCGCCTCTTCAAAAGCCCGTCTGCTGGCTTCGATATAATAGTCCGTGATCCTTTCAAACAGTGCTGAAGCCGTATCGGGAGAGTCATACATCAGATAGTAAAGATCCTCATGACCTATCAGATCGATCGCATCGTGCCAGAAGGGAGACCACTCCCCCCCCATAACGGCATATTCTCCTCTGTAGGCGGAAATACGACTGCGCAGATCCGAGACATCCACATCCTCAGGCTCCGGCCAGGGATAGGAATCAAGCTCATCCGGAGAAACGATGCCCCGAAGGGGATGACTCAGGGGCATTCCGAAGCCGATGCCCGCACGCTCCACTCCAAAGGGACTGCACCAGCTTGCCCCTTCACTCAGAGTTTCTTCCGCTCCACGGTATTGAGCACGCACTACCCTGAAATCATCCTTCACATAACGCCTGACTCCTTCCTCATCCAGACCGAGATGCCTCTGTATCTTGGCACTGAAGCCATCGGACATACCCAGCCACCGAGGCATCCTGTCCGGTTTCATTTTTCTGTCAAATACGGCGGCCACCCGCTCTTTCGAAGTCATAATTATCACTCCCGACTGCTGAATAACTGAACTCTCTCAAACAGGATAACACCGCTATATGTCGAGATAAATTGTAAGAATTATAGATTTCTATGAAAAAAATATGGAATAAATGTCCTCATAGGTCAGGGCTCGCCCTTGTACCGAGCAGCATATGCGAATCAGCAGCCGCAGTCGGGACAGTATTTTTCTCTGAAGTCCGAGGGATTCATTCCTGTCTGACGCTTGAATATCCTGAAGAAATAGCTGGAATCAGAGTACCCCACCTCCCGGGCGACCTCATACTCCTTCAGACGGGGATCGGCCAGAAGGACCTTGGCCTTCTCCACCCGGATCTCGTTGAGATGACTGGAGAAGTTGCTGCCCGTTGCCTTTTTGTAGAGCTGTCCCAGATAGGCGGCAGTCAGATTAAACTGATAGGAAAGGGTTTTGAGGGAGAGAGGTTTCTCCGAGTTCATTCTGACATAGTCGACGATTGTCTCAATGGGCACCTTGGCGGACTGTGCTTTCTTGACTACCGCACAGTATTTTTTAGAGATTTCTTCCAGCCATTGAATGGTCCGATCGAAACTTTTCTGCTGAAGAATGCGCTTTGCCAGCATGGAGGGATTGTGGCAGCCCGTCAGAGAGCGGTTGTTAAAACCGTTTTCCGCAGTGATATGGATAAAATGGGAGAGGATCTCAATGGCAACACCGCTGCAGAATTCGGCTGACACAAGGCTGCACTCACCTATCCTTGCGGTCAGCTGTTCAAAATAACAGGTTATTCCCACTGCATCACCCAGTTTTAGGGCTTCGGTGTAAGGCATATAATCGATGACAGGCAACTCATTCTTCTTCGTGAGAAAAATATCCACATCTTCGGCTGTAATGACATGAACCGGCATAAAGGAGACGGGAGGGATTTCAAATCCGTTAAACCAGTCAATGGCCGTCTGCATGGCTAGAGTTCCGTCAATGATTCCGGACTGATAGGTGGTAGCCTTGAGCTTACCTTTTTTGATATCCCGAAGAGCTTCCTCCGGACTCCAGTGTGCCACACAGAGAACATCATTTCTGTTCGCCCGGTTCAATGCTCTGAAGATCCCTTTCTGAACAATAAGACTGTCCGCTGAAACGATCCCCTTAAGCCTGTTACCGTACTGCCCGACCCATTTCTCTACGGCCTTTTCAGATAGAGCCTGATTCATCTCTGTGGAACAGTAATCAAGACATTCCATAGCGGGAGCGATTTTCTTAAGCTCCGAAATAACACCCCAGGTCCTCGCCAGATTGCAGGAGGTTCCTTCCAGATGCTGAATCAGGGTATAACCGCCCTCATAGTTCATATATTCGGCAAAGAGTCTTGCCAGCTCTCTGGACATCTCCCAGTCATTAGGGCCCGTCCATGAGAGCAAATAGGGCAGGTCTTCCTGTGCAGGCATCAGATTGCATCCGATTATGGGAATACCCGCCTCATAGATCGTCTTGTACAGACCCTTGATATGAATAAACTCCGGCATCACATGGATTACCAGATCGGGTTTCTTTTCTATAACCAATTCCGCAAAGTCATACTGAGCCTGAAAGCTCATATCCGTGTTAATCAGTTCCAGATCCACATGATGGATATCCGCCAACTGTCTCATTCCCCGGCCAAGATTTTCCATATAGGGATGATTCATAGGAGTGTTATATATTACATGCTTCCCTTCCGGACCATCCATGCTGCTTTCGGGCATGGTCTTCTTCTCGACCTGCCAATGCATATGTTCCAGGTCGTACCAGTGCCTAGCATCATCCATGGGATAGGACAACTGATTTTCAGGTCTGAGGGATCTTGAAGACTCTCTGCTTTCTCCGATCAGAATTAACGAACTGCTGTGTTTCAGACGGCTGCGCTCCTTTACATTCCAGTATACCACAGAGCTCTTCTATTTCATTATGAGTCGTACCGCAGCCGCAGGGCGAAGAGCAGGCTCACTTAAATTCACGTACCGCATCAAACATGGCCAGTACATTCTCGGGAGGAACATCAGGCATTATATTGTGAATATTATTGAATACGAATCCTCCGCCGGGAGCCAGGATCTCCAGCCTTCTGAAGACCTCCTCCCTCACCTTGGAAGGAGTTCCGTTATTGAGGATCTGCCTTGGATCCATACCCCCCCCCCAGAAACACATCTGATTTCCAAACTCGGCCTTAACCTTGTCAGCCTCCATATCCCGGCAGTTGGTCTGAAGCGGGTTGAGAATATCGATTCCCTCATCGATCAGCGAGGGGATGTACTGATAAACCGAGCCACAGCTGTGAAGAAAGGTCTTCATCCCGCTGTTGTTGTGCACATAGCTGCAGAGGGTCTTTCTGTGGTCATGAAAGAGATCCCTGTAGACATCGATCCCCATAAAAGGACCCGAGTCCATTCCCAGGTCGTCCCCGAAACGGAGCACATCCACAAGGTCGCCCACGGCGACGCAGACCTTTTCCAGGGTCTTCATGTGCCGCTCCATAAGCAGTTCCATCAGCAGGGCCACATTCTCCTGATCCGTATAGAGGTCCATCAGGAAATTGTCCATCCTTCTGAGAAAGGTTCCCCATTCGAAAAGATTACAGCCGCATACCACCAGCAGAGCCTTGTCGCTCTCTTCACGCAGCCGCTTCGTCCTTGTCCTCAGCTGCTCCCAGAAACCGTCCTCTCCGGCATGATCCCAGGGGCTGTGAACCAGATGAGACCAGAGAACCTTATCCATGGCCTCATCCAGGGCTTCATCCATAGCCGTCCTGCTGTCGGGATAGCCGTTCAACCAGGGGAAGCAGAGCTGATCGTAGAATGTAGCGCTTCCCGGCATAACGGCAATGGGCGTACCGTCGGGATGATAGGAGATCCAATCACCCCTCTCGTTCTGCACCGGATTGAACCAGGAGGGATTATAGGCCTTGAAGCCGCCGGGCAGCAGGATCTCCTGCCAATCACTCTCCTTGTCATTAAACTGCCGTCCGATATCCAGAACATCCACATCGAGGCGGGAGATAAGCTCATCACCCGGTTGTGCCAGTTGCTGTACCACATCATAGATCAGGGTGGGAGATTCCCATCCGAGATGATCCATCAGCCGCGCATGGGCGACTGCACTGATGCCGGAGCTTGGTGTGGCTCCCAGATCTATGGGGATACGGTCCGGCTCTTTATGATTTATTACAGCAAGAACTCTTTCTCGGGATGTCATGTCTGAATGCTCCTTTTTTATCAGATAAGGATAACATTCGCATAAGAGGGTCAGCCATTGTAAATATTCAGGATTTATATGGATTAATTATTAACACAAGGAAAGTAGAACGGATTCAAACACTACTTTTTTTTCCACATTCCCAGCGTATTGCTATAGAATGAGGTCAGAATCTGTGCTTTTCCGCCTAGCTCAAGACCGATCTCTTCCAGGAAGTCCTCTTCACTGTATCCCTTGCGAAAAGTTCTGTTGAATCCCGTTCTGATCAGATAACCGTCCTCAAAAGACTCGATAAGCTCGTACTTATGCTCCACCGGCCATATCCCCTGAACCGTCATATAGGCCTGACCGTCTTCCTTCAGAGAGTCCGAGATCATCCTGTAAACCGCTCTCCTGTCGGCGGGAGGAAGAATATTCAGAACATAATGGGCCATTACGATGTCATACCGCCGCTCGAGGACAGCCCTGTCAGGATAGAAGTTGGGATCATAGTCTGCAACGGAAAGAGCACCGGCCTTAAGCATCTCTTTCTCAGCGAAGCGGTCCATTCCCGTCCCCAGGTGAAGAACGGTTTTACCTTTCAAAAGCCCCTCACGGCAGAGATAGCCGACGGGCCGGGAGATATTCTTTGTGTGATTCAACGCCGTCAGTCGGGAAGAGGGAATAAAGGGGGGAAAGCTTATTGGTTCTATCCTGTTCCAGAGAGAACTCAATGGCCTTAAGATCATCGGACCAGTTATTGCTTTGTGAATCAAAACGGTAACGCTGAAGCCCCGATCCGAATACGGTAAAGGAACCGTTCCTTTCACGCTGAATAACCCAGCCCGCTTCAATCATCCTCTCCGAAAGTTTCATACCATCATCCCTCACAGCCCTCTCTAAAGCATCATATATTCTCCATCATCAATTTAGCATATGCACATTAAAAAAAAGAGTCAACAAAAAAGGAGTCCCCCCGAAGAGAGACTCCCTTAATCAATATTTTCTATAGAAGATCTAACCCATAACCAGATTGGGCAGCCACATTACGATACCGGGGATATAGGTAATCAGCATAAGCACGCCGAACATCAGGATATAGAAGGGGGCATTGGCCTTCGAAACCTTTTCTATGGATGTCTTTCCTATGGAGCTTCCCACAAAGAGGGTAACCCCTACGGGTGGTGTGATCAGACCGATGGCAAGGTTCAGCATCATCACGATTCCGAAATGGACGGGATGAAGCCCGACTCCCATGGCCACAGGCAGAAGTATGGGAGTACAGATCATGATCAGGGGGGCCATATCCATAATCATTCCCAGAATCAGGAGGATAATATTCATTATCAGTAAAATCAGATATCTATTCGTAGTCAACCCAAGCAGGAATTCTGAAGCAATTCTGGGTAAACGTAAATAGGTCAGCATAAATCCAAAAGCATTGGCTGCGGCGATTACAGGAAGCACAATGATCAGTGTTTTAAAAGTCCTTTTCAAAATAGGAGAGAACTCTTTCAAAGGAATCTCTTTGTACACATAGAAAGAGATAACAAACGACCAGAAACAGGCGATGGCTGCCGATTCCGTAGCAGTAAAAATACCTGTAATAACTCCACCCACGATAATAACGGGGGTCATAAGTCCCAGTATCGCATCTTTGATAATGCGGAGGGAGTCTTTCCAACTGGTTTTTTCACACTTGGGGTATTTCCGTTTAACAGAGATAAACCAGGTCATGATCATCATGGCCCCGCCGAGAACGATACCGGGAACCAGTCCGCCCAGGAACATCATTCCCACAGAAATATTCACACCCGCCGCCAGGGCATAGATAATCATATTGTGACTGGGCGGAATCAGAATTCCCTGGGTGGAACTTGAAATGGTAACGGCTGTGGCGAACTCACCATCATAGCCGTCCTCTTTCATTATGGGAATCAGGATGGCTCCGATGGATGATGTGTCGGCGACAGAAGAACCGGAGATCCCGCCGAAAAACATACTGGTCAGGATATTCACCTGGGCCAGACCGCCCCTGAAGCGCCCTACCATGATATTGGAAAGGGAGACCAGACGTTTTGAGATTCCTCCTGCCCCCATCAGCTGGCCGGCAAAGATAAAAAAAGGGACAGCCAGAAGTGCGACCTTGTTCACACCGTTTACCATCCTCTGAAAGATAGCAGCCTCGGGGATACCCAGATAATTAGCTGTAAATACAGAAGAGAGAGCCAGAGCGAATGCGATAGGCATTCTGACTAAAAGTAGACCGAAGAACGATCCGAGTAGTATCAATATTGCCATTTAGTCTATATCCTCCGTATCCATGGATTTTATAATGAACAGCCCATCCCTATCGAAGAGATGAACCAGGGTATACATGATTATCAGAACTCCGGACACAGGCAGTCCCAGATAAAGGATGCTGTTGGGCATCAGCTGATCTGTAAAGGGGTGAAGCCTTACGACGGACATGGTCGCCCTGGACTGGGTAATAGACAGCAAACTTCCCTGAACAACAAGAAACAGGCCGAATATCAACTGAGCGACATAGAGAAGTTTCACCAGAATCTTTTGAATCTTCTCCGGCAGAGTGTCAAAAAAGAGAGTAATACTGAGATGCAGGTTTTCCCGCACGCCGATGGCCATCCCCAGAAGGGTGATCCAGATAACCAGAATGCAGGTAAACTCTTCTGTCCATGAGGGGGTCATATTAAAGAAGAAGCGCATAATAACGCGGTACATCGTAACGGATGTGATAATGACAATAAAAAGCAAAGCCAGCTTCTCAATAAAATGATTGAGCCAGCGGTAGAAGGTAATAATCGCCTTCATAAACATCTCCTTTATTAAATAGTAAAGCCTCCGGAGACATCCATCCCTGGAGGCTTTATATTTGCTTATGAATTATTTGGCAGCCGCTTTGATTTTGTTAACCCATTCGCCGTACTGTGCATTGTATTTTGCATATACGGGTTCAACAGATGCTCTGAGCCTATCGATTTCAGCCTGTTCCATAGTGATGAAGGTTATACCTTTATCAACCAGAGTATCGTAGGCAATCTGCTCATTGTCTTCATACGCTTTCAGCTGGCTCTTCCAGAGATTATTGCCGATTTCCAGAATAATTTCTCTGTCCTTGGGGTCCAGCTTGTCCAGAGTGACCTTACTGGCAACCAGCATATCAGGAATCTGTACATGCTCATCAAAGGTGAAGTAGGGACATACTTCGTAGTGGCTCTGGGACAGGTATGTGGGATGGTTATTCTCACTTCCATCGATTACACCGGACTGGATGGCACTGTAGATTTCACTGAAAGCCATGGGTACGGCGGAAGCACCCATCGCATTCACCTGGTCGATACATACCTGGCTCTGCATAACTCTGATTTTAAGTCCTTCCAGATCTTCAAGCGTTCTGATGGGCTTGTGGGCATAATAATTACGAGCACCGGCTTCAAAGAAACTTACACCGTACAGACCGGCTTCTTCACAGGTAGCCAGAAGATCCAGACCGACCTGAGAACCGAGTACGGACCATTTGCTCTCTCTGCTGTCATAAAGGAAAGGCATGGACAGAACTCCCAGATCAGGAACAAAAGAGACCATGGGAGAGGCGCTTACATCACCAAAGTCCAGGGTTCCCATCTGACACTGCTCAATATAGCTCTTCTGGTCTCCCAGCTCTCCAGCGTAGTATACGGTAACCTTGACACGGCCTTCTGTCTTCTCTTCAACCTCTTTAGCGAAAGCAGAAGCAGCGATTCCATTGGGATAAGATTCAGGGTGAACGGTGGCATATCTCAGTTCAACAACCTCTTTCTTGTCAGACTGACCTTCAGCAAATACAGAACCGGCAATCAGTGCCAGAACCAGAATCAGGAATAAAGCTTTTAAGTTCTTCATAAATAACTCCTTTTGGATTAACGTTCTTTATATATAACGTTGTTTGATATTTAGAATATACCCGTCCGTTCTATCTGTCAACATTTATTTCATATTTAGATTATCGATTTAAATATAGAACCTTATTCCTCAATACTATGGTCGTACCCGAAGGAAAGGGAGATCCTGGCTGCATGCTTCTTAACCATCTGTGCATACTCCTCCAGGCGTTCAAGAGGCATCCTGTAAGAGGGGCCTGTTATCCATATGGCGGCGATGGGCTGCTTTTGACAATTGAATATGGGAGCGGAGATGCAGTGAAGACCGAGGATTTTCTCTCCAAGATCAACCGCGTAGCCCAGTTCCCGGACCTTTACCAATTCCCGCTCCATCTCCTCTTTACTCTTGATGGTATTTTCGTTGTACACCACATAGTTCAGACTGGAGAGAATCTCATTCTTCTCTTCCTCTCTTGTGTAGGCCAGCATCGCTTTCCCGGGAGCCGATGTATGAAGCTGAAAGTGGTGACCCACATCTATAACAAATTTTACCGGTTCATTACTCAGCAGGACATCGAGAACAACCCCTTCATTCCCCGTCAGTTTTCCCAGAATCGTCGTTTCTTTAGACTCATCCCTGAGATCCATCATGGCGTCCATGGCCTTACTGGTCAGATTTCCCTCTCCAAGAGCTTTATAGCCCACTGCCAGAAATTTCGTACTCAGCTGATACTGATTATTGTTATTGATCAGATACTTGTTATTGACCAGAGTCTTGACGATTCTAAAGACACTGTTTTTGGGATACCCCAGCTTTTCGGCGATCTCCGAAGTACCCAGGGCATGGGGCTGTCTGGCAAGAAACTCGATGATCTTCAACGCCCGCTCCAGGTTGGGAACGTTGTATTTACTGTCAGCCATTTCTAACTCCTCAATTATTTTACCTTCAACCATTATCACCCGGTTTTTTAATAAACACAATCCATATTCTATATACAAACCTATTGTTGACATATAGATTTTGAGTAGATATACTATATTTCAAACAAGGGGCTATATATGAAATATAATTTAGAAAAAATGTACGGACTCACAGATACCGTATCGATCATCACCGGAGCAGGCGGAGGAATCGGATTTGAAACCGCCTACGCGCTGGGAGAACTGGGCAGCACCGTTCTTCTCATCGATCTTAATAAAAAAAGTCTGGGCGAAGCCGTTGAAAAGCTCAGTGCCAAAAAGATCAAAGCCTTTCCTATTGCCTGCGATATCACAGACAAAGAGGCGGTATGCAGGCTGATGGATCAGGTAAAAAAGGATTTTGGCAGACTGGACCATCTTATCAACTGCGCCGGTGTTTCCCATCTGGAACCTGCCGTATCCTTTGATGAAGCACGCTGGGACTTTGTTATGAATGTCAATCTCAAAGGGACTTTTCTTATGTGTCAACAGGCAGGAAAGATCATGCTTGAACAGGGAAAAGGACGGGTTGTGAACTTTTCCTCAGTAAGAGGCCTTCAGGGAAGATCGGGAGACATGGCTTATTCCCCCAGCAAGGGTGCGGTAAATATGCTTACCAAGTCTCTGGCCATCGAATGGGCCGAGAATAATATTTCCGTCAATGCGGTCGCTCCGACCTTCACTTCCACGAATATCAATAAAAACATCCTTGAAAATGAAGAGAAGGCCAAGTGGGTTCTGGGACGGATTCCCAAGAACAGACTGGCCGAGCTCAGCGATATTGCGTCGTCCGTAGCCTTCCTGTGCTCACCTTGCTCGGAGTTTATCACCGGACAGATTCTTTATATCGACGGCGGCTGGACCGCGGCCTGATTTAAAAAAGGAGACAAAAATGATCAATAAAAAAATAGCAATGGTAACGGGAGCCGCAGGAACCATGGGACTTGCCGTAACTAAGATGCTGCTTGATGAGGGCTGCCGTGTCGTCCTGGCTGATATCAATCAGGAAAGACTTGATGAGATAGCCGGGGAGCTTGGCGATGATGTTCTGCCTGTCGCCTTCAATGTCAGCGATGCGAAAGAGGTCGCCGAAGCCGTTGAAAAAGTAGAAAAAGAGTGGGGTTCCGTCGACATTCTTGTCAACAATGCCGGAATACTCTCTAACAACAAGTCCCAGGCTACCGATTCTGACGAGTGGGAAAGAGTCATAGATATCAACCTCAACGGGATGTTCTATGCCGCCAAAGCCGTTATTCCCGGTATGAAAGAGAAGGGATGGGGGAGAATTATCAACACCTCCTCCCTGGCCGCAAAAAGCGGCGGCCTCACAGCCGGTACGGCCTACTCTACGTCCAAAGGGGGGGTGTCCTCTCTTACCTTCTCACTGGCTGCCGAACTGGCTCCCACAGGCGTGACAGTGAACGGGATATCTCCGGCCTACATTAAAACTCCCATGGTAACAAAACAGCTATCAGAAAAGCAGAGACAGGATCTTCTCAAGAAGATTCCGGTGGGACGATTCTGCGAGCCTTCTGAATTCGCCCATGTCGTCAAATTTCTGGCCGATGATCAGTCCGGATTTATCACGGGTGAGATCATCGATTTAAACGGTGGATTAATATTCGATTAAGGAGATCTATATAATGAAGAAAACAAAACTTGGAAACAGCGGGATTGAAGTCTCTCCCATAATGATGGGCTGCTGGGGAATCGGCGGCGGTTATACCTGGGGAGATCAGGACGAAAAAGACTCTATCGATACCATTCGTGCCGCTCTGGACTGTGGCATAACCGCATTTGATACAGCAGAGTTCTACTCTGACGGCTACTCTGAAGAGGTACTCGGCAAAGGGCTGGGAAAAGACAGAAGCAAGACCGTAATCGCCACAAAGATATGGACCAGCAACATGACGAAAGATAAGGTAGAAGCTGCTATCGACAGCTCTCTTAAAAGACTGAACACTGACTATATCGACCTGTACCAGATCCACTGGCTTGATCCCGTGATTAGTGCTGTTGAGACTCTGGAAGCCATGGAGGCTGTAAAGGCCAAAGGAAAGATCAGAGCCGTCGGTGTATGTAACCATGGTTCCCAGCAGCTCGATACGGCGCTTAGCGCCAGTAATGTTGCAGCCAACCAGCTCTGCTACAACCTCTTCTTCAGAGCCGTTGAGCATGAGATACTGAATAGCTGCAAAAAGAATAACGTCGGAGTACTGGCCTACAGCCCTCTCGCACAAGGGCTTCTGACCGGTAAGTTTACCAAGCCCGAAGATGTCAGCGATGAAAGAGCAAGACTGAGATTCTACTCTGCCGACCGTCCCGGTACTGTTCACCAGGAAGAGGGTTGTGAAACTGAGGTTTTCAAAGCCATCTCCGAAATGAATACACTTTGCAACGATACTGGCGTCCCCATGGGGAATGCAGCTATTGCATGGCTTCTGCAGAATGATGCCGTATCCGCCGTAATCGCCGGGGCAAGAACTCCCGAGCAGGTTCGCAGAAATGCCAAAGCCATCGACCTGAAACTTTCAGCAGACTTTATTGAAAGACTGAACAAAATCACCGAACCTGTTAAAGCAAAACTGGGCCCCAATGCCGACCCCTGGAGAACGGTTTCCCGTATCGCTTAATAAAGCTCATCAGATAAGCAGAAAAGACTGTCTCAGCCAGGCTGTGGCAGTCTTTTTCCTTTTATAATGATACATGCAGCACCAACACCCATTATTCCCATCAAAAGATCAACCAGAGAGAAAGTTCTGTGATTGAAGAAGATCTGAGACAGCTCCTCGACGAAGAGAAGTAGTAAAAGTGTCGGAAGAACAGTTTTCAGCCTTCCACGATGACTGTACATAACCATGCACAAAACACCGTACAGAAAAAAGTGTGCTATCCAGTCGTAATGAGGGATCAGCGAAAGACTGTGCAGCGGCAACCTGCCGACATCGGCAAGAACCACGATAAGCAGAATAAGGCCGTAATAAAGAAAATACATTGTCTTTTTCATATTAGCTCCAGTAATTACATACTGAACCGTTATTGAAGCAGAAATACGTTCTGAATACGGCATAAATGTGGTTTTATCTACCTCAGAAGCGCAGGACAAAAAAAAGCCCCAGTCCGAAGACTGGGGCTGAATATAAACCGGCGACGACCTACTCTCCCACCGTAGCAGTACCATCGGCGCGAATGAGCTTGACTTCCGTGTTCGGGATGGGAACGGGTATAACCTCATTGCTAAAATCACCGGATCGTGAGCGAATATACACTCACTATATATAAAACGTCAACTTGACGGTTTATACGGTTATAGCGTCATAATTAACTATTGTTCTACTCTTAATTACCGAGTCCACATCCGCTGCGCTTCGTAGACATCGTAATTAAGGAACAATATGTCAATTATTCCTTGAGTTCGTTCCTCGGATAAATCCTGCGGTACGACTCATAATCAAAGGGACAAATAATAATATGGTCAAGCCTCACGGAAGATTAGTACTGGTCGGCTCAATATGTTTCCACACTTAGACCGTCAGCCTATCAAACTGATATTCTCTCAGATTCCTTAAGCTCCCTTAAAGGGAGAGGGATGTCTCATCTTGAGGTGGGCTTCCCACTTAGATGCTTTCAGCGGTTATCCCTTCCGAACTTAGCTACTCAGCACATACTCTTGGCAGAATAACTGATACACCAGAGGTTCGTCCGTTTCGGTCCTCTCGTACTAAAAACAGATCCTCTCAAACATCCAACGCCTGTGGCAGATAGGGACCGAACTGTCTCGCGACGTTCTGAACCCAGCTCGCGTACCGCTTTAAATGGCGAACAGCCATACCCTTGGGACCTGCTCCAGCCCCAGGATGCGATGAGCCGACATCGAGGTGCCAAACTTTGCCGTCGATATGAACTCTTGGGCAAAATCAGCCTGTTATCCCCGGAGTACCTTTTGTCCGTTAAGTGACGGCCCTTCCACTCAGAACCGCCAGATCACTATGACCTACTTTCGTACCTGCTCGACTTGTAAGTCTCGCAGTCAAGCTACCTTATGCCATTGCGCTTACAGCATGATTTCCAACCATGCGAAGGTAACCTTTGCGCGCCTCCGTTACTCTTTAGGAGGCGACCGCCCCAGTCAAACTGCCCACCTGACATTGTCCATGACCCGGGTAACGGGCCACGTTAGAAATATAACTGATAAAGGGTGGTATTTCACCAACAACTCCAAGCAGCCTGACGACCACTCTTCAAAGTTTCCCACCTATCCTACACATCATCAGCCATAGTTCAATATCAGGATACAGTAAAGGTTCACGGGGTCTTTCCGTCTAACCACAGGTAATCGGCATCTTCACCGATACTTCAATTTCACCGGGTCTCACGTTGAGACAGTAGGAAAGTCGTTACACCATTCGTGCGGGTCGGAACTTACCCGACAAGGAATTTCGCTACCTTAGGACCGTTATAGTTACGGCCGCCGTTTACTGGGGCTTCAATTCACTGCTTCACTAAAAGCTAACAGCTCCTCTTAACCTTCCAGCACCGGGCAGGTGTCAGTCACTATACTTCCATTTGCATGTTCGCAGTGACCTGTGTTTTTGGTAAACAGTCGCTCTCCTCTGGACTCTGCAACTCCGGCTTCACCCGCTGAGCCATGCTTCTCCCTAAGTTACGCATGTATTTTGCCGAGTTCCTTAACGTGAGTTCTCCCGTACGCCTTAGAATTCTCATCCCATCTACCTGTGTCGGTTTGCGGTACGGTACCTAGTAACCTAACCTTAGAGATTATTTCTCGACTCGATGAATCACCCAACTTCGCTCTCCCGTAGGATCACTACCCTTAACGCCTCCCCTCTTCTTGCGGATTTGCCTACAAGAATCAACAGGTAAACGCTTGGACCAGGACAACCAACGCCTGGCATGGGATCTCCTTAAGTGTCATCCCATCGAAATTACTAGATGTACTGGAATATTAACCAGTTTCCCATCGACTACGCATTTCTGCCTCGCCTTAGGGGCCGACTAACCCTGGGAAGAGTACCTTTACCCAGGAAACCTTAGATTTTCGGCGGGAAGGGATCTCACCTTCCTTTTCGTTACTCATGCCTGCATTCTCTCTTCTGATACCTCCAGCATGCCTTACAGCAACACCTTCATCGGCCTACAGAATGCTCCTCTACCAACAACGGAGTAAACTCCGTTATTCCGTAGCTTCGGTACTATGCTTAGCCCCGTTACATTGTCGGCGCACAACTACTCGACCAGTGAGCTATTACGCACTCTTTAAAGGAGTGGCTGCTTCTAAGCCAACCTCCTGGCTGTCTGTGCAATCGTACTTCCTTTTCCACTTAGCATAGTTTAGGGACCTTAGCTGACGGTCTGGGCTCTTTCCCTTTCGACCACGAATCTTATCACCCGTAGTCTCACTGCCATACTTTGAATACCGGCATTCAGAGTTTGACTGGATTTGGTACCCTGTGACAGGCCCGCACCCAATCAGTGCTTTACCTCCGGCATTAAACATATGACGCTGACCCTAAAGCCATTTCGAGGAGAACCAGCTATCTCCGGGTTTGATTAGCCTTTCACTCCTACCCACAGTTCATCACTGCCTTTTTCAACAGACTAGTGTTCGGTCCTCCACTCAGTGTTACCCAAGCTTCAACCTGACCATAGGTAGATCACCCGGCTTCGGGTCTAATACTGCAAACTCAAAACGCCCTGTTCAGACTCGGTTTCCCTCCGGCTCCGGTACTTCTATACCTTAACCTCGCTTACAATATTAACTCGCAGGCTCATTCTACAAAAGGCACGCCATCACCCCATTAAGAGGCTTTGACCGCTTGTAGGTCCACGGTTTCAGGTTCTATTTCACTCCCCTCCCGGGGTGCTTTTCACCTTTCCCTCACGGTACTATTCGCTATCGGTAGCTATCTCGTATTTAGCCTTGGAGGGTGGGCCCCCCAGATTCAGACAGGATTACTCGTGCCCCGCCTTACTCAGGTACATGCCAGCTCACTCAAGTTTTCGCTTACAGGACTTTCACCTTCTTCGGTCGGCTTTCCCAATACCGTTCTGCTAACTCTTGTGAATGCATTATGCATGCCCTACAACCCCAAATGCACCGAAATGCAAATGGTTTGGGCTAATCCCCGTTCGCTCGCCGCTACTAAGGGAATCTCTTTTGATTTCTTTTCCTTCAGGTACTTAGATGGTTCAGTTCCCTGAGTCTCGCTTCATACAGCTATGTATTCACTGTATGATGACGGATATCAATCCGCCGGGTTACCCCATTCGGGAATCCTCGGGTATTAAGATGTTTGCTCCTAACCGAGGCTTTTCGCAGCTTGCCACGCCCTTCTTCGCCGGATAGCTCCAAGGCATCCACCATGGACCCTTAGTCGCTTGACCATATTATTATTTATCCCTTCGCTATTACCTTTAAAAACTGAACCTTCCCGCAGGATCATCCAGGCCACCGCAACCGGTGGACTTTTCCGCACCACACAGCCTTAATGACTGGGTGACACTATATTAGATTTGGGAAACTGAAAGTATTTAACGAGAGCCAAGACTGATTATATTGCGTACCGCAGGTCTACGACCGAGGAACACAATAATACGGCTTCATAGTGTACAAACTAGAAGACTTAAAATACCTTTCACGCTGAAAGGAGGTGATCCAGCCGCACCTTCCGGTACGGCTACCTTGTTACGACTTCACCCCCCTTACCGAGCATACCTTCGGCAGTGGCCTCCAATAAGGTTAGCCTGCTGACTTCGGGTACCCCCGACTCGGGTGGTGTGACGGGCGGTGTGTACAAGGCCCGGGAACGTATTCACCGCGCCATGCTGATGCGCGATTACTAGCGATTCCACCTTCATGGAGTCGAGTTTCAGACTCCAATCCGAACTGAGACCGGCTTTATGCGTTTTGCTCCACATCGCTGCTTCGCATCACTTTGTACCGGCCATTGTAGCACGTGTGTAGCCCAGGACATAAGGGCCATGATGATTTGACGTCATCCCCACCTTCCTCCGGTTTGTCACCGGCAGTCTTGCCTGAGTCCCCAACTTAATGATGGTAACAGACAACAGGGGTTGCGCTCGTTGCGGGACTTAACCCAACACCTCACGGCACGAGCTGACGACAACCATGCAGCACCTGTATACAAGCCTCCGAAGAGGAATACTTATCTCTAAGCACGTCCTGTATATGTCAAGCCCTGGTAAGGTTCCTCGCGTATCATCGAATTAAACCACATGCTCCACCGCTTGTGCGGGCCCCCGTCAATTCCTTTGAGTTTCACCGTTGCCGGCATACTCCCCAGGCGGTACACTTAACGCGTTAGCTACGGCACCTAGGATTCATATCCCAGACACCAAGTGTACATCGTTTACGGCGTAGACTACCAGGGTATCTAATCCTGTTCGCTACCTACGCTTTCGCACCTCAGCGTCAATCCAGAGCCAGTGTGTCGCCTTCGCCTCTGGTGTTCTTCCTAATATCAACAGATTTCACCCCTACACTAGGAATTCCACACACCCCTCTCGGATTCAAGTCCTGCAGTTTCCAACGCAACATCACAGTTAAGCTGTGTGCTTTCACATCAGACTTACAGAACCGCCTACATGCCCTTTACGCCCAATAATTCCGAACAACGCTCGCTCCTTACGTGTTACCGCGGCTGCTGGCACGTAATTGGCCGGAGCTTATTCATATGCTAACGTCATCACAGACCCATTTCCTGATCCGCTTATTCCTCACATATAAAAGTGCTTTACAATCTCTCGACATTCTTCGCACACGCGGCGTCGCTCCGTCAGACTTGCGTCCATTGCGGAAGATTCTTAGCTGCTGCCTCCCGTAGGAGTCTGGGCCGTGTCTCAGTCCCAATGTGGCCGGTCACCCTCTCAGGCCGGCTAATGATCGTCGCCTTGGTAGGCCATTACCCTACCAACTAGCTAATCATACGCAGGCTCATCCTAAAGCGAAGCAAACGCTCCTTTTCTACATACACACAAGTATGCAGGACATTCGGTATTACCCCATGTTTCCATGGGCTATCCCCAACTCTAGGGTAGATCACCTACGCGTTACTCACCCGTTCGCCACTCTCATCAAAGTGCAAGCACTTTGAATCCCGTTCGACTTGCATGCTTAAAACGCGCCGCCAGCGTTCGTTCTGAGCCAGGATCAAACTCTCCATGATATAACTTATCGCCTAAAAGACGATAATTTAAAATCAATGACCAATACAGATCCTATCGAATGTAATCATCCTGATCCGTATCGGCTGAGCCAGTCCCTTTATCTCTAAAGAAAACTAACGTACGGCGGGTAGTTCCTCGGCTAATAGCCTGCGGTACTACCCTGTATTCGTATCAGACTATTTTCAAAGCTAAAAACTTCGAAAAATAATCAGTTCTACCAGTGCTTGACTCTCGTCAAATACTTCAATTTCCCTTCTCTATATTCTGTGTTAAAGAGCTGCGCTTTCAGCCGTTGCTGCAAGCGCTCGGCAAATATATTTTAAAGCTGAATTATTGTCAACCGCCTTCTGAAAGTTTTTAATAATTTCTTTCGGAAGCTATATTTGCTGTTGCTCTGCGCAACTTGTGTCACTCAGAGCGTGATGGTGATCATATTGAAAAACAAAAAGAGTGTAAACCCTTTTTCAAAAAGTTTTTTAATATTTTCCACCAGGGTGAAAAAAGGGCTGAAATACAGCATTTCAGCCCCTGTTCACTAGTATCGGATAAAAGAATCCTGACTTTACATTAAATATTGAAAATAAGCTGTCTGGCTCAAGAATCCTCACGGACCGTGATCTTGCAGTTCAGCACCCCCGAGGCATCCCGGGAGAACTCCATATCTCCTTCCAGAGTTTTCCTGTAGTGGATAAAGACCCAGTTGCTGACAGCCTCCCGGATATCCCGTTCATTAAGCTCAAGATCTGAAAGCCGGGTAGCTTCAATCCCTCCCTGTTCCATTCTCAGATGCATCCATATAAAAAGAGGCTGAAGAAGCAAAGATGCAAAGACGCCTACAAGCAGGATAAAATACAAACGGATATCAACAGCCTTTACAAGAAGATCAGCCAGATAAAGGGTTAACGATACGATTACAAAACTGATGCCTCCCTGGACGATCATACTCTTTACACGCTTTCCCCATTTCATAAATTACTCCTTCAACCCTCCGGGGGATATTTGCCTCCCCGACGGACTTCTGCAAGACCAAAGATCTTATTCAGACCTTAAACTTACTAAAACTTTCACTTATTTTCAAACTCGCTTGTTTCCGGACACACCTGTCTCTCATTACGAAGGACCTGTCTCCGATAAAATATCAGTGATCTCAGATATGACAACGGGCAGACAGAGGCCGGGTTCAATGATGCCGCACTTTATTATTGGCAGATTCCTTTATATACTGTTTACCTTCAGGAGGAAAACCATGGATTCAGTATCCGTTTGCTCGGAAGTTCAGGATTTAAAAGCCATACTGCTGCACAGACCGGGAAAAGAACTCGAACATTTAACTCCCCAATATCTGGATGAGCTTCTCTTTGAAGATATCCCGTGGCTGGAAAGAATGCAGGAGGAACACGATCAGTTCGCCCAGACCCTGAGAGATAACGGCTGTGAAGTCCTCTATCATCAACAGCTGCTTCATGACGTCCTGAAAGACAATGCAGTAAGAAAGGAACAGATAGACAAGGCCTGCCGCCTGAGCGATCTGGAACATCTGAAAGAGTACAGCCACATACGTGACTATATTGAAGCCCTCTCTCCCGAAGAGCTGGCGGCCCTTCTTATAGAAGGACTCCCCAAAGACAGAATTCGGACGGAAGGATGGAACCTCTCTCTGGCCTACTATACCCGGGATACCTACCCTTTTTATATCAATCCCCTACCCAACCACTATTTCACAAGAGATCCGGGGGCTGTTATCGGCGGGGGGATATCCCTGAACGCCATGAACTCCCACGCCCGGAAGCGGGAGTCCTATCTTCTCAAGGCTATCTTCGACAACCATCCCCTCTTTAAAGACAGAGATTTAAGGCGCTGGTATCAGCCTTCCGAGAAGGCCAGTATAGAGGGCGGAGACATCCTGGTTCTGAGCGACAAGGTTCTTGCCATAGGCTGTAGCGCCCGGACCTCTTCCACGGGGATAGAGATTCTGGCAGAACGACTCTTTGGCAGCGATGCGGGAATTGAAGAGATCCTGGTTGTCCAGCTTCCTATAAAAAGAGCCTACATGCACCTGGATACGGTGCTGACCATGCTGGATTATGACAAATTCACCATCTATCCGGGCATAACCCAACTTATAAAAACATTCAGCCTGACCCCCGGGAAGGGAGGTTCTGTCAATGTGGAGAGTGAGGAAGATCTGGAGAAAGCCCTCTGCAGAGCCCTCAAATTGCCTGCTGTTGATATCATATACAGCGGCGGAGGCAAGGGCATTACCGCCGACAGAGAACAGTGGAATGACAGCACCAACACTCTGGCTCTGGCACCCGGCAAGGTCATTACCTATAGAAGAAATGTGGTCTCCAATGATACACTCCGAAAACACGGCATTGAGGTCGTTGAGGTAGAAGGAAACGAGCTGGTCAGAGGCAGGGGTGGTCCCCGCTGTATGAGCATGCCCCTGCACAGAAGCTCTTCATAAGGCCCTTAGGCCCTACCCGGGAAAAACACCAGGGTTCCGGAGGAGCCCCGGTAGAATATAGAAAGTAAGGCCCTTAGGCCCTACCCAAGAAAATCACGAAGGCAATATTTGGAGCCTTCGTAGGACATAAGGAGCAAAAAAATGCCTGTTAATCTAAAAGGTCGTCATCTGTTAACTCTGAAGGATTTCACCCCTCTGGAGATCCGCTATCTTCTGGATCTCTCCCGGGATCTGAAAAACAAGAAAAGAGCCGGAGTCCGTGGTGATCTTCTGGAGCGTAAGAACATCGTCCTCCTCTTTGAAAAAGCATCCACCAGAACACGCTGCGCCTTTGAGGTTGCCGCATTTGACGAAGGCGGACAGGTAACCTTCCTGACCAACAGCCAGATGGGCAAGAAAGAGTCCATAGAGGATACCGCCAGAGTGCTGGGCCGTTTTTACGATGGTATTGAGTTCAGGGGGTTCAAGCAGGAGACCGTTGCGGCTCTGGCCGAGTATGCGGGAGTACCCGTATGGAACGGGCTGACGGACCTTTACCACCCCACACAGATCCTCGCCGACTTTCTCACTCTGGAGGAACACTGCCCCAAGCCCCTGAACAAGATGAAACTGGTTTACGCGGGAGATGCCCGTAACAATATGGGGAACTCACTTATGATAGGAGCCGCAAAGATGGGAATGCATTTCACAGCCGTCGCTCCCAAGTCCCTCTTTCCCTCGGAAGAACTGGTAGCCGAGATGCAGGAGATTGCGGCACAGACCGGAGCCGTGATCGAACTGACTGAAGATATCGATGCCGGAGTAAAGGGTGCGGACGCCATCTATACGGATGTCTGGGTATCCATGGGAGAGGAAGATCAGTTTGAAGAGCGGATCAAGGTTCTGGGCCCCTATCAGGTGAACAAGGCCATGATGGACAAGACCGGGAATCCCGACTGCCTCTTCCTCCACTGCCTCCCCTCCTTCCATGACCTGGAAACTTCTGTAGGACAGGAAATCCACGAGAGATTCGGACTGGAAGCCATGGAGGTCACCGATGAGGTCTTCCGCAGTCGGAACTCAGTGGTATTCGACGAGGCGGAAAACAGGATGCACACCATCAAAGCCGTCATGTGCGCTACCATAGGAAAATAATGTTCGACTACAGCGGCTCCCTGCGTGCGACCCGGGCATTGATCCATCTGAAGAACCTCAGATACAACCTGGACAAGATCCGGGGGCTGATCGGTCCCGACAGGAAGATATGCCTGGCCGTAAAGGCCGATGCCTACGGGCACGGAGCCGTTGCCGTTTCCCGGGCCGCCCTGGCCCGGGGTGTAAACACCCTTGCCGTCTCCAATGTTGACGAAGGAAGAGAGCTCAGAGAGTCGGGCATTACGGCGCCCATCATCCTGATGGGCTATCCTGTGGAAGAGGAGCTGCCCGACCTTCTGAAGTTCAGACTGGAACCCTTTGTAGGGGATGAAGAGTTTCTGCGGCGCATCGATCAGGCGGTGCGCAAGAAGGGACATCGACCGCTGGATATCCATATCGCTGTGGATACGGGTATGGGCCGCATCGGCTGCCCTCCCGAAAACGCTCCCTCACTGGCCCTCCGGGCCGATGCCCTTGAAGGTGTGAGAATCGCGGGACTCTGTACCCATTTTCCCGTTTCCGACAGTGAAGAAGCGGACGACAAGGATTTCACAAGACAGCAGATACTATCCCTTTCACAGATCAGAAAAGAGATCCTCTCCATGAATATCAACCCGGGTCTGATACATGCGGCCAACTCGGGAGGCATCCTGCAGCACGAACCCAGCCATCTGGATATGGTCCGTCTGGGCATCAGCGCCTACGGCTACGTCCCGGACAGCTGGCTGAGCAAAAACTACAAGCTCAAACCGGTCATGGAGCTGAAAACCAGGATCAGCTTTCTTAAAACCGTTCCCGCGGGTACGAGCATCTCCTATGGCAGAACCTGGGCCCCCGAACATCCTACCGTAGTAGCCACCCTTCCTGTAGGTTATGGAGACGGCTATTCCCGCCTTCTCTCCGGAAAAGCGGAAGTTCTCTATAAAGGAAAACGATACCCCGTGGCAGGACGAATCTGCATGGATCAGATGATGGTCGACATGGGTCCGGATACGGATGCCCGGGTAGGAGATGAGATTACCCTTTTCGGCCCCGATCCGGCCGGCCCCGATGCGGAGGAGCTGGCTGGCAAGATAGGAACCATACCCTATGAAATCAGCTGCGCCGTCAACAAGAGAGTCCCCCGCACGACTATCGCTTGAATTTCAGACTGAAAAAAGAGCCGCACCGCCCTTTCTGCCGGCGGCAGCCCCCCCCCCTTTGAGATCCGCAATCTAGATTAAAAGCTCAGAATAAAAGGAACAAGAAAGGGAACCACAACGGTCAGAATGATCCCGCTGAACAGGGAAATCACGGCAAACTGCTTCCCCGAATAGAGGGAGATGATGGGCAGAGTCGTATCCATGCTGGTGGCGCCGCCTGAAGCGATCGGCCCGAGAGGACCGGCCCAGCGGACCAGCACAGGAGTCATAAGAAGGGTGAATATCTCCCGCATTATGTTGGACAGAAGAGCAATAGTTCCGGGCAGCTCCCCCCTCAGTTCGGTAATAAAGAGACTGGAAAGACTGTAATAACCGAATCCCGCCCCCACGGCCAGGACCTCCTGAAGATCCAGCCCCTCAAGGAAAGAAGAAACAAGAGAGGCCCCCCCGAGAGAGCCCAGAACGACAGCCAGAGGAACCGTCATAATCTTTAGATTACTCTCCTTAAGGACCTTCAAAGAGGCCGTATCTCCGCCGATTCCGAAACCGACCAGAAACATGAGAAGATAGAGAACATAGGAGCTCAAATCTCCGGCCTGAGCAGGGATAAAACCACCCCGATCACCCAGAACCCCCAGAAACACGCCAGCGGCAAAGAAAGAGAGAATAACAAGACTGTTCTTCATGTCTGTTCCTCCCCCAGGGGGACGCTATGCCGTCCCGGGGGGACAGCACTGGCCGTCTTAGCTCCGGAAGAAGAGCGCATTTCCTGCTCTTCCCGGAACTTCTTACGGAAATTGAGATGCTCTTTATGCTCTTTCTGAAACAGAAGCCGATAAGCCACAGCAGCCAGAATGACTGACCCCGCAACGGAAGCCAGGGTAATGACCAGGGCTTTTACACCGATCAGATGGAAGTTCTCCACAATCGTTCTGTTCTGCCCTACAGTAAGGCCCAGAAGAAACAGGAGCAGATAGATGACAAGACTGACAGTCTGATCCAGTCTTCTGTATAACTTTTTTCTCCTGCGGAGAAGAAATCCGGCAGCCATTCCCGCCGACATAATTAGAATAACCGTTAACAATTTTTACTTTTCCTCAGACAGTTTGTGTATTACAGGAAGGCAGCCCTCCAGGCCGACCATCTCTTTAGCCAGATTCCTGATTTTCTCTTTCAGCTTGATCATACAGTCTGTTTCAGCCGCCTGCCCCCGTACGATATCTTCCGCCAGAGCCCGACAACTGGGAGCTCCGCAGGCACCGCAGTCCAATCCCGGCAGTCCTTCCTGTATCTGCTCCAGCTCTTCCATCATCTTCATGGCTTTCCGATAATCAGGATCCAGAAGATCGGCGGTGCGGCTCTCCAGTTCCCGAGTCCAGAAAACATTGACATCCCCCGGAAGGATCTGACACTCCGCCTTCTTCTCGGGCTCATGCCGCCGCTCACGGGCACAGACGCTATTCCGGGCCACATAGGGATTCTCAACGGTCAAAGGACCGCCGACACAGCCGCCGGGACAGCTCATCATCTCAACAAAATCCACAGTCCGGATATGGCCGTTCTCAAGACTCTCCAGGACCTCGATAACATGCCTGATGCCGTCGACGGCAATATGATTCTCTTCAAGGACAGCCGTTCCTTCTCCATCCGTCCTGGCCCAGCTGATCCCCACGGAAGATGCGATATTCAGGGACTCTTCCTGCTCGACATCGCTGACGGCCTGACTCAGTTCCTTAAAGATATCCTTTATCCCGATAACACCTGATACCGAAGAGGTCTCAAAACCCTGAGGGGTCCGGACATCTGTCACCTTGGCGGCACAGGGGGAGATAAAAAAGACGCCTACCCGACCGTCTCTCTCCCTTTCGTGCTCTCTCACTATCCTTGCACTCAATTCCATGGGAGAGATAATGGGAATAATCTGATCTAAAAGAGAGGGAAAACGGGTTTCTATCAGCCTGACGACCACAGGACAGGAGGATGAAATAAAAGGACCGTTCCCCTTGTGCTCATCCACATAGGCCCTGGTCAGTCTTGTAACAATTTCGGCAGCGGCTGCCACCTCATACACAGCATCAAATCCCAGCTTCTTCAGGGCTGTCAGAATCCGGTTGCAGCTGAGAGAGTGGGAAAACTGTCCATAGAGAGTGGGTGCGGGAATAGCAATATTGTAATCATAATCTCCCAGAAGAGAGACGGGATCAGAAACGGCCTTCTTGGCCCCGGAAGGACAGGTTCGAATACACTCGCCGCAGTCGATACAACGCTCTGCAATGATATGGGCCTTTCCGTTTTTGACACGAATGGCTTCGGTAGGACAGCCCTTGATGCAGATGGTACAGCCCTTGCACTTCTCCTCATCAAGAGTGACCGAGTGAAAATATTCCATTGTTTTAATCTCCGATATTCAGAACAATGGTAACCGTAGTCCCTTCGCCCACAACACTGACGATTCTCAAATCATCAGAGTTCCGTTTGATATTCATAAGCCCCATGCCGGCACCGAAGCCCAGCTCCCGGGCGGCTTCGGAGGCCGTAGAAAAGCCTTCCTGCATAGCCAGATCAAGATCGGGGATCCCGGGGCCTGTATCTTTCAATACGATGCAGATGGAATCGGGCGAAACGGTCACCCGCACGACACCGCCGTCCGCATGGATCACCATATTGATCTCAGCCTCATACATGGAGATGGCTGTTCTCTTAATCACTGTCGCCGGAATCCCCAGCTGCTTGAGTTTCTTCTTGATATCGCTAGATGCTCTGCCGGCCAGGGAATAGTCATCCCCCGGAACCTGATACTCAAAATCCATGCTCCTAGGATACACCAGTATAGGGAATCAATCAATTTAATCGTGACTATTCATCACTTTCAAATTGAAACGATTTAACAAGCATTATGAAAGCATTTCATTGACTAATCGAAGAAATAATATAAAATAGAGTTAAGCAGCGGGCGTAGACCTGTGTATAGTAGCGATTTTAACCGATCTCGGAAAGACAAAAGACCGCAATATACTAAAGGATGGCTATGAATCCATTTCTATCGGACCGGGAAAACCGGATACTCAATATGCTTATCGAAGACTACAATCTCTCGGTAACCAAAATCAGCGAACTCCTGGGCGTTTCCGCCGTAACAGTCCGAAGCGACCTCACAAGCATGGAGGAAAAAGGATTTATCCTCAGGACCCGGGGAGGAGCTCTCCCGGTATTCCATCCCGACATCCTCCAGAGCCAGCGGCAGAAACAGGAAGAGAAAAATCGAATAGCCAGGGCGGCAGCCGAGATGGTAGAAGAAGGGGATGCCATCATGATCGATGACGGAACGACCACCTCTCTCGTCCTGAAGTATCTTATGGGAAAGAGAAATATCCATGTGGTGACCAACTCCACACTGGCCCTCACCTATGCCCGGGTCAATCCGACCCTGCATCTTACCGTCATCGGAGGGGAATTCAAACCCTCCTCCGAGTCTCTGGTAGGCCCCGTCTCTCTGGCCCACCTGGAACGCTACCATGTAAAATACGCCTTTGTCGGTACGGGGGGATTCTCCGCGGGCACGGGAATGACCACCCACATTGAGGAATCGGCCGAGGTGATCAAACAGATGGCGAATCAGGCTGAACAGACCATACTGCTGGCCGATTCCGGCAAGTACGGACGCTCCGGTTTCGTCAAGATCCTTCCCCTGAACAGTGTGGACATGATTATCACAGACAAGGATATGAAGCCGGAACAGGTCTCCGAAATCACTGAAATGGGAATTCAGGTTCAACAGGTCTGATGCACCGTCTTCTCGTCTCACCCTTTCATGACCCCTATCTGAACCTGGCCCTGGAGGGACATTTTCTGGAAACCCTGCCCCCCGGGGAGGAACTTCTTTTTCTGTACACCAACGATCCGGCAGTCGTCATCGGCCGCTTCCAGAACCCCTGGAAGGAGAGCCGCCCCTCTGATTTGAAGCAAACAGACCTGGTCCGCCGCGAAAGCGGAGGCGGAACCGTCTATCACGACAGGGGCAATCTGAATTTTTCATTTATCCAGCACAACGATGGCTATGACCGGACAGAAAATCTGGAAAGGATCTGCAAAATCATGGCTCCCTGGGAGCTTCCTCTGTTTATCAACGAACGCCATGATCTTATGGTGAATCATAATGGAGCCGAGTATAAAGTCAGCGGCAGCGCTTTCAGGCATAAAAAGGACAGGGCCTTCCACCATGGGACCCTTCTGATCAACTGCCGAACGGAAAAACTGAAGACGTCCATAACTCCCGGAGAGAAGAGGATCTTTCTAAAATCTTCCGGGACCGCATCAAAGAGGTCCCCCGTAATAAACCTGCAGACTCTCAGAGAGCCTCTGTCCATGGAAAACGTTCTGGAAACCTTTCGTTCCCATTACCGGAATTCAAACACCCGCGTCCCTGTGGGCTGCCGCGTGGAGGATATGGACCTGGAGCAGTGGAGGGATCTGGCGACGTCCCTGAAGACAAAGACCGATGAGCTTAGAAGTGATGCCTGGATCTACGGAAAGACGCCGGCCTTCACCCAGGACCTGTCCGCCCTGGCGCCGCCCGTTTCGAAAGATTGGACGATGAGGGTGGAAAAAGGTATTATCACGGAAGTTCCCGTTCCTCTCGAAGGCCTGGCAGATCTGCCCTACGGCAGGGGGCTTGATGTCGAGATACTGCGCGACAGACTGGGAACATCCCCTGTTTCAGGATTTGCCGGGGATGAATTTCTTCGCCGTCTTCTGTCCCTTATTGCGTAGGAAGGTGCAGTTTCTTCCCCCCTCTTTCGCCTTGTAAAGACAACGGTCCACAATACCCGTAATCCGGGACAGACGGGTTTCCACGGCTTTATCCGGGAGCTCTCCATATATTCCACAGCTGAAGTTGACCGTAAATTCCCCCTTGGGACTGCTGAAACAGAAGCTGGAGAATGCCTCCCGCAGCAACTCCACCCGGACAGCGGCCTCTTCAGGCGCCATATCTCCCACAAGAATGAGAAGTTCTTCACCGCCGTAACGCGAAGCACAGTCCAGAGCTCTCTTAAAATAATAGTTCAGCAGAGATCCCATTTTACTGAGGACCTTGTCACCCGCCATATGTCCGTGGGTATCATTAATGATCTTGAAATGATCCAGGTCGATCATAATCAGGGTAAACCAGAACTTGTTTCTGCGGCAGACCCTCCAGATACTGCCCGCCTGCTCCAGAAAGGCCCTTCGGTTGACAAGCCCCGTCAGACTGTCTGTGGAAGACTGCTCCCTGAGCATTTCATTAAGTTCATTCAGCTTCTCGGTCTGCATAGCGTTCTTCAAAGCGATAGCCGTATAGGACCCCATGGCTCTGAGAGTGTCCATATCCTGACTGCTATAGGCGTTCAGTTCACTGCTCTGAACCGACAACACTCCTACAACCTCATCAAGATGAATAAGGGGAATACAGATAATGGACTTGGAAAGGTTCTCTTCCTGCCCGTCAAGGAGTGTGACAGTCCGTACATACTCTTCCGCATCCCGCAGGGCATCCCTTAAGAACACCTCTTTACGATTCCGGACCGCCCAGGCGAGAACGCTGTCGGGGTTCTCTTTATGAATAGTAAAAGGTTTGACCACCGCTCCCCGGTTCAGGGAGAATTTCACATCGATGGTATTCCCGTCCACTGTAGCAACGGCTAAAAAGTCTACAGGCATCAGGGCATTGAGCTGCGCATAGATAAGGTTCAGAATCTGACCCAAATCCAGAGTGGCCACCAGCTCCTGCCCGATGGTACTCACCAGACGCAGCCTGTGATTCTCCTCCTGAAGCAGGCGTTTCTCCTGATGAAGAACAGACTGGACCGCCTTTCCGTCCAGAGCGTTTTCATAGGACGCCAGAATTTCTTTATAACATTCGAGAGCCTTATGAGCCTCCCCTTTTCGTTCATAAACTTCGGCGGCGGCTTTATTATAAAGGGTCAGCTGCGAATCGTCCTCCGATGATCTGCCGTGATCGCGAAGGACCGACTCAGCCGTTTCATAATCTCCCCTCTCCATAAGGAGGCCCGCATAGTTGTAAAACAGCTCAGTGACAGTATCTTCATAATCCATACCCCGGCTTCTTTCCAGGCCCTTCCTGAAAAAGACCTCGGCCTCATCCAGGCGCTTCTCCTTTTTCAGAATCATGCCGATCTCGTCAAGGATGGAACATTCCAGAATCTGCAGTCCCTCTTTCTCGGCCTTTTCCAGGGTTTCATCAAGGAGCGTAAGAGCTTCACTGTTCCGTTCCATGCCGCCGAGAGCGCAGCCCATATTAAGAGAAAGGAGTACGGGAAGGATCTCCGAAGACAGCTCCTTCAGATAGGTCCGGGACACCCTGAAATAATCGTAGGCATCCTGGTACTCCATCTGATCGAATTTAATAATGCCCTTGCCGTTAGAACTGAGAACCTGAAACAGGTTGTCCCCCAGCCGGGAAGCCAGATTCCCCGTCTTAACAAAGGCATCAAAGGCATCGCTGTAGACACTTTCTCTGAGAAAATAGACCCCCCGGACATAGCTGAGACTCATCAGGCATTCATCCGAAATGGATACACCCAGCTCTTCCTCCAACCTGTTCAGTTTGTCACGGGCCAGATCACGATTGCCCCTGTAGACCTCCAGAAGAGAAAGGAGGATCCTGGACTGAATGATACCGGAGCCGTACTCCAGCCGTTCGGCTTCATCAAGACAAAGCTCTATCAGCTTCCGTGATTCCTCAAGAGATTGATAAGTCAGAATAAAGGCACGATCAATATTTTTGCGAAGCTGAGACAGGCTACCGGACTCCATATTACAAATATGATTCCCTTGAGGACTAAAGTCAATCCATAAAAAAACCACGTCGGTTTTTATTAAACCTCCGTGGTTTTTCAAAGCAATATTCAATCAGGGGATTCGACTGGCGGAACTCCTGATGTTAAAGAAGCATTTTAATCATAGAGAGGACCGAAGGTGGCGCAGGCTCTGTAGTCAGCCCCTTCTTCATCCATCCCGAAGGAGTTCCATGCACTGGGCCGGAAGGCCTCGCCCTCCACATTGTGCATACATACGGGAATGCGGAGCATGGAACAAAGGGTAATCAGATCTGATCCGATATGTCCGTAGCTGACAGCGCCGTGATTGGCGCCCCATTTTGCCATAACCGTGTACACATCCTTGAAACTGCCTTCCCCTGTGGTCCGGGGTACGAACCAGGTGGTGGGCCAGGTAGGATTGGTTCTTTCGTCCAGAGCATCGTGCACCTTTTCGGGAACATCCACGGTCCAGCCCTCGGCAATCTGCAGGACAGGTCCCAGACCCTTCACCAGGTTGAGCCGACTCATGGTCACAGGCATTCCCCCTTTGGTCAGGAAGTCGGAGGAGTAGCCTCCGCCCCGGAAATATCCGCCGTCACCCACACAGAACTCGGTAGCGTCCATGGTCTTCTTCACATCCTCTTCCGTGATATCCCAGAAGGGCTTCATCACAGGCTTGCCTTCGTCATCGCTCATCTGACCGGCACCGTCCAGGGTTGTGGAACCGGAGTTGATAAGGTGGATAAATCCCTCTTTGGCCAGACCATCGGGTTTCCAGCCGGTAACCCGTTCGATGGCCTCGGGACTCCAGTAGGTCCGCACATCACTGAAAATCTGAGCCGTATTGGTCAGAAGATGACCGAAAAGCATACTGATACCGTTAAGGCAGTCATTCTCGGTGGCAAAAACAAAAGCCTCACGGATTCCGTCCCAGTCGAAGGAGGTATTGAGCATAATCTCCATAAAATCGCCGTTGGGATAGTGGTCGGTCCAGGAACGCTGTCCCTGAAAACCGCCGACGATGGCATTCCGTCCCCGGGACTCTTCGCCCCAGCCCAGATCTTTCAGTCTGGGATTGCCCACCATCAGATCCTTGGCAATCAGCACCATTTTGACCACATACTCCCAGTCCTTTTCCCTCTGTTCCGCACTTCGCCTGTATTCAGGAGCGTTAACCGTATCCTCCTGCTCCTTGCAGTTTTCCTTAACCCATTTGAGAGCTCTCTCGAACTCTTCGGGAACAAAGATATCCTCTTCTACACGACGGGCGATCTCACTCATATCCACGACCTCGGTACGCAGCCCCAGATAGTCGAGGAGGAACTCCTGATCAACCAGAGAACCGGCAATCCCCATGGACATACCGCCCAGGGAAAGATAGGACTTGCCCCTCATGGTAGCCACGGCCAGGGCGGCCTTGGTAAAACGCAGAACCTTCTCTTTCACATCTCCGGGAATGGAAGTATCGTCGGAGTCCTGAACATCCCGTCCGTAAATACCAAAAGCGGGAAGTCCTTTCTGAGAATAACCGGCAAGAGCGGCTGCCAGATATACGGCTCCGGGTCTCTCTGTTCCGTTAAATCCCCAGACGGCTTTGGGAAGATGGGGATCGGTGTCCATAACCTCGGTTCCATAGCACCAGCAGGGAGTTACGGTTAAAGAGACGCCCACGCCCTCTCTTCGGAATTTGTCCGCACACTCGGCGGCCTCGGCATTCCCGCCGATTGTGGTATCGGCTATGACACACTCAACAGGCAGACCGTTGGAGTGACGCAAATTATCTTCGATCAGAGCAGCCGCAGCCTTGGCCATATTCATTGTCTGAACTTCCAGGGACTCCCGGACCCCCTTCTCTCTTCCGTCGATAACAGGGCGGATACCGACTTTGGGCATCTCTCCTTTCAATCTGTTTACAGGACTATTCATCTTCATTATCTGACTCCTTCGAAGGCGACACTGCCCTGTCCGGACGGGGCCGCGGTTCTCTGAAATAAAAAAAATACTTTACAAATCAAATGTAATCGATTACATTTTTACACGGAAGATCCGTTTTGACAAGTTTTTTTTTAGATTTCAATAGAGGATGCCGGGCGGGCCCATCCCCTGTGAGGACGGGGATTGTTCTTTTTCAACAGACAGCCTACCCTTGGGAGAAATTCGTACCGAAGGAGGCAGATGTCTCATGTCCGATTCTGATGCAAACACGACGGTAAAAGATGTAGCTGAAGCTGCCGGTGTCTCCACGGCAACCGTATCCCGGGTTCTGAACGGAGACTCCAAGGTACGTCCCGAGACTGCGGAAAAGGTAATGGAACAGGTTGAAAGGCTGGGATACAGGATGAACAGGATAGCCCGCAGCCTGAAGACCAATCGAACCCATACCATCGGGATTGTGGCTCCCGAGTTTAAAAACGATTTCTTCATGAGCATCGTCACTGGAATAGAAGATAGTCTCAAACAGGCGAACTACTCGGTGATCCTGTGCAGTTCCCGGGAAAACAGGGAAGAGGAGAAGGAGAGGCTCCTTCTTCTTAAAGAGAAGAATGTAGACGGCGTTATCATCATACCGGGCTGTGGACAGGGGGAACACTTTCATATCATGGATCCCACCCCCCTGGTCCTTGTAGACCGGCTTGTGGAAGGCTATGAAGGAGATGCTGTTCTGTCGGACAACCTGCAGGGAAGCTTCAACGCCGTTTCACTCTCCCTGAAAAGGGGTGCCCGGCGCATCGGTTTTATCGGCGGAGACATGGAGCTGACCTCCGCCCGGGAACGCTACGAAGGGTACCTCAAGGCGCTCGGCGAGTCTGGAAAGAAAAGGATCCCGGAACTTGAACTCTTCGGCAACTACCATGAAGAGAGCGGTTATGAATTGATGAAAACGCTGATGGAGAGAAAAGATCCTCCCGACCTTGTCTTTATCTCTAACTATTTCATGCATCTGGGAGCGGCCCGCTATCTTCTGGAGCAGAAAGAGAAACCCGAGGGTCTTCAGATTCTCTCCTTTGATGACATGCCCCTTGCGGCCTTCTTTCCCTACAGCGGCATCATAGTGGCCCAGCCCATGGAAGAGATCGGAAGAAAGGCTGCAGAGCTGCTACTGGGACGGATTAGAGGAAAGAGCGGGGAGAAAACGATACTCAGGCTACCGACGACTCTCAGGATCATGTAGCCTCTTTTTCAAAGCCGCAGGTCTAGAGATCCATGAAGGCGAAATTATTCTTACCGCTTCGTTTAACCTGATACATGGCATTGTCAGCTCTGGTCATAAGCTCATCCAGAGGTACCGGATCCTCACCGCGGCTTACGGCAATACCGATGCTGGCTCCTACCCGTGCTTCAGCTCCGCCGATGGGAATAGGCTTGGCCAGGGCATCCAGTATGGTCCGGGCCACAACGGCGACATCCTCCTTCCTGTGAATTCTATGCAGCAGAATAACAAACTCGTCCCCCCCTGTCCGGGAAACCGTATCACTTCCTCTGACACTGCTCTTCAAACGCCGGGCGGTCTCCTGTAAAACAAGGTCTCCCTCATCGTGTCCATGGTTGTCATTGATGCTTTTAAAACCGTCAAGATCCACAAAAAGAAGCGCGTAGGCGAAATGGTAACGCCTCGCCTCTGCCTCCACAAGAGAAGCACGAGCCTTAAGAAGCGTACGGTTCGGCAAATTGGTCAAGGCATCATGACCGGCAGAGTGGGCGAGAGCGTCCTTGTACCGTTTTCTCTGCTCCAGAGTCTGGGCCAGAAACCAGGAAACGGGAATAACGGGGATCAGAGACAGAAGAAGAATGATCAATAAAGGAAGCCAGAGCTGTCCTGCAGAAGCTCCTATTTCATGGCATGCCACCTGATTGACAATAATCCAGTGAGGACGTCCCCTGATACTCAGAGACAAGTTCATGGGAGAAATCTTTCTCGTAGTGTAGAGAATGTTCTCGTGGATGAACTGTTCAGCGTCACCCCGCTGAATACCGGCCCATAGCTCAGGCGCTCTGTGTTCAAGAGACGCGGCATCGGGGTTATCCGGGTACATAAACCCCCACTCTTCATCAGGATTATCATTGTAAAGCCAGTAGCCCTGCTCATTGACCATCCCGTATTTCCCCGGATGAGAACGGCTCAGGGTCTCCAGCTCCCGGAGAAAATCTTCAGCTTTGTAGTTTAGAATAAGGACGCCCGTCAACACGCCGTCCCGGTTCATAACCGGAGCGGAAAATCGGATCATAGGTTTTCGGGGCAGTTCAATCTGGCCGTGTTCTTTGTTCAGATCCAGGGGAGAGATATAGATCTCCCCTTCTTTAAGACTCAGGGCTTCCATGAAGTAATAACGATCATGCTTATCCTGAAGCTCATTTTCAGGAATAACACGGCATTGACCGTCATTGTGGTTGATCCGGATAACTTCCTGCCCCTCGGCATCAAGATAACGAATCTGATCATACACGCCCTTGCTCATGCAGAACTCGTAAAATTCACTCTCAATATCCCGGCGATCCTCATCGTTGGGCAG
This sequence comes from Oceanispirochaeta sp., assembly GCA_963556075.3. Taxonomy (GTDB): domain Bacteria; phylum Spirochaetota; class Spirochaetia; order DSM-2461; family DSM-2461; genus Oceanispirochaeta. The sequence goes on along the minus strand of CAUVYB020000002.1, from coordinate 2,218,686 downwards.
GGACTTATAGCGGAGAAGTTCATTCAGTTCGGGAAGAAAATGCAGGTCTGCATGAATGGAGTTGAAATAGCTGTCCACAAGCTCCGACAGATAATCGACCTGAATCCTGGAGCGCATGCGGGCATCATCAAGAAGGCTGGAACGCCTCATCAGAAGGATAGAAAAAGCGATCGTCAGAACAAAGAGGATAAGGAGTGAAGCGTGAAGCAGAAACCTTTTTAACAGAGCCGACGCCGGTATGGAAATATTACGATGCTCTTTTATTACAGCCATTCGAGTTATAATAATAGCTGATCACCAAAGATATCACAAATTTAAATACCGGCTCTTTTTTCACCTTTGCCCTCAGAGATATTCCGGAGGGCAAAGACCGGAACATCCTGAATCAGCCGAGAATTTTTGCCGCGGCCCTCTTGAAGGCGGGCTCGGAACGCTTGATAACCTCATCATCCACACAGTAGGAGAGACGGAAGTAGCCGGGCAGACCGAATCCCCGCCCCGGAACGGCCAGGATGTTTTCCTCCTGAAGGGCGTTCACGACCAGCATATCATCGCCCATGGGGGCTCTGGGAAAGAGATAGAAGGTTCCCTCGGGGAGTTCCAGATCGAATCCGCAGTCCTGAAGAATAGCGCCCAGAAGATCGCGCTTTCTCTGATACTGGGAAACATCCACCGTAAAGCCCTGAAGTCTTCCCACAACCCGCTGCATCAGGGCGGAGGCATTCACATAGCCCAGGATCCGGTTACAGAGTATGGCTCCGTTGATGATATGATCCCGGTCCTCCAGTTCAGGAGCCACCGCCAGGAATCCGATTCTCTCTCCGGGAATAGAGAGATCCTTGGAGTAGGAGGTACAGATCATGGTATGGGGATAGAAAGAAGGGATGGAAGGGACCTTTACACCGCCGTAGACGAGCTTTCTGTAGGGTTCATCGCAGATGATATAGATCCGCCGCCCCAGCTCAACACTCTTACGCTCCAGCATGACCGCAAGTTTTTTCAGGGTTTCCCCGGAATAGACCTTCCCGGAGGGGTTGTTGGGAGAATTGATGATCACAGCAGCGGTTGAACTGTCGATCGCGGCCTCGAAGGCATCCACATTCAGATCAAAGCCGGGCAGACAATCCACCAGCTCCAGTCTCCCCCCGTGGTTATCGCAATAGAAGTTATACTCCATAAAACAGGGCCGGCTGGCCAGGACCTTGTCTCCGGGATTGAGAATGGTTTTCAGAGCCACATTCAGAGCTCCGCCGGCTCCGCTGGTCATAAGAATATGATCCCCCTGGAAGGGAACGTCCTGCTCTTCCGTCAGATAAGCGGCAACCTGCTCTCTCACGAAGGGATATCCCGCATTGGGCATATAACCGTGCATATTCTCCCGAGCAGCCTCTTCTGTCAGGATCTTTGTAAATTCAGCGGGAGGCAGGGCGCTGGGATTGCCGATGGAGTAGTCAAATACATTCTCCGCACCGAATTCAGCCTTCAGCCGCGCTCCGGTTTCAAACATTTTTCTGATAAATGAGGACGAAGCCTGCATATCCTGAATCTTTCGTGAAACTGCCATGTATGTTACGACTCCTTTTTTCTATAGAATCAAGAATGTTCCCTACTCTATCAGTTCTTTTTGGAATTCACAATCCGCCGCTTCCTCTGCAGCATCTCCGAAGGCCGTGGCCGTGCAGCCATCCTGCTGCCTAGAGAGAGAAGCCTGGATTCCAGATTATTCCTTTATTTTCCCCCATTTTCCATCATAAATTATATATTTCTCATAAAAACATGTTTATATCCTCTTGATACCATTCCCTGAAAGGAATATAACGGAATATAACAGAACTTAAGGAGGCTGATCCTTGCTTAATGATGAAATACTCACTCTGGCGGAAGTAGCCGAGTACCTGAAGCTCTCCGACAAGACCATACTGAAAATGGTCAAGAACCAGGAGATTCCCTGTGCCAAAATCGCTAATCAGTGGCGCTTTTCCAAGGGCACCCTCAATGACTGGCTGACCTCCAAGATGGAAGTGATCCCCCAGAACGATCTTTCCAGGCTCATTGAATCAGAATACGACTCGGTGCCTCTCTCCCGTCTGATGGACGAAGAGAACATTCTGCTGGACCTGAGATCCAGAGACCGCGAAGGGGTTATACGGGAACTGGCGGAAAGGGCTCACGCCTCTCAGCTGATATCCGATAAAGATCAGTTTATAAAGAAACTGCTGGAACGTGAGGAGCTGACATCCACCGCCATTGGAAGCGGTGTGGCCATCCCCCATCTGCGTCAGGCGACCGCAGATGTTGTCAGGGAAGCCAAAATCATAATCGGTCTTTCAAAAAAAGGCATAGATTTTGCCTCCTATGACGGAGAGCCGACACATCTTTTCTTCCTCCTTGTATCGGACAGTGAGGTGGTGCATCTGCGCCTTCTCTCCAAACTCAGCCGCATTCTCCATCAGGACGGCGCCATAGAAGAATTAAAATCCATAAGATCGAAGGAAGGATTTATCCAGTACTTCGTAACAAAAGAAAGAGACTTTGACTAAGGCTCTCGGGTCTATCCGGGAAATCATCGGGCTCCTGCGGAGCCCTGACAGGACACAAGGCCCTTCGGCCCTATCCGAAAAATCACCATGCCTCCGGCGGAGCCATGGCAGGACATAAGGAGAACACATATTATGATTGATTCACTGAGACCGGAATGCATCCGGATCGGCAGCAGCGCAAGAAACAAAGAAGAACTGCTTAGAGAGATCAGCGCACTGGCCTGCAGCTCTCCCCTCGCAGGAAACCTCAGCCCCGCGGACGTGGAAAAAGCCCTTATACAGAGAGAGGAACTCAGCTCCACAGGTCTGGGCGACGGTCTGGCCATCCCCCATTGCTCCTTCGAAAATCTGCAGGACTTCGTCGTAGGCCTTATCGTACTGAAAGAAGGAATCGACTTTGACTCTCTGGATGGAGAGAAGGTCAATCTGGTGTTTTTTATCATCGGTTCCTCTGCCATGAGAAACAAGCACATCAAGATCCTCTCTTCCATCTCCAAAATCATGAAGGACAGCAAACTGACGGCCGGTCTTCTGAGCGCATCAGAGCCCTCCGAGATCAACAACCTGCTCACCAGAGACAAGACCGAAACCATCCAGGTCAAGCCCTTCGAAAAGTGCCAGTTCACCATCCATATCCAGGATGAAGAGATTTTCACGGATGTACTGGAGATTCTCTCCTCGGAAGTAGAGGGAGATGTATCGGTACTGGAATCATCTAACGCGGGTTCCTATCTTCACAAGCTGCCCCTCTTCTCCACTTTCTGGAACGAGAGCAGCAAAAGCTTCAGCAAGGTGATTGTCGCCGTCGTGGACAAAAGACTGATGAACGACACCATCCGCCGTATTAATATGATCCGTCCGGCAGAACAGGGCGGAATCCTGATATCCGTGAACGATCTGATCTTTCACGACGGTTCCATCGACTTCTAAAGGATTGTGACAGTGAATACATTATTTCATAACATGAGTATCCAGCCCCTCCTCGCCGTAGGCATCATGGTGGCCGTCGGATTTTATGCGGGTAAGAGTATGAAGTTCCTCAAGCTGCCTTCCATCATCGGCTATATGCTGATCGGTGTGGTCCTGGGGCCCTCCCTCTTCAATATTCTGAATGAGGAATTCCAGCACAGCATCGGTTTTATTTCTGATGTGGCCCTCAGTTTCGTCGCCGTCAGTATCGGAATCGAGCTGAGCTTTGCCGCCCTCAAGAAGCAGGGCAAGGGGATCATCTACGTGATTTTTACCGAGTCCTTTATGGCCTTTCTGCTCGTGACATCTCTGCTGTACTTCCTGACCAGGGATATAGCTCTGGCTCTGATCTTCGGCGCTATCGCTCCGGCCAGTGCCCCTGCGGGAACGGTCGCCATCATCCAGGAGTACAAGGCCAAGGGTCCCCTCACAAAGGCGCTCTATTCGGTGGTCGGCTTCGATGACGGTCTGGGAATCATCATCTTCGGTTTCGCATCGGCCTTCGCCAAGTCCATTCTGGCCCAGGAAGCCGGTGCGGAAGCCGGTGGTCTCCTTACCCTTCTCGGCACCCCTCTCAAGGAGGTTGTTCTGAGTATGCTGATAGGTTTGCTGGTAGGCTTTATCTTCTGCCTTCTGGCCAGAAAGCTCAAATCGGGAAGAGATATTTTCATTCTCCTTTTCGGTACCATCCTGATCTCGGCAGGCATGGCAAACGCCCTTCACCTGTCCATTATTCTGACCAATATGATCGTGGGTATCTTTATCGTGAATACGCAGACCCACAAACTGGTGGAACAGATCCACAACGAGCTTTCCGAGTTTATGCCTCTGCTCTTCGTCATGTTCTTTGTTCTGGCGGGAGCCAACCTCCACGTATCGGCCCTGCCGAGTCTGGGACTTCTGGGCGTCGTCTATATCCTCGGACGTACGGCAGGTCTGATGAGCGGAGCCAGCATCGGCTCCCTGGTCGGAAAACTGCCTGACAACATCAAAAAATACCTGGGAATGGGAATCCTCTCCCAGGCAGGTGTGGCCATCGGTCTGGCCCTGATCGTCAAGAATGAGTTCACCGAACTGAGCGCTCACGGGGCACAGATAGGAAGCACCGTTATTACAACGGTAACCGCCACCTGTATCTTCTTTGAGATCATCGGCCCCATCCTGACCAAGATCGGACTGGAAAAAGCAGGAGAGATTAAAACCGTATCCTCATAAAGAACCTTCACTCCTTCAATCCCCTGTTCAGACAGGGGATTTCTTATCTTCACTGTGCCCCGGGAAAAGTTCTGAGCCTGCTCCATTTCCTACATTTTCGTATCTTATTTTGCTTGAAAACAGAAAAAAAGACACAGAATTGAGTTTGACTGAGTGGTCAGACAAATATCTGTTCTTTTATTGACAAATCATCCCTATATACAGACAATCAAAGTCAGACAAGCGAAAAATTTCCTAGGAGAAAGAAAATGAAAAAGATTCAGACCCTTCTTGCCGCAGTTCTGGTAGTATTAGCTGCCGCCGCGTTTCTCTCCTGCAAGCCCAAGGAAGAGCCCAAAGCGGCTGCTCCCGCGGCAGAAGCAGCCGAACCTGTAAAAGAGGAAAAAGTAAAAGCCGGATTTGTATACATCGGCCCCGCCGGAGACTTCGGCTGGACCTATGCTCATGATCAGGGACGCCTCTATGCGGAGAAAGAACTCCCCTGGCTGGAAACCGTGACCGTCGAGTCCGTTCCCGAGGGAGACGCCGTCCGTTTCCTGGACAGACTGGTTCAGGAGCAGAAATGCGATGTCATCTTTACAACCAGCTTCGGTTATATGGATGACACTGTTGCCGCCGCCGCAAAATACCCTGATGTAAAGTTTTTCCATGCTTCCGGATTCAAGAGATCCGCCAACATGGGAACCTATATGGGTGATATGTACCAGATCTACTACATGAACGGTCTGATTGCCGGAGCCATGAGCAAAACCGACAAGATCGGTTACGTGGCCGCCTTCCCCATCCCCGAGCTGTTCCGCCATATGAACGCCTTCGCCCTGGGGATCAAAGAGGTGAATCCCGAAGCTACCGTCAGCGTCAAGTGGATTTACGCCTGGTACGGTCCCGACAAGGCTCGCGAAGCGGCCGAAGCTCTGATCGCCGAGGGCTGCGACGTGCTCGGATTTACCGAAGACACCCCCACCGTTGTTGAAGTCGCCCAGGAGCATATGGAAAAGGGTGAAGAAGTATACGCTCTCTCCCACTACAGCCCCATGCAGTCCTACGGAGAGGACGCCACCCTCACCGGTCAGCTGACCGACTGGGGCGTACTCTACAAGCAGATGCTGGAAGACTACAAGGCCGGTAAGTGTGACGGCGATATGTCGAACTACGACCTGCTGTGGCTGATGGACAAGAATGCGGTTGAACTGGGTGCTTCCATGACAGACAAGATCAATCCCAAATATGTAGACACCCTTAAGGGCATCAACGTTGAATCTGCCGATTTCGGAACCATCTCCGTATACGACCTGGTGATGAAGCGCTATGAGCAGATGAAGCAGGGCCGGGATGTATTCGATCCCTTCACAGGTCCCATCATGGATCAGGAAGGAAACGTTATGATTCCCGAGGGCGAAGTCGCTTCTATCGGCCATCTCTTTGCAGAAATGTCCTATCAGATCGACAACTTCGTAACCCCCCTTCCCCAGCAGTAAGCTGTAACGGGTAACTATTCAAGACCGGAGGGACGCAGAGCGCTGCGTCCCTCTTTTCAGTTTACAGGGTCTGATTGAATCCAAAGGTCTGACAAGAAGACCGGAGATACTATTTAATGCCATGACTGGCGCAAAAGCGGTGTATGATAGAAACATACCCGTCACGGAGAACTATTTTGAGAGCGATAGAAACACTGGAGATGAAGGACATATCCAAATCCTTTGTCGGTGTCAGGGCCAACAGGGATGTTAACCTGACCATTCAGGCCGGTGATGTTCTGGGACTGCTGGGCGAAAACGGCGCCGGCAAGACGACCCTGATGAACATCCTCTACGGCCTCTACCTGCCCGACGAGGGACAGGTACTGATCAACGGCAGGGAGATCCGTCTCCGCAATCCCAAGGACAGTATGCATGCTGGTATCGGCATGATCCACCAGCACTTCATGCTGGTACAGAAACATACGGTTCTGGAGAACATCGCCCTCGGTTACGAAAAGGCCCCCTTCTTTTTTCCCCAGAAATACATGAGGAACCGGATCAAAGAGTACTCCGAACGCTTCGGCCTGGAGGTGGATCCGGACAAGAGGATCTGGGAGCTCTCGGCTGGAGAGCAGCAGAGAGTGGAGATCCTTAAAGCCCTGTTTCGGAATGCGGACCTTCTGATTATGGACGAGCCCACTTCGGTTCTGACCCCCCAGGAGGCGGAGGATCTTTTTGAGATTCTGAGAAAGATGAGCAGCCAGGGACATTCGGTCATTCTTATCAGCCACAAGCTGGAGGAGATCATGTCCATTTGCAACAAGGTTATGGTTCTGAGAAAAGGTGAGGTGACCGGAAGCGCCGAGATCAAAGACGTGAGCCAGAAAGATCTGGCCCGCATGATGATAGGCCGGGAGATCAATACCTGCTTCGACAAGAGCGATGTTCCCAGCGGCAGCACGGTTCTGGAAGTCCGCAATATCAAGGTCAACAGTGACCAGGATCTCCCCATTGTCAACGACCTCTCCTTCAGCCTGGCACAGAACGAGATTCTGGGGGTGGCCGGCGTTTCCGGAAATGGCCAGAGGGAGATGGTGGAAGCTATCACGGGCCTCAGAAAAGCCCTGGGAGGAAAGGTGTTCCTCCATGGTGAGGAGATCACCAATCTCTCAGCCCGCAGGATACATGACAAGGGGATCACCCATGTTCCCGAAGAGAGGATCAAGCACGGAACCGTATCCACCCTGCAGCTCTACGAAAACTCCGTACTGAAGCAGCATCACAAGAATCCTTTCAGCGTCCACAGCCTGATGAACTATCCCCGTATCCGAAAATATGCGGGCAAACTCGTGGAGTCCTACAATGTGGACGCCCCTTCCATCAACACTCCCGTCAAGAATCTGTCGGGAGGGAATATACAGAAGCTGATCCTGGGACGGGAGATCACCGCCAGGCCGGATATCCTGATCGCCGCCCATCCCACCTACGGACTGGACGTGGGAGCCGCCGAATATATCCGACAGGAGCTGATCGCCTGCCGGGACAGGGGCGGAGCGGTCCTTCTGGTATCCGAGGATCTGGAGGAGCTCTTCCAGGTCTGCGACAGGATTGCGGTTATGTTTGAGGGCCACTTTATGGGCATCGTCGATCCGGGAGACTGCGACATCGAAGAAATTGGCCTGATGATGGCCGGCACCATGCCGGGAGGAGAGAACTAATGCCTGTACTGATACTACCCCGGGAGAGAACCACGGTCCTGTTCAACATCATGGTACTCCTGGGCTCCCTGATCGCCGGACTGGTTGCGGTGGGAATTATTTTCCTCACATACGGGATCAATCCCTTTTTTGCCATCTATGAAATTTTCCGCGCATCCTTCGGAAGCGCCTTCGGCTTCAAAGAGACCCTGACCAAGGCCATACCCCTGATCCTGATAGGAAGCGGTCTGGCCCTGGCCTACAAGGCCAAGTTCTGGAACATCGGGGCCGAGAGTCAGCTCCTCTGGGGAGCCATCATGGCTACCTGGGTGGGGTTGAACTGGGGTCCCCATCTTCCCGGTCCCGTCATCATCCCCCTGATGTTCCTGGCCGGATTTATCGGCGGGGCCCTGTGGGGAATCATACCGGCTATCTTCCGGGTCCGATTCGGCATCAATGAGGTTATCTCCACACTGATGCTCAACTATGTGGCCGCCGAGTTTGTCAAATTTCTGGTGGTGGGTCCCTGGAAGGGAGAGACGAAATACGGCTATCCCTATACCGATGACCTGCCCGATCAGGCCATCCTGAAGCTGATGCCCTACTCCCGGATATCCATTCCCCTGCTGATCATGGCCGTTATCGTAGCCCTGGTTCTCTGCTTCCTGGTCTACCGTTCCCGCTTCGGCTACGAGGTCAGGGTTATAGGCGAGAACTCGGAAGCCGGTAAATATGCGGGGATCGACTTCTTCCGGACTACCATTCTGATGATGGCCATCTCCGGAGGCGTCGCCGGTATGGCGGGAGTGGGAGAGCTGACGGCGATCCACCATCATCTCAGCTACCCCGAGACCATCAGTGCGGGCTACGGTTTTACAGCCATCATCGTCGCCTGGCTGGGACGCCTGAATCCGGGATTCTCCATCCTCTCGGGTCTGTTTTTCGCAGGGATCATCGTAGGAGGAGACGCCATACAGATGTCCATGGGCCTCCCCGCCGCGACGGTCAACGTCTTTAACGGACTGATCCTGGTGTTCCTGATTATGGGAGATTTTCTCCTGAGTCACAGACTCCGCTATAAAAGACCTCTCAGGTCATAAGCAAAGGAAGCTAAGAATATGCTTGATATCATTACATCCATACTGGTCCGTACCATAGTTGCGGGAACACCCCTCCTTCTGGGAACCATGGGAGAGGTCATCTGCGAACGGGCGGGAATCCTCAATCTGGGCGTAGAGGGGATGATGTCCCTGGGCGCCGTGACCGGATTCATCGTCACCTTCACCACCGGCAATCCCTGGCTGGGCATGATTGCCGCCATAGTTGCGGGAGCCATGATCTCGCTGCTCCACGCCTTTGTGACCATCAGCCTCAGGGCCAACCAGGTCGTATCCGGGCTCTCCCTGACCATGCTGGGGCTGGGACTGAGCGGACTGTGGGGGAAGCCCTACATCGGCCGTCCCCTGGAAGTGAAAATGGCTCCTGTGGCCATACCCGGTCTCTCGGATATCCCCGTGATCGGAGAGGCCCTCTTCTACCAGGATGCCTACTTCTATCTTTCCGTTATTCTGGGACTGATTGTCTGGTTTCTCATGAAGTACAGCAAGATGGGAATCACCGTCCGTTCGGTGGGGGAGAATCCCAAGGCAGCCGAAACTCTGGGGATCAATGTGACCCTGGTTAAATACCTCTGCGTCATGGCGGGAGGGGCCTTCGCCGGTATGGCCGGGGCTCACCTCTCCACGGCCTACAGCAAGTCCTGGATAGAGGGCATGACCTCCGGACGGGGCTGGATCGTCATCGCCCTGACCATCTTCGCCCTCTGGGAGCCTTCCAAGGCCTTTCTGGGAGCCTATGTCTTCGGGGGCATCTTCGTTCTGCAGTATGTTCTCCAGCCCCTGGGCATATCCCCCAACCTGCTGGCCATGCTCCCCTACCTGACGACCCTGATCGTCCTTCTGGCCTATGGCATGAGCAGTGGCGGCCAGCGCCGGATGAGTGCCCCCGCCACCCTGGGCGAACCCTATATCAGGGGCAGCCGTTAGGACCCGGGAGTCCTCATTCCTTAAAAACCGCCGACCGGCGGTTTTTTTCATGCCCTTCCGATTATCCCGTATACGACGGGCGCCGCGCAGAGACTCTGAAGTCCCGCACCCCGGGCAGGTTATGTTAGAAGTCGATTAAATTTCTCATTAAGGGAGAATGCTTTATTTATAATAAGCGGGGATCTTATATAATGTCAGTCATTAAATGTAAAAAGAGAGATTCCCAAAATGATGAATCACCAGAATGGAAAGAATAAGGGTTTTGTCAGCATAAAGACTAAAGCACTGATCATGACGGTTGTCTTACCTATCTCCATGGTCATCATGCTTGCCATATTCCTTTTCATAATTCAATTCAATGCCGCATACGATAAAGAGAAATCCCTTCTTCATTCTAATGCCCTGAACATTCGGAGCAATATAATGCTTGAACTGTCTGAAAGTTTTGAAATGTTACGAAGCCTTTCGGTCAACCCTCTTTCAGTCGAAGTTCTTGAACAGATGGGAACCTTACCGGAAGGGGCGGATAATGATGATTACCAGGTATTTCCGGAAGCTGAAGAATTCCGCAACCTTGCCAGAAGAATGGCCTCAGGCACAAGCGCCGAGCTGATGTTCGCCGGGAGTACCGGGTCGAAAGGTCTGCTTATGAGTCAGGAAATACAGATCGATCCGGATTTTGATATTCGGGACCAGGATTTTTTTAAAGACGCCGTTGATAATATCGGCTTCCCCGTAATCAGCCCGCCCAGGGCCTTTGATGACAATCCTACAGGGGCACGAATAGTGCTCACCGCCGCACAAGCCGTAAAGAAAGAATTCTCCGGAGTAAAGGGGATTGTGGGGTTAAACTACAATTTCGCTTACATTCAAGCGATGATTCGCAAAATGATTGAAGAGTATCAGAGAGAAGTCATGTTGTACGACAGGAGTTCTGAAGTCCTCATCTGGAGTTCCGACTATTTTTATGATCCGGAAAATGAGCTAACCATCGGGAAACTGGTCGAAGGCTTCGGGTATGCTGAACCTGAAAAGGAGGGATTGATCGAACAGCTTGTCAGTTCGGAGGGTTACTTTTTTGAAGGAGAGAGTGCCGAGGGGAAACAGATTGTTCAGGTTCTTGAAATTACCGGAACCCGGTGGGGACTGATTGTAACCTATCCCATGTCCCTGGTTTACCACAGCGTGTTTAAATCGCTCCTTCCGCCGTTTGCCATATTTATCCTTGTATTTATCATCGCCCAAATCGGAGTGCTGCTTCTTCAGCGGCGCTGGATGGTTTTTCCGATGCTGAATATCGGAAAGCATTTGCAGCGTCTCGCGGAAGCCGATGCGGACCTCAGCGATTCGATCCCCCAGGTTTTTAAAGACGAGATTGGAATGGTTGCCGGTCATTTTAACGATTTTGTGGCCAAACTGAGAGAGCTGATGCTTGAAATAAAGAGCGTGATAGATGACACCGCAAAGGTTGAAGATCATATGTTCTCTTCGATAAGAGAATCGAAGACCGCGATAGAACATATAGGCGGGAGCCTTGATATCATCGGGGAGCAGGTCGAGATCCTTGATGGAGAGTCGGAGGATAATCTTGCTTCCATTGAGCAGATATCCCAGCATATTTCAGCCGTAGACGATCAGATCATCCGCCAGTCCGCTATGGTAGAAGAATCAACGGCGGCGATCACCCAGATGATCTCTTCACTCAACAGCGTCAACACGGTGGCCCACAATAAACGGCAGGCCACCCTTGCTCTGACAGAGGTCGCGAACGAGGGGAAACAACAGATTGACGCCACAAGCTCTGCCTTCAATACGGTAGTGGAGAATATTAATCAAATCCAGAGTATTGCCGCAACGATCAACAGCATTGCCGGCAAGACCAATCTGCTGTCCATGAATGCCGCTATTGAAGCGGCCCACGCAGGAGATGCCGGCAGAGGTTTTTCCGTTGTTGCCGAAGAGATCAGAAAGCTCGCAGATTCTTCCCGGGAATCCGCAGTTCAGATAACTCAAATCATAAAAGGCATTACCCGATCTGTAATAGAGACAGATGAAAACGTTAAGAATACATCCCAGGCATTTGATATGGTCGATGCCGAGATCAGCGATACAATAAATGCATTTACAGAAATTGAACAGTCAGTTGAAGAGTTGGATCAGGGAGGGCAGAGAATCCTTGAATCATCGAATAACATAAACGAGATTACATCCACGATTCGCCAGGGATCCAATGAGATAAAGCAGGGGACTGCCATGATGCTGAGCAGCTCCTCTAAGATGAGAGGGGCGTCCCGTTCGGTTGCCCGGGGGATGACCGACGCACGGGGCAGTATTCAGGAAATAGATGCGTCCATCCAGATGATGGTTTCCATGTCCGGCGAACTGAATTCAATTGTTGATGAACTGCAGCAGAACTTCGGCCGTTTCAGAACCTGATAATGTGAGACCGTTCAACAGAGGACCTTCAGCGTCGGGCGATTCCCCGTCGAGGGCAGAGAAAAATGAAAGCCGCTCAATCCGAGCGGCTTTTCTATAGTCAGAAGGAACTATCAATAAACGCTAAGGATGCTTACTCGCCCTTCATCCGGTATCCGATGCCCCGGACGGTTTCGATAATGCTTCCCCGTTCTCCCAGCTTTTTCCGAATCCCCAGGACCTGAACATCCACGGAGCGGGCGGTAACCGGATAATCCTCGCCCTTGACCGAATCAATAATCTGATTCCGGGAAAAGACCCATCCGGGATTTCCGGCCAGAAAGCGGAGAATGGCGAACTCGGTGGCCGAAAGGACAATCGCTTCTCCGTCCAGCAGCACCTCATGACGGGCTGAATCTATTACCAGTCCGTGAAGAGCAATCCTGTTCTGCTCTTCACTTCCGGCCCGCCCGGCTTCCGTTCTTCTCAGAGCGGCCTTGACCCGGGCAATAAGGATTCGCGGACTGAAAGGCTTGGTGATATAGTCGTCCGCACCGAGCTCCAGCCCCTCAACAACATCGTCGTCTTCAGAACGGGCGGTCAGCATGATAACGGGGACGGACTTGGTCTCGGGATCCCGCTTCAGCTGGGAACAAACCTTGAGACCATCCATCCCGGGCAGCATAAGGTCCAGAATAACCAGATCGAAGTCCGAAGATCTGGCCATGGCCAGCCCCTCTTCTCCGTCCCTTGCCTTTTCCACTTCATACCCGCTCATCTCCAGGTTAAAAGAGATAAGTTCCCGTATATCCGTCTCGTCCTCTATGATCAACAATCTTGCCAATGTACTATCCTTTACAGACTCTCATGTTCCCCGGTCTCGGCAAAGACGACCCATTCACAGATATTGCGGACATGGTCGCCGACACGTTCCAGAAAGCGGCTCATATATATGAGAGACATTCCACCCTCGATCTTCTGACTGTCCGCCATCATAACGGTAAAGAGCTCACGGATGACCTGCTTGTGAAGCTCATCCACCATATCATCCTCGGAAGCGACTTTTACAGCGATTTCGGCATCCTTTTCCACATAAGCCTTGATAGCCCGGTTCACCATGGAAACATCGAGCTCTGCCATACGGGGGATATCGATCAGGGGTTTCACATACTCCTGGCCGGCCATATTGATGGTCCCCTTGGCCACATGTACGGCATGATCGCCGATTCTTTCAATATCGGTGATGATCTTGATGGCGCTGATCAGATGACGGAGATCACCCGCAACGGGCTGCTCCCTGGCGATAATCAGGGCGCACTTGTCGCAGAGGTCCTTCTCCATATCATCGATAACATCATCTTCATCGATAACCTGCTGAGCCAGTTCGACGTCCTTCTTCTCAAGGGAAGTGACCGCCTTGTTTAAAGCCTCCTCCACGCGGAGGCCCATCTTCATAATCTCTCTGCTCAGTTCAGCCAGGTCGTCTTCATAGTGCTGTCTGATCATTTATATTATCTCCTCATTCATTATACAGAATATTCATCATTATTTCCCAGCTCTTGATTAAGCATAACACAGCATCCTTGAGCTTTCAGGAAAAACTAAGGTCCAAATTGTTCGCCGGGATCAACCGAACTTACCGGAAATATACTCTTCCGTCTTCTGACTTTTGGGATTGAAGAAGATCTCGTCTGTGGGACCGAACTCTTCAATCACACCGTGAAGAAAGAAAGCCGTCTTATCGGAAATACGTCCCGCCTGCTGCATGTTATGAGTTACGATGACGATGGTGTAGTTCTTCTTCAGTTCGTCGATCAGATCCTCTATCCTGGAAGTGGAAATGGGGTCCAGAGCCGATGTGGGCTCGTCCATCAACACCACGTCCGGCTCAACAGCCAGAACTCTGGCGATACACAGACGCTGCTGCTGACCGCCGGAAAGTCCCAGGGCAGGCTTGTGGAGGCGGTCTTTCACCTCGTCCAGCAGAGAGGCCTGGTCCAGGCTCTTCTCGACGATATCGTTCAGCTTGTTCTTGCTCTTGACGCCGTGGGTCCGGGGACCGTAGGCGATGTTGTCGTAGATGGACATGGGAAAGGGATTGGGCTTCTGGAAAACCATACCCACCTTCTTCCTCAGCTCGATGATATCCCACTCGTTGTAGATGTTTCGCGACTCATACTTGATGGTTCCGTCTACCTTGCAGATATCGATGAGGTCGTTCATCCGGTTCAGTGTCCGGATAAAGGTTGATTTTCCGCATCCGGATGGGCCTATCAGAGCGGTAACCTCTTTTTCCTTCACTTCCAAATCGATATTATGAAGGGCCTGAAAATCCCCGTAAAACAGATTAAGATTTTCAACAGAAAACTTCGTACTCATGTTTTTATACTCCTTGTTCTACCAAAGCTCCACTGAAGCCTCGGCGATCTTTCGGTAAGGCCTGAAAGCCTTATACTGTTCCCGACTTTTCGTTCATCTTGCCGACAAGCCGTGTCGTTGAATAGTTGATAAGCAGCACTACAAAAATCAGTATGGCTGCCGTAGCAAAGGCCCTGTCTTTGGAAATCCCTTCGCTGAAGATGTAATACAGATGAACCGACATGGTTCGTCCCGCTGTGGTCAGACCGGCGATGGTCCCTCCCATTCCCATGGTGAACATGAGAGCGGCGGTTTCTCCGATGGCCCGGCCCATTCCCAGAATAACTCCGTTGAGAATCCCTGTAGACGCGGCGGGAATGACGACCTTGATAATGGTCTGCCATTTTGTGGCGCCCAGTCCGAGGGATCCTTCACGATAGGATCTGGGAACCGATTTCAGAGCTTCCTCGGAAGTTCTGATAATCGTAGGCAGAATCATCATGGTCATGGTCAGAGTTCCCGACAACAGTCCCATCTTGAAACCGAGCAGCTGGACAAACACCAGATAACCGAAGAGACCGAAAATGATCGACGGAATGGCGTTCAGCGTATCGGTTCCCAGACGCAGGACGTGCATTACGCGGCTTGTCTGCTTCGAGTACTCGATAAAGTAGACGGCGGCTAAAACGCCGAGGGGAGTGGCCAGAGCAAGAGTAAAAAAAACCAGCAGAATCGTATTGATGATGATATCCCGGATCCCTCCGGCGGCTCCGGCTTTCCGGCTGGCCTCGTAGAGAAAGGGAAGGGACATATTGATTCCCTGTTCCACCCGGTTGACGGGAACCGGCTCCAGTCCGTTTGCTAACACATCTTTGTGAGTACAGAAACCGATAGCCCCTTCGGTCGTTCGAAGGATTTCGTAATACTCCTCGGAAGAATCGACAAAAATCGCATTTTCGCTGAAGGCGAAATCTCCGCCGAAGAACTCATCGAGAAATATGGCGCCGCTGCTTGAAGGGTTTCGATTGATGACGGGGATGACCGGTAGATCGGCCCCGCCCAGGGTCTCCCAGTTGGAGTACTTTCCGGAAAACAGCGATTTTACCTCGCTCTGTCTGACAAAGTTCAGCCTCTTACCGATGGTGACCGTCTTACCCTTATCGTTGATAATATCGTGCTTCTGAAGGGCAGTGACGCCGGGATTGGCTCCCACAACCAGCCTTCTCAGGCTGATGATCTTTACACCGTCCAGGGAGACATCCGTATCGGCATCGATATATCCGAATCCTCCTGTGTTTGAGGCGACCTTATCGACCATCTCCTGCTCGGAGCTCACATACTCGGCGTATTCGCTGAACTCATCGCCTTCGGCGAGAAAGGCGTCAATGGCACTCTTGTAGATCCCGTCTGGATTTTTGTAGCTGTAAAGCACAAGCTCTTCGTCCTGCCCCGAATAGGCGGCCCATTCGTATTCGTAGCCGTTGAACACATTATTCAACAGCTCTACGTCAATTTCGTCGATACGGATTTTCTTGTTGATGATGATGTTGACATACTGCTCTTCTCCTGGATTGACCAGTATACGCTCTTCCTGAAAATCGCTTACATCGTAGGTTACATTGTGACGATAATAGAATCCACGAACCAGAACATACCCTATGATGAATATAAGAATAAACATTGTCAGACCGACGGCGGCCCAGATAATTCCTTTAAAAATGCTGTCTTTCCGCTTGTTGAGTACGGTCTGCCTGGCAAGGGATACCTCAGCTTTCAGGTTTTCTGCAATTGAACTCATTTAGATTTCCTCCAGAATGCTGGACTTTCTCAGGATCAGATGAACAGTCATATTGTTGGCGAGTATGAAAATGAACAGCGCGATGGCTGTCGTAAACAGCGCGGTCAGATGATAACCGTCGGCATAGGACATATCGGTTACGATGTTCATCGTCAGCGTACGAACGCTGTCTGTCAGTCCTTTGGACAGGTTCGGTGCGTTACCGCCGACCATCAGAACGGCCATGGTCTCCCCGATGGCCCGTCCCATTCCCAGCACAACGCCGGCCAGGATCCCTGAGCGGGCCGCGGGAATCAGAACCTTGATGATCGTATGGGAGTTGGTGGCTCCCAGAGCCAGGGATCCCTCACGGTACTCGTGGGGGACCGCCTTGATCGAGACATGGGTTATGGAAATAATGGTCGGCAGAGTCATGATGCCCAGAATGATTGCCGCAGAGAGCAGACTGTAGCCCGATCCGCCGAAAAGGGTTCGAACAATCGGTGCGAGAATGACGACACCGAAGATACCATATATTACAGAAGGGATGGATGCCAGAAGCTGTACGACGCTCTTCAGAACCGAAGCCACCCTGCCCTTTGCCATTTCAGAAAGAAATACGCCGACCAGAACGCCGATGGGAACCGAAAACAGCAAAGCCAGCACTGTTACGATTATGGACCCGAGAATAAAGGCGCCGATTCCAAAGGACGGGACCTCCGCTGTGGGGAACCAGTCGATGGAGAAGAAGAACTCCCGGATACTGACCACATTAAAAAGGGGCAGTCCTTCCATGAAAATAAAAATAATAATAAATACGACACTGATAGCGGCTACCGAGGCACTGATCAGCAGCATGGTCTCAATAGCTTTTTCTTTTCGCTTTCGCTGGTCCATAGGACACTCCTTTCCAAATGCCAAAGCTTGTCCCGGGGGATTTAAAGTTAGCATAGAAGAATAAAAACAAAATTACGTTTTGAAATTGATTGCTAAAAAATCCCGCTCTTCCGAGCGGGATCCCTTCACTCTCTCTTAAGCTTGACTAAAGCTTAGAGGGGGTAGTAACCGGCATCGGCAACAGACTTTTTACCCTCGCGGGAAGTCAGCAGCCAGTTGATGAAGTACTCTTCAAGGGAACCGGCAGCGGGAGCTGCGGGAGTTACCACATAGAGGTAACGAGCATAGGGGTAGGTGAAGGACATGATGTTTTCCTTGTTGGCTTCGATACCGTCTACGGTGATAACCTTGGCATCACCGATGTCATCGATAAATCCGGCACCGACGTAGCCGATGGCGTTGGGAGTGGAAGCGAGCTTGGAAGCGAGGTCGCCGTTGGAAACAACAACGATCATCCCTTCAACAAAGTCTTTCTTGGCAGCCTTGACGGTGAAGGATTTCCAGGTGTCATAGGTACCGGAAGCTTCGTCACGGCTCAGAACAACGATCTCGGCATCATCTCCGCCGAGTTCTTTCCAGTTGGTGATTTCACCGGCGTAGATAGCGGTGATCTGCTCGCGGGTCAGGTCATCAACGGCGACATTGGAGCTGACGACAGTGGCGATACCATCGATACAGATCTGAGTGGGGTAAACACCCTTGGCTTCGTTCTTTTCCTTGCTCTTGGAAGAACCGCCGACCATGTAGACACCATCGATAACACCCTGGATACCATTGGAAGAACCGACAGAAGCGTAGGTTGCGTTGACACCCGGCTGATCTTTCTTGAAAGCTTCAAGAGCGATATCGATAACGGGAGCGACAGTGGTAGATCCACCCATAGCCAGATCACCGGAGAAACCGGAATCGGCAGCGGCTTCAGAAGAAGCTTCCTGCTGACCAGCAGCAAAGGCGAAACCAGCAACAAAAAGGATCATAAGAACAGTAAGAATCTTTTTCACGATTAACAACTCCTTGTAATTTTCAAATCACATGTTTTTTCTAAGTTGAGCCCATCATCGATCCTGTACATAAGTTTTTTGTAAAGGAATTGTTAGAATACTGTTAACTTCCGAAAAATCTTCCGATACGCTACAATACCCGGGAAATGATGCACAGTTATCTGCCGAAACGCTTCCTGACTCGAATTTTCCTCTCCCTTCTCCTGACCGGAATGATACAGGTACTTCTTCTGGGGATTGTGGCGGTGCTTTTTTCCAACAAAATGATAGAGGACACCTACAGTCATCAGTCCTCGGAGCGGATGGAAAGGCTTGTTTCCCGGCTGAACCTGACCATTCAGGAGTACCGGGAGCTGGCCGCCAGGCTGTCCAGAGAGCCCATCCTGACCGACGCCCTCTTCGAGCCCGAATATCCCGAGCGCTCCGATCTCTCCCTGCTTTACTCCACCCTTTACAAAGAACTCAATACGAAGATTGAAAAGGCGTCCATCCACCTTGTGGACATGAAGGGGACAAGACTTTTCTCAACCCATATGCTGCCGGATATCTACAATCCGAACTCCTTCGACCCCTCCTTAAGCACCTACAGAAAGCTGAAGAAAAACCGCAGCGACTTCCCCATTGTGGACAGCTTTATCAACCCCAAGGGAGAAAGAATAGCCCTCTCCCTGTTCAAACTCCTCGAGCAGGAAAAGTCCGATCCGGCCTATATCATAGTGGATCTTAACGCCGGTCCCCTCTCGGATATGATGGATCCCATCAATGCTGATTTTTTTACGGATATCTACCTGATGGACAACATCAACTACAAATTCGTGAGTCTCAACCGCAGCGGAGAGTTCGGCAATTTTTCTAAACTGGACTGGCGGGTCCCCACGGAAGGAACGGGAATCCTTACCCATGAAGACACCCTGATCTGCTACGCCGAAGCCTACCCCGAAGAGCTGATGCTGGTGGGAACGCTGAAGCTGAATACAGTAACCCGGAACCTCATGACCCTGATACGGCTGATTCTGATGATTTCCATCGTCGGTCTGCTGATTTCCTCGTTTATGGCCTTTCTTCTGGCGCGAAGCATCTCCCGTCCCGTAACCTCCCTGGCTCTGGCTATGAAGCAGATGGAGAGCGGAGACCTCAGTGTCAGACTGGAAGAGGCGGGCGGGGACGAGTTCGACATCCTTATTCACGGTTTCAACGATATGGCCGGTCGGATACATGAGCTCCTAGAAAACAGAGTCCAGAAGGAGAAGGCCCTCCGCCGTGCGGAACGGCACGCCCTTCAATCCCAGATCAATCCCCATTTTCTCTACAACACCCTCAATACGATCAACTCCCTTTCCAAGCTGCACGGCATTGATGAGATCACGACCATCGTGACCCAGCTGGGCAAGCTTCTCAGAAACGCCATGGATCAGCGCGATGAGCTGAGCTCCATCGAGGAGAATATGCAGCTGGTAGAAGGGTACCTGCAGATCCAGAAGATCCGATTCGGGGAGAACTTCAACTGGGAGATCCGGATCGACGACTCCTTCCGGTCCTTTATACTGCCCCGTATGATCATACAGCCCATTGTGGAGAATGCCGTTATTCACGGTCTGGAAGGTCTCATGGGAGACAGAAGGATCACCATTGCGGCCAGGGCGGAGCCTCCGGCAATCCTGGTCTGCGATAACGGTGAGGGCATTGATAAGGAGATCTGGAACCGGGCTCTGGAGAATTCCGAGAGCATCGGCCTTTACAATGTCAACAAACGCCTGAAACTCCACTTCGGAGAGAAGGCGGGGCTGTACTACAGCAGAGAAGATGATAGAACGACCGTGGAAATACGGCTGGACAGGCTGAAAGAGGATTACGATGAAGCTTAGCGTACTGATTGTGGAAGACGAAGACCTGATGCGCCGGGAGATCGTCTCCACCACACCCTGGGAAGAGTTCTCCTGCGAAGTCGCGGGGGAGGCCGCCAACGGTATAGAGGGAGAAGAGATGATCCGGAGGCTGAAGCCTGATCTGGTCATCACCGATATCCGCATGCCCGGAAGGGACGGCATCGCCATGCTGCAGAACACACAGCCCCCCGCTGCCATGATACTGACCGGATTCAGCGACTTCAGCTATGCCCGGGACGCCATACGCCTGGGCGTATGCGACTATATCGTGAAACCCGTAGATACGGCCGAGTTCCACGAATCCCTGAAAAAAATCAGCCTTGAACTGCTGCAGAAAAGGAAGGAAGAGAGGCTCACTGCCTCCCCTTTCCGGGAGTATATGGCCCCTATGGAAACGGACAAGCAGGACTTCTATATCAACAGGGCCGTCAGCTATATAGAAGAAAACTATGGCCGGGACATCTCTTTGAGGGATGCCGCCGGAGCCATAGGCATTACCGAGAGTTATCTCTCAAGGCTGTTCAAACAGAAGGTCTCCCATACCTTCCTGGAGTACCTGCGGAACTACAGACTGAAAAAGGCTCTGGAGCTTATGAAGGACCAGAGCCTGAGAATAAACGAGATAGCCCGGCAGACGGGCTTCAGGGATATGAGTTATTTCAGCGAGGTCTTCCGCAAACATATCGGTATGACCCCGAGCCGCTATCTGAACGGGTTCAGGGAGCCTGAAGGGACAGCGCCTCCCGAAGAGTAGGGAGATCCCGGAACAGGAAGGCTCTGATACCAAGCCGTTCCGCCGCCTTTATGTTAACGGCGAAATCATCAATAAAGACGGTTTCTTCCGCGGGAACTCCCTCCTTTTCCAGAATGGTCATCCAGAACCGGGGATCCGGCTTGGCGACCCCCATCCTGTGAGAGGCGTAGACCAGGTCGAAGCAGTCATAGTCACCCCGCTCACGACTGGCCTCGTAGTGGGAGGAAAAGGTATTGCTTCCGCAGACCACACGGTGGTCCCTGCGAAGGTCTTCCACAAGGGCGGTCATCCCGGGATCCAGTTCAGGGGAGTAGGTCTTTCCCCAGCGGTCCGAAGCAACCCCGGTGCCGTAACGCCCGTTAAAGGCCTTCCAGTAATGCTCCTCGTCAATGCGGCCCGACGAAAGCTCATCCATCAGATCATCCACATAAAGATCGTGGGGATCGCCCTTCCAGCCCTGCTCCTTCATGATGTCCAGCATCTCGAAGACGCCATGCAGGACGACCCCGCCCATATCGAAAATATAGAGCATCAGCCCTTCCTGGAGGAGTAGACCGCCGATCCGCCGATAAAGTACTCGGACAGAGCGAAGAAGAGAACGAACATGGGTATACTGGCCAGCAGGGCCACCGCCATCATCGCGCCTTCATCACTGTGCTTCTCGGTAGTGAACTTGACGATATACAGGGGAACGGTCTTCATCTTTTCCGACTGGATGACCAGAAGGGGCCAGAGGAGGTTGTCCCACTGGGCACGGAAGGAAAGGATGGCCAGGGTGGCGATGGTGGGACCGCTGTTGGGGAAGATGATGGACCAGAAGATCCGCATCTCGCCCATACCGTCTATACGGGCGGCCTCCAGAAACTCATCGGGGAAGGTGATCAGATACTGGCGCATCATGAAAACGCCGAAAGCGCTCACCAGAAAGGGGATGATCAGACCGCCGTAGCTGTTCTGCAAGCCCATCTTGGTGGTGACCAGATAGAGGGGGATCATAATCGCCTCGAAGGGGATCATCATGGTGGCCATGATCATAAGGAAAACCACCATCCGTCCCCGGAACTTGAACTTGGCCAGACCGTAGCCGGTCATACAGGCCAGGAAAACCGTGGTGGCCGTAACCGCCAGGGCTACGATCAGAGAGTTCCAGAGGGTCACGGGGAACATGAACTTCCCGTCGTTACCCGCAACGGCCTTGTAGAAGTTGGGCCAGTGGAATCCCTGGGGAATCCAGCGATAGGGCATCTTCACGATGTCCCTGGAGGGCATAAAGGAGGCGGTGGTCATAAACAGAAGAGGCGCGATGGTAAAGATCACCACGGCGGCCAGAACGGCATACATGAGGATCATGCCTGCCTTTTCTTTATTGGTATCGGATATCATCTTATAGTCTCCTTAGTAACTCGTCTCATCGGCCTTGGAGAGCTTGAACTGCAGCCAGGTGAAAAAGAGCATGATGGCGAACAGGACGATACTCATGGCACTGGCCCGGCCGATCCGGAAGTCCCGGATACCCGTATTGTAGATATTCAGGGTGATCACATTGATCGGCGCCTGGGGTGCTCCCGACTGGGTAAACAGGTACTGGGTCGAGAAGGTCTTGAGACACTGGAGCATACTCATGATGGAGACCAGTACAACCGTGGGCTTCAGCAAAGGGAAGGTAATCCTCCAGAAGGACTGCCAGCGGTCGGCGCCGTCGATACGGGCGGCCTCGTACATGCTGGGAGGGATGGATGCCAGACCGGAGATGAAGATGATCACGAAGTAACCGATGTACTTCCAGAAGTAGACGATCATCGTCGATATCCTGACCGTAATGCTCCCCGCCAGCCAGCGATGGTCGATACCCGGTGTATTCATCATAAAGTTCATCCACTGGTTGGCCAGTCCCCGGGGATCGAAAATCAGAAGCCATATGGCTGCGGAGACAACCGAAGAGATAACCGCAGGGGTGTAATAGGCCATCTGAAAAAACTTCTTGGCCTTGGGTACGTTCATAATAAAGGCGGCAAGCATCAGGCTCAGCACCAGAATGGGAATAAAGGTTCCCAGAGCGAAGACAAAGGTCGCCTCTACCGAATTCCAGAAATCGGAAGAGGTGAAAAGGTATTTATAGTTTCCCAGACCGACGAAAGTCGGCTTCTTCAGGGAGAGCAGGTTCTTTTTAAAAAGGCTCGTATAGAGGGCCATAAAGATGGGATAGAAACTGAATACAGAGAAAAAGAGGATGGAGGGGGCGACGAATATGACTCCCCAGCGGGCCAGCTTTCTCTCGATTTTACCCGTCGTTGCGGATTTTCCCATAACAGATACTCCTAAGAAAAGGGAGGCCCGGTTTTCCCGGGCCTCCCGTTAAATCATCAATTCAAAAAAGGATCGGAAGGTCCTTACATCTCGTCCAGCAGTTCCTGGGCCTTGGCCTTCAGGGTGGCGTGAGCCTTGACGGGGGAGATGCCGCTCAGCATAACGGACTCGACGGCTTCCTTGACAAGCTCTTCCATCTTGGCTCCGTTCTCGGCGGTGTAAACCACGTGAGCTCTGGCCAGGTCGTTTTCGAAAACGTCGGAATAGGGCATGTTCTTGAAGGTCTCGGAGCTCATCAGCTTCTTGGAGGGAGGAATGATGTTAACGGCCTTGAGGTACTCCTCTTCGTGGCCCATCATGTATCCGGTCAGCTCCCATGCGGTCTTGATGTCCTTGGCGGGATTCTGAGCGTTAACCATGTAGTACTGTCCGTAGAAGCAGCTGGAAACGTCCTTGACGGCATTTTCGAAGGTGGGGTAAGGGATGATCATCCAGTCGCCGCTGTCGTAGAATTCCTGGTTGTCGCTGCGGATACGGGCTTCCTGGTAGAGACCGGAGAGACACATACCCATGTCGTTGTTGTCCATGTTGAACAGTTTCCGTCCGTTCTTGTAGGTGGGGGAACCGAGGTTTCTGCCGTTGGGGCCCCACTCCTGCATATAGGTCAGGAACTGGATCCAGGCGTCATCACCGATGATGGCGGTCTTGCCGTCTTCGCTGACCAGTTCTCCGCCCAGCTGCTCAACCATGGGGATCATGGAGATCAGGTAGTAGGGATAGCGGAAGTCGAAACCGCGGCGGGTGATGATCTCGCCGTCTCTGAGAACCAGCTTTTCGGAGATGTCGGCCATCTCTTCCCAGGTTTTGGGATAGTCTTTTTCGGCGTCCAGACCGGCATCGGCGAAAACTCTCTTGTTCAGGTAAACGGCCCAGTTGTTAAGCTCGAGGGGGATACCATAGACCTCTCCGTCCATGATAACGGAGTCCAGGGATCCCTCTACAAACTTGTCCTGCATATCGGCGGCATCTACATAACCGGCGGCCAGGTAGTCCACGGGAGCGACACGCTCATTGACGATATAGGAGTAAGCCTGTTCGATCTGCATATTAAAGATGTCGGGTCCGGCATTGGCGGCAAAAGCGGTCAGAACCAGCTCGAAAATCTTCTTTGATGAGTGGGTAACACGGTTAACGGTTACATCGGGATGGGAAGCCATAAACTCCTCAACGTAACGAGTCTCGATGGCATCGCGGTTGGGGTCTTCGTGGGTCCAGAATTCGATGGTTACGGGACCGTCGTTTTCGGCTTCCTGCTGTCCGGCTGCACTGAGGTTGAAAGCGCACAGGGCAAGCAGCACAAGAATAAGTGATTTTTTCATTTGTTCCTCCAAATGTTTTGTACATTTATTATGACCTGCAATACTCCAGCCCTCTATGCGAGAATTTTTCAAAAGATAGGATGATTTTGACATAATTCTGCAATATTCACGGAATTCACTGTGAATACCACAGCCCGGAGAGATGAGGGTTGAAGGAAATGGAACAGAGGAGAGCCCCTGACCCTCAGGCGAAAAGATTCTTTATAGGCCGTCCTCCCGCCAGAGTCATCATGACATTGAACTGCCTGTCGAAAACCGTAATATCCGCATCGTAACCGGGAACAAGGGAGCCTTTTTTCGGAAAGCACAGAATCCTGGCGGGATTATCCGTCGCCATAAGAACGGCCTGCTCCAGGGGGACCTGCCAGGAGACGAGATTCCGTATCCCCTTCATCATGGTCAGGCAGCTGCCGGCCAGGACGCCGTCCATCTTCTTAAAGACACTGTCCTGAAGAATAACCTTCTCATGATTGGCAATCAGCTCTCCCTCTTTCTGAGCCGTAGGCTTCAGGGCATCGGTGACAAGAACGACCTTGTTTACCGGTTTCCCCCTTAAAAGAAGCCGGATCAGCTCGGGATGGACATGCTCTCCGTCGGCAATGATCTCACAGGACATATCGGGATGGATCATAATGGCGCCTACGGCTCCCGGGTTGCGATGATGCAGACGGCTCATGGCATTGAAGAAGTGGGTGGAGTGAAGAATACCCGCCTGCATCCCTTCCAGCATATTCTCATAGGCCGCATCGGTATGTCCGGCCTGAAGAACGATCCCTTTCTTGACGCAGAAAAGAGCCAGCTCTCTCATCTTTTTCAGTTCAGGAGCCACCGTCATATTGCTGATAAGCCCCTCTCCCGCCTGATAAAGCCTGTCCATAAGATCCATATCCACGGGGCTGTATCCTCCCTGGGCTCCCATACGTTTGGGAGAGATAAAGGGACCTTCCAGATGGATTCCCAGGACTTCGGCTCCTTTGACATTCGGTGCGGCCGCCACAATAGCCTTTACGGCACGGCTCATGGACTCCTCGTCGTCCGAATAGACCGTGGGACAGAAGGAGGTCACGCCGTGTTCCGCCAGCGCCGCCGACATGGAAAGGATGGCCTCGGGATCGCAGTCTTCCGTACCGTATCCGCCGAATCCGTGTATATGGCTGTCTATCAGCCCGGGAGCTATCCAGGCCCCCCGGACATCATAGACCAGGGTATCCGCATCAACGGTCCTGCTTTTAAATCGTTTGAGACTGAGGACATCGCCTATCTGCCCGTCCTCTATATACACACAGCACTCTTCCTGAATGGTATAACCTGTTACCACCGTTCCATTGATAAGCCATATTTTATTCACTTTCGCATTCATCCTTATTCCCTCCCGAAAAGGGGAAGTATTTCATCTGTTTTTATGCCCCTGAATATCCCGCCGGGCCGGCGCCGTCTGTAGTACTCTTCGATCCACGCCTCTAGATCCTCCCCGTCGGCCACCGGATGGAATCTGACGGGAGACCCTCCGGCCGCCACGGCTCGACAGACTGCCCTCCCCCCGCCGGAGGGAAAGGGGCTATCAGCTTCTTCCGGAGGAGTGCTGTAGAAGAACAGGCAGACTCTGAACAGTCCGCTTTCTCTGAAGCAGAGGAGTCCGGCCTGCTGAGCCCCCTGCTCCCGCTCTTCCCATCTTTTGAGGAGCGCCACTGTTTTTTCAAACAGGGAAGAGTGATCCGGCCCGGAAAGTCGGATGGCAGGAAGAGGATAGTCCAGAGCCTCGACGATCATCGTCCCCTCCCACACGACCCTTGCGCTGCGGGCCTTTAAGACGCCATCCCCTGCCGTGCGCTCCGAACAGGGTAAAGATGCGGCAGTCGTCCCGTCCGAGGCAAGAGAAAACTCTGCAAAAACCTTCCGGCCGATCTGCCGCTCAGCCCTTTTCAGAGCCTCCTCTGTGATATTTTTCCAACTCCTGGGGGATGCTGCCTCAGAAACAGAGCCGTCTTTACCCGGGGAGGCAACTCCGGTCCCCGGACTCAGGACCGCCGGCTCCCCGATCCTGAGGAAAAAGTCCAGCCCGAAGGAGGGCAGATGAACAATCCGTCTGTCCAGAATGGAAGGCTTAGCGCAGACCTCCTCTTCCCTGAAAGAACAAGGGCCGGCGGACCATCCTTCCGGCTCTTTTGCCGTTTTATCAGCAGTGCTCCCCCTGGAAACAAGCCCCCCTTTGAGAATCCTGTAGGGAGGGATATCAGTGCCGTCCAGAAGAGAGCGGAGTTCGCATACGGCCCGGGTTCCCAGCTTCTGCCAGGGAAACGCCCAGGTCGTCAGGGAGGGGATGCAACAGCCCCCTTCCCGTATCCCGTCAAAGCCGTAGACACCCAGCTCATCGGGGACCGCAATACGCCTCTCCCTGAGACAGCTCAGGACTCCCAGAGCCCTCATATCGGTGGAGCAGATGATACAGTCAGGTCGCTCCCCGGTCTCCAGAAGGGCGGAACAGGCTTCGTACCCGTCCCGGGACGTTCCGGAGCATTCAATAACCAGACTCCCGGAGAGAGGAGACAGACCGTTCATTTCGAGAAAAGAATTGATCAGGGTGATTCGTCCGGCCCGGGCGGTACCGATATAGGCGGGATTCCGGTATCCGCAGCCGGCCAGATGCCTGACGATTCCGGCCAGTCCATCGGCCAGATCCAGCTCATAATGAAAGGGGATGACCGGTCTTGTAAGGAGGGACAGCTTCCCGGCCCTGATATAACGAAACGATATAAAGGCATCATAGTCCCTGTTCAGCTCCGGGCCTATGGCGCTTTCGGGGATGATCTCCAGGGAGATATTTTTCAAAAGCGCCTCTTTCATCACACCGTTGAGCATTTCCATATGGTTATGCCAGCTGTACTCCCAGCTGTCCGAGCCGGAAAACTCCCTCTCACTCAAAAGGATGGCGACGGAATAACGCTTCAGGCGCACACGATAATCGGGATCCAGAAAGGAGCCCTTTCCCGGAGTACGGATAATGATCCCGTCCCTCACAAGTTCATTCAGGGCGGTCCGGACCGTACCGCGGCCGACAGAGAAGCGCTTCATGATATCCTGCTCCGTCGGAAGCTGATCCGAAGGAGTGAATTCGTCTGTAAACCAGCCCTTTAGAGAGTTGTAGAGTTGCGTATGCATTGGAGAATCTATAGAAGGAGTCATCCTTTGAACCCACACCTTATTTTGTTCGAACATTGAAACCAACATTCCGTACAAAAAAGAAAATAAATGATTTACAAAGGATTATCAAGATATTAAAAACACATTCGTTCGAACATTAAATGAGAAAACGATACAATTCTCTGTCTTTCAGTATGAAAAAAAACAAAGCGCAGCATTGACTCTGAGTGCAAATACACGTTCAATGGAACTTATGACTGAACTGATCCCCGCCTTCTCGGGAATATTCCTCCCCATCATCCTCGGACTCATCTGCCGTAACGGAAACTATATCGACAAAAGAAACCGCCCCGTCATTCAGCAGTTCTCCGTCAGGGCGGCCGTCCCTTTTATGGTTTTCGAATCCCTCAGAACCCTGGATATACAGACGGCCAGGCAGTTTATTCCCATGGCGCTGGGACATTTTCTGTTTACCGGAGCCGTATGGGCTCTCAGCTGGCTGGCCATTGAACTGCTGGCGAAGCGGAGCCGCTGGATAGGCGCTCACAAAGCCGAACTGATCATCATGGCTCTCTGCGGAAACATTGGAAATATCTGCTGGAAGCTGCAGGAGCTGCTTGCGGGAGCCAAAGGTCTGCAGAGAGGGATCTTCTATACCACCTTCTTCTTCCCCTCCCTTATCACCTTCTCCCTGCTGACCGTCCTGACCCTTAAACTCCATAAGCAGCAGGAACTGGACAGGAAAAATATCCTTTACAATGTCATACCGGTCATGACCTTTATTGTGATCGGTCTTGTGGTGGGAATCTTCGGTATAGGCCTGCCCGAATGGCTGACGACCTTTACAGGACACTTCGGCGATATGGCGGTCCCCATTGTGCTGTTCTGCATGGGCCTGTCCATCTCGGTCAGCGAATCCTTCAGGGACTCCATTGCGGCCATCCCCTATCTGCTCATCAGGCAGGCGCTCTGGATAGGAGTGACCCTGATCATGCTTCAGCTCCCCTTCTATGATCATGTTTCAAGACAGGTTCTGATCATAAACGCCCTGGCGCCTCTGGCGATCAACCCTCTGATCATAGGAGATATGTTCGGACTGGATACGGATTTCATGGCCGGAACGACGACAATCTCAACACTTTACTTTCTGATACTGCTGCCCCTGCTCTTTCTCTTCTGGCCCTTCTGAACCACGGGAGAAACCATAAGTCTGTCCCGCCTCTGCAGCGGCTCGCATCCGGACGATGATCAGCGTCCGCACCGCGACGGCGTCAGGTCCGGAGAACGGGAATCATGTCCCCCTTCCGATCCCTGTAGGAGGACATGTTTCGTCCCGCCTTCTTTGAATGATAAAGAGCCTCATCCGCCCCTTTAATAATATCCAGAACAGAAGGACTCTCTTTCTCCCAGGACGCGATTCCGATACTGACGCTCACCGAAATCCGCCTCTCTTCAGTATCCAGAAACTCCATCCCCGCCACCTTCCGCCTGATTTTCTCGGCGATCGATACTGCCTCATCCAGGATGATCTGATCCAGAAGTATGATAAACTCCTCCCCTCCGTAGCGGGCCGTCAGATCCGCATCCCTCACACTGGAAGTCAGCATATCCGCCAGCCCCTTCAGGATAGAGTCTCCCATCTGATGGCCATAGACATCGTTCACCTTCTTGAAAAAGTCCACATCCAGAAGCAGTATGGAGAACCCGCTTCCATAGCGCTGGGAGTGGTGCAGGACATGATCCGCCTGTTCAAAAAAGGAGCGTCTGTTATAGATGCCGGTCAGGGGATCTCTCATAGCCAGCTCGGTGAGCTGAATATTGGCCTCATTCAGAGCCCTGGTCTTCTCTTCCACCACCTCGGAACATCTGTAGTAGGAGTCTGATAAACGCTTGGCCAGGGTCATGGTATAGACGAACATTAGAAACAGAGCCCCCACGGGATTGGGGATCCTCACAAAACTGTCTTTCAGAAGATAACGCACAAAGCTGAAGGAAAGAAGCATGGCCATCCCTAAAAAGATGGGCAGGGAATCCTCCCTTTTATAGATCACAGCCCGAACGAGAGCCTGCAGGACATAGATCGAGTAGAAGATCAGTATAAGCATCACGCCCCTGTTAAAGGGGGCAAAGATCGTCTGATACAGTCCGTTGGGCACGGCCAGTATGATCAGAAACAGGAGCGCCGATAAACCGGCATATATTTTATTGACCAGGGGACTGAATTCTTCGGGGAAGAAGGAGTTCATAAACATCAGAAAGAAGAAGGGATTGGCGATAAAAATCAGCGATCCGATCTTCTGATCATAGGGGGTGGAGAAAAGATGCATCAGATTGAAGGTCAGGGCCACAAGGTTGATCAGGGCGAAGTAGAGGGCCTGATAGTTTTTCTTGTAAAAGAAGAACAGAAAGAAGTGGTGCAGCGAGTTCAGAGTAAAGCAGCCGATCATGAAGTATATCAGGGCCATGGGATTTCCGGTTTCCATGTCTTCTATTGTAGGCCCGAATCTCCCGATTTTCAAAGAAACAGGAGATTAAATGGCGAAGCAAAACCCTACATATCAGTAGTTTTGTGTCATACCTGATAAGAATCAGACCAAAAGATAAAGAGCAATGTGAATCCCGAACAGTGAGCATTTCCCTCCTGACCCATGGAAATTTATCGTATTCCTGAAAAAGAACTTAACGGATGGATAGAGGGACATAAAAACCGACTTTCCGGTCGGAAGAATATACGGAAATTTCCTTATATTTCCCCATCGGGGAACCCGGATTTTTGTTTGACAAAGACAATAGCTCTGCTACACTTTTTATATCAAACGACAGGAGAAATATATGAAAAAAACAGTATTGTTGTTCCTCTCACTGATTCTGACAGCATCGATTTTCGCAGGCGGTGCACAGGAGAGCGATTCAGGAGAAAAAGGCGGAGCCTCGGACTATAAAATCGTGCAGATCCTTCCCGGGCCCATCAACGACCAGAGCTGGAACGCCACAAACTACAGCGGTCTGGTAGCCTGTAACGATGAACTGGGCACCAATATGGAATATATTGAAAATGTTCAGGCCAGCGACTATGAATCCACGTTCAGAAACTATGCCGAACGCGGTTACGATCTGATTATGGCTGCGGGAACGCAGTTTGACGAAGCGGCCAACAAGGTAGCGCCCTCATTTCCCGACACGACCTTCTGTGTTGTGAACGGCATGATCTCAAGCGGTGCCAATGTAGCGCCCATATTCCCCAAAGAGTATGAAGCCAGCTTCCTCGCCGGTGTGATGGCCTCCTTCGTGACCGAGAGCGGAAACATTGCCTCCGTCGGCGGTTTTCCCAACAAGGCCATGGTTGATCTCCTCGACGTTTACGATGCCACAGTCGCCTCCTACGCCAAAGAAAACAGAGGCATTGACGTGAATGCGGTAAGAGCCTATGCCAACTCCTGGAGCGATGTCGCCCTTGGCAAGCAGATGGCCGAAACCATGATCGACAACGGTGCGGACGTTCTTTTCTTCTACGCCAACCAGGTAGGACTGGGAGCCATTCAGGCCGCCAAGGAGAAAGGAGCCAAATTTATCGGTTTTTCCAGCAACCAGAATGACATTGCCCCCGAAACCGTTGTCGCCAGCGTGGGATTCGACTTTGCCGAGTTCTACAAATGGGCCGTTGCCAAGTACCTGGAAGGCACTCTTGAAGGAAAGGTTCATATGGCCGGTCTGAAAGAGGGAATCTATATTCCCTACTACACCGGCAACATTGATCCCGAAGCTGAAAAAGCCGTAGAAGAGGCCATGGCGGACGCCATCGCCGGCAAGGTGGATTTCGAATCCATGTTCTCCGGCTCCTACTAGATCCGGTTCTTGCTCAAGAACGGGTAAAACACTCTCTCCCCGCTGAAACAGCGGGGAGAATTGCATTCATAAAATGATTTCAATATCCGGAAATCCCGCTTTAGAATGTCCTTTCGGAGGACGCCATGCCATCAGTCGAATTCAAAAACATCAGCAAGTACTTCGCCAGGGTCATAGCCAATGACGATATATCATTCTCCATCAACAAGGGAGAAGTCCTGGCCCTCCTCGGAGAAAACGGTGCCGGAAAAAGCACAATCATGAAGATACTCTACGGCCTCTACCATGCCGAAGAGGGAGAGATTTTTGTTGACGGCTCTCCCCGCAGAATAAAATCGCCCCAGGATGCCATGAAGATGGGCATAGGGATGATACAGCAGCACTTTTCCCTGATTCCGGCCCATACGGTCCTGGAAAACATCATACTGGGCAACGAAAAGGGCTGTCTCAATACGAAAAAACTGACCGCCAAGGTTGAGGAGCTGACAGAAAAGTACGGCTTCAATATAGATCCCGCCTCGTACATCAAGGACCTTCCCGTGGGAGTCCAGCAGAAGGTGGAAATTCTCAAGGCCCTCTATCAGGACGTTGAGCTTCTGATTATGGACGAACCCACCGCCGTTTTGACTCCCCAGGAGTCAATGCAGCTGATGGACTTTGTGAAGAGCTTCAAGGAGAGAGGCCACTCAGTGGTCTTTATCACCCACAAACTGCAGGAAGTCATGCATGTGGCCGATCGTATCGTCGTTATGAGAGACGGAAAGGTCGCCGGGGACATAGCCCGTGAAAGCACGACGGAGAAGGAACTCTCCCGCCTGATGATAGGCAAGGATCTTCCTCCCATTGAGTTGACCGAACGAAAGCACAGTGGAAAGGTTCTGGAGGTCAAGGATCTTACGGTTCTCGGCAAACAGGGCCATCTGGCCCTGAAAGAGGTCTCCTTTTCCATCGAAAAAGGAGAGATCCTGGGGATCGCGGGGGTCAGCGGCAACGGCCAGCAGGAGCTGGGAGAGACCATAAGCGGACTCTATGAGATTGAGAAGGGAGCGATCGCCCTGAACGGGGCCCCTATCCACGATCTTTCGATCAAGGAGAGGATAGACAGGGGGATAGGCTATGTCCACGCGGACCGCCACTCCGCCGGACTGGTTCTGGATATGAGCCTGAGCGAAAACCTTCTGTTAAAGAACAGTTTCAGCAAGGAGTGGGCCTCCAGGGGGCTTATCAAGCGGAAAAAGCTGGACGACCATGCCTCGGAGATCGTTGAGGCCTACTCGGTAAAAACCTCGGGAACCGACAGCCTGATGAAGGGACTCTCCGGCGGAAACCAGCAGAAGGTGGTTCTGGGCCGGGAGGTCGCCATCGGCACGGAGCTGATCATCTTTGATCAGCCCACCCGCGGACTGGACCTGGGAGCCATTGAATATGTACACAGAACCATCCTGGCCGAACGGGACAGGGGAAAAAGCATTCTGCTGATCTCCACGGAACTGTCGGAAATCTTCGCCCTGTCCGACAGGATCGGCGTTCTCTATGACGGAAAACTGCTGAAGGTCATGAACAGGGATGAGGCGACGGTTGAATCAGTCGGTATGCTGATGGCCGGGATTACGGAGGACAACGATGAAGCATAATGCAAAAGACCTGATCATCTCGACAACCCTGTCCATACTGGCAGGCCTTCTGGTCAGCGGGCTTATGATGCTCTTCCTGGACAAAAATCCCCTCGTCGTCTACGGCAAGCTCTTCTCCTTTCTGTTCCGAGACGGCTACACCTTTGCCGAAATTTTTGTGAAGGCGACGCCCCTGATCTTCACGGCTCTGGCCTTCGCCTTCACCTTCAAGGCCAGCCTGTTCAATATCGGAGCCCAGGGGCAGTTCTATATGGGCGCCCTTGCCGCTCTGGCATCATCCCATGCCCTGGGAGCGGCTCTTCCTTCGCTGCTTGCCCTTCCCCTTATTTTCGCAGCCGCCCTTCTGGCCGGCGGACTGTGGGGCGCTATGGTGGGCTATTTCAAGGCCCGCTTCAAGGCCAATGATTTTCTGGTCAGCATGATGTCCGTCTACATCGCTCTGGCCTTTATGAACTACCTCCTGAGGACCCTTCTTATCGAGACCAAAAGGGAGTATCCCCAGTCCGACCCGATCCTGGAGGATCTGTTTATCCCCCTCATCATCAGGGGCACAAGGCTTCACAGCGGCTTTATCCTGGCCGTCGTAATCGCCGTTCTCTGCTGGGTTCTGCTCTATAAAACGACCATAGGCTACAGGGTCCGGGTAGTGGGAATGAATCCCACGGCGGCCCGCTTTGCCGGGATCAATGCCGGAAAGATCAGCGTCTTCGCCTTCTTTATCAGCGGCGCCCTGGCGGGACTGGCCGGATTTACAGAAGTCAACGGCGTGCAGCACATGCTGGTGCAGGGATTCAACCCGACCATAGGTTCCGAGGGTATCGGTATCGCCATTCTGGCGAACGCCAATCCCATAGGAATTATCTTCGGTTCCATCCTCTTCGGCGCCCTCAAGGTGGGAGGCTCCATACTGGGACAGACCTCGGGCATCCCCTCCAGTATCATCGAGCTGATGGAGGGCTTCGTTATGCTCTTCGTCATCCTCTCCTACTATCTGAGGAGACAGATCGAACTGAAGCGGAATATCAAGACCCTACTGAACAAGGAACAAGCATGATCAATATACTTAGCAGAGCCATACTGATGAGCACCCCCCTCCTTATCGGAGCGACAGCCGAGGTATTTGCGGAACGAACCGGGATGATGATTATAGCCATTGAAGGGATCTTTCTTCTGGGAGCCTGGGGTGGATTCGTCGGGGTATTCCTGACCCAGAGCTATCTTCTGGGCATCCTTCTGGCCATGGCCCTGGGACTGGCCGCGGCGGCCTTGTACGGCTTTATCACCATCTACCTCAAACAGCATCAGATCGTTACAGGAACGGCCCTGAACATCCTGATCGCCGGTCTGGTGGCCTTCTTTCACAGGGTCATCTTCGGCATCCCCCTGCTCCCCCTGACCATTGACCCCCTGCCGACCCTGCCGATCCCCCTGCTCCACTCCATACCGGTGCTGGGGGATGTTCTGTTCAACCAGAACATTCTGACCTACTTCGCCTACATCCTGGCCCCCGTGGGATTCTTTGTTCTGTTCAGAACCTCCCCGGGCCTGGTAATCCGCTCAACCGGAGAGAATCCGGAAGCCGTAGATGTGGCGGGACTGAAGGTGGAAACGATCCGTTTTCTGACCACCCTGGCCGCGGGCGCCCTGGGAGCCATCGCGGGAAGCTTCTATTCCATCGTGTATCTTGGAATGTTTACCAACACCATCATCGGAGGACGGGGCTGGATCGCCTTCGCCATCTGTTTTCTGGGGAACTGGAATCCCCTGGGGGCTATGGTGGGAGCCCTGGTCTTCGGCATCGCCGAGGCCGTGGCCATCTATATGCAGTCCTCGGGACAGATGATCCTTCCCAACGAGCTGTTTATCGCCCTGCCCTATATCCTGACCATAGCGCTGACCCTGGCCAGGAAGAACTTCAATGTGCCTTCCAAGCTGGGGATTCCCTACATCAAGGGGAGCTGAGAAAGCAAAAGTCCGGTCACGAAGGGACGATCTCCCATTGACCGGACTCAATAAAGAGATATTCCGGAAACCAAAGAAACCTAATGACTCAGAGTATGATTGCCGAATGGGTTTTCTTTATGCGTAGCGATCCTGAATTCCGTGTTCTCCGCCAGGCGAATATCCTTCTTCACCTCATCGATATAGTAGGTGTAGCCGAACATATACTTGCTTCTGACCAGCTTATAGGGCATATAATGGGAGGCCCAGATGCTCGCCAGCTCCTCAAAGGGTTCGACTGCAGCCTCAAGATGGGCAACCGCGGACTTCCTGTACTCTTCATTGCCCGTATAGCGCAGACAGCACAGGTCCAGGGCCGCGCTCAATTTCTCCACATAGTAGCGTCCCAGAGAGGCCCAGCATTTCAGGTCCAGAAGGGCGCACTCAACGGCACCGCCCATAGAGGCTTCCGGACAGTCCTCCTCAATAGCCTTTGCCAGCGACTCGACCTGGGACGACGCCTCTTCGATACTCTTTATACAGGCAATGGTATCTTCGCTGCTGTTTGTCCTGCCCTCGACGATGCTGAGAGCGGTCTCATCTACCGATAGAGTTCCGACCCCGGCCATGGCCTTGCGGTCCAGGAATTCCAGAACGCTGGTGAATCCTGTCACGGTCAATAGAGCCTCTGGGTGGGATTCAAAATCATAATTGATCCAGCTTGTTCTCTGAAGAGCTTCCAGAATGGCCATGGCGCTGTTGCATCCATGAAAAAAGAACTCACCCGAAGCTTTGCTGTACTGCCTTTCAAACTCCCTGATGAAAATCTTTTCCGGAGTCTCGGGATCGTACCCGAGACGTCCCAGAAGCATGAACTGATTCCAGTGCCTTTCCCAGTCATAACTCCAGTTCATATGCTTGTGGGGCACATGCTGAAAGTCCCTTCCCCAGACATAGCCGTCGGC
Organism: Oceanispirochaeta sp.; assembly: GCA_963556075.3. Classification (GTDB taxonomy): domain Bacteria; phylum Spirochaetota; class Spirochaetia; order DSM-2461; family DSM-2461; genus Oceanispirochaeta. The sequence goes on along the minus strand of CAUVYB020000002.1, from coordinate 2,182,459 downwards.
GCCCCAGTAGAATCCCTGAGCCTTTGGATGGCGCTTCATGCCCTTGATATAGCTCCTGATAAAGGGATAGCTGCCGCCTCTGAAGGTATGAAAATCATCGTTCCTGACCGTATAGATCAGCTGCAGCCCGTCAAAGTCGACCCCCTCCCAGGCCTTCCATTCCTGTTCGAACATCGGCTCCGGATCGGAGTACATATGGGCGTTGGAGTACTTCCAGCTTAAAAAGCGTTCCCCGAAACTGTAGTCCCTCATAAAATCGTCCACGATATGATCCGATGCGGTCAGGTTTGTTCTGAATATAAAAGGAAGACTCCTGCCGCTCTCCCGGATGCCCTCGAGATAGGCGTTTTTCACCCAGGCGACGCGCTCCTCGGCACTGCCGCTCATCTCTTCGCTCGAGGAGGTCCCCAGTCCCGTCAGATATTTGTACTTCAGACAGAGGGTCCTGATGCACTCCTTGAAATAGTCGCTGATGACATCCAGATGACAACGGCTGCTGTCCAGATCGGCACTGAGGTTGGGGATGGCGACCCTGTTATCCCTGATGACATCATAGCGGTCCTCCATGTCCCCTAGTTCGGAGGGAAGACCCAGTCCTGCCGCAATCTGAGGTGTCAGTCTCACATTCCAGGTGATAAGATAGGTAGAAATCCCCAGCTGCCAGGCATACTCGAAGATAAAGTGAAAGCACTCCTGGAATTTAGCCAGTTCCCCGTCGGTAAAGGGACAGGTCTCGGGATACTTGTCCAGGCGGAACATCATGAAAAAGGGATTCTCGCTCCACAGGGACAGGGTGTTGTAGCGGTAGATGGCCAGCATCTCGATATAGGACTTCCAGTAGGAGATATCCATCATGGTCTCCCGGTTCTCGGAGAAGGGAGAGCCCTCGTCATAAGGTTCGTAGGGCAGATTGTGCTTGATCCCCCGCTTCGCATGAAAGGGATTGCAGATCTTATCCTCAACAGCGGAAAGCCCTTCGTTCTCTATGGTCTCCGCGATGTCCAAAAGACCGTACATCCCCCCCGTTCTGTCATGGGCGTTCAGGAAGATGACATTCTTTTTCCTGACAATCTGAAATCCTTCATCCTTCAGCTCGGGATTGATCTCGAATTGGGCAGGGAATTCCCAATGGCCATGGGAGATCCTTAGCACAAGAGCCTCCAGTTCAAGAGAGTTGTCATAGCTTTGAAGAGGCTTCTCAACAACCCCCTCAACAAATCCCTGCCCGAGAGCCTCTTTCACCTTCTTCATGCCGAAGGAAAGGCATTTTATGCGTGCATCATAGTAGAAAATCATTATTTACCCCTTTACGGCACCGGCGGAGATGCCGCTGATGATATTTTTCTGACCGAAGATATACAGGGCCAGGACCGGAATGATGGCGATGATGTAGGAAGCAAAGGCAAGCTCCCACTGTGTCCCGAATTCGCTGGAAAAATAATACTGGCTCAAAGGGATCGTCCTTCGGGCCTTTGACGTCAGCATCAAAAGGGGAAAGAGGAAGTCGTTCCAGAACCAGAGGACATCGAGGATGATAATCGTCGTGGTGATCGGTTTCATCAGGGGGAATACGATTCTCCAGTATGTCGTCCACTTCCCTGCCCCGTCGATGACCGCCGACTCGATGATGGAATCGGGAGTCCCCTTGATAAAGCCGTAGAACATAAACAGCGCCATGGGCATGGCTTTACCCATATAGGCTGTGGCCAGACCGATTCTGGAGTCGTTGATGTTCAGCATGGTCATGATTTTTACAATGGGAATCAGAGAGGTATAAAAGGGAATCATAATCCCGGCCACAAAGAAAAAGTAAACCGCCGTAGAGAACTTCCACCGGGATTTGGCCAGGATAAAGGCGGCCATGCCGGCAACCAGGACGACCCCGATAACGGCGACGGAGCTGATGATCACCGAATTAAAGAAGGGCTGATGGAACTGCATGATCTTCCAGGCGCCGGGGTAGTTCTCCAGCCGGATCTCTTTTGGAAAAGTGTTGGGGCTCAAAAGGGCTTCCCTGGCGCTTTTCAGGGAAACGAAGAGCATGATGAAAAACGGGTAAAGCACGATTCCCGTGACGATCAGCATTATGACAAAAATGTACAGATTACTCCGGGACTTATGGTTATATTTAAGATCTTGCATTGTCTTCCCTCCCTCTGAGCCACTTCATTTGAATAAAGGTCAATACCACAATCAGAGCGAAGAGCAGGATACCGATAGCCGAACCGTAGCCCCCGCGGCGGTTTGTAAAGGACTCGTTAAAGATCGTGAGAGCCAGCAGTTCGCTTGAGTTTCCGGGACCTCCCCCGGTCATGGCAAAGGCCATATCATACTCCTTGAAGGCTCTTTCCAGGCTCAACACCATATTGATGGTGAAAGCAGGAGCGATCAGGGGAAAGGTGATATGACGGAATCGTCCCCAGTAACCGACCCCGTCCATATCGGCGGCCTCATACAGTTCACCCGGGATGGTCTGCAGACCTGCCAGATAGACGACCATATACCAGCCGGACATTCTCCAGGCGGTCCCTATAACGACACAGTACAGGGACCAGTCCAGGGAGCCCAGAAGGTTATTCGACAGGACCTCAGATCCTATAAGCTTGCCGAAAGCCGATACGGGCTCGCTGAAGATAAAGGAGAACACATAGCCCACGACCAGGGGCGACAGCATGGCGGGCAGAAAGATACAGGCCCTTAAAAGGTTCTTGCCTTTGATCGCACGGTTCAGCCCTACCGCAAAGGCCAGAGCCAGTATATTGAGAAGAACAGTCGACCAGAGGGCGTAGATAAACGTGTTCTTCAGAGGGACAAGCACACCCGAGTCGGTGACCAGGGTTATGTAATTTTCAAATCCGATAAGATTAAAGTTCTGGGCGATACCATCCCAGTCGGTCAGGCTGTAATAGAAGCCTCCCAATAGCGGCCATATCTGAAAGAGAAGATAGAGCACCATCGCGGGCGCAACCATGGCTACAGAAACGAACAGGTTCATTCGAGAGTTTTGATTATTCATAGTTGATCCAATACATATGCCGTATCCGCGGCATCTGATATTTGTTGAAAGGGACAAAGCCCTCCCCCGGAGTTTCCCGGGGGAGCGAAGAGTTCTTTTACTGAATGTCGGTGTAGGAATCCAGGAAATCCGATACAAAATCGGGGTTGGCCTTCATCAGTCTCTGATGTTCGGCATCGATGGCATTAACGGCCTCCAGGGGATCTTTACCGGCGTACCAGTTCTGGGTTTCCTTCTTCATAACCGCTTTGATACCGGGAATCCACTGTCTGGAAAGCATGGGAACGCTGTCCATTCCGGAAGACAGGGCATCGATCATCATGGTCATGGCGGGATCAAGCTCAACCTTGGTTCCCTGAATGGTAGGCAGGAAGCTCGTCGCCTTGGCGAAAACAGCCATCTGCTCGGGGCGTGTCATAAAGCTCAGGAAGTCCTTGCAGAGCTCGGGATCCCTGGCCTGTGAGGTGACGCAGAAAGCATTGTCGAAACTTGTGATGGCCTTCATATCGGCAGGATTGTCCGCGAAGGGAGGAGCGATAAAGCTGATTTTCATTTCAGGGTCGATCTTGCGGATAGTGGTGAGGCTGGAACTTGTATCGATGTAGAATGCGGCTTCGCCGAGGACGAACTTCTTGATGGCACCGTTCTTGTCGGTCCCCAGTGCATCTTTGTTCACATAGGGTTTGAGCTTGCCATAGGCGGCATAGGTCTTGGAGAACTCAGGACCGTTCCATCCGGTCTTGCCGCGGAGAACGTTGGCATACCAGTTGGGATCTTCGCCGTAAACATTCTGATAGACATACTGGAAGACGAATGCCGTTACGGGAGACTCCTCTTTGGCGCCGATGGCGATGGGTCTTTCCACTCCCGCCTTCTGCAGCTTGTCACAGATGGCAATAAACTCGCCCAGGCTCTGGGGCATGGTTTTCATCTCAACGCCGTTCTCTTCAAGAACGCTCAGATTTACAAAGATACCGGATGTTGAAACATGGGTGGGAACCGCATAGAAGTCCTGCCCTCTCCACAGCAGGGACTGATCTCCCTTGATCAGATGTTCCTGAATCCCCGTGTCCGTCAAAGGAACAATGTAGCCGTTCTTGGCATACTCTCCGATATTTGATTTCACCTGTGTACAGATCATATCGGGCAGATCGTTGGCAGCGATCTTCGCCGTGAAGACGGTGTCCTTGTTTTTCGTATCCGTCGCAATGATGGTTTCCAGTTTTACATTGGGATTGATCTTCTGGTACTCGGCCATGGCGGCTTCGACTCCCGTTGCTTCGAAGGGCTCAACCAGCATGGTGATGGTTCCGCTCTTTCCGGAGTCTGAGGCGGGAGCTGCGGCTTCATCGGTGCTGCCGTTAGCGAAAACGAAAGCGGAAGACAGCATACCGAGCAAGAGTCCCAATACCACCTTTTTACAATAAGTCATAATTTCTTAACCTCCTCAGGTTTTTGCTTTTCACAGTATTGGGGACCAAATATGGAAAATGTTTTTAAATTTTGTGTACTATTTTTTGTTTCAGAATATTTCATTTAAATGCAAAGACTTATACTCCCTAGGGGAGCAACCGGCATGCTTTTTAAAGGCTTTACTGAAGTAATGCTGGTCCGAAAACCCGCAGAGTTTGGCGATAACGCCGATCTTGCTATCCGTTTCCCGGAGAAGCCTTTTTGCGTTTTCCATCCTCGTGTTGTTCAGAAATTCCTGGAAGGTAAGGCCTGAAATCTGATGAAACTGACTGCTGAAAAAACTCATATTGATATTGTTCTGGTCGCAGAAGAACTCCAGGGTGAACTGCTGCTCACAGTGATCCCGGATAATCCTCTGGAGTTTTTTGACCAGCTGATGGGTTCTGCTGCTATTGGTTTCAAAATCGGAAAACTCAATGGCCCGCAGACACAGGCCTTTCAGATATCCGGTCATATCCCTGATAGAGTTGAAATGGTAAGGCTCCTGGCTGTCGTGAGAGGAGGACGGGAAAAAATTCAGACTGGTGCTCAGTGTATCTTTAATAAAATTAAACAGAAGCATAAGGCTGTGATAGCGTACAGGCAGGCTCTGTTCCAGCTCATTCCCCACGGTCTCGAAGAAAAGCTCCAGAGCCGGGATCGACTGGGAATTGATCATCAGGAGGAATTCCGTCCGCCTCTCTTTACTGATCAGAAATTTTTCCGATATCCCTTTGCTCTGTCCATAGCTGATTATCCTTTTTTCCGGAAAAACGATTCTATGGTGCATCGCTTCCAGACTCTGTTTATAGCCCTCCACAGGATCATCCGAGAAATCGCTGACACCGAAACTGTAGTTCTCCATCCCCTTCTCTTCCAGGGCTCTGCTAATCCCCGAAATCAGAACGTCAACGGCCTGTGGCAGAGGCGTTCCGGCGGAAAGCTTCTCTGAAAAAGCAATGACCAGACCGACCTCCCGGAGTCTGTCCTTATAGCAGGCTATATCCTGTCCCGGCGTAAAGGAGCTGCAGGCGATCTGCTCCATCACGAGATACAGAAGGTTCTCCCTGAGACCGATGACAAAAAGCCGTATATTGAGATAACTGCCCACTCTCCGCAGAGACAGGAAACGGCTTATGCCGTCAGGGCTTTGCCCGGAGGACCTTTGCAGAAATGCCGACAGATCGGCAGAGGCCTCTTCGAGAACCCCCTTCTCCTTGGAGACCTTGTCCTTTTTCTCCCGATCTATCAGATTCAGGGCTTTGCAAACGGAATCAAGCAGCTCTTTTGTATTGATGGGTTTCACAAGATAGTCTATAACGCCGAGAGAGATAGCTTCCGCCGCATAGGAGAACTCACTGTACCCGCTGATGATAATGGTCTTCAGATCCGGATTGGTCTCCTGCATCTTGCGTGTCAGCTCCAGGCCGGAGGGAGACCCCATCCTTATATCCGTAATAAGGATATCGACGTCCGAATACTGAAGGGCATCATTGGCACTCCCTGCTTCAAGAATCAGTTGAAAACAATAGCTTGACTTCTTCAGCTTTGAAACGATGCTCTTCCGGATAAGTCTTTCATCATCGACAATCAATACTTTGCACATTCAGGAGCTTCCTTTTCCCTTCAGGGGGATCGTGTAAATCACTTCCGTATAGGCACCCTCTTCCGAATTGAGAATCAAACCGTATTCATCTCCGAACCGGGTCCTCAGTCTCTTATTCACATTAAGCAAACCGATATGACTTGAGCGTTCAATACTGCCTTCCCCTTTAAGAAGGGTATCCTTCAATCCCTTAAGCTGATCGCCGGTCATTCCCCTGCCGTCATCCTTCAGACTGAGAACCAGATTACCCGCATCCAGAGAACTTGAGATGGTGATAAGAAGATGGCGATCTTCACACAGTCCGTGGACGACGCAGTTTTCGACAATGGGCTGCAGAATGAATTTGGGAACAGCCAGATCCTTCGTTTCCTCTGCAATCAGGAATGAGGAGCTCAGAGACTCCTCAAAGCGGATCTTCTGTATGCTCAGATAGTCCTTAACCGAATCCAGTTCTTCGGTCAGGGGAACCTGATCTTTATGGTTCAGACTGTAGCGCAGAAGCTTGCCGAGCAGATGGGAGACTTCGCACACCTCGGGGGTATCGTTGATCTCCCCCATGGCCTCAATGGTCTGGAGGGTGTTGTAAAGGAAATGGGGATTGATCTGAAGTTTCAGAATCTGCAGCTGGGCCTTATGATTCTGAAGCTCGTTGGCATAAACCGTATTGATCAGACGGTCTATCTCCTTTGTCATGGAGTTGAAGCCCGAAAAGATCGTATCGATATCGGAAAAGCCCGTGGCCTCATCCATCGTATGGCTGTAGTCCCCATCCCGGACATATTCCAGATTTCTGATAAGATCGTTGAGAGGAGCCAGAGTATGCCTCAGAATCCTTAAAATGAGCAGGGTCGCTCCTACCACAAACAACAGGGGCAGCAGTAATGCCAGCAGTTCATTCTTAAAGGCTATGGAGACATAATCTCTTACCGGCAGTCCCACCGTAGCGCTCCAGCCGCTGTACAGACTGGTGGTGGAGCTGTGAATGTACTTTCCTTTTCTCTTATCAAGCTCCGAATCGTTTTGCCCTATAGGCTCATGAAACTGATTATACAAAGCGGTCCTGTAAGAGCTGGAGATCATCTCCGAACTTTCAAGAGAGGCGGGATTCCCTGAATCAAAGCGTTCGGCATCGGTAAAGACTCCCACATAGCCGGCGATGTCACCGGAGGAGGGGTTCAACATGGGCCGGAGGCAGACAACCGGTCTCTTGATCTGATTAAAGACAAAACTGTTCTCACCGGGAGAGAGTATGAGATGGGGAATATTCTGCTGTTCCTCTATCCCTTCGGTATTCAGAAACAGATTCGGAGATTCATTCTCTATGGGGTCTGTGGAAATCAGGAAGTCACCCTTTCTGTCAAAATAGGCGATGGTAAAGAACTCCCTTGTGGTGGTGACCATATAGGAGGAGTAGATCAGGACATCCCGGCTTTCCCGCTTGGAGAAATAGTCCTGCTCCGGATCCTGAAGATTGAAAATCGCTTCTCTCACCTCTTCCGAGTTCAGAAGGATGATTGAGGCCCGGTCCATGTTCCCGAGCACGAGATCGGTATTTTCTATGATGTTTTCACTCAGGGCCCTGGTCAGGGTTTCCATCTGCCTGTGGCTCAGATCGTAGGTGTTTTTCATTACGACGATCGAATAGGAGAGGATGGAAACCAGTACGGTCATAAGGAAAATCAGGGTGATCCTGGAGACAAGGGTTTGGGGCCGGTTCATGAAGGGAGAGTAGCATTTAAATCAGGAGCGGGCAAGAATCATGTTTTCACTCTCCATTATTTGAGAGTATATATCCTTAGCGCTTTCGTGCCTGTTTCCAACGCTCATCGAATCAACAGTCAAAGCTTCAAACCATAAGGGATTGGGACTCTCGGAACAATCTGAGTCGAATCAGGGGGGGAAGAGACATATTTCTTTTAACCTCTCCGTCCCATTCGGCTCTAAGGGTTATCAAATCCTTAAGAAGGAGTTCACAATGAGCGTAAAGAAACTGAATGCACAGATCAAACTGATTGACGAGAAGGTAAAGATGGAGGGCTCAGCCCCGGGCAAACCGCCCTTGATCATGGACTATCCCTTTCCCATCGGAAAGGGGGAAGGCTATACATCACTGGAAATGCTGCTAGTCAGCCTGGCCAGCTGCTACGGAACAACGGTGAAATCAATGATCACGAGCCATCTGAAAAAGGAGGTCCGGGACCTTTCCATCCGGATAGAGGGAGAACGGAGGGAAGAACATCCCACAAAGTTCCACAGGATAAAACTGTGCCTCAATATTGATTCTCCGGAATTGGAACAGGAGGAACTGGTATCTATATCGGCACTGGCCGAGGAGAAATACTGCCCCGTCTGGGCGATGATCAGGGGAAATGTGGATGTGGAAAGTGAACTGATCATAAGGGAGAGTGAGAGCCCTTCTCAAAAGGGGTGAGGACCTAGGACAGGAGTTTAAATGTCTTATCTTCGATCAGTTTCTTTATCCTGTTGTGGAACTGATCGAAGCCCTGAGATTCCACAGTGGTCCTTTCATAAAGGTCCTCTATCTCAAGAAGATCTTTCAGGTCGTTATAGAACTCAGCCACGGCCTTCTGTTCTTTCTCATGAATCACATTCAAATCGACAAAGCGCCCGGGCCTGCCGTTTTCCAGAATATAGGCGGCGTAACTCCGGCAGTCGCAGAGTTTTCCCTTCCCCATCAGGGAGCAGCGGCCTTCGAAGTGGGCGGCTATCAATTTTCTGGCCGTATGAAGATTGACCTTTACCAGACTCTCGCTGATCTGCAGGATCTCCGCTGCTTCCCGGACGGTAAGACTCAAAATCACCCGAAGCGTATAGATGACCCTGTACTGGGAGGGGATGCAGTTCATAAACATCTGCAGGCAGTTCTCTTTGGTCAGCTTAACGAGAACCTCTTCCTCAACCATCCCGTAGCGGTTGATACCATCGTACACCTCCCGCTCGGTCATGGAATGCTCTTCCGCATACTCCGCGACCGGAAGCCGCAGGTCATCCCTGCCGTATTTCCTGGAACTGTTGACGACGATCCTGTAGAGCCAGGTGTACAAAGAGCTGTCCCCCCGGAAGTTTCCGATCCCCTTCAAGGCGCTAAGAAAGGAGTTCTGGAGGATATCCTCCGCATCGTCCCTGTTTCCTGACATACGGAAGGCAAGTGTAAAGAGCTTGCTGTAGTTCCTTCTGAACTCGTTCTCAAGAGACTGTATTGAAGAATCATCTATCATGGTGGTTTCATTCTACAGGCGATAAGGCGGCCCATCAATAAAGATCGGTCTGTGTTAGGATATTGGAGTCTCTGCATGGGAGCAGGCAAGCGCCGTCTCCCATGCAGATCCTACAACGTACTGATTATAATAATCTTTTATTACAGTTCCAATTCCAGTGGAAAATCCCCTAAACGCTCCACTTCAAAACCGTTTGCCTTGAACTTTTCATAGTCAAAGGCTTCCAGTTCATCATATGCCAGTTTATGAAACTCATAGAAATTCTTCCAGTATTCCCAGCCCGATCCCAGGTCATTCTCCAGGAACGCTCTTGCACATTCGATACCCATCTGCGGCGCAACATAGAATGCACCCATGGCAAGGACATTTACGTTGTTGCCGGTGATCGCTCTTTTTGCGGCCGCTACACTTTGAACAACCGTGGCATGCACATGAGGACATTTGCTTGCCGCGATATGAATTCCAGTGCCGGTTCCGCAAAACAGAAGGGCACGCTCAAACTCGCGTTCCGCAATTTTCGCGCCGACTTTCAGACCGATGCGATGAAACATCTCAGGATCTTCTTCATCGGCTGATTTGACACCAATGTCTGTGACGTTCCATCCACTCTTTTTCAGATCTTCTACAACGGCTTCTTTCAGTGGAAAACCGGCAAAGTCCGCACCGACTAAAACATATTTATCTTTTACTGTCTTCATATGATCTCCTCCATTAGCTCCCGAAGGGAGCTCTATTCCATATAGAACACTTCTCTCAGGGGCCGGATCTTCGGGGATGAGTCCTCGTTGCACTCCATAAGGGGCTCCATATACTTCCACCACCGTTTCTGGACTTCACCGCCGGGCTGATCCGTACTGGCTCGCTCGTCATCCTGTTTATGGAATGCAAAGAGCAGTTCCGTCTCTTCATCATAGGCGATGGAGAACTCGGAGAGTCCCGCCTCTTTCAGTTCCTTAACCAGTTCCGGCCATATCTCGTCATGGCGCTTCTTGTATTCATCGATCATTCCCGGATGAACCTTCATCTTGAACATCACTCTCATGATTTAACCTCCGCTCTTGCCAGCAGTGCCCGCCTCTGGTTCCGGCGGTCTATGGCAAAATTCATTATAAGAACAAGAATCAGCACGGCTCCCCAGATAACGTCGCGATAGAAGTTGCTGACGTTCTCAAACATGTTCAGCCCTGAAGAGAGAACCTGCAGGATCAGGATACCCATGGTCACACCGGCTATATTACCGAAGCCCCCATTGGGATTAACCCCGCCCAATACGGCGATCAGGACACACTGCAGCGTATAGGAGGCCCCATAATCAGCCTTGGCCGAGTTAACCCGGGCCATCATGATAAGTCCTGCCAGTGAAGAAAGAACACCGGAGATGATATAGGTCTTGATCAAAACCGCCGTATTGCTGATTCCCGCAAAGCGGGAGGCTGTGGGATTGGTTCCCACCAGGAAGATCTGCCGTCCCAATCTGGTACGGGCAAGCACAATCCCCGTTACCAGAGCCACAATCACATAAATGAGAAAGGGCATGGGCAGGAATCCCGCAAAGGTCTTGTTACCGATCTTGGAGAAAAGGATGGGAAGACCGCTGATGGGACGCCCTGCAGTCAGAACGATGGCGATCCCCGTAAAAAGCTGCTGCGTTCCCAGGGTCGCCAGGATGGCGGGGATGTGGAAGCGGCTGATCAGGGTTCCATTGATCAGGCCCGCCACGACTCCCGTCGCCACAGCGATAAAGAGAGACGCGATTAGCATGGGAATCACCACGGAGTTGGGAGCCCCCTTGGGTACCATGGCGATCAGGAATTTGGCGGTGATGATGGCAGACAGGTTGGCTGTTCCTACTACAGCCAGGTCGATACCGCCGGTAATCATGGCCAGACTTATACCGATAGCCATAATTCCGTATTCGGGGAACTGCTTCATCATGGAAACCAGGTTCCACGAGCGGAGAAAGATATCCGGCTTCAGAGCGCTCATCACCACGAATACAAGGACAAACATGATAATCAGGCGCAGCAGGTTGGCGTCGTTGATTCGAAATTTCTTCATTGTTCCTTTCATTTGGGGCTCCTTGATAAGAGGCCGGCCCAGAAGCTCTTCTTCTTCAGGGAATCGGTCTTGCTGACCTGATAGGCGGAAACTCCCGTTCCGATGATGATGATCAGACCGGTAAAGACCTTCTGCCAGTAGGTGGGGATTCCCAGCATGATAAGGCTGTTGGACATGATGGTCATAAGGGCCATACCCAGCATGGTACCTGTCAGGGTTCCCAGACCTCCGGTGACACGGGTTCCTCCCAGAACGACCGCCGCGATAACGGTCATCTCCATACCCAAAAGGTTGGTGGGATGACAGTTGCGCATCATGCTCGCTCTGGCGATTCCTCCGATACCGGCGATCAGTCCCACATAAGAGTAGATAAAAAGCTTTATGCCGAAGACATTGAATCCCGCCCGTTTGGCGGAAATCTCATCTCCTCCCAGGGCATAGATTCCCCGCCCCAGCATGGTATAGCGCAGCAGCAGGAATGTGAGGATCAGGAATCCTATCAGGATCAGTATTGTGACAGGCATATCAGAACTCAGCCCAAGACCTTCATTGTAGGCGGAAAAAAGCTTGGCCTTGCCGTGCTCATACATGGCGGGAGGTACGGGAAGTTCCCGGGCCGCCAAAACACCCTGCATGATTCCGATAAAGAGGCTTGACGTTCCCAGGGTGACCACAAGGGTGGGGAATCGGAAGTAGCCGATCAGAAAGCCGTTGACCAGACCCATGATAATTCCCAGGGCGGCCCCCATAATATAGGGAAGGATGATCGATCCCCCGTAGTCGACGCTCAGCAGAATCTTTGTCGTAATAAACATGGACAGAGAGGCCACGGCGGGAAAGGACACATCGATTCCTCCGGAGACGATGACCAACTGCGCGCCAATGGCGAACAGGGCGGGGACCACCATGGACCGAGCCAGGTCGACCAGGTTGTTCCCCGTAAAAAACTGTCCGCTTCTGCTCTGAATCAGAATGGACAGCAGGACGATGGCAGCCAGAACATAGGGTTCGGTGCTCTTCATTATTCGTTTCATCTTCATTCTAAAGACACTCCCTTATTCCACACCGGTGATAACATTATCGAGATGCTGTTCCGAAGAGTCCTCCGGCATCATCTCTTCCACCACCCGGCCGTCCCGCATAACGAGTATTTTATGGCTGACCGACAGGATCTCGGGAAGATCGTCGGAAATTATGATAACCGAAAGCCCCTCAGAGGCCAGCTGCCTCAGCAATGCCAGAATGTCATACTTCGATCCGATGTCCACACCCACGGTAGGACCGTTCAGGATAAGGATCCGGGGTTTATTGGCCAGCCAGCGGCTGAGCATCACCTTCTGCTGATTTCCGCCGGAAAGGGTTTGCACCGGCTGCTCGGGATTGCTGGCGGCGATGGACAGGTCCCTGATCCACTCATCCACCTCGCTGTTGATAGCCTCTGCATCCAGAAAGCCCATCTTTGATGAGAAATCATCGATCTTGGAAATAACCGTATTAAGGCGGATGGACTGAGGAAGAAAAAGACCTTCGGTCAGCCGGTCGGCAGGAACATAGCTGATCCCGGCAGCCATGGCATCCTTCACCGAAGAGAAGCGGACCTCCTGCCCATTAAGGATAACCTGCCCCTCTTCAGGGCTGTTCAGGCCGAAAAGAGTCTGCACCAGCTCGGTACGGCCCGATCCCAGAAGTCCGGTGATCCCCAGGATCTCCCCCTTCTTCAGGGAAAAATTGATATCCCGATAGGCGTTCTCCTGACTCAGCCCCTTCACCTCAAGGATCGTTTCATCCTCTGAATAGCGGTCATGATTGGTTTCGTGAGAGAACTCACGGCCCGTCATATAGTAGGCAAATTTCTCATCAGTCAGCTCTTTGGTTTCACCGGAAACAACGTTCTCGCCGTTCCGCAGGATGGTATAGCCCTCGGAAATCTCAAACACCTCGTCCAGCTTATGGGAAACGAAGAGGATGGCGATGCCCTGGGCCTGCAGTTCCTTGATGATCTTGAACAGAGCTTTGACCTCTTTCTTGGTCAGCGCCGTAGTCGGCTCGTCCATGATGATAAGCCGGGCATCGTTGAGAAGAGCCCGGGAAATAGCGATCAGCTGCCAGTCAGCGACAGGAAGGTTCTCCACCCTCTCATCCAGATCCACCTTGAAATTGATCTTTGAAACCGCTGTTTCTGCGATGGCCCGCATGCGTTTATGATTGACAAATTTATGGCCACCCATGAGTTCCATGTTGAAGGCCAGATTTTCCATTACAGTAAGGTTGGGGAATACGGAAAAATCCTGATAGATAACCTGTATACCCTGACGGATTGATTCCATGGGTGTGATCTTGTCATACTCCTGTCCATCAATCCTGACAACGCCCTCATCGGGCTCATAAAATCCGGAAATCACCTTGATCAGGGTGGATTTCCCACACCCGTTTTCTCCGGCCAGGGAGTGGATTTCCCCTTTTTTAATATTAAGAGACACACCCTTGAGGGCCCGAACCCCTCCAAAGGATTTTTTAATATTCTCTACTTGAAGAATATAGTCAGACATATCTCCTGCCTTTTTAATAATCTTGAAAAAAGGTGATGCTGCCGGAGCAGCATCACCTCAACAATGCAAAAGAAGGAATGATTAGAAGTTGTATTCCATCATGTTGTTCTTATCCATTACGATCCAGCCTGAACCGATCAGCACCTTGTCTGAACCGGGAGCGAACTGCATGTTGTCATAACCTTCGAGTCCCAGATCCAGACCATTTCCGATCTCTTCACCACGGAGGATCTTAACGGCCAGAGAGCACATAGCGTAACCGGCATCCTTGGGATCCCAGAGGGTGATGTACTGGAGGATTCCGTTCTCAAGGAAGGGGCCGCACTCGGAAACGAGTCCGGTACCGGCAACAAAGACCTTGTCCTTCAGACCGAGCTCTTCAATGGCTCTGGAAACACCGGGCGCATCCTTGGAGGAGGTTCCCATGATTCCCTTCAGGTTGGGGTATTTTTTGAACAGTTCTTTAGCCTTTTCATAAGCTCTTTCCATGTTGTCTTCAGACTCGACACGAGGCTCTTCGGCCAGCAGGGTCAGACCGGAATAGGTCTTCTTCTGATGAGCGACACCACCGTCGGCCCACTCGTTGTGAGAGGCGTTGGTTACATGGCCTACCATAGTGGTATAAACACCCTCTTCTCCCATGGCCTTGGCCAGGTTGTCCATGATAAAGGCACCGTAATCTTCGTTGCTGAAGGCTTCGATATCGTACATGGTGTTTTCCTGAAAGGATGCTTCATGGGTTACGACCACGATCCCCTTATCAAGAGCTTCACCCAGAACAGGCTCAAGAGCGGCGGGGTCGACAGGAACGACACAAAGGGCGTCTACACCCTGAGCAATCAGGTCCTGGATAACCTGTACCTGCATAGCGGCATCGGTCTTGGCGGGTCCTTTCTGGAATGCGTTCAGTCCTGTGTCGGCGGCATAGGCTCTTACACCTTCTTCCATCCGAACAAACCATGCGTTGGTGCTGTCTTTGGGAACAAGAGCGATCTTCCACTCTGATTCGGGTTTAGGTCCTGTCTCCTGCTGACCGGCAGCGAAAAGGGTTGTGGTCATCAGGACCATTAACAATACCAGCAAAGCTTTTCTCATAAATAACTCCTTTGATTTATAGACTCATTTTTTTATATTAGCACCCTTCTGCCACTTGTCAAGTTTTATTAAATTTTAATCAAGATGGCCTTAAAATCGTTTAAAACGAGACAAACACAGCATAAAACTCGCGTTTTAGTAATTTTTTAGTTGTCCGTTTTAGTAAAAAACATGATATGATGTCTTACTATGGATAACAGGAACCCTATAACCATCAAAGATATCGCCGAAGAATCCGGAGTGTCCCCCTCCACCGTTTCCCTCGTCCTTAACAATAAGGGCGGCGTAGGCGATGAGACCAGAAGACGCATCCTGGAAATTGCCGGAGAGATGGGTTACAAAGGTCCCGCCCTGAAGAAAAGAAGCGAAACAAACTCAAGAACCATCTGCTTTCTTCACATAACCCGCCATGGTCATATCCTGAACAGGGATCACGACGTCTTTATTTCCGATTATATCGAAGGCTTGAGCCTTGAGAGCCAGAAGCAGAATTCAATACTCCATACAGTGACATTCAAATCGGTTCCTATCAGTAATATCGTGCACTTCATTAACCAATCTGAAGCGGAAGGGTTTATCGTCCTGGCAACCGAGTTGGAACGTGAGGATATCTTAAGCTTTGAAAATATTCGCAAACCAATCGTTTTTTTAGACGCCTTCTACCAGTACCTCGATTTCAATTTTGTAGATATGAATAATACAGATATTATCTATCATGCTCTGAACCATCTTCTCTCCAGAGGACATAGAGAAATTGGACTGATCACCGGCTCTCCTGAAACGCCGAACTTCAGGTTAAGAGAATATGCCTTCAGAAAAGTAATGGATCACTTGAATCTATCAATCAGTGAAGAGTGGATAATCTCCATAGATTCCCTTTTTGAGGAAGGCTACAAAGACTTCAAAGAGCTACTTCCGAAACTCAAGAGATTCCCCAGTGCCTTTCTATGCTGTAATGACATCCTGGCCGCGTCATCTCTCAAAGCGATCAAAGAGTACGGCCTGAAGGTCCCCGACAATATTTCCCTTATGGGGATAGATAACCTTCCCTTAACGAGACAGACCAACCCTCCCCTCAGCTCCTACCAGGTAAGCAAGAAGAGACTGGGGAGGATCGCCGTCCAGATCCTGATTAACAAGATCTGTAATGAAAAGGATGACATGCCCGTCAAGATCCAGATATCGGGAAAACTCATTGAAAGGGATAGTGTGAGCCGGATTTGAAGAGATAGAGCCCCCCCCTCCACTATTTATGAAGAGGCTCGGAGATACGGATCATTTCGGAGGGGTTTTCATATTCAATACTTGAGTAGCCGACTATTGCCATAGTGTCATTAATTGAATCATACCTAAGGGAAATTTCAATCTCCCTATTTGGATTTATTGTATCTAGTTTGTCCTTATAAGTGAAACGATACAGACCTTCTAACTTTTCTATTTTCAAGACCTCTCCAATATAACTGTCAAAACCTTTGCTCCCTCCCTCTGCTTCTCCATTAATGATAATACGATTCCCATTCTGGAAATCAATAATAAAGTAATAACTGTTTGAAAATGGAACAGTGCCCCAGGAGACTTCCCGTTCACCATCAATAACATCGTAATCGTCCATCCAGGAGCCGGAGAAGATGTCTTTGATCTCATTATAGAGATCCTCGGTCCGATCAGGCTCATCCTCGACTTGTGCAGAAGAAGCCGCCGGAGAGGCCTCTTTCTCCTGAGTGTTAACGTGATCTGATTCTTGAACCTCTGCAGTATCTTTCTTTTCCGGACTGCATGCCAGAAAAAACATGGACAACAGTAGGATATATAGAGATTTCATCCTAGAAATAATATTCTTCATACTGCTTCCAGTAGTATTTCTGATAATCATAGTATTCATAACATTTACTCTTTTTCAGAAGAATATCCTGTCCCGATTGATAGGAGATATTCTCATAGGGATCAAAGAATTCTAGATTCATAAGCTTGTTCCCTTCCCGTGCATGATAGTTATCATTAACTGTTTTACCAACGATAATTGAACCATCAACATCATTAAGTTTCTTACCAAAGTCCAAATAGCCGAACTCCTCTAATTCCGAGAAAGCCAAACGAGAGATTAATGTCTTCGATAATCCCCCCGTCGGAAAAACCCCCTCCTCATCCATCTCCAGCCACCCCTCCTCCAGGGCCCGCTCGGTAATCCTGTTGATCTGCTCTGTGCTCAGAAGCTTGCCCGCCTGGGTCTGGACGGCCCCCAGGGTGGCCATGTAGTAGCATCCCGTGGCGGCCATGCCGTTGATCCACTCCCCTTCTTCGTCCTGAACCCAGACCGCAACATCGGGGCTCTCCTGGGAGATCTTGGCTCTGTGGAAGGCCTCGTCCTGTGCAAGCTGGAAGTGGAGCCGGTCCTCCAGAGTCGAGCTGTTGGCACTCTGCCCTCCCGGAACCGTTCTGGGAACGTAGGCCCCGCTGTTCTGGCCTGTGGTATCGCTGTGGGCCGTGCCGTCCCATACCGCACCGGAGGACTTCATCAAGGCGTAGGCGATCTCGTTATCCGCCATAGAGTCCGGATCGTAGCCCCTTTGCCTGAGGAGGGCGAGGGAATTCTCCCGGCCGAACCAGTTCATCAGAGAGAGACTGTAGGAGCCGGTCTTGTCGATGCGGATGACGTCCCCCTCCTCATTGACCAGATTCTTCTGACCGTCCCAGACGATCGTCCCCTCGTCCGTAAGCTTCCAGAAATCACCGGACATATTGTAGTTCTGCATGGTGTATTCGCTTAACAGGTGGCCGGGAAGTTCCCCGTTCAGGACCCGGTTCATCAAATCGGCCTCGTGCTTGTTTCTCTCACCCAGATAGCCCGACCCGTAGAGCTCCTGCAGTTCGGAAGCGCTCAGCATATGGCCGGTTACGGCGCGAAGGGTCTCATCATGCTGCCCGAAGCCATTATCCAGGCCATCCCGGAACGCCTCATGACTCATGAGAACGGCCAGGTCCAGGGAACTCTTTCCCGTCTTATTCAAGTCTATGACCCTTCTTCCGTATCCGTCAACATCAGTATACCCTTCATAGCTCTGATTCCTTCCTGTTTTGACGATTGTTTCCCCCGATACGATCTCATCGTAAAGAGTATGAAGCTCAGAGCCCTCCGCCCCCGAGTAGAGAGTCCGCATTCCGGCCCGGAGATCCCGGTCTTCCAATGCCCGGTTTATCTCGATATTCCTGCTGTAGTCGTAAAGCCCCCGTCCGGCCGCCGTCAGGGTGCCGGCGCTGATATCTGTCCCGTTCATTCCAAAATCAAAAAGAGTCTCCCCTCCTCCGATATTCCACTCAAGGAGACCGGTTCCCCCTGCCTGTAGAACATTCAGCCGGGTTCTGCCGGTCAGGGCATACTCCACGGCGCTGCCGCTGAGACCTCCGGCCAGATCCGTAAAGGCCCGCGCATCGTTATAGCTGCGGCCCGTGAATCCGAAGCTGCCCAGCTCCAGGGTACTGCTGACAGCCTGTCCCGTCAGGCCGCTGAGGTAGGACCTGCCCATATTGTCCCAGCGGGTCTGATCGCCGAAGCGGTTCCAGCTGAAACCGCCGGTTTCGAAGGATCCCAGAGCGGCGGAGCCGTAATTGACGGCGCTGAACTCAAGGCCCTTGTAAGCGATATCCGTAAAAACCTCCCCCCCTCCGTACAGGGAGGAGAAATCATCCAGGGCGCCCAGGGTCTCCCCCGCGCCATAGGAGAGCAGGGAGGTCCCGGCTGTTTTCGCCAGGCTCAGTCCCGCTTCGTCCGCATCCAGAACACCGTTTCCCATGTCGGCCAGGGTAAAAACCGCATCGTCAAGCATGCTGACCATCAGTGCGGGAAAGGGTCCCAGGAAGGCGGAGCCCAACGCGGATACGGCGATATCCACGACGTTTCTGACCGTGGGGGCTCCGATTATGCCGTCCGAATCACCGTCGTTGTCGGAATCATCGTCCCAGATCTTCTGGCTGTACCAGGGAGCCTTCATTCCCGCCAGCCCGCGGAGCAGTCTGGCCTGCTGAATGGCGAAGGCCTTGAAGATTCTGCCGAACTCTCCGTACCCCTCCTCCTTCACCTTCTCCGGTTTATTCTCCTTCATCACCGGGGCGTATCCCAGATGAAAACGGAACAGTCCCTTGGAATCCTCTTTGTTGCTGTTGTTTTTCCCCGAGGCGGCAAAGGCCTTCTCCTGCTTCTCCAGATAGCGGATAAAATCCCGATCCAGCGCCTCTCTTAAGGAGCTGTCCTCCTCAGTGCCGAAAATCAGAGCCATATAGCTGTTCAAGCGCTCCGAAGCCAGGTTGACGGAGGCCCGGATCATATCGCTGCTGAGGGTTTTCAGATGTCCTAAAGAGAGGTCGACGCCCAGATCCAGTTCGGGAGCCCGGAAGTCGTTATAGGAATCGATATCCTGCTGCTCCGTCTCATTGCCCCCCAGAAGGGAAGAGTCGATGATCACCGTGCGGACAAAGCGTCGTCCCCGCCTGGCATAGCCTTCATCACTGAGCCGGCTCTCTACCGAAAGATCAACCGCTTCGTTGGCCTCATCGATGGCATTCATCATCCTCTGCTCCGTCTCCATGGCCGCTTCCTTCATTTGGAGCGCCTGGGCCGAAGAAAGGGCCCGGCTTATCTTCTCTTTCAGCTCATCCTGCTGCTCATAAAGGCTGTGCAGGCTCCCCGCATTCAAAGGAATCACAGGCATGGCGGCCGAGAGAACAAGATCATGCCCTCTGATTGTTCTACCCAGGCCTCCCATGACACAGAGAAGCTTCTCCATGGTCTGTCCGTCCAGAGCCTCGTTCAGCATACTCTCTATGGAGGCGGGGCCTGTCCCGACATCGGGAATAAAGCTGAAATCAAGCTCTGTTATCAGGGAGAGGGCATCCAGATCCATCTGCCGGGCCAGGGCCCGGGTCCCGACATCCAGAGCGGAGTCTGAGCTGTCCCTCATCCACGTGTCCCTGTTGCGGGCAAGAACTTCGTGCTTCGCCTCCCAGAGAAGGGATTTCTCCCTGTATTCCCGCTCCAATCCGTTTCTCCAGTTTTCCCGACGGGCGATCAGGGAGTGAGCGGAACTGTCCCACCGGGACAGTCCTTCCGCGACAAGGGCATCGACCCGTTCCTCCCAGAAAATTTTATTGATGCGAATATTCCTCAATGCGGACTGAAGATCGGCATAATGCTCCGTTTTTACCTGATCCAGACGATTGCGGCAGCTGCGGATTAAAACAGTCCCATAGGCCTTCATGGTCGTCAGGCTTTCGTCCTCTGAAGGGCTGTCTGCCGTCCAGAGGGCCTGGATAACGGAATCCCTGTAGTCGGCCCGGAGATAGGCGGGAGAGGCATAAAGCTTATCAGCCGCAGCCGCATAAGCCCCAAGATCTCCCTCTTCCAGCCAGTGCTTCAGCTCCCGTTCGAGAGCCGCTCTTTCAGCGGCAAGCTCCGCCTCCCGCATCAGAAGCTTCCGGTCAAGCTCGTTCATCAGGGACTCGGACTTTCCCGCCAGAGTTCTGAGAAGAGAACCCGCCGAGCTTCGTTCTTCGGATGAAGAGTCTATAAAAAGCTCCTCAAGGAGAGAGAGCTGAGCCTCATCAAGGGTTATCCCCGCCAGACCGGATAGAAGCGTCTTCAAGTCCTGGAGCTCCAGCGCCTCTCCGCCCGTCAGCGCCGCCTTCTGCGTGACGCTGTCCGCCATCCCTGCGAAGCTGGAACTGAAGGAGGCCAATTCCTCTGCAAGATCCTGTCTGTCATAGTGACCGCTGTAATAGTCCGCCGTTTTGGCTATGGCCCGTCTTATATCCCGGATATCCCTTCCCGGCTTTCTGTACCCTCCGACAATGGGCCTTTTGAACTGGCGCTGCTCATGAGAGGCCCTGTCATCGATATACGTCCATGCCGTGGCCGAGAGATCCTGCTCCATCGCCCGTGCCAAAGCATCATTACGGATACAGGAGGAGAACATCAGAACCTTGTAGAAGCTGTAGAGCCTTTTCAAAGTGTTCTCCTGCAGAACAAGACGACGGAAGACGGCGGTTTTATCCTGCAGCCACTCCTCGGGGGAAATAAAGACTTTGGTGACGGGCCCCGAGTCTCCAAATCGTATTACCTTTCTTACATCCTCATACTCACCGGCAAGATAACGGTCCAGATCCCCTTTATAGCCGATATGGACGCTGTCAAACATATCTCCGCTCTGATCAAGAAGGTCCTCATGCTGGGCATTGTGAAACAGGTCTATGGAGTAGCGCCTGTTGATTTCATCCCAGTCCATTCCCTGCATCGTTTCCAGTTCATGATAGTAGGCATAGGAAAACATCCTTAACAGCTCAACCGTTCCGCCCAGATTTCCCATCTCATTCATCCAGATCATCAAATCCTTCGAGAAAACCTGTTCCGCATCTCCGGCGGAGAAGTATTCATCACACTTTGTCTGAAAGCTGCCGTTCTTCCAGGAGCCGAAATTGGTCATCTCCTGCGATGCCATGGATTCGTCGAATACGAGGGCCATCCCCCGGGAGGAGAGATCCACTAAAGCGTCTGCCCCGTCCTGCATATTCCCCAGGGAACTGACGGAAATTCTGTTCAACTCATCTGCCTTTCTCTCGAGAGCCGAGGCCGTGTATTCCAGATTATTACTCAGGGACAGAAGGGTCCGGGACTCATCGCGAAGGGCGGCCCAGACTTCATCAATGACCGCCTCCGACTCGCCCCCCTCCTGTATCGCCAGAAGAATCCGGAGAGCGCTCTGTGAATCTTCATAGAGTTTGAGCCTGGCCTCTTCGATGGCGTAGACACCGGATTCGGTGGGAGAATAACCGGTGGACGCAAAATCCAGAATCTCCCTCGCCTCCTGATAAGAGAGTTTTGCCCTCTTATAGGCCTCCCCTGCCCCTTCCAGTTCCGCCTGGGTCGTTTGATAACTCCCCTGTCTCTCTCCGAACTCCTTGAGGGCCGTATTATAGAGGACCAGAGCCTCGTCGTAGAGGATTTTTTTATCCTCGTAGGCCCGGAAGTCGGCATCCACGACGCTCCGTCTGTACTCTTCCGCGCCGCTTCGGCTGATTTCAAGCTCCCTTTCAAGCTCAGCCCTTCTCTCACGGAGGCTCAGGGCATAGAGCTCTCCCCTCTTGATAAGGGACAGATATTCCGCAGCCGATGCATCCGGAGCGATTCCTCCCGTTCGAAAATCCAGCAGAACAGCCACGGCCTCATCCATCACAGCCATAAGAAAATCTGTCTTTGACAGGGAGTCGTCTCCTTCTTCAGAGACCGTCAAAAGATCATTTAGAACATCCGCCCGAAAGCGTGCCCGCTCCCGTTCCTCAAGCGGCAGCTCCCCGTCCGTCTGCACTGTCATGTCAGAAAGCACCGCAAGCTCGTCCTTCCAGTACATCCTTATGCCCGCCGCATAGAGTTCCGTCATATAATCCGGAATCAGGTCCCTCTCAAGCAGAGGAAGATACCATTCCAGCAGAGCTTCGGCATCGGGAAAACGACCTATCTCGTTCAGAAGATCTTCTCCGGAAGCCTGCTTCAGAAGAAGATCCGTCTCCAGAACAGGATCCAGGAAAGTCGATCCACTCTCTTCTACGATAAGGGAGAGGCGCTCCGATTCAGCGGCCCGAAAGTAGAGGCCGTAAAGGTCGCTCCTCCGGGAACCGTCTTCGTCTCCGTACCAGCTGAGGAGCTCCTTGTTCAGATCCCCCAGAGCTTGTTTCAGCAGACTGGAATCCCGGCTCTGATAAACAGCAAAGGACTCCTCGTAAACATCCAGGGCCTCCTTCATTAGAACACGAGTATCTTCCAGAACAGCCAGTTTATCCGCAAGAGCATTCCGGGATTCTATCAGATTCTCCCTCTGCGTAGAGAGGGAGTCCGTCACAGCCCGATACTCCCTCTCCGCGGCTGTCAGCTCCGCATCACAGCGCTCGAACTCTTCGGCAGTCCGGGCCTCGGTGGGACGGTCAGACGTGTCCAGATCGGCATAGGCCGTTACGGCCGCAGAGATCTTCCACTGCCGGTACAGGGCTTCCGTCTCAAGTTCTCTCCGCCGGATCTCCCGGTCAAGATCACCCCGGGGCACTGAGCCGTCGTATCCCGCCGCCTCAGCCTCAAGGGAGAAGAGCATATCTGCCGCTCCGGCCAGCTGCGTTTCAAGAGAGGTCTGCAGCTCCCGCCAGATCTCCAGCTCCTCCCTGTATGCGGGAAGCCGCTTCTTCAGGGGGGCTTCCTTCTCTTCATAACTCTCCAACTCGCGGATAAGGGTGAATAAAGAGGCCCGTGTCTGATCCAGCTCTTCCTTCTGATTCCTGATATTACGGGCGCATTCATAAGCCGTTTCACCCGTAGAGCATCCCAGAAGATGTTCCAGATGATGGATAGACTCTTTTAATAGGGCCGCCTCCATCTTTTTTTCGTTTTTTTCTTTTCTGAGGATCTCCAATTCACTCTGAATCCCATTCAGCTCATGGCCCATGGTTTCGGTCTTGTATTCATAAAAAAGAACACTCTCTTCCGCCGAGTTCAAAAGAGCGGAAGTCTCCCGGTAAAGCTCCAGAGCGGAGTTGACCTGAATACGGAATTTCTCCTCTTCCGCCGCCGCGGCCAGTTCGGTCTCCCGGATGATCGCGTCCATCTGCTCCAGACAGCGCTCTTCCTTCTCCTCCCAGGCCTCCCGGCCCTCCTCCAGAAGGACCGAGATCCCGTTGATCCACTCTTTTCTCTCGGAACTGAAGCGTTCAAGAGCCCTGTCCCAGAGTTCTTCGCCCTCCAGATACGCCCTCTCGCAACGGAGTTCCCAGTTCAGACGGGACGCCATCAGCTCCTTCTCAGCCTCCGCCCAGAGCTCGAGTCCCTTCTGAAACTCACTCCGGAAACTTTCCTCCCAGTCCCCGGTTGAAAAGTCGGCCGGATCGACGGAAGCGTTCTTCATCTCATCCAGCCCCTCTCGCAGGGAAACCTCTGTTTCGGCAAGGGCGAGTCCCGTCTCCCTGACAAGCCTGTCTGCCAGAGCCCCGGCGGTTTCCTCTTCGCTCTTATGCCTTAATGAGTATTCATCTCTCTGCCTCAGATAATCGAAGGAGGCCGAAGACCAGAGGATAAGACGTTCCGCCTCTCTTCTGAGAGCCTCTGAGTACTCCCCCAGGCTGACCCTCAGCTCCTTTTCCAGAGAGTCCCTCAGGGAAACCGGAACGTCCATCGGAATATCAAGGATGATATCCGGAATCAGAGCCAGAGCCCCCTGCTCCCAGCGGCTGAGAAGTATCTCTTTCCTGGCCTCCAGCTCCCGGTTCCACTCCACCCTGTCCCCGGAATAGAGACCGGGATCCCGCAGCAGGGGATCACCGGCGCTGTCAAAGAGCAGTTCATTCTGATCCGAGCGGTAGAGCAGCCTGAGGGACTGATCTTCAATCTCCTTCTCAAGAGACCTCAACTCCCCGGCCCCCAGAGAGGACGCCAGACGCCGGCCTGTCCAGGCCGTAAGATCCTCCTCCATACGGCGCTGCCAGAGCCGCTGCTCCTCCCGGGTGACGAGAGGCAGAGCCTCACTGTACTTTTCGTACCAGGTAGAGAGGGACTCCTCCCCCGACAGGGGTGTGTAAAACGGAGAGGACTCTTCACCGGGGCCCCCTTCCTTCCAGTCCGGAGAGAAATTTTCATCCCCGGCCCCTGAACAGACAAGGGGAAAGAGTATGAGAAACAGACAGATCAGGCCGTGCATAGTGTGCTCCTTTTCCAGGCAGAGGGATCTCCACTATGCCTTACGCGGCGAATAGAGCTGAGAATTCAAATGTGTAAGAAAAATTATCCTTCGTAAAACAGCATAGAAAGAGAGTTTACGACAGAACTGGGAAGGGACAATAGATTATACCGATTTTACCGTAATCAACGTTTCATACCGGTGAAAAGATTCTTCTCATCAATCAGATCCAGTGGACCTTTGCCGGAGGACTCATCTTCGAAATAATCTCTGTATTTGTCATAGATGATATCCTTTTCCACATTCAACCTTCGCAGATGATTTTTCATTATAGAGACGGCACTGTCCGCATCACGATTTTCGATCAGGGATATCAGGTTTTTATGATGTTTCAGATTGGATGCGGAAACGCCGCTGACCGAAGCTGACAGGATACGGACCCGGCGATAATGTCCGGAGAAACCTATAGTCACGTCATAGCAGCGTGATTTTCCAGCTTCGCGAAACAGAAGAGCATGAAAATCATCGTCCAACTCGATAAACCGGGTATTCTCGCCCTCATCAAGAGCCCTCTCCTGCTCCTCCAGATTCCTTCTTATATCACGAAAATCGATATCTTCCTTATTCCGGATCAGATCTTCTATAACTGCCAGTTCCAGAGACTCACGCAGAAAACGCTCCTCTTTGACCCGGGTCAGACTGATTTTGGATACGAAACTGCCCTTCTGAGGAATAACGTCTACAAGGGCCTCATTGGAAAGCTTGATAAAAGCCTCCCGGACAGGAGTACGGCTGACCTCCATCTTCTCAGAGATATCTTTTTCACTCATCACAGTACCGGGGACAAGATTCAGATTGATAATATTCCTGTGCAGAATGTCGTACACGGTCTCGCTGACCGTCCTGTTAGATTTTGCCATGCCATGCCGTCCTAAACCGGGGAGGAAGCATACCGCCGCCTCCCTTTTGTTACTGATTATTTACTGATATATTTTTCCAGGGTTTTGCGGATAGCACCGGGACCGGCCAGCATCTCCTGAAAATAGCCTTCCACCCTGGTAGCAAGATTATGCTCGACAAGATCGACGCCGAAAAATTCTTTATTGGACAGAAGATCTTTCAGAGCCTCATGAACATCCCCAGTAAATCCAAGTTCAAAAGATGACACAAAGGGCTGTACCTTGTCCAGATTGGGATCAGGACTCAGTTCTAAGCTCTTTCCTTCGTCATCCATGGCCATCAGATAGCGGAGCCAACCTGCAATAAACAGGGGGATGTACGTCAGGAAGGAGAGATCGCTCTTTCCATCGGCGATATAGGCTTTCATGGTCTCGCCGAAGCGGACAGGGATCTTCTTTGACGTATCCGTAGCGATCCTCTGAGGGGTATCGGGCACATGGGGGTTGGGAAAGCGTACCTCGATACAGTCCCGGATAAAGTCCTCGGGATTCATGATGCCGGGGTTCACAACCACAGGCATCCCTTCCGTGTAGCCGAGCTTCTCGATAAATCCCTTCAGAAGGGGATCCTTCATCTCACCTGAGATGGAATCGTAACCGAGGAGACAGCCGAAGACGGCGAGAACTGTGTGCAGGGGATTGAGACATGTACAGACCTTCATCTTCTCAATGCGGTCGATGGTCTGCTTGTCCGCAAACATCACACCCGTATCCTCCAGGGGAGGTCTTCCATTGGGGAATATATCCTCAATGGCCAGATACTGGGACTCCTCCGCATTAACGAAGGGGGATACATAGCTGTTCTTCGAGGTCTTCACAAGCTCCATTCCCTCAAGACCGTCCTCGGCGAATACGGGATTCAGAGCCTCCGAAGGTCTGGGGGTGATCTTGTCGATCATGCTCCAGTTGAAAGAGATTTTACTCTCATCCTTCAGATAGTCCAGAAAGTCCTGCCCCACCGAACCGGCGGCATTCCAGGCCTCGGCAAAGGTCAATATTGCTTCCTTCAGCAGTGTTCCGTTGTGGCTGCAGTTGTCCATGCTGATAAGAGCCAGAGGGGCAGCCCCGGATTTAAAACGCTCAAAGAGCAGCTTTGCGATGATCCCCGTCGTGCTGCCGGGTTTCCCATTGAAGTTTTCACAGTCTGCCTTTATCCAGGGAAGAAGCTCGCCCTTGTCATTTCTGACGGCATAGCCCTTCTCTGTGATGGTCAGGCTCAGCATCTGAAGGCTGGGAGCGCAGAAAATTTCCTCCATTCTCGACCAGTCACGGCCGGGGACGACAGTCTCACTCAGACTTCCGATCACCTCTTTTTCGATGGCTCCGTCTCCCTTGAGGGTTACGGCCAGAGCCAGATTGTCATAATCTTCATAGGCCTTATGGATGATCTCCTCGTCAAAGCATTCGCAGACGATGATTCCCGTATCGGCCTTTCCCTCGTTCAGAAGCCGCTGCTGCAGAACGGCCACAAAAGCCCGGAAGATATTACCGGCTCCAAAATGAATCCACCGGGGAGTCTCGCGGCTCTGCCGACGGACGGCTTCAATATCAAAGGACGGCAGAGTATAGCCTCTGCTTTCCCATTGGGCTTTATCTTTTAATTCACTCAGACTCAGTTTCATATCTGTCTCCTCGTCATATCACTATACACCGATTATTTATCAGCCTTGCGGATGGCTTCCAGAAGTCCCAGGAGATAACTGGCACCCAGGGCTCTGTCATAGAGTCCGTAACCAGGCATGGCGACCTCGCCCCAGATGGCTCTCCCGTGATCGGGACGTACGGGACCTTCAAAGCCGATCTCATAGAAGGCCTTTATGATCTCGTACATATCCAGAGAACCGTCGGTAGATAAGTGAGCGGACTCTTCAAAGACACCGGGAGCGTCATGCTTTGTATTGCGGACATGAGCGAAGTGAATCCGGCCCTTCAGAGAGCGGATGATGTCGGGAATATCGTTATTGGGATTGGAGCTGAGGGAACCGGTACAGAGAGTTACGCCGTTGTACTCGGAGGGGACCTCGGTCAGCATCCTCTGCAGGTCCATCTTGTTCTTAATGATCCGGGGCAGCCCGTAAACGCTCCATACGGGATCGTCAATATGGATGGCCATTTTCACACCGTACTTCTCACAGGTGGGCATTATGGCCTGAAGGAAGTACTTCAGATTCTGAAAGAGCTTCTCGTTATCGGTCTCGGCGTAGAGCTTGAACAGCTCCTCCACCTTGGCCATTCTTTCGGGTTCCCATCCGGGCATCATAAACCCGTTGGAGTCACCGTCGATGTGATCGAACATCTTTTTGGGATCAATCTTGTCGACCATCTCCTGGTTATAAGCCAGAACGGTGGAACCGTCGGGCCGGGGCTTGGCCAGCTCGGAACGGGTCCAGTCGAAAACGGGCATAAAGTTGTAGCAGACCATATTGATACCCGCATCCGAAAGATTCTTCAGGGTGCTGATATAGTTTTCTATATGCTCGTCCCTCTTGTGGGAGCCCACCTTGATTTCATCGGAGACATTCACGCTCTCAATACCATAGATCTTCAGACCGCCGTCTTCCACATCCTTCTTCAGGGATGCGATCTCACCGGGAAGCCAGTTTTCACCGGGCTGCTTGTTGTAGAGAGTGGGAATAACGCCGCCGACCCCGGGGATCTGCCGTATCTGCTCCAGGGTAACGCTGTCATGGTCCTTACCATACCATCTGAGACTCATCTTCATAATATCTATCATCCTTACTTCAAATCATTATCAGGGAGGATACCTTCCCTTCTACCTCTGAAACATGAATACTACCATACAAGTATTCATGTTTCAAGATTTATATCAGGTCCCTTACAGAATCAGCGGCCATTTGAAGATCATTTATTGGAAAAACCTGTGGTATCCCCCCTTTCAACAGAGTATTCTTAGGATCATGGAAAATCCCAGGATAGAGACCATGGAGATAGAAGGAGAGGACTTTCTCTACATTCTGGACTCCCGGCACAAGGGCAACTACACCATGGACTACCACCGCCATGACTTCTTTGAGCTGACCTTTGTGGTGGAAGGCAACGGCATCTGCCAGGAACTGAAGAACGGAGAGAGGCGGAAGCACGATATGCACAGAGACTATGTCATCCTCCGGGACGGCCGCATTCCTCACCGGACCCAGGATGCCCCGGGTTCGCCTCTGGAACAGCTTATCGTCATCTTTGACGATGCCTACATGAGAAGAGTGCCCGACCATGGCCTGGTGCTGGAAGCCCTGAAGGACGGCGATCCCCTGATCCTGACCGATCCCCTCTATACCAGACAGCTCAAACCCCTTTTCAGAGAGATACTCAAGGAGATGCGGGACAGGAGCGGCGGCAAGGACTCACAGGTTCTCGCCCTTCTGATCCGGCTGCTGGTTCTTATTATAAGAGCCGGGGAGCAGAACCGGAAACTCAGCTCCCGGGATCTTAGAATCGAAAGGGTTCTGGAACATATGAGACAGAACTTCTTCCTCAATCTCAACCTTCCCGCCGCGGCGGAACTGAGCAACCTCTCTCAGAGACAGTTTTCCGATCTCTTTAAGAAGGAGACGGGGAAGACCTTCACCGAATACCTGAACGGCATCCGTATCGAAAGAGCCAAAGAAGCACTCAAGGACAGTTCTCTGAGCATCACCGAGATCGCCTTTGAGATAGGCTATGACGATCTGTCCTATTTCACCCGCCGCTTCAAGGCCGCCGCAGGAATGACTCCCCGGGCCTACCGCAAACAGTTCCGCTGACAGGCAATCCCGAACAGTTCCGCCGAAAAGTCCGAATTCTCCGCCAAATCAGAACGGATTTCTCCCGTTTTCAGGACTTACAATCTTCCCGGACCACAATAAAAAACCATAAAGGATAAGAAAGTGACAAGCCGAGAACGCCTTGAGAAAGCCCTGAATTTTGAAGAGACCGACCGCCTCCCCTGTGATATCGGGGCGACAACGGTTTCCAGTTTTACACAGATAGCCTTCGAGAATGCCATGAAAGCCAAGGGGATTGACCCCGTATTCGACGACATGGAGGACTACGATCCCATTCAGCAGATCATCCAGCCCGACCATACCATCCGGGAGGATCTCGGAATCGATACCCACCGGGTCGGAGCCCCCCGTCTGGCCGGTCCCGAAGCGACTCCCATCCATAAGGAAGACGGAGTCTACAAGCTGACAGATCAATTCGGCTGCGACTGGGACTTCGACCCTTCTAAAGACATCTACTACAATATCCAGAGCGCCCCCCTCAAACAGTACGAGACCGTCAAGGAGGGATTCCAGCACTACAAGATCCCGAAAATGGCCGATGCGGAACAGCAGGTCCGCAAGGTTTTCGACGAACAGGCGGCTAAGATGGTCAGTCAGGGAGTTGTTGCCGACCGAAATTCGGCGGGACTGACGGAAGTGGCTTTCCGCATCAGAGGCTATGAAGAGTTTTTTATGGACATGGCCCTGGATCCCGAAGGAGCCTCCCTGCTGATGGAGAAGATTCTGGAGTACAAGATGGACTACTGGAGCTTCTTCGGTCGCTATGCCAGGGAGACAGGCCTTATCGATCATATCCTGGTCGCCTCCGAATGCGACGACCTGGGAACCCAGGAATCCCTGCTCTTCTCCCCCGATATGATAAGGGAAAGGATCTTCCCTCTCCAGGAGCAGCTCTTCAAGCATATGAAAAAGGAGCTTCCCGGTGTCAAAGTGATGTACCACTCCGACGGCGCCGTCTTCGACCTCATACCCGACTGGATCAAGATGGGTGTGGATATCCTCAATCCCGTTCAGTTTACCGCCAGAGGCATGGAACTGGAAAGGCTCAAGAAGGAGTTCGGCAGGGACCTGGTCTTCTGGGGAGGGGGCGTCGATACCCAGGATACCCTCCCCCATGGCACTCCCCGGGAAGTGGCAGACGAAGTCAAACGGAATATCGATATCATGGGTCCCGGAGGGGGCTATGTCTTCGCCACGGTTCACAACATCCAGGCCGATGTTCCCGCTGAAAACTTCTGGGCCATGTGGGATACGGTTAAAAACTACTGATACCGATTTTCGGTACTTCGGCAGGGAAAGTATCCCGGCTGGAAAAATCCGGACTTACAGGCTATTCTTAAAATCATGAAAAAGATAGAAACCGTAGCCGTTCTCGGGGCCGGAGCCCTGGGACTGATGTATATGGAAGCCTTTCGGATCGCCGGCATCGAAGCCTACTTCCTGGCCGGAGATGTCCGCTGTGACAGAATCAACAGTGAGAACTTTGTTATCAACGGAAAAGAGATGCGCTTCAAAGCCCGCAATCCCGAAAAGGAGAAGCTGAGGCCCGATCTTATCCTGCTGGCGGTGAAAAACTATCATATGAACGAAGCCGTCGACCTGATGCGTCCCGCCGTAACTCCCGGAACCATCCTTATCTCCGTACTGAACGGCATCAGCAGCGAGGGTATTCTGGAAGAGGCCTTCCCCGAAGCGGACGTTCTCTACGCCGCCGCCCTGGGGATGGATGCCGTCAAAGAGAGGCATATCCTGAACTTCAGCGTCAGGGGAAAACTTCTTGTCGGCAGCAAGGGCAATACCATGACACCCGCCCTGCAGAGAACGACGGCGCTGCTGGATCAGTCCTCCCTGACCTACCATATCCCCGAGGATATTCACAAAGCCCTCTGGTACAAGTTGATGATCAATATCGGAATGAATCAGGTTTCCGCCGTGACGGGAGCCAACTACGGCCTCTTTCAGACCGACGACGAACTCAAGTCCCTGATGAAGTCGGCCATGAAGGAGACCATAAGAGTGGCCAGAGCCGAGGCTGTAAACCTGACGGAGACGGATCTGGAAGCCTGGGACGCTGTGCTTAACAGCCTGGGCCCCGAGGGCAAAACCTCCATGCTCCAGGATATGGAAGCGGGACGGAAGACCGAGGTGGACTCCTTTGCCGGAGAACTGATCCGCCGCGCCGTCAAGCACGGGCTCACCGTGCCGGTCAACGAGACCCTCCTCACCATTATAAAGACGAAAGAAAAGATCACGGTCTAGAGCACCGACGGAATATCGGTCCTGCTGAAATCGTTACCCTTGAAGAGAAGTGGCTGCCGCAGCTGACGGGCAGCTGCATAGGCACAGCAGTCTCCCGTATTGAGTGAGGCAGGAAGCCTTCCCTTGCCGTAACGCTGCCAGGCTTCATAGGCCAGCTGCCTTGCGCCGCTGTCAAAGGGAAGAGCGGAGCACTCCGCCGCCAGTTTCTCCAGGGTAGTTCGGATTTGGGGATCGGAAGAACCGACTTTCATAGTCGCCTCTTTCTCCTCAAGAGCCCCCAGAATGGCATCGGTCATGGATATATACAATTACAGACCCGTATATACCGGACCGCAAGTGCGGATCAGTGCCCCCGCCGCTTCTTCTTCCTCTTTTCACGGCTGAGCCTGTACTTCTCATCCTCTTCCTGCTGACGCCTCTGCTTCTGCTCTTTCTTTCGCAGCTCCAGAGCCGCCTTATGCTGCTCCTTGAATATAAGCAGTGATCTGCTTGTACAGCGCTCCTGCTCCGGCGGCTTGCGCCTGGCCTTGATGCGGACCCGGCTGTCGGTCCTGTAAAGAGGAATAAAAGGGTAGATGTTCTGATAGAAGTGGATCAGTTCGGGATGCCCCGGCTCGGGGCCGAAGGTATACTTTCCGACCTCAAGAGTGCCGTCCTCCCCTATCCTTTCGATAAGGGCGACCCAGAACTGTCCGTTAAAGAAGATGGTAGTGACCACTTGTTCCATGTTTGCCTCCGGATACATTTCACCTGGAGACAAAGACGGACATCTTATATCCGAAAATACAAGAAGGATACGGGATCGCAGGCTGCGATCGCCCCGACTACCTACGGGGCTGTGTTTTTTCTTTGTCTTAAAAACGAGCTATTTCCCACAGAATACAGGAGAATACCAGGTCTGCTCAAGCCGAAAGAGAGCCGTTTTGGTTCCCTTTGACCCAAAAAACAGTAGTCATTTTGACACATTTTTTACTTATGATTCATTTTGACACACACGCCCCCCCCTTCAGAACCGCTGGATCAAAACGACACAGATATCACTCGCTTTGCTAAAAAGAAAGATTGAAATCTTACAGCCTTCTGACAGAAAAACAAATTTAAATATTTTTATTTCTTTCACATACAATGACTTAGAAATATATCAAAATAAGTTGGCACAGCCATTGCATTATAGGTCAGTACAAAACAGTAAAAAAATCTGGAGGTACAGAGATGACAAATATGATCGTAAGAAGAAGAGCGCAGATTAATCCCTGGGATGAGATGGACAGAGTTTGGAACTCCCTGATCAAAGAGGCTCAGGAAGCCCCCCGCAAGCCGGTTGTCCGGGTTGAGAACAAGGAAGACAGGGTAGTCGTCAGCGCCGAACTCCCCGGATTCGGAGCCGAGGATCTCGACATTCAGGTCAAGGAAAACCTTCTGACCATTCAGGCCTTCAAGAAGGAAGAAGTGAAAGACGGTGAGGAATCCAGAGAAGAGAAGAAAGTCGTCTTTGAAAAAAGCTTCGTGATCCCCGAAGATCTGGAACGGGAAGGATTTGAAGCTCAGATGAAGAACGGACTTCTGGTCATGGACCTGCCCCGCAAGGCAAAGCCCGCTCCCCTGGCCGTCAAGGTTAAGGGCTGAAGCCACCAAAGAGAACAGAATAAAAAAGAAACAGTACGGAGGAATCGTATGAACAATTTAGTAGTGAGAAGAAGAAATAATCTGAGAACCATGGATCCCTGGAAAGAGATGGACCGCTTTTTTGGAGACTACAGCAGAGACTGGGACGATGAGCCCCGCAAACCGGTAGTCCGGATAGAGAACGAAGAGTCCAGAGTTGTTCTGACTGCAGAACTTCCAGGTTTCGGCCCCGAAGATATTGACATTCAGATCGAGGAAAACCTGCTGACCCTTAAGGCTCTCAAGAGAGGAGAGAAGAAGAAAGACGGGGACAAGGTTGTCTTCGAAAAGAGCTTCGTCCTTTCGGATGACCTGAAACGGGACGGCGTGGAGGCCCGGATGAAGAACGGTCTTCTTACCCTGGAGCTCTCCCGTAAAGAGAAGCCCGCTCCCCTGACCATCAGGATAAATGGATAAAAACGAAAAAGAGAAATATCCCCTGTAATTGAATATTGACAGTTTGAAGGCCCGCCGGTTTGTGTTCTCCGGCGGGTTTTCGTTTTCATCAGGCCTTATCTCCCTCAGTGCGAAAACAAAACAAACCCGTTGCAAAAATGAAACAGTTTTTCAATAATAGAGACAACACTGATATGCTTTAGGGAAACAAACCTTCCAGGCAGAGATACAACAGGGCCTGAACCGGCTCTCACAAGAGGAGAAAGAGTATGATAATTGATCATATGGGAAACGCAAAATGGTATGAGGGGCTCCATCCCCGTTTCAAGGCGGCCTTCGACTTTATACGGAACTCCGACCTGGCGTCCATGGACGCGGGGCGTTATGAGATCGACGGAGACAATCTCTTCGCTCTGGTCCAGACCTACGAGACCAAAGATGTGGCGGACAAGTTCTTCGAAACCCACAAGAACTACATCGACATCCAGTATATGATTTCCGGATGCGAAAAGATGGGATATACCGCCAAAGAAGCCCTCACTGTGACCGATGCCTACAATCCCGACAAGGATATTGAAAAGTACTCCCACAGCCGCATGGGATTCGGGCTTCTGGAAGAAGGGCTCTACGCCGTATTCTTCCCCTCCGATCCCCATATGCCCGGCTGCTCCCCCGAGGACGGCAAGCCTGAGAATGTGAAGAAGCTGGTTCTGAAGATCAGGATGTAAGAAGAAGGGACCGGTTCGAGGAGAAAACGAGCCGGTCCCTGAAACAGATTTGAGTCTATAATCTGTATTTACAAAGCTTTGAACTCCCAGCCCAGATAGCGGAGGGACTCCTCCACGATCGGCAGCACCGCCCCCCGGACCATGGAAACATGGTGCTCATAGCCGTTTTGACAAATATGGTTCATCACCTCATTCAGGCGGGGAACCTTGCAGACTGCGATTCCGCCGTCCATGCCGTAGGGTTCATCTACAAATTCCCCCTCACCACCGTATGCCTTGAGAGTGCCCCTGGCATCGTCCGAGGATATTCTGAAATAGGTCATATCACCGGAGGCGACCTTCCCCTTTATAGCGCCGAAACACTTCTCCTGTCCCAGAGTGGCGCCCAGGATATCCAGCTGTGAGATCTCGATGGGGGCGCCCATAAAGCTGGCCGGATAGTTACTGCAGTGGGTACAGACGCAGATATCCCGCTTGTAGTCGAAGTTGTTATTCCAGTCCAGGAAGCCGGGAGCCTCCTCGGCGGCCAGGCGGAGGACATACATAGACAGGGCTCCGGCAACATCCATCTCACAGGCCGAGGGCAGACCTTTCTCACCCATCATGCTCATGGACAGGCAGGTAGCACAGCCGTAGTTGTTCTGTACGCTGTCCCAGCACTGAACGGCCGTGGCGTCCAGTTTATTATCGGCTACGAAGCGGTCGATCACCACGGAGAGCCGGGCCTGCTTGAGCACCTGCTCCTCTCCGATATGTGAAGGAATGGATCCGTAGGCTCCAATGTATTTCAGTTTGGCCTTCACATCCCCATCGTCCTCAGGGAGAGCATCGATCGCGGCGAAGATCTCGGACATATCCACGGGGACAACGGTGATTCCGGCTCTCTGCATCAGCTTCTCGCTGAAACGTACGGTCTGAAAAGCGGCGGGCCTTGTTCCTATGGCGCCGATTCTGGCTCCCCTGACTCCTCTGACGACCCGACAGATACCTGCGAAACGGTCCAGATCCTCAGAAAACTCCAGCGATTCGATATCACAGGTATGGGAAGAGGTATTTGTAAAGGGAATGCCATACTGATAGAGATTATTGCAAACCGATATCTTTCCGCAGAAAGCGTCCCTTCGATGCAGGACATCCACTTTGTCATTCTCGTCATTGGAAGCCTGTACAAGAACCGGTACATCCAGACCTGACATCTTAATGGCGTTGACCACGCCGATCTCATCGCCAAAGTTGGGCAATATGACTACCACCCCGTCTATCTTATCTCTGTATTCCTTGAAGAGCGCGGCACACTTCTCTGCATCTTCAAAACCTTCGATCACTCCTGTAGGCGTCTGCGAGGAGTCCAGAATTACGGCTTTGATACTCTTTTTCTCCAGAACTTCAAGAATCTTAACTCTTCCTGCGGCGGCCAGTTCGGGATTGAAGAACCCCCGTGTTCCCACGATAACGCCGAAACAGATCTTTTTCTTCTTCATGCTGCGCTTTCCTTCCGTGATTTTTTATCTCTCTGCTCGGTGGACCGGGCATTCATACTCTGCTGCATCTGATCGAATACGACGGCGGCAATGATAACGAATCCCTTGATGACGTTCTGCCAGAACTCGGAGACCCCCAGCATAACCAGACCGTCGCTGAGGACTCCGATGACAAAGGCACCGATAATGGTTCCGCCTACCGTTCCGATTCCTCCGGACAGGGAAGTGCCTCCCAATACGGCAGCGGCTATGGCATTCATCTCATAGCTCTCTCCCGTGGCAGGATGGGAGGCCACAAGCTGACTGGCAATGATCAGCCCCACCATAGCAGAACAGAAACCGGAAAACATATAGACCAGGGTCGTGGTGCTTCCCACCTGAACGCCCGAAAGCTCGGCAGCTCTCTTGTTTCCGCCTATGGCATAGATGTGACGTCCCAGAGGGGTCTTACGGGAAACATAGAGAGTGACAAGTAGAAGGGCTATCATGATCCAGATGGAAAGGGGAATCCCGAGGATCCGCCCCGCGCCCAGTATAGGGAAACCCGTATTACCGAGTTCGGCTTTACCCTGGAGGTTGGGGAAGGTAGCCCCTCCTGAACGGATATTGGCAAATCCCCGGGCGATGTACATGGTCCCCAGTGTTCCGATGAAGGGGGCCACGTTCAGCCTGGTTACCATCAGGCCGTTGACACCACCGATCAGGGTTCCCAGAATCAGGCAGATAATCATGATGGGAATAACATGGAAGTAGATTGTTATTCCGAAGGCGTTAAGCACCAGTCCCTCATGGATCAGTCCACCGGCGATCATGCCGGTCAGCCCCACGATGGAGCCGACGGAGAGATCGATTCCTCCCGTGATAATGACGAAGGTCATTCCGATGGCCAGGATTCCGGTGATGGCCACATGCTTGGCAATGGTCACCAGATTCAGGGGATGGAGGAAGTTGATCCCCTTCCCCGTCTGCAGAAGAACGGTGAAGACGATGGTCAGAAGAACCAGAGCGATCACGGTTCTCAGCTTCAACAGCACCATTCCAAAGGATATATCATTTCTTTTCAGCTTGTTCATTTCCCTTTTCCTCTTTGAGCAGTCGTCATATGGCCTACGGCCGAAGCGTTTACCAGGTTCTCTTCACTCAGCTCATCTCTGCCGAACTCGCCGGTCACCCTGCCCTTGGAAAGGACGACGACCCTGTCACAAATGGCCAGGATCTCCTTTATCTCGGAGGTGACCATGACGATCCCCAGCCCCTCGCCGGCCAGTCGGTTCATGATATTGAAAATCTCACCCTTGGCGCCCACGTCTATCCCGCGGGTCGGCTCATCCAGAAGGAGAACCCCGGGATTGGTCAGAAGGCTCTTACCGAAGACCACCTTCTGCTGATTCCCTCCGCTGAGAGAGGTGACAAGAGATCCGGGGCCGGGAGCCTTGATGGACATCCCTCTGAACATTTCGTCCACGCTGGCATTCTCTTTCTTGTTTCCTATATGGATCTTCTTCTGAACGATGCGCCACAGTCCGGCCAGGGTCAGGTTGTGAGAGACACTCATGGACTGAACCAGACCCTCCCTCTGCCTGTCCTCGGGAACCAGGGCGATACCCTTTTTGATCCTCTCCCGGATATCCGGCTCACCCAGAGACTTCCCGTTAAGCAGAACCTCGCCTTCCGCATCATGATGGAGCCCCATAACCGACTCCAGAAGCTCGGAACGTCCGGCCCCCAGAAGTCCGTAGATTCCCAGAACTTCTCCCTTACGCAATTCCAGAGAAACATTGTTCAAAAGCGGCTCGTCGGTGCTTCCCTGCAGGAAGAGATCCTTCACCTCCAGAATCGTATCTCCGATCATGCGGTCGCCGGAGTGGAAGATCTTGCTTGAGTCTCCCCCCACCATGGAAGAGACGATCCACTGCAGATTCACCTGCTCCATAGGCTTTTCGGTAATAAGGGCGCCGTCCCTGAGTACGGTGATGTAGTCGCCGATCTGAATCAGCTCCTCCAGACGGTGGGAGATGTAGATGATGGAAACACCATTGTTCTTCAGCTCGTCGATGATCTGGAAGAGCACATCCACCTCCGTCTTTGAGAGGGCCGATGTGGGCTCATCCATAATCAGAATGGATACCTCTTCGGAGAGGGCCTTGGCGATTTCAACGATCTGCTGCTGCCCGACCTTCAGGCTCTGAACCAGAGCCCCAGGATCAATATCCTGTTCCAGCTTGTTCAGCAGTTCAGCCGCCCTTTCTTCCTGGGTTTTATGATCGATCCAGCCTTTGCGGGCCTTCAGCTCCTTTCCCATAAAGATATTTTCCGCCACATTCATATTGGGGAATAGATTCAGCTCCTGATAGATGATCCCGATTCCCTGCTCGGAGGCCGATTTGGGGGTAAAATTGGTAAATACCTGCCCATTGTAGTGAATTTTTCCACTGGTAGGAGTTTCCACTCCGGAAAGAATTTTCATCAGAGTGGATTTACCGGCCCCGTTTTCTCCCACGAGGACATTCACCTTTCCCTTGTAGACATTGAAGTCCACACCCTTAAGGGCGGTAGTACCGGGATAGACTTTCCGTATATTCTCAGCTCTGAGGATAAGCTCATCCCCCGAACCAGTATTCTTTTCCATCATGACTCCCCTGCTGAAAGATCCAGGATAACGGGTGTGATAATCACCTTGCCCGACTTGTCCATGGTAAACACACCGTAGAAGGAGACCCTGCTCTTATCGGGAAGAGAATCACCGATCACGGAGACAACATTGTCCCGGATATAGAAGTTGATCTCTCTTGAAATATTGGCATATTCGATCTGATTGGCGAAATCGCCGAAACTGATAAAGGATAAAGAGTCTCTGACGGCGCTCTTTTTTATAACCGGCCCGATCTGCAGAGAACAGAAGGCTCCGGAACCAAGATCTTCCCGGTCCAGGACCAGAAGTCCCGCAGCGGATTCCCTGTTCAGCTCTTTTACGGCCAGGGTTCCCTTCACGATAAAGTTCCAGGGGGAGCTTTCCTCTTTTCTTGTGCCGAATTTTTCTCCTGCGGCAGCCGGATCTTCTGTCAGGGCCGCAAGAACATCATTCAGCTCGACGGCATTTTCTTTAATATCGGGAATAATCTTACCGTCCCAGTTGTCTTTGACATAGCTGGCGGCATCAAAATCATCACTTTCAAAATAAAAGGTCACCCCTTCCTCTGTCTTCCCGGACTTGTCATCATGTTTGACGACGGTACAGGAAAGAAGGCAGATCACAGCAAATAGAAAGGGCAGGGTTTTAATTCTTATTTTCAACATATCTTCTCCCGGATATCCCGCTCCGGCCCTGTATCTCCAACCGGAACGGGATAACATCTATCGACAATTATCAGTCAGCAAGAACAAAGTTGTCCAGTTTCTTTGCATTGTCGCTATTGATCAGAACACAGTCGGTCAGCTGTTTTTCGGGCTTGCCGGTGCTTCCGGTCTTGATATAAGCATCAGCCTGCTCAACGGCCATGATGGCATTGGTGGCACATGTCTGAAGAACGGTGGCTTTGATTTCTCCGCCTATTATGGAATCTCTTACATCGTTGCTTCCGTCGAAACCTACTACGATAACATCGCCCATAGCGGCGGCATTCAGAGCGGCCATAGCCCCCATGGCCATGGTGTCGTTACCGCAGATTACACCCTTGATCTTGGGGTTGGCCTGAAGGATGGACTCCATCTTTTCAAAGGCCTCGGTCTGGCTCCAGTTGGCGCTCTGACGGGCAACCATCTCAAGTCCGGGATACTGATCGATGATCTCATGATATCCCTTGGAACGGATACCGGCATTGGTATCGGATTCTTTACCCACAAGCTCAACAAACTTTCCTGACTCACCCATCAGCTCGACAAACGCCTCGCCCCCTACCAGGGCGCCCTGATAGTTGTTGGAGACGATCTGGCTTACGGCCAGTCCGTTTTCATTGATCTCACGGTCAATCAGGAAGGTGGGAATACCGGCTTCTTTGGCCTTACGTACGGCACCTATGGTTGCATCCGCACCGGCATTATCACAGATAATGGCGGCAGCCTTGCTGGCTATGGCGGTATCGAAATGCTGATCCTGCTTGTTGGCATCATCATCATGAGATACTACCAAAGTGTCATAGCCCAGTTTTTTGGCGGCCTCATCCGCAGCAACGGCTTCCGTCTTAAAGAAAGGGTTGTCATGGGAAGGGGTGATAATCACGATCAGATTACTTCCCTTCTCTCCTCCCTCCTGCTGTCCTCCTGCGAACAGAGAGAAAGAAACCAGTAAAGCCATCATCAGGACGGCTAATCTTTTGACCATTTGGGTCCTCCTTAGTTTTCATTTACCTACGTTTTTACCACAGCAACTTTCTGTTGTCAACTTTTATTTTTTCATTTGCTTTCCTTAAAACCACTAAACCCCTATTTGCATTTTCGTTTATTTTCGTTTCTATTTGACATATTTTCGTTTCGATGCTAAGGTTCACATAAATCAGTTTCAATATCAGCATAAGGAAAATAGATATGAGAAACCCATTCCAACGGAGTCCCGTAGAAGTTTCGGAACACGCCCGCAACATAAGACAGAGCATTATTTTCATGAACTCCAACGCAGGTGCGGGACATACGGGAGCCGATCTATCAGAGACGGACATACTTGCCAGCCTCTATTTCAATATACTCGCCTACAGCCGGGAAAGACCCGATGATCCGGACAGGGACCGTTTTATACTCAGCAAGGGCCATGGAGCCGGAGGCTATTACTGCACTCTGGCCGAAGCCGGATTTATCGATACAAAACACCTCAACACCTATCTGAAGAAGGATTCTCTTCTTCCGGGACACCCTGTCAGGCAGAAGACGCCGGGCGTGGAGTTTAATACTGGAGCTCTGGGGCATGGACTTCCCGTGGCTGTGGGACTGGCCCTGGCCGCAAAAAAGCAGAACAGGAACTATAAAACCTTTGTTCTTCTTGGTGACGGAGAGCTGGAGGAAGGTTCCAACTGGGAGGCATCGATGAGTGCCGCTCATTTCAAGCTGGATAACCTTATCGTCATTGTGGACAGAAACGGCCTGCAGCTGGCCGAC
The DNA here is from genome assembly GCA_963556075.3 of Oceanispirochaeta sp. Classification (GTDB taxonomy): domain Bacteria; phylum Spirochaetota; class Spirochaetia; order DSM-2461; family DSM-2461; genus Oceanispirochaeta. The sequence continues at coordinate 2,141,382 of CAUVYB020000002.1, read as the reverse complement.
CGTACAGAGAAGATCATGGGCCTGGAGCCTCTGGACAAGAAATTTGAAGCCTTTGGATACAAAGTAACAAAGATAGACGGGAATAATCCGGAACAGATCATCAACGCTGCAAGAGATTGTAAACCAGACGGCAAGCCCCATCTGATTCTTGCAGCCACCACGAAAGGCAAGGGCGTCTCGTTTATCGAAGATCAGCCGGCATGGCATCATAAGATCCCCGTAGGCGATGAAATTAAAAAGGCAATCGAGGAACTGGAGTAATGAAAAAAGAGATAAGAGACAGTTTTGTAGAAGCAGTATCAGAGCTGCGAAGCAGTGATGAACGTCTGACGGTTATGGTAAGTGATTCCACATCAACATGCCGGATTAAGCCCTTTCAGGAACGTTATCCGGCGTCGGTGGTCAATGTAGGTATCGCCGAGCAGAATCTTGTCGGAATGGCTGCGGGTATGTCACTGGGAGGAATGATCCCTTTCACCGCAAACGCTGCGCCCTTTCTGATGGGAAGATCCAATGAGCAGGTGAAAACGGATATCTGTTACTCCGAAACCAATGTTAAACTGGTGGGACTGAATCCCGGATTTGCCTATGGCTCTCTGGGTCCGACCCATCACTGCCTGGACGATCTGTCCACGGCTCTCTCTTTTGGAAATATTGAAGTCTTCGCTCCCTGCGATCCCGAAGAGGTAAAACAGGTCACCAGATATGCCTACGAAAAGGAAGGCCCCATCTATATCCGGTTGGACAGTTTCAAGTGCGAGAACATTCACCCCGATGATTACGAATTCGAGCCGGGAGAACCGGTCCTTCTCTCCCCGGGCAGCGACATATCTCTTGTCAGCACGGGAACGATTGTCCATGAGACGATTTCTGCAGCAAAGCATTTAAGGTCGGACGGCTATACGGTACAGCTGATAAATATCCCTTCCCTGAGACCCCTGAACAGAAAAGCCCTTGCAGATCTGTTAAGAAAAACGCCATGTACCCTGACCGTAGAAGAACACAGCCTTCACGGCGGCCTGGGTGCACTTGTCGCCGAACTGATGCTGGAAAACGATATCCATAGACGATTCAGACGTCTTGGGGTCCCCGAGGGAGAATTCGCCCCGGCATCACCCCGCCCCGACATAAAGGCACAGTACAGGCTGGACGAAAAGGGTATACTTAAGGAGTGCCTTGAACTTATCAAAGGATAATCAGGTGTTGAATACTATGAAGCATAAAGAACTCATACTGGCCATAGACCAGGGAACAAGCGGCTCCAAGGCCGTTATATTTGACAAAAAGGGAAATATCATCAGTGATGGAAGAGCGTCTCTTAACTCCTACTATCCAGCCGAAGGGTTCGTCGAGCAAAAAGGCGAGGAGCTCTACAGCTCAGTTCTTGAAGCGGTGAAGAATTCTGTAAAACAGGCTGAGGAGAAAGGGTACGCCAGGGATCAGATCCGCTGTGCCGGGATATCCAACCAGAGGGAGACCTTTATACTCTGGGACAGAAACGGTAAACCCCTCCACAATGCCGTCGTCTGGCAGTGCAAAAGATCTATAGACATCTGCCGGGAACTGAAAGAGAAGGGACATGAGGACTTTATCCGCAGCCAGACCGGTCTGTTTATCGATCCCTATTTTTCCGGAACCAAAGCCTCCTGGATGGTAAAAAACGATCCTGAGATCGCCCGGGCCGTAAAAGAAGGGAACGCCTTTTTCGGCACTGTGGACAGCTGGCTTCTTTACTGTCTGACTGGAGGGGCTAGCTATAAAACCGACTATACCAACGCCTCCAGAACTATGCTGTTCAATATCAGAGAACTGATATGGGATGATGAACTCCTGAAGATACTGGGACTTGAGGGATTGAACCTTCCGGAAGCCCTCCCCTCCTCCTCTGATTTCGGCAGCAGCGACTTCGGCGGACTGTTTTCCAAGCCCCTACCCCTAAGCGGCATACTGGGAGACTCCCATGCAGCCGCCTTCGGAGAGCGCTGTTTCGCGACCGGGGACGCCAAGGCCACGCTGGGAACCGGCTCCTCCATACTGATGAATACGGGAGATATGGTAGACCCCGACAAAACGAGCATGGTTTCCACCATATGCTGGAGCACGAATAACAAGGTATCCTACGCCCTGGAAGGGATAATCGTCAGCTGCGGCTCCACTCTGAACTGGATAGGATCCTCTCTCGGTTTTTTCAGTGACGGCAGAGAAGCAGATGAGATAGCCCTCTCCCTGGAGAATAACGGCAATGTCTACCTGGTTCCCGCCTTCAGCGGCCTGGGAGCTCCGTGGTGGAAGATGGAGGCCAAAGGACAGATTCACGGCCTCAGCTTCGGAACCGACAAGCGGCATATCGTAAGGGCCGGGCTGGAGTCCATTGCCTATCAGCTTGCCGATGTGATTGGCGCCATGAAAAAGGACAGCGGCGCGGATCTGAATTCCCTTCAGATAGACGGCGGAATATCTTCCAGCCCCTTTATATCCCCCATTATGGCTGCCCTTCTTCCACTTGAGCTTTACCGCTGTACTTTAAAAGAGGCCTCTGCTCTGGGAGCCGCCCTGATGGCCGGACTTGGCTCCGGGCTGTATAATTCTGTTGATGACATAGCAGAATTACCTTATAATCGCGAACATATTGCAAAGGTTAAAGATCCGGCCGCCGAGCAGTCCTACAAGCGCTGGCTGGAAATCCTGAAGGAGCTATCCTGAAATGCTTGCTGAGCAGCGAAGAGAAAAGATACTGGAACTGATCCGGGAGAACGGGAATGTCCGTGTCAGCTATCTCAGTAAGCTGTTCAGCGTCACAGAACCGACAATACGTCAGGATCTGGACAAAATCGAAGCTACCGGAGAGATCGCCAGGGATCACGGCGGTGCCTACCTGAAGAGCATGAAGGTATCCGTATCCAGCCTCTCTCTAGAACATCAGGAGAATATGGATCTCAAGCAGAGGATAGGCCGCAAAGCCGCAGAGTTCGTCCGTTCCGGAAGTTCTGTCATCATGGATTCGGGATCGACCGTCACAGAACTGGCAAAAGCCGTCAAAGGGACAAAGAATCTGCAGGTTATCACGAACAGCCTCAACATCGCCCTGACCCTGGGAGGGGAACCGGGTATTGAGATCCATATGACAGGAGGAGAGTTCAAGGCTCCGACCCTCAGCCTGACGGGTGACCGTGCCGCTGCTTTCTTCTCAAACACCCATGCCCAGCAGCTTTTCCTGGCCACAGCGGGTGTCTCTGTGAATGGCGGCCTCACCTATCCCGGATTCAGCGATATCCCGGTCAAACGTGCCATGATTGAATCCTCTGAGGAGGTGTTCCTTCTGGCCGACTCAACCAAGATCAACAAAACCGCTTTTGCCGCCCTTCAGGCCCTGAATAAAATCAACTACCTGATCACCGACAACGGCATCTCCGAGGAAGATATCAAGGCCTTCACTTCCTTCGGAATCAAGGTCATCATCGCCTGAAAAAAATACCCCCGAACAATACGGGGGCATCAGCACGATTCACAACGAATTAAAAAACTAACGGGCGTAGCGCTCGCTCATCTCCTTCGATCCGACGTAGAACTGATCGATCTCCATCTTCTCTGAAGCGGTCATCTGCCTGAGCCGGGCATCCTGACGGCGGCTGACGGTGTTTGTAAAGACACCCTCCTTCATCAGCATATAGCGGGCATTGGCGGGATAGAACTGACACTCGATGGTGGATGCCGTTCCAAGATAGGCCTGCAGGGCCTCCGCCTCGTCCCCCATCTCCTTCCAGTCGGAACAGAGCCTGTGGTAGAGATCGGTGTGAAAGTTGGTCATGATGCCGCTGTATCCCGAATATCCAGCCTTCAGACTGAAGAGCAGGGTGGCGCCGTTGGCATTGAAGAATTTCATATCCGAACCCTTCACAATCCCGGCGCGTTCGGCGATCATCTCGGGAGAGCAGCAGGTATCCTTGATAAAAGCGAAGCGGCCGGTTTTAACCAGCTCTTTCACAATCTCCGTGCTCAGCAGTCTCTTATAGGGATAGGGACACTCATAGAACCCGAGAGGAAGATCAGAGGGGAGGTCCTTCATCAGGGTTTCCAGATTCTTCATCCAGACATCATCGGACTCCCAGGGCTTGGCCAGGCGATTGGAGACCAGAACCAGAGCGTCCGCTCCGGCCTCCGCCATATCGTTCAGATCGGCGGCCTGATCCTCCAGGGTATCCGAAACATGGCCCGAGGCCATCACCGGACGGCGTCCGGCAGTGATCTCTACAGTCCGTTTACAGAGCTCTTTTCTCTCCCGACGGGAGAGTTCGAACATGGCGCTGGACTGGCAGACGGCGAAAAGCCCGTCCACCCCTTTGGCAAGATACCATTCGATCAGACGCTCCAGGGCCTCAAAATCGATGGTGTAGTCCTCATTAAAGGGGGTCAGCATGGTGGGATAGACCCCGTTTACAATTTTACTGTTCATAACAAAACCTTATTTTAATAATATTCCCGGCCTTACAGGCCCTACATGCCGATGGCGGCAGGCAGAAAGGTCACAATCTGGGGCACATAGGTCACCAGAAACAGAACTCCGAAGAGCACCAGAAGCATGGGCAGAATCTCCCGGATCACCTCTTTCAACGGGGTTTTTGAGATCCCTGAAACCACAAAGAGCAGCATGCCGAAGGGAGGCGTGGAGAGACCGATCATCATATTCAGGGTGATCATGACACCGAAGTGAACCAGATCGATCCCCAGAGCGTTCACCAGAGGCAGGACGATGGGGATAAACACCAGGGTGATGCACATGGTATCGATAAACATTCCCAGGACGATAAACACGATGTTGATCAAGAGGAGGAGGACGTACTTGTTCTCCGTTACCGTCAGCAGCCATCCGGCCACCGCATCGGGAATATGTTCAATGGCCACAATGTAGGAAAAGGCGTAGGCCGTTCCTACCAGGAGAGAAAGGGTTCCCGTGGTCTTCACCGTATTCATAACCACCTTCACAAGATCCCTGAATCCCATGGCCCGGTAGACCAGGAAGGAGACAAGGATGGCGTACAGGGCCGCCAGAGCGCCCGCTTCGGTGGGAGTTACGATTCCCGTGTAGATTCCACCCAGAAGGACGACCACCGACAGCAGGGCGGGAAAGGCCTTGGCCGTGATGGCCAGGGTATCCCTTAAAACCAGCTTCTCTCCCCGGGGATAGTTTCTGACTCTTGCAATAACGGCGATATAGCCCATCAGGGCTACCCCCACCAGAAGTCCGGGGATCATTCCTCCCACAAAGAGGGCGCCGATGGAGGCTCCCGAAAGCATGGAGTAGAAGATCATGGGGATGCTGGGGGGAAAGATAGGACCGATGGTAGCCGAAGCGGCGGTGATGGCGGAGCTGAATCCCCGCTCATAGCCGTGGTCGTTCATGGCCTTGATCTCCATCATGCCCAGTCCCGAGGCGTCCGCCAGGGCGGAACCGGTCATGCCGGAGAAGATGATGGAAGCCACCACGTTCACATGTCCCAGGGCGCCCCTCTTCCGGCCGACGATGGCATTGGCAAAGCGGAAGATCATATCCGTTACCTTGCCGCTGTTCATCACCTCCGCCATAAAGACGAAGAGAGGCACGGCGATCAGCACGAACTTGGAGTTCATATTGGTGAGAAACTGGGTAGCCGCCATACTCATATCCGCCGCGGGGCCGGAGGCCAGGGCGAAGTAGAAAAGGGAGGCCATCAGCATTCCAGGGGCGATGGGAATACGGATCAGAAAGATCAGAATAAAACAGAGGATAAAGACAAGAAGCGCTATATTCATTTCACCTCCCCCTTAAGCAGACTGCGGACATCCCGCACGATATCTATGGTATACCGGCCGATCATAAAGGCCAGGAAGATGACAAAAGGAAGAAAAACGATATCCATGGGGATTTTCAGTACATTGGATTTTTTATAATTCATAAACTGGATGTAATTCCAGGAGGGCACAAGACCGATCAGGAAGGAGGCGACCAGCAGGGTGTTGCCGACGATGCGCATCCAGATCTGCACCAGAGGACTTACGGTATCGTAGATCATGGTAAACATGACATGGGAATCATCCCTCTTGGCATAGATGCCGCCCAGAAGAGCCGTCCAGATAAAGCACATAAGAGAGAGCTCCAGAGTCCAGGTCAGAGGTTTGAAGAAGTAACGGAAGATAATCCCCAGCAGAAACACAAGAAACAGCGTGGAGAACGCTGCAAAGGGGATGTAGACCTCTACCGTATCGACGATAAATTTACCTGTTTTTTTCAATTGTTTGATCATTGAACATCCTTATTTTGGGTTTGCCGTTTTAACCCGGCAAACAAAAACCGGGCTCCCCGGAGGGAAACCCGGCATAGATTAAAACTGTTATTTTACCATTGCCTGAACCTGCTCATACAGGTCCATGTCCCAGTCCTTGGAGATATCCTTGCTCTCGGTCAGGTAGGAGTTTTTGGCGTACTCGGCAAAAGCCTTGATGTCGGGATCTTCGATCACGATCATGCCTTCGCCCCGGAAGAAATCCAGAATCTCGGCTTCCGTATCCAGGTTCTGCTTGTCACAGGCTTCGCGGGCTACGTCAACGGCCTGCATGACCCATGCCTTCTGCTCATCCGTAAAGGACTGCCACTTCTTCTCGTTGATGGTAGGCCAGGTGGAGTCTACGACATGGTTGGTCAGAACGATATACTTGGTAACCTCGTAGAACTTGGCGTTCTTGTCGGTTCCCAGGGGATTGTCCTGTCCTTCGACCGCACCGGTTTTCAGACCCATATAGACCTCGTTGAAGGCCATGGGAGTGGGGTTTCCGCCGAGGGCTTTACCCAGGGCGATCCAGGAGGGAGAACCGGGGACTCTCAGCTTGACACCTTCCATATCGGAGGGAGAGCGGACGGGACCGATCTTCTCAACCAGGTTCAGCTGACGGGTACCCAGGTAGTAGGCGCCGAGGGGGCGGATTCCCTGAGAGTCGACCACGTCCTGGAAAACCTTCTCACCGATCTTACCGTTGAAAACACTGGTCATGTGATCGTAACCCTGGAAGGTGTAAACCGCACCGAACATGGAGAGATAGGGAACGAACTCGGCCAGCCAGGGGGCGCTGGTGTAAACCATGTCCACCGTACCCTGACGAACGGCAGCCTGCTCGCCTTCCTGGGAGTAGAGCTGACCGGAGTGATACACATTAACCTTCATGGTTCCGCCGGAGAGTTTCTCCAGCTCATTCTTGAATACGGTCATGGCCTCGGTATGGGCATCCCCGGGGACGCTTACGGAAGAGAAGTTAATTTCGATAGGCTCATCAGCTGTGCCGGCCGCTTCCTGCTGACCTGCGGCAAAGGCGAAGCTCAGGGTAAACATGCTTATAAAAAGCATTACCAGATACTTTTTCATAAAAGACTCCTTTGTCTTATGGATTGGTAGTTTGTCTGTTCGACTTCATTTAGCTTAACCCCACTTGTGACATAAGTCAATAATTATTTTTTAGTGTTGACATAGGTCAGAACGGGGGTACAATAAGAAGGAAGAAAAGTCTATGATAAGGTTCTGCTTATGATGAGAGATATCGCCCCTGTAAAGAAAATAAAGATCTCAGACGAAGTCACCCATGCTCTTGAGAACATCATCATCGAGAATGATCTGGCTCCGGGTGACAAACTCCCTTCCCAGTCAGAACTTTCCGAGAAGCTTCAGGTGGGAACCCGATCCATCAGAGAGGCCATACGGACCCTTGAGTCCAGAGGCATGGTGGAAACCCGCCAGGGCAAGGGTGTTTTCGTCAAAGAGAACAACATGGACTACTTCCTGGAAACCCTCATGGGTTCCTTCGTCTTCCACTTCCCCGAACAGAGGGACCTGCTGGTAGACCTGACCAAGACCCGCCGTATCATCGAGTCCCAGGCCATCCACGACGTAGCCATCGATCCGCCCCGGGGCTTTATCTCCCATTTCGCCCGGATCATAGACGATCTGGACGCCAAGGCGGAGGCAAAAAAGATAGACTCCTACAACCTGCTGGACATGGAACTTCACCGGAGTATCATCGAGGCCACGGAAAACAAGATCCTCATCTCCCTCTACAAGTACCTGACCGAGCTTCTGATGCGCAGCTTTAGTAAAACCGGCTATGTAAGAGGCAGCCTGGAGACCAGCATCCGGGACCACCATCAGATGCTGCAGGCCATCACCGCCAGAGACGGCATAAGGGCCAAAGAGATCATGGAAAGCCATATCAGCCTGACCCTGGACAAGGTAAAAGTCCTCTTTTCCGAATAATTTCCCCATCCTCTGTCGATATCTTTAAACAGTACGATTAGAATTCCAGTTATAAACCGGGAGAATCAATCATGAAGATGCAGGACATACTCCGCAGAGAGCTGGACAAACTCTTTCAATCCCAGGGAATGGACGGGCTCCCCGAGAGCCTTTCCCTCGAGGTCAAACTGGATATTCAGAATGAAGTGTTCTACCTTAAGGATGAGCTGCCCCTCTTCGACGAACTGATCCGCGTCCGGGACAGAACGAAGACCTACTATCACTACACCTCCTTCCAGGCCCTGGAGGAGATCCTCAAGAGCGGACGGATCCGCTTCTCCAGTCCCGCGGGACTGAACGACATCACCGAAATCAGCAGCCGGAACACCATGGTCAAGGAGCCGTTGGATGGAGAGCTGGACGCTGTCCGCATGAACTATATCACCAGGCGATTCATCTTTTCCCTCACCGACCGTTACGACAGCCTGACCCAGTGGAGGCTTTACGGAGCCGACGGCACGGGAGTATGCCTGGGCCTGAATCTGAATGCCCTTCCCTCGGAGAAAAATCTGAGATTCGGAAGAATATTCTACGGAAAGACAGTTGCCGCCGCCCTGAGCCGCATCCGCGACAGGATCGCCGGAGAACTGCAGAAGAGCTTCGATTTCCGTCAGTATCAGATATGGGCCTATTTCATTAAAGATCATGACTATGCGGAGGAGTCTGAATACCGCATTATCCTCTATGACGACAACGATGAACTGACAGACAGGGAGAGCTGGCGCATCAACAACTACGGAACCTTCTACCCCTACAGGGATATGAATATGGCCTCTCTCAATATGGAGCTGGAAACCATCCTTCTGGGGCCCAAATTCAAAGAGGGCCATCTGAACAGAAGCATGATAAGCAACTACCTGGGCCGATTCTACAAAGACTGGAATGTGAAGATCGAGTTCTCCTCCATCAAAAGCTACCGCTGAAAAAATGGCCGTAGGAATCCGCATAAAAACGGAAGCGTAACAGGAGCAGAATCCCTATTCGCAGATTCCGAATTATGGCATAATGCCCCCATGAGCAGGGCCCCCGCCAAGGATGAAACAAGCAGCAGAAGAGAATACCCTCTGGTCCGTTATATGGGGAGCAAGTACAAGCTTCTGGACTGGATTAAAGAGGAGCTTGCCCCCTACAGATACGAGAGCGTCCTGGACGGGTTTTCAGGATCGGGAGCGGTTTCCTATCTCTTTAAATCCATGGGGAAGCGGGTCTATTCCAACGACTTTCTCTATATGTCCTACACCCTGGCCAGGGCGACGACAGAGAACGGCTCCGTTACTTTGGCCCCCGAAGATTTGGACATCCTCTACAGAGAAGCCCCGGGGGCGAATGATTTTATCACAAAGACCTTCAAGGATATCTTCTTCTCAGAAGAGGAGCTCATCTTTCTGGACCGGATCTCCCACAATATCAGACTGCTGGATGATGAGTACAAGCAGTGTCTGGCCAAATCGGCCCTGATCCGCTCCTGCCTGAAGAAGCAGCCACGGGGCGTCTTTACCATCTCCGGCAATATGGACAAATACAACGATGGAAGGCGGGATCTGAAGCTCTCCCTGTCCGAGCACTTCCGGGAGCAGGTTGGAATCTACAACAAAACGGTCTTTGACAACGGGAAGGAGAACAGAGCCTTCCATGGAGATATCTACGATCTTGATGAAAAGGCCCTGGCCCCGGATCTGGTCTACCTGGATCCCCCCTATGTCCCCCGGTCGGACGACAACTGTTATGTAAAGCGCTACCACTTCGTGGAAGGCCTCTCCAAATACTGGGAGGGGGAAACCATACGCTACGACACCAAGGTCCGTAAGATTGAAAAGAAGTACACCCCCTTCTCCTACAGGAGAACCGCCGTGGAGGCCTTCGACAGGATGTTCTCCAAATTCTCGGACAGCATCATAGCCCTCTCCTACTCCTCCAACGGCTACCCGGGCCTGGAGGAACTGGTCGAGATCATGGGTCGTTACAAGAAGAAGGTGGAGGTCAGGGAGAAGGACCACCGCTATCACTTCGGAACCCACAAGGCCGTCAGCCGGGCACAGGTCAAAGAGTACCTGATCGTCGGAAGCTGATATGAAGAAGATCGTACAGAAAACCGATACCCTTTTAGAGAGCCTCTGCACCCTGGAGACGGACTGGCAGGATGATTTTTCCAACAGGGTGATCCAGTTTCTGGAGAAACTGGAAAAGCCTGACACCCCCCTTAGCGATACTGATGAGCCCCCTGAATGGGAGCTTTTCCCCGAAACGGAACCGTCCGGCAATCCGCTTACGGTCCTTCTGGACGCGGACTTTGACGCCGCCTCCACGGTATTCCGTCTCTTCCTGGAGAAGTCCAATGACGAGTATAAGTCCGTCCTCAAGGAGCTGATGCCCGAGAAGGGGATGAGCGGAGCCAAGGGCTTCCGTAAAGATAAAGGGTCTTATGTTCAGAAGCTGAACAGTTTAAACCTGGAAGAGATCATGCAGGCCACCATGGAACGGAAATACACCTGGCAGGACATCATCATCGAGAGGCTCAAAGCCGGGCGCGGCAGCGCCATCAAGGGACAGAAACGGGGCCGCCAGCTGGAAGACTTCGTGGAGACGGCTGTGGCAGAGGTGTTTGAGAACTATGACGCCCGCTGCAGCTTTACAGGGATGAGCGGCGACTCAACCGAGAAGGCGGACTTTGCCATCCCCTCCAAGGAAAATCCTGAGATCATCATCGAGGTAAAGGGTTACGGCGCCACGGGAAGCAAACAGACCGATGTGATCGGCGACATCAGCCGCATTATCCAGGAGAAGAGGCATGACTCCACCTTTCTGATCTTCACCGACGGGGTGACCTGGAAGGAGAGAGAGAGCGACTTCCGCAAGCTCGTAGCCTACCAGAACCAGGGCTATATCTACAGAATTTACACCAAAGCCATGCGCCGGGAGTTTCTGGAAGATCTCAGACTTTTAAAGGAAGAGAAGAACCTCTGATCAGTATTTCTGTGATAGTATTTATATAAAAGACATCCAGCTCTCTCGCCCCTGATTGGGCAGGGATTATCGTAAGGAACGAATATGGAAATACTAGACCGGTCACAGACGTTCACAAAAAAACAGCTCACCCCGGGGATCCTGATCCAGATTCAAGGTGAAAAGAGCAACTCTTTCAACCTGCTCCATTCCGGTATGATGGAAGTCCTTTACACAAGCACCCCTGTGGAGAATCCCGAAGAGCTGATAAAAAGCAGTCACAGAATCGGATTGATAAAAGGCGAAGCCATGGTGGGGATTACCGGTCTGCTCAATGACGATAACACATGCGCCTTTTCCCTCAGAGCCGTTTCCGAATGCATTGTCAGTACACAGCCCATGGAAAAGGAAGATCTGATCAACCTGATCCATAAAGATAACAGTTTCAACTATAAGATTTTAAGAGATCTCTGCAGCCGTATAGAGTCTTCGATTTACTTGTATACCAACTACAAATATCTGTGGCATAAGTACTCCTCTATTGCCGACTCGATAGCCCTGGCCCTGCCGGGAGAAAAGACGTCGATATACGATCCCAAAAACAGAAAGGACTCCACTCTCACCGAGTATTCGGGATACCTGAAAGCCCTTGTCAAAGAGGATGATCTGGCCCCGCTTCCCAGCCCCTGGGACTACAATCTGTTCCTCGGCAAGGTTCAGGATACCCTTCAGCTTTACGTCGAACAGGATAATATATCCATTGAAGATCTGATCGATCATCCCCAGTATCTGTTCATGAAACGCCTTATCCATAAAAACGATAAGATTCTGATCGCCCTGTTCAGTAAGGATGAACCGCTTAACCATTATATTTTTAACTTTCTTAAAAAGACCATTGCTCAGATTATGACCGCCGCAATCTCCATCAGTACCGAGATTATTCAGATAATGGACATCATTTACAATGACGACGGCTGGGCCTCTCAGATGATTCTGAAGGCCGGGGAGAACAAACCGGAAATGGTTAATTTTCTTCATTTTTTAACGAAGTTCAGCTGGCGCTGCCGGAAAGATACAATGACCCTTCTGGGGATAGACCTTTTCAAGGAGTATAAGGTCTTCGGAGCTCTCAAGAAATACCAGTCCTTCCAGGATCCCGAGACTGACGTCACTCCCAACGACGGTCTGAACCAATCGGAAAGCACAAAGAAAAGGCTTAAGAAATACGGAAACCTTATGAACCGTATTCTGGAATTTTCAACACTGGATGAAACATTCAAAGCAGAGTTCAAAGCCCTGATGAATCAGTTTCATCGAAGCAATGAGAAACTGGAGAGCTCACATATCCCTATCCGGGAAAAACTTTCTGAAATGTACTGGCGTCTCTACGAAGACTGTTTTCTCAAAGTGATAGCCTCGGATCTGAAGGGATTTATCCCAGGGATCATGCTCCATATGGGCGTTGTGGATGAACGGCTCCTGACAGAGAACGAGCTTCTCCTGATTGATGATTTTTATACGAACAACCTCTATTCCGACGACGGGATCCCTGTTATGACCCTCCCCTATTTCCTGGAGAAAATATACACCTCCGTCATATCCCCCAGCATGACCGAAATGGGAGATCTGTTTCCGGCGGTGCTGAAAGCCCAGGAAAAACTAACGAAGAAGGAAAAGACGAACCGTTACATCTATGAAAATACACCGGAAGACAGAATCCGCTTTGAGATCCGTAATATATCCGGAGAGCTCTCTAAAATGCTGTCGGAGAACAAAAAAAAGGCTCTTCCCTTCCTTTGCAGCGACTCTTTTACAGGAGAGATCCACAGATTCTTCCTGGAGCCGGAAAGGATCGCCCAGAAGGTGAAAGATTACAGAGTCCGGGACTTTTCTCTTTTCTATAGAGAGGTTTTGTTCAAACACAAACTGGGTTCTGAATTTATCAAAAAAGAGGTGGTCCCCAACTTTGTTCTCTATCCGGTCTTCGGCAGCCGGTCAATCATGTGGCAGGAGATGGAAGGAAACAACAAGAACAGTCCCGGGCGGATCTTTTTCCCGATCCTCTTTGCAGGAAAGAAAGAGGAATCGCTTCTGGAACAGTTGGCGAATTTCCGTTGGGAACTGCAGAAGTCCATAGCCGGATATAACTGGACAGATCCGGTAGAGGGAGGTCTTGTCGGAACCTATTACGACTACATCCACTACTACAAAAAAAATCCCAATATCACTTCAGAAGCGAAGGAACGGCTGGCTCAATTTATCAAGAAAACCAGGGACGATAAGGATAGATTCGCCAGGGAATATGCCCTGTGGGTCAATTTTGAATTCGAGGGAAAAATGCGTCTGAACGGTTATGCCAGAGATATTTTCTACCGCTTCTGCCCCTTCCCTAAAGAGCTGAGAGAAACGATGGCTCAGAAGCCGGCCTATAAAATTATGGATAACCGTTATCGGAACAGGCAGCAGAAAGAACTTTTGAAAATTAAATCCAGGATAATCAAATTCGAAAAGAAGGGGCTTCCCCTTCCGAACGAGATAAGATACTACATGGATTTTTTAGACTACTGAAGAAGCTTTTTCTTTCGCCTGCCCCAGTTTCGACTTCTGAACCAGGATGATCCGGCAGCCGGCCAGTAGAACAAGACCTCCCAGGATCTGCAGAAAAGTGATTTTCTCCCGGAACAGCAGAAAAGAAAAGACCCCCGTAATGAAGGGCACCAGCAGCTGCACGGAGGCCAGGGTGACAAGTCCCAGACGGGGCAGAAGGCGGTAGTAGATCCCCTGCCCTCCCGCAATACCCAAAAAGCCTGATCCTATGAGGAAGAACCAGTGAACGGGACGGGGGCTTCCGGCAATCGGATGGCCGGCAAGCAGGGTCAGGGGCGTAAGGTAGAGAACAATCAGGGTAAATACCAGTGTCACCGTAAAGACCGGAGACAGTTTCCCCTCAAGCCCCTTCCGCAGGGAGACCCCTACGAATGACCATGAAAGGGCAGCCCCCAGAGCCATCAGAATACCGACGCTTAAAGAGAGTTCCACGCCCTCGCTCTGAAAGAGTATAACCACCACGGCGCCGCCGACAGCCAGAAGCATCCCCGAAATGGTCAGGGGTTGTTTCATAAGCAGGCGCTCGGATCTGAAGAAGAGGACCCCCAGGATCAGGGAAAACAGGACCTGACTCTGATAGAGAAGAATCCCGAAGGCGGGGGTAATCAGAAAGAAGCAGTAGGTAAAGAGCAGCTGAAACAGGATGGTAAACACGGCGCATATGGTCAGCCGTATCCAGTAGTAAAAAAAATGGGACCTGATCTTCCGGAACTCCTTCCGGGTTTCGGAATGAGAAAGAACCATGGCCCACAGTAAAACCACGGCGGAAACATACCTTGTCCAGATCTGAAACATCAGGGAGTATTCATCTTTTACAAAGGCGATGGCTACCGGAGTGATCGACCAGAAGACGACCATGCCCAGAAGAGCGGCGATTATGGATAGACTCAGCTTCTTCATTTTAATCCTGAACGATCAGATTTTGTGGAACGCGGCCCAAAGGCAAGCCTGAAACGCTGCCTTTGAGCCGAAGGTCCGGAATCGACTAGGACTGCTGAACGGGAGCCTCCACAGCTTCCCCGTCCTCTGTCTCTTCGCTCGCCCACTCGGGCAGCACGATTTCGGCACTCTCACGCAGATCCTCGATATAGGTCATGGTCCCCTCTTCGTAGCCCTGCTGCTGAAGCTGCTGCTTGATCAGCTCTGCCACATCGTCGTAGGGGGTGACGGTCTCTTCGTTTTTGGCGGTGACCAGAATCAGATGATAACCGAACTGAGTCAGGACAGGCTCGCCCACGACGCCGATCTCCTGACCGAAAGCCGCTTCTTCGAAGGGAGGCACAGTCTGACCGCGGCTGATGGCTCCCAGCTGTCCGCGGCGCTCTTTGGTCGGGCCTTCGGAAAAGGTAGCCGCCGCGTCGCCGAAATCCAGTCCGTTGTCGATCTCGTTCTTGATATTGCTGATCCGCTCCAGGGCCCTCTCTTCACTCTGCTCTTCGTTCACCATCAGCAGGATATGGCTGCACTCCACAGATTCGGGTACAGTGAAATAGGCATTTTTGTTTTCTTCATAAAAGGCCCGGGCATCCTCGTCGCCGATCTCGATCTTTGAGGCCACTTCCTTTTCGAAGAGCTCCTGCAGAACGGACTGCCATAAGAGCTCTTCACTCAGACTCTCCATGGTGAAACCGTTGGTCTCAAGGCTGGCAGCAAACTCCTCCTCAGAAGGAAACTGCTGTTTGAACATATCGATCTGACTCTGAACGGCCTCGGCATCCCCCTGAAGCGCCAGGGATTCAGCCTTCTCCGTAAGAAGCTGCTTGATGACCAGGGAGTCCAGAAGACGGGGTTTTACCATTTCCAGATCCGCCTCGGTCAGGAACTGCCCCTGAGCTTCGTACTGTTTTTTGAAGGATTCGACTTCCTTATCGAAGTCCTCCTGAGGAATATTCACATCGTTAACCCTGGCAACCACACCCTCTTCCAGCTTTGCGGGACCGCAGGCCGCGAGGGAAATCAGAAGCACCAGGAGAACCGGTATCCATTTCTTCATTGATATATCCTTATGATTGTATAAATTGGAATCGGTTCATGGTACGTTCTGTTCCAGAAGCTGTCAACACGAAGCCTATTCCTGAAGAATATATTTCACGAAGTCCGCCACAGAGCTTCCGCCATCGTAGTTCCCGGAGGATTTCAGGCACTGAAAGGTATGATAGGGCTTGATCAGAAAGACGTCGTCCGCCTGCCCGTCCCACCCCGCTCCGGCCATTTTCAGGGCCGGCAGATCACCGGAAACACCATGAAGGTCCTTCTCTTCCAGAATCATAATCGTTCTCATTTCCCACTCCTTCTGAACTTGTATTTCCTTGGTATATGCCCCATTCTATAAGGTGTGTATGTCATTTTATGGCACATAAAATCAGAAAATCGGAGAATAAATATGGCGGCGGCAAAAAACCTGGTGCAGTTTATGAAGGCCTTTGAACTTCTCTCAAAGCCGGGCGGGATAAGCATCGCCGAACTTCAGGAGGAGCTGGAACTCAGCCGACGCTCTGTTTACAGGCTTTTCGAATCCATGGAGGAGCTGGGCTATCCTCTTACAGAGAGTTACAGAGACGGCAGAACCAAGGCCTGGTCACTGATGTCCGAGTATGTGGCGTCCCGTCCTTCAGGCCGGGTGCCCCGGCTCTCCCTGAATACGGGGGAGACCATGATGCTCTACCAGCTTCTCTCCCGGCAGACGCCGCTGCAGGAATCGGGGATGAAGAAAACCATAGAGGCTCTGAAAAAGAGGCTGGAACAGTTCTACCTGGAGAACAGCAGCAGTGAGGAGCTTCGCCGTTTCAAAGATCTTTTCCTCAGCCTGCCGGGGCGCTACAAGATGCTGGAGGGAAAGGAGGAGATCTATACCACCCTTCTGCAGGGGGCTCTGGAGCAGCGTTACTGCCGCGGAAGCTACCGCTCCTTCAAAACGGGAACGGCAGGGGAGATGGATTTTCTCCCCCTCTACTTCTTTGAGTGGAACTACGGCCTGTACTGCTTCATTCTGCGCCTCGAAGACGAGGCGGTCAGAACCATGGCCGTTGAGCGTTTTGAATCGGTCCGCCTTACGGACCGCCCCTGCCGCAGCCTCCCCGACTTCAATCCTCTGACGCAACTGGGAGAGGCCTGGGCCCTCACATCGGGTGAAGCTCTGGATATCGCCGTCCGATTCTCGGAAAAGGCGGCGCCCTATATCAGAGAGAGGGAGTGGAAGCCGAATCAGAAAATAGAACTGGAAAGCGACGGCTCTCTGATTCTGAGGCTGAGGGCTTCGGGCAGAAGGGATATCAAAAGCTGGATTCTCTCCTTCGGCTCTGAAGCGGAAGTTCTGGAGCCGCAGGATCTTCGGGATGAGATTCGCAGTGAGCTGCTGGCCCTGGGCCGCCGCTATGATCTATAATGGCCCCATGCATCACGGACGCAGCAGCGAAACCATAATTCATATACACGGACACCCGGTGCGGGTTGTCAAGAAAAGGATGAAGACCCTGCGTCTTCGTCTGATTCCTCCCCATGGGGAGATCAGGGTTTCAGCCCCCCACTGGTACTCCGATGCCCGGGTCAGCCAGTTTCTCCACTCCCGCTGGGACTGGGTGGAGAAGCAGAGGCGGACCATAAGCGGCGCCCATCCTCTGTCCGCCCAGGATTACAGCTACGGCAGCGCCATCCTCTTTTTCGGAGAAACACTCGAACTGGCTCCCCGAAACAGCGGGAGCAGCAGGGCGGTGCTTGAGGATGGAAAGCTGCTGCTTAAAGATTCCCTCTCCCTGCCCGGCACGGCGGCTCAGCGTCAAAAAGCTGTGGAGGAGTGGTACAGAAGGGAACTGAAGGCGGCGGCCCTCCCCCTGATGGAGAGCTGGGCCGGGCGGATGAAGGTCCACCCCAGGGAGCTGCGCATCCGCAAGATGAGTACTCGCTGGGGAAGCTGCAACACCGGGGCCCGCCGCATCTGGCTGAGTCTGGAGCTGGCCCTGTTCAAGCCGGAAATCCTTGAGTTCGTTCTGGTCCATGAGCTGGCCCATCTTCTGGAGCCGACTCACAACAAACGCTTCCAGAACATCATGGACATGTACCTTCCCTCCTGGCGGAAGATGGATCGATTCCTCAAAGGCCGGGGAGAGATTTAGTCCGTGCTTCTGATTCATCCTCCTTCGGTACGGAACTGCGAACCCCCTGTGGCCCTGCTCCGTCTGACCGGAGCCCTCAAAGCGGCCGGAGAGGAGGTTCATATCCTGGACGGCGCCGCCGAGGCCTTTCACTGGATGTCCCTGCGCCCGGACGGGAGTGATGCGAACAGAGAAAGTAAAGAGGGAAAAAGGCTGACCCGCTGCCTTAAAAACAGGGAGCGTCTCTGGAAGGGACTGACAACGCCCTACAAAGGCTTTGACCGCTACAAGAAACAGCTCTCGGACCTGGTTTATCTTGCCCGTTCGGCCCCGGAACTCCGAGACGAAGGGCTGAACTACAGTCCGGCGGATCTGGAGCTTCCACTTGGCAGCCCCTTAAGCAGTACAGACTTGATCCGCTCCTGGCATCACCCCGAGGAGTCGCCTTTCTATCCCTGGTTCAGCGCAAGGCTGGATGCGTTTCTGCGGGACGAGAAAACCGGAGGCAGCACAGGCATCTCCATAGGCTATCTCTCCCAGGCCCTGACCGGCATGGCTATGGGAGGCTATATCCGCCGGGTTCGCCCCGATTTGAGGATACAGCTGGGAGGAAGCCTGATCGCGTCCTGGCTCAAGGGCCCGGCAGACTGTGGTTTTCTTTATAATCTAGCCGATGCGGTCAACGGCGGCCCGGGAGAAAAGGAGATTGTCGCCTTTGCCGGCAGGGAGTGGAAGGGATACGGAGTTGCCGATCCCGAAGAACTTTTCAGCCTGCCCTATATCGCGCCGGGGCCCATACTCCCCTACTCAGCCTCACTCGGATGCTCCTGGAAACGCTGCCGCTTCTGCAATGAGTGCTGGGAGAAGAATCCCTTTCTTGAAGAACCGTCAGCTCTGGCCACCAAACACCTGGAGAGGCTCACGACAAAGCACTCCCCCGCCCTGATCCATATCACCGACAGCGAGATGACTCTGCCTCTGATGGAGGCCCTGATTGCCCGTCCTCCCGGAGCCCCCTGGTACGGTTTCAGCCGCTTCTTCCCCAGGCTCTGCGATCCGGGTTTCTGCCGGAACCTGGCCCGCTCGGGCTGCCGCATGCTCTGCCTGGGACTGGAATCGGGGGATCAGGATGTTCTGAATGCCATGCGCAAGGGGATCAACCTGGAACAGGTCCGCATCATTCTGAGGAACCTGAAGGAGACAGGGATAGGGACCTTCGTCTACATCATGTTCGGAAGCACCCCCGAAACAAGAGATGCGGCCCTTCGGACAAGGGACTTTATCCTGGAACACAGGGAAGAGATCAGCTTTCTCAATGTGGCCGTCTTCAGCATGCCTGTAATGAGCGGAGAGCTTTCCGGACTTGAATCGCGGTCCTTCTACGAAGGGGACCTCTCCCTCTACAGGGATTTCGACCACCCCGCAGGCTGGACGCGGCGAAAGGTCAGAGAGTTTTTAAGCAGGGAGTTTAAATATATTCCTGAAATCAGGGAGATACTGAAACGGACGCCTCCCCACTTCACCTCGAGCCACGCCCCTTTCTTTCTTCCCTGAGGGCTTACCACTCGGCGATGGAACCGTCCTTATGCCGCCAGACCGGATTCTTCCAGTTTCGGGCCGCTTCTGCCTGTTTCCTTACATATTCCTCATTGACCTCCACCCCCAGGCCGGGACCGCCCGGCAGCCGGACGTAACCGTCCTCGTAGGCAAAGGCGTCTTTGTTCTTGACATAGTCGAGAAGATCGTTCCCCCGGTTGTAGTGGATTCCCAGGCTCTGCTCCTGGATGACCGCATTGTGACAGGTTCCGTCGACCTGCAGACAGGAGGCCAGGGCAATGGGCCCCAGAGGACAGTGGGGAGCCAGAGCCACATCGTAGGCTTCGGCCAGGGAGGCGATCTTCTTCACCTCGGTGATTCCCCCCGCATGGGAGAGATCGGGCTGTATGATATCCACGTAGCCCTCTTCCAAAAGGCTCTTGAAGTCCCAGCGGGAAAAAAGACGCTCTCCCGTGGCAATGGGGATATTGCAGGACCGGGCCACTTCACGGAAGGCCTCACGGTTCTCACAGAGCACGGGCTCCTCGATAAACATCAGATTATAGGGTTCCAGCTTTGCAGCCAGGACTCGGGCCATGGGCTTGTGAACCCGGCCGTGGAAGTCCACGGCAATGCCGAAGTAGGGGCCGCAGGCCTTCCGTATGGCCTCCACATTCTCCAGAACCCGGTCCACCTTCTCATAGCTGTCGATGTACTGAAGCTCCTCGGTGGCGTTCATCTTGATCGCCTGAAAGCCCAGTTCCTTCCGCTCCAGGGCCTGGGATGCCGTATCCTCGGGCCTGTCTCCGCCTATCCAGGAGTAAACCTTCATGCTCCGGCGGCAGGCTCCCCCCATCAGCTCGTAGACGGGGACTCCCAGGCTCTTCCCCTTGATATCCCAGAGGGCCTGATCGATCCCGGCGATGGCACTCATCAGGATGGGGCCTCCCCGGTAGAATCCCGAGCGGTAGAGCATGTTCCAGATATCCTCTATACGGGAGGGATCCTTCCCGATCAGATAGTCCGAGAGCTCTTCCACCGCCGCCCCCACCGTATGGGCCCGACCTTCGATGACGGGCTCACCCCAGCCGGAAACACCTTCATCGGTAGATATTTTAAGAAAAAGCCAACGGGGCGGTACAACAAAACATTCCAGGGATGTGATTTTCAATTGATTCTCCTTTTGCGGTTCTCAGCTCAGGGTATACAGGGTGTCCGCCTCGCACAGCAGAACGCGGTCATCCATTTCCAGGTCGGCGATCCGGCCTCGTGCGGCTTCAGGATCGATAGTATTGAAGGCAAACATACCGAAGTGGGTGGCCAGCAGGGGCGCCTCCAGCTTGAGGGAGAGGATCATAGCCTCTTCCAGATTCATATTCCCCACGATCCCCCGGGACTCCTTCTCCGGATCCCGGCCGTTGACGGGAAGGACGAGCAGATCCGCCCTCTTCTCTCCCATCCATCGGACCAGTTCGGGATAGGCCGTCGTATCCCCTCCGAAAATCAGGACCTTGTCTCCCAGGGTCAGCCTGTAACAGAGGGCCCAAGTCCGGCTCTCGTCCATCCGGGGCTCCGGATGGGCCGCCGGGAAGGCTTCGATAAGGATGTCGGAACTCAGAAGCAGTCCTTTCCTGTAGTTCACCGGGCTGAGGCGCTCCGGAGACACTCCCAGGCCCAGCAGGCGATCGCGGCAGCCCGGAGGGGCAATGTATGCCGCATCGGGCGCGACTTCCAGAAGACGGGGGATAAAGCCCGGATCCAGATGGTCCTCATGACCGTGGGTGATAAGAACCGTGTCCACACGGGGAAGAACCGAATCCTCCAGGGGAGGCTCCATCATCCGAAGGTGGGAGTACGGCAGGGGCAGCTCGTCCGCATGCTCCACGAGCCAGTTGCTGAGATAGGGATCGAGGAGGAGGATTTTACCGAAGCAGGAGATCAGAAATCCCGCCTGTCCAAGCCAGAGGATATGGATCCCCTCCCCCCGGGGCAGTGAGTCTCCGGAAACGGGAAATCTGAGGGAAGATGTCTCGGGCAGGGTCATAAGCGTCCTCCGGCCTGTTTTACGGCCTCTGATTCAGGCGTCTGGCTCGGCGCACAATTCAGATTTTATTCGGGAATATAGTCAAAGACCAGTACATCCTTGAAACAGGACCTGCCGGCCTTTCCGAAGGCCTGATGATCGGGATGGTGAAAGTAGGTCGTTCTGTCCTCTTCGTTTTTGAAGGTCAGCACATAGGCCTTCTCATAGCCCTTGGCGATGCCCTCGATACTGACGTCGGTCCCGCATTCAAAGTCCACAATCTCATCGATCAGAGAGGGCAGCTCCTTGAAGCGCCGGTCGATCTCAATAACCTCCGGACTGTCCAGAGGCTTGTTGAAGGCAAAAAGTACGATGTGTTTGACCATGGTATGATTCCTTGGATCCTGCTGAAACTCCAGGGAAGGTTCAGCAATTTTTTCTCTTAGGCCCAAAGGGCCTTTCAGGCTATTTTACACCGGAACCGGGTGCTGCGCATCCCGATTCCCGAAAAGATCATCAGTAGTTGACAGTCCTCTGTATCAGTTCGTCCTGGGCGACCTTGCCCATCTGAACGAAGTAGGCCGAATAACCGGTCACCCTGACGCAGAGGTTCTTGTAACGCTCGGGGTGCTTCTGGGCCTCCACCAGCTCATCATGGCCCACCACATTCAACTGAATCTGCATGCCCCCCTTCCTCATATAGACCCGGAACAGGGACGCCAGCTTCTCAAGCCCCTCTTCCTCCTCCACCGACGAGGGATGAAGCATCACGTTCAGCGGGCCTCCGGTTATCCGGTCGAAGGGGATGGAGGAGGCCGAGTTCAACAGCGCCGTCACGCCGCTCTTGTCCGCCCCCAGGGAGGGTGACTGGTTCTCTCCCACAGCTTCTCCGGCCTTCCGCCCGTCCGCACTGGCTCCCAGCTTTTTGCCCTGCATGGTGAAGTCCCTGTCCGTGGAGATGGTGGGCATGTAGGTATACAGCCCCTTTCGTTCCCGGTTCATCTCGTCCATCACATCGCAGAAGATATCGATCAGGGTTCCCGCAAAGTCGTCGGCCTCATCCACGTCGTTGCCGTACTTGGGGCAATTCTTCAGATAGGCATGAATCTCCTCGTAACCCTCGAAGTTCGCCGCCATGGCGTCCCTCAAGTCCTTAAGGCTGTAGCGCTTCTCCTGGAACACCGCCTTGTTGATCGCGGCCAGGGAGTCCGCCGCCGTGGAAAAGCCGCTTCCCTGCATAATGATCTTGTGATACTTGGTTCCGCCGGTGATCCAGTTCTCAGCCTCATCGATGGTGCCGTCAAGGAACAGGTCCTCGATGCGGATCTTCCCGGCACAGTACTTCTTCTCAACCTTGTAGTCCTCTTCCATTCCCTCGCGGTACTGCCTCATCAGCAGGCTCAGGTTCTCACGGTAGAGCCTCAGGAAGTCATCCATGGTTTTGATATCTTCGGTTCTGGACTGCACGCCTCTCAGGGGGCCGTACATCAGGCCGATCAGCCTGTCCTGCAGGGTGAAGTTCCCCTCGGGAACCTGATCGGCATTCATCAGGGGTTCCCCCCCGTTCAGGGCCAGCTCTACAGGCCAGGGCAGGTTCACCCAGAACTGCCTCAGTCCCCCCTCCTTCTTGGGAATGATGGGGTCGTTGCAGCCGAAGTAGCCGTAGGTATAGGCGTCCTCCTCCTCGATGCCGTACTCCTTCAAGGCGGGGAGCATGGTCTCGTCGTTGTAGATCACCACCGTCGCATTCCTGCGCATGGCGTCGGCCACATCCATCCAGAAGGCATTGTCTATGCCCTCGTGATAGCGGACCACGATAAAGGGATTGCGCAGCCTCATCTCACGGGCCGCCCTGATAAACAGGAAGGAGAGCTCGTTCACTCCGCTCACGCCCGGCTTCAGCCAGCCCCCGATGATGATGTAGTTCGGATCGTCGTAGGTCACCTCCAGGTTGTTCACCACATTGGAGGCCTCCTGAGACATATGGTCCGCGGCGGTCATGATGTCGTTGTTCTTGTTGTAGAAGTCCTCGATCAGCACAAGGGCCTCGTCACGGCTCAGTCGGCCTTCGGTCCTGTCCTTCTCATAGAAGGGAAGCAGGTACTGGTCCATACGGGAGAAACAGAACACCCCGCAGCCGGCCACCTTCTGTGAGGCCAGGGTCACGAACCAGATCAGCTGCAGGGCTTCCCGGAACGAATTGGCGGGCCCCTCGGCGATGCGGCCGCAGAGGGCGGAGATCTCTTCAAGACGGGTCTTCTCCTCGGGAGTCGGAGCTGAGGCGGACAGAGATTTCGCCTCAGCGGCATAGCGACGGATAAAGTTTATGATCCCTTCGTAGGCGAGGATCGCCCCCTTGAGGAAGCTCTCTTTCTCCTCGTTTCCGGCGTAGGTCCCCGCATCAAGAAGGCCTTCGGCTTTCTTCACATACCAGAGAAGGCCCTTCTCGATCAGAGTGTCCCAGTTGAAGGCCAGATGGCCGAAGGTGAAAAAGTCGGGGTGCCGGCGCTTGATCCAGCCGGGAGAGTAGTAGAAGGAGATCCACTCTTGCTTCTGCTCCTCGGTGACGCCTCCCCAGCGCTCCTCCACCAGAGCCTCGGCAAAGGCTCTCTGCTCGTCATCGGGGATGATCTCCTTCACGGCGCCCACAAGGAGTTCCTCCTCCCTGATGACCACGCTCATCCTGTCCAGGATATGGGAGAGGACGCTCCCGTAGCGCTCGGCGTAGCTCTTGGACTCGTGAAGTTTCCAGCCTTCCTGGAACAGCTCTATCCTCTCGTAGAACGTGGCCTCTTCGCTCTTTTCGAACCACTGATTTATTGACTTCTGAATGTATTGAGGCAACATAATTATACCCCCTCCTTAATTATAAACTATCTATTGGACATGACCGGCAGACCGGCCTTTTTCATTTCCGATTCAAAGAGCGCCACCCTTTCAGGCGCGGGAGGCTCGAAGGTCTCCTGCCTGTAGCCGGAGACCAGCTGGGCAGCCTTATCGGCCCCCAGACTATGGTAGGGAAGGATCTCCACACGCTTCAGAGCCTTCCAGCCCGAGAGCAGCTCTATCAGGGCGGGAAGCTGAGAGGCCTCGTCGTTCAGATCCTTTACCAGGGGGATACGGACGATCACGTCGGGACTTTCATCCGGCCCCAGCGATTTCATGCGGCGGATATTTTCGTGGATCAAATCAGGATTCACACCCGTATTTTCGAAGTGACAGCCCGGATCCATGCCCTTCACATCGATAAGAAACAGATCGGTGACCTGCAGGACGCGCTCGATGACCCCCCACTCCAGATGAAAGGCCGTATCTATGGCCGTGTGGACTCCCTCGGCGCGAAGCAGCTCCAGACATTCGGAAAGAAAAGAACTCTGCAGCAGAGCCTCCCCTCCGGAGAAAGTGACACCGCCGCCTGAATCCTGGTAGTAGTCCCGGTCTTTGAGAACTTCGGCCACAAGCTCGGCCGGACTGTACTCCTCACCCCAGATGCCCAGAGCGTCAGAGGGACAGGCCCTCACGCAGGCTCCGCAGAGGGTACAGAGAGTGTCGTCTCTCCGCCAGTTGTCCCCTTCAAGACTGAGGGCTCCTTCAGGACAGGCTTCGACACAGCGGCCGCAGAAAGAACAGGATGAAGCGATGTATTTCAATTCCCGATATCCGTCCAGGGACTCGGGGTTGTGGCACCATCTGCAGTTTAGATTGCAGCCTTTCAGAAAGACGGTGGTGCGGATTCCCGGACCGTCCTTGGTGCTAAATCTCTGCAGATGGAAAACTAATCCTTTCATGAAATAACCTTTTAAATAAGAGTATTGATATCAGCGCACAGACGGCGAAGGGGATGAGAAGTCCGAAGGCCCTATCCAATCCGGCATGCCTCGCGCCGTATCCTATAAGCCAGGGCCCCGCCAGTCCTCCCAGTCCGCCCAGAGCAAAGAAAAGCCCCAGGATTCTGAGACTGCCGCTGTGCAGAACCGTTGAGATCAGAGCCACGGTAGAGGGGAACAGGGGGGCCATAAAGAATCCTGAGACCGGTACAAGAAGTACGAGATTCCGGAACAGAACTCCCAGTCCCGCACAGACAAGGACCCCCAGGATATTCAGTGTCAGAGAGAGTTCCAGCCCCAGCCTGTCGACGTACAGGGAACTGACAAGCCGTCCTGCGGTAAGCAGGATAAAGAACAGAGACAGGGCGAACTGACCGCTCTCTTCCCCCCTCTCCCGAAGCACCGCAAAGTACTGTACAAGCCATCCTCCGATCCCCGCCTCCAGAGTCATATAGAAAAACAGGAGGATACCGAGGAACAGAACCGACCGGTTCCAGCTCACACCGTCTCCGGCCTCTGCCTCAGGAGCCCGGTCCCTCAGGGGATAGGAAAAGAAAATACTGAATCCTATCCAGATAACGAAAACAGAGATAACAAGGGCGGCACTGAAGTATACGGAGTGCCAGTCTTCCCGGTATTGAAAGACGATGAGGGTGAACAGAGGAGCCAGCACGGCTCCGGCTCCATGGAAGAAGGCCAGAAGGTTCATATTCCGTCCCACCCTTCCCGCTTCGGAGTTCATCCTCACAGTCAGATTGGCGGTTACGTCGATAAGGCCCGAACCGACACCGATGATCCAGACCGCCAGAAAGAAAAGAGGCGCCTGGTTTACGATCCCGAAAAGATAGCATCCCAGTGTGGAAATAAGGACGGCGGCAAACAGAAGATAGGGAGCGAATCCCCGTTTCAGAAGGAATACGGAACTCAGGGTACCGCTGAAGAATCCGAAATAGGTGAATCCCAGAAGGGCGCCGCACATGGAATAATCCAGAGAGCCGGAATCCAGGATAGCCGGAAGGACGCTGCCCTTCAGGATATCTGAAAATCCGAATATCCAGAATGCCAGAAATGCCGACACTATGACCACTGTCTTTTTACCCATAGGGGACCTCAGTTTCCTTCCTTATTTTCCTTCTTCTCAATCATTGAAAAAGTGGGCTGCCCTCCCCGAAGGAGAACAGGAAGGGCAGCCGCGAAGGAAGTTTATGAAAAAAGTGCTTATGCTTTACGTTTTCCGGAGCCGGCAACGAATACCCTCTGAAGGAGGATAAAGGCCAGCAGCATTCCACCGATGAAGATCTTGATCCAGTAGGCGCTCAGCTCTCCATGGAAGGAAATCATCGTCTTGATAAGGCCCTGGATCATCGTACCGATCAGGGTTCCGAAGATGGTTCCATAACCACCGGTCATCAGGGTACCCCCGATAACGGCGGAGGCGATGGCGTCCATTTCAAGACCGATGGCGGCCAGACCGTATCCCGACAGGGTATAGAAGGTATAGACGAATCCGGCCAGAGAGGCGCAGAAACCGCTCATCGTATAGACGATGATCTTTGTCTTTCCCACGGGCAGTCCCATCAGCAGAGCCGACTGTTCATTGCCCCCCAGAGCATAGATGTTCCGCCCCAGACGGGTCTTCTTTGAAATGAAGATACCCAGAGCGATAACGATCAGAAGGATGATCCCGGGCAGGGTCAGCTTACCGTTTCCGATCTTGATTCCGAAGGCGGAAGCCTTGCTGTAGAATTCATAGTTGATAGGAACAGAATCCAGGCTCAGAATGTATCCGAATCCTCTGGCAAAGAACTGTCCCGACAGGGTTACGATAAAGGCCGGAGCATCGAAGTACTGGATGATGAATCCCATGACGAAGCCCAGTATGGTACCGAAGGCTATGGCGCAGATGATGACAAAGAGGTTGGGAACCCCCGCCTGGGTCAAAACGGCTACGATCATGGCCGTGGTCGACACGACGGAAGCGACAGAAAGGTCGATCCCTCCTGTAAAGATGACGAAGGTCATACCGACGGCCGTAATGCCGAGTACCGCATTGTCCGTCAGAAGGTTGAAAAAGACTCGGTTCGTCAGAAAGCCTCTGAAGTTCATGCCCCCGATAAGATAGAGCACGAAGAATACGCTCATGGTTGCGATTATGGGCAGATTCCTCCTGGAAAGGCCCAGTTTAGAGCCGAAGCTCAGTTTAGAGGTCAGGGTCATGCTGCACCTACCTTTTTAGAAAGTTTGAAGGAGCTTTTCTCCAGAAAGTCGCTGGTCCTTTTGGACTGGATGATCAGTACCGCCAGTACGACGATGGCTTTGACCAAAAGGGTATACTCTGGGGGAACGCCACGGGTCAGAATGGTGGTGGTCAGGCTCTGAATGATCAGAACACCCACAACCGTACCGGGAAGATTGTACTTGCCTCCCGCCATGGACGTACCGCCGATAACAACGGCCAGGATGGCATCCAGCTCCATATACAGTCCCATAAATCCGGCATCCGCACCGGTAATGTCACTGGTCAGAATCAGACCGGCCAGACCGGCACAGAAACCAGAGAAAATATACACCAGGAAGATAACCAGCTTGGTGTTGATACCGGAGTAGTGGCTGGCCGTTTTGTTTCCGCCCACGGACTGGATATAGAGCCCCATGGGAGTTATCCGGGTCAGGATGGCGCCCAGGGCAATGATCAGCACGGCAATGATAAAGGGAAAGGGGATGCCCAGAAGATAACCGCGTCCCACAAACTCAAATCCTTCATGGCTGAAGTTCAGAACCTTACCGCCGGTAAGGAGCTGGGCCATTCCGCGTCCGGCGACCATCAGAATCAGGGTGGCGATAAAGGGCTGCAACCCCACGACCGATACCATCAGCCCGTTGAAGGCGCCCAGAACCATGGAGACCAGAAGGGGCACGACAATGATGAAGAAAAGAGGAGCGGCCACGATATCTGCGGCACCGCTCAGATAGCTGGTGTTTCCTCCCCAGACGAGGAGGGCCGCCACCGAGCCGGAGATGGCCAGGATGGAACCGATGGAAATATCGATCCCGCTGGTGGCGATAACATAGGTCATGGCCACGGCCATGATCATGGTGGGGGAGCTTCTTTTCAGAACATCAATCAGAGATCCGAACAGGTGTCCGTTCTTGATGGTGATGCTGAAGAAACCATCTGTAAAGATCAGATTGAATAACAGAATCAGTCCCAGGGCCGCCAGGGGCCATACCAGGGACGGCAGGGGTTTTTTCATTTTAGTTGCCATTATGAATCTCCTTTCGCAGCAATGGCATGCATGATCTGCTGCTCGTTGATCTGGTCGTCATGAAGCTCGTTCACGACTTCCCTGTCCTGCAGGATATAGACCTTGTTGGAACAACGGACGACCTCTTCGATTTCGGACGAGATAAACAGAACTCCCATTCCTTCGGAACTGAGCTTCAGCAGGAGCTTCTGGATTTCCGTTTTGGCTCCCACATCGATACCTCGTGTGGGTTCGTCAACGATCAGGACATTGGGATTGGTGGCCAGCCAGCGGGCGACGATAACCTTCTGCTGGTTTCCTCCCGACAGGTTCTTGATGGCCTGATTGGAGTCGGGGGTCTTGATGTTCAGAAGATCGATGTACTTCTGAGCAATCTCTTCCTTCTTCCTGGCACTCAGAGGCCTGAACCAGCCCTGCTTCACCTGAAGGGCGAGGATGATATTCTCTTTTACCGAAAGATCGGGAATGATGCTCTCTTCCTTTCTGTCTTCGGGGCAGAGGGCGATCTGATTCATCAGAGCCTGTTTGGGGTTCTTGATCCTGCTGTGGATCCCCTTGATCTTGACGCCGCCCTTATCGGTATGCACCAGGCCGAAGAGCATCTTGGCAATCTCGGTACGTCCGGAGCCGAGCAGACCGCCCAGGCCGACGATGTCCCCCTTGGCGATATCGATATCGATGGGGTTCATAAAACCGGATTTTCCGAGCTTCTCGGTTTCCAGGAGCATATCCTTATGCTCTTTGCCTCTCTGTACCTTGCTGAGCTTTTCAAACTCCTGAAGTTCCTCGACTTCCTTACCCATAAGCTTGGAAACGAGATCCATCTTGGTCATGTCGCTTGTATTGAACAGGCCTACGTATTCACCGTTCCGGAGAACCGTGATTTTATCGGTAATTTCAAACACCTGATCCAGAAAGTGGGTAACGAATATAATGGAATGACCCGCATCTTTCAAACGTCTCATCTGCTTGAAGAGTTTTTCAACTTCATCCAGATTCAAACTGGAGGTCGGCTCGTCCAGGATCAGCAGTTTTGAATCCAGTTCGAGAGCCCGGGCGATGGCAACCATCTGCTGTATGGCGATGGAATAGTTGCCCAGAAGTTCGGTAACATCTATGTCTATTTCAAAATTTTTGAGAATGCGTTTGGCATCCTCGTTCATGGTCTTCCAGTCAAGGGTTCCCCTCTTCATGGGCTGACGGCCGATGGCCAGATTCTCAGCAACCGAAAGATTGTTCAGCAGGTTCACTTCCTGGAATACAGTACTGATTCCCAGAGCCTCAGCATCCAGCGGGGAAGTGGGGAAAATCTCCTCATCCTCCAGAAGGATCTGACCGTTATCCCGGGGATACACACCGGTAATCGCCTTGATCAAAGTTGACTTTCCGGCTCCGTTCTCCCCCATCAGTCCGTGGATCTCTCCATGGCCCAGTTTCAAATTGACATTCGACAGGGCACGGACACCGGGAAATGATTTGCTGACTCCTTTTACTTCCAGGAGATACTCGCTCATATCTTTAACCTCATACTTCTTAAAATGAATCCCCCTGTTTCCAGGGGGATTGTCTTTAACCAGTTCGTTTCCTACCCGATCAGTAAGCTCTGCCGCCGATCAGGGAGGCAGCGTCCTTCTGCAGGAAGATTCCGTCTTCAGATTTTACCCACTTGGGAAGGGTTTCGCCGGCCCAGGCAGCTTCCAGAGCGTCAAATCCCTGGGGTCCGAGGAGGGGGGTACACTCAACAACCGCATTCAGGTCGCCGTCTACCATGGCCTGGAAAGCGTCTTTGATTCCGTCGATGGAGTAGATTTTGATATCCTTTCCGGGTTCGAGTCCGTACTCTCTGACAGCCTGGATGGCACCGATAGCCATGTCGTCATTGTGGCAGTAGATGACATCGATATTGTCCCCTTCGGCCTTCAGGAACGCCTCCATAACTTCCTTACCCTTGGTTCTATTGAAGTCACCGGTCTGGGACAGGATGATATTCATTTCGGGGTAGTCATTGATGATATTTTCAAAGCCCTTCTTTCTGTCGATAGTGGGGTCGGCACCGGGGGTTCCCTGGAGCTCGGCGATATTGGCTTTTCCGCCGGTCTCTTCAACAACGATCTTGGCCATTTCTTCGGCTTCCCATACAAAGTCGGAACCGATATAGGTAAAGAACATGTCATCGTCTTCGGCAACCATTCTGTCAAGAAGGACAACGGGGATACCGGCTTCCTTGGCTTCCTGAAGAACGGGACCGAATCCTGTCATAACCTGGGGAGCCAGAAGGATACCGTCTACGCCCTGAGCGATGAAAGAACGAACCGCGGCGATCTGGTTGGCCTGAACAGCCTGGGCATCGTTGTACTTCAGTTCATATCCTCTTTTTTCAGCCTCTTTCTGGACGGACTCGGTTTCGGCCCAGCGCCATGCCTGCTGGCTGTCACACTGTGAAAAACCGATAACCTTTACGTCGTCTCCGCCGTCTTTCTGACCTTCGGCAAAAGCACCGACTGTAATAACGGCCAGGGTCAGAATCAAAGCTACTAATCTTCGTTTCATTTAAGAAACCTCCTGTTTTTGTTTGCTTGAGATCATTGTCATCCCGATCCGTGAAATCTGTAAATTGAGCTTTTTTGCAAAAAAATTACAATAATTTATACAGGGATAAAAAAGCTGAAAAGTTTATGCAAGTTGCATTTTGTCGATTGTTGACATACATCAGATAACGAAAAAGCCCCTGCAACGCCCCGGGAAAATGTAAAAAACTTTGACATATAAGAAATCTGCATATAATGTAAAACATATGATAAAAAAGTCCAGTTTTCTCCTTTCATCAGTTCTCATCACTCTAATTCTCTTCATTTCAATCTCCTGTTCCAAAAGCGACGACCGGAAGGCCGAAAATCAGGGAACGGGAGACCATGCGGTCCTCAGAGTGGGCTTTTCCCAGATGAACCACAGCAACCCCTGGAGGGTCGCTGAAACCAACGATATGAAGAGGGTGGCTGAAAAACTGGGCATAGAACTGATCCTGATGGATGCTAAAAGCTCCCAGTCCAACCAGATCCTTCATATCGAAGAGATGGTGCAGATGGGACTGGATTACATTATCTGTACCCCGATTGTAGCGGATGGCTGGGAGAGGGCCTTCAAGCTTTGCCGGGATGCCGGGATTCCCCTGCTTATGCTGGACAGGGAGGCCAATGGAAAAGCGGGCCTTGACTTCCTGACCTTCGTCGGTTCCGATTTCGTTGAAGAGGCGGAACGGGCGGCTCTCTGGCTGGCCGATAAAACCGGCAGCAGGGCCAGGGTCGTGGAACTCAAAGGCAGAGAAGGCGCCTCCTGTGTCCATGACAGGGCCCAGGGATTCAGAATGATAATAGACAAAATACCGGGAATGGAGATCATAGCCTCCGAGTTTGCCAATTTTGAAAGGATTACGGGACAGATCGTGATGGAACAGATCATCCTGACTTCAGGCAGAGAATTTGATGCCGTCTACGCTCATAACGACGAGATGGCCATAGGGGCCATTCAGGCCCTCAAAGCGGCTGAGATCATACCCGGAGAGGATGTCCTTGTGGTTTCCATAGACGGCAGCAGGGACGCCCTGAAATCCATCATGGCCGGAACCCTGGGCGCCTCCATAGAGTGCACCCCCTATCTGGCCGATGAAGTTTTCAACACCATTCTGGCCCACAGGGCCGGAGAAGCCATCCCTCCCAGGGTCATTGTGGAAGACCGGCTCTTCGACGTAAGTAATGCCGCCGAGTTTTTTGACGAGGCCTTTTAAAAAATGCTGAAATTCACCTCTCTGGGGAACAGGATATTCTCAACCATGATCCTGATCTCCATCACCACCCTGCTCTCTTTAAGCCTTCTTTTTGTTTTTATCTCCAGCCGGACCATAAGCTCCAACCTCAGCGGTATTCTGAAGGAAATGGTCAAAACCAAATCCGTTGAGATAGAGAATATGCTGGGAGACGCCACCAGAATGACCCTGATGCTGGCCAACGACTCCTCCATACAGCGGATTCTGCGCCAGCCCCGTCCCACGGACAGGGCTGAAGTTTTCAGCATTGAGCTGGAGATGGACAACAGACTCTCCTTTATCCAGAACTACACCAGCCATGTCTTCGGTTTCTATATCATCGGAGCCAACGGGATGCAGTTCAAATCCAACTTCTCCTCCCCCCTCTATAAGGACTGGAAGGGCTTCGACTGGTATATAAGGATTATAAGCTCCCCCGATCCCATCTGGTTCGAACCCCATGCGGGCTCCTTTACGGTCAACACCATAGGCCAGCCCCTGATCACTCTGGGCCAGAGGATCATTGACAAGTCGACGGGAGCCGTACTGGGCGTTATGCTGACGGACATAGAAGTGAGCGAACTGGAAAGGCTGATCTCGGCGGGACTGGGTGAAACGGGAAACCT
This sequence comes from Oceanispirochaeta sp., assembly GCA_963556075.3. Classification (GTDB taxonomy): domain Bacteria; phylum Spirochaetota; class Spirochaetia; order DSM-2461; family DSM-2461; genus Oceanispirochaeta. The sequence goes on along the minus strand of CAUVYB020000002.1, from coordinate 2,108,346 downwards.
GACCCTCTACAATCAGAACCGCAATCCCGTCTGCAGCACCGACCCGGAGATGATGGACTCCCCCTACCCCTCCGGATTCCGCAAGGAGAGTGAGAGCTCCCATCTCTATATCAAATCCTATCTGAGCCAGTTCAACTGGGAGCTTCTGGGACGTATCCATACAGACACCATCCGGAGCAGCATTGCCAGGATGATGAATCCCCTGATCATCTTTTTCATCATCCTGATCATTGTGGATTTTATCGCCACCCTCTCCTTCGTCCGCAGAGTCACCAGCCCCCTGAGAGAGCTGACCCAGGTGATGAAGGTGGTGGAGACGGGAGACTTTGATGTGGCCATGCCCTCCCATCCGGATGACGATATCGGCATACTCTATGACAGTTTCAACATCATGGTCTCCAAGATAAAAACCCTGATGAAAGACCTGTATGAGGAGCATGAAAAACTCAGGATCTCCGAAATGCGCACCCTGGAAGCCCAGATCAATCCCCATTTTCTCTACAATACCCTGGACTCCATCATCTGGCTGGCCCGGAACAACCAGAGTGAAGAGGTGACCAAACTGGTGTACTCCCTGACCAAGCTTCTCCGGATAGGACTCAACAAGGGACGGACCATGGTGAGCATCGGAGAGGAAAGCGAACATATCAGCAACTATATGACCATACAGGGCATCCGCTTCGGCGATGACTTCGTCTTTTCCATGGATATCCCTGAAGAGCTGAAAAACTACAAGACGGTCAAGCTGATCCTCCAACCCATCATTGAGAACGCCATCTATCACGGCGTTATGAAGGGAGAGACACAGGGGAATATACGCCTGATCGCCAGAGAGGACGGCAGGGAGATCGTCTTCTGTATACAGGACAACGGCCCGGGAATGAATGAACAGGAGAGCCGGGAACTGAAGGAGTATCTGGATATAACAAAGGAGTCGGAACGGGGCTTCGGCCTCAGGAACGTCAATATGCGGATAAAGCTCTACTTCGGACAGCAGTACGGCATAGATTTTACAAGCGAGGAGGGCAAGGGCACCTCCATATTCATCAGGATTCCAAGGATATAAGATATGGAAGCAGTCAAGGTAATCGTAGCGGAAGACGAGAGGCTTATCAGACAGGGCATCATAAGCAGCATAAACTGGGAAGGGATGGGCGCCGCTGTGGCCGGCCAGGCGAAGAACGGAGTGCAGGCCCTGAAGCTGATCAGAGAAGAAGAGCCCCATATCCTGATCACCGATATCAAAATGGGAGGGGGCGACGGCCTGACTCTTATCCGGGAGGCCAAGATTCTCAACCCCGATCTCCATATCGTGATCATAAGCGGCTTCAACAACTTCGACTACGCCCAGAGGGCCATACAGCTGGGAGTCACCGACTACCTGCTCAAACCCGTCGTTATCGGCGACCTGGAAAAGGTTCTTCAGAAGATCATGGACAGGATTCGCATCGAGGATTCCGAGAAAAGGGACAAGGAGGAACAGGACCTCAAGTACAGCCGGAACCGGCAGATCCTGATCGATCAGTTTTTCAGAGAGATGATCTACGGCGTTATCGATGCCGATGAGATCGACCGGAAGGCCGAAGACTACGGCCTGGAAATCATCAGGGCCTCCTACTGCTGCCTCAATCTCTTTCTCGAACTGGGAGACGGCCTGAGATGGGACGAGTCCAAGGACCTGCTCAGGTCGATGCTGGAGGAGTTCTGCACCCACCGGCATCTGTACATAGAGAGTATCCTTCTGGCTCCCGACCAGCTCCATCATACGGATATCACCATCCTTTTCTCCTCTGATGTCGACACGATTCCCCGAGAGAGTATGCTGAAAGAGCTGACCAGGCTCTTTGCGGAATCCCGTAAGATGACAGCTCTGGCTCTGGGTCTGGGCCCCGATGTCAACGCCCTGAAAAGTCTGGGGATATCCTATCAGGGAGGCCGGACACAGGCCTACTTCTCTCTGATCTCCGGAATGGAATCGGGGGAGAGGGAGAGGGAAAATGAGATCCCCGTCAATATCTATGAAACTACCCGGGAGCTCTATGAGATATTCAGCAAGGCCGACCAGCGGAAAATGAACAGCTATCTCAAGGACATAGAGAAGATAACAGAGGATGAGAGCATTCCCCTTGAGAAGAGAACGGGAATCGCAAGAAACCACCTGGTCTGTATTCTCTCCGCCGGAGACGAACTGGGCATTGCGGTCAAGGAGTTCTTTCCCGATCTTATGGTCCTGTTCCGCTATATCAACCTGAAGTCACTGAAAGAGATGGTGGAGAAATTCCGCTGGGCCTGCGAGACCATACTCTCCCAGCTCCAGACCCGGGAAGCCAAAACCAGCATCAATCTGATGGACAAGGCCAAAAGCATCATCAGCAAGAACTACACAGATCCTCTGCTCTCCCTGGAGTCCATTGCAGAGCAGCTGGCCATCACCCCCGCCTATTTCAGCAAACTCTACAAGCAGTATCACGGCAGCTCCTATATAGAGTATCTGACCTCGCTGCGGCTGGGCAGAGCGAAGGAACTCCTGTCGGGAGACAGCACCCTGAAAATATCGGCGGTAGCCTTTATGGTGGGATATAACTCGTCTTCCTATTTCAATTATATCTTTAAGAAATCCTTTGGCATCACGCCGCGGGAATTCCAGAAACAGCTCTGACGGAGGGATTGATATGAGAAAGATAAGCGAACTGGATTTCAGAGACGTACAGATCATCAATAATGCCATCCAGGAGAAACATGAGGGCCCGGGCATCGCCGTGGCCGTTGTCGACTCCCACGGAGAGCTGCTCTCCTTCTTCCGGACGGACGGCTGCCCCTTCTCTGCCATTCAGATCGCCCAGAACAAGGCCTTTACGGCGGTGCGGGACAGACAGACCAGTGCTTCCCTGGGGGAGAACTCCCGGAACTTCGAATTCGGGATTACAGACCTGGGTGATCCGCGCTACACCGGCCTGGGAGGAGGCGTTCCCATCGTAGTAGAGGGCGCGTACATCGGCGCCGTGGCGGTCAGCGGCATGAGTCAGGAAGAGGATGAGGCTCTGGCCGAGGCGGGAATCAGAGCCCTTCTGGCAGGCGATTAAAAAACATTACGTCTCTTCACACTCTCCGCTGTTCCGGATCTTCCGGAACTCCCGGGGAGACACAAGCACATGCTTCTTGAAGAACGCCGAAAAGTGGTAGGGATTGGTAAATCCCAGACGGGAGGCGATATCCTTGATAGGCATCTCACTGTCCTTCAGCAGATCCATGGACTTCTGTATCAGTATCCGTGAGAGATAGTTGCTGGAGGAGCAGTTCATATATTTCTGAAACAATCTGTTCATATAGGAACTGTCGATATTGCACTCCTTTGCAATCTCGGAGACGGGAGTTTTCTGACTGCCGCAGGTTTCGATGTACTGCTTGCAGCGAAGAAAGGACGCATAGGAGGGATTATAGCTCTGCCCCTCGTTCTCTCCCCTCTCTATGCGCAGGATCAGGACCTGGGTAAGATGATTGATAATCTGCCTGGCCGAGTCGCTGTTTCCAACACCCTCCTCCAGAATAAAAGAGAATATCTCAAAGATCTTCTGCCCCGCATCCACAAAATATGCCCGATTTGTCAGTTCCATCAATGCCGAATAGATGGGCAGGTTCTGAGGACAGGAGAAGATCACACTGATCTTCTCCAGAGGATCCTCACAGGAGGACCAGTAGCTGTGGGAGACATGGGGAGCGAAGGAGAAAACCATTCCCGGAAGCAGCTCCCACTCCGTATCATTGCAGCGGAATCCTCCCCGGCCGCTGATGATATACTCAAGAGCGAAGTAGGGGTAATCCTGCCGGGAGATCTTGTACTCCCGGCTGCACTTGTTATAGTTGCCCCAGACCACGGAAAACCCCTCATTGCCACCGGTCTCGGGAAAGAAGAAGTCCCTGTCCTTGTCAAGAAAGAGAGAACTGTCTTTCAGTGGAAATCCGTTCAGTTTCAGGGCATCGTCCATGGCTGTAATTTTAGTATAGGAAAGGAGCTCTGTAAATAAAGTCGTATTGCTGTATCTTCTGACCCTGTTCTGACATGTTCTGTCCCCTTGCAAGGAGTTATTCTGAATATACAAAAGGGAGAAAGATAAATTGATGACATCCAGAGAACGAGTATTCGCGGCATTAGATCATAAAGAAGCCGACCGGGTCCCCATAGACTTCGGGGCGACCATGGAAACAACGATTCATATAAAGGCTTACGAGGCTCTGAAAGAACATCTGGGACTCTGTACGGACAAAGCCATAGGAACCAAGCTTCTCACCGCTCAGTTTGCTCATGTCGACAAAGAGCTTCAGGAGTTTACGGGCTCCGATATCCGGGGAGTCAACCCGGAACCACCTGAAAAACCGAAAGCCGAAAAAAGCGGAGAGTATATTCAGATAAAAGACGAGTTCGGCATAGGCTGGCGGAAGCCCGTAGAGGAAGGCCTCTATTACGACATGTATCAACATCCTCTGGCCCAACTGGATCTGGATGAAATAAAGTCCTATCCCTTTCCCGACCCTGCGGACGAGAGACGCTTCAGAGGGCTTGACGAAAAGATCCCCGAACTGTCGGAAAACGGGAAATACCCGATCGTCTTCGATAACTGTTTCGGCAACGGGATCTTCCAGATGTGCAATCAGTTGATGGGATATGACCAGTTTCTGATGTCCCTGGCCCTGGGAGACGAGAAGGCCTTCTACCTGCTGGACAGGATGCTGGAGATGAAGATGGAGTTCTGGGAGGCTGTTCTGAGCCGGTTCGGAAATCAGATAGACATCGTCAAGGAACTGGATGATATGGGAACCCAGCTGAACCTCCTGATCTCTCCCGATATGTACAGGGAACACATAAAGCCGCGGCTTAAAAGACTGGTAGACTTCATCAAATCCAGAGCCCCCCATGTGAGGATGATGATGCACTCCTGCGGCAGCATAAGAAAGATCATTCCCGACCTGATCGATGTGGGCGTGGAGATTCTCAATCCCCTGCAGTATACGGCTGAGGATATGGATCCCGCCACTCTGAAAAGAGAATTCGGGAAAGAGCTGACCTTCTGGGGAGGGGGCATTGAAACACAGAAAGTCCTTCCCTACGGAAGCGTACAGGATGTGATAGATGAAACGAAAAAACAGCTGGATATCCTGATGCCCGGCGGAGGCTTCGTATTTGCCCAGGTTCATACCCTGCAGTGGGGCGTCCCGATCGAAAATATGCTGGCCATGTGGGAAACCGCCAGGGAATACGGCGTTTACTGACCGAAAGAGAACCGTTCAATGAGGAGATAAAGATGATTCAATTGCTGGATATTACCAACTGTGATGATATGGCCCAGGCTGCAGACATGGAAGCTCCTGCGCTGGAACCGATAGAAGGGCTGGAAGGCTGGTATCTTTCCAGTTATACCGCCTCCCGGGCCGGAGTGGACTGTATTATCCTGGCTTGCGATGGGGGGGCAGTTGAGAATCCCCTGCATAGCGGAGGAGATGTAAACTGGCTTGGTTACGTTGCCGAAGGCTCCCTGGAACTCATCCTGGGTAACAGCAAAGGAGAAATCGATTCCAGGCGGAAAGTCAGCCGGGGCGATTATCTGCTGTTCGCTCCGGAGACCTATCACGGCTGGATTCCCGGCGAAAAAGCAGCAAAGCTGATGTTTATCAAACTGAAATAAGCGCTAATGGAGTGCCCTTTGTCCAGGAGCTGAAAGATGAAAAGCCGTCGGAATACCGACGGCTTTTCAATAATGTTGTCAAAAACGGGACAGAGCCTATTCTCCTGTAAACTCAGGCTTGCGTTTCTCTTTAAACGCTGCAATCCCCTCACGGCTGTCCCTGCTGCACATGCTGAAGGCAGCCAGATCCCGTTCATAGCGGAGCCCCGCTTCCAGAGACATATTCTGAGAAGCCCTCAGATCCTCTTTGGCAAGCTCCATGGCCAAGGGGGAAAATTCTGACATTTCAAGGGCCATCTTACCGACATAGGCGTCTATCTCGGAAACCGGCAGTACCCTGTTGATAAAACCGTACTCCAGAGCCTCTGCCGCATCCACCCTGCGGGCCGTGAAAGTCAGCTCCGCCGCTTTATGGTATCCGATATTCCGGCTCAATATCTGCAGAAGACCGCTACCGGGAATCCAGCCCCTGCTGACTTCAGAAACGGCAAAGAGGGCGTTATCGGAGGCGATTCTGATGTCCGTCGACAGGACCAGTTCGAATCCTCCCCCCAGGGCATATCCGCGGATAAGAGAAACAACAGGCTTCCTGATGCGCCTGACGGCGTCGCAATAGTCTTGCCTGTTTCTCAGTTCAAAGGAGGAGCCGTAGCGGTCAAAAAGCCTAAGATCACTTCCTGTAGAAAAGCTCCTCTCTCCTTTCCCCTTCAGGATAACAACCCTGATTCCTCTGTCCCTGTTGATTTCTTCTGCCAGAATGTGAAGCTGTTCCGCCATCTCCTTCGTTATGGAATTCATCTTCTCAGGACGGTTTATGGTAAGAGTACCGACAGCCCCCGTCCTTGTAAAATCAATACGACCTTCCATATGAATCCTCCTGACCGCTGCCTTTGCGGCTGTTCCCGAAAAGGGTATTCAGTTCATCGACAAACCTGACAGGATTCCCCCTTCCGTCTCGAATAAAATCCCTGATTCGAGTCCCCGCTTCTCCCTGGAAAGCGATATAGCCTTCAAAACGGGGACGCATGGAACCGGCATCCAGAGTCTCCAGGGTATTGATAAAGAAATTGCGGCAGGCCCCGTTCAGCTCCGGACTGATCCAGGCTCTCCTGTGACCCGGCTGTCCCCCTTCTCGGAAAAACTCCCCAGTCTGAAATTCTGCACTCCCCGTCATCTTCAGGAACTCTGCGGCCAGACTCGTTTCCCTGCATCTGGAAGAGACGGCCAATCCTACCCCGCCTATCATACTCCCTTCGGGAGAGCCTGTAGCGGAAGGTATATTTCCGAACTCCACACAGTGAGCCCCATACCCCTCCCGGGCATAGTTGGAGTACCCGTAGACAAGAGGGACATAGGCGATTGAGTGAGCGGAGCTCATCCTGTCCAGAACAGCGATGGGATCCATCTCGTAAGAGTCGGGATGAGACAGGGACAGCAGATCCTTTAACAGCGCCAGAACCTGGCAGCCCGTCTCCCTGTCCAGGGGAGTTCCATCGCTCCAGAACGGTCTGGAGGAGAACTGACTGCAGAGGGTGAAGAAGCTGGAATAGGCGTGCACAGGAACAAAGGGGACTGCCATAGAGAATCCGGCACCGTTCCCAAGGCTTAAAAGTTCCTCCCAGGATACCGGCAGTTCTCTCCCCTTCAGGAGATCTCTTCGGTATGCGCAAACCTGTGCTGCCGCATCCACCGGGAGGGCCCACTGCTTTCCATCCCAATGATAACTCTTATAGGAGAGCCCGACGCTGTTATCCTCCAGATCCTTCAGATAATCGGATTCCAGAAGATCCTCCAGATCCAACAGAAGATTCTGAGCCACAGCCGCCCCGATATGAGGATGGTCAATCATGAGAAGATCATAGCGGGAAGCCAGTTGATCCAGTGGATAGAGTTCGAAGTCGGCAAGTGAACGGGCATCCCAGCTGATCCGGACTTCCGGATGGATTTTCGAAAAAGCCCGGGAAGCCGCTTCCATGGGACGGATACCCCGCTCATGAGACCAGGTCATCCCTTTCAGATCAATCATAGCTCCTCCTGTTAAAGGCTGAATTCCCGGTCTATGGCTTCCGTATGTTCGCCAAGCACCGGAGAAGCGGCCGGATTGAAAAGCTTTTCGCCATCGATTCTCAGGGGAGAACGGGTTGTCCTGACCACCGCTCCATTACTGCGGACAATATCCTGAACCATATCGGCGTAAACGGCAGCGTCATGCTTCATGATCTCTTCCGTATTCAATACGGGAGCACACCAGTAGTCCGCCGGCTCGAGGCGTCCCAGCCAGGCGGCAGTCGTGTCCGTCTTCAGGTGGTCCGCCAGCAGGAGCTTGATCTCATCCCTCCTGACAAACCAGGACTCCGGATCGCTGTAGTCATTCAGGGCATCACAACCCAGCAGTTCGGCCAGCCTGGTCAGAGAGCCCATGGACAGAGCTATAAAAGAGTCTGATGTGGCATAAATTCCGTAGGGGGCTCCCAGAAAGTTATGGGCGTTATTCACCCCGGAACGCTCTGAAAGGACACCCCCGTTGTTCAGAAAGACCGTGAGCACCTCAAACTGGAAGTCCAGAGCCGATTCCAGTAGGCTTATTTCAATCCGGGCGCCCTTCGAGTCCTTTGAACGTTTTATCAGCGCCGCAAGAATTCCCTGTACCAGATTGGCACTGGTAAACTCGTCAACCACCGGAAAGCCCAGGGGGACGGGGGGCTGATCGGCGTTGCCATTCATCCAGGGGATGCCGGTAAGGGACTGAACCAGTAGATCCTGTCCCGGCTTATCCTTGAGAGGCCCGCCGGAACCGTAACCGGTGACGGAGGAATAGACCAGTGCCGGATTCAACTCCCGCACCGCCTCATAGCCCAGACCGATCTTATCCATAACTCCGGGCCTGAAGTTCTCAATCAGCACATCCGCCTGACGGACCAGATTCCGGACCTTTTCCAGACCGGCTTTCGACTTCAGATCCGCCGTATAGCTCTCTTTGCCCCTGTTCATAGAGTGAAAGACCGTGCTGTCCCCGTCTATCACCAGATTGGAAAGGAGAAGGCGGCGGCTGTTGTCTCCTCCGCCGGGCCGCTCAATCTTGATAACCCGGGCCCCCAGATCTGCCAGTTTAACAGCGGCCCAGGGTCCGGCCAGATACTGGCTGAAATTCAGCACAAGAATATGATCCAGCGGCTTTTTCATTTACAAACTCCTAAGTTCCAAGAAAGAGATCGGGCAGGAAGGTTATGATTCCCGGAAACAGCACCATCAGCAGGATGACCGCCAACAGGGCTGCCAGGAAGGGCCAGATAACCCGCATATAGTGGACGATCCTGACCTCGGCGATATCACAGAGGATGTACATCACAATTCCCAGGGGCGGCGTCAGGGTCCCGATGGACATACAGACCGCCACGATAACCCCGAAAGCCACCAGGTCCACACCCAGCTGGGTCAACAGCGGAGCAACGACGGGAACCGTCATAACGACAATGGCCGCCGCTTCCATGATACAGCCCAGAAAGAGGTACATCACAACCAGAAGGGTGGTGATCACCAGGGGATTGGTGGAGATGGAGAGCAGGGCCTGTGCCGCCAGAGCGGGGATCCTGTAATAGGTAAGAAGCCAGCCGAACACGGCGGCGGAACCGATGATGATCATGATGACAGCCGTGGTGATCATGCTCTCGAAAAGGATGTTGATCAGCCCCTTCCAGGTCAGCTCCCTGTAGACGAAGGCGCCGATAAGCAGGGCGTAGACGACGGCGATGGCACCGGCCTCGGTAGCCGTAAAGATACCGCCCAGAATACCGCCGATAATGACAACAGGGGCCATAAGGGCGGGAAAGGCCTTGAAAAAGCTGATAAGAACGACCTTTGCAGGGGCTTTTTCCTCACGGGGATACCTGCGCTTCACCGCAATGATATAGGTCAGAACCATCAGGGAGAGGGTCATCAGCAGTCCGGGAATGATCCCGCCCACAAACAGCCTTCCGATGGAGACCTCGGCGGAGAGGCCGTAGATAACCATGATGATGCTCGGGGGAATGATGGGACCGATGGTGGCGGAGGCCGCGGTGATGGCCACGCTGAAGTCGGGATCGTATCCCGCGTCCTTCATGGCCTTGATCTCGATCATCCCCAGTCCCGCCGCATCGGCGGTGGCCGCACCGGACATTCCTGCGAAAATCAGAGAGGAGAGGATGTTCACCTGCCCCAGTCCGCCCCGGATGGGTCCTACGAAGTAGTTCACAAAACGGAAGATCCTCTCGGTAATTCCCGAGGTATTCATCAGCTTTCCCGCCAGAATAAAGAAGGGGACCGCCAGAAGGGGGAATGAGTTCACCCCCAGAGTGAGGTTCTGAATAAATACGGAAAAGGGAATGCCGTTGACCAGTATGGTAATCAGGGAGGCGAAGCCCAGGGCGAAGGCCACGGGAATGCCCAGTATGATGGTGGCGATGAGGATAAGAAGCATTAAAAGCATCATAGGGAGCCTCCAGTTTTTCCGCGCTTGATAAAAGCGACAAGATCAGAGAGATTCTTTCCCAGAACGAAAAGACCGCAGACCGGTACGGGAAGGTAAAAAAGGCTTCTGGGCATTAGGGTCGCCGTGCTGTAATCGGGAAAGACCCAGTATTTCCGAACATAGAGGATTCCGGGCCCCACCATGACGGAACCCACAAAGATCATAACGGCGATGGTCAGCAGTGTGATCCCCGCTGTAACACGGGGCGACTTGAAGTCCAGAACATCCACGGTGATATTCTCTTTGCTGAGGACGGCATAAGCGGTCCCCATAAAACATCCCCAGACCAGAGTCAGCCTGGCCAGTTCTTCCACACCCCGGACATTCTTCTGAACCACATAGCGGGAGAAGACCTGAATCAACACCAGAACAACCGTACTGACCAGAAGGATGATCAGGACGGCACGGAAGATCTTCATCAGAACATTTCCAAATTTATTTTCATTTGACATTTTAACTATCCTTTAAAAAAAGCCCCGAACCCAGGCCCGGAGCTTTTTCTGCAGACCCCGGAAAGGGATCAGTTCTTTTCCTTGAAATCCAGAACCTTCTCCAGCAGTTCTGCACCGTAGGAGGACTCCCATTTCTTGTAAACGGGTCTTGTAATCTCGGCGACAGCCTTCTTGTCAATGTCATAGAAGCTGACACCGTCACCTGACAGTTTGTTCTTCAGCTCGGCTTCGGAATCCTGAACCATTTTCGACTGCATCAGACCGGCTGCATAGGCTTCTTCCATCAGGATGGTCTGGTACTCGGCAGGCAGGGAGCTGAACAGCTTGTCATTCATCATAACGTGGTTGTAGTACATGATGTGACCGGTAAAGGTAACATGTTTGGCCTGCTCCTGAAGAGAAGCGGCGTTGATCCAGTAGAGAGGGGGTTCTGCGGCGTCGGCCACGCCCTGCTGAAGGGCGGAGTAGAGCTCGGGCCAGGCCAGAACGACGACGTTGCATCCCAGCATCTCCCAGACATCGACCCATGCGGGGACCTGGGGAACACGGATCTTAAGTCCCTTGAAGTCGGAGACATTCTGGACGGGACGTTTGGAAACGAGGTTTCTGAGTCCCTGGTCCCAGTTGGAAGCCAGAACCTTGATTCCCGCTGCCTGCCGGTACTTTTCATTCATGGATCCCTGAATGTCGCTGTTGGCGAAGGCCAGCATCTGTTCGGTGCTGTCCCAAATAAAGGGCATCTGAAGAATCTGAAATTCGGAGTTGAAGGTGATGGGAATGGCATTTCCGATGGAGGCCAGATCCAGAACGCCCTCGGACATCATATCCTGCATCTCAACTTCGCCGCCCAGGGCGCCGCCGGGGATGACTTCAATCTGAATCTTACCGCCGGTTCTCTCCTTAACTTTTTCAGCAAATGACTTGGATGCGACCGTTACGGGGTGGGTTTCCGCTGAAATCAGTCCCATCCTCAGTGAATAGCTTTTATCGGCGCTTCCGCCGTCCTGTCCGCCGGCTGCGAAGACGGGCAGTGCCGTAAGGGCGCACAGAATCAGGGTCGCTGCAAGGATCTTTCCTGTTCGTATCATAGTAATTCCTCCGTTTTTTTGTTGTTAATTCAAGTTTAAGGGCAGTTTTTCCATACGAACATGTGTAAAAAGAACCTGAAGATATCAAAAATGGGCCTGATCGGCTGCACTGTTCATAAGCGTGCAGCCGCAGGATTTTACTTTGTCACCCCCGCGATTCCGGCCAGGATCTTATCCTTCTTGATATCGTCCTTGCTGCAGTCTGATACGATTCTTCCTTCAAAAAGAACCAGAACCCGATCGGCGCAGATCAGGACCTCATCCACCTCATAGGAGACAATAACAACAGTGACTCCCTTCTCCGAGAGCTCCTCGATGATCCTGTAGATCTCGGCCTTGGCATGGACATCTACCCCCCTAGTGGGTTCCTGAAGAATAAGGAGCTCAAGATCATCATCCAGCCATCTTCCGAAACAGGCCTTCTGCTTGTTTCCTCCGCTCAGGAATTTGATCAGACACTCGGGACTCTCGGTCTTGAGAGTCGTCTCTTTGATGGCTGTATTGACAATGGACTTTTCCCTGGCCTCATTCACAAATCCCAGAGGGAACTTCATCTTATCGATATAGGGCAGGGAGATATTATCCTTGACCGATAGGACAGGCAGGATCCCGTCCTTATCCCTGTTAGCCGAAACAAATCCGATATTCTTCTTGATCTTATCCCCGGGACCGGCCTTCAGACTCAGGGGGGCGTTGTGAAACATAACCTCGCCCGAGGCACTGTCTTCCAGCCCGTAAAGAGTACGTGCGACCTCGGAACATCCCGAGCCGCGCAGTCCTGTCAGAACAACGATCTCCCCCTTTCGCACAGTGAAGTTGATGTCCCTGTAGGAACCGGGAAGATTCAGATTCTTCACCTCTAGAATATCATCGCCGATATGGTGTTTTTCCGGTTTGATAAACTGCTTCAGATCCTCACCGATCATCTGAGTGATGACGTCATTCTCGGTGGTCTCCTTGATACGGTAGGTTCCCTTTTTCTGGCCGTCCGCCATTATGGTGACCTCATCGGAAATACCGAAGATTTCGGGCATATGATGGGAGATATAGATGATTCCGATATCCTCTCTGGTCAGTTTTTCAATAAACTCGAAAAGCTTCAGCTTATCCTTCTCCGACAGTGCGGAAGTGGGCTCATCCATGACGATCAGCCAGGAGTCGGACATGATGGCGCGGATGATTTCGATGAACTGTTTTTCTCCCGAGTTAAGATCCTTTACCAGCATCCGGGGGTTCAGGTCCAGATCGAAACGCCTGAGCAGTACGTCCACCTGCTCTTCCATTTTCCGATAATCCAGAAAGAGGCCGCCCTTTTTGAAGATCTCCTTTCCCAGAAAGATGTTTTTAACGATGCTCAGCTCGTTGATAAGGGAGTACTCCTGGTGAATAATGCTTATTCCATGGCCATCCGCATCGATGGGAGTCTTTATCTCGATAGCTTTGCCGTTCAGAAGGATCTCTCCCTCATCCTTGAGGATGACTCCTCCCAGGGTGTTGATCAGGGTGGACTTTCCCGCTCCGTTCAGACCAACCACTGCGTGAACTTCACCGCTCCGGCAGGTAAAATCAACATGCTGAAGAGCCCTTGTATTGTAGAAACTCTTTGAAATATTCTTCATTTCAATGACTTTGGCCGCCATAACTTACCTCACATTCGTTTTTAGTTCGCCGCCTAGACGGTCCAGGCAGACCACGATCAGCAGTATCAGCCCCTTGGCGATACTCTGAAGATAGGGATTCGCACCTGTCAAAATCAGACCGTTGATGATGATGCCGTAAAAGATCACTCCGAATATCGTTCCTACAAGACTGCCCTCTCCGCCGTCCAGGCTGGTGCCGCCGATAATAACAGCCGTAATGGCATCAAACTCGAGTCCGAGTCCGGCCCAGGGCTGACCGGAGGAAACTCTTCCCACGGTGATGATGGAGCTGATACCCGCCAGAAGACCGGAGAGCATATAGACCTTGACCGTGATCCCGGTCACATTCCGGCCCAGCAGAAAGGCCGTATCCTTATTACAGCCGATGGAGTAGACGTCCCGGCCGAAGATATTCCTGTTCAGTAAATAGAAAAGTACGAAGAAGACAAGAACGTCAAAAACGATGACTATGGGGAAGGCTCCGATACTTGTCTTTCCCAGCCATAGAAAAAGCTCATTGTTTACGGCAATGGCATCCGCTTTATACATAACAAGGGCCAGTCCTCTGGCTAGAGCCATGGTGGCGAGGGTGATCATAAAGGGGCTGAGATCCAGCTTGCCCACAAAGTAACCGTTGATAAACCCTATCAGGGCTCCCGCAGCCAGGGCTCCCAGGGTTGCCAGAAAGGGATTTCCCGTCGTTGTAAGAATGACGACACCGACTCCTCCGGAGAAGGCGACGCTTGAGCCGACGGAGAGATCTATTCCGCCGCTGATCAGCACAAAACTCATGCCCATACTGATCAGGAAAAGTACGGAGATGCTGCGCAGCAGAATTCCGATATTCACAATCGACAGAAAGTTGGGATTCGCGATACTGAAGAATATTGAAAGCAGAATAATCAGACCGGAAAGAAAGATATACCGTGATCTGCTCGAGTTTCCCGACCGGACCTTAATAATATTCTGAATTTTTGCTAAGTCCATTAAGCTATCCTTTAATTCCAAATGAAATACCGGAGAGAGCCGTCCGCGGCCCCTCCAGCATAGTTAAACCTTATTTAACAGAATCAGGACCGAATTCCAGGTAACCCTTTTCTGAAACCTCCATGGCGTCTTCCACCAGATAAACCTCGATGTCCTTGGGAAATCCGTTTTTCAGACAGATATCGTATGTCTCTTTTCCCAGAACGATGGGGGTGTAGAAGTTGTAGACCTTGTCTACGGGCATGCCGTTGGCAATCTTGTAGGCCATCTGTACAAAGTTCCATCCTTCTCTGGTTCCGCTGAGCAGGATGTCGGCCTTAACCTTACCGTTGCTGAACTGATCCAGAATGGCAGAGTCTCCGTCATATCCCCAGAAGGTCACATCTTCGATTCCTCTGTTCTCGGCAATGGCGATTGAGGGGTAGAGATAGGCGTCGGTAACTCCGGAGATGGCATCCAGTTCGGGAAACTGGGTGAACCAGTTCTCCGCGATGGACTGAGCCTTGATGGTATCCCAGTCTGCGGGCTGTTCAGCCACGACTTCGACTCCGGGGTACTTGGCAAGCCCCTTCAGGATTCCTTCCCGTCTTGCTTCTCCCGAGGGATTTCCGGCCTGACCGAGCATGACACCGACCTTGGCTTTTCCGTTGTAGTAGGCCCCTAGAGCCAGACCCTGGTTATAGCCGTTCTCCACATCACCCAGGGTGAAGCTGTAGTCTGCAGAATCCATGGGACTGTGAACGGCGACCCATACGATACCCTTGTCCTGGGCCTTCTTGATAAGGGGCTCGAAGGCCTTGGTATTGATGGCGTTTACGAACATGATATCGGGCTCTTCATTGATGGTGGCCTCGGTTTGCTGAATCATCTTTTCCAGGCTGCCTTCAGCACTGAGCCAGTATCCGGATACATTGCCGAATTCCCTGTTATAAGCCTTGATGGCATCTTCAAAACCGGTCAGCCAGGCGACATGATAGGGTGCCACATGACCATCGTTGATAAATACGATATCCAGGGTATCCTCAGTGCTTGCGGCCGGTGCATCCTTCTGCCCTTCGGCACCCAGAAAAGATGTCATCCCTATGAACAGTGCCAGAGCGACTACGGTTAATTTTTTGATTCCTTTACTCAGTTTCATTCTTTTCCTCCTGATAGTGAAAATGATGTTTTGGAAAATTCTTTTATCTATGCTGTCCCCTTTTTGAAACAGCCGGATACATGTGCTTACCTCCTCCCTTTTGCTTTTTGATTTCTATGTACTATGCGGCCTGGGTCAGATTCCGTTCGGAAATGTCTTTCTTCACGATCATCCAGTTCATAGCCAGAGCTCCGATAATGACCAGTCCCTTGAAAACCTGGTGCCAGATATCCTGAACATTCAGCAGGTTCAGACTGTTATTGATAATTCCGATAAACAAGAGTCCCCAGAAGATGCCTCCGATCTTTCCCTTTCCACCGGAAAGCAGGGTTCCCCCTATGATGATGGCCGTGATGGCATCCATCAACATGCCTGTACCGTCAAGTCCCGGCTGAACAAAGCCCATGCGGGACGAGATGATAATTCCAGCCATTCCGCTGAAGAAACCGGAAATCATAAAGATGATGATCTTCATCTTTTCGACATTGATTCCGACCATTTTGGCATTGTTTTCGTTATCCCCGATGGCAACGATATAGGCGCCGTACTTTGTATGGTTGTAAAAGAAATAGGCGACCACAAACATCAGAATCATTACCAGGAATGAGTAATAGACTCCGAAGATTTTCGCGCTTCCCCAGAACTTGAAGAACTGATGGGTCAGAAATATCATCTTGCCCCTGGGGATAACGATCCCGGACAGGCCAGTGGCTACGAAAAGGGTCGAAAGGGTGACTATAAAGGCGGGGATTTTAACTTTGCCCACAAAGATACCGTTGAAATAACCGAAAAGCAGTGATGAAAAGAGAACCATCAGAACACCGGGCAGTACCATTCCACTGGTCCCGAATACGACTCCGAGAATGATTGAAAGCAGCACTGAAAGCATTCCCATGGAAAGGTCGATATTCCCCGATACGATCACGAAGAACTGACCGAGTACGAGAAAACCGATGGGAACGATCTGCCTCGTTATGGCCGTAACATTCTCAAGACTTAGAAAACGGGGATTAAAAATATAAAAAACGACTGCAAGAATAATGACAATGAATACGATATTATTATCTCTTAATATCTTAGAAAACTTAGCCATTCCAGAAACCTCACTTAATTTTTCTATGAAAAGTATGAGGCCACATATTTCAGCCGTAAATGGAGTCTGATTCTAAATCCGTTGATGATTTTTCGCTAATATATGGTCCTTAATTCAACGGAGCTCCGTCAGAGCGGAGGAAGTGGATTTATTTTTTATAGGGGTGGAATATTTTAAACAGATCCCGTTTAAGGGAGAATCCGCAGAAAAAAAGAGATAAAGAGAAAAGAAAAATACAATCTGACAGGGAAATGGGAAAAGGAATTTTCAGTCTAGTTTACAGAGCTTTCAGAGGAGAGAATGGGAATGACAATCTCTACCGTGGTACCCTCTCCGTGAACACTGGAGAGAGTCATACCATATCCCTGGCCGTATTTCATCCTGATCCGGCTCTGTACATTGAGAATACCCACGCCTGTTTCGGCAGAATTCGAGTACTCATGAGGATTCTCTAGTTGCCTGTTCAGCTCCTCCAGTCTTTTTTCGAGGATTCCGATTCCCGTATCTCTTACCGTAAAGATGAGCCTGTCATCCTTACGTATCCCCCGGACGATGATTTTGCCCAGGCTCCTCTTGTTCTTAAGGCCATGATAGAGGGCGTTCTCCACCACCGGCTGCAGCAGCAGTTTCAGCATCCGGCAGTTTTTCATCTCCTCCTCCACATATATGGAGAAGTCCATAACGCTGGCATAACGGAGCTTCTGGATCTTCAGATAGCTTGTGATGCACTCGATCTCCTCTCTTACATCGATAAACTCCGCTCCCTTGCTCAGGGAGATCCGGAAGAACTGGGACATATCATAGACCAGATCCTCAATCTCCTTGTTCCCCTGATCCACGGCCGACCAGAGTATGGTATCCAGGGTATTGTAAAGAAAATGAGGATTTATCTGCGCCTGATAGGCCCGAAGTTCAGCATCAAGATACTTCCGATGCTCCTCATCGGTCTTATCGATATAGGTTTGAAGATCCAGCATCATCATATCGGAACTTCTGGAGATATCGGGAATCATATTCCAGAGATAATGCTTATGGGAGGCATTGAAATTACCCAGGGCGGCTTTGATCATGTTCTCCCTGACCTCTTCCAGAGGCTTCATCAGCCCGTAGGAGATGATATAGTAGACAAGATAGATCAGCAATCCTGAGAGAAGAAAGAAAGCCAGGAAAAGGTTTCTGGCCTTCCGGACCCCGCTGAAGAGATGATTGACCGAAATGCTGCCCAGTATGGACAGGTCCGGATAACGTGTGCGGTAACTCACATAGAGGGTCTGAACATCACCATTGTTTGTAAAGCCGGAACTGATGGGTATCCCCTTTCCCCTGTCCATAAACTCCTTCCAGCCGTCGAGATCCTGGATTTGAAGCTCCTGCGGCGGGGTCTCTCCGCAGACCAGGGATATCCTTCCGATATCAAAGAAACGGTAACTTGAGTACTGTCTGAATATCTCATCCCTGTCCATGTCGATCATGATGATGCCTACGGGTTCCAGGGTAATATTATTATAGAAAACCTTCCCCATGGAGAAAACATTGTCCGACTGCCGATCCTGATCGTAATCAGGAAAGTGCTCGGGAAGAATGGAGATCTGATCAGGCATTTCCAGAATCTGCTTCAGATAGGGATTCTCCCTGATCTCTCCGGTTTCCTTGTAATAGAGCCCCTTTCTTTCGCTTATGCACTTTCCGTTAAGACCGATGATATAGATATTCTTGACAAGCTTTTCATAGGCGCTGCTGTTCCTGTAGAGCCGGAACATGGTCAGAATCTCTTTTGCAGACTGAAAGGTATCGGCCTCATCCTCGATAAAAAAGACAAGCCTCTGATCATCCCCCATTTTCAGAAAGAGCTCTCCATTGACAAAAAGGTTTTCCAGTTCCTGACCTTTGATCTCCACATTCTGAACAGCAGAATCAATGGTCAGCTCTCGGATGTTTCTTTGATAGATCGTATAGGAGATAAAACCGGAGAGAGTGAGAGGTACGATGCCGACGATGATAAAAAGTATTGTGAATTTACTGCTTAACTTGATATCGGAACTCCCGCGGATTCCGTGCCTGAAAACGGCCCGGAAAGTTATTCTCTTAAATTACAATGTAACAGCTTACCACCCGCTTGTACATCCAAAATGATTTCCCATAGGGTTAAGCTTTTTTTCAATAAGTAACACCTTTTACCCGTCCCCATAAGACGGGCTGTTTCCTTTTCTGAAAGAGGTTGATTATTTTTCCCGCCTATGGAGAAATCCCTTCCGGGGATGAAAAGAATTTAATTTGACAACTCCCGGAAAGGACTTTATTAATAGTTATGCTTCGATCCTTGAAAGCCTCGACTCAGCGGATTCTTCTCATTACCTTGATATTCATAACGGTCTCCTGCAGGGCCAGGGTGGAAAATATCCCCCAGCTGGAGCCAGCTCCGGTAACAGACCGGATCGTTGAAACGGAGAAGAGTGATCTGACCCTGGCTATCGTTTTCCCCCTGATGCACCCCTTTTTTGAGCAGACCCGCAAGGGTGTTCGGGAGAAGGCGGAAGAACTTTCAGTCAATGTCGTCCTTATGGGCCCCCGGGATTTCAGCGTTGAAGAACAGATCGGGATGATGGAAAAACTCATCGATTCCGGCGTAGACGGCATAGGTATCGGGGCCTTCGATCCGAAGGCCCTTAGCCCTGTGATAGACAGGGCGACGGAGAACGGTATCCCCGTGGTCTGCTTCGATACGGATGCTCCCCAGAGTTCAAGACTCTCCTTTATAAGCACCGACAACTGGAAACAGGGTCGACAGCTCGGGAGGCTGACTGCCGAGGCTCTGAAGGGAGAGGGAAAGATTATAGTCAGCCAGGGAGTTCCCACCCAGCTGAACCTGAATCAGAGACTCAAGGGGCTCCGGGAGACCCTGAGCTCCTACCCCGGCATAGAGATACTGGAGGTAAGCTCCGGTTACGGAAACAGCGAAAAAACTGTGGCCAGTATAGAAGCCATGATAGAGGCCCATCCCGACTTCGATGCTCTTGTGGGACTGGATGCGGAAGCAGGGCCTTCGGCCATCCTCGTCTGGAAATCACGGGGACTGAGACAGCACCTTATTGTCTCGGAGGACATGCCTGAAACCATCAAGGGCATCAGGGATGGAATCGTAAGCGTCACCATAGCCCAGGAGCAGTACCGCTGGGGCACTCTGGTGGTCCGGAGACTAATCGACAGTATCAGGGGGATTCCTCTTGAAGAGTTTGAAATGACCTCAACAAGAATCATCAATAAAGAGAATGTCGATCTGTACTACTGATCAGGTACTGTCCTTACTATCCTATCTGCTCCCTGAACTGGGTCGGAGAGACCCCGCAGACCTTCTTAAAAATGGAACTGAAGTAATGAGAATCATTATATCCTACCGCCTGTGAAATCTCCAGGGACTGCATGGAGCTCGTCTTGAGATACTCCATGGCCTTGTTGATTCTGGTTTTCGTCAGGAAGTTGGAAAAGGTTTCTCCCGTCTCCTGCTTGAATATGGTGCTGAATCGGCAGGCACTGAAGCTGGCGACATCCGCCACCTCCTGAAGAGAAATATTGGGATTTGTGAAGTTATCCTCTATATAGCTTTTGGCCCGTTCTATTGGTTTTCTATACTTGCTGAAGTTACGGGAGGTCCGGAAACTGATGACCTCCTGCAAAATGACAGCCACCTTCTGCTTGAAGGCGCCGACATCTTCCATCTCCAGCAGATCATCATCCAGAGAATCCAGCTCGGGGATAACCTCGCGGGGAACGCCGGACAGGCTCTCCACCATGCGTCCTGCACTGATAAGAATAAAGAAGTAGACAAAGCGAATCAGGAACTTCCCTCTGTAGTGAGAGTTCTGCAGAAGAACAAGATATTCGTCGAGAAAGCCATCTATATCCTCTATCCTGCTGAACTTGAGAAAACTCATAAGGATATCCGATTTGATATCCAGGACACCCGATTCCATAAGACCGATATGACTAATATCCTCCTCGGCCATAATCTCACGGCTGTTAAACAGAAAGCTGTATTCCAGAGCCTTCTCCGCACCTTTATAGGACTCCGAAAGAGATGTGATTCTTGTGCATACCTCGCCCCGCCCTATCCTGACGCTCCCCTCCAGCATACGATCGCACTGCTCCTTCAACTTGTTAGCCAGGAGGAGCATCCTTTCCACCAGCTCCTCCTCCTGAGAGGCAGAGAGGAGAAAGAGGATCTCATTCATCGTTTTGGGTGTGGTCAGGACATCCTCCTGATTTTCCGTAACCTGCTCTATCAGCTTGGAAAGCTTGAGGAGCTCGATATACTGAGCGTCCACAGAGAGAGAGGGCGAAGAGCTGAACTTCAGGATCATAACACCATGGTAGCGGGCGCTGAGACTGATATTAAAATAGTCCGCCTTGGCAAAGAGATCCGATGGGTCTGCCCCGTACATAATGATCTCCAGTAGAAATTTCTCTTTCTGGAGGATCAGGGTTTCCTGGAGTTTCTTCTCAAACTCGGCCAGTTTGACAATGCTTTTTTTTTCTTCCTCAAGACTGTCGACGGTCTTATTCAGAATTTCTGACAGCTGAGAGGGCCGCACGGGTTTCAGAACGTATTCGCTCACTCCCAGGGAGATGGCCTTCTGGGCATATTGAAAATCATCATAACCGCTTATGATAATGATCTTGACCCAGGGCATCTTTTTCCGGATCAGGTTACTCAGCTCCAGGCCGTTCATAAAAGGCATCTTTATATCGGTGATCAGAATATCCGGTTCCGTCTCATAGATCATCGACAGGGCCAGTTCGCCGTCCGCCGCTTCCCCGGCGAGAACAAGTCCATGCCCCTGCCAGTCGAAGTTCTCTCTGATTCTGGTTCTGATATTCTCCTCATCCTCAACAAGAAAAACCTTGTACATTCACCTGCCGCCTTTTCTTAAGTTTTCCGTCACAATTTTAACACGAATCACTCCCCGTTCCGAGTTCTTTTAAAAGTTGACGGTCCTCTGTATCAGTTCGTCCTGGGCGACCTTGCCCATCTGAACGAAGTAGGCCGAATAACCGGTCACCCTGACGCAGAGGTTCTTGTAACGCTCGGGGTGCTTCTGGGCCTCCACCAGCTCATCATGGCCCACCACATTCAACTGAATCTGCATGCCCCCCTTCCTCATATAGACCCGGAACAGGGACGCCAGCTTCTCAAGCCCCTCTTCCTCCTCCACCGACGAGGGATGAAGCATCACGTTCAGCGGGCCTCCGGTTATCCGGTCGAAGGGGATGGAGGAGGCCGAGTTCAACAGCGCCGTCACGCCGCTCTTGTCCGCCCCCAGGGAGGGTGACTGGTTCTCTCCCACAGCTTCTCCGGCCTTCCGCCCGTCCGCACTGGCTCCCAGCTTTTTGCCCTGCATGGTGAAGTCCCTGTCCGTGGAGATGGTGGGCATGTAGGTATACAGCCCCTTTCGTTCCCGGTTCATCTCGTCCATCACATCGCAGAAGATATCGATCAGGGTTCCCGCAAAGTCGTCGGCCTCATCCACGTCGTTGCCGTACTTGGGGCAATTCTTCAGATAGGCATGAATCTCCTCGTAACCCTCGAAGTTCGCCGCCATGGCGTCCCTCAAGTCCTTAAGGCTGTAGCGCTTCTCCTGGAACACCGCCTTGTTGATCGCGGCCAGGGAGTCCGCCGCCGTGGAAAAGCCGCTTCCCTGCATAATGATCTTGTGATACTTGGTTCCGCCGGTGATCCAGTTCTCAGCCTCATCGATGGTGCCGTCAAGGAACAGGTCCTCGATGCGGATCTTCCCGGCACAGTACTTCTTCTCAACCTTGTAGTCCTCTTCCATTCCCTCGCGGTACTGCCTCATCAGCAGGCTCAGGTTCTCACGGTAGAGCCTCAGGAAGTCATCCATGGTTTTGATATCTTCGGTTCTGGACTGCACGCCTCTCAGGGGGCCGTACATCAGGCCGATCAGCCTGTCCTGCAGGGTGAAGTTCCCCTCGGGAACCTGATCGGCATTCATCAGGGGTTCCCCCCCGTTCAGGGCCAGCTCTACAGGCCAGGGCAGGTTCACCCAGAACTGCCTCAGTCCCCCCTCCTTCTTGGGAATGATGGGGTCGTTGCAGCCGAAGTAGCCGTAGGTATAGGCGTCCTCCTCCTCGATGCCGTACTCCTTCAAGGCGGGGAGCATGGTCTCGTCGTTGTAGATCACCACCGTCGCATTCCTGCGCATGGCGTCGGCCACATCCATCCAGAAGGCATTGTCTATGCCCTCGTGATAGCGGACCACGATAAAGGGATTGCGCAGCCTCATCTCACGGGCCGCCCTGATAAACAGGAAGGAGAGCTCGTTCACTCCGCTCACGCCCGGCTTCAGCCAGCCCCCGATGATGATGTAGTTCGGATCGTCGTAGGTCACCTCCAGGTTGTTCACCACATTGGAGGCCTCCTGAGACATATGGTCCGCGGCGGTCATGATGTCGTTGTTCTTGTTGTAGAAGTCCTCGATCAGCACAAGGGCCTCGTCACGGCTCAGTCGGCCTTCGGTCCTGTCCTTCTCATAGAAGGGAAGCAGGTACTGGTCCATACGGGAGAAACAGAACACCCCGCAGCCGGCCACCTTCTGTGAGGCCAGGGTCACGAACCAGATCAGCTGCAGGGCTTCCCGGAACGAATTGGCGGGCCCCTCGGCGATGCGGCCGCAGAGGGCGGAGATCTCTTCAAGACGGGTCTTCTCCTCGGGAGTCGGAGCTGAGGCGGACAGAGATTTCGCCTCAGCGGCATAGCGACGGATAAAGTTTATGATCCCTTCGTAGGCGAGGATCGCCCCCTTGAGGAAGCTCTCTTTCTCCTCGTTTCCGGCGTAGGTCCCCGCATCAAGAAGGCCTTCGGCTTTCTTCACATACCAGAGAAGGCCCTTCTCGATCAGAGTGTCCCAGTTGAAGGCCAGATGGCCGAAGGTGAAAAAGTCGGGGTGCCGGCGCTTGATCCAGCCGGGAGAGTAGTAGAAGGAGATCCACTCTTGCTTCTGCTCCTCGGTGACGCCTCCCCAGCGCTCCTCCACCAGAGCCTCGGCAAAGGCTCTCTGCTCGTCATCGGGGATGATCTCCTTCACGGCGCCCACAAGGAGTTCCTCTTCCCTGATGACCACGCTCATTCTGTCCAGGATATGGGAGAGGACGCTCCCGTAGCGCTCGGCGCAGCTCTTGGACTCGTGAAGTTTCCAGCCTTCCTGGAACAGCTCTATCCTCTCGTAGAACGTGGCCTCTTCGCTCTTTTCGAACCACTGGTGTATGGATTTTTCAATATAGCAAGGCAGCATGGAACACCCTCTTATTTGCTGTAGATGGCCGTCCCGTACTCATCGACGGCTTCGTTGTAGGCATTGATGATATCCGGCCTGTGATTGGGAACCATATGGCTGGCTCCGGCGATATAGCCTCCGCCCTCTCCCATCTCATCAATCCTCTTTTTCACCTCTTTCTTTACCATTTCGGGAGTGGCATCGGGATTGTTCAGAATAAACTGGCTATCGATACCACCGTGAAATGCGATGGAGCCGCTGTATTTTTTCTTAAGGCCTGCAAGATCGTTACAGGGCTGGCAGAGATTCCAGATATCAGCTCCCATTTCCACCAGATCTCCGAAGATGCTGTCGATCTTTCCACAGGAATGCTGATTGATAATCAGATGTCTCTCCTTCATACAATCATAGATCTTCCGGGTATTGGGCCTGATGATCTGACGCCATATTTCAGGGCTGACAAAGAGGTTTCTCTGGGTACCCCAGTCATCGCCGTACCAGATCATATCCAGACCGATTTCATCATCAAACTTGGAAATAAAGTCAACCTTATAATCCGCCAGAACACTGAGCATGTCATACATAAGCTCCGGTTCAAGCATATAATTGACCAGTGCATTATCCATTCCCATCAAGAGATAGGAGCGCTCGAAAAGCCCCATTTCACAAAAACCTTCGAGAACATACTCCTCCCGATCAATATTCTCGACCTGATGTCTTACATAGGACCAGTCAAACTGATTCACATCGGGAATATGAAGCTGTTCTTTCCACTTCGTGATATCCGTAATTACAAGATTTTTCTCGGTCGGATAGGTACCGCCTTCGGCTTCACCCGCAAAGGCCCACTCACAGCCGAATACGTCTTTCCCCTCATTCAGTGTCCGTTCAAGAATAGGCGGATATAAGCGGATCGATTTTTCCATTCCATTGGGTACCCATTCCGGATTTTTATGTTTAATTGCAGCTATCAGATTTTCTTTGGCGGTCATATTCTCTCCCTTGATTCCCTTCTTTTTAATTCACCCTAAGCCCTCCCGACCCCGTTGTAAATGAAATGCATTTGCAGATGGGTTAAGGATCTTTTCCTCATTATTGTTTATGTCAGGAGTTGGATTTCATATGGTTCCGACAGATAGGATCAGGGTTAATATTTTTTCCTTTTAGTTGGATTTCTTTATCCGAAAGGAGAATCGACCGGCCCGGAAGGCTTTACGGGGCTGAAAAGAGCACGTTTTCCCGCCATCGTGGCAGGCAGAACGGCAAAAAACCGGAGCCCGAAGCTCCGGTTGGATATCAATACAAGGAAATCTCAGCTATTCCCAGTTCACATAGAAAGTTTTCTTTTCCATATAGTTCTCGAAGCCGTACCTGCCGTCTTCTCCCCCCGTTCCGCTCTGCTTGTAGCCGTTGTGAAAGCCCTGGTGCTGCTCCCCTGTTTCATGGTTGATATAGATCTCGCCGAACTCCAGCTCCCCTTTAAGACGCATGATCTTCCTCATATCGAAGGTGTAGACATAGGCGGCCAGGCCGTAATCGCAGTCATTGGCCATGGCGATCACCTCGTCAAAGCCTGAGAACTTCAGAACGGGGAGGACCGGCCCGAAGGACTCCTCGTGGACGATGGTCATCTCCTGGGTAACGCCTGTAAGAACGGTGGGTTCATACCAGAATCCCTTTTCGAAACAGGGACCCGAGGGAGCCCTGCCCCCCCAGGCCAGGGTCGCTCCCTCCTTCACAGAGAGATCCACCAGACGGGAGATGTTACCGAGCTCTTTGCCGCTGACCTTGGGCCCCATAGTCACGGAGGGATCCCTGGGATCACCCACCTTCAGAGCCTTCACCTGGGCCATAAACTTCTCCATAAAGACATCGTACACATCCTCATGGACATACATTCTCTCGTTACAGGTACAGACCTGACCGCAGTTCTGAAAACGGGCCAGACAGGCGTCTCTGGCGGCCCGATCCAGATCGGCGTCTGGAAAAACGATAAAGGGAGCCTTGCCCCCCAGCTCCAGACGGACGGCCTTGAAGTCCTCGGCGGCCGCTTTGGCAATCTGTTTCCCCGCAAATGTGCTTCCCGTCATGGTCACCAGTCTGGTCCGGGGATTGCGGACAAGGGCATCTCCCAGGGAGGAGCCGGAACCGGTCAGTACGGACAGGACTCCCGGAGGGATTCCCGCCTCTTCGGCAAACTCACAGATACGGATCGTGGAAAGGGGTGTCTCCAGGGGGGGCTTCACGACCATGGTGTTTCCCGCGATCAGGGCGGGACCGATCTTACGCCCGGCCAGGGCCAGAGGAAAGTTCCAGGCCGTAATGCCGACGGTAACGCCGTAGGGAACTCTCTGAATCCAGATCTGTTCATCCCGCCTGTCCGAGGGAATGATATCCCCCTCGATCCTCCGGGCGCCCTCGCAGGCATAGCGGATGAAAGAGGCAGTCGCAGCCACCTCCCCCAGGGCAACGGATAGCAGTTTTCCCTGCTCTTCTGTAATCAGACCGGCGATCTCCTCCTGATGCGCCATAAATAGATCGGTAAAACGGTAGAGGATCTCCGCCCTCTCCCGGGGAGGCCGGGATGCCCAGGCGGGCTGTGCCTTTTCAGCAGCGGCCAGAGCCGCTTCCGCATCCCGTTCCGTCCCCTTCTGGACATAGGCGACGACGCTCTCATCCGCGGGATTGATAACGGGAACCGCTTCTCTCTCGTCCGAGAAAGACCACTGCCCGTCCATAAACATATTGTAAATATTCTTATCACCTTTCTGGGTAAAATACGCCATTGTGACCTCCGCATTGTTGTGCTCATATTTTACCCTGAGCCCTCCGGACTGGCATTTTAGATTTTTATAAATAAAATATCGTTTTTTTATGTTCCCAGCCTGATATTGCAGATATTCAACATTTAACTATGTTCGAATATAAAAAAAGACGATCCGCCTCACACAGGAGACGGATCGTCAGGACAAAGGAGAATTATGAATTAACGCTTTACGCGTCCGGTAGTGCTTCCGTTTTTCAGAGCCATGACCTCGTCATAGGAGGAGTAGTTGAAGTCACCCTCTATGGAATGGCAGAGACAGGAGGCGGCCACGGCGAACTCCAGAGCGTCCCCCGGAGAGTCCTTGAACTCTCCGCTGAGCCCGCAGATCAGTCCGGCGGAGAAGGAGTCCCCTCCTCCCAGCCTGTCTACGATGTTCCTGATCTCATAAGGCTTGTAGGCACCATCTGACAGAGGCGCAAAATCGGCCGTTCCTGTGGCACAGGTATAGAGCATGGCCCCCCAGTTGTTGTGGTTGGCCGAAATGCTCTCCCTCAGCGTAATGGCCACATGGCTCACATGGGGGAACTGCTCATGGATCTGACGGGCCACATCGGGATAACGGGCGATATCCAGCTCACCGGCCTCCACATTGCTCTCCCCGGCCCTGATGCCCAGAACATCGTGAGCATCCTCTTCGTTACCTATAACCACATCCACAAAAGCCAGGAGGCGGCGTACCGTCTTCTCGGCCAGATCCCGGGGAGCGGTACCGGGCTCCCATCTCCAGAGCTTCTTGCGGAAGTTCAGGTCGCAGGAAACCGTAGCCCCCGCTTCCTTTGCCTTTTTAGCGGCCAGAATGGAGGCTTCGGCAGCTTCTTTGGAGATGGCCTGGGTAATCCCGCTGATATGAAACCACCGGGCATCGCTGAAGATGGCGTCCCAGTCATAGGCCTCGCCGGGAGTGACGGCCACCGAGGAGTCGGCACGGTCGTAGATAACCTGGCTGGGTCTCTGGTTGGCTCCGGTCTCCAGAAAGTAGAGTCCCAGTCGTCCCTCGTCAGTTCTCAGGATGTGGGAGGTATCCACACCGAAACGGCGGACCGAATCCACACAGGCATCGGCAATGCTGTGTTTGGGAAGGGCCGTAACATAGCGGGTCCGGCATCCCAGCTGTTGCAGGGAGACGGCGACGCTGGACTCGGCACCGGCAAAGGTAACGTTCAGGGAGCCGGGCATGCTCTGGCGGAAGCGTCTGTTATTCTCGGGGGAAAAGCGCCCCATGATCTCTCCATAGCTTACAATGACATCTTTCATCCTCTCACCTCTCTCGTAATCTTGACGGCCTCACGGGCATTGGCGGCGATGGCGCTCCAGTCCTGCGCCTGTATCAGGTCCCGGGGAGCGATCCAGGAACCGCCGATGGCCAGAATCTCGGGCCGCTCCAGCCAGCTGGCCATATTCTTCGCATTCAGACCGCCCAGGGGGATATACTTCAGATCCAGGAATCCGTAGGGGGCGTTCAGGGACTTCAGATAGTTCACGCCGCCGCAGGGCTCTGCGGGGAAAAACTTCAGAATACGACAGCCCCGGGAGATGGCGGATTCAATCTCCGAGGCGGTGGATATTCCGGGTCCGAAGGGGAATTTTCTCTTCAGAGCAGCATCCAGGACTTCCGTATTACAACCGGGAGCCACGGCGAACAGGGCCTTCCTCCTGATGATCTCATCCAGCTGGGACGCCCAGAGTACGGTACCCACACCGGCGTTCATGGCGGGGACCTCTTTGGTGATGGCTTCCAGGGCTTCAAGGGCGCAGTCGGTGCGGAGGGTCAGTTCCATGGCTGTAATCCCTTCGTCAACCAGGGTTTTGGCAAGAGTAACGGCCTGGGAGGCATCGTCAATGGTAATAACGGCGATAACGCCGGAATCTGATAGTTTCTTCTCCAGATCGGGTGTAAAAATGGTCTTCACGGTCAAACCTCTTCTTCGATTATTTAAAAAAACTATAGACAGAGCTCTCTTCAGATGTCAATATTTTAAGACACTCGTCTCTCTGAGCGAGACGTCAACAAGGATCAATCCATGGAAACATCTCAAACTATCGAAAAGACAATGCTGTTGCTGGAAACCCTGGCCCTACGCAAAAGCTGCCGGGCGGCTGACATCACGGAGGCCCTGGGTATACACCGGAGCACCGCCTACCGCATGTTGAAGTCTCTGGTACAGCTCGGCTACGTCCTCCATCACGGAGAGAGCGGGCGTTACAGCCTCTCCCGTAAAATTGAGAGCCTGGCCGACCCGGGAGCAGGCTGGGGATGGCTCAAGAGCCTGGCCGATCCCGTTCTGAAGGAGGTCTATGACAGGGTTAACGAAACCATGCATCTGGCGGTACTGCAGAACAATGAGATCAGCTACCTCAGCAAGTGGGAGTCCAGCCGCAGCCTGAGAGTGGTCGTTCAGTCCCAGGCTGGAGGCCATGCCCCCCTCTACTGCACGGGCCTGGGCAAAATTCTTCTTGCCGGACAGGAACGGGAGGAGAGGGAGAGAATTGTGGATGAAATAGAGTTTGTCCCCTTTACTCCGCACACCATCCGCTCGGCCGAAGAGCTGAACAGAGAGCTGAAGATGGTGGGAGAAGAGCTCGTCTCATTTGATAACGAGGAACATGAGGAAGGGGTCAGCTGCATTGCCGTTCCCCTGCTGGACAAGGAGGGAGAGATCATCGCTGCCATCAGCATCACGGTTCCCACCCTGCGCTTCACCAGAGTAAGAAGGTCTGAACTCCTTTCCCTGATGAAACAGACGGGAACCCGCATATCCGAGATGATTGACGCCATGCAGCTTTAGAGACCGGATTGCCTCAGAATGTCCTCAGAACAGACGGGCGTTCATCCCGCCGTCTATGACAAGGCGCTCTCCATGAATCATGGCGGCCTCTTCGGATGCCAAGAAAAGGATGGGTCTGACCACCTCTTCGGGCTCCAGAAAACGCCCCAGAGGGATCTTGGCCTTAACAGGGGCCGCCTTCTGTTCGTCTCCCCAGACCTCGAGTCCCATGGGTGTCAGGATAACGGCCGGCGCCACCGAGTTGACCCGGATGTTCTTCGGTCCCAGTTCTGCCGCCATGACTCTGGTCAAGCCCTCCAGACCGAACTTGCTGGCGCAGTAGGCCGCATGCTCATCAAGCCCGCCCAGTGAAGCATTGCTGGAAACATTGATAATGACTCCTCCCCCCTGCTCAGCCATGGAGGAGGCAACGGTTTTGGAGATCATAGCCGGAGCTCTCAAATTGATATTCAGGGTTACATCCCAATGATCCGGCTCCAGATTCTCCAGGGTTTCGGGAAAGCTTATACCTGCATTGTTGACCAGAATATCGGGGCCCTTGAATTCGGAGCAGAAATACGAGGCCATATCCAGGCACTGCTCCCTGTCCGCCAGATCACAGATCCGGGTGACACAGCGCCGACCCAGTCCTTCTATCTCCTGTTTCAGGGAAGCAAGGGCATCCCCGTTACGCCCTGTCACACCCAGGTCGGCGCCGGCACGGGCGAAGGCAAGGGCGACCTCCCGCCCCAGGCCCTTTGTCGCCCCCGTAACAATAACACTCTTCCCGCTGAAATCAAAACTTAAATTTTCTTTTCCCATCTTCATTCAATTCTCCTCCACGCAAGTATAGGGCAGTATCCGCAATAAAAACAGGCTCCCCCCGGTCCTGTCCTCCGGAAGAGAGCCTGAAGAGCCTTAAAAAATCAAATTACTTTCCGGTAGTGAGAAACACATACTCTCCCAGTTTGTCCCAGTCGAACTCGACTCCCGTGCCCGGTTGATCGGGAGCATAAGCCCTGCCCTCTTTCAGAACAAGAGGCCTTTTGGTGTACTGGTCGATGGGGAAGCTGTGAACCTCAAGGAAGTCCGCATTGGGCATGGCGGACATCAGGCTGACATGAAGCTCCTGCATCCCGTGAGTACAGACGGGAAGGTTGAAAACCTCGGCCATACGGGCGACCTTCAGCCAGCCCGTAATTCCTCCGATATTGGACGCATCGGGCTGGGGAAAGCTGATCTTCCCCCACTCCATGGCATAGCGATGCTCGTAGACCGTATGGAGGTTCTCGCCCTGGGCAATGGGAACGGGAGAGGCCTCGGCGATACGGGCGTAACCGGGGAAGTCATCGGGAACGGTCGGTTCCTCAAGCCAGTAGATATTGTGGGGTTCCATCATGCGGGTGGCCCTGATGGCCTTATCCACGGACCAGCTCATATTGGCATCCACCATAAAGGTTCTGTCCGGGCCGATCAGCTTCCTGACCGCCGCGATGCGCTCGATATCCTCTTCCAGGGTCTCCTGTCCCAGCTTGATCTTGACCGATTCATGCCCCGTGGCCAGCTGCTTTTCAATATTGGCCAGCAGTTTCTCCAGGGGGAAGTTCAAATCGATGCCGCCGTAGTAGGCTTTGGTCCAGTTCCTGTTGCCTCCGGCCATTTTATAGAGGGGCTGATCCGCCTTTTTACAGCGGATATCCCAAAGGGCGATGTCGATACAGGAGACGGCGAAGGAGGCGATTCCTCCTCTGGCCACATAGTGTACCTTCCAGTTCATCTTCTCCCAGAGCGCTTCCACGGCTGCCCCATCCTCACCGATCAGGGAGGGTTTCAGATCATATTCCACCATATCGAATACGGCGCGGCCTCCGAAACCGCCAGTGTAGGAGTAACCTGTACCGGAGCTGCCGTCTTCCAGGGTAACGGTGGCGGTAATCAGCTCAAAATGAGAGTGGTTGCCGTGCTTGGCATCGGTCAGGACCTCCGCCAGGGGGACCCGAAACAGACGAGTCTGTATATCACGGATCTTAGAACTCATAATATTTACTCCTTGAACACTGTAGATGAATGAAAGATATGCTATCACCACATTTGTCGATTGTCAACAATTAATAATCTACTATAAAGATTCTCTCAGGCATTTGCCTGTTTTCAGGAAAGGACCACTGCTCCACTGCAGCGTCGGGAAGGCACGAACGGGATTCCGGCGGCCCTTCTCTTCATAATGGGAATCCCGGGGTTTATGATATTGTTGACAATTAACCGATAACACCATATTATTTTCATTAGTTTTTCTATAATAAATTAAAAAGCGGAGGACTCTCATGACCGGCGGATACTGGGGCAGAACCTTAAGAATAAACCTGTCTACAAAGGAAATCACCAACGAAACATTCAGTGACGATATCCTTAGGAAATACATTGGCGGAAGCGGTCTGGGAGCCTATATTCTGGCCCGGGAAACCGATGAAAACACAGATCCTCTGGGGCCGGAGAACGTCCTTTGTGTGATGTCCGGGCCATTTGCAGGAACAAAGGCTCCCAACGGCGGTCGTTATCAGGTGGTCACCAAATCTCCTCTTACCGGGCTTCTGGGCGAGGGGAACAGCGGCGGAACCTTCAGTACCAAAATGAAGTATGCCGGAATAGACGGCGTTATCCTGAACGGCGCCTCGGACAAGCCTGTCCATATTGTCATCAATAACGGAGAGGTGAGCATCGAAGATGCCCGGGAGCTTTGGGGAATGGATACATTCGAGCTGGATGAAGTCATGACAGAGCGCTACGGCAAGAAGCAGTGCACCCTCTCCATCGGTCCTGCCGGAGAGAATCTTGTAAAAATCGCCGCCATTATGAACGACGGCAAGGATGCCAGAGCCGCCGCACGGACGGGGATGGCGGCCGTCATGGGTTCTAAAAAGGTAAAGGCTATCACCGTTCTCGGAAACAGGCGTCCCGAGGTGGCCGATCCCGAAGGTTTGAAAGAAATCGTGAAAAAATGGTCCAAAGCCATGGCCGACCGTTCCGAAGGGATGAGGAAATACGGTACCGGAGAGGCGGTTGAGTTTATAGAGGCCACCGGCGACCTTCCGATCAAGAACTGGTCGGAAGGGCAGCTCCCTACATGCGGTCAGATTTCCGGCATCACAATGACCGAAAGCGGACTTCTCAAGAAGAGCTATTTCTGCGGACAGTGTACGATCGGCTGTGGCCGGGTCGTTGAAATAAAAGAAGGGCCCCATAGCTGTGAAGAACAGGCCGGCCCCGAATATGAAACCATCGGAACCCTGGGTTCAAACCTTATGGTAGACAACCTGGAAGTAATCCAGATGGGAAACAGCATCTGTAACAGAATGGGGCTGGATACCATCTCCGCCGGCGGAGCGGTAGCCTTCGCCATGGAAGCGTATGAGGCCGGGGTCCTTACCAGAGAGATGATGGACGGCAAAGAAGCCCGCTGGGGCAATGCCGAAGACATCAGCTGGCTGCTGCATGCCATTGCAAAAAGAGAAGGGATCGGGGATCTTCTGGCCGAAGGAACAAAAGCCGCCGGTCAGAAGCTGGGCGGCATGGCACCGGAGTTTGCCGTTGAAGTCAAGGGACTCGAGTTCCCCGCCCACGATCCCCGCGCGGGAAGCACCATGGCTCTGGCCTACGCCACAAGCACAAGAGGAGCCTGCCACCTCAATGCCAATACTCACCCCACGGCCCTGACTGGAGGAACCAGCGGACACGGGTTCTATAAAGAGACCGAGTATGACCGTTTTGATTTCGGAGATGCCACTGTTGAACTCACCAGGGTTTATCAGGATGCCAATGCCATGATGGACTCCATGACCATCTGCAAGTTCGCCATGGAGACCCTTGGAGCCGACTTTATGGGTGCCTATAACGAACTGTTCAAAGCCATCTGCGGATGGGATATGACGAAAGAGGAGTTCCTGGAGTCCGGAGAGCGGATCGTAAACCTTAAAAGATCCTATCAGGTACGCTGTGGTGTCTCCAGAAAAGATGACCGGCTCCCTCCCAGAATGACCAAGCGCAGGGTGAACGGCGGGGCTGGAGACCATGTCCCCAAGGTGGAAGCCATGCTGGACCTCTACTACGACAACCGCGGCTGGGATATGTACGGACGCCCCACAAAAGAGACGCTGGAACGTCTGGATCTGAGCTGGGTTCTGGACTGAACCGGGAGCCTTATGCAGATTAAACTCGAATTTGCAACTTTATTCTCCTCCTCCCTGGGCTTCCGCGATGTAGAACTGAATGTCCGGGAAGGAGCGACCCTTGGAAAAGCCATAGAACAATACCTGGATGAGAACCCCGAAAACAGGGCGAAGCTGAAGGAGTGGAAGCTCTTTCTCAAGGGAAAACTGAGAGCCATCTATTTGATAGAAGGTTCAGCGGTAACAAGCGACAGAGTCCTGAAGGAGAACGATACCGTGAAAGTTCTTCAGGCCTTTATCGGCGGCTGATTGTCTTTCGTTCATGAGCATCCGCCCTCCCGGGCAAAGGGACTTCCATTTTTTTCACTGACAACTATCTTTTGCCTACTGAATATTGGCCTTTAAAAGTTTCAGTACCCTCTTCTGATCCCTCTCCTCAAGGGCTTCCATTATGGCCATATGCTCCTCATAGCTCTCCATCAGGGTATTGAAGCGGCTGTACTTCATCATCATTCTGGAAGTAATGGAGTGCCAGAGTTCAGAAACATGGGGATCATTGTATTTCCGGATAAAAAACTCATGAAAGATGAAGTCCAGTTCGAACACCGTATTGACATCATCCTCTTCACAGGCCTTTTTCATTCTCTCCAGGAGAGAGTGGAGATCTGAAAAATCATCCTCGTCCAGGCGGGAGAAGATCTTTTTCATGGTATAGATTTCGATATCGTGTCTGAGTTTGACAATCAGGTCAAACACCTCGGGCTTGGGCTGCTCTGCGACCTTAACCCCCACATTGGCCTTCGACTCCAGCAGCCCCTCTTTGGTCAGCTCCAGCAGGGCATGCCGTACGGGTCCCCGGCTTACACCGAAACGCTGAGAGAGCTCCACCTCCTTGATGGACTCACCGGTGTTATACTTCCCGGAATATATATCTTTTCTGAGTTGATTGATGATCTGGTCCGGGATCGTAAGAACCGTGTCCTTTCTCATGGTGTGCTCCGTATCTGCTGAATTTGATACACATAGTACACCAAATGTTAACAATTAGCAATGCAAATAAAAGCGGAGTGCCGCCGACCCACGCTGTGAATGGTCCGAAAACCCGGGGAGATGAAGATCAGCGCAGCTGCTGAAGCATCTTTTCATGATCCTCATCGGTCAGTCTGTAGAACATCAGGGGGATCACCGAAAGGGCCAGGCCCAGGGCCGGCAGAAGGGTCATGGTCATCAGTATACCTGTCAGGGCCTCGGGACTCTGCTCCATATTGGGGATATAGCCGGAGGATTTGAGAACCAGCCCCACAAAAAAACTGGCGGCCCCCATCTTCAACTTGCTGACGAAGGTCAGGGAACTGAAGATAATGCCCTCGTTCCGACGCCCCGTTCTGACCTGGGCATACTCTATGGTGTCGGCCATCATGGAGGTTCTCAGAACCAGGGGGATTCCCAGAAGAACGCCTATCACAAAGGTCAGAAGCACGATGATCCAGAGGGGCCCGGAGGCCGCGAAATAGGCCAGAACGAAAAGAACCGCCGCCAGTATGGAGGTGGTCACCAGGATATCCCGGCTGCTGTGATTCCGGCCGAGAGCCGGGGCCATGGCACAGCCGACTCCGGAAGCCACAAGAACCGTACCCGCCAGCATGCCCATAAGCTGCTCATTGCCCAGATAGTAGGTGGCAAAGTAAATCCCCGCCGTGACCGGAAGGTTGACCAGTACGCTTAGAAAGCTGTTTGCCAGAAGAAGGAGCAGGGGCCTGTTTTTGGAGATGGACCCCAGAATATCCTTCATTCCGGGTTTGGACTGCTTGCTGTTGAGCATCTCCATGACCCGCTCGGTGGTCCCGAAAAAGGCCTGAAGCAGAAGGGGAACGGCGATGATACAGAAAACGAAGATAGCCCCCAGATAGCCCTTGGCTTCATCCTCTCCTCCGAAAAGGGTCTTCAGGGGAATAACCAGAAAGACGGGAAGGGCCGAACCGATAACATTGAAGATACGGGCCGATGCGATCAGGGACTTGCGCTCCTGGGAATCGGCGGTCATACGGCTGCTCAGCGTCCACAACGGAATATCCACGGCCGTATAAGCCATCCCCCAGAGCACATAGGTGACCGCGGCATAAAGCACCTTCATACCAGCCGAAAGACTGGGAGACATGAAGAGCAGAATCGTAAAGATAGCGATGGGCAGGGTGAAATAGAGAATATAGGGGCGGCATTTCCCGTACCTGGTCTTTGTTTTGTCCACAATCACACCCATAAGGGGATCGTTGACGGCGTCCCACAGCCTGGCGCCCAGGAAGATGGAACCCGCTGCAGCGGCCGTAATGCCCAGCACATCGGTATAGAAGATCATCAGATAGAGGTTTACAAAGTTATAAATCATAACCTGTCCGAGCATGGCAACGGAGAAGGAATACTTTTCTTTAGGGGGAACGTAAGCCATGAAACACCTCTTTGTCTATGATCTTTTTTCCGGATTCCATCCCGATGCGGCAAACAAACAGGGGAATGCCTGTTCAGAATAAAACAAAAAGGGGCCCGGGAAAACCCGGGCCCCTGCTTTTTATGCTTAATTGAGTTTATTTAATAAAATCCACAACCTGGTTGAATACATTCTCACCCGTATATCCCAGCTTTTCATCCAGAACTCCGGCGGGAGCGCTGAATCCGAAGCTCTGCAGTCCGAAGACCTTACCGGCGGGGCCGACAAGAGACTCCAGAGTGGCGGGCAGACCGGCAGTCATTCCGAATGTGGGAACTCCGGCGGGAAGAACAGACTCCTGGTAGGAGGCGTCCTGAGTCCGGAAAAGGCCCTCGGAGGGAGCGGAAACGACCTGAACCTTGAGGCCCTTCCTCTCTCTGAGCAGGGCGGCACCGTCTACCAGGGTAGAAACTTCGGAACCGGAGGCGACAAGAACGACATCGGGAGTACCTCCCGCTTCCTCGACGATATAGGCCCCCTTTTCGGCCTTGAACGCTTCTGCGGCTCTGTCGCCGGAAGCGGCGGGGAGCTGCTTGATTCCCTGACGGGAGAGGATCAGCGCCGTGGGGGTCTCTGTGTTCTCCAGGGCCATCTTCCAGGCCGCGGTAGTCTCATGGGCATCCGCGGGACGGAGGACCAGGGTGGAGTTTTTGTGGGAGTGGTTCTGCAGCTTCTCCATCAGACGCAGCTGAGCCTCATGCTCAACGGGCTGGTGGGTGGGTCCGTCCTCACCGACGCGGAAGGCGTCGTGGGTCCAGACATAGATAACCTGCTGCTCCATCAGGGCCGCCGTTCTCAGGGCGGGCTTGATGTAGTCGGAGAAGACAAAGAAGGTACCGCAGGCGGGGATAATACCGCCGTGGAGGGCCATTCCGTTACAGATGGCGGCCATGGTCAGCTCGCAGACGCCGGACTGGAGGAAGGCTCCGCCGAAGTCGTCCCGGGTGATGGCTCTGGTCTTCTTCAGAAATCCGTCGGTCTTGTCCGAATTGGACAGGTCGGCGGAGGTCACGATCATATTTTCCACGGTCTCGGCCAGTACGGAAAGAACGGAAGCGGAAGCGGCACGGGTAGCGATGCCGGCCTTCTGCTCAATGCCGTTCCAGTCGATAGCGGGAAGCGTCTTGCTGTAGAAAGCGTCCAGCTTGGCGGCCAGTTCGGGGTTTTCTTTGGCCCAGGCGGCCTGCTCGGCCTTTCTGGCGGCGGCCGCATCCTTCTTGGACTTGATCACGCCGTCGAGCCACTCTTTGACTTCGGGGAAAATAACAAAGGGATTATCGGGATTCCCGCCCAGATTTTCGATGGTCTTCTCAAAGGAAGCTCCCGCTGCGCTCAGGGGCTGGCCGTGGGTAGAAGTCTTCCCTTCATAGCTGTTGCCGTCAGCGTCGACGGCGCCCTTGCCCATGACGGTCTTTCCGATGATAAGAACGGGTTTTTCCTTCTCATCCTGCGCCTCCTTCAGGGCGCCGCGGATGGCGTCGGCGTTGTTGCCTTCGATGGTAAGAACCTTCCAGCCCCAGGCCTTGTATTTGGCGGCGGTGTCCTCGCAGGTGACCTCCTTAACGGTGGTGGAAAGCTGAATATCATTGGAATCGTAGAACATGATCAGATTGTTCAGTCCCAGGGTTCCGGCGATTCTTCCCGCCCCCTGAGAGATCTCTTCCTGAACGCCTCCGTCGGAGATAAAGGCGTAGATTTTGTGGCTCATCCAGCTGCCGAACTTCTGAGTCAGAAACTTCTCGGCGATGGCGGCTCCCACGGCGAAGGTGTGTCCCTGCCCCAGAGGACCGGATGTGTTCTCGACGCCCCGGGAGAAATCAACCTCAGGGTGTCCGGGTGTGGGGCTTTCCCACTGACGGAACCGGGAGAGCTCATCCATGGAGTAGTGTCCGTAGAAGGACAGGATGGAGTAGAGCATGGGACTCATATGACCGGGGTCCAGAAAGAAGCGGTCGCGGTTGATCCACTTACCGTCGCCCGGATCAAAATTCATAAACTCGGAAAACAGAACATTGACAAAATCGGCACCGCCCATAGCACCGCCGGGATGGCCGGACTTGGCTTTTTCAACCATGGCGGCCGAGAGAATTCGGATATTGTCCGATCCTTTGTTGATTACTTCTTTACTCACTTGATTTCCTCTTTCGGACGGTCCGTCTTCGGGGTAAAGGACGCCGTCCCTTTTTGTATATTTTTCCCTTCAGTTGATACAGTTCAACAGGATATTACCATGCCAGGACGTCTTCGGGAAGCTCCGAAAGGTCCCGGGCAAACCAATCCGCCCCCCTTAATTCCTCTTCCGAAAAACTGCTTGTGAGAGCCAGACAGCGGGCTCCCGCCGCTTTGGCCGCCTCTACGCCGTTTACTGCATCTTCAACCACAAGGCAGTCCGCCGGATCGGTCTCCACAAGCCGGGCCGCCTCGAGGTAGATATCGGGAAAGGGTTTCTTCCTCTCCACATCCAGACCGTTTACACAGGCGTCGAAGCTGTCCAGGGAGAGGCCTATCTCGCTCATGGTATAGATCATCTTCTCCCTGTCGGCGCTGGTGGCCAGAGCGGTTCTCAAGCCCTTTGCCCGGCAGCGTCTGACAAAGGCCGCCGCTCCGGGAAGCTCCTTCAGCCGCCCCCTGATGATCTGTCCGTAGATGGCATAGGTTCTTGCCTTGGCGTCCCGGATCCCGCCAGAGGACTCCATATCGAATCCATAGGCCTCGGCCACCCCGCCGATATAGCGGTTTTCACCGGCTCCCACGAAGGGAAGGAAGTCTTCGGCTTTGACCTTCAGGCCCTTCTCCTCAAACATTTTCATGGCGGCTTCGCAGATAAACTCCTCAGAATCCGCCAGCACTCCGTCCATATCAAACAGTACAGCTTTCAGCATTATTCCTCTCATACATCCTGCAGCCCCATGGACGGCAGGAGTCCGGTTCTCAGCCCACCGGACAGGGTTTGTAGATTTTAATATCCTGGGTCTTCCGGATCAGCGCCCGCCCTTCGGCAATGGAGTCGATCTCCCCGGAGGCCAGAAGCTGGATCATCATATTTCCCAGAGCCGTGGCCTCGCCGGGACCGGCCGAAACCGTCCGCCCGGAGATCTCCGCCGTAAGCTCGCAAAGCAGGACATCCCGGCAGCCGCCTCCCACGATGTAAAGTTCATCATAGCTTTTGGAAGTAATGTCTTCCAGCGCATCGATGGTGGCCGCGTAGGTTTCCGCCAGGCCCTGAAAGATACCCCTGACGTACTCACCTATCGATGAGGGAGCCTTCCAGCCGTTCTTTTCGCAAAACTTGCGGATACGCTCGGGCATGGGATCGTCGATGGAAGAGGGAGCGAAGAAGCTCTGATCGTTGGGATCCAGATGCCATTCGACCGGCCCGTTGGCCCGGGCCATATCGGACAACTCGTCCCAGCTGTACTTCTTTTCATGCTCATCCCAGTATCTTTTGGATTCCTGAAGTATCCACATCCCCATAATGTTTTTCAGAAGGCGGGTTGTGGATGTCACAGTCCCCTCATTGGTCAGATTGTAGCCCCGGGTCTTCTCATTGATCACAGGCTCGTCAGACTCCACTCCCAGGAGAGACCAGGTCCCGGAACTGAGAAAGAGGTTCTCCCTGCCCTCGGCCAGGGGAACAGCCGCCACGGCGGAGGCCGTATCATGAGCGCCCACGGCGACCACTTTGATGCCGGGGTTGGCGCCCAGTTCCTCGGCGATATGGGGGGCCAGAGAACCGATCTCCGCTCCCGAAGGTACGATTTCGCAGAAGATATCCGAAGGGATGCCCAGCTTATCCATCAGCTCACGGTCCCACTCTCCCGTCCTGGGATTCATCAGGGCCGTGGTCGAAGCGTGGGTGTATTCGTTTTTCATGACACCCGTCAGCCAGTAGTTCAGAAGGTCGGGAACAGAGAGATAGTATTTAGCCGCAGCCAGGAGTTCGGGGGAGTCCCGCTTCATGGCCCAGAGCTGATAAAGGGTGTTGAACTGAACATACTGCAGTCCCGTCCGCTCATAGACTTCCTCTTTGGGGACGACCGACCAGACCTCCTCCATGGCCGTATCGGTCCGGCTGTCCCTGTACATATAGGGATTGCCGATAAGCTCGCCGTTCTTGTCCAGGAGGCCGTAATCCACCCCCCAGGTATCGATGCCGATACTGACGATCTCATCACCGTATAGTTTAACGGCCTCTTTGATTCCTTTTTTTATCTCCGTAAAGATCGCCAGGATATCCCAGAAAACACTTTTTCCGAGACGGATGTTCCATGTGGGAAAACGGGCGGTCACCTCGAATCCTTCCAGATTCCCCACAATTACACGTCCATTGGAGGCTCCCAGATCCACGGCAATGTATTTTTTCATGTCTTACTCCTTTTTCCCTACCGAGTCTCCTGCGGAGACTCGGTGTTTTTTTCTCATCGGGCCGAAGGGCCTTTGTCCTGCCAGGTCTCCACCGAGTTTTAGATGTTTTCGGCGTTCTCCAGAAGGTAACGCTCGGCTTCCACATTCCAGAGACCGTTGTGCTTTTTCACCAGCTTATCCAGTTCGGCAAAAAAAGGT
Organism: Oceanispirochaeta sp.; assembly: GCA_963556075.3. Taxonomy (GTDB): domain Bacteria; phylum Spirochaetota; class Spirochaetia; order DSM-2461; family DSM-2461; genus Oceanispirochaeta. The sequence continues at coordinate 2,067,662 of CAUVYB020000002.1, read as the reverse complement.
TCCGTGTTTCCCTTCTCCTCAAAATCGGACAGGGCCGTCAGGGGCATCTTCTTATGATTATAGACCAGCTTCTTCCCCCCGGGGATCTTGGGCAGGTTCAGGGTGGTGTCCACAACCGCATCAAGGCCGCCCACATGGGTGATCATGGCCGATGGATTCAAACGTCCGTCTCCCATCATCTCCAGGGACTCTTTCATATCATCGGTATTTCCTCCGCTCGTCCCCACGATGTGGTGAAAGGCGTAGTGTACATTATAAAAGTTCAGCTCGGCCTTGAACTCGGTGTCCGAGGGACCGGCAAAGAAGTTGAGGCATCCGTCCTTGGTCAGGATCTTGTCTCCCTGCTCGATCAGAGGTCGTACGGGAGCCATAACCAGAACGTCGTCATAGCCCTGCCCGTCGGTCTCCACCAGAAGCTCGGCCACGGGATCGTCGCAGTTCTTTGTATTCTTATAGATCAGCTTTACACCGTTTTTGGCGGCTTCTTCCACGGTATAGATGGATGCCGCTCTTTCCAGACGGGCATCATCGATATCGGTAACCACCAGAAGCCCGGGCTTTACGGGAGCATGGATGGCATAGTCGATGGCCCCCAGCCCCATGGGGCCGACACCCGCCAGAATGGCCAGATTTCCACCCTTGCGGATACCCATATTGTGGATATAGGTTCCCTGGGGGATGTGGTACATGGCGTGATAGGTTCCCACAATGCAGGAAACGGGCTCGCTGAGGGATCCCATAAAATAGGCGTCTCCCTCGTAGGGGAGAAGGCAGTTCATCTCCATAACCTCGTTGGGAATGATGATATTGGTGGCATCTCCGCCGATATAACGGAAGGAGTAACCCGGAGCATCCAGGCTTCCTTTATAGTTCAAAGCGGGCTGTATGGAGAACTTCTGCCCCTCTTTGAACTGACCGGCCCACTTGGAACCGACTTTCAGGATCTCACCGCAGAACTCATGACCGATAATAACGGGATTTTCCGCCGCATCGTCGGGAACCCGCTTATGGTCCGTACCCTGACTGGCGGCCTTGTAGGAAGACATGCAGATACTGTCGGAAATAACAGTTGCCAGGATCTCGTCGTCTTTCATCTCGGGAAGTTCAAACTCCTCGAGTCTCAAATCGTTCTTGCCATATAATCTAACCGCTTTCGTTTTCATATTTATCTCCTTCGTGATATTGAATTGATGAGATCGGAGGCAGAAGCGAGGCGACGGCCGGCGACGCGCATGAAGAATACGCGAGCCGGACGGCAACGCAGCGTCTGCCCCGATATCATCAATTCAGCATGACCTGGCCGCCCGTCACGGGCACCGCCTGGCCTGTTTCGTATTTCTGATCCACGATGTAGTAAATCGCCTTTACCACATCCCCCGTCTCACAGCCCCTCTTCATGGGAACCTTGTCTTCATAGAACTTTCTCACATCCGCCACGGTCTTTGCCCCGGGCACCTTTCCGGCATTCAGATACTGTACAAAAAGGCCTCTGTCGGGATCGGACCAGAGGGGACCGTCCAGGAAATTGCCGGGACAGATGGAGTTCACCTTGATATTGTCGCTGACCAGCTCCAGCGCAAAACTCTGGGTCAGGCCGAGACTGCCGAATTTGGCGCCCGCATAGGCCCCGTTCTTGTTGGACCCCTCCAGTCCGGACTTGGAACTGATGCCGATGATATCGCTGAAGTAGCGGCCGCTCGGTCTGTTCTGAAGAGCCATGGCCCGGGAAGCGAACTTGGTACAGATAAAGAATCCCGTGTAGTCCACGTCCGTAACAAACTGAAAATCCCGGAGGGCCATCTCTTTCACGCTTCCCGCCTTGAGAACCCCCGCATTGCTGATAAAGATATCCAGCCCTCCGGTGGTCCGGGCCACAGAGTCCATCATGGCCTCTACGGAGGCTTCATCGGTAACGTTGACCTTCAGGGCGAAGGCTCTGGTGGCTCCATATTTCTCATTCAGTTCGGTGGCCAGCCGGGCAGCCCCCTCTTCGTTCATATCCGCAATATAGACATAGGCGCCCGCATCGACCAGCTCACGCACCATGCCCTCGCCGAAGCCCTGAGCCCCGCCGGTAACCAGGGCGATCTTATCCAGAACAACCGGACGCAATCCGCCGAAGGCAGGAGCGACGGCACGGCTTTTCCCCGTTGCCTCATCATAAGAGGAAGCCAGAACAAAATGCCCGTCATCTCCGAAGGAGACAATGCTCTCCCCTTTCCACTCTTTCAGCAGAGAGAAAACAGACTCCTCTCCCTCGGGCAGGGCTCCCAGCTCCAGAGACGCGCCATCGGCCTTTCCGGATTGGTAGCTTACGATCTTTCCCTTTTCTCCATCAAAACTCATGCCTCTCAGACAGAGAGCGGCAGCGCTGATTTTATCCACACAGTACTCCTGTTTTCATTCTCCCGAAAACCCTGTTTTCGGTATATTACTTTCCAATAACTATCTATTAGCTTTCGTTAATGCTTCGATTCTACTTCATAATACCTTTTAAATCAATTATTAATTGCCTTTAATACGACTTAAATCCTCCGAAACAGATGATTTTGAAAAGCGGAGGGGTGAAAACTGACAATTACGGAGCCGATTGCCACAGGGGGAGAAGAGGGATCGTATTTTAATTGACAACAGCCCCCCTTCTGTTAAAATAAAATCTGATTCGCCAATACAGAGAAATCCACCAATACAATCCCGTCAGGAGAACATCATGAGAACAGTTCTGAATATGCTCAGTGAGGCCGCCAAGACCTATCACAACGATCCCTATGTGGTTCAGAAGGAGGAGGATGGCTGGGAGGCTCAGACCTTCCATGATGTTGAGGATGAATCCTCTCTTTTTGCCCGGGCCCTGATCGCCAGGGGATTCAGAAAAGAGGACAAGGTGGCCATCATCTCCGAGGGAAGACGGAACTGGGTCGTCAGCGAGTTCGGCCTTCTCAAGGCACAGTGCATATCCGTCCCCCTCTCCATCAAGCTGATAGAGGATGAAATTCCCTTCCGCCTGAACCACTCCGAATCCCGCGCCGTGGCGGTCTCTGAAAACCTTCTGGAGAAGGTCCTGGGCACCCTGCCCTCACTGGAGCAGAACCCCCTTCTTATCATACTGAGCAACTTTTCCGGCAAGGCCGGAGAGAAGGCTGAAGAAGCCGGACTGGAAGAAGGAAAGGACTTTATCCTCTATGAGGATCTTATCAAAGAGGGTGAGAACTCGGGAGAGGCGACCCTGGCGGAACTGGAAGCCCGCCGGGCGGATATCAGAGAAGAGGATGTGGTAACCATCAGCTACACCTCCGGAACCACGGGGAATCCCAAGGGCATCATGCTGACCCACCTGAACTACTATGCCAACAGTGCCGACGCGGTCAAGGTTTTTGCCCTTCCCGAACGCTCCCGCACCCTGGTCATTCTCCCCCTGGACCACTCCTTTGCCCATACCGTCGGTATCTACATCAGCCTCAGGCGGGGGCTGGCCATGCACTTTGTTGACGCCCGGGGCGGCGGGATGTCCATCCTGAGAAACATCCCGGGCAACCTGAAAGAGGTGAAACCCTACTTTCTTCTGACTGTGCCCTCCCTGACGGGGAATTTTATGAAGAAGATGAAGGCCGGTGTGGCCGCCAAGGGCTCCTTTATCAACGGGATCTTTACCAGAGGACTGGAAGCGGGTATCAAAATCATCGGCAACGGTTATGACAGCCCCTCCCTCTTCGTGCGGCTGCGCTACGGTTTCAATTACGTCCTTGCCAAAAAGCTCGTCTTCCCCAAACTGGGGGACATATTCGGCGGCGAACTGGCCTTCTGCGTGGGAGGAGGGGCCCTTCTGGAAGTATCCCAGCAGGAATTTTTCAGCGCCATCGGCATTCCCGTCTACCAGGGCTACGGTCTGACCGAGGCCACCCCCATCATCTGCACCAACACCATTCCCAAACACAAGTTCGGCAGCTCGGGACTGGTCCTTCCATCCATAGAGTTCCGCTTTATGAAGGACGCCGAGACCGAAGCGGAGCCCGGGGTTCCCGGCGAACTGGTGATACGGGGTGAGAATGTGATGAAGGGCTACTACAAGAATCCCGAGGCCAGCGATGAGGTATTACGGGACGGCTGGCTCTGGACGGGAGATCTGGGCTATTTCGATCCCGACGGATTTATGGTGATCACAGGACGGGCCAAGGCCCTGTTGATCGCCGCGGACGGCGAGAAATACTCGCCTGAAACCATTGAAGAGGCCATTGTCAACAGCTGTCCCTATATCAATCAGATCATGGCCTACAACGAACAGCGCCGCTACACCTCCGCCCTGATCACCCTGAACGAGGAAGAGGTAAAGAAGGCCCTCAAGGAAAAAGGCATAACAACGGCCGAAGAGGCCCTGCAGTTGATCAACGACTCTTTCTACAGCTTCAGGGACGAGAGCCGCATTCCTTCCCAGTGGATCCCCGGAACCTACGCCATCATAGAGAAGGAGTTCTCCGAGGCCGATCAGCTGATCAACTCCACCATGAAGATGGTCCGCCACAAGGTAAGAGAGTTCTACAGGGACAGGATCGAGGGGATGTACTCGGGAGCCGGATCTGATATAAAGAATGAAGAGAACCTGAATGCACTGAGGAATCTCTTCGGACTGTCCTGAGGGACCGGGCCGCGGAGGATCATGATAAGGAGCGGCTATGGAAAAGACGGAAGAGATAATTGCCGAGTACAGAGAGTTTCTGCAGGATGTGGACCGTGAGGCCGCCCGTCTGTCGGAACTCTACTCACAGTATATGGTCTGCCGCAAAGGCTGCAGCGAATGCTGTACCGATCTCTCCCTTCTCCCCCTGGAATGGTATGCCCTGAAGGAGCAGACAGGAACGAAGAAGGCTCCCTGTCCCGACGGCGGGGATGAGCGCTGCGCTCTTCTGAATAGCGAGGAGGCCTGTTCCTTCTACCCCTTCCGCCCCCTTATCTGCCGCACTCACGGCCTGCCCCTGCTCTACCTGATCGAGGAGTACGATCCCGAAGGGCACAGGGTGAACAGCGATGAACCGGAATGGCAGATCAGCTGGTGCGACCTGAACTTCACGGAAGTTGACGAGGAGTCCATGGAAGAGATCTTCGAGCCCGAAGACGTCCTGAATATGGAGGAGTGGAACCTGAGGCTTTCGGCTCTGAACAGGGATTTCCTGGACACCCCCGAGGGAGCCCCCTTCAAAGGGCAGGCCCGGCTGCCGCTTAAGGATATCTTCAAGATCTAAGGCCCCCCTTTTATACGCCTTTGTTCTAGAGTTCTGCGAACTGGGGAGGTTTGTCCCCGGGCTTGAATCCTTTTTCATAGATATGTTCCGGGGGGAATCCCAGGCGTTTGTTGCACTCCAGTCCGGAGATCTGTTCCATTTCCCCTTCGGTCAACTCAAAATCGTAGATCTTTGTGTTATCCTCCATCCGGGAGGGCGTTACCGATTTGGGAATAACGATAATCCCCCGCTGATAATGCCATCGCAGGGTGATCTGTACCGGATTCTTGCCATACTTATGTCCCAGTTCCTGCAGAAGGGGCATCTCCAGCACCTGTCCTTTCATAATGGGAGACCAGGCTTCCACATGGATATCCCGGCTCCGGCAGTAACGCAGCAGCTCATTCTGTTGTAACCCCGGGTGCAGTTCCACCTGATTCACCGCGGGTATGACATCACTGTTTTGAATCAGATCCTCCAGATAAGCGGGAGTGTAATTACACACGCCGATCGCCTTGATCACACCGTCCCGATAGAGTGTCTCCATCGCCTTCCATGATTCCAGGGCAAGAGGTCTGGGCCAGTGAATCAGGTACAAATCCAAATAATCCGTCTGCAGATCTCTCAGAGACTCTTCGAAGGAGGTCATGGTTTTGTCGTATCCCAGATCATCCATCCAGACTTTTGTCGTCAGGAAAAATTCTTCCCTCGGAATACCGCTGCTTTTGACGGCATTCCCCACTCCTTTCTCGTTTTTGTAATACGATGCCGTGTCAATATGCCGATACCCGACTCTTATCGCAGAACTAACCGCGTCTTCGGCAGACGCATTGTCCATTGTAAATGTCCCGTATCCCAGTACAGGAATCTTAATTCCGTTATTAAGAGTGCAAAATAGTTCCTGGCCCATGGTCATCTCCTTTTCGATTCACCGGTCATTATAGTTGAAGACTCCCCTTTATGACATTCCAAATCAGCATGCAGGAAAAGAGTCATTGGCCCCGTTTAACCGGAAAAGTACCGAACAGACTCTCCGGCAGCGCCCTTTCCGACGCACATCGTATGAACGATCAGAGCTGAATCTCTCCGAAGGATTCTCTTCAGCTCAACAGCTCTATGAACTCATACAGCGGCAACGATGGATGATACACATTCAATACCGGGAGAGTAATAAAAAAGTTGTGTTTACACCCGGTATATGATATAAAACAGCTAGCCGAGCAAAAGTCCCTAAACCATTCCGGAGCGGCAGGGGACTGCGCCGTTCAGGGTTCTGCCGGAAACAGCAGGGCCTCCCGTTTGGAAAGGCTGAGAAAATCACGGGTATCATGCGCCTGAGCAGATACTCCTATCCCCTCATGCCTTCAATATCCATCTTTTTCCATCTCGATTTGCGGATTGAGGAAAAGATAAAACTATTGGAGAAAACAATGAAAAGAAGAATGAAATTATCCGTTATCCTGCTCATCATGAGCCTGGCCTTCGTTTCCGTACTCGGTGCGGAAGGACAGTATGACAAGGTGGATCACATCAAGCTGGCGACCACCACCAGTACCGAAAATTCAGGTCTCCTGGCCGAGCTGATCCCTGTTTTTGAAGAGAAAAACCACGCCCAGGTCGATGTTATCGCCGTAGGTACGGGTAAGGCTATCGCCCACGGAGAGAACGGAGATGTGGATGTTATCCTCGTCCATGCCCGCAGCCGGGAAGACGCCTTTGTCAACGATGGATTCGGCGTCAACCGTCGGGATGTTATGCATAACGACTTCATCCTTATCGGTCCCTCTTCCGATCCTGCCGGAATCAAAAGCGCCTCAAGCGCCGCCGATGCCATGAAGGCGATTTCTGACAGTGCTTCGACCTTCGTATCCAGAGGAGACGATTCGGGAACCCACACAAAGGAGAAGGGCCTCTGGAAATCCGCCGGCCTGACTCCCGCCGGCGAATGGTATAAGGAAGCCGGGCAGGGGATGGGTGCCGTTCTGACCATGAGCAATGAACTTCAGGCCTACACCATGACCGACAGAGGGACCTGGCTGGCCATGAAGGACAAGCTGGATATGGAGATCCTCTTCGAAGGCGACCCCATCCTTTTCAATCCCTACGGAGTTATCGCCGTCAATCCGGCAAAGCACGATCATGCCAACTACGACGGAGCCATGGCGTTCATCACCTTCCTGACCGGAGCCGAGGGGCAGTCCATTATCGCTGATTTCAAGAAGAACGGCGAGCAGCTCTTCTATCCGGACGCCCTGAAATGACAGCACTGGGAGAAGCCGTAAACCTCATCCTCTCGGGTGACAGAGAGCTGTACAGCATCTGCCTCAGTTCTCTGCGCTTTTCGGCTTCTTCTATTCTCATCGCCTCTCTGGCCGGAATCCCCCTCGGCTTCATTTTGAAACTGAAAGAGTTTCCCGGTCGGAAGGGCTGTCTTGTCGTGGTCAACAGCCTGATGGCCCTGCCTACGGTTGTCGTCGGCCTGCTGATCTACTCCATGATCTCCCGCTCCGGACCATGGGGAGAGTTTGGTCTTCTCTTTACACCCGCCGCCGTCATCACAGGTCAGGTCGTGCTGATCCTCCCCATCGTGACGTCCATGGTTCACGGTGCCGTTTCCGATATGGATCCCAGGCTGCCGGAAACGCTCAAAACCCTGGGAGCCACCGGGCTGGACTACTACGGAATGCTGATCAGCGAGATGAAGGGGCCCATCCTTTCGGCGGTTCTGGCGGGGTTCGGCCGCGCCATCGGCGAAGTGGGGGTCTCCATGATGCTGGGGGGCAATATCCGCTGGTACACCCGGACCATCACCACGACCATCAGCCTGCAAACCAGCAAGGGGGAGTTCGAACTGGGACTGGCTTTGGGGCTGATTCTTATCGTTATCGCCCTGGGACTTAACGCCATGATTCACGCGGCGGTGCGCCATGATTAAAAAAGAGTCGATCTATTCTATTGAGGATCTCAAGTTCAGCTATCCCGGAAGCTCTGCATCCCGGAATGAAACACTCTCCCTCCCCTTCCTGGAGATACAGAAGGGAGAAATCACCGTCCTGCGAGGCCATAACGGTTCGGGCAAGACAACCCTTATGAAACTGCTCTCCGGGCTTCTTAAACCGGACCGGGGCAGAATAAGCAGTCCCGAAAATCAAAAATCCATCCTGGTACAGCAGGAGCCCTATCTCTTTCATGGCACGGTGTCCCATAATCTCAGCGCTCCTCTCCGTTTTCAGGGAAGAAAACATGAGGCCGGAGAGTCCCTGATACCTGAGACTCTGGCCCTTGTGGGACTGGAAGGATTTGAAAACCGCAAGGCCCGGGAACTGTCGGGGGGAGAAAAGAAAAGAGCCGCCATTGCCCGGGCCCTGATATCCTCTCCGGAGGTTCTGTTCCTGGATGAGCCCGACGCCAATGTGGACGAAACAACCTCCCGCCTCCTCATATCCCTGATCCTGAAACTGAAGAAGCAGGGTATCACTGTGATCCTTTGTTCCCATAGCAGAAGCTTCGCCTACCGTGCGGCGGACAGAATCATCGACCTCAACCAGGGGGAACAGGTCCGCAGTTATGAAAATATTTTCAAAGGTCGCTGCAGTTCGGACGAAAAGAACCGCTTTCTCAGCGGGAGCAGGGATTTTTACTGTTATACAGGAGACGGGCATTACAACACCCTGGTTGTTCCTCCCGAAAGTATTACAGTGTCCCGAGACTCCCTGCCCCTTAAAGAGGGCAACCGGTTCAAAGGCATCCTGACAGCGCTGGAATCTGTGGAGAGCGACGGCATCATGGCCGAACTGGATTGCGGTTCGGAAACACTCTATGCCTGTCTGAGCCGCAGCGAGATGGCGCTCAGAGAGTACAAAGCGGGAGAAGAACTCCAGCTCTACTTCAGCGCGGCATCGGTCAAACTATACTGAAAAGAGCCCGGCCGGCCGGAAGAACAAAAAGGCCCGGCCTGATGGAATAAGAGGTAAAAAACAAATGATTGGAATTGAAGATATCATCCGCATCCTGGAAAGCCGGGAAAGACACGGCAAGACTCACAAGCTCCCCCTTTCCGAGGCTCTCGGAGCCTTTCTGCCCTCCCCCGTATATGCCGCCCTGGACTCCCCTCCCTTCGACAAAGCCGCCATGGACGGCTGGGCAGTCTGCAAAGATGACGAAGAGGGTCCCTGGACGATCCGGGAGACCGTTGCCGCCGGCGACCTGGCCCGTTTTACCCTGAAAAAAGGGGAATGTTCGGCCATTATGACCGGTGCGAAGATTCCCGAGGGATGCGGAAAGATTATCCGGGTGGAATACACTGAAAAGACGGGGGATAAGGTCAGTCTGAAACAAGCGGAGCCTCTGGAGAATATCATCTTTCAAGGGGAAAACATAAAAGAGGGCGAACTCCTTCTCACTCCCCGCCGTCTCGGCCCCGCCGACATAGGCATACTGGCGTCCACGGGATTAGCGGAGCTGGAAACTGCGATCCCTCCCCGAATCGGAATCATCACCACAGGTTCGGAGATTCGCGATCCCGGGGAAACTCTGAATGACGGGGAAATCTACAACAGCAACGGCTCACAGCTGGCAGCACAGGCCCGGGAGGCGGGCTGCAGCGTCAAATACTACGGTATTGTAGCGGATGATGAGGAAGCCATTCGCAACGCCATTGCCGGGGCCCTTGATGAAACGGAGATCCTTCTCCTCTCAGGCGGAGTTTCCATGGGAGAGTTCGACTTCGTCCCCTCCGTTCTGCAGGATCTGGGAGTTGTCAGAGAGTTCCATAAGGCAGCCATAAAACCGGGCAAGCCTCTCTGGTTCGGACATACGGACAGAAATTTCGTATTCGGCCTGCCGGGGAATCCCGTATCCACCTACATTCTGTTCGAAGTCTTTGTCAAACACCTGATCTGGCAGCAGTGCGGAGTCCCCTTCGGCCCACACAATCTGAGAGCGGAACTGGGCAAAGAGATCCGACGCAGGACCTGGGACAGAACAGAGTTCCTTCCGGTCAGATTCGAAGGGAACAAGGTCATCCCCATCAAGTACCACGGTTCATCCCATCTTAACGCCCTGTCCGAAGCCGACGGATTAACCATAGTCGACAAAGGCTTAGACCATATACCCGCAGGAGAAATCATCAATGTTAGACTCCTATAAACGCGATATATCCTATCTCCGCATCTCCGTTACGGATCGATGCAATCTTCGTTGTCTCTACTGCATGCCGCCCGAGGGGATAGAAAAGAGCTCTCACAATGACTGCCTCAGCTTCGAGCAGATCAATGATGTGGTAAAAGAGGGCGTGAAACTGGGCATCACAAAGGTCCGTCTCACCGGAGGAGAACCCCTGGTCCGCAAAGGGATATGCGATCTTGTCAGGCTTCTCAGGAGTAACAGGGAGCTTGAGATCATAGGCATGACCACCAATGGACACTACCTGAGCCGGTATGCGGCCGAACTGAAACGTGCGGGTCTCTCCAGCCTGAACATATCCCTGGATACCCTGAACCCCGAACGCTATAAAACCCTGACCAGGGGCGGAGAGATAAAGGCCGTATTTGAAGGGATCGAGGCCGCCGGAGCCCAGGGCTTCCCTTTGAAGATCAATATGGTTGTCTCTTCCGAAAGCACGGACAGGGAGCTACAGGAGATGGAAAGATTCTGTCGGGAGAGGGGAATACAGCTCCAGCGCATCCGGGAATACGCCCTGAACGAAACAAAATACGCTAAAGAAGAGGCGGTGTATCAAAGGCCCCCTCCCTGCGAGGCCTGTAACAGGATAAGACTCCTCTCCACGGGGCTTCTCAAACCCTGCCTGCATTCGAACAATGAGATCCCTGTGGATTTTGCATCAGCCGAAACAATACGCAAGTGCCTGAAAAGGGCGGTACTGGAAAAACCGCGCTGCGGTGCCGAGTGCACCGGCCGCAATATGGTAGAGATAGGAGGATAGAATGGAGTTGAGCCATATAGATGAGAACGGAAAGGCCCGGATGGTGGATGTCTCGGCCAAGCCTGTGATACACAGGACCGCCGTGGCGGAAGGAATGATATTCTGCTCCGCCGATACGGTGGAACTGATACAGAAGAACCAGATACAGAAAGGCGATGTGCTGACCACGGCCAATATCGCCGGAGTCATGGGCGCCAAAAAGACTTCCGACCTCATTCCTCTGTGCCATAACATAGCCATGGACCAGGTGGTCCTGGACCTGACGGTCGAGGAAAAGGGGGTCCGCATCCGGGCAAAAGCCGTCTGTACAGACAAGACGGGAATCGAAATGGAAGCCCTCACCGCCGTCTCTATAGCGGCACTGACGGTATACGATATGTGCAAGGCCGTGGACAAGGCCATGAACATCGGGGAGATCCGTCTCCTTGAAAAGACCAAGGAGCAGATAAAATGAGTGAAAAAAAGACCTTCCGCCTCCTTTCCCTGAATATCTCCGATAAGAAGGGAGAACAGAAACACCCTGTGGAGAGCATGGAACTCAGGGTGGATCACGGCATCGTCGGCGATGCCCATGCCGGCAACTGGCACCGCCAGATCTCCCTCCTCGCCCAGGAAGATATCAATATCATGCTGAACAAGGGAATAGAGATCGGTTACGGTGATTTCGCGGAGAATATGACCACCGAAGGCATAGATCTGAGCGCCCTTCCCGTGGGAACCCGGCTGCAGCTGGGGGCATGCGAGGTGGAGGTGACCCAGATAGGAAAGGAGTGCCATCACGGCTGCGCCATCTACCAGGCCGTGGGCGACTGCGTCATGCCCCGGAAGGGGATCTTCGTTAAAGTCCTGAAGGGAGGTGTGATAGACCGTGACAGTGACTGTTATTACCGTATCTGACAGGGCCAGCAGGGGGGAGTATGAAGATCTCTCGGGCCCCGAGATTGAAAAGATCATCAAAGACGCCTACCCCGGCTGCCGCATCAATAGAAGAATAGTCCCTGATGAAGAGGGCCCTCTGCAGAATGCTCTCGAAGCGGGTCTGGGAGACGACTTTATCATTACCACCGGAGGAACAGGAATATCTCCCCGGGATATCACCCCGGAAATAAGCGAGGAGTTCTGCCACAAAGATCTTCCGGGCATTGCGGAAATCCTCCGGACCCAGTCCTACAAAGAGACCCCCATGGCCATGCTGAGCCGCGGCTATGCGGGATTCAGAGATCAGACCGTCGTTGTGAATTTCCCCGGATCGGTGAAGGCGGTACGCTGCTGCACCGGGGTACTGCTTCCTGTCATGGACCACACCATGAAGATGTTCAGGGAAGAGGGACACTGAGAACTATCCCCTCCGAAAGAGGAGCCTGTATTTATATCATCGGGAGCCGGGCTGAATCAGAACTCGACAGCCGTTGAGATCCTCTTGGTAACCAGATACTCCTCCAGGGCGAAGTGGGAGCAGTCCTGCCCTATTCCGCTCTGTTTGATCCCGATATGAGGAAGGTCGATGCCGTACTTGACCCCGTTGACCTGAACCTCTCCGAACTCCAGGCTCATGGAAGCCCGCCGTATGGTGTCGGCGTCCCGGCTGAACACATAGGAGGCCAGGCCCATATCCGTATCGTTGGCCCTCCGGATGACCTCGTCGAAATCCCGGAAGGTTTTAATGCTGAGAACCGGACCGAAGACTTCCTCGCAGCTGAGTTCCACCGAATCGGGAACATCGTCCAGCACGGTGGGCATGTAAAAGGCCCCCCTGTCCTTCAAGTCCTCAGGAATCGAACCGCCGTAAAGCAGTCGGGCTCCCGCAGCTACAGCAGATTTCACCAGGGCGTCCACCCTCTCCCGGGAACGCTTGTTGATCAGAGGCCCCATGCCGGCACCCGAATCCCGTCCGAATCCCGGACGGATGGCTCTGGTTTTCTCCAGCACCTTCTCCACAAAAGCATCGTGCACATCCTCGTGGACAAAGACCCTGTTGGGGGAAACACAGATCTGGCCGGCGTTGATAAACTTGAGAAGAGTGATGATATCCGCGGCCCTGTCCAGATCGGCATCGGAGAAAACCAGAGCCGGGGCATTGCCGCCCATCTCCATGCTGTAACGCTTCACCGATGTGGCGCCGTTTTTCATGATGCTCAGCCCCGTCCGGGTCGATCCGATCAGGGTCAGCATGGCGGGGATCCTGCTGCCGGTGATAAGCTCCGCCGTTTCGGAGACCGGGCCGGCAATGATATTGACCACACCGGAAGGCAGCCCCGCCTTCTCGCAGAGCTCTCCGATAAGATAGGCCGTCAGAGGGGTATCGTCGGCGGGCCTGAGGATGATGGGGCATCCGGCAGCCATGGCGGGTCCCATTTTGAAAGCCAGGTTCAGCATGGGATGATTCCAGGCGATAAAGGCGCCCACGACGCCGGCGGAGTGATAGCAGATCCTGTGTTCGTATTCTCCGCTGGTGTCAGGCAGGACATGGCCCTGCAGCCTTTTGATCTCGCCGGCATAGAACTCCAGAGAGTCCTTCAAGGCGATGAAGCCCTCTTCGGTCTGTTCCCAGGTCTTGCCGTTCTCCTGCCTCTCCGACTCTCTGAGTATTTCCTCATGCTCAATGACGAGTTCACGGAGCCGCATCATATGAGCCACCCGGTCATTCAGGGAGCTCCGGCTCCAGACAGGGAAAGCCCGGTCGGCGCTCTTCAAAGCCGCTTCCGTATCCTCGGCGTTCGCCCAGGCCACCTCTCCGACAACATCATCCGTAGCGGGACAGAAAACCTTCCGCCGCCCGCCCCCAGCCGACTCCCTGAGACGACCGTCTATATACATCATTCTGAATCCGAACATTTTCGCTCCTGTCATTTCCCTGCAAATTGATCTCTATTCCGGCATGACCCCCGGCCGGGCCGGGTTCAGCCGGCCTTGGTACAGGAAAGGCCTTCGAAGGATTCTACGATTTCAATAGCGCTTTTTACATTGATGCCGTAACGGGCCACACCCCTCTCTTCCAGAAAGTCGAAATCGGCTCGGGTCCTGAGGCCCCCAGCCGCCTTGACCTTGATGGCCCCATCCAGATAGGTCATCATCCGCTCGATGCGCCGGAGATTCGCATCGCCGGGCACCCATCCGGTACCGGTCTTCACGAAGTCCGCTCCTCCCTCCATAATCAGATCACAGGCCTTCTTGACCTCATCGTCTGTCAGGCAGTTCATCTCGATGATCACCTTAAGGGGAAGGGATCCGGCGATCTGGCGGATGCTTTTGATCTCATCCAGGACCTCGTCGTAGCGGCCGGCTCTGAAGCGACCCACGTTCATAACAAGGTCCATCTCCTGTACGCCGTCCCTCACCAGGGAACGGGCCTCCAGCTCCTTCACCTCTCTCAGATGAGCGCCGCCGGGGAATCCGACGGGAGCCCCCACAAGAACGTCCTCCTCATCAGCCAGGCGTTCAGCCAGATAGGAGACCCAGCAGGGCAGAACATGAACATTGATAAACCTGTATTTGATTCCAAGTGCCACAACCTCATCGATCTCCCTGAAACTGTGATGGGTTCTTACGGCGCTGATGTCAATCTTTGCGGCGGCTTCGTAGCGATTCATAGTATTTTCCTCTCTCATTTGAATATCTTTACCCTGAGCCCCTGCTCTTCCAGGATCAGCCGGAAAGTTTCCAGCTCCTCCTTCGACGGGGTCGTCAGCTCCTCGGGCCTTCGCCCCAGTGCCGGGTACTTGCTGTTGCCCAGATTGTGATAGGGAAGCAGATGGACCCCTATCCCCTCTGCATAGGGCTGCAGGAAACGACCCATGGCGCGAATTTCCTCCTCGCTGCCGTTAAACTCTTTAATTACGGGAATCCGGATAACCAGAGGGGCTTTACCCTCTAAAAGGGCATTAAGGTTCTGCAAGATGATAGAATTGTCCGCTCCGGTCCACTCTTTGTGCAGGTCGCCGGACAGACACTTCATGTCGTAGTAAAAGAGGTCCGTATAGGGAAGAACGCTCTCCAGGAGAGCGGGGTCACCGAAGCCGCAGCTGTCCAGAACCACATGAAGCCCTTCGGCCTTCAGAGCCTTCAGAAGGCGCAGAAGGAAGGGGCCCTGCATCAGGACTTCCCCTCCCGAAAGGGTCACGCCGCCCTGATCCTTATAGAAGGCCCTGTCCGTCAGACACTCACTGACGATCTCTTCCACAGTCAGGGCCCTGCCCTTCAGCGCAAGGGCCCCCGAAGGGCAGGTTTCAACACAGCCCCCACAGAGGGTGCATTGCACCCTGTCGATCAGGATCTCCCGATCCGGGGAACTGTCATCCAACGGATGATGTCCGGATGATCTTTTCCAGGCAAGTGCTCCTTCCGGACAACTCTCAATACAGCGTCCGCAGAAGCGGCAGAGAGTGCTGTAATACAGGAGCTCCCGTTTAAAGGAGATGGCCTCGGGATTGTGACACCAGCGGCAGGCCAGAGGGCAGCCCTTGAAGAAGACGGTAGTTCGGATTCCCGGGCCGTCGTGAAGGGAGAAGTGCTGTATATCGGTAAGCAGTGACTCCATCTACCTGGCCCCGGTCTCCGCACGGTCGATCAGCTCATCCTGATAGCCCTTCTGCAGGGTCACAAAATAGGCGTTGAATCCCCACACCCGAACCACCAGGTCCTTGTAATTGTCCGGATGAGCCTGAGCGTCCCTCAGAACATCAGGATCCAGAACGTTGTACTGAACCTCCAGCCCTCCTCCTTCGAAGAAGGTTTCGGTCATGGAAACCACTTTTTCCAGATCATCATCGTTCCTGATAAAGGAATTCTGAAGGGTCAGGTCCACGGACGTCCCCACGGGGAAGCGGGTATGGTCAATAGCCATGGCAGAGCTGAGGGCGCATGTAGGCCCCTTTTTCATCTGTCCTATAGACGGGGAGAGGCTGATGGCCAGGGCTTCGCCCTGCTTCCGCCCGTCCGGAGTGGCCTTGATCACGGCGCCCAGACGGACCTGATGGTGGGTCATCAGGCCGGGGACGAAGCGCCCTCCCCTGGCATTCCTGTACTTCAGAACCTCTTCGCTGAAAAGCTCGGCGATTTCTTTTCCGAAGTGGTCGGAGCGGGAATCGGCGTTACCCCATTTGGGGCTGTGATTCAAAAGAAGGGCACGGAGCTCGTCATACCCTTCGAAGTTCGCGCCCAGAGCCTTCAGAAGATCGGCCGAATCAACGCGGCCCTCCTGAAAGACATGCTTCTCCACGGCTGCAAAGCTGTCGGCGATATTGACCAGTCCTCCGCCGATAAAGCCCGTGTAATTGTAGATGGTCCCTCCCGCTGTTTTATCCCGTCCTTTCTCGAGACAACCCTCAAGTGTCATACTCAGCACGGGGGTGGGGGAAAAATCGGGAAGAAGCGCGTCGATACGATTGGCTTCGTCTACAGTCCTGGCCACATCAGCCTTTAACTCTTCCATAAAGGAAGCGTAAAAATCCTCAAAGCTGTCGTACTGATCCAGGGTCGGCATGATCCTTTCGAAGATGGTCAGCAGATGGATGCCGTAGGTTCCCGCGAAAATGGGGTAGAAATCCGACTTGCCGGGAATAAGGATGTCCTGACAGGCGTCGATGCAGTAGTCCCTGGCATCCTCTTCCGCCACCCCCAGGCCTTTCAGGCCGGGAACGAGGACCTCGTCGTTGAACATCATGGGAGGCATGGGGAACTGCCCCCGGATCTGCATGGCCCGCTTCATAAAAACCGGATCCGTCGTCCTGTGCCAGCGGATATTGATCTGGGGATCCACAAGCTTCACCTGTTCATAGGCGTCTATAAAGAGGAAGGAGAGATCATTGGTCCCGTCTGTCCCGTCGGGCTTCAGCCCGGAAATGATCACATTCAGACCGTTGTCGGTATGAAGGTCCGAACCATCGTTGAGCTTGATCAGAAAACAGGAGAGAAGCTCCAGTGCGTCCCTCCTCTTCAGCCTGCCCTCTTCCAGGTCCTTTTCATAGTAGGAGAGAAGGTACTGATCGGGACGCCCCAGACTCATAAGGTTATAGTTTTCCATCAGCATAAACAGATGGGTGAACCAGACAAGCTGCAGAGCGTCATGAAATCCGGAGGCAGGTTCCGTGCTGAGCCGTCGGCATCGTTCAGCTATTCCCTTCAGTTCCGCGATTCTTTCCCGATCGGAACAGGACGCCGCTTCCTTTTCCGCCAGATCCGCATAGGCATTGATAAAGCCGGCGATGCCGTCCTGAATAAGCATGACTGACGACAGAAAATCATATTCACGGCTCCCCTCTTCAAAATTCTTCAAGGAATTTTCGGCCTCTTTTTTCAGACCGCCGAAGCCCTTTGCAAGGACCTTCTCAAATCCGGGGGCACAGTGACTTGTGACATAGCCCTCGGCGACGCCCAGCTCAGCCCCCCTGTCCTTTTCCGCCCTAGTCAGATAGGCCGGATAAAATTCAAACCCGGGGGATTCGACGGCAAGGGTTTCCGCGTCGGGAACAAAATCCAGATTCCTGCTCAGATCCTCATTTGAAGAAGCCCGGGGTGCAAAAAGCGTCCTGGCTCCCACAATCAGCTCGCCCTCCTGTATATAGCGCGGCATCTCATCCAGCATCATGGTAAACCCGAGGGCCTTCCTTTTTACAACAGGAAGAGTTTCGGTCTTTTTATTCAGTACAGATAGATTTTTACGGATTCTGTATCTCTTATGTTCTCTTCCGAGGGCACGTTCCCTCAGGGATTTTACACGTTCCGTCATGGCTGTTCCTTGTTTACGGTTTTCTATTTACATGATATAATACACCTTTCATTGTACTTTGTACAGTTTAATTTTCAAGGAGTCTGAACAATGAAACTGATCAGCAAGGGTCCCTATGCCTGTGGAGAAACTCCCCTCTGGCGGGAAGAAGAGCAGTCCCTCTACTGGGTGGATGCGGAGTCCAACCTAATACACAGATGGAACAAAGCCGATAACAAAGTCCGAAGCTTTGATCCCGGAGTAAAATCATCGGCGCTGCGTCAAAGTGAGGAGGGAAATTTTTTGATCCTGAGCTTCAAGGGACTTCACCGCTGGAGACCCGAAGGAAAAAATGGAAAGATCGTCGAAAGCGTGACCTTTATCGATGATGACGATCCTCAGAGGTTCAATGACGGCATCCCTCTTCCCGGAGGGGGATTTCTGGCAGGGTCCTTTGACGGATCAGATCTGAACAACGGCAAGGGATACTTTTATTACATTAACCTGGAAGGAGATAAAATAGAACTGGACAGGAATATGCATATTCCTAACGGCGTAGCGATTTCTCCCGACGGCAGGACAATCTATCTGTCGGAGATGTACAGATACCGCATCCTCGCCTACACCCTGGAAGACGGGGGACGGAGGCTGACTGAAAAGAGAGTGTTTACCGAACTGGGCGCCGGCAATGAAAAGCCCGACGGACTGCTCTGCGACAGCCGGGGTAATCTCTGGGCTGCCCACTGGCGGGGCGGCCGACTGAGCTGCTTTTCAAAAGAGGGAAAACTGCTCAAAACCATCAGTACACCATCAAGCTCACCCACCTGCCCCTGCTTTACAGGAGACAATGAAAAGGGGCTGTATGTCACCTCCGCAACACTGGAGTTGAGTCCGGAAGAAATGCAGTCCGGCTCCCTGCAGGGCGGGGTATTTGAAATAGGGATATAGTATATAGGAATACTATCCACCGTATAATATACATGATACACTAACAGTATTATTAAAATGATTTAAGTATAAAAGGAGAAGCAGATGGCTGAACCCATGGGATTCAATAACAGGATTCTCCGGGTATCCCTGAACGACGGAACCCTGAAAAGTGAAGAGATCGGAACAGATATATTGAGAAAATACATCGGCGGCACCTCGCTGGGATGTTACTACCTTTTGAAGGAGATCAAAGAGAAGATCGATCCCCTGGGGCCGGAAAACAGAATCTACTTCACCACCTCCCCCCTTACGGGTGTTCGTTTCTCCGGAAATGCCAGACACTCTGTCAGCTGTATTTCCCCCCTTACCGGAGGACTTGCCAGCTCCGAGGCCGGGGGCTGGTGGGGTTCCTCTCTCAAGCTGGCCGGTCTGGATGCCGTGGCCGTGGAGGGAGTCTCCCCCCATCCCGTCTATCTCTATATAGAAGACGGGAAGTACGAACTGAAAGACGCCTCCGATCTCTGGGGAAAAACAACGGGAGACGTCCAGATCCTTCTGAAGGAAAGGCATGGAAAGACGGCCAGAGTCCTGCAAACCGGACCCGCCGGAGAGAACCTGGTCAGATACGCCTGCGTTACAAACGAACTTCGCCATTTCAACGGACGGGGCGGCATAGGAGCCGTCATGGGTTATAAAAAGATCCGGGCCATAGTTGTCAAAAATATAAGAAAGTCCATACCCACGGCCGATCCCGAAGGCATCAAGGAGTATGCCCGCTACCTGAACAGCGACATCAAGAACCATCCTGCCCTGGGCCCCCACGGCGAGCTGGGGACCACACGTTTCCTTATGCCGACCAATGCGGGAGGAATGCTTCCCACCCGCAACTTCCAGGACGGCTGCTTTGAGGCCGCCGAGGATGTTTCGGGAGAGGAAATCGCCCGCTTGTACGGCGATGGGTCCCACACCTGTTTTGCCTGTACGGTTCACTGTAAGCGCAAGATGAAAAGGATGGACGACAGCCCCGTGGACACCTCTCTCTACGGCGGCCCTGAATATGAGAGCATGAGCACTCTGGGGCCCCTGTTGGGCGTTACCGATCCCGGCGATGTGGTGAAACTGAACGCCCTCTGCAACGCCATGGGCCTCGATACCATAAGCACGGGTGTTGTTATCAGCTGGCTGATGGAAGCCTTCGAAAAGGAGCCGGAGAGGCTGGAAGGTTATGAGAAGATATGCTGGAACGACACGGAGAAGATAGAGACCCTCATCATGGAGATCTGCAGCCGGAAAGAGGGGCTTCCCCGGCTTCTGGCCGGGGGCTGTCGTGCAGCCGCTGAGACCATAGGCGGCTCCACCATGGACTATGCCATACAGGTCAAGGGGCAGGAGTTCCCCGCCCACGAGCCCCGGGGGAAATGGAACGTAGGCCTGGGGATGGCTGTCAATGCCGCCGGTGCGGACCATCTGGTAGTAGCCCATGACGTGGTGATCGACCATGAAGGTGATCCGGCCCCCCGCTTCGGCGGTGCCGATCTGACGGACCTGGAGCCCATAGGGCTGACAGAGCCCCTGCCCTCTGAATCCCTTTCACCGCGGAAGATCCGCAACTTCGTCTACCTGCAGCAGCTCTGGACGGTTCACGACATTCTGGACCTCTGCAAGTTTACTTCCATCCCCGAAACCCGATCCTACACCCTCCGTCATATTGTGGAGCTCCTTGAGATGGCTACGGGCTGGAAGTCGAGCCTTTTCGACCTGATGAAGTGCGCCGAACGAAGCCATAACATGGCCCGGCTGATCAATTTGAGAATGGGGATCGGCGCCGATCAGGACACCCTGCCCGAACGCATGTTCGAAGAGATAAAGAAGGGAGCCATCAAGGGCCACAAAATCGATCGGGAGGAATTTCGGAAAGCCCTTAAGCTCTACTACGAAATGATGAACTGGAATGAACAGGGTATACCCCGCCATGGTAAACTGGTAGAGCTGGGAATTGAAGAGTTTTCAGCCTGAAGGATGGCTATCTCCGTCATCGAAGACGGAGATTTTCTTTTCGGTATACAAGAACAGGAAGGGTATGTTCACAATCCATCTGGCACTGTACGGAAATCTGATCCGCTACAAGGAGAATCCCCTGGATAAATACAGAAGCCTGGAGATCGTTCCCGGAACCGGGCTTTATAAAATACTGGAAGATTTGGGCATAAGACCGAAAGAGGCGGGCCTTGTGCTGTGCAACGGGGAACGGATCGCTATGGACTACTGCCCGCATGATAACGATACAATCAGCTTATACAGCCTTATGAGCGCCGGATAAGGAAAAGTCAATCTTCCGGCGAGGCATTGGCTGAGCGGATTCTCTCCTCAATATTTCCGGCGACCTGCATGATCCTGTCTCCGAAATCCGAAAGATTCTCTTCGTTGTAACGGAATTTGGGAAACTGGACCACCAGGCTGGCCACGACGGCGTTGTCCCGTACAACAGGAGCGGCCACGGCCATAATCTCATCCTCGAACTCCCCGCGATTCACCGCATAGCCCTTCTCACGGATAGTTTTCAACTCCGCCCTCAACATCCTGGGATTGATAAGAGACTTATCTGTAAACTGGTGATAGAGTCCGTCTTCGATATATTTCTCCTGCCTCTCTGGAGACAGGTAGGCCAGGATAGCCTTGCCCCCCGCCGTTACATGGGGAGGATAGTAGGTATCTGTATTATGGAGGATCTGAACACTTCTGCTTGACTGCAGACGCTCAATAAAGTGGATATCATGACCGCTCATGACAGCCAGAAGGACATTTTCATTCAGATCGTCCCTCAGCTTCCGCATCTCTTCGGCCGAGATCTCCTTCAGAAGAGAGTACTGGGCCCTGTCGGACTTCTCGGCGATGTCTGAAATTTTCTGGGAGAGATAGTAACGACCGTGGGTATTATCCTTTGAAATGAATCCCGCCAGCATCAGAGAGTTCAGAAAAAGGGTTACATTGGAGATGGAGCCGTCCATTCTGTCGGAGATATCCTTGACGCGGGCCCCGTTGGGGAAATCCGCAATAACCTCCAGAATATACAAACCCTTTTCAACTGACTTTATGGAACGCATATTTTACTCCCGATCCTATTCTGATATACATAGTACAATAACATTTTCCTTAAATATTGAACAGGATCGGTTTCAACTTTCGCAACCATAAATCGAGACTATGCAAAGACGTTGGACTCCACCTCATAGCGATACAGAACATCCTCGTTTATCTCGATTCCCAGCCCCGGTTTCTCAGGAGCATAGATCCAGCCGTCGACGATCTCCGGAAGGCCTGTGGCCAGTTCCCTGCGGAAGACATTTTCAGTCTGGTCATATTCCAGATAAACATCCGCCGGCTCCAGTGACGGGGGGAAATCGGGAAGAGAAAAGGCGGCATGGATTCCCGTTGCCAGGGCGATACCGCTTCCCCAGACATGAGGAATACACTGAACATTCGCCAGGCTGCAGAGGGTCGTGATTTTCATAAACTCGGACAGACCTCCCGTAATGGTACAGTCAGGCTGGAGAATATCAACGCAGCGCTCATTCAGAAGATACTGCATTCCATAGCGGGTGAACTCGGCCTCTCCCCCTGAGATAGGCATATTCAGCTTGGATTTCACCTCCTGATACCCCTTCAGATCTTCAGGGGGAACGGGTTCCTCGTACCAGCTGATATCATACTCTTCCAGAGCCTTGCCCACCTTGATGGCGGTCATGGCGTTATAACCATGGTTGGGGTCGATCATAATCTTGACATCGGGTCCTACGGCCTCACGAATAGATCTGACAAGAGGAACATCATAGTCATAGCCGAAACCTGTCTTGATCTTTATGGCCCGGAACCCCCGTTTCACATAGGAAACGGCTTCGGCCAGGGTCTCTTCCATCTCATTTTCCGTATATCGCCGGTACATACCCGTGGCATAAGGGAGGATCTTTTCCCGGAAAGAACCGCCCATCATCTGATAGACGGGACGCCCGGCAGCCTTGCCCTTGATATCCCAGAGTGCAATATCCACAGCGCTCAGAGATTGAATGGTCACACCCTTCTGTCCATTGTCCCGGAACATGTTGTACATATGCTCCCAGTGAACCTGGGTGTCGAAAGGATCCTTGCCGACCAGATACCTGGCGTAGTACTGCTCGATAATGGTTTTATGTATTCGGCAGGGGCCGAAAGCTTCGCCCCAACCGGTAATGCCTTCATCCGTTTCTATCTTGCATATTAAAACAGAGCGCTTCAGAACCATGGCCTGTGAGAAGGCAAACCTATCCTTTTCCTCCAGCTCCTGTTCCAGAGCGAAGGCTGTTACCTTTGTGATCTTCATGATAATTCCCTCAGATTGATTTAATGACGGACGGTATTCGGCCGCCCGTTTTCCCGGCTCATTACTTCTTTTTGGAAACCGTATCGGCCCAGACGGCAAAGGTCAGAACAAGTCCCTTGACGATATACTGAGAGTAGCTCTCCAGGTTGATAAGGCTCATTCCGTTATCCAGAGAAGCCATGACCAGGGCGCCTACGATGACACCGGGAATGGTTCCGATACCTCCGGTCATACTGGTACCGCCGATAACACAGGAGGCGATAGCGTCCAGCTCCTTGGCGTTACCGGCAGCCGGGGTGGAAGCGTTCAGGCGGGCCGTCAGAATGATACCCGCTATGGCCGCCAGGCCCGAGCTCATAACAAAGATAATAAGGGTGGTCAGTTTGGTTTTGATTCCCGACAGATCCGCCGCTTCAATATTGCCTCCAATGGCGTAGACATTTCGTCCCAGGACGGTCTTGTTGGCAACAAAAGTGAAGAGAACCGCCAGGACCATCATGATCATAACAGGCATGGGCAGTCCCTGATAAAGATTCAGATAGAAGATGGCGATCAGGATCAGAAGACTCATAGCCACGGACCTGGAAAGATCGACAGCAAAAGGAGCCTGCTGAAAGTGAAATTTGGCCTTTGATTTCCTCTTCTGAATCATAGAGAAAAACACAGCCGCAATACTGATAGCCGCGATTCCCCAGCCTATGGAAGGAGAAATATAGGACTGGCCCAGCGCCGCAAACTCAGGATTCATGGGAGCTATGGACATGGATTTCCCAAGCCCCAGCTGTGCTCCCCTGAACACAAGAAGTCCGCCCAGGGTTATGATAAATGCCGGAACCTTTCTGTAGGCGACCCAGTACCCGTGCCAGAGTCCGCAGAGCATACCGACGATGATGGTCACAAGAATAGTGGGAACGGTAGGCCATTTATGCCAGACCTGGAGAACCGCGGAAACAACACCTGTGAATCCCATGACGGAACCGACAGAAAGGTCTATATGACCGGCCACGATGACGAACATCATCCCCATGGCCAGAACGCCGGTGATCGTCGTCTGCCGGGCGAGCATGGTCATATTACGGGGCTTGAAAAAGATCCCTTCCGTCAGAATGCTGAATATAATCCCTATGGCAACAAGGGAGAGCAGCATGATATAGGCACTTATGTTCTTTTTGATGTTTAACTTGATCATCTTAATTACCGCCTGATGCTTTTAACATTATTTTTTCCTGAGTCACGTCTTCCCGGGTGAACTCTCCGGCCATCCTTCCTTCATGCATAACCATCACGCGGTCGCTCATTCCGATAATCTCGGGCATCTCGGAAGAGACCATGACAATGGCCGTTCCCTGAGCCGCCAGCTGATTCATCAGACAGTAAATTTCATATTTGGCACCCACATCGATACCCCGCGTGGGCTCGTCCAGAAACAGGACCTTGGGCTTGGTCATGAGACTCCGGGCCAGGAGAACCTTCTGCTGGTTTCCGCCGCTCAGAGTTTCAACGGCCACATCCACCGAAGGTGTCTTTATACCGATATCCGCTACGAACCTGTCGGTTTCATGAACCTCCTTGTCCGTATCAAGAATCCCCTTCCGGCTCACATCATTCAAAGAGGCCAGAGTGGTATTGGTGACGATGCTCTGAATCAGAACAAGACCGAGCTTTTTACGATCCTCCGTCACCATTCCCATTCCCAGGCCGATAGCGTCCCGGGGAGATTTGATTTCCACGACCTCTCCATCCAGAACGATCTTTCCGGTTTTTTCACCCTTCAGGTATCCGAATATACTCATAATGGTTTCGGTACGCCCGGCTCCCATGAGTCCGGCGATCCCCAGAATCTCTCCGCTGCGAACCTGAAGGCTTACATCCTTTACCAGGGCTTTGGATTTGTCATCCACATCATAATGGGTCAGATTGTCGACGGTGAGCATCATTTCACCGGGAACCGCCGTCTTGTTGGGGTATCTCTGAGTGATCTCCCGTCCGGCCATCATCTTGATGATCTTGTCTTCATCCAGATCTTCGATGGAATTGGTGCCCACCGTACCACCGTCTCTCAAGACGGTTACCCTGTCGGAGATCTCCATAACCTCGTTCAGCTTGTGGGATATTAAAATACAGGTCACGCCCTTTTCTTTGAGCTGCCTGAGAATTTTCATTAGCAATTCGACTTCCGCTTCCGTAAGGGCGGCCGTCGGTTCATCCAGAATCAGAATTTTGGCATCCAGAGAGAGGGCTTTGGCGATCTCCACAAGCTGCTGCTGTCCGATTCCGATGTCTTTGACTTTTTTGCTGAGATCGATCTCTATTCCGATCTCGTCTAACAGTTTTGCGGCCTCAAAATAAACCTTGTCCCAATCGACAACACCGTTCTTTTTAAATAGTTTTCCCAAAAAAATGTTCTCGGCTATATTCAGATCCCTGACAAGAGCCAGTTCCTGGTAGATGATAGCCACGCCGGCGTGCTCAGAATCTCTGATGGTATGAAAACGGGCTTCCTCGCCGTTTACAAGAATCTGACCGTCATACGTCCTGTAAGGATATACACCACTGAGAACCTTCATCAATGTGGATTTACCCGCCCCGTTTTCACCGACCAGGGCATGGGTCTCACCCCTCTCCACTTCAAAGGTGACATTATCAAGGGCCTTTACACCGGGGAAGGTCTTCGTAATGTTTCTCATTTCCAAAATTGTATCTTTCACAACAACCTCAAATCCCTTATCAGGGAAAAAAAGCGGGAGAAATCATCTCCTCCCGCTTTAGTATTCTTAATTCTTACTTGGTGGCCTTATACCATTCGGGCCACAGAGACTCGTCCAGATCGGCGTAGATGGCATCGGCAGTCAGCCAACCGTCGTCTACAACGGTTTTCATGTTGTCAGCGTCTACGGCAAACATGACATCCAGGTCTCTCAGCATGATGGAAGGAACCTCTTTCATACCATTGTTTTTGGTTTCAACCTTAACACCGACAAGCTTTTCAACATCCTGACCGGTAGCCATGGCGTAAGCGGCCTGGGCGGCGTAGTCGGCCTGCATATAGAGTTTTCTGTAGATAGTCATGGTCTGTGTACCTTCAACAATTCTCTTACAGGCGGCGAGGTCGGCGTCCAGTCCGGGTACGGGAACCTTACCGGCCAGTCCCTGCTCGGCAAGAGCTTCGATAGCGGCACCGGCACATCCATCGTTGGAAGTGAAAACGACGTCAACATCATTGTTAGCCTTGGTCAGACCGGCTTCAACATGTACAAGAGCATTGGCGGGGTTCCAGTAGTCGGCGTTCTGATCGAGAACGACATTGATGCTGCCGTTGTCGATATAGGGCTGAATGATGGAGAGCTGTCCCTGTCTGATCAGAGCGGCATTGGGGTCGGTGGGGGCTCCGCCGATCATGATCCAGTTCCCTGAGTTGGCAACTTCGATCATATATTCACCCTGGCGGACACCGATATAGTAGGCGTCGAAGGTTACGTAGAAGTCCAGATCGGCGTTGTTGATGATTCTGTCAACGGAAACGACTTTGACTCCAGCCTCGTGAGCGGAAGCGACGACGGGTGCCACGGCATCACCGTTCTGGGGAATGATAATCAGAGCATCGATTCCCTGGGTAATCAGGTTCTCACACTGGGCAACCTGCTTCTGTTCATCACCGTCGGCAGACTGGATCAGAATATCCTTTTCGGCAACGCCAAGCTCCATCAGCTTGTTCTTGATCATGGCCTCGTCTTTTTTCCAGCGCTCTTCCTGAAGAGTAGGCATGGAAACACCGATTTTTACCGCTTTTTCACCACTGCCTGCATCCTGCTGACCATTAGCGAAAGCACCGAATACTACAGCTACCATAAGAATCAACGTAACGATTTTTCTCACAAAAATCCTCCTGTTTTTTTGGACCTGTCCGCATGCCTTTGCCATGCGTGCAGGTTATTTCTGTTACTGATGGACGATCTGAACCGGTAACTTCAGCTTAAAACATGCTTGCCGCCAGTTCAAATATACATCGTATATCAGTAACTATACCATGGCCTGGAGATATGTCAAGAAAAATATACTATTTACATCACAAAGTTCATTTACACGCTTTTTTGACAAATAATAGATACATTGTATAGCAAAACAATACAGTTCGTTCTCATCATGATGAAATCAATTAATCTCTATTTTACCATGACCTGAAGGGTCTGAATTACAAGCTCCCCCACCTCCCACGAAAAGCCGTCTTCAGAACGCTCTCTCCGTCCCGTGACCCCATCCAGGGCGCCCCTTGAGAAAAGGAAGTCGTAAATTCCTTTCCTGTCGACAAGAGCGAAAAGAGTTCTGTCGAATATAAGCTCCAGACAACGGATGATCCCGTAGGCACCCCAGTTTGATACCGCGGCAATGATCAGCTCATCGGTCCGGGTCACTGACGGGATAATGGAAAGCCCCTTCAGAACCTCCCCGAGATTCCCCATGCCGATCTCATTCCCGCCGTCCCCTATGCCGATGGTGGGGCAGGAGCAGAGATCGAAAAGGCTGTCGATTCGGGCGGTTTCGCAGCTGATATCCCTGCCCCGCATATTGTAGTAGCGGCCGTCGGCGGTCAATCCGGCTCTTTCGATAGAGAGGAGAAGGGAAGGTTTGGCCGACTTCAGAATATCTTCAGCCCGCTGTCGGCTCCCTTTTTCATCGGTAATGGGAAAGGGAATGGTCCGGTAAGAGGAAAGTATATCCAGAAGAGGCGGGGCGCAGACGAAGCGGCAGTCATAACCCAGCGCTTCCAGAACCCGGTAAAGGGCGAGGGCTCCCACGGGGCCGTCGGTTTCAAAATGTCCGTCCACAGGGAAACCTGTGGCGATCAGAACGGTCCCCGGATTATCCCGGATCAGGACGGCCGCCCTGTGGCAATAGCCGGGGATCATGGCATTCTTCAGAGTACGCATACCCCGTGTTCCCCGGCTGAGAATAATACGATCTATCTCCTCATACATACTCTTTATAATAAAGAGTCGCCCTCCTCTCTTCCAGAGAGTTAAATATTCAGAGACTGAAATCCGCAAGTTCGGCAATGGACTCAGGACTATGCCGGTCCATTGCTTCTCCCCAGGACGCATAACGATCGATACGCTCGGTAAGACTCAGAGAAGCCAGAGGATTGTCCGGATGGAAGAGGCTCCATTCGGGCTTCACAGCCGTCAGTTTTTCGTGGGCGATAAGAGCCCAGGTGGCTGTGATCAGATGGGCGAACTCAGGTCTCAGAATCTCAGGACAGTTGAAGCTCTGACGGGAAGAGTTGATATCCACTCCGCTTATCTCCATCAGACCGTAACGGCTGCAGAGCTCCTGCACCCTCTTCAGCTGCTCCAGAGTATTCCGGGGAGGCATATAGGTCAGCCCCTTAAAACCTATTTTCTTGAGTTCGGGAACCAGTTCATCCAGAAAATCGTCCTCGAATTTTTCGGCCTTCTTGTCACCGGTAGGACTCTCTCCCACATCTCCCAGATAGGCATAGCAGGGGATTCCGCCGATGGCATTGGCAAAGTCTACCACCTTAAAAACGGACAGGCATTCCTCTTCATCGGGCTGGATGAAGAAACGGGGCAGAAAATTCCCCTTCAGGATTCCCAGCAGATCGTAGAGATAATGGGGATTGGCTTCATCCGTCAGGAATTCCCGAATCCTTCCGGACACCTTGAGCTCCATGGTCTCTTCCAGGAAGCCGACAAGAGCGTCTCCCTTTCCACAACGCTCCACCAGGGCCTTTGAAAAACCGTAGAGGATATGGCGCTCGGTGATGCTTCCGCCCTTAAGACACTCGGACAGGGGAAGAATATCCCCTTCAAAGCTCAGCGGCTTCAGTCCGAAAGGTTCGATCAGCTCATTCAGCTTTTCAAGCTGCCGTCTGTTGCGCTGGTTCCTCTTCTCATTCAGGGGCTTTAAAAAGGCCTCTACCTCATCGACCTTCGACGCGGGAACGCCGTGGACCGTCATATAGACGATATTGGCCGAATCGGGATTATTCATCTTTCGCCCTTCCACGGCGGTGCCGCTGAAGTTTACCCTCAACTCAAAGCCGACGGTCGTAGCCATTCCCAGCACGGCTCCGGCTTTCAGGGTCTCCCTGGCTGCGGAGATGCTGTCATGATCCATACTGCCTACGGCCTTCAGACCCGCTTTCCGGGCAAACCAGACCGAGGCCGTAGGAGAATAGGGACTGAAGGAAAAGGTGGTATGAACATGGTTGTTCACTTCATCCGACTCGGCGGGAAGAGTTTTCATCTGTTCAGGATCGGCACACAGGCCCTCCAGGGCTGCCAGACGTTTCTCAGGAGAGTCGGCATTGAGAAGGTCAAATGGGGACTCAAAGGTTTTTCTTTCCATAATCTTTCGTTATCCATTATATTCTTTTTCGTTTCTATTCCTAGAATATTTCATATCCAAAGATCCGGCAAGAAGAAAGGTCCCCGTTTTTTACTGAAAAACAAGCTGAAGAGCTTTCTTTGAGATCCCCCCTCGTCTCAAACCTGATAAAAGGCCCTGATGAATGAATCCAGACCGCCCCTATAACTCTTTACAGCAGCACTGTCGGGTTTGTACTCTTCCCTGATACGGTTCAGCACCCTTAACTGCGAAAAATCATTCCAGAGGCCGGATCCCACAGCCGCCAGAGCTGCGGCTCCCAGAGCCCCCGCCTCCTGGTCAATAGAGCTTTTTACTATGGGAGAATCAAAAATATCGGCAAACATCTGCATCCATTCGGGACTCTTGCTCCCCCCTCCCACAACAAATAGATTTTCATCCAGAGGGGTCAGGGCTTTCAGCTCCCTGTATCTGAGCGCAAGATCGTAGCTGATCCCCTCAAAGACCGATCGGATAATATCTTCACGCTTTATTCCCAGACGAATCCCGCTGAAAGAACCGCTCATATGGGCCCTCGGATCACCATCGGCGCCTCCTGCCAGGGTTGGATTGAAGAGGACGCCATGGGATCCCGGTACCGAATCCCCCAAGGCCAGACCCATCAGGTAGTCGTTAACATGAAGTTCCTTTTCCGCGGCGGGAGCCGTACAATCGCTGCAGAGAGTATCGACAAACCAGCTCAGGCTGCTGCAGGCAGAGAAGATGGATGTGGCAGAAGTATACAGTCCGGGAACCACGTGTTCGAAGACGAAAGGCCGGCTTTTATAATCAAGAACCGGCTCCGACGAGGAGACGGCAATCCAGGCTGAGGACCCCAGGCTGAGATAGACATGCCTGTCCTCTATATTTCCGGCCCCCAGAGCCATGCAGGAGTTGTCAACTCCTCCGGCCATGACAGGAAGTCCTTCTGGAAGCCCCGTCATTTCGGCGGCGTTTGAAGTCACCGTACCGATAATGTCCGAAGATTCAAGGGGCACAGGAAAGATATCCGACGGAAGCTCCCCCTGTTCCAGCAGGGCGGTGCTGTAAGCTCGAGCCTTAAGATCATAGACCCCCGAACCGGAAGCATAAGAATGATCCGTAGCCTTGACACCGGTCAGAAGATAGTTGATGTAATCTTTGGTTCCCAGTACGGAATCGCAACGCTTCCAGATCTCCGGATAGTGCTCCCGGAACCACTGTAGCTTAAACAGGGGATAGCACTCCTTGGCGAAACCGTTACCCGTCATCAGATACCAATCCTTCTGAGAACGGGATTTGAAGAAATCTTCAGCCTGTTCCACAGCACGTCTGTCGGACCAGATGGGAACGGAAGAGAGAAGAAGCTCCCCTTTCCTGTCAACGGGAACAACACCCAGACTGTGACCCGATATAGCCAATCCTGCAAGCTCACCTGCATCTACAGAGCTTTTTTCAAGTAGTTTACGGGTAGATTTAATGACAGCATCCCACCACTGGTCCGGCTTTTGTTCATGAAATCCTTCTCTGGGGTAGAAAGTTCGATAAGAAGAACTGGAGGATTGAATACAGCGGCCTTCCTTGTCAAAAAGAGAAGCCTTACAACCGCTTGTACCGAAGTCGTAGGAAATAATTTTTTCAGACACGGTTCACTCCTTGCCTCATTTTCGTGATTTTTTTTCAAAAGACAACAACTACATTATACACCATTAACTATACTTTGTATATTTTAAAACGATTATGATCAGCAGAGAGAAAAAAAATTAAGGGACGAAGAGCTTCGTTCGTTAATATTTCCAAAAAACAGTGTCACCTTTTTAGGTTTGGTTTATTATTAGTGTAGAACAGTACGTTATTAAGGCCTCAGGTCCTATCCGAAGAAATTAAGAAGATCACCAGGGTTCCGGAGGAACTGGTGGAACACATAAGGAGTAAGTATGAATATAAAAATAAAGGGACTGTTGCTGCCGGCCGCGGCCATTGCAATGTCCGTCCTGCTTTTTTCCTGCGCCTCGACTCCTGCGACTCCCGAAGAGACGGCGGAAGCAGCGGCTGAGACAGCCGTCACAGGAACACAGGACGCCGTAGAGACTGCCGTGGAAGCCACATCCGAAAATGCCGATGCTGCCCGCCTCACTGCGGAAGCCGCCCGTGAGAAAGCGGTGAAAGCCAAGGCACCCAGGGCCGTTCCCGAGGTTTTCAACGATGGAGAACAGCTGCTGGCATCAGCCAGATCTGCTGCTGAATCCGGTGACTTTGAAACCGCCGTAGAGGACTATATGGATGCCAGAGACAGATACGAGGAGGCGGCCGCTCAGGCGGAAATCAGAAAACAGGAAGCCCTGGAAGCCATGAAGGCCGCCGATGAGGCCATTGCCGCCGTGGAAAAGAGTGCCGAAGAGGCTGAAGCGGAAGCCGAAGGAGAAGAACAGTGAGAGCCATAAGAAAAGTGATACTGCCCCTGCTGCTCCTTCTTCTGGCCGGCCAGATGCTGAGCGCCCAGAACCTGCGAGACAATCCCGACTACAGAAAGTCTGTGGAGCTGAAAAGGCAGAGCGAGATAGCCTTTGACGAGGGAGACTATCCCGAGGCCAAACGTCTTGCGGAAGAGTCCCAGAAATACGCCCGTCTCTCGGATGAGTGGATCGCCATGATGCTCAAGCGCTTCAAGGCCAACAGCGCCCTCCGTCGCTTTGAAACCGCCATGAGATCAGCCAGAAATATCAAAGGGGACGTGAACTTTCCCGATGAGTGGGCCCGGGCGCAGACCCTTTACGATCAGGCTAAGGCTCAATTTGGAGAGGAAGACTACGAAAACAGCTACGAGAGCTCCCTTGAAGGGATAGAAGTGCTTTCCGGAATTGTGTACATCCCCAGCTCCGGCTACAACGGTCCCTGGCCTGCAAAATATGAGGTTCTCAAACTGCCCAGCGGCAAGGAAGACTGTCTGTGGAATATCGCCGGTTACGACTTTATCTACGGAGATCCCTGGAAATGGAAACTTATCTACGAAGCCAACAGGGATAAAATGCCTGAGGCCGATAACCCGGATCTGATTCTTCCCGGTATGATCCTGACTATCCCCTCCCAGGGCGGAGAGAGCCGTTCCGGCCTATGGAAAGACGGAAAGATTCAGTAGGCGCCGGTGCCGTCCGGGACCAATGCGCCAGCACAAGGGAGAGCCTCAGGGCTCTCCTTTTTTTTTTAATTAATTTGAAATACTATTGATAACCTAGTAATATAGTATTATATATCTCTTATCAAACCGAAGGAGGTGGTTTATATGAAAAAATCACTGCTGTTAATAATGTCGCTTATGATAATTTCCGCTGCGTCTGTATTTGCGGAAAGCTATAAGAACGGTGTCTACTTCGCCCAGGAGGAGTCCTTTCCCAAGAGCGGCTGGAAGTACAATGTCACCCTGGTCGTCAAGAACAACAAGATCCATGATGTTATCTGGAACGGCTCCAATATCAATGCCGGAGATGACAAAGTGGCCATGTCCCGATCCGGACGCTATGGAATGGAAGCCAAGGGCGGTGCCATCGCTCCCTGGTGGAAGCAGGCCGATGCCGTGGAGAAGGCTCTGAAAAGAAGCCAGGATATCAACAGCATAAATATTTCCGACAGCGCCGGACACACCGATGCCGTATCGGGGGCCACCATCAAGGTTCTCCCCTTTGTCAATCTGGTAAAGAAGGCTCTGGCCGCTGGACCCGTTGGATACGGTCCCTACAAGGACGGCACCTACCATGCCGAGGCCGACAGCTTTTCCAAGAGCTGGAAGTACTTGGTGGATGTGACCGTAACTTCCGGTTATATCGTTTCCGTACGCTGGGATGCCATGAATGAGAACGGCGGCAAGACCAAGGATCAGGCCTCCCGTGACGGTGAGTACGGAATGGAAGCCAAGGGCGGAGCCATGGCCCCCTGGTGGCAGCAGGCCGAAGCCGTTGAGATGAATGTGATCAAGACTCAGAGCGTCGGCAAGGTTGACGCCGTATCCGGAGCCTCTATCGGACTGGATCCCTTCTACAGCCTCCTGAACCAGGCCCTGGCGGGAGCCAGACGCTAGGAACCGGAGCATCCGGCGAAGCTGTCATTCGGGAATCGAACCATTGGAAAAGGGACCTTCCGGTCCCTTTTCTTATGCCTGCTCCGAACCGTCCTCGGCTGAAGTTTCGACCTGAATAGGCGGGGCGGAGCCGGCCTTTTCACAGTCCAGCTGAAAGCGGATGAGCCTGGCGAAAAGCTCCATCAGGGGTTCGACACAGAGTTCCCCTGATACGGCGCCAGCCTCCTGAAGCTCCCGGATCAGATAGTAGGCCGACTCTATGGTGGACAGGCAGTACTCGGCAGGCTGGGTCTTGAACGCAAACCGGGAACGGTAAGGGCGGACAAAGGAGATGCGGGGCAGACTCTGCAACAGGGAGCTGCGGCCCATCATCTTTCTGGCCAGGGACCAGGTGGCATCCACAAGAACCACAAGCAGTCTCTTTCCCACTCCGTCGCAAGTGCTTCGACTCAGTTCGGACGCCGTTGAAGCCTCCTTTCCGGGATAGAGAACAACAGGCCTGTAACGCGGATCTCTGCAGAGCTCCTGCAGACGCACACTGCTGTCGGGATCTTTGGATACGATCAGTTCCGCATCCTTCAAAGAAAGGGCCGTCAGTCTGCCGGTCCCGGTTCTCTGCCTCTTGGCCTCCCAGGGATGCATCAGGACGACGAATTTTATTCCCGCGTCGATTATGCTGATATCGGAACAGAGGCAGTGATGTTTAGGGCGGAAACAGCGCAGGCAGCGTTCGGACACTTAAATCAGGCGTTTTTCCAGAGGGTTCTGGTGTTCTGAAGATGGGATTTCATGGCCTTCTCCGCCCGGTCGGGATCGCCGGCCAGAATAGCATCCAGGATTTCCTGATGTTCGGTCAGAGACTGCTCCCTGGATCTGAGAAGAGCCCGGTTGGTCTCCTTCTGCTGCACATAGAGAAAGATCCTGATATTCCTGAGGGTTCTTTCGAGGACAAGATTCCCGCTGATGGAGGCGATTTCCATATGAAAATCGAAATCCGCATCCGTGTAGAGCTCCATATTGGAAGTCCGGACGGCTTCAGCAAGAAGCTCAGCCGCTTCTGCCAGATGATCTGATTTCACATCGTCTATCCGGGCGGCAGCCAGACGGGCGCAATGCCCCTCGATAAGGATGCGGGTCTCGAAGAGCTCGGAAAAGATCGTATCCCCGTGGTTGAGAAAAATACCCCGGCCGTGTTCCATACTCAGGATGCCGATGGCTTCCATGGACTTGAGAATTTCTCGTATGGTGACGATGGAGACGGAAAAGGTCTCCGCAAAAGAGGAGGCGGGTGGAAGCTTCCCGTCCTCGGTCCGGGGAGAATCGAACAGAAGAGAGGAGAGCAGTCTCTGGGCAATGAGATCCTTTGGCTTGAAGACGGTCATAGGACCCACTTTATACTAATTCCCCTTAAATCACAATTCCATAGGGGCCGTCGGAAAGCCAGGCGATCCTGATGTCATCACGCCCCTCTGCCTTCATTTTTTCGATCACCCCCTTCAGTGCGGAATCAAGAAAAAGGGGGATATTGGAGTCCTCCGACAGATATTGTTTATCATCGGGAAGGAAGTCGTTCCCGTTCCGTCCGGAGAGGATCTCGTAGTCCTTCTCTTCGATCTGCGGGGCGTAGTAGATGAAGTTGTCCTGGGGGATCACCTG
Organism: Oceanispirochaeta sp.; assembly: GCA_963556075.3. GTDB lineage: Bacteria > Spirochaetota > Spirochaetia > DSM-2461 > DSM-2461 > Oceanispirochaeta. The sequence goes on along the minus strand of CAUVYB020000002.1, from coordinate 2,032,415 downwards.
GAAGAGCTTGGCCCACATCTGCACCTGCCACTGATCGGGAACGAACTCCCACTCCGGTGAGCGGAGCAGGGCGATAAAGTCATCACTGCTCTTTCCCTTCAGACAGGGCAGCACCTTGCGGTAGCTGTCCTTTCCTATGGGGTCGGTGTCGATGCAGTCGGCGCCCATGATCAGAACACTGTCCTCCTTCAAAAGGGGAAGGGCGGCGGTACCGGTTTTGGCGGCCTGATAGTGGTTTTTCCCTACAAATCCCGCATGGGTGACGACGATATCATAGGGTCCGGTGTTCTCTATACCCACCGATGCCTTCACCTTCTCATAGGCGGCCAGATGGGCCTGGACCATATCACCGGCAAAGTAGCCGGTCACATTGTAGTCATGATCCAGGGTCACATTCACGATGAAGTCGGATCCTATGGTCTGAGCCACCTCAAGGGCTTCGTCATGGCAGGGATTGCCTTCAAGCACCAGGTCGGTGGACTTCCTGTGATCCAGGTTTTCCACCCCGTGGAAGACGAAGGTGGAATCCTCTCCGATCAGACCGGGACAGATGGACTTCCGTCCCCCGGACACTCCGGCCATAAAGTGGCTCTCCACAAGCCCGGTAAGGATCTTGATATGGGATTCGCAGTAGAGCTTGTTGATCTCGATCTTCGTGCCCGATTTCGAGTGGCCCAGGAACTTCAGATTATCCGTGTCCAGACAGTCATGGTTGATCACCTTGATCCCCAGCTTGAAGACTTCGGGGTCGATCATATCCCGGAACACTTCCTCCGCCAGGGGAACATGGGTTCCGTTGGCGCAGAGAACCGTGATCTTATCGGCAGCCATGCCCGCGGACATCAGCTCCCTGACAAGGGGAAGAAGAATGCCCTGCTCCCCCTTGTAGGGAACAGGTCTTGTATTATCGGAAATGACGATGACGGCGTCTCCGTCGGGTTTCTCTTCCAGCTTTTCCTTTACGAGGGCGGGAAAGCTCCTGCCCCCGATAGGATTGTTAAGCACATCACGCAGGACGGCCGCAGGGTTCTCCACCCTGGAAGCCCCCTTCATCCTGAGAATATCAGTCCCTTCGGGCAGCTCCAGCTGAAACTTCTTATCACCTAATTCAAAAGACGTCGTCATAATTCTTCCTTTTTCCGATCCTACAGATTTTTAATTAAAGAGAGATCTCCGGTTTTTGCAGCCTGGAGAATGGGGCCCATATAGTCGTCGATCTGCTCGGCCGTCAGGGGGACGGGCATGTTCTGGAGCTTCATCTTCAACTGGGGGTTCTTGGCGGCGGTCAGGGCGCGCTCGATGTGGGCGTCGCTGAATCCGTCGACCTCGCCCAGGGTGAGGGGGAAGTTGATCTTTTTGGCCAGGGCGAACATGGCGTTGGCCGCCGCTTCACCCAGTTCCTTGCCGGAGAGGCTGTCGAAGTCGGCATCGGTAAAGCCGTACTTTTTGAAGATATTTCCGATGAACTTCAGTTCCTTCTCCACGGCGGGAGCGAAGAAGACGGAGTAGTAGGGGTTCATGATGGCACAGGCTCTTCCGTGGGAGAGAACGTCAACCAGGGAGAAGCTGGTCAGGTGACCGCCGTTGGTACCGCCCACCATAATGGCGTATCCGCCCATATCGGTGGCCAGACACAGAGCGTCCCTTGAAGCGGTGTCCTTGGGGTCGGCGATAACCTTGGGCAGGTACTCTACAACCAGAGAGATACCGGCTTCGGCGATCTCCTTGCAGGTCTCATAGCTGTCGGTTCCGACAGCGCTGTAGAAGACTTCCAGACAGTGAGCGATCCCGTCCAGTCCGCCGTCCATGGTCACGCCCATGGGAAGTCCGTAGGTTACGGCGAAGTCGAATACGGGGTGGGAGGGAACGATGGCGGGGTCTACCACCAGTTTCTTCTGTCCGGTGCTGAGGTCGGTGATATTGGAGTACTTGGTCAGGTGGGCGCCTGAAGAGGCTACGGTCTCGATGGCGATATGAGGAGAGAGGGTGATGCCCTTCTCTTCACAGGCTTTGGTAACCAGCCCTACTCCGAAGTAGTCCTCGATCTCGCCGCCCAGAGTTCTGAGAACTTCAGCGGATTTGGCCGCGTCGATGGTACTTCCTCCGCCGAAGCTGACGATGATATCGGCTTCAGACTTTTTCAGGGCGTCGGAGATCCGGGCCAGATCCTCGAGGGGGCAGTTGGGCCTGGCTCCCGCCTCTTCGGCGACAACCTCGACGCCGGCGTCCTCGATGGACTTGCGGAAAACGGCTACGAAGTCGTCGGCGCCGGGAAAGTTGTCCCGGATGATGATGGCCTTCTTACCGAGCCCCGCGGCGACGGGGCCCACGTCCTTGAGTACGCCTGAACCGAAGAGATAGTTGTCTCCCTTGAAATCCTTAAGCAGTTTCTGAGCTTTTTCTATATTGGTCATGTTTTATGAATCCTCCTGGAAAGATATAATGATTATATCATTAGCCTTTTAAAGTTCAAGTTATAAATTATAATTTATTAGATATTAAATAGAAAAATCAGGGAAATCTGAGTCCCCTTCCTCCGGAGGGATGCCCCGCAATGCCACCGCCGAGGAAAAATCAGTCCTTATGAACAGGACTTTCCAGATGCAGGTTATCCCGCATGGCGTCGATATTCAGGGCTATAGCCTCTTTGGCAGCCTTTTTATTCTTATTCTTGACGGAGTCAAAGATCAGCTTGTGCTCCCGGAAGGTCCTTTCGTTTTTCTCCCGTGGATGTTCTTTCTTCTCTTTGTTTCTTGTCTGCATAAAGAAGGAAGAGAGCTCTTTCAGCATCTTGTAGAGCTTCATATTTCCCGAAAGCCTGGCGATCAGAAGGTGAAACTCCCCGTCCAGCTCGTTGCACTTCTCATATTTGCCTTTGGAGAGACGAAACTCGAACTCATCCATGGCCTCTTCAAGCTCATTCAGGCCATCTTCATCAATAGAATCGATACAGGCCTCTACAGCAAGCTTCTCCAGGGCGATACGGATATCGATGTGATGGGCGATCTCCTCATCGCTGGGATCGATAAGATAGAGCCCCTTCCGGGCCCTGTTTATGATAAGACCGTCGGAAACCAGGCGGTTGATCGCCTCCCGCACGGGAGTCCGGCTCATGGAGATCTCTTCGGCCAGATGATCCTCCCGGATCCGGCTGCCCGGCTCGAACTCACCCTGAATGATCTTCTCTCTAATCGCATTGTAGGCAATCTCATTCAGACTCATATGCTTTTGCTTCATACCGTACAGCCCCCGACAATCTCTTTCAGTTATAATTTATAATGCCTTATACTAATAATTCCTATCCTTCTTCACAAGGGTGGGGAGCATAAGGCAATCGCCTGCATTTCCACAAGGGCCTCCTTGGCCAGAGAGCTGACGCCGACAGTAGCCCGGGCAGGACACTCTCCCTTGAAGTATTCGGCATATACTGCGTTCATCTCGGCAAAATCATCCATATCCGTTATATATACTGTAACGGACAGAACTTTATCCAAGGAGGAACCGCCTTCGTCAAGCAGAGCCTTTAGATTTTCCAGAGTCTGTCTGGTCTGCTCCCGAATCCCTCCGGAAACCAGATTCCCATTCCGAGGGTCCAGAGGCATGGCCCCCGATGTAAAGAGCATATCCCTGCAGACCGTACCCTGGGAGAAAGGACCGAAGGCTTCGGGTGCTTTATCCGTGGAAAGATATTCAATCTTCATAGATTCCCCTTCTACATGGTACTGGGCAGCCAAGTTACGATGCCCGGAAAGATGATCAGCAGGATAAGACCGATGGCGACAATTCCCACGAATGGCAGCATTCCACGGATAATATCCTTCGTCTCTACACCCAGCGCTGGATCGGCGGCTCCTTTGAGGAAGAACATGGCGTAGGCGAAGGGGGGCGTCAGGAAGGACATCTGCAGGTTGACAATGATCATCATGGCGAACCAGAGAGGATCGAATCCCAGCTCGGGAATGATGGGCGAAAGTATCGGCACAAGAACAAAGATGATACCCACCCAGTCAATAAAGGCTCCCAGAGCAAAGGTAATCAGCATAATCAGAGCGAAGACCGGCCATTTCCCGCCGGGGAAACCCAGGATGGTGCTTTTTACGACCTCGCCTCCGCCGCCGGCAAGGAAGACCGAAACGAAGGCAGTGGAACAGGCTGCAATAAGAAGAACCATGCAGGTCAGCTTGATGGTGCTCAGGGAAACGTCCAGAAGCGCCTTCCAGGTAAACTGTTTATAGGCAGCCGTCAGCAATATGGAAACAAAGGCGCCCACGGCTGCGGCTTCGGTGGGCGCAGCGATTCCCGTATAGATGGCTCCCAGCACCGAAAAGATTAACAGCAGGGTGGGAAGCAGAGACTTCACAACCATCATAATCTTGTCCACCACCGAGTACTCCCCCTCCTCTTCCTTACTTACCGAGGGAGCGACGGAAGGTTGCAGAAAGGAACGGATGGCAATATAGAGGATATAAAGCCCCGAGAGCATCAGACCGGGACCGAAGGCAGCCATAAACAGCTTTCCAACGGAGATCCAGGCAGCAGGACCGTAGATGATGAGCATGATACTGGGAGGGATCAGAATCCCCAGAGTTCCTCCGGCACAGATACAACCTGTAGCCAGTCCCTTGTCATATTTTCTTTCAATCATGACAGGCAGGGCCACCATGGTCAGCATGGAGATGGAGGCGGCGATGACGCCGATACAGGCGGCCATGATGGTTCCGATCATAATACTGACGATGGCAAGGCCTCCGCGGAAGCGGCCGAAGCTGATATAAAGGCTCTCATACATCTTCTTGGCGATGCCCGAACGTTCAAGCATCCCTCCCATAAAAACGAAGAGAGGCACGGCCATAAAACCGGTACTGGTTAACTGGGCATAGACCCGGGTATAGATCATATCAAAGGTGGCGTCTCCGAACATCATAAAGCCGAAGAAGAGACCGGCCCCTCCTACGGGCAGGGCAAGGGGAAATCCCGTCAGGACTCCCAGAACAAGAACGGAAAACATTCCGATGGTGACAAATTCAGGGCTTAACATTAAATCCATTAGACCAGTTCCTCCTTACCGTAGTTTTCATCCCGTTCAATCAGTTCTTCACCGGTGATAAGGAAGTAGAGATTTCTGATAAACTCCGCAATAGTCTGAATAAAAAAGAATGTGAATCCCACAGCAAGGACAAAGCGGAAAGGAGCGGAAGGGGGCATCCAGCTGCTGTCTATCATCCGTTCATTGGTTTTAAGGGCGAAGAAAGCCCATTTATATCCTGTGTAGATCAGAACGGCCTCAAAGGGGAAGAGAAAGAGCAGAGTCATAACCACATCGATTATGGCTTTTCCCTTCTTTGAGAACATGGTATAGAACACATCCACCCGGACATGTCCACCGATCTTCAAAGTGTATCCCCAGCACATGGCGCCGATCGTGCCGAAAAGCATCTTGGATGTCTCCAGAGCCCATACGGTCGGGCGGTTAAAAACATAGCGGGATACGACTTCATAGCAGAGTACAAATATCAGAGCCAGAATCAGATACTTCACAATCTGTCCCATCTTGTCACTGAACAGATCGATTCCTCCAACCAGCTTTTTCAAACATGATTTTACCATGAGGGGTCTCCTGGAGTTCCCCTTCCCCTAAGGGAAGAGGAGTTTTATTTTAATTACTGGATATTGAACTGGGCACAGACTTCCTTCCATGCCATAACAGAATCGTATATTTCCTTATAGGCAGGATCTGCGGCGGCCTGCTCTGCATAATAGGCATCGGCGGTTTTGAAAAGCAGGGACTCTATTTCCTCGGGTACGCCGGAAACCTTTGTTCCGTATTCCGCGAACTTTTTCAGAGCTTCCGCATCCCGGACGATCTCTTCTACATAGTAATCATCGGCAACCTTGAAGCAAACGGTTTCTACGATGGCCTGGAGGTCGGAAGGAAGCTTGTCCCATTCCTTCTGATTGACGAAAATACCCTGAGCATCGGTGGGAGCCCGGGAGGTGGACAGATACATATAGTCTGTAACCTCATGGAAGCCCATCCCCCAGTTCACAGAGGGCGTTACATATTCAAATCCGTCTATGATTCCACGCTGGGCGGCTTCATAGACCTCTCCTCCGGGAAGAAAGACGGGGGCGGCGCCCATTCTTGCAAAGATTTCGTTCAGAGCAGCTGACCCCATGCGGATTTTAAACCCCTTGAGATCGTCTACAGTATTCAAAGGCTTGGTGCTATGGCAGAAGACCTCTGCATTATGAGGAGTCAGAGGACCGACATAGTAGGCTCCCAGGGGCGTATAGTTTTTCCGGGCCAGATCCAGGCCTTCATTCTGCAGCCACATTCTTTGCTGATTGCAGGTCAGACCTCCAACGGTGTTGTTGTAGAAAATAGCACCGGGAAAGTAACCCAGAGTCCAGGCAGGTGCGCCGTGAACCGCTTCAACCGTTCCGGAAAGGACGGAATCGAATTCCTTCCCTGCGGGAATAATGGCACCCGCATTATAGGGAGTGATGACAAGACGGCCGTCTGTGGCCTTCTCTACCTGTTCGCAGAATGCCAGAGCCGCTTCATAGGTGGAATCCCCGGCGGATGCCCAGGACTGCAGTTTCCACTTGATCACCTTTTTGGGCGCTTCCTTTACCTTTTCAGCGGATGCGGATGCATCAGAAGAACCTCCGCAGGAAACCAGAAAACCCAGACCGGCGACTGCCATCAGAACCAGTAAAGCACGTTTCATCATAGCTAACTCCTTTAAAATACTAAAACAATTATAATTTATAAATTATAATTTATAAGTTTCTTGCTATATTCTCCCGCTGATTCGTAAATCTGTCAATTTTTATTTATAAATTAATATTCATTTGATCTCGCCCTCCCGGAAAAGCTGAAAAGGCAGTCGCCTTTCCTCCCATCATAACAATCCGTTCTTGACGAAAACCAGAAATAGCCTCAGTTTAAAAAGAGAGAATCACAGGAAAAGGAGAGGTCATGAAGATTCATATTATAGAACCCCTGGCCGTCGACAGTCAGAAAATCGAAGCTATGGAAAAACAGCTGACTGCCGAGGGACACCGGGTCGTCTTTTCAGAAACACGCAACATCGAGACCGAAGAGACTATTCGCCGGGCGAAGGGCGCGGATATCGTGGTGATCGCCAACCAGCCCTTCCCCGCGGAAGCAGTGAATGCCCTGCCCGAGCTGAAGATGCTCTGCGTCGCCTTTACGGGACTGGACCATGTGGCCATGGATGCCTGCCGGGAGAAGAAGATCACCGTCTGCAACGCCTCGGGCTACTCCAATATCAACGTGGCCGAGCTGGCCATAGGGCTGATCATCGATGTCCTTCGCAATATCACAAAACTCGATCCCATCACAAGAGAGGGGGGAACCAAAGAGGGTTATGTGGGCACGGACCTCTGCGGCAAGACCGTGGGGGTTATCGGCTTGGGCGCCATAGGAAGCCGGGTGGCCCGTCTCCTGAACGCCTTCGGCTGCAGGGTTGTGGCCGTAGACAGAGGCAAACCCGCCCCCGAAGGAGTGGATATAGAATTCTGTGATATGAAAACCCTTCTGAAGGAGAGCGATATCGTCACCCTCCACTGTCCCCTGAACGACAGCACCCGGGGACTGATCGGTGAAAAAGAGCTGTCTCTGATGAAAGAGAGCGCCTATCTGATCAACTGCGCCCGGGGCCCCGTGGTGGATGATGCCGCTCTGATAGAGGCCCTGAGGGAAAAGACGATAGCCGGAGCGGGACTGGATGTCTTCGCCATGGAGCCTCCCCTCAACAGGGATACCGTACCCGCACTGGAACTGGATAACGTTGTCGTCTCCCCCCATATCGCCTTCGCTACCAAAGAGGCCTTTGTCAGACGGGCGGATATCGTTGTGGACAATATCCTGAGCTGGTGCGCGGGAAGTCCGAAGAATGTGAAGAGTTAGGCCGCCTTTGGGGGGACTCTTCTTGAATCCCCCGCCTGAGAAACACTATACTTCTCCTCACATATGAAAAAGCACATTATACAGATACTATCGATAGTCCTGCTTCTGGCGGCGGGGCGCATACTGGGGAAGCTCATCCCCTTCCCCGCCCCCCTGATCAGCATGATCCTCTTCCTGGTCCTTCTGCTGACGGGCCTCCTGAATGAAGAGCACTACAGAGGAGGGCTTTCGGACCTGATCCTGAAGAATCTGGCCTTCTTCTTCCTCCCTCCCTCTGTAAGGGTTCTGGGTTCCCTGAACCTTTTCGAGGGAGTGATCTTCAAACTCCTGCTGGTCATGCTGGTCAGTAATGTACTGATCATGGGGGTCACGGGCATGGTGACTCAGAGGCTTCTGAAGGGGGAACATCATGATTGAAGCCCTGACGGACAACATCTTTTTCGGCATTCTGATCACCCTGGCCGCCTATATGCTGGCCAAGGTCCTGTATAAAAGGGTCGGCAGCCCGCTGCTCAACCCCTTCCTGGTCAGTTTTCTGACCATCTGCGCCCTGATTCTGAGTCTGGGGATTCCCCTTGAAAACTACCTGAAGGGCGCCTCCATCCTGGAGTACGGTCTTCCCGCTACGGTACTGCTTCTGGCCGTCCCCCTCTATCGTCAGAGAGCGGCTCTGAAAGCCCATAAAGTGGCTTTCCTGGCAGGGATTACAGCCGGAGTGCTCACCTGTATCATCAGCACCGCCGGTCTCTGTTATCTGCTTGACCTAGACGAGATACTGCTGCGCTCCATTCTTCCCCGCTCCATCACCACGCCTTTGGGCCTGATCGCCACGGAAGAACTGGGAGGCATTGCGGGGATCACCATGGTGGCCATTATCGTCAACGGTCTTTCAGGGGTTCTGATCTACGCCCCGGTCTATGCGCTCTTCCGGATCAAGCACCCCGTCGCCAAAGGGATAGCCATGGGAACCACCTCCCACGCTATCGGAACCGCCAAGGCCCTGGAGCTGAGCGAGGTGATCGGCGCCATGAGCGGCCTGGCCATCGTACTGACGGGACTGATAACCATAGCCTTTGTCCCCCTTATCAACCTGTTACTATTTTAGAACGGATAGAGACCCGGCTCCCATGAGAAAGATAAAGCGGGGAAACCCGCTCTATCAGAGAGGATCAGAGCGCCTGGGGTCTTAAAAAAGCCTCCATAATTCCCTGATAGCCCCTGCAGGCGCCCTCCAGCTGCTCTATCTCCACATACTCATCCACAACATGTGCCTGATTCTCCCGGGACGGCCCGAATCCTATGGTTGGGATACCAGCCTCTCCCGCATAGTGACTGCCATTGGTACAGAACGAGTAGCTTGTGATCTCAGGGTCCAGCCCCGCGGAACGGAGTCCGGAAAGTGCCGTCCGGACAAATGATTCTCCGGAAGAAAAATACCAGGCGGGGAAAAATCTCTCACAGGAGATTTCGGTTCCGGTATAGCACAGATCCTTTCCCCGGGACAGGGTAACGGCAACTCTCATCTCCGGATGAGACGCCATCAGAGCCTCGGCGGCCTCTTTCAGCGGAGATAAAACCGATTCGGCAGTCTCCCCTTTTAACAGACGCCTGTCGTAGGTGGCGATGCAATGGTCGGGAACAACAGAGGCACCGGGATAGGGATCGGACTTGATATCTGTCAGTTCCAGAATCCCCTTTCCCAGTTCCGGTTGCTCCACAGGGGTAATCCCGCGAAAGGCTTCGATAACTTTAGCCATATCATAAACCGCATTCCTGCCCTTTTCAGGATTGGCAGAGTGTGCATTTTTACCAAAGGTTTCCACAATGATTTCGGCTCGGCCACGCTGGCCTGTCTTCAGGTCAAGCTGCGAAGCCTCACCTATGACAACCAGATCCGGATTCAGACTTTTACTGATCAGGCGCGCAGAGACGCCTTCAAAACACTCTTCATGAACGACCCCGGCAATACTGACCTGTCCTGAGAAAGCCCCTTGAGTTCTTCTGTAAAATGCGGCGGCACCGGTCATCATAGCGGCCAGCGCGCCCTTCATATCGGAGGCGCCCCTCCCATAGACTCTCTTATTGCGGATGGAGCCGCACCAGGGGTCCATGGTCCAATGACTCGGATCCGCAGCAACCGTATCAACATGGGCATCAAACAGAAGAACCTTCCCGGGTTCATGACCCTTTAAGGTGGCAATAAAATTTCCATAGCTGTCCGTTGTAAAGGAGCCTGTCCCCTGCCCTTCCCAGTATTCCCTGGCGACCTCAACGACCTTCTCCTCCCGCCCGGAAAGGCTGGGGGCCTGTATCAGTCTGCTGCAAAGCTCCGCAACACCGCCGCTCTCGTATTCCATTATGATCTCCCTGATTTATTATTTACTGCGTATTATCTGCCCCGGCCTGATATCTCTGAGATCCCCTGAAGATACCACGGCCCGGCCGTTCACAAATATTTCGACGATTCCCTCTGGATAAAGGTCCGGTGTCCGGAAGCTCGCCTTATCCGCAATCTTCGATTCATCAACAAGTAGAAGGTCCGCCGCCATTCCCGGCTCCAGACTCCCTCTGTCGGTGATCCCCAGAGCCTCCGCTCCCCTGGAAGTCATTTTACTGACGGCTTCCTCCATCGAGAGGAGCCCTTTTTCCTTCACATAGCGGCTGATCAGCCTGGGAAAAGAGCCGTAAGCCCTGGGGTGGGATGATTCCATGAGGCCGTCGGTACAGAGATTTGATTCGGGCCTTTTCAATAAGGCTTCCAGAACCGATTCCTCTGTGTAAAAATCCACCATGGAGACCTGATTCTCTTCCTGAACAAGCAGGTCAAACAGGGCCTCCTGAGGGGATGTGCCCCAGGATTCTCCCAGTTCAAGAAGGCTTTTTCCCACAAGGACTTCACTCTCCTTATGTTTAACAGAGGAGACATATATATTCTCAAAGCCGGCGAACTCAACAAAATTATCCCACCCGGGAAGTCCGGTCTCCAGATCACGGCTGATTCTCTTTCTGATAGATGTCTCCTTCAGCTTCCTCAACATGGACGAAGGAGCCTCCTCCTTTATCCAGGGAGGCAGCATAGCCGCCATGGATGTGCAGCCGGCCACGTAGGGATAGATGTCCATGGTAAAATGGATTCCTCTGACGGGGGCCGCATCAATTTTCTTTAGAACCTCATCAAGTATGCCCATATTCTGAAAACCGCCTATCTTGAAATGGGAAATATGAAGATGCACACCCGTTTTCTCAGCAATACGAAACAGCTCTTCCATGGAAGCGAGAATACTGTCCGATTCATTCCTCTGATGGACAACAAAGGGCTTTCCTGATCGGGCCGCGGCGGCACAAAGCAGCTCCATTTCCCGCTGATCACTGAAACAGCAGGGAGGGTAGATCAGTCCCGTGGACAACCCTAAAGCCCCCTGGTCCAATTCTTCCGACAGGAGATCAGCCATATCAGAAACCTCACGCTTCGATGCCTGATGATGGGGCTCGGCCATACAGGAGAAACGGAGATTGCCATGGGGAACCAGATAGCCGTAATTGGCGCATATCCCTCTTTCCATAAGGAAATCCAGATAGGCCTTTGTACCGGAGCATAATTTCTCAGTTAATAAAAGATTCCCTCCGTAGAGGGGCTCAAGGTATTCAGCCCATTCGGAAAGCCGTTCTTTAACAGGGGCTACTGAGAATCCATCCTGCCCCAGTATCTCGCTTGTTATCCCCTGTCTGAGCTTGGGAGCCACAACAGGATCAGACAGGACAGCCATATCATTATGACTGTGAGTATCTATGAATCCCGGAACAGCGGTCAGCCCTTTCCCGTCGATGACCTTCCCGGCGGTCAGGCCATCTCTACCGGACTCCATAGCCTGTACGGGGAGAACCGATTCGATCAGACCGTTACGGATCAGAAGATCTCCCGGGAAGGCAGCGTCTCCCCTGCCATTGACGATCCGGCAGTTCCGTATAGAAAAAGTGCTCATTTTACCCTGCTCCCCCATCCGGAACGGACTCCTCTGACAATGGCTCAATCAATGAAAGAGAACCTGACTCCCTGTATTTTCAAACTTAGCACCATGTGTAATTCCAGATCAATCATCCGGTCCCCGGCAGAGGCATCAGGAGAAAAATTCACTGATATTACGACATATACGTGGGAATACAGGAGAGGAATTTTGCTCCTAAGGGGACTGAGGACCAGAACAAAAAGCCCCGCCCTCCCGAAGGAGAGCGGGGCCCTTAACAGCAATTATGCTATATCAAAGATCAGTCGTAAAGCAGACCCTTGATGTCGTCGTTGTCCATGTTGTCCTTGTTGTAGAACTTGGCACCGGTGTCCACATCGGAAACAGATTTTCCTTCGTAGGCCTGGAAAGCCAGCTCAACAGCCTTGTAACCGATGGAGTAGGGATCCTGGGTGATGGAACCGAGGAAGTACTCGTTTCTTACGGCAGCCTTCTGACCGGCACCGGCGTCGAAACCGAGAACTACGAGATCGTACTTGGGCAGGTCGGCACCATCGTTGGTGGCGGCCAGCAGACCCTTAACGGTAGACTCGTTGGAACAGAAGATACCCAGAACGTTGGCTTCTTCAACCTTGTTGAGAACGGCGCTGGCAGAGCTCATGGCGTCGGAAGCGTCAGCAGAAGCGGGAACAACCATTTCAATCATAACCTTCTTACCGCTGGTGGGGTTCTTGGAATCTACATAGGCAGGGTTACCCATAACCTTGATGTCGGACTCGCTCAGAGAGGACTTGCTGGCGATCAGCTCAACCATGGTGTCTCTGAAACCCTTACCTCTGGAGAGGAGGGACTCACCGGAAGCGTCCTGGTTCATAACCACTATGGTTACAGGGTTGGCTTCGGTAGCGGCTTCGATCTGGGGCTTGATAACCTCGAACATCTTCTCGGCAGCCATACCGGCGGCGTTGAAGTTGTCGGTAGAAGCGTTGGCATAGATGGAACCTGCGGGAGCGTTGGGAACACCGGAGTCGAAACCGATTACGGGGATTCCATTGTCCTTACATTCCTGGAGCTGGTCCATTACGGAAGTGGTATCCAGAGCGGCCAGAGCCAGAGCAACGGGCTTTTTAGCCATGGCGTTGTTCAGCATTTCCACCTGAATCTGTACATCGGATTCAGAGGGAGGTCCTTCAAAAGTCATGTCCACACCATACTTCTCGGCGGCGGCCTTGGCACCCAGTTTTACCTGCTGCCAGAAGTCATGCTGCTCACCTTTTGATACAACTGCGATGTAAGGCTTTCCGCCTTCGCTCTGTCCGTTTGCGAATGCACCGACAGTAAAGGATGCCATCATCACAACACTGAGCAGAGCTACTGCAAATCTCTTAGATATTCTCATATCTTCCTCCTATAAATTACCGGATTCATCCGGCTATTCACTTTTTTGACGCCTGCCGCTTATGCGGCACCGCGCTTTTCGAGGGTGCCGTGCTTGCGCACCCCCTTACGGGGCCTCTCCAATCGCTGGCGCGATTCTCATCGGAGCCGGCATGCGGCTCCGAATGTTATCAGCCCTACTTCGCTTCCCGCTCCATCTGGAACTGGCGCTCCGCTTCCTTCTCCTCGGCGATCAGCTTGGCCTTCTCAGCCTTCTCTTCGGCCTTCATTCTGGCGTAGTGAGCCTTCATCTCAGCCTTCAGCTTGGCGGCCTCTTCGAACTTGCCGGCGGCCTTCAGATCATCAATCTTCTCAGCTGTATCCTTCTTGTAGATATCGGAGGGCGCCAGAATCTTGACCTCGGCGGCCTTGTCGTTTCTGTAGATATCCAGCAGAACCGCACCGATGACGACGATACCGGTAAAGAAGGTCTGGTAGTGAGACTGGAGGTCCATGGAAGGAAGTCCGGCCCGCAGAACGCTCATGATAAACACACCGATCATGGTTCCGAAAACAGTACCGATACCACCGGAGAGGGACGTGCCTCCGATAACCGCACCGGCGATGGCGTAGAGCTCAAAACCCTGTCCCTGAGCGGGCATTACGGTGGTGAATACCGCGGCGAAGGCGATGCCACCGAAACCGGCCATCACACCGCTGACCACATAGGCCATCATCTCCCACTTCTTGACGTTAACACCGGACAGGCGGGCGGCCTCTTTGTTGGAGCCCACGGCGAAGATATAACGGCCCATCTTGGTCTTCGTCAGGATGATATGGGCTATGACAGCCACACCGAAGAGCACTATGGCCCCTGTTGGAATAGAGGTTCTGTCCTCGGTGATGAACTTGAAGATACCCTTGAACCAGCCGTCCGATTCCGCTCTGGTGGGGAAGGTGGCGGACCGTACGTTGGAAACGATGGAACCGATACCCATGGAGATCATCATGGTACCCAGGGTGGCGATAAAGGGGGGCAGCTTCAGATGGGCGACCATAAAACCGTTGAACATACCGTAGAGTATGGCGATCAGCATGATCACGAGCAGGGAGACACCCATGGGCCATCCCCAGGTTTTATAAGCTGTTCCACCGATGATGGCGGCACTCATCATAATCGTACCACAGCTCAGGTCTATTCCCCCGGTGATAATTACAAAGGTTACCCCGATGGCGATGAATCCGATGTAGTAGGATGCATCCAGGATGTTTACCAGGGTGGAGTAGGAGAAGAAGTTCCTCCCGAAGATTCCGAAAAAGACATACAGAATAACCAGGGCCGCAGGGGCCAGCAGTTTCTGCAGTTCAATATCCTTCAGTTTATTAGCCATTACATGGACTCCTTATATACTCGTTAAAATCAGTCCCGCTTGGTGGCGAGCTTCATAATCTCTTCCTGATTGGCGTCGGCGATATCCAGCTCACCGGTAATCCTGCCTTCGCACATAACCACGATGCGATCACTCATCCGGAGGATCTCGGTCAGCTCCGAGGAGATCATGATGATGGACTTGCCCTGCTTGGCCAGCTCGTTCATCAGGGTATAGATCTCGCTCTTGGCTCCGACATCAATACCTCTTGTGGGTTCGTCAAAGATCAGAATATCGCTGTCCTTGATCAGCCACTTGGCGATAACCACCTTCTGCTGATTACCTCCGGAGAGGTTCTTGATCAGCTGCTCTACCGAGGGAGTCTTTATCCTCAAAGACTTTACATACTCCTCGGTGATCTCCTGGGTATGCTTCTCATGAATAAACAGGCCGGCTTCATACTTGTCGTAGGAGGCCATCAGTGAGTTCTCGGTGACATCCAGACCGGTAGCCAGACCATAACGCTTTCTGTCTTCAGACAGATATCCGATTCCGTGGCTTACGGCGTCCATGGGAGATGTGATCTTTACGGGTTTGCCGTTAATCTCTACCAGACCGGTCTCCACCTTGTCCGCGCCGAACAGGGCCCTGGCGGTTTCGGTTCTTCCGGCACCCATAAGTCCGGCGAATCCCAGAATCTCGCCCTTCTTCAATTCGAAGGAGACATCCTTAACCAGACGTCCCGCATTGAGTCCCGTAACCTTCAGCACCGTGGGGGCGTCTACGGGGACATTGCTCTGGGCCTTGGGATCTTCGTAGATAACCCGGCCGACCATCATGTTGATGATGTCTTCCTTGGCCAGCTTCGCCGTATCCTCTGTTCCCACATATTCGCCGTCTCGCATAACCGTTACGCGGTCGGTGATCTTACCGATTTCATCCATACGGTGGGAGATGTAGATCATAGCCACGCCCTTTGAGGCGAGGTCTCTCATAATGGTGAAAAGCTCGTTGATCTCTGTTTCCGTCAGGGCGGCGGTGGGCTCGTCCAGGATCAGGATCTTCAGATTGTGGGAAACGGCTTTGGCGATCTCCACCATCTGCTGTTTACCGACGGTCAGGTTCCCCAGGGTTTCAGAAGGATCGATATCCATATTCAGGCGGTCGAAAAGCTCCCGGGCCCGCAGATTTTGAGCCTTCTCATTGAGAAAAAGCTTGTTCTTCTGCATGGATTCCCGCCCGATAAAGATATTCTGGGCCACCGTCAGATGGTCCATCATATTCAGTTCCTGATGGATGATTCCGATTCCCCGGCCGAGAGCCTCTTTGGGCCCTCTGGGGTTATAAAGCTTTCCCAGATAGTGAATCTCTCCCGAATCCTTGGGATAGATCCCTGTCAGGGTTTTCATAAGAGTGGATTTCCCGGCTCCGTTCTCTCCGACCAGAGCGTGAATCTCACCCTCTCTCAGTTCAAGATCCACCCCTTTGAGGGCATGAACACCGGCAAATCTCTTGTCAATTTTTTTCATAGAGAGGACTGTTTCTCTCAAAGCGATTCTCCTTTCAGAAGGATGATTTCCTTGTGAAGTAAGAAAATTATCACCCCGAATTCGGGATCGCGAAATTGAGAATTTTACGGAGAATGTTGAATTTTTTCCTAAAGGCAGGAGTTTTTTATACTATTTTCACTCTATTTCACACCGGAGAAGGGAAAGAGGAGCTCCTGATACTGACGCTCGAACATATTCTCCTTGGTGATCAGAACAGAACCCGTATCGATAAGGGAATCCACCCTTTTGCCCTGAAGATGGTTCACGGCCGCCTTTACGGAGAGATACCCCATATTGTAGGGCCTCTGAACAACGGTGGCCTGAATGATTCCCTCTTCCAGAAAAGCCAGTTCCTCCACGGCGTTGTCAAATCCCACAACCAGGACCTCCCCCTTTCTGCCGGCGTCCCGGACCGCCCGGGCGGCCCCCAGGGTCACCACCTCATTCAGAGCGACGATGCCGCCCAGCTCGTCGTTCTCCATAAGCTCCATGGTCAACTGATAGGCGATGCTGTCATCCACATCGCAGTCCACCGAAGCGATGATATCGTCATCCCCCAGAACGTGACGGACCCCCTTCTCCCGTTCTATGGCGGTGGCGGTTTCACGAATATGGCTGACGATGGCCAGCTTCTTTCTGTCATGATCGGCCAGAAGACGCTTCATCTCCTCCCCCGCCTTGATCCCGGCTTCCACATTGTCGGTGGCGATAAAACAGACGGGAAGGTCCGAGTCTATCCCCGAGTCCAGGGTGATGATGGGGATGCCCTTCTTATGGGCCTTCTCCACCGTATCCACAAGACGGACATAGTCTGAGGCGGCCAGGATGATCAGAGGCGGGTTCTTGGCAACCACATTTTCAAGGATATTGATCTGCCTGTTGATCTCCTTCTCGTAGCGGGGACCCGAGATTTCAACTTCCATATCGAACTCCCGGGCGGCATCCCGAATCCCCTGTCCCACGACGGACCAGAAGTCCATGGAGGGGCCTTCGGTGGATTTCAGAACGATTTCAACGGTCCCCCCTGGAGCCGGTTCCTCGGAAGAGACCGATTCATAGAGAATGGAAAGGGCCATAAAAAGGACCAGGGCCGCCGTGAGGCTGAGCAGGAGGAGATACCACTTCTTCAAAACGAGGCCTCCCCTTCGTAGGCGGGAAAGCGGACGGAAATGGAAGTTCCCTCGCCGGGACGGCTGGAGATGACCAGCCCGTACTGGCTGCCGAAGTAGAGACGGATACGTTCATGCACGTTTCTGACTCCCAGGCCCTGCCGGTTGAGGCGAAAGCGTTCGTCCGCGGAGCCCTCCATACCGCCCTTCAGCTTATTCAGTTTCTCTTCATCCATACCGATGCCGTTATCCCTTACTTCCATATGAATCTCATCGCCTATACGGGCACCCGTTATGGTGATCAGCCCCTGATAGTCGGCCTCCTTGATGCCGTGGTAGATGGCGTTCTCCACCAGGGGCTGCAGAGAGATCTTCAGCATAATCAGATCCAGAATATCAGGATCCATATCGATTTCATAGCGGAACTTGTCCTGGTAACGCATCTCCTGGATGGTGAGATAGGAGCGTACATGCTCCAGCTCGGTCCTGACGGGGATAAGCTCACTCCCCTTGCTGATACTGATCCGGAAGAGCTTGGAGAGGGCGGAGGTCATCTGTACAACCTCGGTACTCTGTCCCATCTCCCCCATCCAGATGATGGAGTCCAGGGTATTGTAGAGGAAGTGGGGATTGATCTGGGCCTGAAGGGCTTTGAGATCGCTCTTCCGTTTCTGTTCCTGCTCCCTGATATTCGCCTCCATCAGCTCCCTGATGCGGCCCACCATGATATCATACTCCCTGGCCAGTTCCCGGATCTCGTCGGTGGCCCTGATAGAACCGACAAGCTTGAACTCTCCGGTTTCAACGGTCTGCATAATCTCCTGAAGCCTGCGCACCGGCCGGGTTATTCCCGAGGAGACCTTGTTGGTGGCAAGGCCGACGATCATAAAGAGGATCAGTCCCATCAGGGTATAGATCAGCTGTACGCTCTTCCATTCGGTAATGATATCGCTCTCATAGATGACAGACACCATATGCCAGCCCGTCAGGGGGGACGTCTCCACCATATAGTAGCGGTCCTCCTCCTGGAAGACCTGTTCCCCCTCATCGGAAAGGAGGGCCAGAATGCCCTCGAGGGGCTCGGTCCGGATATTGCTGTAGACCAGCTGCTGGGTGGGATGGAAGACGTAGTTCCCCTGGCTGTCCAGAATAAAGTTGTAGCCTTTCTGACCGATAACCAGGGATTCACAGAGCTCTTTGATGCGGTTGAACTTCAGATCCACCAGAAGGATTCCCTTGAGGCTGCCGTTTTCCAGGGAGAGAATCCCTTTGCTCAGGGAGACGACCCAGGAGTAGCGCCCCCAGATCAGATTCTGCACATAGGAGGAGGAGACTACGGTTTTATTCTCCGCTTCCACCGCAGAGAAGAACCAGTCCTTGTTCTGAATGGACGTCCAGGGGTTGATCCTGGCCTCGGGATCGGAAGAGAGCATCTGCCTGTCCATGCGGATCAGCAGGATATCCGAAATATCCTCCCGGGCCTGAATGTAGTGCCTGAGGGTTTTGCGAATCTGGAAGATCACTGACGGCAGAGTTTCAGGCTCCCCGCTTTCAAGATAACGCTGAATATCCTGATCCACCGAAACCGCCCGGGAGACCTGCTCCATCCCCTGGATATAGCTGTCGATCTGGGCCACCAGCTGATGCAGGACCACCCGGTTGCTGTTGATGGTGGTGTTCCGCACCGTATCGGTGGTGTACCGGAAAGAGACGATCTGCATGATGAAGATGGCGGTAAACATCATGACCGTGAATATGGTGTAGATCCGGGACTCCAGGGTCCCGAAACTGAGGGCCTTCTTCATGCGCTCCGGCTTCTCCTGTACTCCATAGCGGTCATACCGCAGTGCTTTTTGAAGGTGATGGAGAAGTAGCGCGGATCGGAGTAGCCCACCCTTTCGGCG
The DNA here is from genome assembly GCA_963556075.3 of Oceanispirochaeta sp. Classification (GTDB taxonomy): domain Bacteria; phylum Spirochaetota; class Spirochaetia; order DSM-2461; family DSM-2461; genus Oceanispirochaeta. The sequence goes on along the minus strand of CAUVYB020000002.1, from coordinate 2,013,204 downwards.
ACCTCATAGCTTTTCAGGTCCGTACTGGCCAGGAGCTTCTTGGCCTCATCTATCCTGACGGAGGTCAGATACTCCACAAAGGTCTGCTCGGTTCCCTCCTTGAAAAGAAGGGAAAACTGACTGGTGGAGAGATAGAGCTCGCGGCAGATGTCCTGGAGGGAGAAATTCTTGTCTCCGTAGTTCTCCTGAATAATGCTCCTGGCCCTGTCGATGCGGGAGAGAAGAACATCGTTCCGCCGCTGACTGATCCTGTCACCGATATGACGGATCAGCTTTTCAAAGAAGAGCTCTCCCTGAACCAGGGTTTCCAGCTGAACAAGCTGCCCCATACCCTCACTCTCGTCGGGAAGGTCCAGATCCATATCCTGAACAAAGGCGAAGATCCGGGAAAAAAGCCTGATAAAAACCATACTCAGCTGCCTGGAAGACTGATAGTGCTCCTCCAGATAGGCCATCATCCTCTTGAAGGCCTGCAGGCTGTCATCGGCCAGACCGTCCTTCAGATGCTCCACAATCTCCGACTGTATCCGGTTCAGAATCGCCATTGAGGGCGCTTTCCTGTCACTGAGATCGGCAATGGCGACGACCTGACGGAGACCCAGGCTCCGGGAGTAGTCCAGAGCCGCGCAGGCCCCTTTATAGGAACTTTCCAGAAGGGAGAGGGAGTCGACGGCGACGCCGCAGCCCAGACTGACCATACTCTTCTCCATTCCCGAGGAGAAGTCGAAGCCTCCCTCCGCCAGGGCCCTGACAAAGGCGTCGAGCTCCTCCTGCTCCTCTCTCTGAGCCAGCACGACAATTTCCCCTTTCCGGTTTGTAAAAACCTCATCCGAAGGATTGATCTGCCCCTCAAAGTATTCCACCAGGGCCATACGATCCAGCTCGCTCCAGGACAGGGGGACCGCCGCCATCAGAATCTGATACCAGCCTCCCTCATCCTGCCACTGATAGTACTCGCCTCTTTCAGCGAGGGTGCTGACGGCGGGACTGTCGGAAACCAGACGGCGAAGATAACGCTCTTTTAGAAGAGGAAAACTCTGATCGACCCGGGCCTGAAGCAGTTCATACTCCCTTTTCTGCTGCCCCTCCCGGTCAAGCTCCGCCTTTATGGTCTTCAATACCCGGGAGAGTTCATCGCGGGTAATGGGCTTGAGGATAAACTCACGGACCTGATTGCGTATGGCCGCCTGGGCATACTCAAAGTCGTCATACCCGGTCAGAAGGATCACCACAATACGGGAAAAACGTTCTCCCAGGATCTTACTGAGCTCCAGTCCGCTCATCCTGGGCATATTGATATCCGACAGGACCACATCCACGGGATGATCCTCTATATAGGAGAGGGCGTCCTGACCGTGTTCGAAGACACCGGACAGCTCAAAGCCCAGCTCCTCCCAGGGGACGCAGCGGGAAATGCCGTTCCGGATGATGGCTTCGTCGTCTACAAAGATGATTTTATACATGGCGGATCCTGTGAGTAGTCATTCGTCAAAGAGTATAGCACGGGATGGAAGTGCTGACAGGAGAAAAACGGTGCCCGCCGTTTCGGGCACCGTCAGATTACACGTGGAGATCAGGCGTCTCTGCAGAAAAGGGCCGTTTCGGGATGCTTCATAAACTCATCCAGATGCCGCCCGGTCTTCTCGCTCAGGCTGCTGCGCAGCTCATCGGCCTTCGCCCTGTCCATTTTACAGAGAGCCGCCGCCAGAACCCGCATCTGGGTGTTGATAAAGCCCGCGTCCTTCAGGCTCCCGCCCTCACGGGCGGCGTAGCGATAGTCCTCATTGAGGGCGGAAAACATAATATCCCGGAGTATGGTGTTCCACTGGGCCGTAACCTCGGGAGACTCCTCCTGAGCCAGGACGCCTTTAATCCGCTGAAGGAACTCGGGCATGATATAGGAATCCATCACAGAGTCGTCAAACTCGCGCTCATAGATAATCTCATCCTCGTAGCGGCATCTCTGATAGAGATTGCGCAGCCACTCAAAGTAGGAGGCCGTAACGCCGGCGCTGTTGGCCAGGAAGTCATAAACCACCAGAACACCCTTCTCGCTCAGAATCTTCTCGGCCTTGGAGCTGTTGGAACCGTTGGAACCGCAGACCTCTATCTTCGCATTGATGCGGGGGGCGTTCTCTTCGGTCACCGCATTTTCCAGGGCGGCGGGTACGAGGATATCGCAAGTCAGCTCGAGGATGGCGGAGCCTTCCCGGGCGCCGAGGATCTTCTCTTTTACATTCTTCTGAGCGTGGATGACCGAGGCCCGCTGAGTTCTGTCCTCCAGGGAACGGGACGCTTCGACGGCGGCCATAAGCTCCTCGGGATCCAGATGATCCCCGATCACCGCTCCCCCCGCATCGGAGATGGCTATAAGATTGATGCCGAAGGGGGCCAGTTCGCGGATGATGGAGCTTCCGACCTTTCCGGAGCCCTGAACCACCATGGTCTTGTCCTTCAGCAGCTTGGGAAAAACCGTGCCTTCAAGACCTGTCCAGACATCCCCGGGGATGATATCCACCCCCTCCTTCTCCAGAATAGAGGGCACATCGATACCCGTCAGATGCTTCAGCAGGGCCTCGTCATCCTTCGTCAGCTTTTCCGCAGGCTTCCATTTTCCGTCCAGGTAGAGATTGGCCACAGACGCCAGGGTGGCATAGCACAGACCGCGGCCGGTAGCTCCCGTACGGGCGTCGATTCCCATCCTGGGTTTTCCGGTGATCTGGGCGGCCACCACCAGTTCAAGATAGTCCTGATTGGCTCCCAGCTCTTTCAGGATGCGGCTGTCTGTATAGTCGATATTGAAGGCTTCCCTGAGTATGGTTCTGGCCTCCTCCAGGGAGATGATCTTGTCACCGATCATGGTGACATTGTGCCGGACCCCGTAGACCATCAGGGCAAGGTCTCTCAGGGCCGACTTGAAGCCCTCGAACATCCTGCCTATCTCGGGGGCGCCGCATCCCACGTCTCCCGCGGGGACATCCCGGGCGGGGCCGGTTACCAGGAAGAGGGAACGGCCGAAGTTGCTCAGGGAGTCGAAGAAGTCCATACTCCGGGGATCGTACTCCCTGGGATTGAGCATCAGTCCTCCCTTTCCGCCGCCGAAGAGGATGCGGCTGCGGGCGCACTTCCAGGTCATCATAAAGGAGAGGGCCGCCACTTCGCAGAAGTTGACGATGGGGTCGATACGCAGCCCCCCCTTGGAGGCGCCTCTCATGGTGCTGTGTTTGATCCGGTATCCCGGAACGTTCTGTATTTTCCCGTCCTTGGGACAGGAGACGAAAAATTCGTCAAAGCGCTCGAAGCCCAGAAGGATCTTCAGGATTTCAGGCTTGTCCCCCAGACCGGCGGCCCGGGCGGCTTCCATAAAGTCCGTCACACTGTTCAGAAAGAAGTTCCCCAGCTCCTTGCCGGATTTCAGGTTCTCCGCACAGAGATCCTGGAGCTCCAGGACAGCGTGATCCAGACCTTCGGGAGTCAGCGGAGAGGACAGCTTGCGGATCAGGGTCTCCACCCGGCTGTCGATCCCGTCCTTCCGGGAATCGAAGTCGACGTTGGCAAAGGGAGCCAGAGACTCCTTCATCACCTTTTCCAGTTCCTTGTAGTGAATCTCGGGCTCACGGATATAGATGGAGTAGATGCCCACCTGCTTCTCATCATGTTCGAACAGGTCGTAGTAGCTCCGAGCCAGATTGATGCGGTTCTTTTTATAGTATTTCAGGGCCTCATGAATAAAATTTCTGTCCGGGTTCATGCAGGCCAGGGAGATGCGCAGTACATCCTTGACAATGGATGATTCCACCACAAGGCCCTTGCTTCTGGACGCCTCTTCATAAAGATGGAGATGCCGGAAAATCCGGTCGGGATAGCGCTGCACCGAGAGCTCCTCCCGCAGATACTTGTGTGAAAGAGTATCCATAAACTCTTCGGCGAATTTGAGTTTATTCTCCTTGCCGTACTTGATTACATGCTCCCGCAGGGTATCGGCGTTCTTCTTCTCCTCATCAGAGAGAACCACATAGTTCTCCCCTCTCTTGTCTATGGTCACGATCCTGAGACCGCTGGCGGTGGACTCCGAGTCCATGGCCACGATATCCATGGAGAGGTTCTGTTCGATGATCCTGGCCAGACGCCCGGGATAGTCCCTTCCCACATTGATAAAATAGGTCGTGGAGTTGCTGTCCTCTCCCGACTGGGAAAGCATATCGCTGTTGGCGTTCAGAAAGTTGGTCAGCATATAAATATGATGGGCAATGGTATCGGCTGTATTGCTGTAAAAGTACCAGCGGGGCAGATAGCCTTCGGAAAAATACTCTTCAAGGATCTTGTCCTTGGTATTGATATCGATACGGAACTGACTTTCCAGAAGGTCTCCTGTCTCCTTTTTCAGGTTTCTCAGGAAGACCTCGTTATTTCCCATGGACAGCTCTGACATAACAGCACTCCTTTCGTATTATGAACGGCGCTCTGCACCATTCTGGAACCCTATTCACACGGTGATGCTCCGGCGGCATGGAAAGATCAGGCATCACCTCATTTCATGTGTGGCTCAACATAATCCGTTATAGCATGTATTTTCAGAAAATCAAGGGAATAATTCTACGTGATTCGTCAGACATGACGGGGAATCTCCCTATCATTTGTTTATTTATAGATATTATGCGGAAAGAGCCTGTACTATATCTTTACAGGGATGTCGGACATATCAAAAAAAATGATAGTATAGGGCTCCTGTAATGCTATAATGCTAGAACCTGATTTTGGAGGAAAGTATGAAAATGAAAAACGCTCTTATCGTATTGTGCTGTCTGCTCGTCATGATGACAGGCTGTACACAGAAAAAAGAAGAGCCGAAAGCCGCAGCGGCAGCCGCAGAGACTGTGGAAAACACTAAGCCCAGCTGTGTTCTGTTGACCGATGCCACAGGAATCGATGATAAATCCTTTAATGCCGCCGCATGGAGAGGGATCGTCGATTTTTACGGAGATACCGTAGAAAAGGCATCCAACAGAGGAAAACTCTACGATGTGGTAACCGCAGAGACTCAGGATATGTACATCCCCAACCTGCGTCAGGCCGCCGATGAGGGTCATGACCTGATCCTCGTGACCGGTTTCACCTGGGCCGACGCCATCACGACCGTAGCTCCCCAGTATCCCGACCAGAAGTTTGCCATTGTTGATGTAAACTGGGTAGGCCAGCCCAATGTTATGGAGTTCGTATTCTCCGAAGAGCAGGGATCCTATCTTGTCGGTGTGGCAGCCGCTCTGCAGTCTGTTGAAGAGGGAGTGTCCAACCCCAAATTCGGTTTTATCGGCGGAGTTCCCGGAGCCATCATCACCAAGTTTGAAGTCGGTTATGTACAGGGTGTCCGCTCTATTCTTCCCGATGCCGAGTTTATTGACTACTATGCCAACGACTGGGGCAAGCCCGAGCTGGCCAAGGCTCAGGCCAAAAACTGGTTTGACAACGGTGTTTACTGTATCTTCTCCGCCGCCGGCGGTACCGGAAACGGAACCATCGCCCAGGCCAAGGAGTACCGTCTGAAGGGAATGAACGTCTGGGCCATCGGTGTAGACTCCGATCAGTATGAAGACGGTCTTTACGAAGGCGACAAGTCAGCCGTACTCACATCCATGCTCAAGAGAGTGGAAAACGCCGCCCGCTATGTCCTGGATGCCATCGAGAAAGACGACTTCTCCGGCAGAGTGGTCAAGCTGTCCATGGAAGATCTGGGTGTCGGATTCTCCGCGGCCAACCCCGAACTGAGCGCTTCGGTTGTAGAAAAGGTCAAGGCTGTTCAGCAGGATATTATCGACGGTAAAGTTACCGTATATCCCACCTACGCGGAATCCCTCCAGCAGGGTGTAGTCCCCGAAGGACTCTCCGCTCTGGACGACTAATCCGTTTATACAGAAAGGAGAAGGCTTCGCGTCTTCTCCTTTTTTTTAATCTATACACATTTATTCAAGGGGACATGTCTTTTGGAAGAATATGCCATTGAGATGATCGGCATCTCTAAAGCTTTTCCGGGAATCCTTGCCAACGACAAGATAAACTTCTCCGTCAGAAAGAACGAAGTCCATGCTCTGCTGGGCGAAAACGGGGCCGGCAAGTCCACCCTGATGTCCATCCTTTTCGGCTCCTATACGGCGGATGAAGGTACTATCAGGATCAACGGCAGAGAAGAAAATATCAAGGACCCCAATGTGGCCACCGCATTGGGAATAGGAATGGTTCACCAGCATTTCAAGCTGGTTCACAACTACAGCATCACCGAAAATATCGTACTGGGACGGGAACCCCGAAACAGATTCGGTTTCCTCGACCTCAAAGAGGCCCGGGAAAAGGTAAAGAAGCTGTCCGAGCGCTACGGACTGAAAGTGGATCCCGATGCAAAGATCGAAGACGTCACGGTCGGACAGGAGCAGAGGGTGGAGATTCTGAAGACCCTCTACGGCGATGCGGACATCATCATACTCGACGAACCCACAGCCGTGCTGACTCCCCAGGAGATCGATGAGCTGATGGATATCATCCGCCTTCTGAAGTCCGAAGGGAAGACGGTCGTCCTGATCACCCACAAACTCAAAGAGATCAAGCAGGTCGCCGACCGCTGTACCGTACTGCGCAGAGGCCAGTCCATAGGAACCGTCGAAACGGCGGAAGTTTCGGAAAAAGAGATGGCCGAGATGATGGTTGGCCGGGCCGTAAACTTCTCCACGGAGAAAACGCCCGCCCGCCCCGGAGAGGTCGTTCTCTCCCTGAAGGAGATCACCATCAAGGACCCCTTCGGCGTGGTCAGGGTCGATAATCTTTCTCTGGACATCCGCGCCGGAGAGATCATGGGAATTGCCGGGGTCGACGGAAACGGACAGTCCGAACTGGTCCATGCCCTCAACGGCATGACGCCTCTCAGTTCCGGTTCCATCACCCTGGACGGTAAAGACATTACGCATATAAATATACGAAAGAGGATACAGGCCGGTATCGGCTATGTGCCCGAAGACAGGCACAAATACGGACTGGTCAAAGACTTCTCTCTTTCCGAAAACGTCATTCTGAAAAACTACTACCAGGAGCCCTTCTCAAGCAGGATGGGTGTTATGAACTCCCAGGCCATGGATGAGCTCACGGCCCGCCTGGTCGAGGAGTTTGACGTCAGGGCCGGGGCCGGTGTCGTCACACCCGCAGGAAGCCTCTCGGGAGGGAACCAGCAGAAACTGATTATCGCCAGAGAGATTCACCTCTCTCCCCGGGTTCTGATCATCGCCCAGCCCACACGGGGGCTGGATGTAGGAGCCATCGAATACATCCACAGGCGGATCATCGAAGAGAGGGATGCGGGAAAGGCCGTGCTGATCGTCTCCTTCGACCTGGATGAAATTATGAATCTCTGTGACAGGATCGCCACCATCAGCAAGGGCCGCATCCAGGACGTCTCCGAGCGGGAGAATGTCACGGAGCAGGAGATCGGCCTGATGATGGCCGGTGAAAAACGATCAAAGGAACAGAATGATGAGTAAGGAACTGAAGGAGAAAAAAAGCATTCTGGAGTCGGACGGAGCCGTCTCTCTCCTGGTTGTACTGCTGGGTTTCGTCTTCGGAACCATCCTGATTCTGATGGTCGGACGCAATCCGCTGAATATGTACAAGGCGATCGTCCAGGCCCTTTCGGGATTCGATATGGACCGGGGCCGCATGAACGTCCGTTATATAGGGGAGACTCTCAACTACTCCATTCCCTTTATCCTCTGCGGTTTTTCCATGGCCTTCGCCGCCAGGGTAGGCCTGTTCAATATCGGAGGTGAAGGGCAGTACATCATGGGAATGACCGTGGCCCAGATCGTCGCTCTTCTGGCCCCGCAGATCCCCGGACTCCACTGGATGGCCGCCGTATTCTGCGCCATCATCGCCGGCGCCCTGTGGGGTGGACTTGTTGGTGTTCTCAAGGCCCGCTACGAGGTCTCGGAGGTGGTTTCCACCATCATGCTGAACTATGTAGCCCTCTATATGTCCCGGATCATCAGCTTCCAGCTGCCCGGCGCCACAACCTATAAAACCGACAACTTCCCCGAAACGGCCGTACTGAAAAACGGCTTTTTCGAGCAGATCACCAAATACTCCAATCTGAACAACGGACTCTTTCTGGTGATCATAGCCATCGTGCTCTACTGGTTTATCATGGAGAAGACCAGCCTGGGATTCAGTCTGAGGGCCACCGGATTCAACAAGGACGCCGCCCTGTGCAGCGGCATCCCCGTGGTCAAAAGCATCACCGTATCCATGGCCATATCCGGAGCCTTTGCAGGCCTGGCGGGGGCCATCGTCATCCTCGGTTCTTTCAACTACGGTCGAATTGTCGCAGGCATGGACGGCTACGGATTCAACGGTATCGCCGTCGCCCTGGTTGGAAACTGCCGGGCTTTCGGCGTCACCATGGCGGGCCTCCTCTTCGGAGTGTTAAAGAACTCTCAGGCCCTGATGCAGAGCCGCCAGATCCCCAAGGAGATCACCTACATCATCCAGGGTCTGATCGTCGTCTTCATCGCCCTGAGATCGGGACTGGTCCTCTTTCAGCAGTGGCGGAAAACAAAACAGATTAAAATGGAGGAAGAGTCCTGATGGAAATAATATTCAATATGCTGCCCTCTGTTCTGATGATTGTGGCGCCCATCCTGATCACCGCCATCGGCGGGATGATCTGCGAACGGGCGGGGGTGGTCAATATCGCCCTGGAGGGGTTGATGTCCATTGGAGCCTTTACCGCCGCCTCCGTCCATGTCCTTATGGAGATGGCCGGCTCGGGAAGCGTCTCCATATGGATTGCCCTCCTTCTGGGGGCCGTCATGGGAGGCCTCTTTTCCCTGATCCATGCGGTAGCCGCGGTCAGCCTGAATGCGGACCAGACCATCAGCGGTACGGGTATCAACCTCCTGGCTACGGGAGTCACCATCTTCGGAGCCCAGATCCTGTTCAGCGCGGACAGGACCAAAGAGTTCCGGATGGGAATGCAGACCGACGCCCTGGGATTCTACCCCACCGCCTACATCGCCGTGGTTGTCGTCATTCTCGCCTACATTCTTCTCTACAGACTGCCCTTCGGCATGCGTCTGAGAGCCTGCGGAGAACATCCCCACGCGGCGGAAAGCGTTGGAATCAGCGTGAAAAGGATCCGTTATATCGCCGTGGGAATCAGCGGTATCCTGGCCGGTCTTGCGGGAGGAGCCTGTGTTCTGACCCAGACCATACAGTACACCTCCAGCACCATCAACGGTAAGGGATTTATCGCCCTGGCGGCGGTATCCTTCGGACGCTGGACGCCCCTGGGGGTAACGGGAGCCGCTTTTATCTTCGGCTTTGCCCAGGCCCTGTCCATCATAGTGGTCAACTTCGAGAGCCTTAAGGTTCTCCCCACCGAGGTTTTCAATATCATGCCCTATCTGATCACCCTGGCGGCCCTGGTCATCTTCAGCGGAAAGAACTACGCTCCCCGCTCAGCCGGTCTGCCCTACGAGAAGGGTGCCAGCTGATAATGAAGACCCTTGTGATCTACGCCCACCCCTACGAGAAGAGCTTCTGCGCCGCTATCCTGAAAGAGTGCCTTGCCGCGCTTAAGGACGGCGATGATGTGATCGATCTCTACGGGGACGGCTTTGATCCGGTGATGAGCCGGGAGGAGCTGGGACTCTACAGCCGGGGAGGCTATACCGATCCCCTGGTCAGGGAATATCAAAAGAAGATCGCCGCCGCGGGGCGGCTGGTCTTTATCTTCCCCATCTGGTGGTACGATGCTCCGGCCATCCTCAGAGGCTTCTTCGACAAGGTCATGCTCAAGGACTTCGCCTTTGACGACAGCAGCGATTTCGACGGGCTTTTAAGCCATAAGACCCTTCTGATCACCAGCTCGGGTGACAGAAATTCAGGCATCCAGGGGGCGGTACGCCCTCTCTTTATGGAGCATCTTTTTCCCAGCATCGGAATAAAGGATGTGATGTGGATGAACTGCGAAACCGTCCAGGAGGACGAGGCGGCGCGCAGGCGCTTTCTTGAGGATGTGAAACAGGCCCTGAGCGAGAGAGCTCCCCTGAAATTCAAATATTTGAAATAAAAGAGTTCAGCCCTTCTTCTCCTCCAGAACGAAGGCCTCCAGAGCGAGCCGGATCTCATCGGCCTCCCCTCTTTTGACAACAGACTCCCCGTCCACATACTCATTGATGTTCTCAGTAAGATCCGTCTCGAACTCCACCACCGTATTGAGGATGGAGCCGCATTTGACACCCCTCAACCCTCCGATGGTAAACAGGGCGGCCGTTTCCATATCCGCTCCCAGAATCCCCGCCTTCGACCAGTAGGCGTCGATCTCTTCCTCTCTGTCCGTGTAGAAGCTGTCGTGACTTCGGGCGAGACCGATATGGTGGGGAATCTCAAGGCGTCCCGCCGCATCCGCCAGGGAAAAGAGAAGCCCCGGATGGGGAACCGCCGGATAGATGGGATCGATATAGGCCCGGGAAGCCCCTTCGTCCCGCACCGCCCCGTTCACAATGATAAGATCTCCCAGTTTGATACCCGGCTGCAGAGCGCCGCAGCTGCCTATGCGGATCATGTACTTCACGCCGATTTTACGGAGCTCCTCCACGGCGATACCGGTGGAAGCCCCTCCCATCCCCGTGGAGACGGCCAGAACCTTGATTCCCTTGTAATATCCGCTGACGCTGCGCATCTCCCTGTTGTACGCGAGCTCTTCAGGCTCGTCCAGAAATGTCTTTATATGGTCGATTCTGCCCGGATCGCCGGGAAGGACCGCATAGGGGGCGGCCTCCTCTTCACTCAGTCTGATATGGGCCTGTTTTTCACTCATGCTGTTCTCCCTTTCCTTTTCCGCTCCTTCAGGAGAAGCGGAATCAGAAGGCTTATTATATCAGAGCTTATCATCTTCTCTCCAGACGGAATTCCCTGAAAACCTCCGTCTCGGCAGTCTGAACAAAGCCCAGTCTTTTCAGATAGCGGTCGTGCTCCCGGCTGTAGGAACGGGAGCAGATGGACCGGATGCTCTTATAGCGGTCCAGATGAAAAGCCTTGTTGAAAAAGTACTCCCCGTTCTTATTGTCCTGATAGGCGGGAACCGCATAGTCCAGGACCAGCTCCGACTCCCCCTCCCCCTTTTCCCGGAAGAGGATGACCGAAACGGGCATCATATCCCTGAGAATGTAGAGGCCCGAACAGCCGGAGAGATCCTCCGACTCGAAAGCGCTGTTGTATTTCAGAATATCCGCCCTGTAGAAATCAAGGAATTTAGCCAGATAGGGGCGGTCTGCGACGGACTCGATCTCCAGCTGATCGAAGTACTGGGTCCGGTGCATCATCTGGATGTAGAAGTAGAGATCTATGACGGCTATAAAGGCATTTACCGCCAGAACCGGAAGGGAAGAGATCAGGTATCCGTATATTCCGAAGCCCACGGCTCCGATGAAGTTCAGCACCCGCAGCCAGTGCAGGTTCTTCTGGGTCAGAGAGATGGCGATCACCACGGATGACAGGGTTCCCAGAATCTCGACGGCATTATTCATCTCAGTCCTCCTTACCTGCAGGTAAGTCTAAGCCTGCGGAACACCCGAACACAAGAGCCGGTTTCTGAAAAAAAGAGGGCCGCGCTTCCAAAAGGAGGAGAAAGAAAGCGCGGCCCGGGGAAAATTACAAAACTATGTCTACTCTGTCAGAGCGGGATTACACACCCTCTCTCAGGCGGCGGACCCAGTCGCCGTTGGTCTGCACCGTCTCCACGCTGTGGCCGGGCAGGGGGAGGATCTGCTCATGGACGGTGTCCACGATCCAGCTCACCTGGGGAAAGAAGATCTCTTCCATCTCGGCGGGGGGGCTGATCCAGTTTCTGGACCCCACCACGACGGGGGGAGCGTCCAGATAGTCGAAGGCCAGCCTGGTCAGATTGGAAGCCACGTTGTGAGTGAAGGCTCCGCGCTCGGTGGCGTCGGAAACCAGCAGACAGCGTCCGGTCTTCTTAAGGGAGTCCACCAGGGGCTCGTAGTTCAGAGGATTGATGAACCGGAGGTCGATCACCTCGACGCTCAGTCCGTATTTCTCCTCCATTTCCTTCGCCGCATCCATAGCGGGATAGAGGGTGGCTCCGATGCTGATGATGGTCAGATCGTTACCCTCCTTCCGTACGGCGGGCTCCCCTTCGGGGACCTCGTAGTAGCCCTCGGGAACGCCGTCCTTCTCAAAAAGTTCGGCCTCGCCGTAAACCTTCTGGCTCTCCAGGAAGATCACGGGGTCCGTGCCTCTGAGAGCCAGGTTCAGCATGCCCTTGGCATCGTAGGGAGTGGCGGGGAACATGACCTTCAGTCCGGGGATGTGGGCGCAGAGGGCGGACCAGTCCTGTGAGTGCTGGGCGCCGTATTTGGAACCGACGGAAACACGCAGCACCAGGGGCATCTTCAGAACGCCTGCGGACATGGACTGCCACTTGGGCATCTGGTTGAAAACCTCATCACCCGCACGCCCCAGGAAGTCGCAGTACATCAGTTCCACGACGGCCCGGCCACCGGCCATGGCGTATCCGACGGCCGATCCCACAATGGAAGCCTCGGAGATGGGAGAGTTGAAGAATCTGTGGTAGGGCAGAAGCTCGGTCAGGCCTCGGTAGCAGGCGAAGGCGCCTCCCCAGTCTCTCACGTCCTCACCATAGGCGATCATGGTGGGATCCTCGACGAAGCGGTGAGCCATGGCCTCGAAGATTCCGTCCCGGAAGGCGTAGGTCTTGGAGGCGGGCAGTTTCTTGCCGTTCTCGTCGTAGCCGTACCGGGCCTTTCTCTTCAGCTGCTTCACCCGGGGATTCTCTTCCAGGGGCTGCAGAATCTCGGCATCCCTCTCTTCCATCCTGGGCACATCGCCCATGGAGAACATCACGCTCTCGATAAACTGTCCGTCCACATGAGGGCTGATAGCATCGTCAATGGCCAGCTTCATGGTGGAGGTGATTTTGTTCACGACTTTCTCTTTCATGGCATCCAGTTCTTTCTGGGTGGCCACCTTACCGGCTTTCAGATAGTCGCCGAACTCGACAATACAGTCCATGGCGGCAAAGGCGTCCATCTCGTCCTTGCTTCTGTAGGAGGAAGCGTCGGAGGGGGAGTGTCCGGAGAGTCTGTAGGTGATGGTATCCAGCAGGGCGGGACCCTCACCCTTCAGGAGGATATCCTTTTTCCTGGCGGTCGCTTCGGCAACGGCCAGAGGATTGAATCCGTCCACACGCTCGGCGTGCATATTGTCGGGACGTACGCCGGCACCCAGACGGGCGGCGTGGCCGAATCCCATGGTCTCACCCACGGGCTGCCCGCCCATGGCGTAGAAGTTGTTGAAGACATTCAGCAGATAGGGGGGCATGCCTCCCAGGTCCTTGTCCCAGAGGGTCTTGTACTGGTCCATGGCGGCCATCATCAGACCTTCCCAGACGGGACCGCAGGCCAGGGAACCGTCACCGATATTGGCGATAACGATACCGCCCTTTCTGTTCACCCTCTTGAAGAGGGCCGCACCCAGGGCAATGTCTCCCGAACCGCCGACGATGGCGTTGTTGGGCATGGAGCCGAAGGGAGCGAAGAAAGTGTGCATGGAACCGCCCAGTCCCCGGCTGAATCCGGCCTTACGGGCGAAGATCTCAGCAAGGGCTCCATAAAGAACGAAGTTCTCGGCGGTGTCCCGAACGTTCTCGCCATTGTGATGGTCCTGAACCACCTTCAGGGTATCGCCGTCCATGAAGCCTTCCATGGTTTTGGTCAGTTCACCCTCGTCCAGGGCATAGACGGCCTTGAAACACTTGGCGAGGATCTCACCGTGGGAGCGGTGGGATCCGAATATAAAGTCATCCGTATCCAGGGCCAGGGCCTGTCCGACATAGGCGGACTCCTGTCCGATGGCCAGGTGGGCGGGCCCTCTGTGATTGTATTCGATGCCCTGATAATGCCCTTCCCTCTTGATGGAGTTGAGCATGGATTCGAACTCACGAACGATAAGCATATCGTAGTAAGCCCGCTTCAGTCCGTCCTTGCCGAACTTGTCGATCTCGGTCTTGATATCCGACTTGTACTGGTTGACGGGGATATCCTTGAGTTTGATCACCTCGGGTTTTCTGACCTTTTTGGGATCTACAGTAATCTGCTGTGCCATTGTTTTTACTCCTTATTCCTGAAGGGCCCAGAGGGCGTCCTTGATAATTTCCGATACAGAAGGATGGGGGAAGATAATCTCCTTCACATCCTGCACCCTGAGCTCCATCTCCAGCATTGCCGCGGCGGAGTGAATGATCTCGGAGCTGTAGCTTCCCAGTATATGAACACCCAGGATCACATCGCTGTCCGCATCCACCACGACCTTGCACATGCCCGGCTCTTTTTTGCCCTGCTCCGCCAGGAAACGGCCGTTGGCCCTCATGGGCATGGAGCCGGTTTTTACGGTATAGCCCTGCTCCTTCGCCTGGGATTCCGTCAGGCCGCAGCCGGCCGCCTCGGGATCGGTGTAGACCGCCCAGGGAACAGCGTTGTAGCGCATTCTGTCGGGACGCCCCAGTATGGAGTTTACGGCCACCTCCGCCATGCGGGAGGCGGAATGAGCCAGAAGAGAGCGGCCGTTGACGTCGCCGATGGCGTAGATTCCCGGCAGGTTGGTCCGCATCTGCTCGTCCACGCGGATGCCCTGGGGAGCCACATCCAGACCTATTTTATCAAGTCCCATGGTGACGGGTCTCCGTCCCACGGCCATCAGGACAAGATCGGCATCCAGAGCGGTCTCGGTGCCGTCTTTCTCGAAGTAGACCTTCTGCGCGTCGATCTTTGTCACCTTTGCCTTCAGGTGGAAGTCCACCCCGGGCATGGCCTTGCGCAGGGTCCTGGAGAACTCGCCGTCCATCAGGGGGATGATCTCATCCACCATCTCCACAACCGAAACCTTTACGCCAACGGCGGAGAAGAAGGAGGCGAACTCGACGCCGATGACGCCGCCGCCGATCACCACCAGATTCTGAGGGAGCGTCTCCACATTCAGGATGCCCTTGTTATCCACCACATGGGGCAGATCGGCACCGGGAATGGGGGGTACGAAGGCTGTGGTACCGGAGGCGACGATCAGATTGTCGAAGCCGTACTCTTTCCCGTCGGCCTTTACTGTTTTAGGTGAGCTCACTTCCGCCTCGGCGAAGACCACGTCCACCTTGTTCTTCTTCATCAGAAAGGCGATGCCCTTGCGCAGGGTTTCGATGGTATCCTGCTTATGGGCCATGGCCTTCTCCAGGCTGAAGCTCACATTTCCGGCGGTCACGCCGTACTCTTCGCCGTGGAGGGCCTTTTTATAAAGCTTGGAGGAGTTCAGGAGACTCTTGGTGGGGATACAACCCCAGTTGGTACAGACTCCTCCCAGGTTGTCCTTTTCTATAAGCAGGACTTTCTTGCCCGCTTCCCCGGCTCTTTCGGCGGCGATGTAACCGCCGGGGCCGGCTCCTATAACGATCAGATCATACTGTTCCATATTTATACGTCCTTTCCCGATTCCAGTCTCTGTCGCGGCGGCCTAGAGGGCCAGAACCAGGTCGATATTCTCCAGATTCTTCACCAGAGCCTTCAGAAAACGTCCCGCGGGAGCCCCGTCGGTGGCCTGATGATCAAAGGTGAGGCTCAGTCCCATATGGGGAACAAACTTTACATCCTCACCATCCATAACGGGCTTGGGCTGGATACTGCAGACTCCCAGAATCCCGACCTCGGGCTTGTTCAGCACGGGAGTGAAACTCTCGATGCCCATGGCGCCCAGGTTGGTGATGGTAAAGGTTCCGCCGGAAAGCTCCTCGGGATCCACATTGCCATCCAGGCACTTGCCGAAGATGCGCTTGGTTTCCGTTCCCAGATCCTTCAGGCTGAGGCTGTCGGCATAGCGGACCACCGGAACCATCAGTCCCCGGGGGGTATCCACGGCGCAGCCCAGGTGTACGGAGCCGAAGCGGCGGATGGTGTCGCCCAGCCAGTGTGCATTCATCTCGGGGAAATCCCTGAGGGTACGGGCTGTGACCAGCATCACAAGGTCGTTGATGGTCACGCCCTGCAGTCCCATCTCTTCGGGAGAGTTCTTCAGTCTCTTGCGGAAGGCCAGGATGCGGGTGGCATCGGCCGATGTATTCATGGTGAGCTGAGCGGTCTGCTGAATGGAGTCCAGCATGCGGGAGGCGGTGACCTTCCGTACGCCCTTCACCTTGATATCTTCCACTTCACCCGGGGAGGCGGCATCGACAGCAGCAGCGGCGGAACCAGCGGGCTGTGTGGCGGGAGCGTCGACCAGATCGGAGCGGAGAACCCGTCCTCCCAGGCCGGTGCCCTGAGCAGGGGCGCTCTTGCCCGTACGGATCAGCTCTTCCATGGCGGCGGGGGTGAGGGGCGCCTGTCCCTCAAGGACGGCAAGAACATCCCGCTCCACGATCCGTCCCCCGGGGCCTGTTCCGTTGACCCTGTCCAGGGCGACGGCTTTGGCGGCGGCCAGGTTGCGTGCCCGGGGAGACGCGAATCCGGCTCCTTCTCCATCCCCTGAGACAGGGGATGCGGGAGCGGAAGCCTGAGCAGCGGGAGCCTCACTCTGAACAGAGACTTCTGCCGGTTCAGCGGCGGGGGCCCCGGCGTCGGAACCGCCCAGATCGGCCAGAAGCGCCGTAATATCCTCACCGGCCTCGCCGACGATCACCAGGGGCTGCATCACCGGAACATCATCATCCACCTGATACAGATGCTTCAATACAACACCGCCAGCCGTGGATTCCACGCTGACCGTGGCCTTATCGGTTTCCGCCTCACACAGGACATCTCCGACCTGTACGGAATCGCCTTCCGCTTTCGTCCATTCCAGTATGACGCAAGACTCTACGGAATTGCCGGCTTTGGGCATCACAACGATCTCTGCCATTGCTCACTCCTTGTTTCACATATGAAAATCATTTACTTTCAGATAAAAACTTCACTCGCTATTCTTACATATAACTTTCTAATCACTTTCGATATTATTTCATTATTCCTTCCAAATCAAGCCTTTTCTCCTCAAAAACCAATATATAGATAAAAAAAAATCGGAACTCCCGTCCCGATTTTCTGGCGGTCCCTCCCCGGAAGGGCTCAGATGCAGCTCCGGATCCCCCCTCCACGGAACAGATCCCTACCTCCACACAGGGCGGAGAGCCTCCCTTTCGGGGACAACGGTGAAAAAGGAAGCCGTAGCGGAGTTATAAAACATGTGCTAACCTGTTTCCTGAATGAGCATCCGCAAGAGACTCCTTATCCTCAGCCTCCTCATGTTCTGTTCCCTGGCCACCATCACGGGCCTGGCCCTGTGGAACTGGAACCGCCTTCAGAGCCTGAACCACACCATACTGCTCGGGCAGCAGCTTCAGACCCGCTCCCGGAATGTGATTGGCCTGATGAAAGATATTACCTTCGATCTCTTTGCCCCCAGGATGTACGGACAGATCCGGGCCCTGACCTATGCGCCCCGTTCGGTCGCCGCCTACCGGGAGTGGATGAAGGCCGTCGGTGACTACCAGAGCATCTTCAATGAGTTTATCGTCAACCGGGAGCTCACCATTCTTCAGAATGACGAGCTTCAGGACCTCTACATGACCGCCCTGACCCTGAATGAGAAGGCTCTGGAAAAGCTCTACAATATGTCGGAGATAATGAACAGACTGCAGAATATGGATACGGGAGGAACGGATCTTTACATCATCATGCAGAAAGACGAGACCCTGATCCCCTTCTTCGATGAATTCAGGGAGACCTCCTTCTACTTCACCAATACATTTCAAAGCTACATGAACCATTTCTTCAGTTCCTTCAAAAAGCAGAGTGAAAGGCTGGAGCAGGAACTCTATCTCCAGTTCCTGCTGATCAGTATACTCTCCTCCGCTCTGGCCCTGGGCTATGCTCTCGTCATCTCCCGTCAGATCCTTCATAAAATCCAGAACGTAGGGACCGCCTTTAAAAATATTGCCAGGGGAGACTTCAGTACCACATACGAAAGCAAAGACAGGGACGAACTGTCGGCGCTGCTTTTAAGCATCAACGAACTCTCCACAGATCTGAAAGAGAATATCAACAGCATCCTCAACCTGACCCGGGACATGGGACAGGCCCGGCCGGAAGAAACGAGCCTGAAACATATGCTGCAGCTCACATCGGACGCCATTATCAAGGACACCAGAGCCGATACGGCGGCCGTCTATCTCTATAACTCCAATGATGACAGCTTCAAGCTGAGATCCTGCAGCGGCAAGACCGAAGGTCTCCCCCCGACCCTGGGAAGCGCTTTTCCCCGCATTTCAAGATTGAAAAAAGGAGAAGCTATCACAGCAAAGGCGGACCGCCTCTTTCTGACCGGAGCCCTCGGCTCCGTTTCTCCCGGAGATGCCATGACCCTTCCCCTGAAGCTCAAGGGAGAGAGCATAGGCTTCCTCCTGACCCTGATGCGGACGGGAGAGGAACGATTCTCGGACCTGGGAGTGACCCGAATGGTGAATTTCTCCGAATACGTTTCACTCACACTGGAGAACCATCTGAAATACGGAGAACTTCTTGAAAACAGGGAAGCCCAGTACTGGGCACTCCAATCCCAGGTCCAGCCCCATTTTATCTATAACATACTCAGCGGGTTCATCGGACTGAACCGGATGGGCGCCACAGAAAGGCTTGAAAAGGCCATCCTCTCCCTGCGAGAGATGCTGCGCTATGTCACAGACCAGAAGCATCTGACAAGCCTGAAAGACGAGGTAAATTTCCTTAAGAATTATTGCGACCTTCAGAAGATCCGCTTCTCCGAGAGACTGGAGTACGATCTGATAATCGATGAAAAACTGGGAGATTTCATGATCCCGAGACTTCTGCTGCAGCCCCTCGTTGAAAATGCAGTCATCCACGGACTGGAGCCTCTTGAAGAGGGAGGTTCCCTGCGCCTCCGGGCGGAACGGGAGGAGGGGCATATCCTCATAAAGATAGAGGACGACGGCTGCGGATTCGACCCTCAGACAGAGAGAGAAGGGGTGGGAACGCGGAATGTAAGGGAACGTCTGGCTATGGCCTTCCCCGGCTCCGAGATGGTCATGAACAGCAGGATCGGCGAAGGAACGGAGCTGCTGATTCGCATAAAAGAGAGAGAGGGAGAGGCAGAATGAAGATCCTGATTGCAGATGACGAAGAGCTGGTCCGCTTCTCCCTGAAAGATATGATAGACAAAAGTTCCCTGAATGCGGAGATCCTGGAGGCCTCGGGAGGGCGGCAGCTGATCAGGACCTTCAGAGAGGAGAGGCCCGATCTTGTACTGGCGGATATCCGCATGCCCGGCTGCAGCGGGCTGGAGGCCATGAAAGAGCTCAGGGACGAGGAGGGATACTGGATTATCCTGACCGGTCATGCCGATTTCGAATACGCCCGCAGCGCTCTGAAGCTGGGGGCCCTGGACTACCTCTTGAAGCCCCCTTCACCCGAAGAGCTTCTGGCCGCCCTTCGCCGTGCGGAAAAGCTCTTGCCCGAGCCGGAGAGAGAAGACGGGGACAGAGAAGCTGAAGAAAGCTCAGGCTCACTCCTTGTGGACCGGGCTGTCAGAATCATTGATAAGCGATATAAAGAGGAGCTGGGCATCGCTCAGGTAGCCTATGACCTGAATGTCACACCCAACTACCTCAGCAGCCAGTTCCGACGCCATACAGGCAAGGCTTTCACCCGCTATATAACCGAAAAGAGGATGGCCCTTGCCCGCGACCTTATGGAGAACAGCAATCTCAACATCAAGGAGATCAGTTCAGGGCTGGGATACAGAAGCAGCCGCCACTTCGCCGCCCTCTTCCGGAGGGAAACGGGTGAAAGCCCCAGCGACTACATCAAAGTCCACCGGAAATGAAAGGACTGACCAGCCCCCAGGCGATCCTCCACATCACGAGACCGATAAGAAGATTCAGTACGATCCAGGTCCCGGGACGCCGGAACAGGGGCGCCAGACGGACGGCGCCCAGGCTGAGGATAAAAAACCAGAGAAAGGAGGCGCTGACTGCCCCCAGGGCGAACAGCACCCTTCCCGTACTCGGAAAACTGTTTCCGATACTCCCCAGAAGCACCACCGTATCCAGGTAGACATGAGGATTGAGAAGGGTGATAGCCAGGGTCATCAGCAGGACCTGCCGGCGGGATCGCCCCCCCTCCCCCTGCGCACTCATCCCCTCCCTCCGGACAAAGGCGGAGCGGACGCTTTTAAAGCCGTACCAGAGCAGAAAGGCTCCCCCGCCCCAGGAGGCCGCTTTCAGTAGAAGAGGCGATCTTTCTATCAGAACTCCCAGCCCCGCAACTCCCGCAGTGATCAGAATGGCATCGCAGAGGGCGCAGACAAGGGGCACCATCAGAATGAATTCCTTTCGTATCCCCTGATTCATGACAAAGGCGTTCTGGGCGCCGATGGCTATGATCAGCCCGGCTCCCGTACCCATTCCAGTCAAGTAAATGCTCATCATGACTCGAAGAATAAGGGAAAACTTAAAATTAGTATAATTAATTATTTTCCAGGATCATAAGCACTGCTAATTCTGATACTATAAAAGGATGATGGATTACAATCAGCTGGCCGCGCTGACGGCCGTCGTGGAAGAGGAAGGATTTGAACGGGCGGGGGAGAGCCTTCACATTACCCAGTCGGCCGTCACCCAGAGGATCCGGCAGCTGGAGGAAAACAGCGGACGCATCCTTCTGATGCGCTCGCAGCCGCCCCGCCCCACGGAGGAAGGACGGAAGCTGATAGAGCACTTCAGAAAGATCCGTCTTCTGGAAAATGAGCTTGAAGACGGGCTGTCAGAGGAGGGTATGGTTAAGCCTCTGATCCCTCTGGCCGTCAACGCCGACAGCCTTGCCACCTGGTTCAGCCCCGTTCTGTCCGCCTATCTGCGCCGGAACAGAGGGAGGGTGGAGATTCGGGTTGCCGATCAGGATCTGACCCATGATCTTTTAAGCCGGGGAGAGGTGATGGGCTGCATCTCGGCATCCTCCGCCCCGGTCAGGGCCTGCCGCTGCGAAGCCCTGGGTGCCATGACCTACCGTCTGGCCGGCAGCCGCAGTTACAGGGAACGCTATTTCCCGGAAGGCATAAGCGCCGGGGCCCTGGCCCGGGCTCCCAGGATAGATTTCAACAGGGACGACGGTCTGCTGGAGGCCTGGTTCAGATCATGCTTTCCGGAACTGAAACCGCCCGGAGACACCCACTACGTCCCCTCATCCGAACAGTTTCCCGTTCTGATAGGAACAGGAGAGGTCTGCGGCATGATTCCGGAAGATCAGTTCATTCAATACCGAGAGAGCTACGATCTTGTGGACCTTTCGGAGAACAGCCCCGTCCGCATCCCCCTTTTCTGGCAGCGCTGGACCATAGAATCGGAGGAACTGGAGGAGCTGGGCCGCCTGATCAGAAAGGAGGCGGCCCGGTATCTGGAGCAGGAGACGGGCACAGAGTGAGTCCGAATAAGAGTCAGCGCCCGGTTTTTATAAACCGGCCCCGTCCCTTCTCTCCCAGAAACTCGCCGTTCTCCATAATAATCTCGCCCCGGCTGAGGGTGATGGCAGGACGGCCCTTGAAGGTCATCCCCTCGTAAGGAGTCCATCCGGCTGTCTCCTGAAGAGCGTCGGCGGTGACGGTCCACTCCTTATGGGGGTCGAAAACCACAATATCCGCATCCTTGCCGATGGCGATCTCTCCCTTATCGGCCATGCCGAAAAGGCGGGCCGGTCTTGTACAGCAGTACTCCACCCACTGGCTGGGCGTCAGCAGCTCGTTCACCACACCCTCGGAGTAGAGGGCGGAGAAGCGGATCTCCATGCCAGGGACCCCTCCGGGAATCTTGTTAAAGGCGGAAAGATCCGCTCCTTTCTCGGCCTCGCAGAAGGGGCAGTGGTCGGTGGAAACCGTATCGAAGAGACCGCTGCCCAGAGCCTGCCAGAGTTCTCTGCGGGAGCGGTCGCTCCTTAGGGGGGGAGAACAGACGGGAAGAGCCCCAGCAACGCCCTCCCTGTCGTAAAGGTCCCGGGTGAGCAGCAGATACTGGGGACAGGTCTCGGCGCTCACCGCAAGCCCCCGGGACTTGGCTGCGGCCACCTCCTCCACCACCTGGGGACAGGAGACATGGAAGATATGGGCCCGCGCACCGGCGGCATCGGCTATTTTAATAACCCGGGCGGCCGCCTCGGCCTCGAACTCCTCGGGACGGCTGCGGGGGTGCCAGTGGGGCGATGTATTCCCTTTGGCCAGATTCTCCTCGATCATGGCGCAGATGATATCCCAGTTCTCCGCATGGATCACGGGCAGACCTCCCGCCTCTCCCACGGCCTTCAGGGCCTTATAAAGTTCGTCATCCCTGAGCCGCAGTCCATAGGCCATATAGAGCTTGAAGCTGCCGCAGCCCTCCTTCAAAATGGAAGGGACCTGATCCAGCTTGGCAATATCCGCTGGGCCTATGGTCATATGAAAACCGTAATCCACCACTGCACGGGCTTCAGCCAGGGACCGTCTCTCCGAAAGGGCGTCACTGAAGCTCTGATCCGCCTTCGATTCAACAAAGTCGATGATGGATGTGGTGCCGCCGAAGGCGGCGGCCCGGGTTCCCCGGTAAAAGTCGTCGGTGGAAACATACTGTCCGATAGGCATCTCCAGATGAACATGGGTATCCACAGCTCCCGGAGTCACCAGCTTGCCGGCGGCATCGATCACCCGCCGCCCCTCAAGGGAGTCCCCCATTGCAGCGATCCTGCCGTCCCTTATGCCTATATCTCCTTCAATAACGGAGGATGAAGTTACGATTTTTCCATTGGCGATGACAAGATCAAACATGTTTAAGGCTCCTTTAAGAGGAATATAAGATTCGCCCCTAAACTATAATCCCGATCCGGGGAGAACTCAAACCCTTTTAACCGTCCCCATGAAGAGCGGAAAATGATAGAATCTTTACCGGGAGCGCCTTGTGCCGCCACCGCCGGAGGCGGCAGTTTTAATAAAGGCCCCTTCTGCCGGATCCGAACCGGAATGCAAAGCCGGAAAGTGTAGCATATCGTCCCCTTTTGTAGATTTTCGTCCTAACTCTCCTTGAACAACGGGTGATAAGCTGAAATTACAAAAGCACAAAGGAGATTTGAAATGAAACGTAAAAGTATTGTTTTAGTCATGGTTCTTGCCCTTCTAGGATCAGCTGTTTTCGCAGGAGGACAGCAGGAAGGAGCTGCTGATGCCGGAAAGACAAAGATCGTTCTTCTGGTAAAGAGCCTGGGTAACGGATTCTTTGAAGCCGTAGCCGACGGAGGCGTAGAAGCCGCCGAAGAACTGGGGGATGTGGAATCGATATACATGGGTCCCAGCTCCGCCACAGCAGAAGGCCAGATTGAAATCATTGAGACCCTGATCGCCCAGAAGGTAGACGGTATAGCCATCTCCGCCAACGATCCCGACGCCCTGATCCCCGTATGTAAAAAGGCCATGAAGGCCGGTATCCGGATCATGTCCTTCGACTCCAATATCAGTGTAGGCGGACGCGAAGTGGCTCTCGAACCCTCCGATACCGAACTGATCGGAAGCCAGCAGGTCCGCCTTATCGCCGAACTCTGCGACTATAAGGGACAGATCGCCGTCCTCTCCGCCACCGCTCAGGCCACCAACCAGAATGCCTGGATCGAAGTTATGAAAGAAGCCATCAAGGCACCCGAATACAAGGACATGGAGATTGTTGAAGTGGCCTACGGCGACGATGCCGCCGACAAGAGCTACAGAGAGGCCGTGGGTCTGTTCAAGAAATACCCCGACCTGGCCGGAATCATCTCCCCCACAACAGTCGGCGTTCTGGCCGCCTCCAAGGCCATCGAAGACGAAGGGCTGAAGGGCAAGGTACAGATCACCGGTCTGGGACTCCCCTCCGAGATGCAGCACTACATCGAAAACGGAACCTGCGGCCAGATGGCCCTCTGGAATCCCGTTGACCTGGGCTACTCCGCCACCCATATCCTGAACGCCATGATCAAGGGCGATGTGGAAGGCAATACCGGCGACGTCATCAAGGCCGGAAGAATGGGTGATATCACCATCGGAAAAGATGGAAAATCCATCATGGGCGAACCCTTCGTATTCAACAAAGACAACATTGCCCAGTACGCTTCCATCTTCTAAACAGGAATAGAATTATCATGAGGCCGGGGAGCATTCGCTCCCCGGTTATCCTAGAATACAGGTAAAAATCCACGAATCAGAGAATCTGATTTGAGAGCTTTCCCGAATACCCCTTATGCAGCAGAAGAACGGTATTCAGGAGAACTCTTAAGGAGAGTTATGTTTTGAAAAAAATCATTCTGGAACTGAAAGATATCGCCAAGTACTTCCCGGGCATCAAGGCTCTGGACAATGTGGATTTCACAATACGGACAGGCGAGGTTCATGCCCTGATCGGCGAAAACGGGGCCGGTAAGTCCACCCTTGTCAAAATTATGACCGGTGTTTATCAGCCTACAAAGGGGCAGATACTGATGAAGGGAGCCCCCGTCCACTTCAGAACCTCTCATGAGGCTCAGGCGGCGGGAGTTGTGGCCATCCACCAGGAGGCGTCCATGTTTTCCGAGCTGACCGTTACGGAAAACATCTTCATGGGTCACCATATACGAAAAAAAACAGGGACCCTGGACTGGAAGGCCATGCGGAAGCATACGAAGGCTCTTCTGGAACGCATGGAACTGGATATCAATCCGGATACCCTGATCAAGAACCTGGGAACAGCCCAGAGGCACATGGTCGAGATCGCCAAGGCTCTCTCCGTGGATGCTCAGGTGGTTATCATGGACGAACCCACCTCCGCCCTCTCCCTCAAAGAGGTGGAGGAACTCTATAAAATCATCCGGCAGCTCAGGGAAGAGGGCAAGGCCATCGTCTTCATCTCCCATAAGTTTGAAGAGATCTTCGAGATCTGCGACAGCTTCACCGTCTTCCGGGACGGACAGTATATAGGAGAGGGGTCGGTCGCGGAGTCGTCGGTGGACGAGATCGTCAAGATGATGGTAGGCCGTTCACTGAACCAGATGTTTCCCAAGAAAGAGGCGGTCATAGGAGAGACCGTTCTTGAAGTGGATGGCCTGAGTCAGCCCGGACAGTTCAGCGATGTATCCTTCTCCCTCCGCAAGGGAGAGATCCTGGGGTTTTTCGGTCTGGTAGGCGCCGGGCGCTCGGAGGTCATGAGGACCGTCTTCGGCATTGACAAGAAGTCAGCCGGACAGATCTCCCTGGGCGGCAGAGTACTGGAGATAAACTCACCATTGACAGCCATGAGAAACGGCATTGCCTATGTTCCTGAAGACAGGCAGCAGCAGGGAGCCATCCTGGAGATGAGCCTGGCTCACAACATCACCCTTCCCCAGATCGACAAGCTGAGCCCCATGGGCATACTCAACAGCCGCTCCGAGAAAGAAGTGACCGAAGAGTTCGGAAACAAAATGGAGATCAAGGCCGCCAGCTGGAAAGTCAACGCCGACACCCTGTCCGGAGGAAACCAGCAGAAAGTGGTTCTGGCCAAATGGCTGGCCACCGATCCGGAGATCCTGATTCTGGACGAGCCGACCAAGGGTATCGATGTGGCCACCAAAGCGGCGGTCCATGAGTTTGTCTCCGAGATGGCGGGCCGGGGCCTGGCGGTTATCCTGGTATCCTCGGAGCTTCCGGAGATCCTGGGTATGGCCGATCGCATCGTGGTTATGCATGAAGGCCGCATCACCCGGACCCTGAACCGCAGCGAAGCGGACAGCGACAATATCATTCTGGCCGCCACGGGTCATGAGGAAGGCAATTCATGAAAGATAAAATAGAAAAGATGCTCCAGAACAGGGAGCTGAACCTCATCATACTGATCCTTTTTCTTATGATTCTGGTCACCATGAGAGCCCCCTCCTTTTTGGAGCTGGATAATATGGAGAGGATCGTCAACGACACGGCCATTCTGATCATGGTAGCGGCGGGACAGTTCCTGGTCATCCTCACCGGAGGCATTGACCTGTCGGTGGGCTCCACCATCGCCTTCTCCGGCATGGCCGCCGCCATGCTGAACCAGTATCATCCGGGCATGCCGGTCTCTCTGGTTCTTCTTGTAGGCATACTGATCGGCACGGCTCTGGGAGCCTTCAACGGCGCCTGCGTGGCCTTTGGAAAGATCCCTCCCATCATCACGACTCTGGGAACCATGAGCATTTTCAGGGGATTCACATTCGTCCTCAGCAAGGGTCAGTGGGTTACGGCCCACGAAATGAGCGAGGCCTATATGAATATACCCAAGGGACGTCTGCTGCTCATCCCCAACCTGACGGCCTGGGCCGTTCTGGTGTTCGTTCTGATGTACTACTTTACCCGCTACACCCGTCACGGAAGGGAGATCTATGCCATAGGAGGCAACAAGACAGCGGCTCGCTTCGTCGGTGTCAGCGAAAAAAAGGTCAACTTCATGGTTTTCGTTATCTGCGGAGCCCTCTGCGGTCTGGCGGGGGTCATGTGGACCGCCCGTTATGCCGCTGCGGTCAATGAGACCGCCACGGGGTTTGAGCTGCAGACCGTTGCGGCCTGCGTCCTCGGCGGAGTCAGCATAGCCGGAGGAGCGGGCGCTCTGACCGGAGTGGTCCTGGGGGCCCTCTTTCTGGGAGTCATCAACAACGCCCTTCCCGTAGTCAATCTTTCCCCCTTCTATCAGATGGGCATTCAGGGCTTCGTGGTCCTGACAGCTATCATAGCCAACGTCCTTATGGACCAGAGAAACGAAAAGAGACTTCTGAACAGGAGACGCCGCTAATGAGTGAGATGAAACACGTCAGTCAGGGAAGACTGATCAAGGAAACAAGTCTGAAAGAGAGAGTCCTGGAGACCATCACAAAGTGGGAGTTCATCCTTGTCGTACTCTTTATAGGAGTTGTCGTGGTTTTCTCCAATCTGAGTCCCTATTTTCTGGACTACTTCAACCTGATGAACACCACCTTCAACTTTATGGAAAAGGCCATCATGGCCCTCCCCATGATCTTTGTCATCATGTGCGGCGATATCGATATCTCCGTAGCCTCTATCCTGGCCCTCTGTTCCTTTGCCATGGGACATGCCGCGGTTCAGGGAGCCGGTACACCGGAGCTGATCCTTACAGGCCTGGCCGTAGGGATCGCCTGCGGTATCTTCAACGGCCTTCTGATCACGGGACTGAAGATTCCCGCCATCGCCGTAACCCTGGGCAGCCAGTCCCTCTTCAGGGGGATCTCCCAGGCCTTTCTGGAAGACAAGGCCTATACGGACTATCCCGAGAGCTTCGGCTACTTCGGTCAGGGATATGTGGGGGAAAGCCTCGTCCCCTTCGAACTGGCACTGTTTCTTGTCCTTGCCGCCGTCATGGGCTTTATCCTCCACAAGACGACCTACGGACGAAAAGTCTATTCCATAGGGAACAGCAGCACGGCAGCCCGCTTTTCGGGTGTTCCGGTCAGCCGCATCCGCTTTATGAATATGGTCTTAAACGGCCTGTTCTGCGGTTTCGCGGCCATCCTGCTGACCTCACGGATCGGCAGCACCCGACCCAACATAGCCACCGGATGGGATATGGAAGCCATCACCCTCGTTGTTCTGGGAGGAGTCTCCATATCGGGAGGTAAGGGAAATATTTTCGGCGTCATCGTTGCCGTCTTCCTCCTGGGCTATCTGAAGTTCGGCATGGGTCTGATGAACCTGTCGGCCAAGTCCATGATCATCACCACCGGATTTCTGCTGATTGCCGCCGTTCTTATCCCCGAGATACTGAACAGCCTCAAAGCCAAGCGCAAGCTGAAAAAACAGCAGGCCTGAACAGGCCCTGCAGGATCAGATTGCGAAGGCTCCCGAAAAGCCTTCGCAGAGGAAAGGACAATAATGACAAGAGTCGCCTTCAAAATGAAACTGAAACCGGGATGTAAAGAGGAGTACAAAAAGAGGCACGACCGGATCTGGCCGGAACTGGCCACCCTTATCAGGGAGTCCGGTATCTCCGACTACTCCATCTTTCTGGATGAAGAGACCGATATACTCTTCGCCGTACAGAAAGTCACAGGGGACAAAGGGTCCCAGGACCTGGGAAAGAACCCGGTAGTGCAGAAATGGTGGCACCATATGGCAGACATAATGGAAACCAACCCCGATGAGTCTCCTGTCACGATTCTTCTGCCCGAACTCTTCTATATGGAGTAGTAACGGAAAAAAGAGTTATAAAAAAGGGAAGTTAACGGCTGTTCATGCCCCTTCCCTTTGACTCGGCAATTTCTCCGTGCTAGACTGTATTCCATGAGGAGAGAGTGCATGAACAAGAAGATCCTGTTTACTTTATTAGTCCTTTCCCTGCTTGCCGTTATGTCCTGTTCATCAACCCCCGAACCCGAGGAGGAAGTAACGGAAGAAGCCGTTCCCGAAGAGGTAGTGGAAGAAGTTGTTGACGAAGGACAGGCACAGGTAGAGGCCGTTCTGCCCGAAGCGACACCCGAAGAACCCGCAGTTGAACCCGTATCAAGCGAAGAGTTTTCCGTTGCCCGGCAGGCTCTGGAAAGAGCCGAAATGGTGGAAGGTTCCCGTTTTGCACCGGAACTCATGACCGCTGCCTATGATGACCTGAAAAAAGCATCGTCACTTGCCGAGAGCGATCCTGAACAGGCCCGGCTGCTTCTGGCCGGCGTAGTGGAGAAGGGTGATCAGGCTTTTGAACTGGGTAAGACCGGGCTCAAGAAGGAAGCCCACGCTTATCTGGATAAACTGCAGGCGTCTCTGCTGGAGATCGAAGCGGACAAGTTCAGCCCCGTTCCCTACAATGAGGTCATACAGCAGTTCAGCTATACCAGAGCCTCCATCGATGCCGAGAAACTCGACCAGGCTCGTAAAGATATGGCCAAGTCCGATCTTATGGCGAAGAATCTGTACAACATCCTGGATCAGAATATCCGCTGGATAGGCATTCTTGAGAGAGATACAAAAGCCTATCTTGACGACGCGGAGAAGGAAGAGGCCTATCTCTGGGCCGGAGAGGAGTTCAACAGGGCCGGTTATCTGTTGAGCGAAGGAATGCTGAGATTCAGGCAATATAATATTGAAGAGAGCGAGGTCATCCTCAAAGAGGCAAAGTTCCGCGCCAAAGACACCCTCTATCTGACAAGAGTCAGAAAAAAAGAGGCTGAGACCGATGCCAGACTGATGTCTGTTCAGACAGAACTGGAAGACGCCTCCACTCTGACGGTGCAGACCGAAGAGGGAGATATTGTGGAAGCCGCCCCCTGGTCCGGGGCAGACTATCTGTCTACCAATCCTCTGATTCAGTCCTCCGCCGAGGACTATGAAGAAGAAGATTCGGAACTGACGGACTACGATCTTGAGCGTGAAACCGCCGAAGAGGAAGAAGAGGAGGTCGTTCCCGTTTCCGGTATGCTGAAAAAGGCCAAGGTCCTCTGGCAGCAGGCCATCGACGAAAGAAACGCGGGCAACCATGACAAGGCCCGTGAGCTCCTGACCCAGGCCGAAGCCTATATCAGAGCCTACAGAGCCAATGCGGTGGGCAAGACCTATATCGTCAAATACCGCGAAGTGAACACCGACTGTCTCTGGCGCATAGCCGAGTTTGAAGAGATCTACGGAGATCCCTTCCTCTGGCCCAAGATCTGGCAGAGGAACCAGAAGATGATTCCCAACCCGGATCTCATCTACCCCGGCCAGAAGCTGATCATTCCCCCGGTGGAGTAATCAAACGCTTACTGCAATTCAAAAGGAGGCTTCCGGGCCTCCTTTTTTCGTCCATACCGGGCATAACCACATCGCTCAGGAGGATATCGATCCGGCCCTCATATTCTAAAGCCTTCTGGAGAGCCGCTTCCGGTGTTTCAGCCCCGATGACCCGGTAGCCCATCCTTTCGCGCATGGTGCCTGTCAGGGTTAACAGTATGGTGTCATCCTCGACCAGCAGGACAGTCTCTTGTCCGCCCACAGTGATTTATACATGATTCTCTTCAGGACGGGAGAGTTGGTCGGACTTCGCCCTGCTGAAATACAGCTTGAAGGTCGTCCCCACTCCCGATTCGCTGTACACATTGATAAATCCGCCGTTCTGCCTGATGGCGCCGTAGAGCTATGATTTCGAGGCAGTACATATAAAAAAACCGCAGTCGGTCATCCCGGCTGCGGCTGTCCATCCATATGATGATGGCAAAATGATCAGCTTCCGGCGTAGCTGTCGAAGTAGTCTTCCAGGGCGCCGATAAAGCTCTTCTTCATAGCCTTCTCCATGGAGCGGTAGGAACGGGCTCTTGCCTCATCAATACTGATGGCGCTCTCCCTTTTTTTCTCCTCCATGGTGCAGATGACCTCGCCCGCCTCGTTGCGCATCTCGAGGAACAGGGTCCAGCGGACATTCTCGTAATCATTATTCAAAATCACATTTTCCATAATCAAACGCCCGGTAACCGAGAGGCGGCCCGCCCCGTCGGAAAGAGAGAATCCCCTGTCCGTAAGAACCTGGGAGACCATGGCCTTCAGCTTCCCCTCCTCATCCCCGTCGATGACGACGGAGAAGAGCATCTGCTTCGCCGTATCGGCATGGAGGGAACGGAGGTCCTTCGGTTCGTAGGGAAGCATGATCATACGGGCGAAGGGAGGATTGATAATCTCCAGCTGATCCCTTTTGGAGCTGATTTCAGCATCCATAACCATGGCCGCATCCAGAAAGCCGAAACGGCGGATCAGATCATTCTCCCTTCCGGACTGGTTGATAAAATAGGCGGCGCGCTCGCCGTCTCTTTCTATCCGCTGACGGTAGATCTGGGCCGTCTCCACCCTGTCGATGTAGGCGATCACATAGACCTTGCCCAGGGGACTTGTCCAGTTTTCCCCGAAGTGAACGTTGATCAGAGTTTCATCGGAGAGCTGGGTAAGGGTCTCGTCGGCGGTGGTCTCCATGGAGGATTCCAGAATAGTCTTACCGTCGGACAGGTCGCTGTAGCGTGTCGTTACGGTACTGTCCACGATGATGGTGGTGCGGAAAATCCTGGCCAGAGAGGTCTTGGCGTTGTCCCTGGCTCCGTTCAGGGAGTTGCCCTCGCCGATCTCCACAAGGAACTTGTCCTCGGGATAGAGGCTGCCCTTGTTCTGCAGCCAGGCAGGTTCTCCCTTTGAAGAAGAAGCGGTAGAAGAGCCGCTTCCGCCGCCGGAAGTGGTCACACAGGAGGCCAGCAGCAGTACTGCCGCGGCCGTAATTATATATTGATGTACTTTCATGATGACTCCTTACATGGCATTCAGAATTATTCCAGAAAAAATGATTCCATCAGATTCAGCTGACCGGGCTGAAGATTCATCATGCCCCGGTCGTCCCGGAACAGCATGGTGTTTCCCGCATAGTACTCTATGGAGACAGGATACTCGCCGGGGGGCAGACTGAGATCCGCCGCATAGGCTCTGGCGGGAAAGTACTGTGAGATCCTGAGATCCGCATTCTCCGTGGCGTCCACCGCTACGTCTGCGGCCACGCCCAGAAGCATCCCCAGAAGCATCCCTCCGGCGTCGTCGCTCATCTGATCCTTCATGGCCTGTTTACCGGATTCCTTGAGGATCCCTTTGGCTACGGTCCTCAGAATGGCCTTGCCGATGATCAGGGGCTGTTTGATCAGGAAGATTTCCTGGGAGATATTCTCCATCTTCTCCAGCAGGGGGACCTCTGCGGCATCGTTTCCCACACGCAGCAGGATACGACTCACGTCACTGCCCATCTTTTTCATCTGGGGGTACTGAAACTTAAAGTGAAAACCGCCTTCCACTCCCGGCATGGCCAGAACATTGAACCCTACAATCTCCTTGACGTAGTCCTCATTCTGATCGGTCATGGTGATAATAACGGCACCGGGAATGGTGGTCAGATAAAGGGTCTTGGCGGTCTTGCGGGGACTGATCCCCGAGAAGGCCATCAGGCTGAGAAAAGCCTCGCCCTCCTCCCCTTCAAGAGCGGGGATTTCGGGCCGGGCGAAGTTATACAGCTTTTTCTGTTCCGCAAAGGCCTGGACAATCTTATCCCCCTCGATGCGGGCATCGTCGAAGCTCCTGTCATAGCGGTAGAGAAGCAGTCCCAGATAACGGGCCAGGGCATCATTATGGAAGCGGCTGTTACGGGGTTCAATCTGTCCGTCAGCCTCTTCGGAGGCATTGTACTCTTCGATCTGCTGGCGGTATTTATCCTCAAGGAGATTCAGCTTGATATGAACCCGCCGTATCTCCACAAGAGCGGCTTCCGCATCACCCAGGGCAATATAGTTCAATCCCTTGAAGACATTGAGATAGATATCTTCATAGTCCTCACCTGCGTATTCCAGGGCATTGTCGTTCAGAACTCCCGAAGCGCCCCCCCGGGAAAGACTCTTTGTATAGAGTTCCTCTATCCCCCGCTCGGCGGCAGAGAGAGCGGCGTTGCTCTTTTCGTACTCTCCGGCGTAGTGATAGAGCATCCCCACATCAAGATAGTAGAGGACCCGATCCTTTTCCTTGTAGCTCTCGTTCTTGTAGCTCTCGATGATCGTGCCGGCCCCGGCGAAATCCCGGCGGGCGACATAATCCCGAGCCTCATCATATTGATTCTGTATGGTCATGGTACTGGCGCAGGACGACAGAACCAGAACGGCCGCAAGCAGTACTGCGGCCGTAAATCTATTTTGAAGAATTTTCATCGTTTACCATTTGGATTTGGACTGTTTGATAAACTTCTTAACTTCGTTGGACCCGAGCCATACCTTTTCATTGGTTTCCAGATGGATCAGCTCCATGGAGACCTGATATTTAATGACTTTCTTTCCGTCCACTGCATCGGTTATAGAGGTGATCAGCCCCTGCATCATAAAATCCGCACCCGTTTCCTGAGCCAGGGCCTTTGCGGTCTCTTCTGAAGAGTTGGACTGCTGGTCCAGACGCTCGTCGCGAACTTCCTGCCGCTCGGCCTTATTCGCAACGAAACGAACCCGTCCGCTGTTGATAAGTTCCTTCTCAATATCCTTGACGAAGGTCAGGACTTCAATATGTTCAGAGCTTTTATTCCGTACCGATCCGACAATGACAACCGGCTTGGCGCCGTTGGCCGCCAGATAGTCATCCAGCCAGGGACGGGAAAGACAGTCGGATACGATCTCTTCCGCCGTCAGGCGTGAATCCGTATCGTTCCATCGGCCGCTCAGGTCGATAACCTCATCACTGGCGGTTCTTTCCACAGTGGTGGAGGCACAACCGGCAAGCATCATCAGGATCAGAAATACGGGAATTAAGCGTTTAATCATGTTCATTTCTCCTATAGTCAAATTCAAGCTGTCACAACAACCCCATGAGAGCATAATTATTATATTATGTCACCACCGGGCCGTGTCTCGAGCAGACAGTGTCACATATCACTCTAATTGTAATTCATTTCCCATAAGGATCCACCTCGGGAACAGGATTTCCACAGGGTTTTCGCCCCTCCTGCCGGGAGCTTATATAAAAAATGACACGATACCCGCTCTTGCATAAAACCTTCTCATATTTGATAATCCCTTTAAGTTCAGTCAAATAGATTTCAGGAGTATAAAATTATGAGCGAGAAAGGCAATTTCGGAGTAGCCCTTGTAGGATGCGGCATAGTCGGCGGTGGAACGGCCAAGGTTCTTACCGAGGACATCACATACCTGCGGGAACGGACCGGACTTCCTCTTTCCCTGAAATATGTGGTGGAACGGGATTATACCAACGCCAAAGCCCTGGGCATTCCCGAAGATCTCTACGAGGAGGACTTCAACAAGGTTCTGGCCGACCCCGAAGTATTTCTCGTCGTTGAGCTTATCGGTGGCCTCACGGTAGCCAAGAAGATGATGACCAAAGCCCTGGAGGCCGGAAAGCATGTGGTGACCGCCAACAAGGCCCTGCTGGCCCACTACGGACCCGAGCTCTTTGCTCTGGCCCGCAAAGAAGGCGTCACCATCGGATTTGAAGCCAGCTGCGGCGGAGGGATTCCCATCGTCAAAGCCCTTACGGACGGTCTGCTGGCCAACCGGATTGAAGCCCTCTTCGGCATCGTGAACGGAACCTGTAACCATATCCTCACCGAGATGACGGAAAAAGGACAGAGCTATAAAGAGGCCCTCCAGTCCGCCCAGAAAGCAGGGCTGGCGGAAGCCGATCCAACCCTGGACGTCACAGGGATGGACTCCGCTCACAAGCTCACCATCCTGGGCTCCCTTGCTTTCGGCGAGCAGATAGACCTTGACTCCATCCCCGTACAGGGGATCGACACGGTAGATCTCTACGATATCGAAACCGGACGGGATCTGGGATATATCATGAAGCTTCTGGCCGTAGCACAGAAAACCGAAGGCGGACTGGCCCTCAACGTGGCTCCCGCCTTTATCCATACCTCCCATCCCCTGGCTCGGATCTCCGGCGCCTTCAACGCGGTAAGCGTCTACGGCCATGCCGTGGGACATACCATGTATATGGGACGGGGTGCGGGAAGCTCTCCCACAGCCTCCGCCGTGGTGGCCGATATCATCGCGACAGCCCTTGGAATCACGGCCAGCGCCTTCGAAACCCTCAACTTCTGGCCCGACCTGACGGACAAGGCCCGTCAGCTTCCCCAGGAGGACCTGCCCGGACGCTATTATCTCCGTTTTATGGTCAAAGACCAGCCGGGAATCGTGGCCAAGATCAGCTCCATCCTCAGCGATGAGGGCATCAGCATCACAAGCCTCCTCCAGAAAGAGGAGAACGCGGCAACGGTTCCTCTGGTCATGACAACCCATGAGGCGAAAGAGGGTGCAGTGGTCAAGGCACTGGCAGCCATAGAAGCTCTGGACGAGGTGGAGGAAGCCCCCTGCCGTATCCGTATCATCGAAGAGCACCCCGAGACCATATGCTAGGATAGACACATGACCGGCCCCAAAGGAGTTCTGGAACAGCTCAAGCGTCTTCTCAACTATCACAAAAAGACGCTCAGTGCCGCGGACTTTCTGGCCATCCTCTCCCCCTTTATAAGCAAGGAGATGGACCTGAGACGGGAGAAGACCTGGCTCAGGGACAGTAAGGATGATCCCAGACGGCTCTACTACTTTTCGGCTGAGTTCCTGACCGGACGTCTGCTCCGTCAGAACCTGATCTCCCTGGATCTTCTGGAAGAGGTGAAAGCTCTGGCGGCAGAACACGGCCTGGAACTGACGGATATCCTGGAACAGGAGTACGATCCCGGACTGGGCAACGGCGGTCTGGGCCGTCTGGCCTCCTGTTTTATGGATTCCCTGGTGAATATGGACCTTCCCGCCACGGGCTACGGCATCTGCTACAAATACGGCCTTTTCCGTCAGAAGATTGAAAATCACAGACAGGTGGAACATACGGATAACTGGCGGGATGGCGACCTCTGGGGAACGGAGGACAAGAACTGCTGCTACACCATCCCCTACGGGGGCAGTGTGAACATCTCCATGGACGACGCCGGAGAGCTCCGCTTCCAGCTTCAGCCCGAAAGCGAGGTCTGGGCCATCCCCGTGGACTACCCGGTAGCTGCTGTGAACAGCAGCAGGGTCCACCCCCTCAGGCTCTGGCGGGCCGAATCTCCCGTAGGATTCCGGCTGGACCGCTTTAACAGTGAAGAACATATCTCCGCCTTCAAGGAGATCAACGAGGCCGAAGCCCTGACGGCGGTTCTCTACCCCGGCGACCGGGGTGAGGAGGGCAAGCTTCTCCGCCTGAAACAGCAGTATTTCTTTATATCTGCCTCCCTGCAGGATATTATGCAGAACTTCAGAGAGATCCACGGCAGCGACTGGAAGAGCCTTCCCCGAAAGGTGGTCATCCAGCTGAACGATACCCATCCGGTTCTGGCCATTCCCGAACTGATGCGCCTCCTCCTGGATGAAGAGCTTCTGAGCTGGGAGGAGGCCTGGGGTATCTGCTGCCGGATATTCGCCTATACCAACCATACCGTGCTGGAAGAGGCCCTGGAAAAATGGCCCGTTCGTTACATACGCCGCCTGTTTCCCCGTCTGATTATGATCATAGAGGAGATACAGAGACGACTCGAACAGGAGAGACCTGAGGCTCCCCG
Organism: Oceanispirochaeta sp.; assembly: GCA_963556075.3. Classification (GTDB taxonomy): domain Bacteria; phylum Spirochaetota; class Spirochaetia; order DSM-2461; family DSM-2461; genus Oceanispirochaeta. The sequence continues at coordinate 1,977,029 of CAUVYB020000002.1, read as the reverse complement.
CATCATCAGAGATGACAATGTACATATGGCGGCCCTGGCCGTACACGGCAGCTTTTCGGTCAATGGAGTGGCCGCACTGCATTCTCAGCTCCTGAAGGGGACGGTTCTCAAAGAGTGGCATGCCGTCTACCCCGAACGCTTCAACAACAAAACCAACGGCATCACCCACAGACGCTGGCTTATAGAGTGCAATCCTGAATTGAGTTCACTGATCGATGAGCTCATAGGAAATGGATGGCGGAGTAAACCCGAAGGACTCTCACAGCTCAGAGCCTTCGCCTCGGACAGTTCTGTTCTGGAACGGCTTGAAAAACTCAAACAGAAGAACAAGAGGGAGTTCAGCCGCTGGCTGAAGATGAGCAAGGGAATCATCGCTGAAGAGACGGGGATCTACGACTTCCATGTCAAACGTCTGCATGAATACAAAAGGCAGCTTCTGAATGTCTTCTCTATTATCCGACGCTATCACAATCTCACAAACGGACTCTCTCCCGAAGCTCCCCATGTCTTCTTTATGGGAGGGAAGGCGGCTCCGGGTTACTATATGGCCAAGGAGATCCTCTACCTGGCCGCCCGGACGGCAGAGACGATTGACTCCGATCCCCGCTGCAGAGGAAAGCTGCAGTTTATCTTCCTTCCCGGCTATACGGTGAGCATGGCGGAAAAGATATTCCCCGCCGCAGAATTGTCACAGCAGATTTCGACGGCCGGCAAGGAAGCTTCGGGTACGGGGAATATGAAATTTATGATGAACGGAGCCCTGACCCTGGGAACCAGGGACGGCGCCAATATTGAGATCTTCGAAAAGGCGGGAGAGGAGAACAACATCCCCTTCGGCCTGAGTGCCGAAGATGTCGTCCGCTACAAAGAGAGCTACAGCCCCCGAAGCTTCCTGGGGGAGACGGAGGGTATAAAAAAGCTGTTCCTTGAGATCGACAGGGGCCTTCTGGGCGACCCTTCGGGCTTCCGTCCTCTTCTGGATCATATCCTGAATGAAGATCCCTATCTCGTGCTGCCGGAGATCGGCTCACACAGCGCCGCCCTCAACAGAGCCGAGAGACTGTACAAAGACCGGGAAAACTGGAATAAACAGAGCCTTCTCAATATCGCCGCATCAGGATACTTCTCCTCCGACAGAACTATTGACGAGTATGTCAGAGGAATATGGAAGCTCTCAGCCCGTAAAGCGTGACAGCCAGGGATCGGCGGCCTGAAAAAGGATAATCAGCACAAGGGACGGAATAAAGTTGGCGGTCCTGATCTTTTTGAGCTTAAGAAGATTGATCCCGATCATAATGATGAGGATGCCTCCCACGGCTGAGACGGCCTGGATCATGCTTTCCTGAACCCAGGGGGCGATCAGTTCGGCCAGAAGAGTCAGGCTGCCCTGGGTAATCAGGATAGACAGGGCTGAGAAGGCCACACCCCATCCCATAACAGCCGCCAGCAGCACCGCAACCGAACCGTCCATTACGGATTTAAGCAGGAGCAGCTGATAGTCATGGTCAATACCAGCCTGAAAGGCTCCCACAATGGTCATGGCACCGACACAGAAAAGGACAGAAGCGTCAAGAAACCCCATGGCGAAGGGACCTTCACCCATACGCCCCGGAAGCCGGACCTTCAGCCACTCCCCCAGATTCAGAACAAGATCCTCCAGTCCCAAAGCTGTTCCCAGCAGGCCGCCCAGAACAAGAGAGAAGACCATATAGAGGGGATTACAGGGCTCCTGGGCCATGGTGATCCCGAGAACGAGGGTGAAACAGCCAAGAGCCGAAAACACGGCCTGTTCATACTTATCATGGATGCGCCCTTTTAAAAGGATGCCGAAAAGGGCACCCAGAAGAATGGCCAGTGCGTTAATTACGGTTGCGATCATGCCTCATCTTAGCCGCAGGAAAGATAATTGAACAGAGTATGCAGAAGAAATTCAAAGTTATGGCCCAGTCCGCCGACAATCATATTGAGCAGGATGAGAATCCTCTTTCCCAGAACAACAGGAGGTGTACAACCCATGTACGATAAAACAGGCATTATCTCAACAACCGAACTCCCCACGGCAAGCGAATCGGTCGCAGCGGTCGACAAGGCCGCGGACAAGATCTACTGCGCCAACTGCAAACACTGCAAGCTGGTCTGCTCCAGCACGGGCAGCAACGACCAGTATCAGCTGAGAGTCCGCTGTGATGCTGGCAAGTGGAAGAAGAAGCTGGGAGATGAAAAGTACTACAAGTACTTTACCGTTGCCCGCCGCAGCACCGAAATGTGCGACACGTACGAACCCATGGGCGATACAAAGGCCTTCCTGAAAGAGCTTAAAAAGACTCTTCCCATCAAAGACGAAGTCTATATGTATTCCTGAAATGAGAACTGCGCCGTAAAGGCTCCCCCTGCCCGGCGCGGCGTGAACTTTTCCCCGATTCACTCTCATCACCCTTAAGATTCTGTCCTTCCCTTTTCCCGTGAACTTGCCAGAGACAGAGTCTGTAGGCCAAAACCTTGAAAAGCCCCCTATACTGGAGTATGATAAGCCCCATAAAGAATGAGGGTTTGCATGATAAATAAATTCACCTATACAATCACGGCGTTATTACTGTTTCTGCTGCTCTTCTCCTGCAGTACCGTTCCCCAGGGTGTGGATCAGAGCTGGTCGGAGGCGATGTTCTTCAAACAGGCTCAGGAAGCCGTGGATGATGATCATCTGGAGGAAGCGCTGTTCTACTATGAGGTATTTCTTGTGCGCTTTCCCGAAAGCCACGGCAGAGTCATTGCCGCCGAGTATGAGAGGGCCATCCTGCATAAGAAACTGGGAGCCGAGGATCTTGCGATCCAGGAGCTTAAACTGATTCTCGACAAGTTTGAGAACAGCCCCTATGTCAGTACCTTCCAGCCCCGTTACAAGCTCCTGGCTCAGAAAGTTCTGGATATCATGAAAGGGCGACCTGTTGAAGAAGTGGATCCGGACAAGTATCCTGCCAGACAGACCGCCTCTCCCGACGGCAGAGGAGAACGACGTTGATGCCGCAGTCACCCGGCATAATGTAAAAAAAACGGCTCATCCTTAAGCGGATAGAGCCGTTTTTTTATGTCCGGATGAACAGCGATCCTTCAGAGCGTGGCCGCCTTTCCAGAATCAGTACTCTGACGGCAGCAGGATGGGATAGATGGAGATTCCCAGATCAGCCGCTTCGCTGTAGACCATCTCCTTGGTAATGGTCCCCTTGGGTTCATCATGGGGAGGAGCATCTCCCACCTGAATGATTATGCGGTGATCTCCCGTCCATTCAAAGTTGGATATGCCGCTGAAGATCCCTTCGTACACCGCTTCGGGAATATCCCTTCCACCGGATACGGTAATCCGGTCCAGAAACCACTGAATCCGCTCCAGATCATCCTGAAAATCGATCTCCCTGGTCAGATAGGCCTCTTTATAGTCCCGGTACATAACAATCCCTATCCGGAAGGAATCAAAGCCCTCAATATGGGTTTTGACAAGGGGGACCAGTTTCTTTTTGATAAAATTGATATCGTTTTTCATGCTGATCGTCGTATCCACAACAAGAACAACGTCTATGGCTCCGCCCTCGACGGAGGTGATAATGCGTCCGATTTTATCTACCGCTTCATCACCGTCCTCGGCCCGGATAAACTCTCCGCCTGTCATAAGAGCGGCCTCCTCCATAATATCCTCCAGCTCTTCCACAACCACCGGAGGTGGAAGCTCTTTGAAACGGGAGGAAAGGATAAAGGGATTATCCTGAAAGGAGCCGCTGTAATCGGCATAGGGTTTTTCAAAGGAACGGATATTCAACCAGGTTCCCTGACGGATATCCAGCTGCCCTTCTCTGCTCCAGGAGTACCCGTAGGTCAGGTTCAGGGGAACATAGATATGAAAAGCCATCCCTCCCAGAGTTTCGTTATACTCCGCACTGGAATCAATCAGAAAGTAGAGATTCCGATCTCTGGGCAGAAGTTCTCCGTCGAGCATCCGCGACTCGTCGCCGTTCACGGAATTATATTCGTAGGCCCGCAGGGCGTAGGAGTCCCGCAGCTTCTCGGGATCCGCCGTTGATTCGGTCAGAAGAACAGAGTTCATTCCCTCTCTCTGTCTTATCCAGAGGTGAAATCCCTCACCGGCGACCATATCTATATAGGCGTCACCCGCTTCGATGGTAAGCTCCTGGGCACTTAAATCAAAAGACAGTGCCGTCAGAAGCAGAATGATGGCTGCAATTCCTTTTCTCATATTCAGTTTATCGGCCTTTTTTCTCCTTTTTTTACCGGATTCTTGAATCATCATCCTATTCCCGGGCGTATTAAGCTGCGAAGGAGAAGAAACAGATATGAACGGGAAAATAAGTCTGCGGGCACAGGCGGTTCTTCTTTTTATCCTGAGTGCGGGATGCTCCCTGCCCTGCCGGGAGGAACTTATGTCCAATCCGGACCTCGCCCCTCCTCAACTCGTTGAGGTTCAATCGGGAGAGGGGCCCGAAATAAGGCTGCTTTTTGATGAGGCTGTGCGGCCCGGAGAGAACAGGATAACCCTGGACCGGGGAGATCCGGTACGCCTTGAAGTGGAGGAGGAAAATACCATCGTACTCATTCCGGAAACAGAACTGCCCGCGGGAGCCCTCTGCAAAGCGGCGCTGACGGTGGAAGACAAGGGAGGGAACAGCACCCGTTTTATCCTTCCCTTCTGGGCATGGAATCCCGATCTTCCGGAGATCCTGATAAACGAATTCAATCCCGAAGGATCGGACAGCAATCCGGATTGCGTCGAATTTTTTGTCAAAGGAGGAGGCGACTGTGCGGGGCTCTGCCTCTATTACGGAACAAAGAACTTCTATGATTACCGCTACGTTTTCCCCTCACTGACCGTGAAAAGCGGAGAGTACATCATCCTGCACTGCCGGAGGGAGTTTCTTGCGGGAGAAATTAGCGAAAGTACTGACATGACCCTCAGTACGGAGACGCTGAGCTGTGATACGGCCTGGGATCTCTGGCTGCCCGAGGACAGCGGACTGTCCGGGGCCAACGGTATCCTGAGTCTCTATGGTTCACCCGATGGAAAAATCATTGATGCCGCCGTCTATTCGGAAAGAGAACCCGATCCCCAGGACGATTATCTGGGATGGACCTCCCGTACCTTTGACCCTGCAGCGGATGTCTACAGAGAAGGGGGCTGGGAATTCAGTTCGGAAGCCCTGTCGCCGGCGGAAGCTATAAGCTCCCATTACACGACAGCAACCCGCTCCCTCTGCCGAAGCAGCACAAGCGCAGATACGAACCGGTCAGAAGACTGGCATACCGCACCTACCAGTGGAAAAACTCTGGGGAGGATAAATACGGACGAGGAGTATGTACCCCCGCCCTGATAAAAGGATCAGAGAAGATCTTTAAACATGTCCTCGATAGCGTCTTTGGGAACGACACCGACATTCTGTTTTACAACTTCACCCTTGTTGAAAACCATAAGGGTAGGAATACTCTGAATATTGTAACGTCCCGCTGATTCGGGAGCGTCATCCACATTGGCCTTGCAAATCTTGATCCTGCCGGCATACTCTTCTGCGATCTCTGCGACAAGAGGCCCCAGCATTTTGCAGGGCACACACCATTCGGCCCAGAAATCGATAAGAACAGGCTGATCAGCTTTCAGAACTTCCTGCTCAAAACTTTCATCCGTAAGAATTATTTCTGACATTAGATTCTCCTTTATATCGGAATAGGAAACATATTCCTAATCATTTTTTAAATAAAAAGCGAAAACATTCGTCTTAGCAAAGATAACGAAATTTCACCCTCTTTTCAAATCTTTTAAACGGAAATCGGCAATAATATTCTCAACATAACGGATCGCCTCATCCACATCCTTATCATCCGTCAAGCCGCGCTCCCGGCACTCCTGAAGGATGATCCTCAAGTCGTGAAGAAAAAAGGCAGCCCTCTTGATGCACTCCTGGGATTCCCGGAAAAGTTCGGAACTGTAGCGTCCCCTCTGCTTCAGAAGAAAAAGATAACGCTCAAGCTCGGGGGGGACATTATCCTCTCCAATCGTAGTCATCCTGAGAAGCCGGTCCTCCAGGTTGTAACTGACGGTGGAGGAATGGACATTTCTGATAAATCTGGCCAGAACGGCCCAATGAAGGGTATCCATCTCTCTGAGGGCTCCGTACAGCTTCATTACTTCGGGAGAGGCATCATCATGAAAGTGGATTTCCGGGTAGTGAGCGATTTTTCTCTCCAGCTCCTCCATAACCCTGTCAGCGAATCCCTTGGGTTTCCCGGCCCCTGCCGCAGTCGTGCGGGCCTGCTGTGCCTTCATAATCTCCCCGGCCTGTTTCAGTCCCTCCAGATGCTCTATCTCTTCCTTGATAAAACGGGTCAGATCCACCCGGGCGTGGAGGGCGGTGATATAACGCTCTTCAAATGCCGACTTTTCATCGATGGGGGCCATATAGCTGATGATATAATCATCATAGGACCTGCGTATGCGCTCTAATGCCTTCTCGGTCTCTTTTGGCGACAGCCTATCGCTTTTTTTACGTCCTAACATCAACAACTATTATCTTCTGAATATGGGATTATGGTCAATCAAATATCATTGCAATAAAGGAAGAGAGCCTCCTCTGGCCTCATCTTTCCACCTCGTTTTCCACTGATTTTTTTCATTTTCTTTGGCCTGAACATCCTCCGGCCTCCGTATACTAAAGCATATGAAAGTATCGGAAAGGAGTCTCCTGCTCAGAGGAGCCGCTGGCGACAGCACAGCGCTGAGGGAGATATGGGCTCTCTGGTCTCCCCGGATCCTTCTCTACCTGAAAGGAAGTCTCTGCGATGAGGACTGCGAGGATCTGTGTCAGGAGATTATGATCAAGCTGTTCCGCTCCCTGAAAAGCTACAATCCTCTCTGGTCTCCCTCCACCTGGATCTACACCATAGCATCCCGCAGCCGGATCGACTGGCACAGAAAGAACGGTATGAAATACAGCGAAGAGGGTGATTATGATCCGGATACATTACCGGGCTCCTTCCTCCCACCCGATGAAGCCCTGATACAGAAGGATACCCGGGAGAGGATTGAAGAGTTTCTGGGTCTTCAGAATGAGAGGGATAGAAACATACTCTACCTCCATGCCTTTGAAGGGATGTCCGGAAGACAGACGGCCAGGGCCCTGGACCTGCCGCCGGAAACGGTCCGCTACAGGCTGAAGATTCTCAAAAGACGGTTAAAGGAGGTACTGGAGCCATGAGAAGGGTAAACAAAGAGCTGAAAAGGTACTGGAGCGGAAAGCTGGCGACTCCGCCGCCCTACCCCTTTGGAACGGAGTTTAACCTTTCGGGCCGGGAGTCTGTCCACCACTCCCGGACGTTATCACGGCTTCAGAACTGTGCGGGAATTGCATTGATACTGGGACTTCTTACCATACTGGGTTCGGTCTGGGGAGACCCGAGATACAGTTCGATCCTGGGGATACTGGACATCGAAGGCCTGCAGAATGCGTTGCCGTCCATCTGTGATTTTATCAGCAATATAATTTAAGGAGTTTCTAAATGAAAAAAAGCACTTACCTGATCTATCTGGTCCTCTGCCTGTTCAGCATGACCGCGCTTATCGGATTCACAGGATCAAGCTTCCTGTTCTATTTCGATATCCCCAGTCTGCTGGTGATATTGATCTTCCTCTGCCTGCTGACCGTCTTCCAGACAGGAGTAAAACAGACTCGGGCTTATTACAGATGCGTGTTTGATCCGCAGGCGGACCAGAAGCTGATCAGAGAAGGGGCGGGATATTTTTCCTCGTTAAGCCTCTATACCCTGGCGGTGGGGAGCATGGCTTTTTTCACCGGCATCATCGCAGTTCTGGCCAATCTGGAGGATACGAGCTCTGTAGGCCCCAACCTGGCTGTGGCTCTGATCACCCTTCTCTATGCCGGGATGCTTTGTATTCTGATCTTTCTGCCTTTCAGGATCGCCCTGGAAAAAAGGATCGATTAGAGATAGACTGTTTATTAAAAAAAGGACGGCCCCGCCTTGAAAATAAGACACAAATACCTGGATACGCTGCCCGCCCGCAGAATGAAGGGGAGTGAACTAATGACTCTGCTTTTTGAAATTATCTTTCTGTTTTTTATCGGACTGACCGTGGTGATCACTCTGGAAGTCCTGCTGATAATGGCGGATTACATGAGAGACAGTGGTTCTCTTACGATTTTCAAAACGGGGCAGATAGGGGTTCTCCTCCTTCTTGTCATTGACCCCGTCGCCTTCCGTCCCCGCCTGGGAGATCTGGTATTCCGACAGGTCCTGGAATGGAAGGATGCGGAGATTCACGATCTGTACGACCGCTTTCCCCGACTCGGCCAGATTCCATGGCGGCTGCGCCTGAGTGATCCGGCAGGTCACTATACTCTTAACCTGGAGAACAGGTATGAAGTCGGCGTCCGGTACAGAAACTTCAGCCGTTTCGAAAAAGGAGACAGAGTGACCCTGGTAGTCGGCGCCAGAAGCAAATCTGTTATGGCCGTCTACAATGATCTGCCTGTGGATGAACCGTAGAGACGAAAAAGCCCGGAGGCGTTGTAAGCAGAAGAAGGGAGTGGCAGTGCATCTCTAAGCGCGTCCTCCCGGCTTTCGCAAGGTATAAATATTGAAAATCAGTCTCTCTCAGCCGTTCCAAACCTCTGTTCATAGATAAATATTCATCATAATTGACTTTTTTATGCATATATACGCATAGTAGGAACCGTAAAAAACGAAAAACGGAGAGATCTAATGAAATTCACAAAACTGATTATAGCTATGTTCATTGCCATGACCGCACTCACTGGCTGTGAAAAAAAGAGTGACGCCATCGTTATGGGAACCAATGCGGCCTTCCCTCCCTTCGAGTTCATCGGAGGGGAAGCGGGAGACGAGGTCGTCGGCTTTGATGTGGAGATCGCCAGGGAGATTGCAAAGGACCTCGGCAAGGAACTTGAAATTGAAGACATGGAGTTCGACACCCTCCTGACGGCCCTGAATGCGGACAAGATTGATTTTGTTATAGCCGGAATGACCATCAACCCCAAAAGGGCGGAAAGCGTCAACTTTTCAAAGCCCTACTACGAAGCGACCCAGGCCGTCATCGTCCGGAAAGGACAGAACGCCATCAAGGCCATTGATGATCTTAAAGACAAAAAAATGTCCGTACAGCTCGGTACCACCGGAAACGATATGGCGAGCAAGTACACGGATGAGAGCAATATCTCCGCCTTCAACACCGGTTTTGAAGCCGTTATGGAGCTGAAGAACGGCAAGGTGGACTGTCTTATCATCGACCAGCAGCCCGCAATGAGTTTTGTCGCGAAGAATCCCGACCTGGAGATTCTTTCTTTTGACTTCGAGCCCGAGTACTACGGAATCGCCATCAAGAAAGGGAATCAGGAACTGCTGGCCTCTGTGGATAAAACCCTTGCAAGACTTAAATCAAGCGGGAAATACGACGAACTGCTTTCTCAGTTCATGAAATAGGAGCACTGTTTTGATTGATGCCGTAAAAAGGACTCTTCTTGAAGAGCTTTGGGAGGCGGGTCCCAACGGCATAACCCTTATGCTAAACGGTCTTAAGGTCACCCTTGTGGTGACCTTGTTTGCCGTTCTTTTAGGAGTTGTGCTGGGTACGCTGATCGCTCTGATGAGGATGTCGAAGAAGAAGGTACTGAACCTTACTGCCAAGGCCTACACGGAACTGATAAGAGGAACTCCCGTGCTGGTTCAGCTTCTGATTATCTATTTCGTTGTTTTTCAGGCTTTTGATATCAACAAGACCATGGCCGCCATCATCGCCTTCGGAATAAACTCGGGTGCCTATGTATCGGAAATTATAAGAGCGGGCATACAGGCCGTATCAAAAGGGCAGATGGAAGCGGCCCGGTCCCTCGGACTGCCTCACCGCATGGCGATGCAGGAGATTATCCTGCCTCAGGCGATCAAAAATATCCTTCCGGCTCTGGGCAATGAGTTTATTGTTCTGCTGAAGGAGACCTCCATCATCGGCTTTATCGGGGGAAACGACCTGATGCGGGCCGGTAACAAGATAAGAAGCATCACCTATGAGGCAACCATACCTCTTATCGCTACAGCGATTATCTATCTGATACTCACCCTGACCCTTTCCCATATGCTTGCAAGGGCTGAAAGGAGAATGAAAAACAGTGATTAAAGTAGTTGATCTTCATAAATACTTCGGAGAGCTGGAAGTTCTGAGAGGCATAAGCGAACAGGTTGATCAGGGAGAGGTGATAAGCGTCATCGGCCCCTCGGGAAGCGGAAAAAGCACCTTCCTGAGATGCCTGAACCTGCTTGAAGAGCCCACTTCGGGACAGATCTTCATCGAGGGTACGGATATCACCGCTCCCGAGACCGATATTAACAAGCTGCGGGAAAAGGTGGGCATGGTTTTCCAGCAGTTCAACCTTTTCCCCCATAAGTCGGTACTTGAGAACATCATCCTGGCCCCCGTAAAACTGGGCAAGATGAGCGTGGATGAGGCCAAAGAGAAAGCGGCGGAACTTCTGAAACGGGTAGGCCTGGCGGATAAGATCGACGAGTATCCCAACCGCCTTTCCGGAGGCCAGAAACAGAGGGTGGCCATTGCACGAGCTCTTGCCATGAATCCCGATATCATGCTCTTTGACGAGCCCACAAGCGCCCTCGATCCGGAGATGGTAGGAGAGGTGCTTGACGTTATCAAACAGCTTGCCTCCGAAGGGATGACCATGGTCGTGGTCACCCATGAGATGGGCTTTGCCAGAGAGGTCAGCAACAGGGTTCTGTTTATAGACGAAGGCGTTATTGTGGAAAACAGACCGCCCGAGGAGCTTTTCAGCAACCCTCGGAACGAAAGAACCAGAGATTTCCTTTCCAAAGTACTGTAGACCGCCACTGCAGCGACTCAGGAGCCGTCCGAGAACGGTCAGGACGGCTCCTGAGAAATCAGCGGCCGTGAATCGGGGTGAAAATGGACTACCAAAGGATTTATGAATTTATAATTGAACTGGATCGCTTGAAGGGCGTTTACCGGAAATCATTTCTTTCGGATGGATCACGGAATGAAAACTCTGCGGAACACAGCTGGCATCTAGCCGTGACCGTAATGATGCTCCATGAAGAGATTGAAGAGGAGATTGATCTTCTGAAAACCCTGAAGATGGCTCTGATTCATGATATTTGTGAGATAGGAGCCGGTGATATATCCGTTTTTGACGAAGGCAGAGAGCAGATACAGTCAGCGGAAAAAGAGTACCTCATTCACTTCGGCCAGAGCTTTCCCGGTTCATTTTCCGGGGAGCTTCTGTCTCTCTGGGAGGAATACGAGGCTCAGATATCGCCGGAGAGCCGCTGGGTTAAGGTCTTCGACAGGCTGCTGCCCTTCTGTATGAATCTGGTCACCCGGGGGCGTTCCTGGAAAGAGCAGAATGTCCGCAAACATCAGGTTTTGGCCATACACGAACCCATAAGAAAGCAGGCGCCGGAACTGTATGGATGGGTAGAGATGAAAGCCGCTGAAGCCGTCGCGAAGGGATGGCTGGACGAGTAGCAGATCTGTCATCAGATTCCGGGACGGCGGTGACATCACCGGGGGAGCCGGGCCCGGCGTCCCCGCGGAAGGGGAGGGCCTTCGCGCAGACGCCCTCCCCTTCCACGACAGCCTCTCCCGGCCCCCCTCTTTCTTACCGGACCGGGCTGATCAGCTGAAAAGTCCGCTGAGAGCCTCCACATAGCCGGTGTATTCGGCATACACTTTTTCATAAGCTTTGACATTTTCAGGATCGGGAGAACAGCCCTTGCCTTCTGAGAGAACCACATGCTCATCCACAAGAGCATTGATATCGGCGTCTTCTCCCTCGGAACGTTTCAGACAGCAGAGGGCCTGAAGCGCCCCGCCCAGTGCCGCCGCTTCGGCGGTTTCGGGAACCACAACGGGCAGATCGAGGATATCCGCCGTTATCTGCCGCCATACGGCGGAGTTTGCCCCGCCTCCGATAAGGCGCACCTCCCGGGCCTTGAATCCCAGGATTCTGAAGGAGTCCAGCCCCAGCTTCATCCCCAGAATAGCCGATTCCAGAGCCGAACGGAAAATATTCTCCTTCTTCACATTGGAGGCGGTCATTCCGACGATACAGCCCTTTCCATGGGGAAAGTTGGGAGTCCGTTCCCCGTTAAAGAAAGGAAGGGTCAGAATCCCTTCGCTTCCGGCCGGAGCGGCTGCTCCCAGCTGGTCGAACTCCTTGACTCCGTATTCAAAGAGCTGGCGCATCATCTCTGTGGCGACCGTACAGTTCATGGTGCACAGCAGCGGCAGCCAGCCGCCTGTGCTGGAACAGAAGGCCGCCAGGTTCCCCCGGGGATCGATCACCGGGGAATCGGAATAACCGTATAGGGTGCCGCTGGTTCCCAGGCTCATGGTAAGCACTCCGTCCCTGACGGTTCCCGTACCGACGGCGCCCATCATATTGTCTCCCCCGCCGGTCGATACGGGTATTCCGGCGGGGATCCCGAACTGTTCTGCGATTTCAGACAGAACATGACCGCTGACCTCCCAGGGTTCCAGCAGATCGGGCAGACAGGCCGTCAGGTCTTTGTCGGGATCCAGGGCCCTCACCAGCTCTTTATGCCAGGTCCGGGTTTTGATATTCAGCAGTGCCGTCCCCGAGGCATCTCCATACTCCATGGTATATTCGCCGGTGAGATAGTAGTTCAGATAATCATGGGGGAGCAGAATGTGGGCCATCCTGGCATACTCATCCGGATTGTTCTTTTTGAACCAGAGGATCTTGGAAGCGGTGTAACCGGGCAGAACCAGGTTCCCCGGCTCTGCAAGAAGCTTCTCTTCACCTCCGTAGGCATCGGTCAGCTCCCCGCACTCCCCGGCGGTCGAGGTATCGCACCAGAGCTTCACATCCCGCAGAACATTGCCGTCTTCATCAAGGGGGACAAAACCGTGCTGCTGACCGGAAACGCCTGCGGCGAGAGCGGTCTTTCTGACTTCCGGATCAATCTGATCAAAACAGCTTTGAAGGGCCTGAACCCACCAGGCGGCCTTCTGTTCCCGGCTGCCGTCATCCCGGCTGATCAAGTCGTGGGGAGCCGTGGCGGAAGCGGCGATCCTCCTGTTCTCGAAATCATAGAAGATAACCTTGGTGCTCTGTGTTCCGTTATCAATACCGATTATTGTTTTCATGCTTTACAACTCCCCCATAATTATCCCGCTGAGAGCCCGATCATAATCCTTCGGATTATTGCTCGCCCAGGCAACCCGGGGACACGGATCTCATTCTCTTTTGTGAATAAAAAAGGCGCAAGGAAAAGTCCTTACGCCCCTTTGTACGATTACTGTATCAAGCTTTTGTCTCTGTAATATTTCCAAGTTTCTTCTTGTTTTTCTTGGACTTCGAATTGATGTCGTAGATAACAGCCAGAGCGATAATGGCACCTCTTACGATCTGCTGCAGGTAGGAGTTTACATTGGTAAGGTTCATGATGTTGTTCAGGAACCCTACGATAAAGGCACCCGCCACGGTTCCGCCTGCCGTACCGATACCGCCGGTGAAACTGGTTCCGCCGATAACAGAGGAGGTCAGAGCCTCGAACTCATAGCCGATCGCTCCGTTGGGCAGTCCGGAGTTAACGCGGGACATAAACAGAACCCCTGCGACACCGACCAGAATACCGTTGACGACAAAGGCATAAACCTTGTTCCTGTTTACATTGATACCCGAGGCATTGGCCGCCTCTTCATTGCCGCCTATGGCGAACAGGGAGCGTCCGAATCTTGTATGTTTCAGAATATACCAGGTAGCGATAAACAGGATGATCATGAAGACGACGGGGGTCGGGATAAAACCGATATAGCCCTGGCCGAAAACGGTATAATCCCCGATCTGATAGATATTCTGTCCATTTGTGTAGAGCAGAGCCGCTCCCCTGGCCATGGCCAGCATGGCCAGAGTGGCGATAAAGGGAGGGGTTTTAAAGCGGGTAACCATCAGAGCATTGATCAGGTTGCAGAAGACCGCTACAAAGATGGCCACAAAGAAGGCCAGGGGCAAACTTCCGGTCATCTTGAATACGGAAACCGACAGGACACCGGAAAGGGCCAGTACCGATCCGGATGAGAGGTCGAGCATCCCGCAGATGATAAGAATGGTCTCACCGAAGGCCAGGATGGTGGTCACGGCGATCTGACGGGAGACATTCGACAGGTTCGCCCCTGTCAGAAAGTTCGGATTTATCAGTGTGGATATGATCGTTAAAAAGACCAGAACCAGAAGGATACTGTACTTGTTTTTTGCGGTATCCCAGAAATTCAGTATTTTAGATTTCATTATCAGACTCCTTTTTCATTACGCCTGTTGCCATTTTCATAATCGTTTCCTGGGAGAACTCATCCCGGTTCAGACAGCCCATGAGGTGTCCCTTGGACATAACATAGATACGGTCGCACATTCCGATCAGCTCCGGAAGTTCTGATGAGACCATGATGATAGCCTTATCCTGTTTTACAAAGGAGGTCATCAGTTTGTAGATTTCAAACTTGGCTCCGATATCGATACCCCGGGTCGGCTCATCCATAATCAAAACATCCGGATCATTGATCATCCATTTGGCCAGCACGACCTTCTGCTGGTTTCCGCCGCTCAGGGAACTGATCGAGGTATCCAGGGTGGGGGTTTTGACATTCATCCGGCTGCAGATTTCCTGAATCTCCTTCACTTCGTCCCGGGAGTGGAGGCGGCCTTTGTAGAAGAACTTTTTCAGGTTGGCCAGGGAGACATTCTCTCTGACCCCTCTTACGGGAATAATCCCGAAGCGCCGCCTGTCTTCAGAAAGCATGACAACACCGTTTTTAATGCTCTTTTCCACCGTCCGGTTGTCTACAGTTTTCCCGTTCTTCAGAATCTCACCGTCTGTATAGGGATCCAGGCCGAAGACCGCTCTCATGACTTCCGTACGGCCCGCTCCCATCAGACCGGCGAAACCGACGATCTCACCGTCTTTCAGGTCGAAGTTCACCTTCTCGAAGTTCCCGGGACTGGTCAGGTTCCGGACTTCCAGGATCTTCTCCCCGATGGGAACATCTTCCTTGGGATATTCATTCGAAAGCTCCCGCCCTACCATGAGGGCGATCACTTCATCTATAGTAATGTCATCTTTATTCCTGGTTTCAATAACACTTCCGTCTCTCAGAACGGTGATCTCATCTGCTATCTTGAAAATCTCATCCATCTTATGGGAGATGTAGATAATACTGGCTCCGTTCTTTTTCAGTTTGTCTATCTTCTCAAAAAGGAGGGCGACTTCCTTATCGGTAATGGCGGAAGTGGGTTCGTCCATTATGATAATGTCAGATTGATAGGAGATTGCTTTCAGAATCTCCAGCATCTGGATATCCGAGACAGACAGATCCTTAAGCTGCGTCGTCGGGGAATAGGGAAGCCCTTCCGCCTTGAGCAGTTCAAGGGTTCTTTTACGAATTTCTTTCCAGTCGACTTTTTTGAATTTATTGACAGGCAGCCGACCGACAAAAAGGCTCTCTTCCACGGTCATCTCAGGAATATAATTCAGCTCCTGAAAGATCATGGAGATACCGTGGGCTCTCGCCTGAATCGGATTCTTGATCTCGACAACCTGACCATCGATGGCGATTGTTCCCTCATCCGGTTTGTATACGCCGTTGATGATCTTCATCAGCGTGGATTTCCCTGCGCCATTTTCACCGCAGAGGACATGAACAGTCCCTTTGTGTACCGAAAAATTGATATTATCCAGGGCCTTGACACCGGGAAACGACTTTTCAATACGGGAAACCTTTAACTTGATTTCTTCCATTTCTAATCCTAATTCAAAGTTTAAAAAGGCTCCGGAAACATCAGGCTTCCGGAGCCTCCACTACAATTCTACACTAGAACTTAAAGAGCACCGGCTCTTTTGTGCATTTCGATGTACTCGTCAACATTGTCTTTGTTAACCAGAGGACAGTCGATATCGATGTCGATCTGATCCTCTTCACCGGTCAGCAGCTTGTGGCTTGTGGCCAGAAGGTTTTCAGCCAGGGCGTAGGCGCTCTGCAGACAGGTGGAGGTCATCAGACCGTCCTTGATCAGCAGAGTAGCTTCTGCGGTTCCGTCAACACCGTAGGCCAGGATGTCATCAAACTTGGGATCATCCTTTACAACTTCGAGGGCACCGGCACACATATTGTCGTTCATGGCGATGATCGCGTCGATCTGATCGTTGGCCTGAACCCAGTCTTCCATCAGAGCCATGGCTTCATCCTTATTCCAGTTGGCGATCTGCTCACCTACGATTTTAACATCGGGTCTCTTGGCGAAGAACTCTTTTTCCCAGCTGACACGGCGCTCATCGGCGTGGAAGTTTCCGGGAGGGCCCTTGAGAACAACAACGCTGGCATTCTCAGGAATCTGCTTGATGGCAACACGGGCATTGACGGCAGCCTGCTCATAGGGGTCGGCGTCTACGGAAGATGCCCCGGCGATTCCGGAGATACGGGCATTGGTGGTAATACAGATGATACCGGCTTCCACAACCTTCTCGGCATAGGGTCTCTGGGACTCGCCGTTGTTGGGCTGGATGATAATGGCGTCAAACTTGTTAACGATGGCGTTCTCAATCAGGGAGTTCACCTTGTCATCGGAAGCCTGTCCGTCAAAGACCTTCACAGATATATCATCATACTTGTCCGCTTCCTCCATTACGGCATTTGCCAGCCATGCGGCGAAAGAGTCGGCCTGCGCCCGTGCGATGTACGCGACCTTAAAGGTACCGTCGTCTTCAGCCTGTCCATTGGCGAAAACCGGAAGGGCTGCCAAACAAACGACAAGAATCAAAAACAGAACTTTCTTCATACTATTCATACTCCTTATATTATGGCCTGAGCCATGATTACAATGTAAAAAAAACTAAAAATCCGTATCTATCATTATCTTGATTTCATCGTCCGGCAGTGTGGCCGCATACTCCATCGCCTTGACCGCATCCTTGAAATCATAGGTACTCGTCACAAGGGGTTTAACATTCAGCTTTCCGGAGGATATCAGATTGATTACCCGCGGATAGATGTTCACATAGCGGAATATCGTCTTTACAGTCAGCTCTTTTGCCTGAAGGGAGACGACATCGACAGGAACGGGCCCCGAAGGCATACCGATCAGAACGATCGTACCGCCCGGTTTGATGTGATCAGCAAGGCCTTCAAAAACCTTTGCACTTCCGCTGGCCTCAAAAAGGAGATCCACCTGCTTCACATCTGAAGCGGCCAGAACATCGTTAACGGACTGTGACTTCAGATCGATAGCCGTGACTCTATCGCTGTAGTGTTTTATAACAAAATCCAGTTTCTCTTTCTTGATGTCCGCAATAAAGACCTTCGAACAGCCTGAAGCTTCAGCCGCCAGGGCAGTTACGATTCCGATGGTCCCGGCTCCCATAACAAGAGCCGTATCACCGGAAGAGATCTCCGCTTTATTGGCTGAGTGCATTCCGATCGCTACGGGCTCGACCAGGGCCCCTTCATGAAAGGTGACATTATCAGGCAGTTTGAACGTCAGGCTTCCCGGATGGACGACTGACTCCCGCAGACATCCATGAATGGGGGGAGTCGCCCAGAAAGCGACCTCCGGATCCAGGTTATACATCCCCTGAAGGGTTTCTGTACTCTTGAAGTTGGGAATCCCCGGCTCCATGCAAACCCGGTCCCCTACTTTGAGGTGTTTGACATTCGCCCCCACTTCCGTAACGACTCCGCTGGCTTCATGCCCCAGGATCATCGGTTCCTTTACAACAAAGTCGCCGATATTACCTTCTCTATAATAATGGACGTCACTCCCGCAGATTCCTACGGCAGCGGGTTTTATCCTTACATCGTCAGCTGACATCTGATCATCGAGATCATAATCACGGAGACTGATTTCTCCTCTTTTTTCTAATACTACGGCTTTCAATTTGATACCTTCCTTCCGAAACTCATTTGCATTATCACCCCGTTTTTTGCGCATGTCAACAAATATTTTTGCGCAATTTTTACGATATTTTTTTATTGATTCTTGCGCATTCAGAGTTCATGTGTTTTAATACTATGTATGAAACAGAAAAATGTTACGTTAAAAACTATCGCCGACAAAGCCGGCGTCTCCATAACGACCGTTTCTCATGTCATCAACAAGACCCGCCATGTAAATCAGGATACCAAGGAAGTCGTGCTCAAGACCCTGGAAGAACTGAATTACAGGGGCATTAAACCCAAGAAGGCAAACAAGATAGAGAAAGTCGGCGTTATCATCGCGGATATCAGAGAAGACTATTATGTGGCCATCACCAAGGCTATCGAAACCGTAGCTTCAGATATGGGGATCTCCATTATTTTCTGCGATTCGGAAGACGATGCGGAAAAAGAAGCCAGGAATATTAAGATGCTTATGGGCCGCAACATCAGCGGTTTGATTATCGCTCCCATCGAGTCCGAAAACATGCCGGAACAGCTTCATGATATCGGCGTCCCCGTTGTGCTGATCGACAGACAGTACCAGAACCATGACTTTCTCTTTGTCGGCATTAACAACCTGTACAGCAGTTATTTAGGAGCAAAACACCTCTATGAGAAAGGGGCCTCAAAAATTGGTTTCATCGGTTATTCCGAATCGGTTTATACCATAAAGCAGAGGATCCTCGGGTATAAAGCCTATCTTCAGGAGATTGAAGATCACAGTGATCCGGCTGTTTTGTCTCTGAGTTATCATAAAGAAGATTCCTATCCCATAATAAAAAGATTTATTGATGAAGAAAAAATCGACGGTATTATTTGCGCAACATCTGCTATCTGCTATGAGGTTATCAGCGTCATCAACGATCTGCCTGAAAAGTACAGAGATGGGATAAAGATTATTACCTATGATGACAATAAATGGTTTGATTACCTGAAGATTCCAGTTTCCGTAATCTCCCAGCCGACGGGAGAGATAGGAAGCGCAGCGATAGAAAACCTGATTTCCTTTATAGAAAACCAGGATACCAAGGAGAATATGAAAAGGGAATTACTATACGATATCAGTATTATCGACCGCTTGTGAGCGGCTGCACAGCCGCCAGCGTTTACAATGAAAAGTGTCAACTCTCACCCGATGAGGAGATAAAAGGGCAGGAGCCCCTCTTCAGTAAGCGATATTGTAGAACTTTTCGATCAGACCTTCCTGTTTCATCTGCTTTATAACTTCGGATAGAGGTTCTGCCAGAGGCTCAAACTTACGGTTCACATACATATACAGAGGGACGACTTCCATAATGCCGGCCTGGACCAGATCAATGGAAAGGCTCTGCTCAAGGAGTTCCGATTTCACAGAATTGAGATCATCAATGTACAGAGCGATACGCGAGTTTTCCAGTTTACGAAGCCCTGATAAAGTATTGTTGACCCTGTCAATCCGGTTCTCCCGCATATAAAGAGGAATCGAATCTTCACAGGCTTTCATCCCTCGTGGAAAGCCGACAGTTTCACGAAACGACCTCAAGGAAGCCCATCCTTCATAGGCTCCCGATAATTCAGAACGGCTGGCAAAAGCGGCGACTGTCATAAAGACGACGGGTTCCCCGATTCTCACCAGATCCGGATACTGCTCGCCATAGGCGTATATCCGGGCCGGCTCCGCATCAATTCTGCCGGCGGAGATTTCGATACTGGCCCTTTTCAAAGGCATATATACAACCGACAAAGGAATGTCCATCCGTCTGAAAATTTCTGAGCAGATCAAATGAATCCATCGACTGTATGCCGTGTAGGACGGCCTGTTGATAACGATCCTGAATGCATTTCCCTGATTGTAATTATCGTCGGCATGAAGCGGGAAAACAGAGAGAAAGATCAAAGCACAGAGTAAAACATGTTTCATGGGGATATGTGGTCTATTCATTACGAAAGGGATTCCTTCATGATACCCTTCATTTTAAGTCCCGGATCATTGCTAATCAAGTGTGATATTCCAGGATCCGGAAAGAGCCCCCCTTGAAGGTCCTGCCAGAGTTTACAGCCCGGGGGAGGGACGTATTCTATATTCAAACAGAAAAGAGTTCCTATAGCGAAAACAGATTGGAAAAATATCGGTTTAAGGATTATAAATATATAAGATATTACAGAACAGATTGATATAAAAAAGAGTTAAATCTTCAGTATCAGATGTTTTCATCATATCGACAGAGACTATGAAATATATCTATAGAATTAAAAAACATACAGCATTGGGGTTGATACGACCGGAAACGCCGGATGGGGAATGATCCTTCTATGAGAAAGTACATCATTGCCTGCTTTTGCATCATAGCCATTCAAATGCTTTTCTCAGGTTTTCTGGAACACTATGTCAAACATCAGCATTCAGATGATTTGATATATCACAGCCGAGCTATCTCATCGCCCTATTGGGAATATAATATAAGTGGCGTTGAAAGATACCTTGATCTGATGCTTAAGCAGAATGACTGTACAATGATACGGATTCTTGACAGCCAGGAGGAAATCCTTGCCGTTCAGGGGTCCCCTGAGAGCAGAGTGGAACAATATCTCCTGCAGATCGGTTTAATAGGAGAGAGTCCGCTGGTATATCCTATTTTTTACGAAGGCAAGGAAATAGGACAGATAGAATCGGTATACCTTGATAAATCCATCTACCTGGACAGCCTTTTTCTGCTTATTCTTATTTTAATCAGTATAATTGCCATATTGTACACGAACCTCCTCAACGATAGAAAAGAGCTTGAAATCAGAGTAAAAGAAAGGACCTGCAAGCTTGAGGAAGAAGTCGGCCAGCGTCAAAACGCAGAAAATGAGCTGCGCGTGGTTCTGAACTCCATCGGAGACGGTGTTATCGCCTCGGACAGAGACGGCAGGATCCTTTTTATGAATCCGGTTGCCGAGGGGCTGACGGGTCTTCATTTTTATGAGTCCTATGCTCTCCATATCAACAACCTCCTTCCGATGACAGATGCAAATACGATGGAACAGAATTGCCTGACTTTGAAGACCCTCCTTTCCGAACCGATCAAAGAAGAAAGAAAAGTACTTCTGGAAAAAGCGGGAAAAGAAAAAATCCTGGCCATTTCATCAATGCCGATGTTTGATCAGGATGGAGCCAGACAGGGGATGGTATTCGACCTGAAAGACAAGACAGAAACAACGAACCTGCTGGATGAACTACTTCATAGTCAAAGAGTCGATGCCCTGGGAAAACTGACCGGGGGAATCGCACATGATTTCAATAATATGATCAATGCGATCAACGGTGCGGCTCAGCTGCTGCAAGGCAATCTTCAGAACGATGGCAAGGCCGGAGAGTTTTTGAGTATCATCTTTAATGCGTCAAAACGAGCAGCCGAACTGACCGGCCAGCTGCTTTCACTGTATCGAAAAGAAAAATGGACCATGCAGCCTGCCGACATAGATGGAATCATTATGGAGACAGAGTCGCTTCTTCAAAAAGCTGCCGATCAAGACGTGAAGATTGAAATAAGGATCCACGATTCCGAACTGAAAGTTCTTTGTGATAGATCATCCCTCGTCAATTCAATCCTGAACCTGGGAATAAACGCAATACACGCTATGAAAGACGGGGGCTTGTTATCTATTTCGGCCAAACGCACAGCCCGTCTGCCCTCCTTCTGTCCTCTGGAGAAAACAAAAAAGCACCGGGGAGACTTCGCAGAGATTTGTGTAAAGGATACCGGCGAAGGAATTTCAGAATCGCTGAAGCAGAAAATATTCAGTCCCTATTTTACAACAAAGGAAAAAGGAAAAGGCACGGGACTCGGATTGTCAGTTGTACAGCGCACGATAGAGCAGCACAATGGCTTCATCTGCCTGGAAAGTGAGGAGCACATCGGTTCCCGATTCTACATCTACATTCCGCTTTTCGAATAGCAGGGTTTCAGGGAGGATGTATTATATACCCCCCTACCCCTGTTTATGCTTATCGGAACTTGTATAAAGGGGATTTCGGGACGAGAACTCCGCAGCGCATGATCCTTTCCCGCTTTGACATTTCGCAACTTTATGATTTATAATTTTATTATATGGAGATGATAAAAAAGTTCATTTTTTTATTTATATTTCTGCAGTCAAGCCTGTATGCCAATGATTTTCTGTTAACACTTGCGGCTCCTGAGTCATCAATATATTCCAATGAGGACCTGTTGAACGGAGGCTTATTCCCGGAAATCGTCAGGAACTCACTCGGAATGATGGGATATGATATTGAGATAGAGTACCTTCCATGGAAAAGAGCTCTGACAATGACAAAGAACAGTCATTTCGATGGCCTTCTTGTCGTCTCATTTACTGAAGAGAGAGATGATTTTTTTCATTACAGCGATATTGTTCTGTTTGAAGAAGGCGTCTTTCTTTGTTTAAAGGGAAAATATCAAAGTTATTCGAAACTGGAAGATTTAAAAAATAACAGCATAGGTTCTATACGGGGCTCTCTGATCTCCTCTCTCCTTAAGGTTGAAGGTTTGGCTGTCAAGGATGTTGCCAGTCATGATCAGAATATCAGAAAACTATTAGCAGGCAGAATTGATTTCATTGCAGCCAACAAGTATACAATTCAACGATTACTGGAAAGGGATTACCCAGAACAGAGTGATTATATAGCCATTTCCGGACCGGTTTTTTACAAAGGCTCCCTGCATTTCGTCGTACCGGAGAATCATCCGGATTCTGAGAAAATCATCTCTGATTTTAATCGAGGTTTGAAGTTGATCAAAGAGAACGGGGTTTATGACGGTATCCTTGCACGCCATGGCTTCAGCAAGAACTGAAGGCTACAAAGGGTGATCTTTGATAATTCAGAATTCTACTGTGAATATTTTGAGTTTCAGCAGATTCCGAACCGCATTTTCCATTCCGAAATTGAGGGCTTTCATGTCACAGGACTGGATCCTCCGATCCATTCACTTCCTCTACAGATCTGACAGGATCCCGAAAAGAGATCTTGAAACGGGTGGAAAATAATGTGATAAATAGCCTTGATGAATCTGGAGAAAACACGGCATAGGATGATTCCCAAAGTACTGGCTCCCGGAGGAGATATTTCGAGCGTCAAAGCGGCAATTCTTGCCGGGGCAGATGAGGTATACCTCGGTGTTTCGGAGTTCAATGCCCGCCGAAGGGCCGAAAACATCACATTTGAAGATCTGGAAGAACTTGTCCGCCTTGCCCGTCAAAGAGAAGCGAAGCTCTTTCTGACCCTGAACACACTCGTTCTCAATGATGAATTTGATAAAATCGCTGATGTCATAAACAGGGCGGTCTCCGCAGGAATCTCCGCTTTTATCGTTCAGGACCTGGGCCTTCTGTATATTCTTCATGATTTGTTGCCGGAGATGGAGATTCACGGCTCTACCCAGCTGACGACCCACAATCACGGACAGATAGACTTCCTGGCGGAAAAAGGGATTTCCCGGATCAATCTGGCAAGGGAACTTTCCATCGAAGACATTGCCGCCCTGACAGAACATGCACACGGTAAGAAAATGGAAACCGAAGTCTTTGTTCATGGCGCCTACTGCATCAGTTATTCCGGCCAATGCTATATGAGCTCAATGACGGGAGGGAAGTCGGGGAACAGGGGAATCTGTTTCCAACCCTGCAGACGCCTGTACAGCTCCAGCGATTCTTCCGACTCCCGGTACAGACTGAACCTTAAGGACAATAACCAGCTTACCAATGCCGGAAAACTGTCCGGCGCAGGCGTCGACTCATTAAAGATAGAAGGGAGAATAAAGGGCTTCCCCTATGTGTACACCGTCACCGATGCCTGGAAGAAAAGACTGCAGTCTCAGTCTTCCACAAGTGATGTCACCAGGGTCTTCAACCGCGGCTTTCATGCAGGGTACCTGGAGAACCGCATAGAAGCGGAGATGTTTGCACCCGGTGGTTCGACGGATCAGTCTCTTGAGTTTGTTTCTGAAGTGGCATCCTACAATGCACAGAAGCGCATGCTCCAAACAAAGTCCTCCGCATCAGTCTCAGAAAGGGATCAGATTTTCATATACACGAAGGACAACCGTTTTATCTGTACCGGCACTATACGCGAAATCCTGTCCCAAAAAGAATTCCTTTTTCAAATCGAACATGAGTTAAAAGGCAGGATCCTGAAGGATCAGATGATATTCAAGAATCCTGATCTGCCGGAACAGAAGGATCTGCAGGAGCGTATAAGTCGTCTGAGTTTTGAAAGACAGCTCATATCCGTCAGGGTCAGCGGTTGTCTGGGGGCTCCTTTAAAGACCCTCTGGAAAGCAGGAGAAAAGACCGTCGCGGTAGAAAGCTCAATGTGTCTCGAAAAGGCAAAGAGCGCAGGAATGACATCGTCCAGTCTGGAAAAACCTTTTTCCCGACTGGACAGCAAGTTTTTTAAGATGGGATCAATAGATACTGATGATCTGGAAAGTCATCTTTTTTTACCTGTAAGCGAATTGAACAGGATCAGGCGTGAAGCTGCCAGTACCCTGTTCTCACAGCCGGCAGCCACAATCAGCCGTCCTGAACTGCCGACAAAAACAGAGATTTCTGCAGAAAACCACGGCCCCTACCTCTTTGCCGTGAACACTGTAAACGATTATGAGCTTTTACTGAAACAGGGCATATGTGCTGATTCGATTCTCTTTGAAGCAGGCTCACCCGGACAGTATGATCACAGGCTGCCCTGCATGCCCTGGTTTCCAGCGATCATTCATGAAAGCGTTCTTTCCGATTACTACAGCCTCGTGGACAGGATCACGGCGGATCTCCCGATATTTACCGATAATCTTGCCATAGCCCATTATGCTCATCAGACAGGCCGAAAATGGATCGCAGGGAGCAGGCTGAATATAGTGAACAGTTTTGCCGTCCGGTCTCTGAAAGAATCCGGAGCGTCCGGCTTTGTCCTCTCACAGGAACTGAACAGATCCCAGATCGAGTCTGTTCTGGACCATTCGGTTCTACCGTCCTATAACCTTCTGTTCGGTCCCCTTTTTCTGATGGAAACACAGCAATGCCTTGTACGGGGGGATAAAGGATGCAAGAAACCGAAGAAGGACGAGCAGTGTTTTACACACTGCCGTTTCTCAACCTCGATGTACGATGAGAAGAGAAACCGTTTTTTCCTCGAAAAGCGGCCTTACAAAGAGAACGAAGTATATAACGGTGCTTACCTATACATCCCCGAAACCTTGAAAGATCTGAAATCGTATGGGACAGGATTCATTGTCGATATGAGACGCTTCGCTTTTTTCAATCCCCCGGAACCTCAGTTCAACTCCATCATCAGGGGATTACTCCATAACAGGTCAATCAATAAGTCGGATTTCGACTTTCAATTTACCCGGGGGAACTACAACAGAGGACTGTCTTAGCACCATTCGTTAAGACCCGATATCACGGAGTTCGATTCCTGATGCATGAGGCTCTTCGCGGCTCCTGAATAATAACCTCTTTAAACCTCAAGCTCTTGCCAAGTCGCCATCATCTTTTCTGATAGCGGGATCGGCGTCCTTCTCCGGCAGCAGTATCTACGGGTGCGGCATGAGGGTTCGGGATTGAACTCCACACGGCAACCCCGGCCTTCTCAAGATGCGTCAAGCAGGCCTCCGCCATATTGGACCACACCGCCACATCGAAGAAGGAGGCCTCTCATGACGGACTCCTTCTGACATGGAATCTCTGTTTCCGGCCACGGAGAAACTGTCAGACGGGAAAGCCCTTGATTGCCGGCTTCGCCTCAGGCTCCTTTAGCAGACAGCTCTCCGCAGCGACAGGATTAGATTTCTCATTTCAAATTATTAATCAACAAAAAACTTGACAACAAACATTCCAGAGTTAATAATACGATTGTATTACAGTTGTATTATGATTGTATTCATTAAATATTTTCACATGAATTCCATTTTCATTATCTAGGGAAAAATATTGAAGATTAAACATATACGAGTAAAAGTTATCAGCGCTCCGCTGGATGTATCCTTTATGTTCGCCCAAGGATGGGTCAACAGAAGAAGTTCCGTAATTGTTGAAGTAGAGGGAATCGATGGGACCATCGGCTATGGAGAATGTCTTTGCCATGGTCAGCAGCCTCCTCAAATTTCAGCAGCTATTATTGAAAATAGTTTCATCGATGAAGTCGTTGGAATGGACAGCTTTGATGCTGAAGTTATTTGGGAAATTTTATACAACAAAACCAGGCCTTTCGGACAACAGGGCTCTGTTATTAACGCTTTAAGCGGTCTGGATATAGCCATATGGGATTTAAAAGGTAAAGAACTTGGCCAGCCTATATACAATTTGCTGGGAGGCAAATTCAGAGAGAAAGTAGAAGCCTATGCAACCGGATTCTACAGAGTAGAAAATGGGAACTATCCGCAAGACCTGGTTGAAGAAGCAAAGTCTTATGTAAAGGCCGGTTTCAAAGGGATCAAGCTGAAAGCAGGATTCGGCATAGAGAAAGATATTGAATTAGTAAAAGAAGTAAGAGCTGAAATCGGGTTTGATATAAAGCTGATGGTCGATTTCAACG
This sequence comes from Oceanispirochaeta sp., assembly GCA_963556075.3. Classification (GTDB taxonomy): domain Bacteria; phylum Spirochaetota; class Spirochaetia; order DSM-2461; family DSM-2461; genus Oceanispirochaeta. The sequence continues at coordinate 1,950,429 of CAUVYB020000002.1, read as the reverse complement.
CCTCGTATAACCAGGCGATAGCAAGAAGAATCATGCTGGAGCTGGAAGATGAAAAAGTTCATTTTTTTGAAGAGCCATTACCTCCGGAAGACATTAAGGGATATAAAGCACTAAGGAATCTCACAGGCTCATTTGTTGCTGCCGGAGAAAACATGTTTGGAAAGATATCAATGAAAAACTGGCTTGAAGCCGGTGCTCTCGATATATATCAACCGGACCTCTGTTCTGCAGGCGGTTTTACTGAGATGAAAAAAATGACGTCCCTGGCCGAAGCGTTTAATTCCCAGTTAATTCCACATGTTTGGGGCTCCGGAATAGGACTTGCAGCATCATTACAATATGTAGCGAATATTGCCCCGACACCGATTAGTAAATTTCCTGCGGAACTGATGTTGGAATTTGATCAATCCAGCCATCCTTTCAGACTTGCCTTAATAAAGAATGGAATTGAATTTGAAGATGGATACATCAAAATACCGGATAAACCTGGAATTGGTGTCGATGTAGATACGTCCATAATCGAAGATTTCAAAATCAATTGAGAACAGCTCAATTGAGAATTGATACAGGGTAATAGAATATTAATTCTATATATATAATAAGGAGAAAGAAATGAAGAAATTTCTATGTTTTCTGCTTTCTGTAATGGTTGTCTGTTCTGCAGTAATTGCAAATGGGCAAGGAGAATCCGGTTCCACTGACAAGAGTTATGAATTAAAGCTTGCTCACATCTACCCGGCTGATCATCCTTTTAATATTGGATGCGAGCAGGTAGCTGCAGAAGTTCTGGCGAAAACAGATGGAAAAGTTACAATCAAAATTTTTCCCGGAGCTCAATTAGGAGCTGAAACCTCTGAGATCAATTCTCTTCAGGCCGGAACCATTGATATTGCCATCCTGGGTTCCGGAGAAGTGGGAAAACGTGTAAACGATTTTAATATATTTGCAGCCCCTTTCCTTTTTAAGGATGGAGTTGAAGCTATTGAAACTGCAAAAAACCCTATGTTTAATGATCTGTATGAGCAAACCCATGAGTTCGACTTTACAATTGTAGAAATGCTCTACTACGGAACCAGACAGCTGACAACCAGTAATGCTGTCGATTCCCCGGCAGATACCAAAGATATGAAACTGAGAGTTCCTGATGTTCCTATCTACAGATATATGGCCAAATATATTTTTGGTGCGGCTCCTACACCGATGAGCCTGTCTGAAGTATACCTGGCGTTGCAGCAGGGCGTAATTGCCGGACAGGAAAATCCTGTTCCAACAATTTACTCCCAGAAATTCAATGAAGTGTGTTCTCATATCAACCTGACAAATCACATGGTTAATATTTTTCCTGTCATTATGTCAGACAAGACACGCAAGAAATTGCCTGCAGAGTATGTAACTGTTATTGATGAAGCATTTTCAAATGGAGCTGTAACAGTGAACAAGATGATTATGGATTACGAAAAAAGCCTGCTGGATGAAATGAAAGCCGCTGGTGTGATCGTACACACACCGGCTCAGAGAGCAGAATTTGAGAAGGCATCACAGCAGTTGGTCGCAAAATGCGAAGAAGACGGACTGTGGTCCCCCGGTTATTACAACAAAGTAAAAGCACTTAATAACTAATTAAGAAAAACCTTGCAGTACTGTTTATACGTATATTCAGTACTGCACTGGTGAATTCTGGAGAATAAATGAAATCTGCCATAAAAAAAATTGATACAGTGCTTAAGAAAATTGAAAATTTTATTGTAATAAGTTCCTTATCCGGCATGTTTATTTCCATATTACTGCAGGTAATCCTAAGATATCTTTTTGGAAAGCCATTGCTGTGGAGTGAAGAAGTGGCTCGGTATTTATTTGTGTACTTTTCTTTGATAGGAATCAGTTATGGAATTAAAGAAAACAGCCATATAAGAATGGTAGCAGTAACTCAGTTATTGCCTGAAAACATTCAGAACACCATAGATTTCATTCTGAATATACTAGTGGCCGCCTTGTTTCTATGGCTGGCACCTCAAAGTATTCCGTTTCTTGGAACTCAAATGAAAATTTATGCAACAGCTACAGAGATTCCTATGATCTTCGTTTATGCTGTTCTACCGGTTGGGTTTGCGATGTCCGGCATAAGACTTTTAATAAATTCTATCGAAGATATTTTGAAATTTAAAAACACGCCGAACCTCACAGAATGCCAGGATTTATAATTTAGTGTGGATTTTAATGATCACAAGTTCTTATTGAGAATTCCTATCGAAGTCTAACATTTTCTAGATTCAGCCGTTGGCTGAAAAGCATTGATTCTTGAATATACTATCAAATAGTATTTTCTATCAAATTATTCAAAATGCAATTGTGATTTTCTGGATAATAGCCGGAGAGTAAAATGACATTACTTTTAATTATATTTTTTATTTTATTGTTGCTGGGAACACCAGTAGCCTTCAGCTTACTCGGTAGCTCTGTTGTATACCTGTTGGTTAATGATATTTCTATGCATGTAGTTTTTCAGTCCATGACAGGCTCTGTAAGCGAATCCTTTGTTCTCATTTCTCTTCCTTTCTTTATTTTAGCTGCGACAGTAATGAACACTGGTAGTATTACACAAAAAATATTTAATTCTGCTAACGTATCAGTCGGCTGGATTCCCGGAGGACTCGGACAGGCAAATATCGCTGCGTCCGTAATTTTTGCCGGAATGTCAGGCGCTGCCACTGCTGATGCTGGTGGGCTGGGAGCCATTGAACTTAAAGCTATGAAAGATGCAGGCTATGATGAGGAGTTCAGCCTTGCCATTACCGGCGCATCATCGATCATAGGTCCTATAATTCCTCCGAGCACACCCGCTATTCTATTTGGTGTCGCCGGAGGTGTATCAATTGGCAAGCTTTTCATGGGAGGAATTGTTCCAGGGCTATTAATGTCAGCCGCTTTAGGCATTATGGTTTCTATTCAAAGTAAAAAAAGAAAATACCCCCATCGTTCTTTTCCTACAGCAAGAGAATTCGGTGACTCATTAAAAGATGCATTTTTCCCTCTGCTCACTCCCGTAATTATTATCGGAGGAATCATTGCAGGAATTTATACACCTACTGAAGCCGCCGTAATAGCTGTGTTTTATGCACTCCTGTTAACGTTAACCACAAGAGAAATACATATAAAGGAAATACCAGAAATCCTTAAAGTAACGGCAAAAAATACGGTAAATGTGATGGCCATTATTGCAGCGGCCAGTGTATTTGGTTGGATATTAACAATCGAACAATTGCCACAAATCATGGGTAGTTTTATGATGGGCCACATCCATAGCAAATGGATTGCTCTATTATTTATCAATTTACTTCTGATTATTGTCGGTACTTTTATGGAAACAGCATCTGCCATTGCGGTTATGACTCCCATTCTCATGCCGATAGCCGTCAGTTTTGGATTTGACCCGGTTCATTTTGGGATTGTATGTATTCTCAACCTGATGTTAGGTCTGCTTACGCCACCGGTGGGAATGGTGCTCTATGTATTGTCCTCAATTTCAAACACTCCATTTGAAAAAATCGTGAAGGCGATAACGCCTTACTTATTAGTACTTGTATCATTACTTTTGGTGATAACGTTTGTTCCTTCTATTGTAACCTGGTTACCTTCAATATTGATGAAGTAATCCCGGGTTCAATATTTGATATATTATCTTATCACAAAGATGATATATCAGATGGAAGTTATACTATTTGTTATTGAGATATTATAATAGTTAAGATACTGTTAAAATCAAATTTAAAGTAATTAAGAGTTTAAGCGGGGTATACAGAGAGTGCCTAGTATATTGACATCAGAGCATGCATATATTCAGTTGAGAGATCTGATATTGTCACAAGACTTGAAATATGGACAATTAGTAAACGAAGTTGAATTAACCAAGACACTGGGGATCAGCCGCACTCCAGTGAGAGAAGCTTTAAAAAAGCTCGAATCAATGAAACTCGTTAAGATTATACCTCACAGAGGGGCATTCGTATTAGGAGTTACCGACAAGACTATCGAAGAAATATTCCTGATTCGACGTTCTCTGGAAGGAACTTGCGGATATATTGCAAGTAAAATAATTAATGATGAGAACCTGGATCTGATAGAAAAGCATCTTGCTGATTCGGAAGAACACTATAGCAAGGGGAATATGGCAAAGGCTTCCGAGAGCGGCAAATTCCTTCATGATATGATTTTAAACATTGCCGGCAATGAACGAATCATTGAAATTCTTAATGACTTTGAGGAATCATTAATCTATCTGGATAAAATTGCCATTAATATTGAAGGCCGTGTTGAACGGTCTAACAAAGAGCATAGATTGATTTTTGAAGCTTTAAAGGACAGGAATCCCGAAGAAGTACGGCTGCGTATTGAAAAGCATATTGAGAGCACAAAAAATGACCTGATAATATGCTTTAAAAATAATCAGAAGTTATGAAGAAAGAGGGCTAAGACCTGAATCATAAGGTCCTGGGTCGCCTTGCTCCTGATCGGGCGACTCTGGTCGGTTTCAAACGGAAATGGCCTCATCAATTTGGCAAAGCTCATCCAGAGGATCATCTTTGTTGGTCGATCTTATTCTCCCCCTTTACAGTATTTCATAATTTCTTCTATAGTTAAGTCAGACATTATCAGCACAATCAAAGCTGGGGGAGTCCGTCCGACGGACTGAGAGGGGTAATACCCGACCCTTGGAACCTGATGCCGTTAGTACGGCCGGAGGGAAGCTTTGGCTGCAGACAAGTGATGGTTTCATGACGGCAGACTCTTTCCTCCGTCAGCTTCCGTCCTGCATGCCATGAAGAGAAGCTTACCTCCCGGGTAAGCTTTTTTTGTGCCCAGAGGAGTATTTCGTATGGAAATTATTCTGAACGGCACAAAAGAGGTTTGTCCGGGACGAGAGTCCCTGACAGATCTTTTGAACCGCAAAGGTGCCGAAACAGACCGACTGGTTGTGGAGCGGAACGGATCGATCGTACCCCGTGACCACTGGGCAAAAGAGCGAATAGAGACGGGCGATACGATCGAAGTGATCCGTCTTGTGGGGGGAGGCTGATATGAACAGAGCAGCAGACCCTCTTGAGATCGGCGGCAGGACACTGAACAGCCGTCTTATCACAGGCACCGGCAAACACAGCCGGGACTCTCTGATTCCTGAAATCATCACGGCGTCCCGGGCCGAAGTGATTACAGTGGCCCTCCGGCGCATGGACTGGGAGCGTCCTGAGGAGAACATCACCGACCATCTCCCCTCCGATATAATCCTGATGCCCAATACCTCGGGGGCCCGCACGGCGGAGGAAGCCGTGCGACTGGCCGAACTGGCCCGGGCGGCCGGATGCGGAAACTGGGTGAAGGTGGAGGTGATCAGTGACAACCGCTATCTCCTTCCCGACGGGTATGAAACCGCGAAAGCGACTGAAATTCTATCTCGCAGGGGATTTGAAGTGTTTCCCTACATGAACCCCGATCTCTACGTGGCCCGGGCTCTCCGGGATGCCGGGGCTGTGGCTGTCATGCCTCTGGGAGCGCCCATCGGAAGCTACAAGGGACTGAAAACCGAAGAGATGATCCGCATTCTTATCCAGGAGATCGATCTTCCCATCATCGTGGATGCCGGAATCGGCCGTCCCTCCGAGGCCTGCCGGGCCATGGAACTGGGGGCGGACGCCTGCATGATAAACTCCGCCATCGCCCTGGCCGATGATCCGGTCATCATGGCTCGGGCCTTCGCCGCTGCCATCGAAGCGGGGCGCCAGGCCTATCTGTCGGGGTACCAGACTCCTTCGCAGGAAGGGGCAGCTCCTGCCCCCGCCTCCGCCTCCTCCCCCCTGACCGGATTTTTACACCAACAGGGGAAGCCATGAACAGGGATGTATCAACCTATCTTGATGACTGCCGGGCCCGGTTTGAAGAGCCTGTTCGGGAGACTGAGATAAAGCGGGCTCTGGAGAGGGAAAGTCTGACGCCCCGCGATCTGGCGGCGCTCCTTTCCCCTGAAGCACTGCCCTACCTTGAAACCATGGCACGGAAAAGCACGGCTCTTACCCGGAAGAACTTTGGCAAGGCAGTACTTCTGTATGCCCCGATCTATCTCTCCGACTACTGCAGCAGTCCCTGCACCTACTGTTCCTTCAACTGCCACAACAGGATGACCCGCTCCCGCCTGGATGACGACGGCCTCAGAAGGGAAGCGGAGTATCTTCTGGACAGGGGGATTCAGCACATTCTCGTTCTGACGGGATGCAGCCGGAAACATTCCCCCCCTGAATGGATCGCCGGAAAGCTTGCTATTCTCAGTGAGTATTTCGCCTGCATAGGATTGGAAGTCTACTCTATGGACAGGGAGGGGTATGAGCAGCTGGGCCGTGCCGGAGCCGAGGAGATGACGCTCTACCAGGAAACCTACGACAGACCGCTCTACAAGGTCTATCATCCCTCGGGCCCCAAAAGCATCTATGACCACAGGATGGCAGCCCCCGAAGCGGCCTGTCAGGCGGGGTACCGCAGCATCAACCAGGGCGTCCTTCTGGGTCTGGCGCCCTGGCGAAAGGATTTTTTCACGGCGGCCTGTCACGCCTCCTGGCTGGCATCACGTTACCCGGGAACGGATGTTGCCATGTCCTTCCCCCGTATCAGACCGGCCCCGGACTACCATGTTCCCCATGCCGTGAATGAAACCGATCTGGTTCAGGCCATGCTGGCCTGGCGGCTCTTTATGCCCCGGGGAGGCCTGAGTCTCTCCACCCGCGAATCGGCTGAAATAAGGCGCCATCTGATCCCCCTGGGAGTCACCAGGCTCTCAGCCGGTTCATCCACCGCCGTCGGCGGGTACACCCTCAGCAACAGGGCCGGACAATTCGCCGTCAATGACGAGAGCAGCATAGAGGCCACTGTCAGCATGCTCAAAGAGACCGGATATCAACCTGTATACCGGGACTGGCACAGCCCGGTATACGTCCCCGGAAGGGAGGCCTGCGTATGAAAGCCGTCCATAACGACTATCTCAGAGAGGGATTGGAAGCCCATATCCCCCGCCCCCTTCTGGACTACTTCGCCTCTGTGAAGATCGGAATCATAGGCTGCGGGGGACTCGGTTCCCACTGCGCCTTTATGCTGGTACGCAGCGGTTTCAGAAAGTTCTTTCTGATGGATGGAGACCGTGTGGAACCGTCCAACCTCAACAGGCAGATGTTTTTCCCCCGTCATGTGGGCAGACCCAAGACGGAGGCCCTTAAAGAGATGCTCCTGGAACTCTCGCCGAACCTGGAGATTCAAATCAGAAACGCCTATTACGTCCCCGAAGCCGAGCCGGCCCTGTTCAGGGAGTGCGACTATCTTCTGGAGGCCGTCGACACGGCGGAAGTGAAGGGAGCCATTCTGAATGCCTGCCCTCCCCATAACAGATGGATTGCCTCCGCCAGCGGACTGGGACACTGGAAGGATATCAGCCGGATCAGCACCCGTGTTCTGGGAGGACACGGAAAGGATGCGCCTGTCATCGTACTGACCGGCGACGGAACCCATGAGGTCGGGCCGGAGGCTCCGCCACTTATGCCGGGAGTCGTTACCGCCGCGGCGGCTCAGGTCCATGCTCTCATAAAACAGGCGGTAAAGGAGTCAGGCTATGACTGGAATTGAAACGGTCTCTTCTGCGGGCCTCTTCCGCAGTATGGATGCATCGGGAAACCGCTTGAGCGAAGGACTGCGGGTTCTGGAGGATCAATGCCGCTTTACGCTTGGCCTCGACAGTCAGGCCGTTCGGATCAAAGACCTCCGTCACAGATGCCGCCGAACTCTGCAGCCTCTGACCCCCTGCCTGCTCCGCTTTCGTGATACCGGGGACGACGGCGGCTGGTCCGACTCCTCGTCGTCGGATCGGGAAGTCAGAACATCCCTCCCCGATTTAATGATGGCCAATTTCAGACGCAGCGAAGAGGCCTGCCGGACCCTTTTTGAAGCCGGAAAAACTCTGCAGCAGCTCAGCGGGGATACGAAATCTCCTCTTGATAAGACAGACTTCCGGGTTTTCGAAGCTCTCCGTCGGGAGATCTACAATCTGGAGAAGGAGATTCTCGCCCTGCTTCAGAGCTCTCACAGGGCGGATCCGCTTCCCGATGATCTCTACTGCCTGACCCACCGGGAGGTGAGCGCCGGACGGGGAAACATTGCCACGGCCCGTAAAATGCTCGAAGGGGGAGCTAAGATTCTCCAGTACAGAGAGAAAGATCTGGAGGGGCGGCAAAGGTATGCCGAGGCCCTCGAGATCCGGAAAATGACCCGTGACTACGGCTGCCGCTTCTATGTGAATGACTATGTGGAACTGGCCCTTATGGTGGAAGCAGACGGAATCCATGTCGGCCAGGACGACTATGATCCGCTCCTCCTTCGGAAATTCCTGGGAGAGTCCATGGTCATAGGCCTGTCCACCCATTCTCCCGATCAGATGCGGAAGGCTCATGAACTTCCTGTGGACTATCTGGGCGTCGGGCCGATCTTTGCCACAAAAACCAAGAAGAACGTCTGCCCTCCCGTAGGGTTTGAGTATCTGGAGCATGCGGCGGCTCACAGCACCCTTCCCTTTGTCGCCATCGGGGGGATAAAGAAACACAATATCCGCGATGTTCTGGAACGGGGTGCCCGCTGTACCGCCCTGGTAACCGAAATTACGGGTGCCGAGGATCCCACCCGGGAAGTAGAGACAATAAAAGATTTGATTGAGAAAGGAAAAAAGATATGACCGCTACAGAAAAAAGAACAGAGATGACCGGACAGGTCTGGACGACGCAGATACAGGCAGCCCGTCTCAACATCATCACAGAGACCATGAAACAGGCCGCCGGACATGAACACTGCGATCCCGAACTGATCAGGCGGGGCCTTTCGGAGGGAACGATTGTTATTCCCGCCAACAAAAACCACAAGGCCATTACTCCCCGGGCCGTAGGTACGGGAACCAGAACCAAGGTCAATGTGAATCTGGGAATTTCCAGGGACTGCGCCGATCAAGAGCTCGAAATGAGCAAGGCCAGGGCTGCCCTTGGCTATGGAGCCGATTCCATTATGGATCTCAGCTGCTATGGTGACACAAAGAGCTTCAGACGGGAACTGCTGGGCGAAACTCCTCTGATGGTGGGAACCGTACCCATGTACGACGCCATAGGCAACCGGAAGAAGGGGCTCAAAGACCTCAGAAAGGATGATTTTATGGAAGTCGTCAGGGATCATGCGGAGGACGGTGTGGACTTTATGACTATTCACGCCGGTATCAACCGTCAGACAGCCGAACGGGTCAAACGGAACCCCCGGCTGACGGGCATCGTCTCCCGGGGCGGTTCTCTCCTTTTCGCCTGGATGGAGATGACCGGAGAGGAGAATCCCTTTTATGAGTACTACGATGAACTGCTTGATATATGCAGAGAGTACGATGTGACTCTGAGTCTGGGAGACAGCTGCCGTCCCGGATGCAATGAAGACGCCACCGACGCCAGCCAGATCGAAGAGCTTATCACCCTGGGGGAACTGGTTGTCAGGGCCCGAAAGGCGGGTGTTCAGGTGATGGTGGAAGGTCCCGGCCATATGAAGATGGATGAGATCGAGGCCAATGTGATCCTGGCCAAGAAACTCTGTCATAAGGCGCCATTCTATGTCCTCGGCCCCCTTGTAACCGACATCACGCCCGGTTACGACCATATAACCGGGGCGATCGGAGGAGCCATCGCGGCCCGGGCCGGAGCGGACTTTCTCTGCTACCTCACTCCCGCCGAACATCTCCGCCTGCCCGACCTGAATGACGTGAAAGAGGGGATTATGGCAAGCCGCATAGCCGCCCATGCCGCCGATCTCGTAAAGGATCCTACCCGTTTCGAGGGGCATGACCGGCAGATGAGTTATGCCCGCAAACAGCTGGACTGGGAAAAGATGTTCACCCTTGCCATGGACCCTGAAAAGGCGCGTCAGTTCCGCAGCGAAGCCCCGCCGGCAGAAGAGAACTCCTGCAGCATGTGCGGAGAGATGTGCGCGGTGAAGAACATGAACAGCATCCTGGAGGGTAAATCCGTGGAGATCAATCCGGAGTTCTGATACGAGAATCGCTATGCCGCACAACGGTGAGGACAGGAACCCCCTTTACGGGGGTTCTGTTTCAGACCGCACGCCACACGGATACCCCGGACCTCCTGTTTCTAGCAATGGAATCAATAACGATTGGCGATCATTAGATAGACCGGTTCAAATATTTATTAAATATGACTAAAAAACTTGACTTTAAATTTTCAGCTCCCTATATTTATGTATATACAATTATTGTACATACAGAGGTAAGGATGAGTATACATACGGATATCAAGGTTCCAAGGTTTAAAAATCCCTACAACAAAGGGATTGTCAACATTATCTATACAGGACACTGGTTAGTCGATGCCATGAACCAGACCCTGAAGAAAGTTGATCTGACAGAGCCCCAGTACAATGTACTCAGCAGCCTCTACGGAGCAGGAGACGGGCCCTTAACCGTATCGCAGCTACAGCAGAGGATGGTTCAGAAATCCAGTAATGTAACCCGCATTATAGACAGGCTGCTCCGGAAGAATCTGGTGGATCGCCAGATATGCCCGGAGAACCGAAGAAAGGTGAATATAAGCATTACAGAGGAAGGGAAGGAACTGTTCCGCCTTGCCAGAGAACAGGTTTGGGCCAGTCAGAGTCAGACAGGACATCGCTTGAGCGATAAGGAACTGGATCTCCTGTCAGCCCTTCTGGATAAGCTGAGAGATTCAGAGTAGAGACGACAACACACAGGAGTTAACGATGTCAAAGACAATCAAAGTATTATTGGGAAGCGTAAGATCACAGAGAGCCGGTAAAGCCGTAGCCGACTGGGTATTGAGCAAGGGAGAAGAGAATGCCGTACATCTTGAATTGCTGGATTTAAAGGAATGGGATCTTCCCTTCTTTGATGAGCCGGTGCCACCTATGGCGGCGGAGTCCTATACCCATGAATCCACAGAAAGATGGAGTCAGGCTATCCAGGATGCCGACGGCTTTATCATAGTGACCCCCGAATACAACCACGGCTATTCACCTGCACTGAAAAACGCCCTGGACCATCTCTACAGGGAATGGAAAGACAAGCCTGTGGGATTCGTAGGCTATGGAGGCGGCGGAGCCGTAAACGCCATTGAACAACTCACTCCCATCGTCGAGTTTCTGGGCATGAAACCAGTAACAGAACAGGTAGGCATAAGCCCCATCTGGGAAGCCTTTAATGAAGCGGGAGATCTGCAGGAAGACAAGGTTAGCGGTGATATCAATAGCCTTTTCAAGCAGATTCAGGAGGAGATCAAGAGTTAAGAAGCGAGGAGGGCCGGGTCGCTGCACAATGCTCCGCCCCCCGGCCCTGCCGTTACAAGCCTAAGGAGATTGACATGAGAATGCCTGCCCTTTTTGTCGGACATGGTTCCCCCATGAATGCGATAGAGGATAATCCCTTCACAAGAGAATGGAGGAGAATTGGCCTTTCTGTAAAACCAAAGGCCATTGTGATGATTTCAGCCCATTGGTTTACCAGAGGGACCCGGATTCAGGACAAGGAAGAGCCCGATGTGATTAACGATATGTACGGTTTCCCCCGGGAGCTTTATGAACTTGACTACAGGGTGAAGGGTTCCAAAGAGCTTTCTGATACTATTGTCCAATCCCTTTCGGCGCCGGTTGAGATCAGGAACGACTGGGGACTTGATCACGGGGCCTGGTCCGTCCTGGTCCATATGTACCCGCAGAAAGAGATTCCCGTCGTGCAGATCAGTGTAAATGCCCAGGCTTCGCCGGAGGATCACTACAAACTGGGGCGTGAACTGAAGAGATTCAGGGATGAAGGTGTTTTCATCATAGGTTCGGGAAATGTCGTACACAACCTGAGGCTCATGGATCCAGGACTTCCCCACTCAGGGACAGAATGGAGCAATGACTTTGATCACTATATCAAAGACTCCATCCTGAAAAGAGACTACGGTTCTGTAATGAATTACGCCGGCCGGAAAGAATCATCTGCCCTCGCCGTGCCGACAACAGACCACCTTGACCCCCTCTTCTATATCCTGGGAGCCTCAGACAGAAAGGACAACATCACCGTGTTGAACGAAGCCAGGATCCTGGGGTCCTTATCGATGACGAGCTATCTATTCACTTAGAACACAGGTTCTGATGAACCTGCATAGAGAAGGAAGTCTCTCTCCAAACTCGTATGATTAGAGTTTATTTGAATAGACAGAGACTCCGAATATAATTAGAGAAGTGAAGAAAGCAATTATTATTCTGTTCATAGTCATATCCGTTTCAAAGATCTACAGCGACGAGGACAGGAGAACGATATTAATCCTGAATTCTTTCCACCAGGGGTATCACTGGACGGACAGAATTATGGAAGGGATCCTGTCATCTTTGAAAAATGACTCTTCTTTGGATTTGCACATAGAATATATGGATGCCAAGCGCATTCAGGATGATTTTACAGTTGAGACTCTCACGGAGATGTACCTGCATAAATACAAGAAGATCCCTATTGATGTCATCATCAGTACTGATGATCCTGCATTGGATCTATTGCTGGAGTATGGGGAGGATATCTTTCCCGGAGTTCCTGTTGTTTTTTCAGGAATCAACGATTTCATGCCTGAAAGAATCGAAGGAAGGACACTTTATACGGGCGTTTATGAAGAGTATGACATACCGGGCACGGTGGCAATTATCAAAAAGCTCCATCCCGGGATAAAGGTTCTCCCCGTCATCCTCGACGCAACGGCATCAGGAAAAGCATTCATGAATAGAATCAGACGCGCAGAACCATTCCTGCCAAACGACCTGAAGATCGATTACCTGGTCAATCTGACTTCTGAGGAGCTGAGAGCCAGACTCAAGGAATTCCCTGTGGGAAATCCAGTGTTATGGGGTATATATCTGATCACCGGAGACGGGATTCCCTTGTCCGTAAGACAGAGTATAGAGTTGGTAAAGTCCGCAAATCATCAGGAAATCTACTGCCTTTGGGATGTTGTCGGATTGGGAGCGATAGGCGGTAAAGTCACAAATCCCGTCTTCCAGGGAGAATATGCGGCAGCGATTGCTCTACAAATAATAGAAGGCCGCCATCCTGATGAAATCATGCCGCAATCCCCCCCGATGGAGAATCTTTTTGATTACAAAGAAATCAGAGGAAAGGATATAAAAGTTAGAGATTTACCGGACAATGCAACGTTTCGCAATCAGCCTTTCTCCGGTTTGTGGAAATACAAGCGGATGATCGTGACAACACTCGTCTTTATAATATTGCTTCTGGTGATCATATTTATCCTTGTGATGGACATCCAAAGGCGAAGAAAAGCGGAACGCTCACTGATGCAGACCCAGCAGCTTTTGCTGCAGAGCCGGAAAATGGACGCACTAGGTCAATTGGCAGGGGGGATCGCCCATGACTTCAACAATCTCCTCACCGGGATAATAGCTGCCGTCAGCATCATAAAGAATGAAGAACGTATGAGTGATCTGTTTTCCAGAAGTGTGGAAATCATTCAACTCTCTTCTTCCCAGGCTTCAGAACTCTGCAGAAAACTTATGGATTTCAGCAAAAAGGAAAGTCTGGAACTGAACAGACTGGATGTTCACACCTTAATCGATGATACAGTGAAAATTCTGGATCAAACCCTGAGATCAGGACTGGAGATTGTTGTTAAAAACAATGCAGTTGATTCAAATATCCTAGGGAATCGCTCAGCCATCCAGAATATAATACTCAACCTCGGAATAAACGCATCCCATGCAATCAGTGATGGAGGGCGAATCACGATTGAAACGGCTGACATACTATTGGAAAAGAAATATTGCAGTTCTGTAGCATTTGATATCTCTCCGGGAATGTATCTTCAAATAAAAATAACGGATACGGGAAAAGGCATCCCGCCCTCCCAGCTGGAACACATTTTCGATCCTTTTTTTACAACCAAAAAAGAAGGAACCGGTCTTGGCCTCTCCACCGTTTACAGTACGATGGAAAGGCATAAAGGAGCTGTTCTTGTGACCAGCCGCATCGGGATCGGAACGGAGTTCATTCTCGTTTTTCCCACAGCAACTCATTAAAATTCTTCAAAACCGCTTGTTTCTGTATCAGAAGAAAACTTTGAGGATGAAAGATCTCTTTCTGCTTCAGCGTCTATCAGTCGGGAAGCTTCTGTTTTCAAGTTGTTTTTCTTGCTTTCAGGGACGGCTCTGCCGATGGATGGTTTTTCTTCTCGTCCTGCAGAACTAATCCTGAAAAAACCGAGAGCCCTGTCCATGGCCTCTGCCTCCGAATTCAGTTGCTCTGCCATGGCAGCCAACTCTTCTGAAGAAGACGCATTGTCCTGTACCACTTCATCCAGCTGATTCACCGCCATGCTGATCTGGGATGCTCCGCTGCTCTGCTCCCTGCTGGCCACATTTATTTCTTCGATGAGCTCTGCAGTTTTTTGTATGGATGGAACTATCTGGTCTATAAGAATCTTGGCTTCCATCGCCCGTTTGACACTGGTATCGGTAATGGCCGTGATTTCCTTTGCCGCTTCACCACTATGACTTGCAAGCTTCTTAACTTCAGCTGCCACAACGGCAAATCCCTTTCCAGCGTCACCCGCTCTGGCGGCCTCAATCGCCGCATTTAAGGCAAGCATGTTCGTGCTTCTGGAAATGTCCTGAATTATATTAATTTTCTCGGCAATGACCTTCATGGCTTCAACAGTCTCTGTTACCGCCTCTCCCCCCTTTAACGAATCCGAGGCCACACTTTTCGCCATCGTATTGGATTGATTAGCGTTATCGGAATTCTGTTGAATATTGGCATTCAACTGCTCGACAGAAGCAGAAACTTCTTCCATATTACTGGCCTGTATATTTGTGCCGCTGGAAATATTCTGAGCTGATTCTGCTATGTATCCGCTGTTTACATTGACTTGTGCGGAAGACTCCTGAATTTTTCCAAGAATATCCCGAATCCTCTCCTGCATGCTTTTCATGAGAAGGATCATCTTTCCAATTTCATCTTCCCTGATGTCGTTTCGGAATTCATAAGTAAGATCTCCCGATTCAATGCTGCTAATGCTTCTTTCTACGACTTCAAGGCGTCTGAAAATAAGCTGATTGACCAGTAACCTTATCATAAAAAATGAAAAGGCCAGGGAGATCACAAGAATCGCAATATTTATTCTAAGATTTCTGACGGAGGCGGCTTCTATGGTACTGCCCTTCTCAAATGTCCAGACCTTCCAATCCAACCCCTCGATTTCAGAAAAAGCTCCTTCATATTGCTCCCCTTCATACTCAAAACTGATAAGCCCTGATCCATTCTCCCGATTCCATGTTTCAAGCTCCGGAATGATATTCCATAGACTCTCACCAATCTGCTCAAGGTCATGACTTGCCATGAGATATCCATCACTTCTCGTGAGGTATATATTCTCGAAACTCAGTACACTCTGGGTAAACTGAGTGATGTCTTCCAGAAGAAGGTTGAAGCACATTGTGCCAAGGATGTTGTCGCCATCAAGGATAGGAACGGCGACTGCCATTACAACCGCTCCAATTGAAGACGTATAAGGTGTCGTAACGACTCTCTCTTCTCCTGCAAAAACTCTTGTATACCACTCCCGTTTTAATTCTCTGGCATTAAAATTGGGAATCTGTCCATTCTGCACAATTGCATATGCACTCCCATCCTCCAGTCCGTAATATGATTCTTTGACACCGACCCGCTTCCTCAATTCATCCAGTATCCTGAGCCGGAACGTCAGGGCGTCTGCAGATTCAGGAACTGACGAATACATACCCGCAGCAAACTCCAGAGCTGTAAAATAGGTATCGGTTCTTTCAGAAATAGCCTTATTGAGAGAGTCGGCTACCGTGCTGAGATAGGTCAGATTATTCTGATAGGAAGCCTTATGAAACGTCTGATAGGAGAATATGGTAACAAACAGAATAATAGCGAAGAAAAATACAAGCATACTCAAGACGATTTTATTTTTAACACTCATAAGGACTCCTAATTAAAGAAAATAAGTATCCTGAATTATAGTATTAAGCCAATATGATTGCAAAATGAAGTCTGAGCTTCAGCAGGCTAGTCACAGAGTTCAATCAAAAAAACAACGGAGCGGTTTAACGACAGTTCCGACCGCTTTGCTTAGCCTCCTGCTCTTAGGCTTTAACCTCTTCCATGGGATTCACAGCCTCCCAGGTATTGGATTCGGCGATTTCATCTTCCTGTTTACCACGCCCTACAGAGGCAGTGCTCTGGAACTTTAACAGCATATAGAAACAGGATACCTCGCTTGCCACTCCCTCCTGCTTGAAACAGCGGTTGCGGGCTACGGGATACTGGTAGACCCTGGGCCCTTCGGGTGTCAGCTTTACCTCTGGATCTCTGAACAGATTAGCCTCAAAAAGGACTGTGCGGGATACCTTGGCTCTCAATAATAGCTCAAGGAAATATGATCTGATACAGTAGCAAAAAAAGATTTATACAGCAGCTCTAAAGACAGGAAACAGCAAGAGTGCCGAAAAAAGAATAAAGATTTTCATAAGCAGATGCTATACTCTATTCGGAATTTTCTTATACCAGCAATAGCTTGTATTCACAATTCCGGATCTGTTTAACTCATCAAATCAAAGAGCTGTCCCGGAGGCTTTGGGAGTCACAGGAGGAAGCCCCCGGAAACAGCTCATCTTACTTAGACCTCAAGCTCCTCCTTCAGGGTGTCCATCATCTCTTCGGATGCCGGGGCTTCGCCCTCTTCTCCGGCATCCGGATCAGCGGCGGCATGATGCTCGGGCTTGAACTCCACATGCTCTCCCACCACCTTTACCCTGTTGTGTGAACCGCCCTCGTCATCGGTCCAGCGGTCCTGTTTCAGGCGACCCACCACGCGGACGCCCCTGCCCTTCTGCAGATGCTTCTCACAGGCCTCGGCCACCTTGGACCAGACCTCCACATCGAAGTAGGAGACCTCGCTGTGCCGGACGCCCTCCTGCTTGAAGTAGCGGTTGCTGGCCACGGAAAACCGACACACCGGGGTGCCCTTGGGAGTCAGCTTCGCCTCGGGATCTCTGACCAGGTTACCTTCCAGAATGACACTGTTCAACTGATTCATGAATAACTCCTTCAAAAAAGTTTCTACGGGAAATACACGCGAAACAGCGTTGACGCTTCAAAAAGGAACAAACATTTTCAATGTTTTTCTAATTGAGGCAGGGCATTCCTCCCCTCCTTCAAAAAAATAAAGAAAAGGGCAGGAATAAATTTGACAGAAACATTGGTACAGTGATAATGTACCAATTATGAATATAAGCATATTCCAGAGCGGCTGGAACTACTCCCAGGACGGACCGGGCAACAGACTGCTCTACCACTTTCAGGGTTGTAATTTCACATGCCCCTGGTGCAGTAATCCCGAGGGCCGTCCTCTTGGAGGAACCCTCTTCGTCAGGAAGGATGTTCTGGATCCCGGAATCTGCCCGCATGGCGCCGTCGGCCCCGAGGGTCTCAGACGGGAAATATGCAGGAACTGCGAAAGTCGGGAGTGCCTCAACACGAACAGAAATCAGGGGATCCGCTTCAGCTGCCGGGACTGCTCTGTTGAGGAGCTTATAGGGCAGGCCCGGGAGTCACGGCCCCTTTTCTTCGATGGAGGAGGCGTTACGATCACCGGAGGCGAAGCCACCCTCCAGTTCGATGCCCTGAATGAGCTGTTGCGGGGGCTGAAATACTCCGGAATTCACAGGGCTTTGGAAACCAACGGCAGCCATAGAGAACTGAGCGATTTACTGCCGGATCTGGACCTTCTGATCCTGGATCTAAAGCACTGGGATGATAAAAAAGCTTTTCCGGTTATCGGCAGCGGGACAGACCGCCCATGGAAGAATCTGAAAAAGGCCTGTGAAAGGGGGGGAGACGTCCTGGCCAGAGTGACGGTAATCCCCGGTTTCAACGATTCGAAAGAAGATATGGAAGAGTTCGCCCGCAGGCTGATCCCCTTTTCGGGAATGAAGAATTTTCGCTTTGAACTTCTCTATTATCATGAGTATGGAAAGCCCAAGTGGGAGGCCATAGGAAAAGAGTATTCCGGCCCGGGGGGAAGCATCACCGAAGAAGACAAAGCCCTCAATAAAAAGATATTCGAGGCCCGGGGCATTCCGGTGGTCTCAAGCTGAAAGGACCCCGGCCCCTTCTGAAAATAGAACACCGAAGCTTCCATAGAGCCTCGGTAAGGACAATAGGAGAATAACAATGAATAGGGACTGGCAGACGATATACGGAGACGGAGAAAGAGCGGCTGAGCTGGCGGACGGTTTTTTCAGGGAGCAGAAGGAAACGAAGATTCTAAACGGGTGGTTCAGGGTTCTGGAGATCCACAAAGACCTGATGTGCGAGCTCCCGGAAGGGCTCTCACCGGAGATGACGGCGGCACGGAGGCTCAAGGCCGTGGCAGAGAAACTTCCCCTTCATATCAGTCATAGCGCCGTTTTCGCCGGAAGTCAGAACGATGCCTTTTCCAGCAGCTACGCTCTGATCCATCCCTCCTTCAAGGTGGAGGAGTTCAAGGGCTACTGCGATCCACTGGGAGTGTTCAGCGACCTGGGAGAGGAAAAGGGAATGACGGCCGAACGGATAGCCTCGGTGAAAAACTACTATGCCCGGACAGCATATGTACGGGATTTGAAGAAAGCCTATAGGGACTGCGCCCCGCAGACGGAGGAGGCCCTTTTCTTCGTCGAGCAGGTGACCGGGCATCTGATCCCGGACTTCTCCCGGCTGATCAGGGAGGGAAGCACAGCCGTCAAGGCGGAGATTCAGGACAAAATAAACGCCGAAGGGGATAAGAAGAAAAAGGACGCCCTCAGGGCCATGCATTTGAGCCTGGAGGCTCTGGAGGTCCTCGCGGCCCGCTACTGTGAGATTGCCTGCATCAAGAGAGACAGAGAGCCGGAGCCCCGGCGCCGCAGGGAGTGGGAGCTGATGGCGGAGACTCTGGAGACGGTTCCCCGGGAAGGTGCGGAGAGCCTTTATGAGGCTCTGCAGTTCTACATCCTCTGCTGGCAGACCATGTGTCTGGAGCAGAGCCCCAATCCCTATGCCTTCTCGGCGGGGAATATAGACCGCCTCTTCGAACCCTACAGGGCGACGGACAAAGCCGAACGTCAGGCGGCAGCAGGACTCCTGCAGGCTCTCCTGGCCTTCTACAACGTGGGAGACAGAAGCTGGGCCATCTCACAGAACATGCTGTTGAGCGGCAGAGACCGGAGCGGTAAAGACCTGACCAATGAGACCAGCTACGCCCTGATGGATGCCTTCTACAGGGGACGTTATCCCCAGCCCATACTCTCCATGCGACTGCACAGAAACAGCCCGGAGAAACTCTTTCGGGAGTCCGGACGCTTTTTCTTCACCCCGGGACAGCTGACCCCCTCCCTCTTTAACGACGACTCCATGCTTCCCATGCTGATGGACAGAGGCGTACGACCCGAGGATGCTGAGAACTATGCCGTAGCGGGCTGCCAGGAACCCCTGATTGCAGGAATGGATAACGGGAACACCACCAACAGCTGGCTCAACCTGGCCAAGGTTCTGGAGATCACCCTCAACGAGGGATGCTCCACCATTACCGGAAGAAAACTGGGCGCCGCTCCCGGAGAACTTGTCGCGGCAGAAAAACCGGATGCCAGGGAGCTGCTCTTCCGGATACGGGAGTACTACTACAGACAGCTGGACAGGACGATGGATGCCATGTGCGCCGCGGCGGATGACTGCAGCAGGGCCCTCTCCCGTCTGAGGGTGCCCTTTCTCTCCTGCGCTATGGGGGGAATCGAAAGCGGCGTCGATATGAGAAACGATACCGCCCAGGGCACCCGCTACAACGGCAGCGGCTGCCTGATCCACGGACTATCGGTTCTGGCCGACTCCTTCCGGGCCCTCTCGGACTTTGCCGACAGCAAGAGCGAAGAGGAGTGCCGGACCCTGCTTGAGGCCCTGAAAAAGGATTTCAGCGGGGCCGAAGCCCTCCGCCAGTATCTTCAGGAGAGCGCCAAGTTCGGGAACAATGAAAGCAGCGTGGACGATGAGGCGGCGGAGATCGTGGCCCTTGTCTCTGACAGGCTGAAAAAAAGAACAAACTATCTGGGGAATCCCTTCCGCCCCGATTGGAGCTCTCCCTCCACACACCTCCTCTACGGCTACTGGACGGGAGCCACTCCCGACGGAAGGAGGGCCCGGAGCATGCTTGGCTACGGCGTGGATCCCCTTTACGGAGAAGCCACTACGGGGATAAACTCCCGGCTTCTCTCCCTGCGCAAACTCCCCTATGAAAAAATGGACGGGGGATGCGCCTGCCATCTGGGAATCAACCCCGCCTACTTTCCCGAAAAGGGTCTTGAGGATAAGGGCGCCGCGTTCCGATGGAGGGTGCTGGAGCCCCTCTTCAATCTCTCTGGAAGAGGGGACAGGATCGAACCCTTCTACCTCTATGTGAACGTCACCACCGCGGAAACCCTGCGCAAGCTGTTGGCGAATCCCGAGAAATACGCTCCTTCGGGTGTCTACATCATGAGGATACACGGGACATTCGTAAATTTCCTGGATCTCTCACCTGCCATTCAGGAGGACATCATCCTGAGGCTGGACGGCAGCGCCGTATGAAAAATCGTGACGGGGATACCCTCTACCAGAAGATACGCCTCGACTTCTTCCACAGGGTGTACAGGGGAGAGATAAAACCCGGTCAGCAGCTCCCCCCCGAACGGAAGCAGGCTGAGGAACTCTCGGTCAGCCGTGGAACGGTACGCAAGGCCCGGAATCTGCTCGAAGAGGAGGGTTTTATCTCCAACACCCAGGGCAGCGGGGCGATCTACACCCCCCTCACCGGCAGAGGCCGGGGAAAGAGCGAAATCGTTGCGGCGGTTGTCCCGGTCCACAATCCCTTCTTCATGTCCTACTACAGAGCCTTTGAGAGGGAGGCGGAAGCTGAAGATATCCTGGTGATGATCAAACAACTGGACCAGAACAACGCCCGACAGCTGGAGAAGGTGCTCTTTTCCCTTTTCCTCAAGGGAATAAGGGATATCGTTCTGTGGCCCTACGACACCCGTCCCGCCTACGAATACATCGAAAGGCTCAGCGGCCTGGGCATGAATATCATCCTCTTCGACACGGTCAGAGACGCGCCCTTCTGCGACTATATAAGTGTGGACAACCGTCACGCCATGAAAAGCCTTTACGACTGTCTGAAGCAGCGGGGATGCGACAGCATCACGTACATAGGATGGGACACCGGCTACCTGACCAGCAACAGGGAAAGGGAAGCGGCCTTTCATGAGCTGTGCAAGGAGGGTGACGGGATTATCAGACTCCCCTGGAATCAGGAGACCCTTTCTCCGTCTCACCTTATGGAGAATCCCTGGATTCAGAAGATGATAGAGACGGATAACAAGACCGGGGTCCTCTGCGGAAACGGCAAGATCGGCATAACCCTGAAACAGCTTTTCATTGAGAAGAGCAGAGAGGATATTCCGCTGGTATCAGTGGATAACTTCGAGGAATCGGAGTATCTGAAGATAACCGTCTACGAACAGCCCTTTGAAGAGATGGGAAGAATGACATTCGATATCCTCACCCGCAGGCACATGGGCATGGATATGGTCTCAAAGCACTATATAAAAGGAAGGTTGATAGAGCGATGAATCTGATAGGACTGGATATTGGCACGACAACGGTCTGCGGAGTTCTCTACTCCCTGGAGGAAAACAGAACCGTGATGACCCTGGTGAGAGACAACGGTTTCACAGACGGCCCTGAAGGAGAGTACCTGCAGGATCCCGACAAGATCTATACCGATATCAAATCCATTCTGGATGAGTTGATCGATGCGGCGGTTGGATCTGTAGGGGCCTTATCCCTCAGTGCCCAGATGCACGGCATTCTCTATACCGATTCGGAGGGCAGAGCGGTCACCCCCTTCTACACCTGGCAGAATCAGAGAGGTCACCGCCTCGAAGAGGGTCGTCCCCTGGAGAACTTTTTAACAGAGACCCTGGGGTATCCGGTCTATTCGGGCTACGGATTTGTAACCCATTATTCCCTGCACCATGAAGGGAAGATACCCGCTTCGGCCCTTCGCTTCTGCAATATCGGGGACTATGTCTGCATGCGCCTGGCCGGAAAGACACTCCCGGTCACGGACCTTACCCTGGGAGCCGGTATGGGCATTGCTGATATCCGCACGGGAAAACGTCCGGAAAGCCTGAAAGAAACGGGACTGGGTGATGATGAGAGGATCCCGGAACTGGTCTCCTCCACCGAAGTCCTGGGAGAGTACCGGGGTATACCCGTGGTCCAGCCCATAGGCGACAATCAGGCCAGCTTCCTGGGATCGGTAAAGGACAAGAGCAGCAGTCTGCTGATCAACTACGGCACCGCCGGACAGATATCCTTCCACAGAGACTCCTATGCCGATTATCCCGGCTTTGAAACGCGGGCCCTGGGAAACGAGGGCTATATCCATGCGGCCTTCTCCCTCTGCGGCGGAAAATCCTATATGGTAATGGCAAGGTTTCTGAAAGAGACGGCCCTCCTCTTCGGCGCTCCCGAGGATTCCAGTCCCCTTAAAATTATGGATGCCATGGACCTGGATTTTTCAGAAGGGCCTGAAAATGGTCAGCAGATAGAGTCTCTTCCTCTTTTTCTGGGAGAACGGGGCAAATCGGAGAGCTATGCCTTCTTCCGGAATATCACAGACTGGAACTTCAATCCGCAGAATATGGTCAGGGCCCTGGTACTGGGAATGATCAACGAGCTCAAACGCTTCTACGATCCCCTGCCCTCCGATGTACGATCGCCCATCACCACCCTGGTGGGCGCCGGAAACGGGATAAGGCGGAACCCCCATCTGATCAGTGCCGCTTCCCGATGTTACGGGATGCCCCTCTCCCTGCTGGATCTGAGCGAAGAAAGCTGTCTGGGCGCCGTAATCAACGCCGGAAAGGGAACAGGGGTCTTCAGGGACTACGGAGAGGGGGCGGCCCGGATTGTGCGCTACAGGCAGGTCTGAGTCCCCCGGAATCCGTCCCCCCTGTCCCGGCGGGAGGGGGGGCAGACGTCTGTCCTTATTGAACCCCGTATTTACTTAGGCAATCCTATGGGATATCCTGACCCTATGAAAAGAAAAGCCTTTATTCTATTAATCGCCAGCATCATTATTCTTCCCCTCTGCGGAGCGGGACAGAAGGAGACCGACAGCCCCGCCGAAAGTCAGGAGATAAGCATCACCGACTCTCTGGGAAGGGAGGTCATCCTTCCTGCTCTTCCCGAGAGGATTGTTCAGGCCGGGTCCTTCACCTTCATGGTTAACGATGCCCTCTACCTCTTCCCTTCCGCACCCGAAAAGGTAGTGACAATGGTTGACGGCAGCCAGGGACGGGGAGAGTTTCTGCCCGTAGTGGACCCCGGCTTCGGAGATAAAAAACTGATCAACCGGAGTGTCAACATCGAAGAGATTATGGCCGCCGATCCCGATCTTGTGGTGATGAAGAACTTTCATATCAAGAAGTACGGCCAGATGTTCGACGAGATGAACATCCCCGTCGTTTATCTGGATCTTGAAACCCCGCAGGCCTGGGAAAAAGACCTGGTGACCCTGGGACAGATCTTCGGAAATACCGAACGTCAGCAGGAACTGAGCAGCGCCCTTCAAACCTACCGGGCGGAAGTGGCAGAGGCCATGGAAGGCCTGAGGGAGGAGGAGAAGAAGGATGTTCTGATCCTCTACTACTCTGAAAAAGACGGTGTCGGCGCGTTCAACCTGCCCCCCCTGGGATTTATCCAGACCACCATGTGTGAGATGGCCGGAGGAAATCCTGTATGGAAGGACGCGGAGATGGGAACCCGCTGGACCAAGGTGGGATTCGAGCAGATTGCCGCCTGGAATCCCGATCAGATTTTCCTGATCTCCTACAGGACCCCCATGGACAAGGTTCTGGGCATGATGGCCGCAAGACCTGAATGGCAGGAGCTGAGGGCCTGGAAAAACGGTGAGATCCATCCCTTCCCCTTGGATTTCCACAGCTGGGACCAGCCCGATATCCGCTGGCTCCTGGGGCTGCAGTGGATGGCCTCCCGCATTCAGCCGGAACGTTTCTCCTTTGAGGGAGAAGCGGAGGCAAAAGAGTTCTTCGAAACCTTCTATGACATAGACGGGCAGAGCTTTAATAAGTACATTCTCCCCGTTCTGGAGGGGCTGGACTAGACCGTTGAAACGCTCTCTCCTTCTTCTGGCCCTGCTGATCATCCTGGCAGGTTTCTCTCTCCTGCTGGGCCGCTACCCCGAACCGGGTGTGATCTCCCCCGCCGAGCTTGTATCCGATCCCATGGCCCTGAGAATAGCCCTCAACATGCGTCTGCCCCGGATACTCATAGCCCTGCTTCTGGGAGCAAGCCTGGGTGCGGCGGGACTGGTCTTCCAGACCATCCTGGGCAACCCCCTGGTTGAGCCGGGATTTCTGGGGGTATCCCAGGGAGCGGCTTTCGGTGCGGCTCTGATAATACTGCAGCCGGGCGACTGGGACTGGGCCATTGCGCCGGCGGCGGCTCTCTTCGCCCTGGGCGCCCTGATGCTGACCTGGATACTGGCCCGCCATATCCGTTTCGGAGGCTGGGTCATCCGGCTGATCCTTTCGGGGATTGTGGTGTCCGCCCTCTTCTCCTCCGCCCTGGGAGGTCTGAAATATCTGGCCGATCCCACAAGCGAACTGAGGGAGATCACCTTCTGGATGATGGGCGGCCTGTCGGGACTGACAAGGAGCAAGCTCCTTATTATGGCGCCCTTCACCCTCGTCCCCATAGTCATCCTCCTTCTCTTCCGCTGGCGGCTGAACCTCCTGTCCATGGGCGACCGTACCGCCCGTTCCCTGGGAGTGTCGCCACGCTGGGAGAAGAACCTTTTCCTTCTGGCGGCGGTCTTCGCCACCGCATCGGTTGTGGCCTACTGCGGCATCATCGGCTGGATAGGCCTGATCATTCCGCATATCGCCCGCCGCCTGTTCGGCAGCGATACGGGTAAAAGCCTGCCGGGCGCCCTCCTTCTGGGCGGGATCTTCGCCCTGATCTGCGACGATACGGCCCGTACCGTCAGCAGCGGAGAGATTCCCCTGGGAATCATCACCGCCCTGCTGGGAGCTTTGATCTTCACTGTACTGATGGTCTCCTCCCCCTGGAGGCGGCAGCTATGAGTTCAAAGAGTCCTTCCGACAAAGGAGAGATCCTTGAATTCAGGAAGGTAGCCTATAGATGGCATGAGAAAGGGCGGGATCTTTTCGGAAATCTCAACTTCACTCTTCCCCGGGGAAAGGCCTGCGCCCTTCTGGGCCCCAATGGAGCGGGAAAAACCACGGTTATGGACCTCTCCCTGGGGTGGCTCCATCCCACAGGAGGTTCCATCCTCCTGGACGGCCGGGATCTGAGACACTGGTCCAGCAGAAGGCAGGGGCGCTTCATGGCCCTGGTACCCCAGGACGAAACCATACATTTTGACTACTCCGTAACCGAGTACGTTCTTCTGGGACGGGCTCCCTACCTCCCCCCTCTGGGAAGCCCCGGCAGTAAGGATTTTCTTCTGGCGGAGAAGGTTCTGGCGGAGTGCGGTATAGATTCCCTTGCCGAGCGTACGGTCTCCCGCCTGAGTGGCGGAGAGAGACAGCTGGTGCTTCTGGCCCGGGCTCTGGTGCAGGAACCGACCCTTCTCCTTCTGGACGAACCGGCGTCCCACCTGGACCTTCATAACAGGGAACGTCTTCTGACCATCCTGGAAAAACTGAAGGAGAAGAAGATCACCATGCTCTTCAGTTCCCACGATCCCGAACTGGTGCTCCGGCTTTCGGATCATGTGATCCTTCTCAAAGAGGGACAGATCCCCGGAAGCGGCCCTGCGGAAAAGGTCCTGACCGCCCCAATACTCTCTGATCTCTACAACGTCCCGGTCAGGAGCGCCGTGGTAGAGGGCCGGACGGTACTGCTCTGGGGCAGTCCTTCCTCATCCTCTCCGCAGCCGGGCTCATAAGAATGAAGCGTCTCATCCTCACAGGAGAACGAAACCGGGGCAAGACCAGATTTTGCCGCCTTCTGGCCGCCGAAGCTCTCTCCCGGGGCCTGACCGTTGCGGGTATCCTCAGCCTGAAGGAGATGAAGGACGCCCGGGTCATCGCCCTCTGGGCAAGCGACTGCCGGGAAGGGGAGAAACGGAAGCTGGCCCGATTTATCCCCGGGAAGGAACGGCTCTCTGCAGAGCCACAGGATTCGAAAGGCTCAATAACACCGTCCTGGAGCTTTTATCCAGAAACCTTTCTCTGGGGCAACGCCCTGATCACAGAGGCCCCGCCGGCGGATCTGTTCATCCTGGATGAGGCGGGTCCCCTGGAACTGAATCCCGGAACGGCTTTCCCGGAAGAGGACAGAGCCTGGATCGCCGGTTTAAAGAGGATGGATGCGGGCATCGACGATACCGCCATTATTGTGGTCCGCCCCGAATTAACAGACAGGGCGCGGATACGCTGGCCCGATGCTGAACTGCGGCAAGCCCCGGACTGCGGGGAGGGCATCCCGGAGATACAGAAAGTCATCGCCGGATTATTGACGGGCTGATAAAATTGATTTCCGTCCCCCTGTGAACTAGATTAGTAAATGCAGAGGGACGTATGAATCTGAATGACAGTCAGATCCGGCGGGTCCGTCAGATCATAGACAAGGTCTACAGTTCGGAAATGAATGCCTCATTCCTGGAGGAGATTTCTCCGCTGGTAGGTGAGATTCTGGATTCTCACTACTTCGCGTGCTGCCTTTTTCCCGGCAAATCGTCTCCCCGAAGGATTCTGATCTCAAACAATTCCCGGGAATTTGTAGAAGTATACACACCCTTGATGCCAAAGGACTTTCTCATAGACCACCTTGTCGAAACCAATTCGATCACCGTCTACAGCCGTCTTATGCATGACGGATATCCCGTAGACAGGGAGTTCCTCGAGGAGACTCAAAAGGTCCGTCCCGTATCCGACGGATGCTATATACCCTTGAAGCTTCATAATGCTTTTGCGGGATTCTTTGCTGTAGCACGGGCAGGATTGAACAGCAATATTTTCTCCGATAATGATATAGAGCTGTTCAATTTCATTTGCGGATTTTTGACCGAATCCTTTATCAGAACATTCAGGAATAAGCTCCAGGATGACAGTACGGCGTTAATCAACGGCAGAGGGGAGATCCTTGAGCAGGGAGAGTTTATAGCGGAGGCATTCCGGCAGCTCTTCTCACAAAACCATGCCCGTAATCCCTGCGCTGAAAGCTCCCTGTATGAAAAGATCTTCATGAGCCGGGTTAAAGCGTTCCTTTCTCCTCACCCCCTCCCCGGAGACGGAGAGTTCACGATCATCAAAGACGGCAGGGACTATCACTTCGTTTTAACCCGCCTTTCATCACCTCCTCTCAGGCATTTTCTGACCAATGAAGCACAATTAAAAATCGAACTGTGCCGTGAGGAGACAAACAAAATCCAAAACTATCTGAGTGTCGAAGATCTGAAAAACCGGTACGCCTATACAAGACAGGAACACAGGATTATCAATATGATCTACATGGGCCTCAGTAACAAAAGCATTGCCAGAGAACTGCAGATCTCAGAATCCACTGTCAAACGTCACATATGGAATATCTTTACTAAGACCGGTGTAAAGAACAGAACTCAGCTTGTATTCAAGCTGACCAACTAGTCTTTAAAAGAGAAGAAAAGTTCAATATTTATAATACTTTCGTTGAATATGTTTCCGGGTGATTCGGGCATATAATTATCACGGAGGTTTATAATGACCTATCGAATCAGAGATTCCGACCTTAATACCAGCCTTTCTCTAACCATTAGATCGGAGGTATAACGATGAAGAGAGTAACATTAATACTTTTATTATTTACAATACTGATTTTTACACTGGGTGCCGATCAGCAGCTCTCCTACTGGACCTTTACAGTGAACGGCAGGACAGTTCCTTTCAGGATCAATATCTACGAATATTCTTCCGGAGGAAGCGGATACTATGAACTCGTAAACGAATCCAGTAATACAATAAGGGTCAGCTGGACGATCTACTTCAATAACGGAAAAAGCTCTTCAGGATCGCACACGTTGAGGCCGGGAGAAAAAAGCACAGGCTCCTGTTACAGCTGCGCAACGGGCAACTCCGGCGTTTCCGACATTGAACTAAGAAAGTATGAGGTTCAATAAGATCACTCTCATAAAGTAGAGCGCTGATAGAGACGGGAATCAGGAAACAGCCTGCCATCCCGTCTTTCTATCGTTGCAGATAATCTTGCGGATCATGAGAATCCGGTACAATACAGTCCGGGGCTTGCCGCCTTTCCCGGGGCTCGAGGAAGCAGGAATCACTCCTCTTGCATCGTTACCAGTCTCATCCCAATAGAGTGAGATCTGAAAGCAGGGTCGAATTCCTGACGGTAGCCTGACCGGCTGTTATAAGCTCCCACTCCCCAGCTTCCGCCTTTCATCACCCTTTTCTCTCCGGAAGAGGCCCCTGTCGGATTGGTTGAGGGACTGCCTGTAAAAGGTTCATAAAGATCCCAGCACCATTCGTAGACATTTCCGCTCATATCGTATAGTCCCAGCTCATTAGGAGTCTTCCGGCCGACGGGATGAATCTTGTTCCCGCTTGTATTCTTCTGCCAGGCAACGGAGTTGACGTCGTCACTTCCCGAGTACATAAAACCTTTCCCCCTATGCCCGCCCCTGGCGGCATACTCCCACTCCGCCTCTGTCGGCAGTCTGTAACCGTCAGCCTCAAAATTACACTTGATATTATCACCGGAACCGCTGTAACAGGGAGTCAGACCGTCGGCCTTGCTCAGTCTGTTGCAAAACTCGACAGCTTCATACCAGGAGATATAGTACATGGGATGATCCGGTCCCTCACCGAAAAGTTTCCAGTCCGGGTTTGCCTTGTTCCGTTGCGCGGACACAGAACTTCCCATAAGATTCTCCCACTCCCTCTGAGTGACCTCATGGCGACTGATGAAATAGTTATAACTGATTGTGACAGGATGCTGCTTCTCTATTGGACTGCTAGCCGGCTCGTCCGGGGAAGATCCCATAACGAAATTTCCGGATTTTACAAGTTCAAAACCATCAATAGACTCTTGTGCACTTAGAAAGGCCAGACAGAAACAGACGGACAAGAGCATGAAAAACAAGCTCTTTTTCATACCAGACTCTCCCTTGTTCGTTACCTTATGCAAGTATTAACAGTAGTTGACATTTAAATTATATAAGAGAACAGGGATTCTGCAATTAAATTATCAGGAC
The DNA here is from genome assembly GCA_963556075.3 of Oceanispirochaeta sp. GTDB lineage: Bacteria > Spirochaetota > Spirochaetia > DSM-2461 > DSM-2461 > Oceanispirochaeta. Next base: position 1,920,982 of record CAUVYB020000002.1, on the reverse strand, counting down.
CTGACGAGACGGCAGAGACAAGCCACCGGGGCAAGCTCCTCCCGGAAAGTATTTATAAATCAAGAGAGCGTCCTTTAAACCGGGACGCCCTCTTCTCTTCCTGGAATCTGAGTCTTACATCTCGATTCCATACTCCTTGCCGTAGTTCTCCACGACAAAGTCGATATCCTTGTCTCCCCTTCCGCTGAGGTTGACCAGGATGGACTGGCGGGGTTTCTCCTGAGCCAGTCTGCAGGCGTAGGCCACGGCATGGGCGCTCTCCAGAGCGGGAATGATCCCCTCCAGCTTGCTCAGCTCGAAGAAGGAGTCCAGACAGTCCCTGTCGCTGGCTGTCACATAGTTGACCCGGCCCAGATCCTTGAGCATGGAGTGCTCGGGACCGACGCCGGGATAGTCCAGACCGCTGGCTATGGAGTAAACCGGAGCCGGCTCACCCTTTTCATCCTGCAGATTGTAACATTTGAATCCATGGATCATGCCGGGTACGCCCTTGGTCATGGTGGCCGCATGCTCTCCCAGATTCAGAGACTTTCCGGAAGGTTCGACTCCGTAGATCTCACACTCCTCTTCCTCAATAAAGGCGGAGAAGATTCCCATGGCGTTGGAACCGCCGCCCACACAGGCGACAACATTGTCGGGCAGCTCTCCGGTCATATCGAAGTACTGCTCCCTGGCTTCGACACCCACGACCCTCTGAAAATCCCTGACCATCATGGGGAAGGGATGGGGACCGACAACAGAACCGATGCAGTAGATGCTGTTTACAGGGTCCTTGAGATAGGCCTCGAAAGCAGAGTCCACCGCTTCCTTCAGGGTTTTCAGACCATGGCTGACGGGAACCACGTTGGCTCCCAGGATTTTCATGCGCACCACATTGGGATGCTCTTTGGCGATGTCCACTTCACCCATATGGATCTCGCACTCCAGACCGAAGTAGGCGGCGGCGGTAGCCAGAGCCACACCATGCTGTCCGGCTCCGGTCTCGGCGATGACTTTCTTCTTTCCCAGATACTTGGCCAGCAGAGCCTCGCCCATGCAGTGATTGAGTTTATGGGCTCCTGTATGGTTCAGGTCCTCCCGCTTCAGGTAGATACGCCCCCCGTATTTTTCGCTCAGGGTTTTGGCATAGTAAACAGGAGTGGGACGTCCCTGAAAATGCTTTCTGATGTAACGCAGTTCGGTTATAAAATCGTGAGACTTGCTGATGGAGAAATAACCTTCGGTAATCTTGTCCATTTCCACCTGAAGATCAGGTGGTATAAATGATCCGCCGTACTCTCCGAAATTTCCCTTGTCATCGGGGTTGGCTTTAAAGTATCCCATAGTTTTTTCCGTCCTTTTTATGGATGTATAGAGTTGATGGGATTGATTGTAACCGTTTCTATACGTAGAAGCAAGCTTTTTCTTTAAAAAATTCTACATATAGAAACATCTCCCCTCGAAAAAAGCGCCCCGCCCATGAACGGCTGTTCCTGGTACGGGGCGCTGATAAGAGAGCCCGGGACAGAGGTCTATTTCAGTTTCAGCTCCAGGATCCTCTCTCCGTTATAGGAGGCGACGCCCTTCAGATCTGAAGGGATCTTCCCGCCTGCGCCTGTGCCTCCGGGAAAGTTCACAAGTTCCGCAACGGGTGCTCCGCTCAACTCCGCCAGAGGGGCGGCCTGAGGATTGTGGCCGTTATCGAGAATCAGGACAGGATTCATGCTGCCGAATCTTGCAATATCCGAAGCCTTGAGAGGGCCCGGTCCGAAAACGCCCAGGATTTTGAACCCCAGGGCTTCGGCCAGAGGCTTCTGATGGAAGTGGACCAGAATATCCGCGCCCTGGAGCCCTTTGGACTTCAATTTCCCGCGGATATTTTCAAGTTCGGCATTATACTCCTTCATAAAGGCCTCGACCGCTCCGGAATCTCCCGCTTTTTGAGCTATCAGCTTGAGAGAGCTCTCCATCTGCTCCGGATTATAGCTGGTTATGATCTGAACCATCTTCTCTTTCGAAGCGCCCAGTTCACCCATAACCGTCTTCATCAGGACTTCATACCCCGCAAAGACCAGAACATCCGCATCCCGTACCTTTTTAACATCGGAAGGACGGAGTTCATACTCAGGGGGATGGGTCATCTCCGAGGGGGCCAGCTGGATCGTCCCCTCCACACCGGCGGCCTCGGCGAAGGCGGCGGTCCAGGCATTGGTGGCCAGAACACTCTGCGCCCACAAGGGAGCGGCTGACATGATAAGAACAGCAATCCATAGTTTTCTCATTTTTGAATACTCCTGTGTATAATAAATATGATAAAGAAGGCCAGAACGGCCGGTAAAGCCACTCCGGCGCTGACGGGGATATCGAGCAGAAGGGAGGCTCCGAATCCGGTCAGAGAGAAGATCCCCCCCAGAAGACAGGAGAGAACCATGGTTCTCCGCAGCCCCGTGGAGATGAATCCGGCGATTATGGCGGGAAGGAGAATCAGGGCATCCAGAAGGAGGGCTCCCATCAGCCTCATGGCCATGGCCACAGCCAGAGCGATAATCATGATAATGACAAACTCCAGTCGATCCGGACGGATTCCCACGGACCGGGCAATCTCCCTGTCGTGAAAGACCGCCGTCAAAGGGCGGAAATTCAGGATAGAGAAGAGGATCAGACCGATCCCCAGGACGGAAGCCGCCAGAATGGACCGAAACGTTCCCGTATAGAGGCTTCCCCAGAGCAGAGTCAGGGTATCCTTTGCAGGGACATTGAAAACCGTCATGATCACCGAGGCGGCGGCTACCACAGCCACCATGAAAAACATGGTCATCTGCCCGTAGTCCGCTCCCAGAGAGCGGCTGGAACGGTTGAGCACCAGAACGATCAGGAAATTCACGCCCAGAGACAGCAGAGAGGGATCCCGGCCGAAGGCCAGAGCCAGAGCGCCGCCTAAAAGAACGCCGTGCATCAAAAGATAACGTATGGGCAGAAGATTCATTCTCAGAATAAAGACTCCGCTCAAGGGGAGCGTGAATCCGGAGATCAGAATAAGAACCAGTCCCCGCAGAATAGGGGGATAGGAGATAAGCTCTAGCACAGTACGCCGTCCTTCAGCTCTCTGACCGGCCAGCCGAGTCTTGCGATCCACTCATGATCGTGGGAAACCAGGATCATGGTAGGAAGATGGTTTTTCGCAATCATATCCAGAAGATCCAGGAACTCATCCTTTGCCTCCGCATCCAGAAAGGAGGTCGGCTCATCCAGCAGGATCAGCCCCGCCTTCTGACAGAGACAGCGCGCCAGTGAGACCCTCTGCTTCTCTCCCCCCGAAAGGGTATGAAAGTTCCGATTCTTCAGGGCGAAGCATCCCGTCCGCCTCATGGCGATCTCTACCTCGTGCTTCCGGGCCGAAGAGCTGAGACGGCGGCCCACGCAGCCTATCTCTACAATCTCCCGGGCGGTGACGGGAAAATCACTGTTTCGGGGAGCCTGATTCACATAGGCGATGCCCGAGGAGCCGCCGTTCCCGTTTTTACCGGCTTCTCCCAGACGGATCTCTCCGGAGCGGGGAGGCAGGATTCCCACGATGCTCTTCAAAAGAGTGGACTTTCCGGCACCATTGTCACCTGTGACCACCAGCAGCTCTCCGGCTTTCAGCTTAAGATCAAGTCCTTTGAGAACGGTTTTTCCATCATAGCCGGCGTTCAGATCCCGGATTTCAAGGTCTACGCCCTGAATCAAACCGGCACGCTTTTTCAACAGAGCATAGACCTCATCCAGCCCCATGTCCTCATTGATAATGTCTTCTGTCTTGCAGAGGATCTTCTCTACCAGAGTCTCATAAGCACAACCCACCCCCTCACGCTCAAAGACTCGAAGAGCAGGCTCGCTTATGGTGTCGATGCGGCAGCTTCGGAATCCCATCCGGCAGATCAGGGAAGCGGCGGCCCGACCGGCGATACGGTCATGAAGTTCCAGTGATTCGGCCTTCAGCCCCTGATGATCCAGAAATTCCTCCACCTCAAAAAGAGGATAGAGCCACTTGCCCCGGCTATGAAAAACAGGCTCGTCCTCCCTGCGGATCTCAAGAGAGATTCCTTCGGGAAGAGTCTCTTTTTCAGTAGTAGTTTGTTTTTTAACCATGGTAGTCATATTTTAACCTGATCCTTAATTCTCTCACAGTCTCTCAGAAACGGTAAAACGCCGTCCTGAAGAAGTCCAGCAGAGCCTGACTCTCGTCAAGAAACTCGCTATGGGGAATATCTCCGCGGATATAGGCGTTCAGTTTCATCTGCAGGGCGGCATTGATCACAAAGACGGCCCTCTCTCTGTCCAGGTCCTCCCGGAACTGTGACAGATCGGCTCCCTCCAGAAGTACTTTTTCCAGGGCCTCCATGCCCGCCTGCTTGATCTTACTGATCTCTCCGGAGATGTCCGGACTCTCATCCCTTTTGGCCGCCATCACAAAATCGACAAGGACGGGAAAACGCCCCAGCAGCTCCGCAAAGGCAAGATGCATCCGGGCGTAGCGTTCCAGAAGATCCGGACATGCCTTGTCTATTCCCCTGTCCGCCTCACGGGCGATTTGCTCTTCACAGTACTGGAAGAGCTGTAGAAAAAGATCTTTCTTGCTGCCGAAATAGAGAAAGAGAGCCCCCTTGGAAATACCTGCATCCCGGCAGATGGCATTGGTGGAAGCCTTACCGTATCCTCCCGAAGCAAACTCCCTCAGGGCGGCATTGATGATTCTTTCACGTTTTTCCAAGGGGAGTCCCTCAAAGCGATGATTCAATAGACATCCCCCCTTGGCAGCAGCATTTTGCGTTCGAAGCATAAAAAATGACCAATGCGGTCATTCTTCAGAGAATATAGATATTGACCTATATGGTCAATTGCAGGAGGAGATCATTTGGAATAACCCCAACGGAATAAACAGGAAAGGGCAATACGAAACAGGGATAATTAAGTTAGATAAGAACGTTTTTCGTAAACACAAATCGGAGAATACTCATTTTAACCGAAAGGTAAAAAACAAAAAGCATTCCTACAATATTGTACCATGAAAACTCAATTCCTACAGAAGGATCTCCCGGACAGGTATAAATCAACCGTTTCTACGGATTGGCACGGCCTTTGCACATGAGTTTATCAAAATCCAATACCTTCTGGAGAAAGTGATGTTTAAAAGAGTTTTCAAGAAATCTACTGTCCTTATTGCCGCAGCCGCCCTGAGCTGCGGTCTGTTTATGTCCTGCGGTGCCAAAGAGGCGCAGGCTGCCCCCTCAGCCTCCAATGATGCTGTTCCCGCAGCCGCCATAGCAGCCAAGTCCACCCTGGACATCGTCAAAGAACGCGGCAAACTGATCCTCGGAGTAACAGCCGGCGTCCCCGGATACTCTGCACCCGATGCCGACGGCAAGTGGCAGGGATTCGATGTGGATCTGGGCCGTGCCGTTGCCGCCGCCGTACTGGGCGATCCCGATGCCATTGAGTGCCGCCCCCTCAGCGCCAAAGAGAGATTTACAGCCCTTCAGTCCGGTGAAATCGACATGCTGAGCCGTGTCACCACCTGGACAGCCTCCCGGGACAGCGAGCTGGGTGTAAACTTCGCCGGTGTCAACTACTATGACGGCCAGGGATTTATGGTCGCCAAGGATTCGGGAATCACCAGCCTGGCCGATCTGGACGGAGCGACCATTGCCGTACAGGCCGGAACCACCACAGAGCTGAACCTCTCCGACTACTTCCGTAAACAGGGAATGGAACTGGAGCTGATCACATTTGAAAAGAACGACCAGGCCTCCGCCGCCCTGGAAGCCGGCCGTGCCGACGCGGTCACCAGCGACCAGTCACAGCTCTACGCCCTGAGAACCAAGTTCAAAGACCCCGAGAACTTCATCATGCTTCCCGAGGTAATCTCCAAAGAGCCCCTGGGACCCGTTGTTCGCGAGGGTGACGATCAGTGGCTGGACATCGTAGCCTGGTCCCTGATGGTTATGCTCAATGCCGAGGAATACGGCGTGACCTCTGCCAATGTTGACGAAATGAAAGCCTCCAGCACCAACCCCAACGTCAAGAGAATGCTTGGAGTGGAAGGGGCCGTCGCCGAAGGATACGGCCTGAACGACGACTGGGGTTACAACATTATCAAGATGGTCGGTAACTACGGTGAAAGCTTCGACCGCAACCTGGGCGCCTCATCCCCTCTGAATATCAGCAGAGGCTATAACGCCCTGTGGGTAGACGGCGGTCTTCAGTACGGAATGCCCATCCGCTAATGCCTCCAGTACGGGTAAAGCTCCGGGGCCTGAGGCTCCGGACTTTACCCGATTCCATTAAAAAAGGTGCATCATGAATATAATCAAGAGCCGGAATATCGCGATCCAGACGGGACTGATCCTCCTCCTGCTGGGTCTCTTCACATATTTCGGATACAACTACATTGCCAATATCACCTCCCGTAATATCGGGATAGGTTTCGGCTTTATGGATGATACCGCCGGTTTCTCCATCAGCCAGTGTCTTATTTCCTATACCGAAGCCGACAGCTTCGGACGGACCTTTATCATCGGTCTGCTCAATACCCTGCTGGCCTCATTTGCCGGCATCATTCTGACAACCCTCCTGGGATTTATCTTCGGCCTTATGAGAATGTCGAAGAACAGACTTATAAGCGGCACCGCTCTGGTCTATGTGGAACTGCTGCGAAACATCCCGCCCATGCTCCATGTCCTGTTCTGGTACCAGGTCGTCTTTCTGAATGTTCTGCCTCCCTTCAAGGAGTCTTTCAAAATCGGACAATGGCTCTATATCAATGTCCGGGGAATAACCGTTCCCTCCTTTCTGCCTCAGGAGAACGCCTATACATGGACCCTCCTGGTGTTCATCTGTATCATCGCCATCATCTACATATCGACCGTGAAGAAAAGGATGATCATGAGGGGTGTGCATAAACGCCTGTGGCCCCTTCAGCTGCTGATCGTACTGCTGCCTGTTCTGGCGGCCATGGTTATGAAACCCTACGATATGGTCCTTCCCCAGCTCACCAAGTTCAAGTTCTCCAGCGGTATGACCCTGCGGCCCGAGCTTTTCTCGGTTGTCGTGGCTCTGAGTACCTATACGTCTACCTATATCTCCGAAATCGTCAGAAGCTCGATCCAGTCGGTACCCAAAGGACAGCTGGAAGCGGCCAAAAGTCTGGGATTCCCCTCCTGGAGACGGCTGCAGCTGATCATCATACCCCAGGCCATGAGAACCATGATTCCCCCTGTGACCAACCAGTATCTGAACCTGATAAAGAATACCTCCCTGGGTATGGCCGTCGCCTATCCCGACCTGACCTCCGTCTTCGCGGGGACGACCCTGAATCAGACCGGACGGGCTCTGGAAGTGATGTCCATGGTCATGCTCACCTATCTTTCAATCTCACTGATCACATCCCTGCTTATGAACTGGTACAACAAGGCCATCATCAACAAGAAAGGCGATGTTATCAGCAAGGAGGACATCCCCCTGTGAACCGTATGAAAAAGATTATCAATATCCTGAAAAAGGAATTCTTCAATACGCCTGTCAATGCCCTTTTAACCCTGGCCATGGCCTTCCTTGTGGTTCGTATCAGCGTATGGTTCGCCGACTGGGCCTTCTTTAATGCCGTCTGGACAGGAGAGAGCCGGGACGTGGCCCGGAGCGGCGGCGCCACCTGGGCCTTTATCATCGCCAAGATACGCTTCTTCATGTTCGGCTTCTACCCGAAGGAACAGATCTGGAGGATTCCGCTGACCTTTGTTCTGATTGCGGCCACCATGGTTCCCTACTTTTTCAAAAGGATAAATCACAAGATCCTGATTATGGGAGCCCAGATGCTGCTCTGGCCACTGATCATAGCGGTCTTCCTGTCCGGCGGCGTCTTCGGCCTTGAGAAGATCTCCTCCAACGACTGGGGGGGACTGACTCTGACTTTCATCCTCTCCCTGATGGGACTGCTCTACTCCTTTCCCCTGGGGATTCTTATGGCCCTGGGAAGACGAAGCCGGCTGCCCGTTATCCGGGGACTGTCCATCGCCTATATCGAATTTTTCAGGGGCATTCCTCTGATCACCATCCTCTTTATGTCCTCCGTGGTCGTGCCTTTCTTCCTCCCCAACGGCACGGCACTGGACAAGATTTTCAGGGTTATCGTCGGAATGACCATGTTCCAGTCCGCCTATCTGGCCGAGGTTATCAGGGGAGGGCTCCAGGCCATCCCCAGAGGGCAGTATGAGGCCGCCGATGCCCTTGGATTCCGCTTTGGACTCCAGTCCTACCTGATCATCCTTCCCCAGGCCCTGAAACTGACCATATCCAATATCGGAGGCATCTCCATCTCCTTCCTCAAGGACACGACCCTGGTTCTGATCATCGGAATGTTCGATCTTCTGGGAATCGTCAGTCCCCTGGCCAGCGACAGCAACTGGCTCGGCATGGAGCCGGAAGGACTTATCTTTGCAGGTATCCTCTACTGGGTCATCTGCTTCACCGTATCACGACTTACCTACAGGCTTGAGGAGAAAGCCAACAAACTGCCCGCCACCGCGGCAATGACAGGAGTTACAGAATGATAGAAACCATGGAACGACCGGCTGTGGCCGTAGACAAGAATAAAGTCCCCGGAGCTGATAAGAATGATTTTATCATCTCCATCGAGAATCTGAACAAATGGTACGACGACTTCCATGTCCTCACCGATGTGAATCTGAATGTATCCAGCGGAGAAAAAATCGTCATCTGCGGTCCCTCGGGATCGGGAAAATCCACATTGATCCGCTGTATCAACCGCCTTGAGGAGCACCAGCAGGGAAGCATCAACGTTATGGGTCATGAGCTGACGGAGAATACAAAGGACGTCTCGGCCATCCGCAAGGAGGTGGGCATGGTGTTCCAGAGTTTCAACCTTTTCCCCCATCTGACCATACTGCAGAACCTGACCCTGGCTCCCATATGGCTCCGCAAGATGCCCCAGAAAGAGGCGAACAAACTGGCCTGGAAGTACCTGAAGAGGGTCAACATCGCCGAGCACGCCTACAAGTTTCCCACCCAGCTTTCGGGAGGACAGCAGCAGCGCGCCGCCATTGCGAGGAGCCTCTGTATGCAGCCCAGGATCATGCTCTTCGACGAACCCACGTCCGCCCTGGACCCCGAGATGGTTAACGAGGTTCTGGACGTTATGGTAACATTGGCGGAAGAAGGAATGACCATGCTCTGCGTCACCCATGAGATGGGTTTTGCCCGCCGCGTGGCGGACCACATCATCTTTATGGACGAGGGACAGATTGTGGAACGCCAGGTCCCCGAGAAGTTCTTCTCGAATCCCGAAAACGAAAGGACCCGGGAGTTCCTGAAACAGATCCACGCCATTTCCTGATTCTTTAATATTGTGAGGAGGCCTTATGACCATGCTGTCCATGTTGAGTTTTGCCGGCGCCATGACCGTGCTTGCCGTTACACCGGGACCGGGAGTATTCGCCGTACTGGGACGGACCCTGAACTCGGGCTTCCGGAAGGCCCTGGTCCTGATCGCCGGTATCGTTACGGGGGACCTGCTTTATCTGAGCTTCGCCCTGAACGGTCTGACCTGGCTGGCTCAGAATGTAAACGGTCTCTTTACGGGGGTCCGCATTGCCGGAGGCCTCTATCTCATATTCCTGGGTATCAGGGCCTTTCTCAGCAGCCCTGCGGCGGAGGCCGGTGAAGACCCTGCCGCGGAATCGGAGAGAGAGAACAGATCTCCTGCGGCCTGCTATATGGAGGGACTGATTATAACCCTGTCCAATCCCAAGGTCATCCTCTTCTACTGCAGCTTCCTCCCGGCCTTTATGGACCTGAAAAGCCTGAGCCTGACGGGGATTATGCAGGCGGCCCTGATCGTCAGTTTTGTTCTCAGCCTCGTCATGGTCGCCTACGCGGCCCTGGCCGCCCGTACCGGTAAGCTGGTGCGCAGTCCCCGGGGCGTCCGTGTTTTAAACCGGAGTTCGGGCTCGTTGATGTGTGCGGCGGGAAGCCTGATGATCTTTAAACGCTGATTCCTACACAGCAAAACCGGCTCAGAACAGCTTGCTCACGACCGGGGGAGCCTCTATACTCATAGTCCATATGGCAAAAAGCAGACAGGGCCTCCTCTCCAAACGGCTGAGCCGGGCCCTGATGGAATACACTATGATCTCTCCCGGCGACCGGATTCTTATGGCCCTGTCGGGGGGAAAAGACTCTCTGGCCCTGGCCTGGTTTCTGGGCCGCATGGCCGGTTCCTTCCCCATACCCTTTTCGGTTCATGCCCTCCATGTCCGTTCGGAGGTCCACCCTCCGGCCCTGGCACCGGCCCTTGAGATCATGATGGCCGAGTGGAAGATACCGCTGACCGTTCTCGACCAGCCCATAAGGAGCAGTCTCAGACAGGGAGAAGATCCGAACTGTTTTATCTGCGCCCGCAAGAGGCGGGAGGCTCTTCTCCGCTACGCGGGGGAAGAACACTATCAGGCGGTGGCCCTGGGGCATCATATGGACGATATCCTCTGTACCCTGCTGATGAATATGATCTGGAAGGGGGAAACAGCGGCCATGCCTCCCCTGCTGGATTATGGAAAGGGCCTGAAAATGATCCGCCCCTTGTGTCTGATCCAGGAACACTTGATCGAGGAATTTATCAAAGAGAAGGAATGGAAGATACCGGCCAGGCACTGCCCCTGGCAGGGAGATGATTCACGCCGGGAGATTGCGGCCCGGCAGCTTCAGGAACTGACGGCCGGTAAAGACAGCCTGAAGTACAATATGTACCGAGCCATGAGCAATATCAACAGGGAACTGCTGCCCTGAGGCTTTCAGCCCGCCTTGGTAGAGCAGCTGCCGGAGGTACAGCTTTCACGTGTTGAGCTCAAAATAACAGTCCTGTCGGCTTCAATCCGACTATCGTTTACGGCAAAGGATGAAGCGCTGCGGAGAAAGGCCATAGCCTTCTCATCAGCAATAAAATACTCCACCCACTTCCCGTCCTTTCGCTGATCAATCAGTCCTGCATTCTTCAGAATCTTAAGATGGTTGGACAGGGTTCCTCCGGCGATCTCCAGCACCGAAAGCAGTTCGCATACACAGAGGGGCTTCTCCAGAAGCATCATGCAGATGCGAAAACGGTTGGTCTCTCCCAGAGCCTTGAAACGGCTTACAAGATCTTTCATGTTTAAAAAATACCAGAAAGGGCTTGCCAAAGCAATACTAAAACAGTACATTTAGCTAAACATCGAAACATTAGGAGATCAGATGAAGATTTTCACCATTCTGGCAGATTCTCTGACATACTCTCTACTGAACATGGATCCCGCAGGACGATGGTCCGGTTCGGTACACTTTTTTATCGAAGACATCAGCAAGATTTTCGTCCTGCTTTTTATAATGATCTACCTGATTGCCCTGCTCAGGGCCGGGGTGGACAGCGAAAGGGTCAGACACTATCTCCAGGGCAGGCACCGGGGAGTCGCCTATCTGCTGGCTTCCCTTTTCGGGGCAGTCACCCCCTTCTGCTCCTGCTCCAGCATCCCTCTCTTTCTGGGATTCACCTCCGCAAGGATTCCTCTGGGCATCACCATGGCTTTCCTGATCACGTCCCCCATGATCAATGAGGTGGCCATCGTCCTTCTGGGCTCTATCCTGGGCCTCAAGTTTACGATCCTGTACGTGGTTACAGGTATGGCCGCCGGTATTCTGGGGGGCTTCTTTATAGATACCATCAAGGCGGAGAAGCATCTGACCGCCCTGGGACAGCAGGCCATGGATATGAAGGGCGGAGACAGGGAATACGAAAAAAAGAAACTGACCTTCAGGGACCGCCATGATTTCGCCAAATATGAATTGAAAGAAATCGTCGGCAGAATCTGGAAGTGGATCATTATCGGCGTGGGCCTGGGAGCCGCTCTCCACGGATTCGTTCCCGAGGAGTTTATCACCTCACATCTGGGAAGCCACAACTGGTGGACCGTCCCTTCCGCCGTAGTACTGGGAATCCCCCTTTACGCCAATGCCAGCGGTATCATACCCATAGCCGAAACCCTGCTGGCCAAGGGACTGCCCGTGGGAACCACCATGGCCTTTATGATGAGCGTGGTGGCTGCCAGCTTCCCTGAGTTTATGATGCTCAAACAGGTGATGAAGCCCCGGCTGCTGGTTATTTTCTTCCTGATGCTTCTGTTTTTCTTCACAGTGGCCGGATGGATATTCAACCTGGTTTTCTAGCCATACACGGCGGTTCCCCGATGGGGACTGCCTGAATGAATACAATATGAGATTAAGGAGTTACAGTGATGAAGATTGAAGTACTGGGATCAGGATGTGCCAAGTGCCAGGCTCTGGAAGCCAATACAAGAGAGGCCGTAAAGGACGCCGGCGTTGAAGCGGAAATCGTAAAAGTACAGGATATGAAAGACATTCTGGCCTATCAGGTCATGTCCACCCCCGCTCTGGTTGTGGATGGTAAGGTTGTCAGCACAGGGAAGCTTCTGAGTCCTGAACAGATTGTTCCCCTTCTGTCTCAGAGCCTGGAAAAGAAAGTCAGTCTTCAGGATTCCGGATCCTGCGGATGCGGTTGCTGCTAGAAGAATCAGACTTCAGAGCCAGGCATTGATTCCTGCAGAAAAGACGCCGGGACGAGACTGTCCCGGCTCTTTTTTTCAACCCAGGTTTACAGCGGCGTCTTTTACCAGCTGGGACTCCCCTTTCCGGCAGATCAGGGCTTTTCCGTTCTTTATCACCACTATCAGATTTTCCACACCGCAAAGGGCTACAGGAATATCAGAGTAGACGAAGTTCCCTTCGCTCTCCGCCTCAAAGACAGGCTGTTCCGCCGGAGGATTCAGATCTGCGATAATATCCCAGCTGCCCACATCGTTCCAGTCGAATCCGGAACGGACCATGGAGATAAGAGAACTTTTTTCCATAAGAGCATAATCCACAGAGTCCCGGGGCAGGGAGGCATAGAGCTCGCTCAAGGGCCCGTCGGGCATGACAACGGTGACATCATTTTCCACATAGGATTCCGGCCCTCCATATTGACCGTCGAAGGGGGTCTGCATGGCGGGAGTGCCCTTCCTCAATTCATCCTGAAACACAGAGAGCCTGTAGGTAAACATCCCGGAATTCCACAGGTAGTTTCCTGCGTCCAGAAAGGTCTCTGCCGTTTTCTGATCGGGTTTCTCCTTAAAGGAACGAACCTTGAACCCCGGAGCATCCTCTTCTCCTGCTTCAATATAGCCGTAGCCTGTGGAAGGGAAGTCCGGTCTGATGCCGTATACGACGAGGCTGCCCCTCTCCGCCAGAACCGAGGCGGACTCCACATCACGGGCAAACCCATCAATATCTCTGATAAGATGATCCGCCGCAAGAACAAGGGCCGAAGAGTCCTCTCCTCCCGCATGTCCTTTCAGCCAGGCGGCCGCATAGGCAAGGGCGGGTCCGGTATTGCGGGCTTCCGGCTCGGCCAGGAGAACCATTTTTCTACGGATTTCGGCAGGGAGTGAGCGGCTGTCCTCAAGGGCGGCCCGTATATGGTCTTTATGGGTTACCACCAGGATTTTTCCGTCAATACCCAGAGAAGCGGCACGGTTGACTGTGCCCTGAAAAAGGGATTCTTCCCCCTGAACGGTCATAAACTGTTTGGGTTTACTGCTGTTGGATGCGGGCCAGAGCCTCTTGCCGGCCCCCCCCGCCATAATTATTACATGATCTACCATAATGTTTACTCCTTTTACTCTACCAGGTCTCCACCGGAAAACTGGTGATTTCTTAGGATAGGGCCGAAAGTCCTTTGTTCCCGGCGGGATGTATTCCTGTAAAAAATGCACATTCATCCGGCTCGACTATTCTGATATTACATAATAATATGGTATTAAACACTGAATTTCTACTGAAGGAGCTGTATTATGGCTTTTACACTGTCCATTCACCCCTGGGTTTATGTTGGAAAATACGAAGAGAACTGGTCGGGGGATTTTATAGAACTTGAACATCTGAGTGCCGCCGAGGAGGCCTCCCTGAGCGAAGAGGAGCATAATGCTCTGCAGCAGAAAAGAAACTCCTTTCCCCAGCTGCCCCTCGTCAACTACACCAGCCAGTACGGTTTGGGATGCTTCGAAGGGGTCAAGGCTTTCCCCCAGAAAGACGGAGGCCTCAAGGTTTTTCGTCCCGATGAGAACTCCGCCCGCATGGCCCGCTCCATGAAGGGGCTGGGGATGCCCGCCGTAGATGAGGCTCTCTGTACCGATGCCATTCTGGGCAGCGCCGGGCGCAATGCAGAGCTTGGCTTTACCATTAAATACGATCCTGCCTGGGAGAAGGATAATTTTCTCTCCGCCGGAGCCGTTTATATCAGGCCCTTTACCTGGTCAGAACCGGGAATCGGAATATCCCTCTCCCATCATCCCTGGCTTGTTGTAGTCAACACCAATGTAACCGCCTACTTCTCCACGGACAAGTACGATGCCACCACAACCGATATGGTGCGGGCAACCCCCAACGGTACGGGCTGGATAAAGTGTGACGCCAACTACGTCAGCTCCTGTCTTGCCAAGACCAAGGCCGTACAGGCCGGATTTATGGAAGCGGTATTCCTGGATGCCAAAGAGAGAAAATACATTGAAGAGGGCTCGTCCTGTAACTTCTTCGCTCTGCTTAAGGACGGCACTCTCGTAACCCCTGACCTGGGAGACACGATTCTGCCGGGAATAACCAGAAAAAGCATCATTCAGCTGGCATCGGACCGTGGTGTCAGGGTGGAAGAGAGGAAACTGGCTGTGGAGGAAGTGATGTCCGAGGCCGCCGAATGTTTCGTGACAGGAACGGCCGCCGGAATTACACCCATCTGCTCTCTGACCCATGACGGAAAAAGAGCCGAGTTCAGCGGCGGAACCCCCGGAGAGCTCTCCATGTCCCTGCTCCACGAACTCAAGGGGATTCAGTACGGAGTTGTCGAGGACCGCTACGGCTGGATGGTGGATGTCCGGTCCTGATTTAAAGTTTATTTGAAAGTGATTGCGCCGGCGGTAAATCTACCGTCGGCTTTTTTATGCCCCCACAGGAACAGGGCAGGTTCAGCGGCTTAACAGTTCGTCGGGCGTCCGGGGTATTTCATCAAACATATGGACTTCGCTTTCAGGAACGGGCTTGACCACGGCCATGGTGTTCTGGAAGACCAGGCTGTCCTCGGGACGGCTTCTTTCCATTGTCTCGGGGTCTCTGTCCAGGCGGTCCGCATAGTCGGCGGCTTTCGTAAGGGAGAGAAGAGCCTGACTCTGACGGGAAGGGTCGGAACTCCTCTTCGCGAGGGCGTAATCCACATAGGCCAGGTTGTTGTAGACGCGAATAAAATGGTTGACAAGAGAACGGTGTTCCAGAATATCTTCGGGAACCAGATAGGGCAGAGAGCTCTCTTCCCGTTTCAGGTCCCGGAGGATCTCCATATACTGTGTTCTGGCCCCGAACAGATTCTGTCTGTGAACCAGAGTATTCGCCAGGGCGAAACGGGTATTTCTAGGATCAATCATATCCTCAAGAGCCTTTTCAAACTCCAGAACAGCCCGGTCGTAGCGCTCCCTGCTGTAGTGGATAACCCCCTTTCTGTAGGCGATCCCCCCCGTTTCGTAAAGATTGTCTCCGGCCAGTTCATAGTAACGGAGAGCCCCGTCAAGATCATCGTAGACCTCATAGTGGAGGGTGCCCATATCGGCATAGAGCTCTCCCTGTTCGGGACTGCTGCCGATCAGTCCTCTCAGCTGACTGTCTTCCAGAAGACGGATCCCCGCCTCAAATTCCACTTCAGCATCCTCGAAATTCCCTACGGAGTAGCTGATCTCACCCCGGCGGCGGTAGACGCCGATTTTCTTGACAATTCTGGATCGATTCAGGAGCTGGGTCTGATCCATATAGTAAAGGGCCTTCTGAAGAGCTCTTTTCTCCTGATCGGTGTTATAGGTTCTTCTGAAATAGCGGGCCAGCTGATAGTGAACCTCGGGAACGCTCACATCAATGCTTTCCGCCTTGAAGAGAAGATCCTTGGCATCGCTGACCTGGTTTTTATCGATGTAGTACCCTCCCAGATCCGAAAGGACCCGGGCTGTATAGGCCGTATCACCCTTGATGGAACTCTTCTTGGTGTAGATATTACTCAGAATATCGATATTTTCATCATCACCCACCCGGAGAAAGTAACTGAGCATCCGCAGCAGGACCTCATCTTTTCCGTCATTCCGGGACAGGGCGGTAGCATACTGAAAACGGGCATCCTCAAGTTTTTCAGGCTCCTCCTCGGACCAGTTGAAGTAGCTGTCCCCGAGGGCAAGCATAAGATCATAATTATACATGTCCCGGTTCAATCCCATGGAAAGGATCTCAACGGCCTTCGGATAGTCTCCCTTGATAAAACTCAGGAAACGGCCGTATTCAAGATAGCCCTTTACATACTCGGGATACTCGCCTATCAGACCTTCATACATCATCACGGTATTCGGATAGGCCCGCCGGTCACTGTAAGCGTCCGCATACTCGAGGAACCGCTTCTTCTGCCGCCAGCCTTCAATATCCAGGGCCCCCAGACTCCATCCGAAATAAGCTTTTCTGAAAAACTCCTCCCCTTCATCAAACTCGTCCCTGCCAATGGATTCTATTCCCTTATTATAGTAGATAAGGGCCTGAACAGGACGGTAGAGAAAATGAAAGCTGAGATAAACCGTAAGCCCCAGAAAGAGAAGGATAACAGAGAAGAGACGAACAAAGGGCCAGCCCTTTTCTGAGAACTGATAGAGAAACCCGCTGCGTTTTCTTTCAAAGTCCTGTCCGGACTGTTTGAGATACCCGCGGGGAAGCTCTATTTTCTTACCGGTAATATTAAAGTATTCCGTATTGATCTGACGGGGCGAGCTTCCCTTGATCAGCATGGAAATAAGCTTTTTGTAACGGACGCCCGTCAGATCATCGGCTTCAGCCAGACTGTTCTGAATGGCGATTTTAAGGTTGAGAGGCAGATGCCGCAGGCTCTCCTGTATGGAATCCAGATCCTCTTCGCTGATCTCAAACTTCTCTTCTTCCTCAAGCTCAAGATCCTCGGAATCATCCATAAGGAAGGTGTCGTCCAGTGTATCGAGACTGTCCAGGGAGGCATCCATATCATCATCGAAGCTGATCCCTTCCTGAAAGTTGAACTCCTCACCAAAATCACCCAGGGAAAACTGGGCTCCCCCGTCTTCCTCTTCCATGGAGAGATCTTCCATGGCTCCCAGCTCCGGGATCTCCTCATCAGGAGTCAGGTCGAGCTCTTCTCCGGGAGCACCCAGTTCGAAGCCGTCCTCAAGACCGTCATCCGCGTCTTCCAGAGAGGGAAGTTCTTCTTCTCCCTCCAGTTCCTCAAGGCCGGGAAGCTCTTCCTCTCCTCCCAGTTCCTCAAGGCCGGGAAGCTCTTCCTCTCCTCCCAGTTCCTCAAGGCCGGGAAGCTCTTCCTCTTCGCCCAGTTCCTCCAGGCCGAAAATCTCTTCCTCTCCCCCGAGATCCTCCAGGCCGAAAATCTCTTCCTCTCCCCCGAGATCCTCCAGGCCGGAAAGCTCTTCCTCTCCCCCGAGATCCTCCAGGCCGGAAAGCTCTTCCTCTCCCCCCAGATCCTCCAGGCCGAAAAGCTCTTCCTCTCCCCCGAGATCCTCCAGGCCGGAAAAGATATCCCCGGCTCCCGACTCTTCCGATCCGGCAGGCTCTTCAGTGCCTCCGGTCAAAAAATCATCGAGTCCGGAGAGGAAGTCGTCCTCGCCCCCCCCTTCTGACCCGGGAGAGCCCTCAATCCCATCCAGCCCCAGATCACCGAAGTCGTCGGGCAGAGAATAGTCTTCTTCTGGTATTTTTGTATCGGGTATATCGGGGACTCCGTCTGCAGCGGGCACATCATCAAGATCATCCAGAGGAAGGAGAAGCTCATCCTCATCAGGATTAGTATTATCCCCCTCGTTTTCCTCAAGTCCCACCTGACTGAGAAAATCATCCATGGAGAGCTCATCCTGTTCCAGCTCATCCAGATTGAGAGATTCCTCGGCCGTAGGCTCGGGAGGTAACACATCTTCAATGCGCTCTCCCAGAGCTTCCATTATGGCCGGTTCATCACCCCAGAGATTGATTTTCTGTTTAAATCCGTCAATTTCTTCCCGTGTAGGCATAGGTACTTCTTATTACAGTCTCGGCATATAAAGGAGGGGACAAAAGTTTTTTCACACCTTCTCTTAATCTGTCCGGGCTCCGTTCCGAAAATATAACATAGGAACAGTATGATGAAAAACAGAGTCTCACTAATAATCCTCTTTACCCTTACGACTTTGACTCTCCCTGCATTCGAAGTCAACGATATCAATCTTCATTTGAAGATAACAGGAATAACCAAAGCCTCTTCTCCTGAAGTATGGCGGGAGTATCTGATCCTCACGGCAAAACCGAGAAACCAGGTCCGTTTTGTTGGGGCCGCTTTTTCCACAGACAGCTTCCAGACCATCCATAGCTACCAGAAAAACAGCCACGGAGTTTACTTTCTGGTTCTCCCCCTCCCCCGTGATGAAATCGTGGATTACAGAATCATCATAGACGGAATATGGATTGAGGATCCCGAGAACGCTCAGAGAGTCCGGGACCGGAACGGTCTGTTTCTCTCAAGACTCACCTTTCCTCCCGAACAGAGAGCCCGTCAGCTGAGTCCCGTCCTGAAAGATGAGCGGGGTACGGTTGAGTTCTATATAAAAACAGCCCCCGGTAAAAGAGTCTACCTTGCCGGAGACTTCAACCGCTGGGATCCCTATATGACAGCCTTGAGAGAGAGGGAGCCGGGATTCTACAGTGCCACCCTCTCTATTAAACCGGGACGCTACGCCTATTACTTCCTGATTGACGGAGAGCCTGTTCCCGATCCCCTGAACTTTCAGAAAAACCAGAGCCGTACGGGCGAGGACGTTTCCATCCTCTATATCCCGGGATAACAGTATCACCGACGAAAAGACTGCAGACAGAGAGTTCTGACCAGCCGGACGGGCTGGAAGCAAGCTTAAAAAACCGGCTCCTTTGCCGGTCTCTTCCTCCTCATACATTACCAGATCAATAATATACATTTGTCTTCTTTTTTTACCTATTTCTAACATCCAGGCATTTTTCTTATTGATAAACGAATGTTTCAGTAATACGATTATTATATCCGGTTACAAAACGTTTAAGGCATCAAGACCGTCAAAGAACAGAAAAACGGATTCCGGTAAACCATCCCCGGAGCAACTCCGGAATTTTGTGTGGAGAGAGACAAAAACATGAAACTCAAAGACATGAAGATCGGATTCAAACTGGCCCTCAGTTTTTCAGCCATCCTGATTCTGATGGCCGTTCTTGGATTACTGAGCCACAACAGCCTCAAAACAGTACAGCTGGCCCACCAGGAAATCGAGACCATCGAAACTACGGTTATCAGACTGGGAGAAGCCCGCCAGGCAGGCCTGAAGCTGGTTTATACGGAAGACAGTTCCCATATGGAGACCGTCAGGGAGAGGCTCACGGCATCCGGAGACGCCATCAACCGGATGCTTGAGATTAACAGAAGCTCTTCTTTTTATGATCAGAGAATTGAGACCAGGGGAGAGGAGATCTCCCAGAGTCTGAGCCGGTATCAGGAGGCCCTGGAACAGATCGTTCTGGCTGTTCAGAGGATGAAAGAGATCGCAAAGGAAAGATCCGTAGCGGCAGCCCGAATCTCAGAAGAACTGGAAGGTCTTGAAAGTTTCGCCGTCGATGTAACCGACGGGATCTTTGCCGGGGGGCAGGTCCGGAGGGGACGGGCCCTGTTGACAGGGAATCTTGTTCTGGTCTTCGATATGTCTGAACAGTGGGCCAGGATCGACAGCAGCCTGTGGATGTATATTTCCAATCCTAGCGAAGACAATCTCACCAACCTCGACCGGGAGATGGAAAAATTCGACAATCAGCTCTCACGTGCGGAAGAGCTGTTCACCACGGACCGCGGACGGGAAACCATTGCTACCGTCAGAATACCCTTTGACCGATATGCCCTTCTGGTAGACAATTATGCAGCGGCAGAAAAGGATGTGGCCGAGGCCGTTGCCCAAGGCTCGGAGGAGGGGGTCAGGGCGGCCGAAATCGCCGATGAAACAGCCCTCCTTCTCAGCGACTTTGTATTTGCCCTTGAATCCCGGACCTACAGCATTCTCCTGATCTTTGTTTTCGCCGCCCTTGCGACAGGTGGGGTCCTGGCCTTCATCCTGACCAGGAGCATCAATGAGCCGCTGAGAAAGGGGGTGGCCTATGCCAATGCCCTTTCAGAGGGCGATTTCACCAGAGAACTGGGAGTCAACCAGAAGGACGAGATAGGACAGCTGGGCAACGCCCTGGAACAGATGGTGGGGAGAGTCCGAGGGGTGCTGACGGATATCCAGGAGTCTTCAAGCCAGGTGAACAAGGCAAGTCAGCAGATAGCCGCCACGTCCCAGTCCATCTCTACAGGAACATCTGAGCAGGCCTCCAATATGGAAGAAGTCTCAGCCTCCCTGGAGCAGCTGAACTCCAATATCCAGCAGAATGCGGCCAATGCCAACCAGTCCAATATCATGGCCAAACAGGTCTCCAGCGATTCTGAGAAAGGAGCCGTTGCCGTCAGGAACACCATGGATGCCATGAAAGATATTGCCGAGAAGATCACTGTCGTCCAGGATATCGCCCGGAGCACCAATATGCTGGCCCTGAATGCGGCCATCGAGGCGGCCCGTGCCGGAGAGGCGGGGAAAGGCTTCTCCGTAGTAGCCACGGAGATCAGAAAGCTTGCGGAGAACAGCGGTAAAGCTGCGGAACAGATCACTGAGATTGCCACAAGCAGTGTGGGCCATGCCGAAGAGGCACACTCACAGATACAGCAGATCATCCCCTCCATGAAAAAATCCAACGACCTTGTGGAGGAGATCTCCTCGGCCAGCATGGAACAGTCCAAAGGTGCGGAACAGATCAATACGGCCATGATGACCCTGGATTCGGTGGTGCAGCAGAACGCCAGCGCCTCGGAAGAGCTGGCGGCCATGGCCGAAGAGCTTGATGCCCAGGCGGCCGGTATGAATCAGGCGGTGGGCTTTTTCAAACTGGGCGTTTCTGCCTCAGCAGCAGCTCTCCCTCTCCGGGCCGAAGCCCCGGCTATTGAGGAATCCCGCAATGAGCCCGTTGCCCTCAACAGCAGGATGATCGTGCCCGAGACGGATGACGATGGGTTTGAAAACTTCTGAATAACACGTTCAAAAAGAGATCAGAGCGGGACGGCATCGACCGGCCGTCCCGTCTCCAGGACCGCCAAGACATTCTCGGCTGTCTTTCTTTTAAGATCCACCACAGACTGTTCGCTATAGTAAGCCTCGTGGTCGCTGATGACCACATTATCCAGCCGCAGCAGGGGGTTATCCTGCTGAGGCGGTTCGGAGACCAGAACATCCAGGGCCGCAGCTCTTAAGGGACCGGAGGTCAGAGCCCGGAAGAGCCCCGTCTCATCGAGGATGCCGCCCCGGGCGGTATTCACCAGCACGGCCCCCTCCTTCATCATATGAAGACGTTTTTCATTCAGCATGGATCTGGTCTCTTCGTTCAGCGGGAGATGGACCGAAACATAGTCCGATACCTTTAAAAGCTGTTCCATACTGACAGCCTCGGCGCCGTTTTCCAGACGGGTTCCTTCAGCCAGTCCGCGGGAGTGAACCAGGATACGGCTGAAACCGAACCCTCTCAACTGGGTATGCAGTGCCTGTCCCGTACGGCCGTAGCCCAGGATTCCCAGGACACTGCCCCTGATTCTATAGAGGGAGTGGCCCGGAGAGTCCCGCCAATGCCCCTTGCGCACCAGTTCGTGGCGCTGGGGAATCCGCCTTGCCGCGGAAAGCAGAAGAGCCGCCGCATGCTCGGCGACCTCCAGGGTGCAGTACTCGGGCACGATACCGACGGGTATCCCCTTTTCCGCCGCAGCTTCCACATCCACATTGTCATAACCGATTCCATAGCGGGAAATGATGCGGCAGCGTTCCAGAACGGAGATGAACTCGCGGTCCGCCCGGATCATATTGACCAGAAGAGCGTCGGCGGTTTTAACCTTCTCCAGAAGTTCTGACCGGGAAAGGCCCCTGTACACTTCAAGATCCACGGGAGCTCCCCGGAAGACCTCCTCTTCCACAAGGCAGTCGTCAAAAAGATTATCTGTAATTACAACGCGGTATCGACTCATGAGTGGCAGTATAGTCCTTCCCCGGAGACCTGACAATGAAAAGAGAGAAAAGCTGTCGCAGAAGGGCTACTCTTTGGTGATTTTTATTTCAGCATCTGCCGGAAGAGCCAGGGAGCAGGCGGCTTCTATGGTCTTGATCACACCCGAAGGGACGGGACAGGCGGCATGAGAACAGTGACGGGAGGCCAGCTTGTAGACAACGGAATCACAGAGGGGACCGAAACAGGCCGTATAGGCGTCAACCTCTTTCAGCTCATCCGCCATGGCCTGTATATCGGCACATCCGGATTTAATATCGAGACGGGCATGCTGCCTGTCATCACTTTCTGCCCTTATTATGGTTTTGAAACCGCAGACACCGGCATGGATTTCAGATTTGATCATAATCATGCCTCCTTATTCATCACAACACCGACCGGGCCCGCCGGAAGAGTCGGAAGGCACAGGAGGAATATCCTCCAGCTGAGAGCGCAGCTTTCCCTTCCCGGGAAGCACAACTTTGCCTCCGTCGCAGCCAACGCTGACAAAGGTCACCTTGGTGGAAAAGACGAGAACCTCCGTTTCCGCACCGGGAGCATCGGCGTACACATCCACGGCATACTGTATTGAACTCTCTCCCTGCCTGGCCGGCAGGATATGGAAGCGGAGAATGGAGCCGTTGGGAACGGCCTTTTCAAAACTGATTCTGTCCATTCCCCGGGTGACCAGACGATAGCCCGGAAAGTCCCGGGCCGCCGTCAGCCATGCCAGTTCGTCCACCCAGTAAAGCATCTGTCCACCGAAGAGATACCCGTGGGAGTTCAGATGTTCCGAGCGGACGGAGTTAAAGCTGTTCAAAATGCGGTGATGGCTTCCATGCCGTTCTGCTTGATGATATTCAGTCCGTGATCGATATCTTCGACCTTGAACATGATAACGACCTTGTCTTCCATCAGCATCATGGTGGAGTAGAGGTATTCGATATTGACGTTGTTATCCTCGAAGATCTGCATCACATCGTGAAGGGCGCCGGCTCTGTCGTTGATCCGCACACCAATAACCTCGGTTACCCGGGCGGTAAAACTGTTCTCCTGAAGAAGCTTCAGACAGCGATCGGGCTCCTCAACGATCAGACGAAGAATGCCGAAATCGGCGGTATCGGCGATGGACACGGCTCTGAGGCTGATCCTGGCCTCGGCGAGTATACGGGTAACCTCGGAGAGGCGTCCGTTTTTATTTTCAAGGAATACGGAAATCTGCTTAACTTTCATAGTACGCTCCTTTTCTGCTGCCAAAGCTCCTTCGGAACTTTGGTGATTTTCTTGCATAGGGCCTAAGGGCCTTTAATATTCAGTTATCATAATGCCCCGCCGGGAAACAGCTTCCCGGCAGTGGAGTCTACAGGGTTCTCTTGTCAATGACCCGCTTGGCCTTGCCTTCGGAACGGGCTATGGACTTGGGTTCCACAAGTTTAATAATAACAGCGATCCCCAGTTCCTGCTTGATTTCTGCTGCAATTTTATTTTTAATCCGTTCAAGATCCTTGGTCTCATCAGTAAAGAAGCTGGGCTCCACTTCCACATGCAGCTCCACCTCATCCAGATGGCTTTCACCCCGGTCTACCACGATCTGATAATGGGGCTCGGTCTCTTCGATGCGCATCAGGACATTCTCAATCTGACTGGGGAAGACATTGACTCCCCTGAGAATCAGCATGTCGTCGGTACGGCCCAGCAGACGGTGCATCTTGACGGTGCTTCGTCCGCAGGGGCAGTCGTCATGCCAGAGCCAGGTGATGTCTCTGGTTCTGTAGCGGATAATGGGGGTCCCTTCTCGGGTGATGGTGGTAAAAACGAGCTCACCCTTCTCCCCCTCGGGAAGAACCTCTCCCGTCTTGGGATCGATGATCTCAGGATAGAAGTGGTCTTCGTTGACATGAAGTCCGTTATGGGCCTCACACTCATTGGAAACACCGGGGCCGACAATCTCGGTCAGACCGTAGATATCGAAGGCCTTGAGGTTCAACTTCTCCTCGATCTCCTTCCGCATATTGTCGCTCCAGGGCTCGGCGCCGAATATACCGGCCTTCAGGGAAAGATCCTTGAAGTCGATGCCCATCTCCTTGGCGGCTTCGGCCATATAGAGAGAGTAGGAAGGGGTACAGGTCAGCATGGTGGATTTGAAATCCCGCATCAGCATCAGCTGCCGCTTGGTGTTCCCCGATGAGACGGGAATCGTCATACAGCCCAGCTTGTGGGAACCGTAGTGAACTCCCAGTCCGCCGGTGAACATACCGTAGCCGTAACCGTTCTGAACCACATCCTCGGGAGTACCGCCGGCCATACAGAGGCAGCGGGCCATAACCTCGCCCCACATATCCATATCATTCCTGGTATACGCCGCCAGAACGGGTGTGCCCGTAGTTCCGGAGGAGGTATGGATCTCAACGATATCTTTCTGATCACAGGCGACCAGACCGTAGGGATAGGTATCCCGCAGCTCATCCTTGGTGGTAAAAGGCAGCTTGGCAATATCTTCCATGGTCTTGATATCATCGGGTTTCACACCGGCGTCGTCAAATTTCTTTTTGTAAAAAGGGACATTCTCATACACATGCCGGACCAGCTTTTTCAGTCTGTAAAGCTGCTGAACCTTCCGGTCCTCCAGGTTGTCGCATTCTGCGTTTTTATTCCATATCATTACGATTCCTCCTGCTGAATTATATGGCCTAAGCCGGGGGCGCGGACAATGCCGCGGCCTGTAGAAACACAAGAACCCGCCGCCGACCGACCTGCCGGTCAGTTCAGGAGCGGATAGGATTACCGGAATCCGCCGTCGGGGCGGACTGCACGGCCTGACTACGGATCTATCAGAAAGTTCCGTTCCTTTCATCCACGACACGAATCGCCTTACCCTGCTGAACCGGCAGGAATCCGGGTTCGTGAAGCTCCACTATCGGACGTATGGTGATGAACGCGGAAATTTCCTCGGTGATTCGCTTCCTCAGCTTATGAAGATCCTGGGCATCATCGGTAAACATCTCGGAACGGACCTCGGTCTGAATGGTAAGACGGTCCAGAGTTCCCTCTTTTGTGACCTTGATCAGATAGTTGGTCCCGATGCCGGGCATCTTCATGATCACCTCCTCAATCTGGGAGGGGAATACGTTGACGCCGTTGATAATCAGCATATCGTCGGTCCGCCCCTTGATCCTCGTGATCCTCCGGCTGCTTCTGCCGCAGGCGCAGGGCTCGGGAATAATTCTGGTAAGATCCTTGGTCCTGTAACGGAGGATGGGAGTCCCCGTACGGATAAGAATGGTCAGAACAAGCTCTCCCTCATCGCCGTCGGGAACGGGTTCCAGGCTGTCCCTGTCGATAATCTCCATGCAGTAGGCGTCTTCCCAGACATGCATACCGCTCTTCTCCATACACTCGAAGGCCACGGAAGGTCCGTTCATCTCGGAGAGTCCATAGGAGTTGTAAGCGTCGATTTTAAACAGTTCCTCAATCTTCTGACGGATCTCTTCGGAGTGAGGTTCCGCTCCGATCAGGGCCCTTTCCAGCTTGAAGTCGTCAAGAGAGTAACCCATCTCTTCCATTCTGGAGTAAAGATGGAGCATATAACTGGGTGTGGCGTGAACCGTGGTGGTACCGAAGTCCTTCATCAGCTGAAACTGGCGTCTTGTATTTCCACTGGAAGCCGGAATAACAAGCATTCCCAGCCTTTCGGCACCATAATGAAGACCGATGCCTCCGGTGAACAGACCGTAGGTCATCATATTCTGAAAGACATCTCCCCTGTGACAGCCTGTGGCCTTCAGGGAACGGACGGTCATATTGGTCCAGTTGTCCAGGTCTCCCTGGGTATGATAGATCACCGTCGGAGTTCCGGTGGTTCCGCTTGAGGCATGCATGCGGACAATCTCTTCATGGTCTACAGCAAGAAGTCCGTAAGGATAGGCCTCACGCAGATCGTCCTTGGTGGTATAGGGAATCTTACGGATGTCTTCCAGGCAGCGGATATCCTCGGCGGAAGAGATCCCCGCCTTCTTCAGACGTTCCTTGTAAAAGGGTGTCGTCAGAGCGGTGCTGACCGTTTTCTTCAGACGGAGCAGCTGCAGGGCCTTCAGGGCTTCACGATCAAGACGCTCCACCTCCTCATCACTGTACAGGCCGCGGGTCATTTGGACGACCGTCCCAGATCAAGAGCCTTGAAGTTGGTTTCGACAATGGCATCACCCTTACGCCCGAACAGTTTCTTGACGGCACCCTTCAGATGGTCCATATCCACGGGAAGAGAATCGGAAGCGGCTCCCACGATGACCATATTACCGGCTTTGGAGGAACCGGCCTCTTTCGCCAGAGACGCATCATCCACAAGTCTGTAGGAGGCAAGCTTTTCCAGTTCACTGATAAGCTCTTCCTTTTCGGGGTAGTTGGGAATGTTGATAACCGGATTGGTTGAGGTGACAAGAATCCCTTCGGGAGAGAGCCACTTCAGATAGCGGAGACTCTCCAGAGGTTCCATGCTGAGGATCATATCGGCACATCCCTGACCGATCAGATCCGAGTAGATATCACCGTCGGCAATACGCATATGGGCCATTACGGCTCCTCCACGCTGAGCCATTCCGTGAACCTCGGACTGGCGGACCCTAAACCCCGCATCGGCGGCGGCGGTGGCGATAACGGCGGCCAGGGAGAGAACTCCCTGCCCTCCTACACCGGAAAGTATTATATCGTATTTCATCTCATTATCTCCTCATAGTGCTGCAGGTACGGGGGAACGGCATCCCCCGGCAGTTTTTTTACAGCCGTCCGGAGGAAAACAGTCCCCCGGACGGCTTCGGGGCCGGAAGGCTTACTTTTTTGTTTTCTTACGTGCAGTTTCAATGCATTCCCTGACGGCTATAATCACGGAAACGCCCTTATAGCCCAGCTCCCTGCGGAGTTTTTCCTTGTTTTCCTCATGGAACTTTCTGTGAGCCGGGATGGTGATCAGATGATCGGGGTCCACACCGATTCCCCGAACAACGTTCTCAAGACGACTGGAGGGAAGGATGGTGGTCTGCCCCCCCGTCATGGCTACGGTCTCGTTATCCACGATGATAATGGTTACATCGGTTTCGCATGACACACAGTCCACCAGACCGGTAAGACCGGAGTGAAGGAAGGTACTGTCGCCTATCACGGCCATAACATTTTTAAGCCCCGCCTCGGAGGAGCCCTTGGCAGCGGTAATGGAAGCGCCCATGCAGATGATGGTTTCGGGAACACTTAAGGGAGGCAGCGCTCCCAGGGCGTAACATCCGATATCCGAAGTTACGGTACTCTCTTCCAGCTCAGCCTGTACCTCTTTGATAACCCGGTAGGTATCGTCATGGGGGCAGCCCTTGCAGAGCTGGGGAGGACGTCCGGCCAGTTCCATGGAAGCGGAGCCGGCGGATTTCCGGGGAGCGAGCCCCAGGGCGGGGCGGATATTATCGGGATTGAGCTCTCCCTGTTCGGGAACATCCCCGTTCAGTTTACCCTTGATCTTCAGATCTCCGGGCAGAAGGCCTGTCAGAAAACGCTCGACAAAGGGATAGCCCTCTTCCAGGACCACCAGCTCGTCCACATGGGCGGCCAGCGTTCTGATCTTGTCAACAGGGAAAGGATAGACTCCGATATGCAGATGGGAGGGAGCATCGGACAGTTCTCCGCAGCTCTCCCTATAGTAGTTGAATCCGAGACCCGTGGTAATGACTCCGATTTTTGTATTCGCCTCGTTCATCACCAGGGCGTTGACGGGACTCTCTTCACTGTAGGCGACCATGTCGGCCTGTCTTTTCAGCAGACTGTCCCAGCGCCGGCGGGCATTGGCGGGAAGAAGCATCCAGTCCATTCTGTTGTCGGCCTTGTTCAGAGCGTTTTCCTTCCGAGGCTCGGAGGTGACGATAGAAGCCCGTGAGTGAGACAAGCGGGTCACCAGCCTGAGAAGCACGGGGGTATGCATCTTCTCGGAAAGATCGAAGGCCTCGCGGGTCATTTCATAGGCCTGCTGCTGATTGACGGGTTCCAGAAGAGGAACCTTGGCAAAATCAGCATAATAACGGGTATCCTGCTCATTCTGGGAGGAGTGCATTCCCGGATCATCGGCTACAACGATAACAAGACCGCCGCGGATATCCAGAAGCGCTCCGTTCATAAAGGCATCGGCAGCCACATTAAGTCCTACATGCTTCATGGTAACGATGGCTCTCTTACCGGCAAAGGAGGCGCCGAGCCCCTCTTCCAGAGCCGTTTTCTCATTGCTTGACCAGCGTGCAAAAGGAGCCTTATTCTTCTCACTGTATTCAATGAGGTACTCCATTATCTCGGTTGATGGTGTGCCGGGATAACCATAGCAGGAAGAAACTCCTCCATGTACGGCCCCCAGGGCGACGGCCTCGTCTCCCAGAACTACAATTTCAGACATAATATCTCCTTAGAACAGAATACGGCTGAGAAAGCCGAAACAAAGCCGTTTTTCCGAAGAGAAACAGCATTTGAATATATTTCTTAAAACAAATTTGGATATATTTATACCATAACGGGAAAAGAATGGGTATTGTATTTTCAGCATTCCTATATCGCCGATTCCTCATTATAGACCGAAAGGCTTGTAAAATTTGAACTGAAGCCATCCTTGCCTTATTCTCTTCTCTATAGGAGTGTGTTCAAAATGCCAGAACCCTTATCCGACTGCCATAAAAAACTCAGACAGGCTGAGATAGAACTTCAACTGGAAAAAGATCATGTGAAACAACTGGAGAATCTGCTGAATCACAATCCTGACACGGGACTTTTGCAGAGGCATATCCTCACCCGCCGGCTGAACAGGATGGTCAACGAGAGAAAGGAGCCCTTTGCCTTCGGCATTCTCCGCCTGGATAAAAACTACCAGAGGATACGTCACACCAGAGACAGGATGAAGGTGTTGCTCTATGTCTCCTCGGAGCGACTGAAATCTCTTGTCGGAGAGGAAAATCTCTATCAATCCGACCGTTCCGATGAATTTCTTTTTATCATTCCCGACCTTAAAGATGAAAAGGATGTAGAAAAACGTATAGAAGAGATGATCATGAAAATATCCGAGTCCCATCAGCATCCCGCTACGGATGTCAATTTCGGCTGCAATGTGGGAGTCGCCCTCTATCCCAGACATGCGGAGTCGGTGGATGAGCTTGAGGTCAATGCGGAGATAGCCCTGGGTCTCTATGAGGCGAAAAGCTGGAACGGCTTCATCTACAGTCCGGAGATCGGTGAAGATTTTCATGAGAGCCAGAGTCTGGAATACAGCCTGAGGATGAGTGTTCTCAACAGCTTTGAGGGCTTCCATGTGGCCTACCAGCCCATTGTGGACGGCAGCAGAAAACTGATTGCCTGTGAGGCCCTGCTTCGCTGGGACTCCCCCGAAAGGGGCGCCGTATCTCCGGTCAGATTCATTCCCCTGGCTGAGGAGAGTAATCTTATCTGCCATCTGGGCAAATGGGTTCTGTTCAATGCCCTGAAGCAGGTAAAAGTCTGGAGAGAAGAGAAACAGAAAGATCTGCAGATTTCGGTCAATATCTCTTCGGTACAGCTGGAGCAGGACGACTTTATTGAAACCGTAACCAATGCCCTGGAAGCCCTGGAACTTCCTGGCGAAGCCCTGCATATTGAAATCACCGAGAGTGCGGTTATGTCAAATCCGGAGGTGGCCCGGGAAAAGCTTAAAGCATTGCAACAAAGAGGGATTGAAATAATGATGGATGACTTCGGAACCGGCTACTCCAGCCTGAGCGCCCTGAACAGCTTCCCCGTCAACACCTTGAAAATTGCCAAGGAGTTTGTAGATGATCTTCCCGAAAGTCCACACAGCCTGGAGATGGTCCGCGCTATTCTGGGTATCGCCCGGACCTTCGGGTTCACAACTCTGGCAGAAGGGATAGAGAAGCAGGAGCAATTCGATTGCCTGATAGACGAGGGCTGCCGCTTCATCCAGGGCTATATATCCAGTCCGCCTGTGGGGGCCACCGAATTCGAAGAGAAATTTCTCGGGAATTGAAGTTTCAGAAAAAATTATTTGAGACTGAGAGAGGAACGCCCGTAGGAGGAACCTTTCTTCTTTCTCTTGAAGGCCCGGAATGCCAGCATCAACGAAAGAAGGTTCTGAACGATTATAAGCTGAAGGGCCCCCTTGAGCTGGGTACAGGCGAATCCTCCGCCGCTCACAACGCATCCCGCATAACTGCCGACACCGCCTCCGAAAGCCGAGAGGGTCAGAACCCGGATTTCACAGGGAATGGAAAAATAGGATCCCTCATTCATTCGACTCTCCGTATTGTCCAGCAAAGCCAGCGTGAATCCTGCAAGATTGATCAAAACGAAGAAAACAATGACCAGGTTTCTCAAATTTTCCTCCCGGAGAACGTTCTATAATACTCTTTGCTAATAGGATAACACTAAAAATTCAAATTGCAAATCCTGAACTTACATTTATGGAAGAGCCGACTTGCCACCCACAAGGCGACACCCCGGGATTTTGCGTTTTACGTGAAAAGACGTTTCTATTTATAGAATCCAATAGTTTCAAAGACCTTTTTCTACGAATTGGTAAAGAATACCATAATGTAAAAGATTGACAACTCCCTATAAACCGGCCAATCTATAATGCTTGTCAACACATGTGACAAGGCCCTTCGGCCCTACCATGAAAAACGCCGGGGCAGTAGTTGAGTCCCGGTAGAAAAAATAAGGAGTGAAAATTGTCTGATAAACAAAAACAACAGTGGGGAAGCCGCCTGGGCTTCATCCTGGCCGCCGTCGGTTCCGCCGTCGGACTCGGGAATATCTGGCGCTTTCCCTATATGGTATATGAAAACGGAGGGGGAGCCTTTCTGATCCCCTACTTCGTCGCCCTGCTCACAGCGGGGATTCCCATCATGATTCTCGAGTTCAGCCTGGGACATAAAAGCCGGGCCGGAGCCCCCCTGACCTTCGCCAGGCTTCACAAGAAATGGGAATGGCTGGGCTGGTTTCAGACCGGAATCAACGTCGTCATCGCCAACTACTACGTCGCCGTCGTGGGCTGGTCCATCAGCTATGTAGCCTTCAGCTTTACCCAGTCCTGGGGAAGCGCTCCCGCCGACTTTTTCCTGAGCAGCTATCTCAAGATAAGCAGCGGTCCCTTTGACATGAGCGGATTCAATACCTGGATCCTCGTTACCATTATCGCCGCCTGGCTGGTGAACTTTCTGGCCAGCTATGCTGGGGTTCACAAGGGGCTGGAGCGGGCCAACAAGTTCTTTATGCCCATCCTGATCGTCATGCTTCTGGTAGTCGTGGTTCGCGCTGTCACCCTTCCCGGTGCCGCAGACGGACTTCAGATCCTCTTCAAACCCGACTTCAAGGCCGTGATGGATCCGTCCGTATGGATCGCCGCCTACGGTCAGATATTCTACAGTCTGAGCATCGCCTTCGCCATTATGATCACCTATGCCAGCTACCTGCCCAGGAAATCGGATATCGTAAACAACGCCTTTATGACCGCCTTTCTGAACTGCGGTTTCAGCATGCTGGCGGGTATCGCCATCTTCAGCATCGTGGGCTTTATGCAGCACCAGGCGGGAGGAACTCTTCCCGAGAAGCTGGCTGGTGTTCTTCTGGCCTTCGTAACCCTCCCCTCGGCCATCAGTCAACTGCCCGCCCTGAACACCCTGATCGGGGTTCTTCTTTTCCTGACCCTCTCTTTCGCGGGTCTCTCCTCGTTTATCTCCATCAACGAGGTTATCGTCCGCTCCATCTCCGACAAGACCGGCTGGGCACGCCACAAGGTGACGATCTGGTACTCCCTGGCGGCCTGTCTGGTCAGCCTTGTCTACGCCACCGGCGCAGGACTCCATATCCTGGACGTGGTAGACCACTACATCAACAACTACGGTATCGTCACCGCCGGTATCATCGAGGTGATCCTCCTGGGTTGGTTCTTCAACCTGGGCAGCCTCAGGGAACACGCCAACCTGACAAGTGACTTCAGTATCGGCAAGTGGTGGGATATTACAATCCGGTTCATCACGCCCCTCGTTCTGGGAGTCAACTGGATACTCAACCTGATAAACGACCTGAAAAACAACTACTCAGGCTACGGCACCATCGTACAGATCGTTTTCGGCTGGGCTATGATCATATTCCTGGCCCTGATTTCCATCGTTATCATGCGGATGAAATGGAACGATAAAGCAGCCGCAGAGCTGAACTAGGAGAGAAGTGAAATGACAATAGATGCCATCATAATGATGATTTTCGGTCTGGGTATAACCTGGGGCGGTGCTGCGGTCTGCCTCTATATCGCCACCAGAAACAAAGGCGGACAAGGAGGCGATCATGAGTGAACAAAGAGAAAAACTGGGAACCCGTCTGGGTTTTCTTCTTATCTCGGCGGGTTGTGCCATCGGCCTGGGAAACGTCTGGCGTTTCCCTTTTATGACCGGTCAGTACGGCGGAGCCGCCTTCGTATTTATCTACCTGGTCTTCCTGTTTATCCTGGGCCTTCCCGTTCTGACCATGGAGCTGGCCATCGGACGGGGCGGACAGAAGAATATCGCCGGAGCCCTGGCGGCTCTTCAGCCCAGGGGAAGCCGCTGGCACGTCTACGGACACATCGCCATCCTGGGAAACCTGGTACTGATGATGTTCTACACCACCGTTGCCGGATGGATGCTGGCCTATTTTTTCCATACTCTGGGCGGCGGCCTGGAAGGCATGAGCCCCGATCAGGTGGGAGCTTTCTTCGGCGCCCAGCTGGCCTCCCCCGGCATACAGATAGGATGGATGATTCCCGTCGTTATTCTGGGATTTCTGGCCTGTTCTCTGGGACTGGAAAAGGGCGTTGAGAAGGTCACCACCTGGATGATGTCCTCCCTCTTCCTCATCCTTCTGATCCTGGTGATCAAGGCTCTGACTCTTCCCGGTGCAGGGGCCGGTGTGGCCTTCTTCCTGAAGCCCGACCTGGACAAACTGGTAGCCACCGGCGTCTGGGAGACCGTATACGCCGCCATGGGACAGGCCTTCTTCACCCTCAGCCTGGGAATCGGAAGCATGGCCATCTTCGGCAGCTATATCAAGAAAAGCCACAGACTGACGGGTGAGTCCCTCAACATAATCGGACTGGACACGGCGGTAGCCATCCTCTCCGGACTGATTATCTTTCCCGCCTGTTTCGCCTTCGATGTGGATGCCGGAGCCGGACCGGGGCTGATTTTTGTAACCCTGCCCAATATCTTCAACTCCATGGCCGGCGGACGGATATGGGGAAGCCTGTTCTTCCTTTTCCTGAGCTTCGCCGCCATGTCCACGGTCATCGCCGTGTTTGAAAACATTATGGCCTACACCATGGAGCATTGGGGATGGAACCGGAAGAAAGCCGCCCTGCTGAACGGTCTGGGTGTAATCATCCTCTCCCTTCCCTGCGCCCTGGGCTTCAACGTCC
Organism: Oceanispirochaeta sp.; assembly: GCA_963556075.3. Classification (GTDB taxonomy): domain Bacteria; phylum Spirochaetota; class Spirochaetia; order DSM-2461; family DSM-2461; genus Oceanispirochaeta. Next base: position 1,887,249 of record CAUVYB020000002.1, on the reverse strand, counting down.
TCGGCGGTTTCGCTCCCCTGGGAGAGGGCACCGTGGTTCTGGATCTGGAGGATTTTATCGTCGGAAACAACCTGCTCCCTCTGGGCTCCCTGATCTTCGCCCTGTTCTGCAGTTTCAAGATCGGCTGGGGCTGGGACAGTTTCGTGGCCGAAGCCGATGCCGGCAAGGGAATAAAATTCCCCGTTCAGCTGAGATTCTACATCCGCTACATCCTCCCCCTGATCATCCTGATCGTATTTATCGGAGGATATATCGACAAGTTCGGCGGCTGATCGTCCGTATCAGCAGCGCAAAGGGGCCGGTTCAGCAATGGATTCGGCCTTTTTTTGTGATCCATGTTACAAAACCCTATACTTTATACTCTCATTTCCCCGGTTTTCCTTGACCCGGCCGGGTATATTTCGATAAATTATTACCTATTAGATAGTAATTAGGGAGGACAGCATGAAACTGGCCATATTCAGTACAAAGAAATGGGTACGGGACGCTTTTTCCAACAATAAGCCCTCATCCATCGATATAAGCTTTTTCGAAGCCCGTCTGGATGAGGAGACCGCTTCTCTCGCGGCCGGTTACGACGGGGTCTGTGTTTTTGTCAATGACAATGTTACCGCTAAGGTTATCGATGTCCTGGCTGAAGCCGGAGTAAAGACCATAGCCCTCAGATGCGCCGGTTTCAACAATGTGGATCTCAACAGGGCGGCTGAGAAAGGGATACTGGTCTGCCGGGTACCGGCGTACTCTCCCTACGCTGTCGCGGAGTATGCCCTGGGCCTGATACTGAGCCTCAACAGAAAGTATCACAGAGCCCACGGCCGGGTCCGGGAGGGCAATTTTTCCCTGGACGGCCTTCTGGGATTTGACCTTCATAACAAAACTGTCGGAGTGATAGGAACGGGCAAGATCGGACAGATCTTTATGGACGTGATCTCGGGTTTCGGCGTCCGCATCCTGGCCTATGACAAGTTCCCCAATCAGGCGGTGAAGGACAGGGGCGTGGAATACGTGGATCTTGAGACCCTCTACAGAGAGAGCGACATCATCTCCCTCCACTGTCCTCTCACCCACGAAACCTACCATCTGATCAACGATTACGCCATCCGCTCCATGAAGAAGGGTGTAATGCTGATCAACACCAGCCGGGGCCCCCTGATAAACTCGGGCGCCGTGATCAACGGACTGAAAAGCGGCAGAGTCGGCTATGTGGGACTGGATGTCTATGAGGAGGAGGGAGATCTGTTCTTCGAAGACCTCTCGGACCAGGTTATCCAGGACGACACCTTCGTCAGGCTTCAGACCTTTCCCAATGTTCTGATCACCAGCCATCAGGCCTTTTTCACGAAAGAGGCGGTTGAGAATATCCGGGATACCACCTTCACCAACCTGACCGAAATAGAAGAGACGGGAAGCTGTCCCAATCTTGTGACTCTGGACAGGAAGGTCTCGGGGAAATAGTCTCCGGGAAGAAATGCTTATCCGGCGGGACGGAGAGCTGTGCGCCCGCCGTAGAATAACGCGGTCCCGGGTGCAAAAGGTTTGTAATCTTTGACATCAGAGGGTACACTCTCCCTATATTTACTATTCTGGAGAGTACCGATGAAAACCGGAACCCGATTTTTTCTTCTTATCCTGGCGGCCTCTGCGGCCTTCGCATCCTGTAAAACAACAGAGGAGCAAGGTCCCCAGATCTCCTCAACCGGAATTTACACCATGGAAAGCAGCGGCTATTCCGAGAAGGAGTACCGCTTCTCCGCCTCTACGATCAGAAATATCGAGCTCCTCAGCACCCTGAAGGAGAAAAAAGAGGAGAACGGAACCGAGCAGGAAACGGTCAAGAAAGAGCTGGCTTTTGATTTTGTTGACGACAGCGGCGAAAAATGGCGAGGAGAAGGGTTTACCATTCGTGACGATATAAACGATGCCGGGGGAGACAGGGTCCGCACCCGTCTGATCCAGGAGATGGTGATGACCGAAAAGGGTTCGGGACGCATTATCAAGATCAGAAACGAGTACGATTCACAGGATTCGGACGGTTATATGAAGGGCGGCGCGGCCGACAGCAGCGGAAAAGCTCTGGCCGTGATCTACAGCAGCCGGAACCTGAAGGGCAGCGAAGACCCTGTTGAGGGACTGAACGGCTTCAGCATCCACAGAGGGAAAACCACCTACGCCACCATCAACAGGACGAAGTACGCCTGGGTCCTCAGCTTCAACCTTCCCGAAGAAAATCCCCGGCGCATCGACCTTGCGGCCGTCATGTCGGCCCTCTTCGTTCTGACGGAGGAGGAGAAGTAATCTGATCCCTTCACTCCTTTTTTTGCAGAAAGCCGGATGAACGCCCATAATTGATACCAGCTGCCGTCAGTTAAGAACTGCCGGCTTTTGCTTATGAAAAATATGTATCCAGGAGTAATACTGTGAAAAAGGTCGCAATCTTTGCCTTCCAGGGGGAAGCTGTCTGTTTCGCCCATGCCATGATGAATGTCCTCGATCTGAAGGAGAAGGGGCATGAAGCCGTACTGATTATCGAGGGAGCCGCCTGCCGGCTTATCGGAGATCTGAAAGAAACATCCCATCCCCAGCATCCCCTCTATACCGTGATTATCGCCAGAGGACTGCTGGCTGGCATCTGCCGGGCCTGCTGCCATCAGATGGGAACTCTTGCAGAGGCCGAAGCCCAGGGACTGCCCCTCCTCTCGGATATGAAGGGACATCCTCCCGTGGAACCCTGGCTGGAAAAGGGGTATCAGGTCATTACGCTGTAAGCAGCGGCACCGTACAGCAAGAGATACGGTGCCGGACCTCAGCGATGTGTCTCAAGGACGTCAGCTGCTCTGCTTAGCCCTGTACTTCTCTACTTCCCAGGTATTGATAAAGGCGATCTTGTCCTCGGGCATAAACTGAACACCCCCGAAATTTTCCGCCAGAACGGCCACCTTCACGGCATCCCGGAACAGGAGCCCCGAAAGCATGGCCTCCCTGGCGCTGGCACCGCAGGAGATGATGCCCCGGCTCTGAACCAGAAGGGTTTTGGGCTTTTTGCCATGCTCCGCCTCATAGGCGGCCACTCCGCTCATCAATGCATCGGCCTGTTCGGAAGGAGTCCCTTCAGGGATCCACAGAGGCTCATGCCCCATATAGACGATGTGATCCGGGGTCAGGGCGGAAAAAACGGGAGCGGCGGCGTCCCTGGATTTCAGCCAGGGGACACACTGGCGGATGCTGACGAACTCGAAGCCCGCCTGATCTCCATAACTCTGAAGAACCGCATCTTTCAGGGCATCCGCATCGTCTCCGCTCAGGGACTGCTCTTCCATGTCGGGAGTGATCCTGATGGCCTCTTCCAGCCGGCCCATAAGATGACGGTAACGCTCATCCACCTCATCGATACTGTCACCGCCGGTAAAGACACCGTGATTCTGCAGCACTATATACTCGGGGAAGGGCTTTCCCGAGGCCAGATGTTCATCCACCCGATCCTTGACATAACGGGCCAGGATATAGCCGGGATTGACCACGGGGATCCAGAGGACCCGGTCTCCCAGAGCCTCTTTCGCCCAGGCCTCTCCGTCCCGGGAACAGCTCAGGCCGTTTACCAGGGCCGGATGGGTATGGACCACATAGGCATAGGGGATAAAGCTGTGGAGCAGGGTTTCCACACTGGGGCGGCCGCTCTCCCCCTCCAGCCGGGAGGCCATCAGGTCCGCCAGGGCCCGCTCCTCTCTCTCGTCCTTGTCCTCGGGGTAGTCGGCTTCCCAGATATCCGCCAGTCCGGCACGGGACATCTTGACAAAGCTCTCAGACGCAGCATCGGCCATAACCGAGCCGGAGGCCTTCACATACATGACATCACCGGCTTTGAGCGACGTATTCCCCCCTCCGGCCAGGACGTAGTTTTCATCTCCTCCGTAACGGCGGGTGACCTCGATCAGACTCTGAAGACTCATCAGGACCTCCCGGCCAGAACGGTCTTCTCATAATCCAGAACATCACTGATCAGGGCGGACTCGGCGGGGACGCCCATGGACTCGCAGTAGTAGTCCCAGACGGCTCCGGAGGGCATGCTCTTCAGCTGCTCCAGCAGGGCCAGGCGGGCAAAGGAATTTCCTTCCGCATCGTACTTTATCAGGGTCTCCGAGGGTTCCAGGAATCCCAGCAACAGGCCTTTGAGCGTGGAGCGGGCACCGATGGCGTAGGCGCCGATGCGGTTCATGGTTCCGTCGAAGAAATCCAGGCCGATATGGGTATCACCCAGCCGGCCGCAGCGGACGAGCTCTTCGGTGAGATAACGGATATCGTCGTTCAGAATGACCACATGGTCGCTGTCCCAGCGCATGGGACGGCTGACATGGAGAAGAACTTCGCCGAAGAACTGATAGACAGAAGAGAGCTTGTCGGCAATCAGCTCGGTGGGATGAAAGTGCCCCAGGTCCAGGCAGACCATTTTTTTCCGGCTCATGGCATAGCCCATATAGAACTCATGGGAGCCCACGACGAAGGCTTCACTTCCGATACCGAAGAGCTTGGTCTCCACGGCGTCCTTCATCTCCGCCTCGGGGAATCCCTTTTCAAAGACCTCATCCAGAGATTCAGCCAGAATCTTTCTATAGCCCGCACGATCCACGGGAAGGTCCTTGGAGCCGTCGGGAATCCATGTATTGAGAATCGAGGGAGTCCCCAGTTCCCGGCCGAAGTAGGCTGCGGTTTCCCGGGCCTTCTTGCCGTGACGGATCCAGAAGTCGCGAACATTTTTGTCCTTGCTGGACAGGGTATAGCCGCTGTCGGCCATGGGATGGGAGAAAAAGGAACCATTATAGTCCAGACCGATCTTTCTCTCTTTCGCCCAGTCCACCCAACCCGAGAAGTGCTCGGGCCCAATCTCGTCACGCTCCACTTTCTTCCCCTCAAACTCACCGTAGATGGAGTGAAGATTCAGCCTGTGGCTGCCGGGGATAAGCCCGTAGGCCTTGTCCAGATCCTGACGCATCTCGGCGATGCTGCGGGACTTACCGGGGTAGTTTCCCGTAACCTGAATTCCTCCTCCCGAAAGCTCGGCGTCGGGAGTCTCAAAGCCTCCCACATCATCGGTCTGCCAGCAGTGCAGGGAGAGGGATACCCTCTTGAGATCTTCCATTGCCTTATCTGTATCGACACCCAGGTCGGCGTACATTGTCCGGGCCAGCTCATACATTTTCACAGTATTTTCATTCATTGATAAATCCTCCGATATTTCCATTCTGAGGGCTGTATCAAAGAAAAACCTTGACGATAGAATCAAAAAGTAGCACAATATTTTCATGTTCCAGCTGAACCGTCCCGACTTCTTCGCCTCCGATGAGGATCCGGTCAGAATCGTCCGGCGCTCCCCCCAGATCCCCTATCCTCTGCACAACCACGACTTCTCGGAACTGGTGATTATCCTCAGCGGCAAAGGGGTCCATTTCACGGAATACCGGGAGTATGCGGTGAGTGCCGGAGACGTTTTCGTCATTCAGGGAGAGACAGCCCACGGCTATAAGGATCTGGACGATCTGAACCTGGTGAACCTGCTGTTCAATATGGAGCGCCTTCCCCTTCCCTTTCTGGATATCGCCCACATCCCCGGCTACCAGGCCCTCTTCCACCTGGAACCCCGCTACAGGGATTCCCACAACTTCGCCAGCCGTCTGAGGCTGGATGCGGACGATCTGACCGAAGTGAGCAGCCTTCTGGACAGGATCGAGGAGGAGAGCGAAGGGGAGAGAACGGGCCACCGCTATATGGCGGCGGTCTATCTGATGGAACTTGTGGGCGTTCTGAGCCGCTGCTATGACCGCTCCCGGAACCTGGAGAACCGGGAACTTCTGCGCATAGCCCGGGGGCTCAGCTACCTGGAACACCATTTGACAGAAAAGGTCAGTCTCCAGGATCTGGAGGAGGAGACGGGCATGTCCGCCAGCTCTCTGAACCGCCACTTCCGCCGGGTGACGGGAGTGCCGCCTCTGGAATACCACATCCGCCTCAAGATCCGCAGGGCCTGCTCGTTTCTGAGACAGAGCGATTTGAATATTACGGAGATTGCGGGAAGGACGGGCTTTGAAGACAGCAACTACTTCGCCAGACAGTTTAAAAAAGTGATGGGAATGCCCCCCCGGGAGTACCGTAAAACACGCTGACCCGCCGGTCGGCCTGAAAACCCTTTCGAAATACAGAAAACTCCTATGGACCAAGGGAAGTCACGGGAGTAAGATGACCCACCATGAATGAACAGAGCCTTTCCTTCAGAGGACGATTCAACATAGCCGGCCGCATCCGGACGGACAGCCGCTTTTTCCGCAGGATTCTTGTACTGGGGCTTCCCATCGCCGCCCAGAACCTCGTCCAGTCCCTCCTGAACATGGTGGACACCCTGATGATAGGTCAGCTGGGAGAGGTCTCCATAGCCGCCGTGGCTCTTTCCAACCAGATCTTCTTTCTTATGATGCTTCTGATCTTCGGCATCAGCAGCGGCTCCGCCGTTTTCACAGCCCAGTACTGGGGCAAGAAAGATATGGAGGGTATCCACAGGACCATGGGCCTGGGACTGATCCTCGGCCTTGCAGGGGGAACTCTGTTTACCCTGGGGGCCCAGTTTTTTCCGGCGCAGATCCTGGGCCTGTTCTCAAAGGACGAACACGTTATCAGGGCGGGCGTGCCCTATCTGAAGACTGTCTCATGGAGTTACATCTTCACCGCCGTGACCATCCTGCTCCAGGGTGTTCTGAGAAGTACGGGAGAGGTCCGCATCCCCCTGATCTTCTCCGTGGCCGCCCTGAGCCTCAATGCGGTGTTCAACTACGGTCTGATCTTCGGACGTCTGGGACTTCCAGAAATGGGGATAAGGGGCGCCGCCCTGGCCACGGCGGGAGCACGAACCCTGGAAACCCTGAGCCTGCTGATCTATCTCTACAGAAGCGGCCATCCCGTCGCCGTGTCTCCGGCACAGCTCCTTCGTCAGAACCGTATCTTTACGGGACGTTTCTTCCATAAGGTCGTACCGGTTATCCTGAACGAGGTGGGATGGTCCATGGGGATTACCATGTTCACCCTGATTTACGCCCGCATGGGAACCGAGGTGATCGCAGCCTATAACATAATGGATACATTCGCCCGCCTCACCTTCGTCTTCTTTCAGGGAAGCGGTTTTGCCACGGCCATTGTTCTGGGAAACATGATCGGCGAGGGGCAGCGGGAACACTCCATCCGCCTGGGCAAGACCATCCTTATGGTCGTCCCCCTGCTGGGGCTGGCAACGGGTCTGCTCAGTTTTATTCTGGCGCCCTGGATTCCCGTATTCTTCAATATTTCCGCAACAGCGGCCTCTCTTGTAAGCGCATTAATCCGGATCTTCGGTCTGGTTATGTTTATCAAGGTCTCCAATCTTCACATCATCGTCGGACTGCTTCGCAGCGGGGGGGACACCCATGTGGGCGCCATTCTGGAACTTATCCCCATGTGGCTTGTGAGCATCCCCCTGGCGGCCCTGGCGGGGCTGGTCTTCCATCTTCCTCCCCCCCTGGTCTACCTGGTCTGTCTGAGTGAAGAACTGATCAAGTATATTGCCGGTCTTCTCAGGATACGTTCGGGGAAGTGGGTCCACGATCTGACATAATCCTCAGGACATTCAGCACCGCCAGAAGGGCGACTCCCACATCTCCGAAGACGGCCCATCCCATGCCGGCATAACCGCCGGCGGCCAGGGCCAGAATCACAGCCTTTATCCCCAGCGCCATAACAATATTCTGTACAACCACATGCCTTGTCTTACGGGCGATTGTCCGGGCGATCCTCAGACGGTTCAGATCATCGGACATCAGAACGATATCGGCGGCCTCTATAGCCGCATCGGCACCCAGGCCGCCCATGGCCACACCGACATCGGCACGGGCCAGAACAGGGGCATCGTTGATGCCGTCGCCCGCAAAAAGAGTGCTCCGGCCTTCCGAAGCAGCCTCCTCCAGTATCCTTAGCTTATCCTCGGGCAGAAGATCGCTCCTGTATCCGTCCAGGGGCAGTTCCTGAGCAAGGGCGGACGCCGCCGTTGCACTGTCTCCCGTCAGCATAACGATGCGGGAGATTCCCTCCTTTTTCAGGGAAGAAATAACATCCGCACTCCCCTTCCGCAGACGATCCGACAGATACAGAGAGCCTCTGTACTCCCCGTCCCAGGCGAGCAGAACGGCTCCTCCTTCCTGATCGGGGGCTCCCGCCACTCCCTCTCTCTTCAGCCACTCGGCCTTTCCAATCAGAAGGGGACGGTTTTTCCACAGGGCCCGGATTCCGGCTCCCGCCGCATTTCTAATCTCCGTAGCGGCTTCAGGACTCCCGGAGGGATGCTCCGCCGACCAGGCCCTTAAAATGGAAACGGCTATCGGATGGGTGGAACCGGACTCGGCAGCGGCCGCAGCCTCAAGAACGGCCGCCTCGTCCCAGCCGCCGGCGGTCCTTATTTCACGCAGGAGGAAACGGCCTTCCGTCAGGGTTCCCGTCTTATCCAGAAAAACGGAGTCAACGCGGTTGAGGGCCTCCAGATAGTTCCCCCCCTTCACAAGGATCCCCTCCCGGGAAGCCTTGCCTATACCGGCGAAAAACCCCAGAGGGATAGAGATCACAAGGGCGCAGGGACAGGAGACGACCAGAAAGACAAGAGCTCTGTAGAACCACTCTCTGAATACAGCCCCTTCAATGAGCAGAGGAGGCAGAACGGCCAGAAGAAGGGCGGCCCCGACGATGACAGGTGTATAGATCCGGGCGAAGCGGGTGATAAACTGCTCAGCTCTTGCCTTGTGCATCCCCGCATCCTCCACCATGCGGATAATACGGGCATAGGCCGAGTCCTCCGCACTTTTCAGCGATCTCGCCCTGATCAGGGCATCGGTATTGATGAATCCGCTGAGAATGGTATCCCCGACCTCCACCTGCCGGTGATAGGATTCTCCGGTCAGTGCCGAAACATCCATATTGCCCCGGCCCTCGGTGATCACCGCATCCAGAGCGACCCTGTCCCCCGGACGGATAAGAAAAGGAGTGCCCGGCTCTACATCTTCGGCGGCCGTCTCTATAACCCGCTCCCCCTTCAGAACAAGAACACCGTCGGGCTTGGCGCCCATCAGATTTCTTATGGAGCGCCGGGAGTGATCAACCGCCATATCCTGAAAGAACGCTCCCAGCTGATAGAAGAGCATAACCGCCACGGCTTCGGGGTAATCCCCGATGGCGAAGGCCCCCGCCGTAGCGATGATCATCAGAAAATTCTCATCCATCAGCCTGCCGTGCCCCAGATTCCTGAATCCCGCGGTCAGAACCGTTCTTCCCGCAAGAATATAGGCCAGAGCGAAAAAGAGGATGGGGTAAGGCAGAATGTTTACCAGAGGCGTGAAGACAAGGAGCAGGAAGATCAGTGCCCCCCCGATCTCTCCGATTCTCTTCAGAAACATGGATCTCAGAGCAGTTCTTCTCTCGGCTCCTCCGTTTTCACGGTTCTCTACGGTAATTCCGCTCTCAATGGAGTCCACAAGGCTCTGCAGCTCATGACGGCTGACCGATTCGGGCTCCCCCGCATTCAGACTCAGAATCTGTGTGGCCATATTGATCCTGGCTTCATTGACCCAGGGGAGACGGTTTACCCGGTCCTCAATGACAGAAGCGCAGTGCGAGCAGCTTAAACCGGACAATGTATATTCAATCTTTCCAGACATGGGAACCTCTTTAATATTAACACATAATCATATGCTTATATGTTAATATTACAAATTACCTGTCCTGCTTGTCAATGTTCCAGAATCCCGATAGGGAAAACAAATGCCGGTTTCCTGTATTTTCTAGGGAAGAAGAGTTCCTTTGAGAATCTCATCAACCAGTTCGGGCAGACACTCCCCCGCCTTCCCGGCAATGCGGCGGTGGAAATGACTGTGTATCAGAGAAGGTTCCGGATTAAGCTCCACTGCATAGGCCCCGCGCGATACCGCGGCCTCGACAAAACCCGCCGCCGGGTAAACATGTCCCGAGGTCCCGATGGAGAGAAAGATCTCACAGCTTTCCAGAAGAGGCATGATATCGCCCATTCGATAGGGCATCTCGCCGAACCAGACGATATCCGGCCGAAGGCTTCCCACGGCTCCGCAGTCGCCGCAGACCATATGCTCATCCATATCGCTGCGGACCCCGTCCCTCCGGGCTCCGCAGCGGGAGCAGAGGCTGCTCAGAAGATCCCCGTGCATATGGATGACATTATCAGAACCGGCACGTTCATGGAGATCATCAATATTCTGGGTTACAATCCATACGGGAGATCCGGACTCCTTCTCAAGACGTGCCAGAGCCGTATGGGCCGGATTGGGATCTACCGTAAAAAGATGATTACGCCTCTCATTATAAAAGCGGTGAACCAGAGAGGGATTCCGGACGAAGCCTTCGGGAGTGGCCACATCTTCCACCCTGTGGTTTTCCCAGAGGCCGTCGGAAGCTCTGAAGGTAGGGATTCCGGACTCCGCGGATATACCGGCTCCGGTCAGAACGACGATACCCCTCACGATCAGCCTTCTCTCAAATGAGCCTGGCAGATACGAAAGATCTGTATTACATGCTCATCCTTCAGAGAGTAGAAGATATGCTTTCCGTCCCGGCGGGAGTTCACCACATGAGCCTGTTTCAGCAGGCGCAGGTGCTGGGAGACGGCAGGCTGGCTCATCTCCATAAGGGCAGCGATCTCATGAACACAGAGTTCCTCCTCTATCAGGGCGTTCACGATCCTCAAGCGCGAGATATCGCCGAAAATCTTGAACGTCTGCACCAGGTGCTCCAGTTCCTCCTGGACCACGAGGCGGCTTTTAACCGATTCAACGCGTCTCTCATCATGTTTCAGCCGTGGATCTTCCGTATCGTTCATAGAACTCAAGTGTAACACAAGGCCCGATTCTCTGCCCAGTACAGCCGGCGGAACTGAGGGCCGTACCGGAAAAATCATGGAATTTTCTATTTTCGTTTATCAGGATTGAGATATACTGGAAGAGGTAATATTGAATGCCGGAAAATATCCCGAATGGAGCCTGTATTTATGAAGAAAATAGCCCTGATCCTGATTTTGGCCTCTACCCTGCTTCCCCTTTATGCCGTGGAGCAGCTGGTTGAAGATAGAGATGTCAAAGAGATAGAATTCAGCACGGCCCCTCTGGAAGGAAGGGCCAAGGCCGGTGTCGCCGTGGGCTATCCCACGGGACTTGTATTCGGTTATCGCCTGGCCAACTGGGTGGAAGTCAACGCCCTTGCGGGAACCTATTTCGACGGATTCACCCTGGGCGGCAACATGCTGTTCACCCTGGCGGACATCAGTATCAAAGGGAGTTCCTTTCCCCTCTCCGTCGGGCCCCAGGTCAATGCGGAATTCGGAAATGATTTCGGCATGTCCGTGCTGGGCATGGTGCGCTGGGAGCATACCCTGGAGGAGATTCCCCTCAACCTCTATCTGGAGGGAGGAGCGGGTGTCTCTCTGATCGACAGCTTCGGACTCGCCTGGGCCGCCTCTCTGGGCATACGCTACGTATTCTAGCTCGTCCCACACCGTTCAGAAAGAGAAAGGGAGCCCTGTGAAGTGATACGGCTCCCTTTTTTTACAATTGCACGGCTCCCTGCCGGAAACCGAAGGGCGTGTCTTTCCGGACCAGAATCTGCCAGCGCTCTTTCACACGCCCCGCAGCTTCGGGAGGACAGAGGACCGTCAGCCCGGAATGGATATCCGGCTTCTTCGCATCGATGATGCTGAATCCCCGGCTGTTGTCCGAGACATAACGCATCTGCCCCTCAAGTTCAAGAAAGCCCTTGATCCTGTATACCTCGGACCCGCTCTTTTTCATAAAGGATTCCAGAGCCTCCCTGCTTTTGACAGGCCCTTCCAGAAAGAGGCTCGCAGGCCTTGTGTCCGGCGTGTTGCAGCTCTCCCGTTCAGGCTCGCAGAACCGTCCCGATTCCTCATGAATAAAGGAGTAGTCAAAACGGCCGAAAGAGGCACTCTGCACGGGAGCGGAACTCTTCTCTTTAATCAGGGCCATAACGGTCTGCAGTTCCTCTTCCGAGACCAGATCCGCCTTGTTTACCAGAATATGGTCGGCCGCGGCAAGCTGCCGGTCAATCACATTCAGAACATGGGAGAGCCCTTCGTATTTAACGGGATCCACAAGGGTCAGGATTCTGTGAACCCGGAAATGGCCTACCATGCCGTGCTCGGCCAGGATTCTGTCCATGCTGGAGGGATCGGACATTCCGGAGGACTCAATAAAGAGGATCTCGGGCCTTTCATCGGCAAAGTGCTTCAATCCGTAGAGAAAGGGAGCCTTCAGGCAGGAGCAGAAGATGGAGCCGTTCCCGATCTCATAGACCTTATGCCCGCCCTCAAGCAGTTCGGGATGTTCCTGAACCAGAAGGGAACCGTCCACCGGGACCTCACCGAAATCATTGACCAGAATTCCGATTCTGCGTCCGGGAAAGAAGCGTATCAGCTCATTGAGAACCGTCGTCTTTCCGGCACCCAGAAAGCCCGCCAGCACTACGATATCTATCTTTTCAGCTTCCATATTCTGCTCCTTGATCCGACCTGGCATAAGGCCGGCTCTCTGCTCTCCGGACCCGAAGGCCCATTGCCCCCTATTGTATTACGCCGCGGACCTCTTCTTCCAGCTCCGCCCGGGAGGGAATAAGAGAGACGTGCTTTACAACGCCGTTGATGGCCATGGCGGGGAGATTGGCAACCCCCATCTTCTCAATCCGTGCAATATTCTCGGGTTCCAGAATCTTCCGTTCCACAACCTTGACCCTATCCTCGCCAAAGATGCTGACCATATCGTCGGCGGCAGCCTTCATATAGCCGCAGGCGGCACAGGTGGCGGAGTCGATGGTAAGAGCTTCGATCAGCACATAATCAAGATTCTCATAGTCAGGGAGTTCCACTTCGATCTCCACGGCCTCTTTCTCGTAGTTGGCCAGAAACTTTCTGGTGGCCTCGACATTCTGTACCGCCTGACCGATCCCTACGATATTCTCAACAGGAACGCCGAAGGGCATATCGCATCCGGGAGCCAGGATAAAATTCTCGGTTCCCATCTTGTCCATCAGCTCTATGGCGGCCTTCTGGTTGTCCTTCTGATTCCCCAGCAGCATGGTGATGGTCAGCTGCAGGTTACCGGAGATCATGATGCCATGGGCGTCGGTCACCTTCTTGGCTTCCACAATATCGATGTTCTCATCTATACAGAGGCAGTCGGGACCTGTCCGGGCCATAACGTCCAGGTTCTTGGTAGCGTCGCCGCAGACGAAGAAGGCGCCGTAAGCCCCTTTGGACCGGACAAAGTCGAAGAATCTCTTGTAGTCGGCGGCCATAAACTGCTCGAACATCTCGGGAGAGATCTGAGAGATCAGGGGGTCGACGGAACCGATGATGTCCATACCTGCTTCGATATAGAACTCCGCCACGGCAATGGCGACGTCGGTGGCATAGGCCATCAGTTCTTTAACGTACTCCTCATCATCGTACATATCCATAAAGATATTGGTGCTTCTCAGGTGGGAAGCCAGGGTAAAGGGACCGCAGACCAGACCGTAAAGGGCGGTACTGTCTCCCACCTCGGCCTTGAGTCTCTTCATGACGTCCAGAACCATGGGGATGCGTCCCTCGGTTTTTGCAGGGATCTTTGCAGGGATCTCCTTGGTATCCGCAAGAGCATGGCTGCTGACGGTGGGAGGGGAGTCTTCGGCCCACAACAGTTCACAGCCCAGGATCTCAGCCTCTATCTGAAGGTCGAAAACAACGGGCATTCCGTCGGGGGTGTACTGTTTCTTCGCCTCAAGAAGACACTCCAGCAGCTTGTCTCCGTCCTGCAGTACCTGCTGCGCATTGTAGCCCTTCAGATTGGCGACCTGCACTCCCGTATAGGGAACCCAGGGAGCCCTTTCCGTCTTTTCTCCCCTGAATGCCTTCATTATAAGTTCTTTCCCTGTCACTATTCCCGTCCTCCGGTAAATTCATATGTTTTAGCTCATATTAAAAACAGTCGGCCCTTTCCATATATAAATCTCCTGCTAATTTTGGTACTTTTTATATTTTTTAAGCTAAAGACAGGTCAATAGGTAATGATTCTCTTGCCGGGTCCGGTCAATAGAGATATGATGTGCATATGCGAATTACAACAAAGGGTCGTTATGCTATCAGAGCCATTATCAACATGGCCGTGAATGAGGAAAACAAACCCATTTCCATTAAATCCATCTCTAACAGCGAAGATCTGTCCCCTATTTTTCTGGAGCAGATCTTCACAAAACTTAAAAAAGCCGGAATTGCCGAGTCCGTACGCGGAGCGTCCGGGGGCTTTCGCATCGCCAGGCCTCTGGAGGAGATCAGCGTTCTGGATATCCTTGAGGCCGTAGAAGAGGGGGTCATCCTGGCTCCCTGTACAGGAGGGGGAGAGGGCTGCTGCGGCAGGACGGCTGAGTGTGCCATTTCCAATTTCTGGCTCGATACTGAAAAACATATCAGGGAACATCTGGGCAATCAGACCATCCGTGATATTGTTGATGCCTATATAACCAAGGCTTAAATACGATTCACGGCAGTCTCAAGAAAGCTGTGAATCTCCTCCAGGCTGTTCATGCCGAGCAGCCTGCGGCTGTCTTCCCGGGCCCGGTTTATATCGATTTTCTTTATGAATGACTGTATCCGAGGTATCTGAACGGGAGGCATGGACAGGTTCCTGACCCCCGCCCCTACCAGAAAGTATACCATCTCGGGATCAAAGGCCATATTTCCGCAGATGCTTAAGGGACAATTTTCCCGGGCTGCGGCCTCCTGTATGAGCGATATGGTTCTTAACACTGCCGGATGACGGGCTTCATAGAGTCCCGAGACCTTTTCATTGGTCCTGTCTACCCCCAGAAGATACTGCACAAGATCGTTGGAGCCGACAGAGATAAAGTCGGCTTCCTTTGCCAGATCAGAGGCCATGACCACCGCTGACGGCAGTTCTATCATCACTCCCAGCTCGGGTATGGTATCGCAGTCATAACCGTCCCGTTTCAAAAACTCAACGCTCTTATCCACCATACGCCGGGCCTCCCGGAAATCATCCAGAGAAGAGACCAGAGGGAACATGATCCTAAACGGTCTGCCCTGTCCCGCTCTGAGCATCGCCTTTAGCTGTCCCACGAATATCTTTTTGTTTTGAAGCAGGAAACGAAGGGCCCGGAGCCCCAGGAAGGGGTTCTCCTCCTCCGAATCGGGAAGGTAGGAGAGGATCTTGTCCCCCCCGATATCCAGGGTACGCAGGGTGATAACATCCGAGTCCATACCATCGAATATCTTTTTATAGACCAGATACTGCTCCTCCTCACCCGGGAAACTGCTGCGGATAAGAAAGGGGAACTCACTGCGGTACAGTCCTATTCCCTCGGCCTTGAGACGGACAGCCGTTTTAATATCGCTTATAAGGTTTATTGTCGCCCTAAGATAAACCCGCTCTCCGTCGAGAGTTCTGGTTGTCTCTTCCATGCTCTCTTCCTGGTCCCTGCTGACGGCTCTGTCATCCCGCAGTCTGCGGAACTGCTCCATGGCTTCGGGACCGGGATTGGTCATCAGAGTTCCCTGAAAGGCGTCCAGAATCAGCATGGTCCCGGAAACAAGAGAGAAAAGATCTTTATCGTCCGTATAGAGAAGGGGAACTCCCAGAGATTTGGCAAGGATGGAGATATGAGCCGAGGCGCCCTGACTGTAGAGGACGAGCCCCTCCACGTGCTGAGCCGTAATCTTCACCAGTTCAGAGGGAAGGAGCTCTCGGGCAACGACGATCTGTCCCGAATAGTCACCTGTATCCTGTTCTTCACCTGCCAGATTCCGCAGAAGCCGGTGTCCCAGATCCTGCAGATCCTGAACCTTTTCCCGAAGCCTGGCATTTTCGCTTCTGGAAAAGATTTTAAGAAAGGACTCCACCCTCTCTGTGACGGCTTCCCAGGCGGACATTCCCTCTTGAATATTCGCTTCAATTTTCCCTGTAAAACTGCTGTCCCTGAGCATCAGAAGATGGGTGCTGAAGATCAGGGAGCCCACATCCGAAAGCTGTTCATCCATCTCGGTCTCAAGAGCCTGGAGCTGCTCCTCTGTTCTGCTCAGGGCGTGACGGAACTCCCCGAGCCCCGCATTCCTCGCCTCCGCCGGACACTCTTCTCCGAGAAAGGAGTCGAAGCGATCTGGACTGATAACATAGGCACGGCCTATTCCGATTCCTTCGACGACGCCCTGGCCGCGGATCATCGAAACCGGACTCTCATCACTCTTTTCCTCGGATTTTTCCTGAGTCACTCCCATAAGGAGCTTGGCATTTTCCAGTGTGGCGGCAAGCTGGGAGGCGATAGCCTTGAGCGCCATCATATCGTTGCGGTTGAAGTAGTCATGCTGATGGTGCTGCAGGACAAGCACGCCTATGCGTGAAAAGCCCTGAAGGATGGGAACCGCCAGAAAGGCCTGAAACTTCTCTTCTCCCGATCCCGGAACCGCTTTAAAACGGGGATTGTCCTGACCGTTCTTCTCCAGTATGGGACGCAGCTCCTTAAGAGCGAGTCCCACCAGACCTTCATGGGTTCCCATGATAAGCTTACCCACCAGCGAAGGATTCAGCCCTTGGGTCGCTTCCAGAATCAGCCGTTCCAGGTATTCATCATAAAGATATATGGAACAGACATCGGCCTTCATATGGGAGGAAACGGTTGTGACCACCCGATTCAAAAAACCGCGGACGTCACTCTTCTCCCGAAAAAGTTCGGACAGCTCTCCGATGGTACAGATCAGTTCCACATTATCTTTCATTTCTTTCCTCTCCCGCAGTCTCTCCGGAAATAACAATCCGGTCCCGCCCGCTGCTCTTGGCATCATACAGGGCATTGTCGGCTTCCTCTATCAGTAATTCAGGCAGTTGTTCTGCCGCCGGAACAAAACCGGAAATCCCCACAGACAGGGTCAGTATGGGTCTGACCGAAGAGGATTCATGAGGAATGGCGGCCTCACGGACGCGGTCCAGAAGACTCTCGGCGAGGTCCTTTGCTTCCTCAATTCCCGTATCGAAAAGCAGAACCGTGAATTCCTCTCCTCCATAGCGGCATACCGCATCACTCTCCCTGCGAATGATACCACGGATCAGATCCGCCGTTCTCTTCAGAGCGATATCCCCCTCCTGATGGCCGTATGTATCATTGAAGGCTTTAAAGTGATCCACATCAATCATCATCAGGGAGATCCATTTTCCCTCTCTCACGGCAAGATGCCAGAGGTTTTTCAGAGAGAGATCGAAATACCGCCTGTTGGACAGTCCCGTCAGGCCGTCCCGCCAGGCCATCATTTCAAGGCGATCGTTCATAAGCTGCAGGTCCATACTTTTGGTCTCTGCCGTATTCAGCTTCTTTTTAAGAAGAGCATTGGCCTGCAGATTGGAAAATAGGCCGATGGCGAGGATGGCGGCGATAATATAGATGATGATAAACCAGCGCTGCTTCCAGGGCGGCGCTTTTACATAGAGAGCCACGGTCAGCCCCGTCTCATTCCAGACTCCGTCGCTATTGGAGGCCTGAACCTGAAAACTGTAATGTCCGGGCCGCAGATTCTGGTAGGACACATAGTTTCTGGTGCCGTTGGAGAGCCAGGTCCGGTCGACACCGTCCATCCTGAAACGGTATTTGTTCTGTAAAGGAGAGGTAAAGTCGAGAGCGGCGAATTCAAAACTGATAAAGCTCTGATCCCAGCTGAGGACGATCTCCCTCCCCTCTCGGAGGGCATCCAGAAAACTGACGGACTTGCCCATAACCTGAATATCATTCATCCAGAGGGCAGGAGGATTGGGATTGTCATGCAGAATGGCGGTATCGAAGCGGAGTATCCCTATGGAACTGGAGAAGTAGATCCCCCCCCGTCTGTCCACTGTAGAACCGACATACATTTCACCGGCGACGATACCGTCGCTTTCATCGATGATCTGAATGCTCATATCCCCGATATCCAGGACGCAGATTCCGCTGATTGTAGAGATCCATATCCGGCCGTCCAGGTCTTCCTGAACGGTCTGAACATGATTGGAGATCAGGCCGTCGTGGCGTGTGACATGACGGAAACCGTCGGCGCCTGGCTCCAGGACGTTCACCCCTCCGCCGCTGGTGGAAATCCATATCCATTTTCGGGAATCTTCAAAGATCCCGGTAATCACATTGTTGCTTAATGTGCTTCTGTCTCCGCTGTTGTGGTAGAAGAACTCGAACTTACCGCTCTCCCGATCAAAAAGGTTCAGCCCGCGGTTCGTCCCCGCCCAGAACCGCCCCTGACTGTCCAGAAACAGAGAGTACACCAGATTATTGCTCAACTCCGGAGAATCACTGTCGTAGAGATAGGTATCCAGGACCCGATCGTCCTGAGAGAGGTGAATCAGGCCGCTTCCGTTGGTTCCTATCCAGAAGGTTCCGTCAATGTCCTCACAGATGTTGTAAACGATGGGCTCATTCCCGGGGGTGGCGCTGAACTTTTTCAGGGGGATGGGATTGAAGTCATTGGTCCCCGGGCTGTAGCGGGCCAGGCCGCCCAGGGTTCCCACCCAGATTCGTCCCCGGGAGTCTTCTATAACATCGACGACGTTATGATGGGATAATGACCAGGGGTTTTCGTCATCGGGCATCCAGTTGCGGCTCTTCCAGTTTCCGGGTTTTCCCTCGAAACGCCAGAGCCCGTTGTTATAGGTTGAAACCCAGTACCGTCCTTCGGCGTCAATCATGATATCCCGAATCTTATCGGATGGCAGAGAGTCGGGATCGCCGGTGAGATGATTAATGAAACGGAAATCCTTCTTCTGAGTGTTCAGCTTGTTGATTCCGCCGCCATTGGTGCCTATCCAGTAGATCCCGCCCCGGTCCCGGAAAAAGGAGTATACGATCCCCTGATTCAGCTTATAGGGATCATCCGGCTCCGGCCTGAAACGGTTCATCTGCTCCCTCTCCGGGGACCAGCGGAAAAGTCCTCCGCCCCAGCTTCCTATCCAGATCTCTCCGGAGGGATCACTTTTCATAAGATAGATATTCTCTCCTTCAACGGAAAGAGTCTTCTCTACCCTTTCCGTAGCGAAGTCGAAAAAGGCGGCACCGCCGTCCCAGGTTCCCAGCCAGAGACCGGAGTCATCACTCTGACAGAGGGCCATAACATAGGGAGAAGGCAGAGAGCCTGGGGAGTCGGTCTCCGCCCGGAAGTGCCTGAAATCACCGCTTTCGGGACGGTAGAGATCCAGCCCGCCATAGCTGCCGACCCAGAGACGCGCCTCCCCGTCCAGAAGCAGACAGCGTACCGTATTATGAAGGAGCGATCCGCTCCGCTCTTCGTCATGACGAAAAATTTTCACCTCCCCTGTACGGGGATTCAGCAGGTTCAGACCGTCCAGAGTTCCCACCCAGAGAAGCCCGTCGCCGGACTTCACCATGGATGTGACGATCTCATTGGACAGGGCCTGTCCCTCCTTCTGGCTGAGATAGTTGGTAAAGGTCTCGCTGTCCAGATTAAAGCAGGAAAGGCCCTCATAGGTTCCGAGCCAGAGGAGGGGCTCATCGGGATCCAGATAGACGGCCTGGATCAGATTGTGGGGAAGAGAATCGTCGTCGAAGGGATCATGCTCCCAGGTCTTGAAGCTGCTGCCGTCATAGCGGCACAGACCGTTTTGAGTCCCGAACCAGAGGTACCCCTTTCTGTCCTGAACAATACCCGATACGGCGTTGTTAGGCAGGCCGTCCCTCTGGGTAATATGATCAAAGATATAGGATGATTCGCTGCCTGCAGATTCCGTATACAAACCATCCCGGTCTGCTGCATTCCCGTCCCGGGCTTCCGTATCTGCGGAGACAGGATACAGAGCGGCAGAAAGGAGGAGAGAAAACAGGAAAATGCTTCTAAAGGGCAGAGAAAGCGGCATCCCCGGTCAACCCCTGGAAAGAGCCTTCGACTTCAGCGTACAGGCACGAACGGCTTCCATGACAGTGGACCGGAATCCCTTTTCCTCAAGCACCCCCACAGCCTCGATGGTGGTTCCGCCGGGAGAACAGACCTGATCCTTCAGGACTCCGGGATGCTGCCCCGTTTCCAGGACCATCCTTGCGGAACCCAGCAGGGTCTGGGAGGCCATGGTATAGGCTTTGTCCCTGGGGAGCCCCTCCCTTACGGCGGCATCCGCAAGGGCCTCGATAAACATATAGACATAGGCCGGACCCGATCCGCAAAGCCCGGTAAAGGCATCGAAATATGATTCCTCCAGGACTTCTGTTTTTCCAACGGCGGCCAGGAGGGAGAGGACCTGCTCCTTCTCACCGGAACTGATAGACTCCCCCGGACAGACGGCGGTCATTCCCTCTCCCACAAGGGCGGGAGTGTTGGGCATGGTTCTGACCAGTTTGATCTGTTTACCGAAAAGATCATTAACCTGTTTCCGTGTTTTACCGGCGGCGATGGTAATGATCACCGTTTCAGGGCGGATATAATCCCGGATCTGCAGGATGACCGGTTCATAGATATGAGGTTTGACCGAGAGTACCAGAAAGTCCAGACGATCAAGGAAGGCAAGATTATCTGTGTTGACCGAGACAGAGGGCCAGGTCTCCTTGAGTTTATCCAGAGCGCCCTGAGAAGCATCCGTAAGAAAAAGATTCTCCTCCTTCACAATTCCCGTGCTGAGAAGACCTCCCATAAAGGCGGTGGCCATATTTCCAGCCCCGATAAATCCTACATTCATTATTACATCCCGTTGTATTGATTATTTCTTTGCTTGAAAACAAGTATACAATGCCCGGGCAGAGCTTTCAACGTAAAGGATAAAAAGAAGAGTCCCCCGATGACGGAGAGCCCGGTGAAAGCGGTCGGGGAAGACGGGTCTCCCGGAAAACAGATCAAAAAAATCAGGTATTTCCGGTCAGTCAATATTCCAGAAAGGCTAGAGATTCAGTATAATTTCGCATCAAAAAGAGATTGATCCATGACGGAGGTATGAAATGAATCCACAGGCGGCAGCGCTGAACGAAGTTCTCGAATCCAGGAGTCCCGCAGTCTACTCCCTGCTCAGTGAAAAGGGCCGGAATATTTTCTTTCCCAAAAAGGGACTTGTAATGCAGGGCCAGGATGCCAAAGGCAAAAAGATCAATGCCTCCATCGGTATGGCCACAGAAGACGACGGTTCCCCCCTGCGTCTGTCCGCCATTGAGTCTCTGGTGAATCTCCCCCCTGCAAAGGTCTTCCCCTACGCTCCCAGCTACGGCCTTCTCCCTTTAAGACAGAAGTGGCAGACCATTATCAAAGAGAAAAACCCCTCTTTGAAGGATACGGAACTGACCCTTCCTGTGGTCACCAACGCCCTGACCCATGGTCTCTCCATGGCGGGTTATCTCTTTATCGAAGAGGGTGATCAGGTCATTCTTCCCGAGTACTTCTGGGGAAACTACAACCTGGTTCTGAAAAATGCCTACGGTGCCGAACTGGACACCTACGCCATGTACTCGGACGGCGGATTCAATATTGACGGCCTGAAAGAGAAACTGGCCACCCCCGGAGAGAAGAAAATCGTCCTCCTCAACTTCCCCAACAATCCCACCGGTTATACCCCCACAAACGAAGAGATGAAGGGTATTGCCGGAGCCATTCGTGAGGCCGCTGAAGAGGGTAAGAATATCGTTGTCCTTATCGACGATGCCTATTTCGGACTGGTCTATGAAGAGGGAGTGGCCCTGCAGTCCGTCTTTGCCTCTCTGGCAGAGATCCATGAGCGTGTTCTGGCGGTCAAGGTTGACGGAGCGACCAAGGAGGACTATGTCTGGGGATTCCGCGTAGGTTTCATGACCTTCTCCTGGAAGGGTATGGATGCCGAAGCCGGACAGGTCCTGGTGGATAAGGCCGCCGGAGCGGTCAGAGGCAATATCTCCAATGATTCCATCCTGAGTCAGAATCTCCTGCTCACCGCCTATGAAGATCCCGGTTATGCGGATGATAAAAAGAGCAAGTACGAACTGCTCAAGTCACGGTACGACCTGGTCAAGAAAACCCTGACCGCTCACCCCGAGTATGCCGACTATTTTACCGAGATTCCCTACAACTCGGGATACTTTATGTGTGTTCAGCTGAAGAAGGGCAATGCCGAAGAGGTCCGTCAGAAACTGCTGGCCGACTACGATACGGGCATCATCGCCCTGGGATCTCTGATCAGGGTGGCCTACTCCTCCCTGCCTGCAGCGCAGATTGACGAGCTTTACGCCAATATCTACAGCGCCTGCAGAGACCTGGACTAGAGCCTTGCCCATCTATGAATACAGCTGCAGAGACTGCGGCAGGGATTCCGAAATTCTTGTCCGTGAGGAAACGGAAATACGCTGCCGCAGCTGCGGCAGCGTAAACCTTGTACGCAAGCTCAGCGGTTTTTCCTTTTCGGCAGCCTCTTCAGGGGGCAAGGCGCCGGCCTGTGCTCCCGCCTGCGGCGGGGGCTTCGAAGGCGGATGCTGCGGCTCAGGCCGCTGCGGCGGCGGACACTGACCGTTCTTTATCAAATAACTTGTTCAAGCCCTCATCCCTCAATTGAATCTTCCCTGTTTTGTGCATATACTTATTTCGCACTTCGCCCGAAGCGAAGCGGATAACGTACACTGTCGGAGCCGGCGGTCCTTTACACCGCCCTCCCGTTACGATAAGGAAGTAAAGAAATGGTACAGAAAGAAGAGGTATTAAAGGCCCTGTCCCGGATCGATGACCCCGATCTTCACAAGGACATCGTGACCCTGGGCTTTATCAAGGAACTGGTTATCGACGGCGGAACCGTCAGCTTCGCCATACAGCTGACAACCCCCGCCTGCCCTATGAAGAACAAGTTCAAAGAGGCGGCCGAGAAACTTGTCGGTGAAATCGAAGGTGTGAAAAAGGTCCATGTCACCATGACGGCTCAGAATGCCCGGAAGGAGAAAACCGACAACGGTCTTAAGCATGTAAAACAGATCATCGCCGTCGCCTCCGCCAAGGGGGGAGTCGGAAAGTCTACCGTGGCGGCCACCCTGGCCTGTGAACTGCGGGATCAGGGATTCAGGACCGGTCTTCTGGACTGCGACCTCTTCGGCCCTTCGGTTCCCACGCTGTTCAATATCCCCAAGGCCGCCGTCTATCAGAGAGAAAACATGCTTCTCCCCGTAGAAAAAGACGGGCTGAGCCTGATGTCTTTCGGCTTTCTGATGGGCGATGCCCCCGCCATCATGCGCGGCCCCATGGTCTCCGGCTATATGCAGCAGATACTCCTTCAGGTGGACTGGGGCGAACTGGATTATCTGATCATCGACATGCCTCCCGGAACCGGTGATATTCAGCTCACCCTGAGCCAGACCGTTCAGGTGGACGGCGCGGTCATCGTTACCACCCGTGCGGCCCTTTCACTGGTGGATGTAGCCCGGGGAATCCTGATGTTTGAAAAAGTCGGCGTTCCCATGCTGGGTGTGGTTGAGAATATGTCCCACTTTATCTGTGACGGATGCGGAAAGGAGCATGCCATCTTCGGTGAAGCCAAGGCACCCGGCGAGCGTTTCGGACTGGAAACCCTGGCTCGCATCCCCCTGGAACCCGGCCGTGGACGGAATATGGAGAGCTACAAGTCCGGCGATCTGAACAAGTCCCTGGTGGATAAGGTGGCCTGTGCCCTGGGCAAGGCGACCGGAGAGAAGATCACCCCTCCCTCTGTCGTACAGGAGGGAAGTGATGTGGTCTTTAAATGGGAGGACGGCAGAACCTGGAAGATCAACGCGGTACATCTGCGCAGCAGCTGCCAGTGTGCCGTATGTGTGGACGAGTACACAGGAGAGAAGATCCTCAGAGACGAGGATATTCCCTCGGATATCCGAATGGAGGAAGCCACTCCTCTGGGGAACTACGCCCTGGCCGTCAGCTGGAGTGACGGCCACAGCTCGGGGATTTTTCCCTATCCCCAGCTTGAGGCCTTAGCCGGCGAGTAATGTCCCGCCCTTGGTATACGTTAAGCTCCTATTCACAGACCGGCCTTTCAGGGGCCGGTCTTTTTTTTCGGTGTTGTCCCCTGTTGTGGAAAAAAAGCTCATGATTTGTTTAAGATCCTCCGCCCTGAGGGTGAGATCTCTGGCGGCATTGGCCATTTCTTCCGAGGAGGCCGCATTATCCTGAATCACCGTATCCAGCTGCATAACGGCCTGATTGATCTGTTCGGCCCCTGAACTCTGTTCCCGGCTCGCTGAAGTGATCTCACGGATCAGCTCCGAGGTTCTGACTATCTCCGGAACGAGATGATCAAGCATCTCTCCGGCGGCCCCGGCCTTTTCAACAGTCGAAACCGACAGCTCGCCGATCTCGGAAGCTGCCTGCTGACTCCTTTCCGCGAGCTTCCGGACTTCCGCGGCTACGACGGCAAAACCTCTGCCGGCATCTCCGGCGCGGGCGGCCTCTATGGCGGCATTCAGAGCCAGAAGATTGGTATTTCTGGCGATCTCTTCGATTATCGAGATGCGGTCGGCAATCATGTTCATAGCCTCAAGGGCTTCTGTAACGACCTTCCCCCCCTCCTGGGCATCGGCCGAAAGCCTGACGGCTATCTCCTCGGTCTCCTGGGCATTCAGAGTATTCTGCTGAATATTGGCGCTCATCTCTTCCATGGAGGCTGAGACCTCTTCCGCTGCGGCAGCCTGATTGGAGGAGCCCTCAGCGATACTTCGGGCGGAATCATTGAAGCTGCGGCTCTGCAGATCTATACGTTCGGAAGACTCGTTGACCCGGGAGACGATGGAGGAGAGCTTCTCAATCTGGAAGCTGAGGGAACGGGCCAGATCGCCCACCTCATCGCTTCTTTTAAAGTAGTGAGGAGGAAGCTCTCCGCTCAGATCGCCTTCCGCAATCCGTGCCGACAGGGCCGCCCCTTCCGATACAGGACCGGCAATCTTTACGCTCATACGCCATCCTGCCGCTAGACTGACAACAGCGAGGACCGTAAAAAGAAGAGAAAGGAGAAAGAGGCCCCGAGAGGAAAGAGTACCGGCCAGCGCGGCTACTTCGTCCACAGGAATACCCACATAAAGGATTCCGATAAGCGTCCCGTTATGGTCAAGGAGAGGGTCATAGGCCGTCAGATAATTGACTCCGAGAATCTCGGCCTCTCCCAGATAACGCTCGCCTCTTAAGACCGGGGCGTATGCAGAACTCTTTTTTCCCAGAAAGGTACCGACGGCGCGGCTGCCGTCTTCTTTCCTGATATTTGTAATAAGGCGGATAAAGTCGTCACCCTCAAGTTGAAAGATGGTGGCTGTAATACCAAGATCATCCGTAAAATCATCGATAAAGCCGTTTGTATTGACAGAGAGACCCTCCGGGCTCACCAGAACGCCCTTTTGAATACGAAGAGTTCCGTACTCTCCATCAACGGCTCTCACAAATGATTCAATGTCTCCGTTAAGCTTCATAGTCAATGAGCTAGCGCTAACTTCACTGGCCAGTTGATTCATCACAGCTCTGGAAACGAGAAGCCCTCCCCCCGCAAGAAAAAGAATAATGAGAAGGATCAGGAAGAGAATCTTTTTTGTAATTGTAAGACGCATAGCATACCTTGTAAGAAAAGAGGTTTATTTTATTCAGGAATTATATAAAAAAAGATATGAAGTTCTTGTGATTGGCCTATGAAGCCTGAATAGAGCTTCAGCGAACCAGTGGAGTCTCCAGGTTATCAAAAAAGACTTCCAGGCCGAAGACGCTGTTCTCCTGTATATAGTCCATATGAGGGGCCTTCTCCATGACGCCGCGGGCCAGATGCCAGGCCCGGATATGCCGCCAGGCTTCGGCAGACAGGATAAGCTGACACGGCTTCTCTCCCCTCTCCTGAAGCGTCATCTTCTGTCTGTAGATTTCGGCTATCAGCTCTTCGGCTCTCATAATGGCCTCCCGGGGGATTACTCCTCGTCGCTCATCTCCATAAGCAGTTTATCGAAGACGCGCCGGGCTTCCCGGGAGCCCTTCATATTGCCCAGCTCTTCCAGAGTATCGGCCAGGTTGAACCAGGCGTCCGCATTATCCTCCTCCAGCTCTACGGCCCGGCGGAAGAAGAGTTCTGCCTCTTCAAAACGGTCGGTCACGAAGCGCAGGACTCCCAGACTGTTCCAGAGCCGGGAGCTTTCATCTCCGTAGGTCAGGGCCAGATCATAGGACTCCTCGGCCTCCTCATAACGTTCCAGACGAAAGAGGACCACCCCGCGCTCACACCAGAAGTCGGGATTGTCGGGCTCACCGTTCACCGCCTGATTCAGAAGGGTCAGGGCCTCGCCCCACTCCTCATCCAGCATCAGCTCCAGAGCGAGATTGAAGCTGATAACCGGATCTTCGGGGAGAAGCTCAAGGGCCCTTCGGAAACAGTCTTTGGCCTTTACCCTCAGCCCCTGCTCGGAGTAACTGATCCCCAGAGCCACCAGATCTTCAACAGAGTCAGGATCTTTCATGACTCCTCCCTGCCGGAGCGTATCAGGAATAAAATCCCCAGGAGAAACAGAATAAGAATGCAGCTCACCCCGATAGAGTAGGAGCCGCTGAACTGTATGGCCGCTCCCATAAGCAGGGGGCCCAGAATGGCAGCGAATTTCCCGAAGATATCGAAAAATCCAAAGAACTCGCCCGCCTGCTCAGGGGGAATAAGAGAGGCATAGTAGGAACGGGAGAGAGCCTGCAGTCCGCCCATGCTGCTGGCGACCAGTACCGACATGGTAATGAACATGGGGATCAGCTGTCCCCGGGCCATAAAGGGCATAAGCGCTGCAATGGCCGTGATAAGCGTATAGATTCCAATCCCGACAAAGAGCATAAGCCGGGCGGAACTTTTACCTGCCAGGATTCCGTAGAGGATGGCAAAGGGAAAGGCGAGGATCTGAATCAGCACAAGATCCAGCAGAAGAAAGGCCGACCCCAGGCCCATCTTGGAACCGTAGTCCATGGCCATCTTAATGATGGTTCCCACGCCGTCAATATAGAAAAAGTAGGCCAGAAGAAAGAACAGAATCTTCTTATACCTCCGGATATGCCTGATCGTGCCGCTTAATCTGCCGACGGCATCCCTCAGAGGCCGTACGGAGGGCTCAACGCCGTAACGCTGACGGACATTTCGAAGGAAGGGGATGCTGAAGACCAGCCACCAGAGAGCGGTAATCAGAAAGGCGATTCGAACTCCCGTGATATTGAGGACAGACATATCACCGCCGGAAAAGGACCAGAGTATCCCGATCGAGATCAGAAAGGGAATGGTACTCCCCACATAGCCCCAGCCGAAGCCCAGGGTGGAAATTCTGTCCATCCGTTCGGGATTCGTCACATCCACGATAGAGGCGTCATAGAAAATAATGGAACCATAGAATCCCAGACCCGTCAGAATATAGAGGATCATGGCGGGCATCCATCCCCCGGGACGGACAAGAATCAGAAAGAGGGTGGCGACGGCGCCCAGAAGCAGAAAGAGGGTGAACAGTCTTTTACGCCTGCCCTTTTCATCGGCCAGGGTCCCCAGAAGAGGAGCGGTCAGCGCAATAAGAAGAGCATAAAAACTGTTCCCATAGCCGAGAACCGCTGTGGAGGCGGTATCCGAAAGCCCTCCCTCCCGGGCGATCTGTGCAAAGAAAAGAGGAAAGATGGCTGTCGTGACTGTAATGGTGTAGGCCGAGTTGGCCCAGTCATAGAGAATCCAGCTCCTTTCGGATTTTGTCAGCTTCATGTTTTCCCCCTTTCATGAAAAGCAGCAGGTAAAACTCGGTGTCGTTCTCAACAGCAGAGCTCGGCACCGGGATACCCATTATTCAGGCATCAGCCAAGAAAGGCAAGAGAGAACCAGGGAACATAGGTTATCAGCAGTACCATGACCAGTAGAACCAGCAGGAAGGGAACAACCTTTTTGTAGATCTCCACAAGGGGCGTCTCAAAACGATAAGAAGCCAGGAAAAGGTTCATACCCACCGGGGGAGTAAAATATCCCAGCTCGAGGTTGGCCAGAAAGATAATACCCAGCTGAACGGGATGGACTCCGAAAGATTCTCCCATGGGGATAATCAGGGGACCGACGACCAGGATGGCCGAGTAGATATCCATCAGACATCCGGTTATCAGAAGAATAATATTCAGAAGGATGAGAAAAACTATCTTTGAGTGAATATGGCTCCTGACAAAATCGGTCAGAGCCATGGGAACCTCGGCATCCACAAGGTAGTAGCTCAGTCCCTTGGACACGGCCAGAATCATCAGAATACCGCCGATGATGGGCAGGCTCTTGTTCATGATCCGGCTCAGATCCTTCTTCTTTATATCCTTGTGCCAGAGTCCCTCCAGTGCCAGGGAGTAGACGACCGAAACGGCTCCCGTTTCCACCAGAGTGAAGAAGCCGCCGAAATAACCGGCCAGAATCAGAATGGGAAGAAAGATCTCTCCTGCCGCATCCTTCAAGGCGGGGAGAAAATCAGAAAGATCAATACGGACCTCCCCTTTTTTGCGGGAAGAGGCGATGACTCCCATAACGGAGACTGCGATAACCAGGATGAATCCGGGCAGGAGTCCGCCCAGAAACATCTCCTTCACCGAGATCTGCGCCATGACGGCGTACATGATGATAGGAAGGCTGGGAGGAAAGAGAAGGCCAATGCTTCCTGAGGATGTCAGCAGTCCCTTGATAAATCCGTCCTTATACTCACCCGTTTCATGAAGCATATAGGAGAGAAGCCCTCCCATGGCCAGGATGGTCACGCCGGAGGCTCCGGTAAAGGTGGTGAAAAAAGCGGAGACGATAACAGCCATCACCGCCATACCGCCGGGGAATCCTCCCAGAACGCTGCGGAAAAGCCGGATAAGCCGATTCCCGGCCTGGCTTTCGGACAGGATGAATCCTGTCAATGTGAACAGGGGGATAGCCGGCACGGATGAGCTGGTCAGCAGATTGTAGGCCTCGTTGGGGAGGATTTCCAGGGAACCCCAGTCCCGGGAGAAGAGGAAGAAGGCGATGCCTCCCAGGATGACGAAGATGGGCGTACCGCTCAGGGTGGAGAACAGAAGGATCAGAATAAGAGGCAGCGCCGCCCAGTACATGGTGTCGTAGTAGAAGGTGCTCAGGCTGTCCAGAAAGAGGGGGGGCTCTTCCATCAGGGTATAACCCATATTGGTCATGGACGGTATGCCCAGAAAGAGCCCGAAGATTACGGCCAGAATGATAACGGGAACGCCCGTCAGCTTCCTTTCATGGGTATAGAAGAAACGGATGCCCATCACCAGGAATCCCACGGGCATGACCATGGCTACGAATCTTATGGGAAAGATCCCCACGGCCTGCTCAGGATCGAATCCGATCAGCAGAAAGGAGAGGGAGGCGAAGGCCAGCCCCAGGGAAATGCCGCCGGAAAAGATTCTGACCAGGGCGGTAAAGAAGCTCTCAAGGGCCCCTGAAAACAGATCCCGTCCCGAAGTGAGGGAGAGGTGGGCCTTCTCCCTGGAGGCGATCATTCCGGCCAGAAAGGAAACCCAGAGTACCGCATGGGAGATATAACTTTCGGCTCCCTTGATCCCCCCGCTGAAGATCAGACGGGTGAATATCTCAAGAACAGGTATAAAGGCCAGAATCAGGAAGACCAGGGAACTGAGACGGAACTCAAGCTTGTTCAGAAACTTTGAGACGTACTTCACCGCTACTTCCTGAACTCTTCAAGGCGGCTGTAAACCATATTGTAGGTCTCCTCTGAAACGCCCTTGCCCTCGCCGACGATCATCCAGTAACCGTCTTTGAAGAGGTCCTGCCAGGCCTGGGCGTCCGATTCGGAGGGCTCCAGAACCTTCAGGTCATGATTCAGCATTACCTTCATAGCCTCTTCGTTCAGCCTGACGGTCTCTTTGTAAAAGTCCTTTTCCACACGCTGCATAGACTCTCTCAGCTCCTCATGGTAGCGGGCGGGTATCTTCCTCCAGGTTCTTTCAGAGATAACCACACCGCCTATCACGGGAGCCAGGGGTACGGGGTTGTAGTAACTGGCAAGGGCGAACCACTGATAGGCCGCGGCCGCCATGGGGATGGAGTAGAAGGAGTCGATCATTCCGCTCTGCAGCCCCATAAGGGTATCGGTCATGGGAAGAGGGATAACCTTGAAATCCAGAGCCTTGAAAGCCTCTGTCAGCTCCGTACTGTCGGGGGTGGTCGCCAGCTTGGTCCGTCTCAGGTCATCGGGAGTCAGAACGGGGCTGTTGGAAAAGATACTGACAAAGCCGGAATTGGACCAGACCAGCACCTCAAAGCCCTTGTCGTTAAAATCGTCATTGAACTCGGGCATAACCTCATCGATAATAAAATCGAACTCTTCATTGTTCCGGATAAAGAAGGGAAGACTGACGACCATGGAGTCCGGCACGATCTCTGTCATACCGATACCCGTAAGTACGGCGCAGTCCAGCTGGCCGATCCTCATCTTGCGGACCATATCGGCCTCGTCACCGGCGATGCCTCCGGGATAGATCTTGATCTTCACCCGTCCGCCGGTGATCTCGCTCCACTCTGCGGCCATCTTCTTCAGGGTCATATCCCAGGAGCTACCTTCGGGAAAAAGGCTGCCCAGTTTGACCGTCAGGGCCGAAAGGGGCGATGCCGCCAGAAAACAGAAAAGCAGGGTCATTCCTATTATTTTTTTCATAACTTCACTCTCTTAACTCAAGTATATTCTATATCATTTCCCGTGGGGTTAGAAATCCATCAGGAAATAGTCCTCTCTGTGA
This sequence comes from Oceanispirochaeta sp., assembly GCA_963556075.3. Lineage (GTDB taxonomy): Bacteria > Spirochaetota > Spirochaetia > DSM-2461 > DSM-2461 > Oceanispirochaeta. The sequence goes on along the minus strand of CAUVYB020000002.1, from coordinate 1,856,426 downwards.
TCCAGAAGCCACTGGGCCTTCTTCTGAAAGATGATAACCAGAAGCTGGGTATCCGGATCTTCATAGGGGTCCATGGCCAAAGCCGTGTTCAGAAGACGTTCAAACTCGGCATAGTTCTGCTGCATGACGGGGAAGGCCTGGGCCAGGGAAACATAGCTGCCGGGATTCCTGCCCTCAGACAGATCCACCGCCCGGGTAAAGTGGAAGCGGGAACGGCTCTCCTCGTCTTGGGGAACGTTGAACCTGGTGTAGTAATCCCGGACAAAATCGCTGGTCACGGGACTTTGGGAGATCGCATTATCCAGTATGGACCGGGGCATGGAGGCCCAGAGGGTCAGCAGAAGATCGTGGACCGCTCCTGCGGAGTACTCCTCATCCAGATCCAGGGCCCGGAAAAGCATGGCCACAGGTTTATCGAGATCCTGGCCCTGCTCCATATTGAAGGGATCGCAGGAGAAAGCGCCCAGCCAGCCGGCCGCCGCCCAGTAAAGGTAGGGAGTATGTTCGTCCTTGCACTCCTCAAGGAAGCCGTCAAGGTTATAGCTCAACAGTTCCCGGCCGTCCTTAATCTCATAATAAAGACCGTCGAGCACATAATTCCTGCCCCTCAGATACATCTTTCTGGCCCGTTCCAGCATCATGGCCTGCTGTTCATACTCCTCGTCATCCAGCATGGAGGCGGGAGTCTGAATAAAGCCGTTGGCATACATTATAAAGGACTTTCCTGCGGCCAGATTGAGAGCGGCATCCTCGGGATTCATATCAAGAAGCATCTCATACATCTTCAATGCGAAGGGCAGAGCATCGGCGATAAGCTGGGGATCATCATCCCTGGTAAAAGCCCCGGCGCCGTCTTCGGATGACATCATCTCCGAAATTTTATTAACGGCCATCTTTTCAACCGATCGGCACGACGGGAAAAGAAAGAGCACAGAGGATATCAGAACAAGCGAAAAATGAATCTTTTTTTTCATACGATTACAGTACAGTATTCATGACGGTTTTTCAATAATTTGAAGCCTGAACAATTCTAGAACGTATAAAAAGTAAGGCTCAACCGGGGATATCGTCCAGAATCCTGCGGTAAACGGAGGGGCTGGGATGGGTTTCAAGCTCATCTTCAGCCACCCAGCACAGGGGATCATCGCCGAAAAGCTCACAGAGAACGGCATCCTCCGGAGGGTCGGCAATGTAGAGCCGGGGCTCCAGAGTTTCTCTCCAGGTCGTGTACAGATGAACCCTCTTTTCAAGCGGCAGAACTTCCGACGGAGCCAGACGATTCTGAATATCCTTCTCCTTCTCCGGAGGACAGGAGGGTATAAACCAGAGCCCCTTTCCTATCCCTTTCCTGCGCTGCTGCAGAAGATAACGTTTTTCGTTGCACAGAAGGATCAACACAGAGCGTTTCTCCTTCACCGTCCTTTTTTTCGGAGCGGGTATCTCCGCCTGCCGTCCCGTCTTCTTCGCCCTGCAGCCGGAAGCAAGGGGGCAACGCCCGCAGTCGGGGCTCTTGATCCGGCAGACCAACTGCCCCAGCTGCATCAGGGCGCAGTTAAACAGCCCCGGACTCCGAAGGCCTCCGTTCTCTCTGGGAATAACCCGGTCTAAAGCATCCAGCAGGGCCCGGTCCTCCCCGCTGCCCCACTCCCTGCGCCCGTAAAGCCTCTGGGCAATTCGGCGGACATTGGCATCCAGTACGGGATAGGGCTTGCCGAAGGCCAGAGAGAGAACGGCCCGGGCGGTATAGTCGCCGATTCCCGGAACCCTGATCAACTCGCCGTAAGTATCGGGGAGCCGACCGCCGTACTCTTCTGTAAGATAGACCGCCCCTTTGAGTATATTTCTGGCCCTGGAGTAGTAGCCGAGCCCCTCCCAGGCCTTGAGAACCTGCTGTTCCGAGGCTTCGGCGAGAGCCCCGATATGGGAAAACTGCTCCATCCAGCGGGTAAAGTGACCGACCGCCGCACTGACAACGGTCTGCTGCAGCATGATCTCGGAGATCCAGACCCTGTAAGGCGTGGGATTATCTTCCCAGGGATAGGCGATTCCGTTCTTCCGGAACCAGAGAAGAAGATCCTGGAGTTCTTTTTCTGTTATAAGATCTCCGGAAGGGAGCAGCTCAGCCAAGGGTCCTCCCTTTTCCTGAGGCCACAGCCTCTTCAAACTCCTGCCAGAGAAGATCGTCCCGGGGTACGGGAGCGGTGATTTCAAGAGCCTCTTTACTGACGGGATGGATAAAGCGGACCTTCCGGGCATGAAGATGGATTCCCCCTCCGGGATTGGAGCGTTTTGAACCGTACTTCAAATCCCCCTTGATGGGACAGCCCCGGGAGGAAAACTGGGCCCTGATCTGATGATGCCGTCCCGTTTCCAGATCCACCTCTGCCAGAACATAACGATCCGAGCGGCAGAGTACGCGATAGGAAAGGACGGCCTTTTTGGCATCCCGGACTGAGGGCTTGCAGACGAAGGAGCGGTTTTTCGTCCTGTCCCGTCTAAGATAATCACACCAGCGCCCCTCTTCCTCTTCGGGACTCCCCTGAAGAACGGCCCAGTAGGTCTTCTTCACACCGTGATCCCGGAAGAGCTGATTCATACGGGAGAGGGCCTTGGAAGTCTTGGCGAATATGACGATGCCGCTGGTAGGGCGGTCCAGACGATGGGTGATCCCCAGAAAGACATTCCCCGGCTTTTTATCACGGACCTTTATAAAGGCCTGAACGGTCTCTGCCAGGGTTTCATCCCCCGTCTTGTCGCCCTGAACGATCTCGGAGGAGAGCTTATTGATAATAATCAGATGATTGTCCTCGTAGAGGATTCTGTCGGAGATATCGGCCATGGAAAGCAGGATATCACGGCTGTCCCCTGACTGTCCTCTTGTAAACATATGTTTCCGATGGATTTTCACTCTATTCGGCAGTATTTTAGGAGAGTGAAAAGCAAGAAAGAGGACAGACTGGAGGAGCTGGAATCGAAACTGACCCGCAGGAAAAGACGGGGAAGCCAGCTCTACTGGTTTACATACAACCCCGGTGCCGAGTTCAACTACGATGTCAGCGACGCGGATGAGGATATCCGCTGGATGATACACGAGATCAGACGCCTGAGGGATGAGAACCGGGAGTACCGGGAGTTTATTGAGAACTACAGAAAAGAGATGGAGAGGGAGCTGGGCATTAAGAAAGACTGATCCCTCCCCGCAGGGCTCTACCCCGGGCTCCCCGAGGGGACCAGGACCTTCCTGTTCTGAGCGGAAACCACGGTGATGCTGAACACACCCAGGGCCGCCATGCTGATCCCGATGGCCAGAAACACGCCCTTCTCTCCCATAAAAGAAGAGAGCCCATAGGAGAGGGGAATCCCCACAAGACCGAACTGAAAGAGGGAGAGCCCTCCCGCCAGCATGGGCTTGTGATAGGCGTTGAGGATGGAGGCGGCGCTCTGCCCCACCGTATACAGCCCGTAGCCTGCCGGCACAATCAGCAGATAGAGGGCCGCTGCCGAGCGCACCAGTTCGTCCTCATTGAACAGGGCCGCCAGATTCCGCCCCGTAAAGGCCAGCAGCAGGGCGCAAGCCATGCCGTAGATGATCCCGTAACCGTAGATCCACCGTATCCCCGTTCTGACCCGGTCCCGGCGTCCTGCTCCCAGGTTCTGTCCCACGAAGACCGTGGCGGTCACCCCCATGGCGCCGCTGAAAGCGAAGACGGCCGACTCTATCTTGGCGGCCACCCCGTATCCGGCCACAGCCTCATGGCCGTAGCGGGCCAGAATGGAGGTGAACACCCCCACCCCCAGAGGCATAATCGCCTTGATCGCCCCGTTGGGAAGGCCCAGATAGAACAGCCCCTTCCACTCCTTGAGCAGAGCCGACGGAGTCAGTCCCCTGAAGCGGATGAGCCCCTCCCGGAAGTGCAGGATGGCGAGGGAGACGAGGGCTGAGATGAAACGGGAGAAGACTGTGGCGACGGCGGCGCCTTCTATCCCCATGCGGGGAAAGGGGCCGACTCCGAAGATCAGCAGAGGATCGAGGATGAGATTCACCAGAGCTATGGTCATCATCACAAAAGCGGGGGTTCTGGTGTCCCCCAGCCCTCTGAGGATGCTGTCCCCCATCATGGGAAGGACGACAAAGCCGGCTCCGCAGTACCATATGCTCATGTAGGAGACCACAAGAGGAAGCATCTCCTCCTCCACCCCCAGGAGGGTAAAAAGGGGCTCCATCGTCAAATAACCGATCAGAGAGATGGTCACGGAAACCAGGACACCCAGAATCAGGGCGGATGTGGCCAGCCTGCGCTCCTCATCCTCATCGTGCTGACCTGCCGCTCTGGAGAAGAGAGCCATCACCGCAATCCCCAGCCCCATGGTCAGACTGCCCACCACCATCACCACGGGAAAGGTAAAGGAGATAGCAGCCAGTTCACGGGAGCCCAGCTTCCCCACAAAGTAGGTGTCCACGACATTAAAAATCATCAGGCCCATCATCCCTATGATGGAGGGTATGGTCAGCCGGATCAGAAGCGGGGCAATAGTGTCGTTCAGAATAGCATTGTTGTTTTTACTTCTCATTACTGTTCTCCAGTTCAGCCATAATGGCCAGGCGGAAAGCGTCCAGGACACGGGATGCCGTCTCCAGTTCTCTGTCTGAAGCGCCCTTGTGTGCCAGCCCGTCCAGCCGGTCAAGGACTTCCCGAACCTCGGGCAGGATACGACGCCCCTCCTCCGAGAGCCTGATATTCTTGGATCTGCCGTCATTTTCGTCCCGGACTGTCTCGATATAGGAAAGCTGAGTCAGAGTACGGAGGCTTTTGGCGACAGCGATTTTGTCAGACTCCAGCACCCGCGTCAGCTCGGTAGGGCTCACCGGTTCATGTCGGGAAATTTCCATATAGGGGCCGAGCAGTCTTACCGTAATGCCCAGAGGCTCCAGATTCCTTGCGATATATCTGGACTGCTGCCGATAAGTGCCGGATACGATCCGGCCGAATTCCTGAAAGTTCATATCCCTTTTTTAACAGATATAGTTACTAAAGGCAATTACCTTTGGAAACTATTTTTCTCAAAAAAAAGAACCGATCCTGCTGACCGGCTCTTTTCCTGATCCCAAGGGCTGTATCAGCCGCAGCACTTTTTATATTTCTTGCCGCTGCCGCAGGGACAGGGATCGTTCCGTCCCACCCGGGCCTCGTCTCTCCTGGCCGGTTTGTTCACCTGCTGTCCCTCTGTGAAGATCCACTTGCCGTTTTTCCGCTCGAAGCGACTGACTTCATGATGGGTATAGCGCGCCCTGTCCACCATATAGTGGGCCTTGAACTCAACGGTACCGTTGTCATCCTCTTCGCCGCCCCTGGAGGTCTTGATAATCTCAAGCCCCTGCCATTCGGACCCCCTGGCCCAGTCTTCGGTGGCCCTCCGGGACTCTTCGGCTTCCTTGGGATCCACCTCATGGGTGTCCATGATGAAGTCGATCTCGCCGAGGGCGTAGGCGGAGTACCGGGCCCTCATTAGCTTTTCGGCCGTGGGGACGGGGATTCCGTCTTTGATGTAGAGGCCGCAGCACTTCTCATATTCCATTCCGCTTCCGCAGGGACATTCAGCCATATAATTGCTCCTTAACGCGACCAAAGCTCCTCTGAAACTTCGGTGATTTATTCATACAGGTCCTAAGGGCCTAAAAATTATGCAGGAATCTGCGTCCTGCCGCTTTTCCCGGATAAAGATACGCTGCGTATCCTAGCACAGACGAGAGGGGTCTGTCATTCTCCCGAGGCCAGGGAGAGCATAAATTCCCGAATCCCCGACATCCGCCTCACACCGCGGGAAAGACAGAGTTCCAGAAGCTCCACTCCCGAGGCATAGAGCCTCACCCCTTCCCGGGCCCGGGTTATGCCCGTATAGAGGATCTCCCGGGAGAGCAGACGCTCGGCTCCTTCGGGTATAAGAAGGAGGACCTCATTGTACTCGGAGCCCTGGCTCTTGTGTATGGTAATGGCATAGGCCGTCTCTACATCCTCGAGAAGGGCGCAGGGAAAAGCTCTGTATCCCCCGTCTCCATCTTCGAAGAAGGCATAGAAACCGTCGGAGAAGGAAAAAACGACGCCCCGGTCTCCGTTGAAAAGCCCCCGTTCGTAATCGTTGCGCATGATCATCAGCGGACGGCCGTGATAGGGCGCGGCGGCAGATCCCAGAAGACGGTCTATTCCCCTGTTCAGTGCGGAGCTTCCGAAGAGCCCCTTGCGGGTAGGGGTCAGAACGACCAGCCTTCGGTAAAGATCGAAAAAAAGTTCTATTTCCTTTCTGCAGCCTTCCCACTCCCTGAATGATTCGCTGAAACCGCGGCTCCCCGGACTGACGACTCCCGATTTGAAGCGTCCGGCCAGCTCGTCCAGGAGGGTGTGCTGGTTCGAAAGGGCCGCATAGAGAAAATATCCGGATTCCGCCCCCCCCTCCCGGCGGGCGGGCTCCTCAAGAAAGGCCGAAAATGCCGGAGAATCTCCGCTGATAACCATCCGGGAAGCCTCCAGAATGGCCCCGCTGTTTCTATGAACCCGTGTCAGAGAGAGGACGCGGCCCGAAAGACGCTGCTCCTTCCGGTCGCAGCGGTAGAGAAGGTCGGACAGGAGGGCTCCCGACTCCACCGAGGGAAGCTGATCCCTGTCCCCCACCAGGATCAGTCTGGACCCGGATTTCATGGCGCTCAGAAGCAGGGTCATCATATTCAGATCCACCATGGAGGCCTCGTCGACCACGATCAGATCGGCTCCCAGACTCCGATGCTCACCGAATCGCGGAGCCCGGCCCGGCCGGACTCCCAGCGTCTTATGCAGAGTCTGGGCAGGATGAACAAAGGAGGGAGACAGAGACGGCTCCCTCAGCAGAGACTCCATGCTCTCTTCCATACGCCTTGCGGCACGACCTGTGGGAGCGCACAGACGGACCTCAGGCATAGGGCCGTCCGCCTTAATATGGAGGCTGAGAAAGAGCGTCAACAGTCCCGCCAGTATGGTGGTCTTCCCCGTTCCCGGACCACCGGTGATAACAGACAGGCGGGATGACAGCAGGGCATCCAGTGCCCGCAGGGTCTCCTCTCCCACGGGAATGGCTCCCTCTTCCTTCATGGTCTGATAGAGGGACGGAATCCTGCTCCGCTGCTCTTCCGGAAAATTGAGAGCCCCCTGCTCCCCTGTAAAACCCTTTAGAAGTTCCAGAAAGCGCCGTTCGAAGCGCAGCTTTTTCAACAGATAGAAACAGGAAAAATCAGGGGCATAGCGTATAGCCGCCGTACCCGGAGCATCAAGTTCGGCAAAAAGGGCGGGATTGCCCCGGACAAGATCGGCAAGTTCACCGGCAAGGGAGAGCTTTCCGGGCCAGGCAGGCTCTGCCCAGAGAGGAAAATCCTCGGTCAGGTCTTCGGCGGAGATGCGGATATGCCCCCGGGAGCCCATCTCCAGGAAATAGAGAAGGAGGATACGCAGTTCCTCCTTCCGGATCAGCCCGTAGCGGTCGGTCATAAACAGGCTGCTCTCAATCCAGAGGGGAAGGGCCCCCGTACGGGGTGCCCGGATACGGAAATCATCCTCATCCCCGGGGGGAATAAGATGCCGGCGAAAGGCCTCGGGTCTGTCATCCAGCACGGATTTCAGGTTCAGAAAACGGTTAAGGGCCCTGGAACGGCTGCGGATCATGATTCGTCCTCCCTGATAAGACCGAGAATCTCTTCCTCTGAAGGCCTGCAGAAATGAACACCCCTTACGGAGCTGTCCGGCCCCATCCCCCGTACGAAAAAGTAATAAATCCCCCCGAAATCTCTCTCAAAAGAAAAGTTCTCATCGAGGGAGAGCATATAACGTCTCAGAGCACAGGCATAGATCCGGGCCTGAAGATCATAGCGGTGCTCCCGCATACAGAGATCCAGATTGGCCGGCTCGTAGTCCTTCAGCGTTCCCGGGCCGGGAGGGACGGTGGTTTTCCAGTCGGCGATATAGAGTTTTCCATCCTTTCGGAAGATCAGATCGATAAATCCCTTGAGATAGCCCTTCTCCAGAACGGTCTGCCACTCTTCGATGGAAATGCGGCTGCCCTTCTCCACGGTCATAAGAAACTCCAGCTCATGGTTCCGCTCCCGGCTCTCCAAATCTTTCAGGGCTCCCGCGGGAGTGAGGGGACAGTTCAGAACATTGTGAATCATGACACAAAAGGGGTCTCCCGACTCCTTCCACCAGGATTCGTCGAAAAAGCCAAGGGCCTCATTCTCCAGCCAGGCCCGTACAGGAGGGACTTCAAAAAGATCCCGCTGCATCCACTCCTCCAGAGGAGCAGACGCCAGAGAGTAGTCCATCTCCTCCAGAACTTTATGCACCAGATTTCCGAAGACGCTGCCGCGGGTCAGTCCCAGCGCCCCGCTCATATCGGCAGCCGGGCTCTCTTCATCTCCTCCGTCCCTGTCAGCGTCATCGGCGGGGAAATTGTGTGCGGGGCTACCGTGATATCCGGCGGTCAGACCCGAGAAGCTGACGGTTCGGGGAAAGCGTTCCCTGAAAGGAGAGGATGATCTCAATTCTGCGGTCCTGAGACGGAAGTTCTCGTCCTTTTCCATCTTTACTCCGGAGTTCCGGATGTCTTCATCGTCGCCGTCAGCCTCTCTGTAGGCAAAAAGAGAGCTTGAGCCGGCAGCCAGCGCCTTCAGATGCTTGGAGATCCGCCCGTTAGCCAGAGCTTTCATAACCCCGGCCTTTCCCTTTTTCAGCCGGGCATCCAGATGGAGAGGCCAGATCTTATCAAAGGGGGCGGCAAAAACAGGATCATCGTCCTCCACCAGGGTTTCCCGGAACAGGGAGGCATAAAGAGAGCTGAGATAGCAGAAGTCGATCCTGGGAAACCAGGGCATATAGATAAGGACTGAGGCCCGGGTCAGGGAGACATAGTAGAGCCTTTTACGCTCCTCCCAGTCTGAGAGGGCGCTTTTTCTCTGGGATGCGGGGCTGCAGAGATAGTCCTTGTAACGCTGCCCCTCCCAGTAGTACTTCAGCTGATCGCTCCGGGATCTTATGCCGTCGCTCATCCCCCCTGAGAAAAAAACAACGGGGAACTCCAGCCCTTTGGAAGCATGATGAGTCATGATCCTGACCGCCTGTCCGTCCCGGTCCAGGCGCACCTGTTTCTCCTCATCCCCCTCGGGGTTGTTCAGCTGATACAGATAGAAGTCATAGAGTTCCTGGGCATCCAGTCCCCTCTGTCTCTGTTCATTGTGAAAGAGCTCCGCCAGCTGAACCAGATTTGTAATCTGCCGTTTCCCTTCGGTCCGGCGCAGCAGTCTGTTGCGCCAGGAGTCCTTGTCATCCATAAAGGAGAGGGGAAGGGTCTCTTCGAAGAAGCGTCTGAATACCCGGACAAGACCGCCCCGGTCGCAAAGCTCCCTGGACTCCTGCATAAAGAGAAGGAAAGATTCGTACTCCTCGCTGTCCCTCAGAACCAGAAGCTCCTCGCTTTTCATCTCAAAGGCGGAGGAGAGAAGAAGGGATACGGCGGGGCTCCAGTCGGCGGGATGGGCCAGAGCCTGAAGGAACCGGCCGAAAAGCCGGGCTTCGGGGGTATCCAGAATCTTTCTTTCCGAGAAGACGACACCGGGGATGCCTCTGGCATTGAGCCTGTCCAGAAAGGCCTCACAGTCCGCATTTTTCTCCATCAGCACGGCGATGTCTCCCGGGCCGATCTTCCGCCTGACGCCCCCGGACTCCAGAAGGAGCGCCCCTTCCAGCAGCCTGGAGATCTCGGAGCCGATCCGGTCCATCCAAAGGGAGTTCAGAGAAGACTTCGATTCCAGCCCCTCTCCCTCTCCCGAGGAGATCTCACAGATATGCAGAGCCGCGGCACATCGTCCGGAAGGATCTACCGGCCTGGGGGCATCCTTCTTTCCTGCGTCCACGTCCTCAAAGGGGACAGGCCGGAACCCTTCGCTCTTCAATGAAAAGAGCCGGGAAAAGATATGATTGCAGACCCCGACGACTTCGGGACGGGAGCGGTAGTTCACCGCCAGAGAGTAGCGCCTCTCTTCGGGCACCGTTTCGCAGGCATCGAAATAGACATTCAGATCGGTGCCTCTGAATCCGTAGATAGACTGCTTGGGATCGCCGATAAGAAAAAAGTTGTGGTCATTATCCCGGCCGAAGAGGGTCTTGAAGATGGACCACTGACGGCGGTCGGTATCCTGAAATTCATCAACAAGGACGGTCCGGTACTGATGGCGGAGTATCCTGGCCAGGGGGCCGTCGGGCTCCCTCTCCAGGTTTTCGGAAAGGAGCCGGATCAGATCCGAGAAGTCACGGGCGCCCCTGAGGGCCTTCTTGTTGTCAAGAACGGGAAGAGACTCTTCAATCAGCTCTTTCCGGAAACTGTAGGCCTGAAGAGCGGGCAGGTTGTTTCTGGTGGGGGCCGAAGAGGAAACGAGGGGTTCGAGCTCATGGAACAGCGTCTCAGCAGCCAGAGCCAGGGCGCCGGCCTCAGCTCCGGGCAGGGAAGGGACCTCCTCTCCGGGATGCTTTTCGCAGAATTTCGCCACCAGATTCCCGGGGCAGATCAGACTCAGATAATGGGCCGGCCCTGATTTGGCACAGAACCACTCCAGAAACTCTCCCAGGGAGGCGCTGCCCGAGACGCCCTCATCATACTCCTCCCAGAATTTCAGGACTTTGGCTGCGGTAGCTTTCGTCTGACCGGTCTTCATATCCTTGAAAAGTACGGCGGCAAGCTCTTCGGAAGGATCACAGGCTCTGAGAGAGCTCAAGGCGTCCCGGATGTTGCCCTCCCCACGGGCAAAAGCGGCGGACTCGTTCCCGACTCTGTTCAATTCTTCCTCCGAAGGGATACGGACGGAGTCGCGATCGTCCAGGGCGGAGACCACATCCTCCACAAGGATCCGGCTTCCCTCTTCCAGACCGTCACTGAAGAAACTGCGCATAAGATCACGCTTTTCAGCCGGTATGGTCCCGAAGCGGCGGGCCAGGACCTCCTCCGCCGCGTCTCTGGCCAGGGAGTTGTCACTCAGAAACTCCTGGCGGAAAGGGGAAGAGGATTCAAAAGGGAAGGTCTGAAGCACATGCTGACAGAATCCGTGGATGGTGAATATGGAAGCCCGGTCAAAGTCCCTTTTGGCCCTGAGCAGACGGCCGTAGAGCTCCGGATCTCCGTCCTCGCACTCGCGGACCCTCTCATTCACCAGTCTGCGGATACGCTCCTTAAGCTCCCGGGCTGCCTTGTTGGTAAAGGTCACGACCAGTATGGACTCTACGGGTATGTCATAGCGGCCTATCAGTTCGCAGACCACACGCTCCAGATTGTATGTCTTCCCCGTCCCCGCAGAGGCCTCCAGGCCTATGGACCGGAGCAGATCGGCAGAGCCAGGATCGAAAATTTCGGCGCGGTCACTCACGACGGGTCCCCTTTTTGCGGCTTTTTTCCAGAGGAAGATAGATCAGCTCGACAAGCTCCCGGATCCGCGCTCCCTCTGCCCCCGGGGGGGCGGGAAAGAACTCTCGTCTGAAGAAACAGTCCTTCAGGGAGTTGCTGTTCCAGCTGTCCCCGGCCAGACGCACCCAGTGCCTCTGCCAGAGCTCCTGCAGCTCCCGGTCTGACAGAGCAGGAACGCGTTTCAGTTCCTTTGCCAGAGCCTCTCCCAGTTCGGGATAGAGGGGAAGCACATCTTCGCCCCGGTTCAGACAGAGTGAGACAAGACGCTCCAGAAGCCCCTCCGGGTCGGGAATAACAATCCGGCCCTCCCCGGACACGCCCTCCCGGCAGAATGTGAGAGAGGGGTAGTCCCTCTTGCCTATTCTGATAAGCTTGAGCTCTTTCATTCCGTCGTATACTCCGCACAGGGCCAGATACTTGATCAGGGCCGGCAGATCGTGTCGGGCTCCGGGACTGTAGGATTCACAGTACTCCAGAGTCTGCCACTGGCTGTAGTCCTCACTGAAACTCATGGCCTCAAGGGTTCCGCTCAGCCGGACTGCTGCTCCGTCTTCACCGAAGACGCTCATGCCCGGAACCGTGATCAGAGGCAGTTCTGTCCTGTGATCACGGCGGAACAGGGAGCGTTCCGGATCAACAAGAAGATCCTGCCAGGGACCATCCAGCTCCCTGTCCTTCACCTGCAGGGCCATCTCGTCAAGACGGGAGAGAAGCCTCTCCTCGGAAAGGAAGCGGATATCCCCTTCCGGCAGATTACCGCGGACCTGCTGTTCCCTGAAATAACCGCTGCTCAGAGAATGATCCTCCAGGCTTCCCGGAGATCTCAGCCGCTCGGTGCTATAGATATAACGCTCAAGAAAAGGCAGTTCCAGAAGCTCTGCGTCCTCGCTCTCAAGACTCTCCTGCTCGTCGGGAAAACTTTTCAGAACCCTTCGAAAATACCAGGCCGCCGGATTTTTCAGAAAAGAGAGAATATCCTCCAGAGGAAGATGAGGCTCCCGGGGATCCGATTCTGAACCGTCGCCGGCAAGATCAGACGGCCGGGAGAGAACCAGGGGTTCGGCCCTCTGTCCCCCATCAGTCTCCCGGCTCAGACGGGCGCTTTCAAGGGCGGAACTATCGTAGGAAAGAAGCTCAGCTCCCTCCTGAAAGTAACGGGGATCAAAACTGTGTATGGACTCCTCTCTGAGAAGAGCGTCCGCCGCACCCCGACTCTCTCCATCGACGGATCTGAAAACATAACGCCGATCCAGATAGTCCAGCAGCTCACTGATAACCGCCGACGGCTGCAGGACCTCCCCTCTGACAGCATCCCGGCTGCGGTAGAACAGGGTCAGCGATTCCCCGGCGGAAAGAAGGGTCTCCAGGAAGGTGTAGAGATCTCCTCCCCTGCGTGAGAGATCAATCTCCTTCTGTATCACATCTTTCAGATCAAAACTGAGAGACTGCTCTTCCCCGGGAAAGCTTCCTTCGTTCATCCCCAGAATATAGATGCGTCGGAAAGGAATGGCTCTCATAGGTTTGAGGGAGGAGCAGCTTATTCCCTGTGTAAGATAGCGTCCCCGTCCTGAAGAGGACTTAGCGATATACTCATTCAGAAGTGTCCGGAAAACAAAAAAATCGAACCGCCGGTCTCCGGGGACAGGCGTGCTCTCCTCCAGATTGATGATATCCCTGAAGCAGCCCTTGATTCTGAACCAGTCCTGCTCATCCTGACGAATATCTTTTCTGACGGCGAAATAGGATTCCAAGAGGGACTCGGCGTAGAGGGCCCACTCTTTGAGGGTCAGCTCCAGAGAGTCCAGCTCGTAAAGATCGTGGTAGAGGTTCTCCACCAGCTGCATCAGCTTGCCCCGGCTGCGGGCGCTCTCCTCATCGGGGAGAGCAAAGGGGAGACGTTCGGGGACATCGTCCTCATCCAGAAAGAGCCCCTCCCTGATGCGGTCGAAGGCCCGGCCCCAGCTGTTGAAGCCCGTGGCTTCCCGGATAAGATCCTGCTTATGCGCCTCATTGACACCCCAGCGGATATTGAGCTCTTCGCAGAGATCCAGCCAGCTCTCCCGTTCACTCCTGCTGATACTGTGACACGCCCTGAAACAGGGATTATCAAAGAGAGCGAAAAGTTCGGAACGGCGGAAACGACCGCCGGGAAGGGTCATCATATGCAGGAAGCCCTGGATCAGGGCCGAAAGCTCCGAACTGTTCAGATCGACGATGTTGTAGGGAAGATCAAAAGACGCATCCTCTGAAGGGAAAAGGGATTCCAGATAGGGAGCATAAAGGTTGATATCCGGGGCCAGAACCGCTATATCCGTGGTCTCCAGGGAACTGTCGCGGTCGAGTTCGGCCAGAATAAGGTCTTTCAGAATCTCGCACTCCCGCCAGGGACCTGTACAACCATGGATCCGCAAAGAGCGGTCATCCGGGGCCGGGACGGCTTTCTCTCCTGAGAAAGAGATGTTCTCCCTTATATCCCTCTGTACACATTTCAAAAGAGAGTCACCCTCAAGGGGGGGAAAATGACATTCGGACTCTTTCCTGTCAAACCCGGAGCAGAGGCGGACAAATCCACCCATCTGGGTACACCAGCTCTCCAGAAGAGAGTTCTTTAATTCCACAGGCCAGGATGTATATTCAGCGGAGGGGGTCAGAATAAAGTGATCGACCCTGACGTCCCGGGAGAGCCGGTAGAAAAACTTCAGTGAACTGTCTCCCAGAAAGGAGGAACCGAACAGGACGACCCTTTTGATCTCTCCGTCAAATGAGTCATCCCCATCCTCTACGATCCGGATAATACGGCTGATAGACAGTCCCGAAGAGAAGACTCTCTCCCAGAGATAGCGCTGCCAGTCTTCATGAAACTTCAATCCCCCGGGCATACCGGGATACCCCTCACCCCTCTCCCAGCACTCGATAAGAGGCATACAGTTCATGGCATAGTGGGAGAAAAGACCTGCTATGCTGTCGGCAAGACCATAGAGCCTGTCCGAGCGGATTTGACGCCGGCTTTTATTATCCAGGCCGCTCGATGCGGCCATATAGTCATAGAGTTTGCGGCAGACTCCCGGCAGGGCCCCGGGATCGGAAAAAAGTTCCTCCAGAATCTTATAGATCCTGATCTTCAGATTATCCATATACAGGACTGGCGGCTGGCCGCCTTCACTCCCCTCTGTCAGAGAACGGACGCATTCGTAGCCCCCTGCCAGCTCACGGAGAGCCTTCTCGGGCAGAACGGGATGGCATCCGGCACTGATGCCCGACTTTTCGGCCAGCCTCAGTTTAAGCCACTCCCCCATGCTTCTGTTCTGAACCACAAGATAGAGGGGAGGTCCGAACAGACCGTCGGAACTCAGAATACGGGAGTAACGATCGATAAAATCCTGAAGAGATGAACTCTGATAAACCCGGTAAGCACTCACCTTATCAGGAGGGACGGCGAGCGATAGTCCAGATGGAACAGAGTATGATGACATCCATAGACACAGCCAGAAGCCAGGTCGAGAAGTCGGGATGGAAAGAGATGTTGCCATTGCGGATCACAAGTTCAGTCATAAAGCGGACAAGGATGAGACGGACGAACCAGAAGATAAATATCAGTACCGATGAGAAAACAACCATACGGCTGTCTCCAAAGCGGAAAAGTCCCAGCATAAGAAGCAGCCCCGCAATCAGACTGATAATACCCATAACCAGTTCCGTCTGCTGTACGGCCGGATGGACGGCATTGAACATCCTGGCCACCTCGCGGGCAAAGCCGGAGTTCTGAGACATATTACTGAGGATTCCCTGAACTCCCAGGATCAGAAAAAAAAGGGATACAGCAAGCTGCAGAAAAAAAATGGAGGCACTTCCGTTTCTTTGACGTCTCATGAGATCTTTCCTTCCGGCGATGATTGGTTTTGACTATACATAAAATAACACAGATTCATACAGGGAGGCAATTAAGCTTTCGCCAATCGTTTCGGTATTACGAACGATCAGACTACTTATTCACAAGTTATCCACAGGAGTGTGGAAAAACCGGAGAATTTGCAAATTCATCAAATTTGACGAATTTGGCCTGAAACAGGGGAATTTCAAGGTTTTATCCCCAGTAAACAGGAATTCAGCGGCCAAAGAAACAGAGTTTTCCCCCTCTTCAAACAGTGGATATACAGTTTATCCACAACTTATCCACAATCTGTGTATAAATTCGGAGTTTTCCACAGAGTCACCCCGCATCTTTTCCACGACTTATCCACAGGGTCATGGGATATAAATTTTCCAGAATGTAGAAACGGCATGACAGAGATGAGGCTTGATGAAAAAAAATGATTTTTTCGGGTGGAACGGGAAAATAGGAATTATACTAAAGGTATGCGGTATCAATTCGAGTACTTTCACATTTACAGAGGAAAGCTGCTCTTGGGGGAGACCATAGATAATATGGAGGAACTCCTTGAGCTTGCCGCGCTGGAAGATCTAAGGAAGGGATCGGAAAAGAGGAAGACCGTCCTCTTTACAAAGCCCTCTCAGAGGGCCGCCAACTCCTCAAGGTAGTCGCTGCTGACAGAGACGTAGGAAGACCCGTTCCTGCGGATAGCATCTACCATTCCGGGCTTAAGTTCTTTCACCACACGGGCAGGCGATCCGACCACAAGAGAGCGATCGGGGATTTTCATTCCCTGGGGAACAAGGCTGCCCGCAGCTATGAGGCAGTCATTCCCGATCTCGGCTCCGCTTAGAACAACGGCATTCATACCTATCAGGCAGTTATCACCCACAGTGCAGCCGTGAACAACCGCACCATGGCCGATGGTGACGCCCTCTCCGACGACGGTAGGAACACCCCTGTCAACATGGATCACCGCACAGTCCTGAACATTGCTGTTTTTTCCGATTCTGATTGAGGCGATATCGGCACGGATAACCGCATTGAACCAGACGCTCACACCCTCGGCCAGAAAAGCTTCACCGATGACAGCAGCCTCGGAGGCTATGAAACCGGCCTTTTCATCTATTACGGGAGACTTTCCTTCGATACTATAAATCATGATTCATCCTTTTCAATCTCTACACCCCATGAGGACAGTTTTTCCTCAAGAAAGTCGAGAATCATCTGATGTTCCTTCTTTCCCCGTCCCTCGATATCCAGGGCCTCACCCACATGAAAATGCACGGTTCTTTCGGGATGGACGGATCCCCAGTAAGAGTTAAGCTTACCGCTCTCCAGGAAGTCGGTCTTCAGAGCGATGGGCTGCACCTTGACTCCCGCCCTTCCTGCCAGTTTGACCCCCAGGGAATTAAAAGCCTTCCTGTTGAAGCTTCGCCGCCTTGTTCCTTCCGGGAAAAGAAGAATCGACCGACCTTGTTTCAGATAGGCCACACCTTCACTCATAATCACGTCGATATCGGCTCTCAGATTCTCCCGGGTCAGGGAGATGCTTTTAATAGTTTCGGCAATGGGATTGAAGATCCAGGAATCATAGAGACTGTTTTTCATAACGATCGACAGAGGTTTGAAAGATCCGAGCATCCAGGGCATGACCATGGTCTCCAGAAGACTCATATGGTTTGCCACATAGACACAGGGCTCATCGGTCCTGATATTCTCCAGTCCTTCAATCTTGAAACGGGCCCCGTGTCTCTCCAGGTTGTTATGAATCCTGTCAGACTCAGAGAAGTAAACGGGATCGGGGAAACGGCCCTTGAGACAGAGTGAGCGGCAGTGCCAGACCACCTGTAACAGTGTCAGGTTAAAAGATGTACTCTTGCCCAGAATAAGCCGCCAGGGAGACAGTTTCTTGTCGGCAGGGGTTTCGAAGGTGTTGAATATGGAAAGATCTAACATAATGGACTCCGCTATGTTTCTAATATCTAAAATGAAAAATGCAGCTGATAGGACGGAATCTGTGAAGAATAAGCCTCTTCCCAGAGGGCTTCCTCTTCCGCACTCAGTTCATTATAGGAGAGCAGCAGACGCTCCAGCTGATTCAGGGACCGCAGCCCCCTCGGCGGACTGTCCAGACAGTTTCCTGAAAGATTCAGCCGCTTCAGATCTCCCAGATCCTCGAGAGAGAATCCCAGAGTGGAAATTCTGTTCCCCGAAAGGTTCAGAATCTGCAGTTTTCTTAAGCGTCCCAGCTGCTCAGGCAGCAACTCCAGATCATTTTCGGCAGCATTAAAATACACCAATTGCCGCAGTCTGCCTATACCCGCAGGTATGCTTGAGACCCGATTCCGGCTTATATCCAGAATCCTGAGCCTTCTCATGGACAGAATCTCAGGCGGTAGTTCAACAAGATCCAGATCCTTCAGAATCAGAGTGTGAAGAGCCGGACAGCGAGCCAGCTCCCCGGGAAAGCGGAAAGGCTCGTGACAGGAGAGGGAGCTGAGTCCGAAAGACTCAATATTGTAGTACCACAGGGGCTTATCCCTGACAAGGGAAACGAAATTCCAGAAGGAGTAATGGGAATAGACCGTCTCCTCCCGACTGAAAAAGGGAGGGAGTTCCAGCAGACCGGGAGAACGAAGCCTGGCGTCACGAATCAGAGATTCCGGCAGGGCGGGGCTCTCCCGTTCCACTATGGAAATGAGTCGATCAATTTTTTTATAGGGTCCCTGCGACAGAACCTGACGAAAGGATTCGGCCGCAAGAAATGAGTTAGAGGAAGGCATCAGTTAAGATCCCAGGGATCTCCTTCCAGTTCTTCATCTTCATCACCGTACTGCTTGTCCCAGGATTCGGAGTCCATATCATCGAACTCATCGCCCCAGTCGGAATGATCATCTGTCCCCTCTTCATCCGGCTCAAGATCATCCAGCGACACCATACGGTCATCATCTAAATCATCATTGTCGTCATCGAATATCGACATTTCAACTCTCCTGAAACATCATAATTCGGCACGTCTCAGGCTAGTCGGTATACCGGGAGACTGCACCGTCTTTAAGACCATCATAATAAGAATTATGCTGAAATTCCAGAGAAACCTCAATAAATCTTCAGGGACACCGATATTGAAAACAGGATGATATATGAGGAATGACCAGGGCTGCCACACGCAGGTCTTCCCAGGAGGTAATCATGAATCAGTTCGATAAAATCAGACAGGAAATTGCAGAGATTGAACGGGAGCTTTTTGAACTCAGGCAGGCTGCCGGCCGCAACCAGCTTCAGGGCTCTCTCAAAGAGCTGAGCCGAAAGAACGACAGGATCAAGAACGCCTTCAAGACGATCTCCTCAACCATCTCTTCCTAATTAATTTTAACCTTTCCGCCCAGAAAAAGGACGGCATTGATAAGATCCTCGGCCAGAGCGGATATCTCCTTCTCTCCGGGGTCTTTAAACATTATGGTATGGCTGAGACCGTGACTTTCGATCAGTGATTTCAGCTTCCGCGCCGCATCCGCGGTATCACCGTCCCCCTCGCTTTCAGCACCATTGGCGGCTTCGATGAAGATTTGCCGCCCTTCCTGCATCCAGGCCAGTACGGAATCGGATGGAAAATCCTCCCCCAGAGAGATCTGGCGAGGCTGGAACAGCCTTACTCTGATAGAAAATGTAAAGGATTCCTCTCCAATATTTCTAAGATACCGTTTGTACTCCAGGGAATAGCCCACAGAGCCGACAAGGCTTTTATCTATATTTTCAAGAGAACGGATCAGCAGCTCCATGGACGGGAACAGATGATCCAGTCCGTCGGAGTTCCTGTCGAATAGAAATTCAAGATTGTAATAGCTGTCCGTATACATCAAGGAGCCTGCTCCCCTTTAAAAAAGGACTGCCCTCCCTGAATGAGGAGAGCAGTCCCTGAAATCTATGCAATTACTGCGGAACTTAAGCTTCCGCAATCAGAAGGGTTTTGGGATCAAGCTTCAGGTGAAGATCCTCTGAAACGATCTTTTCGTGGTCCTTCACAAGCTTGAGAACCATTCCGTTCTCGTTTTTCATGGTCATGATAACAGAGATATCATCCAGATCCTTGGTCAGGTTCATGGGGATGCCCTTGTCATCAAGATAGCTTTCCTCAGGATAGGAGTCGCTGAACCAGAGCTCGATATCAGATTCAACGGCGAAAGCCTTGAAAGCCTTGATCTCTTCTGCAGATCCTTCGGTGAAGTTGTATCCGTCAACGATGATGGCATCGGTACCGGTCTGGCCGTTATCCATCATGGCCTTAATACTGGCCAGAACCTGCTTGACGCTTACGCTCTTCTGGTTAAAGTTCATGATGACCCTGTTGTGGATAAGATCGTTATGAACATCCATGGCGTTTTCAAGATCTCTCTTTTTGGAGATCTCTTTGAATATATCTTCATACCAGTTAACGATATGATCAACTTTATTTGCATAGGAAACATGGATAACATGTCTGTCCCGCATCAGCTTGTCAATGGCGATGTGCACCAGACAGGCCGTCTTGCCCACACCCTCCTTGGAGGCGATTACGGCGATGTTACCTTTTCCGAGTCCGCCCTGAACAGCCTTTTCCAGGCTTCTGAGAGGACTTTTCTCATTCAGTTCCTTTCTTACCATCAATTTACTCCTTGTGATGAGCTCCGCAGCCCCGGAGGCGACCCCGGGACCGAAGGGCTATTTTATTTCTGCTGAGCCTTTCTCTCTTCTTCGTACTTCTTGATCAGTTCGTCGGTTACACCGCTGGGAACCTTGCCGTACTTGGCAAATTCCATGGTGAACTCGGCCTTACCCTGAGTGGAAGAACGAAGAACGGTGGAGTAACCGAACATTTCGCTCAGGGGAACTTCCGCCTCAACGGTGGAATAGTTCCCTTCCTCGTTGGATGCTACAATCATACCACGTCTCTGGTTCAGAGTCCCGAAAATATTTCCCTGAAATTCGGTGGGACCTTCAACGGAGACCTTCATGATGGGCTCGAGGATGATGGGTTTCGCTTTCTTATAGGCTTCCCGGAAGGCGCCGAGAGCGGCGGTCTGGAAGGCCTGGTCGGAGGAGTCAACCGCGTGGAACTGACCGTCGTTGATAGTCATCTTGACACCGACAACGGGAGCGCCGATCAGAGACCCCTTCTGCATACCGGTCTGGAATCCCTTGTCACAGGAGGGGATGTATTCCGTGGGGATCGCACCACCCTTGATCTGATTGACAAATTCGTATTCCTTTTCGGCGTCCAGGGGCAGAGGCTCCATGGTACCGGCGACACGTCCGTACTGACCGGAACCACCGGTCTGCTTCTTGTGGGTGTAGTTGAAGTCGGCGGAGGAGGAGATCGCCTCACGGTAGGCTACCTGGGGAGCTCCGGTTTCAACCTCGGCCTTGTACTCTCTCTTCATTCTCTCGATGTATACCTCGAGGTGAAGCTCTCCCATACCGGAGATGATGGTCTCGTTGGACTCGGGATCAACATGGGTCCGGAAGGTGGGGTCTTCCTTGGTAAAGCGGTTCAGAGCCTTGGCCATCTTGTCGGAAGCGGACTTGTCGACGGGCTTGATGGACAGGGAGATTACCGCGTTGGGTACAAACATTGAGGTCATGGAAAGGTTCAGCTCGGGTGAACAGAAGGTGTCTCCGGAAGCACAGTCGATACCGAACAGGGCGACGATGTCACCTGCAGGAGCTTCTGTGATGTCTTCCATGTTGTTGGAGTGCATTCTTACCAGACGTCCGACCTTGAACTTCCGGCCGTTTCTGACGTTCACCAGCTCTGCACCCTTCTTGATGATTCCCTGGTAGACGCGGATGTAGGTCAACTGACCGTACTGTCCGTCTTCCAGCTTGAAGGCCAGAGCCACGGGAGGCTTGGAGGCGTCGGAGGGAAGAACGACTTCCTCTTCATCGTTGTCCAGATCCAGAGCCTTGTTCTCGACATCGGGAGGAGCGGGGAGGTAGCGGAGTACCGCGTCCATCATCTCCTGAACACCCTTGTTCTTGTAGGCGGAACCGAGGTAGACGGGAACCAGTTCGAGGTCGATAACGGCCTTTCTGATGGTCTCGTGGAGAAGATCCTCGGGGATCTCCTGCTCTTCCATCATCAGCTCCATGATCTCTTCGTTGAACATGGAAACGGAGTCGAGCATCATCTCTCTTCTTTCGTCGGCTTCGGCCTGCAGTTCGGCAGGAATGTCTTCCACACGGATCTGCTCGCCGTCGTTACCGTCGAAGTATATGGCCTTCATCCGGATCAGGTCGATAACACCTTCCAGCTTATCTTCCAGTCCGATGGGAACCTGCATCATGCAGGAGTTAAGATCCAGCTTATCTCTGAGCTGATCGCAAACCTTGTAGGGATTGGCACCGGTACGGTCAGATTTGTTAACAAAGGCGATTCTGGGAACGCCGTATCTTTTGAGCTGACGGTCTACGGTGATAGACTGAGACTGAACTCCACCTACGGAACAGAGAACCAGTACGGCTCCGTCCAGTACGCGGAGGGCTCTTTCTACCTCGATGGTGAAGTCAACGTGTCCCGGGGTGTCGATGATGTTGATATCAACACCCTTCCAGGTAACGTTGGTCGCCGCGGAGGCAATGGTGATACCTCTCTCTTTTTCCAGCTCCATGGAGTCCATGGTAGCTCCTACCCCATCTTTTCCTCTAACTTCATGAATGGCATGGATTTTCTGACAGTAGAACAGGATTCTTTCTGTCAGGGTCGTTTTACCTGAGTCGATGTGGGCGCTGATTCCGATATTACGCATTTTCGTGATATCTGCACTCATAGAAACACTAACCTCTCTAGATTATTAATATAGCCGGAATGCCCGGTTGAATCGGCAACCCGGTTCTCGTTGAATTAACCGGCCTTCGTCATTCCGGCAAAAGAACCGGATTTCTCAAAGCTTATAATTGTACGGAGAGATTATATAGACTTGCCCTTCTTTCATCAATACCCGCAAATCGGGGAAAACCAGAGCTTATAGAGATTTATCTTTTTTTTAAGAGCTTTTAACCAAAAGGGGGCCTTTTACCGCCGCTCGGAACACTTACGGGCCCCCTTCCGGCCGTCAGTTGTAACTTTCCCCTGTTAAATAAAGGGAGAGAGCCTCTCTGATACAGGATGCCAGACGCTCCTCAGCCACGGGAAGGATACCGTCATCGGGGGTCTCGTTCTTTCCACGCAGGGCGATAACCGAGGCCACCATGGCCGCCTTCAGGCCGAACACGGAAGCCAGGGTCAGCAATGTGGCCGACTCCATCTCATAGTTGAGCACCTTCAGTTTTTTCCACTCCTCCAGGGAGCCCTGGAAGCGGCGGGGGACATAACCGGTGAAGGTATCGTAGCGTTCCTGCCCCGGATAGAAGGTATCGCTTGAGGCGCTGATACCCTTATGATGGGGGATCTCAAGATTCTGAGCCGCCTTGACCAGGGTACCCGTCAGATCGAAGTCCGCTACGGCGGGATATTCCAGGGGAGCGTAGTGGGTCGAAGCGCCGTCCAGCCTGACCGAAGCGGTGGTCACAATAAGATCGGCAAAGCCAATATTCTCCTGAATGGCGCCGGTCGTCCCTATTCTGTAAAAGGCGGAAATCCCCAGGGCGGCAAGCTCTTCAAGACAGATGGAGACCGACGGTCCGCCTATACCGGTGGAACAGACGAGGACCTTATGACCGGAAAGATCGGCGAGCCAGGAGGTATACTCCCGATTGGAAACAAGAAAAACCGCATCCGAATCGATCATCCGGGCCGTTTTCTCGACCCGCCCCGGATCTCCGGGCAGGACTGCCGTAACGGCTCCGGACAGCATGGCCTTGTTCAGCTTAACATGATACATGAGCGGATCATCGCTTTTCTTTCGTTTCATGGCATATCTCCTTATGGGAAGATTCCATTCTAAAATGGTCCTGAACAGTTGTCCAGAACAGGCTTATAAAAATGGAGATTTCTTGACAAATGACATACGGAAAGAACATAATCCGTGTATATGCTGTCTTTTATCCCGCTTCTAATACCAATCGTAATCATCGCTGTGGCTGTCCTGATCGCCGTGTCCATTCTTTCAGGGCGAAACAGGAAGAATTTATCAGGCGGGCAGGTACAGGACCGCAACACCATCCTGAAGGAAGCCAACAAGCGTCTGGCCAGCAACCCCAAGGATGTCCAGGCTCTGACAGCCCTTGCGGAACTCCATTTTGCGGAGCATAACTATCCCCAGGCGATGAAGACCTACGGTATCCTTCTCGAACTCTGCGCCACCAACTCCCGTCTGGACGAACACACCATAAACCTGAACTTCGGCCTTTCAGCTATGAAGGCCCAGGTCTGGACAGAGGCTTACAAAAGCCTGACCATTGCCAGGACAAAGGAGCAGGAGAACTTTGATATAAACTCCTCTCTCGGGGTTCTGGAATACAGACGTAAAAACTATGAGAAATCGGTCGCCCTTCTGCTTCAGGCCCTCAAACAGACTCCCAATGACAGAGACAGCCTGCGCTACTGCGGCCTGAGCCTTTATAAATTAAAGAGGTACAAGGAAGCCGCTTCCTATCTCAGGTCCGCTGCCAACGGCCATCCCGACGACAAGGAAGTTCTCTTCTCCCTGGCAAGATCTCTT
Source organism: Oceanispirochaeta sp. (assembly GCA_963556075.3). Taxonomy (GTDB): domain Bacteria; phylum Spirochaetota; class Spirochaetia; order DSM-2461; family DSM-2461; genus Oceanispirochaeta. The sequence goes on along the minus strand of CAUVYB020000002.1, from coordinate 1,832,444 downwards.
TTTGAACTGGGCATGCTGGATCAGGCTCTGAAGATATTCAGCCATCTTCGTGCGGATCCCGACTGGGGCCCCCGGGCCGCCCTCTACAGCGGGACGGTGAACAAACAGAAGAAAGAGATAGAAAAAGCCATCATGGATTTCGAGATCGGGCTGAAGCATCAGCAGATTCCCGAAGACGTTCTCCTGGAGCTCAAGTACCGCCTGGCAAACTGCTACAATCAGTCAGGGAACCTGGAAAAGGCCCTGGGCGAGCTGAACGACCTTTACGGCATAAACCCCAAATACAAGGACGTGGATCTGCAGCGGAAGAAGATCAAGGAGCTGAGCAGCAACCGCAATCTTCAGACCTACCTGATGGCTCCGATCTCCGAATTCATAACCCTCTGCCGCCGTCTCACCCTGCTTCTTTTCCCCAAGACCAGAATCAAGGTTCTGGATATTTCTGTGCATAAAAATGAGTTTGTCGATATCCTGGCGGAAGTCAAAGCCAGAAAATGGGAGGATCTGATTGTTTTCCGCTTCTACAGAGAAGAGGGAAAAATCGGAGATTTCTCAGTGAGAGAACTCTATGCCCATGTTAAAGAGGTTCATGCGGGAAGGGGATTCTGCATTACCGCCGGAATGTTCTCGGAAGAGGCGGAGCAGTTTGTAGAAGCCAGACTGATAGATCTGCTTCCCAAAGAAAAGCTGATGAGACTGTTGAGCAAGCTGGGAACGTCTGGTCAGCCTAGTGCAAATGCATTATAACCAGATGCCTCTCTTCATCCAGAAAGGGAACATCCACTGAAACGGTGGTGACATCCCGCAGAGCATCCTCTTCCAGAGAATCAAGCTCCTCCTGAATCTGCGTTTCCCTGCCCTTGTAGGCCAGCACGGCGCCGTCCCCTTCGCTCACGATCTTTCCAAGGCTCTTAATCAGGTCGTTCTGTATGGGAGAGAACCCTCTGAAGGTCACGGCCTCGTAACGGTCCGTTAGCTTTTCCATGGACTCTTCAATGACCGAAACATTGCTCAGCCCCAGGGTCAGAATGATATTCCGCAAAAATCCGGCTCTCTTTCCAGAGCGTTCCACAAGGTGAAAACGGATATGGGGCAGCATGATGGCCAGGGGGATTCCCGGCAGTCCTGCACCGGAACCGATGTCCGCCACCAGAGCGGGGCCCAGGCCCTGCATGGTTTTAACGCCGCTCAGGGAGTCCAGTATATGCCGGATGACAAGCTCATCCCCCTCGGCATTGACCAGGCCGTAGCGGGGGTTCCAGAGTTCCAGCTCGCCTATGTACTTTTCCAGCAGCTCCAGCTTACCCGCATCCGCTGCCAGACCCATCTGAGCCATTCCGTTTTCCAATAATCCCATTCTATTCTCCCTGCGGTCCGAAGGCTTGTGCCCTGCCGCTCTCATACATTGCCAGAGGCCCTGAGGCTCTTCCCGCTTACGGCCTTTTACGTCCCAGAAGGACCGTCAGTACGGCTATATCCGAAGACCGTACCCCGGAGATCCTGGACGCCTGGCCCACCGATCGGGGCCGTATGGACTTCAGCTTTTCACGGGACTCCGCAGAGATACCGTCCATCCTCTCATAGTCGAAGCCTTCGGGAATCAGCATATCCTCCATCTTTCTGAAGCGGGCGATCTGCCTTTCCTGCCTGGCCACATAACCTTCATATTTGACATCCAGCTCCACATGCTGCTGCAAAGCCGGAAGATAATCCTTCAAGCCGGGCAGCCAGGTCTGCAACTGCTCCATATTCACCGCCGGATCCTTGAGAGCCATATAGAGGGTTTTTCCCGTATGAGGTTTCAGAACCTCGTTCTCGGCGGCCCAGTTCCCACTGACCCTTTTCTGCCTGAGAAGCTCCTTAATCTCCTCTATGCTCTCCTTCTTCCTGTGAAAAGTCTCTTTCATCGTCTCTGTCGCCAGCCCCGTCTCCTCGCCGTAGGGGAAAAGACGGATATCCGCATCGTCATGGCGCAGGGAGAGTCTGTACTCAGCGCGGGATGTAAACATTCTGTAGGGTTCCCGGGTTCCCAGAGTCACCAGATCGTCGATGAGGACACCCGTATAGGCTTCGTCTCGTCCCAGAATCAGAGGCTCTTTCCCCTGCATCTTCCGGGCGGCATTGATCCCTGCCATCAGTCCCTGACAGGCCGCCTCCTCATAACCGGAGGTTCCATTGGTCTGTCCGGCGATAAAGAGCCCGCTGTGCCTTTTGCTCTCCAGAGAGGGGTAGAGCTGGGTGGGGTCGAGATAGTCGTACTCCACCGCATATCCGGGGCGCATAATCTCTACATCCTCAAGACCGGGAAGAGTCCTCAGGAAAGCTTCCTGCACCAGCTCGGGCAGGGAGGAAGAGATTCCGTTCAGATACATCTCCTCAGTGGTCATTCCTTCGGGTTCTACGAAGATCTGATGCCTCGCCCGGTCGGGGAAACGCTTTACCTTGTCCTCGATAGAAGGACAGTAGCGGGGACCGGTTCCGACGATCTCCCCCGAGAAGAGGGGAGACAGATGCAGATTATCCCGAATGATCTTATGAGTTTTCTCGTTGGTATAGGTGATATAGCAGGGGACCTGAGGCCTCTCCGCCTTTTCATTGAAGAAGGAGAAGGGCTGCATGACCTCATCCCCGTCCTGAACCTCCATCTTCGAAAAGTCCAGACTCTCCCGTTTCACACGGGCGGGGGTTCCGGTTTTCAGGCGGCCCACTGAGTATCCTCTGTTCCTGAGAGCCGTCCCCAGTCCCAGGGCAGCAGGCTCTCCCAGCCGTCCGGAAGACTGGACGAAATCCCCTATGAAGATCTTTCCATCCATAAAGGTTCCGGTGGTCATTACCACGGTGCGCGAAGTGAAGCGTCTTCCCCTTTCCGTAAGAACGCCCTGACAGATTCGGTTCTCCGAATCGGTTAAGAGATCCACCACCGTATCCTGAAAAATATAAAGGTTATCCTGCAGCTCAAGGGTATGTTTGGCCAGTGCGGAGTAGAGGTTTTTGTCCGCCTGCGCCCGGGGGGCCTGGACGGCGGGACCCCGGCTTCTGTTGAGGATGCGGAACTGAATCATGGACGCGTCTATCAGACGGCCCATCTCTCCGCCCAGGGCGTCCACCTCACGGACGATATTTCCCTTGGACAGCCCGCCCACGGCGGGATTGCAGGACAGACGCCCGATGGCGTCGAGACTCTGAGTTATAAAAAGGGTGGAAAAACCGAGGCGGGAGAGGGAGAGAGCCCCTTCGATCCCCGCATGTCCGCCGCCAATTACTATTGCATCATAATCCATTTAATCTTCCCAAGCCGCCTTATTTGCCAACACAGAAGCTGGAAAACATCCTGTCCAGGATATCAGAGGAGGAAACCTCCCCGGTGATCTCTCCCAGCGCCTGAAGCGCATCATGAAGATCCATGGCGCTTATATCAACCGGCAGGCCATTATGAATACCCTCTTCCACTTTGGCAAGAGCGGAATCGGCCCTTTCCAGAAGTTCCTTCTGTCTGAGGGAGTCGATAACAGCGTCTCCTCCCAGGGTTGAGGAGTCCCTGAAGATTCTGGCCTTCAAAGCCTCTTCCAGCTCTGAAAACCCCTCCCCCGTGACAGCGCTTACGGGCAGAACGCCCTCGGGAGGCGCCGAAGAGCTCAGATCGGCCTTGTTCCAGACCAGCAGGGTCCGCTGATCCCCGCCGAGCTCCGCCAGTTCCGTCTCATCCTGACGATCCGTTCCGTCAAGAACGTAGATAAGAATCTGGGCATTGTCCATGACCTCACGGGTCCGGCGGATTCCCTCTTCCTCCACGGCATCCTCTGTCAGGCGCAGCCCCGCGGTGTCATAAAGACGCACGGGGATTCCTCCCAGGGAGATCCAGGATTCCAGATAGTCACGGGTCGTTCCATGGACATCGGAAACGATGGAGCGATCTTCTCTGAGAAACAGATTGAAAAGGCTCGACTTTCCGGCGTTTGTCTTTCCCGCCAGTACGATGACAATCCCTTCCTGATAGATCCGTCCCACTTCATAGCTGTCGATGAGCTCACGGAGCCCCCGCCGTATCTCCTTCAGCTCGGAGACGGGAGGAGGGGGCGGGGCCACTTCATCGTCCGGATAATCCAGCTGAATGGCGAATCCGGCGGCTATATCGGCAGCCATCCCCTTGAAGCGGTTGATTCTGTTTTCAACGGCTCCCGAAAGCCTGTTGAGGGCAAGAGACTGGGCCTTTCCGGATTTGGAGCTGATAATCTCCTGAACCGCCTCGGCCCGGGTCAGATCCATCTTGCCGTTCACAAAGGCCCGGAAGGTGAACTCACCCGGCGAAGCCTGCCTGAAGCCGCTTCGAAAAAGAAGTTTCAGTATTTTCTGTATTCCCGGGAGACTGCCGTGACAGTAGAGTTCGAGGCTCTCCTGCCCCGTATAACTCCCGGGAGCCCGGAAGGGGACGGCCATAATCTCATCCAGGGATTCTCCCGTTTCGGGTTCCCTAACCATGCCGTAACAGAGTTTCCGGGACTCACCCAGCGTCCCGGAAAAGAGGGGCTTAAAGGCATCAATACTCCCCTCTCCGGACATACGGATTACCGCAATAGCGCTCTCCGCCCAGGGGGTGGCGAGGGCGGCGATCCTGTCATCGGGATCATAATTTTCGTGATTCATGGCCTACAGGATACCCGTTTTCCCTTCTTTTCATCAATCGAGCCTCAGTCCAGAGCAGAAATAAGATCCTGGGCGAAGGCCTTTCCCAGCTCCCGGAAGGAGGCGGATACGGCCAGTCCATCGTTGCGGCTCTCCACAGACTTGTCCCGCTCCAGAGAGACAAGGATCTCCCCCGACTCGACGTCAGCCATCTTCAGATACCCGGATGTCGCCACCCTGTAAGATTCAGAACGGGCTTCAAAATCATTGATCCCGACAACTCCGAAAAGGACCCTGTCGTAATCGCCTTTGTAGGCGGCTTTCAAATCCCGGAGGAAACTATCCTCCCCCGCTTCGGTAATCTCATCGGGATCAAGATTCATGATACTCACATTAAATCCGGCCTGGGTCAGCTCCTCAAGAATCCCGGAGGCCGCATCGTTCAGCTCCAGAGACTTCCCCGTGATATCGGCATGCAGAACGACAATCCCGGTGGAGATCTCCCTGTCCACAGCCTCGACCAGAAGCTGATGACTGAAGCGGTTGGCCGCAGACCACTCTTTAAGGGCCTCCACATCCAGGCCGTTTTCATCCAAAGTCGAAAGGGATGTCCTGAAATCCCTGCTCCCTGCGCTGAAGACCACCCCGGCCTGCCCCGAAAAGGGTATAAACGGATGGAAGAATTCGACGATTCCCGTTTCATTGCTGACAAGACGGCGTTCAAACTGCCCCGGACTGCCGTCTCGTTTCCGTCCCTGGTACTGAACCAGAAATTCCACATCAGCCACAGCATCTTCCTCGACACTGCAGTAGAGATGAAAGGGCTCCACCCTTCTGTTTACAAAGGCTCTTTCGGGAACGGAGCTGATACGGATATCAATCCTTTTCAACAGTTCAAAGGCACGGGCTATATACTCATCAGCCCTCTTTTTCTCCAGAGGAAGTCCGCGTCCGAAGACATAGGCGGCCGCCCGAATCAGCTCTTCTGCAGCAGAATAAAGCTTCCCGTCCTTTTCCAGGACGGCGGCGGAAGCCAGGATTTCGGCAAGAATCTCATCGCTTCCGTAATACCGTTCCGCAAGACGCTCTTCCAGCCACCGGGGGGCGTCCCTTTCCATACGGAACAGCCCGTAGACATTCATTCCCTTTGACGTGGCCACCCACTCCCGGCGTTTAATCGAACCGAAGGAGTCAACAGCCCGGGAACCATCCTCTATCATCCCGGCAATAAGGGTTTCAAGGTCCTCTCTGTCTTCCGTCAGCGAGTAGGCGGACTGAGTGTCACAAAGTTCCATAAGCCTTTCAAAGAGAACTCCCGCAGCCTGTCGGGCCGCATCCGATTCAGAACTGCCCCTTCCATAAAACTTGATGACATAGCTGTCGTCCTGCTCTCCCTCGACAAAGGCTTTATACCAGTCCGGAGCATGCGCGTCGGGTCCTCCCGTGGAGGCACAGGAAGCCAGGATAAAAGGGATAACAAATAAAACGACTGTCAGATGTTTCAGTATTGCTGTATTTTTCAAGGCTGTTACTACTTCTTTAAGATTTATTTTATTTCTCAATCCCGGAACAGTCTCACGGCCAGAATATCAGCCAGGCCGCCGTCCCTATCCGGTATAATATCCACGGAGACAGGTGCACTGTAATCATAGGGCCCCATCACAGCCGCATCCTGAGAAGAGCTGATAAAAAGCCCCCTCTCATCGTATATAAGAGAAAGGACAAGACTTCCTCTGCCTGGATTCAGAGCAGAATCTGCAGTGTAAAGTACAACACCGTCGGCATCGGTCATCTTCAGGTTCCAGGTGCTCTCCGCGGAGCTCCGGCTCTGAACTTCAAGACTGGCCAGTCCTTCATCCAGACGGATATCACCAACGCTGATGCGATCCGGAACAGAGTCGCCTGACTCATAAAGCAGCTCTTCAGGAGCGCTCATTCCAAACCCGTCCGCCTGAAGAGCAGAAGAGGAATCGGCTTCCGTGAATACGCCCAGCGTATACCAGACCATAGGCAGTCCGGGTAAATCTCCATAGGCTCCCACAAAAGTAGAGCCCTCTTCCAGAGACGCGACGGGAAGCCCTTCATCTCTGACAAGAAGCTCGCCCCGGCTCATCCAGTTGATGGCGGCCACCCCCAGAGATCCCTCATACTGAATGTCAAGATAGAGAACCTCGCCCTCTTCCAGCCTGCTTGAGGCCAGCTGAGAACGGAACGTTCTGAAATAGGACCTGAACTCACAAACGAACTCTCCGGAACCCGCACCGGATGAGGCATCGTACACAAAGGAGAAACGGGAATCGTCACTTCCCGTTGAAAATATGTTATATACGCCCTCATCAGGCAGCCTCTCAAACGAGAAGGCCATGGACAGAGTAAACTCCTGTGCCCGCCCTCCGGAAAGAAGTTCAAGAGCATAACGGTCAAAGCTCAGCCCGTCCGCCTCGGTAAAGCGTACCCCTTTCATCTGTCCCTCATGATAAACAGAGGGGGATCCGATGATATCGGGAGACTCTTCGGGAGCCATTTTGTTGATCAGAGCATCACTGAAATCGACAAAGTAACGGAACACCCGGTCTCCCGAGTTCTGCCACTCATGTCCGCCGTTGCCGTCGACGAAAAGATCGCTCTGCCTGAAAGCGGCACTGAAATGATGATCACCGGGCTCCACAGGAAAAAGCTCCACCTTGAGGGAGTAGATCCCTTCAGTCTCCGGAACCTCGAAAATACAGAGGAACCCCGTATCAGACAGAAAACCTTCCTTTAATACAATCCCGTCCAGGGTCCAGCGAATCCAGGGATTATATCCGGAAGCCACATTCAGAGTTGCCCGGGCACTGAGGCTGTCACCGGGCCCGACTCCGGGAGGATAGGTTTCCAGGCTTTCCACCTCAAACACCCCGGAGACCACATAGAGATAGCGGGACTCTTCATGGAGAACCTCACTGCCGTCCAGAACGGTAAAATTCAGCGTATAAACCCCGTCTTCCAGATCTTCGGGAAGATCCATAGGGAGACCCAGCCCCTTTAAAAGGGAAGGATCCACTTCCGTGGAGGCGATCTCCGTTCCGTCCCCGTCGCTGAGAATGATGCGCACCAGCGTTGCCCGGCTTCCCATCTCACTCAATGTGATATTTATTGAGGATCCCTGCTCAAGGACTGTGCCGTCTGCCAGGGTTTCCACAGAGTATTCCTCACCGCCTTCCACAGACATGACAGAATCCTGAGAACAGGACGAGAAGATGAGAAGAGTTAGAACTGTGATTCCCGTACAAAATCTTTTAAACACTGCTACCTCATTTTCTATTCTACCACAGCTTCAAGACAGATACACGGATACAGGGAAAGAGTTTATATGAAAAGTCGGTTTTTTCAGCTCTTAGCCCAGATTTGACACAGTCCCAGGACCACCAGCACCGCTTTTTCCATGGACTCCAGAGGAACCCACTCGCGGACGCTGTGGAAATTCAGCCCCCCGGCAAAGATATTAGGAGTCGGAATCCCCATAGCCGTAAGTCTGGAACCATCGGTACCACCGCGAATGGGGATAATACGAGGCTCCACACCGGCTTCGGCATAGGCTTTCAGCATAAGGGGCTCCAGTTCAGGAAAACGGTCCAGTTCCTTCTTCATATTCCGGTACTGTTCCTTCTCCTCAATCAGGATCCGGCCTCCCGGAAAAGCGGCCTCTACGGCGGCGGCGAAACTTCTGACAGCAGCCCGTCTGCGTGCGGCTCCCTCCACGTCAAAGTCGCGGATCATAACGGAGACCCGGGCGCTGTCCAGATCGCCGATCATATTATTGGCCCAGTAATTTCCATAGCGGCCGTCGGTGGCCTCCGGACTCTCGCTTCTGGGCAGCATAGTGACAAACTGAGCGGCCATGGAGAGGGCGTTTACCAGCTTCCCCCTGGCGGCTCCGGGGTGGATAACATTGCCCTGAAACTCAAGATCCATCTTCCAGGCGTTGTAGCACTCCATCTCCAGCTCCCCTTCATGCCCGCCGTCCAGGGTAAAACAGAAGCGGGACTTCAGATCCTCCAGGGGAAAGTTATCCATACCCGATCCGGTTTCCTCATCGGGAGTAAAGGCGATTTCCAGGGGGCCGTGCTTGATCTCAGGATTCATCATCAACAGTTCTATGGCGCACATAATCTCTGCGATCCCGGCCTTATCGTCGGCTCCCAGCAGAGTTGTCCCGTCGGAACTGATAATCGTACTGCCCACGAAATCCTTCAATTCGGGAATATCCTCGGGATCCAGAGAGACACCGTTCTCCAGTTCAATCACAGAGCCGTCCCAGTTCCGGTGGACCCGGGGTTTTACATCTTTTCCGGGGGCATCACTGGCTGTATCCACATGAGCCATAAACCCGATGGGCGCCACGTCTCTCTCCAAATTGGAAGGGACTGTGGCAATCAGGTAGCCCTGTTCGTTCAGCTTCACCTCGGGAACACCCATTTCATTAAGTTCTTTTTCAAGCAACCGGAGAAGGTCCCACTGACAGTCCGTAGAGGGAGTCTTTTTTCCGGCTAACTCCGGTTCTGAAGTGGTCCATATTCTGGCATATCTGAGGAATCTCGCTTCAAGCCTTTCGGCAATATTTAAATCGGCGGTAATCATACTGTTTATTCTCCTTGAATTCATGCTTTAAAGCTATGTTCGGATGGATCGAAAGTCAAGGTCCGCCGGCCTATCGGGGGAGCGGAAACGGGTCTGTCTGAAGGTCCTGAAAAGGCCGGGGAAAAACTGAAAGAAAAGTTATGAATTAGTAGTTGACATAAACATAGTCTTTTAATATTATACCGAAGTCCTGTGCCCCGGTAGCTCAGGGGATAGAGCAGCCGCCTCCTAAGCGGCAGGTCAGACGTTCGAATCGTCCCCGGGGTAACTTTTTTTTGCACAGGAAAATAGATGGAGGCGTAGCGAAGATGGTTATCGCGCCGGCCTGTCAAGCCGGAGATCGCGGGTTCGAGACCCGTCGCTTCCGTAACAGCTGAATGTATACCTTTATACAGGTACACCTCTGAGCTTGTTTTTTTAAAGGTACCCGAGGCCTCAAGTTCGGGATAACAGCCTAATGGCTTTCATATAAATGGAGGCGTAGCGAAGATGGTTATCGCGCCGGCCTGTCAAGCCGGAGATCGCGGGTTCGAGACCCGTCGCTTCCGTTAAAACATAAGAGAAAGATCATCCAGTTCCGGGTGATCTTTTTTTATGCCTGAAATACAGAATCGGGGCGAGAAACGATAACGAGGCGTACCGCAGGTAAAGCTGAGGAACGAGCTCGGGGAACGCGCGAATACCTGGAGCGGGAGTGAGGCATGGATGCCGAACGCCAGTGAAGAGAGTGGAGCGCCGGAAGTAAGCAGGATGCTTACGACCAGAGCTGAGACCCGTCGCGTCCCCCTCCTTTCCGGCATAATATAACGACATCATTGTAATCGATTACAATGATGTCGTTATATTAGTAAACAACCCTTCCCAATAAAGCAATTCCATGATACTTTTTGAATCCATGGAATGCAGGTCTATCGCGTACAGCAATTTCTCAAAGGGCACAGTCGATGTCCAGAAGCCGCCCATAAAGGCCATACTGGAGACGATAAAGACCGGGATTTTCCCCGGATCCCAACTTTACCTCTACTATAAAATCTCTCATCCGGGAACCTCTTCCCTCAACAGCTCCGAGTTTATTACGGATACGGCTTTCATCTACAAGTACAGGATGGAAAAGGAAGACAATACCGAAAAGCTCCTTTCAAAATATTTCAGTAAATCCAGTCATGTTGACGATGTCTACTCAATTATCAAGAAGGCCTGGGAGATTCTGAATGACGCTGAAATATCACTCCACCCTTATGCCTGAAGACCGGATTCAGAGATTATCCGGAGAAGCGGACTTGGCGGACGGCAGAATTCTGAAATAGTCATGCTCCCTCAGAACAGCTTCGATATCCACCGAGTAACGCAGAAACACAAGCCTCGCCATATTTTTCAACTCCGACGAGAGGGCTCGCCAGCTGTCGGCCAGAGCCGTACGGCTTTCAATATAGGAGGAAACAAGGGTACGATCCTCCCTGCCGGCCGCCCTCCCCGCCCTGCGGGCGGTAATCCTTGCATTATCCGCCGCCCGATCGAACTCTGCGGAGGTCTCTCTCAGCTGTCTGGACTCTTTCAACCACTCCTCGGTTCCCGATTCGAAGTACTGATGCATATAGCTGTATGAGTTCTGCCTGCTGAGCTCTGCGGAAATCATGGCATTCTCCCAGGACTTGAAATAGAAGAGGTAGGGATAGTCACCGGGATCATTAATATCCCGAATCTCGCCATAGCGCCGCGTATGAACCTCTATCTCATAAAGATTCTTCAATGCCGCTACGACCCGCTCGGGAAGATCTACCGCATCCAGATAGAGCTGAATTTCAAGGCTGGTGACATTTTCAAAGAAGTAGAAAATACGGTCTACGGGATACTCCTGCGTCTCCTGATCATACACAAGAAGAGGCGCCCACTCTTCCACAAGAAGCAGAAGGGACTGATACTGAATCCGGGAATCCGGACTGTCCAGAGCCTCTACAAGATAGGGGAATCCCTTTTCCCTGAAGGCGAGAACAGCGTCGACAGCGGCCAGACGAACCTGCAGAGATTCATGAGCGAAGGTCTGAATCAGTGCAGGAACAGCCCTGTCATCCTGATAGCGTTTCAGAAGGTTCAAAGCAAGCAGCAAGGAAGACTCTTCCAGGGATTCCCTCTTTTCAAGCAGAAAAGGGACGGCATCAGCCCCCTGCCTGTAGAGAATCTCAGCAGATTTCCCCGAAACAAGAGGGTCCGGATCACTGAGCATATCGATGAGAACCGGAATACTTTCAGGTTCGAGAATCCCCTCGATCAGCTCGAGGACGCTCAGCCGGAGTTCACGGGATTCGTTATACCGGAGGATCTCATGCAGGGCGGGGAGTGCGTCTCTGTCGAATTCCGAGATACCGAAAATAGCCGCCGTCCGAACCTCCGGAACGGGATCGAGGATATAAGCGATCATAAAAGGAACGATATCAGGATTTCTGAAGCGGGGAAGAGTTTCCACAACCGTCTGCCTGACCAGAGGATCGGGGCTGTTCTGCAGCTGAAGGAACCAGGGATTCTCATACTCATTCAGGATGGCAAAAACACGGGAAGCTCTTGACCTGACAGCCTGCCTCTCATCCCCGAAGAGGGTCAGCAGATAGACGGATTCCTCACGGCTCTCCTTCCGTCTGATAAGGTCGATAGAAGAGTAAATAACAGGAGATTCGGAGGAGTTCAAACCCCTGAGAACCGCCTTGTAGGAATCCTCCCAGTCCTTGAGAAGGATGCGCACAGCCTCACTGGAAATCTCTTCATCATCGTCCTGCACGGCCCGCACAAGGGCATCATATACCCGGGGAGAGGGGTTTGCCTCCATAAGCTTGACCACCGCCAGCCTCAACTGGGGATCGTCATTCTCAAGAAGTGAGAGAAACGAGGCTTCGTCCTCCCGTCTTATACTGAACAGCCGGTCCCTCAGGAGAATCTCATCCAGAAGCTCCTGCCTGTCGCTTCCTTCGGTCAGACTCATGGGATCCAGAACCGAACAGGAAAAGAAAAGACCTGAAACGGATACGAGGAGGAGGACGGCGTACAAGAACGCTCTTCTGTTGATCTTTTCAATATCCCGAAACATAATGCAGTAGAATACTATCGTCCTCCTCAAGGAGTGTACACCATATGAAAGGCATAATTGCTGCGGCCGCTCAGGGTACCCGCATTCTCCCTGTAAACCGCAGCACTGGCCTCAGCTCTGTTCTGCGGAGGAGCTGAAGGTATAACGCTCCTGGGGAAAAAGCTGTTTTTTCCGCTCCGCGATGGAGAGGATCAGCTCCCGGGAGGCGTTGTAAAAACGCTCCCCCACACCCTTGTAGGGACTCAGGAAGTTTTCAAGCTCTTCCTCCACCTTATCTCCGTCCACAAAAGAGAGATTCCATGAAAAGATCAGGAAGAAATAGAAGAGCTCCCTGTCGGTCAGAACTTCCGCAAAGGGCTCTCCCAGCTTGAGCAGGATATCCTTAACTTCCTCCACATCCTTGAGCCGGGCCCGCCCTGCGGGACTCTCTATAATGAACTGCCCTAAAATCTGATTATCAATACGTCTCTGCTTCTTGGCAGATGATCCCATATGCTACACCTCTTCTGCTTTAATTTCGTAAAACCCGGCCAGATCCATATACTTCCGGCCCTCTTCCTCCCTGCCCCGTTTCAGGCAGCCCCGTCCGTAGACCGTACACTTGCGCGCCAGCTCCCGGGCGGCCCTGGCGGCCTGATCGCCCGAGAAAAAATCCCGGTCCACAAGATCCTGCAGTCCCTGAATACGGAAAATTTCAATCTGTCCGTACTTCTCGGAGAGCTGCTCTCCGTGGCCCGCCCGTTTCACCGTCAGAGGCTCATCCAGATAGGACACGGTATGAAACGCCGTCAGACGGAGCCAGTACTCATAGTCCTCGGCGATCTCCATATCCGGACGAAAACCTCCGCTCTCCCGATAGAGAGTCCGGGCGATCATGACCGTAGAGGGTCCGATGATACACTTCTTAAGGGCATCTGTGAAGAGATCCCCCTCCCGCCGATGGTTCATCCCGGCCTGGGAGATAATCTTCCCGGAGCGGTTCCACTCCTCCCTGGTATGGGAAATCAGACATTCTGTATGATCCTTATGAAGGGTACCATACTGGCTTGCCAGCTTTTCAGGCAGCCAGAGATCATCGGAATCGAGGAAGGCCAGGAGCTCTCCCGTGGCCTCCTCAGCGCAGCGGTTGCGAACCTCCCCGGGGAATCCGGAGTGATCCAGCTCCATAATACGAACAGACACTCCCCTTTTATTCTCCTTATCCGAGAGGTAGCTTTTTAAAATGGAGAGGGTGTGATCCTCCGAACCATCGTCGCCGATAATAAGTTCAAGAGGCCTGTAACTCTGTTCCAGAACGGATTTAACGGCCTCCAGGGTCTGATCGGGCCGGTTATAGGTGGGTATAATCGCTGTTATCAGGGGAAATTGATCCATACCCTATTCTACCACAGGCGAACGAAGACCGGACAGTCCGCCCTGAAGACATGGCGGACAGACATAAAATGCCCCTCCGGGAACAGGGAATCTTGAGAAAAGCGCTTATGAGAGGTATGTTATAATCATGAAAAGACTTAAACAGATCCTGGGATTATCCGCAGCGGCCGCAGCAGTTCTGGCCACAGGCTGCAGCTCTCCGGACCTGTTCAGTGAATACGACGATGAAAGCTTTCTCAGCACTACCAGCCTCAGCAGCGAATCCTGGCAGCTGATGCCGGACTATGACTTTGAGACTGGTACAAATGCGGATGACTATATGGACTTCAGCCAGGTCAGCAGTTCGGGCGGGCCTGACGGAGGCCCGGTCTACCGGCTGGAGATCAGGAACCTGCTTGCCAACGGGGACTTTGAGGACGGAACGGCTGCGGGATGGTATCACTATGACGGAACAACCATGAATGATCCTGCCACAGGGAGTGGCGAAGTCCAGATGAATGAGGGAAGCTATACCCTTGACAATAACACTCTGTACTTCGATACGACCTCTTTATACAGACTGGGGATTGTTTTCAATAATACCAATGATAGTTCCGGTCTTTCCTACAATAGCGCTTTTATCAACCCGGACACATATGTTGATGGAATGAGCTATGTCTACAGCTACAGCTATAGAACAGCATCCGTTATTTCGTCCTACTTTGAGGATAACTGGGCGGGAGATACGACGGACCTGCCTTCCAGCTCTTTTCAGGCTCTGGGAGGAACCGACGGTTCCGATAATGATAGAAGCTATAGCAATTACAACTACTTCCCCCCCCTGGATCCGGACCTTGCAGAAGCCCAGAATTACAATGTCATTACAGCTGACAATTCCTCTGATATGGATAGCTTCTTTTTCACATCGACCTCAACACAAGCAGGTTATATCGATGATGTGACCTTTGTCAGGGATTCCCAGGGTGATTTCGATCTCCGTCTGCGATTAAAGCTGGATATTGATCACCGATCCGATCTTGATCTGATTCCCGGTTATTACAGATTCTCCGTCTATGTGAAAGCGGAGAACTCCGCCACCAATAATGTCTTTGATGCGGATCGGGTGGAGCTGGGAATCAACGGCTATGATGAAGACAATAACATGAGCTATGAAGGGACGCAGGTCTATTACAAAACCAGCACCCTTCATAATCTCTACTCCCAGAGTGGAGACTCCTTCCAGGGAAACTGGTCTTCAAGCTGGGTAAAGCTTGTCTTTGAGACAGACCAGACCGTACAGCTCCCCGACATCTCTACCGATCCCGTAATGGAACTGACCATATCCCCTTCCAATCCGGGGTCTTCTGATAATGCATGGAATCGTCTGGATGCAGGAAGTATTCTGATTGCGGAACCCACCCTCGAATACTCGGACGGCCCCTGGTAAATTACTTCACAACCATGATCTTTCGGATCTCATCCGTATCAGGACCGACAACTCTGACAAAGTAGATTCCCCTGGCCACGACATGGCCGCCGTGGTTTCTGCCGTCCCAGGTATACTGATAGCTTCCCGCGGCCTGCCTTCCCCGGTGCAGGATCTTTACCAGACTGCCGTTCAGACTGAAGATCTGCGCCGTTACGACTCCCGAACTGGGAATATCATACATCAGGACGGCCTTGTCTCCGTCATTGGGATTGATGATATTGTTCAGGATGGTCACACCGCCCTTCTGCTCCCGGATATCATCGATATCGAAAGACCAGGGCTCATAGCTCCAGATATCGCCCTCGGAAGCCATGCGGACGCAGGGAAGGCCATCAATCATAAAGATAAACTCGATGGTGTTTCCGTCTTCCATCTCATCGTCGGATGCGGGGAGGACAAAGTTGTTCAGACCGTTGCCCAGTGACTCATCGGTATTCAGATAGCGGGCGCTGTAGTTTCCTGTGGGAGCCAGGACGACATGGTAGTTGGGCAGCCAGAGATCATCCACGACTTTGGAACTGGAAACATTGGCATCATAGTACATTCTCATGGAGTTACCGGCGACGACGGAGGCATTGATCCTGGCCTGAAGGGTAATATCCCTGTCCAGAAGACGTCCCGTGCCGTCAAAATCCTGAAGGGTACTGCCTTCGCGGATATCATCATCATGAATTCCGTCGGACGCCCAGATGGGTTCCACGATATCCAGTCCCAGATCGGAGATCCTTCTGACAATAGTATCCCTGTATGAATTACCATCGGCATCATAGATGGAGTTGGCATTGACATACAATTTTCCTGTAAAGATATCATTTCTGATCAGATCATCATCCAGCTGCAGGATAAACTCCTGATCCGTAATTCCTCCCGGATACTGGGATAAAGAGCTGATGGACAGAGACCCTCCCGAGTAGTAGAGGTCTCCGGCATCTATGGAAACCGTGCCCGTCTGATTTCCGTAAACAGGCTCGGAGAAGCGGATATAGATCCAGTCGTTACCGGGGGCACAGAGAGCCAGATCGATCTCCGGAGGAATGTATTCAACGCAGAGCTCCGTATAGTCGCGCAGTCTGTTCCCCGCAAGGTCGGTGACAAAGCCTGTATCCTCATCATATCCCGACCACATATTGGTCAGGGAATCCCAGGGAGCGGTCGCCCCCATCAGGATGGAGAAGTAGGGATCGTCGGCGACATTGATACCCGTTCCCAGAGGCTGAAAGGTATCATTGGTGACAGCCGTGATAAAACTGCTGTTATGGGTGGAGATCGGTGTTGTTCCCGCACTTTCAAAAGTAAAGGCATTGAAATCGATCAGAGAGCTGTCCCGGATCCCCTTGCTTCCGTCCGGATGATCTGTCTCGGAATCCCAGGTGCCGCCGTCTGTTGTATAAAAATCATCATGAAGATGGTATTCGAAACGGTCAAGCAGAGAGTTGCTGTCCTCGTCAAGCGGGATGATTTCACGAACACCGGAAACCGTATACTCCGCCACACCCGGAGGATCCACATCCCAGCCGGCGCCGGCGGCCCACAACAGGAATCCGGCATCGTTGACGGTACCGGAGTTGATCATGCCCGTATTTCCCTGAGAGTCCCGGACATTCAGAGTCTGAAGGCTGGTAAAAGTCGCAGGCTGGGTCAGATCCATTCCGGTTTCTCCGAGATAGCCTCCCCATTTGGCTCCGTCATAGTAGGAAGCGATATTGATCCTGAGGTGGAAGTCGTCAAACCTGTTCAGAGTATTGATCTGATCGGTGGCGTCATGGCTTCCCGAGGAAAACCCCTTTGGATTAGCACTTCCTGTGACAACAACACCGTCATACGTCAGCAGCCCCTGAACGGTTACCGCAGAGCCTGTGACATCGGGGATATGCCCCAGATAGTCGGAACCGGAGAGGAGATGGCCGTTGTTCCGCACGTTGGAACCGGTTTCCGTTTCGGTAAAGTCCATATTGGCAAACGGGGTTCCCGTATCATCGGTGAACTGAACCTCTTCCGAGTAGTAGAGGTCCATGTAGTTATGATACTCATTCTCCGCAGCCTCGGCGCCATAGGGATCGGCATTCACATTGTACTGGTCCGTTCTTACCGCAACCAGAAGAGGGGGACACTTGTCGGCGGTGCTTGAGTTAACGGCGTAACCGTTGTTCCCGTAGTTACGGATGGGATTCTTTCCGCCCGCATCATAAAAGAGCGACTTGATCAGACTCAGATCGGGAGTGATCGAACGGTTGGCTCCGGCAGCATCCGAGCTGGTGGCCAGCCCCGCAGAACCGCCGTCGGCATCGGTATTCCAGGTGGTGCTCATCTCGAGATAGATCTCGGTCAGATCACCCGCCAGATTGGGATCGCCCGAAAGCGTCCCGTCCGTAGGGTCGAAGGTTGTCCAGATATCCAGGACGTCTACCGCAGCTCCGGGGCTGTTGGTCGTCAGAAGGGAGGCACCGATCATATCATCCAGTTCACCGTTTGAGTTCTCAATCGCCTCGGAAAACACAATATGCAGAACATTGTCCCACACAGACTCCAGGGTTGTGATATCGGGTCTCTGGAAGTCCCAGAACGCCGTATTCCCGCCGCCGTCGGTAACGTTGTTATTGCTCTCCGCAGGAGGACCGATTTCAGCAGAGGCGGCCGTTATGGAACCGCCTGCGGCCTGTGAGTTCTGGACGTTCATATTGAAGGCGACGTTATAGGGAGATCCCCGGTAGGGAGTTCCCGCATAAACACCGCCCCAGACGGGATCACCCACAGCAATCACCGCGTTATCGCTGTTGTTGAATTTCGGGAAGGACGCCGCATTATCTCTGACATTCAAGGTCCAGTTACCGGTCCCCGTCATATCCGTACCGTTCACATAAAAATCACCGCTGGTGCCGGTACCGACGGTAATGGTGCTGCCGTTCAGATCCGCAAAGGCGGCCGAATAGGGAGAAGCGGGTTCGTAGGCTAAAGACAATCTGTCGGGATATTCAAAGCGGGTGTCTCCAACGGTCGACCAGTCGGGGTCGTCTTCGTCATAGGCGGCACCATAGACAACGAAATCCCGGCCCAGATTATTAGTGGTGGCAATGGTATGGCCGTTCATGTTCAGGGTACCGTCAAAGAAAGCGAACAGACCGCAGGTAATATCCACATAGAGAGTCAGGGTGAAGGTATCGAAGGAGAGATAGATATCCCCGAAGTTGGCCGTCGCCTGGGCCAGGGCATCACCGAAGGTAAGCGAACTGGCCCGGAACTCTCCGGAAGAACTCAGATAGATCCGTATGGCTGCGGCGTCTGAATTATAGACCTGGGAACCGCCCGTATTGTAATCACCTCCGTCAAGGACAATACCGTTGGCAGATGCGACATCAAGATTTCCGGAAATGCCGTTGACTCCCGTCGTTCCGATAGAATAGAGCTCCACATCATCGGCATCAATATCCAGTGCCGCCAGAGCTACCGCTCCTCCGATAATTCCCTGAAAATAAACATCGGCGGTACCGGAATCGACAACAAGGTCTTCACCTGCCGTTGCATTGACAGTAGAACCGAAGCTGATGTCCCCGGTCGCTCCCGTATCCGAATCGAAGCTGATGGTTCCGCCGCCGTTAAGCGTCAGCGCTACCTGACATGTGATATCTCCGTTTACCGTGGTGATATCGGACGAGAGATCAAGGCCTCCTGCCGCCGCAGCGCCGATGGTCACCGATCCGCCCGCCGTAGTGATATCGGACGCAGCAGCGACGGTTGTGCCGTTATCGGAATCGATGGTCACATTTCCCGTCCCGGAACCGAGAGGCGCAGATATTCCGATCGTCCCCACTCCCACCGTAGAGTCCAGATCGATATTTCCTGCGACAGCGGCCCCTGTGGAAAGAGCGGCTCCGATGGTCACCGCATCCGAATGATTGATGGTAATATTGAAACCGGAGCTTGTTATAGCAGCACCGGTATTGTCAAAGTCGTCTCCGGAGCTGGAGAATCCAGAAGGAGTCGTCACCGCACCGTTCAGGTCCACATCACCGCCGCCGGTTATGGTCATGGTGTCGGCATCTATGGTGCCGTTCGCTGTTGTTGATGTGGATGCACCTGTAACGACCAGACTGTTCAATGCCTCCGAGGCACCGACATTCTGTGAAAAAAGGATGTCATCACCGGCGACCGACAGATCCCGGAGAGATGCCGCCAGATCGGCATTTACGGTACTGTTGAAGGTAACATCATCTGCGGCGCTGATCACAACATTGCCGGCGAGAGTGAGGGCATTGGTGTAGAAAACCGTTCCACCTGCCAGGGTGGTCGCTACATCTCCACTGGTGGTAACCGTACCCGTACCGAAGGTCACGCTGCCCGATGTGGTGGTGATATCACCTGCGGCAGCTACCGTTATCGAGCCTGACGCATCCAGGGTCACGCTACCCGTTGTGCTGTCAATGGTATTGTTCAGTGCGACATTTGATCCCGTTGAGTCGATATCCACAGCACCGGATGCACTGACCAGAGCACCGTCAAGAGTCACAACTCCCGAATGGTTAACCGTAACAGATCCAGTTCCGGCGCTGGAATCGATGCCCACAGCCGTAAAGTCGACACCGGAGGATGTAAATCCGGCCGCTCCGGAAACACTTACATCACCGGCAAGGGTCACATCCCCTGTACTGATGAAGCTGACGGAGGCGGCATCGATGGTGGCCCCGGCAACGGTTGTGATCACATTGCCGGAGGAGGTCACAGACAGAGCGGACAGGGGTGTCCCGCTGCCGACGGCTGCGGCAAAGCTCACATCCCCCAGCCCCGCATCCATGGTCAGATTCTGTGTATTGTCTACGGTACTCAGAAAACTAATATTTCCCGTTCCTGTCGCATTGACATCCAGGCCGGCAGCGCTGAGGAGAACGGCATTATTAAAGGTCACGGAACCGGCGCCGCCCGTGGTTACATCGGCTCCGAGATTTGTATTTCCAACCGAACTGAGAGAGATCGAACCCGTTCCGATGCTGCGGACTTCGGCATCGATGGTCAAATCCCCCAGAGAACTCAGGGTAACATTTCCGCTGTTGTGGGAGGAAATCATCTCATTGATATCAATGGTTCCGGCTCCCGCATTGACAAGGGAGATCAGGCCGCTGGATGCGGTCGTTGTAATTCCCGTGATACCGGCATCAACGCCGCCGATATTCACGGCATCAGCCTCGCTGAAATAGATATCGTCACCGGCTTCAGCCTCGAGATTCGTCAAAGCCGTATTGATCGGAAAAGCGGCGGTACCGATGGTCCCGGCCACATCGAAACTTGCACTTGTCGCCGTTACCGTACCGGTAGCTGTGGCATCTGTCAGATTTCCGCTTGTGACATCAAGATCCAGACTGGCTCCCGTAATGCCGACTACACCGCTTGCCGTACCCAGATCCAGAGTGGCATCGTTGACTACGGTCAGGGTGCCGCCTGCCCGATCCAGGGCCAGGGTGCCCAAGCTGTTGGCGCTGCCCAGGGTCACATTGGTACCGGCGCCGTCAATGGCCGTACTGCCGGTTGTGAGGATTCCCGTCTGGGTGACGTCGGCACCGCAGGTAAGATAAAAATCCCCGCCTATGGTCATGGGCTGAATATCAAAGGCCGTCGTATCCACGACGGTAACGTCATTCAAGGTTCCGCCTGAAGAGAATGTAACATTGGCGGCAAAGGAGTTGGCCCCATCATCCAGAATGATATCGGCGCCGTTGGGAGCCGTATACCCGGCCAGACCTCCAATGGTCTGGGTTCCGCTGTCCGTGATATCCCCGCCGGCTGTGACAGTCATGAGATCCTGGGTGGTAACAGCCCCGAAATCCAGTGTGTTCGCATCGTTGACGATCAGATCGTCACAATTGGTAACAGACAGGGCGGCTCCGAAGTCGTTATTCCCGTCCAGCTGAATGACGTCCGTGCCGTTAGCCCTCAGTATGGATGTAGATGTGATCGTCAGAGTTCCCGTTGAATCGGTAATCGTCCCCGCTCCGCCGGAGGCATCAAAGTCCAGTGAATTGGCACTCACCGCACCCGAAACGACGATGGCGTCGGATGTCACATCCAGAAGCCCCGCCGCCGATGTCGGACCGCCGAGATCCATATCCGTGCTGTCGACCAGGGTGATGTTGTTCGCCGTCGTCACGCTTACCGTACTGCCGAAGCTGTTGCCGGCCGCATCCAGGAGCACATCATCCGTTGCCTGAGCAATAAAGAGAGCGGCTCCCGTTACTCCAAGGGAGCCCGCAGCTCCGTCGCTGATATTTCCCGCTCCGCCGGAGGCGTCAAAGTCCAGTGTCCCTGCCGTGACGGCCCCGTTCACGGTGATCGTATCGGAAGTCACATCAAGCAGGCCGCTCACCGTCCCCGCACCCAGAAGCGTCGTCGTGCTGTCGACCAGGGTGATATTATTTCCGCTGCTCAGGGTGATGGTACTGGTGAAATCGTTGCCCGCCGCATCGAGGGTGATATCGTCCGTCACCTGGGCCGCCAGGGTCGAGGTTCCGGTGACGGATAAAGAGCCCGCCGCGCCGTCTGTGATGTCCCCCGCCCCGCCGGTGGCATCGAAGTTCACAGACGCCGTCGTAACGGCCCCGTTCACGGTGATCGTATCGGAGGTCACATCAAGCAGGCCGCTCACCGTCCCCGCACCCAGAAGCGTCGTCGTGCTGTCGACCAGGGTGATATTATTTCCGCTGCTCAGGGTGATGGTACTGGTGAAATCGTTGCCCGCCGCATCGAGGGTGATATCGTCCGTCACCTGGGCCGCCAGGGTCGAGGTTCCGGTGACGGATAAAGAGCCCGCCGCGCCGTCTGTGATGTCCCCCGCTCCGCCGGTGGCATCGAAGTTCACAGACGCCGTCGTGACGGCCCCGTTCACGGTGATCGTATCGGAGCTCACATCAAGCAGGCCGCTCACCGTCCCCGCGCCCAGAAGCGTCGTCGTGCTGTCGACCAGGGTGATATTATTTCCGCTGGTCAGGGTGATGGTACTGGTGAAATCGTTGCCCGCCGCATCAAGGGTGATATTGTCCGTCACCTGGGCCGCCAGGGTCGAGGTTCCGGTGACGGCAAGAGAGCCCGCCGCGCCGTCTGTGATCTCTCCCGCCCCGCCGGAGGCGTCGAAGTCCAGAGACGCCGTCGTGACGGCCCCGTTCACGGTGATCGTATCGGAGGTTACATCAAACAGGCCGCTGACGGAACAGGCTCCCAGAAGAGTGGCAGAACCGTCTATCAGGGTCGCATTGTTCGCACTGGCGATGGTGATCGTTCCGCCGAAGGTATTGGCGGCGTCCAGAATAATATCATCCGTCACCTGGGCCGCCAGAGCCAGGGTCGTCGTTACGGAAAGGCTTCCGGTTGAATCCCAGATATTCCCCGCCCCCACCGAAGCATCAAGATCCGCCGCATTGACAGTGATAACATCGCTGATTTCGATCTCCCCGGCCTCTACATCCAGGGTCCCTCCAAGGGAGAGGGCAGGCAGCGTTATTGACGTATTGGGAAACTCGAGAGTCAGGTTTGTAATCCCCGTCCCCGGAAGGGTGGGAGCGGCGGCATTGGTATCGATGTTCCGGATATACAGATTAGCGACATTATTAGCCGTACCCACAATGATATCGCCGTCAATATCATTGTCCTGAGTAGCAATATTGATATCGCCGCTGGCGGTATTCAAATCAAAAGTACCGTCTCCCGTCAGGGTGATAACGCCGGTTTGAGTAATGCCACCCGCCGCGGACCGTGCCGCATAGATATACAAATGCCGTACGGATACAGAACCGCCAATCGTTCCCAGGACAACAGAATCGGAGGTGTAGATGGTGGCATCCTGCGCCTGAGGAATGGAAATGGCCCCGTCATAGTCATTTGCCGCATCAAGAAAAATGTCATCAGTCGTCTGGGCTGTGAAAATCGAGGTCGTTGCAATATCAAGACTGCCGGTTGTATCGGTGATCGTACCCGCTCCGCCGGAGGCATCAAAGTCCAGTGAATTGGCACTCACCGCACCCGAAACGACGATGGCGTCGGATGTCACATCCAGAAGCCCCGCCGCCGATGTCGGACCGCCGAGATCCATATCCGTGCTGTCGACCAGGGTGATGTTGTTCGCCGTCGTCACGCTTACCGTACTGCCGAAGCTGTTGCCGGCCGCATCCAGGAGCACATCATCCGTTGCCTGAGCAATAAAGAGAGCGGCTCCCGTTACTCCAAGGGAGCCCGCAGCTCCGTCGCTGATATTTCCCGCTCCGCCGGAGGCGTCAAAGTCCAGTGTCCCTGCCGTGACGGCCCCGTTCACGGTGATCGTATCGGAAGTCACATCAAGCAGGCCGCTCACCGTCCCCGCACCCAGAAGCGTCGTCGTGCTGTCGACCAGGGTGATATTATTTCCGCTGGTCAGGGTGATGGTACTGGTGAAATCGTTGCCCGCCGCATCGAGGGTGATATTGTCCGTCACCTGGGCCGCCAGGGTCGAGGTTCCGGTGACGGATAAAGAGCCCGCCGCGCCGTCTGTGATGTCCCCCGCCCCGCCGGTGGCATCGAAGTTCACAGACGCCGTCGTAACGGCCCCGTTCACGGTGATCGTATCGGAGCTCACATCAAGCAGGCCGCTCACCGTCCCCGCACCCAGAAGCGTCGTCGTGCTGTCGACCAGGGTGATATTATTTCCGCTGGTCAGGGTGATGGTACTGGTGAAATCGTTGCCCGCCGCATCGAGGGTGATATCGTCCGTCACCTGGGCCGCCAGGGTCGAGGTTCCGGTGACGGATAAAGAGCCCGCCGCGCCGTCTGTGATGTCCCCCGCCCCGCCGGTGGCATCGAAGTTCACAGACGCCGTCGTAACGGCCCCGTTCACGGTGATCGTATCGGAGCTCACATCAAGCAGGCCGCTCACCGTCCCCGCACCCAGAAGCGTCGTCGTGCTGTCGACCAGGGTGATATTATTTCCGCTGGTCAGGGTGATGGTACTGGTGAAATCGTTGCCCGCCGCATCAAGGGTGATATTGTCCGTCACCTGGGCCGCCAGGGTCGAGGTTCCGGTGACGGCAAGAGAGCCCGCCGCGCCGTCTGTGATCTCTCCCGCCCCGCCGGTGGCGTCGAAGTCCAGAGACGCCGTCGTGACGGCCCCGTTCACGGTGATCGTATCGGAGGTCACATCAAACAGGCCGCTGACGGAACAGGCTCCCAGAAGAGTGGCAGAACCGTCTATCAGGGTCGCATTGTTCGCACTGGCGATGGTGATCGTTCCGCCGAAGGTGCTTCCTGCATCATCCAGAGTAATGTCCCAGGGGCCGCCGCTGGAAGCATCCAGATCCATTGTTCCGCCGATGGTCAGGGTCGTCGTATCCGTAATGGTACCGGCGGCGGCAACATCCAGAGCTCCCGAGGTCTCCACATAGGGCAGGGCCAGGGCCGCACCCGTGGTGATATCCAGAGAGCTCAAAGGTGTCGTGAATCCCACTGCACCGCCGAAGGAGACCGTACCGTCTCCGGCATCCAGAACCAGGGCGAAAGCGCCGTCTATGGTCGATGTGAAACTGATATTGCCGCCCACTCCCGTACCGGTATCGTAGGCGGAGTTCCCCGTCAGAGTTACGGCATTGGCAAAGGAGATATTATCCCCGGTCGTCGTAATATCGCAGGCCAGCTGAAGAGCCCCTGTGTTGGTCTGGGTAAAGCTGCCATCCAGATTGAAGTCGGCGGCAGCCGCAGCCGTCAGCAGCCCCGAGTTATCGATGGAGACGGCTCCCGCGTTCGTCGTCGTCACGGCTCCCGAAAAGCTTCCCGTAGCCGTCGTAACATCAAGCCCTTCGTCATCTACCGCCACGGTCGAAGCAAAACCTGTATCTCCGGTGGTAGAGACAGTAAGCCCGCTCAAGACGGCTCCCGAGCCAATGGTGGATGTAAAGCTCACATTCCCGGCACCCGGACTCACACTGAGATGCCCGGCACCCTGCAGATCTCCGTCAAACTGGATATCCGCCCCCCCGCTGGTCAGGGTGACATCCGGGGTCACCAGGTTATCGGAGATGCTCAAATTGCCGGTGCCGTCGAAGGTGATGGCTGCGGCATTGGTGGTGATATCCCCGGCCAGGGTAATATTGCCATTGCCGTCCACGATGAAAGCCCCGTCGAGACTGGGGTCCGCAGCATCGGCGATGGTCAGAAGACCGGAGTTGGTAATGGTCATGGGCCCGGCGGCCGATGTGGTCACAGCACCATTGAATGTAAAGGCCGCTCCGTTCAGATCGATGCCCCCTGCAGCCGTTGTGCTCAGGGTGTTTGAAAACTGAGTGGTCCCGCTGCCCGCCGTCTGCGTTATCGTCGGCACGGTGACCGCTCCGGTAAATGTCGCGTTTCCGGCATCGCTGATGGTCAGGGCACTCAGGGGATCGCTCCCTCCTGTGGCTCCTGTCACAGAAATATCACCCGTTCCCGCGTCCAGGGTCAGACTCCACGGGCCGTACCCGTCATCGTCCAGGGCCGCTCCAAAGCTTATGTTCCCGTCCCCCGAATCCAGAGTAACATTCCGGCCCACCTTAACATCTCCGGTCAGGGTGATATTCCCGTCGCTTGTGATATCCCCGGCCAGACAGGTGGCACCGGCAACGGAGAGGGCGGCGCCCGCACCGGTGCTGCCAATGCTGCCCTGAAGATCGAGATCTCCCGCCAGGGTCAATGTGGAGCTTCCCAGGTTGATATTTGCTCCTGACTGGATCAGCAGACCTCCAAACGAAACATCCGCTGTCAGTATGGGATAGAAGGCTGTCCCGCTGGGGATGATGGCGTTATGAGCCGGAAGAGTGGGAGGAGCCCCCCCGCTCCAGTTGGCGGCATTGGCCCATGTCGTATCCACTCCCAGCCAGGTGAAATCGGCAAACATGACATCATCCGAATCGCTACTGTCGGCGGGGAACCCCTGGGCTATCGTCCAATTGATGGTGACGGTCACTGTCTCCTGAACAGCATCGGTGATATCGATCCAGCCGAAACCGTCGGTATCGGTAACAAGAGTCGTATTTGTATCTCCGTCCGAAGAATCCGAAATAGAAGCAGATCCTGTAAGCCCCACCGTCAGGCTTCGGGAATAGGGAGCCGCATCCCCCGACGAGTCGACGATCTGAAAGTTAATCCTCTGCGTTCCGCTTACCGCTGCGGCACCATCGCCGACATCGATGATCACATGATCCAGGGTGGCCACTGCATTTTCAAAACCTTCGGAATAGATCTTGATAAGCGTTTCAGGGGGAGGATAGACCGTATCATTCGTATAGCTGCTGTCGGAAGTCCAGTACCAGAACTCGGTGGTATTGTTAGCTGAAGCCGCGGGGAGATTTATCCTGTTTCTCCAGGTCTGGTCGTCATCACCCCCGATCGCATAGGAGTAGCTTCTCTTTTCATTATTGCCTGAGATCGCAACCTGAGCGCTTTCAGTTCCCAGGTAGGGTCTTACATAGCTCCATCCGGCGGAATCCCCATCGTTGCTGGAGCAGACAAGATTCGTCTTGGACATATCGGAGACGAAGGGGTAGAAGTAGTGATCCCCGGCTTCCGAAAGATCATAACTGATGGAGAAAGCAAAGGATTTGGCATCGGTAATATCTCCCCCGACGGGCGCACTGGCATCGCCGTCAGAACCGGCGACATCGAAAACATCGACTTGAAACCCATTTTTATAGCGATAGCCCACATCATAGGGGATCTCGGCTACAATCTTGAAATAGACTTTCGAACCGATCTGCTCGCCGTCATCAACCGTTACCGGATTGAAAAAGAACCAGTTATCTCCATTGGCCTGGGAATCCAGAAAACTCCTGGACTGAATAGCACTGACTCCCGTACCGATAGCCTCGGCTGCCGTGCTGAAGGTCAAATTCCGGGTCGTACCGTTACTCAGCGCCTGATCACCGACCAGATGGAAAATATTGGTTTCATCCACCGCTCCGAGATCCTCATCCGCCGCATAACTGGTATCACAGGCAGGGGAGTGAATTCCGAAATAAAGATTTCCGGAGGTCGAAGCGGGGATCTCGAATATAACGACCTGATAATTATCAAGGGAACCCCATGTGGGCAGGGTTGATACTTTTAACCAGCGATCCCCCCCCACTTGCGGGGGCATGATGGAATCGGCCCATGATTCCACAGACATAAAGAGGAGGAAGAAAACTATCAACGCGGACTTCAATCTATTCATGCAAAGAAACGACCTCAATCTTAATATAGCATAATTGTTCAGAGAATTCAGAGATCCGTTTAAATATTGAATCGGCAGAAATTAAAGTAAAATGAAAACAGAAAAAGGATGAACATCTCCCCTTGGAGGGAAACCTTCTATTCTGTATGATCTGAATATGAAATTCACCATAGATCCCTCTGCCTGTACCAACTGCGGCCTCTGTGCCCCTGAGTGCCCGGCCAAAACCATCCGGAAAGAGAAAACTCACCACCGGATCATACCCGAACGCTGTATCGAATGCAGCCACTGCGGCATGGTCTGTCCGACTGGCGCCGTCAGGGTGGACGGAACGGCCCTCCCCCCCTATCCGGATGATATTAAGGCCCTGACGGGAGGGGAACAGCTGGAGCACCTGATCCTTTCAAAGCGCTCTGTTCGCAGCTACAAAAGCTCCCCCGTGGTGGAAGAGGACATGAAAGCCCTCATCCGGGCGGGAGAAACCACCGCCACCGCCACCAACAGCCAGTATATCAAGGCCCATCTCTATGAAGGGGGAGAAGTCGCGGCCCTGGCCTCCCTTGTGGCCCGCGCCCTCCTGCCTGTTGTAAAGATGGGCCGCAGCGCCCCGGGAAGACTCCTTTTAAGAGCCGCCGGACTGAAAAGATACGCCGATAAACAAACCGTAGAAGGATTCTATAAACTGCTGATCAAAACCCTGGAAGGCCGGGCCGATCCCCTGTTCTACCAGGCCCCGGCGGTGGTCGTTCTGAGCTATCCCGCAAAAAAAGGAAAACGCTTCGGTCGCACCGACTGCGCCCTGGCCGGAGAAAATATGATGCTTGCAGGCCATGCCCGCAACCTGGGTTCCTGTATGATAGGCTTTGCCGAAGCCGCCCTCTACAGCAAAAGACTCAGAGCGAAGATCGGCATTCCGGGAGACAGAAAAATCGGACTGGTTTTCACCCTGGGTTATACAAATGCAAAATACTACCGCTATCCCCTGCGCAAAAGCTGGCGGCTGTAAAAAACTGCGCCGCAGATGTCGTCTTCAGAGCCGGTCCGCCGGCAGACTAATCCAGGGGCGTAAAGTGACGCCCCAGCTCGTCCCTCTCCTGATCCGAAAGGGACGAAGCGCTCAGGCCGAAGAGCAGATTGTCATAGAAACGCCCCTTTTTGTGCCAGAACTCCTTCTGAACCCCCTCTTCCCGGAACCCCAGGGCCAGCATGATCTCCCGGGAGGCATCGTTCCCTGAAACACAGTCACCGCTTATCCTGTGGGACCTCATGATGTTGATCCCGTAGTGGCAGAGAAAACGGGCGGCTTCCTTGCCGAAGCCCCGTCCCCAGACCGTATCATCCAGCTGATAGCCGATCAGATACGCCCCTCCCGAAAAGTCTACGGGCAGAAGAGCCGCCTGTCCTGCAAAGTCCCCTGTCCTCCGGTCGGTGAGGGTGAAAACCAGAGGGCCCGGCTGTCTACCCGCATCCAGAGACGACGCGATCTGATCGGCCAGGGGATTGAAATACGCCTCCGTCACCTCGGGCGTATTGGGGCCGAAGAACATCCAGCGGCACACCGTCTCCTTCTCCAGCATGGCGGCGATCCGGGGAACATCCCCCTTCTCCAGAAAGGTAAAATCCAGAAGCGTTCCCTCCCAGCGGCGATGAGGGAAAAGACGCAGATTCAGCCACTTCATCAAGCCGGGCATAATGCCGGGAAAACGGGTGTTGTTCAAAGGGAATTTATCTGCAAAAGCGATCTCTTCGATCTCGAATTCACCGGGAAGATCCCCGAATGCGGTGATCTCACAGCTGTAAACCGTACCCCAGCTGATCCTGTCCCCGTGGTCCACCGAGTACTGGGCAATCCTCTCCAGATTTTCCCAGGCCGTCGCACCGGTCTCTTCGAAAAGCTCACGCCGGGCCGCCTCATCCATGGACTCCCCGCTCTCGCGATGACCGCCGGGAAAGCACCAGTCCTCCCGCCCTTCCAGCCTCACGATGACCCACTGCCCCCTGTGACGGGCCGCAATGACCATATACTCCAGCCTCTCATCCTCGCAGGTCCCGTCGGGGACGATGGAATGCAGATCTAACTTGTTCATACCTTCAACTCTAGTACTTCCTGGATAAAAAGTCCTGTTATGCCGCCATGTTTTCATCTGTTTTCGGGGCCGTCCGGCGATCCTGAAGGAGCCGCCGAAAACCGGCTCTCCGCTTATAGCCCCCTGGCGGGGAGCCTCCTCACCGGCTTGCTCCGCTCCGCCGGGGCTCCCCGGGGGCTGCCGCTACGATCCGGCGGCCAGGACCACAGCCTATATCATCCCGGCCGAAGAGTATGAGCGGAAGTTCTCAATATCAATAAAGTCGAATCTGCTGAACAGACCCCACAAAGATATTGAACTGGATATTCAGAGACAGAAAGATCTTATGAAAGAGATTGAGTTTTGAAGCTTCTGCTGGGTACCAGTGTTCTTTCGGAATTGAGTAAAAGTCAGCCGGATAAAAGAGTCCTGGGATGGTTTCATCAGGTCGATGAATCTCATCTGTATATCTCGGTTATCAGCCTGGGGGAGATAAGTCACGGCCTGGAAAACAACCGGATAAAGCTCGGTGTTTCACGGTCGAATAATCCTCTCAAATGGATTTACTTCTGTCCGATTGAGCCACGCCCGTCTGAAGAGACTCCCCGGAGCCAGAGCTCAAGCTGAGCTTTGAAGTAGGCTTCGCTCTCCCTCACCCAGGCGGCCCTGTCCAGATGATGGTTCTGCAGAAAGAAGAAGATCAGCAGGGAGAAGAAGGACTCCGCCGCCGTCTGTGTATTCAGATCGTCCCGAAGCTCTCCCGCTTCTTTCCGGCCCTCCAGATACAAGCCCATCTGCGCTATTGTCCGGATCATGACCTCACGGAACACTTCGTAAAGACGGTCATTGGTCCGGGATTCGGAGAGGAGCATATTGAACATCCGGGAATCGGGCTCTCGAATATGAACGAAACTATTGCCCACCGCTTCCAGGCACTCCCGGACAGGAGCGTTCTGCCGCTCCTCGATGATACGTACAATCGCACCGGCCAGGCTGGGTTTCTGATCCACCAGGCCCATCAGAAGATCGGCCTTGGTCTTGAAGTGATGAAAGATCAATCCTTCAGACACTCCCGCAAGGCGGGAAACCTTCCGGGTGGAGGTGGCGGCAAAACCCTTGCTTGAGAAGAGCTCCATCGCCGCATCCAGGATCTTCTTCCGGGTCTCTCGGGACTGTTTCTCTTTAATGCTCAACGATTCGGGAGCAGGGTCTTCCGTCTTTTTCATACCTTATTTAAAGACCGACCCTCCCCTTCTGTCAAGCCGAGGCGGAAGGGCGGTTCATACGATCCTGTTTTCTTCTGTAGATCATCTCCAGTTTATCGTAACCGATCTTTGTAAAGGGACACTCCCCGATACACACGCCGCAGCCGTAGTGAGAAAATCCTGAGCAGCACTTCTCATACTCCACGACCGAGACATTGCCGAAATCGTCCACCTCAGGGACCTGCCGGATCGCAGCGGAAGGACAGCTTTTGACGCACTTTCCGCAGCGGTCACAGAACTCTCCCATCCAGCTGTAATCCTTCCGGGGAGGAAGAAACTGGTCCCAGTTGGTGATGGAGGTATATACGACCGCCAGTCGATGACAGGATCCGCTTTCCGGAGTCAGGAGCATGCCGTTGCGCCCCAGGTATCCCAGTCCGGCCTTCTTCCCGGCTTTGGCATAGTCCACCGATCCGCCCATGGAGTGATTGGGCGCCGCGGTATAGCCACGTTCCCGGAGGAACCTGCTGATCTCATTGACCCCATGACCTGTCTCTCCATAGACGCGCATCACCTCGATCTGAGCCTCCATGCTGGGAACTGTCCTGAAGATCTCCTTGTCCATGGGGATGGAGATCACAAGGGCATGGGGATGGGGTATCCCGTTTCCCGCGTATATGTCTTCGGATTCCAGAAGGCAGCTGCCGTAGCTCTTAATCCCCAGATCCTCCATCAGTTTTTTCAGCGCCTCAAAATCCTCCGCATCAAGGCGTTGGGGCGCTTCGTTCCGGTCCGACTCGATCAGCTCTTTGCTCTTCTTCAGAGAGGAAAGCAGCTTAACGGGATAGGAGATGCTGCGGATCAGCTTCAGAATATCTATAAAGGTGAATTTCTTTCCCCCGGGAAAGGGATGCTTGCTTATGGACGCCGCAGAGGATGAGACGGCGGGATTTTTGTTCAGAGCCCTGTCCTGGGACTCCACGAGTTCATTCAGATCAATCTTGTTTTTCATGATTATTACCTCACTCATGCTTACTGAGTACTCACTCAATATAATAAAGAAGAGAGAAAATTGTCAAGCGGAGCTTCAGGTGAAAACAATAAAATGATTAGATTGAGAAGTATCGGCAGCGCTTTAATCCACTGCCAGCCAGTCCATGTTCAACTGATAATTAGCCGAGCGCCCCTTCCCCTCTCCCGGAACGAACACGCCTTTCTGAACCAGGTCGTTCAGGTCCCTTTTAGCCGTAGCCGGACTGGTCTTATTTATAGCTGCATATTTCTTATTGGTCATCCCACACCGGAAGGGCTCGGGGAGTTTGGCTGCCATCTTATCCAGCGCCTTTTTCTGCCTGAGATTCAGCGCGACCGAATCCTGACGAGAATAGAACGCCCGGGCCTGCAGCGATCCGCTTACAAGAGTCAAAGAATAATCAATGCTGCGTCCGTAGGTTTCCAGAAACCAGTTCAGCCATGACGTGATATCTCCGTCGCCCTTCTGGGTCTCTTCCAGAATCGCATAATAGCGTGACTTATCCCTCAGGATCTGTGCGGAGATGCTGTATAAACGACGCCCCTCCTGTTCATCCTGAGCCAGGGCCAGGTCGGTCAAAGCACGGGCGATTCTCCCGATTCCGTCCTCAAAGGGGTGAATGCTCTCGAAGTAGAGATGGGCTATCCCCGCCCGGATCAGGCCGTTCAAATCCCGGGAGCTCTCCCACCATTCAAGGAAATCTTCCATCTCCGGGGGCTCCCGCTCAGAGGGAGGAGCAGTGTAGTGAATCTTCTCTTTTCCGGTATTGCCCGAGATGATATTCATATCCTGATTGCCACTGCGCCAGACACCGACCTCAATCTTCTGTATCCCCGAATAACCGGTGGGAAACAGCGCGGCCTGCCAGGCCCAAAGCTTTTCCTTTGTAAGAGCTTCCTGAAAACCACGGGTAGCCTCTACAATCACCTCTACCAGGCCGCTATGCCTTTGAGCCGTATCGGGAAACCCTGTTTCAGACAGTCCCAGCTTTCGGGCCACCGAAGAACGAACATCCTCGGGATTTAAAAACTCTTCCTCAATAGCGGAGGTATCCAGGGCCTCATTTATAATCAGATGCCCCTGATCCTCCAGCCTGAGTCCGGCGGCCATGCTCCGGATTTTGGCCTGTCGTTCCCGGGCATGATTCAACGCGGGCAGAAGGGTTTTCACATCATAACGGAACTTCGGCCACTCGGGGCGTTCCCACAGGTACATAAAATTCTCCCTGACCCAATTACAGTTCTTAATCGGGTCAAACACAAGAAACAGTCTGCCAAAAGCAAACTCTTTCCTTCTCCGGGCCGGGACTGTACAATAAGCCATGTCCTCCGATAACCGGGAGCTCTACAAGAAAACCCTCACCTACTATGAAAGCCATGCCCCTGAGCGCTACCGTCAGAGACGTCTTCAAGGAGGAAGAGAAGATCCTGGACATCGGCTGCGGATCGGGACGGGAGCTCAGGATGCTCCTTGATGCGGGATACGACGCCCGGGGCCTGGAGGCGGCAAAAGAGTTTATACGCCTGGCCGAAGAGAACGATCCGGAACTGAAGGGAAGAATCTATCACGGTTCCATCCCCGATAAGCTCCCCGCCGCCCTGAAGACCGTGAACTGGGACGGCATCATCTGCTCCGCCGTACTCCAGCACATCCCGGACGCCCTGATCCTCGACTGCTTCCGCCTCTTTCAGCGTCTGCTGAATCCCTCTGGCCGGCTGCTCATCTCCATCCCCACGGAGTACCCCGTACAGGATGATCAGGACGCCAGAGGCAGGCTCTTCAAGGTCCGCCCCCTGGAGGCCTACGACCGCCTTCTGCAGAAGACAGGCTTCACCCTCCTCCGGAAGGAGCTAAACTCCGACGGTCTGAACAGGGAGGGGATTGAATGGGCGCAGCTGGTCTGCCGGAAACAGTTGTTTCCAAAATCCCGTATCATCGTATAATAAAGAGAGATATTTTATTACACCCGGAGCCTGTCTATGAACGATCTGCAGCGTCTTATCAATCTTTCCGTTTCCGATCCCGGCTTTTATGTGGTGGCCCTGTCCGCCTATATCGAGAGGGTCCTTGACCGGACCGGGCACCATGACGAACACGAGTCTCTGAGCTTTGCCGATAAGCTCTACCATCTCAAGAGTCAGCTCCTGAGCCGCCGCAAAGGTTATATCCCGGAGCTGCAGGCCTTCGGAAGAATCGTACACGACAGGAGGCTGACCAACGGCGTTCGCCATAACTTCAACCCCCTGAATCAGCAGGAAGCCCTGGCGGCCACCCACAATTTCATTCAGTTCTGCCGCGTGACCGGCTCTTTCACGGAAAGCGAGATGGAAGGCCTTCAGAAGGCCCTGGAACGATGGGAGGGCCGCCTGGACCTGGATGAAGAGCTGGCCAGGATAAAAACCCTGGAGTGGAAGGAGTTTCAGGCCCGCAGGGAGAACACCCGTCTTATGCAGGAGCTGGAGGAGCTCCATCATCTGCAGGAGGAAAAGTCCGAGCTGCAGGAGGATCTGAAACTGACGAACGCCAACCTGGCCGCTCTGGCGAAAAAGGGGCTCCTCTCGGAGGAGAAGAACAAGTCCCTCAGAGAGGAACGCCAGGCCCTGTCCCTCCGGCTGCGGGAGGCGGAATCCC
The DNA here is from genome assembly GCA_963556075.3 of Oceanispirochaeta sp. Taxonomy (GTDB): domain Bacteria; phylum Spirochaetota; class Spirochaetia; order DSM-2461; family DSM-2461; genus Oceanispirochaeta. The sequence goes on along the minus strand of CAUVYB020000002.1, from coordinate 1,798,155 downwards.
GGCTCACAGAACTGTCGGAGCTGCAGGAGTACACCGAAGACCTGAAGCGGATCGTCTCCTATACCCGGACCAGGCGGGATTATGAGAGCAGCCTGATCAGGCTTTCATCAGAGCAGAAGGAGGTCCTCACCCGCATCCCGGAACACGGGGACTTCCTGATCACCGGCCCCGCGGGGACGGGGAAATCCTTCATCCTCATGGAGGTCCTCCGCCGGGACCTGAAGGGTAGAAAAGAGTCTCTCCTGGACGAAGGGGCCCTGATCCTCCTCTCCTACACCCGGACTCTGGTCAAATACAACAGCTACATCCAGAGAATCCTCCGTCTGGACACCCGCCCGGACGACAGGATCAGCACCGCCGACTCCTTTCTGAGCTCCCTTTTAAAGGAACACTGCCCCGGCTGCCGCATCGACTACAACATCCTCAAGACTCTTATCGCGGACATTCAGGTTCCCGCCTGCCTCAGCGCCAGAGAGCTGCAGGCGGAGCTGGAGGACTTTATCTACGCCGGAGCCTGCTCCCGGGAGGCCTACATCGATGATATGGTCAGCCGCCGGGGACGGAAGACGGCCCTGTCCCGGGCCCAGAGAACAGAGGTCTGGCAGGTGAAAACAGAGATTGAAAAGGCCATGGAGGAGCGGAAGGTCCTCTGCAAGGGCTATGCCTGCGCCAGACTCCTGGAGGCGAACATCCCGGCCTCCTATGACCGGATCTACATAGACGAGGTTCAGGATTTGAGCGCCGCCGAGCTGCGGCTTTACAAGGGTCTGGCCCGGAACGGGCTTATCCTGGCGGGAGACAAGGGACAGAGCATCTACTCCCGGAAGCCCTCCTACAAGCAGTCGGGCATCAAAGTACAGGGCTACAGCGCCGTCTTGAAGACCAACTTCCGGAGCACCCGTCCCATTATGAAACTGACCGCCCCCCTGCGCAGCCGCAGGGAGGAGATAGCCGCCTTCCGGGACGGGCCGGAACCGGAGCTCTTTACATCAGAGAGAACGGAGGAGCTCTACGGTCTGTTGGAGAAGAGGATCAGATTCCTTATCGATGTCCTGGACTATGATCCTGAGAACATCTTCATCCTCTACCCCAACCGTCAGTTTGAGAAAAAGATAAACGAGACCATCAAGAGGGCGGGTCAGAAGGGGGCGTCCATCAGCGATGCGTCTTTTGATTTCAGCGAGGAGGGCAGCATCAGGATCAGCACCCTTCACTCCAGCAAGGGTCTGGATATGCCGGTGGTTCTGCTCTTCCTGCCCCGCCTGAGCCTCTCCCTGCAGCTGGATGAGCCGTCCATGGCGCAGATGAAACGGAACCTGCTCTACGTCAGCCTGACCCGGACCATGGACTTTCTGAATGTGTTTATGAAGGATGAACCAGAGGACAGGGTGCTGGAGGAGTTGAAAGAGGCGTTTAACCGGAAGTAGGATTCTGTTCTGACCGCCGTCCCCTCCGGGACGGAACCGGCTTTCTGCTTATAGCCCCTTGTAAAAGAATGATCTTAATACTGCTATGGATTTAAAAGAACTGTCTATTTATTATTGCTCAGAGATTCTAGGGTAATATACAATGAGGTCATGAACTCAAAGGACTCTCATATACCTCCGACGAAACACCTGATAACCGGTGGAGATGATCCATTTCTACCAGTACTCATTGATGAAATTAACAACGCGACCAATATTGATATTGCGGTAGCTTTTATAAAAGATTCGGGATTTAGGTTAATAAAACCGTCATTAGAGGATGCTATCCGTTCAGGAGTAACGGTCCGAATATTAACAAGTGATTATCTACAAGTAACTGATCCCATTGTCCTACGGGAAATAATGACACTGACAGAGATCGTGCCAGAGACCGCTCAAAATGTCGATGCCAAAGCATACATATTTCATACCGACCTTGATAATAGCTTTCACTTAAAAGCATATATGTTTGTCCAAAGTTCTGATGGAATCGCATACATTGGTTCAAGCAATATTAGCCGAACAGCTCTACAGTTTGGTCTTGAGTGGAATCTTCGAGTTAGGAAATCTGAGAATCCTATCCGCTTCACTGAGATACTCCACCAATTTGAACGATTATTGGCTCATTCAAATGTCACACCTCTGACTCATGAATGGATAGATGAATATCAACAGGAATACAAACAGAAGCCCGTAATTAAAACAAATCAAACCGTTCCTGATGAATTTGACATACCGGATATTCCCGACCCCTACCCTGTTCAGATAGAAGCTCTAGATGCATTAGCTAAAACCCGTCTTCAAGGAAACATTAGAGGGCTGGTTGTATTAGCTACCGGTATGGGAAAAACTTGGCTAGCGGCCTTCGATGCTAGAGAAGTCAGAGCGAAGCGGATTCTTTTTGTTGCTCATAGAGAGGAAATCCTTCAACAGGCCGAGCAAACCTTTGCTCGGATTCGTCCTGATCTAAAAATCGGAAAGTATAACGGCAGTATCCGGGATAAAAACGTAGAGATGCTTTTTGCATCAATACAAACAATAGGTAAGATTCCCCATCTTTCCCAATTTACTCCCCATCACTTTGATTACATTGTGATCGATGAGTTTCATCATGCAGCTGCACGTACATATCGAAAGCTATTGAATCATTTTGAGACCCGTTTTCTCCTGGGATTGACTGCGACTCCTAATCGTAGTGACCAGGCAGATATACTTTCTTTATGTGACAATAATTTAGTGTTTTCTCGAAACCTCTTTAATGGAATCGAAATGGAAGTACTCTGTCCCTTTAAATATTGGGGGATTGCTGATACGGAAGTGGATTACAAAGCAATCCCCTGGAGAAATGGGAAGTTTGACCCAGAACAACTGGTTAATCAATTGGCTACCTATAATCGAGCCCAACATGTTTATTCCAATTGGCTTGAAAAGAAGCAAATCCGTACCTTAGCATTCTGTACTTCAATTAGACACGCAGACTTTATGGCCAATTTCTTTTCAGATAAGGGAGTTCGTTCCGTTTCTGTTCATAACCGATCTTCTGTTCGGCGGAACCAGGCGCTTCAAGATCTTGAAGAAGGAAGAATCGATGTGATTTTTTCTGTTGACCTTTTCAATGAGGGTGTTGATTTGCCTACCATTGATACAGTTCTTATGCTAAGGCCAACGGAATCACAGATTATTTTTCTTCAACAACTCGGCCGAGGATTGAGAACTGCTGAGAGGAAAAATCATTTGGTGATTATTGATTTTATTGGGAATCACATCAGCTTTTTTAAGAAAGCAGAAGCTCTCTTCAATATCAGTTCTACAGGAATTGCCCGCAAAAAATTTATTGATCAAATAGAAAACCAGAATTTGGAATTGCCTCCAGGTTGCTTTGTAAATTATACGCCGGAAGCGATTGACTTCATGCGAAGCTTTATCTCCACGACCGCAGAAGGCGTTGAAATCGATTATTCCAATCTCTTTGATAGTTTAGGAAGACGGCCTACCCTTAATGAGTTTTTCCTTCAAGGCGGTTCTCTTTCTCGAACCCGAAGTCAATTTGGACAGTGGCACCACTTACCAGCGAGTAAGGGCCATCTGACTCAGATTGAAAAAGTTACTCTGGAGAAACATGGACCACTATTCTTAGAACTTGAGAAAACCAGCATGACAAAGTGTTTTAAAATGATTCTACTCGAAGCCTTTGTCGAGTTAAAAGGGTTTACGCACCCAATTCCCATGGCAACCTTGGCAGAACGTTCATTCTCAATAATCCGAAGATATCCCCTCTCTTACCAAGATCTGCCGGAATCATATCGTAATTCGATGGCAAACTATCCTGCCATTCGTAAAAGTTGGGAACTTTACTGGGTCAAAAACCCAATTAAGGCCTGGAGTGGAGGCAACACGAAGAACAAAGAATCATTTTTTCAATTTGATACCGAAATATTCGCCTATAAAGATGAAATAGATTCAAACCTTATGGAATGTTTTGAAGACATGGTAATGGAGATCGTTGAATATAAATTCAATCAGTACTTTTCTCGCCATAATACTATAGAACCTGCAGCACATACTTCATCACCAAAAACGCTTATAGAGATACCTTATTTTAATGACCTAAAAATAGCCTGTGGATTTTTCCTAAGAAGTGAACACAAGTCAGAAAATATCCAACAACAATACATAGAAAAAAGACTGATGGGAAAGAATCCGGATGAATTCTTTATTGCACGAGCACAGGGTGACTCAATGAATAAAGGCAAGCAGCCTATTCAAAGCAAAGATTACCTTCTTCTTCGGTATGTTAATAATGATATTAACCAAATCGATTCTGGAACTATAATAGCAATTGAGCAGAGAACCGGTGACAGCGATTCTTATCTGCTTAAGACTCTTAAAAAACATCCGAATGGATCTATTGAACTTCATTCAACAAATCCGAATTACCAACCAATATTATTCAATTCAAGCATGAATATCTTTGCCGAATTTGTTCAAGTTTTAACTCCCTTGGACCTAGCTATCCATAAAAGATTTATGCGCGAAGAGATTCCTCCACTTTTTGGTCTCGAGTACAATATCGGATCATGGAACTCAGGACATGTATGTCCCAAGGAGATTGATGACCAGATAATATTAGCAACCCTGAACAAACAAGGAAAACTTGATGAGCATAAATACCACGATTATTTTATCGATGAATCAACTTTTCATTGGCAAACTCAAAATAGTATAGCTCCTTCAAATAAACGAGGAAATGAAATAATTAACCATGTAAAGAATAAAAGCCTAGTTCACCTCTTCGTACGGCAACATAAATTACACGAGGGGAAAGCTGCGCCGTTTCTCTACCTGGGAGCCGTGAGGTACAAATCACATACAGGAGAAAAGCCAATGAGTGTTGTTTGGAAGATGGAAACCTCAGTTGAGGGAACAGAATTCATAAAACTCATAAGACAATGAGGTTATCTATTGAGACTTAATATTCGCTATTAGAATCCTGGATATAATCCATATCCTAATTACAATTTTTCTAGGATCGCAGTTAACCACTTAATCCCACTTCTGTTTAAGCCATCACCATTTATAGATGATTCAACTTCCCTGAACCCATTTTCTGATGCAAGTGAAAGCCACTCATCATGGGTAAGAGATGCAAAATAACGTTTTTTTTGATCAAACCCATTCTCATCAGTATCATCCCGTAGTAAAGATACTGAAAAATAGAACCTACCTCCTGGACATAAAAGGTCTAATATTTTGCTAAATAGCTCAGGAAGCACTGAAGGATGTAAATGCATCAGTACAGCAATTGAATAAATACCATCATATGGCCCTGTTAATGTATCCAGACAATCAGGAAGTAATCCTACAGATAGTTTTCCAGCCAACTCAGGATGGACTTTATATGCATCTAGAATCATCTTTTCTGAGCCATCAATCCCAACTATTTCATATCCTTTGCGGACTAACCAGGAAGCATCTCTACCGGAACCGGTTCCCAACTCAAGAAGACGACTACCTCTCTTGAAGCAGGACTCAAGAGAGGAATGAATATTATCAACTGATGCAGATTCATAGCGAATAGTTAAAAACTGAGAGTTCTGATTATAATACTCAAGTGTATTATTGCTAACTTTTTTTTTCAAATCCTGATTTGATTCCTTTCTTCTTAAATGAAATATAAATATCCAAACCTATCTCAGAAAGAAGTCTATAAGCATTTTCCCTACAATGACTTTTCAATCCTTTTCCGTTGCATTTCCATTAGCTGAGGGAGAAAATCCGTTCCGAAACCTATCGCCCTTACCATCTCATCTGTAAAGGTCTTGGAGGAACCAATCAAGCGGATGCCCCTGGTCATGATCTTATAATGAATAAGGCCTCTGACACAGTTGATATCGACAAGATCGATATTTCGTTTAAAGAGAACCTGAAGCTCTCCGTTAAGCTCCAGAAGCCGTTCCATGGACAAGGGTGTTTCCCCGCCAATGGCTATGTCAATATCGCTTCTATCGGCCAGACGGTCCTCCGCAGCAGACCCGTAGAGAATGACTGTTTTGATATCCTCCTGCTTCTGGAAGAACTCCTTTAGTTTATGTAATATCTGCGCCTTTTCCAGTTCCTGATCAGTTTACCATATAAGGGGGCAGGGGTATAGATTTGAGTTCCTGCCAGGAATTGAAGCGGACGATACAATAGACCTGTTTCGAATGTTTTGTGAACAGCTTGAAATACTGGCAACGGGATAATAAAGCAAGAAGGCTGTCCCCGGAGAGACAGCCTTTGAAATTTATCTGCGACTAAATCTTACTGAAAATCAGCAATATTCTCTTTGGAAATAAGAGTGTGGTCTACGATAATTTCGGCGGGAACCTCTTCGCCGTTTACGATCTTCACAATGGCTTCCATAGCGGCGCGTCCCTGAGCCTCGGTACTCTGGGAAACAGTCGCTGTAAGACGACCTTCTGCAACAGCAGCCAGGGCATCGGGCGTTGCATCCAGACCGAAGACCTTGATTTTGTCCAGCATTTTAGCATCCTCAACGGCCTTGAGTGCACCCAGAGCCATACCGTCGTTATTAGCGACAATAGCTTTCAGCTCTACACCAGTCTGGAGCCAGTTCTCAACAAGCTCGAGAGCCTCATCGGTTCTCCAGTTCGCAGTCTGCTCATAAGCAACCTCGATTCCGGGGTACTTTTTAAGAACATCATAGTATCCCTGAGTTCTTCCGATCTGTGCGTCGGAGCCGAGAGGCCCCAGCAGAAAAGCAACTTTACCTTCTCCGCCGATGGATTCGGCAGCGTACTCCATCTCCATAGCACCACCCTCTACATGCTTAACGCCAATAAAGGCCTTGGCCAGTTCCTGATTGGTGATTTTCTGGTTGATGGTAACCAGAGGGATTCCGGCTCTGTTGGCTGCGGTCGCGGCAGGCTTGATGCCGTCTACAGAGGCAGGCTCGATAATAATACCGGCATATCCCTGATTGATGGCGGATTCCACCTGACTGATCTGCTTGGATACATCCTGTCCGCCGTCAAAGACAACGAGATCGACGCCAAGTTCCTCAGCAGCGCCCTTAACCGAATCCGAAAGGGCGATCGTAAACGCATTGGTCATATGACTCATCATCAGAGCATACTTTGCCGGTCTTCCACCTTCCTCCTGTGCACCGTTGGCAAAAACAGCACCAGTGAGGACCATCGTAAGAGCCAGCACCAATAACAACATTCTTTTCATAAACTTCCTCCTCTGTTATGAGTAGATAATAAAAATCGGCCTATGCCGTTTTTTCCTTTCCTTTGACATCAAGCAGGACCGCAAAGATGATGATCGCGCCCTTGATGACGAGCTGATAGTGGGAAGAGACATTAAGGATATCCAGTCCGTTTCCAATTACCGCAATAAGAAGGGCGCCGATAACGGTACCGTACCAGTGGCCCGAACCTCCGGACATACTGACTCCCCCGATAATAACCGCAGCGATAGCGTCCAGCTCATAGGACTGTCCTGCCGTTGGATTCCCGGAGACAGTCCTGGAGCAGAGCAGCAGGCCAGCGAAACCGGCGAGCAGACCTGAGATCATAAATACGGAGATCCGCATCTTCTTAACATTGATCCCGGAAAAGGCTGCTGAGGTTTCGTTTCCCCCGATGGCGTAAACCCGTCGTCCGAAAACCGTCTTTGTAAGGATATAGGCGCTGATGGCGGTAATAATAATAAAGTAGATGACCAGCAGAGGAATATTGTCAAAGAGGAATCCTCCGGCAATATACTCGAACTCATCGCTGACACCGAAAACAGGAGCTCCGCCGCTGACGATCAGAGCCACACCACGGACGATGGTCATCATACCCAGAGTAACGATAAAAGGAGGGATGTTGCCGTAGGAGACACCAACGCCGTTCAACCACCCGGCAAACAGGCCGATAGCCAGAGCCAGAATGATCGGAACGATCAGGGGAAACTCCCCGGGGTGGGCGAAACTAGCGGCTACGACTCCGGCCAGAGCCACGATCGAACCGACGGACAAGTCGATCCCGCCGGCGATGATAACGAACATCATACCCATGGCAAGTATGCCGTTAATGGAAGCCTGTTTAAAAATATTGATCAAATTGGCAGGCCGGGCAAAAGCATTGGGAGACAGCAGCATAAGGATGATTAGAATGGCCGCAAAAACGATGACGATTCCCAGCTCCCGCATCTGCCTCATATTCAACATATTATTCAGTTTTTTCATCTTCATTTCCTCTATTAAATTGAGACGCATAGTACATGATCTTCTCCTGGGAAAAATCCCGGCGCTCAAGCTCTCCCGTTATCCGGCCTTCCGCCATAACGATGAGTCTGTCGGCAACACCCATAAGCTCAGGGATCTCCGAAGAAATCATCAGCACAGATTTTCCGGCCCTGACGAGTTCGCCGATCAGCAGGTAGATATCCCGCTTTGCGCCTACGTCGATTCCCCGGGTTGGTTCATCCATAATGATGATCTCCGGCTCGGTCAGGAGCCATTTCGCGATGACAACCTTCTGCTGATTCCCCCCGCTCAGAGAGCGTGTTACGGCATTTTTTGATGAAGCCTTGACGCCGAACCGGGAGATGCTTGACTCCACGACCTCAGCCTCTTTCCGCTTGCTTATGATTCCCCGTGGAAAAAGCTGATCCAGAGAAACCAGAGTAATATTCTGTTCTATGGTAGCGATCAGATTCAGACCGGTCTGCTTTCTATCTTCGGTGATAAGGGCGATCTTATTGGCGATGGCATCTCCCGCGGAGTTGATCTTCACCTCTCGACCATGGAGGAACAGACTTCCTGAAGAGTGCTTATGAACACCGAACAGCGCTTCTACAAGTTCGCTTCTTCCGGCACCGACCAGGCCGGCGATCCCAAGAATCTCACCTTTCCTTAGCTGAAAGCTGACATTCCTGACCTTGGGCTCGTAACTGTAGCTCTGAACCTCCATGATGACATCGCCGATATCGACCTCCTCCTTCGGAAAGATCTCCTTCAGTTCCCGTCCGACCATAAGCCTTATAAGCTTTTCCTGATCAAGGTTTTCAGCCCGGTCGCTTGATATGAACTGCCCGTCTCTCAGGACGGTGATAGAATCGGCAATGGTAAAGATTTCATCCATCTTGTGAGAAATATAAATAACGGCTACACCCTGAGAAGAGAGATTCCTGATCTGAGCGAAAAGGATATCGACCTCTTTGTCAGTGATCGCCGAGGTGGGTTCATCCATGATGACGATCTTCGCAGAAGTAGATATGGCTTTGATGATCTCAACAAGCTGTGATTCGGCCACACTGAGATCCCGCATTAGAGAAGCAGGATCAATATCTATACCGGCGGACTCAAAGAGTTTTCGGGTTTCCCATCGCATCGCCTTCCTGTCGATCAGGCTGAAGATCCCCTCGGTTCCTTTCTTGATCTCTCGTCCCAGAAAGATATTTTCAGAAACATCCATATCCAGAACAGGATTCAGCTCCTGGTGAATCATGGAAATACCCTTTTCCATAGCCTCTTTGGGATTACTATTTTCGATCAGCTCTCCGTCGAGGAGTATCTTTCCGTCATCTGCGGAATGAACACCCATCAGGATATTCATCATAGTCGACTTGCCGGCGCCGTTTTCTCCCATAAGGGCATGAACCTCTCCCGGCCGGACCGTCAATTGCACTCGGTCAAGAACCCTGACCCCGGAGAAACTTTTAGTAATGTCTGTCATTTCAAGTATCGGTGCGGACACATTGAAACCCCTTTTACAGCTGTATTTAAAGGAATTTTAACAGACCCGGATCCCGCCCGCAATGTGAGAGATTATAGAATTAGGGTGATAGAATTCAGATTTCTCAGTCAGAAACTGCTCTGCTCCGACGAATCGCGCCATCCATAAAAAGGGCAGCCAGAAGAACCAGGCCCTTGAAAAGGCTTCTGAAATATTCACCCACATTGAAAATGATAAGGGTGTCTCCCAGTATCTCCATGATCAGTACGCCAATAACAATATTGAGGATATGACCGCGTCCCCCCCGGAACCCTATGCCTCCGATGGCCGCGGCAGCCAGGATATCCAGTTCTATAGAAGTCGATGCCGTGGGTTGTGCCGATCCTACCTTTGAGAGAAGAAGAATGGAAGCTACCCCGAAATAAAACCCTGCAAGACTGTATACGATTATCTTTATCTGCCTTGAGTTGATTCCGCTGTATTCGGCAGTTCTCTCATCCAGACCGATAGCATAGATGTATTTGCCAAGGTAGGTCTTCCTTAGAACAAAAGTCCCCATCAGGATCCCGCCCAGCAGAATCAGCAATGGCAGGGGAATCGCCAGAAAGGTCTTTTTATCCAGGATCAGGAGGGGAGCAGGCAAACCGTAAAGAGGCATGCCATTGTTGATAATATTGGCACATCCTCTGTAGATTACGGAAAGAGCGGTGGTGATAATAAAGGGATGTATTCTGATCCTTGCGCAAAGATATCCGTTCAGCATTCCGACAAGACAGCCCAGGATGATCGTACCGATGATGGCAAAGACCAGGGGCAGCTGAAGGACCGTCATGAGCTTTGCTGCCGTCATTCCGAGCATGGCGACGACAGCTCCTATGGAAAGATCAATACCGCCGCTAATCAGAATCATTCCCATTCCGATGGCAAGGAGTGCTGTAAATGAAGACTGCCTGCAGATATTTATAAAATTCTGAAAGGAAATAAAACTGGGCATATAAGCTTCCAGAAGGCATAGCTCTGCTGCCAGGATAATTAAAATGAGGGTCAGGTTGGTTTTCATCAGACGTCTTACACTTTTTATCTTCATGCGCTACCGGGATCCGATTTGATCGTATTGAACTATTCTATCGCAAAAACCGTCCAGTTCGGAAAAATCAGTGGAAATAAAAATCACTCCTGTCCCTTCTTTTCTAAGGGATTCTATCCTTTGATAAATCAAGTTATGGGTTAGAAGGTCGGCTCTGCGAACCGGGTTCTCAAAAATAAAGATCTTTGCTCCGCTGAGAATCCGCATATGAATTGCCAGGAGAAACTGATAATCCTTTTCTATTAACTTTACCGGTAAAGATGACATATCGGCAGGAAGTCCTGTTTGATCGAGATAGCTGTTTCTAATATAGCGATCCGCCGAACTCGGGATATAACCTCCAGGCAAGGCGGAACGCTTTGCAGCTGAGATCGCCAGATTCTGCCCTGCTGTAAGATCTCTGAAAAACAATTTATCGAAAATTTTTTCCGATACAATTCCAATTCCCGCCTGCAGAACATGATGCTCCTCACTGATTACGACCGTCCTGCCCTCAACAACGATTCGCTGACTCCCTCCGTTGCCGCTGAGTGTATTGATCAGATCCCCCGACCTGTCCTGAACAGGATCATAAATACCCAGGATTTCAGCGCTGTGCAGATTGAGACCTGTACCCCCCGCGGAACTCCGGGTCAGGGGATCTTGAAGCTCCAGCAAAGCACTACCTACCGCAGTAGTCTCCTTTTTAATGGATGACCCGCCCGTATACTCCTTACCGAGCATCAGATTTGCCACCGTGTTCTGATCATAATCCGAAGGATGAAGGATACCGGACAGAGCGCCGTTTCTTACGATTCCGATCCTGTCAAAATCCCCCAGAAAGGATGCGGTTTTGTTAAAACTGATAACAAAGCCTGTGCCCTTTCTTTTCAGGATCTCAATCAGCCGGAACAGCTCCCGCCTCTCATTGCTGCTGCAGAACTCAACGATCCTGTCCAGAAAAATCATGCGGGCTCCATCGATATAAGCCTTTAGAATGCCGATTTCCCAATGAACGACCGGCGGAAGATCCAGAGCATAGGATTGAGGATTGATACGGGGCAGAAATTCCTTAAGAGTCAGCTTCTGAAGCCTTCCCTTTCGACCGGGATTTTCCAAGAGGTCGCTCATACGATGCTTCAGGGAAATGGACATGTTTTCAGACACGTTGAGATTCCCGATCAATCTGTTCTCGTTCTTGATGGTGAAAATGCCCTGCTTTTCAAAAAAAAGCCGTGAAACTCTCTGCCCCTCCAGTTGTAAACAATCACCGTCCAGAAAGATCTCTCCGCTTTTAATCTCAATATCTCCCGTAAAGACATCAGCCAGAGTGCTCTTTCCGGAACCATTCAAGCCGACGAGCCCGAGGACCTCTCCACTGAAGACCTGCAGACGGAAGTTATGGAGCGCCGCCCTATTGCTGTCGACTGTTGTCAAATTCCGGATTCTGACTAGTTCTTCCATCATTTACGTATCATCTTCCGACAAAGAGTTATTTCGGGGTAGAAGGATCTCGACCATAGCCCCGCATCCCTCGGTACTGTACATATGAAGTCCGTATTCCTCACCGTACATCATTTTTATGCGGCTGTTAACATTCGATAATGCAATCCCCGTTCCGGCACTTCTATTCTTTTGAGTTCTGATCGTTATCCAATCCTCAAATCCATGATTCACCTTCTCCAGGATTTCCTGAGAGCAGCCTGCGCCGTCGTCAGCTATCTCGATCAGAAGCTGCTTGTCGGTCAATCTGGTCCTGATGGTTACAAACCCTTTATCCAGTTTTGTTTCCAATCCATGATAAATTGAATTTTCGATAATGGGCTGCAATGTCAGCTTCGGCAGCCGGCAGGCCAGGGTTTCATCCTCGCTCTGCTCTATGACAATCCGCAAATCAAACCTGTTATTAAACCTGTACTGCTGGATTTTAAAATAACTCTCGGCATTGACCAGTTCACTCTCGAGGGTCACCTCATTCTCCCAGTGACTAACACTGTAGCGGAATATTTTTGATAGGGCTTCGATCATCTCGGCGAGCTCAACCACACCCTCGGAAAGCGCATGTCCCCTGATACCGTCCAGCACATTGTACAGAAAATGGGGATTGATCTGACTCTGCAGAGCCTTGAGCTCCGCTTCCTTTTTCAGCATATCGGCCGTCACTTCTCTATCCACCGACGCCTTCAACTGATGAACCAGCTCCTGGAAATTCATAGACAGTTCCGTTCCGTCCGCCTCCAGATCAAGACCCTGAAACAGTTTATTGTCTCCCCTCGTCAGGATCTCAGTAATCTCTTCGACTTTTTTCATCGGCCCGTACACATGCTTTATAATTGAAATGAGACTAGGCAGGAGGAGCAGAACGATTACAGCTGAGAGGGTCAGACACACCGCTCCATGAAGGAAAGGACTGCAACACAATAACAGAAGAGAAAAGAAGAATAACGATACAATGACGATAAGATGATGCTTGAGAGAAAGAGCAAGCGATCGTCGTCCCTTCTTCCCGGATCTAAGCATAAATTTTTCTGTACATATTGGGTTTGATCCCCACCGTCTTAGAGAAAACCCTGCTGAAGTAGCGGACATCCTTATAACCGACCTTCAGACTGATTTCCCCGATTGTATCATTGCCGGAAACCAGAAGTCCCTTCGCTATTTCTATTCGCTTCTGAAGCAGATACTCCTTGAAATTGATACCCGTCTCTTTTTTAAAGAGGCTGCTGAAGTACACTGGATTGAATCCGGCCTCCCTGGCTATGGTATTCAGATCGATGTTTTCGGCGTAGTGACTGTCGATATACTCCTTGGCGATTCGAATGGGCCTGTAAGCCTTCATACGATTTGACTTCAAAATACCATTCAATGAACTGGAATAGAGATCTGAAAGCTGTCCTCCAAGGCGCTCAACACTTCCCGACATGAAAAAAATCCGCTCTGCCTGTGCGGTCAAAGCTTTTACTTCGGAATCCTCCGCACCGATAGCGCGCAGCTGCTTCTCAAAAGATTCAGCAGCAAACCGAAATAAGCTTAGAACGGTGTCCGGATTCGATATCCTGCGGAGAATAAATGAAGGAATCATTTCATCAGTAAAGAACGCTTTGAGTGCGGAAGCCTCTCCGGATTCGATAACCTTCATTATCTTGTTATCAAGTTGATCGAGGTCCAGCAGCTTCAACTCTTCCTCTACCGCCGGAACCACCCTTTTCCCGAGGATTTTGCCACAGCCTTTGAAAATTCTGTCCCGACAGGCCCAGTCGGCATCCTCAAAACTCTTATAAAGATCTTCAATCCTTGAGACCACCCTGCCGGAACAGAGGGTAAGCCGCCACTGTCCGTATTCCGAGACTTTATGCGCAGCGGTCTCATGCAGATATTCTAGATCCCTGAAAGAGAGTTCAGCATCCAGATTGAGAATGTACACAAGAGAGAAATCCCGTTGATCATAAATATATTCGCATACATGATCTTTAATATAGGCTGCAACGGACGCCTCCGTTTTCTGCAGAATTGTATCCATAGCCTTTTTACTATCTATGGGCTGATCCGAATTGCTGTGATCAATCTGCAGTATCAGAACTTGAAAAGACTTCGCCTGAAAGGAAACAAAGGAGTCGTCCATATATCGGGATAGCTCTGATGTCTCTATCCGACATCCCTTTTCGATGAATCTTCCAGCAAGCTGCCGGCACAACGTCTCCCGGCTAAGCTTGATCTCCTTTATAAGGCTATGCTCAATCTGATGAATCTTTTCCTGCTGGGTCTTTTTCTGAATGACTCTGAGTATGATCTGTTCCAGATCCTCTCTGGAGACCGGTTTCAGCAAATAGTCTTCTGCTCCGAATTTCAACGCACGTTGAGCGTACTCAAAATCCCTGTAGCCGCTTACGATAATAAAGCTGATATCAGGATCTACCACTCTGCTTTTCTCTATCAGCGTAATACCGTCGAAACCGGGCATGCGAATATCTGTTACGACAATATCAGGGCGAACTTCTTCTATTAACCGGAATGCCTCCACTCCGCTATGCGCCGTCCCGGCGAGGTGAATCCCATATTCCTCCCAGGGCAGTATGTTTTCTATAAGCTGACACACTCTGTGTTCATCATCAGCAATAATCAGTTTCAGCAGAGTACCCTCTTGATTCGGTATTTTGTAGAGTCGGCTTCCGGATGATCTTTGCATCTGTCGGCAGAGACGGTTACATACTCATCACAATATACGCGAATTTCCCAGCTGGCAAGAGTTGGGAATGATCCATACGACATCTATATCGGAATAAATTTTTATCGGAAATCCGATAGATGAGAGCTTCTGATATGCCCGAAAATCCCGGTTCACCGGGACTTTTCGCTACTTACTTATATTCCCACGACACCCGTCCCGGAAAAGGCAGAACTCCCTGAGTTTAGAGTATAAGCAGACAGACGTACAATTTGAGTTCCCCGCGCCTTTATCGGGTGCTATCTCGCAAACAGATTTACGGTACAGAAAGATTTCTAATGATGGATTCAACGCTCAATGATTATTTCACGCCCCAAGCGCATGCGGAATATTCTCCAGCTCTTTCTCCAGCCTGACTCGCTCTTTTCTCAGATCATATTCATCCTGAATGCCCAGCCAGAACTCGGCGGAATTCCCGAAATAGACGGACAATCTCAATGCTGTATCTGCCGTAATTCTTCTTCTGCCTTTGAGGATTTCCGACACCCTCGTCGCCGGCATTCCGGTATCTTTCGCCAGTCTGTAGCCACTGATATTCATAGGAGTCATAAATTCTTCCTGCAGGATTTCACCGGGCAACACATCGGGTATACGTTCGGTCATATTATCCTCTCAAGCCATTCATAATCCCTATAGTAATGCCTGACGTTAATAACGTCAAACGTTACCACTCCCCTATCCCGAGAAAACGTTCTCTCAGCTGACACCTGTAACGTTATAGGTTACAATTTACGTGATTATCACTAAGGGGTGGGATATATGAGTAAAAAACGTAAACCTGTTCACCCGGGTATAGTTTTAAGAGAAGATGTACTGGCTCCTCTCGGTTTGACTGTGACGGAAGCTGCTGCCGATTTGGGGGTTCAAGGAAAGCTCTATCGGAACTGATTAACGAAAAAGCGTCGTTGAGTCCGGATATGGCCATCCGTATTGCCAAGGCCACAAAGACTTCCCCTGAAAGCTGGCTGAATATGCAGTCCAAACTGGATTTATGGAGATCAGAACAGAAGGATTTGAATGTTATTCCCTTTCCGACCTGTACTGAGTCCTGGCACGATATACAAGAGGGAT
Organism: Oceanispirochaeta sp.; assembly: GCA_963556075.3. Lineage (GTDB taxonomy): Bacteria > Spirochaetota > Spirochaetia > DSM-2461 > DSM-2461 > Oceanispirochaeta. Next base: position 1,782,099 of record CAUVYB020000002.1, on the reverse strand, counting down.
AACATTCCGTCATGATTCTGCGGCTCCTCCCCTATGCGCCAGGGCCCTGGCCGTAAACCTCCGGTTTACTGCTCGAGCATGCGTCCAGGGATTGCAGCGGTTACCACCCCGCCAGTCCCGGCGGCGTGGAGCAAGCCGGATAAGACTGGCGGATCAGGTGGTTTGAGCGGAAAGCCCGGTTTTCCGGGACCTTTTCGGAACTCCCTCACACTCCCGTTACCCCCTGTCCCGGAAAAGGCGCCCAAATATCCTTAAATTAACAATTCCCTTTATAAAATACCCTTAGACGAAAATCCCGCCTTCTGATATTATTCTCAGCATTATGAGCAAATACCCTTTTAAAGACATCGAAGCCAAATGGCAGAAATACTGGGAAGAGAATAAGACTTTCAAGGTCTCTGAAGATCCGGCCTTCCCCCGGGACAAGAGAGCCTATGTTCTGGATATGTTTCCTTATCCTTCGGGCGCCGGTCTCCATGTAGGCCATCCCGAAGGGTATACGGCCACCGACATCTACTGCCGGTACCTCAGGATGAAGGGCATGAACGTGCTCCATCCCATGGGGTTCGACTCCTTCGGTCTGCCCGCGGAGAACTACGCCCTGAAGACGGGGACCCATCCCAAAATCACCACCGAAGAGAACATTCAGAACTTCCTGAAGCAGATCAAGGCCCTGGGTTTCAGCTACGACTGGGACCGCCAGATCTCCACTCACACAAGTGAGTACTACCACTGGACCCAGTGGATTTTCCTTAAGCTCTATAAGGCCGGCCTCGCCTATGAGTCCGACATGCCCATCAACTGGTGTACCAGCTGTCTCACCGGCCTGGCCAACGAAGAGGTCCTGGACGGTCGCTGCGAGAGATGCGGTAACCAGGTGGAGAGAAAGAACCTGCGTCAGTGGGTTTTCAAGATCACCGAATACGCCGACAAGCTCTTGGAAGACCTGGATACCCTGGACTGGCCCGACTCTGTAAAGGCCATGCAGAAGAACTGGATCGGAAGATCCGAGGGCGCCAATGTGGTCTTCAAGATGGACAGTGCCGACGCGGATCCCATCGAGGTTTATACCACCCGCCCGGACACCCTGTTCGGCGCCACCTATATGGTTCTGGCCCCCGAGCACAAGCTGGTGGACAAGATCACCACGCCTGAGCAGAAAGAGGCCGTGGAAGCCTATGTCCGTCAGGCCAATCTGAAGAGCGACCTGGAAAGAACCGAGCTGGCCAAGGAGAAGACCGGTGTGTTTACCGGTTCCTACGCCATCAACCCCATGAACGGTGAGAAGATCCCCGTCTGGGTGGCCGACTATGTTCTGATCTCCTACGGTCACGGTGCCATCATGGCGGTTCCCGCCCATGACGAAAGAGACTGGGAGTTTGCCAAAAAGTTTGAACTGCCCATTATCGAGGTACTCGAGGGCGGTAATGTGGACGAAGAGGCCTACACCGCCGACGGTAAACATGTGAACTCCGGCTTTCTGGACGGTATGGGTAAGGAAGAAGCCATCAGCGCCGTTATCAAGTGGCTGGAAGAAAAGAAGATCGGTACGGGAGCGGTCAACTACAAGCTCCGGGACTGGATCTTCAGCCGCCAGAGATACTGGGGAGAGCCCATTCCCCTGGTCCACTGCGACGACTGCGGCATCGTTCCCGTTCCCGAGGACGAGCTGCCCCTGGAGCTGCCCCCCACAAACGACTTCCACCCCTCCAACACCGGAGAGAGCCCCCTGGCCAATGTCAAGGACTGGGTAAACTGCAAATGTCCCAGCTGCGGCAAGCCCGCCAGACGGGAAACCAACACCATGCCCCAGTGGGCGGGAAGCTGCTGGTACTACCTGCGCTACATCGATCCCAAAAACACGGGAGCTTTTGTCGGAAAAGAGGCCGAGGACTACTGGATGCCCGTAGACCTCTATGTGGGAGGAGCCGAGCACGCGGTTCTCCACCTGCTCTACAGCCGCTTCTGGCACAAGGTTCTCTTCGATCTGGGCCTTGTGAAGGACAAGGAGCCCTTCCAGAGACTGATCAACCAGGGAATGATCACCTCCTTCGCCTACCAGAGAGCCGACAAGTCCCTTGTCCCCACCGATATGGTGGAAGAGAAGGACGGCAAGTATATCGAGACCGAGACGGGCGAAGAGGTGACTCAGGTCATCGCCAAGATGAGTAAAAGCCTGAAGAACGTCATCAACCCCGATGACATCATCCGGGATTACGGCGCCGACTCCATGAGGATGTACGAGATGTTCATGGGGCCCCTGCAGGTTTCAAAGCCCTGGCAGACCAAGGGCCTGGTGGGTGTCAACAGATTCCTGAACAGGGTCTGGGATATCGCCGAGAGAGAGATCAGCGACGACGAACCCTCCAGGGAGATGCTCAAGGTTCTGCACAAGACCATCAAGAAGGTATCCGACGACACCCGGGACCTGGAGTTCAATACGGGTATCGCCCAGATGATGATCTTCATCAACGAGATGTACAAACAGGACAAGTGCTACCGGAAGCTCTGGGAGCCCTTCGTCCTTCTGATCGCCCCCTATGCGCCCCACCTGGCCGAAGAGATGTGGGCCAGGCTCGGCAAGACCGACACTCTGGCCTTCGAATCCTGGCCCGAGTATATCGAGGAGCTGACCAAGGACGATGAGATCCAGGTCGTCGTCCAGATCAACGGCAAGGTAAGATGCAAGATGATGCTCGCCGCCGGTACCAGTCCCGATGAGATGAAGGCCGCGGCCCACGCTCAGGAGAAGGTTCAGGAGTGGACCGAGGGCAAGACCATCGTCAAGGAGATCGCCATTCCCGATAAGCTGGTGAATATTGTTGTTAAGGGCTGATAAGCTCTGACGGCAACGACAGCACGAGATTAGAAAGAATTGATCCCCGGGGGCTGCGGCTTCCGGGGATTTTTATTCAGTTCTGGATTCACTCTGAAACCGTCGGCCTGGATTATCAGGTGAGAATATCCCGGTGCGGGGTAAATCCCGGAAGGATCACTCCTTCCAGTAGGTGGCGGAAAAGCTCAGATCGCCGGATGTCCCGTTCAGAGTCAGGGTCAGACCGTCGTATTTCATGTGTATCATAAAGATCCGGTTCCGCCAGGCCGCATCGGGATTCCGGCTGCTGGGCAGCAGTTCGAAGACCCCCGTATACATGTCTCCGGCCTCATCGTAATAGGCGTATCCCTTCCAGCCGTTGGATGCGTCCACAGCAATGATGCTGTCGGTAACATCTGCAATATCCAGAGAGCATTCCGCATCGCCTGCGGTGGAAGCCGTCTGTATCCAGGTCCCGGAACTGATTTCTCCGGCCATAAGGGCAGACGTGCAGATAATCATTACAAGAATAAACAGTATATTTTTCATTTTTTATTCCTCCCATTCCTATTGTACGTAAAATCATAAGGGAGAACAAATATTTTCAAGAGAAGTTCAAGCGCCCGGGCCATGCGGAACTGACGGCAGCAGGATCAATGATTTCTTTTCAGCGGGACAAATCCTGATCGTCATTCAAATCAATGGAAATCATCTCGAATTTATCCTGTATCCTGATCAAGGCCTCTACAAGCTCCGGCTGAAAATGGGTTCCTGAACCGTTTGTGATGATCTGAATCGTTTCCTTATGGCTTATGGCGTCCTTGTAGTGCCGTTTGTTTCTCAAGGCATCGTACACATCCGCAACAGCCATAATTCTGGCCGCCAGGGGGATCTCTTCACCTGCCAATCCCCGGGGGTAACCGGAACCGTCCCATTTTTCATGGTGATAGAGGACCAGTTTGATGCCGAAAGAGAGGAAGGGGGAGTTGCCCAGTTGCTCCATGGCCGTCTGCAGGACCCGGGCTCCCAGGGTGGTATGGGTCTTCATCACATCAAATTCCTCTTTAGACAGTTTTCCCTCCTTAAGGAGGATCCTGTCCGGTATGCCGACCTTTCCAATATCATGTATGGGAGCCAGTCTCTCAATATTTTCCATAAACAGACTGTTGAGTTCGTGTGTGTATTTAAAATTACGCCTTAACTCTTCGGCAAGGAGCCGGCAGTAGTGGCTGGTCCGAATGATATGATACCCTGTTTCCTGATCCTTGAGCTCAGACAGCATGGACATGGAAAGGATGGTCATATCCTGACTTTCAGTCTGCTGAGTCAGTGTCGTATTGAGTCTGTGTATGATCAGCAGAAAGAAAACAACCAGAAGGACCACGAGAAGGAGGCTGAAAAGCGTATAGAGCCGCACCGACTTCTGGCTCAAACTCTCGATATCGGTCAGGGGAACAATGGTCACGACCGTCAGGGCGATACCCGGCACTCCCGAGATCGTATAGATGACATCCTCCCGATGCAGGGGGATTGTGGTATCTTCGGCGATATCGATCAATTCAATCCCGGGATAGGTCTTGAGGATATCATCCAGGCTCCGATTGATCATATCAAAGGGATACGCCAGTTTTACCGTCCCTGTATCGTCGATAAAAAGAATCTTTGAGTCTTTCCCGGGAATCAGATTTTTCATCCTCTCTTGAAGATCTTCGATGCTCAGCCCCACTCCCGCGATGCCGACGATATCGTTTTCATGAAAGACCTGAGCATTGATCCAGAGCAGGGTTTTGTCCAGCTCGTTATTGTGGTCCAGGTTCAGGACCATCTTTTCCCGCATGTTAAGAGATTCATAAAACCAGGAATCATCCGGGTCCTTTCTGGACAGATTCTCTATCCTGCGGGAACCCATATAAAAAGCTTCCGAGTGCCTGGCTGCCGCGAAGCTTGCTTCAAAACGGTCATCCCCGAGAAGATTGTCGAGTTTTTTCAGGGCCAGCTCTTTGTAAAGTGGATTCTCATTCCCTGTAAACCAGTTAATCAAGGCTTCATTCTGACTCAAGCTGGTGGCCGCTTCCAGGGCCTTGGCGATATCGACCTGAAGCTCCAGCTTTGCCAGATTATCCAGGTAGCGTAGCCTCCTCTGAAGATTGCTGTTTTCAAGCCGCTCTGAATTTATAATGGATGAAAGTGCGAAAAATACTGAAATGATAGCGATAACCAGGAGGGGCGCAATGTACTCCAGAAATGATTTCAGGTTGATGCGATGATGACTCCTTCTTCCCATACCACAAGTATAAAAAAGAATAAGTTCTTTTGTCGGGTATTTTGGAGAAAAGTTCTGTTTATCCGGAAATTTATAGATTCATGTGTAGTGCAGATCCTCGGGAAACAGCTTAATCGGAACCGGGGGATATCAGAATTGCCGGGAAAAAGGACTAATCCAGAAGGTTGGGATAGAAGATCTTGGTGATGTTCCGGCAGGTTTCTCTCAGATGCTCGCGCATAAGCTTCTCAGCCTTTTCGCCGTCTCTGGCGATGATCGCATCCATAATGGACAGATGAGACTCCCTGGATATTTTCTCAATATCCTGGGAGCGGCGGGTGATATTCACGGTCAGAGAGTAAAGGAGATGGAGCTTCTCAAAATAGCTCTGGAGGATGCTGTTCCTGGCATGGCTGATGATATGCTTATGCATCTGAGCCCCGACCTTGGGTCCCTCCTCCTGGAGATCATTTTCATCGAGGGCTTCCAGGCGGTCCCGGATGTCCTTCAGCTTTTCAAAAAAGGCCTCATCGCTCAGATGGGAAACCAGATAGGCGGCCATCCCTTCCACGGCTTCACGGGCCTGGAAGATCTCCATGATCTCCTGAAGGTTCAGCTTCCGGATACGAAAGCCCCGGCCGGGCGTCTGAATGAGGAGTCCGTCTTTCTCAAGATTCCAGAGGACCTCCCGCATGGGAGTCCGGCTCAGGCCGTACTGCTCGCAAAGCTCCCGCTCCACAAACCAGTCCCCCGGGGCCAGCTGCCCTTCACGGATCTTCTGATGGATGTCCGCATAAACAGAGTCTTTCGTATGAGTGGTCTGGTTCTTTTCCGTTTTCATGCCCTATCCAAAGTAAGATTATAATAAGCTGCCGTCAAGCTCCTGGCTGCAAAGAAATTCCGATGCTCCCCCAGCCTAGGAAAGGAGGAACTGAAGAAGCACCGGAATAAGTAATACACTAAATAAGATCCATGGAGCTGAGGATATCCTTCAATTCCTTCCTGTTTTCATTGCTCATGGGATGGATGGGCAGTCTGGCAGGGCCCACTTCCAAACCGAGCAGCTGAAGCGCCTCTTTAACGACGACGGGAAAGCTTCCCAGGTCGAAGGCGTTGCGCAGGGGAGCCAGTCTGGCCTGGGCCTTCCTGGCGGCCTCCAGATCTCCCGCCTGTACAGAATTGTAGATGCTGGAAACCAGGGAGGGAGCCACATTGGCTGTGGCTGCCACAGCTCCCATGCCTCCGGAGGTCAGCACATTGTAGATACAGGTGTCCCTTCCGCAGAAGACCGAGAAATTCTCCGTATTGTTCAGGATGTTATTCACATAAGTGAGGTCTCCGCTGGAGTCCTTCATTCCCACAATATTATCAATCTTCGAAAGCCTTTCGATGACGGGAACGGGGATGACCGCGCCTGTCCTCCCGGGATTGTTGTAGAGGTAGACGGGAAGGCTTGTGCTTTCGGCGACAGCTTTGTAATGCATGTACATCTCATCCTGGTTCAGGGTGATGAAGTAGGGATTGATGATGGACACGGCATCGACCCCGGCCTTTTCAGCCGCCCTGGTCAGCGCCACAGATTCCGCCGTGGTAACGGCAGCGGTTCCGGCGAAGACGATGAACTCACCCGCCGCTTCATCTACGGCGATCTCGTAGCAACGCACGCGCTCTTCGAAGCTCATGGAGAAGAACTCGCCCTGGCTGCCTCCGATAAAGACACCGCTGCACCCTTTGGAAACCACGTGACGGATCACCTTCCTGAGATTCTCCTCAGAGACCTCACTGCCGTCGGCTGTAAAGGGGGTTACAACCGGGGGAATGACGCCTTTAATTTCTATACTCATAATATTTCCTCTTGTTTTCTAGTATTGATGATTCCGATCAGTCGCAGCACTCGGTTACAGACTCATCGCCATGGTCTTCAACAGCCTTTTCGTGGGATCTCTTATTTACCCGGGGCAGGAAGATGGCGAAGAACAGGGTCAGCAGCAGGAAGAACAGGCTGTCCGGGCTGGTCAGGAAGATCATGGGGTTTCCGTTACTGATGGACATGGCCGTTCTCAGATAGAGCTCGAACAGGGGCCCCAGGATAACACCGAGGATAAACGGCACCTTGGGATAGTTCTGTTTCCCCAGGAAGAACATCAGCACGCCGATAGCGAGGGCGATACCCATCTGAAAGTAGTCCATGGTGGACGAGTAAACACCCAGGATGGCGATCAGACCGATGGAGCTGTACAGGGGCAGACGGGGGATTCCTGCGATCTTCAGATAAAAGGGTCCGAAGAGAAACAGGGAGACGGGCAACAGAACTGCAGCCGAGATCAACAGCGCAATAAACATGGGAGCCACATCGCCCATCTGCTGGGTCAGCATCGTGGGTCCGGGTACGATTCCGTAGATCATAAGGACACCCAGAACAACAGCCGTGACTCCGTCGCCGGGGATTCCCAGGGAGAGCATGGGGATCAGAGCCCCACCGCAGACCGCGTTGTTGGCAGTTTCGGCGGCAACCATACCCTCGACATAACCCTTCCCGTAGTTTTCGGGATGCTTGGAGCTTCTCTTGGCTTCCGCATAGGATACGAAGGCGGCCATGGAGGCGCCGCTTCCGGGCAGAACCCCGATGATGTATCCGATAAGAGCACTCTTTACATAGGTCTTGAATCCGATCTCTCTCATTTCACTGAGACTGGGGAAAAACTCTCTTCTCTTGAACTTCTTGGAATTTGCCTTTTCAACCCTCTCCCTGTACTCCCGGTTATTAACCGTTGACTGGGCGAGGATCTCACTTAAGGCAAAGGCTCCGATAATAATGGTGGTCAGCTCGATTCCCTGGAGCATGCTGGGAATCTGGAAGGTGAAGCGGGAGTTGTTGCTCAGCACGTCCATACCGATGGTGGACAGCATACATCCGAAAGCCAGAGAGATAAGGCCCTTGGCCTTGCTGTCGGACAGCAGGGAGACGACCACCAGAGCGAAGAAGACCAGAGCCCCCTTGCCCGGAGTCCGGATATGGAGCGCCAGCTTCATGGTGATGGGGGCGACCAGGATCAGAAGGATACAGCCGATGGTGCCGCCGATGGCCGAACCGATAGTTACAGAACCGATGGCATGGGCGCCCTGACCTCTCCTCATCATGGGATAACCTTCCATATTAGTCATCATGGATGCGGGAGCACCGGGAATATTGAGAGTGATGGCCGAAATCGACCCCGAATAGGTCCCGGCCATATAGACGCCCGCGCACACAACCAGAGCCTGAGCCACAGGCATGGAGTAAGTTATGGGCATCAGAAGAACGATGGCCAGTGTGGCCGTCAGTCCGGGAAGGCATCCGAATATGATACCGATAAAAAAACCGGCACAGAGTAAGAGAATGGACATCGGGTCTGTTAAAATGGAGAACCCTTCTAGAATCTGCATCAGGCTGTTCACTTCCACACCTCCGGAAACATGATATTGAAAACACCCACATAGAGGCCGTACACAAGAAGAGTAATGATTATAGATGTGATGGCCTTCTTGATCAGATGCTCCATCTTATCGTCATAGATGAGCTGAAACGCGAACACGTACAACGGCGCCGAAATGGAATACCCGAGAGACTTGAACACAAAGACAAATACAAAGGTAAGAATGGTTATATAAACAGGCTTATGGGCGACCTTGATCACTCCCGCCTCTTTTTCTTCAGTTTCATGTTTTTCACAGCTGACCTCTTCAGAAGGGGAGACGCTGTTATTCTTTGCCTCCCTCAGTCCGCCGGCCAGAAGGTATACGGCGATGGGAAAGCCCAGCAGAAAAATGATGACAGGAAAAAAGGACTCCGAAGGCAGACCGTCTTTGACGATCCAGCTCATCCTGAGGGATTCCGCAAGATAACCCAGGAGAATGACAAGGATTCCCACGGGGGTAAGTACGCTTGAACTCAGATACGGATTTTTGTTCTTCATTACTAAAATGACTCCTAAAAAATGGGTGACCCCTTAGAGTCACCCATTCGACTTAAGTACTGAGGATTAGATAAGACCCTTGTCTTTCAGTTCCTGAAGAGCCTTGAACGCTCTTTCCTGAACACCGAAAATGTAGTCATTGGCCTCTTCCCGGCTCATGGAAACGGGAGTGACACCTATGCTGTTACAGAAGTTGACAAACTCATCCCCGTCAACACCCTTCTTGAAGGCGGCAGCCAGAGTCTCGATGATCTCTTCGGGAGTGCCCTTGGGAACGGCCAGGGCGAAGAAGGAACCGCTTTCCATTTCAGAGGGCATACCCAGGTCGGGAACACAGGGGACGTCGGTGTACTTACCATTCTGCTTGGGGCTGAACTCAACCAGACCGATGGCATCGCCGGAATCGATAATGGGGGAGAAGTCTCCAAGAGAGTTAACGCCGACGGCCAGCTCCTTGTTCAGGATGGCTTCTCTCATGTTTCCGGAACCGGGGTAGGAGACGTTGTTGAACTTGACACCGTACTTCTCTTCAACCTGACGCACGATCATATAAGTTCTGGAACCGGCGCCCTGGTCGGCGACTGTGATAGTGCCGGGAGCCGCCTTGGCCTTGGCGATCAGGTCCTCGAAAGAAGTGATGCCGCTGTGCTTACCGGCGACGAAAGAGTCAGCCTCGGCGGATACCATTCCGAAAATCTCAAGATCGGCCAGGTCGTAACCGGGAAGAACCTCGTTCCAAACGGCGGAAACGCAGGATCCGTAGAGAAGCTGTCCCACCGTGTATCCGTCGGCCTTGGCTTTCATCAGCTCGCTGGGTCCGTTGGCGTCGGAAGATCCACCCTTGTTCAGGATGTAGAAATTCTCACCCAGGTCTTCCTGAACGATGGCACAGATCTTTCTGGAAAGAGCGTCGGCTCCTCCCCCGGCGTTACCGGCACTGATGAACTTGATATCCTTGCTGGGATATTCCTTGTCTCCCTGACCTTCGGCGAACAGCATTGTGCTGCACAGCAGAACCAGAGTGATAGCTGCAAACAATCTTTTCATGAAATTCTCCTTCATTTCAAAAAACTTTTTATTGTTTATCTGATCCGATACAGCATCGGTCAGAGTAACAAACAGAATCAGGCGGATCCGACATTAGAATACCTTTGGTATTTACAATGTATTCATTTGGTATACAAAGAGAATACCACCACTGATCCGGGATGTCAATTTTTATTTTTTAATCTTTTATCGATTTAATATGGAGGAGGGACTGACCGCTATATACGGAACAGCACGCGGAAACCGGTCATCGCCGATTTTTCGGAAAGGACAATACGGGGCGTGACCAACAAGGCCTTCTTTGCCATTTTTAGACGCCTGTGCTAATCTTGCTGATCAGGAGAGGCAAGAGATGAGCAGAGAGATCAGGCTGGATCCCAGCTGGCTGAATGTGATGGGAGACGAGTTCGAAAAACCCTATATGACGGAGCTTCGTCAATTCCTTCTGGAGGAAAAACAGAAGGGCAGGACCATTTTTCCTCCGGGGCAGCAGATCTTCGCCGCCATGGACCGCACTCCCTTTGACAAGGTTAAAGTCGTCATACTGGGACAGGACCCCTATCACGGTCCCGGCCAGGCCCACGGGCTCTGTTTCTCGGTGCAGCCGGGAGTCGATCCCCCTCCCAGCCTGGTCAACATCTACAAGGAGATGGAGTCGGACCTGGGCCTCACGCCCCCGCCCCACGGCTGCCTGAACAGCTGGGCCGATCAGGGCATACTCCTTTTAAACTCGGTGCTGACCGTAGAGGCCAGAAAGGCCGCCTCCCATCAGGGCCGGGGCTGGGAAAGCTTTACCGACCGGGTGATACGGGAACTGGAGGAGAGACGGGAGAATCTGGTTTTTATCCTCTGGGGAGGCTATGCCCGCAAGAAGGGAAGCTTTATCCGCCGGGACAGACATCTGGTCATCGAGAGCCCCCACCCCTCCCCCCTTTCCTCCTACCGCGGGTTCTTCGGGAGCAGACCCTTCAGCCGGACCAATGCCTATCTGGAAGAGACCGGCCAGGCTCATGTGGAGTGGAAACTGCCGGACAAGGTGTGAATTTCAATAAGAACTGAAAAAGACAACCGCCTCCCCATGGTCGTCCACCTGGACCTCCGCCGCCTGTTTCAGGGAGGGGCAGCAGAAAAAGTGATAGCCCTCGGACAGCTCGAACTCCTGCTCTGTCCCGCTTGAAACAAGGGACGCCACTTCAGGATTGGCACTATACCAGGCCCCCTCGGGCAGAGACAGAGCGACAGAGAACGTCTGCCGCTCATGGATATACCAGCTGCACATCTCATGCCGGCCCAGCTGCCGGAGCAGAAGCTCCCTGTCACAGTTCCAGGGATTGTTCAGCGCTCCCATCTCATCCAGAAAGCGCTCCATATTGAACCCGGACATGGAGACCTCTCCCCTTACCAGGGTTGAAACAAGGAATACCGCCGCTCCGTCATGGAATGTGGCCCTCCCGCGCTCACTGTCCCAGGGCAGCCAGAGCCCGGCGGGATAAAAACCCTGCCCCGGAAATGAGAAGGGTGAAGAAAGAAGGATCAGAAGGTCCTCCTCCTTCTTCCGGGACAGGGAGAGAGACGCGGGTACACCCTCCCTCCAGTCCAGCTCCCCGGAAGTGACATCTCCTGAAAAGGAACAGCACTCCAGGGTCCAGACCCCCCTGAACAGGGTTTCCAGCTCTTCCGGGACAGCCGGAGTGCGGATGGAGACCTCCTGCGTGGGAGAGAGAAGGGAGCATCCCGACGTGAGAAAGAGACTGAACAGGAAGCAGAGGGTATACCAGGTCATGCCTTATATACGATGGGAATGCCCCCCCTGCTTCAAGACGGATACAAGAAATAACTTATTTTTTAAGCTGCTCCACATAGAGTCTGCGGACCTTCAGCAGATAGCTGCGGGCGGCATCTCCCCGATAATCGGGATAGGTCCAGTCCAGCTCATGAAACTCACCGTGCCTGTACTGCAGGGTCAGCTCTCCATAGATACCGCGGTTCAGGGGAATGCGATGGGCATTGTTCTTGGTACTGGCCAGAATAAATTTACTCTGACTGAGGATTCCCGGATCCAGGTTAACAATCCTCCGTCCCTCCCGGGCCAGTTCATCCTCCAGGGCGTTGCTGCGGATTTTGATCTGTGCCAGAGCCTCAGGAGGCACAAGAGTTTTGAAGGAGCAGAACACTCGATAGAGGGGGCTGCCCATTTCGGGAGCATAGTAATCGCTGTATGTGAACTCCACGGGCTCAGTGAGACTGTCCGTCTCACCCCAGAGCCCCCTCATCCTGTCCGTTAGATTTTCCAGAACACCCGGATCCGGAACAAGAATCCCCATAACCAGTTTCTCAGGTGTATAGAACTTGATCTCTCCCATAATACTCCATGGGGGAAGCATGAGATTTCCTCCCCCTCGACCAATAATTTCTGTTGTTACTTTATCTATATTCGGTGATAATAACCAGTATGAGTCAATCAGATTTGTTTGTAGCTAAGCTGGATGAGGCCCTGATGGGCAGAGCATCCGTTATGGTCAAGGATGAGATTCCCAAACTCAAAGAGCAGTGCCGGACCTTTCAGGCCTCCTATACAGGTCTTTATAAGGTTTTTATTGAAAAGGGATTGATCCAGGAAGACCAGTATGACTATGAACAGAAGATCTCGGATCTCAAAGCCCCCCCTTCCGATCCTTTTCCCGAATCAGACACCTTCAACCAGATGAACATCCGGATGCAGGAGTATGCTAATCAGCTGGACTTTCTGAACAGTTTCTTTTTCATAAGCCCCGAAACCCTGAACCTCAAGGGGATCAAGAACATACTCGCCCTGATCAACTATTTTCACTGGAACGAAATTTCTGCCAACTCCGCCCATATCATGACCAGATCCCTGGCGGTCTATCTGGAGAAGGTGAAGCAGACCGGAGACGGGATGGCTCTCAATATCATCGCCAACTCTCTGAAGATGCTCAAAGAGCTCAGCAAATCCATAAAGAAGATACTGAAGACCGTATCGGTTTATTCACGTCAGAACTACAAGCTCCAGTGCCGGATGAATGTGATCAACAAGATGACCCTTGATCCGGGAAGAATTCAAAAGGATTTCTCAGGAACTCTACAGGCCATAAAATTTGAATTCCCCGTTCTCTGGGAGGGAAATCCTTTCTACCGGGAACTGGTGGAAGAGATTCTGCATGAGGACTACTCCTCCGAAGGAGAGGCTCTCCAGCAGAAGATTATCTCTGAGCTGGAAGTAGAACAGAAGGTCGTAAAGAAAAAGAAGATCGATAAATCCGCAGAGATGAAGAAGGAACTCCTGGCTCTGGTGGGAGAGCTGGCGAAGGTCTATATCCCCATGGAAACCGTCATCACCCGCCTGGATGAAAACGCCCGTATTCAGGATGAAAACGTCAAAGGCTTTACACAGAAATTCTCCCGCTGGTTCAGCAGGGTTATGCTTCAGAAAAGTGAAATTTTCTATGAAATCAAGACAAGCTCCCTGGGCAGTGGAAAAAAAAACAAAGAAAAGATGAATTTCACAAGCTATCTGAACTGGCTCAGAATGAAGTCGACCTATTATAAAAACCTGAACAATCCGACAAGCACCTCCTACCTGAGGGCTGCAGAGTCGGATCATACACAGCTCGATGAATTCCTCAACAAAAACCAGATGGAACTGAAAAAGATTATCAACCGCCTGGCCTCCCTTGAACAGTTCTTCAAAGAGGAGACGGATCAGGAAATCCGATCCAGGATGAAAGGCTACAAGGCGGAGCTTCAGCAGATGAAGCTGGTCGTCACCAAGGTCGTCACCGGTCTGAAAGAGTATCAGGTGCAGCTGGAAGAGATAGAACAGCTTCAGGCTCTGGGGATCAACCCCGATTCATAATCGCGCTGTAACGACCCTGTTCCGGCCCTCTTCTTTGGCTTTGTACAGGGCTTCGTCGGCTCTTCTGAGAAGAGAATCAAAATCACCTTCCCCGGCTTCCGCAATTCCCATACTAACCGTAAAAGGGGGGATACCGTCCTCCCGGTCTTTGGTCTCCCCTTCGATCATGCCCCTTATGCGTTCAGCCACCAGGAATGCGGCGGCCGAATTCGTATCGGGCAGAATCAGAGCGAACTCCTCCCCGCCTATCCTTCCGAAAAGATCTCCGGCCCTCAGACTTTTTCCGCAGATCTCCACCGCCAGAATCAAAGCCCTGTCACCCACGGCATGACCGAAAGTATCGTTCACCGCCTTGAAGTGATCGATATCCAGCATCACGGCTGTCAGAGGCCGCTTATGCCGCAGGAAGATGGCGTACTCCCTCTTCCCGTATTTCATAAAACGGCGTCGGTTGGCTATCCCCGTCATGGGGTCGGTGGACGCCAGCTTTTTCAGCGCCTCTTCGGCACGCCTCTGATCACTGATGTCTTCGGCAATCCAGATATCTCCTCTGACGGAACCTGTTTCATCCTTCAGGACCAGGGGCTTGCCCACAACCCGGGCCCAGAGAGAGCTTCCGTCTTTCCGGCGGAACTCATACTCCAGTTTGACGATTCCACCTCTTTGAAGTTCCTTTTTATAATACCCGACAAATTCTCTGAAACTCTCAAATGATGTATGAAACTCTGAAATATGTATACCCAGCACTTCATCGGGGGAATCATATCCGAGGATCTCGGCAAAACGGGCGTTGGCCCGGCTGATGCAGTACTGATCGTCCAGCATGATAATGCCAACCATAGAGTTCTCAAAGATCACGGTCATCTCTGATGATGTTTTTTTCAGTTTCCTGTTCAGTTCTATCTGGGAGATATGGGAACGGAAAACCACAACACCTAAAACGACGACGCAGCAGTAGCCGATCATGATAATGATCATGGGGAGAAGGAGCTCCCGAAGAGAGATCAGTTCAGGATTGGAAAAAATGACAGAATAGGGCAGTCCCTGAATGCGGTAAATGGTAAAAAGCTCTCCCTTCCCGCTTTTATGAAGCCGGAACCTGTCCTCATCAGAGGGCTCATCGCTAAGCAGACTGCCCAATTCTTCAATTTTCAGAGCGCAGGATCCGATGCACTCCCCCGCCAGAACATTCCCTTTTCGATCCGCCACAACGATTCTTTCATGATTCTCTGTATCCAGGCGGTCAAGCCACTCCTCAAAATAATCCAGCTCTATCATCATAAGGGCTATGATCTTCCGATCCGGATCTGAAGATCTCAGGGCATGACAGACAACCCGGGTTCCGTTTTCCAGCAGAAAAGCATCACTGAAAAAATTAAAGCCTGCCGGTGTTCTGAGGATCTGATTATAGAAATCATAACGGGTCATATCCATACCGTCGTGATAGAGGCTGTGGGTAAGAACTCCCGAATCATCAATAAGTCCCGTCAGCCTCGCATGGGGAAAAGCGCTGCGCAGAAGATAAAGACGCTCCCGGTCGTCAGAGTAGAGCTCTGTATTCCGGGGAGGATAGTATATCTGATCAGGGGGAATGATCGTGATGATACTCTTCAGAAGATATTCCGAGGCGGTATGGGAATCGCGAATCAACTCTCCCAGAAGATAGGAGTCACTGTGCAGCTTGTTCAGCCTGAAGGTCTTCATATCCCTGTAGATATCCGTAAGTATGATAACCAGAAGACAAGTGAAAAAGAGCTCAAACAGAGTGAGGGCGACTATACTGTTTCTTTTCCCTGCCATTACATAAATTATATAAGGCTTCAGGAGGGACACAAGCAGAACGGGGCAGTTCAGAGCAAATTGTCGTTTTTTTCTCGGCAATGAGCAGTTTTCCCACAGGTTCAGCATAGGGGAAACCATTCCATTCGAATTTAAAATCACGACGACGGGGGATTGGAATGAAATTGTAAAATCTGCTTTTCACCATTATCGCCGCCGCCATTTGTTGCTGATACGGCCTGCGACAGTATCGGGGCTCTATAAAGAAAAACGGCCGCTCCTCATTTGAGGCGAAGCGGCCGTTTTTAACTGAAAGCTGTACGAGTCAGCTGCGGTACATTCCCAGGATGCGGAAGTCCTCGCTGACGGTTTTAATCTTCTCAACGGCCTTTTCGAAACCGCTGCGGTCCTCGGGAATATCCAGATCGATATAGAACATATAGGACCAGGGCTTGCCGTGTATGGGCCGGGATTCCAGCTTCTTCATGTTCAGTCCATACTCCGAGAAGACGGACAGGCAGCGAGTCAGGGCTCCCGCTTCATCGGGGGTGGCGAAGACAACCGAAGCCTTGTCGACGCCGTCGTCGGCCTTCACCATGTCCTTGCGGGCAACAACGGCGAAACGGGTATAATTATGGGGATTGGTCTCAATGCCTTCGGCCAGAACGTCCAGTCCGTAAACCTCGGCGGAACGGTCCGACGCAATGGCGGCGATATCCTTCGCACCCTGAGCCGCCACATGTGAGGCGGCACCGGCGGTGTCGTAGTAGGACACAGCCTCATACCCCTGCTTTTCAAGGTATACAGCACACTGGGAGAGAGCCTGGGGATGGGAGTAAACCTTCTTTACATCCTTGAGAGTGGTTCCGGACGCGGCCAGCAGATGATGCCGAATCCTCACCTTGATCTCTCCGCAGATGGTCAGATCGGGGTAACGGGAAAGGAGGTCGTAGTTCTCCAGGATGGACCCGGCGACAGAGTTCTCCAGGGGAACCATTCCCCACTCTGCATCACCGGCCAGAACGGTCTTGAAGATATCCGTAAACTGGGGCACCGGGACGGCCTGGACCCGGGTTCCTTCGAAATAGTTTTTGATGGCAAGCTCGCTGTAGGCTCCCGGCAGTCCCTGAAAAACAGCCTTGGGGGCGTCGCCGGCTGCGGCGGCAGCGGGGCTGGTTACGGAGGCGGCCAGGGCCTGGTGACGCTTGTCGGGGATACGGGCGATCTCCTTACCCACCACGGGGCTGAGGGTTTCCAGGTCGCCCATCAGCTTCTCAAACTGTTCGGGATAGAGAGACTGGGCTCCGTCAGACAAGGCATGGTCGGGATCGGGATGAACCTCTATGATCAGTCCGTTGGCTCCGGCGGCGACACCGGCCAGGGCCATGGGCAGGACCTTGTTCCGCAGACCCGTTCCATGGGAGGGGTCTACGATGACTGGCAGATGGCTGAGCTTCTGCACGATGGGTATGGCGGAAAGGTCCAGGGTGTTTCTGGTCATGGTCTCGAAGGTCCGGATACCCCGCTCACAGAGGATGACCTTATCGGTTCCCGAGGCGAGAAGATATTCGGCGGCCATCAGCCACTCTTCTATGGTGGCGGACAGTCCTCTTTTAATAATGACGGGCATCCCCATGGAGCCCACCTTCTTCAGAAGTTCGAAGTTCTGCATGTTGCGGGCGCCGATCTGAAAGATATCGATATACCTGGCCATCATCTCGGCATCATTGGGTGAGACGATCTCGGTGGCCACGGGCATGCCGGTAATTTCCCCGGCTTCTTTCAGATATTGACAGCCCTCTTCTCCCAGGCCCTGAAAGGAGTAGGGAGAGGTGCGGGGTTTGAAGGCGCCTCCGCGCAGGATAACGGCTCCGGCCTTCTTGACAGCCAGAGCGGAGGCAATGATCTGTTCGCGGGATTCAACCGCACAGGGACCGGCCATGACACAGACCCGCTTTCCACCTATGGCAACGGGACCGACCTCAAAGACGGTGTCCTCTTTCTTCAGCTCACGGGAAGCCAGCTTGTAGGGCTTGGAGATGGGGATAACCTGGGCGACCCCCGGCAGCAGTTCAACCTGCCTCAGATCCAGACTGTTGGCTCCTACGGCTCCCAGAACCGTATCTTTTTCGCCGACGATTTCCCTTACCTTGAAGCCGTTGGACTCAAGGTACTCCTGTATATGCCGTTTCTCAGCGGCCTGAACCGTATTATGCAGAACAATAATCATGTTCCACAGCTTAATTAATTTTACCGCTTTGTTCCATAAGGAGGGTGATATTCTTCACCGATTTCACATCGGGAACGGGAATAATATCGGGCGTGAAGTCTTCGGGGATAAGTCCCTGCTCCAGATGCCCCTTGTAACCCTGAACCTTTGAAATATAGTTCAGAGTCATATTGGGGGTCCGGTTGTCCTTGACCCGGTTGGGTCCTGCATTGTACATGGCCAGAGCCGCGACCTCGTTTCCGCCGATATCCAGACAGTAGCGCAGATAGGCGATGCCAAGGGGGACGTTGATCTCGGGGTTGAAGAAATCCTCTTCCTTCAGATTGGGAAAGGAGCGGGAATTGAGCTGAAAAAGCCCTCTGTCGATGGAGTTTCTGTTTTCATTGACGGCATAGCGTCTGAATCCGCTTTCACAGAAGGAGAGAGCGAAAGCCAGCTCGGGATCGATATTGTACTTCACGGCCTCATCGTAGATAAGCTCCGCGATCTCCCGGTCTCCCGTTACCACGGTATAGTATTCGATATGTCGCAGCCTGGTCTGGAAAGGATCGGCTCCTTCACTCTTCATATTCCCATAGACGGCGTTCTTGAGATAGGCTTCATATTCTTCGGCGGCCAGTTCGGTGGCACTCTCCGCATTGCCGGCCGACAGACAGCCGCTAAGAAAAAGCACCAGGGCGCCGACAACGCTTAATTTAAACAGTTTCATTGTTCTCCCAACATCAGTATGCATTTTTAAATCTTTAAGATTCTAATCAGTAATCATTTAAACAACTCGGGAATCGTTATATATCTCATGGCTTTACTCAAGATCGGGATTTGCCGATATTGAAAGATTTATGCAGAATTTACCCCTTTTTATGCCGATAGGATGATATGCAGGACGAAAATAATGATGTAAAGCCCAGCAGATTGAAGAAAATCCTGCCCGATCTGTCCTCCAGAGGCTTCGGTTCCTGGGCCCTGGGAGGCGAATACTGGGGTCCTCAGAACCATCAGGATTCAGTCCGAGCCCTCCATCGGGCACTGACCCTCGGGGTCAATCACTTTGACACGGCCCCCGTCTATGGAAAGGGCCGTTCCGAACAGATTCTGGGACAGCAGCTTAAAAAGATCCGCCGCACCTGCATTATTGCCACAAAAGCCTTTTACAGCAGCCCGGAAAAGATGAAAGCCAGTCTGGAAACCAGCCTCAGGAGACTGCTCAGCGATTACGTGGATATTTTTTATATCCACTGGCCCCTGGGAGAAGCGGATATGAGACCGGGGATGGAGATGCTTGAGGGCCTCAGGCAGGAAGGCCGTATCCGGGCTATAGGGGTCAGTAACTTTACGGTGGAACAGATCCGCATGGTGGAGGAGGCCGGGAGGGTCGATGTCTACCAGGGCGGATATAACATGCTGTGGACAAGTCCGGAAGACAGGATTCTACCTTTTCTCAGGGAAAAGGAGATCGCCTTTGTTCCCTACGCCGTGCTGGGACAGGGGCTTCTAACCGGCAGAGGAATCGAACACCTGAAAACCATCCCCCCGGGATTCCGGCATAAGATGGTTCTGTACAGTGAGGAGATCAGGGATGCGCTTGTTGATCTTCTGAAAGAACTGAACCGGGCCTGCGCTGAGGCGGGGATAAGCGTTGAGAGCGCAGTAAGCCTCTATACGGAAAAAAGAAGCGGAGCCGATTCCATACTCCTGGGCTGCCGGAACAGGGCTCAGGCCGAATTGAACTTTATGTCCGGTGATGCTGTCATTTCCGGGGATCTGAAAGAAAAGATGGACCGGATAGCCGATAGGGCCCGGACACTGGTTCCCGCCGTCCCCAACCTGTTTAATCATAAAAGTTGAAGTTGTTCCTGTAACGTGGGATAATATATCGAGGTTTGAACAATGACAAAGAAAGTCCTGTATGCCGAAGACGAGTTTACCAACAGAAAGATCCTGGAGATAGTCTGCCGCAAGATGAATTACAGCTGTATTCTGGCGGAAGACGGACTTCAGGCCCTTGAGCTCTACCGCCGTGAAAAGCCGGACCTTGTAATCCTGGACCAGTATATGCCCGGATTCAACGGGGATGTCGTGGCCGAGAAGATCAGGAAGAGTGACAGGGAGACTCCTCTTGTGGCCATCACCAGTGATGACGATGCTCTGTCAAAGCTGGAAGCTTCCGGTTTCAACCAGGTCCTGGTCAAACCGATCAAGAACAAGGACTACGAATCTCTGTTAAAAGGATATCTGGAGTAACACGTGCCTGTAAAAAAAACGCTGCTGACCCTTGCGCTTATATTGATGATCCTGCCCTTCCTGGGAGCCGATGACAACACGGAGATGACCATTAATTTCTCCCCGTCCTCCCTTTCTCTGAACCCCCAGCTGGGGTTTACGACGGCGGAAGCACAGATCTTTACCGCCCTTTACGAGGGTCTGGTGGCCTATGACCCCGTGACCCTGCAGCCCGAACCGGGTATGGCCGAAAGCTGGGACATCAGCGAAGACGGCCTGAGCTATACCTTCCATATAAGAGAGGGCTTGAAATGGAGCAACGGGGATGCTCTGACAGCCGGAGATATCCGGGAGTCCTGGATTAAACTGCTGACCCCCGGAAAGAAGGCGGATTACGCCTCCCTGCTGGATGTGATAGAGGGAGCCAGAGCGTTCCGTACAGGCAGCGGAAGCGCTGAGGATGTCTCCCTGGAGGCCTCGGACGAAAGGACTCTGACGGTAACCCTGGAACAACAGGTCCCCTACTTCCTTCAGATACTGTGCCACTACAGCTTTGTCCCCGTCCACCCCGATCTTGATGACCGGACCGACTGGTGGCAGGAGGAGACGATCCCTGTAAACGGTCCCTATCGTTTTGCCCGTCGGCCGGAAAGCGGTCTGATGAAGCTTGAAAAAAATCCCCTGTACTGGGACAGGGATAAGGTCGATATCGACAGACTGAACATACAGTTCAGCGACGACCCTGAAGAGCTAATGGAGCAGTTCCGCCTGTATGAAGTGGACTGGGTCGTCTCGGGCTGGGGAAGCCACTCCATAGATCCAGACAGACTGGTGCTTCATCCCCTGTTCGCGACCAGCTACTTCTACTTCAATAACCAGGACGGCCCCTGGAGTGATCCCCGGGTCCGTACCGGACTGGCCCTGCTCCTCCCCTGGGACAGAATAAGAGGGAGTGAATACCTGCCCACCAGCCGCCTTGTTCCGGAAATCCCGGGATATCCGGATTTTAAAGGACTGGAGAAAGCTGAGGTGGAAAAGGGGCTGGCTCTTCTTGAAGAGGCCGGCTATCCCGGCGGCAGGGGACTGCCCGCCATTAAAATCCGCGTCTCCTACAAGGAGGCGGAGAATCTAAAAATCATGAAGGAGAGCTGGGAGGAGCATCTGGAAACAGAGGTCATTATCGACGAGGTTCCCTTTCCCCGTTACTTCTCATCCCTGAAAGAGGCGGACTATACCCTGGGGCAGATCACATGGATCGGGGACTATGCAGATCCCATGACCTTCCTGCAGATGTGGCAGAAGGGCAGCAGCCTGAACGACGCGGAATATTTCAGTGAAGAGTACAACAGACTGCTGGAAGAGGCCGTGGGAGAAGACCGTTATGAAAAGATGGGGGAAGCTGAAAAGATCCTGCTTATGACGGCACAGGTTCTCCCCATCAGCCACTCACCGGCGCTGAATCTGATCGATCTGCGTTTTCTGGAGGGATGGTATCCCAATGTCCTGGACATCCATCCCTTCAAGTATATCAGATTTAAAAACAGCTTTGTGATTCCCGGAACCATCTGACCTGCCCCGGATCCTGCGGGCTGCCGCAGGGTCAGCGGAATTCGAAGACCTGCTTTTTTACAAGAGCCACATCCCTGACGCCCGGAACATTCTTGAATGAGTCATAGCGTTTCAGTGTCCTGTTGACCATCTCAATAATCTCTTTTTTCAACTGAGGCTCCTGTTCGATACTTAACTCTTCGGCGTTCTTTGAACTCAACAGGTTCCGCATCCCGTCGTTGAGAACCGGCTTCAGCTCGGCCAGGCTGTACTGGGTCTTCTTGTCGCCGAAGTCATAGGCAAGATCCACCTTGACAATAAAAAAGAGGGGGGGATCGTCACGGGTCGTCCCCGAGACCTCGGGAAGGTTTTTATAGTAGGAGTACTCCGCCAGCTCCTTGGAACAGGATGAGATGAGGACAAGAATCAGCAGCAGAGACAGAAAAATCCGAACTTTCATAATCATTTTATCGGCAGATGCCTTCTACAGCTCCAGTCCGGGGTTCTTTCGTCTTGCCAAAAAAAGCGTTCCGTTTTATTGTTGCTCATGGAAAAGATCTACATCACCTACAACCAGATACACAATACAGTGAAGGGGCTGACCGAGGAGATCAGGGAGAAAGGATTCGATCCCGATTTTATGGTCGCCATTGGAACGGGCGGTTTCATTCCCGCCCGTATGATCAAAACCTTTATCAATAAACCCATCCTCACAGTCGGAATAGCCTACTACGATCTGAACGACAACCAGATGGATCATCCTGTCGTCACTCAGTGGCTGGACAAGCCGGAAGATCAGATCAAGGGAAGAAAGATTCTTCTGGTAGACGAAGTGGACGATACAAGAGCCACCATAGGCTTCTGCCTTGATGAACTGATGAAGCATGAGCCTGCCGAGATAGCCGTTCTTGTCATTCACAACAAGAACAAAGAGAAAAAGCACGAAATTCCTTCCTATGTAAAACACTACTTTGTGGGAAAGAACTTTGAAGATCCCTGGATCTGTTACCCCTGGGATGCCGATGATACTGAGGAGCAGGACCGTCAGGCTCTGAAGGGCTGAGCCGCAAAGAACTTATTCTCCCTTTCTATAAAAAGACCCCTTTCCTGTCGGATAAGGGGTCTTTCTGATTCTACAATCAATAAGCTGAGGATTCTTATTTAACGATCTTTCCATAGGGAACGGTCTTTTTTTCGCTGCCGCCCACCAGAACCTGTACCTTGTCAACGGAAATGGTAATGACCTCTCCCTCAACGGTTTCTTTCTTTACCAGAAACTTGATCTTGTCGTGAATCTTCAGGGTGTCTCTGAGCTTCTTGGCATCCTCTTCCTTAAGCTTCTTGAGCTCCTCCCGTTCCTGCGCCTTGATGGCATAATCCAGTTCCGTTCTCAGATTTCTCATCTCTTCCAGTGAAAGTTCAGAGTAAATACTTATGTACTTTTCAGTTTTTTTTGCCCTTGCCATTATTATCTCCTGTATTCACATTAAAATTACAAAAATATTCCGTCTATTTAATTTTTAACAAATCATGAAAAAAAACACAAGAAATAAAACATCCTTTATAAACGATCATTTACATCAATATTATATTTGTATACTAAGATGTGATATTCAAAGCGATTTGATTTAAATATTTAAGCAAAAAATCAATGTTAAAATATAAAAAAATAATCCGGAGATGATCTTATTTTTTTTAATCTCTATTTTACAAGTTTTTTATCTTTAAAAAATTCGGCGTATTCTTTATCCGTTTTTTGTATATGATTCAGCACCCAGTCCTGCAGAAAATCAAGAACCTCAATACTCAGAATTCCCTCTCCTTTTTGGAGTCCGCTGTACAGCTCCGTCGCCTTACTGACAAGAGCATTATGCTGTTCAATATGGGCTCCGGATTGAGGATAAGTATACTTTTTGAAGTTTTTCTCTTCCGTGGAGAAATGATACTCCGTATAATCGATCAGCTGCTTCAGTGTATCCCTCAGGGCTTCCTGACCGGCTCCCTCCTCCATCCTTTTGTAAAGCTCTCCGATCAGGGCGAGAAGACGTTTATGCTGGTCATCAAAAAGCCCTACATGGACACTGAGATCTCCGGTCCATTTCAGGAAGTCCGTATAGCCAAGGGTCATAAGAATCTGAATCAGTTCGTTGGAGATCTCTGTAAGGGTTCTGAACAGATCCTCCGCCTGATCGCTCTGACCGTCCTTTTTATGCTCTAGAATTCTGCGGAAGGTATCATGAAGCTCATGATGCTTTCTGTCCAGAAGTTCAAACTTGCCCCGGTCGTTAATAAACTCCCGGCCCTGTTTCTCCATCCATCCTCCCAGACGGCATACGGAAACATCCAGGTTATTCACATCCGCCTCATTGATGCTGCCGTCGAGAATGGACCTGGCCAGTCCCATCCAATTGACATGGGAGACCATAAGATTGGAGATAAAGAGCTTATTCTCCAGCCCGTGATCCTGTCCCGTATAGTCGGTTCGGGCACGGATCAGATCCAGAAAAGCCTCGGAAGTTTTCAGATAGGATTCGGAGACCTTGGTCAGATTGTAGTTTGAAACTCTGGAATCTTTTGTCAGGTTCTCCATATCTTCATTGAGCCGGGATGCCACATCCTTGGAGTCCAGAAGGACCTTGTTGATATCCCGGGAGCCGATCTCTATCTCTTCAACGCTTGCAGTGGCTTCCGCGGCTATGGTCTGAAGATCATTTGTGCTCTGAGAGAGCTGCTCTGCGGCGCTTAACAGAGTGTCCGTATGTCCGTGAATCTCGCGGAAGGATTCAGCAACCACATCGGCCTCCTTTTCTATACTCTGGAAAGAGACGCCGCTTTCCCGGCTGATCAGGGCGGCGCGGTTGATCTGATCAACCAGCTTCCCCAGGGTTTCAGAGATACTCAAAGCATTCTGTCCCGTTGATTCTGCAAGACTGCGGATCTCTTCGGCCACAACGGCAAAGCCCTTGCCCGCCTCTCCCGCATGGGCGGCCTCGATAGCGGCGTTCATGGACAGAAGATTGGTCTGGGAGGCGATTTCGTTGATGACATTGATCAGGTTCAGTACGTCGTCTACCTGCTTCTGAATATTCCGGATAACATCTTCGTTCTCCTGAATTTTTTCACTGCCCTCCGAAGTGACCCGAATCAGGGAGTTGACCTGCTCCAGCCGTTCCGTTGCGATAAGCGAAACCTCCCGCACTGCCTTGTTTACGGAGCTGATGGAGGCGGCGGTTTCCGATATGAAACTGTTCTGACGGTCATTCTGTACGCGGAAACTGCCTAAAGAAGCGTTGATCTGCTCCACCGCAGCAGAGCCCTCGGTGACACTCTCAAAAAGAACGGCGCTGCTTTTCCGGTTGGCCTCGGTATGGGAGCTGATCTGGGAAGCGCTGACAACCGCTTTCTCCAGATTGCGGGACAGGCGCATACCCGCTCTTTCGCCGCGCCGGATACTATGAACCTGAGTCTCAAGCATTTTGGTCATCTCTCTATAATCAGCATACAGAGCATCTCTGAGATCCACACAGTGTACGGACGTTTTGATATCCTCCGGATCTCCGCCGGTTTTAAGCACATCCAGCAGACGGAGGAGCCTCTGCATATCTCCGGCTCTCCGGACAAGGGTCATAAAGTAAAGAAACAGAACGACTGCGAGCAGAATACTGACGATAATCAATGCCATCTATTTTATATTCCTTTTAATTGAGTGATCGATATAAAACTTGATCCATTATACAGGATAAACAGCGTAAAAAAAAGCCGAACCCCCGGAGAGGATTCGGCTTCATTTTACATGAGAAACAGAAGATTATCTGTTCTTGTTCAGTTCATCCAGAATCATCTCCTCGGCGGTTTCCTCGGGTATATCATCCAGACTGTGAGGCAGGATCAGGTTAAGGAAAATACCGACCAGAGCAGCCAGAGCGACTCCGCTCAGTTCGAAGTTGAGCCCGCTGCCCATGGGAAACTTGATCATTCCGCCGCCGATTCCCACAACCAGGATAACCGAGGAGATCGTGAGATGCCGTTTCTCTCCATAGTTCACACCGCTTTCCACGACAGTCCTGATACCGGCGGATGCAATGATACCGAAGAGCATCATACTGACTCCTCCCATAACGGGAACGGGGATAGTCTGAATCAATGCTCCGAACTTCTGGATAAAAGAGAGAACCAGAGCAATAACGGCGGCGCCACCGATAACCCAGACGCTGTAGACCCGTGTGATGGCCATGACACCGATATTCTCACCATAGGTGGTGTTGGGAGGACCGCCGAAAAGAGCGGCGAAGGAGGTGGCGATACCGTCACCCGCCAGAGTTTTATGAAGTCCCGGCTCCTTGTAGAAATCCCGTCCCACGACCTTGCTGAGTACAAGGGTGTCACCGAGATGCTCGGCGATGGTAGCCAGAGAGACGATCAGAAAGGTAAGGATGGGTACCCAGTGGAACCTGGGCATAACAGGTTTGGCAAAACCGAACCAGGCCGCCTCTTTCACACCGGTAAAATCAATCAGATCATAGGCGGGGAAGAAGGAGCCCATGATAAGGGTAAAAAGATAACCGCCCACGATTCCGATCAGAATGGGAATAACGTTGAAAAAGCCCTTGAGAACGATGGAGGAAATCACAGCGATGCCCAGGGTCACGATAGCGATGCTGAACAGTGCCAGGCTGTAGGTTCCGGAACCGCCGGTCATGGCCATATCCATGGCGACAGGCGCCAGTTTCAGACCGATCACCATAATCAGAGAGCCCACAACAACGGGGGGGAGAACTCTGTCCATCCACTTGATGCCGAAGCGGCTGATAATAAGGGAAATAAGACAGTAGAAGAGACCGACGCAGAAGGCGCCTCCCAGGGCATAGGCCACACCGAAATCAGCGGAGCTGCTGATGGCGATAAGGGGAGGAATGAAGGCGAAGGAGGACCCCAGATAGGCGGGAACCTTTCCTTTGGTGATCAGGATGTAGAGAAGAGTTCCCACACCTGATGTAAACAGGGCGACAGCAGGACTCAGTCCCGTAAGCATGGGAACCAGGACGGTGGCGCCGAACATGGCGAACACATGCTGGATACTCAGAGGGATCCATTCCTTGAGTACAGGTTTTTCCTGTACATCTATTTTGACTTCAGACATAAAGCCTCCTTATTAGGATTGTATAATTCCCCCCTCCCGGGGAGAGGGCAAAAAAAAGCCCCGATAAATAAATATCAGGGCTGAATTTCCAGATAGAAAAGCTTATAAACGATGCCGTGCCGAAGCGGCGGGGTCAGTTTCCAAAGCACATCGTTCATATCCATATCGGTAGAGACTCTAGCACGGCGGAAAGGATTAGGTCAATAGAGGTCAGACCTTGTTTTAACGAAGGACCTCGGGATCGAAGGAAGCTGCAAAACGAATAAAATCATCGGGCAGCATGGGTTTTGCAAAATAGAAACCCTGAATAATATCACAGCCCAGGTCTCTCAGCAGCTCGTACTGCTCCCTTGTCTCCACGCCCTCTGCGATGACTTTGATCCCGAAGGAATGGGCCATATTAATGATGGCCCTGACGATGGACTGAGTGTTATCATCACCGGGAAGGGGAGAGATAAAGCGGCGGTCAATCTTCAGACTGTCCACCTCCAGATCCTGCAGATATCCCAGATTGGAAAATCCTGTTCCGAAGTCATCAAGGGAAAGCCCGAATCCCAGAGACCGGATATCTTTCAGACGCTGACTGATCTCCTCATCCAGCATAAGAAACAGATCTTCGGTAATCTCTATCTCGGGACGGAAAGCCCGGCCTTTCTCGTGCAGACTCTTCAGGATTCTCAAGACACCGGGGTCACTGAGGGTCGATGCCGAAAGGTTAAGAGCCATATTGCATTCCCCCAGACTTTTTTTATCAGCCGAACAGCTCAAGCTGAGGCAGCGCTCCACCAGCGAAGAGGCGAATTCAAAGGATCGTCCCTCCCTCTCCAGTACGGAGATGAACTCGACAGGGGAGACGAGCCCCAGCTCCGGATGGTTCCATCGGGACAGAACCTCTCCCCCGAAGAGACGTCCCTTCCGGATATCGATCTGAGGCTGGATGAGAATATAGAACTCCCTATCCCTGAAAGCCCGGTCAAGATGACCGGCCAGAAGATACTGCCGTTCCTGCTTCCAGAAGTCTTTTTTATCGAACCATTGAATCATAAGGGTGTCAGCGCTCTTCTTTCCGCTTTCGACCATATTCTGCAGATTGCGGATCAGATGCCCGGCATGCCGTCCGTCAAAGGGAAAGAGCGTTCCCAGAAGATCATAATCCGGAGAACAGGAACCCTCTTCCAGCTTGAGGCGTTTCGGAAGTCTGCTCCTCAGCTCGGTTTCCAACTGCCGGCTCTGCTCCGGCGTCCAGGATTCCCGGGAGAAAAAAACGAACATGGCCCCTGTCAGACGGTAGGCTTCGCAGCCTTTCAGGCCCTTCAGACTGCCTGCGACCTCCTTCAGAATACAATCCCCCGCATCGTGACCATATCTGCGATTAATGTAGGCCAGATTGCGGACAGAAAGGCCGATCAGGGCCAGATCCTCCTTCCCTTTAGAGCACGTACTGAGGGCCTCTTCCAGGTCCCTCAGGAGGGCATATTTAGCAGGCAGAGAGCTAAGTTCGTCATTATAGGCCATATCCCTCAGGATCCGCCTGATTTTCTGATTTTTAATCTCCGCGATCAGATTGGGAATCAACACAGCGAAATAGATAAAAAATCCTATGAGAGAAATAGCCCCCACCATAGGGTTGGAGTTCTCGGCTATGGAGCTTCGGTAAAGAAAGAGGATCAGCAGCAGATAGAGATTGATAAAAAGCAGGTAGACGCTTCTATCCCTGACACTCATATCCATCACCATCCCGACCTGCAGGGCAAAAACCGCATTCAGCAGTACAATGAGGAGATGGATCCCCTGATCATCGGGGGGGCCGATGATAGAAGCGATGATACTGATAAGAAAATAAACGAGAATATAGATTCTGGAACGGCGCAGTCTGTTCCTTAGCAGCTCAAACAGGGCGGCGGTCAGAGGCAGGAGGAAACCAAACCGAAAGAATATCCATTTGAGGGTGGAATCGAACAATCCCGTCATACCCCGCCGGGCCCCCAGAATGGTACCGACCAACAACATGAGAAACAGAAAAAGGAGCAACCAGACCTGTACGGTCCGTTCCAGACTGAAAGAGATTCTCAAATAAGGATCGGAACCGTGTCCCTGAGACTCGGTTCGAGATGTCCTCTTTTCGAAGCTGTTATGGCTGACCTCCTCGCCGAACAGGGATAAACTTAAGTCTAATATCCGTGTGCGGCAGGCTTCAAGGGATTTTCTGTCCCGGGATGACTATCCGCACCCGGGGAGTGCGGAGCCTGTTACCAGCCTGAATCCAGCCATTCCAGCAGGGCATCCATAAGCCTCCCGGCATCATCGTCGGTATGAACCGCCGAGAAGAAGGCCGTCTCGAACTGGGAGGGGGGAAGATAGATCCCCTTCTTCAGCATAAAGCCGTGGAAACGTCCGAAGGCTACCGTGTCGCAGGCCTGAGCATCCGCCAGAGTCGTTACGGGGACGGAGCAGAAGAAGGGAGTGAAGGCGCCTCCCAGAAAAGCGATATGAAAGGGCCTTTCCAGCTCTGCCGCCCGGAAGTTGACCCTCTCGGCCATGGTCCGGCAGAGCTCTGCCATGCGGGGATAGGGATTTTCCCTCTTCAGTTTATTCAGGGTGGCAAGGCCGGCGGCCAGAGCCACAGGATTCCCGCTGAGGGTTCCCGCCTGATAGACGTCCCCGGCCGGGGCCAGGCGTTCCATGATCACGGCTTTTCCACCGACGGCACCGATGGGCATCCCCCCTCCGATGATTTTCCCCAGGCATGTCAGATCAGCCAGGATGCCGAGGCTTCCGCCCCAGGTTCCGCAGGACTGTCTGAATCCGGCGATCACCTCATCGAAAATCAGGACCGTACCGTGCTCGCTGCACAGATCACGGAGCAGCTGAAGATACTCTTTTCCCGGATTCACAAGACCCATGTTTCCGGCCACAGGCTCTACGATGATCGCCGCCGTCTCGCCCCCCATAGAGTGCATAAACTCACGGACGGCTGCGGCGTCATTATAGGGAAGAACAGAGACTGCTGCGGTCGTTCCGGCGGGAACCCCCGCAGAAGAGGGCGTCCCTCCCGTCAGCAGTCCGCTTCCGGCAGCCACCAGCATGGCATCGTGGTGGCCGTGATAGCAGCCGGCGAACTTCACCACCCTCTCCCGACCGGTGAAGCCCCGTGCCAGACGGATGGCCGTCATTGTGGCTTCGGTTCCGGAGGTGACCATCCTGACCCTTTCCATTCCGTCGCAGAGGGAGCAGAGCCGTTCGGCCATTTCTACTTCCCGGGGACTGCAGGTTCCGAAACTCAGTCCCTCGGCTGCGGCACTCTGTACGGCAGCAACCACATCGGGATCGGCATGCCCCAGAATAAGAGGGCCCCAGGAGCCGCAGAAGTCCAGATACTCTTCACCGTCGGAGCTGGTCATCACGGCACCCTCTGCTGAGGAGATAAATACGGGGTCTCCCCCCACCGAAGAGAAGGACCGGACCGGGGAATTCACCCCGCCGGGGATATATTTCTGTGCTTTTTCAAACAGTTCTTGAGATGTCATTATCGTTCAGGCTCCTAGTCTTTCAGAAATTCGTCGTAGCGTCCGGCCCAGTAGGAGATGATCAGATCCGCCCCGGATCGGACGAATGCCCCCATCTGCTCCCTGACCATCCCCTTGAGATCGCCGAATCCTCTGTCCGCCGAGGCAATCAGCATGGAGTACTCGCCGCTCACATTGTAAACAGCCAGGGGAAGGCGGCTGGCCTCCCGGACATCCTTTATCACATCCAGATAAAAGAGACCCGGTTTCACCATCAGTATATCAGCGCCCTCATCTTCATCCAGAAGGGACTCCCGCACGGCCTGACGCCCGTCGGCCCAGGACTGCTGATACCCTTTCCTGTCTCCCTGCCCGGGAGCGGACTGTTCCGCGTCTCTGAAAGGACCGTAGAGGGAGGAGGCGAATTTGGTGGAGTAACTCATGAGCAGGGTTTCCTCAAAACCGTTGCCGTCCAAGGCCTTTCTGATGGCACCGACCTGGCCGTCCATCATGGCGCTGGGAGCCACCATGTCCGCACCTGCTCCCGCATGGGATAGGGCCGTTCTCTCAAGATGAACCAGGGCCTTGTCATTCTCCACATCTCCCGAGTCCCCGACAGGACCGCAGTGACCGTGGGAGGTATAGGCACAGAGACACACATCGGTAATCACCACCAGATGGGGAAAGGCGTCTTTCAGCTCCCGAACGGCATTCTGAACCGCCCCGTCCGCCCTGTAGGCACCCGTTCCGCAGTGATCTTTCCGGTCTTCCGTAGTCAGCCCGAAAAGAAGGACCGCAGTGATTCCACTGAGAACGGCGCCCTCTACGGCACCGCAGACCCTGTCAGCGGACATCCTGTACTGACCGGGCATGGATTCGATCTCTTCAAAGACATCCCGTCCTTCGGCAATAAAAAGGGGCCAGATAAATTTTTCAGGCCCCGGAAGGGGAACATCGAAAAGCCTGCGTATCGAAGGGGTACGGCGGAGACGCCGCATGCGTATTTCAGGATATGCCATCACACAACTCCTTAAGTTTCTTATTAATATTATACAGGGCCAGAGCGCAGATACAATCCTCCATGGTAGCCTCCGGGGCGGGAAGGATATGAAGGCCTCCCAACTCTTCAAGACGCCGGCGGGTGGGCTCGCCGATAACGGCGAATTGCGGCTCCTCCATGTTTCCGCTGCGGGCGGCATAGGTCTCCGCCGCCGAACGGCTGGCAAGAACGACCGCTTCCGCAGGGGAAAGAGAACCGCCCTCCGCAGGAGAATTGCGGTAGAGGATCCTCCGTGTCAGGATGTAACCCTTTGCCTCGAGGCCGTCGGCCAGTTCACGGCCCGCCCGGTCGGAATCCAGCTTGAGGACATGTTCTCCTCGGCCTGCCGCGGGAAGAGCCTCCAATAGCCCTTTTGCACTGAAAAAAGCATCGGGGCAGAGATCGGGATAGATCCCGGCCTCCTCCAGAGGGGCGGCGGTCCGTTTTCCGCAGACCATGACGGGGGGAATTGTTCTGAGATCTTTTTGGATATCCTTAAGGGCATCCAGAAAAAAACGCGCCCCCGAAGGAGAGGAAAGACAGATCCAGTCGAATCTATCCAGATCATCCAGAGCACACTCCGTCCTCTCCAGCCTGATCAGAGGCTGAACCAACGGGATGCCGCCGAAATCGAGGACCTTCCGACGGCCAGTTTCAGAGAGGGCCGGTGAGGACGTCAGCAGAACCCTCATGCCCTTGAGAGCTCCGGGAGAAGAGAATCCCAGGGAAGCCGGCTCTCCGACGATGATAAGCCCGGGAGCCTCATCCGGATTGTCCCGGATAAGATCCGGGAGAGTCGAGAGGCTTCCTTTCAGGATACGGGGAGCAGGACTGCCTGCGTCAAAAATCACGGCGGCCGCTTCATCGGGAGAACGGCCCTCTTCAATCAGCTCGGCGAAGACGGATTCCGCCGTTCTGACGGACATAAACAGGACGATGGGAAGATCCTTTCTCAACTCCGATCCGGCACTGCCGCTCCCTCCGTCCCGCTGTCGGGGAGTCAGGGCGCAGAATCCGCGGTGGCTTGCTCTTTTCGTAAGGAGGAGGCCCGTGGCGCTGGTGGCGGCGTTCATACTGCTCACACCAGGAATGACCCTGTAGGGTATGCCGTAGGCCTCCATCATATCCACCTCTTCACTCAGGCGGCCGAAGAGACCGGGATCCCCTCCCTTGAGACGGAGGACACGCCGCCCTTTGCGGGCCTCATCCAGGATAAGATGAGAGATCTCCTCCTGCTTCATGCTGTGACGCCCTTCCCGTTTTCCCGTATAGAGAAGGGCTCCTCCTGCATGGCGGAGCAGGGCGGGATCGACCAGGGCGTCATAGAGACAGACATCACAGTTCTCCAGCTCCTCCCTGGCTTCTACGGTACAGAGGCCCTCCCGCCCCGGGCCGGAACCGGCAAAGCGGACCGCCGGAACATAATAGCGGCGGATCTCTTCAAAACGGAGGTCCCCCCTGCGGAAGGTGACGGCCAGCACCCCCTGGGCCTCGGGGGGAGCGAGCTCCTCCGCCGGAATATATTCGCATATCCTATGGGCCCAGCCCAGACGATGCATGGCCGCAGCGGCGGTAACCATCAGGTCGATCTTTCCGGCATCCAGCTGCGCCAGCCTCTCCTCCATGGTTCCCCGCAGGGCTCTCTGCTCCAGTCCGGGGAAATGCCCGGTGCAATAGGTCTCCCTCCTGACACTGCTCACTCCGACGATGCCGGAGGAGGGACGCGCTTCCCCCTCCCTCCAGACCAGAACATCTCTGGGATCTTCACGGGAATCAAGCCAGAACCAGTCCAGCCCCTCCCTCGGAATCGGGGGCAGGTCTTTGGCGCTGTGAACCGCCCCATCCAACTCTCCCGAGAGGACGGCATCATCCAGATCCCGTGTGAAAAAGTCCTCCGGAGACTCACGAAGATCCTGTGCCTTATCGCGGTCTCCCGGACTGGAGAGGGGAACAAGATTGAAAGTCAGGGCGGTGAAAAGACCGGAAAGGCGCCGGAGGGCGTTTTCAGTCTGTATAAGAGAGAGCCGGCTGTCCCGGGCTCCTATCTGTAAAGCTGATGATGATTTTTTCATAGTCCTCGTAATGCTCCTCAATTTCCCGGCGGCTGTTCCGGGCGATGGCCTCCCAGTCCGCCGC
Source organism: Oceanispirochaeta sp. (assembly GCA_963556075.3). Classification (GTDB taxonomy): domain Bacteria; phylum Spirochaetota; class Spirochaetia; order DSM-2461; family DSM-2461; genus Oceanispirochaeta. Next base: position 1,748,546 of record CAUVYB020000002.1, on the reverse strand, counting down.
TTCACGGCGGTACCAGTGCTTCAGATCATCCAGATCGACCAGATGCAGAAAGGACTCGTCCCCCAGAGCAGGATCGATGTTCCGGGGCATGGACAGATCCAGAAGCCAGGTCGTTCTTGTCTCGTCAAAAATCATGCCGGACCGGACAAGATAGTCGCTGCTCCCTGTTGCGCAGAGTATGCCTCCCGCCTGTGCGCAGACCTTCTCCAGATCCTGCAGAGGGATCAGGGTGACATCCTCGCCCCCGGGGAGCTCGGGTATACTCCTGTTATACACCCAGAACAGAGAGTATCCCTTTTCCAGGAAACGCGATTTCAGTTCCTGTCCCACCATTCCTGTTCCTACGATTATAACGGGAAGTTCAGGCTCCATATTCCGATCCAGATACTCCACACAGAGATCCTCCAGCTCTACCTGACGCAGCAGGGGCATGGTGGCCTTACGGATATGGCGGGAGACATGGAGGGTCGTATCGATCCAGTGCTTCATAACCAGAGAACTCCATCCTCTGTCGGCGGCAGCGGCGGCGGACTCCTTGAGCTGGGCTACGATATGATTCTCTCCGGGAGTCTGGGAGAGGAGACCGGCGCAGAGTTCATTCAGATGGGCAAAGGCCTCTCTGCCCCGGTGCAGATAATACTCGCCCTCCTCCAGGGAGGAAAAGCCCATCCTTTCACGGATAAGGCCTTCAAGGATCGTGTCGTCAGAAGCAAGAGCTACCAGCTCCACGCGGTTGCAGGTATTGAGAATCATAAACTCATGAATTCCTCTGAGACGGGAAATGAAGGCGGCGAAATCATCCAGACGCTCATCGGCCAGATGGAAGGGTTCACGTTTTTCCAGGCTCAGCTGCTGATGGCTTGTCCCGACAATCAGAAGGTCCGCCGTAGAAGCCTCATTCAGTGCGGTTTTGAGGTGTTCCTTCATGATGCGGGAACGGCGGCAGCTCCGCCCCCCCGTAGAAACGGCCAGGGAGAGTCCCCGGTCGCGGATAACAGCAGGGGTGAGAAAATCTCCGGAGCGCCAGGAACCGTCAACGGCGCAGCAGAGGATACCTTTTTCCCGGCACAGCTCGTTCACCCGGCCATTGACTTCGCCGTCCGAAGTAGCGGCATAAACCAGAAAGATCCCATCCAGATCGGAAGATTCGAAATTTTTCTCCTTCAGGGAGATATCGCCCTTCTCCGCCAGTTCCCGCAGCTCTTCCCCCGACTCGCGGCAGACGACGCTGACGGAGGCCTCTGCAGCCAGAAGATGACGTATTTTGACGGCTGCAATCTTACCGCCTCCCACCACAAGGCAGGGACGGCCGTGAAGAAGGAGGCTTACGGGCAGTACGGGTTCGGCTTTTTTATTCATAGTCAGGGTATGCTAGCATACCCTTGATGGAAAAAACAGGTATTGTATTTTATTAATCTCATATCAAAAAAAGACGATTCCCCCCCCCGGAGCGCCGCACAGGCGCCCTCTTGTCCATAAGAGCTCCGAAACGGTAAAATACGGGAAGTTCGCATTCCGCGCATTACTCCCGGAGGATTATTAAATGAATATTGTCTGTCTGGATCTGGAAGGGGTACTGGTCCCCGAAATCTGGATCAACGTCGCTCTTAAAACCGGTATAGAAGAGTTGAAACTAACAACCAGGGATATCTCCGATTACGATGTCCTGATGAATAAAAGACTGGGTATCCTGGATGAACACAATCTGAAACTGAAGGATATTCAGGATGTGATAGCCACCATGGATCCCCTTCCCGGCGCCTGGGAATTCAGCCAGGCGGTCCGATCTCAGACTCAGCTGATCATACTGTCCGATACGTTCAGTCAGTTTGCCTCTCCCCTGATGAAAAAGCTGGAGTGGCCCACTCTTTTCTGCAACACCCTGTGCGTCGACGACGATGACCGCATCACCGGATACAAGCTCAGGCAGAAGGACGGAAAACGGAAAGCCATCGAAGCCCTCCGTTCCGCCGGTTTCAGAACCATTGCGGCCGGAGATTCCTACAACGACCTGACCATGATTCAGACCGCCGACAAGGGCCTGTTCTTCCGCTCGCCCTCATCCATTCAGAAGGAGAATCCCGAAATCAGGGCCGTTGAAGAGTACAAAGAGCTTCTCGCTGCCATAGAAGATTTTATCGGATAAAGAGTCGACCAAAAAACAGCCGCTCCCGCAGGGCGGCTGTTTTTCCGGCCGGGAACAGGTCCTGCAGCTGGCAAGACCTGTGAGAAGCGATCAGGACTCCTGATCCAGAAGCTTCCGGACGACCTTTTTCACCCTTTCGAAGGCCTCGGCCACTCGGGGAAGAGCCGCTTGCGCCGTTTCCCTGTCCTTATCCCGTCCCGCATGTTCCAGCACCTCGGCCTCATCGCCCAGTTCCAGCATGGAGAGGTTTCTTGAGCTGCCCTTGATGGAGTGAGCCAGCTCCCGGATATGTTCCATATCCTCCAGGGCCCCCGGAGCTCTCAGACCAGTAAGCTGCCCCTCGAGCTGCTCCAGATAGGGTTCCAGCAGGGAGATGAGAAGCTCCCGGTCATCCATAAAGGTATCCATCGCCTCATTGAAGTCAAATACGGGCTTTTTCTCGTCCACATCGCTCTCCTCCTCGTCCTCCAGAACCTCCAGCTCCTCAACGTCCTTAGATCCCTGCGGCTTAAGCCAGTTCTTGAGGACCGGAACAAGATCCCTGTTTTTGAAAGGTTTGGGAAGAAAATCGTTCATTCCCGCCTTGAAGCACTTCTCCTGCTCTCCCCTCAGGGCATTGGCCGTAACCGCGATAACGGGGACCTTCAGTCCCTGCTCCCGGATCTGTCTGGTCGCTTCATAGCCGTTCATCACGGGCATCTGACAATCCATAAAGACCAGATCCGGTTTCTCCGAGACGGCCTTTTCAAGAGCCTCCTTACCGTTTTCAGCCAGGATCACCGTATAACCATGCTTGAGAAGTATGGATTCAAAGAGCTTACGGTTCACAGGATGATCCTCGGCGATAAGGATACGCCCCTCCTTGTGGTGGACATATGATTTACCGGCCGGGGCTGCGGAGCCGTTCCCGGAGTCATCAGAAGGACCGATCTCTTCCAGTTCTTCCAGTTCCTCGAGATCTTCCGGTTCCACCTTGTCCGGAAACAGGGCCAGAAGACACTTGTCCCAAAGCTCTTTTTTACGGACAGGCTTGGTGATATAGGCACCGAACCAGCCCAGGAGCTTCATCTTGGCCTCTTCCGTCCCCCGGCCGCCCTTGAGAGACATCAGAATGAGGGAGGTGGAGCTCAGGGATTCATCACTGCGGATCTCACTGGCGACCTGCCATCCGTCCATTTCGGGCATGATCTGGTCAACAATACAAAGATCGTAGGGACTGTCGGATGCCGCCTTATCCTTCAGTTTTTCGATAAGCTCTTTCCCGCTGTCCGCCGTATCCACACGGCAACCCCAGTTTTCCAGATAGAGACGGACTGGCTCCCTGACGACCGTATTATCATCGGCCAGAAGAACGGAGACCCCTTTCAGCTCCCCGCCGTATTCACAGCTCTCGCAAACCGTCCGGTAGGGGACGGCTCTGGGAAAGGTCAGGGTAAAGAAGAACTCCGCCCCCTTGCCCTCTTCACTTTCAACCTGAAGCTCCCCTCCCATCTGGCCTACGAGGTTCCTGCTTATGGTCAGCCCCAGCCCGGTTCCGCCGAAACGGCGGGTAGTGGACGAGTCGGCCTGGGTAAAGGCCTCAAAGAGCCTGGCCTTCTGCTCGGGAGAGATCCCGATGCCGCTGTCTTTCACAGAGAATCGGATGGTGACGGATTTGGCGTCCTGGGAGAGCTGCTCCAGGTGGACCATAATCTGTCCCTCCTGGGTGAATTTGGCGGCATTGTTGGTAAGATTCACAGTAATCTGGCGCAGCCTTGTGGGATCGCCTTCCACAAGAAGGTCCGTCCCCGGCTGAGCGTAAAGCCCCAGCTCCACACCCTTTTTATGAGCTTCAAGAGCCACAAGATCCACCGCCTCTTCAAGAAGTTCCAGCAGGTTGCACGAGGTGTACTCCAGCTCCATCTGCCCCGCTTCGATCTTGGAAAAGTCAAGGATATCGTTGATCAGCGACAGAAGCACATCAGCAGAGAACCTGACCTGAGAACTGTACTCCTCCTGCTCCTGGTCGAGGGTGGTCAGGTTCAACAGTTCGGACATACCGATAATCGTATGGATGGGGGTTCTGATTTCATGACTCATATTGGCCAGGAATTCGGACTTGGTCCGGGTGGCCCTCTCCGCCTCATCCCTTGCCGTTTTCAGCTTCTGTTCATACAGATGCTGTTCCGTCACATCCTCTTCCATAAGGAAAATAAGAGAACCCTCGTTGATCCGGGTCAGCTTTATGGAGAACCAGCGCTTCCCTCCCGTACTGTCCTTGACGACCACGGTCATCTTGTCCATATCCGTTCCGCTTCTGAGAAACCCTTCAAAGAAGCGTTTCCACTCAGCACTGAGAGACTGGGAACGCAGAGTCACACTCTCGCCATCCCGGCGAAAAAGGAATTTCAGCCTGTCGTTTCCATAGAGAATGGTGCCGTCTTGTTCAAGAACGCCGATTCCCATGGGAAAGCGGTTGAACAGGTCCTGCCAGTTAAATCCCTTCATCTGCTATTCCACCATATGATTCATCATCAGATCCACCACTTTCTCCAGAACATTCTCGGGTTTGAGCGGCTTGCCCAGATAGCTTGTAACCCCCAGATCCCTCGCCTTGAGGACACTCTCTTTTTTAGTCAGCGCCGAAAGTATGATGGTGGGAATAGCCAGCCCCTTCTGCTGCAGATTTTCCATAACCTGGAAGCCGTCCATACCGGGCATCATCAAATCCAGAAGAAGGACCTCAAAATTCTGTTCTCCGGCGGACTGCAGGAAATCGGGGCCGCTGCTGTAGTAACTGACGGACCAGCCCGTTTTCTCAACAGCTTTGGCAATGATCTTATGCACGATGAAATCGTCGTCCACAACGGCGATCCTGAGATTCCTGTTCCTCAGCCCCTCAATGATGTTCCGCCTCTCATCCTGAAAGTTGAGCTGAAAGGCCTCATTGCTTCTCTGATCGGTCTTGGAGCTTAAAAGAGCATTCTGGACGCCATCCTGTTCGGACGTCATGGACTCCATCCCCCGAACGCCCAGAAGTCCGCTCACCGCTTTTTCCAGAGAGGGGGCGATCTCTATATTCTTGAACTCGAGATGGTACTTGATATAGTTCTTGATATCATCATCCAGAGTGAGAATCCGAACCTGGCTGAGGGAGTCCACGAATTTCTCAACCTCCTGCAGAAGCCGGTCGAGTTTCGGTTTGTCTTCATCCCGAAGCTGAATATCGGTCATCAGAATCAGGATGCGGGGATACTGAACCTTGTACAGCTTCAGAAGCTCGGCGATTTTGTACTGAAGAAGGCTTATCTTTTCGTTGTTGAATCCCCGGGCTATCTCAATAAACAGTATCTCATCGTTGAGATGGGCATCCAGAAGACAGGGGGTTTCATCCACTTTGATATCCACACCCAGCAGCTCGGAAAGGGCCGCGAGAAGAGCGTCGATCTTAATAGGCTTGTTCAGGAATTTCTTGACTCCGAAGGGGGCCACCTCCAGGATTTTCTGCCTGTCCACATGAGAGGAGGCCATAATGACAGGAACATCCTTGGAGTTGGGATCTCTCATCTTGTCTTTCAGAACATCCAGACTGCTCTTTCTGGAAAGCAGATAATCCATGATGATCACGTCGGGCATGAAGCTCCGCATCTTGGACACGCCGTCCAGACCGTTAATCGCGGAATTCACATCAAACCCGTAATTGGAGAGCTGAGATTGCATAAACTCTCTATACATGGCTGCATCATCAATTATCAGTACTTTTTTCATCTGCCATTGCCTTTGGAGGAACTTCTCTTAAATATACACCATTAATTAACGGTCTCAGCAGTCTTTTTGTTAATAGGGAGAGCGTCAACTTTCTGTCATTTCGTTCCCTGAAGAGCAGCTCCTAAAAGAATAGATTGAATCTTTCGGCTTTTCAAATCATAATCCTCCTATGGAAGAGTTTGACTGTCTGGGGAAACTCAGCTCACTGACCCTGGAGTCCGTCAGCGTCGACCCCGCTGATCCCGGCCGGGAAGAGCAGCGTCTGCTGGCGGCCAAGCTCTTTTTCGACAGCAGCGGCCTTCTTATCCGCCGCCAGGAGCCTGGAAAGACCGTTTTCCTCCACTACAGCGACGACGGCCTCCTTGAGAAAGAGGTGGAGGTCCTTGATAAAGAGAGCATAAGCCGGGAAACCCGATACATCTATGCGGCGGGGCGGCTGCTGGAAGAGATAAGCGGGGGCGAAAGGATAAGCTACCACTACAACAACCAGGACAGACTCAGCTACTCCACCAACTGGATGGGAGACATTCAGGAGAGCATCTGCTCCTACGGATTCGACGATGAGGGAAGAATCATTCTCAAGGAGATCCGGGACAACGAAGGAGAGCTGCTGCGGCGCTGCCGCCTGAAAAGGGATCCCATGGGTCTGATAAGTGAAGAGATCACCATTAACCAGAGTAATATGGTGCTGGAACACTGCCGCTACAGCTATCCTGTATTCCATAGGGCGAACTGGCTGAAGAGAGAAAAATGGAGCCTCATCCTTGGAGAAGAACCCGTTCTGACAGAAATCCTGTACCGTAATATTGCCCTTGCCTCCGATTTTTTAAGCGACGACTCAGAAGACAGGGAGCCGCTGAAGGCTGTTCCCCCATCGGCGGGGGGGGATGATATAACTCAGGCCGGAAAGGGAGCTGAGAAAACCGAATCCGACCGGCCCCCGAAGGCCGTTCAGCCCGAAGAGCAAACGGAACCCGGCGGTCTCCCGTCCGGGGAAAGGGAAACGGATGCCGCCTCTTCAAAGCCTCACAAGGAGCTCCGTTTCCGAAACGGTCAGTACAGAGGTCTGGTTGACGAGGAGGACAGGCCTCACGGTATCGGTGAGTTCTGGGGACGGGACGGCAGCCGTTACAGCGGAGGGTTCAGCCACGGCAGAATGGAAGGACACGGGAATCTTCTGCACAGAAACGGCAGCAGCTATACGGGGAGCTTCGCCGGAGGCCTGCCCCAGGGCGAGGGAGAGTGCCTCTGGCCCGACGGAAGCCGCTACAGGGGGCAGTTCGCCGGGGGCGAAATGCACGGTATAGGTTCGTTCACATGGGCCGACGGCAGCCGGTTCACTGGACTGTTTGAACATAACAGGAGCACAGACCAGGGGCTCCTTGAGAGTGTGGAAATACCCGAAACGATAGAAATGAGCGAGACCCCCGGGGAGGAAGAATGAAGTACAGATGTCTCATACTGGATCACGATGACACCATGGTGGAAAGCACACCCTATATCCACTACCCCGCCCATCTCGAGGTTATGAAGGCCCTCCGTCCGGGACATCCCGTCACGAATCTGGAACAGTGGTTTCTGAAAAACTTCTCTCCCGGTATCATGGAGTATATGAGGGAGGAGCTGGGTTTCAGCGAAAAGGAGATTCAGGAGGAGTACCGCATCTGGCGGGAGTACTCGGAAGACAAAATCCCCCCGTTCTTTCCGGGTCTGCTGGAGATTATGGATGAATTCAAAAAAGCCGGGGGAATCATCACCGTGGTATCCCATTCGGATGAAGACAGGATACGCCGGGATTACAGCCATGCCGGCTACGAACATCTGCCGGAACTGGTGTTCGGCTGGGACTTTGATGAGAAAAAACGCAAACCCCATCCCTATCCGGTACTGCAGATTCTTAAGCACTACGGCCTGGACTCCTCGGAGGCCCTGATTCTGGATGATCTGAAACCCGCAGTCCAGATGAGCCGCAGCAGCGGGGTCGCCATCGCCGCCGCCGGTTGGGGGCACGATGTTCCCGAGATAAGAGAGTGGATGCAGGCGCACTGTATGACCTACCTGCACAGCGCAGGGGAACTCAGAACTCTTCTGTTTTCCTGAGAAAAGACTCAATCTCCTCCCGGCTTTTGGCTCTGGTGCTGACAAAACGTCCGGTTTCCACACCGTTCCGGAATGAGATGAAACTGGGTATACCGAAGACATTCAGTTCCGAGCAGAGATCGAGAAAGCGGTCCCTGTTCAAACTGACAAAATCAAAACGATCGGAAAACGCGGTCTCCAGATCCGGAAGCAGAGGTTTAAGAACCTGACAGTCGGGACACCAGTCCGCCGTGAACAGGGCGCACACGTTTTTATCCGAACTGATACGGGATTCAAATTCCTGCCTGTCCTGCAGCTCTTTCATTGACACTCCTCTCTCTTTTATCCTGAAAATTCAGCTTGATCCCAAGGGGAAATGCTTTACAATATATATAACAAATCTAATTATGATTCAAGCGATGCTGCGGTGAGGAGGGCAACCATGTTTGACTATATCGATTTCGACAAACAGGAAGGCGAAAGACAGGAGAAGAAGCTGATCCTCCTGGGGCTGACCACCTGCGGCTTCTGCAAAAGGGCGAAAGAGTTTCTGGATGGCCACGGCTTCCGCTATGACTACCTTTTTATGGACAAGATCGATCCCGAGCTGAAAAAGAAGATGAAGAGCGAGTTCAGCGATCATTACGGGAAACGCCTCAGCTACCCCACACTGATACTGGAAAACGACGAACTTCTGACGGGGTTTATCCGCCCGGCCTGGGAACAGGAACTACTGTAGGGCCTATGGGGAATAAAAGTATCAACGATGTCCGGGATTTTCTCGAAGCGGTCTGCAGAAAACAGAACCTGACTCTCAGCGCTGATGCGCTTCATGTAGATTCCGTCGCGGAAGGGCTTATGCAGATGTACAACGCTCTGGGATATTTCTGCTGTCCCTGCCGGGAGGCCTGGGGCGACAGAAAAAAAGACAGGGACATTATCTGTCCCTGTGACTACTGTAAAACGGATATTAAAGAGTACGGGCAGTGTTACTGCGGACTCTTTGTAGACGACCGTGATCCTGAGAAGGAGCCAGGCTCCATTCCGGACCGGAGGGACGACGAGCTCTATCCCTAGTCGGGAGCGATATCTCCCATCTCTCTCAATTCGGTCAGAGCAGCATCTTTCTGCTTGATCTTGGTCTTCTTTATCGCTTTGCGGAGGATATTGTTCCACTGCTTCTCGGGCTGTTCTTCCTTCAGCTCCTCCAGGAGCATCATGATATCTTCACTGCTGCTGATATTATAAATTTTCTCAGCATCATGAAAGAAAAGGTCTGCCAGCTCATTGATAAAATCACCAACCGAACGCCCCTCCTTATCCATTTTCCTCTCCAGGACTTCCTGTTTCTTTCTGGCCTTCTTCAGGTCCCGGTCTTTTCTGGCTAAGTCTGTGCTTTTCATAATCTACCTCACATTAAAACCGCCTAGAAATATACCGCCGAATCTATTATAAGATCAACACTCACTCCCGTGAATTCAGGATATCCAGACCGTCATGAATCCCCCAGAGCCACTGCTCCCTGTCTCCCAGAAGAGTCGCCATCAAAAGGGCCTCGTTGTAATCGATCCGTTCTGTCCAGGGATCAAAGATATTCTCGGCGCTGTGTATTCTGATAATATAATTCTCCTCATAGCGTCTGGTTACAGACTCCAGCCATGAAATATACTCTCCACGGTAATAGTCTTTCAGAAGCTGAAGCACCGGGGATCCGGGCTTTTCAAGGGAGAATGAAAACTCAAGTCCCCCTTTGCTGTATCGGTAGATGCCCTCTTCGCTTGCCGGAGAAACCTCCGCATAGGCTCCCCTTTCCAGTTTCCCGGCGGTTTCGGCCGAAAGGACAAGAGCCGTAAGAAGCCCCTTCCCCTCCCGGGAGACATCCTTATCAGCGCTCACAGTGGCGCTGCGGGAGAAGGCGCTCAGCTTGACGGTACGAAAAACCGAACGATACTCTGAACGTCCGTAAGCCCCGTCGTCAAAATCATCATAGATACTGACCATCCGCGTTTCCGCGGAAAGCGCAAAAGAACTGAAAAAAACGTATAACAGACAGACCGCAGCCCTTTTATTATTCCCTGAAAACAATATCTTCAACTTCAAAACCGGCTCCTTCAAAGAGTTCTCTCGTCAGATACATCGCCGTCTCTCCGGCCAGAGTCAGAACACCCTTCCGAACGGCCAGATTTTCAACAAAGGGACGAATGTTCTCCATAAAGAGGCTCCACTGGGCGGGAGACATCTCCGCTTCGGGAAACCCGGCCTTTCCGGAAGTTCTATCCTCGATAATTATATCAGTAATTCGGGGCTCAGGAAGGACCAGAGTCACTCTTTTTTCATCACGTGAAGGGATATGCACTCCCAGCTCTTCACTGTTCAGAGGAAGACCTCCCCGGACTCTCACATCAAAGACCAGAAAGTCCTCCCCCTCAGGATCCAGGCCGCACTCCCGGCAGAGCTTGTACAGCCAGGCATAGCGCCATGTCACAGGCAGTTCTCCTTCGGGATAGAAGGAGGCGGAGCTGCGGAGTCTGAACTGATCGGGTGCCTCGTCATAGAAGAAGCTGTAGAGCCTCCAGTCGGGATTGTCCTCTTCGGCGATAAAATCATAGGGAAAAAGGACGTTCATGCTGTACTCCGCCGTCTGGAGGAGGGAGGCCTCCGATGTTTCCACCAGGGAGGAGCAGACATCGGAGATGATGACCGGCTCCCAGGGCATTCTGTACCTGTAAGTCATAAAGAGCAGAGCCACCGCAAGAAGCAGGAACCCAAGGCTGATAAGAAGAGAGGAGAGACGTCTCACCGCAGCCCCTCCCGTTCAAAGCGGATCTCCGCATCCTCAAGCCCTGCGGAGTATAAAATGCCATTCAGGATCAGGACCGCCCGCTCTTCAGCGCTCTTCAGTATGCCCGATTCAAGGGCACGACGGCGGATATTCTCCCTCTCCTCTCCGATCAGGGGGAGATAGTCCCCCGTATCTACAGAGCTGAAGCGCTCCTTTATGTAGACCTGCTGCAGAGAGCTGTCGTCCCCGTCCACCAGAAGAAGCCGGCCGGGAGGAAGAACGAGACGGACGGTGTTTCCCTTCAGAGTCAGATCGAATCCTTCGGAAAGATCAATGCCGGCCTGTACATTGTACTCTGCCGTAAAAAGCAGCGTTTTTTCCTGTATAAAGTTCTTTTTCTCCCGGACGTAGAATACCGAGCGGTAAAGCTGGGTTACCGTCGTAAGCTCTCCCATGCGACTCAGCCTGTCGCTTAGTCCGCTCAGCCGGCGGCTCCGGTACTCTTGAAAGCCCCGATAGCCGCCTGCGGCAAAAAGGGAGAGAATCAGCAGAGAAATGAGGATTTGTGCAATGACGGATCTTTTTTCACCCCGGCCCATAGAACAATTATGAGCCGGAAAAGGAAAAGAAATCAATTATTTATTAATTTGGGAAATCCGAATTCCTTCAGTCGGTCAGGGGTTCCAGCAGACGGAGGGCCAGTACGAACTGACGTTTGTAGTCCCCCCCGAACTCGAGAACCGTATCGTTCTTCTCCAGCCGGAGGGCATACTCCCGTCCCAGCTCCAGAAGCCGCTCCGCCAGAGCGGGACAGGCCTCGGGATGCTGCTTCAGCCAGAGAGGACATCCTCCGGAGCCGAGAATCAGGACACTCTCCATCTCCTGAAAAAAGCTGTTGAATCCCAGGCCCTTCAGACCTCCGGAGATCACAAAGTTGAATCCCCGCGTCAAGCAGTCCTCATAGCCGGGAATCTCCCGGACCTCGGCATACCTGTTCCCGCAGAATACCAGGGTGGCCAGGGCGATCATGGAGGGGAAAAAGTGAATATCCATCACATCCTCTTCAGCAATCTCTCCGGGAGCCGGAGACACGCTCCAGGAACCGCGGGCAAGACCGGGCTCCTCCTCTCTCTGCCCCTCCACCAGGGAGCGGCAGTAGTGAAATAGAGTCTCCACCTTGTACTTATCATGGGGGATCTGACCGGAAAGGATATTTTCCAGGAATATCTTCATCCTCCCTGCCGCTGAGAGCAGATCCTCGTAATCGTTGTCTTTGTTAATCGTGAATTTTTTCAGTACCAGAACCATGGCTGCCATTCTATCTCTTTCACCCTGAAAAGAGAAGCCTGTACGTCACTCCCTGACGGGAAGATAGAGGGTCACAGTCGTACCCTCTCCGGTCCGGCTCTCTATATGAACAACCCCATGATGGTTTCTGACCGTGCCATAGACCAGAGAGAGTCCCATCCCGGAACCGCCCTCGTCTGCTTTTGTGGTGAAAAAAGGATCCAGAACCTTGGCCCTGATCTCGTCGCTCATCCCTTCTCCGTTGTCCTCAACCTGAACCTTCAGAAAGAGCCCCTCAGGAACGTCGTCACCCAGCTCCTCAGGAGGAAGTTCACGGTAGTCCACATTTCCTGTTGTGATCCTGACCTCTCCCTCGCTGTGAATAGCCTGGGCGGCATTGAGGATCACATGGAAGAAGGCGTTCTCCACCATCCCGGCATCACAGGGAATGACAGAATGCGTGGAGTTGAGTTCGGAAAGGTAGACGATTCCCCGGCGCCGTGATGCCTGAACCAGCGAAATCACCTCGCTGAGGAGAGTGTGAATATCAGCCGGGACCAGATTCTTGGGCTTCTCACGGCTGAATCCCAGCAGGTTCTGAACCAGTTCTGCGGAACGATTGGCAGCTGTTCGGACGCCCTCAAGGTAAGTGCGGGTCTTCTCCGAGAGCTCCTCACCTTTTGCCAGCTCAAGATAGCCCAGAATGCCCATCAGCTGATTGTTGAAGTCATGGGCCACACCTCCTGCCAGCATACCGATGGAACGCAGACGCTCCGTCTTCCTGATCCCTTCCTGAAGGCTGTACTTTTCAGTCACATCCTGGGCCATGCCCAGAACCAGGGTTTCCCCGTTTTCGAAGGACTGAAAGGGCATCTTGACCACATCCAGGCGGACAGCCGCCCCTCCGGGCAGAGTGAGCTTCTCATCCCAGACGGTAAGCGTCTCACCCGTCTCGAGAACCTTTCTGTCTTCCTCCAGCATGATCTCAACCTCATCCCAGTGGGGATGCAGCTCTCTGTGGTTTCTTCCGAGAATATCCTTCACAGGCCGGCCCATACTCTCGGCACAAGCCTTATTGGCCATAATAAATATCCCCTCCCGATCCTTCATGAAGATCATGGTGGGCATAAGGTCGATAATGGCCTGAAGCTCCCTCTGCCTGAGCTCCTTCTGCTGCAGATACAGCTGATGTTCGGTGACATCTCGGAAGATAACAAGCCTGTCCCCCCCTTCCATACGGGACGTCTCAATGGAAAGGCTTCTCCGGGCTCCCGCCGGATCGGAGTAATCCACCATGATCATTCCTCCCGGGTCGCCGTACCGGCCTGCAAACAACTCTTCCACGTCCCTTCCAGGAAGCGCCTCACTCTTGAGACCAAGCAGCTCTCCGGCTGTGGGATTTGATTCGCGGATAAGGCCGTCCTCTCCCGTTACGAGAATTCCCAGAGGAGAAAGATTGATATAACTCTGCCATTTTCTGAGGCTGCTGCCGGCATAGGACTCTGCGGTTCTGGTTCTCTGCAGCAGATAAAAGAGGAGCAGAATGACCAGAAGAAGAAAGACAAAGACAACCGTCAGGGAAACGATGAAACGGCCATACTCCTCCATAAAGCTCAAGGGCCTGTTGATGATTTGGCTGGAAACCGGAAGATGGCCGAATGACAGATTCCAGGCTCGAACAACATTGTAATCAAACATAGGCTGGTTGGGACTCTCTCTCACGACGGGGGGCAGCGGCAGATGGGGAGAATTCAGATACTGACGGGCCATAAGCGCAGCGGTCCTGGCCTGCTCGAACTGACTGACCAGGATGCCTCCTGCAATACCGTCTCCGAGACCGTGAGTCCACAGATGAAAAACGGGTCCCGTCGCGGCATCCAGCACCGCAGTCAGCCCCTGTTCAAAGCTTTTCAATTCGCCGTTTCTGTCGGAATAGGCGGAAAGCAGAAGAACGGGGTCTCCATCGGATTCAGCCAGCTCACGACCGGTCTCCTCCCAGCTCAGTCCCGAAAGGTCCAGAATCTTCAGAAAGCGGTAATCCGATGAGGCGGCCGCGATATCCCTGAGGGTGACAAGGTCTCCCTGTCCGCTGCTGGTTCCATCGGTCACGACTCTGAGAGTCCCTTCCGGAAACAGTGTGCGGATCAGGGTCAGATTCTCCCTTATCGAGATATCTTCCACAACCCCTGTAATCCTGGGGTTGTCATCCTGATCATAGGCGAACTGCCTGTTGTTGATTCCGAAAAAAAAGACGGGAATCCTGGAACAGAATCCCTGACGCTGTTCCAGAATAAACCGGAGGGCGTTATCATCGGCCGCCAGAATACAATCATAGTTCGAGGCGTCCCGGCATCTCATTTTTTCAATCAGGGCGCTGTTGATCTTCTCCCGGACAATCCCTTCCGGAAAGCGTTTGGAGTCGAGAAACTCGATATCCATAAGATAGTCGTCCCCTTTGAAAACCGATTTCAGACCTGAAACCTGATCGGTATAGCTGGGAAAACTGCTGTTGTAAGAAAACAGGACGAATATTCTGAAAGGAGAGGCGTCCCGGGCAAAGCCGCAGGTTCCGACGAAGATCAGAAGAAAAAGAGGAAGAACTGTTCTTCCGATCCGGTCAGGCCACGGAAATGACCGTCTCTCCTTTCCTCTTGCAAAAAGATACTGTAAAATAGGGCAATGGTTGATCATCTAACTGGAAGTATAAAAGATTATAATCACTATTTCCCGAAAAGAGTGTATTACAGTGACACGGATGCCGGCGGAGTCGTCTATCACAGCCGCTATCTGGATATGGCTGAACACGCCCGTACAGAGCTGGTCCGTCACCTTGGCGGTGAGCAGCAGGCCCTGTTAAACGATTCAGGCCAGGCCTTCGTGGTCCGCTCCCTCAATATCAGCTATAACAAGCCGGCCCGTCTTGATGATGCTCTCATGGTCAGGACCACAGTCAGGAAGTGCGAAGCCATCACCATGATCTTCGATCAGAAGATCTGCCGTGACGATGAGGTTCTGGCCGAGCTTGAGGTCAAAGTCGGTAGCATTTCTGTAAAGACAGGTCGCCCCGTTCCCATTCCCGAACAGTGGCGGGACACCATCCGGAAGGAGCTTCTCCCTCCGGAGGCCTGATCACCACTCTCCCAGATGTTCCCGTATGGTATCGCCGACAATCTCCCGGTTCTTCTCTTTAGCGTCTTCACTGAACTCGGGACGGTCATTTTCCAGATGACGGATATACTTTTCCGGTCCTCCGTCCTGATACCCCGTCTTCATCAGGGGGAGCTGAGTACTGTCCATCAGCCATATGGTGGGAAATCCCTGGACTCCGAAAAGTCCTGCCATAACTTCATTCTGTTTTTTAAGCTCTTCGGACTGATCAATCCCGTTGGGGAAGTCCAGAAACAGAAGGACCAGATTCTTCTCTGCGTACTCCCTGAAGGCTGCGGTCTCAAACACCTCGGCCTTCAGCTTCTTACACCAGACGCACCAGTCCGAACCTGTAAAGTTAAGCAGGATATCCTTTCCCGTTTTTTCCGATTCGGCCATGGCCTCAAGAACATCATCGGTCCAGCCTTCGGGAGGATAGGCTTCCGCCGACAGAGAAAACAATGCTATAAATCCAAATATAAGTGTAAAATACAAGGCTTTCATTCAAGCCTCCTTCACGATCGATTTGTATATAACATCAAATATATATGCAAATATTATTATAATCCAGAAAATTCGCTTTCCGAAAGGGATACGGTCTCTTCGCGCTTCTGTTTCTGCTCTGAAGCCGCCCTTTTGAGAATCATGTCTATACGCTCAAGGTAATCTTCACTGTAGATAAACAGCCCACCCATAATATCCTCCAGATCGGTCATCACAGAGGTAGCGGGAAGCTTCGGGAAGGACGGGCGGGAAAGGGGAGTCAGATAGGCCGCACCGGGAACAAGGGTCATAAACAGACGGGGATCGAATTCGCCGATAGGATAGCCGGAAAAGATATGACCGTCCTCCTCCAGGGTCAGTTCTTCACGGCAGAGCTCCAGCCAGTCGGCCGGATAGATATCCGCCCCTCCCCGGAACCAGACCTTGACCCCCAGCTCCCGGATACGGTTGATAATCGTCCTGATACCGCCGCCCCACTGTTCTCCCAGAGGGACCAGAACGGATCGTATGCCCCTGTGATTAAGCTCGATCCCGTCTATGCCGAGTTCAACAAGTCTTTCCGCCTCCTGAACCAGGCGATCCTGCCAGATGGGACTCTCCGGATTCATAACCAGAAATTCGCGGTCATGGGCACTCTCTTTGACTCGTTTACCCAGGGTATCCAGAAATACGGCCTTCTGCAGTTCAAAATCGTTTTCCACAATGCACTGATCCGCCAGCCTGATGTTAAGATAAAGACTGACCTTCTGCCCCTTTCTGTGTACGGCCCGAATGGCTTCCCTGAGCCTCTCATTCCCCCCCAGAAATACGGAGGGCCTGTAGTCCGGATACAGAATGTCATGACCGTGGGCATAACCGAAAACATGGAGCCAGTGCCCCCTGCCCAGATGCTTCTTCATAATTCCCGCAATGTCTTCGAGGATCATAAACCCCCTCTCTTCGGGAACCAGGCAGTCATAGTCGGGACCGATCAGGCCGACCTGCTGTAGAAATTGCCCCTCCGGTTCCGGCGGGGGGAGCTGGGGCCACTTTACCTTATCCACAATTTTGTGCAGCCACTCCATGGCCTCTTCCGGTCCGCCGTGAAACTGGGTGAGCAGCCAGTTGGACCGGCCGGTTTTAATGGAGAACTCCACTTTTTCCCGGGATCGGCTTCGTGCATTGATTCGGGTGATTCTGCCCTTCTCATCGGGCATGGCACTCAGAATAATGCCCGCCTGGCCGTCTCCTATAATCAGGGTTCTGAAAAAGGCGCTGGTAGGATAGTTGATATTGACACCGCGGGTCTGGTCTTCAAGGGTGGCAAGCTTCGAACTGACTTCTTCAAGCTTCCCCCGCTCGCCCTCGTGATTGGGCCACCAGAACCAGGATTCCCCGGGTTTCTGAATTTCCACATCCAGTTTGAAAATGGTGATCTGTGAACCCGAAAGGACTCTGAAGATATAGAGGGGACCCGATTTTGAGGTTTCCATGGGACCGTCCACATGAAGTCGGCAGAGTATATCATCGCTGTGATAAATGACGGATTCGTCGTTCAAGTCACGGGTCTCCCTTTCAGGGGGGAGGCTTATAAAGCAGACTTCCCCTTAAGATAGCTCAGAACCATTCTCTCCGCTTCCTCCAGATAGCTGTCCAGATCAAAGGCGCTCTCATCGATCAGATACTGGACCGAAGCGCCCATAAGCAGAGAGACAATCATAGCAGGCGCTTCTTTGCTCCGTCCGGATTCAAATCTCCCTGCGGCAACACCCTCTGAGATCACCTCATATAAATTATATCGCCAATTGAGGTAGGATTTTTGAATTTTTTCCCTTAAATCGGGATCTGTAGTCCCCTGAACCCAGAAGTCAAACTGGATAAATTCAAGCTTGCGGGCCTGTATGGAACGTTTTTTTTCCTGAAAAAACATATGGATTTTCCCTTCGGGAGTGCCGTCGGAACTGGCAAAGTCCATATCTCGTTCCTTCCGGAAGATCTGCAGGATATAGTCAAGCAGCTTCGACAGCAGCTCCTTTTTGGTATGAAAGTAGTAATGGAGGATTCCCTGGCTCATCCCCGCTTCCTCGGAGATATGGCGCATCCTGACACCGCTTATCTTTTCTCTGGCAATAACATCAAGGGCAGCCTGCATGATCTTCTCTGAGCTGCTTTCAAGTTCTCTCTCTTTCCGGTCCATAAGAGAATTGTAGCATTAATACACAAAAGAAACAGAACTTTACTGTTTCTCTGCTTAACGCTATCCTTTGGAATATGAAAACGATATCCATTATACCTCTCTTATTGACATTGATCCTCCTCTCCTTTTCAGGCTGCTCCAAAGGCCCTGAAAAGGATCTTATGTTTTTCTACTTTGAATCCTGCCCCTCCTGTGAGGAGTATCAACTGGCAGAGGAGTACAGGGAAAAGATAGAGGAGCTGAACGGCTCAAAGCCGTGGAGAGGCCTTTCCAGAAATCTAATCACTCCGGAATCGGCGGGAGAGCTGAAAACCATTCTGAAAGAGAAAGAGCTTCCCGATATTTCCCGCTCCCTCCCCCTGCTTATCATCGGGAATGAGTATATCAACGGCTATACGGCGATCGGGGAGAAACTGGACGAGCTGCTGGAACAGGATGACTAGCTGACGAGGACATAGAGGCCCATTGCCAGAAAAAGAAGGGCTGTCAGCAGCTTGATCTTCCCCAGATGCTTTGCGAAGAGCGCCCCTATCCGGTCGGAGTCACTCCCTTTGTAGAAGAAGAGGAACACCCCTGCCAGGGGAAGGATAAAGGCGACATTGTACAGCAGAAGGGGGCCCAGAGCCGTCCTGTGCCCCTGCCTGACCATGTAGACCAGCATGGGCAGATAGATCTGTCCCGTGCACCCCAGTTCATAGAGGGAGATCAGAAACCCGGCTCCGAAACTGCTCAGACACAGCAGAGCAGAACGGTTGCTCTGCCGCAGAGTGCGGTGAATCTTCTTCTTCCGTCCGGTTGAGAGCTGGAGGATGGATTCCTCCGCACGTCCCTGTCTGACACGGGCATAGTCCACCAGACTGAGAACGGCCAGAACCAGAAGCCCCGCTCCCAGGACATAACGGATAAGAGCGGCAACAAGGGCAAAGGAAGAGGCGGCCCGGATAAACTGGAAGGCCCCCAGTCCGATCAGAAAGTAGCAGAGGAATACGGCCAGGGTGAAACTTCCTCCTATCCAGAGAATATCCCGCCCCCTGCGCCCCAGAAGACGCAGATAGGAGATCATAAAGATAAGCGTTGTAAAAGCGCAGGGGTTGATACCGTCGAGAAGCCCCGCCAGAAAAACGGGGAGCCAGCTGAGCTCGGCCAGTCCGCCCTCTCCGGAAACAGGGGCGACGTTCTCTTCCCCGGTCCTGCCGCTCTCAAGGAAATCGGGGAACTCTTCAAAAAGCCCCCTCTCTCCCAGAAAAATATGATCGCCCGCGACAAGGGCGGGAAAATCCCTGATAACCACACCCCGCTCCGAGGCCATGGTGCGCAGGACTTCGAAAGAGCCCGGATCGAAAATGTTCATTTTCTCGATCTCAAGGCTCAGGCCATGGAGCTCTTCAAGCCGGGGTACCGTTTCCGCATAGAAGGTTTCACAGATGCCGCAGCCCGGTGTATGAAAAAAAAGCATCCTCCCCTCACCCCCTGAAACGGCGGCCTCTTCCGGCACCGCCGAGTCCGGGGACAGCAGAGAATAGAGGTAGGGAACGTCCTGCCGGTCGGAAAGCATCAGGACAACGGCCCCTTCAGACGGAAGCTCACCCTGCCTCGATACAACAAATGAGGCGGAGGCCCCGCCCCGGACGGCAAGATGCGGAGGCGTCACTGTAAGGCCCTCGACGGAAGGGAGAAAATCTATTTCCAGAACGCCCTCATCTGCGTTTCTCAACTCCACCAGAACACTCTCCCCGTCTGCCGGCAGAACAGCGGAAGGAGGGTCGAAAAGGACCTCCCCGAAAAGCACCGGGGGAAACAGAAAGGACGTCAGAAGCAGTGCGGACAGATAATCTTTCATGCGTTTCAATACTCCACCAGAATACGGTCTATGGTTTTACGCTCCAGTTCAGGGGGAGCCCAGTCCGCCGTAGGATAGCCTACGGGCATAAGCAGATAGGGCCGCTCGTTTTCGGGACGATCCAGAATATCGCTCAGGAATCCCATGGGAGAAGGAGTATAGGGCAGGGTCGCCAGACCCTTGAGGTGGAGAGAGGCCATCAGAAAACCGGTAGCCAGTCCCAGGGACTCGCCGGGATAGTAATGATTGACCTTGCGTCCCTCATGATCTCTTCCATAGCGCTGAAGAAAGAGCACAATCAGACAGGGCGCTTCCTCCAGAAACGACTTGTCCGCTCCTGTTCTCAGGTCCGCCAGATCATCACGCCAGGCCCTGGTTCCGGCACTGTCATAAAAACGGGTTTCCACCTTTTCGGCCTCCCTCCGGATCCTGTGCTTTATCTCGGAGGAACTGACCAGGGCGAAGGTCCAGGGCTGACAGTTGGCCCCGCTGGGAGCCGTGCCGGCGATCTCTATACAGCTGCGCACAGTATCCAGATCTACCTTTTTTTCCGAGAAGCGGCGAACCGAACGTCTGGCGCGGAATTTCTTCAACAGAGGATCCTCCGAAAGATGGGGCGAGCCGTCCCCCCCGGAAAAGGCCTCGGCTCCCGGATAGTCCAGACGATTTCGGGCCATATCCTTTGAAAAGAGCCTGTAGCAGACGCTCCCCCTGGTGCACAGACGCCCCTTGACATCCTTCAGATCCACATCGATCACAGCGGAGCGGCTATCCCTCTGCTTTAGAACAGCCTCCAGACGGAAGGGACCGTTCTTCACAGCCGCGGACTTGAGATACTCAAGCTCCAGACGGCTTGTGACCCCGGCGGTTCCGCAGATCGTAAAGACCACCCAGCTGGCTATCTCATCGATCAGGGTTCCCTGTATGCCTCCGTGAACCACACCGTCGAATCCCTGAAAGTGGGGGCGGGGAATCCATTCGGAAAAGATCCTGTCTCCTTCTCTGGCGAAGGTCATCCCCAGGCCCTGATAATTCAGCTCCGGGGGAGCACAGCCGAAACAGCCGTAACCCGGCATCTTAACAAAGGGATTCAATATCTCGTGCATCTCAGGCCTCCTGTGCGGCAGGAAGGAAAAGATCGAAACGGGCTCCGCCGTCCTCCCCGTTACGGGCGCTTATCCTTCCGCCGTTGTCTTCAATGATTCTTTTTACGACAGCCAGTCCCAGACCGGACCCCTCTGATGTCCCCGGATAGGACTGATAAAAGCGTTCGAAGATCCGTTCCCTGTCCTTCTCGGCTATACCCGGACCCTGATCGCAGACACTGACAAAGACCAGCTTGTTTTTCTGCTCTATGCGGACGCTGACACGGCTCTCTTCGGGGGCCCACTTCAGCGCGTTATCCAGAATATTGGACAGGGCCATCTCCAATCTATGGGGATCCGCATCGACCTCGCCCGAGGGACCGGAGAGGTCCAGAAAAATCCTTTTGGCAGAAGACTTGGACTCCACCCCCTTCCATGCTCGGCGGCAGAGTTCCTTGAGAGAGCACAGCTCCCTCCTAGAGGAGGGCCTCTCCGACTCGATCCTCGTCAGTTCCACAAGATCTCCGATGATACGGGAGAGCTTATCGGTCTGCTGACGGCAGTCGGCCACCAGCTCTCCCCGTCTCTGGACCATATCGGGAAGATCACTCTCCAGCAGTTCCAGAAAGGTGGTCAAAGCGGTTACGGGAGTCCGCAGCTGATGAGAGGCGTCCTGCAGGAAGCGCTTCATCACATCCCTCTCCTTCTCCAGGGTATGAAAGCCCGCGGCCAGCTGCTGCCGCATATCGGCAAGGCTGCGGGTTAACAGTTCCAGCTCCCGGCTGTTGCTTTCTGGCAGGGAACCGTCCCATCGGTGACGGCTGATATCCGCCGCCACCAGAGAGAGCCTGGCGATGGGCCGGGCTATCCTCCGGCCGCTGTAACGGCCCAGCAGTATGGCCACGGCCACAGCCCCCAGGGCCGCCCAGAAGATTCCCTGTACCAGAAGGAAAAACGGATGAGAGAAGTACTCGTCAAAACGCATGACCACAAGGACATGATCTTCCAGGGGCGGAAAAGCCATGACCCTCCGGGCCACGGGCATAACAGGGAGGTGGGGAAGAGAAAGACTGCCGGGACTGTCATGCAGAGCTGAAGACTCGGCAACGAGGATTCCATGACTGTCCTCCAGCCTGAGAACCACATTATTGCGCAGTCCGAAACGATCAAGAGCGCCCCCCAGGTCGGCTACGGGAGCCGAACTCTCCACATAGAGCCTGATCTGCTCCGAGGCTTCCCCGGCTATCCTTCCCAGATACTCCTCCTCCCAGCGGTTATAACTGCGGACAGAGAGCCAGAGGGTCAGAACACCGACGGCCAGAATGGAGGCCAGAGCGATAATGATAAAGCTGTACACCAGGCGGACCTGCAGGGAAAGTTTCTTCATCCTTTACAGAATACAGGGAATCGGCAATCGTGAACAGAAAAAAGGGCCCCCTGCCAAAACCGGAAGGGGGCCCTCGTATTTAAGATTAAAAACAGATCGGAGAAAGATTACTTCTGATAGAGTTTTCTTTCCTGGTAGGTGGTATGGAGCAGCTCGTGAGCCTTGTGGCTCAGGGGCTCACCCAGAAAGTCCTTATAGATCTCAACGATCTCGGGATTCTCATGGGATCTCCGTACGGTGCTCTTTTCATCGTCTTTGTAGATACCGGCGATTCTCTTCTCACGAACATCATCCTGGGTACCGTAGGGCTGACCGCCACCGGCGATACAACCGCCGCGACAGGCCATAACCTCGATGAAGTGATAGGGGGGCTCGGCACCCTTCTCTCTGGCGTCCCGGATCTCATCCATGATGGACTTGACGTTGGCCATACCGTGGGCGACGGCGACCTTGATCTCCGTACCGGCAAAGTCTACGGCTCCGGCCTTGACCCCGTCCATACCTCTGACGGCAGTCACGTTTACATTATCCAGTTCCTTGTCGGTCACCAGCTTGTAGGCGGTTCTGACGGCCGCCTCCATGACACCCCCGGTTACACCGAAGATGGTGGCCGCACCGGAGTAGGCGCCGATGGGGCTGTCCGCCTCTTCCTCGGGAAGGTTGGCGAAGTCGATACCGGCGGCTTTGATGGCGCGGGCCAGCTCTCTTGTTGTGAGAACCAGGTCCACATCATTCACGCCGGAGGCCTGCATATTGTCGTCTCTGGTGATCTCATACTTCTTGGCGGTACAGGGCATGATCGCTACCGAAAAGAGATCTTCCTTCTTCACGCCGGCCTTGTCGGCATAGTAGGTCTTGGTGATGGCACCCTGCATCATCATGGGACTCTTGGCAGAAGAGAAGTGGGGGATCATATCGGGGTAGTACTTCTCCATATAATCCGTCCATGCGGGACAGCAGGAGGTAATCTGGGGCAGTACGCCGGAACCCTTTGTGATTCTCTGAACCAGCTCGGAACCTTCTTCCATAATGGTGAGGTCGGCCGAAAAGTTGGTGTCGAATACGGCATTCACACCCATCATTCTCAGGGCCTTGTAGATCTTGCCGGTACTGATGGTTCCGGGCTCCATTCCGAAGGCCTCGCCTACGGCGACGCGGACGGCGGGAGCGATCTGAACGGCCACATGCTTGGTCTCGTCCATAATGGCGGCTCTCAGGTCATTGCACTGATCCTTCTCGTGGATGGCACCCACGGGACAGTGAGCGGAGCACTGACCGCACTTGATACAGGGGCTCTCGTTCAGCAGAACGCCGGCAGCGGGAGCAATCCTGGTCTCATGTCCTCTGTGGAGGAACTCGAGGGCCCATACATCCTGGAGCTGCTGACAAACCTGGGCACAGCGTCCGCACTGGATACACTTGGCGGGATCGAACACCAGAGAGGTGGTGGACTCATCCTTGGGCAGCCTTTTCACATCCATGGGGAAGGGGATCTCACGAACACCGAACTCGCAGGCCAGCTCCTGAAGCTCACAGGTCTGGTTACGGGCACAGGTGAGACACTCCTGGGGGTGATTGGACAGGGTCATCTCCACAACGGTCTTTCTGACCTTGAACAGCTCGGGGTCATGGGTGATGTAGTTCTGTCCGGGAACGACCTTGGTAGCACAGGCTCTTACCATTCTGGGAGATCCTTCCACCTTTACAACACAGATACCGCAGGCGGCCCAGGGTTCCAGGTCGGAGTGGGTACAGAGTGTGGGGATCTTGATGCCGGCCTTCTTGGCGGCCTTCAGAATAGAGGTATCTTTATCAACCTCATAGGGCTGACCGTTAATCTTTATTTCTACAGTTTCCACTGATTTCTCTCCTTAGGGCTTAGGATACGATGATCGCATCGAATTTACAGCCTTCGTAACAGGCACCGCACTTGATACACTTGTCCTGATCGATCACGTGAGGCTTCTTGCGCTCGCCGCTGATACAGTTGACGGGACACTTCCGTGCACAAACGGTACAACCGATACACTTGTCGGCCAGGATTTCATAGTGAACCAGGTCCTTACACTTACCGGCGGCACATTTGCCGTCCTCGATGTGCTGCCTGTACTCTTCACCGAAGTGCTCCAGAGAGGAGAGGATGGGGTTGGGAGCGGTCTGTCCCAGACCACAGAGAGCCGCCTTCTTCATGGCCTCTCCGATATCCCTCATCTTCTGCAGGTCTTCCATGGTCCCCTTACCCTTGGTAATGTTGTTCAGATAACCCATCAGGGTCTTGGTTCCGATACGACAGGGAGCACACTTACCGCAGGACTCTTCCACACAGAAGTCCATATAGAAGCGGTTGACATCTACGATACAGTCGTCCTCGTCCATAACGATCATACCCCCGGATCCCATCATGGAACCGATGGATACAAGGTTGTCGAAGTCAATGGGAGTGTCCAAATATTTCTCTGTGATAACTCCTCCCGAAGGACCACCGGTCTGTACGGCCTTGAACTTCTTACCCTTGGGGATTCCGCCTCCGATCTCGAAAACGATCTCTCTCAGGGTGGTTCCCATGGGAACTTCTACCAGTCCGGAGTTCTTGATCTTACCGGTCAGAGCGAAAACCTTGGTTCCCTTGGACTTCTCGGTACCGATCTTGGCGAACCACTCTCCGCCCTTGGTGATGATGACGGGGATGTTGGCGTAGGTCTCAACATTGTTGATAACCGTAGGCTCCTGGAACATACCCTTGACGGCGGGGAATGGGGGTTTGGGGATGGGCATTCCTCTGTTCCCTTCGATAGAGGCCAGCAGGGCTGTTTCCTCACCGCAAACGAAGGCACCGGCTCCCAGTCTCAGCTCGATGTCAAAGCTGAAGTCGGATCCCAGAATATTATCTCCCAGCAGTCCGTACTCCCGGGCCTGCTTCATGGCGGTTTCCAGTCTCTCGATGGCCAGGGGATACTCGGCTCTGATATAGATGGCTCCCTTGTCGGCGCCTACACAGATACCGGCGATGGTCATGGCCTCGATGATGGAGTGGGGGTCGCCTTCCAGGGTGGAGCGGTCCATATAGGCACCGGGGTCTCCCTCGTCGGCGTTACATACGATGTACTTCTGCTCGCTTTCCACCTGCTTTGTGAAGTTCCACTTCATCCAGGTGGGGAATCCCGCACCACCGCGTCCGCGGAGACCGGAAACCTTGAGCTCCTCGATGATATCATCGGGCTTCATCTCGAACAGACACTTTTCCAGACCGGCATAACCGTCTCTGGCGATGTACTCGTCAATATTTTCGGGGTTGATAAGACCGCAGTTTCTTAAGACGATTCTGTACTGTTTCTGGTAGAACTCGATATTGTCGATGTCAAAAGCATCACCCTTGGAGCCCTGCTCGGGCTGGTACTGGATGCGCTCTACAATACGTCCCTTGATTACGGTTTCGGCGATGATCTCTTTGGCATCTTCGGGAACAACCTCTACATAGAAGGCCTGCTCGGGAAGAACCTTAACGATGGGTCCCTTTTCACAGAAACCGAAACATCCGGTCTTTACAATCTGTACGTCGTCGGCAACACCCTGTTCCTGTGCTTCCTTCAGAAGATTCTTGTAGATATCATCTCCCTTCGCGGATTCACAGGCGGTACCGCCACAAACCAGTATATAGTTTTTTACTGCCATAGCTTCCTCTCTTTAATCCTATTTGATGATGTCGCCTGCGGGCTTATCCTGGATATGGTCCTGAACCATTTCCTTGCTCATGATATGCTTTTCGACGATCTCGGCAGCTACAGCGGCGTCAACCTTACCATAGATGGTGTCGGGCATGCCGGGAACTTTCACCTCAACGGTGGGTTCGGCGTAGCACAGGCCCATACAACCGGTCTGTTTTACTACGACATCGTTTAAATTATTCTTTTTGATGGCATCCAGGAAACCGTCCAGGGCTTCCTTGGCACCGGCGGCGATACCGCAGGTTCCCATGCCGACAATGATATGTGTCTCTTTACCTTCTACGTCTCTGCGCTCCATCTCACTTTTCTGAGAGTTCCGGAGTTTCCGCAGTTCCTCAAGGGTCATTTTAGCCATTATTTATCTCCTTAGCTTCTTTCGTTATGAAAGATCTTCTTCCTGTGATCTTAAGTAGTCACGTAACAGAACCATGGAGCCTGACTCATTGAAGTCTCCCAGGACCTCCTTCAGCTCATTGCGGCTGAGGGTGTACCCGGTTTCGCTTCCGTCTTCACTGGTAATCATCCTCTTGATGATCAGTTCGTAATCCCCTTCGAAACAGAGGGTCTGCCTGAACAGTCCCGCCAGATCACCTTCCGGAGGCGTATCCACGTTCTCCAGATTGAAACATATATTCAAAGAGGTTCCCTTGTTCTTCTCAGAATGTATCTCAAAGCTGCCGTCAGCCTGTTCTACCGTCTGTATCAGAAAGGGGATTCCAAGCCCGACCTTGCGGTGCTTATGCTTGATCCCGTCGGTGTAAAACGGGTCCTTCGCCTTCTCCAGTTCTCCTTCCGTCATCCCTTTGCCGTCATCGGCCAGGCGAACGGTCAGACACTTTTCGCTTCGGATAAGGTCCAGGGTTATTGTCTCGGCATCAGCCTCGACCGAATTCTGAACCAGGTCCAGAATCATGTCAGCCAGTGAATAATGCATCAGGTTCTAAATCTGATTACTTGAACTTGGCGATAATCTCAGGAAGCATATCTGTGGTCAGCTTACCGAAAACCTCATTTCCAACTGTCAGAACAGGGGCGAGACCGCAGCATCCGATACAGCGAACCGCTTCCAGAGAGAACTGTCCGTCATCGGTCGTTCCGCCGCAGCCGACACCCAGAAGATTTTCCAGTTCGGTAATCAGATCCTGACCGCCTTTGAGATAGCAGGCCGTTCCCATACATACGGAGATTTTGTGTTTACCGGGCTTCTCTGTCTTGAAGAAGTGGTAGAAAGTAACGACTCCGTAGATCTTTGCCAGAGGTACGTCCAGAAGTTTTCCCAGCTCAAACGCGATGTTGCGGGGAATATAGCCGTACTCTTCCTGAACCCGGTGCAGAACCATAATCAGGTTACCGGGTTTCTCTTTCCATTCGTCGATAAAACTAAGCAGACCATCGGTCATCTTCAGTTCTTCTGTTTCAACAGGCATGGAACCTCCCTATTAATCTATATAAAAATATTGATTTCGCCATTATAGAGAGATATGTGTTATTTATCAATGAATTTTTTTCACTTTTTGTGATAGATACACGGTTAGCCCTGACTAACTTTACATTTATCGTGAATCGTGTCACAATATATAGTCATGAAGGCAAATAAAGAGTACACGACACGACTGATCAAATACAAAAGAATACTCATTCAGCTCAAATCACTGGGTTTGGAAAAAGTGTTTTCCAGCAATCTGGGAGACGCCGTAGGCATTACTCCGGCCCTGGTTCGCAAGGATTTTTCAAGGATGCAGCTCACCCAGGGCAACAGAAAAGGAGGCTACAACATCAACAGTCTCCTTGATTCTCTGAATGAGATTCTGGGAACAAGCGAGCTTCAGGATGTTATTGTCGTCGGCTGTGGCAATCTGGGCAAGGCTCTTATAAAACACGAGGCGTTCTATAAGGAAGGGATCAATATCTCCGCGGGCTTCGACATCAATCCCCGGGACGCCGAACTCAACGGCATCCCCATCTACCCCATGGAGGTGCTGACCAACTATGTCACCCAGCATGAGATCAGGGTGGCCATCCTCTGTGTCCCGGCAGGAGCGGCCTCTCATACCAGAGACCGCCTGCAGGAGACGGGAATCAAAGGGATCCTCAACTTTACACCTGTGGAGCTGAAAACAAACGAACAGGTTCGGGTTCAGAATGTCAATATTGTACTGGAACTGGAGAATCTCTTTTTCCAGATCAGCGGCAAGAGCCGCTGATTCTGAAAAAAAGAGGCCGGGAGGAGCCATACTCAGGTCACGGGGACGTCCCTATAATCGCCGGGCACGGTCCTCGTCCTATAAGTCCTGCGGTCCGTCCCTATAATCGCCGGGCACGGTCCTCGTCCTATAGTCCTGCGGTCCGTCCCTATAATCTATTTTCCCTGTCGAAGGGTTTGCCCAGTGCCAGGGGACTCAGATGCTGACTCTTCCGGGAAAGAGCCAGAACTACGATAACCAGAACATAGGGCAGCATGACAGCAAATTCATAGGGGATGGCGATCCCCATGGTCTGGATCTTCAGCTGAAGGACCTGGGTCAGGCTGAAAAGCATGGCGCCCCAGAGAACGCCCCAGGGGCTCCACTTGCCAAAGTAGACCAGGGCGACGGCGATAAATCCGCGTCCGGCGATCAGAGAGTCGGCAAACATCTTCACCTGACAGAGGGAGAGATAGGCCCCCGCCAGACCGGCCAGAGCTCCTCCGAGGAGCAGGGACTGGTATCGTATTCTGTTCACGTTGATCCCCACGCTGTCCGCCGCCCGGGGTGTAGTCCCGCAGGCCCTCAGCTTCAGCCCCCAGGAGGTCTTCATCAGAACAAACCAGGAGACCGGAACAAGAAGCAGGGCTATATAGACGATCAGATTGTGATTGAAGAAGATATCCCCCAGCAGAGGGATCTTCGAGAGCAGAGGTACGGGAGCGGCGTGAATGCCGGAGATGCTGGCGATGCCGCCGATAAAGTGACGGAACAAAGTTCCCCCCACGCCTACTCCGAACATCTGAAGCCCGATTCCGGCTATGCCCTGGGGAGCCTTGAAGGTGATAACCACCACTGCGAAAAAGAGCCCCAGTAAAGCC
Source organism: Oceanispirochaeta sp. (assembly GCA_963556075.3). Lineage (GTDB taxonomy): Bacteria > Spirochaetota > Spirochaetia > DSM-2461 > DSM-2461 > Oceanispirochaeta. The sequence continues at coordinate 1,719,577 of CAUVYB020000002.1, read as the reverse complement.
CCCGCGGCCATGGCGGCGATGACGCCCAGAAGATTTCCGTACCAGGGATAGGCAGCACCCTGCCCCATCATATAGGGGACCAGAAAGCCCACAAAGGCGCCCATGGACATAATGCCCTCACAACCCAGATTGAAAACACCCGCCCGCTGGTTGAACATCTCCCCCAGGGAGGCCAGAAGCAGGGATATGGAAAAGGGGATTCCCAGTATCAGAATGCCCATCAGAAAGTCGATCATGCCACCGCCTCCTCAGTCTTCTCGTTGATAAAACGCCCGAAACGGCGCTCGGCCCGTTCCAGGATATAGGGGTTATTGATCACCATCTTCACGGACACAATCACCAGGATGATGACTCCCTGAAGAACCTGAACCATATTGGCGGGAACCCCCACCATTCTCTGGGTCATATCTCCTCCTACCAGGATCAGCCCGAAGAGGAAGGAGGCGGGAATGATTCCCGCCGGATGGAGTCCGCCGAAGAGGGCGACGACGATACCCGTAAAGCCGTACCCCGATGAGATTCCTTCAATCGCCCGGCGGTGAAGCCCCAGGACCTCGGAGCTTCCCGCGACTCCTGCCAGTGCGCCCGAAAGCCCCATGGCCACGATCAGGTAGCGGGAGACATTGATACCGCCGTAACGGGCGGCCTTGGCATCGGCTCCAGCGGCCCTCATCTTGTAACCGAAAGAGGTTCGCCAGAGAAAAACATAGACGATAAGCGCCAGAACCAGGGCGATGATAATCCCCGAATGGAGACGGGTTCCCGGAACCAGACGGCTGAGCCAGGCGGTCCTGGGAAAGCGGATACTCTGGGGAGTCCCCGAACCGGTGACCAGCTCGGCCGGATCGATCAGGGGGCCTCGTATACAGAGTATATAGATCTGAGCGGCGATGTAGTTCATCATAACCGTGGAAAGGAGCTCGCTCACCTGCAGCTTCGCTTTGAGGATGCCCGGTATGGCGCCGAAGATTCCGCCCATGACGACGGACAGGGCCATAGCCATGGGGATCATGGCAAAACGGGGAAGGTCGGGAAGGGAGACTGCGACGATGGTGGATCCCAGAATCCCCATAAGGATCTGTCCCTCTGCTCCAATATTCAGAATGCCGCTGCGGAAGGCGATGGTAATTCCCAGCGCCACAAAGATAAGGGGGATGGCCCGTATCATAACTTCCGTGAAGATGTAGAAACTCTTCAGAGGTTCTATAAAGATCACGAAGAAGGTCTTCATCACCTCGGCTCCAATGGTCCAGAGAACAACCGCGCCCAGCAGGGCCGCCGCGGCGATGGCCATGAGCATGACGCAGACCTTGAACAGAAGATCAAACTGCTTCTTTGTCATCATGCACCCCCGCCATAAGAAGTCCCAGTTTCTTCTGATCCGCTTCACCGCTGTCCAGAACTTTCATAACCTTCCCTTTATAGATGACCGCCACACGGTCGGAGAGATTGATGATCTCCTCCAGCTCTTCAGAGATCAGAAGGATACCCACCCCCTCCTCTCTGAGCTTCAACAGCTGCTGATGTATAAATTCCGCGGCTCCCATGTCCAGCCCTCTTGTGGGATAGACGGCCACCAGAAAGAGGGGAGACCGGTCGATTTCACGGGCCAGAATAACCTTCTGAATATTTCCGCCCGAAAGAGATCCCGCCGCCACTTCCGTACCGGGACAGCGGATATCGAAGCGGTCCTTAAGCTCTTCAGCGGACTTCAGGATTTCGGGGAGCTTGAGGAATGAGAAGCGGCTGAACCTTTTCCCGTGGTTATCCTTGAGAATAAGATTCTCCCTGATAGAGAAGGAGGGGATAATGCCCTCCGTATTCCTGTCCTCGGGAATATACCCCATTCCCTTCTGAATAATTTCTCCGGGACTGAGCTTTGCAATCTCCTCATCCTGAAACCGGATGGAGCCTGATACGGTTTTGCGGATTCCATTGATCGCTTCGGCAAGCTCCTTCTGACCGTTTCCGGAAACCCCGGCGAGGCCGACGATCTGTCCGGCGCAGACGGAGAGGCTGAAATCATCCAGAGCATTGAATCCCCGGTCGCTGTGAACCGTCAGATTCCTGATGTCCAGAAGAGTTTGATCTCCGCATGAAGCATTGTCGTTGACAGGAAGATGGACCTCGGAGCCCGTCATAAAGGATGCCAGTTCGGCAGGGCTGTAGTTCTCCGTATCCCCTGAGAAGGTCACTCTTCCATGGCGCAGAATGCTGACCTTGTGGGAAAGGGCCTTCACCTCATGCAGCTTGTGACTGATGAAGATGATGGAGAGGCTCTTTGACATCTTGGCCAGAAGGTCCAGAAGCTCATCCGTCTCCTGGGGAGTCAGGGCGGAAGTCGGTTCATCCAGAATCAGAAAGCGGGCGCCGTAACAGAGGGTCTTGATCAGCTCGACCCGCTGCTGCTCACCTACGGAAAGCTGCCAGACATAGGCATCCGGATCGCAGACAAGACCGTAACGCCGGCTCACCTCCTCTATCCTGACTCTCACATCCCCCAGTCTCACAAGCCCCTTCCTGTGGGCCTCGTTCATTCCCAGAGCGATATTCTCCAGTACCGTCAGATTGGGAACCAGCATATAGCGCTGATGCACCATCCCTATCCCCGCGTCGAAGGCGTCCCGGGGCGATTTGAAATGCACCGGCTTATCGTTCAACAGGATGCGGCCCTCATCAGGCTGATAAAGACCCATCAGAATATTCATCAGGGTCGTCTTTCCCGCACCGTTTTCTCCCACCAGAGCCAGTACCTCATTCTCCTCAATGGAGAGGCTGATATTGTCGCAGGCAAGAACACCGGGAAAGCGTTTGGTGATCCCTTCGATCCGCAGAGAACGGATCTTTTCCACTTCCATGAATGACTTCCTTAATTTTATATTTTCAGAAATAAAACCCGGATCCTGCCCGGAAACAGAAAAACAGGACCCGCCTGAAGGAGGGCCCTGTAACTCAGCTCCGGGAAACTGTCAAAAGGGCGCAATACTCCGCCCCCGTAACGAACGGATCAGTACTTGACGCTCTGCCAGTCAACCTTGAGACTGCCGGCCACAAGTCCGGCTCTGGCCTCCTCAACCGCCTTGCGGACCTCGTCGCTGAGCAGGGGATTTTCATCGGCCATGCTGAAGGTGAATCCGCCGTTGGCAATGGTCAGCCAGAGAACACCGGAGGGAACCATCTCTCCGGCGTCGAAGGCTTCGACAATGGCGCTGAAGATGGGATCGTAGAAGTAGGAACAGGCGGCCATCAGCTTGTAGCCTTCAGGACCCTGGAAGTGCATCTCGCTGGTACCCATCCAGAACACATCCTTGTCGGGATGCTGAGCAACGGCCTGAAGGGCTCCCAGTCCCTGCTGGGCGGAACCGGCGAGGATATCGAATCCGTCATTGATAAAGGTCTGGGCCAGCTCTCCGGCCTTGACATAGTCACCGTAGCTTCCTGTATGGGCGACACCGATTTCGGCATCGGGATTCACAGACTTGATTCCGAGCCAGTAACCTCTGTTGTACTGGGCGGCATCACCACCGTCAACGGGTCCGACAATACCGATCTTGTTGGTCTGGGTAGTCATACCGGCAATGATACCGCAAAGGTATCCGGGCTCTTCGGTGGCGGGCTGGTAGGAGATGATATTATCTCCGAGGACCTCGGAAGAAGTTCCGAAGACAAAGGAAACATCGGGAAATTCCTCTCCAAGCTCAACGGCGGTGTTATTGTACTGGGAACCGTGCAGAACGATATATTTAAAGCCCTGTGCGATATACTGACGGGCCGCGGAGTTGGCGTCAACAGGCTTCATATTCTCGCTGTATTCCACAATCATTTTTCCGGGATTGGCCTCGGCGACACGAAGAGCCGCATCATAGATGCTCTGGCTCCAGCCCTTGTCATCGGCGGAACTGGGGAGAATCAGGGCGACCTTTACCTCATCGGCCGCTGCAGCTTCCTGGGATCCTCCGGCAAACAGGGGAGACAGGGAGATCGTTGTAATCAGCAGTACAAACAGAAACTTTTTCATTACTTCATCCTTTCCTTTCTTATGGATTGAGCCGCTGTCGTCAGACAAGCGCTCTTTTCCTATAATGATCAGTAAGGAGGACGAATTAGTCCATATCAATCCCCCGGAATTCCCCCCAGGGGGGGAAAAACTGACTGATTGAGCAATTTATTACCAATAAACTACAATATTGTATGAATCAGGAGTTCTGCCAGAACCCCTTATGGTCTTCCGCGATCAGATTCCGGAGGGACTCATCTTCGGTGGGTCCCGCAACGCAGATGTCCTTCTGCCCCCTCTCAAAGACCTCCCGACAGGGCAGATCAAAGGTCTGGTTCTCAGGATCATCCCCGGTCAGCTCCAGGAGCTGATGCTCCGAAATCCCGTATACCACCCGTCTGACATTGGCCCAGTAGACGGCACCGGCACACATGGCACAGGGCTCCACCGATGTATAGAGGCTGCACTCTTCCAGAAACTCACGACAGTACTTTTGGGAGGCGGCGATCATGAGGTTGGTCTCCGCATGCCCGCAGTCGTTGTGGGCGGTGCTTACGGTATTCTGAGCCCTGAGGATGATCTTGCCCTCGCCATCCGTCAACACAGCACCGAAGGGATGGTTTCCCGCAGCCCTGGCTTTCCGCCCTTCCGCTGCCGCTTCCCGCAGCAGTTTCCTGTCTCTCTCTGTCAGTTTCTGATCTGATACAGCCACCGTTCTCATCTCCTGTTATCTTATAGTTTTTCCCTGTTCGATCTATTCAGGCGCCGGAAGAAGCGCTTTGATATCCTAAAGATATCATTTATATTATCTATATGCAGGGTATACCACTCAATACGGAAAATTCGCCGACTGTCATTCTGGAACTGATCTTCAAACTGAAGATAAAGGATGTTATGACCAGGAATGTAAAGACCGCGGGGAAAAACTGTTCCATGCGGGAGATCCAGAAGATCATGAAGGAAGAACGGATTACCGGACTTCCCATTGCGGAAAAATCCAGGCTTTGCGGCATTGTCAGCATGGAAGATGTGCTTCAGGTTATGGACCGGGGACAGATAGAGGAAGAGGCGGGCAAACATATGACCCGGAACGTCATTGTTCTGGAAGAAGACATGCCCCTCTCCTTTGCCATCAACTATATGGACAAGTACCATTACGGCCGCTTCCCCGTTCTGAATATGAACAAGGAGCTGACAGGTATCATCACCACACGGGATATCGTAAATCATCTTCTTGTCGAGATGAACAGGGAGATGACCCGCCTGGAGGAACTGGTTCCTAAAAATACGATACAGGAAAGCGGTTCCCAGGAAATGAGCTTTATCTGCCATCGCTACGATTTTGAAAACGCAGGAAAAGCATCGACGGAAATAAAGAAAGCCCTCAAGAAAAGAGGAGTGGACAGAAAGATCATCCGCCGCATCGCCGTAGCCTCCTACGAACTGGAGATCAATCAGGTGGTCCACTCCCTGGGCGGACACATGACCTTTATCATCGATCCCGACAAGGTGAAGATCATCGCTAGCGATACGGGCCCCGGCATCCCCCGGGTGGAAGACGCCCTGACCGAAGGATATTCCACCGCCAACGACTGGATCCGCTCTCTCGGCTTCGGCGCCGGCATGGGACTTCCCAACGTGAAGAGGGTTTCCGATGAATTCAGCATTACATCAGCAGCCGATGAGGGAACCACGGTAACGTCCGTGGTGTTCACCCATAATCGGGCTGTCGAAGGAGAGACATAACTGTGAAAGTAAGTGATTTGAAGGACCAGCTGGGTTACGAGTGCCTTGTTTCAGAGGGAAATGACAATCCCCTTACCGGGGGCTATACATCGGACCTCTTGAGCGATGTCATGGGAAACGCTCCGGAGGAATCGGTTCTGATTACCATTCAGGCCCATAAGAACACCGTGGCCGTAGCCTCCCTGGCCGGGATCAACGCGCTGTTGATCTGCAACAACCGCCCGGCTCCCGAAGATATGCTGGAAGCTGCCGCCGACGAGGGCGTTTCCGTCTACAGGACGAAGGACGACCAGTTTACCGCCTCATGGAAGGTCCACGAAAAGCTCTGATGCTTATCGACCTTCACAACCACTCCTGCCTCAGCCCCTGTGGCAGCCTTGAGATGTCTCCCGCCCGCCTGGTGGAAGAGGCGAAGGCGAAGGGCATTGAAATGCTGGCCCTGACGGACCATAACGCAGGAGACAATCTTCCCGCCTTTGACATCTGCTGCCGCCGGGCTGGGATCGTTCCCGTCTTCGGCATGGAGGTCACCGGACGGGAGGAAGCTCACCTGCTCTGCCTTTTCGGCGATCTGAAGACCGCCGTCCGTTTCAGCTTTATTATCTATGAAGACCTGCAGACCATTCCCAACAATCCGGACCTTATGGGAGATCAGATTATCGTGGATGAGGAAGAGGGTATCCTGGGGGAGCTGGAAAAGAACCTGACCAGCGGTGCGGTGGAGTTCGAAATGGAGGAACTGGCCCATATGGTCCACAGAGAAAACGGTCTGTTTATCCCGGCCCATATAGACCGCCCCGCCTTCAGCATCAAGAGCCAGCTGGGTTTCCTGCCCGACGGTCCCTGGGATGCCGTGGAGGTTATGAGGCGCCCCTGCGAACTGAACGGCGGCCGCTATCCCGAGACGACCGGTTCGGACGCCCACTATCCCGAAAATGTGGGGCAGAGAGCGTTCAGTCTGGAACTGCCCTCCCCGGACTTTGAAGGGCTGAGAGAGGCTCTTCAGACTCTGAAAAAGATCTAACCCCTCGCGATCTGTTTAATCATTCTTCTTTATCACAAGGGAGTAGTAGGTCCTGTGATCGGGGGATCGCCAGCGGTCGATGACATACATTCCCCTTATGCGTTCACTGGAGATCACATAACTCTCGGCCCTGAAGGCTCCCCCCCCCTCCTTGCCGATTTCAGCCTCCCGGGACCGGATCTGGGACCCCAGAGATTCGGCGATGCCCGCCATTCCTTCTCTGTCGGCCTGCTCCCAGGACTCCGCCAGATTCCGTCTTGCCGTCGCACTCCCCACAGCCGTGACATAGCCCTCAATCCGGGGAGGATATATCAGCCACAAAGGACGGCCGGCTTCATCTCTGTCCAGGGGAACGGGGGGAATCACAGGGGCTTCGGAAGACTTGCAACTCACTCTGGCGACAAAGAAATCCTGACCTCGCAAGGAAAGACCGGTCGTGCAGTCGTTCCTCAAACGGACGGCAAGCTCTTCATCATAACGGATCTCGATTTTCCGGGCCGCATAGGTCGATCCGGTCTGTTCGGAGAGATACTCCTGGCTGACCACAACAGCACCGTAGTAGATGGCCAACTGCCGGGCCGCATGATCCAGGGCCCGGGCCTCTTCCTCTTCGGAATCATAGAATCCGGCACTCAAACCGGCCAGAAGGAATTGTCCGTCCCCGGGCAGAGTGTTCGCCACAAGACGATCGGGACCCTGCGGGTCAGAAAGCGCAGCCCCCTTCGATGGAACAGGAGTGTCGGAGCCTTGCGGTTCAACGGGCTCCGTCCCGGAGGACTCTGTTTCCGAAGCCCGCCCGCCGGAACTGATACAGCCCGTAAGGCAGCTCATACACAAGAAGATCGTAAGCATAACCTGAAAAGGATAGAAAACTCTCATAACTTCCATAATAAGATATTCTTACGGGAATTCCTGCGGTTTTTCCGTTACATTTCATAACATACGCTTGTTCTTTCCGCAGAAGCCCGATGCCTCCCCTCCGAAAAGGGAAAGAAAAGGAGAGTTATGATGAAAAGATTCCTGCCGGCAGCCCTGATGATGATAACGGGAATGATACTCTATGCAGAAATCCCGTCCACAGGACTGGAGGTTCTTCCCGAAGCCCTGAACAGGGCCCTGCCGGAGGCACAGCCCCGGGGTATCATGACGGCGGCCGGAGGAGCCCCCGGAAGCGGCGCCAGGGAAAAAAGCCTCCCCTCCAGGGTGGACCTCTCCCCCTACCTTCCGCCGGTGGGCCATCAGGGCAGCATCGGCAGCTGCTCAGCCTGGTCCACGGTCTACTACGCCAAGACCCTCCAGGAAAACCAGGAGAGGGAGTGGGGTGCTCAGGACAGAAACCATCAGTACAGCCCTCTTTTCACATACAACCAGATCACGGGAGGGGTAAACCGGGGGACTGCCATCACCCAGCATATGACGATTCTGGAGGAGAAGGGAGCCACCCCCTTTCCCCTTTTTCCTCACACAGACAATATCAAGGTTCTTCCCGGAGAAAAGGCCTACAAAGAGGCTGAGAACTATCGTTCGGCCTCTCACAAGAGGCTGGATCGCTATGACGAAAAGAGAGGGCAGTGGGTCGTGGATCTGCACACCGTCAAAACCGTCCTGGCGGAAGGTCTGCCCGTCATAGGCGGATTCGAGGTGTATGAAAATTTCTACAATTACAAGGGAGGGATCTACAAGAGGGTTTCCGGAAAACCGACAGGCGGTCACGCCATGTGCATCGTGGGGTACGACGATGAATTCGGCGCCCTGAGGATCGTCAACTCCTGGGGCGAAGACTGGGGAGACAGAGGCTTTATCTGGCTGGACTACGATCTGTTCGAAACCCTCTGCATCTACAACTGCGCCGTCATGTACGATATCATCGACAGCCCGGCGGAGGAGATCGCTCCTCCCGCACCTTCAGGCCTTTCCGCCTCCATGGGAGGCTTTGAAGACAGGATCGTTCTGGACTGGACGGATGTGGCGGGAGCCGACTTTTATATCGTGTACAGGGTGGAGAACAAGGAAGGCGTCCTGAACGAACTGGGCAGAAGTACATCTTCCGCCTATAGCGATGAAAAACTGCTTCCGGGAGTCAACTACGTCTATGCGGTACAGAGCGTCCGCAGGGGCCGCAGCGGTCTTATGGGCAGCGGCTACAGCGAGATCATCGAAGGCTGGACCGCCCGAAAAAAGAGTCCTCCGGGCATCCCCACCAGGCTGTCCCACAACTTCAGAGAGGGATGCCCCGTACTGAGCTGGGACGCCGTTGCCGAGGCCCGGGGATACTCGATCTACCGCTGGGATCCGGACAAAGAGAGTTTCATGAAGATAGGCGGTTCCCGGGACACCAGCTTCCGGGATGCCGGATTTGCAGATCTGACGGTATCCGGAATCATCTACTACAGCATTCAGGCCTATAACGACTATGGAGAGGGGGCCTCATCCGACGGGATCGGGATTCTCAAGGAGAAAAAGGAAGAGATAAGGCCTGAGCCCGTTCCCGGTCCTCCGGACGAAACGGTGGTTCCTGAAGAGAAGGACGATATCATCCTGGACGAAGAGGACCGGGAGGAGTTCGACGGGAATTACCACAGAAGCGACTTTTTCGATTACGAATACAGTATGCAGCAGTTCAGGGAGTACTACAGACGGGAAATGGAAGCCTTCCGCAAATACAGAGAAGAGGAGATGAGAGCCTTCGAGGCCTGGAAAAGAAAAAACGGCTACGGGAATTAGGGTTCCGACGGCACTCTGCAGCCGAAAAATATGAACTTTGTATTTTATTTGTAACAACTATTGTACGCTGTGTTTTTTGAACTATACTATATTGAGCGGACCCGATGTTCTTTCAATGCTGAACAGAACATGGTCTAAAGAAATATCCGATTAAGGAGACTGAAAAATGAAGAAAGCACTGCTTATTATCAGTTCTGTATTAGCACTGTTTATCCTGGGAGCCTGTGCTTCCACACCCGAAGAACCCGCAGAAAAAGCGGCGCCCGAACCTGTTAAGGAAGATCCGCAGATGAGACGGGACCTACCCGACTGGTTTATGCTTCCCCCCGTAGCCGAAGATGCTATCTACGGACTCGGGATGGCCAAGATGAGCTCTGACAGCCTCTCCAGAGATACCGCTATCGCCAGAGCCAGAAAGGACATCGCCTTTCAGGTCAGCTCCAGGGTAAAAGCCTCTATGTCTGATTACGCCCAGGAGTCGGGTGTCGACGGCAATACACAGGTCATTAACTTTGTAGAGAGCGTCTCCAAACAGGTCGCCGATGTTGAACTCCGGAACGCCGTAACCGAAAAGGTATACCCCGCCGTGGACGGGACCTGGTACGCCATGGTGTCCTTCCCCAAGGCCAATTTCACCGAAGAGGTTGAGGATATCTTCAGCAGAAACGAGGACGCCGCGTTTGCCGAGTTCAAGGCGGATGAAGCACTCAGACGGCTGGAAGCCGATCTGGAATCCAACCCCCTTCAGTCTTCAGTGAAACCCGAATAAATTGCTGTAAGGACTGAATATTGAAATACCGCCTTCTCCAGAGGCGGTTTTTTGTTTAAAGAACAGCTGTTCTGAGAAGAAAAGAGTCATAATTCTCTGCAAAGCAAATTGATAAACATCCGCCAGGGGGGTATATTAATAGAACTTCAACCGGGGAGACTATGAAAAGACTGAAAGCTTCTCTGTTTATTCTGCTATGCCTCACACTGACCGTCCCCCTTTCAGCGGACGTAAGCGCCGTCATCGTCGATATTATGGGAGAGGTGCAGGTTTCACGAAACGGCAGCTTCCTCAATGAGAGCGAGATCGACTACGGAACCGAGCTCTACACCCACGACATCCTGCACACCGGTCCCGACGGCTATGTGGAGCTTTCACTGGAAACCCCTGTCAGCCCCGACATTTCCATCAAGGTGATGGAGGGGACCACCCTTTTTATCGAACACAATCTGACAAGACAGAGTCAGAAAACGACTCTTAACCTTCACAGAGGCGCCGTCAGGACCAGAGCGGCGACCCTGATCCGGAACGGGGAGTTCAATGTCAAAACCGATTCCTCGGTCATGGGAATCAGAGGAACAACCTTTACGGTCAACACGGCTCCCGATACGGCCATGATGGTGAGCTGCCGGGAGGGGAAGGTCGTCTGTACCACCGACGGGGAAGACGCCTTTATTCAGCCGGGTAAGATCTATGAAACCAGCAGCTCGGGACAGGCCGCGATCAGGGCTCTGGCCGCCGAAGAGATCGACGACTACACCCGCAGCTGGAACGAAGAGCGTATGGAAGCCCTGATGATCAACGGGGTCCTCTCACTGGAGCACTATGCCAATCTCTACCTGCAAACGGCTCCCGGCTTCCTGGAGTCCTTCACCGAGCTCGACTCCAAACAGGAGATCTTCCGGAAATGGGAGAAGATCATCGAAAAGGGACAGACCATGTCCATGGGCGACGCCACCAAGGACAAGATTGCCCTGAGCAACGGCATCATCCGCCTCCGCTCCCGCCTGCCCGTCATGGAGCATGTCTTCTACACCCTCTATGACCTGACGGATATCGTGGGGAAGAGTCCCGGACAGACCGAACGGCTCTCCAAAACAGCAGGGCGGACCCTGCAGATCTACGAGAAGAGACAGAACGAGTTCATCGAGAAGCTGACCCTGGCCCGCTACTACTTCAAAATCTTCCTGGAAATCGACAAGCAGTCCTCCGGACACAGTCTGACGCCCTCTGACGATCTAATGGACGATTTCCTGCTGGACGACAGTTTTTTCGTCGTCCCTCCGGCCCCGGGCGGCGGATTTTAGGAAAGGGCAGCCGCATACCGGGAGCGTACCGACAACAGAGCCTGAAGCACACCGAAGTGCTACTTTTTTCGCAGATGCCTTTTCAGGATTGAAGAATTTGAAATTCTGCTGAAATTAATTTGAGAACTGACGGGACCTTTTATTAATATTCATTAATACGAGAGGTGCCGTATGAGTGTTCATGTAAACCGCTTTACCAACCGATTTTATCCCGACTCCAAAAGAGTCATAGCCAAGTTCTTTATTGCCGGAAACGAAGAGCGCTGCCGTCTCCTGTTAAAAAAGATAATAAAAATGGAAGACAGTCAGGTGGAGACACGTCTGAACGGCATACTGGCCGATTATGCCAACAGACACAGGGATATCAACGGCGTTTTTGAAAAACACTTCAGAAACATTATTCATTACCTGGAAGATATGGACATCGATCCTGAAAACCTCTCTGAGCGGCGCCGTCGTCTGATCGGCGCCTATTTTACTCACGAGTATTCCATCGAATCGGCAGCCTTCTTCAACCCGTCCATTATTGAAGATCCCAATCAGGATCATCTGGAAGAGGGTCAGAAACGGGTGATAGTGAGCTTCCGGGCCACCGGAGAGGGGCATATTTCCTCCATCGTCTTCCGCAGCGGCATTATCGACAGCCATAACAGGCTCCACTTCAGAAAAATCAACGACCTTGTGGAGATGCCCGAAATCATAAAGATACGGGAATATAAAAAAACGACCTATATGCAGAAGCTGGACGAAATGGATATCCACAAGGAGATCGTTGACCGGATTATGAGTCCTCTCAATGATTACTTCACCTTCGGAGATCTGCAGCGCAGCATCCATGAGGCCGTAAAAAATACCGATGTGTCCGTATCAAAGAAAAACGTTATCAACTCGCTGATCTGGCTGGCCGACGCCCATTACGACATACATTTTTCCAGAAACACGACTATTTCCGAACGGGTCATATATCCGATTTCAAGCTCCGAGAGCAACGGCATCGAGGACGCTCGCTTTGTCAAATTTACCGATGACGACCAGAGTGTCACCTACTATGCCACCTTTACCGCCTACAACGGATTCACCATCCTGCCCAAGCTGCTGGAGACGAAGGATTTTTACCACTTTACCGTCAGACCTCTTCACGGCAAAGCCGTCCAGAACAAAGGAATGGCCCTCTTTCCGAGAAAGATAGGGGGCCGCTATGCCATGGTGTCGAGGATAGACGGGTTCTGCAACTATGTCATGTATTCCGACGATCTTCTGACCTGGCATGGTGCGGTAAAGATCGAAGAACCCGAGTTTCCCTGGGAGCTGGTTCAGATCGGGAACTGCGGGTCTCCCGTTGAAACAGAGAAGGGATGGCTCCTTGTCACCCACGGAGTGGGAGCCATGAGAGAGTACTGCCTGGGAATAACCCTTCTGGACAAAGAACACCCGGAGAAGGTGATCGGCAGATTGAAGGACCCTATCCTGATTCCCGACGATGAAGAGCGGGAAGGCTATGTTCCCAACGTCGTATACTCCTGCGGCCAGCTGATCCACAACGGAAAACTGATCATCCCCTACGGAATGTCGGACTCGGCCTCCACGTTTGCCTCCCTCCAAATTGACGAGGTCCTGGATCAGCTCTCGGCGGAATGACGGATCCCGGAGGAGATGGAAACTGAGGAGAAGAAGAGATGAAAATAGCCTGTATCGGAAATTATCCTCCCAGAGAATGCGGCATAGCGACCTTCACCAGAGACTTTATCGAGTCCATAACGGAATCCCCCTCCCGGCGGGAGGAGCCGGGGAATGAAATCTTCGTCATCGCCATGAATAACCAGGGACGGGAATATCCCTATCCGGAACCTGTAGTCAAAACCATTGCCCAGAACCAACCTCAGGAGTACCTGCAGGCGGTCAAATACATAAACCTTCTGAAACCGGATGTCTGCTTCCTTCAGCACGAATTCGGAATCTACGGGGGAAACAGCGGTGTATTCATTCTCCCCCTGATCCACAGGCTGAAAGTGCCCCTGATTCCTATCTTCCATACCATACTGAAGAATCCGTCCTACAACGAACAGAACATCATCCGGGAAATCGGAAAGCACTCAGAAAAGATCATCGTCATGAACAGCCTGGCGATCGAGATCCTCCATTCGGTATACGGCATCCCCGCCGAAAAGGTAGCGGTCATTCCCCACGGCGTTCCGGCGTTTGATTTTTCGGACAAGCTGTTTCACAAGAAAAGGTTCAACCTGGAAAAGAGAAAGGTGCTGATGACCTTCGGACTGCTGAGCAGGAACAAGGGTCTTGAAACCGTCATCAAAGCCCTGCCCCGGGTAGTGGAAAAACATCCTGACCTTCTGTACATCATAGTCGGAAAGACCCACCCTTCAGTGCAGAGGACATCGGGTGAGGAGTACAGGAACTATCTCAAGCTGCTGATCAGGCAGTTCGCTCTCACGAAAAACGTCTACTTCGACGACCGCTTTGTGGAGACTGAAGAACTTCTGAGCTATCTCACTGCCACAGATATCTATGTGACCCCCTACCACAACGAGGCCCAGATCACCAGCGGAACCCTTGCCTATGCGGTGGAGCGGGCACGGCGGTCATCTCCACCCCCTACTGGCACGCCAGAGAGTTACTGGCCGACGGACGGGGCATGCTGTTTTATTTCAAGGATTCGCGGGGCTTGTCGGAAAAGCTTCTCGAACTGCTCAATGACCCCGGAAAGCTGAAGAAGATGCGGAACCTCGCCTTTGAGTTCGGAAAACAGACCTCTTGGCCTGAAATCGGCAAAAAGATCGTCACGGTCTGCCGCGACGCGGCGGCGTCCTACAACGTACCGGAAAGGGAGGAGGATTTCGAGATAAGACCTCTCCTTCTGCCCCGGTTCAGCCTGGACCACATTCAGCGTATCACCGATTCCACGGGGATTCTCCAGCACGCCAAATTCAACATCCCCAACTTCAGAGACGGTTACTGCCTGGACGACAACGCCCGCGCCCTTCTTATGACTGCCATGGCCTACCAGCAGTTCAGCGAACCGGAGACCCTGATTCTTATGTCCCGCTATCTCAGCTATATCCAGTATATGCAGAACAGTGACGGAAGCTTCAGGAACTTCCTCTCCTACAGCCGGGAATTCCTGGATGAAACGGGATCGGAGGACGCCTTCGGACGGACGATCTGGGCACTGGGCTACCTGGTCCGTATTTCTCCCTCCGACAGTTTCTACGAGCTGGGCAGCGATCTGTTCAGAAGATCCCTGGGGAAGATTGGAGAACTGACGACCCTCAGGGGGCAGGCCAACGCCATCGCCGGCCTGAGCCACTGGACCAAAAGATTCTCCGGGGACGAAAGGGCGGAACAGCTGCTCAGAGAACTGGCGGCAAAGATGGTCGGCCGCTTCAGAGAACAGGCCGACGAACAGTGGCAGTGGTTTGAGCCCTCCCTGACCTACGACAACGGCCTCCTCCCCTATGCCCTGTACTGCGCCTACGGTCTCACCGGAGATGACGAGACCCGAGAGGTCGCGGAAAAATCCCTCGCCTTCCTGGACCGTCAGGTATACAGGGAAGACTACATATCCCCCATCGGCTCGGAAAACTGGTTTCACAAGGACGGCCCTCCCTCGCAGTTCGATCAGCAGCCTCTGAATGTCATGGCCCTGATCCTGATGTACTATCAAGCCTATCTGACAGACGGCGACAAATCCTATCTCCACAAGATGTTCAATTCCTATATGTGGTTCATGGGAGAGAACGACTTGAGAGTGCCTCTTTACGACTATGAAACCAAGGGATGCAACGACGGTCTCAAAGCCTTCGGAGTGAACAGAAACCAGGGGGCCGAAAGTTCCATAGCCTACCTGATCTCCTACCTCACGGTTATGTCTTGTTACCCCCTGTCCGTTTAGCTTCGTCCCTGCCTCCGCCGGGTTCCGGCCCGTCAAAGCCCTGGACCGGTAAAACGGCGGAGATTATTTCTGATAAAGAAAAAGAAGCTCGGCCTTATGGAGCCTGCGGATCATGGAGATCCTGCGGCGGATCTCACGGTCATTGAAGAAAAGAGAGGAGAAGAGCTCCCAGAACAGAACCCATCCGCCTATAAAAAAGCCCTCTTTAAGGATACTGATCACATAGAATGATCTGCCGTAATGATCCAGAAAGTATCCGGCCCCTATAAAGAGGACGCCGAACAGGAGGCACCAGCCCGTCCTGAGAAATTCCGCCTTCCTCTCCCGTGTGTTGACCCGTAACCTGTATTTCATGTAGTTTCTGTATCCCGTTCTGTTGGACTCTTCCTTTCTCCCGTCTTTCAGACTTTCCGGAAGATGAAGGACGATCCTGATTACATATCGTTCGGGGATTTCCATGCAGCAGTCCAGCAGATAGGAGTACAGATCGTCATTCAGATCTCTCATCCTGACCGGTGCGTAATCCCAGTCGCTGAAAAAATCATCGTATCCCGATATTTTCACATCGATATTGACCTGCTCTCCCTCGGTCCTGTAAAGCTCCCGGATCCTGAGGCTGCTCTTCTTTCCGAAAATCATAAGTCCCTACAATCCGGACCAGCCGAAGCCCGGTTCGGGGGATGGATAAAGACGCCCCTTTGCCAGAGAAATACAGTTTGTTGTCGGATCATCAATCAGTCCCATATTACCGTCCAGATCGGCAAAGCGGATGTTTTTTCTGCTGAGAGCGAAGTGCAGGCCCGCCGAGATGCCCAATGCCGCCTCATCCATGCAGCCGACCATAACCTCAACGCCCGCGGCCCTGGCCAGTCCATCCACCTGAACAGCCTCTGTGATCCCCCCCACTTTCATCAGCTTAATATTCATAAGGTCTATCAGGCCCTTTTTCACAAGATAGAAAGCGTCCCTCAGAGACAGGAGGCTCTCATCAGCCATCACGGGAACATCCGTTTTTTTTGTAACGGCCCCCAGAAGATCCGGCTTGGATTTAACCGTCGGCTGTTCGAAAAGCTGAATATCCAGCTCTCTTATTTTGTTCACAAAGAGGAGGGCCTCCTCCACAGAGTAGCCCTGATTGGCATCGAAGCGGATCTTCAGCTCTCCCCCCAGAGCCGAACGGAGAGCACGAAGTCTCTCAATATCCAGGGCGACATCATTTCCGCCCTTGATCTTGAGAAGATGAAATCCCTGATCCCTGAAATCCCGAGCCTTTTCCAGAGTGTCCTCGATACCGCAGATCCCGATGGTCACGCTGGTGCTGATGCTCTCCCTGAAGCCCCCCAGAATCTTCCAGACAGGAAGGCGAGCCTGCTTTCCCAGTAGATCCCAGAGCGCCATATCGACGGCGGCCCAGAGGCTGAACATCCCCGGAGTCGCCGCTCTAAGATGTTTCATCAGCAACGCTTTTCTAAAGGGATCTCTTTTAGAAAGGATAGAGGGAAGGATGTCCCGGGAAGCCTGATAGACGCTTTCAATGGTCTCCCCGGTCACATGCGGATCGGGTGCGGCACAGCCCCAGCCATGCAGATCACCTGC
Source organism: Oceanispirochaeta sp. (assembly GCA_963556075.3). Classification (GTDB taxonomy): domain Bacteria; phylum Spirochaetota; class Spirochaetia; order DSM-2461; family DSM-2461; genus Oceanispirochaeta. The sequence goes on along the minus strand of CAUVYB020000002.1, from coordinate 1,702,507 downwards.
ACTGATCCTGATAAGAAGATTATCCGCCTTGTCAAAAGTCTCGTAGGCCACCTCATAGGGTTCTTTCATCGCCATGGACAGTTTTATAATTTCAAAATCATCAATTTTCATTTTTTCAGATCTTCCAGAACAGGAATTATACGATCCACTCCTTCCACAAGAGGATCAACAACCGGCAGCCCAAGCCTGCTTTCAAGCGCCCGGCACTCGCCTTCGATTCTTTCCCGGGGAATGCCCTCATGATTGACCGTTACGGCCAGTACCGGCTTTTTGGACAGAAACTCGATGGCATGGATCTGATCCTCGATCGGGTCCAGAGGGTAGCCCGGGAAGCCGTCGTACTCTGTCCGGGCGGGAGCATGCTGCAGAACGATACCGTGAGGCCGGCAGGCAGCCAGGATCTCAAATCCGCCCGGATATCCGGGGTTCATCAGACTCCCCTGCCCCTCGATGATGGCATAATCCATCTTCCTGTCCATCCAGGCTCTCCAGACGATATGCTCCAGTTCAACGCTGACATAATCGTTGAGCAGAGAATCCAGGACGATGCTGTAGTCGGCCCCCTGCATCCAGGCGGTTTGACCGGTCCCGATAAACTCCGCAGACAGGCCCCGGTCCGCCATGGCATTAGCCAGAATCCAGGCGGTCGTCCGCTTTCCGATGGCCGAATCCGTGCCCAGCAGAGCGATCCTTACGGCCTCGACCTCTTCTATTTTTCCCGAAAACATATGATTGTTCATACCGTCTGTTTTTCTGATATCCCGGAGGCTCAGATGACTGGCTTCGGCCAGCCGGGAGATATGACTTTCATCACTCAGAAAATCATGGAGGCCCGAATCGACATTCAGTCCCGATTCAAGAGCCTCGATCACTGCGGTCCGTATCTCATCGGTCATATAGCCGCCGTCCGTCGCGATTCCCAGAACAAAATACGTCAGCGTCAGTTCCTGAGAGTTCGCGACTCTGAAGGCTTCTTCCAGGGAAGCCACCAGGGGAATGCCCTTAGGACTGCCGTCCAGAACCACTCCGGCGTCTTCACCTGACAGCGTACTGTCGACAACCGCGACGATGTTGTACCTCTGCGTAAAGCGGACAAGACCGTGAGCCGTTTTCCCATAGGTGGAATCAAAGGCTCCCTCACAGTAGACAACAGCATTTCCATCGATACCCATTTCATTTTCTCCCTGTAACGACTGCGACGTAGCGGTCCCCCGGGAGGGAATTCCGCTCATGATATTTCAAAAGGGCAATCAGTCCGGCCGTGGAAGCCGGGAGGACGGACAGCCCTTCCTGTTTTTTGATAAAGCTTGCGTATTTCATCATGTTTTTATCACTTACATCCGATGCCCATCCTCCTGAATCCAGAAGCGCGCTCAAAGCCATATTGCCGTCTATGGAGTGCCAGTTGATCAGAGGTTCATTCACCGCAGACTCCTTGACGGATGCCGGATCCAGGTCTTCGCAATAGTCCAGACCTTTTCTGTAGGACACGACGATGGGATTTTTATTTGAGCTTGAACCGGCGATGATCCTGGGGAGCCTTGATGTTTTCCCCCTCCTGTACAGAGAGACGAATCCCCTGTACAGACCTGTCAGAGTCGTCCCGTTAGAGACCGGAACAGCCAGCACTGCAGGAGCATCTCTCAATTCGTCATAAATCTCATAAGAAATCTCGGCATAGGCTTTGATCTGCAGATTTGTGTTGGCCCCTCCGGGATTCGCATCATAACAGTCATTTTCCAGAGCCTCCCGGCTGGAAAGGAATACTGAGTCTTCATAGTCTTTGCCGGCTCTGACAATCCTGGCTCCGAAGTTCAGGATCTCAGTCTCTCTTTTCGTATGATAGCTCTCCGGTATATACACCGTACAGCTTATACCCGCAAGAGAGGCGGCAAAGGCGACGGCGGCACCATAGTTCCCGCAAGTGGCAAAAACGATTTCCCGGTAGCCCCTGCGCAGGGCGTCATCGACCTGGGCGAAGGCGATCCTGTCTTTCTGTGACCCGGAGGGATTGCTGCCTTCAAATTTGATATAAAGCTGCTTCAAACCTGATTCACGCTCAAGATTCCTCATCCTGCTCAATATGGTGTCGCCGACTTCCGCGGCGATAATATCCTGATAAGACTCCAGTCTCTCTTCGATACTCCTTGAGGAATCCCGGACTTCCGATCTCAGTTCCTTAAGGGATTCCATAACGGACTTCAGCTGGCCGGAAGCACTGTCCACCAGATCATTCGTATGCATAGACCCCTCCTTTTCTCAGGCAATAAAATTATAGATTCTAAATTCACCAGAATACAAATAATATCAACTCCCAGAAGGCTTTTTTTACTCTCTTGAGATAAGAAAAGGCTGCCCTTCCGACCTCTTCATGAGACCGGAACGGCAGCCCGTTCACTTTTTAACAGAAATAAGGATCTATTGACTATACGTTGAACTTGAAGAACATCACGTCCCCGTCCTGGACGAGGTACTCTTTGCCTTCCATCCGCATCTTACCGGCGGCCTTGATGGCCTGCTCGCTGCCGGACTCGAAGAGGTCGTCGCAGTGGTAGACGTCGGCCTTGATAAAGCCCTTCTCAAAGTCGGTATGGATGACACCGGCAGTCTGGGGAGCCTTCATACCCTCGTGAAAGGTCCAGGCCTTGTTCTCCACGCCTCCGACGGTAAAGAAGGTGCGCAGTCCCAGGGTCTTGTAGGTGGTCTTGATAAGACGGCTGAGACCGGACTCTGCCAGCCCCGCCTCCTCCAGAAAGACCGCTCTTTCCTCGGGGTCGTCCAGAGCGGCTATATCCGCCTCCAGCTTTCCGCAGAGAACCACCACCTCCGTGCCCTCGGCCTCAGCGATCTCTTTTACTTTCCTGACGTATTCGGACTCTGACTCCAGACCATCCTCATCCACATTGCAGAGGTAGATCTGCTTCTTCATGGTAATCAGGTGGAGATCCTGGATCAGCTCCTGCTCATCTTCGGTCAGTCCCATGGCCCGGGCGGCCCTGCCCTCGCCCAGATGGTCCTTCAGCCTCTCCAGCAGGGGCTTGAGGGCGAGAGCCCTTTCCCGGGCCTGCTTGTCGCCGGCACGTGTGAAACGCTCGTTCTTGGTGATTCTGTTCTCAACGGTTCCCATATCCGCCAGGGCCAGCTCGATATTAATGACCTCGATGTCGTCGGCAGGGCTGATCTTGTTGTCCACATGAACGATGTCTTCGTTCTCAAAGCAGCGAACCACATGGACGATCATGCCCACCTCACGGATATTAGCCAGAAACTTGTTTCCCAGGCCCTCTCCCTTGGAGGCCCCCTTGACGAGCCCCGCGATGTCAACGAACTCCACGACGGCGGGAATCACCTTGTCGGCGGGGACCATCTCGGCGATCCTGTCCAGACGCTCGTCGGGAACGGATACGATGCCTACATTGGGGTCGATGGTGCAGAAAGGGTAGTTGGCCGCTTCGGCGGGGGCGGCGGTCAGGGCGGAAAAGATGGTGGACTTACCCACGTTGGGGAGTCCCACGATACCGCAGTTCAAACTCATAATAACTCCATTTCAGACCGGATCGCATAGCTTTTCAGACGGAGAGATCGGTCTTGTGTTCTTCATCAATCTTCTTCAGCCGGGTGGTTTCACGGAAACTGGGACAGGGAAAGCCTGTAGCCTTTTTCACTTCAATACAGGGGAGCTGCTTCGACTTGATCTCGAAGACCTTGCATCCTCTGGGAAAAAAGGGATCCCAGGTTACATAAAAATACTCGCATTTCAGGCAGTCAGGCCCCCTGGATGTACCCACAGCAGCCGGCTATTCCTCTTTCAGGTAGTACTGCATCAGCTGAAGGAAGTAATAGATCTTCTTATACACCTCGGTCATCTCATCAAGGATGGACAGCTCGCCCATCATGTCAACTTCCTTCCAATTCACCACAAGCTCGTGCTTGGGGGCTTTGAAGTCGTCGATACAGCGCTTGATGTTCTTTCCGACGGCAAACAGATTCTGTACCGAATCGTTGATAATACTCAATCCTTCGGCATTGATATTCTTTAAAACATTGCTCATGGCGTCCAGAGCGTTCCTGTCTCTCTCGGCCGTCTTGGACAGACGCTTGAGCTTCCCGCCCAGCTCACTCTCGTCAGCCAGGTTGTTGTCGAATGTAAGAAGACTATCGGAGAGAGACATAAGCTGGTGATAGGACTCGGAGAACTGCTGGGAGGCCAGACTGGTGGTCCACTTACCGGTGATCAGCAGCTTGTCCACCACCTGACGGATCTGTCCCTTGTAGTAATCCAGGAAGAAGGCCTTCAGATAGTTCATGGGCTCCACATACTTGTAGCCCGTGTCGATTCTCTTGGAGAAAGCCATATTGCTCTTCTCCGTGTAGTATTTCATCCGCACAACGGAGGTGGTCCCGAAAACGCTCATCAGCATGGCGTCCCTCTGACTCTTCTTCCGCTCACCCACAATACTCATCAGGGCGTTCTCGGCTGTCCTCTTGACGGCACTTAAATAGTCTTCCACGATCTCATAGCTGTTCATTTCGGGAAGGGCCTTGTAAGTCGGATCTTCATCAAGATGCTTTACCATAAGATTGATGATCCTGGTTTTTCTCAATTCCTTGAGGATTCCCAGTACTTTCTTCCATCCGTCCCGGGAGATGACTTCCATATCCCGGTACTGGGAAAGGATATCCAGAATGGTCTCCCAGTCGGCATCAAGCTCCATGGAAGGAAGGAGAGAATCAAAATCCTTCAGATCGTCCAGAATGTACTCGCCATTAATGCTCTCAAAGCGGGTAAGGTAGACATAATCCCGTTCGGGGAGCATAGAGTCGAATTTTTTCAGGAGGAAGTAGTAGTCGAAACGTATAAAGTCCTGAAGCACCATCAGGGCGTTGTAGAGGGTATTGATCTGACGGGCAAGCTGCAGATCGATAAAGGTGTAGATCTCGATCAGCTCATCCTTGATCTTGTCCCGAAGCTCCTTGAGGTTCTTCACGCTCTTGCATCGCTGGCGGATGCTGTCCTCGGAGAGAGAGCTTAAAAGGGCAATCTGTTCTTCGGAGAGAAAATGTTCAACCACAACCGACTTGATAACATCCGATCCCGTCAGGGATTCCAGAAGGACCTGTGCGGGCCCCACCTCTTTGTAGATATCGTAGAATAGTTTCGCCAGGGCCGGCTGGGCTGTATTTCCTTTCAAACGGTAGTACTTGCCCCGTTTTTTCAGATCCTTGCGGATCTCTTTGAGAAGTCTTTTCTTCTCTCTGTCGGCGTCACCCATATTGGCGAAGATGTTCAGGACCTTTTCAAAAAAACTCATATCACCATCTTTCCCGAAAACCTGGGGGGGAGAATTTTGACCATGTTCTTAATTTAGGGTAAATTATACCAACTGTCAACGGAGAAGAAATGCCTGAATCGGGACAAACACTGAACAGTAAATCAATTATAGAATCTCTGAAGAACCAGGGATTCTCCATGGCCGCCGCCGTTCCGCCTGACGATGAGCTGCAAACGATCCTCAGGGATGCGGGATTTGACAAAGAGGGCAGCATTGTCATGGTTTTTTTCCCCTTCAGGGAACGCCCCTCGGCTGACAGCGACCTCATCGCACCCTTTGCCAGAAGCAATCACTACAAAGAGATCGTAGCCCGGATGAGACTGGCACTTAAAAACGGCGGAGACCCCTTCTCCTCTCTGACGAAGCGGGAGGTCCGTTTCTTTTCCAACTCGGCCCTTCCCGAAAAGGCACTCGCCCTGAAGGCGGGACTGGGCTTTCAGGGACGCAACACCCTTATAATCAACACCGAGTACGGCAGCCGGGGGCTTCTGGGAGGGATGATCCTGCCCTTCTCTTTTACAAATCCTTCTGAATCGGCTTATTCCGTAAAGAAGGGCTGCGGCAGCTGCCGCCTGTGTGAGCAGACCTGTCCGGGAGGAGCATTGACAGACGGACGTCTGGACCGCAGCCTCTGCCTGCAGCACTGGACCACCCGGGACGGCTGCCTTCCCCACTCTCTCAAGGAGGTCTGGGGAAGCAGGATCTACGGCTGCAACATCTGCCAGGACATCTGTCCCTGGAACAGAAAAAAGAGGCCCGAAGGGGTATCCACAGACAGGGGAAAACTCGATCCCGAACCGGAACTGGAGTTCTATCTGAGTCATTCGGAAGAGGAGATAAAGCTGCGCTTGAGGGGAAGTGCTCTGGGGATGGGCTGGATTAAGGGACGTTTTCTGATCCGCAACGCCCTGGTCTCGGCAGGCTGGTCGGAAAGAAAAGATCTTCTTCCCCTTATTGAGGGACACAGGAACTCGGATTACGAAATAATCCGAGATGCCGCCCGCTGGGCGGTCGGAAAAATCAGGCCAGACCGGGAACCGTAGAGGTCAGGATCTGTCCCAGCTTGTCAAGTTCGTGCATCCTTGTGTAGACGGGGCTTTTCACCTTGTGAGACTTCACATCCAGACGAACCACCTTCAGATAGAGTTCGTTCACCCTGTCGGCCAGAATATTAAGGTTGGAGTTGAGGTTATCTGCGGCCATGCCGGCAAGCACCCGGTCGCGGGCGGACGCTTCTTTCAGAAAGTTGCTGTTCTTTAGACCGGGGACGATCTCCAAACGGGCCTTGTAGATAAAGACGGCCAGCGAATAAATGCCGTTGTAAAGCTCTTCAAACTTATACCCCTGATTCCGGTACATCTCAAGCTTATCGGTAATGCTTTCGATGGCGTTCCTCTGATCGTAGGGCATATCCATGGACAGAAGAGCCGAACGGATATAGGAGTTGCTCATATTGCTTTTATAGTGCTTGCGGACTTCATCAAGCAAATCAAATATCTCGTAATCAAAAACGGGCACGGAATTATCCTCCAAAATCTATCTTATATTGTAGCGTCATTCGTCAAAAACTCAATCCCTGAAGGAGAGATAAAAAATCCTCTGTCCCGGGGTCGGGCCGTTTAGGCCTTATCCGGCCGGAAAGCCCCCTGCCGGCTACCGCGCCGCTCAAGCTCCTCTCTCACAAGAGTGTATACGGCGGACTTGTTAAGGAAGACTCCCGGAATCTTATGCCTTTTCCCGGGGGTATCCGTAGTCAGTCTCATGATAACGGTATCCTCCGGAAGCCTTTCCAGAGCATCGGCCACATAACGCACATGCCGCCGGCTGGAGGGAAAGGAGAGTTCTCCCAGAGCATACTCTCCGTAAAGAGGAGAGCCCGTGGGAATATGCAGATTATGAAATTTCACCCCCTCCGGCTTCAAGGAGGCCAGGTAGTCGACGGTATTCAAAATATCATCACCGTCCTCTCCGGGCAGTCCGAAGATCAGATGAACCGCAACCTTTACGCCGGCACCGCGCAGCAGCCTGAAGGCTCTCTCGAAACAGGCCCTGTCGTGCCCCCGGTTGATCCTTTCCAGGGTGGCGTCGCATGCGGATTGAAGCCCCAGTTCCACCCATACGTCGAAACCCTCTTTTTTATAAGAGCCCAGCAGGGCGGCGACCCTTTCATTCACGCAGTCCGGACGTGTGGAAACCACAAGCTCGACGAAATTCCCCAGTGAAAGACCGTGGTCATAGACAGCCTTAAGCTTATCAACGGGGGCGAAGGTGCTGGAGTAGGCCTGAAAATAGAGGATGTAGCGGCTGGCTCCGTAACGCTTTTTCATAGCGGCCATGGAGCTTCGAATCTGCTCCTCCATGGCCTTTTCCTCTTCTCCCAGCCAGGCGGCCCGGACGCCGAAGACATCACAGTAGCTGCAGCCCGGATTGGTCCGTGCCGTTCCCCTGTTGGGACAGGAGAACCCTCCGTCCACTCCGATCCTGTAGACCGTTCCTCCGTACTTTGATTTGAGATAATCGCTGTAGTTACGAAAAACCATATGGGCTATTATTACGGCTCCCCGGCTTATTGACAACCCGGAGCACAGCGCCTACAGTCAAGTCATGATTCGCCGCTTCATCATTTTATGCGCCCTTGTTCCCCTCCTTTTCAGCTGCAGGAAAGAAAACCCTCAGTTGACCGTCTACTCGGATACGGCGGAAACAGCCATACTGGTCGACCTTTTCAACCAGACCCAGAAGAATTATCATGCCCGTTTTATCTATGCCGGCACGGAGAAGGGAGAACTCCAGGGTCCGGGAAGCCATGAGGTCATCATCGGCCGGGACATTCACAGCTCCGCCTATAAAACAAGAATGAAAAACCTGGATGGATACAGAACCTCATCCTTCGTGTCCTCCGTATATCCTTCGATTCTCAAGACAGGAGTGGAAGACAGAGAGCTCAGGACCATTCCCCTGTCCCTTGAACTCCCGGCCGTGCTCAGCAGCCCCGGGACGGGAGATGACGGCAAGTTTATCGACTGGGATGAGATGACCGATCTCTCTTCAGAGTTCAACGAGCTTGAAGACGAAGCCCTTATACACTGCGGCTTCTCCCCTCTCTGGTCCGACAGTTTTCTGAAGACATGGTTCAATGCGAAAGTCAATCTCAATACCGGAATGGAATCGGATGCGGATTTCCTCCCTGTCATTGAGAGCGCAGACGCCCTGATCGACTGGATCAATGAGGTCAACGGGGGCCTTGATGCGGATGAGGCCTATTCCGCCAAATACAGATATATTCCCGATTACAGACTTGTCATGGAGGGACGGAGTGCTTTTACGGTTCTTCCTCTTTCGGCATGGGCTCTTCTGCCGGACACGATTACCCGGGGTCTGTCCATGCAGCTGCTCAACCCCGGAAAAGGACTGATAGCCCTCGACATCCTCTCCATCGGTCTGCCCGAAAATTCCCGGAATCCCGAGGGTGCCGACGCCTTCCTGGAATGGCTTCTCCGCGAATCGACCTGGGTGGACTATCTGAAGCTCAACTCCCGCTACAGAGATGAAAGTTTTACATTTCTGGGCGGTATATCCGCCTCGGAAAAGCTGAATATCCGGCTCCTGCCGGAATATTTCCCCTCAGCCGCCGTGATTGCGCCGCGGAAGGGAGAATTTGCAGCCCAGCCGGAAATTCCTTCCCAGTGGAGCAAGGTCTGGACGTCTCTCTTTCTTCCCCTTGTGAAAGACAGGCTGGAAGGGACGGCCCGAAGTTTCCCGGAGGAGTACAGGAAATGGCTTCTCCAGAATCCCGACCCCTGGGATACCCTGGAAGAATAGCCTTTCCTGTTAACCCGGTCTCCGGCCGGCCTCTGTTTCAGAGCCCGGCAGAGCCGGGGAAGCCTCCGAAAATGCAATATATCGACACTCATCCTTCAGAATTTTAAATTTGACAGATCCCGTTTTCCATAATAGGATTGGGGACAATAAAATAAACCCATGGAGGTATTCTATGGCCGAAGTAATTTTGAAAGACATCACCAAGATCTATGACGGTGGCGTTAAAGCAGTTGATAAGGCCAACATCAACATCAAAGACCAGGAATTTGTAGTACTGGTCGGTCCTTCCGGATGTGGTAAGTCCACCACTCTGAGAATGGTAGCGGGTCTGGAAGACATCAGTGACGGTGAGCTTCTGATCGATGGAAAGAGAATGAACGAAGAGGCGCCCAAGGACAGGGACATCGCAATGGTTTTCCAGAACTACGCCCTCTATCCCCATATGTCCGTATACGACAATATGGCGTTTGGTCTCAAGATCAGAAAGTATCCCAAGGCCGATATCGACACCCGTGTAAAAGAAGCCGCACAGATCCTTGACATTGAAGAACTGCTCGAAAGAAAGCCCAAGGCCCTTTCCGGTGGACAGAGACAGCGTGTAGCCGTCGGTCGTGCCATCGTCCGTAAGCCCAAGGTATTCCTGTTTGATGAGCCCCTTTCCAACCTGGACGCCAAGCTGAGAGTTCAGATGAGAGCCGAAATCAGCGCTCTCCACTCCAGACTGTCCGCAACCATGATCTATGTAACCCACGACCAGGTCGAAGCTATGACCATGGGCGACAAGATCGTCGTTATGAAGGGCGGAATCATCCAGCAGATCGGATCTCCCCTGAAACTGTACAACGAGCCCATTAACCGCTTCGTTGCCGGCTTCATCGGATCTCCTCCCATGAACGTCGCCGTAGCCAAGGTTACCGAAGAAGGCGGCAAGATCGTGGTAACCGAAGAAGGTATGAAAGTCACCATCGAAGACGAAAGAGTCGAGACTCTGAAGTCCTATGTAGGCAAAGAGCTTCTGGTCGGTATCAGACCTGAAGACCTTGACTTCACCACCACCCCCGTAGAAAACAACATGAGCGCAAAGGTTGTTGTTATTGAGCCTCTCGGTGCCGAGACCATGCTCCATATCAACACCGGCTCTCACACCTTCACAACGAAGAATGAGCCCACCATCGACGTGAAAGTTGGCGACACCGTCCACTTCACCCCCAGACTGAACAAGCTCCACTTCTTCGATCTGGAAACAGAAAGATCCCTCTTCTTCACAGAAGACTGATCGCGTGATTTGAACCGTTAGTTCCAGCCCGCTCCGAATGGAGCGGGTTTTTCTTTGTCTTTTCCCTCTGCTGATGTACAATTACGGCCTATGAAAACATCGATATTTTTTATATTCTGCGCAATTCTCATTCTTCCACCGCCATTTAACGCCAGGGCGGACGAACTGCCGGGAGGTCGGGCGATTATAATCAGGGAGATCCGTTTTCACGGGCTGAAAAGGACAACGGAGAAGACGGCTCTCAGAATCATCCGACCGGTGTTCATGGGCGGAGAGTTCTCTGAAGAAACCGAAGAGACCATCATCCAGGAACTGAGAGAAACAGGTATTTTCAATCCGGAGATCCGTGTGGAAAGCCGGCTTATGAATGAAGAGGTCATTATCGATGTCTATGTCAGGGATAAGTGGACCCTGATCCCCATTCCCTTCTTCGCCTTCTCCAAAGACGGAAGCTGGAGCGGCGGACTGATGGGTATAGAGAGCAATCTTCTGGGCATGAATAAAACCCTGGGCCTGGGGGTCTTCTTCGGCAGCTTCGGTTGGTCGGGAGTGAGCTTCTACAGGGATCCCCTGTTCCTGGGAAGCGATATGATCCTGGGAGTCAGTGCCAAGGCGGGGATCAATGACGAGGACACCCTGAATCCGGAGGAGGATGTAATCCGGAGGTACAGAGAGAACATCCTGAAGCTGGGCCTGGGCTTGACCTATCCCTTCTCAGAACGTCTGACCGTCATGGGAGAGGGACGCTACAGTTATTCGGATATCCTGTCGGGAGGGAATGACGATCTTGATGATCTTCAGGCCCTGGGATTCAGAACCAGGATTCGCTGGAAGGATCTCTATTACGATATCCCCTATCAGTACGGTCTTTTTGCCGAGGCCGAGGACCAGATCAACGGAGGGTTGAACGGAACAGAGCCCTTCTACACCATCACGGGAGAGCTTTTTACGGCCTTCAATCCCATGATGCGGCATCAGCTCAAATTCGCCCTCATGGGAGCCTGGTCATACAATCTCCCTGTTCAGGAGCAGTTTCCCCTGGGCGGTGCCCGCGGCAGCTTCACCCTGCCGGGAGACCTCAGGGCGGAACACTACGGCCTTGGCTATGTCAGCTACAGCCTGCCCCTTCTCTCCTTTCCCTGGGGAACCCTGACAGCCCGCGCCCTCTATGAGGCGGGATACTACGAATCCGATCTGATGACAAAGGAGTACTATCACGGGCCGGGGGCGGGGATAGAGCTCTACCTCAACGAGATTGCGATTCCGGCCTTTATTCTGACCTTCGGCTGGAACAGGGAGACCGGAAACTACCAGATTGCCGCAGGGGTGGGAGTCGGCAGAGACTGACAGCCCTGTCGCCGGAGCGCCTTCCTCCGGCGGTCTGAAAAGACGTTTATTGTCAAAAACAGCGTATCTCTATTGGATATTCCAGATGTTGCAATAACCCCTCCCGAATTTACCACTACCGATTGCCCCTTCCTTCATTGACAAGTGACCGAACGGGGTTTATTTTTCTATAAACTCACAAAGCCCTACCGGGTAAAAAAGAAGGATGAATATGAATTATTTCAATACCCTTTCACTGCGTAAAAAACTCGATCAGCTGGGAACCTGCAGCCTCATTCCCCGCTCGGAATTCGACGGCGTCGAAAAACTCAAGGGCAAAAAAGTCGTCATCATCGGCTGCGGAGCCCAGGGACTGCACCAGGGACTGAATATGAGAGACAGCGGACTGGACGTCTCCTACACCCTGAGAGAGGGAGCGATCAAGGAGAAAAGACAGTCCTACATCAACGCCACCGAAAACGGTTTTAAGGTCGGTCTTTATGAAGAGCTGATCCCCCAGGCTGATCTTGTTCTGAACCTGACTCCCGACAAACAGCACAGCAATGTTATCGAAGCGGTTATGCCGCTGATGAAGAAGGGCGCCACCCTCTCCTACTCCCACGGTTTCAACATCATCGAAGAGGGAATGCAGATCCGCAAGGACCTGACCGTTATTATGGTCGCTCCCAAGTCACCCGGTTCCGAAGTTCGGGAGGAGTACAAGAGAGGCTTCGGCGTCCCCACTCTGATCGCCGTACACCCCGAGAATGACCCCAACGGAGACGGGCTGGAGATTGCCAAGGCCTACGCTGCCGCTACCGGCGGACACAAGGCGGGAGTTCTTCTCTCGTCTTTCACCGCCGAGGTCAAGTCCGACCTGATGGGTGAGCAGACGATTCTCTGCGGTATGCTCCAGGCCGGTTCCCTCCTCTGTTTCGATAAAATGGTTGAGAAGGGTGTGGACAAGGGATACGCCTCCAAACTGATCCAGTACGGATGGGAGACCGTTACAGAAGCCCTCAAACACGGCGGAATCACCAATATGATGGACAGGCTGTCCAATCCCGCCAAAATCAGAGCCTACGAGGAAGCGGAAGAGCTCAAAACCATCCTCCGTCCCCTCTTTGAAAAGCATATGGATGACATTATGAGCGGTCACTTCTCCTCCACCATGATGGAAGACTGGGCCGCCGGCGACAAGGACCTGCTGAACTGGAGAGAAGAGACTGGAAAAACCGCCTTCGAGCAGACTCCCGCAGGCGACATGGAGATCTCCGAACAGGAGTACTTCGACAATGGCATCCTGATGGTCGCGATGGTAAAGGCCGGTGTGGAACTGGCCTTTGAAGCCATGACCGCCTCCGGAATCAAGCAGGAGTCCGCCTACTACGAATCTCTCCACGAGCTGCCTCTGATCGCCAACCTGATCAGCCGCAAGAAGCTCTATGAGATGAACAAGGTGATTTCCGATACCGCCGAGTACGGCTGCTATCTTTTTGCCAACGCCGCCGTTCCCATGCTGGCCGACTATATGAAGAGCGTGGAAACCGACATCATCGGAAAGGGACTGGCAAGCGCCTCCAACCAGGTGGACAATGTAGAGCTGATTCAGGTGAACGAAGCCGTTCAGAGCCACTCCATCGAGTCCATCGGAAAGATGCTCCGTGGATTCATGACCGAGATGAAGTCACTGAGCTAGTTTCTGAAAAGACCATCCCTGTCCGGTTCGCCGGTCAGGGTATACATCGATAAAAAAAGCTGTCCTGAGTGACAGCTTTTTTTATGCATGAACGGTTTTCAATGAGACAAGGGCGGGATCAGACCGTTGCATCATCCTCATCGGAGGAAGGATCGACAACAATCTGAGCCGTATCAAGCTCACTGTCATCCGGGCTCTCATCCGAAGAGAGAGACTCATCCCCCTCTTCTGTCCCGGAAAGGCCGTCCTCATCCCTGGTCTTAAAGTTGTCCAGCTCCATACCAATCCTTTCGGCAACCGAGCCGATGGTATCGGTCATATTCTGAATCCTCTCGATAGCGGTGGAGATATTCTCCACTCCCTGAGCGACCTGAGTGATTCCGGAGCTGACGGAACCGGATATGGCCTGAACGTTTTCCACCGACTGTATCATGTTCTGGGACTGTTCGGTCATGCTTTCCGAGTCATGCCGGACCTCTACGGCCATGGTCTGCAGGGAACTCATGGCCGACAGGATCTGGTCTCCTCCGGACTTCAGCTCGACCATGCTGCGGCTGATCTCATTCATGGAAGAGAAGAGATCCTCAACATCGCTGACGGTCTTGGTAAAGGTCGTCAGGGTCATATCGCTGGTTTCGTTTGCTTCTTTGATATTGTCGATAATTTCATTCAGGGAGCTTCCGATCTCCCGGGAGTTCTGGGAAGAGGCCTCTGCCAGCTTCCTGATCTCATCGGCTACGACGGCAAACCCCTTGCCGAACTCTCCCGCGTGGGCGGCCTCGATGGCGGCATTCATAGAGAGGAGATTCGTCTGGGAGGAGATATCCTCGATCACCGAAATCATGTTGCGTATGGCATCGATGCTGTTATTGATTTTCTGAATACTCAGGGTCGTATCCTTCAGCTGACCGTTACCCGCATCCATGGCGCTGACCATCTCTTCCAGGGCACTCAGTTTTTTAACGGTGACCTGCTCCACATTGCTGATGGAGGCCATCATCTGGTTGACTGCGGCGGAAGACTCCTCGATCATGGAGCTCTGCTCCAGGATGCTGTGATTCAGATTCTCGATTCGACCTGAAATGACCTCTACGGCCTGGTAGGAGTCCCGGGCCGTTTCATCCAGCTGCTGGACATCGCCCTTCATCTCGTCGGTGCTGATCTTCATATTGCGGCCGGTGGTGGTGGTCTCCTCCACCTGGCGGATCAGCCGGTCCCGTATGTTGAGATTCTCATCCGAAACCCCTTTGATCCGGTCGATAATTCCCTTGAGGGAGTCCTGGAACAGGCTGAGATTACTGTTCAGCCGGGCCAGTTCATCACGGGATTTCACAACCCCCGTCTCCCGGAGATCTCCGTCCTTGAGGCGGCCTATGCTTCCCTCGATACTTTTGATATTCAAAACGATCTGCGATGTAAAGACAAGGGAGCCGAGGAACATAAGAATCATGACGATGATGATTCCCACCAGAGCGGAGAGCAGGCTTCTGCGCTCCACCTTTTTCACCTGACGTTCAATCACAGAGAACTGTTCGTCGATGACGGAGACCGAGCTCTCCAGAACGTTTTCATAGATGCTGTACTGCGAGAGAAAATTGGTCAGCGCCAGGTTGAAAAGGGCATATTCCCGGCTGCTACTGTCCATTTCCCGAAAACGTTTGGACTGGAAGATCATCATAAAGGTGAATGAGTTGATAAAGATATAAACTTCCTCCACCTCATCCCGAAAGGTCAAATCCGACTTTTTCAGCTGATCCAGCCGCTCCAGCTTCATTTTGTTCAAACGGCTGATGATATCCAGAGCTTCGGCGATATCCGGACTCATCTTGCGGAGGAATTCCATCCTTTCCACTTCGGCAAAGCGCTGGTTGGTAACATCAATCTGCTCGTAAAAGTCGGAAGCCTGCCTGACATAGGGACTCTGCCCCGTCAGCTTGCCCAGCATGATGCGCTCGTCCTGAATGCTGTCCTTCAGCTCCAGAAGATATTCATTCTCCGCCTTGATCTGTTCAAGGGGAGCCATGATGAGGAAGTACAGCCCGATAATTCCGCAGAACAGGAGGATGTACACAGTAATAAGTGAGAGTAGTTTGTTTTTGATGGTCACTAGAAATCACCTTCCATGACGATTTAAATAGATTCGAACTTTTTTTTTAAATATTTCGTTACAATAGTCCATAAAATGACTTTTGTTAGTATATCCTATTATATAGAAAAAGCCAGTCTTTTTTTGTGTAGTTTACATGCATGGAGAGCCGAATGGATCAGATGAAAAGATATCTCTTATTTTTTGTATTCAATATATTTATACTCATAAATGCAGGAGCCGAAGGGCAGACCGAGAAGGTTCCCCTCGACCCGACCGTCAGGTCGGGAAAACTGGAGAACGGCCTCAGCTATTACATCCGGAAGAACGAGAGTCCTTCGGACAGAGCCATACTCCGCCTCGCCGTCAATGCGGGATCCCTTATGGAAGATGACGACCAGCTGGGCATGGCCCACTTTCTGGAGCACATGGCTTTTAACGGTACCGATAAGTTTGCCAAGAATGAGCTGGTCCGTTTCCTCCAGAGCATAGGGATGCAGTTCGGTCCCGATATCAACGCTCATACCTCCTTTGAAGAGACGGTCTACAAACTGATGATCCCCCTGGACCAGGAAGGGAACCTGGATAAGGGGCTGGATATTCTGGAACAGTGGGCCTTTCATATGAGCCTGACCACAGCGGATATCGAGGAAGAGAGGGGTATCATCCACGAAGAGTGGCGCAGCGGCCTCGGTGCTTCCCGGAGAATGATGAATGCCGCCTATCCCGACATCATGTATGACTCCCTCTACGGAGAACGCCTTCCCATCGGTACCGAAGACTCCATCATGAATACGACCCCCGAGGCGATTCGCCGCTTTTACAAGGACTGGTATCGTCCCGAACTGATGGCCGTTGTCGCCGTGGGGGACTTTGATCCGGAAACCGTTGAAAAGCTGATCATTGAGCGCTTCTCCTCCTACAGAAATCCTCCCCGCTCCCGTGAAAGAAAAAAGATTGACGTCCCCCTTCACAGAGAGACCATCTATACAAGCCAGAGCGATCCCGAGACCACCTGGACGGCTGCGGTTATCTTCAATAAGTTTGAAAATGAAAATGTCAAATACAGAGAGGACTACCGGGATGAGCTGATGGAGGATCTCTACCTGTCCATGTTCAATAACCGGCTGACGGATATTCAAAACTCCGAAGAACCGCCCTTTTCCTATGCCTACATTGATTTTTCCAATCTGACCCGGGATAAAAGATTTCATAACATGACAGTCGTAACCCCGGAAGGGGAGCTCTACAGAGGTTACAAAAGCCTGTTGACCGAGGCCAAACGGATCCTGGATCACGGCTTTACTCCCGGAGAGCTGGAACGGGCCCGCAGGGAGCTCTACGCTTATATGTTCAGCCTCTACAACAACCGGAACAGACAGGAGTCTGTGGAGCTGGCTGAATCTTATGTCAATCATTATCTGGACGGAAGACCCGCCCCCGGGATGGACTATCTCTGGGAGGTTTTCAACGATTATATCGAGACGATCAGCCTTGAAGACATACAGAAGAAAGCGGAATTCTGGCTCCGTGAATCAGGACGGGTGGTCTATACCATGGCTCCCGAAAGCGATGAAACCGACCCCGTCGATCCCATACGCCTGTCGGGACTGAACTACCGGGTGGGAGAGACCGAAACAGAGGCTCCAATCGAGGAGGAACAGATAGAGGCTCTTATGCCAGAACCGCCTGAAGAGGGGGAGATACTCTCACGACGCCGGCTTGAAGAGGCGGATGCCCAGGAGTGGCTTCTCGGCAACGGGGCCAGGGTGGTTCTGAAGCACACGGATTTCAGGGAGAACGAAGTTCTTTTCTCCGCCATGGCTCCCGGAGGCCTCTCCCTTGCGGATGACGAGGATTATGTTTCCGCATCCTTTGCTTCGGAAACTGTGAAACAGGGGGGAGCCGGGGCTTTCAGCAAGCTTGAACTGGACCGGGCTCTGGCAGGAACCACGGTCTCTCTGGCTCCTTATATCAATGACCTCAGCAGCGGAATCCGGGGCGAGAGCAGTCGGGAGGACCTGGAGGCACTGATGCAGCTGAACTACCTCTACTTTACCGAGCCCCGCCAGGACAAAGGGGTATGGAACAGCTATATCAGGAGATATGCCGCCCAACTGGAAAACAGAGACGCCAACCCCCTGACCCGCTATTCGGACATGCTGACGGCGACCCTCTACCAGGACCATCCCCGCAGCCGTCCCGTCACCAGTGAGATTTTAAACCGGATAGACCCGGACAGAGCTTTCTCATTCTACAAAGAGCGCTTCTCAGGAGCCGACGGCTACACCTTCTTCATCACAGGAAGCTACGATGAAGAGGAAACCGAAATTCTGGTAAAACGCTATCTGGCCTCCCTTCCCGCAGGACAGAAAAGTGAAAACTGGAAGGACAGAGGCATGCGATACGCCTCCGGTCGAATCGAAAAGAGCATTGAAAGCGGACGGGATCCCCTGAGCTATGTCAGCCTGATCTACCCCGGCACCTGGGAATGGAGCCCTCTGGAGACACAGGTTATACAGGGAGTGTCAGATGCTCTGCAGATGGTGGTCACCGAAGAGATAAGGGAGAAGGCCGCCGGAACCTACAGCCCCTCGGTATCCATCAATGCCGCCAGGATTCCCTTTGAAGACTATTTCTACATGATCTCCTTCTCCTGCGATCCCGAAAGAACAGAAGAGCTTATCGAACTGGTAGACAGTATCATTCAGGGCATCAAAGACAGGGGCACGGAGAAGAGGATTATCAGGGATGTGATCAAGGCCAGAGGCGTCTATCTTGAAGAACAGCAGGAGAGAAACGGCTTCTGGAGGGCGAGACTGGAGAGGCGTTATCTCCTTGATCTGAGTGATGATCAGGTGATAGCCCGCAATGACCTTGAGGGCTATTTCACTGCGGAGATCTTTCAGGACAGGGTGAGACGATATTTTAACGATGAGAACAGACTGGAACTGATTCTCTATCCGGAGGAACAGCTCGAAGAGTAGCGTCTTCCGAGGGGCGGAGCCCCTCGGAAGAAGGGACGAGGAAGACAGGCAGGATCAGTAATCAGGAATAACCGGTATCAGTGAGCCGGGCTCCTCCACGCCGGGAGGAAGATCTCCCGGGGAAGAGGCAATCCAGGTCTGGTTCCTGCCGAAGGGACCGATCTTTCCCCGAACGACAAGATCCTCTCCCTCTCGCCACATCTCGGAGGAATACACCTTCCCTTCTTTGGGATCCATGATCTTCCCCTTCTTCCACTTATTCCCTTTTTCAACCATATTCCAGATGATATCCAGACCGGCGAAATAGGGCTGTCCCTTGACCTCTTCCGCCCTGTAGTCCGGATCATCATAAGTATCCTTAAGACGTCCCTCCTCATAGGTGACCAGTATGCGTCCGAACACTTTCCCCTGATACTCGTAAACCTTGACGATGGATTTTATCTCGCCGCTCTTGTCATCCACGGTTTTCCAGAGACCAAGGACTGAGTCGTCCGCCCATAGAGAGACGGCCAGGAAGAGAAGAGCCCCCAGGAGGCAAAGCGTTTTCTTCATCATGTATTCCCCTTTACTAAAACAGTTTCCTTATTTTAGCACGGCTTGTACCGGAAAAAGGGGTCAATAGTTGAAAAGCTCCTCGGGAGAGAATTCCCTGAACTCCCCTCTTTTCTCCAGTGTTTTCATATCCAGATCATCCCGGCTGCCGAGAACAAGGACGTTGCTCTTGACCGGAATGACCGATTCTTTAAAAAAGTTCTCCATACCGGCGGGAGTGTAACTTTCCAGATCACGGAAGACCTGCTCCCGGAATCCGGGTTCCAGCCCCAGCTCACGGGCCTCCCACCAGCTCCAGAACAGATCGGAATCGGTAAAGCGATCGGAGGCCCGGCTCTTGAGCAGAGCCGTGCGGGCCTCTTCAAACAGCCTGTTTTTCGCCGGTGCCGACAGAAAGAGGCGGTCCATTTCGGCCAGAGCGTCGGGCAGCTTATCCGCCTGGGTTCCCAGATAACTGGAAAGGATATGCCTCTGGTCCGGAAACTCGGGTATGGAGATGCTGGAGTAGGCTGTATAAGCCAGGCCGCGGGCCTCCCGGATCTCCTGAAAGAAGAGGGAGTTCAAACCGGCTCCGAAGAATTCGTTGAACAGATGAATCCCCGCCAGCTGCGAAGGTTCAAAAATCCTCTGCGGCGCCAGACGGTAGATTTCTGCCTGCATCATATCATGATGAGCAAAGAGGACCTTACCCTCTCCCTCAAGCTCTGTATAGATCCTGCGTTCCCGGACAGATGCCGTCCTTCCGCGGCCCGGATGGGTGTCCTCAATAAGGGCGGCCGCCTCTTCGGGAGAACGGCTTCCGTAATAGAAGATCCTGTGGGGGAGATCGAAGAGACGTTGGAGCTCGGCCGTCAGCATTTCCGCACTCCCGGCACGAAGCTCCTTTTCCGAAAGGATATCCCGGAAGGGAGAGTTCTCCCCGAACAGTCCCCAGGAGTACAGTCCTCCCGAAAGCAGGAGTTTCTTGCTCAGTTTGGCATCCCGTCTTCTCTTCAAAAGCCCCAGAACATACTTCCTGTAGCTCTGACCGCTGCCCCGGGCGGTCCTGATCAGCTTCTGGACGAAGTTCAGTCCCCGGGCAAGATCCTCCTCCTTTCCGTAGACCGAGAACACGGTCCGGTCCAGATCAACCTGAAAGGAGAGATCCAGCCCCAGAAGAAAGGCCTCTTTCTGAATCGCTTCCGGCTTCATCTCTCCGGCTCCCATATAGGGAAAGAAATCCCCCGCGATGGGGAGCCACAGGGAACTGCTCTTCCCTTCCGGGAAAATATAACTCAACTCAAAAAGATCGTTCTTTCTGTTCCGACAGCAACTCAGCTCCCGCTGGTTTCCGAGTGCCCTGTGATCCAGAAGGGAGTCATAGTCGGAAAAGACGGGTTCGGGGCAGCCGGGATTATCGCTGCGCAGCCGACGGAAATATTCCGACTGCCTGTCGTAATCGATCTTCAACGGGGTGATCTCGGGTTTTTCCACCATCTCCAGGGAAGGGTCTTCCCCCTCCCTTTTATCCACACGGACGTGGTTCCCGTGAAATTTTTCGCGCACGAAGCGTATCAGATCCTCAGCACTGAAGGCCCGGAGCCTGTCCAGACGGCCCAGGTATTCGGCCCAGGAGATACCGTCGGAAAAACATTCGGCAAAGGCGTTGACGATCTGATTGGATTCAAGATCCTGGGTCTGCTCGATCTCCAGGAATTTGATCACCCCGTCCAGAAGGCGGCGGTCAAAGTCTCCTCTGCGGATCAGATCCAGCTGTTTCGAAAGCAGGCGGTGAACGGAACCGAGACTCTGCCGGGGCCCGGGCGTTCCGTAAAGGACGAACCAGCTGTAATCTCCCACAAAGCTGAGGCTGCTCCCCCCTTCGAGGATCTTCTGCTTCTGTACCAGGTTAAGATCAATCAAACCGGCCTGACTGTTGCTCAGGATAAGATCCAGCATGGTCAGGGGAACATAGTCCTCCGAGCGGACACCGCCGAAGCGGAATCCCGTCATGGTAAACTCGGAATCGGCACCCTTCAGGCTCCTGCGCTCTCCGCTTCTGTACCGGCCGGCGGGGCCGGGGAGCCTGCCTGCCCGGAGGACGGGTTCGGGGGTCCACCTCCCCCAGGACTCTTCTATCAGGGCAAGGGCCTCTTTCCGGTCGAACTCGCCTGCCAGACAGATGGCCATATGCTCCGGACGATACCAGGTTCTGCGGAATTCGTCGATTTTTTTCAGAGAAGGCGCCTTGATATGCTCCCGGGTTCCCAGAATGGAGTGATTTCCATAAGGATGATCCGGAAAAAGGCGGGCCAGAAGAAGGTCGCGGGCCCGGGAAAAGTCATCGTCCTGATCCTGGTTGAACTCTTCAAAGACAGCCTCTATCTCCGTCAGAAAAGAGCGGATAACGGGAGCCGAAAAGCGTTCGGCCTCAAGACTCACCCAGCGGGAGAGCTCTTCCGTCGGGATATCGCATTTATAGACTGTATCGTTAATTCCCGTAAACGCATTGACCCCGCGGGCACCGATATGTGAGAGGATACGGTCATATTCTCCCGCCAGAGAGAGCGTCGAGGCCTTCTGATTCAGGGCATCGATCCGCCGGAAACCGGCGGACCGCAGCTGTTCGTCTTTAACGGTCCGCAGCTCTTCAAAGGCGTCTGCAATCTCAGCCAGAACCCTCTGCTCGGCATCATCGTCCAGTGCCCCGATGGAGCGGGATCCCTTGAACATCAGATGCTCCAGAAGATGAGCCGCCCCTGTAGAATCGGGGGGATCCTGTGCGGCTCCCGCACGGATGACGATACGGGTTTCAATACGGGGTTTGTGATTCTGGCAGGACAGGTAAACGGTCAGGCCGTTGGACAGGGTGTGTATAGTCAGGTGGAAAGGATCGTGTTCCGCGCCGGACTGACCGCCGGAACCGCCTTTCTGCCGGGCATTTCCATTCATAACAGCCTAATATAACCGATTCATGCATAAGGGAATAGACAGGAATCGGAAGCTTTATTAAAAAAATCCGTCCCCCGGGACAAACAGACTTCCATATGCTTATTTTTTGCTGGCAATACTTCTGTCTCCGTCTATAATGGAGACGGAGGCATCGATGAACAAAAAGTACTTTTTTCTGGGGATCCCCCTGCTCCTGTCTATCGCGTTTTCCCTTTTGCTGACCATGGAAGGGATACAGACCATAGAAAGCTCCCTCTACGACATGCTTCTCCGTTTAAAACCGGAAGTGAAGGAGAATGAGGACCTTGTCCTGGTCAACATCGACGACCTGACCATTACCAACATCAATATGTATCCCCTGAGCCGGGATATCTTTGCCGACGGCCTCCTCCTGATGAAGGAGCTGGGAGCCGCATGGGCCATCCTCGATATCGAGTTCATCGATAAAAGCCCGGCGGGACTGAACAACCAGTATCTTGAAGAGCAGATCCCCGGTCACTTCGACAGCGCCTTTCTGGAGATATCCCAGCAGGAGGCAGACCTTTTCCAGGCCCTGCAGAACGGTCAAATCTCCCTGAAAGAGATCCCCGATTATCTGAATGAGCTCTACGATATCAACGACCAGAGGAAGCAGGAGCTTTTGAACAGGATCCGCCTGATTGCCCGGGACAACGACAGCTATCTGGGAAGAGCCGTCAAGGGCTTCGGGAATGTGATCTGTACGGTCAATATGATGGATGATATCGATGAGACGACCCCGCCCGCGCTGAAAGAACTGGCGAAGGAAAAGGTGTCCCTCAATCCCAAGTTCAAGGGACGCTTTGACGGATTCGCTTCCGCGGCAGAAATCAAACCGGCGATCCACCAGGTTCTGAGCAATGCGGTCAGTGCCGGTTATCCCAGGGTGAATATTGACCCCGACGGTGTGCGCCGGAGAATAGACCTTATCTATGACTATCAGGGAGAGTACTATCCCCAGCTCGGCTTCTCCGCTCTTCTGCAGCTGATGGATATAAGCGAACTGGAAAGAACGGCGAACAGCCTGATTCTTAGAAATGCACAGATCACCGACGGGAGCCGCAAGGATATTGAGATCCCCCTGGACCGGACAGGAAAGATGATGATCAACTGGCCGGCGAAGAACTACGTCGAAAGCTTCCGCCATATCAGTTTCTTTCACCTCTACCGGCATGATCGCCTTATGGAGGATCTGGCCTTCAACCTCGACCTGATGAATCAGTACGGGCTGCTGGATGCCCCCTTCTTTACGGGCGATTACCCCCTGATGGAGCTCCACAACTACCTGACGGAAACAAGAAACGACCATATGAACGGAACCCGGGATATGGATATGGCGGAGTACAGCAACCTGAGGGAGACCTTTATCGCCGAAGTGGATGCCTTTATCAACGGAAGCGCCGAACAGGATATTGTGGACGAACTCAGCTACTACCTGACCTTTCCCGACCTCCCGGAGGACCAGGCGGTCTTCTACAATGATCTGATTGCCTTCACTCCCGAGGTCTTTTCGGCATCCCGCGACCTTATCGCACAGATTATCGAACTCAGGACCATGCTGAAAAGGGACCTTGAAGGCTCCACCTCGGTGATCGGATATTCGGGAACGTCCACCACCGATATCGGGGTCAACCCCTTTGAAGAGAAGTACATGAATATGGGACTCTACGCGGCTGTGGTCAATACCATCCTCTCCGGTCAGTTTCTGGACGAAGCGCCTCTCTGGATTCCCATGCTTGTAGCCGTATTGATGTCCCTCCTCACCGCCTTTGTGGTCTCCCGTCTCAGCCATCCCGCCTGGGGACTGAGCTCGGGCATCATCCTTCTGTTACTGACCGAAGGAGCTCTGATTCTGAATTTCGTCTTTACCGGAATCTACATCCCCCTGTTCACGCCGGGAATATCAATCTTTCTCTCCTTTATCACCATAGTCAGCGTCAACCTTATCTTCTCCTCCAGGGAGAAGGGATTTATCCGAAGCGCCTTCGCCCAGTACCTCTCGGACGACGTCATAAAGGATCTCCTGGACGATCCCAGCAAGCTGACCCTGGGAGGAGAGGAAAGGCATATGACCGCCGTTTTTACCGATGTAAAAGGCTTCTCCTCCATCTCCGAAAAGCTCACCCCCCAGAACCTGGTTACCCTGCTTAACGACTATCTGACGGAGATGAGCGACCTGATCATGACTGAGAAGGGGACCATCGACAAATACGAAGGTGATGCCATCATCGCCTTCTACGGCGCTCCCCAACCCTTCCAGGACCATGCGATCAGGGCCTGCCGTTCGGCCATCAGAATAAAAAAAGCCGAAGCCCAGCTGAATGAAAGACTTCTTGAGGAAGGACGGAGCCCGGGCCCTCTGCTGACCAGAATAGGAATCAATACGGGCAATATGGTCGTTGGGAATATGGGGACCCTGCAGAAGATGGATTACACCATGATGGGTAACGCTGTAAACCTGGCGGCCCGCCTGGAAGGTGTCAACAAACAGTACGGCACCTGGATACTGGTCAGTGACGCCACCCACCGGGAGACGGGGGAACTTTTTACGGTCCGTCAACTCGACCGCGTCCGTGTTGTGGGTATCAACGAACCCGTCCGTCTCTACGAGCTTGTAGACGAGAGGCAGCTGACTCCGGACAACGTTCTGGAAGGTCTGAACTTCTTCCACAAGGGACTGGAATTTTTTGAAAACCGCGCCTGGTCCGAAGCCAGTGAGATGTTCAAGAAATGTCACAATACAATAGACGATGACGCTCCCTCGGAGATCTATATGAAACGCTGTCTGAAATTCAGTCAGGATCCGCCTCCGGAAGAGTGGGACGGCGTATTCAATCTGACCCAGAAATAGGGGGGGAATGTGTCATGCTTGAATACGAAGTCCCTGTTTCGGCTATAATGGAGAGCATTATGAAAAAAGGTTTCTTTATTTGCATCCTTCTGTTTTCCTCCCTGTTTTCCCTCCATGCCAAGGAGCAGAGCCATATGCACTCCGTCTCTTTCTTCGGCTTCGACCCGGTAACCCGTTATGAACACGAGGTTCTGAATCCGGGAGTCTCTGTGGGGCAGGAGTTCTATACCAGCTTCAACGACACCATCTATGCGGGAGGGGGCTTTCGTTACCTCTTTACCAGGGAGGTTGAGGATGACGGCCAGATCAGTTGGCAGCCGGTCTATGCGGCGGTCAAACTGAAGGTCCCGGGGCTTCAGATTCCATTCTTTATCAAGGGAGCCGTGGGGGGCAGTTTCTTTCAGGCCAATAACAGCTTTAAAAACGGAAAAGACAGCCTGAAGGGGGGCCTCTACTACTTCGCCGGCGCCGGGACAGACCTTCCCTTTTACTACAGGGACGCCGTGCGCTTCTCCTTTATTTTCGACATGGGATACGCCTCCTACAGGGGCTCCTTCGAGACCAGCTCCGGTAAAACCGAAAATTTTGAATACACCACTATGGATATGCTCGCCGGGCTGGGAATCCGTTTCTGATCAGCCCCCTTGGGGGCAAGGAATAATACGGATTTCTCCACTATTGTCAGACAATACAAAAAAAACCTTAGCCACCTTCTCATGATAGCTCTCCAGGTCTTGTCACTTTGGGCCTTAAAAGGATATATTTGATCTTGAATCGCTAAATAGTGATCGATTCATTACTTAGAGGTCTCCGGTTTGTTTTTCATAAACGATGACATCTGAACCGGGGGTATCAAAATAAATAATATGAGGAGCATCTAATGGTAAGTGGTTTTATCGTAACCATTGTCGGCATGTCCGTGGTGTTTCTGTTTCTGGCTCTCCTGGTCGTTTCTACCAATATAATGTCCAGGATTGTCCTGAAGTTTTTCCCTGAGCCGGAAAAACCAGCCGCTCCCGCTGTCAGAAAATCGTCCGCAGACGCAGAAATCGCTGTTGCCATCGCGGCAGTAAAAGCTCACACCCAATCCTAAAAAGAGGTTAGTTTCCCATGAAAAAGCGCGTTAATTTTATGTGTACAGCCTTCCGTGACGGATTCCAGTCCGTATACGGGGCCCGTGTTTTAACCAAGGACTTCCTGCCTGCCGTTGAGGCAGCTTCCAAAGCAGGTATCAAGCATTTCGAAGCCGGTGGAGGAGCCCGTTTCCAGGCCCCCATTTTCTACGGGAACGAGTCCGCCTTCGACATGATGGACTCTTTCAGAAAGGCCGCCGGCCCCGATGCCGACCTTCAGACCCTGGCAAGAGGTGTTAACGTTGTAGGTCTGAGCTCTCAGTCCAGAGACATCATCAACCTTCACGCCAAGATGTTCAAAAAGCACGGAATCACCACCATCCGTAACTTCGATGCCCTCAACGATGTAAACAACCTGATCTACTCCGGTCAGTGTATCGTCGACGCCGGCCTGAGACACGAAGTGGTCGTTACCATGATGGCCCTTCCTCCCGGAGCCACCGGGGCTCACGACAAGGATTTCTATATCGGCGTTCTCAAGGGAATCCTCGATGCAGGCATCCCCTACGATTCCGTATGTTTCAAGGACGCTTCCGGTACCGCCACTCCCAAGATCGTCGGCGAGACCATCAAGGCCGCCAGAGAACTGCTCGGTCCCGATATGAACCTGGTATTCCACTCTCATGAGACTGCAGGTGTTTCCATTCAGCAGTACGTCACCGCACTGGAAGCCGGTGCCACACAGGTCGACCTGTCCATGGCTCCCGTATCCGGCGGAACCTGCCAGCCCGACATCATGACCATGTGGCACGCTCTGAGAGGAACCGACTTCGACCTGGGTATCGATCCCGATGCCATCATGGAAGTGGAAGAGGTTTTCAAAGAGTGCATGGCAGACTACTTCCTGCCCCCCGAAGCCACCATGGTTAACCCCATCATCCCCTTCAGCCCCCTCCCCGGAGGAGCTCTGACCGCCAATACCCAGATGCTGCGTGACAACGGTCTGATGGACAAGTACCATGACATCACCAAGGCCATGGGCGAAGTCGTCATGAAGGGTGGATACGGAACCTCCGTTACTCCCGTTTCCCAGTTCTACTTCCAGCAGGCCTTCAACAACGTCATGTTCGGACCCTGGAAGAAGATCGCCGATGGTTACGGAAAGATGGTTCTCGGTTACTTCGGCAAGACCCCCGTTGAGCCCGACGCAGAGATCAAGGCAATCTGTCAGGAGCAGATGGGACTCGAGCCCACCACTGAAAAGGTTGTGGACATCAACGACAAGAACCCCGCTCTGGGAATCGAAGCCGCCAAGAAGATGCTGACCGACAACGGTATCACCGACCTGAGCGACGAGAACATCTTTATCGCCGCCGCCTGTCAGGACAAGGGAATCATGTTCCTCAAGGGTGAAGCCAAGGTTAATATCCGCAAGGAAGCCAAGAAGTCCGAGGCCGCTGCCGCGGAAGGTTACACCGTTACCGTTAACGGCAAGCCCTACGGAGTTAAGATCGACGGTGCTACCGCTACCGTCAACGGCGTAGCCTACAACATCGACGTCAAGGACGGAATCGATGCTGCCGCTGCCGCCGCTCCTGCCGCTGCTCCCGCCGCTGCTCCCGCTGCCGGCGCCGGTCAGGCTGTAAACGCCCCTATGCCCGGTCTGGTTCTGAGAATCCCCGTAGCCGTAGGCGACGTTGTTTCCGAGGGCGATGAGGTCATCGTTCTGGAAGCCATGAAGATGGAAACCCCCGTTTCCTCTCCCGTTTCCGGAACCGTTACCAATATCGCAGTAGCCCAGGGTGACCAGGTTACCGCCGGTCAGGTCCTGGTTGAAATCGGCTAAGGAGTAAGTAAGTATGACTTTTGGACAGACAATAGCCGCCTCCTTCCAGGAGCTGTGGCTGACAACCGGTCTTTACGGCTTCCTGCAAGCCGGAGGCTGGGGAAACCTTGTCATGATAGCGGTGGGATTCGTCCTGCTCTATCTGGCAATCAATAAAGAATTCGAACCCCTTCTGCTGGTTCCCATCGGATTCGGTGCTATCCTGAGCAACATCCCCTTCGCGGAGATCGCGGCTCACTCTTCACTCCATGGAGAAATGATTGAAGGCGCCCTGCATCTGCATGAGGTATCCGGTGGATTTATCGGTATGTTCTATGACTTCGGTGTTACCAGCGGACTCTTCCCCCTGATCATCTTCATGGGTGTAGGTGCCATGACCGACTTCGGTCCCCTGCTGGCCAACCCCAAGACCCTGCTTCTGGGTGCCTCCGCGCAGTTCGGTATTTTCGTCGCACTGCTGGGTGCCGTGGCCCTGGGTCAGTGGGTTCCCGGAATCACCTTCGACCTGTATGATGCGGCGTCCATCGGTATTATCGGTGGTGCCGACGGACCTACGGCTATCTTCGTAGCGTCCCGTCTCTCCAAGGACCTGTTAGGGGCGATCGCGGTTGCGGCCTATTCCTACATGGCCCTGGTTCCCATCATTCAGCCCCCCATCATGCGCGCCCTGACCACCAAGGAAGAGCGCCAGATCAAGATGGAGCAGCTGCGTCACGTTACCAAGACCGAGAAGATTATCTTCCCCCTGACCGTACTGGGCGCCTGTATCATCCTGCTTCCCTCCGCCACTCCCCTGCTCGGTGCCCTGATGTTCGGTAACCTGGCCAAGGAGTGCGGTGTAACGGACAGACTGTCCGACACCATGCAGAACGCTCTGATCAACATCGTAACCATCATGCTGGGTCTGGCCGTCGGCTCCAAGATGCAGGCCGATCAGTTCCTGAATCTGAACACCCTCGGTATTCTGGCTCTGGGTCTGATCGCCTTCTGTATCGGGACCTCCACCGGAGTCCTTCTGGCCAAGCTGATGAACAGGATGAGCACGAAGCACCCCATCAACCCCCTGATCGGTTCCGCCGGTGTTTCCGCGGTACCCATGGCTGCCCGTGTAGCCAACAAGGTGGGCCTGGAAGAGAACCCCAACAACTACCTGCTCATGCACGCCATGGGCCCCAACGTAGCCGGTGTTATCGGTTCCGCAGTAGCGGCCGGTGTCCTCCTGGCTCTGGTTCCCGTTCTCGGATAAACTTCCGTACGATTTGAATCATCAGGCCGATCCGAAAGGATCGGCCTTTTTTACGCCCTCACCGGAAACCGTTGCCGCTCCGCAGGATCTTCACACAAGTCCCATACCATCCACGAGGGAGAACTCCTGTCCGGTGATATCATCTTAGGGGTGGAGTTAAAGCAATGCAAATGATCTGGCGAATACAGCAGCTCCTGCACCTGATCCTCTGGACGGCAGTCATACACAGAGGCCTGTCTCTGCAGATAGCCGAGGCCTGGCAGGGAGCCCTTCTTTTCACCCTTTTTCAGGGTACGCAGTATTTTCTTATTTCCAGAAAGACGGGAGACAGGATGAACTATTCCAGAGGACAGAGCTTTGTTCTGACCCTTCTCCTGGGATACTCATGGTGGTATCCGCTCAGGAGGAAGGGGGCTGAATCACATTCGGGAGACCCGGTTTAAACGCTCCAGTTCATCCAGAAAGTTCGGGGTGAATATACCGGGATTTGAGGCTCTTATCTTTTCCAGAGGCCAGAAGCATCCCTCATCGATCTCGTGTTTATTCACATCGATGGGACCGTTCCAGCAGCAGCGGTATGTGGAGACGTACTCCGTTTCATAGTCATTGCTGTGAAGATAGCGATAGAGAAACTCTATGGAGACGCCTTCTATTCCCAGCTCCTCCCGCATCTCGCGGTAGGCAGCCTGCTCATAGGACTCTCCGCTGTCAACATGGCCACCCACAGAGGTATCCCACTTGCCGGGCTGTACATCTTTCCCCAATCCCCTTTTCTGCAGAAAAAGCTCTCCCGATGAATCGAAGACCAGAACATGCGCCACCCTGTGAATCATATCGGGATTCCCGTGGAACTCCGAACGTTCGGCGGTTCCGATCACATTGTCATACTCATCAACACGGTCAAAGATCTCTCTGTTCTGCTCCATATCTGCGTCTCCTTGAACTTCCGGCTGTCCTGCATGATACAGGATGAATTAAATCATAATTCTTTTTCGCAGATTTGCCACAAAAAGATTATTCATACTTTTTATAGAGTAAACTACCGATAATACTTAAAGTATGAAGATTCCTGTATTGCATCCAGATTCCAAGAAAAAGATAGGCTGGGATAGATTCATCCTGGCCCTCACCGTCTCTATCACATTGGTCATTCCCCTGATAACGGTGTATCGGCACAGCCTTACGGGGCTTTATCTGATATTTGATTTTTTCATCTCCATCGTCTACATCGCCGATATCCTGATCGAATCCCATACGGCCTACTTTGAGCAGAGAGAGCTTATACGCCACAGGGAGAGCGTCTTCAGACACTATGCCCGCTCAGGGCTGACTCTCGATGTACTGGCGGCTATCCCCTTTTTTATGATCCTGTCCATGTTCAACAACCCTCTTATCCTGAAAATAGCCTACTTGAGCAACCTGCTGAGGATTGCCAAACTTTTCAGAATCAGGAAAACCATCAGCCGGATCAGAAACAGCAAGCGTCTCAATCCCAGCTTTATAAGAATGGGTCTCCTCATCTTCTGGATACTGATCGCCGCCCACCTCATCTCCTGTTCCTGGATGGAAATCACGGGGAATCCCGACGGCCTGGATAATACAAGCCGCTACATCCGTTCTTTCTACTGGACGGTCACAACCCTGACCACTATTGGATACGGAGACATCACTCCCTCATCCAACCTGGAAACCATATTTGTCGTGATCATCGAACTCATCGGCGCCGGTATGTACGGTTTCATCATTGGTAATATCGCCAATATCATCGCCAATATCGATATAGCCAAATCACAATACCAGGAGAAGATGGAAAAGGTGACCACCTTTCTCCGCTACAAGAATATCCCCCATGATCTGAAAAACAAGATTAGCGACTATTACGACTATCTCTGGGAGAGCCGGAGAGGCTATGACGAAGCCTCCATCCTTGAGGACCTCCCCAAACCCCTTAAGACCTCGGTCTCTCTCTTTCTGAACCGGGGAATCATCCAGAAGGTGCCTATCTTCCAGGGGGCCAGCGAGGAGTTTATCAAAGAGATCATTCTAAACCTGAAACCCGTAGTCTTTACTCCGGGAGACTATGTGGTGATCAAGGGTGAAATAGGCTATGAGATGTACTTTATCAGCCGGGGATCGGTAGATGTGGTCTCAGAAGATGAATCCATCGTCTACGCCACCCTGAACGCCGGGTCCTTTTTCGGAGAGATAGCCCTGCTTCTGAGTGCTCCCCGGAACGCCACCATAAAGGCCAGGGAGTACTGCGACTGCTACTCCCTTGACAAGGATACCTTTGACCAGATTCTGGTCCGCTTTCCCAAATTCGCCGAGCGCATCCGCGATATGGCCGAAAAGAGGCGGGCAGAAACCGAAGAGAAGCAGAAAAAGAACAATAATTGACCTTTTCCCCCGGGCTTGTTAATGTCCGGGAAGAGGTAATAATAATGAGTATATTTGAAGCCATGATGCTGCTCTGCTTCGGCTTTGCCTGGCCCGCATCCATTTCCAAGTCCTTCCGGTCAAAAAGCAACAAAGGAAAGAGCTTTTTCTTTATGGCCATAGTCTGGCTGGGCTATGTCAGCGGAGTCCTTCACAAGATCATCTACTCCTATGACAGAATCATCTTTCTCTACATCATAAACCTGTTGATGGTATCGATCGATATAGCCCTTTATATACGAAACAGCCGCCTGGAAACCGGAAATACCGAATTGAATGCCTGAATTCCACCACTCGTTCAAGAACTCCTTAAAGATATAATTTTTTTAATATATTACTGTTTTTATATTATTTAGCATTATATTTAATATATGCAATATTAGTTTTTGCTGATATTCTTTCAGGAGGCGTTTATGAACAGGAAAACAGGAACGGGTCTTTTCCTGATCGCCATGCTTGTTTTTTTCACTGGCTGTGACGGCGGATCAGGTTCGGGGAACGGAGTTACAGACGGCCTGGCCGGGATAAACCTGAATATTCAGGGGACCCTGCCCGGTGTCGCATCCGGCAGAGCCGCTGTCACCGCCATCGATGTGCTGGATATGTCGGGCCTTTCCGAGGGCATGGTCACCCTGAGCGATATCAGGCTGAATATCTATCAGGTCGAACTGGAGATGGACGATGACGAGCTCGATTCCGAAGAGGAGATGGAACAGGAACAGGAGATCGAGTACACGGGCCCCTATGTGGTAGACATACTTAACAACAGTGTGAGCCCCGAGATTCCCTACATAGAGCTCCTTCCCGGCAGCTATGACGAGATAAAACTGAAACTGGCCAAGGTAGAAAGCGACCATCCCACGGTGGATACAGAGGATCCCCTGTATGGCAACAGCATCTATATGGAAGGAAGCTATACGGGAGACACATCGGGAGGAGCCGTAACGGATGCGCCCTTCACCCTGAGCATAGCCCTGGATGAAGAGTTTGTTTTCCAGGCCGACGGAGAGGGAATGCGTCTCGACGAAGGTGTGATCAATGAGCTGATCATAGCCTACAGACTGGCCATCTGGTTCAGGTTCGATAATCCCGACACCAACGAGGGCGAGGTCCTTTTCAGCGAGGTCGCCACGGAGCTTGACGGATCAATCGTCATTGAAGAAACGGGAGCCAACGCCTCACTGTGGGAAGTCATCATGGAGAACGTCAAGGCGTCCACAGACTTCGGCAAGGATGAAAACGAAGACGGTGAGCTGGAAGACGACGAGGACTCCGACGACGATTCCGATGAGGACTGAGCGGTTTTAGTCTGCTGCCGGACCGGTATCGAGCATTTCACGCCCGGGCCGGTCCGGAATATGAACCACTTCCCGGGGCTTGGATCCGTTCTGAGGCCCCACAATCCCCTGTATTTCCATCTCCTCTACCAGACGGGCCGCACGGTTATACCCGATCTGAAGACGGCGCTGCAGATAGGAGGCAGACGCTTTGCCCGCTGAAATGACGATATCCAGTGCCTTTTCATAGAGAGGATCGGAGTAGGAACTCTCCCCGCCTCCGCCGCCGGATTCAAAGTCGTCCTCATCCAGAAAGATCTCATCATCGATATACTCGGGTTCTCCCAGCGTTTTCACATAGGAGACCACCCGTTCCACCTCATCCTCCGAGAGGAAGGCCCCCTGCATTCTCGTGGGAAAGGGATCCCATGCAGAGGTGAAGAGCATGTCCCCCTTACCCTGCAGAGACTCGGCTCCCATCATATCGATAATAATGCGGGAATCGGTCTTACTGGCCACCATAAAGGCGATACGGGAAGGGAAGTTGGCCTTGATCAAACCTGTAATAACATCGATGGAGGGTCTCTGCGTGGCCAGAACGAGGTGTATTCCCACGGCCCGGCTCATAGCGGCCAGGCGGGCGACAATTCCCTCCAGTTCCTTGCCCGATGTAGCCATCAGGTCGGCAAACTCATCGATAACCACAACGATATAGGGAAGCCTGCTCGTAGCGATCTCCCTCTCTTTAATCCTCTTATTATAACTTTTAATATCCCGGACTCCCATGGCATCCAGCAGAGAATAGCGCCTCTCCATCTCGTAAAGGGCCCACTGCACCGCCTGAAAGGCCTTTTTGGGTTCGGTGATGACGGGAGTCAGAAGATGGGGGATGTCATTGTAGAGCTTCAGCTCAACGATCTTTGGGTCTACCATGATCAGTTTAACGTCCTGAGGGCTCCTCTTGTATAAGATGGAGCAGATCAGAGAGTTGACGCAGACAGACTTTCCCGATCCGGTAGAACCGGCGATAAGGAGGTGGGGAGTTCTGGCCAGATCGATGACCTGGTTCCCTCCGCTGATGTCCTTTCCGAGGATCACGGGAATCTCATAGTGGCTTCCCTCGAACTCGCCTGAGGAGACCAGGTCGCTGTAGGAAACGATGGAGCGCTTTCTGTTGGGAACCTCTATCCCGATGGCCTGTTTTCCGGGAATGGGAGCGACGATACGAATGCGGGACGCGGCCAGACGCAGAGCCAGGTTGTCCTGGAGATTGACGATACGGGACACCTTGACTCCCGGAGAAGGTTGTACCTCAAACATGGTGATCACCGGCCCGCGACGTATGCCTGTCACGGTGGCCTCGATCTTGAACTCCTTGAGAGTGTCTTCTAGAGCCCGGGCCTGTCTCTGGGTATAGTCGTCCTCGTCAGAGCCTACCTCCGCCGGGTACTCCTTCAAAAGTCCGGCCACGGGGACGCTATAGGGCTGGTTCTTACGCTTATGCCTGGGCTTGAGAGCAGGGCTTTCCACACCCATCTTTTCGGTCTCCCCTTCGGGAGAGAGCTTATCCGCGACCCTGACGGCCTCTTCCGGCTCTGGCTCATTTACAGTCTGAATCCCGGACAGAGGCTCTGCCGCAGGAGGCGCGGGCAGAGATTCGCCCGCCGCTGCGGAATCGGATGCTCTGAAATCGTCCAGATCATCCATGCGGTCGCCCAGATAGCCCTGAGCTTCATACTCATCATCATCCGGAATCACGGGGGGGATTTCCTGCGAGAGATCTTCACGTTCCGGCGAGCTTTCCTGAGAGGCCAACGGGGTCAGAGGGAGATCGTCACAGCTGTCCTCAGCATCCCCCATGAGGAAACCAATTCCCGGATCCTCCTCCGTCGGAGACATCGTATCGACCACAGATTCGGAGACAGAATCGGACACAGGCTCATCATAGACCGAATCCACCAGTTCATCGATTCCCATGGTCTTGTTGGGATTAAAGAGTTTGACATCCGAGACCTCTTTCCTTATCCCGTCCCGGGATTCGGCGGAAGACGGCGCTCCCGTTCCGGGGTCAAAGCGGAGGGACTCCTTTTTCCCGGGATGAAGAACCGAGGCTATCAGAGATTGAATCTCACTGTCGTCCACAGCCTCAACGGGAGGAATGGGCTCGGGCATATCGGGAATGGAAAAGGAGGGAGAATCCGTATCGTCCTCCTCGAAGATCTCCCGGCGAAGAGGATCACGGAAGCCCTGTTTCTCCTCGTCTTTCTTTTTAACCGGCATGTTGACGATCCCTGTGAGAGCGGAAAGAGAATCTTTCAGTTCACTGAGATCGGGAATCCAGGACTCAGCCGGAAAGAGAAAGTTGCAGAGTTTATAGATCAGGGCGCATTCCACCATCATAAGAAGAAAAAGAAAGGGAAGGGACACTCCGATTCCCAGCTCGGTAATAAGGTAACGGGAGATAAAGACATCCCTGTTCCCCGTCATGACATGAAGGATAAGCGCCAGGTTAACAAAAGGCAGCAGTGAAAGATTCAGGCCCAGCAGGATCTTTCCCGTTCTTCCCCTGACAAGAAGAATCAAAGAACAGACCCCCAGGTAGAGGGGGATATAAAAGGCGGCGATATGAAAGGTTCTGAACAGAAAGCCGGGCAGTCCGCCGGAAACACCGAAGACCCCCAACAGAGAAAAGAGAAAAAGCAGAACACCGCAGCCTGCCAGTATGATAACCAGTATCCGGGAAAATTTACTCAATGATAGACTCCTAGTCCCTAATAGTATCGGCCTCTTGTCCTCCCCCCTGTAGGGGGAACGCCGCCGAAAGGAGGCTCCTAGAAAAAGAGAAGACCCAGAATTCCCAGGGGAACGAGGTAGAAGCTGAACAGATAGAATTTACCGCTGTTTATCAGTTTTACCAGGATCCAGAGAGCCAGGAATCCGGAAACCAGGGTTGTAAGGAATGCCGCACCGAGTACGGGCATGGCAATGGTGCTCATCATCTCTCCGGCGTCCTTGAGATCCAGAAGAAGAGCTCCCAAGATGGCGGGGATGGAGATTATAAAGGAGTACTCTGCAGCCACCTCCCGGTTCATCTTCCTGAAAAGACCAGTGGAGATGGTAATTCCCGAACGGGAAATGCCGGGCAGGACTCCGATACCCTGGGCGATTCCGGT
The DNA here is from genome assembly GCA_963556075.3 of Oceanispirochaeta sp. GTDB lineage: Bacteria > Spirochaetota > Spirochaetia > DSM-2461 > DSM-2461 > Oceanispirochaeta. Next base: position 1,666,575 of record CAUVYB020000002.1, on the reverse strand, counting down.
GATCACACCGTCCAGAATACTCAGATCCCCGTACTCCCTGCCGCCGGGAGCCTTGCGGGTAAACCAGAGAAGAAGGGCGGTCACAAGATAGAGGGGAAAAACAATTTTCGGAGTATCGGAAACATTCATCCCCTTGATGACCACACCCAGCCCCCCGGTAAAGAATGTGGCGATCAGAATAATTCCAATCAGTTTCATATTCCTCTGATCCTCGTCCACCGTCTTTCTTCCTATCCACCTGAAAAGGGAGACCAGAAGCGCAATGACCTTCTGGCGAAACATAACCAGGACCACCACAAGAGTGGCTACATGGAGCAGAATATCAAAGAGAAGGGGGACGTCTCCCAGTCCCATAAGATTTCTCATCATAAGGAGATGGCCCGAGCTGGAAACGGGTAGAAATTCGGTGAGGCCCTGAATAAGCCCCAGGATAATGCCTTGCAAATACGTCACGATAACCTGCCTTGGATAATATTGATTCCCCTAAAAGGGACGATAGAACTGATCCAGCCACTCTCCGGGAGGGCTTCCTGTTTCAAGATACCTGTATGATGCCGCCGCGACAATCACCTTGCGGATATAATCACGCGTTTCCCTGTAGGGGATGCTCTGAATAAAGAGTTCCGGGTCATCCAGGGGTAGAATCCTCTTCCAGTACCGCAGATTTCCGCCTCCCCCGTTATAGGCAGCCAGAACATCCACAAACGAGGAGGACCAGGGCCTCTCTTTCAGCCACTCCAGATAGAGGCTCCCCAGAAGGATATTATCTTCCGGATTTTGGAGATCCCAGTCGTCCAGGCGATGTTTCCGGGCCACGTCTTCGGCCGTGGAGGGCATGAGCTGCATCAGCCCCACAGCCCCGGCACGGGAGGAGATTCCGGCGTTAAAAGCACTCTCTCTGCGGATAACGCCCAGCACCAGCTCCTCGGGGAGGTCGGCTTCGGGAAGAGTGTAGCGCGAGGCTCCCGGATAGACCCGGGGCATAAGCTCCAGAACCTCAGCGGAAGGGAATCGATAGTACCAGTAGCCGGCAAAGCCGATCAGATCATAAAGCCGGTCCTCTCCTTCCAGCCAGGTGCAGAACTCCCCGATCCGCGCCATGGAGAGAGGATCCCGTCTCTCCCGCCACAGGGCGAAAGCCTCCTCGAGAAAACCGGCCTTGATAAGGAGACTGTAAAACTCGTCCCTCCCCTTCTCCGTTGCGCTCGCAGCGGAGGCCTCGCCGACTGCAGGCCAGAGAGAAGGGTAACTTCTCAGGGAGTAGTAGCTCCTGGGATCGGGGCTGAACTCCCGGACGCAGAGATCCAGTTCTTCACTTGTTTCATAAGCCCCCTCGGGGACGCGCATTAACAAAAAGACTCCCTGAGCCGCCGCTTCGTCAAGGCCCGCCCTCTTGAGAACGGGGATCAGCCGGGCCAGCTCCGACCAGCGGCGTCCCCGTACGAGGACACTGAAATAGTCATCGAAAATATCATCGAAATAACCGTCCCCGTTCCCGGGGGTGCCGGCCTCTTCCAGACGGGAGATCAGCAGAGAAGGGAATTCCCTGATCACCAGTCGGAGACTGTACCAGAGGTATCGCCGCCGTGATTCTCCGGAAGAGGCCCGGAGTTCGGCGCTTCTGTACCATTCCAGAGCCTCTGCACTGCGTTCCTCCTGCTCCAGACACCATCCCAGAAAGAAGGCTTCTTCCCCATCCGTAACCGCCGATGGGGACGGGATCGCGGCGGCACCGACCGTCCTTCCGTGAGACTCCAGAAGAGTGATCCACTCTCCCGCACGGCGGCTGCGGGCCACGGCCCTCCTGAGATGATAAGGATAGAGAAGCGCCCCGGAAAGCTCATCCTTATGTTCCAGCCAGAACTCCCTGTAGAGCTGTTCTGCCTTAATATAGTCTCCCCCGAGGGCGGCTTCTTCCGCAGAAGCGGCCGGAGCGGGACTGTCACGGCTCCCATCATCCCCTGGCGGATCGGATAAAAGCCCCTCCCAGCGCAGCAGATACTGAGCCGCCTCTTTTCGGGCAGGGCTCCAGTTTTCCTGATACGCAAGACAATCCTCCTCTCCCAGACTGCGAAAGAGGCGCAGACTCTCTTTCGAAGGCTCCTCGCCTGAAAAGACGGCTTCGAAGAAATGATCCAGCTCCCGGCTCCTTTTCAGAGAAAGGGTACTGGAACAGCCGTGAAAAAGCAGAACGGCCTGAAGAGGGAGAAAGATGATCAGTGTGATAAAGAGGGTTTTACGTTTTGATTTATCAGAGATATTCATTAGGCCTCGACGGCAGGAATTATATCCCTAGAGAGGATTATAAGCCAATACCGCAGAGGCCGGGAACAGGATAAGAAGAGTAGAGACTTTAAACAGTTCAGGCCGCTGCGCCGGCACGTGTCCGGGGACGCCTTCTCTTCTCAAGAGTATTTACAATTTTTGAAAGCTCTTTAAGCTTGTAGAAATTCAGGTTGGTGTACTGAAAGCTGCGGAGGAGTTCTGGCCCTGCCTCTTCCAGACAGGCAACGCCTCCCCTGTCCCCCAGTCCGTTGACTGTCAGACTCACCGCATCGGCCCCGCCGCGTATGGAACGGATGGTATTTTCAAGTCCCTGACCATCGGCATTGTGGCCATGAAACTCCAGATTTGTATTGGTTCTCATCTTTACGGTTTCGAAAAACTTCTGAACATCTTCGGGGGCCACCTTGTTCTGACTGTCCGCCAGACGAACCCGGTGAGCTCCGTAATGAGTGGCCCGTGAAATAAAGCGGTTCAGCCGCACCAGGTCGCCATTGAAGGGATTGGAAATTCCCACGCTTACATAATCGAAATGGGAGAAGCAGTCCCGGACCATTGTCTTCATCTCCTCCATGGACTGTTCGAACTGAGGGCCCGACCGAAGGGGAGACACTGTCTCTTCGGGGAAACAGATATGGATGCTTTGGACAGAGCAGCGCTTCGCCAGCTCTATGGACTCCATGGAAGCCTTAACCCAGCAGGTGATCAGGGTATCGGGATTTTCAATCTTCATCTGTCGGATGGCTCTGCACTCTCGGGAACCCAGAGCAGGCATTCCCGCCTCTATCTCGTCTACACCGGCAAGGGCGAGGAGACGGGCTATTTTAAGTTTATCAGCCTCGGAGTACTCTTTCCCTTTCATCATGCATCTTTCTCTTAGAGTGGAATCTACAACCCAGATAGGTGTTCCGCTACCGATTCTAGCCATAATACATCCTCCTGAACAAAACCGCATGTCAATCTGCGGGGCTTTCCCTTAATGCTTTGCAATAGCTATGCCATATCCGGATTTAGAAAACTGTGAGAACACAGTTATTTTTCTGATAAGAACTTATCCGACAGGTCTGACATCTCACCCCCTGAGAGCCGGTATTAACATTTCCAACATTTTCGTGCAGAAATAAGCCACAACCAACATATTCGTAGGAAATAATAGGTTTGAGAGGATCACCGTGAGTTGACATGGACAGGTGCGGAGGCTAAATTCGAATTCTAGTTAAGGAGAAAACATTGAAAGACCTTGGTTTCGCCCGTGTCTGCGCCGCCGTTCCGGCCGTCAAACCTGCCGCCGTTGATAAAAACCTTGAACAGATCATCTCCCTGCTCCACACAGCGGCAGCCGACCGTCCGGACCTGCTTGTGCTTCCGGAGCTTTCCCTCAGCGGTTACAGCTGCGGAGATCTCTTCCGTCAGTCCACCCTTCTGGAAAGGAGCAGAGAAGCTCTTGTCTCTCTGGCCGAAGAGTCGAAAGCCCTGGACTTTCCCGTTATAACAGGGCTCCCCATCAGACTGAACAGCGGTCTTTACAACTGCGCCGCCGTCGTTTACGGGGGAAGCATTCTGGGTATCGTTCCTAAAACCTATCTGCCCAACAGCAACGAATTCTACGAACAGCGCTGGTTCAGCTCGGGACGCTTCTGTCATGAAACGGAAGTCATCTTCAAAGGAGGCGGCATCCCCTTCGGTACGGATCTTATCTTCCAGGACGAAAGAAACCCGCTTATGCGATTTGCCGTCGAAATATGCGAAGACCTCTGGTCTCCCATGCCGCCGAGTACGGAGCTGTCCCTGGCGGGCGCCCTGATCATAGCCAATCCTTCGGCAAGCAATGAGCTGGTAGGAAAAGCCGACTACCGCCGTCAGCTGATAGCGCAGCAGTCGGCACGTTGTATACACAGCTATGTCTATGCCTCAGCCGGCCCCGGAGAGTCCACAACGGACACGGTCTACGGGGGACATGCCCTTATTGCCGAATATGGTCGGATCCTGAACGAGGGAGAACGCTTCAATACGGATGCCGGCATTCTGACAGGCGATACGGACCTTGAGTTTCTCGAACACCAGAGGATCAACTCCTCCAGCTATTTGCAGGCCAGGGAGATAGAGAGTCCGGCAGCCCGGATCGTATCCTATGACGGGAAAAAATCCGTCAGGGAGAAGAAAGTTCTTCGCTTTGTCGATCCCCATCCCTTCGTTCCTTCTTCCGAAGACGACAGAACAAAGAGATGCCGGGAAATTTTCTCTATACAGAGCGCGGGCCTGGCCGCCCGGCTCAGACATATAGGCTGCCGGAATGCTGTCCTGGGTCTCTCGGGAGGACTGGACTCCACACTGGCTCTTCTGGTGGCACAGGAAGCCTTTAAAAGAGCGGATCTCCCCCTTGAAGGACTTCACTGCTATACCATGCCCGGATTCGGCACCACCGCCAGGACGAGAAGCAATGCCGAACTGCTCTGCGAGGAACTGGGCATCCCCATTGAGGTGATTGACATTAAAAAAGTCTGCACCCTGCAGCTGGAAGAGCTTGAACACAGCGGAGAGCCCTCGGATACGGCCTATGAAAACGTCCAGGCCCGGCAGCGAACCGTATACCTCATGAACAAGGCCAATATGCTGGGCGGCATCGTTATCGGAACGGGAGACCTTTCCGAACTGGCCCTGGGCTGGTGTACCTACAACGGCGACCATATGTCCATGTACGCCGTCAATACGGGGGTTCCCAAAACCCTGGTGCGCTATCTTGTCCAGTACGTGGCCGATCATCAGGAGAACAGGAAGGCTTCCGAGATCCTTTATGATATAATCGACACCCCCATATCCCCGGAGCTTCTTCCTCCGGACAAACAGGGGGAAATCGCCCAGAAGACCGAGGACGTTATCGGTCCCTATGAACTTCACGATTTCTTTCTCTACCAGATGATCCGCTGCGGATTCGGCCCCGCCAAGACCCTGACCCTTGCCCGGCAGGCCTTCGAAGACGGCTATGACCATGAAACCATCCGAAAATGGCTGAAGAAGTTTATCTGGCGCTTCTGGACCCAGCAATTCAAACGCTCCTGCCTGCCCGACGGCCCCAAGGTGGGAACCATAGCCCTCTCTCCCCGGGGAGACTGGCGCATGCCCAGCGACAGCGATCCCGGGATATGGCTGAAAGAACTGGACGATACGGAATAAATAGTCGACACTGATACAAAGACTGCCGGCACGGGATCGGCAGGGGAGGAACATATGAAAGCGGATATCGGACTGATCGGTCTGGCTGTAATGGGTCAGAACCTGGTACTCAACATGAACGACCACGGTTATACGGTGGCCGTATACAACCGCACGGAACAGGTCATGAAAGACTTTCTGGCCGGCAACGCGGCCGGTCGGGAAACGATTATAGGCTGTTCCGGTATTGAAGAGTTCATCTCCTCCCTGAAAAGGCCCCGCAGGGTCATGATCATGGTGAAGGCCGGCGCCGTTGTAGACAAGGTGATAGAGCAGATCCTTCCCTACCTGGAAGAGGGGGATATCATCATCGACGGGGGCAACTCCCACTACCCCGACTCCACCCGCCGCATGAAAGAGCTTGCAGGAAAGGGCATTCTTTTTATGGGATGCGGTGTTTCCGGCGGTGAAGAAGGGGCCCGCCGCGGGCCCTCTCTAATGCCCGGAGGCAACCCCGACGCCTGGCCCCATGTGAAAGAGATCCTTCAGGCCATCTCCGCCAAGGCAGACGGCGATCCCTGCTGCGACTGGGTCGGAGAAGAGGGAGCGGGCCACTACGTCAAGATGGTTCACAACGGCATCGAATACGGGGATATGCAGCTCATTACCGAAGCCTACCAGCTCATGCTTCAGGGTATGGAACTGGACCACGATGAGATGAGTCGCATCTTCAGACAGTGGAACAAGGGGCCCCTGGACAGCTACCTGATCGAAATAACCGGTGATATCCTGGCCTTCAAGGATGAAGACGGTTCTCCCCTGGTGGAAAAGATCAAGGACAGCGCCGGGCAGAAGGGTACGGGCAAATGGACCGGTATAGCCGCCCTGGACGCCGGTATCCCCCTCACCCTGATCGCCGAGGCGGTATTCAGCCGCTGCCTCTCCTCTCTGAAAGAGGAAAGAATCAGAGCGGGCGAACTCTATAAAGCCCCGGAAATTGAAAAGGTTGAAGATCCCCGGGCCTTTCTGAAAGATCTGGAACAGGCCCTCCTGGCCTCCAAGATCATCTCCTATGCCCAGGGCTTTATGCTCCTGCGACAGGCTGCGGCGGAAAACGGATGGAAACTCAACTACGGCGCCATCGCCCTGATGTGGAGGGGGGGATGCATCATCCGCAGCACCTTCCTGGGAGACATCAAGAAGGCGTTCGACGACAATCCCGGCCTGGAAAACCTCCTTCAGGCCCCCTACTTCCGCAAGATCATGGAAGAGAGTCAGAGCGCCTGGCGGAGGGTCGTCGGACAGGCCGTCCGCTGGGGAGTCCCGGTACCGGCCATGAGCTCGGCCCTGGCCTTTTTCGACGGCTACAGAAGTCCCCGCCTCCCCGCCTCTCTGCTCCAGGCCCAGCGGGATTATTTCGGAGCCCACAGCTACGAAAGACTGGATAAGCCGGCAGGAGAGTTCTTTCATACAGACTGGACCGGCGAAGGCGGCGGGGTAGCAGCCTCGACCTACAACGCCTGAACCCTGAAATCTTTGAAATTAGGCCGAATATAGCCCTCCTGCCTACCCGTGGCGGTTTGACTTAGAAAAGCGCTGCGGGGTATACTGGCCACTATGGAAAAAAATGCGAAGACTCTGTTCAAAGCCAAACAGGAAGTGGTTTATCCCACCCAGGGAGTCGGCAGAGTAGAGAAGATTGAAGAGAAGGAATTCAAGGGCAACAAGATCCTCTACTACGTGATCTACCTTGAGGTTTCCGATATGACGGTTATGGTCCCCGTAGACAAGGCTGAAGAGCTGGGTCTGAGAGCCATTGTTTCGCCCGCCGAGTCCAAAAAGGCACTGGAAATCATCACCAAAGAGTATGAGCCCGTGCCCACGGACTGGAAGATGCGTTACCAGATGAACGTGGACCTGCTGAAAAAGGGAAGCGTTACCGACATCGCCACCGTTGTCACGACCCTCTACCACAGAAGCAAGATCAAGGAGCTTCCCATTCTGGAAAGAAAGCTTTACGACAATGCCCTTAAACTTCTGATCGACGAAGTTTCCTTCTCTCTCGGGAAATCCAAGGACGACGTGGAGCAGCTGATTTTCAGTAAACTGGAATCTGAATGATAAAATCCGCCATCATTACCGCCGCCGGTTCCAGCAACCGAATGAAAGGCAGGGGTAAAAAAGAGCTTAAATCCATCAAAGGGAGAACCGTTCTGGAAAGGGCAGTTCTTCCTTTTGTTCTTTCTGAAGAGTTTGACAATATCATTGTGACCTATCCCGAAGGAAAGGTCGAGGAACTCAAAAAGGCCCTTCACAGAATCAACTACCCCATCCGGTTTATCCAGGGAGGCGAGACGAGGCAGGCCTCCGTATTCAACGCCCTTGAAGAGCTCAAGAAAACGGGCTGCGACCTTGTTCTGATCCACGACGGCGCCCGGCCTCACATCTCGGAGGAGCTGATTCAGAGGGTCCTGCATGGTACCGTAGAAAGGGGCAACAGCACCCCGGTCACCCCCTCGATCAGCGCCATGAAGGTATTGAACACCATGGGGGACATCGAGCAGCACCTTGTCAGAACCACCACCGTCAGCGCCCAGACTCCCCAGGGGTTCTCCTTTCCCGAGATCATGGAGGCCCATGAGAAAGCCCGGGAGGATGACAGCCTCTACATAGACGATTCTGAGATCTGGTCGATCTACATCGGCCCCGCCCATACGGTGGAGGGAGATCCGGAGAATATCAAGATCACCTATCCGGGAGATCTGAAAAAATGATGCGCATCGGTCAGGGCTGCGATATACACCGCCTGGTGGAAGGCCGTCCTCTGGTGATCGGAGGAGTGACGATCCCCTTCGACAAGGGAGAGGATGCCCATTCTGACGGAGACGTCCTGATCCATGCCATGATCGACAGCCTGTTGGGCGCCCTGGCTCAGGGCGATATCGGCACCCACTATCCGCCGAACGATCCCCGCTGGAAGGGGGCGGACAGCCGCAGCCTCCTCAGGGAGACAGTCATGCGGGTGGAAGATGCGGGATACAGAATAGCCAATATCGACACCACCGTCATCCTGGAGCGCCCCAAACTGGGTCCTCACAGAGAAACCATACGGAAGACCCTGCAGGAGGATCTGAAGATCCCCCTGGAGCGCATCTCGTTCAAGGCCAAGACCAATGAGAAGCAGGATGCTGTCGGACGAAGTGATGCCGTGGAAGCCCAGTCAGTCGTTCTTCTTCTGAAGAAGACCGCGTCATGACCCCCCGCAGCCCCGCCTGGGGTGCAATTTTCTCTTCCCTCCATGATTTCAGAACAGGATTTGAACTCCCGTCGGTCTCACTGATCGGGGCTGAAAGCGGCACGCCCTTCCGCATTCTGATCTCGACGCTCATCTCCCTGAGGACCCGGGACGAAGTGACCCTGGCAGCGTCCCGCCGTCTTTTTGAGGCCGCCGATACCCCCTCCGCTCTATACGCCCTGACCAGAGAAGAAATAGAAAAGCGAATATACCCATGCGGTTTTTATAAAACTAAAGCAAAGAACATGCACAGGATCTGCGATTCCATTCTGAACGAGCACGGAGGGGAGGTTCCGGACAGCCTGGAGGAGCTGCTTGCGTTTCCGGGGGTGGGGCTGAAAACGGCGAACCTCGTCCTCAGCCTGGGTTTCGGCATTCCCGCTATCTGCGTGGACACCCATGTTCACAGGATTTCAAACAGGATGGGATGGATAAAGACGGACAAACCCGATGACTCGGTGGGTGCTCTGGAGGCCGTCCTGCCCCGGAAGCACTGGATAGAGATCAATGAGCTCCTGGTTCTCTTCGGACAGCAGGTCTGTACTCCCCGCAATCCCCGCTGCTCCAGCTGTCCGGTTTCCGATTATTGCAGGCGCGCCGGGGTGGAACAGTCGCGCTAGACCTCCCCGCGGACAGGACGAGGCGCGATGCAGCCTGTCCCTAAGAGGGCGTCTTCCTCTTCAAGAGGCCTTTCAGAGACCGTATGGTTTTCTGAGAGATTGCACCGACCGGAGCGGCTGCGAATTTCTGAAAAAAGAGATTTGATCCGGGTTCCCAGATACAGAGATTCAAACTGCCTGTATGGTCATACACGGGTGTGCATAAAAGTCCGGTTCCCGATTCATCTTTCCAGGGCACCCTGTTTTTTTCAAAGAATCCGAGCACTTCCGTCAGCTTCAGTTCCGGAACCAGAAGGCTCAACTGCGGATTCTGATTGATATTGATATCGTTTTTCTTCGCCAGAACCGAGCTGATCCCGAGTATGGTCCCCATGGTATCGGTTATAATGATGGGTTCCGGATAGTCCTCGCATATAATCCGGATCACCTTGTTGAACGCTGCTATCCGACTCAGCCTCAACTCCAGAAGGCTGGAAAAATCCTTTAGCATCAGATTGAGCACCACCCCTATCTCACCCATCTGATTGAGCAGCTTTCGGGAATGGGGATGGTTCAGGTCTTTGTAATTCGTGATTTTCCGGAGATCGGAGATCAGCTTTCTCTGATCCGTGAAAAGCAGAAGAAAAACAAGAACTTGAAACAGGAAAACAACGATCCCCCAGTAGAGGAGATTCTGCTTGTCAAAGCTGAGATCAAGAGGCTCTTCAGAAAAGAGCCTGATGCTTATGGACGCGAAGGCCAGGAAAGAGCAAAGGATGGAACCGAACACCCCAAAAAGCCTTTTGATGCTGATAACGACCATGGCTACCCCCTTTTCTGAAATTGATCGATCTTCAGCTCGTCGCCTATGAGAATCAAGATATCCCCCTCCAGCAGAGGCTCGTCATCCTCCGGAAACAGGAGCACCTCCTTTCGGAGATTCAGTCCCTCCGCATCCATCTGATTAAGATATCGTCTGACCGCGGAGAGGCGGATTCCGAACTGCTCTCTGAAATCGACCCCTTTCACGGTCAATCCGGAATACTCGGCGGGCAGATAACACTCTGCCATTACAATCTCCTTCGAAAGCTTCACCTTCTCCATTACCGCCGGAGCGATCAGGTTTAAAGCGATACGGGCGCCCTGATCCTCTTCGATATTGATCACCTCATCGGCGCCGACCTTCTTCAGCACCTGGTAATGGATTTTGTTGACGGCCCGAGCCACCACATACTGGACGCCCAGCTGCTTGAGCAGCGCCGTCGTCAGAATGCTGGCCTCCATATTGTCACCGATGGCGACTATAGCCGCATCCACATTCTCAATGGACGCCTCGGAAAGGGAGATCTCATCCGTAGAGTCCAGCAGAATGGCCTGGCTGACAAGATCCTTGACCCGGTTGACCTGCTCGCTGGTATTGTCAAGGGCGATGACTTCGGCTCCTTTGAGAGTCAGAACTTCGCACACCTTCCTTCCGAAAAGGCCGAGTCCGATGACAGCATAGGATTTCTCCATAGGCTCCTCCTGGTTCTATTATTTCAGCCTATCATGATCGATGAGGCTTCGGGGTACGATATTCTGGACTGCTTCTCCATTCCTGATGATGCGGTCAGCAGAGTCAGGGGGCCGAGCCTCCCGAGAAACATAAGAAGAATAATTCCCGATTTTCCGACAACGGTCAAACCCGGGCTGATGCCTGTGCTCAGGCCCACCGTGGCGAAGGCGGAAACGGTCTCAAAGGCCACATCCATGGGGGGAGCGTCCTCGGTGATAAAGAGAATAGAACTGATGAGAAAAATCGAGAACACCGCAAAGGTAATAACAGTGAAAGCCTGCAGTATGCTGTCTTTGGGGATTTGATGCCTGTAAAGAAGGATCTCGTTCCGCCCTTTTCTGAAGGAGCGGATATAGGCCCAGACAACGCCCAGGGTGTTCACCTTGATCCCACCTGCAGTACTCCCGGAAGCCCCGCCGATAAACATAATTCCCATCATCAGGACAAGGGTCCCGTTACCCAGATTATCGAAGGGAAGGGTGTTGAATCCTGCGGTTCTCAGGGTAACCGACTGAAAGAAGGCCGCCAGGTACTGCTGCCCCAGAGGGAGGGGAAACAGGGTGATCCTGTGCTCAAGTCTGTAGAACAGGAACATTCCCCCCAGAATGAGAACGCCCGATCCGATAAGAACGATTTTAGTATTGATAGACAGTTCGTGCTTTCTCTTTTTCACAAGACTGAAAAAGAAGGATGCCAGATCGGTGAGAACGGCGAAGCTGATCCCTCCGCAGATGATCAGAGAGCTGATGACAAGATTGACCGCAAGATCCCCCTTCAAAGAGACGAGGCTGTCCGAATACAGGGCGAATCCGGCATTGCAGAAGGCGGAAACCGCATGAAAAAAGCTGAAAAACAGGGCCTTGAGAAAGCTCATTCCGTAAGAATAAAAGCGGAAAAACAGTAGAAGGGCGCCTGCCGATTCAATCAGAAAGGTCAAGCCGATAATCCTGAGAACGCTCTGTTTCAGGCTGGTCGAATTCTGGCTGTTCAGCATATAGGAGAGGAGATTCCTGTCTTTCACACTGAGGCTCTGCCTGAAGAGGAAGACCATGAAAAAGGAGAGAAGCATGATCCCCAGTCCCCCGGCCTGTATAAGAAGAGCCAGGACGAACTTTCCCGTGTAGCTGAACCGGACGGCCGTATCCACGACAATCAGCCCTGTAACGCATACGGCCGAAGTGGCCGTAAACAGCGCGTCGATAGGTTTCAGGGGCTCCCCATGGGTCATAACCGGCATCATCAGAATCAGGGCGCCTGACAGGATGAGGATAAAGAAACTCAGCACCACGGTCTGGGCCGGCTTGGTGATAATGGAGTGTATATAGGCAGACATCTTTCTCATCCTTCCGAATATTTTGAGAATGAGAAGGAAGCTCCTGAGGATGGTCATCAGGTTGTTGTCCTGATTCAGAACGGAGGGTCTCCGGTTCATAAAAAGGTTGAACAGGAACAGGGCGAGATAGAGGACCAGGAAGGCGAATTGAAAGAGGTTCCTCCGTATATACAGAGCGGCGTTTTTACTGGAAAACAGCTCCAGGAGGAAGTCGCAGAGCAGATAGGAAACCAGGGAGTAGTCGATAAAGAGAATCAGCACTCTCAGATAACCGTCTGTATTTCTGTACTGTTCCAGAAAAAGACCGATGATCCCAAGGATCACGAAGAACACTGTCAGAAACCGTCTCATAACTGGATTATCGAGGAGCGGGAAATCAAATGCAAATAAATATAAAAAAACAGGTCGGCTATTGCATGTTGACCCACATATCTGATAATTGAAAGAGTCAACGAGACCAGAGTCAGGGGAAATCAGGGTGTGAACAGGAAAGAGAGTCAGCTCACCGCCATAGGCTGGAGAGAATGGATATCATTTCCCGAATGGGATATTGATCATATGAAGGTCAAGGTCGATACAGGCGCAAGAACCTCATCCCTTCATGTAAGCAAGCTGGAGTATTTTGAAAAGGAATCCCATCCCTGGGTCAGATTCCTTGTTCATCCCTGGCAGGAAACGTCAAAAGACAGCTGCCTTGTCGAATCGCCTGTGGCAGCCCACAAGGAAGTGAGGAGCTCTTCGGGTTTTCTGGAGCAGAGACCGGTTGTAATAACCTCTCTAATTGTGGCGGGACAGGAGATCAGAACCGAAGTGACATTGACCAACAGGTCTCAGATGGGTTTCAGGATGCTCCTGGGAAGAGTCGCCATCAGAAAAGATTTTATGGTCATACCGGGCAGATCCTATCTCGGAGGAAAACCTGATCGGACCATTACCAGGAAAAACAGGGGCCAGATTTGACAGATCGGGAAAAAAACTCGGATTTTATCATTGGCAGTACGACGGTTCCTCCCGGAAAAAAGACAAGCGGAGAGCTGGCCCTGGCCAAACTCCTGACGGGGAACCGGATCTCCATCCCCTTTTACATCCTCAACGGAATGGAGAAAGGCCCGAGCCTGTGGATCAGCGCCGCCGTGCATGGAGATGAAATAGCAGGGGTTGAAATTATCCGTCAGATACTGGAGAAAACGGATCCCCGGCATCTGTCCGGAACCATCGTAGCCGTCCCCATTGTCAATGTATACGGCTTTCTGCAGAAAGACAGATACCTGCCGGACAGAAGGGACCTGAACCGCTCCTTCCCGGGCTCCCCCAAAGGGTCCATGGCCGCCAGAATAGCCCACCTGTTTATGACGGAAATCGTGGACCGCTGCGACCTGGGCATTGATCTGCACACAGGCTCCGACAACCGGAGCAACTACCCCCAGGTCCGTTCCGATCTGGATGATCCTGAAACCAGAGCGCTTTGCGAAGCCTTCGGCGCTCCTGTTATGGTTCATTCCAGACTGAGAGACGGGTCGCTGAGACAGGCCGCCGGTGAAAAAGGGAAGAAGATTCTCCTCTACGAGGGGGGAGAAGCCAATCGCTTTGATGACGGGGCCATTCAAGCCGGAGTAGACGGGATCATGAATATTCTGGCATCCCGGGGAATGATGGATTTCCCCATTGAGAAGAAACGGAACCGTCCGGTTATCAGCCGTAGCAGCAGCTGGGTCAGGTCAAAGAAAAGCGGTATATTTCTATCGTCCCTGAATCTGGGGGATTGGGTGATAAAAGGTCAACCCCTCGGCATTATCCATGATTCCCTGGGAAATACGCTGGGCAGAGTTACGGCCCATAGAAGCGGAATAATCATTGGAAAGATAACACAGCCCCTCGTCAATCAGGGGGATGCTGTTTTCCATATTGCGGAGGTCTGCGAAGAATGAAAATCGCTGTTTTATCGAGAGCCCCTAACTCCTACAGCACAAAGCGCCTGAAGATGGCCGCCCTTGACAGGGGCCATAACTGTAAAGTCCTCAATACCCTGAGGTTTGCCATTGATCTCTCGGGTAACGCCCCCGATCTCCAGTATCAGGGAAAACCCCTGTCCGACTATGACGCCATACTGCCCCGGATCGGGGCCTCCATTACCTACTTCGGAACGGCGGTTGTGCGCCAGTTTGAGCAGATGGATGTCTACACGCCCAATACGGCCAACGGGATCTCCAATTCAAGGGATAAACTCAGGGCGACCCAGATCCTTTCCCGCCACGATATCGGTATCCCCGCCACGACCTTTGTGCGGGACCAGAAGGATGTGATCTCCGCCATAAACAGGGTCGGCGGAGCGCCGGTGGTCATCAAGCTCCTGGAAGGGACCCAGGGCATCGGTGTGATCCTCGCACCGGAGCTGAAGGTGGCTGAGGCCATCATCGAAACCCTCCAGAGCACGCAGCAGAATGTCCTGATCCAGCAGTTCATATCCGAAAGCCGGGGCAGGGATATCAGAGCCCTTGTGGTGGGAGACCGGGTGGTGGGAGCCATGAGGCGAAGCGCCCAGGGCGATGAGTTCAGGTCAAACGTCCACAGAGGCGGATCGGTGGAGCCCCTCAAACTGGAACCGGCCTATGAACAGACGGCTATCCGTGCAGCCCAGATCATGGGACTCAAGATTGCCGGCGTGGATATGCTGGAAGGCAAAGACGGTCCTCTTGTTATGGAAGTCAACTCCTCTCCGGGACTGGAGGGCATAGAAAAGGCCACGGGACTTGATATTGCCGGATCGATTATCGACTACATCGCCAACCAGGTGGATTTTCCTGAGCTGGATGTGCGCCAGCGCCTGTCCATCAGTACCGGGTACGGGGTGGCGGAACTCCTGGTCAAGGAGGACAGCCACCTCGTCGGCCACTCCCTGTCGGAGTCGGGACTGAGAGATCAGGACATAACGGTGCTGACACTGCACCGCCATACGGAGGTCATCCCCAATCCGAGGGATAACCGCATCCTGGAAGCCAACGACAGACTGCTCTGCTTCGGAAGGCTGGAATCCATGAGAAGCATGATCCCCAAGCGAAAGAAGAGACGGGCATCCATTAAGAAGCTGCCCCACAAACTGGTCACAGAGCTATAGGACTTCAGTTGGTCAGTTCAGCGGGGAGCTTTTTACGGCTGAAACGGGAGGTCTTCAAAGGATTGCCCCTGTTATCGTATTCGAAAACCGCGGCGGCGTTCCCCTCGCGGTTCTCCACGGGCTGCTCATCGATGCCGAAGTAGGTTTCACTCAAGGGGTTTCCGTACTTGTCATAGGTCCAGCGGTAGATGGCGACCCCCTCGCCATTGGCCTTGTATTGACCGTAGAGGCCGAACTGGCTCTGACTCAGGGCATTGTTATCCTCGTCATAGCTCCAGCTGTAGGAGGCGATGCCCTCGCTGTTCTCAGCGGGCCGCTCCTCCTCATTGTAATGGAGCTCCTCCAGTTTGTTACCCCTGCTGTCGTAGTTCCAGCGGTAGAGAGCCACCCCCGTATCATCCGCCTTGAGGCTATCATAGTCTGAGTAGCTCCGGGATTCAGTCATATTGCCCGCCTCATCATACTCATAGCGGTACATCGAGATTCCCCAGCGGTCCTCCTTCAGGGAATCGTCTACATCATAGTACTTCTGTTCCGTGATATTTCCCCGCTCATCGAAGACCCAGCGATAGGAGGCAAAACCACTGCTGTCGTTTACCCGCTCTCCTGCTGTGCCGAAATTCTTCTGTTCCAGTTCATTCCCCTGGGGATAATGAATCCACTGATAGACGGCCACCCCCTCCCTGTCGGGGGTAAGATTTCCGGTTCCGTCATAGTGCTCCTCCCTGATCCGATTGCCCATATCGTCATAAAACCACTGATACCGGACCACTCCGTTACTGTCGCTCTTCGGTTCTTCGGAAACTCCGAAGTTCATACGGGAGAGCTTGTTCCCCTCCCCGTCCCAGCGGTAGACGACAAAGGAGACCTCCTCCTCATTCAGGACGGGACGCTCGGAGCTGTCGAACCAGCTCTCACGGACCAGATTCCCCTGTTCATCCCACTCCCTGCGCACCGCTGCAGGACGGCCTCCCGAGTCGACGGGGAGGCCTCTTTCGTCCAGCTGAAGGGTCATGGCCAGGTTTCCGCGCTCGTCATAGAGATAGCGCAGTTCATAGACCCCCTCATGGCCGACGCGGTTTCCTTCGGGGTCGAAATAGAGCTCCGAAACCTTGCGACCCATCTTGTCCACATCCCACATAATCGAGGCAATGCCCTTGCTGTTTGCCTTCAGGTTGTCATAGCGGTCATAGTGAAAGGCCGCCGTCACATTTCCCGAGGAGTCCTGACGCAGTCGAACGGAGTAGACGCCCTGCTCATCGGGAACAGGCCGGCCCGTGGAGTCCAGATGGTTCCGCCTTATATAGTTTCCGTTGTAAAGGAACTGCATAACGGGTACGCCCAGGAGGGGATCCTTCAGGGTTGTCCCCCGCCGCAGATACTCAATCCTGCTGATTCTGCCGTCATCGAGGGTGGCGAATTTGTAACAGTTGACGCCGAGAGCCTCCGACTCATCCAGAGGATAGAGCCCCTGAATCCGTTCGTCCTGACCTATTCTGATCTTTCTGAAGTAGGAAACCATCTCTCCCGCAGACAGGAAAGAGGCTGTTAGAAACAGTCCTGCCGCCAGAATCACCGCTTTTTGCCTGATATTGATAAAGTTCATATTCACTCTCTTAAACATTTAAACTCACGCCTCCGGAGGAAGCCACCTCTTTCAGTATCTCCGCGAACTCTCCAAACTGCTCCAGAGTCCGCTTTTTCTTCTCCTCCTCCTTCTGTTTCAGCAGAATCTCCCGAAAACGGAAGATTTCAGACTGTACCGTCATGGGCCGTGAAACAGAGAAGAATTCCAGGGTTCCGCTGTCACCGGGAGTCTCAACGATAACATCCCCGTAATTCAGAAGGATACGCAGCAGGCCTTTCTGATAAACTCGAACATTCAGGACTCCCGCCAGATCGGTCTGGGTACTCTCTTCCTTTGTTGCAAAGGGCTTTCGTTCGATATCCCAGATATAGGGCAGTTCGATCTTATAAATATCGTTCCACCAGTCAAGGGCGAGCCAGAGGCAACGGAAGAGAAGCATCAGTCGCAGCAGCCAGAACAGCGCCGACAAAACCGGAAGCTCTCTCCCCGATGTCAGAAGAAGGGGAAAGATTGTCAGGATAAGAGCGGACAGGGGCATAAATAGCTGAAACAGAAGGACAGCCGGTGATTTCCTGAAGATACGGGTTCCCGTCTCTCCGGCTTCGGCAGGAGGAAGAGCCCCCGCCCCCCTGTAGGACGGTCTTTTCCGCCCATGGACTTTCTCCCTGACCAGATCTCGGAACTGCTCCTTCTCCCGGGCCTCAGTCTCGTTCTGCCTTCCGTTTTTCAACTCCATCAGATTTTTCTGAAGAGCGGCGGGATGATCGATGCTTCTGAAAATCAGGCTACGGCCCGCCGTCTGTATGGTCAGATCGCCGATGCCGAAAACCTTTCTCAAGGGACCGCGAACATTCAGCTGCACACTCTTTACCTGATCCAGAGGAACCTCGTCCTGCTCCCTTCGGAAGCTGCGCCAGTTGAAGTAGCGCTTCAGAGCCGTCGTATCTCCCACCCGATAGAGGGTCATGGAACGCAGAAAAAGCTCACAGCTTGCCAGAAGCAGCCCTGTTCCCGCCAGAGGAAGAAACCAGAGGGTGCGGGAACTTCCAATCACACCTGCCGCAATCAGGGTAACAGGAAGGATCATAAAAAAGGTGAAACTTTTACGGCTGCTCCGCCCCTGATAGTGCCAGGCGGGTCCCTTTCTTCGCTTTACTCCCCTGAGAAGCTTCCACAGCTCCGGAGGAAAGCCGGAGATCAGACGGTTTTCATCATCCATCCGGGGCTTCAGGCTGTGTCTGACCGAAGGACTGTCTCTGCGGAAGCGTCGGAATCCCTCGGCCCGCAGCCGGAAGATAACAGCAGGCTCCCTGGCGATATAGGAGCCCTCTTCCCTGCGGGGAGAGTGAAGGGCTTCGGCGCCCCAGAAGTCTCCGCTGTAATAGCTTGCCACGGGCCGGCCTTCCCTCATATGGCTGACCGAACCGGAGAGGACGATGAAGAGGCTGTCCAGAATATCAGATTCAAAGAGAATCTGCTCCCCCCTTCCGTAGTTCTGAAGAAAGTAATAGTCCCTGAAGCTCCGGGCCTCGGAAGCACTCATCCTGCGAAACAGGGGATGGGAGAATAAAACTCTGTGATAGTCAGGGTAATCTGATACGTCCACAGTTCCTTATCGGCAGATCTCAAACAATCTCTTAGAACTGACTGCCTCCGCGGGTTTCGGAGCAGGAAACCTGATCCGCGGCTTATGCCGCCTCTCTGCGGATCTCCAGAATCTCGGAGAAGAGGACTCCCGATATAATCAGGGCCGATCCGAGGATCTGCGTGGGGCTGAAGTTTTCACGAAGCAGCAGGACCGCGATAACAACGGAAAAAACAGGCTCCATGGAATAGAGGATGGCCGCCCTGGTGGGGGTCACCGCATTCTGATACCGGTTCATCACATAGACGGCCATGACTGAACCAAGGAGGCTGAGATAGAGCAGATTGAACCAGAACAGAGGCGCAGGATCGACGAAGGGCGTTTCCACAAAGGGAGAGATCCCGAAAGCGATGAGAGAAGCCATCAGCATCTGCAGAAGAGTCAGGGCAGCGGCATCCTCATCGGAAGACCAGAGATTGATGCAGACGATATAAAGGCTGAAGGAAACGGCGCTGAGCAGGGTGATCAGGTCTCCCTTGTTCAGCGCTCCCCCTCCGGCTCCGAGACCGGTCACCAGAGACAGACCACCGAAGGCGATCAGGAGCCCTCCGAGATTGGCGGGAATGGGCTTTTTTTTCAGGATAAGAAACTGAAAGCCCGGTGTCAGCAGAGCATAAAAATAGGTGATAAAACCGGATCGAGAGGCATCGGTATACTTCAGGCCGATGGTCTGAAGACCGTAGCCGAAAAACATCAGGACTCCCAGCGCCAGCCCCTTCTTCAGGACGCCGTGACTGAAGGCGTTCCGCCCGGGACGGATGAGGATCAGCATGAACAGGGACGCCAGGCCGAAACGCAGCCCCATCAGCAGAATCGGGGACACATAATCAAGCACAACCTTGATGGACGGGAAGGTTCCTCCCCATATCAGGGTGATAAAGATCAGCATAAGCTCGGACTTTCTGGTTTTAAACATGATGAAAAACTAGCAGAAGAAAGGAGGACGGGCAAGAGCAAAAAAATGTCCATCCCCAATCCGGGAGAATGGGGGATGAACAAAGAAAAGGGAAAGGCCGAATCAGAGAAGCCGGGGGCAGCTTCATGAGCTGACTCCCTTTCCCGGAAAAATCTTGATACGCGTCTAGTCCATCATATCGCCGTTCAGTTCGGCGAACTTTTCACTGATAACCGTAACCGCATCCTCGATAAGACAGGTCTGCTCCTCGGCGTCCAGAGACAGGGGAGGAACAACGATTTTATACAGGGGAGAGGTCTGCTTGAGAGGCCCTTCCTTGAAACTTACGGGCCTGCCGGTTTCGGCCATCTCGGCCATAACGGCGTTATCCAGTTCAAGGGTTGCGGGAACGTCCTTCCGCAGTCCGATGCTTGTGTAGCAGATCTCACGTTCTCCGCCCATAAGGGGCCCGATGGAGAGGAGGGATCCTGAATAGGTCAGGAACAGGGCGCCTCTTTCATCCAGGGGATCAAAGTCGCCCACTTCATCCATGCCTCTTTCGATCATCTCTTCTTCGAAGACGCCCATCTTCTCAAGCCAGCACTGCTCGAGGGATGCCTTTGTATCCAGGGAGTCGTCCAGACCGAACTTGACCGCCGCGTCTTTCAGATGCTCACCGACCAACTCGGGTACGCTTTGTATTACTGTATTCATATTTCCTTCCTTCCTGGGGGAGATGATTTTATTGTGAATCAGATGCTGAAAACCCGGTATAGACCATTCGGTACATTCGAATATAAAAAATGGCAGGATGAAAAAAAATCAGAATTGCTGTATATATGTGAGTATGGCCGAAAAGAAATGGTTCCTCAGAGGAAAACTGAAAGACAACTCCCCCTGGTTCATCCCCGTGGACAAGAGCGAGATCATCATAGGCAGAAGCAGGGATTGCAGCCTGATTCTACAGGCCCCTTCCATATCCCGCAGACACAGCCAGCTCAGGATATTCGGGGACGCCGTCTACCTCAAAGATATGGGCAGCCGGAACGGAACCTATATCAACGGAGTCAAACTGAACGATGAAAAGGAACTCCGTGACGGGGATATCATCCGGATGGGCATGCTGGAATTTGTTTTCCAGGAAGAGGAAGACGATGATACGGAGAAGACCATCATCGACACGGGACGGCAGCAGGAGAAGAATTTCGCTCAGAGGTTCGGCATATCCGCCCGGGAAGAGGAAGTGCTCTACCTCTTGATTAAGGGACTGAAGATAAAGGATATCAGCGATAAACTGTTTATATCCCAGGGTACGGCTAAAAACCATGTCCTCAGCATCTACCAGAAGACCGGCTGCCACAGCCGTATCGAACTGTCACAGAAATATCAGGAGTTCTCCTGATTCTCCAGCCGGAAGGGCCTGAACCGTGAAACCAGCAGGGGGGTGATGAAGATATCCGCCATATAGGCGGCGGTCATTCCCGCAAAGCACAGGATTCCCATATAGATCAGACTGTTCACCCGGGAGACCGTGAAGACCAGGAAGGTGACACAGAGTATGATGGTGGTCTGGGTTATGGCTGAGCCTACCACCTGAAAGCTGTGCCGGATTCCAATTCTGTAGTCATTCTTGTCATGGATGCCGAACTTCATATAGCTGATAAAGTGTATGGTATCGTCCACGGCCAGCCCCATGATGAGAGGGGCGACGGTCATGGTGACGAACTCCAGAGGAATACGGGCGAATCCCATCACCGCACCGCAGATGATCATGGGGAATACGTTGGGAATCATGGCGATCAGCCCCAGACGGAAGCTTCGGAAAACCAGGATCATCAGCACCGTGATTATAACAAGCCCCGTCAGGATGGAGCGGACGAGTCCGCGGGTCACATACTGGTTCATAAGGGCCATCTGATAGGTGGAACCGCTCAGGAAGTACTCCACCTCCCCGAAACGGGATTTCACCATGGCATCGATATGCTCCAGATTGTCCTCGATAACACGGGAGGAGAATCCGGAGAGTTCAATTCTTATTCTGGTGTTCCGGTAGTCCTCTGTGCCCCACTCGCTCAGCAGCTCGGGAGCCAGCCGACCCGCCAGATTGAACAGGGCTCTCAGTTCTCCCTCTTTTTCAGGGACCACGGCGGCGCTCCGTCCCTTGTGAAAGATCCGGTTAAACTCCTTCACATTGCCGATCATCGAAGAGCTCCGAATGACCAGAGGGAGGGTTTCCAGATCCTTCTGCAGAGCCGAAATCCGGTTCAGCGCCTCCAGACTGCGAAACGCCCCCTCCTCCTCAAGATGAATGGTAAGGTCGATAAACTCGGTGGAGCCGATTTGAGAAAGACCGACCCGTCTCTGATCCTGCATATGGGACAGCTTGAGGCCCATCATCTTCTCGGCATTAAAGTCCACTCTCAAGAGAGAGGCTCCCCACACGGCGATCAGAGCGATCAGAACAAAGCTGAGAAGAATCAGTTTCTCATGGCCCAGGACAAGATCGGAGAGTCGTCCCAGAAGGGGCTCGAAGTCCTTCTTTTTTTTCTCCCTGACCATAATCCTGTCTCCGTTTTTTCCCAGTGACAGGATTACGGGGAAGATGGTCATACTGAGGATATAAACAACGAACAGACAGATAGCCGAGGTATAGCCGACCCAGCGAATCGGTTCTATCTCCACAAAAACAAAGGTCAGAACTGCGGCCGAGGTGGTGATTACGGTAAAAAGAATGGGCCGCCAGGTCTTGTCCAGGGCACGGAGCACCGCAGCCTGCCGGTTCCCGCTCTCTCCCAGATAATGAGAAAAGAAGTGGGTGATGTGCACCGTGTAACCGATGGTAAGCCCCATGGTCAGGAGTATGGGAACCGCCATAAAGGCATTGTCCAGTTCCATACCCAAGCGGCCGTACATACCGAAAACAGAGACGACGGCTCCTGCAATAACCAGAAAAGTTCCGAAAATGGCATTCAGATTCTGCAGGATAAGGGTGGTCAGAATAGCGGAAACAAAGACGCCCACCACAAGGATCATCATAAAGTCTCCCAGCATCTCCACCTCTTTCCGGTGAGCGTAAACGGGCAGTCCCGTTCCGGTAATGCTGATTCCCGCGGGCACATCTATCTCTTCGATGATACGGTAGGCGACTTCTCCCGCCGTAAACTGGGGAGTCTGTTCTCCGCTCCACTCTTCAGCATCGGGGTACTCGTTCAGATTCAGAACGATCCAGGCCTCCCGGCCGTCTTTCGAAAAAAGGGAGCCCGCCATGGAGCCGATCTTCCCGAAGCTCTCCTTCAGCCGGAGCCTCTCCTCTTCCGATGAGACAAGGGTGTCTCCGTCAAAACGGAACGACTCTCCCCCGGCAATCACGGGATTCACAGCAGCCAGAGAGACAAGATCTCCCGCGAAGGGAACGCCCTCCTTCAGAGCCACGCCGATCCGGTTGATCGTTTCCAGGGAATCCCTTGAAAAAACATCCTCCGATTCCAGCAGAACCGCCACAAACTCATGAGTGCCGAAGAGACGCTCAAAACGATCCTGAGAACGGAGAACGGGATCGTCATCCATAAAGTAATCTGATATATCCGTTGAAAAACGGATTTTCATCAGTCCCGGAACACTGAAGAGAATCAAGGCTGTAAAGAGAATCAGAACCGGTACGGCCCGGTTCAGAATAAGTGCGAAGCGTTTCAATCCGCCATCCTGAAAAGCGCCTCAGATCCTGTGATAGGCCGCGATGGTATCTTCCATCCAGCAGGCCACTTTTTCGGCCATTTCTCGCAGTTCCTGTTTGGGAAAAGTCTTTCCATCATCCTGCAGGGCGGGCGGATAGACAGCCTCCCCGAAAACGCAGGTCATCTTCACCCAGTTGGGAGGAAGCTCTCTACCGAAGAACTTCCGTCTTTTCATGACATAGACCATGGGAACCACAGGGGCCTGATGAAGGTAGGCCTGATGAAAGGCTCCCAGTTTAAACTTGTGTATGGTCTGACTCAGATGAACCAGCTCTCCCTCGGGCAGAAAATGGACGTGATACCCCCGTCTCAGGGCTTCTCCCACAGGTTTTGTAATCATTTTGAATCCCACGGGATTGGCCGGGATGGGGAAGGCCTTGAGGACCCGCAGCACAAAGCGGACAAAAGGAACCTCATAGTTTCTCTGTACAACAGAAATATAGAGTCTTTTAGGAGCCAGGACATAGTTGGCGAAGACCGTATCAAAATAGTGACAGTGATTGGAAACTGTAATACAGCCCTGCTTCCGGAGGACTTTTCTGACCAGCCTCTTATCCTTCACACGAAGTCCGAAATAGAAGGTGCAGAGCCATACGATAAAAAAAGTCACCGCAAAAATGGGGAAGGTTACGATGGCGAACCAGCGATCAAAATAGATAAATTTATAAGGTTTCCGGAAATCGATCTTCTTGACGTTATTGACCTCAATGATCTTCTCTTCCGGGACATCAGGACGTTCTCTCATTTCCATAACTTAAGCAAACTTGGACTCTTCTGCGGGCAGAAGGTCTTCAGACCCCTTTGAATAATTTATTACGTCTATATAAAGCTGCTCCATTCCGGAGACCGCTCTTTCCATTCTATACCTATCTGCCATTTCAAGGATATCTTTTTTAGCATTTTTCAGCTCATCCCTGTGCTCGTACCAGTAGTCGATCTTCGCGGCCATATCATCGGCGTCATCCATCTCGAAAATCAGTCTCTCATCAGCTGCAAACTGACTTGCCGCGCTGTTGGGAGAGTTCCCGATCAGACAGGGAAGTCCGCAGCCTATGGCCTCCAGACAGGAAAGACTCTCCAGCTCGATAAGAGAGGAGTGAAGATACATATCGGCAGTATTCAGATAGAGGAGTTTTTCCTCCTCGCTAATATAACGTATCTGCGGGGGAACGGGAAGGTCTGCAGAGGCCTTCTTCAGCTCGGCCACCATGCGGCGCGCTGCCACGACGCCCCCGTTCCCGTGACTCCAGCTGTCGATAACCAGAACGATTCTCATCCTCAACCTCTTCAAACCATTATAATGAAAAATACGGCCCCCTGCAGGGCCGTACTCCAATCAGGGCTGATGACCTAGGCGAACTGTTTTTCTTCGGCCGGCAGCTGGTTACCGCCGCCCTTTGTATACTCGATCACATCCCGGTGGAGCTGTTCCATGGCATCGATGACCCGGTCCATCCGGTAGTATTCGGCCGTTTCCAGAGCCTTTTTCTTCATCTCCTTGAGCTCTTCCCTGTTTTCATACCAGTAGTCGATCTTACGGGCCATTTCATCCACGTCGTCATACTGGAAGACAAGATTCTCATTCATGGCAAACTGGCTGGCTGCACTGAGGGGAGAGTTTCCTATCAGACAGGGAAGACCGGAGCCCAGGGCCTCAAGACAGGAGAGGCTCTCCAGCTCAATCAGGGAGGAGTGGAGATAGATATCCGCCGTATTGAGGTAGGTCATCTTATCCTCTTCGCTGATAAACTCGATCCGGGGAGGTACGGGCAGATCCGCACCTGCGACCTTCAGCTCCTCTTCTGAGGGTCCCTTACCGCAGATCAGAAGTTGAATATTCTCTTTATATTTGGATATTTTGAGCGCCTCGATCATCATGGTCTGCTGCTTTTCATAGGCCAGGCGGCCGATGCTCAGAAGCACAAACTTGTCACCGAAAAACTCGGGTCTCTCCTTTTCCATGGGAACATACTGCCGGGGGATACCGTTGGAAATAACCCGGAAGTGGGCATTGCTTCCCTTGCTCTTGATCAAATCGGCGGCAAAGGCGGAGGGACAGTGGATGGCTTCCACCCGGCGGAACAGCTCATAGTTGAACCAGGTATTGAAGAACCAGTCTCCCAGGCTGTTATCGTTGTTCATGGCCCCTGTCATATTCTGACTCTGAATATGACAGGCTCCCAGAACGGGTACGCCCATGCGTTTGGCTACCTTCACGGCGGGAGCGGCCATAAAGTAGGGGAACTGAATCTGAACCAGATCCGCGCCTGTAAAAGCCTTCTTGAGAATTGACCTGACACCCTTTCCGAACTTGAAGTCCATGCTGACCATGGTTTCTTTCACACCGGGAAGATAGAAGCCGGGAACCTCGAACACATCACCGGTAAAATCGGCCAGAGCCTTGCCGGCTGTGGTGACAAGCGCAATATCATGCCCCCGGTCCTGCAGTTCCTTGACCAGACGATGCGTGGCGACGATACATCCGTTTCCGGGATTCCAGCTGTCAATAACAAATACGATTCTCATGAATGACCTCTTTTTAAGGGTTTATGACGTTTTCTTCAACTATGTTCAATTAAAAATATGGACAGAATTATATACTAATTCAAGTAAATGTTAATTCTCAACCGGCCCAAATTGCAGATTTCGTGAAGAAATAATGGATTTTCACTACAACAGCAGCCTGGTTGAAAAAAACGGTTCAACCGGAAATCGGGTCTGTTCTGAGACAGAGAGGGGCTTCCGGATCAGATGGAAATAATCCCCAGACGGACCGCTTCCTTTACCAGAGCAATCTGAGAAGAGATCTCCAGTTTTTTCATGATATGATCGCGATGATTGTTTACGGTTTTCCGACTGAGGCTCAGGCGCTTGGCAATTTCTATATAACTCATATCTTCGGCCAGCATGGCGAAGATCTGCTGCTCCCGGGGACTCAGCTTCTCATAGTTCGAACCTTCATAGGATTCCGCCCGACTCAATTCGTCTGCGACAGTGGGGCTCATCCAGAAAGACCGGGACAGGGGGCTATTCAATGCTTCAACCAGCAGTTCCGACGATTCATCTTTCAGAAAGTAGCCCTTGGCCCCCATATCCTTTGCCAACTGAATATATACGGAAGATTTGTGCATGGTAAGAAAATAGATATAACAGTTCCCGGGAACCGAATAAACCACATCAAAGCCCTTCTGCTCCCCGATCGTAATATCCAGTATAACCGCATAGTAGTGCTTATCCCGGATCTTCTTCAGGGCTTCATCATTGGAAGAGGCATACTCCAGCTCATAGTGCCTGACGGCACCCTTCAGGCCGGCATAAATCAGATTATGGTCATCAACAAGCAATATCTTTCTCATAAAGCCACCGGGATATTGATCTGTATCTTCAATCCGTCTTCGGAAACCTTCTGTATTTCCGCATTCAGGATTCTCAAACGGTATTTTATGCTTTTCAAGCCGAGCCCCGTGTATTCGCCTTCAGTATCCATCCCCACACCATTATCCCTGTATATTATCCTCAAAACGGGATGAACATAAAGAAGAGAGATTGACAGCCTTGAAGCGGAAGAGTGCTTGCGGCAGTTGGAAAGCAGTTCCTGAATAACCCGGTACACATGAAGCTTTTTCTCTCCATCCAGGACCAGGGCCGACAGACCGTTGAATGAGCCGTCGAGCTTAATGGAAGACACCGATCTGAAGTCGGCAAACAGGAACTCTATCTGCTTCTGAAAATCGCTGTTTTCAAACTCCGGAGAACGCAGAGAGTGAGCCATGGTTCTGATTTTATGGATAACATCGGAATTGTAACGTTTGAGAAGGTCCGTATGCTCTTCGTTCATCGACATATTGAAGTGCTGACTGATTACAGACAGCTTCTGGGCCACATCATCGTGAAGCTCCACGGCGATCAGATTCCTTTCTCCCTCCAGAATATCAAGAAGTTTCCTGTCGGTTAATCTTTTATACCTCTCCCTCTCATACTTTTTGACCTGATCGAATTCGGAGACCGTCAGAAGAATGGAAAGGATGACGGAAAGGCATATGAAGGTGATAAAAAGAATCGTCTGGGAACGGAAGAGTTCGTGGTTATAAACATCCAGGATCCGACCCAGTTCCTCAAGGGACAAATAGAGATCCTCAATCGTATCGATGGGTCCTGAGGGAAGATTGTTGCCCCCTTCTGTAAAGGTGGCGTTGAGAGCTGTGAAGATATCCGTATTACGCAGACGCTGAAACCTCGCTACTGCCGCGTCCAGGTTGTCTGCCCTATAGCCGGGAAGGTCATACAGCAGCTGAAGGACCCCTGTTTCCAGCTCCTTCAGATTCCTTGTGGATGAAAACTGGACGAAAGAAAATGAGATAAAAACCAAAAGGATAAAGAGATAACCGGACAACAGAGAGACGTTCGGGATTTTTTTCAGGTCGGGTTTTTTCATAGTATATGTCTATGATATCATAAGTCATGGTTCTATGTGGTTTCATCAGCGATAAGAAAAGAATAAGACTGACCGTTCCGGCGATCATCGCGGCAACCCTGCTGAACGGATTATTTCTGAAAATAAGCACGACACTGGCACTTCCCTTTTTTCTGGATTCTATCTATACGGTTGTGATTACTGTGCTCTTCGGCCTGTGGCCCGGCCTATTAACGGGACTGCTGTCCAACTTCTTTTTTGAGGTTCTCCACGGACATCCCGGCTATCTCTATCCCTTTGCCATTGTCAACATGGGGACGTCTATCGTGACCTGGCTCCATATCCGCTTCCAGGACTTTAACAGACCCTCCAATGCCCTGTGGCTGATCATATCCCTGTCCATCGCCAATTCCATCCTGGGAGCTATCGTTGCCATGTTCGTTTTTGAGGGGATTACTGATCAGCCCTTCGACTCCATCGTCCGGGCCGTTGTGGCCACCGGGCAGTCCATATTCTCGGCGGCCTTCTATGGTCGGCTCCTGATCAATATCGTCGACAAGGGAATTGCCGTTCTGGTCGCCTTTCCCATCTACCGGTCCATTTCCTCCCGGAAAAAAGGGGAATATTCTGACTGAGGATTCAAGTCCGGGCTTTCGGTTCAAATCCCCCCTCTTCGGGCATAAAAAAACCACGCTCTTGCGAACGTGGCCTGCATAAAAGCGAAAGACGGGACTTGAACCCGCGACATCCACCTTGGCAAGGTGGAGCTCTACCACTGAGCTACTTTCGCACATCAACTGTGAGAAAACATTCTAACCGAAATCAGTTTTTTTTCAAGCCCCTGGATATTAGTTTTTTCTTTTCCCTGTTCCAGGCTTTCCATTGTCCTATAATAGTGAGTATCTTAAATCCATATTTAAAGCAGGTGGTAACGATGACACTCATATTATGGATCCTGGCCCTGGCCGCAGGACTGCTGATACTCAGCCTCAGCTCGGACTGGTTTGTAGACTCGGCCGAAAAGGTCGGCCTCTATTTCCGTCTTCCCTCCTTTGTCATAGGGGTAGTGATCATAGGATTCGGAACCTCCCTGCCCGAACTGGCGTCCAGCATCGTCTCCGTCCTCAAGGGACAGTCGGAGATCGTCATCTCCAACGCCATAGGATCCAATATCACAAATATCTTTCTGGTTCTGGGAGTCTCCGCTCTGTTCGCCCCCTCCTATTTTATCAAGCACGATATCTTTCAGGCGGATATGCCCTTTCTGGCCGGCTCCGCCGTGATGATCACCCTGATGACCTACGACCTGAACTTCACTCTTTTTGAAGCGCTTATCTGTCTGAGCGGCCTGGCCCTCTACCTGCACCGCTCCATCACAAGCGGCCATATCGCCGAACAGATTGAAGAGGACGAAAAGGAGGAGAAACTCAAGCCCGGTTTCCTGAACTGGGCGGTCATCCTTGGCAGTCCGGTTCTGATCACCCTGGGAGCCAGCCTGACCGTTGAAGCGGTGGTCCGGGTGTCACAGATCCTGAAGATAGGAACCGAAATCATTGCCGTTACGGCGGTGGCTCTGGGAACCTCACTGCCCGAAGTGATGGTCTCCATTCAGGCCGCACGAAAAGGCAACGGAGAAATGGCCGTGGGCAATGTGGTGGGATCAAATATTTTCAATACATTTGCGGTTATGGGCGTCAGTTCCCTCTTCGGGACGCTGAGCATCGCACCCAGCTACCTGACACAGACCCTGCCCGTATTTGCAGGAGCCACGGTGATGGCCTACTTCATCGTTCAGGACAAGAAGATTTTCCGTTTTGAAGGGATTCTGCTCCTTTTATTCTACCTTCTCTTTCTCGGCAACTCCTACGGAATCTTCTAGAGACTCTTCCGGGCTGCTCCAGATACCGTTCTCCAGAGTTTCGTAGGGCTGAAAGCGTCCCTTGTAGGCCATCCTGGAGCACTCGCCGATGTAGTATCCCAGATAGTAGTAGTCCAGTCCCATGGCCTCACACTGTTTGATTTCGGCAAGCACACTGAAGGTTCCCGGGCTGTAGGCATCCCTATCGGGGTCAAAGCAGAAATAGACCGAGCTCAATCCGTCGGCAGAACGGTCGAGGAAGCCGAAGCCGACCAGCCTGTCCCCTATATAGTACTCAGACTGAAAAGAGGGAACCGCCGGATTATAGAAGTTCCGGAGAAACTCATCCGGGCTGCTCTCCTGATCGAAACGGAGACGGCTGTGCTTCTCATAGATACAATAGAGCTCCTCCCGATAGTTCAAGCGGGAAAAAATAACCCGGGTCTCCTCATTTTTTCTTATCACCCGCCTCTGACTCTTACCCGGCCGGAACTTCGCAACGGGAATGCGGATGGGGATGCATTTCCGGCAATCCGGACAGACGGGACGGAAGAACACGGCTCCGAAACGTCTCCAGCGCTCATTCAGAAGCTGCTGAAACTGATGCTCGTCCAGTTCGCTTGCCACAAAGTACTCCTGCCTGTAGCGTCTATTTTTCAGATAGGGACAGTTAGAGGCTTCGCTGAGCACCGGGGGACGGAGGATTCTCATAAAACTGATTCTAACAGATCCTCAGGGGATTCAACTATACAGAAGCCCGTCCGCGATGATAGATTTTCCTCATGAATAATGCGGAATTACTGGCCCCGGGGGGCAATCTGGACAGCGCCATGGCAGCCCTGGAGAACGGAGCCGATGCGGTATACTGCGGTCTGAAGGAATTCTCGGCCCGCAAAGGGGCGAAGAACTTCAGCCTCGAACAGCTGGGACGGCTCCGGGAGTGGACACGGAAAGAGGGACGCAAGGTCTATGTCGCCATAAATACCATACTGAAAGAGAATGAACTGTCCCGGGTCATATCCTACCTGGAAGCCCTGGAGGAGATGGAGGTCGACAGCATCATCCTTCAGGATCCGGGACTGATCCGCATCATCAGGAAGCACTTTCCCGGTCTTGTTATGCATGCCTCCACACAGATGGCCGTTCATAACATCCCGGGCCTTGAAATGATGAAGGAGCTGGGGATTTCCCGCGTGGTTCTTCCCAGAGAGATGACCATGGATGAGATGAGACTCTTCCGGGAAACCCTTCCCGATATGGAACTGGAAGTCTTTATCCATGGAGCCCAATGCTATGGCTTCTCCGGAATGTGCCTGGCTTCGGGATCCCTCCTCGGACGATCCGCCAACCGGGGCGAGTGCGGCCAGATCTGCCGGACATGGTTCAGGAAGGGGGAAGAAACAGGGTATTACCTCTCCTGTACCGACCTCTGGGCGGGAGAGAAGATCCTGGAGCTCAGGGACATGGGCATAGCCTCCTTTAAAATCGAAGGGCGCATGAAGTCTCCGGCCTACGCGGCGGCCGTTTCCCGTTACTACAGGGCGATCCTTGACGGCAGGCAATCCTGTGAGCTGGGGAAATGGGAGGAGGATCTCCGCATCGCCTTTTCCCGCAGGACGGGGACGGGTCACCTGAAAAGCACGAAGGGAGAGACCATGATGGACACCGTCTATCCGGGTCACAGAGGCCAGCCCGTCGGCAAGGTGGAGCAAACCGGAGGCCGCCGGATCAGCCTGAACAGCGCCCTCGCCCTACATAAAAGAGACGGCCTGATGTTCCTGGACAGGAAGGGAGATGCAAGATCCTTCTCTCTTCAGCCCGATAAACCTACCATCGGTCCGGGAAGGGTAACATTCTCCATCCCCTTCACCGCCCCCCCGAAGGGAACCATGGTCTACAAGATTCAGTCCCACGATTTTCACAGCAGGGAGAGGAGCGAGCAGCACTATCCTCCCTACAGAAAATCACTCAGCATGGATCTCATATTTACAGAAGATGGAGTCCGGATAAAGTGCGGGGAACTGCTGTGGTCGGACAGTTTCTCCCTCGTCTCGGAAGCTTCGAAGGGAGACAAAGGTCCCGGGGATAAAATACTTCGGGAATTTTCAAAGTGCGGAGAGTCGGCTGTCCGTATCATTCCTGACAGGCTCGAAGCAGAGGGATTCGATCTAAAAGAGAGGTTTATCCCTCCCTCTGCCCTCAAAAGGCTCAGAAAAGAGATCTACGCCG
Organism: Oceanispirochaeta sp.; assembly: GCA_963556075.3. Classification (GTDB taxonomy): domain Bacteria; phylum Spirochaetota; class Spirochaetia; order DSM-2461; family DSM-2461; genus Oceanispirochaeta. The sequence goes on along the minus strand of CAUVYB020000002.1, from coordinate 1,634,879 downwards.
CAGCGGAGGCGCGCCTGGAAGAGAGAAGGACCCTGAGGCTGAAGAGGATTGAAGAAGAGCTGCAGCAGGAAAGAGAGAGGGCCCGGAATGCCTCCCCCGGCAGACTGCCTGACAGAATAAGACTCAATCCCCCAGACTCTCCCCTGCCCTATCTTTTTCCGGACGAGGGAGGCCCCTGTGCCACATGGAAGGAAAAAAGCTGTCTTCCTCTCAGCCCCCTGATTCTGCCCGACAGGCTTCCCCGGGGAGACAGACTGCCACCCCTTCCGGAAGGTCCTGTCCTGCTGGGCCTGGGGAACTGGGGACATATTCCTCTCTACAGGATGTGGAAAAAGAAGAAGAGAGACCTGGAGTGGTATGGGGATATAGGTTTCCTTCCTGCCAACAGCCAGTCATATCTAATGCTGAAGGAGACTGTCGGCGACAAGGCCGCGGGGATCTACGGCTGGCTGGAGACGGCGGAATCGGAACTGCCGGAGTGCTTCACGGCTGTGGGAGAGGGCTTTCATCCCCCCTTGTTTATCAGCAGAAACTGCTTTAGAAAACACAGCCTGAAAGAGAGCTGCAGTGACTGCGGCCGCAGCCATGACTACAGACTGAGCCAGAAGGGCAGCCGCTACAGGGTTTATGTCCGGGACTGTCTGACCTGGATATTCTCAGACGATTCAATAGAGGAAGAGAGTGCTCCGCAGTCCGGTAACCCATAGCCTCAGGCTATCCTGGTCTACCCCTTCCACTGTTCCGGATCCGATGACCCGTCCGGCCCTGTCACTCAGGGTATAGGACGGGCTGCCCCCTCCCTGAAAGCGCAGTAAAAGGGATGCCCCGTCCCGTACGGAGAATCCGCTTTTCACGAGGGCCCTCTTCAAACGCCGTTCAAGCCCGGGATTCTCCCGGGACAGCTCAAGGCTGACGGGCAGACGCAGACCATACTGAATCAGAGATCCCGGATTCATACTGTACAGCTTGTAAAGGGTGTCACTCGAGGCGACCTTCTCCCTCCGGGACAAGAGGAACCAGTTCTCCCGGAGAGCCTCTTCCACGGGCTCTTTTTCCCAGTCGGCCATAAAGCCCTGAGCGGCTCTTCTGAGCCTTTCAGAGTCCTTCTCCTCCCGTCCCAGAACCAGATCGTACCAGGGCCGGGCCTCTTCAAAGCCTTCCAGCGCCAGGGCATTCCTGTAGTAACGGCCGCTGAGGGAGGCATAGCCCTCACAGCCCCCCGCCAGGGTCAGGGCACCCCGCAGTTCGGAGCCGCCGGAATACTGTAGAGTCCCCTCCCGGAAGGCAAGGATCCGGTAAAGGAGTCTGTAATAGAGACTCCGTCCGCCATAGCTCAGAAGATCTCTCAGCCTCCCTATTCTTTCAACAAGTCCCCACTCCCGGAAGAGCCGGGTTCTGTTGTAGAGTCCTTTATAGAGCACACCATAGTGCCTGTAGAGGTCCATTCGAAACTGATCCCGGTTCAGTCCGTAGTAGTACATCCAGGATTCGTCCTTCCGGTCCCTGACCTGGTTCAGCAAAACCAGGGCTTCGTCCAGGCGCCCCTGAAGCCGCATGAGGGAGGCCAGACTGAGACGGGAAAGAGGGGTCTTGTCCAGATCAGCGGCAGAACCATACTCCCGGGCAGCCCGGTCAAAATCAAGACGCATGGTATAGAGCTCTCCCAGGGCCAGATGTCCTCCGGCTCTGTCCATCAGATCCAGGGAAAGGCGGGCGTACTCCTCGGCCGCCTCATAATCATAGAAAGATTTCTCCGCCAGAGAGAGATTGTAATAGCCTACGGAGGCAAAATAGCTGTCCCCGTCATCCAGGGCGTCGTCGATGGCATCAAGATAGGCGCTCCGGCACTCCTCCACGCTATTGGTCTCCGCATAGAGGGAACCAAGGGTCAGGGAAAGATGGCGATCAAACTCCTTCTCCAGGGCCTTACGGAGTCTGAGGATTCCTTTCTCGGGATAGTGGGTTTTATAGTACATCCATCCCAGGTCGTCGAGAAGATCCTCCCCCTCATCCACAAGGGATTCCAGATACACGAGGGCCTCATAATTTCTGTCCAGATACCCCAGGACCTCCGCCAGTTTCTCGCGGAGCGACCTGTCGCGAGAATCAAGAACCTCGGCATGCCGGTAGGCCTCCAGGGCCAGAGAATAGAGCTCCTGATCCCTGTACAGATCGCCCTTTTTCATGGGAAAGCGAAGATCCGAGGGGTAGAGTTCCTCTCCGCGGTCGATCAGATTCAGAGCCTTTCGGTAGAATGATCCCCCGGCCGCTTCCCGGATTTCCTCAAGCAGAGCGTCGGGAGTCCCGGAAGGGGGATCGGCAGCGGAAATCTCATCACCCGACAGAACCTGAAGAGAGAAAAAGAACAGGATAAGGAGAAATGTCCTGTGCAGGAATGTCATCGGGACCTCCTGAACAGGAGCAGACGGAAGAGGTAGCGCATTCTGCCGCCCGTCCCCGACCCGGCAAAGAGCCTTTTCCTCAGGGCTCGCCCTCTTTCGTCCAGCGACTCCAGATCCCTCAGGGATGAGTAGCCGAAACGGATCCGGTCATAGCAGGCCAGGAGCTCCCTCAGTTCGGAAAGATTCTTCCCGGCGGCAAAAGAACGGAAGCTCTCCCCGGAGCGCCGGGCTTCTGAAGAACAGCCGGCCAGTGCCAGATGAAGATGGACATAGCGGGGAACTATGGATTTTCGGCGGGGAGACTCCAGAAGAATCCTGACCCTCAGAACCAGAACAAGAAGCAGAAAGACAAAGAGCCGCCCCGCGGAAAACAGAAATCGACGGCGACCGAACCCTCCGGAACGCCGGTCTGTCTGCGAACCGGCATGGTCAGGCGGAACAGTCTGAACTTCAAGGGAGTCCCGGTTCTCTATAATCTCCTTCAAGTACCCTTCCAGCTCTTCGGGAGGAGCTGAGGAAAAGGGATACTCCTCCCCGGGAGCGGGAATTTGAGATGTGGGATCGAATTCCACCCATCCGAACCGGGGAAAGTAGACCTCTACCCAGGCATGAGCCTGGTCGGCCCTTACGGGATAGAAGTTCAGAACCTCAAGACTCCCGGGAACCCAGAACCCCAGGGCCACACGGGCGGGAATCCCTATGCTCCGGCAAAGCATGGTCATGGCGAAGGCGAAATAGGAACAATAGCCCTTCTTCGCTTCAAAAAGAAAGTAGTTCAGCTGATTCCCGTCAGGAGCGCGTCCCGGGTTCTGGGAGTAGTAGTATCCTGACTGAAGATAATCCTCCACAGCCTTCACACGGGCATAGTATCCATAGCTGTTTGCCGTTATCTCCTGAGCCAGGTCCTGCAGAACCTTGTCTCCGTTCCAGCGTGTGTAGTAGTCCAGAAAGACCGATTCCCGTCCGGATTCCCCTGAGATCTCCGAAGCCATGCCGGGAGGGTTGTCATCCATCAGTTCCCAACCCCAGGCCCGGCTGACCTCTGATTCCACGGCATAAATCCTGGAAAAGGACGAGCTGTCCCAGTTTTCATATGGGGTCACACCGAGGGGACGGTTCAACCCCAGAAAGGCCCCGGCATCGAAGTTGACCAGATAGTACTCCTGCTCCAGGGTTTCACGGCCTTCATATGCGGGCCCTGTGTCCCAGTTTCGGGGAGACTCTCCCACCAGGGGAGCCTCGCCCTCATATCCGGGGGCTTCGGGAAATGCCTTTTTTTCCCTGAAGAACCCTCTCTCCTCATCGAAAGCCGATAGAACGAAACGCCTGACCCGCCAATCCTCTCCAGGCCCTTCAAGGCGCATAAAGAAGACCAGATCATCTTTCATGGAGATGGAACTCTCCAGACTCAGGAAATCGGAGAAATCAAAACGGAACAGAGAAGACTCCAGAAGTCCGCCCCCCTCGTTTCGAGACTCCTGTTCATATAAACGGTTGATCGGGAAAAGAACCGCTACAGACAGAAGGATGAGAATCGTCAGTCCCGGAAAGAACGAGATTCTGCCGTCCCGCCTTCCGGCTGACAAGACCAACAGAAGTTCCAGAAGAAGGAAGAGAAACAAGAGGGTCCCCGCCAAGACAAGGCTTTCTCCGGGGAGTTGAAGCCCCCAGCGTCTGCGGCTCAGCAGCAGGACGGCTGCCCCCAGATAGAGAAGTACCGCGATCCTGTGAGCAGGCCTGAAACGGAGGGCCAGGACACTGAGGGAGATTAAAAGCACAGCAACGGGAAGAACGGGCAGAAGATAGAGATAGAAGCGGAGCAGACTCAGATTGGCGGGGAGCGGTAGAAGGGATGAAAGGGGAATCAAGACGCGGACGAGGGGCAAGAGAAGAAGCAGAGACAGGGGAGGCAGCATTTCATAAAGGACGCCGGCCCTCCCCGGTGCTTTTTCCAGGAGGCGGCTGAACAGCCGTGACGTCAGTTCGAGGGCGAAAAAAATAAGAAGGCCCTTTCGCAGAGACAGTTCTCCCGCCATCCGGCTCCAGAGCAGAACAAAGAGCAGAGAGTACTGCATCCTGTGAAGAAGGCGGGCATCAAGAGTAAGCAACGATCCAGCCCTCCTGAAGCGCGACACCTCTGTCCCGTTCGGTGTCAGAATGCCGATGATTCCTCCGATCAGAACCTTTCCGCAGTGTTTCATCCCCTCCGGGAAGGATCAGCAGCTTCTTCTCCGCATTCTGAAGGCGATCCAGAAGAGCCCGCTCAGGAATCCCGGAGCTGAAATAATAGACCCGGACTGCCCCGTTCTCCGGTATATCGTCAGCCGTCAGCCTTACCGGCCGTACGGAGGCGAGAATGTCCTGCAGGGTCCTCTCAGACATTTTTTCCAGCTCCTCCCTGAGCACAGACGGACCGGCCAGATCGATCCGGCAGCCCTCCCTTCTGAGTTCCGCGACAAGGGCGGCGGCAGAGCGAAGCAGCCGGTCTCCCTTTGAAACGGGACGCCTGTCGAACCTGGTCGGAAGACGGGAATCCTTCCCGGGATCGACCAGAATCAGGACCCGGCTCCGTGAGGGCAGGCATCCGCTGCCTTCACGGATAAACAACTCGCCATGACGGGCCATCATCTTCCAGTTGATCCGTCTGGGATCATCTCCCGAGTAGTAGGGTCTGGACTCGAAGTAATCCTGATTCTTCAGAGGAGTATAGAGGACCTCTCTTTCGGGGGCCTGGGGCTTCTCAGAGAAACCGTTCTGATCCGCCCCCCCGGGAGCGGGATAGATCAGGACAGGCATCCCCGCCGGTCCGGGAAGGGTACAGCGGAAAAAGCCGCAGAAGTTCTCAAGGACGAGACTCTGGGAGTTCAGGGTATACGAGCCGCGGAGGGAGGCTGAAAACGCCCCGCTTCCCGGAGGGGAGGCGATGCGGAAAGACCTGACCCCCTTCCACTCCAGATCGGCTTCATAGCCGACTCTTATGCCTGCAGGAAGAGAGGGGAGGCTGAGAGGGGGATTCTGCAGGTCTGAAAAGCGGGGGGGGAGTGCCGGACAGGCAGGAAAGGAGCTGTAACGTCTCAGAAGAAAACGGAATCGGACAAACTCAAAAGCCCCCAGGAGCAGGAAGGAGAGTCCCGCCGCAAAAGGGAGAGTATGTTTCAGTCCATAACCTGCAGCCAGAAGAATCAAAGAGAGAAAAAAAAAGCCCATCCATCCGCTGCAGGCCGGATCCGACGGGGAGTCTTCCACTTTTTTTCCTGAGGATTTCCGTATTTATGATACCTAGTAAAGATCACGAAGAGCCCTCCCGCAGATTTCACTGACAACGGCTGGAAGGTCACTGTCCGGCGAGCCGGCGCTCACGCGGTGAAGCAGGACCGGTGAAGCCATATCCCTGAGATCCTGATCATTCACATAATCCCTTCCCGAAAGAAGAGCCAGCCCCCTGCAGGCAGCCAGATACATCAGTCCTCCCCGGGAGGAGACCGCATTTCTCAGTCCGGGATGATTCCGGGTGACAGAGATTATCCCGACAATGGCGCGCATCAGGCTCTCTTCACAGAAGATTCCCGCGGTGAAACGCCTTGCGTCCAGAAACTCCTTCACCGTACAGACCGGCTCCAGGGAAGGGAGCAGGGTATGAGACGGATCTCCTTTTAGAATGGAAAGCTCCGCTTCCTGATCGGGATAACCCGAGAGAAGACGAAGCATGAAACGGTCTTTCTGCGCCTCCGGAAGGGGATAGGTCCCCTCATGGTCCAGAGGATTCTGGGTGGCCAGGACGAGAAAGAAGTCCTTGAGGGGATAGCTCTTTTTTCCCAGGGAGACCTGCTGCTCCTCCATCACCTCCAGAAGGGCCGCCTGAACCTTGGGAGTGGTTCTGTTGATCTCGTCGGCCAGAAGGATATGAGTAAACACAGGGCCGGGCCGGAACTCAAAATCCGAAGACTGCCGGTTCCACACATCCACCCCCGTAATATCGTAGGGCAGAAGATCCGGTGTGAACTGGATCCTGGAAAAATCGGAAGGACCGATAAGAGCGGACAGCGTCCGGGCCAGGGTGGTCTTGCCGGTCCCGGGAGGACCTTCCAGAAGAATATGCCCTCCCCCCAGTATGCCCGCACAGAAGAGACGCAGAACATCATCCTGCCCGCGAATGACCCGGGAGAGGCCGTTGTATATATTCTGAGCCAGGGCGAAAGCGCCCTTTGAGTATTGTGAAGAGGAAGGATTGAAATCCATGTCCATTATTATATTGACGGGATGAAAGTAATACAATAAATTTATTTTAAAGAAGTTATTGACAGCTTTTTAGGAAGTCATTATTATGGCGATACGTTTTGGGGGTGTAGCTCAGTTGGCTAGAGCGCGTGAATGGCATTCACGAGGTCATGGGTTCGATTCCCACCACCTCCACTAGAGAGCTGAAGATCTTCCGGTTTACCGGTTGGCTTCAGCTCTTTTTTTTTACCCCAGTCTTTCTTGGAAGGAAGTTTTATGGCTGACAACGATATTTTTTCCGGCGACATCGATCCTGAAATTGCATCTCTTCTGGGCCTGGACAGCAGTGAAAGCAGTGACGCACCCGACTACGGGCACCTTTTCAATGAGGAACCGGAAGAGGACGCTGCGACAGCGGTCGAAAGCATAAACGACCTGAGCCGTGAAAACTTTATACTCCCCGAAAAGGACAGCCAGCCGTCAAGCCCGCTCATGTCCCATCCCAACTACTACAAATCAATCCTTAACGGAGAAGGAGAACTGGCCCACTCCATCCATGAAAACCTCTCCCTCTTCCTCAAGGAAACGGATCCCAAAGAGAAGCTGAAATACAGGACCAGACTGACAGGACAGTACTGGGAGCTCTACGGACATCTGGCGGGCCGGATCAACTCCCTCCAGCAGGAGCCGAAAAGAGTGCTGCTCCGCTACGGCCTGCTCCTGCCCAATATCGTCTCAAGAGAGCAGAGAGAGATGCTGGGAAGCATTATCGAAAAGAATGAATCGGGGGAACCCATCCACTATATCGACGAGTGGCTTGAGAAGGTAGCCTCCGGAATGATCTCTCCCCTGGCGACGGATGAAATGAAACCCACCCGCAGGACGGGAGATCAGAAGGTGAAAATGCTTCTGGACAAGGCCAAAGGGAGCAGGGAAGCTCACCTGAACACCCTGATGAATCTGCAGGTGAAGCGCAAAAACACAGAGGAAAGGATGCTCAATCAGACCAGGGAACTGACAAAGCACACACGAAACACCGTATTTACCGAGCTGGAGAGCCTGTACAGCGAGTCACAGAGCCGCCTCCTCGGGGAAATGCTGAACACCGTGCGTCAGCTCTCCACGATTCATAAGGATATGAGCTTGCACTACGACCAGCTGAACAGTGCGGATCAGGACTTCAAAAAACTGCAGGCCAAAGCCAAGGAGAGCGGGGCCATATCAGAGGTTGCCCCTTCAGAGCTCGAGAAAGAGGCCGGGAGCCTCAGGCAGATGGCCAAAATGTGCGTCGGCCGCCAGGGAAATCATTTCCCCATCCTTATGAATCAGTTTTTCACCTCCCGCCTGCAGGGAGTCGCCACAAGGGAAAACGTCATCCGGATACTTGCGGATATTGAGAGACTGGACCCCGGCGTTTTCAGAAGAACCTTCCGCCAGAAAACCAACCGCATTGTCCCTCACATCATCCTGATCCCCTGCTATGGAGACTACGGAATCTGCTGGGAGCCCTTTGAACGCTACAACCGCGCCACAAGCCGGGGAAGAGTTGCCATACCTCTGTTTCCCAAGGATATAAAGATAGCCGTCCTCTTCGCCGTCGCCGATCTTCGCTGGCAGGTAGCGAAAGAGAAGGCTCAGCATTACTGGATGGAGGAAGGGCTGACGGGACATTACTACCAGTACTTCTCCGATCGTAAACTGAGGGGAGATGTCAGGCTCAAATTCATTGAGGATTATATTCTATGGATTACGAAAGAGGGTGAAGGAGTCCAGAAACTGGATAAAGAAGTGCGGGGAATCTTCTGGCGGGATATGCCGTTCCCTCAGGAACTCAAGGATAACTTGAGAAACCGGGGCTTCGTCTACAACGAACTCTACAAGAAGGATCTGAACAGGGCCGCCTCAGACGGATACTGATTCCATGAAAGGACTCTCTCAAACAGTCGTCGACAGAGTTCCCCTTGTAAAAGCTCTCCCCGTCTCCGGCTTTTCCTGTTAAACGAAGAGTCCTACTTTTTTTTTCTTCTGGAAATGACGGGGTGCATGATCTCTTCAAGTTTCCAGCGCTTGATAATGAAATTCACTATCCTGGAATAGATCAGAAACGACCCGACAACAGAGAGTCCGATAATCACCAGAAATACCAGAAGCTTGATAGCGCTGTCGGTTTCCGGCGTCAGGACCAGGTTACCCAGAAACAGGAACAGAATAAAAAGTCCCAGCATCAGAAGTATATTCACAATCGTCCCTGCCAGTACAAACAGCAGAGTGTTCACTTTCTTATTCATTACTCAGTACTCCCTTTCTCCTGTTCACTTCTCCAGAAAGAGATCAGCAGAAGAATACCGCAAACCACAACGGCGGAATCGGCAATATTGAAGGTCGGCCACCTCTCCAGTCCGAACAGGCCGTAGAAGCGAACATCCAGAAAATCGACAACCCCTTCCGGGCGGAAGATCCTATCGATCAGATTTCCCACTCCTCCTCCCAGGATCCCCGCAAGACAGGATTTCTGAAAACGGCTTTCATCCTTTCCCCTATGGATGTACAGTCCCAGGAGAACCAGAACGATAAGGGGCAGAAGAATAAAGAGGGCCTTTCTGACAAACAGGGGAAGAGAGTCTCCCATGCTGAAGGCCACACCCGTATTCCGGACATGAATCAGTCTGAAGAAGCTGTCCCCTATGGAAAAACCTATTGTCCTCAAGGGTATCATCGCCACTACGACAAGTTTGCTGACCTGGTCTGCAAGAATGACAGCAGCCGTCAGAACAAAGGGCATAAGAGTCCGGGTATCTTTATTTCGGGATTTCATATCAGCTAAGATATCAAAGACCCGTTGGAACATCAATGAAAATCGTGTCCAGAGAGAGCTCGGCAGCGGCTTTTTTCATGACAGACTGCACTCCTCCCGTTTCTGTCAGATAATGGCCGCCGAAGAGAACGTTGATACCCGCTTCGAGACTCTGGTGATAAGCGGTATGGGATGAATCGCCGGTAATATAGAGATCCAGCCCCTCTTCGATAGCCTGGGCGACTTCGTGTGTGCCTCCTCCAGAGATCATCCCCACCGTCCTGATTTCTGCGGGACCGAAGGGAAGCATTACAGGACGGGACTCCCAATCTCCGAAGAGAGCGGGCACGACCTCGTCCCTTTTCAGAGGGGACTCCAGACGCCCCTTCATGCCTATCTGAAATCCCTTGTACTCACCGAATCCTTCAAGATCCGAAAGCCCCAGAGTTCGGGCCAGCACCGCGTTGTTTCCCAGCTCCGGATGGATATCCAGGGGGAGATGGACCGCATAAAGAGCAAGGTTATGATCCATTGCATACTTTACTCGTTTATAATGATCTCCCGTAATAGCCAGGGGCCGTCCCCAGAACAGGCCATGATGAACGAAAAGGACCTGTGCCTGTTCATCGATGGCCTTGCGGATCGTCTCAAAACAGGCATCCACCGCGAAGGCGACCTTTTTTATTTCCGCCCCGGAATCCCCTATCTGGAGACCGTTTAAAGAGGCATCGACCCGGACCATACCGTCAATATCCAGAAATGACCGGCACCACGTATCAAATTTTTCTATCGTCATATAAGCAGTATAATAAATAATCTGATAAATAACAGGATCGATTCCCTGACCGGAAGCGGCGTCATTGTGTGAGAACGGGGCCCGGGACTGTAGTACTGAAACAACTCATGATCCACAGTTTTTTTCATTTAATGAACGTAAGATAGGGTTATAAAAGAAAAGCAAACTTGACAGAAGGATAGACAAAGTTATAATTTTAATTGCTATAGATAATAATGAAGTTTAATCTTAAAAAGTAAAAAGGACAGGCCATGCCTCCAACCAATATTGCAGAAAAGATCAGGGTCGCTATACAGAAATCAGTTCCTGTAACGGTAACGACCTATAAACTTAACCATGAAACCGAACTCTACCTGGAGGAGATCCTCGGAGTTTATCTGAGAGAACTGGGACAGGATGCCCTTGTGGACCGTCTGGCCTACTGCCTCAAAGAGCTGGCTGTAAACGCCAAGAAGGCGAACACCAAGAGAGTATACTTCGAAGAGAAGGGCCTCTCTCTGGAGAGCAAGGAAGACTATGCCGAAGGGATGAAGACCTTCAAGAACGATACGATGGACCGTATCGAACACTATCTTGAAGTTCAGAAACAGAAGGGTCTCTACATCAAGATATCCTTCCATACCTATAGTTCAAACTTCAAAATCTCTATTCGAAACAATGTTCAGATTACCCGAAAGGAACAGATGAGGATTTACGACCGGATTGCCCGTTCCCGTGCCTTCGACAGCATGGAAGAGGCGTTCTCCGAGGTTCTGGACGACTCGGAAGGGGCGGGACTGGGAATCGTCATCCTGATCCTGATGCTGAAAAAGATGGGTCTGGATGAAGACGCCTATGAAATTGACGGCACAGGCGGAGAAACCACCGCATCCCTGACCATCCCCATCGCCCAGGTCAAACTGGATGAACTGGAAATCCTGACCAGTCAGATCGTGGCAGAAATTGAGGCCCTGCCCCAGTTCCCGGAGAATATCACTGTTATCCAGCAGCTGATCAACGATCCCGAAGCGGACTTCAACGAGATCGCCAGAAGAATAAGCACGGACCCCTCTCTGACGGCGGACCTTTTGAGGGTGGTCAACTCTGCCAAGTTCATGCTCCCCAACAGGGTGGATAATATTGCCGACGCCGTAAAGATGGTGGGACTGCGGGGACTCAAGAACCTGCTCTATTCCTATGGTTCGGAAAAGATTCTGAACCTGCCCCAGAAGAAAGAGCTTTGGGATCACGCCCACAGAACCGCGTTCTACTCTTTCAGCCTGGCCCGGAATATCAAACTTTCCAAAGACTTTATCGACGATGCCTATGTGGGAGGGATTCTTCACGATATGGGCAAGATCGTATTCTCCAGCATTCACCCCGAACTGCTTGAAAAGATTCAGGGCTTCGCATCGGAAAAAGAACTCTCCAGAGGGCTTTTCGAGAACCTGGCCGGCGGTTACAATCATGCCCAGATCGGTGCCAAGATTGCAGAGAAATGGAATTTCTCCGAGTCTCTGGTACAGGCCATTCGTTTCCACCATGAGCCTCACTCCTCCAGCCCCGAATACAGAAAGGTTGTCTACTGCGTCTACCTGGCCAATGCCCTGTGCGACCTGGAGAAAGAGATTCTCGGTTTCGATCAGATGGACAAGGAAGTTCTCTCCTTCTTTCGCATCACTTCGGAAGCCCAGCTGGACCGGACGCGGGATATCCTCAACCAGGCCTTCAAGTCTGAACTTATGGTTTGATCAACATTCGGCTTGACAATATATGAAACCTTGAATATATTGTATATATAGTTTTTTTTATATATGCATTCAAGGAGGACATTTATGTCAGTTATTGTTTATTCCACTCCCAGCTGCGGATACTGCAACATCGCCAAGGATTACTTTAAAAAGAACAGCATCCCCTTCACAGACTATAATGTCGCCGTCAATCCCGCCAGAGCGGAGGAGATGGTCAAGAAATCCGGTCAGATGGGAGTTCCCGTCATCGATATAAACGGCAAAATCATCGTCGGCTTCAATCAGCCGGCCATTGAAAGTGCTCTACACCGCTGAATCGCGGTCACACCAGGACAGGATTCTCCTTTATCTGCCACACACTCTCAGGAGGAGACAAGATAAGAAGACCAGGCCTGCATAACGATACCGAAGGCCACGCCCACATTGAGAGAGGCCTTTGAACCGTAGAGTTCTATAGTGACGATTCCTCCTGAGGCTCCTGCCAGAGACAGAGCTTCAGGAGAAACGCCCAGCTCTTCCGAACCGATAACCAGAATACCCCGGTCGGGAAAATCAAAATTTGAGACTCCCGTACCTCCCAGTTCCATGGCAAACACCGTCTCCTGACGGGCAGACAGCTCTTCATAACTCATCCTCTGATGAGGAATGCGTTCGATGCAGCCCATGGCGCTCCTCCTGGCACGGGGATGTCCGGGATCCGCCGTACCGGGGGAAAGAAAGATTTCCCGGACCCCCAGGCATTCAGCCGTACGGAAGATGGAGCCCAGGTTAAAGGGAGAACGGATCTCATCCAGGAAGAGACGGCAGGGGAACTTACGGGCCGCGGACTCTCCGCCCCCGTCCTCAGGATGCAGCAGGTCCCACTCCGCAGGCGGCGTTCCCAGGTAATTGAGAAATTCATGACGGATGGAATTCAGCAAAGCACGGAGTTCCTTCTTCTCTTCAGGAAGGGAGGAGAGGACCTTCTGCCTGGACACATATTCCTTCAGAGCCTCTTCGTTGAGAAGCAGATCCAGAAAGGCGGAGAAATAGCCGGGATCGGGGGTCTCCCCTTTCTCCAGTCCCGTTTCCCACTCCCTGAGTATCCTGACGATCTTCCTCTCCCGGGTTCCATCCTTCAGAGATTGCAGTTTCTTTACGGTAATCATTACCAGCTATTCTTCAGAATACCATACATCTGGTCAACCGTGATGCCCCCCAGGCCAAGCTGGGAGAGCATAACACCGGCGCTTTCGGCAGCTACGGCCAGGGCATCCTGGGGAATTCCTGTACTCCGTAACTGGGAAGGCATGGAGTACCAGCCCACCAGCTCACGAACCGATTCGGCCAGCTCCTCAGGGCTCTCCGGAAGATCTTCCAGATCAGAGAGGGCTCCCAGAAAAGAGGCAATCTCGCTTGTGGCGGTCACCACAAGATAGTCCACGATAAAGGGAAGCAGAATCATAGAAACAATGCTGCGGGAAGGCTGAAAATGTCCGCTCAGGGCCTGGGTCAACAGAGTGGTCCAGTAGATACCGGCCTCCTTGTGGGCCATGGCTGTGAGAAAACCGGCTTCCATAAGATCACCGGCGCAGTCCAGATCCCAATGGGCCAACAGGTCCTTTCTCCGCGTCCACAGACGGCGGAAGGAGGAGAGGCTGTGAACCTCTGAAAGAAAGGAGCGTCCTGGAAAAGCAGAGCAAACAAGCGTATTGAGCAGAAGCTCGAAAAACAGAGGGGTTCTCTGTCTTTCCGGAAGAGTCAGAGTTAGTACCGGATCACAGACCTGCAGGTTCATGCTGTGGGGAATATAATCCACCATACGACTGAGACCATCCCTGCTGCTGGTGAGACAGAAAGAGGACTGAAGAAAGAAAGGGATCCAGAACTCACTGATCAGTTCGATGCACGGCAGGGCAAGGGCCCCTCCCATTCCGTTTTCAAAAAGGGTATCGGGATGCAGCCCTTCTGATACAGAAGAGGCGACAGCCCGGGCAATGGAGACGGTCCGCCCGCCTCCGAAAGCAAGAACAGCCTCGGCATGGCTGCCCCGGATAAGATTCTGACAGTTCTCCACTGTAAATGAAGTCCCCCGGGAGGGCTCTTCATCAAAGACGATGATCCCGATACCGTGACCTTCCAGCATCTTCTGAATCTTGCGTACGGCCTCCTTCAACCCCGGTTCGGAGATGAGAAGAACTCTTTTCCCGAGACGGCTTATTTCGATACCGAGACGATTGCTTTCGTGGGCCCCCTGAAGGACGCGGGCGGGAACCTGAAGAAAAATCTCTGCCATTGAAAGACTCCTGAAACAACTTATAAAGAAAAAAGGCAGAGCCAAACGGCCCTGCCTTTAAATATACATACTAAATTGATTAAATTCCAAAAAGATCCATCAGCTTATCAGCTACGTTGTTAACAACCGTATCGTTGATATAGTTGGGATCCTGCAGCTTGGCCTTGACCTCTGCAATTCGATCCTCTCGAACATCGGGAGCGGCCTTTACGGACTCCATGGCCTGAAAAAGCTCAGCGCTCTTTTTTGCCTCGATGGAAACATCGATGGAATCGGATTTTCCTTTTGCTTCAGTCCGGACCGTCTTCTCGGTCTTATTGTAGCGGTTTAATGGATCTACCGGACCTATTCTGTCTATAGTCATGTCAGCTCCTTTGCTCTCCATTAATAAATATCGACAGCTCTGTCATAATATTAACTCTTTTTCTCCGCGGAAACAAGTAACGCAAACTCCCCTTTCACAGAATTGTGTAATTCCAGGTGATTAATCAATTTATCGGCAGATCCCTCTAAATATTCTTCAAATTTTTTCGTCATTTCTCTGCCGAGGAGGATTTCCCGTTCAGGAGCCAGTTCTCCCAGCTCCGTCAGAAGCTTTATGATCCTGTAGGGGGACTCGTAGAGAAGGAAGGATTCCTCCCTGTCCAGCAGTTCCTGCAGTCTTTTTTTTCTTTTTCCCTGTTTGGGAGAGAGAAAGCCCTCAAAAAGAAAGCTTTTCCCCGGAAATCCGCACACCGAAACGAGGGCGGCAAAAGCCGAAGCCCCGGGGACGGGAAAGATTTCATGACCGGCGTCACGAGCCTGTCGAACCAGAATCCGTCCCGGATCGCTGATAACGGGAGTGCCCGCATCGGACACATAGGCAATGTCCCTGCCCTCATCCAGAAGCTTGACAATCCCGGGAGCACTCTGCTTCTCGTTCCTCGCCCGACAGCTGATCAGATGCTTGGAGATGCCGTAGTGATTCAGAAGCTTGGCGCTCTGTCTTGTATCCTCGCAGGCGATTACATCCACTTCTTTCAGGATTTCGACAGCCCGGTAAGTCATATCCTGCATGTTTCCCAAAGGCGTTGCCACCATATACAGTCTTGCCATAAGATGTAGGATATAGGAAAGCGTCCGTTCTGAACAGATTCGGACGGCGGAGGGCCGATGTTTCCAGAGATTCTTATAATCATCATCCTTTTCTCTGTACTTATATATATGATTATCTCACAGATTCGGGGGAGAAAAGGAGGAGAGAAGGATTCATTCGTGCTCGCAGAAGAACAGGAAGAGGACAGCACCACTCCCTGCCCCCTCTGCGAGAAGGCTCTGCAGAGGGGAGAGAGGGTCCATTCGGTGGTCTACAACCAGGGAGAGGACCGGTTGATGAATATCTACGGCTGCCCCTGGTGCTATCCCGGGCACCCTGCCGGTTTCCGGAACCCCTCACCTCCCAGACAGAGACAGTGTCCCTCCTGCGGATCTCCTCTGAAAAAGGGGAGCTTCGCCATCGCCCGTGTTTTTGAGAGGCCGGGACGAAAGGTTCATGTCCATGTGCTGGGTTGCCCCTCCTGCCGGCGGAGAGACGGAGAGTAGGCGGAAGGAAAAGATGGAAGAGCTTTCAAAAATCATTATATCCATAATCAGGGAGATTCCCGAAGGGAAGGTCTCAAGCTACGGCAGAATCGCCGCTCAGGCCGGTATGCCCCGGGGAGCACGGCAGGTGGCCCGCCTTCTTCACAGCTCAAGCCGCAGGTACGGTCTGCCCTGGCAGAGGGTCGTCGCTGCCGACGGCTCCCTCTCCCTGTCCGGAGAGGCGGGAGAACTGCAGAGGGCCCTGCTGGAATCTGAAGGTGTCAGATTTACGGCATCAGGTAAAGTGAACATGAAGCATCATCTCTGGGCCCCTTAGACAGCGGCCCTTTCATCTGATATCCTTTGAAACCATGAGTACAGTGTCATTACAGGGAAAAAAGACCCCCTCCGCATCAGCGATTTCATTAAAAGGGGAACTATTCATCCCCGCCTCCAAATCCCACACCATCAGGGCCCTCTTGATCGGCTCTCTGGCAGAGGGGAAAAGCCGTATCAGACGCCCTCTCAAATCGGCGGACACACTGAGCTGCCTTGAAGCCTGCCGGGCCCTTGGCGCTGTCATAGAAGACTGTGAGGACGGCTGGGTGATCACAAGCCCCATCCCCCGGAATGGGGCTGACGAGGCTTTTATCGATGTCGGCAATTCAGGAACCTCACTCTATCTCCTGACAGCCATCGCCGCGGCACTGGGCATCAAGGTGCATTTTGACGGAGACGAACAGATCCGGCGCCGTTCGGCATCCAATCTGTTAAACGCCCTGAAGGATCTGGGCGCCGGGGTGGAATCCGCTCCCGGAGGCTGTGCCCCCTACTGGGTGAAAGGCCCTCTGAAGGGAGGGGAAACAAGCATCGAATGCCCCACAAGCCAGTACCTGTCCGCCTTGCTTATGGCGGCTCCTCTGCTCCCGTCTGATCAAGAAGAAGCGGTCATCACCGTTCCGCTCCTGATGGAGCAGCCCTACGCGGAGATGACCCTCCGCTGGATGAAGGAGAGGGGAATCACATGGCAGCAGCGGGAGATGAAAGAGTTCCGGATCTCCGGAGGACAGAGCTATACCCCCTTCGACGCCCCCATCGCCGCCGACTTTTCTTCGGCCACCTTTTTCTTCTGCGCCGCCGCCCTGACAGGTTCCCGGCTCCTCTTGAAGGGCCTGGATATGGAAGACAGTCAGGGAGACAAGGCGGTCCTGGACTATCTGAAAGCCATGGGCTGTACCGTACACCATGGGCCCGACGGAATTGAGATCAGTGGCTCCAGCGGCCTTAAAGGGGCAACCCTGGACCTGAACGACACCCCTGACGCCCTGCCGGCCATGGCCGTTACCGCCTGTTTTGCGGAAGGAGAGACTAGAATCGTCAATGTCCCCCAGGCCAGGATGAAAGAGACGGACCGTATCGCCGTGATGACGGCGGAACTGACCAAAATGGGCGCCCGTATAGAGGAAAGGCCCGACGGGATGATCATCCGGGGAGCCCCTCTGACGGGATGTTCCGTAAAAGGACACGGGGATCACCGTGTCGTGATGTCCCTGGCGCTGGCTTCCCTGGGAGCCGTCGGAATAACCGAAATAGATACGGCTGAGGCTGTGGATATCACCTATCCCGGCTTTTTTAAGCAGCTGGAAGCCCTGAAAGCATAAGCTTAAGACCCGGAGGCCCGAAGATGAGAATCATAGAACTGAGAAGCGACACCTTTACCCGTCCTGACGAGGGAATGCGCAGAGCCATGTATGAGGCAGAACTGGGAGACGATGTCTATGCTGAAGATCCCACGGTCAACGCCCTTCAGGAAAAGATGGCGGAGATCTGCGGTGCCGAGGCCGCTCTCTTCGTCCCCTCCGGAACCATGGGCAACCTGATCCCCGTCACGATTCTGGGAGGCCGGGGAAAGGAGGTTCTCCTCCACGAGAATGCTCATATCCTTCAGCACGAGGTCGGAGGGGTGGCCGCGGTAGCGGGGACCGTTCCCATAGCCTGTCCCGGAGAGCGGGGCATTATGAATCCTGTAGAGATAAGGAAAAGAATTAAAGAGAACGATTACGATATCGCCCATACCAGCCTGATCGCTATCGAAAATACTCATAATTTCGAAGGCGGCAGCTGCTGGAAGAAAGAGGACCTTTCATCACTGGCCGATTTTGCAGCAGCCAAAGGGATTCCGGTGCATATGGACGGAGCCCGCTGTTTCAACGCCTCTGTGGCCACGGGAATGAGCCTGAAGGAGATCTTCGCCTACTGCGGCTCCGCCAATCTCTGTCTCTCCAAAGGCCTGGGCGCTCCTGTAGGCTCCATGATTGTCGGAACGAAGGAACTGATCGAAGAGTCCCGGCGCTGGAGAAAGATTCTGGGCGGAGGAATGCGCCAGGCCGGTGTGATAGCCGCCGCCGGGCTCTATGCCCTGGAACATAATATCGAACGCCTCGCGGAAGACCATAAACACGCCCGCATCCTGGCAGAAGCTCTGGCCGGATGCTCCTGGGCCGACGTGGATCCGGATTCTGTGGAAACCAATATCATCTTTATCAAAACACCCGGAAGGGATGCCAGGGAGATCGAGCTGAGACTGGATGCGGAAGGGGTCAGGGTCATCGCTACGGCCGACGATGAAATCCGCCTGGTCACAAGCCTGGAAGTAGAGACAGAGGATATTGATGCGGCCTGCTCCGTATTCAGAAATATTCTGGCCTAGGAGCCCGCTGAATTCTCTAACGGCTTTCCAGATACTTGAGATAGTCGGTCCGGGTCACGATGCCCATAAGCCTTTTCTCTCGGGCCACGGGGATGTGCCCCACGTTCCAGCGCAGAAAAAAACCCTCCAGCTCCTTGATACTGGCATCGGGTCCGCAGCTGTGGACTTTACGGGTCATATAGCTGCGCACGGGGGCCATCATCTGCTCCGCCCGTCGGGCCTTGCTGATATCTCTTAAGGTCATAAAACCGATCAGCTCCTCCGAGTCGTTCAGTACGGGGGCTCCCGTATGCCCTATTTCCTCAAGATAGACCGATGCGTCCAGCACGGACCAGCCGTCTCTTATGACATCGACCTTGCGGGTCATCAGGCTCTCCGCCGATACGGCGGGACTCAGGCTGTGGGTCAGCTCTGCCAGAAAGGCATCATAGACCTCCACACCGAACTCCCCCTTGATCTGGGCCGAGGCCGCACGGATATGCCCTCCCCCGCCCCAGCGGGAGAGGATTCTGCTCACATTGATGGTCTCTTTCTGACTCCGGGCGATAATCAGGGTTTTCCTCGCCTTCTCCAGGCCGAAAACACAGAAAAGGGCCTCAGCATTCTCCACATCGAAAACCCTCTCGACGATCTGGGCAAGTCCGCCCACCTGATCCTTCATCTCATAGTAGCACAGGACGATGGAGTGACCATGGATTCGCCGGTAGACCAGACGGTTAAGCACCTGATGAAAGAGGGAAATCTCGTAGTCTTGTTTCAGAGGCTTCAGAAACTGGCTGACCAGCTTCATGCTGGCCCCCTGTTCCATCAGCCAGGTGGACGCCCGGAAGTCGGCGTCACAGACATTCTCATGGGTGAAATTCCCCGTATCCGCAAAAATCCCGGTCAGGGCGATGGTGGCATCCTCACTTTTCAGAGAGACACCCTTTTCCATCAGCATCAGGGCCAGCATGGTTGTGTTGGAGCCGTAATTTCCGCTGATCACCTCCGCGCCCTCAAGGTCTCCGCTGTCGTTAACATGATGATCGTATATGGTCATCCTGCCTTTGAACTCAGGCATCAGCTCCAGATACTCGCGGATACGCCCTCTGGAGCGGGTATCAAAGATGATCATCTCGTCCACCTTCATCTCCCGCAGCTCCTTGGAGGGAAGAAAATCCATATGCTTTTTATAGAGGTTGTAAAGTGACTTGGCCACCGGATGGATCAGCCGGCTTCTAATACAGACCGCATCGGGATAGAGATAACGTCCCAGGACGAGAGACCCCATGCAGTCCAGATCCATATTGCTGTGTCCCACCAGTATCTTCATGGGGACAGGTCGTTCCGGAAATTGCTCATATTCCTATTATTTTCCATGAAAAGCGAATAGTCAAAAAAAAACATCCCCCCGCGGGAGGATGTTTTTCACGTTCATAGAGCGAATCAGAGACTAAAGGGCCTTCTCCATCACCCGGTTCAGCCTCTGGGCGAAGGCATGGGGATCCTTGAGAGGAGCGCCCTCGGCCAGGATGGCCTGATCCAGGAGCAGACGGCTCACGTCTTCGCTCAGGCTGTCGTCGCCCGTGTCCTGCAGCTGCTTCACGATGGCATGATCGGGATTCACCTCCAGGATGGGCTTGATCTCAGGCATATCGCTCTGCCCCATGGCCTTGAGCATCTGCTGCATCTGGGCGGTGGGATCGTTCTCGTCGGCCACGATACAGCTGGGAGACTCATGAAGCCTGCTTGAAGCCACAACATCCTTGACCTCTTCGCCCAGGATATCCTTGATCTTCTTCAGAAGGGGTTCAAGACTCTTTTCCTTCTCCTTGTCCTCTTCTGTCTTCAGATCCTCGGAGGCGCCTGACTTGTTGACAGCCTTCATCTCCTTTTCCTTGTAGGGACCCATCATGGGAGCAACAATCTCATCGATCTCATCGTCCATGATCAGAACCTCAATGCCCTTCTTCTTGTAGGCTTCCAGGAGAGGCGAGTTTCTCAGAGTGGACTCGTTGTCTCCGGTGATGTAGTAGATGGCCTTCTGATCATCGGTCATTCTGTCCACATAGGAGGCCAGGCTGGTCCATCCTTCCACGGAGGTGGACTTGAAACGGACCAGCTCCATCAGAGCGTCCTTGTTGGCGTAATCGGAGTACACCCCCTCCTTCATAGGGCGGTTGTACTGCTCGATAAAATCCGTGTACTCCTCTTCCTTGTCGGAGAGCTTCTTTATCTCGCCCAGTATCTTCTTGACCGAGGCGTTCTTGATGCTGGCGAGGATTTTATTCTTCTGCAGAATCTCACGGCTGACATTCAGCGGAAGGTCTTCGGAGTCGATCACACCGCGGACGAAACGCAGGTAGGTGGGCAGAAGCTCCTTGTCGTCATCTGTGATAAATACGCGGCGCACATAGAGTTTCACACCGGGCCTGTAGTCGGCCTGATACATATCGAAAGGCGCTTTCTTGGGAATAAAGAACAGGGTGGTGTACTCCAGGGTTCCTTCGGCACGGGTGTGGATACGGTGCATGGGATCGTCCATGTCATTACCGGAAATGGATTTATAGAATTCGTTATACTCGTCGTCCTTGATCTCCCGGGCCGATCTTTTCCAGAGAGCCGAGGCTGAGTTAATCTGTTCGACCTTGTCTTCCTTGATCTCCTTGCGGTCGTCGCCCTCACCTTCGTAGCGACTGGATTCGTAATGCAGGAAGATGGGGAAGGCAATATGATTGGAGTATTTCTTGATGATCTGCTCCAGATCCCAGCGGTTGGCATACTCCTTACCCTGGTCATTCAAATGGAGAACGACGGAGGTTCCGTTTCCTTCAGGACGCTCGGCGGGATCCAGGGAAAACCCTTCCCGTCCGTCGCTGGTCCACTTCCAGGCGCTCTCTTCACCGGCCTTCTGAGTGATTACATCAACCTTGTCGGCCACCATGAAGATGGAATAAAAACCTACTCCGAACTGTCCGATCAGATTGGAATCCCTTTTGGCGTCTCCCGAAAGCTGACTGAGAAAGTTTTTGGTTCCCGAACGGGCGATGGTCCCCAGGGAGTCCACCAGATCCTGATCGTTCATACCGATGCCGTTATCTCTGATGGTCAGGGTTTTCTTATCATTTTTGTCGATGACAATATCGATCCGGGGATCAAGCTCCATATTTTTGAAAGCTTCATCGGTCAGGGTAAGGTACTTCAGCTTGTCCAGAGCATCGGAAGCATTGGAAATCAGTTCTCTCAGGAAAATCTCGCTGTGGGAGTATAGGGAGTGAATCAGAAGATCCAGCAGCTGATTCACTTCGGTTTTAAATTTTCTTTTGGACACTTTTACATCTCTCCTTGAAACAGAATGATCAAAAGGGAAGACCTCTGACTGAGGGGGAGGCTTCACCGAAATATAAAATAATAATTTTCAGCCTTACAGGCAACTGAAAGGGTTTCCTTTGTTAGGATTCGGGCCGCCTCCCGGAAATTTTCTGATCCTGAAGAGTCAAATTCGGAAGATAATGGATTTTTTCCAAAGTTTAACAAGAAACTAATCAGAAAATAGAGTATGATTAGAAGTGAATCACTTTCATTCCTGCGGGGAAGGTAATCTGCCATTCAGGAGAGGGACGGACAATTTGGGGCAATTGTTTTTCTCTTGTTTCCATCATCGTCGGGCGGAAGATCTTCCCCTCTTGATTTTATAATGACCTAAAAGCCCCGGGCAGAACTTTGTTCTTGAATAATACTGAAAAATTGTGAATACTTTTTCCATGGATGACCCCGACCCTTTTTTATACCTTTTTAAAGCCTTCAGATACGCTGTGACGTCCTGTGACCGAAACGGGAGAATCAGCGCTCTATGATCTTCCAGCTTATATTCCTAGTTTTTCTTCTCATAATGTCGGCCCTGTTCTCTTCCACAGAAACAGCCTTCACCTCCCTCTCCCTCTTTCAAATAGAAAGCATGGAAAAAAAGAGCAGTCGGGGACGCATGGTGGCGAGGCTTACGAAAAAACCGGATATCCTTCTGACCACCCTGCTGATCGGAAACAATCTGGCCAATATCGGAGCCACAGCTCTGTCTACGTCAATAACCATCAGACTTTTCGGCTCACAGGCTGTGGGCATCATGACCGGAATTCTGACCCTTTTCGTTCTTATCTTCGGAGAGGTGACTCCCAAACAGATAGCACTGGCCCGTAACGAATGGATCTGTCTTCTCATGGCATGGCCCATACGCATTATGGCGGTTATTTTCCGTCCTGTGATCTGGATTATCTCCGGAATCAGCTCTCTGATCACCAGGCTCTTCGCAGGGTCGGTCAAACGCTCCTTCACTCTGGAGAATCTCCTGCAGATGGTGTCTCTGGGGGAGAATATGGGAATCGTGGAGAGCTATGAGAAACAGATGGTTAAAAATGTTTTCCGCATCAGCGATACTCCGGTGAAAGGAATCACAACACACAGGACCGATGTGTTCTGCCTGGATCGGGAATCCATGGCCGCGGATGTTCTGGATGATGTTCTGGAAAAAGATTTCTCCCGAATCCCCGTTTATCAGGACAATTCGGAGCATATTACAGGGATCGTTATGACCCGCGACATACTGACGGCTCTGGCATCGGGACGCAAGGATTTCAAACTGAAGGACCTGATGCTGGATGCTTTTTTTATCCCTGAAACCAAAATGGTTCATGATCTGTTTCATCAGTTTAAGGAGGAGCAGCTGAGCATGGCCGTCGTCCTGGATGAATACGGAGGACTGACGGGGATCGTCACCATGGAGGATGTAATCGAAGAGATCTTCGGAGAGCTTTACGATGAAAACGAAGAGACAGAGACTGACAAAATACTGACGGGCGGCAGTAACGAATGGATCATACAGGGGGATACCTCTTTCTACGAACTTCATGACCACCTGGGCCTGGACCTGGAGCACGATGCCAGGATTCTGACAATCAGCGGTTATCTGACCGAACGGCTGGGAGAGATCCCCCGGGAAGGAGAACTGATAAAACTTCCCGAAGGAAGCTATACCGTTTCGAAAATCAACAACAACAAAATTGAGGAGATCCGCTTCAGGAAGGCCGGAAAAAACAGAGAGGAATAGAATGACCAGCAAGACTCAAAAGAGTTCCAGCTGATCTCCCGCCTTCGGCCTCTTCTTCACTCTTCGGGATTCTCTTCCCCCTTCAGGCAGCACCGGAGGCCTCACAGGGCCGGCTACGGTACGTCCACCGAAGATGTGAGAATTCGCCCTGTCCCAGGCCATCAGCCTCCCGGGATCAGCGCTGTACTTCTCCATGTCTTCAATTCTCTTCTGAAGGCCGTAGAGCTTTTTCAGGCTCTCCCTTTTTTCACACACCTCCACCCGGCTGCGCTTCACCGAGCGCTCCAGATACTGCAGCGTCTCATCATATACCCCCAGAGGCACGGGAAAGGGATGGCCGTCCTTTCCCCCGTGGGCGAATGAAAAACGGGCGGGGTCCTCGAAGCGGCAGGGCTCCCCATAGATCACTTCACTCACCAGCGCCAGAGAGCGCAGGGTTCTCGGCCCCAGTCCGTTAATCAGAAGCATATCGCTGAATGTGTTCACTCCCGACTCTCCTGCAGCAACCAGCACGGCCCCCAGACGATCGGGATTCACATCTTCGGGGCGCACATCATGGCGGGAGGGCATCAGGAGCTGCCGGAGCTCTCCGGCCTGAACCGAACGGGGCTGCCGACTGAAATCCAGAATAGCCTTGTGAGCGCTTTCTGACCGGCCGTCTGAAAGATTGATAAGAGAGCCCTGATAAGCGCCGGAGACGGCAGCCTGGGGATCGAGGACGAAAGATCTGAGTGAGGGAGAGTGCCAGTGATAGCGCCGGGCCATACCGCTCTCTCCATTCATCCCCTGCTGAACAACAGCCCAGCGACCGTCTCTTGTAATTATAAAATTGTGCAGATAGATCTGAAAGCCGTCCTGTAGACAGCTATTGTCCACCTTGGCACTGAGCCGGGAGGAGCGGACAAGCTCATCGCCGTTCAGTCCTTCGGCTGTGCTGACATCGATAATTTCATCGGGAGTCTTTCGGGAATGCCTGCCGCGCCCGCCGCAGACATAGATCCCCAGTTCATGAGAGAGGGGATTGAGGCCCTTTTTGAGAGCCCCCATAACGGAGGTCGTGATCCCCGAGGAGTGCCAGTCCATCCCCATGACACAGCCCAGGGACTGGAACCAGAAGGGATCACTCAGGCGGGCGAGAAAAGCGTCGGGCCCCTGCTCCTCCACAAGAATACGAACGATCTCCCTGCCCAGCCTGGCCATCCTCTGGGCCAGCCAGCGGGGAACCGTTCCATTGTGGAGAGGCAGATCCGCCGTTCCGCTTTTCATACCATCCTTCGGAGCAGAACCGGTAATCCTACTCTACTGAGACCCGGATGGATTCGTCCACGCTGTTGCGCAAGCCGTTCTCGATAAAGCTGAAGGTCCCGGTCAGAGCGCTGCTGCAGCCCATGCAGGCTCCCTTGTAGCTGATGGCCACAACGGTATGCTCACCCTCCTCACGAACATCAAGAACCTCAACATCACCGCCGTCCTTGTGCAGCAGAGGCCTGATCTCGGCATCAAAAAAATTGTCGATCTTCTTCATCTTCTGATAGGAGGAGAGCTCCACAAAAACTTCTTCCTTCCGCCTGGCGGCCTCAAGCTCCATCTGGGCCCGGGTCTCCTTCAGAATATCGACAAGGTAGTATTTCTTCTGTTCGTGACCGCCGGGTTTGATACAGGACTTGCAGAAGGCTCCGGCTTTTGTATAGTCGGTAATCTGCTCGACGGTGGTCAGATCGTTGATGCGGATCACCTCCTGTATGGTCTTCATGGTCACCTGGGCACATTCACAGACGATCTCGTCATCGTCCAGGATTCCCTTTTCCACACCCTTGTAGATGGCGGCGGCCTGCTTGATGACATCGTAGGCCATAACGGAACAGTGCATTTTCTGGGGAGGCACGGCGGGAGTTTCGGGATTGTCCCTCAAAGCCTTCTCCACATCGATGTTGGTGATCTGTATGGCCTCGTCTACCGTCTTTCCCAGACAAAGTTCAACCATCATATCACTGGAAGCGATGGCCGTTCCGCATCCGAAACTTTTAAAAGAAGCCTTGACGATCTTCTCACTGTCCTTATCTACGGCCCAGTAGAGGCGTACCGCATCTCCGCAGGACTCGGCACCCCAGTCGGCAACCACAAGTTTGGCGTTCATGGACTCGGCTTCAGCCTCACTGATTTCTCCCTGATAGTGGGGATTATCCATTCTGTCGGCGACCTTCTCTGAATAGTTATCCCAGAGAGAGCCTCCGAGCAGATCATTCTTTGCCATATATATCTCCTTCGCTTAATAGGTACTGGAAATAGACCGGAGTCTCTGTACCGTTTTCCTTATGACTTCAATAGCTCTGTCCACTTCCTCTTCCGTGGTAAAGCGTGAGAGGCTGAAACGAACTCCCGTGTGGGAAAGATTGTTGTCTACATCCATAGCCTGGAAGGTGGCATCCGCCTCCAGATCTTCCGAGGAACAGGCGCTTCCCGTAGAGGCGGCCACACCGTTTCTGTTCAGGTCCCACAGAAAGGCCTCTCCTTCTATCCCCTTGAAACTGGCAAGAATGGTATTGGAAGTTCTGTCCTTCCGGTCCCCGATCACCATTGTATCGGGAAGGCCCAGGATGGCGTCCTCCAGCTTGTCCCTCAGCCGGCGGACCTCGGTGTTCACATAGTCCAGATGACGGGATGCCAGCTCCATGGCCAGCCCCATCCCCACCATAAAAGGAACGTTCACCGTACCGGCCCGCTTGTGACCCATCTGCTCTCCCCCGTGAAAAAGAGGGGTAAAGGGAGCCCCTGCTCTGACGTAAAGCCCCCCTACGCCGACGGGCCCGTGAAACTTATGAGCACTGAAGGTCATGTAATCGGCGGGAACCTCCCGAAGATTAACGGGGATCTTCCCCATGGCCTGTACCGCATCGGTATGAAAAAGGACTCCATGCTCCCTGGCATACTCTGCCAGCTCCCTGATGGGATTGATAAGGCCCGTTTCGTTATTGGCCCACATAATGGAGACCAGAGAGGTTTTCCTGGGAACCAGATTCTGCTTCAGACTCTCCAGAGTCACAAGACCGTTTTTATCCACAGGCAGATAGGTGATCTCAACCCCGTGATTCTCCTCCAGATAGCGGCAGGTATTCAGAACGCTGGGATGCTCGATCTGACTGGTCACGATATGGCACTTTTCTCCCCGGGAAAGGGCGTCCAGGAAGGCCATCTTGAGAACCGTATTGTTTCCCTCGGTGGCGCAGCCGTTTATAATGATATCATCTGCATCATCCGCCCCGACGGCGGAATACATCCGGTCCAGGGCGACACTCATTTCCGGATGAGTTTCTGTACCGAAACTATGCAGAGAGTTGGGATTTCCATACATCTGACAGAAAAAGGGTTCCATGGCCTCTTTGACTTTGGGATCCACGATCGTTGTTGCGTTACTGTCAAGATAGATTCTTTCCATTGCATACTCCTGTCCCGTAAATATAATTAATTTTTATCGCTAAGGAAACAGTAATAGAAGGGCAATCGCTAGCAAATCCCTAGTATTTACATCTTTTTCTTGCCCACGCGGCAGATGATGATTATATTTTGTGACAAATCTTAGTTAGGAAGTCATATTGAATCGGGAAAAACTGGACTACAAGCACCGCGGCCTTCTTCTCTCACTGCTTCAGCGGGTAGAACACCCTCTTTCGGAGTACTGCTTTGCCAATCTCTACTTCTTCAGAGAAACCCATAGCTACGAACTCCTTTCAGACGGAGACAGGCACTTCATATCCGGTCTCAGTTACGACAAAAAACGCTATCTGATGCCGCTCAAAGATCTGAACCAGGACGCGTCCTATACGGAGGAGCTGGTACGGATTGCACAGGAAGAGGATTTCGATATGATCTTTCCCGTAGCTCAGGAGTGGCTCCCCGCCCTCGCCCCCTGGAACCTGACAGAGGATTACAGGGAGGAGGATTCGGACTACCTCTATACCGTAGAAAAGATGCAGCACTATCCGGGGCGCAAACTTCATAAAAAGCGGAACCTTCTCAAGCAATACGAAAACCTGTACTGTCCGCATGTGGAGGAGCTGACAGACGAAAACGCCCATGAACCTCTGGCCCTCCTGGACAAGTGGCAGGAGCTCTCCCCCCAGGAGATGGGCGATTCCGACTACTTCCAATGCCGGGAAGCCATCGAGAAGAGGCATCAGTTCTGCCTGAAAGGGGCTGTATTCTATGCCGATGAGGAGCCCTCAGGGTTTATGATAGGCGAGGCGGTCAGCCCCGATGTGTTTACCATTCATTTTGCCAAGGGTGATATCAAATACAAGGGCATCTATCAGTTTATGTTCAACCGCTTTGCCGAGCATTTCTGCCGCAGCTATTCCGAGATAAACCTGGAGCAGGATATGGGCATCGAAGGACTGAGAAAGACCAAACGCTCCTATCTTCCCGATCGTATGGGCATCAAATACAGGGTTCACCTCAAGGGTCTGCCGGAAAAGGAAGAGCCTTCCGAAGGGTCCGACGGGGAATAGAAGAGGATTTCCGTACTTTTCTGCACTGCCTCTGATTGAAATCAGCGCTCTGAAATGGTACATTTCGGATTATGGAAAACATGAAGAGAACCGCAACCTGCGGCAGCCTCAGAGCAGCGGATGACGGGTTGACCGTTGTTCTGAACGGATGGGTACACAGAAACCGCGACCACGGCGGTGTTCATTTTATCAACCTGAGGGACCGCTACGGCGAAACCCAGATCGTCGTGGACGAAGATGTTCCCGCAGAACTGGCCGAACTGGCGGGCAGCCTGAAATTCGAATACTGCGTCGCCGTAGAGGGAGTCGTCCGCAAACGCCCCGACTCCATGATCAATCCCGACATGGCCACCGGAGAGATAGAGATCTCCGTCAAGAAGATTGAAATTCTCAATACCTGTCTCACCCTCCCTTTTATGATCGAGGATGAGACGGACAGCAACGAAAACGCCAGGCTCAAATACCGCTACCTGGACCTGAGATCCAAGGGAATGCAGGAACGGATCATCCTGCGGAACAAGGTGACCTGGGCCATAAGAGAGTATCTGCAGGGAGTGGATTTCCTTGAAATCGAAACACCCACCCTGATCAAGTCCACCCCCGAAGGCGCCCGGGACTTTCTGGTTCCTTCACGCCTCCACCCCGGCAAGTTCTTTGCCCTGCCCCAGTCTCCCCAGCTCTACAAACAGCTGCTGATGGTCTCGGGTTTCGACAAATACTTCCAGGTGGCCCGCTGCTACCGTGACGAAGACGCCAGAGGCGACCGTCAGCTGGAGTTTACCCAGATAGACATGGAGATGAGCTTCGTCTCCAGGGAGGACGTGTTCACCGTCACCGAAGGGATGATGGGCCATATCTTCAAGTCCACCATGGGCATCGAACTTCCCGTAAGCTTCGAGCGCCTGGCCTATGACGATGCCATGAACCTCTACGGTTCGGACAAGCCGGACCTCCGCTTCGGTCTGGCCTTCAGGGACTTCGCTCCTTTCGTGCCCGGCAGCGACTTCAGCGTCTTCAAAAACGTTCTGGAATCGGGCGGCGTGGTCAAGGCCATGGTCGTACCCGGGGCCGCCGCAGCCTACTCCCGCAAGAAGATCAGCGAGCTGGAAGAGACCGCCAAAACCTACGGCGCCAAGGGCCTGGCCTGGATGAAGGTCACCGCCGAGGGTCTGGACGGAGGCGTCTCCAAGTTCTTCGGCGATCAGGCCGATGCCATAAAGTCCGGCCTGGAAGCCTCCGAGGGAGACCTGATCCTTCTGATGGCCGCCGACTGGAAGACCGCCTGTAACTCCCTGGGAGCCGTACGTTCCCGCCTCGGAAAGGATCTGGAGCTCATCGACGAGAGCCAGTTCCGCTTCGTCTGGATCGTGGACTTCCCCCTCTTCGAATACAACGAGGAAGAGAAGGCCTGGGAGCCCGCACACCATATGTTCTCCATGCCCCAGGACCGGTATCTGGACACCTTCGATACCGATCCCGGCCCCGTTAAGGGCGACCTCTACGACCTGGTGCTCAACGGCTACGAGCTGGCCTCCGGTTCCATCAGAGTCCACGATCCCGAGCTGCAGCAGAGGATCTTCAATGTGGTGGGATTCCCCAAAGAGCTGGCTGAAGAGCGCTTCGGCTTCCTTCTCGACTCCTTCCGCTACGGCGCGCCCCCCCACGGAGGAATCGCCGCCGGTGTGGACCGCCTGGTCATGATCATGGCTGGCAAAAGCTCCATCAAGGAAGTGATCCCCTTCCCCAAAAACAGCGTCGGAATGTCCCCCATGGACGAGAGTCCCGCCGTTGTTGACGAGCAGCAGGTCAGGGATCTTCATCTGCGGGTAGAGCTTCCCGAAGAGAAAGAGTAGAACCCGGCCGGTCAGGTCTGTTTCATGAAATACAGGGGGCCTTCGGGTCCCCTTTTTTTTGGACGGCTGGGGACAAAGCTGTTACACTGCTGAAAACCAGTTGAAAATCAAGGACGGAAGGAGATCATGAAGGATACGTTTTTAAGGCTCTCCGATGAAAAAAGAGAGAAGATTATCCAGGCCTGCATAGACGAGTTCGGCTCCCGGGGTTATGAGAACAGCTCCACCGACCGGATCATCCGTAAAGCGGGAATATCCAAGGGGGGGCTCTACGAATATATCAGCAGCAAAAGGGAACTCTTCCTCTATATCGTGGAGTACTCCTACAAGGCCCTTTATGACTACCTGAGGGAGCAGGTCAGGATACGGGGAGAGCTTCTTCCGCCCGACATCCTGGAACGCTTCCGGCTGATCGCCTCCCTGGCCTTTGAGTTCTACCAGGCCCATCCCCGTTTTATCTCCCTTATAACCAAGACCCACCAGCTCTCGGATCCGGATTTGATCAGGGAGGTGGAGGCCTGTTTCAGGAGGGAGTTTCTGGATATCTTCGGCGGTTGCTCCATGGACGGAATCGCCTATTCCCGGGAGAAAGTCCTGGAACTTCTCACCTGGCTGCTTCTCAAAACCCGATACGAATTCCTGTCAGACCGGGAGAGGGGCATAGACGGAGCTGTCCTGAGGGAGAACTATATGGGAAACTGGGACTTCTATATCTCCGTACTGAACAGAGGGATCTACAAACCCTGACCCCTCCGGTTAAGGGGATATTCATACCGGAATCAATATTTAAACTTTCTCAGCCTCTTCACAATAGCAGAGGAGGCCTCGTCCAGAGACCGGCTCTGATCCTCCATATGGCGACTGACATCACTGACCGATTCGGCTTCCGCTCTCATATCCTCCGCCGCCCGGCTCGTATCTCCGGAGATTTGAGAAACCCGGTTCATGGCCTCGTTAACCTGTCCCGTCAGGCTCTCCATTTTCTCCGAGTTGTCCTTGACCCTCATGCTGCTGTCTTTCAGAGCGCTTACCGAGTCCAGGATCAGGGAACTGCCCTCCTTAAGCTCCGACAGCCCTACCCCGATCTCCTTGTAGGAGTCGATCATCTCGTCAATTCCTCCGCTGATCTTCTGGAAGCTGTCCATTGCCTCACCGCCTGCCTGTGACGTCTCCTGAATGACAGAGATGATATCGGCGATATTTTCATTGATCTCCCGGGAGCTGGACGAGGAGGACTCCGCCAGTTTTCTTATCTCATCCGAGACGACGGCGAATCCCTTGCCCGCTTCCCCCGCGTGGGCGGCTTCGATGGCCGCGTTCATGGCCAGTAGATTGGTCTGGGAGGCGATGGCATTGATCAGCGCTATAATCTCGCGAATCTTTTCGATGCTGCTGTTGATCCTGCCGATCCGATCCACTGTGATTTCAAGACGATGCCGTCCCTCATTTGAGACGTCCGAGAGGGCTTCGGCGGAACGGATCTTTCCCTCGGCCACCGAACTGATGCTGTCGATGGAGGCAGAGATCTCGGCTACAGCCCCCGAAGAGCTTTCCACCACTTCGTTCTGCTCTTCCACACCGCCGTTAAGCAGGCGGATCTGCTCCATCAAGGCCGCGGTTGAGAGACCGGTCTCCTGGATGTCACTGTTCAGATCCTCCATTCTGGAAGAAACGCTTTCTATGCTGTTGGAGATATGCTCCACCGAATGCGAGGTCTTCTGTGAGACATCCAATATCCCGTCCTTGGACTGCAGGGTCGCCTGTACGGCTTCATCCAGATTCTGAAGGAGTTCGGCATTATTGCTGTAAAGCCTGTAAATCTGATTGTTCAGAGCCCCCAGCTCATCTCTTGAGAGGGTGTGATTTTCCGTCTCGGAAAAATCCCCTCCCGCCAGCTTCCTGGCGAAGGATTCGCAACTGAAGATCCTCTTGTTGATCCCGTGCATAAGCAGGTAGATATTGAAGACGCTCATGATGATCCCTATGATCATCAGGGGGAGGATACGTCCGATAAGTACGGACTGAACCTCTTCAAGGAAAACCGCCTGATCCAGAAGGTAGTGAATTCCCAGCATCAGGATGATCAGGATGGAGCTCATCAGAAAAAAGACCACCAGATTGGTCCTGAGAGAGAGGTTCATGGACATGATCTTGCGATTGAAGGGGATATCCGAAGTCAGCTCCTCAAAGGATTGAATAAAGCGGATATAGAAGAGCATTCCGATAAACATCTCACAGGCAAAACCGAAAAGAGCAAAATGGAATTTTGTGTCCATCCCTATTTTGTGTATGAAAAGCGTAACGATAAAAGGATATAGGAATCCGTGCAGAAAGCTTATATAAAGGGTGAGCTTGGGCAGCAATACGGTTTTCCTGATCGTACGGTTCTCCATGCCGTCCCTGTCCCCGGAGTCCCCTTTCCGCCAGGCATCGATTGTCCGCCATGTTCCTTTCCAGATTAGGAAAAAAGCCAGGGGCGCCACCAGATAAAATATCCAGGTAAACGGGGATACCAGGATTTCCCTTTGCCTGGCGGTGTTGACGACATTCAGGTAACGGATAAGAAAAAAAAGGGTGACCGGCGAAACCACAAAGGTTCCCAGCCCCCACAAAAAAGAAGTCCTGTTTTTCACTCTTTTCTCCATTCGGATTATTCAATATCTTCTTACTATGTGTCATTAACTGTAACACCCAATTTACTGATAATCAAATAAAGCTGCACCCGTTGATTGACTAATTTCCAAAATATTCTATCATCAATACAAAGACCCTTCTCGGGAGAAGAACTATGATATCCTTCATCGCCAAGATTTTTGTCGCCCTGAACAGCAACAGCCGTCCCGGTGAGCTGGCATCAGGCCTTGCCTTCGGGGTCTGTCTGGCTCTGATCCCGGGGGGAAACTTCCTCTGGGTCCTGATCTTCGCCATTGCCTTTCTGCTGAAGCACAACCTGGCAGCCATGCTGCTGAGTACCCTTCTCTTCTCACTGCCCGCCTCACTGGCAGATCCTCTGCTTCACCGGACGGGGTTGACCGTACTGAGCATGCCGGCTCTGCAGGACTTTTTTACAAGCCTCTACAATACCCCCATGCTCCCCTGGCTGAAATTCAACAACACCATGATCATGGGCTCTTTTATCTGGAGTTTGATTCTCTGGCTGCCTCTGTTTATCCTGTTCCGCATTCTGGTCATACTCTACAGAAACAGAGTTGCTTCACGGCTTGCCGAATCCAAACTGGTAAAATCGCTGAAGGGAGTTCCCTGGATCGGAAAGATTTTCAAGGCCTATAACAAATTCAGCATCTTTGCCTAGGAGGAACAACATGAGCAAGAAAAAATTACCCAAAATCTTCCGCAAAGAGCTGAAAGAGAAGAAGTGGAAAAAAAAGATCCTTAAAAACATCCATATTCCTTCTGACAAGAGCCTGCTCGAGGAACTCTATGAGCTGAAAGAGGGAAAAATGGCCATCCGCCGGGAGCTTACGAAGGAAGAGAGCAAGAAACTTAAAACCCTGGCCAAGGCGGTCCGGAAAAACAGGGGCATGGTAACGAAGTGGAAACTCTTCATCCTGCTGGCCATCGCCGCCGCCGTGGCGGTCTTCAATATCTTTTTCAAAAATATGCTGGCCGAAAGGGCGCTTGAGAAGGGCCTGGCCGATGCCTTTGAAGCCTCTGCGGATGTGGATGACCTGAAGATATCCCTCTCAAAAGGAGAACTGTCACTGGAAGGGCTGAGGGTTCAAAACAAAAAAGACCCGGAACGCAATCTTTTTCAGACAGGACATACCGCCCTTAAAATCAGTATTCCGGAGCTGACCCGCGGCCGGTATCATATCGAAGAGATGACCCTGGAGGGCCTGCGCTTCAACTCCGGAAGGGATTCGGCGGATCTTCCTCCCGGTATGGAATCGGGAGGCGCGAAGGAACCGTTGATTGACCTCTCTGCCTATACCGATGATCCTGCTGCGGCGGCGGAAAAGATTCTGAAAGAGAACAGGAACAACCTGAAGTCTCTGCAGTTCATCGCATCCGCCGAAGAGGACTTGAAGGAATTCACCGAGAGCTGGCAGAACAGGCTGGATGAATCGGACGGTGAAACCAGGGCCTTTATCGCCCGTTATGAAGAGATCCTGTCAAAGGGTTTGCCTCAGGTCAGCTCCATTGAAGAGGGGCAGTCTCTCTATAACGAATACAACGCTTATTACAACGAGGTCAGGGATAAAAGAGAAGAAGTCGAAGAGCTGGCCGACCAGTTTGAAACCGACAGAGCGGCTCTGAAGACGATCCGGGAGGAAGCGGAATCCCTGATCAAAGAGGATCTGGCCTCTCTGCAGAATCTGATGCAGCTGCCCGGACAGGACGATGTCAGATCTTTCGTCAGCGACAAGATCAAAGAGAGTCTGATGCAGCGCTTCAGCTCCTATTATGAAACGGTACAGAAGGTCATGCCCTACTATGAGAAATGGCAGGCCGCACAACCGGAGGAAGAGAAGAATACAGTAAGCCGTATGACCGGTCAGACGATCCGCTTCCCCTCTCCCATGAGCCCGGGCTTTCTTCTGAAGAAAGCCCATCTGGACGGGGGAGATGGAAACAGCGGATTCTTCAATGCGGATATCAGCGGCCTCACTTCAGAGCCCGAGAAGTGGGCCGAACCCGTTCTTCTCTCTTCGGGATGGAAGAGGGACGAAAGTTCCGTAAGCAGCGAGGGATTCCTGAACCTGAAAGAGGAGGCGGAAGAGCTTTTCCGCCTGGACTTCAGCTCACCCGGCCATCCCCTGCCCTCCGACATCGCTTTCCCCGACCTGGGAATCGACAAGGCGGATGCCCTTCTGGACTATTCAGGAACAGCCCGGCCCCATCCGGACGAGGAGGGCGTGCTGGTCTCCCTGGATATGGACTTCTCACAGATCCGCCTCTCCGTTGAGGATGCCGATGATCCTGTCAGCGCCATCGTTCTGAGTACACTGGAGAATATCGAAGACTTCCTCGTGGAGGCCGAAGTCCATATCGACGACAAGGGGATCCGGGGACTGAAGATAGACAGCCCCGTAGACAGGATCCTGATCGACAGCCTGGAGGGGTTCCTGGACGAACTTCCTGCCGCGGGAGCACAGATGCTGAAGCCCCTGCTGACTGAAATGATCGAGGAAGAACTGGGGGCTTCCGATGCTCTGGAAGATGCGGCCGACACCCTGGGAATCAGCTCCATGGAGCAGCTCAAGGATATGGAAGCCCTGGAAAACCGCGTGAAAGACTACAGGGATGAACTGGGAAACAAGGCCCGTGCCGAAGCCGACGCCCTGAAGGCCGAAGCTGAGGCGGAAGCGGCGAGACTCCAGGCCGAAGCCGAAAGGAAGGCGAAGGAAGAAGAGGAGAAGGCCAAAGCCGAAGCTCAGAAGAAGCTGGAGGAAGAGGCTAAGAAGATCAAGATTCCCGGATTCTAGAGTTCGCCTCTCAGGACATTCA
This sequence comes from Oceanispirochaeta sp., assembly GCA_963556075.3. Classification (GTDB taxonomy): domain Bacteria; phylum Spirochaetota; class Spirochaetia; order DSM-2461; family DSM-2461; genus Oceanispirochaeta. The sequence goes on along the minus strand of CAUVYB020000002.1, from coordinate 1,599,484 downwards.
GCATTTCCACACGGGATCGCTGCCCTGTTTTCTTGTAGATGCTGGCCACATGGTTGCTTACGGTGTTGGCGGAGATAAACAGTTCACTCCCTATCTCTTTGTAGGTAAGCCCCTTTTCAAGAAAAAGAATAATCTCCCTCTCTCTCCCGGTAATTCCCCGCTCTTCAAAAAAGGAGAGGGGTTTTTCACTCAGGGGCAGAGGGACCTTATCGGAGTTCAGGATCCTGTTCATCAGAAAGTAGATTATCACACCCGCCAGCCAGTTGAAGTACATGGTCTGCACAGGAAAGAGGAGGAGCTCGTTATCCACCCCCGCATAGAAGATCTCTCCCGCCACCCTGACCACCAGCAGCACGGGCAGAAATATAAATGTGCCGGAGAAGAGCAGTGTCACCGACAGCCGTCCCCGCTTATCCCTGATGAGAGGAAGAGAGCGGAGGGCATCCATCAGGACGAATATAAAGGCGGTAAAAAAGAAGAAGCCCTGAGGTAGGTTCCAGATGGGAGAAATTCCTTTGATGAGCAAAACGACGCCGGAGATCAGGTAGGAGACCGAGGCTCCGATAATCCACCACATCCTGCTCCTGGTCCAGGGCCGGTTCAGCAGATAATTGATAGTGGCCGAAAGGTAGTAGATCAGCAGAGAGTACCCCACTACATAGAGAAGCCGGACGGTTATCCTCACCACATCGCTGCGCAGTCCCGCAATCTCATAGAGATAGAAACGCAGTCCGGAAGTAAACAGCAGAAAGAGGATAAACCCCAGAAAAAGACAGCCCTTGAACTTCCAGAGCTTCTTCTCTTTCAGATGGTAGAGGATTCCCAGTATAAAGGCCGCCGTCATCAATGCGAATGAGAGGATATAGAAGAAAAATAAAACATGTCTCATCAACTGCCCCTTATAGAAAAAAACCTGATAGAAATCCGAAAATACAATTTTAATTCAATATTTCCATTCTGCCTACCAAACAGATGGAAACAGGCAGACGGGACCGACCGTATGGAATTCGCAGAGAAAAGCTGTCTGTCCTGTCGATGGAATATTCTGATAAATGGCAAAAAAAATGGAAAGCCCGGAGATCCGATTCTACACTTAAAGGGATCCGGCAGAATAAGGCGTTTAGCCCTGTCAGAGAAAATCACCCTTGTCCGGGCGGAGCCTCGGCAGCTTATCAAGGAGACGATTTCATGTCAGAAAGAACTCTGTACGACAAAGTGTGGGAATCCCATAAGGCAGGGGTCCTTCCCAATGGTCAGACCCAGGTTCTGATCGGCCTTCATCTGATCCATGAGGTGACCAGTCCCCAGGCCTTTGATGCCCTGAGAGAAAAGGGCCTGCCCGTTGCGTTTCCCGAACGCTGTTTTGCCACATGCGATCATATCATACCGACAGACTCAAAAGAACGCCCCTTCGCCGACCCACAGGCGGAACAGATGATGCAGGCGCTGGAAAAGAACACAGGAGAGTTTGGAATTCCCTTCTTTCATCCGGGATCGGGAAAACAGGGCATTGTTCATATGGTGGGGCCGGAGACCGGCCTGACTCAGCCCGGAATGACCATAGCCTGCGGTGATTCCCATACCTCCACCCACGGGGCGTTCGGGACTCTGGCCTTCGGTATCGGAACCAGCCAGGTTCGCGATGTTCTGGCCACTGGCTGCCTGACCATGGACAGGCTCAAGGTCCGCCGGATAGAAGTTAACGGAGAACTGGCGGAGGGAGTGACTCCCAAAGATGTGATTCTCTACATCATCCACAGGCTGGGAGTCAAAGGTGGTCTCGGCTATGCCTACGAATACGGAGGAGATGTCTTTGATTCCATGAGTATGGAAGGAAGAATGACCGTTTGCAACATGTCTATCGAAGGGGGCGCCAGGGCGGGATATGTAAACCCCGACGAAACAACATACCGTTACCTGAAAGGAAAAGAGTATGCTCCCCGGGGGGAAGCCTGGAAAAGGGCATTAGAGTGGTGGTCAACACTGCCCTCTGAGGCAGATGCGGTTTACGATGATGTGATCCGCATCAATGCCGACGATATAGTCCCCAGAATAACCTGGGGGATTACGCCGGAACAGGGTGTCGGTGTGGATGAGAACCTTCCTGAACTAAAGGGCTTCGAAGAGGCCTACAAGCATATGAAACTCATTCCCGGCCAGAGGGCGCAGGAGATTCCCGTACAGGTGGCCTTCATAGGCAGCTGCACCAACGGGAGAATTTCCGATCTCAGAGAGGCGGCCGGCGTCGTCAGGGGAAAGAAGATTGCCCCGGGAGTGAGGGGGATTGTCGTTCCCGGCTCTCAGAGGGTACGGAAACAGGCGATGGAAGAGGGATTGGACCGCATTTTTGTAGAGGCCGGTTTCGAATGGCGTCTGCCCGGCTGTTCCATGTGCCTGGCCATGAACCCGGACAAGCTCCGGGGAGATGAGATAGCCGCCAGCTCCAGCAACAGAAATTTCATAGGCCGACAGGGAAGCGCCGAAGGAAGAACCCTTCTCATGTCTCCGGCCATGGTTGCCGCGGCGGCCCTGGCCGGACATGTCTGCGATATAAGGGAGAACAGATCATGAGCAAAATCATACAGGTGAAGGGAAGAACCCTAAGCATACGGGGTAATGATATTGACACGGACAGGATCATCCCGGCCCGCTTTCTTAAAGAGATAAGCTTCTCCCGAATGGGTGAGTATCCTTTCTACGATGAGCGCTTCAATGCGGACGGGTCACAGAAAGATCACATTTTCAACAGGCCGGAACGGCAGGGGGCCTCTGTGCTGATCGCCAACGATAACTTCGGCTGCGGGTCCAGCCGGGAGCATGCTCCTCAGGCCCTCTATCGTTGGGGGATAAAAGCCGTGATTGCAGAGTCTCTGGCCGAAATTTTCGCGGGAAACTGCACCATGATTGGGCTGGCGGGCGTCACCATGGGCCGGAAAGAGATCCTGGAACTTCAGGCCCTGAGCGATGACGCTCCGGCAATGGAAGCCGTCCTGAATCTGGAGTCTAAAACTCTGAGCTGGGGTGAACGGAGTTTTGAGATTGAAATCCCCGAATCCCGGCGACGGGCACTGATTGAGGGAAGCTGGGACAGCACGGCCCTGCTTCTCTCCCGGATAAATCGGGCCAGGGAAACGGCGGCCGCCCTGCCCTATACAACGAACTTTCTCTAGACAGAACAGGCTCCGTCCCTTAAACTCACTTGCCCTCGGAAGAATGTCGGGGTATTCTCAAATTCAGGAGGCTTCATGGAACAGCTGGACAAGGTACTGAAGATTCTCAAAGGCAGGCATAACGAGCTGCGCCGTCATTTCGATCCCGAGGGCACCGATTGCTACAGGATCTTTAACAGGGACTTCGGCAACCTGCCTCTGCTTATAGACCGTTACGGCAGCTGGGTCCACCTGACTCTTCTGGAGAATCAGGAGGGGATGGATCTGAACGAGGACGAAGTGAAGAAGATCGCCGATGCCCTCTACTGCCCCCTGAGAAAGCTTGTGGTCAAGAGACGGCAGATCCTCTCGGATCATGAGCAGTACGGAACTCTGGCGGAGGAACAGGACACCCAGATAGTCCGTGAAAACGATCTGAACTTTGAGGTCAACCTGAGGGACCGTATCGATACGGGGCTCTTTCTGGATCACAGACCGACCAGAGAGATGGTCAGGGCTGAAAGCTTCGGCCGCTCAGTACTCAACCTCTTCTGCTACACCGGTTCCTTTTCCCTCTACGCCGCCTCGGGCGGAGCCTCACGTATCACATCGGTGGACCTCTCCGCCACCGCTCTGGAGCAGGCCAAACGGAATTTCAGACTCAATGATTTTCTGCCCGGTGCTTTCGAGTTTATACAGGGAGATGTGTTCAGCTTCCTTAAGGAAGCCGCCGACAAGGGGGAAAAATGGGATCTGATCATCCTGGATCCTCCGACCTTTTCCAACAGCCGGAAAATGGACCGGACCCTGAAAATTCAGAAGGACTATGTAGAACTGATCATCTCCTGCTTCAGGGTTCTGAAGGGGGACGGCACCCTCTACTTCTCCAACAACCAGTCGGACTTCCGCTTCAACAAGAAGGAGTTCCCTTCGGGAATCAAAATCAATGAGATCACGCCGCAGACCACGGGAGAGGACTTCAAGGGACGTCCTGCTCACCGCTGCTGGGAACTGACGGGCCTTCTTCAGGGAAAAACGGGAAATGAAGCCGGCAGATCGACCGGTAGATCCCGAAACAGACGTCCCTTCAGGGGTGGAGACTCCAGATCCAGGCGCTGACCCTTCCATTCGAACCCCAGCCTCCAGGCATGAAGATAACAGCGGTCTGATTCCGGACCGGAAGCGTTGTACAGGGGATCTCCCAGAATGGGAGATCCCAGACTTTTCAGGGCTACCCTGATCTGATGGGTTTTACCCGTATAGATTTTTACAATGAAAAGCCGTCCCCCCGGGACAGCCCGACTGTAGAAATAGCTCCTCGCCGGATTGGCGCGGCTTCTGCAGAGTTTCCACTGCCCCCGTCTGGAGCGCTCCATATCACCGATGACCCAGCCCTGCTTTTTCTTCGGTTTTCTATCGGAGACGGCGAGATAGACCTTATCCACTCCGCCTGCCGCAATAAGTCGGCTTAACCCTGCCGCAGCCTCCCGGCTCCGGGCGGCAAGGATCAGTCCTGAGGTGACCTTGTCCAGCCTGTGAACAGGGTAGAGGGTATCCCCGGGGCGCTGGGCTTTGAGTAGGGTGAAGAATCCGGGCCCCTCCGGGGAGTTATGAAAGCCCATTCCGGCCTCTTTCAGACAGACGAGAAAATCCTTCTCCTCTTTCAATACCTGTATCATTTTCCCAGTATAGACTTAAGGTTTGAGGAATTAACAGAGAATTTCTGGAAAGCGGAAGAAAAGAGTGCGAGAATTCAGGTCAGGAGGACAGCCATGGAAAAAAGATTCAGTGAACTGACAGACAAATCCCTCACACTGCAGAAAGAGGTGAAAAACAAAGATACCTACGACGGCCTCCTGTCGACCGCCGCTCTTACAAAACTGATGCTGGACACATCCTGGACCCTGCTGGACAGAGAACTCCACAGCGGAGTAACCAGCGTCTGCAGCATGATACAGGTCAACCACGAAGAGCCGACGGTTGCCGGCGAAGCGGTTACTGTGGAAGCCGTGGTCAAGAAAGTGGAGGAGAATAAGATCTTCATTGCCCTCAAGGCCGTTGATGAGACGGGAATTATAGCCCATGGACTCACGGAACGTCTGATCGTGGATGAGATTTCCCTGAAAAATCTGGCCAAGCAGCGTTCCGCTCTTCTCAAGACGATTCTCTGATTCCCGGGTGAGGAAACACAGACGCTTCAGCCCCTCTCCAGTTCACAAGGAGGGGGGAATACGTTAGTATAGCTCTATGGAGAAAGTTCTTATACTCTACGGCAGCAAGCAGGGGAAGACGGCTTCCATGGCCGGTATCATAGCATCTGTTCTGGAAGACAGGGGATTTCCCGTTCTTCTCAAGAATGTGTTTGAGAGCCGCCCGGAAGAACTGACCGAATACAAGTTTCTCGTACTGGGAAGCTCAACCTGGAGCGACGGCGATCTGCAGTCGGATTTTCTGGAATTTGAACGGGGCATGGACGACATTGATCTGTCCGGGCATTTTGCTGCCGCATTCGGTTCGGGCAGCAGCCGTTTCCGTTTTTTCTGCGAGGCCGTGCGCATACTGGAAGCTAAAATGCGGAGCCAGGGCAGCCGAATCCTCCTTCCCTCCCTGATGGTCAACGATCTGGAGGGCCGTATGGAAGAGGAGAGCCGGGAGTGGGCCCTTGTTCTTGCCGATGAGATGGAACAGATAGACTAGAGACAATTTTAAGGAAGAGAAGATGGGAAGATCCCTGGATATTGATAAAACCGAACTGATAGAGATCCACGGCGGAGACCTGATCCTGACTGTGACCAAGGATGAGGATGAAAGAATGCTGGTTCATGTTGAATCGGAAGAAGGCGGCGGAACCATACACATAACACAGCATGAAGAGGATGGGAAGACCATCGTCTTCGCCCTGGAACGCCCCGTCCCCTCGGGACCGTCTCTCAGACTGGTAAAATAGTACTATTTCGAAAAGTTCAGACTGCTCAACTTGGTTGCCGGGGGCTTGTTTCCGGCGCTTCCATGGGTGACACGACCCGCCAGAAGGGCCAGACGGGCGGCCAGATCCTCATTGATCACGCTCAGATCCTCAGGAACATCGAGAAATAGGGATGAAAAATTCCAGATGCCCTTGATGCCGGCTTCCACCAGATCGTCTGCAATGGGCTGGGCTTCCTTTTCGGGAACCGTCAGAATGGCAATCTTGATTCCCAGACGTTTAATAAGATCCTTCAGCTTCTTCATGGGATAGATCTTCAGTCCGGCAACCTCCGTTCCGATCAGATGGGGGGCCACGTCGAAGGCGGCCACGATCTTGAAGCCGTGTCGGGTCAGACGCCGGTCGGCCAGCAGGGCCTTTCCCAGATTGCCCACGCCCACCAGAAGAACATCCGAGATATTCCCTTCGCCCAGATAGAAAGAGATGGCATCGGTCAGTTCATTAATAAGGAATCCCTTTTTCGGCTTTCCCACAACACCGGTGCAGCTGAGATCCTTACGGACCTGTATTGATTTGAGATTGAGCCTTCCGGCTATATAGCTTGCCGAAATCCACTCGTCTCCCTTCTCGCTGCACTCCTTGAGGAGAGACAGGTAGACAGGATAACGTTTGAGCGTCGGCAGGGGTATGTTCACATATGAATTCAATTCCATAGGCCCTATTATAAGCCCACATTCAGCGGTTGCCAATTCACTTTAGGCCTTTTCTATATTTTTTTATCTTTTTCCCCGTTTCCTTTCATGTTACAATTCCCTCTATGTTCTGGAAAGGAAAGGTTTGCTGGATTACAGGAGCTTCATCGGGAATCGGAGAGGCTCTGGCACGACTGTTGTACAACAATGGAGCCCGGATCATCCTCAGCGCCCGCTCGGAAGACAGGCTGAGAGAGATCTGCAGCGACTGGGCGGAAAGCGAACGCTGCATGATTCTTCCTCTTGATATGAGTGCTCATGACACCCTGGAAGAGGCAGTCCGCAGGGCCAGCGCCCGCTGGGGGCGTATCGATGCTCTGGTCAACAATGCGGGTGTCAGCCAGAGAAGTCTGGCGGCGGAAACGGACTTCAACGTGATGAAAACCATCATGGATGTGAACTTTCTGGGTTCCGCAGGTCTGACCCGAGCCGTCCTGCCCTATATGATTGAACAGAAGAGCGGGATCATCGCTCCCGTCAGCTCCGTAGCGGGGAAGTTCTCCACTCCCCTGCGCAGCTCATACAGCGCCTCCAAGATGGCTCTTCAGGGCTACTACGATGCTCTGAGAGCGGAAGTTTACTTCCATGGGATTCATATCAATTTCGTTGTCCCCGGCTTTGTGAGAACATCGATCTCCCTGAACGCCATGAATGGGACAGGCGGAAAACACGGTGAGATGGATCCCAACCAGGCCGCGGGCATCAGCCCGGAAAAGGCTGCGAAAATCCTGGCTCGAGGCCTGGAGAAGAACAGGCGGGAGATTTATATGGGTATAGCGCCCAAGGTGCGGCTGGCCCTCTTTCTAAGCAGAGCCTTTCCGGGCGTCCTTGCCCGAATGATGCGCAAGGCAGAAGTGAAATAGCAGAGGAGCCCTATCGCTCCCCGCTCTCCAGTTCCATGAGAAAAAGATAGATCTCCGCGGCCATACGGTAGAGTTCCTCGGGAATTTCCTGTCCTGTTTCGACCTCTTCCAGCGCCGCGCTGAGAAGGGGATCTTCCCTTACAGGCAGGCCCGCCTCCTCGGCAAGAGACAGAATCCTCTCCGCCATCGCTCCCTTGCCTGCGGCAATCAGACGGGGAGCCTCATCCTTCTCACGATCCCACTTCAGGGCCGCCGCTCTTTTCAGCCCCACAGATGAACTCCTTTTCCGTCGTTTCGGCCGGCGATACCGGCGGCAGGGTCTGTTCCTTTCGAAACACGGCCCGGCCCTTTCCCGCGGCTCCTGCGAAGACGGCCCAGAGTCAGCTCTTTTAAGCCGAAAGGAGTCAGGCGCTCTCGCAGATAAGGGAGTCTCCTGCGGATACGACCTCGCGTGCGTCCGGAATCACAGACGATTCTGCACTCTGTCCCCGTCCCTCCGCCTGTCAGAGTACTGCAGACCCCTCCCAGCTCCGGCAGTTCCATCTCCAGCACCAGACGCGGAGGCTTCTCCTTTCCGGCCCCGGTCCGCTTCTCCTCTACGGAGAACCGGGAGGGTGTTCCCTCATTTTTCTTCTCCACAAAGTAAAGATAAAAGGACTCATCCTGTCCGGGGGAGAGCTGCTTTTCCAGAAGCTCCAGGCGGCTGCGTCCCCGGAGGTCGAGCTCAGATCCAAAGCGTTCAGCCCATGCTTTTAAAACCTTCTGTAAAAGGCGGCGGTCTTTCGTATCCGGAATACCCCCGTCATTTGCGGCGGGAAGCTCACGGATAAGCTGCAGAAGAGAAAGAAGAGCCTTCTGCCGGGGAGCGTTCCGGTCCAGCAATGCGATAAGAGTTCGGACCGTATGGACGATCTCCGTCTGCGGAATCCGGATTGTTCCCTCTGTTCCGGAGAGCCGTCCGGCAAGGGAGACTGTCCGGGTCTCCGGGGCCGATACCGCAGGCACCCGGTCCCCTTTTCTTTTGACTGCGGCCCCGGGTTTTCCCTTCGCCTCCATGCCTCCGTCGACCTTGACAGAGCCGGCCCCTCGATTGTCCCGGGGATTCTCTACTCTCATGGAATCTATCATAACACATGGAAAGAGATCTCTCTTTCCATGTGCCGAGGGGAGACGCTATAATGCAGACCCGAGGAAGGAGAAAGCCTGTGAAAACCCTGGTACTTGCCGAAAAGCCGAGCGTAGGAAAAGAGATTGCCCGTATCCTGGGCTGCAGCAGCCGTCAGAAGAGTTTCTGCGAGGGAAAGGACTATATTGTAACCTGGGCCATGGGCCACCTTGTAGAGCTGGCGGAACCGGCGGCTTACGACGAAAAGTACAGAAGCTGGCAACTGGAGCATCTGCCCATGCTGCCCGACAGAATGAAGCTTCAAATTATCAAGCGGAGTTCAGGTCAGTTCAGACAGATCAGCCGATTCCTCAGGCAGAAAGGGCTCAAAGAGGTGATCATCGCCACCGATGCCGGACGGGAAGGGGAACTTGTAGCCCGCTGGATCCTTCGTCTTGGGGGCTGGAAGGGTCCGGTCCGCCGTCTCTGGATAAGCTCTCAGACAGACAAGGCGATACGTGAAGGCTTTAAAGGACTTAAACCGGGTAAGGACTACCTCAATCTCTCACGGGCCGCAGAGTGTCGGGCCGAGGCGGACTGGCTCATTGGATTGAACGTCTCCCGGGCCCTGAGCTGTAAGTACGATACAAAGCTTACGGCGGGACGGGTTCAGACGCCCACCCTGGCGCTGGTCATGGAGAGGGAAAATCAGATCAGGAACTTCAAGCCCAGGCCCTATTGGCAGATTGAAGCCTCATACAGTGGGTTTCAGGCCCTCTGGTGTGACGAAAAGGGGCAGAAAAGGATCGGCAGCGAGGAAGAGGCCCGCAGGATACTTGGTGAACTCAGCGGGAATGAGCATCGTCTGATTTCGGCAGGGAGGAAGGAACAGAAGGAAGCTCCACCCCTGGCCTATGATCTGACCGAACTGCAGAGGGAGGCGAACAGACAGCTGGCGTTCTCGGCACAGAAGACCCTGCAGGTCCTGCAGAAGCTCTATGAGCGCCACAAAATCGTCACCTACCCCCGGACCGACTCCAGGTATATCACAAGCGATATGAAAGACACTCTTCCCGACAGACTCAGAGCCCTGGAAGCCACTCCCCGGGGGCCTGTCGCCCTCAAACTGGCTGAGGGAAAGATCAATCCCGGTAAAAGATTTATCAACGATGCGGGAGTCACGGACCATCATGCGGTAATCCCCACCGAAGAAAAGGTGAAGCTGGAGCTGCTCAACTCTGAAGAAAAAATGCTCTGGGATCTTATAGCCAGGCGCTTCCTGGCGGTTCTCTCTCCCCCCGCTCTGAGCGAATCCATCACTTTAAAGGTCCAATGCGGCAGCCACAGTTTCATTGCCCGCGGGCGCAGGAGCATCAGCCGGGGTTGGAAGGAACTGGAACAGCTTCCCCGGAAAGAGGGGGAGGAAGAGGAGCAGGTCTTCGGCAAGGGTCTGCCGGAGGAGGGGGGATCTCTGGAACTGAAGGGGCTTCGCATCAGAAAGGGGATGACCGCTCCTCCTTCCAGACACAGCGAAGGGAGTCTCCTTACCGCCATGGAGAATCCGGGAGCCCTGGTCTCCGATAAAGAGAAAAAGAAAACCCTGATCAGAGAGGGAGGACTGGGCACTCCCGCAACCCGTGCGGAAATCATCGAAAAACTGATCAGCCACTACTATATGGAGCGCCAGGGAAAAGAACTGAGACCCACGTCCCGTGGTGAAGAACTGCTGGGTCTGGTCCCCGGAATGCTGCGTTCTCCCGAACTGACGGCCGACTGGGAGAAAAAGCTCAGCCTTATAGCCGAAGGCAATCTGGACAGTAGAAGTTTCAGCAAGGAGATACGCGAGCACACTCGCAGCCTTGTAAACGAGGTCAAAACATCGGATAAAAAATACAGCCCCGGAGAGAACGGCGGCACCCCCTGCCCCTTCTGCGGCAGACCCATGATCACAACCAAAGGAAAAAAAGGAGACCTGATTCAGGCCTGCCTGGCTCTCTCCTGCGGATATGAAGAGAGCGGCCGGAAGGGAGAAAACGGCTCCCGAAAACCGAGTCACAAAGAAAAGGCCCTCAACCGAAAACTGATCAACCAGTACAGCGATCAATCCAAGGATACGGTTACACTGGGAGACATGATCAAAGTCTCCCGGGACAGAAGGAAGAAGAAATAGCTTTCCCCCCTTCCGGGGATGAATTAGAATAGAATGAAGCAGGAATCCCAAAAGGAGCATTACCGTGGCCCCAAGTCTCAAGCTGGATAAAAGTCAGATACATCTGAAGCTCGTTCACGGCATGGAGAAGAAAAGCTCTCAGCGCATCAAAGGACGCTGGCCGGGAAGCGGGAAAAAGAGCAGTTACATCTTTCCCCGGGGGACGCTGAAGATGGGAAGTGCGGACGATGTTCTATCGTCCTCCTTCCAGGCGGGAGAAGAGGAACTCTACCTCAGAAGCATTAAGCTCACGCTGAAGATCCGAAGCAGAGGCCATTTTATGGTATACGGAGATGAGCCGGGAAGCCCCGTTTTAACGGTGGGCGACGGAAAGGGGATTATCCGTTTCAGACGGAACAAGAAAATCAGACAGCTTATCCGTTTCTCCCGCAAGGGTCACTTCATTACAATAATATGGGACTTCAACATCCTCTTGTCCGCCGGCGAGACCGTCCTTCTGGATCCCATTCAGATCAGAAGCAGCGAATCGCCTCTTCAACCGCCCATTTCAGCCGCCGGCAGCCCCGCTTTCGGCAAAGATCTGCCGCGTACCGTATGGACGACTTCCTCGGGAAGCGGCCTGCTGCTGAAATCTCTTGAGGAGAATCTGAGCTGGATGGAACAGGAGAAATTCTTTTTCGATCTGATTCGGATTGAGGGCCTGCACGGGACCCTGGGGGACTGGGAGAACCTTATCCCCGACTTCAGGGGAAAGATAGGATTTATCAACCGCCGGATAGAGCACAACGGGATGCGTCCCTCCATGGCCTTCTCCCCTTTTCTGGTAGAACCCGGCTCCGAGACGGCAAGAATTCATCCGGAATGGTTGACCAGGAGTCTGAAGTCGGACTCACCCCTTGTCTGTACAGAAGGAAACCGCAAGGTCCATGTTCTCGACTGCACACAGCCGGAAGTACAGGAGCACCTGATCAGGCTGCTCGGACTTTTTCGACTGCAGTGGGGATTCAAAGCCCTCCATCTCAGGGGATTTGCCGCTCTCTTCCTTCCGGGCAGACACAGGGATATGAGCCTCGAAGGCGGACATGTCCTGCTGAATATGTTGAGACTTATCCGGGAGACGGCGGGAAAGGACTTTTTTATCAGCGCCGAAGAAATCCCTCTGGTTACAGAGGAAGGGCTTCTCTCCGCCGTCAGTCTCCCCTACAGCATCAGCTCCCGCAGAAGGTCGGCCGGGGATATACATAAAGGGATCAGGCGAATCTTAAGCCACCAGTACTCAGGACCCTACCCCTGGCTTTTCTGTTCCGGCCCCTACCCCCTTCCGGAGGAGAAGGAGAACATACATCCTCAGGCAGGAGAATCCCTGAGACAGATGATGCTTCTTAACGGAGGCATACTCAACATAAATCAGGATCTCGTCTCCCTGAGCGAAACTCAGACTGAGGAGCTTAAGGCCCTTATCCCCTCCTTCCGCAAATTCACAGACGGCCGCATCCATATTTTCCACAGCAGCGAAAGCCGCGCCCCCTGTGTCGTTTACAACTCATCCGGCTATCTGGGAGTTTTCAATCTGGAGAAACGAAAGAACCATCAGAGCCTGAATATGGAGAAGATGAGGCAGACAATCTACAATCGCAGCGGAAGCGGATCTATCAAAGAGGGAATGACCGATATGAAAACGGGAGAACTCTCCCTGATCCTTCCCCCCTTTGGCTCAAGGATCTTCAAGTTTTGATACGAACCGGTATCGACGAGGCCGGACTCGGTCCCATTCTAGGTCCCTACTGCGCCGCCGCAGCGGGCCTCTCCTATGATGAAGAAGGAGATCCGCGGGAACTCTGTCCCGGGATCCTCTCCTCCGAAGTCAGAGATGGTTATCTTGCCGTGGGAGACAGCAAGGCGATCTATGCTCCGGGAAAAGAGAATGCCCTGGAACGGACGGTTCTGGCCTTCTACCGCTGGTACACGGAGGAGGAGCCGTCCGACGCTCTAAGCTTCTTTAAGACCCTTATTCCCGGAGAGGAATTCAATCTTTCCGCAGATATTCCCTGGTATAAAAATCTTTCTGCACTGAGACTGCCGGTATCTCTTGACGGAGCCCCCGATGCGGAGACCGCGGTGCTGATCAGGGAATCATCCCGGGCAGGAATAAAACCGGGCCTTCTGAGACTGACGGTAAAGCCCGCCCTGACCTTTAACAGGCTTCTGAAGATGACGGGAAACAAATCCTCTGCCTGTCAGATCATCCTCAATCCTCTGCTGAGGGAAGCCGCGGAGCTTTCCGAAAACGTTATTGTAGACCGTCAGGGAGGACGCCGTTACTACGGGGACTGGCTGATAGAGCTCTTCCCCGGTTCCCCCCTCAGAGCCCTGAGAGAGACAAAGGAAGTGTCCGGCTACGAAACAGGAAAAACTCATATTGAATTCAGGGTGAAGGCCGATGCTCTGTGCTTTGAGACCGCCCTGGCGTCTATGTTCGCCAAATACTCAAGGGAGCTCTGCATGAAGGCCTTCAACGCCTACTGGCAGAACCTCTCTCCCGATCTGAAAAAAACCGCAGGCTACTATAGTGACGGTCAGCGCTTCATCGGGGAGCTGAAAGAGAGGGATCTCTTTCCGGACAATCCCGACATGATACTGCGCCGCAAGTAAACCATCCTTAATAATTGAAAGTAAGCGCTTGCTTTTATTTGTAATAATCAGCCAGGGCCAGACCGGCGGCAATGCTCCGAAAGGGGTCCCACTCCTCCACGGCGCCGGGAAAACGCTCCTCCAGTATATTCCTGACGGCGGGAATCAGTGATGAACCGCCCGTTGAGACGACCCGTGTCACCCGGGAGATTCCGTTCCGTTCAAGAAGAGCGTCAATGGTCTTCGGAATCTCCCCGAGCAGGGAGGCCATGGCCCGGTTCAGGTCCTCACGATCCAGCTCCACTTCAAGGCCGATTTCAGGATAACTGAGGAGGGTTGTCTCATCCCGGCTCAGATCCTTTTTGGCCTGCTCTATCAACTTGAGCAGGGTAAAGCTGCCGTTGCTGCGTATCAGCCGGTTCAGACGCATCACCTTCTCCGTGACCTCTCCTCCCGTCTGCAGGGCCCGGCTTATCTCCTCGAGATAGCGAGCCTGGTTGAGCAGATGGGTGCTCTGCCAGTTGAGCAGGTATTCTTCAAAAAGAGAAAAGGGGAAGGGATAGGTTGCGAGAGTCCCGTCGTCCCTGCGGTAGGGGATTTCCGTGCCGGCTCCCAGCAGCGGAAAGAGGATCTTGCGGTAGAGTTCTCTGTCTATCCAGTCGCCCGCCCGGGTGATCCCCGCCGTGTCCAGGACTCTGAACTCACGGCCCCGTCCCTTCTCCAGCAGCGCCAGATCAAGGGTTCCCCCGCCGAAGTCGAACACCAGCATACTCCCTCCCTCCGCCAGGCTGTGATCATCCAGGTAGCTCCAGGCGGCGCCGATGGGCTCCTCCAGAAAACGCGGAGAGGGGAACTCGGCCAGATCGAGGGCCTTCTCCATGCGCCGAAGAGCCCTGTCTCCCTTCCTGTCATCACTGCCCTGATAGCGGACGGGCCGCCCGATATGTATGGAAGTGAAGGCACAGTTCTGATCTTCCCATCGAAGCCTGATCTGCTTCAGCAGCATATTCAAAAGGGCTTCCAGGCGGAAGGACTTACTGAACACTTTAAAGCGTTTGTCCTCATGCTCTCCCAGGTACATCTTCAGTCCCCGGAAGAGGCGTCCCGGCTGATCCCGGTCCACACTGGCATGAAGGCGGGCGGTGAAACTCCGGTCCCGCTCGATAAAGTAGTCCCGGTCCATCTCGCCCATATGGACCTCAATGGTTCCGACTTCAACCTCGGACAGGCGAATCTTTCTGTCCGTATTATCTTCAAGATAGCGCTGCAGGGCACGGCTGCCCGTCTCATACTCCCCGTCCCTGTGCAGGTAGAGGGCCGAGGGCATAACGCTTCCCCTATGCAAGCCCGTGTCGATGCGAACATACTCCAGCTTTTCTCCGTCATAGACGGCCAGGGTGGTATTGGAATTTCCGAAATCAAGTCCGGCTCCGATCTTTTTCATATCCTGTTTTCATAGCAGAAAGCGGAAAAAGGGACAATCTCCTTTCGGAAGCTCAATCGAATCCGAAGGGATACAACTGGCCTCTGGGGGAAGAAAAAATTCTATGTACAAAGCGCAAAGAAGGATTATAATGGCAGAAAATTAAAACTGCATGAAAAGTACACACAGGAGAACCGGATGGAAGAGAATATAGGCTGGGCCTGGCTCGATGAGTACAGAACCCTTTACAAAGGGGAGTGGCCCACCATACCGGAGATGCGCAGAATCGCAGAAACGCGCTATCCCCATAAGAATCACTTCAGTGCCTATCATCCCAAAGAGGTTCATTACTCCTTTACCCGGGTAGGAGAACTGGTACGCAATACCGCCGCCTACCTTCTCTCCCTTGGGATCAAGAAGGGCGACCGTGTCGCATTGACAGGAAAAAACTCTCCCGCCTGGGGAGTGGCCTATCTCTCGGTTGTGGAACTGGGGGCGGTCATCGTTCCTCTGGACTATCAGATGGAGAAGGATACGGTCGAAAAGCTTCTGGATTTTGTGGAGGCTGACGTTCTTTTTATCGACAAAGAACGGTATGACGACCTTGGCAACATCAGAATAAAAACAAAGATATCCCTGGCTCCGGAGAAAGACAACTACATCTTCGATTTGCCCGAATCGGATACACAGCTGCCTCCCGGCCCCGAGTGCGAAGATATGGCCGCCATCCTTTTCACTTCAGGAACCACGGGCAATGAGAAGGGGGTCATGCTGAGTCACAAGAACTTCATCACCGACGCCCTTCAGGCCAACAGACCCTATCTGGAGGTTGTCCCCGAGGACATCCTCTACGCTCTGCTTCCCCTTCATCACAGCTACTGTATGACCGCCGTTTTCCTGGAATCCATCACCCAGAGCTGCGAAGTCGTTTTCGCGGCGGGTCTGTCGGTCTCCCAGATGATGAACGACCTGAAAAGAGGGGGCATTACTGTCATCATGGGTATCCCCCTCCTCTACAACAAGATCCTCAAGGGCATGATGAAGCAGGTTCGCGCCAAAGGCCTGGCGGTTCATCTGCTGATTGGGTTTCTGATGAGATTCAGCGGCTTCATCAAAAAGACCTTCGACATCAACATCGGGAAGAAACTTTTCGGCAATCTTCTGCTGAAGAAGGCAAACCTCTACAACATCAGCGTTATGATCTCGGGAGGCGGCCCTCTGGCTCCCGAAACCTTCCAGCGCTATCAGGAGCTGGGACTCAACTTCGTGCAGGGCTACGGCATGACCGAGACCGCTCCCATCTCCACACTCAACCCCGCCCATGCCTTCAATGTCAAATCGGTGGGAAAGGTCTATCCCCTGGTGGATATGAAGATCCTGGATCCCGATGAGGACGGTATCGGAGAAATCGTCCTGAAAGGGCCCATCTGTTGCATGGGTTACTACAAGAATGAAAAGGCCACAAAAGAGCTTTTTACAGCCGACGGCTATCTGAAAACCGGAGACCTGGGTTACCTGGACAAGGAGAACTACCTTTATCTGACGGGAAGGGCCAAGTCCCTGATCGTTACCGAGGGGGGAAAGAACGTCTTCCCCGAAGAGATTGAAGATCACTTCCAGCTCTACCCGCAGATCGAGCAGGTTCTGATCGTAGGATACATCGCCAACCAGGAGACCAGAGGCGAAGGAATCGAGGCTCTGGTCTATCCCAGCAGGGAACACTACGACTCCCAGAGTATAAGCAACGAGGAAACCATAAGAAAGGATATAACCGAAGTGGTGAAAGAGGTGAACAGAGAACTGCTGACCTATAAGAAGATCTCCAAACTCAGAATCATGAAGGAGCCCATGGAGATGACCACCACTCAGAAAATAAAACGCCCCCGGGTCATCGCCGCTCTCAAGGAGATGGAAGACACGGGCTTTCCCGTCTGATTCTCAGTTCTCGTCCTCCTGTCCCAGGGCCTCGGCAATCCTTTGCCGAACCAGGCGTCCCATGGCCTTGGGATTCTCCGCCTCTTCGGGAGCCACGGGCTCCAGGATGCTGATGGTCATGGGATAGACCCTGTGATAGCGGATGGTCCCGTCCGAGAAGACATCCCGGGAACCGGAGATGGCTATGGGGACGACAGGGACGTCCGCCTTTTCCGAAAGGAGAAAGGCTCCGTCCCTGAATTTCCCCAGCTTTCCGTCTTTTGAACGGGTTCCTTCTGGAAAAATCATGATGGAACTTCCTTTTTTCAGCAGAGCCTCCGCATCCTTCATCATCTTTATCTGGCTCATGGGGCTCTTCCGGTCAATACCCAGATAGCCGTTAAGCTTCATATTCCATCCCAGAAAGGGGACCTTCATAATCTCTGATTTGGCCACCCATTTGAATTGCCGGAACAAGCGATAGAGTATAACGATATCCATCATGGAACAGTGGTTGGGGCAGTAGACATAGGACCGTCCCTTCTCCAGCTTCTCCAGGCCCTCGATCTTCACCTTCAAAAAAGGATTGAGCCAGGTATAGAGAGAGCCCCAGAAACAGGAGTAGATATGGAGAACCTTTCTGTTCCTGTCAAAGGGCAGAGTCATCAGCCAGATCAAAAAGGCCGGAAAGAACATCAACACCATGGTAAGAGCGAAGAAGATCCAGAAAATTATCGTTCCGATCAGATACATGTTTTCACCTCAACAGTTCTTATTATGCGGGACTGTCTCCTCTCTCAGGAGAAGAAGACGTCTTTGGATCCGGCAGAGTCAGGGTAAAGAAAAAACTGAAGATACCGAACAGAGCAGCGGCGGAAAAGAGGATCTCGACCCCCAGCCTCTCCCAGAGCAGCCCTCCCAGAAGAGCGATGACCACCGAGATCAGATGGTTCACCGATATCCCCGTTGAGAGAGTTCCCGTCAGCTCCTCCTGTGAACTGCTCAGGCGTCTTACATAAACGGCCCGGGCGATACCCACGGAGAAGAGCATGGCATCCAGAACAAACACGACGCAGATAATACGGAAGGCCCAGATCCCCGGAAATAGATGGTGCGCATAACCGTAAAGAAAACAGAGAAGCACAAGGATCAGAGAATCCATAAGCAACACAAGCCTGTAACCCAGACGGTCCACCAGCCTTCCCATCAGAGGATTCATAAAGATATTGGCCAGAGAGTAGATCCCGTAAAGAGTTGCCACCAGCTCGGTCCCGGCACCGTAGTTCAGGATCAGCACATAGGGTGCGAAAGTCATAAAGACCTGCTTCCGGGCGCCGAAAAAGATCTCCAGAATATAGTACTTGTTGTATTTGGACAGAAACATCAGCCTCTGTCGTTTCACATGTCCCTCGCTGCGGTCCAGACGCAGGGTGAAGACGAGCCCCGCCAGAGTGAACAGGGCTCCCAGGCCGAAGACGATGCGGAACACCACATCGCTGTTCACCTTCCCCAGGCTCAGGAAGAGCAGGGTGACCAGGTAGTAGCCAATGACGGAGCCTATGTTTCCGGCGCTGCGGGCCAGGCCCATGGCCTCCCCCTCCTTTCCCGGATGGGCGGAGTGGATACTGACGGACTGCCTTACAGGCATCATCAGATGCTCCCCTGTACTCCAAAGCACGATCAGTGTGACCGCCAGCCAGCGGGCATGAACAGCAGCCGCCAGCCCGGCCATACCCAAAAGGGAGATGAAAAAGGCGAGGCGTACGATTCGGTTTTCCGGTATTCTGTAAAGAAGGGCCAGCATCAGGAAGAGAAAGAGCCCCGGAAGCTCCCGAAGAAACTCTACGACTCCCCGCCCGAAGCGGTCTATATTCAATATCTCAGCAAGATAGTTATTCAAGGCGCCCCCGTAAAGCCCGACGGAGACTCCAAATATAAACATACTGAAAAGGAATGACTTAATATGGGGTGAGTGAAACACCTGTTTTGTCTTGATCATGTATCATGGTTTACACCATTAAGACAAAACAGGCAATATTGATAAGATCTACTCCAGTTCAAAGGGCCAGCGGTATATTCCGCCGAAATCCTGCACATTCGAAAACCCTGCCGCCTTAAGGGCCCGCGCGGCCTGGCCGGAACGATTTCCGCTGCGACAGTACAGGATGATCAGGTCGTCTTTCCCGGTACCCTCCGGCAGAGCGGAGGGAAGCTCATAGTGAGGGATCAGTTTCGCTCCCGGGATATGCCCTGCTTCATACTCCGGCCCTGTTCTGACATCCAGGAAGAGATAGTTCCCGTCTTCACTCTCAAGAAGAGTTCTGAGTGCATCAGGTTGGGTATAGTCTGTTTCTGCAGCCGTCAGTCCCGAAAGTACCGTTAAGGCTGTTATTAGGGCGATCAGTGGTATTCGTTTCATATGCGCCTCCGTTTGATCCAGTATATTCAAATAATAATATATACAAAATAGAAAAGCAACTCCATTCTGACGCCAAGCTTGACAGAAAGTTGTATCACAGGCTATTGTTCGACTTATCAAGCCGGCGTGGTGAAATTGGTATACACGGCAGACTCAAAATCTGCTGGCAGCAATGCCGTATGGGTTCAAGTCCCATCGCCGGTAAAGAAAAGACAGTTGCTCGCAGAGTGACTGTCTTTTTTTTTTGACAAGATGGACTTGAACCGGAGTGACGGCGCGATTCGCTGTCCTACCGCAGGCTATTGCCGAGGAACGAGCAGCATGTGAGCGCAACTTTGCAAGGACCCCTGTTCCAGTTTAGATCCGGGATTTGAATTCAAGTACATAATTTTTTATTATGGTAGTTATATGGTTATATTGGATTGTACTGGAAAAGTCCCTCGTCCCTGTGGTCGCTTGAGAAATGAAAGAGACACCGGCATATAACGTATCATTTTGAAGCATTGATTATAAGGAGATCCCCCCATGTATAAGGATCACCTTCCCTCCCAAGAAAGGAGCTATAAAAGTCAGTTGCCGGGAGAGCTGCTGTTTGAGAGCAGTATAACTGCCATGATGCTCGTTGATGACAACAGAATAATCCTGGTCGTAAACAGACAGTTTTGTGCCCTGTTCGGATATACGGCGGAAGAGGTTATCGGCAAGTCAACTTCGATTCTCACTCCAACGATGAAACACTTCTTTAAGTATAGGAAATACTTTGTAGAGACCAGAGACGGTTCCATAAAAAGCAGTGAATTACAGTATAAAAAGAAAAACGGGGAACTGGTTTGGGTGAAACTGACCGGTACGGCCATTGTCGATGAAAAAGAGCGCTACATCCTATGGTCCTTTGATGATATTTCAGAAGAGGTGGAATCCCGTCAGGAGTTGCATGATCTCAATCTTGAGCTGAATATTATCTTCAACAAGGTTCCCACGGGCCTGGTATATGTTGTCGACAATGTTATTGAACGTGCGAATTCCGTATTTCTCACTATGATCAATAAGGAGGAAGATGAGGTGGTCGGTAAAAACATCCACACCTTACTTCCGGATGCCAGGTTCAATAAGGATGGTCAGAAAAAGATTCTGGTTCAACTGCGAAGAGCTGACAAAACACTTACGGTTGAGCAGGAGATTTCTCCGATCACAGAAAACAGCGCCATCGTTCTTTTTCATAACATTACCGGACATATCCTTGAGAAAGCAGAACTCTTGAACCGGGCGATGACAGATGGACTGACCGGCATACTCAATAAGGACTCCTTTCAAAAAAGAGTTCAGGCTCTTCTGGACGACCCGGCCAATGACGTCGTTTCATTGGCGATATTTGATATTGATCATTTCAAGAACGTCAATGATACCTATGGCCACATAGTGGGTGACAAAATCCTTGTGGAACTTTCAGAACTGTTAAACAGGCAGGTGCGGAAGAGTGAAATTCTGGGGCGTATCGGGGGAGAGGAGTTCGGCATAGCGTTTCCTGTAGAGAAAAAGGACGGCATACCCATTTGCGACCGTCTTCTTCAGAGTATCAGGAATCAGTATTTCATAGATAGTGAACTCCGGATAACCGTCAGCATGGGACTTACGGACAGCAACTTTTCACGCCATTTTAACGAGATGTATAAAGAGGCGGACCGTTTGATGTATTGTGCAAAAAAATCAGGGTGGAACCGTCTTGAATTTGACTGCGAAGAAAAGATGACAGATAGTAAGTATTATCGAAACGTGGGAAAGCAAGAGAGACAGAAGGGATAAAAAAAAGAGCCCTCTGCTTGTAGAATCCGCGGCAGAAATAGTGGAACAGATATCAGACTAGCAACAATAGATATAAATGATCTGTAATAGGAGAAACACGGCTCTTGTCACTAGATCGCCCCTCCCCTACACTGTCAAACAATGAATACTGATAACAAGAAAGATCTCTTCGGCATACCAAAGAATGAGCTACAGCAGCTATGCACAGAACTTGGTTTGCCGAGATTTGCCGCCGGCCAGATATGCGATTGGCTCTATATAAAAAGAGTGACCTCCTTCGATGAGATGACCAATATCTCCAAGACAAACCGCGCTCTCCTTCACGAGCGCTGCCGCATCGGCCGCTGTGCCCCCGTAACTCAGCAGGTCTCGATCGACGGGACGATCAAGTACCTTTTCGCAACGGAGAAGGGACAGCATATCGAGGCGGTCTATATCCCCGATGACGACCGCGCCACCCTCTGCATCTCCTCCCAGGTGGGATGCAAGAGAGCCTGCCGCTTCTGTATGACCGGCCAGATGGGATTTCAGGGGCAGCTCTCCTCGGGAGAGATACTCAACCAGATCTTCAGCCTCCCCGAGTTCGATAAATTGACCAATATTGTCTACATGGGAATGGGAGAGCCTCTGGATAATCCTGATGAAGTAATGCGTTCCCTTGAGGTTCTCACCTCATCCTGGGGCCTGTCCTGGAGCCCCAAAAGGATCACCCTGTCCACCATAGGGATTCTCCCCAACCTGAAACGCTTCCTGAAGGAGAGCAAAGCCCACCTGGCGGTGAGTATGCACAATCCTCTGGGAGAAGAGAGGCTGAACTTCATGCCTGTGGAAAAGGCCTATCCCATAGAGGATGTGGTCAGAGAGCTGAAAAGGCATGACTTCTCAGGACAGCGGCGGGTCTCCTTCGAGTACATTATGTTTGAAGGAGTCAACGACAGTATGGACCATGCAGATGCCATTGTGCGTCTCGTCAACGGCCTGAAGTGCCGCTTCAATCTAATCCGTTTTCACAGCTTTCCCGGTGCGCCCTTTCACGGATCGGACGACGAGACCATACTCCGCTTCCAGGCCAGGCTGAAGGCCAAAGGGCTCACCTGTACCATCAGGGCTTCCCGGGGGATGGACATTCTGGCAGCCTGCGGGATGCTGAGCACAAAAGAAAAGGAATCCTGAATTCTCCTCTCTTCCGAAAGCACAGGAAGCGTCCAAGCCTGTTCCCGTATAAGGATTAAAGCGTTTGATGTAGCAGAAAGGATCTTCGGTGACCGACTCCTGAACTGCCTCAACACGGAAGACATTCTGCGGTTCTATAGATGGAAAGCTTAAGATATCCAAGGAATTTCCGGGGGGATATTGACAGTTTTTCATCATTTCTATATTATCCCGAAAGTACCAATTGCCTGGATGGTGAAATTGGTAGACACGCTAGTTTCAGGGACTAGTGCTCGCAAGGGCGTGGAGGTTCGAGTCCTCTTCCAGGCACAAGAAAGACCCGGTAGCCGAACAGGTTGCCGGGTCTTTTTTTATCTTCTTCAGCACTTCGTTCTGAAGATCTCAACAGTTTCGATCCGGCCCCTTCATTTTTCCAGCGTTCCTGCGAAAGCAAGATCTCCCTGATCGATATGTCCATAGTACAAAAACAGAGCCATATGAATAAACCACAAAGAAACAAGGTGTATTCCTTTACCTGAGGATCAGATTGAATTAAAGTTTACTATAGAACACTTTGATTTTAGGAGAGAGCTATGAAAAAAGTCACAATGTTTTCTTTTTCAATGTTGTTCCTTGTAATCTCTACTCAAACAGCCTTCACACAGATGGCGCCTCAGGAATTCAGCTATGGTGAACAGGGGACTAAAGAAATCGGTCTGAGCGGATCCATAATTCTGCCGACGGAATTGACTGTCGACGGGGAAACGGACGACGACGGGACGACCACAGTATCCATGCAGCCTTTTTTCAAGTATTTTTTCAGAGACCGAATACATGCGGGAGCTCAGCTTCTTATTCAGAATAGCCGGACAGAAGTTGATGGGGCCGATGACCAGGTCACAAATGTCACTGTTTTTTCGCCCCATATTGGATACACCTTCCCTGTGTCTCCGAGGTTCCAGCTGGATGCCCAGGCCAACCTCGGACTGACAACCATAGAATACAGCTCGCAGGATATCAGCGAAACCGCCGTCTCCGGAGGTCTCAGTTTTATGGCGCTCTCCCCCCTTTCGGAAAGCGCTGTTATCGGAATAGGATTGATCCTCAACTGGACAAGTATTGACGTGGAAGGTACCGAAATAGATATATTCACCAAAGTCATCCCGATTCAGGTTTCCTTTTATTTCTAGGAGTTCACATGCGGAATAGAATCCCAATTCCTTCTCCCCGCCAGAAGGCCGCACGACTCTGTTTGTCAACACTGATCCTTCTGACGGTTCTGTCCGGATGTTTGACGACGGGAGGGATGCCGATCAATCCCGTCTATGCCACCCGGACGACCCGGAATATCAGCGGTGAAATCTCCTTCGGGACTGTTGAACAGCCCGGCAACAAGTACGGAAACATCAACTCCATGGGGGCTGTCAATCTGCCTGTTTCGGTGGCTGATTTCTGCTCGGATGCTCTCCGGAAAGAGATGGAAAATCACGGTTTCACACTTGTGGAGAAGGCTCCGCTCAAGGTGAGTGCCATTGTCCGGCAGGCGGACACGGTGTGGCAGCAGCAGGGACGGGCCGGTGTATACAACAGTACCATGGCCCTGGAGTTCTACCTGACCGATTCCGCGGGAAATGAAGTGTACAGGCAGATCCATCAGGGAGATGCCGCTCACAGCCAGGCCTACGGCGGATACCCCGCATCGGCCAGCGTGGTTGACGCTCTGGGAACGGCCTATGAGAGGTTTCTGGAAGATCCCCGGCTGCATGAAGTTCTGGTCTCAACAAAATCAATCAACCTCTATGGTCAGAGTGCAGCAAAAACCAAGGAACGAATAGACTACAAGAATGAAATTTTCAGGGACTATTCGAAGGCTCTGGAGGCGATATCTCCCGATCTGATTGATTATATGAGCGGGGACAAGTTCGATGAGGCCTATGCCATCCTGGGTTTCAAGAATCGCAAGGGAGAGAGAAACCAGCTCTCTGTTGAGATAGAGCGGGAACTCCGCGGCATACTGAGCCGGGAGAGATTCCAGGTGGTAACCCAGGATCTGGATGAGATTATAAAGCAGCAGAAAATGCAGTTGAGCGGGCTCTTTGATGAAAATAAAATGGTGGAGATAGGGATGCTTATGGGCGCAACCCGCTTGATAAGCGGATCGCTCTACCACTATCCCGATGAGGGAATCATCACCATGCGGATCGAAATAATCTCTGTAGAAAGCGGTCTTGTGGGAGCTCTCTTCTCTACCAACCTTCTGGCTTCTCAAAGCTATGTGGATATGGTGGGGCAGGCACCCTGACCCCGGGAATAAAAATGAAAAAGCGGCCGCATCTGTCAGAAACGATTCTGATAGATGCGGCCGCCTCCTGTTCATAAGAGGGACCTGAAAACCGGTCCTTCAGATGAAAGATCCGTCAGTCATCAAAGGCCATGCCGGGATTCCACTCTTTCCAGACATTACCCACAAGATCGGGCCCGGGCTTGAGGGTCTTCTTTCCGGGTTTCCATCCGGAAGGAGTCGCTTCAGTCCCCTTCTTCTCTCTTACAAGCTGGAAAGCCTGAATCTGGCGCAGGGTTTCTCCGACATTCCGTCCCACAGGGGGAGAAAGGACCTCAAATCCCTGAATCACACCGTCGGGATCGATCAGAAACCGGCCCCTGGTGTTAACACCGCCGTCTTCGTCATAGACGCCGTACAGCGTTCCGATCTTCCCGCCTCCGTCTGAAAGCATGGGGAAAGGAACCCCGCCGTCTACCATCCTGGACAACTCATTGTCATTCCACATCTTATGAACAAATACACTGTCAACACTCATCGAGAGGACAGTTACGCCGAGTTTCTCAAACTCCGCGTGTTTTGCGGCGACCGCCGATACTTCAGTTGCTCATACAAATGTGAAGTCGCCCGGGTAGAAACACAGGACGACCCACCTGCCGATGTACTCGGAAAGCTTCACCTCGACAAATTTTCCCTTGTGAAAAGCAGCGGCTGAAAAATCCGGTGCTTTCTGGCCAACTTTAATCATGCTCTGTTCGACCTTCCTTTCAGGTACGTCAGAGACCGGAGGCGGCGCGGCATCGGCCGGTGGTCCGCTCTTTGGTCTCGCACAACCCGGTTTGAATTCTTCAGGCATATAGCCTCCTCTCTGTTTCCTCATCCGTCGAGAACAGACAGCTTTGAAACAGACTATTTATAATTCTACTCCCAATCGGCAGATACGCAAGCGTAAACCTGAATTTAAATGTTCTTGACAGAGATCCCCCCTTGTTCATACACTTTTTTTGGAAGCAGATAGGATCTGGGGTCCTCGCGGTCTTCAAAACCGTCGGGCGCGTAGAAGCGCCGGGAGGTTCGATTCCTCCCTCTTCCGTAACCAAGATGAACAAAGAACAGTTGGCAAACCTTCCCCAGATTGAAACTCTTTTACAGGAACCTGAAATACAGAACTGGTCCCGTCGTCTGGGAAGGCCTGTCGTTACGGAAGCCGCCCGTTCTGTAATCGCCTCAATCCGCAAGTCCGTACTTCAGGAAGAAAGAGAGCTCCCCCCCCTTACACAGATCATCGTAGAGCTGGTAGAGACCTGCCTTAAAATAGAAAAAGACAGGCTGCAGAAAGTCATCAACGCTACAGGAGTTATCATCCATACCAATATGGGACGCTCTCCCCTCCCCCGGGATGTATGGAGAGAGACGGAAGAGATCAACTGCGGCTATTCCAATCTGGAGCTGAACCTCGGAACAGGAAAAAGGGGAAAACGAAAAGGACTGATCCCTCTCCTTCTTTCCAAACTGACAGGAGCCGAAGACGCTCTGGTGGTCAATAACAACGCGGCGGCGGTGCTTCTTATCCTGCAGACTTTTGCCGTGGGAAAAGAGGTTATTGTCAGCCGGGGGGAACAGGTCCAGATCGGCGGAGGATTCCGGATTCCTGAAATTCTGGCCCAGTCGGGGGCCGGTCTTGTGGAGATAGGAACAACCAATATCACAACCGGAGAAGATTACCAGAGAGCCTTCACGGAAGAGACATCCATGATACTTTCGGTACACCGCTCCAACTTTGCCATCCGTGGATTCACATCCTCCCCGGGCACAGCTGAACTGGTCCGAATCAAACCGGAGAACGTTCTGCTCTGCGTTGATCAGGGATCGGGTGTTGTAGATGAGTCCCTGCCGGGAGAAACATCGGTCCGTTCCCATCTGAAAGACGGAGCGGACCTTGTCTGCTTCTCGGGAGACAAGATGTTCGGAGGCCCTCAGGCCGGTATTATCGTGGGCAGAAAGGATCTGATTTCCCGCCTGGAGCATCACCCCATGATGCGGGCCTTCCGTCCGGGCAAGACCGTATACTCCCTGCTTGAAGCGATTCTGGTAAGGCGCCTGAACGGAGAGGAGAACAGAACATCACAAGCCCTGGCCATAGAGGAGACAGAACTGAAAAAGCGGGGCCGCAGGCTTCTTCAGGGAATAGACCGGAGCAAAGCCTCTCTGATCGATTCCAGCTTTACCACCGGCGGCGGCACCCTACCTGACGAAAGCTTCCCCTCTCTGTCGGTACAGCTCCACAGTGAACTGCAGGCAGACAGGCTTCTGAAAAAACTCAGGGACGCCACCCCTCCCGTGATCGGAACCATTTCCAACGATGCCGTAGAACTGAATCTTGCCACCATTGAGAACGAAGATGTTCCCCATATCAGAGCCCTTCTGAAAGAGATACTGGGAGCATAGATCCTTGCATATAATCGGCACCTCCGGTCATGTGGACCACGGGAAAACCGCCCTTATTAAAGCCCTTACGGGTATCAATGCCGACCGGCTGCCCGAGGAGAAGAAACGGGGCATGACCATCGATCTCGGCTTCGCCCACTTCGAAGGGGACGGACGAGAACCGGTGGGTGTCATAGACGTCCCGGGACACGAACGCTTTATCCGCAATATGGTGGCCGGAGCCTGGAGCCTTTCCTGTGCCGTTCTGGTGGTAGCCGGCAACGAAGGCTGGATGCAGCAAACCGAAGATCATGCCCGGGTACTGGAGGCCATGGGAATAGACCGGATAGTCTGCGCCCTGACAAAGATTGATATCACCGAAAAGAACAGTCTGGCTTCGGCTGCGGGGGAGATCAGGCAGAATCTTTTCCGCATATTCGGTAAAGAGATAGAAATCCTTCCCGTCTCCTCCCTTACGGGAGAGGGCATCGAAGCCCTGCGCCGCAAAATACTGGATATCCTGAAGACCATCCCCCCGAAGAGGGAGGAGCGCTCCGGCTATATCCATATAGACAGAGCCTTCACCGTCAAAGGTTCGGGTACGATCATCACCGGCTCCCTGTCGGGAGGAGATATCTCCGAAGGGGAGGAGCTGACAATACTCCCCGGCGGGCAGAAGACCAGGGTCCGGGGCATACAGTCCTACCACAGCGCCGTCAGCACGGCACAGCCCGTCTCCCGGGTGGCCTGCAACCTCCATGGGATCAAAAAAGAGGCAATCTCCCGCGGCTTTATCGCGGCCCGAAATCCAGATGACTTTAAAATAGCCCGGGAGTTCATCGTGCAGTGGGGAGAGATGGACGGCATGGCCATCAGGAATCACAGGGAACTGGAGATAGCCTGCGGTACGGGACACTATACGGGGATCATCCACTTTCTCCGGACAGAAGGATTCGCGAGGATCGTACTGAAAGAAGATGTCCCCGTGAACTGGCTGGCCCCCTGTCTCTTTATCCAGCAGGGTGGCAGCCTCATCCTTGGCAAGGGCCGTTTTATCTGGCCCGGAGTGACGGATCGTCACTTCAGGATACGCCTGTCTTCCCTTCTAAAGCGCTATGCAATCGGGGAGACAGTCAGGAAGGAGGCGGTTCTGCGCTTCCTTCTTCAGCAGTGGTTTCAGACTACGGCAGGGGGAGAAAAAAGCTGCATTGAAGAGTTCTGCAGCGCAGAAGGAATAGAAGTCCGTATTATCGGCTCAACGATCATAGAAGAAGAGCGCTTTCAGAAAGAAGCGGAATCCTTGAAGGATCTTTACACAAGACCCGGCGGCCTGAGCCGGGCGGAAGTGCTTCACTCCCGGGACATCCCCGTGGAAGTAAAGGAATTCCTTATCGAAGAGGGACTGGAAAAGGGAGAAGTCCTTTTGCAGGGGAATATTCTGATCCCTCCGGAACAGCTGGAAGAGCGTTCAAATCTCAGTCCCCTGGGCAGGAAAATTCTTAAAATGCTCAGCCAGAAGAAGAACAGCGGCCTTCAGCTGAAGGAGATCCGTGATCCCGGCGCCAAAACGGAACTGAGGACCCTCGTCCTGACGGGGAAGGTCATCTCCCTGGAGGACGAGATCTACTTCAGTTCCGGATACTTTTCCAGACTGACCACGGTCCTTCTGGAGGGCCTGGAGCCCGGGTCGTCTTTTACCATCCCCGAGGCCAAGGAGAGGACGGGCCTCTCCAGGCGCTATATCATTCCTGTGCTGAACAAGATGGAGGAGTTGGGGATGGTGAAGCGCAGGGACAACACACGCGTTGTGTGCTGACTGGGTTTTGATCGCCGAATCACGACTATCAAATGTATTTACCAATCTATAATTGTCCCGTCATCCTCGGCATAGAGCCGGGGAGAATCCCAGTCTCCGTCAAAGGCCCGTTCGGCGACGACATCTTCATTGACTTCAATTCCCAGTCCCGGTTTGTCATTGATATTGATATAGCCGTCTTCAATCACAAAGGGAGTTGTCAGGTAACCTTCTCCGATATCCCACTCCTCTTTCATCCCGAAGTGCTCGGCGATCAGGAAGTTGGGAGTACAGGCTCCCAGTTGAATATTCGCTGCCAGGGAGATCGGTCCCAGAGGGTTATGGGGTGCGACTTTACAATAGTAGGTCTCAGCCATTGCCGCGATCTTCCGGACCTCTCCGATTCCGCCGGCATGACAGAGGTCGGGCTGAATCACAGAGACTGTACCGGATTCTAAGAGAGGCCTGAAGGCGCCCCGTCCCACCAGGCGTTCCCCCGTAGCTATGGCCAGATGGGACTTCGCCGCAATCCCGGCCATGGCATCCGTATTTTCAGGCAGACAGGGCTCTTCCACAAAAAGAGGATAGTAGGGTTCTATTCCCTTGATAATCTGAACCGCCAGATCAGGACTGAGGCGTCCGTGAAAGTCGATGGCTATATCCATCTCGTCCCCCAGAGCCTCCCGGATCTCCCGAAACCGGACGATCTGTGATTCAATATATTTCTTCACCCCTCTGTTAGCACTGAAAGGCTCGACCAGAATCTTGATGGCGGTAAATCCCTTTTTCTGCCGCTCCAGGGCACGACCTATGATCTTTTCCGTCGTGGCTCCCCAGCAGTGCCCATAGATCCGGATCTTGTCCCTGTAGACACCCCCCATCATCTCATAGACCGGTAGACCGCAGTGCTTTCCCTTGATATCCCAGAGAGCCTGTTCGATCCCGCTGAGAGCGCTCATCATAATAACGCCGCCCCGATAGAATGTATTTCTGTACATGAACTGCCAGAGGTATTCAATCCTCAGCGGATCCTGGCCGATCAGAAACTCACGATACTCCATCACAGCAGTCTCCACAGTCCGAGCACGCCCTTCCAGAATTGGCTCCCCCCAACCGCAAATTCCCTCATTTGTCGAAATTTTTAAAAATGACCAGCGAGGCTTCACATGGAAGATTTCAAGATTTGTAATTTTCATTGGGTTTCCTTTTATTTTTTACTTCTTCACTTCTGTGGAAGACCAGTCCGTGTTCAAATCATTTTCCGTAACAACCGGAAGGAGCGCTCCTCCGTCGATATCCAGACAGCTTCCGCTCATATAGGCGAAGTCATCGGAAACCAGATGTCCTATGACCCGGGCAATCTCACCAGGCTCGGCAAAACGCTTTAATGGGATTTTCTCCTTTGCCTCATGAATCGGATTATCCGCAGGCCAGCCTACATCCGTATAACCCGGTGCGATGGCCAGAACACGTATACCGTGAGGCGCCAGTTCCATGGCGGCATGGCCTGTGAACTTTGCAACGGCAGCCTTTGTGGGACCATAGACGCTGGCGGTAGGCCAGCAGCCGTCCTTCTGGTTGGAGGACATATTGAGAATGACACCTTTGACACCTTTCTCAACCATAGACTGGGCCGCTCGCTGGGCACAGAAGTAGGTTCCCTTCCAGTCTATATCTGTAATCCTGTCCCACATCTCCTCGGTGATGGAGAGAAAGGGCTTAAACACGCTGATCCCCGAATTATTGATCAGAAGATCGATTCCTCCAAAATGAGACAGGAACTGCTCAAACATGCGGTCGATATCAGCCATTTTCCCGACATCAGCCTGAACAAGAAGGGCCTCTACGCCTTCAGCTTCAACAAGGGCTTTGACCTCAAGGGCCTTACCCTCGCTATGGCAGTAGTTGATTCCGATATCATAGCCCCTCCGGGCCAGTTCAACAGCCACGGCGCGGCCAATTCCTCTGCCTGCACCGGTGACTAATGCTTTTTTTCTCATAATAATTCCTCTTTACTGGTAATCGAATACAAAGGGTGTTTTCCCGGATGTGCCCGTGTCCGCCCTGTACAGGGCTCCATCACCCGCACCGGGAGATTTCAGACCATGCCGTGCCGAAGTGATATACAGGGTGGAAAGCTCCGGTCCGCAAAAACAGCAGCTTGTTGGATTTACGGCGTCCACATTAATCTCCGCAAACAGCTCCCCTTCCGGACTGAACCCCAGAACCCGGCTTCCTCCCCAGAAGGCGCTCCATACATTCCCCTCACCATCCACGGACATCCCGTCGGGAACTCCCTCAAGATCGGAGGCATCTACAAAGACAGAACCGTTGGAGATGATGCTCAGCTCACTGTCATAGTCCCACTTCTCGATAACGGCCCTTCCGGAATCTGTGATATACATGGATGTACCATCGGGGCTCCAGCCAAGACCGTTAGGAATAGTCATCCCATCGAGAATGCAGGAGACCGTATCGGTAAATCTGAACAGGCCGCCGATAGGACGGTCTCCTTCAAAGCTCATGGAACCGGCCCAGAAAGAACCGTCGGGGGCAATCTTCCCGTCATTGAATCGGAGAAGCTCCGTATCAAAAGGCGGATGGAAAAGACTTCTCAGTGATTTGAAAGTGCGGTCATAGAAACCGATACCCTTCTCTCCTGCGGCAAGCAGTGCATCATTCCCGCAACTCCCCCCGCAGCAGAGAAAGTGATCCATATCCCGGGACTGAACCGAACCGTCAGACAGGACCATCTGGTAAGCCCTGCCTTCAAGGATATCGAACCAGTACAATGTTTTCCCGTCCGGAGAGAATGGCCCCTCCCCCAGGGTATTGCCGGGAGAGAGAACGCATTCCGCCTGAATACACTTCATAGGATTACGCCGCTTTCTGAAGTCTCTGCTGTTTTAACTGGTCAATAATTACGGCGATAAGAAGGATCGTACCCCGTACCACATACTGATAGAAGGTCGGAATATTCAGGAGACTCATGGCATCCTGTACGGTACCCATAATCAGGACACCAACGATGGCACCCTGGATAGGAGCGATGCCGCCGTTTAGTGAAACACCGCCCAGTACACAGGAGGAGATAACGTTCAGTCCGAATCCCTGGGCGGCATTGGGCTGACCGGAAGTCATTCTGGATGCCAGGATGACTCCCGCGAAACCGGCCATCAATCCCTGCAGGGTAAAGATCATGATCTTGATCCGATCCACATTGATACCGGCAAGACGGGCGGCTTCGACATTTCCGCCGATGGCAAGAGTATTCTTACCAAAGGTTGTGTTTTCAATCAGGACGGCAAAGACCGCAAAACAGAGAACTGTAATCCAGATGGGAGCGGGAATACCGAGAATGATGGTGTTTCCCAGCTTGAAGAAATCCAGATTGGCAATGCTCTGAGCCTGTCCGCCGGAAACGATATAGGCACAGCCCCTTACGATCTGCATGGACGCCAGGGTTGTAATCAGGGCATTGATATGCAGCTTTGCAATAATGATTCCATTCATAGCCCCGACGACACCGCCGGCGATAACACCCATAAGAATCCCGAATCCCACGGCTCCTGTGGTGTTGATAACAACAGCTGTAACAACTCCTGAAAAAGCTACTATCGCTTCAACGGAGAGGTCGAAGTCTCCGGAAGCCAGACAGAAGAGCATGGTACAGGAGACCATTCCCAGCATGGATACCGAAAGAGCCAGACCGATCATGTTCCGCCAGGTGAAGAAATAGGGAACAAAAAGCGAAAGGATGACAAAAAGGATGATGTAGATCAGCAGCATCCCTGAGTTCTGCCAGAGATGCTCTGCCACACCCTTCAGGGAAGGGGCTCTGGAGTTCCCTCTTTTTTCTGCGATACTGTTCATTTAATCTCTCCTTTTGATTCTTTTTTATCCTCAAACTCGGGAAGGGCAAAGTGTAGAACCGACTCTTCACTGGCCTCCGTTCTATCGATCTTTTTCACGATCTTGCCGTCTCTCATAACCAGAATCCTGTCGGATACTCCAATGACCTCAGGCAGTTCGGAGGAGACGAAGATAATGGATTTCCCCTGTTCCGCCAGGCTGTACATCAGTCTGTAGATCTCACTCTTGGTACCCACATCGATACCTCGGGTGGGTTCATCCAGAATAATCAGCTCGGTAGGCATGGAAAGATTTCTGGCCAGGATGACCTTCTGCTGATTTCCTCCGGAAAGATTACCCACACGCTGCTCAAGAGAGGGGGTCTTAATCTTGAGAGTTTCCACAAATTTATCCGCATTCTGTCTTTCCTTCTTCTTATTAAGAAAAAGTCCCGCCCGGATAAACTTCTTGCGCACCGAGATATTGATATTCTCATTCACATCACGGATAGGGATGATTCCTTCAGCCTTCCGGTCTTCGGGACAGAATACGATCCCCTTATCCAGAGCCTCTCCGGGAGAAGCGATATCGACACCCTTACCGTTGACGGTCAGGGAGCCGGACTTC
Organism: Oceanispirochaeta sp.; assembly: GCA_963556075.3. Taxonomy (GTDB): domain Bacteria; phylum Spirochaetota; class Spirochaetia; order DSM-2461; family DSM-2461; genus Oceanispirochaeta. Next base: position 1,566,195 of record CAUVYB020000002.1, on the reverse strand, counting down.
TTTCTGTTTTGTCCGTAGATCAGCCGCATCAGCTCGGAACGGCCGGCTCCTACAAGACCGAAAAAGCCCAGGATCTCACCACGGTTAACCTCAAAGCTGACGGGTTCGGGAATTCCCGGACCCGCAATCTCATCAACGATAACCGACGGCTCGCCGATTGGTCTCTCCTGGTATCCATAAATATCATCGATATCCCGGCCTACCATCCGGCTGACAATCTCATCGTTACTTACGGCAGTCATATCGTCATAGCTGATGATTCTTTTACCATCACGGAAGATGGTCAGGGCATCACAGATCTCAAAGATCTCCTTCAGCCGATGGGATACATAGATTATGGCACAACCCTGTTTTTTCAGATTATCAATAATCCTGAAAAGCTGTACCGTTTCCTTCTCAGAAAGACTGGAGGTCGGTTCATCGAAGGCAATAACTTTCGCATTATGAAGAAGGGCTTTGCCGATCTCTATCATCTGTCTCTGGGCGATAGGGAGATTCTTGATCTTGGTATCCGGATCAATATTCTCCATCAGATAGTCCAGCTGATCCGATGAGATACGGTCCAGTTCTTTTTTGTCGATCAGGCCCTTTTTGGTGGGTATGTGACCCAGAAGCAAGTTTTCGGAAACGGTCATATCGGGAACGAGATTCAGCTCCTGATAGATAACGGCCGTCCCGCCGTCAATGGCATCCTTGGGGCAATTGTAGTGCTGCACCTTTCCTTCGACAAGGACATCTCCTGCCGTTTGATTATAGGCGCCGCTGAGAATCTTAAGCAGCGTAGATTTTCCGGCTCCGTTTTCTCCCACCAGACCGTGAACAGAGCCGGGCTTGATAGACAGAGAGACATCATCAAGTGCTCTGACTCCGGGAAAATCCATTGTTATATTCTTGAATTCTAGATAAGCAGTCATTGTTTTTCCTTGGGAACGGGCGGCCGGTTCATCACAAACCGGCCGCGTCATATTTATTGAGACTATTCGAGTCCCATCTCCTGTCTTATCTGTTTATAGTTGTCTCTGGTCATCAGAACACCGGAAGTAAAGATGGCCTTATCCGGTTCTGCACCTTCGGCAATCCACTTGTACATATTAACTGAGGTCTCATAACCATGCTGTTTGGCCGCCAGAAGGACGGTGGCATGAAAACCGGTCATATCGGCCTTCTTCAGTTCACCTACAGCCAGGTCGTTGCCGTTGATTCCGACACCGATGATATTATCAGCCTTGAAACCGTTTCCTTCCAGAGCGCGTACACCGCCGATGGTGGTATCGTCACAGAGGGAGTAAACCAGCCAGTTCTCTACATCGGGATGGGAGGCTACAAGGATATTGGTAGCGTCGAATCCGCCTTCGGTAGTGGAGTCGGTAGCCGTGGGAGCACCGTAGACATTCTCAGCGGGAAATCCCATCTCGATCATCATGGAAGTAGCACCGTCGGTTCTCTCCTTGCTGGTGGGAAGCTCATCAAATGTCAGACAGTCGGCACCGGTCTTGCTGAGGTCCCAGCCCCTGTTCTGAGCTTCTTCCATCAGAGCCTTTCCAACCTGTCTTCCAATCTCATACGCTGAAATTCCCATGTGATGAACGTCCTCCATGGGCTGACCGTCGGCTCCGACAAAGCGGTCGTCAACACTCATCAGTTTCATTCCGTTCTGCTCCGCCTTCATCTTGATGGATGGGCCGAGTTTTACATCAGGGGTACAGATGATAAAACCCTGTACATTCTGGGCTGCCATATTGTCGATGGCGGAAAGAACACTCTCACCGTCGGGGGTACTGATTTTGACCAGTTCGAATCCATACTCATCAGCTGCCTGCTGGGCGAATCTCCACTCGTCCTGGAACCAGGAACACTCGGCCAGTTTCACAAGAAATCCTATTTTCACTTCCTCCGTTTTTGCTTCCTGCTGACCATTGGCAAACAAGGGTCCGGCAAATGCCAGGATAAGACATGCCGTCAGTAAGACAGTTAAAAACTTTTTCATTACGAACTCCTTTAAGATATTTTACATCTATTTATGCAGAGAGTGTGCCAACAGGGTCACCACCTGCATTTTTCATTGCTATATTGTTACCAGAAAAGCATTTAAAAAATAACAGGCAAACAGTTTTCAGTAAGCTTGAATTTTCCAATGGGATGATCCGACCCCAAAGATGGGAATGGAATGGGAAAATTTATTCCCATTTTTCCATCTCCAAAAAAAACATTGAGAGAAAGGCCTTTCGAGTCTACAATCGTCATATGTCCTATTCCATTCTGATTGTTGATGACGAGAAGCATATGTGCATCTCTTTATCCAAACTTTTAAATCTCCACGGCTTTGAGACCTCCTTCGAAACCGGAGCCAAAAGCGCCCTGGAAAGACTCCGGAATCAGAGCTTCGATCTTGTCATCACCGATCTGAAGATGCCGGGGATGAGCGGTCTTTCCTTTATCGAGAAGATCAAATCCATGAAGCTCCCCGTTCCGATTATAATGATCTCCGGATACGCCTCCACAGAGAATGTTGTAGAGGCGATGCGCTGCGGAGCCCTGAATTTTTACTCCAAACCGGTCAGGATGGCAGAACTGATTTCTGAAATCAGAAAGATTCTGAATATCAAAAAAGCCCACGGGATAGACAACAAGAGAATCGTTACAGAAAACAAAAAAGTTCAGGACCTTATCTCCATGGCGAAGAAGGCCGGACCCACGGAGGCTTCTGTCATTATTACGGGAGAAAGCGGAACGGGGAAGGAACTCTTTGCCGCGCATATCCATAAGAACAGCAAAAGAAAAGACAAACCCTATGTCAAAATAAACTGTGCTGCCATTCCGGAAAATCTGCTGGAGAGCGAACTCTTCGGCCATGTTAAGGGAGCCTTTACCGATGCCAGAGAGGATCGACAGGGAAAATTTGAAGCCGCAGAAGGGGGGTCTATCTTTCTCGATGAAATCGGAGAGATGAGTATGGCCACACAGGTAAAGCTATTGAGAGTACTGCAGGAGAGAGAGTACGAGAGGGTCGGCTCCAATGAGATCAGGCGTATGGACGTCCGCTTTATCGCCGCGACCAACAGGGATCTTCTGGAGAGAATCCAGAGCGGAAAGTTCAGAGAGGACCTTTTCTACAGACTGAATGTAGTCAATCTGAAGATTCCCCCGCTCCGGGAGCGCAAAGATGACATACTTCCTCTGGCCCGTCACTTTCTTCAGGAAATGAACCTTATCTATAACAAGAAGATCCAGAGATTTTCCCATGAAGTAACAACGGCCTTCCTTGCCCATGACTGGCCCGGCAATATCAGAGAACTTAAAAATACAATTGAAAGGGCCGTTATATTCTGCGACGAAGAGGAGCTGAACCTGGACTGTCTTCCCGAGCGCTACCGCAGCGAATATGACAGAAAGAACGACTCACTTAAAAATGTTTATGACAAGGTTACCAGGGAGGTCATTCTGGATGCCCTTGAGAAATCGGGGGGCTCAAAGCAGAAGGCGGCTGAAATCCTGGGTATAAACAGAAGAACCCTCTACAACAAGATGAAGCTGCTGGATCTGCTGTAAACTATGGGAAAGATACTGGAACTTTCAAACATCAACTACTTCTATGGCAACAAGCAGGCTCTCTGCGGTTTTGACTTCGAACTGAACACCCGGGAGATCCATGCCATTACCGGGGACCACCGCTCGGGAAAATCCACCATCGCCAGGATATTGGGCGGGGCTCTGCGGAACCAGAGCGGAAATATCCGGCTCTTCGATAAAGACTTTGATTACTTTACCCCGAAGACCGCTGTCAACAACAATATCGGTGTGGTCTATCAGATTCCGGAGACCGTACCGGATATGAATGTGGTCGAAAATATATTCATCGGCAGAATGCCCCACTTCCTGATTACCGCAAAAGACAGAGCATATATGCGTCAGACCTGCCGGGAACTCTTTACGTTTCTGAATATCGACCTGGATATCAATACCCCCTTGAGAAAACTTTCAAAGAGTGAACTTCAGATTGTCAGTATTGCCAGAGTTCTCTCCCTGGGCGCCAGGATTCTCGTTCTGGATGAGATATCCCAGCTACTGACACCTTCGGAAATGAAGGATATCTACAGCATATGCCGGACGATCAGGGAAAAGGATATTTCCACCATCTATATAACATCCAATATTGACGAGACTTTCCGGATCGCCGACAGAGTAACGGTAATCAGGGACGGCTATCGCAACGGAACGGAGAAGGTTGAAGCGGTGGATCCCTCCAGGCTCGCCACACTGGCCTATGATATGGTCAACTCTCCCAAACAAATCCATAGTACCCCGATGCACTTCTTTACCAACCAGGAAAAAGCGATTGTAAAAGATCTACCCATCGGAATGGTTGTACTGGACGATGATAACGCACTCTCTTTTATCAATACTTCCGCCGAAACTATCCTGGGCCTGAGAAGCAGGGAAAGAAAGGAACTCTCCCTGCAGTCTCTTTTTTCAGTACTGGACAGAGAAGAACTGGATATTATTTCAGCATCTATCGAGTCCAGAAAAGAGTGCATCCGTGAGCAGGTTCCGGCGACGGACGACCGGGTCCTCAGGTTCAAGTCCATCCCCCTTTATGACGCGGATAAAACATATTACGGCACGAATATCTTTATTGAAGATGTGTCCATCGACTACGACACCAAAGAGTATCTTCTCAGGGCCGAACGAATCGCCTCCACGGGAGATCTGGCCGCCGGTGTTGCCCACGAGATTAACAATCCCCTGGGAATCATTCAGAACTATGTGGAGATCCTCAGCCTCAGCACCGAGGATGAAGAGAGCAGGGAACAGCTCTCACAGATCAAAAAGGAGTTAACCAGGATCGTCGAGATCGTCGGCAGCCTTCTCTCCTTCTCCAGAGTTCAGACGAATCCTCAGAGAACCTTTCCCATCCATACACTGCTGGACGAAGTAATCCTGCTTCTGGGTCATAAACTCAGGGACAAGGATGTGAAGCTTGTCAGAAAATATACGGAGGATTCCGTATTAATCAAGGGTTATGAAAATAAGCTGAAGCAGCTCTTTATGAACCTGATCATGAACGCCTTTGAGGCTGTCCTTACGGGAGGGACCATCAGGGTCGAAACCGAATCCTTCAAAGAACACATAGAGATATCTATATCCGATAACGGATACGGTATCCCGGACAAGGTGAATTCAGATATCTTCAAACCCTTTTTCAGTACCAAGATGACAAAGACAAACACAGGTCTGGGACTGTCCATCTGTCAGCACATCGCCGAAACTCACAAGGGGATAATCACATTTGAAAGCCGCCCGGGAAACTGGACAACCTTCTCCGTCAAGCTCCCCAAGTCACCCTCCCCCTAGATCCGGAAAATATCAATATCAATCTGCCACTCCAGCACGGAATTCACATCGATGAACGATTCATGTCCCCAGCTTCTTGCCGCCACCGGATCATCCATGGGAGCGCTCGCGGGCTCAAGAGCCAGATTGTACTGATCTCCCCAACCCCCTTCATTGATCCAGATACCCAGAAAAGGAAGAACCTCCTGAGAATAGTCCATGCGAATTTCCAGTCCCGCCTTCTCGCGTCTGAGAGAACACCAGCCTTCGGGATTGGCATCGGAAAAGTAGTACTTTAAATAGCTGTCATTTTTGGGATTAACCGTAGAGAGATCAATCAGAGCCTCCCCTCCCGCCAGGGTTTCCGGATAGGCGTACTCCTTTCCATACGCGGGGAGCATCTTGGAAGGAACGGCATTAACCACCCGGTTCATTCCCGCCGGAATCCGGAGAAAGTCCCCCTGATCGACGTTGAACAGAGGATGGGTCGCATAGACAAAAGTCATGGGAAAGGGGGTCGGATTCTCAAGCCGGTAGGCGATGCGAACCATAGAGTCCCTGAGGGAGAGGGTCTTCTTCAGCCTGTAGGGCAGTCGGATACCTGAAACCTCCAGTTCAACACAGTCCTTCCGAATTCGACTTTCCCAGGGAAGGGACCATACTTCACCATGATCCGGAAGAGCAGTACCCTTCCAGGGATTATCGGGATAGAAACATTCGTTGATATTCGGAAACATATCATCGAAACCGGCCGCCTCTCCTTCCGCGAATGACTGTCCGTATTCTACCGCCTGGAATTTTTCCTCAGGATTCTGCCAGAGCAGCTCTTTGTCATCGGGCTGATAAACCAGAGAAGCCATCTTCCCTCCCGATTCGGGAACAAGAGTCAGGCGAAGCTCTTCATTCTCAAGAATGACCGCGTTTTTATCCTTATAAGAACCCTTTAGAATCTTCATACCTATACTCCCGACGGATTGAGATTAAACTCATGAACCTCATCAAACATGGCGATCACATTCTCAACGGGTGTATTGCCCAGAATGTTGTGAATGGTATTGAAGATAAATCCGCCCTGACCGGAGAATAGTTCCAGCCGGCTGCGAACCTCTTTCCGGACCTCATCGGCCGTTCCGAAGGGAAGGGTCTTCTGGGTATCCACACCCCCGCCCCAGAAACTCAGGCGATCACCGTACTTTGTGACCAGTCCCTCTCCCTCCATACCGGCGGCACTCAGCTGTACGGGATTGAAAACATCGAATCCGCACTCCACAAACTCGGGAAGGAAATTGGAGATGGAACCGCAGCAGTGAAAATGGGTGAACCAGTTCGTATGCTTATGAACCCAGTCGTTCAGGCGGATATAGTGGTCTTTATAAAACTCACGGAAATGCTCCAGTGAGATCATCTCACCCGTCTGGCTTCCGAAATCGGTACAGCTCAGGTTGATGGTAGTGATCCTGTCTCCCACGGCCTGCCGGATGATCTCCAGGTTCTTCAGGGCCAGTTCTGTCTGCCAGCTGAAAAGCTCTTTCAGATAGTCGGGGTAGAGATAGTGGGCCATATACCACTCATCCAGCTTCCGTATTCCCCGGGGTTCCTTCTCATAGGGACCGGGGATGATGGCCGCATCTCCGAAGCCGCCGCCGTTAAAATTAAAGTGGATAGCACAGTCCGTCTCATCATACAGTTTCCGGCAGCTCTTCCCGATTTCCTCGGCATCCTCATCGGAGAAAACACCATAGAGATTTTTGAAGTCACGCGTTGCATCCATATCGTCTTCATCCACAGCCGGGGCCCTGTCAATATTATCGAAGAAGGTCCCTCCCGCCGGAAGCTGCACACTGGGAGCCGCATTCCGGTCGCCCTGGGGATAGACCGCTATGCTGCCGTCCGCCCTCCTGTCAAACTGAAAATCACCGGGCATTCTGACGGGAGTCCCTGAACCATCCATACCGGGAAAATTCCAGTCCGTCCAGCTGCCGAAACGTGTCCCGAAAAGGGTGACGGGACACCAGAGAGGGACGACGTCAACGCCTAAAGCCTTTCTAAGGTCTTCGTCTACCGTACCCAGCATCTGAAAAGGCTCGCAGATGTCGATCGCCCTCTCCTCCAATCCGAGCTCCTGACGGAGCCTGTAAAGCACAAAGGCGCTGATCCCCGTCTGCCCCGATCCTCCCAGATCGACCGGAACGCGATCCGGTCTTTGATGATCAAGGGCTGCTGCGACCCGTTCTCTAGATGTCATCTTTCTGCATTCCTATATAATATTATCTTTGACTCAATCAAACAGCTTTCGCTATTGAACCACCATAATCATGCTAAAAGACAAAAAAGCTGAAGTAAATGCAATCATTTGCACTATTTGATGGATTATTTTATCTTTTTAAGTATGAAAAAAAGAGACGGTTTCAAAGACCAGACCCTCATCGTTGTTCCTCCCCCCTTTTACAGGATGGAGGATCCTCTGATCAACGCACTGTTCTTTACGGACATCGGCTACTTTCCCAGAGCCGAAGACCATCTGGTAATTCGCAGAAAGGGAAGCGATAGCACTATCCTGCTCATATGTGCGGACGGATCGGGGTGGGCGGAGATTGACGGAAAGTTTTTAGAACTGAAGAAGGGGCAGGCCGTCCTCATTCCTTCCGGCCGTCCCCACCGCTACGGCAGCAGTGAGAAGGGTTACTGGAAGCTCTTCTGGATTCATTTCGAGGGGACTCTGGCCGGAGAGCTGGTTGAGAGACTGAACGGACAGGGGGAGAATGAACCCGGCTTCCCTCTCCGGATGAGTGATGAAAGCAGCCGGCTCTTCAATACGATATGTTCGGATCTTCTTAAAGGGATCAACAGCAGAAACTACGAGCTGGCCTGCGGCAGAGTCAGACATCTGTTCAGCTCACTGATAGAGGACAGCCGTTCCGGCTCTCTGGCGATAGACCGCATTATACGGGAATGCATCATCATTATGGAAAGTCATCTGGAGTCATCCCTTACTCTGGACCGGCTGAGCCGGGAAACATCCCTTACGCCACCCTACCTCTGCAGGGTTTTTAAGCAGAAGACCGGCCACTCTCCCATAGATCACTACAACAGGATGAAAATCCAACGGGCCTGTTTTCTTCTGGACATGACGGCTTTGCAGATCAGTGAAATTAGCCGGAACCTGGGTGTCAGCGATCCCTACTACTTCTCCCGTATGTTTAAAAGTGTTATGGGACTCTCTCCGAGAGCCTACCGAAACAGATAGACCTAGCTCCTCCCCCGTTCCAGCCCCAGTTTCCTGATCCGGCTCTGCAGGGTCGTCGGCTTCATATCCAGCAGGTCCGCCGCACCGCCCGAACCGTAGATTTTCCCGCCGCTCAGTTCCAGAGCTTTGCGGACATGGGCTCTTTCGGCTTCGAACAGAGTCGGAAAACGTCCGTCCCTCCCTGCTTCAGAATCATCAACCGGATCAAAACAGACTCCCGGCCCGGCCCCTCCGTCAAGATTAAGATGCCGGGGAAGGATGGTCTCTCCCCCCGCCAGCAGGGCGGCCCTTCTGATGACATTCTGAAGCTCCCGAACATTCCCCGGCCAGGGATGATTCAGCAGAAGATCCGCCGCACTCTCATGAAGCAGGAGGGAGTCATGTCCATCCTTCTCCTTCAGCTCCCGGATAAAATGCTCGGCCAGAAGGACAACATCCTCCTGTCTCTCCCTCAGGGGAGGCAAAAAGACGGGAAAAACGCCCAGACGGTAATACAGATCCTCCCGGAAACGCCCCTCCCGGACCTCCATCCTCAGATCCTTGTTACTGGCGGCGATGATCCTCACATCACATCGAAGCGTCTTCTCGCCCCCCACCCGTTCAAAGGTTCCCTCCTGCAGGGTCCGCAGAATCTTGGGCTGGATCTCCTGGGGCAGGTCAGCGATTTCATCCAGAAAGAGGGTTCCGCCGTCGGCCATCTCAAAACGTCCCCTCCTCTGACTGAGGGCGGAGGTGAAAGCCCCTTTCTCATGGCCGAAAAGCTCACTCTCTGCAAGGGATGCATTCAGGGCCGAACAGTTCAGAGTGATAAAGGGTTTATCACTGCGGGGACTCAACTCGTGGACTGTACGGGCGGTCTGCTCCTTGCCCGTTCCGGTTTCACCCTGAACAAGAACCGGAAGCTCTGATGCGGCCACGGTTTTTACCTGCTCCAGCACGATCTGCCAGGCGGGTGAGCGCCCGATAACCTGGCGGAATTCATCCCTGTTGGCATTGAGAAGGAGATTCCTCTCCAGGGTCAGATTCTTCCTCATGGCATCCAGATAGAGGCTGGAATCGTTCTGATCGATGATCACGGCAATCAGCCGGGAGAGAGTGGCGATAAACCGGACAATAGCAGGGGAGAAACGCCCGCATACGGAGTGATCGAAAGTCATCATTCCGATGGGCTGATCCTGAACATAAAGAGGCGCGACCAGACAGGAGTGTTCCTCCGGCATATCCAGGACTTCCGCGTAGGTGTCTACATGCTCCTCATGCTCATCAAAGAGGTAGGGTTCGTTCACCGACAGTAGCCTGGCGATATCACGCCGCTGCCTCAGGTTGATCTGAAAGCTTCCCAGGTTCTCGTTCACAAGAGGACCACTGGCTTTCTGTACCACCAGCCTCTCCTGGTCATAAAGCTTGAGAATAACGGCAAGCTCAAAATCCACAAGGTCGTTAACCGCCTCAAGAATCAAATCCAGAACCTTTTCCGTGGAATTCTCCAATACTGCCATCACGCCTCCAGTTCACCGAAATATGGGTGCCAACGATATTTCGTTACACCTTAACCCATATTTCGGTGAACTACAAGCTTTAAAAAAAAGGAGAACCACCGAAGCAAAACCCCTACAAATCTTTACACTAAATGCTTTTATCAATTTTTATGTTCTTTTTTTTAAAAGCTGGCACAGCCTTTGCAACAAGATAAGCGTAAAAAAATAAACATGACTTAGGAGAAAACAATGGAAGAAAAAAACATCAACATGCCCCTGCTGGGAGATGATTTCCCCCGGATGAACGTACAGACCACCCACGGCCCCATGGACCTTCCCGGCGATATGAGAGGAAACTGGTTTGTCCTTTTCAGCCACCCCGCCGATTTTACCCCCGTCTGCACCACAGAGTTTGTCGGTTTTCAAAAAAAGATGGAAGAGTTCGACGAGATGGGCGTCAAACTTATAGGGATGTCCGTGGATCAGGTTTTCAGCCATATCAAATGGGTCGACTGGATAAAGGAAAAGCTGGGCGTGGAAATCACTTTTCCCGTTGTAGCGGCCAACGACAGCATAGCCAACAAACTGGGCATGCTCCATCCGGGAAAGGGAAGCAATACGGTAAGGGCTGTGTTTATCGTAGACCCCGAAGGCAAGGTTCGCCTGACCCTCTACTATCCCCAGGAGATCGGCAGGAATATGGATGAGGTTGTCAGAGCCGTCAAGGCCCTTCAGGTTTCAGACGGCAACGGAGTCGCCGTTCCCGCCAACTGGCCGAACAACGAGCTGATACAGGACAGGGTGATTATCCCCCCCGCCAGCAATCAGGCCGACGCCGCTAAAAGACTGGATGAGTACGAGGGATTCGACTGGTGGTTCTGTCATAAGGCGCTCTGAAAGGGACTTTGAAAGAACTGAAGAAGGCGGGCTGCATGCCCGTCTTTTTTTAAGCGAGTCAGATTTCCTTCTGTGAGAAATCACGTATAAAATTGAGAGCATCCACTTCGCCCAGGGGTCTGCTGAAGTAATAGCCCTGGAATATACGGCATCCCATATTCTGCAGACTGAGCAGCTGAGCCTCCTCCTCCACACCTTCGGCAATGGAGCGAAGCGAAAAGGTCTCGGCCAGAGAAAGGATCAGCTTCACAACCTGATGTTCCCGCCCCTCCTGAAGAATTCTGTCAACAAAGCTCTTGTCCACCTTCATAACATCGATGGGCAGCATGGTCAGATAGTTGAGGGAAGAGTAACCCGTACCGAAGTCATCCAGATAGATCATAACATCCCGTTCCCGGAAACGGATCAGCTGCTCGATCACAAAGTCCTTGTTCTCCATAACCGCCGTCTCGGTGATCTCTATACCGATCATCGTCGGGGGGATTCCCATCTCATCGAGTATCCTGAAAAAAGACTCATAGAAGCCGGAGTTCAGAAGCTGAACCGCCGAGACATTGACGGAGACCCGGAAGTCCTTCATCTCCCCGTAAAAGGCTCTGATCCTCTGCAGAAAACGGCAGGACTCTTCGATGACAAACTCTCCCAGAGCGTTTATCAGCCCCGAACGTTCGGCAAGGAGGATAAATTCATCGGGGGGAACAAAACCGAGGCGGGTAGAATTCCAGCGTATAAGAGCCTCGAATCCTACCACTTTACCTGCTTCGGGAGCCACCTTGGGCTGGTAGTTCAAATAGAACTCCTTCCTGACGATGGCCTCTTCCATCTCATTCATGATCTCAAGATGCCGCTGCATCTCGCTGTTCAGATCCTCACTGTAGACGCAGACCCCGTTCTTTCCCCTCTCCTTGGCCTTGTACATGGCGATCTCAGCCTTCTTGATAAGACCATCGCCGCTGCTGTCGGCATCGGATATATAGGCCAGCCCCAGACTGAAGTTCAGCCGTATTTCAAGATCCTCAATCGTGAAGGAGGCGATGTCTCTCTGAAGCCGTTTGAAAAACTGATTCTCATCCACCACCGTATCCAGATAGAGGGCGAAGATATTCCCGCCCAGACAGCTGACAGCCCGGATATAGGATTCGGTTTTATCCTTCAGAAGGGCTCCCACGCTGCGCAGGATACGGTCCCCCGTCTCATAACCGAAAGAGTCGTTAAAGAAGCGGAAATTGTCGATATCCAGTATGGCCACGCAGGAAACGAAAAAGCCCTCACGATTTTCCTCAATAAACTTCACCAGGGACTGGCGGTTCATAAGCCCCGTCAGACTATCCCTGTAGGCGGAGTCGTAAATTTCCTTTGACTGTTCGAACTCCCTGCTGATATCCCTGATGATAACGATCTGATGATCCGCTCCGTCCTCGGCGGAACTGTAGTTCTTTACATAGAATCGCAGCCGTTTTCTCTCTCCTTTGACCAGGTAGAACATCTCTTTGGTCATATTACGGAGTCTCATCGATTTCAGTTCGCCCCAGAGGCACAACACCTCCTCACGCTCTTCTGGAGCCAGGTGATTCTCAAAGTTTCTGTCCAGATCTTCCATAACCGTACTGCAGAAGCCCAGAATCTCAATGCTTCTGGGAGACATGAGAACCCGGTCTTCCTTCTGATTGACATCTATGATTCCGTCCTCTGAGAGATCCAGAACCTTTTCAAGACGTTCCGTCTCCCCACGGTACTGAGTATTCAGCGCCGAAATCTCCTCCAGCTGCCGTGATACGATCCTCACCTTGGAATCAAGCAGCTTTTTATGCCGATTATAGAGGCGGAAGGCTCTGAGGCTGACGATAAATGCCGTTAACAGGGAGATAAAGGCGCTTAGATAGAATCCGCCTGAAAGGGTAACGGTCAATGAAGGACGGGTCAGGAAGGAAAAGAGCAGCAGAACAAGATAGAAAGAACTGAGCAGAACAAGATAGACAGTCCTGTAGTACACATTGATCGCCACTAGATAGATTGCGAAAAACAGCCCCATGAGGACATAGCCGTACTCGATGGTCAGGAACTGCTGTAATACGGCAGCCCACATAATAAAAGCGAAAAAAAAGTGGTTTCTCAGCCTTGGAGGGACATCTCTCTTTTTTAAAAGGACATGAAGCACCGTCATCAACAGCAGAGAACCGTTCGCCCCAATAAAAAACAGAACTCTGTCCCGCGCCCCAAGCTCGGCAAAGTATATGGTCACAGCCAGAAGGATGTTGACAAGAATAAGAGTTGCGAATTGAATGCGGTAGTAGTTGAGCAGTCGTTCCTCTCTCAGAACGTTCCCTTCATCCGGATTTCCGGGCATTTAAGAAATTCTCCATTCAGTTTTACTTCTGTCATAGAGTATAACCATCAATGCCCGGGTAAACCAACCTTTTTTATAAGGAAGCCCTGTAGCCTTTGGGATTCTCGCTCTGCCACTTCCAGGCGGAGGCGACCATCTCTTTGAGGCCCAGTTCAGCCTTCCATTCCAGCTCCTTCTCGGCATAGGCGGGATCTCCGTATACGGTGGCGATATCCCCGGCCCGGCGGGGGCCGAATTCCCAGGGGATGTCATGTCCGCAGACCTCTTCGAAGGCCCGGATCATCTCAATGACGGAATAGCCCTTTCCGGTTCCCACATTGTAGATATTCACACCCTTTTTAACCTTGAGCTTATCAAGGGCCTTTACATGAGCCTTTGCCAGATCCACAACATGAATATAGTCACGGACACCCGTTCCGTCGGGAGTAGGCCAGTCATTACCGAAGACCATAACCTTTTCACGCACACCGGCGGCCACCTGCGAAACAAAGGGGAGAAGGTTGTTGGGATACTCGGGATCCTCTCCGATTCTTCCGGAAGGATGAGCGCCTACGGGATTGAAATAGCGGAGGATGGTCACATCCCAGTCTTTGGCTCTGGCCGCATCAATCAGGATCTGCTCCATCATAAGCTTGGTCTGACCGTAGGGATTGGTAGCCTGAAGACGGGCATCCTCTTTAACAGGAACGGATTCGGGATCGCCGTACACCGTAGCGGATGAGGAGAAAACAAGCTGTTTGACGCCCCTCTCATCCATAACCTTGTAGAGATTGAGGGAACCGGTAATATTGTTTTCATAGTACATAAGAGGCTTTTCAACAGACTCACCCACAGCCTTTAGAGCTGCAAAGTGAATGACTCCCGAAATATCTGGCTCCCTTTCGAAAACCTTGCGCAGCGCATCGATATCCTTTAGGTCCACCTCATAAAAAGGAAGCTTCTTCCCGCTCAGTTCTTCTACCCGGCGCACGGCCTCCATAGAGGAGTTGCAAAGATTATCGGCAAGTACGATATCGTAACCCGCCGCCAGCAGTTCGATATTGGTATGGGAGGCAATATATCCGGCCCCCCCGGTAATCAGAATTTTTGACATGGTTCACTCCTATTATCCTACCAGCTCTCCCCCGGAGACGCGGTGGTTTCTCGGACAGGGCCAAAGGACCTTGCACTATTTCATATCCCTACATTAAACCATATCTCTTCCTCCTGCCTAGTACACGTGTACTTTTTCAGTCCATATTTTACATATTAATGAAATACAAATCTTCCGAAGTTTGCAGTTATCGGAACGGAAGGTTATGATTAACTCTATATGATCTGTCAGGAGCTGACCGTCCCGATGCAGAAAAACCGGAATAATCCTCAGTACGATGACTGCTACTTCTCTCATGCACACGGCCTGGAGGAGTCCAGGCATGTTTTCATACGGGGAAACGACCTGCCCGAGCGTGTACGGAACGGCGAGATTCCCCATGTCGGGGAGACCGGTTTCGGCACAGGCCTCAATCTTCTCAGTCTGATCGATGCCGTACAGAAAGAATCAAAGGGGCACAGGACTCTGAAATTCAGCAGTATAGAAAAATATCCGCTCACAGCGGTGCGGATTGAAGAACTGCTATCCCCCTTCCGAAAGGAACTCGCTTTAAACCTTGAGGCCTATCTGAAACAGTGGGATAACATTTCGTTGAGGCTGGAGCGGGGATGGAACAGGATGGAGTGGGAGTTCGACGGCATAGACCTGGAATTCAGCCTCTATCACGGAGATGCCCTGGAATGGGCCGCCCTGAACTTCGGAGAGGAGAAGGCCGTGGGAGCCTGGTTCCTGGACGGACACAGTCCGGACAAAAATCCGGAGATCTGGTCGCTGACTGTGATGCGGGGGATCTACGGCAGAACGGATGCGGGAGGAACTCTGGCCAGCTTCACGGCGTCGGGACGTGTAAAAACGGCACTCAGAGAGGCCGGCTTTTTTATCAAAAGGAGCAAAGGATTCGGCAGAAAAAGACATATGATCAGGGGTTTTAAGTCTTGAACAGATAAAGAGTTTCTGTTCAAATATGCGCAACCAATATAGGAAAGAGGAAAATGAATACCAATAGAACGAAAATCGTTGCCACCATCGGAATGAACAACGACCTTCAGTTTATCAAGAAGCTGTATAAAGCGGGAGCCGGGATCTTCAGGTTGAACACCGCACACCAGACTCCGGAAGAAACGGAGGGAATCATCGAAAGGATCCGGGAGGTCTCCGACAGAGCGGCGATCCTGATAGATACCAAGGGACCGGAGATCCGGACCGTGGATATCGAAGACCCCATCGCCGTAAGCGAGGGGGATGAGATCTTTATCCTGCCCCGGGGAGAGCACAGGGAAGGACCCCATTTCTCCGTAAGCTATGACCGCTTCTGCGATTCTGTGACAAGGGGAACAGAGATTCTTATCGATGACGGAGATCTCTCTCTTATCGTCATAGACCTTGTGGAAGATCAGCTGCGCTGTATTGCCAACAACTCGGGAAAGATCAAAAACAGAAAAAGCGTCAATGTCCCCAATATCCCCATTGACCTGCCCTCTCTGACCAGAAAGGACGAAGATTATATCAACTTCGCCGCCAAGATCGGTGTTGACTTTATAGCCCACTCCTTCGTACGAAACAAGGATGATCTTCTGGCGGTACAAAAGATTCTGGATCGCTATAACAGTCCCATCAAACTGATTGCCAAGATCGAGAATAACGAAGGGATTGAAAACCTGGATGAGATCCTGGACCACTGCCATGGCGTTATGGTCGCCCGGGGAGACCTGGGAATCGAACTGCCTGCCGAAGAGGTCCCCATCGTCCAGAAAAAGATCATCCGCAAGTGCATCAAAAGAACCAAAGTCGTTATCACCGCAACCCAGATGCTCCACTCCATGATCAAAAATCCCCGTCCTACACGTGCGGAGGTCAGCGATGTGGCCAATGCTGTTATGGACGGTACCGATGCGGTTATGCTCTCCGGTGAAACAGCCTACGGCGACTATGCCCTTGAAGCTGTAAAAACCATGGCCAGCATTGCCGCGGCCAACGAAAAGTTCAGGAGAAAGAAAGACAGAAAGAAGGACAAGAACTCCATCAACCCCGTCCGTTTCCAGATGATCACCGCAGCCGAAGAGACGGCCACCGTCCTGGAAGCCAAAGCCATAGTCGTACAGACCGACTCGGGTCGGAGCGCAGCCCTTCTTTCCTCCCTCAGGGGAAAGACGTCCATCCTGGCCCTGTCGCCCCAGCCGACGGTTGTCCGCCAGCTGGCGCTGAGCTACGGGGTCCGGGCCTTTCACCTGAAGAGCCAGAAGACTCTGGACGAGATGGTCAGCGAATCGGTGCGCACCATTCTGGATGAGCAGGTCGTCAGCAACAGCGATCTGGTTGTCCTGGTGGGCTCCTCGCCCAACCACTCCACGGTAACCAACTTTATTGAAGCCGGAGAAGCCGGCATGTTCCTGGGCGGACGGGAGTAAGAGAATACCAGGCCGGGTTTCCTCCGGAACCCGGCAGTCCGTTTAGTTAAACGTGGAAATATTTTTCACAGCCAGGGCAGCCGAAGAGAAGGCAAACTGCAGATTGTATCCCCCGGTCTCCCCGTCCACATCCAGGATCTCTCCCGCAAAAAAAAGACCGGGGACGATCCGGGACTCCATAGTTTTAGGATTGACTTCCTTCCTGTCCACACCGCCGGCGGTTACCATGGCGGTATTGAATCCTCCCAGACCATTAATCCTGAAAGAGCAGGAACAAAGATGATCCAGAAAAGCACGGCGGCCTTTTTTACTCAGCTGTGCCAGTAGATCCTCCCCCCTGAGCCCGCTTAAAGAGATCAGGACCTTCAGAAGAGATTCGGGAATTCCGGGAAAGGACAGACCGCTTTTCAAGGATTTTTTACCGGAGTGTTTCCGCCTTTTCTGCAGTTCCTCCTCAACCTCATCCCGCTCCATCCCGGGAAGCCAGGAGATCCGAAGCTCGTCCCCCTCTCTCATCAACCTGCTGTTGTTCAGAATGACAGGCCCCGAAAAGCCCTTATGGGTGATCAGAAGATCTCCTCCGAAAGCCGCCTTTTTTCTTCCCTGCTCATAGAGCTCCGCAGATACGGGCAGGGCGATTCCCGCACAGGAGTCAAGAGAAAAGGGGTTGATAAATACGGGAGTCAGGGCAGGGACGGGGGTGACAACCGTGTGGCCGAGACTACGCGCCATTTCATATCCGTCCCCTTCGGAACCGGTAGAAGGGTAGGAAGCCCCGCCGCAGCAGATCAGAAGACGACAGCCTTTGAAGCTGTCGGAGCCGCTTGCAACGGTAAAATAGCCGTCTTCGGGCGTGACGGAACAGACGGTCTGCTTCCAGAAAATTTTCCCTCCCCGGCTGAGGCCTTGAAACAGGTCCCGCACATCCCGGCTGTTCATGCTGCGGGGGAAAATTTTTCCGTCCCCCCTGTCGAAACAGGGCAGCCCTCTCTCTTCCAGCCAGGAGACCAGAGAACTGTTGTCCAGTTCATAAAGGGAGGGTTTTACAAAGCGGGCCGCCGCTCCATAACATTCGGTAAAATCACGGATATCTCCGGCATGACTGAGGTTGCACTGTCCTGAACCGCTGGTCAGCAGCTTGAGTCCACACTGATTCATCTTTTCAAGAATGCAGAACCTGAGCCCCGCCTCGGCCGCTCTGGCACCGGCGAAAAGCCCGGCCGCTCCGCCGCCGATTATTATAAGATCGTACATAGACACTCCCTTTTGTGCATCACTATAAATTATAGTGGCGGCCGAGAAAAAGTACCCTTTTCCTCACGGGGTAAAAAAATCCTCTTGAAGCCCCCTCCGTCCTGCTGTAAACTCCGGAACATTACTACTCTACAAAGGATACTTTTACAATGGAAGAACTGACCTTCGGGGCCCTGGCCCTGATCCCTCCTGTGGTTGCCATTGTCCTTGCCATCTGGAAGAAGCAGGTGCTTCTCTCTCTGGTCGCAGGGATATGGTCCGGCGCCACCATCATCAACAACTGGAACCCTCTCAAAGGGCTTCTGGAGACCTTCTCCACATATATCGTCGGCGACTCGCTGGCCGACTCCTGGAACATAGGAATCATAGTATTCCTTCTGGCCGTAGGGGGAATGATAGGACTGATCGGCAAAATGGGCGGAACCAAGGCCATCGCAGATGCCATTGCCGCCAAAGCGGTCGATGTCCGTTCCACTCAGCTGGCAACCGCCCTTATGGGGATCGCCATCTTCTTCGACGACTACGCCAACTCCATCATCGTGGGAAACACCATGCGTCCCATCACGGATGAGCAGAAAATCTCCCGGGAAAAGCTGTCCTATATTGTTGACTCCGCGGCAGCTCCCGTTTCCTCCATGGCCCCCATCTCAACCTGGATCGCCATGGAACTGAGTCTGATCGCCGCCAGCCTGACGGCCCTGGGAATCGAAGGCAACTCGATGATCGTCTTCTTCCAGACCATCCCCTTCCGCTTCTACTCCCTCTTTGCTCTGATTCTGCTCTTTACCCTGGTGATTACCAGAAAAGACTACGGCACTATGCTCAAAGCGGAGATTCGGGCCAGGAAGACCGGACAGGTCAACCGCGAAGGAGCCACTCCCATGGTCACCGACGATGCCGCCCTTCTGCCCGACGAGGGTATAAAAGGTACGATCTGGGACGTTATCGTTCCCATCGGAATCTTTATCCTCATCACCTTTTTCGGCCTCTGGTACAACGGTTATGAAGCAGGCAAGTCATTCAGGGACTGTATTGGAGACTCCGACGCCTCCGTCGTTCTGACCTGGGCAGCCTTTGTCAGCTCCCTGTCAGCCGGTGTCCAGGGTCTGGCGGGAAAGAAATTCGATCTCTCCGGAGCCGTGACAGCCTGGGTAAACGGAGCCAAGTCCATGTTTATGGCCGTTCTTATCCTCTCTCTGGCCTTTGCTCTCAAGGCCGTAATCTCCAAGATGCAGCTGGCCGAGTGGCTTGTAGAGGTGATTCCCTTCGAAGCAGGCGGTCTGATGGTCATTCTCCTGCCCTCCATCGTCTTCCTGACGGCCATGTTCGTGGCCTTCTCCACCGGAACGTCCTGGGGAACCAACTCCATTCTGATGCCCATCGTCATTCCCGTCGCCGCCAATGTCTCGGCGGCGACAGGCAGCGTAACACCCCTTATCCTGGCCTGTATCGGTTCAGTCCTGACGGGAGCTGTATTCGGCGATCACTGTTCTCCCATCTCGGATACGACGATTCTTTCCTCCTCCGCCTCCGGTGCGGATCACCTGGATCATGTCACCACCCAGGCCCCCTATGCCCTGACTGCAGCAGCCTTTGCCCTGGTGCTGGGAACCATTCCCGCCGGCCTGGGCGTCCCTCCCTGGGTCAGCCTGATCCTCGGAACAGCCGGGATTCTTCTGTTCGTCAGGTTTATCGGCAAGGAGATCGACAACGAAGGTAATATCGTAGCCTGATCTCTTACAGGAAGAGAACGGTCTGACACAAACCGGTCCCGGGCGGACCGGTTTTTTCATGCCCTGAGAGTACATTTGTAGGACTGATCCTACAAGAAGTGACTTCCTGTTCCTACTTACAGCCTGAGGAACACGGGTGTTAAATGGGATCATGTCTGCAGAATCATACGAGGTGAGAACCCTCAATATTAAACAGAAAGGCGACCGGGAACAGCTCCGCGCTTTTCTTGAACTTGAAGGACTGGTCCCCGACGGAGACCTGGATTATGCCATTGTCCTTATGGACGGAGACTCTATCGTCGCCAGCGGATGTGCCGCGGGCAATATACTCAAGTGTATCGCCGTACACAGGGACTATCAGGGACAGGCCCTGACAAACAGGGTTATCACCCTTCTGCGTCTGAGAGCCTATCACGAACAGTATGACAGTCTTTTCCTGTATACCAAACCGGAGAATGAAGAGGTCTTTTCCGAGCTGGGATTCTATACCCTGGCAAAATCCCCGGACGCTATACTGATGGAAAACAATTCCGAGGGCGTTCAGAACTATCTGGATTCTCTTGAACTCCCTTCGGAGACGGTACCCTCGGCAGCCATCGTTATGAACTGCAATCCCTTTACCCTGGGACACCGCTACCTGATTGAAAAGGCCTGCAGTGAGAATGAGAGAGTTCACCTTTTTGTTGTGAAAGAAGACCTTTCGGTTTTCCCGTTCTCCCTCAGGATGAAGCTGATCAGAGAAGGAACTGCCGATCTGAAGAATCTTTATATCCACGAAGGGCGGGATTACATCATATCCCGGGCCACCTTTCCCACCTACTTTATCAAAGACAGCAAGGTTATCAATGACAGTCATACACGGATTGATCTGGACCTCTTTGCCCGCCGTATAGCCCCCGCCCTGTCGATAACAAAACGCTATGTGGGTGAAGAACCTTTTGATGTTGTTACTTCGCGGTACAACGGGATGATGAAGGAGATCCTTCCTGAAAACGGAATCCAGGTGATTGAAATTCCCCGGAAGGAAGCGGCAGACGGAGCCGTCAGCGCCACAAATGTCCGCAGGGCTCTGGCGGAAGAGAGACTGGAAGATCTGAAAAAATGGGTGCCTCCCACAACATATGAAATTCTGTGTTCCCAAGAGGGCCGGAAAATAGCTGAAGTCATTAGGAAAAAGGCCCTTGCCTCCGGGAAAGAGTCTGAAAACGAATAGGAGTATATGAGGATGAAAATCGTAAAGACAGGTCTGGCGGGATCGCTTGAATCCAGTGATATCCTGATAACCGTCGACAGCAATCACGGCAAGGGCCGTGATGTCAGTTTGAGCAGCATCGTTAAAAGACAGTATGGGAAACAGATCCTGAAAGTGGTTGAAGAAACCCTGGACAAGCTTTCCATCGATGATGTAAAGGTCCGCCTGGAAGACAAGGGCGCCCTGGACTGCACCATCCGGGCCCGTCTTGAAGCGGCCGTCTACCGGGCAGCCGGATCCGAAAGCTACCCCTGGGAGGTCCTTTCATGAAACTGAGAAGAACAATGCTCTATGTTCCCGGCAACAATGCCAGCATGATGAAAGATGCTCACATTTACCGTTCAGACTCGGTGATGTTCGACCTGGAAGACGCCGTATCGCTCAATGAAAAAGATACGGCCCGTTTTCTTGTCTTTAACGCTCTTACCACTCTGGACTACGGCGGAATCGAAACGGTTGTCCGCATCAATGGTCTTGACTCCCCCTACGGCCGCGAGGATATCCGGGCCATGGTCAGGGCAAGGCCCAATGTTATCCGTCTGCCGAAGACGGAAACGGCCCAGGACATCAAGGATGTGGAAGCTCTGATCGAGAAAGAAGAAAAAGCGGCCGGCATAGAGGTGGGAACCATTAAGATGATGGCTGCCATTGAAGGCCCCCTCGGTGTGCTCAATGCCTATGAAATAGCCCTGGCTTCGGACCGGATGATCGGCATCGCCCTGGGTGCGGAAGATTATGTCACCAGTATGAAAACCAAAAGATCTCCCGGAGGCGTAGAGATCCTTTTTGCCCGTTCCATGGTTCTGAATGCCGCCAGAGCGGCCGGTATATACGCCATCGATACGGTGTATGCGGATGTGAACAATGAAGAGGGATTCCTGGAAGAGGTAAAACTGATTCATCAGCTTGGTTTCGACGGCAAATCCGTCATATCCCCCCGTCAGATACAGCCGGTTCATGATGTATTCTGTCCCAGCGACAAGGAAATTGATCATGCCCTGAGGGTCATCGAGGTCATCAAAGAGGCGGAAAGCAAAAAATCCGGTGTTATCTCCCTGAATGGAAAAATGGTCGATAAGCCTATCGTGGAAAGAGCCGAACGGGTCATCGAAATGGCAAAGGCTTCGGGCCTCAACATCAAGGAACTGGAGGACTAGGAATATGATTAAAAATGCTATCGGAAGAGAGATTCCGGAAGAGATAAACGGCCGCAAGCTCAACCCCTTCGAGGGAGCTGTAAAGCGTACGCCCCTGGTCAGACAGGACAAAGGGAACCGGCGGCTGCCCCGTTTGAACAAGATGGCCGACACCCTCGAGCAGGCCGTGATGAAGTCTGGCCTGGAAGACGGAATGACCATTTCATTTCATCATCACTTCCGCTCGGGTGACTATATCGTGAATATGGTCATGGATGTAATCTCCAGAATGGGAATAAAGAATCTGACCATTGCCGCCAGTTCCCTCATGGCCCATCATGACGAGTTGATCGGCCATATTGAGAACGGTGTCGTAACGAAGCTGATCACCAGCGGCCTCCGCGGAAAACTGGCCGAGTTCATCTCCGCCGGAAAGATGGAAGAGCCCGTTCTGTTTCACAGTCACGGGGGAAGAGCCAGAGCCATAGAGACCGGAGAGATCAAGATCGATGTCGCCTTTCTGGGGGTTCCGTCCTGCGACGTTTACGGAAATGCCAATGGATTTTCAGGCCCCTCCGCCTGCGGCGCCCTGGGTTATGCCATGGTAGATGCCAAGCATTCCGACAAGGTCGTCCTGATCACTGACTATCTTGCCGATTACCCCAATACCCCGTTCAGCATCGACCAGGACCTTGTAGACATCATCGTTAAGGTTGATGCCGTGGGAGATCCCAAGAAGATCAGTACCGGAGCCACCAGAATCACACAGGATCCCCGGGATCTTCTGATCGCCCGGAATGCGGCGGATCTGATTGTGGCCAGCCCCTACTTTGAAGACGGCTTTTCCATGCAGACCGGTTCGGGCGGTGCCTCCCTGGCGACCACCCGTTTTCTGACCGAGCAGATGAAGAAGAAAGGGATCACCGCAAGCTGGGCCCTGGGCGGAATCACAAGCCAGATGGTCAAGATGCATGAAGAGGGGCTGATCAAGAAGATGCTGGACATCCAGACTTTTGATCAGGACTCCATCGAATCCATCGGCAAGAACCGTCTTCATACCGAAATTGATGCGTCCTACTACGCCAACCCCCTGAACAAGGGCTGTGCAGTGAACAAGTTGAATGTGGTTATCCTGAGCGCTCTGGAGATCGACCTGGACTTTAATGTCAATGTTCTCACCGGTTCAGACGGCGTTATCATGGGCGCTTCCGGAGGACACTCGGATACGGCCATCGGATCGGGCCTCTCCGTTATCGTAGCCCCCCTTATCAGAGGGCGGACATCCACCATAACCGAGAAGGTTCTCACCGTTATTACTCCCGGAGAGAGTGTGGATGTGTTTGTTTCCGATCGCGGCATTGCGGTGAATCCCCGCCGGAAGGACCTGATAGAGCACTTCAGGAATGTGAAGCT
Source organism: Oceanispirochaeta sp. (assembly GCA_963556075.3). Classification (GTDB taxonomy): domain Bacteria; phylum Spirochaetota; class Spirochaetia; order DSM-2461; family DSM-2461; genus Oceanispirochaeta. The sequence continues at coordinate 1,542,606 of CAUVYB020000002.1, read as the reverse complement.
GCCCTTTTTCACCATGGAAGAGCTTCTGGATAAAGCTGAAAGGCTGGTCGGAAAGCCGGATCCCATAGAATTCACAGACCGGATTGTCGGACTCGTGGAATACCGGGACGGAACCATCATCGATGTGGTTCGCCAGGTCAAAGCGCTGGACTGATGTTTGCGGCTCCCGTACTTGCCGGTCCTGCCGTATACGCGGCAGAGGCCATGAGGGATGAAGTCCTGCTGTCTCCCAAACCGGGACTGGTGGACCGTCTGGATAACGGGGCCCACAGAGACATGGATCTGTCACTCTTTTTAAAGAGTGCCGATGCGATCTATCCCTTTCTGGAGGAGATGGCGGCTCTGACCCCCTCCGATGGACCGCCGGAGGCCGTTCTACCCGTCATAAGGCCTGTCGGAGTAGAGGCGGAAAAAGCCATGTTCCGGGCAACAGGAGGAATCAATACTCACAAGGGACAGATATTCACACTCGGAGTCTGTACGGCCGCCTCACAGAGAAGCCGGCCGGCGGCCCGGGAGATTCTGAACGAGGCCGGACGCATCTGTCGCGGTCTCAGCGAAGAACTGGACGCAGGGGCCGATCTCCCCTTGCAGGAAAAAAGCAGCAACGGACGGCGCGCCTACCGGAAATACGGGAGTTCCGGTATCAGGGGAGAAGCGGAAGCCGGATTCCCCTCGGTCCGGGACCATTCTCTGCCTGCGTTCAGAGCAGCCCTTGCAAAAGGCTGCCGCCGTGAAGAGGCCGGGCTGGAAGCCCTCCTCATCCTTATGACGGTAGTGGAAGACAGCAATGTACTGCACCGCCGCGGGATAGGCGGCTTGAACCTTATGCGGCAGAATGCTGAATCTTTCCTGCTCTCCGGCGGTATGGCCCAAAGGGAAGCGGATGAAAAACTGGGCCGCATGAATTCTCTTTTCATATCGGAAAATATATCTCCGGGAGGCTGTGCCGATCTCCTCGCTCTGACATTTTTCCTGGCGGCCCTGGAGGACAGGAATGGACGATAGAGCCATATCTTTGCCGGAAATGCTTGAAGCCCGTGAAAAGCGGGCGGCCCGGAGACAGGCCTACTTCCACTCTGCGGTGCCGGGAGAGTCCCTGCTGCAGATTACGGTCAACATTCCCGGAGAAGTGAAGAACAGTGATATGATCCGCAGAATCTACCGGGAGGCCGTCCGAGCGGTGAAAGAACTCTTTCCCGACGCCCGGCTTCTACCGGAAAGCTCCGAGAACAGGAGAACCGGCCCCGAAGCCTATGTCTCCCTCTCTCATACAGGAATGCTTATCAAAAAACAAAGCTGTCAGCTGGAGGAGAATCATCTCCTGGGCCGGCTCTGGGATATCGATGTCTTCACAGATCCCAACCACTCGGTTTCCCGCTCGGAAATCGGTTTTCCGGAAAGACGCTGTTATATCTGTGACCGTCCGGCCCATGAATGCTCCCGTTCGAAGCGGCACAGTCTGGATGCTATCCTTGAACATATCCGGGACCTCTTCCGGCAATTTTCTACAGAGATCCCATAAGTGTGTATAATATTAAGGTTAATGAAGCGGAAACTGATAAGCCTGATCTGTATTTTCTCTTTTGCCTCTTTTCTGACTGCGGAAGATTTCCATCTCTCCCACCTCTCCATGGAGGATGGTCTATCCAGTAACTCCATATACTGCATGATCCAGGATTCCTACGGTTATATATGGTTCGGAACACTGAGCGGCCTGAACCGCTATGACGGGCGAAACAACATCCTGTTCCGCCCCCAGGCGGGAGACCCTGACAGTATCAGCGGTTCCGTAATCTTCTCTCTTCTGGAAGACTCCCGCAAAAATCTCTGGGTCGGAACCGACGGGGGTGGCCTTAACCTGTTCAACAGGGAGACCTTGAGCTTCTCACATTTTTATAATGATCCCTCCGATCCCCACAGCCTTTCCAGCAATCAGGTTTTCGCCCTGGAGGAGGACAAACGCGGTCGCCTGTGGATCGGAACCGCGGGGGGCGGACTGTCGCTCTACAAGGGAGAAGAGGGCTTTTCAACTCTGAACGAAGAAAACTCCGCTCTTATACATAACAGGATCCGAACTCTCTTCTGTGATGATGACGGTGTTCTCTGGATAGGAACGGAAAAGGGACTCTCCCTGTATGATACGGAAAGGGAGAGGTTCATATCCGGAGACGAACAGCCGGATCAGGATTCTCTTGCGGGGGTCTTTATACGCTGTCACCTGAAAGACGGGGAAGATCGGCTCTGGCTCGGTACGACGGAGGGACTGTTCCTCTATCAGAAATCTTCAGGAAAGATCCTCCCGGTATGGATGCCCGAATCCGTTTCGGTCAGATCCCTGACCAGGGAGAACAACAGGCTCTGGGTTGGTACGGAGCGTTCCGGCATATTCCTCTATGACTTTAATGGCAGAAGCTGGACTCATATGGAGGCAAGCGGAAACCCGGGAGAGCTCAGTTACGGAAAAATACGCAGCCTCTACCGCGACAACAACGGTCTGATCTGGATAGGAACCCGGGGAGGAGGAGTCGACCTTTACAATCCCGACACCTCACTGATAAAAACCTACACAGGGGGCTCATCAGACCCGGAAGCCCTGAAAAACACGAATATACGGCAGATGATCGAACGCCGGGACGGGTCCATATGGATCGCTACCGACGGCGGAGGAATCTCCATTCTGGACCGGAGTAACGGCCGTTTCACAGCAATGGATGTAAACCCCGGAGACAGGGAATCGGACAATGATCACGTCTCCTCACTCATGGAGGATCGAAACGAAAATCTCTGGATAGGAACGGACGGAGCCGGACTTTACTTTCTGGAAGCGGGAAAAACCGTGGATGAAATCAAGAGGATCGCGTTGAGGGATATTCCGGGACCGGAAAAATACAATGGAACGGTCTGGTCCATCCTCGAAGATCATGAAAACACCGTCTGGATCGGTATGGAAGGGGACGGACTGTTTTCTCTGAAAGAGGGCGTTCTGACGAACTATGCCCATGAACCGGACAATCCCGACAGCCTGAACGGGAATGCGGTCCGCTGCATCTATGAGGACTCCCGGAAACAACTCTGGATAGGAACCTGGGACGGCGGACTGAATCTTCTTGAGAAGGAGACCGGGACCTTCAGAAGTTTCGTCAGATCCGGCACCAGTGCCTCCAGTCTCAGCGACAACTCGGTCAATGTCATCCTTGAGGATTCGCTGAAAAGACTCTGGGTCGGCACATCCGGAGGGGGGATCAGTATTTTCCTTCCCCCGAAAGACCTGTTCCACAATATCTCCACCCGAGAGGGCCTCTCGGGTGACAATGTTTTCGGCCTCCTTGAAGATGAAAGCCGGAATATATGGGTATCTACAGGACAGGGACTCTCCCGGATCACTCCCGAGAAGGAGGAGATTCAAAACTACAGCCGTGCGGACGGTCTTATCAGTAACGAATTCTCTCAAAATGCCTTTCTCAAGACCGCCGACGGCACACTGTTCTGGGGCGGTCCCAGGGGAATCTCTTCATTCAATCCTAAATCTCTTCCCCATGATGATGCCAGCGCGGATGTGGTCATAACACAGCTGAGTATTCACAACCTTCCGGTGGGGATCGGGTCGGCAATTGACGGTATGGTTGTTCTGGACAGGGATATATCCCTGAAAGAGGAGATCACTCTGCCCTATACGGCCAATAATATCTCCTTCCGCTTTGCCATCCTCTCCTACATAGATCCCTCCAAACATCATTATGCGGCACAGCTGACCGGACTGGATGAAAGACCCCGTTTCCTGGGGAACCACAATGAGGTAAGTTATGCCTCCCTTCCCCCCGGAGAGTATGTTCTCAAAATTTTCGGAACAGACCATAACGGTCTCAATCTGAGCCATGTAAGAAGCCTGGGGATTCATATAAAAACCCCCTTCTGGATGAACCGCTGGTTCCATATATTGTCGACCCTTCTGTTTCTCAGCCTGGCGGGATGCATTGTCTGGCTGCGGGTGCAGGCGCTCCGGAGAAATAACGAACAGCTCCGCAATTTTACCATGCATATGGCCCAGGCCCGGGAAGAGGAGAGAAAGGCTGCGGCCCGGGAGTACCATGATGAGCTGGGCCAGCAGCTGACGGCCATGAAATTCGACCTGTTCTGGCTGAACGGACATCCTGAGGCGGAGGAAAACGTCAGAAAGGAGAAGATCTCCACCCTTCTGGCACTGGTAAACGATTCCATTGCCTCGGTAAGAACGATCTCTACAAACCTGCGCCCGAAAGTTCTGGATAACCTCTCTCTCAAGGAGGCTCTGGAGTGGAAAAGCCGCCGGTTTACCAAAAGAACCTCCATTCCCGTTGACCTGGATATACAGATGAGCAGCAACTCACTGGATGATCCCGGCGGGGAGTACAAAACATCCATTTTCCGCATGTTTCAGGAGATCCTCACAAACATCATACGCCACGCCGAGGCTAGCGCCGTTGAGCTCCTTATCACCCAGGATGAGAATGAGTTCCGGATGATGGTGAGGGACAACGGCAAGGGAATCAATAAATCGGATACGGTCAAGAACAACTCTTTCGGTCTGATCGGTATGAGGGAGCGCTGCCGCCATCTGAACGGATCATTTCTGATAGACAACCACCCGGAAGGGGGGACGGTTGTCAGGATTATTCTTCCCCTGAAGGAGAAACACAATGCATAAGCTTTTAATTGTGGATGATCATCCCCTTGTCCGAAGGGGACTTTGCCAGATCCTCCAGGAAGAGATAGCTCTGTCTGTCCTTGATGAACTTTCCAGCGGAAGTGACGTTCTTCCCCTGGTTGACAGGGTATCATACGATGTTGTGATTCTGGACATCTCTCTGCCGGGAAAAGACGGTCTGGAAGTGTTGAAAGACCTTCACTACTACCACCCCGACCTGCCCGTTCTGATCCTCAGCATACAGTCGGAGAGCCAGTATGCCCTGAGGGCTCTGAAGCTGGGAGCATCCGGATGTTTGAACAAGGCAAGCGCCCCGGAGGAACTGGTCAATGCGGTCCGTCAGGTCCTTCAGGGAGGCAGGTATATCTCCTCCAGGGTAAGTCAGCTGCTCCTTGAGGACTATCAGAATATTCACTCCGACGAACCTCACAAACATCTATCGGAACGGGAGTATCAGGTCCTGATCATGCTGGCCTCGGGATTGACTCCCAGCGAGATTTCCCAGGAGCTGAATCTGAGCATCAAGACGGTCAGCACTTATAGATCCCGGCTTCTCCAGAAGATGGACCTGAAAAACAACGCCCAGCTAACCTATTATGCTGTAAAACATAATCTTATCTCCGAAACAAGATAAGTTCTCTCCGCTCTGTAGGATGAATCCTACAGATTTTTCCATTTCTTTCCTACATTCGATTCCTGAATTCCCCTTTTACAATGAAATCAATTCAAGCCGAACCGGCTTATATATTCAAATCTGAAAGGAGACTTCAATGAGAAATGGAAAGATCATTTCCTTTATCCTGACCTTATCTCTTGTACTGACAATGGGACTGACCGCAGAGGGTCAGGCTGATTCCGGATCCGGAAACCCCAAGTACCCCAAGGGAGTCCTTGACTTCGTTGCCCCCGGTGGAGCCGGCGGCGGATGGGACCTGACCATCAGAACGACCGCCAAGGTCCTGAAAGACACGGGTCTTGTAAAAGTTCCCATGCCTGTAAGAAACAATCCCGGAGCCGGTGGATCTGTACATCTGACAAGCCTGCAGGAGAAAAAAGGTTCTGACAAGATCATCACCGTATACTCCTCTCCCCTTATCCTGACTCAGCTGAACGGAACAACCGATCTGGGCTACAAGGATGTCACTCCCCTGGCCTCTCTGATCGCCGACTACGCCGTATTTGTTGTCGCCGCGGATTCTCCCTACAAGACCATGACCGATCTGATGGACGCCCTGAAGAAGGACATCAAGAGTGTAAAGATCGGCGGTGCGTCCTCCGTCGGTTCCATGGACCATATCCAGTTCCTGATGATGGCCAAGGCCGCGGGAATCAAGAACCTGGACGAAATCGACTATGTAAGTTTTGATGATTCCGCTACGGCTCAGGTTCTGGGCGGACATATCGATATGTTCTCTACCGGTCTGTCCGAAGTCCTCGGCCTGATCGAAAGCGGAGACCTGAGAGCCCTGGCTCAGTCTGCCGACCACCGTGTAGGAGAAGGCATTGTTGCCGATATTCCCACCTGTGTTGAGCAGGGAATCGATGAAACCTTCGTAAACTGGAGAGGAGTCTTCGGACCTCCCGAAATGCCCGAATACGCCGTGAGCTACTGGAGAAATACTCTGGCTGAGATGGTTCAGACTCCCGAGTGGAAAGCCGCCTGCAAGACAAACGGCTGGGACGATGCCTACCTGGACGCTCCCGAGTTCGATGCCTTCCTGGCTAATGTAAACGAAAACTACAAGACCATCCTGTCCGACATAGGAATGTATTAATTAAGAACCTGAGGGGATCGTCCCGGAGCTATGTACCGGCTTGGCGGCGATCCCTTTTTTTAATGGAGGAAACTGTGAGTTTAACTATAATTCCATCCCTGCTGTGTTTTGTTCTGGGGCTGGTATATACCACAGCCACTTTTATGCTACCCGATGCATCCGTTGGTAGAGCGTTCGAACCGAAGATTTTTCCCATGATGCTGGGTATCGCTCTTATAATCATGTCTCTCAGCCTTCTGGTCAGAGAGCTGTCCGCATTAAAAGGGGGAAAGAATGAAGAAAAGATTCCCCTGCATAAGGAACCGGGATTTTACAAAATCCTTCTGACCTGTCTGTTCTCTGCGGTTTATGCCCTGATTTTTGACAAGGTCGGATACGTCATCAGCACCGTCCTTTTTCTGGAGATGGAGCTGATCCTGTTTAACGGCAGGCAAAACTGGAAAGTCAACACGGCCGTCGCTGTTGCGTTCAGCCTGTTTATCTATATCGTTTTTTCCAAACTCCTGGGTGTTTATCTTCCCCTGACCCCCGGAATCTGGATCTGAGGTAAGTATATGGAAACATTATCATTTTTATTGGACGGTTTTCTGGTCGCCCTGACTCCCATGAATATTGTGTGGGTAACCATCGGTGGTTTCCTGGGAACCATTATCGGAATGCTTCCCGGTCTGGGTCCTGCAACCGGTGTTGCAGTGCTTCTGCCCCTGACCTTCTCCATGGGACCCACGGCGGCTCTGATCACCATGGGCGGCGTTTACTACGGAGCCATGTACGGCGGTTCAAGAGCGTCCATCCTGATCAACACGCCCGGAGACGGTGCGGCTGTCGCCGCGACCTTTGACGGATACCCTATGACCCTGAAGGGCAGGGCTGAATCGGCTCTGGCCATCTCAGCCATCGCTTCATTTATCGGGGGTGTTTTCGCCACCATCTGTATGGTAGCGATCGCCATCCCCGTAGCCCGCTTCGCCCTGAAGTTCGGCCCTGCCGAGTACTTCATGCTCTTTCTCTTCGCCCTGTCTGCGACAGCGTCCATGACAGAAGGGAACCGGCTTCGCGGTTTTATCGCCACCATCCTGGGACTGATGATCGCCACCATAGGTATAGACGGTCAGTCCGGCGTCAGCCGCTTTACAATGGGCATCCTGGAACTGCAGAGCGGAATCGACTTTCTGATTGTAATCATTGCCGTCTACGCCCTTGGCGAGGTATTTAAAAGCTTCAAGAACATCGAGACGGGTCATGTGAATGTTCAGAAAAAATTCGGCAAAATCTGGATCTCCAGAGAGGAGTGGAAAAGCTCTGTCTGGCCCATCCTCCGTTCCGCTCCCCTGGGATTTTTTGTAGGAGCCCTTCCCGGCGCCGGTGGAACCATGGCCTCTCTGATGTCCTACAACAACGAAAGACAGCTCTCCAAGCATCCCGAAGAATTCGGTGAGGGAGCCATTGAAGGTCTCGCCGCTCCCGAGTCCGCCAACAACGCCGCATCCGTCGGAGCCATGATACCCATGCTCACCCTGGGTATCCCCGGTTCGGGAACCACTGCGGTTATGATGGGAGCTCTACTGCTCCTGGGACTGCAGCCCGGTCCCATGCTCTTCCAGCAGCAGCCTCTTATCGTGTGGGGTCTGATCGCCTCCATGTTTGTAGGAAACATCATCCTGGCGGTCATGAACATCCCTCTGGCGGGTCTTCTGGTACGGGTTCTGTCCGTTCCTCCCAAGATTCTCTACCCCATCGTACTGGGTCTGGCCTTCGTCGGTGCCTACGCCATCAGCTACAGCGTCATGGACTTCTTCCTGCTGGTCCTTTTCGGTCTCCTGGGATACTTTATGAGTAAAACCAAATTTCCCGCGACCCCCATGATCCTGGCGGTTATCGTCGGGAACAACATGGAGCAGTCCTTCAGAAGGGCCTACAAGATATCGGACGGAGAGATCGGAATTTTCTTCGGTTCCCCCATCTGTCTGATCCTTTTCAGCCTGACCGTAATCTCCATTGTCTATCCCATTGTTAAGGCTATGATCAACAGACGCAAAGCAGCAGCGACAGCTTAGTTTCTCCTTTGTCTTCCGGCCCGGGATCCTTCCGTTTTCCCGGGTCGGCCTTTTTTTTCCCCTCATGAACAAGCTTGTGATTTCCCCTGCCCTGGAATAGACTGGATTATATGTTCGAACTCTTTCACAGCAGAACCCTGATCCTCGTCAATATTCCCATGGCCCTGGTGTTCAGCATGATCGTCCTGCTTGTCAGAATCAACTTTCCCAGGCGATTCAAAGGGGGGCTTTTCTGGTTCCTCTCTCTTTTTCTCCCCGCTCTGGCCCTTATTCTCGGTTTTCTGCATAGCCCGCCCCCGCCTCCTCCGCGGGGCCTGGAAGGTCTTGATCCGATTCACACACGGCTGCTCATTAATTCCAAAGATCCGGTTCAGCACATAATAACCTTTCTCTACATCCTGGGTAATATCATTCTGGAGGCCGGTTGGCGGCAGTTCTACGGCAACCGTATCAAACCCTATCTTACGATCGCCCTGACAATGACAATGCTTCTGATCCCGCCCGTTCTCCGGGACTTCAGGATTCATCCCGATCTGCTGGTCAGCTTTTTCAACTTCTTTGTTATTCTCTTCCTCTGCCTCTATCTGTTTAAAAAGCGGAGAGAACGGCATATCTACAGCTCTCTGCCCCAGGTCGTTCTTGCGGTTCTTGCCCTCGCTTCTGTTTTCTTTCCCGTTCTTATGCTCCTCAAATCTCCGGAATACCAGTATCCCTACTTCTTTATTCCCCTCTTTTCACTCTCCTATATGTTCCGGAACAGCTTCGTTCTGCTGACGGTCTATACGGCGGTGATGCACCGCTTCAAGGAGGACCTGAAGGCGGAGATAGAAAGGAAGGAAGAGCTGCTTAAAGAGCTGGAGCATCTGGCGGTCACCGATGCTCTGACCGGTCTCTACAATCGGCGGGGCTTCGAGCAGTTTATGGACTATGAGTTCAAACAGAGCCGTCGGGAAGAGTCGGACCTCTCCGTAACGTTGGGAGATATCGATCACTTTAAAAGGATCAACGATACCTGGGGGCATGACTGCGGCGACTATGTCATACGGACCGTTGCGGATACGATAAAAAGGAATGTGAGAGAACAGGACTGCCTTGCCCGCTGGGGTGGTGAAGAGTTTATTCTAATGCTCAAAGGCCGCCCGGAAGAGACATCAGCTGTTATCGAAAGGATCCGAAAAGAGATAGAGGGCACCGATTTCAGTTACGAAGAAAACAGATTCAGAGTGACCGTCAGCTTCGGAATCGCAAAGATGAACGGCAGGGACAGCAGCTACGAAAAATCTGTGATAGAAGCGGATAAAATGCTCTACCGGGCCAAGGAACAGGGCCGGAACCGGGTAGAGCATTAATGCGCATCAGTTGGTAAAAAGGTCAAAAAGGTTTCCAAGGGTGCTGGTTTCGGCCTTGTAGAGCTCCGTAAAACGGCACCGGGTACAGCTGACAGTGGTAAACTTCTTGTTCTGTACATCAAAGACCTTGGCAAAACCGCCGCCCGTCGCGGCAAACTGATCTGTTTCGTAATTTGTGTTTCCGCACTTGGGACATCTCCAGTTATTCTGCACGGTATACTCCTTCGTTTTTGGGGATATTATAGATGAGAGGCGGCAAAGAGAAAAGGTAAACGACGTTTCACATAATTTTCTCTATAGGAATAACTTATATTAATATGATATATTAACTTTCATTCCAGCACATGATATAATTATGCCCCGATATTTAATAAGAGCAAGGAGACGCAGATGAAAGTCAGCTATATTACAGACCCCCGCCGCCTGCCTGAAGAGACACCGGAAGAAGTCATACAGAGAGCCGAAAAGGTTTCCAGAACCTATCATTTCAGGAGCAACAGTTTCTATCAGTCCCTGATAAACTGGAACGATCCCTCCGATCCCCTGGCCCGCCTGATCATGCCCGCAGAGAAGGAGCTTGAAGAGTGGGGCCGCCTGGATCCCTCGGGGGAGAGCAACTATACCATAATCCCCGGTCTGGAGCACAAATACAACTCGACCGCCCTGATGCTGGTAAGCAATGTCTGCGGAGGAATCTGCCGCTACTGCTTCCGGAAGAGGGTTTTTATGAAGGGAGAAGACGCGGTTCTTCAGGATATCGATGCCGCAGTCGCCTATATCAGGGATCACAAAGAGGTGACCAATGTTCTTCTTACCGGAGGAGATCCTCTGATGCTCGGCACGGCCAGACTTCAGAAATACCTGGAGGCCCTTCTGGAAATAGAGCATGTCAGGATCATAAGGATCGGAACGAAGATGCTTGCGTTCAACCCCTTCAGAGTCCTTGACGATCCCTCACTTTCCGAGCTTTTCCACAAGATCAATGCAACGGACAAGCAACTCTATGTGATGACCCATTTCAACCATGTGAACGAACTCAGTCCCGAAGCGAAAAAGGCCATCAATGTTCTCAGGATGACCGGTGCCGAACTGACCAATCAGACCCCCATCATCCGCGGGGTCAATGACAGTGCCGATGCCCTGGCGGATCTGTTCAGGGAACTCTCATTTCTGGGAGTCCCCCCCTATTACATCTTTCAGTGCCGCCCCGCTTCGGGCAACTCGGACTATGCCGTTCCCGTGGAAGAGGGATACGGGATCTTTGAATCCGCCAGAGCCCGAGTCTCCGGACTCGCCAAACGGGCCCGCTTCGTCATGTCCCATATGACCGGCAAGATCGAAATCATCGGCATGGATCATGAAAAGATCTACATGAAGTACCACAGGGCCGCCGACGATGCGGACAGCAGCAGCTTTCTGATTCTGAAAAGGAATCCTGAGGCCTACTGGCTGGACGACTATACAGAGATTCAGGAGAAGAATCCCCTGGACAGCCTCTATCACTCCTACGGGCCCGAGTAGGATGTACCGCTTTTCCTGCACCCTCTGCGGCGAATGCTGCAGCGGAGAGATGAGGGTCTTCCTGAACCCTCTGGATATATTCAGAATAGGTCGCTTTCTGAAACTGGAGCACAGCTCTGAACTGTTCAAACGGCGACTGCTGATGCTCGACAAAGGACAGAATGGATTGCAGCTGCCCCGAATCCGCTTTAAGGAGAAGCCCTTTCTCTTCTGCCCCTTCCTGATCAATGACTTTGATGAGGAGAGGGGTCTGAGAGGACTGTGCTCCCTCCATCCCGAACATAAGCCTCTGGTCTGCCGCCTGGCACCTCTGAGCCGTCACCTGGACCTGAACAGTGGAGAGGAAGAGTTTGAGTTTATACTCCCCCATCCGGACTGTCCGGGAGGAAAGACGGACAGGATACTGGATCCGGACAGGGAAAGAGATCTTCTGGCGGAGGACCTGGGTCTGGAAACCCGCTACTATCGTCTTCTCTCCGCCCATGAGGAAGATCCCGGATTTCTCTGGAACTTCCCTCTGGACCAGCCCTATAAAAATCTGATTGAAGAGTGGGAAAGAGGCGCCCGGCCGTGAGCCGTCCTGAAAAATATCCCCTGAGCCGGACTCTCGGCCTCAGGAAGGGAGATGCGGTCGCCCTGGTCGGAGGCGGCGGAAAAACCTCCCTGCTCTATGCCCTGGCCCGTGAGAATCCCCTGGGCAGGATTCTGTGTACCACGAGCACAAAAATGTTCGATCCCCGCTGGATTCAGCACCCCTTCGACCGCATTATACCTCACTGGCAAGACGAAGGCTTTCCGATGCCCGCACTTGAGAGAGAGCGCTGTTTTATTGCGGGCGGAGCCGTTCGGGGACAGACGGAAAAGCTGGGTGCCTTGTCAAACAACTGCTTCAGCCACTGGCAAGATCAGACGGACTGGCCTATCCTGATCATTGAGGCTGACGGGGCTGCGGGAAAACCCCTGAAAGCGGCGGCTGATCATGAGCCTGTGATTCCCGGCTGTGTCTCCATTCTTATTGCCTGTATAGGTCTGGATGTTCTTGGCAAGCCGCTGGACGGCAGATGGGTGCACCGCCCCGAACTCTTCTCCCGGAGAACGGGAGTGGAAACGGGCAGGATCATTGGACCGGAAGCGTTGAGGGCCCTGATCCTTCATAAAGAGGGCTTGTTCAAAGGCTGTGGAAAGGACGTAAGGAAAGTCCTTTTCCTGAATAAGGCTGATGCCCTGGATCCCGCCTGGAAGATTGAAGAGATCGCAGCGACCCTGGGTATTCCCGGAGTGAAGGTCGTGGCGGCGTCTCTTGCCGTCCCCCCGACCCTTCGCCTACACTGTATTTAACCGTTTCCCCTGGAAGCGAGCCGAGGAGCCACCATGTCCCTATTTTCGACGGCAGCGAAACTTGAAGAACAGAACAGAAGCTTTGCGTTTATCAGCATCACATCATCGGAAGGGTCTGTTCCGCGGGAAAAAGCCAATATGATCCTCCTTCCCGACGGCAGTACCAGAGGCACCGTCGGCGGCGGTCCCGCTGAAAAACTGGTCTGTGAAGAGGGTTTAAAATGCCTGACCTCAGGAGAATCACGTACGGTAAAATACCGTCTGGACAGCGGAAACTCTCCCGAGAGCATCGCCATGGTCTGCGGCGGAAGCATGGACTTTTTTATAGAGGTATTCATGCCCAGACCCTCGCTCTTCCTTGCCGGCGGCGGTCATGTGAATGCTGCCGTAGCCTCTCTGGCAGATATGCTGGGCTACCCCTACGCCGTGGCCGACAGCCGTCCCGGTTTTCCCTCACAGGAGAACTATCCGGGAGCCATGGAACGCATCAATGCTGAGAGTCCGGCAGCCTATATCCGTGACGCTGCGGACAAGGATCTGATCCGTAGGGAAACGGCTCTTATAGTCGCCACTCACAACCATGACGATGCGGCCCTGGACGCCGCCCTTAAAACCGGCAGCTTCTATATCGGCATGCTGGGAAGCAAGCGGAAGACCGCCCTGTTTCTGGAGAAGATGCGTGCGCAGGGTCATACCGAAGCGGAACTCGCCCGGGTACACGCCCCCGTGGGACTCGACCTGGGAGCGGAAACACCGGCGGAGATAGCCCTGAGCATCATGGCCGAAATCATGAGGGTCCGCAGCGGGGCCTCAGCCTCATCTCTGAGTCTGAACTCCGGGACCCGAAGCGGAAAACCGCCCCTTGTTCTCGTCCGGGGCGCAGGAGATATCGCCACGGGGGTAATCATACGCCTGCACAACAGCGGATTCAGGGTGGCGGCCCTGGAGGCGGAACAGCCCACGGTCATTCGCAGGACCGTAGCCCTGGCCGAGGCCGTTACAGCAGGTTCCGCCGCTGTTGAGGGAGTGAAGGCTCTGCGCTGCACCGGAGCTGAGGAGATTGAAAAGGCCTTTGCCGCCGGTCAGATTCCGGTAATACCCGACCCGAAGGGACAATGGATAGAGCAGCTCAAGCCCCTCTGTGTGGTAGACGCCATCATTGCCAAGAGAAACCTGGGAACCCGAAAAGAGATGGCCCCCGTAGTCATCGGTCTGGGCCCCGGGTTTACGGCGGGAGATGATGTCCATGCCGTTGTCGAAACCAACAGAGGCCACAGTCTGGGTCAGCTGATTCTGGAGGGAACGGCCATGGCAGACACGGGTGTACCGGGCATCATAGCGGACTATGGAAAAGAACGGGTCATCCATGCCCCCGGGGCCGGCAGGGTCGAAGTACTCCGGGATATCGGCAGCCTTGTCAAGAAAGGTGAACCCCTGGCCAGAATCGGAGAAATGGACGTTCCCTCTCCTCTGGACGGCGTCGTCCGCGGGATGATTGCCGACGGCACGGTCGTCCCCGAAGGCATGAAGATGGGAGACGTGGATCCCAGAGGAGACGCCTCCTACTGTCTTCAGGTCTCCGACAAGGCCCGCTCCGTGGGGGGGGGGGTTCTGGAAGCGATACTGCGACTCTCCGGACTGCTCTTGGGAACGGAACATTGATTTATCTGGATAATGCCGCCACGAGCTGGCCCAAAGCCCCCGGTACGGCAGAGGCTGTGGCCGGGACCCTCGCCCGGCCCATGGGCAATCCGGGCCGCAGTTCCCACGAAGCGGGCATACAGGCCGACCGCATTCTCTTTGAGCTCAGGGAAGCTCTGGCCGGACTTTTCGGTCTTGAAGACAGCGGCTCCATCGTTCTGAATTCCGGGGCTACAGAGTCCCTGAACACCGTGCTCAAGGGCTTTCTGAAACCGGGGATGAGGGTCCTGACCTCTTCGATGGAACACAACGCCGTTATGCGGCCCCTGCATCAGATGGTCAGAGAGAGGATGATCGGGGTATCCCGCTTCGCTTCCCGTCCGGAGAACGGACAACCCGATATGAAGGATCTGGAGAAAAAGCTGAGTGAGAAACCGGATCTTCTGGTTCTGACGGCGGCGTCCAATGTCTGCGGAGCCGTATTCCCTCTGGAGGAGATCGCGTCTCTGGCTCACAGAAGGGGCATCCCCGTCTGTGTGGATGCCGCGCAGGCCGGCGGAGAGACGCCCCTTTTACCCGGGAAGTGGAACATAGACTATCTCTGTTTTGCGGGCCACAAGGGCCTGCTCGGACCGGCCGGCACCGGTGGATTCTACATAAAGGATCCCGAAAGCCTGCATCCCCTGATCTCAGGAGGAACGGGAAGCCGGTCCCGGGAGGAGGAGCAGCCCGAGCATATGCCTGACCGCTTTGAAAGCGGAACCCCGAATATCCCGGGGCTGGCGGGACTGCTTCACAGCGTTAATTTTCTTGCGGCATCGGAAGAACAGAGAAGAGAGGCTGATAAAAATTTTAAGAGCTTCTTGTCCCGCCTCAGAGAGACCGGCGGAATAAGGATCATCGGACGTCCCGGGAGCGAGACAGAAAAACACTATACCAGGCTGCTGTCCATCCTTCCCGAACGGAGAAGCCTGACCGAACTGACCGCTCACATGGACCGTTGCGGTATAGCCCTGAGATCGGGGCTTCACTGTGCTCCGGCAGCCCACAGAAGTCTGGGAACCTTTACAGCGGGAGGGACCCTGCGTATTTCTCCCGGCCTCTTCACCACGGGGGATGAGCTGGATATATTTATAGACAGGCTCAGAGAGTTTATATCAGGATCTCCGAAAAAATGATCCGGACCGCTCTTATCCGCCAGACCTCCATGACAAGACAAGCTGAGCCTGAAGGATGATACTGAAGATGCATGATTTTCTCTTCACCTTTCAGAGTACCCATCTGGCTCTGAAAGGGGAAAAATACCATAAGAAACAGGGAAGGCGGATCAAGCTGATTCCAACACCCTTTGAGATCTTTGCCGAGTGCGGATTCAGCCTGGAAATGAATCTGGACGAGAAGGAGCTTGAAATTATCCGGGACGATAAAAAGTGGCAATACAGCGAATGCTATCTGATACTAAGTGAAAACGGGAGTAATAGACGCTATGAAAAAATTTGAAATCGATGCCAGGGGTCTGGACTGTCCCAAACCTCTGTTACGAACGAAGCAGGCTCTGGAACAGGAGACCTTCGATACCCTTAACATCCTGGTCGACAATGTTCCGGCGAGGGAGAATGTACTGCGTTTTCTGAAACACTCGGGAATGGACGGCATTGAGTACCGGGAGCTGGGAAACGATGAGTTTTCCATCAGTGCCGTCAGAACAGAAGAGAGTCTGGCCGCTGACGCGCCGCTAAGCTGCCCGTCGGCGGAACCCATGAACAGGGAAGCCTCGGGAAAGACCGTTCTTATCGCCAGCACACGCATCGGCATGGGCAAAAAGGAGCTGGGCCGTCTTCTGATGAAGGGCTATATCTACACCCTGGCGCAGCTTGATGTCCCCCCCCGCTGCGTCATCTTTATGAATACGGGAGTAAAACTCACCCTCGGGGACTCGGAGAGTCTGGACGACTTAAAGAGTCTCGACGCCAGGGGAGTGAAGATTCTGGTCTGCGGAACCTGCCTCGACTTCCTGAGTGTCCGGGATCAGATGAAGATAGGAGTCATATCCAATATGTACGATATCGCGTCTGAGCTCCACGCTCCCGGAGACGTGCTCAACTTTACCTGAGCCGGAACGGATGAGCGTAGTACTCTGTCTGGGAGACAGTCTGACCGCCGGAAGCCTGGGTTTCTCCTGGCTGAGGGCTCTGGAGAGCAGAGCGGAGATGTCTCTCTTTGAACTGATCAATGCCGGAGAGAACGGATTCACCATGGAGGGGCTGGAGAATCGTCTCAAAGAGTTCCTTGAAAAGGAGACGACCCCTGGTATCCTCATTCTTGAGGGCGGAGCCAACGATCTCCTTCTCCCCCATATGCAGTCCTCCGGAAAATCCTGGGATCCCTTTATCAGGAAACTCTTCCGGAGCGGCTCCCCTCCGGCCGCCTCGGCGGCAGACTTCGAGCTCTGCCTGAAACGGATCATCAGGACGGCGGAAGCTGCGGGAATCCGGAAAACCATATCTTGTACCATCCCCTGTCTGGGAGAAAATCTTGACAGCCCCCTGAATCGCCGCAGAGAGGCGTACAACCGCATCATCCGCGGGAACTCCGCCCTCTGTGCGGATACGGCATCACTCTTCGAGGACATCCTCCGGGCTCGACGGAATCACTCATCCCATCTGTTTCAGAGCCCCGAAGAACTGGAAAGGGATGCCCTCTTCATTCAGAGAGAGGGGATGGAGGAGCTCAGCAGGGAGAGAGGGCTTCATCTGACCATTGACGGGGCCCATCTGAACGAAAGGGGCGCAAGTCTCTTTGCCGATGAGGTGGAAAGGAATCTCATTCATTAATTCCCTTTATCAGAAAAAACGGGATTTTCGAAGAATTTATTTTTTGTTAATGGAATCTGAACCGACTCATGTTACTATAAGTCATAATTAATTAAGAAATCAAAACGGAATATCAGGATGAGCCAGAACCTTGTAGAATACGCAATCAGCGAATCCAAAACACTGACTGTAAAGACCGTCTCCTACCTTTCCCGGGAAAGGAGTTATATCGATCGGGTGCTCAAACAGTACCTGAAGGAGATTGAAAAACCCTTTCTGTCGAATCAGGTCTCATACTGCCTCCACGAACTGGCGGGGAACGCCAACAGGGCCAATGCCAAGCGCGTCTACTTCAGTGAAAAGGGTCTTGATATTCAAAGCGCCGAAGACTACCGGAAGGGCCTTGAAACCTTCAGGCAGGAGGCCTACGGGCAGATAGAAGAGTTTCATTTCAAACAGAAAGCCGCGGGACTCTATATCAAGATAGACTTCCAGCTCAAGGATGAGTCTCTCCGGATCAGAGTGAGGAACAATACCCCCCTTACCAGCGAGGAACACCACAAGATTCAGGAAAAATTCGAAGTCATGAAACATCATGACTCCATTCCCGATGCCTACAACGCCCTTGAAGACTATACAGAAGGGGCCGGTCTGGGACTGGTTATGATCCTTAACCTTTTAAGCAATATGGGCTTTGGCTCCGAGGCTCTCAAAGTAGAGGCCAATGAGAAGGAGACCATAGCCACCCTCTATCTGGGTACAGATGAAAATGACCTGGAAGAAGAGGAGCTGTTGGAGGCCTGAGCCGCCCTTCCGGCAGTCTTTGTCCCCCATCTTCATCCCCCGACACTTCAATAAAATTCTATCTCAAGTCATCTCTGGGAGGAGAGAAAATATCAAGCAGCACTGACGCCTCATCATAGGTCCAGGCATTATGCTCGATATTCCGGGGAGCCCGATACCATTGTCCGGGAAGCAGGTCCTGTTCGACCCCCCCGATTTTAAAGCCCATACGCCCGCTGACCAGATAGCCCATCTGCTCTTCATCCGCATGAGAGTGGGGAGGAAAGACTTTCCCCGGGGGAAAGTGATACTCCACAACCTGAAGAAACTCACCCGTGTAGATACGGCGCAGAACATCGCCCTCAACGGTCTCCTCTTTCATCTCATGTTCACCGATAAAAAAGTCTTCAGCTTTCATTTTATCCTTCCTTTAAATAACCCTTCTGCCGGAATGGGGTCCGGCAAAAGGGGATCATGTTAGCGAATGGGGGACTACACCTTCAGGGGATATCCTGCGGCCTCGAGGGTCTTGACCACCTTCTCTTCGGCCTCGTGGATGAACTCACCCGACAGGGTTTTCTCGGCATCCTTGAAGGAGGTTCTGATGGTCACGGCTTTCTGTTCATCATCCATGATAAAGACATCGGCCACCTTTACACTGTCCAGTTCTTTAAGCTTCAGCTTTTTAAGGGCGCCGGCGACATCCTCCACGGGAGTATGGATATCCGCTACAACCGTACAGTCAAACAGGGAAGAGGGGAAGCGGTCCAGGGGTTTGTACTTCGTCTTGTCCTTCATCCTCTGATCCTGGAAGTCGGTCAGATCCAGAAGGGCGATCACCAGATTGCCCTTGATCTTGAAGCTCCGGGCCACCAGGGGATGGACGGTGAAGATGGTTCCCCGGCTCTTACCCATGATCTGGATATCCAGGATCTCATGGGGATGGAGACCCTCCCAGCCTTTGGGATAGAGCTCGTTGCGGTCATTGGCTCCCGAAACCATTCTGTAGTTCAGGTTCAGGGCGTTCAGCAGCTCCTCCATCCGGTCGGCGACCTCGATAAAAGGGGAATTCTTCTTATCGAAGAAGGCGACGCCCAGCTGATGCTTCTCAGCGGAGAAGGCCTTGTCGTCCTCGATATAGCTCCGTCCCAGTTCGAACATCTTAAAAGAGCTGTAGCTCTTCTGGTTCAGGGCGGCGGAGGCCAGAAGACTGGGGATCAGGGAGGGCCGCATCCGGTCGGATTCGGGGCTCATGGCATTGGCCAGAACCAGTTTCTCGTTCTTCACGGGCCAGTAGGCCTGGTCCAGCAGCTTCTCTCCCACCATGGGGTAGGTCATGATCTCAAGGGCGCCGGCCCGGTTGACCATAAAGTCCTGAATGAGCCTTGTTTTCTGCTTGGCCTCGGAGAGGCGGACGGCGCTGATGGTGTTCAGGGGTGAGGCGGGGGTGATATTGTCGTATCCGATGACCCTTCCGATCTCTTCGATGATATCCGCTTCACACTCGATGTCCTTGGTGGATCTATAAGAGGGAACGGACACCTCAATCTTTCCGTTCTCGGCATCAACATGAATACCGAAGTCCAGGGCTTCCAGAATGGAGATGATCTTCTCCTCGCTGAGCTCCTTGCCCAGCACCTGGGAAACCCTTGATTCGGAGACGGTGATCTTCAGGGGAGTATAGTCGGGCATATTGGCCTTGACGACGGGTCCCTTGACCACGGCCTCGGGGCAGCTCTCCTTCACCAGCTCGATCAGCCGGAGGATGGTGCGCTCCAGCAGCTGGGAGTCCAGAGACTTCTCATAGCGCTGCAGGGCGTCGGTTCTCAGTCCCAGGCGGGTACTCGTCCGCCTGACTTCGGCGTCCACCCAGTTGGCCGCCTCCAGGAAAACCCTGGTTGTGGTATCGGCAACGGCGCTGCTCAGGCCCCCCATGATACCCGCGATAGAGGAGGGACCCTCGGCATCGCAGACCATGGTGTCGGAGGGAATCATATCCCTTTCCACCTCATCCAGGGTGGTGAACTTGGAATCTACTCCGGCACGGCGGACAATGATCTTTCCCCCCCGGATGGTATCCCGATCGAAGATATGGTTGGGGATCCCCAGTTCCAGCATGGCGTAGTTGGAGATATCAACGATGTTGTTGATGGGTCTCATCCCGCAGGCGTTCAGTCTGTCCTGCATCCACCGGGGGCTCTCCTTGATGGTCACGTTGTCCATGGAGACGCCCTGGAAACCCAGGTTGGCGGAATCGGGATCGATTTCCAGGGTCACGGGAGCCTCATCCTCTGTGATCCAGGAGCGGACCTTAGCCTCCCACTCGCTGCCGAAGCTGTCCTTCAGGGGATTGCCGAAAACGGCGGCGAACTCACGGGCCATGCCGTAGTGTCCCCAGAGATCGGGGCGGTGTGTGATGGACTTGTTATCTATGTCGAAAAGGATGTCCTTTTTCTGTCCCAGATACTTGCCTACCGAAACGCCCAGGGGAGCATCGGCAGGGAAGATCTTCAAACCCGAGTCGTCGCTTCCGATCTCAAGTTCGGTCTCGCTGCAGAGCATCCCCTCTGACATGACGCCCCGTATTTTCTTGGGCGTCAGGGTGAATCCCCCGGCGAATGTGGTTCCCAGGGGGGCGAAGGGGACTCTCTTTCCGACGGCCACATTGGGAGCGCCGCAGACAACCTGCTTCTCCTCTTTACCGTCGGTGAACTTTACAAGATGGAGGTGGTCGGAGTCGGGATGGACCTCTATCCCGGTGATCTCTACGATCCTCACCCGGTCCAGCAGCTCTCCTGTGGTCAGAACGTCATCCACCTCGCAGGTGGCCATGGTGAAGCGCTCGGCCAGTTTGGAGGGCTCCATATCGGGAAGGTCAGTGAAGTCTTTAATCCAGTCTATTGATATATACATTGCTCTATAACCTCTTAATATGTCTTGAACTGGGAAACGAAGGCCAGGTTTCCGCTGTGCAGATGGCGGATATCGTCGATGCCGTAGCGCATCATTACCAGACGATCCAGTCCCAGACCGAAGGCGAAACCGTTGTACTCATCAGGATCGATGCCGCCGTGTTTCAGAACGTTGGGATGAACCATACCGCAGGGCAGCAGTTCCACCCAGCCCGACTGCTTGCAGACGCTGCAACCGGAGCCGCCGCAGATAAGACACTCGATATCCAGCTCGAACCCGGGCTCCACAAAGGGGAAGAACCCGGGACGGAGGCGGACGTTCACCTCCTTGCGGAAGATCTCGGAAAGGAGGGTTTTCATAAAGTAGATCAGGTTGGCTACGGAGATATCCCTGCCCACCATCATTCCCTCCAACTGGTGGAAGGCCGCCTCATGGGAGGCGTCGGTCGCTTCGCAGCGGAAGACCTTACCGGGGCCGATGAACTTGAAAGGCGGTTTACGGGTCTCCATACCGCGGGCCTGGATACAGGAGGTGTGGGTCCGCAGAAGGTGCTTCATATCCTGGAACCAGAAGGTATCCTGCATGTCCCGGGCGGGATGGGTATCAGGGATGTTCAGGGCCTCGAAGTTGTGATAGTCGTCCTCGATATGGGGCCCGTCGAGGATCTCGAATCCCATGGATGTAAAGATATCCTCAATCTCTCTCTGAATGATGGATACGGGATGAAAGCCGGCTGCGGTCAGTCCCTTGTCCTGTATGGAGGAGCGGTAGCTGATGTCCTGACGGTTCCTGCTCAGCTTCTCGTTGATTTCAAACATCTCCAGCTGGGCCATCTTCTTGTCGATTTCCGACAGGATGGACTCCTTGAGCTGGTTGGACTTCATACCCAGGGTCTTGCGGACCTCGGGGGTGGCGTCCTTAAGCGACTTCAGAATAGCGTTGAGTTTTCCCTTCTTTCCCAGGAAATCCGCCTTTAGATTGACCAGGGCCGAACGGTCCTTGATCCCTTCCAGAGCCGAGCCGAACTCGCTCTTCAGATCTTCCAGATTTTGCAGCATGTGCAGACCTCTCTATTTGTTTAACGGCAGCGGCGCCCTGTGAGCTCCTCTCCCTTGAAATTCCGTTAGAATGACAGTTCCTTGTGACAGGCCAAAAAAAAGCCGCAGCCGGTCTCCCTTAAGGGAAACCCTCTGCGGCTCATTTGAACTATGGTTCTCTATGAAAGCCCCGGGGTTTCCCTGCCCGTAAAAAAGAAAAAGAAAAAAAAGTTAAAAAAGGAAAATTCCCGCTTGTTCATAGTTGGCTGCAATTTTAAAGCGTTTCGTACCATACTGTCAATAAAACGTTGAGCCTCCTGGTGAAACTGAATCCGTTGAATCCTGATCGAATTGATTCTACCCCCCTTTAATGTTATGCTCTGTTGATAAATCGGTAACCTCTTTGCCGTTACCGGGTTCCACAAGTACATACAGGAGGAAATATGAAGCAGCTCCGCTCCATGAAAACCAGATTACTGACGGCACTGCTGCTCATCTGTGTCATTATGAGTACAAACGCAATCGATACAAAGAACCTTGAGGACGGTCTTTACGCCCTTATGGATACAACCAGAGGCGAGATTCTCTTAAGCCTCGAGTTTGAGAAAACTCCCCTCACGGTTATCAGTTTTACCGGTCTTGCCGAAGGCAAACTGGACGCCGCCAAGGGAAAAAACTACTACGACGGCCTTAAATTTCACCGCGTCATCGATGACTTTATGGTCCAGGGGGGAGACCCCACGGGCACCGGTTCCGGCGGACCCGGCTACCAGTTCCCCGACGAGATCGACAACTCCCTGCAGTTCGAAGGGCCCGGTGTCCTGGCCATGGCCAATGCCGGTCCCGGTACCAACGGCAGCCAGTTTTTCATCACCCATGTGGCCACCGACTGGCTCCAGGGCAAGCACACCATTTTCGGCCATGTCATGGGCGACGGTCAGAAGGTCGTAAACGCCATCAAGCAGAACGACAAGATTAAATCCATTGAAATTATCCGCGTCGGAGCCAAGGCCGAGGCCTTTGCAAACGACCAGGCCGCCTTTGACAAGGCCCTTGATGACCTGGCCGGAGAAGAGATCCGCCGCCGGGAAGAGGCCAATAAAGCCGTCATCAAAGAGATCGCCGCCAAGTACCCCGATGCCCAGGTTTCCGACTCCGGGATCCGCTACATCATCGAACAGGAGGGAAGCGGTTCCAAGCCCTCCCCCGGCACCAATGTAAAGGTTCACTATACCGGAATGTTTCTGGACGGCCGGGTCTTCGACAGCTCCGTTCAGAGAGGAACCCCTTTTGAGTTCCCCGCAGGCGGCGGAAGAGTCATAGCCGGCTGGGATGAGACCCTGCTGGACATGAAGAAGGGAGAGAAAAGAACCATCATCCTTCCCCCCGAGCTGGCCTACGGTTCCAGAGGCGCCGGCGGCGTCATCCCCCCCGATGCCTGGCTGGTCTTCGAGGTGGAGCTCCTCGACTTCTAAATACCAGGAATGACCCGGAGGTAAAATGTGAAACATAAAATACTATGCCTAATGCTGCTGGTGATGCTTTTTCCCCTTTCCCTGTTCGCACAGGAGGAAAGGGAGCCCCTGGCCCCCGGGCTCTATGCCCGGTTCACAACGGTAAAGGGAGAACTTCTTTTCCTGCTGGACTATGAACGCCTTCCCCTGACCGTTTCGAACTTCGTCGCCCTGGCGGAGGGAAAGATGAACATCCAGGACGCTCCGGGTCCCTATTACAACGGACAGAAAATTTTCCGGAACATTCAGGGCTACGCCCTGTTTCTGGGAGATCCCGAGGGGACGGGAGAGGGAGGAGTCGACTACAGATTCCCTCAGGAGGAGAGAGCGCTGCTTTCCGCCGGTACCCCCGGCTCTCTGATGATGGCCTCCCGACAGGGACGTGATCACGGCAGCCAGATCATGATCGTTATTAACGGCGATCCCTACCTGGACATGAAATACGTTCCCTTCGGGCAGCTTGAAAAAGGAGAAGATGTTCTCCTGAAACTGAAAAGAGACGATACGGTCAGTAAGGTCGAAATTCTCAGGGTCGGTACAGAAGCCCAGGCCTTTCAACCCGATGAGGAAGAAGTCCGAAACTTGATAGCTGCGGCCAATAAAGCCGAGCTTGAAGCTTTCGCAGCAGAACACCCCGACGTTGCCAGGGTTCTTGAGGCCCTGGGAGAGGGTGTGGAAAGATCCGAAACAGGTATTTTCTACAAAGTTTACCGTCCCGGTAGCGGGGCGACGCCCCGTCCCGGCAACACGGTCCGCATGCACTATTCGGGAAAAATGCTGACCGGTCAGGAGTTTGACAACTCCTATATGAGAGGGGAGCCCTTTCAGTTTGTACTGGGAAAGGACGGAGTGGTTCCCGGCTGGGTCGAGACGACCTTAAGCATGCAGCCCGGAGAGCAGAGAACCATTATCCTTCCCCCTGAGATGGCCTATGGAGACAGGGCGATCGGCCCGATTCCTGCCGGTTCCTGGCTGGTCTTTAATATTGAGTTGATAGACTTTCAGTAGTCATGGCCAAATCCTCGAAAAAAACGGTCTTCTGCTGCAGCTCCTGCGGACATGAAGAACCCAAATGGCTGGGACGCTGTCCCGGCTGTGGGGAGTGGAACAGTTTCAAGGAAATCTCCCTCGCCACGTCCCGCTCCTCTTCACCGGTAGCCCCACTGGAGAAAAGTGCCCCCCTTTCCCTTAACAAAGTAAAGCTTGAAAAGATTGAAAGAAGATCCACGGGAATCCCCGAGGCCGATCAGGTACTGGGCGGGGGCCTTGTGGAGGGTTCCGCCATACTGCTGGGCGGGGAACCGGGGATAGGAAAGTCCACCCTGATGCTTCAGATCGCCCGCAATGCCGCCGCCGAGAGCAAGGTTCTCTATATCTCCGGCGAGGAGTCGCCCCGTCAGATAAAACTGCGCGCCCGCCGTCTCGGAATAGAGGCGGACCGACTTCTCCTCTACTGCGAGTCGTCGGTAGAAGATATTCTGAACGCCATGGACGGAGAGAAGCCGGGCCTTGTGGTTATGGATTCCATACAGACCGTACACTCCGAGTCTCAGGGAGCCGTACCCGGTACGGTGAATCAACTGAAATACGGTTGCTTTGAATTGATAAACCGTGTTCGTCAGAGCGGAGCCGTACTCTTTCTGATTGCCCATGTCACCAAAGAGGGCGCCATTGCAGGCCCCAAGGTGATAGAACACATGGTGGATACGGTGCTCTACTTTGATCACTCCGCCAATGAACTGCGCATCCTGCGGGCCACGAAGAACCGCTTCGGACCGGTAGATGAGGTGGGCCTCTTTCGCATGGAGGAGAAGGGCTTGATGCAGGTCAGCCACCCGGAAGGGCTGTTTCTGGAGGAACGGGAGGGGGAGCTTCCCGCAGGCATAGCCGTAGCCCCGGTTTTCGAAGGATCCCGTGTCCTGATGATGGAGATTCAGGCCCTTACGGTCCCGGCCAAAGGAGCGGTTTCACGTATTTTCTCGGACCGTATAGAAAGCGGACGCATCTCCCGTGTGGCCGCCATTATGGAGAAGCATCTGAACCTGAAATTCTCGGACCAGGATATTTACATCAATGTGGCGGGAGGAATGAAGATCGCCGAGGTGGGAGTGGAGCTTCCCCTGGCTCTGGCCCTTTACTCGGCCAGAACAGGAATCAATCTGCCCTCTGATCTGATCGCCCTGGGCGAGATGAGTCTCACAGGAGAAATCCGCCCTGTTCCCCATCTAAAAAGACGTCTTAAAACGGCCGAGGAGATGGGGTTCAGAAGGATAGTGACTCCCGGAGGAGAGAAGGTGAACTGGAAAGGAGAATCTCCTGTCCTTGCCGGAGATATACGTGATGCGGTGAGAAAGGTCTTTCAGTCCCCGTCCAGCTGAGCCTCTGTCGTTATGCAAATTTTAAAGGGCCGCCGGTTTTAAAACCGGGCGGTCCGTTTTGTTTTCAGCTGCCCAGAAGCAGGGAGATCTTCGGAAGGGCATAAAAAGTTCCCACAGAACTTCCCAGAGAGGAGAAGAAGAAGACCAGCAGGATGCGGGATATTCTGTTGCGGTACCATCCGCGCAGACTTGTCACATCGTCCTGAAGGGCCTCCATATCATGAACTCTGGGCTTTCTGAAGAAGTACTCCATAATCCCCGAAACCATTCCCACTCCGATAGTGGGATTCATGCTTGTGATGGGCGCGGCCAGAAAGGAACCGAGAATGGTCAGGGGATGCCCCAGGGCGATGGCGGCTCCCAGAGCGGCCAGCGTTCCATTGGCCAGAACCCAGACGATCAGCATTTTGATTCCAAGCTCCGCACCGGAGGTTATAAAGCCGGTGGCGACGATAGAGAGGATCAGGGCGGGAATAATCCAGGGAAGGATCCGGCTTCCCACGCCTTTGGGGGGAAGAGTGGATATCTCGCTGAGATCGGCGCTTTTTTCACCTTTGTGAAGGGCCTCGATCCAGCTGATGATTCCTTTCATATGACCGGCCCCGACTACGGCGATGACCTTCCTGCCCGGAGCCTGATAGATATTGGTCGCCAGATACTGGTCTCTCTCATCGATCAGAACTTTCTTCACAGAAGGAAGGTAGTCGGAAAGCTCCTGCATCATATCCTCCAGAGCCCCCTTCTTTTTGAGAGACTCCACCTCGGCGGCATCCACCTTTTCGGTGGTAAACACAGAACTGATCAGGGAGGCCAGCAGCTTCATTTTGTTCCAGAAACCACTCTTGGCCCAGGCTCTCTGCAGGGTCATCTGTACCGGACGGTCGCTGAAAGAGAAGGGAATGGACATCTCATTCGCCACCTCGATGGCCTGCTTCATCTCCTCTCCGGGCTTGATTCCCGTATTGTTCCCCACTTTTCTCTGAAAGGAGGTAAGGACCAGGTTTGCCAGAAGCAGGAAACCCTTCTTTTCACGGAAAACCTTTGTCAGGTCCATCTGCTGCCACTTTTCATCCTTGGAAAGAGACTGATAGCGCCCGGAGTCGATCTCCACACAGATTCGGTCGGGGAGCTCATCCCTGATGGCCTGGCAGACCTCGTCCACACTTTCCTGAGAAACATGGGCTGTCCCCAGAATCAGGATCTCCCTGTCCCCCGCCATGATGCGGCAGACCGTATCTCCCTCATGGGAAACGTTTATTTCATTACTCATTGCTATTCCTCTCTTGTTAATTCCCATACAGCCAGGTCGGATTCAAAGAAATCCGTTTTGTCGTTTACCTGCTGAAAACTGGCCAGGGCGCTGTTTCTCATTCCGTTCAGATCATCCCGGGCTCCCAGATAGAAGTACATCCGGGATTTCAGGTCCTCATCCTTCTCTTTGTTAATCTTGTCTGTAATAAAGAAATTTGAACCGGGATTGAGATAGTAACGGAACATCTCGTACTGCAGAGTATTCCGTTCCACCCGGGGAGTAATCTCTTTCAGAAAGGACTGTGCCGAACGCCGGTCACCACTCTTTTCCATACAGAGTGCCGCGGCAAGAGCATAAAGGACTTCCCTGCTTTCAAACTCATAGGCCTTCAGGAAGTGATCCTTCGCCATGACGTAATCCCCGTTCATATAGGCGTACTTGGCCAGAGGCTCATGGGCGAAACCGTAGTTCGGCCTGGCGGCAATGACCCTCTTATAGTAGTCTTCGGCCTCTTCAAAGCGCCCCCATTCATCCAGAATCCCGGCTTTGTAGATATTGGCGAACAGATTGTTTTCATTGACCTTCTCAAGCCTGTCCAGGTCCTCCATGGCTCCTTCAAGGTTATGGAAGTACTGGATGCGGATTCTCGCACGGTCAAGATAGTGCCACTCCACATCAGGTTCAAGCTCCATGGCCCTTCCGTAATCATCCTCGGCGTTTCCGTAGTTTTTCAGACCTCTCCAGGCTCTGGCTCTGTCTACATAAAGATAGGCGAAACCGGGCTCCAGAGCGATGGCTCTATCCAGCAATCTGACAGCCGTTTCCAGTTCATCGATATTCATCTGAGCCGTTGCCGATCCGGAAAGGGCCAGGAAATTTTCGGGATCCTTTTCCAGAATCTTCCTAAAACTCTTGTCCGCATCTCTGTAACGCTTTGCCTTCAGGTCTACCGTCCCCTTGAGAAGAAGCCCCCCCTCATGAGAAGAATCGGCCTTAAGAACGGCATTTACGGCCTTGTCCCTGGCGGAGTTGTTCCCCTCGGCATCCTCAAGAAGAGCGAAGTTATAAAGGACATCCGCATTTCCGGGTTCCTCTGCATTCAGAGACTCCAGTTCCGTCCTGGCATCCTTGTAGAGCCCCTCGGAGATCAGGAGCGCCGATTTCAGGATTCTCTCCTCGAAACTGAGTTCCTCCGCATCATTCAATACGGCAAGAGCTTCGGCTCCGTCTTCCAGAGAACTCAAGGACTCCAGAGACTGGGCGACTGTTTTTTCTTCCGGCTGTTCAACAGGCTTCTCAACAGGGATCTCCGTACTCTGACTATCAGGAGCTTTTTCAACGGTTTTTTCCGTTTCCTCCGGTTTTTCCACGGAAGAACTGCCGTCGCTTCCATTGGATGTAGAGCAGCTCAGAGGCAGAAAAAGGATAAAGGTGATCAGAGCACCCTTGACGAGTCGTTTCCAGTTCATTTGAACTCCTTTTTAAACGAAAAGAGATATCCGCTGCAGCCGATGGCGCCGGCAGCCGTGAAAGGCTAATCAGAATTTCGCAGTTTATAGTTGTAAATATACCGTTCGAGACGGTTTTGGACAAGGTTGCATTTTTACTTTCCTGCTGGTAAGATCGGGTCCATATGAACCAGAAAACCAAGCCCCTCCTGAGGGTCCTCCCCTTTGCCTATCTCCTGCTGACTGCTCTCTTTCTCTATCTTCATTTTTCACGTTATGAAGGGATGTCTCTGGTTCTGGAAAATGTGTCCTACAAGGGCAAAATGACGATTCCCACGGGCTTTTCCCCTGCCAGGATAAGCAGGCTGGAACTGTCTACCAACGGACTGAAAGTACTGTTTCGCGGCAGCCGCAGCCTGACAATGAAGACGGAAGACGGCATTATCCGCAAGCTGACTATAGAAGATCTCAAGGAAGAGGAAAACGCCGTTATCCTCTCTTTTAAATACGGCGTCTTCATCAGGGTCACCAGTCTTCCCAACAAAAGCAGCATTGATATCACCGTCCCCCAGACCATCCCTCCCGTCACCGAGCTTGTCCTCGACTGCGGTCCCATGGATAACTATCAGATCAGTCTGGATGAGAAGAACCGCATGATCCTCAGCGACGGAACGAGCAGCTTCTTTCTCAACTCCAGCGGAAACATCCGCTATCAGAAGGGAAAGCTTTACATTTCCATGACCGACAGAGTAAGCCATACCCTTGCCCTGGAGGATAAGGCTCCGGGGCTCGGACGTACCGTCAGAGAGTGGCTTGCGAACGGCGGAAAGGACGTTCCCGGACGCAGCGAGGGAATCCGCCTGTTTTCCGATAAAGCCTATGAAGGCTGGATAAAGCGCTTTGATAAAAACTCAGGAAGCTGGAAGATGCCTGACGGGGGGAGTTCATTCAGCGAAAAAGCCCTTGTTCTTTTTCTCTCCGAAACATACAGAAGGGGAGAGGCATCCCTGCTCGCCGGGGATCTCCTGAAAGCGGCGGAGAAGCATAACTCCGATCTGAGCTGGTACTCCAGTCCTTTCAGTGGTGACATCGTCAATAAATCGGGCCCCATTCTCAGAAGCGGACCCGAGACCCTGCTGACCCGGGAAAAGGAACTCAAACCGGATGCCAACCCCGACCTGTCTCCCTACAAAGAAATTCTTGAACTGAAAAGGCTCCTGGATCAGAATGTTACGGAGGAGACTGTTCTGTGGATCGAAGAGAATATCTACCCCCTGATCGTATGGCTTGAAGAGGGGCTCTATATATTCCATCCCGACAATCCCGTGTCCGATACCCTGTTCACCCTGGAAGCCTCGGAACTCCTTGAAAAAGCAGGTGAAGAGTCTGATACCAGAGAACTGCTGTCCATTGCCGCTCAGCTGAGAAACTCCATCCTCGAAAGGGCGGATGAGAATGGAATCCTTCCCTCGCAAATATCCTTTTCCAGAGAAAGAGCCTCCCAGGGAGAGGGATCCATAGCCCCCGAAGAGGTATTCGCCCTCTATGAAAGCCGGGAATATGCCCCCGCCATGCTGGATCTGAGCAGAGAGCTGGGAGAAGGCAACTGGCTTTACAGCGCGGCCGAAAGCAGTTCCGTACAGGTGACGGAGCAGTATCTTGAAATCAACCTGGACTTTCCCAAGGGACAGATTCATCATCTTGTGATCAAGGGAGTGGAACCTTTCGACCGACTGTTCCTCCATAATATCCGCTGGAAGAGCGATCCCCGTTTCCAGCGCTACTCGGACGGATGGGTATATGATTCGGTGAGCAAGACCCTCTACATGAAGATCAAGCACCGCAAGACCAGGGAAACCGTGCGGATTCAATTCAATCCTCCGACCCCCGTTGAACCGGCCTCGGAAGACGGCGGAACCACCGAAAACGGTTCAGAAAGCAGCGGAAGTGACGCTGCGGCGACAGTTCCGGCTTCGCCAGCCGGATAATTTATGAAAAAATAACAGGTTATTCTCTTTCGAATCCTGTATAATAAGTTAAAATATTTAATTGAAACACAGTGAATCCGCTTCACGGAGGCTCCAATGAAAAGCTCGATATTCTTTGTAACCATCAGGGAAAATTATGAAACGGACAGAAATGATTTTTTCCCTTATATTTCATCTCATTACGCTAAAATCGCCAAGAATTTTCAGCCAGGCAGAAAGATTCCCGTCCTTGCGGTGAAAGACGTCACCCTTGTGGCTGAAGATGAATCGGTCATTGAAACATCCCAGTTTCTCGTTCCCACCGAAAACAACAACTTCATGTGGGTTCAATCTGAAATTTTCATCTTCGCCGGCTTTGAACCGGAATAAGCCATGAAGGTTCTGGGCCCCGATGAAATGCGTCTGGCCGATGAGAACTGCATCCGTCGCTACGGTATACCCGCCGCCCTCCTGATGGAGAGCGCGGCATCATCCTGCCTTTTTTTAATTGAACGGGATTTCCCGGAGTCCTCGAGGATCCTGCTGGTCTGCGGCAGCGGCAACAACGGCGGGGATGGTTTCGCCCTGGCAAGAAAACTACACTCCGCAGGCAGGAAAGTTTCGGTGCTCCTCTCAGGGTCACCGAAAAAGATGAGCCCCGAAGCCCTTCAGAACTACAATTCCCTTAATAATCTGAATATTTCCCTGATCCCTCCGCTAACGGATGGGTCAGAGGAGAAACTGGATCTCCCCAGACTGGCCCCTCTGTTCAGCAGTGCCGATCTGATTGTGGACGCCCTGCTGGGCATAGGCCTGAGCCGGGACGTGGAGGGAGAGAAAAGAGTTCTGATAGAGATGATCAACGAGGCCACCGCTCCCGTCCTCTCCCTGGATATCCCTTCCGGTCTTGACGGCCGGAAGGCTGTTCCCCGGGGATGTGCCGTCAGGGCGGACGCCACTCTCTGTTTCGGCTTTCCCAAAACGGGGAATGTTAGCAGTCCCGGACACATCTATAACGGAAAACTCTTCTGTTCCTCCATCTCCTTCCCCCCCGAACTCAGGGAGGACGGGAAATACAAAACGGAACTGAATCTTCCCCCGTCCCTGGCCCGAAGAGATCCCCTTGGCTACAAGAGCCGCTTCGGACGGGTCATGATTATAGGCGGCGGACGGTCCTACTATGGAGCCCCCGCCCTGGCGGCCTCGGCGGCCTTCCGCAGCGGAGCCGGTTATGTTACCGCCGCGCTTCCCCGCAGTCATGCCGCCGTCTTCTCGGGGCTCTGCCCCGAAGCGGTTCTTCTCCCCCTGGAGGAGAACGGAAGAGGCGCCGTCGCACGCAACAACAAGGACCTGATACTGGAGACCCTCTCCCGTCAGGACTGTGTTCTTCTGGGCCCCGGACTCTCGGATGATCCGGAAACCCGGGAGCTTATCCGGGAACTGATCCCCCGGATACCCCTCCCCCTGATTATCGATGCCGATGGTCTGGGAGCCCTGGCCGGCCGGCCGGATCTGACGAGGGAAAGAGAGGCCTTCACCGTTATGACCCCTCACAAGGGAGAACAGCGGCGGCTGCTGGAAGGGCAGAGCGAAGACACACTCCTGGAGGAACTCTATCAGGCCGTCTGCCTGTACAAGGGTCCCCGCAGCCGGATCGCCTTCCCCGGAGGAAGAGTGTTCATCAATCCCAGCGGCAGCGCCGCCCTGGGAACGGCGGGAAGCGGTGATGTTCTGGCTGGCATGATCGCCGGAATGATTCCCTGGGAAAACAGTCCCGAAGAAGCCGTCCGGAAAGCCGTGCTCCTTCATGGACTGGCGGGACAGGATTTCTCGGGGGGAGAGGAGTCTCTCTGCGCGGGCGATCTGGTTCGCGGACTGCCGGAACTGTTCAGACGGTTCAGACAGGAGTATGAAAGCGTCAGCCGAAACTGCTTCGG
Organism: Oceanispirochaeta sp.; assembly: GCA_963556075.3. Lineage (GTDB taxonomy): Bacteria > Spirochaetota > Spirochaetia > DSM-2461 > DSM-2461 > Oceanispirochaeta. Next base: position 1,510,196 of record CAUVYB020000002.1, on the reverse strand, counting down.
TATTCTGGAGATGATCCCCTGACCGGATGGCCGGGAGATTGACAGATACCGGAAAGAAATAGAAATGATGTCTTCAAAGGAGATGAGTGCAATGATCGTATACTGTGTAGAGGTCCATGTGGTTCAGGGAAAAGAGGAGGAGTTCAGGGCGGCCAGTGCGGAAAACCACACAGAGACCCGCAAAGAAGCGGGAAACCTCCGCTTCGATGTTCTTCAGCAGACCGAAGATCCTTCCCGATTCTTCCTCTATGAGGCCTATGTGGACAGCGATGCGGTAAAGGCCCACAAGGAAACGGCCCACTATCTCAAATGGAGAGAGACCGTCGCCCCCTGGATGGCGGAACCCCGCAGGGGTGTCTCCCACACCGTTTGCGAGCCCGGAGACAGAAGCAAGTGGTAGACTTCTGTTTTCAGGCTAATAAGAAACTGGTTTTCGGAGCGGAAAAGACCGCGGTACTTCCCTCTCTGCTCCCCTCTCTTGCTTCTCCGACAGCCGGTTCCCTGCTCCTTGTAAGCGGCAGAACCGTGACAAAGAGTCCCCGCTGGCAAGAGCTTTACAGCGCTCTGGAGGAGGCCGGATACTCTGTGGTTCATAAAACAGTCAGCGGAGAACCCTCTCCCGGGCTAATAGACAAAATCTGTGATGACTGCCGCAGTCATAGTCCCGCCCTGGTGGTCGCTCTGGGAGGCGGTTCGGTTCTGGATGCCGGCAAGGCCGTCTCTGCCATGCTCTGTGAAAAAGAGGGAGTCACGACCTTTCTGGAGGGAGTGGGAACAAAAAATCCCTCGGGAAGAAAGCTGCCCTTTGCCGCCCTGCCCACCACTGCCGGAACAGGCAGCGAGTGCACAAAGAATGCCGTCCTCAGTTCACCGGGACCGGAAGGATTCAAAAAGTCCCTGCGCCATGACAACTATATCCCCGACCTTGCCCTGATAGACCCCCTGTGGCTTTCCGATCTCCCGCGGGAAACCGCCGCATCCTGCGGTATGGATGCCTTTTCCCAGCTGCTGGAGTCCTATCTCTCCACGGCGGCCTCCCCCGTAACGGATGCCCTGGCCCTGGAGGGCCTGAAGGGCTTTCTCTCCTCCTTCGGGGCTCTCCTGCAGGAAGAGGCCTCTACGGAGGATCTTTCGGCCATCGCCCTGGGAGCGTCCCTCTCGGGCCTTACCCTCGCCAATGCGGGGCTGGGAACCGTTCACGGCCTGGCAGGAGCTCTGGGCGGTCTGATGCCTGTTCCCCACGGCACCGCCTGCGGGCTGCTGATGCCGGTCGTCATGAAAAGGACCTTCAAAGGTCTCGCAAAAACCGATCCCCGCAGCAGGGCTCTGAAAAAGGCGTCCGGCCTGGGAGCCCTTTTGCTGCCTGATGAAAAGCCGGAAGACGAGAGGGCTCTCGAAGCTCTTATCGCCCGGCTGGAAGACTGGGCCGGACAAGCCCGCCTGCCGGGCCTGAAAGAGCTGGGCGCCGATGAAAGCATACTGGTCAAAGCGGCTTCCGCCGGAGGCAATAAAAACAATCCCTATACGTTTACGGAGGAAGAATGTCTGGAAATTCTGAAATCCATTTAGGACGGAGGGCCTTTATGGATCCGCCACCGCGGGTGATCGCTCACAGGGGAGGCAGCATCGCCTGTCCCGAAAATACGGAAGCGGCCTTTCGTTCGGCCGTAGAAATGGGTGCGGATGTTCTGGAAACGGACATGCATCTCAGCGCCGATGGCAAGGTGGTTATCTCCCACGACCCGGACTATCACAGACTCAGCGGGGATCCCAGGCCCATCTCATCCCTGACGGTGGCAGAGCTGAAGGAACTGGACCTGGGTGCGAAGTTCAATCCGGAGAACGGCTGTCCCTTCCGGGGTCAGGGACTCAAGCCTCTTCTGCTGGAAGAGGCTCTTACCCTTTTTCCACATAGCCGCTTCAACCTGGACCTGAAAATGGACGATCCCGCTCTGGCTGAAGAGGCGGGCGCGGTGATCCGTGCCGCAGGAGCAGAAAACAGGGTCTGCGTCGCCTCCTTTCACCACAGGGTGCTGAAGACCTTCAGGCGGCTCTATCCCGAAGTGACGACCTCCTTTTCCAGGCGGGAAACCATAATGATTCTGTTTTTAAGAGGATTGGGAATCCTGCCCGCCTCCCTGCGCAGGGGCGAGGCCGTCGCCCTGCAGATTCCCGAATACGCAGGAAAATACAGGCTCATCACCCCCTCCCTTCTCCGATGGAGCAGCAAACGGGGTATTGCCGTCCAGGTCTGGACCGTAAATGATCCGGAGAAAATGAAAACCCTCCTTCAGGAGGGCGTAGATGCCGTCATTTCTGACGATCCGGAAACTCTGATCCGGGTTTGCAAAGATCTGAATCTTTAAGCCGTCCCCGGAGTTATTCCGAAACAGGAGGGGCCGGAAGGGCCTCTATCCTGGCCCCGCCCAGACAGTACTCATCCTCATAGAAGACGGCAAACTGACCGGGGGCGATGCCTTTGTCCCCTTCGTCCAGGGTCACCTCAAGACGATCCGTATCCAGCCATTTGATGCGGCACTCGTTCAGCCGGGGCCCATGCCGGAGCTTCAGGGTCAGCCTGTCGACCGAGGGCTTACGGCTGATCCAGTTGGGTTCACAGACGGTAAAGACCTTTCTTTTCCCTTCAATCACGCTTTTGCTGGAGGAGACATAGATAATATTGCGCTCCAGGTTTTTGGCACTGACGTACCAGGGCCCGTTGCTCAGGCCCAGCCCCTGTCTCTGACCGATGGTATGGAACCAGAATCCCTTGTGGTGTCCCAGAACCTTTCCGCTTTCCAGCTCCCGGATCTCGCCCTCTTTTTCACCCAGATAGTGCTTGATGAAGTCCGAATACTTGATCTTTCCCAGAAAACAAATCCCCTGGCTGTCCTTTCTGTCCTTGTTGGGCAGATCGTACTTCTGCGCCAGAGCCCGGACCTCCTCCTTCATCAGGCTTCCGATGGGAAACATGATCTTGCTCACCTGATCCTGGGAGAGGTGGGAGAGAAAATAACTCTGATCCTTGACGGGGTCGGGGGAGCGGCGAAGCCAGAACAGACCGTCCTTCTCCTCCACAACGCCGTAGTGGCCTGTAGCAACCTTATCGTAACTTTCGCTCACCTTTTCAAAAAAGGCGCCGAATTTAATTCTCTGGTTACAGAAGATATCGGGACTGGGAGTTCTTCCCTTCTTCAGCTCGGAGATGGTATAGGAAACCACCCTGTCATAGTACTCCTGCTGAAGGGGAAGCACCTTCAGAGCCACCCCCTTCGCCTCACAGACGGCCCTGGCATAGGAGAGATCCTCCTCCCAGGGACACTCTCCCAGAAAGCTGAGCTCATCCTCGAGCCATATCTTGAGATAGTAGGCTGTGATATCTGTATATCCCTCTTCCAGAAGCCGGTAAAGAGCGACGGAACTGTCCACTCCCCCGGATAATAAAACGGCAATCTTCATGATCCGGGTATTTTCTCAGACTTACCCGAAATTGACAAGATCAGGACTTGCCGTTTCAGTGATTCCGATGCATAGACAAAGATTGAAACTTGCACAATAATGAGTGGTGATCGGCTTTAACAGACAGATAAGTCGAATATGTCAACCACGACTTTTCCGCTCTTATTTCAAGCCGCAACTGAGGTAGTATTATGAAAAGCATCGGCATGAATATCGGCAGTTCCAGCCTTAAAACTGTATTACTGGAAGATGGAGAACAGGTCTGGAGCGAAGTCACCCCTCATGAAGGTGATTTTCAGAGCGCCATTTTGAACCTGTTTTCAGACAAGAATCTGGAAGAGGGGATTCCCTTTCTCGTGACGGGAACGGAGGGCCGCTTCCTGGTTGCCGCCAATTCCGTCATCGAGCCTGTCTGTATAGAAAAAGCTCTTGAAAAAAGCGGCCACAACGTAGATGCCGTCGTCAGTATGGGCGGTGAAGACCTGGTGGTCTACACCATAGACGGCAAGGGTAAAATACAGGGCAATTTCTCAGGCAGCAAATGCGCCTCCGGTACGGGTGAGTTCTTCAAGCAGCAGCTGGCCCGTATGGATATGACACTGGACAACGTAAACAACGTCGCCCCAGACAGCAAAGTCTGTTCCCTCTCCTCTCGATGCTCTGTTTTTATGAAGAGCGACTGTACCCATAAGCTGAACAAAAACGAAGCCACCAAAGATGATATCGTCCTCTCCCTGAGTGATGTGATGGCCACCAAGGTCAGCGACTTTCTCAGTCGTGCCAAGGTCAAAACCGGACGTGTTCTCCTCTGCGGCGGTATAACAAGAAACAGACATATCCTCCGTTTTATGGAGGAAAAGATTCCGGAGATAGAATTTATCATTCCCGAAGAGGCCTCCTACTTTGAAGCCTTCGGCGCCGCCCATCTGGCAGTGGAGAGCGGTTCGGCTCTCCCTTCCTCGCGAAGCATACTGAAGGACAGCCAGATAAAGTTCGACCGCTACAAGGACCTGAAGACGGCGGAGGAGAAGGTCAGCTATTTCAGTACCGAGTTCGTTCCCGTACAGAAGGGAAAAGAGTACATCCTGGGTATCGACGGCGGTTCCACAACCACCAAGGCCTGTCTTGTGGATATGGAAAGCGGGGAGATCGCCGCCGCCCACTACGGCCGCACCCACGGAGATCCCGTTCAGGCCCTGAAGAACTGTATTATAGAGCTGCGGAAGAAGATTCACAGCGACATAGGAGATGAATCCCAGATCACCATCTCCCTGGCCGCCACAACCGGCTCCTCCCGTGAGATCCTGGGAGTCTTTATGGAAACCGAGGGAGTCTACAACGAGATCATAGCTCATTCCTGGGGAACCACCTATTTCAGCAAGGATGTGGATACCATATTCGAGATCGGAGGACAGGACGCCAAGTATGTCCTTCTGGAGAACAAGGTTCCCATCGACTACGCCATGAACGAGGCCTGTTCCGCCGGAACAGGTTCCTTCCTGGAAGAGTCGGCCGCGGGTGACCTGAATATCGCCCATGCCTGGGAGATCGGAGAAATCGCCCAGAAGGCGGACAATCCCCTGAAATTCGGCGAGCACTGCTCCGCTTTTATCAACTCGGATATCCGGAAAGCCATTCAGCAGGGAGCCAGAAGAGAGGACATCACCGCCGGGATCGTCACCTCCATCGTCTCCAACTATCTGAACCGGGTGGTCGGCAACCGCACCATCGGAAAGAAGATTTTTCTTCAGGGCGGAGTGGCCAAAAACAAGGCCGTTCCCCTGGCTTTTGCCATGCTCCTGGACAAGGAGATTCTGGTCCCCCCCGCTCCGGAGCTTATGGGCTGTTTCGGTGTCGCCATCCTGGCGCGGCAGAAGCTGAAAGACTCTCTTCTTGAGAAGAAAGATTACGATCTGGAAGCCGTGCTCGATACACGGATCGAATATGAGCGGGTCTTTACCTGCAAGTCCTGCGACAACCTCTGTCCCGTTCAGGTCCTCAACGTCAACGGACACAAGTATATGTTCGGCGGACGCTGCAGCAAGTACGCCAACTCCAAGAAGAAGACCGGTGCCTCCGACGGGGTTATCAACTATATTGACAAGCGGAACGAGCTGCTCTTCAGCACCCACGCTCCCGCGGCTTCCGATTTCCGCTCCAAAAGAGACTATACCGTGGGTATTCCCCGCTGTTTCTCGGTCCACACCCTCTATCCCCTCTACTCCTGGTTCTTCCACGAGCTGGGGATAAAGACCGTTCTTTCCGATGATATCGCCCACGAAGGGGTCGCCCGTGCAGAAAGCACCTACTGTTTCCCCGCTGAGATCGCCCATGGCGCCGTGCAGGACATCATCAACAAGGGCTGCGATTACATCTTCGTCCCCCATTTCAGGGATATGCCCAGTATGGAGAAGGATGTTCATGCCAACTTCTGCCCCATCACCCAGAGTCTGCCCTACTATATCCGCAAGGCCTTCCCCGATGTTCCCGAAGAGAAGCTGATCCCTCTGATCGTCACCTTCAAATTCGGAGAAGGAAAGGCTCTGGAGTACTTCTATAAACTGGGAGAGCAGCTGAGCATACCCGCCGAAGAGATAAAGAGCGCTTTTAATACGGCCCTGTCCAGACAGAAGGCCTATATGGAAGCGTCAAAGGCCCTGGGAGAAGAGGCTCTGAAAACCGCCCGGGAGCTCGATCACCCCGTGATCGCCGTCCTGGGACGTCCCTACAACGCCTTCACACCCGAAGCCAATATGGGGATTCCCCGGAAGTTCAGCAGCCGCGGCTATTCGGTTATCCCCTTTGACATCATCCCCACGGGAGACGAAAAGATCTTCTCCAATATGTACTGGTATTACGGGCAGATGGATATGAAAGCGGTCGCCCGACTCAAGGACGAACCGAATATCTATGTCACCTTTATCACAAACTTCTCCTGCGCCCCGGATTCCTTTATTCTTCACTACCTGAAGTGGATGATGGGAACCAAGCCCTTCCTTATCCTGGAGCTGGACTCCCACTCCGCCGACGCGGGTGTGGATACCCGTATCGAGGCCTTCCTGGATATCATCGACGGCTATCGTTCCCGTCAGGAAGCGGACCGGGGAGAGCGTTATGACAACGGTCTGCGCTTTATCAACAACGGAAGCGATCCTATACACCTGAAAAACGAACTGACCGGAGAGACCATACCCATCAAGGACAATCCCAAGGTGCAGATGCTTCTTTCCAATATGGGGGACCTTTCCACCGCCATGATGGCGGCCATCGTGGGACACACGGGGGTTCATGCCAGAAACCTGCCTGTGGCGGACTCACGCACACTGCAGCTTGCCCGAAGCCATGCCTCGGGCAAAGAGTGCGTTCCCTCCCATCTGGTTCTGGGAAGCGCCCTGAAATTTATCAATTCACCGGACTATAGAAAAGACGAGATTTACCTCCTCTTCGTCCCCATCACAACCGGCCCCTGCCGAACGGGACAGTACTTCGTTTTCTATGAGAACCTTTTCCGGGATATGCGCCTTGAAAACGTGGTGGTTGTCACCATGAGCGCTGATAACTCCTACACCGAGCTGGGACCCGACTTTTCCCGCCATATGTGGCACGGACTGGTGGTCTCCGACTATATGAAGGATATACAGACCTCTCTGAGAGCCTGTGCGGAAAATCCCGACGAGGCTCTGAGGACCTATAACCACCTCTGGCATGAGCTGACCGATGCCGTGGCAAAGGACTTTAAGGCCCTCTATCCCACACTGAAGAAGATCTCGGGAGAGATCGCCCGTATTCCTCTTAAGAAGACCATCCATGAAGTCCCCAGGGTTCTGATCGTAGGCGAGATCTATGTCCGACGGGACGACTTTGCGGTGGATGAACTTGTGGACCTGATGAGCCGGAAGAATATTATCGCCAAGGTATCGGGTATATCCGAATGGATCCACTATCTGGACTTTGTCCGGGAATACGATCTGAAAAAGAGGCTGCGTCTTATGCCCTGGTACAAGCGCGCTGGTTCCGAAGAGATGAGAAAACTGATGCGCCTCTATCTTGAGATGTCCTGGAAACATGCGGTGGAGCGCAAGGCGAAAAGGCAGCTGAGCTCCTGCGACCTTGTTCCCCATACACCCCATGATATGAAAAAGATCATGAAGAACACTTCGGACAACTTCGTCAACCTGGAACTCAACTCCGAAATCGCCATCTCCAGCGGAGTAGCCGCCACAGCCATGGAGGAGGGTTACTCGGGCATTGTGAATATCTCTCCCTTCGCCTGTCTTATCGGCCGTGTTATCGAAGGATTGATAACACCCTGGGCCAGAGATAAAAACTACCCCGTCTTCTCTCTCGAAGTGGATGGGAATATTCTGCCTCCCAACATCGTCAACAAACTCAACATATTTATGATGAATGTTCTGCGTTTTAAAGGCGGTGCGGAAACGGAAAATCTTATTGAACACGATGAAGCGGATGGCGATGAAGCCAGAGCCGCCGGAAATGAATAGGACCTTCGGCCCTATTCGAAATACACGATCAAGGCAATAGTTGAAGTCTTGATCGTACAGGAGAGTATCATGCAACCCGATGAAATAGACTGGAAGATCATCAACCTTCTCAGAGAAACCCATCAGAACAACAACGCCATAGCCAGGCAGCTGGGAATCTCGGAGGGAACGGTCCGGCAGAGACTGAAAAAACTCAAGGATTCCAATATCATCAAGATAAAGGCCCTGATCAATCCGGAAGTACTGGAAAATCAGCAGCTGGCGACTGTAGCGGTGAACGTAACAGAATCTGCCAAGCTGGAGGAGAAGGCCAGAGAGATTGCCTCCCTGCCCAATGTCCTGGACGTCTCCCTGACCACGGGCCGCTACGACCTGTTCGTTCAGGTTCTGGTGGACTCCAATCACGGTCTGGTCCGCTTTCTGACTGAAGAACTGCCCGCCGTCAGGGGAGTCAGTTCGACCGAAAGCTTTCTGATGCTCAAGAGCGTGAACAAGTACGTCTGACAATATGACATCAATTATTCACATAGAACAACCGGCATGATACAATGCGCGATAACCCTCGACTCGAGGGTGGAAGGAATTTTATGAAAAACAAAGTACTGGAAAAGAAGCAGCTTTCTGCAGATGTCTTCAGGATGAAGATTGAAGCTCCCCTGATTGCCGAGGAGCGGAAGGCTGGCCAATTCCTCATCCTCCAGGTGGATAAGGAGTACGGAGAGCGGATCCCTCTGACCATTGCGAACGCCGATGCGGACAAAGGGTATATCGAAATCATCTTTCAAGCCGTGGGCGCTACCACCAGAAAGCTCAGCCGCAAAGAGCCGGGAGACTTTGTCAGTGTCCTCGGACCTCTGGGACAGCCCACAAAAATTGAAAAACTGGATGGTCCTGTCGTCTGCGTAGGCGGGGGGATCGGAGTTGCTCCCATGCACCCCATTGTTGAGGCCCATCACAAGGTCGGCAACAGGGTCATCACCATCATGGGAGCCCGTAACAAGGATCTTCTTATTATGGAAGAGGAGATGAAGGCCCTCTCGGATGAGCTTATTATCTGTACCGATGACGGTTCCTACGGCCGTAAAGACCTGGTAACCGCTCCTTTGAAGGAGCTTTGCGAGTCCGAGACCCCTCCTGCCGAGGTCGTGGCCATCGGACCTCCCATTATGATGAAATTCTGCTGTGCAACCACCAGGCCCTATGGCGTTCATACGGTCGTATCCCTTAACACCATTATGGTGGACGGAACGGGAATGTGCGGCGGTTGCCGGGTTTCCGTGGGCGGGGAGACAAAGTTCGTCTGTGTTGACGGACCGGAGTTTGACGGCCACAAGGTGGACTTCGAAAATATGATGCTTCGCCAAAAGGCCTATACGGACCATGAGAAACACCGCTGTAACCTGGATATCGAGGCCGAAAAACTGGAGGCTCATCAGAAATGAGTGAATTCAAAACACCTGAAGTCCTGGACAATGAAGCGGTCGCGCTCTGGAAGGATCTGGACGGAAAAGAACTGAGCACCAAAGAGAGAAGGAATATTCCTCAGCAGGATATGCCCAGTCAGGATCCCTCAATAAGACGGAATAATATGGAAGAGGTGGCCCTGGGCTATACGAGGGCCCAGGTTCTTGTAGAGTCTGCCCGCTGTCTCCAGTGTAAAAACGCCCCCTGTGTGGACGGATGCCCGGTAAGCATCAACATCCCCGGTTTTATCAAGAAAGCCGGGGAAGGTGATTTCGGCCAGGCCATAGATATCATCAAGGAGAGCAGCATGCTCCCGGCCATCTGCGGTCGTGTCTGTCCCCAGGAAAAGCAGTGCATGGAGCTCTGTACCCTGGGTAAAATTTTCAAGGATCCCGAACAGGCCGTGGCTATCGGAAGAATCGAACGCTACCTGGCCGACTGGGAGCGGGAAAACCGCCCTGAAACCAGAATTGAAATCCCTCCCGCTACAGGTCGTAAGGTGGCCATTGTGGGAAGCGGCCCCTCCGGTCTGACCGCCGCGGCGGATCTGCGCAAGGCCGGCCATGAGGTAACCATCTTCGAAGCCTTCCACAAACCCGGAGGCGTAACGGTCTATGGTATCCCCGAATTCCGTCTGCCCAAGGCCATCGTGGAACAGGAGGTCGAAGGCCTCATGAAGATGGGCGTCACCGTGGAGAGGAATTTCCTTGTGGGACGTACCAGAAAGCTTATGGACCTGATGGAGAAGGACGGTTTCGATGCGGTTTACATCGCTTCAGGCGCCGGACTCCCCAAATTTATGCATATCGAAGGGGAAAACCTGGTCGGCGTCTTCTCGGCCAACGAATTTCTGACCAGAAGCAACCTGATGAAAGCCTATGACGGCGCCAACGCCGAGACCCCCATCTACAAGTCGAAAAACGTCGCCGTATTCGGTGGCGGAAACGTCGCCATGGACGCGGCCAGAACCGCCGTGCGCAACGGCGCCGAAAAGGTCCATATCATCTACAGACGAACGGAAAAGGAGATGCCCGCCCGTGTGGAAGAGGTGCATCATGCCAAAGAAGAGGGGGTCATCTTCGACCTTCTGACCAATCCCGTGCGCATCATCGGAGATGAGAACGGCAGGGTAAAGGCCATAGAATGCCTGAAGTACGAGCTGGGCGAGCCCGACGACTCCGGACGCCGCCGTCCCGTTCCCATCGAAGGCAGCGAGTTTATGATAGAGGTGGAGACCTGTATCCCCGCCCTGGGGAACTCCTCCAACCCCCTGATCAAACAGACCACGCCGGGCCTGGAGTTCACCGACTGGGGAACCATCAAGGTGGACGAGAGGCAGAAAACCTCCCTGGACCGGGTCTACGCGGGGGGAGATATCTCCCAGGGCGCGGCCACGGTTATCCTGGCCATGGGTGACGGACGCCGGGCGGCCGCCGCCATCAACGAGGATCTGGCCAGGCTGGGCTAGCGTTCTCCGGATGCCTGACAGCAAAGAAAAGGCCCGCAGTTTCATGGATGATATCCAGACTGCGGGCCTTTTCTTTTTCAGGTATTTTAATCTTTCCAGGAAAGGGGGAGAGGGCTGACGAAACTAGCCGTCCCTCTTCTTAAGCTCCGCCAGCACATCGGCCATGGAGAGCCCCTCGGCCTCCAGCAGCACCATCATATGGTAGATCAGGTCGGCCGATTCATAGACGTAATCCTCGCTCTTTTCCGCCAGCACCAGCTCGATGGCCTCTTCGCCGCACTTCTTCTTGATCTTTCCCGTCCCTTTCTCGAAGAGGTGGGTGGTATAGGAGCCCTCGGGCATCTCCTTATGCCTCTTGCGGATCGTCTCCGTCAGAGACGCCAGGATCTCCGCATCGAAGTCCTCCGTGCTCTCTCCCAGTTCTGTATGAGCCTCAACATCCCCTTCTTCAAAAAGATCGGCATAGGGCTCGCCGCCGGCTCCTTCAGGTATGAGGGCGTAGTAGCAGTTCCCCCGCTTTTCCAGGCTCAGGAAGCGCCCGTCCCCCGCATGGGGAAGGATGCGTCCGGTTTTAGGATGGGTCAGCCACAGCGCACCCTGTTCGCGGCTCTTGGAAAAGCCTTTCTCATCCATCAATGCGGCAGTGACGCCGCCCTTCTCCTGCTCCAGTATCAGGGGCAGTACGGTCATCCGGCTCACCAGGCGGCCTCCTCGTTCTCTTTCTGGTACTCTTCTATGGCCTTCACAAGGTCTATCCGACCCTCGTAATAGGCCTTTCCGGTGATCACGCCCTTTACAAGGGGATCGCCTTCTTCGGATACGGTCTTCAGATCGTCCTGAGAGCTGATCCCTCCCGAAAGGGTGATCACCAGGCCCGACTCCCGGGCCATGCGATTCGTATTCTCCAGATCAGGACCCGCCAGGGTTCCGTCTCTGTCTATATTGGTGTAGATAATGTTTTCAATGCCCATGGCAGCACAGTCTCTGGCCAGATCACTGTCCTTCAGGGCCGTTCCCTTCTCCCAGCCCGAGACCTTAACCTCTCCGTCCAGGGCGTCGATACCGGCGATAAAGACGGGTCCGAAGCTTTTGATCCAGCCGGCGACTTTCTCCGGCTCTCTGGCCAGGACCGTACCGACGATCAGCTTGTCCACGCCTATTTCCAGAAGTTCACGCACATCCTCTTCGCTGCGGACGCCTCCACCCAGTTCCAGAACGCCTTTGAATACGGAGCGAATCTTCCGTACAGCATCCCTGTTGCTCTTCCCTTCTCCCCGGGCCGCATCGAGGTCCACCAGATGCAGTCTTTTCACACCCATCTCTTCAAAGAGATGAGCCGCTTTGGCGGGATCCCTTTCATATGAGGTAACCTCGTTGTAGTCTCCCTTCGTCAGGCGGACACACTCTCCGCCCAGCAGGTCGATTGCGGGTATAATTACCATTTTATTCCTCTTTTACGATTTTCCAGTTCATTTTTTCTCCCGCTCCCAGAGGAACGGCTCCTCCGATCAGATCGGGCAGGGTCCATGATCTCTTCTCCAGAGTGATGCTTCCGCTGTTGAGAGGAAGACCATAAAACTGCGCCCCCTTCTCACTCACAAAAGCCTCCAGTCTGTCCAGGGCATTCTCCTTCTCAAAGAGCTCCGCCAGCAGAGGGAGAGCCGCTGGAGCCGTAAAGACTCCGGCGGCACAGAGGGGTCCCTCCTTCTTTTCCCTGGGATGGGGAGCGCTGTCGGAACCGAAGAACAGTTTCGGATGTCCCGAACAGACCGCATCGACAAGGGCCCTCCGATCGGCTTCGCTTTTTACCACAGGCTTGCAGAAAAGATGAGGATTCATGCCGCCGCCGATCAGATCCTCGAGAGTATAGAGCAGATGATGAACCGTTACGCTGGCGGCTATATGATCGGGCAGGAAAGAGATGAATTTCAGCCCTTCCGCTGTAGAGATATGCTCCAGAACAATCTTCAGCCGGGGAAAATCCCTGACCAGACTTTCCAGTTCCCGAAGGTAGACGCTCTCCCTCTCCAGAACGGTCGCCTCCGGCTCCTCTCCATGAATGCTGAGAACAAGGCCCTCCTCCTCCATGGCAGCCAGAACATCCCTGACATCCCTGTAGCAGCTGATCCCGTCTTCCGCATTGGTTGTGGCTCCGGCAGGATAGAGCTTCCCCGCCAGGGCCCCGGCTTTTTTCATCTCAGGGACAATAGCAGGAGACATATCCGGCAGGATCTTGAAGGTCATCAGAGCCTCAAAGCCCGCAGCCGCGTCTTCAATCTGAGCCTTATAGGATTTCATCCCCGGTGGATCGGTTACGGGAGGAAGGGTATTGGGCATCACCAGGGCGCGGGAAAAGCCCTCTGCCGAGGCGCGTACATAGTCCCCCAGGGGAGAACCCTGCCGCAGATGCAGGTGAAAATCATCCGGTTTCCGGATAATAATTTTTTCCATATCCTACTACTCCTTTTTCTCCCCTTCGGGGGTCTCTTCTTCCTCATGTTCCAGCGTCGGGAGGACAACAGCCGCATCCCCGGAGGCAGGCTTTTCAGCAGCCCAGACGGTCTCGCCCTTTTTATTAATATACATCAACCGCCCGTCCTGAACCACAAGAGCCAGATCGCCCCTGAAGTCCTCACCGTAATCGTAGAGAGCCTCTATAACCATCTCTCCTTTTCTATTGATAAAGCCCATGGCGCCGTTGCATTCCACACGGGCCAGGCCCTCATGGAAGTCTCCTGCAAATCCGTAAAGCGCGTCAATAACGACATCCCCTTCCGGATTGATATAACCGGCCTTATCCCCCTCCAGATAGAGAGCAAGATCCTCGGAGAAATCGGATGAAAAACTGTACATATGGGGGATGACAAGATTTCCCTTCCTGTCGATATACCCTCCTGCGCCTCCGGACACAACCAGAGCCAGATCATCGGAAAAATCAGAGGCGTACTCATACACGGGAGAGACGACTTCATTCCCGGACTTGTCTATAAATCCGGCCTGCCCCTCTTTAAGAACCAGAGCCCGTCCCTGTCGGAAGTTTCCCATATATTCATAGGAAAGTTCCTTCCTGACCGTCCCCTTTTTATCAATCAGAAGCGTCTTTCCCCCGGATGTGTACACGGGGCAGAGCCCTTCGGAGAAACTGCCGCCCCTTTTATACGAGGGAGGAATGACGATTTCACCGCTCTTGTCGATGTAGCCGACAAGGCCCCCTTCCACGATCAGGGCCATACCGTCGCTGAAAGGGAGGGCCGACTCGTATCCGCCTTCTCCCAACTGCCGGCCTCTGGCGTCAATAAAAAAGAGCGTCTCGTTCCTGACCACCAGGGCTCTGCCCTCGGAGAACCCGTCACCCCGGTCAAAAACCGCTTCTATCTGCTGCTCTCCCCTATTGTCAATATAACCGACCTTATCGCCTACGGTCACGGGGTAGAGTTCTTCTTCGGAACAGGAGACCATAAGCAGCAGGACTGCCAGGATTACAGAGAGTGAAAATTTCATGAATATCCTCAAAAGATGCTGAAAATTTGAGGTCATTGTACAGGATTCTCCTGGAGATTGAAATAGACAAGAGAAGCTGTCAGCCTCCTATTCCCAATGACCCGGATATATCTTAAAATGTTATTTCAACAACATCACCGGAACATTGAACCCGTCCCAGGGAACAGGAGAGATGCCATGACCCGACATGAGAGCATCCGCTATATTCATCTTCGGGCAGAGGAGTGCGGATATCCGGCCGACAGGCTTGCTGTTATACGTAAAGAACTCGAGACTCTGCAGGAAGAGGAATTGGAACATCTCAAAAAAATTTCCGAACCGGCCTTCAGAACCTGGTGCAAAGAACTCGGCAGTAATAAGGAATTAAAACCATGAGTCAGAAAACAATACCCTTCAGTAAAGACGATCTCGACCGGATCAGCGGGGAGCACCCCACCCCCTTTCATATCTATGACAAACAGGCCATCCTGGATAACGGAAAGAAGATGATGGATGCCTTCTCCTGGGTACCCGGTGGTTTCCGGAATTACTTCGCCGTCAAGGCTCTGCCCAATCCCCACATACTTAAAATGCTGGCCGGACTTGGAATGGGAGCGGACTGCTCCTCCCTTCCCGAGCTGCTTCTGGCCGACAAGGTCGGTCTCAAGGGAGAGGAGATCATGTTCACCTCCAACGATACACCCATGGAGGAGTATGAAAAAGCTCTTGAGCTCGGTGCGATTATCAACCTTGACGACTACACTCATCTGGACTTCCTTCATGAAGGTCCCGGACTCCCCGAACTGATCTGTTTCCGCTACAATCCCGGTCCCCTGAAAGAGGGGAACGTCCTGATCGGCTCTCCCGAAGAGGCCAAATACGGATTTACAAGGGAGCATCTGAAGGAAGGCTACAAGAAAGCTGCCCGGTGGGGTGTTAAGCGCTTCGGCCTCCATACCATGGTCGCCTCCAACGAGCTGGATCCCGCCTACTTCGTCGAGACAGCCCAGATTCTTCTTGATCTGGTTAAGGAGATTCAGGAGGAGACGGGGATAAGCTTTGAGTTTATCAACCTGGGCGGAGGTGTCGGCATCCCCTACAGGCTTGAGGACAAGCCGGTAGACATAGACTTCGTCTCCCGGGGTGTGGAAGAGGCCTATCACAAAACCCTGGCCGGCACCCCCATGGAAGGAAACCTGAGGGTCCTTATGGAGTGCGGCCGTGTCATCACAGGCCCCTACGGCTACCTCGTCACCCGGGCCATTCATAAAAAGGACATCTATAAGAACTACATCGGTGTGGATGCCTGTATGGCCGACCTTATGCGTCCCGGTCTCTACGGCGCCTACCACCACATCACAATCCCCGGCAAGGAAAACGCTCCCCTGGAAAAGCTCTACGATGTGGCAGGCTCTCTGTGTGAGAACAACGATAAATTCGCCATAGACAGACAGCTTCCTCTTATCGAAACGGGAGATTATGTGGTAATCCACGATACCGGAGCCCACGGACACGCCATGGGATTCAACTACAACGGAAAGCTGAGACATGCTGAACTTCTTATGGAGAAGGATAAGACGGTCAAACAGATAAGAAGAAGAGAGACCGTAGAGGATCTGTTCGCAACACTGGATTTTTCGGAGCTTTAAGTCATCCATGACGGCCTGCCTCCTGATTCAAAAATCTGTTCTTGACTCCCTTGAAAGCGCTACGGCCGCCGGGAAGGACGCCCGGGGCCGGACTCTTCTTGAAAACAGCTTTGATTCCAGAATGCTGGCCGAAAGGATCAATACCGAACTTGAACCGCCTTCCCCTTTCACAGGGGGAAAACTCTATCTGGGGGGAGCACTCTACTCTTTCTATACGGGACTTTGTTCCGCCTATATGGAAGACCTGAGAGCACTTTCAGAGGAGCTCACCCTTGAGAAACTGGTCCGGAAGCAGAACGGCGGGGAATGGAAAGAGCTTTTCGAATATGCCTGCAAACACTTTCCACCATCTGCGCCCGGGAACAACGACAACACTCCTCCGGAACAGAGAATCATCGACCTCCTCTCCCTGCAGCTCCTATGGGACAATCCGGCGGCAGCCTTTCTTAGGCCCCTGTCACCTGCCCTCCGGAAGGCGCCCTCATCCTTTAACTCCCTTCCGGAAAAAGCGGCGACCTACCTCAGAAGTCTTCCCCTGCCTCCGGGCTGGGATGAGTCGCTTCTCCATCTTCTGCTGAAGCCTCAGGAACTTTTTGCCGACTCCCTGGAAGAACAGATACGATTTATCACGGGCAGTCCCTTCTACAGCCGTCTGGGAGATAAGACTCCCTGGCTAAAGGCTCTGGACCATATCAACGAGGAGAACAAGTTCGGCGGTCCCGGACCGGGACCTGTGGAAGGCATAGATTTCTCCTTTATCGAGGATGATACACCCCGTTTCAGTGATGATTCTGACTGGATGCCCAGGCTGATCCTGATTGCCAAGAATTGCTATGTCTGGCTCTTTCAGCTCTCACAAAAGTATGACCGGGAGATCAGAACCCTTGACGATATCCCGGGAGAAGAGCTTGATGAACTGAGTCGCCGGGGTATCGGAGGACTGTGGCTGATCGGGCTCTGGGAGAGAAGCTCCGCATCCCGGGCTATCAAAAGAGCCTGTGGGAATCCCGAGGCCGAAGCCTCCGCCTATTCCCTTAAAAATTACTCTATCTCCCAGGACTTCGGCGGCTGGGATGCCCTTATAAACCTGAAGGAGCGCTGCCTTTCAAAGGGAATTCGTCTGGCCAGCGACATGGTGCCCAATCATACGGGTATGGATTCCGACTGGATGGCCGAACATCCCGATTACTTTCTCAGTCTGGGGAGCTCTCCCTATCCCAACTACCGCTTCAGCCGGGAGAATCTCAGCCGTGATCCCCGCATGGAAATCTATCTGGAAGACGGCTACTACGACCGCAGCGATGCGGCAGTCGTATTTCTCAGAAGGGACAGGGAAACGGGAGAAGAGCGCTTTGTCTATCACGGAAACGACGGCACGACTATGCCCTGGAATGACACGGCACAGCTGGACTTTATGAAAAAAGAGGTCCGGGAAGCGGTCATTCGCCAGATCATCAAGGTGGCCGAGGTTTTCCCCATAATCCGCTTCGATGCGGCCATGACCCTGGCCCGCAAACATGTGCAGCGACTCTGGTACCCCAAACCGGGTGACGGAGGCGCCATTCCCTCCCGCGCCGAATACGGAATGAGCGAAAGGGAATTCGTAAAGCTGATGCCCGAGGAGTTCTGGCGGGAGGTGGTGGACCGTATCAAAGAGGAAGCCCCCCAGACCCTGCTCCTGGCCGAGGCCTTCTGGATGATGGAAGGATATTTCGTCAGAAACCTGGGGATGCACCGGGTGTATAACTCGGCCTTTATGAACCTGCTCAAGACCGAGGACAACAGGGAGTACCGGCGGCTCCTGAAAGAGACTCTCAGCAATGATCCACGCATCCTCAAGCGATTCGTCAATTTTATGAATAATCCCGACGAGGACACCGCGGTAAGTCAGTTTGGAAAAGGGGACAAATACTTCGGAATTTGTACTCTCCTTGTGACCCTGCCCGGGCTCCCTATGATAGGTCACGGTCAGTTCGAGGGACTGGCCGAAAAATACGGTATGGAGTACAGACGCTCCTACTTCGATGAACAGCCTGATGAAGGCCTTCTGAACCGGCATGAAAAAGAGATCTATCCACTGATGAAAAACCGCCTCCTTTTCGCAGGGGCCCGGCAGTTCCATCTCTTTGACTACTACAGCCGTAAGGGAGTCAACGAGAATGTCTATGCCTTCTGCAACTCCCGGGATGGGCGCCATGCCCTGGTTCTTTACAACAACAGCAATATTCTCACCGAAGGACGGATTCTCAAGGAATGTCCTAAGATGGCAGAGGGAGCTAAAAAGAAAGACGAAAAGACCCTCGGGCAGATCCTGGAGCTTACTGAGACGGGCTACACCCTTCTCTTCGAAACCCGGAAAAGACTCTGGTACATTTACAGAAACAGGGACATTCTCAGTAAAGGGCTTTATATAAAGCTCTACGGTTATCAGAGCAAGGTGTTCTACCCCGTGGAAGTCCGCGAGGACGACGAGGAAAGACGGATTGAAAAGCTGATTCTGAAGATCGGCACCCGGGGTATTCCTGATCTGAACAGAGCCCTTCTTCATTCCGAGCTGGAACCCCTGATCCATATGATGAAAACCTTTTTCTCATCCCGGATGGTAGATACCCCTGTAATGAGCGACCTGATCACCCAGCTCTCCCGGGATCTGGGGAAAATACGCCGTATTCTGTCTCCCGTCAGAGGCGGCAGACGCCGTCCTGCCAGGCAGGAACTGAAAAGCCTGGAGGATATCATCCGTCCCTCTTTCCTCGCATTAGTTATTTCTGAACCTGATGACAGCCGGCTGTTTTATATGTCCCGTTTCTACCAGCTCTGGAAGAAAGAGACGCCTCAGGACATTTCGGGTTATTCAGAAATATGGAACACCGTCCTGGAGGACAGGGAATTCGCCCCATGGTTCGGTATCAACAGTTATAAGAGCGTTCTCTGGTTCAATAAGGAAAATATGGATGAAGCCTTCTGGTGGTTCAGCTGTCTCTGCTCCCTGGAAGCCCTCGGTCATCACTCCTCAGCTGAGGACATGCTGAGGATGAAAGACTGTGCTGCTTTTCTGAAAGATCTCCAGAAAAGAATCGCCGAATCGGAATACAGAGTATCCCAGATTTTAAACAGGTCATAAAGAGGAGAAAATTCAATGGGGAAAACCGTTCTGATCATCGGTAGTGAAACACTGCTGGGCCGGAAACTTATCGAGCTGTACCTGGGCAGCGGCTGCAGAGTCATTGCTCCGGTTATGACCGAGCAGGAAAAACTCAAGGAGTCTGAAAAGAAGAATCTCCTGGTTATTCCCTGGAACCGCAACTCTCTGATCTCGGCAAAAACAGTCTTCAGAGAGATTCTCAGAGTTTACGGCAGTCTGGACCAGACCATCGCCGTTAATCCTGAACTGAACGACGGCAGTACGCTTGAGGATACGGATTATGAAAGGATGGACGAGCTACTCGGGAGCTATCTGCACGGCAGTCTCTATCTGATAAAAGAGGTTCTGGACTTCTACGATCGTCAGGATGCGGGAGATCTGGCCTTTGCTGAAACGCCCAAGGGACAGGGGGCTTCTACGGTCATTCCCTCGGTCATCGGTGGCGGCTTTCACAACATGGCGGAATCCCTGCTCCAATCCGAATCCTTTCAGGGCCTCTGCACAGGATTCACCTCCCGCTTGACGGAAATGGAAGACTATGCACAATTCATCAAGGGGTTTCTGGACGACCGTGATTCAAGGATAAACGGTGAATGGCTGCTCTTCAGTGAAAAGAAGAAAATGTTCCAGTCCCTTCCCCTTCTGAAACGAAAATAAGTACCGGAAACGTACCGGATTCAACCTGGAGGATCTCTTGAAACTTTGGTCAAAATATACACTGTCTGCTTCACTGGGAATTATTATGGCGGTTTTTATTCCGTCCATCACCCTGTTGGACGGGGTTCTCTACGGAATCGCAGAGTTCGCCCTCAGAGCCGGTCGCTTCCTTGCCTTTCCCCTGATGTTTTTCACCCTGGCCGTCTCTGTATGTCAGCTCAGACGTGAAGACCGTCTGCTCAGGATTTTCGGGCGTATTATTATTCTCACCCTCGCCAGTGCCGTACTCTATACACTCCTGGCTCTGGCCTTCTCTTTTATCCTTCCTGTGGACAGGATCCCCATTCTCACCGATTCCTCCGGCTGGAAATCTTTAATTCCCTTCAGAAATGAAAGTGTTGAAACAACCCTGCCTGAGCTTCTGAGACAGTTCCTGCCGATTAATGCCTTCAGGATTTTCCAGTATCCCGGTAATTTCATTCTGCCCGCCCTTGTTTTTTCTTTCCTGCTGGGTTCACAGCTCTTTCATGACAGGGAAGAGGCGGAGCCTGTGTACAATCTGTTCGACTCATTCAGCAGGATGTTCTACAGAATGAATGTGATTTTTACAGAGATGATGGTCTTTGTCCTTTTCTGTCTCAGCTATACAGCAGTAAGGCATATCCTGACGATCAATGATCCCGCTGCCTATTTCAGTATAATCCGTCTTATCGTACCCACCGTGCTTGTTGTGGTTCTGGGAGTGCAGCCCCTGGGTTACTACCTGCTGAGCCGCAAAAATCCCTACAGGGAGATGAAGATTCTCCTTCCTGCCATGGTGATGTCTCTTTTCAGCGGTGATTACCCCATCAACTACCTTATCAATATGAGAGCCCTGAAAGAAAACGGGGGTATGAAACGTAGGATCAACGGCCTCTCCCTTCCTTTCTTCACTCTTTTTTCCAGAGGGGGGACAGCGGTAATCACAGCCATAGGAATGCTGACCATCCTGAAATCCTACTCCAGCCTGGAGCTGACGGCTCTACAGGTGTTCTGGGTCGCCGGTATTTCCATACTGGTATCTCTTCTGCTCTTCTCCCAGTCCTATCTGACCATTTATACGGCTCTCATCACAGCCTGCTCTCTTTACGGCAGAGGCCTTGAGGACGGTTATGTTCTAATACTCCCTCTCCTGCCCCTGCTTATTCCTGCGGGAGCTTTAATGGATGCGGCTAATGCGGGCTATCTTACCCTTCTGTTTAACGATGACAAGGAGTTCAGAATTCCCGAGGATCCCGAGGATTTTATCTAATTCAGCCTACTGGGCCAGCACACGGATCCCGACCAGAAAGTTCACCATCATCCCGTCTGTAAACGGCAGGCCCGTACCGGCCCAGGCATTATACACGGGAAGGTTCAATTCAAACTTGAAGGTAAAGCCGAAACGCTCTGTCAGAGGATTGTAATACCAGACTCCCATATCGAAGTAGAAAAACTCACGAATCAGGGCCGAAAACATATCGCCCCGGTCTTCGTCTCCCGGCCCTGTAATGGGAACCTGAATATTCAAAGCCGGAGCAGCCTGTACACCGATGGTGTGCCGTTCGTCAAAGGTCCAGCGGTACCCGGCTGCAGGCTGAATAAACAGGGAGGTCACGGTCATGGAGCTTTTATTGGAGTAGTCTACGGGAATGGTATAGTCCCGGTGGGGAAGATATTCCAGAGTCTGGTTGTAGAAGAAGAGGGAGGGTCTGAAAAACCAGTTCTCATCTATTGAGAAAAAGACTGAAACACCGGGAATAAAGGTCAGAGTATCCGGACCGCAGTCCCCTTTCTCCGTATCGTATCCCTCATTGTTCTTCCAAAGGAATCCCATTTCACCGTCGATACCCTCATAGGTCAGCTCAATGGCCGACAGACCGGCGGCAGAGAAAACGAGTAACTGTATCAGAAAAAAAATCCTCTTCCTCATACACACAATATATAACGCAATAAGCAAAAAAAAAAGCAGAGCCCCTTCATCTGAAGGGCTCTGCTTCCCGCATGAATAACAACGGCGGCTATTCTACACTCTTTTCAGCTGTCAGATATTCGCTAACAAAGGAGTTTACATCCTTTAGGGGAATATTCTTCTTTTCTCCGGTTTTCCGGATCTTGAGTTCAACCTCGCCAGCCTCAAGGGAACGGGCTCCTATGACGATCTGCAGGGGATAGCCGATCAGATCGGCATCCTTGAATTTAAAGCCTGCTCTCTCTTCCCTATCATCAAGGGCGATATCTACTCCGGCGGCTTTCAGATCGGCGTATATCTTTTCACCGGCCTCAACAACCTCTTCCTTGTTCATCTGCAGAGGCAGAACGACCGCTTCGAAAGGTGCGATGGCCGCGGGCCAGATCATACCGTCATCATCATGGTGCTGTTCAATAGCGGAGGCCATCGTCCGACCCACGCCGATCCCGTAACAGCCCATCACCGCGGGATGGGATTTTCCATCCTTATCCAGGTAGTTACACTCCATGGGTACGCTGTACTTGGTTCCCAGATAGAAGACCTGTCCTACCTCGATACCCCTGTACTCTTCCAGTTTTCCTTCACATTTGGGGCATCCCTGACCCGCATGCGCAAAACTCAGATCCCCGAGAATATCAGCTTCAAAGTCTCTTCCGTAATTGACGTTCACCTTGTGATAGTCGTCTTTGTTCGCACCGCTGACCATATTGGCCCGACCCGTTACGGAATAATCGGCAATGATCTTCACCTTTTTCTTCAGACCTGTGGGACCTGCAAATCCGGTTCCCGCACCGCTAACCTCAAGGACGACGGCATCATCGGCCAGGAAGACGCCGTTGGCTCCGCAGAGGGTCTGCAGTTTGGATTCATTAATATCAAGGTCTCCCCGAATCAGAACAAGCACGGGCTCTTCATCGATCATATAGATAATACTCTTGATAAAATCCTCTTCGGGACGCTTGAGAAAGGCGGCTATCTCCTCAATGGTTTTACAGGCGGGAGTATGAACGTCTTCGGCCTTTTTCAACCCTTCCGTAATGGCAGGAGAAGCCTCACGGGGTGTAACGGCCTTCTCCGCATTAGCGGCATAATCGCAGCTGTCGCAGCTTAAGATCAGGTCCTCGCCGGATTTGGCAAGGACCTGAAACTCATGACTCATATCTCCACCGATATTACCCGTCGCCGCATCAACCGCCCTGAAACTCAGTCCGCAACGTTTGAAGATAGCCGTATAGGCTTCGTACATCTTCCAGTAGTTCTTCTTGGACGCCTCTTCATCCACATCGAAGCTGTAACCGTCCTTCATAATGAACTCACGACCCCGCATCAATCCGAAACGGGGACGGACCTCATCTCTGAACTTTCCCTGAATCTGGAAAAGATTCCAGGGCAGCTGCTTGTAGGATTTCAGGACCTTGGAAACCATATCGGTAATCACTTCTTCATGAGTGGGTCCGAGACAGAAGTCTCCGTTCTTTCTGTCCTTCAGACGGAGAAGCTCGGGTCCGTAGTATCCCCAGCGTCCGCTTTTCTCCCAGAGCTCGGCAGGCTGAACCGTAGGAAGAAGAACTTCCTGACAACCCTTCTTTTCCAGCTCCTCCCGGATGATTTTTTCAATTTTCTGGAGACTCTTTTGAGCCAGGGGGAGGTAGTTGTAAATTCCGCTGGCCAGCTGCTGAATCATCCCGGCACGGAACATAAGCTGATGACTGGGAATCTGTGCCTCTCTGGGGACTTCCTTCAGTGTTTGATAAAAGAGCTGGCTGATACGCATATAATCTCCTTTCGCGCCTGAATAAGGACGCTGTCAGTTTATGAGTTTTATTTATTCAGGATCAGGGGATCCCGATACTTTTTTAGCCTTGACGATGTTTTGGCAAGGGGTGGTCAGATTATTATAACCAAAGTGACGTATATCTCAATACAAAAGCGAATTGAAATCCCGGCATAAATAAAAAAACCGCCGCAAAAGCGGCGGTTTCCCTGTTCAGCAATATGCTGAAAGCAGACTCCGGTGGCGTACCGTCTGGAAATCAGCGAATACGCACGGTCTCAACCATATAGCGGACATTCAGATCAGAATCGGTCTTAGCTATGATAATGATAATGGATGTATTGGAAGGGTCTGTCAGAACCCTTTCAATCCTGTAGGATCCTATGCCCTTTCTCCTGTAATCAGGATGACCGATTACAAAGGGAACCTCTACACCTCCGCTACCTGTATAGCTCATCTCAATATGGAAAGAAGACTCAAGGGGATTTCCCTCATCATCACTTTTCACATCCTGAATCAGCTCCATGGAGTAGCGTCCTCCGGTTTCAAAGTCCCTGAAGTCCAGAACATCAAGCGACTCGTCCGTATCGTTGATTCTGATGTATAGGGGCCGACCCTTCTTCATATAGTCGATGCTGTACTTTTTCCTGGCCGGTGATGCCGTTTCCAGCAGGGAAAAGAGTGCGCCGTCGGGCGTCTGACCCGGCTCCAGACTTGCTTTATATTCACCGGAAAAGACACCGGCGGGAACAAACTTGTTCTTTCTTACATCCACCAGATAGAGATCGGCATAATTCTCTGATTCTTCCAGATCAAATCCATACTGACCGAACATGAAGTGGCTTCCGTCTGAAGAAAAACCCAGGTTGATAAACTCGGCTTTATCGCCGGCAGACAGTGCTGTCAGAGTGATCAAAAAAAGGGCTGCTGTTATTAGAACTCTATTTTTCATGATTATACCTCAATACAATTATCGAACGTCCGAAAACTTTCTATAGAAAAAAATTGAGTTTTTGACCTTTTATCGGAATTGGAGTTAAATAGAGTTATGATCCTTATTTTCAGAAAGTACATCATCCGTATTCTCATTATCCTTTCATTTTTCACCATGTTTACTGCGGCATACTGGTTCATCCAGAAGGGAAGCGTCAAAACAATGGTTCTTCCCGGAGGGCTTGAGCAGATATGGTGGAGCCTCTACGCTCCCGTTCTGTCTGCCCAGAGTCCGATGAAAATAGTTTCTCTGGGTGCCCAGCTTATGTACGCCCCTGTTTTTCTCCTTATCCTTGGAAGACAGATGCGCAGGAATCCTTCAGCAGAGATGGCATTTCTTTCCATCTTCCTTTTTACATTTTCCCTTCAGATTTTCAGGATCTCTTTTCTGACAGAGGCAGCGTACATCCCCGGTTCCGACCTGGCAACAAGAACTGTATACTTCGGCAGGCTTATGGGGCTCAGTGCCCTTTTTGCGGCATCCCTGTTTGCTACAGGTCTTCAGATTCAAAAATTCGGACAGATCCTTTTGATCTGCTTTCTAACGGCCTTTTCCCTGTCCATATTGCTGCCTGTCAACAGCAGCATCACAACGGCAGCCCTGCTTCACAGAATCGCAAGAGAAAAACACCTGGCCATTTTCTGTCTCTCCCTTGAGCTTCTAACGGTTCTCAACTATATTGCCGCCGCGCATCAGCTGGGCCGCAGTGAATACTACAGGCTTTCCCTGCTCAGTCTTTCAATTATCGCCGGATATGAGATGCTTTACTTTCTTTACCCGCCCTTTATTCTGCCCGGACTCATCACACTGATAAGCGGAACATTTCTTTTTATTCGAACGAGTCGGAAACTTTTTCTGTGGAGCTAAACTAGAACAGAAGGAACTGAGCGGCCAATCCTGTGCCGATGGGTATGATGATATTATCAAGATCCTTGGAAGGGATGGCTTCCAGAACGGTTGCGATCAGAGCGACAACGACAACGGCTTCCATATTGCCCGACAAAAACATGCCGGCAACCATTACAGAGACGAAGCAGGTAAAGGAGCCGCTGAAGGTTTTACCTCCCGTAAAAGGAAGACGGAGTCCGCCGAAAAACTTACCGGCCAGGCTGGACAGGCCGTCTCCGAATGCAAGAGCGTAGATAGCGATGGTTGCTGCAGGATGGGGATAGAGAAGAAGCGCCGACAGGGCTCCCAGTCCCAGGGTAACCGGTCCGAGAACAAAATGTCCCTTGTCTCTTGAACGGGAAGCAACCGCCGTAATATCGGAAATTAGAAAGATATGATGCCCTTTTCCTCTCAGAAACTCGGCATAGGTATAAACAAGGACACCCGATATCAGAAGCATGACAGTCAGTCTGTAGTTCCAGGCAGCCAATGTGGGCACGAGGGCGATCATCAAATGAATGGACTTCCTTACGATCTCTTTCTGGAGAGTATCGAAAAAAACCTTTCTGGAACCGTATGAACTATAAACCTGAACCATAAAAAAACTCCTGATATCACATAACAATTATGCAATATCCGTACCAGGAATGGCTACTTTTTCCATAGCACCATAACTGCCTGTAATATATAAGTTTAAGAAATTCAGAGTTTCAATTCAAATCAAAAAAAAACGGAACTGTATAATTTTTCATACAGAGTAAATTCTAATTATACTACTCTCCATAAGAGATCGAGCCTTCATTATAGTCCTTAAAACCTACAACGACCCAGCGGCTCATGTCCGCCTGTTCCGCTGCAATCTGTCCCAGAGCCACAGACCTGGTCATCTCCGCTACAATATAGCTGTCGCCCTCCAGGGAGAAATGGGCTCCGCTTCCCGGGACATTAACCGCCGCCAGGGCGTGTCCGAAATGCCTTGATACCATGATCACCGCATCTATATCCATCCGCTTCAGAAGAAGAACATAAACCAGAGCCAGAGCATCGCAGTCTCCCCTGCCGCCCAGAACCGTTTCCAGAGGAGAGAGAAGATCGGAAAAACGGCTTGTGCTGCCGTATTCAAAACTCTGAAGCCAGGTCAGGATAAATTCTGCTTTTTCCCTGTCGCTCATACCCTCACAGTACTGACCGATCCCGACGGCAAGCTCATCCAGATCGGAGAGGCAGTCCCGGTAGATCATTCTGTAGTATCGTTTCCAGGCCTTATCAAAAGATTCGGGATCCCCATACCCGGACAGAATGCCCGCCTCCCTCTCAATCAGAAGCCGGGAAGCCTCTTCCCTTCCCGTATGCCAGCTGAAACCCAGACTGCGTCCGTTAATTTCCAGAGAGCTTCTCCTCTCTTCCGAAACGCTTGAGAAGAAAGTGGAGAGAGCCCCGGGGCTGTTTCTGCCCTCTTCGTCGGCGGAGAAACCGTCAAGACAACTCAAAATATAAGGCAGAGAGGCTTTGTAGCTTTCTGCCGTTGTAAAGGCCGTAAGATAGTAATCCCAGTCCTCTCTTTCAACAAAAAGAAACCAGCCTCTCAGAGCCAGTTCTCCGGATGAAAAACTTACATCCGCCAGCGAACACAGCCTCTTCCCGTAGGGAAAACGGGAAATATCGCTTTCTACACTGTCCAAAGCGGCGAGGTGCTCCTCCATCATAAGCTCATCAGAGTCATAAAGATGCCCGTCATAGCGTGAGACCTGAAATATGATTGTCTGGTCAGGATCGCAAAAGGAGATCCTGTTTTTTTCTTCCCGGCTGTATAGCATCCAACCCTCGGGAAGAAAGACAGAGGCCTCACCTTCTCCCAGCAGCCACTGAGCTCCGGAAATAGAAAAAACCGGCAGAAAGAAGAACAGAAAAATCAGCCTTTTCATCAGCTTCATCAGGCCTTCAGTCCCGTCGACGTTCTCCGCCTGTCCAGATAACGAAAAAGAAAAAGGAGGCTGATACCGCTCAAAATCATAAGAAAACAGAAAATTTGTCCCGTTGTAAAGTTAAAGAGAGACGCAAGAACATAGTTGGGAGACGGTTTTCCCAGCAGTATGGGAAAATCAAGCCCCGCATCGGGCTCACGGAAGTACTCTATCAGGAAGCGGAAGAAGCCGTAGCCTATAAGGTACCAGCCTGTAACAGCCCCCTCAAAGCGTTTTCGCCCGCGCAGCACAAACCAGAGCAGCGCCCAGAGCAGGATACCCTCGGCAAAGGCTTCGTAAAGCTGGGACGGGTGACGGGGCAGGTTGACTGCCGAAAGGCTGGATATATCCATCCCTATCCTGTCTGCCAGGGTTACGACCCAGGCCTCATCAGGAGAAAAGCGTTCAGCATGGGGAAAGATCATTCCCAGTTTTGCTTCTGTCACCCTGCCGAAAAGCTCGCCGTTAATGAAGTTTCCCAACCTCCCGAAGGTATAGCCCAGAGGGACTCCCAGAAGGATACGGTCCGCCATGGCCGGAAAGTACCATCTGTTTCTGAGACAGAAGATAAGCCCGCCCGTTATGGCGCCCACCAGTCCCCCGTGATAGGACATCCCCTGAAGACCGGTAAAACGCCCCCCGGAGAAGGGCCAGAAGATCAGCCAGGGTTTCTGCCAGTAGAGACCCGAGGTATCATAGACAAGAGCCGAGAAGAGCCTGGCCCCCAGGATCAGACCGAGGATCAGAGAAAAAAACAGATTGGAGAGTTCATCATCACTGACCTCCAGAGACTCCTCATTCACCTGCCGTTTAAACAGGAGATAAGTGACTCCGAAGGCCAGAAGATACATCAGACCGTACCAGCGTACAGGCAGTCCCGGAATAATCTCCGGTTTCAGCCATTCCGGGAAATATATATACAGCATTGTTCACCTCATTAATATTCTAGGAGACAAGGGGTTTTGTTTTAATCTTACCGGTGGAGCTGTCAAAATAAACAATGACGGATGTCATTTTTTCTTTAACCTCAAAAGTTCGTCCGTGGCTCTCAAAGCTCACCCCGGGATAAATCGTATCCTTGATCCTGATCTCGGATTCATGATGAATTTCAAATTTTTCCTTCAGAAAAAAGCTTTTGATTCCTTTTTTTTCCAGGATTTTCAGCATCTGAACCTTCTTTTTCCGCAGGGCCATCAATCGTTTCTGCTGCCCCTTCTCCTCAGCGTTCTTCAGCTGCATATCTATCTCGGGAAGCTGTTCGTTGATGCTGTCTATCTCTCTGGCCACCACATTGATCTGGTCCTCCACAAGATAATCCTGCCCGAAGGATATATGGGTCTTGGCTTCTCTTTCTGATCCGATACTTCCCGTGGACAATCCGTTTCTTACCTTGATTGATCCGCCGATGATTCTGGTTTTATCCGAATCAGACTGAATTTTGCCATTGCATTTTACAACACAGTTCATCAGCGCTTTTTTCATTTTGAGAACGCCGTTGACCATTATATTTGTATTCTCGGCAAATCCGAGAGAGATATTCTCTCCCGCGCGCAGTACAGCCTTCCTGTCTCCCTTGACGCCCTTGCCGATCATGATGTTACCGCCAGCACTCAGAAGTGATGCCTCCACGACCTCCATAACCGTAAGATCTCGGCCGGCATTAACAAATATGCCGGAAAGAACAGAGCCGGAAATCGCAATGGAACCCGGAAATTTCACACTGCCGCTGCTCCGTGAGAGATCACCTCTGATAGTCTGCTTTTCCTTGATATAAAGCCTTTTATTATCGATACAGAGCAGTCCGGTTACACCAGCCTTGAGAATAATCTTTCCCTCCTCCTCACTCTCAAGAACATTTCTATCCCGCTCAATACCGCCTGCCTCTTCTTTGAAAAGCTGCTCGCCCAGCACATTGTAACCTGTGGCATCATCGACAGCCTTTGAAAGTTCGGCAATGGAATCTCCTTTTTCAACAGGAACAGATTCTTTTTTCCCTGGTTCAAGATCCACGATAAATTTCAGATTCTGTTCACCCTGAAAGGGAATCTTCCCCTCCGCAACAGTATAATCGGTTACGATTTTCCCTTCGGATGCCTGCCGGGAAAGCTCCTCTATCACATCGTTTTTTATACCTTTTACAACACCTTTCTCAGCCAGAGCCTCTCTTATTCTCTCCCCGTTTACGGGCAGACCGCTCCCCTGAGGAGGCAGGAAGGAAACGGTGGCGCTCATATTTCCTTCGGACAGGGATACAATTATCCGGGCATCCTGATGTTCCCTGACTCTCAGGGAATACACATGCTCTTCGCAACTGTAATCCAGAATGCCGTCTATCTTGGAGCTGGCCACGCCGTCCTGCATGATAATATTTTCATAGACGTTCAATATGGGATCATTCCCTTCAATCCCCTTGATCACATTCCCGAAGATATCCTTACCGTCCTTACCGCCTTTCTGCTGCCCCAGGTGAAAGAGCTTCATACCTTTTTTGACATGGGCCATTTTCTCGATCTTTTCCGGCGGATATTCCCTGAAGGAGTGAAGCCTATCTGCAGCCAGGCGCTCCCGGATCTGTGCGCACTCCTCATCGGAGACGTATTCGGCTTCTACTACGATATCCCTGTCGTCTCCTCTCCGGGGATCACTCCCCTGAGCAAGCAGGATGGTCATCTCTTTTTCTGGGGAACCGTGAAAATTAAGGATCTCCTCTCTTATCCGTTCCGCTTCCAGCCCGGCAATTTTAAGATCAAGGACACGGGCCCAGGCCTGCTTCAGATTCAGAGGCTTTCCGCGTCCCGATCCTTTCACCAGATGGAGCTGTGCCTCTGTGGCCAGGGAGTTGATCTCAATATCAAAAGAACCGTCTTTATCACCGGAAAGACTGTAGGACTGAGCCCCGCCGCTGCGGCAGCCCTCACGGAGAAGCTGCTCTATCCTCTTATCCCCCACAAGATCTGCTGCAGGAAACCCTGTCTCTTCAATGGCTTTTTTAACATCCTTCACTAACGGAGGAGGGGCCGATTCATTACCGGCGACAATATCGATAAAACAGTCGGCCTTGTTGTCACTGATCCGGACTTTCCAGCTGTGATCTTCAAAAGGGATGATGTCCACCCAATCCTTCCCCTTTCGGGCAAAGCCGGTCTCATCGGCAATCATCTCATTTTTTTCATTGAGTACATGCTTACCGGTCCAGAACTCTCCCTCTATAACCTTGGGAGGCTGTAGATCATTTCCCTTAAGATCCTTGCCGATCGTTTCCTCTCCGGATGTGGAACTGCTGATTCTGCACAGGACCTCTCCCTTCCTGAAGAAGCCGAGATCCTTAAGCTCCGAAGATACGTCTACACGGACCTTTTTATCCCGCTCTTCCTCCACGGTGATGATCTTCTCTTTACCGCCCTTGAAGAGCCCTTTACTTTTTACTCTCTTATCCTGCTGAACCTTAACCTTGATGGTTTTGTAGATAAGGGGAGCCTTGTTTATGGATCTGATCTTCAGAGCGACATTTTCCAGATTTTCCGGATATTTGAAAACGGAAAAATCATAGGTTTTCCCCTTACCGGCCTGGGGAGGAATCCCCTGAGCCACGACATCCGACAGATAGGGTTCCATGGCCTCGGAAAATTCCTTTGCCGCCTCCTCCAGTTTTTCTTCATTAATGCCGAAGACGATACCCGCCGATGACAGTAGCTCTCTCAAGCTTTCGAGACTATGATTTTCGTCGCTTCTTAAAATAGGGGTAAAATGAATTTTTGCCGACAGCCAGCGCTCATCGGTTTCCAGCCGCAGTTTTCCCCTGAATTCATAACTCATATCTATACTTTGAATCCCGCTTCCGCCGCTTTCAGAAGTTTGGATTTTACAAATCTGTTTTCCTTTTTCAGCTTGTTGATCTCATACTGCTGCATCCTTATGGTCTCAATAAGATCTCCCTGACTGAGAGCTCCGCTGTGAAGGAGCTCCTCAAGGGACTGTATTTTATCATTAAAGTCTGATTCAGCCTCCATCTCGGCTGACTGATAGGAGTACTCCATATCGAGATTACTGATATTAAGATTCTCTTCCAGCTTCATTTCAAGGATCTTATCGCAGATTCTCTGAATCCCCTGTGAAACCACAGCACCCGGTTTGTACTTGACCACAGGAAGTCTGGAGTTCAGAGCCTTTTTCTGAAACTCATCCCTGTACAGAACTCCCAGGAATTCCAGATTCACTCCAAGATAATCCCGGACCGAGACAATCAGGCGGTCCGCCTTCTGAATATCCTCGGGGTTATCCAGAAGATTCATAACCAGGCGCGGTTGAAAATGCTTTTTCTTCTCCTCAAAATTATCGGCGCCCTCAGGATCGATCTCCCGGAGCTTGTCCAGCAGGGTATTCAGATAAACCTTCTGCAGGGAGACTCCGTCCTTTCTCAGCTTGTCCAGATAAGCCATGGCCGGTGATTTTTTGGCAAAAGAGGAGTAGAGCATCCTGAACAGTACATTCTTGATAAAGAGGTAGGCATTCAAAGTCGCCGTAAGGGTGGGGGTGGTCACTATAATGCCGCAGCCGGAAATAAGGAAAAAATCAAGAATGGTATTCCCTGAACCGGCTCCCAGATCCATAACAAGATAGTCCGCATCCAGTGCAGTAAGCCTGTTTATCAGTTTCTTCTTCTGGGGAGTGGTGATATTGGCTGCACCTGGAATTTCTCCCTCACCCGAAATAAAACGAAGATTCTTATAGTCCGTTTCCTGAACAATGTTTTCCATCTTCTGTTTGCTGTTGTTAATAAAGGAACCAAGGCCGTTATTCGTAGGAGCCTGTCCTATGACAAGATGAAGATTGGATCCTCCCAGATCCAGATCTGTCAGCACAACTTTTTTATCTGAATCTGCCAGACTTATGGCCAGATTAGCTGAAAGAAGAGATTTTCCAACCCCTCCCTTACCACTGGCGACAGCAATGACTTGCATGAATCGAACTCCCGTTTCATATTATAATTAAGAACCTGAAAATAACGAAGCCGGAAAACCGGAAAGGGTCCGGGATATAAATTGTATTTTAGTTTAAATCTGAATGCAGGGCAGGTCAAGTGAAGGTGTTGACAAAGAAATCTCAGCCTCTACAATACTTCCCAAAGGATAACAACTTATGAAAAGAAAGACAGAACGGATCATGTGGCTTTCCGTTACCTTGTCCTTAATACTGGCTCTTAGTGTCGTTCTTCTTGCTCCGACCGTTGCGGCCCAGTCTTCGGGCCTGAGTACTGAGAACTATCTGAGGCTCTTTGAAACGGCCTATTACCTTATATTGAGAAACTATGTGGATGAGGTTCCCCCCGAGAAGCTCTTCGAAGGGGCTATGAAAGGACTTTTTGAGAGTCTGGATGACCCCTACTCCCTCTATTTAAGCGAAGAGGAACTTCAATCTCTAACCGATACAACCAGCGGTCAGTTCGGCGGTGTCGGTCTTTATATATCCAAGGATATTTTTGATGAAGGGAATGCCAACGGCCGCAAGCCCTATGTAAAGGTCGTCTCTCCCATTGAGGGAACCCCCGCCTACCGTGCCGGCATTCACTCGGGCGATTATATTTATAAAATTGACGGTGAGAGCGCCAAAGATCTGAGTACCGATGAGGTTTCAAACCTCTTAAGAGGTCCTGCGGATACGGATGTCAATGTGACCATACTGCGGGGTGAGGACATCACATTTGATGTAGTACTGACCAGGGCAATAATTGAGATACCCACGGTCAAATGGGATTACGTCGATAACAAGACAGGGTATCTGCGTATCATTCAGTTCACACCCTACACTACGGAGAGGGTTGAGGAAGCTCTTAAGGATTTCAGGAAGAAGGGAACCAACTCTATCATTATCGATGTGAGGAGTAATCCCGGAGGTCTTCTGAACTCCGTTGTGGATATCGGAGACTTTTTCTTCAACAATGGTACTATTGTCAGCACCCGCTCCCGTATTCCGGGAGAAAACGAGGTCTTCCGTGCCAAAAAAGGCACACTTGTGGATGATAGTACGGACATTTATGTTCTTATCGACAACGGCTCCGCCTCGGCTTCGGAAATTCTCACAGGTGTTCTCAAAGACCGGGGCCGGGCCACCATAGTCGGACAGACCACATATGGAAAGGGTTCTGTTCAGCAGATGCTTATGCTGGGTAGCAGCGCCATAAAACTGACCATGGCCCGTTACTATACTCCCAGCGGCGTTAATATCGACAAGACCGGTATAGATCCCGATATCGTCGTAGAGGAAAAGGAATTCGATGATGCCGATCTTCTGGATTACAAGACTCTTATTGAAGAGAACAGAATCGGTCGTTTTATAGACGGTAATCCGGATCCCGGAAGCACTGATATAGACCGGTTTATCGGAAATCTGAGAGATGAAGATATCACTCTTGATGATGATTTTCTGCGCATCATGATCAGAAATGAGAGCAACCGCAGACTGGACAATCCTCCCGTCTTTGACCTCAAGTACGACAAGTCGCTTCAGAAGGTCATGGAACTGATCGGAGACTAGCTTATGCTAAAGTCAGAGTCACTGAGGACAGATTCCCGGACGGGAATGTACGATATAAGCTTCCGTGTTCAGGAACTGATACGGGAAAGCGGCATCAGCGAGGGGGTGTGCATGGTTTACAGCCCCCACACCACTGCAGGGATTACCATCAATGAAAATGCCGATCCTGATGTGCAGAGGGATATGATCTATGAAATTGACAAAGTCATCCCCTTCTCCGACAACTACCGTCACGGGGAAGGGAATTCGGCGGCTCATATAAAAACAACTCTTACGGGTCTGCATATTATGATACCCATTCATCAGGGCAGAGCCGTTCTGGGAACCTGGCAGGGGATCTACTTCTGCGAATATGACGGTCCCCGCAGCCGAAAGTTTCATGTTCAGATTCTTAAAGGCCTGGAATGAAGCAATTTATTCTGAATAGGAAATTGACAGAAAATTCAGAGATCACTCTTCGGGATGATGATTTTCATTATCTTTGCCGTGTGCGCCGCAGCAATACGGGGGACTCTCTGATCCTCAGGGACAGAGAGGGCTCTCTCTTCAAGGCAGAGATAAGCTCTGTTTCCGAAGGGAGCTGTATCCTTATAATAGAAAAATGCCTTAGCTCTACTGTCAGAGATTATGAGATTCATCTCTACCTCTGTCTCTGTAAAGGTAAAAAACAGGATACGATGATCAGACAAGCCGTTGAGGCAGGTGTGAAAACCATTACCCTCCTGGACAGCCGTTTTTCCCAGGTCCGATTCTCAGGAACAGAGGATAAAAAATACGAACGCTGGAGAAAGATTATAAGGGAGGCCCAGCAGCAGAGCGGTTCAGCTGTTCAGACAGAACTGAATTCTCTTATCCCGTTTGATGATCTCCCTCAAATAACCACGGAGAGTTCTGTAGCGTTTTTCTGTCATCAGGAGGCCCTGGGAGGAAAGGGTCTGACTCAGCTTCAACGGGAAGGGATCAATGAGATATCCCTTGTCATTGGTTCTGAAGGGGGTCTTGCCCCTGAAGAAATTGAAATAATGCAGAAAAAAGGCTTTTCTTCCCTCTATCTCGGTGATAATGTTTTACGGGCAGAAACAGCCAGCATATTCGCCCTTGGGGCTGTTATTTCGCATATGGAGTTCTTATAAATGTACCAGAATAAGAGAATTCAGATTCTTCACATTCCCATTGATCTGCTGAATGAAGAGGAGCTTGAGGATGCCGTAAAGGCTCTGCTTGAAGAGGAAAACAGCTGTCAGATCTGTTTCATCAGTTACAGGGATATCATTAAGGCTATGTTTAACAGAGAATATATGGACTGTTTAAGAGCTTCCAGACTGAATATCCCTATAACTCCCGCCGTCAGCTTCGCAGCGTCCTATCTGAAACTGGAGAAACCACCTCTTTTCAATCCCTTCACCTTTGTTATCCGGCTGCTGGGAGTTCTTGAAAAGACGGGTAAGTCTCTGTATATCCTGGGTTCAAGAAAGAAGAATATCCTCAAGTCTGATTCCAATCTCAGAGCGTCCTTTCCCGGCCTTCAGATAGTGGGCCGCTACGCCGGAAGTTTCTCCTCCCTGGAGGAAGAAGATATTCTGATGGCCGTTAGAAAATCGTCTCCTTCTCTCCTTCTCACCGGCAAGGGCCTCAAGGGAAACAATCTGTGGCTCTATAGAAACCGGAAGGAACTCTCCCGGGGGATTCACCTTTGGGGACGCACCTGTTTTGAGGTCTTTTCCGGAAAAAAAGCAAAACCTGTAAACAGCTCCGCTGGAAAACTGGCGGGCAAGGCCGTACTGTCTATAGTGCTTCCCTGGCTGCTCGTCCGTCATATTCTGTTTTTTCTGATGCTCACCATAGAAAAAATTAGAATGCGCTGAATCATTGCCCCATCAATACAATAATGATAGGATCCCACCATGCTGGATATTAAAATTCTCCTGAAAGTCCTCAATCCCGATTATACGGTGAAATTTCTTTATATTATTCTTTTTGCCGCCTTTGTTCCTTTTCTGGATTTTATTCTGATAATCATGGTTTCCCGTTATCTGGGCGAATATCTTTTTCTGGCTGCACTGACGGCTTTGAGCCTCGTCGGTTTCTTTATTTCGAAAAGGATGCTGAGAAAAAATCTGGAGATTATCAGGATTAATACAGAAAACAACTATTATTCAGAATTTTATTACAACACCATACCTTCTGTTCTCTTTATCTCTTTTCTGCTTATCTTGCCCGGTATAATAGGAACCCTGATCGGCCTTGTACTGATACTCCCCTTCTTCCGCCAGAAACTGGGTAAGTCAATTTCCAATTATCTGAAGATAGAGTGGAAAGAAATCCATGAATTCTTGAATGTAATCGATTGATTTACCCTACCCCTGACAAAAGTTATATAGCTTTTCCTTTTCTAATAGTGAATATTTATATACTGATAAGAACTTAATCTCATTCAGAACTGTTTTCAGATCACCGATAGGGAGTGATAAAAGATGGGTATATGTTAATATTATGCTGTCTTGATGAAAGAAACCTGAATGCTCTCACTCCTCTTATTCCCGAGTTTGCAGAGCACCAGAACGTTAGTGTCCTGACTCCCCCTCTGCTCAATTCCTTTCAGCCCGACGCCATTATCACACAGTTATCCCTTTTCACACTATCCCAGTGGGACAGGATAGCCGGAAATATGGAATCAGGCAGAATCCTTCTGATAGGGTGCAAAGATGATTCCCACAGCAGCATCGCCGCAATGGCGCAGCATGGCGTTATATACTGTCAGTCTGTTACAGAAAAGAAGATCAGAAACTTTCTCCTTTCCTGCTGCAGAGAAAACCTTTCATCCGAAACTGAAAGCGGCGATAATATGGGAATTATCGGCACCAGCAGATGTATCAGGAAAATAAGAAGAGATATAAGTCTTTTTGCACCACTTAATGATACGGTCATCATCCTGGGAGAGACAGGGACGGGTAAGGATATAACGGCCCGGGCACTGCACTTCAAGAGCGGCAGAACAGGAGCGTTCCTTCCTGTAAACTGCAGTGCCATACCTGAAACTCTTATTGAATCGGAAATTTTCGGAGCCGTTAAGGGAGCCTACACGGGAGCCGACAGGAACAGTTCAGGTTATCTGAGAGCGGCAGACAGGGGAACCCTTTTCCTTGATGAGATCGGGGATATGCCTCTTTATATGCAGACTAAACTTCTCCGGGTACTGGAGGATAAAAGGGTGACTCCTCTGGGCAGTACACAAAGTCATATGGTTGATGTGAGGATAATAACGGCCACATCCAGAGATATTACGACCATGATGGATAGGGGTAAATTCAGAAAGGACCTCTACTACCGGCTTAATATTCTGAAAATCAGAGTTCCGGGGCTTGCTGAACGAAAGTCGGACATCCCCCAGCTTGCCGGATTCTTTCTTTCACAAAACAGTTCTGTAAAAAAGTTCAGTCCTGATGCAATGATGAAACTCCTGGAATATCACTGGCCGGGAAATGTGAGAGAACTGAAAACGATTATAAGACGCGCAGAAATAATGTCCGGCGATCTGACTCTAATCGAATCAGAGCATATATCATTCAGGTAAGGCTTTACTGCAGTTTCCTTATTTTACTCACCAAAAGATAACTTACGGGTCGCTTGTCTATCACTTCATATCCCATGACCTTTGCCAGAACAAGAACGCGGTTGTTCAGCAGGATTTGTCCCTCCTGAACCCTGCGGGGAGTTTTTTCAGGAATGATTTCCTGCCATTCATTACCCTGGAAGATAAGATGACAATCATACTTTCTTACATCTTCAAGGCCCATCCATTCACCCTGAATAAGACGCGCATCCAGAAGATAATCCTCATCTTCAGCCGAAAGCCTTGTCAGAGCGGCCAGAGAACCGTCAAGAAGGAGCCACTTTCCGCTCTGCGCCAGCTCATCGAGTTCCATGGGCGACATGAGAGCTAAATCCTTTACCGTAATAGAGAATTTCAGATCATCAAGTGCCTGTGCCGTAGCGGAGACAGCCGATCCCAGTACTAAAACAGCGATAAGAAGCAGCCGGAGTCTTTTCATTATCTTTCCTTGGATTTTTTTCCTTGTATTAATATTACATTCACTCTCCACCCTTATCAAGTTAATGCTTCTAAGTATCCTTAAATAAAAAAATTATCTTTTTAATTATTTGACAAATCATTAGCAGATTAATAGAATAAGGGATGTATATTCGAGTAGTAATACCTACAATACTAAAGGTGAAATTTATATGAGTGGAAACAACGAGATCGTACCCGGTTTTGATATAGAGAAAGATGACAGTCTAAAGATACGTCTGCAGAAGATAGATTCAGTCAAAGGCTGCCTTGTTCTCTACCTGACTGGTTATATTGATACCTACAACTCCAATCTCTTCCAAAAGCGAGTCAACAAGGCAATAGAAGCCGGATATACCCGTTTGATTTTCCATTGCGGAAGTCTCAATTATGTATCCAGTACGGGAATCGGATCATTTACCGCATTCCTTAAAACAGTTAAACCCAGAGGCGGAAATCTGGTACTCCTTGAAATTCAGCCCAAGGTGTATGAGGTTTTTCAGCTTCTCGGCTTCTCCCAGTTCTTCAATATCAAAGATAATCTTGATGAGGCAGTTGCTTTCTTTGAAAGCGAAGGAGAAACCAAATCCAGCGACATCTTTCCCAAGATTTTCCGCTGTCCCATCTGTTCCAAAAAGCTGAAGGCAACAAAGCCCGGACGCTTCAGATGCAGCGAGTGCAAAACCATACTGGCCATTGATAATACGGGCCAGGTTTTTCTGGGATAGACAAAAACCGGGTAGTAACCCGGTTTTTTTATGGGCTACCGTCATTACTGTGTACAGTTTCCTCCCTCAATACGGGCTGAGTTGAAACTGAAATATAAAAAATGGTATGCCGAATCCCTTTTTCTCGAAAAGCTGGATTCCCCTTCCTTTCCGGGAACACTGATTTTACCGTCACAGATACTGATTGAGAACAGGGATGATATTGAATCACATAAAATCATTGCCTTCGGAAATTCCGGCAGCCTGGCAGCAGCTTTTCTGGCGGGGGCCAAAGACTTCCTTAAGGATCCCTGGGATTGTGAAGAGCTGATAATACGAAGCTCATCAAAAAAGAATATTTCAGTTCTGAAAGTTGATAACCATGTTATCAGCTACTGCAGAGAGTTTATTACTATTGATTCCGGGATCGTTGATCTCAGTAGTTTCCAGACCCGTTTATTATATCTTCTGATGAACCATGCCAACAAAATACTCACATATAATGAAATAAGAGAGAAAATGGGAATGACCAGTCCCAATTATACCAATTCACTCCATGTTCATATTAATCATATCAGAACGGTACTGTTGAACTGCCTGCCTGATATATACGGAAAATCTTTTGTAATAGAAAACAAACGTTCCACAGGCTACTGTTTCAAAGCAACATGTGGATAACTTGTGCATAACTGTGGATAAAACCTTAATATCTCAAATTTTCATATTAATTTTGATGATTCTAACAGTTTATACTTTTATACATTAATGAGAATATTCTTTTTAAATTATTACTAGATAAAGATTTAATATTTTAATACCTAAAATTCCATATAGAAATAAAAAAAGGGAATTTTCAAGAATTTGAAAATTCCCTTGTGGATAACCTGTGTAAAGTTTGTATTTAATCCTGTATTCTCCGGATATGAGCACCAAGACTCTGCAGTTTATCCACCAGGGACTCATATCCTCTTTCTATCTGATAGACATTCTGAATAGTGCTGTTTCCTCTGGCGCAGAGAGCAGCGATAACCATGGCCATACCGGCCCTCACATCAGGAGAAACAAGATCGGAACCACTGAGTATTCTGGGACCGCTCACAACGGCCCTGTGAGGATCACAGAGTATAATTCCTGCACCCATTGAGATGAGTTTGTCCACAAAGAACATTCTTGATTCAAACATCTTTTCATGGATAAGTACCGTCCCCTCCACCTGTGTGGCTACAACGGTAATGATACTTGTAAGATCAGGCGGAAAACCGGGCCAGGGAGCATCATCTATCTGGGGAATCATCCCACCCATATCACTGCTGACCTTCATCGGCTGGTTGGGAGAAACATAGATGGTGTTATTCTCGGACTGCCAGTGTATACCCAGCTTTCCGAAGGCGATCTTGCACATTCTCATATGCTCTGGATTGGCCTGTTCTATTTCCAGTTCTCCCCTTGTTACCGCAGCCAGTCCGATATAGGAGCCCACTTCCATAAAATCGGCTCCAATGGTAAAGGAAACGGAACCAAGCTTATCAACTCCCTCAATATAGAGAATATTCGAGCCTATACCGCTTATCTTTGCTCCCATGCCGTTAAGCATATGACAGAGATCCTGAACATGGGGTTCCGAGGCTGCATTTCTGATAACCGTTTTACCTTCTGCCAGAACAGCGGCCATTATGGCGTTCTCCGTAGCCGTAACAGAAGCTTCATCAAGAAAGAGATCGACACCCACCAGCTTATTGGCGGTAATTGTGAACTGTCCGTTTATCTCAACCCGGGCTCCCAGAGAGCTTAAGGCAAGAAAATGGGTATCAAGACGACGGCGACCGATAACATCTCCTCCCGGAGGAGCAAGGACAACCTTTCCCGTTCTAGCCAGAAGCGGTCCTGCAAACAGAATAGAAGCTCTTACGGCGGAAGCCAGATTTTCAGAAACTTCAGACTTCAGGTCAGTCGTCTTGAAACGGAGTGTGTTTTTTCCAGTTTTTTCAACACGGCAGCCTAAATCCTCCAGAATCTCACACATGACTCTGACATCTTCTATATCCGGAATATTTTTCAGTTCCACCTCTTCATCTGTCAGCAGAACGGCGGCAATACAGGGAAGAGCGGCGTTTTTATTACCGCTGGCTTTTATCTTTCCCTTTACAGGAAAACTTCCCTCAATTTCATATTTATGCATAAATTGTTTTCACCATTAAACATAAGTTCCTCCCGAATAAGGAACTTATTTAAGAATTTATCTTGATATTTATACCTAATCCTATCAGCTAAGATATCTCAGGTATAGATAATTTGACCAAAAAAATGATATAAAAAATCATAATAAGCAAATGAATAAGGATCTCTTCATGATTGTAAAAAAATTCGGCGGCAGCTCTCTTGCAGATGCCGATAAAATCCGACAGACAGTTTCTATCGTTCAACAGGAAAAAACATCGGGCCTAGTCCTGTCCGCCATGAAAGGCGTAACAAACCTTCTTGTCGAGGCGGCCGATCTGGCTGAAACGGGAAACAAAAAATATAAGAATAATATTGAGGAGATTCGTAATAAACACAGAGAGTGTATGGAGGATCTTTTTGATTCCCATATTCCT
The DNA here is from genome assembly GCA_963556075.3 of Oceanispirochaeta sp. Taxonomy (GTDB): domain Bacteria; phylum Spirochaetota; class Spirochaetia; order DSM-2461; family DSM-2461; genus Oceanispirochaeta. Next base: position 1,468,858 of record CAUVYB020000002.1, on the reverse strand, counting down.
GAATCTCTGGAGAATTCATTCTCCACCATGATTCAGAATCTCAGTGAAATTCTCCACGGTGTGGAACTTGTCCGTGAATGCTCAAGCAAGTCCATGGACCTTGTCATGAGCTTTGGCGAGCGGATGAACTGCACACAGGTTGCCGCTTATCTGAACTCCCAGGACATACCCGCCGAGTATATCGATACAAGAGATATAATAAAGACGGACAGTAACTATGGAAAAGCCAATGTTGATTTTCCCCTTAGTTATAAAAGCATACAGAACCGTTTAAAAAATCTAGAAAACAGAATACCTGTTATCTGCGGTTTTATAGCTTCCGATCCCGACGGAAGGACGACAACTCTCGGCAGAAACGGAAGCGATTACACCGCCAGCATCATAGGAGCCGCTATCGATGCGGACAAAGTGGAGATCTGGACCGATGTGGACGGTGTACTGACGGCGGATCCCAGAATTGTAGAAAATGCTTTCGTTATCCCTGAGCTGAGCATTGAAGAAGCCATGGAACTCTCTTTCTTCGGAGCCGAGGTTATTCATCCCTATACCCTCGTTCCCACCATGGATAAAAATATCCCCGTCTATATTAAAAATACACTCAACCCTTCTGCCATCGGTACTGTTATAACCAATAAGGACGGAAAGAACAGCAGAATTATTACGGGAATAGCTTCCATAGAAGACCTCTCCCTTATCAATGTGGAGGGCGGCGGTATGATGGGTATGCCGGGTATGGCTTCTCAGATTTTCAGCTCTCTGGCCGAGGCTGACGTGAATATCATCATGATTACCCAGGCTTCTTCCGAACATAGTATCTCTGTTCTCTGCAGAACCGAAGAGGTAGACTGCGCCATTGATAAGCTCAATGCTAATCTTGAGACAGCCATTCACAATAGAAAGATACAAAGCATTGAAGTGGTGAACAATCTGGTTATCATTGCTGTAATCGGTGAAAATATGATTGGTGAAGTGGGGCTGACAGGAAAACTTTTCAGTGCCGTAGGCGATGCGAAAATAAACATCCTGGCCATAGCCCAGGGATCATCTGAGAGAAATATATCCTTCGTTATACATCAGAAGGATAAAAACGCCGCTTTGAATGCGGTACACAGAAAATTCATCGGTTAATAAAGGAAATAATATGAAATTTGCAAGCACCAGAGATATCAATCGCAAGGTCAGTTTCAAAGAGGCTTTGTTTCAGGGTCTTTCACCCGACGGCGGCCTCTTCTACCCCCTGGAAACTCCCGATCTCAGGGATGTATTTGCTGGATTTGGCAAAGACTCCTCATTCAATGCCATCGCATCCCGGATGATTGAAAACCTTCTCGGTGACGAAATACCTGCAATAGATGCGGCTGCCCTGGCGGAGCGGGCCTTCCCCTTCTCACCCAGGCTCGTTCAGCTGGAAGAGAATCTGAATATCCTTGAACTCTACCATGGACCCAGTTCCGCATTCAAAGACTTCGGAGCCTCTTTTCTTGCCAGTTCCATGGAGTATTTCCTGAAGAACGAAGACCACAAAGCCGTTATTCTGACCGCCACCTCGGGTGATACGGGCAGTGCCGTGGCCAAAGCCTTCTATGAGAAGGAGAATATCGATGTGGTGATTCTCTATCCCAGCGGTCGGGTAAGTCCCCTCCAGGAGAAACAGATGACCACCCTGGGCAGAAATATCCACGCCCTTGAAGTGGAAGGATCCTTTGATGACTGCCAACGAATGGTAAAGGAGTCCTTTACCGATCCCGAACTGGCTTCCATCAATCTCTCCTCCGCCAACTCCATCAATCTCGGACGTCTGATTCCCCAGTCCTTTTACTATATATGGGGAGAGAGCCGGCTGAGAAATGAAAATCTCAAGAATGTATTCTGTGTTCCCAGCGGTAATTTCGGAAATCTTACCGCCGGTCTCTACGCCAAATCATGGGGACTCAATGTGGATAGATTTATAGCGGCCACCAACAGAAACGATGTAGTTCCCGAATACCTTGAGAAGGCGGTCTACTCTCCCAGGGCTTCCGTAAAAACCTGGTCCAATGCCATGGATGTGGGTGCTCCCAGCAACTTTGAAAGGATGCAGACCCTCTATGGTGACGATGTCGAGGCCATGAGAAAGGATATAAGCGGCGTTATGGTGAACGATGAGACCACTCTGGACACCATGAAGCTTCTGGCCGACAAGTACGGTTATGCTGCCTGTCCCCATACCGCCGTCGGCATCAGGGCCGCCATGGATAGTAGAGATGCATCCTCGGCCATTACCGTTCTCTCGACGGCCCATCCCGGCAAGTTTACCGAGGTCTACAAGCAGGCCGTGGGACAGGATGCGGAGCTTCCGGAATCCCTTCTGGCCGTAAAGGATCTTGAAAAGAAATCTGAAAAGATCAGCAACAGCAGCTCCGAACTGAAGACAAAGCTCTTCTCCATGTTCGGCTAAGGTCTGGATAATTGTAGTGTACAAGGGGCTGTCTCATATTGAGGTGACCCCTTAAAGCTGGACAGCTACTTAGTTATTTTAAGGACTGAATTCTGTATTGTACAGGACTCAGTCCTTTTAATTTCTCTCTTATCCTTTTGTAATTGTAATAGTAGATATAACTTTCAATAGCTTGCTTCAGTTGCTCATAGCTCCGAAACTCTTTTTCATGACCATAGAACATTTCATTCTTCAGTATTCCAAAAAAGCTTTCCATCGGAGAGTTATCAAGACAATTACCTTTTCTAGACATACTTTGAATGATACCTCTATCTTTAATAGCCTTCTGGTAATATCTCATCTGATACTGCCAGCCTTGATCCGAATGCAATAAGGCTCCTGAACCGTTAGGAATTATAGAAAAGGCCTTTGAGAGCATATCGCTGATTTGTGAATAGACAGGATGTTTGCTAATGCTATAGCTAATGATTTCTCCATTAAATAAGTCCTGAATTGGTGAGAGATAAACTTTACCCGATGCAATAGAAAACTGGGTTACGTCAGTTGTAAGTTTACGATACGGTCTATTCGCTATGAAATTCCTGTTTAATATATTCGGAGCAATTTTACCTACCTGTCCTGTGTATGACCGATATTTCCTTCTTTTCACCTTGCCATGAATCCCGAGTTCATTCATAAGCCGTAAAACAGTTTTATGATTCAGAATAATCCCCTGATTTCTGAGTTCCAGAGTGATTCTTCGATAGCCATATCTTCCTTTGTGTGAATGATATATTGTCTTAATATTCTCTTTATCTTGGAAATGCTTTGACTCTTTCGAAATCGCATTTCGAGTATAGTAGTAGCTGCTCCGTGCAATATTGGCGAATTCTAATAGATTTTCAAGTCTGTATTTATGCCTCAGTTCATCAATAACCAGGATTATTTCTTTTCTTCGCGCTTTATCCTTTCCTGAACTAAGGCGTTGAGTTTTTTTAAGAATTCATTCTCCATTCTCAAGCGTTGATTCTCAGCGATCAGATCCTCTTCCACCTGCTTCTCCAGTTTTGGTGGTCTTCCTCTCTGCTTTTGATTCATGGTTATTCTGCCTCTGCGTTCTTCGTACAAGGCTTCAGGGCCCTCTTCTAGATACTTTCGTTCCCATCTTTGAATCATAGATCTCGTTAAGTCAAAGTGAGCTGCAGCTGAATAAGAAGATAAATGATTCTCTCTCATAAACTCTACAACATAAACTTTAAACCTTCCATGATAGGTTGTATAAGCAGATTTCATTAAACAGCTATATCCATGTTCTCTGGCCCTTGCTACATAGAGTTGTAGAGTCGTTAGGGATATTCCTATCTCTTTAGCTGAATCTTTTAACGAAATACCTTCTTCAAGTACACGTTTGACTGCATAAATTATTTCCTGTTCTGAAAATCTCATAAAAAACCCCTTCTGTTGGATTTGTGTCCAACAAAAGGGGTTCATATCATATAGAGACAGCCTTTTTTCACTCTGTAGCTTTTTAACGGGCCGGACACAAAAAAACCGGATGTAAAACATCCGGTTTTTTTCAAGAGTCAGCTGATATCAGTGACTACTTCCCTTATAGATGATTCTGACCTGCTTATACAGACCCTCGCCCTCACTCTTGGTGATAACCTCATCCATATCGTTCAAAGCCATATGAATCAGTCTTCTTTCGAAGGGATTCATTGGCTCCAGAAGCTTGGAAGATCTGGTCTTACAGACCTGATCGGCCGTTTTCCCGGCCAGACGTATCAGATTTTCCTCACGTCTCTGTCTGTAGTTTTCAGTATCTATAATTACCTTTCCACTGTAGCTGCTACCACCAATTTTACTGGCGAAAACATTAACCAGCATCTGAAGAGCATCAAGGTTCTTACCTTTTTTACCAATAAGAATGGCTGAGTGCTCCGATTTAATCTCGAGGCCGATCTTTCCCTTGTCTCTGAAAGCAATACTGACTTCTCCGGGATATCCCATCAGCTCAATTGTTTTTGTTAAAAAACTAATCAGCTGACTTTCAATATCACCCGAGGGTTCGATGGTCTCGGAAGCTGAGGAAGACTCGGGTTCATCCACATAAACCTTGATCTTGACGGTTCCCCTTTTAAAGAAAAAACCGTGCTGCTCGGATTCTACGATCTCAACATCAAACTGATCTTGGTCCATTCCAAGATCAGCCGCTGCCTTTTCTATAGCCTCCCTTTCTGTTTTTGCTTCATATTCTTTTACCATAAAATAACTCCTGGTTATCGATTTTCATTACAGGAGCCTACTCTGTTATGCGTTCTGTTTCTTCCTTCTGCTGCTGATATAGGCCTGCTGTGCGGCTGTCAGGATGTTGGAGAAAGTCCAGTAGATCAGCAGCCCCGCGGGCATATCGTAAAGGATAAAGAAGAACATTATGGGCATACCCAGAGTAAGCATTTTAGTCTGAGCCGCACTTTGACCTCCTCCGCTGGGAGCCTGGGTAAACTTGCTCATCAGGAGCTGTGTTCCCAGATAAAGGATGGGCAGTAGCCTCAGATCATTCCATCCCAGCAGGGGCAGTGTAAAATTACCAAAATTAAGAATTGATTCGGGAGCCGAAAGGTCGGTAATCCATCCGGGGATGAACATGGCGCCGCGAAGATCAAAATATTTATTAAGCAAGCCATAAAGGGCAAAGAAGATAGGCATCTGAATCAGAAGAGGAAGACAGCCGCCCATGGGATTGACACCTTCTCTTTTATAGAGATCCGCCATTTCCTTGTTCAACTTGTTCGGGTCATTCTTGTACTTATCCTGAAGAGCCTTAATCTTGGGCTGAATGGCCTGCATCTTTCCGGTAGACTCATAACTTTTATGGGTAATGGGGAAAAAGATGACCTTAATCAGAATAGTCAGCAGGATGATGGCAACGCCGTAATTGGGAATCATGCCGTAGAACAGTTTCAGGAAAAACTTAAGAATGGCTTCAAGCCAGCCCAGCCAGGAACTTGAGTCCACGGCCTTATCCATATACATATCGGAAAATCCAAAGCTGTTGTCTGTGGAATTATTGTATCTACCCAGTTCCTTGTTATTCTTGGGTCCCATATAGAAACGGTATACGTCTTCCACTCTGGAACTTTTCGTAGAGGATCTTACAAAGAACATTCTGGAAGCTTCATCAATATCGGCTACGGGAGCATTGGACCAGATTACACTGGAAGTTCCCGATCCTGGTATACCTATAAGTGCAAAATATTTACCGGCGATAGCCGCCCATTTGATCTGCTCGTTTGTGCTTCCCGTATTGTTTTTCATCTTCTCCTGATTTCTCTTGTCACCGGAAAGGGAGAAGTATTTTCTATACTCATTTCTTCCGTCAAGTTTTTTGAAATCGGGGCCAATCTGGGGACCGGTTCCCAGTGTATAGGCTATTCCGCTGTAGTTCAGGGGGATGGAGGAGTTTACGGAGTTTATCATCTCCACTCTCACCTCAAACATATATTCCCCGGGATAGAAGATATAACTTTTCTTCAGCTGAAAAGGCTCGCTCAGAGAGCCGTCTGAAAGTTTAACTCTGTAATTTCTGACAAAAATATACTCATCACTTCCGGATTCATGGATATAGTCATAACTCTCTGTTCTATAGGAGTCTGTAGTTTCACCAAAGGATAAACCGAAAGAACCGAGGTCTGTATCACCTGAAAGAATCATTTCCACAGGCTTATCACCATCCATATGTTCCTTGAGTTTCAGGGAGCTGATAATGGCACCGTCGGTTTCAAAAACAATTTTATAAAGATCAGTTTCCACTTCGATTGTGCGGGAAACATAGTTTTCATCGCCGGCATCGAACTCTACATTGTCTGTTATCGCAGCGGGCTGCTGTGTTTCTACAGCTTCAGTCTGAACAGTTTCAACCTCAGCAACAGCTTCTGTGCTCTGTTCGGTCTGAACAATATCTTCAGGCATAAAAAAGGTTGTCTGAATGACAAAACCGACTGAAATGACAACTACTGACAATATAATGGCCAGAAAGGTATTTTTATCCATTATAACTCCAAATATTTACGGTACAGGATCATATCCGCCGGGATTTCGGGGATGACATTTCAAGACCCTTTTTATAGCAAGCCAGGACCCCTTCCAGGGTCCGTACTTTCCGACAGCCTCCTGAGCATAGCTGGAACAGCTGGGATAAAACCTGCATGACCGCGGTAGCCAGGGGGATATCATCTTTTTATAGATAATAATAAAAAGTAATATAAGTCTGCTGAATAGAAAACTAATTAATCTCAGCAATTTCGGCTCTTTTCATTAATCGGTTGAACTGATCCAACCTGTCCTGATAAGAAAATTCTCCGGCATAAACTACAAAAACAATATCATAAGAGCCTTTCAGCCCTATTTTTGTCTTTCTGTAAAATTCCCTGAAAATTCTTTTCGCATAATTTCTTTCAACCGCATTTCCGAATTTTCTGACGATGGTCACGGCAAAACGGCTGTAAGGTAAAGAGCTCTTTAAAAATAAAATCTTTGCGCCGCGGCATTTACATACACTGCCACTTGCAAAGATTTTATTAAGATCGGATTTTTTGCCTAAACGCTCTTTCTTAGTAAGGCTTTCTTTCATCGGCGACAGAAAGTTTCTTTCTACCTTTGCGTCTTCTTCTGGCAAGTACCGCTCTTCCGGATTTGGTTTTCATTCTGGCCCGGAATCCGAATTTTCTATTTCTTTTTGTTTTACTGGGCTGATAAGTCCGTTTCATATATTTTAACTCTCCTCAAAAACAGTCAAATGTAATTAGTTTGCTTAATATAAATTTATGTAATCCATCTGTCAACTCATGGAAAACGGAGCTGACGCGAATACTGCCTATTTAACCACAATCCAAGGGAATAGTACAAGCTGATATTCCAGTGAAACACTCATATAATCAGCCATTTTCCATTTTTTTCTTAAGATCCATCAATCTTTTTTTCAATTCATCATCCTCAATGCCTGAAAAATCAGCCTTTACAGTTTTTTTCTTCTCCTCAGGAACAGGCTCTTCCGCCTTCTTTATTCTGCGCGGCACCTTATTGCCATCCTTGAGATAGAGGGTAAGAGACTGTATTTTAAGTTCCGGATACTGTTTATTGATCCTTTTGAGGATAGTAATCTGATTCATCTTGAAACTCTGGATCCATCCTGGATGATCGAAGGAGATGCGCATATTCCCCCCTTCAATATCTTCAGGACGGCAATGATCCCCCAGTCTTTCATCTCCCACAAGATATCTCCAGTTTTTGGAAATTTTCACAAATGAACCATGTTCCGAGGAAGAGTTGTTAAAAAGAGCGGATATAATATCTTCAGCTTTTTCCATCTGACTTCTCCAGTTTCCCGTTTTTGACTTCATAGTACAGAGCATCGCGTTTGATTTCTCTGATAAATCCCGGTAAAAAAGTATAAAATATCTGTTCGTAACGGGGAAATAGGGACATCATTCTCTCTCTTTTCTCCGGATCCAGTTCAAGAAGGACATCATCCACAAGAAAAACAGGATCCTTACCTGTAGACTGCTGGTAATATTCAGACTGTAGAATCCTTAAGATAAGGGAAATGATTCTGAGTTGTCCCGTAGAAGCCATATCAATAAAATCCCTTCCTTCTTCATGAAAAAGAGAAAATGAGTCTCTGTGTGGACCTGACATGGTAAGGCCGTAACGAAACTCCTGTTCCATTCTGCCGTTCAGGGATTTAAGAATTGAATCACTATCATCATCTTTCCAGGAACGTTTGTAGGAAATATAAAGATTCAAATCCGTATCGCTGACTCTTTTATAGTATTCCGGAAAGGAATCATTGAGAAAACGGATGAGTCCCTCTCTTTTTTTTTGAAGAATAAGACCTTTTTCTACCAGCTGCTGTGAATAAACAGTCAGAAGCGACCTGTTTCCCTGCTTAAGAAGATAGTTTCGTTCTCTCAAGACCTTCCTGTAATCCCTCAGCTCATTGATATAGGATGAATCATGAAGACTGAGACACTGATCAAGATAGATTCTCTTTTTTTCTGGGTTCCCGTTTACAAAATAAAGATCATTATGGCAGAAAACAATGCAGGGCATATTGGCGAGGATGTCTTTTCTGTCTCTTACACTTTTTCCGTTTAACCGAATTTTTTTTCCGTTTTCATCCAGAGAAACTTCTACCCGGCTGGAGATTAAATCATCGGAGTGCTTAAAACGACCGGCAAGATAGAAATTATCCTCTCCCTCCATGATGAGTTTTCTGTCATTTTTATTTCTGAATGAGGATCCGTAGCAGAGAAAATAGAGCAGTTCCAGAAAATTCGTCTTTCCCTGTCCATTTTCTCCTACCAGAAAAATTTCCCTGGAGGAGATATCTACGGTCTGCTCCTCCAGGTTTCTGAAATGACTGATCTTTACAGAATCAAATCCCAAACTCAGTCCATCTGCATAGGCATAATGATATGGAAGTAATCCCCTTCAGGATTGCTCTTCAGAGTAATGGCTCTATTGGATTCGGAAAATTCCAGTTTCAGGGAATCTTCTTTGATAACCTTCAGAGGATCCTGAAGGTAGATGTAATTGACAGCCAGTCTAATCTCCTCACCGGCATAATCACAGGGAATATCCTCGTCAGCCATACCGATCTCGCTCTCTTCCGACTTGAGATTAAGATTGCCCTCACTGAAAGTGAGATAAATTCTTTTGGATTTCTGTTCCGCCAGAAGAGAGACACGTTTTAGGGCCTCATTAAGAGAAGATCTCTCAATGACAACATTATACTCCTGACTCTCGGGAATAACTCTGGAAAAGTTGGGAAACTGACCTTCAATAAGGGTGGAAGTAATTTTCTGATTGTCGAATTTGACATAAATAGTCTTTTCAGTAACCGCAAGAGAGAGGTTGCCTTCTCCGGAGGAAAGCTTTTTAATCAGATTGAGAATCTTGGGAGGAATGATAATTCCTGAGAAATCGTTAATATCAGACTCAGGATCTACGGCAATATAGGAAAGCCGTCTTCCATCGGTGGCAACCATAAGAAGGGCAGAATCATTTTTCTCCATATAGACACCGTTCATAAAGTAACGGGCCTCATCCATGGAAATAGAGAAAATGGTCTGGGAAATCATATCATTGAAAAGATTCTGGGAAATTTCGAAGTAGCTGTCATCTTCTATGTTCTGCAGTTCAGGGAACTTTTCGGCAGAGATGCAGTTCAGTTCAAAAACAATTTTTTTATCGGCAGGTTTGATGGAAAGCCGCTCATTCTCATTCTGTTCAAAAGTTATCTCTCCATCAGGAAGAGATCTGAGTATACCGAGGAACTTATCACAAAATACGGTAGTGCTCCCTGGAATATCGATGACAGCGGGGATTCTGGTTTCAAACCCTACCTTTAAATCGGTAGCCTTGATAATCAGAGCATCATCCCGGGCTTCCAGAAGAACATTGGACAAGATGGAAAGTGCATTCCTTGAGGATATTATCTCCTGAGCTATGGATATCTCTTTTACAATAACACTTTTATCACAGATAAATTTCATTTGTTTCCCCTGTTAGCAGTATATGAAGAATAATAAAAAATAATTTCCGTGTTGTACAGAATAAATGTATTTCAAATATCCCAGTTTTTACACAAAAACGGGGAATATCTCTTATTACTTAATTATTAAATTCAAGAGTAATAGTAATAATAGGGCCTGTGAATTTGTGAATTCAAGGGATAAATTACGTTAACACTTGATTTTAAGGTTGTTAATAAGCTGGGAATTCATTGAATGAGTTTTCCACATTATTCATTAATGAAAGCTTATAAAGCCTTTCATATTTATTAATGGGGAAAACCTGAGCCTGAATTCACAGCTTTTTCCACAGTACTTAAGTCTCCTTAATGGAACGTATAAGTTCCTGGATCGTGGGTTCAATGGTTGAATCCGTTTTGATCCTGTCCTCTATCCTCTGACAGGAGTGCATAACCGTTGTATGATCCCTTCCTCCAAACTCAAGTCCTATCTCCGTAGTGGAGAAGTCGGTAATCTCGCGAATGATATACATGGCAATCTGACGGGGAAAGGTAATCTGTTTGGTTCTTTTCTTTCCTTTAAGATCACTGAGTGTGACGTTGAAGTACTCGGAAACCTGCTTCTGTATCTTGTCTATGGTAATATTTGTCTGGATAGGACTGGAAAAGAACTGTTTAAGCTGCTGCCGGGCAATCTCAGGTGTTATTTCCTTCCTTACCAGTTCGGCATAGGCGACAATACTGGTTAAAGCCGCTTCCAGATCACGAATATTTGTATTGATATTCTCACTTATCAATTCGAGGATATCGTCGGCTATGCTGACGTTCTTGTCTTCCATCTTCTTTTTAAGGATGGCGTATCTTGTCTCATAATTTGGCGGATGCAGATCTACATTCAATCCTCTGACAAAGCGGTTTTTCAGACGATCTGCAAAATTTTTCAGTTCCGAAGGCGGACGGTCACAGGTGAATACCATCTGCTTGTTGGCATCGTAGAGAGCATTGAAGGTATGGAAAAGCTCTTCCTGAGTTCCTTTTTTGTCCTGAAGATCATGAATATCATCAATAAGGAGAACGTCAGCCGTTCTGTACTTATTCTTGAAGGAGGTCTGTTTTTTGGAATTGATGGAATCTATAAAGTCGTTAATAAATGTTTCAGCGGGGACGAATACGATCTTCATATCCCTTTTATTCTTATGAATGTCATTCCCTATGGACTGCATAAGATGTGTTTTCCCGAGACCTACACCTCCATAGATGAGACAGGGATTGTATTTAGAGCCGGGGTTTTCTGCAATGGCCCGGGAAGCATTGGCCGCAAAGGAGTTATTGTTACCGATTACAAAGTTATCAAAGGTGTAATCGGCTCTGAGCTGGGGATGAGGTTCAAAACTCCTCTCTTCCGGAATGGTTTCCATTTCCGTTGAAGAGGATGAAGCGGAAGAAGAGGGATGATCCTCTGTCTGCTCCTTTTTCCTCTGTTCTATTTCAAAGTCCAGGGAAAGCTCAATACCAGAAATTTCAAGGAGTCTGGCTTCTATTATGCTGTTATATCTCTGTTTCAACTGGGATTGCAGAAAACGAGAGGGAATACTGAGAATTATGTTAGAGCTGGTTGATTCAATATACCGAATGTTCTGAAAGTACATATTGTACTCCTGATCCGATATAACATTTTCCTCTCTCAGCTGCTTGATAGTTTCATTCCAGAATATGCTGTAATCAAATTCGCTCATTGCCGAATATTACTCCGTTAACAATTTATCCACATTCGATATTCTTATTCTAAATGATAAAAACTAAATAATGGAAAAAATCATCAATAATTTATTTTATAATTAAAAAACAATATAAATCTATACAGGATAATAAAATAATTATATTATCCACAAAATTGTGGATAAATGGTGATCCATCAACAGGGGGAGAAGCTATCATTAATACCTGTGCAGTAAAAATTTAGAATAGTTTATCCACAAATTATCAACAGGAGGATCGTGGCCTATATTAGGAGAAATAATCGGGATTGACAAGGAGTCGGGCTTCTTTACTTTTTTATTATCCGGAGATATACTTACGCTAATCTTTTCAAGTAATTTTTTTAGGTACAATTATGCAGGAAAACTATGATGCGCAGCATATTCAGATTCTGAAGGGTCTGGAGGCTGTACGCAAGAGACCCGGTATGTATATCGGTTCAACAGGACCGGAGGGTCTGCATCATCTTGTCTATGAGATCGTAGACAACAGTATAGATGAGGCACTGGCCGGATATTGTTCGAAGATCAGTGTATTCATCGAAGAAGGGGATATCATCCGTGTTATTGATAACGGAAGGGGTATTCCCGTCGATTTGCATCCTGTAGAAAAGGTAAGCGCCCTGGAAGTCGTTATGACCAAGCTTCACGCCGGCGGAAAGTTCGACAAAGATACCTATAAAGTTTCAGGCGGACTCCACGGTGTGGGTGTTTCCGTAGTAAATGCCCTTTCCAAATGGTGTGAGGTCTCTGTTCACAGGGATGAGAATATTCACTATCAGAAATATAATATCGGAGTTCCTGAAGAGGGAGTAAAAACTATAGGTACCACTACCAAGACAGGTACTATAGTGCGCTTCCTTCCGGATGATTCAATCTTTGATGAAGGCGAATTCAGTTATGATATCCTTTCCAATCGCTTGAGAGAGCTGGCCTTTCTCAATAAAGGAGTGGAGATAAATCTTATAGATGAAAGGATCAGCCCTGAAAAAGAGCGTTCCTTTATGTTCGAAGGGGGAGTAAAGTCTTTTGTTCAGTATCTGAACAAAGCAAAAACTCCTCTTTTTGAAGACCCTATCTATTTTGAATATGAAAAAGATGATGTCATTCTTGAGCTTTCCATGCAGTATAACGATGGATATGCGGAAACCATCTTTTCCTATGTCAACAACATCAATACCAAGGAAGGGGGAACCCATCTTTCCGGATTCAAGGCTGCCCTGACGAGAACTCTGAATGATTATCTGAAGGATTCCAAGCTGGGCAAGAAGATGGATGAGAATCTTTCCGGTGATGATGTACGCGAAGGATTAACCTGCGTTATCTCTGTCAAGGTTCCGGAGCCCCAGTTTGAGGGACAGACCAAAACCAAGTTGGGTAACTCCGAAGTAAGGGGTATTGTTGAGTCTATTGTCAATGAAAGACTGGCGACCTATCTGGAAGAGAATCCCGGAATTATAGATATAGTGCTTGACAAGGCCATTACGGCTTCAAAAGCCAGAGCCGCCGCCAGGAGAGCCAGGGATCTGACCAGACGCAAGGGACTTCTTGAAAGTACAGGACTACCGGGAAAACTGGCTGACTGTTCGGATAAGGATCCCGCCAACTGTGAGGTCTATATCGTTGAGGGAGATTCGGCGGGAGGATCCGCCAAGATGGGAAGAGACAGAAAATTTCAGGCTATCCTTCCTCTCTGGGGGAAGATGATCAATGTGGAGAAGGCCCGTCTTGAAAAGGTTATTTCCAATGAGAAGATGCTCCCCATTATAACGGCTCTGGGTACCAATCTGGGTGAAGAATTCAATCTTGAAAAGCTCAGATACCACAAGATTATAATCATGGCGGATGCCGATGTGGACGGGTCTCATATCAGAACCCTTCTGCTCACTTTTTTCTTCCGCTATATGACGCCGCTTATCGAGCATGGCCATGTTTATCTGGCTATGCCACCTCTTTACAAGATTACGGCGAACAGCAAGTCCCATTATGTTTATGATGATGCTGAAAAGGATAAATACCTTCAAACCCTCGATGTCCCGGAGGACAAGATAAACCTTCAGAGATACAAGGGTCTTGGTGAAATGAATCCCGATCAGCTCTGGGAAACAACTATGAATCCTGAATCCAGGATAATGAAGCAGGTGAAGCTCGAAGATTTTGTAGCAGCGGATGAGATGTTCACCACCCTTATGGGAGAGGATGTACCGCCACGTCGTAAGTTCATAGAAGATAACGCTTTGTCAGTTTCCAATCTTGATATTTAAGCAGTTCACAGGAGTCCAACGTGCAGGATAATACGGAAAATCTTCTTCCTATTGCCATTGAAGATGAAATAAAAGAATCCTATCTCAATTATGCCATGTCGGTCATAGTCAGCCGGGCTCTTCCTGATGTAAGAGACGGCTTGAAACCGGTTCATAGAAGGATCCTCTACTCCATGAGTGAGATGGGACTTAAAAACGACAGACCTTATAAAAAATGTGGTCGTATCGTCGGTGACGTACTGGGTAAGTTCCATCCCCATGGTGACCAGTCCATCTATGACGCTCTGGTAAGACTGGCTCAGGATTTCTCTCTGAGAATTCCCGTTGTTCAGGGACAGGGAAACTTTGGCTCTGTGGATGGGGATCCTCCTGCGGCCATGCGTTACACAGAGGCCAGAATGGCCAAGGTGGCCGACGCCATTCTGATGGATATCAAGAAAGATACCATTGATTTCGGCCCCAACTATGATGATTCCATGAAGGAGCCTCTGATCCTCCCCACGGCATTTCCCATGCTTCTGGTCAACGGAGCGTCCGGAATTGCCGTAGGTATGGCCACCAATATGGCCCCCCATAACCTGAATGAAATATGTGAGGCCATCTGCGCCATTATCGATAACAGGGATATAACGACTGAGGAACTACTGGATATAGTTAAAGGCCCCGACTTTCCAACGGCCGGTGTTGTTTACGGAAGAGCTGGATTCAGACAGGCTTCCATGACGGGAAGAGGAAAGATAACGGTAAGGGCCAAATACCATCTGGAAGAGATGACAGCCGAAAAAGATGCCATTATCGTGACCGAAATTCCTTATATGGTAAACAAGGCCAATCTGGTCGTCAGAATTGCCGAACTTATCAGGGAAAAGAAGATAGAAGGCATATCCGATCTTCGGGATGAGTCGGACCGTAACGGTATGCGTATCGTTATGGAACTGAAGAGGGGTGTTTCAGCCAAGGTTGTTCTGAACCTTCTTTTCTCCCATACTAACCTTCAGGTTAATTTCAATGTCAATAATCTTGCTCTTGTAAATGGAATGCCCAAAGTCTGTACTCTGAGGGATCTTCTGGATCACTTTATCAGACACAGACAGATCGTTATCAGAAGAAGATCCGAATACGAACTGAAAAAAGCCAGGGCCAGGGCTCATATCCTGCAGGGTTTGAAGATTGCTCTGGAAAATATTGATGAAGTGGTAGAGATTATCAAGAAATCCGCCAACGTCAATATGGCTCGTGCCAATCTGATGGAGCGCTTCGACTTTTCAGAGGAGCAGGCTCAGGCTATCCTGGATATGAGGCTGCAGAAGCTTACCAGTCTGGAAACTCAGAAAATTCTGGATGAATTGGCTGAAATCATGAAGTATATCGACTATCTGGAAGATCTTCTGGCACACGAGGAGAAAATTCTCGCAGTTGTTCAGGATGAGACCAGAGAAGTGGCTGCTAAATACGGAGACGATCGGAAAACCGAGATTCGCCCCGAAGAGATCGGTTCCATGAATATGGAGGATTTCATCGAGAAGGAGGATATGGTTGTCCTTATCTCCAACAGAGGGTTTATCAAGAGAATTCCCTTCACTGCTTACAAAGAGCAGGGGCGAGGCGGAAAAGGTTCCAATTCGGCAACTTTGAAGGATGGAGATTTTATAGAGCATATATTCCTGGCTAATACACACAGTTATATCCTCTTTGTAACCAGTGCCGGAAAGGCCTATTGGCTTAAGGTCTATGAGATACCGGAAGGCTCCAGAGCATCACGCGGTAAGCACCTGAAGACAATGTTTGAATTTGAAGAGGGTGAAGAAATTACTACAATGGTACCCCTGGAGGATTTTTCAGAGGATAATTATCTCTTTATGGCGACCCGACAGGGTGTTGTCAAAAGGGTGAGCACCCATGATTTCCGAAATGCTAAAACCAGAGGTATCATCGCCATCAACCTGGATGAGGGCGACCATCTGGTATCTGCCGAACTGACAGATGGTGAGAGGGATGTGATGATCATTACCAAAAATGGTAAGGGATTGAGATTTCCCGAAGATTCGGTACGGTGTATGGGAAGGAATTCTCATGGGGTAAGAGGTATCAGACTTAACGGTGATGACTGCCTTATTGGCGTTGCCGTTGTTTCAGATGAGAATCAACTTTTTCTTATCTCTGAAAATGGATATGGAAAAAGAACGGAGTTCAGTGACTTTAATCCTCATGGAAGAGGAACCCAGGGACAAAAAGCCTATAATGTGAACGAAAAATCCGGAAATCTGGTTGGAGCACTGTCGGTGAATGAAACTGATTCACTGATTTGTATTTCTTCCCTCGGGAAGGCTATCAAGCTTAATATCGATTCTATTTCGGTTATTGGAAGAAATGCCTTTGGCGTGAGAATCGTAAATATTGCCGGAGATGATACTTTGGTTGGTGTTGCCGTACAGCAGAGAGAAGATGATGACGAGGAAGAAACATCAGAAGATGTTTCACGTGAAACAATGGAAAATTCTGAAACTGCAGTATCAGAGGAGAGTTCAGAATCTTCTGAAGAGTAATCTGATCATTATTAAGGTTCAGCCGTATCCATGTGGATACGGCTTTTTTTGTTTCACGTGAAACAAGGGGAGCTTTTCCCTTTAAAATGGTAAGTACACAGTACCGATATATTATTATTTTTTTATCAGGATCATCTTTATGGAATGAATCGGGTAAAAGAGAAATTTATATCCTCAGCATAACTTGGGAATGTAGAAAATTACAGAGAAAAAACAGGGAGGGCTCTCTTCAAATCCTATTATGGGGTGATAGAGTATTCTTCATAACAGGTTAAGATAACTAATTTAGGGAATCTCATAATGAAGGGATATAGGTTCATTTTCATACTCATGTTTCACGTGAAACATGAATCATCCTGAAAACCATATTAAAACTCACAGTCTGTGAATAAATTGAGGAAAAAAAAAGCTGAATTATAATGAATTCAGCCTATCTCTTTGTAATTAATACATTTATGGGAAGGAATCAATCCCGTCTATGCAATATTCATCCTGTGGATAAGTTGTTAAGAGTTTTCCTTGATAAAGGTATCAACCGCTTTTGAATAGCTTTCCTTCATGCTGAGCTTCTGATCCTCGGAAAGAAATGAAGCATTGATGGTATTCATATTGATATCCACCATTTCTTTAAAACTCATATCAAAGTTCTTTATAATCGTGTAGTAATCATCAACCAGATCTGCATTTTGAATGGTAGGATCATCAGAACTTATGGATACGGGAACGCCTTTTCTGAAAAGAGTCATGATGGGGTGGGAAGGAGTATCCGACCAGGCGGCGGTTTGAAAGTTTGAAATAACACATTGACAGAGATATATCTGTCTTTTTATCAATTCTTTTTGAAGTTTTTCATCATGGATAGTCGAGACACCATGTCCGATTCTGTCGGCATGGAGCTGTTCTATGGCCGTCCATATCTGTTTGGAATCGGTAACCTCTCCGGCATGGATATCTATCTTATGGACACCAATTCTTTTCACGGCATCAAAAAATTTAATAAACATCTCAGGGGGATAGTTTGTTTCATCTCCGGCAAGATCCACTCCTATGATATTGTCCAGATTGAGATTAACCATCTTTTCATAGAGTTTTATCATCTCATCCTGATTCTGCTTTCCCCTGTTAAAGGTGAGAAGGTATTTGATTTTAAGGCCTGTTTCCCTTGCGGCCTCATCAGCTGCTTCTACAACAATCCTTGTAATATCCACTCGATCAAAGTTATTGACAAGAGAGTAATGCTCGGGAGAAAAGCGGAGTTCAATATAGTGAAGCCCCTCTTTAATTATGTTCTTAACAGAATTATAAACAATTTTTGATACATCATCATATGAGCTGTACCAGTTGTTATGAAACTTGGCAAGAAATAGGAGAAAATCAGAATCATGATCTTTAGGAAACTGGCAATACTCTTGAAATTTTAACTTGTCACGGGGAGTATCCAGATTATTCTGAACCGACAGTTCGTAGAGCGTATCAATATCAAAGGTTCCTTCAAGATGCCTATGAAGTTCATTTTTTGGGAAATTATATAATAAATCCTTATCTAGTAAGGATTTATGAAATTCTTTTGTTGTTGATATGCTCATCTGATAGTCCCTTTGCTTAGTAACGGTTCCTGGAAACGGAACCGTTACTAAAAATTTAAAGCAAATTATAAAAAAATCAAGCTTTATTAATTATCGGAACAAAGAGGCTAAAAACAAAATTTAAACTGATTCAACCGATTTTACTTCGGGAATTTGTTTTTTAAGATAGGCTTCTACACCCTGCTTCAGGGTCATCTGGCTCATGGGACATCCGGCACAAGCACCCTGGAGTCTTACCATTACAGTCCCATCCTCTTTCACTTCCACCAGTTCTATATCTCCTCCATCGGCCTGTAGAGAGGGTCTTACGTCATCAAGGGCCGCCTGTACTTTCTCGGTCATCATAATCAATATCTCCTATATTTCGGCAGTTAACTAACTGTCAGCCTCTATCTAAGGTATTAAATTAAAACTTGTTGGTCAACATTTCATCATTGAAGTGACAAGAAATAAGTGTTCAGATATAATTCTGCTATGGCAAAAGTTATAGTATTTGCAAACCAGAAGGGCGGAGTAGGCAAAACGACTACTACCGTTAATATTGGTGCCTATATGGCTGAAGCGGGAAAAAAAGTGCTTCTTGTTGATTTTGATCCCCAGGGGAACCTGTCCAGCAGCCTTGGAATCAAAGAGACAGAGAACACGGTATATGAAGTCATGTTCGGTCAGGTTGACGCGGAGAAAGCGGTTCTCTCTACTCCTCAGGAGAAAATGGATATCCTTCCCTCCAATCTTAACCTTTCAGGCGCCACGGTTGAATTGAGTAAAACCGATAAGAAGGACTCTCTTCACTATCTGAAAAAGGCCATACAGCCCTTGAAAGAGCGTTATGACTACATCCTGATAGACTGTCCTCCCTCCCTGGGAGTTCTTACTGTAAACGGTTTTGTTGCCGGTGATACTGTAATTATACCTCTTCAGTGTGAATATTTTGCCCTGGAGGGACTAAAATACATGTACTCCATGACCATCAAGAGAATACAGAAGTCAATCAATCCCTCCCTTAAGATAGGCGGGATTGTCTTTACTATGTATGATTCCAGAACCAATCTGGGCAAAGAGGTCATAAAGAGCGTACAGGATACGTTCAAACAGCATCCCGAGATGGTATTTCATACAGTGATACCCAGAAATATCAGACTGTCCGAGGCCCCCTCACACGGTATACCCATAAATCAATACGACAGAAGCTGTATCGGGGCCAAATGCTATGAAAAACTGACAGATGAGGTTTTGAAACGTGTCTAAAAAGAAAAACGCCCTTGGCGGAATGGGAATGGATGCCATTTTCGGCATTGATGATTCTATTCAGGAGGAATCGGTAGCGGTTCTTCCTCCCGAAATTCAAAACGCCGTTGAAGATATATCAATATCATCCATAACTGCCAATCCTGATCAGCCTCGTAAAACTTTCAGTCAGGATTCTCTTGAGGAGCTGGCAGAGTCCATCCGTTCCCGGGGGGTTATTCAGCCTATCATCCTTGAAAAATCGGGAGAGGGTTATGAAATCATAGCCGGTGAGAGACGATTCAGAGCGTCCCAGCTGGCGGGAATGGATACAATACCGGCTATCGTCAGATCTTTCAGTGAAGAAGAAAAGCTGGAGATCGCCCTTATAGAGAACATACAGCGTGAAGATCTTACACCTATTGAAGAGGCCAGGGCTTACAGGCATCTGATGGAAGCTCTCGATTTGAGTCAGCAGGAGCTTGCGGAAAAGGTCGGGAAGAAACGCTCAACCATAGCCAACAGCCTCAGACTTCTTAATCTTCCCCAGGATGTCCAGGACTCCCTTAATGAGGGAAAAATTACGGCCGGCCATGCCAGAGCCATTCTGGCTGTTCTTAATCCTGCTGATCAGAAAATTCTGCACAGCAGAATCAAGGAGGACGGCCTATCCGTACGGGAATCGGAAAAGATGGTTGAGGATCTGAACCAGGGAAAGAGAGTTAAGAGCAGTGAAAAAAACTCTGTTCCCAGGAATAAAATTCCTGAAATACTGAGCATAGAGCAGAAATTCATTGATCACTTCGGTACCCGGGTCCAGGTGAAGGGTAATCTTAAAAAGGGTAAGATTGAAATATCCTATTTCTCCGAAGATGATCTGGAGAGAATTTACGATATCATAAACTGAAGATAGGTCTTCACTTTTTCTTCAAAAGCCCGGGTATCGTCCCGGGTTTTTTTTATGAAGCTGTTATCCTCAAAGCATCCGACAACCGCATCTCTTTCTTCAGTATTTTCAAAAGTTATATTTCTGAAGGGATTGCTATAGTCCTTCTCTCTGGATTCTGCCGTACGTTTAACCAGCCTTTCGCTGATCGCCAAAGCCCGGTTAAAAATCTGGCCTATGGCCTCCATATCAGCCTTCTGACCTTCCAGAAAGAGAAGTTCTTTCAGTGAAGCTATGGCGTGGTCTGCAAGATCCCGGGGATAGCTTTCGGCTTCGGTCAGATAGAATTCATGAATTTCCTCCCAACTGCCCACACGATCTTTTTCAATCGCCTTGAGATGGCTATTAATTCTGGACTTTCGTATAAGCTGTCCTCCTACGTTCTCCCAGCGGCTTCGCTTTTCACTGTCTTCAACCCGCTTGAGGATTGCCTTATGGCAGCAGTCTTCACAGATCAGTGTTTTTACAATGTAGTAGATCAACATATCCCGGTACTCTCTGTAGGCCGCGGAGGGCTTGTAGAGGATTACCGGACGTGTACTGTTCTCTATCCAGTCCGTATTCAGAGTATCCACGTGAGGAGCCGTACAAAGGTATTCATGACTGTTTCCACTGAAGGATCTGTACGCATCCGTATTCTCTATCTCTTTTCGAAGAAGTGCCATGGCACCGAAAATTTCATTGACCGTATCGGGTGCCAGGAAATCAAAGACAAGAAGATGCTTTCTGATCTTTCTCCTGTCCCTGTCACCGTATTTCCAGGCATTGCGGGCCAGGGCATACATATTGTATCTGAACCAGTAGGCGGGAATGACCAATAGGGCATCCTTCTTCTTGTCATTGGAGATTAGGGAGAAGGGGAAGGGGTTGTTGATCTCTGAGTAGTAGGATCCGGTGACGATCAGATTGAAAGAGGCAAAACGGCTGTTATGCTTCAGGCTAATGCTGAGGCCCGGCCAGAAACCGCGGCCTGCCAATATCTCACCGTCGTTTCCCCGGGAGTTGTGATTGGAGCCGACAGTGGCCCCCGATGCCATATTACTTTGACCCAGGATTGTTGAAGCTATAAGAAAGGAGCTGTTGTGATGCTGTTCATGTCCCGGATAGATCAGAGCGTTGAGAACTTCACAGCAGGATATGGTGGAGTTATTTCCCAGAAAAGAGTTGATGAGCCGGGCTCCGTATTTGAGGTTGGTATGATCATCCATGATAAAGCGAACAGCCTTGACCCCGTAGAAAATATGACAGCCGTATCCGATTATACCGTTAACCAGTTCTACACCCTCTCCTATTTGACTGGGAGATTCAGATGAGCTTTTAATCGTCAGATTTTTCAGCTTGTTTGAACCTTTGATATAGGCGTCGGTCCCTATGGTTACATCCTTCAGAATGCGGCAGTGCTTGAGGACACTGCGGGAGCCTATCCTTCCGTAGTATCCGCGTCGGTTGTCAAAGGCATTCTGCGTCATGGTTTTTAATTTCTTCATCAGTATTTTTCGGTCACGGTAGCGCGACCATAACCAGGCGTCACCGGCAGTCATACCCTCGAAGGGGATAATTCTTCTGCCTCCCCCTTCATTGGATACCTCTACCCATATTCGAAGCTCCTCATCTTCGCCTTCTTTGATGATTCCGTTTCCGAACTTGGCATAATTTGTGGTCACCAGCTCGTTTATATTCTGGAGGATAACCTCGTCTTCAACGATATAGTGAGACATAAGGTCTACATTATTGATGGATACATTGGAGCCCAGATCACAGGAGATGATATTGGAATTGTAGATGCCGACGGGTAGGGGTATGTCATGAAACTCAAGAAAAAAATTTTGAAGATCACCTATGCGTATCAGTCCGTGAAAGCTGTTGTTTTTTACAAGAAGAGGATTAAAGTGTTCGCTCACGTGAATATTATTCCAGTCGTCTGCTGAATTGTCATTTTTCACGAGAACTTCAATTTCATGGGCGCTGAGCTGTCTGTACTTCTTATGGCTCCCCAGCTGTTTATCTCTGATATAGTATTCGTCTTTTCCTGCGGGAATAAAGTCTGAGGGGATAAATCCGGTTCCGATCTCGTTTAAAGGCTTCTTTCTAATCGTATTCATAGAATCATTATAATTATAAAAACAACGATATCAATCAGAAAAAGTCCCGTCACCGATTAACCTTGTAATTAAGGCTTGACAAAGATTTGCACTTACGATATTTTTACCTACGGTTTTTGGAGAGGTGTCCGAGCGGTCGAAGGATCTGGTCTTGAAAACCAGCGTAGGGAGACCTACCGTGGGTTCGAATCCCACCCTCTCCGTACGTGTTTTAAGACTGCTTTGGATGTATCTGTATCAACCGGTTTTAGAACTGTTTTTTTTTATTTTGGAGAGGTGACCGAGCTGGCCGAAGGTGGCACCCTGCTAAGGTGTTGTGCGGGTAACCGCACCGGGGGTTCGAATCCCCCCCTCTCCGTAATGGAAAACTTCGGGCTTTTTGCCTGGAGTTTTTCTTGAAAAATATGTGCCCATAGCTCAGCTGGATAGAGCGTCAGTTTGCGGAACTGAAGGTCAGAGGTTCGAACCCTCTTGGGCATATCATTGGAATGGACTCGTCCTGAGGAAGTTCCGGAATTGAAATGGAGAGGTGACCGAGAGGCCGAAGGTGTGCGCTTGGAAAGCGTATGTACCGCAAGGTACCGGGGGTTCGAATCCCCCCCTCTCCGTATTTTTCCCTTCAGTGTTGATTCCCAGGCTCCATGCAATTGAACATCGCCCAACCCGGTCAGGACCGGAAGGTAGCAGCCGTAAGCGAACGTTTGATGTGCCATGGCAGGCTTGGAGGGAGCTGGAGGGATTTTTTTTTGCCCTCAGCCTAATCTTGATGGCAGCCCCCCTTTAAGATATACTTGAGCCCATATGGAATTTGAAGTTACCGCCTCACGGAAAAGACCCCAATCTCTTGTAGAATTATCAGGTCAGGATTTTGTAGTAGCCACCCTTAAAAACTCGATTGAGTCGGGCAGAATTGCCCATGCCTATCTCTTTTCCGGACCCCGGGGGGTGGGTAAGACCTCTTCCGCCCGTATTCTCGCCAGATCTCTGAACTGTGAAAAAGGACCCAGTATTACTCCCTGCGGAGTCTGTTCCAACTGTGTGGAAATCGCCCGTGGAAATTCCATGGATGTTATAGAAATAGATGGTGCCTCCAATACCGGTGTAAACGATATCCGGGAAATTAAGGACGAGGTTCTTTTCGGGCCCGGAAGTTCCCGGTACAAAATATATATCATCGATGAGGTTCATATGCTCTCCAACAGTGCTTTCAACGCACTGCTGAAGACCATTGAGGAACCGCCGCCCTATATAATCTTTATTTTCGCTACCACTGAGATTCATAAGGTTCCGGCCACTATCCGTTCCCGCTGTCAGCAGTTTAATTTCCGGCTGGTGGAACTGGGAGAGATCAAACGGCTTCTTGCTAATGTCTGTGATGAAATTGCCGTTAAGTATGATGAAGACGCCCTGTTCTGGATTGCCAGGGAGTCCACCGGTTCCGTCAGAGACGCTTATACCCTTTTCGACCAGATCGTATCCTTCTCCGAAGGCTATATAACACTGGACAAGATCCGTGAAAAACTCGGGCTTATCGGTATGGATCAGCTCAATGATCTGATGAGTCTGCTGGTCGATGAGAAGGTCAGCGAATCCCTTGATCTTCTGGATAATATTCTTGCCGGCGGAGTGTCGGTGGAGCAGTTTATCATAGATCTGGCTGAGTACCTGAGAAACATACTTTTTATAATTCACGGTGTAAAGAAGGAGTCTCTACTGGGGTATACGGCAGATCGATTCTCATCCACCCTTTTTGAAAATCTCAATGCCAGACAGATTGAGTGGGCACTGGAAGAGGTGATTACCCTGTTCAGAGAAATCAGATACTCTTTAAATCCTCGATTTGAACTGGAGCTTCTTATCAGCCGGATCTCCTCCATTCGCTATCACATCGATCCCAAGGATCTTCTGGAAGAATTGGGACGGATGAGGGAAAAACTCGGTTCCGCAGGCAGTACTGCTTCAGCGGGCAGGACAGCTTCTATCGGGGAGGCCCCAAAAAAAAAAGCCTGAAGCCCGCTGAAACGGGCTTGAGCGATGCCTTCGACAAGATGCTCCGTGCACGGGGCGAAAAAGTTCCCGAACGATCCCCCGTTCCGGCGAAGAGTCCGGAGCCTCGTCTAACGGAGTCGGCCCTTCCTCCTGCAGGGGAGAACAATGCTGAACGGTCAGAATCAGTAAGTACATCTCCCTCAGAATCGGTCTCCCCGGCAGTGTATGAGTTTCCTCCCGTGGACAATCTTAAAGATCAGATCCTGGGTGCCCTGCGCAGGGTCAGACACTCCCTGGCGGCGGCGATGGAAAAAGCCGAGTTATGGGATGTAAACGGAAATACGCTGACACTGACTTTCAGAACGGCATTTGAGATATCCTTTCTTGAAAAGGAAAGGCATGAAATAGAAAAAATAATCCTGGAAAGCTTAAATTATACGCTTCAATTAAAAACACAGCTTAAAAAACATGAGGAAGAGAGTGTTCATAATGAAGTGGAGGAACAGGTCGAACTGGTCCGTTCGGTTTTCCGCGGAACCATTATGAAAAGGAGTCAATCATGAGTTTCAATCCCCTTGATTTTGTTAAAAATCTGCAGGAGATGCAGGGCAAGATGGGTGAGGTTCAGGAGAAACTCAAGGATATCGAAGCCGAGGGCAGTGCCGGAGGCGGGCTGGTCAGCGTTAAGATGAACGGCCAGATGGAGATTACGGGCGTCACCATAGATCCCCTGGCTGTAGATCCCAGGGATGTAAAGATGCTGGAGGAGTTGATTGTCTCCGCTTCCACGGCGGCTTCCGTCAAGGTACGGGAGAAGATCAAGGAAGAGGTCAGCGGTATGGCCGGTATGCCTCCCGGATTTCCCGGTATAAATTTATGAATACCCTTGATAACCTGATAGTTTTGCTTTCCCGTCTACCCGGAATAGGAAAAAAAAGCGCCGTCCGTATGGCCTATGCCCTGCTGAAGGGCGACGAGGAGTACAACCGCCTTCTGGGTGAAGCGGTCTCGGAGTTGAAAACAAGGATCCGGAAATGCACGGAATGCGGAAATTATACGGAAGATGAACTCTGTACCATCTGTGCCTCCCCGGATCGGGACAGCTCTCAACTCTGTGTTGTAGAGGAGTCCCAGGATGTAATGATGATTGAGAGTACCGGTGAATACAGGGGACTCTACCATGTCCTGCACGGGGTTCTTTCTCCTCTGGATGGAATGGGACCCCGGGAACTTGGGTTCGATCGTCTGATCGAAAGGATTGATCGTCTTAGGGTAAAAGAACTTATTCTGGCCACCAATCCCACGATGGAGGGTGATTCTACGGCTCTGTATATTAAACAGAGTCTTGAGGAACGGGATCTTAAGGTTTCCCGCATCGCCACGGGGCTGCCGGTGGGTGGAGATATGGAGTATGCCGACAAGATGAGCATTTCAAGGGCTCTCAGGGGGCGTTTGGATTATTAAGCCGTTGAGGCCTGCCTTCTGACAGGATAAAAAAAGGAGCGCTAAGGCGCTCCTTCTTTTTTTTATGTCGAATTAAAGTTTGTCTATAAGCATGGAACATTTTCCCGAAGGAATGGGTAGGGTTTTCTTCTTCTCTCCCAGGATATCGATGGTAAAGTAGTAGAGTTTTTCCGACTCCAGACGGATCTCCCAGCCCCGGCCGCTCTTGTTGCTGAGTATGGTGATCATATTCCGTTTCAGCGAAAGATCTTCTATTCCCATCAGTTCCAGGGTGGGGACAATCCAGTCTACTGTCTTACGGGGAAGACTGATATAGAGACCAACGATGTTTTCAATCATCAAAGTGATGGTTGAAAGGGCTGTGTAACTGATAAAAAGCTGCCTGTTCTCCATGGCTTCATCCTGCATAACGGCAGGTCCCTCTGTAAGAGGTGAGTAGGCTTCCCAGAGTGTTCCTTTCTTGTTTCCGTCGGGATGAAAGGTGTCCAGAATATAGTACATATGGCGGATGGAACACTCACGGGCAAAGTCATAACGCCCGTACTTCTCCAGTCCCTTGATAATCATAAAGGTGAGAAAGGGATAAACCGAGCCGCAGAATCCGTTCCCCTTTTTGTCAAAAGCCTCTTCACTGGCAGAAAGGGAGGGGAAGGGATTGTCAGTACCGAAATGATCAGGATCTTTAAGAAGCTCAATCATGTCTTCGGCCCTTGCTTCGTTGGGAATCTCAGCCAGAAGAGGCCAGAAGGAGGCGGCGGTTTTAACCTTTACGTGCTCCAGATCTGCATCAAGATCATAATAGATGCAGTCTTCCTGATTCCACATCAGGCTGTTGATCCTGGTTTTCAGTGAGAAATACTGCTTTTTGTACTTGAAGCTCAGTTCCTTGTCATTGAGAATATCTCCCAGTGCCGACATATACAGGGAGTTCAGAGCCTGCTGGGCATTGAAGTCTATGGCGAATTTCATCCCCTCTCTGGGAGAGTTCACCATCTGAGTGGCTTCCAGGGGAACCACATAGAGACCGGAGTCGGAATCCTTGAAATTACTCTCCAACCATTCATAGTACTTCTCAAGGTAGGGCATGACCTCCTTGATCCTCTTTTTCTGTCCTACTTTATGGTAAAGGTTGTACTCTACCCAGGCCATTAGAGGGGGAGCAACTCCTTCGGGATTGCTATCACTGCATACGGGCTCACCGCTTTCAAGATCGTAGCGCTGGCGGATAGCGCCGTTCTCCTCCTGTTTGAGATAAAAATTATCCAGCATGGGAGCCACGGGATATCTTATATTATGATAGACAAGGAAAAACGTGGACATACAGGTTTCGAAAAGATCGATAAAACCGTTCTCCTTGTGATTGAAAAAGTTATTTTTTACAGTAGAATTTCCCTTGAACCAGTAATCCTGTATCCACGCCCAGGAGCGGTTGTAGATATCTACAAAATCCTGATCATAATAATGTACTTTAGGAAAATCTTTTTTAACCACTTATATCACCTCAGATGCTTGCATCAATAAACTCAAATATTGTGAATTTTGTATCATACTATAAAAAAGTTATTTACACAATCTTTTAGAGTGAGTTTTAACCAAGGAAAAGATGCAGGAAAGAGGGGAAAAGCTATTCTTCCTATTGGCAAATTATAGTACATTTTTTATAAAGCAGGGTTATAAAAATATATGAATAAAATAATGGTTCCCGCAGCAGTATTTGAGAGTGAATTCACCGAAAAAAAGTCACGCTTTATCAGTTTGCTCTATCCGGTTTCCGACGATCATGAGGTCAAGAGTATTCTTAAGGCGCTCCGCAGGGAGCATCCCGAGTCAAGACATGTGGTCTGGTCCTATGTTCTGGGAGACGGTGGAACCCTTTACGGCCTCAGCGACGACGGAGAACCCCATGGTACGGCGGGACGGCCCGTTCTTGAAGTTCTCAAGGGAAGCGGATTGACCTATGCCGCCCTGTTTGTGATCCGTTACTTTGGAGGAATCAAGCTGGGTATGGGCGGTCTCGTTTCCGCTTATACAAAAGCGGCACAGGCTGTTCTGGCCGGGGCCGAATCCGTGGAAAAAATAGAGAGAATTTCCGTCGCACTCAGTTGCAGCTACAGTCTGTTTGAGGGGATAAAGTCCATACTCCTGCAGAGAGATATTGTCGATTTAAAAGAGGATTTCAGCGATGCCGTGGTCCTTGAGGGAGAATTGCCCGAACGGGAGTTTGAAGAGTGTCGCCGCGAGATTCAGGACCAGAGTCATGGTTCGGTTGAGCTGCTGAAAATGGATTGAACTTTTGGATCTCATGCATTGCCATCCGGGATTGTAAAAAGCAGGATAAGTTTTTATGATGGCATGAGTATAAGGAGATATGTATGGGCCACAGTATCGTTCCCGAAGCGGAAGCCGTTCTTGATAAGGAATTTCCCGTTCTTGATAAGGGGTTTGTCCGACTTGTAGATTATATGGGTGGGGATGACCGCATCGTGCAGTCGGCCAGGGTCTCCTATGGCAGCGGTACCAAATCATTCCGTGAGGATAAGGGGCTGATAAACTATCTGCTCAGAAATGAGCATACCTCCCCCTTCGAGCAGGTGGTTTTCACCTTCCATACAAAGATGCCTATTTTTGTGGCCCGTCAGTGGGTAAGGCACAGAACGGCCAGGGTCAATGAGATCTCCGGCCGTTACAGCGTAATGAAGAGCGAGTTCTATGTTCCTTCCGAAGAGGATATTGCCTTCCAGAGCAGTGATAACAAGCAGGGCCGTTCCACTGAAGAGATTCCGGCAGAGCTGAAACAGAAGGTGATATCCATGCTTCAGGATGAACAGAACAGGGTTTATGAAGGATACACGGAACTACTGGAAGAGAATGTGGCCCGCGAGCTGGCGCGTATCAATCTTCCCTTAAGCCTCTACACAGAATGGTACTGGCAGATGGATCTCAAGAATATGTTTCATTTTCTTAAATTGAGAATGGATGAACATGCTCAGAAAGAGATACGTGTGTATGCCGAAGCAATCCATGATCTGGTTTCCAAAGTCTGCCCCATCGCCATGGAGGCCTTTGACAACCATGTCCGCGGTTCCGTACGCTTTTCCGCCCATGAGCTGGACGCCCTGGACAAGGTAATGGCGGGAGAGAAAAATCCTCTTTCCGGACGGGATCTTCAGCGCTTCGAAGCGAAACTGAAAGACCATAAACAGCTTTGAATTGGACGGCCGGTTCGGGACCGGCGGTCAATTTCAGAGATAGGGCTTTATTTTTTGCATCAGCTCATCCATCTTCTTTGTAAAGGCCGAGCTGATCATGGTGTCAGGATGATGTTCCGTCAGATTCCGGAATACGGAGAGTGAGTTTTTCATCTTTGATCGGTCAATATTGAAATCTCTTCTTCGCCCGTGCCTCCGGTCGTAAACCGAAACCTTCTCTTTAAACTGTTTTCCTCCTGAAAGTCTCTTAATAACCGAAGCCATCTTCAGAGGGATGGCCTTGTCTATGAGAACCTGCTTCTTCTCCTCCGGAAGTTCGTGGGAAAGTTCGAACAGGTAGTTCATCATCCCGGCAATATTCAGGGGTTTTTCCTTCTCTTCCAGAGGATCTACTGCCGGCAGGTTCGGTTTTTGGGGAGGATGGGATTGTTCATGATCATATTCCTCTTCGGGAGAGGGTTCCTGGTTTATCAGATCTTCCGGTACCGGAGGGACAGTCTCTTGAGAAGGATCATTGATGATGAGAGGTTCTGGGGGATAAGACTCAAAGGGAGGGGGGTAGCTGGGCGGCTGCATTTCAGCGGCTGCCGGAGGAGCGGGCTCCTCCGGCTCCTCTTCCGGAATCAGACCCTCGTTCATCAGCTCCGTATAGACATCCTCCATATCCTCGCTGTTCTCTTCCAGAACAAGAGTCTCTTCCTCCTCGTTGATCTTGATAACAGGCTCCATGGCGTTGATATCCAGCAGACTGACAGCATCCTCTTCCTCCAGGGGAATCTGGGGGGGACGGGGACCGGCGGTATAGGATTTTTCTCCCAGAGGCTGAGTATCTCTCATGACTATCTGCCGCATTTTATCCAGGTTATTGTGCCAGTTAGCCGCCCCCGCCTCGAAGGAGGAAACGGTTTTTTCATAAAGCTCCAGAGTGTCTGTCAGCTTATCGATATCTTCAGTTTTACCCGACCTTCCCTGAAGATTCAGCAGAGATTCAAGTTTCCCCACGGCTTTTTCTCTGTTTCCCGACTGGAAATAGGCCTCAGCCATATCTGTCA
Source organism: Oceanispirochaeta sp. (assembly GCA_963556075.3). Taxonomy (GTDB): domain Bacteria; phylum Spirochaetota; class Spirochaetia; order DSM-2461; family DSM-2461; genus Oceanispirochaeta. The sequence continues at coordinate 1,438,766 of CAUVYB020000002.1, read as the reverse complement.
GGGAGGCGGCATCCTGGTTCAGTTCCGGATCATCTTCCAGCTGTTCATAGAATGAAGCAGCCTCTTCCTGCCGGTCCAGAGCCTGAAGAATTCTGGCTTTCACGGCCAGAGCCTTCCTGTTTTCGGGGTCTGATTCAAGATAGTCATCGATATACTTGAGAGCTTCCTCAGCCCTCTTTACCTTGAGATAGGTCTCGGAAAGGGTTAGGAGGATGGACTTATCAGAAGGATCGAGCTTGAATATCTCAACAACGCAGGAGTGTACCAGGTCGGGACGGCGTTCCAGAGCATAGAGCTCCGCCAGAGCTCTGTAGGCTTCCAGGTTATCGCTTTGTCTTTCCAGGACATGATTATATACCTTCTCAGCCTCTTTATAGCGTTCCTGCTTTGTAAGAATCGAAGCGATCTGCAGGCTAATGCTCATATCTTCAGGATGGTAGGTCGCCAGTTTGTTCAGTTCTTCCAGAGCCTCCTGAAGAGAGTTTTCCTTTAGATAGAGCTGTTTCAGGTTGAAAGTGGCCGCCTTGAATGAGGGATCCTTGGCCAGGGCCTTTTTAAAATACTGACGGGCCTTTTCACTATCCCCTTTCTGGGCATGGATGGTTCCCATGTTGCTTATGGCCCGCAGATTTTCGGGTTCCTTGTCCAGAAGTTGTGAAAACCTCTGCTGGGCTTCCTCAAGACGTCCCTGGTTCTGAAGCACTTCTCCCAGATTCCCGAGGCTTGGTGTCCAGCCGGGTCTGAACTTCAGGGATTCTTCATACTGGCTTCGGGCTTCATCCAAATGTCCGCGATCCTGATAGGTAATTCCCAGATTGTAGTGAAGAGTCGCATTGTTGCCGTCTATGGAAAGGCCCTGGCGATACACCTCTTCAGCCTTTTCGTAATCATTGCTCTGTTCGTAGATGGTCCCCAGGTTGTTATAGGAACGGATATAGGAGGGGTCCTGTTCTATAGATGTCCGGTACCATTTTTCCGCTGACTCGGTATCACCGCTTTTTTTAAAAAGATTTCCAAGATTGTAACTGATATCCGGACGATCGGGAGCCAGTTCGGCCGCCTGCATAAAGGCAACTTCAGCCTTGGCAAAATCAGAGTTGTTTTTATAGGCTACTCCCAGGTTATTATAGGCCTCCGGATTTTCAGGATTAAGATTAATGGCCTTTTTGTACTCACCAATGGCCTTGTCAGTTTTTTTCTCGGCTTCATAGATATTTCCAGACAGAATAAGAAAAAGAGGATTGTCTCCTCCCTCTTTCAGGAGTTGGTCAATCATCCTGCGGGAGAGATCGTAATCCTCCAGAAGGTAGGCTGAAACAGCCCGGTTGTACTTATTCTGATATTCGCTCATTACACATCCTTCAGGGTCTTACGGATATCTCTTTTGAGAAATCACTGTAACGGGGTTCTGATCCACCGGTATAGGATCTTACAGAAAAGAAATACTGTTTGAAAGGGGAAAGCCCGTCAATAAAAGTATAGTTCTCTTTTTCAATTTTCACGGGGCTCCCGGGATAAATGTATTCACCCGGCTTTTCACCGAAGAACAACAGATAGCCTTCCACATCGGGAGATGCGGAGGGTGTCCATTCGAGCCTGATTCCCTCCATTTCATGGCTGGCCCGGATATGGGATGGGGGCAGGGGGGGGAAGGATGGTGTATACCCTATGTTTAGAAAAGAGAGGCTGGGAGATTGATCGCTCTTCATATCGGGAAAAAGCAGAAAAGCAACAAGCAGATAGCGGCCTTTGGCATCGTCTATTCCGTCTCTCAGGGGGCTCCAGACGGAATCCTCCTCCATGATGCTCTCTTCTCCCCTGAAATTCTGTCTTGCCTGCTCCGCTTCCAGAAGGCTGTTGGTGCTCAGATAGTAACTGTATACAGCCGTGTTATCCGGGGTGCCGCTGAGAACCTCAAGCGTGTCAATCCGGGAGTCACTGAATTCAAGATCCAGGACGGGACTGACCCCGTATCCCGGTCTGTTGTAACGGCTGATGGATGGAACCTCGTTAAAGCGCCGTTCTACCCTGAATTCGTCCATAAATCCGGTAAAACCGTCTCCCAGAATAATCTTTCCCGGTTCCTCTCCTATTCTGGGTTTGAAAACAGTGTTCGATTCCTCCCCCCCGGGAGTTGTATATATGATGGCTGAGGGGAGACCGTTGATAAGATATTCCAGCATTCCGGTTCGACTGTCATATCTCAGCAAATGATGGTTCCACTGTCTGGGAAGGACAGCATCTCCGGAGATCTCGTAATGTGACTCGGGAGTGTCGGGAAGCTGAAAAACATTGTTAAAACTCCACACCAGACGGCGGTTGATAAAGTGACAGAGTATGGACTGGGAATAGATCTCATTGTCTTTGCGCCCCAGACCCTCCCAGGAGATTATGCGTTCGCCCTCTTTGGGATTGGCGGGATAGAGCCAGAACTCAATGGTGAAATCCTCCCAGCTTGAATAGGGAGAAAAAAGGGCTTTCGGATCCCTCGACTGGAGAACAAGCCGGTTCTCTCTGTTGAATGTAGCGCTTCCGCTGCCCGACTTGAAGTAGCGCTTTCCGTACTCGGGATGCTCCTCCAGACTGTAGCGTCCTGTTCTGTCTGCCGATCTCTCCCTGTTGAGGGACAGGAGAATATCGGTGTACTCATCGCTTACAGACAGTTCTGTTCGGCTCAGAACAAGATCGAGAAAGCCTCCCTTTCCGGGAGAGCTTTCAAGGTTGTGCAGTATGGTTCCCTGCCATTCATCCTCGGCTCCGAGTTGAAGGGATTCGGCACCCAGGAAGGGAAATACAAGAAAGAGATGAAAAAGAACTGGGAAAAGAGTTGATTTTATTTTCATGGTATTCTACTAAAGGTATTATCGGTGAATTATGGAAAGGAATAAAGACAGAGTCGAATCTCTTAGGCAGCAGATCAGGGAATTTCCCCTCCAGCCCGGGGTCTATCTGATGAAAGACGCCCAGAAAAAGATAATTTATATAGGTAAAGCCGTTAATTTGAGGAACAGGGTCCGCTCCTATTTTTCCGGAGAGAAGGATATCAAGACCAGAGCCCTGGTTCGACAGATCCACTCCATAGACCATATCGTCTGTAAGAGTGAGTATGAGGCTCTGCTCCTTGAGAACAATCTGATAAAAAAGTGGAATCCCCGCTACAACATCAACCTGAAGGACGGTAAGAGCTATCCTGTTATTCGTATAACCTCTGAGAATTTTCCGCGGGTTTTCAGAACCAGGAATGTTGTGAATGACGGCTCCCGTTATTACGGGCCCTATCCCGACGTCAAGGTTCTGGATGAGACTCTTGATCTGATCAAGAAGATGCTTCCCCTGCGGCGTTGCAGGATTCTGAAAAAGAGGGACAATCCCTGTCTCTACTATCATATGGGCAAATGTGCCGGACCCTGTGCCGGTCTTATTTCCAGAGAGGAGTATCGCAGTCTGGTCAGCAAGGCCCGCTCTATACTGAGCGGAAAAACCTCCGGGCTCGAAAAGGAGCTGCTGAAGGAGATTAAAACCCTGTCGGAAGCCCTTGAATTTGAGAAGGCGGCCGAAATCAGAGATCTGCTTCTGGCCATACAGAAGCTGCAGACCGAGCAGAAGGTGGAAGATTTCGAACAAGAGAGCCGGGACTACATCGGTGTGGACAGTTCGGGGAACTATTATGCCTTTGCGGTGATTCAGATGCGGCGGGGCAAACTGTTGGGTAAAGAGTCCTACAGAAGCGAATACTATGGTGAAGAGAAGGAAGCGATTCAGGAATTTCTACTGCGTTACTACGGGACTCCGGACAGGGATTTCCCTTCCCGTACTTTTATCTCCTTAAGGGAGAGATCTCTGATAGAGGAGTATCTGAGGCAGGAAGTCAGGGGCGCCGAAAATCTCAGTCTGGAGATACCGCGTGGCAGACGGGATCAGGCCGTACTGAATATGGCTCAGGAGAATGCCCGAAGCGATCTGGCCAGAAAGCTCCAGGATATGGGAAATATTCCCGCTCTTGAAGATCTTCAGGCCGTGCTGGGAATGAAGAAGCTGCCCCGCAGGATCGAGGGATTTGATATTGCCCAGCTGGACGGACATTTTACGGTAGCGTCGTTGATCTCATTCAAGGATGGGAACCCGGACCGTCGTAACTACAGACATTTTAATATCCGCTCCCTTCAGGGAGGGATTGACGACTTCAAGGCCATCAGTGAGGCCGTGGCCAGGCGGTATACCCGGCTTTTAAATGAAAAGAAGGAAATGCCCGATCTGATCCTGATCGACGGAGGAAAAGGGCAGGTCAGCGCCGCCGTATCTGTGCTTGAGGCCCTGGGCCTGAACATTCCCCTTATCGGGCTGGCAAAGAAAGAGGAGCTGATCTATCTTGCCGGCGAAAGCGATCCCATAGATCTTCCTGAAGGAGACCGGGCCCTCCGGGTGCTGCAGCATGTGAGGGATGAGACCCACCGCTTTGCCACGGGGCATAATCAGAAACTGAGAAAGAAGCAGCTCTCTCTGAGCTCTCTGGAAAATATCCCGGGCATAGGACCTGCCCGCAGCCGCAAGCTTCTGACAGGATTCGGTTCCATGGAAAATCTTTATGCCGCCGCCGCTGAGGATATTTCAAAAACCGGCGGGATCAGTTTGGAAGCGGCAGAAATGATAAAGCACTATCTTTCACGGAAGGAGCTTGCTGAGGAGCCATAAAGCGGATTTTATCCTGGATATAACTGAGTTTTTCACTGTTCAGAACCACTCTCTTCAGTGCTGTTCCAGGAATATTGGTCTGGGAATATCCGTAGAAATTTCTGTATTGATTTGTCTTTCCGGAGTCATACCAGTAGACAAGTTCGATCTTCTCATTGTCGATCTCGATGGCGGTCACTCCTCGTTTTCCTATGGTACAGCCCGAGTTGAACAGACAGGGAATCAGTTTTTCAGCACTGTAGAGTCTGGATATATGGAGTTCACCTGTCTGCCGTATTAGAGAGAGCTCTCTCTGGGTGATCCTGATCTCCCTTTCTATGGTTTTCCGGGAATGGCTGTCAGCCATATGATAGCTGCGGATAAGAGAATCCAGCCGGTAGTGGAGAGAGTCGGTCTTGGAAAGAGATTCGAAAAGGGGTCTGTGGGTATGCCCTATTATGGATATGAGACCTGCTTTCGAGGAGGCTTCATAGGCGCGCATCTCGGTTTTCAGTTTCTTTCGGCTGTTTGGCGATTTTGAATAGTTCATAATTCCCAGGGGATAGGCGATATACTGCAGGGTATAGGCACAGAACTTTTCGAATCGCATCAGAAGTTCAGAGAACTGATGACCGTGATAGACCAGAATCTCCCCATTGCCCGTGTCTATGCTTAATGATTCGTGGACCGGAAAGGGATAGTCGTCGGGGGGTGAGTGGAGCAGATAGTCATGGTTACCAACGGTTTTTGAAAGTCTTCCTTCCCTGTTGAATGCCTGAAACAGCTTGTAATGGGAGTCCCAGGAACTGCGAATCTTCTCCCATTGGAATTTCTGGAGTTCCTCAATGTCTCCATTCAGGATAAGATGATGTCCCGCAGGGTAGTAATGACGGCTGAGTATGTTGAATACGGGATCGGCGTTCCTTTTGAAATCATCCCTGGTACCGCCGTTTCCCATATGAAAATCACTGAAGATCACAAATCTGCGGCCCTTGAAAGGAAGGGGTGAAGCGTTGTTTTTTGTCTCCTGAAGGATCTGGGACCAGGGAGACAGCTGTAAAGAATCCATATATTCAATATCAGACGGCAAAAGGTTGATTTTGGTATGAAAATGGTTAGGATTCTGCTAATTATTCTCAAATGAAAAGGTTTATAATCAAATTATGAAAGTAGTCATCGTAACCATTCATCTGGAACCCTCGACCCGGGCCGTTCCTCTGGCAGCGGCCTGTCTAAAGGCCGAAGTTCCTGAGCATGATGTTCTTCTGATTAATGCCTATCTGGGAGAGGACTGGAAGAAAAAGGCGGGGGATATTCTGGCATTGGAGCCCGATCTGGTCGGTCTGTCCGTCTATCTCTGGAACAGATCCTCCGTACTCAGTCTTATCGGCCACTTGAAAAAGAAGAAGCCTGGACTCCCCCTGGTGGCGGGAGGTCCCGAGGTTACGGCGGCGCCTGCCGCCTTTCTGAAAGAGAGCGGAATAGACGCTGTAATGGAGGGAGAGGGAGAGCCCATGATGGCCCCGCTTCTGGAGGCTCTGGAGAGCAACAGAGGGCTGCCCGAGATTGACGGTTTGAGAACCGGGAGCTATACGCCTCTCCGTCAGGCGTATTGTGCCGATCTGGATACGCTCAACTCTCCCATCCTTTCCGGCGCTCTTGATCTTACGGAAAATCCCGGACTGCTCTGGGAACTTTCACGGGGCTGTCCATTTTCCTGTTCTTTCTGTTTTGAATCCAAGGGAAGCCCCAGGGTACGGGGCTTCTCCCTCGAAAGAATACGCAAGGAGCTGGTTCTGATTGCCGAGGCGGGAATCGAGCAGGTCTTTGTGCTGGATCCCACATTCAATGTTGATAAGGAGAGGGTTCTTACCCTATTGGAGTGGTTCTCTGAACTGACACCGGAGACCTATTACTACTTTGAAGCCCGAAGCGAGTTTATCGATGAAGAGACGGCGGAGGCCTTCGCCTCTCTGCCATGTACCCTGCAGATAGGTCTGCAAAGCTCTTCAAAGGAGGTTCTCAGGAATATCAACCGCAGCTTCAATCCCGAAGAGTTTGCCGGGAAAATGAGGATACTGGGAGAGGCGGGAGTCTCCTTCGGCCTGGACCTTATCTACGGTCTGCCCGGAGATTCCCTTGAAGGGTTCAGGAAATCTCTCAACTACTCTCTGTCCCTGGAACCCAATCATCTGGACCTTTTTCCCCTGGCTGTACTGCCCGGTACGGTACTCTATGACCGACGGGAGGAATTCGGACTGGTTTCGGATAAGGGCGATCCCTATCTTGTAAGAGAAACCCCTGACTTCTCTGCAGAAGATATAAGGGCTGCCGCCCGTTTGAGCCGGGCCTGTGATGCCCTCTACAATCAGGGCAGGGGGATCAGCTGGTTTTCCCGGGCTCTGTACGATCTGAAGCTGACACCGGTAGAGCTTTTAGAACTCTGGACCGAAGACGAAAGCCCCTCAGCCTTCCTGGAGAGAATTTATAGAAAAACCCGGGCCGAACTCTTTCCCGTTATCCTGGATCTTCTGACTTTTCTGGATCAGCTTGAGGAGATGGAGGAAGCCGTGCCTGCCGTATTTCCCCGGCAGGAGATCAGGATCACGGAGAGCGGTTTCTTTTCACTGCAGGACTCGGCGAGGCTGAATCTCTATCATCTCCATCCCGAGCTTGTGACAAACGGATTTCCCGGAGCAAGCGAAGATCTGGTCGTCATGTCCGGAGAGTTCAGAACTGTGTTATGGAACAGGGAAGGTGAGATCTGCGCGGAAATTCTCTCTCCTCAGGAGTGGAAGATTCTGCAGATCCTGGACGGGAAGAGAGCGTCTCTGGATGACCTGTCCTGCTGTGGAGCAAAGAAAGAACTCGAAAATTTGCTGATGAACGGTATTCTTGAGGGCTATATCGACCAGTTGGATTAGGGTCTCAGATACCCTCGTTCAGTCTTGTTCTGAGGAATTCGGAAAAACCGATCTTTTTCATCTTTTCCTGAGTGGGAGCGGGATCATAGTCCGTGCGGAAAAAGCTAAACTCTTTCTTTCGGCTGTCAACGATGCCCCAGGCCGCCCTGGGATCCCTGTCTCTCGGTTGTCCGACGCTTCCGGGATTGATGAGGATCCGGCGTTTTTTCCAGCTGACCGTTTCTCCCGATTCGGGCCGCTTCCTGCTTATCCCGTTTTCGTCAGAAAGAAAATACTCCTGACTGTGACTGTGGCCGAACAGGACACAGTCTTTTTTTGTAATAGCAAAGTTGAGCTCCGCATCGTCTCTGTTCAGGATATATCTGTCAGAAGGGCCTTCGGGACTGCCGTGGACAAGCTGGATTCCCTTTCTGATCTGTGAGACGGGGAGGGCTCTCATCAGTTCCTGTGTTCTGCCGCTGACCAGAGAGCGGGAGAGAACCAGGGAAATTCTGGACTCCTCGTTAAAGAAATCAGCCTTGAAGCGGCCGCATATGGTCAGATCGTGATTGCCCGGGATAAAACAGAGTCTTTCCTGTTGAAGTCTTTTGAAACAGGCTTCGGGCTCGGGACCGTAGCCGCAGAGATCTCCCAGAAACCAGAGTTCTTTCCACTCCTGGTTTTCCGCATCTTTCATGACGGCATTCAATGCCTCCAGATTTCCATGGATATCGGATAGAACCAGTGCCTTCATTGAATGTCCTTTTATAAAATGATCTTGTTAAATTAAATCTTTTCAATTATATAATAAGATGTAATGGAAAGAATAGGATTCAGATCGGCCATCAGTAATATCAACGAGTACTTCGCCTCAGTTTGGACCCTAATGTCGGATACGACGATTTTTCTCTCCAACAATACCAAGATTTTCCACCAGTACGAGGCTCAACTGAGAGAGCTTCGGCACAGGCTGGAGCAGAGCAAGAAGGACACCGAGGTCCTCCATGAGGTGAGGGGTGAGCTGGTTGCCATCCGTAAATCTCTGCGCATGCAGGGCTACAATCTGAGACTGGGGTCTCTGGACCTGAAACTTCAGGGTTTTCGAAACGATGATGCCCTGGCAGAGGGATTTACTCGTTGTGTTCTCTATCTGATGGAAGATGATGATGTTCTGTATATCACCGGGACGGCCAACCATATCGAGCTGGACAGCGCACTGGAAAGCCGTTTATCCGCCTCCGGCTACAAACCCATCAGCCAGAAACACTATCTCTGGTTCAAATGGGAAAACCGAATTCTGATACTCTCCGGTGCCGCATCCGAAACAAAAGAGGACTTTGAGGACTTCCGAGAATATGTGGAAGAGAAAAAGTCTCACCTTGTCCGCAAACTCTCCAAGATAGGCTGATTATGGAACTGCAGATTACTGAAGCCCGGGAGTCGGATATTCCGGGAATGGTGAGTCTTCTTGAGCAGCTTTTTTCCCTGGAAGAGGATTTCTCCTTTAATGCAGAAAACCACAGCCGCGCTCTCCAAAGGCTGATAGAGAGGAATAGCGGGGAGGTCCTGGTACTTGTGGCCAGGGACGGGACAGGGTTTATCGCAGGTATGCTGACGGTTCAAACGGTGGTTTCCACGGCGATAGGCGCTCTTTCCGGCTGGGTTGAGGATGTGGTGGTCGACAGATCCTGTCGGGGCCGGGGGGTGGGAGTCTCCCTTTTGAAAAGGGCCGAAGACTGGGCCGCAGGAAACGGCATAGGCCGGCTTCAGCTCCTGGCGGACCGGGACAATACACCCGCCCTGAATTTCTATGCTTCCCGGGGCTGGGAAGGCTCTCATATGATCCACAGAAAAAAAATGATCCGCCGTTGAGGACGGATCAAAAGGATCGTTTTATCGGAGTCTACTCTTCCATGGCATCCCGGAAGCCCTGACTGTAGGCCTCTTTCCAGGCATCCCGGAATCCATCCCGATACCCTTCGGTATAGGCCTCATTTTCGTAGCTGTCATCAAAGTCATCGTAATCGTCATAATCGTCGTAGTCGTCATCACCTGAATAGGACATATCGTCTTCTGTAATGGTGAAGCTGCTTACTTCCATCATATTATTGTCCATTATCTGATAGGAGGCGCCGGATTCCCCTTCGGCCATAAGGTCGTTGTCGGGATATTCGCCGTCAACAGGCAGATTGATCGTCATCGTATCACCGGCATAGAGGATATCATCTCCCAGTAGGTCCTCCCCCCAGTAGTTAGAATCGCGGGAGGAGATATAGAGATAGTAAATATCCTCACCCGTTTCATTTGAAAAGCTGATATCTCTATATTCGGGATTTCGGCCGCCGAAAGGTAGAAAGTCATCCTCCGTCAGGGTAACGGTGTCAGTGGATGAAAGGTCTATATCATCAATCCTGTATGCTTTTTCACTCTCAACTTCGGCCATCAGATCATAGAGTCTGCCCTCTTCTACCGTGACGAGGGTGTCAAGGGAATCCTCGACTTCCAGTAGTTCATCACCCAGTAGATCATTGCCCCACTCCCTCTCGTCGGTGGGAGAGAGATAGAGATAATAAACCGTCTCATCCAGACCATTCAGAATGGTTATACTTTTTTGGGTTTCCGCTGTAAGCAGTCCTGTCAGCAGAAGGATATTTAAAATCAGTAAGATGCTTTTCTTCATTATCGGTCTTCCTTGGGATCTCCCGCAGACACTGCGGAGAATCGATGTATTTTACGAATGATTATAACGCGCCGGAGTTTATTAATCCAAGGGTAGCGGCTTTTCTAAAGGTTGAAATCCTTAAGATAGTCCCTGATTTCATCCCTGACACGACGGTAGGGTACCAGTTTCCCCTCTTCATCCTCTATTCCGGCGGCCAGACGGGGGGGGTCGTCAAAACCTCTGTGTATCTTCTTGTGCTTTCCAAGGAAGACAGGGCAGTTCTCGTCGGCATGCCCGCAAACCGTGATGACAATATCAAAGTCTATATCCTGAAATTTTGAAGCCAGCTCACTCTTCTGGGAACTGATATCAACACCGGCTTCCTTCATGACCCTTACCGCATTGGGATTGAGTCCATGGGTTTCGATACCCGCAGAGTAGACATTGTATTCGTCACCGTGGAGATGGCGCATCCAGCCTTCAGCCATCTGGCTGCGGCAGGAATTTCCTGTACAGAGGAACAGTATGTTTTTTTTCATATCGTTAACTCCCTAAATGTTATTGAGGGAAATTTGACAGAGAGTTGTGTCTCCTGCAAGGTCTTAATCAGCGTGGATTGCTTAAAAAACGAAGTTTTAACAAATCTTCATGGACGTAGTTCTCTCCGGCCAGAAGAATGTGTTCGTTCTCCGTAAGAAAGAGATCCTTGAAGAGGAAAATCGGCGTTGTTTGCGAGATTTTCAGGGTTTCAGCCACAACGGGAATGGGAAGGACGGGAAGAAGATCCGTCAGGCTGTGGGCCGCCATATCGTTGAAGGACTCCTTGAAGAGATCATAGGCCGTACACTGATAGTTAATCAGAACGGGATCGGCACTCTTTTTCAGGGCATTGCGGGGAAAGATATTCCGGGAGTAGATCACGGGATGATTATCCGCCATATAGAGTCTTGTTACCTCTACAATTTCCGCAGCAGATCTGACATTCAGAAGGTTGGCATCGGCGCTGCCCGCGGGTCTCTGACTGATACCCAGGAGTTCTATCTTTACCTGGCGCCCCGTTTCCTCCAGCATGGGGATGAAGTCCCACTTTTCCTTGAGCGAGGTTTCCAGATTCAGGGTCTTTTCCCTTATGAATGTTCCTTTGCCATGGACCCTGGTGATCAGACCGTCGTACTCCATACGGGCCAGGGCCGTCCGCACGGTGGCTCTGCTCACATTCAGGCGGTTGGAAAGAACGTTTTCCGAAGGGAGCTGACCTGTTTCTCCCAGCTCTCCGCTCTCAATGATCTCTTTAATATCGTTATAGGTCTGTTGTACAAGTATAGGCAGTTTTCCAGTGGACATACTGTTCTCCTGTTCTTATAGATTTTCATCCAGGGTTTCTTCCAGAAAGAAGCGAAGTACCGTTTTTCCAAGAACGAGACGGTCGCTGTAGAAGAGCTGAGTCGCTTTCTTTACAGCTTTCTTGTTTATATAACTTCCGTTGGTTGAACCCAGATCCTCAAGGATAAATGTCCTTTCAGCCGGTACGGTAATGCGGCAGTGGAGAGCACTGACTTCGGGATCCATAAGCTGAAGGGTACAGCTTTCGTCCCGTCCTATGGTGATTTCATCCCTGTCGATAATGAATGTACGGCCCAGCTCCTCTGATGAAAGGATGAGCAGAACGGCTTTTTCCTTCAGAATGGTGCTTTTACGCTTTTTAGACTGCTGTATGATGGTCTGTTCTTCCAAGAACGTCCTCCCGGCTGCAACAATGAATGGTATCACCATTCGAGAATCATTGTATCATACTTCAGCAGACCGGCTTTCTCAATACAGCCTTTTCCCCTTTTTATGTTTCTTTTCAGCACTTATTCCTTTATGCGGTAAAATTTATACGGAATCGAAATGAACTTTCTTCTTGTAAGGGAGCCGGAAGTCGGCGTATAGTTTGATTAATCGTTTGTCGATTATTAAATCTCAAAGGAAACGGTCATGATCAAGGAACTGAATGTTCTGGAAGAGCTTGTTAGGGCGAGTACCCTTCTGGCTGATGAAGGAGACTTCAGACAGCTCTGCTCCGTTCTGGTGGAACAGTCCCTGGATGTCACCGGATCGGACCTGGCAGTTCTCTATATCTTTAAAAATCCTCAGGAAAAAGATTACGAACTCAGACAGATGTATAAAAGAGGAGCGTATGAAGCTCCCGATTTTATAGCTGCCGACACAGAGCTGACTGAGTTTCTCAATGAATGCGGCAAGGCTGTGGTTCTTCAGGAACGGAAAAGCGATTTCTTTGATGAGGCTTTTCTTGATCCCCATATGAGCAGCGCAATCGTCCTGCCTCTGAATACGCTTAAATCAAAAATCGGGCTTCTTTTTTTAAACTCAAGAAAGCCCCTTTATTACAATAAAAACTCTTTTCATTTTCTGGATTCCTACACCAGACAGGCCGGGGGACTTTTGCAGAATGTCCGCCTCAACAAGGAACTGAAGGACTATCTCAAACAGGTGGAAGAACTGGAACGCTATCAGGAGGGAATCTTCAGTTCCATGACGAATATCCTGGTGACCAGTGATGAGTCGGGGAAGATACGATACTTCAACCGGATGGCGGAGGAGTCTCTCGGTTTGAGCTCTTTGGATGCAGGCAGGCCAGTGGAGGAGTTTTTTTCAGGCAGGATAGACAGAAAGATACTTAATGCGGTCAAGAAAGCGGCTTCCCAGGGACAGGAAGTCCTGGGGATGGAGGGAATCTTTAAAAATGAGGGAGAAAACAGCGATATGGATTTTTCCCTCAATGTCTCTCCCCTCAGAGGTGTACGGGGAAAGCATCTGGGCTTGATTCTTCTTTTTACGGACCAGACAAGAGAGCGGGAGCTTAAAAACAGGGCCGATGTGGCCACCGAAGACCGGCGGGTTATCAAGGATATGTTTGCCCGCTATCTTTCCAATGATATCGTTCAAAATCTTGTTAAGTCTCCCGAACTGGTCAAGCCCGGGGGAGGGACCAAACATGCGACTGTCTTCTTTGCGGATATCAGGGGGTATACCTCATTTTCAGAGGATAAATCGCCTGAGTATATCATCGAGGTCCTGAATGAGTATTTTACCGAGGCCGTGGAGATCGTTATCAAGTACGGCGGTTATATAGACAAGTTTATCGGAGACTGTATCATGGCCGCCTGGGGCGTCCCCATGGTGAATGAAACGGAAGATGCCATCAAAGCCGTCTCCTGCGCCGTGGAGATTCAGAATCTTGTGAAGTCTACGGACCGGAAGTTCTTCCAGGGAAAGGCGTCCAGTCTGAAAGTCGGATTCGGGATGCATACGGGAGATCTTGTGGCCGGAAATCTCGGCAGTTCCCGGAGGATGGATTATACGGTTATCGGTGACACTGTTAACCTGGCCGCCAGGCTTGAGGGTGTCTCGGAAGCGGGAGAGATTATTATTACAGAGGACACCAGACAGCATCTGGACGACCGCTTTCTTCTTGAGCCCCGAAAGGCCGTAAAGGTCAAGGGAAAGGTCAAACCCATTCAGATATATAATGTCGCCGGCATGCGTTGACCGGCTTTTCGCATAATAGACAAGGAGTGATACCATGGATCGGATTCTTGAGATGTTCTCATCATTTTCTCTGCCTCTTCTGATTGCCGTTGCCGGAGCGGCAGTGATAGTCATATTCCTGCTGGTCAGGGCAGGAATCGGCAGGAAGCATTTTCAACGGGCCCTGTCGTCTCTGGCGGCCGAACCCGACCTGGAGCTCCCTCTGTTTCTCCATAACTATCCCATGGAAAAGGTACTGAGAAAGAGCCGTACCATTGTGGAAATCTCCCGCAGATCTGGGCAGAATCTGCCGGAAATCCTGGGACTGGGAGAGCATTGGAGCCGGCTTTACGGGCAGAAGGCAAAGGGAAAACTGGAACAGTGGATTCTGGAGTTCTCTCCGGATCAGGGACTGTTTCCCATATTTCTGAGATCCCTGGATCACAAGAAGGCAGCTGATGTCCTTATGGGCTATCTGGAGAGCAGTCATGATTTCCTCAAGCTCCGCCGGATTGCCCTTGCAGGTAAGGGAGCGGCCTTCGACGGGGCCAGGGGGCTGAAGCTTTTTGCCGACAGGATGGATGAGGTTCGCGAGATGACGGGAGATCCGGAATGGGCTGCCCGTTTCTTTGCCATCAACATACTGCTTCATGACGAGGAGGAACGTTCCGCCCGGGCTGTATGGGAATCCTTTTCTGATCCTCACGCCCTAGTTCGTGCCACGGTTGTCAGGGATATCGATCTGAATGCCCACAGCTTCGACGAAGACGGAGAATCCCAGCTCTATACCACCCTGTCCTCCCTACTGCTTAATGATCCGGTCTTTGAGGTGAGAAAGGCAGCCAAAGAAAGGCTGATGAAAGATTTTCAGGAACAGTACAGCGTTAAACTGGATAATCTGAATAATGAGCAGATTCTCCATGTGATTCAGCTGCTCTCCCCTGATTCCGAAGAGGATCAGGATCTGGCTCTCTCGGTACTGGGAAAAGAGGACCTGGAATTGAGACAGGCGGCTGCCTACTATCTTCAGGGCTGCGGCGTTCTTGATCGCCTGTTCAATGAGAGTTACATGAATGATCTGCAACAGCTGGAGCGGAATTATGATCTGCTGAACAAGTCCCTGGAAGTGAATGTCTGCGATTTTCTGAAAGGAATAAGAGGGAATCACAACAGAGGATCTCTTCTGCTGGCTTCCAGGCTTCTTAAGAAGGCGGGTCCCAGGGATTCCATCGTAAATCTGGCGGACCGCGTCTTTGCCCAGGAAATTTCCCGGAAAGAAGATGTGAGTGCCGCGGAACTGTATGAAAACACCCTGGCCTGTATCCGCGAAAGGGGGACCGATGAGGCTCTGGGGCAGTTGAGCCGGGAGCTTGTAGAGGTAAAGGACAATGAGGGACTTCTGAAGAAGCTCCTCCAGGCTCTGCCGGAGCGGGGGGCCTATCTTTTTATGCCCGTTCTGGGAGAGTTTCTCTGCAATCCTGATTTTGCTTTGAAGGATGAACTCCGTGAGGTTATGAAAAATATGCCCCCGTCGGATGT
Source organism: Oceanispirochaeta sp. (assembly GCA_963556075.3). Lineage (GTDB taxonomy): Bacteria > Spirochaetota > Spirochaetia > DSM-2461 > DSM-2461 > Oceanispirochaeta. The sequence goes on along the minus strand of CAUVYB020000002.1, from coordinate 1,423,460 downwards.
ACAGAACCGGGCTATGGAGATTCTTCGCGGCGGACGGGACCGCTATTCCCACAGCGTGCGCATTCTCGCCCTTATGATCCTGGGCGATATGAAGCGGGACAGCTGCCTCCAGATTCTACTTGAAAATCTGCCCGTCCTTCCCCTTGAGGAAGCCAGGGAGTTTACTGTCCTGCTGAGCTCATACTCGGAGGATCTCTTTAACGAGAGGGTAAGATCCATTCTCGCCTCCGTGGATGCCAGAAGCCGTGCGGCCCTTATTGCGGCCCTCCCGGTTACGGGAAAGAAGACCTTTATCAAGGAGATCAGGGAATCACTGGATGACGTGAATCCCGAGGTTCGGATCGCCAGTATCTGGTCGTTGATAGAGTATGGTGAAAGCAGGGAGCTTTCCCGCTGCATGGGCATGCTCAGAGATCCGATTCCCAGGGTCCGCTGTGAACTGGCCCGGGCCATGGGCGCTTACGGCAGCGCCGCTGTTCTGAAAGAGCTGGAAGGCGTTCTCCGGGATGAGAATGAGGTTGAGAGTGTCGTCCGTTCCGTCATAGAGGGATTGTCAGAGGCGGAAAACAGCGAATCGGTGGAGATGCTTGTCCGGAAGCTGGCTGAAGAAGATGATTACAGAAGAGACTGCATCCGCGCCCTGAGCCGGAGAAAGGACAAGAAGAGCATCCGTACAATTATCGAACTTTTCAAGGATGCAGGGCCCAGACTCCGGGAAGATCTGAGCAGTGTTTTTAAAATGATGGGTTATGAAGGGGAGCAGACCATGCTGGCTCTTCTGAAAGAGGATATTCCCTCTCTGCAGCGCTATATCGCCGAGGTTCTGGAATCAACGGGTTTTGTGGAGACCCATATCAGGAAACTCAAGCACAGAGACTCCGCCGTCCGCAGAGAGTCTGCCTCCTTTCTCGCGGCCATCAGAACCCGTTCCGCCTTCCGCGGTATTGTTCTGGCGGCCAGGGATCCCAACCGGGAAGTCAGAGTGGAGGTTGCCAAGGCCCTTGAAATCCTCAACAGTGAGGACGGAAAGGATATCCTGAAGGAACTGGAAAACGATCCTGACAGAAAGGTCCGCAAGTATACCTTCTGGGCGCTGGAGCGGGTCAGAACCAAGTCTCTGGATTGAGCAAGGCCTGACATAAAAGGGTGATCGGGGTTACACTGGTTCCGTAATGATTGAAATTCGGAATATACAGTTCTGCTACAGGGAAGGTTCTTTCAAAATGGACCTTCCCCGATTCTCTGTGGGCTCCGGATCCCTGACTTCCCTCAGGGGATTAAGCGGCGGGGGGAAGACAACCCTTCTCAACCTGATAGCAGGAATCCTGCTTCCGGCGAAGGGTGAGATCCGAGTGGGGGACAGAATCGTCAACTCCATGACTGAGGCTGAGCGACGGCGTTTTCGATTGAGCAGCATCGGCTCGATCTTCCAGGATTTCGAGCTTCTCGATTATCTGAATATCTATGACAATATCAGACTCTCCTCACTGCTGGGGCGGGAGGCCTCTTCTCCCAAAGACACTGATTTCCGTATCCATGAGTTGGCGGAGCGTGCGGGTATCTCCGCCCATCTGAAGCGTTTTCCCTCCCATCTCTCCAAAGGAGAGCAGCAGCGGACCGCCCTTTGCCGGGCTCTTCTCGGGCAGCCCTCCCTTATTCTTGCCGATGAGGCCAGCGGGAATCTGGATCCCGAAAACAAGCGTATGCTCTGGAATCTGATCCGGGAGTACAGCCGCGACACGGGCGCCACCGTTCTGGCGGCTACCCACGATGAGGGCATCCTGTCCTTTTTTGACAGCGAAGCCTGCCTGGAGACGCTGCTGAGATGAAAAATATGTTCTATATGGCTCTGCGTTACCTGCTCTATCACAGGGTACGCTCTCTTATTCTGATACTTTCCCTGACCAGCCTCTTCTACCTTCCCCTCTCCCTCCATCTCATTATCACGGTTTCGGAGGATTTTCTCAGGTCCCGTTCGAGTGATACTCCGCTGGTGATGGGGTTGCGGGGGAGCGAGATGGATCTGGTTCTGGGCTCTCTCTATTTCAAGCGTTCCGATCTGGGCACTTTTCCCCTGGGAGAACTGAAAAGTGCGGAAGAGGAGGGGCAGGCCGAGGTGATTCCCCTTCACTATCTCTACAGCGCCGGAGGCTTTCCGCTTGTGGGAACCTCTCCGGCCTATTTTTCCAGGCGAAAGCTGGACGTTGCGGAAGGCAGCATGCCTCTCGTCCTGGGGGAGTGTGTAGCAGGAGCCGCTGCAGCTCAGGAACTGGGACTTCAGGCGGGGGACAGCATTGTAAGCGATCCGGAGAATCCCTATCACCTGGCAGGCAGCTATCCCCTGAAGCTGAAGGTCACGGGAATCCTGGCACCCTCCTACAGCTGGGATGACCGCAGCCTCTTCACAGATCTCAAAACCGCCTGGGTTATACAGGGGCTCGGTCACGGTCATAAGAATCTTAATACTGAGAACAACAGGGCCACGGCCAATGCGTCCCTTCCCCTGTTCAACAGCATCTCTGCCGAAAATGCTGAGAGCTTTCATTTTCATGGAGACCTGGACAGTTTTCCCGTTTCTGCCGCCCTGGTTTTTCCCCGGGATGCCAGGGAGGAAGCCCTTCTTCTGGCGGAGCGGGAGGAGGAACGTGTTGTTCTGGTCGAACCGGACAAGGTTATAGAGCGCCTGCTGGATACCCTATTCCGTATCCGGGACATTCTCGCCTGGGTGCTCGCCCTTGCTCTGACGGTGACCTCGCTGACGGTCCTCTTTATTCTGGCTTTGACCGTCCGTATGCGCCGGAGGGAGAGTCTGACCCTCCATAAAATCGGAGGCAGCGCCTCCCTGACTCTGATACTGACGGGCATTGAGCTTCTTGTCCTCTTCTGCCTGTCTCTGGTTGCGTCATCCCTGCTGCTGGGAGCAACATGGTTGAGCAGGGATCTTTTTCTGGCCTATCTGATTCAATGATCCGAATATAAACGATTTAAACGAGGTATTTACATGAAAAAAACGTTAATTCTTCTGTTTGTCTCTCTTGCCTCTCTGCTTATGGCTGCAGGACAGAAGGACACGACGGATGTCGAAGACACAAAACTTACGATCTTTACATCCAACTACCCCCTTTATTTTGCGACGGAAACTCTTCTGGAAGGTTACGACGGGGAGGTCGAACTGCTCTGGCTTTTTCCCGAAGAAGAGGATCCGGCGTTCTGGGAACCCACCAGGGAGGACCTTTTGGTCGTACAGAAGGCGGACTTTCTGATCTTTAACGGAGCGGAGTATGAAAAGTGGAGAAACTATGCGTTTCTGGACGAATCCCGTATCACCGACAGTTCGAAAAGTTTCAAAGAGGGATATATCGATACGGGAAAGGGGGACATTCACAGTCACGGCGGAGGGCTGGAACACTCTCACGGGGGGACGGCTTTTACGCTCTGGCTTGATCTCCAGCAGTACAGCCTTCAGGTCCGGGCGGTCAGGGACTCTCTTTCGGGCCGCATCGCCGGAGCGGATATTGAACACAACTCTCAAAAACTGGACCGGGTGCTGATGGAGCTGGACAGGAAATTCCTGGCGGTCGGAGCCCTCTTCAAGGATGAAGTTCTACTGGCCAGTCACCCTGTCTATCAGTACTTTGCCAGGGCCTATCTGGGAGAGCTCCGGGCCATGCTCTGGGAGCCGGGAGTCTTTCCCTCCGAAGAGGAGTGGGCGGTGCTGAAGGATATGAAAGAACGGAACCGTGCAAGATTTATGATCTGGGAGGATGAACCCCTCCCTGAAACCCGGGAGCGACTGGAGGAGATGGGACTTGAATTGATTATCATTCAACCCGGATTCTCACGGCCCGGAAAGGGAAACTATCTGGATATTCTTGAGGATAATCTGAGGGAGCTGCAGAGGGGGGGGGGCCTGCTTTGAAGCCAGTTCTTTTGAATCTGCTCAAGGCCCCATTGCTCCATTTTCTCTGCGGAGGATGGCTTCTTTTCGCCCTTTACAGTTTTCTCCTTCCCCCCGAAAAGGAGGAGATCCTTATCAGTCGCCAGACCATCAGCCGTCTCGTGCAGGACAGGCAGGAGCTCTCCCGGGAGCCCCTTACGGATGAGGAGCTGATGTCTCTGATCAATGCCTATGCCGATGAGGAAGTTCTTATCAGGGAGGCCTACAGACAGGGGATGGACCGCAATAACTATCAGGTTCGCAGGCAGATACTCGATTTGATGCGCAGTACCCTTTCCGCTGTCATTCCCCGGCCCACAGCCGGGCAGCTGAAGGAATACTATGAGGAGAATCGCGAGGAGTTTACCATCCCCGAGCTGCGAAACTTCAGTCATGTCTATTACAGAAATGATGATTCCGGACGCCCCGGGACTCTTGATGATTTTCTGATCCGCTTCAAAGAGTCCGGCGGGATTTTCGACTCTATGGGAGATCCTTTTCCCCAGGGGAATGAGTTCAGTCACCTCTCCTTTGAACAGTGCGCCCTGTTTTTTGGCAGGGACTTTGCTCAGGGGCTTTTCTCTCTGCCCTCCGGCAGTTGGGCCGGTCCTCTTCCCTCGGATGAGGGAGTTCACTATGTCCTGCTGAAGGATGTTTTTGAAAGCCGGATACCCTCCTTTGAGGATATTTCCGCCTACCTGGAGGAGAGCTACCGTTACAGTAAAAATCTTGAGATACAGCAGAAAAAGACCGCCGAATTGAGAGAACACTACAGCATCCGGATTGAGGAGTAGGGATGGGAAAACTTTTCACCCTTCTCTTTTTCTTTTTGTCCCTCCTGCCTCTGGCCGCCGACAGCTCGGGCATCCTGAAGACCAGGCTTATTGAAAAAGAGGACGGGACCCTTATTCTGGAGTGTGATGCCCCGGCCATACAGGAGGGCTCTCTCGGTACTCCCGTATTTCCCGCCCGTTATCGTCTTGCTGATTTTTCCCGCAGTGAAAGTCTGGATCTTCTGACCCTGAGTTATACGGCCCGTCCCTACGGCGGAGGATTTTCCTCCCGGGATGTTATAGAGCTTCCCTGGGCGGTCAACGGGATCTCTCTGACCGTCCTCCGGAGTGACGGCAGTACCAGCCGTTCCCTGCACAAACGGGGACTCACAGGAATCTCCATCCCTCTGGAGAGGGTTCTCCCCCAAAGCCCGACGCTGCGGGAAGAGCTGCGGCGATGGATGGTGAGACTTCTGAGATCCCCCCTGATATTTCTACCGCTCCTGCTGTTGGCCCTGCTAATGGGGACTCTCTCCCCTCCCGAAAAACTGCCCCTGTTCTGGTCTGCCTGGTTTGGAAGCCATGCCGCAGCCCTGCCTCTGGCCGAAGCGGGATTGACAGCTCCTCTTTTGCTTTTTTCACAGATTCTGACTCTTTTTCTGATTCTGTATCTGGCTCTGCAATGTAGCGAATATGGTGAGGAGTCCTCCTGCCCCGGACTTCTGCCGCTTCTGGCGGCAGGCGGTTTTATTACGGGAGTCTTAAGCTATGGAGAGTACAGCCTCTATGCTCTGAGCGGGGAGGAAACGGCGGGCTATTATGTTCTTACATTGCTCATTTCCAGTTCTGCTGCCCTTCTGGTCTCCTTTGCTGTCTCTTTGTTAAGGTATTTTTCCGGTGATCCGCCGATGCTGCGGAAAGTTTTAATTTATCTCCCTTCTACAGGAGCGTTTTTTTTGATTCTTCTTCTGTTCTCAGCCCGGGTTCAGACGGGAGAAACAGCCCTCCTGGGAGAGGATACGAAAGTTCGGGGCGAATCAGGAGACGGCGCGGCGATCGTACTGAGTCAGAACAGTGGCACCGTCCTGGCCTATCCGGAGGCCCCCCTCTCCCTCTTTGTCGCCGTCGATCCCTATGAACTGCGACTGGAAGTTCTTATCCACCTTTCCGCCCTGATTCCGGAGGAGGGCAGTTTGTCACCCGGGGAACAGCCGGATTTTCTGGACAGTCTGGAACAGGAGCTCCTTGGAAAGGTTTCGGTGGAAGCCGACGACCGCAGGGTTGATCCGGTCAGAAGGGAAGCTTCTTTTGTTCAAAAAATGAACAATGGGATTGCCCTGCGCAGCCAGGCTGTCAGGGAAGAAGGGAAAGAGGGCCTTGTCGGTATTACACTGATTTACGGTTGTGATGAGAGAATCGGATCCATAAGGCTGGACTGGAACTATTTCCCCTCGGGTATCGCAGATTTTCCGGTCAGGCTGGCCGCCCCCTGGGAGAACAGGGCTTATGTCCTCAGCCGGAAAAAGAACGTGATGAACTGGGAGAGACTTATACCCGCAGAACAGAAGCCCGCAGTTCTGCCTCTTGCGGGGATGACACTTCCCGTTTTGTCCCTTGTCCTATTCTTTGCGGGTCTGGGTATTGTTGTTTTCGGTCGGGGCAGGGCTACGGTTTTTCTGCCTGTACTTCTGGTTCTGGCCCTTGTTCTTTATCCCCATCCCAGGATAAGCGTACCCGGGCCTCTTCGCCTGAGCGCCGGAAGCTCTGAAAATCTTGTGCTAATTTTGGACGGACTGCTGGGAAATCTCTACCGTTCCTTCGAACTGAAAGACGATGAGATGGTATATGACAGGCTTTCCCTGTCTGTGGAGGGGGAGTTTCTGCAGGAGGTCTTTCTTCAGAACAGAAGGGCCATGGTCCTTGAGGAGCGTGGTGGAGCCAGGGCCAGAGTGGAGGATGTGACGATGATCTCCTCCGATTTCGCCGGATCATCCGATAAGGGCGGCATCCTTGTCAGGGCCGAATGGACCGTCAGCGGCGCGGTCTCCCACTTTGGTCATACCCACTACAGACGGAATCGCTACAGCGGTGATATCTCTCTCTCAAGATCGGGGACAAGCTGGAAAATCTCAGACATAGTTTTGAAAGATGAGGAGCGGGAGCTCTGAAAATACAGTTTCGTTTATTCCGGATGCTGTATACAATAGATGAAGTATGTTCATAAAGGACCTTAATCACAATTTTACTTTCAGACTTCTTTTTATCATCCTCTGCATTGTCGGTGTCGGCTTTATAGGAATGCAGCTCTCTCTGAACGCGTTTATAAACTCTCAGGTCGTCAAGGAAAAACAGACCATGCTTTTCGGTCTGACCCGGCTTCTTGATAACGCTTTGTCCGGAAGCTTTGAAGATATTCTGGAAAAGAACGACGCCCTTGAGGCCGACAGGGAAGAACAGATCAGTATATTGAACAGGGATCTGCAGGGCATGACGGATTTCGTCGCCTCCGGAAATGAGGGCGTGGGAGTCGGTTACTACAGCAGAAGGCTGGATTCCATTATAACCTACGGTCCCTATGAGAATTTCAGCCATACCATAGGACAGGCTATCTTTGAAGGGCATAAGGGCTATGAGGTCATGGAAGCAGGGAAAGCCATGGTTCAGAAGGGAGAGCTGGTGAGAGGCAGCATTCTGAACTGTATGACCCCCATTGTCCGCAACGGACAGGTCATCGGTTATATCTGGGCCAATGTCACCCTGGAGAACATTTCAAAGCAGATGACGAAGCTGAATAATCAGATGCTCTTTCTGCTGATCCTTACTTTTTCGGTTATCTATTCGGCGGTTGTCTTCACAACCCAGCGCTTTGTGGGGGATATCGATGTCATTAGAGACGGTATTCAGCAGGTTATTAAAGAGCCGCAGCACAGACTTCCTCATCTTCAGGGAGAGCTGAATATGGTTGTGGAAAAGGTGAATGAACTGTCGGACAGTGTAGCCCTCTATAAATCCTATAACAGATATGTTCTGAGCAGTGTGACCAACGGTGTTCTGGCTGTTTCGGATACGGGGATTGTGGCCCTGGCGAATCCTTCTTTTAGAAAACTCTTCCATCTTGAAGACAGGGAGATTACGGGTAAGCGCCTGACAGAGCTGTTTGACGACTCCCTTGTCCACAGCATTCAGTCCATCAATGAAAAGGGCGGCGGTGATGAGTCCAGAACCTTTACCTATGAACAGAAGATCTTCGAATGTTATGGAAACAGGATCATCAGTGACAGCGGCAGGAATCTGGGAAACGCCTATGTCCTAAAGGACATTACGGTCATGAGACAGTATGAAAAAGAGCTCCAGGAAAGGGAACGCATGATTACCCTGGGAGAGATGGGACTGAATCTTGCTCATGAAATAAAGAACCCCCTCACCTCCGTCAAGGGATTCACCCAGTTGATGCAGCACAGGACGATTGGCGAAGAACAGAAGCAGTACTATCTGGGTCTGATGAATGAAGAGCTGGAGCGTGTTAATACTCTGCTCAACGATATGCTCACCTACGGAGGACGCCATAAAGTTCATCCCGAATCTGTAGATCTGAAAGAGCTTCTGGAAGAGCTGAAAATCATCTATCAGGTGACATATCCCAGTGTGAACTTCGAACTTGAAACAGACGATTTCGGTGCTCCCAATATCATCCTGGACAGGTCGAAAATAATTCAGCTGATTGATAACCTGGTGAAGAACAGTGTTGATGCCGGATCGGACTGTGTAGGAATCCAGTTGAACCGGGACGACGATTCTGTCTGGATCAAAATCAGAGACAACGGGGCGGGAATTCCTGAAGAAATCAGCGAAAAGATATTCACACCTTTTTTTACAACAAAGGAGAGGGGCACCGGTTTCGGCCTGTCTCTCTGTGCCGAAGTGGCTTCCATTCACGGCGGCGGACTTACAGTGGACTCCGTCGTGGATGAATATACGGAATTTACCCTGAAACTCAATCCCAAGTTTATGGAGAGCCCGGATGGTAATTAAACTTCTTGTTGTAGATGATGAGAAAAATGTCAGAATCTTCCTTTCAGAACTGTTCAATACGGATGACTACGATGTCTTTGCTGTTGCGAATGGAAAGGAAGCTTTGAAGAAAAGTGAAATGTGGCAGCCCCATATCATTCTTCTTGATCTGAACCTTCCCGATACCAGCGGTATCGACCTTATCAAACCCCTTCGGGAGAATTGTCCTGGTACAGAGATCATTGTCATTTCGGCTCTGGGTACGGTGAATAATGCGGTTAAAACGATCAAATCGGGTGCCTATGACTTCATCACGAAGCCCTTTGAGCTGGAAAACGTGCTTGTCACCATAAACCGCTGTCTTGAGCATATCTCTTTGAAGCGGGAAAACCGCATTTTGAAGGAACTGCGATCGGGAGAGGGAGACAATCATATCTTCAAGGGAGAGGACCCCGCCATTCAGGCCATCCGCAGGAAAATTGAAAAGCTTACCGGTACGGACGTCCCCATTCTGATAACAGGTGAAACGGGTACGGGAAAGAATATCCTGGCCACCCAGATCCATTGGACCCTGAGCGGGAAAGATGCACCTCTTATCTATACCAACTGCGCCACCCTGTCGGACAATCTCTTTGAGTCGGAACTTTTCGGGCATGAAAAGGGTTCCTTTACCGGAGCGGAAAAACAGAAGAAAGGCCGGGTCGAAGAAGCCGAAGGGGGGACCCTCGTTCTGGATGAGATTATGGAAATCCCCTATAAGCTTCAGGCGAAGCTGCTCACATTTCTGCAGGACCGCTCCTTCTACAGGGTCGGCGGTCATCAGGAGCTGAAGGTGAATACCCGGGTCATCGCCCTGACGAACAGAGATCCGGCGGAGGAGATCGGCAACGGTAATTTCAGGAAAGACCTGTACTATCGCCTCAATGTTATCAACTTTCATATTCCTCCCCTTAGAGAGAGGAGAGGAGATATCGCCCTTCTGGCCGATTACTTCATCGATTCTTTTACAAGCCGCTATGGGGACAGGGGCTGTCTCCTGAATGAAAAGAGCATGAAGATCCTGACAGGCGCCGAGTGGCCCGGCAATACGCGGGAACTGAAAAACACTCTGGAGCAGGCTTTTATATACAGCGAAGGGGGGCGGATTGATCTTGAGGAGATCATCAATGAGAGCGACGAAAAGGGAGATGAAGGTCTGAAGCTGAAGGAACAACTTCAACTTGAAGAGAAAAAACTGATTACCGCCTCTCTGGCCCGTTGCAAGGGAAGCCGAAAAAAGGTGGCCGAGGAGCTGGGAATCAGTCTGAGAAATCTGCATTATAAACTGAGTCAGTACGATATAGATTTGTAGACTCCCCGGGTCTGCAGTTTTTTGCAGACCAACCGGGAGGGATCTGCATTTTTCTGCACGTTTAATCCTGCGCCCTGTGGGCAGAAACAGAGAGGGCCCCCATGGTCTCGTATCTATATCTTTCCCAGTCAAACAATTAGAAAGATTATTCTTTAATGTGCTTTTATTGTTGCTTGTGGCACAGCCTTTGCATTCATGGAATCATACATTAAAGGGAGGTATCAATTAATGATACGTAAATTAGGTAATCTTTTTTCCAGGATTGCACAGAGAATGCTTCCCGATGCATTCCTGTTCGCTCTGATCCTTTGTTTCATCGTTTTTGTTCTCGGCATGCTGGTCGAGGGACAGGGATTTATGCAGATGGTCGACTTCTTCGGAGGCGGTATGTGGGCCTTCCTGCCCTTCTCCATGCAGATGGCTCTGATCATCGTAACAGGCTCCGCACTGGCCACTTCCAAACCCGTTAAGGCCGTACTTGTCGCTCTGGCCAGAGCATGCAAGACTCCCACCCAGGCCATCATGATGGTAACCTTCGTTGCCCTCGTCGGCTGCTGGCTCAACTGGGGATTCGGACTCATTATCGGCGCCCTCCTGGCCAAGGAACTGGCCCGTACGGTCAAGGGTATCCACTATCCCCTGCTGGTCGCTTCCGCATACAGCGGATTCCTTATCTGGCACGCCGGTCTTTCCGGTTCCATTCCTCTGAAGATCACCGGAGCCGACGGCATCATGAAGAAGTTTGCAGACGGAACCGTTGTTCCCGCCTCCGATACAATCTTCTCCGCTCCCAATATCGTACTGATTGTTCTCTTCCTGATCACGATTCCCATCCTCAATATGATGATGACCCCCAAGGGTAAAGATGAAACCATCGAAGTGGATCCCGCTCTTTTTGTAGAAGAAGAGGAAGAAGCTGTTAAGGCCAAGAAAGATATGACCCCTGCCGAAAGAATGGAACACAGCATGGTCCTTTCCATGATCATGGGGGCTCTTGGTCTCATCTATATCATTTCCTACTTCGCCAAGGGTGGATCCATCGGTCTGAATATTGTTATCTACATCTTCCTGATTCTGGGTATCATCTTTCACAAGACTCCCATCCACTATGTTCATGCTGTCAGAGAAGCGGTTAAGGGTGTGGGCGGTGTCGTGCTGCAGTTCCCCTTCTACGCCGGAATCATGGCTATGATGATCAAGTCAGGTCTGGCCGGAACCTTCTCCCAGGGATTTGTCAGCATTTCCACAGCGAAAACCTTCCCCTTCTTCACTTTCCTCTCCGCCGGTGTGGTGAACTTCTTCGTACCTTCCGGCGGCGGACAGTGGGGAGTTCAGGGTCCCATTATGATTCCCGCGGCTACCGAGCTGGGCGTACCCTATGCCAAGACGGCCATGGCCATTGCCTGGGGTGATGCCTGGACGAACATGATACAGCCCTTCTGGGCTCTTCCCCTTCTCGGTGTGGCCAAGCTGAACATCCGGGACATCATGGGTTATACAACAGTGGTTCTTCTCTACTCCGGAATTCTGATCTCACTGTTCATGCTCTTTGTATTCTGAATCTAATTAAGCGGCCTGCTCCTTGGCGGGCCGCTGAAGGACTATTACTATGAAAGATGCTTTTATTGTTGACGGCGGGCGTACCGCCGTTGGATCATTCGGAGGTTCCCTTTCCGGGATTCACCCCTCCGATACGGGAAAACTTGTTATCGAAACTCTATTGAAGCGTCAGGGAATCGCCCCCGAGGATGTCGATGAAGTTACCTTAGGTTGTGTTCTGCAGGGCGGACTGGGACAGAATGTCGCTCGACAGGCAGCCGTCAAGGCCGGCATTCCCGTTGAAAAAACAGCCATGACCATCAATATGGTCTGCGGTTCCGGTCTGAGGTCTCTTATGGAAGCGTCCCGTGCCATCAAGTGCGGCGATGCGGATCTTATCTTTGCCGGCGGAACCGAAAATATGTCAGCAACCCCTTACACTCTCCCCAAGGCCAGAACCGGTTACCGTATGGGCAATGGCGAGCTGGTGGATACCATGGTCTATGATGGTCTGTTTGATATATTCAATAACTATCATATGGGTATAACGGCAGAGAATCTTGCTGAAAAATTCGATATCTCAAGAGAGGAGCAGGATGCTTTCGCTGCCGCTTCTCAGAACAAGGCGGAAGCCGCCCGGAATGCCGGACGTTTTAAAGATGAAATCATTCCCGTATCCATCCCCCAGAGAAAGGGCGATCCCATACTGTTTGATACGGATGAATATATTAGAGACGGAGCCACAGCGGCAGGACTGGCCAAGCTGCGGCCCGCATTTAAGAAAGACGGTACTGTAACAGCCGGAAATGCCTCCGGAATCAATGATGGAGCCGCCGGTTTTCTGGTTGCCTCCGAAGATTACGTCAACTCAAAAAATCTTACACCCATGGCCAGGATAGCTTCCTACGGTTTCCATGGTGTAGATCCCTCCATTATGGGATTCGGACCCGTAGAGGCTGTTAAGCTGGCTCTCAAAAGAGCGGGCTGGAGCATCAATGATCTTGAGCTGATCGAGGCTAATGAGGCCTTTGCCGCTCAGGCCATTTCAGTGAACAAGGCTCTCGGCTGGGACGATTCCATCATCAACGTGAACGGCGGAGCCATCGCCATCGGTCATCCGATCGGAGCCAGCGGTGCCAGAATCCTGAACACTCTGGTCTATGAAATGAAAAAAAGAAACCTGAAAAAAGGTCTGGCCACTCTCTGTATCGGCGGCGGTATGGGTGCGGCTCTCTGTGTGGAAATGTAAATATGGTAGAAAAGAAAATCATGACGGCCGATGAAGCCGTAAAACTTATCAAAGACGGACAGACCATCATGGTCGGCGGATTCATGGGCTGCGGTACCCCCGACGGTCTTGTGAAAAGTCTGAAGGAGCAGGGTACTAAAGATATGACCCTGGTCAATACCGACTGCGGCTGGTACATGCCCGAAAAGGGGCTTGTCAACGGCACGGCTCTGAACATTCTTGACAAGCAGTTCAAGCATGTAATCGCCAGCCATATCGGATTGAACATTGAGATTCAGAGACAGATGAACGCCGGTGAAACGGAAGTGACTCTGGTTCCCCAGGGAACTCTGGCCGAGCGGATCAGGGCCGGGGGATGCGGCCTGGGAGGTATCCTTACTCCCACCGGCGTCGGTACCGAGGTGGAAGAGGGCAAGCAGGTCATCGAGCTGAAAGGAACAAAGTACCTTCTGGAAGAGGGTCTTAAAGGCGATGTTGCCCTGATCCGTGCTCACAAGGCCGATAAAGCCGGCAATCTGCAGTTCGGAAAGTCGGCTCGAAACTTCTGTCCCATGATGGCCATGGCTTGTGAAACGGTCATTGTCGAGGCAGATGAGATAGTGGATGTCGGCGAGATTGACCCCGATGCTGTTCACTCCCCTTCTGTTTTCACAACTATTCTTGTTAAGAAGGAGTCTGAATAATGGATATTGAGTACAAGCCAAACAAAGCCATAATCGCCAAGCGCATCGCCCGTATGTTTAAAACCGGCGATGTGGTCAACCTGGGAATAGGACTCCCCACAATGGTGGGTAACTTTGTCCCCGATGACGTGGACATTCTGCTGCAGTCGGAGAACGGTTTTCTGGGACTGGGACCTGCTCCCGAGAAGGGAGAGGAGGATTGGGATATCACCAATGCCGGCGGTCAGCCCGTAACCCTTCTGGACGGCGGGTGCTACTTTGATTCGGCAACCTCCTTCGGAATCATCCGGGGAGGACATGTGGACTATACGGTTCTGGGAGTTCTTCAGGTAGATCAGGAAGGAAACCTGGCCAACTACAAGATCCCCGGCAAAATGGTTCCCGGTATGGGAGGCGCCATGGATCTAACCGTGGGTGCCAAGACCGTGATCTGCGCAGCCGTACACTTTGACAAGCATGGAAATTCCAAGCTTTTTAAAAAATGCACCCTGCCTCTGACAGCTGCCAATCAGGTGGACTATCTGATGACCGATGTCGGTTTCTTTGAAATCAAAGACGGCAAGTTTATCATGAAAGAGGTCTTCGAACCCTATACTCCCGAGTACGTTCTGGAGCATACGGAAGCCGATGTGGTGAAGGCCGATGATTTTAAAATCGTAAAGATCGACTAAGCCCTTTCTTTCTTCGGTATACGGGATGCCGCTTCGTCCGGCATCCCATTTTCCCTCCTCCTCCTGTTGAATTCTACAAATACCCCGGGTTCTCTGCAATTGAATCACCATTCCACAAGAGCTATAATAAGATCAGGAGAGTCGATATGTCTGAAATAAATCTTTCCCTTGTTCATGTTGGTAGTGAAAACTGGAACGATGTGGCCGTCCTGGAGGTTTCTGAGGAACGTATGGAGTTTACAGCTTCGGGCAGTTACTATCTCTGCCTCTGTCATTATGATGGTATGTGGACTCCCATGGCTGCTCTTAAGGACGGAGAGGTCGCCGGTTTTATTATGTGGGCCGAAGAAGAAGAGAAAGGGGCCTGCTGGCTGGGCGGCCTGATGGTCGATACAGAGTTTGAAGGTTCGGGACTCGGCGACGCCATTCTCTCTGATATGATAGAGGCCCTTGAACTGAAAGGCTATAGCGAGTTCTTTATGTCCTGTACTCCCGGTGACGATATCCTGGCCGCTATCCTTGAGAGGATCGGCTTTGCTGATACAGGTAAAGTAGAGGATGGAGAGAATATCCTCTGCCTGGCCCGCTGAGTTTCAGGCTATCTCCTGAAGGAATTTTCTAATGATTTCATGGATTTCTTCGGGAACGTCCAGGGGAAGGAAATGTCCCGCCTCTTCCAGGAGCACAAGTTCCGCATGGGGAATGTCATTAAGAGCTCTCTCGGCATGGCTTACTGGAATATAGGGATCCATCATCCCCTGCAGGATCAGCACCGGCTGTGAAATACCTTTCATGATTTCGGGATAACGGGCAAAGGCCTGCTTAGGCCGTCCCCATCGGAGATCCCGGAGAAGGGCCCTGCTCCCCTTCCACCCTGAAAATGAAGCTTCAAGATCTCTCTGCAGGAACTTCCCGTAGTTCTCCCTGTGGAAAAGAGCTCTTTCGATGGACCGTTTAAGCAGAAGGTTTTTGGCCAGAAGAATAAGAAGGGGGCCGATAAGAGGTGCTCTGACGAGCTTTACGATCCACGGTTCCCGGAAGTCGGGATATACGGGCGGACTCATCAGGATAAGTCTGCTGACCCTTTCCGGGCAACTGGCGATGAGTTCCATGGCGACGGACGCTCCCAGATCGTGGCAGATTAAAATTATCTCCGCAAGATCCATCTCTTCAAACAGCCGGCTTAGATTCCGGGCTCTTTCCCAGTGTTCCAGATGTCGTCCCGTTTTTTCGGACTCTCCATAACCCAGAAGATCGATGCAAATGGTCCTGTAATCATTTTCAAACTGAGGGCTGAGAACTTTGAAGAGCTCCTTGGATGTGGGCAGTCCGTGGAGAAACACCATGGGCGTATTGTTTCGGCCGTTGTCCTGCACACAGTATTGAAAGCCCATAACGGATATGAACTTTTTCATACCATTAAGTTTAATCGATCAGCCGAGGTTTTTCCGGATTCAAATCCCTGGCGCAGATAAAGACCCGGCAGCCTGTTCGGTTACCGGGTCTTTGTTGTGCCTGGAAGAGGACTCGCCTTCCACTCGTCGGCATCCTGCCTCCTCATTCCGGGCCGCCTCCAAAGCTAAACAAACGTCCTGTTTGTTTGCTCCTCCAGGTATTCGGAGCCGCTTTTCCGGTTCTAGTCCCTGGCGTAGAAAAAAAAGCTTCAACGACCTGCGGCCATTGAAGCTTTTTTTGCCTGGAAGAGGACTCGAACCTCCACGCCCTTGCGAGCACTAGTCCCTGAAACTAGCGTGTCTACCAATTTCACCATCCAGGCAGACGTGAGGGTAGTATAGATAGGCTTGTTTTTTTTGTCAACATCATAACCAAAGAGCTTCCGGTCATTGTTTTCTTGGGTGATTTTCAGTATTTTATGAAGCATGAAAGTTCTGTTCATCGGAGAAATCGTCAGTAAGGCAGGTGTTTTTACTGTAAAGAAGTTACTGCCTGTTCTGAAAGAAGAGAAGGGAATTGATTTTATTATTGCCAACGGCAACGGTGTTACCGGCGGATTCGGGATGGGAAAGAACCACTCCCTCTATCTGAAAAAACTGGGAATCAATGTCATCAGCTCCGGTGAGTGCGTTTATTATAAAAAGGATATGGTAACCTTCATCCCCAAGGCGTCATTTCTGCTCAGGCCTGCCAACTATCCTCCCGGAAGTCCCGGAAGGGGATGGAGCGTGTACAGTGCCGGCGATGAGAAGGTTGCCGTAATCAATCTGCTTGGTCAGTCTGGTTACCAGAGAATACATCTATCCAATCCCTTCTCCTATGTGACGGAACTGATCAGCAGGGTTAAGGATTCGGCAGAGCATATAATAGTAAACTTTCATGCCACCACAACGGCGGAGAAGCAGACCATGGCCCATATCGTGGACGGAAAAGTCAGCGCCATGATCGGAACGGGAACCAAGGTCCTGACCGCCGATGCCACCGTTATGAAGGGGGGAACGGCGGTTATTACGGATGCGGGACGCTGCGGCAGTCTAAACTCTGTTGGAGGACTGGCCCCCGAGATTGAGATTAAGAAATTTTTAAATCAGATACCCGAGCGTTCTCAGGATGCCTGGGATAATCTGGAGCTTCAGGGAGTTATTCTGGATCTGAAGGACAATGGAAAAGCCGACGCCATAGAAACCCTGAGAGTACCATGTTTGGAGAAACCTAATGATACAACCGGCAATCGTTGATAAAGCACAGGACGATGGAACCTATCTGGTTCGCTATCCCAACCCCAAGGCTGAAAAGTCACAGACTTCCCGCTCCTTCTGGAAGGTGAAGGAAAGAAGCTTTCCCGTTGAAAACCCTGAGGGCCTTCAGGTGAATCCCGGAGAACTTGTGGAGATCGAAGTGGATCCCTCGGGGGCCATACGGGCTGCATTTATGATTTTTATGCTTCCTCTGCTGGGATTCCTGGCCTTTTACGGAACAGGAAACCTGATTATTAAGTCCGAAGGAATTCTGTTTCTGCTGGGGGTAACCGGATTCGCCTGCGGAATGGGAGTGAATATTCTGGTTCGCCACTTCAAAGGCCCCGGAAAACTTCCCGTTCTTAAAAGACGGATGTCCGTAGAGGATGTCAAACAGTTTAAAAGTGAGCATGAAGCCTGCAAGAACTGCAAGGGCTGCGGCTGATCTGCTCATCTGCTAATGAGAGGAGCCGCATCAATGGGACTCCTCTTTCATCAGCGGGCCAGTTCGCTGATGGCGGCAGCCATATCGCTCAGGGAAACGACCTTTCTGATATAGTTGTTCTCCACGGCGACTCGGGGCATCCCGTATACGATGCACGAGTCCTGGTCCTGGGCGATGGTCATTCCCCCTTCGCCGTATACCTTTCCTATCTCCCGGGCCCCGTCCTTCCCCATACCTGTCATTATAACGGCCAGGGATTTGTTGCCGTAATTGGCCGCCACTGAATCGAAGAGAACGCCCGCTGAGGGCTTGTGACCGTTTACCAGATCCGTGTCCTGCAGCCGGATAATTGAGGCCAGAGACTTCTTTTCTATGGAAATATGAGCATCACCGGGGGCAATCAGAATTCTCCCGGCTTTGATAATGTCCCCCTCCGAGGCCTCTTTGACTTCAAGTGGGCATACTCTGTCTAAACTGGCGGCAAA
This sequence comes from Oceanispirochaeta sp., assembly GCA_963556075.3. Lineage (GTDB taxonomy): Bacteria > Spirochaetota > Spirochaetia > DSM-2461 > DSM-2461 > Oceanispirochaeta. The sequence continues at coordinate 1,405,623 of CAUVYB020000002.1, read as the reverse complement.
CTCTTTTGTAAATCCGGCAGGCATATGTTGCACGACTAGAATCGGAACCGACAGATCCGGATCTATCTCGGCAAATACCTTTCTCAGGGCATTGGGCCCTCCCGTGGAGATTCCAATGGCAATGATTTCCGGTTTCTCCGGTTCTCTTCGGGGAGTGATTTTTTCCCAGGTCTGTGAGTTATTCAAAACACGTGGTGCACTTGTTCTTTTCCCCTCGGTCTGTACTCTGGGAGTCTGGGGGGAAGAGATATAGTCAAACTGGGGAACCGTATCGCCTTTTTTCTTTCTGTAATCGCTTCCGTACGCCTTGAGCAGAGAGACCAGCTGGTTGCCGATCTGTTCCAGCTCATCGGGACTGGAACCGCTGGGCTTCGTGATAAAGTCCGAAGCCCCCAGAGCCAGGGCTTCCATGGTTATTTTGGCACCCTTGGTGGCAATGGATGAGAGGATCACTACGGGAATTTCATAGTTCCTGGATTGGAGTTCCTTCAGAAAGTCAATCCCGTTCATCTCGGGCATTTCAAGGTCGAGTACAATGACATCAGGGTTTATCCGGGGCAGCTTGTTCAGGCCGAAGCGGCCGTTCATAGCCGTTCCTCCCACCTTCAGGTTGCTGTCCTTTTCTATGAGCTTTGTTATAATGTTTCTCATCAGTGCGGAGTCATCGATGACCAGCACCGTTATCTTGTTATCAGACACTTAAATCCTCTTTAATCTTGAATCTTGCCGTAAATACAGGCCCAGTCTGTTTTGATGAACTTGAACTGCGTATCCATTCCAAAAAGAGATTCCGAATGTCCGATAAACAGATAGGAATGGGGTGACATGGCATTCCAGAAGTTGTCGATCACGTTCTTCTGGGCCGGCTCATCAAAATAGATAAGAACGTTTCTGCAGAAGACGATATCCAGGTTTCTCAGATTACTTCCGAATTTCAGGTTATGATAATCAAATTTTATCAGATTTCCAATCTCCGGTTTGATCCTATAGCCGTTTTCTTCTTCAGCAAAATACTTATTCAGGTAGTTATCGGGTATACCGGTGACCCGGCTTTTCATATAGAGACCTTCTTTCGCCTTCATGAGAGACTTCAGGCTCAGGTCTGATGCTGTCATATCAATTTGAAAATCATGAGGAAGATGCTCTTTCAAGACCATGGCGTTGGTGTAGGGTTCTTCACCCGTAGAGCATCCGGCGCTCCAGATAGATATTTTTTTTTCACCCTTTTTCCGTTTCTGTTCCACCAGATCGGGGATGACGTAGTTGATAAAGGTATCGTAGTGAGCCTGATTCCTGAAAAAACGTGTCAGATTTGTGGTTACCGAATCGAGAAAATGCTTCAGCTCTCCCTCGCTGGTGGTCAGGTTTTTATAATAGGTGAGAACACTGTCCAGCTCCAGCTGTTTCAGACGCTCCTTGAGGCGGCTTTCGAGTATTGTTCTGTTTGAATCGGAGAAGTGAATTCCGCTTTCATTGTAAATGAGGTCTCTGATCTTCTGGAAATCAGAGTCATTCAGAAAGTCTGACATATAGCATCCGTCCTTTTGGCTTACATATGAGTCTAATTCCCTGACTTTGCAGCTGTCAATAATATATAAAAAAATGAGCGCTGTTGAGTACAGTAAATTGTTAATTTCATGTAGAACTTAGCGTTTTTTCCAGATTGACATGATATCTAGATAAACCGATAATTTTCTTAGCATGCTCAGATACACTATTTTTCCAGTGATATTTATATTATCGGCCTGTTCTCTGGAATACGATAATTCCGTGGCCGAAACTCTTGATGAATCCATTCCCACTTCCCGTCTGTATGAGGTAAAACGCGTACAGGTTCAGGGTGGACAGCCCAAGGTAAGCTTTGAAGCGGAAGAAGCGGTGGTTTGGGAGAAGAAGGAAGAGACTGAGCTTTTTGAATTTGTTTTCAATGAGTTTGATGAACAAAAGGATGTTATCACCACGGGTGAGGCGGACTATCTGCTGATTTCCGACAGCAACGATGCGCAGATCACAGGAGATGTATACGGTTACTCATCTCGAAATGAGGCGTCCATAGAAGCCGAAAGTCTGAGCTGGCAGGATGAAAGCCGAGAACTGAGCAGTAACGGAGACACGGACGTTGTCATCGAGATGGATAACGGCTCTGTCATGGAAGGCCGCGGCTTCAAGGTCGATATGTATACCAATACCACCAGCTTTGAATCCGGAATAAGTGGAATCCTTGAATCCGGGACAGAGGGGGGTGAGTGACGCGAAAAAGATTTCTTACGGTTTTACTCTTTTGGTCAGTGCTTTCCTTGTCTGCTGAACAGTATCGTTTTTCGGGAGACTCTCTGAAGAGCGTTATGGCCGAAGGGCGGGAGAAGACGGTTCTGGATGGAAATGTGCTGGTTCAGTCGGAGAAAAAAAAGATACAGGCGGATCATGTAGAGATTCTGGGAAAGGACTTCCAGTATTTCATCTGCGAGGGAAATGTGGTCGTTCAGGATCTGGAGAAGGACTTCTCCCTCAGCTCAGATGTTTTTCATTACGATAATGATAAGCGCATCATCAGGATTAACGGCCCCTCCATAATGGAAGACCGGGAGAACGAGTTGATCATAAAGTGCGGGTTTATGGAAAACCGGGAGAACGAAGAGTTGATTATTCTCCAGCAGGGAGTCCGGATTCTCAAGGAGGATCTGGCCTGTCGCAGTGAGTTCGCCGTCTATCACAGAGATACAAACTTTCTTGAACTGAGCGGCCTCCCTGTAGTTTACCGCAAGGATGATGTCTTTCGGGCCGGACGGATTACTGTGGATCTGGATACCGACGAGATCCGCATGATCGGGGAAGTCCGGGGATCTCTGTTATCACAGGATAGTGATGAGGATTCTGAAGGGGAAAATGAGGCTGATGTGGAAGAGGTCGAAGATGAGGCTTCGGAGCAGAGTCTGGAAAAAACCGCCACCGAAGAGGATGAAGGAAGCGGCGATGAGTAGTATTTCAGAAGCAAGCTCTCTTGCTGTTGACGGCGTCAAGAAAGTTTATGGAAAGAAGACCGCTGTAAAGACCATGAGTTTTTCCATGCATCAGGGAGAGATCGTTGGACTGCTGGGGCCCAACGGGGCCGGAAAGACCACCTGTTTCTATATGATTGCCGGCTTTATCAAGGCAAGCGCCGGAAGGATCCTGCTGGATGAGGCGGATATTACCCATGAACCCATGTTCAAACGATCCCGGCAGGGAATTTCCTACCTGCCCCAGGAACCTTCTGTATTCCGGAAACTCACGGTGGAGGACAATATCTGGGCCATTCTTGAAACCCGCGGGGATTTGACGAAGGAAGAGAAGCGAGCGAAAATGGAGGAGCTGATCCGGGATCTGGGAGTGCAGAAGGTCCGTACTCAGAAGGCCTTCACACTCTCCGGAGGAGAGCGGAGGCGTACGGAAATCGCACGGTCTCTGGCTACGGATCCGCGCTTTCTGCTGCTGGATGAACCTTTTGCCGGAATTGATCCTATTGCGGTCTATGAGATCAAGAAAATTATTGAACAGCTCTCGGAAAGGGGAATCGGTATATTGATTACCGATCACAATGTAAGAGATACTTTTGAGATTACCCATCGCTCCTATATCTGTAATCTGGGAGAGATTATCGTAAGCGGCAGCAAGGAAGAGCTGCTGGAAAGCGAGCTTGCCAGAACCATCTATCTGGGAAAAGACTTTTCCATGTAAAAAGGATGAGACAAAAAGCCCGGTACAGGATCTTTGTCTTTCGGCAGATAGTGTGAGCTTGTAAAATCAGTCAAAAATGATACAATTCTCTATAGTGGCTATAGCTCTCGGGAGGGAAGTTTGCAGGTTCAGAGAACCGTAATATCACAGGAACAGCGGCTCAAAATGAGTCCTCAGATGTATCAGTCTATACAGTTGATGGCCCTGCCTATTCAGGACCTTAAGCTGAAGATTGCTGAGGAGATAGACAAGAATCCAGCCCTTGAGGAATTGGAAAGGGAGAGAACCGCCTCCCTGGATGAGGTTCCTGAAAAGAAAAGCGATGACTATGATCCCTTTGAGAACTCATCGGATCCCGGGTATCAGAAAAGCGATGTCTCCGGAGAGGATACGAAGCGGAAATTTCTGGAGGGGGCAGTGTCCCGATCCGAGTCTCTGCAGGATCATCTTCTATGGCAGCTTCATATGACCATGCTCTCTGATGATGAGGTCCGGGTCGGTGAGCTGCTGATAAGCAATCTGGATGGCAACGGCTTCCATATGGAGAGCCCGCAGGCTATGGTCGGAGAGAAAGATCTGCCCGTTCTGGAAAAGATGATTTCCCTTATTCAGGAGTTTGATCCCCTGGGGATCTGTGTGGCCGATCACAGGGAATCTCTCCTTGTTCAGTCCCGTTTCAGAGAGGACATGCCCGAAGAAGTTGAAAGAGTTCTTACAGAATTTATGGAATTACTGGAGAAGGGCAAATATAATGAAATTATAAGGCAGCTGAAAATCAGCAAAGAGAGATGGGAAAAAATCATGGATTTTCTGAAATCCCTGAATCCCTATCCGGGAAGTCTCTACTCTCAGAGCTCTTATGATTACGTTATCCCGGATCTGATTGTCCGGAAAAAGGAAGGGGAGTTCGTCATCGTTCTGAACGAAGAGGAAATACCCGTCCTGAGGATCAATTCGTTTTTCGAGGATATTCAGGAGGGAGGAGCCGAAGACAAGAAAGTGAAGCAGTTTGTAAACGGGAGAGTCCGTGACGCCCGTTGGTTTATCGGCACTATCAACCAGAGGAATATGACATTGCTTAAGACCGCAACCGCGATTCTTGAGTTTCAGAGGGACTTTTTCAGAAAGGGTCCCAAATATCTGAATCCCCTGACATTGAAGGATGTCGCCGGAGAGATTGGAGTCCACGAAGCTACAGTTTCCCGCATTACCACAAACAAGTACGTACAGACCGAGTGGGGTATCTACGAACTGAAACACTTTTTTTCAAATTCCATATCCGGAGCCGGCTCCGGCGGATCCAAGTTCTCCAAAGAGGGCGTTAAGGAGGTCATCAAAGAGATCATCGCCGAATCTTCGGGAGAAAAAAGGCTGTCTGACCAGAAGATTTCAGATCTTCTGAGTAAGAAAGGAATTAATATCGCAAGAAGGACGGTTGCCAAGTACAGAAAAGAACTGGACATCAATTCATCCTTCCGGCGGTAATAATTTAATTTTTTGGTGCCCTTGCCGTTTTTTTAAGATGACGGCAGTCGTACCTTGATGAGGAGGCTTCTATGACAGTAGAGCTTAAAGGTGTTCATTACGATGTATCCGACGGAACTCGCGAGTATGTGGAGAAAAAGCTGAAAAGGCTTAAAAAAGTGGAGGATTTGATCGTAGATTTCCATATGACCCTTACCAGAGAAACCAAGGGGATGTACACGGCCTCGGCCGATGCGCACTTCCGTTGGGGACAGAGCAGCCATATCAAGGCGGATGACAGAAATCTTTTCAAAGCTATAGACATTATGTTCGATAAGATGGATGTGAAGATGACCAAGGAGAAGGAAAAGATTCAGGCCCACTAGTTTTTGACTCCATTTATGAACTTTAACTGACAGGGGTTCCCTCCGGTTTCGGGGGGAACCCTTTTTATTCTCCCCCCTGTCCCACCGGGTCAATTCACTTCATTCATCAAAAAGAGCTGGAATTTTCATTGAAATACCGCTAAAATCAAGATTCCGGAAGGTAATACTAAGGCTGGATGGGATATGAAACAATTTACCGTGCTGGATCTTCTGGATCTGGACCTTCATGATTACAATGCGCTGCAGCTCAGATGTCTGGCAGGGCGCAAGGGGCTGGTCAAGGGAATCGATCATATGGATCTTAATCGTCCCGGCCTGGCGCTAACCGGTTTTTTTAAAACCTTCGCCTCTCACAGGGTCCAGGTCTTCAGCGCCGCCGAGCATGAGTATCTGAAAGAGATGGAACAGAGCGGAGACTTCTCTGCCGTGGAGAAGTTGTTCTCCTATCCCATACCTTTCTGTGTCTTTTGCCGGGATCTTAAGCCGGGAGACTGGTTTCTTGAGATTGCGGAGAAAGCTCAGACCCCCGTGCTTCAGACTCCTCTGTCATCCAGTGAGTTTTCCGTACGAATCATACGGACCCTGGGTGATATTCTGGCCCCCCAGGAGAAACAGCATGCCGTACTTGTGGAAGTTTTCGGTATGGGTGTTCTTATCCGGGGAGAGAGTGGGGTCGGGAAGAGCGAAACGGCCCTGGAACTGCTGGAGAGGGGACACCGTCTTATTTCTGATGATTCGGTTCTGCTGAAGTGCTTCAGTGGAAAAATCATCATGGGATTCAGTGATGACAGGGTGCTGGGTCATCATATGGAGATCCGCGGATTGGGGATCCTCAATGTCTCCCAGATTTTCGGAGTACGTGGAATCCGGGATAAAAAACAGGTTCAGATGGTTATCAATCTTGAGGAATGGGATTCTTCCAAGAATTATGACCGTCTGGGAACCATTGATGAGACTACGGATATTCTCGGGGTAAAGATTCCGATCTTCGATATCCCGGTGAAACCGGGACGGAATATCCCGGTTATTATAGAGACGGCCGCATTGAATGAACGTCTGAAACAGAAGGGACATTATGCGGCCAAGGAATTTAACAAGAATCTGATACAGCAGCTGGAGAGTGAAACGGCCAGAAAGATGTATCAGGATAACTATTTGAATGCACAGGAATGATTGATGATTCAGAAGAATACAAAAGTTAAAAACAGAGCAGGGCTTCATGCCAGACCGGCAGCGATGATCGTTCAGACCGCTTCGCAGTTTGAGTCGGTTATTATGATAGAGAAGGGCTCTGAGAAAATTAATGCGAAATCCATAATGGGAATCCTCACCATGGGAGCCGGTTATGATACCGAGCTTATTCTCTCCGCCGACGGGCCTGATGAGCAGGGAGCTCTGGATGCCATGTTCACACTCTTTGAAAACCGCTTTGAGGAAGACTGAGCCTTTTTGTCTGGTCTTTCTTTTTTTGCTGACCGCCCCTCTGTGGGCTGCGGACTCAGCCCGTTCTTTCTATGAGGAGGGGGCGGACGGAACACTGCTGCTGCAGCTCCGCCCTTCTGCGATTCCTGAAAAGCTAATAAGACATCATATTGAAGAGGGGCACAGCTCCGAGCTTTTTTTCACTCTGCGTATACAGGTCCGCCGGGGCGGACCGTTCTCTCTGGGGGGCGAGCATAGGGAAATAAAGATCAGGAGAACCGGTTTCCGGGATCGTATCACCGGAGATTATATTCTGATGCAGAACAGCCGAGAGGTCGCCGTCTTTCGCGACTGGTCCTCCTTCTTCAGACTTTTCTCGGCCCCTTTCGCCTACAGTACCTCTGTTCTCTGGGATGAGGATACCAGGGTCAGGCTGCGGGAGGCCCTTATCTATAAAAAACTGGTACCTCCTTTCAATATTCTGTATCTTCTGCCGGGACGTTTTATCAGGCAGAATTCCTGGGAGGATATCTACAGGAGAGGGGAACCATGAATTTCAGACGGGTCGCCGACTTCCTGCAAAGCAGTGTTATAACGGTCGTTCTCCTCTATCTTATGGTTATTGTACTGATTCTTGTATTTGCCTACAGTCTTCTGGGGGGCATGGATCAGAATACCATCGGAGAGAGCGGCTTTCAGCTGACCTTGCTGTTGGTGATCCCCCTCATTCTGGTTACCGCCCTGTCTTATAGCATCGTCTATGTGTGGCAAAGGCTTCGGACCAGGCACTCCCGCTATCGTTTCCGTTTAAGACTGATCTTTCTGATTTTTCTGATGATCATTCTGATCTCCCTGCCCCAGACCATCCTCTCTCTCCGCTTTGTGAATATGGTGTTTGATCGCTGGTTCGGCCAGGATGTTGAACAGGCCCTGGACAGCGGTTTGGAGATTGCCCTGGAGTACTATTTCGATCTGAACAAGTCTCTGGAAGAGATAGGCTCCAGCCCTTACTTCAATCTGACCGTCAGCAGAACGGAACAGTCCCCCGAGCAGGTCTGGAAGACACTGAAAACCCAGTATCCCCCTCTGGAGGGGATGCAGATCCTCTCCAGGGAAGAGCTCTATGTGTTTGGAGATCCCAGACTGAGCTACTCCCGCTCCGAGCTGGAGAATCTGGAGGAGGGGCTGATTCCCAAAAGAACTCTTCCGGAATACAGCATTCTGGGGTTTTTGAAGAATTTCAAAATACGCGGCAGAGCCTACAGGGTCGTTATCTACAGAACCATTCCCAGAGCCTTTGATGAGGATGCCAGAACAATTACCCGGGTACTGGAAAAATTCAAACAGTTTTCTGATTATGAAGCCCTTTTCAGAATCGGAGTTTTTCTCTTCTATGCCATCTTTCTGGTGCCCATGCTCTTTCTGGGTTTCGTACTCGCCCTGGTTATCAGTCAGAGGCTGATGCGGCCTTTCCGGGATCTTGAGAATGCCACCCTGCGGGTGGCCCAGGGAGATTATGGCTACAGGCTTTTAAGCAAGGAAAACGACGACTTCTCTTTCCTTACCGATTCTTTCAACGCCATGGTCAAGGAGCTGGAGGTTTCCAGGCAGGAGACTCTGCAGACGGAAAAAGTCTCCGCCTGGCAGGATATCGCTCAGAGGCTGGCCCATGAGATCCGCAATCCCCTGACGCCCATAAGGCTCTATGCACAGCGTGTCCTTGTCCGCCTGGGAGACGACGAGGTTCCGGAGGACGTGATACGCAAGGGGATGGACCGCATATTGAGGGAAGTCGACAATCTGAACAGTCTTTTGACCGAATTCAGGGATTTTGCCCGCCAGAGGCCTCCTCAGCGTTCAGAACTGAAACTGAAAAAATTCCTTAACTCCATCATCGAGGTTCTGGAAGAGTCCTGCCCGGGAGTCTCCTTTCACACTGAAAATCTTCAGGACGATCTGGTTCTCTCTGCCGATCCGGGACAATTGAGGCAGGTGTTTTCCAATCTGCTTTCCAATGCGGTTCAGGCCATGGACGGGGAAGGAGCGGTCATTTTGAGGTCTGATCTTGTGAAAAAGGGATATTCTGTCTACTGTAGAATACAGCTGTCCGATTCGGGTCCGGGGATCTCCGAGGAGAATCTGGGGCAGGTATTTAATCCCTATTTTACAACCAGAGAAGAGGGAACGGGTCTGGGGCTCTCCATTGTGGAGAGGATTATCCATGACCATAAGGGAAGGATCTGGGTAGAATCGGCCCCGGGAGAGGGAACGACCTTCTATGTGGATCTGCCCTATGAGGAGTCCTATGGAAAAGATACTGATCATTGACGACGAAGCCTCCATTCGCGAGGTGCTGAAAGATATTCTCTGTGATGAGGGTTACGAGGTTCTGGAGGCGCCCGACGGCATAGAAGGCCTCAGGATGATGAAGACCGAGCCGGTGGACCTTGTCTTTCTTGATATATGGCTCCCCCGTATGGGCGGGATTGATGTGCTGAAAGTGATTCGGGAGGAGTATCCTGTTGTTGCGACGATTATCATTTCCGGGCATGCCAATGTGGATCTGGCGGTTAAAGCCATCAAGATAGGAGCCTTTGATTTCCTTGAGAAGCCTCTGGATATGACCCGGGTACAGACTCTGACCCGCAACGCTCTGGAGCTGGAAAAACTTCGCAAGGAGAATCGTTCTCTGAAAACGATTACCGTGACCGACGACCGTATGGTGGGGGAAAGCCCTGGTATACAGCAGATCCGTGATATCATCCGTCAGAGCGCCGATTCGGAGGCTCGCGTGCTGATTCTGGGCGAGAACGGGACAGGCAAGGAGCTGGTGGCCAGAGCGCTCCATAACAACAGCTCCCGGAGAAACGCCCCCTTTGTAGAGGTCAACTGTGCCGCCATTCCCGAGAATCTCATCGAAAGCGAACTCTTTGGACATGAGCGCGGAGCCTTTACGGGAGCAGCCCGCCAGAAAAAAGGTAAGTTTGAACTGGCCGACGGAGGCACCCTCTTTCTTGACGAGGTGGCGGACATGTCCCTCAGCGCTCAGGCCAAGGTTCTGAGGGCTATCCAGGAGATGAAATTCGACCGGATCGGGGGAACCGAACCCATCTCGGTGGATGTCCGGGTCATCTCGGCGACCAACAAGGACATTCTGAGAGAGATCGATGCCGGACGTTTCAGGGAGGACCTCTACTTCCGGCTGAATGTCGTTCCCATCCATGTTCCCTCTCTGAACGAGCGGATAGAAGATCTGCCCCTTCTTGTGGAGCATTTTATGCGGATATTCTCCAGCTCTGCCGACAAAATCCGAACCATCTGTCGGCAAGGACTGGAAGAAATGGCTCGTTATCCCTGGAGTGGGAATATACGGGAATTGAAAAATTTCGTGGAAAGAATTAATATCATGTCTGAAGGGGATGAAATCTCCCTGGAAACGATCATGGAATTTCTGGGAGAGCAGAAGGTTGTCCGTAAATCTTCGGTCCTTGAGAAATTCAGCGGAATGAAACTGGGTGAAGCCAGGGATGAGTTCGAACGGAGCCTTCTGCAGGACCGCCTGGAAGAAAACAGCTATAATGTTTCCAGAACGGCACAGGATCTGGGAATCTACCCCAGCAACCTTCACAGCAAGATTAAGAAATACGGTCTGGAAAAAAAGAAATGAAAGCTTTAACAAAACGACAGGGAGAGATCCTGGATTTTATCCGCTCCTATATACAGGATAATCAGTATCCGCCCTCCATCAGAGAGATTGGCCGTTATTTCAGCATCTCTGTCAAAGGGGCCTACGATCATGTGAAGGCTCTGGAAAAGAAAGAAGTTATAAACATAAGCCATAATAAATCCAGAGCCATAACCCTCACTCCCGAAGAGGACGGCTGTGAAGAGACAAGGAAAATCCCCATTCTGGGGCATGTGGCCGCCGGGCTGCCCCTCTTTGCCGAAGAGAATCATGACGGATCGGTGACTCTACCGGGGGATCTTATCCGTCAGGGAAATCTGTTTGCCCTGAGGGTTCAGGGAGAGAGTATGACGGGTGCCGGGATTTTCGACGGCGATCTGGCCGTCTTCCTGCATCAACCACTGGCTGAGAATGGTGAGATCGTCGTGGCCATGGTGGATGATGCGGTGACTCTGAAACGCTTCTTTAAAGAGAAAAACCGTATCCGTCTTCAGGCGGAAAATCCCGCTTTTCCCGCCATCTTTACACAGGATGTGAAAATTCTGGGAAAACTTATTACCATCATCAGGCAATATGGCTGAGAAACAACTTCATATGCTTCTGGGTCCCGAGAAGGGACAGAAAGACCAGTACCTGGAAAACCTTAAAAAATCTCTTAAGAAGCGTTACGGCGAAGATCCCGAATATCATCGCTTTTACCCCTTTGATACGGAGACCGTCCAGATTCTGTCGATCCTGAGAAACGGCTCCCTCTTTTCCGCCTCCAAGCTGGCGGTCGTTCTGAATTGCGAAGAGCTTAAAAAGGCCGCGGATATCAAGATGCTGGCGGAGTTCTGCAAGAACATGCCCGAGGATGTGACCCTGGTCTTCATCAGTGATTCCGTCTCCGTCGACAAGCGTCTGAGCGCTCTTGTTCCCTCCCCCCAGAGGAAAATCTTCTGGGAGATGTTTGATAATCAGAAAAAGGGATGGGTACAGAAGTATTTTTCAGACCAGGGTCTGAAGATAGAGGCGAAAGCCGTCAATATGCTTCTGGAGATGGTGGAAAACAACACTGCCGATATGAAGGAGGCCTGTCAGAAGCTCTCCTTCTACTTCAGTATCGGAGATGTGATCCGCGAAGAGGATATCGATAACTTCGTCTATCACAGCAAGGAAGAGAATGTGTTCACTCTCTTTGAGAAGATGCTTCTCAAGGATCTTTCGGGCGCCCTTGAAATATTCTCCAAGATAACCCTGTCCGGTGATACCGATCTTGTCTATCTCCTTTCCGGACTGATGCGTCAGATCCGCCGGCTTTTGAAGGTAAAGACTGCCGTGGCCGAGGGCGAGACCATTCAGACCGCCTTTCAGGCCTATGATGTACGGGGAAAGAAGAATCAGAAGGTGACCGGCGACGGCCTGAGAAAATTCGGTCTCAAGGAGCTGGAGCTGCTTCAGAGAAGAACAGAGGAGCTTGACCGGTCCATGCGGGAGCTTAAGAAAGAGATGCAGATTATCTCATTCCAGCTCTACCTTATACGAGCTTTGAAGGGAGTTGACTGACCTTTGAATTCTGCCGAATTTGCTTCTAGGCAGAGTATGCAATTATAAATATAATTGCACTGTTCCCCTTTGTAAGGGGTTCGTTAAAAGTAAAAATATGTCAAAAAAAACATCCAGGGCGCTAGCCGTAACAATACATCTGCTGGCCATGGCCATTCTTCTCATTCTTGTTTTCGTTAAGGGAGAAGATCAGGCATTTCAGGCCGTAAAGATTCTCCTCATTCTGGTTGTCTCCCTTCCTCCGCTAAGACTGATGATCGATCAGAGTTCTCCGGATGAGGAAAAGCTGATAGAGAAGATTTATTTTGATAACCGCACAGGCCTGCCCAACCGGGAAAAACTCCGTCTGGATGCCTTGCAGCACGATGCGGTTCTCTTCCTTCTCAATATTGACTCCTTCAAGGAGGTGAATGACCTCTACGGGAATCCCATGGGAGACGAGATCATCCAGTCTCTGGCGCGGCGGCTCCAGGAGATCCTTCACGGCAGTTATGCCCGTCTTTTCGAAGGAGGCGAACTCTACAAACTGGAGATCGATGAATTTGCTTATCTTTTCAACTTTGAGATGGAGGATTCCAGGATCAGCCGGACCGCCGAGGTCATACTGGAGCAGATTAACGATTTTCCCTTTCTCGTTGAAAATACGGAGATCACCATTACCATCACCCTCGGCATTGCCAGCCGTTCGGATATTCTCTTTCCTGTTCATCCTGCCGAGCGGACACCCGGTATCCTTGCCCAGGCCGATATGGCCATGAAGAGAGCCAAGGAGAGGAGAATCCCTTTCCTGGTTTATACCCATACCATGAATATACCCAGGGAGTATGAGGATAATATCCGCTGGACTCATCAGGTGAAGCAATCCATCCGTAATGATCAGGTCATGCCTTTTTATCAGCCGATTTTCTGTAATGAAAGTGGAAAAATTGAAAAATTCGAATGTCTTATGAGAATTGTAGACGGGGATGAGAATATCATCTATCCCGAGCAGTTTCTAAAGATTTCCAAGCGTTCAAGACAGTATCCCATGCTGTCACGGATTATGCTCAGAAAGATTATCCGTGAGATGAAAAAAACTGATTACTCCTATGCCTTCAATATCTCGGTTGAGGATATGCAGAACCGCAGAACCGTCGGGTTTATTCGTACCATACTGAGCAGTCATCCCGAAGAAGCGAAGCGCATAACTTTTGAAATTCTGGAGAGTGAAAATATCGAAGGCATTCCCGAGGTTCCCGACTTCGTGAGGATGGTGAAGGAGTTCGGCTCTTCCATCGCCCTGGACGATTTCGGTACAGGCTATTCCAACTTCAGCTATACCCTGGCTCTGGATGTGGACTATATCAAGATAGACGCGTCCATTATCAGGAATCTGGACAGTGATGAAAACGCCGTGGCCATTGCGGAAACGATCATCGGATTTGCCAAGAGAACCGGAAAGAAGACCATTGCCGAGTTTGTTCACTCCGAATCGATACTTGAGCTTGTCAAAGAGATGGGAGTGGACTATTCGCAGGGCTACTACCTGGGCAAACCCCGCAGAAGTTCCGAAACGCCGACCCGCGCCGAGGAACCGGATCTGCAGCTTACCAAGCTGTCCTGAAACTTGTTTCCGGCCGGAGCTATTCCTGACTTACGGCTTCCCCGGCATCCGAAGAAAGTCCTGAAGAGGGCTCGTTTCTGCACAGACCGATCAGATAGTATTCCATAGACTCCTTCCGCACGGCTTTTGGCTTTAGCTTTTTCACCTGTTTGAACTCCGATTTCATGCGCTCGAATATCTCCGTCTCATCCCCGCCCTGAAAAACCTTAACCGTAAAATTTCCACCCGGCTTGAGCCATATCAGGGCGAAATTCAGGATCTGTTCCACCAGATTATAGGAGCGGCGGGTATCCATCAGTCGATTCCCCGTGGTGGAGGGGGCGGCGTCGCTGATGATAACGTCAAAGGGGCCCAGTGCGGAGAGCTCATCACGCACCTCTTCGGAAAAAACATCCCCCTGGATAAAGTGAAGCTCTCCCCTGGCCCTGAACTTTCCCAGGGGCTTCAGGTCCGCAGCTACGACCACGCCTTTCCCTTTGAGTAGCCTGAGGCAGTACTGGGTCCAGCTTCCGGGAGAGGCGCCTACATCGAGAACCCGGTCTCCCGGTTTTATCAGTTTGTTCTTGTTCTGGATCTCCTCCAGCTTATAGACGGAGCGGGCCATATAACCCTCTTTTTTTGCTTTCTGGGTGTAGAAATCGGGACGGCTCCTGTTGGACATGGGAGAAACTCCTTCTATAATATTTATAAAAACGGCCCTTTCCTTCATGTTCAGCGTTACCTAAATGCCTGGTCACAAGTTTGTTCTTGTTGCGCCGGGATCGTTCCCCGGACTAAAGCCCTGCGGTACGACCCTGTGATCGGCTATGCCGGCTGCGTCACTTACTGTTGTAAACTCCGCTTTCGGTACTTTGATCATGAAGAAAATCCCCCGTTTTTAATATCAAACAACTCGGGGAGTGAAATATGGATCAGTATAGTGAGAGACTGGGAAAAATTGAAGAGGCCCTGGAGGCCCTGATGCCTGAGCATTCCGACAGCGGATGGCTCGCCTCAATGACAGATGCCCTCTCCAGCCCCGTCCCTTCCTCCATGATAGACCGCTTCCATATGCCCGGACGGGAACTGCTGATGCGCGGCGGAAAGCGCTGGCGTCCCCTGGTTATGGTTCTCTGCTGCGAGGCGGCAGGGGGAGATGCAGAGAAGGCCTACCCTTTGAGTCCCCTGGTGGAGATGCCCCATAACGGCAGCCTGATCATAGACGATATTGAGGACAAATCGGTGGAGCGGCGGGGGAAGCCGTCGGTTCACCTGATTCACGGTGAGGATCTCTCCATCAATGCGGGAAACCTGATGTACTTTAACGCCACCGCTCTGGCGGGCCGGGATTGCGGACTTGACGACAGCCTGAGACTGAGACTTCTGGACGCCTACTGCGACAGCCTGAGACGGCTCCATTTCGGTCAGGGCCTGGATATACAGTGGCACAACGATCACTCCTCCGTCCCCGAGGTTCCCGTCTATCTGCAGATGTGCCGATTTAAAACCGGTGCCCTGGCCCGTTTTGCCGCGGCGGCGGGGACTATGCTGGGCGGTGGTGACAAAGAGCTTTGCGAAAAAGCCGCGGAAAGCTGGGAGAAGGCGGGTGTGGGCTTTCAGATTCTGGACGATGTGAAGAACCTGACCACCGGGAATCCCGGAAAGGACAGGGGCGACGATATGGTGGAGGGAAAGAAGAGCCTCCCCGTTATCCTCTACTACAGAGACAATCCCGAAAGGGCGGGCGAACTGGCCGCCTTTATGGAAAAGGCCGGTGAGCTGGGCATTAAAGAAGGACGGGATGCCGTTGAAGGCGCCATCGCTCTGATGGAGAATGCTGGAACCATCCATGAGGCGGGAGAAACAGCCCGTCTTATGCTTCAGGATTCCCTGAGGGAAATCCGGGAAATCTTTCCGGGACACCCGGCGGCGGAGCTGCAATGCGGTATAATAGAATCCTTTATCAAGAAAATGCTTTGATGTTCATTTTATTCGGGGTATGATGGGTTATGGCAGTTAAAACCTTGTGGCAGAAGCTTTCCGGAACCCTGGAGGTCTCCAGGGAGGACCGTTCCAGAGGACAGAAATTATTCCGCGAGTTTACCCACCAGGGCTCTCTGCGTATCACACCGGTGCAGCGTATCGCCCTGTCGCCTGGAGCGGTTGTGGATTTCTACCGCCGTCTCTCCCTGGTCAGAACCCCCGCGGGTCCCGTGGTTCGGAAACAGAATGACCGCTGGCTGAGGGATGTTGACTTTCAGTTTGTCGATCTGAAGGATTACGGCACCTTCTTTCGGGTTCTGATGGACCTGCCCCGTTTCCGGGCGGACAGCATTATCTTTCTTCCCCTGACGGAAGGGGAGAATCCTCTTTATCCCAGAAGCCATTCCCAGCTGAACCGCCTCTATTCCGATCCTTTTCTGGAGAGCTGCGGCTGCAGTCCCGAGGATCAGTTCCGGCTTCTTGTGGAGGCCGTTCATCTCTGCGGAAAGACCGCGGGATACTATATGTCTCCTCTGATCGATCCTTCATCCGCGGTCATCTACAGAAAGCCCGAGTTTTTTTCATGGAAATCCGAAATCGATCCGGCTTCGAACCGGAGCACGCTGGTGCAGCAGGTTAACGAGCTGGTGAAAAGGGAGTTCGACCTGACCGGAGGCTATGACTATTCCCATCTTAAAAATGCTCTCCGCCGGGAGGGACTATATATCGAAGAGGGCGATAAGCCTGTAAGCTTCGATTTCTCCGATGAAGGCGCTATGGGTTACTTCTCCAGAATCTTTATCGCTCTCCAGAGCGGCTACGGTTTAGACTTCTTCTATCTGGATTTTCCCGAACAGATGAACGACTCTCTGGTAAGCAGGATCTACAAGGCTCTGAGGACAGAACGCGGATGCAAGCGTTCAACAGGCTGGGTAGCGGCCCTCCATAAGTCCCATAATCCTCCCCCTGACCCCAGAGAGCCGGTTGTGCTTATCCATGACAAGAGAGGGGGGATCTCTCTGGATGAGGCGTCCATCCATGACTGGTTTCATCAGCTGGGCCGTCTGTTTGAGAAAAACAGGGGATTGAAAATCCCTGTTACCCAGGGAGTTCTTCCGGGGAAACCGGGGGAGGTCGGAGAGAATGAGTTTCTGCGCCGTCTTTTTCTGGCCCGTTTCAGCGGAGTTAAGCTTTTTCGTCGCGCCCTCTTTTTCAGAGGAGATGTCTGTGCCCAGAGTAACCGCATGGAGGATGTGTATCACCGGTACAAAGCTTTGCTTGAGGGCGGACGTTTGCTTCAGGTGGTGGCCGATGAGAACTATGCGTGGTGGATCATCAGTGACAGGGGCCGTCTGCTGATTCCCCTGATGGCCCTGGACAGTCCTGACGGAAAGAAACCCGGCCCGGTGCGTATCGACTACAGCAGTATAACCGGCCGGAACAAGATTCTCTCGGTGGTCGATTATGACTTCAGCTCTTCCAAGGGCAGCCTCTTCCTTTCGGCGGACAACTCCCTTGTGATCAGTGATCTGAAGCCCGGCAGCTTCCGGCTCTTTTCTCTGCAGTAAAAAATTTGATCTTTTCTCCCGGGATGGATACTTTATAACCATGAATAACAATTCCAGAGGGATACGTAAACCCTATCCCTATACTTTTAGAAATCTCTCCCTGATTCTGATTGGTATTAACATCACCGTATATTTTATGACCATGTTGTCGCCCAATCTGAAGCTCTACCTCTCCCTGAATCCCGTGCTCTTTGTACGAGACCGGTTTTACTGGTCAGTATTGAGCTATATGTTTGTCCACGGCAATATGAATCATATCCTTTTCAATATGCTGGGACTTTTCTTTTTTGGTCCCCAGCTGGAAGAGAGGATGGGAAGCTGGGAGTTTCTGAGCTACTATCTGGGAACGGGACTGCTTTCGGGAGTCTTCTCCCTGCTGGTTTATCTTTTCACCGGAACCTACCAGGTTTTTCTTATGGGAGCTTCGGGAGCGATTTTCGCCCTCCTTCTGGCTTTTGCGGTGTACTTTCCTTTTTCCAGGGTCTACCTTTTCGGTATTCTACCCATTCAGTCCACCATGATGGTCCTGCTCTATGCGGGTATTGAGATCTTCTCCCTGGTCACCGGCCGTGCCGGAAACGTGGCTCATATGACCCATCTTGCGGGACTTCTGTTCGGATATATCTATTTCCGTATCCGTCTGGGCCTGGATCCCGTACGGGTATTCAAGGACTCACGGAATAATCCCTGGCAGAGGTAGATCTGTGAAGAAGGGGGGGGTCATGCTTGTGTTGAACCTGTTGCTTCTGACAGCGGGATCCAGCGCCGGCGAGCCCTATCTCTCCCTCAGTCTGAACGCCGACTATTCAGCTCTGGGTTTTCAGACCATGTTCGTCCTGTCTGAGGACGGTATTGGACCGCCGGTGGGCAGCCATCTTGAGATAAGAGAGGAGGCCATCCGGATGCTTCTGGAGGAGGCCCGGTGGATCTTCTCGGGAATGGTTTACGGTTTCCGCTTCCGCTATACCCCCGGGAATCTGGATGAAGGATTTTCAGAGATCTTTGAGCTGGAACCCCGGGACAGAATCCCTCAGGGCGATCCCGATCTTCAGGTCTTCCAGGTTGAGGATGACCTGAAGCGTATTCGGGTCATCTTCAACTATTGGCCCGATGAATTTCAAAACCGTCTTCTGGGAGTCAGCAGGGGCGGGAATTTTCGGGGAGCCGCCGGAATGGGAGGAGTTCCCATGATGGAGCCAGGTTCCCGTATCGCCTCCTTTGAGGCGGGGGTAAAGCAGGCCCTCCGGGAGGATCTGCGCAGCATAGAATTCAACAGACCCCTCGAGGTGAGGGGCCTTGTTTATCTTGCTTCGGCTCCCATTCTCTCCATTCGTTCAGGAGAGTATACAAGCCGGATCAAGCTGCTTTACAGGAGGGAGGATCTCAAGTCCTATCCCCTGAACTACTAAGCCTTTCTAGGCATCCAGAGGGGGGATGGCGCGTACCATAACGACCCCTTCGATTCCGGCAAGCTTGTCCAGAAGCTCCTGTGCAGGAGCCTTGTCCACATCGATGATGTTGTAGGCGATCTCGTCCTTGTGTTTGTTCATCATGTCCTGGATATTCAGACCATTCTCCGCCAGAAGGGTGGATATCTGACCCACCATGTTGGGGATGTTCTTGTTGGCAATCAGAAGCCTGTTATTTCCGGCATACTCCATATTACAGGCCGGAAAGTTAACCGAATTTTTAATATTTCCCGTCTCCAGGAAGCTCTTAAGCTGATCTACCGCCATCACCGCGCAGTTCTCTTCCGCCTCGGGGGAGGAGGCGCCCAGGTGGGGAATGGTTATAATCTGGGGATTCCCCAGAAGCTCTCCGTCGGGGAAGTCTGTGATATAGTAGCTGACCTTTCCGGCTTTGATGGCACTCTTAAGGGCGTCGTTGTTTACAAGGCCTCCCCGGGCGAAGTTCAGAAGCCTTGCCCCTTCTTTCATCTGTTCAAACTGGGTTTCGTCGATGATTCCCCGGGTCTTGTCGGTCAAAGGGATATGGAGGGTGATGTAGTCGCACTTGGCCATAAGATGCTCCAGGGAGTGGGCTTTTTTGACCTGGGGAGAGAGCCCCCATGCCGCCTTGACCGAGATAAAGGGGTCGTACCCCAGAACGTCCATTCCCAGGCCGATGGCTGAGTTGGCAACCATGACGCCGATGGCCCCCAGTCCTATAACACCCAGTTTTTTTCCCTGAATCTCAGGACCGGAGAAGCGGGACTTTTCCTTCTCCACTAGACGGGAGACTTCATCCTCGGGCTTCAGCCCCTGTACCCAGTTGATGCCGGCATAGATGTTGCGTGAAGAGAGAAAGAGTCCGGTCAGTACGAGTTCCTTTACCGAGTTGGCATTGGCGCCAGGGGTGTTGAAAACGACGATTCCCTTGTCTGTACAATCGGAAACGGGGATGTTGTTCACTCCGGCTCCCGCTCGTGCTATTGCTTTTACGCTGTCCTGAATGGACTCCGGGGCCATTTTGGCGCTTCTGACAAGAACGGCATCGGGAGAGCTCAGCTCGCTGGCCGTTTCATAATCTTCCCGGGGCAGCCGGTCCAGGCCCTTTCCGGAAATCTTGTTCAGGGTTTGAATGGTATACATTGTTGACTCCTCTATACTGAGGCTCCGCCGGAGGCTCAGTTGTTTTTCCCGTTGATCCGGGAAATTATGTTTAAAATATCCGCCCGCAAATCGGCATGACAGTAATAGATCCCATGGGGAACCTGAAGGGGTACGGCACTTAGGTTGACAATCCCCCTGGCTCCCCCTTCAAGCATCCTTTCCAGGTTCCTGCCCGGATGAGCGTTGTCACTGGCAAGAATGCCGATCAGGATCTTCTCGCTGATAAAGACATCCCTGATCTCATAGGAGGGGTAGAGGGGAATTTCCGTCTCAGTTCTCTCCAGTCTGTTCTGGCTCCCGTCGAAAGCAGCTACGATCTCAATCCCCTCCAGAGCGCCGTTTTCTCTGATCAAAACACTGCCCCAGCTGTCCAGTCCTGCGAAACCGGCTCTCAGCTTCCGGTCCAGACCCAGTCGCTCTTTCAGCTGTCCGGCCAGTTCTCCCGGAGTATAGCCCCTGCCCTGGGCGGAGCAGGAGAGAAGATTCAGGTCCTTCCGCAGGATTTCGGCGCTGGTTCCCAATGCCGATGCAAGCTGCTTAGAGCTCATCAGCGTCTCCCTCCAGGCCTCATCCATGCCCGATAACAGAAGATAGAGACGGATCATTCTGTTCCTAAGGGCTTCTGGCAGCGCATCATTCATCATGGATGTTCAGGATAGGAGAGGTCTGACAAATTGGCAATAGGTATCTGTGAATAAATTCACAGATAAAAGAATGTAAAGTTGGTTCTTTTTGTGATCAACATTTAGACCTGTATGAGCGATAATTAACTCATAGGACCGGTTATATGAACACTATTGTTACTATTTGCAGCGACTCAATAATCAATCAGGGCATAGAAAGGGTTATTCAAAACGAATTTCCCGGAGACTACAACCTTCGCTTTGCCGAAACCGTAACCGATGCCCTGGATGTTCTGAACTTTGAACTTCCGGAGCTGACGATTATCCATCTCTCAGACAAAGATCTGGACCTCTCCCTCCTCAGGGAAAAAATCATGGAAGATTCCTGGCTGCACAGCTCAGGTATCATAGGGATCTATGACCTGGGACGTCACGATGAAGCCAAACTTCTGAGCGAGTACAGGAATCTGAATCTGCTGGCCCTGCTGGACTACTCCCGCATTCGCACTCATTTTGCCAAAGTTCTGTCCATCGTCTATGCCAACCGACGTTTGATCTATCAGAATGAACTGGCCGATAATGTGCAGGGAAAGTTCTCCGGAGCCTTTTCAATCTCCAATACGGACTACTCTGTCGTCTCCGCCTATGCGGGACTTATTACCATGAACATGGTCCGTTCCGGACGTGTCAGCGATGATGACCGCTTCAAGCTGCAGATGGCTCTTTCCGAACTGATCCTAAATGGCATAGAACACGGCAACTGCGGTATAAGCCGAGAGGATAGAGATCGGGGTATTGAGGATGGAAAAAGTCTGATGGAGATGATCCAGGAGAAGACTCTGGATAAGGATATCCGCCGCCGCAAGGTACAACTGGAGTGGATCCTGAGTGAGGAGGAATCCCGTTTTATCGTCCATGACGACGGAGAGGGTTTCGATGTGGATGAGTACAAGAAATCATTGAGAAACAGCACCGCCGACAAAATAAAGGGGCGTGGTATCCTGCTGGCCAGAGTCGTGGCCGACCGCATCCTGTTTAACAAGAAGGGCAATCAAGTTACTCTTATAATGAGTCACAGGCATCTTCATGAGCGCCTTACCCCTGCCGGTTTTTCTACCGAAGAGATGCTGATGGTTAAAGAGGGAGACATTGTCGTACGCGCCGGCGATCCGGGAGATTCCATCTTTTACATATCCAGCGGAGTCTACAAGGTTGTCCATCACGGCAAGACTGTGGGACGGATCACTCCTGAGGATGTCTTTCTAGGAGAGATGGCTTTCCTGCTGAACAAGGACCGCAGCGCTTCGGTCATTGCTGAAACCCGGGGAAAGCTGATCCGCATACCTCGCAAGTCCTTTATCAATGTTCTCAAGAACTATCCCCAATACGGCCTGTTTATCAGTCGTCTTCTAGCAACTCGTCTGAAAAGAACAAACGAGTTTATCGTTGCTTCACTGGGAGATGAAGATGAAGAGAATAAAAAGGATGTAACGGTCTAGTTCGAAAGCATCTCCGGCAGGGGCTCAATGGCATCATTGCTGGAAAGCTGCCGGGCCGCCTGACACAAAATCCTGTTCATGATGTCTTTCTCATTATCTGTAATAAACTCCTTTTCGATGAGGGAGTAGAGAAACTCCCTGCTTTCGGAGGATGTCAGAGAATCGGCTGTGTTGCGAAGTATCAGAATCTCGTCCAGGGAGAGAAGCTTTCCTCTGCTTTTTTTTGAGGGGATGGCTAACTCTCCGTTCGGAAGAACGGTCGGACCTTGGATCATGGCACACTCCTTTTTCTGTGTATGACAAAACCCGGATGATGAGGCCGGGTATCCTGACGATATATCCTTTTCCGGCGGCACTCTAAAAAAGAGAGGATGTTCTCTTTTCAAAGTGCTTTATAATTGTAATCCCCCGGAATACAATTTGCAAGAAATCGTTAAATAAATATTGAATTGTTCCAGAGATTTTTAGATTCTGTGCGATAAATCAACAAATTCACCAGATTATTGACAATCATCAGCTATTTTATTAGTATTAGCGACCATCGGCTGGCTGTAAATTCTGTTTACCGCTCGTCCAATTGACCGGGCCTATAGCTCAGTTGGTTAGAGCCCCTGACTCATAATCAGGTTGTCCTAGGTTCAAGTCCTAGTGGGCCCATGAAAGACACTCTTTTTGAGTGTCTTTTTTTTGGTCTAAACCCTTTCGGGGATAGGGTTTAGGCTGTTTGGGATAAAACGGTCGTCTGCTTCTGAATGGGGACTGATGCCTTTATTGACGCCTTTTGAAATGTGATTGCTTTTATTCTGGCATCAGTCCGGTCCTGGAATGGTGAAGAATTTCGATATTCGATATTAATCAGACACCTTTCTCCTTTTTTATATAATAGCAACCAACTAAACTATATATTGTGTCGTTTATGATATAAAATTAAAATATACACAATATATAGCGTATCCACTTGACTTCTGACCTATGGATGGGTATTTTAAATTTATCCCCCTGAACAAGGAGTCATTAATGAGTAAACCTCAGGATAGAACCGTCTATCGCAATTCTAATGGTGAATGGGTAAATAAGAAGAATAGCAACTCTCAGGCTACAAGTTTGCATAAAACTCAGCAGGAGGCTTATGAGGCCGCTCGAAAGAACCTTGCTGGTGTAGGAGGAGAGATCTCAATCAAAGGAATAAATGGGAAAATCCGTGAGAAGAATACAATTGCACCTGGTAATGATGATTTCCCCCCTAAAGGTTGAGTTATAGGAACAAGGAGGTTCAATGCCGGTAAATCTCATTACATTTGATGAAGCTATCAGCCAGGCTCAGCAATATTCAAGAAGACACCTACTTATTGGTAATGGTTTCAGTATTGCTTGTATCCCTACTATCTTTACTTATCAATCGATCTTCAATGAAGCCAATTTTGACGAAATCCCAGAGGCTCAAGAAGTGTTCAGACTTCTTGAAACAATGGATTTTGAGCATGTCATCAACTCTCTTGATGTTTCTTCCAAGGTTATACAAGCATATGATGAACAACCGGAAACCTCTCAAAAAATGGCAGACCATGCTGAAAGAATAAAGAACATACTAATCACAACAATTGCGAGTAACCATCCTGCAAATCCAAGTGAAATCCCAGATGAACAGTTTTCTTCATGCAGAAAGTTTTTATCCCACTTCATTGGAGATGAGGAAAAAGGACGTATTTATTCGACAAATTATGACCTACTACTTTATTGGACACTGATGCACGCTCCAGAAGGAGAGGATGATGAAGATTTTAAGCTTGAGCATAATGATGGCTTCAGTAAAGAAGTTGATGAGCATTTCAGGGTTCAATCAGATGATTTAATCTGGCAGGGGAAGCAAGAGGGTCAAAGAATCTTTTATATACACGGTGCTTTACATTTATATCAAGGCCGGGGAGAAATTGAGAAATTCTGTTGGAGTACTACAGGGATACCCCTTATAGATCAAGCTCGTGAGGCATTATCAAATAATAAATATCCTCTTTTTGTTTCAGAGGGTGATCACTCAAAGAAATTCAGCCGAATTATGCATAATCCTTACTTATATAACTGCTTTGAGAATTTTAAGGCGATAGCAAATGGAGGGAGAGGAAAGAGGGTTGGTCATACATGTCTTTTCATCCATGGGCTTTCATTTTCGGATAATGATACACATATAACTGACTGCATATCACATGGAAAAATCAAGCACATATATGTTGGTTTATTCGGCGATCCGGAGAGTGATTCAAATAGATCGATTATAGCAAGGTGCGAATCTATGAAGCAGTCTAGAAATGATCATCCCTTAGAGGTCTCGTATTATGATTCTGAATCGGCTTCAATCTGGAATGGGTAGGAGAGATAGATGCGAAGAGATGATTATACTGAAGATGAGATCAAAGCAAATTTTCAGGAAGCTCTTGATACACTGTATGTCGAAGATTCTGATCTAATCGATAGAGATGTTAATGAACGATCTATAACACATCGTCTGGCAATCCATCTGGAAAGAGCTTTTCATGACTGGGAATTCCATGTTGATTGTGAATACAACCGTAATGGTAATAATCCAAAGTACATCATTCTATCTCAAGAGGATAGGAGGATACTTAATGAAGACATTTCCTGTACTGACACAGAAGCCAAAACCGCCTATCCAGATATTATTATTCATCGACGTAGGAACAATGATCAAAATCTACTCATAATTGAAGCAAAGAAAGGTTCTGAAGGCATGGACGATCAATGGAACCAAAATGAATTTTTGGATAGAAGAAAATTAGAAGCATTCACCAGTGATAGACAGGATTATTGCTATCGATGGGGTGTTTTTATCCGTTTCCAACCAGATAGAGCTGTTGTGAAATGGTTCCGCTATGGAAGTGAGGAAGAGGGTGCCTGATCGACTCTGGAAACGGTGGCAGATGATCAAATTAAGTTTTTTTTATGTACAACACAGACATATTTTGCTAGCGTTTTATTGAGATCTTGAGAAAACTTTTAATTGGAGTGTGTTATGGATATATCAAGGATGAATGATTCAATCAATATCCTGAGATCATCATGGAAAGAAGGCAACGAACTCTATGAGAAGATAACAAAAAGTGATGAGGGTAATTATTGGCCTGAATATAGCAAGTGGAATACAAAAACAGAAAGTTTTTTCAAATATCTATTCTATAATCAGGAATTTCTTGATTCCTTTAAACAGCTTGTCGTATATGACGATGGATATGGCAATCAACCAGAAATGGTTCTAAAAGAGACTGTTGGCAGTAAATTAGGATTTATTGAATCTCATGGGCTACTGATGAAAAAAGGATATATTAAAGATCAAGCTGTTGGTCTGGAAAACTCGAACTCTAAGAATGCCTTTATTGCGATGTGGTTTTCAGGGAAAACGAATGATACTTACTCTTTGGGCATAAAACCTGCTGTTGATGAAAATCATTATGATGCAATTCGAATTGATAAGATTGAGCATAATGATAAAATTGATGAAAAAATACTGGAGAAGATAAGAGATTCACGTTTTTTGATTGCAGATTATACTGGTCATCGTGGCGGTGTCTATTTTGAAGCTGGATATGCAAAAGGGTTGGGATTGCCTGTGATTCCTATATGCCGTAAAGGAGAAGAGTCAGAACTTCATTTTGATGTGAAGATGTACAATACAATTATTTATAATGATCTGACGGAACTAAAATCTCGACTGGAAGAGAGGATTAAGGAGACAATTGGTGTTTATCGGGAAATCGATACGCAATTTGAAAGATTCGAAGATGATATTCCTTTCTAATTTCTTGGAGATATATATAATTACACGCTCTCAAAAAGCAGGTTAAGCTCAAAGGAGCGGGATACATGGGCTCTCATCTCCATTCGCAATTTGTTCCAACGGTGGGACAGGTTTGAATAAAGAAGATTTTCGCTATTCATGATAACATTAATGCCAAGCAGATACCCTGTATATAGGAGATCTCATGGAAGCTCTTGTTGTAATCGACATGCAGAACTATTTTATTTCTGATTCTCTCAAGGAGAGTAGTCCTGGAATAAAGCAGCCAATCTCAATTATTCCTTCAATTGCATGCTGTTTGAAAGAAGCAAGGAATCTGAATCTTCCCATAATTCATATTAAAACAGAGTACAAGGCTGATAAGTCTGATTGGCCAAAGTCCAAGTCACACCGTGATAGCCTTTACTGTATTGAAAATACTCAAGATGCTGAATTCATATCAGAACTGTGTCCTTTGCCTGATGAAGCAGTTATAGTGAAGTCTCGCTATAGTGGTTTCTATGATACAGAATTTGAAGCCTGGCTAAAGGAAAATGGAATTCAGTCCATTGCTTTAGCAGGATATGCATTGGATTGTTGTGTCCGATTCACTGCTGTAGATGCATTCAATATTGGATATGGGACAACTATTCTGAGAGATTGCGTTATGTCCTCATGGGAGGACACAGACGTTTCTATTGAGTATTTACAGTACTTGATTCAGTCAGAAGTTTCCGATTCCAAAGATTGGTTGTCGCAATATCATGCTTGAGATTCTTCTTTATTGCGGAACATAGAAGAATTCATGATCAAAAATCAGTACTTTTTTAAATGAGTTCTCCTCTCCGATTTCCTTTGCAGCAGCTTCATCAAAGCATATCTTGTCGAACAGGATTTCTCCTTCAGGAGATTCTACAGCACAGATGGTCTTTTGAAGTGCTGAATTCACGTCTCCAATTATATTGAAGATCTTCTTGTCTCTGAGCTTTATTTTCCCTTCTTCTGAGTCTCCAAATACGCAGGCAATATGCAGTGTTGAAGGTGCTCCTTTTGATGAGAAATATTTATCTACATCTTTCTTGACGGCCTTGAGTGTATCAAGGATATTGCTACTTGCTGTCGGTGGGGCAAAGTATAGAGCAGTATCAATTGCCAGATGGTACAGATTCCCGTTGATACCTTCCATCCCGGATTCAATGATTTGATGCATCTCTGAGAGGAGTTGGAACTGATCATCAGCCCTGAAATTTCGATCTATGTATGAGTACTTCCTCAGGTCGAAGTATATGTAGAAGATTTTCCTCATTACGTTAGCTCTTCAAATACTGGTTCAATCATAAAGTTGCCCTTATACGGACCAGTATCCTTCTGCCACTCATCATGCCAGTTCATCCAGCTGATAGGCTCTTCATCAGATTCTTGAAAACCAACAGTTACTGAGTTGCTACCATCTTCTCCAGGTGAGACTGAACCACACCGGCTTTTCCGGAGACATAATTATGTGAGAGGATTGTGTTATGGAAAAGAGAATCAGGTATTCCAAAGAGGTTCAGCAGAGAGCTGTCAGGTTAGTATTTGAGAACGTAGATGAGTATGGTTCCCAATGGATGGCTATCACTTCTATTGCTGCGAAGATTGGTTGTACCCCTGAGACATTAAGACGATGGGAACGTCAGCAAGAGAAAGATTCTGGAAAACGGGAAGGAATCACCACAGATGAGAGAGCCCGAATTAAAGAGCTCGAAAGAGAAAACCGGGAGCTCAAGAAAGCCAATGAGATTCTAAGAAAAGCCTCGGCGTATTTCGCCCAGGCGGAGCTCGACCGCCGACAAAAGTGATGGTTACTTTCATTGATGAGAATAGGAAAGACCTTGGAGTCGAGCCGATCTGCGAAGCCTTGCCGATTGCTCCATCAACCTATTATGAAATGAAGGCCAGAGAGAAAGATCCCACAAAGGCTCCAGCCAGATACCATAGTGATGAGGCATTAAAGCCGGAGATACAGCGTGTCTGGTCTCAGAATCTCTGTGTATACGGAGCTCGAAAAGTATGGAAGCAGCTCAACAGAGAGCACCACAAGGTCGCCAGATGTACTGTAGAGCGTCTTATGCGGGACTTAGGGCTTAGAGGTGTCATTCGAGGGAAGGGCGTTAGAACGACCATTCCTGATGATAAAGCGGAACGTCCTTCGGATCTGGTAAACCGGGTATTCAGAGCCAGCCGTCCTAATCAGCTTTGGGTTGCGGACTTCACCTATGTGGCCACCTGGAAAGGCTTCGTCTATGTTGCTTTTGTAATTGATGTATTTTCAAGGATGATCGTTGGTTGGAGAGTCTCGAGGTCCATGAATGCGGACCTGACACTGGATGCGCTTGATCAGGCCATCTTCGCAAGATCGCCGGGTGATGACCTGATTCACCATAGCGATAGAGGAAGCCAGTATCTTTCGATCCGGTACTCCGAGAAGCTCTCTGATGCAGGGATAAATCCCTCAGTGGGAAGTGTCGGTGATTCATATGATAATGCGATGGCTGAAACGATAAATGGACTTTTCAAAGCTGAGGTGATTTGGAGAAGGGGGCCTTGGAGATCGATTGATGATGTAGAATTTGCCACACTGGAATGGGTAGACTGGTTCAATAATCGTAGAATTATGGAGCCACTGGGAGATATTCCTCCCAAAGAATTTGAAATGCTGTATTATGAAAGTCTAAAACGTCCAGCCCTGGTAGCTGGACTCAAATAAAACAGTCTCCGGGATTCCCGGTGTGGTTCAAAGACCTTCAAACAAGGTTTTAATACATTCAGATCAAGGAAGTCAGTTTACCAGTAAGAAATGGGAGGACTTTTGTGATGCCCATTCTTTAGATCCCAGTATGAGCAGAAGAGGAAACTGTTGGGACAATTCGGTTGTTGAATCATTTTTCTCAAACCTGAAAAGGGAACGAATTAGGAATAAAATCTATAAGACGAGACAGGATGCTAGAAAAGATATGTTCAACTACATTGAGTTGTTTTATAATCCGAAAAGAAGGCATGGTCATCTGGGGAAGATGAGTCCCATGGATTTTGAAGCAATGCATCTACAGGGATGATGTGTCTACAGAATCGGGGGAATGCCAGTTTTCATGGTTCTCCTCATTTAGACCAACAGTTCTGAATTGACCAGTATTTTATTTAATATTTATTTGATATGGATTTCTCTGAAGCCTAGAATTAAGTAAAGGGAATATTATTTTTTTTCCTTCATTTATTTAATAAAAGGAGCTAAGAAAGCATGCTGTTTAATCGTATGTCAATTAAATCCAAGCTGATCCTTTCCACATCGCTTATGGCTGGTGCGGGGATGGTGTTTCTGAGTTTGTTTATCATGCTTCAGACACTGGACCTGTACAGAGATCAGGTTATAGAAAAAGTCGAAAAAAGTGCGGAGGCCGAAACCTTCAAGTTCCAGGACAAACTTAATCCCATCGCCACAAAACTACAGGGGCTGTCAGGTATTTATCAGGCGGCGATCGAACGGCCGGTGGACAATAACATGAATTACCTTGGTGAGCTTCTGTATAAATATTTTCAGGACAGCCCGGACCTGCTGGCTTTTAATCAGTGGGGGATCTTCCTGCCAGGATTTATTGAGGATTATGATTCAAGGGGTATCAATGAAAACGATACCGAGAAGTTTATCAACTACAGTCTTCGTGACTGGAAAGGTCAAAAGAGCTTCGACAATACCAAAGGGCTCAGCTATAATCCCTGGGACAGCGCCAATGACTCCTGGTGGAAGAATCCCATGACCAGTCAGAAAATGGAACTTACCGAACCCTATATCTGGGATTACGGCGGCGATATCGGGGAGGTTTTTGAGGCTCCCCTGGTTCTGGCCATCCTGGTTGACGGAAAAAGTGCGGGAGTCGCCGGATACTCCATTGAGCTCTCTTTCTTCCAGAAGGAAGTAGCCGATATCAATCCCTATGAAGGCAGTTTCGCCTACCTCATTTCCTCAAAGGGAACCATTATAGGATATCAGGATGAGTTTCTGGGAAAAGCCTATACGGACGCCTTCCCATTCTATGGGGACAGGATGCCGGATACTGAAGAAATCCTTGTTCAGGACGGATTCTGGCATATCTCCGCTCCCGTAAACATCAAGTACCTTGAGGATCCCTGGCTTCTGACAATTGCGGTTCCTCAGAAACAGGTCATGGCCCCCTTTTACAATATGACCATATTTGTTGTTATTATCTTCATAGCGGTTCTAGCGGTCATCGGTATACTGATCTACCTTTTCAGCAGATCCCTCTCCAGGCCCATTGAAGAGATTACCCGTCATGCCCAGTACCTTGCCGAAGGGGACCTGACACGGGAAATCGGTTTTAAGAAGCGTTTTGACGAGATCGGTCAGCTGGCATCCTCTATGAACGATATGAATAAGAACCTTCAGAACATTGTTTCAAGCATCGTCAGCTCTGTTGAAAATGTTTCCCAGGGAAGCAACCAGATCAATGACAGTGCTCAGCTCCTCTCTCAGGGAGCGACCGAGCAGGCTGCAGGAGCAGAAGAAGTTTCGGCGTCCATGGAACAGATGAATGCCAATATCCAGCAGAACAGTGATAATGCGAAACAGACAGAAGAGATCGCCCACAAGGTTGTTGGGGATGCAAAACTCAGCGGAGAATCAGTAGCCGACACCCTGGATGCGATGAAGCAGATTGCCGATAAAATCAGCATTATTGAAGAGATCGCCCGGCAGACAAACCTGCTGGCCCTCAATGCCGCCATCGAGGCCGCCCGAGCGGGAGAGCACGGCAAGGGATTTGCCGTTGTTGCCAGTGAAGTAAGAAAACTGGCTGAGCGAAGCGCTGTGTCAGCCAGCGAGATAAGCGAACTGTCAAACAACTCTGTAAAGATCGCCGAACAGGCGGGAACTCTGCTAAAGAAACTGGTTCCCGACATTCAGGAGACGGCTGAGCTGGTTCAGTCTATAAGCGCTGCAAGCAGTGAGCAGAGATCCGGAGTGGAGCAGATCAATGCTTCCATCATGCAACTCGATCAGGTTATCCAGCAGAATTCCGCATCTTCGGAAGAACTGGCGGCCACTTCTGAAGAGCTCTCTTCACAGGCCAGCGCTCTTCAGAGCATGATTGGTTTTTTCAAGACTGGCGATAAAAAGAGCAGCGGAAAGAAGCCTGCACTCCTGGATATTTCCGCCGTAAAAGAAAGAGTTGCGGCTCCTGAGCAGTCGCAGAGAACAGAGAGTCGAGTTTCCTATATTGAAGAGAAAACCGATTCCGGAGAGGATAACGACTTCGAGGAGTTCTGACCCTCGCTGTAATATGATATTTCTCAATATCTTTTCGGGTAGGCAAAAATAAAGAGACCCCTGCTGGTCCAAACAGCAGGGGTCTCTTGTGTATATTGATAATTGAATAATTTTCCGCAATTGTTGAATGTGAATCAAACAAGAAGGAGTCCTCCGATAAGGATATGCCTGAGAGAGTATTTAAGTGATATGCCATCATCTGTGTTTTTACAGTTATTAACTCATTTTGCAGTTTCTCAGAGCTCGGATATCTTTTTTGAATATTGACAAATGAGATGGGGAATACACACAGATGATTCCACATGTTGCTCTTGGAGGTTGTGCTGATATATTGTCGTTAGCCAATAGCGTCCGGCCATGGAAGCTGGACTCAAATATAACAGTCTCCGGTTTTATAAACGAAAGATGGGAAATGACTTTTCAGACAGAGAGGTCAATAGATGTGACGTGAATCGGAACATGATCTGATTACCAGAACGTGCCTGCATGTTGACATTTCCTTATAAACCACATATTGTTCGGTCTACAGTCTGATATTTTTATTTGTAGAACCGCATAATTGTTTTCATAGTAACCGAATCCTTTGTTTCCTGTCTTCAATTCCGATTCCCACAGTTCAATAATCATTCCGTAAAAATCATTTGTACCGGATTATTCCGGAATAGGAGACATTATGTCCAAGAAAATTTATGTTGGGAACCTTAGCTGGAATACCACAGAGGAAGATCTGACTGATCTTTTCGCACAGTATGGTGAAGTAATCTCTACCCGTATTATTACAGACCGGGATACAAACAGATCTAAAGGGTTTGGATTTGTTGAAATGGCAGAAGATGATGCTGCTGTTGCGGCTATTTCAACCTTCGATGGAAAAGAACTTGATGGCCGTAATTTACGGGTCAATGAGGCAGAGGATCGCCGGGGAAATAACCGTAGGTTCTAATCTGTTCCAGATAGCGTCAAGTGCTGTTCCGTAACAGAATAACAGAGTCTTTCAGAATCACGAGTGTGTGTCCTACTGCACTTTCGTGATTCTTTATTATCAAATATGGATCGTCTTTCGACTCATGAGAGCCCCTTCTTGAATTTCTTGCCCCGCTGAGGAGGCCTAAACTGGCAAAACATAGATACTCATCTGAAAAGCGTCAGAAAGAAATAAAACGTCAGAAACGCCAGGAGGAAAAAAAACTCCGTAAAGAGCGAAAAGGATCTGATGAAGCTGAAAGAGATGAACAGGCTTTGATAAATGGATATCTGGGAATTGAACCTGAGACGGAAGAGCCATATGATGCTGAACCTGATCAGGAATTGTAGGATGTACTGATAAGAGTACTTTTCTTATTCTTCTCGATATTATTATAGAGAACTTGAAGACCTGACGCCGTTCTGCGATTTTCGTTCTGTGGTAAATGGAGAGTGAGAAAACAGCTTATAGATTAAATGATAAAAGCACTAGACATTTGTTTGCCTTTTTGATAAGATCTAAACATCTTTTATCAGTAAATTTTGTTAAATTGAAAAGTTGTATGCCTTTTATATAGGCTGAACTATATAGGTTTTTTTTATTTTCCTACTTCTGTAGCGTTTATGTTTCTATTTTTAATTTACCTTTTGGTATGGATTAAAAACGGAGACATAATTGTGACTGTTAATGAATCAAACCATTTGAGAAATCAGAATGATACGGTTATTTACTTAGGTCATTACCTTTGTTGGTGTTACTCAATGCCTCTCTATGCTGGAGAGGTTTTTTTATGCCCCAATCTACATCAGTTCAGAGAATACTGACAGATAATCGTATCCATTTGTTAAGGCCCTATACTTCTTCAGATCGGTCTGTTGCAGGAGGCGGTGTAACGCTTAGCGCTGATATTCTCTGCCTCAGGGACTTCGTCATATCAACCTTGAGAGAGTTCAACGCTCCCTGAAGCTGATCTGTGTTCCGGGCGCCTATAATGGCAGAGCTTACAGCGGGATGATGGGCTGCCCAGGAAACAGCGAGAGGAACCGGTGCTATGGAGTATAGTGCTCCCTTCAGTCAATACAGCTTTATGCCACTTTTAAGTTAGATTCACCGCTTCGTCCGGAGAATTCCCATTCAGACTCTGATGGGGCCTTACCGAATTATAGAATCTGAAATACTTCAACAGTCCTTTCCGAAGATTCTTCAGAGTATCGTATCGATACAAATAGATGTCTTCATACTTCAAGGTCTTCCAGAATCTTTCGATATAAATATTGTCCAAGGCACGGCCTTTTCCATCCATGCTGATTCGAACCATTTCTCCTTCCAAAAGGGAGGTGAACTCATTACTGGTAAATTGACTACCCTGATCCGTATTGAAGATCTCAGGCAAGCCGTATCTCATCATAGCCTGCATCAACGCTTCCATGACAAACGCAGTATCCATCGTGTTGCTGACGTTCCAGGACAAGATCTTCCGGCTGTATAGATCGATTATGGCCACCACATAGACGATTCCACCGGGGATATGAACGTAAGTGATATCAGAAGCCCACACGTGATTTGGATGCGTTATATCCAGATTACGAAGGAGGTAAGGATACTTTTTGTGTTTCTTACCAGGCTTTGAAAGACATCTCTTGGGAATAACAGCTTTAATCCCCATCTCCTTCATCAGCCTGTAAACCCGTTTAGGAGAGGTCTCATGCCCCATGTTCTTATCCAGATGGTTATAGATCTGCCTATATCCATAGAAGATATGCTGTTTCCACAGCTTCTTTATCTTCCTTTTCTCAATATTATCCTGATATTCCCGAACAGGATCTCGATGCTCCTGGTAGTAAAACCAACTGCGGCTTTTTCCAAGAAGATCACATTGCTCTGAGATACTGAGTTTCTTGATACCAGGATCGATCATTGATTTTACAGGAGTCCCTGTTTCTTCAAGTTTTTTTTTAGAAACTCGTTGGCAGCATGTGCCTTTCCAAGCTGCTTATACAACTCTTCTTTTTCTTCCTCTAATTCCTTCTCTTTTTCTGATTTCCCGTTACGGAAGGCAGAATCAGCATTGTCGATAAGTTCCCGCTTCCACTTTGAAATCATGTTCGGATGAGCTCCGGTTTCCTGAGCGATCTCGCTGATCGTTTTCTCTTCCCGTAAAGCCATGAGGGCAATTCTGGCTTTCTCTGAATCGCTCCACTTCTTTCGCATTTGATGTACTCCTTCTGATGCCTATTATACAGCATCAATCTAATTTAGGAGCTGTATCGATCTATGGGAGCACTATAGATCCTGGTCCACATCAGCAATACTCCGAAAGAGCTGATCGCCTATTGTGAAGCCAACGGCATTCTTGTGGAAGCCTATTCGCCGGTAGCTCATGGAGAGCTTATGAAAAACGGGGCCGTATTGAAAATGGCGGAGAAGTACAGTGTTTCCGTTCCTCAGCTGGGGATCCGATACTGTCTGGAGCTGGGACTGCTTCCCCTGCCTAAGACTGCAAATACTGCACATATGAAGAATAACGCGGATGTGGATTTCTCCATTTCTGAAGAGGATATGAATACCCTTCTGAATCTGGAGCAGATCAAAGACTATGGTGAAGCCCGGATCTTTCCCGTCTATGGGGGGAAATTGAAATAAAAGCGATTCATTTTGCTTGACAATCAGGGGAAATGGTTTATTTTGTTGGTAATTGTGCAGAGTTGTTAACAACTGCACAAGCACAGACTAAGGACCCTTAAAGCTAACAAACGTCTGTAATCATCTTCATGTTACGTTGAAAGGTATCGGAGTTGGTTTCAGGAAAGCTTGATGGGGGTAAACCCTCTTTTCCCAATCCCTCCCTTTCTCTCAACGCCGGGAGAAGCTATGAATAAACAGTTGTGGTTTCTAACTCAGAATGATGTCATCGTGGATGTTTTCGATGATCGGGACATTGCTGCAGAAGAGCGAATCTATCTCAAGGAGGACAATCCTCTGGATGATATCTTCGTTCACAGTATCAGGCTCAATGAAATTGCAGATTATCCTGATGAATTTGATTTTGCCAGAGAGAAGGGGGCGTTTAATGTCTAGGAACTTCCAATTACAGATGACCGGGTTGAATCATGATATATCTACGCAGGATTTGTGTGAGATGCTGGAGCATATCGGTCCTGTCCTGTCTGTGAACCTTGATCATCCTTCGGGATTTGGGTTTATCTCATTTGAAAATTCTGAAGACGCGGAGTTAGCTTTGAAAGTTCTGAAGGGTTTTGATTATCTTGGGCAGGAATTGCAGGTCCAGAGAGTCGGCCCGAATCATGAAGGTGATTTAAAAAGAGCCTCTTAATCACCCCATCTGATTCCCGGGTGGGGAGGGGCTCCTCACCCGGGATCTTTGATGAGCTGCGGATGCTGAAATTGTTTGTCCCCGCATTAAATCTGCACGGGGTGAAATTTGTGATAATCAAACAGGAACAGTACTAGTGACTGTTTAAAGTATTACTTAACAGCCGTTGCAGCTCATTTCTTTTAAATGGTTTTTGGATAAACCCGGAAAGTCCTGATTCTTTCATTTCCCTCAGGTTTTCGTCTTTTGTAAATCCTGATGAAATTATAACCCTGCAATGTGAGTCAATGGCCTTCATTTGAAAGAAGGCGTCCGAGCCGTTCATTCCCGGCATAAGCATATCCATAATAACAAGATCAATTTTCAAATGCTTTTCTTTGAAAATTTTAACAGCCTCGATACCGTTTTCTGCCAGGATGACGGAAAATCCCATCTCTTTCAGAGTCTCTCTGCCTGTTGCCCGTATTAACTCCTCGTCATCCACCAGAAGGACCAGACCGCTTCCGGAATAGGAAATTTCCTCTGATTGCGATGACGCTCCGGGCTCATCCTCCGAACAGGGAAGATAAATGTAAAAAACCGTACCCACGGCCGGTTCACTATAGATGTTTATGGCGCCGTGATGATTCTGTACTGTAGCATAGACCGTAGATAAGCCCAGCCCCGTCCCCTTGCCCTGTTCCTTGGTTGTAAAAAAGGGATCAAAAATTTTGGAGATATTTTCAGGGGAAATCCCGACGCCTGAATCCCTGATTTCAATCTTAATATAGTTTCCCGGTGCCATATTAAAAGGAACGGTTTGGCAATATTTATCATTCAGAAAAATATTACTGGTGCCAATATGAAGAGTCCCCCCTTCGGGCATGGCTTGAGAAGCATTGATTCCCAGGTTTAACAGAGAATTCTGCAGTGCTGCATTGTCTCCCAAAACAATAGATTGTTCAGCATCCTCTGAAACAGAGATTCTTATCCTTTTGTCTATCGTTCTTTCCAAAAGGGAGGTCGTGTCATGGATGATGGTGTGAATTGAAACCGGTTTGGAGCTTATTTCCGTTTTTCGCCCGAAGGTCAGCAGCTTTTTTGTTAACTGAGCTGCCTGATTTGAGGCGTCAAGGATAATGCTTACATACTTCAAGCCTGCTTCATCAAGCTGCCTTTCCGGATTCTGAAGCAATTGAGAAGCCCCGATAATCCCGCTGAGCATATTGTTGAAATCATGAGCCACTCCGCCCGCCAGCTGCCCGATCGCATCCATTTTCTGTGATTGCCTTAGCAAATCATCCATTTTTCTGAGCTTTGTGATATCAAAGAATGATACAATCACCTGAGAAATAACGCCTTTGCCATCAAATTCCGGCTCTGCATTTACAAGAGTCCATACGGTTTCATTTTTTCCGGCATGCCTTATGCCCACGACTTGATTCCTGACCGCTTCTTTCCGCGAGAGAACCCTGGCAATCGGAAATTCAGAATATGGCATTGAAGAACCGTCATCTCTGAGAAATGACCGCTCATCACTATCCAGCGTTGTCCCCTTCAGAGTCTCTTCACGGCATCCCATTAATGTTATGGCCATAGGATTTGTATCCGTAATGATCCCCTTTCCGTCATGGAGAATGATAGCGGTTTGAATTTTATCTATAAGAGATTTGTATTTTTCTTCGCTTTTCCTCAGGGTCTCGAGAGTTTGAGTATGAGCTTCTATCTGTTCCTGCAGACTCTTATTTGTTTTTTCAAGATCCTTGTTCACCAGAATCAGTTCCGCGGTCCTGTCTTCGACAAGCTGCTGCAGGTTGCTCTCCTGGTCGATTTTTTCCAGTAATGTCGCCAAGATCTGAACTGCATTATGGATAAAGTTTTCATTTATGGGATCAATATCGCCGTCTGTTATACAGCTGAGATAACCGTAGTTCTTCTTCCTGGTGCAGACTTCCATCTCAATATTGCCACTCCCGCTTTTTTCTGAATGCCATAGAAAGCAAACGGTCTTGAAAATGGAATTCATTCCCTCATTGAATAAGCGGATGACTCCCTCTCTGTCATTTAACTGGGACAAGGTCGTAGTCAGTAAAAACAGTTCCTGGGTATACTCTTGCATTGCGGATTCTATTCATCAGCATTTAAAAACTGAGGGGCGTTTTTTTTGAGCCATATATCCGGTTCAATATAATAGGGGTTTACAGTGACGACCCCTCCGTTGATGGAGTAAGGGTGAGTCCTGAGGACATTCATCAGCATCTCCCCTGAGATCTTTGATGTATTGTACAGGCAGAGGCTTATAATGGTTTTGTCTTTGACAAAATAGTTCAATCTTGATTCATAGGCAAATAAATGCTCCACTCCTGATATGGCCTGCAGAGCCCAGGCCATTTCTGCGACGGCCCGTAGATTCCGGGGCCCTTCCAATTGGGTATAGTCGAAGTATCCGTTGATTGCTGTATCCATTAACCAGGGATCAAAATGGCCTTCGGGATAGTAGAGTTCGCCAGCCTCTTTTACATCCAGCGAGCCGGGATGACTGCTGTTTGAATGACAGATGGGACAGTTCGAATGGAGGATCTCCCAGAAATGTTCCTCCGTTTGTTCGCTGTGGATATATATCTGCATATCATCATCAGCTATGCCTCTGCATAAATAACCGGATATGATTTCATCCCGCTCTTCTTCCGTTTCATACAGACCGCAAATATGAGTGCCCCAATTGCAGGAGTAGTTTCCAATTCCCAAAACGACTTTATCCATTTCAGATGTTTGAATATGCATATTACCCCCTCCCCGGCGAAGGCTGTTCATTCGAATTGAACCTGTAAAACCAATTATCAAGCCATGATTACGGTAAAGAGGCACTCAAGATTTTACTCTGTTATAAATCTTAAGCTCCTCCACCATCTCCTGTCAATTATCAAGTCCCGTCAGGACAAATATGGAGTTATTTTGTCCAGATCGTGCGATTTGGACGATCCATTTCTCCCGGTATATTACCTTCCTCCCATATACCTTCTCTACAAGGAGTTCATTATGAAAGCAATTCAGAAATCAGCCCTGATAATAATATTGTTGGCTGTGATTACTCTTCTGACGACAGGCTGTATCACCGGTAAAAGCACGGAAGCAGGGAACTTGGAAACGGAAATCAAATTTGTAGTGACCGATGCCATGCAGAGTCAATTTTATGACGCCGATGGAAATACCATTGATGAGCCTGAGCCCGGAGATCCTTATTACGGACAGGATGCCCAGCATAAGGGCATCATGCCCTCGTATTCGGATAACGGTGACGGGACTGTCACTGATGAGAATACCGGACTGATGTGGCAGCAGACTCCTCCGTCTGAAAAAATGACATACGACGAGGCGCTTGATTATGTTGAGAATCTTGAACTAGGCGGCTATAAGGACTGGAGACTCCCTACCATTAAAGAATCATTTTCCCTGGCCCATCTTGATGGTCGCTTGGTCGCTCAGGACATCAGCCAGTGCGTTCCCTATATCGATACAGATTACTTTGACTTTTTCTATGATGAAGGACGCCCCTACACAGGGTCCTACTGGACGAGCAGCGTTACAAAAATCCCTGCGGAAAATGAATATGAAGAGATGGAGAAGAACTATGGATT
The DNA here is from genome assembly GCA_963556075.3 of Oceanispirochaeta sp. GTDB lineage: Bacteria > Spirochaetota > Spirochaetia > DSM-2461 > DSM-2461 > Oceanispirochaeta. The sequence continues at coordinate 1,366,512 of CAUVYB020000002.1, read as the reverse complement.
CAACTGGGCGGATGGTCATTTGAAATCCTATGGCGACGGTTATTACCTTGATGGTTCTTCATCCGGATCTTCCATCCCGGCTGGTGTCCGCGCCGTTCGCGGTGAGGAAGGTGTCTATGGTGTCAATGATTTTGTTGATAATGGCGACGGAACCATTACAGACAGGGCCACAGGATTTATGTGGACACAGCAGGACAGCGGTGCCGTTAACGATGACGCTACCATCCGTTTGGAGGGAGATGAGAACTTCGGCCGCGGTCGAACATGGGTGGATACGCTGGCCTGGGTTCAGAAGATGAATGAAGCCGAATATTTAGGATATAACGACTGGCGTCTTCCCGATGCTAAAGAGCTTCAGAGCATTGTTCAATACGGCATAACCGACTTGCCGGCGACTGATCTGGACTATTTCAATTTGAGCAGAACCGACTGTTACATGTGGACCAGTACCACCTGCGGTGATTTTCCAGACACGGCGCTCTACTTTGCCTTCGGCAGGGCTTATGGAATCAACCTGGCATCAGGCGGCGCTGCCGGTATGGGGAGCGGAGAGGAAACGGGGCCTCCTCGAAACAGCGGCAATGAGATGGGCCCCCCGCCTGAAGGTCCTGAAGGACTGCCGGGAGATGCGTCCATGTCCGAAGAGTCTTCAGCTGCCGCAGATGCGACGGTAGATGACTTTGTCGATACCCACGGACCCGGTGCTATGCGTAACGATTACAAAGATACGAGTGGTGCAGCAGTACAGGCTCCTGCGCTTTGCCGTCAGTTGTGGTCTGAACTTTATGGCGAGGAGTATCCTTATGACTTTAATCCCGGTGATGATACAACGATTTTTGATCTGAGCGCATCTGAGAATGCGGCGGACTATATCGTTCTCTACAACTATGCATTGATGGTTAGGGGTGGGACTGAATAAAAAAGCTGATGCTTCAATGAATTGAGTCCCGGCAGGCCCGGTCTGAGCACCCTTTTCAGGGTGCTCTTTTTATGTCTCATCAGCTCAATCCTCAATTTTCAAACTCCGAGTCAGTATATTGTAATCCCCATCCTTATCCTTATCATCCTGCCAGACCATATAGTAATAGCCCTTTTCTCCCAGAGCGACATGCGGATGTTTTTGCTGACCGGTCCTGTCAATATTCACTGTCTGATCTCCCGAAATGGAGGCGCCATAGGTATTGAATACAGCGGCTTTGATCTGATAGTACCTGTTTCTGTCTCTATCATCCTGCCAGGAGATGATAAAATGATCCTGCTCATCCGCATCAATTTCCGGGTGAACCGCCTCCTGTCTGTGATTCATCACCTTGAGATTCTGTAAAACTGTTCCTTCCGGTCCGTAAGTTCTGGCCGCAATTTTAGTGTCAAAGCGTCTGTTCCTGTCGTCTCTGTTCTCCCATACAATCACAAAAAATCCTTTGTTGTTCATGGCGATCTTGGGTTTTCTCAGATCCGTTATACGATCCTTCTCAATGAGCTGCGGACCAAAGGCATTGCGGCCGTAGGCTCTTGCAAAAATCTCATGCCGTCTCTGCCTTAGGGCTTCCCATACGATGACAGTGTCTCCCTGTCCGTTAACAGCCACTCCCGGCCGTCCCTGATAGCCATCAAAGCCCGGGTGAATGAGCTCTTCATCAGATATGGTGCGGTCATAGAGCGAACCCCTGCGCTGTTTGACAACGGAGCGTTCTTCATCACTGCCATCCTCCTGCCATACGACGGCAAAGTGACCTCCGTCTCCGAGATCCCCTTCGGGGTATTCGGCGTTTTGTCCCGCCGGAGCGGAGCTGATGAGGAACTCGTCCTCCAGGATCCCTCCTCTCCCGTCAAAAGCTTTGCCGTAAATTTTATAAGAACCGTTGTTCTTATCCTGCCAGAGGACGATATAGTCTCCCCGGGCATTCATGGCGATATCGGGATTCTTTGGGTTCTGCGATCCCGGTCCGTTAAGCTTTACTGGTCCGTACAGGCTGTTCCCCAGAGACGTGTATCCTCGGAGAAACAGATCGCTCCGGCCTTCCTCATCAGCCACCTCTTCCCAGAGAACAACAAAATTCCCATCGGCGTCACAGGCGATCACGGGAGCTCCCTTGGAAGGAGCCATCCCTTCGTTCACCTGAAAATCCATAAAAGGGTGGTCCAAAACAGTCCTCCGGTTTTCTTTAGTCTCAGCCAGATCATCCACATACATGGCCGCCACTTCCTCATAGGGAGCTTCGATAGAGCGGAAGCCGAATATCCTTTTCTTTTCTTCAGAATCTTCGGGGATGACGCAGATATCTTCTATGTCGATACGTCCTTCATCCACTTTGAAGTTCAGGCTCCGGAGCCAGCCGTTTCCCAGTTTTCTGCCCCACTTTGTGCGGAGGCTCTGAAAGTCGGTCAGAAGTATATGGATAAGGTTTCCGTTAAAGGTGTCCTCCATCAGTTTGTACCGGCTGCCCGAGCGGTGCCCGCAGAGGAGGAGGAAGATATTGCTGTGCTGCTTCAGAAACTCATTATCAAAGGCTTCCCCTTCCACCCCCGTCATATTGTACTTTTCCCCCCAGCTTCGCCCCCTGTCGGTCGTGTAATCTCCCTCAGGATCGATATAGCTGTGAGTCACGACGATGACCTTTCTGTCCGGATGGGCTTCCAGAACTCCATGGGCCCAGTCCAGCACGGACTTCCGGGGGAGGAATTCCAGACTGAGGACCAGGAATTTCAGGTCTCCTTCTTCAAAGGTCATGTAATTATTGATATTCTCCGGACTGTAGGAACCGCCGTACCAGGGCCGGCCCTCAAAACGGAACGCACCGAAATACTCGCTGTAATCCGTATTCCGGGCATATACATTTTTTTTGTAATTTCTGTAATGCCCCTCTCTGGAATAGTAGTCATGATTCCCCGTTGTGGTGCTGTAGGGAATGTTGTGATCGTCCAGGATCTGATGGGCCTTATGGGCAACGTCCCATTCCTGCCATGATTCTTTCTGTCCGTTCCTTTCGGTTATATCTCCCAGGTGGATGACAAATTTTATATTCCTTTCGTTTCTGTTCTCTGCAATCCAGCGGGTCTGCCTTTCATAGAGATTGAATTTCATGGCTCCTTCTTCCGTATATTTTTGTGTGTCCGGAAGGAGGATGATGGAGAAATCTTCGGAAGGTTCTCTCCCACGGCTTTCGATGGTTGAATCATCCGCAAACAGGGGCATGGAGAAAATGAAACTGATCAGTAACAGGGCATATCTATACATAACTGCCTCGGTGTAGTGTCTTCAGTTATTATAATATAAATTCGGAATGGTTCTCTCATTAATCACATTGTAACACCGATTAATGTTCACCACATATTCAATGAGAGCCGGAAAAATCACCTGGAACGCTCAGCTTATAACAGAGCCCTGTCTAATGGAATACGAGATCTGAAACAAGGAAAGTTCTGAATCTAAGAGCTGACCTCCCGTCAGCTATCGAAAGCGACGGGAGTATATCTGTCCGGGAAAAGAACCGTGGGCGAAGTCCTCTATCTCCATACCGGAGAGGAGCTGCTTGTCAGCATATGACTCAATCACTTCTCCCACAATTAGATTTTTATCCCCGGTTTTCAGTTTTTTTACGACTCTGCACTCCATATGAGCGATACATTCTCTGATTACGGGGGCCTTCACTTTCCGGCCGGCCCGGGCTGTGAGTCCTGTCTCCCTGAACTTGTCCACATCCCGGCCCGAATGAAATCCGCAGTAGTAAATCCGGGACTTCTGACTGTATGCCGGTACATTGATGACAAACTCAGCGTTGTCTTCCAGGAGTCTGTTGGAATAGGCTTCCTCTCCCATTGCGAACGCGATCAGAGGAGGCGCCTTTGAGACAGGCATGCAAAAGCTGACGGTAATAATATTGCTTTTATCCCTATATCGTCCGCATGTCACTAAGAAATGCCGCATCGGCCACATAGCTTCCAGATATTCTACAGGCTCTTTCATGACTTCCTCCTCTGTTCTCACGCTCTCATTATAGACCAGATCCAGGTTGATTAAAAAAACTGACAACTCTTTTCAGAAAGGGCAATAAGGAAGGGAACGATCGGGATAGTTGACAGTTCAACAAAATTGAGCTATTCTTTAGTTGAAAGTTCAACTATATGGGGTTCGTGTGAAAAATCCAAGCAGTGAAATCTTCCGTGAAATCGGGGCTCTGGCCCGGATGATACAGACCATGAGCGATGTCTCTTTTAAAAGCTATCATCTTCAAAAAGGACAATTCATGTTCATCACAAGGATCTGTGAGAATCCCGGTATCAATCATGCCCGACTGACTCAGCTGATGCACATCGATAAGGGAACGACCACGAAAGCGGTACAGAAGCTGATGACACTCGGCTATATTGAGAAAAGGCAGGACGGTTCGGACAATCGCATGCAGAGGCTGTTTCCAACGGATCTGGCCAACGAGACATATAAGAAGCTGATTGAGAAAGAGGAGTCATTTATTACCAGTGCTTTTTCCAGCTTTTCTGTAAAAGAGGTGGAACTGGTAACGGAACTTGTAAAAGAGATGCGTGTGAATATTGAGAATGAATGGCTGGCGGAAAAAACGAAAGGAATCAGATGATACGTAAGGCAAACTTTGAAGATTTGGAAGGGGTTCTGGCAATCGTCAGGAAGGCTGTCATCCTGATGCAGGACAGCGGTAATGACCAATGGAACAGTGTGTATCCATCTCGTGATAATTTTCATGACGATATTGTATCCGGTGATCTGTATGTGGACTCTGAAAGGGACGGACCGGTTAAATCGGTCATCTGTCTGAATAACCATGAACCGGATGAGTATGCCGGAGTGCAGTGGAGCCTGGATAAACCGGCTCTTGTTATCCACAGAATGGCCGTGGATCCCCTGCATCATGGGAAAGGCCTGGCTAGAAAGCTGATCCGCTTTGCCGAGGAAAGGGCGGCGGAGCTGAAACTTGGCTATCTCAGATCCGATACATGCAGTCGCAATGCCGGCATGAACGCACTGTTTAAAAGCTCCGGCTATGCGATTGCGGGAACCATACGGTTCCCCGGTTATCAGTATGACTTTAACTGCTATGAGAAAGAGCTGGGAGCCCGGGAGAGTATATGAAATCAGAGGTCATTCGGATCGAAGAAAAAATGAAGAGGATTACAGAGGCCTGGACTCCCAAAATCGTTGAACAGATAAATGATTATCATATCAAACTGGCCAGGTTTGATGGGGAGTTCTCCTGGCATAAGCATGATGAAACGGATGAACTCTTCTATGTCGTAAAAGGGGAAATGAAGATAGAATTCCGCGACAGGAGCCTCTCCCTGAAAGCCGGAGAGCTTTTCGTCGTTCCCAGGGGAATCGAGCACAAGCCCAGTGCCGAAAAGGAGTGTCAGGTCATGCTGATCGAGCCTGCCGGTACGGTCAATACGGGAGATGTGGTCAATGATATGACCGCATCGGATAAAGACTGGCTTTGACGCATCAACGCCCCTTAAGCGTGAACTCTTCCTTAAACAGAGGATGTGTTCCATGAGATGCGACAGAGGATGCGGGAGCCGATTTCGATTCTGGTTCAAACAGAACTTTAGCAGCAGCGGCTGTGTTATTATTCAATAAAGAAAGCAGGGAGAGGTTCATATGGGTTATTCAGCATCGCCAAACAGATACAGGGATATGTCATATCTTCAATGTGGAAATTCCGGATTAAAGCTGCCGTCTTTATCGCTGGGACTCTGGCACAACTTCGGAGAGAGCTCTCCCTATGCTAATGGTAGAGAAATGGTGCTGAGGGCGTTTGACCTGGGGATTACCCACTTTGACCTCGCCAATAATTACGGACCTCCTCCGGGCAGCGCAGAATCTACCTTCGGCAGAATACTCGGGAATGAGCTGAGGAGGCACAGGGATGAACTGATAGTCTCGACAAAGGCCGGATATGAAATGTGGCCGGGACCTTATGGCAACTTCGGATCCCGTAAGTCTCTTATCGCCAGTCTGGACCAGAGTCTTGTCAGAATGGGTATGGATTATGTTGATATCTTCTATCACCACAGACGGGACCCCGAAACTCCCCTGGAAGAGACCATGACGGCTCTGGATCAGATTGTAAGGTCAGGGAAAGCCTTATATGTGGGCCTTTCCAATTATTACACAGCAGCCGATGCCCGCAGGGCCTTCAGAATCCTTAAAGAGCTGGGAACGCCCTGCCTCATTCACCAGGTGAAATTCAATATGCTTGACAGACGTGTTGAAGATGATCTTCTTAATGTCCATGATGAGGAAGGGGTAGGCTGCATAACATTCTCACCCCTTGAAAAGGGTATTCTCACGGACAGATATCTCAGCGGCATCCCTTCGGACTCCCGGGCCGTCCTCGACGGGCGCTTCCTTAAGAGAGAAGACCTGACAGAAGATTTGCTGGTCAAGGTTTCTGCCCTGAACCAGTTGGCTGCACACAGGGGACAGTCCCTGGCACAGATGGCCCTGGCCTGGAATCTGAGGCATCAGTCGGTATGTTCGGTATTGATCGGGGCCAGCAAGGTCAGTCAGATTGAAGAGTGCGTCAAAGTCCGGGATAATCTGAGCTTCAGTGAAGAGGAGCTGAACGCCATTGATTCGGTGCTGGATGAACCTTCCGAACCTCTCCCTTGAATCGCTCCACCCCGGAACCGATTGTCCCGGCTGTTTATTTTTAAGAGAATCCGGATATAATTGTAGTTATGGGGGAGGGGAGTTTGAATGAGTGATTTAAGTGTATTCAGGTCAAAGCTGCCGGATATTCAGGAGTGGATCGATGAGACCCTGGAAAAATACAGTGACCGCGCTATTCCGGTGACGTCTATTCCTTTCCCGAATCTCCGTAATGTGCTGCCGTCGGATATCCTGGAGAAAACCAGGTTTGTCGTTATTGACGGGCCCCTTCCTGTTCCCCCCTTATACAGCAATATGGGACTAAAGGGGTTGAAGAAATTCGAAGAAGGAAAGGGGAAGTATGACGGGATCACCTATAAAGACACCTACTTTATTAAACTGAAGCATCTTCAGTCGGAGAAACTGCATTTTCATGAACTGGTGCATGTGGTGCAGTGGGCGAAGCTTGGGGTTGATAATTTTCTGCTTGCCTATGGAGCCGGAATGATGCTTTCCGGCTACCGGGGCAGCCCGCTGGAGGAAATGGCCTACTCATTAGCGGATGAATTCGATTCTGATCTGCTACCCGATTATGTGGATAAGTACATCCGGAAAAAAACAGACGGGATCTGGAACGATGTTCAGACTCTGCTGGACGGTGGCAGAGGCTGAACCCTTAAGCGGAGGCCATCAGCTGTCTGGCAGGAAGCCCAGATCTTTTATTGTATAGAAGCGGTGGAGCCCCTCAGCCCCCCTTACCTGGTGTTCCCCGAGATCTACAAAATCAAGGTCCTGGAAGCTCTCCTCTATCGATTCCTTTACATGACTGGAAAAGAGGATTCTCGTATTAAAGCGTTTATTCAAAGACTCGTAACGGGAGGCCATATTAACGGCATCCCCCAGGGCGGTATATTCGATCCGTTCGGTATTTCCCACATTGCCTACTAGTACGCTGCCTGATTCGATTCCGATGCCGATCTGCAGATCAACATCGAACTCCCGATTGAATTTCTCTTTCTGATTATTGAATGCTTCCAGGATTTCAAGACAGGCCCTGATGGCCTTCTCTTCGGTATTTTCATAGGGATCGGGAGCTCCGAAGATGGCAAAGACCGAATCTCCCAGGTACTTGTTTACCAACCCGTCGTGGTGTTTGACTGCTTCGGCCACAAGGGAGTAGAACTGGTTCAGCATCCGGAGAATATCGGCGGCATTACGGTTGGAGCAGAAGGCGGTAAAGCCGCGAATATCGACAAAAAGGGCCGTCAGGTATACTGACTTTCCCTCCAGCAGTTCCGGATCTTCCAGCAGTTTCTCAGCGACTTCTTTGGAGACATACTGATACAGATTCTGTATCAGCTGATCTTCCCGCTGTTTATGAAGCTTGATCTCAAGCTCCTTATGCATCTTATCCTCCACCAGAGTGGCCTGTTTCAGAATGAGATTCTTTATTGTCCTGGGGATGAAGAGCAGGGAAAATCCGAAAAGTCCGATGTATAGAGATTTATAGACCTGTCCCAGGGGATCTGCTGAAGGGATCAAATCAACAACCCCGGGATCCATCATGGGAAAAACAATGAAATAGGAAAGGTTGTAGATCAGCAGGGTGTATAAGGTGGCGTATATTATCAGGCAGCGGTTGTGGCGTAACGTCGCATACAGGAGGAAGACCGGATAAAGCAGTATGGTTGCAAAGGTGGCGACGGCGTAGGTGTTGGAATATAACGATGCAATTAATTGGAAGATCGTAACCAGAGAGATATCCAGGGTAACGGAAACATACTTTACCCATGGCAGATCCATTTTTCCGGCTTTTACAAAAGAGGTCAGCAGCAGGTTGTAAAGGAGCGCAATACTGATTAAGAGGAAGGTGAGGGGAAGAGACTGGACGAATCGTTCCTTCGCGGCCATGATGCCGGCCCCGGCGATCAGGAGGGCTACGATTAGCCAGCGAAGGTAATAGGCCGCTTTTTCTCCCTTAACAGCTTCGGTACTATACAGTTCATGAAAGCGTGCGTTCTCCGCCATCCTTTTTTTCTCCCCATGGAACAAGAATACAGATCAATGTTGTAATTATTATTAATGAAACACCGACTCCTAATATTGATTATCGATAAAGTTACCCTGATATTGAAGTAAAACTGTCATCCGGAACAGCCCTTATTGTTCCGAGCGTCCTGTTTCCCGGAGCGTGCGGCCCACGGGCTTTTCCTTTTGGGACCCTTTCCTGCTTCTATTATGCTTAAGGGAGGGGATCTCATGAAGGTTGATGATCTTATCGTCCTGATCGTACTCATCGCTGCCGAGCCGGATGCCGAAATGACTCTCTTTCATGTGACTCCTCTTTTGCGGGGACCTATGTTTTTATCTCTCTTATTGATACTCTAGGTATAAAATCGTTACAGGAGGAGGCACCGGGGAATATCATCTCCTGATGCCGGATAGAGAACCATGCCTTTCGGAACACATTTAATCGAATCCAGATCATTGATGGAGATCAAACGATACCAGAACAAGTACTGTTTCAAAAAGCGATCGGTTGCAGAACATATGTGGTCCGTAGCGAAGATAGCCGAAGGCCTGGCGATCTGGGAGAGCAAGAAGTTCAATAATGAAGTGGACATGGCTAAAGTGCTTCAGAAGGCGATCAACCATGATATTATCGAGCAGTGTACGGGGGATATTCTGGGGCCGACCAAAAAGAAGACTCTGGCCATGAAGGATGCGATCCAGGAGATCGAGGAACTCGCCTTTAGTGAGGAAATTGAGAATGAGCTTCCCAGATCATGGCGTAGTCAGTTCCGCTCCTTCATACTCAATCCCAAGACGGAGGATGTGGAAGGGCAGATTATCCGGGCCGCCGATATCATCGATACGATGATAGAATCCATAGAAGAGATCAAACTGGGGAACGGGATATTCAGGGATGTACTGATTGACAGCTCCCAGGCTCTGATCCGGGTGGATCTCATGAGCGTTAAGTATTTTATCAAATATGCGATTACCGATTTCGACATTGATATTGAAGAGTTTTTCGGTGAAGACCTGCACAGGTATCGGGAAGCCCTGGAATTTGATCCTGCAGTCTTTGAGGCTTGCAGGGATATCAGCTTAAAATAAAAACTGAGGTTACGAAGTGAACAATACAAACGAACATCCCGCTATTGATCCCATGAGGCGTATGAACGATCCCGATGGATCGGCCTGGGTTACCGGACTTTGCGGTGATACCATGGAGTATTATCTGGTGATAGAGGACAGCCGTATTGCTCAGGCCTGGTATCACACCGACGGCTGTTCTTCATCCCGGCAGTGCGGTTCTGCGGCGGCACGTCTGGCGGAAGGGAAAACTATTGAGGACGTGCTTGCCATTTCTCCTGCGCAAATTTTGCAGCTGCATCCCGATCTTCCGAAAGACGGGGTTCACTGCTCCATTCTGGCGGTTACGACCCTTCATAAGGCTCTGGCGTCCTGGCTGCTTCGGGATTAATCAATAGAATCATCTGTACTGGAAACTCGGACGTCAGGCCTCCGGGAGATGGATGTCCTGACGTCTCGGAATCTATGCATCCAGATTTATTACTGTTTCGAGCAGAAGGTTGGAGCCCTTTTCAATATCTTCCCACTCTGTGTGTTCCAGAGGAGAGTGGCTGATCCCGCCGACGCTGGGGACGAAAATCATTCCCGTGGGCACAACCGTGGATAGAATACTGGCATCATGTCCGGCTCCGCTATGCATCACTTTGTAGTCGTAACCCAGCCTTTCACAGGCCTTTCTTGCGATTTCCTGAACCGTAGAATCAAGCAGGACCTCCTTTTCATCCTGGTACTGTGAGAATGTAAAGTCCGGGCCAAAACTTTCCATGGAACGTACCGCCTGTTGTATCCTGGCATTGTCGATGTCTCTTAGCTCTATATGGAATTTTACTTTTCCGGGGATCACATTCACTCCTCCAGGCTCCACTTCCAGTACTCCTATGGTACCGACCAGGGGGGTGCCTATCTGTCGTACGGTGCTGTCAAAATACTGAATAAAGCGGGAGGCTTTGACCAGGGCGTCGTCCCTGAGTCCCATGGGGGTCGAGCCCCCATGATTGGACTCTCCTTTTATTTCCGCTTTGAATCTGGAAATACCGACGATACCCGTGACAATGGCGATGGGCTTTTTCTCAACATCAAGGATACCTCCCTGTTCTACATGAAGTTCCAGATAACATTTGACTGCGTCAGGGCTGCGCCTGGAATTGAATACATCCTCTGCCGTCAGTCCTATCTTCTTCAGAAAGACATTTTCCTTCTCCTCTATCCGAATATCCCCCGCAAAACAGCGGCTGCCGAAGCAGCTGCCGATTTCCGTATACTCTTCTGCGATAAAGGCGACGACCTCTATGGTGTGCTTGTTGGCGTATCCGTTTTCCCTGAGAGTCTGTGCGCATTCCAGGGCTCCCAGTACGCCGAGACAGCCGTCGAATTTCCCTCCATTGGGAACCGTATCGATATGGGATCCTATCAGAATACTCTGATCTCCCTGCTGGGCTTCGTATCTGCCGAAGAGGTTTCCAACGGGATCCTCGAAGACGTTCAGGCCGGCTTCGATCATAAGTCTTTTTACAAAGTCGTTTGCTTCGCTGTACGCAGGTGTATAGGCCAGACGGGTATTGCCCCCATTCTTGTCCTTGCCGATCTCTGCCAGCTGCAGCAGGTTCTTTTTTAATCGTTCAATATTTATTCTCATAACCCTCTCCCATAGTTAGAGTCCTGTTGTCGGTTTTCTGAAGAAATCAATTTGTGTCTAGAGGAATTCTCTGTCAGTAAAATCATTATACAATAATCTGTGGAGAGAGGGGCTTTTCGATTTTCTCTACTGTTTCACAGTCCGCATGGATTGCTTCCAGTTTCTTATTTTTTTATATATAATTATTTGTATGAAATGATGCATCCGTGTGAGGGAAATTATGATCGATGAGAAACAGATAGTTGATACGTTCTGCAGGTATGTAGAGATAGACAGTGAATCAAGAAATGAGCGGAAATTCGCCGACTTCATGATAAAGGAATTTGAATCTTTAGGTTTGTCTGTGAGTGAAGATAAAGCCGGCGATGCCATAGGAGGGAATGCGGGGAATCTTTTTACGGTTCTGCAAGGGAACAAAGAGGGAGCCAGGCCCATCGTTTTAAGCGCCCACCTTGATACGGTTGTCCCGGGTATCGGGATTAAGCCGGTGGTCAAAGACGGCTGTGTCTTCTCCGACGGAACCACTATCCTTGGAGCGGACAACAAAGCTACGGTTGCGAATATTTTTGAAGCTGTTAAGTATGTCAAAGAGAGCAACATCCCCCATGGGCGGGTAGAGATCGTCCTCTCCGTAGGGGAGGAGATCGGCCTGCTGGGAGCCATGGAATTCGATATGTCACAGCTTGAATCCAAAATCTGCTATGTCTTTGACAGCGGAGAAGAGTCCGGGAGTATTATCGGACAGGCCCCGTCACACTGGCATCTGGAAATCCGGGTGACCGGTACTCCCGCCCATGCGGGAATCTGTCCCGAAGAGGGCATCAATGCCATCAATATCGCATCAAAGGCGATATCACAGCTGGAGTTCGGCAGGCTGGACAAGGAGACGACGGCCAATATCGGAATGTTTCATGCCGGGGAGAGGCTGAATATCGTCTGTGACGAGGCCGTAGTAAGACTGGAAGCCAGAAGCCTGTCGAAAAAGAAGCTGCAGGACTATGTGGATCATCTTATTGCAAGCTTTGAGAAGACCGCTGGAGAGATGGGGGGCAAGGTCGAAGTTTCCATCGAAAAGCTGTATGAAACCTTCCATCTCACAGAAGAGAGCGAGGTGATCAAATTTGCTGAAAAGCCATTGAAAGATACGGGCTACGGCATTGTTCTGAACACTACCGGCGGGGGAAGCGATGCCAATGTCTTCAATGCCAACGGAATCGAAGCGGCCAATATCAGCGGAGGCATGAAGAAAGTTCATACCCTTGAGGAGTATATTTCAATAGAAGATCTGGTGAAGACAACGGAGCTTATTGTCAGATTGATTGAGAATGCCTAGATAATCTAGATAAGAAGGCGTCCGTCCTCTTCAGCCCGGAGATCAAGACGGACGTCCTTTCTGATTATTTTCCGGTAAATTCCAGAATCACCTTTGAGATACTGCTGAGCGCTTTTTCAAAGATATCTTCATCGATGGTGTATTTGGGGTTATGAATCCCGTAGGTATAACCCTTCTCTTCATTTCTCGTACCAAGCCAGAAGAACATGCCGGGGACCTTCATCAGGTATTCGGAGAAATCCTCCGCACCCATGGAAGGCTCTTTTACATTCACAGCGTAGTCGGAAAGTCCATTCTCGGAGAGTACCTTCTTGACCCTCTCCACGACCCTGCTGTCGTTAATGGTAGCGGGAAGGTTCTTGATATAGTTGTACTCATAACCCGCCCCGTAAATATCACACACATGCTTGATAATATGCTCGATCTTTTCCCTGATCAGATTCTGGGTTTCCACGGTAAAGGTCCTGACGGTTCCCTGGATGTCCACCCTGTCGGGAATGATATTCTGGGCCGTTCCTCCATGGATGGAGCAGATGCTGATAACAGAGTTTTCCGTGGGGCTGACGAAATAACTCTTGATGGCTTCAAGCTCCGCCACAATCTTGCTCGTGACGACAATGGGGTTCACGGCCTTGTTGGGTATGCCCCCGTGTCCGCCCTTTCCAATGATGCTGAACTCAATGATATCGGTGGCCGCCATAATCGGTCCGTCCACAAGGGCCAGCGTCCCTGAATCCACGGCGGGCCAGATATGGGTTCCGAAGACATAGTCCACATCGGGATTCCTGAGAGCCCCCTGTTCCACCATGCCCTTGGCTCCTCCGGTGGTCTCCTCGGCCGGTTGAAAGATGAACTTTATATTGCCCCTTATCTCGTCCTTCAAGCTGTACAGAGTATCGAGAAGGCCGAGGGCTATGGCCATATGGCCGTCGTGGCTGCAGGCATGCATCTGTCCCTTGTGGGTAGAGGCGAAATCAAGGCCCGTCTCTTCGGTGATGGGAAGGGCGTCCATGTCCGTTCTGTAGGCAACGGTTTTACCTCCCGGTGATCCGGAGATGGTAGCGACAATCCCGCCGTTGATATTTTCATCCACCTTCAGCTCTTTGTATGAGCTCAGTACATTCAGAATATAGGCCCTGGTCTTGGGAAGGTCAAAACTCAGTTCGGGGATCTTATGGAGCTCCCTTCGGTGGTTTACAGTGGCGTCCTGTATCCGGGCAGCATGGTCATCAATTTTTTTTATCAGCGAATCGTTCAGCATGGGAGGCTCCTGTTATTTTATTCATAGAAAAAGGGGGATTTCTCCCCCTTTTTCCTAGCATATCACTATTGATGTATTGCTTTCTACCAGCCGATTACCGTAGCGATAATCAGGAAGGTCCATCCCAGGATGTACATTTTGAACACCAGGGGAATGGCAAACTTGAACCACTTGTCAAAGGGAACTCTGGCGATGGCGATCATGGCCAGCAGTCCTCCCAGGGTGGGAACGATCAGGTTGATTACACCATCACCGATCTGGAAGGCGAGGATGGCGGTCTGGGGAGACACGCCGATAAGGCCGGCCAGGGGCAGCATGATGGGCATGGTGGCCATGGCCTGTCCGGAACCGGAGGGGATGAAGAAGTTAATCACACCCTGAACGATGGTCATACCTATGGCGGAAACGGCTGCGGGCAGGTTCTGGAGGGGACCGGCCAGGCTGCTGATGATGGTATCGGCGATTTTCCCTTCGGTCATGATAACGCTGATGGTCCGGGCGAAGCCGACGATCAGGGCACCGGAGGCGATCTTGGAAGCACCACGCATAAACACTTCAACGGTCTTGTTGGGATGCCATCCTGCGACGATTCCGCCGAGAACGGTCATGATGACAAACAGAGCGCTCAGCTGATTGAGGTACCATTTGAATTTTACAACACCGAAAATCAGAATCAGGATGAAGGCGACGAAGAGGATGAGCATTCTGATCTGGAGAGGACTGGCCTTCTTGTTCATCAGTTCTTCGTGCAGCCCGAGTCCTTCGGTATCGATTCCCTTAACCAGGGACTTCTCGGGATCGGCCTTGATCTTCTTGGCATAGCGAGCTGTGTGGTGGGCCATCACAAGGAGGGAACAGGTACAGAAGATGGCTCTGAATCCCATTCCGGAGAATACGGGCAGACCGGCGATACCGTGGGAGGTTCCGACGGTATAGGGGTTGATGGGGGAGGAGGCGAATCCTACGGTGATGGAACCGACGACCAGAGCGGCTCCCACCATCAGGTCGTATCCCAGACCCAGGGCGATCATAACGCCCAGGGGAACCAATGGTATCAATTGTTCGTATCCTACGGCGACCCCGAAGAATCCGAAGAAGAGGGTCATCAGCAGTATGGCAACATTATGGGATGAATTCTTCTTTTTTATGCTGTTGACGGTCGCCCCTACGGCGGTCTCGATACATCCGGTTTCTGCGAAGATTTCAAACATTCCGCCAGAAAGGAAAACGACCATCATGATGATTCCGGCGCTGGTCAGTCCCTTGGGAATGGCGACGAACATATCCCACCAGGGGGTAACGACCATGTCGGGGGTCTTTTCGATGACATGATAGCTGCCGGGAACTACCGCAAGCTTGGATGAGTATTCGACGGCAACTCTGTCGAACTCTCCAGAAGGAACAATGTAGGTGAGCAAACTTGCCAGAATGATAATGAAAAACAGAATCACGTAGGCATTTGGAAATTGTTTAAAAACTTTCTTCACAGACTTTCTCTCCCTGAAAGACAATAATTTAGTTAGATCTACAATAAGCTGCGGATCTTTATTCACTCAAACTGAGTTTATTTATACTATATGATCATTGCAGAGTTCACAATGTTTTTTTATTATGTGCCCTTTCCCGCAATCTTCTATTCCGCTTTCGTTTATGTTTTTTTTCTTTTTCATACATCTTTGTCGTATTTTGCTGTTGGAAACTGTAATCGATTGCCACCGAAACTAAGAAATTCGTATTTTCTTTTGCCGGAGTCGGGCAGAACGCTGATGTCCGTTTCGGGGCGCGTGATATACTGATATTGATGTCTACTATTGATACAGTCATGGCGTGCAGGCGATCCAGTTTTTTCCGCTCAGCTGCTTGGCTCTGGGTGCTGATGCCTCTCTTTCTGCTTGTTCCTTCCGCAAGGGCTCTGGACAGGTCGGAGCCCGGGACGGCTGGGGCTTCCATTCTGTATCCTGAACCTGTCCCCTTTTCCCTTGATGCTGAAAGCGCCATCGGCTGTATCAATCTTCTGAAGAGGGTTCAATTTCTGGAACTCCGGGATGAGGAGGACGGATGCTCTATCGTTACGGTCCGGACGGTCTGGTCCTACTTTCTGGGATACGATGAGAGCTATCCCGAAGGACACCGGCTGCGCTATGACATTATTGTCAACGGAGAGCCTCTGGACTGGGACAGATGCTTTATAGAATATGGGTACGAGATGGTGAACCTTCATCTGTTGTTCCTCTATCGAAACATGCATCCCTCAGGAGAGCAGGCATTTTCGCTGTCTTTTAGAGAATGAGCCCGGGCTGCAGCAGTCTTAAAACTGCTCTCAGTGAAAATCTTTTCCGTTGTATGGTCGCTAAGGTAAAGATCGACTATATTGTCAGGGACCGGCATGGGATACGATGCCGCATGACAGGAAACCGCAAAAGGAGGAACGGGTGTCGGAAGAAGACAAGAGAAAGCGTCTTACCGAAACGGTATCGGGCGCGGGCTGAGCATCCAAAATTCCTCCGGGGGTCCTGGAGCAGCTGCTCAGCGGTCTTGAGGTTCCGAGGGATCCTCAGGTACTGGTGGGAATGAACAAAGCCGACGATGCCGGCGTTTATATAATCTCAGAAGAACTGGCTCTAATACAGACCGTGGACTTTTTCACTCCCATTGTGGATGATCCCTACGCCTTCGGTCAGATTGCCGTGGCCAATGCCCTTTCCGATGTGTATGCCATGGGGGGCGTGCCGAAGACCGCCATGAACCTGGCGGCCTTTCCGGTAGGCTCCATGGATCTGTCCTCTCTGCGCCGTATCATCGAAGGCGGCCTGGACAAGCTGAAAGAGGCGGAGGTCTGTCTGGTGGGCGGACACAGCGTGGAAGACCGGGAACTGAAATTCGGCATCTCCGTGACGGGATTCGTACATCCGGACAAATGCTGGACCAATCACGGTTTTAAACCAGGGGACAGGCTGATTCTCACCAAAGCCCTGGGGTCCGGTATCGTCAATACCGTCATCAAGGCCGGGATGGCCTCACAGGATCTTATCGACAGGGTGACCCGGATGATGGCCGAGCTGAACCGCAATGCGGCGGAAGCGGCAAAGGCCTTTCCCGTTCAGGCCTGTACGGATATCACCGGATTCGGGCTGCTGGGACATCTGGCGGAAATGCTGTGTGACGGCGACTGCGGAGTGCGGTTGAGCTACGCTTCGGTTCCCGTTATTCCGGAGGCGGTCGAGTTTGCATCCATGGGACTGGTTCCCGCCGGAGCGGCTAAAAATAGAGAACACAGACTCTGTATGGTGGACTTCGCAGAAGGCGTCGGTCCGGTAGAACAGGATATTCTCTTTGATCCCCAGACATCGGGGGGGCTGCTCCTGGCTGTTCCTGAAGAGCAGGCCCGACAGGCTCTGACTGCTCTGCAGTCTGCGGGATGCCCTGATGCGGCGGTTATCGGAGAGGTTATTCCCGATCCCGTCGGCAGAATCGTCGTGGAACGCTGAGCCGGGATACTATTTATTCAACCCCTTTACTCCGGTCTGATCTGCTTTCAGATTAAGACTTCGGAGCCTGCCTGATGGTTCGTCCCGCTACACGGGTTCTGGATCTGCTTGACAGGATTCCCGAGGCGCCGGCCCGGGGCGTTGATAATTAGCGGGCAGCCGCTTTGCCGGCAATCCTCCCGAAGACGACGCAGCCGGTTATCGCACAGCTGCCCAGGCGGCAGGCTCCGTGTACTCCGCCTGTGACCTCTCCCGCGGCATAGAGTCCCGGGATAACATTGTGCCTGTAGTCCAGAACCCGGGCGGAGCTGTCGATGTGGAGCCCTCCCATGGTGTAGTGAACTTTAGGCCAGAGTCTCATGACGTAGTAGGGGGGATTCTGCAGAGGCCGGGCGTCCTCGGGCAATGTTCTGCCCAGTCTGTCTTCTCCTCCCCTTTTCATATTCCCGTTGAACTCATCAACCGCAGCGCTGAGCTGCTTCAATGGAGCGCCGTAGTGCCCGGCAAGATCGGCAAGGCCGGCAAAGGTCTTTACAACGCCCTTGTTCAGGGCCTTGCTGATATCCCAGCCCGTAAGCCGTACCGCAGCGTCATCGCTGATGCAGAGGCAGGGCCTTCCTTTTGAGAGTATGGCGTCCGACAGGGTCTTGCGGTCGGATTGCTCGTTGATAAAGCGTTCCCCCGTTTCAGGATCTACAATGATGCCGTAGATAAAGCCCGTATAGTCTGAAAAGAGAGGGCCGTCGCCGAATCCCTTTTCATCGGGAGAGGCCCAGGGGCCCAGTTGTATATGGGAAAGCTGAAGGGCGGCGGCTCCCTTGTTCATCGCTTCTATAAGGAGTTCGGCCGTTGCGAAGGGCTTGTTGGTCGTATCGATATCTTCATTCAGGCGGGGATCCTGGATCTTTCGGAATGGCGTATCCGCACCGTAACCGCCGGAGGCCAGGATAACGCCTTTCCGAGCCTCTATTCTGAAGGGATCTTTTCCTCCGCCCCTTTTGTAGCTGTAACCGGGTGAGACGCTGAGGCCGCTGATCCGCCCGTCTTCCACTGTTAGTTCTTTGACAAAGTGACCGTATCTTACAGGGACCTTCAGCTCTTTCAGCCTGCTGAGCATGGGATTGATGATTGAGGCTCCCGTAACCGCGGCAGCACCATGGCTCCGGGAAGCCGAATGTCCGCCGAAGAGATCCACCCTGTCCATAAACTCGACTCCCAGTTCTTCGGTCAGCCAGGTATAGGCATCAACGGCATTCTCGGTCAGGGTTCGGACAAGTGCACCGTGATTCAGACCGAGACCGGCCTCCATCATATCCCGGTAGAACAGTTCGGGGGAGTCTTCTATTCCGTGCTTCTTCTGCAGAGAGCTGCCTGCCACGGCCATGCCGCCGTCGCTGATGATGGAGTTCCCTCCGGGTGCCTTCATCTTCTCAAGGACCAGAACGGAAGCGCCGGCTGTTTTCGCCTCAATGGCGGCGGAGAGCCCGGCGAAACCGGTACCCACGACTATGACGTCATAACACTCGGATTTTTTCATATACGACTCCTCTCTTCCACTTCCAGAGTAAGTTCCAGAAGCCTGTCCAGATGCATATACAGCTCATCCTGTTTTTCCTTCTCCAGTATGGAGACAATATTGCTTATGTGGCTGGAGTACTTTTCATGGATCCGCTGCGTCTCTTTTTCCCCCTTCGGGGAAAGGATCAGCAGTACCTGTCGGCGGTCGTTTTCCGACGGCAGGCGTTCGACCAGTCCCTGTTCCACAAGATTCTGAATGATCTTGCTGATAGACCCCTTGTCCCGGTTCATATAACGGATCAGCTCTTTCTGGGATTTTCCGGGATTATCATAGACGGCCAGCAGCGTTCTCTCCTGGGTGGAGTTCAGGCTTCCTAAGGAGCGCAGGGGAGTGCTGCCCCGGAAGAGGATCTTGTCGATCAGGCATACGGATTTCATGACTCTGGTCCAGTCTTTCATAATATCATTCCTCAGTTGTCCTGTCGGATATTATACAGGAAGATCAGAAAGAGTTCTCCCTCGGGATCCTGTCTCTTCTCAGCGGTATAAGATATGAAAAAGATTCCCTGAAGAGGAGAGGATTTATTTCACACAGCGTCATCCTTTGGGACTATAATTTTATCTGTTACATCAATATCCAAAGGAGGCTGCCATGCCCTGTCTCGTTGTACATCGGAATTTCCCCATGGAGGGGTCAAAGACAGGTGACCTGCAGGACCGCCTGTGTTCCATCATAGAAACAGTTCTGCATAAACCGAAGGCCTTCATCATGGTCATTGTCGATGATGAAAAAGCCATCCGCTTCGGTGGAAGTGATGAAAGGGCTCTTTATATTGAAATGAAGAGTGTCGGGCTTCCCGGAGACAGTCCTTCTCAGCTGAGCCGGGAGATCTGCAGTGCCGCTTCCGAGCTTCTGTCTGTTCCTGCGGACAGAATCTATATCGAGTTTACCGATTCTCCCGGAAAGATGTGGGGATGGAACGGAGGAACGTTCTAGAGCAGGACCTGACAAAGGCGGGCTTCCTGTTTAAACATTCCCGCCTGTACTCCTTTAGATGGCGTGACGCCGGGGGATGCTGTCCAGGTATTCGTCATCCATTTTTTCTATTCTCTTGTCTATATGGTTTAATGATGCTTCTCTGTCCCGGGGAAGGACGCAGTCGAAGGCAATGGTGTTGATGATATGTCTGCCGTAGTAGATCAGACCATCTGTATCGATCAGCTCGATGGTCCTTCTCATCTCATTGAAAATCTCTCTCATTGGCCGGTTCGAACTTCCCGTTCTGAACATCGTCGTACAGGGGACTGCCCTCATTGGGATTCAGAGTTGTGGGCGCCAGCCCCATGGGCTTTGTTGCATTGATCAGCTCGGCATTTTTCTCTGCCATCTCTATCCCTCTTCCGCGGCCGCCGGCACCGTACATAAAACCGTAGAAAAAGCGGATACCCGCCTTG
The DNA here is from genome assembly GCA_963556075.3 of Oceanispirochaeta sp. Taxonomy (GTDB): domain Bacteria; phylum Spirochaetota; class Spirochaetia; order DSM-2461; family DSM-2461; genus Oceanispirochaeta. The sequence goes on along the minus strand of CAUVYB020000002.1, from coordinate 1,346,100 downwards.
TTCAGTCTCTCCAGGCTGGAGCGGCATTCTTCCAAAGTAAATCCCTTGTTCAGGTACTTGAGGGTTTCAGCATCTGCCGTTTCCACCCCGACCCAGAGCTCGTTGATCCTCAGAGCCTGCAGCTCTTTCAGCTCTTCATCGCTTTTGGTCAGAACGTTTTTGATGGAGGCATACATGGTGATAACCTCCACCTCGGGAAAGTACTCGATGACTTTGGTCGCTATGGCCTTGAGTCTGTTGGCGCTGAGGACAAAGGCATCGCCATTCACCAGAAAAACCCGCTTCACTCTCTTATAGCTGGCCCTGGCTTCCTTAAGGTCTTTTTCCACCTGCTCTATGGATTCGGTGGTAAAAGGTGTCCCCCTGTACATGGTGCAGAACTTGCACTTGTTGTGGGCGCATCCGACGGTGACCTGAAGCAGCAGGCTTTCCGCTTCAACGGGAGGTCTGTAAACGGGTCCTGTATATTTCATTATTTAACTCCTTACTCCTGCGAAAGCACCACCGGAGTTCTCGTGATTTCTGATAGGACCTGAGGCCCGTTCGGGCGGTTTCGTTCATTGATTTTCATTGACTTATGCCAGATTCAGGCGCTATGTTAATTTGTACATGCTTATAAGTCAAGTAGAGTCTAAAAAGATTGTAGGTTTATATAGTATACCGTTTTTGGCTTATTGATAGAGTATTGCGGCTGACGGGATATTATCACGGGAGGGAGACCTTCCGGGGCGACGCTACGATATGCCGGGAGATAGGAGTTATGAGCGATTTAGGAAGGAGGGAAGGGAGAAGACCCGTTCCGGGGTATAGCTGTGTGCGGGTACTGGCATACAACTATTGATGTCATTCTCAGCCGGAGCTCTTCCTGCCGGGGAAGGGGATACGAACCATGCCGTTGGCAATGACGATCCCCAGAACAATAAGGATGAAGCTGATCCAGTGATAGCCTCTGAAGGTCTCCCCCAGGATCAGACTGGCCGAAAGGGCGCTGAAAAGGGGCATGGTATCATAGATTATTCCGGCCCTCACGGCTCCGATCAGAGTAATCGCCCTGTTCCACAGGACAAAGGACGTCAGTGAGGCGAAAATTCCGACATAGAGTATGGAGTAGAGCACCCTTCCGGCAGGGAGCGGCACAGGGGCTTTTATCTGCACCGCAATAAAGAAGGGCAGGAGGAACAGAAGACCCAGGAGAAAAGTGGTATACTGAAACGAAAAAAGGCTCATGTCCTTCGGTTTGAATCTCAGAAGCAGGCTGTAGGCTGAAAAGGTCAACGCCGCCACCAGCATGAGAAGATCTCCGAAGACCGGACTCATGCTGAAGATCCGGCCGGGATGTCCGGCGCTGACCAGGGTCAGGGCTCCCAGGATGACGATGATCATTCCTGTTATTTTGATATAACCCAGCCTCTCCTTCAGAAAGAGAAAAGAGAATAAAGCAATATATACAGGGGTTGTGATAACAATCATGGACATATTGATCGCTGTGGTGCTGCGGCCGGCAAGGTAGATCAGGGTGTTGAAGACGGTAATGCCGATAAACGAGACGATACAGAGGTAGGGCAGGTTCGCCCTGACCGCTTTAAACTCCCGGATCAACGCCTTCAGCGCCAGAGGGGTGAAGGCTACGGCGGCGGTCAGCCAGCGGTAAAAGGACAGGGATATGGGATCTATCTGATCGCTGAGTCCTCTGGCCACGATAAAGTTGACCGACCAGAAGGCCGTGGCGGCAAGGGCGTATAGGTATCCGGCTTTGTTTGGGTCTTTCATGGCGTGATCATAGCATAAAGACCCTGTCGTTGAGAGTGGAAAGGCGTCATAAACAGCTTTCCGAATGTAAAATTGTATTTACCTGGTCGATTTTGTTTGACAGATGATATACATAACGTAGTATTGATTGTATGAAAAAATCGAATCTCGTCATTCTCTGGTTTTTTGCAGTTCTTTTTTCCATCGGAGCGGCTACACATACAAAGATGGACAGGATTCTTGTCATTCACTCCTATCATCAGGGGCTTCAGTGGACCGATGACATCTCTGCAGGGATCAACTCAGTGTTACGCGATGATGATGTGGAGATCCATTATGAATATCTGGATACGAAACGCAATGCCGGAGAAGAGTACTATCAGCAGCTGGTAGAGTTTGAGAAACAGAAAAAGAATCTCAGCAATATCGATTTTGATCTGATCATATGTTCTGACAACAACGCCCTGCGCTTTGTCAGTGAGTATGGTGATACAATCTACCCGGAAGTCCCTGTTATCTTCTGCGGTATCAATAACTTCAGTCCGGAAATGATAAAAGGACGACGTAGTATTACGGGTGTAAAGGAATCCATTGATTACGAGCGCAATCTTGAACTGATCCGAGAGCTCCATCCTGACAGGAAAAATACAGTCTTTATCCTCGACAGGACCGCTACGGGGGTGCAGATCAAAGAGGAGCTGGAGCAGTTGATAGCCGGTTATGCAGAAGGGTACAGCTTTGAGTTCTATCAGGATTTTGTTCTGGATGATGTTCCCGATAAGATCTCAAATCTCGGAGAGAATGATGTTATTCTCCTTTTAACCTTTAATCGTGATATCAAGGGGAATTTCATCTCCTACTATGACGGCATAAAGATGATCCACGACTACGCAAAGGTTCCTATTTACGGAGCCTGGGACTTTTACTTCGGTAATGGAATCATCGGCGGAATGCTGACTACAGGACGATCCCAGGGGACTGCCGCCGCAGAGATGGCGAAGCAGTTTTTCAACGGAACGGCCATTGCCGATATCCCCATCCTTCCCGACTCTCCCAATGAGATGATGTTCGATTATGATGAGCTGAAAAGATTCGATATAGATCTCAAGAAGCTCCCGAAAAATTCTCATATCATTAACCGTCCAGAGAGTCTGCTTCACCGGGAATCCGAGTACTTTCTGGCCCTGTCCATTTTTATCACGGTGATTCTGTGTATTGTTGCGGTGCAACTCATACAGCATCGCCAGCGGGAAAAGCATCTTCAACTGATGAACAGTGAGCTTGAAAAACGGGTTCGGGAGAAGACTGCCGATCTGACGGACAAGGTTCATGTTATCGAAGAGAAGAACTTCGAGCTTGAATCGGCTCTTGAGCAGATTAAAACACTGCAGGGCATTATACCCATATGCAGCAAATGCAAGAAGGTAAGAAACGACAAGGGCTACTGGAATCAGGTCGAGCAGTATATTTCCGAGCATACGGACGCCGAGTTCTCACACGGTCTCTGCCCTGACTGTTTTGATGACCTGTACCAGGAGGCCAGGGCCAGAAAGGCCGGGAATAAGGAGTAGTGCTTAACGCATTTATCAGATCTCTTTTTCTTGAGCTTTTCCTGTAAAGGGAACGAAACGGACGGGGATAACGGCCCTGCCCCGGAGGTCTCCGTTCTTTTCTTTGCGCATCACAAGCAGCTGCTGAATTTCATAGGCTCCGCCCACGGGAATGACGATGATGCCTCCCTTTTTCAGCTGTCTGATCAGGGGCGGGGGGATATGTTCTGCCGCTGCGGCAACAAGGATGCCCTCAAAGGGCGCTTCCTCCTCCCAGCCGTAGTAGCCGTCTCCCAGTTTCAGGCTGACATCCTCATATCCCAGTTTCCGGAGACGGGATCCGCTGCTCCTGTAAAGCTCCTCAATTGTCTCTATGCTGAATACACGGCTTCCCATCTCCGCCAGTACGGCGGCCTGATAGCCGCTTCCCGTTCCGATTTCCAGTATCCTGTCTCCCTCTGCCGCTTCGAGCAGTTTTGTCATCAGAGCGACGATATAGGGCTGGGAGATGGTCTGTCCGTATCCGATGGGGACGGCATGATCCTCGTAGGCCTGAGCGTCAAGTTCGGCGGGAATAAACAGATGCCTCGGAACCCGGGCCATGGCGTTCAGAATCTTCTGGTCTGTTATGCCTCTGCCTTCTATCTGGAAGCGGATCATCTTATCCCTTTCCATTCTCCCATTATACCATGGTCCGGGTCGTCAAAAAAAAGCACCCGGCGTCGGGACGGCGGGTGCATTTTTAAATAAAACTTATATGACTCATTTATCTGGGGTCCTGTTCATACTCGATGATAAAACCGTAGGAGTTGCCGGGACCTCTGGACACGCCGTGGGTTCCCACGCTCTCCATGTAGTCGCCCCAGGTGGGAACGGGAAGGTTCATCTCTCCGAATCCCATGATGGGCTGGCTTTCTCCGGAGTTGTTGGGCTGAGTATTGTTTCTGGGATCCTTGTCGATAACGCCATCGTCCAGGTTCTGTGCCCAGTTGGTGTAGTCCCAGGCCTCTCCGCTCAGCCAGAGCCAGCCGCCGTCGGGTTCGGGGGAACCGTCGGGCTGATAGCCGCCCAGGAAGGGGCCGATGCTGATGCCGTAGTGGCTGCCCTCTTCGGGGAAGGACCAGAAGTATTTTGTATCATTCACCAGGGAGAAGACAAAGCCATTCTCCTCCTCCGACGTGGGGCAGGCCAGGTATCCGCCGGCGTCTTCGGCCAGGCAGGCGGCCTGGTACCAGTTGAGGTTGCCGCTTTTCACATAGACCGCCTCGTAGTAGTGGGTCTCTCCGGCTGTATTGGTATAGCTTTGAATCTCCTGACGCTCGTACTCGACATCGGCAGGAAGCTCATCCCAGCTGAAGACCTCGAAGGTGATTTCTATATCCAGGCCGTTGAGGCTTATGGTATGGGGATCTATCTCAACGGAATCTTCTCCGCCGCCCATGATCATCGTCATAAGCTTTTCCAGTTTCTCCGCCGAAACTCCGAGGGTTTCAGCGGCTTCAGGGAAGTCGGGGGCTCCCTGGCCGGGATCTCCCAGGGCCGCAGTGAGTTCGTTTGTTCTAACACCCAGTGCCGCAGCGACATCGTCAATATTCTTCACTTCCGGATTGGCAGAGGCCGCACTGACCTCATCCCTGTCTTTCTCCTGTGATCCGCCTGCATAGACGGTCACGGCCGCCATCATCATGATCGGAATCATTATGGCTTTTTTCAGCTTCCTGTTCATGGGGTTCTCCTGTTTTCTAAAATGTTAAGGGGAATCTATATTTTTTCGCTTTTTCCGGCTTCTCCGCCGAACGGGAAGGAAAAAAATGTTTATAATAAGCCCCATGTATCGATACTTCGAACTTCTGCTGGCCATGGGGACGGCCTGGTCTCTTTCCGGGATCATCCGCTTCAGCGTTCCCGGAAAGAGGAGATCTCCCGATTCGCCCTATGCCGTTCTTGTGCTGACGGTCTTCCTTCTCAGCATTCTGGATAACCTCCTCCGTCCCCATCTGATTCCAATGGCTGCTCTTCACTATATCTATCCCCTGACCCGGCTGAGCTATTTTCTTGTCGGGCCGGCTTTGTGGCTCTATGTGAAAGTGCTTCTGAAAGAGGACTTCCGGCTGAAAGCATCCTCTCTGCTTCATTTGATTCCCTTTCTTATCTGGCTTGTCTATATTCTTATGGAGCCCTCCTCCATTCACCCGAAGATACAGTTTGGAGAAAGTCCGAATATCGTTGCCGATGCCGGGGACCTCGCTTCTCTTCCCTTCCACATTCTCTGGACCCTGAGTAAGAATGTTTCCCGCTTGATCTACTGTGCAGCGATCCTTATTCTGCTCAGAGCACATTACAGATCTCTTCCCGACAGGGTCTCCAGCATTCACAGCAGAAACACCCTGTCCTGGCTGGGAACTCTGGTCGTCTTCTATACGGGTCTCTATCTTCTGAACTTTCTGATCTCTGTTACGGTTTCTGAAGAAAGTCTGTTCGCCCAGGTCTCCGCGGCTGTGGGCAGAAGTCTCCCGGCGGTTCTCTTTGTTTTTCTGTTTGCCCTTTTTTCCGAAGATCAGCCGGTTCTGGCGGAAAGACAGGGGAAGGAGCACAAGGTCGATGTTCCTGAGGAGAGCGAAAAAGCTCACACTCCCAAGTATGAAAAATCCGGGATGGGTGCTGAAGAGAGCAGGGCTCTCTACAGGGCTCTGAATCGGCATATCGAGACATCCAGGGCCTATCTCGATCCGGAACTGACTCTCGATCTCCTGGCAGAGCAGATGGGGGAGACCCGGCACAGGCTGTCTGAAGTGATCAACCGCGAGTCGGGGAAAAGGTTCTTCTCCTTTATCAACGGATTCCGTCTGAAAGAATTTCAGGATGCGGTAAAGACGGAGCGTTATCCGGACTATATGATTCTGGCCGTGGCCTTTGAGTGCGGTTTCCGCTCCTCCTCGGCTTTCTATTCCCTGGTAAAGAAAGAACTCGGAACGACGCCCAGGGCCCTGGTGAGGAAGATTCATACAGACTGATTTTCAGCTCAGAGGCTCGTTCTTCCGGTTCCCGGGCTCTGCGGAAGGAAATCCATACCCAACGGCATATGGGGAACGCCCCTCATAATGATTACCCTTATTGTAAGAATGAATTAAAAAACGGGAAGGGTGTTATGAAAAAGATCTTTATGCTGTTTTTACTCCTCTCTCCGGTATACCTTTACTCTCTCCAGCTGTCCCAGGAGCTGGCCGTCGGCTACTACGATAACCTGGGCATCACTCTGGGTCTCAGGATAGACGAGCAGGACTTTCCGGTCTTTGCCCAGGGAAGGATAGGAACGACCTATCAGATGGATCCGGGAAATGCGGATGATGCCAGACTGATCTTTATCAACGGGAACCAGGGTGGAAGCGTTGAAGAGTACGGCCAGTCCTTCCTCTTCGCTCTGGATCTGGGCTGGAAGGCCTATTCAAGAGATTCCATGAGGCTGGAACTGGTCGTTTCGGGTCTGGTCAACAGATACAACGCCAACTTCGCCTATATCGGTGACAATGAGGATTTTACGGTAAAAACCACCGCCTTCGGTTTCGGACTGGGGGGGAATCTGCGCATCCTTCTTTCCGAAAGACGCTCCTCTCTGATTGTAAAGTGCGGGATGGAGTTCTTCCCCGATACGAAGTTTGAGGCCCACGGCACCTACTACTACAATCCCGATAACGAAGACGATAATCCCAGGGAGGACTATACGTATGAGGATGCCGACAAGGCTGTGAATCAACCCGGATTCAGACCCTATGTCATGGTGGGCATCGTTTATCCCATAGGAGGATGATCATCAGGGATGATCCTCTGAAAAAAAAAGAGCCCCGCCGGCGGGATATCCCGGGCAGGGCTCGGTGCTTCAGACAAAGAAGGTCTAGGCGCTTTCGAAACGGATTCTCTCTTCCTCGATCCCCAGTTTGTTCAGCTTGCTCAAAGAGGCGTTGATCATAGGTTTGGGACCGCACATATAGATGATATTCTCGTCCAGGTTGAGGCGATCCATCACATCGGTGACAAAACCTTTTTCACCCTTCCACTTATCATCGAAGGCTACCACCTTGATAAACTCGAACTTGTCGCTCTCCTTTTCAAGGGCTTCGAACTCTTCATTGTAGAGAAGCTCATCCTCCTTGTTCACACCATAGATCAGCTTTACCTCTTCAATATGATCCTTTTCGATGGCATCTCTGACCAGGGGCAGGAAGGGGGTTATTCCGATACCGCCGCCGACGAAAAGGGCCTTTTTCGAATCCCCATCGATGACCAGTTCATCGCCGATGGGGCCTTCGAGGACAACGGGCATTCCCTCTTCAAAGCTGCTGAAAAGGATATCCGTTCCGTAGCCCCCGGGGGCCATCTTTACGGTGACTCCGATGCGATTCTCCTTTTCATCGTAGTGGGAGACGGAGAAGGCGCGAAACATTTCCGGATCTTCTTTGATGCGGACCAGGATGAACTGACCCGGCGTAAAACGTATGGCGTTGTCGGGTAGCTGGAAGATAAACTCTTTCACATCGTCCTTGAGTGCTGTGAGTTTCACAAGCGTGGTGTCAAACCGTTTTCTGTTCTTTCCGGCTTCCTTCCTGACATTCCTGGAGATGAAATTTGCTGTTTTCTTGTTGGTCAGAGTGAGAAGATCTGCGGGGCAGTGAGCCACACAGGTGGAGCATTTCAGACAGTTGGCGTTGTCAAACTGATTGTTCTCATTGAAATTGGTGTAGGGAGAGAGCTGCATGGGGCAGACCCTGGCACACTTCCCACACTTGTGGCACTGCTCCTTATCGGAGATGGTGACCTTTTCATCTGTCGAATCGGTCACCTTTGCCTTCTTACCCAGTGCATAGGAGGCCTTCTGCATAACGCCCATGGGACAGAAGTTGCACCAGGTGCGGGGGCTGATAAACAGGCCTAGGGTGGCTCCGGCAATAACAACCATCGTGTAGCTGTTAACGAAGACAAAGCCTATTTTGTCCCAGAACTGATAACTTCCGTAAAGGCCGGCGGCCCTGACAAAACCGGACCCCATGCGGAAGGAAAACCAGGCGAACACCAGGAGTGAAACAATCTTCCAGCCGAGCACCTTCGGAATCCGGCCGTTACGGCTGAAGGGAAAAAGCAACGAGTCGAAGAGGCTGCCATGGGCGCAGATGTTTCCGCACCAGTATCGTCCCTTATAGAAGGAAATCAGGATAAGACCGATCATGACAGGGATGACCAGAAGTCCCAGCTTCGGTTCGAATTTTCCTCCTATGGCGACCAGTAGAGTAAAGAGGAAGGAGTACTTTCTTATGATTGTAAACGTCCTTGGAGCTCTGACATTGTAGGTCGGCTTCAGAGCTGCTGCTTTAAAAATTGTTTTCACGAAATAATCTCCAGAATGCTGATTTGGGAATATATTTATATCTATATATACAGACTATTAAATATTTGTCAATGAAAAATTGATAATTTGAGTTGGAATGGGAGGAAGAGCCGGAGCCGGGGAGATATTATTTAATCTGTGCCGAAGGGTATGTTAAATATTTACGCTGAAATACCGATGCTATGAAAACCAAACTAGATCAGGACAGGTGATATATGAAACGAATACTGTTGATATCAATGATTTTATGCGCCGCCGCTACGGGGCTTTCCGCTCAGCCCTCCTTTTCGGCGGGTATCGGTGGAGACTTTTTCAACTATGAAAAGAATTTTCTGGATATGGGATCCTCCATGGTTGTTCCTATTGCAGAGGGAATGGAACTGAACCTTGGTGTTAATTTCGGAATTGCCACGGAAACCGAGGATTCGGATGTGGATGCAAGCTTCTATATCCCCTTCGATCTGGGACTGAATTTTCTCTTCAATGAGGAGCAGGCGCTTCAGTATCTGGTAGGCGTCGGACTGACTCCCCAGTTTCTCTTTGACGACGGCACTGACTTTTATATGGGACCTTATGCGAAGGGCGGTATCAGGGTGAAAGTCCACGAGTATATGAAATGGTTTATCGAACTGCAGCAGGATCTTGTGATTGGAGCTCCCGACTGGATCAACACCGTTACGAGAGTAAAAACAGGAGTCCTGTTCAACCTGGGATCCTGACAAACATTGCATCGACCTCTCTGACCTTCCCGGGGCCGGAGACTGGAGTCGGGAAGGGTCTTGTCAGCTCTCTGAAAGGCCTCCGGTTTCAAATCCAAAGATTTTGACAGGGCAGAGTCCCCGGGAATCGCCTATAATTAATAGGTGATGAAAATCGTACAGCTTCGTCCTGTTATTCTCTCGGCTCTTATCATACTTGTTACGGCCTGCGGTGACGGTGACGGATCGGAGCCGGTACAGATCCGACATCTTTCTCCCGAGAAAAAGAAGCCCCGTGTTCTCTATGTGGACTCCTACCATACGGAATATCAGTGGACAGGCAGCATTATGGACGGCCTGTTTGGAGCTTTGGGCGTAAAAAGGACGGAATCCGGGGAACCGTCGGAGGGCTCGGGTGCCGTAATTCTTAAGGCTGTTCATATGGATACCAAGAGGAACAGCTCCGAAGAGTTTAAAATACAGGCTGGGGAAAGGGTCCGGGATATGATCGAATCCTGGGAGCCTGACCTTGTTATCTGCAGTGATGATAATGCGGCCAAATATCTTATCGCTCCCTATTATCTGAACTCGGAGATTCCCTTTCTCTTCTGCGGTATCAACCATGATGCTTCGGAGTACGGATTTCCGGCTTCCAATGTGACGGGAATACTGGAAATCCATAATGCGCCGGAACTGGTCTCCTACCTCAAGGACTATGCACGGGGTCAGAGAATCGCCTATCTGGCTGGGGAAAATCTATCGAGCAGGAAGATCGGGTATTCGGTTCAACAGCAGCTCGGCGGAGAACTGATGCAGGTCTATGTGGAGAGTTACAGGGAGTGGAAGGAGCAGTATGTACGCCTGCAGGACAGGGCGGATATCCTGCTTCTTGAAACGGTTCAGTACCTGCCTGACTGGGACGGGAATCTGAGGGCTCTGGAGTGGTTTGTGATGGAGTACGGTCACATCCCGACGGGAGCCTGGGATGATACTCTGAGTACGGTTGTCCTGGTTACGGTAGAGCGGATGGGGGAGGAACAGGGCGAGTGGGTCGGAAATACAGCCTTGAGGATACTGAAGGGAGAGGCGGAGGTCTCCGACATCCCTGTGGCAAAAGGGAACAGGACGGCCCTCCATCTCAATATGATGCTGGCCCGGAAAATGAATATCGTTTTCCCCATGGATCTTATCGATATTGCCCATTTGAGCAATGAACTGGACAGGGTAAAGAAGGTCCTCTATGTGAACTCCTATCATAAGGGGTATATCTGGAGCGATGATATCGAGAAGGGTTTTATCAAGGCTCTGAGCCGTTCGGATTTTCCCATAGATCTTCAGATCATAAGAATGGATACGAAGAATAACCCGGAGCTCAGTTTCATCGAGGCAAAGGCTCTGGAGTTGAAGGATTATATTTCTGACTGGAATCCGGATATCGTTATCGGCAGCGACGATGACTTCGTCAAATATCTGCTGGAACCCTATTACCGGGATAAAGAAATTCCTTTCGTTTTTTGCGGAGTCAACTGGGACGCTTCGGAGTACGGGCTGCCGTATTCCAATGCTACGGGCATGCTGGAGGTGGATCCCATGGAGGAAAATGTCGAGATCCTTTCATCTATAAGTCGGGGAAAGAGGGTCGGTCTCCTGGGAAGGGATGCCTACTACATCCGGAAGATCGCTAAATACTCCGAGGAGCAGACGGGTGTCCGTTTCGATCTGGTCCTTCTTGTAAACAGTTTCAGTCAGTGGAAGGATGCCTATCTGAGAATGCAGAAGGACGTGGACATTCTTATCCTCTCCAGTCCCGTAGGGCTCCGGAATTTCGATGAGGAAGAAGCCCTGGACTTTGTTTATGAGCATACGGTGATCCCTTCGGCAGTAACGGTGGACGGAGAGATTCAGTATGCCCTGGCGGGGGTCTCAAAAATAGCGGAGGAACAGGGCTGGTGGGCCGGGGGGACGGCTCTGGAAATACTCGATGGACGCCCGGTTCCCGATATACCCATAACAAGGAACCGGGAGACTAAAACGCAGCTGAATATGTCTCTTGCCCGGGAAATGGGACTTATCTTTTCCCCGGAGCTTCTGGAGGAGTCATTGATATGGAGTCAGGAGGGAGAGTGAGTCCCCTTTCCATAACGCAGTTTCTGCCCGAGGGGCTGAATCAGTTTTTGATGATTCTTTCCCTTATCCTCCGGGCTGCGGTGGACATATCTCTATCTTCGATCATAAGGGAGCTGCGAAGCCTTCTGTTCCGACTCTCCTGATAGTAATCATAGCACTTGTCGTAGTAGTCCAGAACCAGAGAAACGGCTACGGGGAGATTGTCCTCCTCAATGGCCGTGAGAGCCTTCCGGAAGTTTTCGAGGCCCACTCTTTTTTTTATTTTGCCCAGAGCTTCGATAAGAGGCTCCTTTCCGGCATGGCCGTAGTCTGCACAAAGGCGTTCGATCCTCCGCTTTTTGTCCATATCAATCAGTACCAGCTCCGTGGCCTGGAGCTGGTCATAGAAGCAGGCGGGGAGGACCACTTTCCCGATATTGATGCTTTCATCCTCAACCCAGACGGGTCTGTTTTTATCAAGCCGGCGAATTTCATGAAAAAGGCTGTTTTCAAAATATCTTGTGGAGGGCTGAGCTCCCAGGCCCACCGAACCGAAGGCGGAGCCCCTATGATTGGCAAGGTCTTCCAGGTCCAGGATCTGCTCTCCCTGAGAAGCCAGCTCCTTGAGGATCTCAGTCTTGCCGCAGCCTGTTCTGCCGCCCAGAACGACCAGGGACAGTTTTTCTTCAAATGAGGACTGCACATATCTTCTGTATCCCTTATAGCCGCCTTTGAGCCGGTAAGGTCTGAAGCCGTGTTCTGCCAGTAACTCACTGAACCGCTCGCTCCTCATCCCTCCTCTGGCACAGAGGACCAGCACACGACCCTCAAGGGCGTATCTTTTTACACGTTCCAGATAGGAGAGAATCTTCGGTCTGGCGTAGCGTTCTCCTATCTTAATGGCCGCTTCCGGTCCCTGGAGGGTGTAGGCCGTACCGATCTCGGCACGCTCGTCGTCGCTGAAAAGGGGGATATTTATGCTTCCGGGAATGTGATCCTGCTCGTACTCTACGGGTGAGCGGACATCGATCGCTGTCAGTGTCTCGGAAAGCTCCAGAAAACGTTCTATCTCTATCAGTTCTACCATAACATCTCGTAAATAAATCGGGGAGGAAACCCCTGTATTCATGATTCTAGCATGGAAAGATAAGCGCTGTCTCCGGACCTTTGGGGGCCCTCATAAATTCAATCTGGAAAAAAGGCAAAGTTTGTTTCTCTCCGGATCTATCCCATATCGATATACGTGTGTTTTTAATTCGAAAATCAGGGGTCGTTCCATTATAATTATTACTAAATGCCAGATGGGGACGCAATGATTGAATTTGATTTTAAATCCGTCCTGAACAGTATCAATACGGGAGTTCTCACCAGAAATGCAAAGGGGCGTGTTCTGGAAATGAATGCGGCGGCTGAGAAAATTCTGGGAATCAGGCAGGAACAGTCACTCCTTCTCTCTCTGGAGTCTCTTCTTCCAAGGATCAGGGATGAACAGGGGGATCCTGTATCGGAGACGGACTATCCGTATGTACAGAGTCTGGCGACGGGAAGGATCGTTCAGGATAAACTAATTCAGTTCCAAAGCGATAAGGGGCGGATATGGATCAATCTGACAACCATCCCCCATTTCAGTAGAACGGGAAAAGAGCCCGACGGCGTCCTTTCCATTTTTCAGGATATTACGGAACGGAAGGAGGCAAAGGCAAAGTTTCTGGAAAGTGAACGTTTTACCCGGCTGGTGATCGACAACATTCCCCAGTTTATCTTCTGGAAGGACACAGAATCCAATTACCTGGGATGTAACAGAAATTTCGCCAATGCCGCCGGGATCGACAGAGTTGAGGATATTGCAGGAAAGACGGATTATGATTTCCCCTGGGAGAAGGAGGAGGCTGACGGCTATCGCAGGGATGACAGGGAGGTCATGGATGCGGGACGTCCGCTCTATCATATCCGTGAGACTCAGTTAAATGCAGAAGGAAAAAAGACCTGGCTGGATACGAACAAGATACCCCTTTATGATACTGAGGGCGATTTGAAAGGGATTCTCGGAACCTTTGAAGATATCTCCGAACGGGTGAAGTCAGAGGAGGAGCTTCAAAGACTCAGGAACTATCTGAGTGATATCATAAACGCCATGCCTTCGGCTCTGATCGGCGTTGACAGGGCGTTTCGTGTCAAGTTGTGGAATACAGGAGCCGAAGCCCTTTCGGGAATAAAGAAAGAGGAGGCTCTTTCGAAGGCATTTGATTCCCTGAGTCCCTGGTTTGCTCAACAGAAGTCCTCAGTAGAGAGGGTCTTTGCCTCTGGAGAGTCCATCCTTCGGGAAAAACAGAGCCGCTATAAGAGAGATTGTCAATGCTATGAGGATATTACCTTCTTTCCTATCCGGGAGGGAGACCGGGTGGAGAGCGTTATCATCCGGATAGATGATGTGAGCGATCAGGTCAGGCTTCAGGAACAGCTTTTTCACTCCCAGAAAATGGATGCCATAGGCCGGCTCAGCGGCGGTATGGCCCATGACTTCAACAATCTGCTGGGGGGCATATTCGGGGCCGCCGATCTTCTGAAAGATTTCATGGCCGGAGACGAGAGAAGCAGACAGTTTCTGGATATCATCGTCACATCCGCAGAGCGAGCCCGTGATCTGGTTTCCAAGCTTCTTGTTTTTTCCAGGGCTGAGACGGACTTCGGTTCCATCGTCAACCTGCATAGCGTTATCCGGGATTCCGAGGCTATACTGCAGAACACACTTGATAAAAGAATTAATCTGGTAACCGACCTGAAAGCGGAAAACTGCTCTCTCAAAGGAGATGCCTCCCAGCTGCAGAATATCTTTCTCAATCTGGGAATCAATGCCAGCCACGCCATGCCTGACGGAGGAACTCTCAGCTATGTAACCGAAAACCTCGGCCTTGATGAGGCCTACTGTTCCGCAAGTTCTTTCGATATTGAACCGGGAGACTACATCGTCATAGGGGTCAGCGACACGGGATGCGGTATCCCTCCGGAGCTTCTGGGCCGTATTTTCGACCCTTTTTTTACAACCAAGGAGCCGGGGCAGGGAACGGGCCTGGGGCTTTCCACGGTCTACGGACTTGTAAAGAAGCTTGGCGGCGCCATTTCCGTATATAGTGAACCGGACAGGGGGACCTCTTTTATGATTCATCTTCCTGTGACCAGGGACGGCGCTGCCCCGGTTATGAAGAGTTCGGTACCGTTAAAGGGAGCGGGAACCGTTCTTGTGATTGATGATGAAGAGATCCTCAGAAGAACCTCCCGGTCCATTCTGGAGTCACTGGGCTATGAGGTCCTTCTGGCGGAGAACGGTCAGAAGGGCATTGATCTTTTTTCAAAAAACAGAGATACGGTCGATCTGATTCTGCTGGATATGATTATGCCCGAGATGGACGGTATGGAATGTTTTGAACGGGTACGCCATATAAGGGACGATGTTCCCATCGTTGTGGCATCTGGCTTTATCCATGAAGACGATATCAGGAAACTGAAGGACAAGGGCTTGAACGATTTCATTCAGAAACCGTATACCCGTTTCACTCTGAGTAAGGTTCTGTCCCGGACTGTGAAGAAGGAGGACGCAGGGGAGTTCTGAGCTCTAGTAAACTCCACCAGAAAGAATCACAAGGTTTCTTCCGGCGCGCTTGGCCGAGTAGAGATTTTCATCCGCTTGTTTTATCAGCGTATTCGTATCGTCATCGCTATTACCGGCAGCGGCGATTCCCATACTGACGGTGATATGTCTTTCCCCTGAGAACGGATGCTCCTCAATATTTTTTCTGAGGGCTTCCATAAATTCGTATGCCCTTTCTCCTTCGGTGTTGGGAAGGAGGAGCAGGAACTCTTCTCCTCCGTAACGTCCGAAATGATCGCTGTTTCTTATCCGGCTGCGTATAAGCTCTGAAAGCTCGCAGAGGATCTTGTCTCCCGTCTGATGTCCATAGTTGTCATTGATCCTTTTGAAATGATCAATATCTATCATACAGAGAGAGAGGGGCGAACCATAACGCCGGCTGCGGTAGTGTTCTGAATGGAGGCGGGAAAAAATCTCCTTTCTAGACAAAGCCCCCGTCAGGGTGTCATAGATCAACATGGCTTCGATTTTTCTGTTAACCTTTATGGAGTAAAACAGAAAGGAGAGAGCAAAGACCATCAACATGAACATCGCCGCAGTAATAATAAGGAAGGATTTCCTGAGGTTTTCCAGTTTGCGATCGTCTTCAATTGCCAGAATATAGGCAACCGTTGTATCGGAAAAGTTCTTTATGGGCAGAAAGGTGAGAACCATGCGTCTGCTGTCGTAGAAGATCTCCCGGGAAAAGGGGGTGTTTCCAGAGTCCTTTTGTGCCAGAATCTCCCGTATCTTCCGGGTTTCCCTATCACTTATATGCTTAACAAAAAGACAGTTTTCGGAGATGTTCCTGTCCAGAACAAACGCCGGATCCACAGGCCACTCCCGGTAGTTGGATCGTTCACTCTGGAACACCTTGTCATCCACCACCGAGCGCAGCAGTATAAACTGGGACTCAATTTTAAAACTCTCCTGAAGCCTTGCGATAACCGAACTCATGGAGATGCTGAGTTCCACTGATCCGAGATGGACTCTGTTCAGAGACAGGGGATATACATTCCTGTACCCGTTAAAGATTCTGCCCTCTTCAAAGCCGGAGATCCTTTTACCTGTTTTGTTGACATATTCGACGGACTCCCTTATCCCTGTCAGGTCGTCTCCGTACTTTTCCGGTTTATGAAATCTGAAAAAGCTTTTGTTGTCAGGCTCATGGAAGTGGAGTTGTCTGAAATTATAATGGGTGAGATCAGTATACAGAGGGGTCAGCAGTGTCAGCAGTTTGCTCCGTAAAACATCCTTGTCCGCACCAGTACTTTCTCTTGCTTCCGCCATAATATTCAGAACGTCTTTCGTTTCTATGGCATTATGGATAACAAGGTCGGCCATGTTTGAGTATTCATTTACAATGATGGTGTACTCTCTTTGCAGGTTGTTCGCGTATTCATCCAGAGTATTCTGTTTCGCTTCCTGGAAATACTGCAGGACCAGCAGATAGGTTGCAGCGAAGAGGAGGGGGAGTAAAAAACGGAACAAAAGCCGGTATATGTGTTTAAACATTTTATTCTTGCCTTAATACAAGTTTCGGATGTAATACTGTTAAAAGCAGCTCTTTTTTTCAAAACGGTTCAGATCAAAGTGATCGGGAACCGGCTGCGTGCGTTGTTGGCAGCGACATTTTCTGTACATATACCGGTGGGGACTGGCTGTCCCCGTTCAGACTTTGCCGGTGATGAGAGATTCATTTTCTTCTTTTGTATTCGGGGTGATGGACAGACATACAGTCGGGACAGATCCCGTGGCTGAAATCAATGTCCGCTTCATCGTTGAGATAGTTTTCCATCTGATGCCAATGGCCCTTTTTGTCTCTGATCTTTTTACAGTAAGAGCAGATGGGAAGAAGCCCTTCGAGGACATTGATCTCTTTTCTGTATCTGTTTCTGCTCAGTTCGTAGGAGAAGAAGATATAGGCGGAGAACGTGTATACCGCCAGGGCCGCCAGAGACTCGCTTCCGCTGTAGGCGCCCTCCAGCACTCCGATCCGGGAGAGAATGTAAATGAGAAAGAGAAGGATGAGCTGAGTCCCCATCCAGAGTCCCCCCATCAAAACCCCTCCTGTTGAGATATAAAGGCCGGGCAGGACGCTAAGCCAGAATATCCCTGTACCCGAAAATCCCCCGCTCCAGTACAGGTACAGTGACATCGCAATGGTGATGGAATTTATAATGGTTCTGGGAATCCTGTAGCGTTTCTTCCTTTTAAGAAAGTACAGATTGAAGATAAGAACCAGCAATCCGACGAATCCTTCGGTAATTCCTGCGACAGGTTTACTCTTGAGAATATTCAAGAAGCCGAAAAGAATGAACATACTGCATGTCATGATCGTTAAGGAGAGAACTATTCCAAACCTCATAGAATCGGGAGGTCCCTGTGAATCAAACCTGCTTTTATGTATCATTACCCCTATAATACTAAGGCGCAGCCCTACCGGGTGCAAGCCTGAAATGATTGAGGCTATCCGGAACTGTTTTGAGGCTTGCACCCGGGACTTGAAACAGGGATAAAATAATCAAACAGGGAGATGAAATGGTCATGGCAAAGAAAGCTGAATATCCTGCCGGAACCTCGGCTCTGGTCGTTGAAGGCGGAGCCATGCGCGGCATTTTTGCCGCCGGTGTGCTGGACGGTTTTATGGAGAAGGGCTTCAATCCCTTTGGTTTTTGTATCGGTGTTTCTGCCGGTGCAACCAATCTGGCGGCCTGGCTCTGCGGGCAGAAAGAGAGGAATCTGAAAGTCTTTACCGATTACTCCTGCCGGCCTGAGTTTATCTCATTTTTCCGGCTGTTTACGGGTGGTCATGTTCTTGACCTGGACTGGCTCTGGGACATCACCATCCGGGAAATCAGGCTGGACCTGGATCACTTTTACCGTCAGGATACCGATCTCTATATCGTTACCACAAATGCCCTTACGGGTGATGCTCTCTATATCAGGGCCGAGGCGGAGAGTCTGGAGCCGCATCTCAAAGCGTCCAGTGCTCTGCCTGTTTTCTACAGAGGGTTCCCCTGTTTCGATGGGCTGCCCATGACGGACGGCGGTGTTTCCGATTCCATTCCCGTAATTAAGGCCTATGAGATGGGGGCTCGAGAGATCACAGTGATTCTTTCCCGCCCTCCGGGATACAGGAAGAAGGAGAAGAAAAACCTTCTGAGCGGCCTGATGCTCAAAGGGCATCCCGCGGTCAGGGACGCGATGGATAAGAGGGGGCGCATCTATAACAGGGCGGTCGACTTTATGGAGTCCCCGCCATCGGACTGCCGCATCAACCTGATTTCTCCCCCTGCGGATTTTTCTGTAGGAAGAACCACCAGAGACAGGAATGCCCTGATGGCGGGGTATCGCATGGGGCTGGATGCGGCAGATTTGTATCTTTCATCCTCGTCCTGAACAGATCAAGGTCTTTTGATATTCCGGTGGCAATGGATGTGCTCAGGGAGAGGGGGCCGGGGCAGGAAAAAACAAAAGTAAAAAAAATCTTGACAGCCCGGTAAATGCGATCTTATTATGATTTCAGCGTTTGGTTTTCCGATTTTCTTTTATTTTTGTCGGAAAATGAGAACGTTCCCATTTTTGGATGAGGAGGAGAGCATGGGGCCTACCATTCATGATGTCGCACGCATTGCCGGTGTCTCCAAATCCACCGTATCCCGTGCCTATGCCGATCCGGACAAGGTCAGGGAACCGACGCGGAACCGTATACTCGAAGCTGCGGCTTCTATTAACTACACGCCCAATGCCCTGGCGCGGGCCATGATAACGAAGAGAACCGGGAATATCGGTTTTATCATCTGTGACAAGCAAAAGCCTCTGATATCCAATCCCTTCTATGCCCCTATCGTTGAGGCTGTTGTTGATGGCGTGAACAGAAGGGGGAACAGCCTGTTTATCTCTTCCGACATCGATATGAGCCTGCCCAGCAGCCGCATTATGGTGGAGAAGAAGGTAGACGGAGTTATTCTGGCCAGTCAGATTGCACCGGAGATGATCCGTTCCTTCCGGGAGAAGGGAATACCCGTTGTGCTTCTGAATAATCTGGTCGATCCGAAAGAGGGCATCGTTTGCGTTGTCAACGATGACTACCGGGGAGCCTGTGATGCGGTTGAGCACTTAATCTTGGAGGGGCATAAACGGATCGGTATGATCTCCGGACTATACAGCCCGTTCCTCTGCAACAAAAGGCATCAGGCCTATCTGGATACTTTGAAGAGGCATGGGCTGGTCTATGACGAGCAGATGGATCTGTACGTGGAGCCCCTTTCTGAGGCGATTATGGAGGGTGCAAATCGTATTCTGTCCCTGAGCAGGAGGCCGACGGCCCTGTTCTGCAACAGCGATGTGATAGCCGTTTCAGTGATGAAGGTTCTGCTGCGATCAGGACTGTCCATTCCGGGAGATATGGCCGTCGTGGGTTATGACAACAGCGACTATTGCCATGTGATCGAGCCGGAGCTCAGTTCGGTACATGTCGACAAGGAGGCCATGGGACGTTTGGCCGTGGAAACCCTGTTCCGACTGATCGACGGGGCGGATATCGCTTCCGAACCCATCGTGACTGAAACTAAACTGATGGTTCGTCAGTCGGGATAATAACTTAGGTAAGTAATGATGCATATGGATATACACTTTATAAATGTGGGTTACGGCGACGCCGTACTGATTGAAATCCCAGGGAAAGGCGGGGAGGAAGAGCCCTGCAGGATCCTGGTGGATACGGGGAGTGCCAAATCTTCTGATTATGAGAAGGGAGACTCCCGTATTCCCGTAACCCGTTATCTGAAGAGCAGGTGCATAGGGGTTCTGGATCTTCTGGTCCTCACTCATCCCCATGAGGATCATATTGCCATGGCTGTGAACCTTGCCGAGGAGCTGGAAGTCCGGGAGTTGATGGTCAATTTTCTGATTCCCGAAAGTGCCTGGGAAACAGAGCTTGGCGCCGTTGATCTGCCGGAGGCCGGATTCCTTCTGGATTCCCTGAGGCACTACGGTTCCATCCTCTCCTTATGCAGAAGGAAGGGGATCCCCGTGAGAGTGGCGGACAGGAAAGGGGAGCTGTTCAGACCTGCACCGGAACTGACTGTCAGGGTTCTGGATAATCTGAACGAAGAGGGCCGGGATTATGCCTCCCGGCTGATCTCTCTTTATGATGAAAATGGGAACGTTCCCATTTGTGAGGACAATGTCAAGGATGAGCTGGTTCTCTTGAACAGGGACTGCAATATGAGCAGTCTGGCCCTTCTCTTCGAGTGGAGGAGCGCCCGAGTTCTCCTTACAGGAGATTCCTGTCCCGGTGCCTGGCCCGAGACGCTGCTTGGTGAGCTTCGCGTCCAGGACATTCATCTGTTCAAGCTTCCCCATCATGGGCAGATGGACAGTATTACGCCTGAGGCTGCCGAGGCTATACGGCCCTCCATCGTCGTAACGTCCAGCTCTTCGGACAGACGATACGGGAGTTCCCATCCCGAATGCTACAGGCTTATTCGCGAAGTTTGCGGAGAGGATACTGTTTTTCTGTTCACCGATGAGGTCCTTTATGAGCCCTATTTCAGGGCGGCCTCATCCTTTAATTCCCTTATCGTCTCTCTGGCTCCCGGAGGCGAAGGCAGGGTGGAGCTGTTTGACTGTCGGAGCATAGATGTAGAGAATAGCAGAGCCGAGGCTCTGGTATAAATAGAAACATATAAAAGGAGTTTTGTATGAAGAAGAAAGTTCTTTCCCTGTTCCTGCTGCTGGCTGTGTTCAGCGTTTTCCTCAGTGCCGAGGGGCAGCAGGAGTCCTTCCCTGCTAAAAAAGTGACTATTATCGTTCCCTGGGGCCTGGGAGGTGGTGTTGATGTTATTGCCCGTAAGGTAGCATCCTACGGAGAGAAATACCTCGGACAGCCCGTTATTGTTGAAAACCATACAGGAGGAGCCGGAACTATCGCCATGACCGATGCCATCAAGGCTTCTGACGACGGTTATACCATGATCGTTGCCAATGGTCCCCTTTTCTCCCTGACCCCCCATTTTCAGAAAGTCAGCTACAAGCTGGAGGACATCACTCCTCTGATAGGAATGCGTTCGGTCGAGTTTGTCTGCCTGGCCAACCCTGCCGTCTCCGGTATCGACAGCATGGAGGCTCTGAAGGAGTATGCCAAGGACAATGTGATCAAGTACGCTACTACAGGAGGTCCCGGAAACGACGGCTATACCCTTCTGGCTGTGCTGTTCGAAAAAATGGGCATCGAAGCCAAGGCCGTCCCTTTCAACGGCGGACTGGATGCTATTAACGCTCTGGTGGGCGGTCACGTAGATATCAGCATCGGTTCACCTCCCGTATATGCCGACTACGTGAAAAGCGGTAAGCTGGTCTCTCTGGGCGTCTTCACTCCCGACTCCATCAAAGTGGAGGGACTGGATGTTCAGCCCTCCTTCTTGAGCCAGGGTATCGATCTTGAGTTCACCGGTCTGGACTACTTTGCCGTACGCTCTTCCGTTGCACCTGAAAAGCAGGCTGTTTTGACCAGATACATCAAGGATGTATACGCCGATGAGGAGTTCAAGGCCTTTATGAATGAGATGAAGATGGAAAGCTACGGCATAGGGGCCGAAGAGCTTTTTGCAATCATTGACGCTCAGAGTAAAGACATGACTCAATATGTTGATCTGATCAAGTAATCTATTTTCATATGGCTTCCCCGTCATGCCGGGGAAGCCTGTGACAAGGAATCGTTTTATGGTAATAAAGTATAATTCCGACATCATCTCCGGTACCCTCTTTATCCTTCTGGCCGGAATCCTCTATGCCCTGGTCCCCTCTCAGATCCAGACGATGGAAACCACTGCCGTCACGGCTCAGACCATTCCCCGGATCGTTACGGCAGGGCTTTTTATCTTCAGCTGCGGCCTCCTTCTGCAGGGACTGATCAAGACCCCGAAGAAGACGGTGCGCATCAGCCTGGAATCCCTCAGATCCGCTGTTTTCCGCAGGGAAATGCGGAGCATCCTCTTTGCTTCTCTTTTCATCGCTTATGGATTTCTGCTGACCTTTACAGGCTATGTGATCTCCACCGCCCTGCTCTCGACGGCCATTCTTGTCTACTACGGTGCCCGGAAGTGGTACTATTACGCCATCTCCCTGTTTACCATTGGAGTGGTTTATGCCGTCTTCGCCCTGTTGCTGGACGTCAATCTTCCCTAGGAGCCTCTTATGGATTTCTTTTTACAAGGACTACATGAACTGCTTATCTGGCAGAATTTCATATTGATTCCCGTCGGGATCATGCTCGGTATTATCGTGGGCGCCATTCCCGGACTGACCTCTGATCTGGGGATTATCCTCTGCATCCCTCTGACTTACGGTATGGAGCCCACCTCTGCTATCCTGACCTGTCTGGCCCTCTACTGCGGCGGCACCTACGGTGGCTCCATTACGGCCGTGCTGATAAATACTCCGGGAACCTCGGCCAATGCGGCCACTCTTTTCGACGGATATCCCATGACCAAGAACGGGGAGTCCTACAAAGCCCTCTCCATGGCTGTTTATGCTTCGACCATCGGCGGGCTGTTCAGTGCCTTCGTCCTGATGTTTGCCGCTCCCCAGATCGCCAAGGTGACCCTTAAATTCGGTCCTCCCGAATATTTGGCCCTGGCCGTTTTCGGTCTCTCCATTATTTCGGGAGTTTCAAACAAGAGTATTTTCAAGGGACTGATCGGCGCCTGTCTGGGGATCTTCGTCGCCTGTATCGGTATGGATAATATCAGCGGAACCTGGCGCTTTGTTTTCGACAACATTAATCTTACCGGCGGGATTCCCCTTATCATCGCCTTGATCGGCCTTTTTGCGATCTCAGAGATTCTTATCAAATCAAGCTACAATCCTGAAACCGATGCGGCTTCTCTGAAAAACTTTTCTCTGGATAAACAGAAGATCACCAGGGCGGAGTTCAAGCGCTGCCTCAAACCCATTGGCATCGGCTCTCTGATCGGGACCGTCGTAGGGGCCACTCCCGGTACGGGTGGAGGGCTTGCCGCCTTTATCAGCTACGATCAGGCGCGAAAGGTTTCCAAGCGAAGCTGGAACTATGGAAACGGAGAGATCGAGGGGGTCGCTGCCTCCGAGTCCGCCAATAACGGTGCCACCGGCGCTACCCTGATTCCCCTGCTGACCCTGGGAGTTCCCGGAGACGGGGCCACCGCCATTCTGCTGGGTGCTCTAATGGTTCACGGTATGGTTCCCGGTCCCTCTCTCTTTGTGGAACAGGGACATATCATGTATGCCATCATGCTGGGCCTGCTTGTGGTGAATGTCTGTATGTTCGTTCTGGCCAAGACTTTTACACGCTTTTACGCCCGAATCTCGACGGTACCCTACGAACTGCTTTCCACCATAGTCGTCACCTTCTGTGTGGCCGGAGCCTATTCCACCAATAATACGGTCTTCAATGTCTATATCATCATTGTCTTCGGTATACTGGCCTACATCCTCAGACGCCTGGACTTTCAGCTGGTTCCCATCCTTCTTGGAATCGTCCTGGGCCCTCTGGCGGAGACCAACTTCCGCCGTTCTCTGGTTATGTCTGACGGCAGCCTGGATATTTTCATCACCCGGCCCATCAGTCTGGCCTTTCTTCTCCTGGCTCTGGGATCGGTACTGGTCTTCCTTTTCCGCAGGGAGAAATCCCCGGAGACCGCATCCGCCTGACCTTCTGTGATTCCCGGTCCGGGCGGCGCTTTCCGGCACCGGGAACTTTCTTTTATTCTTTCCACATAAATAATTGACTGAACCCGTTGCCGGCCATTAGAATTCAGATCATGACCGTTTTGGAAAATACCTTTACAGACTTTTATGAAGCTGTTTTCGATACAGATCGGGACAGGGCTCTTGAAGTGGTCGATCATGCCGTGGAACAGGGGCTCCGTCCGGAGGATATCATCTTCTCCGTCGTCGTGCCCTCCATTGAAAAGATGCTCTCCGAGCTTGTGGACAGCCAGGGCGCCACCCTGTCACAGCATTATATCTGTTCCAAGGTCGCCGAGGAGGTGACTGACAGAATGGTGCCCCTTTTTACAGGTCGTCAGGAGCGCAAGGGGACCGTTGTCATAGGAACGGCCAGGGGGGATTTTCACGGTCTTGGAAAAAAGATCGTCGCCGGGTGCCTTAAGGCCAATATGTATGAGGTCCATGATCTGGGGATCAATGTCAGCGCCGAGACGTTCATCGAAGAGGCTCTCCGGGTTGAGGCCGATATAATCGGTGTTTCGTCCATGATGGTCCATACGGCCATCGGTGAGGAAGGTGCCCGGAAGGTCGCGGCCCTGCTGGATGAAAGAGGTCTGCATGATAGAATCTTCCTCATCGTGGGCGGTGCGCCCTACCGGTTTGACCATGAGCTCTACAAAAAAGTGAATGCCGACGGCTGGTCGGAGAATGCCATTGAGGCGGTCCGGGTTGTGGATGAGCTTGTGGGGAGACGGGCATGACAGCGAAGGAACGCTTTGGAGCCGTATTGACGGGACAGATTCCCGACCGTGTGCCCATCCTGTGCAACCTTCTGGAGCAGGGAGCCGCAGAGCTCGGTCTGACTATCAGGGAGTACTACTCCAGTGGTGAAAACGTGGCGGAGGGACAGCTGAGACTTCAGGACAAATACGGCTATGATCAGCTCTGGGGGCTTCACTATCTCCCTGCGGATGCTGAGATGCTGGGGGCTTCCCACACCCTTTTCTATAAGGATGGACCTCCCAATGTGGGAGATCTCATCATCCGGGATGAGTCGGATATTGAAAAGCTCACAGTGGATGATGCCTTATGGGAGACCCCTCCCGCCAGGAGGCTTGCCAGAACCCTTGAGATCCTGAAGGCGGAACGGGGGACGGAGTGTCCCATTCTGGGCTGTGTCATCGGCTCCCTGTCCATGCCTCCCATACTGATGGGAATGGAGAAATGGATGGATCTCCTGTATACAGGCTCCCCCGATACTGTTCGTAAACTGCTGACCAAGTGCTCTGATTTCTGCAGCATGAAGATACGCTGGCTGTTTGAAGAGGGCGTGGACGCCATCGCCTATATGAACCCTCTGGGATCGGCCAGTTTTATGACGGCCGATCAGTTTGAATCGGATGGTATTCCCTGGTTGAAGAGGGACCTCCGGGCCAACGGTCCTGCCGGCATCGTCTATTTTAACGGAGGCGGACTGATCAATCCCTTTATTCCCCAGATCCGGAAGGAGACGGGTATCGGCGCCTACTACACCAATCCTCTGGATTCGGTTGCCGGTGCAAAAGAGATTCTGGGCGGAAAGGGCATACTGGCCGCTCCCATCAACGATATTCCCCTGATCACTCAGAGCGCAGATCAGATTAGAGCCGAAGTGAAAAGGATCATGGATGAGGGAGCAGGGGGTGGCGGATTCCTTTTCGGCACTCTTGTTATGCCCTGTTCTATCGAAGAGCATAAGATCAGAGTGATGCTGGAGGCCGCCGCAGAGTATGGACGTTACTGACAAGGGCGCAGCGGTCCCTCTGATCGGTTGCGGCATCCTGAAGGATGAGATTGACTTTCTGATAGAAAAAAACGGCTGGAATCTCAGTGCCCGTTATCTGGACTCGTCGCTCCACGTTAATTTTGAAAAGCTGGAACACTCTCTGACCCGTGCCCTGCGGCATTTCGGCGGTGCACCCAAGGCCGTATTCTACGGAACCTGTCATCCCCTGATGGCCCGCTTCATTCATGAAGGGAACGCGGTGAGGACGGAAGGACAGAACTGTGTGGAGATCCTTTTGGGAAAGGGGCTTTTCACCCGCTGTCTGAGCGAGGGCTCCTTCTTCCTTCTGGAGGACTGGGCACGGCACTGGGACAGGGTCATGACCAAGGCCTTCGGTAAGAATCCTGCCGTTATCAGGGATATCTTTCAGGCGGAGCACCGGCAGCTTCTGGCCCTGCGGACCGTCTGTTCGGGGGATTACAGTGCCGATGCCGAGAGGGTCAGCCGGGCTGTCGGTCTTCCCCTGCAATGGATGGATGTGGGACTGGACCATCTGGAAGCGGTATTGAAGGACACTCTGGAACAGTTGAAAGGCCTTGACGATGGATGAACTGGAAAGGCTGAAAAAGCGGGCCGACACCCTGGCGCGGGAGAAATCCAGATACCGGATGGTCACAGATATCCTGGGTGAGCTCGCCTCCGCCCGGGGGCTTGATGAAGTGGTTGCTCTGGCCCTTTCTACGATGATGAACGCCTGGGGCGGAACCAATGTCATCCTGTACTACCGCATCGACGAACAGTGGTACAGATCCGATGTGTACAGAGAGCTTGAGGATATTGCGTCCATAGAAGATAACGAGATCCGGCAGGTTCTTGAGGAGGGGACTTTCCTCGAACTGTCCCAGGACGACGGATCGCTGTTGATGAAAGAAATGCCGGCTCTCAGTTATTCACAGGCCACATGGATCTATCCTCTGAAGAGAGAAGGCGATATCTTCGGCGCTTTGAAGATGGAAGGGGTCTTTCTGAACGAGTATGAGGATGTGAAGCTCGGCCTCTCGGTAATCGTCGACTATCTTGCCATGGTTCTTCAGAATGAAATCCTTTCCGCCGGAAGACTGATGGCGGCCAACCGGGCTCTGAAGGATGAGATGGCCAAACGCATGGAGGATGAGGCGCAGTACAGAAAAACCATTGAAAGCTCTTTCGACGGATTCTGGGTCGTTGACCCCAGGGGCCGGTTTCTCGAGGTCAACGATATCTACTGCCGGATGAGCGGATACTCACGGGAAGAGCTCTTTACCATGAGTATCATGGATGTGGAGTATGAGGAGAGACCCGAAGAGGTCAAAGCTCATGTCAAAACCCTGATGGAGAAGGGGAAGGACCGCTTTGAAACCCGGCATCGTTGTAAGGACGGAAGGGTTATAGAACTGGAAATCAATGCGGTGTACACCGACTACAGGGGAGGGCTGTTCTACTCTTTTCTGAGGGATGTGACCGAAAAGAAGAAGATGGAGGAGCAGTATCATCAGGCCCAGAAGGTGGAGTCCATCGGCCGTCTCGCCGGGGGGGTCGCCCACGACCTGAATAATCTGCTTTCGCCTATTCTGGGGTACAGTGAGATCCTGTCCCTAAGTTTTTCCGATGATGACAAGAGGAAGTCTCAGGCGGAGCTTATTCTGGATGCGAGTCTGAGGGCCCGTGATCTTGTCAGGCAGCTTCTGGCATTCAGCAGAAAACAGGCCCTGGAATATCGCTTGATAAACCCGGACGATATCATTCGGGGATTTGAAAAACTTCTTCGCCGAACCATACGTGAAAACATACGCTTTCATATTGATCTTAACGCCCCCTCCGCCGTGATCAGGGCAGACTCGGGTCAGATAGAACAGGTCCTGATGAACCTTTCCGTCAACGCCCAGGATGCCATGCCGGACGGCGGTTTACTGGAGATCAGGACGGAACTGAAAGAGCTTAGTGAAAGCCGTGGCGCCGGGGATCTTACTCCCGGAGAGTGCGTCGTCCTCAGTCTCAGGGACAATGGTAGCGGCATGGATGAAGAAATCCAGGCTCATATCTTCGAGCCTTTTTTTTCTACGAAGGGAGAACAGGGAACGGGATTGGGGCTCTCTACGGTCTATGGTATTATCAAGCAGCATAACGGAGACATTGAGGTACAGAGCGTTCCGGGAGAGGGCTGCCTTTTTCAGATCTATCTGCCCGTGTCTCAGGAGGGGACTTATCCCGTTCTCAGGCAGAATCCCGGATCCGGATCTTCTGTCTCCGGAGAGCTTATTCTTCTTGTGGAAGATGATGAGCAAGTCCTTGAACTGGCCCGGGAAATCCTTACCCAGGAGGCCTATCAGGTCTACACGGCAGGAAGCGGTGAAGAGGCCCTGAAGCTTCTGAGGGACGGAGGTCTTCGGATAGATCTTCTGCTGACGGATGTCATCATGCCGGGGATGAACGGAAGAGATCTGTTTAATTGTGCTTTGGAATTGATACCGGATTTGAAAGCCGTGTATATGTCCGGTTATACGGACAATATATTCTCTTGTGAGGATGAAAGGGATAGGAGAACCGCCTATCTTCAAAAGCCTTTTACCATTAAAAACCTTACGGATATTGTTCATGCCGTTCTGAATGCGAAGGAGTAATCAGTGAGCCGCCCCCTCTTGTTTCAATACCCCAACTGTTCCACCTGCCGCAAAGCCCTGAAATGGCTTGAGACGAAAGAGCTTGAGTTCGAGTCTGTTCATATCGTGGAGGAGACTCCCGATGCGGAAACTCTGCTGGGAATAATAAAGAGCAGCGGACTGCCTGTTAAAAGTTTCTTTAACACTTCGGGGAGGCGTTACAGGGAGCTCGGACTGAAAGGGAGAGTTCCCTCCATGACGGCAGAAGAGGCTGCAGAGCTTCTTGCCGGGGAGGGAATGCTGATAAAAAGACCCCTTTTTGTGAAGGGCGATCAGGTTCTGGTCGGATTCCGGGAAGCGCAGTGGGAGGACATGAATGGCTGATGAACGAAGAGGAAGCGCCATGATACTGGGGTTCTCCATCCTGGCGGGGATGCTGGGGCTGGGTCTCATCCTTTCACTCGCCGCCGTGAGGGTTAAATCCTATGAACGGACAGTGCTGGTCAAGGGGCTTTCCGAGCGGGAGTATCCTGCCGATGTCGTGATCTGGCCTATACAGTTCACCCGGACGGGAAACAATGCGGCCGATCTCTATGCCGCCGTGGAAGAGGATTCGGAAAGGATCAGAACCTTTCTTCTGAAGAAGGGGATACGGGAAGATGAGATAAGCTTTTCACCTCCCGGGGTCACAGATAAGTCGGCCTACAGCTACGGCGGTCAGGAGGCCCCCTTCCGTTACAGCTCTGTCATGACCATTACGGTTTATTCCTCAAGAATCGACGAGGTCCGCTCGCTGATGAGTTCCCTGGCCGAACTGGGACGGCTGGGCATTATCTTCTCCGATACGACCTATCAGACCGAGTACCTCTTCAATCGATTGAACGAGATCAAACCGGAGATGATAGAGGATGCCACAAGGAATGCCCGGGAGGTGGCTCAGCGCTTCGCCGATGACTCTCAGAGCCGTCTCGGGAGAATCAAACGGGCTTCCCAGGGGCAGTTCAGTATCTCCCCCCGGGATGGAAACAATCCCCATATAAAAAATATTAGAGTTGTTTCCACCATAGAGTACTATCTGCGTTAGGGTCTTCCCCGGAGTTCAGGTCGGGGGGGCTATATGCTGCTTATCTCATCCACTGCGGCAGAAGGGTTATGACCGTTGGAAAAGTCCTTGGTAAAGAGGGACGTGACCGGGGCCTCTGATTTCTTGTTGAATATCATATCATGTCCCACGCAAAGCCCCATGGAAATATTCAACTCACAGCCGCATCCATTTAGATAGTCCGCCTGTCCCGCAGGATTGCAGAGTATTCTGGAACTGCCGTTCTGAAACAGTTCATCGGCCTTCAGCCTTCCGTATTTACAATCGACCTGGAACAGCTCAAAGTCCTGTGACAGATAGCTATTGACCGCAGCGGCCTCTCTGCCGAAGGTTATGCAGTGGGCGATTCCGATCCTGCTGAATCCTGAAGACCGAGCAAAACTGCGGATGGCCTGGATGCGGTTCATTCCGAATCCGGAGGACTGTTCGGCACTGAGCATCTGCCGTATAGAGCATTCGTCATATAAACTTTTCATAGTGTGTCCTAACTATTGGGATAAAAAAAACGGAGAGGGAGGGATTCGAACCCTCGGTACTGCAAGCAGTACACCTGATTTCGAGTCAGACCCGTTCGACCACTCCGGCACCTCTCCATTTACTCAGATAAAGGATAAGACGGATGCCCCCGGCTTGTAAACAGTATGGGGGAGAAAGTGTTTTTGTATTCCATGAAATGCAGTGCTTTTAAATTGTCATACAATATGATAATATGGATGTTCAAAGGAGTTCTTATGAGTAAAGACAACAGCTGCATGTACTGCATGCTTGATAACAGAGTTTCGGATCTGATGATTAAAATTGCGGATATGAAGGTTTCATCCTTCTACTTCTTCCGGGAGCAGACCCATCCGGGGCGCTGCATCGTCGCCTATAATAAAGGGCATAAGGGTGAGGTCTTTCAGTTGGATGATCAGGAACAGAAGGATTTTATGGATGATCTTGTAAAGGCGGCGGCTGCAGTTCAGAAGGTCTTCAGTCCTGATAAAATCAACTATGCCTCCTTCGGGGATTCAGTTCCCCATCTTCATTTTCATGTCGTTCCGAAATACAGGGACGGTGCCAAGTGGGGCGGGATTTTCGATATGATGCCCGAAAAGAAGATCTTCCTGAACGACGGAGAGTATGATGACGCCGTATCGAGCTTAAAGGACGCTCTCTTATCGGAATAAGCTCTGTTTTTTGACGCGGATAGAAGATCGGGACGGGCTTTTTTCTTTTTCTCCGGAAGTGTGAAGTCGGATGATTAATTGTCGTATAATCGTAGTTATCATGCTATTGTAGTTAAACCACTCTTGCCGGAGATTATTGTTTGGATATCAAGACCCTGCTGGAAGATCTAATTGAAGATGAAGAGTTTCTCAATGCCCTGTCCGAAGTGGGGGTCTTTATCTCAAACTACCATACAGGTGTAAATCTCAGCAGTCACGTATGGAAAAACGTTCCGGAGTCTTTCAATCTGGAATATAAAGAGAGCGGTTTTCTTGACATGATCCATCCCGAGGACAGGGAGACCGTCCGCAAAGCCCTTGATGAGATCACCCGCGGCAAATGTAAAACCTTTCATGAGATTTATCGAATGAGGACACATAGCGGTGAGTACCGCTGGGTCTTTTCAAAAGGACGTGCCGTGGGTGATGACGAGGACGGCAATACTCATCTCTTCGTGGGATCCGACAGAGATATCACGGTGCTAAAAGAAACGGAATCCAAGCTCAGGGAGAGTGCGGCCAAAGAGAAACAGCGATCCGATGAACTGGAAATATTGAGACAGATTTCGGCATCCATCAATTCAATGATGGATATGAATGAGCTTATTCATCTGACTCTGGAAGAGATCAAAAGGATCATCCCCTTTGATTGCGGCAGTGTTCAGGTTCTCAGGGAATCGAAACTGAATGTGGTCGGAGCTGTAGGGTTTGCCCATCCCGAAAAGGTTATGGCCTTGAGTTTTAATTTCCCCCAGTCCGGGAGTCTGAGTACAAGAGCCATTCAGGAGGGAATGCCTTTCTTCAGTAATGATGTGGCTCAGGACTTCCCCGCCTTTACCCAGCCCGATCCGTCTTCAACGATCTGTTCCTGGATAGGAGTTCCCCTGATTTCCCATGGGAACAATATCGGGCTGATAGCCCTGGACGGGCTGCAGAAGGGGCAGTTCAATTCTCATCATATGGAGCTTGCCGGAATCATCGGCGATCAGATCGCTATGGCTATGGAACGATCCATGCTTCATGAGGAGGCCTACTCCATGGCCATGACCGACTCATTGACGGCTCTGGGAAGCCGGCACAGGCTGGACCTGGAGGGACGTCTTCTTTTTGAGACGGCCATACGGAACAAGACCTACATCAGTTTAGCCCTCCTGGATATAGATCATTTCAAGCATGTGAACGATCGTTACGGTCATGACGAGGGAGACAATGTACTAAAAAAAATCGCCACTGTCTGTAAAGAAGCGATTAGGGGGATGGATTCCATCTTCCGCTTCGGTGGAGAAGAGTTTGTTCTGATTCTGCCCGAAACGGCTCCGGGACAGGCTCTTCCCGTTCTGGACAGGCTTCGAGAAACGGTCGGCAGCATCGATCATCCGGGAATAGAGGGGCGTGTGACGATCAGTGTCGGTTTCTGTTCAGGGATCCCTGAGTACAGTCAGAGTCTGGAGAACTATCTGGGGTGGGCCGATAAGGCTCTGTATCAGTCCAAAGAGAACGGACGGAACCGCGTGACCGAATGCCGTAGCCCCCTGGACGGAAAAGAGTGTTGTGAGGTGAGTGATGAGTGGACAGAACAGAAGTGATATCAGCCCGGGGCTTACGGTGGATATTGTTTTGAAACAGGATCAGAGAAGCGGAACACTTACCCGGGGAGTGGTGAGGGACATACTGACCAATTCCGCCTTCCATCCCCATGGTATCAAGGTGAGGCTGGAAGACGGTCAGGTCGGGCGGGTCAAGAAAATCCTATAAGCCTTTGTCCGGGCTGTGCCCGTAATTCCGTCTCTGGTAACCGTGGGCCCTCTTTCGGGCGTACTCGCGGATATCAGGGAATTCGATAAACTCCCCCTTATAGCTGAATCCGCCGTCCTGCGTCACGCTTTCAAAGGAGAGGTAGAGCATCTTCTTGTCTATAGGATTCAGGTCGAGATCGTAGACCTGTTTGATCTTTCCTTCGCCATCCCGTTCGATCCACATCCTTTCATGATAGCGGGAGATGCCGCTGACCCTTTCCAGATCTTCTTCTTTCATTTTTGTTTCCATAATGACCTTTTATTATAATAGAGACGGCCTGTTTATCCAGTCCGCAGTTTCCCTTTTTTTGAGATATCTGCTGTCGTCAAGGTACTGTTTTCTTGCATTTCGGTCTCTGTGAATCTAATTTATAAACAGAGGAAATACATTGGCTTACAGGAAAAACAGCTCAGTATCCCGGACGAATACCCTGCAGGACGGTAGGTACCTGCCTTTTGATGTTCCCCCGAGGGATGGGCTATGAGAATCAAAGGGATCACGTTTAAACTACTCATACCGGTTCTCGGAACCCTCCTTGCCGCTCTGTCCTGTATTTTTATTATTGCAGACAGGCAGCTTATGAACATCATCGACAAGAGTCAGAATCAGATTTATGAGAAGAGTCTGCAGATACTGTGGGATGAGCTGAACAGGAGTTATACCAGGCTTCAGCAAACGGGGCTGGTGGACGCGTATGAAGATGATTTTCAGGAACGGGTCCTCTCCCGGTTTGAAGAAAGCTATTACAATGACGGGAATCTCGTTTATCCCTTTATTCTGGACAGCCGCGGTCATCTGATGCTCCACCCTGTCAGGCAGGGCGGGGAGCTGATTGAAAACTACGGCTGGGTCGAGACAATGATAAAGGAGAAGGAAGGCAGCTTCGTCAGACTTTATGAGGGGGATCCCAAATGGTATCTGTTCCGGGAGTTCGAGCCCTGGGAGTGGACTCTCTGCTATACCGTTCCTCTGTCTGTAAAATATGCGGATGTAAGCAGCTTTCGGCGGATCTTCCTGATTATCCTCTGTGCCGCAACGGTCTTAATTGTGGTACTGATCAGCGTTCTGATGATTCGCTTTATCCGTCCCATTCAGTCCCTTGCCACCGCAGCCAGAAGGATCTCCGACGGGGGGCCCGGCCAGGAGATAGCCGTTTCATCCCGGGACGAGATTGGCGATCTTGCGGGAAGTTTCAACGATATGCAGGCGGCCATAAACCGAAAAATCGGAGATTTAAACCGTGAGATTCTGGAACGCAAGCGCATAGAGGATGAGTTGATCAAGGCCCAGGTTCTCATCTCCAATATTATAGAATCCATGCCTTCCGCCCTGATAGGATTGAATCCGGAAGGGAGGGTCACCCAGTGGAACGGCAGTGCGGAGCGGATGACAGGGATTTCCAAGTCAGAGGCCTCGGGGCGCCCTTTTCTGGACGTTTTCCCGCCACAGGGAGATGATGAACAGAATCTTTTTGAGGCCATGAAAAGCGGTGAGATCAGATATGCCTCGGGGCGGGAGCGGATAATCAACGGTCAGAAAGCTATCGTGGACATCACCATCTATCCTCTGGACAACGAGAGGGTGCAGGGCGCCGTTATCCGTATTGATGACGTTACGGAACGAACCCTGCTGAAAGAGAAGCTGGACCATTCACAGAAGATGGATGCCATCGGACAGCTTGCAGGAGGGGTGGCTCATGACTTCAACAATATGTTGGCCGGGATATCGGGGGCAGCCTCTCTTCTCAAACCGATATGTAAGGAAAATGAAACAGCGGAATCATTTATCAAGCTGATACTGGAGGCCTCGGAAAGAGCATCGGCACTGACTGCTCAGCTTCTGGCCTTTGGAAGAAAAGGTTCTCTTGAAATCTCTTCCATCGATATCCGGGAGGTCCTTGATGAAACACTGTCTCTTCTGGAAAGGACAATAGACCGGGGGATCAGTATCCGGAGAGAAGGGGAGCCGGCAAGTCCCCGTCTTATGGGAAATTTCTCGGCTGTCCAAAACAGTCTTATGAATCTGGCCATCAATGCCTCCCATGCTATGCCTGAGGGGGGGACACTCACCTTCTCCGTTGTCAACCGGTCTTTGAATCAGGAGTTCTGCATGCATTCGCCCTTCGAACTGACACCCGGAAATTTTATCGTTGTCAGGGTGGAGGATACGGGATGCGGAATTCCTCCTGAACATCTGGATCGGATTTTCGAACCTTTCTTTACAACCAAGGGGAAGGGAAAGGGAACCGGTCTCGGGCTGGCCTCTGTGTACGCCAACCTGAGGGACCACAAGGGGGCTGTCTCCGTTGAAAGTCGTATAGACAGGGGAACCGCTTTCAGTCTCTACTTCCCCTGTTCCGCCGCTCCCGCCCGGAAGAAAGAGCCCGTTAAAAAGAACGAACGCAAGGGAAGCGGCACCATCCTTCTGGTCGATGATGAGGAGATGATACGTTTCACCGTCAAAGCTCAGCTGGAGACGATAGGGTATGCGGTCATAACGGCTTCAGACGGGAAAGAGGCTCTTGATATCTGGGAGGCTGAGAACAAGAAGCTCGTTCTGATTATCAGCGATATGATAATGCCCGAGATGAGCGGCAGAGAGCTCTTCCTTGAATTGAAAAAGAGAAACTCCCCCTGTCCCTTTCTCATCATGTCAGGTTATACCCGGGATGAAAATCTGCACGAGTTGATCAGCAAAGGACTGGGAGGGTTTATCCAGAAGCCTTTCACTCATAATGAACTCATTGAGCATCTGGAGCGAGCTCTGCACCCGTCAGAAAGACCGTATCAATAATAAAGATCATCGAAAAATGTTGTGGATGAGGATATACCGGCAAAGAGGGTCCATCTTGCATCCCTGTTCAGATAAAGTCCCGCCTCCAGCTCTCCCAGATGAGTACTCAGCTGCAGGGACAGGGCTGCACCATGGAAATAATCATAGTCCATGAAACGGTCGGCCTCCTCTTCAAACCAGAGGGCGGCGCTATTGCCCGCCAACTGCAGATAGATGTCGTTTCCAATGGTGTAGGGGAGAGAGGCTATCCGCAGGCGCATTCCCAGCCCGGCCATGGCGACATTTTCAGCCTTAAGCTCCTGAGGGAAGTAGCCGTAAATGGGAAAGGCTGTCCCCAGGGACGGCAGTTCCATTGTCTTGAGTTCTCCCAATACGACGGTCTGGAATTCTCCTCTCGCAAACAGGCTGCCTCTGTCGCCGGGAATAAGGGGAATGAACAGCTCTCCCGCAGTGGTCACCAGGGAGGAGAACTCTCCGGAATCATCGAATGAGGCATCATTCATCAAGAGTGCATTGATTCCTCTGGAGGGAGAGAGGGCTCTGTCCAGTGTATCTATGTGGATGATAGCCTTTGCGCCGTAGCGCTCCCAGTCCTCCTCCGGGTAGGCATTCGATCCCACTTTTCGATCAGTCCAGCTATGTCTGCCGTATGTGCCCAGTGATAGTTCGAATCGTCTGAACAGAGCCTGATCATAGAACAGGCTTCCTCCGAGCTTGCCCAGGATATATTCGGAGTCGATGGAATCCTTTTCGTAGAAGAAACGGTTCTGCTGAAGAACGCCCCCCCTGAGCGCGAGCAGCCCGTCTCCCCAGCTCGGCGTGTATCCTATCCCCCCTGTCAGGGAGGGAAATTCAGAGACCCCCAGCTCCAGAAAGGAGAGATTGTTCATATCTCTGCCGAACCAGTTCTGGTAGGCGATCCTCATATGAAAGTCGGAGATTTTTGACTCGTTAAGATAGGATCCGAAATCAAGGGAGGCACTCAGGTTGTCCTTGTCCTTCCTTCGGACCGGGGCGTCTATAATCAGGTCGTATCTGCCGTCGGAGGCGGGAAGGAGACGGTACCAGACATGAGTATAATCCCCGCTGTCGTAGAGCTTGTAAATCTGCCGTCTCAGCTCAGAGCTGCGGGGGCTGTAACCCATCTCATTTTCCAGGGTCGACTTGATCCTGTTGACGGTTTTCTTGTCATCGGTCTTTTCAACGCTGATCCAGCGGATCTCTATTCTCGGATCTCCCTGTACTCTCTCCATCGCCCGGGAGGGGGAGGTTCTGCCTGCCGCAAGAGTTCGGATCTCCTGTCTTTGTGAGGCGGCCGCGGCATAGCCGAGGGACATCAGGGGAATGCCTTGTTCGAAGTCGCCCATATTGTAGCCTGTCAGGTCAGGGGATATGATCAAATCCGCGGCTGCGGCGCTGGCTGTGTTTCTGTCCATGGTTCTGATCTGATCCGCCTGAGCACTCAGCCCCGCCAGTGTGGAGAGCTTTTCAATATCATCGGTCATGGAGAAAAGGGATACGGCAATCACGATATCCGCACCCAGATCCCGGGCCACGGTTGTCGGCAGATTCTCTACCCAGCCGCCGTCGATGACATAACGGCCCCTGTATTGGACCGGTGTAAATATCCCGGGAACCGCCATGGAGGCCCGGACGGCCGTTTTCAGGTCTCCCTCTTCGTATACCACCTTTTCACCGGTCAGAAGATCCACTCCTACGGCCCTGAAGGGTATGGGCAGGTCATCGAAATCGGTTTCGCTGATCCGGGGGGACAGCAGATCATCCAGAAGCTCTATCACATGCTGTCCCTGGGAGAAGCCCGCTTCGTCAATATTTCTGTTTTTGTCCAGCCCTATGGAAAGCAGATAATCGCTTTCGTGCTTCTTTCTGTTGAAACTCAGCTCCCTGCGGTCGAAGCTGTCCAGCAGGGTATTCTTCCAGTCAGTGTTCCGTATGATCTCTTCCAGTTCCGGAGGAGTATATCCGGCACAGTATAGAGCCCCGATGATACTTCCCATGCTGGCTCCGATTACATAATCAGGTCGAATGCCCTCTTCCTCCAGGACCTGCAGGGCTCCCACGTGGGCGAATCCAAGGGCTCCTCCCCCCGCCAGAACGACGGCTACGACGGGTTCTTTCCTATCATCCGCTGAAATTGAGATCGCAAGGCAGAGGAGCAGGATCAGAGCTATGAGGGTGCTGTATGGTTTCATGGCCTCCATTATATTCCTATTCCTTTTGTTGTTTAATAAAGAGTTCTTGAACAAATTTTCATTTCTCATCGGAAGGGATTAATGGGAATGGGAATTTTTCCCATTGTTTTGCCTCTAGAATAAGGTAGAATATTATATGCCATTGATGAGTTCCCCTTTCAGAAGTCTGTCGTTCTCAAAAGGATGGTTTCTGTGATTTTTTCTGAGGAATCGGTCCGCTGGGGACTGCTGCTTATTTTTTCATCCGTTCTCTCTATCTATCTCTCGGCCTATGCTTTGCAGAGACGAGACGTTTACGGCGCCAAGGAATTCTCTTTTTTCACACTTGCCATCGCTCTTTATTCACTGGGGTACGCCATGGAGATCAATGCCCAGTCTCTGGAACGTATTCTTGAAATCATGAAGTTTGAGGTTTTCTGGGCCAGTTTTACGGCTCCGGCTTTCCTCCTTTTTTCCATACGTTTTGTAAGGCAGAAAAAGGGAACTCTTATTTTTACCATTTTACTCTTTCTCCTTCCCCTGGTTATCGGGATTATTACCCTCAGCGGCAGGCATATCGATTATCTGTACCGGAGCTGTGTTCTTCTGGAGGGGGGAGATTTTCCTGTTGTGGAGTATGAAAGCGGTCTCTGGCACAGAATTCAGCTTATCTTTCTCGTGGCTTGTTCCATTATAGCCGAGCTCCTCCTGCTGATCCATCTGTTCCGGGTGAAGGGCAGCGTAAGGATTCAGACGGCTCTTGTCCTTGTGGGAGGAATCCTGCCGACGGTCTTGGCCATACTGAATCCCGAACGTTCCAGTATCACCCATCTGGATACCCAGCCGTTTGTCTTTTTTATTACTGTTTTCTTTCTGTCTGTGGCCCTGTTTCGCTTCAAGATGCTGGATGTCTCCCAGATCGTGAGAAATCTGGCTGTTGACAAGGTCCGGGATTCTTTGCTGATCATTGACCGTCACCTGGTGGTCCTGGACATCAACGCCATGGGTAGAAGTTCCCGCCTTCTCTCCTCTTTCCGAATAGGTCAGTCCCTGAAAGAGAAGAGTGATGATTTCACGGTCTTTTTACGGGAGAGCGGCGCATTCTGTAATTCCGCCGACGGCAGCAGGGTCCTGTGCTATGAGTCCGAAGATCATCACTACAGACTTACCATAACCAGGATCCGTGAAAAAGGGGGACGGGTAGACGGCTGGCTTATCCATATGAGAGACGATTCCTCGACCTTCAATCTGATGAAGAAGCTTGAAATTCAGGCTGTGAACGATGATCTGACGGGGATCTCAAATCGCCGCTCTTTTATGAGCAGAGCCGAGGAACTTCTGTCGGGGGCCGAAAGAGAGGGAACGCGCTTCTCGCTCATTCTTTT
Organism: Oceanispirochaeta sp.; assembly: GCA_963556075.3. Lineage (GTDB taxonomy): Bacteria > Spirochaetota > Spirochaetia > DSM-2461 > DSM-2461 > Oceanispirochaeta. The sequence goes on along the minus strand of CAUVYB020000002.1, from coordinate 1,307,393 downwards.
TGATCTGGATCACTTCAAGGCGGTCAATGATAATTACGGCCATATGACGGGAGACAAAGTCCTGGTCAGGGTCGCCGATACTGTGGGCAGACAGCTCCGATCGTCAGAAGTCTTCGGCCGCTACGGCGGAGAGGAATTCTGTATTCTCTGCCCGGAGACAGACGGGCAGACGGCCTATTCTATTGCCGAAAGGCTGCGACAGGCCATTGATTCTCTGCGGATCGAAACAGGAGACCTTGCTTTGAGGATCTCGGCGAGTTTCGGAGTCTGTGAACATATTCCTGAAGCGGGCGCTTCCGTGAGCTTCGAAGAGGTCTTTGAACGGGCGGATATAGCTTTATATACGGCAAAAGAGCAGGGACGGAACAGGACCGTACTCTGTTCGTATCAGGGGGCGTAATTCCATCAGTCTGATTTTTCATTAACCGTCAATACAGGTTCGGCGAAAGAAGGGATTGACAAATAGTTCGGCGACGAATTATATTTAGTTAGGTCACGAACAAATAGACTGGGGAGGGTTGCTATGACGATTGAAGAGGTCTACGGCTATGCAGATAAAATCGGAGTTCTGGTGTTCTCTACCGTTTACGGGGACGAAGTTCACTCCAGGGTGGCTCATTTCAACGGTTTTGATGATGAAGGGATCTATTTCAGGACAATGATCAATAAACCCTTCTGCAGGCAGCTGCTAGAAACCGGTAGGGTCACGGTCTGCGGCTGTTCCGATACATCTATACTCGGACACGAGAAGGACGGTACACCCATTTTTCCGCCTGTTTTTTCCATCAGAATTATCGGAGAGGTCCGCAAGGTCGCCCCTGAGAAAATTATAGAGAAGGCCAAAAGCAATGAGGCCCTGAAGACGGCGGCCAGGGATATGGAGAAATACCCCACTATGAAAGAGGGGAATTTTGTAATCCATAAGGCGAAGGTCGAGATTTTCGATGCGGATTTTGAGATGAAGAGCAGAGACCATAAGGTTCTCCGTACCAGGGGATCCTTCGGCGGAATGACATTCAATCCTGCCGGTCCCTCAATTACTGAAGCCTGCATCGCCTGCGGAGCCTGTAAAGAGATCTGTTCTTTCAAAGCCATCGAGGAGGGAGAGCCTTACAGAGTTCTTCCCGAACGCTGTGATGACTGCGGCAGCTGTGCGACGGTCTGCCCCGTCGGAGCCATTGAGAAATCTCTGACATTCTGATACCGGCCTGCCGCCGGGGAGAGAGTCTGACAAAATGGGATTCGGATAGATCTCCTTGAAACCTATTCGGTGGCGAACTAAAGTTAAGACTAATAGGGGAGTTATGTATGACCGACTGGAACGGGATCGTGGATCTTCTGTCGCGCATAAGGGCGGAAGCTAACCGGGGCATCATGGATAAGCTCGTTTCCCGGGGAATTCATGGCATTGTTCCGGCTCACGGGCAGCTGCTCGTTCCTCTTTTCAGAGCATCCGAAGCGCTGCCGCTGGGCGACCTGGCCCGTTCCAGCGGACGGGCGAAGTCCACCATAACCGGGATGGCCCATACCCTCGAGAAGCTAGGCTATATCTGTCGGAGAAGTTGTCCGGAGGACAAACGCAGTATTCTGGTGGAACTGACTCCGGAAGGGCGGATGCTGGAAAGGGTGTTTCAAGAGGTTTCGTCTGAGATTATTAAGGAAATATACGGAGATATGCCCGTGGAGACACGGATAAGGCTGATGGATGATCTGTCGGTTCTGGAGAGGAACCTGACCGGTGTCGTTTCTGACAAGGAGTAATTTTATGATGAGAAGATACGGAGCGGCCCTGCTTCTGGCCGTTGGACTTATTATGTTGAGCGGATGTACGAAAAAGGCCGGTGAAAGTCCTGCTGATACGGTCGGGAAGGCAGACTCTGCAGAGCCTCTGATTGTCGCCATGGAGCTGCAGTTTCCCCCCTTTGAAATGGCTGAGGCCGACGGAACCCCTACGGGGATCTCGGTGGATACGGCCTATGCCCTGGGTGAATATCTCGGACGGCCGGTAAAGATCGAGAATACTGCATGGACGGGACTGATCCCCTCCATACAGTCGGGGAAGGCCGACCTTATTATCTCCTCCATGAGTATCACAGAGGAACGGGACAAGGTTGTTGATTTTTCCATTCCCTATGCCGCATCCGGCGTTACCCTGCTGATACACAAGGGCTCGGATGTCAAGGATTACACAGATCTTTCCGCCGCGGGCGTTCAGGTAGCGGTCAAGTCGGGAACCATCGGTGCCATCTGGGCACAGGAGAATCTTCCGGCCGGCAATATCCAGATCTTTGATGAGGTGGCGGCCTGCGCCCTTGAGGTTTCCCAGGGAAAGGTGGATGCCTTTATCTATGACGGTCTGACCACATTCGAGCTGCAGAAAAAATTCCCTGACTCCACATTCGTCAATCTGGAAAACCTTCCGGGGACCCTGGGGGGATGGGCCGTCGCCATGAAAGAGGGGCGTAGCGATCTGAAAGAGCAGGTGGATGCCTTTATCCGTGAGTTCAGAACTTCAGGCGGATTTGAAGATCTTGAGAAAAAATACCTGGCTGAGATGAAGCAGGTCTTTGACGAAGCCGGGTTGCCCTCCTTCTTCGCCATAGATGAGTAGAACCGGATGGGAATAAGAGACAGAACCTGGCTTCGGGAAAAGGTGGGCAGGGACAACAGACATGCCCACCTTTTCAGCTGGACCGTTGTCGCTCTTATTCTGGCAGCGGTGTTCTGGTTCGGTTTCAGCCGGCTGGGATACCGTTTCGCCTGGGATACGATCTATGACTACAGGATGAATTTTCTCAAGGGTTACGGTATGACTCTGCTTATTTCCCTGTTCGCCCTGGTGCTCAGCATGGTGCTGGGGGTTCTGTTCGGACTGGGACAGAGCAGTTCCTTCCTTCCCTATCGCTACCTCTCTCTTTTTTATGTGGAACTGGTCAGGGGAACACCCCTTCTCGTACAGATTCTGATCTTTTTCTATGTTATCGCCAACGCCGCGGGACTGAACAACCGCTTTGTGGTGGGTGTGCTGGTGATGGCTCTCTTTTCGGGAGCCTATATAGCCGAGATCATACGCGGGGGGGTGGAGAGCGTCGGAGAGAGTCAGCGGGAGACGGCACGGTCCCTGGGGTTCTCCCCCGTTCAGACCTATCGCTATGTGATCTTCCCCCAGGTCATTACAAGGATACTCCCGGCTCTGGCGGGGCAGCTGGCCTCGCTGATCAAGGACTCTTCCCTGCTGTCGGTTATCGCCATCAAGGAATTTACCATGGCCGCCCGGGAGATGAATGCCAATACTTTTTCCACCATGGAAGCCTATGTTCCTCTGGCCCTGGGCTACCTCGTCCTTACTCTGCCCATCAGCCGTCTGACCCGTGTTCTTGAGAGGAGGTTCAGCTATGAGACTTGAGCTTGCGGATCTCTCCAAAAGCTACGGGGAGCTTAAGGTTCTGGACAGTGTGAATCTTCTGCTGGAGGATGTGCGCTCTCTGGTCCTGATCGGTCCCTCGGGAGGGGGGAAGACCACTCTGCTGCGTCTTATAGCGGGACTGGAAACGCCCACCTGCGGTGAGATCCTTGTGAATTCCCATCCCGTCGAGTACGGCAGTGAAGAGACTCTGCGGGAGTACAGGAAAAGACTGGGGATGGTCTTTCAGGCCTATAACCTTTTTCCCCATCTGACGGCCCTGGAGAATATTACCCTTCCTCTGGTGAGGGTTCACGGTTATTCTCCCGAAAACGCCAGGGAAGAGGCTCTGGTCCTGCTTGAGCGTTTTCAGCTGGCTGATCAGGCTTTCAAGAAGCCGGCCCAGCTTTCAGGCGGACAGAAGCAGCGGATCGCCATATGCCGTGCCGTGGCCATACGTCCCGAGTTTCTGCTGCTGGACGAACCGACTTCGGCTCTGGACCCGGAATATACCTCCGAGGTCCTGGACCTTATCGGCGAGTTGAAAAATGAGGGAATGCGTCTTGTTCTTGTGACACATGAGATGGGATTCGCCCGGCAGGCGGCGGATCATATGCTCTTTATCGGAGATGGGGGATTGATTGCTTCCTGTGCACCCGAACAGATGTTTGCCGGGGGGACGGACAGCCGTGTGAGCCGGTTTTTCAACAAGGTTCTCAAGTACAATTAATCAGTTCCTCCCCTGATATGACGCTTTTCGGAGGGACAGTCCCTGTCCATCAGGGCGTGGATCAGAGACAGGGGATCCTCTGCATCCTTCCACTCCTGTTTTTTCAGATCCGCTGTAATGCGGCCCTCCCTCATAATGAGGATTCTTCCGGACAGAAAAAGGGCTTCGGCGATATCATGAGTGATAAAGAGTATGGTGTTCTTCCTTTTTCGCCACAGGCTGAGCAGTTCCTTCTGAAGGCTGCTGCGGGTCAGGGCGTCCAGAGCCGAGAAGGGCTCATCCATCAGGATAAAGCTTGATTCCTGGCAGAGCGCTCTGGCCAGCGAGGCCCTCTGAGCCATACCGCCGGACAGCTCATGGGGATAGGAGTTTCGGCAGTCATCGAGGCCTACCAGTCTCAAAGCTTCCCGGACTCTTTTTCTGTCTCTCTGCCGGTTACTGTTTCCCGCTTTTCTTCGTCTCAGGGCGAGAAGAAGGTTTTTGCGAACGGTCATCCAGGGGAGAAGACGGGGATCCTGGAAGACAACGGCCGGCCAGGCATCGAATGGCTTGATATTTACCAGGCCGCTGTCGGGCTGCTCCAGGCCTGCTATGGTTCTTAAAAGAGTCGTCTTTCCGCAGCCGCTATAGCCGATGAGAGCGGTGAAGCTTCCCGGCTCAAGATCCAGGCTGATATTCCGGACCGCATGAACAGCTTTTCCGTCCCTCTGATAGGCCTTATTCAGGGATTTCAGGCTGAGTCCTACCACTCCTGCTCCTCCTCAAGATCTTTCCAGGGGACGAATATGTTGAAGACTCTGATCAGAAGCTTATCCAGAAGGACGCCGCAGATTCCCAGGGTAATCAGGCCGACGAATACCCTGTCCACCCGTCCCATCTCCTGGGAATCCAGAATCAGATAACCCAGTCCCGAAGCGGCAGCGATCATTTCCGCTCCCATCAGTGCCCTCCAGCAGTAGCTGAGCCCCAGCTGAATTCCTGTCAGAAAGGAGGGAAAGGCAGCGGGAAAAAGGATAAAGCGGATAAATTCTCTCCGACCCAGCCTCAGTGAGCGAGCCAGTTCCCTCCAGCGTCCATCTATATTATTCAAGCCGCTCAGAAGGTTCAGGAAGACAGGAAAAAAGGAGGCCATGACGATAACTGCGGTCTTTGACGCCTCTCCTATTCCGAACCAGAGGATGAGCAGGGGAATGGCCGCGATGGGCGGTACGGAGCGGAGAAATTCCAGTGTTCCCTTGAGGAGCTTTTTCAGCAGAGGAAGAGCGTGCATCAGAAAGGCCATGGGAACAGCTATTCCCAGGGTAACGAGAAATCCTGAGAGAACCCTTAGAAAACTGACTCCCAGATGACGGAAAAGATCACCGGTAAGGGCAAGTTTGTAAGCCGAATTCAGGATGCGCAGCGGCGAGGGTAATAGATAGGGATTCACCCAGCTGTAGTGCGAGGCCGTCGACCAGAGGAGGATCAGGACCAGGGGGGGGATAAGGCCCAGCCCCCCGGACCTGCTTCGAAAACGGTTTAAAAACTGATATGGCCGTGCCACTTAGCTCTGTTGTTTCATGGCGGAAAGGTCAGTCCGCATAGAGTTCTTCGGGGATGAACTCCGCCGGATCGATGTCGTTTTCGATCATTTCCAGTTCAAGCAGAAAATCAACATCTTCCTTCAATCCGTCCAGATCACTTCTGGTGAACGATTTTGCCATTCCCGAACGCATATAGAGATCAAGCGCATCCTCAGCGCTCAGTCCCTGTTCGGCCGCACCGATGGCGAGGGCCTGCTTTTGCTGGTTCATAATATAGTCGTATGCCTCTTCCTGAACCCTGCGGTAGCGATCCACAATCTCCGGGTGCTTTTCCCGAAAGCTGCGTGGACTGGCGGATACCAGCCGGGGAACCGCATAGCCTTCGGAGGTGGTCAGGACTCTTCCTCCCGCTTCCCGGGTTTTGATGATCAGGGCCCCGGCCAGTAGAGCGGCATCCACATCTCCTGAGAGAAGGGCCGACTGAGACTGGGGCAGCCCCATGGATATCAGTTTCAGTGATTCAAGGCCTTCCTTCGTCTTTATGCCTTCCAGCATCTGATGAAGCACGGTTCCCTTGGGGCCGGCTGCAGTCGCTCCCTCCAGCTCCTTTACCGTACGGGGGCCGTCTTCTCTTACCATAACGGCAAAAGTCTGCTCCGGTCGGCTGACCATGGCGATGATATCTACGGGATTGCCAGCGGCATTGGTAATGATAACAGAGGCTGTGTTCATCACTGACGCTATATCCAGTGAACCGGCTGCCATGGCTTCCGCCTGCTTGGCACCCGAAGTAATTTCATGCCATATAATCTGAATCCCGTCAGGAGAAAACTCTTTTTCAAGAAGTTCCAGATCCTTCATAACCATAATTTGAAGGTTGAAGGGGGATTTCACATAAGAGATATTCAGTTCCTCTGGAGTTTCGTTCCTGTCTGCATTCCCGGCGGCAAACAGAGTTCCTGCAACCAGAAGCATAAGAGTGTAAATGAGTCTTTTCATTGGTGAATTTCATCCTTGCTGTACTGTTTCTGTTCTAACAAGACCATTAATAGCCATAGAAGTCAATAATATTGTTAGGACCCTGTAATATTGTTTATACCGGATTTTATACTGCAGTCTGGCGGCCGTTACAGATCTTTTTTTAAATGAAAAAACTTGTAGCCCCTCATGGAATACCATAAACTTAATTGAGGGTTTCTTCCTCACAGCGATCGGATAATTTTTGTTTTCTGTTAAACAATTAGGAATGTACAGTTATCAAAGATAAAGCCAGTAAAAAAACGAGACCTGTCTGAAGAGGGCTGTCTTGGCTTTATGAGATGGATTCTCCGGGGGATGCTCTGCCGGTTAGAGGCTGTATTTGCAGGCCGGCCCCTTTAAAAGCGCGCTATTCTTAAAAACAGGAAGCTCACGGCCTCTGTTTTTTTGCCGCTAATATGGTTTTAACTTATTTGTTTATAGGAGACGTCAATGAAATCAAAACCGCGAATCAGGACTCTCGTACAGATTCTATTTCTCGTTGTGGCGTTCCTGATCGCCGTCAACCATACTCTGTCCGAAACGGGGAAGGGAATTCCCTTTGTGGCGGAGGCGTCGCTTCATGCCGTCTGTCCCTTTGGGGGGGTGGTCTCCCTTCATCGTCTGTTGACGGCCGGAAGTTTTGTGAAGAAGACTCATGAATCCAATCTGGTTCTAATGATGATTGTATTCGTTTCCGCTCTGCTTATGGGGCCTCTGTTCTGCGGCTGGCTTTGTCCCTTCGGGACGGTTCAGGAGGCTGCGGGCCGACTGGGACGGCGGATTATTGGCAGGAAATACAACCGGTTTATCCCGGCCGGCCTCGACGCTTATCTGCGTTATCTCCGTTATCTGGTTCTGCTGTGGGTTCTCGTTATGACAGCCCGTTCAGGAGAGCTGATCTTTGCTTCGGTGGATCCCTACTATGCTCTTTTTCAGTTCTGGACGGGAGAAGTCGCTCTCAGCGGATTTGCCGTATTGGCTGCGGTTCTTATCCTGTCCTTTTTTGTGGAGCGGCCCTTCTGCAAGTATGCCTGCCCTTACGGAGCGGTTCTCGGTCTCTTTAATCTGTTCAGACTTTTCCCTCTGAGACGTAACGCGTCAAGCTGTATCGCCTGCCGGAAATGCGACCTTGTATGCCCCATGAATATCAGAGTTTCCGAAAGTTCTACGGTTCGGAATCATCAGTGCATCAGTTGTTATCAGTGTGTCTCTGAAGAGGGAGCCTGTCCCGTGGAAAAGACACTCGAATTCAGAACTCCCGGATACAAGGAGGAGCAGGTATGAGAATACGGGCGAACACGGCGGCAATTGTACTGCCCCTTTTCTTTTTTCTGGGAATCGGCGGAACCATGATAAACGGATACTGGCGGACCGAAAGTTCCAAGATCCCGGCTGTTTACAGGGAGGGAGAACTGGCGGGGGAATACGATCCCGGCGATATCAGAGGTTCCTATTCTCTGGGGGATCTGGAAAAGGCCTTTGACATTCCAGTGGAAACCCTGGCACAGGCTTATGGCCTTTCCGGGGTGGAGGATCCAGCCTCTCTGCAGATCAAAATCTTTGAGGAGCTTTACGGCATGATTGACGGCCGGGAGATCGGAACAGACAGTATGCGGCTTTTTGTCGCCCTCTATCTTGACCGTCCCTATATGCCCGAAGACGATACGGCCCTGCCCCGTCCGGCCTACAATATCCTTAAGAAGGAAGGTTCCAGCCCGGCGGAAGCTCTGGCGGCTCATGAAGGGCGGATCGTATCTCTGGAAGATGCTGCAGTCCATACAGCAGATACCGCAGGGACGGAGGATTCTCATGATGAGCAAGAGCTGACTGAGATAAAAGGGAAAACCACCTTTGCCGATCTTCTGGACCGGGGGCTGAGCCGGGATCAGATTGAGGACGCCCTGGGAATGCCCATGGGAGCCCGGGCCGATGCGGTCAGGGACTACTGCATCGCTCAGGACGTGGAGTTCTCCGGGGTAAAGGCGGCTCTTCAGAAGACTCTGGACGCTCTTGAGTAGGAGGATCGTGCCGGAGCCGGATCAAAGTCATATTTCCCTTTTTTTCTCCCTAGCGGACAGGGGGAACGCTGAAGAGGCCGGGCCTACAGGATAGGAATCAGGCCCGGGAGCCGGCTGAAATCCTATTCTATCTGATAGATAACTTGATTCTATTATTGTAATTCCGGCCCATTCCCACTGTTTTTCCAATGCGATATACTCTCTTCTGGGGGGGCTTTGCCTCTTTGGTCGGGAATGCCGGAAAAACGGGATGGAACATATCAATACAGTTCTGTTCTGGAGCCCAACTGTTGCGGAGGAATATGAAATCGAATCAGGATTTTCAGGGTAAAAAAATTTTCTTTGTACATCCGCCGGATCTGGTCCGCGGTCCCCTGATGGACCTTCTTTCAGAGCGGGAATACGAAGTCTATACTCTGAGGGAGCATGTGAAGATTCCTCATCTTTTCAGAGCTTATCCCGACAGTGTCTTCTTTCTGAATATTGACACCGCCATGAACGAATCCGAGTGGCAGCTCTATATTGAAGATATGAACCGGAACTGTCCGGATATACTCCTCGGCATCCTCTCTTTTAGAATCTCTGCAAAGGATCAGATTCAGTACTATCTGCTGGAACTGGGGATCCGGTGCGGTTTTATTCAGCTGAAGCAGGGGGTTCAGGCGGCCGGAGATATGATGCTGAAGGTCCTGACGGCGAACGAGGTGAAGGGACGGAGGAAGTACCTGCGTTATCAGTGCCGTTATGAGGAAAAATCGGTGGTTCGCTTTACGGATGAGGGTGTTGATGCTACCGGTAGTATTCAGGATATCAGTTCCGTCGGAATGTCCTGCTACATGACGTCTCCTGTAAGCCTGGTTAAGAATCAGCTTGTGCGGAATATGCAGCTGCGTCTGAAAGGCGTAATCGTCAGCTGTGATGCCATTCTTATGGGAACACGAGCCGTTGCGGGAGAGGAGACTCTCTATGTTTTCCTTTTTCGAATGGATCCCGGGGATAAAATGAAAAGCCGCATCAGAACTTATATCTACAACGCCTTTCAGAAACAGCTGGATCATGATTTCGATCTGTCCAGCTGATAAGGACTGTATGCCGGAGCTTGAGATCCTGCCTTTCATCAGTAAAAAAAATCAGATAATTCTTGCGCCCGGACCTCTGCAGTTATATATTATAAGTAGGTTCGCAAGAACAAAAAATAGAACATTAAGGAGTTATATAATATGAACGATGAGAGTAGTCCAACAATTTCTATAGCTTCTTTTCAGATTAATTGAAACAGATTCCTTTTGGAATTTGATAAGGGGGTGAATCCTCCTTTGATGAAAGAAAAAGCACAGTTGGTTCTGTGCTTTTTTTTTATGCGTGTGCCCCCGGGGAGGACGCCTGTACCATTGTAGAGCTCTGTCTACCCGGAGTATTATACTGTCTTCGGAGAGTTCTTTCTCCAGGATGGTTGATATGGGAAGCACGCTATAAGGAGTCGTAATGAACTGGGAAAAGCTGAAAATAGCGGAGAGGGACTTTCTCGACCGCTATCCCGGAGGGTTTCAGGACCCCGAAATGCAGGCTGTCGCGAAAAAGCACAAGCCGGAAAAAATGAATGCCATGGCCCGGGAATTCTTCAGTGAGGATGGGTTCTCGGTTACAGCAACGTTGATGGAGCATCTGGTCAAACTGGTCAGCGCCTCTTCCATGGTTTCTGTTTTTGAAAAGCCCAGGTTCCGGGACTTTGTCCGCTCCCTGAGCAGCAATGATAAAGATGTCATGAGCGATGCCCTGTATGAGATGCTCTACGGGGATGAAGAGAAAGGGTTCAATGCCTATCTTGACTGTCTCGCTATGGGGAAGCTTGCCAAATGGACCCTGATGACAGTCGTTCCCGCATACCTCCGTCCCTGTCAGGAGGTTTTTATCAAACCCACTACGGCAAAGGGTATCATCAGTACCTTTGAAATTGAAGGACTTGTTTACAGGCCCCGGCCCAGTTATGAGTTTTACAGGTCCTTTCGTCAGCTTATCAACGAAATGAAGACCAGGGTCGATACATCCCTGTCCCCCAGCAATGCCGCATTCTCAGGATTCCTGATGATGTGTATGGAGATGTAGCTTATGAGTTACCGAATAATTACCCATGACGGGAAAGCTCATATGGATGAACTGACGGCTTCCGCCTTTCTGGCTCTTGCCCTGGGAGAGTCCCCGGCCGAAATCGTCAGAGTGGACTCCAGAGATGCGGAGCGCATGGTTCGGGAGGGCGATGTCGGAGAGGACGACTGGTTTCTTGACTGCGGGATGAGATACGATCCCGGAAAGAGGCTTTTTGATCATCACCAGGATGGAGAACTTGTCTCTACGGTACAGATGGTGTTTGAACACTTCTTTCCAGAACTTTGCGACTCCAGGCTTCATGAGGATGTGGTTCTCCTTTCCCGGGTGGATACCGGAGGCCTGCGCAGTCTTAATGATTATGAAGCACTGGATGAGAGTCTTTCCTACTGGTCCTTTTCACAGAAACTACTCCTCAAGGGATTTGAATTCCGTCCGGAAGTAACGCTTGAGCTGGTATGCGATGCCCTGAAAGACAGGATAGCCTTTGAAGAAAAGCGCCAGGACGCCCTTGAGTGGCTGAAGGGAGAGGGAAGGATCGAGATTGTCGAGCTCGGCGGAGAGCGCGTGCTGAACTATCTGGTTTCTCCTCCTGAAGGGATGGCCTCGGCCCTGCGTTCGGCGGACAAGGAGATGGTTGATGAGTTTGAGATCTCTGCGGTCTGTTCCTGCAGTGAAGAGGATCCGACGGAGAGGTCCCTCTTCCGGACCAATATTGGACAGGAGCTCCTGGATTTTACCGCCTGCTCTCCGAAGGAGCCCCTATTCTGTCATCCCGGAGGATTCCTGTTGAAGTTTCGGGATGAAGCCGGAGGGGAAGAGTGGAAAAATCTCTTTCTGACATCTCTGAAAAAAAGTCTTCACTGACAGGGGTACTTTAGAAAAGAGGGTGATTTATCAGCAGAGGGATCAGGTGGTTGAGGCTGAAATAGAGCCAGGGGACGGCGGGTATGAGAAAGAGCATGGTCGCCATCCACCCTGCATTGGCGTAGTCCTGATCCAGTCCGTAGATCCCCGGAAGTATGGCAGAGAGAAAACCTGTAGGCATATGACACAGGATGAAAACGGTCATCAGGGGGAGACCGTTCTGGATACTCCCCAGTCCCAGCACCCATGCCGCTGTCGTAATGACCAGAGGAACGATCAGGTACCGGATCAGGAATACACTCCCCAGGGATTCGGCATGCTTCATAATCCCTTTGAATTCAAAGCCCATCCCTATGGAACAGAGCATTATAAAAGACATGAAGGGCACTATTATGTTATTCAGCGGTGCATAGAAGGCGGGTCTGGGAATCCCCAGTGAATTCAGGATAAGGCCGCAGAACATGGCGCTTGTGGCTATAACAACAAAGGGATCGGTAAATATGCGGCGGAGTCCGCTTCTGTCCTTACGGTGGTTTTTTCCGAAACGGGATGCCCCGGGAAACCCTATGGCATAGTACATGAACTCTTCAAACATCTTGTAGAAGGAGAGGAAGATAAAGCCCGGTTCTCCCAGGAGAGCATAAACCATGAGCCCTCCCATGGATCCGATATTTGAGTAGAAGCAGAGGCAGAAATGACTCCCCCTGCGGGGATCGCTCAATTTCTTTTTCTGTGTATAGAGGAGTGAAAGGAGTCCGCCCAGGATGATGGCAGCTATCTCAAGGAAGGGGAGGGCGATGATCTCCAGGTCATCAAGGGGAAGGGCCCAGATGGCTCCCATAACGGCGGTTGGATTGAACAGCAGGAGAGCCGACTGCTGCAGTCTTTTTCTGATGAGATCAGTCTTTGAGTCTCTGTTCCGGTCTCTCAGGATCTTTTTTACAAGAATACCGGTGAAAAGACCGGCGGGTATCAGCAGTATGGAGATAAAAAAACGCAGCATGGCTTTTCCTTATGGAGTTAAATATCTTTTCTTTTTCCGATATATGGGCTATCGGGGTTCCAGGTACTTTCTGAACTCATTGTAGACCAATGGTATACTGAAAAGAAAGCCCTGGAGGTAATGACAACTTTCCAGAGGAGGATAATACTGCTGTTCCTCGGTTTCAATCCCTTCCGCCACCATTTCCAAGCTAAGGCTGGTCGCCAGGTTAACAATGGAGGTGATTACCTTTCTGTTGTTTTCACCCGGGATATCCTTGATAAAAGAGCGGTCTATCTTAATCACATCAACAGGAAGCCGGCTGAGATAGTGGAGGCTTGAGTAGCCTTTGCCGAAGTCGTCGATGACAATTTTCACTCCCGGGTGTTCTTTTTTGATCATGATCAGTGTCTCTATAGCCTTTTCCGGCGATTCCATCAAAAAGGATTCGGTCAGTTCGAGCCGCAGGTTTCCCGTATCGATACCCGATCTTCCGATGGCCCGTCCCAGGATCTCCTTGAAATCGGGGGCTTTCAACTGTTTTGTACTGATATTTATGGAGACATATAGATCCGGGTAACCGTTCCTGTTGAGCTCACTGATCTCCTGAAGAGCATGCTCCATCACCCACTGGCCGATAGAATTGATCATGCCCGACTCTTCGGCCATGGTTATAAATTTTTCAGGAGAGATCAGTCCCTGTTCTGGATGTTCCCAGCGAATGAGGGCCTCTACTCCGGCTGTATTCTCCTTTCTGTCTACAATGGGCTGATAAACAAGGAACATCTCCCGATTAACCAGAGCTGTTTTCAACCCCTGGTCAATGACCCAGATATTTTGTGCCGACTTGGTCAGATCTTCAGAAAAAAGAGTATAGCAGTTTTTTCCTCGTTCTTTGGATCTGTACATGGCAAGATCTGCATGACGGGTGACCGTTTCCTGGTCATCTCCGTGATCAGGGAGCAAGGCAATCCCTATGCTTACCCCTATGTTTACCTTGTGATGCTGGCCCTCTTTTTCAAAGCTATAGGCCTGTCGTATCGTTCTGAGTATTTTCTCACAAACCGTTTCTACATCGCTCTGTTTCTGGATATGGGACAGGAGTATGACGAACTCATCTCCTCCGAAGCGGTAGATCATATCGCTTTCCCGCATCAGTCCCCGCAGCCGCCTGGCCGTAGCTATCAGAAGCTGGTCTCCGGCTTGATGTCCGAGAGTATCATTGACCTGCTTAAAACCGTCCAGATCAAGAAAAAGCAGAGCGCCGCACAGATCCTTATGGTCCTTGTTCGCTTTAAAAAACTCCTCAATGTCTGCGTTGAACAGGTCCCTGTTTCCCAGCTCCGTCAGTTTGTCATGAAACGCCAGATAGCGGAGTTTTCTCTCCACTGTTTTTCGCTGGCTGATATCTCTGATGATGCAGATCAGGGTCCTCTCTTTCAGTTTTCTGGAAATCCCAAAGGAAATCTCTACCGGGGATACTCCCCGGTTTTTACTCCGTGCCAGCAGTTCTATCTCCTGCCTCTTCTCATCATCCTCATGGGAGTCCATATAGAAATATTTTCTGAACTCATCGCTGTAGCGGTAGAAAACCTCTTCGGGAAACAGCATGGCAAAAGGGGAGCCGGTCAGCTCGCTTTTCGTGTATCCGAAAACCCTTACGGTGGAGCTGTTGGCGTAAAGAATCTTAAAGGATTCGTCTACCATGATAACCGCTTCGGTGATGGTCTCCGTCAGGGCTTCGTAATTGTTCCGGGCTGTTTTGAGTTGGCTTTCAAGTCCGTCCGACGGACTGTCAGGTTTCCATATATTCAGAAAGAAACTGAACTCTCCTTCTGCCTGAAAGGGGAGGAGAATGCATTCATAAGAACAGACTTGTCCTTTGCCGTCTGTCAGGCGTATGAGGAACAGTTCTTCTTCAGGCCGGTCATCAGAATCGGCTGATTCTATCACAGTCTGGTTCATCCTCCTTCTCAGGAGGGGAATATACTCCGGCAGAATCAGGTCAAAGACATTCTGCCCCAGAAGTTTTTTCTCTTTGAAGCGGAGCGTGACCCCGGCAATGGGATTGAAATCCATAACCTTGCCGTTCAGATCTATATAGAGAACAGGATCCGCCGCATTCTTGAGAATGATCTTGGAAGATATTCCCATAGAATCAATAAGGGAGATTAGCTCCTCATCATTTTCAGGGCGGTTGCGCTTTCCTTCTTTTTTCGCGGATAGACTGGAATTTTGTTCTTTCATAATCTTGATTGTTATTCATTATCCTGTGTTTCGTATTCAATAACAATAAAAAATTATCTGGAATCTTTTCAATTTTCCTTTTTTTAATGGTCGATACGTTTTATACACGCTGAATCAGGTTGTCGTGAAGGGTTGCTGGATTTATAAAAAAAGAGATGCCATAATAACTTTTATGAAACTGACGGCATTCGGAGAGAAGTTTACGGCAAAAAGCGGCATCCTCGAGTTGATGGATGATCTTGGCAAGGCAACGGCGGGCAGCGAGCGTATTTGTATGCTTGGTGGCGGAAATCCGGCGCAGATCAAAGAAGTTCAGGCTGTGTGGAGAGAGAGTCTGGAAAAACTGATGGCAGGTGGAGACGGACTGGAGAAGGCTCTTTCCGCTTATGATGATCCCCAGGGAAGAGCTTCATTCCGGGAGGCTCTGGCCCATCTATTCAGAACAAATTTCGGCTGGGAGATCGGTCCTGAAAATATAGCTGTTACGAACGGCAGTCAGTCGGCTTTTTTCATCCTTTTCAATCTTTTCGGAGGGAGAGATCGTGAGGGACGGAGGAAAAAAATCCTTTTTCCTCTCTGTCCTGAATACATCGGTTATGCTGATCAGTGTCTGGAGGAGGGATCTTTTACGACCCGTCCGGCCCGGATTGAGCTTACTGGGGAGTATGAATATAAGTATCGTGTTGATTTCTCCGGTCTTGAGATCGGCAATGATATTGGAGCCGTCTGCGTTTCTCGTCCTACCAACCCAACAGGAAACGTCATCTCTGACAAGGAGCTGGAACAGCTTTCTGTTCTGACAAAAGAAGCGGGAGTTCCCCTTATCGTGGATAATGCCTATGGAGCCCCCTTTCCGGGGATCATTTTTGAAGATGTGAAGCCTTTCTGGGATGGTAATACCATACTCAGCATGAGCCTTTCCAAGATAGGTCTGCCTTCTGTCCGGACGGGAATCGTCATAGCCAGTCCCGAAGTCATTCAGGCTCTGACGGCCTGTAATGCCATCATCTCTCTGGCGAACGGTAACATCGGGCAGGTTTTGACAGAATCCTTTATCCGGAGCGGGGAGATTCTCCGGCTGAGCCGCAATGTGGTCGGTCCCTTTTACAGGAAGAAATCCAGGCAGGCTCAGGAGTGGTTGAAAAAGTATATGCCCCCTTCTGTAGACTTCAGAATCCACAGAAGTGAAGGAGCCATTTTTCTCTGGATCTGGTTCAGGAATTTATCAATCAGCAGCCGGGAACTCTATGAAAGGCTGAAAAAAAGACGGGTCATTGTTGTTCCCGGGGAATATTTTTTCTTCGGTCTTGAAAAAGACTGGGAGCACAGCCGTCAATGTATCCGGCTCAACTATGCCCAGGATGCCGAGTCCGTTGAAGAGGGGATCAGGATTCTGGCCGAAGAAGCCGCCGGAGCTGTGGCGGCTTCAGGGCAGTGAAGATCGTAGATACCCTAAACGCTGTAAAACCGGAACGTACAGATCCTGTCAGAAGAGTCTTCTTTTCGGTTGAACAAGCTCATTCTCCTGTTCAGCAAGAAAGACCCTGATGCCGAAAATATTCCTTTCAGCACCGGAGCCGTATCTGTCGCTGATATTGTATCCTTCTCTCAGAGTATCAGTCTTCTCATTCAGGGGGTCTCTAATGAGGAAATCATCTCCTTTGTATCCTCTTACGACCACAAAGTGGGGAACTCCGTGGGGACGGAGGACTTCGGCTATGACAGGGATACCCTTGTCCAGGTAGGCACGAATTATTTCCAGGTCTGCCGGACCGTTTGTAAAATCATGCCGCTTGAATGAGTTGACTTTATCAAAAGCTGATGCTGCCTTATCCCATATTAGACGAACCTTTCCCAGATAGTCGCCGGAATCGTCATCCCAACCCTTTTCAAAGGCATTGTTCTCCAGAAGAGTCTGATTCAATTTTTCAGGATTTGTCATAATGCCGTAGGAGTTAAAAACCATAGCTGTACAGCAGAGGGCACAGCCGTGGGTGCGCAGCTTAATACTGCTGCTGTCTCCAAGATAAAGCTCTCCCCACACCTCAATCTGACTGAACCAGGGCACTGCGATAATTATTTCATCGCTTCTCCCCTGCTCTCTTCCTCCGTCCCTATTATTTTCAGGTATTTCAGATCCTCCGTCCCTCCGATCACTCGTTCCATCATTTCTGCCTTCAGAGTTGAGTGGGAAGAGAAGGATCGTGAGGAATATGAGGAGGAGTGACAAACGGGGCATGGGGGTCAGTTCTGTTTTATCAGGATGTTGGAGATTCCGATTTGTTCAAGCCGGTGGGCATAGGCCAGGGTTTCTTCCTCTGGTATATTGGGGATCAGAATTCGTGTTATCCCCTTATTGTTCAGCTTTGCCTCAGGAGAGAAGCCATTCTCTTCAAGCTTCCGCTTCATGGCCGTGGCATTCTCGAGGTTTCTATAGGCTCCAACCTGAATGGTAAAGCGAACTTCAAGAACATCCATGTTTTCGACTACCAGATGAATGGGAGCCGTACCAGTTTTTATCATATCCAGTTTGACAGCCGCGGCGTAGGAGAGGTCTATTGTTCTCCCTTCGATAAAAGGGCCTCTGTCATTGATACGAACCTGGACAGTCTTCCCATTCCTCATATTGGTAACTGTAACGATGCTGTCGAAGGGAAGATATTTATGTGCGGCTGTCAGTTCATGAGTATTAAAGGTTTCTCCATTAGCTGTAAGGCGCCCATGAAACTTGCCGCCGTACCAGGATGCGATACCTTCCTCTTCGTAGGCGCTGAGGCTGTTGCATAAGTAAAGTACGATAATGAGGCTGAGAATCATTGTTTTCTTCATGGTTTTTCTATCGGCAGGGACGGAGGATCTCTGGAGAAACTCTGGGCTCTCTATAGAATAATTTTTATTCTTTGGTAATTCAGAATCTTATTATCACTGATTTACATTCTGTTTATATCTTCCTTCTAGTTTATTAAGTGTAAGAAACAACACAAGGGAAGGAGCTTATATTATGAAGAAAAAAGTAATGATGATTTTATCTATGGTGCTGCTGAGCAGCACTGCCGTTTTTGCTGGCGGAACTCAGGATGAAAATGACCAGGCTTACGGAGCCGGTAACGGACGGAGAGGATTTGAAGGCGGTGCCGGTCCGGGGAAATTTGATGATGAGCGGATGGGCGGACGTTTTGGCGATCCTACTGTCTGTTACGATGCTGAAGGAAATGAGATTAAGCTGGAAGAGATGACAGCAGAGGGAACTCTTACTCTTGACGAGGGAACTATGCCCTATCTGAATACCGCAGATGGGAAGGTTTTTCTTATGGTTCCCCGTTTTATGGTTTATGAACTTGAGCTGAAGGGCGGTGAGTCGGTTAAGGTTACCGGTTTTGATGTTCCTTTCAGTCCCTGGGGAGAAGAGTATGAATCCACATTTCTGAGGGTGACTGATGCAGAGATCGATGGTAAACAGCTTATTTTGATGGGAGGGCCTGGCGGGAGAACTGCTGGAAGGCCCGGCACCGGCCAGAAGGGCGGCAGGTAATCCGTTTTCTCCCCTCTGTTTACATAATTACTTGAAAAAACGGAAGATGTCCCTGTATTGCAGGGCATCTTCTGTTTTCAGATGTTGTCACAGAGCCAGTCATTTTAGTATAATTCCCTGCTATGAGTGAGAATAACAGACCGAAATCAACCCATTGGGCGGATATTACCGCCGATAAAATTATCCGGGAGAGAGGTCCCAAGAAGCATTATACCTGTGCTTCCGGCATTACCCCCTCCGGAACAGTTCATATAGGAAACTTCAGGGAGATCATATCCGTGGAGCTTGTGGTGAGGGCACTGAGGGAGAAGGGTGAGAATGTTCGCTTCATCTACTCCTGGGATGACTACGATGTCTTCCGGAAGGTTCCCAAGAACATGCCACAGCAGGAGCTTCTGGAGACCTATCTGAGAAAGCCCATCGTCGTCGTTCCTGATGTTCTTGGAGATGAAGAGAGCTATGCCGCGGCCAACGAAAAGGATCTTGAGAAGCTTCTTCCCCTGGTCGGGGTCGACCCTGAATACATCTATCAGGCTAAGCGTTACAGGAACTCCGAGTACGCTGAAGGCATGAAAATAGCCCTGGAGCATCAGGCTGATATACGCAGACAGCTGAATGAGAGCCGAACCAGTGACCTTCCCGCCGAGTGGATGCCTGTGTCCGTATTCTGTACTGCTTGTGATCGGGATACCACCAGGGTAACAGGCTGGGACGGAAATTATGGAGTCTCCTACGAGTGTGAATGTGGTCATAAGGAGACCGTTGATCTGAGGAAAACCCATGCCGTAAAACTTCCCTGGCGTATCGACTGGCCCATGAGGTGGAAGGAGGAGGAGGTGGACTTTGAGCCAGCCGGTAAGGATCATCACTCCGAAGGCGGTTCATTTGATACTGCCAAGAAGACCTCCAAAGAGGTCTACGGACATGAGCCCCCCGTCACTTTCCAGTATGATTTTATAAGAATCAAAGGAAGAGGTGGAAAGATCTCCTCCTCTTCGGGAGAGGTGATTTCCCTCATTGATGTACTTGAGATCTATCAGCCTGAGGTTATCCGCTATATGTTTGCAGGAACCCGTCCTAATACCGAGTTCGCAATCAGCTTTGATCTGGATGTTCTCAAGATTTATGAAGATTACGATAAGTGTGAGCGGACTTATTTTAACAAGCCGGATACCGAGAAGGCTCTCAAGAAGTGGGAGAAACAGGCCAGAATCTATGAACTTTCGCAGGTGGGTGAAGTTCCTTCAGAGATGCCCTATCAGATGCAGATCCGCCATCTCTGTAACCTTCTGCAGATCCATTCAGGCGATGTGGATGCTGTAGTAGCCTCCCTGGATGATCTGGAACCCGAGCAGGAAGCACGGTTCCGTCAGAGATGTGTATGTGCCTGGAGCTGGGTAAAGGACTTTGCTCCCGAAGACTTCCAGTTCGCTCTCCGTACCGGGGCAGACGGAACAGTCGAGCTTGATGAGAAGAATCTGGATGCTGTGCGCCGGCTGGCATCCATCGTGGAAGCGGATATGGGTGTACTTCCCGAAAAGGAGTTCGGAACCAAGGTCTATGATATGATGAAGGAAGTAGGCGTTGAGTCTGCAGACTTCTTTACCGCCGTATACCGGACTTTGATTTCCAAGGAGAAAGGCCCCCGTCTTATCAGTTTCCTCCACACCCTGGGGAGGGACAAGGTCCTCTCCATTTTGAAGCAGTATTAATGATGGATGGGAATTAAGAAGGAAAAGGGTTTTCTTAGGTGATCTTGGGTCTTGAGGGGACGGAGGTTGAAAAAATGATTTTTTGTCCCTATCCACCCTGAACTTACCTTGAAATCTTTTCAACAGGCGTCACGGGTGAATATTCCAGAGCCCTCTCCTTATGGTTGATACCGAAAATAATAGAGAGGTTCTGGAACATTTTAGAATTTTCTAATCGAGTATTCATTTAGTTGAAGGACGCTTATGAGTTATACATGGCTATCCCATCGACTCTTTTAAGAGAAGCTATTTCTTCGTATTGAATTCGATGGAAGCCCCCATTACCCTGATTCTGATGGATAATTAGTCAAATTCCGGGTGGATCAAGCAACCTGTAAACCTGTTTCTTTAGCTCATAGAGTCCGTTAAAGGCATAATCTTGGGCATCAGAACAGATTCCGGCCTTTAACGGATTATTCGATATGTACTGAAAGGTGTGAATAAACTGTCGGGGACTTCGGATAATATTGCTTTTAAATCTGTCATACCAAACATGACCGTGAATGCCTATCGACTTATTGTACCGAAGTGCGAAGACGGCCAGTATCCATCGCATCAGCTCTGAGAGATTTGTACCTTCTTCCGGCTTTAGAAGCAGATGAATGTGGCTACTCATTATGCAGTAGTGTATGATTCTGAAATTGTAGTTTTTTTTTGCCACTTCTATAATGGACAGCAATAGCTCCTTCATTTCTTTGGAGTCCAGTATAAATTCTCCTCTGTTCGCTTTAGCCACTACATGATACGTGGCCCCTTTTTGAATAACCCTTGCTTTTCTCATAGCTCTATTACATAGGAAAATGATGTGTTGCTTCAAAGCTGAGAGAAAATTTTTAAAATCAGCATCCCCTATCAAAATCCTCCGTCCCCCAAATACTCCAAATACCAAATCTCCGAGTATCCCGATAAAACTATAAATGATAGTGAATTAATAATGATTAAAGTGATGTGATATAAGGATTAAGTTCTTTATTTTCTTGGAAGAGGGGGCAAATTCCCTGATCTCGTAAAATTGTACAAAGATTCGAAAGCATGGACCATCTTTTAAGGAACCGGGCCCTCTATAATCCGAAGAAGATAAAGCGGAAGGCGGTGTAATATGTCAATTTTATACAATAAAGTTTCGGAGCTTGGCAGACCGGCAGTTTTACCTTTAATGGGGATAAATGGTGTAAGACTGACTGGTTCATCCATAAAAAAAAATCTGATGGACGCGGATGTACAGCTGGAAACTCTGCGGGTCTTAAAAGAAAAATTCAAACCTGATGGAATGTTTGTACTGATGGACCTGACAGTGGAAGCAGAAGCTCTCGGTCTTCCTCTGAAATTTGAAGAAGATGATACACCTTCGGTTTCCGGACATGATATAAAAACTCTGGAAGATCTTGAGAAGATAAGACGCCGCTGGAATGGAAACGGTGGGAGGATGGATCTTTTTGTCGATGTCGTCCGTAAGTTTTCAGTCGAAAATGAAGGGCTTACAGGCGCTTATGTGATCGGTCCCTTTACTCTGGCCGGAGAGATGATGGGTTCCAGTGAACTGACCATGGGGACAATTCTTGATCCCGAGCTGGTGGCCGCCTTTCTTGAATTCTCTGTACAGGTTATTACCGAATATACGAAACGACTTTTTGATGCCGGCGCGGATATGGTCTGTGTTCTTGAACCTACGGCAATGATGATCTCCCCTGATCAGTTCGAGGTTTTTTCTCTGAGCCCTTTCAAAGAGATTCAGGAAAATGTAGATCATAAACCTCTTATTCTGCACATATGCGGGAATACCTCCCATCTTGTAGAGAAGATGGGAACAAGCGGTGCCGCGGGCCTCAGTCTTGATTGGCAGATTGATATGTTGGACTCTATAAAGAAGATTCCCGAAGACATGCTGTTGATTGGAAATCTGGATCCTGTCCAGGTCTTTCTCCAGGGAAATCCGGAATCTGTAGCAAAAGAAACTGAGGGCCTAATGGAGAAGATGAAACCCTACAGAAACTTTGTTGTCAGTTCCGGCTGCGACCTTCCTCTGGATACTCCCGAGGAGAATTTGGCAGCCTTTATGAAAACTGCGGTCTCTGAGGGCTGCAAGGCCTGATTTTGAGCCTGGTCGGGATCAGGCCGCACATGGGTGAGGACCTGTGATCCCTTAGTGAAGCATCCCTTTCAGGAGGTAATCTTTTCTCCTCCAGCGGGGATTCACTTTTACCCTCAGATCCAGACGGATCTTATAGGGAAATATTTTCTTAAACTCTTTCAGGGAGGCAATACGGATCCATTTGATCTTTTTGCCTCCTTTTCCAACGACAATCCCTACCTGTGATTCGGATTCTACCGTCAGAAATGCCCTTACCCAAAGTTCTCCATCCTTCATCTCTGTATCAGCGACTTCTACGTAGAGGGCGTGGGGGATCTCCTGGGTGGTCTGACTGATTGCCTTTTCCCGAATGATCTCGGCTATCCGGAATTCGGGTTCCTGATCGGTGTAGTACTCCTCCGGATACATCAGTTCTCCTTCGGGAGCCAGTTCTATAAGGCGATCTCTGAGGGCATCTACACCCGTCCCTTCAAGGGCGGAGGTTTCCATCAGGGCATCAGGATGTACATTTACCTGAAGAAGTCCTCTTATCTCCGCACTGTAGCGGGCATCTTTATCTATCTTGTTGATAACAAGAAGAACCGGTTTATCCTTCTCCTTGTTCAGAAGATCAATTATTTCCCTCTCTTCACTTCCCGGAGGTCTTGTGGCATCTACAACGTAGAGAAGCATATCCGCCTCCTCCAGCGAAGAGAGTACGACATCTTTGAGGTACTGGTTGAACTTCCTCTCCGAGTGATGGTATCCGGGGGTGTCGATAAAAACCAGCTGCCCCTCTTCTTCCGTGACAATTCCACGGATCTTGTTTCGGGTGGTCTGAGGAACATCGGCTGTAATGGAGACCTTTTCCCGGCACAGGGCATTGAGGAGGGTGGATTTTCCTGCAGAGGGACGGCCGATAATGGCCACAAATGCTGATTTCATGTCGCTTTCCTTCCGGGATAAATTGCCTTTTCCCGGCTTTTTGAATATATTTTTGGGATAGACCGGGGAAAATCCCGCCGATGCACAGTTCTTAAGGAGACTATACAATGATCAGACGCCTGGAGGAAGAGGGCAAGGCCCAGAAAAACGAAGCCGAACAGGATGCCCTTTCTCAGAAAATGCTTAAAACCAGAACCATCCTTCTCTCGGGAGAGGTGAACAAGGAACTGGCTGAGAGGGTCGTCAAGCAACTCCTCCTGCTGGAAGCCGACGGAGATGATCCCATTAAGGTATTTATCGATTCACCCGGAGGGGATGTCGATGCCGGTTTCGCCATTTACGATATGATCCGTTTTATCAAGCCCAAGGTTTATACTGTGGGTATGGGGCTTGTAGCCAGTGCGGGAGCTCTCATCCTGCTGGCCGCTCCTCCCGAGCGCCGTATCGGACTTCCCAATTCTCACTATCTGATTCATCAGCCTCTGAGTGGAATGCGCGGTGTGGCAACAGAGATTGAGATTCATGCCACCGAGCTGGAAAAGCTGCGGGTGAAGATCAATAAGCTGATTGCCGCTGAAACTGGTGTGGATGAGGCAAAGGTTAGTGAAGATACTGACCGTGACTACTGGATGAGCGCTGATGAGGCTATGGAGTACAAGCTCATCTCTTCTATCGTTACTACAAGGATGGAGATGGAAACTCTGGAACAGAGCTGATTCTTTCTTTTTTTCGGTAAAAGATAACATGCAATAATCTAGGATCTTCCGGGAAAGCCAGTTTTTCCTGCTCGTAGATCAATAGCTGAAAAACCGGCATATTTGCCGGTTTTTTTGAATTCTAAGAACATCCCTGCCCGTATAGATGTCGGGGGTGTTTGATGAAGAACTTATTTCTATTGCCCGTGCTGTCTCTTTTTCTGTCCTGCCTGATTCCGGGAGAATCCTTATCCGGGGAGTTTTCCATTCTCAGCTGGAACGTCCAGAATCTTTTTGACGGGATTTCGGACGGGAACGAGTATGAGGAATACGATCCGGCCCTCTCGGAATGGGATGAACAGGGGATGCGGATAAAAATGGAAAATCTGCAGGAAATCCTTTATGCCGTGGATGAGACTCTTCCGGATATCCTTCTTCTGCAGGAGGTGGAGAACCGGGAGGTTCTGTTGACTCTGAACAGGGAATATCTGGATGGATATTACGACTTCATTGATGCCTGGAAGGACCGTAATTCGGCCATCTCCTGTGGTATCCTTTCCAGAGTTGCCCCGGAAGAGGTTCATCTTCACTTTCCCGGACGATATGGGAAACGGGAGTTGCGTCCGGTGGTTGAGCTCCACTTCAATTTGGATGGGGAGAGTCTCGTGCTGTTCAATAATCACTGGAAATCAAGAACGGGCGGACAGGCGGCTACCGAGGATGCACGAATCATGTCCTCAGCCGTGCTGGCGTCCAGGATCCGGGAGTTGAGGGCTGAGGGAAAGGATAATATTGCTGCCGCCGGAGATTTCAACGGTTCGGTTGATGATTTCAGAAGCGGCGGTGCACAGACTGCTCAGCTTCCTGTGGAAGAGATACGCAGTACTGCCTGGCAAGACAGTCTTTTTGTCGGGAAAAGCGGTAGCGACTGCTCCCTGTCCGATGAGAAAACCGTTCTGTTCTCTCCCTGGAGTGAGATGGAAAGAAATGATAATAGCGAGGGAAGTTATTTTTATCAGAACCGATGGATGAAACTGGATCATTTCTTTCTGGATCATGGTCTTCTGGACGGATCCGGATGGGAATATGAAAGCTGCCGCTGTGCATCTCTGCCTGTGATGCAGGACGAGATGGGACGTCCTCTGGCCTGGGAGAGTTGGCGGCATGCCGGGTATTCCGATCACTTTCCTCTACTGTTGCATCTTCGAAAAACGGAGTGATTCTATTGGTGACAAACACCAGATCAATTTCAAGCTCCGTAGGATTGAGAAGTTCTGAGGAATGATCGGATTTCCTCCTTCTGGTTCTGGCCTTTTTTCGGCTTTGGTCTGATAATGAGTCTCAGAAAATTGTATCGGAGCAGACTTATGATTGATTACAAAGACTACTCCCGTGTCGTTATCAGACAGGGACTGAACCTTAAAAAAGGACAGAACCTTCTGATCAGCTGCAATGCGGGAAACTATGATATGGCCAGATCAATGGCTGTCGAGGCCTATGGTATGGGTGCCGGATATGTGGAGATTGCGGTTCAGGACAATTACCTGACCCGTGCCCGACTTGCCGCGCAGGAAGGTGAGGCACTGGAGTATATTCCCAACTACCAGATAGGGAAAGCTCATCAGATGCTCTCCGAGGACTGGGCCAGAGTAAGAATTGACAGCACCGAAGAACTGGATGTTCTGGGGGATGCGGATCCCGAGCGTCTGGGGGTCCTGAGCAAGAGTAGCCGGAAAGCTTTAAAGTTCGCCAGTGCCAGCCTGATGAACGGAGAGCATCCCTGGTGTGTTATCTGTGCGCCAGGGCCGGAATGGGCAAAAAAGGTCCTGGGAGAGAAGGCTACGACGGAACAGCTGTGGGATGTTCTGAAGCCCATACTCAGACTGGACACTCCTGATCCTGCCGCCGCCTGGGAATCCCATGGCAAGGCTCTGAAAACACGATGCAGCAAGCTCAATAAAATGGCTCTGGATTCTCTCCATTTCAAGGCGGAGGGAACAGACCTTACCATCGGTCTTAACAGAATCAGCCGCTGGCATGGAGGCCCCGGCCCCCTCCCCGATGGAAGGATGCTGTTCAACAATCTGCCGACGGAAGAGGTCTTTACCACACCCGACTGGAAACGTTGCAGCGGCCGGGTTAAGGTGACTAAAGAGCTTAAGGTCCTTGAAACCATGGTAAGGGAGGCCTGGTTCCGTTTTGAAAAGGGCCGGGTTGTTGAATTCGGAGCGACAGAAGGGGAACAGGTCCTGGCAAAATTTCTGGATATGGATGAGGGTGCCCGGTCTCTGGGAGAAGTGGCCCTGGTGGATGAGTCTTCTCCCATAGCCTCAAGTGGCCTTCTGTTCGGTTCCATACTCTATGATGAAAATGCGTCCTGTCACATCGCTTTGGGAGCCGGTTATCCCATCTGTCTTGAACTGCCCCCCGGAGTTTCCGGTGATAAGGAGTTGAAGAAGGCAGGTTGTAACAGTTCTCTGGTACATACAGACTTTATGATTGGTTCTGCTGATCTGGATGTGACCGGCTATGACGGGGAGGGCAGGGCCTATCCCGTTATCCGCGGCGGGTCTTTTGTTCTGTAGTCGGCAGAGAGCTAGGGTGTATCGTCTATGCCGACCGGATCATCCAGTCTGCGAACGGTACGCTCCAGGCCGTCAAGCCGGCTGTTACTTTCCTCCCAGGTTTTCTGAAAGTTCTTGAGATGGGTACCAGCCGTTCTGATCAGTCGGCTGAAACCGTCAAAATCTTTTTTGAGCTGTCCGATCAACTCCATCATCTCACGATTTCGGGAGGAGAAGCTGAAGCCGCGGAAGCCGTAAAGCACCGTCTCAAGATAGGTGAACAGGGCTGAAGGACCCACGGGAAGAACTCCCATGGTAAGGAGTTCTTTCATCAGTGAGCCGCCGGGTGCAATAAATACTCTGTAATAGAGGTTTTCTGAAGGGATGTACATCAGGGCGAATGAAAGAGTCCCCTCCCGGGGAAGAATATACTTGTCTGCGATAGAACGGGCATGATTTTCAAAGATCCTGCTTACCTGACGGGGCAGCTCCTGGTCAGGCCTCTCCCACAGGGACTCACACTGTTCCAGGGGGAATTTGGCGTCCACTGCAACCTTGTAGCTGCCCATGCGGATAACCGCATCGGCTCTCTGTCCTCCAGAGAACCCGTACTGAAAGGCATAGGCGTCCCGGGGAAGGCGGTTGCGGATCAGATCCTCCAGAAGAACCTCTCCCAGACCCCCTCTCAAGCGGGGAGAGTGGAAGATCCTGCTCATCTCATCTACTTGCCCCGCCAGTCTGTCCAGCTGTTCCAGGCGCTGTCCCATCTGTAGGAGGGCGTTGTTCTCCCCCGATCCTCCGTTCCTCCGGGACTTTCTAATCCTGTTTCCCGATATCAGAAGGATAAGCAAAATAGAGGAGAGCAGGGTCAGTCCCAAAATCAGTGCAGTTTGTATGGTCATATACTGGCCGTCCTCAGCTGATGCCGATAAGGCGGTCAAGGGCATCCATGTCAACGGAGGCCTCTACAGCATCGGCAATACGCTCAAACTCCCTTTCCCTTAACACGTCTTCACTTTCTCCGGGTGTCTCAGGCTCCCAGCCCAAAGACATCAGGAAGCCGCGTCTGAGTGTCAGATTGTCAAAAATTCCATGCATATAAGAGCCCCATACCTTTCCGTTCTCTGATACGGCACCGTCGCAACTGCCGTCTTTCCTGTTATAGAGAGATGAAACGGGGTCATCAGCATTTGTGACACCCATATGGATCTCGTATCCCCGGCAGTTCTCTCCCTTGAGATTCCGGAAGAATCCTCCGTCCCCCTTCAGTTTTCCTTCGGTCTGTACTGTTTGCTTGGCTGCTGCGAAGGTTGTGGTCAGAGGGAGGAGGCCCAGGCCCTCTGATGTTCCTCCGTCCCCTTCAATGCCTTCCGGATCGCGGATATGGCGACCCATCATCTGATAACCGCCGCAGATCCCCACCACGGGACAGCCTTGCCGGGCCAGTTCCCTGATGCGAGAGAAAATGCCCGTTTCCCGCAGCCAGGCTAGGTCCTTGATGGTGGTTTTTGTGCCGGGAAGAATGATGGCCCCCGGCTTCGGCTCCAGCTCTTCAAGGCGGTTCACGAAGCGAAGGTTTAAACCCTTCTCCTTAAGGAAGGGATCAAAGTCGTCATAATTAGACATGTGGGGGAGTTTTATGATCGCAAGGGGAAGGCCTTCCCTGTCACCGAATCTGCGGTTCTTGTCAATAAACACCGAGTCTTCCTGGGCCAGATAGATATCCGGAATAAAAGGGATAACACCCAGAGTCGGTACACCACCGCAGCGTTCAGTGAGCATCTCTATTCCGGGCTCCAGGAGTTTTACATCCCCTCTGAATTTATTGATCAGGAATCCTTTGATGCGGTCTCTGTCATCATCCGCCAGGGCTAGTGTTCCATAGAGAGAAGCGAAGATGCCGCCTCTGTCTATATCGCCTGTCAGAAGGACAGGGGCATCCATATAGCGGGCCACAGCCATGTTTACAATTTCATGTTCTCTCAGATTAATTTCTGCCGGACTGCCTGCTCCTTCGGCAATCACGATGTCGTTTTCGGAACGAAGACGGTCCATCGCAGCTGTGACCTCGTTCCACAGATCCTTTTTCGCCAGGTAGTAATCCGCAGCGGCAAGAGTTTTCCAGGGTTTACCCATAAGAACAACCTGGGAACGGGAATTCCCTTCAGGTTTGAGAAGTACGGGATTCATATCTATATGAGGTTCCCGCCCGGCGGCCATGGCCTGTACAGCCTGAGCTCTCCCTATCTCATGACCTTCAGGTGTCACAAAGGAGTTGAGAGCCATATTCTGGGACTTGAAAGGAGCGACTTTATAGCCTCTGCGTGTGTAAATCCTGCAGAATGCGGCGGTAAGTATGCTCTTCCCCGCATCAGAACAGGTCCCCTGAATCATCAATGTTCCGCCCATCTCATCCTCCTATGGGTCATTGAAGCTTAAAAACGCCGGGAATGCAAGTTCCTGATCCTCTTTCATCCCTCCTTTCGGATACTGTTCCGGGACGTGTTTTACAGAGTCCCGGGATGATAGACCTTTCCCGTTTTAACGGCTATGATAGGAAGCTATGAATCGCTTCGAATCCCCTGAAGATTATCTGGCTTCTCTTGAGTCTCACTGCCCGGTGCCCGAGGGCTTCCGCCTTGCAGTTCACAGTCTTGATTTTGTACCTGTAGAGAGGCCTGACGGTCCTCCCGCCTCTATGAATATGACGGCACTTGTTATGGATGAGCCCAGTGAATCCTTTGCCGCCGTTTTCACCCGCAACAGTTTTCCCGGGGCTCCTGTCCGGGTCGGGCGCCGGCTTCTGGAAAGAGCAGAGGTTCAGGGTGTCTTGATCAACAACAAAATTGCCAATGTATGTACTCCCTCCGGAGAAGAGGATGCCTGCAGGATAACGGCGGAGATGGAAAAGGTTCTGGGGCTGAAGGCCCCCCTGTTCCCTTCGTCTACAGGGGTGATCGGCTGGTCTCTGCCGCTGGAGGCTATGATCACAAGTTGTGCTCCCCTTGCCGCTTCAATGAACAGAGATTCTCTGCTTCCCGCTGCCCGGGGTATTATGACTACAGATTCCTTTCCTAAACTATCCTCCGTCCCTCTGGGAAGCGGCAGGATCAGTGGAATGGCTAAAGGTGCCGGCATGATTGAGCCCAATATGGCCACCATGCTCTGTTTCCTTATGACTGATGTCGATATTCCCAGGCAGACTATGCGCCGGGTGCTCTCCCGCGTCGTAGATGACAGTTTCAACAGAATCTCTGTAGACAGTGATCAGAGTACCAGCGATTCGGTTATTTTCCTTTCATCCCGTATCAGGGAGCAGGTTCGAGAAGAGGAACTGGAAGCGGCACTGAGAGAGCTCTGTGCTCTGCTGGCCGAGGATGTCGTCCGTAATGGCGAGGGCTGCGGGCATGTTATAAAAGTACGGATTGAGGGGGCTCTCAATGAGGCTCAGGCCCGGGGCTTCGGCAAGGCCGTAATCAACTCCCCCTTAAGCAAGACCGCCGTGTTCGGGAATGATCCCAATGTGGGCCGTTTCGTTCAGGCCGTGGGCGACTATGCCGGCAATACCTCCGTCCCTCTGGATGAGAAAAAGGTCTTCATCTCTCTGGGAGGGGAGGAAATTTTCAGAGGCGGACGCTTTCTTCTGGATGGGGAGAAGGAGAATCGGCTCAGTACGTATCTTAAGGAAAGAGCTCTTCCCACCCCTTGTCCCGGTTACCCGACCCATAGGCAGAATGTGGAGATCAGGATAGGTCTTGGTCTGGGAGATGCCTCCTCAGAAGTTCTGGGTTCCGATCTTTCCTACGAGTACGTAAGGGAAAACGCAGACTACAGAACCTGATCTTCGTCTACTACAAGTAAAAGATCAGGCAGGCTCCGGTCCGGAATGAAAATAGATGAATAACTGATGACATATCGATGGTATGGAAATGATTAAAGAACGGAAAAGGAATATCAGATGAATAATGACGGAAAGCTGACCAGCCAGATAGAGGACGCCGCGTCTCTTCTGGACAATGCCCGGAAGGAGATCGGTAAGAAGATCATCGGCCAGGCGGATATGATCAACGGCCTGCTCATGGGGATTATCACGGGCGGTCATGTCCTTGTGGAAGGAGTTCCCGGTCTGGCGAAAACTCAGGCGGTCAAGGCCGTGGCAGAGGTACTGAATGCGGACTTCAAGAGGATACAGTTTACACCTGACCTTCTTCCCGCCGACCTGACCGGTACCATGATCTACCGTCCTCAGACCGGAGAGTTCGTGCCCCGAAAAGGTCCTGTTTTTACAAACGTCATCCTGGCGGATGAGATCAACAGGGCTCCTGCCAAGGTTCAGGCCGCTCTTCTGGAGGCCATGGCTGAAAACCAGGTGACCATAGGGGAAAA
Source organism: Oceanispirochaeta sp. (assembly GCA_963556075.3). Lineage (GTDB taxonomy): Bacteria > Spirochaetota > Spirochaetia > DSM-2461 > DSM-2461 > Oceanispirochaeta. Next base: position 1,276,553 of record CAUVYB020000002.1, on the reverse strand, counting down.
CAGCTACCGCCTTTCCGAACCCTTTTTCGTTATGGCAACCCAGAACCCCATAGAGCAGGAAGGAACCTATCAGCTTCCCGAAGCTCAGCTGGACCGTTTTATCATGAAACTCAAGGTGGATTATCCTGATCCCCAGGAGGAACTTGACATTCTCAACCAGCTGGATATTCAGGAGGAACAGGTCCTTCGCAAGGTCTTATCCAAGTATTCCGTTCTGGATCTGAGGGCGCTGGCTTCGAAGATTCGCGTGGATGAGAGCATTCGCAAATATATTGTTTCTATTGTAAACGCCTCGCGGGTTAAAGGACGTCATCAGCTCCCCTTTACCCGATTTATCGAGTTCGGTGCCTCTCCCCGAGCCTCCATCGCCCTCTTTGAATGCGCCCGCGTACAGGCTCTCTTTGAGAAGCGCGAGTACGTCCTTCCCGAAGACGTCAAGGCGGTGGCTTATAATGTTCTCAGGCACAGGATTGTTCTCTCCTATGAGGCTGAGTCTGAAGAACTGAGCAGCGACGACGTTATCAAGGATCTTCTGTCGGTGGTAACGGTTCCCTGATATGGAAGAGATCTCCCGAAAGGTAAAACAGCTCCACTTCGCCTCACGCAAACTGGTGGATACCATATTCGCCGGAAACTACCACTCCGTGTTTAAGGGGCCGGGTCTCGAATTCGATGAGGTTCGGGAGTATACCGCAGGAGATGATCCGCGTTTCATTGATTGGAATGTCACTTCCCGTATGGGCGCTCCCTATACCAAGACCTTTCGGGAGGAGAGGGAGGTGGTTCTCCAGGTTCTGGTGGACACCTCAAGCTCTCTCTATTACAGCTCGGGGCGGATCAATAAGAGGGAGCTGGCCGGCCACCTCTTCGCTCTGGTCGCTCTGGCGGCTGTCGCCAATAACGATAAGGTGGGAAGCCTGCTGTTTTCCGACAGGATAGAGGAGCAGATTCAGCCCCGGAAAGGGAAAAAACATGTACTGAAGCAGATTACTCAGATCCTTGCCGTGGCCGAAGGGGGGAGGGGTTCCAATCTGGCTCTGGCATGCAGAACCGCTTCCCAGACCATGAAGCGGCGGGGTATCTGTCTGATCCTTTCAGACTTCAGAACCAGCCGCTATAGAACCGAACTCACCCTGTTGGCACGGAAGCACGATGTCATTGCCATTAGGTTGACCGATCCTCTGGACAGAGAGTTTCCTCCCAGCGGCCTGATCAGACTGGAGGATCCCGAGTCCGGAGAGCTCTGGAGGACCATGGGAACCTCCAGAATGCGTCAGCAGTACAGGGAGTACTGGGAGCATGAGCGCTATCTCTGGCTGAAAAACTGCAAGGCCGCGGGTGCGGATACCCTCGAGATCTCCACCGAGGACGACCCTGCGGTCAAGCTGCAGCACTTCTTTGAACGGAGAAAGAAGCGCTCATGAGAAAAATGCTCCTTCTGCCTTTTCTGGTCCTCCTGTCGCTGCAGCCCGCGACTCTCCGGGCTCAGGCTTACCAGATACATAACCAGAATTTTCTTCCCGCTGATTACTATGTGGGCGATACGGTACAGATGAGTTTCTCTCTTCGTACGGACAGAAGCTATAATCTCTTTGCTCCCGATACCCTTCCTGATCCCGGTTGGGTAAAAATCCTTTCGGTGGATGTGGTTCCGGGAGCCAGGGAAACACAGGTTACCATAAGGCTTATACCCTACTATCCGGGGACAAGGACTCTCCCTCCCCTGGAGATGGGAGATCTCACTGTAGACGACCTGAAGCTCTATACATCCTCCATGCTGAATACCGAGTCCTCAAGGGAGATTGCGGGTATACGTTCTCCCCTTCTTATTCCGGGAACCAGAACGGTGGGGGCTCTCCTTTTTTCGATCCTTTTTTCTCTTCCTGTGGTTCTGATATTCCTGTTCAGACTTATACGGACAAGGACCGGGAACATTATCAAATCATACCGTGTGAATCTTCCCTATCGTCAGTTCCAGAGACTTGTCCGGCGTATTCGGCGATCCATGGTTTCCATGCCGGAGAAGGATTTCTATAAGCGCCTTTCCAAGGGTTTGAAAACCTATCTGTCATCCCGTTTTCATGAGGATCTCACCAGTTCCACTACCACAGAGATAGAAGCCCTTATGAGCGGTTCAAGGGTGCAGGAAAGCCTCGTTCTGGCTTTGGCCGGTCTTTTTCACAGAATCGATCGTGTGAAGTTCGCCGGTGAAAAACTGCTTTACAGCGACCGGGAACAGCTGTTGGTTGAGGTGGAACAGCTATCGGAAGCCCTAGAAGAGTGGAGGAAGATGCATGCTGACATTTGAGGCTCCGGGATACCTGTTCCTCCTTTTCTTACTGCCTGTTTTTATCTATCTCCGTCATTTTTCACCCGCTGCCGTCCGCTCCCTCAGAATCTCTTCGGGGGTCTGGCGCAAGGGCGGAGTCGCCGTCCGTCAGAGAGGACTCTCTTTTCTCCTGTTTGTTAACACCCTGTTGTTCTGGACGGGAGTGCTGCTTCTCGGGGTAGCTCTGGCGGGTCCGGAGCTGAGCATTCATGAAAAAGTCTATCTTAACCGGGGGGCGGATATCATTATCGTTCTGGATCAGTCGCCCAGTATGGCCGCCCGGGACTTTCCTCCCGAGTCGCGGCTGGAAGCGGCATCCAATATGATCAAGTTTTTTGTTTCAGGAAGAAAAAACGATGCGGTCGGACTTGTAGGCTTCGGAGAGGAAGCGGTACTGAAGGTCCCGCCCACTACGGATTACAACTCCTTCCTTTCCCGTCTTGATGATGCGGGGATTATGGAGCTGGGCGAAGGGACAGCCATAGGTATGGGGTTGGCCGTCGCCGTCCTTCATCTGTCGGAAAGCAGCGCCCGTGACCGTGTTATCGTTCTGATCACCGATGGTGACAACAATGCGGGTGAGATCAAACCCGAGGCTGCCGCCGCCATGGCCGCCCAGATGGGTATCCGGCTCTATACCATAGGAATAGGTACGGAGGGGGAAGTCCCTTTTGAGTTCACAGACCCGGCCACGGGAAACCTTATGTCCGGTGTTTTGAACAGCCGCTTTAACGAGAAGCTTCTTCAGAGCCTGGCGGATACCGGTCAGGGCAGCTTCTTCAAAGCTTCGTCTCAGGGGATTCTTGAATCTGTATTCCGCTCCATAGACTCCCTGGAAACAGTGGAAGAACGTGTGAGGATTCAGGTGAGAACCATTCCCCTTTTCCGCCTGTTTACGGCTCTGGGAATGCTTCTGGTCCTTGTTCATCTTATTATCAGAAAAGTACTGCTCCGGGAGGTCCTGTGACTCTGCTCTACCCCGAAGTGTTCTGGCTCTTTATTCCCCTCCTTTTTCTCATCGTTCCCGCCGTGCTGCTCTATCACAGGGGACGGAGGATTCTGAATCGTCTGGGCGGAGGTTGGCGAAGTCAGAATACCGGTCATATCTATTTTATTAAAACTGTTATCGAATGGCTTACCCTGGGGTTGTTCTTTGCTTTTACCATTCTTGCTCTGGCGGGGATTTCCTGGAGCAGAACGCCGGTTCGGGATGATTCGGACGGGTTGGATGTCATCTTTGCGGTGGATATCTCCCGCAGTATGCTGGCCCGGGATGTCAGCCCCGACCGTCTCGGCCGTTCTGCCGAGCTCGTTCACTCTCTTATGGAGGAGGCTGATCGAAGCGGGATCGTTATTTTCAAGGGAGACGGTCGGGTTCTGGTCCCTCTCACAGAGGATAGGATTGCTGTTGAGGACGGAATCAACCATCTTTCTCCTTTCATGTATACCGTACCCGGCTCTAATCTTTCCAGTGGAATTTCCCGTTCCCTTGAAGCATTTCCCGAAGGCTCTCCCGCCAGAAAGGTCCTTTTTATATTGAGCGACGGTGAATCTCTTGAGGGTAATACCGCCATTGCCGCCCGGGAGTGCCGTCTCAGAAATATCGCTCTCTTTGTTGTGGGAGTGGGTAGTGAAGGAGGGAGCATGATTCTGGATGCCTCGGGGAATCCTGTTCAGGATGAAGCGGGACAGGCTGTTATTTCCAGGATGGATCGTGAGTCTCTTATCGATACAGCAGCTGCCGGGGACGGAGGATTCTACAATCTGAATGACTCCGCTGCTCCGGGACAGATAATACAGGATCTTCAGAAACTGCGGGGCGGTACAGGTGCCGAGGGACTCCGGTTTGACAGCCGGATCAATTTCCGGATCTTTCTTATTACCGCCCTCTGCTGCCTGCTTCTGAATCTTCTGGCTTCCCGCATAAGGTGGTCGCGATGGTTCTGAGGCATTCCTCTTTCAAGCTTGTCCGATGGATAGGACTAACCGCGGCGGCTTTGTCCTGTTTCGCTTCCTGCAGCTTCTTTGAACCGGGGAGCTCCATTCTGAGGGGTAACTATGCCTATCAGAAAGGTGACTATCAGACAGCCCTGTTGCGCTATCTGTCCCGGGAGGACGAGAGCCGTCTGCAGCAGCGCATTATCTATAACAAGGCTGCCGTTTATTACGCTCTGGGGGAGGGAGAGTCGGCCCTGGAGCTCTGGCAGAGTATTGATGATGACAGGGACAGGGAGCTCCTTTTTTCCGCCAGCTTCAACGCTGGAGTCGTCTACTACCGTTCGGGACGGTTTGTGGAGGCTTATCATGCCTTTCGCAGGACTCTTGAGTTGAATCCCGCTTCTCTGGATGCCAAAAAGAATCTTGAGCTGACCCTGGAAAGGCTGGAAGCTGAAAGCAGAACCCCTGACAACCGTCCCGAAGAATCGAGTGAAGAGGTTACGGATGATGCCAGGCGTATCCTGCAGTATATCAAACGAAAGGAGGGCAGCCGATGGAAAGCTCAGGAAGAGTCGTCAGATCATGTACAGGACTGGTAGCCCTGTTTCTGTTTCTGGTACCCCTTTTTTCCGCCGTTGCCTTAGAGGCGGAATGGAAGGATCATATTCTTGAAAATCAGCGTTTTACACTTAAATATATCAGCTCCTTTCCCGGGCGCCGACAGGTGGAGATCAAAGATCCCCTGTGGCCGAAGGGGGTAGAGAAAATATCCGGACCCTATACGGCTCAGAGAACCATTCAGAAGGAGGACGGGAGCTATGCAACCGTTCTTCAGCTTATATATACCCTGAGAGCCGGCAGTGCAGGTATTTTCAGCATCCCTCCCGTTGAGGTTTCCGACGGAACGGAGACTCAGCGCAGTGAGACCTTGAGCATTCCTGTTCTCAAAAGAGATGAGTCTTTTCTGAACTACCCCCTTATTGCGGAGTGGTTGAACGTGGCTCCATTCCTTTATACGGGGCAGGCTTTTCCTCTGATCCTTATGATGCACAATATGGAAGAGATCTCTCTTCCCGAGTCTGTTCAGCTGACGACTCCCAATGGAGCTTTCCTGGAAAAGGTAAGGGGCATTGGTGATATAGGCTATGGCGCCGTCGGGGAGGTTACGCTGTTTCATGTTCCCATGGAAACATGGATGCTTACTCCTTCTCAGCCGGGTGTGCTGAAGCTGGGAGCGGCTTCCGTCGGGATTCTGGGACTGACCAGGAAAACCGCTTCTCTGAATATTGAGGTGAAGCCGCTTCCCGAAGAGCTGTCGGCAAGCGGCGCTGTAGGAAATTTTCGATATACCCTGGAGAGTCCTGAAGGGGAGATCAGTACGGGGGGCCAGGGTGTATTGAAGATCCGGGTCGATGGATCGGGAAATCTGAACTATCTGAATCTTCCGGAACCTGTATTTCCCGAGAATATGAATGTTTTGCGAAAAGAGCTTTCCGACTTCCAGGCTTCCTCCGGGGGGTATCAGGGATACCGGGAGCTTGAGTTCAGCTTCTCTGTAGAAGAAAAGGGCTCCTATACCATAGATGTTCCGGGTTTCTTCTGGCTCAATCCCGAAAACGGAAGAGTCTTCCGCCATTCTGCGGAAAGCTTCAATATAAAGGTACATTCACTTCTTGATTCCCTTCAGAAGGATGAGCAGCGCTTTACTCTTATTCCCGTCGAGGAGCTGATGAAGGAGAGGCGGACCGGCCTGTATCGGAATCCATGGCTTTATCTTCTCCTTCTACCCGGTCCTGTTTTTCTCCTTTTGGTCCGGCTTGGGGTGTTCAGAAGAAGCAGCCTTGTGCTTCTGGCCTCTCTTCTCCTCCTTTCGGCCGCTCTGCCCGACGACACTGATGCCTCCTGGTTGTATGAGGCGGAGAAGGCCTTTGATGCAGGAGATTATCAGGGGGCCTTGAGTCTCTATGAATCCCATGAAGAAGGCTGGGGCGACAGGTCCTCCTTTCTGTATAACAGAGCGGTTCTCCGTTTTCTGGAAGGCGGGAAGGCCCGGGCCGTGGCCGATCTCCGGAGCGCTCTCAAGCTCCGTCCCACCAATGCTCTGGCTGTAGAAACCCTCTCTCTTGTGGAAGGGTATCTCGGGCTGGAACATCAGCCGGTTCTTTCGGTTTTTATCCCCCCTGACGGACTTTTTGTCCTCCTCACTTTAACTTTCAACTCAGTATTTCTTTTTATTGGTTTTTACAAGTTGAAATGGCAGGCCGGCTGGTCGGCTCTGATGGTTATCCTCTGCACTCTTCTCTCCATTGTCAGCACTGCCGAACTTGTTCGCACCCTTGTTCTGCTGGACAGGAAAGAGGCTGTCGTTTCTTCCGAGATCTCCATTCAAAAAATCCCGGAGGAAAATGCGGCTCCCTGGATTGCTCTTCCCGAAGGTACGGCCGTGGAGATGATCCGATCTCATGACGGATTTGTTCTTGTTCAAACGGCCTATGGTCTTGAAGGATGGGTGATGAGGGAGGACCTGATCGTACTGAACGGAGAGGCCCGTGAAATTTGAGGATATCCTCTCCCAGTGGGAGGAGCAGCAGAAAACAAAAAGCCGTAAAGAGAGGGATGAGGAGAAGCGTGCCGCGGCGGCAGAAAAAAAGCGGAAAGAGAAAGCCATGGACGACTGGCTTGAGATGTATCCTCCCGACAGAGGCATGAAGCACCGGAAGGAGAAGCCGGACAGGATCATCATCCATACGAGAAAAAAAGAGCTTACCCGCATGGAAGCTCAGGATACCCTGGATCTTCATGGGTGGAAGGGAAAGGACGCCCTTGAGGAACTTGATCGTTTTTTAAAAACGTCAAAGAGGCGGGGAATGAAAAAGGTTATGGTAATACACGGGAAAGGGCTTCACTCTCCTGGAGGAGAATCGGTCCTGCGTCCTCTGGTTAAAAACCATTTAGAGCACTCGCCCCTGGTAAGCTCCTTCGGTCCGGCAAAAGGCCGTGAGGGCGGCGGCGGGGCAAGCTGGATACTCTTGCGCTGAAAAGGATCAGCGCTCTCTGTAGATGATTCTACCTCTGCTGAGGTCGTAAGGTGAAAGGGCTACTTTAACTTTATCGCCGGGAACGATTCTGATATAGTGCTTTCTCATTTTTCCGGAAAGGTGGGCAAGGATGACATGGCCGCCTGTTACTTCAACACGAAACATGGTGTTAGGCAGGGATTCCTTTACAATACCTTCCACTTCAATGGCTTCTTCTTTAGACAAACAAATAACTCCTGTTATATATTGTGCTTAGCATCTTAGGAAATCAAATGCGCTTTGTCAACTCCTTGACATTTTCTGCTAAATAATACAGATTATTCCGGATATAAATATCCCCCTTATAAGGTACGGTGTCATGGACAAAGCTTTTGAAGACAGGATGAAGACTACCCTTCTCGAAATGAAGGAACAGGTTCTTCATAATCTAATGTCGGAAAATGAGGATTTTAAGGCTGCAGTTGAGGACCTTGGTGTAAAAGACCTGGGTGATTTGGCTTCAAATGATATTGATGTTAGAACTCTTGAGGCTCTCAGTTCTCAGGATACTCTCAGGCTGAATAAAGTAGAATCCGCCCTGATTCGCCTTGAAAACGGTAAATATGGGGTCTGTGCCCGCTGTTCCAAGAAAATCTCCCATGACAGGCTGGAAGCTATCCCCTATGCAGTTCTTTGTATTGACTGCAAAACTGCCAGCGAAAAGAACAAGAACTGATCATCAGCTTTTAGAGAGCTGTTAAAAAAACTGTAATAACCGTCTGATTATCTTCCGATATTTAAAGGGAGAATCAATGAGGACGGTATTATGGAACTGAGGTCCGTATCGGGACAGGTCAATGTAGCTCAAATCGCAAGCATACGGCAGAACTCCGGAAGAATCACGCTTCCCGTTTCCCGTGCACAAACTCCCTATGCCCAGTTCAAGTATGTTAAGGGAGTTCCCTCTACTGGCAGCACGGGCTCCGTTCCCATCCATCGTCTCAGAACTCTCAATACAATGATCAACGGCCTGGTCAAAAAGGCATCCTCTCCTCAGATTCTTCCTGAGAAGGAGAACAAGATGTCCAATGAGTCCATAAAGGCTCTGATTGATCAGTACTCCAGCCAACTTCATTCCGCTCTTAAAAGTTCGACAGCTGCCTATGTCCCCGCCGCTTCAGGTTATACGGGCGGTGCGGTCCTTAATGTTCTTGTCTGATCCCCGTTTCACGGCCCTTTCTCTTCTCCTGACAGCATTCCTCTTCTATTTTCTTGTTCCCCTGGGAGGAGCTTTCTATGTCAGAAAGCGCTGGAGGACCTTCCGGTATAATTTGAGATCTTCGCTGGATTTTCCTATGGCCAGACCTCACTTTCTGCCGGGAGATCCGGAGTCGGGGCTCTTTCGTTTCAAGGGCAGGCTTGAGGCTATAGAGGGGGATAATATTGCCTGGATAAAGGGGCCGGGAGGCTCTCTCTGCGCGGACATGAGGGATGCTGTCGTCTATAATATGACCGATCCCGGTTCCAATGACCAAATCTATAACCACCTCTATCCCTATCCTCTTCCCCAGGTTTCTCTTTCTCCCATGAGCTGGAGCGAGGTGTTCTCCCTGACCGAAGGAACAAAGGTCTATCTCTTTGGAGAGCTGTCCGTAGAACGGGGTCGGTACATACTCGGCTCATCAAGGCAGATGGCTCTTACGGTTATCATCTACAATGAAGATCCCTTCACTCTTATTCCCCGGTCCATCTGGAGCGGAAGACAGAGCAATGAATACTGGAATACCCTGACCCCCTGGTCTCTTCTGGTGGGGGTTCTCACTCTTTTGATCTCTACGGTCTGGCTGTTTCAGAACTCTCTGGACTACAGACTACCCTTCATGGGGTTTTTATTGGCCCTTATGCCCCTGATCCTCTTTCTGCCTCCCGGTTTTTTTCTCTTTCATCTGTATAAAAAATTCTGGGACAGGGGCAGGAAGGCCCGGGCCGAAAGGGATCTTATGCAGCTGCCTGTGGGGCTGGAAGTTTCACGGATGACACCCCTTGCCGAGGATGCTGTGGAGAAAGAGAGGATCCTGTACGCGAGAAGGCCCGAGGGCTGGAAAGGGACGGAGGATAATGCTGGCTTTTGTTATCAGCTTCCCCCGGGACTTATGGAAATGGCGGAAAGAAAACTAGAAGGAGACTGTGTTTATTATCCTGCGGCTCCTGAAAAGCTGACTCGTTACTGCCGCCGCAAGGCCTTTTATTATGAAACCCTCTCGTGGCTTATGCTATTGTGCGGCCTCTTTATGAACTATGGTTTGATTTGGCTGATTTTCTACAGGGCGGTGTAGGACGGGAAATGATACAGCCGGCGCCGGACCGGCCGTAACGGGCATTAGTTACCGTTTTTCTTCTTTGCAAAGTTGACTGTAAGTTTTCTGCCTCTGTAATCGATGCCGTCGAGGTTGTCGATGGCACTTTCTGCCGCTGCGCGGCTGATCGTGATAAAAGAATAGTTATCCAGTATCTTGATGTCTCCGATATTATCTCTCTCCACCTTGCCGGTGTTGACAAAAAGATGTACCAAATCCTTTGGATAGACCTTACGGTTACGTCCGATACTAACGAAGAGTGACGTACCGTCAGCAATTGATCTTCCCCTGTTGTTCTTTCGGCCGATTTCCTTAAGAAGATAGGCCGCCACCCAGGACCGGAGAGCGAAGGGGACCTGTTTTTTGAAAGCCTTCTTATAGGCATTCAGAACATCCGGATCTTCCTGGTTTTTCACCTTGTCGATCAGGTCTTCAATGACAGGTTTCAGATCATCACTGTTAAAATTGTCAAGTTTACCCATGACTGATGTCTCCTGTAAAAAATTGTGCCGCCCTACGGCGGCCTGGTCATACAGAATCCCGATGCAGGACAGGCGCTGTGGGGCCGGCGTTCCCATGGCAGACCGGAGGACTTGAAATTGTATGGAAAGACTCAAAATCAGATTTGATGCTGATAGGAATTTCGCCAAAGGTTCAACCGTTCTCCGGAAAAAAATACTGTCCTTTTTCCGAAATTCTGAATAATAATTACAATATAATGGCGGTAGTTTTTTTGTCAACAATCGGGGGGCGTATGAACAGAAATCTCAGGAGTAAAAAACGTTTATTGATGTTCTTTTTTGTTCTTTTGTCTCTGCCTGCAGCGGCTCTTGACCTCAGCTTCATTCAGGAGCAAGGAGATGTCTACAGAATCGTCGCTGAAGTGACCGAAGGCGTCTGGGGGGATGATGAGCTCATCGGCCAGTCTGAAATTCTGAATAGAATAGGGATAAATATTCTCAAAAGTGATGGGGATGAGGCGACTCTCGAAGTCAGTTACGGTATCTCTGAAAAATCGCTGGATACGGATCTTTATATCTACAGTCACGAGGAAACGACCTCTTTCACAAGGACGTCCAGGGGTTTGTACGGCAGCATTGATCCTGACGACTATCTACCTTCGGTACGTAACATTCCAACCTTTCCCGAGACGGCTGTCTCTGTGGGCGATTCCTGGTCCGGGGAGGCTGAGGAAGTTCATGATCTTATGCCGTTCTTCGGTGTGGACTACAGGCTGCATATCCCCTTCCGGGTTTTCTATACCTATGAGGGATCCGATGTCTATGAGGGCCGGCCGGTTGAGCTTATCCGTATCAGCTATCATTTCCTGTATGAAATTGCCCTCTCCGGTTTGCCGGCCGACAGACTGCCTCCTTTCGGGACGGATCTTCCTGTGGGACTTGCAGGGGACTTTAATCAACTTTATTTCTGGGATCCCGCAGCCGGTATTCCCGCTGCTGTGGAAGATGAGTTTTCTATCCGATATGCCATGGCTTCGGGACACAGTTATACTTTCAAAGGCCGTTCAACGGGAAAAGTTATTGAAGCGGATCAATGGAACCGTGAGGATGTCCTTGATGAGATTGAAGAGGCTGCTCTGGAGATCGAGGATGTCTCGGTTTCACTCAGTGACGAGGGAATCGTTCTGATTCTGGATGATATTCACTTTGTTCCGGACTCTGCGGAATTCCTCCCGGGAGAGGAAGAGGTCCTTCTGAAGCTGAAGGAGATACTCCTGAAATTTCCCGAACACGATCTTATGATCACCGGTCATACCGCCAGAATCCCGGGAGCTTCGGCCGACCGGGGACAGCAGCTCTCCGAGGACAGAGCTGCCGCTGTTGCGGCCTTTTTCCTGAAAGAGGGCGTAAGGGAGAGCAGCCGTATGGTGGTCCAGGGCAAGGGCTCCCGTGAACCGCTTGGAGACAACGGCAGTGAAGAGGGGCGGAAGAAAAACAGGCGTGTTGAAATCACTATCCTTGATAATTAAAGCCGAAATTCTTATGTTATAGAGAGAGTCCGCTCTGCGGGGGAGGAAGGTATGTCTGAAATTGAACTGAAAATTGAAGAACTGCGTGGAGAAGTCGAAAAAAACCTGAGCTCCAGAACCGCCGTCTGCAGGGAGCTGGGAGAGTTTCTTCTGAACCAGACGGAATCTCTTGAGGGTGACTCACCCATGGAGGAGTACCGTAACGCCGCAGCAGAGATCGCCAGTCGGATCTCGTTGATGGATCAGCAGGTTGAAGAAATTGAAAATCTTGAGAGCTCATTCGCAGTCCTCAAGGAGGATGAGAACCAGCTGAAGGAGAAGAAAAAAATCTGCCAGGATAACCTCTCTCTGCTCCAGGAGACCCTGGGGGAAGAGCTTTACCATCTTGTCAATTCCCAGGATCTGGACGTTTCCTGGAAATCGGCTTTTGATCCCCTTATGAAGAATATTTCAAAGATCAGGGATAACGAGTCCGAGATCTATCAGGTCGAGAGTCAGGACAGGGACAAAAGCCTTTTCAAGGGGATACTGAGAAAAAGCAGGATGTCCGTTCTGAAAACCCGCAAAAAAAGCATGGAACATTCCCTTTCAAAACTGTACCAGAACTGTCTGACTGATGCCCTGAAAATGGGCGCCGGCAAGGGTGAGGGGAAAGATGCCGAACTGCTGGCTCCTTTTTTCCGGGCCGACAAAGAGTGGCAGGCCGTGCTTGCCGAGGAACAGACCCTTGAGGAAGAGAAGAACATAAACCGGGAGAGGCTGAAGGAGCTCAGCGGAGTCAGAGGCCCGAAGAAGAGAATCGAGTTCCTCGATAAAGAGAAGGAAAACGAACAGCTTCGTCTGAACGATGCCCTGCAGAAATGGGGAGAAGCGGTCACCGGTGATACTCCGGAGGTCTGGAAGGATCTTCCCGAACTTAAGAAGGCTGTTGAAGAGATCGACGCTCTGACCGAGGTGGCCATCGAGCTGAATCTGGATATTGAGAAGTGGGAAGCCCGCCAGGATGTAGAAAAGCTGAAAAAGGATCGTGAGTATATGAGTGCCAAGATTCAGCAGCTGGATGAGGAGATTCAGGCCCGCCGTCAGGAAATCCGGGTTCTGAAGAAAGAGATAAACTCCGCCGAGAAGGAGATCGCCAAAAAGGAGCTCTTTATCGGAGAACCCTCTGACGATGACGGGAGTGCTGATTAAGCTTCAGATATGAAAGTATTTCTTCAGGGGGCCGTCCTTTTTCTTTCTGTAGTGAAGGTAGAGTAGGAGCAGGGTTACCGGCTGGGTGGCTCCGAGAACGATAAAGGACCATCCGGCTTGTATGTCTTTGAAGACTATCAGGTCTATCCACAGCTCTGTCAGCAGACAGAACAGTCCGATCGCCGCCAGGACAAAAGCTCCGATATTACTGCCCTTTTTCTTTGTCTTATGGCTGAAGGCGAAGGCCCCGTGACTGCATACTCCCGCAAAAAGACAGATAGGGATTCCGATTCGGATAGCCGTTGCGGGAATCAGGGAAAGACCGTACATAAGCAGTAGAGCCGAAGAGCTGATAAGAACATCCGTCCATATAAGCTGTCTGGGATGTTTGAAGGCGAAAATCCCGGTGAGAGCCAGAAGAAGAAAGGCTGTCAGACCGATCAGGGTGTACCAGGACCAGGTGACTCCATTGTTGAGAGTCAGGTCGACGGCCAGGGTGATCAGAACAGGAATCAGCATGGCAATAGCGGTAATAACGGCTGCCAGCCTGAGTTTCTCCTTCAAGGTCATCTGTGACGGACGGCGGGGAGGAAGCTCATCTGGGGGAAAGGTTCTTCCCGGCGCTATATCGTCGGCAAATTTTTGAATAGGGGAGCTGCACAGGGGGCATTTCTGTGCTTCCTTGTGAACTTCGACGCCGCAGCGTGAACAGTAGGGCATATCAGATCTCCTTGTCCTGCCAGAGTTCCATCGGAACTCTGGTAATTTTTCAGATAGGGCCTAAGGGCCTTTAATAGAAACGGTTGCTTTCAATCCTCACTCGGACGCCGCTCTTCCTTATGGCCCTGAAAAAAAGTCGCTCAATCTCTGTGGACTCAATCAGGCTTCCAAAGCTGACTCTCATTTCACCATTGTAACTGAGGGCGGTGCATTTCACCTTGTTTCCCGTACTGGGAGGAGGGTAGAAATCGAAGTTCTCCACATGCTCCTCCATGACCGGCGGAAGGGTGATTCTGCCCAGGTTGCTGAAGCCGCTTGTGTAGTTGTTTTCTCCCAGAATCCTGTAGACTGCGGGAAGAAACATATTCTTTACCGTAAGAGGAAAGAGGCGGTTCAAGAGTTTCAGTTCTCCCTTGACGTTTCGGGTTATCTGTTGATTCAGGAACTTCTGATCCACCTCAAAGCGCATATACAGATGAACCTTGGAGCATATCTCGCTGAACTCATAATGCCCCAGACGCGGATCTATCCAGGGTTCCACGGAGAGAAAGAAATTTCTCATGGATCTTGAGGGATAAAGACCGCGCAGGTTGACGGGAACGTTCATCCGTATGGGTTTCTTTCTCTTTCCCTTCCGTTCGGGAACGTTCATATACTCCTGAAATGCCTCGATAAGCCTTGCCGTCAGATACTCTCCCAGGCTGACGCCGTAGTAAGAGGCCTGGTCTTTCAGTTCCTGTACCGACATGATTCCCGTGATGACATTGTACTTCCCCCGGGGAAGGAGGCGGTCCCTGATGTGGTAGGCCGAAGCCCCTCTTCCGGACTCGGGTAGACGGCGGTTGAAGTTCTTCTGGAAGGCATCATCAAACTCTTCGGGATCGGGAGGGGCCTTTATATCGAGTATTCCGGTCTTTTCATCCGCTTCTACGGGAATGCCTTTGAGGCTGAGATAGCGGGCCGTCAGAGTCTTGAGGAAGATCAGGGCTCCCGTGCCGTCTGTCAGTATATGCGAGAACTCAACGGCAATCCTGTTTTTGTAGATACGGATACGAAAAAGGAACATCCCTCTTTTCTTGAGAGGAAAGTCCATGCAGGGAGACAGGGAATCTCCCTCGACGGGCGGTATCCGAGGATTGGTTTCGAGAAAATACCAGAAGAATCCCTGTTTCAGACAGACCTGGTAGTAGGGGAAGCGGGGCATCACATCCTGCAGGGCTTTTTTGATCAGAGGGAGGGAGACGGGGTCTTTCAAACCAAGGCTCAGACGGTAAAGGCTGGTATAGCGCTTTGTGATCAGCGCCGGATAGATCTTTCCGGCATTGTCCAGCTTGTACCAGCTTCTGTCATGGAGAAAGCGGCTGTGCAGTGATTTCCACAATCCCGTTTTCATGTCTCTCCTTTACTACTGTTATATTTCTCCCTGCGGTATTTTTCAAGAATGACCAAAAGGGGGCCGGAGAGAATCAGCAGACCCGCAGGATAAAAGTAGACCGGTGGCAGTTCCGCAAAGGCAAGGTAGGAAAAGACTGCGGCAAAAAGAATCTGGGTCAGATTAAGCAGGGCCATCAGCTGTCCCCGGAGTTTTCTCATGCCGAAGTTGTTGATAGAGTGACCTCCCACGGTGCAGATGACGGCCAGCCCCAGAACGGATGCCCAGTCGCCTCTGCCGTGAAGGCCGAAGTCCGCACCCGTCGCCGCCGCAATAACCATGCAGACGACTCCTCCTGTAAGATAGAGAGGGACCATATAGAACCAGAGAGCCGTGTTCTTTCTGTTCCTTCTGGCCAGGGCGAGGTAGAGGGTGACGAAGATCATACAGATAAAACAGAGCAGGTCTCCCGTCAGATATTCGGAAGCAAAGCTGTAGTCCTTGGCTCCCAGATAGAGCGCTCCACTCAGTGTCAGTATGCTTCCGGCGATCTCGATGGGAGTGATCCTCTCCTTTATAAGGAAATACATGACAAAGGGCATGACCAGAGGGCTCATATTGGTAATCAGTGAGGCATGGGCTCCGGGGACCATGCGGGCTCCCATGATCCAGCTGACGAAGTGAAGCGCCAGAAAAATCCCCGGAAGGATTGAAGGGGTCAGCTGTTTGGGGTGGAAGGGCTCTTTACGGTTTTTCAGATCTCTCAGGAACCAGGGGAAGAGGACAAGACCGGAAAGAAGGAGCCTGTAGGATGCCAGTACAAGGGGATTCAGTTCTCCCAGTTTGACAAAGACGACAGAGGACCCGGCTGCTGCCATCCCCAGCATCAATATAAAAAGTACCACTCACATCCTCCCGTATCCACTCAAGATAACGTATGCCCCGCATTTGAGCAAGCTTGAACGGGAGATGCGAAAAAAAAGAGAAAATTATGTAACCTTTCCTTTTAATGTATATTTTTCATGTATAACCGTTTTACTAAACCTGTTTTTTTCTATCAGCCCTCAAGGTTTTCCTCCTTTCCCTTGAGGGCTTTTTTTATGCTAAAATTTATCCAGCTCTTCCAGTACGGTGAGGGCGTGATCTTTTGTCTTTACCTTGGCAAAAGTATGAAGAACCCGCCCTTCCTCATTCAGTATAAAGGTTGACCGGATGATGCCCATGGAGATCTTTCCGTAGTTCTTCTTCTCTCCCCAGACACCAAACTGTTTTATCACTTTCAGTTCCGGGTCGCTGAGCAGGTAGAAAGGCAGTTCGTACTTGTTTTTGAAGCGTTCATGGCTCTTCACCGAGTCTTTGCTGATTCCAAGAATTACCGTATTCCGATCCTCAAAGCTCCGGAACTCATCACGAAAGCTGCAGGCTTCGGTGGTGCATCCGGGAGTGTTGTCTTTCGGATAGAAATAGACGATGACTTTTTTTCCTCTGAACTCCTCGAGGCTGTGCTCATTTCCCTCCTGGTCGGGCAGGGTGAAATTCTCAACCGAGTCTCCTGGTTTCAGCATATTGGATAACCTCTCTTCATGTTTTAATCATTATACAGTTTATCCTGTTCTTAATTCCGGCGCATCAAATTTCGTTAAAAACTGGGATCGACGGAGATGAGAACCTATTCTATCCCAGTTTTGCGGGATGCAGGGCTCTGTTCTTGACAATTTAGGCTTAAATGTAAATAATAATTTTATGAGTAAGAACATCCGGAACGGAATGATTAGCGGTATGGGAAAAGCCCTTCCCCGCCGGAAGGTAAGCAATGACGATCTGTCAAATTGGGTGGATACTTCGGATGAGTGGATCCGCTCCCATACCGGAATAGAGTCCCGCTACCTGGTTTCTGAGGGAGAAAGCTGTTCCTCACTGGCTATTGAGGCCGGAAAGCAGGCTATGGAGAATGCCGGTGTTTCAGCAGGACAGATCGGCATGGTTATTGTAGCCACCTCCACTCCCGACTATCGAGCATTTCCCTCAACAGCCTGCCTTGTACAGGAGGCTCTTGAGTTGAACAGGGCCGGTGCCTTTGACCTTGCCGCCGCCTGCAGTGGTTTTTCCTATGCTATGGAAACCGGCCGTGCCTTTATTGAGGCGGGGACCTGTGAACATGTTCTGGTGATCGGTGCCGAAGTTTTCTCCTCCATTCTCAACTGGAAGGACAGAAATACCTGCGTCCTTTTCGGCGATGGTGCCGGCGCCGCCGTGCTTTCCGCTACGGAGGAAGACAGGGGTATCCGTTTTTCAAGACTGAGAGGAGAGGGAAGAGGATGGGATGCCCTTATCGTCCGCAGGGGCGGTTCAAAACATCCTCTGACCCCCGAAGAGGTCGGAAAGATGAAAGAGCCCGGCGAGATGTATCTTGCCATGGATGGGAGACGGGTCTATGAGTTCGCCGTGCGCGTTCTGTGTGAAACCATAAGGAAACTGACAGAGCGGGCGGGCCTCGAGCTGGAAGATCTGGACTGGATTGTTCCCCATCAAGCCAATATGAGGATTATTCAGGCGGCCTCCAAGCGTCTGGGTATTCCCATGGAGAAGTTCTTTATGAATCTTCAGGACTATGGGAATACATCGGCGGCCACCGTCCCCATGGCTTTGTATGATATGCAGGAAAAGGGTCTGTTGAAGACAAATCAGAATATTATCAGCGTCGGCTTCGGTGCCGGACTGACCTACGGAGGAAATTTTATACAATGGTAGAAATGGGCAAAACAGCATTTGTATACCCCGGACAGGGCGCTCAGTTCCCCGGAATGGGGAAGGACCTCTGGGAAGCCTATGACAGCGTCAGGGAGTTATTCGTCAAAGCCTCGGATATCTGCGGCAGAGACATGAAGGCCCTTTTGTTCGATGGCAGTGCCGAAGATCTGAAGGAAACCCAGAATACCCAGATCTCTATGACTCTGGTCAACCTTTCCGTACGGAGAGCGCTGAATGAAGAGGGATTGCAGTCCTTCTGTTCCGCCGGCGTCAGTCTGGGAGAGTTCTCGGCAATGACCGATGCGGGTATCATTTCGGAAGAGGATACTTTCCGTCTGGTAAGCCGGAGAGGTGAGATTATGATGGAAGCCGGTAACAGGGCGATCAGTGAGCTTGGGGAAGTAGGAATGGGTGCCGTCATGGGACTGGATTTCGAAACCGTCGATTCCGTTGTGAAGGAAAGCGGTGTTCCCAATGTCTTTGCTGCCAACAACAACAGCCCCGTGCAGGTCGTTATCTCCGGAACCTCCGAAGGCATCGCCGGAGTACAGGATGTTCTGAAGGCTGCTGGTGCCAAAAGGATCATACCCCTGAAAGTATCCGGTCCCTTTCACACCCCTCTCCTCTCTTCCGGGAAGGGCGCCTTTACCGAGTTTCTGGAAACCCTGAACTTTCAGGATCCTGTCAAGGATTTTTACTCCAATGTTACCGGGACCGTCGTCAAATCAGGCGCCGAGGCCCGTGAACTGAGTGTGCAGCAGATGGTCAGTCCCGTACAGTGGCTGGTCATCGAGAAAAACATCGCCGCCACAGGGATTCTCAAGGTGGCGGAATGCGGCCCCGGAAATGTTCTGACGGGTCTCTGGAAGAAGTCCGGAATGGAGCAGGGAGCCTATGCCTGCGGAACTCTGGATGGTCTTAAGACTTTTCTTGAAACTTATAATACGGCTGACTGAAGGTCGACAGGAGAGAGATATGACAGGTAAAAGAGTCCTTGTCACCGGAGGATCCCGGGGCATCGGAAAAGAGATCGTTCTTTGTTTTCTGGAAAAGGGCGCCGAGGTTCACTTTATCAGCACCAGCCCCAGTCCACATATGGAAGAGATGGAAAAGCTGGCCTCAGAGAAGGGCACATCCGTCGTCTGGCATCAGGGCAGTGTGGCTGATGAAGAAAAGATGAAAGAGATTGTGGAACCTCTGGCCAAAGAAGGTCTGGATGTTCTGGTCAATAATGCCGGTATCACCAGGGATGGTCTTATCTTCCGGATGAGCGTAGAACAGTGGGAAGAGGTTATGAAGGTCAATCTGACCAGTGCGTTTATCCTTTCCCGTATCGTGGCTTCGCAGATGATCCGCAAGAGAAGCGGTTCTATTATCAATATGAGCAGCGTTGTAGGGGTTATGGGAAATGCGGGGCAGTGTAACTACTCCGCATCCAAGGCCGGCCTTATCGGTCTGACCAAGAGTCTGGCCCGCGAAGTCGCCGGAAGGAGCGTACGGGTTAACGCCATCGCTCCCGGTTTCATCGAAACGGAGATGACCAAGGATCTTCCCGAGAAGGTTTTGGAAGAGTATAAGAAGAATATTCCCCTGGCCCGCATGGGCAGCGGGCGGGATATCGCCGAAGCCGTGCTGTTCCTGGCCTCCGACAGGGCGTCCTACATTACCGGACAGGTGTTGAACGTAGACGGCGGAATGGTCATGTAGTATAAGCGATCTTCGGCTCAAATCCTGCGTTTCAATCCTGTGCGGGTTGCTCAGGTACCTGCACAGGATTCTGCCTTGTCTTTGAACCGAAGATCGCATATCCGTAATAACAAGGGCGACTTTCAAATGGCGTCCGGTTTGATATGAAAATATAAGACTCTGGTAAGGAGAGTATACTGATATGAGAAGAGTAGTTGTAACAGGTCTTGGAACCGTTAATCCTGCGGGACATGATATCGCCCAGTTCTGGGATTCCCTGAAAGAGGGAAAGACCGGTATCGGTCCCATAACACTGTTTGATGCCGAGGACTTCCCCTCCAAGGTGGCCGGTGAGGTTACAGATTTTGATTCCAGCGCCTATGTGGACAGAAAGGAAGCCAGAAAGATGGCCCGTTTTACGGTATTCGCCGTCTCTGCAGCCGTACAGGCCGCAAAGGACGCAGGTCTGGAAGAGGGAAATTTCGATCCCCATAAGACCGGAGTATGCCTGGGTAACGGAATCGGCGGATTTGAGGTCGTGGAAGAGAACATGAAGCAGCTGTTCAACCGCGGACCCGGAGGAATCGCTCCCATGACCATACCCAAGATGATCAGCAACGAAGGTCCCGCCAACGTCTCCATCAAGCTGGGTCTCCACGGTCCTTCCACCGTCGTGGCCACAGCCTGTGCCAGTGCCACCGATGCCATCGGTCAGTCTCTGGACTCCATACGCAGCGGGCGCTGCGATATCATGTTCTCCGGTGGTATGGAAGCGGCTATCACGGCCTTCTCCATAGGAGGATTCTGTAAGATTCAGGCCCTCTCCACCATGAGAAACGATACTCCCGAAACAGCCTGTCGTCCCTTCGATAAGGACAGAGACGGATTCGTCATGGGCGAAGGTGCGGGTATCCTGGTTCTGGAAGAACTGGAACATGCCAAAAAACGCGGTGCCACCATCTATGCCGAGCTGGCCGGATACGGTTCCACCTGTGATGCCGGTCATCTGACGGCTCCCGATCCCGACGGAATCGGAGCTGCCGCGTCCATGACCGCCGCACTGGCCGATGCGGGTCTCAAGCCCGAAGACATCGACTATATCAATGCTCACGGAACCTCCACTCCCACCAACGATCCCATCGAGACCAAGGCTATCAAGAGAGCCTTCGGGGATCATGCCTATAAGCTGAAGGTTTCCTCTACCAAGGGCGTTACCGCTCATATGGTCGGCGGTGCCGGTGCTGTTGAAGCTATTGTGGCTGTACTGGCCATCAGGAACAGCTATGTTCCCGGGACCCTTAATCTGGAGAATCCCGAAGAGGGCTGCGATCTGGACTACATGCCTAACTCCGGCTGTGAGATGGAAGTGGGAGCCGTTCTGAGCGATTCCCTGGGATTCGGAGGACATAACGCCTCCATCATCTTCAAAAAATACGAGGACTAATGCATATGTCAGCTGAAATGGAAAAACTTCTGCCCCACAGGGCACCCTTTCTTTTTGTAGACCGTCTGGAAGAGGTTAACGAGGAAGGATGCATCGGATACAGAAAGTTCACCGATGACGATTTTTTCTTTAAGGGACATTTCCCCGGCTATCCCGTTGTTCCCGGAGTCATCCTGGTGGAGTCCATGGCCCAGTGCGGCGGTGCAGGCCTTAAGAAGCAGAAGAACGAGGACGGACTCTTCTTTCTGGCTTCCATCGAAAAGGCCAAGTTCCGCCGTCAGGTTGTGCCCGGCGATGAAGTCCGCTTTGAGATCGTGAACGAGAGGGTCAGCGGTATGATGATCAAGCAGAAGGGCAAGGCCTTCGTTGGTGATGAGATGGCCTGTGAAGCCTCCTGGCTGTGTATAATGAAGAAGGCCGAACAGGGCTAATGAAGAAGGCCGAACAGGGCTGGAATAAAATGACGTAAGCCGCAGAGCGGCTTATGTTTGTATGGATAAGGACAAAAAAATGGTAATTGAACCTAAAATCATGAGAGGGGTCTGCCTGACCTCACATCCTGAAGGATGCGCCAAAGAGGTGGAAAACCAGATTGCCTATGTCAAGGGCAAGGCGTCGCTCAAGGCCCCGAAACATGTGCTGGTGGTGGGATGTTCCACAGGTTTCGGCCTGGCTTCCAGAATCAGCACCGCGTTCGCAGGCGGGAGTGAGACCCTGGGTATCTCCTTTGAAAAGGGGCCGTCGCCCAAGCGTCCCGGTACTCCCGGCTGGTACAACAACAGGGCTTTCGACAAGGCTGCCGCTGCCGAGGGGATCAAATCCTTTACCATTGACGGTGATGCCTTCTCTGACGGCATCAAAGACCAGGCCGTTGCCTGGATCAAAGAGAACTGGGGTTCAGTGGATATGATTGTCTACTCTCTGGCTTCCCCCGTCCGAGTCGATCCGGAAACCGGAGAGACCTATAAGTCTGTTCTTAAACCCATTGGAAAACCCTACACGGCACAGTCCGTGGATTTTATGTCCGGAGTCATCAGCGATGTAACCATCGAACCGGCTGCGGAAGAAGAGATCGCTCCCACCGTCAAGGTGATGGGCGGTGAAGACTGGGCGCGCTGGATCTCCAGCTTCAAATCGGCTGGAATCCTGGCTGAAGGATGCAGGACCGTTGCCTACTCCTATATCGGTCCCGATATTACCTATCCCGTTTACCGGGAGGGAACCATCGGAAAAGCCAAGGAGCATCTGGAAGCCAGCGCCGCCTCCATCACTGACATGCTGAAAGATGTCAAAGGACAGGCTTATGTCTCTGTCAACAAGGCTCTGGTCACCCGCGCCAGTTCCGTCATCCCCGTGGTCCCCCTCTACATGGCCCTGCTGTTCAAGGTTATGAAGGAGAAGGGTATACACGAAGGCTGCATCGAGCAGATGTACCGCCTTTTTTCCGAACGTCTGGTTCCGGGACAGGATGTTCCCGTGGACGAAAAGGGACGTATCCGGGTGGATGACTGGGAGATGCGTGAGGACGTACAGAGCGCCGTCTCCAATCTGTGGGACAAGGTAACCTCCGAGAATCTATCCGAAATTTCGGATATAGAGGGATACCGTGAGGACTTTCTCAAGCTTCACGGTTTCAGTGTAGAGGGTATCGACTACGGTAAGGAGGTGGATCTTTCAGCAGAATAATTTTGGTTAATCTTTTCTAAGCAGTTGTTATTGACATCGTATGAAATCCGGTACGTTGTGCCTCTGTTCATACACCCTTTGAAGACTGCACTAAGGCTGATCCCGTCGGGACGGCCTTTTTTTTAGCCTCACGGGCTTCTCTTAGCTTACAATAAGCGGAAAAGTGTCATAGTCAAAAAACTGTATGCAGGATATAATAATTGCCTATGCCTAAGATAATTGATCATGAAAAACGCAAACAGGAGATCCTGAAACGGGCTTTTGTCATCTTTGGACAGAAAGGGTATCAGGATACCAACCTGTCCTATATAGCCGACCGCTGCGGCATCTCACGGCCCACTCTCTACCTCTATTTCAAAGACAAGGAGGAGATCTTCTTCTTCGCCGTCAAGGAGATGACAGAGGGCATGTTCACTATCTATAAAAAACTGCTGGATGATGACGGGCAGAGTGAACTGGAAAAGTTGAAGTTTATCTGCCGGGACATCATTGCCCGCTGTTACCGCAGAAGCGACTTTTTCTCCTGTCTGGCGGATTTTCTTTTTCAGATGAAGCGGCAGGGAAAGGACTACTCCCGGGATATCGATAAGAGAACCGTCGGATTGATCTATCTCTTTTCCATCCTGATCCGCAAGGGGATCAGGAAGGGGGAATTTCGCAATGTTCCCGCCAAGGAAACGGCCTACCAGCTTTTCAGCCTGATCGAAGCCTTTGCCTTTCAGATTGCCATGATTGATAAATTCAAGCCCGAAGGGGCCATCAACGTAACCATGAGTTACCTGGACAGTCTGTCTACAGCCTGCGTATAAAATCCGAATATATTAGCAGATCTTTATTTGTTTGACCTCTGTTCCTGCACTAAATTTATAGTTAAGCCAGAACGGGAGGTTTCTTATGAAGATTCCCTTTTCTTCCCTTCTCGTGGTGCTCGGATCTTTTCTTATTCTTTCTCCACTTTCAGCGGATGAACACCATCTCGATATCAATGCGGTTCCGGTAGGAACCATACCCGCAGGTTCCAGTGCCGATCTATTCTCCTTCGGTTACGGGATCAATGCCGAAGGGGCCTTTCATCCGGCGGGTTGGTCGGGATTCGGACTGGGACTGAATCTGGAATATCTGATGATTCCCATCCAGACCGAAGATTCCATCTATCTGACCTCGGCCAGTACGGGCCCTGCTTTCCGCTATCCTCTGAATGACCGTCTCGTTCTTTTTGCCTACGCCAGGGCGGGGCTCTACTACTTCGATGCCATGGGCTGGAGTACCAGTAATGGCGGCGGATTCTGCTGGAATACGGGCGGAGGCGCCGCCTTTGTGGTCAAGGAGCCTTTTTCCATCGGACTGGGGGTCAGCTTCAATTATTACAATGAGTTGTATAACGGCTTAGTCCTTTCTCTCTACGGCCGTATGGACCTGGGTTTCCCCGCAGGAGAGAGGGCTCTCCGCGAATACTCCGGCGATGACGGTCCTGCGGTCTCTCCCATGGAGGATGAAAAAGGCAAGGGGGTGGAGCTGCGGAATATGGAGCTCACACACCTCTTCCCCGTTCTCTACAAGTACTATGACGGGCATCCCGTGGGTACGGTGAGGGTTAAAAATTTTGAGAGTAAAAAGGCCACAGATATCACAGTCGAGTTTTACATGGAACGGTATATGGACAATCCCATGACCGCCGGTGAGCCCTTCGAGCTGAAGGGGGGCGAGGAGAGGGTTATCGAACTCTATGGCCTTTTTACTGAGGACATGATGGAGATCACAGAAGGCTCCAAGGCCTCCGCTCGTGTGAATATCAGCTACGAGATGGGAGGGAAGAGTAAGAGCCGGAAGTATAATCCCGTACTCCAGCTGAACAACCGGAACGCTCTGAGTTGGGATGATGATAAGAAAATAGCGTCCTTTATTACTGCCAAGGATCCGGAAATTCTTACATTCTCCAAGAAGGTGAACAATTGGATGCAGGAGTTTGAGAACCCTGCCGTGGATGAGAATCTGCAGAAGGGGATCGTCCTCTTCGAAGCGATCCGCTCCTACGGCATTCGCTATGAAATTGATCCCACCACCCCCTTTATCGAGTTTTCGGAGCAGAAGGATGCGGTGGACTTTATCCAGTTCCCCCGGCAGACCCTGAATTTCACTACCGGGGACTGCGACGATCTGACCGCCCTCTATGCAGCCCTGCTTGAATCGGTGGGAGTGGATACGGGGATCATCACCATTCCGGGGCATATCTATATGGCCTTTGCCCTGAAGAGCCCCCCCGATGAACTAAGGAAGGGATTCAGCCGGCTGGATGACTTGATCATCAGCGATAATAAAGCCTGGCTGCCCGTTGAGATCACCCTCTTTCAGAAGGGATTCGACGAGGCCTGGACCGTCGGGGCGAAACAGTGGAGGGACAGCAGCTCCAAGGAGCAGGCCGCCTTCTTCAGCACCGCAGAGGCCTGGTCGAACTATCAGGCGGTAGGCTTCCGGGACAACAGTTCCGTGGATGTCCCCAGCCGCAGCGATGTAACCTCCGCTTTCGTAAAGGTCCTAAGCCGCTTTGTGGAACAGGAGATCTGGCCCGAAGAGAACCGTATCCGGGAACAGATGGCCTCATCGTCGAAGAGCTATATCCATAAGAACCGTCTGGCCGTTCTCTATGCCCGCTACGGTCTCTACGACGAGGCCCTCACTATATTTGACGAGATCAACCGGGAGTTTTCCTTCGTCCCGACACTGTTGAATACGGGGAATATTCACTTCCTGAGGCAGGACTTTGAAGAGGCTCTGGAGTGGTATGAAAAGGTTCTGGATGATGAGGCCGGTAACAGGAAGGCTCTTCTGGGTATCGCCCGCTGCAACCATGAGATGGAAAACTACGGTACCGTCAGAAAGAGTTATCAGCAGCTCAAGAGCCTGGATCCCGAACTGGCCGGACGCTTCGCCTACCTGGACTTGAGAGGAGAGGAGGGGCATCGGGCCGCCGAGTCCCTGGGCCTGAAGAATACCGTACTGTGGGAGGATGAGCCATGAAGACTTTCAGAATCATAAGGTTTGTATTTTTCATGATTCTGTTCTTTGCCTGCACCATGGAATCGCCCTACATAGACGGGATCGAGGAGAAGATTGCGGAGGATAAAAGAGACTCTTCGGATGAACAGGAGCTGTCATACAGGGATGATGTGACCCTGTTTATCACACAGGCAGGTGCAGGAAGTATCAGTCTGGAATGGTATCCTTCTTATGATGATGACTACGAAGGGATCGTTTTGAGCTGGTCTCCCGAAGATGATACCACTTTGTTGCTGCCCAAGGGGGAGTATATTACATACTCAATCAACGGGCTTACAAACTCAACCCGTTATACTGTGAAGGCTGTTGCCCATTACACGACCGGTGAGGTTTCGGAAGGAGTAGAGGTCAGTATTACGCTGCCCTCAGCCAGCACGGACATAACTTCAATCCTTTACCCGCTGGATCTTTATAATGTTCGGAATAATTTGTCAGCTTATTATGTGATGGTAAATGATCTGGATCTGAGCGATTATACCTCCGGGAACGGCTGGGAACCTCTAGGAACTGATCCCGCATCGGCAGGTACACCATTTTCGGGTATTTTCGATGGGAATGGACATACAGTAGCAAATCTTTTCATTGATACTGCCGATTCAAACTACTATGGTTTATTCGGATATTGTTCCGGTTCTATTTCATATCTGAAACTATCTATGGTAGATGTTACCAGTTCTGGATGGTCTGCAGCTCTTGCCGGAGTTGTTGATAGTTCTGGATCTGTTCATCATTGCCATAGCAGCGGAACGGTTTCCGGACAGATGAGTGCCGGTGGTCTTATTTCAAGCTATAGTGGCAGCACTCTGGAATACTGTTCTTCCTCTGTATCTGTGGCTGGCGATAGTGCCGGCGGGGGGATAGGCGGATTAGTAGGAACTCTGAATAGTTCTGCTTATTATTGCTATGCTTCCGGCCAGATCTCCGGAACGACATTTATTGGAGGCCTCGCTGGTGTTGGAAATGGGACATATATTTATAATTGTTATGCAACAGGATATATAACGGGTACAGATAATATTGGAGGCATACTGGGATCCGGTACAAACGGTCAGGTTGACGCATCATATGCGGCTGTTGAAATAAACAGTACAGGTTCTGTCGTTGGTGGAATCCTTGGTGCAGATAGCTCTTTCCTGGTCGGTTCATCATACTATGATGACGATATCCTATCAGTTAGCAGCAATTCCTATGGCTTCGCTCGTTCCACAACCGAGATGAAGTCTGAAAGTACTTATGATGCCGCTTGGGATTTTGATAATATCTGGGCTATTGACTCCACTGACGTTATTAACGAAGGCTATCCCTACCTGATTAACTGGCCGTCCCAGTAGTCAGAGCGTGTGGAGAGTAAGGGGATTCAGCCCTCTAGTAACCTGTGCACTTCCTCCAGGGAGGCAATTTCAAAGTCGGCCTTCCAGGGGGACTGATTCGCCCATCGGCCCGGATTGTACCAGCAGCTGGTGATCCCCGCGTTGATGGCCCCGGCTATGTCCGATCCCAGGCCGTCACCCACCATCAGGATGTTCCTGTCCAGGGGGATGTTCATCCTCTCCGCCGCTTTTTGAAAGAAGGCCGGGTCGGGCTTGGCGATACCCTCCTTCTCGGAGATCATGATCACATCGAAGAACTTGTCGAAATTCAAGGTCCGGAAGCGGGCCTCCTGTACTTTTTCCAGGCCGTTGGTCAGCATGGCCAGGGGGTACTTGCTTTTGAGGCTGTTCAACAGCTCTTCCGCCCCTTCCAGGTAGTAGGATGCCTCACCCAGAGCCGTCAGATAGGCGTGTGAAAGCGCGTTGATATCGATGCTGACACCAAGCTTGTCCGCAAAGCGGCGGAAACGCTCTGTTTTCAGCGCGTCGGGTGTTATCGTCTTTTCCTCCAGCTCCGTCCAGACCTGTCTGTTTATCTCGTCATAGATATCAAAGAACTCGGCATAGGGGACCGGTTTGTCCATCTTGCTGTAGATCGATCTGAGGGCGTGGTCCTCGGCCTTGCCGAAATCCAGAAGGGTGCTGTCCGCATCGAAAAAGACGGCGCTGTAGGACATGGGAACTCCTTGGTCATTTCGATAAAAAAGGCCCCGTCCGCTTCTTTAGCGTTCGGGGCCTTTCAGTCTATCAGACTCTGATTATCTGTTAAATGATCAGATGAAGAACTTGAAGACGAAAAGTACGGCGATGATGTAGGTGAGAACGGGGACGTCCTTGGCCTTTCCGGTGAGGGCCTTCATCAGCACGTAGGAGATGATTCCGAATACGATACCTTCGGAGATGCTGTAGGTCATGGGCATCATGAACATGGTCAGGAAGGCGGGGAGGGCCTCTGTCATGTCGGTCAGGTCGATGTCCTTGATGGGGCTGATCATAAAAAGACCGACCAGGATCAGGGCGGGAGCCGTTGCCGCGCCGGGGATCATCAGGAACAGGGGCGCGAGGAAGAGGGAGAGGAAGAACATTAGTGCAACGGTCAGGGAAGTCAGTCCCGTCTTTCCGCCTTCTTCAACACCGGCGGCACTCTCTACGAAAGTGGTAACCGTACTGGTACCGAGACAGGCGCCGACTGTGGTCCCCACGGCGTCGGCCATCAGGGCTTCCTTGGCGCGGGGAACCTTGCCGTCGCTGGTCATAAGACCGGCCTTGGTGGAAACACCGATCAGGGTTCCCACGGTATCGAACATATCAACCAGCAGGAAGGTGAAGAGGATGATCAGCATATCCAGGCTGAAGATCTGGGAAAAGTCAAATTTGAAGAAAATAGGAGCCAGTGAAGGGGGGGCCCAGTTTCCACTGGGTGGCTTGGTCAGTCCCAGGGGGAATCCGATAACCGTGGCGGTCACGATACCGATCAGGAGGGCGCCCTTGACCTTGTAGGCCAGAAGTACGGCGGTAATGATCAGACCGATCATACAGAGTACGAATTCGGGGGACTCGATGGACCCCAGGGTCACAGTTGTCGCGGGGCTTCCGACGATAACCTTGGCGTTGATCATTCCGATAAGGGCGATAAACAGACCTATACCGACGGAGATGGCCTTCTTGATGTTAGCGGGGATACAGTTGATGATCGCTTCACGCACATTCAGGAAGGTCAGAACGATGAAGATAATCCCCTCCAGGAATACGGCTGTCAGGGCGAACTGCCAGGAGTAACCCATGCCGAGACAAACGGTGTAGGCGAAAAAGGCATTCAGTCCCATACCGGGGGCCAGGGCGAAGGGCAGCTTGGCTACCAGGGCCATAACCAGTGTGGCTACCAGAGAGGAGAGGGCGGTGGCTGTGAAGACGGCGCCGAAGTCCATTCCCGTCTCACTCAAGATGATGGGATTGACGATCAGGATGTAGGCCATTGTCAGGAAGGTGGTGATACCGGCAATAACTTCGGTTCTGACAGTTGTTCCATGCTCCTTCAGTTTAAAAAACTTTTCCATGAAGACTCCTTTATAACAGTTGCGCCCGGTGCAGGGCGTTTGTAGTTTTGGCTTATTATAGCCTGAAATTAACTGATCAAGCAATCAATTTAAAATTCTGTGGTACAATATAAGCCCCTGCCACACTATAATCGGAGTACGGGGACAATGAGAAACCCGTAGGTTTATTGATGAGAAAGGAGAGGTAAAAATGGATCTGAAAAACTTTATTGATGCTGCAGCAGGCCGCAAGAAGGCGGATGTCGTGTTCAGAAATGGAAAGATCATCAATGTTTTTACCGGGGAGCTGATTGAGAATTCTCTGGCCGTCAAAGATGGAAAAGTCCTGGGATACGGAGCCTATGAAGGGGAGAAGGAGATCGATCTGGAGGGAGCCATACTGGCCCCTGGTTTTATCGATGCCCACGTTCATATTGAATCGTCTCTGACGACTCCCGAACATTTTGCGTCCCTCGTTGTTCCCCGGGGAACCACAACGGTCATTGCCGATCCCCATGAGATCGCCAATGTGGCCGGTCTGGAAGGAATCCGGTATATGCTGAAGGCTTCGGAGGGGCTGCCTCTGGAGTGTTTGTTTATGCTGCCCTCCTGTGTCCCCGCCACTCCCTTTGAGAATGCCGGAGCCGTGTTGAAGGCCTCCGATCTAGCCGAGCTTGCCGATGAGGAGAGGGTGCTGGGCCTGGGGGAGATGATGGACTACCCCTCTCTGATCGGCGGGGATGAAGAGGTCCTTGACAAGATGAAAATGGCCCGGGACCGGGATATGCCTATAGACGGACACGCTCCCATGGTGGAGCGAAAGGCCCTGAACGCCTATATCGGGGCAGGAGTGGGGACTGACCATGAATGTTCCACTCCCGAGGAGATGAGGGACCGGCTGCGGAGGGGGATGTATGTCCTGATCCGGGAAGGATCTGCCGCCAGAAATCTGAAGGCCCTGATTAACGGCGTAAAGGGGGTGAATCTGAGGCGCTGCTGTTTCTGTACCGATGACAAACAGCCCGAAGACATCCTGATGGACGGACATATCAACTACAATATCCGGCTTGCTGTGGAGCTGGGGATGGACCCCCTCTGGGCGGTGCAGATGGCCACTCTCAATCCGGCGGAGTGCTATGGACTTAAAGGGAAGGGAGCCCTGGCTCCCGGTTATGACGCGGATATGGTTGTTCTTAAGGATTTGAAGGATCTGGAAGTGAAGCAGGTCTACAAGAAGGGACTTCTGGTAGCGGAGGATTCAAAGCCCCTGTTTATTCAGGATGCCCGACTCAGTGATGCGGTAACCAATACGGTAAAGGTCAGAACCATCCTTCCCGAAGACTTCCGTCTGCCCCTGGAGAGGGATGTGGCCCGGGTCATCCGCATACAGCCCCGCTCCCTTGTGACAGAAAGCGCCATTCGCAAAGTGGAAAGGGACAGTGAGGGCTGCTTCAGAATCCATCCCGATCTGGATCTCTTGAAGATGGCTGTAATAGAGCGCCATGGCAACACAGGCGGCATAGGGCTGGGGCTGGTGGAAAACTACCGTCTCAAGGGCGGAGCCGTTGCCAGCTCTATCGGACACGACTCCCATAACCTTATTGTGATCGGAGACAATGATGAGGATATGGCTCTGGCTGTTAACTCTCTGGCCGAATCGGGGGGAGGCATCGCCGTAGCCGCCAAGGGAATTCTGGCCGGCCTTCTCCCCCTCCCCATCGGAGGCTTGATGTCAGATCGGCCCGCCGAGGAAGTGAGCGCCGCTTTTGAGGATCTTCTGAAGATCGCTGCAGACGATCTGGGAATCAATCCTGATGTGGACCCCTTTATGACTCTGGCCTTTATGGCTCTGCCTGTGATTCCCGAACTGAAGCTGACGGACAGGGGTTTGTTCGATGTGACAAAGTTTGAGTTTGTGGATCTTTGTGTGAAATAAGATCCCGGGGGGTGTCGGGGTGTCGGGGACGGAGGAATGGTCAGCCGAATGCCCTGAGGGCATGAAAAAGGACGGAAGACATTTCCCGTCCTTTTCCTCTCAAAGAGGTTTTGCTCGAAGACCTTTAGACCAGTCCGGTGGTCAGCACCGTGTCGTAATCAGCGCAGAAATCCTCTTCATTGAACCAGATAGACAGTTCTCTTTGAGCACTCTCTACTGAGTCGGAGGCGTGGATAACATTGTAAATGGTTCCGCTCAGCTCCGCACAGCGTTCATATCCCATATGGGTATAGTCTCCCCGGATGGTTCCGGGTGCTGATTTGCGAGGTTCCGTGTCCCCGTTCAGCTTTCTTACCACATCGACGGCTCTGGCTCCTTCGGCGGCGATGGCCAGTGAGGGACCCATCGTCAAAAACTCGACCAGACCTGGAAAAAAGCTTTTTCCCTTATGTTCGGCGTAATGCTCTCCCGCCATCTCTTCGGTGCAGTTAACCATCTTGACTGCGACAATCTTCAGCCCGACCCTTTCGTAACGGGCCATAATTTCACCCATGATACCTCTTTTCACGGCATCGGGTTTGATCAATATAAATGTTCTTTCCCAACTCATGGGCCAAGTATAGGGAGGCCCGGATGGCGGGTCAATATGACTTGTGTCAATGTTTGTACAGACTTGGTGCGGCTGCGCCGAAAATAGTAGGTATCTGGAGTATAAAATGAAGCAAATACGTTGTGCCCTGATCGGTCTCGGCCGTATCGCCGTTTCTCTTGAGGATGATCCGTTGCGTGAAAAACCGGCATCTCACTGGGGTGCCATATCATATAACAGACAGACGGCCCTCTGCGGGGCCGTTGATCCCGAGAAGGAGAGAGTCGAGGAGTTTTTGAAAAGGGAGCCCGGCTGTCCCGTTTTTGATGATCTGGAAAATCTGATACAGAAAGCCCGGCCCGATATCATTCATATCGCCAGTGATACGGAGACCCATATGCCTCTTCTCTCCACGGCACTGGGTGAGAATATTCCCGTTATTGTCTGTGAGAAACCTCTGGCCAACTCCCTTGAAGAGGCTGAAACGGTGCTGCCCCTCCTGGAACGTTCCGAGTCTGCCGTTCTGATCAATCATGAGAGGCGTTTTTCCCGGGATTACAGGGAGGTAAGAGGCCTGATTCGAGAGAAGGCCTTCGGTGAGCTCTTAAGTATCAATGCCCGCCTCTATATGGGAAAAACCCGGCCTGTGGCTAAAATCCTCTACCATGACGGAACCCATATGCTGGATATCCTTCGATTCCTCTGTGACGGGGATCTGGAGATCCTGCACAGCGCGGGAAAACCTCATGAGAAAGGCGGACCGCTGATTGTCATGGCCCGTTCAGGGCAGACGGATATCGTTCTGGATATCTCAGGCGGAAGGGATCATCTGGTCTTTGAAATGGACCTCAGCTTTGAGAGGGGACGTATCCGTGTGGGGAACGGGGTCTACGAACTCTGGAGCTCAGAAGAGTCTCCCTATTACAGCGGATTCCGCTCACTGAAGTGTTCCACTACGGGATGGAACGGCCGGACCGCCTACTTTTCTGCCATGATGAACCATGCCCTGGAACTCTACCGGAATCCGGGCAGAAAGAGCGAATCCTCCTTCCGTGACGGACTTGAGGTGATGCGGCTTATCGACCGTATTCTGGAGCCCTATGGAGAGCCCCCGGGCTCTTCAGAGGATTAAAGGAACCGGAGATTCGTCCAGGCCGGCCGGAGACCGGGCCTAGTCCCTGATTTGCCAGGGACCTCCTCAGGGCCGTATGAAAGCTCTTAGATTCTCTCTGAAACTGTGTCCCAGATCATCTTCGGAAATATGGAGCAGAGTCGAAAGAGCGGAGTATACTTCCCTTATCTGTTCCTCCTTTGCCTCTGAGCCTAAGAGCCAGGGCCAGGTGGAGGGATTGTCCGTTTCGGCCAGGAGCTTTCCTTCCGGAATCCGGAGGCAGATTTCACGCTGTCTCGGGGTGTTGATAACGGCAGGAGAGACGCTGAAGAAACAGCCCAGATTCAGAAATCTCCTCAATTGGGCATCATTTCCGTCAAACCAGTGGATCAGAACGGCGGGAGGCATACGGGCTTCAAGCAGTTCCAGTATCCTGTCCTCCGTTCCTTTGGTGTGAAGGGTCGCCGGTTTTTCCAGCCGGCGGGCCAATTCCAGCTGGGCCCGGAAGAGAATCTCCTGTTTGTCTATACCGGCTTCAGGCGGAGCCCAGACCGCATCCATTCCTATCTCGCTGATCTGCTGAGCCTCACGGTAGAAAGGAGCCAGCTCTTCCAGATCCTTTAAAGAGAACGTCCCCGCCTGCCAGGGATGGATGCCTGCGGCACTCAGAATCCGGGGACAGTTGCGATTCAGTTCTGCCGCTTTTCTGATGGATTCCGGATCCGATGCCGCGTTCAGGCAGAGGATCCTCTCCCTCTCCAGAGTCTCCATCAGGGACGGAGGATGAGGGAAGTCGCAGCCGTGGCAGTGGGCGTCTATGTAAAGGGAGTTTGAGATCAGATGAGTCAGTTCGGAAGATCCCATCTGATCCTAGGGTTTCAGGCGGTGGATCAGGATGCGGGAATTCCGGTCCCTGTTGTACATGGCCCTTTTCTCATCGGGAAGATCATCGACTCCCGCCGGTTCGAATCCCATATTCAGGAACCAGTCAGAGGTCTGTGTGGTGAGAACGAATACTCCGTTGTATCCCCTGGAGGCGGCCTCTTCCAGCAGATAGGAAACGATCTTGCTTCCTATCTGGAGGTGAACGAAGCGTCTGTCCACAGCCAGCGCAGCGATTTCGGCGATTTCGCTGCCATAGGGGTGGAGAGCCGCGCAGCCGTGGACAATGCCGTCCATGGAGTAGACCACAAAGTCCTCTCTCTTCTGTTCAAGATCAGCCCTGGAACGGGAGACCAGAATGCCCTTGTCAATAAAGGGTTTCATCAGGCTCAGGACGCTGGAAATATCGCTGTTTTTCATGGCGCGGATGCGCTCATAGATATTGTTGTAGACCATGGTCCCGATACCAAGGTTGGAGAAGATTTCCTTCAGTACGACTCCGTCGGTTCTGCCGTCCAGTATATGGACACGGTTGACCCCCTGTTTACAGGCCTCTATGGCCGTGCGGATACGGTCCATAAGCGGATTGTCTGGATCCGCTCCAAGAAGAATCTCCGCCTGGGTCAGGGAGAGCTTTGAGATCCGGCCGTCCTCCGCAAGTTCCGCTTCTTCCGGTAAATGGCAGTTATCAACGGTCAGGACATTGTCGGCTCCGATAAAAAAGAGTTTGGAGGCTTTCAGCTCGCCGGCAATAACCCGGGCCAGTTCATCTGAAGATATATTGTAGGGATCCCCGCTGGAGTTCCAGCCGATGCAGGGAAAGATGGGGATATGACCCTCTTTGAGGAGAGTCTTGATGGCATCGATGCGGATTCTGTCCACACGTCCGGTTTTCAGATAGTCCACCCCGTCTACTACGCCCAGGGCCCTGGCTTTGACCCAGTTGCCTATGACCGAAGGGATCTCATAGCGGGAGAGTTCGGTCATCACCTTGTTGGATACATCGAAAGCCGCCATCTTGATAAATGTAATGGCCTCTTCAGAGGAGATACGCACCCCCTGAGCCGATTTGTAGGGAACTTTGTACTGTTCCAGAATTTCATCAATCCTGTCGTGGGCTCCGGGGATGATTACGAAACGTATGCCGTTCTGATGGAGGAGGGAGAGATCCCTGACCAGAATGGAGAAATAGGGATGATCGATAATGGCGCTGTCAATCTTAATGACGAACAGAGAGTCCTTGAAACGCCGGTTGTAGGAGAAAACCTCCCTGATCAGATCGACATGTTCTCTTACCTGGCTGTTGTCCATTCTTTCTCCTTTCTCCCAGTATCGGCTTTATCACCTATACCCTTCTCTATAAAAAGGCTTATGCTCCTCTTAGTCAACCGCTCTTTCTTGCCCGATCGCCTGCTTCCGGGGTATAGTGGGTTCAGATTGAAGGAGTGACTATGGCAGAGAAGCAATCCGATGAAATTCAGAAATTCTGGAAAGAGAGGGAAGAGCGTCATGGCGGCGTTATTGAATTCCAGAGCTATGCGGCGCTGATCGGCGAAGCCGGTTCCGGGAAGGTTAACGGCCGCGGAGGTCTCTGCTATCAGATCGGCGACCGCATCTACTTCGAGGATTTTGAGAAGCATAACGCTCTGATGGCTCTCTTCAACAAGAGGGATGACAACTACGAAAAAACAGAGATCTCCTTTCTTGTGGAGGATGTGATTGAAGTGCGAAAGGTCTCCGAGAAATGGGGGATGTCCTGTATTGAGGACGGAGCCCTTGAGGAGGGGCTTCCCTCTCTAACGGGAATCAAGTCCCTTTTTATCCGGGGTTTTACCATGATCAGGCTGAAGAACCGTCCCGCTCTGATTATGGAGATTATGAATGTAGAGGGTCTGCAGAAGCGCCTTTCCTGATTCAGAAACATCTTAAAAAACCGCCGGAGCCCGGCGGTTTTTTCTTTTATTGGCCGTCAGCCTCTGAACTCTCTCAGATAGCTCAGAAGCTCTTCGACCTGATACTTTCCTATCAGAAATTCCGGGGGAAAACCGTCTATGCTGACAGCATAGAAGTCCCGGCTGTAATCATAGAACTCGGCGCTTGTCTGCGCCCGGCCGTCAATCCCCGTATAACTGAGGGTGAGCTGAACTTCACCAGAGGGAGCGAATTCCTCTCCGATCTCCCCTTCGAAAAGAAGATAGAGAAGCTCCTGGTAGAGTTTTTTAAAAGCCTCTTCCTCTACCGCTCTTCCCTGGAAGCTGTACTCACCCTTTTTCTTTTCCTCATCCAGATAACGCAGCGTCCCTTCCCAGCTTTCCGAAGGAGTGGCTATGGAAAAGGAACTGATACTGTCTATACTAATCAGACGGACAAAGTGGTCGGCCATCTCAAAAGGAGTGAGGCTCAGCAGAGAGGCCGCTTCTGCAGGGAGGATCACGATTCCCTCTCTTCCCTGGACCCGGCAGTAGACCTCTGCGCCATCGGCGGTGGTCTCGCCGAAGTGCATGGTCAACTCTCTGCCGCCTTTGTCCTGCAGATAGAGTACGCCCCCCGTCGGAACCTTGCTTCCCAATCCGGTTTCTTCTCCGTTTTCTGCAAAATCAAGAATGCGTAAGTTTTTGGCAAGACGCTCCAGATTTTCACCGAATTTCTGAGAATTCACCCCTACGGGGCGGGCATAGGGTTTCACCATCAGGAGTGTACTGAGACTGCTGGAAAGAGCTTCATATGGAAAGTAGGGGACTATCTCTATGGTTCGACCTGTGCGCCTGGTCCTGATGGTCAGCCTCTGCAGTTCCTGAAGGTTTACCTCGGGCAGACTGCGGTCAAAAAGTACCGTAACCGGAGCGGTCAGCCCTCCTGCGCTGTAGGAAGACAGGAGGTAGAGAGCGGGATCTCCCTCCCTGGTACAGTAGTAGCCTGATCCTGAGGGGGTGAGGCTGCCCAGTTTAATAATACTGCTTCCTCCGTCCCTCGTTGTGAGGCTCAGGATGGCGGAAGGACGATCCAGGCCGTAGTCGGCGGCCGTATGGAAGGAGTCCTCCAGCTTTTCAGTGCTCTTCAGGCTTCGCAGGCTGTAGGCGAGGCCTGCCGCCGCATTCTGATTAAGGGGACGATCCTCGTCTTCCAGAGTGAAGCCTTCGCCCTCTTCGGCTCCGGAGATCAGGGTGTAGCTACCGAAGCTGTTCTCTACTTTCAGTTTGGCCAGTTCATCCTCTGCCAGATCGCTCAGAACAAAACTATCCCGGGACGCAGCGGGTTCAGAGCTCTCGTGTTCCTCTTCAGTTTTACCGTTTATGACAAGAAAGCCGGTTCCGAGAAGAATCAGAACCGTCAGGGACAGGATAAGCTGATTTCTTTTTTTCAAAGCCGTTTCCTCCGGATCAGTACGAGAGACCCCGCCAGGATGATAACCAGGGGGATGAGGATGATACAGATTCCCGCATAGATCCAGGCCTGCGAGGCCGTCATTCTCAGAGGCATGCGGAACAGGCTCTTACTGGAGATACTGATCCCGTCTTCCTGACCCGTCAGCCAGCCCAGACTGCTGAGAAGGAACTCCACATTGGCCTTGATCTGTCCCAGTCCCGGCATGGCGGCCAGGGAGCTACCGCTGGACAGGATGACAATTCTGGTACCGTTCTCCTTGCCCGTGCTGCGGTCTATCTGTGCCAGAGAGGCCGCCACGGTTATGGGACCGGGGATGTCGGATGAGGTTCTGAACTCAGAGGCATTGCTCATGTCCTGCCGCAGCCAGCTGCTTCTGGAAGAACTCAATAAAGGTTTGTAATCCATATTCTGCTTGCGGACTTCAGTTTCCCTGATTCCCATGGCTGTGAAGACAAAGGCGTCAAGCTTGTTCTCCCTCATGGGCGATGTAATGGGATTGTCTTCCGCCATGCGGGGAGAGAAAAAGATGGTGTTGTTCCCCATACCGGGCAGGAGCCGGTCGCTGTCCTTTTCCATGACGATACCGTGCATGACCTCCAGATTGTAGCGCTCCAGGAGGTCCAGGGTGTGGCGCATATCCGTATCCGACATATCCAGAGATACGAAGAGAGCTCCTCCCTTCTCAAGATAGGACGCCAGAGCATCCGATTCATTGCCTGTAATATCCCAGTCGGGAGAGAGGATCAGCACGGCGTCGGCATCGGCGGGAACCTTGCCCATTTTAAGTAGATTGAGGCTGTCTACCGTGTAGTTGGCTTTTTTGACCACGTTTTCCAGATTCAGGGCTTCCAGGCTGTATTCGTTATGCCCTTCAAGCACATAGATTCTGGGCTCTCTGCCGGTGATGACATAGGAGAGAGCGGAAGTCACTCTCTGCTCTACCGCCAACCCGAGGATCTGGGCCTGGCCCTGCTGGTTGCGACTGATGCTGTACATGTCCATGCGGTCGATAACACGGGAGTATTCCCCCGAGGCAACGATAACGCTGCCGTCGTCAATGGTCTGACCCTCTTCGCTGTAGCGTCTTATCAGTCCGGGGTTCCTGTCGGGGTCGATAATTTCCAGTTGGATCATAGACGAAGCGCCTGCATAGCGCTCCAGTACTTCGAGGATGTCTTTCGGCTCCTGCCCGGGAACCGCCAGAAGATAGATCATGAGCTCTTTTTCCAGTCCGTCTATCAGCTCCAGGCTGGGTTCCGTCAGAGTGAAAATCTTTTTCCGGGTCATATCCCACTGGGCGGGGATGTTCTGAACCAGGAGGTTAAAAAGAACCAGAGCTCCCAGAACGGCGACGTTGATAAGGGCCGCCATTCCGGCATGACGGGCTTTGAAGTTCAGTTTCAGTTTCATCGTATCTCTCCTTAGCTCCATCTCTGTTTCTCAATTCTGCCGGTGGTCAGAAAAAGGAAGAATCCGGAGAAGGAGAGGTAGTAGACCAGAGCGTCCAGCTTGAGGATGCCCATGGGGAAGTTTGTAAAACGTTTTGTCAGGGAGAACCAGGAAAGGGTTCTTCCAATCAGATTGGCATAGAGCTCCCTGTTGATAAGATAGATCGCGGCGATGATGATAACACCGGCAATGACCGGCAGGGTCGTGGCGCTTATATTCCTTGTAGCGTTATACATCCACAGAGCCGTAAGAAGGGTGATCAGTACGGCGAAGATCATACCGGACAGGATGCTGACGGGCATAAAAGCACCCAGAAAGTCGATGACCCAGGTGATGATTAACATGCAGAACGTCAGAATGGCCGCTCCCGCCTGACTTTCTGTCAGACTGGAAATATAGATTCCTATGGAGATAAAGGAACAGCCCAGAAGAAAAAAGCCGATATAGGTGCCCAGGATCTGGGCGCTGTCCAGTCTTCCGTGAAAGGAGAGGAGAAGGGGGTAGATTCCTGTGACTATCAGAGTCAGAAGGTAGAGGGCGGCTGCGGCCAGGAATTTACCCAATACCACCGAGGCAACGGGACGGGGGGAGGTTAAGAGGAGCTGGTCAGTTTTCTGTTTCTTCTCTTCGCTGAATATTTTCATGGTCAAGAGGGGGACGACCAGCAGGAAGATGATGATAAGGCTGCCCATAAAACCGGCATAATCGGAGTTCATGGAAAAAACATTGCCCGTGGTGAAAAGGATTCCCGATATAAGCAGGAATACGGCCATAAAGATATATCCCACCGAGCTGGTAAAATAGGTCAGTATCTCTTTTTTGAATACGGCAAACATCTATAGGTCTCCTTCTTTCTCTCCGCCCGCTTCCGAAGAGTCTTCTACTGTGGTCAGGTTCAGGAAAATCTCCTCAAGGGACATATCCAGAGGGCGCATCTGGAGAATGGGGCAGCGTCTTTCCGCCAGGGCGTAGAAGACCTCCTCCCGGATATCCTCTTCTCGATTGGCTTCGACGACGAGGTTGAAGGCGCCCGCCTCCCCGGAGGCTTCAAGACGGAGCTCTTTCAGAAAATCTCTTGTTTCCAGAGCGCTTCGTATGTCAGACTCGCTTCCCTTGACCCTCAGATGGAGTCTGTGCATTCCTGTGAGTTCCCTGGCCAGGTTTTCGGGGCTGTCCTTGGCGACGATCTCTCCCTTGTTGATGATAAGGACACGGTCACAGACCGCCGATATTTCAGGGAGGATATGGGAGCTCAGGACTATGGTGTGGTCATCGCTCAGTTCCCGGATCAGATTCCGTATCTCGATGATCTGCTTGGGGTCGAGACCTACCGTTGGTTCATCCAGAATCAGAAGCTGAGGATTTCCCAGAAGGGCCTGGGCCAGGCCCACTCTCTGTCTGTATCCTTTGGACAGGTTTTTGATCAGTCTCTTACGGACGTCCCCTATCTTTACCAGCTCGGTGATGCGGTCCAGATCCTGTTTCATCCGGGAACGTCCGACCTTCTTCAGCTCAGCTGCGAAATTCAGATATTCGTTGACCGTCATGTCCAGGTAAAGAGGGGGATGTTCGGGCAGGTAGCCGATCCTGGACCGGGTTTTCTCCGGGTCTTCCAGTATATCCATACCGTCCACCAGTATTTTTCCATCTGTGGGGGCGATATAGCCGGTGATCATATTCATGGTCGTCGATTTTCCGGCGCCATTGGGCCCGAGGAATCCGATGATCTCCCCTTTGGCTATTTCAAAGTTAATGCCGTTAACAGCCGTATGCCTGCCATAGCATTTGGTCAGGTTAATCGCTTTTATCAATTCAGTCCTCCCGGAGGATTATATTATGTGTTTCAGAATAGCTGTGGAATTGTATCACCGGGAGACGGGACTGGCAAGGAAGAGACCGCCCTTTGCAGCGCGGCATGGACGGCCTCTGGACAGCTCCTCTCTGCAAGAGTCAGCCGTTCATGGAGAAGAGTTTCAAACCCTCTCCGGGGAAGTGTCTCTTTGTCTCCTCTACGGCTTCTGTGATGGCTGCGGCCTCCCTGTCTTCACAGTAGAAAATCAGGATGACATTTTCCTCCGGCCAGATATGATCGCCCATTTTGGGATCAGAGTTTCCCGCCCCGTGAGCACCGGGGATCTTGGTGAAATGGGTTCCTGCCCCCCGTCGGCGGAAGGCTTCGAAGAGGTCTGCCTCTATGGACTGGTTTGCGATAATCTCAAGACGTTTCATGGTCGGGCTCCTTCGGGACTTTCATAGCTTTCGGCGCTGAGAGTCAGAAAATCCTCGGGATCACTGCATTCTCTGCTGTTGTTCTGGTGTTTTCTGTTGAATACGGCGTAGAGAACAGGCACCAGGAAGAGGGTCAGGATGGTACTCATGGTCAGGCCCCCCACAACGGTCTGCCCGAAGGGTTTCACCAGTTCCGAACCCTGTCCCGACGAGAAGGCCATAGGCAGCATTCCCAGTATGGTGGTCAGGCTCGTCATCAGTACGGGGCGCAGTCTGTTCCCCCCCGCTTCGATACAGGCGTCCCGGATGCACAGACCTCTCTCTCTGAGCAGGTTGGTGTAGTCCACCATAACGATACCGTTGTTGACAACGATCCCCGCCAGCATGACCACGCCTACGGCGGAATACATGCTCAAGGCTTCGCCGGTCAGCTTGTAGAGGAAGACGATCCCTA
This sequence comes from Oceanispirochaeta sp., assembly GCA_963556075.3. Lineage (GTDB taxonomy): Bacteria > Spirochaetota > Spirochaetia > DSM-2461 > DSM-2461 > Oceanispirochaeta. Next base: position 1,235,572 of record CAUVYB020000002.1, on the reverse strand, counting down.
TGACCATCAGGGGAATGGTAAAGAAGATGATAAAGGGATCCCGCAGGGACTCGAACTGGCTGGCCATTACTCCGAAGACCAGGGCCACGGCGATGATCATGATCACCACGAATTTGAAAATATAGGACTGGATCTCCGCATAATCGCCGCTGAAATCTATCACTACCGACTCGTCGGCTACGATGTTCTCCTTGATCAGCTGCCGGACCAGAGGTTCGACCTTGTTGGCGGGCTGTCCCGGTTTGAGCCCACCGGTGACATGGACGACTCTGGCCTGGTCTTCCCGGGAGATATCAACGGGTCCCGAGGTTTTTTCTATCCGGGCGACGCTGGACAGGGGAATGCGCCGGCCGGAGGAGTTTATCATGAAGATTTTTTCCAGATCGGGTATGGCACTTCTGTCCTGTTGCTCCAGGATGACCATGATGTCATACTCATCCCCTCCCACGCGGTAGCGGGAGGCGGTCTTGCCGTCCACATTGGCGGCAATCTCATTTCCTATGGTGCTGATAGAAAGCCCCAGGGACGCCGCCTTTTCCCGGTCAACCACAATCTCAGCCTGGGGGAGTCCCCCCACAAGGCTGACTTCCGGCTCGGTGACTTCGGGAAGTTCGTCGATGAGAAGCTCCCGGATCCTGTCGGCAATGGACTTGGCCTTGACCAGATCTTCGGTCTTTATGACGATGTCGATGGGCGAGGCGCTGCCGCCTCCCTGATCCTGCCGGCCGAAGCTGAACTCCGCAGAGGGGAATTGGTCAAAGTGCTTTCTCAGTTTTTCCTTGATCTCATCGTTGCTCTCAGTTCGCAGGGCAAAGCTTTTGAGGGTGATGGTCATGGAGCCTTTGTGGCTTTCGTCGGAGGCCAGGAACCCACCTTCCGTTCCGTTGGCCACAATGATATCCTGATAGCTTTCAATCTCCTCCGAGGCGATTCGAGCCATTTGAGCCATATACTCCTCCGTCAGTCCCAGACGCGTGCCGATGGGCATGGAGAGGTTGAGGGATATGGAGTCCTCCTCGCTGTCGGGCATAAAGTTTATGCCTATGGAGGGGAAGGTCAGGATGCTCAGAGCGAACAGGGCCACAATGATGAGTATGGTCAAAGTCTTGTTATCCAGGCAGACATTCAGAATCCTCTTATACCCTTTGTCCATGCCCGTGAAAAAACGGGCCATGCCGTCGTCTATCCTTCTCAAAAGGGCAAGGCGCAGGGGCCGCTGATTCCGAGTGTAGATGGTGATGTACTGACTGGCCAGAACAGGGACAAGGGTGATGGCCACCAGAAGAGATGTCAGAAGGGCGATGATGATGGTGAAGGCCAGGTCCTGAAAGAGAACCCCGATCATCTCCAGCTCTTTCTTGAACATGATCACCGGCAGAAAAACGCAGACCGTGGTCAGGGTGGAGGCGACGATGGCGGTGAACATCTCCTGGGAGCCCAGTATGGCCGAAGGCTTGAGTTTGGCCCCCTTCTGGCGGTAGCGGAAGATGTTCTCAAGAATAACGATGGAGCTGTCTACAATCATACCAACGCCCAGAGTCAGTCCCGCCAGGGTGATCAGATTGAGGGTCAGCCCCGCCAGGTACATGAACATTATGGTGACCAGCAGGGATATGGGAATGGACAGGCCTATGATAATCGTACTTTTGATGCTCCTGAGGAAGAGGAAAAGGATAATCATGGCCAGGGCGGCGCCGATGGCGGCGGAGCTGGTTACCTGCTGAAGGGATCCGCGAATCATCTTGGTCGTGTTGTTTACAACCGAGACGGTCATGTCCTGGGGAAGGTTGTTGTTGATCTGCTCCAGCTTGGCAATGACGTTATCCGCTGTCTCAAGAGAGTTCACCCCGCTCTGTTTCTGCACGATGATATAGACGCCCGGTTTCCCGTTGATAAAGACCGTGCTGGTGGCGTCTTTGTAGCCTTCCTCCACCGTCGCGATATCCCGGAGACGGATCTCCTTGGTGGTGCCTCCTGAGCTCTTGTAGGAGATTACCGTGTTGGCGATCTCATCGATATTCTTATACTCTCCGGCGGTGCGGACCAGGTACTTTTTGGAACCCTCTTCCACCGATCCCGCACCGATCTGAAGATTCTGCCCGGCCAGTATGCCCGCCACGCCGGTGAGGCTCAGATTATAGGCCTCAAGACGGTTCTGGCTTATCTCAATCCTTACCGCTTTTTCACGTCCGCCGTAGAGTCCCGTGGTGGCAACTCCGGGGATCTGCTCCAGATAGGGGAGAACCTGATCGTCGGCGATATCTCTGACCTCCTCGGGACTGCGGTTGCCCCGCACCACCAGGAAGAGTATGGGGATCATGGAGGGGTCGAATTTGAAGATCTGCGGGCTGTCCACATCCTCTGGCAGAAAGTCCTTGACGAATTCCAGCTTGTCTCTGACCTCCTGGGCCGCCTCGGAGAGGTTGGTATCCCATCCGAATTCCAGGATAATCATGCTCAGTCCTTCCGAAGAGGTGGAGGTTATCTCCTTCACATCCGAGACATTTCCCATCTGACCTTCGAGTACGCGGGTCGTGGTCTGTTCAATCTCCTCCGGGCCCGCTCCCGCATAGGTGGTGTAGACCACAAGGATGGGCGGGTTGATCTCCGGGTAGAGATCGATGGGAATCTGGGGAACGATATAGAGTCCGAGACCAATCAGGATTGAGAAGAGGACCAGTACGGTGGTCGGACGGTTGACTATGGTTCTGGATACGCTCATATCCTTACTTCCTTCATTCGTTATTATTGCAGGGGCTGGACGGTGCGGACGATCTTGACGGCCGCTCCGTCGTCAAGCAGGGTCTGTCCCTGATAGATAATCGTCTCACCGGCCTGCAGACCGCTGATGATCTCGGAAACACCACCGATGCGGATCCCCTCGCTGACGTTTCTTTTCACAGCTATGTCCTTTTCATCCAGGACGAAGACAAAGGTTTCGCCGAAACGCTCCATGATACAGTCCGAGGGAATGCGGACAATATTATCCTTTACTTCGGTGATCAAACTGATCTTGGCGTACATTCCTGCTTTTATTTTCCTGCTCTCATCAGGGAGGTTCATCTTGATCTCCATGGTTCTGGAAAGTTCGTCCACTACGGGACTGAGCTCTGATACCACGGCCATGAACTCTTCTCCCGGATAGGCTTCGAAGCGAAGCTCTGCCTTCATTCCCAGGTTGATCCGTGAGATGAAGCGTTCGGGTATAAAGGTCCGTACCTGGAGCTGCTGCAGCCTGCCCACCGTGGCTACAGGCACCTGGGTGCTCACGGTGTCCCCGATGTCAAAGGGCAGGCTGGTTACGGTACCGCTGATCTCCGCCCTGACGGGATTGGCTGTGTAGGACATGCCCGGTTTGGAGGGGTCCACCTCGGCGATGATCTGATTCTTCCTCACATAGTCTCCCAGTTCCACATAAAGGCGGGCGAGTTTTCCCGAGTTGTCGGCGTAGAGATCTACCGAACTGTCAGGGATGACGTCTCCGTTGACCTCAAGAAGGTCCCTGATCTGTCCGGCCACAGCATCGGTGACGGTAACGGCAAAGGTCGTTTCCGTTGTCTCTTCGGCTCCCGGTCTTCCCCGGCGGGGACCTTCCTTGCCCCTGCCCAGCAGTACCGTTGCGATGCCGGCCGCGATAATCACTATCAGGAGAATGATCAGGACGATCCGGCCCGTTATTCTCTTCTTTTTGTCTCCGCTGTTCTTCACGTTTTTCATTCTTCCTCCAGAAGTTCGGCGATGTTATCGCTGTTCAGGGCATACTCCAGGTCAAGCAGGTTGGTGATGTAGTTGTATTTTTCATCCAGTACGTTTTTGGCGGCACTTTGGAGCTCCGTCTGGGCCTCTTCCACGTCCAGTAGTTCCCGTGTCCCCAGGTTGTAGGCCTCGGTGGTCAGCTCGAAGGATTTGCGGGCCAGATCCTCATTGAGAGCGTAGGTCATGATGGTGGCCAGAGAATCCTGGAGGTTCATCACTAGATTCGTTATCTCTATTTCGGCGGCATCCAGGATCTGTTCCCGCTGGAGTTCGAGCTGTCTGATCTGGTCGTCATAGTTTTTCAGGGCAACATCGGTGGAGGAGGAGGGGATATAGTCGTCTATGGGGATGACCAGAGTGGCGGAGAAGGCCAATGAATCGTACCAGTTCTCCTTTTTCCAGTTCTCTCCTTCAAAACCGTCTTCTACACGGCTTCCCCATGTGGCGGAAAGGTTCAGCCAGGGATAGCGCAGGTTCTGTGCCTGCAGAATCCGGGTGTTCTTGAGGCTTTCAATGTTCTTGTTTATCTGCAGTACATCAAGGCGTCTGGCGCTGTAGGCTTCGATCAGTTTCTCCGCATCCAGGTCGTAGTACTCGATATTGAGCTCATCGATCAGCTCCAGCTCCGCATCCACCGGAAGACCCAGCAGAAGCTTGAAGTTCATCAGCTGATTACGGTAGTAGGTGTTGCGGATATTGTAGGCCGGTTTGTTGTTCTCCGCGGTGACCCTGGCCTGGAGCATTTCCAGCTCCGAGATAAGGCCGTTGTTGTAGTTCTCCTGAGCCTGCTCGTAACGCTTGACCGCCAGATCGATGTTCTGCTGCAGAAGGGCCAGATCTGCCTCCGTGGCAATCAGATTGAAGTACTGTTTCAATACGTCCCGCTTCATCTGCTTCCGGGCGTCGTCGTAGCTCAGCACTCCCGATTCATAGTCGAGCTTCAGCTGACGGATTCCCGTGGCCAGTCCCGGATTCAGGCCAAGAGAGGCCGAAAGACCGCCGGTGACGGTCCAGTTACGCTCAGTGGGATCGGGATTCATCACTGTCGGATCGGGATCGGCGAAGAGGGTTCCGCTGTTTTCCAGGCCGGCCGAAGCCGACATATCGGGGAGGAAGGCGTTCCAGGCCGCATCTCTGCTCCGTTTCGACTGGTTCAGGTCCAGGGCGCTCCCCTGGATGGTCAGGTTGTTCTCCAATGCCAGGGCTACGGCGTTTTGTGCATTTAACTCAAGGGACTCTGCAGAAAGCGCTGTAAGGGCTGAGGTCAGAATGGAAAGAAGTAGTAATTTTCTCATCGTTGGTCTCCTTATGTCCTACCAAGGCTCCTGTGGAGTCTTGGCGATCTCTTCGGATAGGGCCGAAGGGCCTTTGTTGTGCTGCAGGACCGCTTTTTCGTAGCCGCAGGCCAGAAGTTCAAGCCAGTCCAGTAGTTGTTCCTTGTCATCTGAAACCGAATCGATAAAAAGCTGTTCGGTTGCCATAAAAAAACTCAAAATAATCTGATACTCCGCGGGACTGAGACAATCCCGGAGCTTGTCATCCCGAATTCCGTCTTCGATAAAGTTCAGAAACTCCGGCTTCTGAAGGGGCCTTTCCATCCTGTTCAGAACATCCCGTCTGATCAGCTGTTTCAGGATCAGTACGGCCTGGGCCTTTTGGGGGAAGACCATTCCCTGCAGGCAGAGATGGGCCAGCAGTTTTTCTTCAAAGCTCTCCCTGCGGCCCAGCAGGAGGGCATGGAAATCGATATACTCCTTAACAAACCCATTGGATGTCTTTGTCAGCATTTCATCTTTGTTTCTGAAATAGTTATAGAGAGTGCTCTTAGAAAGCCCCGCCTTTGCGGCAATTCCCTCCAGAGTGACCCCGTCGAATCCCTTCTCTCTGATCAGTCCGGATACGGCGCCCATAACACTTCCCCGGTTCAGTTTACCCTGAAACTCATCCATGCCCGGCTCATCCGAGATATCGATACAGTGGGCGGGCATGGAGAAACGTTTCCCCGCCAGTCCGTTGAAGAAAAGATCGGGAATCAGTCTTTTTATTTCAGAGCCCCTGCGCTTTCTGACCAGATTGGGATTGTCCTGGGGAGAGTAAAAAAAGCTACAGTACATCATAAGAAGCCGGAAAGCCGAGTCCGGCAGTTCCAGGGATTTCTGAAGATCCGTGTAGGGAGGATGGGACCAGCGGAGTTCTCCTCTGCGGGCCGTAAAGTAGGATTCGAAGCGGATATATCTGTTCTGCCGGCTGATCATATCGCCCAGGGCTGCTGCCGCAGCTTCTATTTTCTTATCAGGGGAGAAGTCTTTCAGGCCGGGCAGTATCTGTCCGATCTGCTCACTTGCCAGTTCCGAACAGTATTCGGCCATGGCGCCCAGAAGTTCGTCTTTGCTGCTGAAGTAACGGTAAAGAGCAGGCTTTGTCATTCCCAGCCGTCCGGCCAGAATGGCGAGTGAGGTATTGCCATAGTCTTCCTCGCCCCAGACATCCAGGGCGGCTTCCATTATGGCTATCTTCTTCAGTCTGCGCTTTTCTTGAATCTTCATTTTTGTTTACGACCGTTCGTTAACAAAAATAGTAAAAAATAAACAGCAAGTCAATCCCGGCCTGCTGCTTATATTGAAATTCAGAATTGTGGTCAGCCCATGGGCTGGAGTTGCTCCTCAAAAAGCTGGATCAGTCTGTTATGAACGGTTTCTCTGTTCTCCTCAACGGCGCATCCGGCGGCTTTGATGTGGCCTCCTCCTCCCAGAGTCTTGGCGATACGTCCGACATCGATATGATTGTTGGAGCGCAGGCCCACGATGCAGAGGGTGGGGGACTCCTCCCGGATAAGGGCTACCGCCTCACAGCCGGCAACGGACTGCAGAAGCTGATACAGGCGGTCCGAATCCCTGTCGTCCACACCCAGTTCGTCCCTGTCTTCCTTGTTCTCCCAGGAGATGATGATCTTCTCATCGCAGTAGAAACGGGCCCGGTCCAGAAGACGGCCCATCAGCCGGCGGGTCCCCAGCTCCCGTCCCGCATTGATTCTGCGGAATGTAGCGTTGGGTGAGGCTCCTCCCTCTATCATCGCTGCCACGCGGTGGAATACGGGAGCCGTTCCGTCCTCCAGATGCCGGAAGAATCCGGTGTCGGTGGCAAAGCCGAAGAAGAGATAACTACTGGTTTCCTCGTCGGGTTTCAGTCCGCAGGCGTCCCACAGTCCCTGAACAAGCAGGGTGGTGGAGGGGCTGTGGGCATCGATAAACCTGTACTTCCCCGCATCGCCGCCGGCGGCATGGTGATCGATGATCATCAAATCGAAGATCTCCAGCTCCTCCACAGGATATCCCGTCCGGTTCAGATCAGAGCTGTCCAGAAGGATCAGCAGGGTATCCGTCGAGTCGGGATAGGACCAGACGGTCTCGAAAAGGGGCTCCAGGTCACGGGTTTCGGGGCGGGTAAAGGGGCCCTGTGCGATCAGGCGCACATCTTTCTTGCCAAGGGCTTTCAGCAGGGCCGCCAGGCCCAGCTGGGAACAGAGGCAGTCGGCATCGGGCTGTTCGTGTCCGATGAGAATAAATTTCTTATAAGAATCAAAACCCTCCCGGATAGAGGAGGGTATGTCGGAAAATGTCATAGTACTCCGGATTTACTGATATTCAATAACCAGCTCTTCAGCGCTGAATTTATCGTCGTAACTGTCACCTCTGAGGATGCCCCAGCTGGGATCGTTAAAGTTCTCAACGATATAGAGACGGAAATGGCTGATCTTGCCGTCCTGGTAGTAAAAGGTGGCATAGGGGTAGGCTTCACCCTGACCGTATACGATTTCTCCGTATCCTGCGGATTTTTGAAACCACTTCAGGGGAGCGTAAAAGGTTCCGATGGTCCGGTTGGACTTGATATAGTCCACCCTGTATCCCAGTTCGTGAGGATAAATCCTGTTGATGGCCATGGTCTTGGGATAAACGTTGGCTTCTGTAACTTCCGCAGAAAGGAAGCTGATGCCGGCAATCATGACAAGAAGGATAAATAAGACAGATCTCTTAGCCATATACAGGCCTCCTAAATTGTATCTACTGCTATTTAAGGATATTCTTTCGTTCTTAATTTATAATAGAAAAAACTTCTTATGGCAATTAAGTTTTTCACCAGGGAGGAAATTCTCAAGTCCAGACAGCTCCGGAAGCCCCCGGGACGCCTCTGTCAGAACGTTCCTTCGGGAAAAAGCTGTTCCACCGCCTCTCTTACGGAACCGGTGAAGATAAAATTCAGATCGCCCCGTATCTCTTCAGGGAGGTCCTCCTGATCCTTGCGGTTCTTCTCGGGAAGCAGGATGGTCCGGCACTTGTTCCTGTGGGCCGCCAGGACCTTTTCCTTGACTCCTCCGATGGGCAGAAGTCTGTCTGTCAGGGTGATCTCGCCGGTCATGGCCACGGCGGGGATCAGGGCCGTTTTTTTCAGCGCTGAAAGAAGGGCCGCCGTCAGGGTGATACCCGCCGAAGGGCCGTCCTTGGGGATGGCTCCTTCGGGAACATGAATATGGATGTCGTATTCCTTGTGAAAATCAGGATCGACGCCGAAGCCCTCGGCATTGGCTCTGACATAGGAGAGGGCGATCTGGGCGCTCTCTTTCATCACATCTCCCAGCTTTCCTGTCAGGATCAGTTTTCCCTCCCCCTTGAGGAGGCTGACCTCTACGGGAAGGATACGGCCTCCCAGTTCGGTCCAGGCCATGCCTGTTGCCAGTCCGGGGTGATTCCGTTGATCCGTGTCTTCGTCCATGATGGGAGGATTCCCCAGGTAGCGGATCACATCCTCCTTGTTCACGTCCACCTTGAGACGGTTCAGGTCAGGCAGGTTGTCGCCTTCAGGAGCGGGGGTCCCGAAGAGCCCCTGATACATATGGATCCGGGCTGTATGGACATTGTTTCCTCCAGAACGTTTCTGGTAGTTGTCGATGGCCTCCCTGGTGATCTTGCGTATCAGCTGGCCGATCTCTCTTTCCAGGTTGCGGACTCCCGACTCCATCGTGTAGTTCCTGATGATGGTCCGTACCGCTTCGTCTGTTATGTTCAAGCTGCTGGACTCCATCCCGTTCTCTTTGAGCTGCTTGGGGATGATAAAGCCTCTGGCGATCCGGATCTTTTCCATCTCCGTATAACCGGGAATCTCAATAACCTCCATCCTGTCCAGCAGGGGACGGGGAATATTGTGCAGAGAGTTGGCCGTCGTGATAAACATAACCCGTGAAAGGTCGTAGGAGAGTTCCATATAGTGGTCTGTAAAGCTGCTGTTCTGCTCGGGGTCCAGGACCTCAAGCAGCGCGGCCGCGGGGTCTCCCCGGAAGTCGCTGCTCATCTTGTCTATCTCGTCCAGCAGGAATACGGGATTCACCGTACCCGCTTTCTTAACCGACTGAATGATCTTGCCGGGAAGGGCGCCCACATAGGTTTTCCGGTGTCCCCGGATCTCCGCTTCGTCTCTGACGCCCCCCAGGGAGATCCTGACGAACTCCCTGTTCAGAGCCCGGGCCACAGAGCGTCCCAAAGACGTTTTTCCCGTTCCCGGAGGACCGACGAAACAGAGGATGGGCCCTTTCAGTTTCTCCCTGATCTGACGGACCGCAATATAGTCGAGTATCCTGTCTTTGGCCTTCTTCAGATCGTAGTGGTCCTCGTCCAGAATCCGTGCCGCGCGGGCCAGGTTCATCCTGTCGTCCGACTCCTCTGACCAGGGAAGATCGGCAATCCACTCCAGGTAGGTTCTCAGGACACCGGACTCCGGGCTCATGGGCTGCAGGCGTCCCAGACGCTTCACTTCCTTTAAGGCCCGGGTTCTGACTTCATCGGGCATTTTCTTATCGTTCAGGCGGGTTTCAAGCTCGACGGCTCCCGAAGGATCTTCCTGGGCATCGTTGCCCAGCTCCTTGTTGATCTCCTTGAGCTGTTCGTTGAGAAAGTACTCCTTCTGAGTCTTTTCCATTTTTTTCCGGACCCTGCCGGAGATATCCTGTTTCAGGGAGCTTTTTTCGATTTCAAGCTGTACCGTTTCGGTGAGTTTCTCTATCTTGTCTCCGGGGCTGTTGAGATCCAGAAGAGCGATCTTCTCCTCTGTGGGAATCGTGAGCTGTGAGGCTATCAGGCCGATCAGCTTTTCAGGGGTCTGTGCCTGCTCCACCTGCGCTTTTATCTCTCTGGTGATCTTTTTGTTCTTCCGGGCATATTCATAGAAGGTTTCCTGAAGAGTTTCCATCCCAACGGCCAGGGTGCGGCCCACTTCCCGGTCCTCAAACAGATTCCGGTACTGGACCATAAGGATATCCTTCCTCTTGATCAGTCTGACGATCTGCCCCTTGCTCCGCCCTTCTACAAGGATACGGGAATTTCCGTCGGGGAGCTTCAGGACCTGAAGGATATGGGCTACCGTACCGGTCTGGTAGAGATTTTTTTTCTGAACAGGTGAATCGGCGCTTTCCTTCTGAAAGGCCAGGAATATATCCCTTTTTCCCTTCATGGCCTCATCCACCGCACGGGTGGAGACGGCATCTGTCAGGAAAAAAGGCGCAACCGTGTAGGGGAAGATGACCGTATCGGGAAGTACGATGACGGGGAGTTCCTCTTTTCGGAAATTAAGCTGTGATCTGTTTATTCTCATGCAGTGCGTTTTCCCAGGGAGCTTCTATTTTATCCGGATCCGTAAGGATGACGGGGTGGCTGTCGTTTTCAATGACATCCCGGGTAACGATCACTTTCTTCTTGCCATCCATGGAGGGCAGGTCGTACATGATATCCAGCATGACCGTTTCCACAATGGAACGAATACCTCGGGCTCCGGTCTTTCTTTCAAGGGCTTTCTCGGCGATGGCTTCGATGGCAGCCTCTTCGAAACAGAGTTCCGCATCGTCCAGCTTGAAGGACTCCTCAAACTGACGAATAACCGAGTTCTTGGGTTCGGTAATAACCCTCTGAAGATCTTCCTTCTTCAGATTTTCCAGGCTGACCTGGAGGGGGAGACGACCGATGAACTCGGGGATAAGTCCGAATTTTACCAGATCGTCGGGATGCATCTTGCTGAACAGTTCCACCAGATCCTTCTCAGTCGATTTTCTGATATCCGATCCGAATCCCAGGGGGTGCTGGCTGACTCTGGATTCTATGATCTTGTCCAGGCCGACAAAGGCGCCGCCGCAGATAATCAGGATATTGGATGTATCGATCTTGAGCATCTCCTGGTTGGGATGCTTTCTTCCTCCCTGAGGGGGGACGGAGGCAACCGAACCTTCGATGATCTTCAGAAGGGCCTGCTGGACACCTTCTCCCGAAACATCACGGGTTATGGAGACATTTTCACCCTTCCGGGATATTTTGTCGATCTCGTCGATGTAGATAATACCCCTTTCGGCGGCGGCTATATTGTTTCCGGCGGCCTGAATAAGCTTCAGCAGAATATTTTCAACGTCCTCACCCACGTAACCGGCTTCGGTCAGGGTGGTGGCATCGGCTATGGCAAAGGGGACTTTCAGCTTCTTGGCCAATGTCTTGGCGAGGAGGGTCTTACCCGTACCGGTGGGGCCGATCAGCAGAATATTGCTTTTCTCCATCTCCACGTCGGGAGAAACCTTCTCTTTGAACATGATCCTCTTGTAGTGGTTGTACACCCCTACGGAGAGGGTCTTTTTCGCAGAGTCCTGTCCTACCACATACTGATCAAGGTACTCCTTGATCTCCTGGGGAGTGGGAATCTCATCAACAAAGTCGGAAGAGATATTCTCCTCCTCGGCCATGATCTTGTTACAGACCTGGACGCATTCGTCGCAGATATAGACGCCGGGACCGGCTATTAACTTCTTGGCAACATCGGAGTGCTTGCCGCAGAACGAGCATACTTTCAGTTCTTTATTTTTTGATCTGGCCATAATTACCTCTTGAGGATGCTGTCGGTGATTCCGTACGCCATGGCCTCTTCGGCGGACATGAAGAAGTCACGCTCCATATCGGAGGCGATTTCATCGACTGTCTTGCCTGTGTTGTCTGCAAAGTACTGGATCAGCATTTTTTTAAGACGGATGATCTCACGGGCCTGTATACCTATATCTCTGGCCTGTCCCTGGACACCGCCCCAGGGCTGGTGGATCATAACGCGGGAGGAGGGCAGGCCGTGGCGCTTGCCCTGAGCTCCGCCGGCCAGGAGAACGGCACCCATGGATGCCGCCTGACCGATACAGATGGTCTGCACATCGGGTTTGATATGCTGCATCGTGTCATAGATAGCCAATCCGGCGGTAACGGAACCGCCGGGACTGTTGATATAAAGGTTTATGTCCTTTTCAGGATCCTCGGATTCCAGAAAAAGAAGCTGTGCTACAACGAGATCCGCGGTTACATCCTGGATCTCGCCATCCAGAAAAACAATTCTGTCTTTTAAAAGACGGGAGTAAATGTCATAAGACCGTTCTCCTGTACCCGTTCTTTCTACAACAACGGGTACCAGGGTGTTATTCTGAACATGCAGCATAGGGGCAAAACCTCATTAATTCTTTTTTAAGCCATCAGGTCGTCGTAATCAACCTTTTCGGCGCTTTTCGTGATCTTGGCACTGTCCAGAAGGAAGTCGGCGACCTTCTTCTGTTTAATATCACTACTAAGATACTCTTTTAAGCCGGCTTCGCCAAATGATTTTTTGAGATCTTCAACGGGCATGTTGTACATTTCAGCCTGTTTCTTGATCTCTTCTTCCATTTCCTCGTCGCTGACTTCAATCTTCTCGTCTTCAATAATCTTGTTGAAAATCAGCTGAGACTTCAAGCTCTTGATGGAATTTTCCTTCCAGTTTTCAAGCATCTGCTCTTTGGTCTGTCCCTGCATCTCCAGGAACTGAAGCATCTGTTCTTCCTGGGTACCGGACTGCTGGAGGAAGTTTCTCCAGTTGTTCTCCTGTTCGGCCTTGATCATGGAAGCGGGAAGAGCGATATCGCTGGATTCAACCAGCTTGTCGATCAGAGATTCGAGCTTTTCACCCTTGATCTTATTGGCGGCTTTTTCCTTGAGCTGGCTCTTGATGTCCTTTCTCAGGTCATCCAGAGTCTCAAACTTTTCGTTTACATCCTGTGCCAGCTCGTCGTCGAGAGCGGGGAGCTGCTTCTCCTTAACGGCCTTGATCAGGACCTTGATCTTTACGGATCTTCCGGCCAGGTCCTTGTTTTCGAAATCTTCCTTGTACTTCTTGGTGATGACCTTCTCTTCACCCTTCTTCATACCGGTGATGTTCTTGTCCAGCTTGTAGAGGTTGTATCCGGAACCGACAGTGAAGACGAAATCCTCACGTTTAGTATCTTCCTTTTCCTCTTTACCTTCCATTTCACAGTAGTCAATGGTGACGATATTGTCCTTTTCGACGGTTTCATCTTCCTTGTCCATGACCACGGAGTTCTGCTCCTGGATCTTCTCCAGTTCGGCATTCTCATGCTTTTTAAGGATCTTGACCTGCTTCTCTTCGATCTCGATGCCCTTGTACTCTCCGAATTTCACTTCGGGGAAGGTATCGTAAACAAGCTCGAAGGAGAAATCTTCTTCGGGGTTGAGCTCGGGTTCACCCTGTACTTCGGGATAATCGTATCCGAGGGGTTTCTCCTCAAGCTCTTCCATGGCGGCCTTGAGGGCCTTATCCATAAGATTGGCTGCGGCTTCCTGGCGGATACCGTCGCCGAACTTTCTTTCCAATACAGATGCGGGCACCTTGCCTTTTCTGAATCCCTTGATCTGTACCTCTTTTGTGTACTTTCTCAGAAGATCGTTGTACTCTTTGGCTGCATGTTCCTTTCCTACGGTAAGAGAAAGCTTTACAGCAGAGTTTTCCAATTTTTCGACATTTTTACTGGTGATCACAGCACTGTCCTTTAAATGGTAGATTTGGTATAAAAAAAAGACGACCCGGATAACACCCAGATCGTCCTCACCTTCCGTTTAGCGTTAGACGAGGCCCATGCCTCATCAGACGAATTAAAACTGCTCCGAACAGAAACGATAGCAGTCGATTTCTTAAGCGAAAGACGGGACTTGAACCCGCGACATCCACCTTGGCAAGGTGGAGCTCTACCACTGAGCTACTTTCGCACGTCACGACTGCGAGAGAAGGGACTCGAACCCTTACACCGAAGGTACTGGTTCCTAAGACCAGCGTGTCTACCAATTCCACCACTCTCGCGATCATTTATGAGCCGTAAAGGGATCGAACCTTTGACCCGCAGATTAAGAGTCTGCTGCTCTACCAGCTGAGCTAACGGCCCGTATTGTTTATCAGCCCGGGAGGCTGTTTCAACCTTGCGAAGTGGACTATATAACATAATCCAAATCGTTGCAAGTGTTGTGTCCGGAAAGAATTCTTTTTTTTTAAAAAGATCTTCCGGAACAGGATACGTACAATTCCGAATCATCGAAATGAATCAACGTCATCTTACGCCCAGCAGGATTCGCTTTCCAACTACAGGCATCCTGCCTTTCGTCTTAAAGCCCAGGTCTCCACTGGCGGATGACATCCTGTCGTTCTTCTGCAGCAAGCTGCGCGTTTCGACCTGATCTCATCCTGCTACTAAAGTAGCACGTTATTACGCCCAGCAGGATTCGAACCTGCGACCTACGGATTCGAAGTCCGGCGCTCTATCCAGCTGAGCTATGGACGCATCCAAAAGGGTGAATGACGGGACTCGAACCCGCGACAACCAGAACCACAATCTGGCGCTCTACCAACTGAACTACATTCACCGTGTTTTTAGAACGTGACGTATAATTATATAAATGATTTATTTTGTCAATATTAATATCTGTAAATTTAAAAAATCCCGGAAATAGGATAGGTTTATCAGATATTATAGGACCCGGGAGAGTACTTTGGTTTGAATTTCACTCATTTACCTGACAATCTTATACCCCTTTCCTGTCCCCGTGACTGCGGCGGCGGCTGCCCCATGGTCGCCGAACTGGACTCGAAGGGGCGAATCACAGGGATAAAAGATAATCCTCTCAGGCCCGATGCGGATATCAGGCTCTGTGTCAAAGGGGCAAAGGCGGCGGACGAGGCCCTGGCCGGTGAAAGGTTGACGGAGCCTTTAAAGCGCACAGGGGAACGGGGGAGCGGCAGCTTTCAGGCTTTGAGCTGGTCGGAGGCTCTGGATGAGATAGCGGAGGACCTGCTGAGGTTTCGTGACCGCCACGGGAGCGAGGCTCTGATGCTGCTTGGCGGTTCGGGCTCCTGCCGGGGGAAGGTTCACTCCCCGGCGGCCCTGGCCAGAAGGTTCTTCGCTCACTGGGGAAGGATAAACAGCACGCAGGGCTACTATTCGGATACTGCCGAGCGATATGCCAGGCATTCCGTCTTCGGCGGAGCTTCCTCCGGACAGGATGCCGAGACTCTGGAGGAGACGGAGCTTGTTGTCCTCTGGGGAGCCAATATCTGTGATCTGCGCTTCGGACCGAAGCTGGAACCTGTTCTCCGCAGAATCAAAAAAAAGGGAATCCCCTTCTATGTGATAGATCCCCGGCAGACGCGAACCGTCAGGTCCTTTAGCGATGGGACTCCGGAGACCGCCGGCGACCCGGACTCCCGCTGGCTGGCGATTCGCCCTGGAACAGACGGCGCTCTTATGGCTGCGGTCCTTTTTCTCTGGATGGAGGAAGGACTGACGGATGAAGTTTTCATCGAAAAATATACTGAAGGCTTCGAGCCCCTCCGGGAGTGGATACGGGGGAGACGGGACAGTGTTCCCAAAGACCCTTCCTGGGCGGCTTCCATCTGCGGTTTACCCGTGGAACAGATCCGTCGTTTTGCCCGTGCCTACGGCCGGGCGAATCCTGCGGCTCTTATAACGGGGCTTTCCATACAGCGCTGTCTGGGAGGGGAGGAAAACGTCCGCATGGCTATGGCTCTTCAGGCGGCTTCCGGGAATACCGGAAGGCCCGGAGGAACGGCGGGGAGCTGTCTGTGGGGGGCCATGCCCGGACCGGAGGCCCCCTCTCCCGCCGTGTTTCTGCCTTCTCCCGAGGGCAGGCACGGTGCGGACCTGACCCCGGTCAACCGCTGGCAGGATGCTTTTCTGGAAAAGGGGCTGATGGGAATCTATTCAGCCGGAAGCAACTATGTCAATCAGTCAAGCGATCAGAAGAAGTCCCTGGCGGCCTTCGGTAGAAGCCGGCTGACCGTCTGTCACGATATGTTTCTGACCGCTACGGCCCTCTGGTCGGACTATATACTACCGGTTACCCATTTCCTGGAGAGACACGATGTGGTTCGCGGGAACGAAAACTACCTTTTCTATTCGAAAAAGGTTCTGGAGCCGCCGGGGGAGGCCCGGGACGATCTGTGGGTTTTCTCCCGGCTGGCCGACCGCCTGGGGTTCGGAGAGTCCTATCACGGTTTTATGGACGCGGAGGATTGGCTTTCCGTCTGCATTCGAAGATCCGAGGTCCAGGACGTGGCAGAGTTCAAGTCCTGCGGATTCTTTGACGGTGGGGAACACGACAGGATTGCCCTGGCGGGCTTTATTGCCGATCCCGATAAGTACCCCCTGCCTACGCCGGGCGGAAAGATCAATTTCCTCTGCTCCGATAACGAAGCCCATGGCTTTCCGGCTCATCCCCATTTTCGTGATTATGTCAGTGAGATGGTTGGAAAAAAGAGGAGAGGGACGGAGGTCTGTGCGTCGGGCGGCTTTCCTGATAGGGACGGAGGTTCACTGCAGCTCCTCACCCCCCATGCCGCTTTCAGGACCAACTCTCAGCACTCCCAGCTCCCCTGGACCTTGAAGAAGGAGTTCCCCGCTCTTCATATCCATCCCGATGATGCTGCACAGAGAGGAATATACGAAGGGACGGAGGTCCGTATTGAAAATGAAGAGGGATCTGTGATCCTGCCTGTGGTGGTGAGCGAGACGGTCCGGAGGGGGGTGGTCTGGGGCTTTCAGGGAAACTGGAGGCCGGAGGACTCTCTGAACAGACTGAGTTCGACCGACTCCACTATGCCCAGTCAGGGATCCCGGACCCATACGATCTTCGTTCGCGTCAGCCCCACGGAGTCCCAGTCAGGGACGGAGGACGTCCTGGAAGGGGATGGCGCATGATCGGGGAGGATTTGAAATGGGCCGCTGTTCTGGCCGGAGGGAAGAACAGTCGCTTCGGCAGCAACAAGGCCCTGGCTCTATGGAAGGGGGAGCCCCTGATTGCCGCCGTCATCAGACAGCTTTATGAGTTTTTTGATCATGTGATGATCATCAGTGATGATGCCGATAGCTATGGCTTTACGGGCTGTCCTGTTTATCCCGATCCTCTGCCCGGGAAAGGCCCTCTGGCGGGGCTTTGTTCGGCTCTTGATCATTGTGGGGGAGAGTATCTTTTTCTGACAGCCTGCGATATGCCCTTAGTGTCGGGGCAGATGATCGATAAGCTGCGGAATCGCATCCTGGAAGAGGGGCCGGACGCGGCCGCCGTGAGGACGGGCGGCCTGATTCAGCCCTTCGGGGCTTTTTACAGAAGAACATTGCTGGAACGTATAGATCCTGCATCCGGGAAAGGGCTTTACTCTCTTATCAAAGTGTGTAGAACTTCTGTTATTGGCGACTATGAGGAAATCCTGATTAATATAAACAGGCCGGAAGACCTTGAGATTCTTAGAAATCCAGAGTTATAACCGCGTAAACGCTGCGCCAGGGAACATTCTGATCCGTCAGACGGTCCATGCAGTATTCGCTGTAATGCCGGGTGTTTTCTTTTCCCAGCTCCGAGGCGAGACGGCTGCCCAGACTTCCCTCTCTTGAAGGACTGAGCCAGTGGCTCAGCTGCTCGGCTCCCATGCGGCGGGTTTCGGTATTTTCCAGGGTTTCCGCTTCGGCGGCGGTCGCGCCGTTCTCCAGAAACAGGGATTTCAGACTGTCCGCAGATTCCAGATTCTTCCACTGTCTGCGGTAGATCTTCTCTTCAGCTTCCTTTAGTTCAGACCAGAAGCCCAGATCCTTCTCTCCCGACGGGAGGAAGTCGCTCAGACGGCTGCCCAGGACGGGAAGGGGCTCTGCCGTTATGATCCGGCTCCTGCCGGGGATCATCATGGGCCTAAGAGCGTTCCACTCTTCCTGCCACTCATCAGTTTTCCTCCCGGCCAGCCAGTCCTTGGCCACCAGAGCCTCAAAGTTGTCAAAACGCTCTGAAATCGAGCCGTAGAGCCCGGTGCCGGGAGCGCCGCCGAAGAAGACGGGCCTCTCTGATTCGGGGAGACTTCGGGTGAAGTGCTCGCAGAGATCCAGATCTCTCTGCCTTGGAAACCAGACGCAGACGCCTCCCTCGGGTACCTGCCGCCAGGCCTCCCAGAGGAGCAGTCCGCTTGATTCTCTCCATACCAGGATTCTGTGATGACGCTCGCTTTTGAGACCTGAGAATATCTGCCGGCGCAGCTTTTCCAGAAATCGCCCTGTTCCTCCCGAGGTGCGCCTGACCCAGGCCTCTCTCTCCCTGTCTCCGGGGGAGAAGGAGAGGGATTCCACCGACTCTTCTATCATGGCGGCCATCTGCAGTTCCCGTCTGCGGATAACGTCCTGCTGAATATTCGCTTCATAGCCCTGAGAGGCGGGCTGGTAGAAGATCCGGCCCTTCAGTCCCTCGGGAAGATAGGCCTGGGCCACCCAGTGGTCCCGGTAGGCATGGGGATAGTTGTAGCCCTCGCCGTGTCCGAAGCCGTGCTTGTCCCGGCTGGGATCTCTGAGGTGGTTGGGGACCTCCCGGGCCGCTTCTTCCTCCACCACCTTGATGGCGTCGAAGAAGGCCAGCGAGGAGTTGGATTTGGGAGCCGTGGCCAGATAGAGGGCCGCCTGGGTCAGATGGAACTGTCCCTCTGGCAGCCCCACCCGGTCGAAGGCTTGAGCGGCTGCGTTCACCTGCACCAGGGCCTGGGGATCGGCCATGCCGATATCCTCGCAGGCGGAGATGATCATCCTGCGGAAGATAAAACGGGGGTCCTCCCCCGCCCGGATCATCCGGGCCATCCAGTAGAGGGCCGCATCGGGGTCGGAGCCTCTTATGGACTTAATAAAGGCGCTGATGGTGTCATAGTGGTAATCCCCCTCCTTGTCGTAGAGGACAACCTTCTTCTGTATGCTCTCTTCGGCGGTTTCCAGGGTTATATGGATCTCCGTTCCCGGAGGAGGAGGGTAGGAGGCCGGAGTGGTCTCCACGGCCAGCTGCAGGGAGTTCAGAAGACTCCGGGCGTCGCCGTCGGCCGTTTTTACCAGGTGTTCCAGGGCTCCATCTTCAAAATCCACCTTCCAGCTGCCGTAGCCCCTCTCCCTGTCCGTAACGGCCTGACGGGCCACATCGAAGAGATCTTCCGATTCCAGATGTTTGAGCTGGAAGATCCGGCTCCGGCTCACCAGCGCCGAGTTTACTTCAAAATAGGGATTCTCTGTGGTGGCTCCGATCAGGATGATGGTGCCGTTTTCCACCCAGGGAAGCAGCGCATCCTGCTGGGCCTTGTTCCAGCGATGAACCTCGTCCACAAAGAGTATGGTCCTCCGTCCCTGAAGATCCCGCAGCTCCTGGGCCTCGGCAATGGCAGCCCGCACTTCCTTGACTCCGCTGAGCACGGCGTTGAGACTCATAAAGCGGCTGCTGGTGGTTCCCGCGATAACCCGGGCCAGGGTTGTTTTTCCCGTTCCCGGAGGACCATAGAATATCAGGGAGGAGAGCTGGTCCGCCTTGATGGCCCGCCTCAGCAGGCGGCCTTTTCCCACGATATGATTCTGCCCGATATACTCGTTGAGGTTCCGGGGCCGCATGCGGGCGGCAAGAGGTTCATTCTGGGGAGCGGACTGAAAAAGCTCCATTGTCAGAGTATGCTCTGGCGGATCTGTTCCTTGGCCTGTTTCAGTACACCGTTGTACTGCTGATCCATGCGGCTCAGCTGTTTGGCGAGAAGATCCATAAACTCGGGATCCTGCTCGGGACTGAGGCGGATATCCTGGCCGGTCTGCTGTTTCAGCTGCATCTCTTTCTGTCTGAGCTGGGGTTCGTACTGCTGCTTCAGTGATTCCTCAAGCTGATCGAGGTTGCTCAGGTACTGGCTGAAAAGCTGTCTGATCTGGTCGAACATGGCGGAACTGTCTTTTTTCTTCCCGCTGACGAGAGACAGGGCTCCCTCCAGAGGAACCAGCTTTTCCAGATCCGCCTTCAGGCGGGGAAGGGTCAGATTGGCGAGGATGGTCTCCAGGGCTCCCGACCTGAACCAGTCGAGCTCCTCTCCCTTGTAGAATTTGATCTTGTCGGTAATTTCCGACTTACCGGGATTCTCCAGATAGAGGGAGAGGGAAACCTTTCCCTCCCGGGAGATCTCTTTCTTCTTTACGGCACTTTTATCTGTTTTCAGGTCGGCTGTTTTTTCCATGGCCAGCTCGAGGGCTGATTTTATCTTTCCCATATTCAGGTCCTTTTTTTGTCGAATAGGAATCCCCATTCCTGTGGGGAAAATCCTTATTCCAGGGTTTAGCCTAAAGATAATAGCATAAAAGGGGACAATCAAGGAATTCCATCTTAATCTGAGCCTCTGCCGTTTTGATTCGATGCTCATCCCTGTGCTATACTCGATTTTCTATGAAAGGACAGAGAAGAAGCGAAAAAAACAGATCTGAGAAATACGGCAGCAGAGCCGCGGCCATGCTGGATACCTATCACTGGGATGTTCCGGAGGCCCACTTCCTGGCATTGATGGAGGCCGAGGTTCTGACTATTGCCGAAATCAGAGAGCTGACCTGGGCTCAGGTCAGGGATAGTTATGAAGGAATTACGATTCTGGAAAAGAAGATTGCCCTGAGAGAGGAGTATCTGGAGAGTATCCGGACCTGCCTTTCATCGGGAAAGGGATTCTATGATGAGGAGCTGAACGGCAGTGAAGGCAGTCCCAGGATCTTCAGCCGAGATACCCTCAAAGAGATAACCAGAGAACTGGATCAGTTCCGGGGCTGATTTTTAACGGGATTGGAACAGGGACGGAGGATTCAGAACTCAGGGACGGAGGATTCTGTTTTCACAGCAGATCATATCGACGGGACAGTCGTGGTCGGCTGCGGGAATATCCTCCCTGAGAACTCCGTCCCAGCAGATCCCCATGGACAGCATCCCTTTCTCTTTTTGTGAGAGAAACCGGTCATAGTATCCCCCGCCCCGGCCCATCCGGCGTCCGTCGGAGCTGAAGCCCAGACCCGGCGTCAGGATCAGAGTCTCCCCTCCCGCTCGGGAAGTAAAACATGCCGAAGAGGGAGAGGGTTCCCGTATCCCCCAGCGGTTCAGTTTCAGATCGGAAAGATCGTCTATCCTGTGGAAGTCCATTGTTCCCGGTCCCGTTATCAGGGGGACGTATACGGCCTTGCCCTCATCAATGGCCAGACAAATCAGCCCGTCCAGAGAGATCTCTTTTCCGAAAGAGAGATAGGCCAGGATTGTATCCGCTTTGTTCCACTCCCGGCTGAACGCTATGGTTCTTTCCGTTTCCCCGCTCAGGGAGGCCAGCTCTCCGGCAGATAACTCATCCCAGCATTTCTTCAGTGATAATCGAAACACGTTCTTCTCTTTCGTCATAGGGACAGTGTACACTTCGGGAAACAATAAAAAAAGACCGGCGGGCTGCCGGCCTTCCATAAGGATTTGAAATAAGGGATCTGCTATGGTTGTCAGCGGCTGAACGCCACCGCCATACTGTTGGTCCTCAGGGATACGTAGTTCCCTTTCAAGGGGGTGTCGCTGCTCAGGGGAAAGCTGTA
This sequence comes from Oceanispirochaeta sp., assembly GCA_963556075.3. GTDB lineage: Bacteria > Spirochaetota > Spirochaetia > DSM-2461 > DSM-2461 > Oceanispirochaeta. The sequence continues at coordinate 1,214,040 of CAUVYB020000002.1, read as the reverse complement.
GTAGACCCCTGCTTTGAAGGGGTCGTAGATCCTTGCCATGCCGCTGTTGCCGTCAATCATCAGCTTAACAGGGAGGGAGTAGCTCATGTACTTGCTTAGCATGGGCTCGAGTGCCCGGAGGGATACGCTTTCCACAAGGTTCATTCTGGAATGGCTGTCACTCTTGTAGATCTGCGCACTCAGGCCCTTGGGAGTCGCACCAGCGGGTTTTTCATCGTAGTTCACCCATAGCAGGTAGGAGTCTCCCTCGCCCCAGGCTTTACCGGCGGCGGGAGTGTCTACAAAGACATGGATTCCAAAACCGCCCCGTCCGTCTTCCAGGCCGTCAATGTACTTGGCATTGAACTCATAAACCATGGTGTCTTTCTGGGGGACATAGATGTTGGCTTTAGCCATGCCCGCGTTCAGGCTGGTCTGGCGCAGTTCGGATGAGGAAATCTTCCAGCTGCCGTAGGTAGGCTTGACTCTCAGTTCTTCGGCGAAGGTGGAAACAGAAAAAAGGACTGTGAAACAGATGAGCAGAAATAACAGTTTTTTCATATAACTTGTCTCTCCCGGGTGAATTAGTTTTTTGTAAGGAATTTCAGAGTAAACCTGAATTCTCGGGGACACAAGAAAAATATGGTCAAAAATACATGAGAAAATAAAAAGATGTAAATTCCATTCGAACTTTGTTACTTTTCGTTTTTATGGTTGTTTATAATGAATTCGGCAGCGTCCAGAAGATCTTTTTTTATGATCAGATCTTTCTGTTTTTCCTTTGTCAGACCGGCCTTCGTAATTTTGCCGTCTCCCGTAAGAACCAGGATGGGACTCACTTTTCCGTTAACGGCGCATTCCAGATCTCCCGGCCTGTCTCCGATCATCCAGCCGTTCTTACGGGTAAAGCCCAACAGGTGGGCGGCCTTGTTGAGCAGGGCCGGAGAGGGTTTCGTCTGGGAGATATCGTTGTAGTCGGGGTGGACGGCCTGAGAACCGGCTCCGCTGCTGAAATAGATGGCATCGGGCTGGCTTTCGGGGTCTCCCGTCTCCTGAGCCAGAAGATGACACATGTACTCATTATTCAGCAGGACCACTGACTCGGGAACGTAGCCTTTGCCGATGCAGGACTGGTTGGTGTTGACGATTACCGCAAAGCCGGCCTGTTTCAGCTTTTGTATGGCCCGTGCGGAACCGGGGACAAGGCTCATGGCATGGGGACCAGTATCGTAGGATGAGAGAGTGGATATAACGCCGTCTCTGTCCAGAAAAACAACAGGTTTTCCCTTAAGAAGACTTTTTTTCTGTATCTCCAGCCGGCGGGTTTTCACATAGGAATCCCCTTTCAGCTCATGAATCAGAACGGGGTGGGGCGCCGCACAAAAGGCAGGGCCTGAGATCCAGGTCGTCCAGTTCTCTCTGTAGGCGCTTATTCCGGGATGGTAATGCCCCGAAAGGGAGAGTATCACTCTGCCCGATTCCCTGCAGAGCCTGCGGATATTTTCAGCCTCTTTGTACACATGCTTGATTTTTATCTGTTCCGAGGGAGTGCTGACAAAGTGCTGCAGGTGGATCTGGGGCGGGCTTTCCGGATCTTTCAGGACCTTTTCCATCAGGAGACGCTCCCTGTCAAAGCGGCGCGGCTGACTGCTGTCCCACTGGCGGTCATGGAAACTGACAAAGCGGTAGCCCTTGAAATCACGGATCAGAGCCTGGTCGCCCCATATCTCTGAAAAGAGTTCAGGTTCATCCTTGTTGCCCGGAATGACGATCCAGGGAATACCGGTTTTATCGAGGAGAGAGCGGATTGTCAGATAGTCTTTGCGGATCATCTTTCTGAACGGCTCGGAAACGTCCATATAGTAGTTGCTGTGCTTCAGGACGATGCCCGGTGTATCAACAATGTCACCGGTGATCACAAGGATATCAACTTTCTCTTTCTTCAGCCTGTCCAGAGTTTTCTTCAGGATGACCGGAACCTCCCGGCTGCGGTTCTTGTGCTTGTGGGAAGACCCGGGAGTATAATGTCGGAAATGAAGATCCGTTAAATGTCCGATTTTAATGGCGCTCATGGTTTTGAATTGTAAAAAAAAAAAAGCGTTAAGAGAAGATGGTATTCTCTTTCTATCATTCAGGCTTCCGGCAGGTCTCTGTCGTCAAGCATATTGCTGCGGATGACGATTCTTCCTATCCGGTAGAGAATGATTTCCATAGTCTTGTCCTGGATTATCCTGCCGAAAAACGGAAGACCCAGGCCGGCGACTCCCGCCGGGCCGGTCTTTCCGAGTTTCAGAAGCTGTCGGGCCTTCAGAATGGGACGGACCGTTTTCCAGGAGTCCATGCCCTTTTCTCTCAGGAGTGTCAGAAGAGGCTGTCTGCTGAACTCCCTGACCTTCCGGAAAAGGTCCACCGACATCTTCTCCATGGCGAAGCGGCTTCCCGGAGCATTGGAGTAGACAGCCCCCAGGGCGATGATACTGAGTTTGTAGGCGGCCGATAGAAGCTGGACCGGTCTGTAGTACTCCAGGTCCCTGGAGCCGGGTTGGGCTGTGTGTGACAGGCGGAGAACAAGCTCGGCTGCGATCTGCCTGGGCGAATCCTTCCCTTCTCCCGCTACGATCTCTCCATGGATGGCATTGATGGTTTTTCTGAAAAATCCGCTTACTCTTTTCCGGGCCCTGACCCGCTTTTTATGGGCATCCGCCTCCAGGGAGAAAAGCGGGTCGGGACTCAGGTCGGCCCCGATCAGAAGATCCCGGTATTCCTTTATCAGGGCCTGCAGAAGCTCCTCACTGCCCTCCTGTTCCGGGAGAATCGAAAGCTCCCTGTCGTAATGCTTTGCCTTGCGGATAATCTCTTTTCTGGAAAAGCGTTCCTTCTCTTCCTCCAGCTTCAGGCATCGGCCGCCGTAGAGGTAGAGAAGGTACTGGGAGCTGTCATGCAGTATGCGGAGATAGAAGGAGCGGATTGTCCCCTCCCAGAAAAGACGCATGATCAGGCTGCGCAGACCGTACAGGACCAGTCCGGGAATCCCCAGAAGGGGAATCAGAGCCAGACGGAAAATCTGGAAGAATACTCCCTTCTGGCCCAGGTACTTGAGGACTCTGTTTCGGTTCAGGGATCTGGCGGCCTGGGTTCCCTGGATAAAAGGGTTGAACCAGGACAGCCGTCTGTTCATCAGGTAGCGGAGCAGGCGGCTCCGTCCGTAAAGGGCATAGACATCCCCGTACCCCATCAGGACAATTTCAAGAGCTCTCAGGATGGAGAAGTCAAGCTTGATCGTTCCGTTTTCATCGGGAGGGGCTATGGTTTCGATAATGGCGCGGAAATCTTCGCTCAGATTCATCCTCTCCGAAGACATAAGCCTTTTCCTGAGAAGAACCATCAGGTCCTTCATCTTGTCACGGCTCTCTTCATCCTCCCATCGGAGTCCTTCTTTGCGTATCCTCCTGATGAGGATGGGGGTGAGAATAAATCGGATGCTCAGCGGAATAAGGAAGAATGACACCGCCCCCATGAAAAATGCGGCGGTCAGCAGGGACTGGAGAAGGGGAGTCAGGGATTTTCCTTCTTAAGAATGAGTTCAAGGGTTTCCCAGGGCAGAGCGGCACATTTCAGGCGTACAGGATGGTTGATCAGTTCTTCAAGGGCGGCTATATCCCCCAGGGCTTCCAGTTTTTCAGAACTTTCTTCTCCGTTGAAAATCCTTCGGATATGACCGGAGAGCTCTCCTATTTCATCCAGGGAGAGTCCCTTGATCAGTTCTGTCAGAATCGAGGCGGATGCCATGCTGATAGAACAGCCTTCACCGTCAAACTGAACCACCGTGGCTTTGTGTTTATCGTCCCAGTTCAGTTTGAGAGCGACTCTGTCTCCGCAGGAGGGATTGTCCAGTACGGCATTTTCTTCTCCCGTGGGCAGAACTGTTTTGTTTCTCGGATTTCTGTAGTGATCCTGAAGTATCTGCTTGTGCTGATCGCTGAATCCCATGATCCTCTTCTTTCAGGCCAGGGCCTTTTCGATTTCGTCAATCAGATCTTCGATTCTGATAGGTTTCAGGAGATAGGCCGCGGGCTTTATGGTCAGAGCCTTTTTTCTGATCGTATCGTTGGGATAGGCCGTCAGGAATATGATGGGGGTATTCTGCATCATCTTAATCCGCTGAGCGGCATCGATGCCGTCTATGAAACTTTTTAGGTAGATATCCATGATGACAAGATCCGGTTTATGCTTTATCACCGAAGGCATAACGCTGTCGGCGTTCTGCACCACCTCGGGCACCTTATACCCCTTCAGACTGAGAGATTCCTGAAGTTCCATGCCTATAATAGGCTCATCCTCAATGATTAAAATGGTCTTTGATGGCACTAACTGTTTTCTCCGTATATATTCATTATGTTCTTTTTTTTTAAATCTTTCTAAGACTTTGTTACTGTCTGGAGGGGAAATAACGAAAGTTCTAGACATTATACTTCCAAAAATGCAGTTTGACAGGGGGGAGCCTTAAAATTCAAAATAAATTGCCCGAGGCCCGGTCCAGTTTTTCAAGGAAATCGATAATCTGCTCTCTGCTGTTGTAGAGATAGACACTGGCTCTCAGGGAGGCTCCGATTTTCAGCTCTCCGGCCAGGAGATGGGCGCAGTGCTGCCCCGCCCTGAGGGCAAAGCCTTTTTCATCGAGATACTGGGCAAGATCATGAGCGTGGTACTCTTTGTGGGAGAAGGAGATGATTCCCGATCTTTGAGAGGGACGGCCGTGGACGGTATAATCCTTCAGATCCTCCAGGCCCTTCAGGAGGAGTTTTGTCAGTTCTTTCTCCTTTTTGTCAATCGTATCCATTCCCCAGCTTTCAAGATAGTCGATCGCCGCCGCCAGTCCGACAGCTCCGGCTATATTGGGCGTCCCCGCCTCAAACTTATGGGGGATGGTGTTCCATTCGCTATAGTCCCGTGAAACGGACCTGATCATCTGCCCGCCTCCGCGGAAGGGCGGCAGTTCCTCCAGAAGCTCCCTCTTGGCGTACAGCACTCCCGTGCCCATAGGGGCGCAGCTCTTGTGCCCTGAAAAAACAAGGAAGTCGCAGCCCATATCCTGCACATCCACCGGCATATGGGGAACGCTCTGGGCCGCATCCACCAGGACGGGGATCTGCCGTTTATGAGCCTCTTCTATGATTTTTTTGACCGGATTTACGGTCCCCAGCACATTGGAAACATGGGTCAGAGCCAGAAGCCGGGTCCGGGGGGTCAGGAATCTGTTCAGGGATTCAAGGTCCAGATCGCCGTTTTCCAGAACCGGGATGTACTTCAGAACGGCTCCCGCCTGCTCGCCCCTGATCTGCCAGGGGACGATGTTGCTGTGATGTTCCATGGCTGTGATCAGAATTTCATCGCCGGGAGCTATATAGCGACGGGTGAAGGAATCGGCTACGAGATTGATACCGTCTGTGGCGCCCGATGTGAAGATGATCTGCTGTGGCGAAGGGGCATTGATAAAGGCGGCGACCTTCGTCCTTGCCTCTTCATAACGTCTGGTGGCCTCTTCGCCCCAGCGGTGGATGGCTCTGTAGGCGTTGGCGTTGCATGTCTTATAGTAGTCCTGCACCGCATCGAGGACGGCTCGGGGTTTCTGTGTGGTGGCCGCGTTGTCCAGATAGGCATAACCGTCTTCCAGTATGGGGAAATCCTGGAAGGCGTCATCAAGTGTTTTTTTCAATTCCCTTGTCTCCTGCCCTGCTATTCTATATCAATTGCCCCTCTCTTGTAAGCGCGGGAAGAGGGGGATACAATAACTGAACAGGTCTTTATCCGGCATCTATATGCTCCCTGCCGGAAGCCTTTCAAATATTGCATCCATCCTTATGAGGAGCCGAGTATTATGATATTTTCGCAGAATTTCAAAAGCAGGCACAGTGAGTGCGATCCCGATTTAAGGGTCACCCCGCCGGCCATGCTCGACTATTTTCAGGAGGTGGGCGGCCGTCACTGCATTCCCCATGGAATGGCCGTTCCCGAAATTATCGACGTTCACGGCCTTTCCTGGGTTCTTTCGGGGCTGTCTGCCCGATTCGAAGCCTATCCCCGCTGGCCCGAGGAACTGACCGTGGAAACCTGGGCCCGGAATCTCAGGGGCTTCAAGGCTCTTCGCGATTTTCAGGCCAAGGACTCTACCGGACATCTCTGTACCCGCGCCAGCAGCACCTGGGCTCTGATTGATGTGAAAAGCCGCCGTCCCGTACGCCTGGATTCCTTTGCGGAAAAATTCCCCGTCAATCCCGATTTTGAGGCCCTTCCCGAATCAAAACCCGGTAAGGTCGTCCTTCCCGGCACTTTCGACGGGAAGGAGGAACTGATCGTGGTTTCTCCCGCCGATCTTGATTATAACCATCATGTGAACAATATCCGCTATCTGGTCTGGCTGATGATGCATCAGGATGAGAACTTTCTGGCCGAGAGGGAACTGGCCGAACTGAATATCGCCTTTCTGGGAGAGACCGTTTCCGGAGACAGGCTTCTGCTGCGCGGGAGTCAGACGGGAGAGGGGGATAGAATCTACAGTTTTCAGAGAGAGGGGGACGGGAAAGAGGTTTGCCGCATATTCACATGCTGGAGAAAGAAGGAGGGGTGAGCCGTTTTCCGGCATCCTCTCAGTAAAACCAGCCGACGGCCATCTGTATCCTGTGGTAACGCACGTCTCCCAGGGTGCCTTCTTCCCTTTTATAGTCGGGAGAAGTATAGAAATTCGCATAGCGGGCTTCCAGCTGCCAGAGTCCGTATGCCGTCTCTTTCTGATAGCCCATTCCCGTTATAAGTCCGGCGTGATAACGCTGTCCGGGGACGGAGGAGGCAAATAGATCGTCGTCCCCGTCCTCGTCGGCGAAGGAGGCGCTGTCTGTGAGGATCATCAGGGCTGCCGCTCCCTTCACATACAGGCCTTTTTTATCTCTGCTGAAAAACATCTTCAATCCCAGAGGGATATCCAGACTGTCCTGTCTGTAAATCAGGGTGACTCCGTCATTTTCAATTTTGCAGCGGTTTACGAAGTAGCCGACTCCCGTCTCCAGCTGGAACAGGGGAGAGAGGTCTGCCAGTATGAGGATTGATCCTCCTCCGTTGAAAACAAAAGGATTTCGGAGCGTCTCTTCGGATTTATCCGTCCAGTCCCAATAGCCCTTGCCTGTTCCGATGGCTGTTCCCAGGGCCAGTTCTCCTCCGAAGCGGAAGGTTCTGGCCTGCAGGGCGGCGGTCAGGGTCAGCAGCATCAGAAGCAGGGCTTTTCGTTTCATCGGACACTCCGTCGGGGAAAGCCAGCCGCCGGTGTGTACAGATAGGTAAAGCTCAGGTCCGCCCTGTTCAGCCGGATATTACCGCTTCCCATTTCCTCGAAAGAGAATCCCGGTGAGGTCAAAGGATGGGTGTAGTGGAGCGAAAGCATCCAGTCATGGGCTTCCTTATTGATAAATTTCCAGTCCAGTCCCAGCTGCAGACCCAGCATGACTTTGTTATCCGGCTCACAGTAGATTTCTGTTTCCTCTCCGTCCGTTGTTTCCGTTCTTCGCGCCTCTATGGGATTGATCATCATCACGGCACCACCTCCGAGAAACAAATGGGTGTCGGGAAAGGGTAGTCTTGTCTTGTACAGTACGGGAATCTCTATGGTGTTCTGCATATACTCGTAGCGGCTGTCCCCCAGCTTCTGTTTTCCCCGCAGATGAACTATGTTTATACCTGTTTCTATATGGCAGGCTTCTTCTCTGAGATTGAAGAGGCAGACGACTCCTCCGCCAACCGCCGGTCCCCAGTGAAGGGTCCCCTTCTCGCTGGTATCCGTCCAGTCCCAGAGCCCCTTTCCCGAAGGAAATCCGCCTCCCAGTATCAGCCGGTAACCGTTCTGGAATTCCAGAGCAGGCAGAGCCGGCGGCAGGGCGCTGAGGAGAGAGATCGCTATGATCAAAAAAAGAGCTCTTCTCACTTTGATTATAAAACTCCCGAATGGCGGATTAGGATTCAGTATAACTCCTTCCCCGGAGCTTGTCAGCTGATCCCAAGGCAAGGAGGATGGCTTGGGATTACGGTTTCTCGCGTTACTGACTGGAGGGGCGCGAAGCGGTCTGAACGGGCATTCAGCCGTTCAGACGGAACCCCCGCAAGGCAGGACCCCTGACTTGGCAGGGGGAACGCCCCGGGCATCCCAGGACGATGCCGCTTGATTCTCAGTCCAGAGGAACTACTTTGCCAACGTAGGGAAGGTTGCGGTGTTTCTGAGCATAGTCGATTCCGTAGCCGATGACGAACACGTCGGGAATGGTGAATCCGACATAATCCACGGGAACATCCACCTCCCGGCGGTCGGGTTTGTCCAGAAGAGTGCAGATTTTCAGGGAGGCGGGATCTCTGAGCTCCAGAAACTCCTTGACCCGCTCAAGGGTATATCCTGTGTCAATGATGTCTTCCACAATAATCACATGCCGGCCCCGGATTTCCTCTTCCAGGTCCTTCTTTATTTGAACATCCCGGGAGGAGTCCATGGCGTTGCCGTAGCTTGAAACCACCATAAAGTCTATACGGGCATCCAGATTTATATGGCGGGCCAGGTCGGCGAGAAATACGGTGGAGCCCCTGAGAAGGCCTACCAGGATAATCTCCTCGGCGTTTCTGTACTCCTGTTCAATCTTTTTTCCCAGGGCCTCTACCTTGGCTGCCAGGCTCTTCTCATCGATCAATACGTCAATTCGGTAATTGGTCATCTCCCCTCCCGGAAACGGAAATTGATTTCATAATTCCAACAGTGCCGAATCATTCGGCTCCATCCTCTCTCTTTAGGGCATCCCTATTATAGAATCCCCGGGAAAGGCTGTCTATGATTTGCCGCTGACTGATCACTCAGGGGCTATATCCTTCTAAATTCTTGTGTGATAGGGATTAGGGGAGGTGCTTTATGGGAGGAAATTTGAGAAACCATTTTCAATACATTAAAATACAAAGGAAGACGTAGCGTTTTTTGTCGGGAACAATAAAATCGAGGTGTTTTTTATGGTTAAAATGAAATTTAAAATCAGTTTTCTAGTTCTTGGCTCTCTTCTCCTTCTGGGCGCGGTTATGGGTGTTCTTTCGGCCATTGAGCTGCGGAGGCTGGGATCGGAAAACCTGGCGACTCTGGATCGGACGTTGAGAGAAGACTTTGATGTGCTGTCCCGCTATGAAGTGGAGATGGCCGTTTCCGTGGCTCAGTCCTACTATGACAGACGGGGAGAACTGGGAGAGGAACAGGCCCGGAAAATGGCCAGGGATATCATCGATGAAATGCGCTATGGGGAGGATGGGTATATCTTTATCTACGACTCCACAGGCCTGACCATTTCAATGCCCGATAACAGCATCGAAGGAACCAACCGCTGGGATCTGCAGGATAAACAGGGGAACTACCTTATCCGTGATCTTATTAAGGCAGCCAAAGAGGGGTCCCACTATACGACTTACTACTACAACAAGGTCGGGGAGACAGAGGTTTCTCCCAAACGGGCCTATACTGCATTTTTCGAACCCTGGGACTGGTTCCTGGGAACGGGCAACTACATTGACGATATTGATAAGCTGGTGGCTGAACAGCAGAAGGGAATCGACGCCATCGTCAGGAGAACTCTTTTTCTTGTGCTTCTGGTGGACCTTGTGGTTGTTCTTGCGGCCTTCGCTCTGGCCTGGCTGATGGGAAGCCGCCTTGCCCGGCCCGTTGAGCTTCTGGCAAGAGATGTGGCATCCATAGCGGGAGGCGATCTGACTGTTGATATCAGTATAGAAAGCAATGATGAGACGGGGCTCCTTTCCGATGCGATTGCCAATATGGTGAAGCAGCTGCGGGGGATCGTCTCGGGTATTTCCGGAACGGCTCTGCTTATCAACAGGCATGCCCAGGAGGTGGCGGATGTTTCCCAGCAGGTGGCTTCGGGTGCCAATGAACAGGCTGCCAGCGCCGAAGAAATTTCCGCTTCCATGGAGGAGCTTTCGTCCAATATTCAGCAGAATACGGATAATGCCCGGGAATCCAACTCCATCGTTTCCAGGGCCGCCGACGGTACGGAGAGCAGCGGCAGTTCCGTAGAAGAGGTGGTCGGCTCCATGAAGTTCATCTCCGAGAAGATAAGCATTATTGAGGATATCGCCCGGAATACCAATCTTCTGGCTCTGAATGCCGCCATTGAGGCCGCCCGGGCCGGAGAGGCGGGCAAGGGCTTTGCCGTGGTGGCCTCGGAGGTCAGGAAGCTGGCGGAAAACAGCCAGGCTGCCGCCAATGATATCACACAGGTCTCCTCTCAGTCGGTGAAAAAAGCCGATGATACTCTGGATCAGATGCGGGAGATCCTGCCTCTGGTCAAGAAATCCGCCGATATCGCAGAGGAAATCTTTGCCGGAAGCAACGAGCAGGCCAGAGGGGCTGAACAGATCAATACGGCTCTGATTCAGATGGATGAGGTTATTCAGGCCAATGCCGCTTCCAGTGAGGAGATCGCCTCCATGGCCGATCAGCTGAAAAGCCAGTCAGCAGAGCTGACCCGTATGGTGGGTTACTTCCATACAGGGGAGTCCGGCATAGATATTTCTGTGCCGGTTGCCGATGGACCGGTTGCAAAAACACAGACGCAGATCGCGGCTGCGCCGGCGAGTGGAGGAGACGACCCAAGGGGCGTCCCTGCTCCGGAGAGAGTCCTGCAGGGGCCCTCGGAGGGAGCTGAGGACGATGAGGATTTTACAGAGTTCTAGGTGATGAATCCTTGATCATATGGCACAATGAGCCCATGAGCCTCAGGATAATGATTGTCAGGATTGCTTTCTTAATGCTTCTCAGTTTGGTTCTGCTTTCCACGGCGGGAGCACAGGATGCCGTTTCGGGAAGCAGCGTTTTTCCCTCTCCCGATCCGTTTGTGAATTCCAAGGGAGAGGAGAAGATTGTCGTCGGCGCCAGGGAGATGGTCTATTTTCCGGCTGAGGGGACCTTTCTTGTCGCCAGAGTTGACAGCGGCGCCGCCTTCTCCTCTCTTCATGCTTCACAGATTCAGAGATTTGAACGGGATGGAGAGGTTTGGGTCCGTTTTAATCTCGACTTTGACGGTACGGACAGGATTATGGAGCGGCGGGTGGAGAGGTTTGTACATATCCATCAGGCCGGTTCGGTAAATATCAGTGAAAGACCCGTTGTGAATCTGGATATCCGTCTTGGACGATATTCACTGAGACTCTCCTTTAATCTGACCAACAGACGGCATATGACCTTTCCTCTTATTCTGGGCAGGGATTTTCTGTCAGACAGGGCGCTTGTGGATGTTTCCAACGAGTTTCTTATGAGTTCCCGTTGAGTCTGTTTGAAAGCTGTATGCCTGAAAAACTCCCCGCAGCTCTGCGGGGAGTGTAAGCTTTGTCTCTTTTAAAGACCTTATCTTTTACAAGATATTCAAATCGGACAGAGGACAGGGAGTTCTCAGACCATATCCTTCATGGGCTCATCCATGGGCTGCTTCTTAAAGCTTCTGGGAAGAACGATGTTGAGGAAAATCGCTGTCAGACCGCCGGTGGTGATGGCAGAACCGAACACGGATTTCAGGAAGGGGGGGAAGTGGTTCAGAATCTGGGGAACGAACACGACACCCAGTCCCAGTCCGAAGGAGAGGGCCATGATGATGACTCCTCTTCTGTCGATGATACTGGAGGAGATTATCCTGATACCCGAAGCCGCAACAGTTCCGAACATGATGATGGTGGCTCCGCCCAGTACAGCGTTGGGAATGATGGAGAACAGACCGCCGACGATGGGGAACAGGCCGAAGAGGACAAGAAGTCCTGAGATCCAGAATCCCACATAGCGACTGGCTACACCGGTCATCTGTATGACTCCGTTGTTCTGGCTGAAGGTCGTGTTGGGGAAAGAGTTGAAGACTGCGGCCAGTGCGGAGTTGATACCGTCTCCCAGAACACCGCCGGAGATTCTCTTCATATAGACATCACCCTCAACAGGCTGTCCGGATACCATGGAAGTGGCCGTCAGGTCTCCGATAGATTCTACAGTTGTGATCAGGTAGAGCAGGCACATGGGGATAAGGTGGGGCCAGCTGATATTGAATCCGTAGCGGAAGGGGATGGGGGGAGCGATAGCCTTCAGGGTGGATATCTTTCCGAACTGTACAAGACCCAGTATAGAGGCGACTACATAGCCGGCTATCAGACCGAAAACGATGGCGCCCATCCTCAGCCATTTGTTGGCGCTTCTGTTAAAGATTATGATCACTACCAGAACAATTCCGGCGAGCATCAGGTTCCGGGGATTGGCAAAAATTTCAGGTTTGTTGCTCAGCAGCCAGGCTCCGCCGCCGATATCGGTAATTCCCACCTTTATCAGGGACATACCTATCAGGGTGACAACGATACCGCTGACCAGGGGAGTGATAATCCTTTTCAGAAGGGGGATGAAGCGGCTGAAGATCATCTCCACGGGAGAGGCGATCAGACAGGTCCCGAAAATGGCGGCTACCATCTGTGCCTCCGTCCCTCCGCTGTTCTTGACGGCGAAACCGATTCCGATACAGAGAGAGAGAAAGGTAAAGCTGGTTCCCTGAATACTCAGGAGTCCCGAGCCGACGGGGCCGAACTTGCGGCACTGGATAAAAGTGGCCAGGCCTGAAACGAAGAGTGACATGCTGACCAGGTAGGCGGAGAGTTCTGTGCTCAGCCCCAGGGCTCCGCTGATGACAATCGCCGGTGTGACGATTCCGATGAAAATAGCCATCATATGCTGGAGAGCAGCAAAGAATGCCTGAGGTGCAGATGGACGGTCCTCCAGGCCATAGATGATGTCGACCTTGATTTGACTCATAAAAATGACTCCTTTGTAGTGCTTTTAATATTTCAGTTTAACGGGGAATTCATCAGAGAAAAAGGATTTTTTTAGAAAATTGACTGTTTGACCAGTCAGAGATCGATGGATAGCCCTTTATTAGGACTAAAATGAATAATATGACTGAAAAGAGGAAACCCGGGCACGCACCCGGGTTTCGATTTATCCGAACTGATTATTATGTTGTGTTCTTCCTTAAGGGACGGAGGATTTAATACTTACTATCAGCGTAACCGACCCATCCGCCTGCCTCAACCAGCGTCCGGTCAAAACCGGAAATGCTGAAGGGGAGTGTTCGGCTTTTTCCGCTGCCGGAAATGGTGAACTCTCCTTCTTCAAGGTTCGTACTCAGCTCCGTATCGGAGGCCCCTGCAAAGTCTTTGAACAGGGAGTCGATCTCACCGGCTGAAAGTTCCACGGCCATCATTCCGCAGTTATACATATTCTGACGGAAGATCCTGGCGAAATTCTCAGCTATCACAAGATTGATGCCATTCACCTCAAGAGCCCAGGGAGCATGCTCGCGGGAAGAACCGCAGCCGAAGTTGCTCCGGGTGATGATAACGCTGATTCCCTCCAGATCATTTGCCGGATCAAAGCCGTCCATCTTCAGATCTTCAAGGAGGTTGGGTTTCAGGGCCTCTTTGGTGATCTCTGTCAGATATTTTGCAGGGATGATTTCATCCGTATTGATATCGCTGCGGTCCAGAAAAAGGACCTTGCCTTTGAAAGTTTTCTTATCGCTCATGTGTATTACCCCTTGTACAATGGTGAGTTGGTGATGTAGCCCTTGATTGCCGCGGCCGCTGCGGAGGCGGGGCTCATAAGGTGAACCATACCCCCTTTACCCATCCGGCCGTTGAAGTTCCGGTTGGTGGTGGAGGCACAGACCTCTCCATTGGCAAGGACACCGTTGCTCATGCCCAGACAGGCTCCGCAGGTCGGATTGGTCAGGCAGACTCCTGCTTCCATAAAGATATCGATAAGTCCCTCTTTAAGGGCCGCTTTGTAGATGTCGGGTGTGGCGGGAGACAGGACGACTCTGACGGAATCAGACACTTTCTGACCCTTAAGGACCTTGGCAGCCTCTCTCAGGTCTTCAATACGGCCGTTGGTACAACTTCCAATATAGACCTGATCGACTTTGGTGCCCTCGAGATCGGCAATGGTTTTTATCTGGTCTGGTTTGTAGTCTACGGTCGCTACTGGTTCCAGCTCACCGGCATTGATATCTACAACAGAGGCATAGGATGCATCACTGTCAGAGACCCACTTGGAGAAGTCTTTCAGTGCCGCTTCTTTGCTGTCATAGTCGTCTTTGATAAAATCCCAGAGGTAATCGACGGTCGTGGCGTCGGGATAGCAGATGCCGCAGGTTCCTCCGGCTTCGATAGCCATGTTGCAGACGGTCATACGTTCTTCCATGGAGAAGGAGTCGATCACCGGACCGGTGAACTCTATAACCTTATTGGTTGCGCCGTTTACACCAAGCTTGCCGATGATGGAGAGAATGACATCCTTGGCATAAACGCCCTCTTTAAGAGATCCGGTGACATTGAGTTTAATGGACTCGGGAGCTTTAAAGCTGCAGACACCTTTGAGGATTCCTACTTCAAGGTCGGTGGTTCCTACGCCGGCTGCGAAAGCTCCGAAGGCACCATGGGTACAGGTATGAGAGTCGCCCATGATGACGGTGAAGCCGGGATGAACAAATCCCTTTTCCGGAAAGATCGCATGACAGACGCCATTGCGGCCAATATCGAAGAAGTCTTTGATGTCATGACGCTTCGCCCAGTCACGCATGATTTTGCCCTGTTCCGCCGTCTTTGAATCTTTGGCAGGGGTAACGTGGTCTATAACGGCCTTGATCTTTTCGGGGTCAAATACCCTGTCCTTTCCCCTGCTGACAAGATCATTGATTGCGATGGGGGTCGTGATCTCATGACAGAAGACTCTGTCCAGACTCAATACGGAGATACCCTCTTCCGGACTGTCTACCCGGTGGGCATCAAAAATTTTTTCTGCAATGGTCTTTCCCATAAATAACTCCTCTCCACTACTGAGGCTCCACAGGAGCCTTGTCAGTTTATCCTCTTAGGGCAGAACGGCCTAAGGGTTTTATCCCGTGCATGACGGGGCTTTTCCATTTTTTATCAGCTCTGTTTTTCAGCTGAACAGGCGCGGCGGGGTGATGATCCAGACCGCCTTCAACTCTTCCCGTCCCTTATTCACCAGTGTATGGGGGACGGAGGAAGAAAAGGTCAGGCTGTCTCCTGCATTCAGATCGTATGTTTCGGTTCCGTACTGAAGCTCTCCCTTTCCAGAAAGGATAATTCCCATCTCCCGACCGGGGTGTCCATAGTCCTGGCTCCCTTTCTCCCCTCCCGGGGCAATTATCAGCTCCATCGTCTCAAGAGCAAACTCCTCATCCGGAGCAACCGGAGGGGTAAGCAGCTCATATTGGACGGTTCCCATGCTTAATCGGTTCCGCTCTTCTGCACGAACAATCCGTACTTTTCGTTTCTTCCGGAAATCCCTGAACAGATACTCTGGATCAATATCCAGAAGGTCGGCCAGGTTCAATAGGGTATCGATGGAGGGAGAGACTTTATTGTTTTCTATCTGTGACAGAAGGCTGACGCTGACATCCATCTTCTCTGCTAACTGTTTTAAGGTAACAGACTGACTTTCCCTTATCTCCCTGATCTTCTCACCGAATCTGTATTCGGGTCGTTCCATTATTGCTCCTGAAACTCTTTAAGTATAATTTAACAGTTGAGTAATATTGTTCCTTGTTTAACTATTTGTCAACCTATTACAGTCTCACTTAATAAAAATCCTCATTTCTGTTCGTAACAGGCGGGTGCACAGGGACGGAGGAAGGAAAGCCTCTTTTTATATTTTTTCAATAAAAATTGAAGCAGCATCTTCTTTTTTGAAGTATAAGAGACATGAGAAGCGCAAGAGTTATCCAGGAGGGGGCCACTTATCATGTAGTGGCAAAAACAAATAGAGGAGAGTTCATCCTGAAGTCAGATGAGATGAAAGAGATGTTCCTTCGCATTCTGGAGAAGGCAAAATGGAAGTATGATTTCAAACTTAAACACTTTTGCATAATGAGTAATCATGTTCATCTTGTAATTGAGCCGGGGCAGGGGACCAGTCTCTCCAAATTAATGCAGTGGATTCTGGCCGTTTTTGCTATCCGGTTTAATAAAATGCATGGACAGAAAGGTCATGTCTGGTATGATCGTTTCAAGAGTAAGATCATCGGTAGTTTTAGGCACTTAATTCATGCTTTTCAGTACATCTCCAATAACCCTGTTAAGGCTGGGATCTGTACAGATGCCTGGAATTATGCCTACGGAGGCCTTTATGAACTGCATAAGAAGCGGCTCAGGCTACTGGACCCTTTAAATGCATGGTTATATCTGATCTCGGTTTGAGTTCTGTGATCATTCTCTTCTTTTTTTTATTCATACTCACGAAGAGAGTTTTTTTCCTCTCTGTAACCGGTTCTTTTCTTTTTGTAGAAGAAGGTGTAATAAAAAGTGTAAAGAAAAAGGGCATGACTTCTTTAATAAAGAAGTCATGCCCTGGAATCAATTTGAAATCAGAATAAAAGCATATAAATCAGTTCTCTTGATTTGATTTTTTTAATAATTTGAAGTCATTCCTGTCTCTAGACCTGAAGAATCAGGGCGGTCTCTCTTGTTTAGTTCCTCCGTCCCTGTATTTTTATTTATTTCGTACACTTCAAGGCCCAGCGTGGTATTCAGTACTGTACTGATGTGATCAACAGAGATGACTTCCAGGTCGCTGCGGATCTCCTCAGGCAGCTCTTTCAGGTCTTTTACGTTTTCAGTGGGGAGAATTATTTTTCGGATTCCCGCGCGGTGGGCCGCCAGAACTTTTTCTTTAACACCTCCGACGGGGGTAACAGCGCCTCGGAGGGTGACTTCGCCGGTCATGGCCAGTCTGGAATCGACGGGGATGCCTGTGATCAGAGAGGCCAGTGAAGTCATCATGGCAACTCCTGCCGAGGGGCCGTCTTTGGGAACAGCTCCAGAGGGGACATGGATGTGGATATCCTGTTCTTTGAACGAGAAGCTAGCTGTAAAAGGTGTGAGCCGTGAGCGGATCAGGCTCAGAGATATCCTTGCTGACTCCTTCATCACATCGCCTAGCTGGCCCGTGATGGTCAACCCTCCGCTTCCGGGCATGGCGGTTGATTCTACAAAAAGGATCTCCCCTCCCACCGGGGTCCAGGCCATGCCTGTCACTACGCCGGGAGGATTCATTTTTCCGATCTGCTCTCTGTGAATTTTCTGATTTTCGAGATAGTCTTCCACATCTTCCGCCTTGATCCGTACAGGAAGCTCCACATCGTCAGAAACCACCTCCTCCGTAACTGCCCGGGCCAGCTCTGCAATTTTACGTTTCAGGTTCCTGACTCCAGCCTCTCTTGTGTAGTTTTCAATTACCTCGTTCAGAGCTTCATCTTCAATCACCATCTGTGTTTCCGACAGGCCGTGATCCTCAAGAACCGCCGGGATCAGATGGTCTTTTCCTATACGGAACTTTTCAGGATTGGTGTATCCCGAAAGGGGTATCACTTCCATGCGATCCAGCAGGGGGCCGGGAATGCTTTCCAGGCTGTTGGCCGTGGCCACAAAAAAAACATCCGAGAGGTCGTAGGACAGTTCAAGGTAGTGATCTGAAAAGCTGTCGTTCTGCTCGGGATCCAGTACTTCCAGAAGGGCCCCGGCGGGATCACCGCTGAAAGACTGCATCAATTTGTCTACCTCATCCAGAACGAATACGGGGTTTCGTGTTCCCGCCTTCTTCATGCCTTTGAGGATTCGTCCCGGCAGGGCTCCTATATAGGTCCGTCTGTGACCACGGATTTCAGCCTCATCACGAACACCTCCCAGGCTTATGCGAACGTATTTCCTGTTCAGGGCTTCTGCAATGCTTTTACCAAGACTTGTTTTTCCGGTTCCCGGAGGACCGACCAGCAATAGGATAGAGCCTTTCTTGTCGTTTTTGAGCTTCATAACAGCCAGATGCTGAATTATTCTTTTCTTGACCTTTTCCAGTCCGTAGTGCTGACTGTCCAGTATACGGCGGGCTTTATTTAAATCGATGATTCCGCAGTCTTCACTTTTCCATGGCAGATCCAGGAGCAGATCAAGATAATTACGGATAATCCTGGTTTCAGGGCTGTTGGGAGGCTGTTCTTCAAGGTTATTCAGCTCTTTAAAAGCTGTCTTTCTTACATCTTCAGGCATATCGGAGGCTTCAATTCTGGAGCGGAGATCCTGCCCGTCCTCTTCCTCCGTCCCCGCTTTGCCTTCATTCAATTCTTTCTGAATGACCTTAAGCTGCTCTCTCAGTACATTCTCCCGGTAGTTGCGACTGGCTGTTTCGGTCATCCTTCCGGCTATTTCTGCCTGAAGTTTAAAAGATTCTCTTTGTTTAACCATATGGTCAAGAGTTTTCAGGCCTCTCTCTCTGATGGAGGATATTTCCAGAAGTTCCTGCTTCTCCGATCGTGAAATATTCAGATAGGGAACAATATTGTTCATCAGGGAGGCTGGATGGTGCAGCAGCTTCAGCTGCTTCATGGCCTGTTCTGTCCCCTCAAAGTAGGAGGCAATTTCAGCGGCCAGGATTTTCATATTCTCCGCCATGGCATTACGGGATGTCATGTCCATGTCATCCTGATCGGGCAGGGATTCAACACGGGTGTAGTATATCTTTCCCCGCCTTTCTATATGGTTGATCTTTATCCGCTGAACTCCACTGAGTTTCAGATGGAGCTCGTTGTTTTTATGCTCTGCATTTTCGATAAATACCAGAGTTCCTATTGTGAAAAAATCTTCCGATTCAAGTTCATTCAGGTTGAAGTTCTTTTTCAGTGAAACAGCGGCGGCCAAGCCGGATGGGTTGGCCTCACTGAAGGCCGCCTCATCTTCTCTCAAGCCACTGATTCTGACGCTGCTCATTCCCTCTGGAAAAAGAATAGATCCTTTCATGGGGACAAGGGGAAGTTCTTCGGGAAGTGTTTTCAGTTCGTTCATACTTTTTACCTCATTTCAGGATGAAAAATACTAATCACAGGCTGGGTGGTAAAGAATTTATTTCAACTTTCATCTAAATGAGATTTGCAACCCTTGGCTGGAAGATTATCCGGCTCCGGTCTATAATCAGAATAATCACCAGGTACGAAGAGGAAGATGATGAAGCGTTCCATCGTTAAATATATGAATACTTTTTTCATGATATCGATTCTTATGCTGGGCAGCTGTACATCGACAACATCTGTTGTCCCTGTTCTGCCGGTTGAAGATCCTGAACCTAAATGGCTCACGACTCCCCCCGCCGACGATC
Organism: Oceanispirochaeta sp.; assembly: GCA_963556075.3. Lineage (GTDB taxonomy): Bacteria > Spirochaetota > Spirochaetia > DSM-2461 > DSM-2461 > Oceanispirochaeta. The sequence continues at coordinate 1,194,785 of CAUVYB020000002.1, read as the reverse complement.
AATGGTATTATGGTATAGGAGGAGCGCATACCAATAACGAGGCGGCAGACAGGGAGACCGCTCTAACCCGGGCCCGCGCCGACCTTGCCTCATCCATCTCTGTAGAAATTGTATCGACTCTGGAGAGTCAGATAAAAACATCCGCCGACGGTAGTATCTCCGAATCACTGGATCAGCGTGTTAAGCAGTCGGTTGAACAGAGTCTCGTGAATGTTCAAACCGTGGAGGGCTGGTATGGGACTGAAAAGGGATACTGGGTGCTTATCCGCATGAGCCGGGAGGACTGGAGTTCTCAGAAGAAAAATGACAGGCGCGCTGCCGTTCCTTCACCCAGAGGCCTTGAGGATCAGGGTGGTTTCAATATGTCCTTTCTGACAGAGCTGGGACGTAAAGATCTTTCCCTGCAGCTCCTTCCCGGTGCCAGAAATACTCCCTTTGAGATCACCTTGGACTGGATCGTTTCGGATTATCCGACTCTTGATGAAACCGGAGGGATCTATTTTTCAAGCCTCAGAGGCATTGTAAGCTTTTATCATTACGGTCTTCTGATCATCAGTACTGAATACGGCCCTGTCAAGGGAGGGGGACTGAATTACGAGCAGGCCCGGGAACGGGCTGCTTTCAAGATTTTTGAGCAGCTGCGTGAAGACGAAGCCTTTGCTTCAGAAATCAGGGACTATCTGAACCACCCATGAATCCCCAAATGCGTCAGATCGGAGTCCTCTTTCTTTTATTGAGCTCTGCTTTCGCTGTCTTTTCTCAGGAATCAGATGAAAAACCGGTCGTCTCTATCCTTCATTTTATCAATACTGTTCAGGATGATGAGCATCAGTGGATGGCACGGGCCTTTGCTGACGGTCTGACATCACGATTGAATTCTCCTTTATTAACTATCGTGGAGAGAGAAGATCTTGAAGCTGTACTCAGAGAGCAGAAACTGGGGCTTAGCGGTCTGACCGATGATCAGGATGCTCTGGAACTGGGGCGAATTCTGAACGTTCGCCAGCTTGTAAGGGGCAGCTATACGGTTAGAAACGGAACTCTGGAAGTCAACTGTCGTATTACGGATACCGAAAGCGGAGAGATCCTCTTTTCGATGAAAAAAAAGGCGGTAAGTGAGGCTTATCAAGACCTGGAGGCTGCTCTGGCCGCCGGTCTCGGGGAGTATTATGGGATTCCGGATATAAGTGACGGGATCTCTTCCTCCCGTGAGGCTCTTCGACTCTACTACGAGGGCTTGCTGTCCCTGGATTTGGCAGAGTATGAACAGGCTGCCGCTGACTTTCGAGAGGCTCTTCGTCAGGATCCCGCCTTCCTCCGTCCCCGTGAAAGTCTTGAAGAGAGCTACCGCTTCCTGAAGGAGTTTAGAAAAGCACGGTATCAGCGTGAGCTGAATCAGCTCTACAGCCGTCTGGCCAACCTTCTCAGGCAGGCGGATACGGTTCCTTTTAAAAGCTGGGGAGATCTTGTCTCGGAGAGGGCTCGGGAGGGCAGGGATTACAGTGACCTGACAGCCCTTCTGGAGAAGGAGCCGGAACTGGGGTGGAGCAGCAGTCGTGCTCAGGCCCTCTGGCATGCCCAGACGGTTATGTGGGAGATCGCTTCGAAAGCGGATGAGTACTTCGAAGATCGCAAAGAGGTCCTGCGAATGTATGAGGGAATGATCTCTATATCCGTCCGGGCCCGGAGCGAGTTGGCTGAGGATCCTTTTCTGCCTGAGATTATCTATCAGGAGCTATTGGCATGGCACATGATGGGTGACCGGGAGAGAAAGATTGATCTTTGTGAGACTCTTATGTTCGGCTGGCCCGACTACAGAATGATGTGGGCGGTCGAAGATTTTTATGAGAATGCTCTTGAGGATCAGGAGGATGGATCCGCCGTTGAGTGACGCCGTCTCTTCTTTTTCTGCTTCTTCTTTCTGATGGAGTATCCGAAATGGCCCATGGGATATTTCAGCCCGCAGTATTTTCCATGAGCACTGGCGATCAGCCGGGCTCTGTGCATGTCAAAGGCTCCCGTTTCAGGATCCATATAGCGTTCATCTACACTAACGTTGACCACGTCTGCCAGAAACATGTCATGACTTCCCAGCTCTTTTATCTCACGTACCCGGCATTCCACAGCTACCGGTGATTCCGCAACAAGAGGGGCCTTGATCTCTTTTGCGGGAAGCGGCGTTAAGCCGCATTCGGAAAATTTGTCGAAATCCCGGCCTGATTTAACCCCGCACCAATCGGTTGCTTTAGCCATGGATTCCGTACTCAGATTGATAACGAACTCCCGCTCTCTGCTGATAATCTCATGGGAAAGTCTTTCGGGTCTGAGGGATATATAACATACAGGGGGATTGGTGCAGACGGTTCCTGTCCAGGAAACAGTGATCAGATTATATCCTGATTCGGCTGTCCCGCAGCTCACCAGAGCGGCAGGAATGGGATAGATCATATTGCCCGGTTTCCAGTTTATTCTACCCATATTTCCATCCCTGAAAAAGTGAATCGAATCATCAGTTTTCATCCAGGAGCTGAAAGCATATATAGGAGGCGTACTGCAGGGGAATAAGCACCGTTGCATTGTGAACTTCCACAGTTACCCCTTCGGCTGAGTTGTTTTTAACGCTCATCCATCGTCCGGGCATAAGATCATGGCTGCGGCAGAAGCGGAGAAGGCCATCTGCACTCTCCCCTTCTTCCGTTATCCTTAAAAGTTTTATTCTGGCCCCGGTGGGGGCTTCGGGCAGGCGGGGGGCCCTGAGTAAAGCTTCTTCATCTTCAGATCCGGGGAGCGGATTTCCGTGGGGGCAGGTTCCGGGACGACCGAAATATTCGCAGAGATAGTCTGTAAACTCTTCGGAGAGGTTAACCTGAAGTCTCTGGGCTTCTTCGTCAGACTTCTCCCAGGGATAACCCAGCTTGGTAATCAGCAGATGCTCGATCAGATAATGGCGGCGGAGCACGGCAGAGGCGTAGCGTTTGCCTTCTGCGGTAAGGATAATGGCGCCGTAACGGTCCTGCTCCGTGAGACCCAGCTTTTTCAACCGGCCGATGGCCTGGTTCGCAGCCGGTTTGGACACGCCCAGTCTTGCTGCCAGTCGGGCATTGCCCGCGGTCCCGATCTCTCTTTCTATCAGAAGTATAGTGGAGAGATATCCCAGTGCAGAGGGGAATTTTTTCTGAAGCTCCTGCAGCTCCTGATCAGTCACCTTGAACATACTGATCTATTGTAGCTCAAAGTGGAGAGGAAGACCAGAGAGGGACGGAGGTCGTGACTGTAAAGCCGGTTGGCCGGGATAAAGGGTAAAAGAGGGACGGAGGAAGGAGGCAGGTCTCATTGAAATATAAGCTGGTTAGTATAGATTAACTCTTGACAGAGTATGGCGGTGTTTATACACTGCGGAATGAGTCTGAGTTAGGTTCATATAATTAAAAAAGCCGATAGTAAACAGGGGGAGTCACTTGTCAACGGTAAGCACGTTGTCCGAGGCCTTGAAAGGACAGCCTTATATTATCAAAGGATTTACCGACCCTTCTTCAGAGTATGCGGAGAAACTGCTGAAAATGGGATTTGTGGAAGGTACGATCGTCTCCCGTTCTGAAGTAGATATCAACGATCCCATGATCTTTGTTCTGCGTCATGCCCGTGTGGCTTTGCGCAGAAAAGAAGCGCAGGAAATCCTTGTAGGGGAGGCGTAGTATGGACATGAAACAGATCGCCATCGCAGGCATACCCAACTGCGGTAAAACCACCCTTTTCAATGAGATGACCGGTTCAAAACAGAAGGTGGGGAACTGGCCGGGTGTCACTGTTGAAAGAATCGAAGGGAGCATGAATTTCATGGGCCGTGAGATTACCGTTGTTGATCTGCCCGGTACCAATAACCTGACCCCCGATACTGAGGATCAGAAGGTTGCCGAGGAGGTTATCCGGAAGCAGGAACACGACATGATTATCAATGTGGTGGATGCTTCCAATCTCTCCCGCAACCTCTATCTGACTCTGGATCTACTGGCCAGAACGCCCCATGTCGCTGTCTTTCTGAATATGGTGGATATGGCCGAGCAGGAGGGGATGCGCGTCGATCAAAAGGCCCTTGCCTCTGAGCTGGGCGTCCCTGTCATTTCGGTGGTTTCTGTTGACAAACAGTCCGTAAAAAATGCGTTGAGAGAGCTGGAGAAAGCTCTGGAAACCAATCCCGACCTCGTTCATAACAAAGAAAAATCGGCCGAGTTTCTCGACCTCTCAGCAGAACAGGCCTATAAAAAAATCGATGAAATATGTGAAAGCGTCATCACCTACGCCCGAAAGGAAAAGAAGAGCCTGACCGAGCGGATCGATCGTGTGGTTATGCATAAATACGCATCCATTCCCATCTTTCTCGTTTCCCTGTTTATCACATTCTGGTTTGCCATCAGCGTCGGATCCGTCTTTATCGATTTCTTCGATATTCTTGCAGGGATGCTCTTTGTAGAGATTCCCGCCGCCGTCCTGACGGCTCTGCAGACTCCGGAATGGCTGATCGTATTTCTCTCGGGAGGGATCGGCTCCGGTATACAGACGGTGGCGACCTTTATACCTGTAGTCTTTTTTATGTTTCTGGCCATCGCCATACTTGAAGATTTCGGCTATATGGCCAGAATCGGGGTGATCGCAGACAGGATGATGCGGAAAATCGGTCTTCCCGGTTCCGCTTTTATTCCCATGGTTGTGGGCTTCGGATGCACCGTTCCCGCCGTGATGGCCGCCCGGACTCTGAACTCCAGAAGGGACCGTTATATGACGATCTTTATGGCGCCTTTTATGTCCTGCGGTGCCCGGCTCCCCGTGTATGCTCTGTTCAGTGCGGCCATGTTCGGCAGATCTTCGGGGCTTGTGGTCTTTCTTATCTACTTATCCGGTCTTGTCATGGCTATCTTTACGGGATACCTTCTGAAAAATTCTCTGTTCAAGGGAGCTCCTTCCCATTTTGTTATGGATCTTCCTCTCTATCACATGCCCAAATTGTCCAATATCTTCAAATCATCATGGATACGGCTGAAGCTTTTTATCCGCAAAGCCGGGGCCGTTGTGATTGTTGCCGTAGCCATTCTGGGAGTCTTGAGTTCCATGGGTTTCTCCGAAAAAGGGCTCAGTTTCGGTAATGAGGACAGTCAGGATTCCCTTCTGGCTCATGTGGGCAAGGGGATCTCTCCTCTTTTCTCTTCCATCGGTGTTTCCGAGGAGAACTGGCCGGCTTCGGTGGCTCTTTTTACCGGTCTTTTTGCCAAGGAAGCCATAGTCGGTACGGTCAATGCTCTTTACTCCTCTCTGGATATGGCGGAAAGCGGTGTCCGGGATGAGCATGACGAAGACGAGGGGGCAATCGATGTCGGAGGAGCGGTGGTCGATGCTTTCGGTTCCATTGGTGAGGGATTTATTGATCTCTTTTCTTCTCTTGATCTGGTCGGTGTCGGTCTTGTTGTCGAAGACAGTCAGACCATAGCGGAAGAGATCGAAACGGATACAGCCGTGTTCAGGCATATTTCCAGGAATTTCACTCCCCTGTCCGCCTTTGCCTATCTTCTTTTTGTTCTGATGTATTTTCCCTGTCTTGCGGTAGTGGGAGCTTCCCGGCAGGAGATGGGGGGCTTTTATACGCTGATTCTCGTCAGCTATACAACTCTGCTGGCCTGGTCGGTTTCGACTCTCTTCTATCAGATCGCAGAGGGGCATCATCCCGCTTTCATCGCTCTGGCCGTTTTTATCCTGGCCCTGATGTATATGATCTTGAGGGTCCTGGGGAGACGGGATCATGATCTTGAGAAACAGAAACGGAGTAGGGAAACGCTCTGATTCAAATTGAATAAGACTTGTTTAAGTCATTTATAGGGAGGGGAGTGTTTACACAATACTTGCCTCCTTTTTTATGCGGTTGTTTTCTGTAATCCCGGATTTCTCTTTTACAGGAAGAAATGAATGGAAACGTTTACAAAAGCGTGCTATAGTTATTTTCTGTCAGTATGGTCAGGAAGGGATCTGTAATGAGTGGAAAGGTCACGATAAAAGATATAGCGGCCCGTGCCGGAGTGGGGATAGGGACGGTGTCCCGGGTTCTCAATAACAGTCCCAATGTCCGGGAAAGTACCAGGGCCGAGGTGATGCGCATCGCTAAAGAACTCAATTATGTTCCCAACGGAGCCGCCAGGATGCTCGTCCGGCAGTCCCACTACAGCGCGACCGTCGGCCTTCTGCTGCCAGTCGTGGAGAATCAGTTCTTCTTTGAGCTGATTAAGCATATATACACCCGTCTCAAGGCTGACCGCTACAATATAATGATTTTTAATACAGACCACGGTCAGGACAGTGTGATCCACCATATTGTGGAGCACAGGCTGACGGCGGTTCTGACTCTGGGGGATCCTCCTTTGACTCCTTCGGAACGGGAGGTGCTGGACATCCATAAAATCCCCTTCCTCTATGTGGATTATCATGAGCCCGAATCCAACTATATTACCTATGACAGTTTTGAAGGGAGCCGTCTGGCTGCGGATTATCTGATCTCCAGGCAGTGTAGAAAGATTCTGATGATGGGGCTGACCGATCGTTCCCAGCAGCAGGTCGACCGTTTTGAAGGCTTCCGGAAAAGAGCCGATGAGGCCGGGGGAATACAGGTTTCTGAACTCTGCGTCAATTCGGAGGAGGAGTGCTATGAGATAAGCCTCTCTCTTATGAACGACAGAACTCTGGACGGGATCTTCTACTTCTCCGATACCATGGCCTACGGTGGCCTTCAGGCCCGCAACGAATCGGGTTCTGAAATATCCATCATCGGTTATGATGATATCTTTCCTTCCAAGTTTATGAAGCTCTCCACCATTCGGCAGTCCGCCGAAACTCTGGGGAATGAAGCGGCCCGGATGATTATCGAACTGGTTCGTCAGAGAGAGGAGGGGGAGGAGTCGTCATATGAACAGTTGGTTCTGACTCCTGAATTGATTGACCGGGACAGCTGAATCATTCTCTCTCCCTCCTGGAAGACTTTACTGTAAAATATTGGAAACGATTCCGTTTTATGGAAATATATCTTGACATACGGGGATCTCAGGGTATAGTGATATATGAAAATGGAAACGTTACCATAGTGTTCCCATTGAAAATTGGAGGATGAAATGAAAAAAGTACTCGCAGTTCTTCTGGCTCTGTCCATTCTGACGGCTCTTACTGGATGTTCAAAGAAAACCGATTCTGCAGACGACGGAAAGGGCGGAACCATCACCCTGTATCAGAATAAACCCGAGATAGATCCCCAGCTGCAGGCTTACGGAAAGCTCTGGTCCGAGAAGACCGGGAACAATGCCGTTATGAAATCCATCGGCGGTTCAAGCTCTATCACCCTGGGGCAGCAGCTGAGATCCGACTATGCCGCCGGAGAGATGCCCGATATTTTTATTATAGCCGGTCTGGAAGATTATAAAGAGTGGGAAAGTCTGATCCTTGACCTTTCCGGAGAGCCCTGGACCAAAGAGACCTCCGTGGCCTTCAAGGTCGACGGAAAGACCTACGGGTTCCCTGTCGCCGTAGAAGGATGGGGAATGGCCTATAACAAGGATATGCTGGACAAAGCCGGCATCGACCCCGCCTCTCTGACCAACTACGGCGCCTACAAGTCCGCCTGTGAAAAGCTGGAGGCTATGAAAGATGAACTGGGGATCGATTCGGTTATCTCCATGGCCGCCGGTCCGGAGATGGGGTGGGTCACCGCTCACCACAACTTCAACTCCCTGCTGTCAAACGGTCTTGCCTATGGCGACCTTGCCGTTGTCGATGATCTGCTGGCGGGAAAGGTCGATGCGAAAAGACTGAGCGAGTACGCCGACTGGGTGGAGCTCTTGTTCCGCTACGCCGAACCCTCCGTACTGCGGACCGGTAACTACGATGACCAGGTAGGCGCTTTCGCTACGGGCAAGGCCGTCTTTCTTCACCAGGGAAACTGGACAGATCCCAATATGGCTCAGGCCAACGCAAGCTTTGAAATGGGATTTGCTCCCCACGGTTCCATGGCTGCCGATACCGACGGAATCTTCGTCGCCGCTCCTTCCTTTTATGTCATCAATAAGGAATCAGGGAATGTCGAGCTGGCCAAGCAGTTTCTGAACGATATGGTTTTCACTCCCGAGGGACAGAATTTCATGGTCAAAGAGGCCGGGATGATCCCCGCCTATGCCAATGTCAGCCTGAATCCCGCCGGTCAGCTTTCCCGGTCCGTACAGAGCTGGGCCGCCGCCGGCAAGGTCTACGCCTGGAGTCAGTACTACTTCTCTGGAGACTTCCGGGATCAGACCCTGGCTCCCATCTACAACCAGTTCGCCAACGGTGCCATCGACAAGGCCCGGTTCATTCATTTGATGACCGACGCCTTTGAAAACAGATAATCACTGAAGATTGATTCGGGGACGGGTTTTCTGCGCGGCAGGGAATGCGCCCCCGTTTTTTTGACCCTATGATCCTTTAGAATATAACAAGGTAAGACAAAATGACAGACAAACAAGAGAACAGAATCGTTTTCTGGCTGTTCCTTTCACCCATACTTTTTGCCTTTCTCATGGTCATCGTTATCCCCTTTATGATCGGGGCCTTCTACTCCTTTACAAACTGGAGCGCAGCGGCCCGGGCCGGAGAGGTTCTGGAATATGTGGGGCTGGACAACTTTATCAAAAGCCTTAAGGACCCCTCCTTCAACTACTCCTTTATTCTGACCGTGGTCTACACGGTGTTCAATGTCCTGGCCATCAATATCATGGCTTTCCTGCTGGCTGTATTCGTCACCAGCAGGCTGAAATTCAGAAATATATACAGGGTGGGGTTCTTCGTCCCCAACCTGATCGGGGGACTTATCCTCGGATACATCTGGCAGTTTATCTTCAACAACGCCGTCCCCTCCCTGGGCAGGCTTCTCCCTCTGTTCGCAGGGCTGGCGGACCCTCAGAATCTCATTCTGGCCAACCGAAACTCCGCTCTGATCGCCCTGGTGGTCGTGGGGACCTGGCAGTACGCCGGGTATATCATGATGATCTATGTGGCCGCCCTGGAAGGGGTTCCCGCCGAGTTGCACGAGGCTGCCAGGATAGACGGTGCCGGTGCCGCCCAGAGGATCCGCCATATCACCATCCCCATGATTGCCCAGGCCTTTACTATCACCATGTTCCTGACCCTGGTGCAGTCCTTCAAACAGTTTGATGTGAATGTTTCCCTGACGGCGGGGGGACCATCGGCCATGTTTATGGGCAAGCCCCTGTACGGAACGGAGCTTCTGGCTCTGAACATCTACAACACCGCCTTCGTAAAGCTCAAGATGGCTATGGCCCAGGCCCAGGCGGTAATCTTCTTCCTGGTTCTGGTTGTTATCTCTCTGATTCAGGTGTCGGTGAATAAAAAGAAAGAGGTGGAAATGTAATGAAAAAATCAAAACACCCATGGGTCCTGGAGGCCATTACGGCTCTTCTGTTTCTGGCCTTCCTCTTTCCTTTCTTTATTGTTCTGATTAATGCGGGCAAGGACGCCTTTCATATCACCGTTGACCCCTTGAGCATGCCCGAACACTGGGGGCAGATCGGAACGAATATGGTCAGTATCTGGACCAATACCAATATCCGTTACCCCGAATCGTTCAGGTCTTCGCTTGTTATCACGCTGCTCTCTCTGCTGGCCATTACGGCCCTGTCCAGCCAGGCCGCCTGGGTTCTGGTAAGAACCAGGACAAAAACCTCCCATTTTATATTTTTTATCTTTGTCGCCGCCATGGTCATCCCCTTTCAGATCGTTATGTTCCCCCTCCTCTCATGGTTCCGTACGGTTCATGTGGTGACGGGGATCAAACTGCTGCGAACCTACTTCGGCATGATCCTCTGCTATGTAGGATTCGGATGTTCCCTGTCGGTCTTCCTCTATCATGGGTTTATAAAGTCCATTCCCTATGAGCTGGAGGAGGCGGCCAAAATCGACGGCTGCAGCCGGTTTCAGACCTTCTACATCATTATCTCTCCCATCCTGAGACCCATCCATGCCACAGTTCTGGTGTTGAACGGCATCTGGATCTGGAACGACTATCTATTGCCCCTGCTGGTTCTGGGGAAGGGAAACCGCATACAGACCATCCCCCTGGCGGTGGCCAACTTCGCGGGAGCCTATGTCAAACAGTGGGACCTTATCCTGACAGCCATATTGATGGCTATGATTCCCATAATTATCTTCTTTTTGGCAGCCCAGAAGCATATAATTAAAGGAATGGTAGCGGGGTCCATAAAATAATGAAGAACGGCATTCAACTCATCACCTATCCCGATAGTCTCGGGAAAAATATCAGGGAGCTCTACCGGGCGCTTGACGGTCCGCTGAAGGGCTGTCTGAAGGGCGTTCATATTCTTCCCTTCTTTCCCTCTTCAGGGGACAGGGGATTTTCTCCTCTCGGCTACAAGGAGGTCGATCCGGCCTTTGGCGCCTGGGAGGACATACGGCGTATCTCATCTGAGTATGATCTGGTAGTGGATTTTATGGTCAATCATCTCTCCCGGCAGTCCGCCGAGTTCAAAGACTTTGCCGAGAAAGGGGATGACAGCGAATGGGCGGGGCTCTTTCTGCCCGTTGACCGGGTCAAGCACGACGGGGAGTTTACAACGGATGAGCTTTCTAAAATCTATACCCGGAAACCCCGGGCTCCCTGGATTGAGATCACCCATGCCGACGGCACCGCCCGCAAGCTGTGGTGCACCTTCAGTGAGGAGCAGATCGATCTGGATGTGACTTCCGAAACAGGACGGAACTATATTCTGGACAGCTTGGATTTTCTGGCAGATCAGGGGGCGGCCATGATTCGCCTGGATGCCTTTGCCTATGTAACCAAGAGGGCGGGGACCAGCTGTTTTTTCCTGGAACCTGAGATCTGGGATATCCTGGGAGATATCAGGGATGCCCTGGGGAAAAAGGGAGTGGAAGTCCTGCCGGAGATTCATGAGCACTACACCATCCCCCTGAAGCTGGCTTCAAAAGGCTATCCTGTGTACGACTTCGCCCTGCCCATGCTGATGCTGCATGCCGTATTCAGCGGCCGGGCAGACCGCCTGGGCAGCTGGCTGGAAAAATGTCCTGATAATCAGTACACCACTCTGGATACGCACGACGGCATCGGCGTCGTTGATGTCGCAGATCTTCTGACTCCCGAAGAGGTGGACGAAACGGTCGGCAATCTCTATGAGAAGGGGTCCAATGTCAATCGTCGCTACAGCTCGGAGGAGTACAATAATCTGGATATCTACCAGATCAACTGTACCTATTACTCCGCTCTGGGCGAGGACGATGCGGCCTACCTCCTGGCCCGGGCCGTGCAGTTTTTCGCACCGGGCATACCCCAGGTCTATTATGTGGGTATGCTGGCGGGGCGCAATGATCTGGAACTGCTGGAGAGTACGAAAAACGGCAGGGATATAAACCGCCATGGTTATACTCTGGAAGAGATCGGCCGTGAGACGGAGCGTCCTGTTGTGGTCGAGCTGATGAAGCTGATGAAGCTGCGCAACAGTCATCCCGCCTTCGGCGGAAGCTTCACCCTTGTGAAGGGCAGCCGTCAGGGGGAGCTGGTTGTCCGGAGGGAGAACGGCTGCGCCGTCCTTACCCTCAAAGCGGATTTCAGGGCAAAGCGTTTTCAGATCTTTGACGGAGACTCCCTCCTCTATCGATACGATCCTCTGAAGGATCAGCCTGATAATCCGGTCTGAAGGGTCAGGCTCTTTCCCTGCGGTTTTGAGTCTGTTTCTCCGATTTTCCCATAAGGAGGAGCAGAACCATGCCGGTAAGGGGAAAGAGGGTGAAGAGCCGGAAGAGGAGTGTAAATCCCGAGTACTTCAGGATAATTCCTCCCAGTATTCCCCCTGTGAAAAGAGAAAGCCCCATGCCTACGGCCGCATTGAGTGACATGGCCAGGCCCCGGTTCTCCTCTCTGGTGTGATGGTTTATCAGTGAGACCATGGCCAGATGGTTGAAACTGAAACAGGGACTGTGAAGGATCTGGACGATGTAGAGCGGGAGTACGGATTCCGCCATACCATAGACTAGCAGTCTGATGGTGCAGGAGACCAGGCTGATCATCCAGAGTCCTTTCTCCCCCAGTTTATTCAAAAGGAATCCGGAAAAGAAGAACAGAGGAATCTCGAAAAGGGGGCCTATGGCCCACAGGGCACCAATATTGTCCATGCCGAACCTGTTGTGAAGCAGCAGTGAAAAGAAGGTGTAATGTCCCGAAAATCCCGTATAGTTGAGGAAGACGATCACCAGTCCGGCCCAGTAGATGCGCGGGAACTGTCTGATGCTGGTCCTGAACGAATTCGGTCTGACCGACGCTTCTTTATTGTGGGGACTTGCGGGGAGGAGAACGATCAGGCCTGATGTGATCAGAAGAGGGATGGAATATCCCAGAAAGACAGTCATAGGCTTTCCGCCCTCCACCAGTCCCGTAATCTGGATCAGCATGGCGAAGAGGAAGAAGCCCAGGCTGCCGTAAAGCCGGGTCCGGCCGTACAGTTCCGGTCTGCCGGGATGGGTCTGTCCGAAGTGAGCGTCCATGAGAGAGGTCGGTGACTTTACAAAGAATCCCAGAGCCAGGGTCAGGGGGATCAGAAGGATAACGTTTTCTGTCGCTGCTACGGCGTAGAGAAAGGCGAGGGCGATCAGGTTCAGGACAATCATGGTCCTTTTGGGGGATCTGAAGCTGTCGTAGAGCTGGCCGAGAACCAGCAGGCCCGACATGCTGAAGACCTCATAAGCACCCAGGATAAATCCCACCCGGGAGGGACTGAACCCTTTGCCCTGCAGAACCAGGGGGATGTAGGGATACAGGGCCGCAATGCCGGCAAAGAGAAAAAGATAGCTGAGCTTGTAAATCATACGGCCCGGTGCTGATATCATCATGGCCCCATTCTAGATCTCCCGAAGGAGGGGGATCAATCCCCTCTCTCTGTTCCGGGATGGGGCTGAATCCCCATAGAACCTGCCGGTCCGGAAAGAAGACGGAGAAGCACCACCCTTCTTTTCCGCTCTCCGGCCTGCCGGAGCCGGTATTAAAGAACCCTGTTTTCAGCCATGACCCGGCTGTAGTACTTAGCTGATTCCTTGACGATCCTCTTCTGGGTGTCATACTCCACCCGGATCATACCGAAGCGTCTGCTGTATCCCAGGGCCCATTCAAAGTTGTCCATCAGCGACCAGAGGTAGTAACCTTTCAGGTTGGCTCCCTCTTCCATGGCTCTGTGACAGGCTCTCAGATGGGTCCTGACAAACTCGATTCTGTCGTAGTCTCTGACGGTGCCGTCTTCACTCATGCTATCGTCGGCAGCCATACCGTTTTCAGTGATATAGACAGGAAGCCCGGGAAAGTTTTTCTTCAGAAACTTCAGGTTCCAGTAGAGGCCGTCGGGGGTGCTGGCCCATCCCATATGGGTACGGGGAAAGGCTGCAGGCAGGGAAACCTCTTCATAGCCGGCCTCGTTGTCGGCGGCCTGAATGGCGGGGCCGAAGTAGTAGTTTATACCGATGTAGTCTGTCGGTTCGCTGATGATCTTCATGTCTTCGGGAGTGAAGTCAGGGAGTTCTCCGTACTGACGGGTGTAGCCCTCTTCGTCATATTTTCCGGTGAATACGGGGAAAAGCCGCTGGGCATTCATATCCTTCCAAGCCTTTTCAGCGGCCTTGATATTCTCTTCAGTTCCTGTGATGGGCCATGCGGCGATGTTGTTTTCCACAAGACCGACCATGGCGTCTTTAACGTTCTTACGAACAACCCTTGTCGCAAGGCCGTGACCAAGCAGGGCGTTGTGAACGGTCTGGTTGGTTGTTTTGTTGCTTTCTTTGCCCCCCGGAGCGTGAACATCGCTTTCGTGAGCCAGGAGGGTAAAACACATAATCTCATTGATGGTGGCCCATTTTTTGACTCTGTCGCCGAGGCTGCGGGTAACGATATCGCTGTAGTCGGCGAAAAGTTCGGCGCAGCGTCTGTCCTTCCATCCGCCGAAACGGTCCTGAAGGGCCTGGGGAAGATCCCAGTGGAAGAGGGTAATCAGAGGTTCTATATCGGCCTTCAGCAGCTCATCCACAAGACTGTTGTAGAAGTCCAGGCCTTTCCGGTTTACCCTGCCGTCCCCTTCGGGAAGAATTCGGGGCCAGGCTATCGAGAGGCGGTAGTTCTTGAGGCCCAGATCCTTCATCAGAGCGATGTCCTCTTTGTAGCGATGGTAGTGATCGCAGGCCACATTACCGGTGTCTCCGTTTATGACTTTGCCCGGTCTGCGGCTGAATCTGTCCCAGGTACTCTCCCCGCGGCCGTCTTCCTGCCAGGCGCCCTCGATCTGATAGGAGGCGGTTGCAGAGCCCCAGACGAATCCATCGGGAAATCTGAAATTGTTGTTCATGGTCGTTTCCTTATGCGGCCGTCGGAGGGCCGTCTGTATTTTATAAAACTATTTTAATCCTATTCATTTGATATTCTCTTTTTAATAACTGATATTTATTTGCACATATTTGATATTAATGGGAAAATCGTTGAATGGAAGAGGTTATTACGGTACAGGCGGAGGATATTGAACCCTTCAACTATGTTCTTCACCGCATACAGACCCATAAGGCCTGGGCCTTTCCGCGGCATAATCACAACCGGGTTCTTGAGTTCTACTATCTCTTTCAAGGAGAGCTGGTCCAGTGTCTGGATGAGAATGATCTTGTTATGGGAGAGGGGGATTTCATTTCTATCGGCGAGAAGGAATTTCATGGTGTTAAAAGCCTGCGGGGACGGGGTTTCGACTTTTTCAACCTGATCATTACCGTTGATTACTGGAATCGTCTTCAGGATGCCCTGGGACTCCGTTCCGTTTTTGAAGCTCACAGTCCCGGAGGACGACTGACGGCCCGGCTGCTTCGAAAATCCTGGGTGACTGAAGATCTGGAGCAGATGTTTCTCTACCAGAAGAGCCCTTACGGTGATATTCTTCTGACCCGTTTCTTTCTCAATCTGGCCGCCGAACTTCAGGGCCCGCCGGAACTGGGGAGTAAGAATGAGCCCATGCCCCTCTGGCTGAAGTCTCTCATTCTGGAGGTGGAGGGACGGAGCTCAGAGCTTTTGAAAGTGGGGGATCTGGCCGGGATGGCCCATAGAAGTCCCGAGCATATTTCACGGAGCTTCCGTCAATATCTTGGGAAAACGCCATCGGGCTGGCTCAATGATCAGAAACTGGACAGGGCCGCTCTTCTTCTGGAACACTCCAATACGGCAGTTCTGGACATCGCCCTTTCCCTGGGCTTTGATAATCTGGCATACTTTTACCGCCTTTTTAAAAAACGTTTCGGAGTTCCTCCGGCAGAGTACAGAAAGAGTCACTCTCTGATCTCTCCCTGAGAGGAGGGCATAGGGCCACTGATCAGTTCCCTTTCGATCCGTCCCCGGGGGGCAGGTGAGCTTCCTCCCTGTGGAGCCCCTGGTAGATATCGCTTCGCCAGACGCTGTAGGAGAGATCCCATCGCGTTGGATAGCTGCAGTCTAGCTCGATATCCACATCCAGCTTTTCAAGTTTAATCTCAAGCTCTTCTTCCTCTTCGGGAAGGCAGAGGACCTCATGATGCTCCTCCCTTCCCTGATAGATCAGGTCTATGACGGCTCTGCCTGTACCGTCCTCTTCCCTGAACATGCTGAGAATCAGCTCCAGCTTAATTGCTTCACCCTGACGGTCAAGAAAAGAGATATTGTGTGCCGCCGAGCCGCTGGACGTCTCCCGGGGATTTATGGTGATCCTCTCCCAAAGCTGCTGGGAGAGGTTGTAAAGCTTGGAATTGAAGTGTCCAGTTTCATCCTCCAGGACAAGGGTCTCTCCCGGTTTGAGGACAAACTCATGAGTCCAGTCACTGAACAGGATCTCCGGTTCGTGAATAATGCCGAAGTTCTGATTCAGATGAGTGCGCACTACATGCCGTCCCGGATCCAGGGGGATCTCGAGGGGTACCGTACTGTTTCCTGTGGTATAGGCGACAAACTTTCCATCTATATACACCCTCGCATCGATGATGCGGGAAAAGAGATGCACCATACCGGGTGTCTGCTGACGCACAGCGATGATTGTTCTTTCTCCCTGGTCCGACTGTAGATCTATTTCCTTGTCCGTCAGGTAGAGGAGGAGCTTTTCGGTCAGGGCGTTGACCGTATTCTCCTGATATCCCCTCTCTGAAAAACTGAGGCTTCTGGATGTTTCCGTATCAATAAGATCAAGGTTGAGAAAAAGATCTTCTCCCAGAAAGACATAACCACCCTTGATGATATAGGAGGCTCCCACTAGCTTGCCGGTTCTGACGGCGGTCTCTTCATCCAGAATCCCCGTAAACTGAAGCTTCTGCTCCTTCATGACTTCTTCCATATTTTCACGGTCAACAAGAAAGACCTCTTCCGAACGGGAAAGGCCCTGTCGGATAAGAGAGCTGATGATTCCAGAAAGATATTCCTGTTCAGGATCCCTGTTGAGGTTTTCAAAGGGGAAAACCGCAAGGCTTAATTTTTGCTCCTCCCCCGAGACAGGCGCCGCCGCAAAGAGGGCGGGGAAGAGCACTGTCGAAAAGGAGAGTATCTGTATGAGTCGGATTAATTTTCTTGTTTTCATACTCCTCAGTATAGCGTCCACTACTGATAATTACATTTATATTTATGGGACAATTGATGGTTCCGGGTAAACACGGCGTCCTGGGGGATGAAAAAAATATTGACAATAAGCAAAACTGGCTTTATTATAGCTTTGTAGTAAATATTTTGAATACAAAATATGAAATACAGAGGCGATTGCGCCTCTCTGATCAGGTATCGAAGTCACCGGTGTAGTATCACCGGAACTATCTAAGGAGATTTTTCCGATATGAATAAAGAAGAGAAAGTGGCCTATCTGAAAGAGAAAGCCAAAGAGATGAGGAAGACGGCGCTGACCATGATTCACACAGCCGGTTCCGGGCATCCCGGTGGCTCCCTGTCCGCCGCCGACTGGGTCACGGCCCTGTACTTTGATGAGCTGAACCTGAAGCCCGAGGACCCCAGGTGGGCCGACCGCGACCGCTTCGTCCTGTCCAAGGGACATGTCTGTCCCATCCTCTACTCGGCCCTGGCCCTGAGAGAGTACTTCCCCTACGACACCATCTACACCCTCAGAAAAGAGGGCTCCATCCTGCAGGGACATCCGGACATGAAGGTCTGCCCCGGAATCGATATCAGCACCGGTTCCCTGGGACAGGGACTCTCCACCGGCGTGGGTATGGCCCTGGCCGCCAAGAGAGACAAGAAGGACTACCGTGTTTTCGTTGTCGTCGGTGACGGCGAGAGCCAGGAAGGGCAGATCTGGGAAGCGGTGATGACCGCCGTGAAATACAAGCTCGACAATCTTGTGATCTTCGTGGACAACAACAACCTGCAGAATGACAATAGCTGTGACGTGGTTATGCCCACCGGGGATCTGAAGGGCAAGTTCGCCGCCTTCGGCTGCGAAGCCCACGGTATCGACGGCCACAGGATGGAAGAGATCGTCGATGTTCTGGACACCATCCGGGACAGCAGGAACGGTATGCCCAAGGTCGTGGTCGGAAAGACCGTCAAAGGCCGGGGCGTCTCCTTTATGGAGAACGTGGTTATGTGGCACGGCGTGGCTCCCGACAAGGAGCAGTACGAGCAGGCCATGGCCGAAGTTGAGGGAGGACTGAAGTAATGGAAGGAAAAGCGACGAGAGACGCCTACGGAGAGGCGATACTGGAACTGGGAAAAGCCAATCCCGATATCTATGTAGTGGATGCGGACATCGGAAAGTCCTGTAAGACAGTTCCCTTTTTTCAGGAGCTGCCGGATCAGCATGTAAACGTGGGAATCGCCGAGCAGAACTGCGCCGGCGTTGCCGCCGGACTTGCCACCTGCGGCAAGATCCCCTTTGTCACCACCTATGCGGTCTTCGGTTCCATGAGAATGTGCGAGCAGATCCGCCAGGAGGCCTGCTACCCCAAGCTGAACGTGAAGGTCGCCTGTTCCCACGGGGGATTCACCCCTGCCAACGACGGCGCCAGCCACCAAGGCATCGAAGACATGGGTATCTACCGGACCATCCCCAATATGACCGTGATCATGCCCGCCGACTACTACTCGGCCAAGAAACTGGTCAAGGCTGTAGCCGAGTATGACGGTCCCTGCTACATCCGTTTCACCAGAGATCCTCGTCCCTTCGTCTACGATGAGAACGCGGAGTTTGAAATCGGCAAGGCGGTACAGCTGAAGGACGGTAAGGATGTGGCCATCATCGCCAACGGCGATATTATGAGCCAGGCCCTGGAAGCGGCAGAAAAGCTGGAAGCCAGGGGGTACTCGGTCCGTTTCCTGGATATGCACACCATCAAACCCCTGGATGCCGACGCGGTGAAGAGCTGCCTCGAAGAGATCGGCAGTGTGGTGACCGTGGAAGACCACAACATCATCAACGGCCTGGGGTCCGCGGTCTGCGAAATCGCCGCCGAGATGGGCAGAGGCCGTGTGAAGAGGATGGGAATCCAGGACCGCTTCGGTGAGTCCGCTCCCTACGATCGTCTTCTGGAGAAAAACGGCGTGACCGTAGATGGTATTGTTGCCGCTGCGGTAGAGCTGGTCGGAGCCAAACAGCCTGTTTAAGGTTTATTGTATTAAGATATAATTATGGGGCCGGGGAGTGATCTCCGGCCTTTCTGCCATAAAACAAGGAAGGAACATATGAAAATAGTCGTACTGGACGGATACACCCTGAATCCCGGAGACCTCTCCTGGGAAGGATTTGAGAAGCTGGGAGATTTCACCTGCTATGACAGAACCGATGCGGCCGGTATCATCAGCCGGATCGGTGACGCCGAAGCGGTGATCACCAACAAGACGCCCTTGAGCGCGGAGACCCTGAAGGCCTGCCCCTCCATCAAGTACATCGGCGTGCTGGCCACGGGCTACAATGTGGTAGACACCGGGGCGGCGGCCGCAGCGGGCATCCCCGTCTGCAACATCCCCACCTACGGAACCACCGCGGTATCCCAGTTCGCCTTCGCCCACCTTCTGAACATCTGCCACCATGTGCAGGATCATGCGAATACGGTGAAAGAGGGCAAGTGGTCGGCCTGCGAGGACTTCTGCTACTGGGACTTTCCCCTGACCGAGTTGGCGGGGAAGACCATGGGGATCATCGGTTACGGCCGGATCGGCCAGGCCACTGGAAAGATCGCCCAGGGCTTCGACATGAAGGTTCTGGCCTTCGACGAGTTCCAGAACAGGGATCTGGAGTGCGAAACCATGAAGTACGCCTCCCTGGACGAAGTCCTTGCCAAGTCGGATGTGATCTCCCTCCACTGTCCTCTGTTTCCCTCCACCGAAGGGATCATCAACAGTGAGAATATCGCAAAGATGAAGGACGGTGTGATCATCATCAATACCTCCCGTGGCCCTCTGATCGTAGAGGATGATCTGAAGGCGGCCCTGGAGAGCGGCAAGGTCAGAGCGGCGGGACTGGATGTGGTGTCCACCGAGCCCATTAAGGCGGACAATGTACTGCTGACCGCACCCAACTGCTTCATCACCCCCCATATCGCCTGGGCTCCCAAGGAGGCCCGGAGCCGGCTGATGAACATCGCCGTGGACAACCTGGCCGGATTTATCGGCGGCAAGGTGATCAACAAGGTGAATTAGTTCGCAAAGCGGCTTCCCTGACCCAGGAAAAAAACCTGTCCTTTCTGAATCGCCCGCTTTGGGGGCGTTCATTCAAGGACAGGTTTTTTTTCATAAAAAAGCCAAGGCCGTATAAGAAAAGGGTACTGGGAATTGACTGGAAAACCGGTGGAGGGCCGTAATAAATGCGGAATAGCCTCTCCCGGGAGGCCTCCGCTTCTCTTTTTATCAATACCGTTTGGCGTTCTGTATCCCTTTGGCCTTCTGGATCTGACCGGTGTGTTTCTTGTAATTGCTGGACAGAACCCCCATCTGTATGACTCCGAGAACACAGAGCTCGCTGATTCGCGCCGCCGGCAGGTCACTGATCACCGATGAGGATGCAAAATCGGAAGGGGAGTGAAAAGGGAGACTTCGGCTTGACCTTAGTCTCTTGCAGGCCTTATTAATAGTAGCGCATATGAAGAGAAAACCCCTTTTTGATCTCAGCTTGCTGGACCGGCGGGTCAGCACATTACTCAGACTCCTGTCCGGTCGTTACAGAGTGGCAGCAATAGCTGTCTCATTTGCAATCTATGGAATCGTGCTCATTTTCTTCGGTGAAATCCTTAAGATCTCATGCAACTATTTCATTCTGCTTCCCCTGATGGCGATCTCTTTTGTTTTCGGGTTTTCAGGAGGGTTCATAGCCGGAGTGCTGGCTCTTCCCCTGAACATGGTTTGTTTCTCCATGATGGGACACAGCGAATATCTGCCCGCCAGTCTGGTGATTGCCGAACTATCGGGCATCCTTGTGGGATCTGTTACAGGATATCTCAGTGAGTTCTTCTACCGTCTTATGAGGGAGAATGAATATAGAAAGGTCACCGAGGAAAAACTGCGGGAGACTCTGGATGAGAAGGATATGCTGTTCCGGGAACTGAATCACAGGGTCAAGAATAATCTGAATATCATCAAGAGCCTGGTTCAGCTTCACGCCAACAGGACTCCCGATCCCTGTTTCAGGGAAGAGTGTTCAAAACTGCAGGACCGGATTTTCTCAATCTCCCTGATTCATGACCAGCTCTATCTGGAGGGACAGCCCCAGTACCAGGAACTCTCCTCCTATCTCGACTCCCTGCTGGATAATATTCTGAAATCCCTGGGGGATCATGATATCAGTCTGACAAAGTCCTGGGCCGTCGGCAGTTTCTATCTGGAGAGGGATAAGATTCTTTATCTGGGGCTTATCGTTCACGAGCTGGTTATGAACAGTATGAAATATGCGGTTGCCGATGGGAAGTCTCTGAATCTTCGGTTTACCCTGGAGAATGATGACAACCACCGGGTCCGTCTGGGTATAGCGGATAACGGTCCCGGATTTGACCCGGATTGTGATCATCCCGGTCTCGGCCTGCGTCTTGTTAAAGCACTCAGTGCTCAGCTCAACGGCAGAATCCTGTGGCGGAATGAGCAGGGTTCCTGCTTTCAGCTGACTTTCTAGGTCGTTCTCTTTTAGATGGGGAGGGCGATACCAGTGATAGCCTGCCTTATTACTCTTCCATGGATAACTGATCTGACTGGACTGCTGCCGTTGACTGTCTGTCAGCGAGTCTGGAGAGTACGCTGGCCGTGAGGATAAGAACCATTCCGATCGCCTTGACCGGGGACATCTGTTCCCCCAGGAAGACGATTCCGAAACTGACGCCGAAGATGACCTCTATATAGGTCAGGGCTCCGTACTGGAAGATGGGCAGCCTTTTCATGGCGGCAAAGAAGCAGATAAATCCGATCACTCCTATCATCAGCCCGTACCCCACCCCCATGGCGAAGTCGCCGGCTGTGTAGAAAGAGACCTCATGGAGGAGAAAGGGGATGCTCAGAACGCCTCCCAGGGCGTTCTGGAAGTAGATCACCTCTCCTTCGCTATGATCCTTCAGGGCTTCCTTGAAGATCAGTGCGGTGACTGAGAAGCCGAGGGCGGACAGGGACATACAGAGGCAGCCTATAAGATCCCGGGTGGAGAAGGAGAAGCCCTTGCCCATGTTCATCAGGATGACTCCTCCGAGGGCCAGAAGGAGCAGTCCCATCTCCCGCCCCTTCAGCCTCTGTTTCTTCAGTTTCGCATCAATAAGCAGGGCGAACAGAGGCCAGAGGTAGACCAGGACGACCGCGTTGGCCAGTGTCGTCAGCTTATAGGCCAGGATATAGAGGACCATTCTTAACGCGTTGAGAAGAGAACCCGTCCACAGCTTTTTTCTATATTTCAGGGGGCCGAAAACAATTCCCCTCCGAATCATCAGGGGAAGAAAAAAGAGAAAAGGAACGCCCATGCGGAATGCCGACAGGGCGGGGCTGGAGTAGGGAAGGGCTTTGATCATCAGTCCCGAGGCCGCCCCCAGGAGGGTGGCAAGCAGTATGGCCGGGTATGCTATTTTCACAATATGGTCTCCTGTTTCGTATTATGACATGTATGACCCCGCTTTTTAAAGCCTCAGGAAGCTGTTTTTTTCGAACCGGCGGGCTGAGGATGGAGATGCCGGAAAAATTGCCCTGGAATGATCGGAGGATACTGGAACAAGTCATTTATCTGTAGTACTTTGATTCCTGCTTCCGGTCTGTGAGGAACCGTTTTTTTGTGCCGGACCGGAGTGAGGTGAATAATGATATTTGAGAGCAATCAGAAGAATATAGAAAAAGCGGCCGCCGTCATCAGGGACGGAGGTCTTGTGGCCTTTCCAACGGAAACGGTCTACGGTCTGGGTGGGAATGCCCTGGATACCAGTGCGGTCGCCCGGATCTTTGAAGCCAAGAAACGGCCCAGCTTCGACCCCCTTATCACCCATATCGCCGATATGGAGATGCTGGAGAGGGTCGCGGATATCAGGGACAGGCGTGTGTACGATCTTGCGGAAAAATTCTGGCCCGGGGCTCTGACTCTTATTGTACCGAAAAGAGAGATTGTCCCCTCGCTCGTAACATCCGGCCTGGAGACCATGGCGGTGAGGATGCCCGACCATCCCATCGCTCTGGAACTGATCAGGCTCTCCACCGGAGCCGTGGCGGCTCCTTCGGCCAACTCCTTCGGTTATCTGAGTCCCACAGAGGCCTCCCATGTGGAGGAGGATCTGGGCGGCCGTATCGATATGGTTTTGGAGGGTGGACGCTGCCGTGTGGGGGTGGAATCCACGGTTCTGGATCTCAGCAGGAAGACGCCCCTGGTTCTGCGTCCCGGCGGACTGACCCGGGAGATGATCGAAACGGTTCTGGGGCCTGTGGAGATGTTCAACCGGACAACGACCTCTCCCACCGCTCCCGGACAGCTTGAGATGCACTATTCACCCCGGAAGGCATTGCATATTGTCGATGACCTCTCCTCCGTCCCCGGGCGGGAGACTGCGGGAGCCCTGATTTACAGGGATGGCAGCAAAGGTTCGGACTACGCCTTCAGTGAGGTCCTTTCCTCTTCCGGCAGTCCTCTTGAAGCGGCCTCCCGGCTCTTTACGGCTCTTCACTCCCTGGACCAGAAGAAGATCAGCTGCATCTATGCCGAGAAGGTTCCCGAAGAGGGGATAGGACGTGCCGTTATGGACAGGATCTACAAGGCTTCTGAAAAATAAATCTCCCGGGATAACAGAAAAGGTATACATCTCATATAAAAAAGAAGACCGTCCCTCAACAGGTCGGCCTTCAGTGTATTCTTGTCAAACTATCCTTATTCGTCTAAAGCAGTTTTACCCAGCTTTCAATCCTTTCATCACTCAGATTCGACTGATTGTCTTCGTCCAGGGCAAGACCCGCAAAATGATCACCCTCCACGGCGGCGGAGCTGTCAAAGTGATACCCGTCTACGGACCATTCTCCTGTAACACGTCCTCCCGCCTGGGTGATGCGCGACTTGAGTATTCCCATGGCATCGACAAATGAATCAGGGTATCCTTCCTGATCGCCCAAACTGAAAACGGCGACCGTCTTGCCGCTGTAGTTGATAGTGTCGAGTACGCTAATGTTCTCTTCCCAGTCATCCTGAAGATCTCCGATCCCCCAGGTTGATGTACCGAAAATCAACACGGCATACTTCTCCAGATCCTCAGAGGCGGCATCGCTCACGGAGAGCACATCCGCACCTCCCAGAGCTGCCGCAATCTTTTCGGCTGCGGCTTTCGTGTTTCCGGTTGTCGATCCGTATATAACTGCTTTCATACCTTGACTCCTTAACTGCATTTATCTTTCAAGCCCTACGGGCATATGGATCCCTGTTTTGATCTGTCCGTTCAAGGTAACGGTGGCATTGAAGCTTGGTGTCGTACCCCAGAAGCGTTCCAAGGATGAAATCTTCCTGATCACTGATCTCGTTGAGGCGAAGTGTTTTGAACTGACGGAGAACTTCGATACAGACCTGATAGCCGAAAAAAACATTGCCTTTCTTTTGATTTACATGATGGACAAGATAGGGTATTCCTTCTTTTTCAAGGCGTTTTCGGATGTACTCTTCCTGCTCGAGAGGAAAGGTGTGAAGTACCAGTCGACGCAGCCCCTTCTTCAATTCATAAATATGGTGGATAAATACTTTCATAAACTCTCCCGATGATCTGATGGTTCAATTTAGAAGATAGGCGAGACTAATGTCAATAGTTTATGCGTGTTAACATTGAAAAAGATGACAGGCGATAATTGCGGAGAAAGAGTTCCGGGAGGAGTCAGGAGTGATTATTCTGAAGGGGTGAACATATCCTGTTCTGCGCCGTCCCAGAAAACACGGATATGTCCCGTGGATTCGGATATCACTACCGAAGCGACGGGAGCCACCATGGTGATGCCCAGGGCCGCGGCATGCCTGGCTCCCAGTCCCGGTTCCAGCTTCATCGGGTGGGGCGGTATGGAAAGATAGGTCCCTCCCGAAAGGATCCTTCCCGAATTGTCGATGATATAGGCCCCGTCGATCTTGGAGAACTCCTTGATGGTCTCCGACAGGCTGGGATCAAGGATACTTCTTTCATGATCATCCAGACCGCCGAAGGGATTGATGATCAATTGACGGCAGTAGACCTTTACAGAGTCATACTCACCCACTACAAAGATGGTTCCCGCCGGTTTCCCCTCCCGTCCCTGCCGGGAGAGTTCGGAGGCCAGAGACACGGCTCTGCTGAGGATTTCCAAGTTTACATTGTGGGGGATATTGTAGTTTAGAACACGAGCTTCCTCATAGAGGTCCCGGGGGACGGAGGAGAGGCTGAAGCTGTGAGCCATATCATCGAACTCGAATCCCCAGAGTGAAAGGACCAGATCTCCCTCTTTCAGAACTCTGTCGGTCCAGAGTTTTTTCAGGATACTGCTGCGGTCCTTGATGGAGGAGACCTCTATAATATGGGGAAATCTTTTTTTCAATTTCCGCCGCTGATCAAGTCTCCGGGGTCTGCTGCTGATCAAAAGAATTTCGTCTGCGGTCAGGAATTCGCCAAGAGCTGTGATCTGTTCCAGCGAGTTGGAGAAAAGAACGAGGCGCATATCCGGTGACTCCCGGTACAGTCGGTTGATGTTTTCAAGCAGTACCCTTGTGACCGATTCCTTTTCGGGGGAGCGGCGTCCTTCTTTCTTCTGTTGTGCCGCCTGGAGTATTTCTCCCATCTCTTGTGCTGTCTTGCTGTTCAGAAGTCTGTCCGGAACACCGGGCATCTGCAGGATGGAGGCCAGCTCGGAAAGGGTTGAGAGATGATTCTCCTCATGACAGATGAGAAGAATCACGATCTGCACCTTATCGCCGGAACTGTTCCAGGGGACTCCCTCTTTTATCAGGCAGCAGTATACAGCCGAAGGTATATCTTCTCTGACTACCGCATGGGGAAAGGCAATTCCTGGCCCAACCATGGTTGATGCTTCCTTCTCTCTGTTCAGGCAAACTCTGTGTATGCGACTCCGAAAGGCTTTGTCTCTGTCCTGCAGAAAACGGTCGATGATCTCTGCAAGAAGCGGTTCTTTCTCTCTGCACTCCGATTCCATGGTTTTTGTAAGGTCCAGCATAAGCCCTCCCATGCCTCTTTCTGTAACATGAGTTACATTATAAACCATTAAAAAGCCCTTCTCTCCTGAAATGAAGCCTCCAGGCTTGTTTTTAAAAAGGTAATTAGGTATTGTAATTCCGAAATTAAGAGCGCCTGATCTGGAGGGGATATTCCAGATCAGGAGTGCAGAGGAGATCTGGAGATATGAGTCAGCTTATCAATATATCGGAAGCCGCATCCCTTGGATTCCACGGTCTGGCCCTGATTGCCGAAGCCGATCCCGAAAGGGTGAATGTAAAGACCGCTGCGGGCCGTCTGAATGCCTCCGAGGCCCATCTGGCCAAGGTCTTTCAGGTTCTGAACCGGGCGGGAATTATTCGATCCCGCAAGGGGCCGGGTGGGGGCTTCGTTCTGAACGCTGATCCAGCGGACATCAATTTCCTGTTGATCTATGAAATTCTGGAGGGGCCGGTTTTCCTGGACAGCTGCCCATTAAATTATCAGAGCTGTTCCTTCGGCAGCTGCTTGTTCGGCGGAAAGCTGAACGCATTGAACCGCCAGATCGTCGATGCCTTATCCAGCATCAGCCTTGATCAGGTTATGAAGGGGAGCCCTTCCCCGGAGGAGAAATAACAGTGAGCTTTATCAATACACAGGATACGCTTTACAGGATCGTCAGCGACTATCCCGAGACCATAGATGTTTTTAAATCCAACGGATTCCCCCAGATGGGTGATCCTGAAAAGAGGGCGAGTTTCGGCAGGTCCATTACCCTGTCTACGGCCCTGATGCTCAAGAAGGTGGACACGGAGAGCTATATCCGTCTGCTTGACGACGCCATCGAGGGAAAGAGAAATATCGTGGACGCCACGCTGGCGGAAAAACAGGATATCCCTGAGAGTTCTGATCCGGATTTTACTCTGAATGTGGCCGGTCTTCTTCCCTGTCCCGTAAGACTGCCCCTTCTGGAGAGCTTCAACAGTTTTCTGGAAGGTTACAGCAGGGAAAGCGGGATTAGGGTCAATCACGAACTGAAGGCCGCTTCCATGGGACTGGACTGGGTCCAGGAGCATCTGGAAGGAGTAGAGGTCGCCGGCGATCTTCCCGACCTTTTCCTCTCTGCCGGATTCGATATGTTCTTCGACGAGAAGAAGTTCGGCCATTTCAAGACGGCCGGTGTTTTTGAGGACACCACGGGATACGAATCCTTCAATCCCCTGTTCGACGGCCTGGATCTGAAAGATCCCCGGGGACATTACGGCATGATCAGTGTCGTGCCCGCTGTTTTTCTGGTGAATACCGATGAGCTGGGCGACCGGCCCATGCCCCGGAGCTGGGAGGATATCATGTCTCCCGACTTTGAGAAGAGGGTTTCCCTCCCCGTGGGCGATTTCGACCTGTTCAACGGCATCCTGCTGAATATCCACAAAAACTACGGGGATGAGGGCGTCAGGAAACTGGGACGGAGCCTTCTGGAATCCATGCACCCTTCCCAGATGGTGAAGAGCCACAGGAAGAAGGATGAAAAGCCCATCGTCACCATTATGCCCTACTTCTTCACAAAGATGGTGATGAAGGGAAGCGGCATGGAGGCGGTCTGGCCCGAGGACGGCGCTATCATCAGTCCCATCTTTCTCCTGTCCAGGAAGGATAAGATCGGAAAGCTGCAGCCCGTGATCGATTTCTTCGCCTCCAGGGAGGTGGGAGAGATCCTGGCACACAACGGCCGTTTTCCCTCGGTTCATCCCGATGTGGACAACCGCATCGAAGGACCGGCGCCCCTGCAGTGGCTGGGCTGGGACTATATCTATTCAAATGACATCTCCGCCCTGATCTCCCACTGCGAGTCTCTCTTTGAGAGCTCCGTGGGAAAGGCAAAGGAGGCAGTATGAATCTGGTAACCGTTTCGGGCCCTCCCTCATCCGGGAAGACCTCAGTCATTCTGAAGACCATAGACGCCCTGAAGCAGAGGGGCCTCAAAGTGGGGGTCGCCAAGTTCGACTGTCTCTACACCGATGACGATATTCTGTATGAAAAAGCGGGCATCCCCGTCAAGAAGGGACTCTCGGGAGCCCTCTGTCCCGACCACTACTTCGTCAGCAATGTGGAGGAAGTGACCCGGTGGGGGATCAAAGAGGGATTTGACGTCCTGATTTCCGAGTCCGCCGGGCTCTGTAACCGCTGTTCCCCCTATATCAAGGATATCAAGGCGATCTGCGTTATCGATAATTTGAGCGGAATCAATACCCCCAAGAAGATCGGACCCATGCTGAAGTCAGCGGATATTGTGGTGATCACCAAGGGGGACATCGTCTCCCAGGCGGAGCGCGAGGTCTTTGCCGGCCGGGTGAATCTTGTAAATCCTTCGGCGGTGATCATGAATATCAACGGCCTGACCGGGCAGGGCAGCTTTGAGCTGAGCACCCTGCTCTTCGATAAGGAGCAGAACGTGGACACTTTGGTGGGCAGGAAGCTCCGTTTCTCCATGCCCTCGGCCCTCTGTTCCTACTGTCTGGGAGAAACCCGGATCGGCGAGAGTTTTCAGATGGGTAATGTGCGCAAGATGAATCTGGACGGGGAGGCCTAGATGACAAGCCGAGAAAAGCTGAAAGACAGGACCATGGAACAGATTCTGGCAGACTATCCCTTCGCCCGGGCCTTCTTTGACAACAATGCCCTGGATGTGTCCGGCGCTCTGGACCAGAGCCTGACCGCCTGGATCGATTCCATGGATGAGGAGACCCGGGAAGACAGGGTTCTGGAAGGAGAACTCCTTCTGGCGCAGCTCTCCGATTTTATCAACCAGATGCTGGAGTTCCTGGACGAGGGACAGCAGGTCCGCTCCCTCACCATTCTGGCGGGACAGGACAAGTCCGGCAGCCCCGAAGGCTTCGGTACGCTGGAGGTCCGGGGCGGGGAGGTCATCTCCATCGTCGGTCCTACCGGTTCCGGGAAGAGCCGTCTTCTGGGAGACATCGAATGGGTGGCCCGGAAGGATACTCCTACGAAAAGGGAGATTCTGATCAACGGTGAGACTCCGGATAATTCCTGGCGTTTTTCCGGCTCCAAGAAGCTTGTGGCCCAGCTCTCACAGAATATGAACTTCGTTATGGACCTGTCGGTCCGGGAATTTGTGGCACTTCACGCGGAGAGCCGTATGGTGGAGAACCTCGACGAGGTGGTGGACCGGATCATCGCGCAGGCCAATAAGCTCGCGGGTGAACAGTTCACCCCCGATACCCCGATCACCAGCCTTTCGGGCGGACAATCCCGGGCGCTGATGATCGCCGACACGGCCATCTTAAGCCAGTCTCCCATCATCCTGATCGATGAGATCGAGAATGCCGGAATCGACCGGAAGAAGGCCCTGGATCTTCTGCTTTCCGAGGAGAAAATCGTTCTGATGGCCACCCATGATCCCGTACTGGCCCTGATGGGAGACCGTAGGATCGTGATCAGAAACGGCGGCATCGCCAAGGTGATCGAAACCACCGAGGAGGAGCGCTCCATTCTGGCTCATCTGGAAGAGCTGGACAGGACTCTTCTGGGATACAGGACCCGCCTGAGGATGGGCGAGAGCCTTGTTGATTGAGAACTGACAGAGACGGCCGTTCAGGGATCAGACCTTTTGGAGGCCGCCTGATAAATAATGAAAGAGATAGGAGAATACAGATATGCACGACGGATGTTCAGGAAGCTTTACAGACGGTAAGCAGGTTGTAGACAAGGTAAGGCTGATGGGATTTGCCGGGCAGTTTATGCCCGTGCCCCTCAAGGTGAAATGCGGAATCTGCGAGGAGTCTTTCGATATGGAGACTTTCGAGGCGAAATGCCCCGAATGCGGAGCGGTTCACGCTGTGACCCCCTGCCACGCCTTCGATCCCTCCAATGTGATGACTGCCGGCAAGGACTACTGATTCGGAGTAACAGACCGCATCACTGATTTTCATCAGGGTGATCTCTTCGTTCATATGGGAGATGATGTATTTTTAATCTCTTCAACGATCGCCTCTTCGTACATCGACATTATCCTTATACCCGGAATTCTAATCAGGTTGGAAGAAATCTTTTGATCTTTAATGATATCACCGATGAATAATCCTGCCGAAGGGATTTCATTTCCGGATTGCCATCTCCTTTCCGGCCATTTACAATAAGAGTTGATCGAATCATCAATACCGGGAGCGGATGTGGAAGATTTATACAGAATGATACTGGTGGACGACGAGGATGAGGTCCGGGGAAGGATTTCGTCCAAAATCTCCGAAGAGAGCGGCTTCCGGGTTGTGGCCGCCGCCGGAAACGGTTATGACGCCCTGGAACTGATTGAAAAGCACAATCCCCATGTGGTCCTGACGGATATAAAGATGCCTTTTGTGGATGGCATCGAGCTGGCCGGAACGATAAAACGGGACTTTCCCACCACCCGTGTGGCCTTTATCACCGGTTATGACGAGTTCGAGTATGCCCGGGAGGCCGTGGAACTGGGGGTTACCAGCTACCTGACCAAGCCGGTGACCCAGAACGATATCTCCCGCTTTCTGGATAAGCTCAAGCTGGAGCTTGATAACGAGTTCAAAGAGAAGTACAACCTTGAAATGCTCCGCAAGCGTTATGAGCAGAGCATCCCCCTTATCATCGACAACTACTTCACCTCCTGCCTGGTCTCCTCCCGCAGCGGAAGCAGCGAGGAGATCGAGAACCTGAAGCAGCACGGCATCTCTCTGGACGACAAGCGCTATATCCTGGCCTTTGTGCAGACCGAGAGAAACCAGGAGCATTTCGATGTGATCGAGTATGAGAAGCTCAAGCTCTCTGTGCGTTCGGTGATCCAGTCCATTCTGGAACGGCACAACTGTGAGTTCTACGACTTCCATTTCAATAACGGTATTGTCCTGGTGATAAAGGAAACAAGCATCAACTTTATGAGGAAGGTGGATTCCATCTTCTATGAGATGGTGAAGATGGCCGAGCAGTATCTGAATCTGGCCATTGATATCGGTGTCAGCAACCTCTATACAGGGTTCGCCAGGCTGAGTACGGCCTATGACGAGGCCTCCAAGGCACTGGGATTCAGCCGTTTTCTCAACGCGGGAAGGATCGTTTACATAGATCAGCTGGAGAAGGACAGGCCGAGGGTGCTGAGCCTGACGGATACGGAGATCAACGAGATCACATACAGCATGAAGTTCGGAAGCGACAGGGAAATCCGGAATGTGATGGAGTCTCTGAAGCTCAATGCGCTGCGGGACAGCAAGGA
Source organism: Oceanispirochaeta sp. (assembly GCA_963556075.3). GTDB lineage: Bacteria > Spirochaetota > Spirochaetia > DSM-2461 > DSM-2461 > Oceanispirochaeta. The sequence continues at coordinate 1,163,836 of CAUVYB020000002.1, read as the reverse complement.
AGTGACCAACTTTCGTCCCTATATCATCGCCATGGTAAATGTTCTTGTGAACTTCTCCGTTTCCATCGGAGTCAACCTGGATGAGACCATGGAGGAGGATGTGCTGGAAAAAGTCTCCCGATTCCGGAATCTGGAAGCCATGTTCGACTGGGTCCTTTCCGTCATCCTCAAGCTGCGTGAGATGAATCTCAAGAACAAGATGAGCAACTCCCAGAGGATGCTGGACAGCGTTATCCACTATATGGAAAAGAACTACGCGGATACGACCATCTCCATGGAGACCGTTTGCGATGAGATGGGAATCTCCGTTTCCTATCTGAGTCTCCTTTTTAAGAAGGAGAAGCAGTCCACCTTTGTAAAGTATCTGACAGGCATCCGCCTGGAGAAGGCCAAAGAACTTCTGAGTCTGACGGGTGAAAAAATTATCGATATAGCGGGAAAGTGCGGCTATAATGAAGTGTACTACTTCAGCCACAGTTTCAAGAAATACACAGGAGTTTCTCCCAAGAAGTATCGTGAAGACCTTAAAATTTCCTGATCTTTCCATTGCACAGAGCATCGTCGTCTCCACCATCATCATTGTGACCATTGTTCTGATCGTTACGGGGATGACTTTCTATACCACTTTTTCCTTCCGGACCGATGCCCTGGTTGAGACTCAGTCCCGGGAGATTAACAAGCAAATCGTTCTCAATTACGAGAGCTACGTGAATTCGCTTATTGAGACAGCCAACTATATTCAGTCCAGCTCTCTGAACCTCGATCTTTCAAAGTCCCGGGAAACCCTGAGTAATATCTACTTCTTTAATACGGAGAGCAAGAAAGATGTGGTGTCCATCTTCCTTTTTGATGTTCAAGGGCAGTGGATTCTGGGGGAAAGGGGAAAAAACGCCCTCCCTCTGAATGTGAGCCGGGAAGCATGGTTTATAAATGCGCTGGTGAATCAGGCCATTTTTCATTTTTCTCCCCCCCATACCCTGTCGGGAGATTTGAGCGGCGAGGAAGAGGTTATCTCCGTATCCAAAGTGGTGGACTATCTGGATGGAAATGAGCAGAAGAGGGGTGTGCTTCTGCTGGAACTGAATTTCCAGTCTATCAAGGAGCTGGCCAAGCAGACGAATCTGGGCCCCGGCGGACATATTCTGATTCTTGATGAAGATGATTCCCTGATCTACTCCTCCATAAAAAACGAGGCTTTTAACCGGGAGAGTCTGCGTCTGGCCCGTCTGCAGCAGCTTGGAGGATTTCAGGCCCTTATCGACGGAATCGGGATGTACATCAATATCAATACCCTGAACCGTACCCGCTGGCGCATCGTTACGGTGAGTAATATCAACGATGTGCTGGAAGCCCGCCGGAGGATGCTCCTTTCCCTCTTTATCATTATGGGGATCAGTCTGCTGATAACGACTCCTGTGGCCGTCTTTATCTCCCGCAGAATCTCCAGTCCCCTGAACCAGCTGAAGAAAAATATGCTCAGAATCGAGAACGGAGACTTCTTTACCCGGGTCGAGGTCACCGGGCAGAAAGAGATCGTCGTCGTCGCCTCGGCCTTCAACGATATGATAGATCAGATCCGGCTGCTGATGGACCGGCTGGTGAGTGAGCAGAGGGAGAAGCGGAAGAACGAACTTGTGGCCCTTCAGAACCAGATCAATCCCCATTTCCTCTACAACACTCTGGACTCCATCGTCTGGCTTGCGGAGAACGAACGGAGCGAGGATGTCATCACAACCGTGGTGGCTCTGGCCCGCTTTTTCAGGATCAGTATTTCCAAGGGGAAGAATTTTATCCCCGTCCGGGATGAGATCTCCCATATCCGCAACTATCTGACCATACAATCCATCCGCTATATCGGGAAGTTTGAGTATAAAATCGAAATAGACAAGGCCATCTATGATCTGAAGGTTATGAAACTGATCCTTCAACCCCTGGTGGAGAACGCCATCTATCACGGTGTGGGTGAGGAAAATGAGCGTATTACAATCCGGGGGTACAAGGACGGCCGGTCCCTTGTCTTTGAGGTGGAAAATACGGGGTATGGAATTCCGGAGGAGAGGATCGCCCAGATCTACAGAATCCTGGAAGGTGAGGAAGAGGGGCAGAGTGTGGGGCTTAAGAATGTCTATCAGAGGCTGAAACTTTACTATGGAGAGGAGGCCGAAATGATCATAAGCAGCGAGCTGGATGAGATGACCAATGTGAAGCTTGTGATTCCCGTAGGATTTCAGGAGGGCGTAGGATGAGACGGCTTCTGATACTTCTACCGGCTCTGTTTCTGCTGTTCTCCTGTTCGGACTCCGGGAAACGGATCAGTCTTCTCCTCTATAACGGAGAGGACCTCTTTGTTCAGAAATTCGCCGCACAGATACTCGATATGGGAGTGTCCTACGGTGATATGGAGAGTTTTGACGCCCGCAACTCCCAGATTCTCCAGAATGAAACTCTGGAGATGCAGATCAAAAAAGGCTGTGATCTGATGCTGATCAATCCGGTGGATCGTCTGGGGGCTTACTCCATCATCAAGAAACTCCGGAATGAAGATATTCCCGTTATCTTTTTTAACCGCGAGCCCCTGCTGAAGGACCTGGTCCTCTGGGACAAAAGCTGGTATGTGGGCGCCCGTGCCGCCCAGTCGGGACAGATGCAGGCGGAGCTGGCCATAGAGCTTTTCGGCAGTGATCCCCGGAAGTTGAACAGCTATGACAGGAACGGAGACGGGCAGATACAGACCATCATACTCAAGGGCGAACAGGGACATCAGGATGCGGAGATCAGAACCTCCGAAGTGGTCCGGACCTTTCGGGTCCACGGTTTTGTCCTTGATATTCTCATCACCGAAGTCGCCAACTGGGACAGGGATGAGGCCTACGACAAGATGGGAACCCTGATGACTCACCACGGCGGAGACGTGGAGCTGATCCTTTCCAACAACGATGCCATGGCCCTGGGGGCTCTAAGCCGAATGCGTCAGATGGGGTTCTTCAAGGACGACAACGAAAACGGCCGGATCGACAGAGCTGATGAGAGCTGGGTTCCCGTTCTGGGGATTGACGGACTGGATCAGGCGGTCGAGCAGATCCGGGAGGGCTACCTCTACGGAACCGTGGTGAACGACTCCGAGTCCATGGCGCGGGCCATAACCGCCCTGGCCGATGCGGTGCTCCATAACCGGGACCTGGAGACGCTTCCCTTTCCCCTGGAGAGCGGCAGATATATCTGGATAGATTATAAAGTCCTCACAATCGAGGACTAAAATATGAGAATCATTAGAAAAAAATAGATCTTTTTAGAAAATCTTATAAAAACGCAAGAAAATACAACATTGTGCTCTCCCGGATCGGTGTTACCATTTTTTACATACAAATGATATTAAAGGTATCAAAGGAGTAAGTATTTTTATGAAGAAAACTATTCTTTTCGCTCTCATCATCATGATGGTTCTTCCCTTCGCCGGTCTTTTCGCAGAAGGTCAGAAGGACGATGGTAAGGTTGTAATCGGAGCTAACATCTACAGCTTCCAGGACAACTTCATGAATGGTGTAATGAAGCCCGAGCTGGAGCGCTATGCTGCAGAAAAGGGTGCTGATATTGAGATTGTAGACTCTGAAGGACAGCAGGCCAAGCTGAACGACCAGATCGACGTCTTCATCACCAAGGGTGTTGACGTTCTGGCTATCAACCTGGTAGACCCCGCTTCCGCTCAGTCCGTTATCGATAAGGCCAAAAAGGCCGACATCCCCCTGGTTCTTTTCAACAAGGAAGGAACCAAGGAAGCCATGGGATCCTATGACAAGGTATGGTACGTAGGTACCGACTCCGCCGAGTCCGGAATCATCCAGGGCGAGATGATGGTAGCCGACTGGAAGGCAAACTCTGACTGGGACAAGAACGGCGACGGTGCTGTCCAGTACGTAATGCTCAAGGGCGAGCCCGGACATCCCGATGCCGAAGCCAGAACCAAAGAGTCTGTAAAGGCTTTCGTTGACGCAGGTATCAAGGTTGAGCAGCTGGCTCTCGAAGCTGACCCCAACTGGTCCACCACTCACGGAAACGACAAGATGGCTGCCTGGCTGACCTCTTCCTTCGGAAACGACATCGAGCTGGTTATCTGTAACAACGACGGAATGGCTTTCGGTGCTATCACCGCTATGAAGGCCGCCGGTGTAAGACTCCCCATCTACGGTGTTGACGCTCTGGCTCAGGCCCTGACTCACATCGCCGAGGGCGAACTGGACGGAACCGTACTGAACGACGGTGTTAACCAGTCCAGAGCGACCATCGACCTGGCTATCAACGCTGCCATGGGTAACGATGTTGTGGCTGGAACCAGCTGGAAGCTGACCACCGACGGTGCCAAGGCTGTCCGGGTTGCTTACGTAGCCGTAACTCCCGAAAACTACCAGGACTTTCAGTAAGACCGGTAAGCTGTAAAGCTTGATAAGTGATTGCAGGAGCGCTGTCAGGCGCTTCTGCAATTTTTTGCATCATGTAAAAAACTTGTTTTTGGACCTGAAGTTATTGCAAAACTGTCAGTCTGTAATCCAAGAGAGAGGTGATTCTTTTGCAAGAAGAATATTTGTTACAAATTAAGGATGTCTGCAAGGCGTTCTCAGGCGTTAAAGTTCTGAAAAACGTCTGTCTGAATGTCCGTCCGGGAACAGTCCACTCCCTTATGGGAGAGAACGGAGCCGGAAAGTCCACCCTGATGAAATGCCTCTTCGGCATCTACAGGCAGGATGCGGGTCAGTTCTTCCTGAACGGGAATGAATTCAACTTTGAAGATCCCAAACACGCCCTGGAAAACGGGGTATCCATGGTTCACCAGGAACTCAATCAGGTAGTTCAGAGAACCATAAGCGACAATATCTGGCTGGGGCGCTATCCCAGGGGCCGGGTTTTTGTCGACGAAAAAAAGATGTACAAAGATACAAAGGCGCTCTTCGACAGTCTGGATATCCATCTGGATCCCCGGACTCTCCTTGAAAAGCTTTCCGTATCACAGCGTCAGATGGTGGAGATCGCCAAGGCCGTATCCTACGATGCCAAGATCATCGTACTGGACGAGCCCACCTCCTCCCTGACGGACCACGAAGTGAAAATGCTCTTCGACATCATCGCCCGCCTGAAGGAGCAGGGTGTCGGAATCGTCTATATTTCTCATAAAATGGAGGAGATCTTCGAGATCTCCGACGATGTAACGGTTCTCCGGGACGGTAACTATATCGGCACCGAGAGGATTGAAGACCTGACCATGGAGAAGATCGTAAACATGATGGTCGGCCGGGACCTGGAAGAACGCTTTCCTGAAAAGCTGAATGTTCCCGGAGAGGTCCACATGTCTGTCAAAAACCTCTCCACCCTCTACAAACCCTATGTTCACGACGTCAGCTTCGAGCTGCGCAAGGGCGAGATCCTGGGTGTGGCCGGTCTGGTCGGTGCCGGAAGAACCGAGATGGTGGAAGCCATATTCGGCGCCCGTACCCGCAAGAGCGGGGAGATCTACATCGACGGCAAACTGGTCGACAACTCCACTCCCCACAAGGCTATTAACAACCGCTTCGCCCTCCTTACCGAAGAGCGGCGGGAGACCGGTATCTATCCTGTTGCGGACATCACCTTCAACTCCACCATTGCCAATGTTCAGGCTTACAAGAACAAGTCCGGCTTCCTGGTGGATCAGAAGATGAAGGAGGATACGGATCAGCAGATCAAAAACATGCGGATCAAGACTCCCAATAGAAAAGAGCAGATTCGGGCCCTCTCCGGAGGGAATCAGCAGAAGGTTATCATCGGACGCTGGCTGCTGACCAACCCGGATATTCTTCTTCTGGACGAACCCACAAGAGGGATCGACGTGGGGGCCAAGTTTGAGATCTATCAGCTGATCATCGACCTGGCCAAATCAGGCAAGTCGGTCATCATGGTCTCTTCCGAGATGCCCGAGCTTCTGGGCGTCACCAACCGCATCATGGTTATGAGCAACGGTTATGTTTCCGGAATCGTCAACACAGACGAAACAACGCAGACCGAGATTTTCAATCTCTCTGCCAAATATCTTAATAACAACAAAGAGGCTGAAGTATGAGTTCCTTAGGCGCGAGTTTTTTTAAGAAGTCCAAGGATGAGTGGAAAGAGTTTTTCATCAACAACGCCATCATCATCGTCATCCTTGCGATCATTGCCATCGTTGTAGCCACCGAGCCCAAATTTATCTCGGTTGCCGTTTTCAAGAATATCCTGACCCAGTCCTCGGTTCGTCTGATCCTGGCCTTCGGCGTTGCGGGTATTATCATCCTCCAGGGAACGGACCTGTCTCTGGGTAGGTTCGTCGGTTTTGCGGCTGTTATCTCCGCCTCTCTGCTTCAGAGACCCGACTACCCCTCCCGTTTCTATCCCGATATGGCGCCCCTCCCCCTGATCGTTCCCCTTCTGGCAGCCATCGCGGGTTGTGTGCTCTTTTCCGCCATCAACGGCTGGGTCGTGGCCAAGTTCAAGATCCATCCCTTCCTGGCCACCATGGGTATGATGATCACCCTCTACGGTATCCTGTCCATCTATTTCGCCTCCGGCGCTCCCGGTCCCCAGCCCATCGGCGGACACGACACCCGCTATGTGGATATGGTCAACGGCAACCTTTTCGGGATTCCCAATCTGGTTATCTTCGCCGCCGTGAGCTCGGTCATTATCTGGGTCATCTGGAACAAGACCACCTTCGGCAAGAACATGTACGCCGTGGGTGGAAACCCCGAAGCGGCCAATGTTTCCGGTGTTAACGTTATGTCCACCACCATCTGGGTCTATGTCCTGGCCGGTGTTCTCTACGGAATCGGCGGTTACCTGGAAGCGGCCCGTATCGGTTCTGCCAATAACGGTACCGGATTCGGATACGAGCTGGACGCCATCGCCGCCTGTGTTGTGGGCGGTATCTCCTTCTCCGGTGGTGTAGGTAAGGTTTCGGGAGCCATCACCGGAGTTCTGATGTTCACCATTATCTCCTACGGAATGACCTTTATCGGCCTGGACCAGTACTATCAGTACATCATCAAGGGTGTGCTCATCGTCGTGGCCGTATCTCTGGATACCAAGAAGTATCTGAAGAAGGTCTGATCTTATTATTGCTTCGGCTGTTTCGCTGTTCTTTACTGCAGCGTAAGCCGGATTTGAAGCCGTCTCTATCCAGGGACGGCTTTTGTTTTTATAATCATCCAATATGAGGCAGGTCATGATATGAAAATCCTTGCAATCGGAAAGGTCGCAGATGAAGGCTTAAAATAACTATACGAACATTTCGAGGTCTTCCATTATGATGGATATCCCCAACAAAGAGTGGAGATTCAAGCCATGCTTCCCGAGGCCTACGGCATCTTTCTTGTCCGCAAAAAGCCGGTGAATGTGGTGAATTAGGCGCCTTCCCTAATTCACCACATTTGATCCTTTTTTTCATTTCCAATTCTGGTAAATGCATATATGATAAATTGGGTATTTTTAGTACCGAAGGAATCAGATGTTTCAATTTTCGAAGTTAAGAGAATCGCAGCAGACTCAGGATAATCGTTATAAAGATATTCTGGTCACTATCCTGGCTGTTACCATTCTGCCGATTCTTGTCATCAATGCCATCTTCTATTTTTATAATATAAGGCGCTTTGAACAGTCCTATCTGGATGTGAGGATCTCTCAGTTAAAGCAATCGGCAACCTCTGCCAAGGAAATCATACGCCATATCGATGTCATTATGAATATTCTGGGAGAGAATGAAGATATTATCGACTTCATAATCAATCCCGGTGACAGTGATTATAAACATCTGGCGGATATACACAAATTTCTGAACGGATTCATTATTTCGGGTCAAAGCATCCGTTCCATCTATATCTATTCAAAAACATCGGGACTGGTGATCAGTTCGGACAGCGGACTGCATAAAATCCAGGACTTCTTCGATACGGACTGGATTGATGACTTTGATACACATTTTCTGGGCCGGGAGAATCTGGATACCAGACGGGTTATCATCAATAACAAGGAATTTCACTTTATCTCTTTTATGCGCAATCTTCCCCTCGGTTCATGGAGCAAAACCGGAGGGATCATCATCAACCTCAATGAAGACCTGTTTTATGAGGATACCTTCCCTTCCGAACACAATCTGTCCGGGGGATTCGTCATCAATTCAGATGGACGTATTGTTTCCCATAATGATAAAAATCTTTTAGGACAGTTCTACTGGAATGAACTGAAAAGCAAGGAGAGCGGGGGGACGGGTCTTTTAAGCCGGAGAAACAAGACGATTCCCTGTTATATCAAAGATGATTTCAGCAAATGGGGCTTCGTACTGGAGATCGACATCAGTGATGTATTTAACTCTTTCAGGACCTATCTTCTTATCACTTTACTGATATTTTTTACCGTTATTCTGATTATTGTTGTTCTGGACATCAGGCTTTCAAAACAGTTTTATCAACCTGTGAAGCTTCTGGGGGATGTGAAGAAGGAATTTGAATACGCCAAACCCCTGATAGAGGGGAAAATCCTGAACAACATAATTCAGAACCGCTACAGCAGTGAGCAGGGAATCGCCAGTGATCTGAATCTGATAGACATGAACTTTTTTGATTCATCCAGTGTTATTCTGCTGATTGCCATCGATAGATATGAGGAGTTGATTGACAAAGAGGAGTATCAGTCCCTGGCCATGCTGAAACTCTCTCTTCAGCACTTTCTTTACAGGATCCTGGATGAAAGTCCATTTCTCTATCTGTATAGTGAAACGAAGAGGGACCAGATCTGCCTTCTGATCAATCTGCAGAGCAGTTCTCTTATTGAACAGCAGGAGAAGCTGATCTCCCTGGCTGAAACAATTGTCGGACAGACCGCCGAGGAATTTCCTTTCACCGTCACCATCGGAATAGGCGATGTTTATAAAAAGCTTATGAATCTGCATCTCTCCTATCAGGAGGCCAGAGATGCGGTCAGGTACAAACTGATTCACGGTCAGAGTCAGGTTATTAAATATGCGGATGTCAAAAAAGAGGGAACCCGGACCTATTCTTTCAAATCACCCTATGAGAAACAGATCCTTCAGTCCATTCAACTGGGGCTGGGTGATGATGTGGAAGCTCAGGTACATAATCTCTGTCATGATCTCAGACAGTCCGAAAGCTATGACATCAATTTTATGAAGTACACCCTGAACAGAATCGTTCATGATCTGCTGGAACGCTATCGCAGAGAGATAGAAGACAGCGGCACTCTGCTGAGGGAGTTTGACCGCCTGGAAACCCTGGAGGATATCGAAGCCTGGATGGTCAGGAACAGCAGAGCTTTCGCTCTGGCCAACGGATCGAAAAAAACGAGCGAAAACCAGGCGGCTGCCAGAAAAATCGGGGAGTATATAAACAGAAATATCGCCAACAAGAATATCTCTCTGGTGGATATTGGTGATGCTCTGGGTTTGACTCCCAGCTACATCAGCCGGATATTCAAGGAATCCTACGGATACAACTATCTTGAATATCTGAACCGGAGTCGTATTGATAAAGCCAAGGAATTGCTGGCCGCTTCGGAACTTTCGATTGCTGAAATCGGTGACAGCGTCGGATTTTCATCAACCCAGTCATTTTTAAGGGTATTTCAGAGATATGAAAAAACATCGCCCGGAAAGTACAGAAAGGGTCTGACGGAAAGTATATGAAAAACAGCAGTAAATTCAGAAACTTGTCTCTTCTCATTTTCAGTGGCATCGGCCTGTTTGTTTTTCTATTTGTGTACGCCTTTGCAAGGCATGATTTAGGGCCGCGAAGCGGGTACGAGCTGCCTAAGCGTGTTGTAAAACTCAACAATAATACGGATACGTTTCATGTTTTGAAGATCGCGCATTCCTTGCCCGTATCCCATCCTTTGCATATTTCCATAAGTAAAAAGATAAGCTTTGAAATAAAGAAAGATCTTTCCAGAAGTATTATTCCTGAAATCTATCCTGCCAATCAGCTTGGAGATTCGGAACGTCTGTTCCTGGCTGTTCAGAAGGGAACCATTGAAATGGTGGTTATCAATGCTGCCAGCCTCTGGACTTATCCCGAATTTGATTTCTTCTCCCATCCTTTCCGAATCTCGGGCTACGATGAACTGGAGAACGTGATGTCCGATCCTGAGCGACTTAAAGAGATAGCGGTATTCTTTCAGGCAAAGAATATAAAGTTTCTGGGATGGAGCTATGGAAGCTCTTCCCAGGTGGTTACTACTCTAGTACAGAGTGCCAAGTCGCGGGACTCTATCCTGCTGAAGACGCCCAATGACTCTCTGGAGAAGTACTATCAGGATATGGGTCTGACTGTATTTGCCCGTAACTCATCGATCCTGGATATGAAGAAGGAGACTCAAAGCCATTCTTTGGTGGAATTGAGCAGCGAAGAGCTTTTTAACCTGGGAAGCAATTTCCATATTGACGGGATATTTCAGAGGAATTTCCTGACACCCCCCTTCTTTTATCTTATCAACCTTGAGTTCTGGTCTGCCTTATCGGTTGAAGAGAAAGAGCAGCTGGAATCTTCGGTTTCTCATGCCGCAGAGTATCAGAAAATGCTTACCCTTGATGCGGACAGGAAGTTTCAAGCCTGGTTTGACAGTGAATACGGTCATTGAATCTTCAGGTACCCGATTCACCATTTTTTACATAATTAACAGTTTTTGTAGTCCTCCTCTCCCGGCAAGGAAAATTTGTTTATGTTTTATGGTTCTGTCTTAACAGTTTTCCACATCGTATTTATTGTCCATTTACGGCTTCGAATATCTGCCCTTAATCTGTTCCTAACAATAAAAAATTGGAGGGACGATCTTTATGAAGAAAGTCGTATTACTGAGTGTGGTGTTCGCACTGGCAGCAATGTTTAATGTAAGTGCAGAGGGTCAGAAAGATGCTGACGGAAGCGAAAAGTATGTACTGAAACTGGCCCATGTGCTTCCCACCGACCACCTGAACCACAAGACAGCTATGAAGTTCAGCGAAATGGTTAATGAAAGAACTGACGGACGTGTAGAAATTGATATCTATCCTGCCAGCCAGCTGGGAAATGAAAAGGAAATTACCGATGCCGTAGCCATGGGTACTCTCGATTTCGCACTCTGCGGATTCGGAGAAGTGGCCAAGCGCTATTCCCCCGCATTGATCTTTGACGGACCCTTTATCTTCAAGAACAGAGAGCATCAGGCCCGTGTCTATAAGAGCGATGTTTTCGCTGACGTTATGGAAGGCATGGAATCTGTTGGAATCGCAATGGTCTCTCCCGGATACTACGGAACCAGACACGTGACCACTTCTGACACTCCTGTTAAAACTCCCTCCGACCTCAATGGTAAGAAGCTGAGGTGTCCCGACCAGCCCATGTTTGTAGGTGTTACTACCGCAATGGGTGCCACTCCCACTCCCATGGCTTTTGCCGAGGTTTACCTTGCACTGCAGCAGGGTGTTGCCGACGGTCAGGAAAACCCCGCCGCCGCCATTACTTCCATGAAGTTCTATGAAGTACAGAACTATCTGGTTAAAACCGGTCACATCATCCAGGGTAACCACATCTTCGGTAGCACCAAGACTATGGAAAAGCTTCCTGCCGACATTGTTGAGATCATCAACGAAGTAGGTGCTGAAGTATCCGAGTGGGCCATCGCCGAGTCTTTCAGAATCGAAGACGAGCTGCTTGCCGGTCTCGAAGACAAAGGCATGACCATCATCGAACCCGACCTTGATGCCTTTGTTGCAGCGGCTCAGCCCCTGTACGATGAGTATGAGAGCAAGTGGGGAGAAGGACTTCTCGAAAAGATCAGATCTGTAGAATAAGAACAAAGTAATCTTTATCCGGGATCTCCTGCGGGAGGTCCCGGTATAAATCATTTAAATAAAGAAAGGTATAACAATGAATACCATAAGAAAAGTTTTAGTCAGACTGGATAAGTTTACAGATTATTTTCTGATGACCTGTCTCGGCGTTATGGGATCTGTCCTGTTTCTGCAGGTTATTTTCCGTTATGTATTGAAAAGTCCCCTTGTGTGGAGTGAAGAGGCCGCAAGGTATCTCCATGTATGGATCGCACTGTTCGGTATCAGGTTCGGACTGAAGTACAATGCCCACCTGAACGTTTCCTTTTTCTTCAATAAATTCAATAAGAAAACTCAGAGTTTTATAAAACTTATTACTGATACATTTATTATCATCTGCATCGTTCTTTATCTTCCCGGTGCTGTCATCTTTATCAAGGACCAGATGAATATTGTCTCTTCCGCCATGGGCGTGAATATGGGGATGGTCTATTTACCGGCCTTCCTGGGATTCCTTACGGCCATATTTCACCTTCTGGGTGAGTGTGTTAAGTCAATCATCATACTGAAAGGCGGAAATGCAGAAGAGGATGAGCCCTCTGCTGGAGAAGCCGTTAAGGAGGTCATCTGATGCTTGTTCTATTCGGTATTTTTTTCATCCTGCTGATACTGGGAACGCCCATTGCCTTTGCATTGTTCGGCAGTTCCATTATGTATATGGTGGTCAATGATCTGCCCATTCAGATGGCAGCGGCCCGTCTGGTTTCAGGACCGGACTCTTTCCCCCTGCTGGCCATTGCCTTCTTCGTCCTGGCCGGAAGCATCATGAACTCCGGAGGTATAACAAAGCGTATCTTCGCTTTTGCCGAGCATCTGGTCGGTCACTTCACCGGTGGTCTGGGACATGCCAATGTACTGGCCAGTATCATATTCTCCGGAATGTCCGGGTCCGCTGCCGCGGATGTGGGCGGTCTGGGAGCTATCGAGCTTCAGGCCATGAAAGAGGCCGGCTATGATGAGGACTTCAGTCTTGCCGTAACAGGCGGATCTTCCATCATAGGTCCCATTATTCCACCCAGCATTCCCGCAGTAATTTTCGGTGTTGCTTCCGGTGTTTCCATCGGCCGTCTGTTTATTGCCGGTATTGTACCCGGTCTGCTAATGGCCGTTGGAATGTCCTGTCTGATCTATATTCAGTGCAAGAGAAAGGTGAACTATGTTAAAAAAGAGCGAGCATCTTTGAAAACCATTGTAAGATCCTACTTTGATTCCTTCTTCCCTCTCCTGACTCCCATTATTATCATGGGCGGAATTATCGGCGGTATCTTTACACCGACCGAGGCGGCTATTATCGCGGTATTCTATGCCCTGATTCTCGGATTTGCTTATAAGTCCATCTCCATCAAGGATCTGCCCCATTTTCTGATCGATACCTTGAAGACTACAATCGGAATCCTGTTTATCATCGCTTCGGCGACCCTGTTTGCCTGGGTTCTGACCATATCCCAGTTCCCCCAGAATTTTACAACCGCTTTCCTGGGGCTTGTGAATACGAAATGGATTGCTTTGATACTGATTAACATTCTGCTTCTGATTGTGGGCTGTTTTATGGAAACCACTCCGGCTCAGATGATCCTGGTGCCCATCCTTCTTCCCATTGTTGTTTCTCTGGGAGTCGATCCGGTTCACTTCGGTATCATTATGATTCTGAACCTTATGATTGGATTGATGACGCCGCCCCTGGGGCTGGTACTCTTCGTCCTGTCCAGTGTGTCCAAGGTGTCCATTGAGAGGCTGTCCAGGGCAGTGCTGCCCTATATTCTGGTCATCGGAATTGTACTGCTCTTTATCACATTCGTGCCCCAGATTGTTCTGTGGCTGCCGAATATGATCTACGGATGATCATCATGAGGAAAGGATGCTGAATCGGCTCCTTTCTCTGTCATTAAACAAATAATGAGGTTAATAAAATGTTACAGGTAAAAATGCCGGAAGCCTACAAGATAGAGTATCTGGATGTCCCCAAGCCGGATGTTAAGGCCGACGAGGTATTGATCAAAATGAAGGTTATCGGTATCTGCGGATCGGATATCCAGGTCTACCACGGTCTTCACAAGTACATGACCTTTCCCGTCGTGCAGGGACATGAAGGTTCGGGTATCGTAGAAGCCGTGGGTTCCGATGTAACAAAGTTCAAAGTCGGAGACAAGGTTACCATTCAGCCCCAGATTTTTTGCGGTGAGTGTCAGCCCTGTCTGACCGGCAATGAGAATGTCTGCCAGAATCTTTCTGTCTACGGTATTCATACCGATGGAATGGCTCAGGACTATATCTCTATGCCCGAGTCTGTGGTTGTTAAACTGGATGACAATATGAGTTATGAAACCGGTGCCTTTGTGGAGCCAGTTTCCGTAGCCGTAGGGGCTATCAGACGCTGCGGTAAAGTCAAAGACCAGAATGTTGTTGTAATGGGTGCCGGTCCCATCGGAAATCTGGTGGCTCAGGTCGCTATGGCTGACGGTGCGGATGTTCTGATTACGGATATCAATGACAAGAAGCTGGATCTGGCAAAAAAAAGCGGTATTTCCTATACACGGAATACCATGGACAAGGATCTGAAAGAGCTTATCAGCGAAACCTTCGGGAAGAGGGGTGCCGATATTATCGTCGACTGTGCCGCCGTAACCCCCAGTATTCTGTCCGCCATCAATGCCGCCCGCCCGGCTTCCAAGATTGTGATTGTCGGTAACTTCAAAAAGCCCGTAGAAATCGAACTGCCCATGATTCAGAGACAGGCCATCGATATTATCGGAGTCATGATGTATGTCAGAAAGGACTATGAAAAGGCTATCCGCCTGATGGGAGAAGGAAAGGTTGTCGTGGATGACATGATTACCACATCCTACCCCGTTACGGATTTTGATAAAGCGTACAAGTATATCGACGAGAATCCCCTCGATGTAATGAAGATTCTTGTTAAGTTCAGCGATTAATAGTGAAGGTGAGGAAGTTATGAGTAAAACAGCTATTGAGCTTCAGAAAATGGCTCAGGAATTCAGAATTGATGTGTTGAATACCCTGCATGACAAGGGTTCAGGTCACTGGGGCGGTTCCGCTTCCCTGGCTGATATCCTGACAACACTGTATTTCGATAGAATAAATGTGGATCCAAAAAATCCCTGTAAGGAAGACCGTGACAGACTGGTCCTGAGTAAGGGGCATGCCGCCCCCATCCTTTACCGGGTTCTCCAGGCAAAGGGTTTCTTTGAAGAAAAAGGTCTGGACATGTCTCAGCTTCGGGAGATCAACAGTCCTCTCCAGGGTCACCCCTGTATGGAGAAAACTCCCGGTGTAGATATGTCTACCGGTGCTCTGGGTCACGGCCTTTCTATCGGTCTAGGAATGAGCCTGATGTCTGAGAAAGCGGCTAATCCCTGGTGGACCTATGTGATCGTAGGAGAAGGCTGTCTGCAGGAAGGTCAGAGCTGGGAAGCTATCATGGCTGCCGGAAAGTTCGCTCCCTCCAAACTCTGTCTGATTGTTGACTATAACAAGGTACAGCTTGACGGAAGAACCGAAGATATCATGCCTCTTGAACCCCTGGCAGACAAGTTCAAGGCATTTAACTGGAATGTCGCTGAAAAATCCTACGATGGTCACAATGTGGAAGCCATTCAGGAATCCTTCAAATGGCTTGATGAGCAGAAAGAAGGGCCCTGTGTGATTATCTACGATACAACCAAGGGTAAGGGTGTCAGCTTTATGGAAGACACAAATACCTGGCACGGTGCTCCTGTTCAGGATGAGCACCTGGAAAAGGCCCTGCCCGAACTGCAGACTACACTGGATAAGATGGGAGAGTAAGAGATGAGTATTGCCATGAGAGACGCCTTTGGACAGGCACTTGTAAATATTGGAAAAACTGACGATAAACTTGTTGTACTGGATGCCGATGTATCCGGAAGTACAAAAACAGCCCTTTTCGGTAAGGCTTACCCCGACCGATTCTACAATGTGGGTGTTGCTGAGGCCAATATGGCCGGAATGGCAGCCGGAATGGCAACCTGCGGTTACAAACCTGTAATCAGTGCCTTTGCCATCTTCCTGGCTCTGAAATCAACAGACCAGATCCGTAACGTCATCTGCTATAACAACCTTCCCGTTGTTATCGCAGGGGGATACGCCGGACTTTCCGACTCCTTTGACGGAGCAAGCCACCAGGCCATCACTGATATGGCCATTATGCGGGCCTTCCCCAACATGAAAGTTGTTGTTCCCGGAGATGCCGATCAGGTGGAAGACGCCCTGGCAGCAGCACTGGAAGAGGGCGGACCCGTTTACCTGAGACTCTGCCGGAACCCGACTCCCGCACTGAACTGTAAGGAAAAGTTTGCTTTCGGTAAGGCTGATGTTGTAAAAGAGGGTCGTGATATCACTCTCGCCTCCTGTGGAATTACCCTGGCAAACACCATAGAAGCCGCTGCCGTTCTTGAAAAAGAGGGTGTTTCCGCAGAGGTTCTCAACCTGGCCAGCGTGAAACCCATGGATGCGGCAACCATTATTGCCTCTGCTTCCAAGACCGGTAAGGTTCTGACTGTGGAAGAGCACTCCGTTGTCGGAGGAATGGGCAGCGCCGTAGCCGAGATCCTGGGGAAGAACAAACCCGTTCCCATGGATTTCATCGGTGTAGAGGACTGCTTTACCGAATCCGGTCCCTATGACGCCTTGCTGGACAAGTACGGAATCTCGGTGGAGAATATAGTTGCCAAGGCAAAAAAACTGGCAGTCGCAAAGGGCTGATATGTCCCCGTTAGGGGAGTTGTGAGGAGATGAAATTACTATGAGCGAAGCAAAAGTCAGAATAGCATTGATCCATACAACTCCCCTGGTCCTTCCTGCAGTGGAGAAGGCCCTGGAGCCTTTGAAAAGCATCTATCCTTTCTTTTATATGCTGGATGAGGCCGTACTCTACCGGATAATGAAGGACGGGAACACATAAGATCTCAGCGTTCCCTGGCTGCGGGATGTCGCTGACAAGGCTGTCCGGGGAGATGCCTGTGCCGCCGTGGTCACCTGCAGCTCCTGGTCTCCCGCCGCCGTTCTGATGACCAATCCCACCAACGAGACTCCCGCGGCTCTGATTGCCCGGGAGACCGAAAAGATCCTGGGTCTGAAGGATTATACGCCCCTCCATATCTGTTCCGGGGCGTTTGAGGCCCTGAAGGCCGGTGATGCTGAGGCTCATGACCGGGAGGTTGTGGCTGAGACGGAACGTCTTCTTGAAAATCACGACGGAGTGATCTATTCCCAGATTTCCATGGCCCGGGTCAGAGATCTTCTTCCTGCGTCTCTGAGGGTAAGAGTGCATGTTTCCCTGGATTACCTGGGAGTGATTCTTGCGGATATAAAAACCATGTAATCCCGCTCTTGTTGCAAAGCGCTCTCTGAAAAAGGGGCTGTCTTCGTATTGCGAGAGGTAGTCTCATTTTTGGCAATCCCGGAATATCACTCTGATACCATAATTCCTCAAATATAACAGTTTTGATTATTGTACTGCATAATTCTTGACACAATTCTCTTTTCAAATCATCATATTTAAATGAATAACGGAACCAGTAGTAAAAAGTACGTACAGATCGCCAATCAGATTCTTGATGAGATACGGAAAGGAACCTGGAAGGAAGGGGACGCCATCCCTACGGTAAGGGCCCTGGCAGAGATGTACAGCGTCAGTCCCCAGACGGCGAACAAGGCCACCTCCCACCTGGCGGGTCTGGGTATCATCGCGTCAAGGCAAGGCTCCGGCTCCATTGTTACAGGAAAAAATAACAGAAGCGCCGGTCCGGAAATCCCCATGTTGGTGGACCGGGCCCGTTCCTCCTATCTGCGGGGAAAGAGTACGGCCGTCGGTTATCACGGCAAGGAGCTCTATCTGAACTATCTGCATGAAATGAACGAAGAGGGAATCGAGCCCTTTCTGATTGTCTATGACAAGGCGGATAGCTCCGTGTCCGAAGAGAACAGGGCCGTCCTGAAATCCTGTAAGGGAGTCCTTATACAGGGTAGCCTTCCGGAATGCTACCTTGATTTTCTGGAGGAGAACGATATCCCCTCTGTCGTTGTAAACAGATCCATCAAAGAGGATTATAAGGGAAGAATCGGCACCGTAGCCATGGATAACAGCGGTCTGGAGCAGCTCTGTGCCTATATGGCCAGCTGGGACATGACAAATTTGTTTATGCCTTCTCCAATGAATTTGAAATGACTACTGTATATAGGAACAGGTTTGATGTGATCCGCGAAAGCCTAAATGAGAACTGTCGGAACCGCGATCCGGAACTGATCGAGTTTATCTTTACCCCCGGATCCGGCAGGGATGCCGAAAAGCTGAAGGATGTTCTGGACACCGGGGCTACAGCCGTTCTCTGTTACAACGATATCTGCGCCCTCAGGGTATACGACCTTCTGCATCAGAAGGAGATCAGGATCCCCGAGGAAGTCTCGGTCTGCGGTTTTGACGATCTTTTTATGTCGGAAATGGCGGCACCTCCTTTGACAACGGTAAAAGTGGATCGGGCTCAGCTGATCAGCAGCTCGCTGAATCTTCTGAAAGAGCTGATGCAGAAAGCGGCTCCCTGCTCCGTCGGCAGGACATCGGCTACAAGCCTTGTGATCCGCAGATCCTGCTGGCAGAAAACTGTATTGTGATTGTGTGATACAATAAGTTAAACAAAATGTTGACAAAATATCACAATGTGGTATCCTGTCAGCATGGCTAAGCAAAAACGTAAAAACAAAAGCCTGGTGAATCAGCGTGAACTTTGGATCATGTTGATACCGGTGCTTCTCTATTTCATCCTGTTTAAATATCTGCCCATGGGGGGAGTGATCATTGCTCTGCAGCGCTACAGTCCCTTCAAGGGAATAGCCGGAAGCCCCTGGGTCGGATTTGAATATTTCCGTCAGTTCTTCACATCCATCTATTTCGGCCGGGTTCTGAGGAACACCCTTATGATCGGGCTGTTCGATCTGGTCTTCGGCTTTCCCGCCCCCATTATTCTGGCCCTCCTGCTGAACGGCCTCAGAAACAAGGCCTTCAAGAAGGTGACCCAGACCGTCACCCTGCTCCCTCACTTCGTATCCTATGTCGTGGTAGCGGGTATCGCCCTGAATATGCTGTCTCCCAGCACGGGTGTTGTCAATGCCTTCCGTATGAAGATGGGGCTGGATAGCATCTACTTTATGCAGGAGTCGAAATACTTCTGGGGAATTTTTACGGGAATCAGAATCATCAAGGAGTCGGGGTTTGCGGCCATTATCTACCTGGCGGCACTGACCGCCATCGATCCGACCCTTTATGAAGCCGCCCGCTGTGACGGAGCCAGCAGGCCTCAGCAGCTCAGATACGTTACCCTCCCGGGAATCATCCCCACCATTATCATCATGTTTATCATCAAGGTAGGAAAGATCATCAGCATCAGCTTCGAGCAGGTCCTTCTGCTTCAGAACGATGTCATTCTGGATACTTCGGAAGTTATCAGCACCCTGGTTTACCGAAGAGGATTAGTCAATGCGGATTACAGCTATGCCACGGCGGTGGGGCTCTTCGAGACCTTTGTGGCCTTGGTTCTGGTCCTGTCGTCCAATGCCCTTGCAAGGAGAATGAAAAGTGAATCATCCCTCTGGTAAAAAATCGAACTCTCCTCTGGATGCCCTGTGGACCGTTCTTATCGTTATCGCGGTCGTAACGGTATGTCTGGTTATGCTTTATCCCTTTATGTTTACTCTGTCGGCTTCTTTTTCCGATCCTGACGCAGTGATACGGAATCAGGTGACCTTCTTTCCCAAGGGGCCTCTGAGCTTCGAAGGGTATAAGATCCTCTTCAATAACGACAGGATCTGGCGAGGCTACGCCAATACGATCTTTTATACAGTCGTAGGAACGATGGTGAATCTGGCGTTGACGATCCTGGCGGCCTATCCCATGTCCCGCACTGGATTCAACGGCTACCGTTTCATCAATATCTTCGTGGCTCTGACCATGTTTATCTCCGCCACCGGTATGATGATTCCCCTCTACCTTGTCGTACGGGGATTGAAGCTGTTGGATACGAGGCTGGCCATACTGATCGTATTCGGCGCCTTTCCCTACTACATCATCCTGCTCAGATCCTTCTTTCAGCAGATGCCCGAGCAGATGTTCGAAGCCGCCAGACTGGACGGTGCGAGTGAATTCACAATTCTGCTCAAGATCGTACTGCCCCTCTCGGGAGCGGCGCTGGCCACCATCGGTCTTTACTACGGAATCAACAGATGGAACGGTTACTTCTGGGCCATGATCTTTTTAAGAGACGAGGCGAAGCATCCTCTTCAGGTCGTGCTGCGTGAGCTTATCGTGCTGGCCGCCATGGGAGAGGAGATGGACGCCAGTCTCGACAAAAGCACAACCAATGCGGAAGTCATTAAATACGGCGCCATCGTCCTGGCCACCCTGCCTATCGCCGTGATCTATCCCTTTATTCAGAAATATTTTGTTAAGGGGGCAACCCTGGGCTCTGTCAAAGGATAGGCGGGATATCGATACAGGAAATTACCGAGTTATTCGGAGTTTGATATAACCGGGACTATCCCGGAAAAGGAGTATTTTATGAAAAGACTGTTACTAATTCCTATGCTGGCCCTTCTTGCCACCGGATTTGTATGTGCTGCGGGAGGACAGGATGAAGGCGCTTCCGCCGGAGGAGCGGTTTCTCTCGATGTGTGGGCCGTCAAGGCGGCTGAACTGCAGGTCGATACGGAATCTCTGGCCAACTGGGATGCCGTTGAGAGGGCGACCGGCGTCGATTTGAACTGGAGCCTGATTCCCACGGATGTCAAGGATGAACAGTTTAACCTGATTATGACATCGGGAGATCTTCCCGATGTTATGGCCTACTATGAAGGTAAAAAGGGCTTCAGCAGCGTGAATAAATTCGGTATCGAAGGCGCCTTTCTCCCTCTGGAAGATCTGATCAGGGAAAATGCTCCCCACCTGAAGGCAGCTCTCCTTGATGATCCCAATGTCAGAGAGGCTATCACTGCGTCTGATGGTAATATCTACTACATCCCCATGCTTTCCGCCCTGAATGCGGCCAGAGGCTGGTACATACGCTATGACTGGCTGGAAGCCGTAGGCAAAGAGGTTCCGACAACCACGGAAGAGCTCTACGATGTGCTTAAGGCATTCAAGAACGAAGACCCCAACGGCAACGGCAGATCCGATGAGATTCCCATGATCTTCCGCCGCAGGGGTGATGACGCCTTCTACAATATGGGCGCTCTGGCCTATGCTTTTGATGCGGATTCCGGCTGGGTCGTAAGAAACGGCAAGGTCGTTTACGGTCCCTCCGAACCCCAGTATCTGGACTATCTTGGTTATGTGGCCAAACTCTATGCCGAAGGTCTGATCGACCAGGAAGTCCTGACTCGTGCAGGAAACGCCAGAGATGATCTTATGGGGAAGAATGTCGCAGGTTGTATCCATGACTGGTTCGCCTCTACAGCCGGTTTGAATGACAAACTGGCTCCCGAGATCGAAGGTTTCAACCTCCGCCATATGGCTCCTCCTGTGGGAAGCGCGAAAAAGCCTTTCACCAGAATTCAGATGAGCAAGGTTCGCGGAGACGGCGGCTGGTCTATCAGTCACTCCAACCCCGATCCCGTTGCCACCATCAAGATGATGGACTACCTCTTCAGTGCCGAGGGCAGCGCTCTTATGAACTTCGGTGTCGACGGCGACAGCTATACCATGCAGGGCGGCAAGCCCGTGTATACGGACAAGATTTCCAACAATCCCGATAACGGGTTTCATGAATCCCTGGTGACAAACGGAATGCAGTGGAAGATTGGTCTGCAGCAGGATATCGAGTATGAGAAACAGTTTGCCAATGCCATTGCCACTGCCGCCCGGATCGATTATATGGAAAATTACATTGTGGAAGAGTTTCCCCTTATCAGCTTCACTGAGGAAGAGAAGATGGTCATAGACGATAAGTTCAGTCAGATCAAACTCTACACCGCAGAGATGAGCGCCCGTGCCCTTGTCGGTGCCGTTTCTCCTGCAGAATTTGGAAAAACCTTTGCCGAGCTTAAAAACATGGGACTGGATGAAGTGACTGCCATCTATCAGGCTGCCTACGACAGAAAATTCTAGGACTCTTTTACCTCCCTGCTGTTGGCTTGGCGGCGGGGAGGTCTTTTTTTTTAGACAGTATGACTCGAACAACAAGAGTGGAATAATCGGATGACAGTACGGGAAAGGAACGCTTAATGAAAAATCATGAACTCCTCGGCAACAGGGAGCTGGATACAATCGTCAAGGATATATTCAAGGTCATGGAAAATGCCATTGCTGTTCATGGAGAGAACCGTCCGGAAATCGGAAGGGGAGAAGGAGAGCCCGGCTGGCACTATACGAAAGAGCATTACTGGACAGAGGCCTTCTGGCCGGGACAGCTGTGGCTTGCCTATGATTACGGCAGGGACAAGAAATTCCTGAAGGCGGCCAGAGTACATAGCGCCGGATTTCAGAAAATGCTGGAGACTCCCCGCTGGCTTCATCATGATGTGGGTTTTCTCTTTCTTATGAGTTCTGTTGCGGACTATCGCCTGACAAGCGATCCCTCTGCCAGGGAGAGAGCCCTCAGGGCTGCCGATGTTCTCAGAAGCCGGTTCCAGTGGCATGGCCGATATATACAGGCCTGGAATCCCAAGCCGAGGGATGATGACTGGAACAGAGTGGCCAGCGGCAAGATGATTATCGACTCCATGGAAAATATCTCCCTCCTGTACTGGGCGGCGGCTGAGAGTGGCGAGAAGGCCTATGCGGAGATTGCCACCGAACATGCCCGGAGTATGCAGAAGCATATTATCAGAGAAGACGGCAGTACTTATCACTGTTTTAATTTCGATCCCGTAACGGGAGCCCCCCTGGGGGGAGTTACCCATCAGGGGTGGAGCGACGACTCCTGCTGGAGCCGGGGCCAGGCCTGGGCTCTGCATGGATTCACGCAGACCTACTTCAATACGGGAGAAAAGGATTTTCTGAAGACCGCCAGCCGGTTGGCTGATTATGTGATCGATCATCTGCCGGAGGATAAAGTGCCTCTCTGGGACTTTTGTATCCCTGCGGAAGCCTCGCAGGTCAGAGATTCCTCCGCAGGGTCTATTCTCTCCTCAGGACTTTTCAGCCTCGCTCAGGCCCTTGCTCCTCATAATTCGAAAAGATCTGAAATGTATCGAAGAACCGGACTGGAAATGCTTCTGGGGTTGAGACAAAAATGCGACATCACCTCCGAGCCCGGAGCCGTCGGCCTTCTGAAAGAGGGGGCCAGCCATGCCAAGAAGGGGGGCTACTGGGCTTCGGCCATGCTTCCCTACGGTGACTATTACTATCTGGAAGCCGTTCTCCGGGCTCTTGGAAAAACCGACTTTATCTGGACCTGATATGAGAGGAGAATGTTTTTCTGAACTGAATGACGACTGGGAATTCCATCAGGGCGATCTGGGAGGCATCTGGGAGGCCTGTCGTCCTGTAAAAAAGGGGGATCCCGAGGATGCCCTTGGATGGGAGAACGTAACTCTTCCCCACTGTTATAACGCCCGGGATGCCGTCGATCCGGAGGTGGCCTATTATCAGGGTGCCGGATGGTACAGGAAGGATCTCCTGCCGGAGAATCCCTTTTCCGGGGGGCTGACCTTTCTTCACTTTGAAGGGACGGGACAGATCTGTGATGTCTATATCGGCACTGAAAAGATCGCCGAACACAGAGGCGGTTATGACGAGTGGTCCGTGGATATCAGCCCTTATCTTCCTGACGACGGGAAAGAGCCGGTCAGACTCTCCGTGAGATGCAGTAATGAGAGAGACCTGGAGATCATTCCCTCGGACCTTTCCGACTTCTGTCTTTACGGCGGAATCTACAGGCCCGTTCGGATCATTTACCGGCCCGCCGTATATATGGGCTCTCTCTTGCTGACCAGCACTCTCTCCGAGACGATGAAGTCGGCACAGCTGCATCTCAGAGCGGAACTGAACTGTGGTAAGGCAACCAACGCATCTCTGGAGATCTCGGATCCCTCCGGGAATCCTATCCTTCGGGAAAGCCTGGAGTTCCGGGATGGTCTCCTGGAGGATACTGTGTATCTGAATGATCCCTTTCTCTGGTCTCCTGATTCTCCTTCTCTGTATAAATGCTCTCTGGTCCTGGATCACAGTCCGGACCAAGTCTACTCGGAAAGCTTCGGCTTCAGACACTTTCGTTTCGAAAAACATGGACCCTTCTATTTAAACGGTGAGAGGCTTCTCCTGCGGGGGACCCACCGCCATGAGGACCATGCCGGTGGGGGTGCGGCCATGAGCCCGGAACTGATTGAGCGGGAGATGAGGATGATCAAGGCCATGGGGGCCAACTTTATCCGATTGGGCCATTATCAGCAGTCCCGGCAGGTTCTGGAGCTCTGCGACAGCCTTGGTATTCTGGCCTGGGAGGAGATTCCCTGGTGCCGCGGCGGCCTGGGGGGCGAATCCTATCGGAATATGGGAAAAGAGATGCTCCGGAATATGATTTTCCAGCACTACAACCATCCTTCGGTCATCCTCTGGGGGCTGGGGAATGAAAATGACTGGCCCGGTGATTTCTCGGGGTTCGATCAGGAAGACATCCGAAGCTATATGAAGGAGCTTCACGATCTTTCCCATTCCCTGGACGGAGAAAGGATGACCTCCATAAGACGCTGCGATTTCTGCAGGGACATCCCCGATGTGTACTCCCCCTCCATCTGGGCCGGATGGTACAGAGGACATTACAGGGAGTATAAAGAGTCCTCGCTCAGGCATATTGCCGAAGTGGATCACTTCCTTCACGTGGAGTGGGGCGCCTCAAGCCATGCGGGGCGATTCTCGGAAGATCCCTACCTGGGGCTGGAAAATATCAAGACAGGAGTCGGAACGGATGAGCGGGGGAGTGACGCCTCTCTTTACGGCGGTCTCTCCCGGGTTTCCAAGGATGGGAACTGGTCCGAAAACTACGCCTGCGATCTCTTCGACTGGACCCTGAAAGAGCAGGAAACCATGGGGGAACTGACGGGCAGCGCCTTCTGGCCCTTTAAAGACTTTGCAACACCCCTGAGGCCGGAAAACCCCGTGCCCTATGTGAATCAGAAGGGTGTGGTGGAACGGGACCTGAGCCCCAAAGAGTCGTTCTTTGTGGTCCAGTCCTACTGGTCTGATACTCCCATGCTCCGGCTCTTCGGCCATCGCTGGTCCGACCGCTGGGGCGGGGACGGGGAGCTTAAAGAGTTCCGGGTCTATTCCAACTGCAGCAGAGTCGAACTCTTTCTGGATGGAATCAGTCTGGGTGTGAAAACAAGGGATTCAGGGGATTTCCCGGCTGCGGGGCTGCGCTGGGAGGCAGAGCTCTCCTTCGGCTGTCACAGGCTCAGAGCTATCGCTCCCGATGAGGGACTGGAAGATGAGTATCTGTTCCAATATCACAGTGCAGACTGGGGAAGTCCCTATGCCCTGAGAGACACGGTTCTGGAAAGAACGGAAGGCTTTGTGGAGATCGAAGTCTCTGTCGTTGACCGGGACGGCAGGATCTGTCTCGACTGTGAAGAGTATGTTGAATTTTCACTGGCCGGTACGGGAGAGCTGCTTGATAACAGAGGCACCTCCCGGGGCTCCCGGAAGGTTCAGCTCTGCAACGGTAAATCGGGTATAAAGCTTACGGCCCGTGAGGGAGAGGCCGTTGTGGGAGTGGCATGCGGGAATCTCAACCCTCTTTTTGTCTCTGTTTGAAGGACATTAAGGACCATATGATGCAAGTGCAATACGATTTTATAGGGATTGATGAGGGAAAACAGAATCTGCTCCGTGCGGATACGGCCGGCGGAGTATGCTGGATAAAATCCCTGGCAGACTATCCGACTGCCCGGGCCCTGCAGAGGCTGGACGGAGCCCGGGTGCTGATGGGCTATGACAGGGGATACTGTATCTTCGATATAAGGTACGGGGAGATCGTTCATGACTGCTCCCTCTGGACAGGGGTAACATCAGCGTTCAGAAGGTCCGACGGGACGACAGTGCTGACGGGACTGAATCTGGAAGGGAATGAAGGGGTCTGTGTCATTACACTGGATGGTGATGACAGGGTCATTGATTCGGAGACTATGGCGGGAGACTATGTCAGGCTGATGACGGTCGCCCGGGACGGAAGGTTTCTGCTCTCCACAAATGATCATATCAGGGTGTGCGATGAAAAGCTGAATACCATGATGACACTTTCAGCCGATGGATTTCTTCATGCCTGGAAGAGCCTTGTGCTGAAGGACGGCTCCTTCCTTGTCTCCGCAGGCTATGGTGCCTTTATGGCCCGGTTCTCAAAGGATGGCAAACTGCTGTCCACCTTCGGAGGAAAGGGAGAGGTCCCGGAAGAGCTGAATCCCTTCTTCTATGCCAGTTTCTCTGTCTGTAATGATGACTCGATTCTTGTCGCCAACTGGCAGGGGCATGGTCCGGATAACGGAGGGAAGGGAAGACAGTTGATCCGTTTCTCTGCAGAGGGAGAATACCTTGAAAGCCTCTCTTTTCCAGATCATGTATCCTCTCTGCAGGGCCTGCTTCTATTGAAAGAAAACTGAGCTGCCTGAGAGCCGGGAGGGGCTCATTCAGACTGCTTGGTCTGAACCCTGAACTGTATGGGCTGGGTGTTGAATTTCTTCTTGAAACACTTTGAGAAGTAGCTGCCGTTTTCTATGCCGACCTTCCGGGCCACTTCCTGAATGGACAGGTTGCTTGATATCAGAATTATAGAAGCCTTCTCCAGTCTGAAATTAATCAGATAGGAGTTGAGGGTTTCTCCCACTTCCTTCCGGAAAAGCCGGGAAAAGTAATCCGGGCTCAGATTTACATGATCGGCGATCTCTGACACATTGACGATGCTCTGGTAGTTCTGCTCGATAAATTCAATGGACTTTTCAACGGCTTCCGAATAGCGGCTTCTGTCGACCAGATCAATATTGGATTCAAACATACTGACTATCCAGGCCGAGAGTTCATCAAAACAGTCGATCCCTGTGACAGACTGCCTTATGGCGTCCAGTTTTCTGGTAATGTCTCTGGACTTGCTGTTGTTGAAGATGATGAAGGTGCTTACCAGGGACAGGTAGACGTTGATAAGCGATTCTACATCTGTTGGTCTGGCTGTTGAGAAATAGCTGTTCATTTCGTGAATATCGCTTACTGTCTTCTCCTTGTTGTAGGAACGGATATCCGATATGGCTGTCTCGCAAAGGCTGTCGACGGTATTGGTATCAAAATCCCTGAAGCTGCAGAGCTGGGATGAGTGATTCTCGGAGATGTAGAACAGATTCTGATACCCTGTCCAGCTGCTTCTGCACTCCGGCAGAATCTCCTCATAATTCCGGCATAGTTTTCCGCAGAAAACTCTTGTGCCCAGACTCTTGTAAAGCAGCTCTGAGTAGTTGTAGTTGAAACTGCTGCTCTCATCTCTGCTCTTTATGGAAAACAGAGAAAAGGCAAGGTCTTCTACTCTGCCGACCAGGCCTTCGTGCTCCAAAGAGAAACCGGAGCCCTGAAGCTTGTCGGGGATCTTGTCTGTATCCATCTTCCCTGCGGAGATGAAGAAGAGCTTTCCTGAAATCCCTGGAAAGGCTGTTCTGACGAGATCGACTCCCGTTTGAGGTGGCGTTCCCTTCAGGACTCGTTCCATAAATTCACCGGTCAGACTGTTTTTCCGGTTGTTCTGACTCTTCTCATGGCATGAATGGAGTATTTCGGTGAGCTTTTCTTTTGAGCACTCGTTCTTTAACACATACTCTGATATATGATACTTGATGGCTTCTCTGGCAAACTGAAACTCATCGTGGCTGCTGAGGACAATCAGCATCGAATCGACAGCCTGGTCATTCAGCTTCTTAAGCAGTTCTATCCCGTTCATCCGGGGCATCGTTATATCAATAAAGATCAGGTCGAATCGGGTCTCTTTGATACGTTCAAGAGCCTCCAGACCATTGGAAGCCGTCTCAAGCAGATCAATTTCGAAAGGCAGAGAGGATATGGTATGCTTCAGCCACTCCTTGATCATCATTTCATCATCAACGATCAGAATCTTCATAGAACTCCTCTGTCTTCGGGATGGTGATAAATATATCCGTACCTCTTCCCTCTTCCGATTCAATGCTCATGGTCGCCTTGTCTTCATAATAGAGCTGAAGTTTCTTGTACACATTAAGCAGACCTATGTGATTCTCCTTTTTTACTTCAGGAGAATTCAGTACCTCTTTTCTTACTGACTCGGCCATTCCGCAGCCGTTATCACTGACGGCTATTTCAATAAAATCCGTTCCTTTCGTCCTGAAAGATATTCTAATGTAAGAGTCTTCTCTGATTCCATCCGCAAATCCATGGAACACACTGTTTTCGACCAGAGGCTGAAGTATGAATTTCAATATGCCGCACTGTTCTATTCCCTGTTCCAGCTCGTAGTCGAGAGAGAGGGCTCCGAAGCGCTGGGAGAGGATAAAGCTGTAATCTTCCAGGTAGTCGATATTGTCCAGTATCGTAATCATGGGGGATTTTATGCGCAGCACCTTCTGTAACATATTGGTAAAGCGGTTCAGTGTTTCACTGGCCTTGTCGTTGGCGCCGATATCTACCATGCAGCGGATGGAGAAAAGGGTGTTGTATATGAAATGGGGATTGATCTGCATCTGCAGAAACTCCAGCTCGCTGTTCTGTTTTTCCTGCTGTATCGTCTGGACCTCGGTTATAAGAGACTGAATCCTGTCTACAAAGTTCTGACTGCTTTCGGCCATGTTGTAGGACTCTTCAAAGCCTTTTTTCTCGAAACGGACTGTGAGATCTCCTTTGCCTGCCTTTTCCATCGTCTCAGCCAGTATTTCAAAGGGCAGGGAGATCCTTCTGGAAAAGAATATGGCGACGATCACTGACAGGAAAAGAAGAATCACCGTCAGGAAGTTGATGATCTTTGTTATTTCCAGCAGAGGATTGATGATAACGGCCATGGGGATCTCTTCCACGACAATCCATGGGATTTCAGCAGAAATATATCTGGAGAAAAGATACTCCCTCTCTGATTTTATAATCTGTGCCCAGTCTTTCTGCTGGAAAAAGGAGTTGAAAATCTCCATATCATAAAAGAAGCGGCCCACCATGGAGAGTATGGGGTGGGAGACAATCTGACCCTTCGTGTCCACCAGGTATATGGTGCTCTGAAATCCAATTATCTGGGAGTAGATGGTATGAAGCTGTCTTTCGTTCAGGTTGACGAGGATGGCTCCCAGATGTCTGCCCTCTTCGTCCCTGATAAATGTGACAAGGGATACTACGTTTGTTTTCTCGCCATCCCCTTTAAAAAGAATATTGCTCTGCCAAAGTGTAAGAGAACTCTGTTTTTTTGCCTTATAAAACCAGGTTTTCCGAGGAAGTTCTTGCAGGGGTTGCAGATGGTCAGGGTTAGAGGAATAAGACAATCCATTAGCGCATAGGATCTGCAGTTCGTACTCTATCTCAGGAAAGAAGAATGATCTGTCTATTCTCTGTTTCAAACTGTTTATACTACTTCTGAACTCTTCGATATCTATCCGGTCCGAGGAAAGAGCCGCCTGTTCGTTTATATAGTCTATATCCGAGTACGAAGAAGAGAGAAGTTCGATCTTTTCACAGTACTCACTGACGCTGACACTGATCTGGAGCAGGGTATCCCGTCTGCTGTCGGCAAAGCTTTCGATGGTTCTCGTCTTGAACAGGGAGAGAGACAATCGTCCCAGTCCGGGAATAATACACAGCAGAATCAAAGAGATGAAAATGGAAAGTATGGTATGCAGTTTCAGCTTTGCTCTTTGTTTCACAACACCCCCTCTGATGATTTTTTCATTCTAGCACTGTTAAATCAAAGAGCAAGTAAATATGAGTCGGTTAGCCGGGGGGATACTGTTTTCTTGCTCCCATATACGGATAAGTGCAAAATGACCCACGGAATATTACAACTCTCTTTGAGGGCGATTTTTATGTATACTGAATTTGGAAAAAAGAGGACGATTTAGATCCTGTATTTATCATGGATCCCGGAGAGACAATATAGAAAAACAAAAAGGAGAGATCTTATGAAAAAGATTTTATTTGTTATTCTGACCCTGACCCTGTGCTTTTCTGCATTTGCCGAAGGTTCCAAAGAAAGCAGCCCCGAAAAAGAGGGAATGACAAAGCTTGGTGTTCAGATTCAGCCTTATTTCAATGGCGTTGTAGCCATGTACATCAGAGACAAAGGATGGGCCGAAGAGGCTGGTCTCGATGTGGATCTCCAGGTCTATTCCAACGGTTCCACCGCCAACGAAGCGCTGGCCGCCGGCCTCTGGGACATCGGTTTTCAGGGCGCCGCCTATGTATTCGGTGTTATCAATACGGATGCGAAGCTTGTAGGAAACTATGAGGAAACCAGAGGGGACACCCTTTTCGTAAGAAAGGACAGTGATATCCTAAAGGCCAAGGGCTTTAATCCCACCTATCCCGGTGTTTACGGAGATCCTGCAACTGTTGCCGGAAAAACTATTATCTTCGCCCCCGGTACTTCTCTCCATCAGCTGGTTATCGAGTATCTGGAAAGAATCGGCGTCGGTGTTGATGATGTCAGCAAGGTTCCCATGGACTATCAGACCGGTGAGCAGGTCTTCGCAACCGGCGAAGGCGATATCGCGGCCTTCCCCACTCCCTGGTCCCTGACGGTCGGTGACAAGTACGGCTGGGTTCCCATCGCCACCCTCTCTGACTTTGTTATGTCCACAGGAGACCTGATAGTTTCCAATGACGCCTATGAAAACAAGAGAGAGGCCATCAAGACCTATATGGAACTTGTTTACCGTGCAGCCGAGGAGCTGGAAGCGGATCATGACCTTAAGGCCAGAATGCTTGTGAAGTGGTACGAAGAGAACGGAAGAGAAGGAAACCTCGATGCGGCAAAACAGGAAGCCGAGCTGAGAATCCTTATCACCCCCGAAGTTCAGAAGAGCATGGATTACGGAAAGGCCGAATCAGCCATCGCCGACTTCTATTCATACATTGGAAACATCGAGCCCGAGCAGGCTGAGATGTTCAAGAGCAATGTGGTAGACGATATGTGGAAAGAGGTTCTTGCCGACTAATCACCAGGCAGAAACATCTTTGTAAGGCAGTTAACAGGACAAGTTCTTATTAACTGCCTTTTTTTAAGGAAAAACAATTGAAAGAGAAAACGAAATACATATTCATTTCAATCGCTTCTTTGCTGGTCTTTATCTTCCTCTGGCAGCTGATCTCCACAACAGGGATCATCTCGGCCAGGAAGCTCCCGGCACCGGTAAAACTGTTTGAGACATTTATCTACAAGCTTACGAATAAAAATCCCGACGGCAATGTTCTGGGAGTTCATATATTGATGAGTCTGAAAGAGGCTCTGATAGGGTTCTGCTTCGGTATTGTTATCGGTGTGCCCCTGGGAATCAGCATGGCCTGGTTTGATAAATTCGACAAGTTCTTCAGGCCTCTGTTCGACCTGATTAAACCCATCCCTCCGGTGGGCTGGGTTCCCATCATGATCACCTTCTTCGGGATCGGAATCATGTCCAAGGTTTCGGTTATCTTTATCGCAGCCTTTATTCCTGCGGTTATCAACTCCTATAGCGGGATCAAGCAGACCAAAGATGTTCATAAGTGGGTCGCCCGGACATTCGGGGCCTCTGATCATCAGGTTCTGTTCTCTGTGGCCATCCCCTCCGCGGCGCCCATGATCTTCACCGGTGCAAGAGTCGCCCTTAACGGTTCCTGGGTCTCTCTTGTTGCGGCGGAGCTCATCGCCTCAACAAAGGGACTGGGCTATATGATTCAGACCGCCCGCCTTGTGGGCCGTATAGACGTGGTATTCGTGGGGGTTCTGGTCATCGGTATGTTCGGCGCCGCCATGATGGAAGGGCTGAGCTTTCTGGAAAGAAAATTTGTTAAAGGGGGACGGAGGTCATGACTAAAGTATTGATGACAAAAGACTCCAGGGAGACCTGGGCCTATGGCTTTTTCGGAATCCTTATGTTTCTGTTCTTCTGGCATCTGGCCTGTCTGTTTACAAACTTCGGGAAGATATTTCCAACACCCATCTTCTCCATCAAGGCCTTTCTGGCCGCCTTTGTCAGTCCCATAGGAAAATACACCCTGCTGGGGCATATCGCCATCAGTCTGAAGCGGGTGCTTGTGGGTTATATTCTCTCTTCTGTGTGCGGAGTCCTGATCGGCCTGGCCATGGGACATTCGAAGATGGCTCATGCCGTCATCTACCCGATCTTCAGCATCATCCGTCCCATTCCCGGAATCGCCTGGATTCCTCTGGCCATACTGTGGATCGGGATCGGCGAGCCTACCATCTATTTTATCATTTTTATGGGAGGGTTTTCCCAGATGGTGATGAACACCATGGACGGAGCCCAGCATGTCAGCAAGGAGCTGATCGGCGTCGCCAAGGTGCTGGGAGCCCGGGAAAATCAGATTTTCAGAAAGATCGTACTGCCCTACAGTGTGCCCTATATCTTTACCGGGCTGCAGACCTCTCTGTCCACAAGCTGGATGGCGGTACTGGCCGCCGAGATGATCACGGCAAGAGAGGGCGCCGGTTGGCTTATTCTTGCGGGAATGCAGACAGGACGAATTGAAAACAATGTTATAGGTATGATCTCCATCGGAGGCGTCGGTCTTATTCTGGCCGCCATACTTAGAGACAGTGAAAGGAGGTTGTGCAGATGGTCAGTACGAAGCCGCTAAGCAAAGAAAAGGCAATGATTAAACTGGATAGTGTATCCAAGAGCTACCAGGTGGAGCATGGGGAAGCCTTGATCCTGGATGATATCAGCCTGGAGATTGAAGAGAATGAATTCCTTGTTCTCTTCGGAGCCGGTCAGTGCGGTAAGACGACCCTGCTGAAGATGCTGGCCGGTCTGGAATCCATTTCCGGAGGACAGATTGCCATTGAAGACAAGCCTCTGACGGGGATGGATCCCCGGGTCGGCATGGTGTATCAGACAACGGCCCTCTTCCCCTGGCTTACGGTTATGGGAAATGTGGAGTTCGGTCCCAAGGCAAGGGGCGTTTCCAAAAAGGTGCGGAGAGAGAAGGCCCAGTACTATATCGATCTGGTGGGGCTGAAGGGTTTTGAAAAACACTTCCCCGTCATGCTGTCGGGAGGCATGCAGCAGAGGGTCGGCATTGCCCGGGCCTACTGCAATGATCCTGAAATCATCCTTATGGATGAGCCCTTCGGCCATCTGGATGCCCAGACCAGATATATGATGGAAGAGGAAGTGGAGAAGATCTGGGAGAAAGAGAAGAGAACGGTTGTCTTTGTGACCAATAACATCGAAGAGGCCCTGTACCTTGCCGACAGAATCGTCATTCTGACAGAGTGTCCGGCACAGATCATGAAAGAGTATAAAATCGATCTTCCCCGCCCGCGGAGTCTGGTGTCTCCGGAGTTTCTGGCTCTGAGGGAAGAGATCAGTTCTCTGGTAGATCTGAGAGAGGGGGTAGAGTAGTGGTTAAGGAAAAAGTATCTGTACAGAATCTCAGCAAAAGCTACGGGGATCTCCTCGTGCTTGATGATATCTCCTTCTCCGTCAAGGAGAGCGAGTTCCTTGTGATCGTCGGGCCAACGGGCTGCGGAAAGACGACATTTCTCAACAGTCTGACCAAGATCATCGATATCAACGGAGGCTCCATCAAGCTTGACGGCGAGGATGTGGATCCCCGGAAGCATCATCTGGCCTATATCCTTCAGGAGTACTCCACCTTTCCATGGCTGAATGTAGAGCAGAATATCGCCTATGGACTCAAGATCAAGGGCTATGATCAGAATACGATCAATGAAAGGGTGGATGAGGCCGTCTCCATGGTCAATCTGGAGAAGCACAGGAAGTACTATCCCAGTGAACTTTCAGCCAGTATGTTGCAGCGGGTGGTTATCGCCAGAGCCTTTGCCACCAAGCCGGATGTCCTGTTGATGGACGAGCCCTACGGGCAGCTGGATCTGAACTTGAAGTACAAGCTGGAGGATGAGCTTCTCAATCTCTGGGAGAAAACGAAGACCACCATCATCTTCATAACCCACAATATTGAAGAGGCCGTCTATCTGAGTGACCGCATCCTCGTGATGACAAACAAGCCGACCAAGGTGAAAACCGAGCTGATGAATGAGCTTCCCCGGCCGCGGAAGGTTTCCAGTCAGGACTTCGTTGATCTGCGAAATGAGGTCACCGATCTGATCAAGTGGTGGTAGGACCTGAGATGAAAAGACCGAATATCCTTTACATCATGTGCGACCAGTTCCGCTACGACTGTATCTCCTCCCTGGGGAACGGCGTGATCAGAACGCCGAATCTGGATCGCCTTGTGGCGCGGGGAGTGAGCTTTACCAACGCCTACTCCTCCTGTCCCGTCTGCATTCCCGCCCGCTACAGCATCAGGACGGGAAGGGACTCCTGTTCCATGGGCTGCTACTGCAATGAACTTCCTGTGAATCCCGCGGCGGCTGTCGAGGAGGCGGGAATGGAAAGCTGGACAGGCTCCTATCTTCCCCGGGTTATGAGCGATGCGGGCTACAGGACCTTCGGGATCGGCAAGTTCCATACCTTCCCGGACCAGTACGAGGAGCTGGGATTTGAAACCCAGATCCATACCGAGGAGATGTGGGACAGCCCCGAGAACCGATCCCGGGACGGTTTCGCCCGCTTCCTTGAGGACGAACATCCCGAGTACTCTCATCTGGAACAGCTTCACGGCGAGCGGACGAATATGTACTATGCCCCCCAGCTGAGCTCCCTTCCCGGGGAGCTGACGGTAGAGAGCTTTGTGGCGGACAGGACGATCGAGCAGTTAAGGACCGAGGATGAGCGTCCCTGGTTCGGGATGGTCTCCTTTATCGGCCCTCATCCCCCCTGCGCTCCGCCTATTCCTTTTAACCGGATGTACGATCCCGACGGGATGAGTAATCCCGTCAAGGGTGATATCGAAGACGATCACTATGACGAGCAGATACCCTGGATGAACTATATCGTCTACTCCGATGAGATCAACGATGCCTGGGCCAGGAACCTGAAGACCCGCTACTACGGTGAGATCTCCTACATCGACTCCTGCATCGGAAAGATTCTGGATGAGCTGGAGAAGAGGCCCGATGCGGACAATACAATGATCTGTTTTTTTGCGGATCACGGCGACATGCTGGGGGACCATCATGCCTGGCAGAAGGAGTGCTTCTATGAGGCTTCGGTCAGGATTCCTTTCCTTGTCAGTCATCCTGCCGGTGGAATAGAGGGTAATCGGAAGTCCGATGATCTTGTCAGCCTGACGGACCTTTTCGGCCTGGCTACGGGACTGGCGGGGCGGCAGGAGCTCAGAGACGGGATTGATATTCTGAAAGACAGGAGAGAGTTCCTATTCTCCTTCCACGGAAGGCCGGAGACCAGGCAGTTCAAGTTGATGGTCCGGTATAAGAAATGGAAATATATCTATATGGCCAACGGCGGCAGAGAGCAGCTTTTTAATCTGGAAGAAGATCCGAAAGAAATGGAAAATCTTGTTGATCGGGAGATTGTAATTGCAGGTCGTCTCAGGCATGTGGCCCTCCGGAAATGTCTGCATGAAGAAGATCTGAAGTGCATGGTTTCTGACCGCAGCCTGGTTAGCTATTCCTTTGAGCCCCGGCCCCTGGGACGGCTTCATCAGTTTGCCTTTTCAAAAGGGATCACCGACTATACCGTGCCTTCGGGAAAGGGTTTTATCAGCGAGGCCCTGCCGAATAATACGGAGTAGTGTTTTGCTATACAGCCTGGCTGTTGAAGTCATGTATGATTTGGTTGAGAGTCTGGGAGCTGTCATCTTCTCATAATACTCCTTTCCGGGCCGTCCGCTGGGCGGCCCTCCTTTTTGTATAAAAAGAGGGCCGGAGACCCCAACGGAGCCCCCGGCCGGAACAAAGGAGAAATTCACACAGTTTCAGCCTGGTTATCAGTCCTCGTCTGTGGGAAAGTTTGCATTAAGATAGTCGTGAATCCGGCGGTGGACCCGGGCCTCGTTGAGCCCGTAACCCAGTTCGCGGATCTTCACCTCATCCTTTCTGTGGCGGGAGAGGATCACCGACAGCTGGGCTTCCAGGGCCGTTCTCCGCCACATGGGGTCTTCAATCTTCTCTTCCAGGGCGCCGGCTCTATCCATCTCGGAGGAAATATCCTCTTCGGTGACGTAATAAGCCGTTTCGTAGCCGCTGAAGTCTTCCCTGCGTTCGGGGACCTCAAGGATCGAGGGAGCGGGTTTTGCCGCTGTGCCCTCTTCCTTTTCGATCTCAATTTTCAGAGTGAAAATCTCCTTGGATTTCACAGGGAAGCTGACGCTGCCCTTGTCTGATTTAAGGGGACTCATCTCCTCTTCCAGTAGATTCACCAGGGCGGCCTTACCGCTCTTCCAGGCGGTGCTGATGGTCACATCCGTCGCCTTGTCCGAAAGGTTGGCCCCTCTGACGATCAGAGCGCCGCCATCTTCGCTTCTCTTTATACCGGTTATTTTCACGCAGCCTGCGGAATCCTTGTCCAGGGAAAGCCAGGACTTCTCGGTTCCCAGGGCTCCCTTATGGATATCCGTGGTCACGGCGATCACGTCGTTGTTGTAGTCGTCCGCCAGGGTGCTGACGCCGGAGTAGGCGTCTCCCGTATGGGGGCAGACGGCGTATTCGAAGCTCATCTCCCTGAGGCACTGGGCGTCGGGAGTGTAGATCTCGGGACCGGCGTCTCCCAGTCTTGTGTTGATCTCCTTGGCGATCCATCCGACCGAGCGGAAGAGGGTCAGGGCGACCGTACCGGTTTCGATGATCTGGTACTCGGGCAGACCCTTGTTGAATACGGCCAGACCTTGGTCTCCCGTATTCAGGTCCAGATACTCCCTGGTGTGGAAATAGGTGGAGGGCTTGGCTTCCCGGGCGCCGACGATAACCTTGCGCACATGCTCGGGAATTTCGCTCTCGTCGTAGTCGGCGATATGAACGGGACGCTCGGTAATGTCGAAGGGGCTGGCGGCGTAGCAGGTTTCCGCATCGATGCCGCTGGGGAAGAGCACCCGGATTCTGTGATCCCTGACGGTGTTCTTCAGGCTGGTGCGGCATTTGACGACGGGGGATCCCGCTTCCACGGTGATGGTACTGACAACGGGCATAGGCAGTGTTTCGCTGCTGCGCTCTTTGTGCCCGTTTACATCGGATACGGGCAGTTCCATGGTATAGGATACCCGGTAGCATGCTTCCCAGGCGCTGCTGCGGATCAGTTCGATCCTGGCCTTGGTATTTTCTGTGGTGAAGCGCTTGTCCTGGTCGGGGAAGGAGTAGTTGTACTCGTCTCCCGAGTCGCCCATATCTTCCAACAGTCCCTGGTTTTTGTATACCTTGCCTGTTTCCTTGTAGGTCAGGTCGAAGGAACCGTTGGGGTTCATCTCAATTTTGATCAGAGCGTTTTCGGCTCCGTTTGCATCAGATTTAACAGAATCGGCGGGAGTCTCTTCAGAACCGACAACCTTGAAACCCATGGCAGGGATGTCGCCCACATAGCGGGTCTTCCCCTTGTATTCCACTACGGCGTTTCTCTTCTTCATCAGAGAGTTGTAAACCACAAGAGCCTCGTCTCCATTGCAGGAGGAGGTGTCGGCGGCGCCGGCCAGGACGGACAGTCTGTCTTCCAGAAGGGCGGTGCCCAGCTGGTGAACCTGACGGGTCCGGTTTTCCATATCTTTATGAACATCGTCGATACTTACACCGCAGATGCTGTCATGGGGGTGGTTTTTGAGGAGCAGTTTCCAGGCTGAGTCAATCTGGCTCTTGCCGTAGTCGTCACCCAGCTGGCTGGCCATCAGGGAGATGGGCTCGACCCGCTGTTCCATGAGCTTCTGCATCTGGTCGTTCTGGATCTTCAGGTACATACGGGCGGACATGACCCCGGGGAATACGGAGATGAACCGGCCGTTGTAGAGGGCTCCCTTGAGAACCGGGAGGTCGGGATTTTCGGCGGCCACGGCCTTGATAAAGCTGTCCGGGTCGTTCTGTATGGTTCTGTAGTCCTTTCCGTCCAGCTCTCCTTTTTTGATGTAGGGCTGGATATCGTCGGGGATCATCTCCTGGTCGTAGCCGTTCATCATCAGAACATTGTTTGTGGTAAGGAAGGGTTTCAGCTTCTCCACTTCCGCATCCATACGCTGATGCATCAGATCGCTGTATTCGGCCAGGCGCATAACGTTTCTATAGCTGTTCAAGAGGTAGATGGAAAGCAGCTGCGTTCCGTCGGGGGCTTCCCAGATAAACTCATGCTTCACATTCTCCGGATCCATGGCCACACCTCTCCAGGCGAAGAGACCGGTGATTCCGGCGAGCTTATGGATCTGGGCGGTCTGGGAGATCTGGCCGAAGTTGTCCAGAAGCCAGCCTGATTTCATACTGCCTCCCAGGCCTTCGGCCAGTTTACCTCCGATAAGAAGGTTCCTGACCAGGGACTCCTCGCTGAGCAGCTGCCAGTCGGGCTGCAGATAGTAGGGACCTATAGAGAGAGCCTTGCGGTCTACATGTCCCTTTATCCGTCTTTTAGCGGCGGATACGGACATCCCGTTTTTAGACAGTTCTTCGAAGTAGTCTTCAATCATGGACAGCTGACCGTCCAGAATGAACTTATAGTCAGGTTCTTTTTCCAGCATGGCAAACAGGCCATCAAAGAAGGGGATCAGCCATTCGTTGGTGTAGGGACTGTTCAGATACCATTCTCTGTCCCAGTGGGTATGCGACAGTATATGAGCGGTATATTTTTTATTCATTTTAACCTCATCTCCTAGAGATCTATCAGAATTTCCTTTTTTCCCCTTTTGCAATTCCGGCCCCTTCTCCCGCAGGGGAAGACACGAACCGGATCACTACATCGATCCGCAGCTTCTGATTGGAAAGACACGGACCGTATATTGATTTGATTAACCCTTGACACCGCCGTCGGACAGACCGGAAACCATGTTCTTGGCAAGCATAAAGAAGAACAGGATGACCGGAGCCAGGGTCAGGGTGGACGCGGCCATGATTCTGTCCCAGATACTGTTCTTGGAATGGAACAGGGCCTGGATGGCGACAGACAGGGTCCGCATATCATTAAAGGGCTTCAGGAATACGGACGCATAGAGGTATTCGTTCCAGGCGATGATAAAGCAGTAGACGAATACGGTGATCAGTACGGGCCGTGACAGGGGCACGATGATCTTGACGATGATGCTGACTCTGCCGTAACCGTCGATCAGGGCCGCCTCTTCAATGGATGTGGATATACCGCGGAAGTAGTTCCCCAGCATATAGAGGGCCAGGGGGAGGGTCTGCATGATGTAGATCAGGATCATGAAGAAGAACACTCCGGCGGGGGAGCTGGTCAGCCCCATGGCGGTACCCATCTGGTAGAGGGGCACCATCAGTATGACCCCTCCCAGAAGGTAGACAAAGAGTGTTCCTCTTCTCAGTATGGTCTGGCCTCTGAATTCCAGCCTGGCAAGGGCGTAGGCTGCGAACACAGCCAGGGTCATGGAGAACATGGTAGCCGCGATGGACAGGACAAAGGAGTTCAGCATATAGCGGGGGAAGGGGAAGGGGTTCTTGTTCTGGTATTTCTCCAGAAGCATGTTCTTCTGCTCTTCCGTCAGCCTGGGGTTGTCCACGATGGCCTGAATGGCCTCGTTCTGAACGGCATTGATGGGCTTCATTCCCAGCAGTTCCTTGTAGGAGTCCAGGTGGATCTTCCTGGGGATCAGGGAGGGATTGGCCATGTCATGGATATCCTTGACGGATACCGAGAGGATCTGCAGGAAGGGGAAGAGGCAGAACGCAACGATGGCGATAACTGCCAGGGTGAAAAATACCTTTCCGAGAACTCTTTTTACAGCATTATTATTCATTCTTACTCTCCTCCTACCACTTCAGTATCTTCTTGATGTAGTAGATGATGCCGATACCAGCCAGAAAGAGCTGGATAAAGGCGGCCGATGCCGCGAGGCCCTGGTCGATCACTCCCGTAAAGGCCTGCTCATAAGTAAATACCGAGAGGGTTTTAATCTGGGGTGAGAGGAGGTATATGTCCTCGAAACGGTTCAGGTTCCAGATGATTCTCAGAAGGATGGTGGTTCCCAGTACGAACTCAATCTCAGGCAGGGTGATGTTCCAGAAGCAGTGCCACTGATTGGCGCCGTCGATTCTGGCCGCCTCGTACATGCTCTTGTCGATCAGCTGCAGCCGGGAGAGAAGCAGGAGGTAGGTAATGGGGAAGTACTTCCAGGTGGTGAAGGCTATCAGTACCCAGAGTACCGAGTCGGGATCACCTATGAGGTTGGTATCGGGGCTGATCAGATGAAGCTGATCGGCAAAAACGAAGTTGAAGATACCGTTGACGGGATCGAAGATAAACTGCCATCCGAATACCATGGAAATAACCGGTGCGAAATAGGGCAGAATGATCAGGGTTCTTATGACCGAACGGAAGGGGAACTCCCTGTTCATGAGAAGGGCTGTTCCCAGTCCCAGCAGTGTGGAGCCGGCGACTGAACCGACCAGGAACAGAAATGTGGTCCAGATGGAGCTGTAGTAAGCAGGATTCGTAAGAAGATTTTTGTAGTTCGACATCCCGACGAATTCTTTGCTTCCGTCCAGGTTTACGTCGAAAAAGCTGAGGATGAAGTTAAGGATGGTCGGATAGGCAATCAGCAATCCTACGACCAGTACGGCGGGAGCAACCAGAGCCCATGCCATTCTCTCATCCTGTCTTTTGGCCAACCCAATGCTCATATGATTTTCTCCTTGTTGCCCGCGGCTCTGCTTGAGTCACGGTTATCTTTTGCCGAAGCCTGACGGTTTCATGCAAAGAATATGGGTTTTGTCTCAGGGCTGCTGCCCCGCCCTGCAGAACCGTTGTCGCACAGTTCCACAGAGGCCGTAAATGAAGAATGCCGCCGCAGGCGGCGACATTCCCAATCCTCATAAAGAGGGGTTTAATCTTATTTCTCAAGAAGTCTTTCGATCTCTTTTTCAGCGGCTGCAATTTCAGCATCCACATCCTTGTCTTCGATGGTTACGTTGTAGAGCATCTGGGCCAGGATGTTCTTGGAAAGGATGGTAGCGGAGTCGGCGAATACAAAACCGTCTTTCTTCAGGAAGTCTTCGATGTTTCCGAGACCACTGGCGATTTCCATGATTTTGTCCTTGCCGTAGCGTCCGTAAACACCCTTGGGGTCGGCCATGAACTCGGGGCTTTCCAGAGTTGCGGTCTTGGTCGCCAGGAGTCCGCCGGGCTGGATGTGGAGGTACTTCACGTAGTTCTCTTCATCCATAAAGTAGGCGGCCAGTTTCTGGGCGGCAGCTGTCTTGGCGGAATCGTCGGAGTTCAGGACACTGAGAGTCATGATCTCACCGTAACCGGTGGACTTAGTGTTGGTGATGGTGGAAACAAATCCTGTCTTGTTGACCAGGTCGGCATCAAACTCGGCACCTTCGAGGTCTGCGAAGTTCTCGGAAGAGAGGGAGGAGGCCGCCACTTCAGCGATGGACAGGTCATCCATTATATAGGTGGAGTAGTAGAACATGGCCATCTTACCCTGGAGGTAGTAGTCTCTGGCTCTCCATGTCTGGGGTCCGGGAGGGTTGTACTGGGACAGTTCCTTGTACAGATTCACGGTTTCTACGAACTCGGGGCTGCTGATGGCCAGATTTCCGTCTTTATCAAAGATATGGGCGTCATTGGCGGTAGCCAGGTGAGTGAACACCTGCTGGGTATAACCTTCGGGCTTGGTTCCGATCAGGATACCGTACTGCTTGTTGGCGGGGTCGGTGAAGTACTTGGCGGCTTTCAGGATGGCGTCCCAGGTGGTGGGGGGCTCGAGTCCGGCCTCTTCAAACCAGTCTGTTCTGTACCAGAATCCCTGTGCGGAGAAGTGGAAGGGTACGCCGAAGTATTTTCCGTCGCTCATCTTAACACCGTCAAGGGAGCCGGGGTAGAAGGCGTCCTTACCAATCATATCGACGACTTTGCCTGTAGCATCGGCGTCAACCAGACCTTCCTCATAAAAGCTCATGGAGCGGTAGGCGCTGATTTCTATCAGGTTGGGGCGGTTGGCGGCGCCGGCGGCGGCCAGCTGCTGGGGAAACTCGTTCTCCTCAACCGCAAGCATGGTAACCTTGATCTCGGGGTTCAGGATGTTGAATACATCGATAAGAGCCTGAATCTGTTCCTGTCTGTCGCTTTGGGTCTGTCTTGTCCAGAACTGAATC
Source organism: Oceanispirochaeta sp. (assembly GCA_963556075.3). GTDB lineage: Bacteria > Spirochaetota > Spirochaetia > DSM-2461 > DSM-2461 > Oceanispirochaeta. The sequence goes on along the minus strand of CAUVYB020000002.1, from coordinate 1,121,608 downwards.
TCAACAGGCTCTGCCGCTGCTTCGGGAGCGGACGCGGCTTCCTGTTTTTTACTGCAGGAGATGCTGAGCAGAGACAGAGCGGTAATGCTCACCAGAATAATGACGCTAAGGGTTCTTTTCATGGATATCCTCCGTTTTGATTGTTTATGCAAATGTAGTGCAATGAAAGCCTTTAAATTGCACTGTGATTTGCATAATATCATGGCCATTTGCAGCTGTCAAATTTTTTCTGCAAATAAAGCTGATTAAAAAGGGCTTTGTAGTGCAAGTTGCATTGGCGGAGAGACAGCGCTAGGCAAAGCTGCCCCCTTCTTAAGGGATTGAGTCTCAGAGGACGAATAAGGTCTTTCCTTTTATTCTATGAATGAAGTACCCTTGTTCTCCCTGTAGCGGCCGGGGGAGGAGCCCGTCAGCTTTCTGAACCCCCGGCAGAAATCGGATGGATTCTCAAAACCGTAAAGGCTGCTGATCTCGGCAACGGTTTGTTCCGGGTGGGATACCAGGTAGCGGGCGGCGCTTTCTATTCTCAGCCTGAAACTCTTCTGCGCCACAGTCATATCGTACTTTTCCTTTATAAGGCGTCGGAGGGAGCGGGGACTGGCTCCCGCATGGGAGGCGATCTCCTCCACCGTAAGCCTGCGGAAGACATTATCCTTCATATACTGAAGAGCGTTCTGTATCCGTACATCGCCGATGAGCTCGGTCGGATTCTCATCCGGTTTCTCCGTTGACGCCAGGATGATCTCCTGGATAATCAGTGAAATAAGAGTGATATTCCTTATCTGTCTCAGGGCCGGGTTCGTTTCGAGGGAGGCTTCTTTGAGCAGACGGAAAAGCGATTCAAAGCGGCGGCAGTCTTCTATAAGGATGCGGTGCTCTCTTATAAAAGAAGTGATGCTGCCGTCCTGCAGTGTTTCATCAGGGGCTGATCCTTCAAAGCTGAAGGCCAGGAACTGTATCTTCAGATGCTCTTCCGGGTGGGAGATGATCTCATGGACGACTCCTGGGGCAGCAATAAAGAGATCTCCCCTGTGCAGTCTGTACTCCTTATCACCGTAGGAGAAGGTCCCCCTGCCTTCCAGGACAAGACAGGCCTCGTAGTAGGAGTGGCGGTGGAGCCTGTTTCTACCGCCGTGGAAGTCGAGGTAGTTGCCTGTCTGGACCCAGAACTCCCGGTTTCCCAGCTTGCCTTTGCCGTTGAATCTTTGCTTAAGAGTGAACAACTTTTTTTTGTTTGGCCGAATATGCATATTATTTGTCCCTTTTTACACTCGTAGGGAGACTTTTCAGGGTGTATAAAGACTCAACCTGCTGTAATAAGCATATGCCGGGAGCGTGTATATGACAAGTAAAGAGATGACAAGAAGAGAAAGGGTCATGGACAGCCTCAATTTTGGAGAGTCCCATGCCATAGACCTCGGGGGGATGCTGTCCACCGGAATCAGCTGTTTTGCCTATCCCGGACTGAGAAAGACCCTCGGGCTTCCCGAGTGCGCTCCCAGGGTGCATGATGTCTACCAGATGCTGGCCCTGCCGGACCGGGATGTTCTGGATCGGCTGAACTGTGATGTGGCTACGGTGTTCCGGGATCAGTGGACCAATGCCTTCGATGAAGAGGAGCGCTGGAAACCCTATGATTTTAACGGACGGCTGGATGCCCTTGTCCAGGATCCTTCCCTTTTTTCCATCGACGGTGATTCCATCCTCTATCAAAAGGAAGAGCTCCATCTGAAAATGGTGCCCTCCAGCTTTGTGTTTGATAAGGCGGAGGGAGATGAGAGCTGTGACCTGATGATGCTCGATCCTCCCAAGGAGGATCTGGAAGAGCTTAGAAAGGATCTGGAGTCAAAGCTTCTGAGGGACGAAGAGATCGTCTCCATCAGGGAGTACTGCCGCAGGGCGAGAAATTCCACGGACAGGGCCATACTGTTCAACGGCGTTCCCATGGGGCTGAAGTACAGGGGCGGTCTCGCCTCCTGGTCCATGTTCTGTCTGACTGATCCCGACTATGTCAAAGAGGTTCATGAACTTGCTACCACCTATGCCCTGGAGAACTACAGGCGCCTTATCCCGGAAATTGCCGAATATATCGATATTTTAATGAGCAACTCCGACGATCAGGGGACACAGAACGCCCCCATTCTTCCTCCCCCTGCCTTCAGGGAGCTCTATGTTCCCTACTACAGACGGATGAACGATGAGATCCACTCCCATGCCCCCGGACTGAAGACCTTCCTCCACTCCTGCGGAGCCATCTATTCCATCCTGGACGATATTATCGACTCGGGCTTTGATGTTCTGAATCCCGTGCAGTGGAGCGCCGGAGAGCACAGTTTCAGGGAGTGGAAAGACCGCTGCCGGAACAGAATCGCCCTGTGGGGCGGAGGGATCAACAGTCAGACCACCTTGCCCCTGGGGACGGCGGAAGAGCAGATTGCCGAGGTGAATGAGGTCTGCGACTATCTGAAGAAGGACGGCGGTTTTGTTTTCAACTCCATTCACAACATCCTTGCAGAGATAGACCCGGAGAAGGTGATCCGTATCTACGATACGGCATATGCAAACATGGCAAGACCATAGATGTAAATTGCACTTAATAATCAATGCTACTTGCATTCTGGGCCTGCTATGCTATACTCCAAGTGCAAGCTGTCTCAGCAGTTTGCAGGAGTGCATATGATTACGATTACCGATGTAGCCCGGCACTGCGGGGTCAGTGAATCCACGGTCTCCCGGGTAATGAATGGAAATACAAAGATCAGCAGGGCCACCACCGAGAGAGTGAAGCAGGCCGTCAAGGAGCTGGGCTATACACCGATCAGAAAGAAGAGGGTGAAGGACAAATCCGATGAAATCACCCTGGTGATGCCCAATACCTCCCTCTACACTCTGGGAACCACGGTCCGTGAAATGGCCCTTACCCTGGAGGAGATGGACTACGACATTCGCATCGTCAACCTCCATCACAAAAGACAGATCAGCCGGGATACGGCTCGGGCCCTCTGCAAGAAGAATACGGCGGGAATCATCCTTTACGGCTGCATCGTTCCCGAAGAGGCGGCAGAGGTCTTCTATGAGATGAACGTCCCCACCGTGGTACAGCAGGGGCATACCTCTCATCTGGTTTCGGTCTGTGTTAATAACTACAACGGTATGCGCGACGCCGTCTCCTATGTCCTTTCCAGGGGGTATAAAAGGGTGGGGTTTGTCGGCTGGGAACCCAGCGACTTCAATATTAAGACCCGACTGAACAGCTTCCGCAATGTCATGGACGAGGCGGGACTGGACTCTTCGATGACCTCTTTCGACAAGCTGAATATTGACGGCGGTTATGATGCCACCGTTCAGCTGCTGCAGCGGAACAAGGTGGATGCCATCGTCTATGCCGCCGACATCCTCGCCTACGGGGGGATCAAATTTCTGAAGGAGGAGGGGATCCGTTATCCCGAGGATATCGGACTTATGGGCTTTGACGACGCCTATATGACCGAGGTGCTGGGGCTCAGTTCCATGTATCAGCTTCTGGATGAGAATGCGGACCTGGTGATTGAAAACCTCCTCTGGATGATCGAACACAAGACCGTGAGCCCCGCCAAGGAAGTCCTCCTTACTCCCAAACTGATCGTCCGGAACTCTCTGCGCTGATGCGGCGCCGCTGCGGTTTCCCGCAGTGGAGAGATTTTTGCGGGGCTCCGCCCCGGCAGGGCCTGGAGATCAGTATCGACAGCTCCGCGCCTCTTCGGCGAAAGCCCGTATAAGTTCGGGATCGGCGTCGAAGAAGTGATCCGAGGGGCTGAGGATAAAACCTCCTCCCTCTCCGGCGGCTTCAAAGGCCTCCCTGACGGCCCGCCTCGTCTCTTCGGGCGTGGAGCGCAGGAAGTGCAGACCCTGATCATAGCCGCCTATCAGGCAGACCCTGTCTCCCACACGTCTTTTTACCTCCCTCAGGTCTACATCTCCCCCCATCCCCGGAGGAGTCAGGGTCTCAATGGCGGCAGGGCCCATATCTGCAATATCTTCCAGTATGGGCATCATGCCGCCGCAGGTATGGTAGACGATCCTCTTGTCCGCTTCCTTGGCCGCGGCAATCAGTTCACTGTCGTAGGGAGCCGCAAACTTCCGGAAAATATCCGGTGAGATCACCGTGGTCGAGGCATCCCCTCCGCCCAGTTCCAGAAGATCATAGGGTGCGTCTTTCAGGGATTTTATATAATGAAGCTTCCTTTCCTTGAGAAAGGCCAGCAGGGTGTGAACCCATTCGGGATCATCAAAGGTCGCCATAATCAGATTTTCAATTCCCGCCAGACAGGCCATGTCCTGCCAGCAGCCCGGCTGACCGTAGGGCATGAATCCGGGAATATGACCGCGGACAAGGCCCCTGTCTCCGCAGACTTCAGCCGTTTCGGCCACCTTCCTGCAGTCCGCTTCATAAAAGGGGGCGTGCTTTATAATGATATCTATATCATTTTTCTCCTTGATCAGATGCTCCGTCTGCCAGCCCGTCATATTGTTGTACTGAATTATCGTGGACAGCTCGCCCGAGGGGGTATGAATGGTGTAGCGGATGGTTCTGTATTGGGGATCATCTCTCTCTTCCGTATGGATACGCCATTCGGGAGATTCAACGGCCCCGTTAATTCTGGGAATGTCACTGGATATGAGGCTCTGATCCCCATCGGCTCTGTTGCCCATCACCCAATAGATCGGATCCAGTCCCAACTCATCAAAGCAGTCCTGATCGTTCTTTCCTTCCATGTACTCGCTCTTAAAGTAGTTCTGCAGATGGTGCGTGGTTACAGGAAGTCTGTCGGCTTCCTCCCCGTTCAGGGCTTTGAGAAAACGCTCTTTACCGGTCATTTCTTTCTCCCGAGGTCTTGATGTATTCATTTTCTATTCTGATATGTGCCTTGAATACTTAATATAATGATATAATTATTCTATTATGTGATATGTCTATGTTGAATCTTCAGGGCTACCTCCCCGAATCGTCCTCCTTTTATATTCACAGGGATGATTACGGACCCGGCAGCGGAATAAGGGTTCACTCGCACGACTTCGGGGAAATCTTCCTTGTGGAGAAGGGGAGGGGGCATCACGGAATCAACGGCAGGGACTACCGGCTTGAAGAGGGAATGGTCTGCATTATCCGGGACAGGGATGAACACAGCCTCGTCTCCAGGGGGAAAATGAGAATCCTCAATATAGCCTTTCCGGCGGCTTTTCTGAAAGTTCTTGAGAGGGAGGGGTTCTCACAGTCTTCCCTGCCTGAGAGCAGGATTGCCGGCTTTATGGAGGATGAGGACAGGACCCGTTTTATCTCACTCTGCCACGATCTGTCGCGGGGGCCTCAAAAGGCTCTTGATCTGGAGATTTTTCTTCTGGAGCTGGTCCGTATGCTGCGGGAGGGGAAGCGCAGGAAGCGGGGAGTTCGGAGTGCCGATGAGGGGCGGCATCTGCCATGGCTGAGGGAGTTTAAAAGACTCCTGAATGATCCCGAGGAGCTGTCTCTCAATGTCGGGGAGATGGCGGAGAGGCTGGGGATCAGCCGGGAGCATCTTTCACGGGAAACCGGGCGGATCTACGGTCGCAGTCCTGTCGAGCTGATTGCAGAGGCCAGAATCCGCTATGCCTGCCATCTTCTCAGGATGAGCGCCCTCCCCGTTTCCAAGGTGGCCGAACGCTGCGGTTATTCCAGTCCGGGCCGCTTCTTTACCCGCTTCAGGGAGATAACAGGTGAGACTCCGGGGCATTTCAGAAAAATTCGTCCCTGACAGGCCACTTTTTGGATAATCATTCTTGCTTTCTGTCTCTTTTCTGTCTGATAATGCAGCCATGCATGTTCCCTTCTTACTGAGTCTCTGTACTATCCTTTTCGGATACCTTCTTAAACGGATTGGTTTTCTCGCGGCCGATGACAGCCGCTTCCTTTCGAGAATTGTGATGAATATCACCTTCCCGGCTGTCATTCTGCTTACCTTTTCCTCCGCCCCCATGCCCCGTGAACTGCTTCTGGTTCCCTGGATTCCCGTACTTTCAGGATTTGCGGGACTGGGAATGGGCGTTCTTCTTTTCCGGAAGCAGTCTGACCATCTGCGGGGGCTTATGTATATGGGAAGCATCGGTCTGAATATCGGGATGTTTGCCTTTCCCATTCTCCGGGGACTCTTCGGCGATCTGGGCGTTCAGGTGGCGGCCATGGTGGATTTCGGCAATGCCTTTATGATCTTCGGCCTGGCCTATATGGTGGGAGACCGCTGCTCTCCCCTCTCCGAAAGCCACAGGCGAGGGCTGTCGGGGACTCTGAAGATTATATTCCGTTCTGTGCCCATGATCGCCTATATCGTTTCCCTGGTGATCAATATAAGCGGCCTGGCCTTTCCGCCCTTCATGGTTTCATGGTTGACCATTGCAGGAAAGGCCAATCAGCTGTTTGTGCTTCTGGTTCTGGGTCTGGTTCTGAACTTCAACTGGAGGCATCATCTCTCGGGCGGCCTCATCCCTCTGCTTCTTCTGCGCTATGGAATGGGGCTTTTCCTTGTAGGGGCGGTCTGGTTTTTCCTGCCTGTGGAGTATGCCCTGAGAAAGATCATCTGTATATGTCTTATCCTGCCGACCCCCTTTTCCATCGTGCCCTACTCCATCGAGTTCGGCTATGACAGAGATACGGCCGGGGCGGCCATGAATATAACTCTGGTGATCAGTTTCTTTCTAATGTGGGCTATGATGATATTCCTGTGATCGCAAATGAATTATATTGCTTGCATGCTGATCGTTTTTAGGTGATAATCCTTTTCATAAGGAAGAAGATCATGAAAATGGAAATACCAGCCGAACGCCGGGCCCGTATTCTGCAGCTGCTCAAAGAGAAGGGGATCGTCCGTGTGGACGAACTCAGCCGCGATCTTGATGTCTCGGTGATAACGGTCCGCCGGGATCTGGCTGCCATGGAGAGCGAGGGTCTGCTGGAACGTACCCACGGCGGGGCCATCTCATCCAATGTAAAGATCAATGAGCCCAGTTATCTCGACAAGGGGCAGCGCAACGTTTCGGGCAAGACGGCTATCGCCAGAAAATGCGCCGAGCTGATTGAGAGCGGGGAGACCGTTTTCGTCAACAGCGGTTCCACAACCTCCCTGGTGCTTCACGAGCTTGTCAGGATTCCCCGGCTCACCCTGATAAGCAATAATGTGGGGGCTCTGACGTCCCTTGAGGGAGCGGGGGATACGGAACTTATCCTCACCGGAGGCTCCCTGAGGACCGAGACCGAGTGTCTGGTGGGTGAAGAAACCCTGGAGCGCCTGTCCCGCAGTTTTCCCACGACTACGGTTATCGGTCTGGACGGTATCTCATTCCGCAGAGGATTGACGTCCCACAATCCTCATGAAGCGGCTGTCAGCCGCAAGATGATTGAGCAGACCGCCGGACGGGTGATCGCCGTGGCAGACTCGAGCAAGATAGGGACTCTGTCCCTTCATCATATCTGTCCACTGTCTTCCGTTTCTATTATGATTACCGATTCCCTTCCCGATGCATCCATGCGGGAGGATTTTGAAGCGGCGGGGGTTCATCTGATCGTTTTGAATGAAAACAAATGATCTTTAATGATCGTTTATGTTTTCTTTGTCCCTGAAATTCTGAATTGTATGAGGGGGATGAATAAAAACGATCTTTTAAGTTGACAAATAGATCATAAACGATCTAATCTGTAACTACAAAAACAAGAAATCAATCATGACTTTCATATTGCAATTTTAAGGAGTATGCCATGGCCTATGAGGATGCCTACAAAGAGTGTGAATGGATGGACTTTGATGTCCTGGAAGACTTTATGAAGCAGGCGCTGCAGAACTGCGGAATCCCTGCCGCAGATGCCGATATTATTTCGGATGTTCTGATCGAGTCGGACAAGAGAGGAATCGATTCTCACGGAATCGGCCGTCTGAAACCCATCTATATCGACCGTCTGGATGCGGAAATCGTTGAGCCCGTCACCCGGGTGGATATCGTTAAGGAAACCACTACCACAGCCGTCCTGGATGGAAATAACGGCATGGGGCATGTGGTCTCCAAACAGGCCATGCAGATGGCTATCGACAAAGCCAAAGAGCACGGCATGGGTATGGTTGCCGTCCGGAACTCCACGCACTACGGAATCGCCGGATACTACACTTCCATGGCCACAAAAGCCGGAATGGTCGGCATCACCGGAACCAACGCCCGTCCCTCCATCGCACCCACCTTCGGAGTGGAGAATATGCTGGGGACAAATCCCCTGACCATAGGGCTTCCCACGGATGAGGAGTTCGATTTCAACCTGGACTGTGCCACCTCCGTGTCCCAGAGAGGAAAACTGGAAGTGTACGGCCGGGCGGGAAAGGATCTGCCTCCCGGATGGGTTATTGATGAAAATGGAAAGACCCGTACCGACACTCAGCAGGTTCTGATCGACCTGACCAAGGGGAAGGCCGCCCTGGCTCCCCTGGGAGGACTGGGTGAGGAGACCGCTGGATTCAAGGGATTCGGTTACGCCACCGTTGTAGAGGTCCTCTCCGCCGCCCTTCAGGACGGAAAGTTTATGAAGGACCTGAACGGATTCGATGCCGACGGCAACAAGATCCCCTATCCTCTGGGACACTTCTTTATCGCCATCAACACCGAAGCCTTTATGGGCGAAAAGGTCTTCAGGACCATCGCCGGTTCCATTATGAGAGGACTCAGAGCCTCCAGAAAAGCCCCCGGAGAAGAGAGAATCTATACGGCCGGAGAGAAGGAGTATGTGGCCTGGCAGTACAGAAAGGATCACGGCTGTCCCGTTCCCAAGGTTCTGCAGGATCAGATGACCGAGCTCCGAGACCGCTGGAATATGGAATTCAAGTTTCCCTGGGACTGAATCCCGTAAGGATAGACTGACGCGATTGACAATAGGCCGGCGTTTTCCAAAGGGGCCGGCCTTTCGAATGGAAAACATAAAACAAAAGCATTAAGGAAGTACCAATGGATGATATGAAGAAGAAGGCCCTCGAGTACCACACTCTCGATGACAAGCCCGGTAAGCTGGAAGTTATCGCTTCCAAGCCCTGTGTGACCGCCGAGCAGCTGAGTCTGGCCTACTCTCCCGGAGTCGCCCATCCCGTTCTGGAGATCGCCGACAATCCCGAAGAGGCCTACAAGTACACCGGCAAGGGGAACCTGGTGGCCGTCGTTTCCAACGGTACCGCCATTCTGGGACTGGGAGACAGGGGAGCCCTGGCCAGTAAGCCCGTTATGGAGGGAAAGGGCGTTCTTTTCAAAAGATTCGCCGACATCGACGTCTTCGACATAGAACTGGATACCAAAGATCCCAAGAAGATCATCGATATCGTCAAGACCATGCAGCCCACCTTCGGCGGTGTTAATCTCGAGGATATCGGAGCTCCCGACTGCTTTGAGATTGAGCAGACTCTGATCAAAGAGTGCAATATTCCCATCTTCCATGACGATCAGCACGGAACCGCAATTATCGCCACCGCCGGTATGATGAATGCCGCCGAAATCGTCGGTAAAAAACTGGAGGATCTGAAGGTTGTCGTTAACGGTGCGGGTGCCGCCGGTATCAGCTGTTCCAAGATGTTTGTAGCTGCAGGAGTAAAGAAGGAAAATCTTCTGCTTCTGGACTCAAAGGGTGTCCTTTACAAGGGAAGAACCGAGAGGGTTACAAAAGAGAAGGAAGAGTTCCTGGCCGATACGGACAAAAGGACCCTGGCCGACGCCGTAGCCGGTGCCGATGTGTTTATGGGACTCTCGGTGGCCGACTGCCTGACCCCTGAAATGCTGAAGACCATGGCGGGAGATCCCATCATCTTCGCCATGGCCAACCCCAATCCCGAGATCAAGCCCGAACTGGCGCATGCCACAAGGGATGATATCATCATCGGAACCGGCAGAAGCGACTATCCCAACCAGGTGAACAATGTTCTGGGATTCCCCTTTATCTTCCGGGGGGCCATGGATGTGAAGTCAACCAAGATCTCCGAAGGTATGAAGATGGCCGCTGCAAAGGCCCTGGCCGCCCTGGCCAAGGAGCCTGTTCCCGATGAGGTCCGCAAGGCCTACGGCCGGGATTTTGAGTTCGGACGGGAGTATGTTGTTCCCAAGCCCTTCGATCCCCGGGTTATCGAGTGGGAGGCCGTCGCTGTTGCTCAGGCCGCCTGTGAAGAGGGCCTGGCCGCCGAACCCATCTCTGACTGGGAGGCCTATAAAGGGTCTCTTAGAAAGAGGATGGAAAAGCACTGGGCATAGTTTTTCTCTGAAACGGGACAAGCCCCCCGGGCGGGGGCGGGTCTTGGAAATAGAACCGCAGTTCGAAACGCGCCGGACTGCGGTTTTTTTATTGTCAGTCCCTGTGTGTTGAGTTCTGAAAAACCGAGGCGGCCGTGATGGTGTCTCTTCCGGCTCCTTTGCTTGCATAGAGGGCCCTGTCCGCCTCTTTAAGGATTAAAGATTCATTCTCGTCTTTACGGGGAACGAGTGCCGCCACTCCGAAACTCATGGTGACGAACTTCGACTCCTCGGAAAAGGCCGGATGGGGAATACTCAGGGCTCTGATCTCCTCAAGGACATTCCGGGCGATCTTCAGAGCGCCTTCCATCTCCATCTGCGGAACGATGATGGCGAACTCCTCTCCGCCGTAGCGGGCCGCGATATCCGCATCCCGCCGGGCGTTGCGCTTCAGTACGGCGGCGATTTCTTTCAGGCATTCATCGCCCTCCTGATGCCCCGCCGCATCATTGAACATCTTGAAATGGTCTATATCGCAGAAGATCAGAGCCATGGACAGCCCCGATCTCTGATGACGCCTCCACTCCGAGCTCAGATGCCTGTCAAAAAAACGTCTGTTGTAAAGGCCCGTAAGTCCGTCGATATCGGAGAGGGTCTTCAGTCTGTCATTGGCGATTCTCAGCTCCAGGGTCCTTTCGTTCACCTTCTCTTCAAGCCTTTCATTCAGAATGGTTTCCGCATTAAGGGCGGCGGCCTGGGCCAGATCTTTCTCGTCCCGCATGACCGAAATCCTGTAGGAGAGGGCCAGTGAAAGGAGGGTTACCTGAAAAACGGGAGTGTACTGATTGATATCAATCAGCCAGTCCTGACCTTCGAAATAGCCGAGGGCTTTTAAAGAGTAGCCCAGCTGCCCCATAACGATGACCATATAGGAGGAGAGAAAGAGCCTCGCCGGTCTGTTCCCTTTGATGGAGTGTATAAGGGCTATGGTCATTATGGAGATCATGATCAGGGCTCCCAGGGCATTCCCGAGGGCGAAGGACAGCATAAATCTTTCCACCATCAGATTGGATATGGCCAGAAGAAAGCTCAGGGCGATCAGGATATTCAGATAGATATGGGTTTTTCGGGATATCTGTTTTATCCCCAGGAAGGTCCGGCAGAGCTGAATCCCGAAGGCCAGTGTTACACCGCCGAAAAGGGGTGAGAAGATGGTCGTCCATCGTCCCTCAAGGCCGGGCCAGAGGAACTGAGCGCCTGCCCCGTTCAGAGCAGAGAGATAGAGCATGTTCAGAATGACATAGATGACATAGTACAGGTAGTTCTGATCCCGGATAAAGAGCCATATCATAAGGTTATACAGGACCATAACGGCGGATACCGCATAAAAGACGGCCCACATGGTTTTCAATCGAAAGTTCTTTTCGAGATAGTCATTCTCACTGTAGATCCGGATAGGCAGGATAAGACCGTTCTCCGATCGGACTTTCATGATAAAGTGTTCATCTCCGCCGGGTCTGATTCGGAGAGGAAAGGCTAGGCTGGCTTCGGGGATAATCCTTTCATTGAAACTTTTTTTATAAGACCAGCTCTCTTCAAGGATAAAATGATCGGGAGAACTCTCCCTGTAAAGCTCCACCGTCAGAAATTTGTGAATGCCGAAATCCAGAACCCAGTTCTGTACCAGCGATCGGTTGTTGAGAGTGAAATCCAGCCAGACGGGAGTCGTGGTTCTGCCCAGATCGAAAGTCCCGTCGGTCCAGGGGATGAACTCCCGGGTCATCTCTCCCATATCTCCCACCCTGTAGAGACCGTAATCATCTCTGAGAAAGCTCATCGCCCCGCTTCCCGGCAGGCTCTGGCCGTCCCTCAATTTTTTCAGGTCGAGAGCCATACCCTTCGGAGCGGCATAAAGGCCCGTTGCGGGGAGTACTGTAAGCAGTATTATCAGACCGATAAGACTGTAAAGGTCTGATTTTTTTCTTCTGTCTGTTTTCAGTGACATCTTAAAGGGAAAGCCTTATTAAATCGATTTCCCTATCATTATAGAACAATATCCTTATTATTCATGTCGTTTGGTGGCTATATTTAGAAATAAATTGCCAATACGCTGATTTGCTCTTAGAATTCAGTTTGAGATTCATTGATGTGAATAACATAAGTTTTACTACTGAGAAGGAGGCTGACATGCAAGTAAACTATCGAATGACCAAGAATCCCTGTACCGTTTCACCTCACACCCCGGTCTCCGAAGCCCGGGAAATCATGAAGAAAGAGAAGATTCACAGACTTCCTGTCATAGACAAACATGATCATATCGTAGGGATCATCACGGAAAAGGATATTCTCTACGCCTCTCCCTCTCCGGCTACTTCGCTGGATGTTTATGAAATCTCGAATCTTATGGCCAAACTTGAGGTTCACTCCGTTATGTCCAGGGATGTTATCTCCATCGGCCTGGATACTCCCCTTGAAGATGCCGCCAGGATTATGGCGGACAATAATATTGGCGGTCTCCCTGTTGTGGATAATGATATTCTGGTAGGGATCATCACCGAATCCGATCTGTTCAAGGTTTTCGTCGAACTTTTCGGAGCCAGGGAAAAGGGGCTGCGTATCACGGCTCTGATGCCCGAGAAGAGGGGAGAGCTGGCGGCCATCTCCCATGCCATTGCCGAGGCGGGGGGAGACATCGTTTCCTTTGGAAATCTGCTGGGTGAGAACGCCACCAACCGTTATGTGATCATCAAAGTGAAGAACCTGGCGGAGGATGAGCTGGTCGGGCTTCTGAAGCCTTTAACTGAAAAGATTGTGGATATCAGAGAGATCTGACTCGCTTTTGTCAGGGATGAGGTCCCTGGAGTAAACCATAGCTCTACAACCCGCGGAACGAACCCGCGGGTTTTTTATGTCATCTATTCCATTTTCGGAAGAATGCGGAGCCTTCCCCCCTCCATTTCCCAGCGGCTGCTGATGATTTTACGGCAGAATTCCCCTTCATGGCTGACCATCAGCAGAGCTCCGTGGAACTCCGCCAGGGCCTCTTCGAGGATGCGGACGCTGAAAATATCCAGATGATTGGCAGGCTCGTCAAGGATAATAAGGGCCGCTCCCTTGAGAAAGGCGGCGGCCAGAGCCAGCTTCTTCAGCTCCCCGGGGCTGCCTTTCCGTTCCTGTACCAGCTGCCCGGGATCTCCTCCCAGCCGGGAGAAGTAGGCCAGAAGCTCCCCACTGTCCTCTCCAGAAGATTTCAGCAGAGACTCTCTTTCCTCCGGGCTGAACTCCTGCGGAATCAGGACGGCGGGGATGGATGCGTCAAGTCCGGCGCTGATCAGTTTCAGAAGCGCCGTCTTTCCACTTCCGTTGGCTCCCCCTAAAAGGATGCGCGTCTCCTTTTTTATTGTCAGCTCCGGCAGAGTCAGAGTGAAATCCGGGTAGGAGGGATAGGTTCCGGATTTCAGGCTGAAGAGAGTGTTTTTTCTGACGGCCTCCTCTCTGATGGTGAGGCCCGTTTTTCTGATGCCGTCACTTGTGACCTTGTCCCGCTCTCTTCGGGAGGCCTCTATCCGGGTTCTCTGGACAGATACTTTCCGGGAGCTCACCTTGTCGGCACCGCTGAGACGGGCCGCGTCAATCCTGGATTTGCCATCACTGTCATGCCTGGACAGCCCTTTTTTGGAGAGGGCGTGAGATGCCTTGTCCGCATGGCCTCTGTAATCATGAAGAGTGCGGGTCTGCCTCCGGATATTCAGATTGATCACCCTCTTCCGCTCCCGGAGCGCCGCCTCCTCCCTCTCATAAATTTCCAGAGCCTCTCCCAGGGGATGGGGATAGGAGTGCCAGCGTCCCTGAAAAAGAAAGAGGGTGGAGCTGCAGAGGGCGTTCATGACGTCCCGGCTGTGACCGATGATGATGCCGATGCCCTCAAACTCCTTAAGCGCTCTGATGATCAGCTGCCGTCCGTGACGGTCCAGATGGTTTTCCGGTTCATCCAGAATAAGAACCTCCGGACGGGAGAGCAGAGTCCGGGCCAGCTGAAGCCGGCGCCTTTCTCCCCAGCTGAGGGTGTCAGCGCGATAGGGCCAGTCCTCTTCTATCTCCAGCAGAGCCAGGAGCCGTCTGTCCCTGTTGTCTGCCGAGTCGAATACCCCATAGTCCTCCTCTCCTGAAAAATACGGGAGCTGTCCCATATAGGAGACGGATGAAGGTCCGGAGATCTCTCCGCTGATCTCTCCCGGGAGAGCTTCCGAAGCGCCTCCTTCAAGGATGGTAGAAATGTAGCGGGCCATTGTGGTTTTACCGCAGCCGTTGGGGCCGGATATACCGGTCCAGCCTCTGCCGAAACTGACGGACAGGTCCGTAATAAGAGAATCGCTGAGTGTAAGGGAAAAACTGTCAAGGCGGACTTGTGTCATAAAGAACCTCCAGAAATTATATATTCCGGAGCGAGGGGATCGTGGAGTCAGAGAGGGCTCCATTGCGGCGGAATCTGCCGTTATCGGTCTGTCTCTGCTCTAGGCTCTTCTCATTGTTCCCCTCATGGATAGGATGCTTCTATTATTATTCCCGGGCGAAGATCTGTCAATTCCGGAGCTTGCAGGCAATAAATATGACAATAATACTTGTATATTTGCTATTTTATAGTATTATCCATACATATGAAAAACTCAATTGTCAATCGTAGTGTCCGCTGGTCCTTTCTGGCGGCCGTGCTTATTCTGGTGACCTTTATGGGAAGAATGCATCAGATTATCAAGCTCTATCCCCCCATCGATGCGTTCTGTCCCTTCGGAGCGCTGGAATCGGCCTGGGCCTTCATCCGTTATCAGGGCTTCCTCAAACGGATCAAGTGGAGCAGCTTCATACTCATGTTCAGCGCCATCGGGACGGCTTTGATCTTCCGCCGCTCCTTCTGCGGGCAGATCTGTCCCCTGGGTTTTTTACAGGACATCTTTTCCTGGATGGGGCGAAAAATATTCCGCCGCCGTTTCGAACTCCCCCTTCGGGTGGACCGCATTCTGCGCTATGTCAAATATCTTATTCTTTTTGCCTTTACCGCTCTGGCATGGAAAACCCTCTCCCTGGTCATACGGCCCTTTGATCCCTGGGTGGCCTACCACCATATCGGATCGGATGAGCTTTTTACGGAATATCTGGTCGGCACCCTGATTCTGGGGCTGATGCTGGCGGGGGCTCTGTTTTCTGACCGGCCCTTCTGCCGTTATCTCTGTCCCATGGGGGGCTTTCTCGCCATTCCGTCTAAAATCGGTCTGACCCGGATCAAAAGGCATGAAGACGCCTGTACCTCCTGCGGGTTCTGTGACGAGAGCTGCCCCATGGCTCTTTCTGTTTCTACAATTGAAGAGATGAGGTCGGCCGAATGCATCAGCTGCGGTGAGTGCGTGAATGCCTGTCCTGAAGAGGGAGCACTCGAGTACTCTCTTGTCTCCCGTAAGAGGATCTCTCCCCTTGCTGTGACCCTGGGGACCGTGCTTATCCTTGTCCTGGTTCTGGGAGGAACGACCCTGAACAGGAGCTTTGTCTGGAAAGCGGAGTCCGGTCTGCCCAAAACCGCGGAACGGCTCCTGAGAGGGCCCGGGAGGATAGGGGGAGACAATACTCCTCTGGATATCGTACAGGTTTTTAAAATTCATCCCGCCTACTTCGTTCAAACCTACGGCCTGGAAACGGAGGAGCAGTTCTACCGGACTCTGGAGGAGCTGGAAATCAATCCGGAGCAGCTGAGTTCCGAGATTGAGAGGCTTTACTCCGAAGCGGGACTGGACGCCTCAAAACCGGGAGGCGGAGGCTGTTCGGATCACTGACTTTCTTTAAGGAATGAAGCTCTGTCACTGAACTCATCCCCGGCTGTAATCATAACTGAGCCCCCGTGACCGACCTGTTTCCGTAGGGTCGGGCGGGAAAGCCGCTGTCAAGTAGCCAGTTATGGAATAATATGGGAAGATGGTGTCAATGCTTAAGGCTTTTACTCAAAGGAGATAAACGGAATGACAAATTTTGAATTCTATTCCCCCACCAGGGTTTTATTTGGCAAAGGAGTTCTCTCCCGCATAGGAGAAGAGTCCGCAGCGTATGGAAAGAAGGCCCTTTTTCTTTATGGAAAAGAGAGTTTGAAAAAAAGCGGGCTATATGATTTTATCAAGTCTGAAACGGAGAAGGCCGGTATCTCTCTTATAGAGTTTGGCGGAGTTGAACCTAATCCTGTTCTTTCCCATGCTCTGGCCGCAATTGAACTCGCAAGAAAAGAATCCGTTGATTTTATCATCGCAGCCGGAGGCGGAAGCGTTATAGATGAGGCCAAAGGAATCGCTGCCGGATTTTACGGAAAAGATGATCTGTGGGATTATTACTCAAAAAAATCGACGGTAGAAAAGGCTCTTCCAATCGTAGCAGTACAAACTCAGCCTGCCACTTCTTCTGAAACAAATCAGGTCGGGGTGTTAACAAATCCGGAGAGAGGAGAAAAATTCGGTTTGAGATCCCCCCTGCTGATTCCGAAGCTGGCTTTTCTAGATCCTGAAGTAACGTTCAGCATACCGGTTCAGTACACGGCCTACGCCTGCTTTGATATCATGAGTCACCTCTTTGAAGGTTACTTTACCACGACAGCAGACTTCTCTCCTGTGCAGGACGGTTTTGTAGAAGGAATGGTTAAGGCTGTCATGGTGTCGTTGGAAAGGATTCTGAAAGAGCCGGAAGACTATGAGGCCAGGGCCTCCGTAATGTGGGCTGCCGCACTGGCCTGGAACGGCTTATCAAATGCCGGACTTGACGGGGCGCATATCCCCTGCCATATGTTGGAGCACCCCATGAGTGCTTTATACAACATTTCTCATGGTGCCGGGCTGTCTATTGTAACACCGGTCTGGTTGAAGAGCAGAAAAAAACAAATTTCAAACAGGATCATCAAGTTCGGTCAAAATATCCTGGAGCTGGAGGGACTGGAAAACAGGGATGTTTCATCCGCCTGTGATCTTGTCATAGAGAAACTGGAGGATTTTCTCAGGAATATAGCTTGTCCTCTCTCCTTTGCTGAGGCGGGGATACATGATATTGATGTTGATGAGCTGACAAAACAGGCAATGACATTGTCAGAGCTCTGGAATATCAAAGGTTATACTGAAGATGAAATAAAAAAAATATACAATCAGTGCAGCTAACTAAGACAGTTCTCTGCACTGACTTCAAAGAGCTCTCGATTTCAACTCATAAGGACAGCGCAGAGTATAACCATGGCTATGGAGACCACCGTGCTCAACGAGAGGGTGTTGTTTACATAGTCAAGGTTGTCCCCGTCGTCCTGAGCCATATAGATGGAGACTACGAAGGGCGGGGGGAGAAGGAACATGGTGAGCAGGGCTATTTCGTGAAGCCGGCTCAGTCCCATAACGCCGCGGATAAAGAATTTTCCGATGAAAAGTCCCAGTATAAGAAGCACTCCCTTGCGGACCAGAACGGTTTTCAGGGCCAGGGCCATACCCTCTCTCTTCAGATTCAATTCGTATCCTATCATCAAAGCGATCAGGGGAACGGTCAGCTGTCCCAGAAGGGTGATGAATTCACCCAGAGCATCGCTCAGGGCATTGGGTTCCACATGGGACCTCAGGGCACCGGCTATCAGTCCTCCAAAGATGGCCAGAATCACCGGCGATGTGATAAAGGAGTACAGCAGGCCGGCGGGGGAGCTTTTTCCCTCCTTCTCATGAAGCAGCAGGGGAATGAGGACGAAGAATACAAAGAGCACCTGTCCCAGATCCATAAGGGCTATTTTTGAGAGATGTTCCGAGCCGTAGAGGGAGAGGAAGAGGGCATAACCCAGCATCCCCATTTCGAATCCTCCCATCATCAGCGGCCAGTAGGGGGATTGCACCCTGAAAAGACGGGCCGTCAGCCGTCCCGCCAGAACCATCAGGGCGCAGCAGAGGAAGATCAGCAGAAAAAGCAGAAGATAACGACTCTCCATTTCCAGTGAAAAGAAGGCCTGAAAAAGTAGAGCGGGCAGGGCCAGGTCGGATACGATCTTTTTGACCTCCCGGCTGCTCCCTTCCCGCAGGAAATTTTTTCGCTTCAGAATATAACCCAGAATAAAGAACATCAGGACGGGCAGAACACTGAACAGGGTCGAAAGCATGGGAATTCACTCCTTATCCGAAATATGCTTATTATAGACCCAAATCCCCGGGAGGGGAAACCAGTATTCCTTTCCGGAAGGGGCGGTCATTCCGACCGGATCCTTTCGGAAGGTCGTGAAAAAAACTTGCCTCCCCGCTCCAGGCTTTGATAGAGTGGAAGGACAGGAGAAATCTTATGATAGTCGGATTCGGCGGAGCCACACTTGATCACATTTTTGATATTTCACACTGGCCCGGAATTGACGAGACCAGTTATATCAAATCAGCCCGGCATGTTCCGGGAGGAATGATCCTGAATGCCCTTCTGGCCGCCGGTGGTCTGGGCGCTGAGATAGCCTTCCGCGGTGCTCTCGGGGATGATGAGGACGGCAGAGTTATGCTCGAGATGATGGAGGAGCATGGGATCGACAATTCCGGAACCTCTATCCTCAGCGGCGAAAGCACCCCCTTCAGCCAGGTTATGGTTGATCCGGAGGGACACAGAAACATCTTTCACTGCCGGGGGTTGCGGGGAAGGGACTTTCATAAGGCTCTCTCTTTTCCCCGGCTGGAGAAAGGGGACTTCCTTTTGCTGGACGGCAGCTGGATTGAAAATGCTCTGGTCTGGGCGGACGAAGCCAGACGTCTGAAAATCCCCATCCTCCTGGATCAGAGCCCCAATAATATGCACAGGCTTCGGGATGAGCTCATTCATCTGGCGGATTATCCTGTTCTGCCCCGGATGCTGGCCGAGAAGATTACGGGCCTGAAAGAGCCCCTGCTTCAGGTTGAGGCCCTCCACAAACGTTACGGCGGTATGATTGCCGTAACCGCCGGCGAGAAGGGTGTTTTCTGGAGGACGGGGAAGGACGGCGCCCGGCATCTGCCGGCTTATAAAGTCGATGCGGTAGATACCAACGGGGCGGGGGATACCTTTCACGGGGCTCTGGCCGTCGCGCTTTATGAGGAGCAGGCGCTGGAGGACGCCCTCCGTTTTGCCATGGCGGCCGCCGCCCTGAAATGTACGGGACACGGACAGGAGAGGCTTCCCGACAGGGCTCAGCTGTTTGATTTCCTTAAGGCTTCACACTGACAGAGGCCTGCGGAGAGTAACGCCGAACAGAGGTCCGGTACTGTCTGCGCTCTTTTTTCCAGTTCTTGTCAGACTTCCGATTGACAAATCTTTTTTCTCGTGCAATTAATAAATTCAATGAATGAATTAATAAGGGCGGGTGTGTTTCATGCGCTCCCTGATAATTCAATTCAATCAAATGGAGGTCTCACAATGATCAAATCTTTCGAGAAAGTCCTGATTCTGACATCAGTCTTTTTACTATTCACAGGCACAGTTCTGTTTGCTTCCGGAGGACAGGAAGCGGAAGACGAAAACATCGTTCTTTCAACCTATCTGCAGATCGATCCTGCCAATCCCCAGCAGAAGGGCTATGTGGAGATGCAGGCTGCTTTTGAGGCAAGCCGCCCCGATATCACCTTCAAGCATGAGTACGCTACCGGCGAAGCTTTTCACCAGAAGTTTCAGGCCATGGTGGCCTCCCGCCAGCTCCCCGATGTCTTTACAACCTACATCGGTAAGAGAACCGCCTATGTGACTGAAACAGGCAATGCCCTGGATCTGAGATCCTATCTGACCGATGATTTCAAGAGCCGGTTCAGTGCCGCCACCTGGGAGCCCCAGGGCCCCAACGGGGAGATCTACACCATCGCTCCCTCCATGGCCGTTTGTCACTCCATGTACGTGAATACCGCCATCCTCGATGAGCTTGGACTCTCTGTTCCCGAAACCTATGAAGAGCTTCTGGCTCAGGTGGACACCATCCGGGATGCCGGATACTATCCCGTGTCCATGGGGAATAAGGATCAGTGGGTTGTTAACTCCTGGCTCCTCTCCGCTTTTGTCGACAGAATGGGCGGGAAACAGTGGTTCAACAAGGCCATGGTCGGAGACGCCAGCTTCACCGAGCCCCCCTTTGTGAAATCTCTTGAGTTCGTCAACGAGATGGTTCAGAAGAACGTCTTCTCTCCCGGTGTGAACCAGATGTCCAACACCGAGGCGGATCAGGAGTTCTATCAGCAGAAGTCCGCCTACCTGATCGACGCCGGATGGAGAACCTCCGCCATGGTAAGCACTCTGCCCCAGGAACAGCAGGACGCCATCGAGATGATCGTTTTCCCCGCCCTTCCCGGAGAGGTCCAGTCCAACTCCAGCGCCGCCGTACTGTCCGAAGGATTCGGTATTTACTCCAAGCTGGAAGGTACCGCCAAGGGGCAGGCCGCCTTCGACTTTATCTCCTACTACACCGGTAAAGAGGGCGCTACCATCCGTCTGAAAAACGGTGAGATCCCCACATACAAGCTGGATTTCGCCTCTGCCGGACTCCCCGGTCTCCAGATGAAGTATGCCGAGTTCCAGCAGGAGCATCCCATGGGTTACGTGATCGATGCCAAGATGGACGGTGAGGGTATGGGACTTCTGAATCCCGATATCCAGGCCATGATGTTCGGTAATCTCAGTCCTGCAGAAGTGGCTGAGCGCTACGAAGCCTGGGTCGCCGAGAACGATTCCAACCGGATGAAATAGGAAGCTGGCGATGATAGAAAGTTCATATAAAAAAGTAAGTTATTACCTACTCCTTTTACCCGCTCTGCTGCTCTATCTTTCTATCATTGTCTTTCCCATCGGAATGAGCTCTGTTTTGTCTCTGACGAAATGGAAGAACTTCCAGATGGTGGGATTTATCGGATTGGGGAACTATATCAAAATGTTCTGTGATCCGGGATTTTTGAGGGCCCTGGGAAACAACCTGCAGATCATGCTTATTTCCGTGCTGGGACAGATCCCCCTGGGGATCGTCCTTGCCTATGTTCTGTTCAGAAAGTTTGTCAGGGGCGTGAAATTCTATGAAATGATGATCTTTCTGCCCATCACCATCTCGTCGGTGGTGGTGGCCCTTCTCTGGAACAGGATCTTCTCTCCCGTGGGGATCTTTACCTATTTCATGAAGTACGTTACGGGAAATCCCGACTATGTCATGACCATCTCCGAATCGCCCTGGTTCGCGATGGTGCCCATTCTCTTTGTACTGCTGTGGATGCATACCAGCCTCTATATGGTTATGTTTCTGGCCAATATGCAGAGGATTCCCAAATCCTCCATTGAGGCGGCCAAGATGGACGGCGCCGGCGAGTCTGTGATCCTCTGGAGGATTGTTCTTCCCGCCCTTGCCAATGTGATCTTTACAAGCTCCATCTTCGCCATTTCAGGGAGCCTCAAGAGCTTCGACCTGGTGTTTGCTATGACCGGAGGGGGACCGGTGGACTATACCAATGTCATGTCCATCTATCTGTACAAGCATACCTTCACCTACAACAACTACGGCTACGGCTCGGCTGTGTCGGTGGTGATCGTCGTCCTTTCGGTGGGTCTGATCAGTCTCGGCCAGCTGCTTTACCGCCGCTATCAGAAAAAATTTGACTAGGAGCCGTAATGGATACATTGAATGAAATACCCAGAGGCTGGAAGATCTTTGCCCAGATCGTTCTCGTTCTCTTTACCCTGGTCACCCTGCTGCCCCTTTTCTGGATGCTTTACTCGTCCTTCAAGCTTCAGGGAGAGATCATGCTCTATCCCCTGTCCCTTCCCAAAGAGCCGACGGTTCAGAACTATGTGCAGGCCTGGAACATCGGGCATATGGCCATGAGTTCTGTCAACAGCATCATCTACTCCGTCACAGCCACGGCACTGACGGTTCTGCTGGCCATCGCAGCGGGCTTCGCCCTGACCAAATTCGGCTACAAGAGCGCGGGGGTCTACTTCTCTTTCTTTACCCTGGGGCTGTTGATTACGGTTAACTCCGTGATCGCTCCTCTTTTTATCATGGAGACCAGGATCGGTCTTTACAACACAAGACTGGGAGTGATCCTGCCTTATATCACCTTCGGTCTGCCCATGGCTGTTCTTCTGGCCTGTTCCTATATCAAGGGAATTCCCGATTCTCTGATAGAGGCGGCTGTGATCGACGGTGCCGACTATATGCAGATCTTCTGGAAGCTGATCCTGGTTCTCTCCACACCCGTTGTCGCGACCATCTCCATACTGACCTTCCTGAGAAACTGGAATGAGTTCGTCCTGGTCTTTATCCTGACCTCGGGAGATCATATGAGGAGTCTTCCCGTATCGATCAACTCTTTTGCGGGCCGGCTGAACCAGGACTACGGTATGCAGTTCGCCGCTCTGACCATCGGGACTCTGCCTATGATCCTCTTCTACATAGGGGCGCACAATATGATTATCAAGGGCTTCGGCGAGGGAGCCCTGAAGGAATGAAAAATACCATGGAATATAAACTTGAAGTCTGCCTGGATTCCGCAGAGTCCGCCATCATCGCCGACAAGGCCGGGGCCCACAGGGTAGAGCTCTGCGAGAACCTTTTCGGCGGCGGTACCACCCCCAGCGCCGGGACCATCAAGACAGCCAGGGAGGCCGTAACGCTGGGACTGCATGTGATTATCCGTCCCCGTCCCGGTGATTTCTGTTATACGGATACGGAATTTCAGGTCATGCTGGAAGATATCCGCTACTGCCGGGAGGCCGGAGTGGACGGGGTCGTTATCGGCATTTTGAATCCCGATGGATCGGTGGATAAGCTGCGCACTGCGGCCCTGGTAAAGGAAGCCGGCGATATGAGTGTCACCTTTCACCGGGCCTTTGATGTGACCGCCGATCCCTTCCAGGCCCTGGAAGACATTATCGAACTGGGCTGCGACCGCATTCTCACATCCGGCCAGGAGGCCTCGGTTATTGAAGGAGCCGATCTTATCCGTGATATAATTGCCAGAGCCGCCGGCAGGATTATCATCATGCCCGGAGGTGATATTACGGAACGCAAGCTGCAGAGGGTGATTGAAAAAACGGGAGCCTCGGAGTACCACATCTATCTGGATCTGGAGACGGGCAGTGTTATGAAGCACTGCCCCGATCATGTCTATATGGGGGGACTCTTAAGAAAGCCCGAGTTTATAAACAGCTATACCAGTGCGGGAAGGGTCGCATCTGCCCTGAGCAACCTGAAAGGCTGACACTCTTAAGGCGTACAGGAGTCGTATTTTGAAGATCGTCGGGAACAGTCTTTTTCAGAAAGCCGCCAATTCTGCCCTTATTCTGAACTATCTGCGAAGCCATAGCTCGGCCTCCCGGCAGCAGATGGCGGTGGAGCTTGGACTGCAGCCTTCCACGGTAAGCTATATCGTGGGCCGACTGATCAAGGCGGGGCTTGTCGAAGAGTTCCGGGATGAGTCTCCGAAAAAGAGCGGCAGCGGCAGAAAACCGATCTCGGTCCGTCTGATCTCGGGCTTCGGCTATGTGATCGGCCTGGATCTTCAGGTTGACTACTTCTGTGCGGTGATCTGTGACGTAAGGGGGCAGGTTCTCGAATACCTCTGGAGAGATTACTCTCCGGGGGTCAGGGATTTTCACAGCCTTCTCCTCTATGCCGTGGATGAGGTAAAAAGCTGTCTGGACGACTCCATTCCCATACTGGGAATGGGCCTGGCCATACCCGGTATCGTCGACCGGGAGTCGGGCTTTGTCGTTGAATGCTGGACCCATAAACTTAAGGATGTGGATCTTTCCGCCTTTCTGGAGGAGAATTTCTCCTTTCCCGTTATGGTGGAGAACGATGCCAACTGCTGTGCCCAGAACATACTCTGGAACGGCCGGGAGGAAGGGGGCGACTCCTTCCTCTACCTCCTCTCCCGCTTCCATAAGAGACAGATGCTTCCCGAATCCCTGCCGTCCATAGGTATCGGTCTCGGCCTTGTTTTCAACGGACAGCTTTACACCGGAATCTCCCATCAGGCCGGTGAGTATCAGAGTATCCTCTACTCACCCGGACGCAGCCTGGAGTGGCAGATCTCACTCTCCGCCGAGGAGATGGACCGGGCCCTCTACGATAAGGGCGTCCGGAAGGAGATCATCCGGGAGTTGATGGGCAATATGATATTGATCCTCCAGGTGTTGAATCCCAGGGCTCTCTATATAGGAGGGGATCTTTCCAGAAGTGAAGATCTGGTTCGTGAGGTTCTGGAGGAAGACTATAAATCCAGATGGCGATCTCTGGAAGAGAAAGGCTGCGCCCTGAAAGTTGTTGACGAGGGAACCTTCGATCCCGCAGGAGGTGCGGCGGCCTGTATGCACAGCGCCCTTTTTGCCATTCCCCAGGTGGGGCACTCGTCGGGAGGGAAGAAACACTGGAATACATTGCTCAGCAATGTTATTGAAGAGAGTCCGTAAAACAGCTCAGGAACAATAAATACGAAGAACAGGATAATTCTCATGAAACGAATACTAACCGCAAGTCTGCATCACGAATCCAACTCATTCAATCCTATCATCACGGGAAGGGAGGATTTCTCCATCCTCTACGGAGAGGAACTTTTCGGGGCGCTGAATGATGATGACAGCATCAGCGGGGTGGTTAAAACCCTGCAATCCGCAGGCTATACCGTTCTGCCTACGGTCTGCGCCCGGGCCGTACCCAACGGCGTGGTGTCCAAAGAGCTCTATCTGGAGCTGAAAGAGGAGATCATAAAGCGGGCAAAGGACGCCGGCGCCCAGGCGCCGGTGGACGCTCTCTGTCTCTCCCTCCACGGTTCCATGCGGATAGAGGAGCTCGGAGAAGCCGAGGGGGATCTTCTGGAGGCTTTGAGGGAGGTCTTTCCCGATCTGCCCCTCTTCTCCTCTCTGGATATGCATACCACCTTTTCCGAGAGGATGCACAGATACGCAGACGGCTATGTCGGCTATAAATGCGCCCCCCATACGGACTGTTTCGAGACCGGCGCGCATGCCGCAAAATTGTGTATCGATGCCCTGGAAAAGGGGAAGAAAGCCGTTTCCGCCTGGGTGAGGATACCCTTCCTGGTGGCCGGTGAGAAATCCGAGACGACCACAGAGCCCATGAAGACCCTGATCGGCAAACTCAGGGAGTGCGAGGACAGGCCCGGGATCATGGCGGCCAGCTATCTGATGGGATTTCCCTGGGCCGACAGCCCCGACAGCTCAGTGGCCGTTCTTGTGGTGGCCGACGGTGATGCCGATCTTGCCCGCAGCGAAGCCCTCCGGCTGGCCGGCGAATTCTGGGGCAGGCGGGAGGATTTCAGTTTTCATACCGAAACCTATCCCTCCCCTCAGGCCATCGATACGGCTTTCAAGGCCGCAGCGGAGGGGCCGACTCCTGTCTATCTCTCCGACTCGGGCGACAATCCCACCGCCGGTTCCTCGGCGGACTGTACCGGTTTCCTGAAGCTGATCCTGGACCATCCCCGGACGGCCGCTCTGCCTGATCCGGTGCTCTACGGCGGGATCTACGATCCCGATGCCTGCGCCGCCTGCATGGACAGGGTAGGAGAGACAGTGGCGCTGACGCTGGGGGCGGCCTTTGACAGGAAAACCACATCTCCCGTCCGTCTCAAGGGTATGGTTAAGTCCTGTGTCCGGGACTGGGGAGTCTACAAAAGCGATATCGTACTGTTCTCATCGGGGAATGTGGATCTTGTGATTACGGCGAAGCATATCGGCTTTGTCAGCCCCGAGATGTTCCGGGATCTGGGAGCCGAACCTGCGGACAGACAGGTCGTGGTCTGCAAACTGGGGTATCTGACCGCTGCCCAGAGGGCGGTGGCCAAACGCTCCATCATGGCCCTGAGCGAGGGGAGCAGCAACGAGGACCTGAAGGCCCTCCGTTACGAGACCATCCCCCGGCCCCTCTTTCCCATCGATGATGACTTTGACTATGATCCGGCAGCTCATCTCCAGGTGAAGGGGTAAACAGGGCGCGGCCGATGCGGAAGGGAGGCGGGTATTCCTCTTTGCGTCGTAGTGATATCTGACATATAATAAGCCATAGTTGTTTTTATATCCTCTTCTTCCGGAGGTCTTTATGAGTCGTGCCGCCTCTTTACTTCTCTACTGTCTTCTCATCATACCCCTTCTCCTTTCTGCCTGCGCCGGGACTCCTTCAGGCGGTACCGGTCAGGCCTCCTCAGATCAGGACTCCAGGACTGAGAGCGGCGGAATCCCGGCCGCGGCAGATCCCGATTATGATCCCGCAGTGAATTTTCTTGTTCATCAGGGCTGGTCTGTCTCCATGCCTCCCGGGTGGAGGGCGGGGGTGGATCATTCTGCCGGGGAAGGTTATCTGTTCCGGCTGTCCCATGACCTTGTAAGGATGTCGGTACAGCCTCTCGTTTTCAGCTTTGATGTCGACTGGTTCAGGTTGACGGAATATATGGAGGAGCGTCTGAGGCGCGTGGGAAAGGTGGCTCGCCATGAAGAGATTGAGGCTCTGTCCTTCTCCCGGGACGGCCGCAGGGCGGTGTGGGATATTGAGCGGGATGCGGGGGGACTGCACCGGGTGGTTCTGGAAGAGAATGCACAGGGACTCTTCGAGTGGAGAATGACCATTTCGAAAAAAAGGCAGGACCTTTATGAGGATGCGGTTATGAGGATCTTCCGGGAGGCTGAGATCCTGGAAAACAGGGAGGTCTCTGTGAGAGTGCAGGACTCGGGGTTCGAGTTCAGTTCCCAGGGAGGGCTCTGGCGCTGGTATGGAGATATGGACCAGGGATTCCTTCTGGAATCCCTGGTCAGCGGGAGAGAGCCCCATACCTTCCTGTCCGTTGTGAACTATGAGAGTCTTAAAAAGGCCAGGCTCAATACGGAGGAGTGGCTGGAGGCGAAAAAAAGGAAAAGCAATGAAGTCCTGACCATGGACTTTTTCCTCTCCGGCCGGCCTTACAGAAGCAGGTTCTGGATACAGGATGAAAACCGGAGGATGAAGGAAGTCCTCTTTTTCGCAGAGAAGGAAGAGCCCGTCATGTTTTATCTGGATATGAGGAACAGGGAGGACATGGACTATGATGTGAATCTTTTTCTGGAAGGGGATTCGTTTAAGAATCTGCTGGACTATTCCATAAAGCTCCCGGAGGGTGAAGTATGAAAAAAGCAGCCTTAACCATCCTTCTCTTCGGATTGTCCGTTCTCTCAGCCATGAGTCAGGAGAAACCGGTGATCGCTTTGTTCCCTATGCAGAACCCTACGGGAGAGGGATGGATCGACACCCTGGGCAATACGGTGGAAGAGGTCGTCTCTCTCACCCTGGCTCTGATGGGGCGGTATGAGATCAAAAGGCCCGGTACTCTGCCTTCCGATATGAGCGAAGAGGGGCTTCTGGAGCTGGCAAGGGAAAAGGGCTATGACGATATTATTCTGGGAGAATGCACCCTGACCGATGACGGGTATCGTTTTTTCATAAGCAACTTCGACCTGTATAAAGAGAAAATCACCGTGCGAGCCGAAGAGAACTTCGACTCACTGCTGGATTCCTTCGATGCCTCTGACCGTCTGACCGAGGCTCTGGTTGAGGGTTTAAGCGGAGTGAAAGTCCTCTATGGCGGTCTGACCCTGGCTCTGCTCCGGGATGAGCCCTATAGAACGGTTATCGATGATGTGGATATTGGAGCCGGTTTTTCCGGAAGCGATAAATTTATCGTGGGTCCCCATATCCTGCGCTTCTTTCAGGACAGGGGAGAGGGGGAAGAACTTGTTGCTGAGCGCCATGTGGAGATTAAGGAGGGAGAAACCCTGACTCTGGACTCTCCCATCCCCTGGCTGTCTCCTTCCCTGGCCGGAGAGCTGAAGGCGCTGGAACGAAGAATTGCGGCAGAGGGGGACAATGAAAAAAGAGCCGACCTGGCGGAGGGCTGGTTTTTAGAGGCCAGGAGCCTTGTCGACAGTGAATACTACTCTCTTTACCGTCCGGAGCTTGTTCGCAGGTATACCGCCTGGGAGGAGATGTACAGGCAGGCGCCTGCGGATGTAACAGAACTGGAGAACTCATCCTTCCGGATGAAAGAGATGTATCTGGGCCATCTTCCCTATAATTCTCTGTTTGCAGCGCCCCGGGAGCCTGTGGGCAGCAATCTGGGTGAGGGTGTGGCTCTGCTGGAGACGCTGCGGGGCGTCTCCATGGATGAGGATTACACCGTACTTCCCGATACGGCGGACATAAAGGTGGACGGCTATGCGGATGACTGGAAAGATGTCAGAACGGTTTTCCAGGATGACACGGGAGATCTTCAAAACGGCGCGGTTCTCTCTCCGGAGGAAAAGATCATCGATGGACAGGACCTGGAGTGGGTCGGCCTCGCCATGGACAGTGAAAAGCTGTATATCGCTGTAAAAACGGCAAGCGGGACCTTCAGCAGAAAAAGGGACTATGCCCTGGAGATCCAGACGGACCATCTTTTTAGAGTGTATTACAGACCCAGGGAGCATCGGGCTGCCGCGGTTGAGACTCCCGACAAGGACTGGGGCAGGAGCCGCTGGTTTGAATCATCAAAATATCAGAGTCTGTACTCGGCCCGGGAAATCCTCGAGTTTTCCGTTCCATGGAAAAGGATTATGAGGTTTCTGGACCCTGCGGACTTTACCATGAAGGGAAGGTTTATGATCCAGAGGGATGTCGACCCCTGGCAGCAGGTTGATGGATTCGACTTTAAACTCTTTATTCCTGACTTTTATTACCGACTCAGAAAAAACTGACCCCCGGAACCTTTCCGCCGGGGGATGGGTGCCACTCAGACAGGAAAACCGGATGAAGCCGGAGGGCGTCTCGACGCCCTCCGGAGTGGGTGTTTAATACCGCTTAGGGCAGCGGCATCTTTACGAAAGAAGAAGGAAAATAGCTTCCATTCGTAATGGCCTCATATTTTCATAGATCTCGAAATAAAGCAAGCAAATTACTAAAATTATATCGATAAATATTTATTGACAAAGCGTTTTGTTTTGTGACAGTATAAGATGAATAAATCCAGGGAGGTACGGTCGTGTCTGAAGAAAAGACCATTACCATCTGCATGGGCAGCTCCTGCTTTTCGCGGGGAAACAATCAGAATCTCAAGATAATCAAAGAGTACATCAAGGGCCGGGAGGCCGAGGTCTTTCTGAGCGGGGCCCTCTGCCGCGAACAGTGCAGCAAGGGTCCGGTTATCTATTTCGGGGACACCATGCTCAGTTGTGTGGAGAGCGCCGATCTTCCCAACCTTCTGGACAAGTATCTGAACGGAGATGAGCCATGAGACTCAATCCCATATATACAGAAATTACCGAATGTCAGGACTGTTATAAATGCATCCGCCACTGTCCGGTCAAGACCATTACGGTGGAGGACGGACACGCCAAGATTATGGTGGAGGACTGCATCCTCTGCGGGAACTGTGTTCTCCAGTGTCCCGTCGGGGCCAAGAAGGTACGGAACGATCTTCCCCGGGCCCAGAGGGCTCTGGAAGAGAATCATAAAGTCATCCTTTCGGTGGCGCCCTCCTTTGTCAGTGAATTCCCCGGCCTCACCTCCCAGGCCCTGATCCGGGCGGCAAAGGCTCTTGGATTCTGGGGTGTCTCGGAAACCGCACTGGGAGCCCAGGAGGTGAGCCGTCATACCCGTGAGCTCCTGGAGAGTGAGGACAGCGGCGTCTATATCTCTTCCGCCTGCCCCACCATGGTGGAGTATCTGAGGAAGCATAAACCCGATTATTCAGAGATGGTGCTGGATCATCTCTCCCCTCTGCTGACTCACTGCAGCATGCTTAAGGAGCTTTACGGCGAGGACTGTACCGTTATCTTCGCAGGCCCCTGTATTTCCAAAAAGAGAGAAGCCGATGAGAGAGAGGATCTGCTCCATACGGCCATAAGTTTTGCGAATCTGAAAGAGTGGTTCGAGCAGAAGAAGATAGATCCCCGTCATTTCGAAGAGGGGGATGACGCCGGTTTTATCCCCCAGAATTCCTATGACGGCGCCTTCTATCCTGTGGAAGGGGGAATGCTGGAAAGCCTGAAAAAGCAGGACGCCCGGATCGACGATACCCAGATGCTCAGTTTTACCAATGTCCATTCCATGGGGTCGGTTCTGAACAACCTGGAGACCCTGGGGCGGGAGAAACCCCTTTTTCTTGAGCTTCTAGCCTGTGAAGGAGGCTGTATCAACGGACCCTGCTGCGACAAAAACTCGGGGACCGTGGTCAAGGAGAAGCAGCTGCGCGACTATGCCTCCTCTTTGAAAAAGCAGGAGATTCTCTATAAGCCGAGCCTTTCCATCGATTACAAGAGGCCTGTTGAAGCGGTCATCAATCCCGTATACGGGGAGACGGAGATTCGGGACGCCCTTCACAAGATCGGCAAGTATGAGAGCTCCGACGAGAAGAACTGCGGGGCCTGCGGATACTCAACCTGCCGGGATTACGCCCGTGCGTTTTTGAATGGCAAGGCGGAGCAGAACATGTGTGTCAGCTATCTCAAAACCCTTTCCGAGAAGAAGGCCGACGCCCTGATCAAGGCCATGCCGTCCGGGGTTGTGATCGTAGACGCGGATCTGAAGATTATCGAATGCAACAGCGCTTTCGCCTCTCTTATCGGCCCCGAAGCCGAAGCCGCTTACGAGGCCAAGCCCGGCATGAAAGGGGCCTCTCTGAGAAAAATTCTGCCCTTCGCCCCTGTCTTTCAGGGGGTGCTTTCAGAGGAGAGCGTGCTTAAGGATCAGACTTTTCATCTGGAGAGCAAGGTTCTCACCGCCTCTATCTTCACCATTGAGAAGAACCATACCGCAGGGGGGATCTTTCAGGATGTCACTCTGCCCTGGGTGCAGAAGGACCAGGTTATCAAACAGGCCCGAACGGTTCTGGAAAACAGCATCTCCACGGTTCAGCAGATTGCCTTCCTTCTGGGAGAGAACGCCGCCGAAAGCGAGGTGATGCTCAACTCCATTATCGACTCCTTTGAAGCCGAAGAGAGGCGGGATTCCTGATGAAGCAGACTTTTTTCGATGTAGGTTCCTATCAGGTCAAGAAGCATGGTCAGTCCGCTCCCGGCGATGCCTTTATGACCAGAAAGGCTCAGGGGAGGCAGAGGATTATCTCCGTCCTTTCCGACGGTCTGGGCAGCGGTATCAGAGCCAATGTCCTGTCCACCATGACCGCGACGATGGCCCTGAGGTCCATTGAGGGGAATATGTCTCCTTTAAAGACCACGGAGCTGATCTCCCGGACCCTGCCGGTGTGCAGTATCCGCAAAATCAGCTACTCCACCCTGACCATCGTGGATGTGGATGAGCAGGGTATGGTGCAGATCGCCGAGTACGATAATCCCCGTTTCGTCCTGATCCGCGACGGCCGGATCGAAGAGCCCGAATGCGAAAGTTTCAGCTTCAATACGACCAATGTCAAACGGAACCAGATCGTCTGCTGCAAATTTCAGGCCCAGAGCGGAGACCGTCTCGTCTTCTTCTCCGACGGTGTGACCCAGTCGGGACTGGGGATGAGGACCACGCCTCTGGGATGGGGTGATGAGGGCGTCAGGGAGTACCTTTTGAACGCTCTGGACAAGAACCCGGAGCAGTCGGCCACCCAGCTGGCGACCAATCTGGTCAGAGAAAGTCTGAAACACGATGTGTATACCGCCAGAGATGATATAACCTGCGGTTCCCTCTATTTCCGGAAGCCCAGGAATCTGATGATTGCCACAGGCCCTCCCTATGAGAAGGAACGGGATCAGCATCTGGCCGGCATGCTCAGCGGCTTCGACGGCAGAACCATCGTCTCCGGAGGAACTACAGCCAATATCATCGCCCGGGAACTGAACAAAACCCTTGAGGTGGATCTGGAACATCACAGCAGCATGACCGTTCCTCCTGCATCGAAGATGGACGGCATTACTCTGGTGACCGAAGGGATTATCACCATGAGTACGGTCTATGAGTATCTGAAGGCGAAAAGGGAGCCTGCGGCCATTCCCAAGGACCCGGCCGAGAGCATCGTCAGGGAGATGCTGGATTCGGATATTATTCACTTCCTCGTGGGGACCAAGATCAACGAGGCGCATCAGGATCCCACCATGCCCGTGACCCTTGAGATCCGTCGGAATCTGATAAAGAATATCGCCGATCTTCTGAAGACGGACTATTTCAAGGATGTGGAAATCAGTTATATCTGAAGCCCTCTCCCAGGGCATCCAGGCTAAAGCATAACCCTCCTTTTCGTGGCATGCGAAGATTTTCTCTGCCGCCTGCCGGAAAATGAACTATATTCTCTAGGTATGGACGAACGAAAAGCAGTTGTAAAAGAAATAATCTCTCTGCTGGAGACGCTGCCGTCAGAGGATCTCTCGTTCCTGAAAAATCAGGCTGAGGTTCTGCTTCACAACAGAAATGTCATTGAAAGCAGTAAGGCGGAAGAGTCCGGAAGCGATGATAAGACGCCTGCCGTAAGAAAGCGAAAGTCCCCGAAAAAGGCCCCTGCCCCGAAAACACTCCGTATTGAACAGAGCGACAATCCGCGCTATTTCAATATCTGTGCCGGTGATTCCAGAATCTTTATGGACCGTCATGAGATCAAGGCTCTCTTTAAAATCGCAGAGGCCGCCGCCGATGCGGCTGAAGCGGGGCCGCGGCTCTACCGCTGGCTGAAGAGGGAGAGGAGCGATGTGCTGGGAGACGCCCATGTCTCAGGCAGCGGCAGTCCGGTCCTCGGGGAACTCTACAAGGCGCTTCTCGATAATTTTACCGCCGGATAGGCGGAGCCTGAGGGCGGCTGTTCCTCCTGTGAAAAGAGATAAAAAAAGGATCTCCCTTCCGGAAGATCCCTGATGCCCGGCCGCCTGAGAGCGGAACAGGGGCTTTTCGTATCGGCCCTGTGCGGGACGATTCCTCTTATGTCTCTGTCAGATACTTGTGGATACCTCTGGCGGCCACACGGCCGTCGCCCATGGCCAGGATAACCGTGGCGGCCCCCTGAACAATGTCTCCGCCGGCAAAAACGCCGTCCATGGAGGTGGCTCCCTCTTCGTTAACGGTGATATTGCCCCACTTGTTGGTATTCAGCTCGGGAGTGGTTCCCGTCACAAGGGGATTGGAGCCGTTCCCCAGGGAGGGGATACAGGTGTCGATCTCCATCAGGAATTCGCTTCCCTCGAGGGCTACGGGGCGGCGTCGTCCGGACTCATCAGCCTCTCCCAGTTCGTATTTCAGGCATTCAATGGCTTTTACCCGGCCCTCGTCATCGCCTATAATCCTTACGGGATTGGTCAGGAGGTCGAAGATGACTCCCTCTTCCTGGGCATGATGAACCTCTTCCACACGGGCGGGCATTTCCTCCAGGGTCCGGCGATAGATGATGTGAACCTCGTCGGCACCCAGGCGAACGGCCGTACGGGCGGCGTCCATGGCTACATTTCCTCCGCCGAATACGGCGACCTTTCTGGACTTGTAGATGGGGGTGGCCGCCTTCTCACGATCGTAGGCCTTCATCAGGTTGGCCCGGGTCAGGTACTCGTTGGCCGAGAATACACCTACCAGATCTTCCCCTTCAATATTCATGAACTTGGGCAGGCCTGCTCCGTTGGCTATATAAACCGCATCAAAACCGTCCTCTTCCTTGAGCTGCTTTACGGTTCGGGTCCGACCGATCAGATAGTCATACTCGAACTTGACGCCCATGGCCTCGAGGTTGCTGACCTCCTGGCGGACAATTTCCTTGGGAAGACGGAACTCGGGGATACCGTAGACCGTAACCCCTCCGGCCTTGTGGAAGGCTTCGAAGACGGTGACCTCGTGGCCCAGACGGGCCAGGTCGGCGGCTGTCGTCAGTCCGGAGGGACCGGAACCGACAATAGCCACCTTTTTACCGCTGGCGGCGGGACGGGAGGCGGATTTTTCCTTGCTGCTGCCCCTGTCGGCCAGGAATCTCTCAATCCTGCCGATAGCGACTGACTGCATGGGATCTTTCATGATCTTACCCACCGTACAGAGCTCCATGCACTGTTTTTCCTGGGGGCAGACCCGTCCGCAGATAGCGGGGAGCATACTGCTCTCCTGAATAATCTCCAGAGCCTCGTCAAACTCTCCTTTCGCGGCGGCGCCCACAAATCCGGGGATATCGATGCTGACGGGGCAACCGGCAACACAGGGCGCGTTCTTACAGGTCAGGCAGCGACTGGCTTCGACAATAACCTGGCTTTCACTGTATCCCAGGGCCACCTCTTCCATATTGTTGCGTCTGAGAGCGGGGTTCTGGGCGGGCATCTCCTGCTGGGGAATGGCCCGTCTCTCCCTGGGCTTCAGCTCAGCCGCCGCCATGGGGAGATTGTATTCTTTAAGAAGTTCGTCCGCTTCTTTCAGGAGAACTTCGGGTTCTTTAAATGCGGTCATCTTATACCTCTAAGAGTTTTGCAGCCTGAGCTTCCAGACGGCAGTTGTGATCTTCTTCCTGTTTTTTATAGGATCCCATACGGTTCAGCATGGATTCCCAGTTCACCTTGTGTCCGTCGAACTCGGGACCATCGACGCATACAAATTTGGTCTCGTCACCCACATTGATACGGCATCCGCCGCACATGCCTGTTCCATCCACCATAATGGTGTTTAAAGAGACCACGGTGGGGACCTCGAATGGCTTTGTGGTAAGGCTGCAGAACTTCATCATTATGGGGGGGCCGATAGCAACGACTTCTGCAGGGTCAACGGTCTCGCAGAGCTCCTTCAGAGGCTCGGTGACCAGGGCCTTCCGGCCCGCGCTGCCATCGTCGGTACAGATAATCAGATTATCCGAGAGGGCGGCCATCTTCTCTTCCAGGATCAGCAGCTCCTTGTTGCGGGCGCCGATGATGGTGATGACCTCGTTGCCGGCGGCCTTGAAGGCCTCCACAATGGGGTGAAGGGGAGCCACACCTATTCCACCTCCCACGCAGATGACCGGTTTGTCGTACTTCTTTATATGCGTGGGGGCGCCAAGGGGCCCCAGGACATGGGCGATGGACTCGCCGGTTTTCAAATTGCTCAGCAGCTTTGTGGTGCCGCCGACGGCCTGAAAGATAATGGTGATGGTTCCCTCTTCCCCGTCGGCATCGGCGATGGTCAGGGGAATGCGCTCACCGTATTCTCCGTCCAGCATAAGGATAACAAACTGTCCGGCCTGTCTTGACCGGGCGATATGAGGAGCTCTCAGGTCCATCAGATAGACGTCGGCAGAGAGCTGTTCCTTCCTTGTGATTTCGATCATACCAGAACTCCTTCCCTGTCGGTGATGCCCAGCTGAGCTTCCACTTCGGCCGTAACCTTTTCCAGGTCGGCGTGATTTATCTTCCTGTCTCCGATAGTCACCGTGGGACCGAGGCTGCAGTTTTCGCTGCAGAAGGTGGCTTTCAGGTTGATTCTGTCCTTCCAGCCTTCGGACTCGATCTTTTCGGTCATGCCGGAGATGATATTCTGTGACCCTCTGAGGAAGCAGCTTGTTCCCACACAGACGCTGACGTCGACAGGCTTGGCGGCAACCGCATCCACCAGGGCGGCGCTTTCGTTATCGATGCGCTTGCGGCTCTGATAGACGGTGTGCACCAGTTTATGGGCCTCGTGACTGCCGGGCTTTCCGCCCAGAAGCTTCTCGTAGCTCTTCTGTATATAGGGATTGTTCTCGGGACAGTGGATGGGAGTGATCCTTCCGGAGTCCTTGAGCGCCTTGGTTCTTCTGGCAACGGTATTCGTATCGTAGGAGACGGGCTGGCCTCCGCCGTTGATACAGCCGCCGGGACAGGCCATGACTTCGATGATATCGTAGCTGACTTCTCCGGATTTTACCTTCTGTATCAGCTTCTCCGCATCCTTCATGCCGGCGACGATGGCCATTTTGATATCCAGATCTCCCTCGTTCAGGAGAACTTCATGCCATTCGGGGTTCTCTTCGTTGGGCAGGGGCGCGAACTCGTCCAGATCCTTTCCATTGACCGTGCGGGAGGCATAGCGGGCTACGGCCTCGGTAACACCCTTGGTGCTTCCGAATCCGACTCCCGCTTCGGAGTAGAGTCCGAAGGGAAGGTCCGCGGCGGCAGGCTCGATCTCCTGGAACACGATGCCCGCTTCGCGGATCATCTTGCCCAGTTCCTGGGTGGTCAGAACATAGTCTGTCCCCTGAACGCCGTCACGGCTGAGCTCGGGGCGCTCCTTCTCAAACTTCTTGGCCGTACAGGGCATGATGGATACCATGACGATGTCCTTCTCTTCCTTTTCAAGGGACTGGGAGAGGAACTTCTTGGCCAGTGAGCTGACCATTCCCTGGGGAGACATGCAGCTGGAGAGGTTGGGGATCAGTTCGGGGTGGAACTGTTCGGCGTATTTGACCCATGCCGGGCAGCATGAGGTGAAAAGGGGAAGGTTTTCGCCCTTTTCCTTTCTTGCCAGAAACTCTCCGGCTTCTTCCAGAACGGTCAGGTCCGCACCGAAGGAGGTATCGTAAACCTCTTTAAAGCCGATAAACTTCAGGGCGGCCATGATCTTGCCGAGGGTCACTGCGGAGGTGGGCATATTGAACATTTCTCCGATGGAGGCCCGAACGGCGGGAGCGATCTGGGCCACAACGGTTTTGCTGTCATCGGCCAGGGAATCCCATACCTCGGTCAGTTCGTTACGGGGCATGATGGCGCCTGTGGGGCAGACGGCGGCACACTGACCGCAGTTGATACAGTCAACCTGGCCCAGGCTCTTGTTGAAGGCGGGAGTGACCACAACGTCTTCCCCTCTGTAGGCGAAGTCTATGGCTCCCACACCCTGGATCTCGGAGCAGTAACGGACACAGTCACCGCAGAGAACACATTTGTCGGGATAGCGGATAAGGCTGGGAGACAGGATGTCGGGTTTCCTGGCCTCTTTTGTCTTTTTGAAGGGGACCTCTGTCACACCCAGGTCGTGGGCCAGCTCTTTAAGCTTACAGGCCGAAGACTTCTCACAGGTGGTACAGGTCATGTCGTGGTTGGCCAGCAGCAGCTCCACCAGGGTTTTTCTCATCTTTCTGAGCTTGGGAGTATGGGTCTTGATAACCATGCCGTCCCGGGGAGGGGTGGAGCAGCTTGTGTCGATTCCCCTTCCCTCAATGTCCACGATACAGAGCCGGCAGGCGCCGTAGACGCTCAGCTCGGAGTGGTAGCAGAAGGTGGGCATTTCGATGCCGGCCTTCCGGATAAGGGTCAGAAGATTCTTTTCTCCTTCGATGGGAACTTTCTTCCCGTTGACGGTTATGCTTCCTTTCGTATTCATTTATCTCCTCCAAAGCTGATGGCGTCGAAGCGGCAGGTTTCGACACAGGCACCGCATTTGATACATTTCTCTTTATCGATAATGTGAGCTTCTTTTCTTTCTCCTGTGATGGCTCCCACGGGGCAGACCCGGGCACAGGCGGTACAGCCCTTGCAGGCTTCGGCTATGATGGAGTAATCCACCAGTTCCTTGCAGTTGCCCGTGGGGCAGAGCTTTTCATCCACATGGGCCATCCACTCATCTTCAAACTCCTTGAGGGAGGAGAGGACGGGGGAGGGGGCCGACTTGCCCAGTCCGCAGAGTGAAGATTCCTGGACAGTTTCACAAAGATCTTTGAGCAGGGTAATGGTCTTTTCCGTCCCCCGTCCCATGGCGATGTCGTCGATGAGCTCCAGGATCTGTCGGGTCCCTTCTCTGCAGGGGATACACTTTCCGCAGCTTTCATGCTGGGTAAACTGCATAAAGAAGCGGGCGATCTGAACCATACAGGTGCTCTTGTTCATAACAACAAGGCCTCCCGATCCGACCATGGCTCC
Source organism: Oceanispirochaeta sp. (assembly GCA_963556075.3). Classification (GTDB taxonomy): domain Bacteria; phylum Spirochaetota; class Spirochaetia; order DSM-2461; family DSM-2461; genus Oceanispirochaeta. The sequence continues at coordinate 1,083,532 of CAUVYB020000002.1, read as the reverse complement.
TACCGACTTGAGAGAGTCGAAGTCCAGGGGGATATCCAGATGCTCTTCGGTCAGACAGCCGCCCGAGGGACCGCCGATCTGTACGGCCTTGAAGTCATTGTTGTCGATTTTGCCCTTGGCGTTGAGGACTCCTCCTCCGATGTTGAAGATGATCTCTCTCAGGGTCGTTCCGAAGGGAACCTCGATCAGGCCGGTGTTGGCTACGTGTCCGGTGAGGGCAAAGGTTTTGGTTCCGGGAGAACTCTCGGTTCCGATCCTGCGGTACGCATCCTTGCCCATCTGGAAAATAAGGGGGACGCAGGCCAGGGTCTCCACGTTGTTCACGACGGTGGGTTTGCCCCACAAGCCCTTTTCGGCGGTCCGGGGCGGTTTGACCCGAGGCATCCCCCGGCGTCCCATGATGGACTCTGTCATGGCGCTCGCTTCACCACAGACGAAGGCTCCCGCCCCTTCCATGACGAAGATGTCGAAGTCGAAGTCGGTGCCGAAGATTCCCTTGCCCAGGAATCCGTTGGCTCTGGCCTCATCGATGGCCTTGTTGATTCTTTCTACCGCCAGGGGGTACTCCATGCGGACATAGACCTGTCCTTCCGTACCGCCGCAGGCCTTGGCCGCGATGATCATTCCTTCCAGGACACTGTGGGGATTCCCTTCCATAACAGAGCGGTCCATAAAGGCTCCGGGGTCTCCCTCGTCTCCGTTGCAGATGATGTACTTGGCATCGCTTTCCTGACGCAGGGCCAGTTCCCACTTTCTCCCGGTGGCGAAACCTCCGCCTCCGCGTCCTCTCAGGCCCGCTTCCTTGACAATGTCGCAGACTTCCTGGGGTGTTTTGTTCTTGACCAGGTCCATGGCCGATGCGTAACCGCCGTTGTAGATGTAGTCGGAGATGTCTTCGGGGTCGATATTTCCGCATCCCTTGAGAACGGTGCGCTCCTGTCTCTTGTAGAAGGATATCTCGTCGTGGTTTTTACAATGCTCTTTGCTTGAAGGATCAACATAGAGAAGTTCGTCGATCACCTCTCCCTTGATGATGGTCTTTTCTATAATATCCTGGGCGTTCTCGGGTTTCACCTTGATGTAGAGGATGTTTTCGGGCTCAATGGTGACCAGAGGGCCGACCTGGCAGAATCCCTGACAGCCGGATTTGCTCAGATGAACCGAGCCTTCCTCGTGATCATCCGATTTGAGACTGAGGGTCAGGGGGAGATTGTTCTCTTCAATGTAACGGGCCAGGGCGGCATGGACTTCCATGGCACCGTTGGCAATACAGCCTGTTCCCGCACAGATGGTTATTCTGTGGGCCAGACATTTCTTTTTTGCCGTATAGTCTTCTTTGATTTTATCCAGTACTGCTTCCACGATCAGTCCTCCTTGGCTTTATACTCATCGATGAGTTCTTTCATCTGGGCTTTGGTCACCTGACCGTAAACCTTGTCGTTGATGACAACGGCCGGTGCCAGTCCGCAGGCTCCCAGGCATGATACGGTTTCAAGGGTGAATCCCAGGTCTTCGGTTGTGTGTTCCTTGTCGGACAGCCCCAGCTCCCTTCTGATGACATCAATCAGTCCGGCCGAGCCCTTAACATGGCAGGCTGTTCCGTCACAGACTTTAACGATGTACTTCCCTTTGGGTTCAAGGGAGAAGTGGCTGTAGAAGGTGGCTACGCCGAATACTCTGGCCGGGGAGATGCCCAGGCTGGTGGCGACAAAGGTGAGAATCTCTTCGGGCAGGTAGCGGTACTCTTCCTGAACCGCCTGAAGGATGGGGATGATCTTGGACGGCTGTCTGCCGAATCTGTCGAGGATTTCACAGACCTTGCTGAAGTTGGTCAGCTTTTCAACACTAGCTGTGGGGGAAGGCATAAAACGCTCCTTTACTATCGATATGTTATTATCGATATGAATATATCGTGAGTCTGACGCTTATGCAATACTGTTTTAGAAAATATCGAGAAAAATTTATCGATAGAGCGGAAAAGTAAAAAATCAGACCGTCTCATCCGGGAAGGAGATCTCTTCCCGGAGTGTGGGGAGTGCGGACGGGGTCAGCCTGTTTTCAATCCAGTGTCAGGCTGTCTCCGGAGCAGAGTTTTTTCGTGCCGAAGGCGGTATGAAAGGCGCAAAGCACTTCGAACTCCACACAGTGCATGGGGTAGAGGGAGACAGGATTCTCCGCCTTGAAGTACGCGATGGTCTTTTCCACCTGGAGGGCATCGCTTTTTTTAAGATGAAAGCCTCCGATCACCGAGCGAATTTTCTGACCCGTGATCTCTTTGGCATACTCGCAGATATTGCAGATTCCCGCGTGGGCGCAGCCGCTGATAACTACGCAGCCCGTCGATGTTCTGACAGCCAGGGCACTGTCGTCGGTCATAGGATCGTCCCGGTGCATCCCTTTTTCGAAATCCGTTCCCCGGGGGATCTCTCCCAGGAAAAAAACATCCGGTGCCATCGTAACGGGAGATGCCGAGAATTCCGGGGCGAAGTCCCTTTCCAGGACGGCCCTGGTCTTCTCATCCAGCTTGGCAGGGAGATCGGGATGGGCGATCAGTCTCTTTCTGCCGGCGAACTCATGGTATCTCAGCCCCCCCGTATGATCCCAGTGATGGTGGGAGAGGGCGACCATATCACAGCTGTTCAGGGGAATCTTCATAGCCAGGGCATTCTCCCTCCAGATATCCGTATGACCCAGGTCGAAGAGGATCCGGTTGTCACCGGACTCGATCCAGGCGGAAAACCCCCACTCTCCCCGGCAGATACGGGCGCAGCTGTCGGCTATTCCGTTTTCGCATAGCAGTGTCAGTTTCATAATGATCTCCTCATTTTCAATGATGAATGAGAAACGTATGTTTTTCAATTCCCGATGCCTGAATCCGCCTCTAATATCCTGTTTTCATTTGTAAAAAAACGGGCTCTCCGGTATGCTGATGCCGAAGTGAGGTAAGTATGGAAAAAACACTGATTGTTATGGCTGCCGGAATGGGAAGCCGCTACGGCGGTCTCAAGCAGCTTGATATTATAGGTCCTTCGGGAGAAACCATTATCGACTACTCCGTCTACGATGCCATAAGAGCGGGATTTACGAAGATCATCTTTGTTCTCCGCAGAGATATCGAAGAGGAGTTCCGGCAGCGGGTCGGTTCCCGTTTTGAAGACCGGGTAAAGGTGGTATATGTATTTCAGGAGCTTGAGGATCTTCCCGGGGAGTTTTCAGTCCCCGAGGGCAGAACAAAGCCCTGGGGGACGGGGCAGGCCATGCTCAGTGCTGCCGACGCTGTAACGGAACCCTATCTTATCATCAACGCCGACGACTTTTACGGTGCCGATGCCTTTGGCAGGGCGGCCGCGTATCTTGACGGCTGCCATCCCGAAGAGCTGGAGGCGGGTCTTGTCGGTTTTCGCCTGAAGAACACCCTCTCCGAGCATGGAACCGTCGCCCGGGGAGTCTGCCGGGCCGATGACAGGGGAGTCCTCCTGGATGTGGAGGAGATCCTTGAGATCCGCAGGGATGAAGAGGGGCGCTACAGTTCGGCCAACAGGGACGGTCTGGCGGATGACGATCTGGTCTCCATGAATATGTGGCTTTTTACACCTGAGGTCATGGACTACGCCCGCAGCTGCTTTACCGCTTTCCTGAAGGAAAAGGGATCCGAGTTGAAGTCAGAGTTCTACATCCCCCTGATCGTCAACACCATGATCGAGAGAGAAGGTGTTCCCGTTCAGCTTCTGGAAACCGAATCCCGCTGGTTCGGGGTGACCTACAGGGAGGACAAGCCGGCTGTTGAAGCCGAACTGGCCGCTCTTATTGAACAGGGATGCTATCCCCGCTCTCTGTGGGACTCTTCTCCGCATAGATAAAGGCTCCGGTCAGGGCCGTGAAAGGGGCAACGGTCACCAGGCCGAAGCTGCCCACCAGGGTATGGAGGATCTCGGCCGAAACATAGCTCAGGTTGAAGACGTTCACCGCCGGTGTCCCCTGGGCGATAAAGACCATCATCATGGCGGAAAAGCCGCTGGAATAGGCCAGAAGCAGGGTGGTGGTCATGGTTCCCAGGACCGCCCGGCCCACTCTGACGCCGGAGACCAGAAGCTCCTTCCGGCTGATCCCCGGATGCTTGTCCGCCAGCTCTTTCATGCTGGCGGCGATATCCATGGCCAGGTCCATGACAGCTCCCGAGGCGGCCAGGAAGATCCCCGCCAGAAAGATACGGGTCAGATTCAGATGGGGATAGCCGGAGTAGAGCAGGGTTTCGCTGAACTTGAGGACCGCTCCGTGGATCCTGAACTGCCCGCCGAAAATCAGGGCCAGCAGAGAGGTCAGTACGATTCCGAGAAAGCCTCCGAGAAAGGCTGTCAGACCCTTTTTGTTTATACCCGCAACGAGGAAGATGATCACTCCCGTCAGAACGGCACAGCTTGCAAGAGCCAGAAACACGGGATCCCAGCCCCGGAGATAGCCGGGGAGCAGAACCTTCCAGATGATCATTCCTGTGAAGACAAAGGACAGAAGGGCTTTGAGTCCGGTCCAGCGGGCATAGGCCAGTAGGAGAACAACGAAGAGGATCATCAGAATGATCTCCTTGTCGATCCTGTAGTGATCGTAGGCGACGGCAGAGACAATCTCCCGGGTTTCGGGATTGAAGGTCAGGACGGCCAGCACCCTGTCTCCCTCTTCGAAAATTTTGTCCAGCTCCATGGTTCCCATAAGGATGTTGTCGGCCTTCACTTCCAGGCCCTTGTACTCGCCCTTCAGGATTTCAAGCTCCACCCCCTGATCTCCCTGGCGAACCAGGCCGAACTGAGCCACTCCGCTGTTGTCTACAGATCTCACGACCGCCCTGGCCCTGGCGGAATTGGGATAGGCTTCCCTCTGGAACTCATTGGGCAGAAGGAAGAGCACTATGGTCAGAACAAGGGTCAGTCCGACAAAGATGAAGTCCTTTCTGTTTTCTTCACGGGGTATCTCCCACATAACGTTTATTCCTTATTGATTTTTTCAAAGCTCCGGAGCTGTAAAGACTTAAAGCGCCCGGGCCCGCAGTACGGGAGCATCGCGCGGAATCCGGGAAAAAGAGAGCGGCCGAAGCCGCTCTCCCCTGTGATATAACTTAAATCTGTCGGCTGCAGGGACAGATTAAAGTCCCATAGCGGCCTTCACCTTGGTGAAGATCTCGGTGTTGTCATAGTAGCCATGGAACATATCCTCTCCTGCTCCCCGGGCGAAGGTGGCAACGGGAACGCCGGTGTGCTTGTAGGATGTCCAGGCCAGACCGGACTTGTTGTTGTGGATATGAGTGATCTGCATGGTCAGGGGAGTGTATCCTCCGTACAGCAGCTTGTCTTCGATGGCGCTCCCGGCTTCCTCTTCCCCGTTAACGGTTCTGGCAAAAGCCTTCTCAAGCAGTCCCATTTCGTACTCGTTCAGATCGCTCAGACCGAAGGACTTCCGGATATCGTCCATCAGGCCGGAAAGCTCTGTGTTGCCGGCGTCCAGATAGGGATTCAGGATCTTCTTGTCGAAGTACTCGTAGGATACGGACTGATCGCCGATCATTTCGTAGGACGTTTCGTATCCGGTACCGGCGAATCCAAGGGTCATTCCTCCGGTTTCGTGGTCGCCGGTGACAACGATCAGTGTTTCTTCGGGATGCTGGTTGTAGAAGGCGATGGCTTCATCAACGGCTTCGGCGAAGGCAATGGTATCCTGGATGGCGGAAGCTCCGTCGTTGGCATGACAGGCCCAGTCGATCTTTCCGGACTCAACCATCATGAAAAAACCGTTTTCGTTGTCCAGAAGCTCGATCCCCTTTCTGGTGTACTCGGCCAGGGAAACATCGTTGTCTTCTCTGTCAAGATCGTAGGGAAGGGCCTCTCCGGCAAATCCACTGTTGAAAGCGTAAACCTTTTCGGATCCGGCGCCGACGGCGGCCATTTCTTCTCTGGTGGCGGCAACGGTCCATCCGGCGTCTTCCATCAGCTCCTGGATATTCTTTTTCCCTTCGGGTGTCTTGCTCAATCTGAAGGTTCCGCCGCCGAAGTAGTCAACATCGGAGGCGACAGCCTCAAGACCGATCTCATAGTAGTTGTTCCTGCTGGGCTGGTGAGCGTAGAAGGCGGCGGGGGTGGCATGGTCCAGATCTACGGAGGAGACGATTCCTACCTTGAATCCACTCTCTTTGGCTATCTCGGCAATGGTCCTGGTGGGGCTCGTCTTGCCGGGATCCATGGAAATCACGCCGATGGAGGTCTTTACACCGGTCGCCATGGCGGAAGCGGCGGCTGCGGAACCGGTGATGAATCTGTCATAGGCGTAGGTGGTGGTCATCCCCTGTGCGGGGAATTTACTGAAATTCAGAAGCTTCTGATCGGCGCTGGTACCGGCCTTGGCGGCCAGGTAGGCTTCGGCGGCTCCCACCTGGGGCATGGCCATGCCGTCACCGATAAAAAGGAATACATACTTGGCACCGCTTTCGACGGTGCTGTCGGCTTGAGACGCAGCTTCCTTCTGTCCGCCGGCGAATACGCCGACGGCGGAACAGAGAACGAGCAGGCTGATCAGCGCTGCATTGACAATTCTTTTCATTTTACTTTTCTCCCTTCGAAAAAATGACATAGTTGCTCCTAGGGTAGGGATAGCGTGTTAAAGAATTGTTTGAGACAGGTTATTCCAGGATGAAATAATATACGACTATGCTTGTAATGTATCTCTTCTCAGGCAGAAAAAAATCTCTGGAATATAAAATAAGTAAAAAAATATCGATAAAGTACTTGATCAATAAAGAAGAAAGGCGTATACCTCTGAGTATAAATGTATCGATAACAATATATCTATTAGATAGGAGATAAATATGGCAGTAATGAGTTTTTCAATCCCCAGAAATGTAGCCTACGGCGAAGGCGCCATGGAGAACCTGGCGACCCTCAAGGGTACCAAGGCCGCTATCGTAACCGGCGGAAGTTCCATGAAGAAATTCGGATTTCTGGATCAGGCCGACAAACTGCTGAAAGATGCCGGAATGGACACCATCCTGATCGACGGCGTTGAGCCCAACCCCTCCGTGCAGACCGTAAAGAAGGGCGCCGAGGCCATGCAGGCCTTCGGACCCGACTGGATCGTAGCCATCGGCGGCGGTTCCGCTCTGGATGCGGCCAAGGTTATGTGGTGTTTCTACGAGCATCCCCATCTTGATTTTGAAGATATTATCGAAGTCGGTTCCATGCCTCCCCTGAGAAACAAGGCCAAGTTTATCGCCATCCCCTCTACCAGCGGTACGGCGTCCGAAATCACAGCCTTCTCCGTCATCACCGACACCGAGAACCATATCAAGTACCCCATCGTGGCCGCCGATATGGTTCCCGACCTGGCTATCCTCGACCCTGCGCTTCCCGCCAAAATGCCCGCTCACATCACCGCCAACACCGGTATGGACGTCATGGCTCACGCTACCGAAGCTGTCGCCTCCAAGGCTGCCACCAACTTCACCGATCCCTATGCCATCGAAGCGATCAAGCTGGTTCTTGAAAATCTGCCCCAGGCCTATGCCAATGCCGATGATATGGATGCCCGATATAATATGCACAACGCTTCGGCTCTGGCCGGTATGGCTTTCACCAACGCGTCCCTCGGCCTTGTTCACTCTCTGGCCCACAAGATCGGCGGTGAGTTCGGGGTTACCCACGGTCTGGCCAATGCCATCCTGATGCCCTACATCATCGACTTCAACAGAAAGTTCAGCGACAAGTACGCCGCCGTTGAGAAAGCCCTGGGTGTTGAGGATCTGGCGGAAGCGGTAAGAGTGCTGAACAGGAAGCTGAATATTCCCGCCACCTTCAAGGACTGTGACGAGGTGGACTTCAACGAAACCAAGTTCCTTGAGGTTCTGGACAGAATGAGCACAAACGCTCACGGCGACCCCTGTACTCTGACCAACCCCGGAGAGCCCACCGTGGCCGATGTCAAGGCCATCTATGAGGCTTCCTACTACGGTCGGAGCATGAAATGAAATGTACCATGTACCAGGACTCGTCCCGGTACTGAGTCGCTCATGCGACTCATTTCGAGGCGCAGCCTCGGAGGATGATAGCGTTTCGATCGCTGCATTCATTCGGCAATGCCCCGCAAACGGGACAGGGCTCTCATTTCATTTGTGAATAAGGTATAAAGAAGGGTTTTCCTCCCCCTCTCTATATAAAAATATTGGTACCGGCTGTCCCCGTTCTCGTTGAGGCGGGGACAGCCTTTTTTTTCCCTCCTGAAAAAGACGGTTTTGACATTTTCCTTTAACAGCCCGTTCGCCTGAGACCGCCGGACGGGCTATTGATCAGAACTGTTGGATGAAATCGGCTGTGCCGCTCTGGTACAAGGCCCGTGAATAGGGTAGTGTGAGACGCTGTCCTGTGAGCCTCTCAGGGGAGAGACAGTTATTCAGGGATAGAGGATAAGGAAGAGGTAATGCCCCATAATAATGCTTTTAATAAAGATCTGAGAAATATCGCCATCATCGCCCATGTAGACCATGGAAAGACGACTCTGGTGGACTCCATGTTCCGCCAGTCCGGAGTGTTCCGGGAGGGCCAGGAGACGGAAGAACGTCTTATGGACAATATGGATCTGGAGAAGGAGAGGGGGATCACTATCGCCGCCAAGAACTGCTCCATCATCTGGAAAGGGGTGAAGATCAACATCCTCGATACCCCCGGACACGCCGATTTCGGCGGTGAAGTGGAGCGGGCCCTGTCCATGGTGGACGGCGTCGTTCTGCTGGTAGACGCATCCGAAGGCCCCCTGCCCCAGACCCGTTTCGTTCTGAACAAGGCTCTGGAATCCGGCCTGGCTCCGGTTATCGTTATCAACAAGATCGACCGTGCCGACGCACGGCCCGAGCAGGTGCTCAGCGAGGTCTACGATCTTCTTATCGATCTGGATGCCCATGAGGACCAGCTGGATTGCCCCGTGCTCTTTGCCGACGGACGGGCGGGTATAGCCAAAAAAGAGCTGAGCGATGAAACCGACAATCTCCACATCCTTATGGATACCATCGTGGAGGAGGTTCCCCCTCCCGCCTACAAAGACAGCGAACCCTTTCAGATGCTGGTAACCGACCTCTCCTACTCCGACTATCTGGGACGTCTGGCCATCGGAAAGGTCGTCCATGGTCAGGTTAAATCAAGGGATGCCCTGGTCTGTATGAAAGAGGAGGGAAAGCCTCTTCCCCTGAATGTGTCACAGATCCAGGTTTATGACGGACCGGCTCTGAAAGAGACCGATCAGGCGAATCCCGGAGATATCGTGGTTCTGGCGGGGATTGAAGACGTTCATATCGGCGATACCATCTGTAACAGGGAAGCTCCCAAAGCCCTTAAGAGGATCACCGTTGATGAGCCCACCGTATCCATGCGCTTTATGCCCAACACCTCTCCCACTCTGGGGCAGGAGGGAAAGTTCGTTCAGTCCAGCAAGATCAAAGAGCGTCTGGAAAAGGAGACCATGCTGAACGTCTCCATCAAGGTGGAGCAGAGCGGCGAAGGCTTTATCGTCAAGGGACGTGGTGAGTTTCAGATGGTTATTCTGATCGAGACCATGAGACGGGAGGGATTCGAACTCTGCGTCGGCCGCCCCGAGGTTATTTTCCATCATAAGGACGGGAAGGTTCTGGAGCCCATCGAGCATCTCTATGTGGATTGTGAAGAGGATTTTACCGGCATCGTCACCGAGAAGCTTTCCAAGAGAAAGGGACGGATGGTCAGCTATGTCAACCATGAGCATGGACGGGTCCGTCTGGAATTCTCCGTTCCCTCCCGCGCCCTGATCGGTTACCGGGACGAGTTCCTGACCGATACCAGAGGTACGGGAATCATGAACTCCATCATTTCCGGCTACGAGGAGCACAGGGGCGAATTTCCCGCACGGTTCACCGGTTCTCTTGTGGCTGACCGCACAGGTGAGGCCGTTCCCTACGCTCTGTTCAACCTGGAACCCCGGGGCAACCTTTTTATTGTTCCCGGAGATAAGGTTTACGAGGGAATGATCGTGGGCGAGCACAACAGGGATAACGATCTGAATGTAAACCCCTGCAAGACCAAGAAGCTCTCCAACGTCCGGGCTTCGGGAAAGGATGATGCGGTTGTACTGACGCCCATTATGCCCATGACCCTGGAACGGGCCATACAGTTTATCCGGGAGGATGAGCTGATGGAGGTGACTCCCCAGTCCATCCGCCTGAGGAAGGCCGTTCTGGACGCTACCCAGCGGAAAGTCCTGGGCAAGAAAAACTGATAAGACGGCAGAGTTGCGACAGCAGATTCTTCTGAATCTCTCGTTCCTGCGGGAGTCGCAGCTTCGATTTGTACCGGTAACGCGCGCTGATCAGCCCCCGATCCCGATCAGCGCGGCGCCGACGATGGCCAGAATCAGCCCCGCGATCCGCGGGATGTTCAGTCTCTCCTTGACGAAAACACGCTGCAGGATCACCGTGGGGGCCGGGTAGAGGGAGGTGAGGATCACCGCCGTCACCAGTATGCCCGAACGGGTGGACAGCAGGTAAAACACATTCGCTCCCATATCCAGGACCCCTCCCGCCATGGCCTGCAGACGGCTTCCCTTTTTCAGTCTGAGAGAGTTCGCTCTGAAAAAGGTCAGAAGGAAGAAGAGGGGCACCGTCACGCAGCGTGCGGCCACCAGAGGCCACATTCCTGATCCTTCGCCGGTCTGGGCTATGAGGATGAAGAACCCGCTGAACGAAACTCCCGCCAGAAAGCCGATGCGCAGGGAGGGGAGCACATGATGCCTGTGTTCTTCTTTTTCCGAAGAGAGAAGAAGTATGGCCGGGAGTGCCAGAAAAACACCGGTCCAGGTCAGGACGGGAGGTCTTTCCCCCCTGACGAGTACTCCGAAGAGAACGGGCAGAGCCGTTCCGGTCAGAGCGGCAACTGGGGAGACGATGGAGGCCAGTCCCGTCGCCAGCCCCCTGTAGAGGAGCCCTACGCCGGCGGCTCCGCATATCCCGGCGGCGGCGCCCCATACAAGGTCTGCGGGAGCGGCGGCTGCGGCTCCCAGAAGGGGAGCGGCTATCAGAGCCAGCAGGAACCCCAGGCTTTGTGACCAGGCTACAACGGTAAGGGCGGAGTTACGGCGGGCAGACAGACCGCAGAGAAAGTCGGCGGCTCCGTATGTCAGGGCGGAAAGGGCGGCGTAAATCAGTGTCATGGCCCTTCGATTGTAGCGTTTCCCGGAAAGCTGTTCAACGGATGACACTCTCTGAAAGAATAAAGACGTCAGACCTTTGTAGACACTCTCTTCCCCTCCCGATACACTGTTGTTTTATAGGAGAAAATTAAATGAAAAAAATCTTGATTATTCTGAACCTGATCCTCCTTCTTGCTCTGCCTGTCTTTGCCGAGGGAAGCCAGGATGTCATTGCTGATCAGTCCGAGCGGATTGCTATCGTTTCTGCCTTCGGTCCCGAGATTGTAAAGCTCAAGGAGAACGCCGAGATAGAGCAGGAGCTTGTGATCAACGGAAAGAGTTTCACCCTCTGCGAAATCGAGGGAAAGAAAGCCGTTCTTTTCCTTTCGGGCATCAGCATGGTCAATGCATCCATGACCACCCAGATGGCCCTGGATACCTTCAATATCTCTCATATCCTGTTCAGCGGCATTGCCGGCGGGGTCAATCCCGATCTGAATATCGGGGACGTGACCATTCCCGCCCGCTGGGCCCAGTACCAGGAGTCCCTTTTTGCCCGGGAAACCCCCGACGGTTATGATCTGGGCTGGCATGAGGAGATCTATCCCGGTTTCGGTATGATGTATCCCCAGAAGGTGGATGTCACCCACGGTCGTCTGGATGAGGCTGATGCCTTCGAATCAAAGTTCTGGTTTGACACGGATGCGGAGCTTCTGTCTGTGGCCCGGAAGATCAGTAATGTGGCTCTTCTTTCCAAAACCGACGAGGCCGCCCTTTCCCATGTTCCCAAGCTGGTCGTGGGCGGAAACGGTGTCTCCGGGATGACCTTTGTGGACAATGCGGTGTACAGGGAGTGGGCCTTTGACAACTTCGAAGCCGACTGTCTGGATATGGAGTCTGCCGCGGTAGCCCATGTGGCCTATGTGTCCGATGTCCCTTTTATAGCCTTCCGTTCTCTTTCCGACCTTGCCGGCGGCGGAGAAGGGGAGAACGAAATGGGGACCTTCTTCGGTCTGGCCGCCGATAATGCCGCCGAGGTGCTTCTCCAGTTTCTGAAGGCCTGGGACTGATCAGGTACTCAGAGTGATAAAAAACCGGCGGGAGACCGCCGGTTTTTTATAAGTCCAGGGGGCTCAATCTTCAGACACGGTGTCTAAAGGCCCATCTGCATCTCTGTAGAAAGTATACATCTTTACTTCGTCGAATCTATGACGGATAATTAAAGGCAGATGAGTTCCATCAGATGTTTCTCCATTTTCTTCCTTCTCTGGATAACGGTCCCCCCTCTGTCCGCCTTCGAGGAGGAACAGGTCCATATCCTTTTTCTGAATTCCTATGACGCCAGAATGAGCTGGTACAACGGGATCCTTCAGGGGGTGGAAGAGGTCCTGGAACCGGACAGGAACAGCCTCAATCTCCATCTGGAGCATCTGGATTCCAAGGAGTTCGGCAACAGGGAGTACTACGATGCCTATGCCGACTTTCTCAGCTACAAGTACAGGGACCATGATCTTTCTCTGATCCTCTGTTCAGACAACAACGCCCTGGATTTTATGCTGCACTATCATCACACTCTTTATCATGAGACTCCCGTCGCGTTCTGCGGAGTCAATGACTTTGATGACTCCATCATCAGGGGGCATCCTGAAATTACAGGGGTGGCCGAGATATTCTCCGCCCGGGAGACGGTGGAACTGGCTCTCTCTCTGCATCCTGAAACAGTAGAGATATACATCATCAACGACTACCTCAAGACGGGACGGGCCTGGCAGAGGGATATCGCCGAAGAACTGGCTCCGCTGGAAGGGCGGGTCAGGATTCGCTATTCACAGAATCTTTCCATGGAAGAGTTGACCGCTACCATCGGAGAGCTGCCTGAAAACAGTATTATCCTTCTGGGAGTCTACTACTCCGACAGGGACGGCAGGTTTTCCACCTATGAGGAGACGGGGAAGATCATCTCCCGGGCCAGTTCGGTTCCCATCTACTGCCTTGTGGAGTTCAACCTCTATGAGGGGGTCATCGGCGGAAAGCTGATCAGCGGTGTCATTCAGGGGCGCAGGATGGCGGAGATGGGGCTGAGGATTCTGGGGGGTGAAGCTCCTGAAAATATTCCTGTCCTGAAAGAAGGGGCCAATCACTTTGTATTCAACCACTCAGGGTTGGAACGTTTCGGTATTTCCGAGGGGGCTCTTCCCGAGGGGGCTCTTGTTGTAAACCGTCCCTTTTCGGTCTACAGGGAGTACTTTCTCGAGATCTGGATCTCTATTGCCCTGTTCTGTATTCTGGTTTTGGCGCTCATCACTCTCATGATCAATATCATGGCCAGGAAGAAGGCGGAGAGCTCTCTGAGGGAGCTGACGGAAGCGACGTGGGAGGCCATTCTTATACATCATAACGGAAGGGCTGTGAACCTGAATGACATGTTCGTCTCCATGTTCGGCTACAGCCGTGAGGAGGCAATGAGTCCGGGCTTCGTATCAAGGGTCTTCACTCCCGAGTCCTATAGAATCGTTCAGGAAAAGATTGAGGCCTCCGATTCGGCGCCCTATGAGATCATGGCTCTCAGAAAGGACGGGACGGAGTTTCCTGCGGAGGTCCGTATAAGGCTTATGGATTACAGAGGGATGCCCGTCAGGGTGGCCGCCATCCGGGACCTTTCGGACCAGAAAAGAATGGAGGAGCGGATCACCCAGGCCCAGAAGATGCAGGCCATAGGAACGATGGCCGGCGGGATTGCCCATGACTTCAACAACATCCTGAGCGGTGTCCTGGGTTTTGCCGATCTGGGGCTGATGATCAGTGAGCCCGGATCCCGGCACAAGGATTACTACGGTCAGATTCAGTCAGCCGGAAATCGGGCCAGAGAGCTGGTGAGGCAGATTCTTACCTTCAGCCGCCAGTCTTCGGAGATGGCCAGGCCTGTTATCTTCAGCGATATCATTCACGAAACTCTGGATCTTCTGCGGGCAACCCTGCCGTCCACCATAAGGATTCACGAAGATCTGGACAGTTCCGTCTGCATACAGGCCGATCCGGTGCAGCTGCAGCAGATCATTATGAATCTCTGCACCAACGCGGGGCTGGCCATGAAGGACGGAGGTGTCCTGGAGCTGATTCTTACAAAGCAGGGACTTCGGAGCCACCATCAGTCCGGCTTCTCTCTGAAGGAGGGACATTATGCCCGGCTGACAGTCAGCGATACGGGATGCGGTATGTCCGAAAAGCTCAAATCACGTATTTTTGAGCCCTTTTTCACGACCCGGGAACAGGGGCAGGGAACCGGCATGGGGCTATCCGTGGTCCATGGCATCATCTCTGCCATGTCTGGAGATATCCAGGTCTATTCGGAAGAGGGCAAGGGTAGCCGTTTTACAATTCTTCTTCCTCTCTGCCCCGGGGATACGGTTCTCATGACAGAACGGTCCGGGGATGTTCCTGTGGAAGGGGGACGTGAACGGATTCTCTTTGTCGATGACGAAGTGCAGCAGACGGCTCTGGCGGATGAGATGCTCAGCGCCCTGGGATACAGAGTCCGTACGGTCAACAGCAGCCGGCAGGCTTTGGAGATCTTCACCGCCTCTCCAGACTCCTTCGACCTTCTGATCAGTGACGTCACCATGCCGGAGATGACGGGGGATGTGCTGGTGGAAAAGGTTCGCAAGCTGAGACCGGAACTGCCCGTGATGCTCTGTTCGGGCTACAGCGAGCGACTGACCGGGGAACGGATGGCAGAACTCAAGCCGGTGCGCTTTGTGATGAAGCCCCTTATGCTCAAGGAAACGGCAGCCCTTGTCCGCCGGGCTCTGGACGAAGCTCCCATCCGGGATTAGAAACTGAAGCCCGCTTCAGCCGTGATACGGGTGATTCCCTGGCTGTCGAAGTAGTCATTGGTAAAGCCCTGTCCCGTTTCCTCTCCGTAGAGGGACAATTCAGGTATAATGGCAATGCCGAGTTTGAAGCTGTCGGTTCTGATCAGGTCGATTCCGGCACCAACACCTATCATCATGCCTCCCAGCATATCCGAGTCAATTTCGTAACCGCCTGCATCCAGGGCATTTTTGAATTCCCAGAACATGATGAATCCTCCCATGCGACCCAGTATATAGGGTGAGAAATAACTCATTCCCGAGAGGGGATAAAACCGTCCTTCAACACCGACGCCCAGGTTCAGAACGTCTCCCTTGATGGATTCGGAAACCGAATGGGAAGGGTTCGTTTCCAGGTTGTTGAATCCGGCATAGAGATAGACCTCGCCTCTTCGGCCGACCCGGTCTCCCACAAGGATCTCCCCGTCATAGCCCGTATCGAAGAAGGGATCTCCCGCAAACTCGTAGCCGCCTCGAACCAGAACCATCAGTGAGGAGAACCCTCCTGAACCGAAGTTGCTGGTCTGGGGGCTGTTGCTGCGCTGTCTCTCTTCCTCTTCCTCCCTCTCCCACCAGGGATCAGGATTATCGGGAACGTCCCTCTCTTCTTCATAATCATCCCTGCTTTTATCCATGGCATCGCTGAGGCTGCCGCGGTTTCTGCCTGATGAGGTCATACAGGAGCTTGCAATCAGTACTATGCTAAAGAGAAGAAACGCTTTTAAATATCTCATAGAAATGATCATAGTCTATTTTAGAAAAATAGCAATGTTTTCAGTATATCCCTTCTGCTCATCCCTGTATTTCTCCCGATAATTGCGTTGAACACCGAGAGAGGACCATTTGATTTTTTCCGGCCGGAATTTTCAATGTGAATCAAGCTGTCTTATAATGGTTCTAAGGAGAAGGTATTGAAGTTCTCTTTAAGGGTCCTGTTTATATTTATTCTGATCTCTCCTCTCTATCCCCGGAACGATGGAGAACCCGTACATATTCTGTATCTGAACTCCTATGATTCACGCATGAGCTGGTACAAGGATATCCTGCAGGGGATCGAGGATGTGCTGGAGCCGGATCAGAGCAATATCATCCTCCATCTGGAGGATATGGATTCCAAACGTTTTCATACAGAGGAGTACTTCCGGGTTTATTACGAGTTTATGGCTCAGAAATACAGGGACTATCGCTTTTCGATGATCTTCTGTTCCGATAACAACGCCTTCGAGTTTATACGCCGTCATCATAAGGAACTGTATCCCGGGATTCCCATCGTTTTCTGCGGTGTAAACGATTTTGAAGCGTCCATGCTGGACGGGCATGAGGAGATCACGGGGATCGAGGAGCTCTTCTCCGCCCGCACTACGGTTGAACTGGCCCTTTTGCTTCATCCCGAGACCGAAGAGATCTATATCATCAACGACTATCTTGTGACCGGCCGGGCATGGCAGAAAGTCATAGAAGCAGAACTTGAGCCTCTTGGCGACCGCGTTCGGCTTCGCTACTCTGAGAATCTTCCCATGGAAGAGCTGCAGCGGACCATCTCCTCTCTGGGAGAGAACAGTATTGTTCTGCTGGGCGTCTACTATTCAGACCGGGACGGAGATCTGCTGACTTACGAAACCACGGGAAAGGCCATCGCCGAGGCGAGTCATGTGCCCCTTTACTGCCTGCTGGGCTTTAATATTATGGACGGGGTTATGGGCGGAGACGTTATCAGCGGCTATTCTCAGGGCTTGAATATGGCCCTGATCGGAAAGAAGATTCTCGAAGGAGCGTCTCCATCCGATTTCCCCGTGGCGTCCCGGAAGTATAACGAGCTGATCATCAATTACGGTGAGCTGGAAAGGTTCGGTATTGCAGAGTCCATGCTTCCAGAGAACAGCACCATTATTAACCGGCCCTACTCTCTGTATGAGGACTATTTCCATGAAATATGGATCTCAATAACCGCCTTTCTGCTGCTGACGCTTACGGTGATAGCCCTTATTGTGACCGTACTCAAAAAACGGCAGGCTGAAGACTCCCTGAGAGAGCTGGTCGAGGCCAGCTGGGAGGGCATCGTTATTCATGATCATGGGAATCTGGTTAACTGTAACCGGGTCTTCCTTTCCATGTTCCAGCTGAGGGATGAGGATCTGCTCGATCTCCATCTGATCCAAAGGGTTTTCACGAGCGAAAGCCTGGCTGTTATTATGCAGAAAATTGAGCAGGGGGAGACGGAACCCTATGAAGTGACGGGTGTCAGATCCGACGGGAGCCGTTTCCCCGTGGAGATCAGGATCAGGATTATCGAACAGAAGGGGCGGGAGCTGCGCCTGGCCGCTCTCCGTGACCTGACGGAACAGAAAAAGCTGGAGGAGAAAATTCAGCAGTCACAGAAACTTCAGGCCATCGGTACTCTGGCCGGCGGAATTGCCCATGATTTTAACAATATCCTGAGCGGCGTGCTGGGGTATGCGGATCTGGGGCTTATGAGCACACAGGAGGATTCGACCCCGCATAATTATTTCTCCCAGATCCTGAAGGCGGGGAAGCGGGCAAGGGATCTTGTAAAACAGATTCTGACCTTCAGCCGTCAATCCGTGAAAGAGACCCGCTCTGTTGTGTTGGCCGAGCTTATTGAAGAGACCCTCGAACTGCTGCGGGCCACACTTCCTGCGACCATCAGAATCCATAGCGAGCTGGATAGGACTCTGTGTATTCCCGGAGATCCGGCTCAGCTTCAGCAGATCGTCATGAACCTTTGCACCAATGCGGGCTTGGCTCTCAGGGAGGATGGCGGCGATCTCGAACTGATCCTCAATGCGGAGACTGTGGATGATGTCACCAGTCCCCAGCTCGACCTTTCTCCGGGGCAATATGCCCGTCTCGTGGTCAGAGATAACGGCTGCGGCATGAATGAGGAGGTCCGCTCCCGCATCTTCGATCCCTTTTACACCACCCGGGAGCAGGGAAAGGGGACCGGTATGGGACTCTCCGTTGTTCACGGCATCATTACACAGATGGCCGGAGCTGTCAGCGTCGATTCCTCACCGGGAGAGGGAACGAGCTTCAATGTCTTTCTGCCCCTTTGTGCCGATACGATCCGGAAAGACTCTCTTCGCTCCGATCTCCGGGTTACGGGTGGACGCGAGAGGATACTTTTTGTAGACGATGAGGCTATTCAGAGGGATATAGGGCGGGAGATTATGGAGTATCTGGGCTATGGGGTGACCATCTGCGGTGATAGTACGGAGGCACTGGAGCTGTTTCGTTCCCATCCCGCGGCCTTCGATCTTCTGATCAGTGATGTGACCATGCCGGATATGACAGGAGATGTTCTGGTCGAGAAGGTCCGGTCCATCCGGCCGGGACTGCCCGTGCTGCTCTGTACGGGTTACAGTGACAGGATGTCCTTTGATAAACTGGAATCCATCGGGCCGATCCGTATCGTTATGAAGCCTCTGTTGCTGCAGGAGCTGGCGGTAAACATCCGTGCGGTTCTGGACGGCCGGGACTGAATGTTTCATCTATCCTTTTTTTCATAGTATAGTAGAAGCCGAACACCGCCGCAGTGGGGTATTAAAACGGGATTATGCATTGAAACTAGTCAGACGGATCGTAACAACCACCCTTATCAGTGCGCTGATCTTTATCATCATGTTCGGTGTCAGCATCGCTATTACCGGAACCATGCTCAGGCTGAAGGAGCTTTCCGGGCAGACTCTTAAGGTCCTCTCGGACTGGAACGCCCTGGACAGGATCACAAACGACCTTCTCTACTACCGGCTGGATTCGGTGAGCCGTCTGCCCTCTCTGGAAGAGAGCTGGCTTGAGGCGACGGAGGAGCTGGAACAGTCCTTCGGAGAATTGAAAAACAACCGGCTCCTGAAAATCCTGCCCGACGAGATCTCCCGTTCGGTGGATGAGGCCTGGTATCTCTGGCTCTTTGCCAATGAAAAACTGGTGAAGGGGCAGAGAATCTTCAGCGAGATCCTGAGGGCTCCCGGGGAAGATCAAAATTTCATTCTTGAAATCGAGAAAATCACCTTCTATGAAAAGCTTCATTTTCTTATAGAGAGCGGAAACAGCTATGAAGACCGCTATCTCTATCAGAGCTTTCTTTCTCATATGTATGTTCTGGATATCACGAGCGAGAGCTTTTCTGTTTTGCTGAGAAAAATCAATGAAGATATTCCCGGAGAGATCGAAGAGTATATCTATTCCATGCTTCTCGCCGTCGGACTGCTGCTGATCCTCGCTATCCTTGTCTCTCTGTTTTCGGCCCGGAAACTGGCCAGACCCATTATTCAGATGGCCGATGCGGTTCGGGATATGGGAGATGATGACTATCCTGCCAGTCTTGAACCCGCCTCTGCCGCCCTCAAGGATGATGAGCTGGAGATTATCAGAGAGGGATTCAACAGAATGTCGATCAGGATTCACGCCCTTTATGACGAGTCTCTGAGAAAGGAAAAAGAGAAGAGAAGGGCGGAATTTCGGGCTCTTCAGTATCAGATCAATCCCCATTTTCTCTACAACACCCTGGGGTCTCTCAGAATGAAGGCGGCGGTGCGCGGGGATTCCGAGATGGCCGGGAACATACAGTCCCTCAGCCGTCTTCTCCGGAATACCATTACCAGGAGCGGCAGCTTTATCACTGTCAGTGAAGAGATAGAGATCATGAATGACTATCTGGAGATCATTCAGATCCGCTATAAGAGCCGCCTCCGTGCCGGCTTCGTTTTTTCTGAGGATGTTCAGGAACTCTTTATCCCCTCCCTTCTTTTTCAGCCCCTTCTGGAGAATGCGGTTCTCCATGGCCTGAATACCAAACTGAACAGGGAGGGGGATGAGGCCGTTCTGGAGGTCAGGGGGAACCGTCAGGACGATCATCTTATCATCTCCGTTTACGATAACGGAAAGGGAATGACAGAGGATGTGATAGCCGGTCTCTTTCATCGGCAGGATGTCCCCGAAACGGGGGAGTCCGTACATATAGGGCTTAAGAATATTCATGATCGTATCCAGCTGCTCTTCGGAGAGGGATACGGTATCAGGGTTGAATCCGAGCCCGGCAGGTTCTCCCGGGTAACCCTGAATCTGCCGGTGATCAGAGAGGAAGAGGATGCTGAAGCTTTTAATCGTTGACGACGAGCCTATGTTCCGGGAGGGGTTGATCCACACCATAGACTGGGATGCGCTGGGAGTCACCATCGCAGGTGAGGCCTATAACGGTCTTGAGGCCCTCAAATTTATTGAGAGAGAGGATGTGGACCTCGTCATCACCGATATCCGCATGCCGGAGCTGGACGGGATTGAGCTTATCCGCAGGGTCTGTGAGATTCGTCCCTATATCCGCTTTATCGTCTTGAGTGCCTACGGCGACTTCTCTCAGGTCAAACAGGCCTTCCAGCTGGGAATTGTGGACTATATCCTGAAATCGGATATTGACGGCAGGGAGCTGGAGCAGATCATCCTGCGTCAGAAAGAGGAGTTCGGTGAACGGCGGGAGATCGGGGATGAAGAGATGAGCTCCTACAACAGGCGTACAAGGCGGATGTTTATACAGCAGCTGCTTAGGAACTGTGTCGACAGGAGACTGGGACTGGGGGAGATCCCTGAGTTGACCCGGTATCTGGGAATTGAAGAGGGCGGGGCCCTGTTCTGCATCGTCATGCAGCTGAATCATATCAATCCTTCCGTCTCCTCGGAAGAACTGTCTCAGGAGCGTATGCGCGGACGGGAACTTGTGGAAAACCATCTGCAGGACTCAGAGGAGTGGATCGGCTACTGGGACTCCCAGTCTCTGATCCTCTTCTTCCGCAGTAGATCTCCGGTGGACTGGCAGCTTTTTTCAGGGAGAGCCGAAGTCCTCCGACGGGACTTGAGCCATGCCTTCCGCAGCACTCATCCTGATCTGGAGCCCACCGTGGGGATGAGTTCATTCAAGCCGACCTCAAACCCTTTCCGGCTGAAAAATGAAGCCGAAAAGGCCTGCCTTTACTCCTACTTCAGAGGGATAGGACGCTGCATCTCCTATCAGCATTATCAGAGAAGTCTGGAGCAGGAGATGAAAAACTGTGAGACCCTGTTCCGACAGTTTTCCGCCCTGCTGGATCGCAGGGATCTGGATACGCTTAAGGACGGTATCGACCGTTTTCTTATTCCCCCTCTCAAGGGAAACGGAGGACAGAGGCAGGAGATTCAGGATCTTTTCCGCAAGTATTTTTATCATCTGCGCAGCTTCTGTGATCAGCCCGTACTGGAAAGCCTGAATGACATGTTTCTGGAGTTCTCATCTCTGGAGGCCGGCGGCGCGCCTCTGGAATGCTACAACGAGTGGCTGCGGCGAACGGTGGTTCAGGTTCAGGCCAAGATGGCCATGAGCCTCTCCCTGAGCCACAGGGTGGCCCGCTATCTTGAAACCCGCTATCAGGGGGACGTCTCTCTCAGCGAGGTGGCCGAGCATCTGCAGGTGAATCCCAGCTACCTGAGCCGTGCGTTTTCAAAGGAGTCGGGCAAGGGATTCGCCCAGTATCTGCAGGAGCTCAGGATTCACAAGGCGCAGAAACTTATGGAAGAGTCTCCCCTGAAAATCTATGAGGTCGCCGAGATGGTGGGGTTTCAGAGCCCCGAATCTTTCAGCAGAGCGTTCAAGAAAGTAACCGGGACAAGTCCGGGAAAATACTTCCATTAATGACCATAGCGTAAAAAACGGACAGAAAATGTAAAAAAACATCATGGTGCATTTCTAAAGTCACCATCTAAAATAAGATCATCTAAGGAGCTGCCCCAGTGCTGAAGCACCTGGTATCAGGATTATTTCTACTGCTTATGACCCTTTCGTCTCTCATGTCCATGGGACGGGGAGAGGACGCCGCCTTTCCGGAGTCCGGGTTGACGATCATCGTCCCCTATGCCGAAGGGGGGGGGACGGATGCCTGTGCCAGGGCTATTGCCAAGGCCCTGGAACGGATTCTGAACCAACCGGTACGGGTTGTGAATAAGCTGGGCGGTTCGGGCGCCGTCGGAATGATTGCCGGTGCGGCTGCCGTTCCGGACGGTTATACCCTGACCATGACCACCCGGGAGATCGTTTCTCTTCCGGCTCTGGGACTGGCTCAGATTTCCCGTGAGGACTTCAGTCTCCTGGGGCTGATCAACAAGGAACCGGCAGTGCTTGTGGTCAGTTCCTCTTCCCCCTGGCAGAGCCTGGATGAGTTGTTTGCTGCCGCCGCCAATGAGGGAAAGATACGTTTTGCCAGTGCGGCGAAACCCCATTTCTATATTCTGGAGTTGGAAAACCGGATGGGGGTTCAGTTCAACAAGATCCCCTATAACGGGGCGGCCATGGCTATCCCCGCCGTGGTTCAGGGGCAGGCGGATTTTACCCTGGCCAATCCGGGAGAGCTGAAGGAAGGGCTTGAATCGGGAGCGGTAAGGGCTCTGGGGATCATGGATGAGTTCAGATCCTCCGCCATGACGGAGACTCCCACGTTCAGGGAGCTGGGAATCGACATTACCTCCTATACCTGGAGAGGACTGGCGGCTCCCGTGGATACGCCGCCCGAGATTCTGTCCATTCTGGAGCGTGCCGTGGAGGCGGCCTGCAGGGATCCTGAATTTATCGAGGAGATGGAGAGAGCTCAGTACTCGCTGTACTATATGAATGCCTATGATTTTGAGGACTTTCTCGTTCATGACGAAATGACCATAAAGGATATTCTCAAGAGGATATCGGGAAACTAGATTTTCCTTTGATTTTGTACCAAGGACCTGCGGGTCTTATTATAAGGAGTAGTTTGTAAAATGAACAAACGTAATTTAATTGTCGTATCTGTGCTGATGATGCTGGCGACTTTCGGCGTTTTCGCCGAGGGTCAGGGAGACAAGGCTTCCTTCCCCACAAAAGAAGTCACCACCATCTGTCCCTGGTCTGCCGGAGGCGGAACAGATACAATCCTGAGAAAGCTGGCTAAAGAAACAGAGCCCTTCCTGGGGCAGACCATTACCGTTACAAACAAGACCGGAGGCGGCGGAGCCGTAGGACACGGAGCCGGTATCAATGCCAAGGCCGACGGATACACCGTTACCATGGTTACCTTTGAAATCCTCTCTCTGCCTCCCCAGGGACTGGTCCCTTTCACCTATGCCGACTATGACATGCTGATGAGAGTCAATATGGACCCCGCGGCCGTAACGGTTCCCGCTGACGCTCCCTACGACACTCTGGAAGACTTTATCGCCTACGCCAAGGCTCACCCCGGTGAGATCAATATCGGTCACTCCGGCCCCGGTTCCGTATGGCAGATCGCCGGCGGTATCATGGCAGAGAAAGAAGACCTTGATGTGAAGTTCGTTCCCTTTGACGGAGCCGCTCCCGCCGTTTCCGCACTGGTTGGAAAGCATATTCAGGCCGTCACCGTAAGCCCCGCCGAGGTACAGGGACAGGTTGAAGCCGGTGCTCTGAAGATGCTGGGTGTCATGAGCGCCGAAAGAATCGCCAACTTTCCCGATGTCCCCACTCTGAAAGAGAGCGGCATCGATGTGGTTTTCGGTACCTGGAGAGGACTTGGAGTTCCCAAGGGAACACCCGAGGATGTTAAAACCGTTCTGGCCGATTCCTTCAAGAAGGGTATGGAGACTGCCGAGTTCAAAGAGTTCGCCGCCAATGCGGGCCTTGGACTGGCGTACCTCCCCGCCGATGAGTTTGAAGCCGACCTGGCTGTTTCTGCCAAGAATGTCGAGTCTGTTATGAAGAATCTCGGACTGGCCAAGTAATACCAACGAACCGGTGAAGGCGCCTTCCTTAAGGGGAGGCGCCTTTCCTCTTACAGGAGTTTATTTTGAAAAGAGTCAACATTCTTTTCGGTCTGATCGGCATTGCTCTTTGTGCCTTTGTCTTCGTGGCGACCGCCAGCTTCCCGGAAGACAACATCATGAATATCGGACCCGCTTACTTCCCCCGCGTCCTGGCCGCCGGGCTGGGGATCTTCTCTCTTATCCTTCTTCTTCAGAATCTTCTGGGGAAGAGCAGTGAAACGACGGACGAAGCCCCCTTCAGTCTCAAGGATCCCGGAATCCAGCGTTCCATCATCGCCCTGGCTGCCACCGTCCTTTACGGTATCATCATGGGATATCTGGGATTTATCATAACCAGCATACTCTACCTCGTGTTTATGATGTACCTCATGAAAATGAGGAAATGGCTCCTTATGACGGGAGTGGCCTCTGCCGTGACCCTCGTGGTCTATACGGTGTTCAGTGTGCTGCTTAAAATTGCACTGCCCGAGGCCTTCTGGGCCTGAATGAGGAGTTGTTATGAATTTTGAAATGCTGCTGGCAGGATTCGCCAGTATATTACATTGGAAGTCTCTGATGATGGTCTTCTTCGGTGTCACCGGAGGGATTATGGTCGGTTCTCTTCCCGGATTGACGGCTACCATGGGAGTGGCCCTTCTTGTTCCCTTCACCTTCGGTCTTCCCATAAACCAGGCCATGGGGATGCTCCTCGGAATCTTCAGCGGAGCCATTTACGGCGGTTCTATTTCGGCCATCCTGATCCGGACGCCCGGAACCCCCGCCGCCGCGGCCACCCTGCTCGACGGCTATCCCATGGCCAAGCGCGGAGAAGCGGGACGGGCTCTCAGTATGTCGGTTTTCGCTTCCTTTGTGGGAGGCTTTACCGGAGCCCTGATCATGTCATTCCTCTCTCCCCAGATCTCCAAGGTGGCTCTCAAGTTCGGCGCTCCCGAGTATTTCGCTCTGGCCATCTTCGGATTGAGTATCATCATCTCCGTTTCAGGGAATTCCATCATCAAGGGCATCATCGCCGGATTCTTCGGCCTTCTGATCTCCACCATCGGATTCGATCCCATCTCCGGATTTCCCCGCTTTACCTACGGATCCATGGACCTTTTCGAAGGGCCTGCCTTTATCCCTACCCTGATCGGGCTGTTCGCTTTTTCCGAGGTTTTCAAGGGCGTGGAGACCATCACCAGCAAGCAGAAGGTGGAGAATAAGCTCAACAGGCTCTTTCCCGAGTGGAAGGATATCAAGGCTTCCTGGAAGGACATCCTCAAGTCCAGCATTATGGGAACCTTTATCGGCTCTATCCCGGGAGCGGGAAGCGATATCGCCGCCTTTGTCGGCTACAGTGAAGCCAAGCGTCGCTCAAAGACTCCCGAAAAGTTCGGAACCGGTGTCATCGAGGGTGTGGCCGCCGCCGAAGCTGCCAATAACGCCTGTACCGGCGGGGCCATGATCCCCATGCTCTCTCTGGGTGTGCCCGGGGATGCGGTAACGGCTGTTCTTCTGGGAGCCTTTGTGGTTCAGGGCCTTCAGCCCGGTCCTCTTCTGTACAGGGACCATCTGGATGTGGTCTACTCCGTCTTTGCCGCTATGATGGTTGCCAATATCGTGATGTTTATCGTCGGTTCCTTCGGCGCCAAGCTTTTCGCCAAGGTGATCACCGTCAACAGGAGCATTCTGCTTCCCGTCATCTTCGTTCTCTCTGTGGTGGGCTCCTTCTCCATGCGGAACAGTATGTTCGATGTCTGGGTGGCTCTGATCTTCGGCCTGATCGGCTACTTCCTGCAGCGCTACAACTTTCCAGTCTCCCCCATCCTTCTGGCGTTGATACTCGGTCCCATGGCCGAGAGTAATCTGCGCCGGGCCATGGTGATTTCCGATGGAAATCCTCTTGTCGTCTTCACACGGCCCATCAGCGCCCTCTTCCTGGCTTTGGGAGTTATCTCTCTTGTCTCATCCGTATTGAGGCAGAAAAAGACCGAGGCCAGGCAGAAAGCCGGAACTTGATCTATTAGACTTCCACCCCCGGAAGCTTTCTCCTTTGTCGGCCGATAGGCCTTCGGCGCAGCCCCTCTTCGGAGGGGCTGTGCTGTGTATGCCGGTTCAGATATATACAAGTACTCAGGGAGGGTTTTATGCCCCCATTATCACTCTATATCGATGAAAGAACCCTATGGTGGAATCGTCGATGAATCATTTGCTGCAGAGCGGATGCCTGAGTTCTCGTGACCCATATCACCAAAGAATTTTCCAAGGTGAAGGGCCTGAGCATATCAGATTGGACTACTTAGCACCGCTTCCTGCCATACGCTGATCTTACCTGATCAGGTGCCTGTCAAATCCTGCTTTTACCAGATATTCATAGGAATCGAAAACCTTTTCCGGGACGCTTTGAAAGATCTGAAAACCCTTTGCCGGGTATTCCATAATTCTCTGCAGATCTCCGGTCATCAGGTTGATCAGACTTTCCCTGCTTATCTCATCGTTGGGGTATTCCTCAAAGGAGAGGGGCGGAGACGATACAGTCAGATTCCTGTAGGGCCAGAGCTTTTTTATGGTCGCATAGCAGCGCCTCTCCATATAGGGTTTCTGAATCGCAAGGATACTGTCGTATCTGATACCCTTATCCTCAAGGATAAGTTCGCTGAACTTTACATTCTCCCCCGTGTTGGAGGCCCGACACTCCAGAATGATCTTCTCCTCGGGGACGCCCAGGGAGACCGTACGTCGGCAAAAGGCTTCGGCCTCACTCATCCCCCAGTCCGTTTCCAGAAGGTCTCCCGAATGGGCTATCCCTCCGGAGATCAGCAGCCAGGGGGCCAGGCCTTTCAGAAAGAGTTCGGCTCCGTAGTCCGCGACCCGCAGATCATGACTTCCCAGGATGAAGATAATATCCGCCTTTTCAGGCTTCATGTTCATGCGGTGGTAATCCCATAAAAGTTGTGCCTTATTAAGAACCTGATCGGATATCGTCATGCTTCTTCTTCCTTTACTGTCCGGGATGGATGAATTCTGTTCAGCATCTCCGAGGAACCCAGCATCAACAGGGCTGCGGCCAGGATCACAAAGGGATAGATCTCCATGCCTGTCAGCCGGAGGACGAAGCCCAGGAGGGGCGGGAAGAGGGTGCTCCCCGTATAGGCGAAGCCCATCTGATAACCTATCAGTTTCTGGGAATGCTCCTCGCCGAAACGGGCCGGCGTCTCATGGAGCATGGCCGGAAAGATGGGCGCCAGTCCCAGGCCTGAGAGGACGAAGGGCAGACCGGTCATGGCCGGATTCCGGGGGAGGGCCAGCAGCACGATGCCTGCCAGGCTTACGAGCGCTCCGGTTCTGATGAGCTGTCTGTTATTCAGATAGAGGGAGACGAATCCGCTCATAAAGCGTCCCGCCGTGATTCCTCCGTAGTAAAAGGACATCCAGAAGGCGGCCCTGTCCAGGGAAACCCCTTTCGCGTTGATCATAAAGCTGCTTCCCCAGAGTCCCAGCCCTGTCTCGATGGAGCAGTAGAGGAACATGGTGATAAAGGCCGGCAGTGTGCTCTGCAGGGACGGCGCTGTACCTTCTCCCTTTGACTTTTTCTCATCCTCGGCCCCCTGTTTTCCCCGCCAGAAGGGGAGGCTCAGCAGAAGAAGCAAAGCCAGAGTCATCTGTATCAGGGATATGTTCTGATACCCCCCCCGCCAGCTGCCGCCGGCCGAGAGAGCCCCTGCCATAATCAGGGGGCCCAGTGTGGCGCCCACACCCCAGAAGGAGTGAAGCCAGTTCATATGCCGGGCCTTGTAGTTGAGGGCCACATAGTTATTCAGGGCCGTATCCACCGAACCGCCTCCCAGACCCAGGGGAACCGCCAGTAGAAGAAGAACGGGGAAGGAGGGGGCCAGTGAGAAAGCCAGAAGAGTGACGGCGGTCATCAGAGCGCTGACAAAGGTGACCCTGGCGGTTCCCAGTCTGGCGATCACATGGCCGCTTAAGAAGCTGGATACGATGGTGCTTCCCACTATGAGCATTGAGAGTAGACCTCCCGTGCTGAGATCTATACTCTGCTCCCTACAGATTGCCGGCAGGGCCGTACCCAGAATGGAGTCTGGAAGTCCCAGGCTGATAAATGCCAGATAGATAACAATCAGAATAAGTATTGTCATTGATTTTTCTTTTTTTTCACTATGAATAAATCCGTCGGACCATTTCGAAGCCACAGGATATTTTCTGCATGGCCAGGAATTGCAGTCCCCGGATGTAAGAAAAGTGAAGATCCTCTTCGAAGATCAGCCGGGGGCAGTGCCCTGCCGGCGCGGCGTGTCTGAGAAGATTTTCGATACTGCTGCGAAAATCGCTGTCGAAGAGTCCGCCCGTCAGAACCACAGTCCCGGGGTTGATCACGCAGTTGACCGATAAGATGGTGTTGACTACCAGCTCCCGGAAAACGATGCTGTTCTTCTGGGCCGGTCCCTGAAGTGCTCTGTCCATAACAAGGGGGAGACGGGATATTTCGCCTGCAAAGTCGCTGGCCCCGTGGATAACCCTTCCATTGATAACGATTCCGGCTCCCGCATTTCCCTCCCGGGGATAGTAGATATAGGCCAGACTCTCACTCTGTCCCTCTTTCCGGTGATGGTAGTAACCCAGGGCGGCGCAGTTTACATCGTTCCCCAGGGTAACAGGAATATTCCATTTTTCCGTGAAATAGTCTCCGACGGGAAGATGACTGAGCTTTTTAAAATCGCACGTACCCGTCGCGCCCTGCTGCACCACCCCCGGAAGTCCCAGGGAGAGAACCTTCAGAGCGGGAAAAAGACCGGTTATGCGTTCTATTTCCTTATCAAGAACTTCCAGATCTATTTCTTCGTAGTTTTCAAAACGTTCATAGTTCTTTTCTCCGGCCATATTGAGTACAGTGCTGTAAAGGGTCTTGTCATCACCTTCTAGTCTGGGGTAGAGAAGGGCCATGTGAGCATGGTTCGGATTGTAGATGAAGCGGCGGGAGGGACGTCCCCCCGTGGAGTTCGACGGATCTATCTCTCTGGCTTCTCCCGTTTCGCAGAGTTCATTCAGCATGGTACGGCAGGTTCCGGGACTCAGTCCCGTCTCTCTGGATATTTCGTCCTTGGTGGCAGAGTCTCTCTGTTTCAGGGCAGAGCGTACAAGTTCCCTGTTGAGTTCTTTGATCTGCTTCGTGTTCATCCCTTCCATATCCATCTCCTTCCCATATCACCGATAGTATAATTAAGACTTAAATAAAGAGTTGTATTAATTGCTGTCAAAGTCAAGCCTCACAAAAGGCTGTAATGGAAATTTCAGGCTCTTGAGAGGGAGCTTTATCTCCTGTACTCTATGAATATGGATATACTGGAATTTGAAAGAGACCGTTTCGGCGGCGTTGTAATAGATGGGAAGTCTCTTCCCGGCCGGGAGGAGTTCCCCGGTATACTGGAAAAGACTCTTGGCGTACTGAAAGAGGAGGGGGTTAAGCTGGCCTGGCTCTTCCTTCCCCTGGAGCGTTCTGACCTTGTGGAGGCTTCCACGGCCGCCGGGTTCAGTTACCATCATGCTGACGGAAACGGGCTGCAGTTGACCCTGCCTCTGGTGGAGGGATCCTTTATCCCCGGCTATGCCACCCACTATGTCGGAGCCGGCGGGGTTCTTTTGGACGAGGAGAACCGTATCCTTGTGATCCAGGAGAAGTTTCATACAAGGAAACACTACAAGCTGCCCGGAGGGGCTCTGGATCCGGGAGAGCATATCGCCGATGCCGTGGTGCGGGAAATCCGGGAGGAGACGGGAATTGAGTCCGAGTTCCTCTCTCTTCACAGCTTTCGTCACTGGCACGGGTATCGTTACGGTAAGTCGGATATCTATTTTGTCTGCCGCCTGAAGCCTCTCAGCCACAAGATTACTCTCGACCCTTCAGAAATCTCTGAGGCCCTGTGGATGCCCATGGAGGAGTATCTGAATCATCCGGACACCCATCCCTTTAACAGGAAGATCGTTCTTTCCACAATAAACAAACCGGGTCTCATCCTCGATGACATCGAGGATTACGGTTCTCCCGAGACCCACGAGATGTTTTTCAGCCGCTAGGTCCCGCCGGATCACTTAGGCTCTCCGGGGCTTCTGCCAGGGGGAGTTTTATTGTAAATTTCGCACCCTGGCCGGGACGGGATGATACGGTCAGCTTTCCGTTGTGATTTTCGGTAATGATGAAATAGGACACACTCAACCCCAGGCCTGTTCCGACGCCAACCGGTTTGGTTGTATAGAACGGTTCGAAGATCCTCTTCTGTGTCTCCTCATCCATGCCCGGACCGTTGTCGGAAATTTCAATAACGGCCATGGCCGCCCGGGGATCGTTGTAAATCTCAAGATGAAAGCAGGGCCTCTCGACCGATGCGGAATGCATGGCTTCCGCCCCGTTTCGCAGAATATTGAAGAATACCTGCTGAAGCTTTGAACTGTCACAGACTATCTGAGGATGTGTCGCGGCATAGTTCTTCTCTATTGTGATATCTTTAAAATCGTATTTTTTCTTGAGATCGTAATCGGTGGCCGCCAGTTCAAGGGTTTTATCGAGTATCTCCGAAACGTCATGGGTTGAGGACATCTCATGATTCGCTCTGGAAAAACTGAGCATGTTCTGGATGATCCGGGCTATTCTTGTGCCGGACTCTTCGACCATGGCGATCATCCTGTCGATATCTCTCGCCTTCAGATACCTTGCCACTCCCCCGGTCGTGACTCCGGCTTTTTCCGCAGCCTCTTTGTTAACACTATTCTCCGTGTTCTCGAGGAGCCGTTTTTTTATGACATCCACTGTCTGTATGATGCCGGCCAGGGGATTGTTTATTTCATGAGCCATTCCCGCCGCAAGCCCACCGACGGAGAGCATCTTCTCGGACTGGATGATCATCTCTTCCATTCTGACCTGTTCGGAGATCTCATCAATGCGGATTACCGCACCTTTGTCGGATTCGGTAAAAACGGGATAGATGGTGATGTTGTAATAGCCGGTTCTGCCCATCCATTGAAAGACCGCTTTCTTGATCTCTTCGATGGTGGCGGTCTTCAGGCTGTTTTCTATCCTGTCTTCGAGGGATTTGAAAAACGGAATATAGTGCTGCAGCGGCCGACCCAGAGTCTCCTCCGCCTTATAGCCTGTCTCCCTTTCCGTAAGATCATTCCACATGGTAATGCCGCCGGCGCTGTCAATCCCTATCATCATGGAGGGCATGGAATCGATGATCCCTGACAGATAGGTCCTGGTGTCATTCAGATCCTTGTCGGACTTCCGATGAGCTTTTATCTCAAAATTCAACTTATAGACATAGAAGGAGATAAGGCTGATGACGCCCATGATCACGACAGCCAGAATGTACTTGAAGCCGTCTGTCTCCCACCAGGGGGGGAATATGCGGATGGGGAGATCGATGCTGTTTTCATTCCATATCCCGTGGCTGTTCGCCGCCTTGACTTTGAATACATACTCTCCGCCCCTCAGGTTTGTATAGGTGGCGCTCGGGCTGTTGACGGCGGGGATCCAATCCCGGTCAAAGCCTTCCAGCTTGAACTGATACCTGTTGTGCTGAGGAGCGTAATAGTCGACGGCGGAGAAATCGAAGGAGAACATGGAGTCTCTCCAGGAGAGAGTGAGCTCCTTCAGCGCATGGGGGAGGGTGCCGGTATCGACCTCCTGGTTGAATATCTTGAATGAGGTAATCCTTACGGAGGGGGGCGTCTCATTATTCTGAATGAGAACAGGATTGAAAAAGGTCAAGCCGTTTTTTCCGGCAAAGTAGAGAGTCCCGTCTTCACCTGCGAAGGAGCCGTCGCTGCGTATGGAAAACTCATTTCCCTGAATACCGTCCGCTCCGGTGTAGTTCACAACCTTCTCGGATATTGGATCATAGCAGATCAATCCGCGGGAACTGCCCATCCATAATCTCCCGGCAAAGTCCTCCTCTATGCTGAAGACAGAGTTGGAGATGAAGCCCTCTTCCTCTGTAAAATGCTGAAAGACTCTCTCCTCCGGTTCCCAGAGATTTAATCCTCCGCCTACCGATCCTATCCATACCCTTCCGATTGAATCCTGCCGGAGGGAGGAGATTTCTCCAAAACTGATGCTTTCAGGATCAGCGGGATCATGAGAATAGTGTGTCCATTCCATCGAGGCGGTCTCCAGAACCTTCAGTCCCTGGGAGCCGGTGCCTATCCAGAGCCTTTCCTCCGAGTCAATCATCAGGGTTTTTATAATGGTATTTTCAAGGAAAACTTCATTCCTTCCGTCTTCCTTCATATGGATAAGGCCTTTCTCCGTGGCTATCCATAATTCCCCTCTCTTATCCTCCTCCATCTTGTAGACGGCATTGTCGCCAAAGAAATCCTTTTCTCCGGGCCCGGGGTAAATTTGAGTGAACTCCTCTTTCTCTCTGTCGAATCGGCCGAATCCGCCGTAGTAGCCGATAAGGAATGTGCCGTCTCGTTTTTCCAGAAACGACAGGATTTCCGCCTCGGGAATAGCGGTTTTTCCCGCCGGGTCAACCTTGTAATGAATCATCTGTGATTCTGAGGGGTTCCATTTAATGACTCCCCCCTGGTGGCCCTGGCTTCCGATCCACAGGGAATCGTCCCTGCTTTGATAGACGGTAAACAGGGAGGGGGAAGGAAAAGGGAAGTGATAGTGAGAGAACTGCTCATTCTGCGGGATATACTTGTTCAGGCCGCCGTCGACGGTGCCTATCCAGAGGATACCGCCTCTGTCCTCCATCACAAAGAACACCAGATCACTGCTGAAGCTTCCGGGAGACCTTGCTGCGGTTTTGTAGCGCATTACCTTCTCCGTCCGCGGATCGAAACGACTGAAGCCTCCGCCGTATCCGCCTATCCAGAGTTCTCCTTCACCGGAGAGGTGGATATCCCAGACATAGTTGTCCGGAAGAGTCTTCCTGTCATCAGGGTCATGGCTGAAATGTCTGAACTTCCCGGTGGATCGATCGAGCTTGTTGAGCCCGCCTTTGCCTCCCACCCATATATTCCCTTTTTCGTCTTCAACGATGGCTCCGCAGGTATCGTGAGCCAGACTGGCGGGATCGTCAGGATCATGACGGAATGTCCTGAAATTGCCGTTTTCTGGAGAGTAAACGCCGAGTCCCCCGCCCAGGGTCCCAATCCATATCTGGCCGTCACGGCTTTCGTAAAGATGAAAGATAATGGAGTTCGACAGGGCATTCGGATCGGCCGGATCCGGCTCAAAATGCTGAAACAATCCTGTGGCATCATCATAAAGGTCAAGGCTTCCGGCCGTTGCCAGCCATATCTGCCCCCGCCTGTCTTCCAGAAGGGCAAAAACCGTATTGTCCCCCAGGCTGTCCGGATCGTCGGGGTCATGCTGGAAATTCGTGAATTTTCCGGTTCGGGGGTCCATACGGCTGACGCCTCCTCCGTCTGAGGCAAACCATATTCTGCCCTTCGAATCGCTTAAAATGGCATAGATATTTCCTGAAACAAGGGAGTCCGGATCGGAGGGGTCGTATTCATACTGGCGAAACTCCGTGCCGTCGTAGCGGAATACTCCGTTATTTCCCTCCGTGCCGAACCAGAGAAAGCCATCCTTGTCCTGAACTCCCGAAACGACGGCTTTGACCAGTCCGTTGGTCTCATCAAAGCGGGTAAAATGATCCACACGGGTCTGGGCGGCGATGGTAATCAGAGAAAGGGCCGAAAGGCACAGAAATAGTATTATGCTTCGCTTCACGTCAGATATTTTACCATAATTTTTACAGGATAGAGGGCCCCGTAGACTCTCAATCCTGAAATCAGGGGGCAGGCTCATAGGAGACAGCCCCCCGGAACCATGTTATTTTCTGAACAGAGGATCGGCCCCCAGGGTTCCGAAAACCTTGTCCAGGAACTTCTTGTCCTTTGTTTCCGCAAGAAGCTGTCTGGCAATCTCCAAACGATTGTCCAGATTCAGCCGGGCGGCCTCCTCTACGTATTTGGGCGTTTCAATAAAGTTCTTCAGGTAGTTCACATGCCTTGTGTACAGAGCTTCCTGTTTCTCCTTCAAGCCTTCAAGACGGGCCTTGTACCAGTCGCTTTTCATAACCTTTTCCCTGTCGAAAAGATCTCTCACTCCCTTATCGTGAATACTCTTTCCTTCGAAGCTGCCGGTCGCCATAATGTACAGGATCGCTTTCAGGGGCGGTATGGCCGCCTCAACGCTTCCGTCTTCCAGATACTGTCTGGCCGACTTCTCCTGGGCCTCGCAGATATTCGCAATACCGTCCACATAGTCCTCCATGGACTGGGTTTCGGGCTTGAGCATCTCGTCGTTGAAGATCAGCTCGGGGTTGTCGAAAAGGCGTCCCAGAAAGTGGGTCGTGAACTCTCTGGTGATTCTGAATCCCAGACGGCTGGCGGGTACGGTCTCTCCTTCATATTCAAAGTCTTTCACCGCCTCCAGGTAGCCTTTTTTCAACATGTCAGCCGGGTCTCGTTCCTCCTCGGTCATCCTGGCCCAGAGCTCGGGTATCATAAGGCTGACGTCGTGGTCCACCTTGTATCGGCCTCCTATATAACCGGCGGCGGAGGTGAATCCGTTATAGCCCGATACGATGAAGGAGAGGAGGGCGTTGTTCAGATCGCTAGTGGGGACCAGGGCGTTAAAGGGCCCTTTCGTCAGGGCGCCTTCGGTACCGGCACCGGTGGTGGAGGGGGATTTTCCGGTCAGGCTGGCTACGAAGTCCATAAAGAGCTCGGGAAGCTCCTGATAGTGGATGGGACCATAGACGGCCAGGGCCCGTATTCCGGCTTCCCTGTCGGCGGGATTATTCCTTCTGCCGGGGAGTACCGCATTGACGGGAAAGTGGACGGCTCTGTTTCCGGGGACCTGTCTGTGGAGTCTGGCCCCCACCTCCGCCAGGTACAGAGGCTGACCGTCGATCAGATCCGGTCTGGTCTGCAGATAGCGGGGGTTCTTGGAGGGGGCTCCATCCACAATCCTGGGGTGAGAGGAGCTGACGAAGTACTTTTCCCTGCAATCGTCCGAGGCCATTTTCAGGATCATATCCCTCATGGGATCGGTGTAGCGGTCGAAGGTGAGTCTCTTCTCCACCAGGTTCCTGGCCGTATCCCTGTTCAGGGGTTCGAAGTTGACGATCAGGTTGCCTGTCGCCGCCAGATCGGATTCCGCCTGTTTGTCGTAGCCGCGGATAACCGCATCATCAGGTCTCTGGAAGAAGCGGTTCTCACAGTTCACAGCGAGCTTTACGCTGCTGTAGGGCATATCCCTGCACAGGTGTTCCAGGTATTTGACAGGAACCACAACGGAGGCGGAGATATCGTCCTCCCACTGGACCTTGTCGGAGGGCATGAAGTCCTGTCTGAGCTTATAGGTCATGCCGGTGCCGTCGGTCTGCTTTCCCACCCTGAGATAGGCGGACTGTATGGTCCTGTTGTGATATTTCAGCTGGTTGCCGGGGCTGCCGTTGATAATGTCTACGCTGAAATGGCTTCTCCAGTCCTCCTTCCATTCAGGCTGATAAAAGCGCTTTACCGTGAAGACCAGACCCTTGATGTAGTTGGGGATGGATTCCAGCCACTGATTGAACTCCTCCGTATTGTCCTCGGAGAAGGTGAGCAGCTTGATCACCGAACCCAGGCTCCTTTTTCCGCTCAAAACAGGGCGGGATTTATGGCCCTTCTCCACAACGCCGGGTTTGTATCGGCATATGTAATCCTTGTTTATCAGCTCTTCAACCTGATCCATATCCTTTTCAAAATCGGAGACAAAAATGGGACCGAAGTTGACCGCATCCCAGAGGGACTTGGAGATTTCGCTCTTCCCTCCTCCCGATACGGTACAGGGCTTATGACAGAGCGTGCCTTCCGCCGTGGTTCCCACCAGCCTCCAGGAGGGGGTCTGGGGGTGCTTCTCCATCCTGATCTTGTAGCCGGTGGGGTGAATATAGGTATTTTCGGCAAGGATCCGGAGGGTCTGCTCCTTCCCGTCCTTCTGCCAGGCGGCGGTCTGCGTCTCCAGATAGATGGAGGCGTTTTCAGGGATGTAGATGATGGAGGGGTAGTTCCTGTCTACAGCATAGCCTTCCGGCTTCACATCGATCCTGTCTCCCATGATCCCGACCGTATCCTTGAAGGTCTGACCGCTTGAGTCCAGATTGCTGTCGGGCAGGAATTTCATTCCCAGATTGTAGCTGGGAAAGGCCAGGGCGCCGCCGGCGTGCTCCTCCTCGGCCAGTCCGTAGAGGTTGGCGGAGTAGCCGATCTGGGTTTTCACCTCTTTTTTGGAGTAGCCAAAGTAGTTGTCGGCAATCAGGGTGACGATAACGCCCCGCTCATCCCGGCATGTGATTTTGAAAGGCGAGCCGTCATTGTAAAGTTCATCCTCCCTTGTCCAGCACATCCCGTCTCGTTTCTGTCGTTCCGTGGCGAAATCATAATGGGGAAGACCGAGGTCCTTCTTCTTCGTATAGATCAGATGGGTCGCCAGAATGACGGCACCGGTATGTCCGGTCCAGTGTTCGGGATCCAGTCCCGCATCGTTCTGGGGGAGTACGGGGTCTCCCGCATTGCCGAAAATGGATTCTACAAAGTCCAGGTTGGCCACCAGGTTCCCGGGGACAAAAAACCTGATTTCCATGGTCTTTTCAGAGATATAGCCCTGTACTTCCGGACAAACGGTAGGCCGCATCAGAAGGCTCACAAAGGTTTCGGCATGAGCTTTCTGACTGGAGGTAAAGGGGAGCCTCATCAGTTCTTCGGGCGGATTCAGAGCTTCCTTCAGAAGATTGGCAAATACTTTCCGGGGAACTTCCTTCTTGTCCAGAGGAACGGGAAGCCCGCCGTCGGCCACATGAAAGGAACCCATGGTGGTCCGTCTGTCGTTTCTGGGGTTATGAAGGACTCCCTGTTTGATGCGGTAGCTGTTGATGATATCCGTATGGAAATCCTCTTTGTCCGGTGCCAGGCTCAACTCCCTGGCCAATCCGTACCGGTCCAGGACAAAGGTGTTCGTGGGAAGAGAGGGGACCTCATCAACCACATCGCCCAGATAGGAGTCAAGAAAATCCTGAATTCGTTTGTCCGCCGGGCAGTGATGTTCTGCCAGAAGCCGGCTTTTCTCCTTGAAGTTCTTGATTAAATCTTCTGCGATATCCAGATCGGAGTTGTCTGCCTGTTCGAAGCTGGGAAGCCCGAGAGCCGCCAGTTTCAGATTGATGTACCTTACCAGTCTCTTCCTTGTTTCCGGATCACTTAAATTGACTCCATTCCCAACATCTCTTAAACCAACCATAAAACCACCTGTTTTTCCTGTTTCGAATTATCGTATATTTTGAAGGCCTATAGTTTTGTTATATAACAAGCTAAGCTTCTCTTCCAGTACCGGCGGCGGAATAAAAAATAGAGTGGCCCTGTTCGGGCCTATTCGTCAAAACTGTTTTGATCGCTGATTAAATCGTTGAGGATGGCGCTTGATGTTGTTTTACAGTCGTCATCTGTGAACGACTTGCTATACAGGGTAATACGGTTTTTAC
Organism: Oceanispirochaeta sp.; assembly: GCA_963556075.3. GTDB lineage: Bacteria > Spirochaetota > Spirochaetia > DSM-2461 > DSM-2461 > Oceanispirochaeta. The sequence continues at coordinate 1,046,136 of CAUVYB020000002.1, read as the reverse complement.
TCTTTTTGGACTGGTACAGGGCTGCATCTGAGTTTCTGATCAAATCATGGGGACTCATCCCTCTTGAATATTGAGCCAGACCCATACTGACCGAGACTGGGACCGGGACTGCGAAAGCGTTTGCCAGAGTGTTGAATTCCAGGCGGATTCTGTCGCAGGTTTCGAGGGTCTCTTCTATGGATGAGTTTTTGAAAAGAAGGGAGAACTCGTCTCCTCCGTAACGAAAGGGGAGGGCCTCCCCGCAGTGTCTCCTGAGTATCTCACCGAACTCGGCCAGGCATTTGTCACCAGCCACATGGCCCAGGGTATCGTTTATCTGTTTGAAGTTGTCCAGATCTATCATGACGAAGGTATAGCTGTTTTTCCATCCGTCCATCTTCATTTCGGTAATGGTATTTCTAAAGGCCATTCTGTTGTTGAGACCCGTCAGTTCATCCACTTCGAGTCGCTTCAGAAGATGGAACCTCTCCATCTCCTTATGCAATCCCGCCTGGCCCTTCTGCTTTTCAAAATAGATGATGATAAGGCTCACAAGCGAGAAAAACAGCAGGGTCACAATGGATATAAGGAAGTTCCCCAGGCGAATCACATCATTCGTGATGCGGCTGCTGTAGGGATCCCACCTGATGAACAGCTCCGAGATTATCAAGGCCAGGATGGAAGAGACAGAGGTCAGAGCGGAGAGCCTGTATCGTCCGTAGATGGCCGTTAGCAGTATGGGGAGAGCAAAGATATAGAAAAGAGCCGTGAATACGGTGTGGACTGTAAATATGATGAAGCAGACGGCCACCAGTACCAGAGACACCGTATAGCTTTTGACAATCGGGGCGACTCTCTTCCGGTGAAGAACAAAGCCGGCCAGGGAAATCAGTATGAGACTGAAAGCCGTGGGCAGGACAAGGGCTCTCAGAAGGTATTCTGTGATGGGAATCCGTATATACCCCGAAAGATAGAGAAGTCTCCCGATCACTATTTCAAGTATCAGGGCCAGCAGCACCAGCCCTGTTGAGATCAGAAAGTGGAGATGAAGCCACTTTTCATTGATTTTCTGATATTCCAGTTTGATCTCTTTTTCAAGATCTCTATCCATACATAACACTTGGAAAGGGATGTCCTTATTATTAACTGGATAAAATAATAGGTCTGCAGAAATTATTAGTCAATTGAAAGGCAGGTGTTTTATAGAATCTTTATGGGGAAAGGGAACACTCTTCGTTAATGCACATATCCGCCTTCCCTTCGGGACTCCCAGAGAAAGGATATCTTTGAACCGTAAATTCTCCGGTATTCCCTGAGGGCGCCCCGGCCGTCATCTTCGTCATAGTGAAAGATGATGACCGGCTTCCCTTCTTCCAGAAAGGCCTTCAGATCCTCCGGTTCCCACCAGTTCTTGTTCTTCCGGGAAGATTCCCAGGTGACGCCGTCAAAATATTCTGCCCCCATCCTCATATTCTTCGCCATGCAGCGCAGCCCCAGGGACGCGGCATAACGGCGAAGTTCCTCAATATAGACCAGCCCCTCTTCCCGGCTCAGTTTCAGTTTATACTTTTTCAGAGTCCCTTCGTAGGAGAACCAGTCCATATTGTCAAATTCCACCCAGTCAAAGCCCAGGGAGGCGATGTCGTTGACTCTTTTCTTCATCACATCGAGAACCGCGGGGCCGGGGTCGCTGATAAAGTACTCCCCCTCCCACTCTCCCCAGGCCTTCCGGCTGAGGTAGGGACGGAGCTCTTCAAAATCGGATCTCCAGTCCTCCCCGGTCCCTATGCTGATATAGGCGGAGCATTGATTCCCTCTCTTTTTCAGGGTCGTGATACGGGCCCTTGTTATAACCGGCTCGGAAAAGGGGTCGAGAAGGACGTAGGCATTTTCGGCCTCGTCAAGGATAAGATTCAGACTGTCGGGCTCAGAGTTCTCCTGATAGGCCTGGTTGTAGACCGCCGGATAGGGCAGTCCTCCCGGGCTGGTTGGTTCTGTGCCCATTGTCTGTGCGGCGATGGGATCTGTGGTACAGTTCGACAGTGGCAGGGCGATAACAAGGCAAAGCAGACCCCGGAGGATCACAGCTGACACTCCCTGTGCCGGAAGCAGCCGACCAGGTGATCGTTTACCATGCCCAGGGACTGCATATTGGCGTAGGTGACCGTGGGGCCGACGAAGGTGAATCCCCTTTTTTTCATATCCTTTGAGATGGTCTCGGCCAGAGGCGTATAGGGGGGGATCTCCTCATCCTTCTCCCAATGGTTGACGATGGGCCTCCCCTCCTGAAAGTGCCAGTAGTAGGCGCCGAAGTTGCCGAACTCTTCACTCACTTCCAGAAAGCGGCGGGCATTGTTGATCGAGGATTCTATCTTGCGCCTGTTGCGGATGATCCCGGGATTCTGCAGCAGCGCTTCCATCTCTTTCTCCCCCCAGGAGGCGATGACCCGGGCATCGAAGCCCCTGTAGGCTTCCCGGTAGTTTTCCCTGCGACGGAGGATGGTGATCCAGCTCAGTCCCGCCTGGGCGGACTCCAGGACCAGATTTTCGAAATGCCTGATCTGATCGTCAAAGACGGGAAGGCCCCACTCTTTGTCATGATAGCGGATGTAGTCGGGGTCGTCGCCGCACCAGCGGCAGCGCCGTTTTTCACACACAGGGATTAATTCTCCTTGTCCGAGAGGCAGCGGTAGAACTCCAGGGGATGGGTCACGTTTTTGACGGCTATCTCCCAGGGACCGGCAAAATCCACGGCCATCCCCTTTTCAGGAGCAATCCCCAGAGGCCCCCCCGGAAGATTCTCCAGGGCCGCGGCGCTGATCAGGATCTCCCCTGGAGAGGCGTGTCCCTGAAGCCTGGCCGTATGGTTCATGGCCGATGAGAATCCCGTATAGTCTTCGTTGGGCCCGAAGAATCCGACTGATGTCAGGCCGCAGTGGATGCCGTTGGATGTGGTCAGGCGCTCCGCGATTCCTGCCTCTCTGATCCTCTCCTCAAGGCCCGTCTCCCGTCCCAGCTTCTCGGTGGCTTCGATGATCCGGACAGCCGCGGCAACGGCTTTTTCCGTTCTGTCCTCCATGGTAGATTCAAAAAACGGAGGACCGAAGAGGCCGATCACGCAGTCTCCCACCATCTTGTCGAAGACCCCGTCATAGCGGTAGAGGATGTCCAGGACAAGGCGGGACCATCTGTTAATCAGATCTCCGATGGCCGAAGCGCTGTCCAGAACCTTTTCACAGATGGACGTAAAGGAACTGATGTCGCTGTAGAGGATAAGGATATTCTCCTCCCGCGGGCTGAGGTATCGCTTGTAGAAATCGGGCTCCCCCAGAAGGCGCTGCACGTCCCGGGCGCAGAAGCATTTGGCCAGGGAGCGGCGCTCCCGGTTGTAGTCGAACAGACGCTGGCAGAGGCATTCGGCAAAAATCTCGATGATATCCCGGCCCTCGGGCGTGAGCCCCCCTTTCCGGGAGCGGAAGACCAGCTTGCCGATCAGGGTGCTGTTCAGACCGTTCCGCAGAGGCTTTTCCTGAACGCCCGCCTTTTTTGTCAGGGCGGAGAAGGAGCGGTCCTCCGGATCCAGGGCCCTGTCGGGTCGTTCCAGAAGTTCCAGAAATCCTTTTACACCGTTATCGATGGAGTTATGCTCCATCTCCCCGTTTCTGTAGAAGCGGTAGCGGAGTTCGGCTCCCGAAGGGGCATCGCTGTCTCCATAGATGAGGATAAACTCTTCCAGGTCCAGCTCGCGGCAGAGCAGGGATACCGCCCGATCGGCGCCCTCTTCAAAGATTCTGCTCCGCAGGGCTTCGGTAGACTCCATGGCGATCATCTGTTTCCGGGCACCTGAGGCTATCGCCTCCAGGTAGTTATCCAGATGCTCCACCGCCGTCTCCGCCAGATCCGCACGGATATCCAGAAGGCCGGGGCTGATATCAGCGGGAAAGACGAAGGCGCAGACCCCTATCAGCCTGTCCGAGACATCCAGGGACAGGGTCACAAGATTGGCATTCTCCAGGGAAAGGGTACGGGGGGGGAAGCTTTTTTCCGGCAGAACCGCGGGAAGGAGGCCGCCCCACTCTTTCTGGAAACCCTTTGAACGGAAACTGAAGAGATTCAAATCCTCATCCATGGTCCGTATCATCATCTGTTCGGCACCGATAATCCGGCATATGACCGGCAGTACCCTCTTCAGGGCCAGCCGTACGGGGAGCTTTTCATTCAGACAGTCCTCGATCACCCTGTCGAATTCGCTGTTCAGGCGCTCTTTGATTCTAAGGACTGTAAGAGAGTTCTCCATGGTCGGGGCGCTTCTGCGTCAGAGGCTCGGTTCGCTTACGGCGGCGGCCTGAATCTCCTGAGCGCTGAGGATACGGTTGATATCCAGGACGATAATAAACTCTTCATCCTTTTTACCCATACCCTTGATAAACTCGCTCTGCACCTTGGTTCCCATATAAGGCGTCGGCTCGATCTCTTCCTCGTTCAGTTCAAGAACCTCATTCACCGCATCCGTAAGAAGACCAATGACAACCGTTTCCTCATCCATATTCATTTCGGTGACGATGACGCTGGTATCGATGGTTTTATCCGTAGTCCCCAGACCAAACTTCATCTTCAGGTCCAAAACGGGTACGACGCTTCCCCGCAGGTTGATAACGCCTCTCATAAAATCGGGCATTCGGGGCACCTTCGTGACGGTTTGAAATTCCAGAACCTCCCTTATATTTCCTACATTCAGGGCATACAGTTCTTCGTTGACCGTAAACGTAAGGTACTGGTTCAAATTCACTTCACTCATATAACGTCCTCCTGCTTCTATAAATGTAATGGAATTACGCCGAATATACATCCTTTTTTTTGTTTTTACCGTTACATCTTCCTCCCCGCCTACGGCCTTCGTTTGACGGGCAGGGCCGTATCCCCGGGACTGGGGAGAAAGGCTTGTTATCAGCGGCTCTTCATTGTAATCTGGAGCATATGATCGAGATTAAGAACAGAACTCTTTCCGCCCTGATCAATCCTCTGGGTGCGGAACTCAGCAGCCTCCTCATGGGAGGGCGGGAATATATCTGGCAGGGTGATTCCTCATCCTGGAAAGGACGCTCTCCCCAGCTTTTTCCCGTGATCGGGTCCTGTCCCGAGGGGGGATGGCGCTATGGCGACAGGGCCATTGTCCTGGGAAACCACGGTTTTGCCCGGCACAGTGTTTTCGATAAGGTTGCGCAGGAAGAGAGTTCCTGCACCTTCCGGCTCAGGGACTCGGAGGATTCTCTGGCCCTGTATCCCTTTCCCTTTGTTCTGGATATACGCTACAGCCTGAAAGGAGAGGGGCTGGAGGTCTCCTACCGGGTGGAGAATGCGGGTACGGAGGAGATGCTTTTCTCCCTGGGGGCTCATCCCGGATTCAACTGTCCTCTGGAGGAGGGGCTCTCCTTTGAGGATTACTATCTGGAGTTCAGCCGCCCCGAGACGATCTCCCGGCGGATCAAGGCCGATTTTCTGACGGGGGAGACGATTCCAGTCCTGAAAGATGAGAGACGCCTTCCCCTGGACTTCGATATGTTCGACAACGGGGCGTATATCTTTTCGGGCCTTGCCTCGGACTCGGTTGTACTGAAGTCCGATAAGGGCGGCGCTTCGGTGCGTATGGACTTCGCGGGATTCCCCGATTTCGGCGTCTGGACCCTACAGGGGGCCCGGGCTCCCTACCTCTGTCTGGAGCCCTGGTTCGGTGTGGATTCCAGCGAGGGTGATGATCCGGACTTCGAGAAGAAGGAAGGTTTGGTCTCGCTGGAGGCGGAGGGTGTCTTTGAATGCTCTTACGGCCTGAACCTGAGCTGAGGATCTGTGGATTGCTATGAGCCTGATGTCTGATTACGGAATCTTTCTTGAAGAGAGCTTTATCATGAGCAGATCCATGGTCATCGGATTGGCCGTTCTTGCTATGATTGTTGCAACTGTGGAGTACTCGTTTCAAAGATCGGGTATCGGCTTTCTGTCTGTATTGGGGGCTAACCTGCTGTACTTTGCCGTCCTCTGGCTTGTCCTTCTTATGGGTGAATTCATCTTTGCCTGGAGAAGCCACTATCTTGGCGGAGAAATACCGGCTGTTATCATACTCCTTATCCTGTTTACGATCATTTCATCTTTTCTGAAGAGTGTGATTCTCAAGGCCGGGGGTCTCCACTTCGCCCATAACTGGCTCTTTGTCATCCTGCCCTCTCTCATTGTGCTTGTTCCCGTCGTTCTTTTTATGCTTTATGCCTTTGCCCTGGGATCGGCCTGGAAGAATTGATGCCCTGAATACCCCATGGTCGTCAGGGCAGGGTATTTCCTGCGGCCCGGTAGAGTTCGTACCACTGTTCCCGGCTCAGCTCGACCTTTGTGGATTCGGCCATTTTCCTGATTCTCCGGGGCTTCGTCGTTCCTATGATCGCCTGCATATCTGCCGGATGGCGCAGTATCCAGGCCAGGGCAACGGCGGAACTCTCTACTCCAAACTCCTTTGCCATCTCCTCCAGCTTTCCGTTCAGTTCCGGGAACTTCTCATTTCCCAGAAAGACGCCTTCGAAGAAACCGTACTGGAAGGGGGACCAGGCCTGTATGGTCATGTTCTTCAGCCTGCTGTACTCAAGCAGGGCACCGTCATGATCATGGGACGCTTCGTTTTTCATATTGACGTTCAGTCCCCCATCTATCATTCCCGTTCTCATCAGACCGAACTGAAGCTGATTGAAGACCAGAGCCTGGCTGACCGCCGTCTTTAACAGTTCTATCTGCCCCGCCCTGTGATTGCTGACTCCGAAATGGCGCACCTTCCCCGAAGTTTCCAGGGTATCGAAGGCGGCAGCCACCTCTTCGGGTTCCATCAGGGTATCGGGCCGGTGGAGAAGCAGGGCATCCAGATAGCCGGTCTTCAGCCTTTTAAGGGACGAGTCCACGGATTGAAGAATATGCTCCTTTGAAAAATCAAAGAATCCCTTTCTGATGCCGCATTTGGACTGGATATAGAGATCTTCCCTCCTTTGCGGACGGGAGGCGAGAGTCGATGCGAAGACCTCCTCCGAACGGCCCTCTCCGTAGATATCGGCATGGTCGAAGCAGTTTATTCCCGAATCAAGGGCGCTTTCCAGAAGCTCCTCAGCCCCCGTATCCTTCAGGCCCGCCATGCGCATGCATCCCAGGACTATTCTTGAAATCTCAACTCCACTGACTGTGGTAATACTCATAGTCGCCTCCCATCCGGCGGCCCTTATTGACCCGGGACCCGCTTTCTGTTTTACAATTAGATGATATAGAAAATAATACAGACCGGGAGAGTTCACAATGATCTATAAAACATACGGAAAAACAGGAAAGAAGGTTTCCGCAGTCGGATTCGGCGGCATGCGCTTTGACGAGTCCAAGTCCATTCAGGAGAATGCGGAACTTGTCCGTTATGCCAACAGTAAGGGGATCAACTACTTCGATACCGCTCCCGGTTACTGCAGCGATACCAGCGAAGACATTTACGGCGAGGCTTTCAAGAACATGCCCGGTCAGTTTTTCGTCTCCACCAAGGGGATGCCTACAAAATTCGATACCGCCGAGAAGGCCGTCGCCGGGGTGAAAAAGTCTCTCAGGCGTCTGGGTGTCAAGAAGATCGATTTCTACCATATCTGGTGTGTCCGGAAGATGGAGCACTATGAGCTGGCCATGAAGAGCGGCGGCCAGTACGAGGGCCTCCTCCAGTGTCAGAAAGAGGGGCTGATCGACCATATCGTTCTCTCCTCCCATCAGACGGGGAACGAGGTCCGCCATATTCTGGAAGACGGAAAGGTGGAGGGCATCCTTCTGGGTGTGAATATCCTGAACTTTCCCTACCGCTGGGAGGGGGTGGAAACCGCCCACAGGATGGGATACGGGGTTGTGGCCATGAATCCTCTGGGCGGCGGGTCCATCCCCGGCCACGAGAAGGAGCTGGCCTTCCTTTCCGACGGAGATGAGACGCCCACCGAGGCGGCCCTGCGCTTTGCCATCGCCAGTCCCCAGATCACCGTCGCTCTGAACGGATTTACCACAAGGGAGCACATCGATACGGCCTGCCGGATCGCCGATGAATCCAAACCCTATTCGGATGAAAAAATCACAGAGATAAAGTCCAGAGTCGGCAATGCCATGAACGAGGCCTGTACGGGCTGCGGCTACTGCGATAAATGCCCCCAGGGCATAGCCGTACCCAGTTTTATGCAGATCTACAACGAAAAGCATGTCTTCGGAAAAAACGACGATGAGATGAAGAAGGAGCTTGTCAACGCCTATGAGTGGGGCGTTCTGGCCGGCAGGAAGGGGCAGGCCGAAACCTGCATCGCCTGCGGCATCTGCGAAACCGAATGCACCCAGCATCTGCCCATTATCGAGAGGCTGAAAGAGTTTTCCGCCTGGAGTTGAGATCCGGGATATCCGTGAGGAGGGTCTCTGTGTCATAAAGATGGCGACCTCCGTTTTCACCTCTTTTGTTTTCTGTACTTTCCGGGAGGAAGGCCCGTTTCCGTCTTGAAGGCCTTCATAAAATGAAAGACGTCGCAAAAACCGAAGAGATCGGCTATCTCCTCCATGCTGCGGTCTGTTGAGATCAGAAGGTCCGCCGCCATCACCAGCCGCTGCTGCCGGAAGTAGGCCATGGGGGTGATGCCGAATTCCCTCCTGAACTCGCGGATCATATAGGAGGGGGAGCACCCCAGCTCGTCTGAAAGGATTTCCAGGTTCAGATCGCCGGGAATACTGCTTAGTATCCTCTCTTTTATGCGTTCCGGCAGCCGGACGTCCCGTCCCTCTCTCTGTCTGATCAGAAGGCGGAAAAGTCCGGCCAGATCCAGGTGTTCTTCAAAGCGGCCTGAACGTTCGTCTTTCAGGGTTCTGAAAAAACGCTGATAGCACTCCAGAAAAGCCTGGATTTCAGCCTCTGTGAGAAGAGTCGTTGTTCCGGCAAAGGACGCCTCCTTGCCGGACAGCCTTCTCAGCAGCTCTCTGAAGGGAAGAGGAAGAGCCCCCTCTCCGTTTCTGTACTCGAAGCTGATCTCCACATAGCCGTGCCTTCCCCGTTCCCTGGGCAGAAACGAGTGGGGCTCTCCGGGCGAACAGAGAATAAGCCGTCCTCTTTCGGAGCGGAGAAGGGCTGAATCTAAAAGGAAACTGTTATTTCCGGACAGAAAAAGCAGAAGATGATAGACCCTGTGACTGTGGGCCCTCTCCGGTGCCCTTGAATTATCGAAGCTGTGTTCGGTTATCCCCGTGTGGATCACAGAGAGATGGTACTCCTCTTCTCCCGACCTAAGGGAGAGGGGTGACGGTGAGATCTCACGGGTTCGTCGAATGTAGATCCTGTTCATCGCTTCAATTATATACATAAATGAGATGGGAATATGCATTTTAAATCAGATCGAGGACTATATAATCCATATTCAGGAGGACCGTATGGACTATGAGCAGTTCTGGAAGGATGATGAGGCCGCTCACAGGGAGAACTGTTTCAATCCCGAGGCAAAACAGGTGGCTCTGGGGCTGAGGATGAGCAGTGAGTGCGTATTCGCCGAACTGGGCGAGGAGGGCGATCCCTGGGGAGTCACCGAGCCCGGCCGTCTCTACGATCTGAATAAGCGCTACAACGACCGGGCCGAGAAAATTGTGGGCCGGCGTCTTCTTCCCGAGGAGTCTCCGGAAGGGCTTGTTGAATTCCCCTCGGTGAAGAGGATAGGAGAGGTCTTCGGCGGACAGTACGAGAGGGGAGAGGGAACCGGGGAGTGGCTCCACAGCCCGGTGAAAACGCCTTCCGAACTGGAGGTCCTTCTGGACCGGGTGGAGTCTCTGGATCTGGCTTCCTTTATGCTTCCAGGTGACTGGGAGAGCGAAAAGCGGCGGATCTTTGAAGAGAGCGGAAGGCGGCCCGAACTGCTGCGCCATATCCGCGGTCCCGTCACCCTGGCCACATCCCTTTACGGGGTGGAGAATCTGATCTTTCTTTACTACGACGCCCCCGGGCTTTTTGAGCGTTTCGGCAGGGTCATAGGCGATACGGTATTGAAGATGGCCGGTATTCTGGACAAAGAGGCGGGGTATGATGAAGGGGAGTCTCCCCATGGATTCTCCTTTGCCGATGACGACTGCAACCTTATGACTCCCGAGATGTATGAGGTCTTCGGCTATCCCGTATTAAAGCGGGTCTTTGAGCACTACAGCCCCGATCCGGGAGATATGAGGTTCCAGCACTCCGACTCGGCGATGCACCATCTTCTGCCCCAGCTGGCAACGCTGGAACTGACGGGCTGCAACTTCGGTCCCACCGTCCTTGTGGACGAGATCCGCAGCCATATGCCCCGGACCCGGATTGACGGCTGTCTGGCTCCCTTTACCTTTATGCATAACGATGCGCAAAAGATCCGGGAGGAGGTGAAGCGGGATTGCGGGATGATCAGGGCCACGGGAAGCCGGGGGCTGAATATTTTTACCGCAGGCTCCATCAACAACGGGAGTTCCCTGGAGAGTCTCAGGGTGGTGATGGATGGCATACTGGAGTTCGGGCGCTATTGATTTCCCCTCGGAGAGCTCCGGGTATCCGCCGAGCCAGGCCACTCGGCGGAGCAGGCCCTTATTTTAAGTAGAGGATTTTCTTCAGAAGTGGTAATATTCATCTATGAAAGATTTGATAATCCGAACAGGCCCCGGGTGTTCTCCGGATATTCTGGACCACATCGTCGAAAGCAGGAGAGTTTACGATATATGAGGCAGTCGGTGACCGGGGGAACATTGATCCTGAACTTGTCGAAAAGATGATAACGATGACGGGATTCCTTCGTTCATCTGCTAAAGTGCCGCTTAGCCCCTATCGGAATCGGAAATTTGAAAAAAATAGATAGGATTTACTGATTTTATGAATTTCCAGGACAGGTTGCGAAAAGAATTTATGGTTTTTTCTGTAAAACTGATTTTCGTTATCCTATTTCTTTTCACATCCGTAACGGTGATTGTCACTCTGGTCAATGGCAATATAAATAAAAATCACAGCATAGAGTTTGTTAATGAGTCCTTTATAAGTCTTACTGATAAAATCGCGAAGCAGATCAGCTTACACAATTCTGACGTTGACTATATCCAGGCCATACAGGACAACCATGTGAGCAGAAGACTTGTTTCAAGCACCGATTATTCGTTTTCCCGGACCATAAATGTTCGATATGACTATGACATTTATGATATGAATACAGATCCCATCTATCAGGAATCCTATCATCTGCGGCCTCAGTACAAAATATACCTGAATATTATCAGAGACAGGGTGGAAAACAACTCCCCTGTCAGGTTTATCTTATATCCCCGCTTCAAAACCCAGACGGCCAGCTTGATATACTATGGCGGTTTGTACAAAGGAGCGGAACTGATCGGATTTGATATGTATTCCATCGATATCAGTGACCTGGATTATGCACTGCTACCCAATACGGGCGACTATATTATAACCGATCGTTTCGACGGCATAATCGCTACCAATAATATCAGGCTTCTGGAGAATAGCCTGAAATTTGAATATGCTCCCAGATATACTATCGATGCTGTCAATTATCATGTTACCAGGGTGAAGAAGGAATTCTATTCCATATACTCCCTTGAGAAGAACATCAGCCTGAGATTGTCCTATGTGATTGTCTTTTCTGTATTGCTTTTTATCGTGATTGCTGTCGTGGCCTTCACCAACAGGATCGTTAAAAGAATCGCAAAAGAAAGTGCCCGGAGCGTTGAGTCTATTATTGCTGATACCAACACGGTCTCAATGGGGCATCTGGAGCATCGTATCAATGAGAATCTTGATGATGATTTCAGGAGCCTGGCGGTCAACGTGAACGAGATGCTGGATAAATTGAACTATGAAATAACCCTGAATAAAGAGTTGAGTGAGACGAATATCATCTTCGAAAAAAGAAAACTTGACGCCCAGTTCAATCCCCATCTTTTATACAACTCTCTGGAAACGATTCGATATTCCATGCAATTTGATATCAAAGGGACTGAAAAGTACATATTGGATCTAACGGCCATTCTAAGGTACTCCATATCCAATGATATCAGTTATTCGTCGGTGGAAAAGGATCTGACATATATAAAAAAGTATCTGGAACTGCATAAGTACAGGTTTTCCGATAAATTAAGCTATTCCATTACGGCATCGGATGAGATGAAAGGGGTGTTCGTTCCCAAACTTGCTTTGCAGCCTCTGATAAGCAATAGTATAAAGTATGGTTTTGGCAGCAGTTTATCCGTAAGAATCGATATCGTCGCGGAGATGGTCGATGACGTCTGTTCTATCAAGGTGCGGGATAACGGAGTCAGTATTACAGATGAAGTGATAAAGGAGATCAATGAAATCTGCAGGCAGAAAAGGAATCCCACGAACCACATCGGCGTTCATAATGTAATGCGGCGGTTTATGATCCTCTATCCCGATGCGGTACTGAATGTCCGGCGTGATCCTGAGGGCACCGTCTTTCAGATAAGTTTTAAGAATAAGTTGGTGGCCAATGCATAATCTTGTGATTTGCGAAGATGAAGATATCATTCGAAAGGGGCTGCTCTTCAGCTTTGATTTTCAAAGCCTGAACCTGAACGTCGTTGCAGATTTCGATAATCCCGTCTCCTGTCTGGAGTATCTGAAAGAGAATCCTGTAGACATTATTATTACAGATATCAAGATGCCTCTTATGAGTGGATTGGAGATGATCAGCAGGATCGAAGATTATAAGAATTACGAGTTTATTATACTGAGCGGCCATAGTGATTTTGAATATGCGAAGAAGGCAATTACCTACGGGGTGGTAGAGTATCTGGTTAAACCTCTGGATTATAAGATGCTGGAAGTTTCGCTGATAAAAGCGATTGCAAACCTTAATGACAAAAGCCTTTTGAACAACACGAAATCTCAGATCCAGGACCTGTCAGGGGTGTATACGGATATTCAGAACGAGGATCCTCTGTTCCAGTCGATCATCGATTATATAAAGAGCAACTACATGCATAAAACCGTATTGGATGACGTGGCCAATGAATTGAACTACAGTGTCTCTTCCATCAAGAACAAGTTGAAGGAACACGATCTTACATTCAACACCACCCTGAACCGCTACAGGATATATAAGTCAATTCACTTGATGAAGCTGAATGAACTGCCCATTTATAAGATCGCGAAGATGGTCGGATTCAGCGACTATAAGTACTTCTGTACGAAATTTAAGAAATACACAGGGTTCTCTGTTACAGAACTGGTGCCAAAAAAATAAACAACGGCACAGTGATGTCTTTTTTTCACCTAAAGTCTATCTTTTCGTGGTATATCGCGCTGTCCATAGGGGTGTTACCATTATCTATCACTTTACTAAGGAAGGTAGGTAGAAATGAAAAAAATTTTAATCATGGCCGCGGCAGTATTTATGCTGGTAAGTTTCAATGTCGCTGCTGCCGGTTCTCAGGATTCAGGCGAAGCAGGCGGAGCCGAGGAAAAAAAACTCGTTGTGTACTCTCCCAATTCCGAGGGTCTTCTCAATGCCGTAGAAAAACCCTTTGAAGAGAAATACGGTATTGAAGTAGAGATCATTTCAGCCGGTACCGGTGAATGTCTGAAGCGTATTGAATCTGAAAAGCATGATCCCCAGGGAGATGTTATGTACGGCGGAAGCTATGCCACCATCCTGGCCCAGAAAAATCTGTGGGAAAACTATGTCAGCAAAAACGACTCTAAACTGGTTGAAGCCTTTCGGAACGAAAGCGGTTATGTCACGAAAAACACCCTCGACGGCAGTGTTATTGTTGTTAACAAAACGAAACTGGCTGAAAAACTTCCCGGCGTCACCATCACCGGTTACAAGGATATTATTAAATACGGACCTCAGCTGGAAGGTCAGATCGTCTCCGGCGACCCTGCTAAATCATCAAGCTCCTTTGCTCATCTGACCAATATGCTGATCGACTTCGGCGGCTATGAAGACGACGGAGCCTGGGCCATGGTAACTGACATTTTCAAAAACCTGAAAGTCCTGGGGTCCAGTTCAGCAGTCTGGAAGGGTGTAAGAGACGGCGAGTATACCATCGGTCTGTCCTACGAAGACCCCTGTCTGACTCTGATCAATGACGGCGCCGACGTAGAAGTCATCTACATGGAAGAAGGCGTTGTATTCCTGCCCGCCGGCTGTGCCATCATCAAGGGCGCCAAGCATCTGGAAGCGGCCAAACTGTTCATGGACTTCGTTACCTCTAAAGAGGTTCAGGACGTATACGGCATGACACTGACGAACAGACCTGTCTACGAAGGCGTACAGACTGCTGATTACATGAAGCCCCTTGATCAGATCAATGTAAAGGTAGAGGACACAGCCTATGTCTCTGCCAACAAACAGAAAATTGTAGACCGTTACATCGAGATGTTTACAAGCCTGGAAGACTAAAATAACTAAAACTGTTATTCACCTGAAGAAGACCCCGGTTTTCTTCAGGTGATTCGCTAATGAAATGAGTGCAGTGACCCCTGGCTGCATGGCCGGGCAATAATCCGAAGGATTATGCCCAGGCCGCTTGCGGTGCATTGCCGAATGAATGCAGCGATCGAATGGTATATACCCCGAGACTTTGCCTCGGAAAGAGTAGCACTGGCGACTCGGGGACAGGGTCTGCCCCGGGCTATGATACCATTTATTTTTTTTATGAGGAAAAAGTATGAGCGTAGCGATAGATATAAACCATGCACTGAAAAAATACGGGGAAAATGTAATCATACCGGACTTGAATGTTAACATCAAAGACGGAGAGTTCTTTACATTATTAGGCCCCTCGGGATGTGGAAAAACAACTCTTCTGAGAATGATTGCCGGTTTTAATACGATAGAAGGCGGGGAATTCTATTTCGATGAGAATATCATCAATGAACTTGACCCGAGTAAGAGAAACATCGGTATGGTGTTTCAGAATTATGCTATATTTCCTCATCTCACAGTACGAGCGAATGTTGAGTTCGGATTGAACAATCGGGGATTCAGTAAAAAAGAGATTGGTCCTCTGGCCGATAAATTCCTGAAGCTGATGCAGATCTATGAATACAGAGACAGAATGCCTGAGAATCTCTCCGGCGGTCAGCAGCAGAGAGTGGCTCTGGCGAGAGCGCTGGTTATTACACCTGATGTGCTCCTGATGGATGAGCCTCTGTCCAATCTGGATGCCAAACTGCGCCTTGAAATGCGGCAGGCTATCAGGGACATACAGAAGGAAGTCGGAATCACTACGGTCTACGTGACCCATGACCAGGAAGAGGCCATGGCTATCAGCGATAGAATTGCGGTTATGAATCTGGGTGAGATCCAGCAGATCGGTACACCCCAGTCGATCTACCATCGTCCTGTAAACGAGTTTGTCGCCAACTTCATCGGGCGGACGAATCTGATTATCGCCGACTGTGATAAAGACGAAATTAATGTGCTGGGGCATAAGGTGCGGATCAAGGGCCTGGATCACAATGGTAAGGTCAAGCTGTCCATCCGCCCCGAAGAGTTTATGCTGACCGACGATCAGAACACCATAAGAGCCGTCATCAAGGATACGGTGTTCCTGGGCTTGAATACCCATTATTTTATAGAGCTTCCCAATAAGCAGATTGTAGAAGTCATTAAAGAAAGCATGATTGATAATTTAATCAAACCTGGGACAGACGTTTATTTGACCATAAACACCGGGAAAGTCAATGTCTATACGGAAGACGGTTCGAAAAATCTGGTGATTGCTCATGAAGATTAAAAAATCAAAGATAAACTTATGGTCTTCTTCAACCCTGAGCTTATTGGTGTTATACACGATTTTTTTGATCATTCCCCTGTTCATCCTGCTGTCGGAATCGTTTATAGATAGTGACACGGGACGATTTACCTTGGAGAACTTCCAGAGGTTCTTCGGGAAAAAATACTATTACTCCACCCTGTTGAACTCCTTCAAGGTCACCGTTACGGTTACCTTCGTTGCCGTCGCTCTGGGTACGACACTGGCCTACTTCTTTGCCCGGTTTTCGATCAGGGGCGCCAGGGGATTAAGGATTCTGATCATTCTGTCCAGCATGTCCGCCCCCTTCGTCGGAGCCTACTCCTGGATACTGTTGCTGGGTAGAAACGGAGTCATCACCAAGTTCTTTGAAGGGATACTCGGCGTCACAATGCCCGACATCTATGGTTTCAAGGGGATTCTGCTTGTCTTATCTTTGCAGCTTTACCCGCTTATTTTCCTCTATGTTTCGGGAGCCCTCCACAATGTAGACAACTCTCTTCTGGAAGCCTCCGAGAACCTGGGCTGTTCCGGTGCCAGAAGATTCTTCAAGGTCATCGTCCCATTGATCTTCCCCACCGTTCTGGCCGGCGCGCTGCTTGTCTTTATGAGATGTTTCAGCGACTTCGGTACACCCATGCTCATCGGAGAAGGGTATCGGACTTTTCCTGTGACCATATACGACGCCTATATGTCTGAGCTGGGCGGGAACAACAGCTTTGCGGCCAGTATCGCCATCCTGGCTATCATTCTCACCCTGATCATCTTCCTGGCGCAGAGATGGATTGCCAATAAGCATGCCTTTACGATGAACAGCATCAACAAGATAAGACCGGTTCAGATCAAGGGGATCAGGAACGTTCTGATACACGTCTATGCTTATCTCTTGATTACTCTGTCCATCGCTCCCCAGGCCTATGTCATATACACATCCTTCAGGAATGTGAACGGCACCGTATTTACCAGCGGTTATTCCCTGAACAACTATGTGATCGCGTTCTCCAAGATGGGCAATGCGATCAGGAATACAATCATCATACCGCTGACCGCGTTGACCTTTGTTCTCATCTTTGCTGTCTTTATCGCTTACCTGGTAGTGCGGAAGAGATCAAAGATCACAGCGGCCATCGATACGGTTTCCATGGTTCCCTATATCGTTCCCGGTATCGTCGTCGGTATCGCTCTGGCAAACGCATTCAGCCGTCCTCCCATCGTGTTGACAGGCAGCATGACCATCATGGTTATCGCTCTGATCATCAGGCGTCTACCCTATACAATCCGCTCGAGCGTGGCCACTCTGCAGCAGATACCGATTACAATCGAAGAAGCCGCTCTGTCGCTGGGAGCCAGCAACATAAAGACATTCTGGAAAATTACCATTCCCATGATGTCCGCCGGTATTATTTCGGGAGCCATCCTGTCATGGATCACCATGATCTCCGAACTGGCGTCGGCTATTCTGCTGTATACCGGAAAAACAAGAACCCTGACGGTCGAGGTTTATACCCAGGTTCTCCGGGGAAACTACGGTGTCGCCGCGGCTCTTGCCGCCATCCTCGCCGTATTAACCACCCTGTCCCTGGTGCTCTTTAACAAGGTCAATAAGGGTCAGGATCTGTCAATGTAAGGCCCGGATGGTCCCATCGGGCACAATTGCTGGTAGTTCTCCGTATGGATGGCTATCAACAATTGTGTGTCTATGACACCGAGACTTTTGAGATGATGACCCCCACCTGGTCAGAGCCTGCGAACAATCAATAGACCTGGAAAATCATATTATCAAAATCAAAAAGAGGGACGTGCCGAACAGGAGCAGTGACAGTCTGGGATACCGGACATCCTCGATCCGGGACTGGGCGAAGGGCAGGGGATGCCCCACCTCTGCTGTTTCCAAACGTCCGTTAGATCACCTGATGATCCTCTTCTTCAGGACCGTCAAGCTCGTTCAGAACGATATCGGAAATCCTAACGGCGGCGCTCTCCACGTAAAACCCGAGGAACTCATTGTCCATATATTCGGTTTCTACATAGCGCAGGACAATTCTTTTGTCGATCGAAAGCTCTATGTAGCCTCCGTAGGCAATAACGTCTATCTTTTTCCATGAGTCTTCGCCGCTGCGGAAGTGGTTGGACTGGGCAATCTTGTAGTTAAAGGTGTTCTCAATATCCTGTACATTGCTTTCGCCCCAGATCCGTCCCTGAGCCATTCCATTGATAAAGTCCAGGCTGATAAAATGCCCGTCGGTGTTGGTGTCGGCTCTGAAGATGATGCCGCATTTTCCCTTCCCTTCCATGGACACTGAACATTCCAGATGGAAGTTGTTCGCCTGTTTTTTCATGTAGTAGATTTCATAGCCGCTTAAGGATTTTAAAAGGATGTTGCCTTCGTTCGTTTCGAACTGGCCTGTATGGTTTTTCAGTTGCCTGGAAAAGGGGATCAGATCTTTTACCGGATGGGACTTTTTGACTTTCTGTGCAAATTCCCTGTAGCTTTTCAGGTAAAGCTGTCCCTCTCCGTCAACGTGCAGTTCCGTCGGGGGGGGGAGTATGGTGGTTCTGCTTTCTACATCTCTGTTGGTGAAAAAATTCCACAAAAGGTAGGCCTCTTCGATTTTGGTTATTCTGGCGTCGTAATTCCCTTTGGGCAACAGGACATTGTCGGCGAAGGCTTCGTAGGGGCCTTCGAATTTATCGCAATGCCAGTAGTGGATTTTAACATCTTCCTTAACGTTGCCCACCAGGTAGTATTTATCATTGATTTTATATAGTCCCGGCACTTCGATATCGTCATACATACCTGGAAAGAACAACGGTTTTTCCCACTGGAATGTGTCCGGCTGGGTTTCGAAAGCCAGCCCGACGCAGCCTCTCCGTATTTTGGGGCCGAAGGGAACCCGTGCGTTCACAAGCATTCCTCTTTTATCGCCGTCAAAGAAGTAAAATGGATCTCTGCAGCTGACCCAATGCCTTCCTTCGGCTACGGACTCTTCATAATAAGGTCCCGTAATGGACAGGGGATAGTTGGAGGAAGATACCTTTTCCCAGTAGTACAGGTCGTTCGACCGGGCCAGGCCGATACGCTGGATGCGGCCACCTTCTTTGCGGGATATGCCCGTATAAAACATTCTGAATAATGCCGGCCCGTCCGGGTCGGGGCTGACATGCATGGTCCAAAGCATGTCATCGTCCCAGTCTCCGGGTTCTCCGATAAACAAGGCGTTTTTGACCCGGCGCCAGAGAAAACCGTCGTTGCTGACAGCGTGGGCGATGTAATCATGATTGGGAAGAACTAAATGGAAAAGATGGAATAGCCCGTTATGTCTGATGACATCGACATCTCCTAGTTCAGATGCTTCAAATCCTCTCCCTGTGTACATGGTGACTCCTAAATATTATAGTACTAATGATAATAAAGACTTTTATGGAAATCAATATCACAATATAGCCTTTTAAAGTCATCTTGACCGAAGGTGTTATGTTTAGTACACTAATTAAAGTATGTATATTATGATGGTAAATATTCATGGTTTAGTTCGTGGAGAAAATATAGAATTCGGGAGAGATGCCGATACCGGAGGACAAACGCGGTATATCATGGAGCTGACCCGAAGTCTGTCGAAGTACACGGAAGTTGACCGGATAGATCTTGTTACAAGGCTTATCGATGATAAAATTGTTCATGAATCATACAGTCGTAAAGAAGAGTGCCTGAATGAAAAGGCCTCGATTATCAGACTTCCCTGCGGAGGACGGAAATACATCAGGAAAGAGATGCTTTGGCCTCATCTTGATGAATTCACCGACAGGGTGATTCATTATATCAGGAGTCAGAACAGAATTCCTGATTTCGTACATGGTCATTATGCGGACGCCGCCTATGTGGCCAGAGAAATTTCCGGATTGTTCGGGATACCCCTGCTTTTTACGGGGCATTCTCTGGGAAGGAACAAGCTTTCTTTCCTGGAGGCGACGGGAATAAGTGAAGAGAAGGCGCATCAGCGTTACTCAATAAGGACCAGAATCACCGCGGAAGAACAATCTCTGGCCCAGGCGGACCTGGTTGTCGCCAGTACCAATTATGAAAAAGACGAGCTGTACGGTTTTTATGACAACCATGAGCTTCCCCGTTACTCGGTCATTCCTCCCGGAGTGGATCTTGAAAAATTTTTCCCCTATTACTATTACGAAATTCAGAACAGCGAAATCAGCGAAGAAACAAAGCAGGCCCATTACAGGACCAGGAGAGAGTTGGAACGATTTCTGTTCGATCCGCGAAAGCCGCTGATTCTGACTTTGTGCAGGCCGGACGCCCGGAAAAACATCGATACCCTGATAGATGTATACGGCCGCGATAAAGAACTTCAGGCAATGGCTAACCTGGCGGTGTTTGCGGGGATCAGGGATGATATTTCCACAATGGAAGAAAGCGAACAGCAGGTCCTGACGGATATCCTTCTGGCCATGGATAAATACGATTTATACGGAAGAATGGCAATTCCTAAATACCACAGGCCCGATCAGGATGTTCCTGAAATGTATAGAATCGCCGCGTTGAGCCAAGGGGTTTTCGTGAGCGCGTCTTTTCTGGAAACCTTCGGGCTGACTTTCATAGAAGCATCCAGCTGTGGTTTGCCTTTTGTGGCGACCCGGAAGGGCGGACCTGTGGATATCCAGGAAAATTGCCAAAGCGGTATCCTTGCGGATGTGGAAAATGTCGATGAAATCGGTACGGCCATAAAAAAACTGCTGACCGATCAGAAATTCTGGAGTCAATGTTCCACCAACGGTATCAACAACACAAGGCGCGTTTATACCTGGGAGCACCATTGCGATACTTTTATCAAGGAACTGAAAACACTACGGGGCACCGGCAGTGGATCTTCATTCGCCATAGAGAGCGATAATGAGAAAATCGGTAAAGTCATTCACAAGCTGGATGAATTCCTGATCGTCGATATCGACGATACCCTTTTGGGGGATCCCGATGCAGTCAAACCCTTTCTGGACTATATAAAAAGCCAGTCTCCCACTCTCGGGTTCGGCGTGGCGACGGGGAGGGATATCGGCTCGGCTCGGAAAATCCTGCAGGATAACGGAATAGACAATGTGCTTTTTTACATCAGTTCCGTCGGTTCGGAAATCTACTATAAAGATGAACGATCTCCTGATACCGGCTGGACTTCCCATATTAAAAAGAAATGGAAACCTGAGAGTCTCTTGAATGTTCTGAACCTTCTGCCGTCTCTCACCCTGCAGACCAGTCCTGAGGCTCAGAGGGAGTATAAAATCAGCTATAATCTGGTCGATGGATACAAAATGGAAGATGTTATCCCGGTGATTCATAAAGAATTGACGGCGCGGAAGCTTTCTTATCATCTGATTCATTCCCATAAATCCATGATTGATATCCTGCCGTACAGAGCTTCCAAGGGGAAAGCCATCAGATACTTGTCTCATAAATGGAATATCCCTCCCCATAAAATCTACACGGCCGGAAATTCCGGTAATGATGCGGATATGCTGACCGGAAGCATCAGGGGCATTGTTGTGGCGAATCATGAGCCCGAGCTTACTGCCTATAAAAACAGGAAATTAATTTATTTTTCAAAACATAAATATGCCGCGGCCATCATTGACGGCTTGACATACTGGAAGAAACAAGGAGTTAACAGCCAATGAGCGAAGAATCTGTAAAAACATTTCATTGTCCCCAATGCGGTAAAGGATTAAGCATCGACCTTAGTAAGACATATAGGGCCGGTCTTTGTCCTAACTGCCGTAAACGGATCAGAATCCCCGATGCTCAGGATCTTTCAAAAAAGGGAGGCTGATATGGCCGAACCGATGATGGTCCATACAGCTTCTGGGGGTATCTCTTTTGTGTCTCTATGATGATTTCGGCTTTAAGAACTAGATCGTTTGTCCTGAAATGCAGGCATCGGATCAAACTTTTTTCGAGATAGTCAGTACCCCAGATACTCCCTGATCTTCGGCAGGAAGAAGGGGCCGTACTGCTCCATCTTGGTCTCTCCCACACCGGAAACCCGGAGGAGCCCTGAGTTGTCCACGGGCTTGAGGGCACTCATCTCCCTGAGGGTCTTGTCGGAGAAGATCACATAGGGAGGCACACCCTTCTTCTTCGCCAGCTCCATGCGTATGGCTTTTAGCAGGTCAAAGAGGGGTTCGTCGTAGCGGCCGCTCTCCTTGAAAAGATCCCTGTCCTTCGAAGGAGTCTTCAGGGTGTCGTCCCGTTTCAGGATATAGAAGGACTCTTTGCCGAAGAGGACTCTCCGTCCCTTTTCGGTGATCTTCAGGGCGTTGTAGGCGTTCTCGTCCTGCAGGGCTGCCTCCTGGCTGATCAGCTCCTCCACGATGCCGCGCCACCATTTTTTTGTCTTGTCCTTGCCTACGCCGTAGGTCTTTATCTCATTATGCCTCATTTTATGGATCTTCTCGGTATCCGCCCCCTGGACGATGTCGATGATATGGGTCAGACCGAATCTCTCCTCCGTCCTCATCACGGCGGAGAGGATCTTCTGGGCGTCCACCGAGGCGTTGACCTGTTCTTTGCTGCCCGTGCAGATATCGCAGAAGCCGCAGTCGTCCGCCGCCTCTTCGTCAAAGTACTCGAGGATCTGCTTCCGCCGGCAGACATTGACCGAGGCGAAGCGGGCCATACGGCTGAGCATGGCCTTGGCCTTCCTCTGCTCCTCGGGATCGTCCATCTGACTGATGAAGTACTGCTGCTTCACAAGGTCCCCCGCCGAGTAGAGGAGGAGGCAGTGGGATTCCAGGCCGTCACGGCCGGCGCGGCCGGTTTCCTGGTAGTAGCCCTCCATGCTCTTGGGCAGGTCTCCGTGGACAACGAATCTTATGTTTGACTTGTCTATTCCCATTCCGAAGGCTATGGTGGCGCAGATCACCTGCACCTCGTCGTTGTTGAACTTTTCCTGGTTGGTTTCCCTGAGGGCCTGGGAGAGGCCGGCATGGTAGGGAAGGGCTTTGATGCCCCGCTCCTGCAGGTGGAGGGCGGTTTTCTCGGCGTCCTTGCGGCTGGTCCGGTAGACGATGCCCGCCTGCCCCTCATGATCCTTGACGAAGCCCGAGATCTGGCTGAGGGTTTTCTCCTTGCGGTCCACCCGGTAGAACAGTTCCTTCCGGTTGAAGGAGGCCCGCACCAGAAAGGGATCTCTCAGGTTCAGGATGCGGATGATATCATCCTGCACCTTCTTGGTGGCGGTGGCTGTAAAGGCGGCGATGGGGATCTCCGGAAAGGCGCTTCTCAGCCGGGAGAGGATCAGGTAGTCGGGGCGGAAGTCGTGGCCCCACTCGGAGAGGCAGTGGGCCTCGTCCACGGCGGCAAAGACCACGTTCATCTCCTTGAGTTTGTCCAGATAACCCTCCAGGGCCAGACGCTCGGGGGAGATGTAGAGCAGTCGGATCTCTCCGGCGTAAAGCCGTGAATAGACCCGGGCAGCTTCGTCTGCCTTTAAAGTACTATTAATATAGGCGGCGGGAATGCCGTTTTCCACTGCGGCGTCCACCTGATCCTTCATCAGGGCGATCAGGGGGCTGATCACCAGGGTGAGGCCTTCCATACAGAGGGCGGGGATCTGGTAGCAGACGGACTTTCCCCCTCCCGTGGGCATGGAGGCGAACACGTCCCGCCCTTCCAGGATCCGGGAGATGATCTCTTCCTGATCGGGGCGGAAGCTGTCGTAGCCGAAGCGGTTCTTCAGCAGTTCTAGGGGCTGGCTCATGATACCTGATATTAGCGGATTTCCCGCTCTCTTACATCAAGGAATCACTTTTTTTATTCAAAATATTTATCTCATGGAATTCTAACAAATCGGGTCTAGTCTTGAAACTCCGGATTTGAAAAAGTTCTATACAGAAGGAATTTAAGCCGGAAGCGGCAGGAGGAGAGAGCCATGAGAGTGGAGGAAAGACAGGACATCGTCGGAGTCGCCCGGAATCTGACGGGGGATCCCGGCTATACAGTTATGCGTCTGATCTCCAGCCGTGTCTATATCTATGAGGATCTGCCCATTCAGGAGCTGGTCAGCTATTTTAACGAGAAGGGTGGGGACGTGAATGCGGTGGGGGTCGTCTCTTCGGAGAATGAGTTCAGGGGCATCATCATCCGCAAGGAGCTTATGAATCTTGTAAGCCGGCCCTTCGGGCTGGATGTCTTGAAGAAGAAGCCGGTTTCCAGGGTGACCGTCTCCCCCCGGAGCTTCGACAGCAAGACTCCTCTTCCCCTGATCAGCGAGGAGCTGCGGGATGAGATGAAACTGCAGAAGGAGAGTTTCTACGCCGTACTGGATCACAAAAAGCAGTTCGCCGGGATTTTTTCCACCAGAGGCCTTCTGATTCATATGTCCGAGCAGAACCGCAAGGACATGAACCTGGCCCGTGAGGTGCAGAACTCCATGGTGAAGAGCCGTCATAACGTTCTGGCTTTCGGCCTGGAGGTGGCCTCCTCCTTCACCCCCGCCCGGGGAGTGGGGGGAGACTTCTATATGACCCGCAAGGTGACCGATAACGACTGGGTGATTATGCTCTGCGACGTTTCGGGAAAGGGCGTGGCCGCCTCCATCGTCACGGCCATGCTCTACGGCATCACCCGTACCTATGATTTCCGCAAGGGCCTCAAAGCCTTTGTCCGGGATCTGAACGCCATGATCTTCGATACCTTCAAGGGCGACCGGTTTCTGACGGGGATCTTTATGATGTACAACGAGGAGACGGGACGGGTGGTGATACTGGATATGGGGCACTCCTACCTCTCCCTGATCAGGGACGGCCGGCTGGTCAAGGTTTCGGCGGAGATGGACAACCTGCCCATCGGTATCAGCGATGATCTCAGCCCCCGGGCAGGCGCTCTGAATCTGAACTACGGAGATATTATCCTGACCGTGACCGACGGTCTGGTTGAACAGAGAGACAATACGGGGGAGACCTACGACATGACCCGGATGCAGGATCTGATCAGGATGAACAGCGACATCGCTCTCGAGGATTTACGAGACAACATTCTGATGGACTTCGAGTCCTTTCGGCAGGATACGCCCTACCATGATGATATGACTTTCCTGCTGATCCGTTATCCCCACCCCGAGGATGAGGATATATTGCTTTAGGAGTTGTAACTCCTTTTTACGGCTACCCTGTTTCCTCTTTCTGATATGACAACGCCCTCATTCCAGTATTCCACGGCTGCGAACAGGGCGTTTCCGCCGTCCGACTCGATGCTGTTGACCGTTCTGTAGGAGAGGTAGCTCATCATGGTATCGAAATCTCTCTCTTCGAAGGCTTTCATTTTTCTGCTGTAGAACTCATTCCATTCCTGCACATCTTTGAACCCGTTGCCCTCGTCCTGAACTATCAGATGAGCATGGTCGTCGGCGAAGGAGAACCAGATTTTTATCTTTTTATTGGGATCGTTCCTGTTGCCGTGACGGACCGCATTCTTGATGATTTCACTGATCTGCTGTTCCAGTAGATTGACCTCATGGATATGGGGCGGGGCCTTCTGAATAATCAGCTGACTGAGTTTTCTCACCCTTCTGAGATCCAAGTTGAACTCCTTGTGATACATTCCCGCCGTCTGCAGAAGGGGATGGGAGTTGTCCCTGATGATCCCCTTATAGTTGGATTCCCCTGTTTTTTTCTCTATTGTGCCGGGTAGAGCCGATTTGCGGGGTGCGGAAACGGATGAGAGGGCTTCTTCCAGGCTGTCCGATATCTGCAGAAATCCGGTAAGCTTTGTAAAGCTGATAACCGACTGCACGGATGGCTGTAGATTGCAGAGAATCAGCTGTCCTCCCTTCTTCCTCAGGGTTGTGAACAGGGATATCAGCACTCCGATTCCGCTGGAGTCTATATAGCTCATCCCGCCGCAATCCAGGATGATGTTCTTAATTCCATCTGTAAGAGACTCGCGTATCTGTTCTCTGATTTCCTGTGATGAGTAGAGATCCATCTCACCCGTCATATTGTAGATGGATAGCCCCTGCCGGTCCTCTCTTCTTACCTGCATTTTGAGATCCTCCTGATGAGTAATGGGGAATCTGTTTTCCCGGATATCAGGATGATCCCTAAATATAAAAGATTTATGAGAATACCGTTAGAATCATTTAATCTCTGAGTCGGTGCTGTTCAGGGGCAGAGCGAAACGGAAGACCGTTCCCTCATCCCGGCGGCTTGTAAAGTCGATAGTTCCTCTGAGGATCTTCTCCCCGAAGAGTTTCATTCCGAAGGTCCCCAGGCCCCGCCCGGTTCCCTCCTTGCTGCTGTAGTTTCTCTGGAAGATCCGGAGGGCGATCTTCTCGGGAATGACGCTGTTGTTCCAGACGGAAAAAACGACGGCGGAGACTTGATCCTCTACGGTCAAACGGACCTGCCCGCCCCCGGGGGTGGCCTCAAAGGCGTTGGTCAGCATATTGCCGAGGACCCGGAGTATCAGGGTCTTGTTGGAGTAGATCATCCTGTTCGTATCATGGCGTCGGATGACGAGAGTCTTCTCTCTGCTTTCAGGATGGGATGAGTACTGCAGCTCCAGGGCCGCGACGACCTCGTCTACAGGGAAATACTCCTTATGAGTCAAATCCCTGTAGCCTTCATCCTGGCAGAGGACCCGGTGTACGGCGACCTCCTCCACAAGCCTCTGTGCTGTTCTTTTGAGTTTTTCCACTTCCCTGTTCTTCTTGCCCCGGCCTCCCAGCTGCAACATCTCTACGGAACCGGTAAGGGCGCCGATGATATTATTCAAATCATGGAAGAAGGTTCTCTCCAGGGTGTTCCATCTCTCTTCAGAGGATATGTCCCGCAGTATAATCAGGATAAGATCCATCCCCTCAATCCTGACGGGACTGGTACGAACACTGAAACTGAGATCTACGGGTTCTCCACTGTCATCCGCTTCAATATAGCATTTTGTTTCAAAGGCCTTCTGCTCCAGTCTGGTCACCTCCATGGCGATAACGGCGCCGCAGCTGGCACAGTGGGCGCTTGTACCGCAGCCTCCCTCCCTGTCATGGGCATGTATGCACTCTACCGCTTCTCCCAGTCTCTGACCGAGGATGCAGTCGATGTTTTTGATGCCGAGTTGGTTCAGAAGACTCTGGTTGACCATGAGAATCTGTCTTTTGTCGTTAAGGACCGCGACCAGACCGCCTATGGAACCGAGAAGTGTGTTGAGGACGGGATTGTCCATAATAAGCTCCATTTCAGATCGTATCATCCTGTGGTCGTCCCGTTCGGCGGGTGCAAAGTAGCTGGGGATCCCTCTGGGCATAAAAACATCCTTGAAGATAAAATTTGTGATCGCAGGTTTACTTCTCTATAGCCTAGGCAGAGAGAGGGGCGTTGTAAAGAATAGAGATTCAGTTTTATGAAATAAATGATGTTTAGTTGTTGTTTAATTAAAGTTTAATAAATATTGACGACGACAAAGTCTCCGTTTATGATGAAACAATGGCAGCGACCATCAGGGATATTGCGCGAAAAGCCGGAGTGTCTCCCGCTACGGTTTCACTTGTTCTGAACGGTAAACCCGGAGTCGGCGACAGGACCAGAGAACTGGTTCTGCAAACCGCCGAGGGGATGAATTATCGGGGCGTCAGAAAGAAAAAATCGGCATCAGAGCGCAGTGTTCGCCTTTTGAAGATACCCAGGCACGGCCATATTCTGAATCGTGACCACCAGCTCTTTGTGGCCGATTATATCGACGGCGTTGAATACGAGGCCGGGCGTCTGGGGTATCGTCTTGAGGTTCAGACTGTAGACAGCTTTAAACCGGATGAGATCGGCGAGTTTATCAACGGCAGTCCCGCCGACGGTACTATCATTCTGGCCACCGAGCTGATGCTGGAGGACTTTTCAGCCTTTGAGTCTGTCCGCCGTCCCCTGGTCTTTATGGATGCCCTTCATCCGTCGGCTCCCTTTGATTTTGTAGATATGGACAATGAAGGAGCCATATTCTCTGTCGTTAAAACTCTGAAAGATATGGGGCACGGGGCCGCAGGACTGATCTCATCGTCCATGGAAACCCGGAATTTCAGGGCTCGGGAGAAGAGCTTCCGGGAGGCCGTCGGTTTCTATGGAATGGAGTTCCGGGAGGAGTGGCACTTCAGGGCGGATTCGGCTTTTGAGAGCTCCGTGGAGGATCTGGAGGGGCAGTTTCGTAGAGAACAACAGCTGCCCGGCGTTCTTTTCTGTGTCAGTGATATCATCGCTCTGGCGGCATTGAGAGCTCTCAAGGGAAAGGGTTTTTCCATACCCGGAGATATATCGCTTGTCGGCTTTGACAATCTTCCCTCCTGTGAAATCGCGGAACCGCCGCTGACGTCGGTAAACGTCTCAAAAAGAATGATTGGCCGGAGGGCTTTTCAGCTGCTTCACAACAGAATGACAGACCGTGAACACACTCCTTTTGAGAAGGTTCTTGTGGGCAGCAGTCTGATTGTAAGGGAGAGCCTGGCCTCTCCTTCAACTTCCTGATCAAAGGAGAAATAAAAATGAAGGTACTGAATTTCGGATCATTGAATGTGGATATCGTCTATAAGGTTCCCCATATCGTTAAACCGGGAGAGACCATTTCGGCGTCTTCGGTTCAGAAGAATGCGGGAGGAAAGGGCGCCAACCAGTCAGTGGCCCTGGCCAAGGCAGGTTGTGAAATCTATCATGCGGGAACCATAGGAGCCGACGGGGAGTGGCTGATCGATCTGCTCAACAAATATGGTGTGGCCACCGACTTTATCAGGCGCTATGACGGGGCTACGGGGCAGGCCATCATCCAGGTTTCCGACGAGGGACAGAACTCCATCTTTCTTTTCGGCGGAGGGAATCAGGAGATTACGGAAGCGCAGGTGGACGAGACCCTGGCCCGATTTGGCGAAGGGGACTATCTGGTGCTGCAGAATGAGATCAACCTGACTCCCTCTATCATTGAAAAAGCCGCAGAACGGGGAATGCGGATCTGTCTGAATCCTGCTCCCTACACGGAGGACGTGGCCTCCTGGCCCCTGGAAAAGCTGGATCTTCTGGTTGTCAATGAGATCGAGGGACAGGACCTGGCAGGACGGGAGGGACACTTCGAAGAGACCCTGAACCTGCTGTGCAGACGATTTCCCGGACTGTCCATCCTTCTGACCGCAGGGAAACAGGGCGCCTGGTACGGAAAAGACGGAGAAACAGAGTTCGTTCCCATCGTGGACGCCCCTGTCGTGGATACCACCGCGGCCGGAGATACCTTCTTCGGCTACTTCCTGGCTTCCCGGATTGCCGGGCTCGGAGTGAGGGAGGCGATGGAGCGGGCCACCCGGGCTTCTGCGGTCACCGTCTCCAGACCGGGAGCCATGGACTCCATTCCCTTCGCCTCGGAACTGGACTAGAGGCAGAGCCTTGTCAGCAAAAATCCTTCTTGTCGACGATAATGAGCAGTTTCGGATGAGTCTGGTCAGAATGCTGAGTGACGATCAGTATTCGGTGTTCCCGGCGGAGGGGCGGGAAGAAGCCCTTTCCATACTGCACTGTGAAGCTGTTGATCTGATACTCCTGGATATCCGGCTGGGAGAGGATTCCGGGATCGATCTGCTGGAGCATTTTTTAAGGGAGTCCCCGGAGATTCCCATTGTCATGCTTACGGGCTTCGGTTCCATCGAGACCGCCGTGGAGTCTATTAAGAAGGGCGCTTCAGATTATATTCAGAAGCCTGTGTCCTATGATCAGCTTATGGCGGTTATCCACAGGAATCTTCAGTCCCGGAATGCCTCCGACCAGGAGATCTATCCGCTGACAACGGGAGAGGACTCTCTGAGAATCCTGAGCAGGGATCCTGTCGTACAGAAGCTGAAAAGAGAGATCCCCAAGCTCAACTCCGCCAATATCCCCATCCTTCTCTATGGCGAAAACGGCACGGGGAAGGAGCTGTTCGCCAATCATATCTGCAGCCGGAGCAGCCGGTCATCGGAAGCCTTTATCAAGATCAACTGTGCTGCTTTTCCTGATAATCTTCTGGATAATGAACTTTTCGGCCATGAGAAGGGGGCTTATACCGGAGCCGATTCCCGCTACAAGGGCGTATTCGAACGGGCCGACGGCGGGACTCTTTTCCTTGATGAAATTGGGGATATGTCTCTGGACGTTCAGGCGAAGGTGTTGCGGGTTCTGCAGAACCAGGAACTGTACAGACTGGGGGGGAAGGAGATTATCAAGGTTAATGTCAGGATTATCTCCGCCACAAATAAAAATCTGGAGGAGCTGATCCTCCGGAAAAAATTCCGGCAGGATCTCTACTACAGACTCAATGCGGCCACTCTTTATATTCCCCCACTCAGAGAGCGGATCTCGGATATCGATATCCTTTCTGAGAGCTTTCTGGAAGAGACTTCCAGGACTCTGGGACGGCGTTGCCGGCTTTCGGAGGAAGTGCGGGGGACCATGGTCTCCTATGACTGGCCGGGGAATATCCGGGAGCTGAAAAACGCCATTCAGTATGCCTGCGCTCTAACGGATGACGGAGTGGTGAGAACGTCCGATCTTCCCGCGAGGATCCGTAATCAGGTCTTTCAGGCTTCAGGGGAAGAGACTCTGGGGATACTGGACCTTTCGGAAAAGGAAATCATTATCAGAGAGCTGAAAAGGTCTCAGTTCAACAAGAAAAAGGCCGCTCAGATCCTGAATATGAGCCGAACAACCCTCTACAGCAAGATGAAAAAGTATGGAATCGAATAGAGAGCCTGTAACGCTGCTTGAGTTAAGGGACGTTTCAACCCGTTTCGGAGCCATCAAGGCTCTGGATGGTATCAATATGACCTTCCATGAAGGAGAGATCCATGCGGTGGTCGGAGAACACGGTGCCGGAAAATCCACCCTGGCTAAAACGGTCTCCCATCTTATCAGTCCCGACAGGGGGGCCGTCCTTTATCAGGGGAAACCCTATTCCCAGATGAGCTATAAGGAGACCATCGCCGCAGGTGTCCGCATGGTTTTTCAAAAGATGCAGCTCAACGACTCTCTGACCGTTGCTGAGAATATGTTTATCGCCAATAAAAAGGAGTTCCAGTCAAGGGCGGCGTCCTTCAGTCAGAAAAAGGTCACAAAGCTCACAGAGGCATTTTTCCGGGAGAACCGTATCAGCCTGAATCCTAAAACAAAGGTTTCCAGCCTTGAACTTTCGGACCGTGCCCTGCTGAGTATCGTCAGGAACCTTTACTTCCCTCCCAGGGTTCTTATTCTGGACGAAGCTCTGGAAAAACTGTCAGCCCAGGGCCTGGAGAGGATCATACAGATTCTAAGAAAGCTGAAGAATAACGGTTCTCTTATCCTGTTTATCACTCACCGTATCGATGATCTGTATATGATCGCCGACCGGGTCAGTGTGGTCCGGAAGGGGAAGGTTATCATTACCGACGATATCCATGAACTGGATAAGATCAGCCTGATCAAGATGGCCTATACCCAGTTCTCCCGGCTGGAGGATGAACAGGCTCAGGCCCATGAATTCAGCCAGCTTCTCAAATACAATGAGGTTATACTGAAACAGCTTCCCATCAGTCTGATTGTTACCAACTACGATAACAGGATCAGAACGGTCAATGAAAGCGCCCTGAGCTTTCTGGGCTTCAGGGACCAGGCGCAGGTTCAGAATATCAGTATCGAGGCCCTTTTCAGCGGGAATCCCGAGATTCTGGAACTGATGGACGAAGCTCAGGCCAACAGGGAGAGCTGTTCCCGCTATCATCTTCCCCTGAGTCTCAATTCCTCTTCCTGTACGGTAAACATCGTCGTGTTTCCCATCTTCGACGGGGGGCTTCTGATCGGTAACATGTTTATCCTGGAGGATATTACCGAAAGAGAACGGCTCAGGGATCAGCTTGTTCTGTCGGAAAAGCTGGCCTCCCTCGGTCTTCTGGCGGCAGGAGTAGGGCATGAGATCAACAATCCCCTGGGAGTCATATCCAATTACCTTGAATCTTTCAAAATGAATAAAATCGCAGAAGATGAGAAAACAGCGATTTTCGACTATCTGTTCGAACAGATCAACTATATTTCACAGATCATCGGAAATCTGGTTTCCTTCTCCGAGAATCAGACCCGCGTCTCCGAGAGTTTCAACGCGGCTGATGAGATTCGAAAAATTATCAATCTGATCCGCTTTAACGGCAGGGAGAAGGACATCAGTATAAGGTTCTCCTGCGACGAAGAGGAGATGTTTCCCGTCTGTATGAATCGGAATGAGTTTAAACAGGTTCTTCTCAATCTCTTTAAAAACTCCTTTGAGGTACTCAGCGGAGGGGGCGGGATCTCGGTAAATCTTTTTCACGATGAAAAAGGAACGGTTCTGCTTTTTCGTGATGACGGACCCGGTATCAGTTTTGAAGATCCCAATGATGTTTTTCTGCCTTTCAAATCCTCCAAAAAGATGAGTTCCAACTATGGTCTGGGGCTGTCCCTCTGTTTCAACATTCTGAACAGAAGCGGCGGGGATATTTCGCTCCTCCAGGAGGAAGGGAGAAGGGGCTGCTGCTTCAAGCTGTCGCTGCCTTCCTGAAAACGCAGGCTGTTCAGAAACTGAACACAACGGTGAACAATATGTTCAGTTCTGTTCAGGATCTCCTCCGGGCTGATAAACACTGGAGGACGATGGCTTCCTGAGCTATCGTCCTGAAAGGGTGTTCAAAGGGGTTTGAGAGAGGAAAAATATGATTTTCACTGATTTCTTCTAACTTTTATTGTTTCTGGCATGACTATTGTAAAAAGAAGGGCAGAATATTTCCTGAAATGGAAAAAAAGGAGTTTCATAATGAAAAAAAGAATCTTTTCTATGCTGATCTGCCTGTTTCTGCTGCTGCCTGCCTTTGTCATGGCCAACGGAGGCCAGGATAAGGCTGATGACGGCAAACCCGTGGTAGGTCTGATCATGAAGTCTCTGGCCAATGAGTTTTTTATGGCCATGGAAGAAGGTGCCAAAGCCTATGCCGAAGAGGACGGCAGTTTTAATCTTGTCACCGTAGGGATGAACTCGGAAACCGATTTCGACACCCAGGTGAATGCGGTGGACAGTCTGATTACCCAGGGCGTTGATCTTATCGTTCTCGCTCCCGCAGATTCCGCCGGTATGGTCGCTCCCGTAAAGAGAGCCATCGATGCCGGTGTGACGGTCATCAATTTTGATGTGACCCTTGACAAGGAAGCTCTCAAGGCCGCGGGACTTCCCGAAGAGTTCCTGTTCGTAGGACCTGATAATACGGATGGTGCAGAAATGGTGGGTAACTATCTGGGTGAGACTCTGGGTGACGGCGGAAAGGTCTTTATCATCGAGGGAAACCCCGGAGCCGACAATGCCAAGCAGAGAAAGAACGGTTTTATGAAGGCCATTGAAACTCACAATCTTGAGCTTCTGGCATCCAACACCGCTCACTGGGAAACCGAAGAGGCCAATACCCTGATGACGAATCTTCTCACCAAGCACCCCGATGTAGAGGGTGTCATGTGTGCCAATGACTCCATGGCTCTGGGGGTCGTAAGAGCTCTGGAAGCCGCCGGAAGATCGGATGTGCAGGTCGTCGGCTTCGATAACATCCCCGCCGTCAAGGATCTGATCATGAATGACAAGATGCTGGCCACCGTACATATGGACGGTGCGGAGATGGCCATCCTGGCCTTCAATGCGGGGTTTGAGATTCTCGACGGAAAGAGAGAGAATCTGGGTTGGGTTCAGTCTCCTCTGGTTCTGGCTGATAAGAACTTCTTCAAATAATAGTCTTTAGCAGTAACGGGAAGGATCGGACAGGTTCTTCCCGTTTTTTGGAGTGAGAATGAACTCGGAAAAAAAAATTATTGAAATAGAAAAGCTGTCTCTGAGCTTTCCGGGTGTGAAAGCGCTGGACGGCGTGGATCTCGACATCAGGGAGGGGGAGATCCATATCCTTTTAGGGGAAAACGGAGCGGGAAAGTCCTCGCTTGTGAAAACCCTTTGCGGCGTCTATCTTCCAACAGAGGGTAAGCTGTTTTTCGATGGAGAGTTGTACGAGCCCCAGACGCCTCTCGATGCCATTGAGAAGGGCGTCCGGGTCGTCTATCAGGAGTTTAATCTTCTGCCCTTCCTTTCCGTTGCCGAAAACATATATTTTGAACATCTTCCTGTAAAACACGGACTTGTGGACTATCCGAAACTTCATGCCGATGCCGAAATCCTTATGAAAAAGGTCGGCCTGGATAAGCTCTCTCCCCGTACTCTCGTCGAAAATCTGGGAGTCGCCCAGATGCAGCTTGTGGAGATTGCCAAGGCTCTTTCCGGAAAAAGCCGTGTCCTTATACTCGATGAGCCGACGGCGACATTGATGCCCGGTGAAATCGATACCCTTTTCGGTCTGCTCAAGACTCTGAAAGCCGAGGGTGTCTCTATTATCTATATCTCTCACAGACTGAATGAGATTTTCCGTATAGGAGACCGTGTCACTGTTCTGAGGAACGGCTGCAGGGTGGGAACACACCCGGCGGATGAGCTGGATATTCCCGGAATCGTCAGGATGATGGTGGGCCGCAGCATGGAGTCGGAGTATCCTTTTGATGAGAGCGTCGTTCCGGGGGAACCTTTGCTTGAGGTTCGGGACCTCATTTACAAAGGCAATCCCCATAAAAAGAACTTTACCCTGCGCAAGGGAGAGATCCTCGGGATTGCCGGACTCGTGGGGTCGGGAAGAACCGAAACCGTGAGAGCCCTCTTCGGAGCCGACAGGAACGAGGGAGGGCAGATCTTTCTCGAGGGCGATGAAATAAAGGTTACAAGTCCGAAAGACGCCGTCGAACAGGGGCTGTGTCTGCTGACGGAAGACCGAAAACAGCAGGGGCTGATCCTGGAGATGAGCTGCGCGGAGAATACAACGATTACCAATTTGAAAAAGGTGTCCCGGAAAGGATTTCTGAACCGTTCCCGTGAGAATGAGGAAACGGAGAAGCAGATCCGGGAGATGAATATAAAAACTCCCGGAGTGGATCAGAAAACTCTCTACCTTTCCGGGGGGAATCAGCAGAAAATTCTGATCGGGAAGTGGCTTTACAGGGACTCCCGGGTCTTTATCTTCGATGAACCTACCAGAGGAATCGATGTGGGGGCCAAATATGAGATCTATATGCTTCTGTGGAAGCTGGCTTCCATGGGACGCGGAATTGTCATGGTCTCTTCAGATCTTCCCGAACTGATGGGTGTGTGCCACCGCATTCTTGTTTTCTCCGATGGTAAAATAACCGGGGAGCTTGAGCGGCCCGATTTTGACCCGGAATCCATTCTGACTCTCTCCTATAAGGAGTATCTGAATGCCTGAAGCGTCAATTCATAGATTAAACATAAGGAGAATGCAGTCATGAAAGGAAATTCCTGCAGCCGTTCAATTCTGAATATACTACTGAAAGAGGTCGGGATAGGCCTTATACTTTTTGTTCTCGTCGTGGCCTTCAGCCTGGGGGCGCCCCGTTTCTTCTCGGTGGTGAATGTGGCGAATATTTTCACCCAGATCAGCATCAACACCGTTATCGCGGTGGGGATGACTTTTGTTATCCTCCTGGGAGGAATCGATCTGTCCGTGGGGTCGGTACTCGCCCTCTGTTCCATCATTGCCGGTAAGGCTCTGACCCATCCGGCTCTGGGGCTGGGCGGGGCCATCATCACGGCCGTTTTTCTCAGCGTTCTTTCCGGTATGATCATCGGTTTTTTCAACGGCCTGATCTCGGAGACCTGGAAGATTCACTCCTTTATCGTTACTCTCGGTATGCTGAATATCGCCCGAGGCCTTGCTCTGCAGATCAGTCAGTCCCGGACAATCTTCAACTTCCCCAAGGTTTTCAATGACTTTGGAACCACCACCTACTTCGGCGTACTGCCGGCGATCTTTCTGATCGCCCTGTTCCTGGTCATTCTGGGGGCGGTGGTTCTGAAGAGAACCGTATTCGGAAGGATGATTTTTGCCATCGGCAATAATGAAGAGTCGGTCCGGCTGTCCGGTCATAATGTGAAGTTCTACAAGGTTCTGGCCTACACCATTTGCGGCGCCGCCGTTGGCATCGCCACCATAATGTACATGCTTCGCATGAGTATCGCCAGTCCTATTCTGGGTGTCGGCTTCGAGCTGAACGCTATTGCGGCGGTCGTTATCGGGGGAACCAGTATGAGCGGCGGAAAGGGCTCTCTGGTGGGAACCTTTCTGGGAGCCTCAATCATGGGTGTTCTCAATAACGGACTGCTTCTTATTGGAATGGGAGACTTCGCCCGGCAGATTGTAACCGGGGTCATTATCATCCTGGCTGTTATTCTGGATACCTACAGAACGAAATTTTCCGCCAGATTGAACGACTGATCCCTACGGGACTCCCGGCTCAGTGAAGGGCGTCTATCTCTTTCAGACGTCCTTTATCAAGAGAGCGTAGTGTCAGAGAAGGCACACTTTTCACGAACATGGCCGCCGCCGCTTCCAGAACTTCCATTCTGTCGAAGGCCTGAAGCAGGGTTTTGCCCATGGTCAGTACTCCGTGGTTCTCCAGCATCAGGGCCGCCGCGCCTCCCGCCGCCGCTTCGGCGGCAAGACTTCCAAGGGTTTCGCTTCCCATCAGGGCGTAGGGAACGAAAACGGTCTCTCCCAGAAGGAAGCGGGCCTCCGCCAGGATGTCCGTGGGAATCCTCTTTTCTTCGACCGCTGTCAGAAGGCTGGCGTGAAGGGGGTGGGCATGGACCACTGCAGTGATATCCGGGCGGCGTTCCAGTATCTTGAGATGCATATCCGTTTCGATGCTGGGCTTCAGGCCGGGGCTGTAATTTTCTCCTTCAGGGCTTATCAGGGCGATCTGTCTAAAATTGATCAATCCCTTATCCAGGGCCGATGGAGTGATCAGAACACAGCCCTCCCCGGTTCTGAAGCTTATATTTCCTCCCGAACAGGTGGTCAGCCCCTGACGGTAGAGCCGTCTCATGGTTGAGGCTACGGCCTCTCTCTCTTTTTTATATATCATAAGGGGATCCTAGCAGCGTTCAGGCGGCAGTGCAAGTTCTCTTTGTACGCCGACCGGAGCCCGGGATCCCTCATATCCGGAAAAACTGGCTGTTTTTAACTTTGCGGCAGGGCTTACTTGCGTTTATACTTCTGCTATGCACAGCGATGCTCTTCTTATTCAGATCATAATCGCCCTGATACAGCAAATGGGGCTGAATATTATCGTGGCCCTGCTGCTCTCCCGGCTCGGTATGTTTACCCGTATGATTCGAAACCGCAAGCGCAGCACCTCGGATCTGATCTTTCCCGTTATCGTTCTGGGCTGTCTGGGGATTGTCGGAACCTATACGGGTGTTCCCATCCAGGGGGCCCTGGCCAATGCCCGCATGGTTCCCGTCTTTGTGGGAGGACTTCTGGGAGGCCCCGTGGTGGGGCTCTTTGCGGGACTGATCGCCGGTGTTCACCGCTGGGGAATAGATATCGGCGGATTTACGGCCCTGTCCTGTATGATCTCTACCATCCTTGAGGGGGCCATGGCCGGTTTCCTCAGTCCTTTTTTCTATCGATCCGAAAATAAGCCTCTTTATGCCCTCTGGGCTGCCGCCGCTGCCGAGATAATGCAGATGATCATAATCATACTGACCGCAAGGCCTGTCGCCGACGCCCTGCAGCTGGTCAGCGTGATTATGGGACCCATGGTGATCGGGAATGCCATCGGATGTGCCCTGATCATCCTCGTCTTTGAAAATCTTTTCAGCGAAGGGGAGAGAATGGCCGCCCGGCAGTCCCATCAGGTTCTGAAGATCGCCGATCAGTCTCTGGCCCTCTTCCGGAAGGGCCTCAGCCGGGAGACCGCCGCCGAGGCCGCCGGTATTATCCGGAAAGAGATGGGGCTTATTGCCGTAGCCTTCACGGACAAGGAGAAGATCCTGGTCCACTCCGGAGCAGGGGACGACCACCACACCCCGAGAAAATCAAGGCTGACAAGGATTACCCGGGAGGTTCTGAATAATGGGGAGCTTAAGACGGCCATGACCAAGGAGGAGATCGGCTGCGAACAGCCCGACTGCGCCCTGAGGTCGGCGGTTATCGCCCCACTGAAGCGGAATGAGGAGTGTATCGGAGCCCTCAAGCTCTACAAGGGCGAGGAGAACGGCATCAATCAGGCGGATATCGAAACCGCAAGGGGCCTGGCTGTTCTGATCTCATCCCAGCTGGAGCTGAGTCGTCTGGAAGAACAGAAAACTCTGCTGCGTCAGGCCCAGATGCTGGCCCTTCAGGCGCAGATC
This sequence comes from Oceanispirochaeta sp., assembly GCA_963556075.3. Classification (GTDB taxonomy): domain Bacteria; phylum Spirochaetota; class Spirochaetia; order DSM-2461; family DSM-2461; genus Oceanispirochaeta. The sequence continues at coordinate 1,008,050 of CAUVYB020000002.1, read as the reverse complement.
AATCCCCACTTCCTCTTTAACGCCATAAACACTATCGTCTCCCTGATTCGTACCGATCCCGACAAGGGCCGGGGGCTGCTCATTCATCTGGGCACCTTTTACCGCAATACCCTGCAGGCCGGGGCAACCTCCGTCCCTCTGGAGACGGAAATCCGCCATATCAACGCCTATCTGGAGATAGAACAGGCCCGTTTCGGTGAGCGTCTTAAGGTGGTATACGACCTGGAGGAGGGGGTCAATCCCGATCTGCCGCCTTTATTGCTTCAGCCCCTGGTGGAGAATGCGGTGATCCACGGCATTCAGCCCAGCCCCGAAGGAGGGACCGTCACTATTCGCAGTGAATCGACATCCGGCGGCTATGTCCTTTCCGTTCAGGATGACGGGGTAGGGTTCTCTGAAGAGAATATCTGTGAGGACGAGGAAGATGGGGCCGACAAGTCTGTGGGGCTGGCCAATATCCGTCAGCGCCTTCTGAATCTCTACGGCCCTTCATCGGAACTTCAGTTGAGCTGTGAAGAGGGGAAGGGCGTTGTCGCCCGTATCTTTATCCCCAAAGAAAAGGAGTCGTAATGCTGCGTGTTCTGATTGCGGATGATGAAAAACCGGCCAGAGATGAACTGCGCTGGCTCCTGGAGAAGGAGCGGAATCTGGAGGTCGTCGCCGAGGCGGAGAACGGCATGCAGGTCCTTTCCCTTCTTGAAACAAACGATGTAGATCTGATCCTTCTTGATATTCAGATGCCCGGCATGACGGGATTGGAGACCGCCCGTGAGCTGATGGCCCTTCCCCGTTTTCCCCAGATCATCTTTATTACCGCCTTCGACCGCTATGCCATTGAGGCTTTCGATGTGAATGCTCTGGATTATCTGCTCAAACCCGTAGAGGAGGACAGGCTGACAAGGGCTCTCAACCGGGCAAGAAACCGTCTCGAGTCCCCCGAAGAGAGACAGGGGGCTGAGGAGAGCCTTCTCTCCCTGATCCGGGGAATGACGGGACGGGGCACCCGCCGTTTTGAAAAGCTGACGGTCTATCACGAGGGCCGTTTTATTCCCATAGCGTTTGACCAGATCATCCTTATGACCGCCGAGGGAAAACACGCCCTTGTTGTTTCTACGAAGGGACGATTTTCCTACAGAAAATCCCTGGGGGATCTTGAGGTTCTTGTGGAATTTTCCCGGCTTTTCAAATGCCATCGCAGTTACACCGTGAATCTGGACTATCTGGAGGCTGTGGAGCCCTGGTTCAACAATGCCTACAAGATAAAGCTCAAGGGCGTGGAGGAGCTGATTCCCGTCAGCCGTTCCCGGATCTCGGAGCTCAAAGAGATACTGAATATGGATTGATCTTCTCCCTTTCTACCGTTCATTCCCGAATTCCTACCATTCGTTCCTTTTCGGAACAGCACTCCTTACGCCGTCATGTATACAGGTTTCAGATTATCCTGTAAGGAGCCTTAAATGATTAGTTTCCTGATTTGTCTGGCCGCCCTGGTCGCCGGATACTTTGTCTACGGCAAGATCGTAGAAAAAATCTTCGGTATCGATACCGAAAGAGAGACCCCCGCCTACGCTATGCAGGACGGAGTTGACTTTGTTCCCCTCAAACCCTGGAGAATCTTTCTGATTCAGGTCCTGAATATCGCCGGTCTCGGTCCCATCTACGGTGCCGTTATGGGTGCCCTCTTCGGAACCGCATCCTTTCTGTGGATTGTTCTGGGATGTATCTTCGCCGGAGCCGTTCATGACTTTTTCTCCGGTATGATGAGTATCCGCCACGACGGTAAGTCCATTTCAGAGATTACCGGTATGTACCTGGGCAACGGAATGAGACAGGTTATGAGAGTCTTCTCCGTAGTTCTGCTCGTTCTGGTCGGTACCGTATTTATGGCAGGCCCCGCCGGTCTCCTGGCCAACCTCGGCCTCAGCGGTATCTTCGCCAACAAGTGGTTCTGGCTCGGTCTTATCCTGGTTTACTACTTTGTCGCCACCATCCTTCCCATCGACAAGATCATTGCCAAGCTCTACCCCGTATTCGGTGTCGTCCTCCTGATCATGGCCGTGGGTGTCGGCGTTATGCTTTTCGCCGGCGGTTACAGCATTCCCGAAATCAGCTTCGAGAATCTCCATCCCAAGGGACTGAGTTTCTTCCCCTTCCTGTTCATCACCATCGCCTGTGGTGCTATCAGCGGTTTCCATGCCACCCAGTCTCCCATTATGGCGCGCTGTCTGCCCAACGAGAGAATGGGACGTCCCGTATTCTACGGTGCCATGATTGCCGAAGGAATCATCGCCCTGATCTGGGCCGCCGCTTCCGTCACCTTCTTCGGTGGAGTTGAAGGTCTGTTCGGCGCCGTCGGACATGGGGGAGCCGGATTTGTTGTCAAGGAAATCTCTGTGGGTCTTCTGGGAACCGTGGGGGGACTGCTTGCCCTTCTGGGAGTCATCGCCTGTCCCATCTCCTCCGGTGACACTGCTTTCCGTTCCGCCAGACTGACCATTGCCGATGCCATGAACATGAAGCAGGATAAGATCGTCAACCGCCTGATGGTTGCCATCCCCCTGTTCGCCATCGGATTCGCTCTGAACTTCATCAACTTCTCCATCATCTGGAGATACTTTGCCTGGTCCAATCAGACCCTGGCCACCATCGTTCTGTGGACCGCAGCGGTTTACCTGCTGAGATCCGGCAAACTGCACTGGATTGCTACCATCCCCGCGACTTTTATGTCCGCCGTGGTAAGCACCTATATCCTGCAGGCTCCCGAAGGGTTCAAGATGCCCGCCTCCGTGGCTCAGCCCATCGGAATCGTGATTGCCGTCGTACTTTTCGCCCTGTTTATTGTGTTTGCACAGAAGAATAAAAGTGTAGCGGAAGCTACAGCCTGACAAATGTCGGGATGATGTAAAGAAGTCATTCGCAAGAGGCCGGAGCTCCCAGAGGAGTTCCGGCTTTTTTTTATGAAACGTGTGAAAAGATCAGGCCAGCTGAAAGCCCTGGAAGATCTTCTTATATTTCTCCGAGTTCTTGCCCCTGTTGGTATCGGTCAGACTGTAGGCAAAGTCCACAAACACTTTGGGACTCAGGAGCCCTGCCTCCACATCCTTCTTCAGGACTTCCAGGGCCTGCATGGGATCCATGGCCGAGCGGTAGAGCCTCTCATCGTTGGTTATGGCCTCATAGGAGTCTATGACGGCGAGGACCTGTCCGATTTCACTGATAGAATTCTTGTTGCCGGGGTAGCCGTTGCCGTCCAGTTTCTCATGATGTTCAAGGGCTCCGGGGATGGCGGAGTGGACCGCCGGACTGTTGGCCTGGAGAATATCGGCTCCAAGGCGGGGATGGCTTTTGACCAGATGGAATTCATAATCCGTAAGTTTCCGGGGAGCGCAAAGTATCTCATTGGGGATTTCCGTCTTTCCGATATCATGGAACAGAGCCGCCAGTCCGAAGCTTACGGTCTGCTCAAAACTCTTTCCGGTGTAGTAACAGTATCCGACGGTGAGCGCCATCACATTGATGGAGTGGATGGTGGTCGTATAGTCGGTCAGAGAGATGCGTGCCAGATTCTTGATGATCTCCGGCTGCTTCGCATAGCCGTCTACAATGACCTCCATGGGTTCCTGCATCACTTCCAGGCCCCCGGCCCGGGGATCACTGAGGGCTTCTCCCACCAGTTCCACAAGGCCTTCCTTGACCTTGTTTGTGTCGGCATTCATGACATTGTGAGTCAGATCCGCGCTGAAGCCAATTTGAGCCTGACGGAGACATTTCTTCTTGTCTTCCGGTTTTATATAGAGGTCGCCGTGAAAGGGATTCTCCTTCAGGTACTCGTCGGTGAATTTCAGTCCCGCCGACTTGTACAGCATGACGTTCTCCGCCTGCCTGTTCATATAGTAGAGATCCAGTTCATCGTAGTATTTCAGGTTGGATCTCCTCACGGGGATCCATTTCTTCTTTTTTATTGTTACCATAATTGAGCAATATAATTGTAATGTCATTGGGCGGAAAAGTCCAAGTGAATTGCAACAGTAATTTAAGACTTTTTTATGGAGTTATGGAGGAGAGGCCTCATGGAGAGACATATGGATTCCTACAGGATTACGGACGTCGGCAAAGAGCTGGACATGGATTTTGTAATCCGCTCTCTTCATACCAGCTATTGGGCGCAGGACCGTCCCGATGATATAATTCTCCGCTCTTTCGAGTCCAGTACCGTACTCTCCCTGTTTGAAGGGAAGAAGCAGATTGGCTTTGCCAGACTGGTGGGGGACGGCGTAACCTTCTGCTGGGTCTGTGATGTCTTTATCGATCCGTCTGTCAGGGGCAGAGGACTGGGGAAGTTTCTGATGCGCACGCTGTGTGAGCACCCCATGGCTCAGGTGAAGCTGAAGCTGCTGATCACAAAAGATGCTCATGGCCTGTATGAGCAGTTCGGTTTTGAGCGCTGCGAAGCCATGAGCCTCCGGGAAGCAGGATACTGAACGGCTGAGGTCTGGCAGGAGGTCTGCAGAGTGGGAATCTTGATCTCCCCGGCCTCAATCACCCATAATGTCAGGTATGTCTGAAATCAAAAAAACTATCGTCTACAGCTATATGGCCATACTGACCGTCAAGATCAGGAACTTTCTGAAAAAGAGCTTCTGGAAATATACGGCTTCGGCGGCTCTCTACAGCATCGGTATCCGCATCGTCCGCAGGCAGGAGCTTCTGAGCTCTGCCACGGCGATGATCTTTCTCAACTTCTTTCTGATTCTGATGTGCCTTGTCTTTATGATGCTCGTCCTCTCCAGCATCCTTATCTCTCGGAAACTGGGGGGAATGAAGATGTACTATACCTTCAGCCCTGAGGGGATCCATGTCTTCAATGATCTGAACGGTCACGAAGAGGAGCACGGCTGGGAGTGGATCCTCTCCCATGAGCTGACGAAGAAGGCCTTGTTTATGCGCGTCGATTCTCCCCATACCTTTGAAATAATGCTGGAAAGGGGCACGCTCTCAGAAGAGGAGATTGCGCTTCTGATCGCCTGGGCCGAATCCGGAAAAGGGGCTAACCCTCCGTCTTGAAGTGACTGACCGTATCCCTCAGACTCATGGCCTGAGCCGTAAACTCTTCGGCCATGGAGGCCAGCTCTTCCGATGAGGCGGCATTCTGCTGTATCACGCTGTCCAGCTGATTGAGAGCCTTGCTGATCTGTTCGGCCTCCGAGCGCTGTTCCATGGTCGAGGCCCTGACTTCACTGGTCAACTCTGCGGTGTTTCGTATCTCGGGAATCACCGTTGTCAGCAGGATCTGCCCCGCCTGATTGGCCGCCTTAAGAGATGCTGAGGTCTTATCAATGATTTGGGCGGCGGACTTCTGGCTGTTCTCGGCCAGCTTTCTGACCTCGCCCGCTACAACGGCAAAGCCCTTACCCGAATCTCCTGCTCTGGCGGCCTCAATGGCCGCATTCAATGCCAGAAGATTGGTCTGTCTGGCGATTTCATTTATGATCTGTATCTCCTCGGAAACCAGCTTTGAGAGATTCACCGTCTCTTCCAGGGCTTTGCTACCCTCATCGGAACTGCTGACCACTTTCCTGGCGATCTCTTCCGTAGCCGTTGTGTTCTCCGCATTGGCATTGATGGAATCGCTCATCTTTTCCATGGAGCTGGAGACCTCCTGGCTGGTTGCCGCCTGTTCCGTGGCTCCCTGGGACATGATCTGACTGGTGCTGCTTATGCTTTCGCTGCCCTCCTGTATCTGTTCGGATGTGGTTTGTATCTCGCTCAGACTCCTCCGGAGCTCCTGAGCCATGGTGTCCAGCGCCCTGGCCAGGTCGCCCACCTCGTCACGGGACTTCAGCAGATAGGGGTCTATCCTCGCCGTCAGATCTCCTTCGGAGATGCGAACCGCCACAGCTGCCGCTTCTTCAATGGTTCGGCTGAAGCGGCGGGCAAACAGGATAATGGCTACACAGAGGATCAGGATGGCTCCCAGAATCATTAAAATTATGATAGTGAATGCCTCATGAATGGAACTCATGTACTCGGTTCTGCTGATGGTGATTCCCATGGACCAACCCGAGGTTTTACGAATCTTCTGGAGAAAAACAATCTGTTTCGCTCCCTTTTCGTCCCTGATTTCTCCGCTGAGGCCCGTCTCCTCCATTATTTCCATGACCGAATCCAGTCCTGAAAGGTATTGATGGTAGACTTCATCTTCTCCGGTCTTAAGGATCAGGGTCTCTACCGGATGGGCAATGACCGAGTCATTGCCGTCCAGGATAAAACCGAATCCCGTCTGGCCAAGATGTATGGAGGCGGCGATATCGGACAGTGTCGTGAGTTTGACCGTTACGGCGACGATCCCCTTGAAGCCGCCGTCCTTGTCTTCTACCTTATGGGCAATAACAAATATGGGTATCCCCATGGATTTGGATATGACAGGATTGCTGATGACAATCTTTGATTTTCCATCACGGATTTCGGTGAAATAGTCGCGGGTTTCGACGTTACCGTCGGCTCCCAGGCTGGAATGATAATTCCCCAGTTCGTCGGAAATGAAGATCATCGCAAAGTCCGGATTGAGACCATCCTGACGCGATTCCAGATAGTCTCCGGCTTCATCAAGACTGCCGGTTTTTATAATATTCAGTTCTGAGAAGCCTTTCACCTCATTCTCCAGTCCCTCAAGCCAGCGTGTAATCTGCTCCGTTCCCGATGCGGCCAGCTGCAGGCTTAGTTCTTCGGTAAGCCTTGTGATAGACAGCCCTGTATAAGCCAGAAGAGCGCCGCCGAAGAGAAGAAAGAGCACGAGGGACAGACCTCCGAAGGTGAGTAGAAGTTTCTTCATAATGCTGTTTTTTCGTCTCATATGCTGTCCCCCTGTTTATGAAGTCTATTCTCAAACTCTTATGATTGCAAAATCTCCTGTTTTTTTTCATCCTCCTGATCCCCGTACCAGCTGACCTTCCGGGTCAGGAACATGGTTGCACCCAGAGCCAGGAAGAGACCGGACGATCCCAGGAGCAGAGCGTAATCTTCCGATTTGAGAACAAAGTAGAGATAACCGTAGCCCGAGGCAAGGATCGCTGGAAGGACCAGTACCTTTGCTCCCATACCCCGGAATGTAAGGGCGTAGAGGGTCAGCATCAGGGTAACCGCCAGGGCGGCGGCCAGATAGGAGGGGGCGAAGCCCGTATGTTCTGAAAGGGAGAGCAGCAGCAGGTAGAACAGGATGTTTCCGCAGCCGGCCAGCAGATACTGTACCGGATGAATACGGACTCTGCCGATAAGCTCGAACATCAAGAATGTGAGGAAGGGGATGATCAGAAAGAGGATGCCGTAATCCACGGTCCGCCGGGTCTTCTGATAGGAGTCGAAGGGGGGATACAGGTTCAGGCCGAAGCCGCTTTCCCTCATGGTGTAAAAGACATCTTCATCCGCACTGCTCCAGGTCTCAGGGACGTCCCGGCTCAGGGCATGGACCTCCCACTCCGCCGTAAACCCGTCCTCACTGATCTCTTTTCTGCCCGGCAGATAGTAGCCCCTGAACGAGGGGGCGGGCCAGTCGGAACTGAGCCTTACCGTTGTCAGCTGGGCCAGGGGAAGGAAGTCGACGGACAGATCGCCGCGGAACTCCTGGCTGAAGCGGAAGGACAGGGTTCTGTCGATATCGTCTCTCTCTCCCGATCCTGCCTCCACGGGGGCCGACAAAGCCGCCCCGTAAAAGGAAGGCGCTCCGCTCCCGGGTTCGAAGTCGATCTTCTCTCCCTCCCAGAAGAGGCTTCCCGCATCGGAGATCCCCTTGAGCCCATAGTAGCTGAACTGAAGACGAGCCTCCTCCCAGATCAGATCCTCGGGCCTTTCATCCCTGTAAAGGGGGGCCAGGGCAAACTCTCCCGAACCTTCCAGACCCATGGTGAAAACAGGAATATGGAAAATCCCCCTGGACTTGGTTTCGCTCAGACAGTGTGCATCCAGCACAAGACGTCGGGGGAGGAGATAGACGTCCTCCCTGTTCTCCAGGATATGGAGGAGTTTTCCTTCTTTGTCCATGATTTTCTCTCTGGTAATCCGGGGAATGACAAGAACAGGTCCCCCCAGGGCGGCAGGGCCTCCCCAGGCCGCGCTGATTTCGGCCTCTGCCCTCTGCTTGCGGTCCTCTCTCTCCCATATCAGCCCGTCAATCATATTCAGGGGGATCAGAAACAGAAGAATCATAAGCGATATTAACGCGGCCTTCAGTCCCATCCCGCCTCCTTTTACGTTTTGCCGGAGGCTAATCTTTCTCATTCTTTCACTCATGGTATTCTCCTCGTGTCATCGGGAATTTCCCGGCGCTCCGGCCGGGAACTGACAGTCAATCTGTTTCTATTCTGCCTCTCCGTCCAGGCGGAATCCCGGCCGGAATGGGGCAGAAATAAGGCAGTTCCTCTCTGCGTCTTAAATCGGGAGAGATTTGTGCTACACTCTTACTATGGCCAGAATTGCAGTTGTGGATGATGAAGAGAACCTGAGGGAAACCCTCAGTTACGCCCTCCGTCAGGACGGGCATGAACTCTCCTGTTACTCCGATGGAGAGCAGGCCTGGCGGGCCTTTCAGAAGGAGCCTCCCGAGCTGATGATCCTTGATATCATGATGCCCCGCATGGACGGGCTGGAACTCTGCCGGAAAATCCGGACCCGGAATGAAGAGATCCCTCTTCTCTTCCTCTCCTCCCGGGATGAAGAGTTTGACCGCATCCTCGGTCTTGAGATCGGAGCGGATGACTATCTCTGCAAACCCTGTTCATTAAGGGAACTGCGAACCCGGGTGAAGGCGCTTTTACGGCGATGCGGTCTGAAGAGCGAAGCTCTTCCCGCCGGGGTGGGGAATCTGAAAATTTCCAATGAGAGCTGCCGGGCCTGGTGGAAGGGCTCTCTTCTTCCCCTGTCCATCAGCGAGTTTAGAATCCTGCGGGATCTGAAGAGCCATCCCGATGCGGTAAGAACCAGGGAACAGCTGATTCTGGCGGCCTTCCCGGAGGATAACTTTGTCAGCGACCGGTCGGTGGACAGTCATATCAAACGGCTACGTAAAAAAATACATTCTGTGGACGCTTCCTTCGATGGAATCGAAACGGTTTACGGTATGGGCTACAGATTGAGGCGCGGTCTGTGATCTCCAAGCTCACCTTCCGTCTTCTTATCTTTAACCTCCTGCTGGTTTTTTTCCCCATTGCGGTTCTTCTCTATCTGGACACCTATGAAAAACAGCTTCTCCAGCAGATGGAGAGTTCGATGGTGCAGCAGGGACGGATTCTGGCCGCCTCTCTGAAGAACAGCGGAGATCTGAGTGCCGAAGCGCTTCGGATTATCAGAAATATGGCCGGAAAGCAGACGGCCCGTATCCGTATCGTCGATGATGAGGGAAGGCTTCTGGTTGATTCCAGTTCCCCCGAACTGCAGCCTCCCGTTGTGTCTGCTGCGGCGGAAGCGGGGCTATGGATCAGTAAAAGGTACGAATCCATAGACGGTTCTCCCGATTCCATAAATATCGACGGGGATATCCGTGAGAACTGGCTTTACAAGGCCGCCGTCTATCCCCTGAATCTCCTCCGCCGTCTCATCCTGCCGCCGGCTCCCCCTCTGGCCTCAGCAGATCTCTATGGATCGGGTATCCTGGACGGTCCAGAGATCCGGGCGGCTCTGGACGGTCGCTACGGCGCCTATACCCGCTACTCCGGAGGAGGACAGCGCTCGGTCACCCTCTACTCGGCTCTTCCCGTCTATGGAGAGGAAAAGGTCGCCGGAGCTGTCCTTGTTTCCCGTTCCACCTACCGCATCCTGGGGGATCTTTATGCTCTCAGGCTGGATATGGTGAAGGTCTTTCTGTACTCCGTTCTGGCCGCTGTTATACTCTCCCTCCTTCTGGCCCGAACCATAACCATTCCCGTGAAAAAATTGAGGGACCAGGCCGAGCGTTTTCTGGACCACCGGGGCAGAATGAGAGGTCAGTTCCGTTCCCTGAAGAACCGGGATGAGATCGGAGACCTCTCTCGCTCCCTGAATACCCTTTCCGATCGGCTGGAGAGCTATATCCGTTTTATGGACGGTTTTTCATCCGATCTCTCCCATGAGCTGAAGAATCCCGTCGCTTCCATTCTCAATGCCGCCGACCTCAGCCGGGAGGCGGAGGGAGATGACAGGCAGCGGTTTCTGGAGATCATTGAAAGCGAGGGACGGAGGATCAGCCGTCTTATAAGCGATCTGAGGGACATAAGCCGCGTGGACCTCCGTCTCGGGGAAGAAAATCCCCGGACCTTTGATCCTGGAGAAGCGATGAGGCGAGCCGTTGACGGCTGGAACTCATTCTCACCGGTCAAGGCTGAGATCGACAGAACAGAATCCCTGCGGATCAGGGCCTCGGAGGACAGAATCCTTCAATGTCTGGCGAACCTCCTCGATAATGCCGCCGGTTTCTCCCCCCCCGGAGAGAGCATAAGCGTCAGGTTGTTCAAAGAGGAAAACAGGGCGGTCCTGTCCGTGCTGGACAGGGGGCCGGGAATCGCTCCGGGGAACGAGGATAAGCTGGTACAGCGCTTTTTCAGCGATCGTCCGGATAAGAGCGGCAGCCATTCGGGATTGGGACTTGCCATTGTGGAGACCATCGTCAGGGCCTACGGGGGAGAACTCCTTTACGGAAACAGAGATGAGGGCGGCGCCTGGTTCTCCCTGTGTCTGCCTCTGGCTTCAGAGAGGGAACGGGACTGATCAGGCTGTTCTGAAGCTTCCCACCAGTTTTCTCAAGCGTCCCAGAACCTCCCGGTTTTCACCGGCGCCCTGAACCAGGTCAAGACCGGAGTCCCTGATCTCCTGTATGCCGCTGCTGATCTCCTGTATGGAGGAGCTCAGCTGTCCGCTCAGGCTGGAGAGGCTGTCCATTCCGTTCCTGATTTCGGAGTTGGAAGAATCTATTCCGCTTGTATTGCTGCTTACCTGCTCGGTGATATCCCTGATGCTTTCCAGGGCCTTGAGAATCTCGCGACTGCCTGTGACCTGCTCCGTAATGGCTTCTTTCATCTCCGTGATATTGCGGCTCAGTCTGTTGGCCGAATCGTCCACATTGGAAAAAGAGCTTCTGGCCTCGCCGGCAATGGCCTCTACTTCGTGTATATCCGTAATGATCTGATCCAGCGATATCTTGATGGTCTTGGATTGAATAGAGGAGTTCTCGGCCAGCTTCCGTATCTCATCGGCCACAACGGCGAAGCCCTTGCCTGCCTCCCCCGCATGTGCCGCTTCGATGGCCGCGTTCATGGCCAGGAGATTGGTCCGGCTGGCGATTCCCTGAATCACCGAATTCGCCTCCGTCAGCTTGGCCGAGTCCGAAGTGATGGCCGTTATCTTCTCATTCACCTTGTCCTGCAGGGCCATTCCGGAGCTGGATATATTCAGAAGGTCTTCAAAGGCCGACACGTTTTCCATGATTCTGTTGTCGATCTCTCCGAAGGTCCTGATCATCTGTTCCACCGCTGCCGTACTCTCATGAACGGCGGAGCTCTGCTCGTTGACAACCGAGCTGAGATTACTCAACTGCCCGCTGATCATCTGGATCTGCTTCCCCGAATCCATGGTATTCCTGTGCTGATCATCCATCATGCTGCTGTTGGACCGGATATGGCTCTCTATTTCATTGATGGCCGCTGCGGACTCATCCAGATGGGCCTGCAGCTGATCGAAAGAGACTTCCAGCTGTTCCGAAGCCTGCCTGATATCCACAATCATGGTGTTCATGAAATTCATGAAACGGTTGAAATGGGTGCCCATGGAATCAATTTCATTTCGCCGACCCTCGGGCATCCGGGTCGTCAGATCTCCTTCTCCCTCGGAGAGGTTTCTGATGGATTCATTGATCTCTTTGATCTTTCGTACAATGTTTCTGTAAAGCACCAAACTGATGAGTACCGTAATCACAGTGACCAGAGGAATACTCCAAATGAGATGATAAAATCCGTATTTCCCTATGTAATAACCGGAAATGGCTACTTGCACCGCCTCTAGAGTCACCCCGACAATGATGGGCCTTATAATAGAGCGTTTGAAAATAAAATAGACCAATGTGTTAAGGCATGCCGCTACTATTGCGACAACGGTCAAAAAAACAATATCTGTACTCATAGGGCATTCCTGAATTTTGTATTCGTTTCCATGATTCTAGTTCAGCGTATCGCGTTCAGGCAAGTTGTTTTTTGCTTCAATTTGATGAAATAGCGTCGAAGCCGGGATTCTGTGTTCCTCTTCAGAGGGGGGGAAGGGGTTTTCCCAACTTTGAACAGGCATTCATAACCGCTTCGTTCTTTACAGGTTTTATCAGGTAGGCATCACACTGATCCCGGAAGGCGCCCATAATCTCTCCGGGATCGTCAATGCTGCTGACCATGATGATGCCCGTTCTGCTTCTGCCCGTCAGGTTCCGGGAGTCCTCAAAGGCCGTAATCTGGTTCAGGACCTCAGTCCCTCTCTCGCCGGGCATCAGGATATCCAGGAATACGATATCGTAGGGATCCTTCTCTTTTCTGGCCGTCTTGAATGCCAGGATAGCTTCTTCTGAGGAGACGGCCACATCGCACCGGGCCCTCTTTGAAAGGATGCCCAGCATGACGCTTCGGGAGATAAAATCATCGTCCACAACCAGTATTCTCATAGGGTCAGTTTTAACCATGATTAATAGTATATGAAAGGGAACGGGTGCTTTCAAATGATATCTTTTCGATTGTCCCCGTCCGGGCCCCTGAATCAGGTCTGTCAGCGTCCCAGAGCGAAGTCCACGGCCCGGGCGGCATGAATCTTCGTGGTATCGTAGAGGGGGAGGCTGCTCTGTTCCCCGTCCAGAAGCATTCCTATTTCCGTACACCCCAGTATGACCGCCTCCGCCCCCTGCTCCTTCATATTCTCAATAATCCGGCGGTAGGCTGCCGCCGACTTCTCTTTCGTAATCCCCAGGCAGAGTTCGTCAAAGATCACCCTGTGAACCAGCTGCCTGTCATCATCTCCGGGAACAAGAACATCCAGCCCGTATTTATCTGACAGTCTTCCCCTGTAGAAATCTTTTTCCATGGTAAAGGCTGTTCCCAGAAGTCCCACACGTTTTATTTCATCCCGCGTCAGGGCGTCTGCGGTAGCATCGGCAATATGGAGGAGGGGAATCTCCAGGGTTTTTTCAATTTCAGGGGCGCAGTTGTGCATGGTGTTGGTACAGATCACAAGAGCTTCGGCGCCGCCTTTCTCCAGAGTCTGCGCCGCTGTTGAGAGAGCCTTTTCAAGGCCCGCCCAGTCTCCGGCCTGAAGCATTTTTTCCAGGGGATGAAAGTCCACACTGTAAAGGAGAAGTTCGGCTGAATGGAGACTGCCCCGCTCCCTCCTGACCCCCTCGTTGATCAGTCTGTAGTAATCCAGAGTACTCTCCCAGCTCATTCCGCCCAGCAGTCCCAGTTTTCTCATTAAGTCTCCCCCTTCTGTTATTGATTCAGAAATTCCTCCCGGAGCCAGAGCCGACTCCGGGAGGGCTTTGGCAGCGCCCTGAACTACAATCTGGCGCCGCCTGTTTCATCATTATCCCGATATGAACATTTAATAAACAGTAGCCGGTTATTCTTTTTTATATGATACAGTTTATAATAGAATTGAATCCGGGTTTAAAATGATGAAGACGGGACATTTTATTTTTTTTATATTGCTCATACCTCTGTTCACCCTTTCCGCCGGAAATCCCCTGGGCCTTCAGCAGCCCTCTTCTCCGGCGACCGTTCCCTACTGGCTCCAGATTGATAATGATTCCCTCGGGCTTGAGATCAACGGAGAATGGGATGATAAATCCTCCTTTGGTTTCAAGGGCGGGGCAGGGTTCCTGGACGGGAGACTGCAGAGCGCTCTCTCCCTTACCGGCTATACGGACCGGGGTAACGAAGATGAAGCCTCCTCCCGTTATGATAAAATCGATCTTGGATTCTCATGGCAGCCGGAGGATGTCTCTTTCGGAGGCTGGGCGCTGGCTATGGTACCCGGAGGCGGAGCCCTGCTTTTAGGGGATCTGGGGGGCTATGAAATCCAGTACCACTGGCATGAGCTGGTCAGCGTCGAAAGACCCATCCCGGATAAAGACAGTTATGTTGAGGCCCAGAGCGGGACGGCCGATGTGGAAGGCTATGGTTTTACGGAGCTTCAACTGACCCCCCTCTCTCTTTCGTGGCTTCACATGGATGCCGCTCTCAGGATGGAAACGACGGGATGGCTTTTCTGCAATATAGGTTTTTCCGCAGGAGTGGAAAAGCGGGAAAAGGCGCAGCTCCTCTCCCTCCTCTACCAGAACGATCTTCTGTCCTTTGAGGAGAGCCCCTTCCCTCCGACGGCCTTAAGGGATGATGTGAGGATAGCACTGGATCTGAGGGCGGGGGGGCTCTATGTTCATAAAGCGGCCTATCTTCTGAATGAGATAAGCGAAGGCTCCATCGGATATCTCTTCGGAGGGGATTCTGGAGATCCGGCCGCCCGCGGGATGACGGAACGGATGGACATCGGAACAAGCGCCTTCCTCAACGGCCCCCTGGTCCGATGGGCATGGGCGCTGAACTCTCCGGGCCGGGACAGGCCGGATCCCGGTCGCTGCTGGATGCTCCTTCAGTATCAGTCGGGATGGCGTGTCATGGACGGCAAGTACGAGGATAAGGCCAAAAGGTTCAGCAGTCTCGGCTTCGGTTTTGAATACCAGCTTCTGCTGAAGCCTCTCCCCCTGCTGATTCCCTATACCGCCTTTACCGCCGGCCTCAGTGACTTTCGAAAACTGGATGCAGGGCTTAAGGAGGCGGAGACAAGGGAGAATGAGATTTTCTTTCACCTGATCCCCTTGCTGGGGCTCAGAATCGATCTGCCTTCGAAGAAGGCTCCTTTTACCTACTCCTTCGCTCTGGAGGGCGGTGTCATGTTCAAGATGAACGATGATCCCGGGCTGCATCCCGCGGTGAATTTTATTGCCGGCTGCCGGCTGCATTGACGCCCGGCTCCCTGTCTAGAGACAACCCAGGCTGATCAGCTCTTTTTCCAGCTCAACGGCGGATTTGAAATGGATGGGATGGATGCCCTGCCGGGCTGCCGCCTCCACATTGACCAGGGTATCATCGATGAAGACCGTCTCGGAGGGATTCAGGTCGAATTCCCTGATGATATGCTCGTAGATAGCCGCATCCGGTTTGATAAGCCCCACCCAGCAGGAGGCGACCTTGCCGTCAAACAGGTCGAAAAACGAGTAGGTCTCCATAAGATGTCTTATGGGCTCATGGTGCATATTGGACAGGACATAAAGCCTGTGCCCCTTCTCCTTTATCCTGCGGATCAGGGCCAGAGTCTCCGCCTTGGGGGTGAGAAATCCGGGGACCTCATCGAGGATTTTCTTTAAGGAGGCATAGGGCAGTCCCGAGCGTTCGGCGGCATTGCGGAGAATCAGATCACTGTCCATAATGCCCCGATCCAGTTCTGCCCATTCGGGATGCTTTATAAAATGTTTTTCCGCCCTCTCCCTCTCATCGGGATCGGGAAAGCATTTCCGAGCCAGTTCTTCAGGGTCCCAGTGCAGAACCACTCCGCCAAGATCAAATATGATATTCATGAGAACTCTCCGGTATAGATCAGAGCAGAATCTTCCTGGCCTGTATTGTATCGATGCTCATCCGTATCAAAGTCAGATTTTCCAGAGCCTCATCGCTGTATTCAAACTCCATCCCGCCGCTGTAACGGCTCATGATCAGCATCATGGCTTCCCGTTTCTCACCGGGGTCTTCAATGAATCTCGCTCGCCCTCCGGCGCTCACAGAACGGGTCTCCATAAGCCACTTTCCGCTCTCCTCATCCCGGACCCTTCGGGCCTCGGTTTCGCATTGAAAGCTGATGCGGGAATCCTTCTTCAAAAGATCAATTTTATGTCCTTTGGGGGCGGAGTGAAAATAGAGACAGTTCTCCCTGAATCCGAAGTTCATGGGGATGATGTAGGGCATACCGTCGTCCTGCAGGCCCAGCCTGCCCACCTCGGTAGCTGTCAGTATGGCTTCAATCTCCTTTCGGGAGACGATCTCTTCAAATCTGGGGCTCATGTCTTTTTCCTTGGTCCTGTATGGTTGCTTATACTATCAGCTTTGAAGAGAATCAGAAAGGTCCAGTTCGCTGCGGAAGACGTCTCCGGCGATCTCTTTCAGGGCATCCGGATCAAGGATGCGGAAGGACCGGCCCCGTTTTTCCAGAATCCCCTGTGTTTTGAACTCTTCCAGGGTTCTTGTGAGATGGCGGTAGCTGCATCCCAGGAAGTCTGCCATTTCCCCCAGATTGACAGTCTTCAGCTCCTCCGTATACTGTCCGTCTTCCAGGAAAATCAGACAGAGATAGTCAGCCAGGCGTGTTTTGAGGGGGTAGTTCTGATTGACCGCCGACGTGGCGTTGAAGGAGGCCAGCTTACCGGCCAGTCCCCGGGCAAGGTGGTTGAGAAGGGGTATGTTGCTCTTCAGTTCCATTTTGACCGTCTCTGTGGGGAGAAGCAGGCAGCGGACTTCACTCACGGCGTTAACTGAGTTTAGCGCAGGTCCGCCGGTGAACAGCTCCACATCTCCCATAACCTGAAAGGGAAAGTAGAAGCGAACCAGCATGGTCTGTCCGTTCTCCAGGGGGCGGAAGACCTTGGACCGGCCCTCCACATAGAGTAGAAGACCCGGGAGTTTTTCGCCGCTCCGGAGCACCGGCTCTCCCGCTTTGTAGAGGCACATCTGAAATTTCTCTTCCACGGCGGGAGAGAACATCCCGCCCCATCCATAGCTATTCAGATAGGTCCGGACGGCGGGGGGGTCATGGATAACTTTCATGAAAATCCTCATTTGGGACATATGTCCTAATTCCAGTGTATGCCTTTGTGCCATTATAGGGCAAGGAGTCCAATATGTATCCTATGCTGTCCGTCTTTGTGGGGATTTTAATCACCCTTATGATAACCCTCAACTCCCATCTGGCCGAGGCCGCGGGAAACCTACTTTCCGTTCTGGTCATCCACGGTACCGCCTTTGTCATTATTCAGGCTGTTTTGTCTTTTGTCCGTCCGGAGAAGACGGGACTCTCCGTCCCCCTGACTCTGCGGCTGGGGGGAATCCTGGGTGTTTTGATCGTTATGCTGAATAATATCTGCTTTCTGAATCAGGGGGCCTCTCTGACCATTGCCCTTGGGATTCTGGGGCAGTCCCTGACGGCCCAGATTGTGGACTCCACGGGATTTCTGGGAATGGAGAAGCATCCCTTCGGGAAGGGCAGGATTCCGGGATGGATTCTGATCTTTTTCGGAGCCGCTGTTATGACCGAAGGAGAGGGGGGGAATCTTCCCTTTATCGTCCTCTCTCTGGCGGCGGGGGGGATCGTGATGGTTCAGTCGGTGATAAACGCGCAGCTTTCGAGGCGGATCGGCCTGATGAGAGGAACCCGGTACCATTATCTCTCCGCCTCTCTGGCAACCCTGGTTCTGATTCTGCTCCTTCCGGGGCAGCGGGGGGATCTCAGCGTTCTCCCCTCGGTGGCTCCTCTTTATCTCTTCGGCGGGGGAAGCCTCGGCGTTCTGATTGTTCTCGGTATGAACCTGGTCATTCCCAGGATACCCGCGGTCTACAGTGCTATCCTTTTCTTTCTGGGACAGGCGGGTGCGGGACTTGTGATCGATGCCGTCGTATTCGGAACCTTTTCAAAAGCCAGAGCCGCCGGGGCGGGACTTATGCTGCTGGGGCTGATCGCCAAGACTCTGGCGGACAGGCCCTTGGGGAAAGCGGCCATTTGAAAACAGGTCCTCGTCAGGGGACTCCTGCCATCCGGCCGAAGCTTCCTGTCTTTATGCTGTTGATCAGGCCTCCCAGAATCACCGCCGTCAGCCCTGCAAAGGTGCTCCAGTGAACGGGCTCATTGAAAAAGAGGATCAGATAGAGGGCCGAAAGGGCCGGAGTTATAAAGGTGAAGGGCGCCAGATAGGAGGCCTCTGTGGACTGCAGGGCGACGACCCAGAAGAGGTAGGAGAAGCCGTTGACCAGTACGCCGTTCAATAGAACAGGGAGAAGCTCTTCTCTCGCCGGAAGAGCGAAGTCCGACATGAGAAGCATGGAGATAAGAGACGCCGCCAGGGCCGCCAGAAAGTAGAGGCTGTTCACCACCAGGGCATTGCGTCCCACATTTTTGCTCAGCACCGAGAAGAGGGCGAAACAGAAGGCTCCGGCCAGAACAAGCAGGATCACCCGGGGGTTGCTGACATGAATCCCTGAAAAATCTCCCCTGGTAATAACCAGGAGAACCCCTGAGAATCCAAGAAGAACGGACAGCACTTTTCTGACACTCAAGCTCTCCCTCAGGATAAAGAGGGAGAGAATGACGATAAGCAGGGGCCAGGTGTACTGAACAACCAGAACCTCCAGTCCCACCGCTTCGGCATATCCCAGATAGAGAAAAAGGTAGTAGATATAGGTCCCCAGCAGACCCAGAAGAAATATTCCGAGGTATTCACGGACAGGGATTTTTCTGAACTCGGAAAACTTCCCCCCTAGTCCCGCTGCTGCAAGAAGAACCAGAAAGGAAATCAGGCTGGACCAGAACAGGAACTGATGGTTGTCCAGGCTGGTCTGTCCTGTTTTCGATACTACCGGTATCAGGGCCCACAGGGCGATGCAGATCAGTACGTAGAGAGTCCCCTTGAGCTTTCCCGACATGGTCTAAAGTCTGTGTCCTTTGGGAAGAATCATGAAACGGGGAATCCGCACATGGTCGGGTTTGGCCAGAACTTCAATGACCGCTTCGGCGATATCTTCGGGGGCCAGGGGAGTTTCGATTCCCAGAATCTCCTTGGGAGGTTTGGCCCAGTTGCGGTGCAGTCTGGTCTCTACAAGTCCCGGTTCCATGACCGTAATCTTGACATCCGTATCGCTCAGCTGCATACGCAGATCTTCTGCCAGAGCTTCAAGGGCATAGTTGCATCCTGCATAGGCCCCGGTGGTCTCTCTGACCTTCGTGCCCAGAACGCTGGAGGTAATAAAGATATGTCCCTTGTTCTTTTTTTTGAAGTGACGGGCAAAGGTGTAGATCAGTCTGTAGGAGGACTCCACCTTCAGGCGGGCCATCTCGCAGACCCTGTCGATATCGATATCTTCGATGGTTCCGCTTTCCAGCATTCCCGCATTGACGAAGAGCAGCTCACAGTCTCCGTAGCGTTCAATGGCGGTCTCAAGCAGATGTGCCGGAGTCTCTTTCTCCAGCAGATCTTCCGTGTTGATCTCAATCTTCTCACAGCCGCTGAAGACGGAGGCACAGCTTCTTCCGTTGAGTACCGTATTGATCCCGTATTCCAACAGGGCGTTGGCCACGGCTTTGCCGATTCCGCTGCTGGCTCCCGTGATGACGGCTGTTTTTCCCAATAATCGTTCCATCAGTGTCGTCCTTTGATTATATGCTGGTCCCTATTCTAACAGATTTCCCCCTTTTTGTGGACATAGGGGCCGGGGGTATTATTCCGGCAGAGTGCAAGAAATCACTGGATTTCCCGGGGATTTGGCCTGATGATGATAGTATGAACCGCTTTTCAACTGTTTTTATCCTTTTACTGATCGTCGGCTTTCCCGTTCTCAGCGCCGGGGAAGGGGCCAGTGAGCGCATTCCTGTCTCCCGGAAGGAACTGCCGGTCCGGGAGGTGACCCTCTATACCGCCGGCCTGGCGCAGATTGTTCATGAAACCGAGGTGGTCGGGGACGCCGTGCTGGATTTCCCCGTGGAACATCAGGACCTCAATGACCTTCTCCGCTCCTTCCGGGTGGAGGATCTGGACGGGGGCACGGTGGAATCCCTTAACTTCAGCAGCGACGATCCCCTCTCCGCCGTTCTGGCGGATCTCAGGGTGAATCCCTCGGGATCTCCTCCGCTGTTTGAGTTTCTGAAACGTACCCAGGGAGAGGAGGTCTCAGTCACCACTCCCGACGGCGAGTTTAAGGGCCGGGTGTTCTCACTGGATCAGTGGATCGACGGGCAGGGATACACAAGACCGGCTCTGAACCTGATAGACGATGAGGGTATCAGAAAGGTGGATGTGGGGAATCTCAGCTCTCTGCGTTTTACCGATACCGTACTGCAGGGAGAGCTGGTCAGGGCCCTGGAGGAGATCTCCCGTTCCCGGATCAAGGCTTCCCGGTCCATCCGTATCCATCTCAAGGGGGCGGGAGAGAGACGGGTGAGGCTCAGCTATATCCGGCCCGTTCCGCTATGGAAAAGCAGCTACAGAATTGTGGTGAATGAAAATGGAAAGGGAAGACTGGAAGGCTGGGCCCTGGTTCAGAATACGGGAACCCATCCCTGGAAAGAGATAAGGATGAGCTTTGTGGCGGGCAGCCCCAACGCCTTCTCCATGGATCTGGCAACCCCCCTTTATGTTTACAGGGAGGAGGTTGCGCCTCCTTCGACGGCCTCATACGGAGCGGTGGAGTACGAGTCGGGCATACCCTCATCCGCACCCATGTCCGAGCTTATGTCATCCAAGTGTGCTCAGTACGCCGAGGATATGTACTATGAGGAAGAGATGGCCGCAGAGGCATGGTCCGGTGATGATGCGGCGGGCTATGCTCCCGAACCGACCGTTTCCAGAGCTGCGGGAGAGAGGAAGGGAAACTACTACCGCTATACCCTGGACAGTCCGGTTACGGTGGACTCCCGCTCTTCGGCCATGGTTCCCATTCTTGTGGAAGAGGAGGCGGGGGAGACCCTGGCCATATTCGATCCGGATCAGGGGAATACGGTGTTTAAGGCCCTGCGCATGGAGAACGACAGTGAGGCCCACTGGCCGGCGGGCCCTGTTTCTGTTACCGAGGGACGCGGCTACGGCGGCGATGCCCTGCTGCCCGATATGATTCCCGGCAGCCGCCGCTTCCTTGTTTATGCGGTTCACGGCGCGCTGGAGGTCGTAAGACATGTGGAACCTCGTCCTCAGCGCATCGCATCGCTCAGGATCAGCGGCGGCGTTCTCTTCCGGGAGGACAAGATGATGAGAGACACTCTCTACAGCATCAGCGGAAAGAAGGGAACAGACGATCTTATTCTGATTCATCACAGGGAACCCGGCTGGACCCTGGCCGAATCTCCCGAACTTGATGAAAAGACAGAGGATTCCTACCGTTTTCTCCTGGAGGACTGGGATGTCGAGCCCGTTTCCGTAAAGGAAGAGTACGTCATTTCCCGGGAATACGGCCTGCTGAACATGTCCCTTTCGGATTGTGAATGGTATCTGGAGCAGGGAGATCTGACTCCCTCCATGAAAAAAGCCTTCAATTCCATGGCTGCTCTGAGGCGGAAAATCGCCCGTATCCAGGACGACCAGAAAGAGTGGGAGCGGAAGCTGGACCGCCTTGAGAACGATCAGGACCGAGTCCGGGACAATATGGGCGTTCTTGACAGAGATTCGGATCTCTACAAGCGCTATGCCCGGCAGCTGGACCAGCAGGAGAGCGAGATCCAGGGGCTTTATGATGAGCTGGAGCGGAAGGAGTCGGATCTGAAGAAGGTCAGGAAGGAGCTGCAGGATCTTGTCGCTTCTCTGGATGCAGAATAGGAGTCTGAAGGGTTGCAGAATCATATTGAAGACCTCATCCGCATCTACAACAGGGATAAACTGAAAAAAATCAGCGCCCGGATTATCGATGCCTATAAGAGGAAAGACGGCCCCTGGCTGGCGGATCTCGCCGGCCGGCTGAGCCTGGACACGCGAGACGGCCGTCACGGCGTCCTCTTTAAAAAACTGATCTTTCTCTTCCATCCCGACAGGATGGCCCGCTTTCACGCCGGGATCAGAACACTGGAGGAGAAGGGGGACGACGCCTCCCTGGAGGCCCTTGTTCGCTTAGCCCGGGAGATGCCCGCTCCCTCCTCCGTATCGGGCATAGACTATCCAGAGCCCTTCGAACCGGATTACGCGGCGGGAGATGACCTTTTCGCGGCCGCCGGAATGAGTGAGGATGAGTTCCTCGACGGCCTCTCTGTCAGCGAGTATGATGCGGAGGAGTACGGCTTTATCGAGGCGGTGAAGAATCTGATGTACGGCAATCTCTTCTCAGAGTTTCTGCCCAAGGATCTGCTCTATCTTGAGGGCGTGCTGGAGCTTCCGGGCGAGGATATCGGGGATCTGAAAGGGATCGAGTACTGCCGGAATATCACCGGCCTTAATCTGGAGGAGAACGGCATTGATTCCCTGGCCGGTCTGGAGGAGCTGACGCAGATCTCTGTTCTCTATCTGGCCCGTAACCGCATCCATGATGTTTCACCATTGATAGGTCTGTCAGGATTGACTACCCTGGACCTCTCTTTCAATGAGATAGAGGACGCCGGGGAACTGAAGGGGCTGAGCGGGCTGAAGTATCTGAATCTGATCGGCAATCCCTTGAAGGACCCCGGTTCCCTGGCAGGCCTGTCAGAAAGCTGCATCGTTCTGACCGATTTTCCCATCGACTGAAGCTCGGTCATATTTGATGCCCCGGCCTAATGGCGCTATACTCTTGAACTATGAATGAGAAACGATTCCTCCTGCTGATCCTTACGGTCCTTTTCCTTCTGATGGGAGTGATGACCGCCATCGTCGCCAGAAGTCAGATTCAGGAGAAGATGGTCCGCTTCCTCCATGAGAACGAAAAGCTGTTAAACAGACTCTTTCAGGTTTATATGAACGGAGGGGATCTGGACAGGGAAATCCCGGAAGAAGTTCTCAGTCTGGGAGTGTATAACTTTTACAAGGAACCCCTTTATCTCAACGGCGATGCTCCGGATCATCTGTTTGATCATGAGATGAACGAGCCCCGTTTCGACAAGGAGAAGGGCACGATCTTCTTTACACGGGATCTGCTGAATCCCTTTATGCCCATGATCGGTAATAACGATCTGATCGATACTATGAACAGTTCGGTCATGGCCAGGGTCAACAGCGCGCCGGAAGAGAAAAAAAAGGAAATGGTCCGCTATATCTATTACGAGATCACCGATACTCCCATTACCTATTTTCAGAGACGCTACTATACCATCCTCGCCATCGTTATAGCCGCAATACTTCTTATCATTGTGTATGTCGGACAGCTTTCTTTTAAAAACATCCGCTACCGGGAACAGATTGAGTCCCAGGAGCGGCTGGTTGTGCTGGGCAGCGCCGCCCGGACTTTGAATCATGAGATCAAGAACCCCCTGAGCGCCATCCGCCTGCAGAGCTCAATCATCAGGCGTTCGGGCTGTGGCCTTCATGACGCTTCGTTGAAGATTATCGAGGGCGAGGTGGACCGCCTGGTGGAGATGACCGAACGGGTGGCGGATTTCCTGAGGCATCCCGAAGGGAATCCCTGCCCCATCGATCTGGTCAGGGAACTGGAGCGCATACTGGACAAACGAACCGAGCCCTTCGGCAGGTCCGTTCCTGAAACGCTGTCCGGACTCAGGGTGAACATCGATCCCGAGAGACTGAATTCCATAATGGACAATCTGATCAACAACGCCCTTGAAAGCGGCAGCGACAGCGCTGATATAAGCGTGGCCCTGGAGAAGAAGGGCCACGAGGCCCATATCCTGGTAAAGGACAGGGGGCGGGGGATCCCCCGGGAGAACCTGAACCATCTCTTCGATCCTTTTTTCACAACAAAGTCCAAGGGGACCGGCGTCGGCCTTTCTACGGTGAACAGCTTTGTCGGCGCCGTGGACGGACAGCTTGATATCCATTCCGTCGAAGGTGAAGGCACCCAGGCGATGGTGATCCTCCCTCTCATAAAGGAGAGCTGATGCGTATTCTTGTGGTTGATGACGAACAGAATATCCGGGAGAGTCTGAAGATGATTCTGGAGATGGAAGGGTATAGGGTCAGCACCGCGGAAAACGGTCTTTCCGCTCAGAGAATCCTGGAGGAGGAGAGCTTCGATGCGGGGCTTTTCGATCTGAAAATGCCCGGCATGACCGGTCTGGAACTCCTGGGCTGGCTCCGGGATTCCAAACGGGCCATGCCGGTGATTATGGTTTCCGCCTTCGGACAGGTAGAGGATGTGGTGACCGCCATGAAGATCGGCGCCGAAGATTATGTGACCAAGCCCTTCGATCCCGATATCCTTATAGAAAAACTGAAGCTGATTCTGTCCCGCAGTTCTGTGGAAGAGCTTTGTGAAAGCGGCCGTACGGAGGGCGAAGGTTTCTTCCTGGGGAGCGGGAAGGCTGCTGAAAAGCTCTACCGCCGCATGGAGAGGATCGCCCGGACCACCTCCAGCGTCCTGATTACCGGAGAAAGCGGGGTGGGGAAGGAGGTGTCCGCCCGTCTTATCCACTCCTGGTCCGGTCAGAAGGAGGCCCCCTTCGTGCCCCTCAATGTGGGAGGGGTTCCTGAGAATCTGCTGGAAAGTGAGCTTTTCGGCTATGAGAAGGGTGCCTTTACAGGAGCGGAAGCCCGGAAAACGGGGCTTTTTGAAACCGCCGACGGAGGCACCCTTTTCCTTGATGAAATCGGTGAAATGCCCCTCTCTCTGCAAGTAAAACTCCTGCGGGTTCTGCAGGACAGAAGCTTCCGCCGTCTGGGGGGACTGGAGGATATCTCCATAGATTCCAGAATCATTACGGCTACCAACCGGAATCTGGAGACCATGGTTATGGAGGGGGCTTTCAGGGAGGATCTCTACTACCGCCTCAATGTCGCCCGTCTTGAGATTCCGCCCCTCAGGGAGAGGAGGGACGATCTGCCCCGGCTGACGGGATTTCTTATAGAAAAACTCAATAAAAAAATGGGATGCTCCATAAAGAACCTGAGTCCGGAAGCCTGGGATATTCTGAATGACTACTCCTTTCCCGGCAATATCCGGGAACTGGAGAATATTCTGGAACGGTCCATGATCTTTGCCGAAGGTGAGACGGTTCAGGCCGATGATCTGGAACTCCGGGAAGGACCGGGGGCGGGGACGAAGAGTACAGCCAAAGCCTCTGAAAGCGCATCGGGGGCTAAGACCCTCAAGGATCTGGAGAGGGCGTCCATTGTGACGGCCCTGCAGCGCTGGGAGGGAAACCGGAGCCGGGCCGCCGAAGAGCTGGGCATCTCAAGACGGACCATCATCAACAAGATAAAGGAGTACGGCCTGGATAAGTCCTGACGCTCCTCACCTGTCGGACTGTGCAAAAAATGTCCGCTGTGCAGAATCTGCGCACTTCCTTATGCCCTCCTGATTCCGGGAGGGCCTTTTTATGCGTTTAGAATAATTGGCACGGTTTCTGCATATATGTCATTCGTTGAAAACCTGGAATTAAAAGGAAAACGAATGACTGATACAAAAACAATCCTCTTTCTACTGGTTCTGCTTATCGGAACCGCAGGACTTATTGCCGCGGAGCCCCTGGTTCTGACTGAAGAAGCGGCCGTCGCCCTGGCGCTGGAACAGAACTTCGGCCTCCAGTCCTCCCGTCTGGATCTGGAGGGATCTGAAGAGACCGAGAAGAACAGCTGGAACGCTTTCCTTCCCGACTTGACGGCGTCCGCCGCCGCGTACCAGTCGGAGGAGTTTCTCTCGGACACCGGTTATATCAGCAATGAAGAGTGGGGCGCCTATGGCAAGCTCGATGCCAGTCTGAACATCAACTATGCCGCTATTCAGGGCATCGCAGCCAATAAGCTGGCCCTGGACTCCCAGAAAATCATCTACGAGACCGGTGAAGACACTCTGATCGTCAATGTCAAGAAGCAGTTCTACAAACTCGTGGCGGACAGGGAGAAACTGGACGTGGAGAGAAAGAACCTGGCACTGGCCGAGAAACGCTACGATCAGACAAGGGTCAACTATGAGAACGGACTGGCCTCGGAACTGGATGTTCTGGAAGCCCAGAACTCCTACGAAAGCATGCGTCCCTCCTATACCGATACGAAAACAAGCTATGAAACACAGCTGATGACCTTTAAATCCCTTCTGGGCCTGGATCTGGAAAAAGAGATTCTTATAGACGGTTCACTGGATGTGAAAGAGCGTAACCCCGACGGAAAACCTGATTTTGAGGCGGAAGATCTTATCGATGCCTTTCTGATGAACCGTCTGGATGTGCAGCAGGCCATGAAGTCTGTTGAGATCATGGAGAATACGGAGAAGATCACGGCCATCGGGAATAGAACCCCCACCCTGAGCCTCAGCGGAGAGTGGAGGAATACGACGTCGAATATCGATGATCCCGACTGGTATGACTACACAACCCTTACCCTGGCTCTGTCCATGCCCCTGAACGGTTTCATCCCCGGCTCCTCGGAAACCGTGTCCATTCATAATGCCCGGCGGGAAACGGAAAAGGCCGCGCTTGACCTTGAAGAAACGATTTTGAACGCCGAAGAGGATATCCGCACCATCCTGATGGAGCTGGACGGCTACAGGGAGAATATGGAGATCACCGAGCTGAGCGTGGAACTGGCCGAGAAAACCTATGAGATGACCGAGTACGCCTACCGGCAGGGGACCCGGGAGATTCTGGATGTGGAAGACGCTCAGAACAAGCTGCTGGATGCCCGGCAGGATCTGGTCGACAGCCGCTATAACTTTCTGTCCGGCCTTATGGATCTGGAGATCGCTCTGAATGCGGATCGCGAATCCATCCAGGCCGTTTTGAAAAAGAATTAAAGAGCACAAGGAGAGAAATAATGACTGAAGAGATGAAAAAGAAGAAAAAACCCGGGATGACCGGTCTGATACTTATACTGTTGATTGTCCTGGTGGGAGCCCTGGCCGTTTTCACCGTAGTGAGCAAAAACGATCCCATCGCCGGAGGCGGTCCCGGCAGACCCGGAGGGGAGGACGGAAACCAGGAGATGGTCTATACCGTTCTGGCGGAACAGCTGAGCCCCTCCATCATGGAGAACTATCTGAAGTTCAACGGAGACGTGATCGCCGAAACCAGCGTCGACCTCTATCCCGATACCTCCGGTGAGCTGACGGCTCTCTATGTTTCCCTGGGAAGCTATGTGAAGAAAAACCAGGTGATCGCCAAGGTCGACCCCTCCCTTCCGGGGCAGGTCTATGTGGCCAGCCCGGTCAAGTCCACCATTACCGGAACCGTTACGGATCTGCCCTTCGATGTGGGCGATACCATCGCCTCCTCCCAGGTCCCCGTGGCCACCGTGGGAGATCTGTCGGAGCTCCAGATCGAGTCCTATATTTCCGAAAAATATATGGCCGACGTGGCCCTGGGACAGAAGGCGTTCATCAGTTTCGAACCCTTTGCCGGCGAGACCTTTGCCGGAACGGTTTCCGAGATCAGTCCCGTTCTGGATTCCAGCTCCCGCACCCTGGAGATCAAGATCACACTGGATGATCAGGACAGCCGGATCAAGTCCGGTATGTTCGGATCGGTCAAACTGATTGTCGAGAAAAAAGAGAATGTTCTTACCGTTCCCAGCGAGAGCGTGATCTCTTCCGCCGAAGGAAGCTTTGTCTATCTTGTGGGCAACGGCAATCTGGCGGAGAAAAGATCCGTGGAGACAGGTCTGGCCATCGACGGCCGCACTGAGATCAAGAGCGGCTTGAGCGCCGGCGACTCCCTGGTCGTTCGCGGTCAGACCATGCTGAAAGACGGCTCCGCCATCAAGGTGACAGAGTAGGTTCTCCAGACCTCTATAAGGATTATATAAATTATGAATATTACAGAAACAGTTGTACGCCGTCCGGTTACGGTCGTTATGCTCTGGGCCCTGTTGATCGGCCTGGCGGCCTTTCTGGTGCCTTCCATACCCGTAGAGCTTCTTCCCGATATGGAGATGCCCGTTGTTATGGTCATGACCAGCTATGACGGAGCCGGTCCCGAGGATGTGGAGCGGAATGTCACCGAGGTGCTGGAACAGCAGCTTTCCAACGTAAGCGATCTGGAGAGCATTACCTCCACTTCCTCAGAGGGCTACAGCCAGGTCAGCCTGGAATTCGCCTACTCCAAGGATCTTGACGATGCCACCAACGATATCCGGGACAAACTGGAGATCGCGACCAATTTCCTGCCAGATGACGCCGATTCGCCGATCATCTTCAAGATGAGTACCGATGACAAGCCCATCATGACCATCGGAGTCGAGGGGGATCTTCCCCAGAATCAGCTGCGCTCCATCGCCGAGGATACGGTGGAGCCTCTGCTGGAGAGAATCGGCGGAGTCGCCTCTATCTCCGTCCAGGGGGGACAGGAGGAGATCGTTCGCATCGATGTTTCCCAGAACCGCCTGGAAGCTTATAACCTGACCCTGACACAGGTCGCTTCAACTCTTTCCACTCAGAACTATCAGCTCGGCTCGGGGGATATTCAGGAAGGAACCACCGAATATCTTATCCGCACGGACGCGGAGTTTGAGTCTCTGGAGGAGATTGAAGATGTGGTGATCGCCTACAAGGGCGACAGCCCCGCCAAGGAGGTCTTTCTGAAGGATGTGGCCGAGGTTACTCTGACAAACGACGATGAGGAAGACCGGGTCTACGTTAACAGCCAGTACGGCGTTACCCTGTCCGTTCAGAAGGAATCGGATGCCAACAGCCTCTCGGTCTCCGAGAATATCAACAAGGAACTTGAGATCATCAACAGAGAGCTCCCCGACGGTGTGGACGTGGTCATTCTTTCCGATGACTCCACGGAAGTCGAGTCCATCATGGAGCAGACCTATATCTCCCTCTTTCAGGGAATCGCTCTGGCCATGCTCGTCCTTTTCTTCTTCCTGAGAACCTGGGCCAGTACCATCATCATCGCCCTCTCCATCCCTCTGTCTATCTTTATCACCATCCTGTTTATGTACTTTATGGGACTGACTATCAATCTGATGACCCTGACCGGACTGATCCTGGGGCTGGGGATGGTTGTAGACTGTTCCATCGTTATTCAGGAGAACATCTTCAAGTTCCGGGAGAGGGGCACCAAACTGTCGGCCTCCGCCATTCTGGGTACCCGTGAGATGATCATGTCCATCACCGCTTCTACCCTGACCACTATCTGTGTCTTTATCCCCATGATCCTTTTTGCCGACGATCTGGAGATGATAGGACAGATCTTCCGTTCCCTTTCCTGGACCATTGTTATCGCCCTGAGCGTCTCCCTGGTCGTGGCTATAACCTTCGTGCCCACCATGAGCGCCAACTATCTGAAGATCTATACCCGAACCCAGAAACCTCTGAAATCCAGACTTCTGAAGAGGATAGACGACTCCTTCGTCAAGGGCTTTGACAAGCTGGACGGGGGCTATATGAAACTCCTGAACATCCTGATGGATCATAAAGGGAAGGTTCTTCTTCTTGTTTTCATCCTCTTCGCATTCTCTATGACCCAGTTCACTAAGATGGGAATCATCCTGGCTCCCAGCAGAAGCGAAGACTCTCTGACCGTTTCCATGGAACTGCCACAGGGGACACCTCTGGACGAGACGGAGCAGGAGGTTATGCAGCTGGTCCAGCTCTTCGACGAGATCGGCGGATACGAAAATATGATCGTTACCGTGGGTGAGTCGGGCATGTTCGGCGGTACGACCTATGCCAACAAAGCCTCCGTTGAGATCACTCTGCCCCGTTTCCAGGAGCAAACCATCAGCTCCGATGAGATCAAGAACCGTCTGAGAACCCACTTCAACGACTTTCCCGCCGCCACTCTGGAGTTTTCATCCATGGGCCCGGGGATGGGCAATGACAATCCCGTGGATATCCTCGTGAAGTCGGACGATCTGGATGCGGCCATTGACTTTGCCGATGAGTTGAAAACCATGATCAAGGAGAATCTTCCGGGTGTGACCGAGCCCTCCACAGATATGGATGAGGGGCTGCCCCAGATCGAGGTGGTCATTGACCGGGACAGGGCTTACGCCCTGGGGCTGGATATGTATACGGTGGCCAGTGAGATCGGCTCCGCCATGAACGGCAAGACCGCCACCACCTATCGAGTGGGCGGAAATGAGCTGGACGTGAAGCTCATCCTGTCGGATGAGGATCGCCTTGTGGCTCCCGACCTGACCAAGATCTTCGTGTTGGGCAGCAGCGGTACCCGGGTTGCCGTTTCCAATGTGGCTTCCCTTGAGAAGTCCACCAGTCCCGTTGAGATCAATCGTGAGGATGAGAAGCGGACGGTCCATGTCCTGGGAGGTCTGACCGACGGTTATGCCTCTACCCAGGCTCAGCAGGATATTCAGGCCATGATCGATGAGATGGTGGTCGTTCCCGACGGCGTGAGCTACAGCATGGGGGGCGACTTTGAGGATATCTCCTCTCTGGGAAGTACCCTGATGATCGTGCTGGTTATCGCCATGCTGCTGGTATTCGGCATTATGGCGGCCCAGTTCGAGTCTCTGAAGGACCCCTTTATCATCTTTTTTACCATCCCCTTGATGATGATCGGCGTCGTCGCCTTCTACAGACTCTCCGGTGAGACCTTCAGCATCATGTCGGCGGTGGGACTTGTTGTTCTGGTCGGTCTGGTCGTCAACAGCGGCATCGTCCTGGTGGACTATATCAACCTTCTTCTCAAGAGGGGGGTTCCTCTGAGAGAGGCCTGCGTTCAGGCCGCCGGAAGTCGTCTGCAGCCCATCCTGATGACCACGGCCACCACCATCCTGGGGATGGTGCCCCTGGCCTTCTTCGGAGGAGAGGGAACCGAGCAGGTACAGCCCGTCGCTCAGACCATTATCGGGGGGCTGTTGGCCAGCTCCACAATGACCCTGTTTGTCTCACCCATACTGTTTGCCGTAATGAATAGGAGGAAGCACGCATGACCCGACTGGAAATCATCGCTAACAACACGGTGGAGGAGGATATTCAGGATGCCCTGAAGAAGATCGAAGCCGATTTCGGTTATACCCGGCTGAACAATGTCCACGGCCGGGGACATTCGGATCCCAAGGAGGGAAACGCCGTCTGGCCTGAGGAGAACTTCGTCTACATTATCTACGCCGAGGATCATAAGGCTATGGAGTTTGTGGACAGTCTCAGGCAGCTGAAAGAGAAATTCACCAAGGAAGGGGTCAAGATCTTCGCCCTGCCCTATGTGAGTCCTGTCGAGCTGTAACTTTCACTAGAGCCGAAACCATCCCTCTGGGGATGGTTTCGGCAGCACCGTAAGCCCCCCGTGGGGCGCCGCCTGCAAACACCTTTCCTTGGAAAAAGATCAACGCAGA
Source organism: Oceanispirochaeta sp. (assembly GCA_963556075.3). Taxonomy (GTDB): domain Bacteria; phylum Spirochaetota; class Spirochaetia; order DSM-2461; family DSM-2461; genus Oceanispirochaeta. The sequence continues at coordinate 976,882 of CAUVYB020000002.1, read as the reverse complement.
GAGAGGAGTGCCCTTGAAAAAACTGATTCTGACCCTGGTTATCATCCTCTTTGTGTTCTCCACCATGACCGCCTCTTCGGCAGAACTCTCCGGGATAAGGAGAGGCAGCCTGAAGAAGACCGCCGGGTACGGTCTGGAGGGATAGGAGCCTTTCTCTTTTTTTTCGTTTACAGCTCCCTGGGCTGCCCCTATAATTCATAGGCAATGAACGGACTATTCAGCGAATTTCATCATCTCTGGGAGTACCTCCACCTCCATCCCCTCTTTGCGGCCGGGATCATACTGATCGCCGGTTACTATCTGGGAAGGATTGCCGGATTTATCAAGCTCCCCGAGATCACGGGTTATATCTTTGCGGGACTGATTATCGGAAAATCATTCCTGCATATCGTCCCCCACGAGGTAGAGGAGAGCCTGGGGGTCTTTACCCAGATCGCTCTGGGACTGATCGCTCTGACCATAGGAGGGGAGTTTTCCTTCTCCAAGCTCAAGCGTCTGGGCCGGGATGTTTCGATCATTACCATCGTGCAGATCGTCGCCACCTTCAGTGCCGTTTCCATCGGTCTGGTGCTGCTTCATCTGCCCCTTCCCGTAGCCCTGCTGGCCGGAGCCATCGCTTCGGCTACGGCACCGGCGGCCACGGTCCATATCGTTCAGACCCTGAAGGCCCACGGCAAGTTCGTAGATATGCTCTACGGCGTGGTGGCTCTGGATGATGCGGGCTGCGTGATCCTCTTCTCCGTGGTCTTCTCCTTTGCCGGTTCCATGCTGGGAGTCACCGGCAGCGGGCACGGTGTGATGGCTTCCATCGGCCATATTCTGCTGGAGATCGGTATCGGAGCCCTGGCGGGCTTCTTTATTCACAGGGCCACATGCAAGCGAAACAGCGAGAATGAGACCCTTATCGTCACCCTGGGATTTTTCTTCACCTATACGGTGTTTGTCATGGGACTGGGCATGTCGCCCCTCCTGACCAATATGGCCGCAGGTACGGTTCTGATCAACCTCTCCCCCCGGAACCACAGGATCTTCAACATCATAATGCCCCTGACCCCTCCTCTTTATGCCATGTTTTTTGTTCTGGCGGGGATGGAGCTGGATCCCTCACAGTTCCTCAATCCCACTATCCTGCTGATGGGTACGGCCTATATTCTTCTGCGGGGTATCGGAAAGTACGGCGGAGTCTACGCCGGATGCGCCCTGGTCAAATCGGAGCCCCGGATCAAAAAGTATCTTGGTTACTGCATGCTTCCCCAGGCCGGTGTGGCCATCGGTTTGATGGATATCGTCTCCGGCATGCATCTGGGGCCGGAGGTCGCTCCCCACGTCATCGCCGCTATAACAGCCCTGAACAGCATCATACTGATGTCTGTGTTCGTCAATGAAATTTTCGGACCGCCCATTTCCAGGTTTGCCCTGATCCGCGGTAATAATATGGAGGTATAAGATGGACATGCTTAAAATGCTTCACCCCGACAGCTGTCAGCCCAATATCCCCGCCGCAGCGAAACAGGCGGTTCTGGAGAGCCTTGCGGATCTGGCCCTGAGACACCCCGATATCGGAGAGGTAAGCCGGGACGTACTTTTGAAACGCCTTCTGGAAAGGGAGGAGCAGGGCTCCACGGGGATCGGTAATCAGCTGGCCATCCCCCACTGCCAGGTTCCCGGGTTGAAGGAATTTGTCATTGCCATGGCTACCAGTGCCAGGGGCGTAGACTTTGATGCCATTGACGGGAAGAAGGCTCGGCTCTTTTTTATGATCCTCGCTCCCGAAGGGGAGGCCGCCAGCCATCTGAAGGTTCTGGCCCATATATCCCGAACCCTCTCCCTGCCCGGAGTCCGTCCCGAGATCCTTGCCGCTCCCACCGAGCTGGCCCTCTTCGAGGCCTTTATGTCAAAGGCCAATCCCGAAGGGACGGCGGAGCTGAAAAAGAGGGAGGAGATGAGCCTTCTTACCCTGATCCTCTTCGACAAGGAGCTGATCTACGACGTGCTGGAGATGTTCCTGCAGAAGGGGATTGAAGGGGCGACCATCACCGACTCCTACGGAATGGGGGAGTATATCTCCAACGTGCCTCTGTTTGCCGGCTTCCTGGGGTTTATGAATGACCGGACCAACCGCAGTAAAACTCTGAAGGCTCTGATTCCCACGGCGGGAATGAACTCCATTGTGGAGGGCATAGAGGCGATTACAGGAGATCTGGACAAGAAGCAGGGAGCCGCTCTCTTTATTACTCCGGTTCAGCTCTGGAAGGGAACCATGAAAATGATGTGATTCCGGTCTTTCTTTTCTCCCCTTCCATCTGTTTCCCCCTCTGGCAAGGCGATGCGTTGCCAGAGGGCTCATAACAGCTATGTCAGCGACCACTTCCATTCCTGTCAGGTATCAAGAAGAATCTCTTCAAAGAAATAGTAGATTTAACTTAAAAAAAATAGTGATTTATTTAGTAGATTATTTTGACGATTTTATCTTTCTCTAAGCCAGTTTTTATAAAGAATAGATTCGATATAATCTTTTTATTGACGATTTCCAGAATGAGGTGTATTATTACTTAAACGTTTTCGTAAACAGGTTATGGCTTTGATAACACACGTGTGCGTTATCGCTGTAAAAGTAATGGAAAAAATGATTTTATTCCTTTGTTATCATTACTTTTTTAATGAAGAGAGTCCCATTGTTATATTTTTTTGACTTTAAAAAAATAAGTAAAAAATGACATATAAATTATCTATTAAATCATGAATAAAATTAATTTTATTGAGTCGGGTGGATTGTTTTAAAAATGAACATTAGGTAGCTAAAAAAGACTTCCCTTTTCATATATCTTGAGGATATGCCTGTATCTGCATGAGAAGGTACATCGATCAGCAGTCATGATCGAAAACGGGTTACTTGTTAAGTACTAAAGGAGATTTTATGAAAAAAATAACATGGCTGTTTTACCTGTTATTGTTGACCACATCGATTTTTGCATCCGGGAACAAGGATGCGGGGCCTGCCGTTGCAGAAGCGGATGTCTCTGTCCAGGATCTGTATCTGGGATCAAAGGTCCCTTATCCCGGACCGGGAACGGCTGAATTGACGCCGCCCCCCGCAGGGTATGAAGCCGATTTTATTTACTGGCTGAACAGACACGGCTCGAGGAATCTGTCCGGATTCAAGTATGATAAATCCTGGCTGGATATGATTGCCCTGGCGGAATCCGAAGGGCAGCTCAAAGAGATGGGTAAAGTCGTAAGGGAGGATATCCAGAGGGTCGCCGACTATGAAAAAGGGAAGTACGGTCTGCTGACGCTGCTGGGGAAAAACGAGCTGTACCATATAGGGCAGAGGACAGGCGTCCTTTATCAGGATCTGTTTGAAAGCGGAAAGCCTTTGCTGGCCGATGCGACACGTAAACAGAGGACCTGGGAGTCGAGAGACAGTTTTCTGACCGGTTTGCTGACAACAGGGTATGAAGGTGAAATTACGTCTACCTATTATAAGAAAAATGTGGATCCCTATTTGAGAGCTCTGGATATTGCCCCAAAGTACGAAGACTATAAAGAAGAAGGGGAGTGGTGGACCAATGTTGAGGCGTTCTCGGAAACCGATGAAGCGCGGGTCATGACCGAACGTGTGATCTCACAGTTTTTCGAACCGGAATTTGTGGAACGGCTGGACAAAGGCGAGTTTGAGTTTGTCAGCGAAGAAGGCAAAACTATTGTAAAAAGCCTGGCTACCGCCACGAATGCTCTCTGGGAAATCTATATTATTCTGCCTGCTTTGAAGGACGACGGCTTTTCCAATGTCGATATGAGCGGATATTTCAATGAAGAGGAGCTTCAGTTCTTTGAAAAGGTTCAGAATGCCAAATCATTCTACACCAAAGGTCCCGGAGAGGTCGGGAAGGATTCCATTGCTCTGAGTATTATGGCTCCTCTGGCCAAAAGGATGATCAATGAGGTTGATGCCTCTCTGGCGGGAGAGTCTCCCTATCTGGGCGTTTTCAGCTTCGCCCATGCCGAAACGGTCGTTCCTCTCGTCGGTTTTCTGGAGATCGAAGAGTCTGCGGTTCCCAGTGATGACATTTCAAAGGCCATTGAGTATTGGGATGTGGCCTATTACGGGCCGATGGCTGCGAACCTGGAGTGGGTCATTTACACGGCGGAAGGGAAAGAACCTCTTGTTAAGATGCTTCTCAATGAGAAGGAAACCGCCTTCGCTGCGTCAATCGAGCCTGTATCAGGACCCTACTACAGATGGTCTGATGTTAAGGCCTACTATGGGGAAAAGGCTGAGAAATTAGGCTTCGGTCTTGATACGTCGCTGGAAGACAATATCGAAATTCTGGAAACCGTTTATTAGAAGAATACACGGGAAGATATTGAGGCGGGGTTCGTTGTGAACCGGGATGTTCGCCCCCTGCTTTTCTGACCGGGGATTCTGAAGGAAAGTGGAAAAATGAGAAGGGAAGTTATTTTATTCATTTTTTTGTTGACGGCTGAAAGATTCGCTTGTATTCTTACTTAAACGTTATAGTAAAAGGGAGTGAAATGAGAGTCACCATCAAAGATATTGCGAAAAAAGCGGGCGTATCACCTGCTGCCGTATCAAAAGCTTTGAATGGTCAGCCTGATATCGGGGAAAGCACAAAAGAGCGTATCCTCAGTATCAGCAGGGAACTCGGTTACACTCCGAACAGGATTGCCAGAAGTCTTGTCACCAAGGGTAACAAAACCGTAGGTGTTCTGATTCCTGATATCTCGACACCCATATATCCCAGTATCTACAAAGGGATAAACGAGACAGCCGTGAAGTATGGTTATACCTTGCTTCTCGGGGATACCAAAAGAAGTTTGAAAAGTGAGAGAGATTATATACTGACAATGATGGAAAACAGGGTTTCCGGTCTGCTGGTGAGTCCTGTGAGCAATAGTATTGATCATCTGGAGGAGGTTGTAAAAGGGCAGATCCCCATCATCTATTTCGGTGGTAAAGTGAATGATTCAATGGATAACTATGTCGGTATCGATAACTACAGGGGGGCTGTCCTCGCTATGAATCACCTTGCCGATCTAGGTCATCATGATATTGTTATGCTTTGTGATGATCTGGTGACAAAAACCCGTCAGGACAGAGTCAGCGGCTATAGGAATGTTATGGAAAGAGAAGGATTCGAACCCAGAATTCTTGTCGACAGAGGCGGGTTGAAGGGAAGGGAGTGCGGCTATATCACGACGAAAAAATTATTGGAAAGTGATAAAAAATTGCCCACGGCCATCTTTGCATTAAATGACCTGATGGCGATCGGAGTGATGGAAGCCCTGAGCGAAAAGGGGCTCCAGGTTCCCCGGGATGTTTCCGTTGTCGGTTATGATGATATTTCCTTTGCTTCATTGCCCATGATCGGTCTGACAACGGTTTGGCAGCCCAAGTTTAAAGTGGGAGAGATGGCCATGGAACTGCTCTATAATAAGCTGGGAAAAAACAGTGGGGACGGGAGCAGTAATATCATTCTGGAACCGGAACTTCGTATCCGGACATCGTCCAGAAAAATGTAATTTTTTTTAAGATTTTACTATAACGTTTAAGTAAAATTGATTCTTGTTTTTATGGAGGAGTATCCCTATGGGACGCTATAGATACGAAATGCATTCTCATACCGCAGATGTAAGCAGCTGCGGGCATGTAAAAGCGGATGAGGCCGTCAGGATGCATAAAAAAGCCGGGTATCAGGGAATGGTCCTCACGGATCATTTCAATGAGGACTTCTTCGGCCCTCTGGGAAGTATCAGCTGGGAGGAGAAAATCGATACCTATCTGAAAGGCTACAAAGTGGCCCTTAAAGAAGCGTTGAAAACAGATATGGACATTCTTCTGGGGATTGAGCTGCGCTTTACAGAAAACAATAATGATTATCTTGTGTATGGCCTTGATGAGACAGCGTTGAAAGAGTGGCCGGATCTTCATCATTCCAGCATTGATGATTTTATGGGCAGCCTGACAGGCCGCAGGGATGTTCTGGTTTATCAGGCCCATCCCTTCCGGGACGGCTGCCGTATCGTCGATCCCCTGATTGTGCATGGGCTTGAGGTCTTCAACGGAAACCCGAGACACGATGACAGAAACGATCTGGCCGCCGAGGTCGCCTCGGATAATCAGATGCTTGTCATTTCCGGGTCGGACTTTCATCGCCCCGGAGACCTGGCCTCGGGAGGAGTTCTTCTGGAGCAGAGGGTGTCCGGCAATGCTGAATTAATCTATCAGTTGAAGAAACTGAAAAACGAATCATTGGTGAAAAAGGATGGGATATGCGTGTAAATACGATCTTGTTTGATATGGGCGGAACACTGGAGGATATCCGGTATTCAGAAGATATAGGGCCTGACATCGCGGAGAAAATCGCAGGGATCCTGGATATCGATCCTTCCCTTCTCTGTGCGGAAGGGGAGTGTGATTTTTATCATATTCTGCAGACGCAGTATGGTGTATACCGCGAGTTCAGAGAGAAAACCATGATCGAGGTTCATCCGGCCATGGTCTGGAAGGACTGGATCCTCAAGGATTTTCCGATTCCCGTGGAAAAGATTTTTGATCATCATGAAGATCTGGCTTATTTCTGGGAGACCGAGGTTATCGTTCGCCGCTGCAAAGAGGAAGTCCGGGATGTTCTTGAGGAGCTGAAGAAAAGGAATATCCGCCTCGGTATTATAAGTAATACGGGGAGTTTTACTCAGGTTCACAAGTCTATTGAAAAATACGGGATTAAGGACTTTTTCGAGTATGTCGCCCTTTCCAGTTCCTATGGTATCCGGAAGCCCCATGGATTCCTGTTCAGGGATGTTCTGAATCGGATGGGCTGCGATGCGGCCAGAACCATCTATGTGGGCGATACCATTTCCAGAGATGTGGTCGGCGCCAAAGGAGCCGGTCTGTACGGGGCCATTCAAATCAAATCCGAATTTACCGGATTGAGTGATAAGGGGCACAAGAACGAAATGGAACCGGATTACATAATTCATAATCTGCTGAAGATTACCGAAATCGTGGACGGCCTGAATCAGGCCGTGTAGGGATTCGCTGTCTTAAGGAGGACTGTGTGAAAAAGGAGGAGTTAAATGGAAATAACTGCCAAATCACAAAAGCTTAATAATCCAATGAATAGATTGAGTCTCTATTCAAATCGTATTAAAAACTATTTTCAGAATGCGCAGAATCTGATCAGTGTTCTTGCTATCGCCGTTCTGATTTATCTGGTCCTTTTCCCCTTGTGGGAAATTCTGACCACGACCTTTCAGCTTCAATTCAGAGATGCTCTGAAGCTGGGACTTCCTGAAGGAAGTTTTACATTCCGTTACTGGATCGCAACCTTCGCCAGTAAGGTCAGCAAGGCGATGTTCTATAAACCCCTTATGAACTCAATGATGATATCGCTGTGCGTTTCATTCTTCGGAATCCTGATAGGCGGTATCCTGGCCTGGCTTGTCTCACGGACAGATCTGCCTATGAAGAAGTTCTTTTCTTTTATCCTCGTGGTGGCCTATATGGTCCCCTCCTGGAGTAAGGCCCTGGCCTGGGAAGTCGTTTTCAAGAATGACAGAATCGGCGGTTACCCCGGAATGTTTCAGTCCGTATTCGGAATCAGTCCGCCCAACTGGATCTCCTACGGCTTCGTACCCATCGTGGTCACCCTGTCTCTTCACTATTTTGTCTTCTCTTTTCTGTTGATTTCATCGGCTCTGGCTTCCATCGGAGGCGATCTGGAGGAGATGGCGGAAATCACGGGAGCCAAAAGAACGACGATCCTCAGGAGAATTACCTTCCCCCTCGTTCTGCCGGCTATTCTGTCATCCTTTATTCTGACCTTTTCAAAGGCTCTGGGCTCCTTCGGTGCACCGGCTTTCCTGGGGATGAAGGTGAACTACTATACCCTGTCGACCATGATCTATTCCAATATCAGGAACAGACTGACGACACAGGCTTTTACACTGGGTCTCGTCCTGCTGGTCGTCGCCAGTTTTACGGTTTATCTGAACCAGAAGGCCATCGGCAAGAGGAAGAGTTTTACAACTATCGGTGGAAAAAGTACCAGAACGAATCTTATTAAACTGAAGAAACTGAAACCCCTGATTACGGCTGCGGTTCTCCTGTTTGTGATTCTGGGCGTCATGATGCCTCTGCTCGTCCTTGTTCTGCAGAGCGTGATGCTGGAACCCGGGGTCTACAGTATTGATAACATGACCCTCCACTTCTGGATCGGAAAAGGAAACCCGGCCATTGCCGAAGGTGAGGCGGGAATCTTTCATAATCCGCGCATCTGGTCGGCTCTGGGAAATACTCTGAAGCTTGTGGGAGTGGTCTCTCTGATCGCCACGGTTGTGGGACTGCTTCTGGGCTACATCATCTCAAGGGGCAGAAAGAAACTCAGCGGCAGGTTTATCGAGCAGATCTCCTTTACGCCCATGCTGATTCCCTCTATCGCCCTGAGTACGATCTATCTGTCCATGTTTTCAAAGCCCCAGCTGTTTATGCCGGTTCTCTACGGAACCTTCGCGCTTCTGGTCCTGATCAGTATTGTGAAGTATCTGCCCTTTGCCGTCCGCTCGGGAACAAGCAGCATGATGCAGATCAATACGGAGCTGGAAGAAGCGGGCAAGATCGAAGGAGCGTCCTGGCTGAGAATATTCAGAAGACTGATCCTTCCCCTGGCGAAGGGCGGTGTATTCAGTGCTTTTCTGCTGATCTTCATCAGCGGTATGAAGGAACTGGCCCTTATTATGCTTCTGGTCACTCCGAAAACCGCGACCCTGACGACCCTGACATACTCCTACACCGAATCAGGGTTCGAGCAGTTTTCCAATGCCATCACGACGTTAATTATTTTTATCATAATCCTGGTGAACTACATCGCCAGAAAGGTTAGTAAAGCAGATATTTCCAAAGGAATGGGAGGTTGAAATGAGCCGTATCGAACTGAATAAAGTGAATAAATTCTATGACAAAGTACATATCCTGAAAGATGTGGATCTGGTAATCGAACAGGGAGATTTTATGACCCTTCTGGGGCCCTCCGGCTGCGGTAAGACTACCACGTTGCGGGTTATTTCCGGCCTGGAAAACCCTCAGAGCGGAACCGTCGTCATCGATGGAAACGCGGTGGCCGATCCGGAATCCGGTCGTTTTGCCCCGCCTTCCAAGAGAGATTTGAATCTGGTTTTCCAGAGTTACGCCCTCTGGCCCCATATGACCGTGTTCGACAATGTCGCCTTCGGTTTGACCGTTAAAAAAATGGCCAGGGATGAAATCCAGAAGAAGGTTATGTCAGCCCTTGAGAAGATGCAGATCAAGGAATTTGCCGGAAGGTATCCTTCTGAGCTTTCCGGAGGCCAGCAGCAGAGAGTCGCTATCGCCCGGGCCATCGTCTCCCAGCCGAAGATCCTTCTGCTGGACGAACCCCTTTCCAATCTGGACGCCAAGCTCAGGGTCGATATGAGAGCGGAGCTTAAGAGGCTTCACAAGGATCTGAATACCACAATCATCTATGTCACCCATGATCAGGTGGAAGCGTTAACCCTCTCTTCCAAAATAGCAGTCTATTTTGAGGGTGTTCTGACCCAGTGCAACAGTCCTGCGGAGATCTATAACAATCCTTCCACCCTCAAGGTCGCCGAGTTTATCGGTAATCCGAAAATCAATTTTATCAAAGGTGCGGCAAAGGGCCTCTCCGATGACAAGCTGGCTTTGCAGTGTGACTTCGGAGAACTGGTACTGGAAGATGTGGATAAGCGGGGAAACGGAACGGTATCGCAGAAAACAATTACCGATTCCGATGTCACCCTTGCGGTGCGTCCCGAGGATATTCTGATCAGCGTATCCGAAAAACCGGGCTATTTCCCCTGCCAGGTCTCCTCTATCCTGCCGGCCGGGTCGGAGACCCTTCTGGAACTGGATCTGGGAGACTCCACGGTTATGGCCAAGGAAATCGGTTCCAAGAGCTATGAAATGGGAGATACCGTCTGGGCTCATCTCAAGCAGGACCGGCTCAATCTCTATGATAACGAGAGTGAAAATCTGCTTATCCGGGCCGTTTGATATCCCTTTTATTTTCTGGAGGATTTCAGGGGAATCCAATCATTGTGATTTCCCTGAATAAAAAATAATCACTTTAAAGGAGAATTGTATGAAAATTACAGGAAAACTGGGCTTTATCGTTATGTGCGTTATGGTTCTGATGACGGCGGCATCCTGTTCAAAGAAGGGCGATGCATCTGTATCCGCAAAGGAAGAGGTCTCCTGGACTGAGGAAGTGGGGCTTGATGATCAGCTGAGCGGGGATGAACTGTATGCCAAAGCAAAAGAGGAAGGAACCGTAACCGTATACTCCATGTCCAGCCGCTTCAATGATGTTAAGGAAACCTTTGAAGCCCAGTATCCCGGGGTCGAGGTTGTCGTCTATGACATGCGGAACTCTGAGATCGTAGAGAAGTATCAGAGAGAGCATGAGGCCCAGATCCGCAATGCAGACCTGCTGTTTATCAAGGATACGGACGGCGGTGTTTATACCGAGCTTGTCGGCATGGGACTGTTGAAAGAGTTCATTCCCGAAGACATGATGAAAACCGCGCCGGCAGAGTTTCAGAGCGGAGCCTATGTCCCCTATTTCGAGATGAAGCAGCTGTTCTATAACACGGAAGTCTATGACTCCTGCCCCATGGACAGCTGGTGGGATCTGACCAGACCCGAGTACGAAAGCAAGATCATTCTGAGAAGCCCCATCGAAAACTCGGAAATCATGGGCCTTTTTATGGCTATTGTAAACAACAGTGATGAGATGGCCGCCTCCTATAAAAAGGAGTTCGGCGAAGATATCGTGCTGAACGGGACCGAAAACGCCGGATACGAGTTCCTGAAGAGACTGGCCGCCAACGACCTGATCATCATGACCTCCGATACGGACATTGTTAAGGCTGTAGGCGCTCCCGGGCAGGATAATCCTCCCTTCGGTATCGCCACCTCCAGCAAGATGCGGAAGGCCAGCGACAAGCTGCTGATCAACGTTGCCGAGGACCTTTCCCCCCGTCTGGGTATCGTGGACCCCGCTTTCCTCTACGTTGCCGACCATGCCGAGCATGTGAACGCCGCTAAACTTCTGATGAGATGGGTCGGTGGTGAAGCAGACGGTACCGGCCCCGGCTTCAAGCCCTTCCATGTAAGAGGCTCCTGGCCTTCAAGGGCGGACGTCGCTCCCATCGATACACCTGCGCTGAGCACTCTGAACCTCTGGACTCTCGATCTGAAGCAGAACTACATGATGCTGGATGACATGAGAACCTTCTGGATGACACTGCAGTAATTGAAATATCCCTCCCTTCCGCTTCTGCGGGAGGGGAGGGAAAGCACCAAGGAATACCCATGAAATTTGATATCACAATGATCGGTCATGTCTGTAAAGACACCCTGTATGACATGAATGAAAGAAGTGAAAGCCTGGGAGGAGCCGTCTACTTCTCCTCCATCTCGGCAGCCCGAACGGGAGCCATGGTCCATGTCGTTACCATGGCGGCGGAAGAGGATGATGCTCTTTTTAACGCCATGCGCAGCGAAGGGGTTCTTGTTACCAGACTGGCCTCGGAACAGACGACTCGGATCACATTGAAGTATGATTCTCCCGACAGGGAAAGGCGGCAGGTCATCCTGGACAGCCAGGCTGCCCCCTTTGCGGTGGCCGATCTGCCTCTTCTGGAGAGTTCCATCTATCATCTGGCGGGGCTGTTCAAGGGAGAAATTCCGGATGACTTTATTCCCTTTCTGTCATGCAAGGGGGATGTCGCCCTGGATGTCCAGGGGGTTCTCAGGTGCAGCGAAGGGGGGACTCTGGTCTTTAAGAACTGGGACCGGGCCGGCGAGATGCTTCCCAATATCAAGTATCTGAAGACCGACGCCGCCGAAGCGGAAATTCTGACCGGGGAAAAGGACCGTGAGAAAGCGGGACGCATGCTGAACAGGATGGGAGCGGACGAAGTTATGATTACCCATAACGAAGAGGTCCTTCTCTGTAAAAATGGCGAGGTCATAAGGGCCCCTTTTAATCCTTCCAATCTTTCGGGACGGACGGGACGGGGAGATACCACCTTCGCGGCCTACCTGGCCAAGCGTCTGGAATCCGATCCCTATGAATCCCTCTACTATGCGGCGGCTCTCTGTTCCATCAAGATGGAGACTCCAGGCCCTTTCTGTTATGGGAGAGAGGATGTGTATAAAAGAATGGAAAGCATAGGGTACAGTAAAATCAGTTAGTCGGGAAATCTCCTGATAAAGCTCCGGATGTTTGAAAAAAAAATTGACCTTTTGCATATTCGAACTGTATTGTTTTATGAGTAATGCAGGAGTATGAATGACAAAAGACTACACTTCCCGATCATTTACCAGATGCAGGAACTACGGCCTTGACCCGGCTATGGTATACAGCCGAAGAATCCTGACGGGGTCTGAACTCGAAGAGCGTCTGAAAAAGAATAAAGAGCTGATCGTCATTGCAGAGCCTTTTATCAGGCAGTTGTGTGACTTCCTCAAGGGAACCGGCTTTTTTTCTATTCTCACAGATGAGGAGGGCTGTATTCTGAAGGTTATCGGTGACGAGGATATTTTAGGCGAAGCCTATGCTCTCAAGATGACTCCCGGAGCCTTTATGAATGAGGAAAATATCGGAACCAATGCCATGGGTACGGCCCTTGCCGAAGGATTTCCCGTACAGATCTCCGGGGAAGAGCACTTTATAAAAGAGTATCATCGCTGGACCTGTTCGGGAGCGCCCATAAGGGATGATGACGATCGCATCATCGGTTCCCTTGATCTGACCGGAAATACCGATAACGTCAACAAGCACACTCTGGGTATGGTCGTCGCTGCGGTCAGCGCCATAGAGAAAACGCTGAAGCTGAAAAAAAGAAATGAGCAGCTCATGAATAACAATCTGTTTATTGAAAAACTGATGAACTCATTTCAGGCGGGTATCCTCTCCTGCAACCTGGAGGGGGAGATACAGACGACCAACAGTCAGATCTCCGAATACCTCGGGATTGATAAGGGCGCTCTCCTTTTCCAGCCTGTTGAATCGCTTATCCCTTCATGGAGAGAGATCCGTGACGCCGCCGTTGCGGGGGAGGACTTTCAGAATAGAGACCTGTTTTTGAATACAAAGAGCAGGAAGGTCTATTTCAATGTGAGCGCCTATCCTGTGAGTCATAATGACGGGACCGTTTCGGGTGTTATCATTACCGTCAAGGATGTAAAACGGACCCGGAAGCATGCCAATGACATCATCGGCCGCAAGGCGATATACACCTTTGATAAAATGATCGGTGTTTCAAAGGCTTTTACGGAAGCCGTCGATTTTGCCAAGAGGGTGGCGGATAGCAAATCCACCATTCTGATAACAGGAGAAAGCGGAACGGGAAAGGAGATCTTTGCCCAGTCTATCCATAACCACAGCGGCAGGCGGGATGAAGCCTTTGTGGTCCTTAATTGCGGCGCCATTCCGAGAACTCTGATCGAGTCGGAACTTTTCGGGTATAAGGAGGGCGCTTTCACGGGAGCCAGAAAAGGCGGTCAGGCCGGGAAATTCGAGATTGCCGACGGCGGAACCCTCTTTCTGGATGAGATTGGGGAGATGCCCCTGGACATGCAGGTCAAGTTGCTCCGGGTTCTCGAAGACGGAGTGGTTACCCGAGTGGGCGGTCATGATTCTATTCCGGTTGACGTCAGAATCATCGCCGCCACGAACAAGGATTTGACTTACGAGGTGCAGGACGGGCTATTCAGAAAGGATCTGTATTACAGGCTGAATGTCCTGCCTGTCAGGCTGCCGTCTTTGCGGGATAGAGTCGAAGATATTCCCCCTCTTATTGACTTCTACAGTAAGAAGCTTTCCAGGAAAATCAATAAGCGGGAAGTGGACATCTCTTCCGGGGACATGGAGAAGTTCTGTTCTTATCCATGGCCCGGGAACATCCGGGAACTGGAGAATATGATGGAACTGATAATCAATTCCGAAAAAATTTCATCCGTATTACCGTTGATCCAGCAGAAACGTAATACCACGGCTCCGGATAAGAGCAGCTCTTTGCAGTCGGCAGCTCTTGGAGAGGTGGAAGAACAACATATCAGGCGGATTCTCGAAGAAAATGATTATAACATTTCTATCTCGGCAAAGAAGCTTGGCATCGGCCGCAACACCCTGTATCGCAGGATTCAAAGCTATCAGATCGACTGTCCCTGAATGGAGCACTGCTCCACTTTGGAGCAGCGAACGGCGTGGCAGTGTTCTGTTACGGAGCACTTTTTCCCTCTCTCCTTCTGGTTTGAATTCTATAATCCCCTCTTTTTACACCTCAAAAAGCCGAAGACTGGAGGGGAATCGCCTTTTTGAGCACTTTTTCCTGAAAATTACTTTTTAAATCTCTTTTCTTCTCCTGTGGCATGACATTTGCAAATCAATCCAGAGAGTCATTGAGGAAGAGGACCATTTACCGGGAACCATGCCCGTCTGTATCTGATTTTCAAACTCTGATTTTCCAAGAAGGAGAGATAGAAAATGAACAAATTTATCCGTGTCAACATGACGACCAAAGAAGCCGTAACCGGAACCGTACCTGAGAAATACGCCGGTCTGGGAGGACGAGCCCTAACATCCAACTTTGTCAATGATGAAGTCAAGCCCGGCTGTCATCCCCTGGGAAAGAACAATAAACTGATCATGGCTCCCGGCCTTTTGAGCGGCACGAGCGCTCCCAACTCCGGCCGGATGTCCGTAGGGGCGAAGAGCCCTCTGACCGGAGGTATAAAGGAGTGTAATACGGGAGGTGTGGTCTCCCAGCAGATGGCCAGGATGGACATCAAGGCCCTTGTTATCGAGGGAATGCCCGCCGAAGATAAGTTCTATATTATTAAAGTGGATATGAACGGCGTGACCATTGAGGAGTCTCCCTCCGAGATCCTCGGCGGCTGCGGTAACTACAAGGCCATTGAAATCCTCAGCAAGAAGTACGGCGAGAAAGTCGGTGTCGCCATTGCCGGTCCCGCCGGGGAGTACAGATTTGCCTCGGCCAACATCTCCTTCAAGGATCCCGACGGCAATATCCGAAGCGCCGGCCGCGGCGGGTTGGGTGCCGTCATGGGCTCCAAAAAGGTAAAGGCCGTCGTATTTGATGACGCCGGTGCCCAGAAGGTTCCCATTGCGGATCCCGAAAAATTCAAGGCCGCGTCCAAGGTTTTCGCCAAGGCTCTGATGGATCACCCCGTAGCCGGTCAGGGACTGGCCGCCTACGGCACGGATGTTCTGGTCAACATTCTGAACGAAGCCGGCGGCCTTCCCGCCCATAACTTTACATCGGGACGTATCGATCACAACGATAATATCTCCGGTGAAACCATGAACGCCACCATCACCGAGCGCGGCGGTGAAGGAAAGGTCTCCCACGGCTGCCACCGCGGCTGTATTATGCGATGTTCCCAGTGGTACACCGACAAACAGGGCAAGTACATCACCAGCGGCTTTGAGTATGAGACCATCTGGGGCTTCGGCGCCGATGCGGGTATCAAGAGTCTGGACGCCATCGCCTATATCGACAGGGAAATGGATGATATCGGTGTGGACAGCATTGAGACGGCCGTTGCGGTCGCCACGGCCATGGAGGGCGGCCTTCTGCCCTGGGGAGACGGGGAGGCCGTGCTTGAGGCCATCAAAGGGATTGCCACTCCCACCCCTCTGGGGCGGATCCTGGCCGGCGGATGCGCCGTCGTCGGAAAGGTCTGCGGCCTCTACAGGGTCCCCGTTGTCAAGGATCAGGCCATTCCCGCCTACGATCCCCGTTCGGTCAAGGGTATCGGTCTGACCTATGCGACCACCCCCATGGGAGCCGACCATACCGCCGGTTACTGTATTTCCGGCAATATTCTCAAAGTGGGAGCCGACCTGGATCCCCTGAAAAAAGACGGTCAGATCGAGTACGCCCGGGCCATGCAGATCGGAACCGCCGCTGTGGACAGCACCGGAATGTGTCTGTTCGTTTACTTCGGCATTGCCGACAACCCCGGCGGCTATCAGGCTCTGATCGATATGATCAATGCCCAGTACGGCATCAACCTGACTTCAGAAGATGTGGATAAGCTGGGAGAATCGGTGCTTAAGGTGGAAAGGGAGTTCAACAAAAAAGCCGGTTTTACCAATGCCCATGACCGTCTGCCCGAGTTTATGGAGTATGAAGCTATTCCTCCCCACAATGTGGTCTGGGACTTCACTCCCGAAGAGATCGATGAGGTTTACAATTTCTAAAGAGCCTTATTGTTGTTAAATTAAAAAATGGGAGCGTGCTCTGCCGGACAACAGTCCGGAAGAGCTTTTATCCGGGGGACTGTCATTTTCTGATAACGATCCCCGTATGAGGAGTGGGTTTTTTGCAGGAAAAGAATAACAAAAAGATCGAAATACGCGGATTCCTTCAGCTTGATTCCTACTTGAGGAAGAAATACGGTAAGCCTCCTCTTCTTCTTGATGTGGATGGGCCTGTCTCCGGTACCAGACTGGCGGAACAGCTGGGAATCGACAGGGATGACATCGAGGTCATTTTTATCAATGGGCTGGTCTATGAAGTGGATCATATCATCCATCCCGGAGACCGGATGGCGTTTCTGCCTCCCGGCTGTCCGGGACCGTACCGGATAGCCTTCGGATTCTATGGCAAGAATCAGGGCAATGAAGCGAATTTCAAGATTAAAAAAAAGTAGATTCAGGGGATTGAACTGATGCAGGTCCATATCAGGCTCTTTGCAACATTAAGAGAGAATCGGGAAAAGGAGAGTTCCATGCAACTGGAATCCGGCGCCATGGTCCGGGATATCATTCAAAGGCTGGAGATTCCCGAAAAGGAAGCGAAGATCATATTTATAAACGGCCGGGGGGTCAGGCTGGATCAGGCCCTGGCTGATGGAGATACGGTTTCTATCTTTCCTCCCGTTGGAGGGGGATGAACCGGAACAACTGCCGCTTTCAGGATAATTCGACCAGATTCGTCTGGCATTCCAGCATATCGATAAAGAGGATCTGCCTTTTCATGGCGTTTGTATTCCCGGTCAATACCTTGATGCTCTCGCTGACCTGGAAAGAGGCTATGGCCGCAGGTGAGAAAGAGGGATTGCCCAGGATGTTGAGCTGTGGATCGCCGTCATAATTTTCATAGATGATATCAAACAGCCTGTCCCCGGGGTATATGACCGCCACCTGACCGTACCAACCCGATATGGCTCCATGGACAAGGGGAATCTGCAGCTCTTCCGCCGTCTGCTGGAGGATGAGGCGGGAGGGAATATTATCCAGAGCATCGATAACGATATCATGTCCTTCCCCGATCTGCCTGGCATTGTTTTCATCCAGCCGGACCTGAATACCCGAGACAGAGACGTCACTGTTTATATCCCTGATCCGTCTGACCGCTGCCTCGGACTTGGACGTTCCGATCAGTTTCTCCTGACAGAGGATCTGTCTGTTGAGGTTGGTTTCATCAAAAACATCAGGATCTACGGCGGAGATATGTCCGATTCCGGCCCTGGCCAGCATTTCGATGATATATCCCCCCAAGCCTCCGCAGCCGGCAACCAGTGCTCTCTTATCCTGCAGAACAGACCTTTTCTCATCGGGGATGGTTGTACCGTTTCTCTTGTATCTACCGGGATATTTCAATCAACGGCTACCATGACATTGCTGGCTTTCACAACGGCATAAACCTCAGAGCCTTCTTTAAGAGCCAGTGATTCGGCGCTGTTTCTGGTGATGATAGATGTAATAACGACACCGGGCGCCACTTCAATGGCTACTTCGGAGTTTACTGCTCCCTGAGTGACAGAGAGGACCCTTCCTTTAAGCTGGTTTCTTGCACTTAATTTCATATCTTATCTCCTGACTCGTATTTTCTAAGATAGTACTTTTCTTTGGCAGACGCAAATCATCTTTCCCTTCCTTATCCCCTGGTCATCCCGAATCAGAGTCCCACGCTCATAAGCAGGATGTCGACCTTGTACTCCTCTTCTTCTATAAGCCAGGACCAGCGGACTCCCACGCTCAGGGGAAGGTACTTGAAGTTCAAGGCGGTGAACTCCATATTCAGCTCCGCTCCCACGGAACGGTAGTCGTCACCCTCAGCGAAGCGGTTCGCTCTGTCGTAGACCGTCGTGTAGTCATAGAAGAGCGCTCCCCGCAGGCGCTTGATATAGGCAAAGGAGCCCATGGCCAGGTCGGGATAGGCGATGGGAAACTCGTAGTTGGCCTTCAGCTGCAGCAGCTGGTCCCGCTCTTCCTTGTCATAGCCTCTGGAGAAGAAGACCCTGCTGGAGTAGTCGCCCTTACGGTTTTCATAGGAGGATCCCAACTGGAGGCTCTGGTTCCGGAAGGCTCCCGGGAGATAGAGGGTTGAGCTCTGAGAGAAGAAACGGTCGCTGTCCTGACCGGGGTTGTGCTCGAAGTAGAGGCTCTCCTGAATTCCGAACAGAGGCGCCAGGCTGCGGAAGCTGCCGGGCAGGGCGGATATCCAGTCCAGACCGTAGACAACGGGGAAGTCATGAGCCCTCTTTCCCGTATCATCGGCATCGATCACGGCCTCTATACCGGCCCCCGCGTAGGGGGTGACGCTGTGGTACCAGATATCCCGGCTCAGGTCGAAGGGGAAGGAGAGAAAGAGGGTGGAGTCTACATCGTGGAAGTCTCTGTCTGCGATCTCCCTGAACCTGTAGTTGTTGTTCCAGCTGATCACGGGGTAGAACTGATACCAGCTCAAGTTGAAGAAGGTGCCGAACTCTTCGTCGTCCACATCGTACTCTCCCCCCAGGCTCCATTCGGTGGTGCCCATGATGTCACTGGACTGTATGGAGAGGGCGAGGCTCTGCTGTGCGCTGTCGCCGCTGAAGCCCCAGGAGTGGACATTGAACTTGCCGGCAGCCAGGGAGTAATCCCTGACATCCTCGTCTCCGTAGACTTTCGCACGACTTTCGATCTCCTCCAGGGCCGTTCTGTCACCGGAATCAAAACCGGCGGGCTCTTCGGCGTAGTAGAGAAAGGGGAGAACCTTTATATCCTCTTCGGGAATCCAGCTGTCGGGCTGCAGCTCCTGGCTGACCAGGCTGAGGCTGCCTCCCTCTCCGAACTCGCTGTAAAAGACCCTGCCGCCGGCGACGAGAGGATTGGCCACGCCGTTATGACGGGAGGATATCTGAAACTCTTCAGCCGTTTTCAGATTCAGGGCCATGATGTTTTCCAGCCCGCTTCTGTCGGAAGCGTAGATCAGATGGTCTCCCCAGACGCGGATCCTCTTGATATTGTCCCTGCTGAAGTCCCTGATCATCTCAAGGCTGCCCTCTTCTGCATCGACGGCGGCAATGGCCCGTCCTTCCTTTCCCTGGAGGGTGAAGTAGATACTCCTGTCATCTTCGGACCATTCGGGATTGGCGGGGAAGAGCCCCTCGGGGAGGGCTCTCTTCATCAGTACTTCAGCGCTTGTGCTGTCAAGGATAAGCAGACTGGCCGTGCGCGCTGTGGTCCACTCCAGAGCCGCAATCCTATCGCCCTTGCGGCTCATGGCCGGCATCAGGAAACGCTCCTTCTTGGTGATCACACACTTTTTCCCGCTCTTCAGATCAAGGACCACCAGATCCGACCAGCTGCGGCTCCCATAGAGGGGGGAGGGCCTGTTCCAGGCCCAGACGGCTTTCCCCGCATCGGCATTAATGCTGACAGGGCCGTAACCGGGGATGCGCATCAGGGAGTCCTCTTCTCCGTCCCTGAGGCGGACCAGCACCGGGGGATCGGCCAGGGAGGTCCTTCTGGCCAGGATACTTCCGCCCGCCTCCATCGCCAGGGCCTCATAGCGGACCGAGTCTCTCCGGTCGGCGGCTGCCACGATGCGGTTGTCTCTCTGGGGGATCTGCGCCCTCTCCGCCTCCCAGCGGGCAGCCAGATCTTCGGACATCTTTCTGTAGAGTTTCGCCCAGGATTTGCCGCTGACCTTTTTAGCCCCCAGGTACATACCGAAGGCGGGAAGGGGGAGGAGGGTCGCCCTGTCCAGGATGGTATCCCAGCTTTCGGCGCCATAGGTCTTGCGGACATAGGAGGTCAGAAAATAACCGTACTCATAGTGGTTGGGAAGGCGGTCCCTGTAGGAGCCGTTGACGACCTTCTGATAGCTGTAATCCGTATTGGCGGCTACATCGCGCATGCCGCCGTAGAAAAGGGGATCCTCCCCCCGCCCGCCGGGGGCGAAGGAGGTCTCAGCCGCCACGGCGTCTCCCTCGAAAAACCAGTCGGGAACGCCCAGGGTAATTCCCAGGCTCAGTCCGGACTGTCCTCCCAGGATATAGAGCAGCTTGTTCAGTCTCCGGTTGAGCCTGTCGTACTGAACCATATGACGGGTTTCATGGACAGCCAGGGTGTCGTACCAGTCGATTGTAAAGTCTCCCTCCGCCTGGGGGGTGCCGTACCAGACGCTCTTCCGGGGAGGAAGGGCCACATAGCCGTTGGCCCGGGTTCCCGATGTGGTCAGGATGATGGGCCAGCGGGACTGTTTGACCTCATGATATGTCTGGGCGTCCATCTCATAGATCAGATCGATCTTGCCGGCCACTTCTTTGGCCTGCTCCCGGATTTCGTCGGGGAAGATGACGGTGAAGTGTTCGGTATCTATCCGTTTCCAGTCCACTCCGGGAGCATACTGGGCGGGAAGCAGCGCCGTACCCAGAAAGAGCATCAGAGCCGTAAAATTTATTCTTTTTAACATCAGATGTTACTCCTGCTTTTTATTCTGCTCCGATCTTTCATTATAAGTCTACTCCACGGTAATAGGGGGATGATC
Organism: Oceanispirochaeta sp.; assembly: GCA_963556075.3. Lineage (GTDB taxonomy): Bacteria > Spirochaetota > Spirochaetia > DSM-2461 > DSM-2461 > Oceanispirochaeta. Next base: position 956,005 of record CAUVYB020000002.1, on the reverse strand, counting down.
AAATTAATCTGATAGAAACTGGAGTGAACTTGGATATGTCCGGATCTTCATTTTCTGTCATAATGGGGTCATGATTATCCTGTTTTCACCCACCAAGCAGATGGATTATGTCTCTCCTCTTCCTCCGGCCGTGCAGAATAAAACGGAATGGACCGAGCCCCTCTTCCTCGATCAGGCACAGAGCCTCAACGACACACTCGGGGATCTTGGACGTGATGAGCTGAAAAAGCTGATGAAGACAAGTCCGGCCCTGACGGAGCAGACGGAAAAGATGATTTCATCCTTCTCCACAGCATCCCGCAGGCCCGCAGCCGCCGCCTATTGCGGAACCTCCTTCCAGTCTCTGGATATTTCCTCGCTGGATGAATCGACCCTGCGTTTTGCTCAGAAGCATCTGCGCATCCTTTCGGGCCTCTACGGTGTACTCAGACCTCTGGACCTGATCGCTCCCTACAGGCTGGAGATGAAAACTCCCCTGATCCTGCCCGGAACCTCCTCTCTTACGGCGTTCTGGAAGCCTCTGATCAGGGCTGAACTGGAAGGGGAGGAGTTTGTACTGAATCTGGCATCAGCAGAATACATCCGGGCCGTATCCCCTCCTGAGGGACGGATGGTGGAGATCCAGTTTAAAGAGGAGCAGGGAGGACGGCTGAAAACCGTGGGAATGTATGCCAAAAAGGCCCGGGGGCTTATGCTGAGAGAGATCCTTCTGGGCCGTTGCGACGATCCGGTGAGCCTCCGCTCTCTGACACCCGGCGGTTATCTGTACAGCGAAGAGCTGAGCCGTCCTTTTTGCTGGGTTTTTGTGAGGTCCTGATCCGGAATTTCTCAGGCTGGAAATGGAGATTTTCCGTTATTTGAGGTACAATTAATAGAAAGTAAGTGATGTTATTAAGAAGGTACGTATGATGAAACGTGTTGTACTCACTCTGGCTTTCCTTACTCTAACGCTGTTCATCCATGCTGAAAGCCCGTTTACACTGTTAACACAGCCCTCCGTCCTTATTCCTCTCGGACCCGAGACGGACGGAACGAAATACTATTCCGTCGGGGGGGATCTCCTGGTGGAGGGAGAACTGAATTTCGATTCCCTGAGACTGTTTCATTTCGGCCCGCAGGTCGATTTCGGTTTCCTTCCCATTCGTGAGGGAAGCAGCTCTCTGTCCATGCTGAATATTGGCGCCAATGCGGGGCTTAAGGTGAATCCTCTGGCCAGGACCATCTACCGCGTCTGGGCCGGAGCCGGAGCTTCCTATGCCATGTATGAAGATGAGTCCGCTCTTTTTCCCTACTATTCCATCGGTACGGATGTGAACTTCCGCCTGACCCCGGCTCTTAATCTGACGGCCGGCGGCCGGTATATTCAGGGGCAGTCTTCAGCGGGTACGGTCTATCAGTGCTTCGGAATCAATCTGGGCCTCGGTTACAGTTTTCAGTCCGCTTCCCGAGGCGCGGAACTGCAGTTCGATACCCGGACGCATGAGATCTATCCCCTCTACTATACCTGGTATGATGAAAATCCTCTGGGAGAGATCTCCGTCAGGAACCGTTCGTCCGAAAAAATCAGAAATGTGAGGGCCAGCTTCTATGTCCCCCGTTATATGGACCAGCCCAAGTATTCTGATGATGTGATTACGGTGATGTCAAAGGGGGATGAGGCGACCATCCCTCTCCATGCCCTTTTTACCAACGATATCTTTGAGATAAACGAAGGCCTTAAGGTCGCGGCCGAAGTCAGGATCGAGTATCTTTATTTTGGCAAGGAGTTCTCCCAGTCCGTTCCCCTGACGGTGTATATCAACAACAAGAACGCCATGACCTGGAATGACGATCGCAAGGCCGCCTGCTTCGTAACGGCTAACAATCCCCTGATCTTCAGCTATGCCCGATCTATTTCGGGAAAGCTCCGGAAAGACTCTGTAAAGGCTCTGGATAGAAATTTTCAGATCGGCATGGGCCTTTTCGAAGCCCTTTCCCTCTACGGTCTGGGCTATGTGGTCGACCCCTCATCGGCCTATACGGAACTGTCCGAGAACGAAGATGTGGTGGACTATATTCAGTTCCCCCAGCAGACCCTGATCTCCCAGGGGGGAGACTGTGACGACCTGTCGGTCCTCTATGCGTCCATGCTGGAAGCCTCGGGTATCCCTTCCGCGTTTATCACCATCCCCGGCCACATCTATGTGGCTTTTCAGCTTGGAATGACAGAGCAGCAGGCCCGGAGGAAGTTCCCTTCGGCGGATAATCTGATTTACGTCGATGGGAAGCCCTGGCTTCCTGTGGAAGTCACCCTTGTGGGCGACGGTTTCCTCTACTCCTGGGATGTGGGGGCCAGGCAGATCCGGGAGAACGGCGGTGAATATGGATTCTTCCCTGTTCGCGAGGCATGGCGCTACTATCCGGCGGCGGAGTACGAGTCTATCGGCCTGGCCTATCTGCCCGAACCGGATGACGTTATGGAACAGCACGGCAGGGAACTGAACCGTTTTCTGCGTCAGGAAATCGCCGCTCAGGTGGCCGAAGTGAACCTTCAGATCCGGGAGCAGGGAAAGTCCCATATTCTCTATAACAAGATGGGCGTCAGCTATGCCCGTTACGGTTTTCTTGAAGAGGCGGCCGAATGGTTCCAGAAGGTACTTCGGGAGAAGGAGTTCTATCCCAGCCTTATGAATCTGGGGAATGTCTACTATCTGCAGAGCCGAACGGACAGGGCGGCGGAGTACTATCAGAGGGCACTGGCCCTTAAACCCGACAGTGAGAAAGCCCTGGTCGGTCTGGCCAGAACAAGCTCGGAACTGGAACGCTATGAAACGGCCAATGAGGCTCTCGCCACACTGGCCGAAATCAATCCCGAAGAGGCCCGGAATATTCAGCACCTGGGAACGGCGGCTATCAGCAGGGCTTCGGCCGCTCAGAACAGGGAAATTGATGAATGGAGTATGGAAGAATGAAAAAAACAGCCCTTTTCGCCCTTCTCGCCCTGCCTCTTATGACATGCAGGGATCCTTCGGCCCTTATGGATACATTGGAAGATGATGTAAAGTCCGCCAACGATCTTTATCTGGAGATTGTCGATATCAGCCCCGACGAGAACGGTCAGTATATCAATCCGGGTGAGGATATCCGGATTGAATTCGACAGAGCCATAGATATGGACAGTGTTGAAGATGCTTTTTCCGTTATCGATTCGGATAACGTTCTGTTCGGCAGCGATTCAGAGTCCAAGTCTCTTTCCTTCAGTTTTGACGAGAGAACCAATATTCTCACCATCCGGGCCGAGCCCTATCTGGACGGCCTGAAGCAGTACACTATCAGCATCCTGGACAGGATACGGGGTAGCGACGGAAGCTCCCTCAGGGAGCCGAGGGAGTGGAGCTTTTCCACCAGCGACGCCCCCAGGGGCTATGTGGAGTTTGTGAAAAGCTATACCAATGACAGTACTCCCGATATACATATCTACTCACAGGGAGCCACTTATTACACAATCGCATCCACAGAGGACGGGATCGATTGGAGTACAGACTATCAGTTGACGGGAAATCCCACCGTGGTAAGCGATTTTGACATCAGCGGTGCCCAGGGAACCAGGAACGTATGCATTCAGTTCCGGGACGGCTATGTGGGGCAGGCGGGAATTGCCAACTTGTCTGATTTTGAGACGGATACGATTGTCTATGATACGACGGCTCCGAGCGTCACTCTCCCGGCCGTAGCGTATGGAAATATCGCCAACAGTTCACCCACTGTTTCTCCCCTCTCTGTAAGCGACAGCCTTTCGGGAATCGCCTCCTATGCCTGGACCGGGAGTGTCGACTTTGGCAGCCCCTCATCTTCAAGCACCACGGTCACCGGATCCAGTGATACCAGCTACACTCTGACTCTGACAGTGCACGATAAAGCCGGGAACAGCGCCAGCGATACCATGACCTTTACCAGGGACCTGGTCGCACCCTCTCTCCCCACCATAACGTCATCTCCTGCAGGGATGGACCTGGGCATCGATCCCGGTGTCGCCTATACCGTCTCAGGCGTGAGCGAGGCCGGATCGAGCCAGTACTGTCTGGGAAATCAGGTCAACGGAAGGACCGGAACCTATTATTCATGGGGCTCCTGGAAGACCTACAGTTCGGGGGAGATAGATGTCAACTACGGTTATACCCATGTCCTGTTCCGCTATGTTGATACGGCCGGAAATCCCAGTGAAACTACCAAGCGCTTTGACTACAGAGTCTTCCCGAAAGCGGGAACCGTTCCTGCCAGCGGCGCTACGATTTCGGGAGATATCTCCTGGGCGCCCTATGTGGGAGCGGATTACTATAAATTCTATATCGGGACATCTTCCCGCGGGCCGTTTACAGAGCTGAAGATCGTTTTCGGAAAGTTAATATTACCAAGAGAATACCCATTCGTAGATCTGACGGAACTCTCTTTAAGTCTATACACGACCTATTACTGGTATTACGAAGCCTATGATGCGTCTGATAAACTGCTGACCTTGAAACCTACAGTGTATAATTTCAGAACCTATCTCAAGTTCTGAAATCGAGGGACATCCTGCCTTGACTTTGAAGCGGAGCCGATCGTATCCGATAGGGTCCGCTTCAGGCAGCTGTAGACGACCATGGCTGTAAAGACAATAAGGACGGTCTGGATCAGGACCCTTTTCAGGGAATATCGTTGCATGACTGCAGTATAGGTTTTTCGAATGCGGAAGGGGGAGCCTCGGGCTCTCTTTTTTATTTTCTCCATGCCCGGTAGAATGGGATTATATACTATTTCCGGAGTAAACCATGGCCCTCAGTACTGCATCTATGAACAAACTGCTGCGCGAACAGCAGGACGAATGTGACGCTCAGATCCTCTATCATAAGATCGCCGATCTGATGAAAGACGAGGGGAACAGAAAAACCCTGAACCTTATTGCTGCCGATGAGAAAAAACACTACGAAAGACTGATGAGCGTCACGGGGAGGGAGCTGAAGCCCCGGCGTCTGAAAATCTTCATCCACTTCTGGTTCGTCCGTATCTTCGGCATCACCTTCGGGATCAAGCTTCTGGAAAATGGGGAGAGCAACGCCATTAAAAGCTACGGCGAAGAGGACTCCTCCCTGGCCTTTATGGACGAAATCAAGCAGGATGAGCAGAGGCATGAGAGCACTCTGATCGATATGCTGGACGAGGAGAGGCTGCAGTATGTGGGTTCCATCGTGCTGGGGCTGAATGACGCCCTTGTGGAGCTTACAGGCGCCCTGGCGGGGTATACCATCGCCTTTCAGAACACCAGGCTTATCGCCATAACAGGATTGATTACGGGGATAAGCGCCTCCTTCTCCATGGCTGCCAGCGAGTATCTGGCGACCAGGCACGAAGGCGGGGAGAATGCGGGCAAGTCCTCTCTCTATACGGGAATGGCCTATGTCTTCACGGTTCTCTTTCTGGTTGTCCCGTTCTTTATTTTCTCAAACCCATTCGTCTGTCTTGCCGTAACTCTGGCCGTCGCCGTGATCATCATCTTCAAGTTCAACTTCTATATTTCCGTGGCCAAAGACTATAACTTCTTCAGCCGGTTCTTCGAGATGGCCGTGATCTCCCTGGGAGTCGCGGCCCTGTCTTTCGGCATCGGTCTGCTTGTGAAGAAGTTTATAGGCGTGGATCTTTAAGGTTTTCAAGGAGAGGAATCGTGCATTTTAATTTGAAGCTGTTTATCAGCACCTTTATCCTTATTTTCCTGGCGGAACTGGGAGACAAGACTCAGCTGGCCGCCATGGCCAAGAGTATAGAGGGGCGTTTTACCGTGTTTATCGCCGCTTCTCTGGCCCTGGTCTGTTCCACACTGATTGCCGTTCTTTTCGGAGAGGCGCTGACAAGGGTTATACCCGAGCGGGTCCTGCAGTTCGCCTCAGCTCTGCTCTTCCTCTTCTTCGGCGCCCTGATGCTTTTCAATGTGCTCAGGGAGGGGCGGGGGGCTGTCACGGAGACTGCCGCCTGTGAAGAGCGGGGCTTCTTTGAGCGTGTTATCGCCGGTACGGCCATAGCCTTTGAAGAAGCGGCGGAAGCGGACTATCTGAAGCTGGCCGATCAGGCGGAAGATGAGGGGCTTAAAAAGGCTCTTGCCGTTCTTGCCGCGGATGAGAGGGATCATGCCCGGAGGCTCCGGGAAGCCTGCGGCATCCATATGGCGGAAGAACTCCGGATCGATGAAGCTTCTCTTCCGTCAATGGAGGAGCTGATTCATGATGTGGCGGACGATGAGAAAGCCCCTTTGCTGGATCATGCGCTGGATCATGAACTGGCTACCGCCCGCTTTTATGAGCAGCTGGCTAAGGGGGCGACCGTTCCGGGAGTGCGGCATGTGCTTCAGAGCCTGGCGGCCGAAGAGTACGGCCATGCGGACACCCTGAAGGAACTGAAGAAGGCGTGATGTCAGCAATCCGGTTTTTTTTAGAAAAAACTTGACCCTGAGCAAGCCCGGGGAGCTAAACTAGAGAGACACGATTGATAAGGGGCTTCGGCCTTTTTCGAAAAAGTCGTCAGGACCCGGATAGAGTCCCGGCAGAATAGAGGAGTCATAACCATGAATCAGTTCAGCTATTACATCCCCACACGGGTTCACTTCGGTGCGGGATCTGTCAATAAACTGGGGAGCGAGGCTCTGCCCGGTAAGAAAGCGCTTATCGTCATCTCATCCGGAACGTCCATGAGGAAATTCGGTTATCTTCAGAAGGTTCAGGATGAGCTGGAGAAGAACGGATGCGCTTCCGTTGTCTTTGACAGAATCCTTCCCAACCCCATCAAGAAGCATGTTATGGAAGGGGCGGCGATGGCCCGAAAAGAGGGTTGTGACTTTATTCTCGGCCTGGGAGGGGGCAGCAGCATCGATGCGGCTAAAAGCATTGCCATGATGGTGAACAATCCCGGGGATTACTGGGACTATGTGGGCGGAGGCAGCGGCAAGGGACAGCCTCTCACAGAACCCGTCCTTCCCATCGTGGCGGTGACGACCACGGCCGGTACGGGGACCGAAGCCGATCCCTGGACGGTGATCACCCATGAAGAGCTGAAGGAGAAGATCGGATACGGGGTGGAGGGAAGCTTTCCCGTCATCTCCATCGTTGATCCCGAGATGATGCTCTCTGTCCCTCCCCATCTGACGGCTTATCAGGGCTTTGACGCCTTCTTTCATGCCGCAGAGGGATATATTGCCAATATAGCGACTCCCGTAAGCGATGCCTATGCCCTGAAGAGCATAGAACTGATCAGTAAGTCCCTTCCGATCGCCGTGGCGGACGGTCGGAATCTGGAGGCCCGCAACGATGTGGCCATGGCCAATACTCTCTCCGGGTTTGTGGAGTCCACGTCCAGCTGTACCTCCGAGCATTCCATGGAACACGCCATGAGCGCCTACCATCCCGAGCTGCCCCACGGAGCCGGCCTGATCATGCTCTCCCTCTCCTATTTCCGTTACTTCGCCTCCGTCTGTCCCGAAAGGCTTAAGGATATGGCCCGGGTGATGGGAGAGCCGGGAGATTCTCCGGAAGACTTTCTTACGGCTCTTGAGAAGCTGCAGAAGGCCTGTGGCGTGGACAGCCTTAAAATGTCAAATTACGGAATCACCGGGGATGAAATCCCCGCCCTGGCAGAGAATGCCCATCATACCATGGCAGGGCTCTATACCATGGACAGAAAAAAACTGACCCTAAAGGATTCGGTATCGATCCTCAGAACTGCTTTCCGCTGACCCCTGAAATCTGATTTGCGACCGTCCCCGGGGGAAAAGACCATCTATTCTCCGGGGGCCTTTTCCTCATCCAGACGGAACTGTTTGATCTTGCCATCCATGGCATTGATATCGCCGCACAGTCACCATGTCTATTGTGTATTCTTTTTACCGATATATGATCTTATCTCTTATAGTTAATATCCGTCATACATGTTTTAATCTCATTGTTCTCCCTTTGGAGGAATCCAGTCTTTATATAGAGGAATCCCATGACAAGTGAATGGACACCCAAACTCTTCTCTCTTATAAGGGAGGGAATCTCTGCGGAGCAGCTGAAAAAGGATGTAAGCGCCGGTCTGATTGTCGGCATTATCGCCCTCCCTCTGGCGATTGCCTTCGCCATCGCTTCGGGAGTCTCCCCGGAGAAGGGGATACTGACCGCCGTAGTCGCGGGCGTCATTATTTCGACCTTCGGGGGAAGCCGTGTCCAGATCGGCGGTCCCACCGGAGCCTTTATCGTTATTGTTCTCGGAATACTCAGAGATTACGGAGCGGACGGGCTTCTCGCCGCCACCTTCCTGGGAGGGATCATCCTGATTCTGATGGGTGTGCTCAGGTTGGGCCAGCTTCTTAAATATGTTCCCCAGACCCTGATCAACGGGTTTACCAGCGCCATCGCGGTCATCATCTTTACCACCCAGATTCGGGACTTCCTGGGGCTGGCGTCTGTGGAAATTCCGGACGGTTTTCTGGAAAAATGGGGATTCTATCTGAGGCACGCGGGTGAGGCTAATCTCTGGGCTGTGGCCCTCACAATCCTGAGCCTGGCTATTATGATCACTCTTCCCTGGCTGACAAGAAAGATCCCTCCCGCCTTTGCGGCCATTGTTATCTGCAGCCTGAGCGCTCTGCTCGGCGATCTTCCCGTGGAGACCATAGGCAGCCGTTTCGGAGAGCTTTCGGCCTCCTTTGTAAGACCGGAGCTCCCCCGCATCGGCAGAGACAATCTTGTCACCCTGCTGCCCCCCGCATTTACCATCGCCATACTGGGCGCCCTGGAATCCCTGCTCTCCGCTGTGGTGGCGGACGGGATGATCGGAGGCAAGCACCGCTCCAATACCGAGCTGATCGCACAGGGTCTGGCCAATATGGTCTCCCCTCTGATCGGCGGCCTTCCCGCCACCGGAGCCATCGCCAGAACGGCGGCTAATATCAATGCGGGAGGAAGAACCCCCGTTTCCGGCGTTATTCACGCCCTGACCCTGCTGATGATCTATCTGGTGGCCATGCCGGTTGTCAGCTACATCCCCATGGCGGCCCTGGCGGGAATCCTTATGATGGTTTCCTGGAATATGGCGGAGTTTCATGAGTTTGTTTCCGTTATGAAGATCAATCTCTATGAGGCGGCGGTCTTGCTCCTCACGTTCTTCCTCACCATACTGACGGACCTGACCGTCGCGGTTCCCCTGGGATTTCTTCTGGCGGTTATTCTCTTTATGAAGCGTATGGCCGATGCGGTCGAGCTCTCCCCCCTGATGCAGAGCAAGAGCGAGGACAGTCGGATGTTCAGCAGGGAGTTGGGCCGCGTGTCCGAGCATATCGTATTCTATGAGCTGAGCGGGCCTATGTTCTTCGGTTCGGCCCATCATCTCTTAAAGCTTTCCGGGGATCTTCACCCCAGCCACAGCATCCTGATCCTCCGTTTCCGATACGTTCCCATTGTGGATGCTTCGGGACTTGCCAAGCTGAAGATGCTTGTGGCTGATTTGTCCGATCGGAATATCATGGTTGTCTTTTCAGGTGTGAACGAGGGGCTGAGGACCAAGTTTATCAGGAACGGAATCCTTCCTGAAACGCTGATCTTTGAGACCGCCGCCGAAGCCCTGGACTATGCGGAATCCTATGGAGAGATCGTATCTCACTGATGAGGGAGGGGATTTGAGAGTTTACACGTATATTCTGCTGAACCTGCTTTTTCTGTTTGTTCCGGAGAGCCTCTCCGCCCATCCCCATATGGCGGCCTACTCCCGTATTGAGCTCAGCTTTCGGGATGAAAGACCCGAAGGTCTGTGGATGGAGTATCGCTGGGACCGTTACTTCTCTGCGGATATCATCGCCGGATTCGATCTGGATCAGAATCTGATCTTCGATGCGGCGGAGACCCGGGAAATTCATGACTATGCGTTTATCAACATGGAGAACTACGGTTTCTTCCTCTATATCCGTCAGGGGGATGAGAGGGAGTCTCCTGCCGGGGTCAGTCATTTCTCGGCCAGAGTCGAGGACGACTTTCTCATCTACCGTTTCTATGTCGACCTGGATATGATCACCGAGAGGGAGTTTTATCTGTCGGTCTTCGACACCACCTATTTCTGCGCCTGTTCCTACGAAGAGGAGATGCCTGTACTGTTTTCGGGAACCTACAGGGAAGACGCGGAGTACTCCCTTGTCAGAAACAAATACTATCCGGTCTACTATGATCCTTTTGCCCCCGCAGGGGATTCAACGGTTCATAAGAAATGGAAACCCGGTCTGGAGACGGCCTATCCCGAGGAGGTCATGATTGTCTATTAAAAGAACGCTGTCCGTTTTATGGCTCTTTTTTCTGTTTGCAGCCGTATCTCCCGGGGCCAATCCCCTTCTGGGAGGAGGGGGAAAGAGGACGGTCCCCACGGTCAGACCTCCCTCGTCACCGGGCTTCCTTGTGGAACAGCAGCTTCAGTTCCGGGACCGTATGGGAGAGCTGATCTCGGAATCAAGGGAAGGCGGAGGGGCTCGGGCGACGGTCAGTATTCTCGCCCTGGCCTTTCTCTACGGTATGCTTCATGCGGCCGGGCCGGGTCACAGGAAGACTGTCATTTTCTCTCTTTTCCTGTCAGGCAGGACCTACTGGTTCGAACCGGCCGCCGCTGCGGCTCTTGCTGCCGCCGCCCACGGAGGTTCGGCTCTTTTTCTCGTCCTTCTGTTCCGTATGGTCTTCGATCGCCTTGTTTCGGTTCATCTGAATACGGCAGGCGCCTATCTTGAAGGGATCAGCTACATCCTGCTGGCTCTGTTCGCGGTGTTCTTTCTCGCCCGCAGCATTGTCCATATCAGAAGAGGCGGGCATGGGCATCCCATGACACGCAGCGGGCGGAAGGGGCTCTATCTGACCCTCCTCTCTTCAGGTCTCTTCCCCTGTCCCGGAGTCATCATGATTTTGAGCTTTTGCGCCGCTGTGGGAATGCTGAAGCTTGGAATTCTTGCGGTCATATCCGTTTCCCTCGGAATGGGCGTTACCATCTCCCTGGCCGGTTATCTCGCCTATTTCGGGAGGGAAGGACTTTTTTCCCTTTTCAAGGAGAGGGAAGATCTGGTCGGACGCATCGCCCATCTGCTGGAAGCGGGAAGTTATCTTTTTCTCCTGCTTTTCAGCTTCTGGATGGCGCTGCCCTTTCTCTCCGGACTTCAGGCCTCCCTTATTACCGGAAGGTAGACTTCAAAACGGCTTCCTTCTCCCGGGGCGGAGTGCACCTCTATAAAGCCGGAGTGGGACCTGACTGTGTTGTAACTCGTAGAGAGTCCCAGCCCTGTTCCTGTCTCTCCCTCCTTAGTGGTGAAGAAGGGAGTGAAAATGTTCTCCAGCCTGTCTTCATCTATCCCCACACCCGTATCTCCGACAGAGATCCTCCAGTACTCCACCGTATCCGAAGACGGAACAAGAGGACTTTCCCGGCGGCAGGATTCCAGTGTCAGCTCTACAATTCCGCCCTTTTTATCCTCTTTTTCCATAATGGTCATGGCATGTTCGGCGTTGATGCACAGATTCAGAACAACCTGTTCCAGACGCAGGGCATCCCCTTTCGTCATGGAGGGCTCATCGGGGCAAGTGGATTCAATGCGTACCGATCTGTCCAGGTTGGGAGAGCAGATCATGACGACATTCCGTATCACATCGTTAAGGTCTATCATACGGAATGTTATCTCCTTTGTCCTTGAGAGGGACAGAAGGCCTTTCACTATTCCGGCTGCCCTGTCTCCGCTCAGTTTCAGCATGGATATATAGTTCGTCAGTTTTTCCCTGCCTATCTCTTCATCTTCTTTCAGGTCCAGTTCCATCAGATTCACGACGGAAGTCATCCCCGTCAGTACATTGTTAAAGTCATGGACGATCCCACTGGACATTCTGCCGACGGTTTCCATTTTCTCCGCCTGAACCATGGCCTCTTCATAGCGCTTGAGCTCCGTTTCATCCAGGATCACTCCGTCCATATAGGGCTTGCCGTTTTCCCTGTCGATCAGAAACTGACCGTGCTCCTGAACATGGCGCAGAGATCCATCGGCATGCCGTATCCTGTAGTTGAGATGGAAGGGTTTTCTGTTCTTTACCGCATATTCAAGGTCCGGGGCGACCCTGATCAGTTCCTCGGGGGGCAGAAGGGTCGACAGGGTCCTCGCCGGATGGGTTCCCATAAAATCCTCTGCCGGATATCCTGACAGCTTTTCAATATAATCGCTTATAAAATCCATCTCGTTATGAGAGGCTTCCCCTTTGCGATAGATCACCCCGGGCAGATTGTTGACCAGGGTGCGGAAACGGATCTCGCTGATTCTCAGAGATTCTTCGGAAGCTTTCCGGATCACCATTTCCCCCTCCAGCTGCTCCGTCTTGCGGGCAATCCCCGCCTTGAGACTGCGGTTCCACAGGAGGATCAGTATCAGAATCAGGAGAATACTCAGAAGGGTAAAACTCAGGATTTTCAGTCTTCTCCTGCTGAGTTTAAGGGCACTGTCCTCAATATGGATCCACCGGGAGTAAATAGTGCTCTTCTCCTCTTCGGAAATCTGTTCCATGGCTTTGTTCAAAATAATCAGAAACTCGGGCCAGTCGCTGCGAACTGCCAGGGAAAGGCGCAGCTTCATTCCCGTTTTGCCGGCCAGACGGAGGTTGGTGATTCCCTGTTCCTCCAGATGGTAGCTGATGGTGGATATATTGCCGATAAAGGCATAGGCTTCACCCAGGGCCAGAGCCCTCAGGCATTCGGAGAGATTGCTTTTGGGAATCAGATTGATGTCGGGGTACTGCTCTTCCAGGATCTCATGGATGTAGTAGCCCGAAGGAATCAGCACGTCCCGTCCCTTCAGATCATCCAGGCTGAGAGTCTTTATTCGGCTGTCCCCGTTATTGACAAGAATAACCGCCTCGAACTCGAGGTAGGGCGGGCTGAAACTCATATACTCGGTTCTCGGTTCCGTGATGACCGCGGCGCTGTACATATCCGCCTGACGGCTGCGGGCCAGAACCATGCTCTCCTGCCAGCTTTCCGTACGGATCAGTTCAAAACGGACGGGCAGTATCTCTTCCAGAAGAGCAAGGTAGTCAGACGCCATGCCCCGGAACTCTCCGTTCCCGTCAAAGAACTCTATGGGCGGAAAGACCGGATCGGGAGCCACACGGATAACGGGGTGTTTCTTCAGCCACTGCGTCTCATCTTCCGAGAGATAGAAGCCGACAGGATCATCCAGGGAGAAGAGCGGAAAGAGGCTCGTCAAAAGGATAAGGGCCGGGAGCAGGATGAGGTTTTTACTGCAGTGTTTCTCCCTCTCTACCATTATCTCTTCCGAGTCCCCGATTCCTTTAATCCTTCTTCTCTTCAATCTGAAGAGGGCTTCTTCCCTCCGTCTTCCGGTTTATGCTGAAAAAGTTTATCTCCTTCATCATTCCGTTGGCATAGGTCGAGAGCTGCTCTGCCGTCGCCGACAGCTCTTCGGAGGATGACGCATTGCTCTGGATCACCTTATCCAGTTCCAGTATTGCCTGATTGATCTGACCGGCACCGAGCTTCTGTTCCGCTGCCGCAGCGCTGATCTCTTTGATAAGATCGGTGGTCTTATTGATCTCGCCTACAAGGCTGTTCAGCAGCTCGCTGCTGTTGCCGGCACTCTTCATGGTGCTGGAAGAGAGCTCCATGATGCTGTTCGCCGCGGTCTGGCTCCGTTCCGCCAGTTTTCTGATCTCCGAGGCTACGACGGCAAAACCCTTGCCGTGCTCTCCGGCGCGTGCGGCTTCAATAGCGGCATTCAGGGCCAGAAGATTGGTTTGTCTGGCAATCTCATCAATGATGGATATTTTCTCTACAATTTCCTTCATCGCTTCTACGGCTTCCATCATGGAGCTGCTGTTGGAAACGGCATCCTCCGCCACTTTGGCGGCGATACTCTCGGTTTTCTGGGCGTTGTCGGCAGACTGCATAATAACCGAGTTCATCTCTTCCATGGAGGCGGAGACCTCCTCGGAGGAGGCGGCCTGTTCGGAAGCGCCTCCGGCTATCTGCTGGGAGGAATCGCTCACCTGGTCGCTGCTGAGATTCACCTGAACCGCGGCTTCTCTGATATTTCCCACAATGGAACGCAGGGAGGATACCATCCTGTCCAGGGACCTGGTGAGGTCGCCGAACTCATCCTTTCGTGACAGAAACTCCCTGCCGCTCTCCACCATCAGGTTCCCCTCGCTGATGGAGAGGCTCAGGCGTACCGCTTCGTCAATGGGGCGGAGCATATTTCTGAGTATAAGGATAATAATCAGGGACAGAAGAATAATCGTTGCCAGAGATATTATAACAAAAGACAGCAGTTGGCTTCGGATGGGCGCGAGAATTTCATCCCTGTTGACTATCAGGAAACTGATCCAGCCTGTCTGTCTGATGGTATCGGTCAGAATGACATAATTCTTACCGCCATGACGGAACTCAATATGGCTGTCCCGGGAGCCCGTCTCTTTGAGGGCCATGGAAAAGGCGGGAGGGAAGAGCTCTTCGTTGTCTAGATGAGCATTCATAATCAGCTCTTCATCCTGATGGGCGATAATCAGTCCCTCGCTGTCAGTCAGGAAGGCAAAACTCTCCACATCCAGGGTCAGACCGCTGACAAGCTCCTGTATTGTGGAGATGGAGAGGTCAATAGCCGTCGCTCCCAGGATATCCCCCCCCTCAAATACAGGGGTTACGGCAGAGATAACCAGTTTCCCGGTGATCCCGTCGATATAGGGCGCGGTCAGAATCGTTTCACCTGCCTCCAGGGCATCCGTATACCAGGGTCTGGTCTTGATATAGAATCCCCGGCGTCCCTTCCAGGCGTCGGGATGGGAATAGAACTCCTGTGATTTCTCTACACCTACATAGCTGAGCATAAGATCCGGATCGCCGTCGGTGATGTTTTTCATGCTTTCGGCAATATTCATGTATTTTTTCAACAACTCCGGATCTCTCGGAGTCTCCCTGTCCGCCACGGGAATGGCTTCCGCCTGTCTTCGCAGCTCTGCAGGAAGGGCTGCGATTATCTCTTCCTCCTCTCCCTCAGGCAGAGATTCCGGCGTCGTGTAGTAGTAGCGCCATTCGCTCTCTTTCATGAAATTGATGATATTCCGATCCCGTGACAGAATCCAGGGCACTGCCATCTTCTCCTGCAGAAAGGCTTCCACATCATTGACCGTGGCATTCAGTCTGGCTTCGGCCTGCTCATAGGTGGACTCCGTAAGGGTCCGTGTAAAACGGCTGAATGTGAGCACTCCGTTTAGGGAGAACAGGAATATGACAAGCAGCAATATAAGGGCAGGAACTTTGACTTTAATGGACTGAACGTTCATGGGATCTCCTCACGGGACTTTGTTTTTCAATCTTTTTTGCTAGCATTGATTATAAATTATATGAGCCGTGCAATGCAAATCCGCTTGAAATTTCCGGCAGATCTGTCGCCGCTTCGATAGAATCAATCGGAGCCGGGAACGAGACTGTCCTGATCGTTTTGCGGAGTCAGCCTATGCCGAAAATTCTGTAATTCCAGTTGATGATCTCCGGTTTCAGCAGAGATTCGTTTTCCCGGAGCATCCGGTCGATATTCTTTTCACAGCTCTCCCTGTTGTTGGGGATCACAAGGTAGTCGAAGTCTTCCATACGGCCGAAAGCTTCGCTGTCTACATGCACCGCCGGTCGAACCTCATGCCCTGTCAGGACGAGTATCTTCCTGCCTTCCGCCTTCCGGAGGATCTCCTTCTTTACCAGTGATTCTCTTTGTTGCTCCACGTAGAGCCGGCCGTCCGCAAGGAAGGAGGTCC
Source organism: Oceanispirochaeta sp. (assembly GCA_963556075.3). GTDB lineage: Bacteria > Spirochaetota > Spirochaetia > DSM-2461 > DSM-2461 > Oceanispirochaeta. Next base: position 940,193 of record CAUVYB020000002.1, on the reverse strand, counting down.
CCTGGATGATATAGTCGAAACTGAGGGAGTTGAAAAGCTGTTCGTAAGAGCCTATAACCGAGTAGGTGACGGGATCCATACTCCCTCCCGGGGTGTACACTTCAATTCTGTCATGGTTGACATTGGATTCCAGGAAGCGGTTGATGACGCTGATGTTCTGGGTGAAGATCTTATAGGTTCTGTTGTCCTCTATGCTGCGGTCTGCGATGATGTTGGCCAGATGGAAGACGGTGCTTCCCGCTCCCAGAAGGAGGCTTATAGGACGCTCGGGACTCCCCAGGCCGGGGGTATTGATAATCTGATCGTAGATTCCGTTGCACACCTTTATTTTCTGGGAAACATAGAGGTGTTTCTTCTGGGAGAAGGCCTCCATCCTGGGGTGGAGCTTCATATAGATCCGCCCCTTTTCATCCTTCTCCTTGTCGAATAAACGGGTCCCCGTTTCCTCCTCGTAGTTCCTGATCTGGGTGAAGATCCACTGATTGCCGCTGTAGGAGACGGAGAACCGGTCCTGGAGATAACGGATCACATCTTCGATGGGGATGCGTATCTCCATGATGGATTCAAGGTCCCAACTGTCGTACTCCTGGGAAAAAAGATAAAACAGGGATTCCACCAGTTCTTTGCGCTTTAATCTGTGTTTTGCCATAGCCGTCTCCCCATTTTTCCCCATTATTTGCTAAACAAATACAATTTAACAAGCAAAAATGGCTTATTAAGTAAAAAAACAAAAAAAATTGCGCGGTTCTGAAGCTGTTTATATTATGAATTACCAGGAGGAACTTCTTATGAAGAAAACTATTTCTATTATTTTAGTGGCACTGATGACCGCTTCTCTTTTCGCAGCCGGTCAGCAGGAAGCAGGAGCAGGTGATAAGAAGGTCAAGCTGACTATCGCCGGACGTGACGGATCTTATGGCGATTCCATGCAGCTGGCAGCGGACGCCTATAAGGCTGCCCATCCCGAAACGGATTTTGAGATCCTTAAGCTTTCGGGAGGCAGTCTCTTCGAAAAAACCGTTATCGACATGAAGAGCGGTCTCGGCACCTACGATGTTATCCTTATTGACGATCCCAATATCACACAGTTTCAGAAGGTGGGTTGGCTGGCCAATCTGAATGAGTACGCCAAGGGGGCTGATCTTGCCGGATTTATCCCTTCCGCTCTCAAACTGGGACGCTATCCCTATAAGGACAGCGGTGATCTGTTCGCTCTTCCCTTTGCCGGAAACGTTGAGCTTTTCGCTTACAGAACCGACCTCTTTAAAAAATACGGTCTTGAAGCTCCCGATACCTGGGATCAGGTTATGACCGCCGTTAAGACTATCGGAGAGAACGAAGCCGATGTAAACGGCGTTGTTTTCCGCGGAAGCAAGGGAAATCCCATTGTCACCGGATTCCTCCCCATCTTCTGGTCTTTCGGAGCCAAGGTTCTCGACGATCAGGGCAATGTCACCGTCAACTCTCCCGCGGCTCTTAACGCTCTCAACTACTTCCTTGAACTGAGCAAGTATGCTCCCGAAGGCGTAGCCATGTATCAGTCGGCCCAGGTTAAGGACGCCATCTACTCCGGTAAGGCCGCCGTGGTAACCGAAGTATGGCCCGGTTGGATCAACAAACTGGAAGACCCCAACGAGTCCTCCGTTGTAGGCAAGGTCAAGGTCATCAAGCATCCCGGACAGGTTGAAAAGTCCTCTCCCATGATCGGCGTCTGGATGATCGGTATCCCCGAAGCCTCCAAGAACAAAGAGGCCGCCTTTGACTTCATCAACTTTGCCACCAGCGAAAAGATGCAGAACGACATGGCCGAAGCTTCCGGTAATCCCCCCACAAGAGCCAGTGTTTACGACAGCGCTTCCCTGGTTAAGAAGTACCCCTGGTATCCCGCTCAGGTCGATGCTCTGAACAACGGCGTAGCCCGTACCAGAACCACCAAGTGGAAAGAGATCGAAGCCCAGCTGGGAACAGCCCTTCAGTTCGCTCTTATCGGAGAGTGGTCCGCAGAAAAGGCCCTTGCCGAAGCAGAAAAGGGAATCAAGGACGTTCTTAAATAAAAGAACCATTTTGCAGGGCCTGCGGGCTCTGCAGCCCCTCCCCGGGGGACGATCCGTCCCCCGGACACCCTTTCACCGGAGCTTTATTATTATGATTCAAAACAGATTTAACAGATCGGGATTTTACTATCTGATTATCCTGCCCGCATTCCTTATAATGCTGTGGCTTACGATTTATCCCGTATTGAATGTATTTTCACTATCATTCTTTAAGTACAACTATCTTAACGACGACAAACAATTTATCGGTCTGGGGAACTATTTCTCCATTCTGACAGAACCCATATTCAGAGAAGCCTTTCTCAACACCCTTGTGTTCTCCATGCTGGCCACGGCTGCCGAGGTAGGGCTGGGAATCGTTATGGCCCTTCTGTTCTTCGGACACTTCAGGGGCAAGAAGACTTTTATGATTATCGCCATATTCCCCATGATGGTTTCATCCATGGTTGTCTGCGCGGTCTGGAAGACCCTGTATCACTACGATATAGGTCTTTTCAACTATATTCTTCGCGGAGTCGGCGGAGAAGGGATAGGTTGGCTGATCGATCAGAGCAAGGCCCTGTTCTCCATTGTTATTGTGGATATCTGGCAGTGGACTCCCTTCGCCTTTATCATGATGCAGGCCTCCATGGGGTCCATCCCCGAGGAGATCTTCGAGGCGGCCCAGCTGGACGGCGCCAGTTATCTGAAGACCACCTTCCGGATCACCCTCCCCATACTGTCGGACCAGATCATGCTTCTGATCATGCTCAGGACCATAGATACTTTCAAGCTTTTCGGTAAGGTCTACGCCCTGACCCAGGGAGGCCCCGGAAACTCCACAGAGACCCTGTCCTACTATATCTACCGGGAGGGATTCTCCTACTTCAACATGGGCAAGGCGTCAACCGCCTCCATCTATGTCCTTGTCGTTGTCGCGGGCATCTCCTTTATCTACATCCGGAATATCTTAAAGAAGGACTGAAAAATGAATGTGAAAAACGACAGGAGAAGTCCTCTTTTCTGGACCATACTCCTTATCACCATGCTGGTTACCCTGTTTCCCATCTACTGGATACTGGTGACCTCCCTGAAGACTCCCGTCGAGGTCATCTCGCCGGTTCCGACCCTGATTCCCCAGATTTTTACTCTGGAGAACTACATTTCCGTCGTACAGAGCGGATTTTTCCGCCATCTTTTCAACAGCCTGATCGTGGCCGCCTCGGCGACCCTGCTCTCCCTGGCTCTCTCCACTCTGGCGTCCTACGCCCTTGTCAGGCATGAGTTCCCCTTCAAGGCAAACGGTCTGTTCCTGATCTGGGTTCTGGTTGTAAAGATACTGCCCCCCGTAGTCCTGGCCATCCCCCTGTATAATGTCTTTATCAAGATGGGACTGCTCAATAGCCGTCTGGGACTGGTCCTGGTCTATCAGGTTTATACTCTGCCTTACTGCATCTGGATGATTTTCGGATTTCTGAAAGGGCTGCCCACAACCTTTGAAGAGGCTGCCATGATCGACGGTGCCGGAAAGCTTTACATTCTGACACGCATCGTACTGCCCCTGGCACGGACGGGAATCATCGCCACCTCCATCTTCAGCATTATCGCCGCCTGGGACGAGTTCCTTTTCGCTCTGCTTTTTATCAGAACGCCTTCCCTTCAGACTCTGCCTCTGGTCATCGTCAACTTTATCGGTGAGTATGAGACTCTCTGGGGAGAACTGATGGGTATCGGTCTTCTGACGACCCTGCCGGTCCTTTTCTTCTCCAGCTATGTTTACAAGTACTACACCCAGGGATTTTCGGTGAGTCTGAAATGATGAAGAAGCACCCCCTCGTAACACTGCACAGCGGCGCTCTGGGAACCGAACCCAACAGTCTGGAATATCTGAAGACCGCAGCCTCCTACAAGCCGGATATTATCGAGGTGGATGTAAGACGTACCCGGGATAATACGGCCGTCCTCTGTCATGATCCCTATATCGAAGCAGAAGGGCGGCAGTATATCCTGAAGGAGTATGATCTGGATGAGCTTCACAGAGTGAAGCCGGACCTTGTCACCCTGCGGGATGTTCTGAAATACAGGAGGGAGGAAGAGCTCTTTCTGAATCTGGACCTGAAGGAGCTTTCTGCAGCGGACGCTCTTATCTTTGAACTTGAGAGTCTGAAGCAGACCCGGGATATCATCATTTCCGGCTGTTTTTCTCAAGAGGTCCTCTATCTGAGGAGGAGAATTTCGGACCTTCGAGTCCTGTTGAATGTGAGGGATGAGGAACTGGATGTGGAACCGGCTCTTTATATGGAAAGGGTTCAGGATATCGTTTCCGAGGGCTCGCGTCTCGGATGCTGCGGACTGAATGTCAACTATCTGTTCTGCCGTCCCGAGCTTGTGGACTATGCTTCGCTGCGAAGCCTCCCGATAATGGTCTGGACCGTTGACAGTGAAGCGGATATGCTCCGCTTTGCCGAAATGGGCGTTTCCTCCATTACCACCAACCGGATAGACCTTCTTCATAATATAGTGGGAAACCCCTGATCCCATTGACATTTCTTCCTTTTGATCTATTCTTTTACTCAAAGCCCCTAAAGGGGGGCTCTGAGTTTTAAAGTGGAGAGACTATGCCGGTTACCATTAAAGATATCGCCCGAATTGCCGGTGTGAACCATTCCACCGTCTCCCGCTGTCTCAATGATAAGCCCGGAGTCTCCGATGCCGTCAGAGCCGAAATAAAGAAGATCGCTGAGGATCTCGGATTTGAGTTCAATGCCAATGCCAGGGGATTGAACACCAGTAAGACGAATACCATCGGCATCATTATGGATGAGGACTATCAGACCGCCAATCTTCACTTCTTCACCAATGCCTTTCTCCGCCATATCCGTCAGCGCCTGGAGAAAGAGGACCTGGACACCATAACAACATTCCCCCGCAATAACGTAACGGACAAGGATAATATCAGGAAGCTGGTAAAACGGCGCCGTGTGGACGGTCTGATTATCCTCTGCTCCGGGATCACCCGGGAGACCGTAGACTTCCTGCGGGATAGATCGGTGCCCTTTGTCTTTTCCCATAAGATACCTTCAAAAAAATTAGGTCAGGTCAATGCGGTCTACTGCGATCATTATCGGGGTGGATATCTGGCAACGGATCAGCTGATAAAAAGGGGCTGCAAAAATATCCTCTGCCTCGTGAGGGAAGACAGCAGAGATGAGTTCTTTCAGCGAACCAGAGGCTATGAGGCCGCCCTGAAGGATGGAGGGCTCCCTCTTGTTCCCGAATATATCGTGCCCGGGGGATATTCCCTGAACTGCGGCAGGGAAACTGTGAAAAGGCTTGAACCGCTGTTGGGTTCTATCGATGGAATCTTTGCTCACACCGATATTCTGGCCCTGGGGGTGATGAAGGAGTTGAAGAAGAGGGGCATCCGTATCCCGGAGGATATCGCTCTGATCGGTTATGACGATATTGAGCTCTGTACCTATGTGGAGCCGGAGCTCAGCTCCGTCAGGCAGCCTACCCGGGATATCTCCTTGGAAACCTGCGACCGCCTGCTCCGCCTGATGGCGGGGGAAGGGCTTCTTGAAAGGACAGTTCTGCCCCCGCAGCTTGTGATCCGGGAATCCTGTTGAAGTCCGGGGCAGAAAACCTCGAAATCGGATAAGGAAAAGCTTTACAAATTTCGTGAGTGGATAGTATACTGAACGCACACGTGTGAGCGGCGCGCTTGCTGCTCTTAGCACACACGTGTGCGTAATGAGGAGAGATTATGAGAATCAAGATAATGATCGGCGTCGCCGCAGCACTGGGCCTTGTACTGCTTCTTGCCGGATACGGAGATAGAAGTACAAAGAATAATTCTCAGGCTGCTGTTTCTGCAGGAACCGTTTATATCGCAGAGCTGCCTCTGCGGGAGTCTCAGTCGTCAGTGGATTCCCTGACGAGAATTTGAAATATGCCTCTGCCCCGGCGGGCCCCTGCGGCTTCCTGCTCCTTCTGGAACCGTACGGGGGGCCGCCGGTTTTTTTATACCTGTGAATGTATGGGACAGCCTGAAAGACTTTCCGGCAGTATTGAAAAGGAAGGATTATGACCTATAAGCTTGCGGTCTGTGATATAGACGGTACTCTTGTGGACCGGAATAAAGATATTCCCGCTCTTAACCATGAAATGATAGCAGAATTCAAAAGGCGGGGAGGGCACTTCTCTCTGGCCACCGGCAGAATAGAGAAATCGGTAAAACGCTACTGTCGCGAGCTTATGATCGATGTGCCCGTCATCCTCTACAATGGCGCCCGTATTTACGATCCGGAGAAGGGGACCGTGATCCGGGAGCACTGTCTGGAGCCCTCAGATGTGCGAAAGGCCCTGGATCTGTCGAAGGACTTTCCCTTCGACTCCATCTACTATTCCGGGGGTGAGGCCTACGTCAGAGAGCAGACTTCCCATATCCGGACCTTCCAGGAGGGAGACGGATACAGCTGCATCACCGTCGATTCTCTGGACGTCCTGGTGGAAAAACCGGTGACCAAGATCCTGATGATCGCGGATGACGACAGCCTGTTCAATGCCTACCGGGAGCGTTTTAACGGCGAAGGCGATCTGATTCAGTCGGAGTTCAACTATCTGGAAATCCTTCCCTCCGGTGTGAACAAGGGCGTCGCCCTGGCGGAGCTGGCTGAATATCTGGACCTCTCTCTGGACGATATCGTCTGCTTCGGGGACAACCCGAATGATCTGGAGATGATACGCGCCGCAGGTCTGGGGGTCGCCATGGATAATGCGCACGCAGAATTGAAAGCAAATGCGGATCTGATTGCTCCTCCCCATGGAGAGGGCGGAGTAGGCAGTATCCTTAATAAAATAATTTCAGGAGTTATTACATGAAATTCGATATCACCATGGTGGGGCACGTCTCCAAGGATATCATGATCTACAAGGGAGGAGACGAGGACCGTTTCACCGGCGGACCTGTCATCTACTCCTCCATAGCCGCGGCAAAGACCGGCGCTGCCGTCCGGGTTTTTACCTGCGCTGCCGAAGAGGATGACAAGTCTCTGGATGTTATGCGTGAGGGAGGGGTGGACGTGGTTCGTCTCCCCTCTGCAAAGACAACAAGCATAGAAAACGTCTATCTGGATGAAAAGCAGGAGAGACGGGATGTTACCCTCCTGTCCCAGGCCGATCCTTTCAAGACGGAAGGGTTTCCCGAAACCGAGAGCCGTATCTATCATCTGGCCGGTCTCTTCCGCGGTGAGATTCCCGATGACTTTATCCCCTTCTTTGCGGGTAAGGGGGATGTGGGTATCGATGCCCAGGGCCTTCTCCGCTGCAGCGAGGAGGGAGAACTTCTTTTCAGGAACTGGGATGCCGCCGCAGAACTGCTGCCGAAGATCACATACCTGAAAACCGATGCGGCCGAGGCCGAAATCATGACCGGTCTTTCGGACAGAGAGGAAGCCGCAAAAAAACTGGCGGCTCTGGGAGCCAGAGAGGTAATGGTCACCCATAACACGGAGGTTCTGGTCCTGGTGGACGGCGAGTTCTTCAGAGCGCCCTACAACCCCTCAAACCTCTCCGGGCGGACGGGACGGGGGGACACCACCTTCGCCGCCTATATGGCCAAGAGGCTGGACGCTTCTCCGAAGGAAGCGGTCTGGTACGCCGCCGCTCTCTGCTCCATGAAGATGGAGGCCCCCGGTCCCTTCAAGGGAACATCCGAAGACGTGTATGGACGAATGAAGGAAATGGGGTATACTGATTGTTAAAATTCTAACGCAATTCTAACAAAAAGGGAGGGAGCATGTTTAACTGTTTCATTCGAACCCACAGCAAGCGCCATCTGGAGATCAAGACGGAGTACCCTCTGACCGACGACCAGACCCGGCCGGTGTTCGATATGGACTTCTACTTCTTCTTCCCCTCTCAGCTCCATGTAAGCGATAACCGGGTAGGGGTGGAGCGTTTTCTGAGCAATGTTCAGATCTACACCCGCTTCTCCTCTCCTGCCCTCTCTCTTCCCCTTCTCGTTGACTCCGAGTGCGATCTGAGCCCCCTCTTCCGGATACGCAATTCTCTCTCTTCCTCTTCCATGGAGAGGTCCTCCGGACGCGACCGCATCCTCTATGAGCTGCAGATGCTGGCCAATATCTTCCGGGCGGAGATGGCGGGCTTTGTGATCATGCTCCGCATTGAACTGACCGGTGGAAACAGGGAACCGGCCTGCCGGAAACGGATCCTTCAGTTTCTGGACGAACTGAAGATCTTTCTGAAATCCTTCCGTGAACTGCATACCCTCTTTCTGGAGCCCAGCGTAACGGCAAAGCAGAGAGAGGCCCTGGCCTGGGCGGATGAGACGATCAGTATCATTACAGAGCGTAACCTGAACCGCCTGTTCTCCTACTGCGGTATGATGGATAAACCTGCCGAGCTGCGGGAGAAGCTGGAGTCCGTGACTCACAAGGAGACCGAATACCGTCGCTCCATGAACTACCAGTATCTCTACCGTGAGGAGGATGAGCGCTCGGGAGAGCGTCTGGCCTACCGGGAGAGTATTCTGAAAAAATGGTCCCAGTCGGCCATGTATATGAACAGCGCCGAGAGCCGGGCCCCCCGGCGCATCGCCCATATGCTGGCGGGAGCCGCCGCCGGCGTGGCTATGATTTTCGCCGTTCTGGTTACCATATTTGCAGGTCGTCTCTATGCTCCCAACAGCACTCCCTGGATACTGCTGATTGTTCTCTCCTATATCTTCAAAGACCGGATCAAAGAGATTTTAAGAGAGGTCTTCGGCCGTTCTCTTCCCCGTCTGGCCTCTGATCAGCTGAGCATACTCAAAGATCCCGCCGTGGACAGACCTGTGGGGATCTCCAAGGGAAAAGTAAGTTACATGAGCGCCTCCGGAGTCCCTGACAATGTCAGGGCCCTGCGCTACAGACAGCCCAATCCCTTCCGTTCCATTCTGCCTGAGGAGGATGTGATCCATTACAAGAGGCTGATACGCTTTGATGCCCGTAAGCTCAGGAGCAATCATACGCGCTTGAGGGGCGTGACCGAAATTGTCAGGATTCAGATCGATGACTGGCTCAGAGAGATGGACGACCCCAAGGATATCTTCTACCGCCTGGAGAAGGGGAAGAAGTTGAAGATAAAGGGGAACAGGGTCTACCGGGTCTATCTCGTGGCCGCCCTCAAAAGGAGAAACTCGGACGAGCCCGATACCTTTTATCAGTACAGGATCGTTATGAAGAAGGACGGCATTCTGAGGATCGAGGCGGTGGAAGAGGGTTGAGCCGGCAGACATTGACAGCGGGTGGGTTGAACGCTAAGCTATGATTCATATTTGAATGGTGATGGAGTTCGCCGTTAACCGCCCCAGCGTCCTGCGGCTGATGACTCCTGTGTAATTTCAATTTCCAATTATTGAAACCCGCAGGAGTGTTCTGTCCTCCGGATTTCTACGGAGGTTCCATGTCTATCAACCTGACCCTGGCCGTCATCCTTCTGGGGGGATGGCTTTCATCCCGGCTTTTCACAAAGCTGAAACTTCCCAATATCCTGGGGATGGTGATCTTCGGTATTGCCGCCGGGGCTTTTCTGAAATCGGATATCTCTCCCGTCCTCTGGGAGATGGAGCCCATGCTCAAGTCCATGGCCCTGATCGTGATCCTGCTCCGTGCGGGGCTGGGGCTGAGCAAGGCCACCCTGAAGAGGGCGGGGATGACGGCGGTGCTTATGACCTTCATCCCCTGTCTCCTGGAGGGGGGAGTCCTGATCTTTCTGTTCCGTTCCTTCTTCGGTTTCGATCTTTACACCGCCGGGCTGACCGCCTTTATGATCGCCGCCGTCTCACCGGCGGTTATCGTCCCCACCATGCTGGATCTGAAGGAGGCCCGCTACGGCGAGAAGAACGAGGTTCCCTCCATTGTGCTGGCCGGGGCCTCTGCAGACGATGTGTTTGCCATCACCTTCTTTTCCGTCTTTCTGGGGCTGGCCGGATCAGAGGGCGTCAATGTGGGGCGGGCCCTCCTCTCCATCCCCGTTTCCATTGCCGCCGGTATCCTGCCCGGTATCCTTGTGGGATGGCTTCTGGTCAAGTCCTTCTCAAAGCATCATGACAGGATCAGGGCCACAGAGAAAACCCTCGTCCTCCTGACGGCTGCGGTCTTTCTGCTCACCCTGGGAGACATCCTCCACAGTGCGGCCCTGCTGGGGATTATGACCGTGGGCTTTGTTCTTCTCGAAGGAGCCGAACATGTGGCCCATGAGCTGGCGGTGAAGTTCAAGAAGATCTGGATCTTTGCCGAGATCGTTCTCTTTGTGCTGATCGGCCTCGCCGTGGATATTCCCACCGCCATGAGTGCGGGACTCAAGGGAATTCTGGTCATATCCATCGGACTGGTTTTCCGTTCCCTGGGGGTTCTGATTTCCACCCTGGGGTCCCGGCTGAACCGCAAGGAGCGCTGGTTCTGTGTGATCGCCTATCTTCCCAAGGCTACGGTTCAGGCCGCATTGGGCTCCGTCGCCCTGCAGAACGGGATCGCCGCAGGGCAGACCATCCTGGCCCTGGCGGTCCTGGCCATACTCTTTACCGCTCCCCTGGGACTGATCGGCATCAAGTTCTTTGGAAAGCGGCTTTTGGATGTTAGTTTCTAGAATATTCCCTGTTTTTCTGTTTTTGGTCTTTATGTTCTTTTAAATGCCGCCATATTCCTTTAAAAGTTGCCTTTTCCCTATTGACCATTTTTTTAATGGGGAGTACATATAGCTTATGAAGAAGGGAATCGCCCTGACAGCACTACTATTCTTTGTGTTAACCGGCCTGGAGCTGGAAGGGTTCTCTTCTTTTTTTCTCTCCCCCCGGGGAGAGGCCGGAATGCAGATGGACAGCGCAGGACTTCCTTCGACGACAGAAGAAGGAAGCGCCGAATTTCTCTGTGAAGAGAATGAGGTGCAGGAGAGCCGGGTCCGCATCCTTCCCGCCCTTCTGCCCGTTGTCCACCGGACCGGTTACAGATTCCCGGTCAGGAGCTTTGTCCGTCGTGAAGAGGACTTCGCTCTCCGGGAAACCTTCACCGCCTTTTCCCATCTTCTCAGAGCCCCTCCCGCCGTTTAATCCCTTTTATCGACTCAAACGACTCTATTGAAAGCAGATTAAACCACAAGACTCTATTGCCCGGGAGGCATACTATGAAGAATACCCATATCACCGAAATCATGAGCCGTGAAGAGCTCAAAACCGTCAATGTCAGCGACTGCCTGAACAGCCTTTCTTCTCTGCAGAACTGCGGCGGCTTTTATATCGTCAACGATGAAAATATTCTGAAGGGACGCATCGATAAACGCAGACTTCTTGCGTTTATGGGCCCCTCTCTGATGATCATCGACGGAAACAGCCGGCAGGCCTTTATGGAACGGGTCCGAACCCTGGGGATGGACGATGTGATGGAATACTCCCCAGAAACCCTGAGTCTGAACAGCAGCTTTGCCGAAGTCCTTCAGAAGTTCGAAACCACCGAACGGGAGAGTCTGCCCGTGGTCGACCAGGAAAACCATCTGATCGGCGAGGTCAGCTGCGCTTCGGTTCTGAACTATCTTGTCCGCAGAGATGACTCGGTACAGACGGAAAACAGCGAAATCCTGAAAGCCGTCTGATAGGGAAGACGGGTATGATGATGACCGTTGCGGATGTCGCAAATTACCTGAAACTCTCGGATAAAACGGTCCTGAGGCTGGTCAAGCACGGCGAGATTCCCTGCGCCAAAATTGCCAATCAGTGGCGCTTTTTCACTCCCGTACTGGAAGAGTGGATTGCCGGTCAGATGGTCCTGCCGGGTGCGGATGATGCTGCCTCCGGTGAAAATGATTCTCTGCTGAACCGGCTTGGGCCTGAGAGTTTTACGGATTTGGAGGGAGAGTCTCTCTGGGCCATCCTGAGAGAGCTGGCCGGAACGGCCTCTTCCGGGGGAATGCTGGAAGAAGCGGATCTGTTTCTTGAGGATCTGGCCCGCAGCGAAGGGATCAGCTCCACCCTGCTGGGATCGGGAATCCTGCTGCTTCACCTCTCCGCCGCCCGGGGACGCCATGTCAAACATTCCGGGATTGTGGCCGGATACTCGAGAAGGGGGATAGCCATCTCCTCCCTGACGGAAAGGAGAGCGAGGCTTGTTTTTCTGATCCTCTCTCCCGAACCCGCCAGGGAGAGGCTGGAGGTCATGAATCTGATGGACTGTCTGTCCGATGAGCTGCGGGTCAGAGACCTTCTGAGCCGCTGTGACAGAGAAGAGCTATACAAGAAATTTTTTTGATGAGGCTGTGCGGGGCACAGTAGGAGATAAAATGATTCTGAAGAATCTGATAAATAAAGAGTGCTGTATGATTCTGAACAGCACGACCAAGACCGAATCTCTCATGGAGATGATGGATGCCGCCTCGGGCATCGAGGATCTGGAGGGTCTCCGCAGGGAGATCTTCTACAGGGAGCAGATTATGAGCACGGGCATAGGACAGGGAATCGGAATCCCCCATGTCCGCTTTGAAGGGGTTAAAGAGCCCCGTATCCTGGTGGGGATACAGCCCGAAGGGATTGAGGATTATGAATCCCTGGACGGCATTCCCGTAAAAATGGTCTTTATGATTCTGGTGGGAGCCGATCAGCACAAGGAGTATCTCAGGATACTCTCTCTTATTGTGGGACGCCTCAAGGACGAGGCTGTCTGTCAGGCTCTTGTTGAGGCGGACAGTCCTGATGAGATCAGGTCCGTTCTAACGGGGGAGGATGCCTGATGCTCCTGGACTTTATTACAAATCATATCAATACGGAACATCTGAACCTGATCTTTCTGATCGGCGTGGTTCTCTTCGGAGGAACCTTTGTGGGAAGGATGTTTCAGAAGATGAAGATCCCCCAGGTGGTGGGTTATATCTGTCTGGGTGTGCTCCTCGGACGCACGGGTATCCGATTTCTCAATGAGCATATCATCGAAACCCTGCAGCCTTTCAACTTTTTTGCTCTGGGCTTGATCGGCTTTATGATCGGCGGGGAGCTGAAGATCGCCACCCTGAAGAAGTACGGCAAGCAGTTCACCCTGATCCTGGTCATGGAGGCCATGGGCGCTTTTCTGATCGTCTCGGCTCTGATGATAGGCATGGGGTACCTTCTTTTTCAAAGCTGGCCCCTGGCCGTCTCCTTCGGTCTTCTGATGGGTGCGATCTCATCGGCCACCGCCCCCGCGGCCACCACCGACGTACTCTGGGAGAACAAGACCAAAGGGCCTCTGACCTCCATGGTTCTGGGGATCGTGGCCATGGACGACGCCTTCGCCCTGCTTCTTTTCGCTCTGGCATCCAGTATCACGGGAATGCTTACCGGACAGGGGGACAGCGGCTTTTTGGCCGGCCTGGGTGATCTGGCCTGGGAAATCGGGATGGCCGTTCTTATCGGGATCGCCGCCGGCTTTATCATCCGCAGGGTGATCCGCTCCTATATGGACGACGACAAGATCCTGGCTTTCAGCATCGGTGCGATTCTGCTCCTGATCGGGGCGGCTCAGCTGCTGGAGATCGATGTCATCCTCTCCACCATGTCTCTGGGATTCTTCGTGGCCAACTACATCCCCCGAAAGAGCAAGAAAACCTTTCAGCTGGTGGAGAAGTTCACCCCTCCCGTCTACATCCTCTTCTTTGTTCTGGTGGGAGCCAATCTGAATGTTTCGGGACTGACTCCTGTGGCGGCCCTGCTGGCTCTTCTTTATATCCTCGGGCGCATTTTCGGCAAAGCTCTGGGCTCCGTTGTGGGGGCATCCCTTTCAAAAGCGCCCCGGACCGTCAGACGCTACCTTCCCTTCTGTCTCCTCAGCCAGGCGGGTGTGGCCATCGGACTGTCCATCGTCGCCGGGCAGAACTTCAAGGGGCCTATAGGAGACACCATCCTTCTGGTCGTAACGGCTACCACCTTTGTTGTACAGATCATAGGGCCCAATTTCGTCCGCTATGCGGTGACGAAATCAGGCGAGGCGGGGCTCAATATCACCGAGGACGATCTGATCAGGCAGAGCCGGGCCGGAGACCTGGCGGACCGGGAGATCCCCTTTATCAGGGAGGATGAAAAGCTCTCCCGCATCCTTGAGATCTTTGCCGAACGGGATAACTTCTACTATCCCGTTGTCAACGGGGAAGGGACTCTGACGGGGATCCTTCCTATTGAGAAACTGAAGGACAGTTTCGGTGCCTCAGCCTTCGACCGATTCCTGCTGGCTCATGATATTATGGACAAAGTACAGTACAGCTGCACCGCCGAAACCAGTGCCGCCGAGATCTACAGCTTCTTTAAAAAGAGTCAGATCCCCTCGGTTCCCCTGGTGGATGCCGAGGGCAGGGCCGCCGGAATCATCGAGTTCCGCCGTATACAGCAGCTGATATCACGTAAAATGGCTGAGTTTGACCGCAAAGCCGAACAGATGGAGGAGGCCGTATGAAACTGGGCTCACTGATTCAAAAAGAATATATCATCACGGGAGACCGCTTCTCCTCCGTCGTGGAGGCGGTGGACGGTCTGATCGAACTGTTTGTGAAAAGGGAGAAGTTTCCTGTCTCTTCCGAACGGATTCGGGAGATCGTCCAGGAGCGTGAGGCTCTGGGCGGTACCGTTCTACCTCCGGGAATCGCCATTCCCCACGGACGGCTGGAGAACTATGAAGACATCCTTATCGGGATGTGGGTGCCCTCAAAAACCCTTGAAACGGAGCAGGGAGAGGTGAAGGTGCTGATCTTCTTTCTGACATCCAAGGCCGGTTCCTCTCTTTATCTTCCCGTACTCTCCTCCCTGGGAACTTACTTCAATGACGGAGAGTTTCTGGACTCCCTGATGGGGGAGACTCCCCAGAAAATCCACGATGTGCTGAATACCATGGAGATAAAAAAAGAGGTTACCGTGGGGGATATTCTGGAGGAGGATTTCGTCACCTGCCGCAGGAACAACACCCTGGCTCAACTGGCGGATCTCTTTTACCAGAGAAAGGTGAGCTTTATCCCCGTGGTCGATGACGAGGGGCGACAGATCGGAGAGGTGACCATCAAGGACCTCCTTTCGAAGGGGGTGCCTGACTACGCCAAGAGGCTCGGTAATGTCAGCTTCCTGCGAACCCTTGAACCCTTTGAGGCTCTTCTGAGGGAAGAGGACCGTATTCTTGTGGAGGAGATTATGAGGCCTCCCACAAGGAAAATCTCCCGGGACGCGTCCATCATCGAGGCGGTGATGCTGATCATCTCCAAAGGCGTCCGCCATATTCCGGTTGTCGACGGCGATAAGGTCGTGGGCATGCTCAACGAATCATCCATACTGAAGAAGGTAATTCGGGCCTGATTATGATACATATTATAGTAGGCGTAAGCCTTTTTATACTCCTTTTTATACTGATCTCTCTGGAGGTCGTGAACAAGACTATTCTGTCCCTGGGCGGTGCGGTTCTCTTTATCGCCATGGGAATCATCAACGAACATCTGGCCTATGAGGAGATCGACTGGAACGTGATCTTTCTGCTGGTGGGTATGATGGTGATCGTGGGTATCACCAAGCGTTCGGGACTGTTTCAATACATCGCCATATGGGCGGCCAAGCTGGTCCACGGCGACCCCGTGCGCATCCTGATCCTCTTTTCTGTGATCACCGCGATTCTCTCGGCCCTCCTGGACAATGTGACCACCGTACTGATCCTGACGCCCGTGACCATCCTGATCTCCGTGGAGCTGGGCCTCTCTCCCCTGCCTTTTATCATCAGCTGCGCTCTGGCCTCCAATATCGGCGGCATGGCCACCTTGATCGGAGATCCTCCCAATATCATGATCGGGAGTGCCGCCGGGCTGGGTTTTACGGAGTTCCTGATCAATATGGGCCCCCTTGTTCTGGTCCTTATGGCCCTTCATGCTCTTATGGTCTGGTTCTTTTTTCGTAAGGATCTGGACGTCAGCATGGAACGGCGGGCCCGTATCATGGACTTTGATGAGAGCGCCTCTATCAAGGACAGGGTCCTTCTTGTAAAAAGCCTCTGTGTCATGGGTGCCGTTCTGGTCTTTTTTCTCTTACACTCGGTGACCGGTATGGAACCTTCCACCGTCGCCCTGGGCGGCGCGGCTGCCCTGATGCTGCTGGCCGGGGGCGAGGATGTGGAGGAGTTCTTCCACGAGGTGGAGTGGTCCACCATCTTCTTCTTTATAGGCCTGTTTATCATGGTGGGCGGTCTGGTGGAGATGGGCGTGATCAACTTCCTGGCGGAGAAGTACCTGGCCCTGACGAAGGGAAATGTGACGGTTACTTCCGAGTCCATTATCTGGGTGAGCGGATTCCTCTCCGCCTTTCTGGACAACATTCCCTATGTGGCCACCATGATCCCCCTGGTAGAGCGTCTGGGACAGGACATCGGCGCCGCCGGTATCGGTCCGGTCTGGTGGTCCCTGGCCATCGGCGCCTGTCTGGGGGGCAACGGCACCCTGATCGGCGCTTCGGCCAATGTGGTGAGCGCCGGTATCGCCGGACGGAGCGGCTATCAGATCAGTTTCCTGGAGTTTACAAAATACGGCATGGCTGTGATGGTCTGCACCCTGGCGGTGTCCAGCGGCTATGTCTATCTGCGTTATCTGGTTTAGGAAAGGGAGAACCGCCTGAACAGCTCGGGTCTGTCTGTGGTTATGGAGCCGATCCCCGGTTTCATGAAGCGCTGCATGCCAGACTCATCGTTTACGGTCCAGAGCATGGCGGGAATGTCCTGTTTGAGAGCCATCTCTATCATCTCCCGCCGACAGGACCTGTAGCAGACGTTCAGTCCGCGGCACTCCCACTCCGCCGCCCGGGCGAACATGGACTCGCAGTACTCCCTGTAAACGGCGGGATCGGGGCTTTCCAGTTCCTCTCCCTCCGTGTTCAAGAGCATGCCCATGCCCGGGAACTCCCGTCTTATGAACAGAGCCTGTTCCGGGTGACATCCCGAGATATAGAAGTTCTCCTTCGGCAGAGTCTCTTTGGTCAGGTTGTAGATCCCCTCCAGAGCCCTGTCTGTTTTCAGGTCCAGATTCATAAACAATCCCCGCCTGCGGCAGAACTCCGCCGCCTCCTCCAGGGTGAGCAGATCGGGCTTGAACTTCTTGAGATCCTTCAGCTTGTAGGAGTCGATGGGACAGCAGGCGTTGCCAAAGCGTATCTCAGGATCGTGGGAGAGCACCACAACGCCGTCGCTACTCGCCCTGACGTCCAGTTCCGTCACATCAGGGCGGATGCGGGCGGCAAACTCCAGGAAACCGGGGCTGTTGGGAAAAGTCCCTCCCGCTCCGCTGTGGAGGGTCAGCCCCGGACTCAGGGATGTCTTCCGCCTCGGGATCTTAATAGTACTCGTCACAGCGGTCGCCCATGCCCCGGGCCTGGGGTTTCAGCCCCGCCATAGCCATATGGGAGACATCCGCGATGTGCAGGGCCCGGGGGACGGCCCACTCATCCGATCTCTGATCGAAGTAGATATCCGTCAGGGAGCAGGGCCAGCAGTAGAGTCCCGAGAAGACCAGAGGCAGGGGGATCTCCAGCAGATGAGCCAGAGTCATAAGAAGGGAGCCGTTATGGCAGAATATGGCGATCCTGTCATCCGTCCTTTTATCCACCCTGTAGCGTCCCCCTTCTCTGTGATATCCGAATTCCGCCAGGAACTGATCAAAAAGCCTTCTGTACTCCAGCCAGTCCTTGTAGAGGGGGCCTTCGTTGAAGGGGGCTCGGGTATGCCAGTCCTCGTGGCCGGGGAGTTTCTCACCGTCCCGGATCTTCTCGCCGTAGGTATCCCAGATCACATAGTCGAAGCCGTCCTGGGTAATGCGGATCTGCTCCGGTTCCATCAGCCAGGGTTTTATCTCAACAGGGACATTCAGGAGATCCGAAGAGTACTGGGCCGTCTGAAGGGTGCGGGTCATATTGGATGAGAAGATCCTGTTGACCCCGTAATTCTTCAGTCGGGGGGCCAGGGCCTCAGCTTCCTTGTGACCGATGGCCGTCAGTTCATCCGGATCATAGTTGGGATCGGCATGGCGAATTAAATAAAGATGCATTTTAGTCTCTTATCTTATTGGTTTTATTGAAATGAAGAGTGCCGCCGGGAGGTCTTTCGCGGCGACACCCTCTGTTACAGGGCTTACTGCTCTTTCAGCCAGGCGTCAGCTTCTGCCTGGGCCGCCTTCATGGCTTCGGCGGGGCTCATCTCTCCCAGCATGGCCTTCTCAACCTGGACGCCGATGATGGTCCGGGGCTGGCTGGCTCTGTAGGGGTAGCGGGGTACCCAGAGGTAACCCATGGTTTCCAGTACGGTTTCAACCTGGGGCAGGGCAGTGATGGAGTCCCAGTTCATAGCCGCCTTTACGGTGGGCAGTGAGCGGTACTGGTCCCAGAAGTATTTCTGGTAGGTCTCGGACGCGGTGAACTTCAGCCATTCCCATGCGATATCCTTGACCTTGGAGTTGGCGCCGATACAGGCGGGGCTTCCGGCAAACATGTTTCCCATGTCGTACTCTTCATTCTTGAAGAGGAAGGAGATGCCGATTCTGTCACCCCAGCCCAGAGCCTCGATTTTCTTCAGGCTGCTGGGATTGTCCTGGATGTTGATGGCGATGTTGTTGTCAGGGGTATACATTTTCTCGTCTCCCTGGCGGGCCAGGTTTCCGGGAGGACAGTAGGCCTGGATGTCTTTCATCCACTGTACGGCTTTGATCATTTCAGGGGTGTCGAAGTTAATGGTCATCTCTGTCCACTTGAATCCGGTTCCCCATACGTTACCCAGGCCTTCGGAAATATTCATGGCCGAGTCGGCGGCGTATTTGCCTCCGGTGAAACGCAGACCGTAGTTCTGCTCGCCGGTTCTGGGGTTCTTTCCGGTCATGGCCTTACCCTTTTTCATCAGCTCATCCAGGGTGGGGTGGGCTGAGAGGTACTCGACTCCCCAGTCGTCGAAAAGCTTCTTGTCGTAGGAGATAAAACGGGTGTCACCGATAAAGGGAAGTCCGTAAACCTGAAGTTCCGTGTCCTGAGATCCCATGGCCATCCAGCCTTCTACCTGGTTGTCGATATACATGCTCAGGTCGAAACCGTCTTTTTCAATATAGGAAGCCAGAGGCTCCATCAGGTCCTGTGCGGCCAGTGTGGCGATTCCGGGTACCTGGAAGACATCGGCCTCATCGGCCTGTGCCATAACAATGGTCTTCTGTGTGTAGCTGTCCCAGCCCATCAGAACGAACTCTACCTCTACGCCGGGGTAGAGCTTTTCAAACTGTTCTTTCAGGTAGTGGACACCTACGACTTTCTGGCCCGATACGGGATTGGTTGTATCCTCTTCCTTGAAGTCTCCGATCAGCTGAACCCTCAGCTTTCCGGAAAGTCCCGAGTCGGACGCTGCAGCGGCGCTGCCGCTCTCCTGCTGTCCTGCGGCGAATGCCATGCCGCCGCAGAGGGCGATCAGGGCAACGATGGAAACAAGTTTCTTCATGATTTTCATTAGAATCCTCCTAATTATCTTACTCACCCTTGATGCCGCTCAGAGCGACACTCTGGATGATATATTTCTGCAGGAACAGGAACACAACGATGACCGGCAGGATGCTCATGGCCGAAAGGGCCATGGACAGTCCGGCATAGGTGGTTCCGTCTTCCATTGAGAACTTGGACAGGTAGATGGGGATGGTCTGAAGCTTCTGGCTGGTCAGGATGACCAGGGGCCAGAGAAAGTCATTCCAGCTTCCCATAAAGACAAGGATGATCAGGGTGGCCACCATGGGGCCGGAAAGGGGCAGGAACACCCTGGAAAAGATGGATATCTCACCCGCTCCGTCTATCCAGGCGGCCTCTCTCAGGCTGTGGGGGAGGTTATCCATATACTGTTTGGTTAAAAGGACGGCGAATCCCATCATGGGTACCGTCAGTATGATGGGCCAGTAGGAGTTCACCATGCCCCAGCTGCGGAACATCATATACATGGGGATGAGCCGGGACTCCAGAGGGATCATCATGGTGGCCAATACCGCCATAAAGAGGATCTTTCTGCCCGGAAATCGTCCCTTTGAGAAGGCGTATCCCCCGGTGAGGGCGCAGATCAGTGTAAAGGCAACCGTTCCGGCTCCAATGAGAAAGGAGTTGGCATAGGCCTTGAAGAGTGTGCCGTTCTCCACAACGATCTTATAGTTGAAAAGGGAAGGCTCTTCGGGAATCATCCTGGGGGGGAAGGGCGGATTGATATTGGCGTAGCGCTCCAGGCTGACGCTGATCATCCAGAAGAAGGGAGACAGCATGATAATGCCGAAGGCAAGCAGTCCGATGAAGGGGACGGTGCTCTGTTTTATATTTTTCATACTCAGTAATTTCATTTTCTTAAATCTCCATCTTGGATATCTTCATATTGATCCTGGTGAAGATCAGGATGATGAAGAAAAGAACATAGGCGGCGGCGGAGGAGTAACCGAATTCGGTCCCCTGGAATCCCCGGTCATAGATGAATCCGGAAAGGGTCATCAGGGCTCCGGCGGGAGTCCCCGTTCCCCGTCCCAGAATATAGGGCTCTGTAAAGACCTTCAGGGCGCTGATCCAGCCCATGATCAGAAGGAAAGCGAAACAGGAGGCCATGCGGGGAACCGTAATAGCCCAGAATCGGTGCCACTCATTGGCCCCGTCGATCTCTGCCGCCTCATAAAGTTCGGGGGGGATGGTCTGCAAGTTGGCCATGCAGATGATGATGACGAATCCCAGCCAGTGCCAGGAGGTCAGGAGAATGGTTCCCCACCGGGCGGGTGTCGGTTCGGCCAGCCAGAGCTGGGGCGGAATGCCGAAGAGGCCGAGAAAGCTGTTCAGGAGGCCCTCTCCGGGATGAAGGATAAAGAGAAAGATCATTCCCGCCGCAACGACAGAGGTGATGTAGGGGATGAAAAAGACGATCTTGAAGAGGTTCTTGCTGAATTTTGTTCTCAGATTGTTGATCAGGTAGGCGATCATAAATCCCAGAGGTATGGAGATCAGAAGCTTGAAAATCCCGATGTAGAAGGTCGTGTAAAGGGCCCTCCAGAAATTGTAGGAACTGAAGATTCTTATGTAGTTTCTCAGGCCTACCCAGCGTTCGACCGCACCGTTTGACTTGTAGAAGCTCAAACGCAGTGCATCCAGTATGGGGTAGGTCATAAAAAGAAGCAGGACCAGGAGAGAGGGCAGCAGGAACAGATACCATACCCCGATCTCTTTGAATTTTCTGTTTTTCATTTTTTTATAATCCCTTGAAAAGATAATGGGTATACCCAAAGATATGTTTTGGAATACCATAACTAAGTGATAACTTGACTTTATCCCATGATATTTGGTTTGTCAAATTAAAATTCAATAAAAACTTGACGATTTTACATACCTAAACTAGAATACGGTATACCCAATAATGGATATGAGGCTAAAATATTATGGAATCTAAATATGAAACACTGAAAAGAAATCTCCTGGAAGATATTCAGTCCGGCCGCCTGAAACCCGGCGATCAGATCCCTCCTCAGAGGGAGATGGAAGAGATCTACGGAGTCAGCCGGATTACGGTAAAAAAGGCAGTCGCCGATCTTATTCAGGAGGGGGCGCTGGAACATCTGAAAGGAAAGAAGGGTGTCTTCGTCAGGAAACAGTCCGTATTTTCCGGAGGCGGCAGCAAAACCATTGCCGTGGCTCTGGATGATATCACAAGCTTTTATGATTCCAATCTGCTCAAGGGTATCGAGGACTGTCTGTGGAAGCAGGATTATCATACCATCATCTGCAATGCCAACCGGAATATCGACAAGGTGGAGGAGTACTTCCGTTCCTTCGACTTTTCAAAGATCGACGGGATCATCTACCTGCCCGTTGTTGTGGCGGATTATGAGGAGAGGAATCGCAGAATTCTGGAAATATTCAGGGAGAAAGCGGTTCCCTTCGTGTTGATTGATCAGTATATCCGCGGTGAGCCTGCCAACCTCGTCAGTACGGATCACAGGAATGCGGCAAGGGAAATCTGCAGGGCTCTTATTGAGCGGGACCATAGGAATATCCTGATTGGTAAAGGACTCGACTGTTATGCGGTGGATGAGAGAATCTCCGGTATTGTGGATGCCCACAGGGCCGCAGGGCTTCCTCTGGCCGACAGACGGGTTCTGGAAATCAACGACAACCTCCTGGTTCCCGGGAGGGATCCCAATCCCTCGGAGCTGGACAAGATCAAAGAGATGATCCTGGCTGCCGGGGAGTTTTCCGCTTTTTACGCCATAAACAACAGAATTATGAAGGCCGTTGTTCTCGCTATGGTCGATCTGGGTCTTGATATGAACCGGATTCAACTGGCCCTGCACAACGAAGTCAATAAACCCGTTCCTCCCTATACGGACAACATCCCTCATATTATCCCTCATCTGCACAAGATCGGTCTGGAAGGGGCCAATCTTCTTATGAAGATCATTGAGACAGGGGATGAGCAGACGGTACAGCTGATAGTGAACAGCAAAGTCGTCCTGAACGGACTTAAAATAAAGGAATAGAACATTGGAAAAAAACACATACATCAAGAACGGTTTTGTTTCGGAGAATACCTTCCGGACCGCCGAGCTCAACCCCGACGAAATCCCTTCTTTTCAGACGGCAAAAAAGGACCTGCCCCTGCCTCACTGGGCGGGACATGATGATGCGGTGGACATGTACTGGAAGGCCTGGGAGATAGGCTTCAGCCATCTCAAGGCGCCGACGGCGGAGAACGGCTTTTTGAGCAGCTACCTGGATACGGCCTACAACGGAAATATCTTTATGTGGGATTCCGTCTTTATCACCCACTTTTCCCGCTACGGGAAGGGGGTCTTCCCCTTTCAGAAAACTCTGGACAATTTCTATCGCAAACAGCATCTGGACGGTTTTATCTGCAGAGAGATTTACGGTGAAGATGGTAGGGATGCCTTTCAGCGGCATGATCCTGCCAGTACGGGCCCTAATATCCTGGGGTGGAGCGAGATGGAGTACTACAGGGCCTTTGGAGACCTGGAGCGCCTGAACGCCGTCTATCCCGCACTTTGCGCCTATCATCTCTGGCTGAAGGAGAATCGGACCTGGAAGGACGGCAGCTACTGGACCAGCGGCTGGGGCAGCGGTATGGATAACATCCCCCGTATCCCGGACGGGCGGCATCCCAACTTCAGTCACGGCCATATGGCCTGGGTGGACGCCTGTCTGCAGCAGTATATGAACGGAAAGATCCTTCTGGATATGGGATTCGAGCTGGAACGCTGGCAGGAGATCGAAGAGATCGAGGATGAGATACACAGTCTGGGTGATTTTATCCGTGAACGGCTCTGGGATGAGAAGGAGGGATTCCTCTTCGATCTTTACGCCGATGACCGCCGGTCGGAGTGCAGGCATATCGGCGCTCTGTGGGCCCTCCATGCCGGAGTCCTGAAGGAGGAGCAGCTTGCCGCCATGGTTTCGGTACTGCAGAAGGCATTTGATACGGAAAGACCTTTTCCTTCCCTTGATCCCGGACATCCCCGTTTCAGGGAGAACGGCCGCTACTGGCAGGGCGGGGTCTGGGCCCCGACCAACTATATGGTCCTTTCTGGTCTGCAGAAACAGGGACGGGATGATCTGGCCCATTCTCTGGCGTTAAAGCATCATCGCCATATCCTGAATGTCTACAGGAAGACCGGAACTTTCTGGGAGTACTACTCCCCCGGCTCCGATGATCCCGGTTTTATGGCCCGCCCCGACTTTGTCGGCTGGACGGGTATCGTTCCCGTATCTGTGCTTTTTGAGTTTGTTATGGGGATCCGCCCGGATTACAGCCGGAAGGAGATCTTCTGGAATCTGGCTCTTGAAGAGGAACACGGCATTGCGAGCTATCCCTTCGGACCCGATCAGAGCATTGATCTGAAGGTTTCCGCAGCCGGAAAGGAAGGGACGGAGAGACAGATCACCGTAAAGACCTCGGAGAGTTTTACACTTGTCACCCGCTACCGGGGGACGAGTGAGCGGCATGATATAAGCAGGGGTAGTAATAAAATTACCCTGAAGGGTTGAGTTCGGGGGGACACCATGATCAATGTATTTAAGGAATTGAGCCGCTTTCAAGCCGGAGACATGGTCCTTTTCTACTGGGTGGATGAGGAGACGTCCATACCGGGGATGACCATCTGTCCCGCAGGGATGGAAGAGCGTTTCGCCGTCAGACGGGAGGATATCAATGGTCATCCCACGGTAAATCCTCTTCATAAAGTGTTCAAAGAGCACTTTCCCGCCTACTCCCCGGAGAATCTGGTGCAGCTTAAGCTGTCAGGCGATCCCTATCCGGGCAGTTATGCCGGCGGAACCACCATGCGCAACAGCGCCTCCTCTTTTCTTATGAAGCTGGAGGAGCAGCGGGTTGTCCGCTCCGGGACAGAGATCCACATCGTTACCATGCTCAGGGACATCCGCGGGATCGGGGCTGAACACCATATGATTCTGAATGAGGGCTCTCCCTATATGGAGTCATGGACGGAACTGGAGAATGGGTCGGATCAAAAAATCGGCATTGAGATGCTGTCCAGCTTCTCTCTGGGAGGACTTTCCCCCTTCCAGAAGGATGAGGGGACGGGGAATTGTTTTGTCCATCGCTTCCTGAGTACCTGGAGCGCTGAGGGCCGTCATGAAGTTCTTCCCGTTGAGAAGATGAATCTGGAGCGTTCCTGGAACAATCACGGCGCCCGCAGCTTCCGCTTCGGACAGGTCGGCTCCATGCCTGTGAAGGGCAGCTTCCCCTTTGTCGCTCTGGAGGACCGTGAGGCCGGCGTCCTCTGGGGGGCCCAGATATCCCATCCTGCATCCTGGCAGTTAGAGGTCGCCCGGAAGGGGGACCTTCTGAATATCAGCGGAGGCCTTGCCGACCGGGAGTTCGGCCACTGGATGAAGGCTCTTGCTCCGGGAGAGAGGTTCAAAAGCCCTGCCGCCGTTCTCTCCTGCTGCCGCGGGGATGTTCAGGATCTGACGGGCCGGATGGTCCGTTATCAGGAAGAGAAGGAGGATGTTCCTGCTTCGGAAAAGTCCCTTCCCATACTCTTTAACGACTGGTGCACCACCTGGGGGGACCCCAGCCAGGAGAATATTCTGAAGCTGGCCGGCCGTCTGGAGGGATCGGAAGTCGAGTATCTGGTTATGGACGACGGGTGGTTCAACGACGGCAGCGGCTGTCAGAAGGGGATAGGTGACTGGAATGTGTCGGCCCCCAACTATCCCCGGGGCCTGAAGTCCCTGACGGATACGCTCCGGGAGAAGGGGTTTCTCCCCGGTGTCTGGTTTGAGATGGAGTGCTGTACTGAAGGCTCCGACGCCTTCGAACAGACCGAACATATGCTGCACAGAGACGGGTATGTCCTGCAGTGCGACAATCGGCGTTTCTGGGACTTCCGGGATCCCTGGGTCCATGACTATCTTTACGGGAAGGTCATCCGCATGATGAAGGAGAACGGCATCTCCTATATCAAGACAGACTACAATGATACCATCGGTCTGGGCTGTGATGACGAGGTCTCTCTCGGAGAGGGCTTGCGGGCTCATCTTGAAGGCGTCCAGGCCTTCTACAGAAGGATGAGACAGGAGATCCCCGATCTGGTGATCGAGGTCTGCTCCTCCGGCGGCCACCGTCTGGAGCCCTCTTGGATGAATCTGGCCTCCATGGGAGGATTTTCGGACAGTCACGAGGGGACGGACATCCCCTATATCGCAGCCAATACGCAGATGATGATCCCCGCCAGGAAGAATCAGATCTGGGCGGTACTGAGGGAGGAGGACTCCCTGAAGCGTCTCCGCTACTCTCTGGCGGCCACCTTTTTAGGACGGATGTGCCTGTCAGGAGACATCCACACCCTCTCGGAAGAGCAGATGAAGGTAGTCCGTGATGCGACGGATCTGTATCGAAAGGTCGTTCCTGTTATCGCCGAGGGTGAATCCCGGCGATTCGGACCGGAGCTCTTAAGCTATACAAGCCCCGAGGGCTGGCAGGGCGTACTCCGCAGAGCGCGCAGCGGGGACGCCGCCTGTGCCGTTATCCACGGTTTCGGCGATGCCCCCTCAAGCCTGTCGTTCCCGCTAGGCGAGTCCTGGGAGATCTCAGACGTTTTTGCCGATGATTCGCTCCGCATTTCTGTCGGGAGCGGAGAGCTGAAGGTCTCCGGCTTGAGAGATTTTGAGGGGCTCGTCGTGACCTTGAAACCTGGGGACTGATCAGGGGCAGAGCCAGTCCAGAAAGTCCGGGAGTATGCTGTCCCAGTACTCCCAGTTGTGCTTCCCCTCGGACTCGCTGTAACGAATATCCGCGTCCAGCGCCTCGGCGGCCTCTTTGAAGCGGAGGTTGTTCTTGTAGAACATCACATCCTTCGTACCGCAGCACTGATAGAGCCGGGGGCGCTCGCCCGCCGGGATATGCTCCAGCAGATGGATCAGGTCGTTCTCCGTACCCTTGAGTACGGAGCCCCGGAAATCCTCTCCGAAGCAGGCGGCAAACAGCGCCTTATCGGCGGGACGCCCCTTTGTTCGACTCCGCTCCACCCGGTAGGGAAAGTCCAGGGGGCCCGAAAAACTGCCGGCCCGCCCGAATCTGTCCGGAAAATTGAGGGCGCATTTGAAGGCGCCGAATCCCCCCATGGAGAGCCCGGCGACATAGCGGCCCTCCCTCTTCCGGGATAGGGGAAACCAGGCTTCGCAGAGATCCGGCAGCTCGCGGCTGATAAAATCAAAGTAGGCGGGGCCGTACTTCATGTCCTGGTAGTAACTGAGATGGGCATCCGGCATAACGATCGCCAGTTTTCTGCCGTACAGATAGCGTTCCAGGGCGGTGTATCGGCACCAGCCGCTGTGGTCGTCGCTCCGTCCGTGGAGCAGGTAGAGAACCGCTAAGGGGGGATCGTCCTTTATACGACCGTCAGGAAGCAGTACGGTCATGGCCGTGCTCAGGCCCAGGCTGGTGGAATAAAACTGTATCTCGCTGCGGATCATAATAAACTCCTTGAACCATCCGGACAGGAAATCGCTGATGGCGAACAGAGAATTGTAGTATATAATTAATTCCAGGTTCATTTCACCAGCGTCTTTGCAGGAGTCCTGTCATGAGAATCCGATTCTGTCTGATAATATCCATTTTTCTGTCGACACTGTCTCTTTTCGGGGAGGTTCCCGAATGGATTGACCGTCTGCCCTTCGCAGACGATGCCTTTTTCGGAGTGGGATCGGGAAGGTCTCTCGAAGAGGCCCGTGAAAACGGCCTGATTGATATCCGTATGCAGCTGAACAGCCGCATAGAGGCCATTGTTCACTCCGTAGAGAGAAGCGATGCACAGGAAACGAAGGTCAGCGAAGAGATGGAACGCTATATCGAAGACTCCCCCTTAAGCGGAGCCATTCTGGAAGATCAGTATTACGACGGAGACCTTCACTGGGCCCTGCTGCGTTTCAAGGAGGACTGCGGGCAGATCCTTATGAGCAGCGCTATCGTTCGTTTTCAGGATGAATTGCAGATCCCTGATGAACAGGCCAATGAGATCATTCTGAACGCCAGACTCAAGGAGGTTCTGCAGATCAGCCGGCGGATCGAAGAGTTGAATCTGGAGGACTACAGTTCCGAAGATATCGAGATTCTGATCGTCGGCGGGGACCTTGTCCTGAGGCTGATCAATTTTCTGCCGGATATGGCCTCTCTCACGACAAAGCAGACCGCCGCCCTGCAGGCTCTGGGGGATACTCTGTTCAGGGAAATTCCGGAATACGGCTTCACTTCGGTTGATATCATCGGGCATGCCAATCCCACGGGAAAGGCGGGCGAAGAGGCGGAACTGGACGCTCTTTCCCGGCAGAGGGCGGAGATCCTCTCGGGTATTCTGAAAGAGACGGGAATGACCGTCGGCAAGGTCTCCTGGGAAGGGGGACAGCGGACCATCGGAGATCCTCTGACCGGGACGGGTAAGGGCCGGAACCGGCGTGTGGAAATCATATTGAGGTTTGAGTAGATGAAAGAGACTGGATTCAGGCTGTTATTCTGTGTCCTCGTGCTTACGGTCCTGTCCTGCAGCAGCGTTCCTCAGGACGGGGCTGATTCTGATGTCCCCGTTCCGGAAAGGGTGGAAAAAGACTATCCCGACTGGTTTGTGGAGCCTCCCCTGGAGGAGGGCTACCTTTTCGGCATCGGAATCGACAGGGATCAGGAGAAGGCGAAGCAGAAATCGATTATCGATATCGCCTATCAGATGTCCGTCCATGTGGAGGCCTCTCTCTACGAAGAGGCGAAGGAGGACAACGGGCAGCTGACCGAACAGGTCACCCGGATCGGAGACCAGGTCAGCCGCAGTACCGTGGTGGGCTCCAAGTTCTATGACCAGTATAAGAGCCGTGACGGAGAGTATTACGTTCTCAGCCGCTCTCCTCTGGAGTGCACCATGGGAGCCATCGAAAGTCTTCTGATCAGTTACAGGCGGGAGCTGGAGGACATCGGTATCGAACTGGAAGAGGTTCAGGAGCTGATGGATGAGAAGATCGATTTCTACCGGAACGATTTACAGGTCGAGTGGCTGATCCATAAGCCCGTCTTTGATTTCCCGGAGATGGTGAGGGTGGAAGGCGGTTCCTTTTACAGAGGAAACGGATCCTCATCGGACAGGCTGGTCAAGGATCAGGGTAGTCTGGTCAACGTGAGTACTTTTGAAATTGGAAAATACGAGGTCAGCCAGAAGGAGTGGATGGATGTGATGGGATTCACCCTGGCCATGCAGAGGGACCGGGCTGATTCGAACTGGGAGTTTTACGGCGAGGGGGATGAGTATCCCATGTACTATGTCTCCTTTTCCGATATAGCCACATTCTGCAACAAACTGAGTATCCGGGGTGGCCTTGAACCCTGCTATACGGTGAGGGGGCAGTTCGTTTCCTGTGATTTTTCAAAGAACGGCTACCGTCTGCCCACCGAGGCGGAGTGGGTGCTCGCGGCCCTGGGAGGCGTTGAAAATCCCGATCAGTCCCCGCTGTCCTATGAATCCCTCGGGCTCTACGGCTGGAATAAAGATAATTCTGGGGGGAAAGCTCATCCCGTAGGGAAGAAGAAGCCCAACAAACTGGGACTCTTCGATATGACGGGAAATGTCTGGGAGATGGTCTGGGACTGGTACTGGAGCTTCGAGACGGGTGAGGTTTTCGATCCCAAAGGCCCTGAGACGGGGGATGCCAAGGTGCTCAAGGGCGGCAGCTGGGCCTATGAGGATCACCGCATGGAGTCGGGCAAGCGCTACTCCATCAATCCCGCGGGCCGGCAGAGGGATGTGGGGTTCCGGGTGGCCAGAACTCTCTGACCCGGACGACTCTTTTCTACCCGGGAGCGGGCAGATCATCTGAAGCTGTGGATATAGGCCAGCAGGAATGGCGCTATGCCTTTGGCCTCGTTCTCAACGACAGGTTCGGACATATAGTAATCAAAGGAGCCGTCCCTTTGATCGGGACCTCCCAGGCCGGCGACGAGGCAGATGCCTCCCAGAGTCAAGACACCGTCCCTGTCATGGAGATAGCGCGTGCATATACCCTTGAAGGCCTGTTCGGCGCGTATCCTGTAGCTCTGGGGAAGAACCCCCAGTTTGACGGCCTTGAAAAGGGCATAGGCCAGAATGGCGGAGCCGCTGGTCTCGGGATAGTTGGGTTTTCTCTCCTTCTTGTCGATGATCTGGAACCACATTCCCGTGTCCCTGTCCTGGTAACGCAGGAGTGCTTCCGTAAGATCCGTAAAGATCTCTTTGACAGTGGAATACAGACAGCCGTCCCAGGGCTTTAAAAGATCCAGCATGTCCACCAGGGCCATATAGAACCAGCCCAGGGACCTCAGCCAGAACTGGGAGGAACAGCCCGTTTTCGGGTCGCACCAGGGCTGGCTCCGGCTGGAGTCGTAGCCGTGGTAGTAGAGTCCCGTGTCGGCATCTTTCATCAGCCTCTGTACATTGCGGAACTGGTTCAGGATATCGTTGTAGTTTTTCCTGTCGTTGAAACGAATCCCGTATTCCAGATAGAAGGGCTGGGCCATATAAAGCCCGTCCAGCCATACCTGATGGGGGTAGATCTTTTTGTGCCAGAAATTGCCTTCTCCGGTCCTGGGCTGATAGATCAGCTGTTCGCAGAGAAGGTCCAGGGCCTTTTTGTATCTCTTTTCCCCGAAGATATCGTAGAGTCTGAACAGGACACGGCCCTCGTTGATATGGTCCAGATTGAACTCCTCACTGTCATAGCTCCTTATGGTGCCGTCGGCATTGACGAAGGAATCTATAAAGTCTTTGACAAAGGTCAGGTAGCGGGAATCTCCCGTCATCTCGTAGAGATCCATAAAGGCGGTCATCATACAGCCGTCGATATAGTTCCAGCTGCCCTTCTTATTCTGTCTGATCTTCTCCTGATTCCACAGGGGCTTCTCCGCGCTGCTTTCAAGCAGCTGCTCTATATAACGGGATATGGCGGTCATGGTCTCTCCTTTTCGATTTTTTTTATAAAATCCAGACAGTCCGGCAGGGTTGCGGGGCTGTTGTTCTCCAGAAGGACGGGACACCAGGGTTTGTAATGCCTGATCAGATCCATAAGGAGGGGGTAGTCCAGCTCTCCCCGTCCCGCGGGAAGGGTCTTGTCTATATGCCCGTTGTCTTTCACCGAATAATCTTTGGCGTGTATCGCGACGATCCGGGGGGCGAACATCCGGAAGGCTTCCTCCATAAGGGCATTGCTTTCGGATATCCTGTTCACGGGGAGAAAATTCACCGGATCGTAGATGATGCCCAGGTTGGGGGAGGGAATGGCCTCCAGGGTCCGTTTCATCCTCTCGTGGGAGTGAATGCAGTGCTTGTCTGCGACCCCTTCGATGCCGACTATGGTGCCGGTTTTTTCAGCCGTATCGACCAGAATCCGGAGACTGTTCAGAAAATCCTGAAAACAGTCCTCCCTGTAGATCCTGTCGCTGTATCGACAGTCGGGAAGAGGCGAGCCTGTCTCGGTTCCCACCACCGAACAACCGAAGCTCCGGGCGTAAAGGAGATGCTCTTTAAACCTGCTCAGGGCATTTTCCCTTTCATCCGGATCGGGGTGGACCGGGTTGATATAGCAGCCCAGAACGGAGATGGTTATTCCTCTGGACGCAAAGCCGTCCCTGATATAATGTCCGGCGCCCGGGCTCAACCGGCCTCTGTCCTCTCCGAATTCGGGGACGGCCTTGCCCAGGGCCAGCTGTATATGCCTGACTCCATAGCGGGCTACGGCGTCGGCAAGTTTCATAACAGGCTGCTTCCCAAGGTCGTGGGCCCTGATGCCCGGGTTCAGCATGGAAAGGGCTCCGTAAAATCAAGTTCCTTCATAATCTCATCCTTGTTCTTTTGAATCCTCACCCTCTTTATCCGGTAGTCCTCCAGGTTTTTATGAAGAATCGCCGGGCCGCCCGAGGGGCTGTGGAAGAAATCCATGGCCGGATCGGGCCTCTCGTCGGGAAAGAGGGCTTCGATCCTTAGGGCTTTGATGTCCAGTCCCGAGATCCTGCTCTCCGGAAGACCCAGAAGAAAGGCGGTACTGGATGTGACGCCCCTGGCCCTGATATTGCGAATCCTGATGTTCCGGATTACGGGAGTGGTTCTGTTCCGGGGCCGGGGGGCGGTGTCGGCCAGACCGGCAATATCTTCCGGGTCGCTGCCGCAGCGGTAGTACATATTCAACACCAGGGGGGTCGCCACACCGTCCATCCGGATCTTCCTGATATCTATATTCTCCACCGTGCCGCCCCGGCCCCGCCTGGTCTTCACTCTGATCCCCCTGTCGGTCCCGGTAAAGCGGCAGTTGCGGATCTTCACGTTACTGATCCCTCCGGAGGTTTCGGAACCTAACACGACGGCGCCGTGTCCGTTCTTCATAAGGCAGTTCTTCACCGTGACATCCGTCGAGGGCCTTCCCTGTTTCAATCCGTCCTCATCCATTCCCGATTTGATGCAGAGGCAGTCGTCTCCCACATGGAAGCGGCAGTTATTCACTCTTATCCCACGGCTGGAATCAATATCCAGACCATCCGTGTTGGGGGCGTCGGAAGGGTTGAGAAAGTGAATGGATGAGATCTTCACATCCCTGCTGTAGAGGATATGGGTGTTCCAGAATGCCGAGTTCCTGAAGGTCAGGCCTCTGAGCCTGATACGGGAACAGTCCTTGAACTGAATCAGAGGGGGGCGCAGGAAGCCGCTTTCCCGGCCTCCCCCGCCGGAGCCGCCCCGGACGTCCCTGTTCAGTTCCAGAAAACGCTCCGTAAGGTCTTTCATCTCATCCGTCAGGATGCCTTTGCGCATATCCCTGTAGGATGTCCACCATTTCGGTCCTCCGCCGTCGATAATTCCTTTCCCGCAGAGGGTTATATTCCGACACTCCTCGGCGAAGATCATGGGCTGGAGAACATGGCATTCCGTGCCCTCCCAGCGTGAGAAGACGGCGGGGTAGCGTGAAAAGTCGTCGGTGAAGCGGAGCTCCGCACCCTTTTCTATTCTGAATATGAGATTGGATCCGAGGCGAAGGGGATCGGAGTAATGAATCCCCTTTTTCAGAATGATTCTGCCCAGCCTTCCTTCGGGAAGGCTGTCTATGGCGGACTGTATGGTTCCGGGATCTGAAGCGTGGCTGCTTTTGATTGATATGGTATACATCTTTTCCTGAAAAGAGGGGAGTCCTCCCGGGACTCCCCTCCGGCTGTTCGATTATGAGTTCAGTTCTTCAAGGACCTTTGACAGATCCAGGGCCTCAGCCTTGGCCCTGTATTCGGCCTGGGCCTGGGCGGGGGTCAGCTCTCCGGTTACGGTCAGTGAGAAGATCTCCTGTTTGACCGTCAGCAGCTCACCGACTCTCTTCAGGTAATAATCGCCGCCCTGGGGCAGGGACAGCTGAACGCTGTTGGCCTTGTGGATGGTCCTGGAGCGGACGATCAGATCCGTCAGGGGAACCAGGGGCTCCCAGCCGTTCATAACCAGGGTGGGGTCGGAGTAGGCCTTGTCGAAGGGCCTGTCGGGGTTGGCGGGTTCGGGCATCATCACATACTTGCCGTCTTTTACCTCATAATGATGTCCCTCGATGCCGTGGGTAAAGAGGATCTGTCCCTCCCCCTTGTCCAGCATGGTGTTCAGGAAGGCGTCGAAGATGCCTTCGGGATTCTTGGCCGCCTTTGTGATGGCGAAGGCCGGTCCCACTCTGTTGATGTAATGGGCGCCTTTGATGGGATCAATGGAGATAACCTCGGCTCCGGGGTTGCTGTTGCGGGCGCTGTCGTTGAAGCGGACCGCCCAGGTTCCGGACCAGTACTCCATCACGCCGGCCTGTCCCTCGTAGATCTTGCTTCTGGCGGTGGAGGTCTTGTTGGTGAAGAACTCGTTGTCCAGGATCTTTTCTGCATACAGTTTCTGGAAGCGTTCCAGAGCTTCGAGCATCT
Source organism: Oceanispirochaeta sp. (assembly GCA_963556075.3). GTDB lineage: Bacteria > Spirochaetota > Spirochaetia > DSM-2461 > DSM-2461 > Oceanispirochaeta. The sequence continues at coordinate 906,667 of CAUVYB020000002.1, read as the reverse complement.
CGGGCTCGAGGAAACCGTCGACCCATCTTCCGTCCTTCTCCTGGAAACCGAACATGGCATCCTGCATGATAAAGCGGTTGTAGTAGTCGAATTCGTAACCGGTCTGGAAGGGAAGGGTGAGTCCCATGGTGTCATTCACACCGTTTCCGTCGGGATCGTCATAGGTAAAGGCCTTCAGGACCTCGTAGTACTCGTTCCAGGTGGCGGGCACGTCAAGGCCCAGATTATCCAGCCAGTCCTTGCGGATATAGGTGACACAGCCTCCGCCGTTGTAGGTGGGGACTCCGTAGATATGGCCGTCCTTAAGCCTGTAGGCTTCGATCAGGGCGGGGTCGATGTCCTTGAAGGCGGAAGAGCTTTCGATATAGTCCTCCAGGGGAATCAGGTTTCCCGATTTGGCATAGGAGAGGTAGTCGTTGTTCTGGATCTCCACAAGGTCGGGAAGGTCGCCGGTGGCGAAGGTGGCTCCCAGGATCTGGCGATACTGGTTGTGGACCGGCTTGACGATATTGATTTCTGCACCCGTCAGGGCTTCGAAGGCCCGGGCCCACTCCTTCTGTCCGTTCTCTTCTATAAGGATACGGTCGAAGACGGCATCGATCTTTACAGATGATGATCCCTCAGCGTCTTGCTGTCCGGTTCCGAAAAGCGCCATGGGCATCAGAACAGCTGCGGCGACGATAAGCCATACAAATCTAGATTTCATAAAATCCTCCATTATTTTTTGTGCAGGCATGCCTGCATATTCACTAACCTTTGACGGCACCCAGGTTGATGCCTTTGACGAAGTGGTTCTGGATAAAGGGGTAGAGCACCAGAACCGGGATGATGGATACCGTGACGGCCGCGTTCTTGAGGCTCTGGGTGGCGAAGGAGAATCCCTCGAATCCCTGGGTATCCGTCTCGATGACCAGGCTTCTCAGGAAAACCTGGAAGTTGTGCAGATGGGGTTTGGTCTGGATGTACAGGATGTAATCGAAGAACTGGTTCCAGTAGAAGACAATATAGAAGAGCCCTATGGCCGCCAGTCCCGGCTTGGACAGGGGCAGGACCACCCGGATAAAGGTCTGCAGAGGGCTGCAGCCGTCGATCTCCGCCGCATCGAAGAGGCTGGCGGGAATGCTCTCGAAGAAGTTCTTGAGGAGCAGCAGATAGTAGGCGTCCATGGCGTGGACGAGGATGACTGCCCACAGGCTGTTCATCAGCCCCAGATTCCGGATCACCAGGAAGAGGGGGATCATGCCGGCCCGGAAGACCATGGTGATCAGGGCGAGCCCTAAAAGAAATCCTCTGCCGGGAAGGCCTTTCTGAGCCAGACCGTAGGCGTAGAGGGAGGTCACAGTCATGGCGATGACCGTGCCGGTGGCGGTGGTGATGAAGCTGATCACCAGGGGCCGGAATATGGCGGGACGGCTGATAATCAGTTTGTAGGCGTCCAGGGTGAAGGTTCCGGGGATCATACGGAAGACCGTCTCCGAGGCCTTGGCGTCCAGAGAGTCGATGATAATCTTCAGAACGGGGATCATAATGACCAGAGAAACCGTAATCATCAGAAGGATGTTGACCGAAGAGAAGGCCAGGTAGGCGGGACTGTGCCGCTTCATGGGATGGTTGTTGTTCATATGCGGTCTCCTAAATAACGGCTTCGCCGCGGATGAGTTTGGCGATTCTGTTGGCGCTGATCACCAGAGCGAATGCGATTACCGAACGGAACAGACCGACCGCAGTGGCGTATCCGAAGCGGAACTCCGTGATACCCGAGCGGTAGACATAGGTCTGGATGACGTCCGATACCTTATAGACCAGAGGGTTGTAGAGGACGAAGACCGATTCGAAAAGGTTGAAGATCTTGGCCAGGTTCATGATCAGTACGATGACGATGACCGGTATCAGGTGGGGCAGGGTCACATGGATCATCTGCTTCCAGCGGTTGGCGCCGTCCATATAGGCCGCCTCGTAGAGCTGGGGATCTATTCCCGACAGGGCCGCCAGGAAGATCACAGTGCCCCAGCCCACTTCTCTCCAGCTGAGGATAAACAGATAGGTTCCCCTCCAGAGTCTGACGTCTCCCAGGAAGTACTTCATCTCTCCACCGCTCTTTTCGATAAGGGCGTTCACCATGCCCCCCTGCCGGGAGAGGATCAGGGTGAAGAGGGCGCCTACCACAACCCATGAGAGGAAGTGGGGAAGGTAGATGATGGTTTGAACCGCTTTCTTGAAGATCTTATTTCCCAGCTCGTTCAAAAGGAGGGAGATGCTGATGGTCAGGGTCATCTGTATGCAGATATTGGCTGAACTCAAAATCAGGGTATTCTTGAAGGCTCTCAGGAATCCCTCACTGCCGAAGGCGTCTCTGAAATGCTCGAAGCCGATAAAATCGCCGACGCCCCTCAGGTCATAATCGAAGAAGGAGTAGCGCAGGCCCAGCATAGGCAGGTATCTGAACAGGATCAGATAGATAAAGCCGGGGAGCATCAGAAGGTAGAACATCCGATACCTGTGAACTCTTCTTTTTAAAGAGCCCCTTCCCGTATTCTGTATTGTTAAACTCCGCATATTTTTTCAATACCTCGTTTATTTGAAATCGTTGATCCATTGTTTGGACGGCTTTGTGAAATTGCATAGCGACCAATTGTTTAGAAGGGTCCGGATCTTTGGAAAGGAGTGGGACAATTCTTTAGGTGGCACCCATGATTTAAGAAATTGATATGAAAAATTTTACTTCCGGCGGGTTTTCAGGATATTCTTGAGAGCATCACCGGGAGCGGAAGAGGGGTAATGGCTAAAAGCAACAGGTTCTTTATCAACTTTCTGGCAGCCTATGTTCTGCTTATCCTGATTCCCCTTATCGCGGGAATGGCTATCAATAACTCCATCGTCAGGGAGTATGAGCAGCATGTCAGAAGGGCCCATCTCACCCATCTGAAGAATACCAGAGATGTTCTGGAGAGCTTCCTGGAGGATGTGAAGTGGTCCACCTATCAGCTTGCGGGCAATACCAAGCTGCTCCGTCTTATCTCGGACAGGGATAAAAGCCTCAGTTCCAGGGAAAGGAACTCTCTGATCAGGGAGACCATGCATGAACTGAACAGTTCTCTTCTCTATAACACATCCTTCAACTCCATCTTTTATGTCTATCTCAAGGATCAGGACATCATCATCACTCCCTATTCCATCTACACCCACAGGGATTTCAATGATTCGGTCAACTTCTTCAAGATGGAGAATGTGGATTCGGACGCCTGGCATCATGCCATTGAAAGCGAGTACTTTCAGGGAAGCATACTGCCCGTCCGGTCCATGATCATCGAGGACTTCAAGAACAAGAGGATGATCCCCTATGTCCAGTCCCTTCCTATCGACAGGAACGCCGATCCCGGACGAATCGACGGGGCCATCGTCTATCTGATCGGAGAAGCGGATTTCGTCAAATTTCTGGATTACGAGGATCTGCCGGAGGGCGGAGCGTCCTATATCGCCGACGGAAACAACCGTCTCATCTCCCTGGTTTCCAAAAGGGAAGAGCCCTTCTCTCCTCTGACTCTTACCGAGAAAGAGGGGATGGAAAGGCGGATCATCGATGGTAAAAAGATGTTCGTGATCCATACCACAAGCTCCAGAAACAACTGGAAGTATGTCTCCCTTCTTCCCGAAGAGTGGGTGATGAAAAGCGTCTCCTTTTATCAGCTTATCAGCTTCGTCGTTATGTTTACGGCCCTCCTGTTTTGTCTGGGGGCGGCCTGGTCCCTTTCCCGGCGCTGGTCCCATCCTCTGGCCCAGACTTTCAACTCTCTCAGCGGGTATCTGGACGAACGGGGGGGACGGGTCTCCTTCGGAACCCTGAACAGCGGGGTGAACGAGCTGATCAACAGGAGTGAGGATCTGAAGGGCGAGTTGATGGATCAGAGGATCTTTGTTCAGAATACCTTCGTCAACAGGCTTATCAACGGCTTCTTCAGGAGCGAAGCAAATCTGAACGCCTATCTGGATCAACTGGGAATCAGTATTCCCGAAAACCTGTTCAGCGTCGCTATTCTGAGCCTTGAGGACAGTACCATGTCCGGAACTGCAGAAAGTTTCGAAGAGCTTGTCAGGATCAGAACCATAGTCAAGGTCGGGCTGCAGCAAACCTTCTCCGTCAGACAACTGCTCTCTGAGCAGGACAATGGAAACTTCGTTATGGTTCTGATGACCGAATCGGAGAATGGTGAAAAACATATCGGAAAACTGAACGCCGCTTTCGCGCAGTTTCGCAATACCCTTCCTTCCGCCTATCAGGGCTGTATGAGGGTCGCCCTGGGGGAGGCCGTCTCCTCTCTGAAAAGAGTCCATCACTCCTTTCTTCAGGCTCAGGACGTCCTGTCCCGTGATGACGGAGGGCTTATGATCCGCCGTTTTTCCGAGCTGGAGGAGATCCCCGGCGAGTTCTACTATCCCATGGAGATGGAATCCCGTCTTGTCAATGCCGTCAAGGCGGGAAACCGGAAAGCCCTGGCCATACTGACGGAGAAGATCTTCAGCGAGAATTTTGAAAGGAGGAGTCTGGACAGGAACCAGCGGGAGCTCTTCCTCTATGGTCTGCGGAACTCCTGCTTCCGGGTCATCAATCAGCTCTCCCCGGAGAGCCGGCCCGATACGGCGGATCTGGACAGCCCCGATTTTGAGGATATCCGAAGCTTTCTGATGCGGGTTTGTTCCCTTCAGGAAGAGAACAAGAAGAGTCATAACTCCTCATTGATCGATAGCATAGAAGAGTATCTGAAGGCCAATTTCAGCAACAGGAACCTCAGCCTGCTGATGGTGGCCGAGCATTTCTCCATCACCGAGTCCTATCTCTCCTTCTTTTTCAAGGAGCAGCGGGGGGTGAACTTTTCGGCCTTTCTGGAGAGGCTTCGCATGGAGCATGCCTGCGAGCTTCTTATGGAGAGCGACGAACCCATTCATATCATCGCCGGCATGGCGGGATATAACAGCGACAAAAGCTTCAGACGGGTATTTCAGAAGCTCTATCATACCAGCCCGGGGCAGTTCCGGGAGGAGAACTCTTCCTCCTCCTAGAGCCTTCCGTTCAGCTCATCAAGGATATTCTGGAGGAACAGTTTTTCCGCCTCTTCCCTGTACAGCGTGAGCCCCTCCTCTATCTCAAGCTCTCCGTTGATGATGCGGCTTATCAGCTCCTGTTTCAGGTTTCTCTCAATCTCAAGATAGTACTGGTCATAGTAGGACTTTCCGAACTTGATGCGCTGCTGTACCGCATGGCCGTTGAGGATCTTAAGTACCGGGCTGATCACTTCATCCTGTTTCATGGGCTGGTCCCAATCGTTGATGACCGATACGGGGGGGACGAAGGCTTTTGTGAAGGGCGCCTTGTAGGGGTCGTTCTTATTGATAAGGAAGCGGGGCTCTCCATCCTCATAGTCCCAGTGGTAGCCTCTGACACCGTAGGTAAAGAGGGTCTGGAGTTTGGACCGGTCGAACTGGCGGTCGAAGAAGTGGCGGAATATCCTGCCCGGCTCTTTCGCTCCTCTGGTGATGACAAGAAGGGGAGCGGGTCTTTTGATGTAATAGCCTTTTTCCAGGGGGGGGAGCGCCGTGATCCGGACCCCTTCGCCTTCTATCCCCTTTGTTCTTTCCAGAAGGTTTCTGGCCCAGTGGTTGCCCCAGTAGGTGATGACCCCCACGTCCCCGCTGATAAAACGGTTCCGGGCGGTGAAGGTCGTATTGGTTGTGATATTCGGATCCACAAGACCTTCCCTGTAGATTGTTCTGAGCCGTTTCAAGGCCTCCTTCATGGCCTCTTCGGTGAATCCGTCTACCCACTCCCCGTCCCTGAAATAGATTTCTACCCGGGCGTCCTGCATGATCGCCCTGTTGTACCAGTCCTCTCCGGCGGAGTGCATATCCGTATATCCCCAGGTATCGTCGATGCCGTTTCCGTCGGGATCGTCAAAGGTGAAGGCCCTGAGAACGGCATGGAACTCCTCCCAGTTTTTCGGGATTTCCAGACCTAGATTGTCCAGCCAGTCCTGCCTTATATAGCTAACGCAGCCGCCGCCGTCCCGGAAGGGGAAGCCGTAGATGCTGCCGTCCCGGGCCCGGAGGCTGTCGATGAAAGAGGCCTCGAACTCCCTGATATAGTGGGATGAAGCGATGAACTCGTCCAGAGGCAGGGCCAGATCCCGGGAGACCATCAGTGACATGTACTCGGGAAGTACCTCGCAGACCTCGGGGCCGTTCGTATCGTTGAAGCTGACCATCAGCTTTTCCATATACTGCTGATGGGGCGGCTGTATGATCTCAAGGTCTATGCCCGTAAGGCTGCGGTACTCCCTGATAAAGACGTCCTGTCCCTCCCAGTCCTGGATGATGGTATCCAGGTAGGCCGTGAATCTGAAAGATGGTACGTCCTCGGGACTTTCCTCGGCACAGGAGGCGAGGATGAGAAGGATCAGGAAGAGGGGTATGTATTTTTTCATTACGGTAAGATTATAACGGCCATTGTAAAACGATGCAACTTTGCTTCAATCCTGTGAGAATGCGGATCGGAGCGGGACATTTTCCGGTAATTTGACTATACTGCGCCCATGGAGCAAAAACAGATAAAGCTTATTGCCTGCGATATGGACGGGACTCTGCTGAACGACAGCAAACAGATAACAGATGGAAATATTGATGCCGTGAAGCGGCTGAAGGAAGATACGGACGTGCGTTTTGTCATCGCCACGGGACGGCACGATTCCATGATCGGCGACTATATGGACGAGTTGGGGATCGATATGCCCGTGATCTCCTGCAACGGCGCCCTTATCCGGGAGCCCCGGTCGGGAAAGCTCTACTCTGCCGTCGCCCTTCAATCGGAACAGGTTCTTGAGGTCATCCGGATCTGCAAGGCCTTCGGGGCAGACTATCATATCTATGAGAAGGATATCATCTATGGTGAGGCCCTGACGGGTAAGATGGTCTATTACAAGGAGCGGAACAAGACCCTGTCCGGAAAAAACAGGATCAAGCTTCTGGTTGATCCCGACTCGGAAAAATTCGTACGTGAACACGAAGGCCGGCTGCTCAAGGTTCTGATTCTCCCCCTGCGGGATGAGGACTTCGCCCCCCTTGCCGAAGAGATACACAGACATACCGGTCTGACCGCCTTTCAGTCCGATAAGATTCTGCTGGATGTGATGCAGAAGGGCATTACAAAGGCATCGGCCATCGAGACCCTCTGCCGGGAACTGGGGATAGAGCAGCATGAGACCGCGGCCATCGGCGATCAGCTGAACGATCTGGATATGATCGAATATGCCGGAACCGGGGTGGCCATGAATAATGCGGTCCCCAGGATCAAGGATGTCGCTCAGCTGGTAACGGAGAACTGTAACAACAACAGCGGCGTGGCCGAGGCTCTGGACAGGCTGGTGAATACGGTCTGAAAAGTTCCCGTTCTTAAGATCTGCCCGAAATCAGAAATAAATGAGTTCAATTCTTGTCTGACCTCTCCCGGACTCTGGAAATTGCAGGGAAATTCCTGTAATAAAAATAACACTATGTCTACAAATGTCCAAAAAAAGAGTGATTTTTCAGCCTTTCTGAAACGAAAGAATATCGAGATCTCGGTCAGACGATACGGGATTGATGCCCTGGGAGCCATGGCCAGCGGCCTGTTCGCCTCCCTCCTGATCGGGATGATCATCAAGACCCTGGGGACTCAGCTCGGGATCGAATACCTGGTGACCCTGGGCGGCTATGGCATGGCTGTAACGGGTCCCGCCATGGCCGTGGCCATCGGCTACGCCCTGCAGGCGCCTCCTCTTGTCCTCTTCTCTCTGGCCGCCGTGGGTCAGGCCACCAACAGCCTGGGCGGAGCCGGGGGGCCTCTGGCGGTTCTTATCATTACCATTGTGGCCGCAGAAATCGGGAAGATGGTCTCAAAGGAGACCCGGGTCGATATTATCGTGACCCCTCTGGTCACCATAGCCGTGGGTGTGGGCCTGGCGACTCTATTTGCCCCGGCCATAGGGAGGGCCGCCTTCTCCGTCGGGCATCTTATCATGTGGGCTACCGAACTCAGACCCTTTCTGATGGGAATGATCATCGCCGTTGTCATCGGGATCGCCCTTACCCTGCCCATCAGCAGCGCCGCCATCTGCGCGGCACTGGGATTGACGGGACTGGCGGGCGGAGCGGCTCTTGCCGGCTGCTGCGCCCAGATGGTGGGCTTTGCGGTTATCAGTTTCCGTGAGAACAGCTGGGGAGGCCTTGCGGCCCAGGGCCTGGGGACCTCCATGTTGCAGATGGGAAATATTGTCAGAAAGCCCGTTATCTGGCTTCCCCCTACACTGACCGCCGCCGTGACAGGTCCTGTGGCCACCGCAGTCTTCAAGTTGGAGATGAACGGTGCCGCCGTTTCTTCGGGTATGGGAACCTGCGGGCTTGTGGGACCGCTTGGCGTTTACACCGGATGGGTCAATGATATCGCCGCGGGCAGCAAGGTCGCCATCACAGGCGGGGACTGGTTCGCCCTTATTATGATCTGTTTTATTCTGCCCGCCCTTGTCTCGCTGGCCATAAGCGAGCTTATGCGTAAGATGGAGCTTATCAATTCGGGGGATATGGCCCTGGCCTGATCCTTTTCGGGCTTCAGGCCGACAGCCGCTGGAAAGGGGGCTGTCAGAGGCAGCCTCAGCCTTTCAGAAGTTCTATGCCCAGCTCCTCGGGATTCAGAAAAAGAAGGGCCATGGACATCTCAATCACCAAGGTCTTTCCGTAGATCTCCACGGCGATATCGCCGTACTCTTCCATCTCCGGAATCCTGTCGTCCATCACAAGTCTGGCTCCGCGAATATCCTTGAGATCTCCCGAGAGATCGACCATCAGGGTGTACTTGGCTCCCCCCAGAAAGGCCAGACCCGACTCATCCATCTCCTCCTCGTCCTTCAGGCCGGGAATGCGGATGATGTAGGAGTCTCCCTGTCTTACGGGAAGGAAAATATCGTCTTCCAGTTCTTCTGCCAGTTTTTTGACGGCACCGCTGATCCTGATCCTCGCCCCGAAGTGGTAGGACGTGTCAATGGCTTCGACCTCTGCGCTAATCCCTTCAAACTCGCCGAAGATCTCATCCCCCAGATCTGTGAACTCCGAGTAGTTCATCTCCTCACCGGAAAAGGAGGAGAGCATATCCAGCATGGCCTTTTGTATGGTGTAGCGTACAGTCACATCGGCTCGTCCCTTGTGGAGGGAGACGGTATGGAAGATATCGATGCAGGAACTCAATATGAGACAGAGTCCCGCCAGGACCGTAATTTTCATTATTCGTTTCAAAACAACTCCTCTTCTGTCCCGGAGAAAGGGGGACTCTTCTCTTGTTTCCACGGCTTTATAATAGCAGTGTGCCCGGGCGTTTGAAAGTCTTTTCGCTGAGGATGCCCTGATTCCTCTTTTAGGGATTGACTAAAACCGGAGAGGATATTAGCATATGCACATAAGCATATGCACATTTAAGGTTCTGGAAAATAACCGTAGGCATATGCGCCAAGGAGGCGGCATACATGAAAATAGCGATTGCCAGCGGTAAAGGGGGAACCGGGAAAACGACTCTGTCCACCAATCTTTCCGCCTATATGGCCGAATCCTCACAGCTCGTTCTGTGCGATCTGGATGTAGAGGAACCCAATTCAGGACTGTTTCTCGATGCGGAGTTGACGGCCAGGGAAGATAAATACAAGAAGATCCCCAAATGGGAGGAAGCGAACTGCAGCCACTGCGGGAAGTGTCAGGACGTCTGTAATTTCAATGCCGTACTGAAGATGGGAGACATGATCATGACCTTTCCCGAGCTCTGCCACGGCTGCTTTGCCTGCTCCGAGCTCTGCCCGGCGGGCTCTCTTCCCATGGAGAGTAAAAAGATGGGTGAGATGAAGTCCTTCCGTTCCGGGAAACTGGATTTTATCGAAAGCAAACTGATCATAGGGGAGGAACAGGCCGTTCCCCTTATTGCCCAGACCATCAGTCATCTGGATGCGTGCTACGGAGAGGATGTTCTGCAGATTATCGACTCCCCTCCAGGGACCTCATGCCCCGTGATCGAAGTGGTTAAGGAGGCGAATCTTGTGATCCTTGTAACAGAACCCACACCCTTCGGTCTTCATGATCTGAAGCTGGCAGTGGATACGGTGAGACAGCTGGACAAGCCCTTCGCTGTCGTTATCAACAGGCATGGCATCGGCAGCGATCTCGTGGAGCGCTACTGTGCCGATGAGAAGATCGACATCATCGCCATGATCCCCAACGACAGAAAGATCGCAGAGAGTTATTCGAAGGGCGAGCTTCTCTATCCGGCCTTTCCGGAATTCAAAAAGGCGATTGAAAAGGTCGCCGGCTATATCAAATCAGAAGGGAAGGTAAAGGTATGAAAGAAGTTGTCGTCATTTCCGGTAAGGGCGGAACGGGTAAAACATCCCTCACCGCGTCATTCGCCGTCCTGGGGGGAGCGGATCTTGTGGTGGCCGACTGTGATGTCGATGCCGCCGATATGCACCTGCTCCTGGAGCCGGATATGGAAAAGGCCGAGGACTTTTACAGCGGCGAGCTGGCTGTTATCGATTCGGAGACGTGTACAGCCTGCGGCAGATGTGAAGAGGTCTGCCGCTTTAACGCCATCGAAGCAGGACAAGACAGTTACAGGGTGGATCATCTGAGCTGTGACGGCTGCGGATACTGTGCCCGGATCTGCCCCGTCGAAGCCATCGGGAATATTGAACAGAATGTGGGGCAGTTCTATGTCTCGGGGATCCGGACGGGGGCAACCATGATTCATGCCCGGCTCGGGATCGGCGCGGATAACTCGGGCAAACTGGTGGCCAGGGTGAAAAACGAGGCCAAAAAGAGGGCGGAGGAACAGAATCGCGAGCTGGTTCTGGTGGACGGATCTCCCGGAATCGGCTGCCCCGTGGTCTCCTCCCTTTCGGGTGCCGACTATGTGGTTCTTGTTACCGAGCCCACGGTCTCGGGCGTCCATGACCTTAAGCGGGTGTACCAGCTGGTCAAGCGCTTCGGCATCAAGGCGGGCTGCATCGTCAATAAGGCCGATCTCAATCCCGCCATGAGAGACGATCTGAAGGGTTTTCTGGAGGATGAAGGGATCGATCTGCTGGCCGAGATCCCTTATGACGAGAACTTTACAAAGGCCATAACCAACGGCAAAACCGTTGTGGAGTGGGATAAGGATCTGAAGAAGGTCGTCAGCGGCAGCTGGGAGAGAATCAATACCATAGTGAATGCTCTTTAGGGGCTGTTCTATCAGATTATAAAACGGCAAGGCCTCCAGGGGCCCTGTGAGAGAGAAACACCGAGGCTCCAGGGGAGCTTCGGTAGACTATAAGGATAAAAAAATGAAAATTGTATTTACAGCAAAAGGGGCGGATATGAACGCCCCCATGGATCCCCGTTTCGGCAGAACCGAATACTTTGTCATTCTGGATGAGGAGTCCGGGGCTATCGAATCCTATGACAACAGAGCCATCGAGCAGCAGGCTCATGGCGCCGGTCCGAAAACCGCTCAGAAACTGGGTGAGTACGGCGCCTCTGTCCTGATCACCGGCAATGGCCCCGGGGGCAATGCCGCTTCCGTTCTTCAGAGCCTGGGCGTAAAGGTCTTTGTCGGCGCCGGCAGTATGAGCGTCAGGGAAGCCTATGACGCCTACAGGGCGGGAGAGCTGAAAACAGCCTGAGGCAGAGGGCATCGGGCGACGGATGTTTATTCTTGACACAGCCGGTTTTAAACGGATAATCTGAACTGAAATTCAACAGTAAACGAGAGGAATTCTTTTTTGAAAAACAAATTATACGCTATCATTTTCTTATTACTATCCGTCGCCCTGCTATCCTGCGGCGATTCCAAAGGGGAGCAGAAGGCCGCAAGCTCTGAAAACAATGGAAACAGCGCCTCTTCCGCTGAGATTTTTACGGGACAGGACTGGAGCTCCGCTCACTACTCTGAGAGCATGAAAGGGACCTCCCTTAACCTTTACGGTGTAACAGACAAGGTCCGTCCTATTCTGGATGTCTTTACTGAGGATACGGGGATCAGGATTGAGCATCTGACCATGAAAAACGGGGAGATTCTCCAGCGTCTGAAAAACGAGAGCGACTCGGGAGTCGTGATTGCGGACCTCTGGTTTACGGGAGGAGCGGATACCTTTATCAATGCCTCGGAGAACGGTCTTCTTCTGGCCTATGATTCCCCTGCGGGGAAGGATCTTGACGATATTATGAAGGATCCCGGGCACTTCTGGTACGGAACCTCTCTGACCCTTGTGAACTGGGTTGTGAATACCGAGATTCTGGAAGAGAAGGGCCTCGCGCTCCCCACAAAATGGGATGACCTCCTTCAGGAGGAGTTCAAAGATCTCGTCTCCATGTCCAATCCCGCCTCGTCCGGAACGGCCTACAATGTTGTCAGCGCCATCCTTCAAACCCGGGGTGAGGAAAAAGGATGGGAGTATCTCGAGGGTCTTATCGATCAGGTTCCCTTCTTCACAGCCCGGGGCAGCGATCCCGCCAATATGGTTCTCAATGGTGAAGCCATCGTCGGAATCAACGCCAGTAACGGAGACCGGGAACTGGAGAAGAACAATCCCTATATCAAGATTGTTTATCCTTCCGACGGAACCGGCTGGTGGCCTCAGCCCGCCGCCATCGTGAAGGGAAGCAAGCATGAAGAGGAAGCCAAGGTCTTTATCGACTGGGTCATCTCAAAAAGAGGGATGGAAACCATCGCCTCTTCCCGCTATGCCGCCGTCGCCAGAGATGATGTGAAGATTCCCGAGGGGATTGAAGACATCAGGGACATCGCCCTTTTCCCCACGGACTTTCAGGCCAATGCCAAAAGCCGGGAGGCCACTCTGGCTCAATGGGCTGAAAGGGTAGAGTAGACGAATAAGCGTGTCAGCCCGTTCACCGCATAAGACCGATCCGTTCAAGTCCGTCTACTATGTTCTCTTCTTCTCTCTGATCAGTTTTATTGCGATGCCCCTTCTCTTTGTGGTTTTCTACGGGATCTTTCCTCTCTCATCGGGAGAGGTCCTGGCAGAGAGCCTGATCCGCGCCCTGCCCTTCCTGAAAAGGAGCCTGCTTCTGGCGGCCCTGACAACGCCTTTCTCTCTTCTTATCGGTCTGTCCGCGGCCTTTACGGTACACCGCTTTTCCTTCCTTCTGAACGGGATTTTCAAGTATATACTCCTGATTTCCATGATACACCCTCCCTTTGTGGGCAGTATCTCCTTTATCATGCTCTTTGGTAAAAGAGGGCTGATCACCCATGATCTGTTCCATCTTGATGTGAGTCCTTATGGATGGCAGGGAGTCGCGCTGATGCAGGTTCTGGGCCTGAGTTCGCTGGTCTACATTATCCTTTCCAGCGCCATAGACAAGGCCGACACTACCGTTGAGGATGCCACCAGAAACCTGGGGGCTTCGGAATTGACAATCTTCAGGGACATCACTCTGAAAAGGATGATTCCCGAGCTTTCAAGCGCCGCCATCCTTGTCTTTCTGGCCTCCATGGCGGATTTTGGAACGCCCCTGATTATAGGGGGGGCTTTTCAGACCCTGGCTTCGAATCTCTATATACAGATTACCGGTCTATACGATCTGAAATCGGCATCCTTTTCGGGAATCCTCCTTCTGCTCCCCTGCATCGCTCTTTTTTTTCTGTACAGAAAGATCAGCCGCAGCAGATCCTACTTCACCCTGGGCCTGAACGGACGGGATATCCGCTACAGATATTCCAGCCCCTTTCTGAAGTATTTTTTCTTTTCCATAACCGCCTTCTACTGCCTTTTTGTGTTTCTGAAATACGGATTTATCCTTGTGGGAGCCTTCACCGCACACTGGGGCTATGACTACTCCTTTACCCTGGACCATCTGACCAAGGTCTTTCACAAAGATTTGAGTCCCTTCTTCAACAGCGTAAAGCTGGCCTTTTTCACGGCCCTTATTTCATCTCTGGCCGGTGTTTTTCTCAGCTATTTGATCAAACGGAGACGCTATCGCCTCCGAAGCCTGTCGGATATGCTTGCCACCATTCCCATAGCCGTTCCGGGAATCCTGCTGGGCATAGCCTATCTGGTCAGCTTCAAGTATCCTTTTCTGGGAGTGGGGAAGTATATCCTCAGGGATTGCCGGCCTCTTGTGCTTCTGGGAACAGGAGTGATCATCTATATTATTTGTATCTTCCGCTACCTGAACGTGGGGATGAGGATAGGGTATGCCCTGATCGAGCATATCAATCCCAATATCGAAGATGCCGCCAGAAATCTGGGGCAGAAGGAGATCCGGATCTATACGGACATCGTTTTTCCTCTGATCGCTCCGGCTTTCAGGTACTCCTTTCTGAAGATCTTCTCGACAACCATGACCACACTGGGGGCGATTATCTTTCTTATTCTGCCCTCCAATAAGGTTGCCGTTCAGTCGATCTTTCAGACCATAACCAGCAGTGAGAGGGGAGTCGCCGCTTCCATGGCCGTTCTGCTCTCTCTGACGATTCTTATGATGCTGGGAGTCTTCCGGGGAATCTCAATGCTTATGGGAAAGATGCTGAAATGAAAAAAGTAAAATTATCGATACGGGACCTGAAACAGAGTTACGGTGAGAAAAAGATTCTCAAAGGACTCAGTCTTGATATTTTTGAAGGTGAAACCGTTGTGATTCTGGGCTCCTCGGGTTGCGGTAAGACCTCCCTGCTCAAGGCCGTGGCCGGTCTTATACCCATCGAAGACGGTTCTATTCTGCTGGATGACAGATCCATTGAAATCCTTCCTCCCCAGGACAGGCGGGCCGCCATGATCTTTCAGAACTACGCCCTCTTTCCTCATATGAGCGTCATCGAGAATCTGGAATACGGACTGAAGATCAAGGGCCTTAAGAAAGATGAAATCCGCAGGAGGGCGGCGGAACTTCTGATCCTTTTCAGGATGGAGGGGCTGGAACACAGAGCGGTCAGCGATCTGAGCGGAGGCCAGCAGCAGAGGGTCGCCATCGGCAGAGGCATGATCGTGGAACCGGCGCTTATGCTTTTTGACGAACCTCTGAGCAATCTGGATGAGAATCTGAGAAAGAGCATGAGACAGGAGATCAAGAAGATCCTCCGGTCGGGAAACAGAACCAGCATCTATGTCACCCATGATCAGGATGAAGCCATGGCTATGGCTGACAGGATCATCGTTATGAATGAGGGCGTTATCGAGCAGATCGCTTCTCCCGGTGAACTTTACCGCCGGCCTGTTAACGAATACGTGGCCCGCTTTCTGGGCTTTCGCAATATCATTGAAGCGGAGATAGAAAAGGATCGTATCAGGATTCTGGGCCACAGTATCGGGATTCCCTCCATATCCCGGTTAGGGGAAAAGACGCTGCAGGTGCTTATCCGTTCAGAGGATATTGAGATAAGGGGAAACAGGTCTCCCTCCGGGACTCTGCCGGAGGACCTTCTTTCCTTATCCGGTATTATAGAGGAGACGGAGCTCCTAATAAGTACCCGCTCCTTTCTCGTGGCGACGGAGTATGGGAAAATCCATGTGACCAGGCTCAATCGGAGCCGGAGCGGGGAGCCAGAACCGGGAGACGAGATTACCCTCTTCATCAGTGCCGATGCCCTTCACTTTCTCAAGGAGCCGGTCCGCTCATGATCATTGATCTTCATTTTCATACGGAAAGATTCTCCTCCTGTAGCCGGATTCCCCTGGATCGGGGAATTGAGCGTGCCAGAGAGCGGGGACTGGACGGCATCTGTATCACCGAGCACGATGTTCTGCATAAGGGCAGCGATATCATAGGACTGGAGAGACGTTACGGGATAAAGATCTTTGTCGGAACCGAGATTCTGAGCCGGGAAGGGGATATCCTCTGTTTCGGACTGGAGGGGATTCCTGGAAACAGAATGCCTGCTTCCGAACTTGTGACTCTCGTGAATAAAATCGGAGGAGCGACCATTGCGGCTCATCCTTTCCGGATCAATAACAGGGGGGTAAAAGAGCTCTTTACCTCTCTGGAAGGCCTGAGTGCGGTGGAGGCTTTTAACGGAAATACCTCGGACGAAAACAACAGAAGGGCGCTGGAACTGGCCCTGGCCGAAGGGATTCCCGTCGTCGGAGGAAGCGACTCCCACACTCTGGAGAAGGTCGGCTGTTTCGCTACCGAGTTTCCCGGCACCGTCGCTTCTGAATCTGATCTCTGCCGGGCCCTCCGGAACGGAGGCTATGCTCCCCTAAGGTATACGGAGAGAGGATTTGAAGTCATTGATTCGGAGGGATGCTGAGCCATGGCGCGGCGCGGGGCTCCTCTGAGTATGATCTTAATTTCCACCCTCTTTCTTTCCGCCGTGCTTGCCTGGGGAGAAGATTATCTCCTTGTCATCAACGGTTCGGGATATGCGGAAGAGGATCCCCGGTATATCGGCTCCTTTGAGCATCTCCCTTTTGAGCGCTCCATAGATCGGAACAGACCGGATCATCCGGTTAAAGAGAGCTCTCCTCTCGACTTTCAACCCCGGATCTCTCTGTCCCACAGGGACGAACGGCATCTTTTCATGGTGGAAGAGGAGGACCGGATCTATGAGATAGAGGGCCGCCTTGTCTACGGCGATGAGAGGAGCCGCTGCCTGATCTACGCCGAGAGAGGCGGCAAGTACGGGGAGGAGTATGACTGGGAGAGGATAGGACGCTTCTTTGACAGACGGATCTATCCGGTTTTGACCCGCAGCTTCGGCCCGGTCGGCGATATCGACAGGAACGGTAAGGTGGTGATCCTCTACTACTCCTTCCTTGATGATTCCATGCTCGGTTATTTCAGCGCCGGCGATCTTGCCAGCCGGAGGGAGATTGAAAGTTCCAATGAGATGGAGATCCTCTATATGAACAGCGGCTATGGGAATCCCGCATCTTCGGATATGATGGAAACCCTTCCCCATGAGTTTCTGCATCTGATCAACTACTCCGTCCGGCAGCGCCGCGGATACAGGGAGATGGACCTGTGGATGGATGAAGGTCTGGCCGAGAGCGCTGCCGAACTGGTGATGAAAAGGCCCCTTCTTTCGAATCTTGAAATCTTCGAGGATGCCGCCTTTCTTCCATGGTCGGGAACCGCCCTCTGTGCCTGGGGAGAACGAGATGAAGACTATGCCATGAGCTATCTTTTTATGCAGTATCTTAAGGTTCAGGCCGGTACGACGGAGATCTTCAGGAAGATGATACGTCATCCCCTGGGAACGTCTTTCAGCCTCCCTCTGATTATGAAAGACTATGTTCCCGAGTTCGAAAGTTTTCCGGCCATTCTGAAAGGGTTATATCTCGCCCTGCTTCTCGATGAGGATGAAGGAATATACGGCTTCAAGGGGATGAACCGCTTCTATCAGGTGGAACCCGGGCCTGCAGAGGCCTCATTCGGGGGGTATCTCTATCCGGGCGGGGCCGTCTACCTTCCCCTTCCCGAAGGGGCGCTGAAGATGAGTGAAAATCCGGAACAGCAGATTATGGTGATCGATACCCGGGAGTTCAGATAGCCCTAGGAGTCGACTTATACCTTCTGTTTGAGATCCGTTTGAACAGTCTGACCAGAGAGCCCACAAGAAGCGCCGCCAGGATGGTACCCTCCCGAATCCCCCGTATTCCGTCCAGCAGCAGAAGAGAGCTCAAGGCACTAAACAGGACAATAGAACAGTCGAAGGCGACCTTTACTCTGCCGAAGTCCCGCTTGCCGCACTTTGCGATGGCGGCCACAAGGCCCTCTCCGGGAAGATAGGTCAGGTCGGACTTTACCTCCAGAAAAACACCCAGGGCTATAATACCGCAGCTGATCAGGCACAGAGCCAGTCTTTCCCCGTATCCCCTGAGAGACAGGTTCGAGACCAGGCAGCAAGACAGGTCAATAAAGTACCCGAAGCCGATGGCTGCGGGCAGCTGTATCAACTGAAACGGTCGGTAATTCTGTCTCAGAATTATAATTTGAAGGAGAACGAAGAGAATCATCATCAGAATAGCCGCCTCTCCCATGCTCAACGGGAAGGGGAGGCTGAAGATAAAGGGGACACAGGAGATGGGGGCCAGTCCCAGGTCCGCCTTAACAGAGAGGGCGATCCCCAGAGACATGATAAACAGCCCGGAGACGAGGGTCAGTACTTTACGCAGCAGGATGGCGGAATCGCTTCTCTTCATTTCTTATGGTCCTTCAGCTCAGTATAAAGGTGTTGTAGTTGTCCCTGAATCCGGCCCGCTTCAGGACCTCCCTGTAGGGGCTTTCTGAAACAGCTGTACCGTTGACCGTCTCCACCCGTATCGACTTGAGCGGATGGAACTCGCGGCTCAGCAGATCTCTGAAAAATCCAAGAGCCTCCAGGGAATCCGGCTCTTTCTCGTCCTGTAAAAACTCCAGCTCCTTTCCGTTTCGTTTCGAAAAGAGTATCGGATTCTCTCCCCGGAATACCATATGGCTGCTCTTCAGACGGCTGGGATAGCGCCCTTTCAGGGCGTCGACTTTTATTCCCGAGAGGGATGCCGGATCGCAGCAGTTCATCCAGTACAGAGAGTCTTTGTCCATGGGCTCGGCCAGCTCCCTCAGGGCTTCCCATCCGGCAAACTGAAGACCCTTGATATCTTTGAAAAAATATCCTGCCGCACACTCTCCGGACAACTCCATCAGCCGGAGGGTCCGGAAGAGAGCGTTCCAGTTCTGTCCCTCAGTCTCCCGTTCCAGCAGCTGCCGGAAGAGGACGCCGTAACGGAGGAAGAGCTGCCTTATCACATTTCTCAGCCTTTCATCCCTCTCGATAGGATCCTCGTCGGGAGGGATGGAGTCGGTAAGGTGCCAGCGCCCTTCGGCGGGCCGGGTGTGCATCCATCGCTTGTATCCTCCCCGGCTGATCCTGCGGCTTCCGCTTCTCTTTTCCCTCTCTCTGAAGGATTCGGATTTGAACTTGTTCAGAATTCCCGAGCGGACGGCACTGTAACGGTCGTTACTGAGCTTTCCGTTCCAGCTCTGTCTCCAGAGGAGGGCGGCCAGGTCGGTGCTGCTCAGTCCGCTGTGCTCCTTAAGGTCCCAGAAACTGAAGCTGCCCCTTTTATCGGGGAAGAGTTCGGTCAACGCTCTGTCATCCCTTTCCGACTCGTTGTTTTTCAGGGAGTCGGGGTTGATAAAAAGGGACTGCTCTTCTTCAAAACAGAAGGCTGTCTTCTCCTTCCCGCATCCGTACCAGAGGAGGGGGCTCTCCTGCAGGAGAGCGTCCAGCCAGCTTTTATAGTAGGGCTTCAGTCTGGCGGGAAAGATATCGCTTTCCCAGAGGGCCGCCGGAGCACCGTAGGCTATCAGCTGTTCAAAGCAGTCCTGCAATTCCTCCCTGCCCGATCCGGCCGTTGTCAGCCCCTGATGACCGGCCAGAAAGAGCTGTAGTTTTTCAATCGGCAGAGCCTCGAAGGCGCCTCGCCCCGTCCTTCTTTTCAATCGGAAGAGGATCTCCAGGTTCTCTGCTGTACAAAGCTGTTCCTTTACGGCGTCCTCGGTCAACAGATCGATAATCAGATCCTCCGAGTCTCTCAGTCTCTCAAGGCAGTCCAGAACTCTCTGATCTTCCGCCGGGTAGAGAGCGATAATTGAGTCTACATTCCGGGGACCGAAATAGCTCAGCCAGGAGGGAAGGAGGCTGTCTATCTCCTCAGTAAACTCAGTTTCTCCATATTTTTCACGGTAGAGAGAGGATATTAGCAGCGGCTCGCAGCTCAGCTCCGTCTCCCACAGGACCAGGTTCCTCTCCGTCTCCCTCACGATCTCCTCGCTTCTGTCCGGCAGATCCCGGGTCAGGGCCGTTTTCATCTCCTCCCACTGGCTCCGGGGGATGACGATTCGTTCCTCCACCCAGTCGTAAAGATCCTCGGCACTCCGGGGGCAGTATTCGGGCCAGGTCCTTTGAATCTTCTGCCGGAACTCCTCTGCCAGAGCCTCGGGCAGCATGGGTCTGAGCCCCGACTCATGGACAATCCCCCTGATCAGATCATCCTTGAGATTGGACTGCCCCCCTAACGGGGTGTCGTCTTCATACATATGCTGATTGGTGTGAGCAAATATAATGCCCGCCGAAAAGGGGGAGGGGCTCTTCGTCACCGCCTCGCTGACGGCGATCTCTCCCTCTCTGATCTCATCCAGAATCAGGGAAAGGGAGGAGAGGTCGAAATCGTCATGGAGGCAGCTTCTCCATGTCTCCGTAAGGATGGGGAAGTCCTCATAGCGCCCGACGGCCTGAAGAAGCTTCTTGGACTTGAGTCGGGTCAGCCAGAGGGGTGTCCTCTGTTTGAATGATTTTCGAGGGAGCAGGAGGGCCCGGGATGCGTTGTGCCTGAAGCGGCCGCCGAAAAAGCGGGTGGACTCCAGCCTCTGCCTTAAAAGTTTTTCCAGATTATCCGGGCTTACCAGAGACAGAATGTCTTCCGCACCGAAGCTGTGGGGAAGGTCGAGGATCACAGCATCGTCATCGCAGTAGACCTGGAGGGGATACCCGTGCCTGTTCTCCCAGGCCTGGGACAGGGCTTCGCCGTAGGGGAAATTGAGCTTCCCTCCCCAGAGAGTGTGAAGGATGATCTGATGGTTGCCAGTCCTGTTCAGGGGATCGTTGAAGTGTTCCACCAGCAGATGGCGCCGGTGGGGGAGGGCGCTTCCCGTATGATCCCGCTGGCTTTTGACATGAGCCAGAAGAGCTTCGGCGGCATCCTGATCGAGGGCGTACTCCCCGGTCAGGCCGGACAGGATCTCCTTTTCTCCGGTCTCCCCGTTCCCCGCCAGCCGCTCCTCAAGGAACTCCAGCAGATCGAGGATGCGGGAGGAGAAAAAGAAGTCCCGGCCCCCCGGATCGGCCTTCCAGAAAGGACTCATGGCTCCTCCCGTATCGGAGGGGCTGACCTCCACGGAGCGGTCGGTAATCCTGTCTATCCGCCAGGTCTGGGTTCCCAGGGTGAAAAAATCCCCGTGGGAGCGCTCCCAGACGAACTCTTCGTCCAGCTCTCCTATCCGGGAGCCCTCTCCGTGGATCCTGAGCTCGTAATAGCCCCTGTCGGGTATGGTCCCACCCGACAGG
Organism: Oceanispirochaeta sp.; assembly: GCA_963556075.3. Lineage (GTDB taxonomy): Bacteria > Spirochaetota > Spirochaetia > DSM-2461 > DSM-2461 > Oceanispirochaeta. Next base: position 885,555 of record CAUVYB020000002.1, on the reverse strand, counting down.
TAGATCAGCCTTTCGGCCCCCTCCCGGGCCGTGGCGGTATTCCTCAGCCTGTCGATATTCAGTCTCGGTTTCAGCTCTCCGATGCGGGTGTCGCTGTAGCGTCCGTTGAGCATCTCCAACACCAGGTCGAAGTGCCGGCGGGGCAGGGTATGCCACATCCACACGGATGTGATAAAGAGGTAGAGCTCATCCAGATCCCACTCCCCGGTACAGCACATGGACAGCAGGACCTGAGCCAGTACGTCCAGGGGATTTTCCGGAACGGTGAGAGTCTCTATGTCTCCCCGGGTCACCGCCTTTGAAACGATCGCGCAGCGCAGCATATCGTTTCCGAACATAGGGAAGAGGGTGGCGCTGCTGACATCCCCCACGTTATGTCCTCCCCGTCCGATCCTCTGTATGGCGGAGGAGAGGGAGAAGGGGGCCGAAATAAGGATGACCTCGTCTATGCTTCCAATGTCTATTCCCATTTCAAGAGAGCTAGTGGCGACGATGGCCTTGAGCTCCCCTCTCTTCATCTTTTGTTCCACAAAAGAGCGTATCTCCCTGGAGAGGGAGCCGTGATGGGCGAAGGCGATGGTCTCCCCCGCCGACTCGTTGATCATACGGGTGACCTTTTCTGTCTGCCGCCTGCCGTTGCAGAAGATCAGGGTCGAGCGGTTCCCCCTGATTCTGTCGATAAACCCTTGGATCACCGCAGGCCAGTGGGACTCCTCCCCTTCCGGATCCCCGGGGAAGCTGACGGCGATATCGTACTCTTTGCGGATATCCGAGCGTACCATCCTCACCGGCCGGGCCCTCAGGGCCTCCTCCCCGTGTTCCCTGGGGAAGAATCCTCCCAGGACCGAGGAGACAAGGGCCATGGGGTGGACCGTGGCGGAGAGGCCTATCCTCTGGAACTCGCCTGAGAGGAGGGTCAGTCTTTCGACGGCGGAGATCAGATGGGCCCCCCTCTTGTCGGCGGCGACAGCATGGATTTCATCCAGTATCACCGCCGAGAGCCCTCCCATAATCTTCCCGGCGGCCCCGGAGGTCAGCATCAGGTTGAGGCTTTCGGGGGTGGTTATCAGGATCTCCGGAGGGCGGCGCATCATCTTCTGTCTTTCCGAGCCGCTGGTATCCCCGCTCCTGACGGCGATCCGGATATCGGGGAAGGACGCCCCCCTCTCTTCAAACCAGAGCTTCAGCGCCTTAAGAGGCTCTTCCAGATTCCTGCGGACATCGTTGTTCAGGGCCTTCAGGGGGGAAATATAGAGGATGCGTACCGTGCCGGCGGGCCATTCCCCCGTTATCAGCTGGTTGAGGGACCAGAGGAAAGCCGCCATGGTTTTTCCGCTTCCCGTGGGAGCGGTCATCAGGGTATGGAAACCGGCGGAGATTTCCCGCCAGCCTCGCTCCTGTATATCTGTGGGGTTCTTATACCTGGAGAGGAACCAATCCTGCACAAAGGGGTGAAATTGCTGCATGTCACATATTATACAGGAGAAACGACCGTCGGTGATTAGGGGGTGTACTGTTTTTTTGGCGCGCTCTGGCCCCTTCTCTCCGGTTCAGTCCCGGGACAGGGGAAACACGGGCAGCTTCTCCAGGTATACCAGATCCTCACCGGGGTAGCCTCCCTCTTCCAGCAGTATGGCCGCTTTGGCCAGGATGTCACAGTGCAAGGGACACAGGAGCTTCTGCATAGCCTCGAGAGAGCCGCCTGTGGAGACGACATCATCTACAATGATTATTCTCCTGTCCTTCAACCGCTCCGCATCCCTCCCGTCCAGAACCAGGCTCTGATCGCCCGCCGTGGTGATGGCTGAGGAAGAGACCGTGCATACATCTCTCATATAGGCTTTTACGGATTTTCTGACCACAATGTAGTCCAATCCCATAATCCGGGCCATCGCATGGGCCAGAGGGACGGCCTTGGCCTCGGGGCAGACCAGATATTCAGCGCCGCCGCAGTCCGGTCCGAACCGGGCCTTCAGCTTTGCCACCAGCTCCCGGCCGGCTTTTTCTATAAGTCCCGTGTCGCCGGGAATGACGAAACTGGCTATGGCCAGGGTATCGCTGACAGAGATGATGGGGAGCTCTCTTGTGAGGCCGCAGAGATGAAGTGTGTATGTTTTCCGCTCTTTCATTGTTATACCTTTGTCCTTTGTTTCGGTCCTGTCAAGTCTTTCACAGGGAGGACTTCTTTCCTATATGTAAATTATCAGCAGAGAACCCTGTGGACGTCCCTTCTTTTTGAACTTTAATAAGCCTTTATTCGCTGAAGCCTTAATCAGCTTATTGAACTTTCCCTCTCCATGAAGTAGCATCTTTTTCCCAAGGAGAAGTTTATGCAGTTTGAGAATGCGACGATCATAAAAAAAGCCAATATCTATTTTGACGGAAAGGTCTCCAGCCGGACCATCGTTCTGTCAAATGGTGAGAAAAAGACCCTCGGCCTTATGCTTCCGGGAGAGTATGAATTCAATACGGAGGCAAAGGAGATTATGGAAGTTCTCGGAGGCAGCATGAATGTTATGCTGCCCGGAGAGTCTGATTACAGCGCCTACCCTGAAGGAACCAGCTTTGAAATCCCCGCTCATTCCAGTTTCAAACTGATTATCAAGGAAGCGGCTGACTATTGCTGCTCATATATTTCCTAGTCCCTCCCGGGATCAGGAAATATATGATGGATGTATGGGAGAGCTTAGGTGATGACCGTTGAACACTGCAAAAGCGCTGATCTGGAATCAATGCTTCAGGAAAGCTATCAGGCCATTGTTGAGGCCTTTGTCGGCATAGAGCATCTGTCGAAGGAAGCTTTTTTCAAGAAAACCTTTTATGCGGCCTTCGATCTGATTCCCAGCGCCGAGAAAGGTTCCTTCTATGAGTCCGACGGGAAGCTGTTCAGGCCCATCCTCTCCAGAGGGTATGATATGTCTCTTCTCAAGGAGCTGGAGTTCACAATAGACAGTCTGTTCATCGGATTTGAAGTGGATGATCACAGCAAGGTGAATGTCTATGAATTCCATAATAACAAACGGGAAGACTGTAAATTCAATGCCCGGGAGGTCGAGGTGTTTAAAGCGCTGGGAACCTATGATGAGTTTACATCCATATACGCTCCGATTATTCATGAGAAGAAAACCGTCGGCCTGTTGTGCTTTGAACGGTTTGATGGTGAATCCTACACAAACAGTTCCAAACTGATCCTGAAACTGTACGCGGAGCTGATCTCCAAGTTCTATACCCAGATGATGGAGCAGGAAAAGGAACGGCAAAGGTACCAGGAGATTATCAGTGCCATGGTCGCATCCATCGAGGTGAAAGACGCCTACACCGAAGGGCATGCCCAGAGGGTGAGAGAACTGGCCATCGGCCTTGCGGAGTATATGAACCTGAACGAGCGGCAGATCAGAGCAATCGATACGGCAGCCGTTCTCCATGATATCGGAAAAATTGGCATCCATTCGGAATTACTGATAAAACCCGGTAAGCTGAGCTACGAAGAGTATGAACGGGTAAAGAAGCATCCTGAATTTACGAAGAAAATCCTTGAAAATATCAGCGACTTCTCGGATGTTGTGGACATCGCCTATCAGCACCATGAGTATTATAACGGTTCCGGTTATCCCCAGGGACTGTCGGGTGAGGAGATCCTGATCGAAGCGGCTGTCGTTACGGTGGTCGATGCCTTCGATGCCATGACATCGGACAGGTCCTATAGAAAGGCCATGGACAGGGAAAAGGCCTTTTCCATCATCCGTCAGGAAAGGGGGAGGCAGTTCCATCCGGACGTCGTCGACCGCTTTCTGGCATGGCAGAACCGCTGATATGCCTCAGCGTCCGTTCTCCTGAAACCGGGGAGCGTGAGACAGTCTGTAACAGAGGTAAAGCAGTACCAGCATAGCAAACAGGACAGGAGGAATCGTCTCAAGTCCGAAGCGGCGGGCCAGGACTCCTGCCAGGGCGGGAAGGGTCGCCGCTCCCGCGCCGGCTGAAGCTATCTGCATACCGATGCCGTTGTCCCTGTGCAGGGGGCCGGTGCGGCGTTCCGTGTCCGATAGCATCCCGGGAAAGATCGGGGCCAATGCGAATCCCGTTAATCCGATACCGGTAAGAGTCAGAAGGTCATGTCTGTTTATGATGACGGCCAGTATGCCTCCCATCGCGGTCAGCATGCTGAAACGAAGAAGCTTCGGTCCGGATATCCGCAGGGTCATCCACCCCGCCAGAAAGCGTCCTGCCGTGAACATTCCCCAGTAGCCTCCCGTTACCAGTCCTGCCGTCCCGGGGGCGATCCCCCGGGATTCGGTAAGCAGAGTATAGGCCCACAGCCCCAGTCCGATCTCTACCCCGACATAAAGAAGAAACATGAGCATCCCCAGTCGCACGCCCCGGCACCTGAGGCTTTCCATCTGGGACATATCAGATGCTTCTTTTATCATGATCCCGGCGGTCTCTTCCGTATTCCAGCGGTGCCGGGTTCTGATGAACAGAGAGGCCAGCAGGAGCTGGGCCGACGCGACGGCAAGATAGCCGGTACGCCATCTCCCCGTTAAACCGAGTCCGGCGGTCATGATCAACGGTCCCAGAGTAACGCCGATACCGAAACTGCCGTGAAGCCACTGCATGGTCCTTTCGCTGTGGTACCGCGCGGTATAGGCGTTGATGCCCGAATCGATGGCCCCGGCTCCGATCCCTCCCAGTACGGCGGAGACTACGAAGAGTATCCATGAAGGGGTCAGGACATAAAAAATCAGAACCCCAGCCGTCAAGGCGCTGCTGGCGCCCAGCAGTCCGCCCAGCCCCAGAAGGGAAACAAGAGAGGCGGTATAAAAGCTGGCCAGGGAGTATCCGCAGGTCCCGAAGATAAGAAGGAGGCCCATCGCATCAACGGGAAGCTTGAAGTCCTGCCGTATACCCGGCCATGCGACTCCGAGTAGTCCGTCGGGAAGGCCCAGGGAGATGAAAGCGATGAAAGAGAGTAGTATAAGAAGTCTTTTCTCTGACATGAAATCCTCCTTCAGGATATTTTATTCTCAAATAATGATCCTATCTTCAATTTATCTGATGATTCCTTCTCTTTATTTGATGACCGGGGAAGTCTGAAAAGCTGCCTTTCGGTCTGGTAAAGGAGTTCTATTGTCCTTTAAGGACAGGAATACCTTGTTCGTTTTGTCTTTCGCGATCAATGACGGGACCGTCATGGGGGACTAAAATCAATAAAAAAATATTCAATGGAGCAAAACAATGAGGAACCCCTTGAGTTATCTTTCCGTTATTCTGCTTTTAAGCGGCGTTTTAGTCGGATGCGGCAGCGGAAAGATGAAAGACGGTGCGTTCGTGACTACCACAGACGGTCACAACGGCCCTATTAGGATTGAAACGGTTATTCAGGACGGAGCTATTGCAGAGGTTCATGTTCTGGAGCACAGCGAAACAGCCGGTATCAGTGACGCGGCTCTGGAAAGGATACCGAACAGTATCGTGAAATATCAGTCTCTGGCAGTGGACTCGGTGTCCGGAGCCACCATGGTCAGCCGGGCCATCATAGACGGCGTTGCCGAAGGGGTGAAGCAGGCCGGCGGTAATGTGGATAAAATGATGACCCCCATTCCCCAGGCGGAAGTGAAAACGGAAACATACGATGCCGATGTGGTTGTTGTGGGAGCCGGGGGCGCCGGTGCGGCCGCCGCCGTTACGGCTGCCGAGGGGGGACTGAAGGTCCTGCTGATAGAAAAATCAGCCAATCCCGGGGGGACCACCCTGTTCGCGTCCGGACTGTTCGCCACAGATTCCTACCAGCAGGAGGCGCAGGGAATTGTCGTTCCTAGCGATGAAGTTTATCAGGAGTGGCAGGAGTATACCTGCTGGCTCAATGATTCCACTCTTACCTGGAATTTCTTCAAGAAGTCCGCGTCTACCATCGAATGGCTGGAAGAGCGTGGCTACGAGCTCGAACTGGTGCCCAATGTACAGAAGGTGCACGAAGGGGGCTGGACGACCTACCACAGCTTCCAGGATGAGTCTAAAAAGATGGATTATCTTTTAGAGCTCCTTTCTCATGTGGAGTCCAACGGCGGTTCCATCATGTATGAGACCCGGGCGGTTAAACTTCTGAAACAGAACGGCGCGGTCAGCGGCGTACAGGCCGTCACAGGCGATGGAACCCGGGTGTTCGTCAATGCCGATGCGGTTATTCTGGCTACCGGCGGATTCGGCGCCAGCGTGGATGTGATGGATACGGTTACGGGAGGAGTGAATATGAGCCAGCTCAACTCCGGAACCCAGACCGGTGACGGTATCGCCATGGTCCGGGAAGTCGGCGGTGCGGATCTGGCCGGGGCCTTCGCCCATTATCACGGAGTGGATATGCCCTTCGATGTCATCATGGCAGCGGGAGTGATCGATGACAAAGGTGCCCGTGGAGGGATTGAGCAGGTCAACCACTTCGCCAACTATCCCGGAGCCCTCTGGGTCAGCTCACAGGGGAACAGATTCGCCTCCGAGGCGATCTGTTACGACAGCGCTCTGGTAGCCAACGCCACCTATGCGGTGGGAGGAAACTACTATGTTATCGTGGATCAGAAAAGCGTGAACGCACTGGAGCGGGGAGGATCTTCCGAACTGGGGATCACCCTCAGCCCCGAGCGTCTGGCCGGTCAGGAACTGGCTCCCACCAGAACACCCTGGGCAGGGCTGACCGAGCAGTTCGATCTTGCCGTCGAACTGGGGGGAGCCTTCAAAGGCGATACCGTCGAAGAGCTGGCGGAAGCGATCGGCATAGACGCCGGAACACTGGTCGAAACAGTTGACACCTACAACGGGATCTGTGAATCCGGAGTTGATGAACAGCACAGGAAAGAGGCGATGTACCTTATTCCCGTAAGGGAAGGTCCCTTTTATGCCGTAAAAGGTCAGACCGTCGCCCTGGGAGGTCTGGGAGGTATTCGGACCAACTCCAGACTGAACGTCACTGATGCCTCGGGAGCCACCATCAAAGGTCTCTACGCCGCCGGAAACGATGTCAACGAGATTTACAACAATGTTTACCCCCTGGTGGAAGGCGTGACCTGCGGCTGGGCTTTTAACTCGGGACGAATGGCGGGTGAAGCGGTTCTGGACGATTTCATGAATTAAGCAGATTACCGGGAAGGGCGGGAATTGCACCTTCCCGGTAATCCGGATTATTCTATATTTATGGAAGAATCCCGACATCCTGAGAACTTCGAGCTACTGAAGGCCGGAGAGGATTTCCTCGACTGCCTGGCCCGGGGACAGGGTGTCGAGGGACTGTTGAAAAAGGCTCACCAATACCTTCATATGCCGATCCATGTTCTGGACCCCTCGTTTCAGCTGATTAAGAGTTTCGGCGGAGACCGGCTGGATGACCCCCGCTGGCGGGAGTATGAGAACAAGGGGACCATTTCGGATGATCAGCTGGAGAGACTGAAACAGTCCGGTTTTATGGAGAAGGTGCAGACCCGGCGGGAACCCCAGATCGACAGCAGTTATCCCGGCATGAAGGTCATCGGCTGCGATATCATCGGGCAATCCAGGATTCTGGGAAGGCTCGGCGTCTGGTGCACGCAAAGCTGCGGCGACCGGGAGTTCCGGATCGTCAGGCTTCTCATCAATGCCCTGTCTGCTGAGATGCAGAAGCGGCAGAGTTCCGTTCTGGACCTGGCCCGGCAGAGCGATTATTTTCTCAACAAAATCCTCAGCCAGAAACTCACGGATCCGGAAACGATTTCTGGCCTGGCGAAACGGTATGAGATCCTGATCGCTCCCGCCATGATGCTTCTGATTCTGCAGCCTCAGCCCGGCAGGGAGGGGCAAAGCACTCCCGAGCATCTGAAAAGAAAAATTGCCTCCCTCCGTTCGATGCTGATGACCACAGCCCTGGGACAGAGCGTCATATCCGTAGTCGACTCCCGGGGATGGGAGACGCCGGAAAAAAGGGAAGAGCTTTTAAAAAGCGTCCCCCATGTCCGGATCGGTTTCAGCCGGGTGTTCCGGTCGGTAGCGGATATTCTTGAAGCCTACAGACAGGCCACGGCGGCTCTCGAACTGAACAATGGACAGGTGAATCCCGGCTCCTACGAAGACGTTTTTTTTCAGGATCTTATCCTGCTGAGCTCTAAGACCCTGAAACGCCCCGAATCTCTCTGCTCACCCTGGATGCTCAAACTGTATGAAAACGACAGAGAATCGGGGAACGAGTATGTGAAAACCCTGGAGACCTTTATTCTTCACTCCGGGAATATGAAAAAAACGGCTGATGTTCTGAATATCCATTACAACACCATGAAGTACAGGATGGACATGATCCGGAAGATAGCGGAGAGGGAGTTCAATACGCATATTGAGCTTTTTAAAGCCTACCTGTCCATTCTTGTTCTGAAGGATAAAGACCTCAAATAGCTTGCTGCGATCTCAGTTTTTTGAAAATAACGCAGAGGTCTGTTCTCGTTCTGATTGATTTACAAATACCCTAAATGCCGTTCATATTCCTTTCACAAATTCCTCCTTCAATGAGCTTCATAACCGTTTGTGAGGAGTTGTTTTTTTATGAATCTCAAATCATTTCCCAAAGCCCGGCTGGTTCGCTGGGCCGTCCTGGCCGGCAGTACGATCTTTTTTCTCTGTTTCGCCGGGTTTGTTTCGGTTCATGCGGTATGTCCCATCGGAGGCTTTGAAATTTTCTTCTCCGGACTTTTCCGGAGCGGATTTTCCATTGCCGGCCTTTTTTCGGCCATGGTTCTTCTTTTTATTATCATGTCTGTGCTTTCTATCGTCTTCAGAAGAGCCTACTGCGGCTATATCTGCCCTCTGGGGGCCATGCAGGAACTGGCCGACGGAGCGGGAAGGAAGATCCTGCCCAAAAAAATAAGGAATCTGAAAATTCCCGGGAGGCTGGATGGCATTTTGCGCTATTCTAAATACGCCGTTCTGCTTATGTTTGCAGGAGGCGCGGCCATGGGAGCCGGGCACTGGATGATCAAGACCGATCCCTATATCGCCTATATCAACCTTTTCGGAGGCGGGGGCGTGATGGAGAAGTTCCAGAGGAATCCGGGCTCCTTCCTTTTCCTGGCGGGGATTCTGGTCTTCTCCTTCTTTCTGGGAAAGGGATTCTGCAAGTATCTCTGTCCTGCCGGCGCCTGGTACGGACTTCTTGCCAAGGTCAGCCCCTGTAAGGTCACAAGGCATACCGAAAATTGCATCGCCTGCGGCCTTTGCAGCAAGGCTTGCTCCATGGACATAGATGTTGCAAACTTAAGGAAGGTAAACAGCGCCGAGTGTATCGGCTGCGGGGAGTGCGTTTCCGCCTGTCCTCAAGAGGGGGCTCTGGGTATGGAATGGGGAAGTGTGGATGTCAAATCCGCGGCTGTTCCCCTTGCGGCGGCAGCCGTATTCTCCGGCTCTCTGCTTCTTACGGCCAATCTGAAGGGGAGCGGAGAGCATTCCCATGGTGGCGACCGTGGAGAAAAGAGTGTCAGCGCTCTTGAAGATAATGCGGACGATGCGCCTTCTGTCAGCATCGGTACCGGCGGCTGCGCCGAGTGCATAGGCTGCGGCCTGTGTCAGTCTGTTTAAGGAAGCGGGAGGTCCGAATTGGATAAGATCATGATCGTCGAGGATGAGAAAGAGATTAACGATGTCGTGTCCGACTATCTCTCCTCCCTGGGGTATGAGACAGTTCAGTGTTTTTCCGGAAGTCAGGGGCTGGATCGTTTTGATCAGGAGAGCTGTGATCTTCTTATTCTGGATATTATGATGCCCGGCATCGACGGTCTGGAAACCGCCCGGCGGATCCGGCTGAAAAGCGATGTTCCTATTATAATGCTGACGGCCCGGGATTCGGAGGCGGATAAGGTCCTGGGACTGGATATCGGGGCCGATGCCTATATGACCAAACCCTTCAGCATCAGGGAACTGGCGGCTCAGGTCAAGGCTGTTTTAAGACGCTGGAACACGGGGAGGGAAAGGGAAAAAAGTTCATCCCTTCTTTCCCACAGGGATGTTGTTCTGGATCCCGGCAAAAGATCGGTCACCTGGAAGGGACAGGCCGTGGAGATGACCACGGCCCAGTTCGATCTGCTCTCCATCCTTCTGGGGAATCCGGGACGGGTCTATACGAGGGCCGAGTTGATTGAGGCTCTCAGCGGATACAGTTATGAGGGTTATGAAAGGACCATTGACGTGCAGGTCAAGAACCTGAGGAAGGTTCTGGAAGAAGATCCCTCCCATCCCTGTCTCATCGTCACCGTCTGGGGCGTGGGATACAAAATTCAGGAATAGGATATGCCGTTTTTTCATTTCAAGAGAATTAAAACCGAGTTGATCATCGGGCTTACGGCCGTTCTTGTTATCAGCAGCCTGATCACTTTCGGAACCGTATTTTTCTGGTCCCGCAGTAATTTCGATACCTTCGTCAAAGGCAACGACATTGAAACATCAAAAAGCATAGCCGCCTCTCTAGTGACCTACTACAGGAACGGAAACACATGGGAGGGGCTGTCCGAGTTCGTCAATCTTCTGGATGTCTCTGCCCCGAAAATTTCCGACCATAAACATGCGGAGCCCGAAGGTCTGCCCGTGGTGATCACCGACCGGCAGGGAAAGGTCCTTTATAACGGTCTTTACAATCGTGATACCCACAGCCCCGAGGACCTGCCCGACCGGATGCGGACGGCCGAGGCAACGCCGATACGGATGGAGGGCGAGGCTGTCGGCTATGTCTTTTACAAGTCCATGGTATACCGCAATTACAATCCCAGAGAACGTACATTCCTCTTTTCACTGGCGGAAAGTCTGGGCCTGTCGCTGCTCATAGGTCTGATTCTGACAGTCCTTCTCAGCCTCTTTCTTTCGGCAAGATTTTCCAGGGCCGTCGAGCGGCTGAACGACGGGGTCGGAAAGGTGGCCCATGGGGATTTGGAGACAACAGTCGAAGTGGATCGCTACGATGAGATCGGAGAGCTTGCCGCCAATTTCAACCGCATGGCGGACAAGCTTCTCCAGGGAGAGAAGGCCCGGCAGAACCTGCTGGCCGATATCGCCCACGAATTGAGAACGCCGGTGAGCATTATCCAGGCCAACCTTGAAATGATTATGGAAGGCGTTTACCAGGCGGACGAGGCAAAACTCAAAGCTCTCCACAAGGAAACGACGCTTCTGACCTCCCTGATCAGCAGTCTGAGGACCTTAAGCGATCTGGAAGTGGGAATGACCGAGATGGAGAATGAAGAGATCCATCTGGAAGGGCTCGTCCGGGAAAGCTGCGATAAAATGGCCGCTGTTTTCAAGGACAGGAATATTGCGATTCTTCAGAACCTGCCGGGACAGTCCCTTGTGTATGCAGATGAATCAAGGCTGGTTCAGGTCATAGGCAATATCCTTTCCAATGCCTTGAAGTACGGTCCCTCGGACTCCGTTCTGGAGGTGAGCTCGGAAAGCTGTGAAAACGGAGGGGACGGTCATATCAAAATCACCTTCTCAGATCAGGGAGAGGGCGTGCCTTCCGAGAGCCTGGATAAGCTTTTCGACCGCTTCTACAGGGTGGATCGTTCCCGGAGCCGTGATTCGGGCGGGCGCGGACTCGGTCTGGCCATCAGCCGAAGCATTATCGAGATGTCTGGCGGATCGATGGGCGCATACAACCGAGAATCCGGAGGGCTGGCCGTCTGGTTTGAGCTGCCTCTGAACGTTTAGTATCACTTGGACCGGGAAAGGGCATCACATCGTTTAGTCATAAATCCTGTTCATACTTCTTCAATCACGCCGATCTTCTGGACAGCATCAAACACTGGCTCTTCGCCCGGTCAAGGTGAGATCCGGTCAGAAAATGTAGTGTAAAGGTAGCTGAAAGTAATAATTATTAATCTAGAGAACGAGGCTGACTCATCAGTTGAAATCAGCCCCGTATTGAATAGGGGGGACGAGTCATCCTTTACTCCATGGAAAAGGATTCACCCTGAGACTATTCCATCTCCTTCAGAATCTTCAGAAACATTGTGATCTGCTCATCTCCGACTGACTTGTCGATTCCCACGCAGGAGACAGAGACAGGGGCATCCGTTCCCCCCGCGTCCCGGACCATGGCGTGCAGATCGTTTTGCAGTTCCTCTTCGCCCACCTCCGCCAGCTTGACCGGAGAGTAGCGCAGGTTCAGCCAGCAATCGGGGAGGGCCTTCCTGACTTCCGCGATATTCGATCCCGCTCCCGCCTCGGCAAAGGCCATATCCCGAAGCGCGGCATAGCCTTCGACGACATGCTCCATGGACTGGCCGCAATGGTGGATACCGTAGGGCTGGAACAGGCGGGCGAGCTTGACATCGTAGTCCAGAAGGAAGTCCCGGTAGCAGTCCAGGGAGATCATTTCCACGGAACAGTTGGAGTGGACATAGAGACCCGGGAAATCAAGAGAATTGGTTATGGCGGTAACCCCTCCCGACATAAAGTCCGAAACTTCGGAAAGCCTCTTTCCCACCTGGACCGAAAGGTCGAAACAGCTGTCGAAAAGCCTCCGGGCCGCCTCTTCGTTCTGATACATGTCGATGAAAATGGAATCCCCTCTGAGGTCCAGAGCCAGGTTCAGAATCCCCTGCAGATTGATAGCGGAGCGGACGGCGCCGTACTCCTTCTGCAGCCAGGCGATCTGTTCCTCTACCGCCTGCCAGTCCGGACTGTCGGAAAGGGAGGGGGCTTTGAAGTTCAGGGCGTCCTCCTCCGACAGGGCGGCGCAGACGACTTCCGGCGGGGCGTCTTCGCTGAAACGGACATCGCAGCCCAGCAGCTTTGAATAAAGGTAGCCGCTGGCGATGAGGTCGCTGCCCAGAAGGGGTCTCGGTTCGGGATGTTCCTCGCCGATTCCCCACTCTCCGAACTTCTCAAAGAGGAGGCGTCTCATTTTTAAGTCCGTATCGATTCTGTATACCGGATCATTGAAGAACTCTTCGGTGAACCGGATTCCCAGATTTTCGTTCCACCAGGACGGATGGAAGGTTATATCATATTTCATGGATTCTCCTGTAGGCGGTTTCCTGGTCTTCAGGGCTTTCGCAATAAGTGGTGACAATGCATTTCAAACCGTCCTGTTTCAGACGCTGATAGTATTCCAGAACCGTATCCGATGTGCCGACGATTCTCACGTGGAGAACCACGCCGCTGCGGGCAAAGGCATTTCCCAGAACTTCAGGGTCATTGGGAGAGGGATCGGTCTGTTTGCCGACGGCGCCGTCGGCCATGATCAGGGAGGGGATGGATTTTACCAGATCCGCACGATGGGACCAGTCTCCGCAGGAATGGAAAACAGGGCCTTTGAAGGATGCCGAAACGGGAACCATGGAAGAGATTCCATAGCGGCTGTAGTCGTCATCGCCGAACATAAGGATATTGTCGTCGCTGAACCCTATGCCCTCGAAGCTCCGGCAGGAGGCGAATCCGTGACCCGGTTTCGCAAGGGCGTCGCCGATCAGCTTAAGCTGTTCGTCCAGGAACTCCTTTTCCATCTCGGCGACGGCGCTGATCAGCTCTTCCAGATCATCGGGGTGATCGAAGATCTCGTACATAAAGGCCGTGGAATCCATCAGATAAGAGGAGACGATATTCAGAGGAGACTGGGTGTCCCCCGGGCTGATCGGGATCTTCCCTTTGGTCTGATCCAGAAAATACTCGATCATTTCCAGTACCCTTTTCCCTTCACAGCTTTCCGCAACCGGAGAGATCCGTCGGTCCAGCGCGTCTTTTGCGCTTTTGAAGGGGCCTTCCACGGCGGGAGCCTGTCCCTCTTTCCAGATGTAGGGAACATCAAAGGCGCTGGAAACCACTCCTATCCCGTACCAGGGCTCCAGGAAGTTGGGAATATCCGCCTTGTAGGCCATGCTTTTCTGCAGGCCGGCCAACTGGAGTTCCAGGGACAGCTTTCTGTCTCTGCTGGCCCAGGAGAAGACTTCGGGGACCCTGAAGCGCCTGTAAACGGCCACTCCCTCCTGCGCCTGCCAGAAGGCCTCGCATCCCTCAAGGAGAGAGGCCTCATAGTCCGCATAGCGCTGCAGATCAAAGTCTTCCGCAGACATAGGGGATACGGAGGTCCCCTGGGAATCGGCTATCGCCGTATTGAATTCATCTTTCATTTTTCTTCCATCACTTTCAGTTTCAATAATTACCGCTCCTGTTTCCGGCGATCCGTCAGTACTTCATCGAGCCAGCCGAGGGCAAGGGAGAACCAAGCGGCCACATGGGGATCGGACAGGCGGTTCTTCTCCGGCTGATCGACTTCCGGCGTCGCCAGAGACAGACCGTGTTCTCCCCTGGGGAAGATATGCAGCTCCGCCTTGACTCCGGCCTTTCTGAGCGCCGAAAAGAAAAGGAGCGAGTTCTCCACCGGAACGTCCCTGTCGTCTGCGGTATGCCACAGAAAGGCCGGCGCGGTATCCGGACCTGCCTGATCTTCAAGGGAGAAATACTCCTTCAGAGCCGGATCGCCTCCCGTAAGATTCTCCATAGAACCCCGGTGGCAGTGATCTCCCATCGATATCACAGGATAGCTGAGGATCAGGGCATCGGGGCGGCATGACGGAAGACCGGCGTTGTCAGCACGGTCAAAGTCTCGCCAATGTACCCCGAGGGAAGCAGCCAGATGGCCGCCGGCCGAAAAACCGCAGACCGCCACGGGGGAAAATCCTTCTTCCCGGAGCTTTGAGACCGCATCGCTCAAAGCCGTCAGGGGCTCTTTGGAAAGGGGAGTGGAGCGGGATTCCTCTTTAACGGGATACCGGAGCACGAAAGGCTGCCAACCCGCTGAAGAAAAAGCCGCCGCCACAGGTTCCGCCTCCCGTTCGGACAGCATAGAATAGCCGCCTCCCGGGCATATGACGACGGCGCCTTTGGCATTCCGAAGATCCGGAAAGGAGACCAGCCCCCCGGATAAGCCATCTTTGCCTGTCATCTCCAGGTCTTCCTTTGGAAATGACTCACAGTCAACCTCCCGTGGCCAGAGGCATCAGCCTGTCGGGGAGAAACATGACGATTCCCGGCACATAGGAGATGATCAGAAGCACGGCCACCATGATCATAAAGAAGGGGAGGAGCTTGCGGACCAGATTTTCGATGGGGACGCCGGATACGGCGGAACCGACGAACAGGGTTCCCCCTACGGGAGGAGTGATAAGGCCGATACCGAGGTTCAGGATCATCACGACGCCGAAGTGGACCGGGTCCATCCCTATGGTCTGGGCGATGGGCAGCAGGATGGGGGTCGCCACGAGGATGATCGCAGACATATCCATGATGGTTCCCAGAACCAGCATGACGATGTTGAGAATGATCATGATGATGATTTTGTTCTGCGTCAGACTGAGTATCCCGTTGGCCACCAGCTCGGGCATATGAAGATAGGTCAGAAGCCAGCCGAAGACCTGTGAGGTCGAGATCAGGATCATGACGATGGCCAGGGTGTTGAGGGACCGCGCCATCAGATGCCAGATCTTCTTGGGGGTAAGTTCCTTATAGACGATGATCCCCACGAGGATGGCCCATACGACGGCGATGGCCGCTGACTCGGTGGCCGTAAAGATACCGCTGACGACTCCGACCACGACGATCATAACGGTGATCAGACCCCAGATGGAGTCGGCAAGGGTTGTATACAGCGTCTTGAAACTAAAGGGATTTCCCTTCGGGTATTTATGACGGACCGCTTCGATATAGCTGAACACCATAAGGGCTATACCAAGAAATACGCCGGGGATGATACCGGCGAGGAACAGACGGCCCACCGAAACGCCTCCGGCGACCATGGCATACATAACCATATTGTGACTGGGAGGAATCAGCAGACCCTGGACGGAACTGGCCATGGTTATGTTGGTGGCGAACTCCTTGTCATATCCCTCCTTGTCCATCATGGGGATGAGAATCGTTCCCAGGGAGGCCGTATCCGCGGTGGATGATCCGGAGATTCCCCCGAAAAACATGGACGCCATAACGTTAACCGTTGCCAGTCCGCCCCGCATCCATCCGATGATGGCGTTGGAAAGATTGATAAGGCGGTTGGAGATTCCTCCGGCCCCCATCAGCTCTCCGGCTATGATAAAGAAGGGAACGGCCATAAGGGTGTAGACATTCACGCCCTTGACCATAAGCTGGGCTATCTGCATGACTGGAAGGTCAAGGTATATCACTGTGATGATGCTGGAGACACCGATGGCAAAGGCGATGGGAACCCTCAGGATCAGAAAGATAAAAAACGATCCGACCAGAATCGATGTGGCAATTGTGTTTTGATCCATTATTTAAAATCCTCGCTGTTCTCGATTATCTCCGCGGCATCTTCAATCAGGGCTTCGGCCTCTTCTTCAAGTCCTTTGCCGACATGAAGATGCTCTCCCTTTGCAACACGTGCCCAGAAATTAATAAAACGCTCAATTTCCATAAGAACAATGGCAGCGCCGGCGATGGGGCCGGCCATAAACAGCCAGCTGGATTTGATCGTCATGCCGGTGATAACATTCCGGCCTGCGATGCGTGTAAACTTGCATCCGTAGATAAACAGGAACAGACCAAATCCGAAAATGAGAATCTGGCCGAAGGCCCGGATGGCGGGCATGGCTTTCTCGGGAACAAGGAAATCTATTATCTGCATGCGGATGTGGACATCCTTTCGGATAGCCAGGGCCGTGCTGATAAGAGACATATATACCATAAACATCAGTACGACAGGCTCTCCCCAGGACATGGGGGACTTGATGAAGTAGCGGTTGATAATAACCCAGGATGTTATAACAACCATTCCGATAAAACCGATCTTGCAGATGGTGAGCAGGATCCAGTAGACAATATCGAAGAATTTTTTAACTGCTTTCATTTGAACTCCTCTTTAGAAAAGGGGCTGCCCCGGGAGCCGGACAAAGTCCGTCCCCGGGACATCCCCTTGTTCAAAGCTTGTATCGGGCTTCTTACTTGGCGAGGATGGCGTCGTAGTAGTCTTCCAGTCCTTCGATGTACTTCAGCACAACAGGTTTGGCCAGATCGACGTAAGCGGCTTTGTCGGAAACTTCCGTAACCTGAGCACCGGCGGCCTTGATCTTTTCTATCAGTTCACCGTCAAGCTTTTCGATGGATGCGCGGTTCCACGCTTCAGCTTCCTTACCAGCTTCCATGATGATGGCCTTGTCTTCCGCATCAAGCTTGTTGAATACGGATTCGCTCATAAGAACGATGGAAGGGCTGTAGGTGTGACCGGAAAGGGTATAGTTGGAAGCTACTTCAAAGAAGTTGTTGGAGTAGTAACCGGAGTAAGGCTGCTCCGCGCCGTCAACCGTACCGGCCTGAAGAGCCGAATAGAGCTCGCCGAAGCTGATGGGGGTGGGCTGTACGCCGAGAGCCTGGAAGGTTTCGCTCATCAGCTGGGTGGTGGGAACCCTGAGTTTCAGTCCCTTCAGGTCGCTGACGCTGTTGATTTCAACACCGGGCTTTGTAAAGATGTGGCGGGCGCCTTCGTCCAGGTAAAAAAGACCGACCATTCCGGTACCGGCTTCCTGAGGTTCTCTGAGGAACTCTTCTCCGATTTCACTGTTAATCACGTTCCAGAGATGCTCTCTGTCTCTGAAGATAAAGGGCAGACCGAAAAGATTCAGTTTCTTGACACCGAAGTCTCCCAGGGAGTTGGTGTTACCACGGCACATGTCGATAGCGCCGCCGCCCATCTGAAGGGACTGGTACATGGTTTTTTCATCCCCCAGCTGACCGGCAGGGAACACTTCAATTTTGATACGGCCGTCAGACTTTTCGTAGACAAGCTCTGCGAACTTGGAATCCACCTGTTCCATAATATGATCTTTGGGATTGAGTTCGGCAAATTTGAAGGTATAGCTCTTTTTGGCTCCGTCGGCAGCGTTCGCTTCTCCCTGGCCGTTAGACCATGCCAGTGAAGAAACCATAATTAAAATAATAGACAGTAAAGCAATTCTCTTTTTCACAAGAATCCTCCGTTTGGTAATTAGGCCACTCGATAAAGGATTATCAAATGACTGTTAAATGCTACGACGGGTTTTGTGAGGACGCTCTATGGAAGATTCTGAATATCTATGAAATTGTATTTTCTGTCTATTCGATTGTACTTTGGATCTAAGCGATTGTATTAATCAGGCTTTTTTTGAGGTATTTTTCCACTGGGTCGGGGTCATGCCGGTCTCCCTTTTAAAAAGAGAACTGAAGGAGTTGGGGGTCTGATATCCCACATCCAGGGCGATTTCCGTTACCGATTTTTCCGTTGTATTCAGAAGGTTTTTCGCCTGGTTTATTCTGACCGTCGTCAGATACTCCGAATAGGAGTAGCCGCTGCTTTTCTTGAAAATGGTTTTGAAGTAGGACTCGCTGATACAGACCGCATCGGCCACATCCTTGACCGAAATCGCTTCGGCATAGTGCTCGTTGATATACTCTTTCGCCCTGATCACCAGGTTTTTTGATCTGTTCGAATGGGAACGGGTTACGATGAGGATAATCTCCTCGGTACGGGCTTTCAGCCACTCCAGAAGCTGCCCCTTGCTGCGGATAATCGCCGATTCGGAGAACAGCTTTTCGCTGAGTTCAAGAAGCTCATCCACGTCTCCTCCCCCCGCAATGGCGGACTCCACCATGGTGCCCAGAAGTTCATAGGTCCGGACCTTCTGCAGTCTGTCGCTTTCGCTCCCGTAGCTGAAGAGAAGGCTCATCAGCTTCTGAAGCTGATCCTGCGCTTTTATCCCGTCTCCCATGCGGATAGCGGCAAGAAAGGCGTTCTTCTCCTTGAGGGGATACTCTCTCCGGGCTTCTTCATCCTGAATATCCGTGATATGGACGACCTGTCCCCCCTCTATGCGGTTGGCGTACTCCACGGCCGTCAGCGCTTCATGATAGGATACCTTGAGATCTTCAAGGCCCTTCTGGGATCTGCCTATACCGAAATCGAAATCTTTGAATATCTCCATTGAGCTTTTCAATGTTTCGCAGATCCGGATCGTCTCGCCTCTGCAGACATCCGTCTTCGAAACAACCGGAAGGCAGATCCCCAGCATATCCGTTCCCATGGGCATAAGGATGTACTGGTTCTTTCCCAGTATCTTATCCAGGAGATTCGAGGCGTCCCTGACAAGGGTATTGTCGGGACCATAGCCCCCCTGCTCCTTGGTTCTTCCGGCTTGGTTTTCTTTCAGAACGATAAAGGTATTGATCTTCTCGGGGATATGAAGAAGCTTCAGCATGTCATAAACCTGCTGATGGATCTGGGCATCCAGTGACAGATCCTGGATCAGATCCTCTCTGATATAGGCGATGACCTTCTGCATCCTGTCTCTGTTTTCCCTGATTTCAAGAGAAATGCCATAGCCCAGAAAGGAAACGCTTACCAGGGCGCCTACGTAATAGATCCACCATTGATGGCTCAGGGAGCCGCAGAACAAGGTTAATGCGAAGACCATCTTCCCTGTGTTATAGAGATAGACCCTCTTCAGATTGAGTTCGCCTTTTTCTCTGTAGAGCTTTACACGTCTGATCTTGCCTATCGAATCCACAAGAAGGATAGCGGCCAGGATCAGATATATCCCTATGGTCACCTCTCTTCCGTAGAAGGGGCCTGTCCGGCTGGGGGTTACCGAGTCATAGGCGTTGAAATTTCCGATGGTGAAAATAACCTCAGCCCCGGTGGTCGTCTGTGTGTTGAATATCGAATAGATCACACCGACGAGGGTTCCCGTGATCACCAGGGGCCGGAACCGGGTTCGTCTGCTTTTTTCAGGGCGGGAGAAGTCTGCCAGAATAACCATGGGAATCGTGACGGCACTGAGAATAAAAGAACGAATATTGTTGATAAATAGGGGAGCGGGATAAGCCCCCGAAAGGATCTGTACCGGTCTTCCGAAAAGGAAAATGGAGAAGGAGATCAGAAAAACCGTAAAGAAGCGGATGGAATCGGTCTTTGATTCCTCTATAAGAGCAAAGTAGAGGAAATAGATAAAGAGTAATATTCCAGACAGTGCCGGGATCAGGATGTTTCCATAGATTTCCAGTAAGGGCATATGGGCGGAAGTATATCATGAATGTTTAGGGCATGAGTAATAATTATACTCTGTTTTTCCCGTCAGACCATTTCCGGGCAACTCCGGAAGCCTCCGTTCCTTATCTCCCGTTTTCTTGTGAGAACAGCTCTTCGATATCTTTCTCTACCCTGGCCGGACTGTCGGTGGGTGCGTATCTTCTGATGACGGTTCCGTCCCGATCTACCAGGAATTTCGTGAAATTCCACTTGATACGTTTTCCCAAGACCCCTTTCTTTTTGTTTTTCAGATAGCTGTACAGCGGCTCTTCATTCTTTCCGTTGACCTCGATTTTGGAGAAGATCTTGAAGCTGACCCCGAACCTGCCGGTACAGAAGTTCCGGATCTCCTCCCCGGTTCCCGGAGCCTGATTTCCGAACTGGTTGCAGGGAAAGTCCAGGATCTCAAAATCGTCTGGCTGGAATTTACTGTACAGCGCCTGGAGCCCTTCGTACTGGGGAGTGAAACCGCAGCCGGTGGCGGTATTCACAATCAACAGAACCTTCCCTTTGTAATCGCTCATTGAAACGTCCTCGCCTTTGGCATCTTTAACCTTGAAGTTATAAATCGACATGTTCAATCTCCTGATAGAATAAATAGATGGCAATTAAATTGAGTGCAATAGAATATATAGACCATCTTCTCTTTTTTTTGTCAATAGTGTACAATATAATTGTGCACAATTAGTGTACGCTTTACTATCCTGTCGCTGCCTTTCTGAATGGACTTCTTCTATTTCATAAACCGGTGAAGCATCGAAAGGAGCTGTTTTCCGGACTCCACGTCGAACTGAGAGGCGTTTATCAGGTCCATGGGTACGGAGGCGGCCTTCTCCTTAAGGGCCCGGCCCTCATCCGTAAGGGTAATATAGACGTTCCTCTCATCCCGGGGACTTCTGCGGCGCTCGAGCAACCCTTTGGCTTCCAGCTTTTTCAGCAGGGGCGTAAGGGTTCCCGAATCCAGATAGAGCCTTTTTCCCAGTTCTTTCACCGTTATATCGTCTTTTTCCCATAACGCAAGGAAGGTTATATATGCCGTATAGGTCAGCCCGAGAGGATCGAGAAGGGGCTTGTAGTTCTTGATGATCTCCCTGGATGTCACATAGAGGGCAAAGCAGAGCTGGTTGTCCAGTTTCAGCAGTTCGTCAACGGGATACTCTTCTCCGTTATATTTAAAAACATCACTATCCGACATGAATTATTCCTTGAACAAAGATACGCATCCTGGATGCTCTCAATTAGATAATGCACAATTAAATCAGAAAATCAAGAATAACGTCCCTTTTTCCCGGGACAACCCGGACTGAGGCGATTCCCAGAGGCTGCTGCGGCTTCAATCTCCATCGAGAACTGCGGATCATCCCTGTAAGATCACTTTGGGTAGAGGGCTTCTGGATGATGTGAAGGTCTTCGTTAAGAATACCCGGATTTGTAATAACATCATCCGAATCTCCGCTCATAAAAAGGTACTTGTTCAGGGGCTGCTGTCAACAACGGCTAAAAAGTTCCTCATATCAGCGGTTTAAAAGTTCCGCTTTTGGGTAAAATTATACAGGATCAACGATCCCTATCTTCAACCGGTCTTTCATCCGGTATGAATCTCCTTTAAGGCTCAGCACATGAGCATGATGGAGCAGCCTATCGATAGTAGCCGTAGCAATGGCTTCATCGTCTAGAATCTCCGCCCACCGCCCAAATGGCTTGTTCGTAGTAATAATGATGCTACCCTGTTCGTAACGGGTATTCACCATCTGAAAAAACAGGTTTGCCTGCTCTTTTGTTAAATTCTCATAGCCGACTTCATCAACCAGAATGAGATGTGGTTTTCTCAACCAGGTAAGCTTTCGCTTGAGACGGCCCTGTTCTCGGGCATGAGTCAGGTTCTCCATTAAGTCGATGCAGCTTGTGTACCAGACGGTGTAACCATTTTGACAGGCCTTATGGGCCAGAGCCAGCATCAGATGAGTCTTTCCCAGACCGCTGGGCCCCATCAAGACCAGGTTTTCTTTACGGTCAATAAAGGACAGACTAGAAAGCTCAGCGAACTGGGCTGCGGTTAAGCCTCCTTTCAGCCAGGAAAGATCAAAGTCTTCCAGGAGCTTGATCGACGGCATCCCTGATAGTTTGAGGCGGTTCTTCGATGCTCGTTCTTTGCGAGGGATATATTCAATCTCAAGCAGATCTGCAATGGATTGTGTAAGAGTATTATCTGTATGGGACTGTGCCTCCAGAAAGCTCTCCAGCCCTGCTGACATAAACTCCAATCCCAAGTCATTCATTCTGCTTTCAATGGTCTCCTGCAGTACATTCATATCGCCACTCCAAAAAGCCAGTCATAGTTCTCAGGATTCCGCGTATCTACTTCAGTGTCCCTCAGAGCCGAATGGGGGATGCCCTTTGTTTTAGGAACCCGAGCAACAATATTTCTTGTCGTTCTCCGATTCTCTTTCTTCCAGCGATTGATCAAAGAATCTCTGTCTGCTTTCCGTATAGACTCTGATTTAGCGCCTTTGGCCAGAAGGTCGAATGTTCTTACTAATTCTCCATCGATGAAGATATCGGCGGTTCTTCCTAGTGTGTCTATTTTCAATATGGCAGTTTTACCAATGTGATCCGCCGGGACACTGTATCTATTGGTTTCATAGCGGATTAGTCCTTCTCTTGAGACAATCAGCTCTCTAACCAGCCTTGCATCAGGAGCTGCTGCTGGATTCCAGTTGTTCATGAATTGCTTTTCATACTCAAAGCGTTCTTTCCTAGTCTGCCGGAACTGGCTCATCTGCTGATCTACGACAGTACTGATCCATTCAGCAACAGATTGATTCAAGTCGTTCAATGTAGCGGCGTTTACAGCCTCTTCTCTGATCAGGAAGCTGTGAGCCAGATAACCGATAAAACGCTCAACCTTTCCCTTCGTTTGCGGTCTGCGGACCTGACAACGAAGAGGAGTGAAGCCACAGGCAGAGGCAAAAGCCAGAAGTTTTGAGTTTACCTGCCAGACACCGCCGCTGTTATACCAGGCTGTTCTCATGTTGTCGTAAAGGATCTCTTTCGGAACGGCTCCGAAGTATTGGAACGCCATCAGATGAGCTTGAAGCAGTGTCGGAGTAGTCATATCCAGAGTGAACAGTACAAAGGGGATTCTGCTGTATCCCAGCAACATGACAAAGGCATATACCTTTTGGAGCTTACCATCGATCTCCATCTTTCCGCATTCTTTCCAGTCTACCTGGGCCTGACGACCAGGCTCTGTCTCAAAACGGATTACCGCTTTCTCTATAAGCTTCTTTCTGTACTTTCGGGCATAGTCCCTTAGTATCGTTATTTTTCCGGTAAACCCAGCATTTTGAAGTCTTTCATGAAGATAAACCAGATTAAAGTATGGATCATTTTCCAGGGTATCTTCTATTATGGGGTAGAAAGGTTTT
The DNA here is from genome assembly GCA_963556075.3 of Oceanispirochaeta sp. Classification (GTDB taxonomy): domain Bacteria; phylum Spirochaetota; class Spirochaetia; order DSM-2461; family DSM-2461; genus Oceanispirochaeta. Next base: position 862,062 of record CAUVYB020000002.1, on the reverse strand, counting down.
AGGATGCTTTCCCGGGACTTCCTGGGACGGGTTCCAAACTCCGGATTCAGGTATTTCCGTACCATCCGGTCGCTGACGCCAAGATACTCAGCGATGTACTTTTGAGTATGGCCTTCATTGGCCATGATGCGTGCTACATGCATGCGATTTTCCTTTTGACACATAGGGGCAGGTTCCTTTGGTAAGAGTTGTGGTTAACCCTACTTTAGGATATTTGCCCCTTTTTATGTCATTAAAAGCGGAACTTTTTCGCCGCTGGATGTAGGAACTCTAGCACCGTTGCTCACACTTTAAGAAGAACAATTAATGTTTCCTCATTAATCTCTCCGGAAATATCCGAAGTAATATAATAAGGGTTGTTTGCTACTGAAAAAACAAAGGATGATAACTCTGGGTATATTGGATTAGACTCGTCACTTGATGGATTTTTGCAAGCTATAAATAGTAAAGTAAAAAATATAAATATTGAAAAAGGTATTTTCATTTTTTTTCTCCACTTATAAACTAAACAAGTATATACTATAAATAACGTATTTGTCTACCTATAATGATGTAATCGTCAAAACTACATTGGGGAATGGCTTTGATTTCTGATGTGTTTTACTAACCTTGATTTCTTTTGCAGAGAAGTCTTCTGCAATATCACCTTCTTTATAGGCATACGTTATGATCTTTTTCAAAGGGCCGTATATTCGCTGATTTGCTTTTGAAGCGACTAATCCATATTTCAGGTAGTCTTCCGCGAATCGATATGCCTCAACTTGTTTATTCGTCTTAGTCGAAATTCCCGGTAGTCTCTCACCTGTCTCTGGATCTCTGAAGCGAACATAGTAGATTTTTCGGTATTTTTTAGATGGTCTTGTGTAAAAAGTGTATGGTTCAACCATGATTTTTACCTCCTGACATGATAGTCAGAGAAAAAAGTCATGAGAATTTATGGCTGCAAATTTGGCGACAGCAAAAAAAAAGTCTTGCAAGGTAAAGATCTTAATCCTTATCTTACAAGACTTAATATCGTCGGGCTGAGTGGATTTGAACCACCGACCCCATGTCCCCCAGACATGTACGCTAAACCCCTGCGCTACAGCCCGATATCAAATGCCTGAGTAAATTAGCACAACCGTATTTTAATGTCAACCAATGTCAGAAAAAAGTTTGGAAGAAAATAAAATCTCGTCATTTGCCCTGTCTCTTACCATGGAATCCACATCCTCCAGAAACAGATCCAGAAGCTCGGGATCAAAGAAAACCTCCCTTTCTGAAATCATATATTTTACAATCTCCTCCCGGCTCATGGCCTTGCGATAGGGCCTGTCGGAGATCAGGGCGTCGTAGACATCGGCGATCATAAAAATTCTGGCGGCAAGAGGAATATCATGGCCTCCCAGACCTTCGGGGTAGCCCTTGCCGTCCCAGCGTTCATGATGATGGTAGATGACGGGAACAGCCGGTCTGAGGAAGGGGATGTTCCCCACCGAGTCCCGTCCTATCTCAGGGTGGCGGCGCATAAGAGCCCACTCCTCATCCGAAAGAGGCCCCTCTTTTTTAAGAATGCTGTCGGGAATCCCCAGTTTACCGATATCGTGTAGGAAGGCTCCGCGCTGAAGCTGCAGTTTCTCATCTTCCGAAAGACCCGCCTTGTCGGCCAGATTGAGGCAGAGATTGACGACACGGGTACTGTGTCCCTTTGTTTCTATATCCCGCAGCTCCAGTATCCTGGCCCAGGCCTGGAGAACCTCATCATAGGAGGCCTCCAGAATATCCCGACTCTGCTTTATACCCTTTATCAGCTGATCATTGGTCAGGGTGGCGGAGAGCTGAAAGAGACTTGTCTGGATAAAGTTCAGGCAACAGCTGCAGATATCATCATCCTGGAGCAGTATGATTTCAAGAACGCCGATGGATTGGGTGGTAAAGAAGTGTCCTGCAAAATAGATCTGACCGGGACCGGTTATTTTCATCAGATCGGTCTGATCGTCCCTGCTGCGAATCTCTTCGGAGCTGAGTATCAGATAGGGGCCTGTTATCTCGGGAATGGGAATCCTTCTCTCCAGAAGTTTTTCAGAGCTTGAGCTGATGCACAGGGCCGTATCAGAGCCGCGCTGAGCCAGGGAGAGGCCTATGGCGCAGGCGTTCAGCTTTTTCTGTATTGTGGTCAGGCTCATATTGAGACGTTCCTCCAGAGAGAGGCGGGTATCCATCATCAATACGCCGGACTGGCGCAGGCTGTTCAGCAGTTCGATCTGCCTGACATTCATTTGCTGCGCTTCTACAAGCTGACCGTTTACAAATTCGGCTTTACGGAATCTCCTGTCCATCCCTTTTAAAATCAGGGACTGCATCTGAATGATAAAAATCGTAACGATCAGGGAGTTACTGACGATAATGGGCCAGTACTTTCCAAAAGCGTGAAGATTCAGATTCAGGTCTTTGCCAAGATAGAAGAGAAAACTAAGGGCAATGTAAACAAGGATATTGACCGAAAGAATAAGCCGGCTGTTGGGTTTCTCTGTATAGAGCTGCAGCAGGATGCAGGAGCAGGCAATATAGGCCAGTCCGGAACCCTTGGGTCCTGTAAATGTAAAGACCAGGATGGACATGCCGTAGAAGATCCAGGCGATGACAGTAAAGCGGATGCGATACCGAATATTTCTGGCAAAGGCGAAAAAGACCATGGCGAGAAAGATTATAACCGTTGCGATACCGACTGCAGCCATGTCCTCTTCGATAAAGAGTCTTGCACTGGGAATCAGAACAAAGGGGCCCAGGAGGGTGATCGTAGACATCAGCATGACAAAGATATACTGTCGCCAGAACAGGATGCTTCCTGTCCTGCCCTGTTCCTCATGGCGAATCATGAAATCTCTGAGTTGGCTGAAGAGTTTATGCTGAAAGAGTCCCTGCTTACTCATGCCTCTCCTTTTTTAATATTAATCGTAAGACAAATGATCACTTTTAGCCAGTCGAATTCAGTTGTTTTGACCTGTTGTCGGAACTTCCCGGACTTGAAGAGAGCCTATGCTGACGGTATAATCATCCCGCATTGAAAGTACGGAGCGGAGGAGCGGGAAATGAGCACATACCATAAGGGCCGGGGAATCGTTTATATGCTGCTTTCCGCCCTGTTTTTCGCCTTTATGGGAGTAACCGTAAAGGCTGCGGTCAACATCCCCCTGAGTCAGAAGGTATTGTTCCGGAATCTTGTGATGGTGATCCTGATCTCCCTGCCCCTGATGGGGAAGGGGAGAGAAGCCTATTGGGGGCACAGGGGAAGCCGGGGACTGCTTTTCGCCCGTTCTCTGCTGGGAATGACAGGAGTGTTCCTCTATTTTTACTCTCTTACGAGTCTTAACCTTGCGGATGCCTCCATGCTGAACAAGCTCTCCCCGTTCTTTGTGACCCTTTTTTCCGTTGTCTTTTTGAAGGATAAGCTTAAATCCTATCAGATCCCGGCCCTGCTGGCTGCATTTGCGGGGGCTCTTCTGGTCATTAAACCACGCTGGGACCTGGGGATGGTTCCTGCTCTGGCAGGGCTTTGCGGCGCAGTGACGGCGGGAGGAGCCTATACTCTGATCAACGCTCTTAAGGGAAAAGAACATCCCAATACAGTAATCTTCTGGTTTTCCGGGATCTCCACTCTGGTGATGCTTCCTTTCAGCCTGGCTGTATGGGTTCATCCGAATCTTTTTGAGCTGGCGGCCCTTGTCGGGACGGGTGTGCTTGCCGCGGGGGGACAGTATTTTCTGACCCGGGCTTATCAGCTGGCCCCGGCCGCCGAGATCTCAATCTACAACTACAGCCACATCCTGTTCAGCATCTTGATGGGGCTGATCTTCTTCGCCGAGCTGCCCGATCTGCTTTCCTGTCTGGGAGCCGTCATGATTATCGCCGTCGCCCTCTTTCTCTATCTGGCGGGCAGGGGGACGCAGAGGGCTCAGGCCTGAGCCTTCGTTATATTCCGCCTCAGGATATACCCCTCTTTGACGGGCACTCCCGGAATGATGGTACAGGGTTTGCCGTGGTCAATCTTGTCAATCTCATTTCCCTCAGGACCTTTCAGCTTGAAGCTGTTATCCGCCTTGTAGAGCAGGTCGGGACCGATATATTCGATCTCCTGCTCTGTGAGAATCTGATTCTTTACATCCAGCTCATACTCTCCAGGGGCCGTCTGGCGGCCGATGGAGCCCAGAAATTTATAAGGAGATGATTCGAGCCGTCCCGTAGGCTGTTCGATTTCATCCTTTCCGAAGTAGAAGCCCGTGGAAAATTCCCTGTGGCTCACCTTGTTAAGCTCTTCCCTGTAACCGGCAAGATCGGGTACATCCCTACCCTCCAGAGCGTTTATCATCTGTCTGTAGGCCCGGGTAACGATGGCGGCGTAGTAGATGGACTTCATCCGTCCTTCGATCTTCAGTGAATCGACGCCTGCATCCCGGAGTTCTCTCATATGATCGATCATGCAGATGTCCTTGCTGCTCAGGATGGACGTGAAGCCGTCCCCCTCATAGATGGGATAGTACTCACCGGGGCGCTCCTCCTCTTCCAGAACCATCTCCGTATTGGCCGGACCGGTCAGAGGGCGGTACTCCCAGCGACAGGAGTGGGCGCAGCTGCCGTCATTGGCTGAGCGGTCTATCATCCACTTGCTTAAGAAACAACGACCCGAGTAGGCCAGGCACATGGCCCCGTGAACGAACACTTCCAGTTCAATGTCGGGGACGTCCCGCCTGATCTGTTCGATCTCCTTCAGGGAGCACTCTCTTCCCAGTATGACCCTTTTAAATCCGAGATCCCTGTAGAGCTTGACGGCATCGCTGTTCAGGGCGTTGGCCTGGGTGCTCAGATGGAGGTCCCTGCCGGGGAAGTGTTTCTGCAGGGTTCGGACAATTCCCATATCACTGATGATAAAGGCATCGAAGGGATAAGCTTCGAACTGGTCCAGAGAGGATTCCAGGCGGGAGAGATCCTGATTGTGAAAGTAGATGTTCAGGGCGCAGAAAAGCTTCCTGTCTCCCTTTATCCTGGCAATCTCCAGAGCTTCGTCGCGGCCGAAGTTATCGGCCTTAGCCCGCAGAGAGAAGCTGTGAAGTCCTATGTAGGCGGCGTCCGCACCATAGGCGTAGGCGTATTTCAATTTTTCAACGTTTCCGGCAGGTGATAGCAGTTCCATGGCCCTCATTATGGGAGATTTCGGGCTCTGGTCAAGGAGCGAAAGAGCAGGTTCCCGGAGTTTTTTGTCCATGATAAAATAAAGCGGAATCAGGGGGCCTTTTAGAATCGGGCGGAGAAGACAGTCAGGGGCTCAGTCAATGAGGAGAGAATAGTGACAGAAGATAAAATACTCTGCTGGTACGGCAGTGATCCCTTTGAAGCGGGAAAAAAGCTGATGGAGGCTTCAGAGATCTGGCAGAACTGGGGTAGAGCAGAAAGGATCGGCCTGAAGCCGAATCTGGTGGTTGCAAAAAAGGCCTCTTCGGGAGCGACTACTCATCCGGAGTTCTGCGGGGGGATCATCTCTTTTCTTCGGGAGAAGGGTTTTGAGAACATTGTCATTGTGGAGGGATCCTGGGTGGGAGACCGGACGGAGAGGGCCTTCAGAACCTGTGGCTATACGGAACTGTCCAAGGAGTACGGCGTTCCTCTTGTGGATACCCAGAAGGATGAGTCTGTTTCCGTTGAAGCCACCAACGGCGACTACCGCATTTGCCGTTCGGTTCTGGAACTGGACAGGTTGATCAATCTGCCCGTTCTCAAGGGGCACTGCCAGACCGTTATGACCTGTGCCCTGAAGAACCTGAAGGGATGCATTCCCGACAGCGAGAAACGGCGTTTCCATTCCCAGGGGCTTCATCAGCCCATCGCCGATCTGAACGAGGTGCTCAGACCCGATCTTATTCTGGTGGATGCCATGAACGGAGATCCGGACTTTGAGGAAGGGGGCAACCCCCAGACCCTGAATCTTTTTATGGCTGCTCTGGACCCTGTCCTTCTGGACAGTTACGGTTGCTCACTCCTGGGGCTGGAACTCCGGGATGTCCCCTACATCCGCAAGGCCGAGGCCCTGGGGGCCGGAAGCTGTGATCTGAAGGCGGATACGATTGTCCCCCTGAACAAGGGAGAAGGGGTGACGGGAATTCAAAGGTCTTCCCTCGCCTGTTCCCTGGCGGGACATATTCAAGAAAAAGGGGCCTGCAGCGCCTGTTACGCCGCCCTGATGCAGGGACTCAAACAGCTTCAGGAGGACAGGACGGTTCTGCCGGAGACCGTCATGATCGGTCAGGGATTTCGCGGCCTGTGCTGTGACGGTCTGGGCTGGGGTGTCTGCCTTTCCGGTGCGGGAAAATCAGTTCCCGGCTGTCCTCCCGAGGCTTCTCAGATTATGGATCTTCTGGATTAAGAGGCTTCCATTTAGGAAATACACTGAAAAATTATATTTTTTTAATGGAAATCACACATTTGCCGATATATATTATATATAACAAAGCAATTTCAAGCGGCGAGTGAGATCATTGAGATACAAAGAATGCCGTATTGATATAAACAACCCCGGGACAATGCAGCGGGGTTTTTTTATGCCCTAACGCCCGGGCTCTTCGGTGATGTTGTGTACGACCCAGACGATTTTGTAGATATCTTCTTCCGGATTCAATTCCAGGGGGAAGAGGGTCCCCTTGAATTTCTGGATTCCTGCAGGACCGTCATGCAGACGTTCCAGAAAATCACCGGGGCTGAGTTCGTATTCTGTTTCAAGAACCTCCCCCGTACTGATCACCTTGTCAAGAAGAGACTGGAAGAACTCGGCCTTCTCCTGATTCAAAACCTCGGGGTAGCTTTTGCCTATCAGAACGGAGCCGTCTGAGTAGAGGGCCTTGTTGGTGCCGCCCAGAAGGCTGAGATACTGTCCGGTATGGCTCATCACAAAGACTATGGTGTTCTCTTCCTGCAGGACTTCGACAATCCTATCCTGCATCTCCATGGGCATGTTCATCCTGGGAACTCCTGATTCGAGCTTGATTCTCATCTATTATATTCCATATCCCCGGGAATTTAAAACTCATTTGTATCCATATCCGGAAATCTGTCAGAACAAGTCCAGCTGTTTACCATGGAATATTTCATCAAAGCTGAGTCCCATATAGGGAAGAACGGTTTCGGCCAGAGGGCGTATCTGTTTCTCAATATAGTGATCGTAGTCCGGCTTGCCCGGGCCGAGACTGACAGGGTGAGGCCCTTCGGGAGTCATGATATAGCGTATGCTCCTCAGGCCCCTCCGCTCATCCGGGCTCAGTTTCAAGGCCGCTTTGACATGGGGAGGGATATTTTTGTGATATTCATCGGGATCCTTGCTCAGTCCCTTCCGGTAGATCAGCTCATCGTCCATTTTGCCCCCCTTCAGCTCTTCGAGGAAGCTTCGTATCCAGTCGGCCGCATCCCCTTTCTGAAAGAATTTCCGGTACAGTTCATATTGGAAGTTTCGGGCCATCTCGGTCCAGTCGGAGCGTACGAATTCCATCCCTGTGAATTCCAGATGCTCCATCCCTCCTTTGACAAGAAGTCCGGCATAGCGTTTCCTCGCTCCCGTATCGCTTCCTCTCAACGGGGGGAGGAAGAAGCGGCTGTAGCGTTTTTCATATTCAATCTCCAGGTGGGAAAAGACGCCTGACTCCTCCATGATTCTTTTGCCCATGTAGTGGTTTATACGGTCGGCTATATGCTGTCCCGCCTCGTCACCCCGGGAACGTTCCTCCTCTTTCAGGCAGAGAAACACCGAGTCCGTATCCCCGTAAATCACCTTATAGCCTTCTCCCCTGAGCCATGTGGCGGTCTGTTTGAGGATCCACTGTCCCGTTCCCGTAATGGCCGTGGGAAGTTCCGGGTTGTAAAAGCGGCAGGCCGTCGTTCCCATGGCGCCGTAGAAGGAGTTCATCAGTATCTTGATCGCCTGAGAGAGAGGAGTGTTCCCCTCGGCTTTCGCCTTTTTCCGTAGTTCCATGTTTTCGGCAAGAAAGTCCGGAAGGATGGTCTGTGTCCGGGAGAAGCTGTGTCCCGTCGGGGTTGTAATGCTTTCGTCTCCCCTGCGGATAAGGGCAAGCGGGTCTATATGGAAGGTCCGGATCACCGAGGGGTAGAGGCTCTTGAAGTCCAGGACGATTACCGATTCATAGAGTCCCGGTTCTTCTGAGAACACATAGCCTCCCGCCGCCGCTTCGCCCGGCTGAATGTCAGCGGTATCGGGAGCCACCAGTCCATGACGGTGGAAACGGGGCAGATAGAAGAAGTCGAAAGCCGCTACCGTACGGTTCACCTGATCCAGGGGAAGCCCTGTCATATTCTTCCGGGCAAGTATGAGTCCCATCAGATCGGTCTTCCGGAAGATGTCGCTCACCAGGATGCAGTCTTCCAGGTTGTAACGGGCCAGAGCATCGGGATCTTCCCGGTAGCGTCTCTCGATCTCTTCAATCTTGGCTTCGCCGTCCTCTTCGATATCTTTTCCCCGTCCCAGGAGCTCCCGGGCCACAGTCTCCAGTTTGAAGTTCTCAAATTTATAGAAGTTCTGTCTCATGGTCTGGAGACCGTCAATAATCTGCCGTCCCCTGCATTCGGCGGAGAAGAATCCGGCCCTGTTCTCCTTGATCCGCAGGGGACTCTCCTCCCGGCCGGGGAGAAAGGGTTCCTCGTAATGACGGAAACGCTGTTCCAGAACTTTCAGATCAAACCCGATGACATGCCAGCCAATAAGGATGTCCGGATCCCACTTCCGGAGCCAGCTCTGGAAAGCCCGGAGGGTCTCCTTCTCTCCGGGGCAGTATTGGATCTCTCCGCTGCTGCCGATGTGGTCGCTGTGGATCAGGACCTTTTTGAATTCATCACAGACGGTGTTGTAGCCTGTTCCGTGAAGAGCTATGGAGTAGATCTCCCCGTTCCGCGCCGTTTCGATATCCAGGGACAGGAGCCTGAGAACAGGCTTTGCCGAATCGGGGCAGGGGCTTATGGCGGGATCAATATAGAGGGTCCCGTTCAGATTCTTCCGGCCCCGTCCCTCCCAGCAGATTCCTCCCGTTATAAAGCGTTCCATCAGATAGCGGTCCGCCGGATAAACATCGCTTTCGTAGAGCCGTATCCCCAGGTCGTGGAGTTTTTCTCTGGCCGCATAGAACTGATGAAGGGAGTTGAAGTAAAGGCCGTCCACCGCATCCCCTCCGGCCGTACTCAGCTTCAGAGGCCTGCGGTAGGCCATATCCAGGCCTGTGATCTCCGTGCGGGAGGGAATGAAGAGGACCGGTTGATTGTCGGTGATGCGGATAAAAAAGGGCCCCTCCTCCGAGGTGCCGCCTATATGAATCTCGTGCCGCCCTCTGATGTCCAGGCTTTCGGCCGTAAGAATGTAGCCCTGATGCATGAAACGCTCCTGACCCCGATTATAGGGAAGAACTCCGGAATTTGCAAAAAGCCCGGACAGCCGTATGATCCTGCTCTGAGTCCCTTGAGCCGGGAGACTGTGCTTTTCCAATTCCCCTTTTCAGGGTACAATCGTGATCTGTCCGGAACAGACTGTCAGGTCCCGGGGCGATGATTATACTTCAGGAGTATTCTAATGCGTAATGTACTGGAAAAATATCCCTGGCTGTCTGAGCTTCTTCTGCTGTTAGGAGGAGCTCTGCTCTTCGGCCTCTCTTTTCCCAACTTTATAAACCGATGGGGTTTTTCCTTTCTGGCCTGGTTTGCCCTGATACCCGTTTTTATTCTGATTCACAGAATCGGATTTATCAAAAGCCTCATCTATGGAGGCCTTTACGGCTACCTCTCCTACACCCTGTTCAACTTCTGGCTGGCCACGTTTAATCCCACCTCCTTTGTGGTGGTTCCCATGATCTATGCGGTCTACTTTATGTTCTGGTTTCCCATGTTCAAATGGGCCGACTGGGCCTTTCCCCGCTGGGGGTATGTGGTACAGACCGTTTTCTGGCTGGCCTATGAAATTTTCAGAACCAGGGGATTCCTGGGTTACTCCTATGGAATCATCGGCTACTCCCAGTACAGGAGTCTGCCCCTGATCGGGATTGCCGATCTGACCGGTGTTCTGGGCGTCTCCCTGATTCTTATATTTCCGGCTCTCTGGTTCAGCCGCTATCTCCGTTTCCGGAAAGAGGAGGGGGATGGATTCGCCCTGCTGAAAAAGGCCCGTTTTCTTTTTGTTCCCGCCTGTGTCTATCTGGTGCTGCTCTTCGCTTCGATCGTTTATTCCACGGCGGCGAGGGTCGATTATTCGGACAGCCCCCGCTGGAAGGCCGCTCTGATTCAGCATGATATCAACGCCTGGCTCAGCGGGACAGAGGTCTATGCCCGTGCCCTGGACAAGCTGATTGAACTCTCCGACGAGGCTCTGAAGGAGGAGCCCGAAGCTGTTATCTGGTCGGAAACCGCCTTTGTCCCCTCTATTGAATGGCATCTGAAAAAGAGATCCGACCGTACTCGTCTGGCCATGATCAACAAGCTCTACGACTTTCTGGGAAAAACGGATGTCCCCTTTATCATAGGAAACAACGACAGTTATGCCGAGGCGGGGAAACTGAAGACTTATAATGCGGTTCTTCAGCTGGAGGGCCCCGAGATCGTCGACCGGTATCACAAGATCCATCTGGTCCCCTTTGGAGAGCATTTTCCCTATGAGAAGTTTTTTCCCCGTTTCTATCAGTACATTGTGGACAAGGGAGCCACCTTCTATGAGAAGGGCGGCGATTATACGGTTCTCGATATAGACGGTGTGAAAGCATCTCCCCTTGTCTGTTTTGAGGATACCTTCGGCTATCTGAGCCGCAACTTTGTCAGAGAAGGGGCCCAGGTCCTCCTGAATATCACCAACGACTCCTGGTCTCCCGCCCAGGCCTGTTCCATTCAGCACGTGGGGATGGCTGTCTTCCGTTCTGTTGAAAACAGGCGATCCATGGTCCGTGCCACCAACGGCGGTTTTACCTGCCTGATCGATCCCAATGGAAAGATCCTGGAATACCTGGAACCCTTTACGGCGGACTATCTGATGGCGGATGTCCCTGTTTACGATAAAAGAGCAACCCTTTATAATAAAACGGATTTCCTTTTCGACCGCCTGGTTATGGTTCTGGCCGTTCTTTTCGGCCTGGGGCTTCTCCTGGGGACGGTCAGGAAATTCAAGAGGTAGATGATTATGAACAATACGGAACGGATCCTTTCTTTCTTTGAAGAGATAAACAAGGTACCCCGGAAATCGGGAAACCGCGGTCCCATCACCGACTGGCTGCAGGAATGGGGGCAAAAACAGGGTTATGAGACCGACAGGGATGAAATGGACAACCTTGTCATCCGGGTACCCGGCACTTCCGGTTATGAGAAGGCCCCTGTCGTGGTGCTTCAAGGCCATTCGGATATGGTCTGTGAAAAGACTCCCGAATCAAACCACGATTTTTCAAAGGATCCCGTCAAGCTGGTTCGCGACGGGGATTGGCTCAGAGGAGAAGATACTACGCTGGGAGCTGACAACGGCATCGCTCTGGCCCTGGCCATGGACCTGGTAACGGCGGAAGGCGCGGAGCATCCCCCCCTGGAAATCCTTGTCACATCCGACGAGGAGATCGGTCTGGTCGGTGCCAATCATCTGAAGCCGGGCTTCGTTCAGGGCCGTATCCTTCTTAATCTGGACTCCGAGGACGAGGGCATCTTCACCATCGGCTGTGCCGGCGGCGCGGACAGCCGCTTCAGCGTTCCCGTGGTCTCCCACGATACTCCCAAAAGCCGGAGTTACCGTCTGACCGTGGGAGGCTTGAAAGGCGGCCATTCGGGAATGGATATCAATCTGAACCTGGGAAACGCCCTTAAGATGATTCAGCGGGTTTTAAGCGATGTCGCTTCACAGGAGAGTTTCCTTCTGGCGTCTTTAAGCGGCGGTAGCGGAGCGTCAAACGCCATCTGCCGGGATGCCCGGGCCGACTTTGTCGTTTCCGAGCACTTCGATATTCAGGCCGTTGTCTCCGATTGGGCTGCCAAGCTCAAGGGGGAGTACAGCATTACCGAGGAAGATCTCTATTTGAATCTGAATGAGATCGATGCTCCGGACAGGGTTCTGGATGCCGTATCCTCACGGAGGGTGCTTCAGGTCATCCGCCTGATTCCCCATGGGGTGGCCCGGATGTCCGCCGCCATCGAAGATCTCGTTCAAACCTCTTCCAATCTGGCCTGGGCGGAGATCTCCGTACAGGGCGCTTCCTTTCTGACCAGCCAGAGATCGGCAGTCATGTCGGAGCTTCGGGATATGAATCTCCGCATGGAAGACCTGGCCGTTCTGGCGGGCGGCTCCTGTGAAACCCTGAATAAGTACCCCTCATGGGAACCCGATACGGAGTCCCGGCTTCTGAAGAAGAGTCTTGATGTCTACAGATCGGTTACCGGAAAAGAGCCCGTTGTAGAGGCCATTCATGCGGGACTGGAGTGCGGTCTGATCGGTGATATCTATCCCGGTATGGATATGATCTCCATAGGCCCGACCCTCAAGCATCCCCATACTCCGGAAGAGAGGCTTTTTCTCCCCTCTCTTGAGCCGTTCCGCGAGTTTCTGGCGGAGCTGCTGAAATCTTTTAAAGCATGAGATTATTGCAGGATTGAGAATGCAGGGGCCCCGGTTCAGGGCCCCGTTTTTTTACTCTTTCAGGAGAAGGCCGATGGCCTCATGGGCCGTATGGAGACCGAAGAGACCGGTCACTGTGGGAAGGCTGCCCAGAACCTTTCTCCTGCGGCCCCGGTCCAGCTCCTGCTCGTTGGAGTCCGGATTATCCTCGTCATCGGGATCCCTGTAATCATAGTTCACAATCTCCGTGGAGTAGATGCATCGAATCCCTTTTCCCACATCCCGGCGGCGCAGCTTCCTGCGTATCTGTCGGGCCAGAGGGCAGCTGTGGGTTTTCATCAGATCGTCGCATCTGATGGAGAAGGGATCCTGATGGAGGGCCGCTCCCATGGAGGAGACTATGGGGAATCCGTTCTTCCAGGCGTATTCCAGCAGAGAGAGCTTGGGGGCCATGGAGTCAATGGCATCAATGAGCAGATCCGGCTCGTCCGAGAAAATTTCATCCAGACTTTCGTCGTGGGCGAAGCCGTTGAATACCCTGACATCGCAGGTGGGATTGATATCCAGAATCCGCTCCTGCGCGGCAAGTGTCTTGGACCGGCCCAGTGTGGATTCAAGGGCCAGGATCTGCCGGTTGATATTGGTGGTATTGAGTCTGTCAAAGTCTACCAGGGTGAAGGCGCCCACGCCGCTGCGGGCCAGCCCTTCCAGGGCGTAGCCTCCCACGGCCCCCAGACCTACGATACAGACCCTTTTTTCACCCAGCATTTCTCTCTTTTTTCGCCCGATCAAGCGGTCAATCCGTAAAAACCTTTCCATTCCTTTTTACTAGCTCACAGAGCTCTTCCTTGTCAATTCCCAGGACCGCAGAGACCGCCTCGTAGTGGGCCTTCATCGTTTCCATATAAGATCGTCCCGGATCTTCCGTATAGGGCCAGTCGCTCTCAAGGAGAATCCTGTTCCGGGGGATGGCCCTGAAGAGTGTGAGGAAGCTCTCATCCTCCCAGTGCCGCCCCGGTGCAAAGGAGAGAAAGGCGCCCAGGCGGATAAACCGTTCGGCCGTCTCCTTCTTCTCTTTGAAGCCGTGAATGATAAGGGGAGTCCCCGGCTGTTCCTCTTCCAGAACTTCCGCCAGTGCCCCGGCGGCTCTGACCTGATGCAGGTTCAGGGGGCGGGCAAGAGAAACGGCCAGGCGGATCTGGAAGCGAAGGGCTTCTTCCTGGCTCTTTCGGTCATGGCTCCTGTAGTAACGTCTGTCCAGGCCGCATTCGCCCACTCCCGCCCGGGGGGCTGAATAAAGGTGGGCAGACAACTGTTCAAGAAGGGGCGGCAGCTCGGCGTGGGCGGCGGGAAGGGATGCGGGGTGGAGGCCCAGAAAGATTCTTGCTTCCGGTCTTGATTCAGAGAGAAGAGCCGGCCAGTCCCTGGGAGAGGCCGCGCAACTCAGGAGGATCTTTTCTGCAGGGAGGGGGAATCCTGAACTGTGAGCGCTGTGCATATGGGCGTCAAAAAGCCCCGGCTTCTCCCCTTTGACCATCACGGGCCCTCTAGAAGAACTCTTTCCAGTAGAGATTGATAATGGTCACCGCCACGACGCAGAGAAAGAAGATGCGGATAAAGCGGGTCCCCTTGTTTATGACAAGGTGGGTTCCCAGCCAGCTGCCGCAGATCTGGCCCACGGCCATCAGGGCCCCCGCCAGAAAGATCACCTTACCGCCGATCAGAAAGACCGTCAGGGCCACGATGTTGCTGGTAAAGTTGGTGATCTTTGTATTGGCCGTAGCTGATTTCAGGTCCAGACCCGCCACGGCTACCAGGGTTATGGTCCACATGGAGCCCGTTCCGGGACCGAAAAAGCCGTCGTAGAAGCCCAGAAGGAGTCCCATGACAGCATAGAACGCTCCCATGGGGATGCGGCTGTGCTGCTCCTGCTTCCCCAGATCCGGCGAAAAGAGTGTGTATAGAAATATGGCCGTCAGGAGAAAGGGGATCAGCCTTCCCAGAAAATCGGCGGAGATCATCTGGATCAGCCAGGTTCCGAAGGCAGCGCCAATAAGGGTGAAGAGTATCCCTGTTCCTATCTTCTCCTTTTTGACCAGCCCCGAACCGGAGTAGCGGAGAGCCGCCGTGCCCGAGCCGAAGCAGGACTGCATTTTGTTTGTTCCCAGTGCCATATGAGGGGGGACGCCCACCGCCAGCAGGGCGGGGACGGCGATCAGACCGCCTCCTCCGGCGATGGAGTCTACAAATCCGGCCAGCATGGCCGCCGCCGTCAGTATTGTCAGCTTTAAAATCGTCGGTTCGAATTCCATAAGGAACATCCTACCCATCCCGTTCTGTTTTGTACAGTTGGGACAGGCGTTAATTCCCTCTGTGCAAATGGTATATATCCTTCACTCCCGCCGTATAATTATTCCTGTCAGGCTGTTTTTTTCTTGTTTTATCCCGTATTGCTGCATTAGTATTCATCAAAAGATGTAGCTTCAGGTCTCTGTGGATCAGATATGCAGGCATTTCTACACCTAATGGTCCATT
Organism: Oceanispirochaeta sp.; assembly: GCA_963556075.3. Classification (GTDB taxonomy): domain Bacteria; phylum Spirochaetota; class Spirochaetia; order DSM-2461; family DSM-2461; genus Oceanispirochaeta. Next base: position 846,929 of record CAUVYB020000002.1, on the reverse strand, counting down.
TACGAATGAAAATGTCTGTGGTCTGATTAATAAAAATAATATGGGGGAATTCTATGAGTTCTGAAAAGAAAGGTCTTTTTGACTGGTATTTCAAGTCAAATCTTCTGATTCGAATCCTGATCGGTCTGATTGGCGGTGCCATAGTCGGTATTATCTTCGGACCCAGCGTAGGCTGGATGAAGCCCTTGGGCGCCCTGCTGGTTAATCTTCTTAAAATGATTGTTATGCCTGTTATTCTGGCAACCCTGGTTGTAGGTGCATCCAGTATCAATCCTTCCCAGTTGGGAAAAATCGGTGTGAAAATCATCGCCTTCTACCTTCTGACGTCCGCATTTGCCGTTGCCGTCGGCCTTTTGATGGGTAATATCTTCAAACCCGGTATGGGACTGGAACTGGGCAGCGCCGCTGAGGCCGCCGGAAAGGCTCTGACTCAGCCCAAGCTCTCCGATACCCTGCTGGCTATCATCCCCAAGAACCCCTTTGCCTCCATCTCCGGCGGTGTGGTTCTGCCTACCATCTTTTTTGCCATCATTCTGGGTATTGCCATCTCTTATCTGAGACAGAGCAGTGACGAGAGAATCAAAAAAAGCGGGGAAACCCTGTTCAGCGTTTTCGACGGTCTGGCCGAAGCCATGTACCTGATCGTTCGCGGTGTTCTGCAGTATGCCCCCATCGGTGTATTCGCCCTGATCGCCGTTGTATTCGGAAGCCAGGGAGCCAAGGCCTTCGGTCCCCTCGGAACCGTGACCTTTGCCGCCTTCCTGGGATACATCCTCCACGTCGTTATCGTATACGGTGTGATCCTGATGATCTCCAAGGTGAATCCCCTGACTTTCTTCAAGGATGCAAGAACTCCTATGATTACCGCTCTGGTAACCAGATCCTCTTCAGGAACTCTCCCCGTTACCATGAAGGCCGCTGAAGAGAAGTTCGGCGTTTCCAAGAATGTCTACTCCTTCACACTTCCCCTGGGGGCCACCATCAACATGGACGGAACCGCCATCTATCAGGGTGTCTGTGCCCTGTTTATCGGTTTTGCCATCGGTATGCCCCTCTCTTTCGGTCAGCAGCTGACCGTTATCCTGACCGCCGTACTGGCTTCCATCGGTACGGCGGGTGTTCCCGGTGCGGGAGCCATCATGCTTCTTATGGTCCTGAACTCCGTCGGTCTGCCCGTTGAAGCGGGAAGCCCCGTTGCTGCCGCCTACGCCATGATCCTCGGTATCGATGCGATCCTGGATATGGGTAGAACTTCCGTTAACGTAACCGGTGACCTCTGTGGAACCCTGGTTGTCGCCAAGAGCGAAAAACAGGTTGATCTTGACGTCCTGAACGGCAAGAAGGATCTGGAAGCCGATAAGGGAAGCAGAATCTGATAATGGAGAAAACCATTATTATCGGAGGAGGTGTCGGACCGGCTGCCGGTCTGATCCTCCACCGTCTTGTTATCGATAATACAAGGGCGGACGTGGACCAGGAGTATCTGAGAACCATTCATATGAGTGTTTCCGACTCTGTCCCCGACCGTTCCGCATCCATCAAGGCGGGTTGTCCCGAACGGCCCGCCCTGGGGATGGCTGACGTTATTGACGCCGGTGTTTCGGCCTGTACGGTCCTGGGCCGGCAAGCCGTTGCAGGTGTCGCCTGCAATACCTTTCATGCCCCCTCCATATGGAACAGCTTTATCAGGACTCTTGAGGAAAAAGGAGTCACAGGGGGGGATGATTCTCCTTTGACAGTTGTCAATATGATAGATGAGACGGTCGCCTTCATTTCTGAAAACTACGGGAAAGGGGCGTCCATCGGTGTTCTGTCCACCGAAGGAACCTGTCTCGAAAAAATCTACAGCAATCCTCTGAGTGCCTCGGGATTCCGGGTTCTTGAACCGGAAGGACAGACGCTCACCCATGAGATCATCTATAACAGGGAGTGGGGGATTAAAGCCTGTCCCGAGGTAACGGATAAGGCCAGAGATGCCTTGAACGGAGAAGTCATTACGCTCAAGGAGCAGGGAGCCGAGCTTGTCATTCTGGCCTGTACGGAACTGCCTCTTGTTCTGCCCGGCAAAAGTGCTTTCGGAGTTCCTCTCCTGAATCCCATGGACGTTCTGGCACGTGCCCTCGTACGTGACGCTGCTCCCGCCAAGTTGTTGAATATATCCTCATAGGAACGTATTCTGTGTCATGATAAAGTCCATACAGGGAAAAAGTACCTTCTATATCATCACCATTCTGGTGTTTTTTCTTATGATTCTGCTTCTGTTCAACTACATTCTGTTGAGAGACTTCTCTCTCAGCAATGCAGAACGGACCTCGGAGATTATCCTGGAAAGCGCTGATTCCCAGCTAGATATCATCTTCAATGAGATAGAAGGAGTTGTGAACTCTCTTTCTCAGCTCAGAGCGGTCAGAGACGTAGATGTAGAGGATATGTCCGAACTTTTTATCAGCAATGTGGCCGTACGAAACGAGAAAGTCCGGGCTATATATCTGGGCTCCAGCGACGGCAGGATGTACGAATGGGGGATCGGGGAGGGATTTATCAACAACAGACCTGATTTCCCCCCCGATTATGATCCCCGGGTAAGGCCCTGGTACAGGCTGGCTGAGGAGTCCGGACGTTACGGGTTGAGCTCTCCCTATGTCTATGCCAGTATCGAAGCCCTGGGGATCACGGCGGTTAAACCTGTCTATCACGATAAGAACATGGTGGGCGTTCTGGGGCTGGATCTGATACTCTACGGTCTGGAAAATGTTGTGAATTCCATACACGTGCCCATGGGGGGCAGGATCATCCTTCTGGACCGTAACGGGGATATCCTGGTCAATCAGTTTTCGCCCAGACATATGAAAATCACGGAGATCCAATCCTTCCCACACCCCGAATATCTGGATCATATAGAGGGATTTGTCATTGATGAAGTCTTTGATAACCGCTATATGATCAGCAACAGGGTAAATCATGCCACCGGCTGGACCATGCTTCTGTTCATTCCCTATTCCCGGATAATGGAATTTTCCCATCAGATGATTCTCTATATCATCGTTCTGGACCTGATCCTTATCTTCCTGATGGGAATTCTTCTGACCCTTATTACCCGCTATTTGATTACCACGCCTCTTGAGAGCATAATCTCTCATCTGAGGCGCTATGAAGGGGGGGATACATCCACCAGGATACCCCCTCTCAAGACGAATGAGTTCAATATGATGGCCCGCCTTTTTAACCGTCTGACCGAAATCAGCGAGGAGTCCTCCCTGAAGCTGGAAGAAAAAGTGGAGCAGAGGACACGGGCCATCGTCAAGCTGCAGAAGGAGAATGTCCGTCTGAGGGTTATGGAGGAGAAGGAGAGGATCTACGGGGATCTACACGACTCCCTGGGAGCCCGGCTGACCAGTATCAATATAAGCAATCACGTGGCGAAGAATGCCTTTGAGCAGGGGGACACGGAGGTCCTTTCCGAAATGTTCAGCAGAATTGAGAATAACATCATGATGGGAATCCAGGATCTGAAGGAGATACTGAAAGCGGGGAAAGAGGAGAGCAGACCGAAACCGGGATTGAATGAGTATATCTGTGTTCATATCCGGGAGAGACTGGAGCTTAAAGATATCCATCTGAAGGCGGATTTGCCTGATCCCGAAGAGATTGCCCTTCTGGAGCCGGAGATGATCTATAATTTTGAAAAGATCATACAGGAGCTGGTTTCCAATACCATGAAGCACTCGAATGCTTCGAAAGTAAAAATCTCCATGACCATAGAGACTCAGAAGATTCTGATTTCTTTCAGTGATAACGGTAAAGGTTTTATTCTCAAGGATGCCATGAACAATGGATTTGGAATCCAGGGGCTTCTGAACAGAGCGGAAAGGATGGACGGTATATTGAAGATCTATTCCAAGGAAGGGCATGGCGCCCGTTTTGAATTCCAGTTCAGGATAAACCTGACATGATAAATCTTGTGATTGTTGAAGATTCCTACGACACCCGGGAGGGGTTTAAATATCTGCTTAAGCTCCAGAGCGATATACGGGTCTTGAAGGCCTGTGAATCTGCTGAGGAACTCCTTGAGGAGGACTCTATTCTGGCTGAAACGGACGTGGTCCTTATGGACATTGAGCTGCCGGGAATTAACGGTATTAAGGCCACCCGGCTGCTGAAATCACTGTACCCGAATATCAATGTTCTGATACTGACTATTTTTGAGGATCAGGAGAAGATCATAAAAGCCGTTCAGGCGGGGGCTAGCGGATATCTCCTGAAGAATACGGCCCCCGGAGAGCTCACGGATCAGATCAAAAGCCTGGTTGCCGGGGGCTCGCCAATCAGCCCCGGTGTGGCCCGGGCCCTTCTTGACGAAGTCAGGCAGAAAGATGTCCGCTGGAAAACGGCAGAAGACTACAACCTTACCCCCCGGGAAATCGAGATCCTAAAGGCCATTGTGGAAGGGTATACCTACAAGGAGATGGCGGAAGAATTCAATATCGCTTCCTCCACGGCAAAAAAACATATTCTACACATTTATCGAAAGCTGGAAGTAAGCTCCAAGGTTGAGTTTATTAAAAAAGTTATCGATGAAAATCTGCTGGAGACGATGTAAAACATAAGCAGCCTATGCCGGGTGGTGATTTTAACCGAATATTAGATAAAAACCCTATCCCGTCTTTCACCTTTACCGCTCACACACTCTTTTTACGGTATTGGCATGCCTTTTGTATATAATATTAATACAATCTTGTTGAAACGGGAGTTCCATATGTTTGAACTGTTTGTCATGGGCGGACTGCTGCTTTTTGCCGTGGCCTTCGCCTTTAAATTCCTTTTTTTTATTCTGGGACTGGTATTCGGAGGAGTCGGTTTGCTTCTGAAACTGATCTTTACCCTGATCGGAGGGATCCTGCTCTTTCCCCTGGCCCTACTGCTTCTGGGGGCTCTCTTTTCGGGTGGCGGATTGATTCTCCTTATGATCATTGCCGGCCTGGCTGCTCTGGTGGGAGAGAAAAAGAGATCGTCCTATTGAAAAAGAAACAATGGAAAATCCATTCCCCCGCCGACTATACTTGATGCTGAAGGGGAAGGAGGGTCTATGTATACGGCTACTATGAACTACCTGTTTAAAAAGGAAAGCTTTGATGGGGCCTGTGAACTCTGGGAGCAGAAGGTTCTGGGACTGGCGGCCGCACAGCCCGGGTTCGTCAGAATGCAGCTTCTGGTCCGTCCCCCCGAAGCCATGGCCATTGGAACATGGGAAGATGAAAGCTATGCACAGGCTTTTATGCAGACCGGGGTCTTCAAAGATCTTATGGAGACTCTTCAGCCCTATCTCGAGACAGATCCCAAAGCCAGGATATGGAATCTTCTCTACTTCAAAGAGGCCAACTGATCCCTTTTTTAAGGTCTCCTGCCGCGTTCCTACAGACAGGAGACGGAGCGACTTGTATTCAGAGATCGGCGGGATTATGATGAAACTATGAACATTCAACTGGACAGCCTGCTGAAAAACTCTCCTTTTCCCTGGTGGGAATGGGACATTATCAGAAACACCGTGATATTCAATGACAGGAAAGCGACCATGCTCGGCTATGATGCCGAACGCTTTAAGGGAAAGGGATATCAGAAATTTACCGATCTTCTGCATAGGGGTGACTATGAAAGGACCATGGAGGATATGCGCCAGGTTCTCCAGGGTAAAAAAGAGCTCTATCAGATCGACTACAGAATCCTCGCATCAGACGGCCACTACCGGTGGTATATGGACAGGGGGACCGTTATCGAAACAACAGAAGGCCGTCCTTCAAAGATGAGAGGAATCGTCATCGATCTGGGAGAGGAAAATCCCCAGGAAGGGGCAGGTCATATTCTGCTGGACTTTATCAAATCCGCAAGCCTGAATGATGAGACAGGTCTGGAGGACTCCTATTTCACCCTCTGTTCCAACTGTCTGAAGGTTAAAAAGGATAATCAGAGATGGATCCCCGTTTCCAAAGCTCTGCTCTCCGGACTGGAGGGCAAACCCTCCCACGGCATCTGTCCGGACTGCATACGCCTTCTCTATCCCGGCTATGCCGATTTCATTCTGCAGGATGTTGTGTAAAGGGAACTATTTCTTTTCCAGCACAGCGACGGCCAGAGCCCCCCGGCCCGCATGCATGCCGACGATAGGTGAAATTTCCTCAATATAGTCTGCCTCCCGGCCCAGGAGCTTTTCAAAGGAGGCTGCCCTTTCCTCTGCCTTTTCTCTGGCATCGGCATGGACGAGCACATAGGACTCAATCCCTTTCATCCTCTCTGTTTCTTCTATGATACGGGAGATCTTCTTCATCAAACCCTTTGATGTGAAGGCCTTGTCCAGGGCCTTCCCTTTGCCCTTCCTGTCAAGGGATACGATCGGTTTTATGCCAAGAGCCTGGGCTATGAATCCCTTCAGAGGGCTCATGCGTCCCCCCTTCACCATATATTTGAATGTACTGACGCTGACATAGATCTTTATCCGCGTCTTCAGCTCCTCAGCGGCCTCTACCAGCTCATTCAGGCTTTTTCCTTCCGAGGCCTGACGGGCAATTTCCCTGACCAGCAAGCCCTGGGCCGCCGAATTCAGGCAGGTATCCACCACGGCTATCCTTGTTCCGGAGCTGTTGAACTTTCCGGCGATCTTGGCCATCTGATTCCAGGTGCCGCTCAGGGACTTCCCCACGGGAAGGACTATCACGTTTTCATAATGTTCCAGGAGAAAGCGATACATGGAAAAGACCGTCTTTTCATCGGGCAGGGAACTGACGGGGAAGGAGGTCCTGGTTTTCTGCCAGCTGTAGAACTGATCGGGAGTTATGGTGATGCGGTCCCTATACTCTCGATTCTCCCAGAAGAGCTTCAGGTTGATCACATGGATCTGGTACCTGTCCCGGATCTCCAGAGGAATATCCGCCACGGAATCGGTCAGGACGGCGGTGGCCGCCAACCTTCTATTGACCGCCTGCTCCTGCCTGACCATATCGTCAACCTTCTGTCCCGATATCTCTCCCACCCGGTCCAGTAGTCTGACAATCTCATGGGGTGCGTTTGTATGGATATGGATCCTGCTCTTTTCATGCCCCCTGCTGACGATCAGAGAGTCCCCTTTGTCCGCCAGGATATGCTTCAGCTCCTGCTGGTCGGTACCGTTATGATTCAGAAGAACTTCCGTACAGTAGCGGAAAGGTATTTCGCTGTTTAATTCGTGGTGACCCTGAACAGGGGGAAGGCCCGTACCCGATTCTCCCTGTTTTAAGGATTTTCTCAATGAGAGAGGAACCGGTCCGCTTGAAAGGATCCTCTCCATCCCTTCCAGAAAGGAAACGATCCCCATGGCCCCCGCATCCAGAACATCGTTCTTTTTCAATACGTCAATCTGGTTTTTTGTGTTTTCAAGGGCTTCCCGGGTGAGGGACAGGGCCGTCCTGAAAATAGACTCCAAGGTCTTTCGCCGCCTGCAACCCTCGTAAAGGGAATCGGACCAGACGGATAAAATGGTCAGAATGGTTCCTTCAACGGGATTCTCCAGGGCGGCGTAGGCCATGGCTACTGAGGTTTTCGCGGCTTCGGCAAACTCGTGTACCGTAAGCCTTTTTTTACCTGCCGTGTTTATGGCCAGTCCGTTCAGATACTGTGAGAAGATCAGCCCCGAGTTGCCCCGGGCGCTTTCCAGGGAAATGCTGGCGATATGATTCAGAACCCTTGAGGCCGACCGGCTGGCTTCCAGTCTGTCGGCTACGGTTTTAATGGTGCCCACAAGATTGCTGCCCGTATCTCCGTCGGCTACGGGGAAGACATTTATCCTGTTCAGCTGCTCTCTTCTTCCCCTGATGCTTAAAAATCCGAGGATAAATCCGTGATAAAAATGATAGCCGTTCAGAGAGGGTTCCGTCATATTCACTCGTCCTTCTGCTCCATAAATATAATGTCTTCTTCCTTGAATCCCCGTTCAACCATTCGGTCTATAATCCCGTTCAGCTGGTCCTCCTCCAGAGACGGCGTTCTGGCCATGATCCACAGATACTTGAAACCGGTGGTGGTTACAGCCGTATAGGAATACTCGTCATCCAGTTCTATCACGTAGTAGGGCAGTTTCAGCGGCCAGAGGGGCCGGACACGCCATTCCGCGTTGCTCTCACGGTCGGTGATCCAGCCTTTCTGCTTCATGGTTTTCGTTTTTCCCCCCTTTGTAAAGGTATATCTGACCCGGATATTGCCCTTGCTATCGAGGCTGTAGTTCTCAATCCCATGGGAAATCCCCTTTTCAAGGGCCGTCGGTATCAGGGCGATGACATACCAGTCTCCCGAAAACCTCTCCATATCCACGTATTCAACCGTCCGGTGCATTCCCTCTCCTTTCCCGTTGGCGTATACCCCCTGGTAAGCCAGAAAAACAAGTGAAATAACCATGAAATTCTTCATAACATCATACGTCCTTCTCTTCCAAGCCTATGGCATAGTCATATCCTCTGTCTAATAAATCCGGGATATATTGTATTTTTTCGTAAAGGGATTCTTTTCCCTCTGAAAATCCTTCCCCGCTGACCACAATGGGGCAGTTGTCTGATTTAGCGTTCAGGTTCTGAAGATACGCTTCCAGACCTCCCATGAAAAGCCCGGAGGCAATGGATATATTGATCAGATCCGGTTTGTATTTTTTCAGCATGGCGGTCAGATCGTTGACAGGAACATCCGGACCCAGAAAGTAGCTTGTCCATCCTCTTGCCCTTAAAAGCTGGGAGAACATGAACAGTCCCATATCGTGCTTGTCCGAGGGGGCGCACAGTCCCACCCATACCCTGCGGGCGGTGGGGGCGGGCTGTTGTTCCTGACGGGAGTAGGCCGAGATAAGGCTGATTATCTCTCTTATTTTTTCGCTGATCAGGTGCTCCTCCAGTATAGTCAGTGAGCCTCCCTGCCATCTGTTCCCCGTTTCTTTGAGGAGGGGAACGATGATTTTCAGAAAACAGTCCTGCAGGCTGTAGTGACCTGATTTCATCCAGCCCCGGGTATAGTTCAGACAATCGTCAAGAGATTCATTTAACAGGTATTTCATGAACTCATCCGTCTGAAAGGTGTGAGCCATCTTTCCCCGGCTTTTCTGTTTCAGTTCTGAAAAAAGGAGATCTATGGAAATCCCCAGCCCTTCCGCCAGTTGTATGATCGTCCTTTCCCCCGGAAACCTCGTCCCTTTTTCATAGTTGGCTATGCTTACCTGGGCAATGTCGTACTTCATTCCCAGTTCTCTCTGTGTCATCCCCAGTTTTTTTCTGTAGAACCTCAGGTTTTTTCCAAAAATTGTCTCGCTCATACTTAAAATATATATCAATATGAAATAAAATATCTATTTAATTTTGAAAAAATATCATAATGGTATTATATTGAGAGTGTCAGGAGAGATCCATGAAAAGAAATATGATGGTTTGGATTTTGCTTATATTCACACTGGGATATGCCTTTCCCAGCGAAGAAGTTGAAGTTATGAAAGGGTTTGTCTATAGAGAAGGGTCGGAGGAAAAGGATCTGATGTACATTCAGAAAGAGATCAGGGAGGGTACTTACGATTCCCTGAAGATCAGCCACAGATACTTCTCCTCTGATGAGGAGCTGGAAGCCTACGAATCCGTTGTACTGGAAAACGGAAGCCTGGGCCTGTATGAAACGGCCATCAACGGCCTTGGTTTTAAAGGTTCTCTGGAACTTGTTGACGGAAGGGTCCGGCTCGTCAGGGTAAAGGATGGAAAGTACAGGGAAAAAAAGATCAGAAACAGGGAAAACCTTGTTGTGGGACCCCTTCTCCCCAGCTTTGTGGAGGAAAATATAAGCACCCTGCAGAAAGGAGAGACCGTTGTTTTTCATCTTCCTTTTTTTGACGGGATGACATTGATTCCCATGCTGCTGGAAGCCAAAGAAGGAGACAGGGATTACACAGGGAGACATGTGGTCGTGGAAATGAGGATGAAAAGCAGACTGCTCAGCTGGTTCATACAGCCGGTGGATATGACTTTTGATCTGGATATGGAAAAAATAACAGAGATACACGGTCCGACCATTCTGCCCGATCCCAGGGGGGGAGGCGGCAAAGACTATGTAGAGGCGAATATTTACTATCAATACGGAGGCATATGATGATACAGCTTTTTTCAAACCAGCCAGTGCTGGCGTCTTTTATACTGAGTCTGGTTATAAATCTGTCTTTTTTTACAGTCGCCCTGAGCCTTAAAACAGACAAGGTTACGGATCTTTCATACAGTCTCAGCTTTGTCGTGATGGCACCTTTGCTTTTGTTAAGCCGGGGGAGGGGATATTCTTTGATACAGGTTCTGGCGGCTATGGCTATCATTCTCTGGGGTATCAGGCTGGGGAGTTATCTTTTCTTTAGAATCCTCAAGACAGGAAAGGATGAGAGATTCGATGACAAAAGGAATAATCCCAAAAGGCTGGCAGGGTTCTGGATACTGCAGACCTTAGCCGTCTGGATTATCATGCTGCCCTTTTCCTTCTATTTGACTCAAAGGTCCTCTGAAACAGCCAGTGTCCTCATTCCGGCGGGGTTTGCCGTTTACCTCATGGGCCTGGTGATAGAAAGCGTAAGCGACTATCAGAAGTACGCCTTTAAGAAACGCAAAGAAAACAGAGGGAAGTGGATGGATCGGGGGCTATGGGCCATCTCAAGGCATCCCAACTACTTTGGTGAGATCCTGGTCTGGTGGGGGCTGTTTCTCGTCACAATACCCCATTTATCAGGATTCCGCTATCTTTCGGTTGTGGGGCCGGTTTTTATTACCTTCCTGCTGCTCTTTGTCAGCGGAATACCCCTGCTGGAGAAAAGCGCCGACAGGAAGTACGGCAGCCATCCGGGCTATCAGGACTACAAACACAGAACCAGTCTACTGATCCCTCTGCCCCGAAGGAGAGGGTGACAGCCGCTCGGCGGGCGTCACCCTCCTGCCGAAAACAGCTTCGTCGGTCAGTTGAAATCCCTCCGGATCAGGACCTCTCCAGGTCGATTCGGCAGGGTACATTTCAAAAAACATTCTAAGCCACAGGGCTCTCCAGGGATGAATACCCGCACGGATATCGTCGAACAGGCCCCTGTAGCGGGTTCTCTGGAATAAATACATAAACAGATAGATCAGACTGAAATTAAAAAGGGTCTGAGAGGACAAGATCGGATCTCCCAGGAAATAGGGGACGCTGTAGCGGAACAGGGACCAGTCTTTTCCGTCCTGGACCAGCAGCATGATACTGGATACCGGAATGGTCATACCCGCCAGGAAATGCTGTGCCGCGATTTTTTTCATCTTGTCTGTGATAAACAGGGTTATAAGCAAAAGAGATATGCCGCAGAACCAGGAGGCGAAATTCAAATACAAAAGGGTGCTTGTGATGCAGGCGAAACCCAGGCCTCCCCTGAATCTAAGCCACAGGGGATAGTCATGACCGATAATGGCAAAAAGGCTGAGGGTCAGCAGTTTTATCAAATCTGTCTGAAAGGACCATCCCAGCAGGATGTGGGCCGCCGTTACCATAAGAGCTCCCTTGGAAAAATCGAACAGGGCGGTGCAGAGACCGGCAGCCGGCCCGGCTACCAGCCAGGCATTTTCTGTTCCCACATTGCCGGTTCCCTCCTTTTTCAGATTGGTTCCCGGTCGGAAGAGGGACGAAAAGATCTGTGCCGAGGGAAGGGAGCCCGCCAGATAGGCTGCCCCACAGGCCAGCAGGAATTCCAGGGATTGATTCATAAGAGGGTGCCTCCTGTTGCTTATATGTGATTTAAAAGTCCCAGCTCAGCGGGATGGGGGTTGAGATAATGCTGATTCATCAGATAGGGCTCTTCATACTTCCGGGTGTAGTGTCTGATCAGTGTCAGGGGGACGATGAGGGGGGAATATCCCTTGTAATAGAGCTCCGCCTCTCCCAGAAGTTCCTGCTTTTCATAGGCCGTTATGTTTTTCTTGAAGTATCCGAGGATATGCAACAGAACGTTATAGTTTTTCTTTACGGTTTTCTGTTCCCGGAGAAGCTCAATCAGATGGGGCCGGTACAAGCGGACAAGTTCTTTGTACTCCCTCTTTCCCGACTCTGCCACAAGCTTGCCCAATACCTTGAGCTTATCGGGACTGTGAGCCATAAAGACATACTTGTGCCGGGTATGGAAATCAACAATTCTGTTGACCTGTCCCTCCGACACCGCCTGTCTCCATCGGTCAAGAACAAATATGGACTCGATAAACTGCTCCCGTATACCGCTGTCTTTCAGCCGGCCTTCGTCTTCCACAGGGATGTCCGGGAATCTTTTCATAAAGGCCTTTGCAAAAAGCCCCTCACCGTCATAGCTGACGGGATTACCCTGTTCACTGTAGATCTTCACCTTTCTCATGCCGCTGGAGGGACTCTTGGTTTTGAAGATAAAGGCCATGAGGTTTTCTTTTTCCAGTTCCGGCAGTTTTGTCTCAATCCAGCCGGCCATGCGCTCGGTGTGATCGATTCCGGTAAGGGATGTTATAAGCCTCTGTTGGTTTCTGTCCCCCACCAGCCTCATGGCCTCCCGGGGAACGGGCAGTCCGCACTCCACCTCGGGACAGACGGGGGTGAACTCAAACCACTGTCCCAGAACATCTGTGATATAATGATCCAGTTTGTGCTGACTGTTGAATCTGACCTTGTTGCCCAGAAGACAGCTGCTGACGCCGACCTTGATTTTATCCATTGTGGTCACTCCCTTTTTATCGAGTATAGTTCATCCTGACCGGGGCAGGAAAAAAATGACAAAAAAAGCGGGACCTCGGGCCTACAGGGAGGGATCAGGCTCCCTGTCCAGAGCCTCCCGGACCGATCTGAGGAGCTCGTCGTAGCGAAAGGGCTTGGTCAGAAAGGGATAGGCCTCCCGGGCTTCCTCCGGCCAGTCCTTCCAGTCCGGATTGTAGCCGCTGGCAATGAGGATGCGGGCATCCGGATCCCGTTCTCTTAAGCGATCCATACAGCATCTGCCTCCCATGCCGGGCATGATCATATCCAGAATGACCAGATCATAGTCCTTTATATTCTTATACTTCTCCAGGACCTCTTCCCCGCTCTGGACCATAGTTACATCGTAGCCTGCGGACTTCAGAATTTCTCCGTTCAGCTTCAGAATGGGGTCCTCATCATCGGCTATGAGAATGGATTCATGTCCGCCTGTGCCCGCATCCTCTTCCATCAGCTCTCCCCGGGGAGTGTCTCTTTCCCTATCCACAGGAAAATATACCATAAAGGTGGTGCCGGCGCCCGGCGTGCTTTGACAGCAGATATGCCCTCCGCAGCTCTGGAGGATATGAAAAACCGTGGACAGCCCCAGGCCCGTCCCCTTGCCTGTGCCCTTGGTCGTAAAAAAGGGGTCGAAAATTCTTGTCTGGTCCTCCGGGCTGATGCCGGTACCCGTATCCTGCACGGAGAGCTTCAGAAAATGACCGGGAGTGATCTGGTAACTCTGATCACAGAAATCACTGTCCAGTTCCTCACAATCTGTGGTGATGCTGATGGTTCCTCCCTCGGGCATAGCGTCGTCGGCATTGACTATCAGATTCATCAGGACCTGACCGGTCTGCACAGGATCCATATAAAGGGGAGGGAGTCCCTCTCGGGCTTTAAACCGGATCTCCGTCATCTTGGGCAGTGTCCGTCTCATGATCTTTATCGTATTGTTTATCTCCTCATTCAGATCCAGAGTCTTTGGAGATCCCACGGCTCTGTTGCCCAGAGCAAGGAGCTGGCGCACCAGGTCCGAACCTCTGAGGCTGATATCCTTGATCTGAATCACATTGTCCAGGAGGGGACTGTCCCGGGATAGCTTCATTTTCATAATATCCGCATTGCCGAGGATGCCCTGGAGCAGATTGTTGAAGTCGTGAGCCACTCCTCCCGCCAGAGTTCCCAGGGATTCCATTCGCTGTGATCTGTTCAACTGGCTGTGAAGCTGTTCCAGCTCGGAGATATTGCGGGAGACTGCCAGGAAGTACTCTTCAGCCGCCACATGAATGGTCACGATGGACCAGAGGGTCGGGACGCTCTGATTCTCCTGATTCCTGCACAGTATCCTGAAGTTTTTGACCAGTCCGTCCCTGTGGAGCTGTCGGGATGCCTCCTGCCATTGTTCCCCGTTCTCCCAGATGGGCAGGGCGTCGATCCTCTGTCCGATGATACGGTCATCGGTCAGGCCCGATTCCTCCATAAAGGCGCTGTTGGCCTCTACGCAGCGGTGGTCTTCCGCATTGAATATGATCAGCCATTCCGGAGAGGTCTGGAAAATCTTTGAAAACTTCTCCTTCGACAGCCGCAGCTTCATCAGGGTTTTATGCCGATCAAAGATATTCCATAACAGGGCGAGGATAATAATGATGGCGGCCATAAATCCCAGAGCCCCGATGATCAGCCATTTCAGTACTTCGGGATTCATACGGGTGGGTCTGTTTATCACAAGAGCCCCCGGAGGAAGGCGTTTCATCTCTATATGAAAGCGCACCAGCTGCCTGTAGTCGAACTTGTAGAACCGGGGCCCCTCCGTCTGGGGCGGATACTCTGTGATCGACCGGCCTCCGAGGATGCTGACGGCCATTTCCGCAATGGTCTTCCCCTGATGATAGCCGCTGAGCACACAGCCTCCCAGAGCCCCCGGACCGACGTTGTAATCCCAGCTGCCATAGAGCGGGACCGGGCTGATATCCACAATCCTCGCCGGGTACTCCTCCAGAGCGATCCTTTCGCCGTTGTCCTCTTCTACCGTATCGAGGATAAGAACGATGCTGTCCTCAGGGACGCTCATCAGGTGATTCCGGATAGCCGTGATCCGCAGTCCTTCCTGGAAGTGGAACTGCAGCTGCCCCTGGTAGTCGGGCATGTATTTCTGTAAAGCGGCCTTATTGGCCCGGTAGGTCGGGGTATCGGCGGCATAGATGAAAACATGCTTGAGATCGTCATGAAGCCTCAGAGCCAGATCGAGGGTTTCCCGAATGACAAGGGGCGTTTCTCCTATGCCCGTATACAAGGGTTTGTTCTTCAGGATGTCCTTATGGAAATCATTGATCCCGCAGAAGATCGTCGGAACCTCTCCGAACAGCTCTTCTCTGTTTTCAACCAGAAAGCTCAGAGCATTGTTATCGGAGCAGAGGATAAGGTCAAAATGGATAAACCTTTCCGTGTACTTATAGAAATAAAATTCCTTCAGCAGATCCAGATATCTGGGAGTATGGACCTGCTTGGTATCCATATACTCGATATCGATCTGGGCTTTGGGATAGGATAATGCCAGAACTTCGGTGATGCCTCTCGTTATATTATCGGTCCAGTCCAGCCCCTGGTTGTAGGAATTGAGTATGAGTATCCGGGGACTGTCGGTCTGAGTAAACCGGACCTCCGCCATAAATACAGGGGCAGTACTGAAAAGGAAAAGTAATCCTGTCAGAAGTCTGATTTTTTTCAATTATATATTCCTGGTTTATATTTTGAATTCAACCTTTAAAACTATAAATCGGGACATATTTATGAGCAACAACTTTTTTCAGACATCCCTGTTTCGATCCATAAGTATCAATTGATCCCGGATCGCCTCCATATCCTTTCCCTCGGTCCAGACTCTTTCAAACTCTTTATTCCGGAAAATATGAACCAGGCCTGTCAGTATCTTCAGATGGTCATCCCTTCGTTTTTCCGATCCAATGAGAATCACCATGGACTTTATCTCTTTGTGGGCCTCGTCAAAATAAAGGCCCTTTTGACAGCGGATAAGGCAGAGCCATATCTCTTCGGTCTCGGGGATAAGGATGTGGGGGACCGAAATAAAGGGACTCAGGGCCGTAGACATCATCTGTTCCCGTTCCTCCAGCTGCCGGCTGATCGCTTCGGAGCTGAGTCCGGTTACCGGAGCCAGAAGGCTGCCAGCCATCTGGAAAACGCCGTGCAGGGTCTCCTTGTGGCTGATATCCAGCATATAGGCCTTCTTTAAAAGCTCATCGGTTATGTCCTGGCTCAACTGTTCCCTGTCTCTGATAATCTCTCTGAGCTCTTCCTCCAGCCCTTCGCTCTGCAGTTGCCGGTTGACCATATTTTTGATCAGATGGAGGGCGGCGAACTCATAGCGGCTCCTTTTCCGGCCGTAGAGCAGGTAGATGAGCAGACCCGTACTGCCGAAGAGGAGCAGTATCTCGAGGCTGCTGACTCCCAGCTCTATCAGGAAGTAGCCCATAAGAAGCAGGGCCGCCACGGGTACATAGGGATATAGGGGGATCCGGAAGAGGGGCGCGTAGTTGCGGACGCTGCTCTCCCTCAGAACGATGATGGCGATATTGGTGGCGATGTAGGTGACCAGAATCACCGTAGACGCCACCTTGACCAGGGATTCCAGGGGTATGAGTACGGCAATGATGATTCCCAGACCTGTCAGGAGTATGGCCACATAGGGCGTTCCCTTCCTGTTGCAGCGAGAGATCCCTTCCGGAAGCAGCCCATCCCGGGAGAGTGCCAGGGGATAGCGGCTGGCCGCCATCACGCCGGCGTTTCCGGTTGTAATGAAGGCCAGAGCCGAGGCAAACACAATCACAAGCTGTCCGGGACGGCCTGCAATTTTTATAGCGCTATCGGCAATAGGGGTCAGGGAACCGGCAAACTCTTCCGGGGGCAGGACCGCCGTGGTGATGCCCACCATGGCGACATACAGAAGGGTGATCAGAGTCACCGAAAGGATCATGGCCCGGGGAATATCCCTTCCCGGATTTTTCACCTCTTCCGCCATGGTCGTGACATTCAGAAGACCTCCGAAACTGACAAAGACAAAGGCCGCGCTTTGAAAGAGCATCCGCAGACCGTCCCATGGATTCTCCCGGGAGGGGAAGAGGCTTTGCCCGGAGCTGAAGTGTTGGCTGTTCCATTCTGTGAAACCCAGGACGACATAGGCCAGCATAATAGCCAGGAGGGCGAAAACCAGGATCACCTCCAGGGTAATGGCCTCCCCTGTGCCGATCAGGTTCAGGATAACGAAGAGCAGGGCCAGGCCTATGGCCATCAGCTGAGGGGGCAGGCCGAAGAGAACAAAACTCAATTCTGCCAGACCGAAGACCGCAAAGGCCGTCTTGAGCATCAGGGCCAGCCAGCTGAGCAGGCCCATCACCGTTCCCACGCCAGGGCCGAGGCTTCTTGTAATATAAAAATAATCTCCCCCCGCCTTGGGCATGGCCGTGGAAAGCTCGATAAGAGACAGGCTGGACAGGAAAGCTACCGTTCCCGCCAGAAAGTAGCTGAGAATCACCAGGGGGCCGATCTGTCCGTAGGCCAGGCCGGGGAGAATGAATATTCCGCTGGAAATCATGGTTCCGCTGGCCAGGGCGAAAAGTGCTGTGGATGATATGGTTTTTCTGGGGTCCGTCATGGTCGCCTCCCTGCTGTTTTTTGTGTTCTGTATTCTATCATATCCTTAAGCGGGGCCGCATCCGCCGGTAGACAACTTTTCCGATCCCGGGCAGGTCGGCAACATCCCGTTCTCCCGGAGAGAGTCCCTTTTTCTTCAGAAAGCTCTGTATGAGTTCATTGGACATAAAGCTTTCGGTGGCCACTACTTCTCCCGCATTGGCAAAGGCCTGCAGCTTCGCTACCGTATTTACGGGCTGTCCGAAGTAATCGATCAGGCTGTTGAGCTTCACCGCCAGGCAGGAGCCCCTGTTCAATGTGATTCTGAGGGTCAGGGGATTTTCCTTGTCCGGGGCTCCATCAAAGCGGCTCATATACGCCGCTGAGGCAAAAAGGGCATTGATGGGACTTTCAAAGGCCAGCATCACCGCATCTCCCATGGTCTTGATAATGGCCCCGTGATAGCGGAGGGCAATCTCGTGGCTCTCTGTGAATACCTCCCGGATCAGGGAGAACGCCCTGGAATCTCCCACGGTCCGGTACAGTTGCGATGACTTGATGACATCCACAAACAGGATGTTCTGTACACCTATATCGATAGACAGATCCATGGACAGGGATTCTTTTGAAAAAAGATCCCTGAAATTCTGAAAATTAAAGAGATCCCTGGGCCTGAGGGCGTACTGGTCTTCTTCCGTTTCCTCCAGTATAAATGTCCGGGAGGTCTCGGCACTGTTTTGAACCACCAGAACCGACCCCGGCCCCCCGTCTCCGATTTCATCCTTCTGATTACAGTCCCAGTGCAGACGGGTGGTCGGCCTCTCGCTGGAAAGATCGATGTACCGGTACTGTTTCTCCCCTTTTATCCTCAAACGGTAGCGGCCCGGCTTCAGGTCCAGGGTATATTCAAACGATTCCGACGGGTTCAGCAGTTTCTGAAATTTCATGTGCGGCTTCTTGGCCGGTTCCGCACTGCAGTAATACACAGGCTCCACCTTGAGAATATAAGGGTTGATATGAAAAGAAATCTCCAGGGCGTTGATGGAGGAGGTCTCGAAGTCGATCTCACAGACCTCGCAGGAGGAGCGCTTGTTCACACTCCAGAGGTGGTCGGCTCTTTCACGGATCCCCTGGCAGTGGGGGCAGATGATGTCCCAGGTCATATTGATCAGGCCGAGCTTTGTGGCATGAAGCATCACTGTCAGTAACGCGCTCCTTTCCACACCCAGTTTCTCGGCCAGACCGAAGGGGCGCATTCTGAACAGGGCACTGTCCGGAGCTTTCAGAATATAGTCGATAAACCTGTCCACAATCTCCGGATCCATCCCGTTCAGCGCTTTAAGCTGAACCCCCATGTTCCTGATTTTAAGGGTGCTGCTTTTGCTTCTTTCCCTTTCCTCCTCCATATTCCTGAAGCGGAAGGAGGACTCTCCGGTCCGGGGCAGCTCTTCCTTTCGGGACTCTATAATCTCCTTTTCTATATCACCGCAGGCTTTTCGGAACTGAGCTATAAATTGTGATCTTCCCAGAAGCAGCAGGAGACGGCCGCCCGGATTTTTCGGGAGGAATCCGAAATAGGCATTCACTACCGTTTCATCCCCCCTGTCTTCCAGTAGATAATGGCCGATGTTTCTTGAAAGAAAGCCTCTGGAGTAGATCCTTTCATTCCGGATCTCCCGTCCGTATTGCCACTCCCAGGGGAGCTCTTCCCACTCCTGACGGATACCCGCTACAACGGATTGTCCATAGAGAATCCCCTCCTTTTCCGTAAAGGTCATGGCCGAGGTCTTCATACGCCTGTTGAATGAGGATGTGTCGCTTAACAGGGGCCAGAGTTCTGTGACACTCACCTTCAGCGAAAGAGAGAGAAAATAATGAACAGGTTTTCCGCCGTCCTCCTCTGTGCGACGCCATGGATTATGCTGCTGCAGATATTCATTCAGTTTCATATTCCTCTCCTCAACAGGCGGCAGCGGATGCTGCGGCGACCATAGAGAACCCTAGATGATCTCCAGGGATTCGGTCTTCTGAATGTCAGAAACCAGGTTAAACCGGCTGATTCTGACCTTTATCAGGGCACAGTCGGGGGAGTCGTAAAACTCCTCCAGCTCGGGAAAGCGCTTTAAAAAGAGATCCCTCATAAATACTCTGTCGTCCTCCGGGGCCACTTCCGCCCGGCCTATGACTTCCACACCGGTCAGTCCGTGAAGGTCCTGGAGGCTGTTCTGCCGGTTGTCCATAAACAGGGCCACCACGGGACGGCTGATCATATGGTTGAATTTCCGGGTCGACCGGGGAGTGACAAAGAAAAGCTCTCCCAGACCCGATGTGACGAGAAAGCAGACAATCACCGAATGGGGACCGTCGGGGCCCTGGGTGGATAAGACGGCGAAAAGCTGCTGAAGAAACAGCTTGCTGATTTTTGATTTCAATTCGTCCGAATGGCTCATTAATACTTCTCCCTCGGGTTCGGATATTTCCTTCTTCATTCTTTTACAGAAAAGGGTTAACCATCTCTTACTAATATCCAGTTTAGCTGAGGGGCAGACGCTTTGCAAAAAGGATAATCTTATCTGAGCTTTTGAAGCTGTGAACGGAGTTCCCTGAGACTGCGGCTCTCCATCATGGACTTATCCTTGTTGAAGGCTCTGGCGGAACTGCCTCCCAGCATTAACCGGCAGCGTTCCGGTAGGGCTCTCCTGATGGATTCCAGATCCCGCCTTACCTGTCCCGGTGTTCCGGGAAAGACGATGCTGAGGATCAGGGCCGCGGCATCTGTGTGGCGGACCGCGCTGATCAGCTCTTCCCAGGGGGTATCAGAACCGAGATAAAGGACATGATATCCGGCCAGTGCGGCTGCCACAGCCGAAGCGGACGCTCCGATGTCATGGCTCTGTCCGGAAGGTGTGGAGACGACGGCTACGGGATTCTTTCTATCGGGTTGATGACTCTGCAGTTTGCGGCTCAGAAAAGACTTTACCGATTCCGAAGCCATATGCTCCTGGTATATCTGGTACTCACCTCTGTTCCATCCCTCTCCCAGACGGGTCATGAAGGGCATAATCACATCGTCAATGGCCTGGAGCAGCCCGATCTTTCGGGATGCAGACTCAAGGCACTCCTCCAGGAGAGAGTGATTCAGATCATCCAGGGCCTTGAAGCAAAGCCCGATATAGTTCTCTGTCTGAGGCTGAAGGTTTGTTTTTTTTCGCAGTATCTCTTCGATCTCTTCGTTACCCAGGGAACAGAGGCTGCTGATCCGGAATCCCGCCTCCACCCCACGGGCCAGGGTTATCAGCCTTGTGACATCCTCATCACTGTACTGTCTCTGGTTGCCGGCGTTGCGGCGGGGAGTAACTGCGCTGTATCTGTTTTCCCAGGCGCGGATGACAATAGGAGTCAGTCCACTGAGCTGGGCTGCCATTCGGATGGAATACTGTCTGCTCATAGTTATACAAAATTTCCTAAAATCTCTTAAAAATCAAGGAATTTAATAAAAAATAAAATAATGTATAGAAAAAATGGAATAATAGTTATACATGTATTATACATAATAGTGTAATCCAAAATCAAAACAGGATAAGGAGTTTTGTATGAAAAAGAGTTTGATTATCGTATCTGTACTGGCTGCCTTTTTATTTGTTTCCTGCGCCACAACATCTGAAGAGATGATGAAACCCAGTATTGCGGAAATAGCTTCGGGTGACGAACGCTTTGAGACACTTGTTGCGGCCCTTGATGCCGCCGGCCTTGTAGAGACTCTGAGCGATGAAGGTGCTTTTACTGTATTTGCTCCTACAGACGATGCCTTTGCCAAGCTTCCCGAGGGAACCGTGGAGGCCCTCCTGGAAGACATTCCGGCTCTGAAGGATATTCTTTTGTACCATGTGGTAGACGGTGTGGTTATGGCTGAGGATGTTGTCAAAATCAGCTCCGGAACCGCCCTGAACAACAAGGATTTTATGGTCAAAGTGGATATGGGAAAAGTCTATATCAATGATGCCGAAGTCATAATTACGGATATTGAAGCCAGCAACGGTGTGATCCATGTGATAGACACGGTTATTCTTCCCCCCATGTAAATCTTCTGAATAAGGATGAGAAAGACCGGTGGCATTGCCGGTCTTTTTTTGGTGTGCGCCCGGCAGGAATTTTCAGCCCGGATTTCCTATACTGTTTACTGTATACCGGACAATGAGAGGAGAGATCATGAGCAACCGGTTGATCCATGAACCCAGTCCCTATCTCAGACAGCACGCCCATAACCCCGTGGACTGGTATCCCTGGGGCGATGAGGCCCGGGAACGGGCTGCGGCGGAAAATAAAATCCTGATCATCAGCATCGGTTACTCCTCCTGTCACTGGTGCCATGTGATGGAACGGGAGACCTTTGAAGATCAGGATGCCGCCGCTCTGATGAACGAATCCTTTATTTCCATCAAGGTGGACAGGGAGGAGAGGCCCGATATCGATGCCCACTATATGAATGCCCTGCAGCTGATCACAGGGCAGGGGGGCTGGCCTCTGAACATCTTCGCTCTCCCCGATGGACGGGCGTTCTACGGAGGAACCTACTTCCCCCGGGACCGGTGGATAAGTCTTCTCACCGCTCTGCGTGACCAGCACAGGACAGATCCCGGGCGGCTCGTCGAATATGCCCTGAGGATTGCGGAGGGAATCGGAGACTTTAAAAAAAACCTGCTGGAGCCCTCCCTGAATGTGCTGGAGACCAGGAGCCTGGAAAAAGCCGTGGAGGAGGGACGCAGATTATTTGACCTCAAACGGGGGGGAGCCAAAGGAGCTCCCAAATTTCCCATGCCAGTCTGGCTGCGCTTTCTTATGGCCTGGAGCCGTTTGAAGGGAGATGGAGAGGCACGTGACTTTGTTCTTCTGACCCTGGACAGGATGGCCGGCGGGGGAATCTATGACCAGCTGGGAGGCGGATTCTCCCGGTACTCGGTTGATCCGGATTGGAAGCTGCCCCACTTTGAAAAGATGCTCTATGACAACGCCCAGCTTATTTCACTCTATGCGGACGCCTGGAAATGGACCGGAAAGAGACGGTATGCCCGGATCGTAGAACAGTCCATGGCGTTTGTCGGGGAGTTTATGACTTCCCCTGAAGGGTTTTTCTATTCCGCCCTGGATGCCGACAGCGAAGGAGAGGAGGGCCGTTACTACCTCTGGAGAGAAGAAGAGTTGAAACAGATTCTGAAAGAGGATTTTGATTTTGCCGCCCGGCAGTACTGCATCGGAGAGGAGGGGCTTCTGGAGAAAGGACAAAACATTCTGCTTCTCCCCCAGGCTCCGTCTGAAGGTTCACAGGATGAGAGAACTCTGGAGAAGATCCGCCGGCTCCTGAAGGGCCATCGTTCAAAGAGATCTACTCCGGGGCTGGATGATAAAGCCCTGATCTCCTGGAACGCTCTGATGATAAAGGCCTGTGCCGATGCCTATGACGCTCTGGGACGAAAGGAGTATCTTCGAGCGGGTAGACGGGCGGCGGATCTGATACTCCGGGAATGCAGGAAAGATGATGGAACTCTCTACCATGCCTGGCGGGAAGGGCGGCCCTATATAGACGGATTTTTTGAGGATTATGCCTATATGGCGGGAGCTCTGATTTCCCTGTTCCAGTCTTCCGGACAGACGGTTTATCTTGAGGAGGCTGTCAAGCTCACAGACAAATCGATAGAACTATTCTATGATCCGGATCATAGCGTTTTTTTTCAACATCTCCGAAGACGCCGGCTCTCTGCAGAAGGAAGCGGAGCTGAGGGACAGCGTCCTTCCTTCACCCAACGGAGCGGCGGCTCACAATCTCTTCCGTCTCTCCCGTCTGACGGGGAAGAACCGTTACGCCGATCTGGCTGAAGATCTTCTGAACAGAATGAGCGGCAGGATTGAAAAGAACATCTTTCATTTTTCTCAATGGGCGGAGCTGGCTCTGTATGAACTGGAACCTTTTTATGAACTTGTTGTCGCCGGGAAGGACGCCCGGAAGATGGCCGCAGAACTGCGGGCCTCCTATCTTCCCCATACGGTACAGGCTTTCTCTGAGCACAGGGACGACGAAACCCTGCTTTTCTCCGGACGGTTCCAGGTCGGGAACACCCTGGTTTATGTCTGCCGGGACAACAGCTGCGGGCTGCCTTCGGACAGTGTCGAAGGAGCTTTGTCTCAGATCTCTTCTCTATTCAAAGAAGCCACTTGACCAATTCCCCGAATCCCTTACCATGGAATCATGACATTTTTATGGTATGACCTTGAGACTTTCGGAAAAAATCCCCGCTGGGACAGGGTGGCTCAGTTTGCTGCCGTACGTACAAATGAAAATTTCGAGGTCATTGAAGATCCGGTGGTGCTCTACTGCAGGATCTCTCCCGACTATGTTCCCGATCCCTATGCCTGTCTGGTGACGGGGATCACTCCCCAGGAAACCCTGGAGAAGGGAATGAGGGAGTACGACTTTATCAAAGCCATCGACAAGGAGTTCTCCCGTCCGGGGACCTGCGTGGCCGGCTACAACAGCATCCGTTTCGACGATGAGTTTATCCGGAATCTTTATTACAGGAACTTTATGGACCCCTACCGACGGGAGTGGGCCGACGGCAACAGCCGCTGGGACATTCTGGATCTGGTCAGGGCTACCCATGATCTCCGCCCCGAAGGAATTACATGGCCCGAGAATGATGAGGGGCGTCCCGTATTCAGGTTGGAGAAGCTGAGCCAGGCCAACGGCATCAGTCATGAACATGCCCACGACGCTCTTTCGGATGTGTATGCCACCATAGGCATGGCCCGGCTGATCGCGGAAAAACAGCCCCGGCTCTACCGCTACTTCTTTGAGAACCGGCAGAAGGATGCCCTGAAAAATATCATTGATCTGGAACGCAGGGAGCCGGTGGTCCATACATCCGGAATGTTTTCAGGTCCGAAGGGTTGCACCACCCTGGTGGCTCCTCTGGTGGTCGATCCCATGATTAGGAATTCGGTCCACTGCTTTGATCTCCGCTATGATCCCGCTCCCCTTCTGGAACTGACGGTGGAGGAGATCCGTCACCGGGTCTTTACCCCCCGCAAACAGCTGGAAGAAGAGGGCCTGGAGAGAATCCCCCTGAAGGATATCCATCTGGGAAAATGTCCCGTGGTGGCTCCCCTCTCCACACTGGATAACGAGGCGGCCGAACGACTGGGTATTGACCGCGCCCTGTGTCTGGAGCACAGCCGTATACTGCAGGAAGATCCCTCACTGCTGCAGAAGGTCCGTGAAGTGTTCAACCAGGACAAGTCGAAGTACTACTCTGTGGAGGACGATCCGGATCTACAGATCTATTCGGGCGGATTTTTCCGGGACGACGACAGGACCAGGATGAAGATCATCCATACCACTCCACCGGAAGAACTCAAGACCCTGACCCTCAACTTCTACGATCCCCGCATCCCCGAAATGCTGCGGCGCTTTATCGGCCGCAACTTTCCCCATACCCTGGATGAAGAGGAGATGGGCGCCTGGAAAAGCGCCTGCGCCGGACGCATCCTCTTCCCGAAGGCCCGGGGAGCTCTGGACCACGGGGCCTTTCTCAAGGTTCTTGAGAATCTGAAATACTCAACAGATGTGACGCCTCCCCAGAAAGTCGTGGTGAAAGCTCTGGAGCAGTATGAGGAGATTCTGCAGGAGCAGGTGTTGAAGTACGCCCCTGATTGATTGTTCAATTTTAAAATGAAATTTTTGCTGTCGTAAAATATACTGGAGAGTATGAATGATCACAGACTCTTTCTTTTTCCGGTTTTATGGATTTTGTTTTTCTCCTGCGGCGCGGACAAAGAAGATACATCGTCCTATGCCACCCCTGAAACCCCTGTAGAGAAAGCCTCCCTGGCGGTTATGGCTGTCCGGCTGGAGAGCTCCCCCGCGGTGGTGACCCTTCGTGCCGCCGGACGGATCGAAGGGGTACGGGAGAGCGATATCGTCTCCGAGACCTCCGGTGAAATCCTTAAGGTTAACTTCGAGGTGGGTGACTATATCGAGGAGGGGGATATCCTTCTGACCGTCGAAGACACTCTGCCCCTTCTGTCCTATGAGTCCGCCCGTATGGAACTGAGGGCTGCGGAACTGGAGGTGGAGGCTCTGGAGAAATCCTATAAGGCCGGAGGAACGTCTCTGATCGATTTTCAGAAGAAACTGGCCAGCATGGCCGTTTTGAAGCAGAAGACGGAAGAGGCCCGCAAGACCTTTGAAAATACAAAAATCAGGGCTCCCTATGCCGGCTATGCCGGGAACCGGGATAATAAAATCAACCCGGGAATTGTGCTGCAGGCGGGGGATACGGTTACCCATCTGGTGGACCGGTCTTCCTTTCAGATTCGCCTGACCGTCGGTGAGGATGAAATCCCGCTGATCCGGAAAGGGGATAAGGCGGAGGTTTTCATAGCCGCCCTCGGAGAACTCCGGATCCCCGCCCGGGTCAGGGCTGTGTCTCCCGGAAGCCTTGTCAACGGGGGAGGCTTCCCCGTCTGGATCAGCTGGGAGAACAGTGAAAACGGGACCGTGAAGTCCGGAATGTCCGCCCGTGTGGTCATCACCACCTCCGACAGGGGAGAGTCTTCTCTTTTTATTCCTGAAGAGGCCATACAGCTCAGACAGGGCCGGTCCGTTGTTTTCCGGGAGAATAACGGGCGGGCTGAAGAGCTGGAGATCGAGTATGAAAGAACCGTGGACGGCCGGATCTTCCTGTCCGGAGGAGAGCTGGAAGAGGGAGACAGGGTCATCGTCTCCGGCTTCGGAACCCTTCTTCCCGGTGACCCCGTAAGGGTGACCGAGAGGAAGGGAGGGGATGCTTTGTGAACATCGGTCGCTTTTCGGTTCGAAATCCCGTCTTTTTGAATATCCTGATGGTCAGCCTCCTGGCTCTGGGGGCCTTGAGCCTTTCCAGAATGCCCCGGGAGCAGTTTTCAGAGGTCCCCTTCTACTGGGCCGTTGTAACGGTTCCCTTTCCGGGAGCCTCCGCCGAGGATGTCGAGAGCCTTCTGACCACCGCCATTGAAAACGAGCTGCAGGGAATCGACAGAATGGACGCCCTCCGTTCGGTCAGTGAAGAGGGATTCTGTACGGTCCGCGTGGAGTTTGAGAGCAATCTGGATACGGATGAATTCGAGCGCCTGTTTCAGGAGGTGCGGACCAGATTTTATAACGTAACCCTGCCTGATGGTGCCGGGGAGGGGCGTGTCAGTGATTTTTCCTCGGCCGATTTTCTGCCCGCAGGGGAGATCGTCCTTTTCGGAGATGCGTCCTACGGCAGCCTTGTTCGGGAAGCGGAACTGCTCAGAGATGATGTGTTGAGACTCCCGGATGTCTCCTCCGTCGATGTGCAGGGCGTCCGCAACAGGGAGATCTTCGTTGAGCTGGATGCGGTGAGGATGGAAGCTGCCGGACTCTCTGTGAATGAGGTCGTCAGGGCTCTTGAGGGTGTGAATGTCAATGTTCCGGGAGGAACGATCACCTCTGAATCCAATCAGTTCCTTTTGAGAACCACAGGGGCTTTCGCCGGACCCGATGATATCCTCTCGGTCCCTCTTCGAGCGGGAAACGGGGGGGGGCAGATCAGAATTGCCGATATCGCCTCACTTCGGGACGGATACTCCCCCCGGGGAGGGAGGGTCAGGTTCAACGGTCGACCCGCCGTCCTTCTCAGTCTGCTCAAAGAGCCGGGAGGGGATGCGGTCTCCATCATTGAATCCTCCCGCACCCTGCTGTCTGAAAGAACCTTTCCCGACGATGTCCGGGCGGAGTTGATCAACGATTCCACCGTTCAGATCCGGGACAGCATCCGCGTGCTTCAGAACAATGCGCTTTTCGGTTTCCTGCTTCTTGTGGTGATGCTGTTTCTCTTTCTGGGCGGACGGAATGCCTTTGTTACGGCCCTGGGACTTCCCGTCACCTTTGCGACAACCTTTCTGATCCTTGATCTTCTGGGGGAGACCTTCAACAGCAATACCCTCTTCGCCCTGGTCCTTTCCCTGGGGATGATCGTGGATCACGGGATTGTGATCGTCGAAAACAGTTTCCGCCTGAAACAGACCGGCCTGTCCCGGATCGATTCAGCGGAAAAAGGGGTTCACCAGGTGGCCGTTCCGGTTATGGCGGCAACAGCCACCACCGTCGCGGCGTTCATTCCCCTGATGCTGCTGCCCGGCACCATAGGACGTTTTTTAAGGGTCATCCCCTTTACCGTCTCCATCGCATTGCTGGTTTCCACTCTGGAAGCCCTCTTCTTTCTTCCCTCCCACTATGCCGAATGGGGAGGGGGGAAGGGATTCGGATCTTTTTTCGCCTCCCTGCGCCCTCCCTTTCTCCGTCTGTTCGAGGGGATTTACAGACGGAAGAAACGCGCTGTTCTCCTTATGGTACTCTTTGCCTTCGGCGCCTTTTCTCTTGTCCCCGGACTGCGACAGGATCTTTTCAGCGCCGAAGATTTCACCCTTTTTTACATTGAGGCGCAGATGCCCACGGGAACGCCGCCGGACAGGACGGAAGCCTTTCTCAGGGCCTATGAACAGAGGATCCTTCCTCTTCTGGGACAGGGAGACGTGGTCGGGGTCAGCAGTTTTGTCGGATTCCAGAGCCAGGACGGTGACGCCCGGACCCAGGGCAACAGAGGACAGATCGTCGTGGATCTGAGCGAACGGAGCGAAGGCCGGCTGCGATCCATTCCCGTCATTATGGATGAGATCAAAAAGATGACCGAAGATATACCGGGGGCGGATAGAGTCCTGTTCCGGAGGGCCACAAACGGCCCCCCCGTCTCTCCTCCCGTCTCCTTCCGCATCTTCGGAGACTCTCTGGATGATCTTCAGCAGGCCTCAGATCAGTTGAAACAGGATCTTGCGGTTTATCCGGAGCTTTTTAATATACAGGATGACGCTCCTTCGGGGACACCCGAACTGCGGGTCGTGGTCGACCGGGAACAGGCGGCGGTTTACGGTATGGATGTTCTGCAGATCGGCAGCTTTCTCAGAGCTTCTCTGGACGGAATGAATGCGGGAACCTTCCGGCAGGACAATGAGGAAGTGGATCTTATCGTCGGCTTCAGCGCCGGCGCCCGTATCCGCAGCGGAGCGCTCTCCCAGCTGAAACTGATCAGCCCCGCCGGGGAGGCCGTACCCCTTTCATCCCTGACAAGGCTGGAATGGGGAGATGCTCCGGCATCGATACAGAGGCTGGACGGGAAACGGGAGATTACCGTAAGCGCCGAAGCCTACGATACGGAAAACGTCAGGGCCATCAACAGGGAGATTCAGAGGGGCTTTGATAAAAAGTGGAGCGGCCGTAACCTGAGGCTTTCCGCGGGCGGGGAATTTTCCGAACTGGATGATCTTCTGATCCGGATTGCCAGAATTTTCCTTCTGGGACTTTTTCTTATCTATATGATTCTGGGCAGCCAGTTCCGATCCTACAGCCAGCCCTTTCTGATCCTCCTGACCCTTCCCTTTACCTTTGCCGGAGTGGTTTTGTTCCTCTTCCTTTCGGGAACCGCATTTTCCACTACCGTCCTTTACGCCGCTGTGGCTCTGGCCGGAATTGCCGTGAACGACTCCATTGTGCTGATCAGTTTTATCAACGAGCGGAAAGAGGCGGGGGAATCAGTAAAAGATGCGGTCTCTCAGGCCGTAGCCGTCCGTGTGCGTCCGGTCCTGCTGACGTCTCTGACCACCATCGCGGGGCTGCTCCCCACGGCCCTCGGCCTGGGGGGAAAGTCGGTGATCTGGGGACCCATGGCCGGAACGGTGATTTTCGGATTGATTTTTTCCACCCTGACCGCTCTGTTTCTGATCCCCTGTTTCTACGGGATCTTCTTCGACAGGAGGAAAAAAGAGTAGTAAAGGAGCAAAAATCTATCCTCCGTTTATACTTTGTTCATAATTTCTCTGTAGTATACTGACTGTTATGATGCGAATACTTGTAGCCGAAGATGAATCCGGCATAAATGAAATGGTCTGCGACTACCTGGAGGCCCTGGGGTTTGAGACCATGTCCGCCTATGACGGCATGGAGGCTTTGAAGCTTTTCCGTCAGGAGAGTCCGGATCTGGTCCTTCTGGATATTATGATGCCACGGCTCGACGGAACCGAGGTTTTGAGGGAGATCAGGAAGAACTCGGAAGTCCCCGTCCTTATGGTCACCGCCAGGTCGGAGGAGGGAGATACCGTTTTAGGTCTGGAGCTGGGAGCGGACGACTATATCGCCAAGCCTTTCAGTATGAAGGAGTTGGCGGCTCGCATACGAACGGTGCTCAGACGCGCCCGTCCCGCTGTGCCGCACGCTTCTTCAGAACATCCGGCAGAAGGGGACGTGGTCTGTCTGGGTGAGCTGAGGGCGGACTGTTTCAAGCACACGGTCCATGTGGGAGATAAGGCGGTGGATCTGACGGCCGCCCAGTTCGATATCCTTGTCAAAATGCTGCGCTCCCCCGGGCGTGTGTTCAATCGGATGGAGCTCCTGAATGCCTTTCAGGAAGACCCCTACGAGGGCTATGAGCGCTCCATCGATGTTCATATTAAAAATATCCGGAAGCTTATCGAGAGGGATCCCTCCAAACCCGAATATATCCAGACGGTCTGGGGTGTGGGCTACAGAATGCGGGAATCTGAATGAAGATCTCTCTCTCCGCCAGGCTTGTGGGGATCATGGTCTTCTCCATCCTCTTCAGTTCTCTTATCACCATCCTTCTGGTGGGAAGTCTGACGGTCAGCAGATTCCGGAGCCTCGCCCTTCAGAGGGACAGAAATACGGCCATGACCTTTGCCCGAACCCTTTCTATGGCGGCTGGAGAAGGTCGACTGGAGCAGATGCTTCTCTCTCTGCAGCACGATGAGAACACTCCGGGATCAAGTATGCCGGATATGCATAACAGGCCCGATTCACCGGGGACGGATCTGACGATCTTGCCGGATCCCCGGAGAGGCCGGGGCGATATGCTCCCTCCTCCCAAAGCGGGGCTGGACAGGATGATCCCTATCGTGGTCAGCGATGAGGCGGGTCTTGTTCTTCAGGGCGTGTTTTATGACAGTTTCGGCAAACGGCTCAGCCAGCTTTCCCCTGAAATCCTCAAGCTGGGAGCTCCCTTTTACAGGGACGGCATGGTGGCCGGCTATGTACTGGCCGGGGAATATGCGGGGCCCCGCGGAGTTCCGGAAGGCGGACCTCAGGTGCTTCCCATGATCAGCGGAATTCTGACCTCCGCTCTTCTCTCCGCCCTGCTGGCGCTGATCCTGGGGCTTTTTCTTCTCCGCAGGGCCCTGAGACCTCTGAAGAGCCTGTATAAAGGGGTCATGACCATCAGTGAGGGGGAGTACTCCTACAGGCTGAAGCCGGGGAAGGCTTCGGGGCTTCAGGATGATCTGACACAGCTGACCGAAGGGTTCAATGAGATGGCCGCTTCTCTGGAGGCTTCGGAGAGCTGGAAGCGGCAGATCATATCGGACACCGCTCATGAACTGAGAACCCCCGTCAGTCTGATTATGGGCAACCTGGAGATGATTCTGGACGGTGTTTACGACGCCGACAGGGGGCGGATGGAAACCCTTTACCGCCAGAGCGAACATCTGGCCGCTCTGATCCGGGACCTTCAGACCCTTGCTTCCGAGGAGTCGCATCAGGCCTATACGGAGGCGAAGGAATTCTCCCTTCGGGATCTTGCCTCCCAGATGGGCGATGATTTTTCCGTTCTTACCGAGAAGAAGGGACTCCGTCTCGAGCTTTCTCTGGGGGAAGAGGCTCTCTTCCGGGGGGACCGGAACAAGACCAGACAGGTTATGAAGAACCTTCTGTCCAACGCTCTCAAATTTACACCGCCCGGAGGGCGGATAACCGTGCGGCAGTATTGCGGAGAGAAGGGCTTCTTCCTCGAAGTAGAGGATACGGGTCCCGGCATACCCGAGGACAAGAGGGAGAGGATCTTCGACCGTTTCTATAAACTGGATAAATCGAGAAACAGCGAAGGAAGCGGACTCGGACTGGCTATCAGCCGGCTTCTGATCAGCAATCAGGGGGGCACCCTGAGTGCTCACGGAGCCGAGGGCGGGGGAGCCCTGTTGCGCATCCTTTTTCCTGTGAATTAAGGGGCTTCCGGTTCATTCTTGAAACATTGACATGAATTGGGCTTAGTCTATACGAAATCTTCACAAAGTCTTGACTTTTCGGATTTAGTATTGGCGTATCACAGAGCCGGAGGGATGTTATTCAGACGGTTGAGTGAGAGAACACAGAGAAAAAGTCAAACAGTTTGCTTGACTTTTAATTGTGAGATTACTATATTTTAAATGTGATGAAAGTCACATGCTTCCGTTGAAGTTTTCCTCCTTTTCTTCAACAGAAGTTTAAATAGATGAGGTCATGTTGTTAACTGGCTTCATGGGAAGAAAAGACTGATTACCTTTTTTTCCATTTTTTGCTTTTGAGTCCCTGAAGTTTCCTCCTTTTCTTCAGGGGCTTTTTTTTTGACCCGAAGTTATTCTCGCATCCAAATTCCTATTTGTAAAGAAAAAATTACAAAACTGTTAGACAATTTTATAAAGAAACTCCGGGTCTATTCCCGGGGCGTGAAACTTCCCCCGTTTGCAGGGGGAAACAGGGCTCAAAACGTGGGAACAAGGCTCATGATCAGTCCAATAAGACCGCCGAAAACTCCTCCCCAGAGAACCAGCCAGCCCAGATGTTTGCGTATCATGGCCTGTACGATATCCTTGACCATCCCCGGAGTGAGCTCATCCAGTCTTTTCTGAACGATGGCTCCCACTTTTTCGATAATATCCCGGGACGCTTTATCCGTATTGCTTGTCATGGAAGAAGATATGCTGTTCAAAAAATCGGGACTTTCGGCTTCGGCGATGATGATCTCTCTGGTTTTTTCCTTGAAGGGCGCGCGAAATCCTTCGATCACAGAGGCCCCTCCGAACATGCCGAGCATTCCGCCCAGGGAGGAGGACAGTATGGTTTCGCTCAGGCCGTCGAATATCCTGTCGTAGTTAACCGCATCCGCCGCCCGGCTCAGGTCCAGATGATCCGTCAGAATCCCCGTTTCTCCCTGCATCAGGCGGGATACGTTTTCCATGGTGAAAAACTGATCCATAATCAAATTCCCGATCCCTTTTTTGAACTCCTCGAAGTGCAGGGGGATGACTCCCGATCCATAGAGTCCGGGGACCCGTTCAAAAAGCATGTGTACGGCCAGCCAGTTCGTGACGGCTCCCGAGAGAGCGAAGAAGCCGACCGAGCGCAGTTGATCCTGAAATACGGGAATGCCATAGCTGAGAGCTATGACCGCAGCGGTGGCCAGGGTTGTTATGCTGTTCATATTCATGAGCTTTACCTCGATAGTGATGTTTTTTTAAAATTCTTTTGCTATATTAGGAATACATGTACAGAAGTTCAAGACAGTCCGGACGCCCTCTTCTCCCTCTTATTCTATTGTTCTTCATATGGGCAGCCCCTTTATGGGCGGAGAACTGGCGGGGACCGGTAAAGCTGGAGCCTTTTGACTTCGACCGCATGTCTCTTTACGCCATAGGCTGGACTCCCGGAGGAGGCTTTGCTTTCGGTACCGTTACGGCCGGAGAGGGGAGCCGGCGTTTCTGGCAGTGGTCTGTTCTTGACCTGGTGGAGGATAAAATCCTTTATACCAGTCCTGAAGCGCTTCTTCTGGAGGGGCAGAGCCCCGCACAGATCTGGGAGCTGCACCCCGAATGGCACTCTCAGCTGATTCGCTTCCATATTAAGACAGAATCGGTATTCAAGGCGGGGGGGCAGATCTTCAGACAGGACGGAGACAGCTATCGGATGAGTTACTCAATGGATCGCTCCGAGAGTGAGGAGTATCCGGGGGGCTATACCAAGAGTATTCATATTGATCTGTTCCGAAACGGAAACACCGCCAAAACCGTATACTCCTACAGCCCTGAACCCGAACAGCCTGCTGTGGAAGATTTGATTCTCAAGGGCCATATCCTCAGTCCCCATGAGAAGCGCTGCGCCCTGGTTACTCTGGAAAAGACGGCAAACTCCGGAGAGCCGGCCCGCTGGCGCTACAGGATCATCGGTGCTCATCTGACCGTGGGCTTCTCTTCTGTAAAACAGGCCGGAGGGGCCCTGGTCGAAGCCGTGTTCAATGGCCAGTACTATGTAAGCCGTATGCTTCTTGAACAGGGGGCCGATCCCGCGGCTCCCGATCCCAGAGGCTATCCACCTCTGCTTATCGCCGCCCGTCTGGGCAACTGGGATATCCTCAATCTTCTGGCAGAAGCGGGAGTTTATAAGGATATCCATGTCAATGTCCGGGATGATCGGGGCCGTACGGCTCTCCACTATGCCGTGGAGGCGGAAAAGGCCGATGCTGTTCGTCTGCTTCTGAACGCCGGTTCCAATCCCGACACAAAGGACGGTGAGGGACAAAGCCCCCGCCTGCTGGCCGGCCTGGAGGGGAATCCTGACATTACATCGCTGTTTTAAGCCGGATCAGGTGCAGGGACGGGACGATCAGATCATTTATGATAAGGTTCGTTTCTGTTGATGCGGAAGGCCCTGTAGATCTGTTCCATCAGCAGCACCTTCATCAGCTGATGGGGGAAGGTCATCGGTCCGAAGGAGAGGGACAGTCCGCTTTTGCGGCAGAGTTCCGGCTCCAGTCCCAGGGAGCCTCCGATGACGAATGCAACATGGGAGTGCCCCCTGTGGGGGAGCGTGTCCAGAACCTTGGCAAACTCTTCCGAGTCCATCTCTTTTCCGCCTATCTCCAGGGTGACCAGAAAGGCCCCTTCCGGGATCTTCGCCAGGATCCTCTCTCCCTCTTTACGGCGGATAATGTTTCTGTCTTCCCGACTTGCGTTCTCCGGACATTTCTCATCGGCAACTTCAATCAGATTCAGGTTGCCGTAGCGAGAAAGCCTTTTTCCATACTCCTCTACGGCTCCCTTCCAGTACTTTTCCTTCAGTTTTCCTACGCTGATAACGGTGATTTTCAAGCTTTCCTCCTCCCGGCACTGTCTCAAAGAGAACCACAGAATACGCAATTTACCAGAAAAATGTATAAATTATATCTTGAGAACTGGATTCTTTATAATTAGAGTTATTATAGGTTAAATACGGATTCAAGAATCAATAGATATAAAATTCATCCTTTTGGATGATATACAAAAGCGAAATTCTATGTGAAATTCCACTTAGCAAGAGAGAAAGGAGAGGAATCACGTGTACGAAAATCGGCTTATCAATGCTCCGGAGGCATGGGAATCTCTTGTGGATGAGGTTCTGATGGGGATGCCCCAGTTCACCGATAAAAGACAGGCCATTATAGAGCACCGGCTCTGCCGCCTGATTGGAATGCTTCCCTACATTGCGTCAACGGATAATCCTGTTCAGGACAGTTTTACAAATCTTTCACTCTTCCTTCTGAGCAAGGATAGTCCTGTGGCTGATGTATACAATGATCATCCTCAACAGCATATGGACATTATGCGCCCCCTTATCCCCTTCTGCCATTTTACGGGGGGAGATGAGAGGCTTCTTTCCAGGGGGATGCATCTTGTCGCCATGGTTCTGCTTATGGATTACAGGAAGAACATGGACCGGGATCTGGATGAGAATCGTTACAATCCCCTGAACTCGGGACAGTGGAACTATCAGTCCGTGATGGAAACTCTCAGCCTCTGTGTGGAAGAAGTCCCCTGTCCCCTTATGGACGATATCCTTTCCAAGGACTATCTGCCCTTTACGGACTGGGCTGTGGTCGCCTGAGCCGTATAGGGAAAATTCCCATTTCTTATTTCTCAGGGGGATGATAAATTATCCCAATGG
Organism: Oceanispirochaeta sp.; assembly: GCA_963556075.3. Classification (GTDB taxonomy): domain Bacteria; phylum Spirochaetota; class Spirochaetia; order DSM-2461; family DSM-2461; genus Oceanispirochaeta. The sequence goes on along the minus strand of CAUVYB020000002.1, from coordinate 811,687 downwards.
CAAAGCAGAACCGTTTCCTCCGTTTTGAACTTTTCGTGGGATATGCCCATGTGACTCTCTGTCTGCTGGCAGTCTCTCTTTTTTTATATAAGGATATGTCCGGAAACGCTCCTTTCTCCGTGAATGTCATGATGGCTTTTCTCGGAATCGTCGCTTTTCCCCAGCTGATCCTTACCGCCCTTTCCCATAGCTATGGGTCTCCCTTCAGGCAATGGTCCGAAGCCTCTCAGGTGTTCATCCTTATTGCGGGAAGCCTTGTGACTGCTCCGGCCTTTCCGGACCGCTCCTACTGCGTCCTTCTGGTCTATATGGCCTTCTTCCTGTCCGGGAAGTACGGTTTTCTCAATACTCTGAAATCTGCTCTTATGTTTCTGCTTATGGGTTTTCTCATGGTGGAATGTATGATCCTGTCCGGTCCGGATGGGGACGGTGTCATGTTTGCCGCATTTCATCTCTTTTTTTTCGGTGTCATCGGTTTTGGATACCGGGACGGGATTATAAAAAGCCGGGAGAGAAATGCGATTCTCAAAAGGGTCAACGATTCATTGAAGGAGGAGATCCTCAACAGGAACAGGATTTCCGATCAGCTGGCTGCGGTCCGTCTGAACGTAAAGGACTTTTCCTTCACCCCTGCCGAAAAGGAGCTCCTGGAGCTGATGTGCATCAAGGGGATGACCTCCAACAGAGAGTTGGCGGAGCATCTGAATAAATCGGTGAGCACCGTTAAGAGTCAGCTCTACTCCATATTTGAGAAAACGGGAATACATAAACGCTCCAGGCTGATTGCTTTCTTCAGGGAGAACTGAATCTCTGGACATGAGACGGCTATCCGTGATTCTATTACAGAGAACTCCCGGGAATCGTTTCCATTTACCATATCATCCGGGATATCTATTCATGACTTAATCATAAAAGGTTTCCTGTAGGGAACCGTTTCAGGGGGAGAAGATTGACTGAGATCAGGAATAAGGCTGTCACGTTTCTGAAAAAATACGGTATGGACTCCGCATCAACGGATCTGAAGGCTACGGTTCGTCTTTTTATGGACGAGATGATAAAAGGGCTGGCCGGACCCAGCAGTATAGCCATGTTTCCGACTTTTATTGAGACGGATAATCCCATTCCCGTCGGGAAAAAAGTCGTTGTTATCGATGCGGGAGGGACTAATCTCAGAACCGCTCTCGTATCCTTTGACAAGAACTATAAACCTGTTATTGAGAACTTTAAGAAATATCCCATGCCGGGAACGGGGGGGGCCGTAAACAAGGATGAGTTCTTCGGGACCCTCGCCGCTTATATCGCCGATCTTGTGCCTCAGGGCGAGAAGATCGGTTTCTGTTTCTCCTATCCCACGGTAATGTATCCCAACAGGGACGGTCGGCTGACCAGGTTCAGCAAGGAGGTTCAGTGTCCTGACGTTCACGGTCAGATGATAGGAGAGAATCTTCTGGCCTATCTCAAGAAGAAGGGCGTGAGCGAGGAACGGGAGATTGTGATCCTCAACGATACGGTGGCTACCCTGCTCACCGGTATGATCTCTTTTCCCGAACAGAGCTTCAGCGGCTTTATCGGTTATATCTTCGGTACAGGAATCAACGGCTGCTATGTGGAATCCAACGCTGCCATTCTCAAACAGGAGGGGCTGAACCCCGAGCATCATCAGGTCATCAATACCGAGTGCGGCTCCTTCGGCCTGCCTCCCCGGGGAGAGATCGACAAGACACTGGATGCGGACACCAGTGATCCGGGAAACTACCTTCTTGAAAAGATGACTTCCGGAGGCTATCTGGGGCTTGTGGTGACCAGAACCCTGGAACAGGCTCTTGAAGATGGTCTTTTCTCCAATGAGAGTCGGGCTGCTCTGAAAGAAGCGGGAAGACTGAGTACCAAGGATGCGGACGACTATATCCATAATCCTCACAATGGGGAAAATATCCTTGTGAAGGCCATGAAAGATGCTCCGGAAGAGGAGAAAGAGCTCCTGTTCCATATCATCGATGATTTGACGAACCGGGCCGCCAGGCTCGCCGCTTCCGCCCTGTCGGGAATTGTTCTGAAATCGGAAAAGGGGAAGTCTCCCCTGGAACCCGTATGCCTGACCGTTGACGGCACGACATTCTATGTTTCCTATCATTTCAAGAGCCGTTTCGAACAGTATATGAGGGAGATCCTGTCAGGAGAGTGGCAGAGGTATTTCGAGATTGTACGTGTGGAGGATGCCCCTCTGCTGGGAGCGGCCATCGCGGCCCTGACCAACTGATTTTTGTTACAGGATGTTTTACTTTAGGCTGGAAATCTGCTCTCTGAGCGTTGATACTTAATACTGAAGAAACGAGTAAGGAGAGCAGATTGGCAGATAACGGATTGCTTGTCGGAAAGACAATACTCATTGCCGATGACGAAGCCTTCGTAAGGAGCCATATAAGCAGACGTCTGGACAGCATGGGCCTCACTGTTCTGGAAGCCGCCACGGGACAGGAGGTTCTGGATCTTATGGTACATAACCCGGATATGGTGCTTATGGATGTCCGGATGCCCGAGATAGACGGCTATGAAACGACCCGTTCCATCAGGCAGGCGGCCGCCGGTTCCAATATTCCGGTGATCCTTCTGAGTGCTCTCTCGGGTGAAGACGATATCCGTCGCGGTCTGGAAGCCGGTGCGGATGAATTCCTCTGTAAACCCGTTACCTTCACCATGATTCTGGAATCTCTGAACCGTCGTCTGAGGGCACGTCAGGCCGGCTGATAATATCTTCCTGTTTTATTTGCTAAACAGGTATATACTAGAAAGACAGGAACTCCAGCCATGATCAATGAGCCTATCAATGAAAGAGAACGCCGTCTTCTCCAGCGGCAGATGTTTGCTCTCGAGGACGAGAAGGAAGCGGTCGAAGCCCGTTACAAATCCCTTCTCGAGAAGGCCCGGGTAGGACTGTTCACCGTCCGTTATTCAGATGCTGTTATTATCTCTGCCAATGCCCAGATGCTGGAGATGTTCCTCTGTGACAGCCTTGTAGACTTGAGAGAATTTTTCGCCGTCCATACTGTCAATGATCCTTTTCTGTCCCTGGAAAGTCTTAAAAGCCTCAATGAAGGCGAGGCCGTATCCTTCTCCAGTCATGCGTACCGGAAAAACGGCGATTCCTTCTGGGCCAGGATTATCCTCCAGCTTCTTGAGGGGAAGGATATCGTCGAAGGGATCGTTACGGATATCAGCGATCAGGTCCGCTCGGACATGGAACTCCGCAAGGCCATCGTCGATGCCGAACAGGCTCAGAAAGAGGCGGAGGAGGCCAGTCAGGCCAAGACCCGTTTCCTGGCCAATATCTCACACGAGATCCGCACCCCTTTGAATGGGATCATTGGTTTTGCCGAGATCATTATGTCTTCCATCACCTCGCCGGAGGGACAGCTTTATGCGGGGAAAATTCTGGATGAGTCCGAGAATCTGATGACCCTGATCAATCAGCTTCTGGATATCGCCAAAATAGAAGCCCGTCAGCTTCAGCTGGATAATCATGCCTTTCGTCTCAGACCCCTGATGGAGGAGGCTCTGAGCTTTGTCCGTCCGGGTGCCGACAACAAGGGACTGACCCTCAGCCTGGAGTACTCTGATGATCTTCCCAGCTGTATTTATGGGGACTCCTACAGGCTGAGGCAGGTGCTTCTGAACCTTCTTTCCAATGCGGTAAAATTCACGTCCCGGGGATCGGTGGTTCTCAAGGCCACCGTGGAGGAGAGGGGGGGGGATTGTCTTGTTCTCCGCTTTGAGGTTCAGGATACGGGGATAGGAATCTCTCCCGAGAAGTACGATGCCATCTTTGAAAGCTTCGTACAGGCCGACTCTTCCATATCCCGCCAGTACGGCGGAACAGGACTGGGGGTCTCCATTTCCAAGGAAATCGTCAACCTTATGAAAGGGCGGATCTGGTTCGACAGTATTCCCGGAAGAGGGACGTCATTCTATTTCTCCATCCGCTGTATAGAGGCGGAAAGCTGTTCCTCCGGGGAACCGCGTGTTAAGCTCCCTCTTCATGAGAGACGGGAGCTTCTCAGGGGACGAACTATCCTCGTAGTGGAGGACTATCCCACCAATAGAGAGATTGCAAGGCATCATCTGCTGGCTTCAGGCTGTCGGGTCTCACTGGCGGACAACGGAAACTCCGCCCTGGAGCGTTTCAGGGATGTGCCCATTGATGTTGTGCTTATGGACCTTCATATGCCTGAGATGGACGGTCTGGAGGCGACCCGCAGGATAAGAGAGTTGGACAGTGATATTCCCATTATCGGAATGACCGCCGATGTCCTGCCCTCCAGACAGCAGGAGTGCCGGAATGCCGGTATGAGTGATATTCTGACCAAGCCGCTCAGGCGGAAAGATCTTCTTGAGACCATCGAGTTCTGGCTGAGGCAGCGCTTTTCTCCTCAAAGCGGTTTGACCGGGAAGGCCTCGATCGATCACGCGCTCTCGATTCCGGAGAAATCTGGGGTTCAGGGGAACCTGGAGCTTCCCCTGGACTTTGTCAGTTTCCTCGAGGATATGGAGGGGGACAGGGAGAGCGCCTGCGAAATTATACTGGGATTTATGGACTCCCTCAGCCGCCAGATCGTACTTCTCCAGAAGGCTCTGGACGAGGGAGACCTGGTAACCCTTCACAGAGAGGCCCATTCCATCAAGGGGGGGGCCCTCAATCTGGGAGCTTCCGATCTTTCTCGCCATGCCCTGGCGCTGGAAAAAGCCGCCGCTGCGGGAGAATCGGAGCGACTGGACGGTCTTTTTACAGAACTTAAACGGAGTATCCATGCCGTACTGGCCAGCCGTGACAGTTTCTCCCTCATCGGTTAAGATGGGTCTATGAAAAAAGATTCCCTCGTACTATACAAGCAGGCTCCCGCCAGGATCAGTGAAATCCTGGCGGATAAGATCGTTATATCCCTTCCGGACGGCAAGGAGAAGAAGGTCAGAGGCAAGGATATCTTCCTTCTTCATCCCGGTCCCGTCTCTTCGGTGACGAATATCACCGTGCCCGAAGGACAGGTCGAGGAGGCCTGGGAGCTCCTGCAGGGGGAGTCGCCCACTCTCCAGGAAATCGCAGAACTCTGCTTCGGCGATTACAGCCCCGAGACGGCCTGGGGCGCCTTCCTCCTTCTCAACAGGACTCCCTACTTCCGGGGAAGTGTGGACGATATCACTGTCCGTACGGCTGAGGACGTGGAAAGGATTCAGAAGGAAGAGGCTGAAAAGGCGGAGGCCGAGAAGCGCTGGTCCGTTTTTATCGAGGCCCTGAAAAAGGGAAAGGTTCCCGAGGAGGGGCAGGGATTCCTTACCGATCTGGAGCAGTACGCTCTTCAGAAGAGCAAGCGCTCACGCATCCTTCAGGATCTTGGACGGAGCCAGAGTCCCGAAAATGCCCATCGCCTGCTCAATAAGCTCGGCGTATGGGACATCCGCCGGAATCCCTGGCCGGAAAGGAATCAGATGCCTCTGAGTGCTCCGGAGTTTCCTCTTGAGGAGGGGCCTGCGGTAGAACGGCTGGATCTGACGCATCTGGCGGCCTATGCCATCGATGATGAGGGAAACCAGGACCCCGATGACGCTCTGAGTTATGAAGAGGGGACCTTCTGGGTCCATATCGCCGACTCCAGTTCCCTGATCCCCGCCGGCGGAGAGGCCGACAGGGAGGCCCGGGGACGTGCTGCAAACCTCTATATTCCCGAGCGGGTCGTTCCCATGTTGCCCCATGAGGCTACCGAGAAACTGGGACTGGGGCTGCAGGAGAGCTCTCCCGCCCTCTCCTTTGCCTTTTCACTGGACGAGGAATTCAATGTGAGGGACTGCCGGATAGAGTTCAGCACCGTAAAAGTGGAGCGTCTGACCTACAAGGATGCGGAAGACCGTATTACCGAGGAGCCTTTTGCCTCCATGAAAAAGGTCTGCGACCGCTTTCATGACTGGCGAATGGCCAATGGCGCTCTGGCCCTGCAGCTGCCCGAGGTGAAGATCAGGGTGGATGAGAGCGGTGAGATCCATATATCGCCCCTGAAGGAGTACTCCAGCCGGGACATGGTAGCCGAAGCCATGATGATGAGCGGATTCCATGCCGCCCGTTTCTGCCGGGATGAAGGCATTCCCATTCCCTATGTTGTCCAGCCGGCTCCCGAGGGGGACCTTCCCAAAACCTCTCCCGATGATCCGGCTTCCATGGTCGCCCTCCGCAGGTTTATGAAGCGGAGTCAGACCACCAGTGTGGGCGGCCCCCACTCCGGTATGGGACTCCCCGTCTATACAAGGGCCACCAGCCCTTTGAGGCGTTACTCCGATCTCCTCGTTCAGCAGCAGATCCGCCTTTATAAGGCGGGACTGCCCCTGCTCAGTGAAGAGGACGTTCTGGAGGGGACGGCCTCCTGTGAATCGGTCACCGGACGGGTGACGGGTACTGAGCGTTCCTCCAATATGCACTGGAAACTGGTTTATCTCTCGGAGCACCCCGAGTGGACAGCCGAGGGGATCCTGGTCGGTCGCTCGGATAAGCAGATGGTCATTCAGATCCCCACCCTGGCGCTGGAAACCAGGATCCCCCTCAAGGAGAAGATGGATCTGAATACCCGTCTGATGGTGGAGGTCGATACGGTTGATATTCCGGCCCAACAGGTTCAGTTCCGGGTTTGCGGCTGATCCGTTAATGGAGAGAGCGGATATGCCTCTGCGTCTCGCCGAAAATAAGGGATTGATCCCCGAGCCCGGGAGGGGTAACATGATGAGCATGAGCATTCGAAAAGCGGCGGTCTTCCTGATGCTGTGCTGCCTGACGGCGGGAGTGATGGCCCAGGACAGGATCCGCTTCCCCGGTTCGTTGACCTACGATCCTTTTTATGCCGTACTCGTTACCGATAGCGACGGGACGAGCTACACCCTGATGAACGCAAGCTATATCAGCCCCGAAGGTGAAAATAAATTCTTTGTCTGGTTCCGTCGGGGAACCGACAGGGGGCTGGCGGAGTACCCGCTGGACCTTTACAAGATCCGGCGCTTCGAGCTCACGGGGAACTATGAAGTCTTTCCCGACGGCTACACTCCCTGTACCGTGGAGCTGACTTCCGGCAGCTCCTTCGAGGGCTTTCTGGATACCAGCGGCTATATCGGCGGAGTGGATGAGGACTTCGGTCTTTATGCCAGGATCTATCTGCAGTACAACGGCGTCAGGTCTGTGGAATTCCTTCATGACGGGACTTACAAATCCTGTCCCTTCTGCGGAGCCCTCTTTTATAATAGTGATCTGGAAAGCTGTCCCTTCGACAAGACCCCTTTAGTTCCCCAGAATCCCTGATAGGGATCTTCACTCTTTTACGGATCCCGTCGAAGAGCGGGGAAGGATCAGGCCCTGTCCGGTGATTCCCCGTGCCAGGCATAGGATGAGGGGACGCCCTGTACTCTCAGACTGCACAGCCACTTGTAGCCTGAAGCCCTCAGGTCGGAAAAGTTGACCGTGTAGAGTGTCTTCTCATGATAGAACTCCAGGCTCTGTCTGGTCATAATATGCACTCCGCTCAAATCCTTCAGGGGGAGTCTGAGCCTTTTTCCGTTTCCGGCAGAGAGTTCCAGATATTCCGGATAGAGGGCCATGGATCCCCGGCCCGTCCATAGGATCAGCGGGTCCATGCGGTGGCCGGTTTTTATGGTCAGTCCCGAATCTTCGATAAAGGGACGGTTTTCAGGATCCTCCTTCCAGGCTTCCAGCAGTTCGGGGAGGGTGAGGCGCTGCCATTGATTCCAGTCCAGAGGGGTGGCCGGAAGGACGCCGCTGCAGCACTCCTCGGTATCCACCTCATAGAAGAAGCGGTACTGATCATCCAGTTCCGCCCGGAATCCGCAGCTGCGGCAGTAGATCCCGTTCCCTTCGGAGCGAAGAGACACGGTCTTCCGGCAGGACGGGCAGATAAAAAGGGCGTTCTCCAGATATTCCGCACGACTGTCCGACTCATAGTGCCAGTCCTTTGTCCTTATCTCCTCGGCCAGGTCGTTGTAGGCATGCCGTTCGCAGAGCCTGCTGTAGATCTCATCCACGTCCAGAGCTCTTATCTCCTCTCCCTTTTCGAAGAGGCAGCGCATGGTCATTTCCATGGGGCCCCTCCGCTTATCCTTCCCCCAGCGGGGGAAAACGGCGCTGCCGCCGGTGAAAGAGGGGACGTATACCGGCAGCTTCAGCAGCTTGATCAGCTTTGCTGTGGAGTAGTACAGGGGCATCTGGGCTCCGTCCCAGTTCATCTGCCCTTCCGGGTAGACGCATATAATCTTATTTCTCTTCTTCAGTTCCATCATATGTCTGATGGCTCCCAGGTCGCTTTTGGCCTTGGCCTTGGGAAAGGCTCCGATCAGTGAGAAAAGGAAGGCTATGACGGGCCTGCGGAAATGGGTATCTGCTGCCATGCAGTGGGGGGGATCGGGAAGTATTCCGGCCAGAAGAACAGCATCCCATTTCATGGTATGGTTGGGAAGAAGGAGATAGGGGGCTTTGAGGGTTTTGAGAACTTCGGGATTGCTGACTCTTACGGGATAAACCGCCCTGAACCAGAATCCGACGGTATATTTCAGAAAGAGGTAGAGTCCTTTGTTGAAGGTTCTTATGCGGCTCATTCCGGGATCTCCTGATTTTGTTTTTCCGGCAGCTTTAAAATTCAAAATCCTCGGGAAGGGGGTTGTAGTGCATATCTATATCGTCCATGGTCCACTCCTCGGGAAGACAGAAAAGGGACTTGATCTGTTCAAGCTCACCGGCTGTGAAGTCGTCGCCGTGGTAGATGACGAATTTCTTTTTGCGGAAGAGATAGACCACACGGCCCCGGGGGATGGTGTCGTATTCGCTGCGCAGACTGGGGGGGAGCTTGTCCAGAACCCCCTTCTTCTCCATAAGAAACCAGGCGGCGTAATGTCCCACCTTGTAGTCGACGGATATGGAGGTGATCATCCCTTCGGTCACGGGAGACGATTCGCAGTGGAACAGATTGTTCTGATAACTCCAGAAGATTCCCACACGGGGTTCCGGGCTCAGAGGAAGAAAGGGGAAGTCGCTCAAGGAAGTACTCCGTCGTTTCTATATAGATCGGGGAAAATCTCTTTCAGTTTATTAAAAAAAAGACTGTTTTCCGATGAAAGGATATAACCACTTTTCCATTCACTGTACAGGGCTTCTTCTTCCGGGCTGAGTCTTTTCTCTTCCATGATTCCCTCCAGGGCGGGGAGCTGCCTCTCCGGCAGGGAGAGGAGGCTGTGCTGAGTGCCGGGCAGTCTCAGAAAGTCCAGCAGGGGGGCTTCCGGGAAGTCGTTTCCCGTGCATTTCAACTGCAGGGGAAGGATACGCGGCGGCAGTATCCCCCCTCCGTCGGGAGTGGGGATGGCGGTCAGGGTCCCGGGTATCAGGGGAAAACGCCGTGCCGGATAGTAGAGCGTGCCGGACCCTCCGTAAAGGCTGTTCTTTTCCCTAAGCTTCTGATTCTGTATCAGTCTCAGATAGATGTCCCGGCCCCTGTTCAAAGTTCTGTCGTCGGCAGAAAATCGGAATTGAAAGGGATTGTCCCGAGGCTCTTCAAGTGAGAGAAGCAGGCTCAGAAAGAGTTCCGGATGGAAGCGTTCTCCCTGCGGAAGGGTCAGACGGCGGGATGACGCTCCCGTGTCCAATACGCTCCTGAGCAGATAGGCCGCATTCTTTTCTTCCGAGAAGAGCTCTCCGGAAGACTGAAAGCGCAGTACGAAATCCGGTTGCTCTTCTCCCGTGAGACGGCGGTGGATAAGCTCATTCTCCATATCTTCGATCTCAAGGTAGCGCAGTTCCAGTTTGTGGAGGCTGCTCCATACACGGATCTGTTTTTCAAAATTCGCAAGTCCCGGTTCGGCCCATATCATCAGCTCTTTCCGCTCAATACGGCGGCCGTACAGATCTGCCCGGCGGGGATCGCGGTAGCTGCTTCCGTCCCAGTTCAGCTCCCATTTTCCGTTGTGCCGGACAAGGCGGGCCTCTCTCAGCGCGAGGGAGCCGCATTCCAGTCGGGCGTCACCGCCTTTGAAGAGAAGATGCATTCCGCCTGTCTCCTCCATCAGGGGCAGGAGAAGGGCAAAGGGCAGTGAAGGAGGGGCTTCTGCGGGGATCTCCGTGATCAGGGCGTCAAGGGCCTCGCCGGTGTAGCTGCGCCAAAGAACGTTATTGACATAGATGTCCAGGGCCGGGAGAGTCGCAAGAGCTGACGTTACCAGCAGAACAATGAGTGCCGGGATTTTTTTCATGGTAGGGAAATTGTATCCTTTCCCACAGCCCCTTGCAAGCTGTTCTTTAAAAAGAGTCTCCCCCACTGATACCCGGAAGGGCAGACAGAGCGGGGGAGGAGGAAAAAATCCTGCCGGCCCTGCGGCAGGATCGCAGGGTCATCCCAGAAAGCTGTCTATGGCGTCCTCAGGACGGATCTCCCTGTTCAGTATGGCGTAGACAAGTCTGATAATGGGGAGCTTCAGATTGTAACGCTCGCCAAAGGCCACGGCATAGCGGGCCGCTACGGCTCCCTCGGGGAGATAGCCGATGCTTCCTATGTTCTCGATCAGATCGTCGATGCCGTTAAAGTTTTCGTGAATGCGTTTCAGGATGATGTCTCTTCCGAAGCGTCTGTTCCTTCCGTGAACGGAACGGCAGGTTACGTCCAGGTCTCCCACGCCGGCGATGGAGGTGAAGGTTTCCGGATGGGTGGACCCCAGGCTTTTTCCAAGCAGCTGGATCTCGTTCAGTCCTCCGGCGAAGAGGAAGGATTCCGTATTGTCCCCCACCTTGTCGGTGGTCTCCTTCAGGGCGTCCAGGATACCGAAGGCGATGGCAATCACATTCTTGACGGCCGCGCAGGTCTGTACCCCTATTGTATCCAGGGAGGAGAACAGTCTTGTGTTGGGGGAACTCAGCAATTCTCTAATTTCGATGGAGTTCCGGGGATTGAGGGAGGCGGAAATCAGCCCCGTCACCTTTCCCGCGCCGATCTCCTCGGCATGACTCGGGCCCGATACATAGACAACATTTCCCTTGTAGAAGCCGGGAAGATAGTTTTCAAGAGCTTCCAGGATGAACATGGGGCCGTTCCTGCCGGGAATAAACCCCTTGGTGATGGTGGCGATGACCGTCTCTCCCTCCAGTATCTCGGGAACCGAGAGGATCTGTTTCAGGGTCTCCACAAGGAAGAGGGAGGGCGTTGCCAGGATCAGGTAGTCCCGTCCCGTGGCCGCCTCCACAATGTCTGTGGTGGCTCTGACCGAAGGGGGAACCTTGACCCCCGGGAGAAACTGGCAGTTCTCCCTTTTGCTGTTGATATCGTCGGCTCCTTCTTTCGTGAAGCTCCAGATAACTGTATCCAGATCCTTGTCGCCCGTTATTTTGGCAATGGCCGTTCCGAAGGCTCCGGCACCGATGATACCAACTTTTTTGTTTGTCATTTTACTTACCTCGATTGATATGTGAGTGAGTAGAACAGCTCTTCCTTATGCAGGAGGAGATCCAGCAGGGGAATTCTTATTCTCAGGGTCTCGGGGTTCAGTTTCCATCCTCCCGTCTGATCCGTAATCCTGCCGTTGATCCGGATGATCAGATCCAGGGCGGCCTGATCGATGAGAGACTCCAGAATCTCCCCGGAAGCACCGTCTTCAAAGATAAAGAGCAGCATCTCTCTGTATTCCTCTCTGGAGATCCCTTCTTCAGGCAGAAAATACTGGAAACCGGGATCCCTTAAGACGGGGAACAGCTCGAAAAGCTGCTGAAAGTTATCACTGTTGATTCTCAGGACGAGTTTCCTTTCTCCGTCTTTCAGCTCCCTGTGGCTGATAACCGGATTGCTGCTCTGTCCCGAAGCGGCAAAAAGTTCTTCAATATGACGGAAGGAGAGACTGCCCGCATACTCTCCCTCCGAAGGAGAGGCTACTCTGACCTCTGAAAAGTAGGGATTCAGGCTCAGTTCTCCGGCTATGGAAGCGGCGTCCAGAGGGCTTTTCCCCTCCTCTTCCTCCTGTCCCAGCTCGGTGAGATCCTTCAGGGTCCTCAGAAAAAAATCTTCCATAAATACGGAAGATTCCACCTGTCCCGAACCGTCGGGATTCAGATATATCTGCTGTTTGACCGAGCAGGAGAAAAGAAGCACTCCTCCCAGAATACAGAAAAAATGTCTCAGTGTTATTTTCCAGTTCATATCAATAAAAACAACCGCCTCGGCACAGGATACACGATTGATGAGCTATATAAAAGGGTTTAAATACCGTCGCTGAAAAACGGGATTTGTATGGATCGCCTTTTCACCCTATAATGGAACAATATTCGCAGCGGGAGACTCCCAGATTTATGGACATAAGAGAACTGCAGTTGTTTCTCAAACTTTCCGAGACTCTGCACTATACAAAAACCAGCCATATCATGGCTATCAGCCCCTCAGCCCTCAGCCGTACCATACAGAGGATGGAGGATCAGGTGGGGCAGAAACTGTTCTTCAGGGACAACAGGGGCGTTGTCCTGACGCCTGCGGGCAGCCGCTTCCGTGACTATGCCCTTTCGGTGCTGGAGGACTGGCAGATTCTACAGAACGATCTGTCCGAGGAGAGCCGGGACATCAAGGGGGAACTGATCCTCTACAGCTCCGTAACCGGATGCTATACCATCCTTCCCGATCTTCTGGAGCGCTGCCGCCGGGACTATCCGGGAATCCATATCAATCTCAAGACCGGCTCCGCCGAGGATGCCCTGTCCATGGTTATGGGCGGGATGGCCGATGTGGCCGTGGCTGCCGAACCCGACTCTCTTCCGGAGAATCTTGTCTTTCATAATGTGACCAGCACGCCTCTGGAGTTGATCGCGCCCGTTCGGGGATGCCAGCTTTCGGAGCAACTGGACAGCGGGCAGGTCCGGTGGCATGATCTTCCTCTGATCCTGCCGGAAAAGGGACAGGCCAGGAAGCAGCTGGACCGTCTGTTCCGCACTCTGCAGATCCGCCCCGAGATCTATTCCGAGGTGGATGGAAACGAGGCTATTCTGGCCATGGTCAGTCTGGGGCTGGGACTGGGGGTTATCCCTTCCCTGGTCCGGGAGAACAGCCTGTTTCAGGACAGGGTCAGAATTCTACCCGATCGCCTTGAACTGGAACCCTATCATGTGGGGATCTGTCTGAACCGCAGGAAGAGCCAGACTCCCATTTTGCGGGCCTTCAGCACCCTTGTTATCAGCGGAAATGAATCCTGATGGACAAGTCCGATGCCAAACGCCTTCAGATTCTCAAGATACTGAGTGACGAGGGACAGCCTCTGTCCAGTCAGGTTATCAAGGAGAGGCTGCAGGAGCGGGGAACGGTTATGAGCGAACGGACGGTCCGCTTTCATATGCTGGCACTGGATAAGGCGGGACTGACCGAGTACAAGGAGAAAAAGGGGCGTTATCTGACCGCTTCGGGATACAAGGAAATCGCCAGAAATCAGGTCTACGACAGGGTGGGCTTCCTCTCCACCAGAATCGATGAACTGGCCTATCAGATGGATTTCGACTGGAGGAAGCGGAAGGGGAATATCCTGGTCAATGTGAGCCTGATTCCCATGGAGAACAGCTCCGTCGTCTACCATCTTATGGCTCCCGTTTTTGAATCGGGACTGACCATGGGACGCCTTGTCGCGGTTTTTAAACCGGGGGAAAAGATCGGGGGGACGGAGATTCCCGAGGGGGCGTTCGGTCTGGGGACGGTCTGCTCTTTTACGCTGAACAGTATCTTCCTGAAGAGCGGGATTCCGGTCAACTCCGTGTTCGGCGGTCTTCTTGAGGTTTCGGGCAGCCGTCCGGACCGTTTCACGGCTATCATCAATTATGATGGAACCAGTCTGGATCCCATGGAGATTTTTATCAGCAGCGGCATGACCGACTGCCGGGGAGCCTCCGAGGCGGGGCACGGTTTTATTGGGGCCAGTTTCAGGGAGATCCCTGCCACGGCTCTGGACCGGGTGAATGAGATTCACGGCCGTTTGAGCGAGATGGGGCTGGGGGGCATTCTCAAGACCGGATTTACGGGACACTCCCTTCTGGGTATCCCCGTACCCGACGGTCGTATCGGAATGATCAGTGCCGGAGGTCTCAACTCCGTCTCCGTTCTCACAGAGGCCGGTATCCCCGTCCGCTCCAAGGCTCTGACGGGGATGGTAGGATTCGAGAGGCTGATCGAGTATACAGAGCTTTATAATGCCTTGAGCCGGGTCAGGCAGGAGGGGTGAGGGCTCTTATTTCCGCCGTTTCCAGGTGGGTGAGGCTGCGGTGACGGCAGGGGGATGTCTCCTCGAACCAGGTCTGCGCAATCTGCAGCAGGTCACCGTGGCCGATAAGAAGGATCTTTTCTCCCGAGTATTCTGATTCAAATCGGGCTATGGCGCTTCGGAATCGTTCCAGGACCTCTTCCGGGCTTTCCACGCCGTACTCTTTATTCCCGTCGTTTCCCTCGTCTCCGGCCCAGACCTTGCGGTAGTTCTCGTCTCCCTGCAGTTCCAGTTCTCCGAAATTCCTTTCCCTCAGTTCTTCACAGCTGCGGATGGGGGCTGTTTTCAGAATCTCGGCGGCCAGGGCCGCGCTCTCTCTGGTTCTCAGAAAGTCGGAGGCTATGATCAGAGTGTCCCTGTCCAGAAGCGTCTGGGCTTTCAAACCGGAAAGAATCTGCTGCCGTCCCTTTTCGGACAGGCCGTAGGCGGTCAACCCGTTCCGGGGAGTGCTGACGATCAGGCCCTGTTCGTTGGCCAGACTTCTGCCGTGACGCATGATAAAGTAGTGGTTTTTCAGTTCTTTCGGATTAAGGTCTGATGCGGGGGCATGCTTAAGAGCCATGGTCTCTCCTTGGGGATGATGTACATGTTTTGACCTGTTTTCTTCCCTCTGTCAACGGCGTTCCCGTCAGGAAAGGCGAAGCTTCGGGTATTTTTCAAAGAAAGAAGTCCTTATCCCAGCTTTCTGTACGTTCTGTACCATTCGGCAAACCTGCCTATCCCTTCACGCAGAGATATTTTCGGGGAGTAGCCGGTCAGAGCTTCCAGACGGCTTGTATCGGCCCAGGTCATGGGAACATCACCGTCCTGCATGGGCAGATACTCCTTCTCCGCCGTCATTCCCAGATTCTCTTCGATGATGGAGATAAACTCAGCCAGGTCTACGGGGGAGCCGTGACCGATGTTGAGAATTCTCGCGGGCACTCCTTCTCCGGCTGCTGCGGGCTTGTCTATAAGCCGTGAAATGCTTTCTGTGATATCGTCTACATAGGTGAAGTCCCGTTTCATATTCCCGTTATTGAACACCTTGATGGCTTCCCCCCGGATGATACGCTCGGCAAAGAGAAAATAGGCCATGTCGGGCCGTCCCCAGGGACCGTAGACCGTAAAAAAGCGCAGTCCCGTGCAGGGCAGACCGTAGAGATGGGCGTAGGAGTGGGCCAGAAGCTCATTTGACCTTTTGGTGGCCGCATAGAGGCTCACCGGCTGAATGACGGGATCATCCTCATGGAAAGGGGTCTTGGTATTGGCACCGTAGACGCTGGAAGAGGAGGCGTAGACCAGATGCTTCACCCCGCCATGGCGGCAGGCCTCAAGCATGTTCATAAAACCGGTCAGGTTGCTGTCGGTATAGGCTTCCGGGTTTTCGATGCTGTAGCGGACCCCCGCCTGGGCACCCAGGTGGACCACGGAATCGAAGCCGTGGGCTTTGAAAAGGGTGTTCACATGGGAGGACTCTTTCAGATCGCCCCTGTAGAAGAGCCATCCCCGGCTGTTTTTTACCGGCTTCATAACAGGAGTCTTTTCATCTACATCAAAGCCCAGCTCTTTCAGGCGCCCGTACTTGAGAGAAGGATCGTAGTAGTCGTTGAGGTTGTCGAAAAGAACGACAGTTTCGAAGTCTTCCATTTTTTTATGGCGGGAAAGATGGAAACCGACGAAGCCGGCTCCTCCGGTGATCAGTATGCTTTTCATGATGCCTTGTCCTCGTCTCATTTCCCCGCTCCCGGGCGCTAGCCTTCGCTCTCGGGAGGGATCAGTAGGCGTTCTTGTTGACAAATCCGTTGAAGACGGTCAGGAACAGGATCTTGATATCCAGGCTGAACTTCCAGTTTCTGATATAGTACATATCGAATTCAATCCGTCTCTCCAGGCTGGTATTCCCCCGCCAGCCGTTGATCTGGGCCCATCCGGTGATACCCGCCCTCATTTTATGACGGAGCATGTAGCCGGGAATCTCGTCCTTGAAGTTTTCAATCAGCTCCGGCCGTTCCGGTCGGGGGCCTACAAGGCTCATGTCCCCTTTCAGGACGTTCCAGAGCTGGGGAAACTCGTCCAGACTGGTCTGGCGTATAAAG
Source organism: Oceanispirochaeta sp. (assembly GCA_963556075.3). Classification (GTDB taxonomy): domain Bacteria; phylum Spirochaetota; class Spirochaetia; order DSM-2461; family DSM-2461; genus Oceanispirochaeta. Next base: position 795,305 of record CAUVYB020000002.1, on the reverse strand, counting down.
GTTCCGAACCCGGTGCGCCGGGGATCGTCCTCGACGGTCCAGGTGAAACCCTCCTCCTTGTCGGCATCCTGTCTCATAGAGCGGAATTTCCACATCTTGAAGACCCTGCCGTCCCTGGTCATTCTCTCCTGTCCGTAGAATACGGGTCCCGGGGAGGTGAGCTTGACCAGAAGGGCGATGACGGCCAGCAGAGGGGAGAGGATGATCAGGCCCGTAAAGGATCCGATGATATCCAGAATACGCTTGGCCGTAAGCATCACCGTATTTTCGCGGGGCTTGTTGATAAACATCAATGGGACCCCGAGGACATCCTCAATGGTCGTTCCGATCAGTGAGTAGTTCATCTGGGGAATCAGTATTATGGGAGTGACCTGATTGTAGTGGGTCTTGATAAAGGTTTCCTGTCTCTTTACCTGTGTTCCGGTGTAGCCTATCATGATGCTCTGGGGATTGAGCTCTTCAACCTTTTCGTCTATCTCTTCATAAGTGAAAGAGGGAATGCCCTGTTTCTCGGCCTCCCCTTCGGAGTCGGCCCATCCGCAGATGACCATTCCCGTCTGGAAGTTGCTCCTTACCTTTGCCACAAAGCGGTCCACATGGCTTCCATGACCGATGAGAAAGATGCTGTTCTGGTATTTCCCCTTGATCATATTGGCCTGTATGTGGTTGCGGAAGATGATCCGGTTGACGATCAGAAAGAAGGTACTGATCAGGAAAAACATGATCAGGGTCAGACGGGAGATGCGGTCGGACTGGATGTTGTATCCCGTCAGGATAAAAACGATCAGTATGTTGACGTTCAGGATCAGAAGCCTGGAAAACTCCCTGTGCCAGGCCTGCAGAATATGTCTGCTGCCGTATCTGTCCTTCAGGAGGAAGATGGCGCCCACGATAATGGGAATGGGGAAGAGTTTCAGAAACTTGAAATAGTCCTGCAGATTCACATCAATCAGACGAAAGCGGATATAGGTTGCCAGAAACCATGAGAGACTGATGAGCAGAAGGTCTGTGACATAGTGCATAAACAGATAGGTTTTGGACGGTTCGTTAAGCATAAAAGATCCTGTAAGTGCTTTTTTTAGGGAAACCATTATATTCGGTTTTCGTTACCGATGATAGCATTTTCCCATTATAAAACCTTTATCGGCATTTTTGACAGAATTAATTCTTTTTTACCCTGAATTTACGGATTTCCCAAAGATCGGCGTCTGATAAGATAAGGATAACGCCTTCAAGACCTGCTGTGAAAATTTCCGAAGGAAGGAGATCGCCTATGTGTTTCAGCGCCGCATTGACAAAGGACACCATCCGGAGAGATCCGAGATTCCGCCACCTTCTGGATCATCCGGGGCTGGCGACGGGGATCAGAATCTCGGGATTCGCTTTTCCCGGCATGCCCCTTTTAAGGGATGATCCTGGGGCCCGGGCGGACCCGGGCCGATGGGGGCTGGTCCCGGCCTGGGTCGGGGATGCCGCGCAGGCAAGAAAGATCCGGGGGGGATGCATCAACGCCCGCTGGGAAAGCCTCTCTTCGAAACCCTCCTTCCGGGAGAGCTGGCCGGGAAAGCGCTGCCTTGTCCCGGTGGAAGGTTTCTATGAACCTCATACGGAGGAGGGCCGCCGCTCCAGCTGGTATATCCGGCGGAGGGACGGAGAGCTTCTTTATCTGGGCGGGATCTGGCAGGAGAACAGTCTTCCCCCGGAAGAGGGCGGGGGGCTCAGTTTCTCCATACTGACCATGGATGCCCGGGATCTTCTGGCCCGTGTTCATAACGACAAGCTGCGTATGCCCCTGCTTCTTGCCCCCGGCCGGGAGGAGGAGTGGCTCGATGGCGGCGCTGTCCGGCCCCGTCCCGATGACCTGAGCTGGTGTCTGGATCAGGAGGCCCTGGAGGCCTGGGAGACCGATGGGAGGGGAAGGGACCCTGTTTCCGAATCCGGCGGTGATGCTGATGCCGGGGGGCAGAGACTGCTGTTCTGACAGTTCATTCTATAACTCATTTCCTACAGAACTGTTGCTTTCAGGGGATTTAAGAGTCTTTCCCTTGTGAAAGAGCGTGACCCGGTCTATAATTGATCAATCAGTCAAAGGTCTGACCTAAGGTCGGTTCCATGAAGGAAGGGTTCATGTCCTGTTTCAGAAACGATGCCAGACAGAAGGTCTGCGGAACTGCAAAATTTGCGGATGACTATGATTTTCCGGGAATGGCCCATGCCGTCCCCGTATATACGGATTTTGTCCACGCCCGGATAAACGCCATCCGCTGTGATGAAGCCAGGTCAATGCCCGGCGTACTGGCTGTCCTGACCTGGCAGGATATTCCGGGCGCCCTTACGGCGGGACAGATCGATCAGGACTATCCCCTGCTGGTAAAAGATCGAATCCGCTTTACGGGAGATGTGGTTGCTCTGGTTGTGGCGATGAGCCGTAAGCAGGCCCTGGCCGCGGCGGAGAAGGTCTGTGTAGACGCCCACCCCCTCCCGATCCTGACGGATACGGAAGAGGCCATGAAAAGCTCCGCCCCTGTCATACCGGAGGGGCGGGCCAGCAATATCGTCAATCATCACAAGCTGAGGCAGGGGGATCCCGATGCGGCCATGGAGAGGGCCGATCTGGTGATCGAGGAGTTCTTTGAGACCCCCCTGGTGGAGCATGCCTATCTTGAGCCCGAATGCGGTGTGGCCGTTCCGGGGGATGACGGCAGCCTGGAGATCTTCGGCGCCATACAGCATCCCTTCAGCACCAGACGTTTCGTTTGCGCCTATCTGGGACGGCCTCTGGCTTCGGTGATCGTTCACTCCCATCCCGTGGGAGGAAGCTTCGGCGGCAAGGATGATACGGCCTCCTTTGTCTGCGCCCGGGCCGCTTTGGCGGCCGTCGTTCTGGGACGTCCGGTCAAACTGCTCTACGACAGGCCCTGGTCCATGAGGGAAAGCTACAAACGAAATCCCTATAAGATGTGGTACAAGGCCGGATTCTCGACCGAGGGGCGTCTTGTTTCGGTTATCAGCAGAACCCTGGCGGATTCGGGAGCCTATACTTCAACGACGCCCTGGTCTACATGGCGTTCCACCGCTCAGAACATCGGTCCCTATGAGCTGAAGGATATACGGGCGGATGTCTACGGCATAGCCACCAACAATATTTTTTCCGGAGCCATGCGCGGTTTCGGTTCCCCCCAGACCAACTATGCTTTTGAGCAGGTTATGGACATGGCCGCGGAAAGGCTGGGGATCTCTCCCCTTGAGATCAGAAAGATCAATGCGGTGAAGCAGAACAGCGAGACCGTAACGGGACAGAAGCTGGACGATCATACGGTCAGTCTGATCCAGGTGATGGAGAAGACCGCTTCATCCATAGGCTACGAGGAAAAAAGAGAGAGAGCCTCCTTCGGCAAAAGCGCCGACGGTGAGAAACTGTACGGCATAGGGATGGCCGCCTCCTACCGCGGCTGCAGTCTGGGCGCAGAGGGGATGGATTTCTGCTGCGCGTCCATCCATGTGCAGTTTGACGGTTCCATCCTGGTGGATACGGCGGTTTTTGAAAACGGCCAGGGGTCCACGGCAGCCATGATGATTATGGCTGCCGAAATGCTGGGAGTCCCGGTGGAGAGGATCCATTATCAGCGCTCCTCTACGGCCACCATCCCCGATGGGGGGACTACCGTTGCCTCCCGGGGGACCATGATGGGCGGCGGAGCTCTGAAGGATGCCGCCGACAAGCTGAAAGGCATCATGAGCCGGGTCCTTCAGCCGGATCTGGCGGAGAGAGCAGAACAGATCGAGTTCCGTGACGGCAGGATCCACGGTACACGGGACAGGTCCATGAGCTGGGAGGAAGCGGGAAAGAAGATGTTCTTTGCCCGGGAATATCCCTATGCCTTCGGCAGTTTTCAGGCGCCCCCTGTGACCTGGAATGAAGAGAACGGCCACGGTGACGCCTATTTCTCCTATGTTTACAGCTCCCAGGCGGTGGAGCTTGAGGTGGATCCGGTGAAGGGAAGCTGTAAAGTTCTGAATATAGTGGCCTCCCATGATATAGGGCGGGCCGTAAATCCTCCCATGGTCCGCGGCCAGATCCACGGCGGCGTCGTTCAGGGCCTGGGGATGGCGCTGACAGAGAAATTCCTGACCGACGGGGAGGGGCGGGCCGTCTCCGGGAACTTCTCGAAGTACAGGATTCCGAGGATGACCGATGTTCCGGATATGGAAACCCATATCATTGAAAATGCCGACCCCCTGTCCCCCACGGGGACCAAGGGCATCGGGGAACCGGCTCTGGAGATCATCGCTCCGGCCATAGCCAACGCTCTCTACGCCGCCACGGGACGCCGCTTTACCTCCCTGCCCATGGATCTGAGTGTTCTGAAAGAAGAATCAGGGAAGTCCGACAGCAAGGAGAGAGATCAGTGAGCAGTATTACGGTAAACGGAAAAGAGTATGAATTGACCCGGGAGCAGGAAGAGATGATGCTCCTGGGCTACCTGAGAGAGGAGCTGAAGCTGACGGGAGTGAAAAACGGCTGCAACGAAGGAACCTGCGGAGCCTGCACCGTGCTGGTCAATCACAAGGCCGTCCGCTCCTGCCGGACAAGCGTAAAAAAAATCCTGGGCTCAGAAGTCGTTACCATAGAGGGACTGGCCAGGGAGGACGGGTCTCTTCATCCTCTGCAGCAGGCTTTCATCGATGCCGGCGCGGTACAGTGCGGATTCTGTACTCCCGGTATGATCATGCAGGCTCTTGACCTGCTGCACAGGAACCCCGAACCCGACAGGGAGACGATAAGAAAGGCCATGAGGGGGAATCTCTGTCGCTGTACGGGCTATCAGACCATAGTGGATGCGGTGGAACTGGCTTCCAAAAGGATGATGACCCCCCATCTGCCCTACGGGGGAAGCTGAACACGGCTGCGTCTCAGTTCAGATAGGCGCAGTCCTTTTTCCGGACGCTCCAGCCCAGTCGCTCACCCGGAGCCGCGGAGTGTGAGGCGGGGGCCTTGATCCTGACGAGAAACTCCTCCCATCTCACTTCCAGAAGGATGAAATCTCCACCGAACTCTCTGTAGACCACGTCTCCCTCCGTCCTGATCAGATCCTCTCTGTCCGGTTCCGTTCCGTCTCTCCCTTCTTCCTCCGCGGGATCTGCGGAGCGTTCCAGTCGGCAGTCCTCCGGACGGAAGTAGAGGTATCCCCCCTCCTTTTTCTCCATGACGTCCGTAACGGCGTGAAGGGTATACTCTCCGGTTTTGCAGTGCAGGCGGAGCTGGCCGTCTTGCTCCTGTTCGCAGAACCTGACGGGGATCATATTGGCGCTGCCGATAAAGCGGCCTGCAAAGGCGTTGGCCGGACGGGTGTAGAGCTCTTCGGGACTTCCCTCCTGACAGACCCGGCCCCGTTCCATCAGGACAATCCAGTCGGAAATGGCCATGGCCTCCTCCTGGTCGTGGGTCACATAGAGTGTGGTTATTCCCGTCTTGTTCTGTATCTCCCTGATCTGCCGCCGCAGAATACGGCGCAGCCGGGCATCGAGGGCGCTCAGGGGTTCGTCCAGCAGAAGAAGATCCGGCTCACTGGCCAGGGCCCTGGCCAGGGCCACCCGCTGCTTCTCCCCGCCGGACAGCTCTTCTGGCATCCTCTGTTCAAAGCCCTCAAGCTCCACGAGAGCCAGAAGCTCCCGGCAGCGGGAGAGGGCCGCCTCGCCGCGCTGTTTCATGCCGTAACAGATATTCTTGCTCACCGTCATATGGGGAAAGAGGGCGTAGTCCTGAAAGACCATGCCGATCTTCCTCTGCCTGGGATCCAGAGAACTGATGTCCCTCTCCCCCAGGATGATGCGTCCCCGGTCCAGGGGGTGGAGCCCCGCTACCGATTTGAGAAGGGAGGTCTTGCCGCAGCCCGAGGGGCCCAGCAGGGTGATCAGCTTTCCCGAAGGCAGATCCAGGTCGCAGTTCAGCCTGAACTCTCCCAGGATCAGTTCCAGCTCATTAATCCTCAGTTTCATGATCTCTCCTCCCGCCCCTCAAAGGCGTCGATCAGAAGGAACGCCCCCAGGCAAATAAGAATCAGTATGGTCCCCAGGGCACAGGCGCTGGAGAATTTATAGGTTCCGATCAGACGTAGTATGGCGATGGGAATGGTGGGGACTCCCGCATCCGACAGGATCAGGGTGGCGTTGATCTCCCCCAGGGAGATGGCCATGGCAAAGGCGGCTCCGGCTATCAGCCCCGGCCGGATCAGGGGAAGTTCAATGGTGAAAAACTGCTTTATCCCGCCGGCTCCCATAAGGCGGGAGGCATCCAGCAGGCTCTGACGGATACGCTTCATGGCGGGGGTCAGGCTCCGGAGCACGAAGGGCAGGGCGATCACCGTGTGGGCCAGAATGATGGAGAGCTTCGGTGGCAGGGCGGAGAGACGGCCTCCCCGGCTCAGCCAGAGATAGCCCATCCCCAGAACCACTGACGAGATTCCCATGGGCATCATCAGGAAGGTCTCGGTGAGAACGGGAAAACGAAACCAGGCTCTTGAGAGCAGCCAGGCGCTGTAGGCTCCCAATCCCAGGGTCAGAACAACGGTGCCCGCCCCCAGAAAGAGGCTGTTTCTGACCGCCATGGACAGAAGAGCCGCATTTCCGGACAGGCTCCCCGGGGCGCTCAGCATTTCGCGGTACCAGCGGAGGGATATCCGGGCCTCGCCGCTTCGGTTCACCTTTTCCAGAAAGGAGTGAAGGCTGACGGTGATGATGGGACCCGCAATAACCATAAGAACAAGGAGCAGGTACGCCAGGATCGCCAGACGTCCTCCGGCCGGAAGGCGGGTCCAGCTCCGGCGCTCCAGGCCGCGGGCCTGCCGCTGAATGGCGGCGCTCTCTCTGCGGATCACAAACCAGCTCAAAAAGAGGGTCGCCGCCGTCTCTATCAGGGCCAGGGCGCCGCCCCGGCCGAAGTCCAGGGAGTACTTGATCAGACGGTAGACTTCCACCTCCAGAGTGGACCATCTGGGGCCTCCCCCCAGAACAAGGACAACCGCAAAGCTCATAAAACAGTAGAGAAAGATCAAACTGCCCGCGCTGAGTATACCCGGTAGCAGCTGGGGCAGGGTGACGGTCCGGAAAATTTTTCTTTCGGAGGCACCCAGAAGCCGGGCGGCATGCAGTTGATTCCCTCCCAGGCCCTCCCACCAGGCGGCGACAAGGCGGAGAGCAATGGGGAAATTATAGAACACATGGGCCAGAAGAATGGCCCTGAAGGAGTACAGAACATCCAGAATGGGCTTGTCTTTTCCCGTGAGAAGCATAAGGGTCCGGTTCACCACTCCCTGACGTCCCCAGAAGAGGATAAAACCCAGCACCACCAGTATGGAGGGCAGGATAAAAGGGATGGTGGTCAGGGCCTTGAGAAAGCTCTTGCCCGGAAAATCAAGATGGGAGAGTATCCAGGCGCCCGGTAGGGCTATGATTATGGAGAGCAGACTGCTTAAAAGGGCCTGGCTCAGGGTAAAAAGGAATAGGCGTTTGTAGTAGGAACTGCCCAGGACCTCTCCCAGCCAACTCAGGGTCAGGCTTCCGTCCTCCCCTCTGAGTCCCCGGGAGAGGAGAACGCATACGGGGAGGTAGAAGGTCAGAAGCAGGAAAATGAAAACCGGGAGAAGCCGCAGCTCCCCCCGGAGTTTCCGAACCGTCAGGGGCATCAGAGTCCCGATTTCTCTACCCAGTCCTGGACCCAGGTCTCTTCATGGGCGGCGATCTCCTCCTTGTCCAGGAGAAGGGGATGGGAGGAGATGAAAGCCATATCGAAGGCTTCGGGAAGTTCGGTACTGCCGACGGCGGGCATCATGATGTTGTTTGAGGCGATGACGCTCTGTCCTTCGGGGGAGAGCATGAAATCGATAAAGGCGCGGGCGGCCTCCCTGTGGGGAGCTCCCTTGATCACACCGGCTCCCTCCACCTGAAGGTAGTTGCCTTCGCTGAACTCCAGAGCCTTGTAGCGTTCTGTCTCTTCCCACATCTTGTGATATACGGGGCTGGTGGAGTAGCTGAGTACCAGGGGAGCCTCTCCGCTGGTAAAAAGACCGTAACCATTGCTCCAGCTCTCAGTCACCGTCAGGACCGAAGGAGCCAGACGGTTCCAGTAGTCAAGGTAGTCATCGCCGTAGACCGCACGTGTCCAGAGCAGAAAACCCATGCCGGGACTGGATGTCCGGGGATCCATCAGGACCAGAGACTTGGCGTACTCCGGTTTTGTCAGATCTTCAAGGGACGCGGGAGGATTCTTCAGAGCTTCGGAATCGTAGCAGATGGAAAAGTATCCCCAGTCAAAGGGCAGGAGACTGTTGGTTTCATCGAATTTAAGTTCGGGAGCGATGTCCTTGAGGGCGGGAGCGTTATAAGGCTCCAGTACGCCTTCTGCCAGGGTTCTTGCCAGCAGGTTGTTGTCGGGGCCGATCAGCAGGTCTGCAGTGGGAGACTCTTTTTCGAGGATGACTTTGGAGAGTACGGTAACCGCATCTCCCGGAGCCTTCAGTTCCACCCTGATTCCGGTCTGCTCGGTGAACTTTTCAGCCAGTACGGGGCCGGGACCCCATTCAGAGGCGAAAGAGTCATAGCAGTAGATGACAAGGTTTTTTTCAGCCGCGGCGGCTGGGGTCGTTTTTCCGGCCATGTCGGCCTCTTCCTTCTGTCCGGCGGCGGACAGGAATGTCGCTGCAAGTATCAGCAGCAGAGAGAACAGTGTTTTCTTCATGATTTTACTCCTGGTATGTTATTCCAGGGGGTGCGGTAAGACAAGGACCTATTCCCTTCGCCGGCATTACCCGGATCAGGTTCCATGGGTGTGATCTCAGGTTCCCTTTATGAAGAAATAAGGGAACCACCCCCGGTGCATACCGAATCATAGACCTTCCCTGTCTTCAGGGTCAATAACCTGCCCCCTCATCGCCGGGAAGGAATCTTTTATTCGTCCTGATCCGGTTCCCCGGGAGCCTGATGAGCCGTTCCTTTCTGTACGGCCTGGCCGAACTCTTCCCAGGCCCTCATTTTTTCACGGGCCGAGTAGTTCCTCTGATCAATATCCATTTTTGATTTGGCGTTCCTGGGAATGCGGGGAGATCGTTTTTTCCTTCTTTTCCGGGCGGTCTCTTTCAGGATACCCTTCTGGGGCGCATCATCGGAAAACATACCGATATAACTGTCGTAGCGGCCCGTTATGCGGAGGATGAACCGGCTCCACCAGCCCAGCTCCTTGTAGGCCAGTTCAAAGAGGGTCAGAAGTTTGAGCTGCATCATACTGTCTATGCCCCTGAAGGTCTTCATATCGCTCTGAAAGTAGAGACCCAGGGCATCCTTGATACGGGAGGTCTTGGTGATTCCCTTAATGGCCTGGAGATAGTGGAAGGACGCTTCGGCAAGCTTTGTCGGCTTCTGCAGCAGTTCCCAGAGCTGGAGATCCCTGGTTTTTATCTGCTCGAGAATATCGGCGCGGAAGTTGTTCCTGCTGAAGAACTGGCTGTAGCGTTCGGTTTTGTTGCGTCTGAGCAGATCACGCATCTGTTCCTGATACATAAAAAGAAAGTCCTTGCGAAGCAGGCCTATTTCGCGGGTGAAGTAGCGGAACAGAAAATCCTTGTGAATCAGCATGTTATTGATGACAAGCAGAGGGGGCATGGCCTTGTTCTCTCCCCTTACGAGGGCGGCTGTCCTGAACTCCTCCCGGAAGCCTTCCCACATCTCCTCCTTCTCTTTCAGTCTTTCATCCAGAAGGGCCACAGGGCTCCAGGAGGCCTCCTTCTCTCTGAATTCCTTTATCAGCTCATCCGTAGCCTTGATCTTCTCCTGCTCGACGATCTGCGCCTCTTTTATCTCGTTCATACTGTTCTGGAAGTAGGTCTGAAGAAGCTGTGCGCTGGTAAAGATCAGGGGGTTGAGCCCCTTGAAGCGCAGTTTCATCTCCTCCTTGTGTTCTCCGAGTCTCTGGCATATGGTGATCCAGAAGGCCGGATCCCTCTTGGTCAGTCCCTTTTGAAGTTCACTGATCTTCTGGTCCGTGATTCTGGACAGGTGCTCCATAAGGCTGCTGTTGGTCATTTCAGAACGGATATGGGTGACCAGTGACGTGATGTACTCCTCTATCATACCCGAAGGAAGAAGTAGGGGGTCTTTCAGTTTCCGGGGAACCGCTATGATCACTGGTCTTTTTTTCGACGTTTCGGCAAAGCCCGGACTCAGCATGCGCTGCTCCAGGATGGTCATCATATCCTTGGGCAGAGCGATTCCCTCATCGTCAAAAACTTTCTCCGTTATAAAGGGCTGCTTGTTGTTAAAGATATGTCTTGCCAGCAGATCCTCACAGAGATAGTAGAAGAAGCTGAAGTCATTCTTGTCGCTCAGAATGATTCTGCTTGCTTTCAGCTCGCCGTCTATCAGTGAGTACTGAAGAAGGCCTATATGGGCGCCTTTCAGCTTATCCATCAGGAGTTCAAGCTGGTTGTTGGAGGCCAGGAAGGATTTTGAGCTCTTCAGAATAAACTGATTGTATTCCAGTACAGGAGACCAGAAGTCACAGATATTGTGAAAGAGCTGATATTGAACCTGGGTAAAACTACCCAGCTGAGAGAGGAACTCCTCCCTTCTGAAGGACTCCATGTGGAAAAATTCCGGTAGTTCACGAGTCGTTTTCTTTTCTTCTTCTTCCATAAGCTTAATTTACATCAGAAACCGGGACCTTTCCTATCCAGGGTCCCGGTATAAGGATTTCATAATATAAATGTAAGCTACAGAATCCGAAAGAACAAGAATATCTTTTCCAGTCGGGATTTTCTCTCTGTCCGGAAATCTATTCTCTTTTCAGCGCCTGATCCAGATCGGCTTTAATATCCTCTATGCTTTCAAGGCCTATGGACAGGCGTATCATGTCACCCGAAATGCCCGCGTCTCTCAGGTGTTCTTCACTGAGCTGGGAGTGGGTCGTCGAGCCGGGATGGATGGCGAGACTCTTGGCATCGCCCACGTTGGCGACATGAGAAAAAAGTTTCAGACTGTCTATAAATCGCCGTCCTCCCTCCCTTCCGGATTTGATGCCGAAGACAACCATTCCCCCGAATCCATTCTTCATATAGCGGGACGCTGTTTCATGGGACGGATCTCCGGGAAGTCCGGGATAGCGCACCCAGGCCACCTCGTCATGGGCGTTCAGAAATTCGGCCACGGCCATGGCGTTTTCCGAATGCCTTTCCATGCGGAGAGACAGTGTCTCCAGTCCCTGAAGAAACATCCAGCAATTATCGGGAGCAATGGCTCCTCCCAGGTTTCGCAGCGCTACCGTCCGCATGCGCAGGATAAAGGCCAGGGCATTGAGCTCTCCCAGATCATGGGCGAATCGCAGTCCGTGATATCCTCCGTCGGGTTCGTTGTAGAGCCTGAACTTCTCATCCTGCCAGTTGAAGCGCCCTGAATCTACAACAATTCCTCCGATGGCTGTGCCGTGGCCGCCTATCCACTTGGTCATGGAATGGATCACGATATGAGCTCCGTGATCCAGGGGGCGGAGCAGGCAGGGAGGCGTGAAGGTGGAATCCACAACCAGGGGAATGGCGTATTCCTCCGCCAGGGACGCGAAGGTCTCCAGATTCGCCGCATCCAGTGACGGGTTGCCTATGGTCTCGGTATAGAGCATCCTGGTCTTCTCGTTGATAGCTCCTTTGATCTTTTCCGGATCCGTGGGGTCGGCGAAGCGGACCCTGATTCCGAATCCCGGCAGGATATCGTTGAACATGGTATGGGTTCCGCCGTAGAGCCTGGAACTGGCCACCACCTCGTCTCCCGAGGCACAGATATTGATCACCGTGTAGTAGATGGCGTTGGTCCCGGATGCGAGAGCCAGGGCCGCCGCACCGCCTTCCAGAGCGGCCATCCTTTTCTCGAGAACATCCTGAGTGGGGCTTCCCAGTCTCGTATAGATGTTTCCAAGCTCCTTGAGGGCAAACAGATTCTGAGCATGCTCGGCAGAGTCGAAAAGGTAGGCAGTGGTCCGATGGAGAGGGACTCCTCTCGATTTTGTGGCGTCTATGGTCTGTCCGCCATGAAGGGCGATGGTTTCAAAGCCCGGGTTTTCAATTTTTTCGTATGACATACTCTCTTCTCCCTAATACTGTCCAGGCTCCGCGGGAGCCTGGGGTCTTTCATCGGACGGGTCTGAGCCCTTTTTAAATATTGTCGAAAAGCCAGGTGCTGAGATAGCGTTCTCCCGTATCGCAGGCGATGGTGACGATGGTCTTCCCCCTGTTTTCAGGGCGGGAGGCGAGGATCTCCGCGGCTCTTACATTGGCTCCTGCGGATATGCCGACCAGCAGTCCTTCCTCCCTGGCCAGCCTGCGGGAGGTCTCTCCGGCTTCCTCTGCGGAGATCTTAAGCACATCGTCATAAACCTGTGTGTTAAGCACGTCCGGTACGAAACCCGCACCGATTCCCTGAATCTTATGAGGGCCGGGATTTCCTCCGGAGAGGACGGGTGAGCCGACAGGTTCTACCGCATAGACCTTGATCTTCGGGTTTTTGCCTTTCAGATATTCACCGTTTCCTGTGACCGTTCCTCCCGTACCCACGCCGGCGACAAAGATGTCGATATCTCCGTCTGTATCGTCCCATATTTCCGGACCCGTCGTCAGGCGGTGGATCTCGGGATTGGCAGGATTCTCAAACTGCTGCAGGATAAGGGAGTTCTCTATCTCCCTGTTCAGCTGCTCCGCTTTTTTTATAGCGCCTCCCATCCCTTCGCTTCCCGGAGTAAGGATCAGCTCGGCGCCCAGAAATTTCAGAAGTTTCTGCCTCTCAACGCTCATGCTGTCCGGCATGGTCAGGATCAGCCTGTAGCCTCTCTGGGCCGAAACATAGGCCAGGGCTATCCCCGTATTCCCGCTGGTCGGTTCAATCAGGGTCGTGCCCTCTTTGATCAGCCCCTTTTCCTCGGCTCTGTTGATCATATTTTTTCCGATCCGGTCTTTTACGCTTCCTAATGGGTTAAAAAATTCTAACTTCAGCAGGATATCGGCTTCGCCTCCGATCTTATTCAACTTTACCAGTGGGGTGTTTCCCACCAGTTCCGTAATATTTTCTGCTATTCTACTCATGGTCTATCCTCCCGAACTTCAATTCCCCGGCGGGAACTTTCTTCAGATAAAAAACATAGGAGAATCGGTTCTGCCGACCTGTCCGGCCAGTTCTTCCAGGCTGATCTCTTCCAGTGTTTTCCTTACCGCCGTGCTGACCCTGTTCCATACATAACGGGTTATACAGGTATCCGAACGTCCGCAGCGTGGATCGTCTTCCAGGCAGTCTACAATATTCAGTCCCCCTTCCATCACCTCCACAATGTCGGCCAGTGAAATATCGGAGGGTTTCTTTCCCAGGAGATACCCCCCCCGGGCCCCTCTAACCGACTGGATAAGACCCGCCCCTCTGAGTGTGATTACAATCTGACTCAGATATTTCTCCGAAATATCCTCTCTGCGGGCAATCTCGTTCAGCTGTACCGGTCCTTTATCGTAGTCCCACGCCAGATTGACCATCAGACGGGCCGCATATCTGGACTTTGTCGACAGTTTCATATTTTAATCCCTATAATTTATACTGGAATAGTAGTAATTAAAATTGGAAAAAGCAAGAGGAGATTTGTTTATAATTGAAAATTAATTTTTTTCGCTGTTTTCGACCAGACGGTCCAGAACCGAACGGAATACCTCAAGTTCATCCTGAGGAATGTCTCGGATAATCTGTTTATAAAAGCCGTCGCAGACGGGAAGAAGGCGCTGATACATGGCGTGTCCCTCTTCGGTACAGTACAGCTTGACAGCCCTGCGGTCGCCCAGATCGGTGCGCCGCTCTATAAGGCCGTTCTTGATCAGTCTTCCCACAAGGCGGGCGATGGTGGTTTCCTGGGAATGCATCATCTCCGCAAGTTCGGTTTGCCGGATACCCTCTGATTTCTCAATGTAATAGAGGGCTATCCACTGGACACGGGTGGCCCCGAAGGACTTGATGGTGTCGTTGTAGCTGTCGGTTACCTTTTTTAAACCTAGAGATGCTATATAGTAAACACAGTTATCCAGAACAAACATTTTAAAATAATACAGGATTCCTCTTGATTGGGCAACTCATCGTAACTTTCTAAAGGATTCTGCCCGCGCTTATGGCCGTCATATCCGCAATGATGGTCTCGTATCCGACTTTCTCACCCAGAACCTTCTCTCTGGCGGCCACCTTCTCCCTGTGGAAGTCCTTGATCTCCTCCGAGAGGGGGAGATCGCCGAAATCGAAATAGCGTGCGGCACCTGTATCGTCCTTTACACCCAGAACCTGCCCCTTCACCAGCTGGGATGTGGAGTAGGGCTGATCCAGCATGCCGTTGTCCACGGCGGCCACCGTTCCACGGACCACATCGCCCCGGCCCAGTTCCAGGATGGCGTCCATCATGCAGCGGACTTCCTGCTCCATCATCTCCGCCTCAGCCTCAATCGCCTTGTTTCGGGAAACATCAAAGCCCTGGGGCTGCAGCATATTGAGGAACATCCGGGCATTGCGGAAGCTGTTGGCCGATCCCTCGGGTGTCGGGATATGGAGGGCTTCGTCTATGGTCCGGGAACCGCAGACCTGAACTCCTCCCAGAACGGCAATCATGGTGAAATGGGAGATCAGGGCATAAACCTTCTCCGTCTCCACGGGAAAACGGCCGGTGGGGCTGACACTGTATTTTGTCGTTATAACATCGTCAAAGCCGCACTGCTTCAGATAGTAGTCGGCCATCTCCTTGAACACTTTGATATAGGCCAGATCCTGAACCAGGTGACCCTGGACCCAGCTGTTGAGCTGGATGTGTTTTACCCCCTGTCCCGCGGCGATCAGGACCTCGATGATCTCGGGAACGATCATAAGAGAGGGAGGACTGATGGAGGGCATGGCCCCGCTGACACAGTAGAGAATGGGGATGCCAGCCTCTTCATAAGAGCCCATCAGACGGTTTACGTACTGGAAGTTGTGGATGATCTGCTCTACAGGCACATCCTTGGTGTAATTGAAAAAGGAGATCAGAGGACCTCCGGAGTAACCGCTCTGACCGCCGGCCAGACCGATCTCATGAGTCAGCCGGGCATCGGGAGTGGGGCCGAACAGCAGGGAGGGCAGCTTTACGGCCCTGATGATCTCACGGGCTTTTTCCACGCCGTGTACGACAAAGGGAAATCCGTTCAGAACGGGACGTCCGGATGCTTCGGCGCGCATAAGGCCCTGACTGGCCATCTCAAAACGGCAGTTTCGGGTCAGACTGTCTATATAGGAGGTCAGAATATCGGCTTCTCCCTTCTCCTGCATATGGAGAAGCAGGGATCTGTGGTTGTCCACCGTATCCGATCCCAGTGAGGGGCAGAGAAGAGTTTTGCCTTCGGCGCGGGCCTTTAAAACCTTGCGGGCTGCGTTCTGCATCTCAGGCAGGCTTTTGTGAAAGGCGAAGGCGTCCTCCAGGTCCACTTGCGCCCCAGTCGGCCACTGGGCGAGCACCTTTTTACGCTCACTATTGAAATAGTCGTCCGTCCAGGTTTTATTTGAGATTTCCAAGTCAGTTTCTCCTGATATATTTTCCCTGCGTCCTGGCAGAAGCCGGCAGCCTCAGGCGCCTATGACCTCATCCCGCTTGGAGCAGAGATCGGAATTCAATTCGGCAATAACGTTTTTGGGAAGATTGAAGGGGACGGCGACGCTGGTGAATCCCAGATCAAGGAAACGCTTCTCCGTCTCTTCCCAGGGCTCGGCATGGATCACCAGCTGGCCTCCGATGTAGAGCTTGATATCCTTGAGGCCTGCTTCGTCGCAGCGCTCGCGAAAGCCCTGTACCAGCATCTCCGCATGTCCCGCCAGGGAGGAGATCAGGATGGCATCGGCCTGCACTTCAAGAGCCTTGGCAACAAAGTCTTCCTGAGAATTATGAATTCCCAGGGAGTGAACGTCGAATCCGTCGCTGCGCAGGGCATGTTCAAGAATCCTGACGCCCGTGACGTGGACATCCTCTCCGATAACGCCGGTTACAATGGTGGCTTTCGTGGTCATAAGCTTTCTCCTTACTCCTGGGTATAGAGGCTGGCGAAGGTTCCCGCATCCCCTGTAAAGAAGTCCAGACTCTTGATCTGGAGTTCTCCCTCGTCATTAAGTCTAAGAGTATAATAACCGATTCCATCCAGTTCGATTAACTTTTCGTCGGTTTTTCTGTCGAATTTCACAACATTCAGCATGGATGTGGCCTTCAGCTGTTTTGTATCAATCATCATATCGGTGGGAGTGAGGTTCTCCCAGATGGTCAAATGTCCCTTGATCAGGAAATCCTGCCAGACACGACGGTTGGGCATCTTGAAGGGGTACTCCCCTCCGGGGAGCTGGAAATAGGCGGTCACCTTGATATCTTCGGTCCAGAAGCGGTCCATCTTGGGCATGGTTTCCGCGTCCTGGGCGTATTTACTGTAGTGATCAAAATACTCTTCCATAAAAGCTTTAAACTTGTCGTAATCTACCATTGCTGTACTTCCTTATCGTTTTTTCAGCGGGTGAGCTCTTCAGCCCTGATAACCGCCTGACATTTCGATGACTTCTCCGCTTATGTTTCCGGCGGCCGGGGAGCAGAGGAACAGGATCGTTCCTGCCAGCTCTGTTTCCGTGGTCAATCGCCGGGTGTCCGACTTGGACTTCATCCCGTTCAGGACGTCCTCTTCGCTGATCCCCCTTTCGGCGGCCAGGCCGGGAACACGCTTTGTCAGGATGCGCTCTGTCAGAACCAGTCCGGGGGCCACACTGTTTACCGTAATTCCCCTGGAGGCGATCTCCCGGGAGAGGGAGGCTGTAAAGGCATCCAGGGCGGCCTTGCTCATATTGTAGGTCGTCGTCCAGGCGGGGGTGACCCGTGAGGCAACGGAGCTGATGTTGATGATCCTTCCGAATCCCTTTTCAGTCATTCCGGGAATGACCAGTTTGGCGAGGTGAAAGGGGGCGTTCAGATTGACTTCAAACACCGCATTCAGCTCTTCCAGGGGGGTGTCGGCCACAGGCCCCATAAAGCCGGAAATGCCGGCGTTGTTGACCAGAATATCCACGCTGCCGTTGTCTGCAAGGACTTTCTTCAATCCCGCATCACGTTCGGCAGCGTCAGAGAGATTGATCAGATGATAGGCGGCACTGCCGCCCTCCTCTTGTATCATCTTAAGGGTTTCTTCCGCCTTGACGGAATCCCGGCAGAGAATAATAACCCGGGCTCCCGCAGATGCCAGGGTCCGGCTTATCTCCCGTCCTATCCCTCCGGCCCCGCCGGTGACAAGGGCCGTTTTCCCGTTCAGTATTCTATCCATTGCGTTTCTCCGTACATTCAAACAGGGGCGCCCGGGTTCCCGTAAGACGGTAGAAGAAGATCCGGGAGTGGGCTCCCCGGCGGATTTCTCCCATCACCTCGAAGCGGGGACTGGCGCTCATCTTTTTGTGGGCGGCTTCGATATCATCCACAGCCACGGCAATATGATGCATGCCCTCGGGTGAGGCCGCGGCGGGACTGTCGGGCGAGGTCACCTCGAACAGTTCCATCCTGCTCTCTTTCTCCGCGCCCATAAAGGCTATCTTCATACCGACCTCATCGTACTGTTTCGGCGGTACTGTCAGGGGGTAGCCCATCTCTTCCATAGCCGTCACAAAGGAGTCCAGATGGTCCACCTTTATGGCGATATGATCGATCACGGGAGCGTTCCCTTCTGAATCAGCCATGTTTGACGTTTTTCACCAGGGTGGGGGAAATCCTGTGGAAGAGGCATATATGGTTTTCACCCACACCGGAGGAGACGATCAGAGCTTTGTCTCCGGCCTTCATCAAGCCTTTTTCGATGGCTTCCATATGGTTGACCGCCGAGGAGGCCACGGCGATATTACCGTACTTCTCAAAGGACTGATAGATTTTGTCCTTGGGGACGTTCAGGCACTCTCTCCAGGACTCGGGAGTCCAGGGAACAGGCTGGTGGGTGGACAGAAAATCGATATCCTTGGCTGTGTAGGGGGTCTTTTCAAACATTTTCTCGGTAACGCGGACGATGTCGTTCTGGGTTTCGTGAGCGATCTCTCTCTGCATTTCCTTGTCGTAGAAGGTGACGAACTCCTGTTCGTAAGTGGGGCCCTGGTTGGTGGGGATAAAGATATGGGGCTGTCTCTTCTGGAAGATGATGGCCTTGTGTCTCTTTCCGATGCTGTGGGAATGGGAGCCGATATAACCGTATCCGTCTTCCACTTCTCCCACAATACCGGCAACCGCACCGTCTCCGATATAGACGCTGTAGTAGGTGGTTTTGTCATTGATCAGGGAGTCCAGAGAACTTCCCACGATAAGAACTTTTTTCTTCATGCCGGCCCTGACATAGGTCATGGCCATCTCCATCATGGTGATGAAGGAGGAGCAGCATGTATCCACATTATAGGCTCCCGCATTCTTAAGACCCAGTTTGTGCTGAACCAGTGAGGCGTTCTGGGGAACAGCCAGATCGGGAACCAGAGAGGAACAGAGGACAAGATCGATTTCATCCTTCTCTATCCCCGCATTGTAGATCGCCTTGGCGGCCGCCAGAGTTTCGGCGTCGGAGGAGAGCATGGGATGGGGATGGACCGACTTCTTTACGGAAACGGGATCCATGGGAACCCTGCGTCTTTCAACGGCGCCCTGAAAGGGATTGGCCTGCTTTTTGGGAGGCATCTGGGCCACCCACTCGTCAAACCAGGGCTGGCTCTCCCAGCCGTCGTAGTTGGTTTCAATCCTGCCGGGCATACAGCCGGTCTCTTCGATTTCATCAATATATTTATGGTGCAGGAGAGTTTCTTTTCTCAGAAAACGCACCAGTTCTTCCTGTTTGTTGGGGGGAACAGGCTTGGCGGGAAGGTAACCTCCCATGCTGACAAGTCCTGCGTTGATAAGCTTTGACATGAAGCCTCCGATTCAATAAGTAATTACAAAGGTAAATTATTATATTAGAGTTCTCTAACTTTGATAACAGGCCTGAGGAATAGTTTTCTGACAAAAAATGTAAATAGTGTATAAATACTACCGCGATTTTGTGCCGTCTGGCATGTTTTTGAATTGAAAATTACATTCAATAAGAAGTCTGAGCTCTTTTTCAGGCATTATCCCGATTATGCTTCCGGAGAGAAAATTTCCATCATCAGTCTGTAGACTTCCGGGTCGCCCGACTGTCCGGCTATGCTGTCCAGGCGCTCCAGAGTCTCCTGGTGATCGGAGTAGATTCTCTTGAGCTCTTCGCAGAGCATACGGCTCTCGTCCTGTCTTAAAATCCCGTCCAGGGGTTGCTGTATCGTTATCATTAACGCTCCTTATCTCAATGCTGACTGCATTCTCTGATAAAAGAGCGGAAGAGCGGGAACGTTACAAAAAAGGCTTTCTCCCTCTCCGGAGAACCTTCCGTTTTGCTTTTAATCCTTCCCGGGGAGGATCTGTTTCTCCTCAGGACATGTCTCCGGTAGGCAATGGCAGATAGAGACGGACCTCCGTCCCCTTTTTCTCTGTTGACCTTAAAGCCAGGACGCCCTTGTGTACGGAGACGGTACTCAGAACGGCAGCCATTCCGAGTCCCGTCCCCTCACCCGCCTCTTTCGTCGTGAAGTAGGGCGTGAAGATATCCTCAATCTTATCTTCGGGAATTCCGTGTCCCGTGTCTTTTACAGACACAACCAGGTACTCCCCGTCATCGTACTTCTCCTGGTCCGCATAGATATAGTCTCTCATCGATTCGAAATCCTGTGAATGCAGGAAGAGGTTCGAGCTTGAGATCCTCAGAATCCCGCCGTTCGGCATGGCGTCCCCCGCATTGATGCATAGATTCAGAAGGGCGCTGTGGATCTGAGACTTCAGGCAGAGGAGCTGAAAGCGATCCGCCTTTAAATCAAGATCAATCCTGATGGATTTCGGCAGGGAATGTTTCAGAAGGGATTCTATATCTTCGGTCATTTTATGGATATCGGAGATGGTCTTTTCCTGACGATCCTGACGGGCGAAGCTCAGAAGCTGCCGGATAAGTTCACCGGAGTGATCTCCTATCTCCAGGATTTTCTCGGCATACTCTTTTATGCTGCGGTTCTCCGTATTCATGACTATCACTTCCGCATACCCTTTGATTCCCATCAGCATATTGTTGAAATCATGGGCGACTCCTCCGGCAAGGTGGCCTATGGCATTCAGCTTGTCCGAGTGATGCAGGCGCCTCTCCGTTTCCAGAACCTTCAGGGACTGATGTTTCAGTCTCAACAGCAGAAAAACGACAATAACAACGGAAATGATCAGCAGAGTCCCCAGGATGAAGTAAGTTAAAAAAACGTAAAAGGGGACGGATATGACATGAGGGCCTCCGAGGTTCTGGGCAAGGATGTCCTGGTACACATCCACTCTTTTATTCATGAGAACACTCATGTGATAATCGATCATCGCCAGAACATCCTCATGAGTCCCTTTTTTTACCGCATAATGAAGTGTGGAGGGCCTGAGGAATACGGAGGCCGGCTTGAGGGTCGTATTGTATTGGTGCGCGAAAAAGCGGCAGGCGATCAGCACGTCGCATATCCCCTGTTCTGTTGCCTCGATGGTTTCCGGATAACTGTCGAATGTTATCAGCCGTATATCCAGAGCCAGCTGATCCCTGAGCTTTTCCAGATAGGAGTGCTGCACAGAGCCTTCCAGCACTCCTATAGTTTTCCCGTTCAGTCCCTGAATCCCGGTGATCGTCTGATCTTCTTTCGCATAGATCTGAAGCCAGGAGCTGAGGGCGCCCAGCTGATTGAAATCGTATAGCTTCTCCCGTTCCTCCGATCTGGCCACGTCGACCATCAGGTCGATCTCTCCTGATTCAAGTTTTTGCAGCAACTCAGACCAGGTCGCCTCCACATACTCCAGTTCCCAGTTCTCATTCCCGGCGATGTATTCAAGGATATCTATGAATATGCCCGCAGGTTCTCCGCTGCTGTCAAACCCGACCTTGGGCATATTCTGATAGATCCCTACTTTCAGGGTTTTATTTCCCTCATGGGAACAGCCCGAGAAAAGAGAGAAGACTATGAGGGAGCTAGAAATGAAAAAACAGGAGCGTAAGTTCATGATACTAATTATAGAAATCTTTTACTGGAAATCATCATTTATTATAATAAAAAAAGTCCTGTCAGTAAAAACAGACCTGCTCCGAAGTCGTTGTAAATCCCTCACTCCTCTGAAGGATAATATTAGAATTTCAGTCCAGGCGTGCCAGAAAATTCACTTCATCGATAATAAAGCGCTGATGTTTTCCATCGCCGATCAGCTGATCCCCCTCATACACTTCAAGCTCAAAACCGAGCTTTCTGTCATCTATGTCTACAAGGGTCGCCCTGGCTGTTAGATCCGCACCAATCCTGCTGGCCTTCAAGTGCCTGATATTCACAGAGATCCCTACGGTACCCTGTCCTTCGGCAAGGCTCTCCTGCACAAGCATCATGGCGTTTTTCTCCATCAGGGCGATCATTGCGGGAGTCGAGTAGACGTCCAGCAGTCCCGATCCCACATTCTTTGCCGAATCTTCGGGCCGGACTTTGTGTTCTATCGCAAGGGACATTCCTGTTTTCAGCATAGTATTGATCCTTCGTTCTTTCGTGCTTGATATCCCTTTATGCTAATATGTTATCAGATAAATGAGAATGGCCTCCCTCTGCCGCCTTTTTAGTCTTCTCCTCTGGAGATCTACAGCTCCCGGTTTTATACTTAGTATGGTCCGGTTCATCGGAAATGAGTTTATGTGATATGAGAGTAAAACGGCTCATTCTTATCCTGTTCCTGCTGCCTGTCGCGTTCGGCTTCAGCGAATCCCGATACGGGGAGACTTCCTGGAGGGCGCATATTGAACTGGACCAGATGCTCTGCCTGAAATTCGGGGCCGAATACAGCCTCAATCCCCGATGGGGGGTCAAAGGGGCTTTGGGACTTTCATTCTTCGGGATAGGGCATGTCAGTTATGATCTGGTGGGTATCCGGCACTTCAGAGCCCGGGACTCCCGGTTTCAGCTTGCCATGGAATTCGGTTTGCCCGTTGCCTATTTCAATGCTCTGGAGGGTGAGGCCGTTGACAGCGATCCGCTTATCGACGACCCCTATTACGGTTGGTGTCCGGGTGTAACTCTGGTCTGGGGCTGGCAATTCAGAACGGGAACCCTGGGGCTGAAAACCGGAGTGATCGCCCTGCTGGAATATCAGAGGGATTCGGGGTGGCGGGAGCCCGGGGGTCTGCCTGAAGTCGCTCTGGAATGGGTTTTTCATTTCTGAAATGTTTTTATAAGGGGTAGTCCAGGCTCTTCTCCGTCTGCAATTTCTCGGCTCTTAATATTGACAAGGTGAGAATTTCAGTTATATTTGGACATAACAATTTCATAGCAGACAAAGGACCCTTAATGCTAACAATGTCTGCTTATATCTTTTTTATTCGAAGGAATTCCCCCAGAGGGAACTGGTTTGAAGGTATAAGTAGTTACGTTAGTGGTATAAGGGGACTGGTCTCGGACTTTCCCTTACAACGCAACTTCTCTCTTCTCCTTCGAAAAGGAGTCATTATGAGTTCGAAATTATGGTTCGTAACCAACGGAGCGCAACTGATCGGTGTCTTCAACAACAGAGACAGCGCCGAACGGGAGATGAAGAAGTATCAGGATGATCCTGATTACCCCTATTATGATTTTTACGATCTGAGTATTGATGAGCTGGATGACTATCCGGAAGAGTATGATATCGCCCTGGATGAAGGGTATGTCGGTTGATGGCGGGGGGAGTGCTCTGCCGGTCCCATGACACTGATGTTTGAATCAGATATGGGAGGTGAAAGGGATTGAAGAATTTTCTTGTGTTCGAAGGGATCAGCAAGTCCTTCGGATCCGTAGAGGTCATTAAAGACCTCAATCTTGGTGTTGAGAAAGGTGAAATTTTCAGCTTGCTCGGCCCGTCGGGCTGTGGTAAGACGACCCTTTTGAGAATTTGCGGCGGCTTCGAGGAGCCTGATAAAGGGCGGGTCCTTTTGAATGGACAGGACATCCTGTCCCTGCCCAGTCATAAGCGGCCTGTCAATACGGTATTTCAGAACTATGCCCTCTTTCCCCATCTGTCCGTGGGAGAGAACATCGCCTTCGGTCTCAAGGTTTCCGGCCGGAAACTCTCGCATAAAGAGATTCGCCGTGAAGTCGACGGGGCCCTGGATCTTATCCAGATGAATGAGTATGCCCGAAGCAGACCTTCCGAACTTTCGGGTGGGCAGAAGCAGCGGGTCGCTATCGCCAGGGCCGTTATCAATAAGCCGGAACTCCTGCTTCTGGATGAGCCCCTGGCGGCCCTGGACTTGAAGCTCCGTCAGAAGATGCTTCTTGAACTGGACCGGATTCATGATGAAGTGGGCATCACCTTTCTCTTCGTCACCCATGATCAGGGGGAGGCCATGAGCCTTTCCGACAGAATCGCCGTTATGAATATGGGGCGGATCGAGCAGGTGGGAACTCCTGCCGAGGTCTATGAGAGCCCTAAAAGCAGCTTCTCTGCGGCTTTTATCGGGGACACGAACTTCTTTGACTGTACCGTCACATCCCTGAGCGGAGACGGTCAGTACTCCATGCTTGAGATTGAAGGTCTGCCTCCCGCCCGCTGTTACAACGATCAGAAGCATCAGGTCGGAGAGCAGATCAACCTCTCTCTGAGGCCTGAGAAGATTAGAATCTCCAGGAATGAACCCAGTGCGGATGACTCCATGAATATCATCAGAGGGGTCGTGGAAGAGAAGGCCTATCTGGGGGCTTTTTCCAAGTACTGGGTCCGCTGCGGGGAGTGGCTGATCGTCGTACTGGATGCCCACAGGCATTTTCTGCTGGATCGGAATCCCCCTGAATGGGAGGATGAGGTCTGGCTCAGCTGGCATCAGGATGACGGTTTCATGCTGCTGAGATACAGGGAAAAGGATGAGGCTCTTCTGACAAACCCGGATGAGAAATACTCCCGGATAGCTGCGGACACCCAGCCGGGGACTCTGGTGCTGCAGTCCGAGGATGGGTCATGAAAAAGAACGAGCTTGCTCTGACGGCGCCATCCTTTCTCTGGCTCGCTGTCTTTTTCATCATTCCGGCGGTCCTGGTTATTCTCATCAGCTTCAGGGGCACAGACTCCTATGGCGTCCTTCTTCCGGTATGGACTTTCAAGGCTTACAACTCTCTTTCCGGGATGAACCTGATGCCTGTCATCCTGAGGACCTTAAGGCTAAGTCTCTATACGACGATGATCTGCCTGTCTCTTGCGATTCCGGCCGCCTATGCCATGTCCCTGATGAGCCGGAGGGCGCAGACCATTCTCCTTATGATCCTTGTTGTGCCTTTCTGGACGAATTTCCTGATTCGCATCTATGCCTGGAAGGTTCTCCTCCACCCCGACGGCTTTATCAAACAGTTCTTTGTTTTTCTGGGCATCCTGGATCAGAGCGCGACTCTGCTCTATACGGAAGGGGCGGTGCTCCTTGTTCTGGTCTA
The DNA here is from genome assembly GCA_963556075.3 of Oceanispirochaeta sp. GTDB lineage: Bacteria > Spirochaetota > Spirochaetia > DSM-2461 > DSM-2461 > Oceanispirochaeta. The sequence goes on along the minus strand of CAUVYB020000002.1, from coordinate 770,723 downwards.
TACCTATCTGCCTTTTGCCCTTCTGCCCCTGTACAGTGCGGCCGGCAGTTTTGATTTAACCCTCCTTGAAGCCGGCCGGGATCTGGGTAGCAGTACACTGCAGCTGATCATCAGAGTCTATCTGCCGGGAATACGGCAGGGGATCATCAATGCGGTGCTGGTGGTCTTTATACCGGCCATGGGGAGCTATATTATTCCTGAAATCGTGGGTGGACCCAGCTCGGAGATGCTGGGGAACAAGATCGCCCGCTATGTCTTCACAGACAGGAATATTCCCCGGGCGGGGGCGCTCTCCGGATTTTTGATCCTTATGATTCTCCTCCCGTCTCTGATCTCCCTTATGGACAGGGAGAGCCGCTCAAAAAGCCGGGAGGAGCTGGTACAGTCATGAAGAAGAGATCAGCTTTTCCCATGATCATCCTCATTCTTACGGTGGTCTTCTTCTATCTTCCTCTGGTCGTGCTTGTGGTCAACTCCTTTAACGCATCCCGGGTTTCCTCCGTATGGGGCGGGTTCTCCCTGAAATGGTATGAGAAGATGATCAGCGATCGGAATCTGCTCCGCTCCGTCAGGAATACGGTAATCGTCACGGGAGTCTCTGTGCTCTGTTCCACTGTTCTGGGAAGTCTGGCAGGCGTCAGCATCGCCCGGTTCAAAAGCCGTTTACAGAAGGCCCATTCCATTTTTATCACCCTGCCTTTGATTATGCCGGATATCCTGATCGGAATCAGCCTCCTGCTTTTCTTTATCTCCTTCAGGATTCGGCTTTCTCTTCTGACAATCATCATCGGGCATATCACCTTTTGCGTCAGCTATGTGGCGTCCACGGTTCAGGCCCGGTTTCAGAATTTCGATTTTTCCCTGATTGAGGCTGCCCGGGATCTGGGTGCCGACAGGGGACAGGTTCTCTGGAAGATCTACCTTCCCCTCCTGGCTCCGGGTATTCTTTCCGGGGCCATGCTGGCAATGACCCTCTCCCTGGATGATTTTATCATCAGCTTTTTTACGGCGGGGCCGGGATCCTCGACCCTGCCGATTCAGATATACAGCATGATCCGTCACGGCTCCCCTCCCGTGATAAATGCTCTGTCTACCCTTTTTATCGCTTTTACATTTATAGTCCTGCTGTTTTATCAGCGGATCTCAAGGAGATTAGAACAATGAAGAAAAAAATCTGTTATCTGCTGTCCGCCGTCATCCTGTCGGCTGCGCTTCTGGGCTGTTCCAAAGAGAATAACCGTAAACTCTACCTGTACAACTGGTCCGATTATATTGATGAGGAGCTTGTGGACGCCTTCAGCGAAGAGACGGGCATTCAGGTGGTTACCGACTACTTCGATTCGAACGAGTCCATGTATGCCAAGCTCCGTTCCGGCGCGGACGGCTATGATATCGTATTCCCCACAAGCTATATGGTGGAGATTATGAATGGCAGCGGCATGCTGCAGACCATCGATCATTCGAAACTGTCCAATATGGAAAACATCGATCGGAAGTTTACCGCCCTGTCGGTGGATAAGGATATGGAGTATTCTGTCCCTTACATGATCAGCACCACGGGGATCGGCTATCTGTCCTCAGAACTGGGAGAGATTGATTCCATGTCCTGGGATATCTTCGCTTCAACCGGCTATGCCTCGAAGATGACCATGCTCAACGATGTGAGAGAAACCATCGGCGCCGCCCTGAAGTATCTGGGTTACTCCTATAACTCCCGGTCCGAGGCCGAGCTGACAGAAGCCCGGGACCTTCTGATTTCCTGGAAGAGGAATCTGGCGAAGTTCGAAAACGACCAGTATAAGAACGGGCTGGTCAGCGGAGAGTTTACCATCAGCCAGGGCTATTCGGGAGACATCCTGCAGGTTCAGGAGGAGAGGGAAGACCTGCAGTTTATCGTTCCGAAGGAAGGGACTTCCATCTCCATTGATAATATGGTTATCCTGAAGAGTGCGAAGAACAGAGACGAGGCTTATGAGTTTATCAACTATATGCTCAGGGGCGATGTGGCCGCTGCCAATATCGAGTATGTCTACTACCTGGCACCCAACACGGAAGCCTACGGGCTTTTAAGCGAAGAGATCCTCAACGATCCGGCTGTCTTTATTACGGATGAGGTTCTGGAGCATTCGGAGATCCTTCTGGACCTGGGGCCTGATAACGAGCTTTACAGCCGTATCTGGGATGAAATCAAGTCTGCAAAATAACAAACTGCGGGCGAATCGACTAAAGGGAACTTAAGAAAGGGACGCGTTCAGATGGACGAACTTATTCGGGAGAATCAGGAGCTGTTAAAGTATCTCATTATCAGCCTGGGGGCTATTACCACGCTGGTTATTGTCATTCAGATTATTCTCAAAGTCTCCCTGAAAAAGAGAACAGAGTTAATCGAGAAGATCAAAGAGACCAATGCCGTAGAAACAGAAACCCCTTTGAAAAAGTCCTCCCGGGCTTTTAAAAGGGAGGCGAAAAAACATCTGCGGGAGAGGTTCTCCATCTTCAGAAGAGTGGCCATCACGGTCTCGGTTATCACGGTCTTTCTTATTACATCTATTCCCTTTATCGATAAGCTTCCCCAGGCGTTTCTCTCCATTCTGGTCGGTTCGGCAGCCATCATTACCGGTATGGCCGCCAAACCGTTTATTGAGAATTTTCTGTCAGGAATCGCCATTACCGTATCAAAAATGCTCAAGATCGGAGACACGATCATCATCAATGACAACTACGGGACGATCGAAGATATCTCGCCCACTCATACGGTCATCAAAATATGGAACTGGCGAAGGTACGTCATCCCCAACAGCGCTATGATCAATACGGACTTTGTCAACCTGACCCTCAATGACAAGTGGCTGTGGGCCCACGTGGAGTTTTTTGTTTCCTATGAATCCAATATTAAGGATGTAAGAGAGATCGCCCTGTCCACCGTTCTGGAGTGCGATCATTACAATGACATTGAGCCGCCGTCCTTCTGGGTGATGAAAACTGAAAAGGACAGTATCAAATGCTGGGTCGCTTCCTGGGCCACCTCTCCTGCCGGGGCCTGGGAACTGGAAGCCGAAATCAGAACAAATCTGATTATCAACTTCCAGGAAAAGGGCATTCAAAGCCATATTAACTTTCATAAAATTAATAAGGATGATCTCGGTAGTTTTTAAAGTTTAAAAACCCATCGTCCTTATGACGGCATTTTTTACATCATGACGATGAAATCATTGCCGTCTCTTTTTATATAGAAATAATTTATTCCTTGATTCCCTTCCATGATCCGGTTCAGCTCCTCAACAGAACTGATCTTTATATTGTTTATTTTGAAGATTAAATCTCCCTTCCTTATGCCTTGTTGAGCGGCGCGGCTCTGAGGAAGGACAGTGGTAACGACCAGGCCGGAGGATTCTGAAGGGATGTCGTACAGGCCTTTCAGACTGTCGTCTGCCTGAGACAGTTCAAGTCCGTACTCTTCAATAAGCGCTTTCCGTTTCACAGCACTTCCCGCTGTGTCTGTTTTCGCATCAAGAATCACATCTATAGACCTGCTTTTCCTGTCCCTTAGCACATCCAGTTTCAGGGTCTCCCCCGGTTTCTTATTACCGACGATTCTGGCCAGGTCGTTGCTGTCTGTGAGCCTTGTTCCGTCGGCTTTTACGATAACATCCCCTGTCGCCAGGCCATGCTTTTCTGCAGGACTGCCGCTTACGATCCGACTGACCAGCATTCCGTTTTCAATGCTCTTGAGGCCCAGCTTTTCCATATCATCCGGTTCCAGTGCTTTATAGTGTATTCCCAGGTATCCTCTCTCGATCTTCCCGGTTTCGATGATCTGATCGGCTGTACTTCGGGCAATGTTAACAGGAACCGCGAATCCTATCCCTATGCTTCCTCCGCTCTGGGAGTAGATCATGGTATTGATTCCTATAACCTCTCCTTCTATATTGAGCAGGGGGCCTCCAGAGTTCCCGGGATTGATAGCGGCATCGGTCTGTATGAAATCGGTGAGGCTGAGCTTTCCATTTGAGATATTTTCCCGTCCTACGGCACTGACAATACCGAAGGTAACCGTGTTTTTTAATCCAAAGGGGTTTCCCACGGCTATGGCGAACTCTCCCGGGATTATCTGACTGGAATCCCCCATGAGAGCGGTAGGGAGAGCATCCTCAGTGGAAATTTCAAGAACAGCAATGTCAACGGCCGGATCTGCACCGAGGACTATGGCATCATATGATTCCCCTTCGTCAATACTAACATTCACTTCATCGGAGCCTTCAATGACATGATTGTTCGTAATGATATAGGCCTTATTCCCGTTTCGCTTATAAATGACTCCCGATCCGAGACCGCTTTGTTCCCGTTCCCTTGGCTGAGAGGGAGTTCCTCTTCCAAAGGGGGTCCCGTAAAAAAAATCAAAGGGGCTGACCGTATTTTCTACAACTGTTTTTCGTGTGCTGATGAAAACCACCGATGACGCATGATTTCTCCCTATCTCTGTAAGGTTTTCCTGAATTTCCTGCATGCCCATCGTATTCTGCATCCGGAATACAGGCGAGGAAGGCTCATCCAGCGCTTTGGCAGGAGTACAGCTGAATATCAATAATCCGGCAATCAAATTGAAAATAAAAATTCTCATCTGAGATATCCTCCACATTGCAAAAAAGAATCCGGCCGCCTGTTGCAAGGCGGCCTTAACTGCTCAGTTTACAGCGATACTGATCTTGTGAGTTTTCTGCTCATCCCTTTTCGGGAGGGTCAACTGCAATGTTCCGTCCTTGTAATTCGCCCGGATGTCATTGCTGTTCACCGAATCCCCCAGTTCAAAGCTTCGTTTAAAGCCGCTGTAGATCATCTCGTCCCTGAGGCAGCTGTAGTCTTCGCCTGCTTTTTTGGTGCAATCGGCAGACAAGGTCAGTACGTCCTTTTCCACTTTCACTTCGATGTCTTCTTTTTCTACACCCGGTAAGTCAAAATACATTGTGTAAGCGTCATCGTTTTCGTATATGTCGCAGTCCGGTTTCCTGTAGAGATCCCCTTTTGTTGATTCGACATTTTCGTTATTCCGGTTTCTTTTGACGATATCCATAATGCTCCTCCTCACTTGATCTCAATTTTCCTGGGTTTGACTTCAGGACTTTTAGGAAGTTTTATGATCAACAGACCGTTAGAGGTTTCCGCTTTGATGTTCTCAGAATCGATCTTCTCATTCAGCAGGATATTTCGTTCGAATTTGCCCGCCGGCCTTTCCTCCAGAAGGAGTTTCGTCTTTTCTGGAGAGTCTTTCTTCCTCTCTCCTCTGATATTGAGAGAATTATCTTTCAGTGTGACTTCAATATCTTCTTTGGCGAGTCCGGGAACCTTTGAAACCAGGATGTACTCGTCTTTGCTCTCGTAGATGTTCGTGTTCGGCCACTTGCTGTCCGTTTTTCCGGCCTTATCAAAAAGACGGTTCATCTCCTGACTCAGGTCAAACAATTCATCAAATATGGTGGTGTACATACTTTCCTCCTTAGTTTATCTGAACTCTTCTGGGTTTATAGTCGTCTTTTTTCGGAAGATGCAGTTTCAATACCCCGGAATCCAATTCCGCGGTGATTTTGTCCGCATCTGCTCCGGCAACGCTGAAGCTCCGGGTGAAGCTGCCTTCGCTTCTTTCAAGAATGTTCTTTTTCAGCAGCCCTTTCTTTGATTCCCGTTTACGTGACCATGACACTGTGAGGGTGTCATTCTGCAGACTGATCTCAATCTCTTTTTTCTTGACCCCGGGGACTTCCAGTTCGATCTCGTAACGGTCATCCCGATCTTCGAAGTCGCATTTTCCATTCACAATCTTTTCGAAACCTTCCGGTAAATCGTTGAAGAACTGCCTGCTCTCCAGTATCGAGGATGGAAAATCGCTCCAGAAGTCGTTGAACAATGTTAGTTCTTTACTCATTTCTAACCTCCTGAATTGTAATCTGAAGATGATTTTGCAAAGATTGTGCCAGTTTGTTTTTTATGGTCTTATGATTTTTTAAAATACTGTATAGTAATGAAATAGATGATTTTTCAGTGTAGCGGATCTTGCCTTCGGAGTCTGCAGGATATAGCAAATGGAAACAGCACTGTCGCTGATGAGTTCATCCTCTGTGTCATTCTGCTCCAGAGAGAAACTCTTCGGTTTGCCAAATGTGTCATTTCCGCATAAAAAAGGCTTTCCAGCCTGAGCTGAAAAGCCATTTTATCTCTTCCCGCATCCTGTGGATCGTATCCCCGAAAAAAAAAGATCAGCTAAAAAAGCTGATCTCTGTTTACGTCCTACAGGATTCGAACCTGTGACCCTCGGCTTAGAAGGCCGATGCTCTATCCAGCTGAGCTAAGGACGCATATTTTACGGAAGCCTTTAAGGCCATAACGATACTGCCGTGACTCCCGACTGGTTATTTACATAACCCGTAGTCGGGATAGCAGGACTCGAACCTGCGATTTCCTGCTCCCAAAGCAGGCGCCTTAGCCACTAGGCTATATCCCGTAACGTGGAGGAAGTATATAAATCAAATTATTTTTGGTCAATATGGGTTTGATAAAAAAAATGAAATCCTTACACTTCATACAGTTGGGTTGAAAATCATGGCGACTTCCGGGAGTCCGGCTTGTGGAAAAATCCTCCTTTTCCCATAATATCTCATCATGACCAAAGCCGAAAAAGCCCGACTTATTGTGAATATTCTGAATCTGGAGTATCCCGACAGGAAGCCTCTGCTCCATTATTCCAACCCCTTCGAGCTGCTGATCGCCGTCATCCTTTCGGCTCAGACTACGGATGCGGGGGTGAACAAGGTGACTCCCGAGCTCTTTCGTCATTACCCCGGTCCCGCTGAACTGGCTTCCGCCGAACAGAACCATGTGGAAGAGATTATCCACAGTACGGGATTTTACAGGATGAAGGCCGCCAATATCATCAAAACCGCTGCGGCTCTGACGGAAAGGGGGGGGCATTCGGTTCCGGGAACCATGGACGAGCTGACGGCTCTGCCGGGGGTGGGGCGGAAGACGGCGAATGTCATCCTTTATCATATCTTTGACAGACCGGCGATCATTGTGGATACCCATTTCAAGAGAGTCGCCGCCCGGCTCGGCTTCACCCGCTATAAAGAGCCGGAGAAGATCGAAAGGCAGCTGGTGAAGGCCATCCCGGCGGATATCCGTTCGGACTTCTCCATGACTTTAAACCTGCATGGACGGAAATACTGCTTTGCCAGAAAACCCGACTGCGGCGGCTGCCCCCTGAAAGAGCTCTGCCCCTCGGCAGTTCTGTAGCCGTTTATAAATGAAAGAGGGACTCCCTAAGAGTCCCTCCGGATGATTTCTGCTCTGTCTTCTTTTTCAGGATCTCTAGAAAAAGCCGTGAAAGTCTGTGATTTTTGAAAATCCCGCGTCCTTCATATAGCTTTGGATCCCGGCGAGGACCTTCAGCGATACATCGGGTTCCACGAAGTTGGCCGTTCCGATCTGCAGGGCGGAGGCTCCCGCCAGAAGATACTCCACCGCATCGTCGGCACACATAATGCCTCCCAGTCCGATAACGGGGATCGTAACGGCTTTGCTGACCCGGTAGACCGCGGCAACGCCTACGGGTTTGATGGCGGGGCCGGACAGCCCTCCGGTGATCGCCGGAATGGCAGGTTTTCTCTTGTGAATATCCACCACCATGCCCATAACCGTATTGATACAGGCGACCGCATCGGCGCCGCCGGCTTCTGCAGCCTTTGCCACGGCTGTAATATCGGTGACGTTGGGCGTGAGCTTCATAATCAGGGGCTTGTCCGTCAGTTTCCGCAGGGCCGAAGTCAGACGCTCTACCTGGACCGGATCGGTACCGAAGGCCAGCCCCCCCTTTTTGACATTGGGACAGGAGATATTGACCTCATAGCCCCATATCGCCTTCTGGTCATCCACACGGCGGATCACCTCGGCATACTCTTCTTCCAGGCTTCCGGCCACATTCAGGATGACGGGACAGCTGAGAGTCTCCAGAAAGGGGATCTTTTCGCTCAGGAAGCGCTCAGTTCCCACATTGGCCAATCCGATGGAGTTGATCATTCCTGCGGGAGTTTCCACCAGGCGGGGCAGGGGATTTCCGGGCCGCGGTTCTACGGTTACCGCCTTGGTATAAATGGCTCCCAGTCTGGAAAGGTCTGTCAGGGGAGCATACTCCTCCCCGTAACCGAAGGTGCCAGAGGCGACTCCGACGGGATTGGGAAGGGTTCTGTTTCTAATGGTTGTACTCAGGTCCATTTTATATCCCTGGATTGGAATACGGGTCCGTCTTTACAGACCCGGGCATATTTCTGAACGGGATCGTCCAGTTCCACGGCGCAGCCCATACAGGCGCCCACTCCGCAGGCCATCATCTCTTCCATGGCCGTCTCGCAGGGAATCCCCAGGGTGAGGGCCAGGTCATGGCAGGCTTTCAGCATGGGATGGGGACCGCAGGCGTACAGCCGGGCTTTGTTCAGCCGGGAGGCGTCAAGAGTTCTCAAATATCCCACAGAGGTGCCGTGATAGCCTTCCGAGCCGTCATCCGTACAGAACTGAATCCGTCCGTTTTCAAGAGCGGGGAGTGCGGGTATGAGAGAGCTGTTTCTGCAGCCGAATACCAGAAGGGGGCTGCGGCCCTGCCGGTCGAGTTCCCGGGCCAGATACAGGATGGGACCGAGTCCGATGCCCCCTGCGACCAGAAGGGCTGTTTCACCCTTTTCCGGCATGCTGAAGCTGTTCCCCAGGGGACTGAGAATGTCCAGGGGGCTTCCTTCGGGAAGGGTGGAGAGGATGGAGGTCCCCCTGCCTCTGATCTGATAGATGATGGAGGCGCTTCCTCCCTTGAATGCGGAGAGGGCGAAGGGCCGTCTCAGCAGGGGAATGGCGCTGTCCTGTATGCGGATGGTCAGAAACTGTCCCGGGAGAGGAGTTTCGCAGTCTCCCGGCCAGCTGAACTCAAGCTCTCTGTACCCTTCGGCGACCGTCGTCTGTCTGATGATTGTGGATGGGAAGTTCTTCATGCCTTTCCCGTCACCAGCTTTTCAAGTTCTTCTTCTCTTCCGTCAAAGTTGTTTTTCAGGAAGCGGGAGATGTTTTTGATCCTCCGGGCCGTATCCTGGTCGATGGAGTGCTCGATCCGGCAGGCTTCCTCCTCCGCCTTCAAATGATCGATCAGAAGTCCCTCTTCCAGAAAACTGACCAGAATATGGTGCTTTTTCAGGATGGTTTCGGCTATTTCCTTTCCCTGTTCGGTCAGGTTTATAAAGGAATTCTTCTCGTAGTCGATTAATCCTTTGCCCTTCAGATTCTTAAGCGCTCCCGTTACGGATGGCATTTGAACCGAAAGCTTTTCGGCAATGTCCTTTACGCGGGCAACGCGGTTCTTCTCCTCAAGCAGAAGGATCGCTTCCAGATAGTCCTCCAGGCTCGGGGTGAGTTTCAGTTTGTTATCCATGGTTATTTTTAACAGAAATACTATGAATTAGCAAGAAAAACCATGAGGAGGGACTAAGATAGTTAGTGGAAATCATGAACAGCCTTTGCGTATCGTCCAGAGGCAGCGGAGCTTTATATCCTCCCACCACATCCTTTTTTCATCATACATGATGCGGTACAAGCCTATCTGCCAGCGCTTGTAACAGAAGCGGCGGAATGCGGTCGCCTCCGTATTCCCTTCCGGGAGCGGTTCGAGTCCCGCCGGATTGAGCAGCAGTCCGCTCCATGAGAAGGGGCTGTCAACAGCGGGAGGCAGGGCTTTCCCGTGGATCTTCCTTGCATAGGACTCTGTCGAGGGAGCAATCTCTGAATCGAGGGGCAAGACTATGTTTCCGTCCTTCTCAAGGGGGCCTGAGAGGGAGAGCGAAGGAAGAGTTTTCAGTTTCCCGGGGTCAATTCTGTCCCTGGGAAAGGAGTCTCTGAAGCAATGGAGAGGGATGATCAGAGGGAGGGGAGAGAGCCACTGGGGATTGGCTCGGATATACTTTTTCAACTCTCCCTCCGCCCCCTGCAGGGGACTGAGAGCTATCAGGGATATCGCTGTCATGGTCTACTACCTTCTTTACGGCCGGCCTTGGTTTATATTATAAAGGTGTACGGAATTATGCAAAAAGTTCAACTCCTTCTGCTTCTTGTTATTATGCCTGTTCTTCTGTTCTCGGGAGAGCCGGACGGCTGTTATACACAGTCGGATCTCAGAGAGTTTCGGACTCCTTCGTCTGGGGCAGACCCTTCGTATGCCCCGATTCATCCCTCAGTCAATTCTATCCGCTATGCCTTTTACCCTCCCAGAAAGGAGAGCCGCCTGTTCATCGCTCCCGGTTCTGAAGCGGCCATGGAGCTGCGTCTTGTCTATTCCGGCTCCGCAGCCGAGCAGAGTCTGCGGCTTCCGGCGTCAGCAGAAGGAGGCCTCTTCGAGGTCCTTCTGAACGGGGCTTCGGAGCTGGAGGCTCTTTGTCTCCCTCCGGGAGCACGCTTCTATTTTAATCCACCTTCCGGGGATCCTGTGGGGCGGGTCAGTTCGGATCGGCCGGAAGAGCTGGTCGTGTTTCTCCCCGCCACCCCGCCGGCAGGAGGAGAAGACGCCCCGGTCGATCTAGTACTTACGATGGTCAATCCGGAGCCTGTCATGATCAAAGGGCCCTCGGAGTACAGCGCCGCTCTCCGGGCTCACAGCAGGACAAGACGTTTCCATTTCCCCTCTCCCCGGGGGGAGGAGTGGATGATCTCTCCCCTGTCCGGTCTGGAATCTTTCTCATCTGCCATAAAAGTCCGCCCCGAGTTTCCCGTCCCTCTCGAGCGAGAGGGAATGCAGATCCTGAATGCCGATCCTGCACGATGGAGAAACAGGGATTTCGAGCTCTACCGCTGGTCATCCCTTCCCGAGGTTCTGATCTTCGACTGTCGGAACTATGAGGTGCAGAACCGCTTTTTCAGGCGCCTGGCCTTCTTTGTGGAGAAGAAGGGATTCCGCGGGCGGATTCTCAGCAATCAAGAGCTCAAGGGAAAGCACGGCTGGAATGCCAACGACTACAGGGCTTCGGATCTGGCTGCTTTCTTCAACAGATGTGAAGACCTGGGGACCGATCTTTATGAGGAGGAGCTTTTTCTCAGGGATCTGCTCGTCAGAGAAGGCATCCTGATCCGGGAGGGCGAAACTTTTACGGAAGGCCGGGGGGCTGTCAACTCCATGGCTCTGGAATCCGGTCCCGGTCTGCGCTACCGCTTTTTCACCCATGAGGCGTCCCACGGAATCTATTTTACACAAAAGAAATATAGGGATTTCGTAAGGCAGTTCTGGGAGTCTCTGGCTGAGGATGACCGGGAACTCTGGCGTCTCTACCTGGCCTGGAACGCCTATGATCCGGAGGATGAGGATCTGATGATGAACGAGTTTCAGGCCTATTTTACACAGCAGCCGGTTTCTGACGCCTCGGACTACTTGATGCCCAGGATGATTCGGATAGCGGCGGGTTATCCCTCGTTCAAGGCTCTCCTTGAACAGAAAAAGGATGGGGCTCCGGGACTTTTTCGCAGCTGGGCGGAAGGGCTGGAGGCCTTTCAGAGGGAAAACTGGGGTCTTGAGGCGGGAAATTTCTCCCCCCTTCAGGCGGAATGGCCCTTGAAAAACGAATAAATTTCAATGCGATAAGGAATTCACGGTCGAAACGGCAGAATTCGGCTTTACATAGTTTTTTCTATTTGATATATTTCAGTTCGCTCATTTAAGCAGAAACATAAGGTAGGAAATAGATATGTCTCGAAAATGTGAAATTTGCGGAAAAGGAACTGTTGCGGGACACAGTGTACCCAGAAAGGGTCTTCCTAAGAAGAAAGGCGGAGCCGGTCAGCACATCGGTGTGAAGTCCAAAAGAACTTTCAAGCCCAACCTTCTGAAGGTTAAAGCCCTTATCGGTGGTACTCCCAAGTCCATGAAAGTCTGTACCCGCTGCCTTAAAGCCGGAAAGGTTGTTAAGGCCTAAGACGCTTTTCTATCCCTCGGTTATTAGGGGACGGCAATTTCAAGACCGTCCCAGGCCGGTTCTATCCCTTTCGGGAGATCGTCCTTTAGCCGGAAATGTTCAACATCATGACAGATATGCGTCAGATAAGCCCGTTTCGGGCTTATTTTTTTTATAATTTCAAGGGCTTCGGGAATGGAAAAGTGCGTCCTGTGAGGTTTGAATCGCAGGGCGCCCAGAACAAGAACATCAAGATCCCTGAGAAGGGAAAGTGAGGCTTCGGGAATGGCACTGCAATCGGTGACGTAGGCGAAGCTGCCGCAGCGGTATCCGTAGACGGGGAGTTTTCCGTGCATAACCGGGATGGGCTGAAACTCCAGGGTTCCGAATCTGATCTTCTCCTTATTCTCCAGACTCCGCAGCTCCAGCTGAGGCAGACCGCCTCCTTTCTGGGCAGGAGGGGAGAAGATATAGGGGAAGCGCTCTTTTATCACCCGGCATACCGTATTCTGGGCTGCGACGGGGATGCTCTTCTTCCAGGAAAAGGACCTCAGATCGTCAATGCCGTGAAGATGGTCGGCATGATCATGGGTAATCAGAACTCCGTCCAGGGAGGAGATGCCCGCACGGACAGCCTGGAGGCGGAACTCGGGAGCCGTATCAATCAGAACGCTGCTCTTCTCGTCTCTTATCCACAGTGAGCAGCGATATCGATTATTCTCTTTCTTTTCAGACAGGCAGACGGGACAGGAGCAACCGGGCACGGGGATTCCGTGGGATGTTCCGGTTCCAAGCAGGGTGATTCTCATACAGAACATCATATCAGAACAGAGGATGGGGAAAAAGCTCTCTGTGAATTCATAGCCATTTGATGTTACAATATAAAAATAGGGGAGTTGCCGGTGATTCTCAATCCAAAAAAGTTCTCATTGACTATTATTCTCATTTTTGTACTGACGACTCTCTTACTATCCGCACAAGAGCCGTCCTCAACTACAGATGGAGTCGTCCTCAACTATGGGATAGACTATAACGATAAATACCGCAGTCCTCTGGCCTTCGGTCTGGAGTATCAGAGCCTTACCCCGGTCTCCGTAAACTACGATGAGGAGTACCGCTTTACCTCCTTTCAGTTCAACGGGGTCTATTCCTTCAAGTCCATGCCCCAGGTCCAGCCTTATGCGGGGTTGGGAATCAAGCTGGTCAGCCCTCTGCAGACCGGTGACAGCGATGCCGAAAGGTTTGCACATAATGTGTACGGCATGACCGCAGGCTGTTTCTATGCTCACAAGTTCAGCAAACAGCTGGAGTTCGGAGGGGATCTCTTTCTGGGGATGGGGTATGCCGTATTTCCGGATATCGATGTGACCTCCGGGAATTCGAAAAGTGCCTGGGAATTCTCCGGTGGCATTGGAGGCTATGCGGCCTTCAATCCCAACTTCAACTTCAGTCTCAGCATTCATCCCTCCATCCGCTACAGCCGTTCCCTGTCCGCCCTGGAGCGTTTTAACGGGTTCTCCTACGGCGTCGGGATAGCTCTGCACTACAGGACGGGAACCGACCCCGACGATCCCAGGGCCAGGATCAAGAGTATCCGTTTCGGCGACTTTGAGCTTCAGCCTCTGTTCGCCTCCATGCAGAGTTACTATTCCAAAAACCCCATAGGAGAGCTGGAGCTGACCAATACGGAAAAATATCCCATCCGGGACGTGCAGATCAGTTTTATGCAGGCCGGTTTTATGGACGCTCCCACCAAAGCCGGTACGATCAGTCAGCTGGATCCCGGGGAAACAAAAAAGATAGAACTCTATGCGGCCTATAATCAGGAGGTTTTCGCGGTAGAGGGAATCACCCCGCTGACGGGGGAGGTCCTTGTGGATTACAAGGCCCGGGGGAATGCGGCCCATCAGGTCCTGACAGTTTCCTATGACCTTTATGACAAAGAGTCCCTGACCTGGGACGATGACCGCAAGATGTCCGCCTATATCACTCCCTCCGATTCGGCTCTTCGGAACTACTCCAGCTTTGTGCGGCAGAGTGCCAGGGATGTGGTGAATCCGGGTCTCAACGAGGCTCTGCAGGTGGGCCTTCAGATCTACTACGGCCTGACGGAGATCGGTTGTATCTATCAGAGAGATCCGACATCGCCCTTTGATGCGGCCCAGGAGAACCCTCTGGTTATCGACAAGGTCAGTCTGCCCCGGAATACCTTGAAACGGGGAACAGGCGACTGTGACGACCTGACGGCTCTTTACTGCAGTCTGATGGAGACGGTGGGAATAGAAACGGCCTTTATCACCACGCCGGGACATATCTATGCGGCCTTCAATACAAGGGAAGAGGCCAGGAACTATCAGCAGATTCATCCGGACAAGACCCGGACCCTCAATATTAACGGGGAGCTCTGGGTGCCGGTGGAGATTACCCTGATTGGAAGCTCCGGCTTTGCGGATGCCTGGGAGGTCGGAGCCGAAGAGTTTAACAAGTATGAGGATGAACGGGAAAAGAGGGGACTCTATCTGACCCGGGAAGCCCAGCAGATCTTCCGTCCCGTCGGTCTGAAGGAGACGGATCTGGGGCTTCAGTACGGAGATAAGAGCGTCATTGCCCGTTCCGTCTCTGTTGAAACGGATCAGCTTGTCAACAAGATTATCTCCGTTTACGAGCAGAAGGCCCGTGAAAAGGACAGCAAGAGCGCCTACAACACTCTGGGGACCATCAGTACCCAGTTCGGTCAGTACAACCGGGCTGAGCAGGCTTTCAACTACGCTCTGGCTCTGGACCGTAACTTCCTCCCCTCCAAGGTTAATCTGGCCAATATTATGTATCTCAAGGGACAGTATCAGAACGCTCTGCGCCTTTACCATAATGTGGAGCAGGAGTACCTTGCCAAAAACAGAACCTCATCGGCCGCCTATGCCAGAGTGGTCCTGAACCTCTCCCGCTGTTACTATGAATTGCAGAATTTCGACAAGTCCGCCGAGTACGCCCGGCAGCTTGCAGAGATAAATCCCTCCCTCCTACGCGAGTACTCCTATCTCAGGGAAGACGGCGCTGCCGCTTCCGCCAGACAGGGCGAAGAGGAGGCTTCCCGATGAAGTCCTTTTTCTCATTTTTCATCATCCTGTCTGCCGCAGCGCTGCTGATCTCCTGTCCCGATCCTCTGACTGAGGATGATGTTATGGCGGCGGAAGACGGCCTGGTGCCCAGCATCAGCGTTATCAGTCCGGAGGCTAACGATGCCTACTATTCCGAGGTCGAGTTCAGTCTCGAGGTTATTGATGATGCCAAGAGCGAAGGGGATGGCAAGGGGGATCTCGCCAGTATCGAGTTTTCGGTTTCCAATGATGACTTCCGGGGAGGGAAGATAAATATCAGCGGCGGGAGTGTGACTCAGGATGATTCGGGGGGGCCGGATGAGATTCTCTATGATTCGGATTCAGGACTCTGCACATTTTCCTTCTCCACCGTGGATCCCAATCCTCTGAGCGGTTATATCTCGGTTACTGTTAAGGCCGTCGATAGGAATGGGAACGAGACAGAGGAGAAGGTCTCCCTTTCCGAAAGTACGGGACCATGGCTGGATTATACCCTGCTGGATCAGGATGATAATGAAAACAAATATATCGCTACCGAGAATGTCTACCTAAGCGGTTCTCTGGGAAACTCATCGGCAGATAAGGATTCGGACGATGAAATCTACTCCATCAGCTGGAGCCTTGCCAATTTTTACAGCGTTGAGCTTGTTCTTGACAAAGAGGCCAGTTATACGAATCCCTACGACGGAGTCACCACAGAGTCTTACTACGATGAAGGAACCGGTCTCTACAGTTGTCTGGTAAGCAATGTTATTGATGATATCACCTATCAGGTCGACTTCGTCTATGACCCCGCTACCCGGACCTTCACGGCCGATAATATCTATATGCCCGACAGTCTCTCGGGAGCCGTCATTCTGGAAATGGTGGCCACCGACATGAATGGACATGAGACGGAGAGCACTGTCTATATTTCAGAGAATACACAGGGGCCCTTTCTCCTTCCCAGTTCTGTGGACAGCAACAACTTCTACAGTCACTTCTCCACCGATACGGGACAGTATGATCCCGTGACGGGGACCCATGATATCAACGAGTCTTCGGATATTCACTACTTCCGCTACACCCTGCAGTACGACGGGGAAGAGACCCCTGTCTACAGCTATCCGGATGCGAGCATTGATATCGACTTTGTTAACAATGATTTCACCATTAACTACTACGACAAACTGTCCGCCCTCGGGAACTATGGGACTCTTTCCGCTAATGATGGGGAGATCGTCAAGATCTTCATCGAAGCCGCCTTTAATGCGGATCAGACCAGCAGTGTTCTGAAAAATATGGTGCAGGACAATACGGCCCCCACCATCACGGGATTCAGTTTTACCGGTGATCAGGGTGGCGATGCGTATGCCAACGAAGGCAGTACCGTTGAATTCTCTTTCACCCTCTCTGAAAATCTGGATCTCAAGGATACGGATGAGCTGAGTCTCGATATCGATCTGGGCAGCGGAACCCTGGAGAGCGGAACCGCCGTCAGCACCGGGGCCATGAGCTTCGACTATACGGGAGCGGAGTGGAACGGTTTAGCCACAAGCGATACGGGTATTCCTTTCTCCATTACGGTGGAAGACCGCCTGGGCAACGCTGCAACCTACAGTGAAACCGCCCTGACAAGTCCGGTGACCTACTATGACGGAACCGAGTCTTACACCACCTTCCTGACCAACACCCTGTCTGCCGATGACGACAGCACCCTCAATGCCGAGGATAGCTGGGCCCGTCAGGGTGAGGATGTTCTTCTGGAGATATCATCGGGCCGTGATACCCACACTCCCACATCCGTCGTTATTCTGGTGGACGGGGCAAATTCCGAAGACGCAGCGTCCTCTTCCGGCAGCGGTGATTATAATTATACGGCCGCCCATACGGGCAGTCTGACCGACGGGGCCATCACCATGGCGTATTCCATCGTAGACATGGCCGGAAACTCCTACAGCGTATCCATCGGCGGCATTACCCTGGATGGACTGGCTCCCGATCTGGGAGCAGCGGAAGACGTCGGACTGATGCTGAATGTCAGCGGTACCGGTGCGGTTATTACTGCAAGTGATCTCAGATATCTGACCGGGAACTGTGATGATGATGAGCAGCTTGAAATCTCCGGTCTCGGTTTGGCCCTGGATACCAACTACTCCGGCTTCAGGTACAAGCTCTTTGATACTGATTTCGGCACTCTGGAAACGGGGACGGGAACGGTATCCGTTGACGCTCTTGATACGGGTTCAGGTACTTCCATACTGGATAATGCCGATGCTGAGTATGCAGCGGTCATAGAGGTTACGGATATAGCCGGTAACACAAGCGAGAAGTCCTTTCCCGTCTTTCTGGATACAACGCCTCCGGAGATTACGGTAACCCGGTTCAACAGCAATAACGACACCAATACCGACTATGCCAGAGAGGGCGATACCATCTATCTGGACTTCGGAATCACCGATACCATGATAGATACGGGCTCTTATGTGTTCAGTCTTTACGGAGAGCCTCTCGATTCTTCTTCCGGAAGCGGAAGCTGGTCCTATACTAGAGCTCTGGGGGCTATGGACACAGACTACAACAACAGCACCATTCCCCTCAGCATTACGGCTGCCGATATGGTCGGTAATTCGACGACCGTTGAAGACAGTGATCTGACCGCCGGTGGAGATGTGGAATCGTCTATCACTTACTACAAGGGTGACCTGGACGGAACCCTGACCATGACCTTCGGCGGAGCCGTCAGCTATGCAGGCGATCAGGAGCACTGGTCCGGGGAGGGAGACACTATCTCTCTGACCATAAACCAGACGACTCCCCGTGATATAGAGAGCGACTCCATCCTGTACGGCAGCAACAGCCTGACGACCAGTGATACGGGAAGTCTCAGGACCTTCAGCTATACGACGACGTCCTCCGACAGCAACGGTCAGGTTCTCCTGGATATCG
The DNA here is from genome assembly GCA_963556075.3 of Oceanispirochaeta sp. GTDB lineage: Bacteria > Spirochaetota > Spirochaetia > DSM-2461 > DSM-2461 > Oceanispirochaeta. The sequence continues at coordinate 752,734 of CAUVYB020000002.1, read as the reverse complement.
ACCTGATGGATAAGGCCGGTAACACCCTGGATGACGGCAGTTATTCGGTCGATGACAGCGGCTATTCGCTCTATTACGACAAAACCCCGCCGACGGTAACGGCTCTGAGCTTAAGCCTGGATGAATCCTCTGCAGGAATCCCCGTGGGAGGCGGCTTTGTCAACTCCTATTACGATGACAGTGAGCAGCTGCTTGTCCAGGGACTCGATTCGGATCTGGATACCAACTACTACTCCTTCGCCTATAAGGTCTTTGAGACTGATTTCAATACGGCGGCGGCAGTAACGGGGAATGCATCTGTCGATCTTATGGATGAAAGCGGCGGAAGTTTCGGTAATGAGGACGGGACCTCTCATACGGCCACGGTCCGCATCTACGACAAGGCCGGAAACTATGCCGATAAAACTCTCGGTTTTACAGTTGATATCACTCCGCCGGACTTTTCCGGAGTCAGCTTTACACCTTCCGGAACGGCCTATGCCGCACCAAACTACTACAACGCTCAGATCGATAGTTCTTCCGATAATGTCCTGGATATCAGCGGCATCAGCACCACAGCCGGTGACTATGACACCATCACATACAGCTTTGATGATGTTACAGCTGGGGCTCTGAGTGTCAGCAGCGGAGATGCGTCTATCGATGTGGATGAGCTGGATGACGATGCCGACGGGACCTATACGGCAGGTATTGAAGCCATAGATGCGGCCGGGAACAGCAGCAGTGCAAGCTTCGATGTGATTCTGGATACCATAGATCCTGCGACCTCCGGCTATACCACGGGGATGAGCGGCGACGGCGGCTATACAAGCAACGGCGACAACTACATCAACAACTCCGCGTCAAACGATTCTTCCCTGGACTTCAGCGCTGTCAATGCCGACTGCGCGAGCTACCGAAGCGATGTGAACAGTGCCGGCTACAGTTCGGAGAGCGATATCTCCTCAAACGCCTTCAGCGTAGATGTGAGCGACCTGGAAAGCGAGAGCGACGGCAGCTACAGTGTGGGTATACGTTTCTATGACGCCGCGGGGAACCATACGGACATCACGGAGTCTGTGACTGTTGATACGGTTTCTCCGACTCTGGCGAGCGGTTCCTTTTCCCTCGCCGGTGACGGATTCTCGGGAGACTACTTCAACTCCGGGGCCAGCAACTCCGGCAGTTATGTAGATCTTTCATCGTTTACCAGCGGCATCACAGACTATCTGGGATTCACGTTCAATCTGGACAGCGGCGGATACGGGGATGTTGTCGAAGGCTCTGCAGCGACAGCAGCACTCACCATGGCAGAGGCCGGGAATCTGATTGCCCCCGATACGACGGCCTCTCATACCCTGAGGATCAGAGCCGTGGATCATGCCGGCAATGAGTCCGGTTCCTCCTCCGAGTATGATTTCACTGTGGATACGGTGCCCCCTGTACTGGACAGTGTGACAAGGGATGTGTATCCGTTGACCACCGTGATGACTCTGGATTTTGACAGCAGTTTCGTCTACAGCTCCCTGCCCTCAATCTCTCCCGACCCGGGGGGAAGTCAGTCCTGGAACGATGGAACCAAAAAATTGACCGTGACCGGAGCGGCCTTTGCCGATGATACAACCTATACATTCACCTTCTCCGGCGTTGTCGATGCTGCCGGAAACCCCGGTGTCTATACGGTGGATAATTCTGTTGCCCTGGCATACGGAGGCGTGGGTAATGATTTCTCGGATCTGACACTTGAGAATCCCTCCGGTTCGAGCTCCGGCTCTTCCGGTTCAAAGGGCTCCTATAAACAGAGATCCGGAGCTATGACCGGCAGGCTCAGGATTACAGAAAATCCAGAAGAGGCCGTTTCCCTTTCATCGGAAATGAAAGTCGAAGCCCTGGATGAGATGAAGTCCCTCAAGAGAAAGAGCCTGACGGCTGCGGTCGAAACAGGACCGGTGCATACGGCCCCGCCCCGGATTGTCGAGCGGCCTGATCTGAATACGGGTATTGAGGCCCTGAGCCGGGCCATGGAACAGGTGGAAAAAAAGCGGGCGGACTACAACGCTTTTCTTGATACACTGACTTCCGTTGAGATGAGTACGGCGCAGATGCTGGCCATGACGGCGGCCCTGGAGCCCGAAATCCTCGAGCCCAGGACTGTCAGGGTCTCCGCTTCACCCCTGGTCTCCTCGGCTGCCGGTGAGATCGAGGTCTCCCTGAGCCATGATTCTGCCGAACAGAGTAACAGCTCGGCCCTCTATCTTACGGTGAAGGCATTGATCGTACTCATGGGAGTTCTGCTGACCGTATTTTTCCTCTACCTGATGAGAAGGCGGCAGAGATGAAACTGAGCTTGAAGAGGATCATGCTGTTTCTCTCCGGAGTGGTGGGGATCTCTCTTGTCTCCTGTTCGAAGGAGGCTCCGGTCACGGACAGAACGGCAGCTCCTCCCCCGGTGAAGGAGCAATCTATCGATCATTCCGAGCCTCCGATGCCGGAAGCAGAGAGCATCCCGGCACCAGAGAGCATGCCGACATCAGAGAGCATGCCGACATCAGAGAGAGCTGCGGTCGCTATTCCAATGCCGTCGGAAACGGGATTACCGGAAAAAAAAAGGGAAGCTGAAGTCGTTCTTGAAATCTCCGGCAGCGACGAGTTGGATCTGGATAATGGAACTCTCTATATCCTGAGTTTCAACGGAGAGGAACAAAAGACGCCAGGACCGCCCCAGCCTGCCGAGGAGAGCCGAGTCGAGACAATCGCGGTTCTGCCGAAAGAGAGAGAGCAGAGACTTCCCTCTCAGCCGGAGGAGAAGCAGGATCCGCCTCAAACTGATGCTGAGCCGGCAGCGGAGGAGCTGGTGGTCGCTGAACCTGAGCCTGCCATGGCTGCGATAGAGGAGGCGGCAGCGGACGAGCCGGTGGTCGTTGAGCCTGAGCCTGTCGTTGTGACGGAGCCTGAGGCCGTTCCCGAGTCCGGGATTGCAGAACCGGATCCTGCCGGGGAGGACCCTGAACCCGAGCCCCTGCTGACCGAAGGACCGCGCATCCTTCTGACCAGCCCCCTGAGCGGAGACTATTACCGCTCCTCCCTGCTGCTGGAGGGCCGCTGCGTTCCTGTGGAAGGATTTGAAGACCGTAAAGAGGGCCGGGTGAAGAGCCTCGGCTGGCGCATCCCGTCGCAGGGGGACTGGAGTAATCCCGTCTTTATGGAGTCCGACGGCAGTTTTCAGCTGGATCTGATGACCGCCGGACTGGAAGGCAGGCAGGAGCTGATCCTCGAATCCGAGGATTTCGGCGGACGGATCAGCCGTCAGCGTATCTCTCTGCGGGACGGGAATCAGCCTCCAGGGATTCTTCTGGAATCAGGTGAGGAGGAGCGTCCCTACGGGGCTTTGCTGGCCGTCAAGGGCCGGCTTGAAGATCCTTACAGAGGGATTCTCGGTCTGGAGGGCTTCCGGGAACTCCGTTTCCGTCTGCTTCCCCGGGACAGAAATTCTGAAAACAGAACCCTGGAGGGTGAGATCCCCCTGGGGAGGGACGGCTCCTTTTTTATTGCCCTTGATATGGAAACAAGAACGGGGGAACAGATCCTGGTTCTGGAAGCAGAGGGGCAAAACGAGTCGGTTCGGAGTCTGGAGGTTTTTCTCGTTCCCGGCCGCGGGGATATCCCCAGTTTTACCATAACCCCCCAGGACGGCCGCCTGGCCTTTCACTGGGAGGAGGTTCCCGGAGCGCTGGAGCAGACTCTTTTTCTTACAGATGATCCGGACAGGATGCCGGAAGACGACCCTGATTTGAACTTTACGGGAGTGAAACCTCCTCTCGTCATCGACGGGAGCGTTAACGGCAGACGCTACAGGGCCAGAGTGGAGATTCTGAATACCGAAGGTCGTTTCCGTTCCGAAATCCTGGAGGCCGTACCCCTGGCTCCCGGCACCCTGGAGCTGAAGGCGGAAGGCGGTTTTGAACAAATTCGGCTCAGCTGGAAGGAGATTCCCGGAGCCGGCAGCTTTCGAATCTGGCGGAGCAGGGAGGATGATGATTTCATCCTTCTGGCGGACGGCATAGAAGAGAACAGCTATATCGACGCCACCGCCACCTTCGGCAACACCTACCGTTATCGAATCGAACCGGCGGATGTGGCCGGTCCCTTAAGCTACGCCGTAGCCGCGGTCAGTACCGAGTCTCCCTCCGATAAGATGACCCTTGCCTCCCATTACAGGCAGATCATTCCCGAAAAAATCGCCGTTCGGGGAGACTATGCGTTTGTCGCCGCCGGAGAGGGGGGCTTTCATATCATGGATATCTCCATCCCCCAGAAACCCGAGAGCATCGGCTTTCTGGAGCAGGAAGGGGTTCATGATGTTTTTCTGGGTGATGAGTATGTCTACCTCGCTTCGGGAGACAAGGGCTTTCAGGTGGTCAATATCGAGGAGCCCCAGAGGCCCTTCACCGTACTGAACAGGGTCACCCCCGATGCCCGCTGCATTGCGGCCCGGGAAGAGCTGATCTTTGTGGGTGACGGTCAGCTGGGACTGCAGATCTTCGATATACGGAACAGACAGAATCCCCAGCGTTTGAGCAGCCTTCGTGAATTGAAGGCTCAGCAGATCGTTCTGGAAGGCAGTAGGCTCTATGCGGCTCTGGGGGATGGCGGTCTGGTCATCCTCGATGTCAGCAATCCCTACAGTCCCCGGCAGATTGCGGAATTTCGTGACAGCCCGGTCTATGACCTGCTGTTGAAAGAATCCCTGATCTATCTGGCCAGCGGAACTGAAGGGATGGTCATCCTTGTTGAAGACGACGGGGAGGGTCTGCGGGAAATCAGTCGTTTCGAAGGCATCGACACCCGCATGATCCGACTCTGGGAAAATTATGCCATGATCGCCGATGGAACAGGCGGAATGAAGGCTGTGGATGTCAGCGATCCCTATTCTCCCCGTTATTACGGGCTCTTCTCCAGCCGGGAAATCAGGGCCCTGGCCATGGCAGAGGATTACGCTCTGCTGGCGGATGTGAGTGGTCTCAAGGTCGTCAGAACCTATCTCTATGGACAATCCTTCATCCGACAGCGCTGGGACACTCCCGGCAGAGCCTATGGCGTACTGGCCTCGGGACGGCAGCTCTGGGTGGCCGACAGAACAGGGGGGGTCGCTGTTTATCGGGCTGAAAGTCCTGCCGGAATGGATAAAAGCGCTCTTCTGCGGATCTTTCCGTCTGAATTTGCCGAAGATATGCTGATTCTGGATGATTATCTCTATGTGGCTGACGGTCCGGCGGGGGTGAAGGCCTTCCGTATGGACCGTCCGGAGAGCACTCCCGTACTGGAGCTCTCGGTCAGCGGCAGGGCCCGGCGGGTCCTGCCCTACGGCTCCCGTTTTGCGGTGGTTTCTTCGGGAGAGGGCATACTCTTTTTCAAAGAGAGCCGTTCCGGGGAGTTGTTAAACTGGGATATCTCATCCCGATTCTACAGCACCGATCCCCGGGATGCCCTGTTTCTCGGTTCCCTGCTGGTTGTGGGAGACGCCCGTGACGGACTGATTCTGGCCCGTGAATTTGACGGGCTTTTCCGGGAAATGCAGAGATTCAGCGTCTATAAGGGAATCCGGCAGCTCCTTCTGAAAGACGACGTTCTCTATGTTCTTTATGGGGACGGGGTGGCGATTCTCGATATGACCAATCCGGATCATCCCCGGCAGACCGGCTTTATCCCTGCCTCCGAGGCGGAAAGCCTTCAAATCGAAGGGGAGCGTCTCTATCTGGCCGAAGGATTCCGCGGGTTATCTGTCTTCCGATTGAATAAAGGCGAACAGCCTCTTAAAATCTCTGTCTGCAACAATATCTTCGCCGTGGATGCGGCTCCCTCCGGAGACTTCGCCTATGTGGCCGATATGGACGGGATTGCCGTGGTGAAGATTATCGTTCCCGACTGGAAGTAGCCTTTCCCCGGGGACCCTGTCCGGAGTCTATTCTATCCTCTTCATGTCCTCATCATCCGCGGGGTTATGGGTCTTCATATACTCATGTTCGGCACAGACATGATCAACATACTCCTGCAGGCTCCAGCCCAGAGCGGTCCGGGTGATCATGGCAAAGGCTATCTCTCCCGGATCTTCGGAAACCGATTTTATCCCCCTCATCAGGGTGACTGCCCTCTCCTGGGACTCTACCCCCATAAAGACGACACGCCTTCCTTCGCTCAGAACCTTTCCCTCTATCATCTCTCCTTCGGATATCCTCTCCAGGATTTCCTGCATCTTGAGAGACTTCATCCCTTCTGTCATGGGAGCGAAACGTGTACCTGTGGCACCGCCTTCTTCCGAGATGACCTTCAGGGCCGCGGCAGCCTGTTCTTTCTGAAATCCTTTGAATAAACACAACTCTTCTGTCACTTTTCGTCCTCATTTGATGTGAATATCTTCAATGTACGCTTTTTCGCACGCTCTTTCCAGTCAAAAGTAATTTGACCGCTTTGCATATCCTGAGTATTTTTAAGCTGTAACATACATAAATGAACGAGAACGGAGGGAAATATGGCTCCACAGAACTATACGGTGAAGGCGCAGGAGGCCATTGCCGAGGCTTCACGGCTGGCCCAGAACTATAATCACACTCTTATCGACGAGGAGCATCTGCTTCTGGCTCTGATGCAGCAGTCCGATGGGGTCATACCGCCCTTGATGGACCGCCTGGGAATCTCAAAAGACTCTTTGCAGGATGAACTGCTTCATACCCTGGGCGGCAAACCCAGAGCCTACGGCGACGGCATTGAGAGCGCTCCCGCTCCCGCTCTGAGGGGCATTTTTCGTCAGGCCGAGAAGGAGGCCTCTCAGCTGAAGGACGAGTTCGTATCCACGGAACATCTGCTTCTGGCCATGTCCGTCTCGAAAGGGCTGGGGCAGGGCATGCTTCAGCGCTACGGGGTCAACAAAGACGCCATCCTTCAGGCTCTGGTCGCCATACGCGGTTCCCAGCGGGTGACCAGCGAGAATCCTGAGAATCAGTACCAGGTCCTCGACCGCTACTGCCGCGACCTGACCAGGCTGGCCCGTCAGGAAAAACTGGACCCCGTGATCGGAAGGGATGAGGAGATCCGCCGTGTCATGCAGGTCCTCTCGAGGCGGACCAAAAACAACCCTGTTCTTATCGGAGAGCCCGGTGTGGGGAAAACCGCTATCGCCGAGGGCCTCGCCCGCCGTATTGTGGAGGGGGATGTTCCCGACTCCTTGAAGAACAAGACCCTTCTGGCCCTGGATCTGGGAGCCCTTGTAGCGGGAGCCAAATTCCGCGGGGAGTTCGAGGAGAGGCTGAAGGCGGTTATTCAGGAGATTACAGAGACCGACGGGCAGATCATCCTCTTTATAGACGAGCTTCATACCATTATGGGAGCCGGGGCCGCAGAGGGGTCCACTGATGCCTCCAACCTGCTTAAACCGGCTCTGGCCCGGGGTGAGCTGCGTACCATTGGTGCCACCACTCTGGATGAATACAGAAAACATATTGAGAAGGACCCCGCCTTCGAGCGGAGATTCCAGCAGGTCTATACGGCAGAGCCCAGCGTAGAGGACTCCATCACCATTCTCCGCGGGATCAAGGAGCGCTATGAGGTACACCACGGGGTGCGCATCCGTGACGAGGCTCTGATCTCCGCCGCCGTTCTGTCGGATCGCTATATCACGTCCCGGTTTCTGCCGGACAAGGCCATAGACCTTGTTGATGAGGCCGCCAGCAGACTGAAGATGGAGATCGAAAGCCAGCCCACCGAGCTGGATCGTCTGGAGCGGAAGATACTCCAGCTGGAGATAGAAAAACAGTCTCTTTCACGGGAGAATGACGAGGCTTCAAAGGAGAGGCTGGTGGTCATCCGGGAGACTCTGGGCAACCTTCAGGCCGACCGGGATTCTCTCCATCTGCAGTGGCAGAATGAGAAAGGCGTGATCTCGGGCATCCGGGACCTCAACTCCAGAATAGAAGAGCTCAAGCGCCAGGAAAGCCAGTTCGAGAGGGAGGGCAATCTGGCGGGTGCCGCGGAAATCAAACACGGTTCACTTCCCCAGGCACAGGCCGAGCTGGCCGCCGCCTCCGTTGAGCTTCAGAGGATACAGGGCGAGAAGAGCCTTCTCCGGGAAGAGGTGGGCGAAGAGGATATCGCCCGTGTCGTCTCCACCTGGACCGGCATCCCCGTTAGCAAGATGATGAGCTCAGAGAAAGAGAAGTATCTTATCCTGGAAGAGACCCTGGAAAAGAGGGTCATCGGTCAGGATGCCGCAGTGGAAGCCATCTCCGACGCCATCAGACGGAACAAGTCGGGCCTCTCCGACCTGGGCCGTCCCCTGGGCTCCTTTATCTTCCTGGGTCCCACGGGTGTGGGAAAAACAGAACTGGCCAAAACCCTGGCTGATTTCCTTTTCAACGACGAGAAAGCCCTGACCCGCATCGATATGAGCGAGTATATGGAGAAGTTCGCCGTTTCCCGTCTGGTGGGAGCGCCTCCCGGATACGTGGGTTATGAAGAGGGGGGGCAGCTCACCGAGGCCGTCCGCCGCCGCCCTTATTCGGTTGTGCTCTTTGATGAAATTGAAAAGGCCCATCCCGATGTTTTCAACATCCTGCTCCAGCTTCTGGACGACGGAAGACTGACCGACAGCCAGGGGCGGGTAGTGGATTTCCGCAATGCCATCATCATTATGACCAGTAATCTGGGCAGCGATATCATTCTGGAAAAGGGGCCCGGAGATGAAACCAATGCTCTGCTCAGGACTATGCTCAAGGGGAAATTCAAACCCGAGTTCCTGAATCGTATAGACGATATAATCACCTTCAATGCTCTGGGACGGGATCAGATACGTGGTATCGTCAGACTGCTTGTGGAGGAACTGACAGCCCGGCTGGAAGAGAAGAAGATGCACTTCGATATTGATGACGCCGCTCTGGATTATCTGGCCGAAGAGGGATTCGATCCCGCCTTCGGAGCCCGCCCTTTAAGGCGCGCCATACAGAATCTGGTGCAGAATCCCCTGTCCAGGGAACTGCTGGCCGGACATTTTGCAGAGGGAGATACGGTTTACTGCCGGAAGGGGGCGGAGGGACTGGAATTCCGGTCTGCCCTGGAGGCCAGATGATCCAACGCCGGGGCCTCAAAGGGCTCCGGTTATTTTTTTGTAAAAAGAATCAGCGTCTCAGATAGGAAAGGGACGGGGGAAGGACGATGTTGTTTCCGAACTTGTCCTCCCCGTAACCGTGGGTAGCCAGGGTTTCCAGATCCTGAAGCACCCGTTTGTCGCCCTTGAAGGTGACGGTGGTATCGCTGACGATATCGATTCTTCCCATGGCCAGGTAGAGGGCGATGCCCCGCTTGGCAAATTCTCCCAGGGTTTCGTTCTCCAGGGGAGTCAGGTCTTCGAAGGAGAAGTTGTTGTCGTAGATCATGATCTTCTGCTTTTCCAGCAGGTCCAGAAAGACGATACGCAGGATCTTCTTCATAAGGGGCGTGTCGTACTGGGCGCTGATATCCTGGGCGATCAGCTTGTGGTTGACCAGACATTCTGAAACGCTCTTGCGTTTTACCTGATTGATCTCCTCGTTGGCCCGGAAAAGTTCCAGGGGCATGGAGGCGTTATACACGCTGTCTCCCAGGAGCATGGTAACGTCGCTGCCGTAGTGTACGACAATCTTGGCGATCAGAGTGGAGGGACGGACATGAAATCCCCTGTAGTTGGGTATGGGAACCTCTATCTCTCCCATCTCGGCGTAGTGCTTGAGAATCTCCTTACAGAGTTTCTGGGACGCCAGAATATAGCGTTCGGGAAAGGCGATGAAGTACTGCATCAGATGAAGGAGTAGATCCTTGTCCTCTATGGGCGCTTCCAGTACCTTTTCGTTGTGGAAATAGACGCTGTGACGTTCGTAGTAGTGGGTCAGGTTGGTGGCGCACTCCAGAAGATGGTAGACCACGGAGATATGCCCTCTCATAACGGGAAGGCTGGGGTCTTTCTGAGCCACATCCGATCCGGACAGATAGGTGTCGTAGAGGGACTGCAGATTGTGGAACTTATTCTCCAGCAGCCGCAGTTTTTCCTCCGATATCTCTTCGGGGATGGCCGATCCGTACTCATCCTCATTCAGTTTTTTATAGATCTTGAGAAGGAGGCTCTCCTCCGCCAGATTCAGAAATGATGTGGCCAGGTAAACGGCAGTTTTTCCCGGAGCCTGAGACTCCTTCCTGATCCTGTTGTTTTCAAGGCGTCCTACAACCTGATTTTCGTCAAAGCGGTACTCTTCAATGGGATTGATATGCGTTACGATATTCAGAGTCTCATTGAGTTTGCAGATTTCATCGCAGGACTTTGTCAGAACCCGGAACGCCTTGCTGATCATCCTGTCGGTGGCTTCTTCAAAATCCTCTTCCAGCTGAACGAGGTTGTAGGACGGTGTGGCGTTTTTGATGTGAAGGAGGCTGTAGCCCACGCGGGAAAAGGCCTTGATAACAGCAGTCATCTTCCTTAAGGGGCTCCAGGTGCTGTTATTCTGTGCGCCATAGGCGTCGAGCAGCTCTTCGCAGCGGGATGATTCCAGATGGAGGCGTCCGAGAAGAGGGCGGTTGACCTTCTCCGGTTCATATCCCCTGAGCCCCGAAGATATGGACAGAAAATCCTGAAGGTCAGGTGCAATGGATGTCTTAAAAGTCTGATCGTCTATCGTTTGCATAATTTCATCTGAAACCTGTATTAATAATTAAAGTAAAACCGGGTCTTCTGCAATGGTTTTTATACGGTTTCTTATTTTCTTATCGGTCAGGAGCTGAAGTCTGGTGAATATATAGTCCAGATCGTCCGATTTCAGGGTGTAATTTCTGATCTGCGGATAGTTCTCCAGGGGAAAACTGTTCCGGTCGTAAAGGAAAAGGCGGCTCTGGGGGTTGCCCGTATCAAACCAGGCATTCAGATAGATTCGCCCCCCTCTGATTTCAATGCCCGTGGCTCCGAATTTGTGGATGACCGTGCCCGAGTTGAACAGACAGGAGAGGGAGAGGGGATCGTAAATGCTTCCCCGGCTTTTGTAATCTTCGTTCTCCAGCATACCCTCCAGGGTCTCCGCCGTCCTGATTATGGCCGATTCCAGCTCTCCGGGAGCGTCCCCGTCGATTTTCATATAGTCACGAATCATTTTGTCCAGACGGATCTTCATATACTCCTCTTCCGAGTGTCCTTCAAAAAGGGCCCGGTGGGTATGCCCGGCTATGGTTATAATTCCTTTTTTCCTGGCAAATTCGAAAATCCTCTGCTCCGCTTTCAGGGGCTTATCGCTCAGAAGATTCCGCTTGATATTCTTGATATTCAGGGGATGGGCCAGGTAGCGCAGGAAAAAGCGGTTCATCTTGTGCCGGAAGGGCGAGTTGTAGAGGGACGCCTGATGTCCGTGGAGGATGAGCATCTCATGGCCGGCGTAACGCATAAGAACAGAGGGGAGAATATCACTGTTCACCTCAAGTTCAGCCTCTGTGCGTCCGGATTTCCACAGGAAGCCGCTGCTGCTGTCGTGGTTACCCTGTATCTTATAGAGCCCCGGTCCCCTTTTGAACTCCAGGAAAAGCTTGTAGAGCCCTTCCCAGCGGCGGCTGACACTGGGGAGTTTCCAGCGGTGAAGCTCTTCGATATCCCCGTTCAATACAAGGGCATATCCCCGGGGGAGATACCACTCCCTCAGGATCGTTTCCACAAGGAAGGCGTTCTTTCTGAACTCGTCCCTGCGTTTCCCGTTACCCAGATGAAAATCACTGAGCACCAGAATGCGGCTCTGCTTATTGATATCGATCCGTGGAGCCCGGGTATAGGTCTTTTCCAGGTTCTCCTGTATGATTGAGCTCAGCGACAGGGGTTTCGCCATGGTCTGCCTCCCTGGTCAGGTGTTATTGGGACCGTCTTTACCCTATCAAGTTTAAATCATGGAGTCGAAAAATGGAATTTATACCTTCCTTCAAACCTGAAGAAAAGGCCGGCCAGCGTTTTCTCGTTCTGGCGGAGAAGGAAAAACATATACTTTTGAATGAGGTCGGAAGCCCTGTTCTTGATACAGCTCCTGAGGGCAGTCCCTCTGAAGAGATCTTTCTGGGAGTGCTGGAGGGGATAAATCTGTATGCCCTCTCTTATGGAGGACAGATCTCGCCGGCGGACGGACAGGTCTGGACGGAATTTTATACGGCCTTCAGGGAGATGGACCATGGAATACAGGGGCCCGTCAGCCGGGGAAAGCAGCTGGCCGAGTGGCGGAGGAATCACCGGTACTGCGGCAGCTGCGGCAGTCGGACCGAGGTCTCTGAAAAGGAAAATGTACTTGTCTGTCCCTCCTGCGGGAATCTCAATTATCCGGTGATTTCTCCGGCCGTTATCACCAGAATTACCCGGGGAGATGAGATCCTGCTGGCCCATAATGCGAATTTTCCGGAGGGCCGGTACTCCCATATCGCCGGATTTATCGAACCGGGAGAGTCGGCAGAGGATGCCATCCGCCGGGAAGTTCTGGAAGAGGTGGGACTGCATGTGGAAAATATAAAATTTTTCAGCTCCCAGCCCTGGCCCATGCCTCATTCCCTGATGCTGGCCTTTACGGCGGAGTGCAGTGACCCGGGTGAACCCGTACCCGACGGTGTGGAGATCGTGGATGCCCGCTGGTTTACCAGAGACAATATGCCCGACCTTCCCGGAGCGGGGAGCATCGCCGGCCGTATGCTTCAGGATTATCTCGGCTCCGGAGATTGAGCCCGGCTCCGGACTAGAAGCGGTATCCGGCTCTCAGCATGGGTGAAAACAGGTGGATTGTATCGCTGTTGACCATCAGGATACGGTATCCCAGACCGGCCTGAAAACGAAAGTTCAGGACGGGAGGGAAGACCACGGCGGCCTCCAGGCTGTAGAGGGGACCTGCGGTATCCTCCCGCTCCTCGGGATACTCATAGAGATCGTCGGCACCGAAGAGCCGGGCGACTCCCAGACCCGTTCTGAAGCTGTAGTTCAGAAAACTGTCATAGTCCGTTTTATAGTAGAGATAGGCATAGCTGAGCATCAGCCCCATTCCGCCCACATCGTCTCTCATATTGATGTCGCTGATATGGCTTAACTCCATGGCAGCGCCCAGTCCTGCATTTCTGAAGAATCTTTTGCGGCTGCCCAGGTCAAGCTCCGCCCCCCCTCCCAGGCCGAAGAAACTGAAATTCGTTCCCGGCAGTCTGATGGATACGGACCCGAAATCGTGCATATTCGATTCATAGCTCCAGCCCGGCAGGTGAATGCCCATGGGGTAGTAGAGAAAAAGTTCTATTCCGCTCTCCCTGTATCGGGCTATGGAGGCCTTGTAGGCCTCCAGCTCGGGATCTTCCTGTGCCGGGAGAAGGACGGTACATAAAAGTATCAGGGTCAGGGGTAAAAGTCGTTTCAGATTCAAAATCTGTAACCTCCTGCCAGCCAGGGATGGATCGTATGGAAATAACCGCCCGTATAGCGGGTGTAGCGGTAGTCCATTCCGCCTTCTATCAGGAATCCGTTAGACCAGAGCCTTTGAAGACTGCCCCCCAGGCCTGTACCGTATCCCGTATCGCCCTGTATGGGCTCTCCAAAAAGAAAGTCATCGTTAACATGAAGAAAGGTCACTCCCATTCCCGCTCTCGGGATCAGGGACCAGCCCCTAACCAGTCTGACTCTATAGTAGAGATAGAGGCCTGTAAACAGCTGACTGTATGTGAACTCACTGGAGGGGAAGTAGATATGGGAGCTGTCCAGATCCAGTTCCACTCCCAGGTAACGGAGTCCCGGAGCCTGCCAGAACAGGGAATTGACAAGGTCGTGCCGGGCCTTGAAGACCAGGCCGAGGGGGACCGGTTCGGGGTCTCCGTAACTGGCCTCGGCGGGAATGGCAAAGGAGAGCCCTCCCATGACGGTCATGGTTTCCAGGGGAGGAATATCACTGACGATCTCCATCTCGGGAGCCTCTTCGATAAAGAAGCTGTTGTTTCTCAGGTCCGACTCTCCTGAAGGGTTGGTGATCTCCAGGGCATAGCGGCCGGGCGGGTTTTTCGCCGTGATAAGGGATATTCTGATGATCCTGTCCGATTCCCGTATGACCTCGTAGGGTTCGAACTCGCTTCCCTTGCGGAGAATTCTGACGCTCAGTCCCTCTTCAAAGTTCTCACCGCTGATCTCGATATCGTTATAGACCTCCTGCTGAAGGAGCTTTCTGATACTGACCTTGTGAATTTCCGGCTTTATAATGGGCAGAAGTTCCAGGGTGAAGGCTTCCGCCCGGTCGCTCAGGCCCGATGGATCTTCGGCCGAAAGGATGTAGTGTCCCTCCTTCAGTTCCCTCATGGGGAAACTGATCTCGACGCTCTCCTCCTCCAGGATACGGTGTTTTCCTTCCACCGGGGGGCCTCCGGCAGAGGGCTGGAGGAAAAATCTTGTATTCTCTCTGGCCTGGAAGACCTCGGCCGTGAGCTTCAGTTCTCCCGAGGAACGGAGAAACTCTCGCCGCGGGCTGAATTCCCGGACTACGGGCTGCAGGGCCTTGAGGATCCTCAGGGGCTTCCATCCCGTTTCATTTACACTCTTTTTGAACTTGTTCAGCAGCAGAATATTGACTTCATACTCTCCGGGAGGCAGGGAGAAGTTGATATAAGAATCTTCCACGACAGAACGAAGGACCTCATCGTTCCCCTCTCTTATAACGACTTCATATCCCCATACCCCTTCTACCGATTCCCAGTCCAGCTCCTGTTCTATAAGCTCCGGACTCTCCTGGGCGGCGGGCATCACAAGAGGACAGAGCGCTGCCAGGAGTATGAGTATCGTCTTCTTCAAATCATTGGGCATACTGCTGCTCCGGTGAAAGAATATCGGGAATCTCCGTGATTTCAGGCAGGGTCACTTCAAAGGGGAGCTCCAGAACGGGACTCTCCTGGAATACCTCGCCGTCCTTTTCCCTGACGGCCTGAATCCTGAAATTGAATCGGCCTACATCCAGATCTTCCAGTCTATTGAAATTATACTGTGTACTCTGCCATTTTTCTTCCCCGAACAGGGCTTTTTCGGAGCCTTCGGGGAAAAGTCCCAGCCTGTAATAGTCCGCCCCGGCCTCTTTCATCCAGCTGAAACGGAGCTGGTCTTCCAGTTCCATATTGATCACTTCTCCCCGTTCCGGCCGGAGTATTCGTATGGGGGAGAGGGGGGGGACTTCGGTTACGGTGAAGGAGTAGATATCCGACTGGGGAGCCGGATTCCCTTCCGCGTCCTCCGAGAATATGCGGAGGTAGTAGATCCCTGTCTCCAGCTCCGGTATGGGACGGCTCATCACAGATAGTTCTTCATCCAGGAGCAGGCTCCTGAAGTTCGGATCCTTTGAAAGCCTCAGCCTCTGTCTGGGCAGAACGGGGCTCTGGGTCCAGCGGAAGGAGGGGCTGGTATCGATGATTGTCAGCTGAGAGAGCTGCTGTTCCTGTGCCGGATAGATCAGGCGGGGCATCCCGTAATCCTGGACCCGGTCCAGTGTGAACTCGAGCAGGGCGTCGCGGCTCGTGTTGACCTGTTCGTCTTCAAGAGCCTTATGGGCTCTGACATGGAGGGTGTAGGATCCCGCTCTGAGAAGCCGTTTATCCGTGATGCTCCATGAGTTGCCTGCGGTCGCCTCCATCTTGAGAGAGGTGAATGAGCTGTTCCGGGGAACCAGTTCCGCCGTATAATACTCCGCATCGGCAACGGGCAGCCAGTTTATTTCCAGGGAACGGTCGCCCAGAAGGGAAAAAACGCTCTCATCGTCAGGCGATGTGATCACGGGAGGCAGAAGACGCTGTTCCATGATAAAGGTGGACTGTTCGCTCATCAGGACGATCTCTTCGTTCTCATCCAGGGCGGACACCTGCCAGAAGTACCGGCCTGTTCCGGGAAGAACCATGGTCGTGTTCTCTGTTTTTGAGATCTTCGAGATCAGGGGCGTGGCGCTGTAGCCTTCCCGGAAGACTTCGGTTCTGAAGGGCCCCTCGATGGTACTCTGCCAGCTGAACCCTATGTTGTCGAAGCTCTCGGCCACACTCAGGCTGCCCGGCACCGGTTTGAGGGGATTGATCTCCAATACCGCTTCCATGATCGAGAAACGGCGGATCTCCGAGGGGGGAACCGGTTTGTTCTCCTTGTCCATGCCCTCCACCTGCCAGTAGTACTCTCCTGTGGGGGGGAGTTCTTCCAGGAGAAAGGAGTTCCGGCTCATCCAGTGGTCGCGCAGCAGGGTTCCCATCTCCGGGTCCGAAGCTATCAGGATATGATAGCTGCCCACCTCGCGGTCCGCCTTCCAGCTGAAACGGAGTCCTTCTTCGTTTTTGAGCGGATTGATCCTCTCCTCTGCTGCCGGGAGTATCAACTGCGGTGCTGTCTGTTCCTCTTTTTTCTCGATATAAAAGCGTCGAACCTCCGGTCTCTGATAGGCAATCAGATCGGCTGCGGTGTAACGGGGCTGAATTCTCCAGTAGTAGATCCCCTGATCAAGACCGCTCAGGGTATGAAAGTTGTCAGGCCCCTCAATCTCTCTCAGGATGGTGGCGAAAGAGGGATCCCGGGAGATCTGAAGTCTGGAGGCGTTGGAGAGTGAGGCGGCTTCCCATGAAAAAGCCAGATCGGGCAGGGTCGTTCTGAATCCGAAGCGTTCATCCGCCTCGGGAACCTGCAGGCTGGGGGCGTTGTCTCTGATAATAACCATACGGTTGGCCGGACTGTGATAGCTTGTGCCGTCCGCTTTTGTTCCGGATATCCTCCAGTAGTAGGTTCCCGGAAGGGAGTTCAGAGACAGGGATGTGGCGCCCTTTTCAATCTTGAAGTTGGAAAAATTGTCAAAATCCTTGTACTCTCCGATTTCCAGTCTGGCTTCGTTCAGGGGAACGAGCTGCTGCCAGCTGAATGTCATGGGAACGGCGGCAGAAGTGGTCACGATAAGGCGGTTGTTGGCCGGGGTCTTCAGCTTTACCGCATCCTGCTCCACCTTCAGCTCTCCGGTGATGCTGGCCTTGAAGTTCTCTTCTATGCTGGTTGTTTCTCCATCGAATATGACGCCGACTGAACCTTCGTCGACCGAGAGGTTTATACCCTCCGCTCCCGTTTTATCCAGGGTGACGCTGGCATCTCTCAGGTCGATCACCGTATCTTCCGATTTGATCTGCAGTTTGGAATCTCCGCTGCTTCCCGCTGCGGAAATATTTCCGCCCAGAAATTCAATGTTCTGGGAATCCTCGCCCCATTCCAGGACAATATAGGTATTGGCGGCCAGGGAGATCTCCGTACCGTCCAGAAGACGGACTATGGCCTGGGAGTCCTCTATGGTTCTGAGGCTGTCGTAGTTGTAGACCGGAGTGCTGACCTCCAGCTCCCCCCACAGGGCTCTGCCGGAGAACTTCCTCTGGGCCCCGTTTTCCACGAAGGTTATCTCCCCGATAACCTCGCCTCCCTCATGGGTAATCTGGCTGTTCAGATCCTTGTAGAACTCCCAGCCCGCCCAGACAAATACAGAGAGCAGGAGAAGGGTCAGCGCTGCATCTCTAATCCATGATCTCATACTTGACTTCTTCTTTCTCCGTATTGACATCCGCGATATTGTCAAAATCACCCGTTATACCGACCTTGTCTCTGAGTTCTTTCATGGACCGGGGACGGTCGGGATCGTCAAGGCGCCCCAGAACCGCATAGATTTGCTGGGGTTCGCTCTTTCCTTTTACTTTGATCTTGTTCATGGGTACCAGATCGTAGATGCCCTCCACTTGATCTGCCGTGCCCTGGGAGATCAGAATATCCGATCCCATGGGCTTGTTCAGCGCCTCAATACGGGAGGCCAGGTTCACTGCATCTCCGATCACTGTATACTCCATCCGGTCGTTGGAGCCGATCTGCCCCGCCAGGACATCCCCGCTGTTAAGACCGCAGCCTATCTTGATGATGGGTTTCCGCTCGCCCCCCCGGTCCTGATTGAACTTTCTCAGGGCCGTTCTCATCATCAGGGCGCCGTTGATAGCGTTTTCCGCATCGTTTCCCTTGGATACAGGAGTTCCCCAGACGGCCATAATGGCATCTCCGATGTACTTGTCCACAACCCCCTGGGTCTGATTGACGCACTCCACCATAAGGGTCATATATTCGTTGAGAAAGGTTACGACCTCCGCAGGAGTCAGTTTCTCGGATATGGCCGTAAAGGAGCGGATGTCCGAGAAGAAGATCGTGGCCGGTTTAATCTCGCCACCCAGCTGTATCTCTCCCTTTTCCGCCATTTCGGCCATGTCTTTGTTTACAAAGCGGCCGAAGGCGTCCTTGATCCTCTCTTTCTCTTCAAGGCCCATTCCCATGTTGAGGAAGGCTCTTGTCAGAACCCCGATCTCGTCCTGGCTCTTCGGTTTCAGGTCCAGATCATAGCGCCCTTCCTCAATATCCCGTGTGGCTCCCACCAGTTTCCTCAGGGGGCCGGAGAGGGATTTTGAGTAGTAGTAGATGACCAGGATGGCCAGGGCGACGAACATGATCATCAGAAAGATATTCCGCCTCTGAATCCTGAAAATGGCTTCAAAGGCCAGATCCTCGGGAACCGTGGTAATGACTCCCAGCCGTCCGAATCCTATCTTCTTGTAAGAACCGAAGAAAGAGCCTTCGTCCGTTTCATATCGGATCTGACCGGTGGATACGGAGGAGGAAAAGAGCTCCTTCACTATGGGGAGATCCCCCAGATTGATCCCGGAGCTCAGGATAGTCATATCGGGATGCGCCACGAGATTCCCCTCTGAATCCACGATAAACGTGCTGGAGATTCCCCTGGAACGGACCGCCTTCTGGAGGCTTTCCCGGATATCGGTCAGGATGAAAAGGGTCTTTATCCCCTCCTCCTGCTTATAGGGGACCGTGATTCCCAGTACGGGGATGCCGAAGTAGGTGGAGACATTGAATACAGAAGGTGTGCCTCCCCGGGCCATGCGCGTCTGTTCGGGGTGATCATTTACGATCCCTTTGATAAAGGCCTCCGACACATCCAGCTCCGCCAGCAGATTCTCGTTGTAGAAGAGGCGGTCCTCCTCGGGAATCCCTGCAAAAAGGATATTTCGTTCGCTGCGGAAGTAGTAGTTCTTATAGTTGAGTTGTTCGGCGTTCTTCTCATCCCCGACTCCCAAAAGAAGGAGAGAGGCGCTGTTGCCCACGGCCAGAAGGCTTTCTTCCACCTGGCTGGCTATGGTTTCGGATATTTTCAGGTTGCTCTCTTCCACCCGGACCTGACTGTCCTGCAGGAAAAAGATAGTGGCCAGAACGATCATTCCCGTAAGGGCCACGATAATGATCAGAGAGGTGATGAAACTCATCTTGATCCCTATGGGGTAGCGGATCATGGTTCCGGGTTCGGGCTTGGCCCGTTTCTCCTTTTTCAGGTCTTCGGAGCTGAGTTCGTCAACCGCGCCCTCTTCCGGTTCTCTGCCACGATCGGGCAGGGCTGCGGGGAATTCGGCTTCCTGCGCCTCTTCGGGAGAGAACAGAACGGTCTGATCCTCCAGATCTATGGCCTCTTCAGGATCAAACTCCAGGCGGTTTTCCGCCGGCTCGGCCGGGGCCGTCAGGGTGATTTTCTTGTCCGGTCCCGCCAGAGTTGTCAGCAGGCGGACGGGGAGCCTGTTCTTCTCCCAGAAACGCTGAGGGTCTTCTGCCGTCTTGATGATGAAGTAGTAGGGCAGGGCGGGAGGATCGGCTTCCTCCTCCAGTGCCAGTTCCAGGGGGCCGTGGAAGAGAAGGGTGCCCTCCTGCCTCCATTGTCTCAGATCGTCTACCAGCAGCAGGGGATCTCTCCACTGAACAAGATCGATATAGGCCACCGAGAGGTATTCTCCCCTTCCGGCGCTGCGGAATACGGGATCGGGCAGAGTGAGATCCCAGTCGCCTCCTTCGGTTTTCTCCATGGAAAGAGATCTTAAGGGGAATCGGGTGGGCAGGTGAACGCCCTCTCTTCCCATACGGCGGATGATCCAGTTCAGAGCTTCCTGATTGATCCTTTCTACAGCGGGATAGATCATCTTCCGGGAAGGAGTGACGAAGCTGCCGTAGTCTTCGGCCAGGGAAATGCTGTCATAGGCCTGGCTGATCTGCTTCATCAGGGTAAGGAGAAGGGATTTGTCGTTCCGGGAGAGCTTTCGGGCGGCGGAAAGCCGCAGGGTGACGTACTGTCCCCCCAGAAAACTGAGACGGCTGGTGGCCATAAGGTTCAGAAAACCTGAAAGATAGTGTATCTCCGAGAAGGAGCGGATCAATCCGCGGACGTTGGTCCCCTCCCGGCTGACGGACTGCCGAATCAGGCTCTCCGTATCATCGATAAGATCTTTCAGACTCTTCAGGTTCTTCTTGAAATAGGGTAACAGATTCTGAGACATGCCCTTCCCGCTTTTTCTTTGATTGAGACGGATCGTGTGCAGCGATGCCTATCTCTTATCTAATTATCTGCCAGAAAGGGTGAAAAGCTGAGGAAAAAATGGGATGATAAGCAGGGAAAAGGAGGGAGCGCCGGACTTTCAGGGGACGTGAAAGGATTCAATAAAACATATTTAATTGCTATTACATTTGTTCCTGTGATATTGTGGAGCTGTTAAATTAAAAAGAATTTATCAAGGTAGCACAAAATGAAGAAGACCTTTATTTC
Source organism: Oceanispirochaeta sp. (assembly GCA_963556075.3). Lineage (GTDB taxonomy): Bacteria > Spirochaetota > Spirochaetia > DSM-2461 > DSM-2461 > Oceanispirochaeta. The sequence goes on along the minus strand of CAUVYB020000002.1, from coordinate 732,071 downwards.
TCTCATGATTATTGCGGTCGCACTGTTTTTTGCCTGTTCCAATCCGGCCGGAGACGGTTCCTCTTCTGATTCCGATACGGATGAGACCGCCTCTCCTGAAGTGGATTTTTCCATTGAACAGGGCATCCTTCATGCATCGAACGGGGCATCGTCCGATCATTTCGGCTACTCTGCTTCCATAAGCGGAGATGTCGCCATAGTGGGAGATAAGGATGATGATACAAAAGGAAGTTGCGCCGGTGCCGCCTACATCTATAGATATGACGGGAGCAGTTGGGTAGAAGAAGAGATCCTCTATGCCTCCAATATCGCTGCCAACGATAACTTTGGCTACTCGGTAGCGATTGATGGAGATTACGCCATAGTGGGTTCATATGGAAAAGATTCCTATACGGGAGCTGCCTATATCTATCATTACGATGGAACTGACTGGGACGATGAGACCATCATCAAGGCTTCTGACGGAGCGTCTGCCTATCGTTTCGGCTGTTCGGTTGCATTGAGTGGGAATCATGCGATAGTAGGTGCTTTGGGAGGAAACAGTTTTGCAGGTGCCGCCTACATTTATCATTATGATGGATCAGACTGGGATAATGAAATAATACTTTCCCCTTCGAATGCCGATTCGGGAGACAGGTTCGGTACTTCCGTTTCCATAGGCGGAGACTATGCAATCGTAGGCGCTCATTTAGACGACAGCAAAGCCAGTGATGCCGGATCGGTTTATATCTTCCACTATGACGGGATAGATTGGGATGATGAAACGATTCTTCTGGCTTCAGATGGAGAGGAAAGTGACAACTTTGGATATTCTGTTGCCATCAATGGAGATGCTGCAGTCGTAGGAGCATACGGGGAGGATAGCCGGGGCAGTGATGCCGGAGCCGCTTACCTTTATCGTCTGGACGGGAGCAGCTGGGTTGAGGACACCGTTTTTTATGCCTCAGATGGGATCGCAGGTGATCATTACGGTTATTCCGTTTCCATTTCTGACCGGTATATCGCCATAAGTGCAGATGAAGAGAGTACAAATGGAACCAGAGCGGGAGCCGCTTATATCTATAAAGACACCGACAACGCCTGGGCTGAGGATACGATCCTTCATGCCTCTGACGGTGAAACCCTGGACTACTATGGTTATGCGGTTTCCATAAGCAATGAGTACGCTCTGATCGGAACTCTTGCCGGAACTGCTTATCTCTACGGCGGGTATGAGGAATAAAAAGAGATATTCGGACTGGAAAAATCGTATTAAAGCGCAGTCCTTCTGGAGTTTTGTCTCTTCTCCATTATATTAATAGATAAGAGCGTATATTTACCGGTGCTATCTGCCGATAAATTTAAAAAAACTCCCGGAGGCGCTTATCAAAGCGAAAACCATGATATTGATGGCGGGACTGTCTCTTATGCTCCTGCTGGCATCCTGTGCCGAAGATTATCCCTACTTTGTACAGGTCCCCGAATTTGTCGTTGAAAAGGCTCAGGATGAATCGGGGGAGATCTACCCGGGGATAATGCTGTCCATCGTTTGTGATGATGAGTATGCCACTATACGCTATACCCTGGACGGCTCTGAACCGAGCGAGTCCCATGGATTTGTCTATTCTGAAGCTCTTTATCTCTCCTCAACCGAGCTGACGGTGAAAGCCGTGGCCGTAAGGGAGGGCTATGATGCCGGTCCCGTGGCGGAGTATCACTATGCGCCGGAAGACTGATCTTATACTGTTCCCCCTTTTCTCCTTGCTGCTCCTCGCAGGAGGCTGTTCCCTTTCCTCCGACCCGAGCGATGCGGATCCCCTGGATAACGAATTCCTCTCTTTTCAGATCCTCACCTCCGATAATCCGGGACTGACCACTTCCATCACCGGCCGGCTGACGGATACGGAAATCCTGCTGGAAACGACCGATACGACGGCTCCCGACTCCCTTATCCCCCGCTATGATACGAACGCCGTCTCTGTCGAGGTCGACGGGGAAGAGCAGCAGAATGGAGTAACGGCGCAGGACTTTACAAATACCGTCAGCTATACCCTTACCGACAGGGCCGGGAATGTCCGGCAGTACGATGCCAGGCTGATGCTGGGCAGCGGCTGGTTCGATCTGGGGACAGCCCCTTTGCAAGCTGTGGCAACCGGGGTCTACGGGCTGAAGGCCGGCATCCTCAATGAAGTCGTTCCCTATGTGGTCAGCTATGAGGGTGCAGGCGATCTGAAAGCCCATTTCTATGATTCCATACTCGGTACCTGGAGTGAGTATAATGTGGCCCAGCCGGTAGTCACAAACGACTATGATGCTGTTCCCTGGGGCGGAGCCCTTTGGGTCGTATATGAAAATGGAGCCAATGTTTCTGCAGATTTCTCACTGCCTCCCAATACCTGGAACGGTGCTACTGTAATCACAGCAACCGCCGGAACCTGGGATCTTCAGGTCACGAAGAGCACGGAAGACCGATTTTTTACCGCCTGGATCGAGGACCCTGTCGGGATTCAGGATGTTTATGTATGGAAATACGACGGCGTGTGGAGCATGCTGCCCACCCCGGACACCAGCTTCTCCTACAGTGAAATGGAGCTTGTCGCCGCCGGCGGAGATAAGCTCTATCTCGCCTGTCTTCTTGAAGAAGCCCCCGGAGTCATCCACCTCTTCGAATATGACGGGAGCACCTGGTCCATGACCGTCGATGGGGCCGGTTCTCCCTTTCGGGATGAAGGGATTATCCTTAAGGATATGTTCTATGATACCCGTGAGCAGACTCCCGTTCTTTTCGCTGCTTTTCCCAATGCCTCCGGCGGGTACAGCTTGAGAGCCTTGTACTGGGATCTGGATGAAAGCTCTGGAACATGGAGCGACTTTCATCCATCGGGAGAGGGGATCTCTGCCATAAATCTTTCGGCTGCCGAGCTGGACGGTCTCTCCCTAAGCTGGGATGAGAACAAGGTGACGGCCGTTATCGGGAACCAGGTGAAGTGTTTCTCCGATGGTTCCTGGGAGGATCTGGGAACTTCTTTTGACAGCTTTACACCGGGCGCGTCGGCCGTCGCTGTTTTAAGTGAGGATATGGCCATGGTGAGTTATATCGATAACCCCCTGACGGATGCTTTGTATGTAAAGGTGAAACAATGAGGAACAAAGTCGGAAAGAGCATTGTTTTATGCCTGTCTTCTCTGCTGCTTCTTGTCGTTTCCTGCCGGGAACCTTCCCCGGATATGGACGAGTATGATCTTGAGGATCAGAGACTTATCGAATTTTATTTTAATGACGACGACAATGCTTCTCTTGATGGAAAGTATAAAGCCATTTTTGAAGGGTCTATCGTTTATATTTCCGTTCCGGACGGCACGGATCGCAGTTCCCTTATTCCCCGTTTCAAGGCACGGGGAAAGGGAATGCAAGTCGATGGCGCATGGCAGAGCAGCGGGTCCTCCGTTCAGGATTTCACTTCGGCAGTGATCTACGACCTTGTGAAGACCGACGGCAGCCGGATTCAGTACTCAGTGGTTGTCGGATATGGCGATTTGAGCGGCAACCAGCTGTATGAGTTCGGATTTACCGTTTCGGATAACTCGGGGAACCTGTGGGAGAATGTCACGGGAATTCAGGACGGGAATGATCTGACATTTTATTTCCCCTATGGAACAACGATGATTGACTTTGTTCCGAGCTTCACGGTTCCCGCGGGGGCGGAGGTCCGGTACAACGGACTTCCCCTGACAAGTAACGCCGGTCCTCCCTTTGTGAATCCCGGGGAGGGCGGAACGTTGAGCGTCATATTCAGCGACGGCTCAAGCAAGGGCTTCTCTATCCATGCCGCCATCAAATCCAGGGAAGCCATTTACGTTCAGGATGGAGCCGCGGGAGTGCTGGGCACGCAGCAGGACCCTCTGGGGGATATTGCCGCCGCCTATTCTCTGGCGAAAAGCGAGGGCATTCTGGAAATCCGGATTGCCGAAGGCAACTATACCCTGGCCACACAGCTGGTGATCGATTCGAATATAAAAATAAAAGGCGGCTACTATGATGACGGCAGCAATGTCAACTGGAGCGACAGAGCATATCTGACCCCCTGGGACAGAAGCGATGGGACCCACAGCGTTATCATCGACTGTACCGACGGAACGGCGGGAGCCGCCATGGACTTTTACGGGGGAATCCTGTTTACAGGCAGCAGCGTCAACGAATCCACCCTGCTGGAAGGGGTGAATGTCACCCGGAGCGCCGCCGGCGATTACAGCTCCGCCGTCACCGTTGAGGACGGCGCCTCTCCGCTTATCCGCTTTACCGATCTTTACGGACCCAATGCCTCTTCCGGGGCCGCCGTATTTATCAGCAATGCCTCTCCCGGACTCTACAGCGGGATGCTGAAGGGGAATGCCTCCGGGAATATCTCCTTCGGGCTCTCCGTCTACGGCAGCAGTTCAGATCCCGAAGTCGTGTCCTGTCTGATAACGTCTACAGATGGGAGTTTCCCTCCTCAGGGATACGGCCTGGATCTGGACGGCAGTGCGGGCGGAATTTACAGCAATAACTTTTTTGAGAGTCAGGCTGGAACCGACTCCAGTGCCGTCCGTCTGATGAGCGGCGGAGGCGAGTTCTACAACAATATCTTCTCCCTTGTGCCCGGTGGAACCAATGATGTCCACTTCAAGGAGAACAGCTCGGGCGCGAATCCCGATGTTCTGAAGAATAATGTGTTCAGCAACGATAACGGGGGAGGCGACGTCCTTTACAGGTCCGAAGGCAGCCTGGACCTGACGACGACTTCCGGGATAAACAGTCTGAGCTATTCGGAGATCTCTGATAACCGTGCGTATCTTTTTTCCTCCAGTTCCCAGTATGAAAGCGATGCTTCCAGCGGGACGATTCCTCCCGCCGTTGCCCTGAAGGGTACGGTTCCGGGAATCAGCTGGCTGAAGGACTTCTACGGTAACGACAGAAGCGCTGACGGTTCATCGGGCTGGAGTATCGGAAGCATAGAAGTCGATTCCTGTTATTACGATGCCCAGTACCTTGGATTCAATGCCGGGGCAGACGGCAGCTATGACGGCAACTGGTCCAGTCTTTCTATCTCGGAGGCTGTTCTTCTCGCCAACGACTGGGGAAAAACCGAGACTGTCTATGAAGACGCAGGCGGAGGTTATACTATATCAGGAATGCCGGAGATGCAGATCTCTTCAGATTTGAATATCGTCTGCGAGAATCTGGCTACTGTTCTCTGGCCGTCCGCGGGTCTGTCAGTCTTCGTTATCGATGACAATGATTCGGGAAATGAAATAGATGTTTTCATCAGGGGATTTGAATTCTTCGACGGAACAAGACCGGGACTGAACGGCGGAGCCATCGTCAGCCGCGAAAATACCTATATCTACGACTGTGTTTTTGAGGATAACGAAGCCGATGGCGGAGGCAGCATCTATCAGGAGGGAGGGGCTCTCTACCTGGGCAGCACCGTCTTCTATTGGAGCAGCGCCCTCTCCGGACCAGGCGCCGGAGTCTATGTCAAGGACGGGTTCTTCCATGGATTCAACCTTATGTTCTGGGGAAACGATGCTACAGGCGGGGATGGCAGCGCCGCCTATTTTGACAATAGTGAGGCTTATATCATCAACTCGGACTTCCTTAGTAACGCGACATCCGATGAAGCCGCTGTTTATGCGGATGGCGGGGTTCTGTATGTTCTGAACAGCATATTTTGTGATAACAGCGCCGGCGTGGGACTGGCGGATGTCAATATTTCGGCCGGAACGCTCAGCTTGTACGGTTCTATCGTTCAGTCTGCCGCCTATACCGGCTGGACGAACGTTACCCAGACTCTGACGGCTGCCGGTATAGGATTTCTCGATTCCATAGCTCCATTCGTCGATACGGGCTGGGATGTGGACGGGAACGATTATCATGCCTCCACCAATGGAGAGGCCATGGTGGATCACGGAATCTCTGACTATATTCCCAGGGACTGGCCCGACGCCGACGGTGACGGGAATACATCCGAGGACTACCCCTATGATCTGGCCGGGACTCCCCGTCAGGAAGGCTCTTCCATAGATGCGGGATGCTACGAGAGTTACTGATATTCTGTAAGTTCGCAAAAAGGGGACGGTTCGGCCGTCCTCTTCCTTTTTATAATGCTTTTATGCTAGCATTAAGCCCACAAATTCCCCCATGCAGGAGATCTTTAAGATGAGCAAACTCTGGGCCAAAGACTACAGCCTTAACGAACTGATAGAAGAATTCACAGTCGGTATCGACTACATCCTGGACCAGAGGCTCATCCCTTCGGACTGCTGCGCCTCCCTGGCTCACGCCACCATGCTCGAAAGCATCGGCATTCTGAGCTCCGAAGAGCTCGCTTCATTGAAGAAGGGCCTTCTTACGGTGCTGGAGGAGCATAAGGCCGGGAACTTCGAAATCAGAAGAAGCGATGAAGACGGCCATACGGCCATCGAAAACCGGCTGACCGAACTCTGCGGGGACGCCGGTAAGAAGATCCATACCGGACGGAGCCGGAACGACCAGGTGGTGACCACCGTCCGGGTCTATGCCAGAAGCAAGGTCCTCTCCCTGATCGGGGAGACCGGTGACCTTGTCAGGGCCGTGCTTGAACTGGCTGAGAAGCACAAGGACACCCCCATGCCGGGACGGACCCATATGCAGATCGCTATGCCCTCCTCCGTGGGGCTCTGGGCCGCCTCTTTTGCCGAAGAACTGATCGACTCCATGGCTCTCTTGAGTGCGGCCTGGGAAATCCTGGACCAGAACCCCCTGGGCGCCGCCGCCGGATACGGGGTGCCCCTTCCTCTGAACAGAGAGATGACCACAGAGCTGATGGGCTTCAGCCGGGTGCAGAACAATGTGATCTATGTGAATAATTCCAGAGGGAAAATGGAGCTGATGGTCATTGATATTCTGGATCAGATCACCCTGACCCTGAGTAAGATGGCTCAGGATCTGATCCTCTTTTCCCTGCCCGAGTTCGGCTACTTCAGCCTTCCCTCTCAGCTCTGTACGGGATCCAGTATCATGCCTCAGAAAAAGAATCCCGACGGCCTGGAGCTGATGCGGGCCAAGTCGGGCAGCGTCAGCGCCTGTGGTACCCAGATAAGAAACATCCTGCGCTCCCTTCCCACCGGGTACAACCGGGACTTTCAGGAGACCAAGGAGCCCTTCCTCAAGGGCTGTGATATCACGTCGATCTCATTGAAAATGATGGCTCTGACCTTCAGAGAGCTGGGTGTGAATCCCGATAAACTGCGGGCCGGTTTCTCCAGGGATATCTATGCAACCGATGCGGCACTGGACCTTGTGGCCGCAGGAGTCAGCTTCCGGGATGCCTATAAAGAGGTGGGACTGAATCTCGATAAGCTGGACGACCGGGATCCTGACGGCTCCCTCACATCCAGGACCTATACGGGAACCAGCGGAAAGCTGGGGCTTCTGCAGGCTCTTAAACGTCTGGATGCCCTGATGGATATACGGGAGAAGAGGGAAGACGGCGTGGCATCCGCCATGGAAGCCCTGATGGGCCGGTCAGTCGCTCTTCTTTAATCTTTATCCTCTGTGCTGCCGCGCCCGGGCGGACCGGGCAGTCGGCGGCAGTGTGTCTTCCGACGGAAACTGCCGGCTAGCTGAACCTACTGCTCTGCAGACAGCTTCTGTATCTCAATCAGAAGGTTCTTCAGTTTCTCCTGCTCCTGAATGCTGGCTTCCAGCTCCTTCTCCAGATCGCTCTTTTCCTGTCGCAGGGCGCTGTTGTCTCCCTCCAAAGTCATGAGGTCATTTTTCAGGGATCGGCTCAGGGTGTTCAGTTCTTCCAGCCGGGCCTCGCTCTCCCTTATCTGACTTTTGAAGCTGCTGTTCAGATCCTCGGCTTCTTCAAATCGGGCTTTCAGCTCTTCAATATCCGGTTCGGCCGTTCTCCCTGTCTCGTTTATCAGGCTCTCCTCCAGGGAGAGGGGATCAAGCTTGAGAAGGATACGGGAGGAGCGGAGATCCTTCGGCGTTACCTTGAGGCTCACATCCCTGTAACCCCTCTTGCGGGCCAGAAGAAGGAGTTCTTCGTCGGGGGAAAAAAGGCCGGAAAGGCCCTGTCTTCCGCTGAGTCTTCCATCCAGATAGATCTGGGCGCCCGTCGGTTCCGTCTCTATTTCCAGATAGACCAGTCTCGTCTGACCGGAAGAGCCGAGAGAGGGGGTCTCGTCTTTGAAGATCTTTTTATCTCTCAGACCGAGTTCTCTGCTTTCAGGCAGGGGAGTCCTGCTCTCCCAGCCTCGCAGATCCAGGCTCTTTCCCGCGGGGAGGATCTCAAGAGGCGCCTCCCGGTCCTCTTCCAGAAGAACGGCTACATGTCCCTCCCTGACGGCCACGCGGCTGCCTTCGCTGTAGGCCTCTACGATAAACTCGGTCCCTTCGACGCGGTAGATTTTCTTCTGCGCCAGGACTTCCAGGTTATCAGTGGCTTCCAGACGGTCTACCTTGTAGATCATGGAACCTGTAAGCAGTTCGGTGCGTATATCTATGTCCCTGGTGCCGGTCAGAAGTCTCTGGACCTTGAGAAGGGTATTGCTTCGGATGTTCATGGTGGCCTTGCCGCTGATATGGACCTGACACCAGGAGTTGTCCACCACCTTGATGACATCTCCCTCCCGGATGCTGTCTCCGGCACGGGGAGTGAGCATCTTCTCCTCCCGGATGATGTAGACCTCCCCAGAAATACGGGAAATCACCGCATCTCCGGGCTGTACGGGAACATACTGAAGTGTATCGTCTCTTTCAGAGGGAGTGTTGAAGATACGCGAGTAGCCGTAGAGCAGGGCTCCCGCGATGACCAGACCAAGGAATACGAGTGAAAGGGATTTCAATAGAGATTTCATTCTGCCTCCTCCCCGTCTTTACTGGACAGGACGCTTTCTATCAGGATTCTGATTTCCCCGGGGAGGGCGGAGGACGCCGCATTGAAGAGGCGGAGCACACGCTTCCGGCTGTAACGGCCGTCGGCGCTCAGCATGCTTCCGTCCGCGTTTTTCTGCCAGGTGAGGCAGCGCTGGACGGACTTCTTATCAAAACAGAGCTGAAAGCCCGTAATCCTGCCGTTCGGGGAGGAGTCATACCAGATAATAAGATCTGTATTCTCATCGGTAAACCAGCGGCGGAAATCCTCCCCCGGTATCTGACGGACTCTTTCAATCTCATTCAGCATGAAGCTCCTCTCCCGGAAGCGCAGGACAAGGGACTCCCTAGTAGTAGATTCTCAGGGCCTGCGCGATGTTCAGGCAGAAATCACCGATCTGCTCAATCTGCCGTACAATATCAAGATACAGCAATTCACCCTTTACATCAGCCCCGCTCTTAAGATTTCTGCGGACTTCCTTCTTCAGGGTTTTACGGGTCCGGTCGATCTTACTTTCCATGTCGTAGGCTTCTTTCAGAGACTCCTTATCCATATGCTCATTCATATGATCCTTGATAAAGGTCAGGAATTTCTGCACCTGATTGGTGAAGGGCAGGATCTCGTCGATAGCCGTATCGTGCAGGTTTATGTCCTTCTTGAAGCGTCTCTCCGCAAGGAGGATAAGGTTGTAGCAGCTGTCTCCGACGCTTTCAAGCTCATTGACGATACGCATCATGGCGCTGACGTTGTTCCGGCCCGTCTCGTTCAGGCTCTCTCCGGAGCAGGAGATAAGATACTTTGTCAGCTCTTCCTGCATCTGATCGCTGTAGTCCTCCATCTCCTTGAGTTCCTTCACCTGGGCCCCCATCTTCTTCTTGGGATGTTTGAATACATCGATATAGATACTGAACATCTCATTAACCAGACGGGCCATATGGGCGACCTCCGACTGGGCCTTGACGATATTGATCTCGGGCATGCTCTGGATCGTGGGCTCCAGATAGACCAGCTTGTATTTGCTCAGTCCCGCATCCGCTTCTCCGGCGGGAACCAGCTTCTCCACCAGTTTGGCGATCTGGGGGACGAAACCGATAAATACCAGGGTATTCAGGATGTTGAACAGGGTGTGGAACATGGCCAGATGGGTCGTGATTTCGTCTCCGGGAACAATGGTGTTTACCAGCTGGAGGAAGGGGTTGAACACAGCCGAAACCACTACGACACCGGCAATATTGAACAGAATATGCACTCTGGCGGCGCGTCTGGCGTTCACATTGGCTCCGATGGAGGCCAGGAAGGCGTCGATGGTGGTTCCTATATTGGAACCCATAACCATGGCGGCCGCCGCCTCCAGGGGCAGAAGACCGTTGTGGGCCATGGTCAGAGTAATGGCCATGGAGGCGCTGGAAGAGTGGACGATAATGGTGAGCAGGGCTCCCGCCAGGACAAAGATGATCAGAGAGAGGGCTCCCCTGTCGGTGTAGTGACTCAGGAATTCCACCATCCCCGCATCTACGGTGGGCATGGACTTCTTCAGATAGGAGAGGCCCAGGAAGAGGATTCCGAAGCCGATCATAAACTCACCCCAGTCCCGGCGTTTGGCGGATTTGGAGAAGTAGAGGGGGAGGCCCAGGCCTATGATGGGCAGAGCCATGGCGCTGATCTTGAACTTGAAGCCCAGGAGGGAAACGATCCAGCCGGTTACGGTGGTCCCGATGTTGGCTCCCATGATGATTCCGATGGACTGGGTCAGGTTCAGCAGTCCCGCATTGACAAAGCTGACCACCATAACGGTGGTGGCCGATGAGGACTGGACGATGGCGGTGATGGCAAATCCGGTCAGGACCGCTACGAATCTATTGGCTGTGATATGATTGAGAACACTCTGAAGCCCCTCTCCGGCGGCCTTTTGGATACCGTCGCTCATTACCTTCATTCCGAAAAGGAATACTCCAAGGGCACCGACGATTTCCAGGATATTCATGACTATGGTCATTCCGCTTTTTCTCCTGTTGCACTTTGATTTAGATTTTGTTTCAATTTTTATTTTTGTAAAAAGATAGGACAGCTGCAGCTGGATCAAAGGCAGCAGCCCGGTGAAAATCAGTTTAATCTCTGAGGCAGGGGGAAGCAAGGATGTTTTGTTAGATTTCTGTTAAAAAGCTAACAAAACCCTAACAATGGAGGGTGATTCTTTATATGCCGAAGGGAAGGGAAATGTGGAGGGCCGCTGAAGACAGCCCTGGAATCAGCTGTTATTGTTCCTCTGCCTCTGGAAGGAAAAAAGCCAGAGTCCTCCCAGGGTGAGGAAATAGGGAAAGCTCAGGATCAGGGTGGGGGGAAGGCCCAGCTCTCCCTGGGCTCTGTTCGCCGCCGCTTCCGCAAGAGCGAAAAAGAGGCAGGCCGGGATCAGGCCGGGGATGGTCCTGTAGCCGAGAAAGATAGCGACCAGGGCTATCCAGCCCTTACCGGCCGACATGCCCGGCACATAGACTCCCAGCCTCAGGGAGAGGGCGGCTCCCGCCAGGGCGGCAAGGACGCCGGATAGCAGTACGGTCGCCTTTCTGACGCGGTCGGGGTCCACGCCGCGGCTTTTCAGAAGGTCCGGCTGCTCCCCGCAGGCCCTTATCATAAGGCCGGGGCCTGTTCTGTAGAGCAGGAGTATTCCGGCCGCCGCCAGAAAAAGAGCCAGAAGGGAGAAGAGGTCCACTCCTCCGATCCGGGGAAGGGGAGGGAGCCCCTCGGGACGGATAATCCCCTGGTTACCGTAGAGCATGGCCGACAAAGAGGCCGTAACAGCGGGTATCAGAATGTTGATTCCCAGGCCGGCGATAAAGGAGTTGCCCTTGAGGGTGAAACTGCTCAGGTTGAACAGGGCCGCCGTCAGCAGCCCCGAAGCGGCGGCCGCCGCAAGGGCGAGGATCAGGCTGCCCGTGGCAGAGGCGGTCAGGAGAGCGGAAAAGGCGCCTCCCAGAATCATACCTTCCAGGGCGATGTTGAGTATCCCCGCCTGCTCCGTCAGCAGTCCCCCCAGGCCGGCCAGGATCAGAGGGGCGGCGCTTCCCAGTATGTTCAGAATCATGAGGTCTTCCTTTTCAGAGGCAGTCTCCCTGAGGTGATCAGCAGAAACAGAACGCCCTGAATGATGGCCCCCAGTTCCAGGCTCAGTCCCGACCGCAGCACCGCCAGCCTCGCTCCCTGGCTTATCCAGGAGAAGAAAAGAGCCGCAGGGATCAGGCCCGGGACTCTCCGTCCGGCGATAAGGGCCACTGCCATCCCGTTCCAGCCCAGACCGAAGGTCAGCCCCTGTATTCCGGCGAAATAGGTTCCCGTCAATACCAGAGCTCCCGCCAGTCCGTGGAGTCCTCCGCTGACCGAGAGAGGGATGGTTTCATAAAGCCCTGTATTGAGACCTCCGTAGCGGGCGAAACTGTTGCTGTGCCCCGTCATCCTCAGTTCGTAGCCCCTCCTCGTATGGTTCATGATGTACCAGGCCAGGGGCAGAAGGAGGACGGGGAAAATGACGCCCGGATTCAGGGGACTGGGGGGGAGGATGGAGGGCAGTCTGTAGGCCTCGGGCAGGGGCTCCGTGGTCATAAGGTAGCTGTCGGGATCGCTGAGGGGACCGGCGATCAGATAGTTGATGACCTGACTGACGCCGGCGGAAAGAAGAAACGTACTGATAAGTTCATCCACCCTCCATTTCGCCTTCAGGACTCCCGAAAGAAAGGCCAGAAACGCCCCGCCGGCGATGCCGCTGAGAAGAAGAAGGGGGATCCCTATGCAGGAGGGAAGAGCGGGAAGGGTCCGGGCCGTCAGAACCGAGCAGAGCGCTCCGAAATAGGCCTGTCCTTCCCCTCCCAGATTGAAGGAACCCGCCGTAAAGGCTATGACGATGGCCAGTCCCGTCAGGGAGAGGAGGACCACCATGTTCAGCATCTCCCCCAGGTAGAGGGGGTTGGAGACGACTCCCGGAAAAAAAGCGTGAAGCGCGTCCAGAGGGCTGCCGCTGAAAAAGACCATCAGCAGAGCGGCGGTCAGGATGCAGAGGAGTAGAACGGGAATCTGAGAGGGCAGTTTGAACTTCTTGTTGAATCTCATACGCGGTCGGCTCCGGTCATGCGTTCTCCCAGAAAACGGCGGTTCCACTCCCTGCGGGTAGCCTGTATCTCTGTCAGCCGTCCCTCCGTCAGGATGGAAATCCTGTCGCTCAGAGCCAGAAGTTCGTCCAGATCGGTGGTCAGAAGAAGGATAGCGCTCCCCTGTTCGCGGGCTTCCCGAAGCCTATTGTGGAGTATGGAGCGGCTTCTGAAATCAAGTCCCCAGCTGGGTTCGGAAACAATGATCAGTCCCGGAGAATCTCCCAGTTCCCGAGCCACGATCATCTTCTGAAGATTGCCGCCGGAGAGGGTCTTTGCCTTCTGTTCCGGTTCTCCCTTGATGCTGTGAATCTTTATGAAATTCACAGCCCTGCGGATCAGATTCCTGCGGTAGCTGCCGCGGCCCCCTTCGGAGCTGAGGATGCTGATGTTTTCGGCCAGCGTGGACTCGGGAGAGGCTCCCCGGACCAGTCGGTCGGCAGGGATGTAGGCGACTCCCCGGCGGCGGAGGCGGTAGGGGGTCAGAGGGCTGTACTCCCGGCCGCCTATCAATATCTGTCCCGATGAGGGGATACGGGTTCCGGAGAGAAGGTTCTCCAGGTGGATCAGGCCGTTCTCCCGTATTCCTCCGATGCCTAGGATCTCGGAGGCCCTGAGCCTGAGATTTAACCCACTGAGCCTGGGCACGCCCTGTTCGCGGTACTCCACATCCCGCATCTCCAGTACGACCTCGGCTTCCGGGTTTTGCGGATTCGGAATGGCGTAGTCCTTCTCTTCGCTGTTATCAAGTCCTATCATCATCCGGGATATTTCTGCGGCCGTCAATGCGGAGCAGAGACCGCCTCCCGCCGGTTTCCCCTGTCTGAGTACAGCGATGCGGTCACAGCAGTCCAGGGCTTCGTGAATCTTGTGAGTAATAAAAAGGAGGGTTCTGCCTTCTGCCTTCAGTTCTTTCATCAGAGAGAAGAGCTCTTCGCTCTGACTTTCGGAGAGTGCCGCCGTGGGCTCATCCAGGATGATGATTCTCTTCTCTTTCCACAGGGCCCTGATCAGTTCACAGCGCTGGATCTCCGGAGCCGTAAGCTCACGGACTTTACGGTCCAGTTCCAGGGGCAGCCCATAGCGTTCCTGGACGGCGCGAATCTCCCTTTTGAGTGTTTCGGGGCGGAAGACCGGGAGTCTCCTTTCCATGATAATGTTCTCAAAAACCGACAACTCTCCGGCAAGGAGAGGTTTCTGATGAATCATGCCGCAAATATTCTGAAGGTTCCCGGGGCTTCCTTCTCCCCCTTTCTCCAGCCGTATCTCACCTTCCGTCGGGCTGAGGAATCCGGAGAGGACAAACATCAGCGTGGACTTGCCGGCGCCGTTCTCTCCCATGATGCCGAGGATCTCTTTGCTGCGTATCGTCAGGTCCACGCCCTGCAGGGCGCGGATCTCTCCCGGAAAGATTTGAGTTAACCCGCTTATATCAATGAGAGTCTGCGACACTGACCGGCCCTGTCTCTCAGCGGAGCATCAGGCTGCCGGATCTGAGCTTTTCCAGTTCGACGGCCATAGCGGCTCTCAGGGATTCGGGAACATGTTCCTTGTACAGAGGATCATCGTCTACAAAGTCTACATAACCCTCTTTGACTCCCGCATAGGAGGCGCTTCCCCGGGGCAGCTCATCCTTCAGGGCCGCCAGGGTCTGCTCGTAGGCGGCCCGGTCTTCGCGGATAATGCCGCTGCCCAGGATAACCCCCGGTTCTATCTTATACCCTGCCGTATCGTACCAGAGGACATAATGTCCCTCTTCCTTGGCAGCACTGACGACACCCTGATTGGCTCCGCCGGCGATGGTCAGGATAATATCCACTCCGTCGGAGAACATGCTTTTCGCCAGATCCGAGGCTTTTGCCGCGTCATACCAGTTGCCGATGACACGGAAATCCAGTTCTCCCCCGGGAGCCGCTTCGGCAAGGCCCTGCTCGAATCCGGGCTTTATCTTCTGCATCATCTCGGGGTATTCCTGTCCGGCTATCAGTCCGATCTTCAGTTCCCTGTTCGTTCCTTCCAGCTCATTCGAAGCGGTGGCCAGTCCTGCAAAATAACCCAGCATATAGGAGAGCTCCAGATGGCTGAATTCAAAGGTGGAAACCCTGTCATTCTCTATGCCGCTTCCCTCAAGAATCAGAAACTCCTGATCGGGATAGCTTTTGCCGATCTCTCTGCAGATTTCCGGCATGGAGGGGTTGGAGCTGATTATAAGGTCGAATTTCTCTTCGGAGGCCAGAGCGAGAACCTGGGACTTCCATTCCGCCTGGTTGAATCCGCCCTCAACGGTGCGGACCGATGCGTTTTCTTCGGCCGCCGCCTTCCTGACGCCCTTGTCCATCATCTCATAGGTGGGGCTCCCCGCCAGAACTCCCGGGACAAAAACAGCCAGACTTTTGGGTTCGCTTTCCGCGGGTTCTGCCTGGGACTCACTTTTTTCCGTGTTTTTTCCGCCGCAGGACATCAGGGCCGCGGATAGAATCATTAATAAAATCAAATGGAAATATCTTTTTGAAGAATACATAAAACTCCTCCCCTCGGGGTCTGTCAATTGAATGCTTGTCGTCGAATGCCTTTAAGTATATAAAACAATATCGGAATCGCCAAATTATGGACAAAAGAGGGGTTCTGGTAAAGAGCGGAAAGCCGCTGTATCTCTTTCTCTTCAATGTTGACCCCGGATTCAGGGCCGTGCTATCTTTTTATCATAAAAAAATCACACTATAAGGATCACAGATGAGTTTTTCCAAACCGACGTCACTCGGGGTTATCGCCTGCCCGGGAGGAGAGCAGTTCGCCGATGAGATTACTTCCCACCTGAAGACGATTTACAGGACAAGGTTCGAAAAAAAAGTCAGCTACATTTCCCGTCTCTACGACATGGATAGAGAGGAGGTGTTCAAGCAGTCCAATTTTGCCAACGACATTATCGCCCACCGGGTTTCCGCCGTGGGTGATGCTATGAACTATCGGAGTCCCTCGTTCAAGATTCCCTGCAAGCATACCAAATTTGCCAATGGCGAGCTTAAGGCGGAGATCCTCCGGTCCATAAGGGGGGCCGATATCTATATCGTGCAGGATATGGCCAACAACAAGCCTCTCCGCTTTGCCGGTTCCGACGAGAAGTCGGTCTGCTCGGTTAACGATCACCTTATGAGTTTGTTCGTTACCATTGATGCGGCCAAGAAATCGGGAGCCAGAAGGGTGTCTCTCGTTCTTCCCACCTATCCCTACAGCCGGCAGCACAAGGCCAAGGGGAGGGAGGGCTTGACCGCTTCCACCCTGGGGCGAATCTTTGAGGATATGGGCGTACACAGGATTATTACACTAGACCTTCATTCACGTGAGATTGCTCACTGTTTTCATAATCTTTCTCTGGAGAATCTGCATGCCTCCTACCAGATCCTCAGGCAGGTGAACAGCAGGATCAATCTGCTGGAGGAAGATCTTGTCGTCGTCTCTCCCGATACGGGTGCCATCGACAGGAATAAATTCTATGCCAACTCCCTGAAGAAGCCTCTGGCTCTGCTATATAAAGAGCGGGATTATTCCAAGCTGACACGGAGCGCAGCGGATTCCAACATCACTTCGGCCAGGCTTCTGGGGGATGTGGATGGAAAAACCGTGTTTATGGCCGATGATATGCTCGGTACGGGAGGAACTCTGATCAAGGCCATGAAGCTGATCAGGGAGATGGGGGCCCGGAAGATTATCTGCGCCGTTTCCCTGCCCATGTTCTCCGGGTCTGCGGTGGAGCATTTTGACGAGGCTTATAAGGAAGGATACTTCGACTATATTGTGGGGACCAATGCGGTAACACTGCCCGATGAGATTCTGGGCAAGGAGTGGTTTATCTCTTCCAGCGTATCCAACCTTTTCGCCCGTTCCATTTCCCGGGTACACCACAACCGCTCCGTATCGCCCCTGCTGGACAACAGCAAGATGATACAGAGAATGCTCAAAAAGAAGTAGCTCCCCCGGAGGGAATGCCATGATACTGGCCGTCGATATCGGAACGTCCTCCATGAAGGGGGGGCTCATCTCGGAAGAGGGTTATCTCTTCTCCTATCACAGGGTACGTTTTCCTGAAAAGGCTCTCAAAGGGGAGTTTTCGGCGGAGTACTGGAGTCTGGGGCTCGCGGAGATCTGCGAGGCTCTTGACGCCGGGCAGGCTGAGGCCGTGGCCATCAGCGGCAACGGGCCCACCATGGTGGCCGGCGACAGGGCGGGGCGGCCTCTCTCTCCGGCGCTCCTCTGGCATCAGAACTACAGCGATCCGGAGTTCCTGAGCAGTTCCTACTATCTGAACAGAATTTACTGGCTGAAGAAGAATGAGCCCGAGATCTACAACGGGGCCGCTTATTTTCTCTCCTGTCCTGAAATCCTTTATATGCAGCTCACCGGCCATCCGGTGATGGTTTCCCCTCACGATGGCTACCAACCCTTTCTCTGGGATGATGCCGAACTTCGCCGATGCGGTCTCCGGGAAAAAGCCTTTCCCGGGATTGTCCGGATGGGGAGTGTCGCGGGGACGGTGGCGGAGAATCCCGTTCTTGAAACGGCTCTTCTGCCGGGGACTCCCGTGATCGCCTGCGGATCCGACTTCATGGCCTCTCTGATCGGAACGGGAGCCGTCGTGCCCGGGAGGGTCTGCGACAGGGCGGGGACTTCCGAGGGGATCAACTACTGTTCTGCCGTGAAAAAGGGGGACAGCCGCCTCAGGGAGCTCCCTCACGCCGTGGAAGGGCTGACCAATCTGTCGGCAATCCTCTCGTCCACGGGCAGTCTCTTCGAATGGTATCGCCAGTTGACGGGACAGGAGAAGTTCAGATACAGCGAGACGATGGAGGGGGTGAGTCGTATTCCCGCCTCTCAGGACCATCCCTTCTTCTTTCCCAGCATGAAGGGTGAAAACCTTTGGGAGTTCAAGGGCGGTCTGTTCGCAGGCCTTGATCCCGGGCAGGGTAAGTTCGAATTGGGACGGTCTGTGATGGAAGCCATAGGTTTTGCCGTACGCAGGGGGCTGGAGATTTTCGAGGAGCTTGATCTTCCTGTTGATGAGATCAGGATATCCGGCGGCCAGGCGAAAAGTTCCGTCTGGAATCAGATGAAGGCGGATATTACCGGAAAAACCATGCTTATCCCGGAAGTGGAGGATGCTGAGCTGGCCGGCTGCGCCTGTCTGGCGGGAGTCGCTCTCGGCAGGTTCGCTTCGATTGAGGACGCCGCTGAAAAACTGGTCAGGATTAAACAGCGCTTTAATCCCAGACCTGATTATCGTGAAATCTATGATAAAAAATACAAGCGTTATCGCAGAGCCTGTGAAACGGTGCTCTCCTTTTATGATAGCTATCCGGCGGGCGAGTAAATCCCGACCTTGTATGGATATATTTTTGGCGGTTTTTTATTTCCTTTTTTTTGGGGAAAAGAGTTGACAAAAAAAAGTGGTTTTTGTATATTACGGGAGCATTTCAGCAAATGCCTCTGTAGCTCAGTCGGTAGAGTACGACCATGGTAAGGTTGGGGTCACCGGTTCAAGTCCGGTCGGAGGCTATATTTTTTCTAGTTTTTTTATGATATCGGCCGATGTAAATGTCGGCCTTTTATTTGGCGGGAGAAGGATAATGGCTAAAGCTAAAAAAGGTGCCGTAGAGCTGATTGCTCTTCAGTGTACAACTTGCAAGAGAAAGAATTACACCACTACCAAGAATAGAAGAAATGTTCAGGGTAAGCTGGAGCTCAAGAAGTACTGCAAGTGGTGCAAAGGGTCTACTGATCACAAAGAGACCAAAATTAAATAAGTTTTTTATACAGGCCAGTAGCTCCAATGGCTAGAGCGCCGGTCTCCAAAACCGGATGTTGTAGGTTCGAGTCCTACCTGGCCTGTTTTTTTAATTTTCTTTTCTGATTGGATGGACACCTCCGGCCTCGCGTCGGAGTTTGTTTGTCTAAAGAGGTGGTCCGTAAACCGCCTCAATATCATCGGGAGATCGTGATGAATAAGATTAAGGCGTTCTTCTCCGAAAGCTACGGAGAACTGAAGAAAGTAGTGTGGCCCGGACGGGATTCTGTGGCATCTTCAACGAAAGTTGTTATTGTGTCTACGGCTCTGTTTGCCCTCTTTTTCGGTGTGGTTGACTTTGTCCTGTTGAAGGGACTTTTCTTTATTTTCTAAGCGCCTTTCACGGCTAAGGACTTAATATGGCTAAGGGTTGGTACGTACTGCATACCTATTCGGGGTATGAGAATAAGGTGGAGAAATACATCCGTATGTATATGGAGGACGGTTCCCTGGGCGGAGCCGTTCTGGATGTGAAAGTTCCCGCTGAAGATGTTGTGGAAGTCCGCAATGGTAAGAAGCGTACGGTTTCCAAGAAGTTCCTTCCCGGTTATGTTCTGCTGGAGATGGATCTTCCTGATCGCGGCTGGAAAGCCGTGTGTACGCAGATTAAGAAGATACAGAGTGTCGTCGGTTTTGTGGGTTATGCTTCCGGATCAAAGCCCCAGCCTATCAGTCAGGATGAAGCCCGTTCTATTCTTCAGAAAACAGGGGCTATCAAGGCTGAGCCCCGGTTTCAGTCCAAGCAGGACTTTTCTGTGGGAGAAGAGGTTCGCGTGACCGATGGACCTTTTCAGTCCTTTTCCGGTAATATTGAAGACGTGAATCAGGAGAAAGGAAAGCTTCGTGTTATGGTCGGTATCTTCGGTAGGAGTACCCCCGTTGAAGTTGACTTTTCTCAGGTCGAAAAGATCTAGAGGCGGCGCATCAGGCGCTGTTTTATATAGATGGGAGTTCCCCTGTGTGGGGAATGTTAGTACCACAAGGAGATTTAAATGGCCAAGAAAAAGGTAACAG
The DNA here is from genome assembly GCA_963556075.3 of Oceanispirochaeta sp. Lineage (GTDB taxonomy): Bacteria > Spirochaetota > Spirochaetia > DSM-2461 > DSM-2461 > Oceanispirochaeta. The sequence goes on along the minus strand of CAUVYB020000002.1, from coordinate 712,195 downwards.
CTTTTATCAAGCTCCAGGTGCCAGCGCAGAAAGCGACACCGGCACCTCCTGTAGGACCGGCCCTCGGTCCTCATGGTGTTCCTGCTCCTCAGTTCGTTCAGCAGTTTAATGATCGAACCAAGAATTTCGAGCCGGGACTCACAATTCCTGTAGTTATTACAGTTTACAATGACAGAACTTTTACTTTTGTCACCAAGACTCCTCCCGCTTCCGTTCTTCTGAAGAAGGCCGCGAAGATTGACAAGGGATCCCCCGAGTCTCACAAGACCAAGGTCGCGACGGTAACCCGCGCTCAGGTTCAGGAAATTGCTGAAACCAAGATGCCTGACCTGAATGCCAATGACATTGATGCCGCTATCAATATCATTTCCGGTACCGCCCGTTCCATGGGTATCAAGGTGGAGGGTTAAGCAGATGGCAAAAGGCAAGAATTACAAGGCCGCTGCGGCCAAGGTTGAAGACGGAAAGCTCTATGATGTGGCTGAGGCTGTAAGCCTGGTCAAGGATGTCGCTTTCGCCAAGTTTGACGAAACCGTTGAGTGTTCCGTAAAGTTGAACATCAAGAAGAGTCACTCCGTGCGTGATACCGTAAGTCTTCCCAATCAGTTTACCGCTGAGAAGAAGATTCTGGTTTTCGCCAAGGGTGATAAAGCCAAGGAAGCCCAGGAAGCCGGTGCCGCCTATGTTGGTGATGAGGATCTCGTCGCCAAGATCAAGGACGGATGGCTGGATTTCGATATCTGTGTCGCCACTCCCGATATGATGAGAGAAGTTGGTAAGCTCGGTCCCGTTCTCGGAAGAAGGGGTCTGATGCCCAACCCCAAGACCAGAACCGTAACCATGGATATCAAGGGCGCTCTTGCGGAACTGAAGCAGGGGCGTGTTGAGTACAGAGCCGATAAGACAGGTGTTGTTCATCTGGCCGTTGGTAAAGTCTCCATGGATGCCGACAAGATTCTTGAGAACGTAGATGTTTTTCTGAGCGATCTCAAGAAAAAGAGACCTTCCGATGTTAAGGGTGACTTCGTAAAGTCTATCGCCCTTGCTTCCACTATGGGACCCGGCGTTAAGCTCGTGGTAAAGGAGTAAGACATGGCTGAGAAGAAAGTACAGCAGAGTAAGATCGATGCCGTAAACGCTCTTAAGGAGCAGTTTGACGGAGTAGGCAGCTTCTTCTTTACCGACTACAGAGGCCTGACTGTTGAGCAGGTTACTGAGCTGAGAAGAAAGCTGCGTGAGCAGAACGCTGAGTATCATATCATTAAGAACAACCTGGCCAAGATCGCCATGAGGGATCTGGGTAACGAGGGTGTCGATGAGATGTTCGTCGGACCCACCGCCGTGGCTATGGCTCGTGATGAGGCCGGTCCCGTTGCCAAGACTCTGATTGATTTTGGAAAGGATGCCCCCGTTGAGATGAAGGGTGGTTATCTGGACGGCAATGTCTACGATGAGGCCGGGGTTGTGGCCTTTTCCAAGCTGCCCACCAGGATCGAGCTCATTGCAAAACTTATGGGAACCATGCAGGCTCCCGTACAGAATGTTGCTTTCGTCCTCAACGGCGTTACAACAAAGCTTGTCCGGACTCTGGCCGCTGTGGCCGAGGCGAAGGGCGGCGAGTAAGTATAAGAAACTGTGCCTGATGTCAGGCACGGTGTAGCTTATATAGGACGGCGTTAGTCTTCTTGATAGTTGTTATTGCTATCGTCGTCCAAAAAAATTATTTTACAAGGAGAAGATAATATGACAACTGAAGAAATTCTGGACGCAATTGCTAACATGTCCGTACTGGAAGTTTCCGAGCTGGTTAAGGCTATGGAAGACAAATTTGGTGTAACCGCTGCTGCTCCCGTAGCTGTAGCTGCTGGTCCCGCTGCTGGTGGAGACGCCGGTGCCGCTGCCGAAGAACAGACTGAGTTCGACGTCGTTCTCAAGGGCTTTGCCGACGGTAAGAAGATTGGTGTTATCAAGGAAGTACGTGGTATTACCGGTCTGGGACTTAAAGAAGCCAAAGAAATGGTTGAAGGAAGCGACAGCGTAATCAAGGAAGGTGTTTCTAAGGAAGATGCTGCCAAGATTAAGGAACAGCTGGAAGCTGCCGGCGCAACTGTTGAAGTTAAATAATTCTGCCTTTAATTTGCAGAATTGATTTTTTTCTCATTTAACCACAAGGGATTATTGTGCCCTTGTGGTTAAGTGCATATCAGGGGGTATTGAGTGTTTGAAAGGGATAAGTCGGCTAGCCGAAGCTACATCGGAAACGAATATGAGGAAGTCATTGATCTGCCTGGGTTGATAGATATCCAGCTTTCTTCGTATGAGAAGTTTCTGCAGACCAATGCCCTTAAGGGTGACCAGGCAATGACAAGTCAGGGTCTGGAAGAGGTTTTTCAGGCTACATTCCCCATCGAGAGTGCCAACGGTGAGCTGGTTCTCGACTATGATTATTATACCCTGGACTATAACGGCGTTAAAATGACCGAGGCCGAGTGTAAGAAAAAAGGCCTCAGCTATGCCGTTCCCATTAAAGCCCGGATCAATCTGATCTTTCAGTCCACCGGAGAGATCAGGCAGAAAGAGATCTATATGGGTGATATTCCCCTTATGACTGACAGGGGTACCTTTATTATTAACGGCGCCGAACGAGTCGTCGTCTCCCAGATCCATCGTTCGCCCGGTGTGATCTTTTCGGTGGAAAAAGGCGTGTACTCTTCGCGGATCATCCCTTATCGCGGTTCATGGCTTGAATTTGAGGTAGACCCCAAGAAAGAACTCGTCTATACGAAAATTGACAGAAAGAAAAGAATTCTCGGATCCCTGTTCCTCAGAGCGCTGGGGCTGGATTCACGAGAGAAAATCATAGATTCCTTCTATAAGATCAAGAAGGTTAAGGTTAACAACAAGAGAGAAGGTCAAGGTTCTCTGGTGGGAATGGTTTTCGGACGCGCCGTATATACAGAGGTTGAGGGCGTTAAGAAAAAGATTTACCGTGCCGGAGAAAAGATCCATCCTCACGATACGGATGAGCTTGTTCACTCCAAGATCAAGTCCATCGAGGTTGTTGACTTCGATCATCCCGAATCTCTCAATTCTTCCCTGATCCTCAACTGTTTCGAGAGGGAAGAGGCCAAGTACAATCAGGATGATCCCGATCAGGACGAACCCACAAAAGAAGATGCTCTGTCCTCCATCTACTCCGTGCTGATGCCCGGAGAGCCCATCACCGTCGAAAGTGCGGAGAAAGATCTGGTTTCCATGTTCTTTTCCAACAGGCGCTATGATCTGGGACGTGTGGGACGTTACAAGCTGAATAAGAAGTTCGATTATGAAGAGCCCGGCGACGCTCATGTGCTGACGAGAGACGATATCGTCAACACCATGGGTTACCTGATCAAGGTGTACAACGGTGATGCGTCTATCGATGATATCGACCATCTGGGAAACAGAAGGATTCGTTCCGTCGGAGAACTTCTTTGCAACTCTCTGAAGACGGCCTTCTCCAGAATGGAGAGGATCGCCAAGGAAAGGATGTCTCTCAAGGAGATCGAATCTCTGAAACCCCAGGACCTTGTGTCCATCAAGCCCATCGTGGCTGCGGTAAAAGAGTTCTTCGGTTCTTCTCAGCTTTCCCAGTTCATGGACCAGGTGAACCCCTTGTCCGAGCTGACGCATAAGAGAAGGCTCAACGCCCTGGGACCCGGAGGTCTTTCAAGAGACCGCGCCGGATTCGAGGTTCGAGACGTACACTACACCCACTACGGACGGATGTGTCCCATCGAGACGCCTGAAGGTCCGAACATCGGTCTGATCGTCTCTCTGGCCAACTTTACCCGGGTCAACGACTATGGATTCCTGGAGACTCCCTTCCGCAAGGTCGTGGACGGACGGGTGACCAAAGAGGTTGAGTATCTCTCCGCCATGGATGAGGAAAAATACTTCGTGGCCCAGGCTTCCGCCGAGTTGAACGAGAAGGGTGAGTTTGTCGAAGAGATGGTAGCCGTACACAAATCCGGCGACTATACCATCAAGAATCCCGAAGATATCAAATACATGGACGTTTCCCCCCGTCAGATTATCTCGACGGCCGCGTCCCTGATTCCCTTTCTGGAGCATGACGACGCCAACCGTGCCCTCATGGGCTGTAACATGCAGCGTCAGGCCGTTCCTCTCCTCTTTCCCGAGGCTCCTCTCGTAGGAACCGGTATGGAAGGGAAAGCCGCCTATGACTCCGGAGTCTGCATCAAGGCGAAGAATGCCGGTGTGGTCTCCAAGGTTACGGCCGAAGAGGTTATTATCACTCCCGATGAAGGGGACGGAGAGATCAACGATCACTATCCTCTGATTAAATATCAGAGAACCAACCAGGATACCTGTTTCAATCAGAAGCCTATTGTGTCTCTGGGTGAGAAGGTCGATGCCGGAACTGTTCTGGCCGACGGTCCCTCCACCAAGAATGGAGAGCTTTCTCTGGGAAGAAACCTTCTGGTGGGATTTGTTCCCTGGAACGGATACAACTATGAGGACGCCGTACTGATCTCCGAGAAGGTGGTCAAGGACGACTACTACACCTCTATCCATATCAAAGAATTTGTTACCGAGGTCCGGGAAACCAAGCTGGGTCCCGAAAAACTGACCCGTGATATCCCCAATACTTCAGAGAAGTCTCTGGAGCAGTTGGATGAAGAGGGTATTATCCGCGTCGGCGCCAAGGTCAAGTCCGGTTATATTCTGGTCGGAAAGGTGACTCCCAAGTCCGAAACAGAAACGACTCCCGAGTTTAAGCTTCTGAACTCCATCTTCGGTGAAAAGGCCAAAGAGGTCCGCGATACCTCCCTGAAGCTGCCTCACGGGGTAGAAGGTACGGTTATCGATATTCAGAGGCTGAAGCGCTCCGAGGGGGATGACCTCTCTCCCGGCGTGGATGAAGTGGTCAAGGTCCTTATCGCCACCAAGCGTAAGCTGAAAGAGGGTGACAAGATGGCCGGTCGTCACGGAAACAAGGGTGTTATCGCCCGTGTTCTTCCCGAAGAGGATATGCCCTATATGGAAGACGGAACTCCTCTGGAGGTCTGTCTGAACCCCCTGGGTGTTCCTTCCCGTATGAACATCGGTCAGATTATGGAGACAATGCTCGGAATGGCCGGTGCCAGACTGGGTAAGATGTACGAGACCCCCGTATTCAACTCGGCTTCCACCGAGGAGATCTCGGCGGAGCTCGAAAAGTCCGGTATTGCCGGGTCATCCAAGATAACACTGTACGACGGATACACGGGTGAGCCCTTTGTTAACGACGTTTTTGTCGGATATATGTACTATCTGAAACTGCATCACCTTGTGGATGACAAGATGCATGCCCGTTCTACCGGACCCTATTCGCTGGTTACGCAGCAGCCCCTGGGTGGTAAGGCGCAGTTCGGTGGTCAGAGACTGGGAGAGATGGAGGTTTGGGCCCTCGAAGCCTATGGTGCCGCCAATACTCTGCAGGAGCTTATGACCATCAAGTCTGACGATATGAACGGACGGGCCAAGATCTACGAAAGCATCGTCAAGGGTGACGCCACAACCGCCGCCGGTATCCCTGAGTCCTTCAATGTACTTGTGCAGGAGCTCAGAGGTCTGGCTCTGGATGTCAGAATCTATGACACCAAGGGTAAACAGATTCCCTTCACCGAACGTGATGAGGAATTGATCAGCAGACAGGGAAGCCGGTTCTAAGGCAGGAGGGGATAGATAAGAATGAAAGAGATACAAGATTTTGACAGTCTGATGATAAAACTGGCATCTCCCGAACAGATCAGAGCCTGGTCTTACGGAGAGGTCAAAAAACCCGAAACAATCAACTATAGAACCCTCCGCCCCGAAAAGGACGGTCTGTTTTGTGAGCGGATCTTCGGTACAACCAAAGAGTGGGAGTGTTACTGCGGTAAGTTCAAGTCCATCCGTTACAAGGGTGTGATCTGCGACCGCTGTGGTGTGGAAGTTACCCACTTCAAGGTACGGCGTGAGCGTATGGGGCATATCGAGCTGGCATCGCCCGTTTCCCATATCTGGTACTACCGTTCAGTTCCCTCCCGTATGGGGCTTCTGCTGGACCTGTCTATTGCGGCTCTCCGCTCCATTCTCTACTACGAGAAGTATGTGGTTATCGAGGCCGGCGATACGGATCTCAAGAAGATGCAGCTCCTCTCTGAAGAGGAGTATATGGAGGCTCAGGATCGTTACGGTATGTCCTTTACCGCCGGTATCGGTGCAGAAGCCGTAAGGAGCCTTCTGGAAGGGCTTGATCTGGATGCCCTCTCCGTAGAGCTTCGTGCCAAGATGGTCGAAAAGGGAGCCAAGGCGGATAAAAGACTGCTGAAGAGGATCGAAATTGTCGAAAACTTCAGAGATTCCGGAAACCGCTCAGAGTGGATGATACTGGATGTTATTCCCGTCATTCCCCCTGAACTGCGGCCCATGGTGCAGCTGGATGGAGGGCGCTTCGCTACTTCGGACCTGAATGATCTGTACCGTCGTGTGATCAACAGAAACAACCGTCTCAAGAGACTGATGGCTCTCAATGCCCCCGATATCATCATTCGCAATGAAAAGCGGATGCTTCAGGAGGCTGTAGACGCCCTCTTTGACAACTCCAAGAAGAAAAAGGTCGTCAAAGGGGCTTCCAACAGGCCACTGAAGTCGCTTTCCGATCTGCTCAAGGGTAAGCAGGGCCGTTTCCGTCAGAACCTTCTGGGTAAGCGTGTTGACTACTCCGGTCGTTCTGTAATCGTTGTAGGCCCCAACCTGAAGCTGCATCAGTGCGGACTTCCCTCCAAGATGGCCCTGGAGCTCTACAAACCCTTTATAATGAAAAAACTGGTAGACAAGGATATCGTCTACAATATCAAGAAGGCAAAGACCCTGGTAGAGCAGGAAACCCCCGAGGTCTGGGCCGTTCTGGATGAGGTGTGCAAGGAGCATCCCGTGCTTCTGAACCGTGCGCCCACCCTGCACCGACTGGGTATTCAGGCCTTTGAGCCTGTGCTGGTTGAGGGAAAGGCTATCCGCCTCCATCCCCTGGTGTGTCATGCCTTCAATGCGGACTTCGACGGAGACCAGATGGCCGTTCACGTCCCTCTGACCCATGCGGCTCAGATAGAGTGCTGGACCCTGATGCTCTCCGATACCAACCTGATGAACCCCGCCAATGGTCAGCCCGTCGTGTTCCCTTCTCAGGACATGGTTCTCGGTCTCTACCATCTGACCAAGAACAGGCCCGGCGCCAAGGGAGAGGGACGCTGGTTCTCCAGCAGCAACGAGGTCCTTATGGCTCTGGACGCCCGTTCCGTGGCTTACCAGTCCATGATCAAGGTCAAGCTGGACGGAGAGTGGGTTGAGACCACTCCCGGACGCGTTATTCTGAATGAACTGCTTCCCGGTGAAGTCTCCTTTGTGAATCATACCCTGGGTGACAAGCAGATCAGAGCTCTGATTGAAAAGACCCATGAGCTCCATGGGTCCTACGTCACTGTTCGTATGCTGGATATTATCAAGGATACGGGGTACAAGTTCGCTACCAAGTTCGGAGCTTCCATCGGTATGGATGACATCATCATCCCCGAGAACAAGAAGGAGCTGATCGACGCGGCCAATGAAGAGGTCCTGAAGATTCAGAATCAGTATCTCTCCGGTCATATTACTTCTGAAGAGCGCTACAACAGGGTCGTAGAGGTCTGGGGTAAGACCAATGAGGAATTGACCAATGTGATGATGGATCACCTGAAAACTCATAAGGGTGGTTTCAATAACGTCTGGATGATGGCGGACTCGGGAGCCCGAGGTTCCCGAAACCAGATTCGCCAGCTGGCCGGTATGCGTGGTCTGATGGCCAAACCTTCCGGTGATATTATCGAGCTGCCCATCCGGTCAAACTTCAAGGAAGGCCTTTCGGTAATCGAGTTTTTTATCTCGACCAACGGTGCCCGGAAGGGACTGGCCGATACGGCTCTCAAGACCGCCGACGCCGGGTATCTGACCAGACGTCTTGTGGATATTGCTCAGGACATGGTTGTTAACGAAGAAGACTGCGGTACCATCAACGGTATCGAGACTCATGCCCTGAAGGACGGCGAGGAAATCGTAGAGTCTCTGGCCGACAGAATCGCCGGACGTTTTACACTGGAGCGCGTAAAACACCCCATTACCGGTGAAGTCATCATCGATGTAAACGAGGAGATCACAGACGAGATCGCCCGGGCCATCGAAGAGCTGGGAGTCGAGTCCGTTAAGGTGAGAACCGTACTGACCTGTGAAGCCAAGCACGGTGTCTGCCGCAAGTGTTACGGCCGTGATCTGGCGACCAAGAAGACCGTCAATATCGGTGAGGCCGTCGGTATTATCGCCGCCCAGTCCATCGGACAGCCCGGTACGCAGCTGACCATGAGAACCTTCCATGTCGGTGGTACCGCAAGTACTATCGCCGAGGATAACAGAGTCTCCCTCCGCTATCCCGTACTTGTTCGGGATATTATCGGTACCCGTGTCGATCTGGATAACGGTTCCATGCTCTTCACCAGAAAGGGTGCGCTTATCGCCGCCAAGATTCTGGATACCTATGAGCTGGGCAAGGATGTCGAGCTTCTTGTTGAAGACGGACAGAAGGTTATCAAGAGTGAGCCCATCATGAAGAAGGGCGGTGAAGAGATTCAGGCCCAGGATATCGCTTTCGTATCCATTCTGGAAGACAAGCTTCTTCTGGTTGCTCAGGATCAGAAACTGGAAATCAGAAACGGATCGACTGTCGGAGTTCATGAGGGTCAGATTGTTCCCGCCGAAGAGGCTCTGGCCTACTTCGACCCCTTCAGCGATCCCATTATCGCGGAGCAGGACGGAACGGTTCGTTTCGAAGATATCATCATCGGTACAACTCTGAAGGAAGAGGTGAACGAAGATACCGGTAATATCGAAAAAAAGATTACCGAATTCTCTCTCGAATCCCTTCAGCCCCGTATTGTCATGTTGGGCGCCGATGGTGAGGAGCTGGCCTCCTACTATCTGCCCGGTAACGCCTATCTTAATGTTGAAGATGGCCAGACCGTAAAGGCCGGTCATACTCTGGCTAAGATGCTGAAAGAGTCCGCCAAAACCCAGGATATTACCGGTGGTCTTCCCCGGGTTGGAGAGCTTTTCGAAGCCAGAAAGCCCCGTGAGGCTACGGTTATGTCCCGTATCGACGGTACGGTCCGCTTCGACGGAATCGTCAAGGGCAAGCGGGTTCTGACAGTTGTGGACCCCTGGGATAATGAGTTCAAGCATCTTGTTCCCATGGGTAAGCACCTGCTGGTCAGAGACGGGGATATGGTCGAGGCCGGTGAACCCCTCTGTGACGGCGCGAAGGATCCCCATGATATTCTGGATATCCTTGGTGAAAATGCCCTGCAGCAGTTCCTGGTGGACGAGGTGCAGGAGGTTTACCGGATGCAGGGTGTAAACATCAATGACAAGCACATCGGTGTTATCATCCGACAGATGATGAGGAAAATCGAGATTATCGATGTGGGAGATACCCACTTCATCTTTGGGCAGCAGGTTGATAAATACAACTTCCGCAAGGAGAATGAGCGGGTTCAGAGAGAAGGTGGAGAGCAGGCTGTAGCCAGGCCTCTGCTGCTGGGTATTACCCGGGCCTCCCTGAATATCGATTCGTGGATTTCGGCGGCCTCCTTCCAGGAGACCACAAGGGTTCTGACCAATGCGGCCATTGCCGGACAGACCGACCACCTGAGAGGACTGAAGGAGAATGTTGTCATCGGTCATGTGATTCCCGCAGGTACGGGAATGAAAAAGTACCGGGATATGAAGCTCTTTAATCAGGATAATCAGGATCTGGATGCTCATGTCGCACAGATCCTTGAGAACCGGAAACGGGAGATGGAGCTGGCCAGTCTGAATAGGGAACCCTTTGACGAGTCCTATGACGAAAAGGCGGAAACCCCGCAGGCTTAAGTATTTAGCGGGGGGATTATGCTGACCTCCCGATAATGTTTTCCTTGATGATCTCGATGAAAATTGACTTTTTCAGGGAAAATTTAATATATAAGACAAATTTGCTTGACTCTATGGCAGACAAACTGTTAGAGTCGCAATGCATTTAATTTAGTGAATGGGAGAATGTAGTATAAATGCCTACAATAAATCAGTTAGTCAGGAATGGACGCAAGTCTTCCGTGAAGAAGACCAAAGCCCCCGCCCTTCAGGCTTGTCCTCAGAAGAGAGGCGTGTGTACAAGGGTTATGACCATAACTCCTAAGAAACCTAACTCTGCACTTCGTAAGGTTGCAAGGGTCAGATTGACCAATGGGATCGAAGTGACTGCTTATATTCCCGGAATCGGACACAATCTGCAGGAACACTCCGTAGTCGTTCTTCGCGGTGGAAAGGTGAAAGACCTTCCCGGTGTACGGTATAGAATTATCCGCGGAACAAAAGATACCCTTGGTGTGGACGGAAGAAAGAAGTCCAGATCCAAGTACGGTACCAAGAAACCCAAGGCGTGAGGTAAGGGAGTATGGCTAGAAGACGAGAGGCGCCGGTAAGACCGGTAATGCCCGATTCAAAGTATAAAAACACCACCGTTGAAAAGTTCATCAAGAGAATGATGAAAGACGGTAAGAAGTCTACCAGTGCGGCCTGTCTGTACGGTGCTCTTGATGTCGTGAAGGAAAAAAGTGGTGAGGATGAGCTTCAGTCTTTTCTGAAGGCTCTTGAAAATGTTAAGCCCGCTGTTGAGGTTAAGTCCAGAAGAGTCGGTGGTTCGACCTATCAGGTTCCCGTAGAGATCCGGGAGTCCAGACGTGAGGCCCTGGCCATGAGATGGCTGATCGCTGCAGCAAGAAGCAGAAGCGGTAGAAGCATGGCTGAAAAGCTGAGCGCTGAAATCATGGATGCTGCAAACTCTACGGGTACAGCCTTTAAGAAGAAGGAAGATACTCATAGAATGGCTGAGGCCAACAAGGCGTTCTCCCACTATAAGTGGTAAGGATGCTGTAATAAGATCTGCCGCCGTGTGCGGCAGATCCCTCGACGGAATGCCTCTGATTCCTTATTCAGGATGAAGAGGCCGCTACGGGACAGAGGTGGTTCGGGGACTGGTTTTCCTTAAAACCAAACCGTCTGCGAAAGGCAGGTAGGTGGTGGAAAGAGTTTCCGGCGTAACTACAATTAAGGTTTTTCTCCCCTTAGGTTCTGTTCTTTAGCGATAATTTCTGTCAAATAAGAATGTTTTTCGGATGTTTGCATGTTGCCGTGGCGTATGGCTTTTTGCTAATATCACGCTGATGCCCGCCCGGCGGGTTGAATATCCGAAGAGAGTTGTTTTTAGTAAGCCTAGGAGGTAGAAATGGCTAAAGAGAAATTCGAACGAACCAAACCGCACGTAAACGTCGGTACAATTGGTCACGTTGACCACGGTAAGACCACTCTGACTGCTGCAATCTCTATGTATTGTACAGCCAAGAACGGTGGTAAGGTCATGAGCTATGAAGATATCGATAACGCTCCCGAAGAAAGAGAGCGCGGTATCACTATCAACACCAGACACGTTGAGTATGAAACGGACGCACGTCACTACGCACACGTAGACTGCCCCGGTCACGCCGACTACATCAAGAACATGATTACCGGTGCCGCACAGATGGACGGTGCTGTTCTTCTCGTAGCCGCAGACTCCGGACCCGAGCCCCAGACCAGAGAGCACATCCTGCTCGCAAGACAGGTTGGCGTTCCCAAACTGATCGTTTTCATGAACAAGCTTGACCTGGCTGACCCTGAGCTGGTTGACCTGGTAGAGATGGAAGTTCGTGAGCTTCTGGACGAGTATGGATTTCCCGGAGACGATACCCCCATTATTAAGGGTTCTGCTTTCGAGGCCATGTCCAACATCGAAGACGGTGAGAAGACCGCTTGTATTCAGGAACTGCTGGACTCCATGGACAGCTACTTCCCGATCCCCGAAAGAGACGTTGATCAGGACTTCCTGATGCCCATCGAGGACGTTTTCTCTATCTCCGGTCGTGGTACTGTTGTAACCGGTCGTGTTGAGAAGGGAATCATCCATGTTGGTGACAGCATCGAAATCGTTGGTATCCGTGACACACAGACCACTACCTGTACAGGTGTTGAAATGTTCAACAAGCTGCTGGATGAAGGTCAGGCCGGTGACAACATCGGTGCCCTGCTCCGTGGTGTTGACAAGAAAGAGGTTCAGAGAGGACAGGTTCTTTGTAAGCCCGGTTCTATTCTGCCCCACACCAAATTCAAGGCTACTCTGTACTGTCTGACCAAGGAAGAGGGTGGACGTCACAATCCCTTCTTCACCGGTTACAGACCCCAGTTCTATTTCAGAACTACCGACATTACAGGTACAGTAACTCTGCCCGAAGATAAGCAGATGGTAATGCCTGGTGATAACACCGATATCAGCGCTGAGCTGATTCACGCTATCGCAATGGACAATGGTCTGAGATTCTCTATCCGTGAGGGTGGTAGAACCGTAGCTTCCGGCCAGATCACCGAGATTGTAGAATAAGAGTATTTGATAGAGTCGCCCTGCTGACCGGCAGGGCGATTTTCTGGAGGACTAATGGGTAAGGAACGGATACGCGTCAGATTAAGAGGTTTTGACGTTGAGTTGATTGACCAGAGTGCGAAGGCCATTGTACAGGCCGTTCAGAAACAGGGTAGTAAAGTTTCTGGACCGATCCCTCTGCCTACGAGAATTAATAAATTTACTGTACTGAAATCAACTTTTGTTAACAAGAAGTCTAGAGAGCAGTTCGAAATGAGAACTCACAAGAGACTTATAGATATTTTAGAGCCAACCTCTGCTGTTATGGATGCTCTTATGAAGCTCGAGCTGCCCGCTGGAGTGGACGTAGAGATCAAGCAGTAAGTATAGGATTGTTGAGGTATTAAATGATTGGTTTAATTGGCAAGAAAGCTGGAATGACCCAGGTGTTTGATTCTGAAGGAACTTTAACTCCTGTTACCGTTATTAAAGTAGAGCCCAATGTAGTCGTAGCCAATAAAACGGTTGAAAACGATGGCTACAGCGCGGTAGTACTTGGGTCTGTAGATATGAAATCCAGCCATGTTACCAAGCCTTATGCAGGACAGTTCAAGGACGACACATCTCCTAAAAAACATGTCATGGAGCTCCGTGACTTCGAGAAAGAATGTAATGTTGGCGATTCTTTCGGTGTTGAATTGATCGAAAATTTTCCCTACGTAGATGTTGTCGGAACTTCCAAAGGTAAAGGTTATCAGGGTGTTATGAAACGCCATAATTTCAGTGGTGGACGTGCAACACACGGTTCCAAGTTCCACAGAGCCAACGGTTCTACCGGTATGGCTGCGTGGCCTTCCAAGGTGATCAAAGGTACAAAGATGGCCGGTCGCATGGGTGGTGAGCGTAAGACTGTTCAGAATCTGGAAGTTGTCAGAGTAGATGCTGAAAAGAATATTGTATTGGTAAAGGGTGCTGTACCCGGTACGAAGGACAGCGTTGTTCTCGTACGCAAGGCCAAGAAGAAATAGAGGATTATTATGGACAGAAAAGTCTTTTCAATTGAAGGAAAAGAGCTGCGGACGATAACTCTTGACGATTCAGTATTCGCTCGTGAAGTCAGTGATGGTTCTATTTACAACGCCATCAAGAACGAGCTTGCTAACAGAAGAGTCGGGACAGCCAGCACTCTCACCAGAAGTGAAGTAAGAGGAACAACAGCAAAGCCCTGGAGACAGAAAGGTACCGGTCGCGCTAGAGCCGGTAGAAGAAGATCTCCCGTATGGGTGGGTGGAAGTATCGTTTTCGGTCCCAAGCCCAGAGACTATAGCTACACCATCCCCAGGAAGGTAAAGCAGCTGGCAATGAAATCCATTCTGAGCCTGAAGGCCCAGGATGAAACTACGTTTAAAATCGTTGAAGATTTTACTGTAGAGTCAGGAAAGACCAAGGATTTCAAAGCCATTCTGAAAGCATTGGTTAACGATGAGAAAACTGTTGTTGTTCTCAAAGATGATGACAAGATGATCAGACGTGCGGGACGCAACCTCCCCAATGTCCGGTTCCTTTCTTACAACAGACTGAGTGCTCACACTCTGTTCTACGGTAAGAACGTGCTGGTACTGGAAGGCGCCGCATCCAAGCTGAACGAATTTTACGGTGGATGAGGTCGAATATGGAAGCTTATAAAGTAATCATAGAACCTGTATTGACAGAAAAAACGAATCTCCTTCGCGAAGGTGAATCGAAGAAATATGTCTTTAAGGTTGATAAGAAAGCCAACAAGGTCCAGGTTATCAGCGCGGTGAAGGAAATGTTTTCCGTAAACCCCGTCAGCTGTAACATCGTGAACGTAAGCGGAAAGAAAAAGGCTAACGTTCCCGTTTCAGCCAACAGCTTCAAGAGAGGCTACGGACGGACCGCATCCTGGAAAAAGGCTATTGTGACTCTCGCCGCCGGTGAGAAGATCGATGCTTTTGAAGGCGTATAAGGTAGGAGAGAACTGTGGGTATTAAAACATATAATCCTAGAACACCGTCCCAGAGATACAGACAGAGCTTGACTTTTGATGGTATCACCAGAACCAAGCCCGAGAAGTCTCTCTCAACCGGTAAATCTTCAAAAGCCGGTCGCGGAGCCGGAGGACGGATTGCTGTTCGCCGCCGCGGTGGAGGACACAAGAGAAAATACAGAGAGATCGATTTCAGACGGAACAAGTTTGACATCCCCGGTAAGATCGCTCAGATCGAATACGATCCGAACAGATCTGCCAATATCGCTCTGGTTCACTATGCAGACGGTGAAAAGCGCTACATCATTGCTCCCAAAGGCATTGAGGTAGGAACCGTTATCTACAACGGTCCCAACTCTCCTATTGAGGTTGGAAATGCTCTTCCCCTGGAGAATATCCCCGTAGGTCGTACCGTTCACTGCGTAGAGCTTCAGCTCGGACGTGGTGCGCAGATGGTTAGAACTGCAGGAGGCAAAGCGCTTATCGCTGCTAAGGAAGGCAAGTATGTCACTCTTAAGATGCCTTCCGGTGAGATGAGGCTTGTGCTCAACAAGTGTATGGCCACTCTGGGAGAGGTCGGTAACGAGGATCACATGAATGTGAAAATCGGTAAGGCCGGTCGTTCCAGATGGATGGGCAGAAGACCCAAGGTTAGAGGTGTTGTTATGAACCCCGTTGATCACCCCCATGGTGGTGGTGAAGGTAAGACTTCCGGTGGACGTCATCCTGTGACTCCCTGGGGTAAGCCGACCAAGGGTTTCAAGACAAGGAAGAAACATAAGAACTCTGACAATTTTATTGTTAAGAGACGGAAATAGGAGTAAAACGTGTCTAGATCAATTAAAAAGGGACCGTTTATTGCTAAAAGCCTTTACAAAAAGGTTGTTGAACAGAACAAGTCCGGTTCCAAGAAGGCCATGATTAAGACCTTCAGTAGAACTTCCACTATCATTCCTGAAATGGTAGGACTGACCGTTTCTGTTTACAACGGCAAGACCTGGGTACCCGTATATGTAACGGAAAATCTTGTTGGTCATAAGCTTGGTGAGTTTGCTCCGACCAGACTGTTCAGAGGACATGCTGGTTCCGACAAGAAGTCAAAAAGGTAGGTGAGTGATGGAAGCTAAGAAAGGTTATAAAGCAGTAGCTAAGAATCTGCCTATGTCTCCCACTAAGATCAGACCTATTGCTGATAATATTAGAAGAAAGCCTTACGCAGAAGCCGTGGCTATTCTGGAGAATATGCCCAACAAGGGCGCTAAGCTGCTGGTGAAAGTTGTTAAGTCAGCTGCCGCCAACGCTCTCAACCAGAACAATATGCTGGATGAGGATTCTCTGTATATCGCCGAGCTCCTGGTTGACGGCGGACCCATTCAGAAAAGAATGTGGCCCCGTTCCAGAGGTAGAGCCGATAGACTGCTGAAAAGATCTTCACATATATCTGTAGTAGTAGATGAATTAGGAAGTACGGGGGAATAAATGGGACAGAAAGTAAATCCTTACGGTCTCAGACTGGGTATTAATAAGACTTGGAAGTCAAAATGGTATGTTGACCCCAGAGATTATGCTGATTCTCTGCATGAAGATCTGGCTCTTCGGAAAGCCCTGATGGACTGCCCCGAAGCCAAGGGTGCCGAGATTGGTGATATCGAAATCATCAGACAGCCCCAGCGGATCACCATGATGATCTACACCGCAAGACCCGGTGTCATCATCGGTACCAAGGGTGCCAACATCGAAAAGATCGGTCTGATGCTGCAGAAGCTGACTGACAAGAAGATTCAGGTAAAGATCAAAGAAGTGAAGAAGCCCGAGGCTGATGCACAGATCGTTGCTCTGAATGTAGCCCGTCAGCTCAAGGGCCGTGTCGCTTTCAGAAGAGCACTGAAGATGACCGCAGCCAACGCCATGAAAGCCGGTGTGAAGGGAATCAAGATTAAGGTTTCCGGAAGACTCGGTGGTGCTGAAATGGCCAGAACTCAGGAAGTGAAAGAGGGAAGAATCCCCCTGCACACCCTGAGAGCCGACATCGATTACGGATTTGCCGAGGCAGATACCACTTTTGGTAAGATCGGCATCAAAGTATGGGTTTTCAAAGGCGAAGTTTACGGAAATGAGCAGAAAGACGATGCCGGACTTCTGGTTAAGAACCAGAAAGACAGGTCTTCAAGGAGCTAAGAGATGCTGAGTCCTAAGAAAACCAAATTCAGAAAAAAAATGAGAGGCGGACCCCTCAAGGGAAACGCAACCAGATGTAATTCTATTGCATTTGGAGAGTGTGGACTGGTTGCTCTTGATAACAAGTGGATCACTGCTCGTCAGATAGAAGCTGCCCGTGTTGCCATGACACGTCATATCAAGAGAGGCGGTAAGGTATGGATCAGGATCTTTCCTGATATTCCCTACACCAAGAAGCCCGCTGAAACCAGAATGGGTAAGGGTAAGGGTAACCCCGAGAAATGGGTTGCCGAAGTCAAGCCCGGTACCGTGATGTTTGAGATCGGCGGTGTTGACAAGGACCTGGCCAAAAGAGCTATGGAACTTGCCGGCAGCAAGCTGCCTATCAAGACAAAGTTCGTCTATAAGGAGGCGAAGTAGTCATGAAAGAACGTTTCAACGATCTGTCTGTAGAAGAGCTGATAGCCAAGCGTGATGAGCTGGCTGGTAAGCTGCAGAAAATGAGATTTGATATGGTTCTGGGTCATGTTGAGAATCGGATGGACAAGAGAAATCTGAGAAGAAGCATTGCCCGTTTGAACACCATGATTAACGAGTTCGATCTCGGGATCAGGAAGGCATAGTGATGGAAGAAGCACAGAAGACTAACAAAAAGGTTTTTACCGGTGTAGTTGTCAGTGACAAGATGGACAAGACTGTAGTTGTCAAGATTACGACCAAGAAACTCCATCCCCTGTACAAGAAGTACGTCACTAGCTCGGTAAAGTACAAGGCGCACGATGAAAAGAACGATGCGCATACAGGCGACACCGTCCGCATTATTGAATGCAGACCTGTCAGCAAGGATAAGTGCTGGTCTCTTCAGGAAGTTCTTGAGAGAGCCAAGTAAGCCGGAGGAAAAGGTATGATTCAGGATAATACATATTTGAATGTAGCTGATAACTCTGGTGCCAAAAGAGTACAGTGTATCAAGGTTCTCGGCGGAAGTCATAGAAGATATGCCAGCATTGGCGATATTATTGTGGTTGCAGTAAAAGACGCTCTTCCCAACGCTCCCATCAAGAAGGGAGATGTTAAGAAGGCTGTTATCGTAAGAACACATAAAGAGTACAGACGTCCTGACGGAACTTATATCCGTTTTGACGACAATGCCTGTGTTATTGTCGATGCCAACAACGGCCCCGTGGGTAAGCGTATTTTCGGCCCCGTGGCAAGAGAGCTGAGAGATGCCGATTTTATGAAGATCGTTTCTTTGGCACCCGAGGTTCTTTAGGAGATTTTTAGATGGCTGAAGTGAAATATAAGGTAAAAAAGGGCGATCAGGTAAAGATTATTGCTGGAAAAGACAGTGGTAAGACAGGCCGAGTCCTTAAGATCCAGAGAGATACCGGCCGGGCCATTATCGAAGGGTTGAACATGGTCAAGAAGACCCAGAAACCCAAGGCTCAGGGCGAAAAGGGCGCAATTATTGAAATCGAAGCTGCTATTGATCTCTCTAATGTACAGGTTCTCTGTAAGAAGTGCGGACCCACCCGGGTTGGTATCAAGGTAGACGGAGATAGTAAAGTAAGAGTTTGCAAGAAATGCGGGGAAGCTTTATAATGGCGAATGCACCGAGATTAAAAACTGTTTATACAGATAAGATCGCTCAGGAATTGTTTTCCGAGTTCGGATACAAGTCCAAGATGCAGATTCCCAAGATTGAGAAGATCGTCGTAAGCATGGGTGTAGGCGAAGCCATCACCAACAAGAAGCTTCTGGAATCCGCAGTTGAAGAGCTGACTCTGATTACCGGTCAGAAGGTAATGAAAACCAAAGCCAGAAAGTCCATCGCTAACTTCAAGGTTAGAGAGGGGCAGGAGATTGGAGCTAAGGTCACCCTCCGGGGCGCTCATATGTATGAGTTCCTGGATCGTCTGATCAACATCTCTCTCCCCCGAGTTAAGGACTTCAGAGGCGTTAATCCCAAGGCTTTTGACGGCCGTGGAAACTACTCTCTCGGAATTACCGAGCAGATTATCTTTCCGGAGATTGACTACGACAAGATTGAACAGATCAATGGTCTGAACGTAGCCATTGTAACGACGGCTAAAACCGATGACGAAGCAAGAAGTCTTCTTGCCAAGTTCGGAATGCCCTTCAGGAAATAGGAGTTTATAGATGGCTAAAAAATCTATGATCGTTAAATGTAACAAGAAGCAGAAGTTCAGCACCCGCGAGTATAACAGATGCAGAATTTGTGGACGTCCCCGCGGTTACATGAGAAAGTTTCAGATGTGCAGAATCTGTTTCCGGAAATTGGCTAACGAAGGAATGATTCCCGGCGTTACTAAATCTAGCTGGTAGGAGAGTAATATATGAGTTGTTCAGATCCCGTAGCGGATATGCTCACAAAAATCAGAAATGCCAGCAGGGCTAAATTTGAGAAGGTCGATATCGTACCTTCCAAGCTGAAGCTGGAAATTATTAAGATCCTCAAGAACGAGGGTTTCATCAAAAACTTCAAGAAGGTCACTCAGGATGATGAGAGCGTTATCCGTGTTTTCCTGAAGTATGATGAGCAGGAAAATCCGATCATCCACGGTATTCAGTCCGTATCCACTCCCGGTAGACGGGTTTACACAGGATACAAGGACATGCCCCGTGTTCTGAACGGATTCGGTACTTTGATCGTTTCCACCTCCACTGGCGTGACCACTGGCAAGAAAGCCACGGTCGGTAAAGTCGGCGGTGAGATCATCTGTAAGGTCTGGTAAGGGGGATATTCGATGTCACGTATCGGTTTAAAGCCGGTAACGGTACCCAAAGGGGTTACCATTGCCGTTAATAACAATATCCTGACCGTTAAGGGTGCCAAGGGTGAACTCACCCAGGCCTTCGAGCCCGAAGTCAGCTTTGAAATCAAGGATGATGTGGCTACGGTCAGCAGAAAAGACGATTCCAAGAGAGCCAAGTCCATGCACGGACTGTACAGAAAGCTTCTGGAGAACATGGTAACAGGTGTTTCCCAGGGATTTTCCAAGTCTCTCGTGATCAATGGTGTAGGTTACAGGGCGGAAGCCAAGGGCAAGAGCCTTCTTCTGAACCTGGGATATTCTACCCAGATAGAGTATGTTCTTCCCGAGGGAATCACTGCTGCCGTTGAAGGAAGCAAGGTAACCGTTTCCGGAATCTCGAAAGAGGTCGTCGGTCAGGCTGCCAGTGAAATCCGCGGTCTCAGACCCCCCGAGCCCTACAAGGGTAAGGGAATCAAGTATGAGACAGAGCATATCAGACGGAAAGTCGGAAAGTCCGGTGTTAAGTAGGGTATAAGTTATGGATAGAATTAAAGAAAAGCAGGTCAAAAGGCTGCAGAGAAAAAGACACGTCCGGAAAAGAATTTCCGGTACAGCCGAAAGACCCAGACTGACTGTTTTCAAGAGTAACAAGAACCTGAGCATCCAGGTCATTGACGACATCAAGGGAAGTACCCTTGTAAGCGCTTCTACCCTGGAAAAGGATCTTTCGTCTGTGAAGACTACCGTTGAAGGCGGAACCCAGCTGGGTAAGGTCATCGGTGAGAGAATGAAAGCCGCCGGAATCAGCACCATCGTGTTTGACCGGAACGGTTACATGTATCACGGTGTTGTAAAGGCGATTGCCGAAGCCGCCAGAGCCGAAGGCATTCAGTTTTAAGAGGTAAACAATGGCGTTTGAAAAAAGACAGAAAGAAGAAAAAGAATTTACCGAGAAGCTTATCAGACTGAATCGCGTATCCAAGGCCGTTAAGGGTGGTCGGAAGATGTCTTTCTCCGCTCTTATGGTTGTCGGCGACGGTAAAGGCCGGGTAGGTTACGGTTTCGGTAAGGCAAACGACGTTGCCGAAGCTATTCGGAAGAGCGTGGAAAAGGCCAAGGGTAACCTTAGGACCATTCCCCTCAAGAAAGTTACTATTCCCCATGAAGTCCTGGGTGAATTCAAGAGTGCTTCCGTGCTGCTGAAGCCCGCGGCTCCCGGTACCGGGATCATCGCCGGCGGACCTGTACGTGCGGTTATGGAAGCTGCTGGTATTCATGATATTCTGGCCAAGAGTCTTGGTTCCAAGAACACCATGAATATTGTTAAGAGCGTATTCAACGGTCTGGACAATCTTTTCGATGCCAAGACCATTGCTGACGGTCGCGGTAAGAGCATCAGCGAACTGTGGGGTTAATATGGCAAAGATGATTCGTGTTAAACTGGTACGCAGTACCATCGGCCGGAAACCTGAACAGAAGAAAACCGCTAAGGCCCTGGGTCTCGGTAAGCTTAACTCTGTTGTGGAAAAAGAGGCTAACCCCTCTGTTCTGGGAATGGTTCAGACAATTTCGCACCTCGTTGAAGTTGAGGAGTTAAACTAGGATGAGCAATTTCGAACTTAAGGCTCCCAAGGGTGCCAACAGAAACAAGAAAGTCCTCGGAAGAGGACATGGGGCCGGTACCGGTAAGACTTCCGGTAAGGGTCATAAAGGTCAGAAGGCTAGATCCGGTGGTAATGTTCGCCCCGGTTTTGAAGGGGGGCAGATGCCTCTCTACAGAAGAGTTGCTGCCCGGGGATTCTCGAACTACATGTTCAAGAAAACCTATGTTCCTGTAAATCTTTTCCTTCTGGAGAAGAACTACAGCGACGGCGAAGTAGTTTCTCTCGAAACTCTGGTGGAAAAGGGCCTGATAAAAAAATCCGAGAAGAACGTAAAGATTCTTGCCAACGGTGAGTTGAACAAGAAGCTTGAAGTTCAGATTGAGAAGGTTTCCGCCGGTGCTGTCGAGAAGATCGAAAAGGCCGGTGGAAAAGTAGTAAAAAATACAAATCAGGAATAGTTGGTAATTTATGGCTGGTAATCCACTCTACGACATGTTTAAAGTAAAGGAGCTCCGTACAAAGATCTTCTTTACGCTGGGAATGCTGATAGTATTCAGACTTGGCGCAATCCTTCCCATTCCGGGCATCGATGCTTCGGCTCTCAGACTGTACTTTCTGAACCAGGCTTCCAGCGGCTCGTCTATGGGTATTACTGAATATCTGGACTTTTTCGCAGGTGGTGCGTTTAAAAACTTTTCCATCTTTATGCTGGGTATTATGCCCTATATTTCCATGTCCATTATCATGCAGCTTCTGCTGCTGGTCTTCCCCCGGTTGAAGAAAATCTCCGAGGAAGAGGGCGGAAAGAAGAAGATCCAGAAACTCATCCGTTACGGTACTGTTGTGGTTTGTATCATTCAGTCCTATGCGGTAACCGTATATGCCAGCAGAATTCCTGATGCCATCATCCCTTCTATGGTAGGGTGGAGGTATACCGTTGTGGCCATGCTTACGGTAACAACGGGTACCATGTTCCTGATGTGGATCGGTGAACAGATCAATGCAAGGGGTATCGGAAACGGTATCTCTCTGCTGATCTTCGCTGGTATCGTAGCACGGATGCCAGGTGCATTCAGTGTTCTGGGTAAGGAGATCCGAAGCGGAAATCTTAACCCTGTATTTGTAATCTTCGCCCTTCTTATGTTCGTCGGAATCATTATGCTGGTGATCTACGAACAGCAGGGGCAGAGAAAAATCCCTGTGAATTATGCAAAGAGAATCGTTGGTCGGAGGATCTATGGTGCACAGAACACCTACATCCCCATCAAGATCAACCCCAGTGGAGTCATCCCTGTTATCTTTGCTTCTTCAATTCTGACATTCCCCCTTCAGATTGCAGGGACTCTTGGAAGCAGCAGTAAAGCTTGGTCCCAGATCGCCAGCTGGCTCCGGCCAAACGGCGGCCCCTACCTGGTCATGTATACTCTGCTTATTATCTTTTTTGCCTACTTTTACACTCAGGTGTCTATGAACCCTATTGAAATTGCAAGGCAAATAAGAGAAAATGGCGGTTCAATCCCGGGAATCCGGTCTGAGAACATGGAAGAGTACCTTACAAAGGTGCTTAACCGTATTGTTCTGCCCGGTTCACTCTTCCTGGCATTGATAGCATTGATTCCTTCCTTTATTATTAACCTGTTTGGATTCCCACAGCAGGTTGCTTACCTGATGGGAGGAACTTCGTTATTGATTATGGTGGGAGTCGATCTCGATACCATGAGTCAGATAGAAGGTCATCTGAAGATGCATCATCATGACGGACTCGTGAAACGAGGGAAACTGAAAACTAGGAACCTATAAGAGGTAAATATGAAGGTTAGAGCGAGTGTTAAGCCTATTTGTGATAAATGCAAGGTTATCAGGAGACGTGGTGTCCTGAGAATCGTTTGCGAAAATCCCAAGCACAAACAGAGACAGAAGTAGGAGGTCCGTAAGTGGCTCGTATTGCAGGTATTGATCTGCCCAACAAGCATACAGATATTGCATTGACATATATTTTCGGTATTGGTAGAACCTCTGCTAAGGAAATCTGTGCAAAAACTGGAGTAGATCCGGAAAAAAGAATTAATGAGCTTAGCTCTGAAGAAGTTAACGAACTGAGAAAGCTTATTGAGAGTGAATACAAGGTAGAAGGTCGTCTGAGATCCGAGGTTGCCCTGAATATCAAGCGCCTCATGGACATTGGATGTTACCGGGGTCTTCGCCATAGAAGAAGCCTGCCTGTTAACGGACAGAGAACCAAGACGAACGCCCGTACCCGTAAGGGTAAGGTTAAAACCGTTGCTAAAAAGAAAAAGTAAGCGGTTGGAGGTTTAGAAATTGGCAAAGGCTAAGAAGAAAAGAGAAAAGAAAAATATATTTGAAGGGAATGTCTATATTCAGGCCACCTTCAATAACACCATTGTTACCATCACTGATCTGAAGGGAAATGCGATCTCCTGGAGCAGCGCCGGATCCCTCGGATTCAAGGGTGCTAAGAAATCCACTCCTTACGCAGCTCAGACTACTGCTGAGACCGCAGCCAACAGAGCCCTTGATTTCGGGCTTCAGGAAGTTAACGTATACGTTAAGGGTCCTGGTGTTGGACGTGAATCTGCTATCAGATCACTGGGTGGACTCGGTCTGCGGGTGAAATCCATCAGGGATATTACTCCTATCCCCCACAATGGATGTCGTCCCAAGAAGAGCAGAAGAGTTTAAGATCTAAGGAAGCAGGTTGAATTGACCGGTTTGAACTTCAGACCGGTTGTTCGCTTATTGTAGTAAGGAGCAGAAATGGCACGTAAAAACCTATTGAAGGGATTTAAACGACCAAAAGGAATCACCTTTGAGCATGGTGAGCAGGATGCCGGATACGGAAAGTTCATGGCGTATCCTTTTGAAAGAGGTTATGGGGCAACCATCGGGAACTCACTCCGTAGAATTCTCCTCTCCTCCATTCAGGGATTTGCCGTAACTGCGGTCCGGATTACCTCGTATAACAAGGACGGGAACGCCCATGTTATCACCAGCGAGTTCGAATCCATTCCTGAGGTAGTTGAAGATACACCCGAACTGATCAGCAATTTAAAATCTCTGCAATTAAGCCTTCCTGAAGATATTGAAGAGAAGACAATCCTGGTTGAATGGAAGGGCGGTGGTGAAATGACCGGTGCCGATCTTGAAAAAGACGGTGTGGTTGTTACCAACAAAGACCTTAAAATTTGTACCATGATGGAAAATGCCGATCTTGAGTTTGAGATTCAGATCGACCTGGGAAGAGGATATGTGCCCTCCGAACTGAATGAGAAGTATATCGATGTTGTGGGAACTATTCCCGTCGATTCTATCTTCTCACCCATCAAGAAGGTACGGTACGAAGTAGAGAATACCCGTGTAGGTCAGAGATCTGATTATGACAAGCTGATACTCGAAATCTGGACTGACGGTACCATCTCTCCTGAAGATGCTCTTGCTGAGTCTGCAAAAATCGCTAAAGATCACTTTACTATCTTTATCAACTTTGATGAGGATGACGTGATGGGTGATGATGAGGTGGACGAGGAAGAAGAGAGAGTGAAAGCCCTTCTGGATACTCCCGTTGAAGAGCTGGAGCTTTCCGTACGTTCAAGTAATTGTCTGAAAAATGCAAACATCAAGACAATAGGTGATCTGACCAGAAGAACGGAAGAGGATATCGCAAAGACCAGAAACTTCGGTAAAAAATCCCTGATGGAGATCAAGGAAAAGCTGAAGGAATGGAACCTCTCCCTGGGTATGGTCGATTACAGCGTTTTGAAAAAAACAATCAAGCTTGATAGCAATAAGGAAGAATAATCATGCATAACAGAGTTGGTTTCAACAGACTTGGTCGTAAAGCCAGTCACAGAAAGGCTCTTCGCAGAAATATGGTTACTTCTCTGTTCAAACACGAGAGAATCCAGACCACCAAGGCGAAGGCTCTTGAAGTAAGAAAAACAGCTGAAAAGATGATTACCAGAGCAAAGGAAGACTCTGTCCATAATCGTCGGATCATTGCAAAGAATATCCATGATAAGGATGTTCTGAACAAGCTGTTTACCGAAATCGCTCCCCGATTTACCGAGCGTCCCGGAGGTTACACCAGAATCCTGAAAATGGGATTCAGACAGGGTGATGCCGCCGAAATGGTTCTGCTTGAGCTGGTGGAGAAGGCTGAGGGAGATAAAGAGTAATACTCTTTTGACCCCAAAGGCCCATTACATGACAGATGTGGTTCAGTTTAAATTTTTTTGATTGAATCACTCTAATGTAAAGCAAGTTAAATTTCGATAATATTAAGGAAGGTTTATCTCCTCAAGGAGATTGATCTTCCTTATTTTTTTGTTGTAGCAGGTAGAATGCGGTTAATCTATAAGATTCTGACATCCCTAATAATCTCTCTTGCTGTGGTCAGCGGACTCGGTTACCTGGCTTTTACAGGGGCATTTAACGATATAGAGACGCAGTTTTTCAGTCAGAGGATAATTGACGGTCAGAGAGAGCGACAGATTAGCAATGCTCAGCTGGTACGGCAGTACCACCGGGAAAATATTGAGCAGGTTCAGAGCCTTCTGGATCTCAGCTATCTGCGCAATGTCTATGATCCCAGTCAGGAAAGTAGGGATATTACGGACAGAGCCAATTTATTCGGAAGGCTCGGTGATGAACTTACAGGATTCCAGGATCTTCGCATTATAGATCAGAACAAACTGAACATTCTTTACAGTTCAAAATCCTCTGATATCAAGCAACGTGACAGTAGGCGTATACAATACAAACTGCTGAAGGATAGTGCCGACGCCGAGGCTCCCTTCATTTTTCTGACAGACAAGGACAGTCCTGCCCGTTTTACTTATGACAGAGAAAACAGCCGAATCCTTTATTCTTTTCCCGCAGTCGATCAGTACGGGTTGATGAGGGGAACCGCCATAGCTGATTTTTCAATCAGCGGTCTGCAGGATGAACTGTTCAGACGGGGTGGCCTTTCTGATCTCAACAGGCTGCAGGTTCTTGATAATGAGTCTCTTGTCTATAATCTGACTCCGGCACAGTATGATGTGCTGGGAACTGTTCTTCAGCAGTTTCGCAGTCAATCCGGAAACTCAAATTATATTCAGAGAGCTGCCAGTGCTGACGGTGTCGATTACTATCTGGTTCAGACTGTTGATGGAGAAGGGAGCGTCTCTGTAACGGCTATTCCCGACAGCGATCTAGTATTGAACAACGAATATCGTCTGCTGCTCCTTGTTTCCGTATTTGTATGTATTTTTCTTATGATCTTTCTTATTTTCAATCTGAGACAAAATCAGGAACTTGTTTTCAGGAAAAAGATCAAAAGGTTTCAGCTTAATTTCCTCAGAGAACTTCTGGAAGCCGAAGAAGAATTGAACTGGGAGAAATATGAACTTGAGCTGAAGTCTCGGAAGGAAGAGGTTCGAAAAGAGATTCAGAAAGGACTGTCAGATAAGTTTCTTAAAAAGAAAAAAGATGATATCGATGCTCTCCTGGATAAGAGTTGGGATGAAATTATACGCTTTCTTGTAAGCAAGAAAGAAGAGCAGAAAGAAGAGCCCAGTTTTACTGCATCCGATCTGGAGCGGATGATAAAGTCAGCTCTCAATAATGCACACTTTACCGTAGAGAATGCCAGTGTCCGAAACGTTCAGGCACAGACTCCTGTATCGGCAGGTATGCGGCCCGTCGAAGTAGAGGAACTAGATGAGCTTGATGATGTTGAGGAGCTTGACGAAGTCCAAGAGCTTGAAGATGGTGAGATCGGGGCCGGGATGCGCCCGGTTGAGGTCGAAGAGTTAGACGATCTAGACGATGCTGATGATCTTGATACACTTGATGAAGTTGAAGCGCTTGAAGACGCTGAGTCTGCCGGAGAGATCAGCAACGATGATTTCACGGCAGGTATGCGGCCCGTCGAGGTAGAGGAACTTGATGATCTGGACGACGTTGAAGAGCTGGACGAAGCCGAAGAGCTGGACGAAGCCGAAGAGCTTGACGAAGTCGAAGAGCTGGACGAAGTCGAAGAGCTGGACGAAGTCGAAGAGCTGGACGAGGTTGCAGAGCTGGACGAGGTTGCAGAGCTGGACGAAGCCGAACCGACGGAAGGCGCAGGCGATAGCCTTACTGCGGGTATGCGTCCGGTGGAAGTGGAAGAACTTGATGATCTGGACGACGGTAATGATCTTGATGAGGTTGAGGAAATCGATCGGGGTGAAGACATCGAAGTGCTCAATGAACCCGGTGATCTTGCAACGCTTTATGACGCTGATGATTTAAAGAGCATCGAAGCCCCCTCTGAAAAAGTACTCCCCGATATACTGCCCGACGATCTTGGCGAAACGAAAGACTTTACAGAACCTCTGAATGATCTTGCTCAGGCTTTTTTTGCTGAAGACTCGGAAGAAAAAGCGGAATCTGCTGAAGCTGTCTCGATGGATAAGGCCGGTTTCGACAGCGATTCTGATAGTGGAGAACCTGCAGAAACGGCTGAACGGGAATCGGATGACCTTGATCTGATTGATCTGGATGAAATGGACAGTGATTTTAATATTCGCTCTCTTGTTGATTCTATGGATGTCGATGAGATCTCCCGCAATCTCGAACTTCGTTACAATCAGTTTATAAATGAAGAGAGCCCGATAGATGAGTTTATTGATGAGCTGGAAGCTGTGGAAGAAATCGAGGCTCTGCCCCTTGAAGAGGTAGAAACGGAAGAGCTTGCATCTCTCCCCGTTGCTTTTGAAGAGGAACAGGTGGAGCAGGAGCTCATAGAACTTGATATGAATGAGGATCTCACTCTCTTCGGACTGGATCTGACGGGAGGCTATAAGTTTAGCCGGGATAAGATCAAAAAGAAAATGAAGCAGCTCGACAGTGCCGATGATGCTGAGGAACTTGGTTCTGTGGCGACGATGACGGTTGAGTCTCATGATACGGATGCAGACGTTTTGAAGGGAGAAGAAGTGACAGATATCGGCATAATCGGGGATGTTTCAGCTGGTATTTCAACTGATAACTCAGGTATTATACCCGTTATCAGTGAAAATCCTGATAGTGAGGATATTATAAAAAGTATGGGTAGAGATAAACTCCGCAGCGGATTTTCAGCATCTGATGCAGAATCTAAGCTGGATGAAGCCGAAGAGCTGGACGAAGTCGAAGAGCTGGATGAAGTCGAAGAGCTGGATGAAGTCGAAGAGCTGGACGAAGTCGAAGAGCTGGACGAAGTCGAAGAGCTGGACGAAGTCGAAGAGCTGGATGAAGTCGAAGAGCTGGATGAAGTCGAAGAGCTGGATGAAGTCGAAGAGCTGGATGAAGTCGAAGAGCTGGACGAAGTCGAAGAGCTGGATGAAGACCATGAACCTGTTATCATCTCTTTTGCCGATTACATAAGGAAATCAGGTCTTGTGAAAGATCAGGACGATGAGGCTTCTGCTGAAGACGAGGATTCTGAAAAGGTGACCTCAGAATCTCTTATGGCTGGTATGGGCGGACTGATCCAGAACCTGGCCGAGAATCTTCTGCCTTCAGAGACTGAAGAAGAAAATGATTATCATATTGTAGATGAATCGGCGCATATCGTTTTCCATGAAAAGGGACTGGATATGGGCCTGCTCATGAAGCATTACAGGAGCGGTTCACTGGGACTGCTCAAGGCTCTCCGAGACCTGACCAGAGAGTACAAGGCTCTATGCGGTATTCTTATGAAAAGATCCGACAAGGGCCTTGTTCCCGTTCACTCTATCGGAATCAATGAAGATGGTGTAGACAGTTTGAAGATGGGCCGGGCTCCCGCTGTGTTTGCTTCTATGGCTGGAGAATGCTCGCTGGTGCTGATCAAGGATAAGTCTCATGAGGATTTGAAGGGTAGCTTCGAGCATCAGGATTTTCAGCTTTTCAAGTGCTGGATCATGATGCCTCTGACCGGTGATGAGGACTACGATTATATCTTCCTGGGATATAAAAATTTCGAGCAGTCTTTTCTTGCCGACCAGTACTGAGATCCTCTTCTAAAACCGTAATCAGATGATAATTTATAGACTCTCGTAATAAAATAGTTTGACTTGACAAATAGGTCTTTACTTATATAATCATAAACATCTTGTAAAATTAGGGGGAAATATGGATCTTGTATATAAGATAGCCCTTCCCCTCGTTGGAATTGCAATAGGTTGGACAATTAGATGGCTTTATGCCAGATATCAACTTTCTTCTTCAGAGCAGAAATCGTTAAGAGTAAAACAGGACGCCGTTAAAGAGGCAGAACAGGAAAAGAAATCAATCTTGCTGGATGCGCAGAATCAGATTATGAAAGAGCGTCGCCAACTGGAAAAGGAAAACCGGGACAGGCGTAACGAAGTTCAGAAATATGAACGGCGTGTACAGCAGAAAGAAGACAATCTTGACAAAAAAACTGCTTTGCTCGAGCAGAAACAGAGTTCTCTCAATGAACAGGAGAGTTCTCTGGTAGAAAGAGAAGAAACCGTTGCCGTCGAAGAGAAGCGATGGCAGTCGGAACTGGAGAGAATCTCAGGTTTAACCAAAGACGAGGCGAAGAAATTAATTATCCAGAGTCTTGAGAATGAAGCCAAGCATGATGCTCAGGCCCTGGTAAACAAAATTGAACAGGAAGCGAATCTCACAGCTGAAAAGAAGGCCAGAGATGTTGTTATCACAACGATACAGCGTCTGGCTACCGAAGTAAGTACGGAGATTACCGTTACTTCCGTCAGTCTGCCCAATGATGAAATGAAGGGGCGGATTATCGGACGTGAAGGGCGGAATATCAGAACTCTTGAGACCCTGACGGGGGTGGATATCATCATTGATGATACACCCGAAGCCGTCGTGATCTCATGTTTTGATCCCATTCGCAAGGTGATTGCGAAGATCGCCCTTGAAAGGCTGATCGCTGACGGAAGAATCCATCCTGCACGGATTGAGGAAGTCGTACAGAAGGTCACCAAGGAGATCAGTCAGACCATCTATGAAGAAGGAGAGAAAATCCTCTTTGATCTGGGTGTTCATAATATCAGACCCGAAGGCATTCGGGCCCTGGGACGTCTGCACTTCAGAACCAGCTATGGTCAGAATGTGCTTTCCCACTCCAGAGAAGTTGCCGTTATTGCGGGTATGATTGCTGCTGAAGTGGGTGCCGATGTAGAGATCGCCAAACGCGGTGCTCTGCTTCATGATATCGGTAAGGGACTTGAAACCGACGGTGATGTGAACCATGCTGAACTGGGTGCCGAACTCTGTAAACGCATGAACGAAGACCCCAGGGTTATAAATGCGGTTGCCGCACACCACAATGATGTGGAGATCACATCTGTTGAGGGTATTATCGTACAGGTTGCCGATGCCATATCTGCAGCCCGGCCCGGTGCCAGACGGGAAACTCTGGACAACTACATCAAGAGACTCGAGAATCTTGAAAAGATCGCTATGAGCTTCAATGGTGTGGAGAAGGTCTTTGCCATTCAGGCCGGAAGAGAGCTGAGAATCATGGTCAACAACGACAAGATTGACGATGCCAAGGCTCAAATCCTTGCCAAGGATATTGCGAAGAAGATTGAGAATGAACTGAAATATCCCGGAAGAATCCGGGTCACCATAATTCGCGAAACCAGGGCAGTTGAATACGCCCGTTAGGAAGTGAAATTTGGCGAATGAAATACGCGCCCTTATTCTGGGAGATGTTGTAGGCACTCCCGGGAGCAGGGCGCTTTTCTTTGGATTGAAAAAGCTCATCAAAGAACAGAGGGCCGATCTTGTCGTTGTCAACGGTGAAAATATCGCCTCAGGTTTCGGTATGATGCCCGATGATGCCCGCCGCCTGCTTGAAGCGGGCGCGGATGTTATCACCAGCGGTAATCATATCTGGCAGAAGCGGGAGATCTTGGACGTTCTGGACAGTGAAGAACGCCTGCTCAGGCCCGCTAACTACTCCTCCGGGGTCCCGGGGCACGGGATCTGTATTATCGAAAAGAAAAAGCAGAAGATCGCCGTCATCAATCTTCTGGGCCTCTCGCGCATGGGCTTTAACGGCCCCTGTCCCTTTCAAACGGCCAAAAAGCTGATTCAGAATAACAAGGCCGATGCCTATATTGTCGACTTTCATGCGGAAGATCCCATGGAAAAGGAGGCCCTGGCCCTGTATCTGGATGGACAGGTCAGTCTGGTCTTTGGCACTCACACCCATGTTCAGACGGCGGATGAAAGGATTTTTCCCGGTGGTTGCGGCTATATCAGCGATGTCGGAATGGTCGGACCGGTGGGAAGTATTATCGGCTCCGAGCCGCAGCAGAGTATACGCAGAAGCCTGACTCAGCTTCCTCTCAAGATGGAGGTGCTTGATGCCGAGGCTTTGATCTGCGGTCTGTCGGTGACCATCAGGGACGGGAAAACCGTCGAACTGAAACGGATAAGACAGGCTGCGGGAGTATGAAGAAAGAAAGACTTCTGAAGAGACTTTCCGAGGAGTTTCCCGAGTACAGTGAGAAGGAGCTGTTCGCGTCTATTCTCTGTGGTGATGTTCTTGTCGCGGGAGAGAGGATCCGGGACAGCAAGGCCATGGTTGCCGCCGATGCCTCTCTGGAGCTGACCCGAAAGAAATATGTCTCCCGGGGCGGATTCAAGCTGGAGAAGGTCCTTGAACTCTGGGATCTTCCGGTTCGGGGGAGCAGGATTCTGGACGCCGGTTCGTCTACCGGCGGTTTTACAGACTGCCTTCTTCAGAAGGGAGCCCTGTCCGTCTACGCCGTAGATGTGGGATACAATCAACTCGATTACTCCCTCAGGACGAATCCCGCTGTTGTCGTTATGGAAAGAACCAATATCATGTCTGTGGAGTCTCTGGACCCTCCACCTCACTGGGCGGTTGCGGATCTCTCTTTCAGAAGTCTTCGTTCCGCGGCCAGGCATATCCTTGATCTGACCCTGGATCACAGGCTTATTGCATTGATGAAGCCTCAGTTCGAGCTGGACCAGCCTGATGAAGACTTTGATGGAATCATCAGGGAGCCCGAGCTTATTCTGGAGATAGCGGAGAAGGTTATGGCTGAGATGGCTTATGAAGGGGCCTATGTAAAAAATGCGGCCCTGTCCCCCGTCACCGGACGAAAGGGGAATCAGGAACTTCTTTTTGATATATCCTCGGAGTCGGATGCCGCGGTTTCCTTTGATAAACTGATCCAGTCTCTGAGGCTGGGTTTTACGAAACTCAGGGGCTAGTCTGGAAGGATTCCCTGTTCAGAGGGCCTCCGATATAGAATCCCTCGCCACCCAGATAATCCCTTACCACTCCTTCGATCAGGATCTGAACATCCCTGATATTGGAAAACTCAGTGGCCGTATAGATCACCTGCTTCAGTTGGGCAAGATATCCTTCCCTGCCCAGGGGGTTGAAGCGGAAGGTTTCGTTGAA
This sequence comes from Oceanispirochaeta sp., assembly GCA_963556075.3. GTDB lineage: Bacteria > Spirochaetota > Spirochaetia > DSM-2461 > DSM-2461 > Oceanispirochaeta. The sequence goes on along the minus strand of CAUVYB020000002.1, from coordinate 679,644 downwards.
GTTCAGATAGGCCGTTCCTCCCTCGACCCGGGCGGACAGGAGTCTGGTACCGTCGGGGATCAGCGTGAGGGAGCCCTTGTTGATCTCGTCCGAACCGGGGCCTCTGATTAGAGAATTGATGGATTTTGTCAGGGGGGAAGAGCTGAAGTCAATGCTGCGGACCGTGCTTTTCAGTGAGATCTGTCCCTCGGTATTCACTTTTACGAAATAGATCTTCATTTCTTTCAGCCGTGAGCTCTGGGCGGGTTCTTCCTGCGGGGGCTCTTCCTCTTTTTCGGCCGGACTTTCATCCCTGATTGATACAACCGGTTCTTTTGGTTCCAGCCTTTCGATTACGGGATTGCTTCCGCTGCCGGGCTGCCAGAGCTGGACTCTTCCGGGACTGAAAAATAGAAAAATCAGCAATCCGAGTCCTATTATGATGAAAATCATCAGGACGAGAATCAGCAACTGGCCGATTTGCGGGGCAGGGGAATCTGCTTTGAGAGAGGATGGGGGAGCAGGTCTGGTTTTTGCCCCTGTCCGTCCGGTAGTTCTCTTCCGGGGAGCTTTCCCCGTTCTGTTCCGTGTGGTATCGGATGATGTGTTCATCTTTTTATAGGGTTTGCCTGGGTTTTTTCGACTGTCCATACATCTCGATTATCGGAGTTCTGAGGGCTTCTGCCAAGGGGTAATCTTCAGTTTGACTTAGTCGTTAAAGTTGCTTATTATTGAACTGATGAAAGATTTTCACGGAATTTCGGCTTCACCCGGGATAGTTATTTCAAAGGCATTTCTTTACAACGAAGAGAATTTTATAGTGCCCCGCTACTCCATTACTGAGCCTCAGATAGAAGCCGAAATCGAACGATATCAGAATGCTATCCAGTCCGCCTCCGAAGAGCTGGCAGATCTCAAGCAGAAAATTACCACAGAGTACAGCCAGGAGGAAGCCCGTTTTCTGGATTCACATATCCTTATGCTCCATGATCCCATGTTCAAGGATCAGGTTTTTGAGAAGCTGGCCAATGAGCTGATCAATGTGGAATGGATTGTGCAGAGCGTTATTCAGGATCTTGTGGCAACCCTGAACAATTCGGGGGATATCTATCTGAGAGAGCGTTCCATGGATATGGACGATGTCTCAAAGAGAATCATTAACAATCTTATGATGAGACAGAGGATCTCTCTGGCCGATCTCAGTGAAGAAGTAATCGTGGTGACTCCCGATCTTCTGCCCTCCGATACACTGCTGATGAACAAGAGGATGGTCAGGGGGATCGTTACCGATGCGGGTGGCCGGACCTCCCATACGGCCATCCTGGCCAGATCTTTCGGTATTCCGGCGGTACTCGGTCTCAGGCGCATAACCCGTGAGGTCCGTGACGGTGATATACTGATTATCGACGGTCTCAAGGGGATCGTCTATGTGGATCCCGATGAAGAGACGCTCAGCCGTTACAAGAAGATACAGCAGGAGTATCTGAAGCGCGAGTCCGAGATGTTCAATCTCAGTACTCTGCCTTCTGAAACGCGGGACGGCAAGCTGATACAGCTGAAGGCCAATATAGAGATCGCCGAGGAGCTGGATTCGGTCCATGCCTTCAATGCGTCGGGGATTGGTCTTTTCCGGAGTGAGTTCCTGGTCATGCAGTCGGGGCAGGAAAAGGACGAGGAGCTTCAGTACAAGGTCTACAAAACCGTGCTGGAGGGAATGAACGGACTGCCCGTCACCATCCGGACCCTGGATGTGGGCGGAGACAAGCTGATCAATGAAATCGCCCAGAAGAATGAGAAGAATCCCCTTTTGGGATGGAGGGCCATCCGTTTCTGTCTGGAACGGGTCGATATATTCAAGATTCAGCTCAGGGCTATTCTGAGAGCTTCGACTTCCGGTCCGGTTCGTATTATGTTTCCCATGATCTCGGGAATAGAAGAATTCGAGAAAGCTCTTGTCATTCTCAAGGATGTAAAGTCCGAATTGGACGATCAGGGTATTGCTTATGCCGATGATATTCCTGTAGGATGCATGATCGAAGTTCCTTCCGCCGCCATGACTTCCGATATTCTGGCCCGGAAGGCGGACTTCTTTTCCATCGGGACCAATGACCTGATTCAGTATACTATCGCTGTAGACCGGGGAAACGAGAAGATCAACAGCATGTATGAGCCCTTTCACCCTGCGGTTCTCAGGCTGATCCGCATAGTTGTGGAGAATGCTCATAACGCCGGGATACCCGTGGGGATGTGCGGTGAGATGGCCGGTGACCCCATGGCCGCCGTCATTTTGATGGGCCTGGGGCTGGATGAACTGAGTATGAGTGCCTTCGGTATTCCCGAGATCAAGAGGATTATTCGCTCCACCACCATTCTGGAAGCCGAGGAATTCCTCGGAACCCTGATGGATATGAAAAGTTTCAGGGACATAGACAAGTATGTCCGGGAATGGATGGAGGAACGATTTGAGTTCATCACAGGATAGACATGAGCGGCTCCCGAGAGTCGTTATAGCCGGAAGACCCAATGTGGGGAAATCGACGCTGTTCAACCGGCTGATAAAGAAGAGAAAAGCCATTACCGATCCCACCCCGGGAGTCACGAGAGATACCATCTCCGAACGCTGTTTTATAGGCGATCAGGAGGTGATGCTTATGGATACCGGCGGATTCAAACTCGACAGGGATGACCAGTTCGACGAATTGGTGTCGCAGAAGGCTCTGGATATGCTGGAGGAGGGGGATCTGATCCTTTTCCTGATGGATGTGAATGACATCACCAGTGAGGATGAGACCTTTATTCAGAACCTGAGGGCCCATGAAGAGAAGGTTCTTCTTGTGGTAAACAAGGTGGATCATCCCGAAAAAGAGAACGAGATCTGGAATCTTTACTCCCTTGGATTCGAACATATCATCGGGATTTCCGCCACCCACGGTAGAAACTTTGATGAGTTTCAGTCCAAGGTCCTCTCAATGATTGACTTCTCTCTTTTCAACGGCTCCGCCGAGAAAGAGCTGGACCCCCATATCAGCATTGCCATTCTCGGGAAGCCCAATTCCGGTAAATCCACTCTTACCAATCAGCTGACGGGGGTGGAAAATTCTATTGTATCTCCCATCGCCGGCACGACCAGGGACGTGATCGAAGGCAGCTTCCTCTATAAAAACAGGCAGTTCCGTGTTATGGACACCGCCGGTATCCGGAGGAAGAAAAAGGTCACCGAAGATGTGGAGTACTACTCAGTGAATCGGGCTTTTCATACCATTGAGGACGCGGATATCATCTATCTGCTGATTGATGTGCAGGAGGGCCTGACCGAGCAGGACAAGAAGATTACCCAGCAAATTGTCAAAAAAGGCAAGGGGGTTATCCTCGTCCTGAACAAGTGGGATACCACAGACGGCAGCAAGGAGACCTGGGACGATACGGTGGAGAGGGTCCGTTTCCTCTTTCCTATTCTGGGCTTTGCTCCGGTAATGGCCGTCTCCGGACTGAAAGGGACGGGCCTGGACAAGCTGCTGGATGAGACGGAAAAAGTGTACCGTCAGCTGACCAAAAGGATCGAAACCAGTCAGCTGAACGAGTCCCTGCGCTACTGGATGGACTTTAATCCCATCCCCTCGGTCAAAAACAAGCGATACAAGCTCCGTTATCTGACCCAGGTGAGCACTCATCCCGTAAAATTCATAGCCTTTGTTAACAGACTGAGCGGATTTCCCGATTCTTATAAGAGGTACGTTGTGAATCAGATCCGTAAAGAGTACGGGATGTCCAAGATTCCCATCACCATGGAGCTGAAAGAACGGACCTGATCGCATAACCGACCGGGAGTGTCTTATGAAAATCAATATAGTCGGAATACTGGTCCTGCTGCTTATTCCGGCAATGACTCTTAGTGGCCAAAGTTCCCTTCTCAGGGAAGAGAGAATGCTGGCCGCCGCATCCTTTTACGAGAACGTGGAGGTCCGTTCGGCCATGGCCGAATCCATCCGGGCCCCCTTCTACTCCCTGCTGACCCGTCAGAAAGAGATTCACTCACAGCTTCTTACTCCCGCGGCCGTTGAGTTCGAGCTGAGGAAATCGGAGAGCTCCTTTTATCTTCTGTTCAAGAATGAACTGGACTATAAATACCCCGTCTGGGGCAGGGGAAACTACATTATTAAAAGAGATCTCAGAACCGGAAGCTTTCTGCAGATCAAGGTATTTCTTCAAAACGATGAGATGTCCTATATCCGTCTCTATCCTCTGGATGAAAGCAGAACCACTCTGGAGCTGACCTTATACGGGCAGACTCTGTACGACGGGATCGTACTGCCCGTTTCCCTGGAAGATCTCTCGGTAACGTCTTTTGCCCGAATCCTGTCTCTTACGCGGGACAGTATACGCTGGGAGAAAATTCTCACCGATGCCGACTATCCCGAATGGAGCAGAACAGCCGCTCTGGCGGAGGCGCTGGAAAGGGATATGGAGTTTTTGAAAGAGTGTGATGACGGCGCTCTCAGCGCGGATGGCCGTTTTGTCCGGATAGAAGACGGTGAGGAGAGCGGAGTGGCCGGCGGTGTCAACTGTTCGGGCTTTGCCAAATGGCTGGCCGACGGTATTCTTCTGGGGCGCAGCCGCGAGGCTTTGAAGATCGAGGATCTCAAGCTGCCGACTGTGGAGAATCGTGATGACAATCCCTGGAGCCGTTCCCGTCCCGACAGAGATCCCTGGTTCGGTCTGGACTGGTGCCGGAATATCGCTGCGGCTCTGCGTCTGGCTGAACCGGGCGGAAGAGTGGAAAAACTCTCGGATACGGACGTTACAGATGTGCCGTTTTACACATATCGAGAGAATCTCGGATATGAACTGGAAAATCTCAAGACTCTGTTGTATCTTCTGGCAGTGAAAGATCCGGGCGCCGTTTATTTGGGGGCGGTTAACTCTCCTTACGGAGAGGACCCGGTGCTCTGGCAGTTTCACCATGTGGCTCTGTTCTTTCCCTGGTTCGATAAAAACGGGGATTTCCACCTGGAGGTGATGGAGACGGGAGAGCGTTCGTCCCTGGAGAACCTGAACTACAGGTATCCCGACAGCTTTGTTCATTTGAGCCGGGTTCGGGGCCCGACCCGTTTTGTTTCTCCCTGGGAACCGGGAGACAGAATGAGTATGAATCAGAGCGATGGCTCTGGAGAACTGTAATTAACGCGTGAAGCGAGGCCCGGTCGTAAAGCTCTGCTTTACTGCTCGGCCATGCGACCAAGGAGAATTGTATGCTTGATATACTGGAAAAGGGTGGAGTCATCCTCTGGATCATAATCGGACTGTCCATAATAGCGGCGGCTATCGTAATTGAGAGGTTTCTCTATTTCAAAAAGATAAAGGTGGATGAGGAAAAGCTCTTTCTCCGCATCAAGGGCGCCGTGGAAAAGAACCATTTTGATGAGGCTCTGTTTATCTGCGACAGCAATGCCTCCCCCCTTTCCGGACTTATGAAGGTCGGAATTGCCCACAGGGATCAGCCTGAAGTTATTCAGAAGGAAGTCCTCAAGGACGCGGCCCGGCAGGAAATCCCTCAGCTGGAGCGCTTCCTGACGCCCCTGGGGACCATCGCCCATATCTCTCCTCTTTTGGGACTCCTGGGAACGGTTACCGGTAATATCCGTTCCTTCGGCATCCTCGGCGGGGGAGCGGCTTTAGGGGATCCCACTATCCTTGCCAAGGGGATCTCGGAGGCCCTGATCACCACCGCGGCTGGACTTATCGTTTCCATTCCGGCGGTTATCTTCTACAACCACCTCGTTAAGAAGGTGGAGACCATTCTGATCAAGATGGAAAATCAGGTGAATGAGATGATACTGCTCCTTAAGGGGCGGCGGGTAGAGGAGCCGGGAGAAGAGGCATGATCTTCGAACGCCGCCTTAAACCCCATATCAATGTCGATCTGACCCCTCTGATCGATGTGGTCTTTCAGCTGGTGATATTCTTCATGATCTCCTCCGTGTTCAACACGGCGCCGGGGATCACGCTGGATCTGCCCGATTCGGCCACGGCCGAGTCTGTGGAGATCACGGAGCTTCGTCTGACCGTTCTCTCGGAAGAGGAGATCTACGTCAACAAGGAGAGCTGTACCCTTCTGACTCTGGAGGAGACGCTCATCGCCTATCTGGAGAAAAATGTGATGGATGATGCCGTCGTCGTGCTGGACGGCGACAGGAATATCCCCTATCAGATGATGATAGAGGTTCTGGATGTCCTCCGCCGTCAGGGTTTTGACGGCGTGAATCTGGTAACCCGAGAGACGCCCGAGGAGGGCTGATGACTCCCTATCAGCTTAAGGTTCAGAACAGGAGAACTCTGGTCAGCATCGGGCTTGCTCTCCTGATTCATCTGCTTCTGATCGGCGCCTACCTTGTTTATGATTATCTCTTTGTCGAAGATCTTGCTGAGTTTTCAGGACCGGTTCTGGTGAAGCTCGGCGAACCGGAGGGGCAGGATATCCCCGTTCTTCCGGATCCGGAGATCCCGGAGGAGATCCCCGAAGACCGTTCCGACCCTGTGCCGCCCCCCCCTGCGGAAAGCGTTGAAAGTCCTGCCGAGGCTGTGAGTCCGGCGGCTCCCTCCCGGCCTTCTCCCGAAGGGTCTCTGCCTGTTCAGCCGGATTCAGAATCTACTGAAAGTACGGAGAGTGCTGCTGAAAAGAGTGTTGAGCCCTCTGTCGCAGAGGATGTTCCCGTACGCCCCCAGCCGGAGACCCCCGCCGAACCGCAGCCTGTGATTATCGAGGGGGAGGACGGAGGAAACTCCTATGAGTATCAGTTTGCGGCAGAAGAAGGACTTGTCAAACGGTCTCTGTCGGCGGCCATCTATCTCTATATGCCTCTGCCCCGGATAGTACCGGATTCGGTCTACCAGAGTATCAAGGGTGAATCTCCCTATGAAGGCACCTCGCTTCAGGATCTTTTCCGCAGATACTACAGCCATGTAGGCAGCGAGTGGTTCTATGAAGCCGAGCCCTTTACGGATGACATCCGTTCTCTGTGGGTTGCTCTAAGCGATGCAGGATATGATCTTGAAAAGGCTGACTATAAAGAGGCGGGGCTGAATGATGTGGTGATCACCTTTACCATTTCTGAAAATGCCATGCTCCTTGATGCCAGAATCCAGAAATCTTCCAGTAAGCCGGAAGTGGACGAAGCCGTGCTGCAGGGCTTTAAGGCCGCCAGTTTCTCCAATGCCTCAGGCAGAGAGATCAAAGGCCGTTTTACCTACCGTTTTCACTGATCCTTTCCATTCGTTTCTTTGGTGGAGGGGGCGCTTTCCCTCCATTAGAAACAGCTTGCCAATTCCCCGGCATTCGGGTAGTGTAGAGACATGTTGAAAACGGATGGTATTGTTTAATTATGGCAGTAAAAGCAGTTGCTTTCGATATAGACGGAACCCTTTATCCCAACTGGAGAATGCATCTTTTCTCCATACCTTTTCTGATGAGCCACCTCTCTCTGGTTATGGCTTTTTCAAAGGTCAGAAAGGAGATCCGCAAGGTAGACAAGATAGATCACTTCAAGGAGCTGCAGGCTTCCTTGATGGCGGAAAAGCTGAAGATCTCGCCTGAAGAGACAGGGAGAGTCATTGATACGATTATCTACGGCAAGTGGGAGAAGATCTTCCGTCGGGTCAAACCCTATAGAGGGCTGGCCCGGACTCTCGAGGAGCTGAAGCTTCAGGGGCTTAAGCTGGGGGTGATGTCCGATTTTCCGGTGGGAAACAAGTTGAACTACTTTCGTGTGGACGGTCACTGGGATGTCACTATGTCCAGTGAGGATACGGGATATCTGAAACCCCACAAGGCTCCCTTTCTTGCTCTGGCCGAGAAGCTGGGGTGTTCTCCCGAAGAGGTTATCTATGTAGGAAACAGTCATGAGTACGATATGAAGGGCGCCGCAGCGGCGGGAATGAAGACCGTTTATATTCACAGCCGCAAAAAGAAGGTCCCGGAAGCGGATCTAACCATCAGTAACTATAACAACTTTTTGCGGGAAATTGAATTCCTTCTGAGAGAGGAGTAGTCCATGCTCTTTAATGCCGGCGATCTTATTGTCCTTGCCATTGTTATCCTTGTTCTGTTTCTTAACAGACAGTTTGATAAAAATAACCGCTCTCTTGAAAAGGTCCGTAAATATGCAGACAGAGTAAAGGAAGAGCTGGACCGTCTTGTAAAGGATAAGAAAACCCAGATTCATGACCTTAACATTGATATCGAGGTTCAGGAAAAGACCAACCGTGAAATCCTGAAACGCATACAGCAGGCCAATGAGGAATCCCTCTCCCGTTCCGAGGAGATGGACAGTTTCAGAACCCGTCTGGATCAGGTGGCCGGGCGTCTTGAGGATCTGGACCTTCTGACCCGTAATGTGGATGAAAATCTGGGGCGCATCCGTAAGGAGTCCGAGTATGTGGACTCCGTCGGCGTTCGACTCAATGAACTTCTGAAAAAATCTGAAGAACTCAAGAGCGGTATGGGCTCTCTGCATGAGGCCTTCCGAAGTGAAAATGCCAGAGGTCTTGAGGCCTTGAGAGAGTCATTCAATGCCGAAATGGCCGGGGTCTATCGGAATCATGTGGAATCTCTGGAAGAAGCGGGTGAGCGTCTATCCTCTTTCCGGGAGCATGTGGAAAGCCTCCTTGAGAGCCGGGACAGGATTGCCAAAGAGAGGCTGGAAGCCTTTGCCGCTCAGTGGACCGCTGTTGAAGAGAACTATATGGCCCGTCTTGAGAAGGTGGCCTCCGAGGGAGTCTCCCTTGAATCGGATGTTTTTCTTCATCTTAAAGAGCTTCTTTCCTCCCACAGTGAAACCCTCTCTTCCGGTTGGTCCGCCGAGACACAGCGTCTTGAGCGGCGTTTTCAGGATCTGAGTGAAGAGCTCACAGGCGGTATGGAGAGGCTGGATGAGGACCACAGGGCGTGGAAGAGCCGCTCCGAAGAGGAGATGGGGCAGTTTAATACCGATCTGGCTGCCGCTACAGGAGAGCAGCAGAAGACACTCAGTTCCATGAAGGAGGAGCTTGAGACCATGCTTCAGGACTTCTCCGCCACCAGGGCAGGTATGACCAGGCAGAAGGATGAGGTTAATCAGGAGCTTGAACGTCTTTCGCAGAGGCTTACCGGACACAGGGCGGAAATTGATTCCCGGCTTCAGGAATTCTCATCAAGTTTTACCGGCAGGATTGAAGAGACTGCCGAGACACTTCAAATTGAAGCCCTTAAGGCCATTGAGAAAAAACTCAAGGACTATGAAAGCGGCTTCTTTCCCCGATTTCAGAAACTCGAAGGGTTTATGGTCGATATGGACGCTCTGGAAGAGTCTCTGCGTATCAGCATGAAAGAGGTGAGCGATAGAGTCCTGAGCGAGTTCGAAAGCTTTGATCAGAAGATGCAGACCATGCGTGCTGACGAGGAGCGGATTACCGAAGACCGGGCCGAGCGTATACGGAGCTCTGTCAAGGAGCTGGAGCGGGGACTGGATGAGCTGAAGAGCCGGGCCTACGACAATGTCTCCGAACAGCTCCAGGTTTTTGAGGATGATTTTTTTGCGGATCTCAAGAAGAGGGATGACGGTATTCAGGGATCTCTCCGGGACTGGCAGGATAAACTGGAGCGGCAGATTGCTGAGATGTCCGATCAGCAGCTGCGGGACAGGGATGAGCTTGAAAGGAGTTATTCCGCAGATCTGAATAAGCGTCTGGGCGAGCTTCAGACGAAAACCACACAGCAGTTTGAAAAATTCCGAAGCCAGGTTGAGGAGTTCCGCGAGAATCTGGATGTTCGTGTCGAAGAGGGAAGCAGTCAGATCCGCAGTTACCGGGAGGATCTTCAGAATTCCGTCAGTTCTCTCCGAGACGAGTCCATGGATTTTATGAACCGTGAGCTGGAAAGGCTCTCCATGGGGATGAACGAAAGGGTCGGGGTTTCCGAACGGGATCTTGCCCAGAAGCTGGATCTTCTTGCGAGCGACCTGGATCAGAGTCGGAAGGATTTTATTGTTCGCAGTGAATCTGTTCAAAATGATGTGAGTGCCTGGCAGAAGAAGATGCTGGAACAGATTAAGGATGAAGAATCACAGATCCGTGAGCATTACGATGAGTTTAAAGACGCCGTCAGCTCCGATCTGAATGAACTGCGGGATGATTTCAAGACCCAGAAGGAAGAACTTATTCTTTCCAGTAATGAAGAGAGAACTGATCTGAAGAAGGAACTCTCCTCCATGGGAGAGAAGGTCTATCAGCTTCAAAGCGAGCTGAAAGATAAGACTGAGGCTACTCTGGAGCGCTTCAACAGTGATTACAATCTCTTTATGCTGGACTTCCAGAAAAAGCTGAGAGAGTCTCAGAATGATGCGGATCTCAAGATCCGTGAAATGCGTCAGGGAATCAATGAAGCCCGTGAAAAAATGGACGGCTATCAGAAGAAGCTGGTAAGCCGGGTGGAAGAGGATACCCGCCATCTGACCGTGACCATCGAAGAGATCGAGAAGAAGCAGCAGGATTTTATCGCTCAGACCCATATATTTGAAAAAGCAGATAGGCTGAAGGAGAACCTCTCCCGGAATATCCTGGAGCTGAAGGGAGATCTTCAGAAGGTGGATTCCAATATGGACCGCCTCAAGGAGTATCAGTCCGGATTCGAACAGGTTCAGAATCAGTATCAGGGCATTCTGGATCAGATCAACCGCTTTATGGATGAAAAGCAGAAGGTGGAGGAGCTGGAGGAGCGGATCAACAGCATGGTGACTCTCTCCCGTTCGGTCGACCTCAAGCTGGATCAGATCAGCTCTCTGCATGATATGCTGCAGCAGTATCAGAGCCGTGTGAAGGAGATGGAAGATCAGCATCACGCGCTGGATTCCCGTTTCGCCGTTCTCGAAGGGAAAGCGGCTCATGTGGACAGTTCTGTCGACAAAATAGAGGAATTCTCTGTAACGGTGGAACAGCTGGGCGGAGTTCTTAAGAACGTCAAGGGAGAGTTGGAGCCTTTAAGCGGCAGACTGCGTGATATTGAGCAGAGAAGCAAATTCCTGCTTGATAACAAGGAGACGGCGGACAGTGTGTTCGCCCGGATAGCCTCCCTTCAGGACGTGCTTGAAGATCTGGATCAGCGTACGGAAAAGGTTGATAAGGCCAGAGAATGGATTGCCAAGACCGAAACCCGTATGGACGGGATGGCCAAACAGGCTCAGGATCAGGTCAAGCTTCTCGGGCGACTGGCCACCCGTGACGGCGGGGGAAGCCGCAGCGCCGGTTCTCCCGATATGGATACCCGGAATATGGTACTCCGCCTTGCTCAGCAGGGCTGGGATACAGAGAGCATCGCCAGAACGACCAAGTTGAGCCAGGGTGAGGTTGAACTGATCCTGGAAATCACTCCCAGGAGCTAGGGACTTGTTCAGACACGGGTATATATTTCACGAAATGCTGGCCGAGGTCGGGCCCCTGAATGATGGTAAGGTGAGAACCCATCGCTCCCTGCAGATGATATACGGAGTCAACAAGCCCTTCCGGATTCGTCTGGACGGGAAATGGCAGCCCGTACGTCTCTGTTTGATAGACAGTGGAGTGGATCACTTTATCAGTGGAGAAGATGACTGGCAGATCTGTTACTTTATCTATCCCGATTCCCATCCAGGTAGAATTCTGAGGCAGGAGATCCTGAAAGGGGCATCCGTCTCTATCCTGTCCCAGGATGAGAACCCCGGCCGTCTTCGGACGGTTCAGTCTGCGGCCCGCCCTATGAGCCTGGAGGATGTAAGAGGGCTCTTTGAGAGCTTTGTCTATCTGTTTACCGGTAAGAGGGCTTACCCCCGTCCGGGTCTCGAGACGGTTCAAACTCTTTTGTCCCTGATCCGGGGGGCTGCTTTAAAAGAGCTGACCATGTCTGAGGCTGCCGGGTATCTGGGGCGTGACAGGAATGAGCTGGCAGAGCTTTTTAAACGGGAGACGGAGCTTGACCCCGGGACATGGATGCTTCATTTGAGAATGATGCGTTTTTTTGAATCACTGGACAGACTCGACCGGATTCCCGATGACTCGGATCTTGAAAGACTGGCACGTAGTTGTGGAATCGCCGGAATCTCGGGGTTGGACAGGCTTTTTGAAGATTTTTTCGGAATGCCCTACCGTCGTTGGGTGAACGAAGAGCCCGGCACCGTTATTCTCACGGAACAGGAAAGCCATTTTCTTTTTTTCCAGTAAGCTCTTAATCTGTACGGCAGTCTAACGGTATTTTCCCGTTAGAAATTTCAGGAGGCGGGAGTGGCTGTCAGTTCTCTTCGAGAAGCTGTTCTTCCCCCGTTTCAACGGCCAGAGAGTCCAGCGACGAGTCTTCCATGTTCTGAAGGACCTTAAGACTTCTTGCCATGATGTCACCGGTGGTTGCGGACATCTCCAGAAGATTGAGAAGGATCTTTTCCTGCTTGAGAAGTTCCTGATTCTGTTTCTCCAGAAGCTCAATCCTCTCAGCCTGTTCTTTCAGGGCCTCTACCAGGGGATGAGTATATTCAACGCCAGGTTCTTCTTCCATGACGAAGAGGGTTTTTATCTTTCCATTTAGATATACATTTCTTATCATTAGGATCTCATCGTAGCAGTTCTGTATCATAAAAACAATCAACTTTTTCTGAGCACAAGAAAAAAACACATTATGGAAACAGAGGGTGTCGCCCTTGTTATTTCAACCATCTGTTGCAGTTATCGCGTATTTCTTTGTAGTTTTTCTTGACCTTATTTCCCCGTTTTTATTATTTTTTATGCAGGAAATACGAACGCACAGCGCGAGACTGGAAGGTTGTAGTGGCAAATAAAAAGAATGAAGAGCTGCAGGACGAGGTCCTCGAGGGAAACTCCCCCGCAGAAGATGGGGCTGAAGATCAGGTTGAGAACTCCGAACAGTCTGCAGAAGAGACGGATGCTCAGGATGAATTTCAGGTGAATCTGGATGCTCTGAAACAGGAAAACAGCGAGCTTAAGGATCAGTATCTGAGAAAGCATGCTGACTTTGAGAACTATAGAAAAAGGATGGCCCGGGAAAAGGCCGATTCCGTCAAGTACGGAAATCAGGAACTGCTGAAAGATCTTATCGAGGTGATCGATAATTTCGACAGAGCCATCAAGTCGGCTCAGGATTCACAGGATTTCAGCTCTTTCAGAGACGGCATCAGCATGATCGAGCAGCAGTTCACCGGTATGCTGGAGAGTAAGTGGGGGCTGAAGAAAATGGCCTGTACGGGAGTTGAGTATGATCCTAACTCTCATGAGGCTCTGATGATGGAAGAGTCCGCAGAAGTCGAGGTGCCCACGGTGCTAGAGGACTTTCAGGCAGGATACACCCTTCATGACCGGGTGTTGAGACCTGCAAAAGTCAAGGTGGGCAAACCGGCGGTACAGAGTGCCCCTCAGGCGTCTGGAGCGGAAGAGAAGAAAGAAGAGGAAGCAGCCCAGGGCTGATTCTGTTGATAATTAAAGCAAAGAAATAAGTTTTTAGGAGATACATTTATGGGACGGATTATCGGTATTGACCTTGGTACGACCAACTCTTGTGTCGCTGTTATGGAAGGGGGAGAACCCGTCGTCATTCAGAACGAAGAGGGTCAGAGAACCACTCCCTCCATGGTGGCCTATACAGACAAAGATGAAAGGCTTGTGGGGCAACCCGCCAAGAACCAGATGGTTACAAACCCGGAGAACACTATTTTCTCCATCAAAAGATTTATGGGACGTCAGTTCAACGAGGTGGGCGAAGAGCTTCACATGATTCCCTATAACGTAACAAAGGGACCCAACGGCGATGCCCGTGTGGATGTGAAGGGCCAGCATCAGTCTCCTCCCGAAATCTCTGCTGCCATCCTGCAGAAGATGAGAAAAACAGCCGAAGACTATCTGGGAGAGACCGTCACGGAAGCGGTTGTTACTGTACCTGCCTACTTCAACGATGCCCAGAGACAGGCCACCAAAGATGCCGGTAAGATTGCCGGTCTGGATGTCAAACGTATCGTTAACGAGCCTACGGCCGCTGCTCTTTCCTATGGTTTCGGTAAAGAGAACAAAGAGCAGAAGATTGCTGTCTACGACCTGGGTGGAGGAACCTTCGATATTTCCATTCTTGATATGGCTGAAGGTGTTTTCGAGGTTCGCTCTACCAATGGTGACACTCACCTTGGTGGAGACAATTTCGATCAGAAGATCATTGAATGGCTGGTGGAAAGCTTCAAGTCCGATCAGGGGATAGATCTGTCTCAGGACAAGATGGCCCTGCAGAGGCTGAAAGAAGGGGCTGAGAAGGCCAAGAAAGAACTGTCTTCTACCCAGACAACCGATATCAATCTGCCCTTTATCACAGCCGATGCATCAGGACCCAAACACCTGCAGTACAATCTAACCAGAGCCAAGTTTGAGCAGATGACGGCCGACCTGGTAGAACGGACCAAGATCCCCTGTCAGAAGGCCCTCAAGGATGCCGGTTACAGTGCCTCCGAAATTGATGAGGTTATCCTTGTCGGTGGTTCCACAAGAATCCCCGCTGTTCAGACCATTGTGAAGGAGCTGTTTCAGCAGGAGCCCCACAAAGGCGTTAACCCCGACGAGGTTGTTGCCATGGGAGCCGCCATTCAGGGTGGTGTACTGGGAGGAGATGTCAATGACATCCTCCTTCTGGATGTAACTCCCCTTTCCCTGGGTATCGAGACTCTGGGAGGCGTAACCACCAAGCTGATCGAGAGAAACACAACCATCCCCACCAAGAAAAGCCAGGTGTTCTCTACGGCGGCGGATAACCAGAATGCCGTATCCATCCATGTTCTTCAGGGTGAGCGCGAGATGGCCTCTCAAAACAGGACTCTCGGTAAGTTCGATCTGGTCGGTATCCCCCCTGCACCCCGCGGTGTTCCTCAGATCGAGGTTACCTTTGATATCGATGCCAATGGTATTGTACACGTATCCGCCAAGGATCTTGGAACCGGTAAGGAACAGAAAATCCGTATCGAGTCCTCTTCCGGTCTCAGTGAAGACGAGATCGAAAAGATGGTCAAGGATGCTGAGATGAATGCCGAGGCCGACAAGGCGGTCAAGGAGAAGGCTGAGGCCATGAACGAGGCCGATAACCTGATCTACTCCACAGAGAAGTCCCTCAAGGATTTCGGTGACAAGGTCGGAGCCGACGACAAGGCCAAAATTGAATCGGCTCTCGAAGCTCTGAAAGAGGTTATCAAAACCGATGATGTAGAAGCCATCAAGGCCAGGAGCGAGGAGCTGAAACAGGCTTCCTACAAGCTGGCTGAAGAGATGTACAAGGCTCAGGCCGCCGAGCAGGGCGGACAGCCCGGACCCGATATGGGCGGTGCCGCTCCCGGAGCCGAGTCTTCAGAGCCCAAGCCCGCTGAAACCGATGCGGAAGATGCGGATTACGAAGTCGTAGACGACGATAAATAATAATACTTCCGGGCCATTCCGGTCCGGAAGGCTGTAATACTAACAGCCCTGGGTTTCTCAGGGCTGTTGTTGTGATAAGGAACGTGCCCGTGTCAAAAAGGGATTATTACGAAGTTCTGGAGATCGAAAAAAACGCATCTCCCGACGAGATTAAAAAAGCCTACAGAAAACTCGCCATTAAATACCATCCCGACAGGAATCAGAACAGCAAGGAAGCCGAGCACAAGTTCAAGGAAGCCACAGAAGCCTACGAAGTCCTCTCGGATGCCCAGAAGAAACAGGCTTATGATCAGTATGGTTTTGCAGGTGTTGATAATATGGGCGGACCAGGATTCAATGCCAATGCGTTCTCGGGGTTCGAGGATATTTTCGGCGGAGACTTTTCCAGCATTTTCGACTCCTTCTTCGGTGGTGGAGGGGGCGGAGGAGCCCGGGGCGGACGCAGAGGTCCTGCCCGGGGAAGTGATCTCCGTTACGATATGGAGGTGGACTTTAAAGACGCTGTATACGGCGACAAGGTTGAGGTGGAGTACTACCGTCAGCAGTCCTGTAAAGTGTGTCACGGATCAGGGGCATCCGAAGGTACGGGCAGTAAGACCTGTCCCACCTGCGGCGGCTCGGGTCAGGTTCGCAGAAGTTCCGGTTTCTTCTCCATAGCGCAGCCCTGTTCCACCTGTCATGGAGAGGGGACTATCATCGAGAATCCCTGCAGCGCCTGCCGCGGACGGGGCGTGGTCAAGGAGCGCCAGAAACTCAAGGTGACCATCCCTGCCGGTATTGCACCGGGGAAACGGATACGTCTTGACGGACAGGGTGATGCCGGTCCCAAGGGCGGTCCTGCCGGTGACCTTTATGTCTATATCCATATCAGGGAGCACGAGTACTTTGAGCGTGAGGGATATGATATGTACTGTGTCGTTCCCATCTCAATAACCCAGGCCGCTCTGGGTGGAGAGGTCATGGTCAGGACTCTGGATGACAAGAAGATCAAGTTGAAGATCGCCCCCGGAACTCAAAGCGGGAAGATGCTCAGAATCCGTAATGAAGGAGTCCCCGTTCTTCACGGTTCGGGACGCAAGGGAGACCTTTATGTGAAACTGCAGGTTCAGACTCCCAAAAAGCTGAACGGCAAACAGAAAGATGCCCTTAAAAAGTTTTCCGAACTCTACGGAGAGGACACAGAGCCGATGCCTGTCAGGTTGAAGGATCTGTAGGACACTGTTGTTCGGGTCAAGGCTGTCTTTATCGCATGTAAGGACAGCCTTTTTCTTATGTGGTCCCCAGTCAAGAGCTGATTTACCAATTTCAAAGAACAAAGCGTATAGAGTATCATTTTCTTATTCGCGTCTTTATACGCATAGTACCATTTGGTCCTAAATAAAGAGCTTTGCAATTTTTTGTCGCCATCCTAACTGGCAAAAGGCAGCCCGCAACAACTCGTAAAGGCTTCTACCTGTAAGCTCTTTTCTCGATACTCAAGCGCCATAGAATTACAGCCAGTTTCCTGGCTACCGCTGCCACAACTTTTTGCTTAATCCCAGATTTGCTGATATATTTTCTGAACAGTCCAGCTGCGTACTCATTCTTGTAAATCCAGATCCATGCAGTCTCAATAAGGGGCGTATAATGCTGATTCTTTACTACAGGTATGGGTAAAGAGCCCGAATTACAGGATAACATGTAAGTATCTTGTACTGGATCAATGATATATCAGTTTGTGGTGGCAGCATCTATTCTCTCCTGAAAAAGTCTTGTTTTAACCTTCCAGGCAGATCCTCTTCCTACTTGATGAATAAATCTGTTGTCAACAACGGCTAAAAAGTTCCTCATATCAGCGGTTTAAAAGTTCCGCTTTTGGGTAAAATTATACAGGATCAACGATCCCTATCTTCAACCGGTCTTTCATCCGGTATGAATCTCCTTTAAGGCTCAGCACATGAGCATGATGGAGCAGCCTATCGATAGTAGCCGTAGCAATGGCTTCATCGTCTAGAATCTCCGCCCACCGCCCAAATGGCTTGTTCGTAGTAATAATGATGCTACCCTGTTCGTAACGGGTATTCACCATCTGAAAAAACAGGTTTGCCTGCTCTTTTGTTAAATTCTCATAGCCGACTTCATCAACCAGAATGAGATGTGGTTTTCTCAACCAGGTAAGCTTTCGCTTGAGACGGCCCTGTTCTCGGGCATGAGTCAGGTTCTCCATTAAGTCGATGCAGCTTGTGTACCAGACGGTGTAACCATTTTGACAGGCCTTATGGGCCAGAGCCAGCATCAGATGAGTCTTTCCCAGACCGCTGGGCCCCATCAAGACCAGGTTTTCTTTACGGTCAATAAAGGACAGACTAGAAAGCTCAGCGAACTGGGCTGCGGTTAAGCCTCCTTTCAGCCAGGAAAGATCAAAGTCTTCCAGGAGCTTGATCGACGGCATCCCTGATAGTTTGAGGCGGTTCTTCGATGCTCGTTCTTTGCGAGGGATATATTCAATCTCAAGCAGATCTGCAATGGATTGTGTAAGAGTATTATCTGTATGGGACTGTGCCTCCAGAAAGCTCTCCAGCCCTGCTGACATAAACTCCAATCCCAAGTCATTCATTCTGCTTTCAATGGTCTCCTGCAGTACATTCATATCGCCACTCCAAAAAGCCAGTCATAGTTCTCAGGATTCCGCGTATCTACTTCAGTGTCCCTCAGAGCCGAATGGGGGATGCCCTTTGTTTTAGGAACCCGAGCAACAATATTTCTTGTCGTTCTCCGATTCTCTTTCTTCCAGCGATTGATCAAAGAATCTCTGTCTGCTTTCCGTATAGACTCTGATTTAGCGCCTTTGGCCAGAAGGTCGAATGTTCTTACTAATTCTCCATCGATGAAGATATCGGCGGTTCTTCCTAGTGTGTCTATTTTCAATATGGCAGTTTTACCAATGTGATCCGCCGGGACACTGTATCTATTGGTTTCATAGCGGATTAGTCCTTCTCTTGAGACAATCAGCTCTCTAACCAGCCTTGCATCAGGAGCTGCTGCTGGATTCCAGTTGTTCATGAATTGCTTTTCATACTCAAAGCGTTCTTTCCTAGTCTGCCGGAACTGGCTCATCTGCTGATCTACGACAGTACTGATCCATTCAGCAACAGATTGATTCAAGTCGTTCAATGTAGCGGCGTTTACAGCCTCTTCTCTGATCAGGAAGCTGTGAGCCAGATAACCGATAAAACGCTCAACCTTTCCCTTCGTTTGCGGTCTGCGGACCTGACAACGAAGAGGAGTGAAGCCACAGGCAGAGGCAAAAGCCAGAAGTTTTGAGTTTACCTGCCAGACACCGCCGCTGTTATACCAGGCTGTTCTCATGTTGTCGTAAAGGATCTCTTTCGGAACGGCTCCGAAGTATTGGAACGCCATCAGATGAGCTTGAAGCAGTGTCGGAGTAGTCATATCCAGAGTGAACAGTACAAAGGGGATTCTGCTGTATCCCAGCAACATGACAAAGGCATATACCTTTTGGAGCTTACCATCGATCTCCATCTTTCCGCATTCTTTCCAGTCTACCTGGGCCTGACGACCAGGCTCTGTCTCAAAACGGATTACCGCTTTCTCTATAAGCTTCTTTCTGTACTTTCGGGCATAGTCCCTTAGTATCGTTATTTTTCCGGTAAACCCAGCATTTTGAAGTCTTTCATGAAGATAAACCAGATTAAAGTATGGATCATTTTCCAGGGTATCTTCTATTATGGGGTAGAAAGGTTTTAGGATGCTTTCCCGGGACTTCCTGGGACGGGTTCCAAACTCCGGATTCAGGTATTTCCGTACCATCCGGTCGCTGACGCCAAGATACTCAGCGATGTACTTTTGAGTATGGCCTTCATTGGCCATGATGCGTGCTACATGCATGCGATTTTCCTTTTGACACATAGGGGCAGGTTCCTTTGGTAAGAGTTGTGGTTAACCCTACTTTAGGATATTTGCCCCTTTTTATGTCATTAAAAGCGGAACTTTTTCGCCGCTGGATGTAGGAACTCTAGCACCGTTGCTCACATCTGTTTTCTACGTTTAAGATTATCAGTATTGTTATCCAATGGATTTATCCCTATCTGACGCATTGCATTTCTATGTAGCTCATCGCCGACATCGATCTTACTGTTTCCAAACCACTCATTTTTCCATTCATGTCTATCTGTACTCCTTAGGGATATGCTCAATTTGTTCATTTGATTGATATTGAAATTTAAAATAGAGAATGAACAATGTGATAGGCAATATAAAATGATGAACAAGAGGGTGTAATGCTATTAATGTACCAAATATAAAACAAAAAGCTTTACAAGTTTATATTAGCGCACTATAATCATCTCAAGTGAGAACGTTCTCACTTGGAGGATACTGCTTGGCAACCATTATTGATGTTGAAAAAGAATCTGGAGTCTCAAAATCAACGATCTCCCGTTATCTACAGGGGAAAAAGGTTCTTGCTTCCAATAAAGAGAAAATTGATACCGCCATTACCAAACTCGGGTATAAAGTAAATCCGATTGCCAGCAGTCTGAAATCCAGTCGAACCTATTCGGTTGGTGTACTTTTGCCGGATATTACAGATTCTTTTTTCCCTCCCATAATCAAGGAATTTGAGCACTATATGGCTTCGGAGGGCTATCATGTGATCCTTTCGGATTATGGCAATGATATTCTCAACGAAAGACAGCAGCTGAAACTTCTTGTTGAGAAAAAGGTTGATGGTATCATTATTGTTTCTTCTGATAATGTGGGAGATTCTATTCAATCAGTCAGGGAAAGTGGCCTTCCGGTTGTAATGATTGACAGGCATATTGCGGGCCTTCAGTGTGATAGTGTTTCTGTTAATAATTTTGATGCCAGCTATGAAGCTGTCTGCCGTTGCATAGAAAAGGGACATAATAAAATTGGGGCTGTTTACGGGACCTACTCAACAGATAAGCAGCGTCTGGACGGATTAAAAAAGGCCCTGAGCGATCATCGTATTATAGTTAATGAGGAATACTTCAGAGAGGCAGATATTAAAAAGACTCTGGGAAATACTCCTGAAAATTCTTTTCTGGAATTGATGGATCTGAAAGAACCTCCCAGTTTTATATTCTGTTCGAATATTTATATTGGAATAGGTGCACTGAAGGCTCGTTTGAAGAGGCAGTTGAATATACCGTCTGATATGTCAATTCTTGTGTTTGATGATATTTCAACATTTCCCAATCATGACTACGTAACATATATAAAACCTGAATTCTCAAATATTACCCAGCCTTTATCGAAAATAGGACGTTGTGCGGCAGAGTTGTTGTTGAAACGACTAAAAGAACCGCGCAAAGAATTGGAACCGATAAATATTGAGCTGCAGACAGAGATCAATATCACCGATTCCATTGCAGAGTTAAAAACAGATCTTGTAGAGGGTCTGAAATATTAAGGAGATATAAAATGAGAAAGATTGCAACGTTACTGATTCTGTTGTCTGTGATGGTGGTACCTGTTTTCGCAGCAGGGCAGCAGGAAAACGCAGGCTCTGAAAGCGGAAAAACTGAGATTGCTCTGGTTATCAAAGCAACCGATTCAAGTTTCTGGCAGAAAGTAATTGAGGGAGGGGAAGCCTTTGATGCGGATAATCCAGATGTTAATGTGACTGTCTACGGCCCCCCTTCAGAATCGGATATCGAAGAAGCTATTGGAATACTTGAAAATGTTGTGGAATCAAAGCCCGATGCCATAGTTATCGCATCAAATGCGGGAGAGGGTGCTGTCCCTGCTGTTGAGAATGCACTGTCTCAGGGGATCCCGGTCATTACGGTTGATACAAAAATCCCAACCGAAGTTACCAGTCATCTTGCTACGGATAATGTTCTGGGTGGAAAGTATGCGGCAGAGGCAATGGTAAAATATTTTGATGAGTCTGGTATTGAAAAAAATGGAACAGTTGCCATTGTCGCTGCAGTCGCTGGTGTTGATACCATTATTGAACGGGATGGCGGTTTTATCGAGAAAATGAAAGAGCTGGCCCCTGATGTGAATATTCTTGATCCCCGTTATGTTGATAATGACATCGCTAAATCACTGATGACGACAGAGGATCTTATTACCACTTATGACGATCTGATTGGTATTTATGCTGATAATAATCATACCGGTGACGGTGTTGCCAAAGCCATCGAGCAGGCTGAGTTGAAAGATCAGATAATGGTTGTTGCTTTTGACGATGATGAAGATGAGATTATGGCCCTGGAAGACGGCGTCATTAAAACCCTTATTATTCAGGACCAGTACAATATGGGCTATGCAGGATGTACCTATGCTGTAAAGGCTATCAATGGAGAGGAGCTCCCTTCATTTGTTGATACAGGTGTAAAAGTTACCGCAAAAGAGGATCTCTGATTTTTATAGTAAACTGTGCCGTTATTGCGGCACAGTTCTTTTTAAAAGTTATAGGAAAAGGAGAATTCTTTGATGCAGAACTTTGATGAAATTGTCCGTATGGAGAATATTAGTAAGGGATTCCCCGGTGTCAAAGCTTTAACAAATGTAAGTATCAGATTTAATGCCGGAGAGGTTCATGCACTGGTTGGTGAAAATGGCGCCGGTAAATCAACTTTGATTAAAACCCTGATGGGTGTGCACTTGAAAGATTCCGGTGAAATATATATTGCCGGAGAAAAAGTTCAGATACGCAATCCTATTCATGCCAGGGACTTGGGGTTGAGCGCTGTGTATCAGGATGTAACGATCGCTCAGCATCTTACGGTTGCCGAGAACTTCTTTCTGGGACGTCTGCCTTTGAATAAAGCGGGTATGATTAATTGGAAAGAGATGGTCAGAAAATCTCAGGAAGTGCTTGATGAGCTGAATATAGCAGTGGATGCAAAAAAAGCTGTTGCTCAGCTTTCTGTAGCGCAGCAGGAAATGATTATTATAGCCAAAAAATACTTTGAGCATAGCAAGCTGATAATCTTTGATGAGCCTACCGCTCTGTTGGCTAATGAAGAAGTGGAAGAGCTGTTCAGGATTATCCGGAAATTACGTGATGAAGGTGTTGCCTGTGTTTATATCTCCCACCGTATGGAAGAGATTTTCGAGCTTTGCGATACGGTTTCGGTGTTGAAGGATGGAGAGCTTATTGACAGTTTTCCAACTTCAGAAACCAATGAGGATGATTTGATTTCTAAAATGGTAGGACGGGCTATCGAAGATATGTATAACATTACTCGTTTCGAACCGGGTGATGAGGTACTAAGAGTTGAAAACTTTACCAGGAAGTCTGTCTTTGAGAATATAAACTTCAGTTTAAGAAAGGGTGAAGTCTTTGGCCTTTTCGGCCTGGTCGGTTCAGGACGAACAGAAATCGTACGGGCCATATTCGGCGCTGACCACTATGACTCGGGAAATATCTATCTGGAAGGAAATAAAGCCGTATTGAAATCACCTTCCGAAGCAATTCAAAATGGAATATGTTTGCTTCCTGAGGATAGGAAACATCAGGGGCTGACTATTGATACCTCGGTTGAGAATAATATCAATATGGCTTCTTATCAGGATATAGCGAAATTGGGTTTTATTGATCTAAAAAAAGAAAAAAATCGTTCTCTTAAACAAATCCAGGATATGAAAATAAAAACCCCTTCTGAGAAACAGAAAGTAATTAATCTCAGCGGAGGAAATCAGCAGAAAGTCGTTATTGGAAAATGGCTCAGCTGTAATAGCTCAATATTTATTTTTGATGAACCCACTGTGGGTATTGATGTGGGAGCTAAATCTGAAATCTACCGCTTGTTTGAAAAACTGCTGAGTCAGGGAAATGCAATTATTATGATTTCTTCTTACCTGCCGGAAATAATGGGGATTGCCGATAGGATTATGGTTATTTCCGAAGGGAAACAGAGCGGAATTCTCAATCGTGATGAATTTGAGGAAGAGAGATTATTAAAAATGGCCTCCGGGCTTACGAGTTAAGGAGATAATTCTAATGTTAAAAAAAATTAAGGATTCCCAGTTTCCCGAGAGGAATCTGATTATCATTCTTGCCCTGCTGATTATTGTTCTTAGTATTGCATCAAACAGATTCTTCTCATACAGCAATATTATGAATCTTCTGAGACAGACCTCAATTATCGGTGTAATGGCCGTAGGGATGACATTTGTTGTTGTTTCATCAGGTATTGATTTATCAGTAGGATCTGTTCTGGCATTCAGCAGTGTCATTCTGGCTATGTTGCTTAAAGCGGGAACTCCCATTTTTATATCTATAGCTCTGGCTTTGCTGGCGGGAACAGCTATTGGAATCCTTATGGGTGTATTGATACATAAAGGGAGTGTCCCCGCCTTCATCGCTACCTTGGGCGGTATGACCATTACCAGAGGAGCTGTCATGCTTATCTCCGGAGCCCGTAAAATATCAGGTCTTCCCCGTGAGTTCAAAGCCTTCGCGACAATGAAAATCCTTGGAATCCCCGGAATGGTTGTTGTCTGGTTTCTGATTGTTGTAATAGGTTATATCATTGCCAAGTACACAATCTTCGGACGTAATGTGTATGCTATCGGAAGTAATGAAGAAGCTGCCAGGTTATCAGGGATCAAGATCGGTTGGAATATGTATGGGATTTACGCATTTTGTGCTTTTACTTCAGCGGTTGCAGGGATTCTAATGACCGCCCGGCTGGGGAACGGCGTACCCACTTCCGGGACCGGATACGAGCTGGATGTTATTGCTGCTACCGTCGTTGGCGGGGCCTCACTCAGCGGAGCTGTCGGATCTATTCTGGGGACTGTATTGGGGACTATCATCATCGCAACAATAAGAAACGGTGGTAATCTTCTGGGGATAAATCCTTTTCTGTTGGATATTCTGGTTGGAACCTTGATTGTCTTTGCTGTTCTGTTTGATCAGATCAGTAAGAAATCCCGCTAATCCCATTCTGAATGGCTGTCTGTGTAATGGAGTGCTCTCACTGCACTGGTTGATTAAATGATACTGAAAAACTAAAAGGAAGTTGGTTATGTATACTTATTGTCATTATTGTATTCCAAGTAAATCTATACCGGAAGACGCAGCTTTTATTGAATCTCTGGGCTGTTATGTCACTGATTTTGAAAAACACCCTTTAAAATTTGAGTTCTTATATATCAATGAAGATAGTGTTCTGCCGAAAGAGTTGGCGGATAATCCTCATATTGCTTATTATGTTGATAATTTTGATGAAATGATTGAAAACGAGAAGGTTTTATATCAGTTTATTGCACCGGATGGAACAAATACAAGAGTCGCTTTTTTAATGATTGATGATGCAGTTGTTGAAATAAAAGAAGAAGATTTTACAAAAAAATCCAAAGCGGAATAATAGCTGGTCTTAAAATCCCTGAATAGCATTATAGATGTTGTTCAGGGATCGCCCCTTTCTCTCTATACCTCTCAAATACTGCTTCAGAAAAAGCTGGTATAAGTCTCATGAATCCTATATCGAAATGATAGTCTCAATATGCTTACCGAACTTTCATGTATTTACTATATATAACGAATTTCAGCCATAATGCATAAAATAGATAATATATGAGTAATAACCATATAAAAAGTCTTTAATTTAAAAATAAAATTTGACAATATCGTATTAGGTGATAATATATAAATCATAACCGCATATGGCATAATATGTAGAACATTGTAATGGTAAAGCGGTCAGGAGGTATCTATAATGAGAAAAGCTATACTTTTTATTTTAATTGTTGTGCTCTTTGCAGCTGGTTCATTCAGTGTATTTGCTGCGGGACAGACAGAGGGCGGAGAAGATCAGTTAAAGATCGTTTATTCACAGATTGATCTGGTAAATCCATTCTTTATATCAAGAATGGAAGGAGCCAAAGCGAAGGCTGAAGAACTTGGAATCAAACTTATTGTAGATGATGCCCAGTGTGATGCTGCAAAACAGGTTTCTTCCATAGAGAACTATATCGCTCAAGGAGTTGATGGAATTATCCTTATTACTGTGGATACTACTGCCATGACCGATGTTGTCAGGCAGGCTGTTGAGGCAGGAATCCCTGTGATTTCAGTTATTACCCTTGTCGATGGCTCCTCTGCGAAATGTATTCTTGATGAGTATGAGTTCGGTTTTCAGGCAGGTATCAGTGCCGGTGAATGGGTCGCGGAAGAACTTGGAGGAGTTGCTGACTGTGCAATCCTCGGTTATCCCGATATGCCTCAGAATAAATATCGAATCGATGGAATGCGTGACGGGCTTCACTCTATTGCTCCTAATGCCAATGTCGTTTCCGATAATCAGTCAGCGAACAATACCGCCAATGGTATGAAATGTACTGAAATCCTTCTTCAGGCCAACCCTGACCTTGAAGTAATTATCTGCCATTCCGATGCCGTTGCACTCGGTGCTTACGAAGCCGTGTTAGCTGCAGGACGGGATAGCGATAGATTCTTTATCGGTGGAATCGATGCGACGCCTCCCGGACTGGATGCCATGAAAGAGAAAGGCATTTTCAGAGCAAGTGTTGATATGATGCCGTTTGCCGAAGCCGGTAATGATATCGAAATGATGGTCGATTTGATTAACGGTGAAAAAGTAGACGATCACAATATCAATTTTGAAAGGGTAACCTGGAAAAATCTTGATGACTATCTTTCGTCCAAATAGTAGGGCGTGTTTTATATAACTTAACTTTTGGCTGCCGGTTAATCGGCAGCTGTTAGTTTTCACAGGAGTTTATCTTGGCCGATAAAATAATACTTGAGACCAGGAATATTAGTAAGGGTTTTCCCGGAGTTCAGGCATTGGAAGATGTAGGATTCAGCCTCCGGAAAGGAGAGGTTCATGCTCTCATCGGGGAAAATGGAGCGGGTAAATCAACCTTTATTAAGATTCTGACAGGGGCTCATCAGCCTGACAGCGGAGAGATCATCCTGGATGGAGAATTGATATCGAATCTAACTCCCCATTCGGCTATGAATAGTGGAATCTCCGCGATTTATCAGGAATTTAATCTGGTGCCCTATCTCTCAATTTCAGAAAATATCTTTTTGGGAAGAGAAGCCACAAAATCATATCTGCTAGATATTGAAAGTATGAATGGCTCGGCTTCCGAAATATTTAGATCTATGGGAGTCGAACTTGATCCTTCTTTACAGGTTCGGGAACTTTCTGTTGCCTATAAGCAGTTGGTTGAAATAGGCAAGGCAGTAAGCCAGAACTCAAGGATTCTGATTTTTGATGAACCCACCGCAGCATTGACAAACAGTGAAACCGAAAATCTGTTTAAACTGATAAAAAAGCTTCAGTCAGAAGGTGTTTCGATTATTTATATCTCCCATCGTCTCGAAGAGCTGCAGGAAATAGCCGATCGTATTACTGTATTTCGTGATGGACAATACATCGATACGGTGGGTATAGAAGATACCACCAGGGAAAAGCTGATCAGTCTTATGGTAGGTCGAGAGCTTGGAGTAAATTTTCCAAGACCTAAACCATCCAGTGATGAGCTGGTCCTGGAAGTAAAGGGTTTAAGTACCAGGGGCTTTCTGAAGGATGTGAACTTTCAGCTCAAGAAGGGTGAGATTCTGGGATTCGGCGGCCTTGTCGGGGCCGGAAGAACCGAAGTGGCAAGGGCTCTTTTTGGGCTTGATCCGATTGATTCCGGTGAAATTTTTATTCATGGAATAAAGGTCAGTAACAATAGTCCTTCATTAGCCATTGCAAACGGTATAGGGCTTATCCCCGAAGATCGGAAAGAGCAGGGAGTACTTCTTAATCTCTCAATTCGTGAGAATATTGGATATACCTTTATTGATAGAATAAGCGATTGGATTTTCATTAACAAACGGAAGGAAAGTAAGCTTGTTGACGAGTATCAGAAGAAACTTTCAATAAAGTGCTCATCTATAGAGCAGAGGGTCTCCAATCTCAGCGGGGGTAATCAGCAGAAGGTCGTGCTTGCAAAATGGTTGGCCGGTGATTGTGACGTTCTGATATTTGATGAACCCACGCGCGGAATCGACGTTGGAGCTAAACAGGAAATCTACAGTCTTATTAAGGAACTGGCCGAGGCCGGTAAGGGGATCATTTTTATTTCGTCGGAAATGCCCGAGCTGATAGGCATGTCGGAGAGAATAATTGTCATGCATGAGGGTGTGATTGAGGGTGATCTTAATTCCGAAAATGTAAGTCAGGAGATGATCCTTGACTTGGCATCGGGAAATAACTAAGCGTAAGAGGGTAAAAAAATGCCAAAGGGTTTTAATTTTCAACAATCAATACGTAAGCATGGAATCTTCTATGTTTGTATTGCTGTATTTATATTTTTTTCAATAGCATCTGATGCATTCCTGACCCAGCATAATCTGATGAATGTGATTCGCCAGGTTTCCATGCTTGGAATTACTGCAGTCGGTATGACTTGTGTAATCTTAACATCAGGAATAGATCTAACAGTAGGATCCATTCTGGGACTGACCGGAACAGTCTGTGCCAAACTGATGGTGGAAGCCAGCATGTATCCTGCCGTCGCTGTCGTCCTTGCCCTTGTATTTGCCTGTCTTTGCGGGGCCTTGAGTGCTTTTCTGATTACCACTGTCCGTATTCCTCCTCTGATTGCAACCCTTGGCCTTATGGGGACTCTTCGGGGAGCTGTATACATCCTCAGCGGAGGATTGCCTGTGTACGGTTTTACTAAAGCCTTTAAGGTAATTGGTCAGGGCTATCTCGGACCAGTTCCTGTTCCTGCAATAATTATGGTTCTGATATTTATTGTCGGCCATCTTTTTATAAATAAGTCAAAATACGGTCGGTATATCTATGGCATCGGGGGCAATGAGGAAGCGGTCAGGCTGTCGGGTGTGAATGTCGCTGCTATGAAGTATCTCAGCTATATGTTTTCCGCTTTCTGTGCGGGAGTTGCGGGTATCGTAATGCTTTCGCGTCTGTTCAGTGCTCAGCCCACTACCGGTTCCGGTTTTGAGATGAGTGTTGTAACGGCTGTTGTGCTGGGAGGGATCAGTATCGCCGGAGGGGAAGGTAAGCTGGGTGGAGTTGTCGCCGGGGTTATGATAATAGGGATACTCACGAACGGCATGATTCTTCTTAATATTGATTCCTACTGGCAGATGGTTGTTCAGGGAGTCGTTCTTCTGATTGCCGTAGGTGTGGATCAGCTTGGAAAAGTATTGCAGCAAAAATCCCTGGCATAACAGGAATCCATCCCCCGATTCCGGGGGATGATAACGCTGCTTCATGGTTTGCTAACCTATGAAGGCTCTCTCGGGAATAGCTGTATGGGATGTTTCTATGGCAAAGAGACTGCCTGAATGGATATGCTCTTCCATTTGCTCCCTGCTATTCCCCTTGCTTGCTGTTGTTATGTAGAGAGTGCCAGAATCATTAAATGCCATGCATGTTGCTGTGGGGACAGGAATCGGAACAGTCCTGTCAATTTTTCCATCTGAAGTATACCGTGTTACTTTGAATCCCTGCCAATGAGCACTCCAGATCCCTCCTTCTCCATCAAGTATAAGACCGTCCGGATAGCCATCGCTTTCGGGGACCTCTGTGAAGAGTGTTTTATTGCTGAACTTCCCTGTTCTTACAGAAAAATCAAACTCCCAGATGCAATTTCCAAACATTTCAGTCAGGTAGAATTTCTCCCCGTTTTTACTGAATGCCATTCCATTCGGGAGTGCCATATTCAGAACTACCATCTCAAAAGAGTAGTCTTTGTTGACCCTGTAAACAGCTCCTCCTTTATTGCTTAAGTCTTCCGGATGGTAAGTGCCGAAGTAGTAACATCCGTCCGGGCCGACTGTGCCGTCTCCCAGCAGAAACGGGGAATCATCCTTTAGGGGAGTGCCAAGGTCTTTTTCTATATTAAACTGGTCGTCCAGCAGTACCACTCTGTCTTCCATAGGGCAGATCCAGCCTCGCTCCTGTCTGAATGCCAATGCCTGGGGAAGGCCGTCTACTTCAATCTTCTTCAATTTGCCCTCGTCGGGAGAAAGAGAAAAGCATTCCCTTCGTCCTGTGTCTACCCAAAAGAGATAAGATCTTCTCGTATCCCATATCGGAGCTTCTCCGCAGAAATTTTTGCATTCAGAAATTAGCATGACTTCCTTTTTCACAATATCTAATACCTCCTGTTTTAATTCTCTATCCATTTACTATGGTATTCTACCATCTGTTCTATAAATGGGTCAAATGAAGGTTGAAGGATTGTATAGGTTGTTTAAGTGCGAATTTAGTTTGTTTATAGATAATATGCAGTCTGATAATTGATATTGTACCTTATATGGTAAAACTAAGTTGACAACTCGCTGTAGTCGGTATAATAATGTAATATATAAAACATGCGTACTACATGTTTTATATATAAAACTAAATGAGGGTGTTATATGAATGCGTTTGATTTTTCAGTACCTACTAATGTACTTTTTGGTTGTGGTGAATTGAATAGAATTAAAGAACTTGCTCCTGGAATGGGGAAGAAGGCCCTGATCCTGGCAGCTCAGGATACTATGAAAGCTCTAGGGTTTTTAGACAGAACTGCTGAGCTTTTAAGTAGTGCCGGAATCGAGGTGGTTATTTCCGATGATGTCGCTCCTAATCCCCGCGATAAGGACATTGATCGTCAGGCGGAGCTGTTTTTAAAGGAAAAGTGTGATTTTACGGTAGGTCTTGGCGGTGGAAGTGCTATGGATTCGGCAAAGGCCGTTGCTTTTTTAGCCGCACAGGGCGGTGGAACAATTCGGGATTATCTGGCCGGAGGAGAAAAAGCTGATCTGGCGGCGCCGGGTATTGAAAATGCCCATCCTATCCTATTGATAACAACAACAGCCGGTACTGGCTCTGAAACAACTCCCTGGTGGGTTATTACCAATACGGAAGATCATGAAAAACCCGGCACCGGGAATGACAGTACCTGTGCAGCTTACGCAATTGTCGATCCCGAGTTAATGCTGACAATTCCCAAGGGTGTGACAAAAAGCTGTGGTATCGATGTCCTCTTTCATGCCATGGAAGCCTATATTGCCAATATAGCTACTCCTTTTACTGACCTCTTTGCAAAAGAAGCCATTCGGCTTGTGCTCGAGAATCTCGGGAAGGTTCTGGAAGACGGATCTGATATTGAAGCACGCAGTAATATGGCATGGGCCAATACTATCGCAGGAATCGCCATCGGTGAAGGTAAATCCGGAACTGTCGGTATTCATGCCATGGGGCATAGCGTTGGAGGACAGACTGATGCCCCTCATGGGATGACAATGGCTTCCGTATGCCTTCCCTTTATGAGGAAAACCTGGAAATCGGATATTGGACGTTATGCGGAAGTGACAAGGATGCTGGGTTTTGCCGAGCCGGGAATGAGCGATGAAGAGCTGGCTGCAAAATCACCTGACGCTCTTGAAGCAATCCTGAAAAGATTTGACTGCCACATCACCATGACTGACCTTGGTGTAAGCGAAGATATGATAGAAGCCATGACCGATTCAGTCTTTAAGACAATGGTCAATGTCCTGAATTGCAGTTTGATGGAATTGAGCCGGGAAGATGTCGTTCAGCTCTATAAAGAAGCACTTTAAGTGTCGGAGGGTGTGATATGGATCTTTATGTTGCGGCTGTAGATATAGGAACTACAGGTTCAAAAGGGACAATCTTCAACCTGGAGGGGCAGCCTCTGGGCAGTGCTTACAGAGAATACACCTGTACATATCCGAAGCCGGGGTGGGTAGAGCAGGACCCGGACCTGTTGGTCCAATCTGCGATGGATGCATTGAAGGAAGCTGTTGAAAAATCTGCAGTCCCGACAGAAAGCATCAAGGCTGTTTCTCTCTCTGCTCAGAGGAGTTGCGGAATCTTTCTGGATGAGAATGAAAATCTGCTCAGGCCGATGATCTCATGGCAGGATAACCGAACCCCCGTGGAAGTAGCCGAAATTGCAGAAAAGATTGATCCTGCGGAATACTATAAAAAAACAGGCTACCCCAACAGTACAACATGGCTGCTTTCCAAAATGATGTGGGTTCGTAAAAACGAACCTGATGTATGGGATAGAACCAGCCGGATTGTTCAGATGCATGATTATTTTCTTAAAGCCCTGGGGGCGGACGATTATTACTGCGATTTGAATGATGTGGGATATTTCGGGGTCTTTGATTCAGTGAATGCGGTGTGGGATAAGGAGCTGATGGATCTTTTTGATCTGGATGAATCTCTACTGCCCGTACCTGCACCATCGGGCATGCTGGCCGGTAAAGTTACAGCTGAAAGCGCGACTCTCTGCGGTTTGAAAGAGGGTACCATTATTGCTGTTGGTGCGGGAGATCAGTGCGCCGGTTCTCTTGGCGCAGGTGTTATCGGCAAGGGGACTGTTTCCGTTTCCATGGGTACGGCCGGGGCCGTCGCTGCTTTTCTGGACAAGCCTTTTCGGGATCCTAACGGAGCCGGTCTGATAACAAACCATACCATGCCGCAGCACTGGCTTCTTGAAGCCTACCAGGCTGCCGCGGCTGGTGTATACCGCTGGTTCCGGGATGAAATCGCGGCTCTTGAAAAGTCTGAATCTGAATCAAACGGGCAGAACTACTACGCGCTGATGGATGAGAGAATCGAAGCTGTTCCAACGGGTTCAAAAGGACTGCTGCTTATGCCGTATTATGCGGGTGCTGCGACCCCCCGTTATGACAGTGATGCCCGGGGAGTTCTTCTGGGAATGACTTTTGCTCACGACAGGGCCTGCATGGCGCGGGCTTATATGGAAGGGATCACTCTGGATATGAAGGATATGCTCTCTTCCATCGAACGGTCCGGTGTCGAAATCAAGGATATCCGAATTCTGGGCGGCCCCACAAAGTCTGCCATCTGGAATCAAATTCAGGCAGATGTGTACAACACTCCCGTCTCTACCCTTGAAGTGGAGGATGCCACCCTCCTGGGCGCCGCCATTATGGCAGCCTATGCAGCAGGACTTTTCAAAAGTCTTCAGGAGGGAGCGGATAAGATGGTCCGGATTCAAAAAACTTACCATCCAGTCGCAGAGAATGTGAAAGTATACGCTGATCTGTATGAAATCTTCTGCAATAGCTATGAAGGCCTTTCTGAAAAGGGTGTCTTTGAGAATATAGCACGGCTGCAGACCATATATTAACTATGCTATTTGCCCTGCTGAAGGGCATAAACTCCTGACGGAGTAAGCGATAAGAATCATTTAAGGGAGGCATGGAAATGCTAAAGGCAAGTAAGGTATTGATGGTTTTATTAATGATAGCCGGGGTCATTGTTCCGGTTATTGCAAATGGTCAGGGTGATAACGCTGAATACGATTATGTATTAGGGAAAGTTCCCTATACATTCGAACACGCCTATCATCAGTCTGTAGCCAAAGAGTTGGCCAGTTATGGTAAAGATAAATACAACGCAAAAGTAATTGTTGTAGATGGAGAAGCTTCAAATGAGAAGACTCTGGCGGCTGTCGAAAACCTGATCGCTCAGGGAGTTGATGCGATCGAGCTGCACTGTGGTGATGCCGGATTGATGACTACGGCCATAAATCTCAGTCATGATGCGGGAATTCCCATCATTACAACGTTGATTCGTCCTACCGAAAAACTGGCGCCCCATATTCAACCGGATGAAGCGCCCAGTTCCTTTGCCCTGGGACAGAGTGCAGCAAGAGAGTGGCTGAAGGCTCATCCTGGTTCCGATTGTAAGGTTGCCATGCTGAATTTCGGAGGTATTGAACAGATTTGGGACATGAGAACCGGGGCTTTCTTTGATGGTGTCAAAGATGTAGATCCCAATGCTGAACTTGTCACAATGCTTAATGGTGGTGGCTCTACCGTTACTTCGATGGAAGTTACCCTGGATATTCTGCAGGCTAATCCTGAAGTCAATATTCTATTCGGCGCCTGTGACGATATGGCTCTTGGTGCATTGGCGGCATGTGAGCAGCTGGGAAGAGGTGTTATGGATAATGGTGTGCCCCTGACGGAAGTGATTGCCGGATTGGATGGCAGTGAAGCGGCTATGCTTAAAATCTATGATCCCAACTGTTCTCTGAAAATGACTCATGGAGCTGTCCGGGATGTGGCCAGAGCCGAGATGGATACAATGATCTCAATTCTGGAAGGAAATATTCCCATGGACAAATATACAGAAACCTCTGTAGTGAGCAAAGTTGTGAACTACTACGATACTCCCATAGAAAGTGCACAGGAATTTCTGGAAATCAACTTCTTCTATGAGGGCGATCTGGCTTCTGAGATCGGTCTGTAGAAGCAGCAAACTGTAAAAATCAACAAATAATCGGTTGGGAGGCCGTTGGGCCTCCCATTTTTAAAGCTAACGGAATAAGCGTTTATCATGCTTATTCATCAGGTGGGTTTAATGTGAAAAATATGAATTTTTTCTATCATGAAAACAGACAGAAGCTGGTTCTGATAGGGATTATTGCAGGAATGATGGTTCTTTTAGCGTTCCTGTCTCCTTCTTTTCTGACAGCACAAAATATGACCAATATACTATTAAAAGTTGCTGTCATTGTAATTATCGGTTCGGCCGCCAATCTTTTAATGCTGACAACTAATTTTGACCTTTCAGTGGGAAGTATTCTGGCTTTCTCTGGCATTTTTTTTGCCAGTCTGAGCCGTCATGGAGCACCTGTTTTTCCGGCTCTGATTCTGACAATCATTGTTGCGGCTCTATGGGGCGGTATTAACGGATTAACAGTCGGTAAGCTGAAAATCGTTCCTGTAATTGCCACTTTGGGTACCCAATATGCCGCCCGCGGTATGGCTTTTCTTATAGCCCGTTGGGAAGGTGGCTCAAATATTTCATCGGGCCTCCCTGAGAATTTCAGTGATTTTGGAAGAGCGATGCTGTTTGATAAGGTTCCGACAGCACTTGTCTATATGATTATTGTCTTTGGAGTTTTTCTGTTCATTGAAAAGAAAACGGTTCTGGGACGTTATGCCTATGCTATTGGTGACAACAAACATGCAGCAGAGCTGTCCGGGATTAATGTAGCCCTTAATCTCTGTGTTTTATACATCCTTGTGGGGGCATTGACTGGTTTCTGTGGCGCTATGCAGGTCTCCCGGGTCGGTCTGGCTGCCGCCAATATTGGAATCGGCCTGGAATTTGATGTTCTGATTGCTATTGTTCTTGGCGGAACAAGTATGCTTGGGGGTGAAGGCTCCATTATCAATATGGTTTTCGGAGCTCTAATTGTAGGTCTGGCTCAGAATGGTTTGAATCTGATGGGAGTTCCTTTTTTCTATCAGCAGATTGTTCAGGGGCTTCTCCTGCTGATTGCCGTTTTTATCGATCAGTATTTACGTCAGCATAAAAGATAAACCGGGGGAAGCAATATATGCAAACTGATTCAATAATTGAAGTCCGGAACCTGAAAAAAAGTTTTCCGGGAGTGTTGGCGCTTAAGGGTGTTAATTTTAATATCGTAAGGAGTTCCTGTCACTGCGTGGTCGGAGCCAATGGAGCGGGAAAATCGACTTTTATTAAGATCTTAACGGGAGCTTATCAAAAAAGTGAAGGAGAAATCTTCTTTGACGGGGAACCTTTTTCTCCTCATTCCATAAAAGACGCCATGGCCAGCGGTATCTCGGTTCTGTATCAGGAGCTGAATGTCGTTGATGATTTAACTGTAGAGGAAAATCTGACATTAGGGAAAGAGCAGAGTCATTTCGGTTTTGTTAAGAAACATGAAAACCTGGAAAAGGTTCGCGAAATTCTTAAAGGACTGGATGAGTCCATAAGCCTTAATATGAGTGTCGGTGATCTGAGTGTAGCCCAGAAACAGGTTATAGAGATAGCCAAGGCAATCTCTTCAGATTGTAAGGTTCTGGTTATGGATGAGCCTACAGCCTCCTTGAGTGAAGAGGAAGTGCGGAAGCTTTTTCTTGTGGTTGAGAAACTGAAAAAGAACGGCATTACCATCATTTTTATCTCCCATAAGTTCAGTGAAATTTTTGAAATCGGAGACTATATTACGGTCTTCCGGGATGGTGAGATGATTGAGACCCGTGAAGTAGCGGACATCATGAAATCCTGCGATGAATCCGTTCCGGATGCTTGCGTCGAACTTGTACGAATGATGCTCGGTAAAGTTGTTGTAGAAGAGTACATCCCCAGTAATACCGATAAATCAGTCAAACTGCTTCAAGCAGAGAATATTACAAATAGCAAGCTGCATAACGTTTCTTTCGATCTTAACAAAGGAGAGATCCTGGGGTTTTACGGGCTAATGGGAGCGGGTAAAACAGAAATAGCCCGAGTGCTTTACGGAATTGATGAATACAGAGGCGATTTAACCGTCCTGGGGCAGAAGGCGGATTATTCAAATGTACAGGGGGCGTTAAAGGCCGGAATCGCCATGGTTCCCGAAGAACGGCGAATCGATGGAATCTTTGGAAAACTTCCTATCCGAATCAATATTCCCATGATGAGGATAAAGAGTGTTCTGACCAATCGGCTTATCAACAGGAATAAGGAGAACGCTCTGGCGGATTCCTATCTGAAAAGTATGTCTGTAGCAGCAAGAGACCGGGAACAGGCCGTAGCTTTTCTGAGCGGCGGTAATCAGCAGAAGGTCGTAATCGCCAAGTGTCTGAACCGTGAAAGTGACATTATCCTGATGGATGAACCCACAAGAGGTGTTGATGTGGGGGCCAAGAAGGAGATACATGACATCATCCGTGATCTGGCTAATAAAGGGAAGGGTGTTATTGTTTTTTCATCCGAGCTGCCTGAGATTATTCAGTTGTGCGACAGGATTGTATTGATGCATGAAGGTTCCGCCCGTGAAATCATGGAAAACAGCTCGGATGTGGATAGCGATTATATTATGGCCGTTGTGGCCGGAGGTCATTCCAGATGAAGAACAAATCTTTAATGCGGGATCAGCGATTTCTGATGCTGCTTGTGTTTATAGCATTGAATATTATCTTCGGACTGATATCAAGCAATTTTTTCAGACCCTATAATTACTTCAATATGTTTCGTCAGGCTGCACAGATTATTATCGTAGGCTGTGGTGCAGTACTGCTGATGATGACAGGAAATTTTGATCTTTCTACAGGAAGTACTGTTGCCTTTTCCGGTGTTTTATATGCTCTATTGGCTACTGTGTACGGATGGTCTCTTCCTATGGCCGCGCTTGTATGTATTGTAGCGGGAATAGTTTTCGGAATCATAAACGGGACATTGGTTGCAAAGTTTAATTTCCCTCCCTTTATCGCTTCACTGGGAATGATGTATATTGTTAGGGGACTGGCTCTCGTTACCTGTCAGGGGCAGTCTATTCGGGAGAATATGCCGAAAAACTGGTCTATCCTGGCAAGGGGAAATTTCCTGGGACTTCCTATACCGCTAATCATTCTTGTATTTATGTTGCTGATATTTATGGTTATCACCAGGAAGACAGTTCTGGGGAAATATGCCATGGCTATTGGCGGAAATAAGCAGGCCGCATTCTTTTCCGGGATTAATGATAAGAAAATAATTTTCAGTATTTATATTATTGTAGGATTTCTGGCCTCTTTTTCAGGTGTCATGTTTGCCTCACGGATTGGAGCTGGTGATCCCAGAGTGGCTTATGGTTTTGAGTTTGATGTTATTGTTGCGGTTCTGCTGGGCGGAACGAGTATTAATGGCGGAAAGGGTTCTGTCATTGGTATGTTCCTGGGGGCAATGGTAGTAACCGTTCTGGGTAATGGTTTGAATATGCTTAATATTCTGGCTTTCTGGCAGCAGATCCTTAAGGGGATTATTCTGGTACTGGCCATCATAATGAATGAACAATTGAGCAAAAAGAGAGCCGCTCCTATTGAAATGAAGAATGCTGCCTGATGAGTGACGAGCGTTATATTGTTCCGAATATAGCCCGGGCTCTGCAGATTCTGGAATATCTGGCTCGAGAAAATTCGGAAGCCAGTATTCCGGAAC
Organism: Oceanispirochaeta sp.; assembly: GCA_963556075.3. GTDB lineage: Bacteria > Spirochaetota > Spirochaetia > DSM-2461 > DSM-2461 > Oceanispirochaeta. The sequence goes on along the minus strand of CAUVYB020000002.1, from coordinate 642,247 downwards.
TGACGAGGATATTCGGTATACCTAAGAACAGTGTTTTCAGGATAATGAAAAGTCTCCAAGCAAGCGGATTTGTGTGTGAAAATGCTCGAAAGTACAACGTAACACCCCGTTTGCTCTATCTGGGATATTCCGGGATAAATAAAAAAGGTCTTGTTGAGAGTGCTCTTGATGAAATGAAAGCACTGCGTGATGATGTAAACGAAACGGTAATGATTGGTAATCTGCTGGGGAACAGCATTGTTATCCTGGAGCAGATGCCGGCATTTGAACATATTAAGTTTACAACAGATATCGGGGCCCGGGTGGCAGTACAGGCTTCTGCGCCGGGAAAAGCTATAATCGCTTTTTTACCGGAAGATGAAAGAAATATCCTTCTGAATCATATAACATTTACCCGCTATACGGATAATACTCTCCCCAGTAAGAATGCCATCCAGGATGAAATAAAAGTTGTGAAACAGGATGGTTATTCTCTGGACAGGGGGGAAGAGGTCTCTGGAATCCTATGTGTAGCTGCTCCTGTTCTGGATTACCGTAACTATCCGATTGCCTCGATCTGGTTAAGCGGCCCGGAGAAACGAATGAAAATGAAGGGTATCGAGAGAATCGGGAGAGCTGTTTCTGAGGTCGCCGGTAATGTTTCTTTCAAATTCGGTTTTGATAAACCTAGTGGTAGAGAATAATAATAGTATGTTATTAACATTTCAGGACTTTTAACTTATGATATACTTCTAATAAATATTTAATATATAGACTAACTGGAGTGTTTATGATCGATTCCGATGTGCCGGAAGTTGTTGATGCCATAGAAGAAGATAGAAAGCTGAATAAATACCTTATTCCCAATATTGCCAGAGCTTTGAAAATACTAGAGTATCTGGCCCGTGAAAAGAAAGAAGCTTCTCTTGCTGAAATCTCATCTGATTTCAACTATCCCAAGAATAGTGTGTTCAGGGTTATGAAGACACTGGAGTATTATGGTTATGTAGAAGAAGAAGGCAGGAAATATCATACAACACCCCGTTTGCTATATCTGGGGTATGCCGGGATGCAGAACAAGGGCCTTGTTGAAAATGCCGTTGATATTATGCATTCTATCCGGGATGATTTGAATGAAACAGTAATGATAGGAACCATATTGGGAAATCAAATTGTTATTCTTGAACAATTTATCTCCTTTCAGTATATAAAATTTACAACGGAGATTGGTGCCCGGGTTCAGATTCAGGCATCGGCTCCAGGAAAATCTATTATGGCATTCCTGCCGGAAGATGAAAGAAGCAAACTTATCGATCAGATCACTTTTGTTCGATATACGGATAAAACTGTTCCCAGTAAGAAAGAGATGATTGAGGAGATGGACACTGTTCGCAAGCAGGGATACGCCATTGATGACGGAGAAGAGGCCGCTGATGTTCACTGTATCGGGGCTCCGATCTTTGATTATAGAAACTATCCTATTGCTGCAGTTTGGATTGTCGGTCCTGATTATAGGGTAACAAAGGAGCGTTATCAGGAGATTGGAGAGGCTATGAAAGCTTATGCTATGAAAATCTCCCGCCGCTTTGGATATGATCCGGGTTGATTTCTTTATATTGTCTGATTTCTTAATTAATTTACTTTATATACAGAAGGCGGGATTCGATCCTGCCTTTTTTTATGCCAGTTTCCTTGCTGAAGAGTCACTTTATTATAATATAATTTACAAATGTAATAATTTTAGAGATTGAAATAGTTGTTTGATTTAAAATTAACCATGTGTCAAAAAGTAATTGATAATAATTACAATTGACAGAAATATGTATTGGTGTGATAATTTTTACATGAAAACAACAACAGTAAAGAAACGTGCCAATAAAGGCTTAGGAATCAGTAAAGAGAAACAGCTGGACATGTATCTTAAAATGATCCAGACACGAAAGTTTGAAGAGAAAGCCGCACGGCTTTTCGTTGAAGGTAAAGTTCATGGAACAGCTCACTTCTGTATAGGAGAAGAAGCAACTGGAATAGGTGTCTGTTCTGCTCTGGAAAAGGAAGATTATATTCTGCAGACTCACCGCGGTCATAACCAGGGAATTGGAAAGAACATGGACATCAATAAAATGATGGCCGAGTTCCTTGGAAAGCAGACCGGTTACTGTAAAGGAAAGGGTGGCTGTATGCATATCGCTGACTTTTCTGTAGGAAGTCTGGGAGCCAATGGTATCGTTGGTGGTGGTATTCCCCTGGCTGTAGGGGCCGCTTTAAGTCAGAAATATAAAAAAGAAGATAATATCACAGTTGGCTTCTTTGGAGACGGAGCCAGTAACCAGGGAACCTTTCATGAAGCCCTCAACATGGCTTCGGTATGGAAGCTTCCGGTCCTGTTTGTCTGTACCAATAACCTGTACGGAATGTCAACGCCACTAAACAAAGCTATGAATATTGAAGATATATCTGTCAGAGCAAAATCCTATGGAATAAAAGGTTTGGCAATCGACGGGAATGACATCCTAAAAGTATATGAGGAAACTCTAAAAGCTAAAGAGTATGTAAAAAAGAATGGTCCCATGCTCCTGGTTCTTAATACCTATCGCTGGATGGGGCATTCAAAAAGTGATCCACAGGCTTACCGGACAAAGGAAGAAGTAAATGAATGGAAAAAAAAGTGCCCCATTAAGAAATTTGGTGAATATCTGGTAAGTCAGGGAATTGCAAGTCAGGAAGAGCTTGAAGCACTGGATCTACAAGCAGAGCAGGATATTAAGAACGCCGTGGAATATGCAGAAAACAGTCCTGAACCCAAGATCGAAGACATCTTTGAAGATGTTTATGCGGTTTGATCCAGAGAGTAATACAGGAGTACAGATATGCGTGAAATTACATACGCTGAAGCTATAAAAGAAGCTATGAGTGAAGAGATGAGACGTGATGAAAATGTTATGTTTCTGGGAGAAGATATTGGTATTTACGGGGGCGCTTTTGGCGTTTCCCGTGGAATGATCGAAGAGTTCGGAGAAGAACGTGTTCGTGATACTCCTATTACGGAAATGGCTATTACCGGTGCTGCGGCCGGTGCGGCCATGACCGGACTCCGACCTATTGCCGAGTTGATGTTCAGTGACTTTATGATGCTTGCCATGGATCAGCTCGCCAACCAGGCTGCAAAAAACCGTTTTCAGTTTGGTGGACAGGCTTCTGTTCCCATGGTACTGAGAGCACCAGGAGGCTCCGGTACAGGTGCCGCCGAACAGCATTCTCAGAGCCTGGAAGCCTGGGTTTGTCATGTCCCCGGTTTAAAAGTTGTTATACCCTCAACCCCTTATGATGCCAAAGGTCTTTTAAAGGCTTCTATCCGGGATAACAATCCCGTAGTGTTTCTGGAGCAGAAACTTTTGTACAGAACAAAGGGAGACGTACCCGAAGAGAATGATGATTATATAGTCCCTCTTGGAGAAGCGGACATTAAGAGAGAAGGTAAGGATGTAACTATTGTTACCTACGGCCGAATGGTTCAGAGAAGCCTTGAAGTCGCAGAGAACTTTGCCAGAGAAGGGGTGGATATTGAAGTTATCGACATCAGAAGTCTGGTCCCTCTGGATAAAGAGTGTCTAATTAACTCTGCCAAGAAAACTGGAAAAGTTGTTGTTGTGCATGAGGCCTGTCAGACCGGCGGGTTTGGAGGTGAACTGTCCAGTGTAATTGTAGACAGTGAGGCTTTCTTTTACCTTGATGCTCCTGTTAAGAGAGTGGGTGGGCTGGATGTCCCTATTCCTTATAATCCCAATCTGGAAGCACAGGTTGTTCCGACTGTAGACAGTATTTCTACTGCCATACGCGAAATGCTTTAGGGGGCAATATGGCTGAAGCAATAATAATGCCCAAAACGGGTATGGCCATGGAAGAGGGAACTATTGTCGAATGGCTGGTTAATGAGGGGGATGTGGTTTCAGTGGGAGATCCCGTTGCCGAAATAGAAACTGATAAAAGTACTATGGAGCTGGAATCTGATTTCAGTGGGACCATCCTTGCTATCCTTCATGATGAAGGAGAAACTGTTCCGGTAATCCAGACAATTGCCTGGATTGGTAAGAAAGGGGAAGAGATTCCCGAAGAGAAAGCAGCTCCTGTAGAAGCGAAGACTGTAGCTGCAGTAGATAATCCCATAACTGAAAAAGCAAGTCCTGCCGCAGAAGTTCCGGCAATACAGGTTGATGGAAAAGTTAAAGCGACTCCGGCTGCCAGAAGAGCTGCCTCAGAGAGGAATGTTTCATTGGACATGGTTCAACCTTCCGGGCAGTTCGGTGAGATCCGGGAGCGTGATGTTCTTGATATGAAAATCTTAAAATCAACACCTTTGGCAGGTAGAATCGCGGCAGATCAGGGTATTGATCTGAGTGGTGTTCAGGGCAGCGGGCACAATGGGAAAATATTTTCGGGAGATCTGTCATCTCAGAGTAGTCAGAGTACTGCAGATATTCAGGCGGCTGTAGTTTCTGAAGCCGATCAGAGAGTTCCTTTGACCAAAATCCAGCAGATAACCGGTAGACGAATGTTTCAGAGCCATACGGAGATACCGGTTGTCACTATGAATACCGAAGCGGATGTTACAGAACTTGTGAAGATGCGTAAACAGCTTAATGAGTCATTGGGCTGCCGTATCACTATTAATGATCTGGTTCTTAAGGCGACTGCTCTGGCTCTGGAAGAGAATCCCCGGGTCAACTCTGTTCTGGATGGGAATGATCTGATCTACAAAGCCAATATCAATATCAGTATGGCTGTCGCAACAGACAGAGGTCTGCTTGTTCCTGTCGTTAAAAATGCTAACAAACTGTCTATCAGGCAGTTGTCAAAACAGGCTGCAGATATTGCTTCTAAAGGAAGGGAAGGAAAGCTTGCCCCCGATGATATGGAAGGCGGGACATTTACTGTCAGTAATATCGGAATGTATGGAATATCCTCATTCACTCCCATCATCAATCAGCCTCAGGCTGCGATCCTCGGAGTTTGTGCCATTAAAGACCGGTATTACATTAATGATGGACAGGGGGGCACTGCCAAGGAAATGGGCTTGAGTCTGACTTTTGACCACAGAATTGTCGATGGAGCTGAAGCATCGGTTTTCTTTAAACGTATAAGAGAGCTGCTTGAACAACCCCTGGCAATGCTGGCCTGATAAGGAACTTAATATGGTAGAAAAAATTATAATGCCGAAAACCGGGATGGCCATGGAAGAAGGCACCATTCTGGAATGGTTGGTAAAAGAAGGAGATACGGTTTCAATCGGAGATCCTGTGGCAGAAATCGAGACTGATAAAGCTACAATGGAATTGGAGTCTGATTATAACGGTCAGATTCTGAAAATAATGCATCCCGAGGGGACTGTTGTTCCGGTTATTGAAGTGATTGCGTATATAGGTCAGCCCGGAGAAGCTATACCCGAAGAGGGATCAGTTGCTCCTGATTCAACCCTATCAGAAGAGTCCGCGATGGCTAAAGCTGAGGATGACAGGTATGATCTGATAATTATCGGCGGTGGCCCTGCCGGATATGTCGCAGCTATTAAAGCCGCTCAGCTGGGCGGAAAGGTAGCGGTTGTTGAAAAAGATGTGCTGGGCGGTACCTGTCTGAACAGAGGATGTATCCCAACCAAGGCGTATCTGAAAAATGCGGAAATTATCGAAGAGATCAAGAAAGCTGCCTCCCGTGGAATTAAAATGGACAGTACGGCATTTTCAGTAGATATGCCCGCAACCGTAAAGATGAAAAACAAGGTTGTCAAGAAATTGACCAGCGGTGTGGGGAGTCTCCTGAAATCCTGGGATGTGGATGTTTTTTATGGTGAAGGTATTATTCAGTCTTCGACAGCAGTTGTTGTTGATGCGAAAAAAACGCTTAGAACCAGAAAAATCCTGATAGCAGGAGGGTCCGAGGTTGCCCGGATTCCCATTCCGGGAATTGAGACACCCCGTGTGCTTACCAGTGATGATATTCTGGCTATGGAAGATCTGCCTGCCAGTATGACGATTATCGGCGGCGGTGTTATAGGTGTAGAGATGGCACTGATCTTTCTCTCTTTCGGTGTTCGCATCGATGTAGTGGAGATGGAGACTCGTCTTCTGCCTTTTATGGATAAATCCATATCCGTCTTTATCGAGAAGCTTCTGAAGGAGAAAGGGGCCGGCGTTTATACCGGTGTCCGGCTGGAGAAAATAAATGATACAGGAAGCGGTCTTGTTTTGGAGCTTTCTACCGGAGATAAGCTTGAATCGGATAAAGCCCTTCTTTCCATAGGCCGTGTTCCGGATCTCAGTGTCCTGGGTACAATGGATATTAAAACCGAAAGAGGCCGTATTCTGGTAAATGATTATCAGGAGACAAATATTGAGGGTATTTATGCCGCAGGTGATATAACCGGTCAGAAGATGCTGGCTCATGCAGCCTATAAACTGGGTGAGGTCGCCGCAGAAAATGCTCTGGGAGCCAGAAAAACGGCAGATATGCGTTATGTCCCTTCTGTCGTTTATTCTCTTCCTGAAGTTGCTTCTGTCGGATTGACAGAAGATGAAGCAAAAACTCGTTTTGATGTGTCAGTCGGGAACTTCCCATTGGCAGCTAATGGAAAAGCTCTTGCAGTGGGAGAGTCTGGCGGCTTTGTAAAAGTTATATCAGACTCCCGTTACGGAGAAGTCCTTGGTGTACATATGGCTGGGCCAGGTGCTTCTGAGATTGTTAACGAAGCAGCAGCTCTGATGAGTATGGAAGTGACTAGTCATGAAATAGCCGAAATTATTCATGGACATCCTTCTGTGGGTGAAGCTTTTATGGAAGCCACTGCTGACTGTCTTGGAATATGTACTCATCTTCCCAGGAAAAGAGTAAAATCTAAAGTTTAAGCATTTTATATAGTCCTTTTATTTAAAAGGGTCATCTGAACCGGATTCAGGTTCAATGGATGGCCCTTTTTTTAAGGATTTAGAGAGAATTGTCTTTGCTGTAATACTATGTTATCTTTTTCAAATCGGGAGTTTTGAGTGATACAGAAAGATCGGAATTTTTTAATTGAACTCGCAAAAAAATACTATTTAGAAGGGCTCTCCCAGCAGGAAATTGCTCGGTTTTATAATATCTCCCGCCCAAGTGTCTCAAATATTCTTAAGCAGTGCAAAGAAGAGAAAATTGTTGAAATTCGTATTCAGGAGAGTGAGTCCTCCCTTGTCAGTGCGTTGGCTGAGCGCTTGAAAAAAGATTATAGTCTCTACTCTGTTGTTGTTGTTCCTACAGAGGATGATCGTCGGGCAACTCTTTCTTCCTTAGGGAGGGCTGCTGCCAGGCTTGTTGAGTCTAAGTTGAAAGACCGGCAGAAGATAGGTATATCCTGGGGGAGTACTCTTTATCAGCTGGTTGACTCTCTTTCTGTTCAATCCGTTGTGGATGTGGAAGTTATTCAACTGGCGGGAAGTCTCGGAATGACTAATCCCTCCTATGATGGATACGAACTGACAAGAAGGCTTTCGCAAAAATTGAATGGTACATGTCGGTTAATGCAGGCTCCTGTTATCGTTAAAAATCTTAAATTAAAGAAATTGCTTTTACAGGAACCTCTGATTCTGGAAACCATGAACAGAATGAAAGTGATTGATCTTGCTCTTGTCGGAATAAGTTCTGACTTACCTGAATACAGTTCTATGGTCAGGGCAGGCTTTTTGTCTGAAGACGAAGCGCAAAACTTGTTATCTCGGGGAGCTATCGGTCATGTCTGTGCTCTCCATTATGATAAATCTGGTTCTATTTTGGATATATCTGAGAATGCACGGGTTGTCGGGATTGACGATAATACTCTGAAGGAAATCCCTGAGGTCATTGGTGTTGCCTGTGGTACAGAAAAAGCGGATGCTATTCTGGCTGCCCTCAAAGGCGGACTTGTAGATTCCATAGTTACCGATGAAGATGCCGCTCTTAGAATGCTAAGCCAGTCATGATAGAATAGATCATGGCTAAGATTCCTGAGCAGGTCGGCAAGTACAAAATCCTCTCTCTCCTCGGTTCGGGAGGTACAAGTATTGTATACCTGGGACTCCATCCCACCCTTAAGCGCAAGGTTGTTCTTAAAAAACTGAATCTCAGGGGAAAAAAGTCCTTCTATGACCGTTTTCTGCAGGAAGCGGCCCTGATGATGGACCTGAATCACGATCATATCGTCAAGGTCTACGACCATTTTAAAGAGGGAAGCCGCCACTATATGGTCATGGAGTTTGTAGAAGGCGCTTCTCTGGACAGAATTGTTGAGGAGAGCGGCCCCTTGAGTCCCGATACGGTCCGTTATATTTTGCGCTGCTGTGCCCGGGCCCTGGACTATATTCACGGCCGCAATATTATTCACCGTGATATTAAACCATCCAATATCTTTATCTCCTCCGATGGAAAGGTGAAACTGGGAGATTTCGGCATTGCCATGCTTGACGATCCTGCCGAAGCCGAGCCCGATGCCGATCGGCCCATACTCGGAACCCCGTCCTATATGGCTCCCGAGCAGTTTTCCGCAAAAAGGAGACTGGGGCCCCGTACTGATATCTATGCTCTGGGTGTCAGCTGCTATGAGCTTCTGACAGGAAGAAAACTGTTTGAAGGAAACAGTTTGAGTGAACTGCAGGAAGCCGTAATGAGGGGGCGTCATGCCGCCCTCATGCCCCTGTGGGGCCGTTACGGATTCTCCATGTGGAGGGTCGTCCGGCGTTCTATTTTCCGAATCCCTCTATTACGGTTTTCCGGAGCAGCGGCTTTCGGAAAGGCCCTCCGTTCCTTCCGGATGAACGAAGAGGCTGCCGCAGAGGATCTGAGCAGGCGCATCGGGATTCTTCCTCATCCTGTATCCGGCAGGAAATGTGGCGGAGCGGGGATGAGGCCGGGGCCTCCTCCCGGACTGTCCGGTCTTCTTGAGCCTCCTCCCCGTCATTTTCCGTTGCGGCGGATCCTTCTCCTTTTTATGGCTCTTCTGTTTCTGGCAGGTTCTTTTGCCTCAGTGAAAAGCGGCCTGTTCTTCCGTCTGTTTATGTCTGGTAAAATGGGGGCGTTTTCCATCGTTATCGAAAACGAAGGGAGTTCGCGCAGTTTCCCTCCGGAGAGAGTGGAACTTTTCAAAATCGGAAAAAAAGGACTCTTCTCTTCCGGAGGAAGCCGTCTTAGCCTTCGGGAGTCAGGGCTTCGCTACCGGGAAAGCGGTTTCTATCGTATAAGAATAGAGTGGGGGAACAGGGTTCAGTGGAGGAGTTTTTACCTCCCTCCCTTTGTCGACAAGAGAGAAGGGCTTGCGCTTGTATTCACGGCTCCTCCATTCAGGCAGAATCCGGTTGCCTTGAAGGTCCATCTGAAGAATGCCCTTGGTTCTGAGATGCTCAGCAGCGAGGGGGGCGTGTATCTCTCCTCTGAAAAAGGATGGGAGCCTCTTGCCGATGATTCTCTGCTGCTGAGTGGAAACAGCTATCTTCTCGGATTTTCCGTTCCGGGGTATGAGGAGCAGACCCTTGAGCTGGACCTGGATTTCTATGAGAATGAGGTGTTTCTGGATGTAGAGCTGATGCCTCTGTCCGGCCATCTTGCGGTTCAGCATAATCTGGAAAAACTCAGTCTCAAGGTCAATGGAAAACGGCAGCTAAGGCGTGAAGACGGCTCTGTCAATAAATTCGGAACTTTAAACATGGAAGAGAATGACTGGGATATGAGTCCGGGAGTCTATCAACTGACCTGGTCGGGAAACGGCTGGTCGCAGGAGCAGAAGCTGACCGTCCGCAGCGGAGAAACGGTTCTCTATAGAATCATCCCTGAGGGGGACGGAGAAGTTCGTTTTGATATTAACAGGGAACGATAACTCTCTTTTAAGGCTTGCAATCTTTTTTTATAGTGGTAGAATAGGGTTTTAAATACATTTTTTGAAATCCGGGACTTCTATGAAAAATACCTTAAATCGCCTTGTGCCTTCTTATGTGAACAATATAGCTTCCGCTGACAATCCTGTCTTCAGAACCTGTGAGGTATTGACCCGGATAGACAATCTTTTCCTGGGCAACAGTCCTGAACCTCTGGGTTGTCGTGAGAAACTTCATATCCTGAGAGCTTTGCGTAAAAGTCTTGAGCTGAGTCTTAAGACCCCCTTTCAGATCTCCCACAGACAGGGGAATCCGCATAAAAATATTCTGGAGCTGGTTGACCGTAAGATTGCTCATTACAAGATGGTTGATGCAAAGACTCCTCCGCCTCCCAGAGTTTATGACAGACGGAGATATATAGGGTGACGGATATCTGCCAGAAGCTGATTGTGCCGGAGATTGAGTGCGATCCTGATTTGGCAGGAGTTTATCCTGAAAAATTCTCCCGTGAGTTTGATATGCTCGGAAGGCCCGGTTCCATAGCCTGTTTGAACTGGAAAGATTTTCCGGAGAAACCTGAAGCCGGGTTTCGGATCGGCTGGTGCGGTGATTCTCTTCTGCTTAAGTTCAACGTCAGGGAGCGTGAGGTCCTGGGGCGTTTCTCCGACGACGGTTCTCCGGTGTATAAAGACAGTTGTGTTGAATTTTTCATATCTCCCGAAGGGAGTCCCCATTATTATAATTTTGAGTTCAATTGCCTTGGTACGGCTCTGGTTCAGGTCGGTACGGGACGGAGCGAGAGAGAGATTCTGAAGCCGGAACTGACGGAAAAAATACAGCGTTTCCCCTCCCTTGGGAGAGCGCCTTTGAAAAAATATCATCAGGGGCTGGCGGAGGAAGCTGAATCCTGGAGTTTAATGCTGATTATCCCGGCGGTTCTTTTTGTTCGGGACCCTTTTGATAATTTTAAGGGAGCCCGATTCAGGGCAAACTTCTATAAATGCGGTGATGACCATGAATCGCCCCACTATCTCAGCTGGAATCCCGTTATGACGGAGCATCCGGACTTTCACCGTCCCGAATGTTTCGGGGAACTCTGGTTTTCCTGATTAAAAAGGAAGCGGCAAACAATTCTTTATCTCAGTTTTGAAAAGGAGTCTTTGCCTTCCGGCAGCCTTTATTGGACAAAAAAACCGGGGCAGTCGCCCCGGTTTCTCATTCTGTGAGGAGTTTTACTCCCTGTTCCGGGAATCGATCATGATGGTCACGGGACCGTCATTGCAGAGTTCTACATCCATATGGGCTCCGAACTCTCCGGATTTGACGGTCAGTCCGCTTTCTTGCATGGTTACCAGGAACTGTTTGTAAAGGGGTATCGCTGTTTCGGGAGGAGCTGAGGCGCTGAAGGAGGGGCGGTTTCCTTTTCTGGTGCTTGCAAAAAGGGTAAACTGGCTGACTACCAGCAGATCTCCCTCTATGTCCTTTACAGAAAGATTCATTCTGTCTTCACTGTCCTTGAAAATCCTCATGCCGGTGATCTTGGACCCGAGCCACTTAATATCCTCAGGGCCGTCATCAGGGGCAATTCCCAGAAGCACGAGGAGACCCGCTCCGGTGCTGCGGGTCTCTTTGCTGTTGATTGTAACCGATGCCTTACTGACTCTCTGAACTATTGCTCTCATGGTTAGCTGCTTACTTCAGGGCCACGGCTTCAATTTCAATCTCGCCGTCCAGAGGAAGGCGGGCTGCTTCCACCAGAGAGCGGGCGGGTTTGTGATCGGAAAAGAACTGCTTGTACACTTCATTGATTCTGGAGAAATTACCCATATCCTTAACAAACACTGTGATCTTTACAACTTTGTTCAGGCTGCTGCCAGCTTCTTTCAGTACGGCTTCCACATTAAGAAGGGCCTGTCTGGTCTGGTCTTCAATGGGCCCGTCCAGAAGTTTTCCTGTCTCGGGGTTAATGGGGAGCTGTCCGGATGTAAAGACCATGCTTCCTGTATCGATACCCTGTGAATAGGGGCCAACGGCTGCGGGGGCTTTGTCTGTGCTGATGGGATTCATATTTTCTCCTTATGTCCTGTCAGGGCTGTATCTGAGCCCTGATGATTTCCTCGTGTAGGGCCCAAGGGCCATTAGGGGGCATTAGTTCCATTTTATAATTCACGATTAATCTAATGTTTCCTGGATAAAAAAGCAATTGCTGTAATTGACAGATAAAGTTTATCCGGGGAATAATTTTATTACATGAAGAAGTATATATTTGTAACAGGCGGTGTATGTTCCAGCCTGGGTAAAGGACTCGCTTCCGCATCTTTGGGAACCCTTCTTGAAAACAGGGGATTTTCCGTATGTATGATTAAAATTGATCCCTATATTAATGTGGATGCCGGAACCATGAGCCCCTATCAGCATGGAGAAGTTTATGTCACCGATGACGGTGCCGAAACCGACCTGGATCTGGGAAACTATGCCAGGTTTACCCATTCTCCCCTGGGGGCGGCCCATTCTATTACCACGGGTCAGATTTATGATGCCGTAATCCGTAAGGAGAGAGAGGGGAAGTACCTCGGGAAATGTGTACAGGTCGTCCCTCATATTACCGATGAAATCAAGCGACGGATCCTGTCTCTGGGTGAAAAGTCTGAAACAGAGATCACTATTGTTGAAATCGGCGGTACCGTAGGAGACATTGAATCCATCCCCTATCTGGAAGCCGTTCGTCAGATTATTCATGAAAAAGGACACGAGAGCGCATTGTCGGTTCATCTTACTCTTGTTCCTACCGTTACCGGAGGCGAAGTAAAGACAAAGCCAACGCAGCACTCCGTAAAGGAGATGAGGGAAATCGGTATTCAGCCGGATGTCCTTCTCTGCCGCTGCCAGGAAGAGCTGCCTGATGAACTGAAGCGTAAAATCGCCCAGTTTACCAATATTGACTACGACTGCGTTCTTTCCGCTCACGATGTGGATACCACTATTTATGAGATTCCCGTGGTCTATCATCTGCAGGGAATGGATGAGGTCGTCTGTCGTAAGTTGGGTCTGAGAAGCCGGAAGTCCAAGATTACCAATACCTGGGGGAAGCTGGCTGACATTCATAAGAATGCAAAGACCGAAGTCAATATTGCCATGGTGGGTAAGTATATTGAGTTGGGAGATGCCTATAAATCCGTGGATGAGGCTCTGGTTCATGGTGCCTTCGCTAATGAGGTCCGTTTGAATCTGACCAAGGTCGATTCGGAAGAGATCGAAAAAAAGGTCGCCGCCGGAGAATCTTTGGATGATGTTTATAAGCCTTTCGATGGCATCCTGATTCCCGGAGGGTTCGGTTCCCGGGGAATATTGGGCATGGTTCAGACCGCCCGTTATGCCAGGGAAAATAAAATCCCCTGTTTCGGAATCTGCCTGGGGCTCCAGATCCTGGTTATCGAATATGCCAGAACCATTCTGGGGATCAGCGATGCCGACAGTTCTGAATTCAGACCCGAAGGAGATAATTCTCTGATTTCTCTTTTGGAAGAGCAGGTGGATGTTACCGCTTACGGCGGGACCATGAGACTCGGTTTAAGTGAGTCTCTCGTTAAGAAGGGGACCAGGATATATGATGCCTATGGTTCCACCAGTATTCATGAGCGTCATCGTCATCGCTATGAAGTGTCCAACAAATACAGAGAGCAGCTTGCAGCAGCAGGTCTGGTCCTCTCGGGAACAACTCCTGACGGTTCTCTTGTAGAATCAGTGGAATGGCCCGATCATCCCTGGGGAGTGGGAGTTCAATTCCATCCTGAGTTTACCTCGTCCCCCATCAAGGCCGGGCCGTTGTTTAAAGCATTTATCTATAATAGTCTGAAAAACAGCGGTAAAATCTGATAGAGATTAATCATTGAATATAAGAGGCTGCGTAGCTTTAAGGGGTCACCTCAATGTTATGCAGCCCTTTTTTTTATTCAGAAGAAGGAACAAGGAGAACTGGTATTTTCAGGCTCTTGAGGAGATCGGCGCCTACGCTCCCTTTTATTGCATGTGTTGCCGCATTCGTTGTTCTGGATCCAATAACAATCATACTGGCATCGAACTCTCTGGCCCTGTTTTTCAGGGATTCCGAAACATTTCCATGCAGGATAGTCATGCCGCATTCCAGGCCTTCCTTTCTGACTTTGGCTGCATAGGAATCCATTCTGGAATTTTCTTTTGTCATAATCAGTGATAATCTTTTCTGATTGTCAGAACTGACCACATGTGTCACCTTCTCGGCATGTGCTGAGGATACATAGGCCAGTTCCATAACGGCATTGGTTGATTTTCCCAATCTGATAGCCCATCGGATAACATCATCAGTAATGGGTGATAAGTCCAGACATACGAGAATTCTTTTCATAATTTGTCCTCCTGTAGCATTATTTTAGAGTATAGGGGACGTACAGGCGAAAGGCCTGGAAAATATCAAAAAAAATCAATTTTTGGGCTAAGTTAATGATTTTATTATGTCTTTTGTGTGAAAGTGTTTATGCGGAATTATGGAGGGCATGTGAAAAAGAATTCGAAAAAAAGGAAGTATTGTGTTGACAAAAAATACGGATAAGTTATATATTCACGGAGCGCTCGGGGCGATAAGCCGCGAATCGCACTGAACTAAATGTTCTTTTACAAAGGAATTAGAGAAGGGAAATTGAAGTATTTGACGAGAGTCAAGCACTGGTAGAACTGATTATTTTTCGAAGTTTTTAGCTTTGAAAATAGTCTGATACGAATACAGGGTAGTACCGCAGGCTATTAGCCGAGGAACTACCCGCCGTACGTTAGTTTTCTTTAGAGATAAAGGGACTGGCTCAGCCGATACGGATCAGGATGATTACATTCGATAGGATCTGTATTGGTCATTGATTTTAAATTATCGTCTTTTAGGCGATAAGTTATATCATGGAGAGTTTGATCCTGGCTCAGAACGAACGCTGGCGGCGCGTTTTAAGCATGCAAGTCGAACGGGATTCAAAGTGCTTGCACTTTGATGAGAGTGGCGAACGGGTGAGTAACGCGTAGGTGATCTACCCTAGAGTTGGGGATAGCCCATGGAAACATGGGGTAATACCGAATGTCCTGCATACTTGTGTGTATGTAGAAAAGGAGCGTTTGCTTCGCTTTAGGATGAGCCTGCGTATGATTAGCTAGTTGGTAGGGTAATGGCCTACCAAGGCGACGATCATTAGCCGGCCTGAGAGGGTGACCGGCCACATTGGGACTGAGACACGGCCCAGACTCCTACGGGAGGCAGCAGCTAAGAATCTTCCGCAATGGACGCAAGTCTGACGGAGCGACGCCGCGTGTGCGAAGAATGTCGAGAGATTGTAAAGCACTTTTATATGTGAGGAATAAGCGGATCAGGAAATGGGTCTGTGATGACGTTAGCATATGAATAAGCTCCGGCCAATTACGTGCCAGCAGCCGCGGTAACACGTAAGGAGCGAGCGTTGTTCGGAATTATTGGGCGTAAAGGGCATGTAGGCGGTTCTGTAAGTCTGATGTGAAAGCACACAGCTTAACTGTGATGTTGCGTTGGAAACTGCAGGACTTGAATCCGAGAGGGGTGTGTGGAATTCCTAGTGTAGGGGTGAAATCTGTTGATATTAGGAAGAACACCAGAGGCGAAGGCGACACACTGGCTCTGGATTGACGCTGAGGTGCGAAAGCGTAGGTAGCGAACAGGATTAGATACCCTGGTAGTCTACGCCGTAAACGATGTACACTTGGTGTCTGGGATATGAATCCTAGGTGCCGTAGCTAACGCGTTAAGTGTACCGCCTGGGGAGTATGCCGGCAACGGTGAAACTCAAAGGAATTGACGGGGGCCCGCACAAGCGGTGGAGCATGTGGTTTAATTCGATGATACGCGAGGAACCTTACCAGGGCTTGACATATACAGGACGTGCTTAGAGATAAGTATTCCTCTTCGGAGGCTTGTATACAGGTGCTGCATGGTTGTCGTCAGCTCGTGCCGTGAGGTGTTGGGTTAAGTCCCGCAACGAGCGCAACCCCTGTTGTCTGTTACCATCATTAAGTTGGGGACTCAGGCAAGACTGCCGGTGACAAACCGGAGGAAGGTGGGGATGACGTCAAATCATCATGGCCCTTATGTCCTGGGCTACACACGTGCTACAATGGCCGGTACAAAGTGATGCGAAGCAGCGATGTGGAGCAAAACGCATAAAGCCGGTCTCAGTTCGGATTGGAGTCTGAAACTCGACTCCATGAAGGTGGAATCGCTAGTAATCGCGCATCAGCATGGCGCGGTGAATACGTTCCCGGGCCTTGTACACACCGCCCGTCACACCACCCGAGTCGGGGGTACCCGAAGTCAGCAGGCTAACCTTATTGGAGGCCACTGCCGAAGGTATGCTCGGTAAGGGGGGTGAAGTCGTAACAAGGTAGCCGTACCGGAAGGTGCGGCTGGATCACCTCCTTTCAGCGTGAAAGGTATTTTAAGTCTTCTAGTTTGTACACTATGAAGCCGTATTATTGTGTTCCTCGGTCGTAGACCTGAGGTGCGCAATATAATCAGTCTTGGCTCTCGTTAAATACTTTCAGTTTCCCTATGAATCGTACCGGAGACGTTTGCGTCGAGGAACGAGTTCGATAATCTCTAATGCCTTAAAAAAGGGCCTATAGCTCAGTTGGTTAGAGCGCACGCCTGATAAGCGTGAGGTCACTAGTTCAAATCTAGTTAGGCCCAAAGTGATTTAACTTCTTTTGAGTTGGATTATAGTTGAAAAAATAGAGTTGATATTGATCGATTCTTTTTTTTAGCCAAAGCTCGTTTGCGGGTCTCGGATCTGCGATACGACTTTGTTCTTAACAGTGAATAGCGAAGGGATAAATAATAATATGGTCAAGCGACTAAGGGTCCATGGTGGATGCCTTGGAGCTATCCGGCGAAGAAGGGCGTGGCAAGCTGCGAAAAGCCTCGGTTAGGAGCAAACATCTTAATACCCGAGGATTCCCGAATGGGGTAACCCGGCGGATTGATATCCGTCATCATACAGTGAATACATAGCTGTATGAAGCGAGACTCAGGGAACTGAACCATCTAAGTACCTGAAGGAAAAGAAATCAAAAGAGATTCCCTTAGTAGCGGCGAGCGAACGGGGATTAGCCCAAACCATTTGCATTTCGGTGCATTTGGGGTTGTAGGGCATGCATAATGCATTCACAAGAGTTAGCAGAACGGTATTGGGAAAGCCGACCGAAGAAGGTGAAAGTCCTGTAAGCGAAAACTTGAGTGAGCTGGCATGTACCTGAGTAAGGCGGGGCACGAGTAATCCTGTCTGAATCTGGGGGGCCCACCCTCCAAGGCTAAATACGAGATAGCTACCGATAGCGAATAGTACCGTGAGGGAAAGGTGAAAAGCACCCCGGGAGGGGAGTGAAATAGAACCTGAAACCGTGGACCTACAAGCGGTCAAAGCCTCTTAATGGGGTGATGGCGTGCCTTTTGTAGAATGAGCCTGCGAGTTAATATTGTAAGCGAGGTTAAGGTATAGAAGTACCGGAGCCGGAGGGAAACCGAGTCTGAACAGGGCGTTTTGAGTTTGCAGTATTAGACCCGAAGCCGGGTGATCTACCTATGGTCAGGTTGAAGCTTGGGTAACACTGAGTGGAGGACCGAACACTAGTCTGTTGAAAAAGGCAGTGATGAACTGTGGGTAGGAGTGAAAGGCTAATCAAACCCGGAGATAGCTGGTTCTCCTCGAAATGGCTTTAGGGTCAGCGTCATATGTTTAATGCCGGAGGTAAAGCACTGATTGGGTGCGGGCCTGTCACAGGGTACCAAATCCAGTCAAACTCTGAATGCCGGTATTCAAAGTATGGCAGTGAGACTACGGGTGATAAGATTCGTGGTCGAAAGGGAAAGAGCCCAGACCGTCAGCTAAGGTCCCTAAACTATGCTAAGTGGAAAAGGAAGTACGATTGCACAGACAGCCAGGAGGTTGGCTTAGAAGCAGCCACTCCTTTAAAGAGTGCGTAATAGCTCACTGGTCGAGTAGTTGTGCGCCGACAATGTAACGGGGCTAAGCATAGTACCGAAGCTACGGAATAACGGAGTTTACTCCGTTGTTGGTAGAGGAGCATTCTGTAGGCCGATGAAGGTGTTGCTGTAAGGCATGCTGGAGGTATCAGAAGAGAGAATGCAGGCATGAGTAACGAAAAGGAAGGTGAGATCCCTTCCCGCCGAAAATCTAAGGTTTCCTGGGTAAAGGTACTCTTCCCAGGGTTAGTCGGCCCCTAAGGCGAGGCAGAAATGCGTAGTCGATGGGAAACTGGTTAATATTCCAGTACATCTAGTAATTTCGATGGGATGACACTTAAGGAGATCCCATGCCAGGCGTTGGTTGTCCTGGTCCAAGCGTTTACCTGTTGATTCTTGTAGGCAAATCCGCAAGAAGAGGGGAGGCGTTAAGGGTAGTGATCCTACGGGAGAGCGAAGTTGGGTGATTCATCGAGTCGAGAAATAATCTCTAAGGTTAGGTTACTAGGTACCGTACCGCAAACCGACACAGGTAGATGGGATGAGAATTCTAAGGCGTACGGGAGAACTCACGTTAAGGAACTCGGCAAAATACATGCGTAACTTAGGGAGAAGCATGGCTCAGCGGGTGAAGCCGGAGTTGCAGAGTCCAGAGGAGAGCGACTGTTTACCAAAAACACAGGTCACTGCGAACATGCAAATGGAAGTATAGTGACTGACACCTGCCCGGTGCTGGAAGGTTAAGAGGAGCTGTTAGCTTTTAGTGAAGCAGTGAATTGAAGCCCCAGTAAACGGCGGCCGTAACTATAACGGTCCTAAGGTAGCGAAATTCCTTGTCGGGTAAGTTCCGACCCGCACGAATGGTGTAACGACTTTCCTACTGTCTCAACGTGAGACCCGGTGAAATTGAAGTATCGGTGAAGATGCCGATTACCTGTGGTTAGACGGAAAGACCCCGTGAACCTTTACTGTATCCTGATATTGAACTATGGCTGATGATGTGTAGGATAGGTGGGAAACTTTGAAGAGTGGTCGTCAGGCTGCTTGGAGTTGTTGGTGAAATACCACCCTTTATCAGTTATATTTCTAACGTGGCCCGTTACCCGGGTCATGGACAATGTCAGGTGGGCAGTTTGACTGGGGCGGTCGCCTCCTAAAGAGTAACGGAGGCGCGCAAAGGTTACCTTCGCATGGTTGGAAATCATGCTGTAAGCGCAATGGCATAAGGTAGCTTGAC
Organism: Oceanispirochaeta sp.; assembly: GCA_963556075.3. GTDB lineage: Bacteria > Spirochaetota > Spirochaetia > DSM-2461 > DSM-2461 > Oceanispirochaeta. The sequence continues at coordinate 623,136 of CAUVYB020000002.1, read as the reverse complement.
TGCGAGACTTACAAGTCGAGCAGGTACGAAAGTAGGTCATAGTGATCTGGCGGTTCTGAGTGGAAGGGCCGTCACTTAACGGACAAAAGGTACTCCGGGGATAACAGGCTGATTTTGCCCAAGAGTTCATATCGACGGCAAAGTTTGGCACCTCGATGTCGGCTCATCGCATCCTGGGGCTGGAGCAGGTCCCAAGGGTATGGCTGTTCGCCATTTAAAGCGGTACGCGAGCTGGGTTCAGAACGTCGCGAGACAGTTCGGTCCCTATCTGCCACAGGCGTTGGATGTTTGAGAGGATCTGTTTTTAGTACGAGAGGACCGAAACGGACGAACCTCTGGTGTATCAGTTATTCTGCCAAGAGTATGTGCTGAGTAGCTAAGTTCGGAAGGGATAACCGCTGAAAGCATCTAAGTGGGAAGCCCACCTCAAGATGAGACATCCCTCTCCCTTTAAGGGAGCTTAAGGAATCTGAGAGAATATCAGTTTGATAGGCTGGCGGTCTAAGTGTGGAAACATATTGAGCCGACCAGTACTAATCTTCCGTGAGGCTTGACCATATTATTATTTGTCCCTTTGATTATGAGTCGTACCGCAGGATTTATCCGAGGAACGAACTCAAGGAATAATTGACATATTGTTCCTTAATTACGATGTCTACGAAGCGCAGCGGATGTGGACTCGGTAATTAAGAGTAGAACAATAGTTAATTATGACGCTATAACCGTATAAACCGTCAAGTTGACGTTTTATATATAGTGAGTGTATATTCGCTCACGATCCGGTGATTTTAGCAATGAGGTTATACCCGTTCCCATCCCGAACACGGAAGTCAAGCTCATTCGCGCCGATGGTACTGCTACGGTGGGAGAGTAGGTCGTCGCCGGTTTATATTCAGCCCCAGTCTTCGGACTGGGGCTTTTTTAAATCTGTTACAGAGTGTCAGTTTATCCGATGTGATTGGATTTGAATGTATCCGATATATTCGTGCTTTCTGGCAAATAATAATTATAGTGATAGTTCTTCGTCGTCATGTAGAGAAATTCAATCTGTCTATGGCTGCTTTAAGCGAAACACTTGTATTAAATATTAAAAAACTTTTTGAAAAAGGGTTTACACTCTTTTTGTTTTTCAATATGATCACCATCACGCTCTGAGTGACACAAGTTGCGCAGAGCAACAGCAAATATAGCTTCCGAAAGAAATTATTAAAAACTTTCAGAAGGCGGTTGACAATAATTCAGCTTTAAAATATATTTGCCGAGCGCTTGCAGCAACGGCTGAAAGCGCAGCTCTTTAACACAGAATATAGAGAAGGGAAATTGAAGTATTTGACGAGAGTCAAGCACTGGTAGAACTGATTATTTTTCGAAGTTTTTAGCTTTGAAAATAGTCTGATACGAATACAGGGTAGTACCGCAGGCTATTAGCCGAGGAACTACCCGCCGTACGTTAGTTTTCTTTAGAGATAAAGGGACTGGCTCAGCCGATACGGATCAGGATGATTACATTCGATAGGATCTGTATTGGTCATTGATTTTAAATTATCGTCTTTTAGGCGATAAGTTATATCATGGAGAGTTTGATCCTGGCTCAGAACGAACGCTGGCGGCGCGTTTTAAGCATGCAAGTCGAACGGGATTCAAAGTGCTTGCACTTTGATGAGAGTGGCGAACGGGTGAGTAACGCGTAGGTGATCTACCCTAGAGTTGGGGATAGCCCATGGAAACATGGGGTAATACCGAATGTCCTGCATACTTGTGTGTATGTAGAAAAGGAGCGTTTGCTTCGCTTTAGGATGAGCCTGCGTATGATTAGCTAGTTGGTAGGGTAATGGCCTACCAAGGCGACGATCATTAGCCGGCCTGAGAGGGTGACCGGCCACATTGGGACTGAGACACGGCCCAGACTCCTACGGGAGGCAGCAGCTAAGAATCTTCCGCAATGGACGCAAGTCTGACGGAGCGACGCCGCGTGTGCGAAGAATGTCGAGAGATTGTAAAGCACTTTTATATGTGAGGAATAAGCGGATCAGGAAATGGGTCTGTGATGACGTTAGCATATGAATAAGCTCCGGCCAATTACGTGCCAGCAGCCGCGGTAACACGTAAGGAGCGAGCGTTGTTCGGAATTATTGGGCGTAAAGGGCATGTAGGCGGTTCTGTAAGTCTGATGTGAAAGCACACAGCTTAACTGTGATGTTGCGTTGGAAACTGCAGGACTTGAATCCGAGAGGGGTGTGTGGAATTCCTAGTGTAGGGGTGAAATCTGTTGATATTAGGAAGAACACCAGAGGCGAAGGCGACACACTGGCTCTGGATTGACGCTGAGGTGCGAAAGCGTAGGTAGCGAACAGGATTAGATACCCTGGTAGTCTACGCCGTAAACGATGTACACTTGGTGTCTGGGATATGAATCCTAGGTGCCGTAGCTAACGCGTTAAGTGTACCGCCTGGGGAGTATGCCGGCAACGGTGAAACTCAAAGGAATTGACGGGGGCCCGCACAAGCGGTGGAGCATGTGGTTTAATTCGATGATACGCGAGGAACCTTACCAGGGCTTGACATATACAGGACGTGCTTAGAGATAAGTATTCCTCTTCGGAGGCTTGTATACAGGTGCTGCATGGTTGTCGTCAGCTCGTGCCGTGAGGTGTTGGGTTAAGTCCCGCAACGAGCGCAACCCCTGTTGTCTGTTACCATCATTAAGTTGGGGACTCAGGCAAGACTGCCGGTGACAAACCGGAGGAAGGTGGGGATGACGTCAAATCATCATGGCCCTTATGTCCTGGGCTACACACGTGCTACAATGGCCGGTACAAAGTGATGCGAAGCAGCGATGTGGAGCAAAACGCATAAAGCCGGTCTCAGTTCGGATTGGAGTCTGAAACTCGACTCCATGAAGGTGGAATCGCTAGTAATCGCGCATCAGCATGGCGCGGTGAATACGTTCCCGGGCCTTGTACACACCGCCCGTCACACCACCCGAGTCGGGGGTACCCGAAGTCAGCAGGCTAACCTTATTGGAGGCCACTGCCGAAGGTATGCTCGGTAAGGGGGGTGAAGTCGTAACAAGGTAGCCGTACCGGAAGGTGCGGCTGGATCACCTCCTTTCAGCGTGAAAGGTATTTTAAGTCTTCTAGTTTGTACACTATGAAGCCGTATTATTGTGTTCCTCGGTCGTAGACCTGCGGTACGCAATATAATCAGTCTTGGCTCTCGTTAAATACTTTCAGTTTCCCAAATCTAATATAGTGTCACCCAGTCATTAAGGCTGTGTGGTGCGGAAAAGTCCACCGGTTGCGGTGGCCTGGATGATCCTGCGGGAAGGTTCAGTTTTTAAAGGTAATAGCGAAGGGATAAATAATAATATGGTCAAGCGACTAAGGGTCCATGGTGGATGCCTTGGAGCTATCCGGCGAAGAAGGGCGTGGCAAGCTGCGAAAAGCCTCGGTTAGGAGCAAACATCTTAATACCCGAGGATTCCCGAATGGGGTAACCCGGCGGATTGATATCCGTCATCATACAGTGAATACATAGCTGTATGAAGCGAGACTCAGGGAACTGAACCATCTAAGTACCTGAAGGAAAAGAAATCAAAAGAGATTCCCTTAGTAGCGGCGAGCGAACGGGGATTAGCCCAAACCATTTGCATTTCGGTGCATTTGGGGTTGTAGGGCATGCATAATGCATTCACAAGAGTTAGCAGAACGGTATTGGGAAAGCCGACCGAAGAAGGTGAAAGTCCTGTAAGCGAAAACTTGAGTGAGCTGGCATGTACCTGAGTAAGGCGGGGCACGAGTAATCCTGTCTGAATCTGGGGGGCCCACCCTCCAAGGCTAAATACGAGATAGCTACCGATAGCGAATAGTACCGTGAGGGAAAGGTGAAAAGCACCCCGGGAGGGGAGTGAAATAGAACCTGAAACCGTGGACCTACAAGCGGTCAAAGCCTCTTAATGGGGTGATGGCGTGCCTTTTGTAGAATGAGCCTGCGAGTTAATATTGTAAGCGAGGTTAAGGTATAGAAGTACCGGAGCCGGAGGGAAACCGAGTCTGAACAGGGCGTTTTGAGTTTGCAGTATTAGACCCGAAGCCGGGTGATCTACCTATGGTCAGGTTGAAGCTTGGGTAACACTGAGTGGAGGACCGAACACTAGTCTGTTGAAAAAGGCAGTGATGAACTGTGGGTAGGAGTGAAAGGCTAATCAAACCCGGAGATAGCTGGTTCTCCTCGAAATGGCTTTAGGGTCAGCGTCATATGTTTAATGCCGGAGGTAAAGCACTGATTGGGTGCGGGCCTGTCACAGGGTACCAAATCCAGTCAAACTCTGAATGCCGGTATTCAAAGTATGGCAGTGAGACTACGGGTGATAAGATTCGTGGTCGAAAGGGAAAGAGCCCAGACCGTCAGCTAAGGTCCCTAAACTATGCTAAGTGGAAAAGGAAGTACGATTGCACAGACAGCCAGGAGGTTGGCTTAGAAGCAGCCACTCCTTTAAAGAGTGCGTAATAGCTCACTGGTCGAGTAGTTGTGCGCCGACAATGTAACGGGGCTAAGCATAGTACCGAAGCTACGGAATAACGGAGTTTACTCCGTTGTTGGTAGAGGAGCATTCTGTAGGCCGATGAAGGTGTTGCTGTAAGGCATGCTGGAGGTATCAGAAGAGAGAATGCAGGCATGAGTAACGAAAAGGAAGGTGAGATCCCTTCCCGCCGAAAATCTAAGGTTTCCTGGGTAAAGGTACTCTTCCCAGGGTTAGTCGGCCCCTAAGGCGAGGCAGAAATGCGTAGTCGATGGGAAACTGGTTAATATTCCAGTACATCTAGTAATTTCGATGGGATGACACTTAAGGAGATCCCATGCCAGGCGTTGGTTGTCCTGGTCCAAGCGTTTACCTGTTGATTCTTGTAGGCAAATCCGCAAGAAGAGGGGAGGCGTTAAGGGTAGTGATCCTACGGGAGAGCGAAGTTGGGTGATTCATCGAGTCGAGAAATAATCTCTAAGGTTAGGTTACTAGGTACCGTACCGCAAACCGACACAGGTAGATGGGATGAGAATTCTAAGGCGTACGGGAGAACTCACGTTAAGGAACTCGGCAAAATACATGCGTAACTTAGGGAGAAGCATGGCTCAGCGGGTGAAGCCGGAGTTGCAGAGTCCAGAGGAGAGCGACTGTTTACCAAAAACACAGGTCACTGCGAACATGCAAATGGAAGTATAGTGACTGACACCTGCCCGGTGCTGGAAGGTTAAGAGGAGCTGTTAGCTTTTAGTGAAGCAGTGAATTGAAGCCCCAGTAAACGGCGGCCGTAACTATAACGGTCCTAAGGTAGCGAAATTCCTTGTCGGGTAAGTTCCGACCCGCACGAATGGTGTAACGACTTTCCTACTGTCTCAACGTGAGACCCGGTGAAATTGAAGTATCGGTGAAGATGCCGATTACCTGTGGTTAGACGGAAAGACCCCGTGAACCTTTACTGTATCCTGATATTGAACTATGGCTGATGATGTGTAGGATAGGTGGGAAACTTTGAAGAGTGGTCGTCAGGCTGCTTGGAGTTGTTGGTGAAATACCACCCTTTATCAGTTATATTTCTAACGTGGCCCGTTACCCGGGTCATGGACAATGTCAGGTGGGCAGTTTGACTGGGGCGGTCGCCTCCTAAAGAGTAACGGAGGCGCGCAAAGGTTACCTTCGCATGGTTGGAAATCATGCTGTAAGCGCAATGGCATAAGGTAGCTTGACTGCGAGACTTACAAGTCGAGCAGGTACGAAAGTAGGTCATAGTGATCTGGCGGTTCTGAGTGGAAGGGCCGTCACTTAACGGACAAAAGGTACTCCGGGGATAACAGGCTGATTTTGCCCAAGAGTTCATATCGACGGCAAAGTTTGGCACCTCGATGTCGGCTCATCGCATCCTGGGGCTGGAGCAGGTCCCAAGGGTATGGCTGTTCGCCATTTAAAGCGGTACGCGAGCTGGGTTCAGAACGTCGCGAGACAGTTCGGTCCCTATCTGCCACAGGCGTTGGATGTTTGAGAGGATCTGTTTTTAGTACGAGAGGACCGAAACGGACGAACCTCTGGTGTATCAGTTATTCTGCCAAGAGTATGTGCTGAGTAGCTAAGTTCGGAAGGGATAACCGCTGAAAGCATCTAAGTGGGAAGCCCACCTCAAGATGAGACATCCCTCTCCCTTTAAGGGAGCTTAAGGAATCTGAGAGAATATCAGTTTGATAGGCTGACGGTCTAAGTGTGGAAACATATTGAGCCGACCAGTACTAATCTTCCGTGAGGCTTGACCATATTATTATTTGTCCCTTTGATTATGAGTCGTACCGCAGGATTTATCCGAGGAACGAACTCAAGGAATAATTGACATATTGTTCCTTAATTACGATGTCTACGAAGCGCAGCGGATGTGGACTCGGTAATTAAGAGTAGAACAATAGTTAATTATGACGCTATAACCGTATAAACCGTCAAGTTGACGTTTTATATATAGTGAGTGTATATTCGCTCACGATCCGGTGATTTTAGCAATGAGGTTATACCCGTTCCCATCCCGAACACGGAAGTCAAGCTCATTCGCGCCGATGGTACTGCTACGGTGGGAGAGTAGGTCGTCGCCGGTTTATATTCAGCCCCAGTCTTCGGACTGGGGCTTTTTTATGTGCTCGGCGACGGCCGTAGCCAGTGTTTGCCCTGCAAACACGATGACGCAGCCCTGTGACTGAGGTGTTTATATTTTCCTCCTTATGCTACCCCTCTTAAATGACAGAGGAATCATAAAAAATATAGAAATGCGGAAAAACAATCTGCGTAGTCGTATAATTAATTAAAGAACTTAAAATGTTCCTGAATTCGAAATGTTTCGATTCTATTCTTAATCTCAAAAAGATGATTGGGAGGTTAATATGAACATTTCGTACAAGAATATCTTTATCTTGCTAATGAGCGCCGGACTCCTTCTCTTAATGACATCCTGTAAAGATAAAAAAGGTGATGTTTTATCTCATAAGGAGGCTCCTCCCGAGAGCTTTTCCAGGAAGAGAATTCTGTATGTTGATTCCTATAGTTTGGAGTTCCAATGGATTCAGGGAATTACCCGGGGAATCCTTGGTACTCTAAATATTGTGATAGATGATGATGAAAATCTCGACAGTAGTGACAGTCTCTATGATCTGAAGATTTATCATATGAAATCGAAGCAGAACTCCTCAACTGAGAGTCTTGAGTCGGCTGTACGTGAAATCCTTGCTCTTATTGAGGATTGGGCCCCCGAAGTCATCATAATAAGCGATGATAATGCAGCTCAATATCTGGTCGTACCTTATCTCATGGAGTCTGAGATTCCCATCGTTTTTTGCGGAATTAATTGGGACGCATCAGTATACGGATTTCCCACAGATCATATAACAGGAATGATCGAGATCAATCTGATTGACAAAATGGTAGAAGAACTCAAGAAATACAGTGAAGGAGGGCGTATTGGATATATAAGAGATAATGCGACTACCTCAAGAAAAGAGTCTGAAAATTATGAAAAACTTCTGGATATTCAGATTCGTAAGAAATTCCCTGACTCATTCAGAGAATGGAGGGAGGAATTCCTTGAGCTTCAGGAGGAGGTTGATATTATTCTTGTCGGTTACCCCAATGCCCTTAAGGATTGGGATGGAGATATGGAGCCATATAAAGAATTCCTGAGAGACAATACTCATATCCCTACAGGTTCCTGGGATCAGTGGACGGCAGACTGGGTTCTTATGTCATTTGCTCTTGATCCAGAGGAGCAGGGTGAGTTCGCTGCTGCCGCTGCCGTTCGTATACTCAATGGCGACTCCCCCGGGAGGATCCCAGTTGTCAGAAATCAAAAAGCCAGAATATTTCTGAATATGGGGATGGCAAAAAAGCTGGGCATTATTTTTCCCATGGATCTGATTGAGAGAAGTAATCTGATAGAGAACTGGCATGACGGCTAAGGGAAGGCTCCTTCAACCTGAGGAATATCATTTCCAGGTGATGCATCCTCATGATTAGCCTATGCCTTCAGTTATATCAGCCATAATGTCTTACAAAAGTTTATCTCTGCTTGATTTTTCTTAAAGCTGTTTTCGTTTTTCCGGTTCTCCTGTAGGATTCATCTATGAATGAAGTAGATCTGCATAGTCACAGCAGCTTCAGCCGCTGCGGAATCCATACAATTATTGAAATACTGGAAGAATCAAAAAGGAAGGGGTTAAAAGCTCAGGCAATCACGGATCACGGTCCGGCCAAGGTCGATTTCATCCGCTCTCCTTTTTTCACAAGGTTGACTCAGCCGGTGGAGGGGATCATTCTCCTCAAGGGAATGGAGTGTAATGTCATGGACATGGAAGGAACTATCGATCTGTCTTCCAAGTTTATCAGGTTGTGCGATGTTCTCCTGGCAGGGCTTCATGATAACCTCAGGGTGGATTGGAGCAGGGCGGAGACGACCCGGGCTCTTATCAATACCATAAATAATAATCCATGGCTTGATGTTATTACCCATCCTCTTAATCATGATTTTGACGTAGATCTCAGAAGGCTGGCCGGGGTTGCTTGTGAAACAGGAATTGCCCTTGAGTTTAATAACTCAAAGATCATCTACGGCTCGGTTTCGGAAGAGGAACAGTGTGATCTTATCAAAATCTGTAGAGAAGAGGGCTGTCTCGTCGCCGTCAATACGGATGCCCATACTTTGAATGAGCTGGGTGATACCCAGGCAATGAACAGTCTGCTTGAAAGAGAGGGGTTTCCTGAAGAGCGAATCGTAAATCGGAATTATGAAACTTTGATGGAGTGGCTGGAAAAACGGCGGTGTTTTAAGCTGGAGGCTTAAAGAAACTGTGTGCTCTCTCTGACCAATTCTTTTTCGGCGATCTGGATCTTTGCCGGCATCTTATTATTGCTGTTGCGTCTCTTGTCTATAAGCTAATGAACGACTATTGTTCCCTGCCTGACCGATTGTTGCAGGGATGGGCTGAGACCGCTGATTCATAAATAAACGTCGTCCATGCGCAGACCAGGTTGATAAATATCTTCTCTTCCCTGGAATGTTCACAGACCGAGTTTGATCACGGCGCAAATATTTATGCTATCGACTTTTTTTTTGTTCATTATTCTACAGATGTAGTATAATCGTTTGTAACGCATCCATGAAGAGAGGTCCTCATGCTCTACTACGCCAGGGAAAATATCGACGGTTATTTGACTCCCGGAGAGATGAAAGAGGCTCTGAAGAGTCTCTTTTCTCAGTTAGATGATCCCCAGCGAGTTCTGATCATTCCTCCCGATTTTACCCGTTTCCATTCGGGAGCCGGACTGCTTACAGAGATGGCCTGGACCCTTCTGGGAGACCGGGTCAAGGCTGTTCTTCCCGCTCTGGGGACTCACTTCCCCATGTCCGATTCTGAAAGACATAAAATGTTCGGTCGTCTGCCCAAGGATCTTGTTGTAGATCACCGCTGGCGGGAAGGTCTGGCTGAGCTGGGGCGTATCAGAGGCGATGAGATGGCCGAACTTTCTGACGGGCGGCTGGATTATGACTGGCCCGTTCAGATTAATCCTCTGTTGAGAGAGGATTGGGATCTAATACTCTCCATCGGTCAGGTTGTTCCCCATGAGGTAGTGGGAATGGCCAACTTTACGAAAAATATAGTTGTAGGTACGGGAGGCAAGGAAGGAATCGATAAAAGCCATTTCCTGGGAGCCGTCTGCAATATGGAGAAGATCATGGGCCGGGCGGATACGCCTGTGAGGGAACTCTTTAATCGCGGGGTCAAACGTTTCTGCCGGGATCTTCCTCTTGTCTATGTTCAGACCGTGGTCCAAACAGATGATGACGGGAAACCGAGGATGTGCGGCCTTTTTATCGGAGACGACAAAGAGTGTTACAGCAGAGCGGCCTCTCTGGCTCAGAGGGTGAATATAAATCTTCTGGACAGGGCTCCGAAAAAGGTTGTGGTTTCTCTAGATCCCGCAGAGTTTCGCAGTACATGGCTGGGGAACAAGAGTATTTACCGGACCAGGATGGCCATTGCCGACGGCGGTGAGTTGATCGTACTGGCTCCCGGGATCCGCTGTTTTGGTGAGAATGAGGATATGGACGGGGTCATCAGGAAGTACGGATATAGGGGAACCGATGCCGTACTCAAAGCGGTAGAGGAGAATTCCGATCTGGCGGAGAATCTTTCTGTGGCCGCCCATCTTATCCATGGTTCATCGGAGGGACGGTTCAGTATCCGTTATTGTCCGGGAGAACTCACCCGGGAGGAGATAGAAGGAGCCGGGTTCCTTTACGGCGATCTTGCAGAATACTCAAAGCGATATGACGTCTCGGTACTGAAAGAGGGTTGGAATACAAACGACCAGGGAGAAGAGATCTACTATATCTCTAACCCGGCTCTGGGCCTCTGGGCTCTGAAGGAGAAGTTCGAGGGAGGCATCGTATGATCATTATGGTGATGGGTGTGAGCGGATGCGGAAAGACAACCCTGGGGAAACGGGCAGCCGAATCACTGGGGATCCCCTATTTTGAGGCTGACGAATTCCATCCTGAGGAGAATATTCGCAAGATGAGTTCCGGAATTCCTCTTAATGATGATGACCGTTGGCCCTGGCTGGCTCTTATCCGCGATAAGGTAAAAGAGTATCAGGATAAGGGGAGGTCCGCCGTGTTTAGCTGTTCGGCTCTGAAGGAGAGTTATCGCTTTTTTCTGGGTGAGGGACTTTTGGAGCCCATGAAATGGGTCTATTTGAAAGGTGATTTCGATACAATTTTCAATCGGCTTGAACAGAGGACGGGTCATTATCAGAAAGCGGGCATGCTGGAGAGTCAGTTTGCCGATCTTGAGGAACCCGATTACGGTCTGACCCTGAACATTGAAGCAGATCTGGAAGATAAAGTTCTGTCTGTCTGTCTGTGCTCTTGCTGAAACAGTCTAGGGCCGGGATAGTCGCTCTCAGGGAACTCCATTCTACGATCAGCCCGTCTCCAATCCTTGATATCCGGACGGCCTTGCGGACCATCCGGGGGGAGCCTTTCGGATGATACCGGGCTGGAAAATGGTACGGGTATCCCTGTGCTGATTTATGATTCCTCTTTAGCAATCATGCGTCTGGCAATTTCAATATTTTTACGAACAATAGAGAGATCCGAAAGCAGTTCGGCCTTTTCAAAGTAATACAGAGCTTTTCGGGGATCTTTTTTCTGATTCAATGCTAATACTCCAGCCTCATTGAGGCTCTGATACTGGGAAGCGTCCCTTTCAAAGGAGCGTTCGAAGCAGTCCATGGCTGCGTCAAAGTCCTCTTCACTGTTTTTTTTCCGGCCCTCTTTCAGGAGCTTCTGGCTCTCTTCTACCCGGGCGAAGGCTTCTGGATCTTTACAGGTTGCCAGTCTCTTCTTCAGAATATTGGTGACCTTGGTGGATGGGGCCTCTTCCAGAGAGAGCCTGTAGAAGCGTTCACACTCCTCCCTTTTTCCCCATATATAGTAGAGGTCTCCCAGAGTCACATGGCGAGAGAAGCACTCACCGTAATCTTCCAGCTCCTCCATGAACAGAGGCTCGGCTTCATCAAACTTCTCCTGGGCCATAAGACAGACGGCTATGTTGTGGCGGATTCCCTGGGAGTCCCCCTCTTTTTCTCTAAGTTTGCGGAAACGTTCTTCCGCCTTCCTGTACTCACCCTGTGCCAGGGCATTCATGGCCAGTCTCTGTTTCAGTTGCTTAAATAACATTTCCCTTCCTGCCGATCCTTTATTTTGATCAAACGACGATCCTAGATGGGGGCCGTTTGAGTAAGAGTCTCAGATTACATGAAGATCGAGAGTCTCGCAACTCCGGATCCGACGGTCAGTGCAGGATTAAGCTCCTGCTGGGACAGCGGGAGAGGGGATGGGAGGGCCTTCCGGATGGAGCCGAAGGCTCGGGGACGCTTTACGACTCTCTGGTCCAGCGTTCCCTCATTCTAACGATCAAAGAAGAAGGGCCGACAGGACCAGAACAGCGGCCATCGTCACCAGCCCCTGGATGCCCGTGACCGCTGTATGGGACTTGTACGCCGTCTTGATGTCCATACCGCTGAACTCTGCGACCACCCAGAAATAAGAATCATTGGCATGGGATACAGTCATGGCCCCGGCACCAATGCTCATCACAACCAATACTGTGCCCATTACCGAATCCAGCCCCAGTGTCGTCAGCAGGGGGGCCATCAGGGCGGAGGCGGTGACCATCGTGGTGGTCGTGGACCCCTGTGCCGTCTTCAAAGCGGCCGAGAAGATAAAAGGGAGCAGGATACCCAGGCTCCAGGCACTCATAAACCTCCCCAGATAGTCCGAGATGGGAGTGGCTTTGATGATGGCTCCGAAAGCGCCTCCCGCTCCCGTAATCAGTATGATCGGACCGGCAATGCGTATCCCTTCTCCTATCCATTTCATAAGAGCTTCTTCGTTCAGTTCGGGAGCCAGAAAGAGGGCGAAGATAAATCCGATAAGCAGAGCCATGGTAGGATTGCCCAGAAACAGGATGACGTCTCCGACAATCCCCACTGTTGAGGCCGCCTCCGGTATCGATGCGAAGGAACCAAGGCCGATCAGGAATATGGGGACTATGATGGGCGCGAAGGACAGGGCGGTGGATGGTAGTTTACCGGGAAATCCTTCAGGCCCCGCTTCACCAGTCAAGCCGTTGCGAAAGAGCTCAGTGTTGATACGGTCTTCTTTGGTTTCCACCTTTTCTCCGATGTATGAGGCCCAGAGGGCGCCGGCCACCAGGGGAAAAATGGAAATGCCTATTCCGAAGAGTACCACCGTACCCAAATGGTTTTCCAGTCCGAGATTTCCTGCAGCAGCTACAGGACCGGGAGTCGGGGGGATCAGGGTATGGGAGGCATAAAGCCCACTGCTCAGAGCAACGCTCATGGCGGCTGACCTTGACCGCGTCCTCCGGGTCACAGATTTGCGCATGGCATTCAGGATAATGTAGCCTGAATCGCAGAATACAGGAATCGATACGAGCCAGCCTATGATGCTCATAGCCAGCTCCGGCCTCTTGGGCCCGAGGACGTTCACTACCGAATCAGCCATCTTCAGGGCGGCTCCCGACTTCTCCAGAAAAACACCGATTACAGATCCCAGTACGATGACGATTCCAATATGGCTTAGAATCGTACCGAATCCATGCCTGATGGCAGGCTCTATGGCCTGAACGTCGAACTGTCCAAGAGCAGAGGCGCTCAGACCCAGGAACAGGGAGGCCGCAAGCAGTGAGATAAAGGGGTGGAGCTTGAGCAGAGAACCCGCTGCGACGATCATCACTATAGATGCAAAGAGAAGCCCGATCATGATAAATCCCATTGTCTTTCCTCCCTCATCTTTGAACGACCCCACAGGGGCTCCGGAAAAGAACGGTATCATGATTGTAAAGGAAATGTTCTTTTTTTGGAAATAAAAAAATAGCCTCCGGCAAAACGCCGAAGGCCGGGGATTTCGAGTTTAAATCGAAATCAGACTTAAAGAAGGATGAAGGACAGCACCAGAACCACTGCGATGGTAACCAGCCCCTGAATAAGTGTGGCCACGGTCTGAGACTTGTAAGCAGTCTTAACGTCCATTCCCGTGAACTCGGCAACAACCCAGAAGTAGGAATCGTTGGCGTGGGAAACGGTCATGGCACCGGCACCTATACTCATTACGGTGAGAACCGCACCGATGGTGGAATCCAGTCCCAGAGAGGGAAGGAGGGGGGCCATCAGGGCTGAAGTGGTCACCAGCGCCGTTGTGGATGATCCCTGAGCTGTCTTGAGAGCCGCTGCGATACAGAAGGGAACCAGGATTCCCAGACTCCAGCCGCTCATGGATTGACCAAGGTACTCGGCTACAGGAGTGGCCTTGATGATAGCACCGAAGGCGCCACCGGCACCAGTGATCAGAATGATGGGGCCGGCCAGTTTGATGCCTTCTCCGATCCACTTCATCAGGACTTCCTCGTCAAGCTTGGGAGCCAGACCCAGGGCAAAGAAGAATCCGACGATCAGGGCCATTACAGGCTTACCGAAGAACTTGAAGAGGTTGGCTATAAACCCGGTTCCCATCAGGTCTCCGGGGAAGGACGCTATGGTTCCCAGAGCAATCAGAAGAATGGGGATCAGGATGGGGGCGAAAGCCTGAAAAGTTGAAGGAAGCTTGCCGTACTGCTCTTCGATGGCTTTTTCTTCCAGATCCAGACCTTTTTCCCAGGCTACTTCATTATCCAGGTCTTCCTGAATCTTGATTTTTCCGCCGATGTATTTGGCCCAGAAGAATCCGGCCAGCATTGTAAAAATGGAGATGACGGCACCGAACATAATAACAAGGCCCAGACTGTCTTCCAGGCCCAGGTTACCTGCTGCGGCAATAGGGCCGGGAGTGGGAGGAACAAGGGTGTGGGAGGCGTAGAGACCGGTTGCCAGGGCAACGCTCATCATGGTAGCCGATACCTTTGCCTTGTGGGTTACCGATTTTCTCAAGGCAGAAAGGATAACATAACCGGAGTCACAGAATACGGGAATGGAAACGAACCATCCGATAATGCTCATGGCCAGGCCGGGTCTCTTGGGCCCGACCATCTTAAGGATGGTATCCGCCATTTTGATAGCCGCACCGGATTTCTCAAGAAAAATACCGATGATGGTACCCAGAACAATGACGATTCCGATATAGGCGAGGATGCCTCCGAAGCCGGACCGTATGGTGGTCTCAACCGCCATGACGTCAAACTGGCCCAGAGCTGAAGCTCCCAGACCGACGAACAGTGCTGCGAAAATCAATGCAATAAAAGGATGCAGCTTAAATACGGAAGTTGCCACTACGATCAACACGATGGATGCGACCAGCAGCAGAATCATAACTAAACCCATTATAAATCCTCCATTTGGATGTTTAATCTGTAGTACAAGATTCTCGCTTATATCCAAAATAGCGTCAAAACAGAAGAAATAAGCCAGAATCTGTACTACAAGTATGATCTTACCATGGGTTTTTGGATTCCTCCAAGAAAAAAATGAAAAAACTTGTACTACAGGTCAATTCGCTTCACAGGGCAGGGGGGAGTGACTTCCGATCCGGGGCGGACCTTTCAGAGACAGAGTTCGTTCGAGGGCGGTTCTCGGTGATGATCTAGGGGGGGGGAGATCAGAGGGTGTCGTAGAGCCAGGGATTCCAGCGGTGGTGCTCTTCATCTTCAGACAGCTGCTTCTTCCTGCCTTTGCTCATGAGTTTTTGGAGGTGTCTTACCGAGTAGATCCCCGCAAGCTCCGCATCGTTTTCCTTTATGCAGTCATAGATCTTCCGATGGTCGGCAATGAGCTCATCCCTCTTCTTGCCCTGGTTCAGCTCCCTGGGATAGTGCTGCAGCATATCCCAGAGCAGGAGGTTGATGTTATGGACAAGGCTGTTGCCGCAGAGCCCGGAGAGGATGGTGTGAAAAGCCCTGGCCAGGTTATAGATATCCTCTTTCCCCCGTTTTTTTTCCATGGCCGCCATCACCGAGTCCAGTTCCCGGTAGTCGTTGCTGCCGTGGCTCTTCAGGCAAAGATCGATGATGAGTTTATCCAGGGAGCAGCGCAGCTCCAGGATCTCGTCAAAATCACCGCTCCCCATTTTCAGGGTGGGGAGGACGACGTTCAGAAAGTTCGAGGAATCCTGTTCGCTTACATATGAGCCGCCGCCCTTGATCTTATTTACCAGACCTATGGCTCTCAGCTGATCCAGAGCCGCCCGTACAGGGCCCCGGGAGACCTTGAACTCGGAGCAGAGCTCAGCCTCTGAGGGCAGTCTGTCTCCCGGCTTGTATTCGCCTCTGGAGATTTTCTGTTCGAGAAAGCTGTAGATTATTTCGCTCTTGGATTCCATCACTTAACAATACAGGGAATGGGAGGCTGTTGGCAAGGACGGTTTAATGATGTGCCTTTCGGGTGCAGGATTCACCCTTCATTCAGGATAAGCTCCGGTTCATGGACTAGATCTATGGACTCCCGCTCACCCCTTATCAGCTGTAAAAGGGCCTCCGCCGCATCTCTGTAGATGGTCCTGATGCCGATCTCTATGGAGGCGGGCTTTCTATCCAGAACCAGAAGTTCCGTGCTGTTGTCGTATCCGATAATGGGAAAGAGCTTTTGGATATCATAATTTTTTCGAAACATCCGGGTCACTGTCTTCACCAGGGTCATATCGTTGACAAAGGCTATTCCGTCGACTATATCCTTCTTCATCAGATCCAGAAGCGCCCTCTTTATCTCTCCGATATCCGATGAGTTTATGATCCGGGCATGGGGGAATATTTTTATAAATCCCTTTTTTCTCAGGGAATGGGAGAAGGGATCCTCCTCATCCAGAATATAGACAGGCCTGCTGCAGCTGCAGTTCTTCAGATAGCGTCCCTGAAGACTTCCTCCGCCCAGGTTGTCTGTGGCCGAATGATTGTAATTTTCCAGGTGGATAGAACGGTGGCAGAGTACATAGGGGATGTTCCACTCTGCGATATAGGCGGCTTCCTCTTCGCTTACAAAGTCGAAGACCAGCACACCGTCGCAGTGATCCCGAATCTCCGATTCCTTAAGAGAGAAGATGGAGTTGACCTGTTTTATTTCGAAAATATAGGGTTGATCCTCAAAGAAGGAGGTGAGGGAGAGGATGGCTTCGGTAAAGATCCAGTAGTTTCTTTTCACATTGGTCCAGTAATCCCCTTCGCCCCTTTTGACATAGAGCAGAAGGATGGTGTTGGTTCCTCTTCGTCTCAGAGCGCTGGCGTTCTTGTCCGGTTTGTAGCCCATGGACTCCGCCACGTCCATAATCTTCTGTCGGGTGGCGGCAGAGACCTTATCGGGATTGCTGAAGGCGCGGGATACGGTGGCCTGGGAGACTCCTGCAATTTTGGCTATCAGATAACTGTCAACTTTCATACTGGACCTTTTGTCGATTACATTCGTATGCAAAAAATAAATGGTTTTATTTGTTTATAACATATTCCTATATTTAAAGCAAATAAAGATGTTTTTTCTTGACAGGTTTAGATTCTCAGGATTAAAATGCATTCGAATGCATAACGAAAAAGGAGTCTTGTATGAGAAAAATCATGTTATTCCTGATGATCAGTCTTCTGACGACTGCTCTCTTTGCTGCCGGTCAGCAGGAAGCTTCACCGGATGGTCCCGTGACACTGAAGTTCGCCAGCTGGAGCGTCCGTGAAGACCGTTTTAAGGACTATTTTGCCGACTTGAAGGCTGATTTTGAAGCCGCTAATCCCGATATCGAGATTGAATTTTCCGGATATCCCTACGGAGAACTGAAGAAACAGGTCCTGATTATGGCCAATGCCGGAGAATCACCCGACCTGATCCAGAGCGAGAGAGGCTGGTATGCCAGCTTCGTTAACGGCGGATATGTGGCCGAACTGGACAGCCTGCTCGGTGCCGATTATATGAATGAGATCTATCCCGCCATCAAGGGAGACCTTGTTGTGGATGGAAAGGTCTACGGCGTTCCCTGGATCGCCAGTCCCTTCGTCATGTTCTACAACAAGGATCTTTTCGAACAGGCAGGACTGGATCCCTCCAGGGCTCCCTCCTCCTATGAAGAGGCCATGGACTTTTCCGCCAAACTCTCCGCTCTGAAAGATGCCGACGGAAACAACGTGTACGGCCTGGGACAGAGCACCGCTTCCGTTCCTGTCAGCGGCAGCGCCGTCCTGAGTATGTTCTTCAGCTACGGCGGAGGCATCCTTGACAAGTCCGGCAAGCCCTCTGCGGTCAATGCCGGGAACAAGGCGGCCCTGGACGCTCTGAAGGCCATGCATGAAGCCGACTATAATCCCGAAGGCGCCAAGCTGAAGGACCTCAGAAACCTCTTCGCCATCGGCCGTCTGGGAATGTACTTCGACACCCTCTGGGGAATCGGCGGCGCCTATGCCATCAATCCCGATATCGCCCCTGCCGTTGGCGTGACCACTCCCTTAAGCGGTGCTTCCGCTCCCGCCGGTTCCACCCTGGAAGCCCATATGCTTCTGGTCAGCGAGGATTCGCCCAACAAGGAAGCGGCTGTGAAGTTTATCAAATTCGCCACCAGCCCCGAGCAGATGGGCAAGTATGTTGAGATCGCCCCCTTCCTCTTCCCCAAGAACGATCAGGTGGCGGGGAATCCCTCCTACAGCTCCAATCCCGGAATCGCTCCCGTGCTTGACTACCCTGAAACCATCAACTCCATTCCCAAGCACCCCGAGATGGAGAATGTGTTCCTGGCTCTGTCAACAGCGGCTCAGTCCGTTACCGTCGGCGGCATGTCTGCCGATGAGGCTCTGGCCAATCTGGATGCCGAACTGAAAAATCTACTAAAATAAGACAACGGTCCTGAACCGTCCCCTGCGGGCGGTTCAGTCTGATTTTTAAAACTATTAAGAGAATTAATATGACACTCAAGAGTAAAACCGGTGACAAGGTTTTCGGGACAATACTGCTCCTGCCTTCGATCCTGATCGTCGGAGGATTCATCTTTCTCCCGGTGATACAGTCCGTCTTCTACAGCTTTTTTAACTATAAACTGAGCCGGAAAAAGGTTCCCCTGGACTGGAACAACTTTGAAAACTACAAATCCCTCTGGGAGACCGGCAAGCTGCAGAACGCTTTCGCTATTACCTTCAGTTTCATGCTGATGGTCGTACTGACAGTTCTGGTTCTCGGTCTTCTGATGTCCCTGTTTATGAACAGGGGTAAGTCGGGGGAGCGGATGAGCCGTTCCCTGGCCCTTCTTCCCTGGGGAACTCCCACAGTTATCGTGGCCCTGCTCTGGTCCTGGATGTTCCAGGGTGAATACGGAGTGGTGAACTTCATCCTTATGAAACTGCATATTATCGCCGAGCCTTTAAGCTTTCTGGTGAATCCTGATACAGCCCTTGGCGCCGTTGCGGTGGCCGCCATCTGGAGACAGCTGCCTTTTATGTTTATCATGCTTCTGGCCGGTCTTCAGGGCATCCCCTCCGAAATGTACGAAGCCGCCCATATCGACGGGGCCTCGCCCCTGGCCGCCTTCCGGCATATCACCCTTCCTTTTTTAAGGAACGTGATCCGTTCCAGTATACTGGTCACCATCATCACCAACTTCAAGCAGTTCCCTCTGTTCTGGACCATGACCGGGGGAGGGCCCATGGGCAAAACCGAAACTCTGGCTGTTCTGACCTATAAGAATGCCTTCGGAAATCTGAATTTCGGTATGGGAGCCGCCGTGGCCGCCGCCTGGATGGCCGTGCTGATTGTCTTTTCCCTCCTGTATAACAAAATCTTCAAGGAGGCGGAGTACTGATATGAAAAGGAAAATCAATCCTGTAAGCATACTCTCCTTTGCAGTGATCACCCTTATTGCGCTGTTTCTTCTTTTCCCTCTTTACTGGGTGGTCGTGACATCTTTCAAGAGCAATATGGATATCTACAGATTCCCTCCCCGATTTCTGCCCGTGAATTTCACCATGGAGAACTATACGGCCATCTTTGAAGATGCTTCGGTCCCCCTTTATCTGTTTAACAACCTTTTTGTTTCTGCGGGAACTACGGTTCTTACTCTGATCGCCGCCGCTCTGGCCGGTTACTCCCTCTCCCGTTATTCCACTCCTTTTGCCGAGTTTGTGAAGACCGCGCTCCTCTCCACCCAGATGTTTCCCATCGTCGGGCTGATCCTGGCCCTCTATATCATCTTCCGCAATATGGGCCTGATCAACACAAGTGCCAGTCTGATTCTTTCTCTGGCCGCAGTAACCATCCCGTTCTCCACCATTCTGATCAAGGGATTTTTCGATGATATTCCCAGGTCTCTGGAGGAGGCTGCCCGGATAGACGGATGTTCCCGCTTTCGGACCTTTCTTTCCATCATCATGCCCCTGGCGAAACCCGGAATGCTGGCCATAGGACTTTTTACCTTTATGCAGGCCTGGGATGACTTTCTCTTTGCCATCACCTTTATCTTAAACGATGCCAAAAGAACTCTGTCCGCCGGTATTGCCATGAAATTTCTCGGAGAGGTTTCCTATGACTGGGGAATGGTCACCTCTGTCTCCGTTTCCGGGGTGCTCCCCATGTTTATCCTGATCTTCCTTTTCCAGCGACATATGGTTGCGGGACTCACCGCCGGTGCGGTAAAGGGTTAACGATGATGAAAACTGACAGCTTCAAAGAGTGCTATATCGACGAGATGACCGGAAAGGGTCCTTTCGGGATGGACCGGGATAAGAAGAAACCTCATATCCTGCTGGTTACCATGGACATGGTTCCGCCCGAGTTCCATAACGGTGAGTGCGCCATGCGTATCCCCGCCCAGAGAAGCCTGGCGGACGAGGGGGCCGATTTCAGAAGATGTCACGCCACATCTCCCCTGTGCGGACCTTCCCGGGCTTCCCTTCTGACCGGGCGCTATACCTATATTACGGGGAACTCTGAGCGGGCTCACGACGGGCATCAGACTCACCTGAGATCGGAAGACATTATCTGGCCCGAGTATCTGAAGGCCGCCGGTTACCACTGCCGTCATATAGGAAAGTCCCATGTGGGCACAGAACATTTCATGCGGGCCTTTTCTGAAAACAGCTCTCCCTGGGATCGCTGGTCTCCCCCGTGGTACAACGAGGATATTTATATTCAGTTTCTGGCGGAGAAGGGGCTGGACCGTTTCACATTTAAGAAGGAGATCCGGGGGATGAGCTGGGACGGTGAGCGAAACGGCAACTCCTACGGCGGCTGGCTGGCCGATCAGAACGGAAAGCCTTTCCCTGAAGAGGCTCTGTATCCCTCCTTTCTGGTAAACAGAACCATAAACGCCATCAGAAATCGGGAGCCCGACGGCAAACCCTTCTATATGCAGCTGGACTTTTTCGGACCTCACCAGCCCTTTGCCATTCCCGGTGGCTGGGAGGAGAGGGAAGAAGAGATTCGCAGAAACGTCAAGCTTCCTGAAAACTGGCTGGACTGGGAGGCATCAGGTTTCCCCGCCGACTCCGATGATCCCCGGGTCTACGACATGTACCGTAAGAACTGGGGCATGCGCAGCCGCCGGGATCTTGTGGACTATCTGGTAGCCAACCAACTCCAGTACGAAATACTGGACCATCAGCTGGGCCGTCTTTTCGACTTCCTCAAGGCAGAGGATCTTTATAATGAGACCATGATCCTCTTTACAGCCGATCACGGCGAGATGAACGGACGAAAGGGATGCGTAGACAAAGGGGCCTATCTGAATCCCCAGGTCCTCCGGGTCCCTCTTCATCTCAAGCCCGCCGCGGGGCAGCCCCTTCCCGCAGGATGCTCTGTGGATACGGTTTGCTCTCTGCTGGATATCGCTCCCACAATCTATGAGGCTGCGGGTCTTCGCATTCCCGCCAGGACAGACGGGGTGAGCTTCTTTGAAACCGCCGATGGAGCGGAACGTCCTGAGGACAAAGCCGTGATGTTCGATGTGTGGAACCATGTCGTCCCCAATCCCTGTGTGGGATCAGTTGTCACGGTGGAGGGGGAAGAGTATCTCTACAGCTACAATACCACAGCCGGAAAGGACGAACTTTACGCCCTGAATGACGGGGACAGACTGCACAATATAGTCGATGCCGATCCTGAACTGACGGCTGCCGCCCGACGCCGGATGCTGAAGGTCCTTTCTTCCGATGCCCGCTGGGATGTATACAACTGCTACTTCAAGCTGGAGTATGCGGCCGAACTGGGACTGAAGCCCGGTGATAATCAGAAATTCGAGTAAACACTTTTCATAACTCCTTCTGCCGCAGCGGATCTTCTCCTTCCGCTGCGGCTTTTTCATTTATATTTAGTGAAACTTGATTTGCAATTTAAACAATCTGTTCTTATGTTGATAGAAAAGGAGAATCATATGAAGACTTTAATTCTTTATGTCTCTCAGAAAGGATTTATACGGGAGGCCGCAGAAAGGCTGCAGAAAGAGTTGGGGGAGGATGCGGTCCTCTGTGATCTGAAGAAGAAATCCGAAGGACCGGAGAACTATGATACTCTGGTTTTCAGCGGCGCCTTTCATGCGGGTAAACTGCCGGGCAAGCTTTTCTCGTATATTAAAAAGCATGAAGAGGCTTTTAAGACGAAAAAGACGGCTTTTCTTCTGGGAGGGGCTGATCAGAAGCTCTATGCAGAGACTTTTAAAAAGAATGTGCCCCCCCCCATGGCTGATATGAATCTCTTTTATGTGGGAGGCCGCTATCTTCCCGAGCAGCACGGCTGGATCATCAGAAAGATTATGACGAAGATTTCCGGCAAAGAAGGGCCTCTGCATAATGAAAAATGGGAGGTTGTTGAAGCGCTGGCTAAAAGCCTTCACCCCTGAAGCCGGTGCTGTATTGAGCAATGTCCAGAATTGGGAAGACGGGAGACATGGTGCTTATAATCGGGGCCCGGGAGCGGCCTGTCAATCAGTCATGCCTTTTATTGTTAAAGGAAATGCTAATATAAATACACGGTAACCGTGAATATATTCAGAACCGGTATTAATCGAGGAGTGGCGTCTTGAAAGCAGTTGTTATTCGCAGATACGGTGGTCCTGAGGTGCTTGAGGTCAGAGACATCCCTATTCCCAGCGTAGAAAGAAATGAAGTTCAGATTAAAATACATGCTTCCGTAGTCAACAGCACGGACCCTGTATTCAGGAAGGGCCAACCCTTTGTCTCGAGGTTCTTTTCCGGTTTGCTGAAGCCGAAGAATCCAATTCCCGGAGATGTGCTGGCCGGGGAGATTACTGAAATCGGCAGTGCTGTGACAAGATTCAAAATCGGAGACCGGGTCTATGGATATACCATAGAGACGTCAGGTGCACATGCCGAATACAAATGTCTACCCGAAGATTCCGCCCTGGTCAGCATCCCCGAAGGCATCAGCTTTAAGGAGGCCGCCGGAATTGTGGACGGGGGGCACACGGCCCTTGTCTTCCTGCGGGATAGAGCCGCGGTCAGAAAAGGGCAGAAGGTGCTGGTCTATGGGGCTTCCGGCTCCGTCGGTACAGCCGCTGTGCAGCTGGCCGTCTTCTATGGAGCGCAAGTTACAGCCGTCTGCAGTAAGGGGAATGTGGAGATGGTCAAATCTCTGGAGGCAGAACGAGTTATCGATTATACCAGTGAGGATTTTTCGCAGGGGGATGAAACGTATGACATCATTTTCGATACTGTTGCGAAAAGCTCGTTTGCGCAGTGCAGGAATGTACTCACTGACAATGGTGTCTATTTATCAACGTTTCCCTCTCCCTCTCTGATGCTGAAGGCTCTGTTTCAATCCAAAACAAAGGGGAAGCGTGCCCTCTTTGCGGCCGCCGGACTGACTCCTGCTGATCGGAAAATTGAGAACCTCCAGTTCCTTTCAGAGCTGCTTCTCCGGAAGAAACTGAAGGCTGTGATCGATAGAGAATACCCTCTCGATGATATTGCCGCTGCCCACAGCTATGTTGAGGCCGGGCACAAGAGGGGAAATGTGATTCTGTGCCTCTAAAAGAATCTGACCGTGATATCCCACTCGTCTATGAAGGAGAAGGTTTCAATACTTCCGTCTTCCCGAAAACGAAGGGGGCACCAGAACTGAAAGGATTCGCCCATTTTTTCCGATGATTTCCAGCGGTCGCCGACCCAGATATACTCTGTCCCGTCGGGGGTCTCCACAGGAGCCACGGTGTTCTGCTGAGCCTTTATGATGGGAGTCCCTCCGGGATGCCGGTTTACATTGCCTCTGTATGCGTAGGGACCCAGAGGGCTGTCGGCCGTATACACCCGGGCACCCGAGCCCCGGGGACCCCGGTCGGTCCAGCGGTCGAACATAAGGTAGTAGGTGCCGTTCCGTTTGAACATGGCCGGCGCTTCACAGGGAATCCCCTCAGCATCGATACGAACGCTCTCCTGTGTTGAGCTTAAAAGGTCATCCGACAGTTTCTCCACCGTAATGACCGCCTCTTTGTTCTTGCCGTTTTTTCGGCTGAAATCATGGGCCGAGTAAACCAGGTAGGCCGAGCCGTCATCATCCTGAAAAAGGTCATGGTCTCCCGAGAGGCCGCCGCTCAGCTTGATTTCCGTATCCTGAATCTCAAAGGGGCCTGTGGGAGAATCGCAGAGGGCCACTCCCTTATGGCAGATATTGTTGGCCGCATGGACATACTTTTCATACCAGAGATACCAGAGCACATATTTACTCAGTTTGTCACTGTAGAGGACATGGGGACGGAAGTAGAGCCCTTCGGGAGCACTCTCTTCCAGTAGCCGGCCATGGAAGGTCCAGTTCTCAAAGTCCGTCGAGCTGTATGAGACGTAGTGTTGACTGAAGGAAAATCCGTCTGTGTCCATATAATGGACGCCGTAGTTGTAGTAGCGGCCCTCGAAAAGGTTAAAATGGGCACCTCCGTGGGCGTCCAGAATATTCCCTTCCCTGTCCCTGCGGGGGACGGTGTTGCTGACGGTCAGGCTGTTCCACTTTTTCATTTATTTCTCCTCTTCAGATGAAGGACCGCAGAAGGTGCGGTAAATTCTCTCCTTCAAGCCCAGGGGAGAAAGGAAGGAGGATATTAGTTCCCTGAAGGTCGTATATAAAGAAATAACCACGGCCCTCATTAAAAATCAGGGGCCTCAGAGTCTCCTTTATCATTTCCTGTATTTCCTGGTCACTCTTTTTTTCGTGATAGTAATCATATATTCCACTGGCTATGTCATGTGCTTCATAGACACGGGTTTTTATGGATTCTTTAAGCTCAAGTTCAGTACTTTCCCGTTTAAAGTCAACATATGATATAACACGGTCTACCTCTGTCTTAATCTCATCCTTTCGAGTTGTTATGTAATCATCTTCCAAAAGGTATATTCCATTGGCAGCTCTTCTGTATTCCTGAACAACCCATAATGTTCCTACCATGCTGACAGATAGCAAACTCAGGAGAATCATGCTTTTAATGATGGTTGAACGTAAGCTTTTCCCTAGCTTCACTTTTCCCTCCTGGTTATTACTCCGGGAATCCAAGCAATTGATATCCCTTCAGATCAAGTTCCGTGTAAACCATGATCAATCAACTGCACAGGTGATGCTTTTGAACTTCAGTAGGATTGAATCATAATAAATTCCATGATCTATCCATGAGTTCTCCTATAATGAATTATATGAGAAGCCTTCTGTATGTTCCAATTATTACGAATTGGTCTGATAATCTGGATGCCTGTTATAAACCAATGTATCGTGTTTATAAATCATAGCGGCTGAACTAGTACAGGAGGTCACGAACATGAAATATGCGGCTCTTTTCAGAGGCGTAAATGTGGGCGGTAAAAACAGGGTGGAGATGAAAAAGCTCCGATCCCTTCTTGAGTCTGCCGGATATACGGATGTCAGCACTTATCTTAACTCTGGGAATATTATCTTTGCTTCGGAAAAAAATAGCGACAGCATCTCTCTGGATCTCTACAGGATCCTTCAGGTTGAGTTCGGTCTCGACATTCCCATCCTGATTAAAACAGAAGAAGATTTGAAAACAATCTGTGATGCCATTCCCCGGAAGTGGCAAAATGATAAAGAACAGCGCAGCGATGTAGCCTATCTTTTCCCTGAGATTGATTCGGCCCGGATCATTGAGGAACTTCCGCTAAGGCAGGATTTTATGGAGATCCGCTATGTGAGTGGAGCGCTTATCTGGAACATGGACAGGGGAAATTACAATAAGAGTCATCTGAGCAAACTGGCAGGGCATAAGCTCTACCGGCTGATGACGATACGGAATGTGAATACCGCCCGCTATCTGGGCGGCCTTTAGGCCGGTCAGATAAGATCGGCCGCTTCCGCCGCCACCGTTTCTATCAGAACCTCCGGAGCAATTCTGATCTGCAGTCCTCTCACCCCGCCGCTGACATAGATGGTCTCAAACATCAGGCAGCTTTCATCGATAAAGGTCGGGTAGTTTTTTTTCATTCCTACCGGGGAGCAGCCGCCCCGGATATAGCCGGTCAGGGGAAGAAGCTCCTTGACATGGATCATTTCGGCTTTTTTGAAGCCCCCTGCCTTTGCCGCCTTTTTCAGATCCAGTTCACAGGGACCGGGAATGACACAGACAAAGATCTCTGCGTTCGGTCCTCTGAGGACCAGGGTTTTAAAAACCTGATCCGCATCCAGACCTGACTTGGCCGCCACCGACACGGCGCTGAGATCCGATTCATCCACCTCGTATTCCTTCAGATCGAAGGGTATCCTGCGGTTTTCCAGAAGTCTTACGGCGTTTGTTTTGGACATGGCTTTGATTATACCCCGATCCGGGGGGCTCATACAATTCAGTTCTCTATATGTATCAGCTGACGTCCCTTGAGCTTTCCGTCGAGCATGGCTTCCGATACGCCTTTTACATCATCCAGGCCGATCTCATGGGCAATCAGGCTAAAGTCCCTGTCATCGGTCTGTTCCGCCAGACGGTTCCACGCTTTGAGCCTCTTTTCCCGGGGGCAGTAGACGCTGTCTATTCCAGCCAGGGTGACGCCTCTCAGAATAAAAGGGGCCACTGTCGCAGGGAAGTCCATCCCCTTTGCCAGGCCGCAGGCCGTGACCGTGGCCCCGTATCGGGCGGCGGCACAGGCATTGGCCAGGATATGACCGCCTGCCACATCCACAACGCCCGCCCAGCGTTCCCCGACCAGGGGCCTGCCCGGCGCTGAGTATGCGGCCCTGTCCATAACCTCCGCCGCCCCCAGTTCCCTGAGATAGGCCCCGGCATCTTTCTTTCCGCTCATGGCTACAACCGAATATCCCGCTTTCGCCAGGAGTAATACCGCAAAGCTGCCGACTCCGCCTGTCGCTCCGGTCACCAGAATTTCACCCTTATCCGGGGTGACACCGTTGTCCTCAAGGCCAAGGATGCAGAGCATCGCCGTATAGCCGGCGGTTCCTATGATCATGGCCCTCCTGGGGGAAAGGCCGGGGGGGAGGGGAATGAGCCAGTCGCCCTTCACCCTTGCCTTTTCGGCAAGTCCGCCCCAGTGTTTTTCTCCCACGCCCCAGCCGTTCAGGAGGACTTCGTCTCCTGCCATGAAGCCGGGATTTTCCGAGGAAATAACTTTGCCTGCAAAATCGATCCCGGGAACCATGGGGACACTCCGGGCGATCCTGCCCCTGCCGGTGACCGCCAGGGCATCCTTGTAGTTCAGGGTTGAGTACTCCACCCTGACGGTGACATCCCCTTCAGGCAGTCTGGATTCATCCAGCTCCTCGAGAACGGCACCATCCTCGTTGTTCTCTATTAATAATCCCCTGAACATAATTCTCTCCTGTATTTATTCATACACAGCACTCTTACATACAGTACCATGATTCATAATCTTCTGTGACATGAACTACAGAAGAAAATAGACCGATCGTCTATAAAAATCAAGAGCCGAAACCTTCTGCTAAGGGGAATCGGCGGTGTATGATTTCTATTTCTTTGTATTGGAATGGTTTGGCTTCTATGCCAGTGCGCTCTTGAGGTGCGCTGAGGTTTTATGCAAAGGGGGAGCTGTTATGGAGAATACTGTTTATGAAGAACCGGTGGAACCGAAGAAGGGGTTCCCTGCTCTGATCGATTTTCGCTCTCATGACGGCTCCCTCCCATCCGGTCCAGAAGATCTCTGCCAATGTATGACAGTCAGACCCGGCGTTTATTTTTCCCTCCTTCTGCGCCTCTTTCAGGCAGTCTGCCACAAGGTCCTGCCACAGCTTGAAACCGTCCTTCAGCCGTCCTCTGAAGCTTTCGGGGATAACGCTCATCTCCTGTCCGAGATTGCCGACAAGGCATCCCCTCTTGAAGTCATAGCGCTCTACGGCATTTGAAGCGCTGTTGACGAAGGACTCCAGACGCTCCAGGGGGGGGAGGGCGTCGTTTCCCAGATGTCTTTTCAGCTTATCGGCAAAAAAAGAGATATATCTGTCCAGCAGTTCTTTTCCAAACTCTTCCTTGCTGGGAAAGTAGTGATAGTAGGAACCCTTGGGGATGGAAACCTTTTTCAGTACTTCATCAATACTGGAGGAGACAAATCCTTTTTCCGTAAGGGATTCCAGTCCTGCTTGAATCAGGGCCTCCCTTGTTTCATTATAGCCCTGTTTGTCTTTCGGAGGACGGCCTCTTTTTCTTTTCGGCGGGATCTCTTTTGTTTCCATATTTTCCTTATCGATATTTTTTTCTTTAAAAATCATTGACAGATTCAATAGCTGACAGTATATATTAGACCCATCGTCTAATAAATAGACTGTTCGTCTAATAAAATTAAAATCGTAATATCTGCGGTTATTTTGGTAGGACGGAGCGAAAAGGATGGTCTTTCGCTTTGTTGAAATGCTTAAAAAAACGGTTATGACAGCATTTCAGTGATAAGCAATGGCATCTGAAATTATTTCTGCATGATAAGGAGTGAATCACGCAATGAAGAGAATCGGATCGATTTTACTGCTCAGCGTTCTGGCGATCGTACTGTTCGCAGGCTGTGCGCCCAGAACACAGGAGTCCGTAGCTACGGGGGAAAGCCAAACCGAAGAGAAGGCCGACGCCACATCTCAGGCGTCCGAGGCCGTTGATGAGTCCGGGCTGTACAAGCTGCCCACCGTTGAGCCCCAGGCCGAGAAGGAAACCGAGCAGAGCTACGACGTTGTCGTCGTGGGAGCCGGTGGAGGCGGATTCTCCGCGGCTATCGCCGCTGCCGCAGAGGGTGCCAAGGTCGTGATCCTGGAACAGGAAAATATTGTGGGCGGTAACACCGCATACTCGGGGGCCGGTTTCGACATCCCCGAGAACTGGGTACAGGAAGCCCAGGGCATCGAGGACAGCAAGGAGCTGTACAAGGAAGACACCCTGAAGGGAGGCGACTACAAGAGTATCGTTCCTCTGGTGGACGTTCTGGTGAACAGAGCCCTCCCCACCGCCGAGTGGCTGAGAGATTTCGTAGAAGTAGAGATTATGGATGACTTCCAGAAACATTTCGGCGGACACACCGTGGCCCGCGCCCTCGTTGTAAAGGGCGGCGTCGGTTCCCAGATGATCTACAAGATGTATGAAAAGGCCTATGAACTTGGTGTTGTTATCAAGGTGAATACACAGGCCAAGTCCCTCATGACCGATGCAGATGGCCGTGTCGTCGGCATTAAAGCCGAAAACAAGTCCGGCCAGAGCCTGACCTTCAACGCCGAGAACGGAGTTATCCTGGCTTCCGGAGGATTTGCCGGAAACGCCGAGATGAGACTGAAATACAGAGACGATCTGGGCGAGGGCGTTAAGACCACCAATGCCCCCGGACACCTGGGAAGCGGTATCCTGATGGCCGAAGAGATCGGCGCCGGAACCACTCATATGGAGTACATCCAGACCTATCCCTTCTGTTTCCCCACCACCGGAAAGATCGCCTTCGTAGCGGATACCAGAATGTACGGTGCTCCCATGGTCAATATCGAGGGCAAGCGCTTTGTCAACGAAAACGACAGAAGAGACGTGGTTTCCAAGATGATCCTGGCCCAGAGCGACAATCACGGTTACATGGTATGGGACAAGAGCATTCTGGACGAAGCCAGAACCCTGGAGATCTACGGAAAAGAGTACCAGATGCTGGTGGACGACAAGGTCCTGATCGAAGCGGAGACTCTGGAAGAAGCGGCTGAGTTCTTCGGTATTGACAAGGCCGGACTGGCCAGAACCATAGCCGACTACAACAGCTATGCCGCCGACTATCTGAATAACGGTACCGATACCAAGATTGCGGACAAGGAGTTCAACAGAAACGCCAAAATGGCCGAGATCAAGACCGGTCCTTTCTACATCCAGAAGGTCATCCCTGCCGTTCACCACACCATGGGCGGTCTGTCCATCGATACCGAAACTCATGTTCTGACCCCCGCAGGCGATGTCATCTCCGGTCTGTATGCCGCCGGTGAGATCGTCGGAGGCATCCACGGTTCCAACCGTCTGGGCGGCAACGCTCTGACCGATATCACCGTATTCGGTAGACTGGCCGGTGAGACCGTGATGAAGGACAGCAAGAACTAAATCTTGTTCAAGCTATTGGTTCCTATAGATAAATAAAAAAAATAAGCATTCAGAACTCCCGCGTTTGCCGGGAGTTCTGTCTTTAAAGAGAATATTGTCCTCCTTTTCCTTCCTCTTGCTTCATTTCATATCTTTTCTTAAAATTCTTATAAATAATATCCTCCCTTTTACGTCTTTATAGATATGAGTGCAGTTCAGCGGCTGTTACAGGATGAGGAAGAGAAGCTCTATCAGCTGTTCCTCTACAAGACGGGCGACCCCCATGAAGCCCGTGATCTCCTGCAGGACCTGTATGAGTCGGTTCTGGGCTCTCTGGACAGCTTCGCCCTGGTTGAGGATCAGGCTGCCTGGCTCTTCCGTGCGGCCCACAACAGGATCACCGACTGGTACCGGAAACGCAGCAGGCGGAATGAAGTCAGTCTGGACTGTGAAGAGGATGAAAGCGCATCTTTACTGGATATGCTTTCCGATTTTGAGGGCCTGGAAGACAGGTTTTTCCGGGACGCCCTTTATGATGCCCTGTTTCAGGCTCTGGACGCCCTGCCGGAAAAACTGCGCATGGTGATCAGGGCGCAGGCTCTGGAGGGACAGAGTTTCAGGGAGTTGGCAGAGGAGTGGGATGTGCCCATGGGAACTCTTCTCTCCCGGAAGAGAGAGGCCCTGAGGCTGCTGAGAGAGGCATTGGCGGACTTTGCCGATGTCTGGCATGAGATGAGGAACGAGAAGAGAGGAGTGATATGAACAGGGAGAGGAAAGAGCTGCTGGAAAGCGCCGTCCTTGTGGCGGCATCCATAGTACTGACACTGTTTATCATACTGGGTTCGGGAAAGATGACGGATTGCTATGCCGCGCACTGGACCGATAGGACAGAGAGGGAAGGAGATCAATTATGAATCTTAACGGAGAAAGGATCAGATTCTTTGGGAAAGCCATCCTTTTCGGGATAGGGGCCCTGGTTTTCGCGGCGGTCATAGCCCTTTTGTTCGGCTGGGTTCTGATGCTTTTATGGAACTGGTTGATGCCCCCCATTTTCGGGCTGACAAGCATAACGTATCTGCAGGCCTGGGGTCTGATACTGCTGAGTCATCTGCTCTTCAAGGGCGGTCCCGGCGGGCACAGACCTCCTGTCGGCCGCAGTCATGTCTCGGGCCGGGGCGGTCCCCTGTTCGGTTCCGGAGATCATCATACCCACCATAGTCGTAAAGAGATGGACGCCTTCAAGAAGGAGTTTCGGGACAGAATGAGACGGCACTGGCATGGAGATCCCCATGATGAGGAGTGCTGCGGAGATCTCCGAAAGGATGAGGCTGTTCCGGAGGATGATTCTTCCGGGAAAAATGAGTGATCCTTTCCCCTGCTGCCGTCCCGTTCCGGGCGGCAGCGGCGCTGATCCGTTTGTTACCCGAATGTATAAAGAGGATGAAATAGTACCTCTCCGTAGGAGCCCGCCCCCCTTCAGAGGGCTGTAACAGGCCTGGAAACGGGAGATAATCTAAAATACTCCTGGCACTGTTATTGCATGAGTTTCCACTGTATCCCTACAGGAGGAGTGACTATGCTGACACAGATGGAATCCCCGGCTTCTGCCGAAGTCTGGGCGGATAAGCAGTTTCACAAGGTTTTGAACTATTTGACGGGGCGCAGAATCTTTATCCACGGATCCCTTCACCTTGTCTGGCTGGGAGCTCCTCATCTGGCGCTCTACAGGGCCCTGGAATACAGAAAAGGGGGCGGCCCGCTATGGGTTCTGCATACCGAGGAGCTTAGCGGTTATCTGTACGGTTCCCCCGGGCGTCCTGTCCGGGAGGTCATGGGGAGCTTTGCCGATGCCTGGCGGGAGTATGGAGCTCTGGATCTTTCCGAAGAGCTGCCCGTACTGCCCGTAAGCATCAGCGGGCCGCAGGGGAAGGCCCTCCTGTTGAAGTGGTCTGATATCCTGAGGCGTATCACCGAGGATAAGGAACTCTGGGACTCATAAGCCGTCAGGCGTACTTTCCTGTATTGAAGAGCGGAATCCGGTAGGAGTCAGTTCAGAGTCAGGAGGCTGCGTGTGCTTTTCACTTCATTTCCTTCCGGGCGGTCGGAGTCCGTGCAGCTGAGGATCAGGGGATAGCTTTTTCCCGCTTCCAGGACAATATCATGCTCGTCTTCACTCTGCAGGGGGATCGCGAAGGTCACTTCGGTCATCTCGTTATTCTGACGTCCGGCCAGGACCTGGATATCCTGGCTGCCTCCCAGCTCCATATCGTTTTTGTGCTCCTGCGCAGCCGTACCGAAATGATCTTCACCCATGGCGATGCCCATCATATCATCCACCCAGACGACAAGGACATTGGCTCCTTTCAGATCCGTTTCCGCTCCCAGGGCAAGTGATATTCTGCCCCTGGAGGGGGCCTGGACGATAATGATCAGCCTGTCTTTGGACAGCTCCGTATGGAGTTCTAGTTCCACTTCGGCTTTTTGGGCCGTCAAACAGGGCAGTACCAGCAGTATCAGCATAAGAGCCAGAAGCGTTTGTTTCATATCCATAGTCTCCCGGTGATGTATTCGGACAGGGCAAAAACCTTATCACTCTTTTCATCGGCATTTTTTTCCTGTCCCCGTTGATTTCACTCATATTTTTTTCTGGAAAAATCTCCGATACGGGTCGACAATGGGGATGGGGCACCGTGTAAAACGGCTGCAGGAGTGTTGAATATGAACAAGAATCTGGCGGTATTGACGGCTGTAGGAAAAGACAGGATCGGAATCGTAGACGACCTGAGCTCGGCCATCGAAGAGCACCATGGGAATATACTGGAGAGCCGTATGTCCGTTCTGGGCGGAGAGTTTGCGGTTATCATGCTTATCTCGGGAGAAAAACGTGCCCTCAGCAGCATCATCAGTGATCTGGACGCCCTTGAGGAGGCCATCGGGCTGAGGATTGAGATCAAGCCTACCGAAAAACCCGAAATCGACAAGAACGGGATACCCTATACACTGAGCTGCGTCTCCCTGGACAGCCCCGGAATTATCCATACGGTTACCCGTTTTATCCGTCAGGAGGGGATCAATATCGAGAATCTGGAGACTGAGACCGCCTACGCCCCCTGGACAGGCGCTCCTCTATTCAAAATGAAGGCCCATGTGATCGTCCCCATGACCGTTTCCATTCAGAAGGTCCGTGAAGGACTGAAGGAGCTGGAGCATGAGAAGGATCTGGATATCAGTTTCAAAGCGGTGACAGGGAAGAGCGGTGTCGGCAGCGTATGAAACATGATGCCGCTGCCGCCGACGGTCGGCATTATCTCTTTTTTCTGGACAAGAAGATGCTTATCGACGAGGAGCGTATCCTTCGGATAGGCCGGGACTCCTCCTGTGAGATCGTTCTGGATGAACGGACGGTCTCCCGGGTTCATGCGGAGATCCGGAGGGAGGGGGACCAGGTCCGGCTTGTGGATATGGAAAGCACTAACGGCATACAGGTGAACTACCGGGCTGTGAAGGATCATCTTCTTCAGAACGAAGACCGTATCACCGTGGGGCCCTTTATTCTGGTTTACCGTGTTCTGGATACGGAAAAAAGCCTCCCCGTCCGTTCGGAAGAGAACCTCCTGTCCGAGACTCTTGTTATGGAAAGTAAGATCGCCTCCATCCTTCAGAGTATTGAAGACGAGGAGATACGGAACCAGCTCTTTGAGCTCAAGCATATCATCAACCGTTCCAAGGAGAAGCTCTCCCGGATGGCTCATATAGACCGTCTGACCCTGCTCTACAACCGCCGGTACTTTGACGATGTCCTGGCCCGGGAATCCGAACGGGCCCGTCGTTATGAACAGCCTCTGTGTCTGCTCCTTCTGGATGTAGACTTCTTCAAGAAGGTGAATGATGTTCACGGCCATCAGAAGGGCGATCAGGTTCTCAGCGAGATCGCCTCTGTGATCAGCGACAATATCCGTATGAACGATATCGCCGCCCGCTACGGAGGAGAGGAGATGGCCGTTGTCCTGCCTGAAACGGCAATGGACAGCGCCTTAAGCTGTGCGGAAAAACTGCGCTCCGCCATAGAGACGGAGTCGGAGGAGAGAACGGGGTTGAAGATAACCGTCAGCATCGGCGTATCCTCCTATCTGCCCGGAGAGAAGGCGATTGAGGACATTATCGGTCGTGCCGACGAGGCCCTCTACGATGCCAAACAGAACGGCCGCAACCGGGTGGCCTATTCCTCCTGAATAATCCCTGTATCCCTGAGTTGAGCGGGGAAGAGCGAAGCGCATCACTTCATCAATGTAGTTTCTCTTACCTGAATGTAGGAATCGGGACGAGTCCTGCATTCAGCAGGCAGGAAAAACGGGTCTTTTCCGGTTGGCCTGAAATTTGCTAAATAATTCTCTATGTCTTTTAACTTAAATCGATCCAGAAAACTTGAGGATGTTGAGATACGAAGCCTGTATCAGCCTCTTTATTCTGTTCACGAAAAAAAATATATCGCTGTCGAGGCCCTTTCCCGGGGGATCAGCGCGGGTACAGCTCTCGGCGCCGGAGAACTGTTTTCGTTGCCCGGTAATGAGAAAGAGACGTTGGAGCTGAACATGAAGTGTATCGCTTCCGCTCTGGGGAACTTCATAAATCTGCCGGGGGCTGAACAGTACAGTCTCTTTCTGAACTTTGACTCCTCCCTGATGGATAATGAGGATTTCAGTAATCGGGATTTTGCTCTGGAAGCCATAAACTCGGGAATAAGCGCCCGGCATATTGTTATCGAACTGATAGAAAATCGTGTCAAAGACTTCGACCGGCTTCTGAGGTTTACGGACTACTGCAGGGAGAAGGGGGCGCTTATCGCCCTGGATGATGTGGGGGCCGGATACTCCAGTTTTCAGCGAGTCGTGAAGATAAAACCTGATGTTATCAAGATCGATCGAGAGCTGGTTAACGGGGTCTCCGAAGAATTCCATAAGAGAGAGGTTTGCCGTTCTCTTATCGAACTGGCCCATAATATCGGGGCTCTTTCACTGGCAGAAGGCGTCGAAACCCTCAATGATGCTCTCGAGTGCCAGGAGCTGGGGGTCGATATCCTGCAGGGTTTCTACTTTTCAAAACCCGTTGATAAAATACTTCCTGTGGATACGACAAGCGGCAAAGTCTCCCTGCTGGTTGAAACCCGGAATTTTTCAGCGAAAGAGCGGGATCGAATCCTGAGTTCTTCCATAAAAAGGGTCAAATCCCAGGCACTGCAAATTCATAGATCTCTGATGCGGCAGGGAAGCGAGGAGTGGGACAGCATCCTTTGTGAAAAAGTGGAAATGATGTCCGACATCGAATGCGCCTATATCCTGGACCGGGACGGGATACAGTGTTCCATCAGTGCCATGAGATCGGATATGATCTATAAAGATCACAGCCTGTTCAAACCGGCTCAGCCCGGAGCGGATCATTCACAAAAATACTACTATCTGAGGAAACAGGAAGGTCAGAAGTGGTATATTTCAGACCCCTACATTTCCCGAGCAACCGCTCATATCTGCCGAACCGTCAGTTTGATGTTTACGGCCGATGACTCGGAAGTCCATCATCTCTGTCTGGATATCATCGCCTCTTTCGTGTCCTAGGACAGGGAGGCCCCAAAGGATTCCACAGGGCTGTTCCTTATTGCTTTTTCAAGTTTTCAGGGTCCGTGGCTTCCGGACTGTCAGGTATCAGCAGGGGAGACCGGCCCGCTTTTTTTCGAATATAATCTATTCCCCTGTGGATGGCCGGTGTTCTGATCATTCTGATTTCCAGGGCTCTTTTGCCCGGCAGGTCCATCAGCCACAGACCCGCCAGTATGGTCAGAAGCCCCTGGCCCGGGATAAAGAGCA
Organism: Oceanispirochaeta sp.; assembly: GCA_963556075.3. Taxonomy (GTDB): domain Bacteria; phylum Spirochaetota; class Spirochaetia; order DSM-2461; family DSM-2461; genus Oceanispirochaeta. The sequence goes on along the minus strand of CAUVYB020000002.1, from coordinate 587,222 downwards.
TGATAAACCCCATGAGAAGAAAGAGCAGCCCCAGGCTGTTTTTGATCAGATGAAAGAGCACTCCTCCAAGCCCCCGCCGGAAACGGGACCCTCCCTCTTTGACAAAATAGTCCTCCGGGATGCGGATAAGCAGAATCGGCAGAAGAAACAGGGTCCCGAAAAAGGTGAGCAGAGAGAGGGAGCCCAGAAGAACCACATGGCCCCCTGTCAAAGCCTCGGTCAGCTCAGAGAACCAGGAGACCATAGCCTGTCAGCTCTCTGAATAAGGAAGAGGAGAGATACGCATCGCCATCGATGTTCCTGTCGGCCGCAAGGCGGTCGAAGTCTTCAATCAAAAAGGGAGCTTCCCGGGGAGTGCAGCGTTCCAGAAGGGTCCGTGTGAAATCCTGAATTTCCGGAGACAGGGAGAACTCCTCCTGATAGTCGCTGCCCCGGAAGATCAGTCCTTCTGCGCTCGCCGCCGGAAGGACTTCGGTCCAGATCAGCCGGCTCTGCCCGTCCAGCTCCATATCCACCGGAGAGTCCAGCAGTCTCCCGATCTCCCGGGCGCCCTTGTCGGGTGCGGGAATGCGAAAGTCAAACCAGTGTTTCAGCGGCAGTTCCAGTCCCTTGCCCCGCATATAGTTGTACAGCGCCGTGTTCAGGCCTCTGCCGTAGGCGTCAAGCTCCTCCGAATCCTGGCTGAACTGCAGATCGTTCCGGGCGAATCCCTCGTGCCGGGGGCCCGTAATCTTCACTCCGAAGGCCTCCGGATCCCTTCCCACCGGGCTGTGGGCGGTCAGGGCAAAGCGGTGCCAGAAGGCGGACTGGATCAGGTCCCGGCTGAAGAGCTGCCGTACAACCTCCAGGGAGCTGATCAGTTCCCTGGCATTCTGGCCGGGGAAACCGTACATCAGATAGGCATGAACCATGATGCCCGCCTCCCTGAAGGCGGCGCAGACCCGGCTGACCTGGGTGACGCTCACCCCTTTGTCTATGAGTTTCAGCATCCGGTCCGAGGCTACTTCCAGTCCGCCTGAAACGGCGATACAACCCGATCGGGCTAAAAGACGGCAGAGGGAGGGGCTGAAGTTCTTTTCAAAACGGATATTGGCCCACCAGCTGACGGCAGTATTCCGGCGTATCAGTTCCAGGGCCAGTTCCTTGAGCAGGGCGGGGGGGGCGGCCTCATCTACAAAATGAAAGCTCCTCTTCCCCGTCTTCCTGACAAGCTCCTCCATCTGATCCGCCAGAACCGCGGCAGGGGCCGGATCAAACCGGCCTATATAGTCCAGGGAGGTGTCGCAGAAGGCGCAGCGCTTCCAGTAACAGCCGTGGGCCGCCATCATCTTGATCCAGGGGCCCTCGCTCCAGAGCCGGTGCATGGGATTTTCTCTGTCCGCCAGGCAGAGATAGGCATCCATTTTCAGGTCGGAGTAGTCAGGAGCAGGACGATCCCTGTGGCGGATACGGCTATGGTCATCATGGAATATCCACTGTGCCCCTTCCGGGATGAAGGAGCGAATCCTGCGGGTTCTCGAGGGATCATCCAGAGCTGCGGCCAGGGCCTCCATGGCGTCCTCGCCGTCATCCAGGGTGACCGACTCAAAGAACTCGGCCAGGCGGATATCCTCCAGCTGCCTCAGTTCGGTGTTGACATAGCCCCCACCCAGGGTCCGATGGGCTTCCGGACAGATCTGTTTTACGGCCGCGGCTCCCCGCAGGGCCTCCAGAAGGTTGCCGGGGAAGGGGACCGAGAATCCCACCAGTCCGGGGCGGAACTCATCACAGAGCTCCTTCAGCACTTCCCGATGGATACGGCTGACCGCCGAACTCCCGTCCGTCGCTTTCGTATAGAGGGGATCGAAGGAGGGGGGGGAGAGGGCGAGATGGTCGGCATAGCGGCTGAAGCCGAAATCAGGATCATTCACCTGTTTGTGAAAATCCGCCAGATCTTCCAGAAAGAGGGTTGCCCTCAGCCTTGCCCTGTCGGCCGAATCCATGGCCCCTTCGGGTGAGGAGGGACAGGCGTCCAGGGTCAGAAAACGCTCCCCTTCGGGCAGGTATCCCGGACGGCAGAGCAGATGGGCCAGTGCGGAATCCCTTCCCTGCAGAAAGTCCAGAACCACCGGCAGACATTCGGTGTAGCGTTCTTTCAGCTGCCAGGTTCTCAGAAGGACATCATTCTCCTTCAGGGAAATGTGAGTTTCCGGTGAACACTCTCCGAATACGTACTGTTCCAGGCCTGAAGTGCTGAAAAGCCTGAGATAGACCTCCAGCCCCGTATCCGCCTGCCGGACCCGGTGCCCCTTTTTCCTGAGCCAGGCCTTCAGAAAGGCCGTGGCGGGGTAGGGGGTGTTGAGCTGACAGAAAGGCGGGGTGATCAGAAGGATATTCATATCTTCAGTTGAGGATCTATTTGAGCAGTATCACGCCGACGCCGAAGCGCTGGTCTGTTCTCTCTTCGTTGAAGACCGCCATATACTGGACGTAGCCGAAAAGGACGGCCGCCCTGACTCCTGCGGTAAAGGCCGTATCCGTGCTTATCTTGTCCCCGTCGGCCCTATAGGTCTGAATATCCGCACCCGCCAGGGCGCTCAGGGTGATCATGTTCAGCAGATTGACCTTGAGATAGGCCTTGGGCAGATGTTCGGAAAGGCTCAGAACGTCTCCCCCCGGACCATCGTCAAATGACCAGGCATGGCCGTACTCGTATTCGGCTCCGATGGAAAGGGTCGGGAAAAATTTATAGCCCACACCTCCGAAGAAAGAGAAGCCCAGGGGAAAGGAGTCGGGATCTCCGTCGTCCCCCAGAAAAACGCCGTTATAGCCGCCTCCCAGCTGAAAATCTATCTTGTCGGCCCAGACGCTTCCGGCGGTGCAGAGAAGGATAAGGCTTATCATTAAAAATCTCTTTTTCATAACTTTACTCCTACTTGTCCTGGCGGGGCTTCCAGGATGCCCCGGTGATTTATCCGCATAGGGCCCGAAGGCCTCCCTCCGTCTTTTCCGCTCAGGGAAGCCCCCGGATCTTTCGAATTTTTCTGTCATAAGTATAGAGCATATCCTGCTCGAATTCCTCGTTATCTTTGTAGCTGCGTCCGAACAGGGGCTCCCAGAGGTCGGGATCTTCCATACAGAGATACTGAAAGACCTCACCCTTCCAGGCTCTGAGTCCTTCATGGGCTGTCCTGAAAAGATCCAGTTTGATCTCAAAGGGGTAGGACCACTTTCCCGCCGCATCCCGGAGGGGCATCTGCAGAATCTTGCTTCTGATCGGTCTTTTCCGAAGCATCTTGAGGACCGGTTTTATAAAGGTCAGTGTTCCGAAGGAAACGGTCACCACTTCATCAGGATGGAACAACGCGGTCATCCTTTTTGTGAGCTCGCCATAGTCCTCTTCCCAGCCCTCGTACCAGACCATGGGATGGAGATGAAAGCCCACGGGAATACCGTGGTCCGCCGCTTTTCGGGCCGCGTTCAGCCTTTCATCCAGCGTTGAGGTCAGCCTCTCCTCAGAGCCTATGATCACGGGCGTATTCAATGACCAGGTCAAAAGGAGGTTATCCGGTCTCTCCAGGCTCAGTAGCTCGTCCATACGCTTTGACTTGCTTTTCAGCTCCAGAATAACATTGGGATTCTTCCGGGCAAAGGCGAATAGCTTCTCCAGAAGCCCCTCCCTGTTGCCCCACATCAGAGAGTCCGAGGACTGTCCCGTACCGATATGGTAGAGCCTGTCCGGGTCCAGATTCAGATTCTCCAGCTTCTGTGCAAGATCACTGTGAAAAAGAACCTGATCGTCGGAGTAGAAAGACTGTATGGAGCAGTAGGAGCAGTCGAAGCCGCATCCGATGACCGCATCCAGGGTCTTCAGCTTGCAGCATCGGGTTTTCTGTGAGGCTACGGGGCAGTCCCCCAGGATCTGTCTGCCGTCATCCACCTCTTTGAATCCAGGCGTTTTGATGTTGATCGATTCGGGGCAGAAGTTTTTATAGCTTTTGGGGGTCTCTTTCAGCTCATTCCAGCGGGCCGTAAGGCTGCGGAAGCGCTTATCCTTTTCGTTGCGGTCTCCCTCTTTGACGGGTGCGGCCGGATCTCCCCACAGCGCTCCCAGTCCGCCCTCATCCCAGGTTTCAAGATCCCGGGCTATCTGTATGATCTGTCTGATCTCCTGGCGGCTGAATCGCCACAGTTGACATAGCTTTTCAAGGAAAATTCTGTCTTCAGACGACAGGCTCCGGTATTCCCCAGATCCCCTGAATTGTGTTAATTTATTCTCCATCATTACCGCTTTAGTGTAAAAGAATTAAGGATCTTATCATAGATGAAATTGAAAATGTTCGACGGGATCGCCCTGGTTTTTTCACTGGCCGTTTTTCTGCTGTTTTTTCTCTACGGCAGAAGCCTCAGCCGGGATGAGGGCTATCTACTGATTCAGGACTCCGAAGGGGAGTCTCTCTACTCCATGGCCGAGACCCGGGATGTTGTGATCGAAGGGCCGGCCGGAAAGTCTGTTATCCATATAGAGGGCGGTCATGCCGCCTTCAGCTACGGCGACTGCCAGGATCAGCTCTGTGTCCACATGGGTGAAATCGAGCATAGCGGAGAGTGGGCCGCCTGTCTGCCCAACCAGGTCTTTATTACCATCGAGGGCGGCCCCGATGATGAGGAGGGTGTTGATGCCGGAGTCTACTGATACGAAGAATCTGAACCGCATCGCCCTGCTCGGGGCATTCAGCATGTTCCTCTCCACTGTGGAGTATCTTTTCCCCCGGCCCATTCCCTTTATGCGCCTTGGTCTGGCAAATCTTCCCCTTCTTCTGGGGCTGGAAGTCCTTTCCGCCCCCTCCTATATCCTTCTGGTTATACTCAAGGTCCTGGGGCAGGCCCTGGTCAACGGGACCCTGGCGTCCTATGTCTTTCTCTTCTCCCTGAGCGGGTCCCTGGGGAGCGCCCTGATTATGTACTTCTGCTACAGAGGGCTGGGAAAAAGGATCTCCTTTATAGGGATCTCCCTTATGGGCGCTCTGGCCAGCAACACCATGCAGATCGTTCTGTCTGTCATCTTCATATTCGGCAGCGCCGCCTGGCGTATACTGCCCCTTTTTCTGGGGATAGGTCTGGTGTCCGGACTTTTTATCGGGATTTTTGCCCAGCACTTCTCGGACCGCTCCCTGTGGTGGGATGCCTTCCGCAGAAGCGGCCGGGGAGACGCTTTCGAGCTTCCGGAACCTGAACGGCCTTCTGAAGAGGAGCAGGCCGGTTTTCATAAAATGAAGAAAAAAAAGCGCCGGAAGAGACGGCCCGACAGGCTGGCGACATTCCTGAATCCCTCATTCCGCTTCTGGACCGGTCTGATCCTGATTCCGGGTTATCTCTTTCTGGAGAATCCCCTGGCCAAACTGGGGCTGGTGGCCCTTTTCGCCTTTATGGCCGTCATGGCGGGGAAGAGGATACGCTTCGGCTACTACATCATCCTGACGACCTCCATCACCTTCTTCCATATCCTGACCCCCCTGGGACGCATCCTCTTCGAGATTGGCCCTCTTCGCATCACATCGGGGGCCCTGGGGACGGGGATTATGAAGGGACTGACCCTCTGCGGTCTGATCTTTATCTCCCTCTTCTCTGTCTCCGGAAAGCTGAGGCTTCCCGGGAAACTGGGAGGCCTTCTGGCCCGCACTTTCTACTTCTTCGAAGAGATCCTGGAGGGAAAGACAAGAGTGTCTCCCCGGGATTTTATCGGATCCCTGGACAAGGTGCTTATCCAGCTCTTCCATCCGGCCCAGATGGCGGATTTCGAGGCTCCCGAATCCTCGGAGGACGCTCCCTCTCACAGGGGCAGGAGGATTCCCAGCGTCATCTACTTTCTCCTTCTCACATGCGCAGTGTGGGGTTCCCTGGGGCAGGAGCTTTTCTTCTGAACTATCTGGTCTCCCTGAGAGAGGGCTGGCTTGTCAGTGAAAAACCGGCGGGTCTTCTTTCGGTTCCGGGACGAGGACCGGAAAAGGCGGACTGCCTCCTTGCCCGCCTGGCCGAATCTTTCCCCGGTATCCTGACGGTTCACCGCCTGGATCAGTCCACATCGGGCCTTCTTCTCTGGGCCCTGGACAAGGAGCGTCAGCGGAAATTGAGCCGCCTCTTTGAAGAGAGGCGGGTTCACAAGGAGTATGAGGCTCTGATCTGCGGCAGCCCTTCGGAAGATGAGGGCCGGATAGAGTTAAAACAGCGTCTTGATGTGGATAATCGTCCCCTGCAGATCGTGGATGAAAAGCTGGGGAAGCCCTCCGTGACCCGTTGGAAGGTTCTGGAGAGACGGCCTGACGGACTGACTCGCATTCGGCTCTTTCCCGAGACAGGACGGACCCATCAGCTCCGCCTGCATATGGCTCACAGGGGCTGGCCCATCCTGGGGGACGGACTTTACGGAGGCCGGGATGCGGAGAGGATGATGCTTCACGCCTGCCTGATCGAGTTCTCCGACCCCGTCACAGTTCAGAACGTCCGCTTCGAATCCCGGATCCCTTTCTAGGGGCTCTCTCCTGCTTACTGAATCCGCTTATACAGTCATCCCGGCGGATGACTGACGGCCGGGTTGGAAAAAAAGAAGAATACAAGGTGGATTCAAAATAATCAATTCAATATGAGAGATGGTTCCGCTGTTACCGTTACATGATAAAAAAAATAGCTTGTTCAGTTATTTACGTCTATATTGATAAACGCCTAGTGATTGTTGCAATACGTCCCTCTGAAAGCCGCTCCTTTCAGGGAAAAGCAGGATATCGGCAACATCAGGCAATCAATAAAAAACTATCATCTGCAAATGATGCTGCTTCATCAGAAATGGAAAGCCGTGTTCACCTGATGGAAGCAGTAGATGAGGAGAAGCTCGTGGAAGATCAGATGTCTGTCAACCAATATCTGACATTTAGTGTTGATGACGATCAGTATGCTTTAAGTGTGGCGAATATCAGGGAAGTTCTTGAATTTCAAAGCGTCACCAGGGTCCCCAGAATGCCGGATTATATGAGGGGAATCATTAATCTGAGAGGATTTGTCGTACCGGTCATTGATCTGAAGATGAAATTCGGCCTCGGTCAGACTGCCAGGAGCGTGAACTCCAGTGTGATTGTCACAGAGATCCTGCTTCCTGATCGGGACATCGTGATCGGCTTGCTGACAGATGCGGTCAGTGAAGTCATCGTTATCGAATCTGATGAAATTGAGCCGGCACCCAGCATCGGGACGAGTATAGACTCCTCCTTTATTCAGGGGATGGGAAAAAAGCAGGATCAGTTCATTATCATACTGAATATTGACAGCGTCCTGTCGAGTCATGAAATCACAGATATCGTAAATGAAAACAGGGAGTAGTATTTATGAACTTCAATAATATCAGAATCAGTGTCCGTCTTCTCATCTCCTTTCTCCTGGTTATTCTCGCCACGACAGTTCTCGGAACGGTCTCCATGGCAGAGTTGAATATCGTAAATAATCAATCCACGATCATTGCCGAAAACTGGCTCCCTTCGGTCGCTTCTGTTGAAAGCATGAATACCCTTACCGCAGATCTCAGGATTGCTGAACTTATGCATGTGTCGTCTCTTACGGATCAGGATATGAAGGTCTGGGAGAAAGAGATCCTGGATAGAGAGGCGGCAGTTGAAGAGGGGATGGAGACTTATGAAGGTCTGATCTCATCCGATGAGGAGAGGAGAATCTGGCCTCTTTTTAAAGATTCCTATGAGAAATATCTTTCCACAAAGGATGAAATGATTGAACTATCCTGAAAAAATCAGAATGCCGAGGCTTTGAAACTGCTTCTGGGCGAATCTCTTGATTTATACAACGAGTTTTCCGAATACCTTTTAGAGCTCTCCGTTATCAATACGGAGGGGGCGTCCGATGCCAGTCTGGAAGGGGACAGGATCTATCAGTCATCCAGACTGATTATCATAATTCTTATTGTTATTGCCGTTATTCTGGGCCTCTTTCTGGCTCTGTTCATCTCACGCAGCATCACCGGTCAGTTGGGAGGAGAACCCAGTGAGATCATGAGTATTACAGATTCTATTGCCAACGGAGTCCTTACGATTGATTTCGGTGACCGCAAAACACAGGGTGTTTATGAGAATCTGAAGACAATGACTCTCAAGCTGAATGAAGTCCTTCAGGGAATCAAAGATGCTTCTTCTCAGGTGAGTTCCGCCAGCGGTCAGATCTCCGCATCTTCCCAGTCAATCTCTTCCGGGACATCGGAACAGGCCTCATCAATGGAGGAAGTCTCTTCCTCTATAGAAGAACTGGATGCCAATATCCAGCAGAATTCCGAGAATGCTCAGCAGTCCAATATAATGGCGAAAAAGGTTGCAGAAGACTCCATCGAGGGAGGCAAGGCTGTGAGCGAAACCGTCAATGCCATGAAGGAGATTGCCGAGAAGATTTCGGTCATTCAGGATATCGCCCGGAATACGAATATGCTGGCACTCAACGCGGCCATAGAAGCGGCTCGTGCCGGTGATGCAGGCAAAGGATTTGCCGTCGTTGCCAGCGAGGTTCGAAAACTGGCTGAGAACTCCGGCGAAGCCGCCAAGGAGATCACTGAAATTACGGAAGCAAGCGTAAGCCGGGCAGAAATGGCCAGTACTTTGATCAGCAATATCGTTCCTGAAGTACAGAAAACGGCCGATCTGATTGAAGAGATTACTGTGGCAAGTCAGGAACAGAGCAATGGATCAAAACTGATCGCCGATGCTGTGAGTCAACTGGATTCTGTCACACAGCAGAATGCATCCTCTTCGGAGGAGTTGGCGGCCATGTCGGAGGAGCTTTCCGCTCAGGCGAATGCCATGGATCAGGCCGTCGGATATTTTGAGCTTTCCGGCAATGCTTCGGAGAATCTGGAACCGCAGCAGATTGAATTCAAGCCGCAGAAAAGTTCGGAGGAGCTTGTTCCCCGGGTTCTGGACCGGAAGATTCAGGAGAGTCGGGAAATACAGGCAGTCCTCTCTTCGTCAGATGACTTTGAAGAGTTCTGATACATCCTTTCGGAAGCTCTTTATCCGGCTGAGGTCAAGCACCCTATCCGTTTTTGAGAGCCCCTGACTGAAATAAAAGATAAAAGGACATTCGCTCATCCGGAATTCCCTTTTATCCTAAAGGAGATATTGTTAATGAAACTGCAGAATAAGATCTTGGTCCCCATACTGATGATGGCCATTTCCGGTATGTCTATATTGACGGTTTTGACATACTCAAAAACAAAGAGGGAAATTGAGCATTCGGTGAAAGGTGAGCTCATTCAGGTGACAGAGGCTCTGTCCCGCGCTTTGGACAACTTCCTTGCGCAGGCTGAAGTCGATGTTCTGTCTCTGAGCCGAAACCCCCGTTTTATGGAGTTGCTTACAGTCAGAAATGAAGTTGATGCCCGAACGGTCAATGAGGATCTCCTTTTCCTGAAAAGTATTGACCCCCAGTATGAGAATTTTGTCCTGGCGGATATGGCAGGCAATGCCGTCGCTAGTGATGATCCCGGTCTTGTGGGAACACTGAATATCTCCGACAGAGCCTATTTTCAGAAATCCCGGGAAGGAGAGACCTTTATCTCCGATGCCCTGAAAAGCAGGACGACGGGGAATTCGGTGCTCGCTGTTTCCACGCCGGTTAAGTCTGAGGACGAGGTTGTGGGAGTTTTGCTCGTGTCTCTGAGCATCGATTCCTTTTATGAACAGCATGTTGCTCCCATCATCGTCGGCGAGGAGGGATATGCCTATATTATGAATGATAAGGGCCGGATGATATGTCATCCTGACAGGAATCTGATCCTTAGCGAGGACTTCAGCTCCCGGGATTTTTTCAAGACAATGGACAGGGAACGAGTCGGGTATTTTCATTACAGTTTTGACGGCGAGGACAAGGCTGTCGCCTTCCATGAGGATGGACACAAAGGCTGGTTTTCCGCGGTTACCGCAAACGATCACGATATCTATGCCGGAGTGCACAGGATCAGAAACCTTTACGTTCTGTTTACCGTCGTCTGTATCGCCGTCATTGCCATATTCATTATCTTCACGGTACGGGCCATCGTCAGGCCGATCAGGGAAGCGGTCTCTTTTGCCGAATTCGTTTCCCGGGGAGATCTTACGGCTGTCATCAGCGACTCATACCTGGCGAGAAAAGATGAGATCGGGGATCTGGCCGCGGCCTTGCGAAGTATGAAGGAGAGGCTGTGCAGGATTGTTGCCGAGGTGAAATCGGCCAGTGATAACGTGAGCAATGGAAGCATAACCATGAGTTCAACCGCTCAGCAGCTTTCTCAGGGGGCGGCAGAACAGGCCGCTGCTACCGTAGAGGTCTCTTCATCAATGGAGCAGATGAGTTCTAATGTAAAGCGTAATGCAGAGAATGCGGCTCAATCAGAAAAAGAGTCAAAAAAAGCCGCTGATGATACCCGTGAAGGCGGGGATGCCGTTGTCAGGACAGTGGATGCGATGAATGAAATAGCCTCCAAAATAAGCATCGTTGAAGAGATTGCCCGGAGTACGAACCTTCTTGCTCTCAATGCCGCGATAGAGGCCGCCCGGGCGGGGGACCATGGCAGAGGGTTCGCCGTTGTTGCCGCTGAGGTCCGGAAGCTGGCAGAAAGAAGTCAGGCTGCCGCCGCAGAGATAGGCGAACTCAGCGTCAAAAGTGTCAATACCGCGGAAATGGCAGGAGGAAAACTGGAGAAGATTGTCCCGGATATATTAAAGATGGCTGACGTTATCGGTGAGATAAGCCTTGCCAGTCATGAACAGAATACGGGAACCGAGCAGATTAACAAGGCGATACTGGAACTTGATGAGGTGGTGCAGCAAAATGCGTCGGCTTCGGAGGAGATGGCCTCAATGGCCGAGGAACTTTCGGCACAGGCCGAGGCTCTCCAGCTGGCGATGAGTTTTTTCAAGGTTGAACATGACCGGAAGGATGCTGATCAGGGACAGCTTTCTCAGCTGTCAGCTCCAGTCGGGACATGACGGGACCGACCAGGCAGAATCTCTGTTGTTATGCACAGGAATGTTTCTCCAGCTCCCGCAGAAGGGGGCTGGGCATTGTTTCTGCTGGCCTGTAAAAAATGTCTTGAAATGGAGGGTTTTCAATCTATACTTTTTATATAAATATGAAACCTATATTCAAAATATCAAGTGCTTCATTTTAGTATGAGGACAAGTTTTAGAAACTTCCTGCAGCTGAATATTCTTGCTCTGGTCATATTGCCCCCGGTCATCCTCGGCCTGTTCAACATACGCTTTTACAAGAATGAAATGGAACATATCCTGATGAGCAAAAATTTCAAACTTGTTAAAACCGTTGGAAAGGATATTGAGGAGCATTTCGGTGCTATCGTCGGTGACATGGAGTTATTCCTTCGCTTTCAGGAAACAAAGCCTCTGGATCGGGAATCCCTCGGGGAGCATGCCTTTCTTTTTCTGGAAAGGCATCCCGTTGTGAAACAGATCGTATTTGTGGACCCTCATGGGACTGTCAGGGAGTCCTTTCCCAATGCAAAAATGCCGATCGCCGATTTTGCCGGAAACATCGTTTTCAGGACTTCAAACATCAAGGGAAGTATCTATTGGTCAACCTTGATGCAGAATGATGATTTTGAGAGTTCTGAACTGACGGTCTCAATTCCACACTCCCGGGGAGTTGTCCTCCTTTATCTGGACCTGACAAAACTGAAAAGGGTCCTTGATTACCTTAACCTGAACAGGCCCGGGATTTTTGTCCTTTTTGACCGTAATGGCAATATCATTGCACAGACTGAGAATCAGGTTGATTTCAGTGACAGGGGTCTTTTCGGTCATTCCATTATCAGGAAGGGACTGGGAGGTATTCAGGTCACTGAAAAATATTCGTACGGATCAGAAGAGTATCTGGGCAGTGTTGCTGTTTTAAATACAACGAAATGGATTATTGCTGTGATTCAGCCGGTCAGGGATGCTTATGCCGGGATCAATCAGCACCTGATCCTACTGATGTCCATTTCGGCATCTGTCATTGTCCTTGCCATTCTGATGATTGCCGTCATACTTTCCCGGACATTGACCCCTTTGAACAGACTCAAGAGCTATGCGTACCGTGTTTCCAGGGGGGAGTATGATGTTGACCTGGAGGCTAATCATTTTTCAGAGTTTCGTTTGCTGGAAGAAGCTTTCGGTACGATGATAACAACCATAAAAGCACGGGAATCCTCACTGATCAAGAGTGAAAAACGGCTGAAAGTGCTTCTGGATAATCTGAGTCAGCAGATTTTCTATAAGGACAGGGATTTCCGTTATATGATCTGCAATGATTCGTTCGCCAGGGGAGTCGGCCTGAGTCAGGACGATATTCTCGGGAAATCTGATTTTGAGCTTTTTACAGAAGACAAAGCCAGGCTGTTCAGGGATGAGGACGTCCGTCTTCTGGAGACTGGGGAGACGCTGGAGATCAATGAACCTGTTACGGAAAAAGGAGAGGCCCGCATTTATCATGTTATAAAATCCCCGGTGAGGGACGGGAGCGGGGAGTTCTCGGGGATTCTGGGAATCCTCTTTGATTTGACCGGGCAATTTCAGATGCAGGAACAGATCTGGTCCCTCCGGAAATTTGAGTCTATGGCTTCTCTGGCAGGCGGCGCAGCACATGATTTCAATAATATCCTGACGGTTATCAACGGAATCATCTCTCTAATCAAAGGCAAAGTCGAAAAGGATTCTCCTATTCGTGATCTCCTTTTGTCTGCAGACAAGTGTGTTAATCGCGGAACTGATTTATCAAAAAAGCTCATTCATATATCCAAGGGTGATCTTCCTGTCTTTCGTGAGACCTGTATCGCCGAGTTTGTCAGAGATGTCGCTGAAAATGATACGATCGGCAGTCCTGTTATGCTTAAATACCAGTGTGAGCCTGGTTTGTGGTCAGTTCATTGTGATCGTGTACAGATTCAGCAGGTTATTTCCAATCTCGTTATTAATGCAGTACAGGCCATGCCCGGGGGAGGACTCTTAAAGGTAACGCTGGGGAATATTGATAACTCCGAAGGGACTGACAAGTTGCTGATGAGTTGCCGTTATGTGCGTATTCAGGTCGAGGATACGGGAAACGGTATGACTCCAGAGGTTCAGAAAAGGATTTTCGATCCCTACTTCACCACAAAAAAGCAGGGAAACGGTTTAGGAATGGCCACGGTATTCTCCATCATCCGGAAGCACCGGGGTGATATCAAGTGTCACTCTGAACCGGGGATTGGAACGTCTTTTCAGGTCTCTCTTCCTGTAAACGATCAAAATAAACAGGATGAAGGAGATGCCGTCGGGTGATTTCTGTTGAAACCATCCGGAAACGAGGGTGCCTGAGGGCGGCATTTCCGGAATCTCCTGATCATCCCGGTGACTGTTCGAGGGGATGTTCAGGATATGATAAAAAGGATTATTTCAATGTCAGGGAAAAAAAGGATTTACATCACTGCTCTTCTGCTTCTGTTCTCACTGCTGTCATGTTCCAGACCTGATCGCAGGCTTATAGGAGTGGCCGTGCCGAACCGGGATGCCGGCTTCTTTCAACTGATCAGTGAAACAGTTTCTCTTCAGGCTGAGAAAGAGAGGGTCGACGTCGTCGTCGCTGCCGCAGAGAATAACGGTATGCTGCAGGTTAAACAGGTTCAGGATCTTATTTCAGAAGGGATTGATGCCCTTATCTATATTCCTGCCGAATCAGTCTCTTCTGTCGTTCCTCTGCACTTATGCCTGGAACGGGGGATACCCGTTGTTTGCATTGACAGGAAGCCGGAAGCTCTCATGGCTGACGTCTATATCGGAAGCGACAGTGTCCTGTCTTCCTACAAACTGGGAAAATGGATCCTGGATAAGGCCGGAGCCATTGGGGAATATGCAATCATACACGGGCAGATGGGGACGACTCCTGAGATTGAGAGAACCAGAGGATGGGAGATGGCCATGGCTGATATGCCGGATATGAGGCTTGTCGCAGAGGCTGCGGCGGACTGGGATGAGGATGAGGCCTACCGGAAAACCCTTAATCTACTTGCTGATAATCCCGGTCTCTCCATCATATTCGCTCAATGCGATACCATGGCGCTGGGAGCGGCTAGAGCCATTCGGGAGTCCCGTCTTGATCACAAAGTGTGGTGTCTGGGATTTGACGGTGACCGGTCTGCCTTGAATATGATACAGCAGGGTATTTTTGATGCGACCTGTACACAGAAAACTGTGGAAATGGCTCATCTGGCCTATGAATACTGCAAGGATTTACTGGATGGAAAATCCGTCCCCTCTGAGGTCTTGTTCGAAGCGGAGATAACGACAGCAGACGCCGCAGGGCGGTTTATTCAGAGTCATCCCTGACAGAGCCGCCGCAGCGTTTGAAAAAATTTCAGATACAACTAGGTTGAGAAGTTAAAAAATCATGAAAAAACTCATTATAGCAATTCTTATGCAGATAAGTCTTTCTCTGTTCCCCCTCTTATCGCTTTGCGGTCAGGAGCTTAGCGAGAGTGATCGGGCATGGCTGGACCATATAGAGTCCCTGCGTTTCAGCGAGGTCGACTGGATTCCTCTATCCTATGCCTCCGAATATCCAGAGTACCGGGGGATTATCGCAGATTATCTGGATATCCTGAGTGAGAGGACGGGACTGGAACTGGTCTTTGTGCAAAGCGAAACATGGCAGGAGGTTCTTGATCGTTACGGGAATCAGGAGATAGATCTTATCCCTGCTATCAGTACGGGAGATTACATGGACGCTGAAGTCCTTCTCACCGAACCCTACACCTCCTTTCCTCTGGTGATCGTGACCCGACCGGATGTCGACTTTATCAGCAATACGTCCGAGCTGAAGGGAAAACGAGTCGGCGCCGGGAAAGGCTATACCAGTTATAACTTCCTGAAGAATAACTATCCGGAGATAGAACTGGTCGCAACGGACAATGTCGCTGAGGGACTGCGGCTTGTGGAAAGGGGAAAGATCGACGCCTTTGTCGGACATCTGGCCGTGGTCAGGGATAACATCAACAAGTACCACTTGAATCTCAATATCGCGGGTAAGACCGAATATGTCTTTGAACACCGTATGGGGCTGCCCCCGGAGCATGGCAGGACCGTTGCCATTTTCAACAAGGTTCTGGCACAGATCACTCCGGAAAAACATAATCATATCTATAATAAATGGATCCGACTGCCTACAGACAGGGTGGACTACACTCCGGTCTGGAAGATCCTGATGACTGCCCTTGTGATTATTTTCGGATTTATTATCTGGAACAGAAAAATAATGGCTCAGAAGGAACAGATCCTGAAGATGCTGGGGGACCTGGAGAATCTGAAGGCTCAGCTGGAGGGGAAGAACCGGGAACTTTACAGACTGGCTAGAAATGACAGACTCACAGGGCTTTACAACCGCTTCAAGCTGGATGAAGCTCTTGAATATGAAGCCGGATCCTATGCGCGTTTCAATCGTCCCTTCGGGATCATTCTTATGGATTTGGATTTTTTCAAGGCCGTCAATGACAGCTATGGCCACCCTGTGGGAGATGAGGTCTTGATGAGCCTCTCAAGGCTGCTCGAAGCGCATATCCGCAAGACCGATATTCTGGGCCGATGGGGGGGCGAAGAGTTCCTTGTTATCTGTCCTGGTACGGATAAGAGAGGGACGGAAGAACTGGCGGAAAAGCTGAGAGAGAACATCGAATGCCATGATTTTCCTGTGGTCCGTTCCTGTACGGCCAGCTTTGGAGTCAGTGTTTTTCATTCAGGTGATGATCTGGTACAGCTGTTAAGGCGTGCGGATGAAGCACTGTATACGGCAAAGAATAACGGCAGAAATCAAGTCGTTGCAAAATAAGAGCAGATCATGATTCGGCCATGGCTCCCTTTGGATGAAGTTGCCGGCCCCAATTAAGAATTATTCAGAAACATCATAAGCCAAAGACGTCTCGTATATGGATATGTCAACAACTATTTATTTGTAACCGTTACAGTATGGTAAACCGAATCATTACAACTATACTTATCTATAGTAATCCGGTGTTCCTGTCATTTGTATTAAAATGATAAACACCGTGATTCTTTTGTCGCTCATTTGCCTTTTCCCCGTGGCGGCGGATTATGGATGATGGTTCACATAGATCCATACCGCTGTGATTAGGGAAAACAACCCGGAGCTTCAGCACTCAAACTTATAAGATAGATAATTCTGCTCAGGAGATTGAATTGAAAAAACTTGTTACCAGAGTCATCCTCACCGTCTTGATCTCAACCATGGTCGTCATCGTCCCCACAATGACAATGACTCTCATACAGTCTCAGAAAATTGTAAAGAAACTGTCCATCCGCTATCTGGAAAACGAGGTTTCCAGCCAGTCCATTATTTTCGATCAGTTCATCACGAGGGTCATTACTACTGTACAGGCTCTGGAGGGATTGACCCTGGAGTATCTTTCCCGGGATGTCCTTGATGAGGAAGACTCTTTTTCCGCGTATCGCAGTGATATGCTCAGGATCTATGATTCAATAGGAACGACACTTGACCCGGCTCCTCTTTCCATCTATTCCTGGTTCGATCCCGATGTCCTTCCCGGGTCCAGAACAATTTCTATCGCCAAGAACAATAGCGGAACCTATAAGGTAAATGATGAAACCGACTACTCATGGGATGATATCATGAGCGGAGACTGGACCTGGTTTTATAAACCGAAGGAGGAAAACAGCTACTGGTCCGCCCCGTACTACTGGGAAGCCTTTGACGCTGTTATCGTCTCTTTCACCAGGGCTCTGAGTTATCAGAATCAATTTATCGGCGTTGTCGGCGTCGATACCTCCTTTCAGTATATCAAGGAACTCGTGGGTACGCTCAAGCTGCTCGATACAGGCTATTTTTACCTGCTGGATAATGAGGGAAATGTCCTGCTCCATCCCACCATGGAGGGAGAGAACATGGCTGACTTTCTTCCCGAGGAGACGGAAATCATCTTAAATGATGAGACCGGCAGGGGAACTGTGTTTTATAATTTTAATGGTACAGACAAGATTCTGAGCTATCAGAGACTGTCCAACGGCTGGATCTTTGTGGGAGCACCTCCTGTTTCCGAAGTATATGCCGAGCTCATCAGCATGCAAAGGGTTATGTTTGTCATCATGGTCTCGGCGCTCATCCTGGTTGTGCTGTTCTCCTACTGGGCAGGCAAGGCTATAGCCGGTCCTATTCTCTCCATTAATGACAAGCTGCTTCAGGTTGCCTCAGGGGACCTGGTTATCCATATCGAATCCAGGTTCACCTCAAGAAAGGATGAGATAGGTTCTCTGGCACGGTCTCTTCAGGAAATGACGGAAAATCTGATCGATGTGATCGGGGCCATATCCGAGGCCAGCAGCAATATTGCAGAGGGAAGTCTTCAGGTGAGTGATTCCAGCCAGCTGCTTTCCAGCGGCGCAGCCCAGCAGGCTGCCAACGCCGAGGAGGTCTCCAGCTCCATGGAAGAGATGAGTGCTAATATCAGTCAGAATGCGGAAAATTCAAGTCAGACGGAGAAAATCGCAACTCAGGCGGCAAAGGATGCCAGGGAAAGCGGTACAACGGTTCAAAATGCCATCGAAGCCATGAATTCCATTGCGGGGAAGATCACAGTCATTGATGAAATTTCCAGGAATACGAATCTCCTGGCCCTCAATGCCGCGATTGAAGCTGCCCGGGCCGGTGAGCATGGAAAGGGCTTTGCCGTTGTCGCTGCGGAAGTTCGGAAACTGGCGGAGCAAAGCCAGAGAGCCGCGGGGGAGATTACCGAACTGGCATCGGAGACGGCTGCCCTTTCCAGTGGTTCCGGTGAAAAGCTGGCCAGACTGGTTCCTGATATTGAAAAAACTGCGGGTCTTGTGGGAGAGATCAGCGCCGCCAGTACGGAGCAGCAGACGGGGGTAGAGCAGATCACATCGGCTATCCTTCAGCTTGACAGGGTCATTCAGTCCAACGCGTCCTCCTCGGAGGAACTGGCGGCCACTTCGGAAAAACTGGCAGAACAGGCGAAGCAGTTAAAAGAGACCATTCGCTATTTCAAGATCAGTCAGGGATAAGATAATACGCCTGTTCCTCTTTCAGAACCTTTTCAATACGCTTGGTCAGCAGATCCTTCAGAATCAGAATCTGGCAAAGCGTATTGAACGGGGCGGATTTCCTCAAGCCCTCAATTCATAAGCTTTCTTCTCTCCTCTGGTATAGATCCAGGACGCGATTACGGCGGTCAGAGGGGCGACCAGAACAAGCCCCGTACTCCCCGACAGGGTCCTTAAAACCTCGGCCGAGACAAGCTTGAAGTTGATCATCCGGGTGAAGCTGGTCTCCTGGCTGTAGAACAGCATCAACAGAGTAATGTATCCCCCCGAATAGGCCAGAAGCAGGGTGGTGGTCATGGTGCCGATCACCGCCTTGCCGATGGTAAAGCCCGATTTGATAAGCTCTTTCAGGTGGATATCGGGCCTCTTCTTATAAATCTCCTCCAGGGAGGCGGCTATATCCATGGCGATATCCATGGCCGCGCCCGAAGCGCCCAGAATGATGGAACAGAAGAAGACCTCCTGCATATTGATATTGATATAGCCCTTGATCAGCAGGGTCTGGGAGAAGGGGGCCGTCATACCCTTCAGGCCCATATGAACGCCGAAGATCCGGGTGATCAGGGCCGTGATCATCAATCCTGCCAGAGTCCCCAGAAAGGCCGCCAGGCCCTTGCGGTTGAAGCCGGCAATGGAGAACAGGATTATCGCGGAGAGCAGTACCAGTACCGCCACGGTCAGGGGAAAGGGCGGGATTCCCGCCAGGAGTCCCTTTATCAGCAGATGCCAGATCACAAGAACGCTGGCCAGAAAGGAGATCAGGGCCCGGAGTCCCGTTTCCCCCGCAAAGAAGAGGAGGGCCGCGATAAAGAGCCCCATCAAAAGCAGCTCCGTCGGCCAGCGGTAGAGGTCCACGGCCATAACGGCCTTGATCTCGCCGTCTTTCGTTTTTATGGCCGAGATGATCCTGTCTCCCTCGTTATAGAAGTTGTCGATCTCCAGGCTGCCGGTCAGATGGTTTGTGGCCTCCGCCTCCCGACCTTTAAAAGGGCCGTCCAGAAAGCGGACCGTCAGCTCCTGATAGCCTAAGCGTCCCACTCCCGACTCGATGACCTCGTCATTGGAGACCTTGAGCACCCGTGCGGTGGTCTCGTTTTTTCCGGGACCGGAGAGGAAAATAAAGAGGCTCCCCAGGGCAGCCAGCAGAACTATGGGCAGTGATTTTTTCATAGGGTATTTTAAAGGAAAAAGTCCGGCTCCTCCAGTCCTGACGGAAGGGGGAGCCGGATCTTTAGAGAAACGGGATTAGTCCAGGGTGACGTCCAGGAGTCTGGCAATCATCAGACCGATCTCTGTATTGTCCTTCTGGCCGCCGAAGTTCAGTGAACCTGCGCCTATGGCTGTCAGGGGAACGGTGGTTCCGGTGTGGGCATAGGTGGTCCAGAACAGGTTGGCCCGCTCGGAGATGATCTCGCTGACAGAGGCGTTGACGGGACTCATGTAGCTGTCCATATGGGCAGGTTTGGTTCCCGCATCGGCCATATCCATGGCTGCCGTAACCCTGGCCACTTCCTCGTCGCTCATCTCGCCCAGACCGTAGTCGTTCCGGATAAAGCTGAAGAAGGCCTCTCTGTCGCCCTTGTACTTCATGGCGTCGGCGGAACCGCTGATGGCTTCGAGGGTGTCCACATTCAGGAAGTAGTCGTTCTTGAATCCGAGGCCCAGACCTCCGGTCTCATGGTCTCCGAGAACGATGATCAGGGTGTCTTCGGGATTCTCAAGGTAGAACTCATAGGCTTCCTTGATGGCGTCATCGAAGGCCAGAACGTCGTAAACCACACCGATGGGATCGTTGGCGTGGCTGGCGTAGTCGATCTTTCCGCCCTCTACCATCATAAAGAATCCGTCGGGATCCTCTTCCAGCACATCGATGCCCTTGGCGGTCATCTCGGCCAGACTGGGCTCTTTGGCAGAATCTCTGTCCACTTCGTATGCCATTTCGGTATAGGTGAGGGGAGCGAAGACCTTGACTTCCTCTTCGGTTGTAAAGGAACGGAATCCCTCCACGTCGTCGCAGAAGGTGAGGTAGCCCGCAGCTTCAAACTCGGCAACGAAGTCGCGGTCGTCCTTTCTCTTGGACTTCAGCTCGCCGTTCTGGGGAACGAAGTGACGGAATCCGCCTCCGGCGATAAAGGTGGCGCCGATGTTAAACACATCCTCGGCCATTTCATTCTCGTTGTAGCGGCTCTCATCGTGTGCCAGGAAGGAGGCGGGGGTGGCGTGGGTGATTCTCATGTTGGAGATAACACCGGTGGCCATGCCCTTGTCCCGGGCGGCTTCCACCAGGTTCTTCAGCTCAGCACCGTCGGCGGACTGACCTATCACCTTGGAATTGGTCTTGTGACCGGTGGCCAGGGCGGTAGCGGAAGCGGCGGAATCGGTTACCAGAGAATCCACGCTGTGGGTGGTGTTCATACCGGCGATGGGGAAGGTGTTCATCGTGAGCCTGGCCGCCTCGTCGCCGGACTGCTCTCTCAGGAAGTACTCTCCCAGCTGTCTCTGGGAGGCTCCCAGACCGTCACCGATAAACAGGAAAACATGTTTGGGGGCTTCGAAGCTGATCTGCTTCAGAATTTCCTCTTCCGGGGCGACTCTCTTGTCCTTCTTTCCGCCTGCGAAGACTGCCGTGTTCATCACGAGGAGGAGGGCGATCAGAAGGAACGCGATCTTGTTGATTTTTTTCATACTAACTCCTTGGTTTGTTAGGTAAGGGTTAGAAATTTAACATAAATACTGATTTACCGATACGTTTGAATTGATTTGTTAGACAAGAAGAGAGTTAATCATCCTACTCATATCAGGAAATCGAGATTGTGCAGAGGATTGCCTACGGATTTGTCGGAATCAGGGATAGGCTCTCAGTCCAGAAAGCCCTGCTCGTCGATGTACTTCTGTGCCATGGCCCGGTCCTCGGGATCAATGCGGTCGCCGTAGTTCTCAAGGAAGTCGTGATCGTAGCGGGCCGCGCACCAGAGCAGGCTCCAGACAGAGTTGTTCTTTTCATCCCCCAGCTTCTTGTAGACCCGGTAGACCTGCAGATAGGCCTCCAGTATCTCTTCGGTTTCCCGTCCTGTGAACTGATCACCCACACCCAGGCGGTTGTAGATCTTGATGATCTCGTCGGGATAGATCAGGTCGGGGTCGTCGCTGCGCATATTGTTGCGGATGTAAAGGTCGGGCCAGAGGAAGATGTCCTCCCAGTAGAAGCCCGTGATCAGGGAAAAGGATTCGCCCTCTTTGACAACGTGCTCTCCCGTCCTGTGACGGGGGATAAGCTCGGGTTCCGCAGTCTCTTCGGGTGCATCAGGCATCTTGACCACGGGCTCGGGAACAACGGGCTCGGGAACCGCGGTCTCGGGGGCCGGTTCTGCCGCAGGCTCCTCCTGAAGGGGTACCTCTTTCGAAGTTTCTACAGGCTTGTGGGCGGGAGTCTTCAGAATCTCCTCTATATCGTCCTGCGCCTCTCTTCTGGAATGGAAGTAGTCGTAGGCGTACCACGATGCAAACAGGAGTATCAGTATGACAAAGAGAATAACCAGTATGTTTCTGAGCCTTGTGCGTTCCATTACAACTTCAGTATCGGTCTGTGCCCGTAAAAAGTACAGATAAAATAAACACTTAAACCCGGGGAAAGTGAAAAATCACCCTTTTTCCCGGGATAACGCATTTTACAGAGCCTCTCCGGCCAGGGATATCCCCGTATTGCCCGTTATTCTGACCCTGGTAAAACTTCCGGCTTCCAGGGATTCGGCAGCTGTGAAGTGAATGTTGATCTTTCCCTCGGTCAGGCCGGTCCAGCGGGAGCCGTCCCGGGAGCGTCCCGTGACCAGTACGGGGATCTCTCTCCCGATCATGGCTTCATTCCAGGCCGTGGCGGACTTGATGAAGACATCCGACAGGATGTGGAGCCTCTCCTTTTTGATCTGCATGGGGACGCGGTCGTCCCAGCGGGAACTGACCGCACCGGGGCGGGGTGAGTAGCAGGCTATAAAAGCCATATTGAAGCCGAACTCCTCCATGGCCCGCCGGCTGTTTTCAAAGTTGTCATCCTCCTCATCCGTAAAGCCTACGATGATATCGGTGAACACCGTGGCCTCCGGCAGGATGCGCCTGATGTTCTCCATGATGAGGCGGAAGTCGGCCAGGCTGTACTTGCGGTTCATCTTCTTCAGAACATAGTCGTCCCCCGACTGCAGGGGCAGATGGATCTGCTTGGCCAGGCAGGCATGACGGGACATCACCTCAAGGACGTCGCTGGTCATATCCCGGGGATGGGGAGAGGTGAAATAGAGCCAGAAGGGCTCCTCTCTCTCATCGCCCATCCTGCCGATGGCCTCCATCAGTTCGGCAAAGCTCAACTCTTCGCCCTTTTTGTCCAGGCCGTAGGAGTTTACGTTCTGCCCCAGGAGGGTGATGCTCTTATACCCCTTGTTCAGAAGCTCTTTGACCTCCGCCAGTATCTCTGATGAAGGGCGGGACACTTCGCGTCCCCGGGTATAGGGAACGGCGCAGTAGGTACAGAATTTGTCACAGCCGTTCTGTATGGGAACGAAGGCCTCGTACTCCGAATCGTAGGAGGGGTGGATGTCCCAGAACTCCCTCTGTTCGTGGTGCTGTTTCAGCCCGGCGGGAGTGACCACGCCGTAGCTGCTGATCATCTCGGGCAGACCGGTGATATCGTTTGTGCCGAAAACCAGGTCGAATGTTTTCAGGAATTTTTTCCTGTCTTCCTCCAGAAGGCATCCGGTGACGAATGTAATAAGGCTTCTCTTTTTCTTCCATTTGTTCCAGAGATGGATGCGGCTGTAGACCTTGTCGATGGCCTTCTGCCGGACCGAACAGGCGACGATGCCCAGGATATCGGCCTCCTCCTCGTTCTCGGTTCTGATAAACCCCATATCGGAGAAGACGGTGGTCAGCCGCTCGGAGTCGGACATATTCATCTGGCAGCCCAGGGTCAGTACATAGTATTTCATCTCTTTAATTATTCCTTACTTAAGCCACTCTATAAGACGGTCGGCAACGGTCTCTTTCTCGCAGTCATTGACGATGACATGACCGCTTTTTTTCAGAACCAGATGCTCTCTGGTATCACTGCTAATCTTTCCCTCAACAATGCTTATCGCATCAGGCGCTACCGTTTTATCCCCTTCGGAGACAATAGTCAAGGTTGGAGATACAACCCTGGAGAGATTTCTGAGCGCCCTTTTTCTCAGGGCCATCATATCGGCCACCTTGGCGATGTCGGTGCGGGCCCAGTACTCTCTTCCGCAGGCTATGCGCTCGGGATCTTCCTCTTCCTCCTCCCTCCAGCTTCCCGGGACCGAAGGAACGAAATATTTCAGCAGAGGGCTGAAGTGGACGGTTCTGTTCCGGATGGATATGGCCGGAGCCAGAAGCGCGGTCTTCCGGGGATCGAAGGTCTCCGCCAGTATCAGGGCGATCAGGGCGCCCATGGAGAGTCCCGCTACCGAGACGCTGCGATAGCGGGTTTTCAGCAGCAGATATTCATCCATGGCCCGGCGCAGCCAGTCCTCCCCCGTGGATTCATGAAAATCCCGGGCATTGGTTCCGTGTCCCGGCAGACGGGGAACGGAAACGGTGTATCCCGCCTCGGTCAGGCGGTCGAAAAGATAGGCGAACTCAGCAGGGGTGGAGGTGAAGCCGTGTATCAGAAGGACGGCATCGGGGCCGCACTCCCGGAAGAGGGGCCGGGCCATGGGAAAGATGGTGGTTTCTGCGGGAATACGGTCCAGGTTCATTTCACGGCTCCTTGCCGAGCAGAGTTCTGCTCTCTTTGAAGCTACCCAAAAGGCTCTGTTTAGTCAAACGCGGAAGGCCCCCGCAGGGGGCTGTCAGTTTTTTCTGGATTTCAGGTTCAGAATCAGTTCTTTCAGAGTTTCGCTGCTCTCGGATCCGGGCAGGGCGTCAAGACGTTTCAGTGTCTCGTTTCTGAACTCTTCGGCGGCGGCTTCGGCCTGTTTCACATAGCCCCGGGCTACGACCCGGCGTCTTATCATATCGGGAAAGAGTCTGATAAGGGCTCCGCGGCACAGCTGAGTGACAACGGGATCTCCGTCTTCCAGGGCCGCGATAAGGGGGAGGGTGGGGATACCGGCTCTGATATCACGGCCCGCCTTTTTTCCCATCCTGCGACTGTCTCCGCTGTAATCCAGAATATCGTCTTCGATCTGAAAAGCCATGCCGAAGCTGATTCCCAGCTCGTAGATCCGGCGGCTCAGGTCATCGTCGCAGCCTCCGGTCACGGCACCCGTCAGGCAGGCCATTCCGAAGAGTTCCGCCGTCTTGCCGCGGATGCGCTGCAGGTAGCGGTCTCTGTGGATATCCATTTTGAAGATATTGAAATCCTGATCGATTTCGCTGCTGCACAGTCGGTCCAGGCTTTCCAGAATCAGAGAGAGAGAGCTTTTCTGATACTCTCCGGCCGCCAGCTTCATGGCCCGGGCCATAAGATAGTCTCCCGTCAGGACAGCCTTTTTATTTCCGATGGTTTCGTGCAGGGTCAGAACCCCCCGCCTCCGGGAGGCCCTGTCCAGCACATCGTCATGAACCAGGCTGGCGATATGAAGGAGTTCCAGCGCGGCGGCGACTTCCGTTACCCCCTCTTTCTTCCGGCCCCAGGACGCGGCAAGAAGAACAAAGGCGGGACGCAGCATCTTTCCCGGATTCAGCAGAATACGGGAGAGGTCCTCCCTTATTCCCGCAGGGCTCTCATCGGCACAGGCCTTAAGATGGGCCCCTACCTCTTCAAGGGCGGGGATCAGGGTGGGATGGTTCTGCCAGAGGGGGTGAAGATTCAAATTACTTCTTCCTCCGGATTTTCTTTACGGGTTCTCCGAAGTAGAGGTAGCTCTTCTGAGCCAGGGCGGTACCGTTCCAGGCTTTCTTCAGCCAGGGCATGGCCCAGTAGTCCAGTCCCAGGCTTCTTCCGGCTCCGCCCAGAAGGACGACGGCACCGAAGATAAACCAGAGCTGGCTCCAGCTGAACAGACCGGACAGGGTAAACACAATACACATGATGATGGATACGCCCGCTGCGGGGAAGGTGAAAAGACCTCCCATCAGGGCCAGTCCCAGAGCCATTTCCACGGAGACGACCATGATCTGGAAGATGTTGAAGGGAATATAGGCGGCCATGCCGTCCATAAAGGTCTGGCGGAACCATGTGACCAGGGGATTGTCCCAGGACAGGATGGGGCTGCTGAGATCCCAGAGGGGGCCCCATACCTTTTCGGCGGCCTGAGCGGTTTCCACGACGGCTTCGGAAGCGGCGGATACGGCATCGGCGGCCTGCTGCACGGTTTCCACGACGGCTTCGGTCTCTGCGGCAGCCTCACTGGCGGCAGATCCGGCATCGGCAACGGGCAGTCCGGCCTGGATCACGCCGGATGAAAACATCCATGCGGAGCTGGAGCCCTTCTCCACGTTGAACCAGCCTTCGCCGATCTTGTTGGCTCCTTCGATGACCCACATCAGTCCCAGCCAGAGGCGGAGGGGGAGGGCCCACAGACCGTTGATCTTGGCCGAAACCAGACCGCCCAGAAGGGAGCGCTTGTTTTCGATACCGAAGATTTCATGCTTCAGGTAGTTCCACCAGGCGTTGACGCCGGCGACGGTGTGCAGATAGTAAACGTTGACCAGGTGCTTGATGGCCATGGCGGGGAAACCGGACATGGAGAAGCCTCCGGTGTGGGAGACGGCGTATTTTCCACCGATGGAGACCATAAAGCCGTGGAAGTTGGACTTGAACTCCTCTTCCTTGCCCTTGCCGGTCATGGCGTGAATGATGTTGTGGGCGGCTACGGCAGCGGTCTGCTCGGCGGCTTCAACGATCTGAGGAACGGGTCTTTCATCCTCCAGCAGCCAGATGGCGTCACCGGCCAGATAGATATTGTCGTGATCGGGAGTCTTCATCTTCTTGTCTACCCTCAGGCGGTCGACGTGTCCGATCTCCAGGCCGGTGCTTCCGCCGAACTCGGAGCCCTTGACACCGCAGGTCCAGATCAGGGTATTGCAGTTGATGGTCGTTCCGTCCTTCAGGGTGAAGGAGTCGGGTTCGGCCCTGGTGATCAGAGAGTTCAGAAGGATCTTGACGCCCTTCTTCTTCATATAGTTTTTGGCCTTTTCACGGGGGCCTTCGGGAATCATGTTCAGAATGTCAGGCAGACCCTCTACATTGATCAGCTCAACTTCATCGGGATCAATGTGGTACTCTTCACAGAGCAGGGGAAGCTGTTCGATCAGCTCTCCCACCATTTCCACACCGGTGAATCCGCCGCCGGCAACGGCGAAGGTCATCAGGGTCTTTCTCTTCTCTATATCCTTCTCGACGGAGGCCTTGCGGAAGACTTCGGTGATATGGTCGCGGATGCGGACGGCGTTCTTGAAGCTCCACAGGGGGAAGCTGTGCTCCTTGACCCCGGGGATGCCGAAGTCCGTGGGCTCGGCGCCGGTTCCCATCAGAAGGTAATCGTACTCATACTTCCTGTCTTCCGAGTAGAGGGCGTTCTCTTCGGGAGCCAGGCGGACGATTTCGTCCTGAACGACATTCACTTTTTTACCGGAGAAGATCCGGTCGAAGGAGATCCTGACGCAGCTGCGGTCTACCCGGCTTCCGGCGATCTCATGGAGCTCGGTCATCAGAGTGTGGTATCTGTTCTTGTCGATCAGGGTGATCTCCACATCCTTGTCTTTTTTAAAGGCTTTGTGGAAGATCTTACCGGCATGTACACCGGCATAGCCCCCACCCAGAATAACAATTTTCTTCATGGTCTCTCCTTGAGCTTAGACAATTATAGTCTGCCCCGTATTTTACGGGATTCAATCTTTCTTTATCGAATCCTCATTATTCAGTAGATAGTGATGGCGATCAAGGAATGATTTTTTTTTGGTCATTGAAATCTCCCAAAACGATGAAAATTGCACGGTTTTGTGACCAATAAGAACAAAAAGGCCAATAACTTTCAAAAGATTGTCATTTTTTGAAGCAAAGGGTAGGTTTGTATCGCTATTTTTTTATCAATTATCATTTATCTATATCCTATAGGAGTGCAAAAACATGAAGAAACTTTTTAGCATGGCTGCCGTACTGGCTACCGTTCTGTTTCTGTTCGCCGGATGTTCCGGTAAGTCCCTGTACACCGCCGGTACCTACACCGGTGAAGGTCAGGGTCACGGGGGTACCATCGTCGTATCCGTAACCGTAAGCGACAAGGCTATCGAGTCCATCGAGGTTGTTGAGAACCCCGAGTCCGAGTTCAGCCTGAAGCCCATGAATACTCTGATCGAGAGAGCCGTTAAGGCCAACAGCGGAGACATCGACGCCGTAAGCGGTGCTTCCGAGACTTCTGCCGGTATGATCGCCGCCATCCAGGCCGCCCTGGCTCAGGCCGCTACCGGAGAGAAGGTCGCTTCCTCTGCCGCCGCCGATACCAAGGCCGCCCTCGAGGATGATTCTGCAGATATCGTAATCATCGGTGCCGGTGGTGCCGGACTGTCCGCCGCCAAGGCTGCCGGAGATGCGGGCGCCAAGGTGATCGTTCTGGAAAAGATGGCCTTCGTCGGTGGTAACACCAACTACGCCACCGGCGGTCTGAACGCTTCCTATACCGAGCAGCAGAAAGCCAAGGGGATCGAAGATTCTATTGATCAGTTCTATGCCGACACCATGAAGGGCGGTAAGAACCTGAACAACCCCGAGCTGGTAAAGACTCTGACTTCCAACTCTGCGTCAACCGTTGAGTGGCTGATTTCTCTGGGTGCAGACCTGAGCGATGTCGGACGTATGGGCGGTTCTACCAATAACAGAACCCACAGACCTACCGGAGGCGCCGGAGTAGGTGCTCATGTCGCAGGCGTTCTCAACACGGCTGCCGATCAGGTTTCTGATATCCGCACAGACAGCAAGGTTACCGCCATCACTTCCGAAGCCGGTGTGGTTACGGGTGTTGACGTTGAAACCGCCGATGGAAGCTATCATATCTCTGCCAAGGCCGTTATCGTTGCTACCGGAGGATTCGGTGCCAGCCAGGAGAAGGTCGTCCGCTTCAAACCCGAACTGAAGGGCTTCGGAACCACCAACCACCCTGGAGCTACCGGAGACGCCATCGATCTGGTGAAATCTCTGAATGTTTCTCTGGTTGATATGGAGCAGATCCAGACTCACCCCACCGTTGTTCCCGTAAAGAACAAGATGATCACAGAAGCGGTCCGCGGAAA
This sequence comes from Oceanispirochaeta sp., assembly GCA_963556075.3. Taxonomy (GTDB): domain Bacteria; phylum Spirochaetota; class Spirochaetia; order DSM-2461; family DSM-2461; genus Oceanispirochaeta. The sequence goes on along the minus strand of CAUVYB020000002.1, from coordinate 558,858 downwards.
CGGAGCCATTCTGGTTAACCGTGAAGCCGCACGTTTCGTATCCGAGCTGCAGACCAGAGACGTTGTTTCCGAGGCTGAGCTGGAGCAGGAAGGACAGACCGCATTCCTGTTTTTCGACCAGGGTGTCCGCGAATCTCTGAAGGCTATTGAAAAGTATGCCAAGGCCGGTCTTTTGACCCAGGCCGACAGCATCGAAGAGATTGCCGCCGCCATGGATCTGGATGCCGCTGCTCTTCAGGCCACTGTCGATACCTATAATGGATATGTCGATGCCGGAAGTGATCCCGACTTTGATCGTCCCGATATGCCCCGCAAGCTGATGACCGCTCCCTTCTATATGGTTGAGGTCGGACCCGCCGTACACCACTGTATGGGAGGACTCGAGATTGACAGCGAGACTCAGGTCTACAATACAGACGGTGAGGTTGTGAAGGGACTGTACGCAGCCGGTGAGGTTACCGGTGGAGTTCACGGAGGTAACAGACTGGGTGGTAACGCCATGGTCGACATCACCACCTTCGGCCGGATCGCCGGTAACAACGCTGCCGCTTACGCTTCCAAGTAGGCACAGCCTTTAAGGGGATTTTAAGCCCCGCATACAGGACGGTCTTTCTTCGGAGAGACCGTCTTTTTTTTATCCCCCCAATAGGCCTATAATTGGTTTTAGAACTAAGGTCCTGATGATGAACCAGAAAAAATACAGATGAAACTGAACCGCAAGATATCCCTGGCTACGGGAACATTTACAACCCTCCTCCTGATCCTGATGGGCAGCCTTGTGTTCCAGCAGTGGTTCAGTGCTACCCGCAAACAGATGGAGCTCTCCGCCCGGGACCAGGCCCTGACCATCGCCGGAATGGAGGGGCTGCAGAGGGATCTGAACCGGACCAACGGCAGTATCTCCATTCAGAGGAAGATGGAGAGCCTCCGTCTGTCTACCAGAAGCCAGTATATCTATGTGCTGAACAGGGAGGGGCGCTACTACTCTCATAACTATCCCGCCCTGCTGGGAACCCTGACGGAGGATGATTTTCTTCTCTCCCTGCTGGACTCTCCCCATGTGGTGGTCAGGGAGACCGGAAGCGTCGGCTTTCCCGCTGTTGAAGGGATCGCCCCCGTCTTCTATCAGGGAGAGGCGGTGGGACTAGTGGTGGCCGGTCTGCTCAACGGCCGGGTCTACCAGGAGATCAGCCTCAATATTCAGATCTTTATCTTCTTTCTGCTCATCGCTCTTTTTGTCAGCCTCTACTCCTCCACTTACCTCTCCTACAGCATCAAGAAGTCCATGTCCGGCCTGGAGCCGAAGGAGATTTCCCGGCTCCTGGGGCAGAGGGCCATGACCCTGGAGAACCTGAGAGAGGGGATTATTACGGCGGATCAGGACGGGAAGATTATCTACTTCAACGCCTCTGCCGCTTCTCTGGCGGGCTTGAAGCCTGCCGATCTTGAGCAGCCGGTGGATCTCTACGGATTCGGCAAGGGCTTCAGGCTCTGTCTGGAGAATGGAATCCCCGTACAGCATGAGCTTTTTTCCCGGATGGGTGATGCTCTGCACTACCGCTTTGAGCCTATTCCGGACGAGGAGACCGGTCAGATTCTGGGAGCAACGGCCCTTCTGGAAGATTTGACCACCGTTCGCGTCAGGGCGGAGGAGCTGACGGGCATCAAGCAGATAAATGAAGGGCTCAGGGCCCAGAATCATGAGTTTCTGAACAAGCTTCATACCATCGCCGGTCTGATTGAACTGGAAGAGTATGAGGAAGCGGTCGGCTATATTTCGGAGATAAGCCACAGCCGGAGCGAGATTACGGGGCAGCTTAACAGCCTGATCCGTGAACCTTCCACAGCGGGACTCCTTCTGGGGAAGTACAACAAGGCCCAGGAGCAGAAGACCGTTTTTCAACTGAATGAGAACAGCTTTCTCCCCGAGGGCTGCCTTCACAAGAACACCGTTCATCTGGTTCTGGGAAATCTGATCGAGAACAGCCTCGAGGAGCTGGCCGGACGATCGGACGGAAAAATTATCGTTACCGTCCGGAGGGAGAGGGAGAGGCTTTTTCTTGAGGTCGAAGATAACGGCGGGGGACTCAGCGACAGTGAACGCTGCTTTGAGAAGGGCGTCAGTTCCAAGGGTGAAAACCGGGGTCTGGGACTGTATATGGTCGGCCAGAGGGTTCGGCATAAGGAGGGTGAGCTCCGCGTCTCCTCCCGTCCCGGTCAGTGCCGCATCACCGTAACCCTGCCCCTGCCTCCGGATATGCTGACGAGTACAGGAGATATGCAATGAATATTCTGATTGTAGAAGACGATCCCATGGTAGGAGATATCAACAGCCGCTTCGCCTCCCGCCTGCCTTTTGTGGAGAAGGTCTCCCTGGCGGACAGTCTGGAGAAGGCCCGGGAGATGCTGGATACCGAGTCCTTCGATCTGATGCTGCTGGATGTTTATTTTCCCACAGGGCGGGGGCCTGATCTTCTTCAGTGGGTCCGAAGCCGTAAGATAGGCATAGATGTGATTTTTATCACCGCCGACAAGAGTCCCGCTACGGTGGAACGGGCCCTTCATCTCGGGGCGGCTGACTATCTGGTAAAACCCTTCACCTTTGCCCGCTTTAAAAAGGCAGTGGAAGATGTCAGAGAGAGGATGGGAGGCGTGGACCGCCAGCAGGACTTCGATCAGGAGTCTCTGGATCAGGTTTTCCGTAAGAGCTCAAACACGGAAAACCCCCTGCCCGAGGAACTGGATAAGGGCATGAGCTATAAAACCTATGAACTGGTTCGCAAAGAGGTGCTGGGCGTCAGCGAAGCCTTTACGGCCGAGCAGATGGGGGAGCGTCTGGGCATCGCCCGGGTGACCATCCGTCGCTATCTGGACTTTATGGAGAAACAGGAGCTTCTGGAGGTGGAACTCCGATACGGTAAGATCGGCCGTCCCCAGCATTACTACAGGGTCAAGGGAGCCGAATGAGAGCCCTTACCGTTCTCTTTATTATCACACTGCTTATCTTCGGCGGTGTGACCGCCTCTTTCTATCTTCCCGAAGAGGCCGACGTGGTGGTGATCGGAGCCGGTGCGGCGGGTATGTCGGCGGCTCTGGCCTGCCATGAAGAGACCGGGTCTCTTGTGGTTCTGGAGAAGATGCCCTATGCGGGCGGGAACAGCCGTCGTGCCTCCGCAGGATTTAATGCCGCCGTCTCCATGGATGATGTGGACCCCTATATCTCGGATACCAGTGAGGCCGGACGTTATATTGGAAATCCCGAGTTGATCCGCACCATGGTGGAGGGCAGCTGGGCCGTCCTCAGTTATCTGAAAAATCTGGGAGCCGATCTTTCGGAGCAGGGACTTCTCGCCGGTCACAGCGAAAGGCGGACCTTCCGCCCTTCCGGAGGAAAGCCCGTGGGGCTTGAAGTGAGCCGCGTTCTCTTCCGTGAGATGGAGCGGCAGGGCATAGATCTGAGGCATGAGAACAGGGCTTTGAGCATCGAAAAGGACAGGAAAGGGCTTCTGGTCGAGGTGGAGAACAGTACCGGCCGGGTCTACAGCATCAGGGCCGGGGCCGTGGTGATCGCCACAGGCGGATTCGGGGGAAGCCCCGAAATGGTGGCCCGGGCCAATCCCTCTCTCAAGGGCTTTAATACCACCAATGCGGCCAGCGCCTCGGGTGATTTTGTCTCCCTCACCGAGGATCTGCCTACGGTCCTGATCAATATGGGGGACATTCAGATCCATCCCACCGTAGAGCCCGATTTCGGAATTCTGATCACCGAGGCCCTGCGGGGAAATGGAGGCATCCTTCTGAATCAATCGGGCAGGCGTTTTACAAATGAGATGAGGTTCCGGGAACCCCTGAGCCGGGATATCCTGAGTCAGGAGAAGGGGCAGGCCTGGCTGGTCTTCAACCAGGGGATCAGGGAAAGCCTGCAGGCCGTGGAATACTACTTCGATCTGGAGCTGGTTCTTCAGGGCGAGTCTGCCGAGGCTCTGGCCGATAAACTCGGTGTTTCCCCCGTGAGGCTGCGGGAGACTCTGGACTGCTGGAACCGGGCGCTGACTCAGGGCGTGGATCCCTCTTTCGGCAGAGAGGACCTGAACCGGAGTCATTTCTCTCCGCCCTTCTACGCCATTAAGGTCAGGCCGGGGATCCACTACTGCATGGGCGGCCTGCATATCGACAGAAGAGCCCGGGTCCTGGATATGGACGGTAAGCCTATCCCCGGTCTCTATGCCGCCGGAGAGGCCACAGGAGGAATTCACGGCAGAGACCGGCTGGGTGGGAACTCCCTGACCGACGCCATGGTATTCGGAAATATCGCCGGCCGGGAGGCCTCCGGCTGGGTGAAAAAAGAGGATTGAAAAAGGGGCCCGGACTTACGGTCTTTTAGGTCTCGTTTTATTCCCGTTCAGACTGTTTTTTCCTGTTCCAAAGAGGACTCGAAATTCCTATAATGTTCGGCATGCAAAGACAATGGAACAACAGGTCCCTGGAGCTTCTGGCTCCCGCCGGGACATTTGATATTTTCAGACAGATCTGTGATTCCGCCTGCGACGCCGTCTACTGCGGCGGACAGTCTCTGAATATGAGGATGATCCGTAAGGGCTACAACCTCAGCAATGAAGAATTGAAGCAGGCGGTGGAGCTGGCCCGGGAAAAGGGCAAGAGAACCTATATCACCGTGAACAGCCTTCTGGACCCTGCCGAACTGAATCAGGCGGATGAGTATCTGGATCTGCTTCAGGAGATCTCTCCCGATGCCCTGATCGTCCAGGATCCGGCCGTAATCGCCATGGCGAAGGAAAAGGGAATGTCCATTCCCCTTCATGGGTCGGTGATGATGAACGTCCACAATCCGGATATGATCCGACGCCTGGAGAGATGGGGGATCAGCCGGGTGGTCCTGTCCCGTGAGATGAGCCTGGATCAGGTTCGCACACTCTCCCTCCAGACGGACATGGAACTGGAGTACTTCACCCACGGAGATATGTGCGCCGTCCATGGTTCCCAGTGTCTCTACAGCTCCTATCTTTTCGGTATGTCCAGCAACCGGGGGCGCTGTCTCAAGCCCTGCCGCTGGCCTTTTTCGGGAGCCTCGGAGCCCTTCCCCCTGGCGGTGAAAGATCTCAGTCTCTACTCCCATCTTTCCGATATGATTCTGGCGGGGATCTGCTCCTTCAAGATAGAGGGACGAATGCGGGCCGCCGACTTTATCGTTCCCCTGATCAATAGATACGGCGAGGCGCTGGACCGCTTCCTTGACGATCCGGTCGCCCATGCTCATGCGGAGAGGACCGCCATGGAGCCTTTCAAGAAACGGGACTACTCCACAGCCTATGCTTTCGGGAGACCCGGACAGGCCAATATCAACCGCCGCGGGGAGGGGAGCGGAAAATTCTACTCCACCGGCAAGATGTTCAGCACTCCCACCAGGGAATCCCGTCACTCCCTTGACGATGAGCCTGCGGGCAGCCCCCCGGGAGCCGCCGCCGGTCCGCATGCCGACCTGATCTTTTCCGTTAAAGTCGGAAGCGTGGAACAGGCCCTCCGGGCTCTGGATTTCGCTCCCTACCGGATCTATCTCTCCGTAGAGCCCTTTGCGCCAGAGATTCCCGCCTCCCGAAAGGAACTGTCGGAACTGGCTTCAGGCTGTCATGAGAAGGGAACGGAACTCTTTCTGGCTCTTCCCAGGATGACGGGAGAGGGACAGAAAGAGCTCTTTGAGACTCTTTTTGCCTCTCATCCCGCGCTGAAAGGGGCGCTGGACGGCCTGATGATCGGGCATGCCGGTCAATTCGAGTGGACCGCCGCATCGGGAATGAACATCCACTGCGACAGCAGTATGAATCTCTATAACTCCCGGGCCGCCGCCTTTATGGCCGCTCAGGGCGCCTCGGGATGGACCCCGTCTCTGGAGCTGCCTTTCGACTCCCTTCTGGCCCTCCCGGCAGGACGGAAGACGGCCGGGAGCATGGAGGCCGAGCCCGTTCTTCACGGCGTCCCCACCCTGATGTATATGGATCATGATGTGAGCGGAACCGGCGCCGATGAGTTTGTTCTGGATACGGGAGAGAGCTCCCTGAGGATCCGCAAAGACGCCTGGGAGCGCTATCATCTTCTGCCCGAAACGGAGTACAGCCTTCTGCCCCGGCTGGAGGAGCTCTCTGCCGCGGGGTACAGCCGCTTCCGTCTGGATCTGCAGGACTACGGTGTCGATGAGATGGGTCCTCTGCTGGCGGCGGTGAATCAGGCTCTGGATAAGCCGGAGCAGGGGGCGGAAATCCTGAAAAATCTGAAATCCGTAAGAGGAGGTTACAGCTATGGCGCACAGAAATTCTGATAATTCCGCCTCAGAGACCGGATACTGGGGTCCTGAAAAAATTATTAAGGCCAAGCAGGAGTCTCTGATGCCCTGCTCGTTTCATTTTTACAAAGATCCCCCCCAGATTGTCTCGGGAAAGGGCGCCTTCCTGACGGACAGTGAAGGAAAGAGATACGCCGATTTTTTTGCGGGAGTCTCGGTGATGAACTGCGGACACTGCAATGACGAAATCAACGAGAGGGTGATCGAACAGATCCGAACCCTTCAACATACCACCAGCATCTATCTGACCCAGCCCGTTGTAGAACTTGCCGGACGTCTGGCGGAACTTCTGCCGGGGAATCTCAGACGGAGCTTCTTCTGCAACTCCGGTTCCGAGGCCAACGAAGGGGCCATGCTTCTGGCCCGTCTTCATACCGGGAAACGGGAGTTCGTCGCCCTGGAGCGCAGCCTCCACGGCCGGACCTGCCTCAGTTCCGCGGCCAACGGTATTCCCATGTGGCGGACCGATCCCTTTCTGGACGATATCCCCGTCCATTTCGCCGCCGATGCAGAGGAGCTCTGCCGTATCCTGAAAGAGCGCGGCGACAAAATCGCCGCCGTTATGGGCGAGCCCGTCCAGGGAAACGGGGGCATCTATCCCCTTCAGGCCGACTTCTTCGAGAAGAGCGCTCCCCTGATGAGGGAGAAGGGCGTCCTTTTTATCGCCGACGAAGTACAGACGGGATTCGCCCGGACGGGGAAGATGTTCGCCATGGAGCACTATGACTTTGTGCCCGATATCCTGGTCGGGGCCAAGGCTCTTGGCAACGGTTTCCCCATAGGATTCTTTGCCGCCTCCGATGAGGTGGCGGCCTCACTGAACAGGCCGTCTGCCTCCACCCTGGGAGGAAATCCCGTCTCCAGCACCGCCGCTCTGGGGGTGCTGGACTATATCCGGGACAGGAATCTTGTGGAAGAGGCCGCCCGGAAGGGGAAAAACCTGAAAACGGGGCTCCAGGAGATCTCTGCCGGCTACGGTTTTCTGGGAGAGGTCCGGGGACTGGGCCTGATGCTGGGCCTTCCAGTACGGGATGGGGAAGAGGGGGATTCGGCCGAAAGAACCGACCGCATTCTGGAAGCCATGAAGGACGAGGGCTATCTGATTGGAAAGAACGGTCTGGGACGGAATGTCCTGGCCTTTCAGCCTCCCCTTGTGGTTGAGGATAAAACCATAGACGCCATGCTGGTCGCACTCGACCGCGTGATGCAGATGATCAATGAGGTAAATAATGATTAAAAAAATAGGACTTATTCTTTTTGTTGCCATCTCGGCAATGCCCCTTGCAGCCGCGGGATCTCAGGACAGTGAAACGGCGGAAAAGCAGACGCTTCCTGTCAGAATTGCTGTGATGCCTGATGCGGGAGCCCTGCCTCTCTTTCTGATGGAGAGTGTGGAAGCAGTCCCTTTTATGAGCGCCCGGGAACGGGATACGGCCATGCAGCTGGGGGAGCTGGACGGAATGATGGGGGATATGATCTCCCAGCTGAACTTTCATCGCCAGGGGACGAATCTGCGCATCCTGACCGTCACGGAGAGCTGTTTTCAGATCATCGGCCACAAGACCTTCAGGGAGGACAATCTCTGGATCGTCGGCCTTTCTGAGAATTCCATCATCGAATATATGGTGGATCAGCTGGTTCCCGGAGAGATTCGCAGGGAGAGACTGGAGAAGGTCGCCGTTCCCAGTGTTCCCGTCCGTCTTGAAATGCTCAGAACCGGAAAGATCCCTCTGGCCTGTCTGACCGATGTGATGGCTCAGGCTCTGCCGGCCGGTGAGTTTTCGGTGATCCGCAGCCAGGAAGGAAGCGGTCTGGAACCGGCGGTGCTGCTGTTCTCCGAGACCTTCCTGAACGCCTCCCCCGAAGCCGCCGAAACCCTGGCCGGGGAGTGGAACAGGGCTGTAAAAAAGATCAATGCCGATCCGGAGGCCTACAGAAGCCTGCTCTATGAGAAGCTGCGGCTTCCCGAAGATGCGGACTATCCCGTTCCCGAGTACAGTGAAGTCAGCCTCCCTTCCCGGGAGACCCTGCTGAGCGTTCAGGACTGGTTCAGCGAGAAGTACGGCGTGGACGAGCATCCTGTCTACGATGATCTTGTGGTCAATACCGGCAGCAGGGAGTAGACGATATGGCCTATAAGAGTCTGCAGGATTTTATCTCCGCCCTGGAGAAGAAAGGTGAGCTCAAACGCATCCCCGCCGAAGTGGATCCCTATCTGGAGATCACTGAAATTACCGACAGGGTCAGTAAGGCTTACGGCCCGGCTCTGCTCTTCGAAAATGTGAAGGATTCAGAGTATCCCGTACTGATCAATGCCATGGGCAGTTATGAGCGTATGGCCCTGGCCCTGGGAGCGGAGACTCTGGATGAGAAGGCTGCCGAGCTGGAGGAGTTGATGACCTGGGCTTTCGGGCAGATGCGCCAGCTGGATGTGATGAGCTTCTTCCCTAAAATGAAGTGGGCCCGCCTCTTTTTTCCCCGCAAGGTGATGAGCGCCCCCTGCCAGCAGGTGGTGGATCACGATCCGGACCTGAGTACTCTGCCCGTCCTGACCTGCTGGCCCGGTGACGGGGGGCCCTTCTTTACCCTTCCTCTGGTGATCACCAGGGATCCCGATACGGGAGCCCAGAATATGGGGATGTACAGGATGCAGGTCTTCGACAAGACCAGCACGGGGATGCACTGGCATCATCACAAAGACGGGGCCCATTACTACCAGAAGTACAAAGAGCGGGGAGAACGTATGCCTGTGGCCGTTGCTCTGGGAGACGATCCCGCTGTGACCTATTCCGCCACCGCTCCCATGCCCGAGGGGATTTCCGAGCTCTTTTTCGCCGGATACCTGCGGGGCAAGCCTGTGGAGACGGTTAAATGCGTAACGAACGATCTTCAGGTGCCCGCCAATGCGGAATTCGTACTGGAAGGTTACGTGGACCCTTCAGAGCCTCTGCACCGGGAGGGCCCTTTCGGCGATCATACGGGATACTACTCCCTGAGCGATGACTATCCTGTCTTCCATGTAACCTGTATGACCCGCAGGAAGAAGCCCGTCTTCCCGGCCACCATTGTGGGCCAGCCCCCCATGGAGGACTGCTATATGGCCAAAGCCACCGAGCGGATCTTCCTTCCCCTGATCAAGATGATCAATCCCGAGATCGTGGATATGAATCTTCCTCTGGAAGGGGTCTTTCATAACTGCGCCATACTCTCCATTAAAAAACGGTATCCCGGTCATGTTCACAAGCTGCTCAACAGTCTCTGGGGACTGGGGCAGATGATGTACACCAAGATGATCATCGTAGTGGATGACGATGTGGATGTGCAGGATCTGAGCAAGGTGATGTGGAAGGTGTTCAACAACATCGACGCCGAAAGAGACCTGATCATGAGCAAAGGACCTCTGGACACCCTGGATCATGCCTCCCCCAGGGCCCGGTTCGGCACCCGTCTGGGGATAGACGCCACCCGCAAGGGTCCTCTGGACGACCATCACCGGGAGTGGCCCGACGATATTGTTATGAGCGAAGAGGTTAAAGAGAAGGTCAGCCGGCGCTGGAAGGAGCTGGGCCTTGACTGATGCCCCGACCGGAACCCTGACCCGCCTCCGCCGATTCGCCGCCTCGGGTCTGAAAAAGGGGCGGGGGATCAGCCGGGCGGTGATGATGGAGCACACCCTGTTCTCCCTCCCCCTGGCCCTTTGCGCCCTCCTTATGGAGAGCGGAGGCCGTCCCGGGCTGAGCGATTCTCTCTGGATCTTTCTGGCCGTCTTCGGTGCCCGGAACGGAGCCAACGCCCTGAACCGTCTGATCGACCGGGAGATTGACGCCGCCAATCCCCGCACGTCGGAACGGGACCTGCCCGCCGGAAGGGTGAAAGCCCTTGAACTCTGGTTTTTTACGGCAGTTTGCGGCGCCCTTCTGCTTGTGGCGGCATGGATGCTGAATCCCCTCTGTCTGGCCCTGGTTCCCGCGGCGGCCCTTCTGATCGGAGGCTACTCCTTTACCAAGCGTTTTACATGGCTCTGCCACTACTGGCTGGGCATTACCTGCTCCGCCGCGGTGATGGGCAGCTTTCTGGCCCTGGCCGGACGCTTTGAATTTCGATTCTTTCCCCTGACCGCCGGCACGGCCCTCTGGATCGCCGGATTCGATATCATCTACGCCCTGCAGGATATCGAACATGACCGGAAAAACGGCATTCATTCGCTTCCCGCCCGTTTCGGACGGCAGGGAGGCCTTGTCCTATCGGGACTCAGTCACCTGGGAGCCCTCTTCTGCTGGTCTCTGACGGCGCTCTTCTATCCCCTGAGAATCTGGTTTTTTCTCGGCCTTGGACTTGCCGCACTTATTCTCGGCGCAGAGCATCTTCTGGCCCGCAAGGGTGAGGTCAGATGGATTCCCCTGGCGGCCTATCATCTGAACCAGATCCTTTCACCCCTTCTTATGGTCTTTGTCCTGCTGGACCTCTATCTGCCCGGCGGCGTTTTCTTCCGGGCTCTGCAGGATGCGGGAGTCTGATATAATGGATGGTATGGTCACTGATAAAAGCACGGGCAGAAACAAATCCATCGTTCTGGCATTGACAGGAGCCAGCGGCGCCGTCTACGGTCTGACCCTGGCAGAACGGCTTCTGGCCCTGGATGTGGAACTCCATCTTATCTGGTCCGATACGGCTGCAGGGATTATTGGCGATGAGACCGGACGGAGTGCCGATTCCTGGCTCAAAGATCTTGCCTTGAAGGGAAGGCTCCGTTTTACAGACTCCCGGGACTTCAGATCTCCTGCAGCCAGCGGCTCTTCTCCCATGGAGGGAATGATCATCGCTCCCTGCAGCATGGGCGCTCTGGGGCGCATCGCCTCGGGCGTTTCCTCCAATCTTATCGAGAGGGCGGCGGACGTCTGCCTCAAGGAGAGGCGGAAGCTGATTCTGATGTGCCGGGAAACCCCTCTCTCAGCCATTCACCTGGAGAATATGCTTAAGGTGGACAGAGCGGGAGGAATCATCATGCCCCCGGTTCCCGCCTTCTATACGGCTCCCCGGAGTCTTCAGGATATTGTTGATCACAGCTGCGACAGGGTGATGGCTCTGATGGGCTTCCCCCGGGAGAACGCCTTTCGCTGGGGAGCGGAACTTGATTGAGTTCCGGGATCTCTGTTTCTCCTATCCCGGTGAAGAATCACTTTTTTCCGGGCTGAACCATAACTGGGAGAAGGGGGGCTTTCATCTTCTGATCGGTCCCTCGGGCTGCGGAAAATCAACCCTTCTCTCCCTGGCGGCGGGACTGCTGCCGCCCTCTTCCGGAACGGTCGATGTGGCCGGAAAGCCCGCTGTCGCCGGGCGGAAGGAAACGGCCTTCGTCTTTCAGGATCACGGTCTTTTCCCCTGGAAGAGGGTGCGGGACAATCTGGCCCTTGGTTTGATGATCCGGGGGGAAAAAAAGTCCCTTGTAAAGAGAGACGTCGATCGCATGCTCCATATCCTTGATTTAACCCCCCGCGGGAACGCCTTTCCCCGGGAACTTTCGGGTGGTGAGAGGCAGAGACTGGCCATCGGCCGGGCTTTGATTCTGGAGCCGGAAGTCCTGCTTCTGGACGAGCCCTTCTCCTCCCTGGACGCTATGACGAGAGAGGAGCTCCAGGACAGACTCTGGCACTGGGGCCGGGAGAGCGGAAGGGCGCTTACCCTTGTGATGGTGACCCACAGTATGGAGGAGGCCGTCTATCTGGGCGATCGTATCCATATTATGAACCGGCAGGGGGAGCTGTATAGTCTGGAAAACCAGAGCGAAGGACCCGGTTTCCGGCGCAGGGAGGCCTATTTTGAAGCCTGCCGCGGATTGAGGAAGGCTTTTGAAGAACATACGGGAGGAAAGAGGTGAAATCTTCATTTCTTTCTCTGACCATCCTCTTGCTTGTCTGGCATTGCGCATCGGTTTTAACGGGGTTTCCCTTTTTGCCGCCCCCCGGGCGCGTGTTTCTGGTGATGCTTGAAGGACTGGGCAGCGGAGAGCTGAGTCCCCATCTTCTGATCTCCCTTTTTCGCGTCCTGGCCGCCCTGGTGCTGGGCTTTCTCCCCGCCTTTTTTCTGGGAATGGCAGCGGGACGCAGCCGCAGGGCCGACAGGATCATCAGTCCCGGGATGTACCTTCTCTTTCCCGTTCCCAAGGTGGCCCTTTTGCCGGTGATCCTTCTCTTTCTGGGACTGGGAAACGGAGCCAAGATCTTCTTTGTGGCTCTCATTGTTTTCTTTCCCTTCTATCTTCATATCAGAGATGAAGCCGCCGGGCTCAGTTCCCGCTACTTCGACGCCCTGCACAGCCTGGGAGGCCGTCGGCGTGATGCCTTCCGTCATATTCTGCTTCCCGCTTTGCTCCCCCGGATCTTCTCCTCCCTGAGAATGAATCTGGGAACCTCAATCGCCGTTCTCTTTCTGGCGGAAACCTTCGCGACCCGCAAAGGGATAGGCTGGTATATTATGGATGCCTGGTCACGCCTGGATTATGATGAGATGTTTGCCGGCATCATGGCCCTCAGTCTCGCGGGGCTTCTGCTGTTCTTTCTTGTGGATCGGGCCGAAGCCCGTTTCTGCCGCTGGCAGCGCTCCTGAGGAGGCAGCGGTCAGAAGGCCTCGTATGGCATGAAGGAGATTTTCATGGCCAGCGGGGAGGGCGGTATTCGAATCAAACGGCTACTTCCTGTAAATCCTCAGATCTTCCCTGTTTATGCGGAAGAACAGGATCTGACCGGTTTCCGGCTTTTCGTCCCTGCTACTCTCTTCCGTAATCGTAATAAATGTTCCTTCAAACTCCAGTTTATATTCCACCGTTGATCCCATAAACGAACGAAGATCCAGAACAGCCTTGAAATCCGTCGGATCGTCGCTCAGGCTCAGTGCTTCCGGACGGACCGCAAGATAGACCTCCTCTCCTTCACTGAAACTCTCATTCTTTCTCTTGTTGACGACAAGAAGACGATCCTGAAGTTTCAGGGTCATCCGCGTCCCCTCTATCTCCTCAATGCGGGCCTCCAGAAAGTTGGCGCTGCCGATAAAATCGGCGATAAAGGGTTCCCCGGGGTTTCGGTAGATCTCTTCCGGTGTTCCTGTCTGCAGGATGCGCCCCTTGTTCATAACCGCGATCCGGTCTGACAGGCTGAGGGCTTCGGCCTGGTCATGGGTGACGTAAAGGACGGTCAGATTCAGCATTTTCTGCAGTCTTTTGATCTCTCTCCGGGTTTGGGATCTCAGTTTCTCGTCCAGATGGGACAGGGGTTCGTCGAAGAGTATGATCCGGCTTTTCATCACCAGGGCTCTGGCCAGAGCGGCTCTCTGCTGCTGTCCCCCGGAAAGCTCACCGGGATAACGGTCTTCCAGGCCCATAAGGTTGACCGCCTGACAGGCCACGGCCACATCGTTACGTATGACATCACGTGACTTTCCGGCTGCTTTAAGACCATAGGCAATATTCTCAAAGACGGTCATATGGGGAAACAATGCATAGTTTTGAAAGACCATGGGCATGTTCCTCTTATAGGGAGGAATCCCCTCCAGGCTCATCCCCTCCTGCAGAATCTCACCTTCGTCCGGTTTTTCAAACCCCGCAAGGATGCGCAGAAGAGTGGTTTTTCCGCAGCCCGAAGGTCCGAGGAGAGTCATAAACTCACCCCTTTCAATGTCCAGGGAGAGTCGGTCTACGGCTGTTACGCTTCTGTCTTTGTTCTTATATCTTCTACTGACCTGGCGAAGGCTTATATAGGCTTCCACATCTTCTCCTGTCTTTTAAGGTTTCATTCTGGAAATTGCGGTGCTGACCGACTCCCCTGTCGGGGAGGAATGGATCTTATGGCGGTCTGAAATAGAGGGTCAGGCGGGAGAGAGCCGACCGCATTCCCGGTTTGAATCTCAGCAGCAGACTGAGAGCTCCGATAACCAGGGCTATAAGGAGTATCAAAGAGCTGGCCATAACCGCTGCCGTTCCCAGTCTCATAATCTCAGTCTGCGCCAGGATAAGTACGGACATATGATTCCACCTCGCGGAGATCAGGAAAATGACAGCGCTGAAGGCTGTCATACTCCTGATAAAAGCATAGGCCGCTCCCGCCAGAAAGGAGGGCATTATAAGCGGAACGATCATATGTCTGAGGTTGTAGAAATTTCCGGCTCCCAGTGAGGCGGCTGATTCCTCCAGTTCCGGGGATATCTGCTGCAGAGCAGCGGCTCCTGCTTCCACGGCCACAGGCAGGTTTCTGAATGTAAATAGCGCTATGAGAATAAACGCGGTTCCCGATAGATGAAAAGGCGCTGTATTGAAGCTCAGCACATAACCAATCCCCATAACCGTTCCCGGTACGGCATAGCCCAGATGGCTGAGAAATTCCAGGCGCCGCCCGCTTCCGCCGTGTCTGTGGAGAGAGAGAAAGGCAATGAAGATACCGGAACAGGCGGTTAGAGGAGTGGCAATCAGGGCAAGGAAAAGAGTATTCAGAAGGGTTGTGAAGCCAACATCATAACTGTAGATATAGTGTTCCAGAGTAGGACTCCAGTCGGCACCCCAAATTCGGATGAAACTGCACGCTACCAGGGTTAAGAAGATCACGATCAGAAAAAGGCTGATCATAAGGCAGAACATAAAAAGTAAACTTCTTGTTCCGGGAGAGGGGGAAAGAGGAGTTCTCCGCCGGTCTCTGCCGTTCAGGGAACCATAGTCCCGGCCCTCTGTCAGACGTTTTCTCAGAAACCAGACGCCCAGGCTGGGAATAAGGAGAAGGACTGCCAGGGCCGTTCCCCGGGGCAGGTTGCCCATGCCCGAGAACTCCAGATAGGCCTGAACCGACAGAACCTGCCAGTCCCCTCCTATGATCAGGGGATTGGCGAAATCCGTAAGGGATGCTGTAAAGGTCAGGAGCCAGGAGGCAAAAAGACCAGGTGTCGTCAACGGAAGGGTTACGGTGAAAAAGGTTCTGAAGGGGGATGAACCGAGATTCATGGCCGCCGCCTCCAGATTTCCGCTGAGCAGCGTGACTATTCCGGTTAAAATCATATAGGAGAGGGGAAAGAAGCTGAGGCTTTGAACCAGAAGAAGCCCTCCGAATCCGTAAAGATTGGGATTTTCTATTCCCAGAAGTCCTGCCGTAACAAGTCCGCTGTTTCCCAGGAGAAGGATTACCGACAGGGCAAACATAAAGGGGGGGGCCAGCAAAGGGAGATAGGCTATGATTCTGAAGAAATTTCTTCCCCTTATCCGGAAACGATGGACTGCCAAGGCAAAAATATAGCCCGTTAGTGTGGCAAGGGTGGCGCTTACGGCTCCCAGGGAAAGGCTGTTCCTCAGGGCGCGGCTGTAGTAGGCTTCCGTGAGAATTTCCCGGTACAACCTGAGGCTGAGTCCGTTTTCGTCTTCAAGGCTTCTGAGAAATACCGAAAGGAGAGGATAGAGAACAAACAGGAGAAGCAGCAGAAAGAGGAGGGTACTCCCGATCCTGATGAAGGGATCCTTCCTACTCATTGTTGCCTATCCGGGTGTTCCACAGTTCTATAAGGCGTTGTCTGTTTTCAGCCGCCCATTGGTTGTTCTGGTCTATCAGTCTGATCTGTTTTAAAGGAAGAACTCCGTCGGGCATCTCCCTGCCTTCGGGAAAGCCGGACAGTGGAATGATGTAGGAGGAAGCCAGGATCCGGGCCGCCTTTTCTCCCAGCATCCAGTCGTAGAGTGTCCTGGCAGCATCTCTCTCATCCTCCGGGGCATTTCTGATCAGCGAAAGGGAGGCGATCTCATATCCCGTTCCCTCTTCGGGATATGAGATTATGACCGGATGGCCTTCATTTTTAAGACGTAGGGCATCATGACTGTAGCCTATGGCTATACTGACTTCTCCAAGGCTCATCCGTCGTCCCGGACCCATTCCCGAGCGGGAGTAATGGCTGATATTCTTATCCAGATCTTCCAGATAGGCAAAGGCTCTGTTCTCGCCCCATAGCTGAACGAGGGCCGCAAGAATGTTGCTGGCGGTTCCCGACGTTCCGGGGTTCGACATCTGAATATGCCCTTTGTAGACCGGATCGGTCAGATCCTCCCACTTCTCGGGGACTTTCATGTCGTACTTTTTCAAACGTTCGGCATTGCTTTCAAAGCAGAGAGCTGCGGCATAAAGCCCCGTCCAGTAGTACTCTTCATCCCGAAAAGGCGGTTCCAGTGAAGAGAGGGGAGATTTATAGGGTTCTGTCAGCCCTTTGTTACGGGCTTCAATATGTCCCAGTCCCACTCCTCCAAGCCACAGAGAGGCCCGGGGACGGCCCTTCTCCGTTTCAAGACGGGCTACGCATTCCCCTGTGGACAGACGGATCCAGTTCACCTGGATGCCTGTCTCCTCTTCAAAGCTCTCCAGAAGACTGCGGGCCAGCTCTTCATCCAGAGTTGTGTAGGCCGTGATTCGGGGGCCGCCGCAGGACAGGAGGTTTATCAGGAGCAGAAGGAGAAGAGGGCTGCGAGGAATTCTCATCGACGGGCCAGCCTGTAGCCCCGCCCCCGTTCGGTAAGAAGGTATACGGGCTGGGATGGATCGGGTTCAATCTTTTTCCGGAGCCGCCGTATGTTGACTTTCACCATTTCACGGCCGCCCTCCCAGTCTTCATAGCCCCATACCTCCTTCAGAAGAACCTGCCAGGACAGGGTCCAGTCTATCTTTTTTCCCAGAACTTCCAGGAGTTTATACTCCACAGGAGTGAGATTCAGTTTTCTGTTCTCCAGCCTTACCTCTGCCCGTGCAAGATTTATCTCAAGGGCAGCGCTGCGAATAAGGGGGGCGGATGATGAGCTATTGCTGCGATTCAGTATCTTGCGGATCCTGAGGAGCAGCTCTTTGTGATTGAAGGGCTTGCGTATATAGTCTTCCGCCCCGATCTCCAGGCCTGAAATCACATCGCTGTCCTGATCCCGGCAGCTGAGGATAATGATGGGGGTCTGGCGGGTCGTTTTTACGGTATTGCATAGTTCCAGACCGTTGATGCCCGGCAGGTTGATATCCAGAAGGATAAGGTCTATCTCTTCCCTGTTGAGGATTTCCAGGCCCCCCTCTCCGGAGGATGAGCTGAAAACCCGGAACCCCTCATCCTTCAGAAGGAAGTCCAGAATCGTGATCAGGTGAGGATCGTCTTCAATGATCAGAATTGTGTGTTCCAGACAGCACTCCTTTTCGGGTGGGCAGGGTGAAGGAGACGCTGGTCCCCCCTCCCGGTCGGGAACTGATATACACCCGGCCCCCGTGTTTTTCGATGATATTTTTTACAATTGTCAGTCCCAGACCCGCTCCTTCACTCAGGTCCCGGGAAGGATCCCGGGACTGATAGAACTCATTAAAGACATGGGAAATTTCATGATCGGCGATTCCCTGACCCTGATCATGGACAGTGACCACTAGGGCTTCTTCGTTTTCATGGACGTCCACAGCAATAGAGGAGCCTTCCCCGCTATTCTTACTGGCGTTATGGATCAGGTTGAGAAGAACCTGCTGGAGCCAGCGTTCATCCCCTCTGATCTTTGACAGCAGGGGAGGGTAGGAGTAGTTCAGTTCCTGCCTGTGGGTTTTCAGAAAGGGGCGGATATCCAGAGCCGTTTTACGAACAAGCTCCTTGATATCGAGAAGCCTGGGCGTCATAGTGAACCATGAGAACTCAACCTTGACCTGGGACAGGATGTTTTCAACCAGTGCATTCAGTCTGTTGGTGTTCTCCAGTGAGGAGTTCAGAAGGGTTTTCTGGGTGTCGTTAATCTCACCGGCTCTCTCCTCCAGCAGCAGCTCAGTGGAGGTCTTTATCACAGCCAGAGGGGTGCGTAGTTCATGGGTCAGGGTGGAAAGGATGCGGTTCTTGCTGTCCACCAGGGACTTCATATCCTTATAATCCCTGCGTCTCTCTTTCATCTTCTTTCCCAGAATGTAAACGGACAGGGCATAAAGAAACCAGACAGGCAGGGTCGTCAGAAAAAGAGGAATCTTCCCATTGTACAGCGCAGATGCGCAGGCCGTCGCCGGGCTTGCCGTCAGGAGCGTCCGCGTCAGTATTTTACGAAGTCCCTTTTCGAGTCCCGATTCCCGCCCCATATTGATAAGCAGGAGCTGAATCGTCAGATAGGGGATCATGTATCCCTGGGGCAACAGAAAAAAGAAGATTCCGGTGAACAGAACATCCAGGGAATAAAGAAGCGGCAGGAACTCATTTCTCCGGCTGCTCACACGAGCTGTCAGAGCCAGGATAAGGTACAGTCCATAGGCCGGTGTTATCCAGATCAGGATCGAACCGGGGGAAACAAGCAAAAAAATACCGAGGCTGAGAACTTGTAAAAAGCTTTTGGCAAGTTGTAAATCGTACACTGATAATATTCCGTTCTATACTCCCTCAATTGTACTTGAAACAGCGTGGCTGTCCATAATTTTCAGCTTCTACAGAGAGATTAAATAGAGAAAAGGATCTGAAAAAATCAGGGTATCTTCTTTTCATCGTGTTTTTTACGTGCTGATCACGAAAAGCTGAAATTCACAAGTTACAATCTGGTTACAATCCCGGGACAATTGAGTAACAATCACTCCTTATTCCTTTCGCCCACAACGCGGGAGGCTTAGGATGAAATCAACATTATTTCATTTAAGGAGAAAGACCATGATCAAAAAAGGATTAATCGTCCTGGCAGTAATGCTGATCGCTCTGACCCCCGCCTTCTCCGCCGGACAGCAGGACGGCGCCGAGGACAAGGGTAAACTCGTATTCTACGCAGGTCTTCAGGAAGATCATGCCGCCATGATCGCCGAAGAGTTTGAAGCCGCCACAGGCGTTAAGACCGAATTTGTCCGCATGAGCAGCGGCGAGATTCTGGCCAGACTGAAGGCTGAGAAAGACAATATGACCGCTTCCGTATGGTACGGCGGACCCGTTGACGGCATCGTCGCCGCCAATGAAGAAGGCATCATCGAACGCTATATCTCTCCCGAAGCCGAAAATATCCGGGATGGATTCAAGGAACCCAGCGGAATCTGGACCGGTATCTACATCGGTTACCTCGGATTCGTAGGAAACAAGGCCATGCTGGCTGAGAAGGGTCTGGAAATGCCCCAGTCCTGGGCCGACTTCCTGAAGCCCGAGTACAACCAGGAAATCGTTGTGGCACACCCCGGTTCCTCCGGTACCGCCTACACCATGCTGGCTACCCTGGTTCAGATGATGGGTGAAGACGAGGCTATGGAGTACTTCAAGAAGTTCAGCCCCCAGGTCCGTCAGTACACCAAGAGCGGTACCGCTCCCGGTAGAATGGCCGGTCTTGGTGAAACCACCGTCGGAATCACCTTCCTTCACGATGCCATCAAGTACAAGAAAGAGGGATACGAGGATATCGTTATCTCCGCTCCCGCCGAAGGAACAGGTTACGAAATCGGCGGTGTGGCACTGCTGAAGGGCGGACCCGATCAGGATAACGCCAAGATGTTCATCGACTGGGTTCTGACCAAGGACGTACAGGAAATGGGTAAGACCGTCGGTTCCTTCCAGTTCCTGACCAACAAGGACGCCATGCCCCCCGAAGAGGCTATGCCCATCAAAGACACCAAGCTGATCGATTACGATTTCCAGTGGGCTGGTGAGAACAAGAAGAGACTGGTTCAGAGATTCTCTGAGGAGACCAGCACTACGGCTCCCACCAAGTAAGTCTTCTGCTTGATATGATCGGGCCCTGCTTCGGCAGGGCCTTTGCCTGCGAACCCCGCTTTAAGAAAATCGCAAAATACGACAAGGAGGCTTCATGTCTCAATCCAAGACGGATACGAAACGACTAAAGCTGCAAAGCAACCTGAAGACCCTGGCCAACCTGAAAAATGACCCTTCCCTTCTGGCTGTCATTATCTTTACCCTGGTTCTGGTCACATTCTTTATTCTGGTCCCCCTCTACAATGTTCTCAAGGAGAGTCTGGGTACCGACAACGGGCTGAGCCTGCAGAACTACAGGGATGTGTTTGCCATGCACGGCAACACGGCCATTCTGATCAATACGCTAATCCTGGGAGTGGTTACCGCTTCTATTTCCGTGATAGTGGGCTTTCTGTTTGCCTACTTCACCACCTATATGAGGATCCGCTTCAAGAAGATCTTCGACTTTATCGCCATCCTCCCCATTATCTCTCCTCCCTTTGTGGTGGCCCTGTCAGCCATCCTCCTTTTCGGCAGGGTGGGGCTGATCACCCGGGGACTGCTGGGGATCAAGGACTTTGAGATCTACGGATTTCACGGTCTGGTCCTGGTTCAGACCCTGAGCTTCTTCCCCATCGCCTATATGATGCTGGTGGCCCTTCTCCAGAGGATCGACCCCTCTGTGGAGGAGGCTTCCCGGGATCTGGGAGCGTCCCGCTTCCGGGTCTTCACATCTGTGACCCTGCCCCTGATGGCTCCCGGTATCGCCAATGCCTTCCTTCTGGTTTTTATCCAGTCCATCGCCGACTTCGCCAATCCCGTTGTTATCGGCGGCAACTTCACTACCGTGGCGGTGAAGATCTATCAGGAAGGAATCGGGAACTATCAGTTCGGCATCGCCACCGCTCTTGCCATGATTCTTCTGACCATCTCCATCTCCATCTTCGTGCTGCAGAAGTATTATGTGAGCAAGAAGTCCTATGTGACCGTAACCGGTAAGGTTTCCCGTCATCGGGATCTGATTACGAGCAGGAAGATCACCATCCCCGCGACTTCGGTACTGCTGATTTTCACCCTCTTCGTCATCATGATGTACATCCTGATCCCCATAGGATCCTTTGTGAAGCTCTGGGGCGTGAACTACACGCCCACCCTGGAACACTACAAGTACATCTTCAAGCCCAAGCTTTTCCAGCCTGTACTGACCACCGCCTCCCTGGCAGTGATCGCCACCCCCATCTCGGGGATCCTGGCCATGGTCATCGCCTTCCTGATCGTGCGGAAGACCTTCTTCGGAAAGTCCTTCATCGAGTTCACCACCATCATGGCCCTGGCTATTCCGGGAACCATCATCGGTCTGGGATACGTGATCAGCTACAACAAGAGCTACGGCCTGTTCGGCGTCAACATCATCCCCCCCATTACGGGAACAGGATTTATCATCATCATGGCCTATATTATCCGAAGTCTCCCGGTGGGTGTTCGCTCGGGAATCACCTCCCTGCAGCAGATCGATCCCTCTATCGAAGAGGCCGCCAACGTCCTGGGAGCGTCCAGCCGCAAGGTCTTCACCTCGGTGACCATTCCCATGATCAAGAATGCCTTCTTAAACGGTCTGATCTTCACCTTTGCGCGGTCCATGACCCTGGTTAGTACGGTTATCTTCCTGATCTCCGCCAGGTATAAGTTGCTGACGACCTCTATCATGGCCCAGATCGACGTAGGACGGATGGGGGTCGCCTCGGCCTACTGTACCGTTCTGATCATCATCGTCAGCTGCGCCATGCTGCTGATCAAATTCCTGATTAAAAATATCAGTACCGATAACTAAGGAGTACGGAAGCTGTGAAAGAAAAAATGAACGTTGAACTGAAGAATCTGACCAAGACCTTCGTTACCAATAAGAACACCCAGGTTCACGCGGTGGACGATGTGAACCTGACGATCGAGCCCGGTGAGTTTGTCTGTCTGCTGGGACCTTCCGGATGCGGTAAGACCACAACCCTGCGTATGCTGGCCGGTTTTGAGATTCCCACGAAGGGAGAGATCCTGATCGGCGGCAAGAACGTGGCCAACCTGACTCCCGACAAGCGAGATACGGCCATGGTTTTCCAGAACTATGCCCTCTTTCCTCATCTGAATGTGTATGACAACATCGCCTACGGTCTGAAGCTTCAGAAACTCCCCAGGAAGGAGATCGCGGAACGGGTTGACCGGATCCTGGGGCTGATGAAGATGGAAGATTTCGCCACTCGTGTCCCTTCAGAGATGTCCGGCGGTCAGCAGCAGCGTGTTTCTCTGGCCAGGGCCCTTATCATGGAGTCGGGTGTGCTTCTTTTCGACGAGCCTCTGTCCAATCTGGATGCCAAGCTCCGCCTTCATATGAGGGACGAAATTCGCAAGATCCAGAAAGAGGTAGGGATCACCTCTATTTACGTAACCCATGATCAGGAGGAGGCCATGGGGCTTTCCGACAAGGTCGTGATCATGAAGGATGGTAAGATCCAGCAGGTAGGTTCTCCCCGGGATATCTATCAGAAACCGGTGAACGAGTTTGTCGCCCAGTTTATCGGCCGGGCCAATATCCTTGACGGCAAGATTGTCGAGGAGAAGGATAATACGGTGATTCTTGACGTTCACGGTGTGAAGTACGAGACCGAGAAAACCACCGGTCACGGCATGGGAGACAGTGTGAAGTTCGTCATTCGTCCCGAGTCCTTTGTTATCGGCGGAGGAGATTTCAAGGCTGAGGTCACCAAGAGTGTCTTTATGGGCTCACACCACGAGTACGAGGTCAAACTCTTTGGTAAAATCTTTGAGATCTCCGAGAACAATCCCATGCGGAAGCAGACCGTCGGTGTCGGAGGGGAGCTCTCCTTCTCCATGGACCCCAACTCTATCCATATTCTGGAAGAGGACTGATCGTCGTGTCGATCCGGCAGGGGGACGATTTCGTTCGCTGCCGGATTTTCTCATAGGGGCCGGCTTTTTGAAGATCCGCCGCCGCCCCTTTTCTCTTGCATAAGAGTATTGTTGAGCATCCCCTGATTTCTGATAAGTGAACGCTGTTGTTTTTGTTATTGATTATTTCCTCTTCAGGAAAGACAATTAAAATAGGCCTTTCATGTATATAAAGAATATGGGGGATATCTTATGGGGAAGAAAAGAACACGGTCTTTCGGAATCAGAGCAAAGCTGACCCTGCTGTTCAGCAGTATGGCGATCCTGATACTCGTGGTCTACTCATTGACCATCTATGTCCAGCAGAGCCGCAGTCTTATGGAGAACACTCTGAAGGAGCTCTCTCTGAAATCGGATAAGGCCGCCCTTGAAATCAACGGCTGGCTGAGTCAGAGACAGAGCGTTATTGATGCGGCTGCTCTGATCTTCGATGATCCGGGGACTCTCAGGGCTCTCGGTGATTATCCTGCTCATCTCAATCCCTTCCTCGTTCTGGATCCGGAAAAATCGGTAGTGGACTCCCTCTATATAGGTCTCGAGGACAAATCCTTTATTTCCGGTCTGGATTGGATTCCTTCGTCCGATTACGATCCTACTTCCCGGCCCTGGTATCATAAGGCCAAAGCGGAGAGAAAAACCGTTTTCACCGACTACTATGTGGATGCCAACAGCGGTAATGTGGCCATTTCCGTCGCTGCACCGCTGACAGGGGAGACGGGCGGACTCCTCGGCTGTATCGCCATGGATCTCTTTCTGGATGAAATCCTGGATATGGTCTCATCCCTTAATGAAGAGACTATTTCCGCTTCCCTTCTTGATGACAAGGGCAATGTAATGGCCCATCCCGATGAGTCTCTGGTGGGCGTCAATCTGATGGATCATCCCGAGCTCGGCTCTGTCTTTGCCAATCTCTACGCCATGGGAAACGGTCACAGCTTTTACAGCTTTGAGGGGGTTAAAAAGGTGATGACCTTCAGCAGGGTACCCCTTCTGAACTGGGAGGTCGTCTTTTTTATCGATATGTCGGTCCTGACCGAACCGTTGAACCGTTTTAAAATCCTGTTCGCCGTCTTTACCATAGCGGCGGCTCTGATGTTTGTGCTGGCTTCCGTTTTTATTGCAGGGAGTTTCTCAAGCCGGATTTCCGCCGTTTCTGCCAATCTCAAGCTCATATCCGGGGGGACCCTGGTTATGGAACTCCCGGATAAATCCTATGCCTTCAGGGATGAGATCGGATCACTGGCCAGGAATCTCAAGGATACGGTGGAAAGACTTACCGATATGATATCCCGCATCAGTATGGCTTCGTCCCATGTGCAGGAGGGCAGTACACGGGTCAACGGGGATGCCCGGACTGTCAGTCAGGGAGCCCATCAGCAGGCCAGTGTGGCCGAAGAGGTCGCCAGTTCCATTGAGGAGATGAACTCCAATATTCAACAGAACGCGGACAATGCCAAGCAGACGGGTACCATTGCCGAAAAGGTTTCGGATGACGCCATCCACAGCGGCGAGGCCGTAAGCAAGGCCGTGGACGCCATGAAGCAGATCATGGAAAAGATAGCCGTTATTGAAAATATTGCGAATCAGACCAATATGCTGGCCCTGAATGCCGCCATCGAGGCCGCCCGGGCCGGAGAACACGGCAAAGGTTTTGCTGTCGTGGCCTCCGAGGTAAGGAAGCTGGCGGAACACAGCAAGACGGCGGCCGGTGAAATCGGAGAGCTCTCCTCCACTACGGTCAAGGCTGCCGAAAGCGCTGCACAGAGCCTTGATCAGCTGGTTCCGGGAATTCGTAAAACTTCCGATCTGATCCAGGAAATCAGCGCCGCCACAACCGAGCAGAGCAGCGGCGTGGAACAGATCAATCAGGCTATACTGCAGCTTAACGACGTTATTCAGCAGAATGTGATCAGCGCCGAATCCATGAGCGGCACATCCAATTCCATGGCCGATTACGCCGATGAGCTGAAAAGCATGATCTCTCTTTTTAGCTTTGGCGGCAATGGCTCTGTATTTCAAGAGGGGGGCCATGAACCGGGCCCTCAGAAAAAAGACGCCGGTCTGCCCCGGGAAGAGGGGGGGACAGATCTTGTTTCCAGAGACGGGCGTCCCGTTGCGGAGCTTCCCTCGGAGTTGAAGGCGAAGAATTCCGGTGGGGATGAGGACGGGAGCAGGATAGAAGTTCCTCTCGGGGATGATCATGGTCAGATGAAGCCCTCTTTTATGGATGAACGGCCTCATTCTGACGATGACTTTGAAGAATTTTAAATGCTTTTTTATGAAATGCGGTATTTTGCCCGGTTTTGCAACTGAAAATCGGGCAAAAATAAATCTGAACTAATCATTTCTTTAAAATCTTTCATATTTTCATAAAACTCTTTATATCTCCGAAAAAATCAATATAAAGCATTGATATTTCTATAACACGAACTTGTCGATGTATAAATTTACGATTTATATGTAACAGAAAGGTGTGAATCCGTTCCGGAAAGATACATGAATGTAATATTATTGTTGTTGTTTTGCACGCTTATGCTGTAAAATATGCAACATAGAAATTTCCTGATCAGCCTAAATCCCACCGTAATAAGGATTTTTATGGAATCGTTTCTATATGCAGAATCCTTTTTGGTACGGGTATTGCAACTGAAATTGGGGAATAACTCACAACTTACAAGGGGAAAGTATGAAAAAAATCTTAAACATCAGTCTTATTCTGCTGTTGGCTGCGTCCTTTTTTGCGCTCACCAGCTGCGGAAAGAAGGAAGCTGAAGCTCCTGCGGCGGCTGCAGAAAAAGCCGCGCCTGCTGAAGACAGCAAGATGGGCGGTGTTCTGGTTTTCGGCCGCTCCGGAGATTCCGTAGGACTCGATCCCGCCCGTGAAACCGATGGTGAATCCTTCTACGGTTCCACTCCCGTTTACGATACTCTGGTAGAGTTCGTACCCGGCGAAACCGCCATTCAGCCCGCCCTGGCCGAAAGCTGGAGCTTCTCTGAGGACGGTCTGACGGCCACCTTCAATCTGAGAAAGGGCGTCAAGTTCCACGACGGAACAGACTTCACCGCCGAAGCGGTTGTCTTCTCTTTCGAAAGACAGTTCAAGGAAGATCATCCCTTCTATAAAAACGGCCCCTGGAAATACTGGGGTTACATGGACATGTCCAATATCGTGGATGAGGTTGTAGCCGTTGATGACTACACCGTAGAGTTCAAGCTGAAGAAGAAGGAAGCACCCTTTATCGCCAATCTGGCCATGGACTTTGCCGCCATCGTTTCTCCCGCTGCCGCTGAGAAGTACGGTGAGGATCTGGCCACCAACCCTGTGGGTACCGGGCCCTTCAAGTTTGTCTCCTGGACCAAGGACGACAGCATCGTTTACGAGCGCAACCCCGACTACTGGGGCGGAGATGTCTACCTGGACCGTCTGATCCTCAAGGTTATCCCCGATGCCACAGCCAGATGGCTGGCTCTTAAGAAGGGCGAGGTCGATGTAATCGACTTCCCCTCTCCCGAGGATCTGGACGAGATGAAGGCTACCGACGGTATCAAGGTTATCCAGCAGGAAGGTCTTAACGTAGGTTACCTGGCCCTCAACAACGAGAAGGCTCCCTACGACAACGTCAAGGTGAGACAGGCCATGAACTACGCCATCGACCGCGACGAGATCGTCGCCGGTGTTTACGGCGCTGCCGGTAAGCCTGCCAAGAACCCCCTGCCTCCCACCATGTGGTCCTATAATGACGACATCGAGGCCTACCCCTACGATCCCGCCAAGGCCAAGGAACTGCTGGCTGAAGCCGGATACGCCGACGGATTCAAGACCGAAATCTGGGCCATGCCCGTTGCCAGACCCTACAACCCCAACGGTAAGAAGGTTGCGGAAATCATGCAGGCTCAGCTGGCCAAGGTCGGTATCGAAGTGGAAATCATCTCCTACGAGTGGGGTACCTATCTGGACAAGACCGACATGGGCGAGCATCAGGCCGCCATGCTGGGCTGGACCGGTGACAACGGTGACCCCGACAACTTCCTTTGGGTTCTGCTTTCCGCCATGGCTGCTGAAAAGCCCGCCGGAAACATCGCCTTCTGGAAGAATGCCGAGTTTACCGAACTCTGTGCCCAGGCCAAGGAAGAGATGGACGTAGCCAAGAGAACCGAGCTCTATAGAAAGGCTCAGGTCATCTTTCATGACGATGCCCCCTGGGTTCCCATTGCCCACTCCGTCGTGTCCGAGCCCATGAAGGAATCTGTAATGGATTTCAAGCTCTACCCCACGGGAAGAAGAGTCTTCACCAAGGTTTGGCTCAAGAAATAATCTGATTTGAAATGAGATTAACCTCCCTGCGGCTTTTCTGCTGCAGGGAGGCTTTTTAGTATACGGAGCTCCCGGCCTTTTTCTCTGCGGTTGTGGGAGCTATAGAAGGTATTATGATACGATATATTTTGAAACGTCTGGCCATGCTGCTACCCACCCTTTTCGGTGTGGTAACCCTGGTCTTTTTTATGATTGCCCTCTCACCGGGAGATCCCGCACGGGTCATGCTGGGCGAACGGGCCAGTAAAGAAAAAATTGAAAAACTGAGAGCTGATCTGGGTCTGGATAAGCCCCTGATACAGCAGTACGGAATTTACCTGAAAAATGTCGCTCATCTGGATTTCGGAAAGTCCATCAAGTCAGGACAGAAAGTCATGGACGAGATCAAAGAGCGCTACCCCGCGACCATTGAACTGGCCATCTGTGCCATGATTTTCGCCTCCGTTCTGGGGGTCTGGATCGGGGTCATCTCCGCAACGAAGAAGAATACATGGATCGATTACAGCTCTATGGTGGGTGCCCTTTTCGGCGTATCCATGCCGGTCTTCTGGCTGGCCCTGGTAATGATCATGATCTTCTCGGTTCATCTGAATATGTTTCCCACCGGGGGACGGATGAACATACGCTTCTACTTCACACCTGAAACCAATTTCTATCTTATCGATACGTTTAAATATCTTTTCCAGGGCAAGAGTGAGTACTTTTTCTCGGCCCTTCATCATCTGATCCTTCCCTCCGTGGCCCTGGGAACCATTCCTCTGGCTATCATTGCCCGGACCACCCGGAGCAGTATGCTGGAAGTGTTGAAACAGGACTATGTGAAGACCGTTCGCTCCGCCGGAATCAGGGAGAAGCGGGTCGTCTACCGCTATGCCCTGCGGAACGCCCTTCTTCCGGTCATCACGGTGATCGGTATTCAGTTCGGTATGCTCCTGTCCGGAGCCATTCTGACGGAGACCATATTCGCCTGGCCGGGAATCGGAAAATGGATCTATCAGGCCATCGAGGCACGGGATTATCCGGCTGTACAGGGCGGGATCATCATAATCTCCACCACCTTCGTTCTGATCAACCTGGTTGTGGATGTTCTGTACTCGGTGATCAATCCCAAAATCAGACTGCAGTAGCTTCAAGGAAAAAACTTATGAGTGATACAAACGGAGAAGTCCTCCTTAAGGACGAATCTCCTTTTCAGGAACACTGGCATCAGTTCAAGAAGAACAAGACCGCTATGGCCGGTCTGATTGTCATCGTTCTGTTTATATTTATCGGAATTTTTGCCCCGGTCCTCTCTCCCATGGATCCGCTGGTGCAGAATATTGAGATGAGAAAATCTCCTCCTTTTACCGAGGGGTTTATTCTGGGAACCGACGATCTGGGACGGGATATGCTTTCCCGTCTCCTCTATGGAGCCCGTATTTCCATGATCATAGGTGTGATCTCGGTGGGCATCTCCCTGGTCTTCGGTGTTATTGTAGGCGTAATCTCCGCCTACTTCGGCGGCATCGTCGATAAGGTTATCATGAGGCTGATCGATATCATGCTGGCCTTCCCCTACATCCTTCTGACCATCGTAATCGTGGCGGTTCTGGGGCCCTCCCTGGTGAATGCCATGATCGCCATCGGTATTTCACAGATCCCCAGCTATGCCCGAATCGTGCGGGCCTCGGTGCTGGCTGAGAAGGAGAACGATTATGTCCTGGCCGAGCGGGCCCTGGGGGCATCGGATCTGGAGCTGATGTTCAAATCCATCCTTCCCAACTGTTTCGCTCCGGTTTCTGTTCAGGCCACTCTGGGCATCGGAACGGCCATTCTGGAATCGGCAGCCCTCTCTTTCCTGGGCCTCGGTGCCCAGCCGCCCACTCCCGAGTGGGGACTTATGATCGCCAGCTCCAAAGAGTTTGTGACCAGCGCCTGGTGGATCGTCACTCTGCCCGGTATCGCCACCCTTCTGGCTGTTCTGGGATTCAACCTTCTGGGAGACGGTTTGAGGGATGTACTTGATCCGAGGATGAGGGACTGATAATGGCAGATAAATTAATTACGATAGAAAACCTGAACGTACAGTTCAACACCCGGCGCGGTACGGTCAAGGCTGTGCGGGATCTCTCCCTCCATATTGACAAGGGCGAGACCCTGGCCCTGGTAGGGGAGTCGGGCTGCGGAAAGTCGGTTACGGCCCACAGCATCAACCAGCTGATCCCCATGCCTCCCGGGGAGATTAAAAGCGGTTCGGTCGTTTTTCGTGACCGGGACCTGTTGAAGCTTCCGGAGAAAGAGGTGCAGGCCCTCCGGGGAACCCAGATCTCCATGATCTTCCAGGAGCCCATGACCAGCCTGAACCCCGTATTTAAGATCGGAGACCAGCTGGCGGACGTCTTTATGACCCATCAGAAGATGACGAAGAAAGAGGCCCACGCCAGGGCGGTGGAGCTGCTGGATATGGTGAAGATCCCCTCTCCCGAGAAGCGGGCCCTGGACTATCCCCATCAGCTCTCCGGAGGTATGAGGCAGCGTGTCATGATCGCCATGGCCCTGGCCTCTCCCGAACCGGGGCTGATGATTGCCGACGAGCCCACCACGGCTCTGGATGTCACCATTCAGGCCCAGATCCTGGACCTTTTGACCGATCTCAAGGATCAGATAGACATGTCCATCCTGCTGATCACCCACGATATGGGAGTCGTCGCAGAGACGGCGGACCGGGTGGTGGTTATGTATGCCGGAAGAAAGGTGGAGGAGGGAACGGTCTTCCAGATCTTCGACAATCCCTCCCACCCCTATACCCTGGGCCTCCTGAACTCTCTTCCCTCCAATCAGAAGTACGCCGGAGGAAGCCGTCTGGAAGCCATTCCCGGCAACGTTCCCGACCTTTTGAGTCTGGGCGAGGGTTGTCCCTTCACCAACCGCTGCCAGTGGGCCGACGCCTCCTGTGAGAAGAGCTTTCCCGGACAGACGGATCTGGAAGTGGGACACAGCATCTGGTGTCATAAGGCGGACGAGGTGAAAGCAGGGAGAGACAAGGCATGAGCGATACTTTGATGGAGGTGAAAAACCTCAAGAAATACTACCAGATCTCCTCCCGGGAAGGGAACAAGAAGCAGACCCTCAAGGCTGTGGATGATGTTTCCTTCCATATCAGTAAAGGTGAGATCCTGGGTGTGGTCGGGGAGTCGGGCTGTGGAAAGTCCACTCTGGGCAAGACGGTCCTTCGTCTTCATGAGAAGACGGACGGACAGGTTCTCTACGACGGGAAGGAGCTTTTTGAGCTTAACAAACCGGAGCTGAAGGATCTGAGAAAGAGCATGCAGATGGTCTTCCAGGATCCCTTTTCCTCCCTGAACCCCCGGAAACAGGTTGCCTCCCTGATAGGGCAGCCCCTGAGAATTCACAACTACGGAAGCCCCGGGGAGATTTCGGAGAAGGTGGAGTCCATCATGACCGAGGTGGGACTCAATCCCCTGTACCGTAAAAGGTTCCCCCACCAGTTCTCCGGAGGACAGAGGCAGAGGATCGGCATCGCCCGGGCCCTGGCCCTGAACCCCGAGTTCGTGGTCTGTGACGAGGCGGTTTCGGCCCTGGATGTTTCGGTTCAGGCGCAGATCCTCAACCTCCTGCAGGATCTGCGGGACAAGCACAACCTGACCTATATGTTCATCGCCCATGATCTGGCGGTCGTGGAGTACATCTCCACCCGTATCGTGGTCATGTATCTGGGCAAGGTGATCGAGGTGGCTGATAAGGAGGAGCTGGTAAAAAACCATACCCATCCCTATACAAAGGCCCTGTTCAACGCCTTCCCTCTGACCGATCCCCACAAGCGGGATCAGAAGCAGAAGGTGGTGATGGGAGACGTTCCCAGTCCGGTGAATCCTCCTGCGGGCTGCCACTTCCATCCCCGTTGTCCCTATGCCAAGGATATCTGCCGGCAGCAGTATCCGGCTCTTAAAGAGGTAGCCCCCGGGCATATGGCGGCGTGCTGGCTGAACGAGTAAGCGTCGCTTATAGTTTGTTCGGTTGGAAAAGCGGTTCCTTTCGTTTCGGCGGGAGGAGCCTTTTCTTATGGTACGGATAACGGATAAGCTGTCATATAATTCAAAAATTCTAATATATTGTTTTTACTCTTTACGAAGTGCACTGATCGAAATAGAATAGGATAGAAAATCCGGAGCCTTTGCATTAGAATTTAAAAATATAACTGAGAATTATGAAAAGTGAAAAACTGAAGCAACATTCCATCCGTAAAAAGCTTACGGTCAACTACGGAGGGCTTATCCTCCTCATCCTTGTGGTCTTCATACTGTTTTCATCTCTTATGATATTTCGCTTCAAAACAGAAGGGATCGATCATCTTCTTTATAAATCTATAGAAATTATGGCCGGAGAGATCGATGACTTGATCGAGAACTCCGTTAAAGACCGTCTGCTTCTGGAAAACAAGAGGGTTATCGCCCTGGTGCAGGAGCTTCATGAGCTGTATGAACAGGAAGGCCTGAAAATGGATGAAATCGAAGCGAGACTGGCTGACTTTATCAGCTCCGGACGCTTCGGCGAATCGGGCTACTCCTATGCCCTGGACGACAGGGGGATGATGATGGCCCATCCTGTCACCGAGTACGAGGGCATCGACTTCAGCGGGGAATCCATCGTTTCTCGGCAAATGGAGATTGAGTCCGGATATCTTGAGTATGACTGGAAGAATCCCCGGGACGATGGCCTGAGAGCAAAGATGCTGTATATGGACAGGCTGGAAAAACCGGACTGGATCATAGCCACGACGGCCTACGTCGATGATGATTATATTAAAAGGATAAAATTTGAAGACCTCAGAGACAAGATCCTCAATGAACAGATTCAGGGACTGAAATGCCTGGCCATTATGGACAGGGCTGGGGAGCTTATACTTAAAACTGAGAACGGAAAGGACGATTGTGTACCTGTGGAGAGCTTCTGCCGGAGTTGTATGATCGAACTTATGGAACTGCAGTCGGGGAAACGGGTTATTCCTCTGGAGGATCCGTCCGGCGGCAAAAAAAGGGAGGTCGTCTACTTTTCGGTGCTTCCTGCTTTAAACTGGATTCTGGTTGGCGTAGGCGATCCCGATGAACTCTATGCTCCCGTTCTTAATGCCTTTGGAATCATGGTACTTGCTATTCTCGTCTCTTTTCTGCTTTTCATCCTGTTGAATGAAAGAATCAGCCGGCAGCTGCTTATGCCCCTGTACGATATGATCCATGCCCTGGAAGCAAACAGAAGCGAAGATCAATCCGCAAGGGTCAAGGTTGCGGACAACGATGAACTGGGACAGCTGGGGCAGTATTTCAACAGCTTTATGGATTTTCAGAATAAGTATATCAAGGCCATCAACGAGGCCCGGGCCGAAATCGAAGCTCTTGCTAAATTCCCCGACGAAAATCCCAGTCCCGTTATCCGTATCAATTCGGAAAACCGGATCAAATACAGCAATACGAAAGCGGATGAACAGATCCTGGGGCCCTTCGGCCTGGCCAGGGGTGATATCATTCCGGAAGACATCCTTTCCCTGTTCCTTGTAAGCGATACCTTTTCCGGCAGAAACGAGCTGGATCTGGGAGAACGGGTCTTTTCCTTTTCCGTTTCGCGGATCAGTGAGCCCCGGGATATCTATCTCTATGGAAAGGACATCACCAAACAGAAGAAATACGAATCGGTTCAGCTGCTTTCGGATAATATCTTCAAACACAGCATCGAAGGCATCGTTATCACCGATGCCGAAGGCCGGATCGACTCCGTAAACCCTGCTTTTACACAGATCACGGGCTACAGGGAAGAAGAGGTTCTGGGAAAGAATCCGAGAATCCTGAAGTCCCATAATCATGGGGCGGACTATTACAGACAGATGTGGGGACGGCTGAAGAAGAAGGGGTACTGGTCCGGAGAGATCTGGAACCGCCGGAAAAACGGAGAGGTTTATCCTGAACTTCTTACGATCTCATCCATACGGGATTCGGAAGGAAGAATCACACAGTACATCTCTTTTTTTCATGATCTGAGCGATATCAAGGAGAAAGAGGAGCGTATTCAGTACGAAGCGACCCATGACAAGCTGACCGGTCTACCCAACAGGGAGTCCTTTTTAAACGAGGCGAACTCTCTTATTGAGAAGACCGGAACAGAGATCGAAGGGTTCGCCATTATCTATCTGGATATCACGAATTTCAAGAGGATAAACGAAAGCATCGGTACCGAGTCGGGGGATGACCTTCTTGTCTCCGTCGCCGAAAGGCTTTCAAATCATTTTGACGGTGACAACCAGGTGTTCAGAGCCGGAAGCGATGAGTTCGCCTGTCTGGTGGAACTTAAAGAAGGGCAGAGTGAAGCGGGCGACTGGGTGGACAGGATTCTCAGGGATTTCAAATCCTCTTTTTTCATAGGGCACCAGGAGATCAATCTGGAAGTTTCGGCGGGAATCTCCGTCTATCCCGAAGACGACCGGCAGCCCCTGGAGCTCCTGTCCAAAGCCGAGGCCGCCATGCGGGTGGCCAAAAAGGACGTGAACAGCTCCTGCCAATTCTATTCTCCCGCTTTCAGTGGGAACGGCCTGTCCCGATTGGCCCTGGAAAGTGCTCTGAAAACCGCCCTGGCCAACCGTGATTTTTTCCTGCAGTATCAGCCCAAGGTGGATGCCCTCAGCGGAAGGATTATCGGTTCGGAGGCCCTGGTAAGGCTGAACCCCATAGAGGGGGAGTTTATCGGCCCCGATATCTTTATCCCCGTAGCCGAGGAGATCGGACTGATTGAAGCCCTGGGCGCCTGGGTTCTGGAAAAGGCCTGCCGGGATACGAAGCAGCTCATTGATGAGGGGTATGGGGATCTGCAAGTGGCCGTCAATCTTTCTCCGCGGCAATTCCGGAAGAAGGAGATCATCCGGCAGGTCGGGAACATCATGACTTCCGCCGGGATCCCTCCCCGGAATCTGAACCTGGAGATCACCGAAAGCATGGCTATTCACAGTGTGGAGGAATCCATACGGATGATGGAGGAGATCGAAGCCCTGGGAATCAGTCTGTCCATCGACGACTTTGGAACGGGATACTCCTCTCTGTCCTATCTTTCCCGCTTCCCGGTCAGCACTCTCAAGATAGACAAGGCTTTTGTCAGCGGGATTCCCGAAGAGCCCAGGAAGACGGGCGTGGTTCTCTCCATCCTCTCTCTGGCGGAGAATCTGGGGATGAAGACCGTAGCCGAAGGGGTGGAGAATGCCGAACAGTACAGTTTTCTCAGGGAGAGAGGCTGTTCCATGATTCAGGGATACTACTTTTACAAACCCCTGGTCTTTGAAGATTTCAGAAAGGCTTTAAAAGAGAACAGGACCTGAGTCCGGTCTCATCACTCTCAGGGTATCATACCGGTTGTCCCCTTGTCCCCCGGAATGGGGAAACCGTTTTCGATGGTGATGTGGGGATAGGGAATGGTGATGCCCTCGGCCCGGAAGGCCTCAAGAACATCCGATAATATGGCGTTTCGCACAAGGACGTAATCGTTCTTTTCAAACCAGATGCCGTACTGGATCAGAATCCCCGAATCCTGAAATTCCTTGATCAGGATAAAAGGGTTCGGTTCGTCCAGGCAGAAGGCGTTGTTCCGGGCTACATTCCCCAGAATCTCCATTACCTGGTTCATTTCGGACTTGTAGGATACGGTGATGAACAGGTCCATCCGTCTAATGGGAAAGCGGGTGATATTGACGATATTCGTGGATATCAGGGTTTCGTGAGGGATGCGGATCAGCACATTGTCGAAGGTCTTAAGCATGATAGACAGCAGCTCTATGGAGTAGACGATACCCGTTTTGTCTCCCACCGTGATGGCGTCTCCGATTTCGAAGCTCTTTTCGGTAACCATGAAAAAACCGCTGATAATATTCCCCAGGCTCTTCTGGGAGGCGACGCCTATGGCGATACCCAGAATCCCTGCTGCTCCCAGAAGGGCGCTCAGTTTGATGCCCAGCTGGGCGAGGATGATGATCAGGACGATAAAGAAGCCCGTATAGTTGATCAGTTTGCCCATAAGCATCTGGTTCTGGAGAGCTGACTTTTTCATGATGAGCTTCAGAGCCAGGAATCTGATAAGCCTGACGGACAGGACTCCGATGATCAGGAGGATCAGAGCCTCCAGGAGGAGTCCGTAGGGGATATTGGTGAAGCTTTCTTTGATGGGCTGAAAGGTTAAATTAAACATATGATTATCCTGTATAGAGGGTTTTGAAGAAGAAAAAGCTGCGTTTGAGAAGGTTTTTGTCCGCCGGCTGCCGGGGCGGAGCGGCGGGATCCTGTTTTTTGCCTCCCCCCGTCTTTTTGTAGGCGATCTGACTGATCTGGTCCTGACCTTTAAAGGTGATTTCCACGGGGCTGCTGGTAAGGATGTCTCCGGTGAAAAAGAGGGAGAGGTAGGGAACCCTCAATATCATGCGTTCGAACTCCAGCTTCTGCAGGGATTTGTTGATGATGGTTATAGGGCAGTAGACGCTGCGGTCCTGCTTTTCGTACTGCCGGGGATCGCGGTACATGGGACTTTCCAGGAAGTAGGAGATCTCTCCGTTATCGGGGGTTCCGAAGAAACTGCGGGACAGATAGTCCAGGGGGATCTCCGTCAGGAGCTCCTTTTGGCTCTGGGTGCCGTAGAGGACGGAGAGAATCAGAGGCACTTCTATGGATGCTTCCATCCTGTTTCCCGGGAGGATAGACACCCTGTCCGCCGGTTTCAGAGTCATGGGAAGATCGGGGAGCCCCGGCTGGAGGAAGAGGTGGTTGCTTTTTCCCGTAAAAAAGCGGCTGACTTTGGACTCGGCAGGGCTGTTGTGGGTCAGGCTTATCTCATTCTCCACCCTTCTGATTATAAGCTTTTCATCCGAGGGCAGGGATAGGATCAGTTCCTGGTTATTCAAGTCCTGCATGCCCCAGGGAATCGTATTTTGCATCATTTGTTCCATCCTGTACGGCTCAATCTCCTAGAACGTATTATATTATGGATCATCAGGAAAGCAAAAAAAATATGCCTTAGACTTTATTTCCCTGTATGATAGAGAAAGGGGCGGCAGCTCAAGAGCCCCGGGAGGAGGATACCATGGCCCGTTTCTTCAGAAAGAGAAGTCAGATGCTGGGCAGGAGGCCCGGAGAAGCCGTCTATGTGGGCACCGAGCCCTACGACAAAACGGAGATTCATGAGATTCGCTACAGTCCGGAGAATCTGGAGGAAAAAACAGGTCTGGGTGCTCTGGACGGGGAAGGGGATTCCGGTCTTCAGAGCTGGTTGAATATCGACGGTCTCGGCGATGCCGGTATTCTGGACCGGATAAAGGAGACATACTCCATCCCTTCTCTGACTGTGGCGGACATCCTGAATACCACACTGCGTCCCAAGGCGGATGAGCTGGAACAGGGCTATTTCGTTTCCATGAAGATGCTCCACTACGACCGGGAGAAAGAGATGGTCTCCTCTGAGCAGATCGGAATCCTGAGTGCGGGCTCGTCGGTGCTTACCTTTCAGGAGAAGCCGGGTGATGTTTTCGATCCTGTGAGAAAACGGCTTTATGAAAACATCGGACGCATACGCAGGGAAAGCGCCGATTATCTGGCCTATTCCCTTATGGATGCTGTTATAGACAACTATATCGACATCATGCAGAATCTGGCCGAAAGGATTGAGTCCATTGAAGAGGATTTTCTGAGCTCTCCCGATGAACAGACTCTGGAGAGTATTCTCTTTCAAAAGAAGGAGCTTCTGTATCTGAGCAAGACCATTCGGCCCTGCCGGGATGCGGTGAAGTCCCTTCTCAAGGAGTCCCAGCCCCTGGTGGACATCCGCTATGCCAGCTACTTCCAGGACCTCTTGTCCAATCTTGTGCAGGTGATCGAATCCATCGACCTCTACAAGGAGATCTGCTCCGAATATCTGAATCGCTACAACAGTCTTATGAATGACAGGCTGAATGATACCATGCGCTTCCTGACCGTTTTTTCGGTGATCTTTCTGCCCCTGTCTCTGCTGGCGGGGATCTATGGCATGAACTTCGACCATATTCCGGAGCTTCACCTGAAGTACGGCTATCTGTTTTTCTGGATCCTGCTGCTGGCGCTGGCGGGAGGGATGGTTCTTGTTTTCAAAAAGAAAAAATGGCTGTAGATTGGAAAACGACGGAGTTGAGGACACTGCGGCAGATCGTTTAAGGAGTACTTTATGGCACTCGGGAAATCTCATTCTGAACAGATCTACGCTGTTCTGAGCTATGTTGTGTACGGCCTGGTTCTGCTGGGGCTTTATCTGTCGCGGAACTACAGCTATCTGCTGTTCCATGTTCTGATCGAGCTGTTCAGCATCATTGTCGCCTGCACTCTCTCCATCATAACCTGGAACTCCAGGCAGTATATCAAAAACCGGTTCTTTCTGGTCATAGGCATCGCCTATCTTTTTATCGGCTTTATCGATCTGCTCCATACCTTAAGTTATGTGGGGATGAATATTTTTCCCGACGACCGCTTCTACGCCAATCAGCTGTGGATCGGAGGCCGCTATCTGGAGAGCCTGACTCTTTTGTATGGGTTGGTCAGGTTTTCCGGGGTAAAGAAAGATGCGGAATACCGTATTTTTGGCGTCTATCTTATAATTACTGCGGCCCTCGTTCATTCCATATTTGTTTCCGGAGCTTTTCCCGTCTGTTATATCGCCGGATCGGGGCAGACCGGATTTAAAATCGTCAGTGAATACGTCATTATACTGATACTGGTGATTTCTCTTGCTGTGCTCTACACAAGGAGGAGTCTGATCAACCGACGGGTCCTTATGTATATCATCCTGTCCGTATCTCTGACCATACTCTCCGAGTTTGCTTTTACCCAATATGTCAGCAACTACGGGGTGTTCAACGTCATCGGTCATTTCTTCAAGCTTCTCTCTTTCTTTTTTATTTACAAATCCATTATCGAAACGGCGATCACAAAGCCCTTCAATCTGATCTTCCGGGAGGTGGATGAACTCAATACCAGGCTGAACCGTGAGCTGGAACTTAAAACCAAAAAGGAAGAGGAAAACAATAGACTGATCCGGGATCTGCAGGAGGCACTCTCGGAAGTGAAGACCCTGGGAGATCTGCTGCCCGTCTGCATGCACTGTAAGAATGTCAGGGACGACAAGGGCTACTGGAGCCGGATTGAGGAGTACCTCTCTTCCAAGACCGGAACCAGCATCAGTCACGGTATCTGTCCGGACTGTGTGGAAAAGTACTATCCCGAGTTGAAGGCGGACGCGGATAAGCAGAATGGAAACTGAATGCCGTCTGCGGGAAAAAGGGCCGGAACCGGGAGAATGTTTTCAGGAGGTTTCTCCGGTTCCGGCAAGGCAAAAAGGAGTTTTATCTATCCCAGTACGTCCAGAATATTCCGGATGGCACCGGCTGTCGCCCGATCCACACTCTCGGCGGTAAAACCGCCGATATGGGAGGACAGGATAACCTTGTCGTGCTTGTGCATGGCCGTCAGCTCGGGAGGTTCCGAGGCGAAGGCGTCCACCGCGTAGCCGGCGATCCTGCCGGATTCCAGGGCCTCAAGCAGGGCATCCTGGTCGACCAGGGCCGCACGGGCCGTATTGATC
This sequence comes from Oceanispirochaeta sp., assembly GCA_963556075.3. Classification (GTDB taxonomy): domain Bacteria; phylum Spirochaetota; class Spirochaetia; order DSM-2461; family DSM-2461; genus Oceanispirochaeta. The sequence goes on along the minus strand of CAUVYB020000002.1, from coordinate 519,928 downwards.
AGGTAGCTGCCGTCTTTCATGGTGGCCAGGCTTTCCGCATTGATCACCGGCTTTTCCCCGGCGGGAATGTGCAGGCTCACCACATCGCTGTTTTTCAGTACTTCATCGATGCTGTCCACGTATTTGAATGCGGGATTCCGCTCTTCAAGGGTCTTGTCGGGATACAGGTCGTAGCCGATGATCTTCATGTCCAGGCCGGCGGCCATTTTGGCCAGATGCTGACCGATCTGTCCGGTGCCGACAATACCCAGAGTTCTGCCGTACACTTCGATACCCTTGGTCCTGTCCCAGCCGCCTGCTTTGACCGATGAATTGACGGGGATGAGGGAGCGGAGCATAGCCATCATCTGCGCGAGGGCCAGTTCGGCCACGCCCCGGGAGTTGGCTCCCCGGGTCACCTGCAGGGAAATCCCTTTGGCTTCGGCGGCCTGGCAGTCCACATTGTCGATGCCCACTCCGTTGCGGCTGATCACCTTCAGGTCGGGGCAGGCGGCGATAACGTCGGCGTCCACCTTTTCCACACCCGCCAGATAGGCGACGCAGTCGGGAAGGACCGACAGGAGTTCTTCCTTGGAGGGCTGCTTCCCGGGGAAGGGAGTCAGCACCTCGTATCCGGCATCCTCAAGCTCTTTGAGAAGGGGATGACCGTTTTTGCTCAGTGACCTCGGTGTCACGAGGATCTTACCATTACTCATAATCAGGCCTTCCAGCGGGGATTGTCCACCACTTCCCATTTGCCGTTCTTTTCAACGACAATCTTGCGGAACCCCTTCTCCTTGATGGAACCGTAGTCGTGTCCCGCATCGGCGCGGAAGACGTAGAAGGTGATCAGGGTCTCGGTCTCCGAGAGGTTGATGCTTCTGTGGGCGTAACGTCCGGGAACATAGACGGACTGACCGGGGCGCATTTCCTTGTACATCACATCGCCTTCGGGGCTCTCCATCATCATCATTCCGTATCCGGCCTGGCAGTAGTAGATCTCGGCGGTGTCCAGTATGGTGTGGAAGTGGCCGTTGGTCATGTGGTATTCGTCGCCCACCTTCCCGGGGTAGACAATGCTGGTTCCGAAGGCCAGGTCGCTGTCCTTTTCGGGAACGCCGAAGTCATAGAATCTGTAGATCAGATCGTCTCCTTCATCTTCCAGTTTCTGTCTGGCCTCTTCGTTCAGATACATATTCTTCATATTGGAATAGCGTCTTTCCAGGGCGGGCTGGCTGTCGGCCAGGCCGGTAACGGCGTCGAATCCAACGGGTTTTTCAACATAGGGAGGGAAACTCATAATCTTTACTCCTTCGTAAATTGCCGGAGAGTGGCTGGGCCAACCCGGCGTCTTTGTTACTCTCTGATCTGCCGGGACTCCTCGATGGGTTCACCCGGCGCTCTTTAATACTTATTTTCTTGTGGAAGCCGCCAGATCCGAGAGTTTTTCAAACTCGGGTCCGCTGGTGGGAATGTCGATATGGAAGACTTCTGCAATTACCCGGGTCCATCCGTGGATGAAGTAGAACCATCCGTCTTCCACCCGCAGCTTTTTAGCATCCTTCTGGGCGTTGGCCTGGTCCAGAAAGATCAGGTCGCCTCTGTAGTTGAAGTCCCATACGATTCCGTTTTCGGGGAACACGACGTTGTCCGTCAGGGGAGAACCGGGTCTGTCCTTTCCCAGTCCCGTGGCATTGGCGACCAGGGAGCCGGGCTTCAGCATGGCGACGACCTTGTCATTTTCTTCGGGGGTGGGGCAGAGAAAGTACTTGAATTCGATATCGGTTCCCAGTTTTTTGTGGATCTCTTTCATCTCATTGAGCCTGGGCTCGGAGCGGTTGCTCACAAAGATTCTGGAAGGAACGGTACCGCCGTTTTTTTTCTTGTTTATAAGGTAGAGAGTCAGGGCCAGGGAAGATCCGCCGGCGCCCAGGAGGTGTAGATCGGCGCCGGATTCGGCCCAGTAGGCATCGTCGGCGATGGCGTCCAGGGAGAGACCGCTGGTGATGGGGTCTTTGGCGTGGGCCCACAGTTCCCTGCCCTGCTTGGAGATGGAGCTGGCCTCGTCCAGAAGCCGAGCATACTCACCCCGGCCTTCGAACATATCGCCGCAGGCCTTCAACAGGTCCAGCTTGTGAGTGGTCACCAGGGCTCCCAGGGAGAGTTCGTCGTTCTTGATAAACTCAACGGCTTCCCGGTACTTTTCGGGCTCAGAATGGGGTTCGAAGTCGAATCCTTTGATCACGGCATTCAGGTTCAGATGTTCCGCCCACTTGGGGAACACTTTCATGATGGAGGACTTGCCGGTGGTCACACCGATAAAATACATGGTCCTTTCTTTTGCGGGTGAGTAATCGTTCATAACAGCACTCCTTATCTATTTCCTTATTGATAATACTGAATTAGTGATAGCATATCGTTTCAAATGCTATGTTTTGAACCTAGAATAGACCCTAAACAACAATATGTCAATGATAAATGATAATAAATGCTTGACAAATGCTAATAATGGCTTTAGCGTATAGTGGTAAATGATAGAAAATAATAAATCTACAGGAGATTTTTAAATTTATGGACGTTATAGCCCGTTTAGAAGAAGAAAAACTGGTTCCGGTTATCAAGCTGGAGACCCCCGATCAGGCCCTTCCCCTTGTGGATGCTCTGGCCAAAGGCGGTATAACCGTTGCCGAGGTGACCTTCAGAACTGATGCCGCCGCGGAATCTATCAAACTGATACGCGAAAACAGGCCCGATATCCTGGTGGGAGCCGGAACGGTTCTGACTCTGGAACAGCTGGATGCGGCGGAGAAAGCCGGAGCCTCTTTTATCGTTTCTCCCGGATTCAATCCCGAGATTGTAAAGGCCTGTATCAAGAAAGGCCTGCCTATCACTCCCGGTGTCACAAACCCCTCCCAGGTAGAGCAGGCCATGCATCTGGGATTGAAGGTTCTCAAGTTCTTCCCCGCCGAGATCTCCGGAGGAATCCCCATGCTGAAGGCCTTCGGCTCCGTATACAATGCCCGTTTTATGCCTACCGGCGGACTCAATGTGGATAACTTTACCGACTATCTGGCTCTTCCCAATGTTGTAGCCTGCGGCGGCAGCTGGATGGTGAAGGCTGACTATATCAAGAATGGACAGTACGACAAGGTCACCGAACTCAGTGCTGCCGCAAAGGGGAGACTCAAATGAAATCACAGGTAAATGTAGCTGTTATCGGTAGCGGCCGGGCCGGTATGATCCATGCCCGGAATTTCGCCCGCTCCGTACCCGGAGGACGTCTGGTCGCCATGGTGGATCCCGTAGAGGATGCCGCCAGGGCCGCCGTCGAAGAGCTGGGGATCGACAAGTACTATCTTGATTATAAGGATGCTCTGGGAGACAAGGACATCGACGCCGTCGTTGTCGTAACTCCCACGGCCTATCACAAAGACATCGTTGTGGACGCCGCCGCCGCGGGTAAGCATGTTCAGTGCGAAAAGCCCATGGCCATGACCGAAGAAGAGTGTACCACCATGATGGAGGCCTGCGACAAGGCCGGAGTCAAGCTGCAACTTGCCTTTATGCGCCGCTTCGACGAGAGCTTTCAGCACGCCAAACAGAGAATCGACGCCGGTGAGATCGGAGACGTGGTCTGCGTCAAGTCGCTCACTCACGGTCCCTCCATTCCCAAGCCCTGGATGTACGATATCTCCAAGAGCAACGGCCCCCTGGCCGAGGTCAGCTCCCATGATATCGACGCCCTGCACTGGTACAGCGGTTCCTATATGAATGAGGTTTACGCTATTGCCGGCAACTACCGCTGCCCCGACGCCGTGGCCGAGTTCCCCGATTTCTACGACAACGTCATCATGAACTGCCGCTTCCGCAACGGAGCCCAGGGGATGGTGGACGGAGCACAGGGCGTTCTCTACGGATACGACTCCAGAGTGGAAATCCTGGGAACAAAGGGAATCATCCATGTGGGCAAAAACCAGAACTTCAGCGTTCTGACCTGTACCCCCGACGGCATCAATACCCCCTTCGTCAAAAGCTGGCAGAATCTGTTTATTGATGCCTACAGAAGGGAAGACAAGGCCTTTGTCGACTGTATCATGAACGATACGGTGCCCGTGGTTACCGGTCGTGACGGTCTGGAAGCGGTTAAGGTTGTAAATGCCGGAAACAAGTCCATTATCGAGAAGAAGCCTGTGGTACTGGCCGAATAGGCCGGGCAGGTTCATCCCCTATTTTTCAGCAGGAACCCGAGGGTTCCTGTATCAAGGAGCAAACGAATGAAAGCAGCAAGACTGTATGGTGTGGAAGATATCAGAATCGAAGATATACCCGTTCCCGAGATTGCGGAGGACGAGGTCCTGATCAAGGTAAAGGCCTCCTTTATCTGCGGTACGGACGTCCGTTTCTACAAGAACGGTTCTCCCTCCGACCAGCCCCTGGTGGCCGGTCACGAGATCGCCGGTGTGGTTGAGAAGGTGGGGGGCAGAGTCGCCGGATACAAGCCAGGTATGAGAGTCGGTGTGGCTCCCAACTACGGCTGCGGCGTCTGCGACCTGTGTACCAGCGGAAACAGCCATATGTGTAAGGACTCCAGGGCCCTCGGTGTTACCGTAGACGGTGGATTCGCCGAGTATATGCGCGTTCCCGCCGCCGCCGTGGCCCAGGGGAATATTACCGAACTGGAAGAGAGTATCAGCTTTGAAGAGGCTGCTCTGGCAGAGCCCCTCTCCTGTGTTTACAATGCCTACGAGAAGATCGGTATCTACCCCGGTGATCATGTTCTGGTCGTCGGCGCCGGTCCCATCGGGCTGATGCACCTCAGGGTCGCCTTCCTGGCGGGAGCCGCCAAGGTCTACGTTACCGACCTGAGCGAAGAGCGTCTGGCCCTGGCCAAGGAGCTGATCCCCGAGGTCATCACCATCCCCAGCGCCGAACTGGACGCCTCCGTCGAGACCTGTACCAACGGCAGACTGATGGATCTGATCATCACCGCCGCCTCTGTTCCCGTGATTCAGGAGACGGCCTTTAAATACGTGGGACTCAACGGGCGGGTTATGTTCTTCGGCGGACTGCCCAAGGGCAAGTCTGTTGTGAAGCTGGATACCAATGAGATCCACTACAAGCAGCTGACCGTAGCCGGTACCACAAGACAGAGCCTGAGACAGTACAGAACCTGTCTGAAGCTGATTGCTTCCGGACGTCTCAAGGTTTCCGACCTTGTCACCGCCTCCGCCCCCCTGGATAATATCAATGATATCATCGCCAATGTTGCCGCCGGAAAAGGATTGAAGAGCGTAATCACTATTTAAGTCGCTTTTGCGGCTGACGGTTCTTTCCGCATAGGGCGGGGCCGTCTTCCCTCCGCCTGGGGCAGACGCCGTGGCGGAGGAACTATCTGTTTATAAAAGGAGATGAGGAATATGGCCCTCGATTTACTGCTAGGTATAGATATCGGAACCCAGGGGGTGAAATCGACCCTCTTTGATCAGAACGGAAGCTGTCTGGGGACGGCGTTTATCCCGTCCCGTCTGCATCAGCCCGAGCCGGGGATCACCGAGGAGGATCCCGAGTTTCAGCTGGATTCGGTCTGCCGTTCCATCTCCGAATGTCTGAAGGAGATCAGCGAAGCCGACAGGGCCTGTGTCCGCGCCCTGGCCATAGACGGTCAGATGGCGGGAATTGTGGGAGTGGGAGAGGACGGAATGAACGTCACTCCCTATGACTCCTGGCTGGATACCCGCTGCGCCCCCTACATCAAGGTGATGAGGGAGAAAGCCGAAGGCGAGATCATCCGGAAGACCGGCAATCCCCCCAGCTTCAACCACGGTCCCAAGGTGCTCTGGTGGAAGCATGAGCATCCCCAGGTCTATGACAAAATCGTCAGCTTCGTACAACCCGCCGGATACGCGGCCATGAGACTCTGCGGCCTTAAGGGGGCAGAGGGCTTTATAGACAAGACCTATCTCCACTTTTCCGGATACGCAGACAATAAAAATGCCTGCTGGGACAAGGGGCTCTGCGAGAGCTTCGATGTTGATATGGCCAAGCTCCCGAGAATCGTATCACCCACCGATATCGTGGGCACCCTGACCGATGAGATGGCCGGTCGTTGCGGCCTTCCTTCCGGGGTGAAAGTCGCCGCCGGATGCGGTGATACGGCCGCGTCCTTCCTCTCCTGCGGTGCCGTCGAGCCGGGGATCTGTGTCGATGTGGCCGGAACGGCCAGCGTGTTCGCCGCCACCACCGACGACTTCTGTTATGACGAAGAGACCAGGGTTATGGGCTGCGGAGCCTCTGTCACCGACGGCCTCTGGCATCCCTACGCCTATATCAACGGAGGAGGCATGAATATCGAATGGTTCCTCTCCGAGGTTCTGGGCCGTGACCGTGAGGATGGCGCCCGCTTCAAGGGTATGGAAGATTCTGAATTGAAGCCGAGGGAGGATGATCCCCTGTTTATCCCCCATATGGCCGGACGGGGAATGCCCAGTCAGCCCGAGATGAAGGGGACCTTTGCGGGATTAAGCTGGAACCATACGAAAAAGGATATGTTCGCCGCCGTTATGGAGGCCGTGGCTCTGGAGTACGGCATCTACCGGCAATCCCTGAAGTCAATGCTTCCCGAAGCGGAGCTGACGGAAATGAGAATTACGGGAGGCGGAGATAACAGCCCCGTCTGGAAGCAGATGAAATCGGGGGTCCTTCAGGTTCCCGTCGTTTCCATCACCCAGAAGCACGGGGCCCCCATGGGAGCCGCCATTGTGGCCGGCGTCGCCTGCGGCGTGCTCAGTTCCACCAGGGATGCCGCTGAAAAATGGATCTCCACCAGGGACTCCACGGTCTGCGATCCCGGCCTCTACGATTACTACAGGAAGAGAACGGCCCGTTATGAGGCCCTTCTGGAAAGTATGAATGACTACTATACCCGGGAGTTCTAGATCATGAAGAAAAAACTGATGCTGAGATGGGAAGAGAATCCCGTGCGAAACTACCATGAAGACGACTATAAGGGAGTCTCCCTCTGGTGGCTGGGGCAGGCGGGGTTTCTGGTCCGCTTCGGCGGAAAGAACATCCTCATGGATCCCTATCTTTCGGATGTGCTGGCCCAAAAGTACAAGGGGAAGAAATTTCCCCATATCCGGATGATGGAGCCTCCTCTCTCCATGGAGGATTTGACGGATATCGACTACTGCATCAGTTCCCACGCCCATTCGGATCATATGGATCCCGGCCTTCTCCCCGTTCTGCGTGAGACCAGCCCCCGCTGCCGCTTTATCTGCCCCGAGGCGGTCAGGTCGACGGCTCGGGAGAGAGGCGCCCCGGACGACAGGCTGATCGGGCTGAATGCCGGAGATTCCCTTTCCCTGGGTACAGGGCTCAGTCTCAGCGCCATTCCCGCGGCACATGAGGAGATCAAGACCGACGATGAGGGTCGCCACTTCTTTCTCGGCTATATCCTGGCCCTGGACGGATACAGAATCTTCCATCCCGGAGACTGTCTGCCCTATGAGGGATTCGACTCCTGGCTGGGGTCCTATACCGTCGACCTGGGCCTTCTGCCGGTTAACGGGCAGCGTGATGAACTGAGTTCTCAGGGGATTGCGGGAAACTTCGATATGAAGCAAGCGTGTCAAATTATGGCGGATCATGATATAAATTATATGATTCCCCAGCACTTCGGGATGTTTGACTTCAACACGGTCAGTCTGGAGTCCATTAACGGGGAGGCAGAAGCCTCCGGGATGAAAGAGCGCATATTCCCCGCCGCCGTCGGCCGGGTGTATCGGATGATCAGGGAATGATATTGGAAAATGATAATGGATAATGAGAAAACGCTTTTCGCAGAAGAACGTAAAAAGAAAATTGTTGACTACATCAATGAAAAGCGGCGGGTCACCGTCCCCGAGCTCTGTACCGCCTTCTCTGTATCGGGCGCCACCATGCGCAACGATCTGCGGGAGCTGGACGAGTCCGGGCTGATCACCAGAACCCACGGCGGGGCCATTCGGAAGTCCCGGACGGGCCACGAGCCTGTGATGGATAAGCGCTCGGGTAAGAATATTGATGCCAAGCGCAGGATCGCCGAGGCCGCCCTGCAGGAGATCGAAGACGGGGACACCATTATCCTGGACACCGGAACCACCGTGAAGGAACTGGCCGGGATTCTGGACCGGAAAAAGAATCTCACCGTTGTGACCAACGACATCAAGGTGGCCGCCGATCTGGAGCCCTTTCCCTCCTGCGAGGTTCTGGTCATAGGCGGGCTGCTGCGCAAAGGCTTTCACTGCACCGTGGGCTACGGTATGTTCTCCAATATCGGTTCCCTCTCCGTGGACAAGGCCTTTCTGGGAGCCAACTCCTTTTCAGCCCGCAAGGGAGCCAGCACTCCCGATCTTTCCCAGTCCGAGATCAAAAGGCAGATGATCGAGATCGCCGCCAAGGTGATTATCCTCTGCGATCAGAGCAAACTGGAAACCGACTCCTTTATGAATTTCGCCTCTCCCGCTCAGGTGGATCTGCTGGTGACAGACGCCATCAGCCCCGAGCTGAGGCGCAGTTACGAGGAGAAGGATATCGCTGTCCGCAGTGCCGATGATATCTGACCGTTCGGAGTTTCGAGCCGGCCGGTTATAAAAACAGGTTTTTTATCTTGACCTATTATTGTAATATGATGAGCATATGAACCTTTCCACCAAACAGAACAACCGGAAAATCGTACTTGACAATATACGGCATCGGGCGGAGATCACCATTGCGGAAATTGCCGGTGAAACTCGAATCAGCAAACCGACGATTCAGAAAATCCTGCGGCATTATGAAGAACAGAACTTTGTTCTGAATGCCGGAAAGGGAGAGTCTACGGAAGAGGGGGGAAAAAAGCCCGTACTCTACAGGTTCAATCCCGCCTTTGCTTCCATTCTTGCGGTCCATATAGGCCCCTCCTTTGTCTATGGCGCTATAGCCGATATGAATGGAGATCTGGTTCATTCCATAGTTCAGGAAAGACGGAATGAGGATCAGATGGAGGCTTTCCGGGCGATTGTCTCCATTTTGAGGGACTTTCTGATTCATGATATTGCAAAAATGAGTCCTCCCGCATCTATCGTCGTGGCTCTGCCGGGTATCGTTAATGCGGAGACAGGGCATTCGGTCTACTCTCCCCACTATACGGAGTGGGAGACGGACTTTCCTCTTGAAGCTTATATCAGAAACGAACTGGAGACGTCTCTGCCCATTTATATGGACAATGTTAACCGCTATCAGGCCATGGCTCAACTCTGGAAGGGAATCGCCGGCGAATGCAGAAACTTTGTTGTCATTGATGCCATGCCTGAAGGGGTCGGAGCCGGAATCTATGTGAAGGAAGGGGTTCGACGCGGAGCGCAGAACCTGGCGGGAGAAGTGGGGCATATGATCCTCGAACCCCATAACGGGCCCGTCTGTATCTGCGGGAGCCGTGGTTGTTTTGAGGCTCTGGCATCTGTCCGGAATTTGAGAGATATGATTCGTGCCGTTCCGGAATTGAATAATCGTTTTAACGACGCCGATGAACTGAAGGACAGGGATCTGGCCGCCCGCTTCTTTGAGTACTGCAGGAAAGAGGATGACTATTGTCTTGGCATTCTCAACAGGCTGGCCTTCTGGTTTGCCCTGGGCTTTAATAATATTCTTCTGGCTGATGATCCGGAATTGATCGTGATCGAAGGGATATACCGTGATGCGGGAGAGAGCTTTCTGGATATGATCAGAAAGCATATGGCAGGAATGGGAATGTGCCGCGTCAGGAAAATGACCCGGATCGAATTCTCTACTTTCGGTCTGGAACGCGGAGTCCTAGGGGCATCGGTCTATGCTGTAAGCCGTTTTTTCAAAGAGCTTTTTATCTGATTCGTAGCTTGTATTTTAAGAGAAATGATCTTTGAGAAATAGTTATGAAAACAGTTTACAAAACATGTTTTTATGATAAAATTAAACCATTGAAAGAGGAGGAAGAGATCATGGAGATCAAAGAACTGAGCAGTGAAAATTTTAAAGCCTTCGGCAAGATTCTCAACGGGACAGCCTTTGTGGAGCTTGATAGTGCAGAAGAGTTCAGCTGGGCGGATGCTGCGGGAGGTTTGGATCTTTTTTCCCCCTCCTGTACGGGACAGCTGAACTGCCGCTACAGAGATAGGGATCTGAAAAAGATGGAACGCCATATGAAGACCCCCGAGATCATGGTGGCTCTTGAGGGCGACTCCCTGATCTGTGTGGCCGCCTCATCCGAGGAGGCCCCGGAAAAAGAGAGCATCCGCTGCTTCCGTGTCCCCCGGGGAAGCGCCCTGATGATGGACAAGGCCGTCTGGCACTGGATCCCCTATCCCGAGCAGAAGCCGGGAGCCAAATTCCTGGTTCTGTTCCGTGACGGGACAGGCGCGGACGATCTTAATTTTCACGAATTGAAAGAGCCCTTTCGGGTATAAGGAGAGAGAAGAATGGATTTAGGACTGAAGGGAAAACAGGTATTTATCACAGGCGGAAGCAACGGAATCGGTCTGGCCGTGGCCAAGGCTTTTGCAAGAGAAGGAGCCGAGGTGGCTATCGCAGCCCGTACAAAGGAGAAGGTTGAGGCCGAAGCAAAGGCTATCGCCGATGAATACGGGGTGAAAACCCTTGGTATTACACTGGATGTTACGAATCCCGAGGCTATCGAGGCCGCCAGACAGCAGATCGAGAAGGAGTTCGGCGGAATCGATATTCTTATTAACAATGCGGGAACCGGTACAGAAGAGAAGATCATGGATGCTCCCGATGAGAAATGGTATGCCGTCTGGGATCTGCATGTGATGAGCGCTATCAGGACAGCCAGAGCTTTCGTTCCCTTTATGAAGAAGAGGGGAGGAGGGGTTGTTCTTAATACCTCTTCCATATGCGCCACCCAGCCTCTCTGGTACGAGCCTATCTACAATGTAACAAAGGCGGCTCTGGTGATGCTGGATAAGTGTATGGCCAATGAACTTGTGGGGGACAATATCCGGGTCAATACTATCAGTCCCGGTTTGATTCTGACTCCCGACTGGTGGAAAACGGCCGGTATCCTCGCCGAGAAGGAAGGTACTACGGCAAAAGAGTATCTGGATAATGTGGCCCATGCGGCCCCGATCGACCGTTTTGCCAGTCCTGAGGAGTTGGCGGAAACATATCTCTTTATGTGTTCCGAGAAATCAAGTTATACTTTAGGAGCCAATTTCTTTGTAGATGGCGGATGGCTGAATACAATCTGATATTGATAATAGAACGTTAAGGAGTATACATACTATGAGACAGGCGATTATGACCTCTCCCGGGGTTATTGAATTTAACGATGTGGAAAAACCTGTGCCCCGAGAAGGTGAAGTTCTGGTAAAGGTTATGGCCATCGGTGTCTGCGGAAGCGATGTGCATGTTTATCATGGACTGCATCCCTATACACCCTATCCCGTTGTTCAGGGCCATGAGGTCTCCTGTGAGGTCGAGGAGTGCGGTGCCGGTGTCAGCGGCTATGCCAAGGGTGACAAGGTGACCATAGAACCCCAGCGCAGCTGCGGCAAGTGCTACGCCTGCCGGAGCGGACTCTATAATATCTGTGATGAACTGAAGGTGATCGGCTTTCAGGCTCCCGGTACGGCGGTGGACTACTATATTACTCCCGCTGACAAGCTGGTCAAGCTGGACCCCGCTATGGATCACAACCATGGCGCCATGATGGAGCCTCTGGCCGTAGCCGTTCGTGCGGTGAACCAGGTGAAAACCATCTATGCCGACGGTATCAGGGACAAGCAGGTTCTGGTCTATGGTGCCGGCCCCATAGGGAACCTTGTAGCCCAGGCGGCCAAGGGGATGGGGGCTGCCAAGGTGATGATCTCCGATCTGAACGCCTTCCGTCTGGAGAAGGCCGAAGAGAGCAGGATCGAGTTTATCAATGATCCCTCTAAAGAGAGTCTTGCAGAGGCCGTGGACAGAGAGTTCGGGGCCGACCGCAAGGCCGATGTTATCATAGAGTGCGTCGGTGTGGGAGCTACCATGGACAGCGCCATCGATATTGCCCGGAAGGGGACTCCCATCGTGGTTGTGGGTGTTTTCGGTGAGAAGGCCTCCATGGATATGGCCCGGGTGAATGAGAATGAGCTGAAGCTGCTGGGAACCGCCCGTTATGTGATTGAGGACTTTGAGATTGCCAAGGATCTTGTCGCTTCCGGTAAGGTGGATCTGAATCCCCTGGTCACAGATGTTTTCGAGTTCGAAAACTATGACGATGCCTATCAGAAGATCCACAAGGATCCCGCTACAACCATGAAGGTTATTGTCAAGGTGAACGGCTGAGCCTTCTCATTCTGATACCAGCCTTCTGAGAGGGACTGCAATGTCGCCGTGCTGAGCGGTCCCTTTTTTTCTACCAAGGCATCCTCTGTCTCCTTCCCGGCCGTCGACACCGTTTTCGTTGAACTTTCTGTGTCTTTTATGTTACATTTTTCATATAAGCAGATGCTTATAAATGTTTGATTTTTTACTAAAATGTTTTAGGTTTAATGTATGGCAAGTTTGAAAGATGTAGCAAAGCTGGCTGGCGTTTCAGTCGCCACCGCTTCCCTGGCTCTGAATGGAAAAAGCGTTAACGAAAAGACCCGGGAGAAGGTTATCGAATGCGCGGAGAAGCTGCATTATGTGGCCAACCGGGGCGGCCAGACCCTGATCACCGGCAAGAGTCAGACCATCCTGATGGTGCTGATCAACAACACCAAATACGCCGACCTGGTCAAGGAGAGCACCTTCTTCTACAACTTTATGATGGGGGTTCTGGTAGAGACGCAGAAGCGGAACTATAACTATCATCTTGAGGTGAAAACCTGGAACGATCCGGATCTGGAGCAGTTCTTCCGCACCCGCTGCCGGGACAAATCCAACGACGGCATCATCATCCTTCCCCAGTATATAAAGAGCTATCTTTTTATGCCCTATCTCAAGGACTATCCCCATGTCATCCTCAATCCCTGCATCACCGAGGACTCCATGAGCTATCTGATGGTTGAACATGATTACGGCGGTTCTCTTGTGTCCGATCTTATTGTGGAAAAAGGATTTAATAAGATAGGTGTGATTCACGGTCCCCAGGATCACTTCGACGCCAGGCGCCGGAGGGACGGCTTTGTCAGCCGTCTGGCCCATCACGGTATCGCCCTCGACGAGGAGAGGGAATACTACTCGGATTTTACCATACAGAGCGGTTATGACGGGGCTTCCCATCTTTTGAGCAGGGCGGACAGGCCCGATGTGATCTTCTGCTGCAACGACTTTGTGGCCGCCGGCGCCATGAAGTACGCCAAAGAGCACAATATCGATATTCCGGGCGAACTGGCCATTATCGGTTATGACAACACGGACATTTCCCGGGCGGTCTATCCCGGACTGACTACGGTGGATGCAAAACTCCGCGAAGTAGGGCGGACCCTGGCGTCTCTTCTCTTTCGTCAGATAGAGGATGGAGAGCGTTCTGTCCGCTCCTATATACGTCCCGAAATTCTTTTACGCGAAACTACATAACTTTTCACTTGACAACAACTAAATTTGTGCTACCATTACCTAAAACGTTTTAGATTAACACTGAAACGATTTAGATGAAGTGCGTGTAAATCAAAGGAGTATTCATATGATGAAAATAGGAATCGACAGCTACTGTTTCCACAGACTCTTCGGAGAGGTTTACGATGATCAGAAAGCACCCTCCAAAAACATAACCCTGGAATGGTTTATCAAAAGAGCCGCCGAACTGGGAGTAGACGGTGTTTCTCTGGAATCCTGCTTCGTACCCAGCTTCGAAAAATCCTACTTAAGCGAAATCAAGGGCCTTCTTGACGAGTACAAGATGGACCGCGTCTGGGCCTGGGGGCATCCCGACGGACTGGAAGGGGGAGCCAACGAAGCAGCCTGGGACGACATGATGAAGAACATGGAGTATGCCGAAGCCATCGGCGCCGATGTTATGCGCGTCTGCGGTTCCTCTCTGATGTTCCGTTTCGGCGATCATGAGAAGCAGCTGGATATCCTGACCAGAATGTTCCAGAACGCCATGCCCGATGCCGAATCCAAGGGCATCAAGATCGCCGATGAGAATCATATCGACTATAACTCCGATGAGATGCTGAAACTGATTCATCAGGTCAACTCTCCCAACTTCGGAATCAACTTCGACACAGGTAACTTCATGAGAGTGCTCGATGATCCCATCGAAGGCATGAAAAAACTGGCTCCCTATGTCTTCTCCACCCATATCAAGGACCTCAAGCCCCAGGCAAACTGCGGGGTGGGCAGCTGGCACTTCTTTGCCTGTACTCCCACCGGAGGCGGACTGGTCGACAACATGGAACTGGCCAAAATGCTCAAGGCCGTGGACTACAAGGGATTCCTGGCTATGGAAATCGACTATCTCCACGAGGATTACAGAAGCGACTGGGCCGACGACGACGAGGACAAGGCTGTGGCCGCTTCCGTTGCCGAGCTGAAGAGAATCGTAAAGGAGATCGGCTAAGCAGGAGTCCGGGACGGCTTCCCCGTCCCGCTCCCTAAGCCGGAAGGATGAGGATATGAGCAAGAAAACACTGAATATAGCCATGATCGGCTACAAGTTTATGGGTAAGGCTCACAGCAACGCCTGGAAAAAAGCCCCCCTGTTTTTCGATATGGAACTGGCTCCCAGACTGAAGGTTGTCTGCGGACGTCATAAAGAGCCTCTGCAGGAGTTTGCAGACAGATGGGGCTGGGAAGAGATCGAAACCGATTGGAAGAAGGTTATCGAGCGTGATGATGTGGATGTGGTGGACATCTCCGTTCCCCAGCATCTCCACTTCGAGATCGCCAAGGCCGCCGTTCAGGCGGGCAAGCATGTTTTCCTGGAAAAGCCTATGGCCATGAACGCAAAGCAGGCTCAGGAGCTTTACGAAATCGTTCAGAACTCCAAGGTCACTCACTATGTAAACCATAACTACCGCCGCTGTCCCGCCGTTCGTCTGGCCAAGAAAATGATCGACGAGGGAAAGATCGGACAGATCTTCCACTGGAGAGGCGCCTATCTGCAGGACTGGATCGTGGATCCCGACTTCCCCCTGACCTGGCACCTGAAGAAAGAGACCGCCGGAATGGGTCCCCAGGGCGACCTGAACTCCCACTCCGTCGACCTGGCGCGCTATCTTGTGGGCGACATCCAGTCCGTGAGCTGTATGACAACCAACTTCATCAAGGAGAGAACCCTTCCCGATGAAGTGGCCTCCGGAACCTTTAGCGGCAAGTCCGCGGGAAGCGAGAAGGGCGAGGTCACCGTAGAGGATGCCGCCTTTATGATCTGCAAGTTCGAAAACGGAGCTCTCGGTTCCTTCGAGACCACACGTTTCGCCCCCGGAAGAAAGAACTACAACTACTTTGAAATCTACGGAAGCAAGGGAAGCCTGATCTTCGATCTGGAGAGGATGAATGAGCTGAAGTACTTTAACCGCGAAGATCCCGCCGGAGAGCAGGGCTTCAGAACCATTCTGGCTACCGAGGCCGGCGAGCATGACTACATCGCCGCCTGGTGGCCCCCCGGACATGTCATCGGATACGAGCATGAGTTCGTACACGCCGTTGTGGACTTCTGCGAAGCCGTAAGAACAGGCAGCGAGATCCGTCCCAACTTCTATGACGGACTGAAAGAGATGCAGATACTGGAAGCCGGTCTGGAATCTGCAGAAAAGGGTCAGGAAGTTACAGTCTAAGCCCTGTAAAAACATTCCCGGGAGCAGCCGGCTCCCGGGATATATAACCAACAATCAAAAAAAGGACAAACACGTGAATATTACGAATACGGGTGAGCTGTCTTTCCTGAACCGCATCAAGCGGGGACCCGTCCCTCTGGGACTCTACGGGGCGCTGGGAATCATCATCCTGATCGCCATAGCCATCAATATGACCCTGGGCGTGAACTTTTTCAGCCCCGGAAACCTGCTGAATGTGGGACGGAACTACTCCATGGTTGCCATCGCCGCCATGGGACAGACCTTCGTCATCATATCAGGCGGTCTTGATCTGTCGGTCGGCTCCGTAATTTCCACATCCAATGTAATCGCCGCCACCTATATGACCGGAAGCGCTCTGATTTTCCCCGTGATGCTGCTCTGTCTCCTTATGGGAGCCCTTGTGGGACTGTTCAACGGATTACTGGTGACCAAAAGGAATGTACCTCCCTTTATCGCCACCCTGGGAGTCTCCATCATCATCAACGGGCTGCGTCTTATCTGGACCAACGGCATGCCCCGCGGTTCCATTCCCGAGGCCCTGAAGGCCTTCTGTACGGGCAACAGCCTGGGTATCTTTCCCAATCTGTTCCTGATCTTTCTGATCCTGGCCGTGGCCTATTCCATTCTGCTGGGACGTTCGGGTTACGGAAGGCGACTTTATGTGATCGGAAACAATCCCCGTGTCGCGGATCTGAGCGGTGTAAAAACCCACAGAGAAATCATTATCGCCTATGTGATCTGTTCAACCGCGGCTGCTCTGGTGGGCATCCTGCTGGGAGGCTATACGGGTATAGCGGATAACTGGGTGGGTAACGGATATGATCTGGACTCCATCGCCTACGCCGTTCTGGGCGGCGCGGTTATCGGAGGCGGAACCGGAACCATTCAGGGGACGGTGATCGGCGGATTTATCATGCTGATGATCACCAATCTCGTGCTCCTGGCCAGCCTGCCTCTGGAGAGTCAATTGATCATCCGCGGACTGGTTATCGTTGTCGCACTCTACCTGTCTAACAGGAAAAAATAGGACCTGTTCGCCGCCTTGAGTCAAGGCCGTGCAGGGATCGTGAATCGGCCCCCCGGAGGCTTCGTGCTTTCGAAAGGCCGTCAAAGAAGGAGAGAATTATGAAGAGTTTAAGAGTTCTGGGTCTGGTTATTCTGACAGTCGTACTGTCTGTTTCAGCTTTTGCCGAGGGACAGCAGGATGCAGAGGTTCAGCCCAAGACCGAAGACATCGTCGTCGGTTTCAGCTGCGCGGGTATGGGAAACTCCTGGAGAATGTTTCTCAAGGCCAACTTCGATGCCGAGGTTGCCAAACACCCCGAAATTTCCAAGGTTTACTTTACCAATGCCGATGAAAAGCCCGAAAAACAGGCTTCCGATATCAGCGACCTGCTGACCAAGGGTGTGGATCTTTTGATCATCCAGCCCTCCATCGGCGCGGCCATCGTTCCCGCCGTTGAGGAAGCCTATGAAACCGGTATTCCCGTACTTATCTTCGACGGAACCGTACCCACCGACAATATCACCGCTTATGTGGGACAGGATATGAAGAAGCTGGGAGCCCACTACGCCGAGGCTCTGATCGACATGATCGGTGATACCGGAAAGATAGTTATGATGAGCGGTATCGCCGGACAGATGTCCGTAGAACTCCGCCTCGAAGGCGCCCAGGAAGTGTTCGCAAAATACCCCGGAATCGAGGTCCTGGATACCCAGTACACCGGCTGGTCCATCCCCAAGGGCAAGGAAATCATGCAGAGCTTCCTGCAGGCCTATCCTCAGATCGACGGTATCTGGGCAGACTCCGGTCTGATGTCCTTCCCCGCTCTGGAAGCCATGAAAGAAGCAGGCCGTACCCTGGTTCCCTCCACGGGAGACCATCTGAACGGCTATGCCAAGTTCCTGGTGGCCAACAACGTCCCCGGTTATATCGAACCTTACTCCACCCTGCAGGCCGCCTGGGCTCTTCAGGAAGGACTTAAGGCGGTTAAGGGCGAAACCATCCCCAAGACCATCTTCAAAGATCCCGAAACCTATGACTTCGAGCGCATCAAAGAGTTCGTCGATATGGACAAGTCCGACTGGTGGTGGCTGGGAGACGATCAGATTCCCGCCGAGTTTCTGCCCCAGATTGATTAAGTAGTGTTCTGACGGCGGCCCTTCGGGGCTGCCGCTTATCAAAAAAAGGAAGTATTGTTATGGCCGATACCTTACTGGAGTTCAGAAAGATCAGTAAAAGCTTTCCCGGCGTCAAAGCCCTGAACGAAGTGGATATGAGCTTCCGCAAGGGTGAAGTTCACGCCCTGGTCGGTGAAAACGGAGCGGGCAAGTCCACTCTGATGAAGATCCTCTGCGGAGTCTATCAGCCCAGTGCCGGACAGATTGTATATCAAGGCGAGAACGTCGCCATCAAAAATCCCCATGAAGCCCAGCTGATGGGAATCTCCATTATATTTCAGGAATTCAGCCTGATCGGACATCTGGATGTGGTATCCAATGTCTTTTTGAACAGGGAGCCCACCGGATTCGGAGGCTTCAAGAACCAGGCCCTGGCCCGGAAGAAGACCCTTGAGATCTTCGAAAGGATGGGGGTCGAAATGGATATCGACAGAAAGGTATCCGAACTCAGCGTTGTGGAACAGCAGCTGGTGGAGATCGCCAAGGCGCTGTCGGTTACCGCACAGGTCCTGATCATGGACGAGCCCTCGGCTCCCCTGACGGACAAGGAGCTGACCAAACTCTTTGAAATCATCCGTTCCCTGAGAGAACAGGGCGTAACGGTCATCTATATATCCCATATGCTGGAAGAGATCTTCGAAATCGCCGACCGGGTTACCGTACTGAAGGACGGTGAAGTCACCCATACAGACGACGTGGCAAATATGACCAAGGACCTTCTGGTAAAGAAGATGGTGGGTCGCGAGATCGGCGACATCTATCCCGATCTTGGAAATCCTTCGAAGGATATTCTGCTTGAGGTCAAGGATCTGAACTGCGGAGGCAGAATCGAGGATATCAACTTCATCCTGAGAAAGGGCGAGGTCCTCGGACTGGCCGGTATGGTGGGCTCGGGACGTTCGGATGTGGTGAAGGCCCTGATGGGGCTTCTGAAAAAAGACGCGGGTACCCTTCTTCTGGAAGGCCGCGGCATCGGAAACGCCAGCATGCGTGAAGCCATTTCCAACGACTTCTACTATATTCCTTCGGATCGAAAGAAAGAGGGGATTGTGGGGCCCATGACCATCAAGGAGAACACCACCATTGCCAACCTCAGGGCCTATATGAAACGGGGCCTGATCAACAGCCGTTCCGAGCGTGACGCGGCGGACGGTGAGAACAAAAAATTGAAGACCAAGACATCCTCTCTGGAGGAGGAGATCCGGAACCTCTCCGGAGGAAACCAGCAGAAGGTCCTTCTGGCCCGCGCTCTGCTGACCAATCCCCGGGTCTTCTGCATTGTGGAGCCCACAAGAGGTATCGACGTGGGGGCCAAGCATGAGATCTACAAGATTCTGAGAGAGCTTTGCGAGTCAGGATCCTCGGTCATTATGGTTTCTTCCGAGCTGCCCGAGGTTATCGGTATGTCCGACCGCATCCTGGTCATGAATCAGGGCAAGGTCGCGGGTATCGTCGATCAGGCGGGCGGGAAGACCACAGAGGAGCATGTCCTGTCACTGGCGGTCGGCCATGAGTACAGCCTGCACGGAAAGGAGAACGCCTGATGAAAACTTTATCCCTTAACGCTTTAAAGCCGAAAGAGCTGGTGAAACCGGGGCGCTTCGTCTGGCTGATCCTCGCCCTGCTGCTGATTGCCAGCGCCGCTTCTTCACCCATCTTTCTGACGGCGCGGAACCTGAGAAACGTCTTCCTGATAACACCCATCGGACTGGCCATCGCCACCCTTGGTCAGGCGATTATCATGATCTCGGGTAATATCGATATGTCCATGGGAGCGGCGGTGTCGCTTCTGACCACCATGGCGGCGGGTCTGTTCAAGGATATGCCCGGGATCAGCCCCCTTGTCGTCTCCCTGATCATACTGGCTACGGGAGTTCTGATCGGTGTGCTTAACGGCTTCCTGGCGGTGACCCTGCGTATCCCCGCCTTTATGGCCACCCTGGCCACCTCGAGCCTGCTGCAGGGAATGATCTTCTTCTACACCAAGCGGCCCATCGGCGGTATTCCCAAAAGTTTCCGCTTTCTGGCTTCCGCCAAGGTAGGGGGGATTCCGATCTGCTTTTTCTACTTTCTGATCATATTTCTGCTGATGGCCCTGCTGCTGAGACGGCACAAATTCGGCAACCATCTGTACGCCACAGGATCGGATGACTATATCGCCGGTATATCGGGTATACCCGTGGTCCGGATCAAGATGAGCGCCTATCTTCTGGGCGGCGCTCTGGTGGGACTGGCTTCCCTCTTCCTCTCTTCCAGAATGGGAGGCGGCGGACCGACCACCGGTCAGGGCTATGAGCTGGACACCATCACCTCCGCGGTAATCGGGGGCGTTTCCCTGGCCGGAGGGGAAGGACGGCTTCTGGGAGCCATCGGAGGAGTTCTGATTCTGACGATCTTCTCCAACTTTATGAACCTGCTGGATATCAGTCCTTATATCCAGATGTTCCTGAAGGGACTGATCCTGATCCTGGCAGTAGCTTTTTATGCAAAAAAGGAATCCGAGTAGGATCCATTATAGATTTGGAGTAAATGAAATGAAAGCAAGACTGGTACCGGTTTATTTTAATAAAGAGAAAACCGAGCGTTTCACCCCCCAGCTGGAGCATCTGAAGCGTCTTCTGGCCGATGATGCCGAGTTCCTGGCGGAGCAGCCTCTGGGTCAGGCCCTTCCCGAATGCGAGGCCGTGGTTTTCCCGGAGATCCTGGGTGAAGCCTACCGCTCGGTGGAGCAGATCAGAGCCATAGACAAGCCTATCCTGATCATTACCTCCGAGTTCGCTACGGTCTCCATGTGGGACTGGGAAATCGGCAATTTCCTCAATGGCAAGGGGATCAGAACCGTGGCGCCCTACAGCCTTGAGGAGTCCAAAACGATCTGCCGCATTCTGGCGACAAAAAGAAAAATGTCCGTCTCCAGATTTCTGATCTTTCAGGACAACCCCGGCGAAGGATTCCAGCCTGAAATTTTCAAGTCCTTTTACTGGTGGGAAAAGGAGAGCGACGATACTATTCGGGATCGTTTCGGCACCACCATCGAGCGGCGCAGTCTGAAGGCCCTGGGCGAGAAAGCGGCGAAGATCAGCGACGCCGATGCGGAGACGGTCTGGGCGAGCTGGGACTATCCCCTGGCCGAAGGGTTTGAAAAAATCCGCGGTATAAACGCGGCCAAGTTTTACATGGCCGTCAAGGACGAGATCGATTCGGATGATATCATCGGCATCGGCTCCAACTGTCTCAACGAGTCTCACTACTGCAGTACAACCCCCTGTCTGGCCTGGGACAGGCTACTGGAAGAGACGGGGCTGATGTGGGTCTGTGAGGGAGACACTCAGACCCTGACCAGCAAGTACCTGCTCTACAACTCCATAGGGGCTCCCTTGTTTATGACCAATATCTACCCTTTTATGATGGGGCAGGCGGCTCTCAAACACGAGAAGATACCCTCGTTTCCCGAGATCGTGGACGATCCGGATAATCATATCCTCCTGGCCCACTGCGGCTACTTCGGTCTGCTTCCCCGGAAGTTCAGCACAGACTTTCGGGTGGTTCCCAAACAGCTGGCCATTGTGGATGACAACGCCCATATGCTGGATGCCAGAATGAAGACCGGTGACGTGACGGTGGCCAAGATGAATATGGGTATGACCAAAATCATGTCCATCAAGGGAGACCTGCGGGGCTATGTTCAATATGATGAGAGTTCGGACGTGCGCAACGGAGGAATCCTCAGGGTAGAGAACGGAAGACGCCTGATGGACAATGTCTACTCCCATCATGTGATTCTGATGGTAGGCGATCATAGAGCCACCGTTGATCTGATCGGAAAGCTGCTGGATCTTGAGGTGGAGCTTATCTGAATCTTTTCTTCAGAGCCCTGTTAAAGGACCTGCCTCCGCCGATTGCGGAGCTGCAGGTCTTTTTTATGATTAAAAGAAAATTATTGTTCATTGAAATTGGAGATTCTCCCGCATTCAGTATTATACTGAAACGTATAGAAAACGGAGGTTCTCTTATTTATGAAGACGACTGCAAAAATCCTTATCCCCGTAACTCTGATGCTCATCCTGGCGGTATCCACCGTATCCTTTATCGGATATAACAGCACTGCCGAAGAGATTGAGAATGTCATGAAGGTCACGACCGTGACGACCATGGAGGATCTGAATGTCCAGATCGATATGGTTCAGCATGATACCCGGGCCATGGTGGCGGCTTTGAATCATGACTACCTGAGAATAACACGCAGCCTGGCTCATCTTATCCATCGTGATCCCTCTGTAAGGGATGTCCGATTCCTTCAGGAACTGGCGGAGTATCTTGAGGTGGATGAGGTTCATATCATAGACAGAAATGGCATTCTGGCGGCCGGCACAAACCCGGATTATTTCGGTCTGGATTTTGGCAGCAATGATCAGACGAGACCCTTTCTGGACATCCTTGATGATCCGGAGCTTGAGCTGGCTCAGGATCCCTGGCCCCGGGCGGTAGACGGAAAACTGTTTCAGTATATCGGTGTCGCCCTTCCCGGGGGGGAGGGGATTGTTCAGATAGGTGTTCATCCTGAAGAGCTGCAGGAGTTGAAAGAGAAGTCTTCAGTGCAGCATATTATTGAAAACTATCCCTTTGTGAGCGGACTTTACGCCTATATCATCGATCCCGAGTCCGGTCTGTGTACGTCTCATCTTATTCCCGAAAGGATAGGCCTGGATCTAAACAGCTTTGACTTCGGGCGGCATATTCTGGAGATGAAAACCGGAAATTTCAGCTACACCTATAATGATGTGCCTGTGTTTGTCAGCTTTCAAGACACTTCAGAGGGAATCCTGGTTGTGGCCGTGGCGACCGGAGACTACAGAAAAAAGCTTCTGCCCATTCTGTTCTCTCTTGTTTTCAGTTCTCTGGCCTCCCTTGCGGTTCTTATGCTGATTATGAGTTGTATCGTGAAGAGAACCCTGTCGCCCTTGAAACGGGTAAGCCGTTCCCTAAAGGATATTGCCATGGGCGAAGCCGATCTGACCAGGCGTCTTCCGGTGGACAGCCGGGACGAAATCGGGGATGTGGCCCGGAACTTCAATGCATTTATGGATAATCTGCAGGTGCTGATCGGCGGGATTCAGAAGGCTGTGGTCATGACGGGAGACATCAGCGGAGAGCTGACAGGCCATACGACGGCGACCCTGGAGTCCACAGAGGATATCAACAAGAATATCAATACCGTTCGGGAAAGGCTGAGGGAGATGTCCCATAATATTTCCAGAAGCGCTACCGCAATGGAGGAGATCACGGCCAATACGGCCTCCTTTGATACCATGATCAGCTCCCAGGCCTCCATGGTGGAGGAGTCCACCGCCGCTATCACACAGATGATAGCCTCCCTGAATAATGTCAATGCTATCACCACGTCCAGGAAGGCATCCACTCAGGCGCTGATGGAAACGGCGGAAGAGGGAAAGAACAGGATCAATGCCACGGGCGCCGAGTTTGAAGGAGTGGTTCAGAAGTTTTCCCGGATACAGGAGATGGCTTCGGCTATCAACAGCATCGCCTCTCAGACCAATCTTCTGTCCATGAATGCCGCCATAGAAGCGGCCCATGCGGGAGAAGCGGGCAAGGGTTTTGCCGTGGTGGCTGAGGAGATCCGCAAGCTGGCTGAGACTTCCAGTGACTCTTCTTCATCTATAAGCGGACTGATCAGTGAGATCACAAAAGGGGTTCAGCAAACTACGGAAAATGTAAGCGGCACAATGGAGATCTTCGAAGCCGTCGCCCGGGAGGTGGAATCCACGGTTAATGCCTTCAGCGAGATCGAGGCAGCGGTTTCCGAGCTCTCCCTGGGGGGGCGGCAGATCTTGGAGTCCACCGATGAGATCAACAATACCACTACCCGGGTCAATAATGGCTCAGGGGAGATCCATACAGGTATCGAGTCGGTAAACAGCAGTCTTTCCACAATCGATAATCACTCCGGCGAGGTCGCCATGGGTGTGGCCGGTATTTCGGACAAGGCCGCTCT
This sequence comes from Oceanispirochaeta sp., assembly GCA_963556075.3. GTDB lineage: Bacteria > Spirochaetota > Spirochaetia > DSM-2461 > DSM-2461 > Oceanispirochaeta. The sequence goes on along the minus strand of CAUVYB020000002.1, from coordinate 495,973 downwards.
CGTCGTCCAGGCCATGAGCCGAATGGAGGACAGGGGCCGGGAGTTGGATCTGATTACCCGTGATCTTTCAGGGAAGTTCAGTCAGTTCCGGACGGAGTGAGGATTCTCCGGGATTCGCGGATCGGTATTCCAGAGGACTTCGGCCCGTCTCCTTCTTGAAGACCCGGCTGAAGTAGTTCTGATCCGAATAGCCCAGGAAGGCTGATATTTCTTTGATCTCCATCTCCGGATGGCGGAGTAACAGGCGCTTGGCCTGGTCGGTTTTCTGCTGCTGGATAAAGCGGGAGGGGGTCTGGCCGTACTGCTCCTTGAAGGTTCGGGAGAGGTAGGTGCTGTTGACCTTCAGCTCATCAGCGATCTCCTGAACCGAAAGATTCTCCCTGATACGGTTGCGGATAATTTCCGCCGCCGAAAGGGCAAGATCCCGTCCGGCCCGGTTCTCGATCCTTTCAATCCCCGTATCCAGTTCATCATCCCTTTCGGTGAGAACCTTTCTCATCCTCCCCAGTGTCGAGTTTAAAAGATCGGGATCGACCGGTTTCAGAAGGTAGTCACTGACTCCCTGACGGATGCTGTGCTGGGCGTAGTCGAACTCGTTATATCCTGAGATCACCACCAGAAGCAGTTCGGGATAGAGACGGCGCAGTTCTTCCAGAAGTTCCAGACCGTTCATTCCGGGCATGCGGATATCCGTGAAGAGCACCCTGGGGCGGAGCTCCTTCACCAGACTGAGGGCCTGTTCTCCGTTTGACGCCTCCCCCAGCAGTTTAAAGTCGGGGGCCAGCTTTTCTATTTTCTTTATCAGATTCCTGCGGATCGGCGGTTCGTCCTCCGCCAGAATATAGGGTATCCCGTCATTGAACACAGTATGTCCCTCCCAGTCTGATCCGGGCTCCGCCCTCATCCCTGTTTTCAGCCTCAAAAAGAAAGTCCTTTGAGTAGATCATGGCATATCGGGCGCATATGTTAAAAAGACCCATGCCGTCGATATGATTATTCAGCTGCATCTGGGGATCCTCGATCCCCTTTCTGATACGCCGGCGCAGAGAACTCAGAGCCTCCTCCGTAAATCCGGGACCGTTGTCTTCCACCGTGATCGTCCAGTTGCTGCTCCCCGCATCAACTCTGAGATTTATACGGCAGGGAGGAGCGGAGGGCATGCCGTATTTTACGGCGTTCTCAATCAGTGGAATAATGCTGTACTTGGGGATGCGGAGATTCTCTGTATCTTCGGGCAGAGCCATACCGAAGCTGACGGTGTCGTGAAAGCGGGTGGAGATGCACTGCATATAGTGTTCGGCCATGGTCAGTTCCGTTTTCAGTGTCACCGTGGTTTCCTGCAGAGTGGAGACATAGCGGAGCAGGGTGCTCAGATGACGGATGACCTTCTGTATCTCTCCCGTCTGACCGTCTTCGGCCATGATATCGATGATGCTGAGCATATTGAACAGAAAATGGGGATCCATCTGCGACTGAAGGGCCAGCATACGAGCGTTCACCTCCAGGGTCCTCTCCGCCACAAAAAGATCCAGCTTCTCATCCATCTTCCGGTTCATCTCCGAAAATGAGAGGGCCAGATCATCCAGTTCCCGGAAACCCGTACTGTCGGAAGGCTCTTCGTCGGGTTCGCTATTGAGCTGGAACTGATTCAGTTTCCCGTTGAGTCTTGATAAAGGAGCGCTGATACCCCGTCCGAGACGGCTGGATAACAGGTAGCCCAGAAAGCCGATCAGCAGGCTCAGGGGGATCAGCAGGCTCTGTATTCGTTTAATGGGTGCCATATAGAGAGCCCTGTCTTTCGTCGTCAGAATCTTCCAGGCCGCTTCGGTGGCGATCCCCAGGCAGAGAACTTCATGCCTCTCGTCGCTGCTGCGTCTGCTGATGATGCGATAGGGGATAAGCTGGGAGGAAAGGAGGGCATAACTGCTGCCGTAGGGCAGGGTACGGGGATAAAGCTGGAGATTCTGGCTGTTGAAGACCTGGAAATCCTCTCCCGGAGCCTTCAGGGCGGCAAAAAGAACGTCGCTCTCCTGTTTTACCTCAATATAGCCCAGGGCTTTGCGGTAGGGGTCGTAGAGAACCTGATAGTGGGAAATATAGGTCCTCATCTCCGGCTCCACCGTCTCCGCCAGATAGTCCCGTTCCGGTGCCGACCACCACGAGGTCCTCTCCTGTCTGAGAAGCCTCTTCAGCCGGGAGGAGAGATGATCGGGAAGACGCTGGTTGAGGTTGTAGCGTCCGAAACAGATCATCTCTCCGTCGGGAAGAAGGATATTCACCTGGGGAACCTGCTTGAGGGGCCCTACGGTTTCATCCAGTATGGTCTGTATCTTCCTGACAGCGTAGTAGAGTTCCGACGATACACTCTCTTTCCTTTTAAGCTCTTCATATTCGCTGACCGCCTCTTTGAGCCGGCGGGAGTAGGCCAGGTTCAGGGAGACCCGCTTGATCTTGCGCAGCTCTCCGTCCAGGAGTCCGGAGATGATTCTGGTATTGCTGATCAGCCCGGTCTCCTCCCTCTGCTGAAGCAGTCTTGTCGTCATGATCAGCAGGGTCAGGGAGAAGAGGAGGACGGCGAAGAACATGGGGACGAACCCATAGAGGAAGAGGCTTCTCCGTATGCTGAGAATCTTTCGGGGTGCTGCAACGGCGGACATAGAACTATTATAGAAGGGAAGGGGTCCGGAGCACAGAAAAAAAGAGGAAAAAGTCGGATTTGTCCTAAAGGCCGATCAGATCTATCCATATACGGAACCGAATTTCACCCTTTATGCTGAATCTACAATCACCCACAAAGGAGAATAATTATGAAAAGAGCTTTAGGAATATGCGTTCTGGTTCTGATGACCGTTTCCCTTTTTGCCGCCGGACAGCAGGAGGGCGGTGCTGCGAAAGATGAGGGCATTGTTATCGGATGGAGCAATGCGGGCATGGGAGACTCGTGGAGACAGTTTCTGAACAGCAACTTTCAGGCGGAAGCGGCCCTGCATCCCGAGATCAGCAAGGTCTATGTGACCAATGCAGACGAAAAGCCTGAAAAGCAGATCGCCGATATCAACGACCTGATCGCCAAGGGCGTAGACGGTCTTATCGTATACCCCACCATGGGTGAGGTTCTGGGTCCCGTCATTGAGTCCGCCTATAACGAGGGAATCCCCGTAGTCGTATTCGGCGGTTCTCTGGAAACCAGCTCCTATACAAGTCTGGTCACCCAGGACCTGAAGGACTTCGGCCAGTCTCAGGCCGAGTGGCTGGCGGGCGAGCTGGACGGAAAGGGAAATATCATCATGCTCAGCGGAATCTCCGGCAACACCACGGCGGAGGAGAGACTTGCCGGGGCCAGGGAAGAGTTCGCCAGACATCCCGGAATCAAGATTCTGGATCATCACTACTGCGACTGGTCCGCCGCCAAAACCAAGACCATCATGGAAGCCATGATCTCCGCCTTCCCCGAAATCGACGGCATCTGGGCCGACTCCGGTCTTATGTCCTGGCCCGCTCTCCAGGCTCTTCAGGAAGCCGGACGGCCTCTGGTTCCCACAACGGGCGACCAGCTGAACGGCTACGCCAAGTACCTGGTCGAAAACGATGTCCCCGGTTATGTCTATCCCATGACCACCAAGCTTTCCGCCGAATCCCTCCGGGTCCTTTTGAAGGCTATCAAGGGCGAAGATGTGGATAAGCTCCACTACATCGATGTGGAGGGAATGGGGCCTGAGAAGATCAAAGAGTTTGTCAAACCCGAACTGTCCGACTGGTGGTGGATCGGTGACGACCAGATCCCCGAGGAGTTCCTTCCCGAGATTTGATCTCCTTCTCCCGCCGTCTTCAGCCCTTCCCTGTAAGGCGGCGGGTTTTTTTACAGAGTACAAATGCATGAAAACCGGCTCTATTGCCGGGACAGGGGAGGCGGGAGCCTCCCCTTAAAAGTCGTACCAAGGCCTTTCGGTCCTATCCGAGATAATCACCAGGGCTCCCGTGGAGCTTTGGTCGCAATAAGGAGCATTTTATGAATACTGATATCTTTTTTACTTCCCTGAAACTGGGCCGGAAGCAGATGATCAACCGTTTTGCCTATCAGCCTACGGAAACAAACAACTGCGACGTTGACGGAACCCCTACGGCGGAAACCGTCGAGCTTTATAAGGAGAGAGCCAGGGCCAGGCCGGGGATCCTCTTTGTGGAGTCCACCGATGTTTCGGCGGACTGTCAGGCCCGGTCCAACCGCATGGTCCTGACTGAGGCCAACAAAGAGGCCTACAGAAATCTGGTGGCCGAAATCAAGGCCATAAGCCCCGATAGCCTTGTCATTTTTCAGCTCAGCCATGCCGGACGGCTCAGCGACCCGGCCTTCAAGGCCCCTCTTTTCGTCTATTCCCGCGCCGGGGGCGAGAGCATCATGTCCACAGCCGAAATCAAAAAGGCGGCCGGTGATTTTATCCGCTCCGCCCTGATCATCGATGAGATAGGCGGAGACGGTGTAGACCTGAAGCAGGCCCACGGCTTCCTGGCCGGAGACTTCCTTCACCCCGCCAACAACCGGGACGACGAATACGCCGGCAGCTTTGAAAACCGGATTCGCTTCTTCTCCGAAATCTTCGCCGGTGTAAAAAAGGAGTGCCGTGAGGATTTTATCGTCGGAACCCGGATCTCCCCCTACGAAGGCATTCCCGGGGGCTGCGGCAGTGCCGGACCCGGGGATGTGATTGAAGACCTTGCCGAGATGGAGGAGTACGCCTCCCGTCTGGAAAAGATGGGCGTCGACTTTATCAATGTCTCTGCCGGTTACGCGGCGGCCAACCTTGAGATCCTTCTTCCCACCGCTACCTATCCAGAAGGGATCTACCGCCATTTCACATGGACGCGCAGGATCAAGTCCCGGGTCTCCATTCCCGTGGTGGGTTCCGGATACAGCCATCCTGCCGACGGTAACAACGCCCTGACTGCCGATTCTCCCGATAAAAAAAGCACTCTCTACTTCGCATCAAGGAATCTGGCGCAGGGGAATGTGGATATCATAGGAATCGGACGGCAGGTCTTCGCCGATCCTCTCTTCGTTCAGAAGGTTCGGGACGGAAAGATCTCCGATGTGAACTGGTGCAGCACCTGCAGCGGTTGTGGAATCCTTCTGGGAAATAACAAGCCTATCGGTTGTACACGCTATGACAAAAAGTACGCCGAAATTATCAAAGGACTGTAAAATTATCTATACAGGTTTAAATAAGAACAGCGATTGGGGGGGCGTCATAAGGGCCTTCCCCGCCGCTGAAAGCCTGAGTTTTTCTCCGTAAAAATAATGAAAATATTTCTTGCGCTCTGAAAATACCCGTGTTAACATAGTCTTAAATTAAATGTATGACAGCTGACAACAGCCGTAAGAGGTATGGCATTGGCGGCTGTCGAAAAACGGAATCAGTGTTATACTGTATGTGTTTAATTTCAGGAGATAGTGAGTGTCAAAGATTAGAGCCGTTATCGATAAGATCGATAAAATCATTGAAGCTATGCTGCAGGTTATACTCTTGGTTATGTGTATAGCCCTGGCCCTGCAGGTTATGTTTCGCTATTTGTTCAATTCCCCCTTGATCTGGAGCGAGGAGCTTGCCAGATATCTGTTTGTATGGATCACCTTTCTGGGCGCCGGATACGGTGTAAAGCATCATCTTCATGTAGAGATGAGCATCCTTTTCAACAAGTTTCCCCTTGGGATGAAGAAGGTCGTTCAGCTTGTTGTGAATGTAGCTGTCATCCTCAGTTTCGCCTATATCATGCCCAGTGCCGTTGGATTTATGAAGATCCAGCATCCTATCATGGCAACAACCCTGAATATTCCCCTCAGTTATCTGTTCGCGGCAGCTCCTGTGGGATGCGGACTTTTAATTTTCTTTCTCATATTTGATTCTGTCGAAATCTTTACAAATCCCCATCGTTTTGAAGAAGAAAGTGTAGAACAGATGGAAGAACAGCTGGAGCTTTCGGGAGTCTGAGATAAATAATCCCTGTAATAGGGATAAGTTGAACTTGTTATTTTGTCATTTGTATGACAACATATATATTACCAAAGAGGAGTTTTAGGAATGAAAAGAATTCTAATGATGTCATTGATTCTTATTGTAGGTTGTGGTTCTGTTTTTGCCAATGGTCAGCAGGAAGGCGGGGATAAGGTTATTACCCTTAAACTGGGCACTAATCTTCCCGCCCAGCATGTTATCACCAAGGGCTATCAGTCTATCGCCGATGAAGTAAAAGCCAAGTCCGAAGGACGCCTGGTGATCGATATTTTCCCTTCTGAGCAGCTCGGTAAAGAGCGCGATGTTGTCGATGGAATCGCTGCCAACGTAGGTGATATGTCCGCTATCGGCCCCGGGGAAATGGCAAGACGCTTCAAGCCCGCCATGATCTTCGATGCCCCCTATGTTTTTGAAAGCCCCGAGCACCTTCTGGCTTTCGCCAACGGGACCAAGGGTAAGATGCTCTGGGACGAGCAGGCTGAGAAAACCAATATCAGAAACCTGGGTATGCTCTACTACGGAACTCGTCATATCACCACGTCTACCGTTGCGGCTATGACTCCCGCCGATATGGCCGGTCTCAAGCTGAGAGTTCCCGATCAGCCCATGTCTCTGGCCTATGGCAAGGGGCTCGGTGCCAAGCCCACCCCCATGGCCTTCGGTGAAGTATACCTCGCTCTGCAGCAGGGTGTTGTAGACGGTCAGGAAAACCCCATTCCCACCATCGTATCCGCCAAGTTCAACGAAGTTCAGGATAATCTTGTTCTCAGCGGCCACGTTATTGCCAGTGTCGGAATCATCATCTCCGAGAAGAGATATCAGTCTCTTCCCGAGGACCTGCAGGTTATCCTCAGCGAATGTGTTCTGGGCGGTGTAGAGAGAATCAGCCAGCAGATCATGGATGCTGAGAACGCTCAGATCAATGAGCTCAAATCCGGCGGAATGAACATCGTCAAGCCCGATGTCGATGCCTTCAGAAAGGGAACCGCTTTTATCATCAAAGAGTATGAGAGCGAGTGGGGCGAAGGTCTCTATGAAGAGATCCAGTCTGTAAAATAAAAAAATCATTCGAAAGACGGGGGCTGTCGCCTCCGTCTTTCGTATCCTTTCGGGAGTTAATTTAAAATGCTAATCCTACTTGGAACATTTGTTATATTGCTATTATTAAAAACACCGGTGGCGTTTTCACTGTTTACCAGCTCGGCCCTGTATCTGCTGGTGAATGACATCTCACCGATTATTGCCGTGCAGCGGATTATGGCGGGACCTGACTCTTTTACCCTTCTTGCCATTCCCGGTTTTATTCTCGCTGGTGCCATTATGAATTCCGGTGGAATCACAACCAGAATTTTTAATTTTGCAGGAAAGAGCGTCGGTCATATCACCGGCGGTCTGGGACATGCAAATGTTCTTGCCAGTATTATCTTTGCCGGTATGTCCGGTGCGGCCATTGCCGATGCTGCCGGTCTCGGCGCCATTGAGCTTAAAGCCATGAAAGAGGCCGGATATGATGATGATTTCAGTCTGGCTGTAACGGGTGCCTCCTCCATCGTCGGGCCCATTATTCCTCCCAGTATCCCCGCGGTTGTATTCGGGGTGGCTTCGGGTGTGTCCATCGGACGCCTTTTTATCGGCGGTGTGATACCCGGCCTTATAATGGGATTCGCCATCAGCGTTATCATCTGGATTCAGTGTAAACAGAAAGGCTATAAGCCTGGTAAACGGGCGACCTTCAGAGAGTATATGATTGCTCTGAAAGAGGGATTCTTTCCCCTTTTGACCCCCGTTGTCATCATCGGCGGTATTCTTGTCGGAATTTTTACCCCTACCGAAGCTGCTATTATGGCCGTTATTTACTCCATTATTCTGGCGATTGCCTATAAAACCATTACCATTAGAGAGCTGCCCTGTTTTCTGCGGGAAACCCTGCACACCACCGTCTCTGTTATGCTTATCGTGGCCAGCGCCTCCCTTTTCGGCTGGATCCTCGCCAGCGAGCAGATTCCCCAGGTTCTTGCGAATTCTTTTCTTTCGGTAATCACCAACAAGTACATCGGTATCATCATGATCAATGTATTCCTGCTGCTTGTGGGCTGCTTTATGGAGACCACAGCGGCTCTGATCATACTGACGCCGGTCCTCATGCCGGTTGTAACGGCTCTGGGATTTTCACCCGTTCACTTTGGAATCATCATGATTCTGAACCTGATGATAGGGCTTCTGACTCCGCCCGTAGGGATGGTGCTCTATGTCCTTTCTACAGTTTCGGGAGTTCCCTTCGAGAGAATCTCAAAGGCCATTACGCCCTATATCGTTCTTCTCGTCGCGCTGTTACTGGTATTTTCTTTTGTACCGGGTATAATTGAGTTCCTGCCGAATCTGATTTACGGTGCATAAATAGTTAATGAACACGGAGAATTGTTTTGCCGATTAAACCTTTGAACAGAAACATAGTAAGTGAAGAAATCTACAAACAGATGGTCGGGTTTATCGCTAGTGGCGAGTGGAAGCCCGGGGAGAAAATCCCCTCCGAAGCCGAACTGAAGGAAAAATTCTCCGTGAGCAGAATCTCCGTAAGGGAGGCTCTGCAGAAGCTTTCCGCCCTTGGACTGATCAACTCCAGGCCGGGATTGGGAACCTTTGTCGCCGATGTCTCCGCGGGATTATACATGCAGAATCTGATTCCGGTTTTCCTTCTGGATAAACCCGATATCATGCAGGTTCTGGAGTTCAGAAAAGCCGTGGAAATGGCGTGTGCGAAACTGGCGGCCCGTCGTGCTGATGAGGATGAGATAGAAGAACTGTCAGCTGTTCTTGAGAGGATAAAGACCAGCCAGGACAGGGTTACTGAGTATGCGGAACATGATCTTGAGTTTCACTCTCTCATATTTAAAATGACAAAGAATCAGCTGTTTATTAAGATCAGTCTTCTGATGCAGGAGATTTTCAGAGAAGGTTTTATGAAGCAGACCGCTGCCGCGGAGAATTTCGATTACGAGCAGCATGAAAAAATCTTTATTGCTATCAGAGACCGGGATGCCGAGGCTGCACAGCAGGCCATGCGCGAACATATCAACAACACGATGGACAGACTGAAAGCATAAGAGACCGATCTCCTTAGCGGGGGGCGGTTATAAATCTATGAATGTATGACAACATATGTATGTGAGGTTAAAAATGAAAGCGTTAATTATTGAAAAACCCAAGCAGTTTGCTTTTGCCGACATCGAAAGGGTTACGGAAAAAGATAAGATAGAAATCAAGGTAAAGAGCATCGGGATCTGCGGGTCCGAATTGTCGGCATATAAGGGAATCTTTCCTCTGGGAGATTATCCCAGACGCTTTGGTCACGAAATAGGCGGGGAGGTCAGCTATGCCCCGGAAAACGATAAGGGGATCAAGGTGGGTGACCGGGTCACCCTGGAACCCTATATCCCCTGCGGCAAGTGCTATCCCTGCAGCCAGGGAAAGACCAACTGCTGTGAAGATATCAAGGTCATCAGCGTCCACAAGAACGGAGCCCACTCCGAGTACTACTCCCACGATATCGAACTGGTGCACAAGGTTCCCGATGGTATGCCCTTCCCTCATATCGCCCTTGTAGAGACTCTGACTATTTCCATCCACGGTGTTCACAGAGCCCGTGTCAAGGCCGGGGAGCATGTGGTTGTTACCGGTGCGGGTGCCATAGGACTCCTTGCCGCTCAGTTTGTCAACCATCTCGGAGCTACAGCCATTATCGTTGATCCCCTGGAGGAGCGTCTGGAGCTGGCCTCCAGGATCGGTATCAAGCACTGCGTTAATCCTGTAAAGGAGGATGCGGTAGCCCGGATAGAAGAGATCACCGGAGGACGGATGGCCGAAGCCGGGATTGAATGCTCCGGTGCCAAGCCCGCCATCAGAGGCATGGTGGACTATCTGGCCTATACCGGACGGGTCTCCCTTGTCGGCTACCCCGGAGACGATACTCCTCTGCCTACATTTCTGTTTACCAAAAAGGAGCTGGATATTCTCGGTTCCAGAAACAGTGTTGACGAGTTCCCCCTGGCCATCGAGCTGATTGCCGGCGGAAAGATCAAGGTGGAAGAGCTGATTACGAAGAAGATCGATTTTGAGCAGCTTCCCGAATACTTCGGAAAGCTTGTGGAATCACCCAAAGACTTTATCAAGGTCATTGCGGAACTATAATTTTCAAAAGGATAAAAAGATGGACTTAAGTATAGCTATTGCCAGAGAGGCCGGAGAGAAGGCTCCCATTGTGATGAGGGGCGACTATTTTGACAGCATCAGAGCCTGTGCGGAGATCGGATATCCCGCCGTGGAGCTGCATATCAGAGACCCCAGAGAGTTTGATATCGCCGCCGGCAAAAAATGCTGCCGTGATAACAATATCGGGATCTCCACCATCGGAACCGGTACGGGCTACGGCATCGACGGCCTGGGACTGGGCAGTATGGATAGTGCCGTCCGTGATGGTGCCGTTCAGAGAATCTCCGATCATGTGGATCTGGCGTCCGAGTTTGATGCCAAGGTTATCATAGGTCTGATGAGAGGGCTTCTGACGGATAACAGCTCTAAAAAACAGTATGAACTGGACCTGAAAAAGAGCCTGGAACGCTGTCTGGAGTATGCTGAGGCAAAAAACACGCCCATCGTTATGGAAGCGATCAACCGCTATGAATGTGATACCTATAACAGCATCGCCGAGTGCAGCGAACTGATAAAAGATCTGGGATCTGACTACCTGAAAATCCATATCGATACCTATCACATGAATATCGAAGAACCCGATATCCGGGAAAGCATTCTGGAGGGCGGTTCCATGATCGGACACTGTCATCTGGCCGACAGCAATCGCTGGTATCCCGGAGCGGGACACTATGACTTCAGCGAAACCGTCGATGCTCTTAGACAGATCGGTTATAAAGGCGCTCTTGCCATGGAATGCTGTTATTTCCCCGATCAGAATACCGCTGCAAAAGAAGCCTACAAGACCATGAAGAAGGTACTGGAGGCATAATGAAACTGAACAGAAAAGACTTTCCCCATGCCCTGAGACCCGAGAAGATCATCCAGTTCGGAGAGGGGAACTTCCTCCGCTGTTTTATCGACTGGCAGATCGATATTCTCAATGAGAAAACCGATCTGGATGCGGGGGTTGTTATCGTCCGTCCCATCGATACGGATTTTCCTCCCAGTCTGGATACTCAGGACGGACTGTATACCAGCATCGTCCGGGGATATGATGAGAAGGGCGAGCTGAGGAACGACAAGCGGCTGATCTCTTCGGTGACCCGTGAAATTTCTGCCTATAAGGACTGGGACGATGTTCTGGCTCTGGCCCGTAATGAGGAGATTCGCTTTATCTTCTCCAATACCACCGAGGCGGGGATCGCCTATGTGGAGAGCGACCGCATTGAGGATGCGCCTCCCTCCTCCTATCCCGCCAAGATAACAAAGCTGCTTTTTGAGCGTTTTAAGACGGTCGACGGAGATCTTGATAAGGGATTCATCCTTCTTCCCTGTGAGCTGATCGATTACAACGGTGATAAGCTCCGGGAGATCGTTTTGAAATACTGTCATCTCTGGAATATGGGAGATAAATTCATTGAATGGGTTGTTGAGGCCAATACCTTCTGCTCTACTCTGGTGGACAGAATCGTTACCGGTCACCCCCGGGACGAGAAGGAGCAGCTCTGGAAGGATCTGGGCTATGAAGACGACTTTATCACCCTGGGTGAGTTCTTCCATCTCTTTGTGATCCAGGCTCCCCGGTATGTGGCTGAAGAGCTGAAGATCGGCGACAGCGGACTGAACATCAGGATCGTTGATGACCTGAAGCCCTACAAAGTCAGGAAGGTCGGTATACTGAACGGATGCCATACCGCACTTGTTCCCGTGGCCTATCTTTCCGGGCTCGATCTTGTCGGCGAGTCTGTGGAGGACGAAACCCTGAGCGCCTTCGCCGACAGGCTGATACAGAGTGAGATCATTCCCAACCTCGGTCTACCCGAGGATTATGCCCGGGAGTTCGCCGACTCCGTTCTCGGCCGGTTCAGAAACCCCTTTATCAAGCATCAGCTGATCTCCATCTCTCTGAATTCCATGACAAAGTTCAGAACCAGGCTGCTGCCCCAGTTTATCAACTACTGTAAGGCGAACGGTTCACTGCCGCCCATGATGAATCTCTCTCTTGCGGCCCTGATCTGTTTCTATCGTGGAAAGAGAACCGTAGACGGTACGGAACTCCGCTATGAGACCAATGACGATCAGCGTTTTCTTGATCTTTACAAAGATCTCTGGAGAACTGAACCCGGGAGCGAAGAGCAGGCCTCCGAGCTGGCCAAGCGCGTCCTTGAGATGAGCGATCACTGGGAAGCCGATCTTCTGTCCATTCCCGGCCTGGTCCGGAACACAGGACGTCTTATCTACGGCATACTCAACAAAGGGATGAGAGCCGTTCTGAAGGAAGAGCTTAAGTGAAAAATCTGATCCGTCTTGAAAACATCGACAATACGGCTGTCACAGCCTTTGAACTGAAAAAAGGTGAATCCGTTACGGTGGAAACCATTGAGCTCACCCTAGCTGATGATGTAAGTCCCGGTCATAAAATCGCTCTGTGCGATATAAAGGCCGGTGAGAATATCATCAAGTACGGTCTGCCCATAGGCCATGCCCTGAGCGATATTCCCGCGGGCGGATGGATACACTCTCATAATCTGAAAACCAATCTGAGCGGTAAGGATGAGTATGAGTACAATCCCGTCGAGCGTGAGCTTCAGGTTTATGACTACAAGCTGCCGGAAATACGGATCTATCCGAGGAAGAACGGAAGAGCCGGAATCCGGAATGAACTCTGGATCGTTCCTACTACGGGTTGTGTCAACGGAACTGCCTCCACCATCGTAGAGAAGTTTCTGGAATGCGGAGACCGGAGCGGAGTGGACGGGGTTCATACATTCTCCCATCCCTATGGCTGTTCCCAGCTGGGGGATGATCATAACAGAACCCGGACCATCCTTCAGAACATCGTTATGAATCCCAATGCCGGAGGAGTGCTGGTTCTGGGGCTCGGCTGTGAAAACAACCAGATCGACGCGTTTCAAAAGACCATGCCCGAGGGCTGGGATGAGGAGCGCGTGTTCTTTCTTGAGGCCCAGAGCGTGGGGGATGAAATCGAAGAGGGTGTAAAACAGCTGGAAGCCCTTTATGCAAAAGCCTCCGCCGATAAAAGAGTGGCTGGGGATTTCTCGGATCTCGTTATAGGTCTGGAGTGCGGCGGATCGGATGCCTTCTCAGGAATTACCGCCAATCCTCTGATCGGGCTGTTTTCCGACTATGTTATCTCCAGGGGTGGCAGCACGGTCCTTACGGAGGTTCCCGAAATGTTCGGTGCCGAGCATATTCTGATGGAGCAGTGCGATACCAGCACAACATTCGAAAAGACCGTGAAGATGGTCAACGATTTCAAGGACTACTACCAGTCCCATAATCAGCCCATCTATGAGAATCCCTCTCCCGGTAACAAAAAGGGCGGTATCACCACCCTGGAGGAGAAGTCTCTGGGCTGTACCAAGAAGGCGGGAAACAGCAAGGTTGTGGATGTGGTGGATATCGATCAGATCATCACGAAAAAAGGGTTGAATCTGCTGTCCGCACCGGGAAACGATATCATCGCCACAACGGCTCTTGGGACAGCGGGATGTCAGATGGTTCTCTTCTCCACGGGAAGGGGCAATCCCCTGGGCGGTTTTATTCCCACATTCAAGATCTCATCCAATACGGCTCTCTTTGAGAAGAAGCCTCACTGGATCGATCACAACGCCGGAGAGATCGCTGACGATGCCGGCTCCACCGAAGAGGTGCTCAGAAAGCTTATGGAAAAGGTCATCTCCGTTGTGAACGGAGAGAGGACCAGAGCCGAGAATATCAAGGTCCGGGATATCTCTATCTTCAAGACCGGTGTGATTCTCTGATGCCCGTTCTCTGCCTGGAACTGACGGAGGCAACGATTGAAGAGAACCTCGCCATCCTCTCCCGATACAAGGATGATATCGGAGCCGTTGAGCTGAGGGCCGACTGTCTTGATGTTTCTGAATTAACGGGGAAGAGACAGGTCGCAGAGGCGGCCGAATCTCTGGGTATTCCGGCGGTTTTCTCCTACAGGGGAGAGCGGCCGGGGCTGGAAGGGCTGCTTATGGAGGCCGCCGGAGAGGGATTCCGCTATCTTGAAGCAGAAGAGAGGGCCGCCGATCTGACTTCCCTTGCCGGACTGCTTTGGGGAGGAGCCATTGGGCTTATCCGTATCCAGGAGAGCCGGAAAGAGCCGAGACACTTCAGAGATGGGGTATCCATCCCTAAATGGATATTTTCTCCTTCGGGAACGGAGGAGTTTTTTACTGATCTTTCTACGCTTGAATCGGTGATGAGCCTGGACTGTGAGTGTATCGTTACAGGGACAGGAGAACCGGGATTCCCCTTCCGGGTGCTGGCGGGACGCTTCGGCAGCCCCTTTGTCTATTGCTCTGATCCCTCCTGTATAGATGAGAGTGAGATGTATTCCCATATCGTTCCCGCTGTGATGAAATACAGCTACAGGGCCGAACGGATTTCGGCAAAGACAAAGATATTCGGGCTGATTGGAGCTCCTCTTGATCATACCTCGTCGCCACAGGTTCATAACGAGCACTTCAACCGTCTGGACGACGATCTTGTATATGTTCCCTTTACGACTGACAAGCTCGGGCTCTTTCTGGAGAACCGGAGTCGTCTGGAGCTCAGGGCCCTTTCGGTGACCATGCCGCTGAAGAGGGACATCATAGCCCATCTCGACGAGGCGGGGCCGGAGGTGAAGGGGTGCCGGGCCTGTAATACGATTAAATTCAAGGATGAAAAGATCTCTGGCTGGAATACGGACGTACATGGCTTTCTTTCTCCCCTCGGAGAGCCTCTGGCAGCTATGAAACGTGCCGTAGTGATCGGCGCCGGCGGTACGGCCAGGTCTTCAAGCTACGGTCTTTCCCGGGCCGGTCTGGATGTGACCATAATCAACCGAACTCTTGAAAACGCTTCGGCTCTGGCCGAAGAGCTGGGATTGAAGGCGGCTAGGCTGGAGGACAGCCCGGAAGTTAACAAGCTTCTGGCAGATGCTGATATCATCGTGCAGGCCACGGGAGTCGGAATGGGCCTGGATCGTCGGAATCCTCTCTCGTTTTATAGTTTCCGTCCCGGTCAGACGGCCTATGATGTTATCTATGAGCCGGACAGGACGGAATTCCTTAAAAAGGCCGAGGCCGAGGGGGCCCAGGTCATAAACGGTCGGAGCATGCTTTATGCTCAGGCGGAACGGCAGCAGGAAATCTTTCTGAAATCGTAGCTATGACTATTAAAAAAAAGCGTCTTTACGGAAGTTCCGGACAGACGCTTTTTTTTCAAGCTTTAATCAACAAATCATCGGATAAAGTTGGTGTACTTCTTCTTCTCCCGGGGATTCCCGGCGCTGATCTCCATGGTCGCCTCCCGCTGCTTCAACATGACGGCCATGTTCTTTCCCAGAACCTCCATGATCTGTACCCCTTCCTCATCTTTCATGGCCTCGCCGGGGGCGGTGCCGTGGATGACGTTCCAGTAGTTGGATGTCGGCATCATCATCTCCGAGTAGTTCAGGAAGTTATTCAGCTGGTTGAAGGTGGGGATGCCGCCGGAACGGCGAACCGCAACAACCGCAGCGCCGACCTTGCCACGGAACAGGCCGCCGTTCATACCGGCCACATAGAAGGCCCTGTCCAGAAAGGACTTCATGGTTCCTCCGATGGCGGAATAGTGGGTGGGGGAACCGATGATGATGCCGTCGGCCTCCTTCATCTTCTGAATCCATTCGTTCACCTCGTCTTTTACAACGCAGCGCTCGTCCCGGTTCTTCACACACTGATTACAGGCCAGACAGCCCCGGATCATCTTGTTTCCCACATGGATGATCTCCACTTCGATCCCCTGCTCCTCCAGCTTGGCCGCCGCCAGGCTGATGGCCGTATAGGTATTGCCCTCTTTCCGGGGGCTTCCGTTGAATGCAACTACTTTCATTGTTTTTCCTCTCTATAAACTGGACCTAGATATGGTTTTCCAGTCCCAGTCTTTTCATGATATCCAGATAGGCCCTATAGGCCTCGTCTATGCGCTCCTTTGTAAACCTGTAGCTGGGGCCCGTCATGGCAACACAGCCCACCAGACGGCCGCCGCTTCTGTAGGGCACGGCAAAGCAGTTCAGTCCCTGCTCCACCTCTTCAAGATCGGTAGCATAACCCGTCTTATCTGCTGAGCCATGAAACACCCTGGCCACCGCCGAGTTCTCGGGCAGGTCGATAAAGCGGTTCTCATCGGGAACCACCTTCAGGGGCTGCGTAGAAACAACCACATCCAGGTAGTAGAACCTGTCTCCCACCTTGAGCTCAAAGTAGGCGGTTTCGTTGATCTCTTTCACCAGATCCTCAAGCAGGGTGCGTATGGTATTTCCGATCCCCGCCCCGTTGGTGTAGGAGAGCCCCAGCTTCAGGCAGTTAAGACCCAGAGTGTATTCCAGGCCTCCTTCGCATCTGGTGATATAGCCGGTATGTTCCAGGGTCTGGATGATGCCGAAGGCTGTCGAGGTCTTCAAGCCTGTGGCCTCGCTGATCTCGTTCAGCTTGGCCGTCCCCTTGTCGGCGATATATTCCAGGATCAGGGAGGATCGCTCGATAGACTGGATGTACTTTTTCTCTGACATGGGATCTCCTTCCAGTCATTAGAATAGTAAAACAGATATAATTCTGCAATGCCGAAAACAAGGATAATATGTTTATTTGTAGGATTTGATCTCTTTTCAGCATCATGAATCTTTGAAAATGCGGTAATGTCGAATAAACATATTTAAAAATTGATTAAATACAATAATAACGAAATTATAACTTGACTTATCAGGGATACCGGGCCTAGGATTCTGACTGTAAATCGATAAAAAAAATATTTCATTCCGAACGAAATTACTATCTAATCCGATATTGTCGAATTATTCGATAGTGATCATTGATGGATGAAAGAAGGAAGGGACTATGGCGGCAAGAGACGAGCTCAGGCGCCTGGAAGGTGCCGCTCTGGATATCAGAAGACGGCTTCTGAAGCTCTGTACACAGCAGGTCATGCATATAGGGGGAGACCTTTCGGTGGCGGATATTATGACCGCTCTGTGGCAGTACGGGATCCATTATGATCCGGATGATCCTGATATGGAGAGCCGGGACCGATTTATCCTCTCCAAGGGGCATGCCGCCGCGGTGACCAGTTACAGCCAGGCGGCCATAGGCTGTTACGATCCGGAAGACATCAACAGGGAGTACGCGGCGGACAACGGACGCTTTGCCATGCACTCCTGCAATCTGATCAATCCCCATGTGGAGGTCTCCACGGGAAGCCTCGGTCACGGTCTGCCCGTGGGCGGAGGAATGGCCGCCGCCCTGAAGCTGAAGGGGAACAGGAACTCCCGGGTCTATGTGGTTATGGGAGACGGCGAGCAGTCCGAAGGCTCTATCTGGGAAGCGGTGATGAACGCCTCTCAGCAAAAGCTGGGAAATCTGGTGGGAATCATCGACAGCAACAAGCTCTGCTTTGACGGAACCATCGATCAGATCAGCGGACTGGGGGATGCAGGAGAGAAGTACAGATCCTTCGGCTGGAGGACCGTCGAAGTGGACGGTCATGATATGGAGGCGCTGATGAAGGCCTTCGATGAACTTCCCCCGGCCGATTCGGACCGGCCCACACTGCTTCTCTGTCATACGGTAAAGGGCAGGGGTGTGGATTTTATGGAGAATGAAGTCAAATGGCATGCGGGAAAGCTCAGCGATGAGAACTGCCTGGATGCGGTAAGCCAGCTGGAAGAGGAATTCAAGAAGCGATGGGGGAGCCTCGATGAGTAGCAGTACACAGAGTTTCGGAGATATGGTGGCCGTCAGGGATGTGGCGGGGAACTATATCCCCACACTGGGTGAGAAGAGCGATAAGGTGGTCGTGATCAACGCCGACCTGATGGGAACCAGCAGGAACAGGGGATTTTACGAGCAGTTCCCCCGGCGGACCTTCAATGTGGGAATCGCCGAACAGAATCTTGTCAGCTTTGCCGCGGGTATGGCCCACGAGGGCTTTATGCCCTATGCCTTCACCATGGCTCCTTTTCTGACCATGAGGGCCTGCGAGCAGTGCCGGACGGACGTGGCCTACGGACAGCTGAATGTCAGGCTCATCGGCAACTATGCCGGATACTCCTCAGGCGTCTCCGGGGCCACACACTGCGCCCTGGAGGACTGCGCCATCATGGGAAGCATTGCCGGGATGACCGTTCTTGAGCCGGGAGACCCCTACCAGATCTGCAAAATGCTGGAGGCCACCCTGGATCATGAGGGGCCCGTCTATATCCGCAGCGGCATCGAGGCGGTGAAGCCCATCTATCCAGAAGAGTATGAGTATGAGATCGGAAAAGCCATTACCCCCCGGGAAGGGAATGACGGTGCCTTTATAGCCAGCGGAATCGTGGTTCAGTTCGCCCTTGAGGCAGCGGATATCATCAGGAAGGAGACGGGTGCGGAGATCCGGGTTGTTGATATGCACACCATCAAGCCCATAGACCGGGACGCTGTCCGCTCCGCCGCGGAAACGGGCAGGGTCATCGCCGCCCAGGACCACAATATCATCGGAGGTCTGGGCTACTATGTGGGGGCCGTGCTGGCGGAGGAGAGGCTGGCACCTCAGTTCAGAATGCTTGGCGCTCCCGATCACTTTGTTCCCATCGCCACGGCGCCCTACCTCTTCAATAAGAATGAATACGATACGGAGGGACTGGTTAAAAATATGAAGGAGATGCTGAAAAATGATTAAGGTTGTTGCCAAATGTACCGTGAAGCCGGATAAAAAGGCTGAGTTTCAAAAGATCACATCCGAGCTGATCGACAAGACCCGGAGGGAGAAGGGCTGCATCGCCTATGAACTCTTCCGGGACGGCGAGGAGGAAAGGGTGTTTGTCTTTGTGGAGAGCTGGGAGAACCGTGAGCTTCTGAATGCCCATATTGATTCAAAACATTGCAAAGAGCTGCTCCCGGAGATGGAGACGTGCTATGAGAAGGAGATGGAACTTCACTTTATGAGTCTGGTGAAATAGGAAAGAGAGCTTCGGGGAGGATCTGTTCCAGAGATTTCCCCCCTGAAATATTTCGTTCAATTCCGTAGAGATTGAAGAGTTGTGGAACATATCCTACAATACTGGAGAATCTTATATTTCAGTTTGGCACTCTCCGGGTGCTTACTTTAACAGAACGAGGGAGAAAGGATATGTCAGATTTTTTTGCAGAGTATGAAAAACATGCCAACGAGAGAGACGCTTTAGGGATACCGCCTCTCGCACTGACAGAAGCACAGTGTCTGGACGTTGTAAAGATGATCCAGGCTCCTCCCTCGGGCAGAGAAGATGAACTGCTTTCTCTTTTGAAAGAGAGGGTGACGCCGGGTGTCGACCCCGCGGCAAAGGTTAAGGCCGGCTTCCTGGCCGACGTAGCTTCGGGAAGTAAAAAGACTCCGCTGATCACGGCGGAAGAGGCCGTGGATATTCTGGGCACCATGGTGGGCGGATATAATGTGGAGAAACTCGTCGATCTCCTGGAAGGCAATCTTGCGGATGCCGCAGCGGCAAAACTGAAGAGCATCGTCCTGGCGGTGAACAGCTTTGATCAGGTCGCCGCTCTGGCGGACAAGGGAAATGCCCGGGCAAAGGATGTGATTGCCTCCTGGGCGGCCGCCGAATGGTTCACCCGCAGAGACGACATTCCCGCCGAGATGAAGGCGGTTATCTATAAGGTGGACGGAGAGATCAACACGGATGACTTCTCTCCCGCATCCCAGGCCTTTACCAGGGCGGATATCCCCCTCCACTCGACCTGTATGGGGGGCGTCCTCTTTCCCGACGGTCCTGCCGAAATCGATGCCCTTAAGAAGGAGCACGACCTTCCCGTCTGTTTCGCCGGAGATGTGGTGGGTACAGGCTCTTCCAGAAAGTCGGCCTGTAACTCCCTGATCTGGCATATCGGCCGGGACATCCCCTTCGTGCCCAACAAGAGGGAGGGCGGTCTGATCCTGGGCGGCGTTATCGCCCCTATCTTCTTCAATACCGCCGAAGATTCGGGAGCCCTTCCCGTACAGACCGACGTTACCGGACTGAAGACCGGTATGATCATCTCCGTTAAACCCCTTGAGGGACGAATCGAAGATGAAAAGGGTGAGCTGATTACCGACTTCTCTCTGCAGCCCGCAACCATCCTGGATGAGTACAGAGCGGGAGGCCGGGTCGCTCTGATCATCGGAAAGCAGCTGACCGGAAAGGCCCGGGCCTATATGGGGCAGAGTTCCGTGGAGGAGTGCGGTATCTTTACCAACGCTCCTATCCCTGAGAAGAAGGCCGGTCAGGGTTACACCCTGGCGCAGAAGATGGTCGGCCGGGCCTGTGGAACCGAGGGCGTTCTCCCCGGCACCTCCTGCCTGCCGAAAATGACCACTGTCGGCTCCCAGGATACCACCGGCCCCATGACCGCCGGAGAGATGACCGAACTGGCCTGTCTGAAGTTCAACGCCGATCTTGTGATGCAGTCCTTCTGCCATACCGCGGCCTATCCCAAGCCTGCGGATATCAAGACCCATGCCACCCTTCCTGACTTTATCTCTGATAGAAAAGGGGTCGCCCTTCATCCGGGAGACGGGGTCGTCCATTCCTGGCTGAACCGCCTCCTGGTGCCCGACACGGTCGGAACGGGAGGGGACTCTCATACCCGTTTCCCCATCGGTCTCTCCTTTCCCGCCGGATCCGGTCTGGTGGCCTTTGCCGCCGCCCTGGGTGTCATGCCTCTGGATATGCCCGAATCGGTGCTCGTCCGTTTCACCGGAAAGCTTCAGCCCGGGATTACCTTAAGGGATGCGGTCAACAGCATCCCCCTGAAGGCCATAGAGCTGGGACTGATGACGGTGGAGAAGAAGAACAAGAAGAACGTTTTTTCCGGAAGGATACTGGAGATCGAAGGTCTTCCCGATCTGACGGTGGAACAGGCCTTCGAACTGACCGACGCCTCTGCCGAGCGGAGCGCCGCCGCGGCCACCATAAAACTGGGCAGGGAGCCTGTGGCCGAGTATCTGGAGTCGAACATCACCCTGATGGAGGCCATGATCGAGGCCGGATTCAAGGACAGCGACACATTGAGACGCAGAATCGAGGATGTGAAGGAGTGGCTGGACAAGGGTGAACTCCTGATGGCCGATGAGAATGCGGAGTACGCTGCGGTGATCGATATCGATCTGAACGAGTTGACAGAACCAATACTCTGCTGTCCCAACGATCCGGACGATGTGAAGACCCTCTCCGAGGTGGCCGGTGCAAAGCTGGACGACGTCTTTATCGGAAGCTGTATGACCAATATCGGTCATTTCAGAGCCGCCGCGGAGATCCTGGCCGAGGAGCAGGCCGCCACACGGCTCTGGCTCTGTCCTCCCACTGTTATGGATGCGGAGAAGCTGAGAAACGAAGGGTACTATGCCCGTTTTGCCGCCTCCGGTGCCCGGATGGAGATTCCCGGCTGTTCCCTCTGTATGGGCAATCAGGCCAGGGTCCCCGACGGATCTGTCGTATTCTCCACATCCACCAGAAACTTCAACAACCGCATGGGCAAGGATACTCTGGTCTACCTGGGGTCTGCCGAACTGGGCGCCCTCTGTGCCAAGCTGGGACGCATCCCCACCCCTGAGGAGTACAGAACCATGGCCGTCACCCGTCTGGAAGGAAAGGGGAAGGATATATACAGCTATCTCAACTTCCACAGGATGGACGGTTTTAAGCTGGGTTGACGACGCCCGGCCTGCCTGAGCCAGCAGCATGAAAAAAGCCCTCACTACGAGGGCTTTTTTTGTAAGGTGAAGGTGCTTTTTTAATGGGGGAAGAGGGCTCCGATGCTCTCTCCCGTATGGATTCTTTTGATGGCCTCCGCCAGAAGGGGCGCCGCCGAGAGGACGGTCATGTTCTCCATCCTCTTTTCTCCGGGAATGGCCACGGTGTTGGCAACCACAATCTCCTCAATCTTCGCCGCTTTCAGCCGGGAAACCGCCTCGCCGCAGAGGACGGGATGAACCGCGCTGACCGAGAGGGAGCGGACTCCTGCGGTCTGCAGGGTTTTGATGGTCTCCAGTATGGTGGAGCCCGTGGCAATCTCGTCGTCAAAGATGATGGCGTCCTTTCCTTTGACGTCGCCCACGACCTTGCCCTGAATCACCTCCGTATCGCTCAGCCGGCGCTTGTCTATCATGGCGATGGGGACATCCAGCTGCTCGGCCAGACGCCCGGCCCGTTTGGCTCCCCCCGCATCGGTGGCCACCACTATCCTGTTTTCAAGACCCGGTTCGGCTTTGAAATGGTCGGCGATGATCTTTACGGCGGAAAGATGATCCACCGGCATGGAAAAGAAGCCGTGAACCTGGGCGGAGTGCAGATCCATGGTCAGAACTCTGTCGGCTCCCGCCGTTTTCAACAGGTCGGCGATCAGCCTGGCTGTGATGGAGATACGGGGTGCGTCCTTCTTGTCCGAACGGGCGTAGGAGTAGTAGGGGATGACCGCGGTGATCCGGGCGGCCGAGGCCGAACGGAGGGCGTCCATGGTGATCAGCATCTCCATCAGATGCTCCGACACCGGTGTGGTGAGGGACTGAATAACAAAGACATCCCGTTCCCGTACGTTCTCCTGAATCTGCACCGACAGGTTGTCGTTTGAAAAGCGGGAGATTTTCAGGGGGCTGAGTTCCAGGCCCAGGGCTTCCACGATGGCGGACGAAAGGGCGGGGTTGGACCCTCCGCAGAAAATCTTCATCTTCTCTTTCATATTCCCGACTCCCTTATTTGGTATCCATTCCCAGGACCTTGAGGGCCAGTTCCACCCTGCCGAAGGGCGCGCTCACCTGGAATCCCTGGACATGGGGTTCGATGGTGCGGCAGATCTCCTCGGCGATGCGGATACCCTCGGCAATTCCCTCTTCCCGGGTGGAGCACTTGCTCATCCTCTCCATAACCCAGTCGGGAACTTCCACCCCGGGTACTTCGTTACGCATAAACTCGGCGTTCTTGAAGCTGACCAGGGGCCAGACTCCCGCTATGACGGGAATCGCACCGAAGGGCGCCGCGTCGTCCATAAATTTCAGCAGGGCGTCGGGATCAAAGACAGGCTGGGTTATGGCGAACTCCGCCCCGGCCTCTATCTTCCTTCTGTAACGGTCCAGCTCCAGTTCCATGGAGACGGCGCAGGGGTTGGCTCCCACTCCGGTGAAGATGCCCGTGGGAGGGGAGATGGGGTTACCGCCGAAGTCAATGCCGTGGTTCATGTTGTAAACCACACGGGTGAGGCCGATGGCGTCCACGTCAAAAACCCCGGTCACCTCGGGGTAGTCTCCCGACTTGGGGGGATCCCCTGTGACCACCAGAAAGTTATTCAGTCCCGCGGCCACGGAACCCAGGATATCCGACTGCATACCCAGGAGGTTGCGGTCCCGGCAGGTGTAGTGAAGCACCGCTTCGATCCCCACCTCTCTCTGGATGACAGAGGCGGCCACCATGGGGGAGACCCTGGCGCTGGCCCGGGGGCCGTCGGGAATATTGATGGCGTCCACGCCGTGGTAGGCACAGATACGGGCCTTGTCCAGGAATTTGGAGAGATCCGTACTCCGGGGAGGGGTGATCTCCACGGAGGTGACCATCTTCCCCTGTTTCAGAAGGCAGGCCAGACGGGACTTCTGTTCCTGGGGGACCACTTCCACCTCCAGCGTCTCCTTGTCTATAGCCTTGATCTCCACATGCTGTTTTACCAGGGAGGTGGCCTTGACGGTACGGGCGGCCATGCGGATATGGTCGGGGGTGGTTCCGCAGCAGCCTCCCACTCCCCGGACGCCCAGCTGTATAAATTTCTTGGCATAGGACGAGAAGTATTCGGGATTGGTGAGGTAGACCATCCGGCCGTCCTGTTCCCGGGGAAAACCTGCATTGGGCATAACGATCAGGGGCTTTTCGGTCAGGGAAACGGCCTGCTCCACCCAGTTGTAGATATGGGAGGGGCCGGTTCCGCAGTTCAGTCCCAGCACATCCAGGGCGTCGCAGTCGTTGAGGCGGGTCATAATGGTTTCCAGGCTCTCTCCTCCGGGGGTGTAGCCCTCCTCGGTAAGGGTAAAGCTTCCGCAGACGGGAAGTCCCGCCCGGGATGCCGCTTCGGCAGCCAGAATAAGCTCCTCGCTGTGGCTGAAGGTCTCCAGGACGATCAGGTCCACGCCGCCCTCCTTGAGGGCCAGGGCCTGTTCGGCAAAGGCCTCTCTCAGCTCCTGTCTGTGCTCATCCCTGACGATCTGTCCCGACTTGAGGCAGGGGCCCATGGAGCCGGCCAGATAGCGTTCGTCCCCCGCATAGCGGCGGGCCAGAAGAGCGGCGGCCCGGTTGATCTCCGTCGCCTTGTCCGCCAGGCCGTGTTCGGCCAGTTTGATCCTGTTGGCGCCGAAGGTATTGGTTTCCAGCACATCCGCACCGGCGTCGGCATACTCCTTGTGAACCTCTTCCACGATGGAGGGCCGGGTGAGGTTCAGTTCGTCGTAGCAGCGGTTCAGGAATACTCCCTTGCTGTAGAGCATGGTTCCCATGGCTCCGTCGAATACCAGGGGCTGTTGTTTTATTCTTTCCAGAAAGGGGGTCATGGGGGTCTCCTTGTCTTGACGTCGGCCGGGTGTGTCGGCCCGGGACGGTGTCTTTTTATTCTCGTTATAAATTTTAGTCCAGCGGATCGAACTGATCCTTTTTTGCATAGCACAGCGGGCAGACCCAGGAATCGGGGAGATCCTCGAAGGGGGTTCCCGGAGGGATATTCCCCATATCGTCTCCCTTTTCGGGGTCGTAGATATAACCGCAGTTCACACAGATATATTTCATTGCTCGATCTCCTTCTGAAACGGTATGATTTTCAAGTCGGGCCTGAAAATTATACCGTTCTTTTTGGTCTTATACAGCGAAGTACTTGGCCTGGGGGTGGTGGGCCACCAGGGCGCTGGTACTCTGTTCGGGGACCATCTCATAACTTTCGGTCAGGCTGATGCCGATCCGTTCGGGCTTCAGCATTTCGAATACCGTGGCGTGGGCGCTGATGTCCGGGCAGGACGGGTATCCGAAGCCGTAGCGGGACCCCCTGTACTGCTGGGTGACGTAGCCGTGTATATTTTCCGGTTCGTCCACGGCGATTCCCATCTCGATGCGCATCCTTTTGTGCCAGTATTCGGCCAGGGCGTCTGTGAGTTCCACCGAAAAGGCATGAAGCATCAGGTAGTCATGATAGGCATCGGACTCGAAAAGTTCGGCCGTCCGTTTGGAGACCTCTTCTCCGATGGTGACCACAAAGAGCCCTGCCATGTCTCCACCCTCAGATGCGCTTTTATAGTAGTCCGAAAGACAGAGGAAGGGGGCTTCACCCTGACGGGGAAAGGGGTAGTCGTACTCCCTTCCGCCGTCGAACATCACAAGATGGTCCTCCCGGCTTTCACAGGGAAAGTAGCCGTAGGCCACGGCAGGTTTAATCAGTCCCTCTTCCAGAAACTGTCTTCTGAAATCCTGATACAGAGGATCCACCTTGGTATCGATAAGCTCTTTATACTCTTCGGCGCTCATCCGGCCGCGTCTGTAACCCCAGCGGCCGCGGAAGAGGGCCTGCTTGTTGATCAGGTCCATCACCTCTTCAATATTGATATCCGTTACGATACGGCTGCCCGTAAAGGGAGGCTCGGGAACGGGATTGTCCCTGATGATGGAGGCGTCTTTCCGTCCGGGTTTCGCAGCGGGTCCGGATGCTTCCGGACTGTACTCGGTGGCCTTGAGCGTACCGGCCTCGAATTCTCTCACCTGTTTCAGGGCATCGAAGGCGTCGGCGTTGTAGACCACCGGAGAGGAGTAGTCGGGCACACAGCTTTCGGCCACGAACTTCCGGGTCAGGGCGGCCCCTCCCAGAAAGATGGGCACATCCAGTCCCGCCTCTTCGTACTGGGCCATGCTCTCTTTCATCACCATGGCCGATTTCACCAGGAGGCCGCTGAGTCCGATGATATCCACCTTCAGCTCCTTCGCCCTGGCGATGATGGTCTCCGCGGGAACCTTGATTCCTATATTGTAGACCTTGTAGCCGTTGTTGCTCAGGATGATATCGACAAGGTTCTTTCCTATGTCATGGACATCCCCCTGCACAGTGGCCAGAAGGATCTTGAGCTGGTTGGATTCTTCACTCCTCTCCATCAGGGGCTCCAGGTAGTTAACCGAAGCCTTCATGGTTTCGGCGGACTGAAGGACGAAGGGGAGGAGGATCTCGCCGCGGCCGAAGAGTTCGCCCACATGACGCATGGCGGGAATCAGGATCTCATTGATGATCCCGATGGGGGAGCGGCGCTGGAGAAGCATATCCAGAACATCGTTCAGGTCATTCTTGTCCCCCGACACAACCTTGGCGTAGAGCTGGGTTTCGATGGGTTTCCACTCCTGCTTTCCCGTGTCTCCCGTGGGGGAGACAGCGCCGGTGAAGTGGTCGATGAAGTTCAGCAGGGGCGTCTTGTCCGTTCCCTCGAGCCGGGGGCTGTCGGTCCTGTCATAGAGCAGATCCAGGCAGTACTCTCTGTCCTCCTCTTCCACCGAGGAGAGGGGGATGATCTTCGCCGCATCGATGATACAGGAGTCCAGTCCCGCTTCCAGGGCTTCATGAAGAAAAACAGCGTTCAGGATCTTCCGTGAAGCCATGGAGAGGCCGAAGGATATATTGCTCAAACCCAGCATAGTCAGGCAACCGGGGAGCTCTTTCTTTATAAGGCGTATGGCTTCCATGGTCTGGACGGCCGCGTCCCGCAGGGTCTCGTCTCCCGCTCCCACCGTAAAGGTGAGGGGATCAAAGAGCAGGTCCTGAGGCCTGAGACCGATCTCATCCACGGCGATGGCATGGATGCGCTTCGCCACCGCAAGCTTGTCGTCTGCGGTCATGGCCATGCCCTTCTCGTCAATGGTCAGGGCGACAACGGCGGCGCCGTACTTTTTGACAAGACCCAGGACCTTGTAGATATTGACGCCTCCGTCCTCCAGGTTCACCGAGTTGACGATGCAGCGTCCCGGATAGATCTTCAGGGACCTTTCAATAACCTCGGGGGTGGTGGAGTCTATCATCAGCGGTGTCTTCAGAGAGGAGGCGAAGGAGGCCACCAGGGTGGTCATATCCTTCATCTCATCCCGTCCCGCGTAGGCGGTACAGAGGTCTATCACATGGGCGCCTACGGCCTCCTGAGCCCGGGCCATGGCAAGACAGGTTTCGTAGTCGTCGGCCAGCAGGCATTCCCGGAATTTCTTTGAGCCGTTGGCATTGCATCTCTCCCCGATGATCAGGGGGCGGATGGGCTGATTTAGCTCTACCGATTCGTAGAGACTGGCGATGCTGGGTTTCATGCGCTCACCTCCCGGTCGGCGGGAAGGAGCTCTGCCAGTTCTTTCTTCAACGCGGCAATATGAGCCGGTGTGGTGCCGCAGCAGCCTCCGGCCAGGGATATGCCCCACTCGCCGACGAAGCTTTTCATCTCCCGGGCGTAGTGTTCCGGGCTCATGGGATAGGTGGTGACACCGTCTACGATCTCCGGAAGCCCCTGGTTGGGCAGGCAGGAGATTCGGCCGTCCCAGTTGTGGCTGAGCCAGCGGATGGAGCTGAGCATATCCTCGGGTCCCGTGGCGCAGTTAAGGCCGAAGGAGAATACGGGAAAGGGTTCAATTACGGCGGCCGCGGCGGCGATATCCGTTCCGGCCAGCATGGTGCCCGTTCTCTCTATGGTGACCGAGCACATGACGGGAAGCTCTTTTCCCTTCTCTTCCAGAACTTCAAACACGGTGATCAGCACCGTCTTGATCTGCAGAATATCCTGGACTGTTTCCAGGATCAGCAGATCCACTCCGCCGTCCACCAGGGCCTCTATCTGCTCCCTGTAGGCGGCCGCCAGATCGTCCACCTCTATATGTCCCAGGGAAGGGAGTTTTGTCCCCGGTCCCACCGAACCGGCTACCCAGCCCGCGCCGTGCTGTTCCACCGCCTTCCTGGCGCAATCTGCGGCGGCCAGATTGATCTCTCTGACCCTGTCCTCAAGGCCGTATTCTCCCAGGACGATGGAGCTTCCTCCGAAACTGTTGGTCTCGATGATGTCCGCACCGGCCTCCAGGAACTCCCTGTGCATGGCGACGATCCGTTCAGGCGCTCTCAGGCAGAGATACTCGTTACAGCCCTCCCTGCCGTCCCAGACTTCGGGCGACAGATCCATGTTCTGTATGCTGGTTCCGCAGGCCCCGTCCAGAATAAGCAGGGGCTTGTCTTGCAGTTTCATGCTTGAGATACTCCTTTGTCCCGGGACTTTTTGAGGGGGAGTCTTCTCTTCCCCCGGTCCCGCAGTCTGTAGTTTTTCAATTTAAGGGCCAGTATAGCTCTTCGGGTATAAAAAATCCAATATAGGAGAGCCCTTTAGGGGCCATGGTATCGTGTTTTTTCCGGGATATTACATCCTGCCCCGGGAACGGTCCATAATGATCTGATCCGCCATGGTCCTCAGGCGGGGCATGGCGTGGGTGAAAAACTTCTTCAGTCCCGGACAGATATATGAAAGTTCTTTGTGATCCTTCCCGGGACGGTTTTTCTGACAGTCTCCCAGGCAGTATTCCAGCCAGGGACAGTCCCGGCAGGCGCTGTCGTACTGCAGCTTCCGGCTACCGAAGTTTTTGTAGGTCTTATTCTTCTGAAAACTCTCCCAGCTGCCGGATTTGATATTACCAAGTTTCAGCTCGTCCCGGACAAAAAAATCACAAGGGAAAACCGAGCCGTCATATTCCACCACAAAGTACTGACAGCAGTTGCGGTCCATATCGCAGGTGGTGGGATGTCCCAGGACCATCTTGTTCAGCAGGGAGTCGAACATCCTGATCGAGACTTCGTAACGGTGTTCATACCAGCGGTCGAAGATCCCGATCAGAAAGTCTCCCCAGGCCTCGGGGGCAACGGAGTAGGGGAGGGGGGTTACACCGTCCTCTTCAAATTCCACGCAGGGGATAAACTGAAGGAACTTCTCTCCCTTATCATAAAAATAGTCGTAGATCATTTCGGGATCCCGGCTCACCAGATCGTTGACCAGGACCAGGATGTTGTATTCCACATCGTGTTTTTTCAGATTATCCAGACCCCTCTGCACCAGATGATGGCTTCCGTCCCCTCCGGCGGTCTTTCTGTAGTGGTCGTGGATCTGGGGGGGACCATCCATGCTGACCCCTAAAAGAAAGTTGTACTCTCCAAAGAAGGCGGCCATCTCATCGTCGATCAGGGTGCCGTTTGTCTGCACCGCATTGGCGACCGAGGCGCCGGGAGGGGCATACTTCTTTTCCAGTTCCACCACCTTCCGGAAGAACTCCGTTCCCATAAGGGTGGGCTCTCCCCCCTGAAAGGCCAGGGAGTACTGGGGCTGGGGCGTCTTCATATAGCTGCGGATCATGGCTTCCAGAGTCTTGTCGTTCATCCGGGTTCTGCGGCCTTCGCAGATATGGTCCAGATAGAAGCAGTAGCGGCAGCGGAGGTTGCAGTCCGCCGAGGCGGGTTTGATCAGAAGGGAGAAGGGCTTCATGTCGCCGATTGTACGCCCGAAGGACCGGAGGGGTCAATGACGGAAAGCCTGCGGGGGACTCACCCAGCATCTTGACCGGCCCCTCTCTGCGTAGTATCTTTGAGATAACCAGTACGCCTGGATCCGCCAAGGACCGGGACGTTGAGGTGAATATATGAAACATACATCGAAATATACGACCTCTCTGTCTGCCCGGCCCCGATACCGGAGGCTGCGCTGTGGGGCTTGTTGAATTAAAGAACGTCTCCTATTCCTATCCCCGCGGAACAGGACAGGCTCTTTCGGATATCACTCTGTCCATTCCCGCCGGCAGTTACACCGCCGTCATCGGAGGAAACGGTTCCGGTAAGAGCACCCTTTCCCGTCTGATCACCGGCCTTATTGTTCCCGACAGGGGAGAGGTCCTTGTGGACGGACGAAATACGGCGGACTCCTCTCAGCACAGGGCCATCCGCAAAAAAGCGGGGCTGGTCTTTCAGAACCCCTCCACCCAGGTCGTGGCCACTGTGGTCCGGGAGGATGTGGCCTTCGGCCCCGAGAATCTGGCGCTGGACAGCGCGGAGATCCGCAGACGCGTGGAGAACTCTCTAGATTCCCTCTCTCTCAGCCCCCTCTCCCGCCGGGGAACCCATCAGCTTTCGGCCGGACAGCAGCAACGACTGGCCCTGGCAGGAGTTCTGGCCCTGGGGGCGGGCTGTCTGATTCTGGATGAAGCCGAATCCATGCTCAATCCTCAGGGACGCCGCCGCCTGGACCGTCTGCTGGATGAGCTTCACGGCTCCGGCTATTCCATCATTAGGATTACTCACTTTATGGAGCAGGCTGTCAGAGCCGATCGTATTCTTGTTCTTCACAGGGGAAAGCTTGTCCGCCAGGGGGGATGTGAGATCTTTTTTGAAGACAGCACTGTTCTGGAGGGCTGGAATCTGAGTCTCCCCCCCGCCGGGGAACTGGGGGCTCTGCTGGAAGAGGCTCTTCCCGGCACGGCCCTTTCCGCAGAAATGAGCGAGGAGAAACTGGGGCAACGCCTGATGGAGAGCCCCCTCTCATTTGCACCTGTCCGGGAGACGCAGACAACAGATAAAACCCCGGATAACAACTGTCCGGGAGCTTCTGAACTGATCCGTCTCTCCGGGGCGGGACGGAGCTACTCCCGGAAAAGCGACAGTCCCGTGACCGCGCTGCGGGATATCGACTTCTGCCTTTCCCGGGGGGAATCTGTGGCCGTTCTGGGCCGGACGGGATCGGGAAAATCCACCTTCCTGCAGCTTCTTAACGGACTTCTGCTTCCCGACAGGGGCGATATTTCCATTCTGGGACAAAACCCTCTGGAAAAAAAATGCGATCTCACGGCTTTACGCACCAGGATAGCCCTGGTTATGCAGCAGCCGGAAAAACAGCTTTTCGCCCCCCTGACGGGAGATGATGTGGCTTTCGGCCCCCGCATGCAGGGATTGACGGGCCGTGAGCTGGCCCTGCGGGTCCGCACAGCCATGGAGACGGCGGGTCTTCCCTACAAAGAGTTCAAGGATGTTCCGGTCAGGGCTCTCAGCGGAGGACGGAAGAGGAAGGCTGCCCTGGCGGGAATCCTGGCTATGGAGCCCGAGGTGCTGCTTCTGGATGAACCCTCCGCCGGCCTGGATCCCTTTTCCCAGCGTCAGCTGGAACAGATGCTCCGCACTCTCCGGGAGAAGGATATCACCCTTGTGACCGTCACCCACAGCGTGGAGCAGGCCCTGAGGGTGGCCCCGGACCGTTTCCTTGTCTTTTCGGAAGGAAAAATCGTTTATGATGGAAGCCCCTCCGGCTTTTTCTCCGGCTTCGATCCCGAGGCGCTGGGACTGGAGTATCCTCTGGCCGCCAGGCTGGCGCTCCGCAGCGGGTGCGACAAGCGCTTTCTCCCTCTGACTCCCGAATCACTGGCGGATGCCCTTATCCGGGGCAGAGCCTCCGAAGGGGTTTCAGGATGAACGATTTTGATATCCTGCAGAACTTCTCTTTCGGAACCTACAGGCCCGGGGACTCAGCAGTCCATACTCTGCATCCGGCTCTGAAGATCGCGGCTCTTATCCTCCTGTCAGTGGCTGTTTTTCTGAGTCCCCTCTTTCCTGATATGCCCCTGCTTTTTCTTCTTTTTATTCTTATCGTCCGTCTGGCGGGAATGAGACTGCGGAACCTGCTGCGGGGTGTGCGCCCGGTTTTGCCCTTTCTGGTTTTGATCGTTGTGATTCAGGCCCTCTTTATCCCCCGGGAGTATGAAGGGAACGCTCTGTTTTCTCTGGGGCGTTTTGAAATACACGGTGAAGATCTGCTCTTTTCAGCCCGTATCTTCGGTCGGTTTTTCTGTCTTTTTCTGCTTTTTACCCTTTTCAGTTCGGTCAGTTCCGTCTCTCAGATCAGCCACGGAAGCGAAGTGCTGCTCCGTCCTTTCGGCAGAAAAGGATTCTCCCACGATGCCGCCCTGGTCATTACCATCACCTTCCGTTTCATTCCCCTGCTGGCCATGGAGGCCGAACATATCACCAAGGCTCAGGCCTCAAGGGGGGCCTCCTTCGGGACATGGAAGACGGGGCCAGTGAAGAAAATGAGGCTTTATCTGCCCCTGCTGGTCCCTCTCTTTACGGCCGCCCTGGAGCGGGCGGAGATTCTGGTGGAGGCCATGGAGGCCCGCTGCTACGAGCCCGGGAGGGAGCGGAGCCGTATGGAGGAGTACGACTGGACGGGAAGCGACAATCTGGCTCTCGGGATTACGCTGCTTACGGTTTTTCTGATGCTGTTCAGAAGAATCTTTGTATAGATACTGGATTGAAAGGAAATACGTTTTTTTAAGGAGATTTTTTTATGTCGAATACAGGACGTACGAGAAAGATTGTTATTACAGGAGTTATGGCGGCGGTTTCCATCGTTCTGGGAGCCACCAGGCTGGGCTTTATCCCCTGGTTTTCCGGTGCCTCTCTGACGGTTATGCACGTGCCGGTTATTATCGGAGCGATTCTGGAGGGACCGGTGGTCGGTATGATCACGGGTCTGATTTTCGGTGTTTTCAGCCTGATACAGGCGGCTGTCGCGCCCACGGGACCGGTGGATGTCTTTTTCGTCAATCCCCTGATCTCCGTTCTGCCCAGAATTGTTATCGGTCTGGTCAGCTGGCTGGTTTTCGTCGCCTTCAGGGGGAAATGGATGACCTTCTCCACAATTACGGCGGCCATAGCGGGAAGCCTGACCAATACCATTCTGGTTCTGGGAGCCCTGGCCCTGGCCGGAGCCCTGCCCTGGTCCCTGGTTGCCGCCATTGTCGCCGCTAACGGTCTGCCCGAGGCGGGAGCCGCCGCCGTGATTGCCACGGCCGTTATTCTCTCCTGGCATGCGGTGGAACGGAAAGGGCAGAAGTCCCGGCTGGATGATCTGGAGGATGAAGAGTAATGCTTCTGGCTGTTGATATCGGAAACACCAATATCGTGCTGGGGCTCCACGACGGGGAGGCCTGGATCAATCACTGGCGAATCAGTACGGATGTCTCCAAAATGCCCGATGAGTACGGGGTTCTGGTGAGGGACCTCCTGCGGGAAGGGGGGATCGACCGCTCTTCCATCGCTCAGGCGGTGATCAGCTCGGTCGTTCCGGGACTGACGGAGAAGATCAGGGACATGATTCAGAGCATGACCGGTTTCGAACCCCTGATCGTGGGACCCGGTGTGAAGACGGGGCTTAAGATCCTGATTGAGAATCCCGCGGAACTGGGAACGGATATCGTGTGTAACTCCGTCGCCGCCTACAACCGCATCAAGGGAAACTGTATCGTCGTCGACTTCGGGACGGCCCTGACTTTTACGGCTATCCGTGAGCCCGGTGAGATCCTGGGGGTGTCCATTGCTCCCGGCATCAATGCGGCAGCGGCGGCGCTGTCCGAGCATACCGCCCAGCTTCCTCAGGTCTGGCTGGAACCGCCGCAGAGGGCCATCGGAACCAACACCATCAAGTCCATTCAGTCCGGTGTCGTCCTGGGCTACACGGGACTGGTGGAGACGCTTATTGATAAGATGAGGGCGGAGCTGGGAGGAGAGGCCGCGGTGATAGGAACGGGAGGACGGGCCGCCGTCATCGCGCCTCTGACCGACCGATTCACCCTGACCGAACCCTGGCTGATCCTTGAGGGACTCCGGCTGATCGCCGGGAAGAACGCTTCCTTCTTTTCCGGAAAATGATGGAATACCCGATCGGATTCAGATCGGGTCATCGTCTGCTCATAATACCCCCCGGGGGATAATGGGCTGGGTCTTTGATAGGCCATCGGGCTTCAGGGCAGCTCTATCGCCCTGACAGTCTCGTCATCCTCCACGGGGAACCACTGTTCATCGGCAAACGAGTCGCTCGATATCTCTGAAATCTTTCGCTTCAGGTACCTGCCGCTACAGCTGACGGCCACTTCTCCGTCGGGAAGGAGTATCTCTCCCGTTCCCTCGAAGAAGGGGCCCTTCTCCGCGGTGATCCGTCCCACAGCTTTGAGTTCCACACCGTAGGGGACGGCCTTGCGGTAGCGCATGTTCAGATCGATGGTCACTCCCCAGACCTGTTCGTCGTAACGGGCCATAATGGCCCGGCCTATTGTTTCATCCAGAATGGCCGCAGAGATGCCTCCGTGGGTGATGCCTGGATAGCTCTGATGATGCTCTTCCGGGGTGAAGAGGGCGATTACCTCATTGTTCTCACTTTCATAAAAACGGGTCTTCAGACCCAGGCCGTTCTCCATACCGCAGACCAGGCAGTTTTTTGAGTTGTTCTGTTTGTTTTTTATGCTATGTCTCATAGGGACAGTTTAATTTATCCCCTCTGTCCTGCCTATCCGTTTCAATTCTATTCTCTGTTATTTTCCGCAGCACTCAGGGTACTGAGGGCAAAGTAGTTTTCACTCAGCTTCGACTCCTTTTTCAGCCCCGAGAGAATTCGGTTGACCGTGTCGGTCGTTTCCTCTTCGATCTTATCTATCTCCAGAACTCCGGCGGCTACGGAAATAAGATCAAAGCGCTCCTGCAGCCCCTTGCGATTGGGAGCCTCCATATAGCCCCTGTTCCTGTGTTCATCCGAATAATAGGTCCGGGCATTTTCGGCAAAGCTGTTCTGTGCCTTTATGATCAGAGCACAGTCCGCGTCATTTTCCGGCCTGTTCTGAATCACCATGAAATCATCTCCACCTATATGTGCGATGAAATCTTCATTGAGATTGAATGTCTTTTTCAGTATCTCCGCAAAGAGGATGATCAGCCGGTCTCCCATGCGGAAGCCGTAGCTGTCGTTGAAGGGCTTGAAGTTGTTAAAATCAAAGAAGGTAATCCGTGCGGGATATTTTTTCTCATCCAGCAGTTTCGTCATCCTTTTGTGGATGGAATAGTTGCCCAGAAGCCCTGTCAGGGGATTCTGATCCCGGGCATGGGCCAGTTTCTGTTCGTAGATCAGCTGAATCAGACTGGAGGGCTCCAGTACGCCCAGGTATATTCCATCCCTTGTAATCAGGATACCGTCGGTCTGGTTGAAGGCGGCCGTGGTATCCAGAATCCTTTCGAGACTGCTGTTCACTTCGGCCATGGGGATGCCTGTGAAAAAAGAGTGCATCCCGTGGCTGTGGGAACGGTTGCGGAAGAGGGATATGCCATAGGGAGAGTAGACATACTGTTTCAGATCCTTCTCTCTGATAACACCCAGAGGTTCATTCTGTTCATTGACAACGGGAAGGAGGGAGAGGTCGGTCTCCTTCTGAAATCGTTTGAGGGTCGTTACCGCATCGTCGTCCGGCTTAACCGGAACTATCGATGTCAGCCGGGATTCCAGAAGGCTGCCGGCGCCGTCTCCCTTCCTCTTTCTGACGCTCTTCGTTCCCCTGTCCAGATCATAATGGCTTTTCAGCTTGTCCAGATCCGTTTCAGGTCGGGCCAGAGAATAGCCCTGAAGGTAATCGCAGCCAATATCCCGGCAGAAGGCCAGCTCCCTTTCGGTTTCTATCCCCTCCGCCACGACCTTGATCCCCATCAGATGGGCCATCTCGACAATCTGTTCGGCAAACAGTTTTTTCTTCTGGTCGTTGTGTACGCCGTCAATAAAGAAGCGGTCTATCTTGATGATATCCGGTTCACTGTGGTAAAGGAGCTGCATGCCCGAGTAGCCGGAGCCGTAATCATCGATGGCGATACGGAAGTCCTGTCCCTTATACTGTTCCAGGATCTGTATGGTTTCCTCATAACTTGAGAATTCGTGCCTTTCGGAAAGTTCAAAGTAAAAGTGGGATTTGTTTATTCCCGTTCCGCTTAGAAGTTCCAGTGTATTGCCGGGACTGTAATCGGGCATTTCCAGGACACGGTTGTCCAGATTGTAAAAAAGGGATCTCTGCTCTATTCCCTTCAGATTTCTGATCTTCTGCACGGCCTTTCTGCGCAGCGCCAGGTCCAGGGTATACAGAACCCTCTCCCGGAAGGCGCTGTCGAAAACATCAAAAATTCCGGAGAAGCCGCAGGGTTCCCAGTTTCTGAGAAGGGCTTCATAGCCGAAAACCTCTCCTGTGTATCCGTTGATAATGGGCTGATAGGCATAGTCCAGTGTCTCAATGGCAATTTCCCATCGGGGAGGGAGTACGGGGTATTCGCTTGTCATACTTATTCTT
The DNA here is from genome assembly GCA_963556075.3 of Oceanispirochaeta sp. GTDB lineage: Bacteria > Spirochaetota > Spirochaetia > DSM-2461 > DSM-2461 > Oceanispirochaeta. The sequence continues at coordinate 459,559 of CAUVYB020000002.1, read as the reverse complement.
TCTTGAATCATGTTCATGGTCTTTGCATAAAATGATTATTAACAATGATTCGGAAATGGATCGATTTCGATTAGAAAACTGTTAAATCCGGGGGGCAGACGATTTTCTAACAATGGTTTTATCAATTCATAACCATCGGCGGTTTCAATAGGCTTAGACAAGGAGGCAGGCTTTATGAATATTGTTTACGGTGTCGCCGGAGAAGGGAGAGGCCATGCCGCCCGCGCCGCGGCCCTCTGGCCCTTTCTTTCCGAAAATCTGAATCTTTCTGTATGGTGTCCCGAGTCCATTGCCGGATTTATACGTGAGAAATGCCCTCAGGCCTCTCTGGACAAAATACCCGGAATCCATTTTTCCCTTCAGGGACATAAGATCGACTATCTTGGAACCATAAACAGAAATCTCCCTTTGATCTTCCGCTTCAATGAAATCACAGACGAGATGGCCCGCAGGATGAAAAAGCAGGATGTCCGCGGGGTTATCAGCGATTTCGAGCCTTTCACGGCCGTGGCTGCCTGGAAGGCGGGTGTCCCCCTTCTGAATCTGAACCATCCCGCCGTGGTGCGGCGAACCTTTTCCCTTCTTCCCGATGCGGTAAGCGCCAAGGTCGTGGCTTCTGTGATGACTCCCCCTGCACAGAAACATCTTATCTGCTCCTTTTACGACGGTGATGTGGGGCCTATCCTCAGGGAGGAGATCAGAAACGCGGTGACCCGCAAAGGGGACTACATCCTCGTTTACGTCAAGGAGTCATCGGCGGAAGAGGTGAAGACGATTCTGTCCGCCTTTCCCGATCAGGAATTTCACTTTTTTCCGGATAAAAAGAAGGACTTTATCACTCACCTGGCAGGATGTGCCGGTGTTATTGCTCCTGCGGGCCATCAGCTTCTCTCCGAATCCCTTTATCTGAGGAAACCCGTTCTGGCGATACCGCAGAAGGGGCAGTATGAACAGCGGCTGAACGCGAGAATGCTCAGGGCCAGCGGCTGGGGCAGGGGAACGGACCTGAACAATCTTGCAAAGGATGCGAAGGCCTTTATCCGGGATCTGGACGGTTTTCCCTTCAGGGCCGATCCCTATCACAAGTATATTCTTGAGGATCATACAGGTAAAACCGCGGAGATCATCTCCGCCTTCTTCCATGAGGCTGCAGGGGAAAAGACGCTTTCCCCCCGGGTCAGCTGTGATTTTTTTCAGTACTTTCCCGAAAAAATCAGGCGCCTGAAAGAAGCCAGCGCCTGAGCTCATTTCTCGCTTCCCAGCTCCCCGATAATCATTCATAATGAGCTTGCGAGGACTGGGGATAATGAAGCGGCATAATAGTGAAAAATACTGTCTCGTCTTAAGCGGCGGCGGCTCCAAGGGGATCTATCATCTGGGCGCCTGGAAGGCCCTGGATGAGATGGGCATAAGGGTGGAAGCCTTTATCGGGAACTCCATCGGTGCCATCCTTGCCGGCTTTCTGGCCCAGGGGAAAACCCGGGAGATGCAGGATATCGGGGATAATCTGAGTGCCGACTTCATCATGAAGATCCCTGCGCAGTTTATCGAAAACGGCGAGCTGAAGATCGGAAAGGCCAATCTGTCGGCCTTCCGGGATTTCTATCACAGTGTGATCGAGAAGAAGGGCATTGACGTCTCTCCTCTGAGAAACATGGTTCACAGCACCCTCAGTGAACAAGCCATCCGTGAGTCGGGGCATGATCTGGGCGTTGTGACCTTCAATCTCAGCGACTTTAAACCCCGTTATGTCTTTCTGGACGAGATGGAGGAGGGGACGGTCCTGGACTACCTGATGGCCAGCGCCGCCTTTCCGGGACTGGAACAGACCGTTATAGGCGGAAAGTCCTTTATTGACGGCGGGATCGTGGACAATATGCCCTACAAGATGGCTCTGGCCCGGGGGTACAGGAACATCATCGTTGTGGATATCTCGGGAATGGGAGTCAACCGCAAACCGGATATAATGGGGACGAAAACCGTCTATATCAAGAACTCCGTCAATATGGGCTGGGTCTTCGACTTCAGTCGTCCCTTTCTGCACAGATTCAGGATGCTAGGTTATCTGGATACAAAGAAGGCCTTCGGCCGGCTTAAGGGAGAGCGCTATTTTATCCGTCCCGATCATAGAAGCGAACGGGTTTTCAGGCGCTATATCAAAAGCCCGAAGGCGGGCCGGATATTGAACTATTATCTGCCCGGAGAGGATCATGCCCTCCCTCCGGAAATGAAAATCCGCAGACTCCTTCCGGAGTCCATGCGACAGAACAGAGAGCTCCTCTACTGCCTGGCCGACTGTGCGGCTTCCTCATTTCAGCTTGACCGGTTCCGGGAGTACAGTCTTCCCGAACTGGCCCGTGCGGTTAAGGAAAAAAAGATTGAGGAGGACGGCAAGATCAGAAGCCTGCAGGAGGGGATGACCCCTTCGAGAATGACAAATCTGGCCCGGAATCTGGAAGTCCTTTACAAAGGGGTCCGTGAGCGCGACAGCGAGCTGGATTCTCCGTACTACGACTACCTGCTGTGCACAGAGGTTCTGGAGTGGGGGCAGCGTCTCCTGGTCCGGGGGCTGATGCACTACTACAAGGAACTTCCTGCCGGTCTGCTGACAGCGGACTTCCTGAGCGACTTCAGATAGAGCAGCTCCGCCGGCTCTGGCGACGATCCGGTCGCCTGGTGAAAAACGCCGATCTGTCCTTCAAAATCCGCGGTCTCTTCTGAATGATAAGAAAAATACTCATATTTAATGGAAAAACAGTTATATAAGTAAAAAAAGATTGAATAAATCAGCCCAGGAAATGACCTGTTCATTGACTCTCTATTTGTTTCTATCCTATTATTTAACCCACCTATCCGACGGCAGCGGTTTTAAAACGGATAAGCTCACAGGACAAACCCTGTCGGACTGGAAACCCCGATTCCCCTTTCGGGGGAAGTAATTTTTTTCTAAATTTCAAGGAGTTGAAATGTCCAAGTATACAGATCTCTTAAAGAGCAAGATGAGCGACGCCAGCTTTGCCAAGCTCGAAGCTCTCAAGAACGAAAAGGTAATGGAATTTGTTGGTTCCTTCACCGAGCACTGCAACCCCGCTTCTATCTACGTTTGTGATGACAGCGCTGAAGACGAAGCCTACATCAAGAAGGTAGCCCTGGAAAACGGCGAAGAGCACCAGATGGCTCTCTCCGAGCACACCATCCACTGGGACGGTTACGGCGATCAGGCTCGTGACAAGGTTAACACCCGCTACATGGTTTACCCCGAGAACATGGAAAAGATGAAAGCCATGAACTCTCTGCCCTACGACGAAGCTCTGGAAGAGATCATGGGCATTGCCAAGAACAACATGGAAGGAAAGGAAGCCTACGTTAAGTTTTTCACCGAAGGACCCGCCGAGAGCCCCTTCACCATCCCCTGTGTTCAGTTCACAGACTCTTCCTACGTAACCCACTCCGAGACCATCCTCTACAGAGCCGGTTATGCTCACTTCCTCCACAACCCCGGATGCGAAGACTTCTTCCGTTTTATCCACTCCGCCGGTCAGGTAGACGAGAGAAAATGTTCTGTTAACCTGGACAAGAGAAGAATCTACATGGATACCCAGAACAACATCGTGTACTCCATGAACGCTCAGTACGCCGGTAACTCCGTCGGTCTGAAGAAGCACTCCATGAGACTGGCTATCAACAAGGCCGGACAGGAAGGATGGCTCTGTGAGCACATGTTCCTGATGGCTTGTAACGGTAAGGGCGGCAGAAAGACCTATTTCGCCGGTGCCTACCCCTCAGCCTGTGGTAAGACCGCTACCGCCATGATCCCCGGCGAGCAGATCGTCGGTGACGACATCATCTACGCCAGAAACATCGACGGCGAGTACAGAGCCGTTAACGTTGAGCAGGGTATCTTCGGTATCATCAAGGATGTAAACGCAGAGGACGACCCCGTTATCTTCGAGAACGCCATGAAGAACCAGGAAGTTATCTTCTCCAATATCCTCCAGGGTCCCGACAAGATGCCGTACTGGCTCGGTCAGGGCGTTGATAACCCCAAATCCGGTAACAACCACATCGGTGCATGGACAGAAGGAATGAAGGATGACAAAGGAAATGTAGTTCCCGTTGCTCACCCCAACTCCAGATACACCATGAGACTGGACTACCTCGAGAACTACGACAAGGAAGGATTCGAGGCCAAGGAAGGTGTTAAGGTTTCCGGTCTGCTCTACGGCGGACGCGACAGTGACACTTCCGTACCTGTTGAAGAGTCCCCCAACTACAAGGACGGTATCCTGCTGAAGGCCTGTACTCTCGAGTCCGAGACCACAGCCGCTACCCTGGGTGCCGAAGGTGTCAGAGCCGCTTCTCCCATGGCCAACATGGACTTCGTTTCCTATCCCCTGGGTGAGTACACCCTGAACAACGTGAAGTTCGTAGAAGGTATGAAGGAAGAGCCCAAGGTTTTCTCCACCAACTACTTCATGAGAGGACCCGAGGGTGAGTTCATGACCAGCAAGCTGGCCAAGAAGGTATGGCTGCACTGGGCTGAGGGAAGAGTTTACGGCGAGTACGAAGGACTGGCTACCCCCACCGGTACCATCCCCCTCTACGAAGACCTGCAGGCTCTCTTCGACGAGTTCCTGCCCAACGAAGGCTTCAACAAAGAGAAGTACGACTACCTCTTTACCTACCGCGTAACCAAGATCATCGAGAAGATCGAAAGAACCAAGAAGTTCTTCGACAGCAAGGACAGCGCTGTTCCTGCCGAACTGACCGAGTACTGGGACGCCACCATCGCCAGACTGACTGCTGTTAAAGAAAAGTACGGCGACGAGATCAAGCCCGGAGACTACAAGGGTTAATTCCCCGCAGTTTTTGAGTCACTGATTACGAGGCTGCCCTGTGGGCAGCCTCTTTTTTTTACAGGAAAATGTTTTTCAGTTTTGATAGGATCTCTTCCCTGTCGAACGGTTTGTTGACATAGCCCTGTGCTCCCGAAGCATCAATCTTCCTCATGGACTCCTCATCATCCAGAGCGGTGGTGAATAGGATGGGAATGTCAGCGCTCTCTCTCCGGAGCTTGAGCCGTCGGCAGACTTCAAAGCCGTCTATTCCCGGCATGATCACATCCAGCAGAATCAGATCGGGGCTGTTCCTGAGGGCCAGTTTGAGTGCGTTCTCTCCGTCAAGGGCTACGGCTATCCTGTAATCATCTCCCAGTATTCCAATAAGGAAGTCAATATTTAGTATTGAATCGTCCACTATCAATAGACTTTTTGACTCTTTTTCCGCCATTTTCCTGCCTATAGTCAGCAATTATTTTTTTATCGCTTTGAATTTTATCTCATAAGCTCTAAAATTCAGGATACTGTATATCTGAGAAAAGTAAACGTATAATCATTGGATAACGCTATGCAAGATGAAAAGAGAATGAGGATACTCGCGGTAGACGACTCACCGGCAAACGCGGATATAATCGTCAGCTCTCTCGGTCAGGAGCATATCGTCAATATCGCCACTAACGGGAAGGACGCTCTGAGCCTTCTGGACAAGGTTGTGCCGGATATCATTCTCCTTGATATTCTCATGCCCGGGATGGATGGATTTGCGGTAGCTGATGAGATCGGGAAACGGAAAGCCTTGAAGTCGGTTCCCATCATCTTTCTTACGGTACTCTCCGATACCGGCGAGGTTGTTAAAGGATTTGAAACGGGGGCTTCCGACTATATCACCAAGCCCTTTGATGTGGATGAGCTGAAAACCCGGGTCAACTTTCATCTTGAGCTGAAGGCAAAGCGGGATCAGATACAGAAGCAGAACCAGGATCAGCGGGAGCTTTTGCATGTCCTCACCCATGACCTTGCCAATACCTTTATGAGCATAGCTGCCTTCTCTCATTTCTTCGAGGATCTGAGCCCGAGGGATGCGATTCAGCTTGAAAATATCCGCAGCTCCGTCCGAAACGGGACAGAAGTGATTCAGATGGTAAGGGATCTGATTTCCAATACCCATAGGCTGAAAATGACCGGACTCGACCTGCAGGAGTGCCTGGAATGTTCCCTGCTGATCCTTCATCCCCTGTTCGACCGTAAAAACCTGAAGATCTCCCTGGCTTTTCCTCCGGGACTTTCTGTAAAGGCAGAAAGAGTGTCTCTTTTAAACTCGGTCCTGAATAATGTGCTTACCAACGCTATCAAGTTCTCCTATCCCGGGCGGGAAATCGAGATCCGGGCTGAAGAGAAGGGGGATAAAGTGCTGCTGCATGTACAGGACTACGGTATAGGAATGCGGGAGGAGGATCTGGAGGATTTTTTTCATGTGCATAAAAATTCAAGCCGCAAGGGGACAAACGGAGAGACGGGCACAGGTTTCGGAATGCCTCTGATCAAAAGGTTTATGGATGCTTATGGAGGATCGGTCTCCATCGTCTCCCGGGATCTAGAGCGTTATCCCGACGACCACGGCACCACGGTGAGTCTTGAATTTTATAAGGGAAAGTCATGATTCAGCGGCAGCTGCTGGAACGTTTGAAGGCTTCCGGTCTTGATACGGAGAAAGGGGTCGCCCGTCTGGATGGTGATGTCTCCCTCTATTTGCAGGTCGTCAGGCGTTTTACCCTGGATGATGTGAAGATGATGCCCAGGCTCCGGAAACTTCTGGAGACCGGCTCTATTTCGGAAGCCAGGGTCCTGGCTCATAAACTGAGAGGCTCGGCGGCCATTATTGGAGCGGCGGTGCTGAGCCACTCGTTTCATAATCTTGAGAATGAATTGATTTCTCTTCAGGAAAACGGCGGGACTCCCTCCCCCCGGGGGCTGGAGAAATCGGAGAACCTTCTTGATGAAATGGCAGACAGGCTGGGGACGCTGGATCTTTCCGTCCCCGAAGATGAGAACTCATCGGCAAGTATCTCTCTCAGCAAAGAGGAGTGGATCGAACAGCTGTCTGTTCTCAGGGATTATATCGATCTTCAGCAGCCCCGGGACTCTCTTGATCTTATCGGGCTATTAATCTCATCAGGGCCGGACGGGGAGCTTCTTGCCGTTCTGAAAGAGTTGGAATCCTCTGTGCATAACTATTGTTTTGACAGGGCTCTTGAGCTTGTCGCAACGCTGCTCAAAGAAAAACGCATTCCATGATGAGAACAATCCAGATCTAGGTTTCCGTGCCTTCCTGCGCTCTGACATCCAGCACTTTGACTTCATAGTCCAGTGTGGCTCCCGCAAAGGGGTGGTTGCCGTTGACTGTGACCTTATCCCCCTCAATCTCATCGACTCGGACCACCATGCTGCTGCCGTCAGGCCTCTTCGCCTTGAATTCCATTCCCACTTCCAGATCTTCGACTCCCTGAAAGGCCGAACGGGGCATGGTGCGTATCAGTGCCGGCATATGGTCTCCATAGGCCTCTGAAGGACTGAGGGTCAGTTCAAAACAGTCTCCCTCCTTCTTCCCCTGCAGGGCGTCTTCAAGTCCCCTTACCAGTTCCCCTCTCCCCTGTGTGTAGGCAAAGGACTCGGAGGAGTCCAGGATCTCTCCCTTGCGGTTCCGCAGGGTATAGGCTATGGTTACGACTCTGCTGTCTTCAATATTCATAAACTCTTCCTTTATGACCGTGAGTGTACAGGATAACCGTTCCCAGTATAAGGATTTTTCCCCCTTTGAACAGAAGGGAGAAGGGGCGCTCTTCACAGAACACTGACAAAATATTCAAAATTTCTCTTCTTCCCCTTTGTTTCCTCTACAATCAGTTTCTATATATTTCAAATATCTAATAAAGATTATTTAATACAAGTACGACGTAAAAATGTTGAAATCCCTTCGGGGAGAACAATGTAATAAAGTGTATTCATAAAGTAGAGGGCCGGTCTTCCTGGGGGAGGAGCGGCCCGTTTTGTTTGCTTTCTCCGAACCCCGGCTCAGTTCTGTTTTGAATTGTTAAGCTCCTGTGAATAGTGTATCATTACTATGGATCTATCGGGACTTAAATGTTTTACTTTACAAAGAGCCGGGTAACATCATATCCCAGGAGACTGAATGAATATCGCTATCTTCTCAGATGCCTTCTACCCCCAGATCAACGGCATCGTGACTTCCATAATCAGTATTGCCCGGAACATGGCGGACAGGGGACACCGGGTTATCATAGTAGCTCCCAGCTACAGAAATCTGCAGGAATACAGCTATCCCGGTGTGAAGCTTTTCAGGGTTCACTCTATTTCCGCTTCCTTTTACGATGATTTCAAATGGACCAACCCCTTCGACTACTCCGTCTACAAGCGTCTGAGGGATGAAGATGTGGATATCGTCCATTTTATGACGCCCTTCTTTATCTCCCTTCTGGGGATTAAATTCGCCCGGAAGATGGGGATGCCCGTAGTGGGAACCTTTCATACCTTTCTGGCCGATCCCCTCTATATGAAACATCTGTTCGATGGTCCGGTCAAAGTGAGCGACAAGGTGGTCTGGACCTATCTGAACTGTTATTACGACTGTGCCGACTATGTAACGGCGCCTACGGAGGAGGCTGTTAAGATTATTGAAGCCAATGGGTGCACGGCCCCCCTTGAGGCTATCTCCAACGGTATTGATTTTAACCAGTTCGATAACAGCCGGCCCGATGAGTTCCGGGCGCGATACGGTCTGGGGGACAAGGTTGTTCTCTATGTCGGCCGCGTGGCCTACGAAAAGAACATTTTCACTCTGCTGGACGCCTTTGATAAGGCCTGGGCCTCTGACCGGGAACTTCAGCTTTTGCTTATTGGAGACGGGCCCCAGCGGGAGGAATTTGAAAACTATGCCGCACAGTTGGCGAGCGCTTCGGCTATCATCTTTACAGGAGCCGTCGCCCATAAAGAGCTGATAGGCTCCGGTATTTTCAAAACGGCTTCTCTTTTCGCCACGGCGTCCAGAACCGAGACCCAGGGGATTACAGTCCTTGAAGCTCAGGCCAACGGACTGCCTGTGGTCGCCGTCAGGGAGGGGGGGGGCGTCAATCTGGTAAAAGACGGCTATAACGGCTTTCTGGTAGAGCCCGACGACAGTTCTGCCATGGCAGGAAAGATCCTCTACATTATCGAAAACCGGCAGGACCTGGTCTGGATGGAAAAGAACACCAGAAAGATGGTCGATATTCACAGGATAGACAGGATTATAGACCGCTGGGAGGCTCTCTATACCGAACTGATCGAGGGAGCCGGGGAGGCGGGAGAGAAGGATTATCTTCATTTCAGCACGCTGCTCCGTTTCACCAGAAAGTTCAGACTGGACTTCCGCTATATCTTCCGCAGAATCAATCCCATGCATCTGGGAGCGGGGGCGCAGCAGCGTTATGCAAGAGCTTTCCGGAGGGGGGAGCGGCAAAGGTATATCCCTGTTCGGATATCAGGGGTACAGGAGCGTTATGCGCGGGTTTTCCGCAGGCGCCTGCGCCGCAGGGAGATTCCCATGATGAATCTGAAGCGCCGCAGCCTGATGCGGCGCCGCAGCCGCTGACAGTACTTGTAACGGCCGGTCTGTTATTTATAGGAGAGGCTGTAGTGGAGCTCTTTTTCAAGCATCAGCAGGTCCAGAAGGGGAATATCGAAACGGACCGTATTTTCGTTTACACGGGTTCCCCCCTTCTGTTCGCTGATCATCCCGTCCGTGCGGACCGTCACCGTCAGGCGGGAGTCGCTGATTCCCCTGCGGCTCTCTTCTCCCATGGCAAATTCCATCATATCCAGATAGTCGCTGCGATTCATTCCTTCCGTTGATGCAGGGCCGAAGCTTTCCACCAGGGGATTGCGGAACGCTTCGTTCTCCGTCATCAGCCTGTTGACGGTCTCCCGGTTGAGAACAAGATCCATCCTGGAAACGCCGCCGCTGCGGGAGAAAGAGATCATCTTCTCTCCGGCAGAGCCCTTATCCATCTTCTGAAGCATACTTTCCACTGTCTTAAAGCTGAACGAACCATTCAGACTGAGTTTGTGGGGAGAGTCCAGGTCTTCCAGAACCACATCTTCATTGGATGCGAATCCCTCCCTGATGGCCTCCAGATCGAAGAAGCTGTCACCCGTGTCGGGGACTTCCCCGTCCATCAGAGTCTGTACCTGTTCAATCACATCTCCCAGATAGGGAGCCATATCCAGTTCAAAGCTCAAATTTCCGGAACCGTCCTTTTCGAGAAGGACACTGTTTTTCATGGTACAGGAGCTGAGTAGTACGAAGGGAATCAGAAAGATATATATATAATATTTCATGCTTTACCTTTTTTTAAACTTATCCACCGGGGATGCAAAGAATATAGCATGCATTGCTTTTCAGGATAAAGCGAACCAGCCTGTAGTTTCCTTGAAGATCCTTTCCCGGTTTTTTACTATTAAAAGCCCCCCGGGGGGCAAAGGTTTCAGTACTGAGCTGTTTCAGGCAAAAAAAACACCGGTGCGTGATGATGCACCGGTGCCTCTCTCTCTTTTATCGGCAAATCAGCCCTTTACCGCTCCCAGTGTCAGTCCTCTCACCAGGGACTTCTGGGTAATCCAGCCCAGAAGGACCGCCGGCAGGACGGCAACTGTTGAAGAGGCTGAAAGCTGGGCGACGAACATACCCTGCTGCTCTCTGAACCGTGCCATATAGACCGGCAGGGTCGCTGTATCGTTCCCTGTCAGGTTAAAGGCCAGGAAGAACTCATTCCATACGAAGATGGCAACCAGAAGACCCGAGGAGATGATTCCCGTCCTGACCAGGGGCAGAGCGATGGAAACAAGCTGACGGAAGCGGGAGCAACCGTCAATTTCAGAGGCTTCAATAATGGATTTGGGTACATCTGTAAAGAAGGAGTGGAGCATCCAGACCACGATGGGCACGTGAAATCCGATGTAGGCGATCAGCAGTCCTGCGGGTGACTTGATCAGGTTGAATTTCTGGTACCAGGTATACAGGGGAATGATAACGGCGACCGGCGGAAGCAGGATTGTGGTGATGAACCATACATAGAACTTCTCGCCTGTATCCCTTTTTTTGAACTTTCCGAATACCAGGACAAAGGACGCCGGTACGGCCAGTAGCAGGCAGAAAAATGTGGTGAAGAAGACCTGGAAGAGGGAGTTCTGCAGATAGCCGAACATATTGGGGTCGCCGACGACCTTCTTGATGGTTTCCATGGTGGGCTTAAAGAACAGTTTTGGCATGACCGCCTGATGCTCCGTCTTGAAGGAGGAGAGGAACATATACAGAATAGGAGAGAAGTAGAAGATCGCTATGGCGAAGATGACGATGGTCAGGATGGTCAACTGGATCCGCTTTTTCATGCGGTGTTTTTGTTCGATAGTCATATTACTCATTTCTTAATCCTTCCTCACTCGAAGGCCGCGTTGCTCTTCTTGATAACTCTGTAGAGCAGATTAACGGCGAGCAGTGTGATGATTACGGTCATGGCTGCCAATGCGCCGGCCCGTCCTACCTGTGAACCGTTGAAGATCTCCATATAAACCGCATAGGGCAGGTTGTAGGACCGGGTTCCGGGACCTCCCGCCGTAGTCACCAGTATCAGCCCTATTTCCTTGACGATGAAGATAAGACCGAGCATGATGGCCACCATCATATGCTGTGAGATCATGGGAAGCTTGATTTTAAAGGTCGCCTGGAACCAGTTGGCGCCGTCCACCTTCATGCTGTCTTCCACGTCCCGGGAGATACCCTGCAGTCCCGCCAGAATAATCAGTACGAAGAAGGGGATCCATTGCCAGGAAAAGAGAACGATAATCACAAGAAGCGGCCTGTAACTCAGAAGATCCACGGGTGTGAAGCCCAGGGCTTTCATAATAACTCCGTACCAGCCGAAGGTGGTATTGAGAATGGTGGTTTTCCAGATGACTCCGCTGGCCGTAGACATGACAAAAAAGGGCCCCATGATCAGGGTTCTGGCTATATTGATGCCGGGAACCTGATGGTCCAGAAGGATGGAGAAGAGAAAACCCAGTGCCGCGCAGATCACCAGTGTGGACAGGGTCAGTACGATAGTCTGCCAGAATATGCTGTAAAATTCGGGGAGCTGGGAGAAATCCGTAATCTTGAGAAAATACGCGTAGTTCTTCAGTCCGTTGAATTTGATTCCGAGGTCGGGGCGCGACAGATTCCATTTCAACGTTGAATAGATGATGGTCAACAGAAAGGGGACCTGGGTCATGACTGCTACTACGATAACGGCGGGTAGAAGGAACAGCCAGTCTTTTTCCTTTTTCATAGGGTAGTCCTTAATAACTGGTTTATTACAAATAAGTATCAGACAATCAGTATTTTAATTCAAAAATAAAAAAACGCATTTACAAAAATCCGGGCGGTTTTTGCCGCCCGGATAAGAATCAAATCAGAAAAACATGAAATCAGCGGTAGTCACCGTCTACGGCAACCTGGTCGAAGACTTCCTGGGTCTTGGCAATGGCCTCGTCCAGGGTGATCTTGTCAACCACATAGTCGGCCAGATACTGGGTCATCTTCGTACCGGCATCGGCAAACTCGGGGATGGCGATGTACTGCAGACCTACATAGGGAACGGGGTCCATGGTCGGTTTGGTGAAGTCGGTGGACTCCAGGGTCTTCAGGGTCATTTCGGCGTAGGGGGCAGACTTGTAGGCTTCCAGCTTGTAGGTTGAAGAGCGGGAAGCGGGAGGAGTCAGGGCGCCGGAGGGATCCAGCTCGGTGGTCAGCTTGATGTAGTCTTTGGAGGTGGCCCAGAGCATAAAATCGAAGGCCGCCTGTTTTTTGGCCTTGGTGCTTTTGGGATTCAGGCCCATGGACCAGTTCCACAGCCATGCGGTATTGGTCTTCATCTTCTGGTGGGGAGGCATGACGTAGCCCATTTTGCCCTGTACCGCGGATCCTTCTGATTCCAGGGGAGGTGCGATGGAGGTCGCGTCGTAGTAGATACCGCACTTACCGGACTGCATCAGGGCGATACACTCGTTATAGGTGTAGGAAAGGATGTCTTCCTGACCGGCTTCACGCAGGATCTTCTTGTACATCTGCCATGCGCCTCTCTGTTCGGGAGTGTCGACGGTGGCGTTCCAGTCCATATCGTAGAATCTTCCGCCGAAGGCGTTCACCATGGTGACGAAGGGCGCTCCGCTCATACCCCAGCCGGGGGCGCCGCGCATGGTCATACCGACGATGCCGTTGGCGGGATCGTGGATCTTCTTGGCCAGTTCGTAAATTTCGTCCCAGGAAGGTTCGTCGGGCATGGTCAGTCCCTTTTCTGCGAACAGTTCCTTGTTATACATAATGAAGGAGCTTTCACCGTAAAAGGGGAGGGCGTAGGCGTCGCCGTCCAGAGAGAGGGATCCCACCATTCCCTGAATCAGGTCGTCCTTGTCATACCATGATGCCTTGTCGGCGCTCATCTTGTCGAAGTAGGGTTCCAGATTTTCCAGCCAGCCGAATTTGGCCCAGTTGGTGGCTTCGTAGGGACCGATGACGAAGATGTCATAGGTATCGCCGCCGGTTGAGGCTTCGGTTGTCAGTTTCTGTCTCAGATCGTTCTCGGGGAGAACGGCAATCTGGACATCAACGCCTTCGGCCTTGTAGTTCTCTCTGGCGATCTTTTCCAGGGCCTGATTGATGGGATTGTTGGGAAGGGCGATGTTGACAACCACGGTTCCGCCGCTGGATGCAGCCTCCTCCTGCTGGCCGGCGGCAAACAGAAATCCTGTGCTGAGCATCAGAAACGCCAGCAGCATAGAAATGACTTTTTGATTCCTTTTCATGGAATCCTCCTTCATTAAAAATTAACTTGGCTACGCCAAATTGATACCATTGATAAAACCACTGCTTTTAACTGTTCTTTTGTAATGAAGAGTGCGGTTAATCCTTTACGTAAACGATTAACCTTTAAAAAATGCTAACACCAAAATTTCAGGCTGTCAATGAATAATTGTTTAGCGATTGACTCTCCTTTTTTCTATAACCGACTCCTCCGCAAATTTATAAATGAAGCCTTAAGATCCGTTAGAAAGAGGATGCTGCCCTTTTTCTAAGTCTAAATCACGGGGAGGGGATTTTCTTTTAAAAAATGAATGATATCGTTGAAACATGTCTCTGAAACGTTTGCGTAAACGATTATTTAAGATATTTCATCATCGAATTGTCCCCGGATCCGGTTCCGTAAATGATTCTTTTTCTTGACGGCTGTAAGATGCTGTTGTAATCTGAGATAGTTAATCGATTACGTGCAAAGGGAGGAAAAGGACCGGATGGGTGCTTCCATGAAGGATGTGGCAAGACTGGCCAATGTCTCAACGGCTACGGTCTCGCATGTCCTCAACAATACAAGAAATGTTAATCCCGAAACCAGAGAGAAGGTGCTCAAAGCCGTCAGGGATCTCAAATACAAGGTCAATCCCGTTGCCCGGAACCTTCGCAGCGGAAGCTCTCGGATGATCGGATATGTTGTTTCCAATCTGGCTAACTATTTCTATATGGACATAGCCCTCAGCATTGACGAAACTCTGAGTAAACACGGATACCATCTCATCTACATCAACTCCAATGAGGACCCGGACAAGGAGAAGGAGAATCTCAAGAGTCTGGTTATGCAGAATGTGGACGGGCTTATCATCGCCCCGGTAGGGCAGGACTGCAGTTATATGCAGGATCTGATCGGAGAGCGCTGCCCCTGTGTCTTCTTTGACAGGGCTCCCATAGGATTTGAGCGTGATACGATCATGTCCACCAATGCGGAGGGCGTCCGCTCAGGTACGGAGCTTCTGATCCGCCGGGGGTACAGGAATATCGCCTTCCTCGGATCCCGCCATGATGAAACCATGTATGAAAGAGAGGACGGATTCCGGAAGGCCCTGCGCGATCACGGAATCTCCGTCAATGAGGATATGATCAGAGCCGGTAGCGGAGTCCCCAAATCCATGAGCGAGTTGAGGGTCGGTGAGTTTTACAATCAGACTCGGCTTCTTGTGGAAGAGCTGGGGGCGGACGCCTTTTTCTGCGGAAACCTTCTTTCCGCCGTGGGAGTCATCAACTTTCTGGGTGAAAGCTCCTACACCATCCCTGATGATATCGGCGTGGTTACCTTTGACGATCCTTTCTGGCTGTCCATGTCCGACCCCAAGATTACGGCGGTGAATCAGAACAAGTTCGCCATCGGCCAGCGCTGCGCCAGAACCCTGCTGGCAAGAATCGCCGGAGATGAAACACCTTATAAGGAGTACAGGGTCCCCACAAATCTCGTCATCAGAGATTCCTGCTAGGGAAAAACTGCCGGCCGCCGCATCATTCGATTTATATACCGGCAGGGTAGGCTGCAGAGGAAACATAGACATTGCATATTAAGGAACAGGAGAACAATTATGAGCAAGCTGACTGACAAGATCGCTTATGTTACAGGCGGCGCCAGAGGAATTGGAAAGGCTGTCGCCCTGGGACTGGCTCATGCCGGTGCCGATGTGGCCATCGCCGATATTGATATGGAAACGGCCGGAGTCGTGGTTAAGGAGATAGAGGCCCTCGGTCGCCGTTCCATGGCCATCTCCTGTGACGTTACGAATCCCGAGAGCTGCCAGGCTATGGTCGACAAAATTGTTGCCGACTGGGGCCGTCTGGATATCGCCTTCAATAATGCGGGTATCTGCATCAATACGGCTGCCGAGCAAATGACCCCCGAGGAGTGGAAAAAGGTCATAGACATCAACCTGAGCGGTGTTTTTTACACTTCCCAGGCGGCGGGTCGGGCCATGATCGCC
Organism: Oceanispirochaeta sp.; assembly: GCA_963556075.3. Lineage (GTDB taxonomy): Bacteria > Spirochaetota > Spirochaetia > DSM-2461 > DSM-2461 > Oceanispirochaeta. Next base: position 443,837 of record CAUVYB020000002.1, on the reverse strand, counting down.
CAGAAGGGAGGTTCCATTATCAATACGGCCTCCATGTCCGGGCATATCGTGAACTCTCCCCAGCCCCAGTGTGCCTACAACGCCTCAAAGGCGGCTGTCATTATGCTGACCAAGTCCCTGGCCGTGGAGTGGGCTCCTCACAATGTTAGGGTCAACAGCCTGAGCCCCGGTTATATCGGAACCGAGATGACCAAGTCGGCGCCGGAGGAGTGGAAGAACCGCTGGATGGATCTGTCTCCCTGCGGACGTATGGGGACTCCCGAAGAGCTGGTAAGCGCCGTACTTTATATGGCCGATGACGCCTCCTCTTTTACAACAGGAATGGATCTGGTTGTCGACGGTGCGTTTACCTGCATTTAGCGTATGGGGGAGTTGGTTCTTACCTATGATATAGGGACAACGGGCAATAAATGCACCATCTTTGACACGGCCGGAGAGACTCTCGCATCGGTGACGGTCGCCTATGGAACCGAGTATCCCCGACCGGGATGGTCTCAGCAGAATGCGGAAGATTACTGGGACAGTGTCGTCCGCGGGACCAGGGAGCTGGTCAGGGTGGCGCCGGAGCTGGCTGCTGATGTCTGCGGCATCGGACTGAGCGGTCATATGAACGGGATGCTTCCCGTGGACGGCGGGGGGAATGCCCTTTTTCCGGAGATCATCCACTCGGACAACCGCTCTGCGAGTCTCTGCAATGGAATCCGGAAGGAGATCGGTGATGATGAGTTTTTCGGGATTACGGGCAACCGCATAGACTCCCATCTCTCACTGCCCAAGATGCTCTGGTTCCGGGACAATCATCGATCTCTTTATGAAAAAACAGCCTGGTTTCTGCAGAGCAAGGACTATATCGCCGGGCGACTGACCGGAAAATTCGGAAAAACAGACTTCTCCGATGCCTCTCTGACCTGTGTGCTTGATCTCAGGAAAAAGAAATGGTCATCCCGCATACTCAAGGCCTGTTCCCTGGACGGGGATAAGATGCCGGAGCTTCTCAGTTCCCATGACAGAGTCGGTGAGCTGAGTTCGGAGGCTGCTGGACTGCTGGGACTGGTTCAGGGTATACCCGTTTTCGCAGGCGGAGGCGACGCTTCCTGTTCCGCCCGGGGAGCGGGGGTGAGCGACTACTTTACGGCACAGAACTATATCGGCAGCAGTTCCTGGATCTCCGTACTGTCGGCCGAGCCTCTTATGGACAGCCGTCGTCGAATTCAGAATTTCTACGATATCGACGGAAAAAGCATGAATGTCTGCGGTACGGTGCAGAGCGCCGGTATCGCCCTGGACTGGATGATGAAGGAGCTGGCCGCCGGTGGAGATGAGCTGCCGTCATACCGAAGTGTCGAAGCCCTGGCCGGGAGGGTGCCTCCCGGATCTTCGGGTATCTTCTTTATCCCCTATATGATGGGAGAGCGGACGCCTCACTGGAACCCGTCTCTGAAAGGCGGTTTTGTGGGGCTCTCTCTGATCCACACGCGGGAGGACATGATCCGGGCCGTTTTCGAAGGCGTGGCCCTGGCTCTGCGCGATGTCCTTGAGGTTTTCAAGGAGAACGGCCTCTGCGTTGAGGAGCTGGCCCTCTCCGGAGGCGGTGCCTTGTCCCCCTTCTGGAACCGGATGATGAGCAGCATCTACGGCCGACCGGTCAAAATCTCATCTTCTCCCAAGCAGGCTACCAGTCTGGGGGCAGCCATGGCCGCCGCCGTGGGGGCGGGCCTTTTTCCGGATTATAAGTCGGCGGCGTCTCTGGTCCAGTTTGACCGCAATTACGAACCCGATCCGGATCACAGCCCTGTGTATGAGCATGTCTTTCGGGAGTATCAGTCCCTCTATGAACCCTATGCCGTACTGAGCGGGGAGCTGACCCGTTATCAGAACACGTTTTTCGAAGGAGAAAAAAATGAGCCGTAACATCGGTATTTACTATGCCTACTGGGAGGAGGGCTGGGAGGCCGACTTTCTGCCCTATGTGTCAAAAGTGAAAAAACTTGGTTTCGATCAGCTGGAGGTGCAAGCCGCCGCTGTGCTGAATATGGGGGATGAAAAGAGACAGGCCCTCAAGAAGGAGGCCGATGCTCATGGGATAGAGCTCTCCTATGGAATCGGTTTGACTCCGGATATGGATGTCTCCTCTCCTGATGAAGCGACCCGCCGACGGGGCGTCGCCTTCATGAAGGATATTATAAGGGCCGTGGGATCTATCGACGGCAGAATGATCAGCGGAACGGTACACAGCTACTGGCCTGCCAAACCTCCTGCGGAAGGGATCCGCGGCAAGCAGCGTGTGTGGGATCAGAGCATAAAAAGTATGCGTGAGATGCTTCCTGTGGCTGAGGAGTGCGGGGTCATCCTCAATGTTGAAGTGATCAACCGCTTTGAACAGTTCCTCCTCAACAGCTGTGAGGAGGCCGTGCGCTATGTGAAAGAGGTGGACAGTCCCTGGTGCCGTATTCTTCTGGATACCTTTCATATGAATATCGAAGAGGATTCCATCGAGGAGGCTATCAAGCTGGCCGGGCCCTATCTCTCTTCCCTCCATCTGGGGGAGACCAATCGCAAGCCCCCCGGATGCGGCCGCATGCCCTGGGGCGAGATCAAAAGGGCTCTGGATGCCATCGCTTTTGACGGCCCCCTTGTGATGGAGCCTTTCGTTCGTCCCGGAGGTCAGGTCGGCAGGGATATCGCCGTATGGAGAGATCTGATGCCCGGAGCCGATCTGGATGAGGAAGCGGCAAAGGCGGCGGAGTTTGTTCGCAAGAATCTCTGCTGAGGGCCGTTCTGTATTTCATGAATGAGTAAAGGAGAGTCGTATTGAAAGCGGCATTGATTGAGAAGGAATTTGTTTTAAGAACCGTAGAGGCCGAGATGCCCGAACCCCGCAGGGATGAGCTGTTGATAGAGGTCGAGGCCAGCGGAATCTGCGGTACGGATCTTCATATCTATCAGGGGGACTACAAGGGGGATTACCCCATTATTCCCGGGCATGAGTTTTCCGGAATTGTCAGAAAGTGCGGCCGGGATGTGAAGAACTTCAAACCGGGCGACCGGGTGGCGGTTGAGCCCAACCTCTCCTGCGGATGCTGTTATGACTGCCTGAGCAACCGGCAGCACTTTTGTGAAAATGTGGAGGCCGTAGGGGTGACTCTTCCCGGAGGAATGGCTCAGTTCGTCTGCGCTCCCGAAGGAGCGGCCTTTCCCATCGGCACCCTTGATTTTGACGAGGCCGCCTTTATGGAGCCTCTCTCCTGTGTCCTTCACGGTGTGGAGCTGGTGAAGCCCTCTCTTGCCGACCGGGTCCTGGTGCTGGGAGCCGGTCCCATAGGGCTGCTTCTGCTCCAGAGTTTTCTTGTGGAAGGTTGTGCCCGGGTCGATGTGCTGGACAGGGACGCCGCCCGTCTTGAAACGGCGAAGGCTCTGGGAGCTTCGGAGATTGTCACCGATCTGAAGGATCTGAAGGAGGAGTTCTATCATATTGTCTGTGATGCCACCGGTGTTACGGCTTTGATGGAGAAGACCCTGAACTATATCCGGCCCTCCGGGCGAATCCTGTGGTTTGCGGTTCCCCATAAGGATGCTGAGGTCAAGGTGCCTCCTTTCAGAATGTTTGAAAAGGAGATATCCATCTTCTCCTCCTATACCTCCTGCCGGAACTCCTGGCAGGCGCTCCACCTTCTGGAGGCAAAAAGGATCCGGGTGAAGGAGCTTATTTCTCACAGACTCCCTCTGGAGGAATTTGAAAAGGGACTGAAGATACTGGAGACTCACAGCGAACCGGCTATGAAGATTATGATCATGCCTCAGATGAGCTGAGGAAGAACCTGACAGGCCTCAAGGTCCTGTCTTAACACATCGTCCGGGATCCTCCGGAGTCCGGACATAGACGCAAGGAGTTGAAAAATATGGTTATCAGTCTGGGTGAAGCGCTGATTGATTTTATAAGTCAGAAGGATCTTGAGTTCTCCGGTTTTCCCGGAGGATCTCCCTATAATACCTCGGTGGCCGTGGCGCGCATGGGGATACCCTGTCGTTTCCTCGGCAGGATGAGCCGGGATCTGTTTGGGGAACAGCTGAGCTCCTATCTTGAAGAGAACGGCGTGGGGACGGAGCTGATGATCCGCACCGAAGATGCCACCACTCTCTCTTTTGTTAAAAAGCAGAGGGACGGCCAGGCCCGTTACGCCTTCTTTGCCAACGGTACGGCCGACCGTTTCTGGAAGGAGGAGGACTTCGATTCGGTGATCCTCCCCGAAGAGGCCCGGATGATCCACTTCGGCTCCATCTCCTTCTCTCAGGAACCCTGCGGCACCCTGATCAGCAAATTCCTGGAGGAGAAGGCCGGGGGGCTTCTTCTCTCCTTCGACCCCAATATACGCCCCTCCCTCGTACCCGACAGGGCCGCCTTTATGGAGAGGTTCGAAAGGATCTGCAGGCTCTGTACCCTGATCAAGCTGAGCGATGAGGATCTCGAGTGGCTTTATCCTGAGCTTTCTCATGAGCAGAGTGTGTCAGCGCTTCTGGATATGGGAATCGCTCTGGTCGCTCTGACAGAGGGAAAAGCGGGCGCCCGTCTTGTGACAAGAAACGAACAGCTGGTTTCTCCCCTCTATGATCTTCCCGTCGCCGATACCATCGGGGCGGGGGACACCTTTCACGGAGCCCTTCTCACTTTTCTCCACGACAGGGGAATCTTCAGCCGGGATGCCGTGGCCGCCCTGGACCGTAAGACCCTGGAGGAGATGGGTGCTTTCGCCAACAAGGCGGCAGGAATCAATTGCCATCGTTCGGGAGCCAATCCCCCCCGCAGGGAAGAGATGAACAGCCCCGAATTTGATCTGCCCTGAAATCTACTTTGCAGGCGGCAGCAGATCGGTGATGGTCCCTTCGGCCATCTCCGCTGCAAGGGCCAGGGTCTCCGAAAGAGTGGGGTGGGGATGGATCGTCAGGCTCAGATCTTCAAGGTCTGCCCCCATCTCCACGGCCAGGTTGCCTTCGGCGATCAGTTCGCCCGCATTGCTTCCGCATATCCCGACTCCCAGAATGCTTCTGGATTCGGGATCGTAGAGAACCTTGGTGACCCCTTCGCTTCGACCATTGCTGAGAGAACGTCCGCTGGCGCTCCAGGGGAAGACACCCTTTTCAAAGGGAATGCCCTTCTCGGCCGCCTCTTTCTCGGTCAAACCCGTCCAGGCGATTTCCGGATCTGTGTAGCAGACCGAAGGAATGGCGGAGGGTGAGAACTCGGATGCTTTTCCGGCGATCACTTCCGCGGCGACCTTCCCTTCATGAACGGCTTTATGGGCCAGCATGGGTTGTCCCGTTACATCGCCTATGGCGTAAATATGGTCCATTTCGGTCTGCCGCTTCTCATTCACAGGGATAAAGCCCTTTTCATCGGGGCTGAGGCCCAGTTCCTCCAGGCCTATCTCCCCGCTGTTGGGGCGTCGTCCGACGCTTACAAGCACCCTGTCGAAAAGGGTGGGAGCGGGAGCCTTCTCCCCAGCGAAGCTGACAAGAATCCCCTCTTCCTTTGCTTCGGCGGCACTGACGGAAACGGACGTGTACAGAGCCTTCAGTCTCTTCTTGTACATCCTGACCAGGGGCTTGACCAGGTCGGGGTCGGCCGGGGGGATGAGCTGGTCAGTCAGCTCTACAACCGTCACCTCCGATCCCAGAGCGCTGTAGACCGTAGCCATTTCCATGCCTATGATTCCGCCTCCGATAACAAGAAGTCTGTCGGGAACATCCTCAAGCTCCAGAGCCCGGGCCGCATCCATGATCCTGGGATCATCGGCAGGCAGGAAGGGTAGTTTCACGGCGTGGGAACCTGTGGCGATGATCGCCCGGGAGAAGTAGATCTCTCTCTCTTCTTCTCCCTCCTTTATGACGCTCAGGCAGTCCGGGGCCGTGAATCGGCCTGCTCCGGTAAAGAGCTGTACCTTTCTCTGACGGGCCAGGCCGCCCAGTCCCCTTGTCAGGGCGCTTACGGTCTTCTCCTTATGCCCCCTTATGGCATCCAGATCGAGTTCCGGTTTTCCGAAGCTGATGCCGAAACGTCCGGCTTCGGCGGCTTCATCGATGATTCCCGCAAGATGGAGCAGGGCCTTTGAGGGGATACAACCCTCGTTGAGGCAGACTCCGCCCAGAATCCCCCGGCTGTCTACCAGAGCCACGCTCTGCCCGAGATCGGCGGCCCTGAAGGCGGCCGTATATCCTCCGGGCCCTCCGCCCAGAACCAGTGTGTCCACTTGAATTGTTTCGTTCATTCTCTTTCTCCATGGACCTCCTTACGGAGAGCTTTCAGTTTTCGCTTCTTCCGTAAAAAAAGGCCGTTTCGTCAGTTCTCCCCGGGGGGGATCTTCAACTGTATTGTAACTATATCAGAATCTTTTTTACATCCTCCAGAAGCTCTTTCAGCGACCTGATGAATCGGGCGGCCATGGCGCCGTCTATAACCCTGTGATCATAGGAAAGGCTCAGTGGGAGCATCAGCCGGGGATCGAACTCGCTCCCGTTCCACACGGCCTCCATGGAGGCCCGGGAGAGGCCGAGTATGGCGACTTCCGGGGGATTGATGATGGGGGTAAAGCTCTTCCCTCCTATGCCTCCCAGATTGGATATGGAGATGCCTGCTCCCTTGAGATCCGAGGCCTTCAACTCCCCTTTCCGGCCGCGCAGAGCGAGATCTTCAATCTCCCGGACAATCAGAGAGAGGGATTTTCTGTCCACATCTTTGATAACCGGTACCAGAAGGCCTTCGGGGGTATCCACGGCAATCCCTATATTGTAGTAACGGCGAATCAGAAGACGGCTGCCGTCGGGGGAAAGCACCGCATTGAATCGGGGAAACTCTTCCACAGCCTTGTACAAGGCCTTGACCACAAAGGCCAGGATTGTAAACTTCACCCCTTCTTTCTTTTTCTCATTCAGTTCCTGGCGCCAGCGTTCCAGGTAGCTGATATCCGCCTTGTCAAAGTGGCTCACATGGGGGATTCCCATCCACGAGGCGTGCAGGCGGGGGCCGGATATCCTCTGTATGCGGCTCAGCTCCTGCTCGCTTACGGGACCGAAATCGGCGGGATCGCTCCAGGGAAGCTCGGGAATTCCCCGTGTGGAGCCGGTCTGTTCCGTACGGAGGGCTGTTTTTACAAAGTTCTGCACGTCCTGTCGGCTTACTCTGCCTTTGGGAGCTGTTCCCTTTACGTTTTTAAGATCCACACCCAGTTCCCTGGCGAAATGTCTGACCGAGGGGGAGGCGTGAGGAATCTTTGATCCCGAAGAGGCCGACAGCTCTGCTGAAACGGAAACCTTTGAGAGCACAGGGGGGGCGGCTTCTGCAGGGGGCGCCGATGCAGCTGAGGATTGAACTCTTTCGGCCGACGATGCCGGAGGAGCGCTCTTTGCGGTCTTCTCCTCCTCCTCCGGATCTCCTTCTTCCTGATCTTCAGCAGCTTCGCCTTCCGCGTCTGCCAGAGCGATGACATCACCGCTTTTTACCATATCTCCCTCTTTCACCTTCAGCTCTCTGATCAGGGCCGCAAAGGGAGCGGGAATCTCCAGAACCGCCTTGTCGCTTTCCAACACCAGCAGGGGCTGCTCGGCTTCAATCCTGTCTCCCTCTTTGATAAACAGCTCCGCCACAGGTACGGAACCGGAGCTGTCAAGGTCCGGAATCTTTATCTCTTTAAGTTCAGCCATGGTATCCTCCTAGACCGTTATGGGGTTGGGTTTGTCGGCGTCCATACCATAGCGCTTCATCGCCTCTGTCACCGTTTTCTGATTCACATCCCCCCTGTCCGCAAGGGCTTTCAGGGCGCTGACAACGATATGGTAGCGGTCTATTTCAAAAAAGTTCCTCAGCCTTTCCCGGGAGTCGGAACGACCGTAACCGTCGGTACCCAGAATGGTCAACTCATGGGGAATAAGGCGCCGGATCTGCTCCGGATAGGCCCGGATCGAATCGCTGCTGAAAACAGCAGGCCCTTTAAAGTTCTGCATCACTTCGGTGATATAGGGCACTCTGGGGTCTTCATCCGGATGAGTCCGGTTCCAGCGTTCACACTCCGTTCCCTCTCTGTTCAGCTGATTGATACCGGGAACGCTCCAGATATCGGCATCCACCTTCCAATCCTCTTTCAGAAGATTCGCTCCTGCGATCACTTCCTGGAGAATGCTTCCCGACCCCATAAGCTGAACACGGGGACCCTCTCCGGTCGCCTCCCGAAAGAGATAGATTCCCCGTATGATTCCCTCTTCACTTCCCTCGGGTATGGCCGGGTGACGGTAGTTTTCATTGTAAAGGGTGATGTAGTAAAAGATATCCTCTCCCTCTTCGTACATCCGTCTCATACCCTCCCGGATGATAACGGCCAGCTCATAGGCAAACGCCGGATCGTAGGACTGGCAGCTGGGAATCGTACCCGCCAGCACATGGCCGTGTCCATCCTGATGCTGCAGTCCCTCACCATTCAGGGTCGTGCGTCCCGAAGTGGCTCCCAGGAGAAATCCCCGGGCCCGTATATCTCCGGCCAGCCAGGCCAGGTCGCCTATCCTCTGAAAACCGAACATAGAGTAAAAGATATAGAAGGGAATCATATGTTCTCCGTAGTGGGCATAGGCCGTACCGGCGGCCAGCCATGAGGAGAAGGCTCCCGATTCATTGATGCCTTCTTCCAGGATCTGTCCCTTCTTGTCCTCTTTGTACCACATCAGGGAGGAGGCGTCCTGTGGTTCGTAGAGCTGTCCGTAGGGGGAGTAGATTCCCAACTGCCTGAACATTCCCTCCATGCCGAAGGTCCGTGCCTCGTCGGGGATGATGGGAACGATACGGCTGCCTGTTTCCTTATCCCTGGCCAGGGCGCTCAGGAGTCTTACAAAAGCCATTGTGGTGGACATATCCTTTTCTCCGCTGTCTTTATAGAGAGCGGAGAAGGTATTCGCATCCGGCAGTTTAAGGGCGGGGGCGTCGTTCCGGCGTACGGGCAGATACCCTCCCAGACCTTCCCGGCTCTGACGGATGAATTTCATCTCCTTGCTGTCTTCGGCGGGTTTGAGAAACGGAAGATCATCCAGTTCCTCGTCTCTCAGTGGAATGTGGAAACGGTCCCGGAAAACCTTGAGGGACTCCAGGTCCATCTTCTTCTGTCCGTGGGTGGCGTTGGCCGCTTCTCCTGCGGCTCCCATGCCGAATCCCTTGACCGTTTTGGCCAGTATTACCGTGGGCTGCCCCTTGTGTTTCACCGCCGCGGCGTAGGCGGCGTAGATTTTACGCGGATCGTGTCCGCCACGGCTCAGATGAAAGATCTCATCATCTGTCTTGTCCTTCACCAATTCCAGCAGCTCCGGATAGGCGCCGAAGAACTTTTCTCTCATATAAGCTCCCCCGCGGGCCTTCATGGTCTGGTACTCGCCGTCCACGACCTCGTTCATCCTTTTTATCAGCAGGCCGGATCTGTCTTTAAGGAGAAGTTCATCCCATTCGGTTCCCCATATCACCTTGATGACATTCCAGCCGGCACCCCGGAAATTCCCCTCCAGCTCCTGGATAATCTTCCCGTTTCCCCGAACCGGACCGTCCAGGCGCTGGAGGTTGCAGTTGATGACGAAGATCAGGTTATCCAGCTTCTCACGGGCAGCCAGACTTATGGCTCCCTGTGCCTCGGGTTCATCGGTCTCTCCGTCTCCCAGAAAGGCCCAGACCTTGCGCTCTCCCACAGCCGCATGTCCCCGGGATTCCATGTACTTCATAAAACGGGCCTGGTAGATGGCCTGCATTGGGCCAAGACCCATGGATACGGTGGGGAACTGCCAGAAATCGGGCATCAACCGGGGATGGGGATAGGAGGAGAGTCCTTTCCCTTCCGTCTCTTCTCTGAAATGATCGAGCTGTTCTTCGCTCAGTCTGCCTTCCAGAAAGGCCCTGGCATAGAACCCCGGAGCCGAGTGGCCCTGAAAGAAGATCAGGTCCTCTCTGTCCGGGGCCTCGGGGCCTTTGAAGAAGTAGTCGAAGCCCACCTCATAGAGGGCTGCACTGGAGGCAAAGCTGGCGATGTGCCCCCCTAAAGCTGTTCCTTTGCGGTTTGCCCTGACCACCATGGCCATGGCATTCCAGCGGACATAGGCTGCCACATCCCTGGGGATCAGGGTGTTTCCCGGCATTTTTTCAGACTCTTCGGGAGTCAGGGTATTGATATAGGGTGTGGTTGCCCGATAGGGGACTTTTATTCCCCGTTTTCTTGCCTGATCGATCAGCTGCTGAATAAGATAATGGGCCTTGTCCAGGCCTTCTTCCTGAATAACGGCTTCCAGAGCCTGAAGCCACTCTCTGGTCTCTTCGGGATCACGGTCAAAGTATTCCAACATATGCCCCTCCGTATACTACTCTTTTTTGTTACAAGAAAAAATATGACTCATATAGTTCCAGTTTTCTCCGGAAATCACTCTTTATCAAGTTTATTTCTTCAGCCGTAGTTTATTTCATATTTTAAATAATAGTAAAATACTAATAATAAGGCAAATGTTTAAAATTCGGCTTTTAAAAAAGGGGGAGTCTACCGGGGAATATGAATGGAGCCGCTGCCGCCTTCCCTGATCTTCACTCTGTCGATCTTCAGCTCCTCTCCATTGACATCCCCGCTGCCTCCGGCGGTTATATCCGCATTTGTTGCATAGCCGTTGACCCAAATATCTCCACTGCCGCTGCTCCTGAGGTAGAGAAGGGCCGTTTCAATACGGTTTAAAAATACATTCCCCGATCCCCGGCTCTCCAGCCTGAGATCCTTTTCGCAGCTGAGTTCTGCCATATTCAGGTCTCCCGATCCTGTAGAGCTGATATCCGCTCTTGTGGAGTTCAGGCTTCCCACCGACACATCCCCCGACCCTTCGGACTTGATCAGAAGTTTATTCTCTCCCCTCAGATTCTGGAAAAGGATATCCCCGGAGCCCTTATTCTCAATGCGGATGGTTTCATAGGAAAATTTCCCGAGATCCATGTCCGCTGAGTCCCGGTTGCTTATTTTCAGATCTTTTCCCTCCCAACGGTCCCGGGAGCTAATACTGCCCGATGAACTGCAGCTGATCTCTTCAAGAACGGGTGAAAAAAGAACTATTTTCAACTCATCACTCCGGCTTCTCAGCATCCAGTTCCTGTCTTTGCTCTGCAGGTAGATCGTGCCTTTTCTGCAGCTAATATCCAGATCTTTAATGACCTTTCTGTCTCCATGAATCTCAATATCCTGACTGCTGCTCCTGACAAGCTCCAGGGTGCAGGGGATATCCATGACGACTGAATGATAGGGTTCGGGGCTGGATATGCAGGAATCGTCAGATCCTCTGGCATAAAGGAATGCCGTGGAAAACAGGAGGAAGAGGACAGTCTTTCTTATGGAGGACATGGGCGGCGAACTCCTTTCCGATTGAACCCATTATATAGGAAGATTGAGAACCGATGTTATTTTTTTAGGGTAATAATATTGAAAAATCGTATATGCGAATTGACATCGGATATAAGAATTGAGAGAATGCGCCCATGGGTACAAGAAGTGTTGTCCGGGCCATCGATATTCTGATGCTGATCTCCGAATCGGCGGATGGTCTGTCTTTGAATGAGATTGTCGATGCCACTGATATTCCGAAAACGACAGCCTATGAGATCCTGGGAATGCTCCAGGAAAAGTCAATGATACAGGCGGTGGAAAGCCGGGTTCGGCGTTACCAGATCGGAGTTCAGGCCTTTGTGATCGGCAACCGCTATCTCCAGAATATGGATCTGATCAAGCGGGCGCGGCCTTTTGTGGACGAAGCCTCTAAAAAGCTGGATATGACGGTGTTTCTGGCTATGCTGGACGGGAACCAGATCATCTATCTCTATAAAAGAGAGCCCGAGGTCGTTCCCTTTCATACCGCCAGCGTCTCCAACAGAGGGGATGTGTACTGCTCCTCTTTAGGAAAGGCCATCCTCTCCTGCCTTTCCGAAAGCGAGTTGAATCCGCTGCTGGATTCTCTGGAGTACAGAAGGAGGACGGCCAGAACTCTGATGACCAGAACGGCTCTCTTGGAAGACCTGGAGAGGACCAGGGTGAGGGGCTACGGACTGGATGACAGAGAGGTCCTTGACTTTGTTATGTGCGTGGGAGCTCCTGTGTTCGATCACCGGGGAAGGGTTATCGCCGGGATAAGCGCAGCAGGACTCTATGACGAGAGTCGGAATACGGAAGCCGAAGGCCGGCTTCTTATGAATGCGGCCATGTCCATCTCCCGTCTGATGGGATACCCCGGAAATGACGGGATACAGGCGGGCGGCTGAGTCAGCCGTCGGCGGATCCTGTACGGCAGGGCCGCCTGAGGAGAATTGCAAACTATTACAGCCCGCAAGGGCAGGAGGTATAAAATATGGAAATGGATATCAGGTATGCCAATCATCCTGAGGATGCTAAAAAGTATACGACCGAGGAGATCCGCAAGCACTATCTTGTGGACACTCTCTTTGCTGCCGATGAGGTGAAACTGACCTACACTCACGTTGACAGACTGATTCTGGGAGGAATTACTCCCGTGAAAAAGACTCTCAGTCTTGATGCCGGAAAAGAGATGGGAGTGGACTTCTTTCTGGAACGCCGAGAGATGGGTGTGATCAATATCGGGGGAGAGGGTGTTCTCGTCCTCGACGGTAAAGAGCATAAGATCGGTCCCCGTGAGGGCGCTTATGTGGGAATGGGGGTGAAGGAAGTCTCTTTCAGGAGCAGTGATGCTTCCCAGCCCGCAAAATTCTACATCAACAGCTCTCCCGCACACCACAGCTATCCCACCGTGCTGATCGACCTGGACAAGGCCGGCAAGGTTCATCTGGGAGATGATGAGAATCTGAACAAGAGAACCATCAATCAGTTCGTACACCCCGCTGTCTGTCAGAGCTGTCAGCTGGTTATGGGAATGACCATTCTGGAGCCCGGAAGCGTCTGGAACACCATGCCCTGCCATACCCATGAGCGCCGCATGGAAGCCTATATGTACTTCGATATGAAGGAGGAGACCAAGGTCTTCCACCTGATGGGGCAGCCCGACGAGACCCGTCATATCGTTATGGGTAATGAGCAGGCCGTCATCTCTCCCAGCTGGTCCATCCACTCCGGTGTGGGGACAAGCAACTACACCTTTATCTGGGGTATGTGCGGTGAGAACATCACCTTCAATGACATGGACTTTGTGGCCATGGACGATTTGAAGTAATACCCTTTTATTCGGGAATACAGGCGTTGTCTCTTTGAGGCAGCGCCTATTTTTTTTCTGGTTCTGCTTTCTTCTTTTGTTTGATATGTGCCCGATATAGGGCAAAATCATGCCTGATATTGGGTGTTTTCCGGGTGTTTTATAGATAAACGGCGATGATTGGGGTACTATAAAACATATGTCTAAGATCATACTGGATGATGCCTTCCGTAATCATCTTCTAAGCAGCTATCCCGTAAAGCCCGATCATCTGGATCATCTCCTCGAGGATCTGGGGGAGTATTTCTCTCTTGAACCGAAGGAGTTTATCTGTCGCAGGCATAACGAGCTGCAGAAGGACGGGCTGAGAAATAAAGAGATCTATAATCGAATTCAAAATGAGCTGGAAACAAGGCTGTTTTCGACTCCCTCGCTCTCTATCCGTCAAATAAGAAGAATTATATATGGTTAAAGCCGAAACGGCCGGGCGAAAGGCGGCCCTTCGGTCTTATAAGAATAAATCACCAAGGCTCCTGCGGAGCCTTGGTAGGACAATAGGAGTTCAAAGTTATGTGTGGAATCGTCGGATATCTAGGAAGCCGGGACGCCGTTCCCGTTCTGCTCAGGGGATTGAAACAGCTTGAGTACAGAGGGTATGACTCCTCTGGAATCGGTGTGCTTCACAGAAAGAAGATCAAGGTCATCAAGGAAGAGGGAAAGCTGGCCCGGCTTGAAGCCAAAATAACAGAGAAACTGAATTCCTCCATCGGGATCGCTCATACCCGCTGGGCCACCCACGGCGGCGTGACCACGGAGAACGCCCATCCTCACAGCGGCCCCGAAGGGAAGGTCGCCGTCGTACATAACGGAATCATCGACAACTTCGCCCTGCTGAAAGAAGAGCTCATCTCCAAAGGGAATGTCTTTAAAAGTGAAACCGACTCCGAGGTCGTGGCCCATCTTGTGGAATCCTACCTGGAATACGGTCCCGAAAAGGCGGTTTCCATGGCCCTGGACCGACTGGACGGAACCTACGGCATGCTCTTTTTGTTCCAGGAGTATCCCGCTATGATCATTGGCGCCCGGAACGGCTCCCCTCTGGTTATCGGGGTAGGTCAAAATGAGATGTTCCTGGCTTCCGATGCCCAGGCCTTCGCCGGTTATACTCAGCATGCCGTGTTTATCGAGGACGGCGAGATGGTTGTGCTGAACAGCGATGAGTACCGCGTCGTCAACAGGCAGAATATTCAAATAGATAAATCCGTGGAAGAGCTGAATCTCGATGCGGGAAGCCATGACAAGCAGGGTTTCCCCCACTTTCTTCTGAAGGAGATCTTCGAACAGCCCGAATCGGTATTCCGGGCCATGGGACGGGGAGGACGTCTGCTTCCCGACTACGGCACCTCCCTCCTGGGCGGGCTCAATATGGACAAGCGGGACTTCTACGATATCAGGAAGATCCATATCCTGGCCATGGGAACGGCCATGTACGCCGGGGAACTGGGCAAGTACATCATCGAGGATCTGGCCCGCATCCCCGTTGAAGTTTCTGATGCCTCCGAACTCTGCGGCATCAATCCGATCGTGGATAAGGATACCCTCTTTATCGCCATCAGCCAGTCCGGGGAAACCCGGGATACCATCGCCGCGGTACAGGAGATTAAGCAGAAGGGCGGCCGGGTTCTGGGAATCCTCAACGCCGTCGGTTCCTCTCTGGCCCGTTTGACCGACGGAGGGGCCTATATTCATGCGGGAGCGGAGATCTCTGTGGCCAGCACCAAAGCCTTTACCAGTCAGGTGACCGTCCTGGCCCTTCTGGCCCTTATGATCGGAAGAACCCGGGATATCTCTTTGAACCGGGGGAAGGAGCTGGTGGCCGAACTTCTGGCCCTGCCCGATAAGATCCGTACCATACTGGAGAAGGCCGAGGATATCAAGGCCATGGCCGATGAGCTGAAGGACCATGGCTCGGTCATGTATATGGGAAGGGGCATCAACTATCCCGTGGCCATGGAGGCGGCTCTGAAGCTCAAGGAGGTCAGCTACATCCATGCCGAAGCCTACAGCGCCGGAAGCCTCAAGCACGGCCCTCTGGCCCTGATCTCCGAGGAGATACCCTCTGTGTTTATCTGTACAAGAGGGGATTACCAGGAAAAGACCATCAGCAATATTCAGGAAGTAAGAGCCCGCAACGGCCGGGTTATCGTGATTTCCAACTATGAGGATGAATCCCTGCGGAAGGTGGCGGATCAGCTTTTTGTGGTTCCCGACTCCGATCCTCTGGTCTCTCCCCTTTTGACCATTGTGCCCTGTCAGCTCCTGGGATACTACACCGCTCTGGCTCTGGGACGGGATATAGATCAGCCCCGGAATCTGGCCAAGTCGGTGACCACGGACTAGTCGTAGGGAACTAACAGAGCTCCTGGCAGGTGGTCCACTTGCCGGGATACACCGCAAGGGCCGCGCCTATAACGGGAGCCGTCAGGTAGACCCACAGAGCATTCAGGTTGCCGGAGACCAGGGCGGGGCCCAGGCTTCTGGCGGGATTCATGGAGGCTCCGGTCAAAGGCCCTCCTGTGACGGCCAGCAGGAAAACGGTTCCTCCAATGGCCACTCCGGCCATGATACCCTTCTCCATATGACCTGTGGACACATTGAGAATCACCGTCATCAGGAGGAAGGTGAAGATCAGCTCCAGAACAAAGGCCATGCCCGCCGTATGGGCGGGAAGGGTCTCTCCCATGGTCCCTGCGTGGGGAAACAGGGCTTTCAGCAGGACCGCTGCTGTGAGGGTTCCGGCAAACTGGGCAATGAGATATCCGGGGATATCCTTTCCGTTAAAGCGTCCGGAGATCCAGAAGGCGACGGTGACAGCGGGGTTGAAGTGGGCCCCCGAAAGGCTTCCGTAGCTGTAGATCATGATCATGATGACAGCTCCGAAGACCATGCTGATCCCCAGATGTCCCAGTACGCCGGTTATCTCGTTGACAATGACTGCTCCGCAGCCCGTCAGTACCAGAAAAAAGCAACCCAGGTATTCGGCCAGGAGGCGTCCGACGGCTATATTCTTCTTTTTTACGGTTTCGTTCTCTTTGCAACTGCTCATAGCTACAAAACTAGGATATGCGTGGGGGATTGTCAGCAGAAAACAGAGCTTCCTGCGTTAGTATTTTGTTAAATAACTGACTGAAATCCCCTGCTGTGCGTCTCCGATAGTGTGGCGTTGGGGGAGTCGCTTCAGCCGAATACGGTTTTTGTTCCATTCACAAAGAGGTAGAAAGCGTAGAACACGAGGAAGGAGGCGCAGAAGGCGATCATAGCCCTGTAGGCTTTCTGAGAGAGGAGGCCTTTTCCCTTGTGAATACCCGCGGAGACAAAGGTGTACCAGGCGAGATCCGCCAGGATGTGTCCGATATAAAAGGCGGCCCCCCCTGCGGTTCCCAGTTCACGGGCACTCAGCACATAAGCCAGGCCGATGGTGGCCCACCAGATGATCCAGTAGGGATTGGCCAGGCTCATCAGGGCTCCCGTTAGAATAAGTGAGCCTTCTCTCTCCCTCTTTTCTCCGTGGAGGGTCAGGGTAGGGAGGGAGCGGAACATTTCCCAGGCCATCCAGATCATGACCGCCCCTCCTGCAAAGGCTATGAAAACGAAGGCGTTTGTGCTTGAAAGAAGGGGGGCGAGTCCCAGAAAGAGTCCGACCAGGAGGAGGAGTTCCAGAAGGGCGTGTCCCAGGATGAAGCGGGGGCCCACGGTCCAGCCCCGGCGGCCGCTTTCACTTATGGTGACGCTTAAAAGCGGTCCCGGCATCAGGGCCCCGGAGAAGGCTATGGTGAAGGAACTGAAGAATATCAGTATGATGCTGTTCATAGAAACAGTATACGCCTGAAGTTCGGAGATTGACCAGCCCGGAATTTTCAGGGAGATCCGTTGACATCTCACAGGACCTGAAGGCAGAATATCCATTACCAATAACGGGAGAGTGTGTTTTTCTGAATATGAATAAAAAACCGGTTCTGAGACTGGAAAGGATAGTTCTCTTCTCTGCTTTGCTGTTGATCCCCGGGGTTCTGGTGGTCAATTTCTTCTACTACAGGTCCAATGAAGAGGTCTTCCGCCGGGGACTTTCGGATACGACCATGCCGGTTATCGCCGATGCCATCGCCTCATCCCTGGAGGATATCAACAGCAATTACGCCCTGGTTTCCCGTTTGTTCGCCGCGTCCTTCGACAGGACTCTTCTCTCCCCGGAGGGAGAAGATGCTGCTGTCATGCATGACTATCTCAGGGCCTGGAGCCGCATTCTCGATGTCAAAAACATTGGCATCGTATCTTTAAAGTCACAGCGCTATTACGATCTGGAACAGGAGCTTGACCTGGACTACGGTTCTGCCCGGGATGCCTGGATTCCTGAATTCCTGGCTACGAAGAGTGATTACCGCTACAGTCTGTATGACCCTGACGACGAAGAGTGATTACCGCTACAGTCTGTATGACCCTGACGACGACTATGCTCCCCTGTACTCCTTCTTTCATGATTTCAAGATACGGAATCTGGAGGGACAGGTTGTGGGTATCGCCGGTCTGGGACTCTCCTATGACAAATTTCATAAAAGGGTTAAGGGGCTTCGTCAGGGCATGGACGTCTCCTTTCTTGACAGGGAGGGACGTTTCCGTCTTCCCCTGTACAGGCGGGAAGAGAGCCTGGAGGCTCTTTACGGTCTTGATTCGTCCCTCTTTTCCGCCCTTGCGGCGGGACAGGATAAGATCGAGTGGGTCCTCCGCAGGGATGACGGGCGGGATTTTCTTATTCTGATCCGCTACCTTCCGGAGATTCAGCGCAATCTTCTTATCGAACTTGATGTCAGTGCGATTCTGAAAGACTTCAAAAAGAAGAGCCTGATGTCGATGCTTGCCGTTCTTCTGCTCTCCCTCTGCGTTGTTGCTGCAGCCCTGTTGATTTACTGGGTTTCCAGCAGGCATCTGTCGGCCAGGGTCTATCAGGATACTCTTACGGGCTGCTATAACAGGGAGTACCTGGAGCGTCATCTTTCCCGCTCTTCCGGATCTGCGGGGAAACAGATCTTTCCGACTCTGATCATCTTCGATATCGATTACTTCAAAGAGGTGAACGATAAGAAGGGACATAAAGCGGGAGACCGGGTCCTGAAGAAGGTTACCCATATCGTCCGCTGGCAGCTGAGAAGCTCCGATATCATCATTCGCTGGGGCGGGGATGAGTTTATTCTTCTCCTCTACTCTGACGACAGCGCTTCCCCGGGTATTGCCGAACGTATCAGGGCCTGCATAGAGGAGGAGACTGAGGTGACCATCTCCGCTGGTGTCAGCCGTCTGAAAGGGGATGAGGACTTTTCACTGGCCTTCGACAGGGCCGATGAGGCTCTCTACAAGGCAAAAGAGGCGGGACGAAACCGCATCGAATCGAATATCTGATCCGATTTAAATAAGAATCATATTTTATTTCTCTTATCAGATGCTGCCGGGATTTCGTCAGGAGGGGAGGTTGTATGCTCCTCTCCTGTTGATGAAAGAGGAGCATACGAGGTTTCACTTTCGTTCCTTTGTGGGAACATTTATCTGGGAATATCTTATACGGTTTTCTTGAGGCTGGTCAACGGCAATTGCCATAAAATGGGATTCAATTCCACAATATGGCAAAAGAATGGTTATTGACTAATATTTCTATTATACTAATAAATGGTAATAAAGTATTGTAATGTAATATTTTAAAATATTTAATTTTTTGTTGACTTCGATTTCTCTTGCTGTATAATGGAATAAGGTTTCACAATGTGGGAAAAGGAGTTAAAGTTATGAAGAGAATTTTAAGTATGCTTTTAGTCTGTATGACAGTCGTAAGCATGAGCGCATTCGCATCCGGACAGCAGGAAGCAGGTGAGAGCAAACCTGTTGTAATGAAGATAGGGCACTCCTTTCCGGAGAACACGTCCCGCCATCAGTCGCTGCTCTCTTTCAAGGAAAATGTGGAAGCCAAAACAAACGGTGCTATCCTTGTGGAGATCTACCCCTCCGGTCAGTTGGGAAAAGAGATGGAAATGATGGAGCAGGTGAAAATGGGTAGCCTCGAAGGCCTCCGCTGCGGACCCTTCGAAGATGCGGCGCCCGAGCTTCTTATCTACACCATGCCCTTCCTGTTCAGCGATATGGACGCGGTTCACCGTGTTACCAGAAGCGATGTCACCAAAGAGATCGTCAAGGCCACTGAGAAAAACGGCATCAAGGTGCTGGCCGTCGGAGACTCCGGAGAGTTCAGACAGTTCACCAACAACGAGCGTCCCATCACCACACCCGCCGACCTGAAGGGCCTGAAGATGAGAACTCCTCCCATGGAAAGCATCGTCAAGATCATGGAAACCCTGGGCGGAAACCCCGTATCCATCCCCTTCAGCGAGACCTATATGGCTCTGAAGACCGGAGTCGCCGATGGTGAGGAAAACCCCTATACCAACATCGACAAGATGAAATTCTACGAAGTACAGAACTACCTGTCCGTCGTTAACTATCAGTACCATGCCGAGATGCTCTATGTTCCCCTCGCCTGGTTTAACAACCTTTCTTCCGATCTGCAGGACATCCTTGTTGAGTGTGCCGAGGATCATATGAAGGTGAACGATGAGCTGCTGGCAGCCGAGTCCCTGGCCAGCTATCAGGTTCTTAAGGACAATATGGAAGTTAATGTGCTGAGTGATGCGCAGAGACAGGTCTTTATCGATGCCGTACAGCCCGTATATGAGTACTACATCGGAAAGGGTATCTTTTCCCAGGCCGATATCGATGAGATCCGGAAGGTAGCCGCCGGTAAGTAATCTTACAAGGGACAGCCGATGATGATACGGCAGCCTCCTCCCCCGGGAGCCGGGCTGTCGTTTTGTTTGGGCTGTAGGAGTTTATTTTGGAAAATATCAGTAATAAAATACTTGAGGTGTTCGAACAGTTCTGCCGGGTTCTCCTGGCGTTCATGACATCTCTGGTTATCATTTTTGTATTTCTGCGTTATTTCTTCGGTGTGACCTTTGTCTGGGCCGAAGAGCTTATCACCATGCTTTTTATCTCCACCACCTACTTCGGTGCGGTTCTGGGCATGAAGTACAGGGAGCATATCACCATCAGTTTTCTGGCCGATATGCTTCCCTCCCGGATTCATCGTTATATTGAAAAGTTGAACTATCTGATCATCCTTCTGGTTCAGATAGCCATTACCCATACCAGCCTCCAGTGGATAAGCAGGGTCGGAAACGTGCTGACCAACGGCATGCGTCTTCCCGTCCGCTATTTCTACATGATGATGCCCATCAGCTCCGTGCTGATCGGTTTTTACTGCATTCTTTTTATCTTTACACCAAATCGCGGCGAAAAATCCGCTGCCAAGGAGCGGGACTGATGGGTATTGCCATATTGCTTGTGAGTCTGGTTGTTTTTCTGGTCCTGGGACTGCCCATCTGCTTTTCCCTGGGAGCATCCGGACTACTCTACTTTCTTCTTGAGAAGCCCGAGTTTATCAACGTTATCCCCCAGAGAATCTGGGCGGGGACCAACAGTTTTACCCTGATCGCCCTTCCCCTGTTTATCCTTGCGGGCAACCTGATGAACAAGGGCGGTATTACAAAGCGTATTATTGATTTCAGTCTTTACATCGTAAAACCCATCCGGGGCAGCCTGGGTGAGGTGAACGTCGTGGCCAGCATGATCTTCGGCGGGATCTCCGGTTCTTCCGTGGCCGATACATCGGCCATCGGTTCCGTCCTGATTCCCCAGATGGAGGAGAAGGGCTACGGTACCGGGTTTTCAGCGGGTGTTACGGTAGGATCCTCCACCATGGGGATGATCATTCCCCCCAGTATCCCCATGCTCATCTATGCCATGATCTCCCAGGAGTCAATCGGGGGCCTCTTTCTGGCGGGGGCTATTCCCGGTATCCTTATCGGTCTGACCCAGATCGTTATGGTCAAAATCCTCTCCAGGAATCAGAACTATCATCATGAGGATCAGCACAACAGCTTCAAGGAGTTTCTTCAGGCCAGCTGGGGCGGCATTCTGGCCGTACTGATGCCGCTGTTTATCGTTTGTTCCATCTCTTTCGGGATCGCCACGGCCACCGAGTCCGCCGGCATCGCCGTTTTCTACGCTCTGATCCTCGGCTTCTTCGTCTATAAGGAAATGACCCTCATAGAACTGTGGGATGCCATTAAGGATACTGTTATCTTTTCCAGCGTGGTGATGTTTATTGTGGGATACTCCACCATCTACACCTGGATCCTCTCTATTGAGCAGGTGCCTCAGAGTATCGCCGGCTTCCTGATGGGGCTGGATGTGCCCCGTTTTGTCATCCTTCTGATTGTAGACCTGATCATTCTGGCCATCGGAACTTTTGTGGATGTGCCCGCGGCTCTTTATCTTCTCTGTCCCATACTGCTCCCTGTAATGCAGGGTTTTGGAGTCTCTCCTCTGCAGTTCGGAGCCATGATGATCGTGGGACTGGCCATCGGTCTGGTCACTCCTCCCGTAGGAATGTGTCTCAATGCGGCTACAAAGATATGCGGCATGCCGATTACTAAAATCGCCTATAACGCCCTGCCCTTTATCATCTGTAATATCATAGTCCTGATTCTGGTAACTTTCTGGCCTGCGGTCTCTGTTTGGCTGCCTTCAGTTGTGTTTCAGTAAGAATTGCTCTATGATTCTTGTTTTAGGAAATCAAGGATCGTAATTTAATGAAAGTTCAATCGATTGATAGAGCCTTTGATATTATGGAGAGTCTCTCCAAGGAGCCGGAAGGTCTGAGCCTGACGGAGATCAGCAAACGGCTGGAGCTGCCGACCAGTACGGTCTACCGGCTCCTGTCGGTGCTGAGAGACAGAAACTATATCGACAAGAACGACTCGACCAATATGTATAAGCTGGGCTTCGGATTTATGGAGCTGTCCAGTATGTTTCTTCATGGCCTGGAACTGAAATCGGAGGCGAACGATCTTCTGAGAACCCTTTCCAGGCAGTCAGGGCAGGTTGTCTTTCTGGCTACCGAGCAGGACGGGGATGTCGTTTATATCGATAAACACGAGCCTTTTTCGGAGGCTAAGAAATACTGCTTTATCGGACAGAGAAAGCCCATGCATTGTACCGCTCTGGGGAAGGCTCTGCTGACGGCATACAGCGATAATGAGATTCGAAGTCGCTACCAGGGTGTTACCCTTGAGAAGATTACTCCCAAATCGATTACGGATCTGGAGGTCCTTATCCGGCAGATCCGGACCAGCCGCGAGGCTCAGTACTCTTTTGATGACGAGGAAAATACCGAAGGGCTTTACTGTGTGGCGGCACCTATCTATGACTACAGGGGTATCATCATTGCGGCTGTCAGCACTTCCTGGGATATCAATTCTCTGGAGGTCCGTGACAGGGAAAAGAATATCGACCTGGTAAAAAACTGCGCCAGAACGATTTCCACCCGGATGGGGTATATAGGCGGCTGATCCTCAAACCGTTTAAGCCTGCGCCCCTGTCAGTGTTGTTAAAAACCTCAGCTCAGTCCTGTTTTTTGTTAAATGAGATGTTTCGGAACATCAGACGGGCAATATAGTTGATTGTATATATTCTTTGATTTATATTCTTTGTATATTTACAATTCAGGAAAACAGTATGAGCGAAATCTATAAAGGAAAAACCTTTTCCATAAAAGAGTTTATCAGAATCTGCGACCGGGCTGCCGGGGCTGTAACGGGATCGGGACGGGAGATGAAGCTGATAGACAAAAATTTCAAGAGCCATATTATGCTGGCCGTTACCCGGGTGAACGGCTGTAAATACTGCTCCTATGTGCATACGAAACACGCCCTGGCATCGGGCAGCTCAAAAGAGGATCTGGCCAGATTGATGGAGGGGGATCTTCAATCGGTAGATCCCGGACAGACTCCCGCTCTGGTCTTTGCCCAGCACTATGCCGATACCATGGGGGAGTATGACAACGCCGCCTATGAGCGGCTTGTTTCCTGCTACGGCCGGGACAGGGCTGAAGGGATTCTCGGGACTGTCAAACTGATTATGATGGGGAATGCCCATGGCGGGGCCCTCTCTTTTCTGGAGGACCGGATAAGGGGGATAAAGCATTCCGACAGCCCTCTGGGACGGGAGCTGGGAATCCTTCTGGGAATCTTTGTTTTTCTGCCTGTTATGCTGCTGAAAAATGCACTTACAGGGAGTCATGGATAAATGAAATAAAATTCTGCCTGAAGGACGTTGCAGACTCGTATTTGTAAACGAAACACATCTCTCTTATAAGGGGGCCTGTAGAAAAGGGCCTGCTTTTCAGGGTTCCCAGCTTTATCTCCTTCTCTACTGCCCGGGAGGACATTACAGAGATGCCGAACCCCGATTCCACCAGGGATTTAATGGCTGAAAGGCTTCCCACTTCCAGGACGGGAGCCGGAAGTTTCAAGCCCTTGACGGTCTTATACTCTTCCCAGCGGTATCTGGTTCCCGATCCCTCTTCCCTCAGTATCATGCGGGACTCCTTCAGTTCTCCGGGGCTTACAGGCTCGTTGTCGTCGGGAAAAGAAACCGGCGGGGCAATCAGGATCATCTCATCCTCCAGAAATACTTCAGAACGATAAAGATCCTTATCGAAAGGGCCTTCCACCAGAGCCAGATCCAACTCTCCCCGGTCCAGCTGTTCCAGAATGGAGACGGTATTCTCAATCCGAAGACTCAGCTCCATCTGCGGATTTTTCAGCCCGTACTCTGCCAGAAGGGGAGGGAGTATAAACTCTCCTATGGTCAGGGTCGCTCCGAGGCGATAGCTTTTCCGTCCCTCCGTAAGGGGGGCCAGATCCCTGTGTACCAGGCGGGTCAGTCCTGCGGCCTGACGGGCGGCGCTCTCCAGAATCCTTCCTGCATCGTTGAGTACGAGGCGCCGGCCCACATGGTTAAACAGCGGAACTTTGTACTCGGCTTCCAGGGCTTTCAGCTGTTGTGAAACCGCAGGCTGGGACAGGCCGAGGCACTCCGATGCCTTTCGGAGGCTTCCCCCGTCGATGACTGCGAGAAATGTTCTTATTTTTATATCGATCATGAATAGGAGGATAGAAAAAGCTGGAATTATAGTAAAGGAAAAATTATATGAAGATAAGAAAATATAAATAGAAGTTAAGATATATCTCTGTTACTCTCAATCCGAAAAGTCTTGAATCCGCAGGGAGGCCATTGAAATGAAGAGAGTTTTACCGGGGGGGATTATCTGTGCCGGACTGGGAGCCACGGCATTTGCCGCCGCCGATTACACCCCTCTGGGAAGTGTGACCCTGGTTCTGCTGGCCGGAATCTTTCTGGCTAACATGGTTTTACGGAATAATCCTGTTATGGAATCCCTGACAATGGGAATCGGATTCTGTGAGAAACGTGTTCTTGCCTGGGCTATAGCCCTGATGGGCGTGAATCTTGATTACCGGGTTCTTAAGGATCTGGGAACCGGTACGTTCGTTCTTATTCCGGCAGCCGTTCTTTTTACCGTGGCTCTGGCTCTTGTTCTGGGAAGGCTCTTCAAACTGCCCGGGAAGTTCTGTCTGCTGATGGGAATCGGAAATGCGGTCTGCGGAACTTCGGCCATCGCGGCGGCTCAAGGGGTTCTCGATGCTGAGGAGACGCATGTGGCCCTTTCGGTTGTCGCGGTGAATCTTTTCGGAACCGTCGGTATCTTCCTGCTTCCGGTTCTGGCTGGAATGTTCTTCGGTTCCGATCCGGCAGCCGGGGGCATATTGATAGGAAACACCCTTCAGGCGATAGGACAGGTTACGGCAGCTGGATTTTCCATGAGTGAGATTACCGGACAGACTGCGACGGTCGTTAAGATGGGCCGGATTCTTCTTATCGGTCCGGTGGTTATGCTTCTGAGTCTGGGGTCAATCCGGAGTTCCGGGGATGCGGAAAGGGGAAGACCTATACCCAGGATACCCGGGTACATCATTGTCTTTTTTCTTTTCTCTCTGGTCGGATCACTGGGGCTTATCCCCGGGAACTTCGCATCAGCGGCTAAAATCCTGTCCAAGCTGTTTCTGGTGACGGCTATGGCGGCAGTGGGATTGAAGATCAGTTTACGTGATCTTGTGAAAAGCGGAGGCAGCGCCCTCTATATCGGGATTGCAACTGTTGCCGGACAGATCAGTTTTTCACTTCTTATGATCCGGTTGCTCTGCCGTTAAGGCCCGCCCGTATAGCGGGCGGGAAGCATTCCTCTCACTGAGTTAAGCAGGTATATCTCTTCGGCTCCGGCCAGCTCTTCCAGGGTGATAACCCTCTCTTCCAGTTCTCCTTTCTCCAGAAGATGACGTCTCAGAGTGCCTTCCAGAAGCCCCGATGAGGCGGGAGGGGTACAGAGCCGCCCTTCAATACGGACGGCCAGATTGGCAATGGTGGTCTCGGTAATCTCTCCCCGTTCATTCCAGAGAACCGTATCGTCCGCATCTTCACGCTTCAGATCTTCATAGATTTTCCGGGACGTGGTTTTATGGCGGAACAGGGGGGCGTTCAGGTTTACGGGAGAGACCGCAGGTTTAAGAAGCCAGGGCGCCGCAGGAGCTTCCGGAAGGGGGGCGTCCTCAAGTCTCAGGAGACCTCTCCGGCTCAGAAGCAGCCTTAGCCTTCGCCCCCCGTTCTTTTCTTTCGGGCTGAATTCATCCAGCAGAGCTGTTGCAGCGTTTCTGGAAAAAGGGTAGTCGAAGTACTGTGCCGAGGCCTCCATCCTGTCGAGATGGGCCTCCCTGAGGTATACCCCTTCTTCGGGAGTCCATTTTATGGTTTCCAGCAGTTCGAACTCCGCCGCTTTCTGAATAAGCACTTTTGTTTTAAGGAGGGATTCCTCATATTCCCCTTCTGTATCCGAATCCCAGACGATTCCCCCTCCCGTTCCATAGATGGCCATATCATTTTTCCTGTCCAGGAAGACGGTCCTTATGGCCACATTGAAGAGGGCCCTGCCGCCGGGGCCCCACCAGCCTATGCTGCCCGTGTAAAGACCCCGGGGGCTTGTTTCGAGTTCTTCGATAATCTCCATGGTTCTGACCTTGGGAGCCCCTGTTATGGACGCGCAGGGGAAGAGGGCATCCATGATCTGCGGGACGGAGGCGTCTGTTTCCGCCCGGACCTCACTTGTCATCTGCCATAGAGTGGGATACTTCTCAAGGGTAAACAGCTCGGGAACATGGACGCTTCCTTTTCGTGCGATTCGTCCCAGGTCGTTGCGGATCATGTCGGTGATCATCAGATTCTCGGCACGGTTTTTCTCGCTGCGGCGGAGTTCGTCTGCGGCCCTCCTGTCCTCGGCACTGCTCTTTCCCCGGGCCGCGGTCCCTTTCATGGGCCTGGCGCTGATCTCACAGCCTTCCAGGGAGAAGAAAAGCTCCGGAGACGCGCTGCAGACGGCGTACTCCTCCTCCATCAGAAAGGCTCCGTAACGGGCTTCCCCTGCGGCCTGCAGCCGGGAAAACAGTGTACGGGGATCACCGGGAGCGTCAGCTTCCAGGCGGTAGGTGTAGTTGACCTGATAGCTCTCTCCCCGCCGGATATGGTTCTTCACCCCCTCAAGGGCTTTTCCGTACTCCTTTCTGCCAGTCAACGGGCGCCAGTTCAGCTCTGCCTGCCCTTCGACGGGAGCGGAGAAGTCGGGGCGAACCGGCTCCGGTTCCGGGTAGAGGGAGAAGGCCAGCAGGGGAATCTGCCGGTTCCGGGAAGCCTTCAACGCTTCGTCAAAAGCGGGGGCCGCATCGTAGGAGATAAACCCCGCCGCATAGAGTCCTTCGCTTTCCACCCTTTGATGAAGTTTTCTGAGGGCAGGACGGATGCCATCACAGTCTGTACAGACAATGCGATCCACAGGACTTTTGAAATGGAGCCATAGATGGCGTGAGGGATCGTGAATCAGGGACTCACCCGCCCTCATTTTCTGGACAACCCGGTTCATAGGCTACAGAAAGCGACTGATGAATTTGACGATAGCAGGCATAAATACAACCACGCTGACAAGGCGGAGGGTATGGAGAAGAGCCACCACATGAGCTTCAGCTCCGTAGGCGTCGGAGATCAGGACTATATTGGCCAGCCCCCCGGGAGAGGCGCTGAACAGGGCGGTAATCAGATCCATTCCCGTGAACTTGTGGATCAGCCATCCCAGTATCAGGCTGAAGGCGAGAAGCCCCGCAACCATAACAACGGCT
The DNA here is from genome assembly GCA_963556075.3 of Oceanispirochaeta sp. Lineage (GTDB taxonomy): Bacteria > Spirochaetota > Spirochaetia > DSM-2461 > DSM-2461 > Oceanispirochaeta. The sequence goes on along the minus strand of CAUVYB020000002.1, from coordinate 416,391 downwards.
GAGAAGAAAATGGAGCCCAGGCCTTTCAGGGTCTCCATGGTGAAATTCAGACCAATAGTGGCGCCGATAATGATCTGAAGCATGGTGTTGGCCTGAGGGGGAACATAGCCCCTGCTTGTCATCAGGTTGTATACCGCTGTCGTCACCATGGCGCCGAAGAGAGCTCCCGCAGGCAGTTTCAGCTTCATCCCGATGAAACCGCCTGCCCCTCCCACAAGAAGAGTCATCATAAATCTCATTACCATATTCTTATCTCCCGTCCTAGCCTGTATAACACAAACAGCCTCTTCCCGTTAGTATGCACATCCGTTTTTTTTGCTTTCTTTTAAGCTCCTCCTTTTCGATACAGGCGATATGCCCCCATTCTACTTTGTTCCAGACAGGGATTCCCGCCTTCTCTCCGATCACAGCCCCGGGGGCTCTGTCTTTTATGGTGGGGGCCGGACTCTTCCCGACGATATCCACTGGCGCTGCCTCTGTCATCTGTGCTGCCGTTACCTCTCGGAGGGCGTGGACTGGCAGGATGTTCCCGGCATACTCGGGATTGAGGAGGAAGAGGCCCTTGCAGAGTATTTCCGCTCCTATACGGGAATGACTCCCACCGCCTACAGTCGATGGTGCCGCAGGCGGCATGAAATTTGATTCTGCTGATAAAAAAACATATATTGTAATTGTTATATTTAGAAAAACCCCGGGAGGGATCTTTTATGGCAGAGATTAAAAAGAAGATGTGCAAGCTCGGCAAGAGTGATTTCAGGGACAATGAAGAGGGGATTATCGCTCAGGTTCTCTCTCCCCGCTATATCTGCACGAAATGTCTGAGAGTGGCTACAGACAGGAAACTGCTCTGTAAACCCAGGAAGCTGGATGAATAGAAGAATAGATTTGCCTGTTCCTTCTAAAAATGATATTTTATGAAACAGCGTTTTAATATTTTTCCGCATAGCGAGTATGCCTTGCAAAGGAGTCAAAATGGACGATTTTATGTTTAGGAATCCCACCAGAATTTTTTTCGGCAGGGGAGTGGAAGAGAAAGTCGGCGAAGCCGTTAAGAAATACAGCGACAATATCCTGCTTCATTACGGAGGCGGTTCAATCAAGAGGACGGGTCTTTATGACAGGATTACGGCATCCCTGAAGGCCGCAGGGGTGACATGGACCGAGCTTCCCGGAGTAAAGCCCAATCCCCGTCTCTCTCTGGTCCACGAGGGGGTAAAAATCTGTCGGGAGAAGGATATAGACTTCATTCTGGCTGTGGGCGGCGGATCCGTTATCGATTCGGCCAAAGCCATCTCCGCAGGCGTTCCCTACGAAGGAGATGTCTGGGACTTCTATGAGGGCAAGGCGGTTCCTGAAGAGGCTCTGGGGATCGGCACGGTCCTCACCATACCCGCCGCGGGCAGCGAGTCCAGTGCCGGCTCGGTTGTAACGAAGGAAGAGGGACAGCTGAAGCGCCCTTTAAACAGTGAAATCCTGTACCCCGACTTCTCCATCATAAATCCCGAGCTGGCCATGACCCTTCCTGTTCATCAGAGGGCCAACGGCGTGGCCGACATGATGGCTCATCTCTTTGAGCGCTACTTCACCAATTCAAAACCGGTGGAACTGACCGACCGGATGATCGAAGGGGCCCTGAAGACCATTATTCACAACGCCCCGAAGATCATGGACGAGGCCCGGGATTACGATGCCTGGGCCGAGGTCGTCTGGGCCGGGACGGTCGCCCATAACGGAAGCCTCGATACGGGACGGGAAGGCTGCTGGGGCTCCCATCAGATCGAGCATGAGCTCAGCGGAATCTACGATGTCGCCCACGGTGCCGGCCTGGCCGCCGTAATGCCTCACTGGATGCGCTATGTGATGAACCATGATATCAAACGATTCGTACAGATAGCCGTTCGGGTCTGGAATGTGGAACAGAACCACTGGTCCGATGAGGAGACCGCTCTGGCGGGGATTGAGGCTCTGGAGAACTTCTGGCAGTCTCTGGGGCTCCCCACTACCCTGGGAGGCCTGGATATCCCCGGCGACCGGCTGGATGAGATGGCAGGGAAGTGCGCCGGTGAGACGGACAATCCCCAGGGCCATTTTGTAAAACTATACAAGAAGGATGTTCTGGCTATCCTGCAGGCCGCATTGTAAGATAGGGATATGAGAAGATTACAATTTTATGTTATCCCTGCCGTTCTGCTGCTTTTTATGGCCGGATGCGCCACCCTGAACGATCTGATTCGGAAACCCGAGGTTTCGGTGATCCGTGTGGTTCCCAAAGCTGCTGATTTCGATCATATCGATCTTGAAATGGAGCTTCTGGTGAAGAATCCCAATCCCGTGGGAATTCGCCTGGCCGGTTATGACTATGATCTGACCATAGACGGGGCCTCCTTCTTTCAGGGGCGCATGAACGAACCGGTGGAGCTGGCCGCAGAAGGGGCATCCACCTTCAAGGTGCCTTTGACCCTGGACTACAGAGAGCTGTTCTCTTCCATCAACTCTCTGAGTGATGAAACCGAGTCGGCCTACAGGATCGTGACGGGATTCCTCTTTCATCTGCCCGTACTGGGAGAACAGCGGATGGAGTTGAGTTACGAGGGAACCGTGCCCCATATCAGAATACCGGAGATTCACTTCGGGGATATCGAGGTGACCCGGCTGAGCCTGACCGGTGCGGATATCCGGTCACGGATTACAATTCGTAATCCCAATGGTTTTGATTTCAGTCTGAAAGAACTGGGAGCCGGACTGGCTGTGAACGGTATTTCCTGGGCCGAGCTCAAGCAGAGCCGGGCCGTAAGTCTTCCTGCTGGAAAGGAGGCTGAACTGAGTTACGATTTCAGCCTGGACTTTATCAATATGGGACGGCTGGTGTACAAGCTTGTTACCGGTGAGGACCGGGTGAGCTATGATCTTCAGGGGAAGCTGCGTCTGGGGACGGAACTGCCTTTCTTCTCCGAAGCCGAGCTTCCCCTCTCCCTTTCCGGTGTGGCTGATCTGAATAAATAGTCCTTCCATGCCTCCCTTTGCGCCGGCCGGCTGCCGGGGACAGAACGGGATATCAGTAAAAAAGCCGGTCAGGTTCCGAAGCTGATCGGCCGATTCTTAGAAGATAAACTTGTCTTTGAGGAGTCGGGAAAGATGTTCATTCCTTTATATAAAAATCATATGAAAAAAAACAGTGTCCCCGGGGGACTGTTCTGCGTTCTTGTTCTGCTGCTCGGAGCCTGCAGTTCTGCACCTGTGGTGAAGACGGCAGATCCCGTGCCCGAGTTGGCCCTGATAAGCGAAGCTCCCGTTATGACCGGGTTCCGCGCTTCTGTTCTCAGTTTCTCATATGAAATTTACAATCCCGGTGCCGAGACCCTTCATGTGGAAGGCGTGGAAAGCTCTCTGTTGCTTGACGGCCGGGTTGTCTCCTCCCTTTCGGATGGCGCTCTGGTCCTGGAAGGAGGGGAGCGCAAGGTCCTTCCTCTTTATTTTGACCTGATTTTTGAAGAACTCTACAGAGAATTTCCTGAGTTTGCCGACCTTCCCGGAGCCTCCTGGCAGCTCCGTACGGACTGCCGTTACAGGGGGGGGGATGAGGAGCTTCTGACCCTTTCCTCTGAAGAGGACGGGGAGATGGTCCTTGTGAAACTGCCTCGTTTTGACTTTGAGTCTCTCTATGTAAAGAGTCTGGGGCTGATGGGGGCAGATATTATCATCCTCATGAATGCGGAGAATCCCAATCCTTTTGCCGTCAATATGGATGCCCTTGAGGGAGTTCTCAGGGTGAATGATCAACGCTGGACGGAACTTGCCAGCGGAAAAAGTGTAGAGCTCCCCTCCGTCAGCCTTTCGCAGTTCGGATTCCAGTTCCGCCTTGAGTTCCTCTCCATGGGGCGGACCGTCCGGGATCTTCTCTCCCGGCAGGAGGCTCTGGCCTACCTGTTTGACGGGGCCATGGCCCTTTCGTCCCTGCCTGTCAGTCCTGAAGGAGAAGAGCTTCCTCTTGTTTTCTCAGGGAATGTGGAGATTATACATCCCGATACAACAGGCGGTGCCCACAGTTCGGTCAAAATCGAAAATTCCATCGAAAGCAATCTGATCAATATCTTCGGGCGCTACAGATAGGACCTACTCTATAATGACAAACTCCACTCTGCGGTTCCGGGCCCTGCCGCTTTCGCTGTCGTTGTCGGCCACGGGTCGGGAGCCTCCCATGCCGGCGACCTTCAGTCTTTTCTTCCCTATGCCCTTTTCCACCAGATAGTCTTTCACGGCCTGAGCCCTTTCCAGGGAGAGACGGTACTGGGCGCCGGCGTCTCCCACATAGGCCGTATGGCCGACGATTCTCAGATCGTATCTTGTGCCGTCAACCTGATTGTAGAGCCTTTCCAGCTCCTTTTCGGAGGAGGGCAGAATCTCTGCCGAGTTCGCTTTGAACATAATGGCCCGGGTTACGAGAAAGACTGTATCATTGTGGATGGCGTTCAGCTCATTCTGGAAGCGCCTGACCTCATCGGGGGACATATTCTGCGGCTGGGAGGGAGGGGCGGTCCGCGATATGATCGTCTTCTGCTGATAGGAGAGAAGGAGGCGCTCTTCTGGAAATGCGGGATTGCTGACCTCCGTGATCCCCGAAAGGGCATAGATTCGGCTCTCTTTCTCCGAAACTTCGAATACAAGGTCCGTCCCCCTGACCCCGGCTACTGCCGTACTGGTCTCCACTTCAATCTCCTGATCCTGATAAAGCTTGTGAAATCGTCCGTACATCCTGCCGTTTTCGACCCTGATTCCCAGGCGTTTCAGCGTGGTCCTGTCCAGCCTGATCACCGTATCCGCATCCAGGCGCAGACGGGTCTCGCTGGAAATGCGGATGTCCATCTCTCCATCGGGTCCCGTCTTAAGGCTGCTTCCCTCTTTCAGCTTCTGTCCCACTTCCGGGGTCATCCAGCCATCGTCACCGGGGGCTTTGACGGCAACCTCGCCGTTCATATAGCTGATAACCGGGGAGGGGCTGACCAGCACGGGAGAGCGCATCAGAAGAACGTCCTTTTTGTAAAGGACAATCAGCCCGGCTGCTGCTGAGATCAGGAGGAGCGCAACCAGGGAGAGGATAATACGGGTTCTGAGGGATAAAATCACGGGATGCTCCTTTTCTGCCTTTATCATATACCTAAAATGCGAAACTGAGGGAAGCCGAAGGGAGAAATTTGCAGTCAGACTGCGGGAAAGCTTATAGTTTTACAAAGATAAGCCTCTCAAAGACCGATCCGGCAGTCAGAGCGGATGATCGGTCGTACCGGAAATTATCCGGAACAGTTTATCCGGGGTCGGTGCCCCGGCAAAGGAGCGGTCTATGACGATACCATCCCTATTCAAGGAACGGGCAGAGCAGTATCCCGATACCCTCTGCCAGTATGTGAGATCTAAAAAGGGAGATTTCCTCCCCCGAAGCTATGCAGAGCTTTACGACAGGGTGGCGGCTCTGGCTCTGAGTCTGGATCATACGGGAGTAAAGCGCGGAGATTTAGTGGGTTTGATCAGCGACAACCGAAGTGAATGGCTGGAGTTTGATCTGGCCATCCTCTCACTCGGTGCTGCCGATGTTCCCAGAGGCTGCGACACCATGGCCGGCGAGATGGCCTATATCCTGGGTTTTTCCGGCTGCAGAATCGCGGTTCTCGAGAATGCCGCTCAGCTGAAAAAGGTCCTGTCCATGAAAAAGGAGCTTCCGGAACTTAAAACCCTGATTCTGATTGATCGGCCGGAGGAGGATCTCTCTTCCCAGTGGCCGGGAGAGCTGCTCTTTTATGAAGATCTTCTGGAAAAGGGCTCAGGGGATGACGCTCCCGCTTTTCTGGCCGGAAGTATCGTTCAGGGAGACGGTGAGGACCTGTGCACACTGATCTATACCTCCGGTACGACAGGTGAGCCCAAAGGGGTGATGCTGAGTCATAACAACTTCCTCCACCAGGTGCTGAATATCGACAAGGTGGCTGAGATCAGTCGCGGGGATATCTGGCTGAGCGTTCTGCCGGTGTGGCACTCCTTCGAGCGTGTTATCCAGTACATCGCCCTGGGGGCCGTTACCACCATCGCCTATTCCAAGCCGGTAGGGAAGATCATGCTGATGGATCTCCAGAAGCTCAACCCCCAGTGGATGGCTTCGGTTCCCCGGATCTGGACGGCCATTGAAGCGGGGATCAGCCGGAATATCAAGGCCAAGGGAGCCGTGTCATGGGGACTGTATCGATTCTTCCTGCGGACGGCCGTCATTCATCAGGGAATGCAGAACCGCATGCAGGGGAGGGTGGCCGATTTTAAAAAGGTCTTCTCTCTGCCCTATTTCATTCTCTATCCCCTGCCCTGGCTGCTCCTGCTGCCTCTGCGCCTTCTGGGCAACAAACTGATTTTTTGCAAAATCCGAGAAAAGGTGGGCACCGGATTCATCGCCGGTATTTCCGGAGGAGGGGCTCTGCCTCCCCGCATCTATCAGTTCTTCAAAGCCATAGGCATACAGATTCTGGAGGGATACGGATTGACGGAAACGGCTCCTGTTGTGGCCTTCAGCCCTCAGAAACATCCGGTTATGGGAGTCGTCGGCAAATCCTGGCCGGGAACGGAGATCAAAATCCTCGATGAGAAAGGAAATCCTGCCGGGGCCGGGGTCAAAGGCGTTGTCTATCTGAAAGGGCCCCAGGTGATGAAGGGGTATTTTAATAAACCGGAAGCTACGGCGGCCATGATCGATTCGGAGGGCTGGCTCAACTCGGGCGATCTGGGAATGATGACAGTCCATGGCGAGTTGAAGATCATAGGGCGTGAGAAGGACACCATCGTTCTTCTGGGAGGAGAGAATATTGAGCCCGTTCCTATGGAGCAGAAGCTGGCCGAGTCCTCCTATATCGAGCAGGCGGTCATCGTCGGCCAGGATCAGAAGTATCTGTCCGCTCTGATCGTTCCCGATTACGATGCCCTGGAGGCTTATGCGAAGGAGAACAATCTGGCCTATGAAAACCGGATACATCTACCCGATGTGCATGCGGTCCTGGAACTTCTCAATGCGGAGATCAGCGGACTGATCAGCGAAAAGAACGGCTTCAGAAGCTTTGAGAGGATCTTCCGTTTCAAGGTGCTGCGCCACTCCTTCGAAGTAGGGAAGGAACTTTCGGGCAAGCAGGATCTGAAGCGTCATGCTATTGCCGAGATCTATAATAAAGAGATCAGGGAGCTCTATTCCTGATCTCTCAGGACTTCCCGGCGGGCCGTTGAGACCGTCGGGATCGGGAAAGACGCTGAAGAGGGGATCAGAGCTTGCGTATCCCTCTCTCTTCCAGAACTATCTTTTTCTCCCTGTAAAGGAGGCCGGTGGCCTTTTTGAAGTTTTTTTTGCTCATCTTCAGGTACTTTTTGATCTTTTCCGGATCACTTTTATCATGGAGGGGAAGGAAGCCTCCGGCCTCTTCCAGTGCCTTCATGATGATCTGTGATGCATCGTTTGAGGCCATTTTATAGCCCTGGGCCTGGAGTGACGCATCGATAAGGCCGTCGGGACGTATTTTCTTGATATAGCCTTTCCGTTTGTCACCGATCTTGAGGGGTTCGAACACCTCGTTCCGGTAGAGCAGTCCCTTGTAGCGGTTATTTACAATCACACGGTAGCCCAGTTCCGAAATACCGAAGACCAGAAGGTCAGCCTTTGAACCTTCCTTCAGTTCCGGTTTTCCCTCCTGAAAATAATCATCTATCCTGCCGCTGCCGATGACTCCAACCCCGTCAAAGTCAGGGATCAGGCAGACCACGGCGGTATCCCCCGCTTTCAGTTCCTTCCTCAGGAGCTTTCCGGGAACGAAAAGGTCCTTTTTGATCCCCCAGTCCAGGAACACGCCGAAGTCTGTGACCGTTTTTACCGTGAGGGCGGCAAAGTCACCCAGTTCGGCATGGGCCTTTGCCGTGGTGCCCTTGAGCCCTTCCCTGCCGTCCAGGAAGACGAACACTTCAAGTTCGTCACCCGTCTTACACTCTTCCGGAACCTCCCAGACGGGAATGAGAATACTGCGGTCGTCTTTTTTCAGAATACGGTACTGGGCTCTTTTGCCTCCCAGTACGGCGGTATGGTAAGTCCCTGTCTGCAGGGGATTTTCATCTTTGTTCATAGCGGCTCAGTATACGACTGATTTTACTCCTTAGTACAGCTCAGGATGGGGGAAGTTCGCATTTCCGCTGGAAAGAATGGCTGTTTTTATGCATAATTTTCAGTATGAGCAAGGAAAAACACCCTATTGAAGAGATTCTGCTGCAGAAGCACTGGTTCGATCTGAATACCCTCAATGAAAGCGAACGGCAGGCTCTTATGAATCATATAGAAGTTCACCGTTATCTGCTTTGTCAGAAAGAGAGCGCCGATATCCCCTGGCTTGAGGCCGTTGAATCCTGGTTTCTGGAGGTTTGGCAGCCCATAAGCCGGATTGCGGAACAACCGGAGTTTCAGAAGACCTTCGGAAACAAGACCAAGCTGGAGCTCTATCTCAGCATCTCAGAACACTGGCACTACATGAAAAACTCTCATCCCGATATGACCGCAGCCCAGGCGGTTGAGCACTACAGCAAACAGATCTCTTCCTGATCCTTTCTCAAGAAATTTGAACAGAGTCCTTTCTCTTGTTATATTTGAAGGGTGCAAAGATTTAGTAATGTCCTCTTAAATATCAGCAGCAAGGCCTCTTTATTTGAATCGGATCAGGAACTGAACGACTTCCTGAAGGACGTTCTTTCCCGTCTTCTGGAAGCGGCGGACGCCTCGGTCGGGGGGCTGTTTATCTACGATGAGAAGACGAAGGAACTTGTTTTCCGCAGTGGTTACGATCGCGGAGACTACTGGGACAGTATGCGCTGCCAGGGCGGTCGGGAGCTCCCCTTACGATTTTCTCTGGATGGAAACGAGCTGGGGCAGGCTTTTCGGGAAAATTCCATTCGTATAGCGACTTACTCCCACGAGGGAGAGTCCCGCAGTAAAATTATGGTTCCCATTCTCAGAGGTCCCCATCGCATCGGCGTGCTTATGCTGGCGCGCAAGGGTGTGGACAGCTTCGAAGGGATCAGCAAGAGCGATCTGAAGAAGGCCGCCTCTCTTCTGGGGGATATGCTGGCCGAGGCCACGGCGTTTATGGATCTGGAAGTTCCCGGACTCAGTTCGGTTCCCGTTCCCGAGTCCAGGATTATTCAGGGCTTGAAGGCTTCCGGCGGCGTTACAGCGGGAAGGGCCCTGCCCATCTGGTCCGATATGGAGAGTCTTGCCGGGCAGATTGAGGATAGCGGTGATCCGGCTAAGGAGGAAGCCCTTTTTGAAAAGGCCCTCTCCCTCTCTCTGGAGCAGCTGGAACAGATACAGAAGAGCACGTCCTTCTCCGATACGGAGATGATTTCTCTGATTTTTACCGCCCAGCTTTATATGCTGAAGGATGAAAATCTGCAGATCAGGATAAGGCAGAATATCCGGGAGGGGGCTTCCGCACCATCGGCGGTGCAGTCCGTCATAGGCAGCTATGCCGATCGTTTCTCTGCCATGAGTGAAGCCCGTCTGGCCGAGAAGGCCCAGGATGTACGGGATATGGGCTACAGACTGCTGTCCAATATGACCGAATCCGAGGGGTTCAGCTACAGCGGACAGATTGTCCTTTCCCGCCATATCTATCCTTCCGATCTTTTTCGTCTTGCGGTGGAAGGGGTGGGCGGGCTGGTCTTGCGCGGATCGGGGGTCACTGCCCATATCTCAATTCTGGCCCGCTCTTTGAGCATTCCCGTGATTATTACCGATGACAGGTCCCTGCTGGACATTCCCGAGGGATTGCCTCTTCTTCTGGATGCCGACGGAGGAAAGCTCTATATCCGTCCCGACGAGAAAACACGGACGGCCATACTGGAGCAGCGGAAACCTGCTGCCGTTCCCGGGTCCTATATTCTCAAGGGGCATCTGGCAGACGGTGTTTCCGTATCCGTTCATGCCAATATCAATATCCTGAAGGATGCGGAAGATGCCGTCAGGGAGGGAGCCGAGGGTATTGGACTCTATCGGAGTGAGTTCCCTTTTATATTGAAAAACGACTTCCTCTCCGAGGAGCAGCAGTACAGGCTCTATCGTTCCATAGTGGAGAGTCAGGGCCGTAAGCCCGTAACTCTGAGAACCGCCGATATAGGGGGAGACAAGCTGCTTCAGGGCCGGAGCGCCTCAGAATCCAACCCCTTTCTCGGTGTACGGGGGATACGATTCTCACTGGCCAACCGGGAGATGTTCCGGGATCAGCTGAGGGCTATGCTCCGGGCCGGTTACGGAGCTGATCTGAGAATCATGCTGCCCATGGTCTCCGGCGTGGAAGAGATCCTCCAGGCCCGGGAGGAGCTGGATATCTGTAAGGCTCAGCTTGCGGAGAGGGAGGAGGCTTTCAATTCCAATCCCCTTCTGGGAGCCATGGTGGAGCTCCCTTCTGCGGCAATCGCCGTGGAGGAATTGGCGGAGGTGACCGACTTTCTCTCCATCGGTTCCAACGACCTGACCATGTACCTTCTGGCTGTGGACAGAACCAATGAAAATCTCAGCCATCTCTATCGTTCCCACCATCCTACCGTTCTCAGGGTTCTTTCACAGATCACCGGGAAAGCCGCAGAGCTGAACTGTCCTATTTCCGTCTGCGGTGACATCGCCTCCGATCCCTTTCTGGTCCCCGTGCTTGCGGGAATGGGAATCCGCAAGCTGAGTGTGTCTCCCTCCCTGGTGGACTGTGTCAAAAAGAGGCTGAAACAGTTTTCAAGCGATGATGTTCAGAGAATCTGCCGCGAGGTGCTGGCTATTCGCCGTCTGGATGAGATGGAGGCCTATATGAAGAACTTTGCCGAGGCCTTCCCTTTTCCCGAGGGAATGAAATGAGCTCTTTCCCCTTGAAGGCTCTCCCCGATCCCGACAGGAGCGATATCATCCCGCCCGACATGGATTATTCCTATTTCGAAAAGCCCGGAAGATTGAAGCCCGACTTCAGGAACGTCGCCTTTTCTCCCGTCAGCGCCTGGTGGTTCGCCGAGTGCTCCTTTCTGAGTTACTGCCATCCCGGCTTTGCAAAAATGGCCTGGAAGCTGGCGGGCTTCGACGGCTTTCATTTCTTTCAGGGAAAGGGAACGGAATGCATGGTCAGCTGGAACCGGAAGGTTCTGATCGCCTCCTTCCGGGGGACGGAGTTGAAAAGCCGGTCGGCTCTTCATGAAATCGCCACTGATCTGAATGCCTTGCCCGTTCCCTTTGAACAGGGCGGCAAAGTGCATAAAGGTTTTCTGGACGGACTGGAAGAGATCTGGAGCGGCGATGAGGGGCTGGAGTCCTTTTTGAAAGCAAAGCTGGCAGAAAGGATGAACCGCCCTCTCTGGATTACGGGACACAGTCTGGGCGGCGCCCTGGCCACTCTCTGTTACGCCAGAATGCCCGAAGCCGCAGGAGCCTATATCTACGGAGCGCCCCGGGTGGGAGATAATGCCTTTGTCTCTCTCTTTGAAGGAAAACCCTTCTGGCGTCTGGAGCACGGCGGCGATCCCATTCCCCAGCTTCCTCCCGATCTTCCCTCCCTGGGATTCAACTTCAGGGAGGCGGGGAATCTGGTTTATATCAGCAAGGATGATAAACTTCTGAACAGGCGCCCTGTCTACAATCCGGAAGAGCAGAGGAGAAAACGGCAACTCCTCCTGGAGAACCAGGAGGCCCGGATGACGGCTCTGGCCGAGAGATGGGATGAAAAAGGATGGGGGGCTTCAAAGGATGTCCTGGGGAGTTTCGGGCGGCATCTGAGAAGGGCCCGCAGGGAGTGGCTGGCCCATCTTGATGAAGCGGGGGATGTTCTGGGGCTGACAGCCGATGACCATCAGCCCGTTTTTTATGCCGTCAGACTCTGGAACCATCTGGCCCGGGAGGCGGCGCACTAGGACGCCGCCTGTCCGGCTGTTTCACGGTTGCCGATAAACCCTCCGCTGCACGGCAGCGGCACAGTCCATCGGGATTCCCCGCCAAAATCCTCCGGCAGCTTTGCTTTTTTCCGCTATTTCAGATAACCCAGCCACCTCTGCTGCTGGCTGATCATTCTCTCTGTCAGATCCCTCAGGGGGAGGGCTTTGTTGACCACGGGGCTCGCCAGAAGGGCCTGAACCACACAGTCCCTGCTTTTGTTCAGAACAGCTTCGGCCGTCAGATCGTAGGTCCCTGTGTAGTTTCTCAGCAGGGCGGCGTATCCCCTGGGCAGTTCGCCCAGAACCTGTCCGTGTACACCGTCTTTGTTGATGGTTCCGGGAACCTCCACAGCGATCCATTCGGGCAGGTCGGCAATCAGGCCCCTGTTGGGGACATTGACCGCCGATTCGCTATAGGCGCTGTCCTGAACGATTCCCTCCATGATGGGAACCACCCTCTCCTTGGTTTTCAGCTCCAGCTCCGGGGCTTCTTCCCTGCCCAGGTAGATTTTGTAGTAGTCGAAGAAATCAATGATCCCCCTGTGGTCGGCGACCTCCCAGGCCCAGCTCAGATACTCTCCGAAATGACTGTCTCCCGTGATGGGCAACAGCCCGTAGGTTTCCAGGATGAATTTGAAGAGCTTCCTGTCCGCCCAGTCATAGGCGCTCCTGCTCAGGCCCGGCCCGGTCCGTTCCTTGACGCCCTCTGTTTCCAGCAGTTCGCCTGTTCTGTTGAAGTGATCCCAGAGGTCGCTGTATCCCGGTTCTACAGAGAAGAAGGCGGGGGCTTTCTCCCGGATTTCGGGATACAGGTCGCGGCCGGTCTTTCTGTCCGTCGCCTTCAGAAGGCAGCTGAAGTGGTTCAGGCCTCCGGCGGTCAGGTCCATATCCGTGAAGTCCATGCCCAGGATAGAGGGAAGGTAACGTTCCAGCGAAGCAATCTCGTGACAGAGCCCTGTGAATTTGATACCGGGATAGGCTCTGTGGACCGTTGTTGTGATGGCGGTCATGGGATTGGAGTAACTGAAGATATGGGCCTCGGGACAGATCTCCATGGCGTCACCGCAGATCTCCAGGATGGGAGGGGTGATTCTCAGGGCGTGAAATACGCCTCCCGGGCCTCCGTTCTCTCCGTAGATCTGGCTGATGCCGTACTGCAGGGGAACTTTCCAGTCCTCTTCCCAGAGTGTAAAGCGGTCGCCCACTTCAATGGAGATAATAATAAAGTCGGCTCCCTGAAAAGCCTTCTTTCTGTCCAGAGTGGCTGTTACAGTAAAGTCCAGTTTCTCTTTCTCCAGAAAGTTTCTGGTCTGGGACTCCACGGCCTTCAGGGCTTTTTCGTTGATATCCAGAAGGGTTACTTCCGAGCCCTTCAGTACGGGGCTGTTGAAAATCTCTCCCAGAGTGCCTATTCCGAACTGAGCACTTCCGGCTCCGATGAGTACGATCTTTTTATTCATCTTCTATGGATCTTCCTTGCTGTCAAAAATATCTCCGCACAGGCGGATAAAGGCATCTTAGCCCCTGAGGATCGGGAAATCAACGTTGTTTTTCAGAAAATATTTCATCAATGGTGAAAAATAATGAAAAAAATGATGAGAAAAATTTCACTTATGATTGACAACGGAACTACCGGACGCTAGGATTCCTTCATGGCAAGAATCGGTCTGAAAGATATCGCCCGCCGGGCGGAGGTGAGCATTTCTACGGTAAGCCGGGTCATCAATGATCCGGACCAGGTCAATGAGGAGACCAGAAACCGGGTGTACGCTGTGATGCGGGAGCTTGATTACAGGACCGGTTTTCAGGCCCGTCAGAGAGAAGAGGCATCGGTTCTGGCCGTGATCTCCCACATGACGGACAGTGAGTTTTTTATGGACTTCTTTATCGCCCTGGAAAAGGAGCTGCAGCCTCATGGCATCTATCCCATGATGGTGAACAGCCGGGGTGAAAATTCTCTGAGTGTTTTTCTGAGCCGTGACAGTTCCTGGGCGCAGATAGCCTCCATGGCTGTTATCATCCATATGGATGTGGATGAGAGAGCCCGGGACTTTCTGGATTCCCGGCGCATGCCCGTGGTTATGGTGCATTCCCGCAATCCCTGGTTCTTTTCGGTGCTCAACAACAACTATCTGGGAGGCTACGATGCGGCGGCCTATCTTTATGAGAAGGGCTACCGCCGGCCTGCCGTGGTAAAGTGGAGTGATGAGAGTGGAAGCTTTCAGAGCGACAGACTTACCGGTTTTTTCAAGGCTATGGAGGAGCGCGGTATCCCGCTTTCCGGTATCCCCGTGGAAGACAGTCGGATGTCTATCGAAGGAGGCGCCGCCTGTACGAGCCGCATCCTCTCCCGTTATAATCCGGATGTTCTGTTTTTTACTTCCGATACCATGGCTATGGGTGGCCTTGAAATCTGCCGGGAGAGAGGAATCTCCGTACCCGGTGATCTGGCCTTGATGGGCTTTGATGATATCCGTATGGCTGCTCCCATGAATCTGACCACCATGAAGCAGTTTATTCCAGCCAAAGCAAGGGCTGTGACGGATCATCTTATCCGCTGTCGGAACGATCTGTTTCCCGGCTCCCATGCGGAGGAGTATCCCGGGGAACTGACCATGACCCCTGTTCTGGTGGAGCGGCTGACAAGCTGAAAACACCTCTTGTCATCTTGACTCAGGGGCCCGAGGCGGGCTCAAATGGCCCTATGAAAAACTCATCCTATCAGCACTGCAGTCTCTGCGGCCGAAAATGCAGTACAGACCGGACAGGCCTGAATGGCCAGACGGGCTTCTGCGGTATGAATGACAGCCTCCGCCTGGCCTGGGCGGGTCTCCACTTCGGTGAGGAGCCTCCCGTAACGGGAGAAGGGGGGAGCGGCACCGTCTTCTTTTCCGGCTGTACCCTGGGCTGTCCCTTCTGCCAGAACTATCAGATCAGCCGTCAGGGCATGGGGCGTGATATCACGGCCCGGGAGTTTCTTGTTCTTGTCCGCAGATTGAAAAAGGCGGGGGCGGAAAACCTCAATCTGGTCACACCCTCCCACTTTATCCCTTCTCTGGCGGAGATTCTTCCCGAAGTGAAGGCTCTGGGACTCCCTGTGGTCTGGAACTCATCGGCCCAGGAGTCGGCAGAGGCTTTGGAGAAGATCTTTCCCCTGGTGGATATCTTTCTGCCCGATATGAAGACTCTGGACAGCCGCGTTGCGGAACGTTACTACCGCTATAAAAAGTATCCCCGAATTGCCCGATCCAGTATCGAGGAGATGGTGCGCCGCAAACCCCTTGTCTTTGATGAGCGGGGAGTGATGACACAGGGCGTTCTTCTGCGTCATCTGGTGCTGCCCGGGGAACTGGAGTCCACCCGTGAGGTCTTCGCGTGGTTTTCAGCAAATTTGAAAGACCGGGCTCTTTTGAGCATTATGAGTCAGTATACTCCAGTGACCAGTCCCGAATATCCGGAGATCGAGCCTTCCCGCTATCTGAGTGAGGATGAGTACGATAAGGTGACGGATATGCTTTCGGAGTACGATCTGGAGGAGGGATTCATTCAGGAGTGGATCACCGGAAGCGACTGGCTTCCGGATTTCAATAATCCCAATCCCTTCTCCTCAGAGCTCTCCCGGAAGATCTGGCACTGGGGAGACGGCTCCCCCGAATAGCCGATTTTTCGTTCTATTCTGCCGGAATCCGCGCCGGAGAGTGCTGAGCCGGGATGTCCCGGCTGTTGATCTTTTTTTATTCCGGGCCGATCAGGGTTCCCGTAAAGGGCATGTCGTTGAAAATCTTTCCCAGATTTTCCAGATCCCGCCCGTCGGCGGCGATCACCTTCAGTCCCAGAGTTCGGGCCTTGCGGGTGGCTACGGGATCAAAGGGAGTGTTGATGCCGGGTGACCATGTGTCTCCGCACATCTTCTGATACTCCTTCCAGCTCAGGCTGTCCAGGGGAACCGCCCGGGGATCCAGTTTGGGATCGGCGGAGTAGACCTTCTTGATATTCGAGAGGTTCAGAATGGATTTTGCTCCGAAGTTTTCCGCCAGGACCACGGCGTCGTAGTCGGTGGAAAACCCGGGTTTCCATCCTGCGGCCACCAGAATGCGGCCGGTCATACTTCTCACTTCCGAAGGATCGGTGACGACGGGATCCTTGCACTCTGATCCCAGCACGGCCTTGACCATCTGGGCGTTCAGCCGGGTAGCCATGATACCGATCCAGTCCAGCTCTTCGTGGTCCGCATCGGCATCGGTTTCTTTATAGGCGTTCTGATATTTTCTGGCAGGAGCTCCGCCCCCGATGATCAGGATAAGACGTCTTTCCTTATCTTCATTCAGCCAGTTCAGAAGGAAGTCCCGCATTTTCTGAAGGAAGTCCGTATCGATGACTTCCGGTGCTACGATTGAGCCGCCGAGATCCAGAATCTGCATTTTTTCCATATATAACCCTCTTTTCTTTGATATTCAGTTCCTGATCCGCATCCGCAATGCGGGTACCCGGGAAAGTATTTTGATCCGGGAAGGCGATGCCCGTGAGCTCATGTTTCCTAGCATCGTTTTCCGGCATCTTTCGCCGCTTTTATCTTAAAGTCTCCGTCTTTTCCCCGCAAGCCCCGCCGCTGCCTCCCCCGAAAGGCTGTGGAACCTTGACAGTTCCCCGTTCAATCGGGGTATATTACACTGTATGAAGAGACCGTTAACGCTGATGTTTCTGCTGGCAGGGATTGTTATGTCCGCTGCGGCACAGGAAACAGCTGAAAGATACTTTGACAGAATATCCGAATACTATGGCAGTGTTCAGGATTACGAAGGGGATCTGGTAATCTCCAGAGGGGACACGGAACAGGTGGCGCGTATCTCCTACAAAAGCCCCAATAAGCTTCATCTGGAGTTCTCCGTTCCCGAGGGACAGGTTCTGAATGTAAACGATGAAAAACTGGAGCTCTATATTCCTGATTACAGGGTTGCCTTTGTGCAGCCGTTAAAGCAGCACTCTTCTTCCGCTCTGATGAATATGGCCAATGCCCAGGGACTGGAGCTGATGAAGAAGAATTACAGCATCGCCTATGCTCATGGTCCCAGTGCTGTTCCTCTTGATGAAGGTTCTGAAGAGATGGTGACCAAACTTAAACTCTACTGGCGTTCTTCCAGTGAGGGGTTCAGGGAGCTTCTCGTTTCCGTGGGGGATAATAATTTGATCCGCCGGATCGAGGGGGTTACCACCTCCATGGAAAGCATCATATTCGATTTTACCAATCTGCAAACGAATAAGGGCATACCCGATGCCCGTTTCGACTATAAAAGTCCGCCTGAAGGGAATTCCATTGAGAACTTTCTTTTTGAACCGGAGAATTGAGGCTGTATGAAATCCATAGGTGAAACCCTGAGAGAGGCGCGGGAACTGAAAGGCGCGACCGTCAAGCAGATCTCCCAGGAGATCAACATATCCAGAGAGTACCTTGAGGCTCTTGAGGAAGAGAACTTCGACATTTTTCCGGCGGAGACCTATCTTCTGGGATTCCTGAGGAATTACTCCGAATATCTGGGGCTTGATACGGATAAAACCGTGGCCCTTTACAAAAACTACAAAATCAGTGAGGAACCTGCCCCTCTAGAAGAGCTTGTGGGACAGAAGAGCAGTGTCTCCCTTCCCGTGCGGCCCATCCTTCTTGTCCTGCTTCTAATCGTTCTCGGTGGGGGAGGCTGGTTCCTGGTGACGGGTATTCTGGCAAATCGTCCGGCTCCCGTAGCACCGGAGAGCGTGAGACAGGCCGAACTTTACCGTCTTGATGAGAACTCCGCCCAGTGGAATCTTCTGACTGGAGATGAAATTCTCATTTCCTATGAGGGTGGTGAGCTGAGAATGGTGGTGGCTCTGGAAGAAAGCAAGCTCAAGATTCAACCTGCCGGAGGGGGGAGCGAACTTGTCCTTGCTGTGGGAGATGAGAAGATCCTTCCCGGTGGAGAAGGGATTCCCGTTATCGGATTCCGTCTGCGTTCCGTGGGTGAGGGAGGCGCTCTGCTTCAGGTAGAACGCACGGATGTGAGTGTTGCCAGTACCGAGGAGGCTCAGGAAGCCCCTGCCGCCCTTCCCAAGACCAGCGGAGAGCCCGTTGTTCTTCTGGCGGCTAAGGATGAAATTGAAGATTTTACCCTGAACGCCCTGTTCAGCGGTTATTGTCTGTTCCGTTATGAGATCGACGGTGGAGCGCCTGTTGAGAAGTTCTACAGAGACGGAGACCGGATCCGTACGGATGCCCGGGAAAGCGTGAGCATCGGCTACTCTTCAGCCGGTGATGTATCTATTAAAATTTCTGGCGTAGCCCTTGAGTCCGGGAAGTCCGGTGAAGTGGCCGTCAGAGTCATACAGTGGGTGAAGAATGATGAAGGAAAATACGACCTCGTCCTCTTCCCTGTCCAATAAAACCTTCTTTATTGAGAATCTTGGTTGTTCTAAAAATCAGGTTGATGCTGAAGCCATAATCGCGGCCCTGGGGGCAGCGGGCTGGACATACTGCAGCAGTCCGGACGGGGCTGAGTTGATTATCGTGAATACTTGCGGGTTTATCAAATCCGCCAAGGAAGAAGCGATCAATACCATTTTCGATTATCGCGGGGCCTATCCCGATAAAAAGGTCCTCGCCGCCGGGTGTTTCGCCCAGCGTTACAACAAAGAACTTATGGATATGATCCCCGAACTGGACGGGGTCTTCGGTAACGCCGCCCCGGCGAAGATCGCCCATATGATGCCGGATCTGATGGCGGGTGAGAAACCCGTCTATGTGCCCGAGACCGATATGGATATGCCCAGAAGGGATGAGTTTCTCAACTTCAAAGGTTCGGCCTTTGTAAAAATCTCCGAGGGCTGCGACAACCGCTGCCACTTCTGCGCCATCCCCCTTATAAAGGGCGGCCTTAAGAGCCGTAGCCGGGAATCGGTCATGGAGGAGGTCCGGGATCTTGTGGACAGAGGGGTTTTTGAGATCAATCTGGTGGCCCAGGACCTGGCTAATTTCGGCCTGGACCGCGGAAAGAGGGAGCTGAAAGAGCTCCTTGAGGATATTTCCGCCCTGAAAGGCCGCTTCTGGTTGCGCCTGCTCTACATTCACCCCGATCACTTTCCCCTGGAGATACTGCCCCTGATGAAGGCGGATCCCCGTATTCTCCCTTATTTTGACATCCCCTTCCAGCATGCGGATGCGGACATCCTGCAAAAGATGAGACGCCGGGGAGACCGGAAGACCTATCTCGGCTTGATTCAGAAGCTGCGGGAGGAGTTCCCCGACGGGGTTATCCGCTCCTCCATCATGTGCGGCTTTCCCGGTGAGACGAAGGCCTCCTTTGCCGAGCTGCGCCGCTTCCTGAAAGAGGCCGAGCTGGACTGGGTGGGCTTTTTCAGCTACTCCCGGGAAGAGGGAACTGTAGCCTGGGATTACCGCGGTACGCTGGGGACACGTCTGGCCGTCCGCAAAACGGCGAAACAGAAAGAGGAACTTGAGGATATTCAGAGCGGGATCACCGAGAAGAGGATGGACCGTTTTGTGGGGAAATCCATGCCCCTTATCGTGGAGGAGAAGGTGGAGGGGGAAGAGCTCTATCTGACCCGCGCCTCCTTCCAGGCGCCCGAGGTGGACGGTCTTGTGGTTCTCCGCTGTGATGATACCCTGGCGACCGGACAGGTTGTCAACGCAAGAATTATCCGCAGAAATGCGGTGGATCTGGAAGCCGTTCTGGAGAACGGAGCTTCATGAGCGAACCCGCCTGGCTGGCAGCCCTCAATGACGAGCAGAAACAGGCCGTCGTCCATGAAAAAGATCCCCTTCTGATTCTGGCGGGAGCCGGTTCGGGGAAAACCCGGGTCGTGACTACCCGGATCGCCTATCTGGTAGAGCGCCTTGGTTTCTCTCCCTGGTCCATTCTGGCGGTGACCTTTACCAACAAGGCCGCCGCCGAGATGCGGGAGAGGGTGGAGCAGCTGGTTCCCGGTGCCGAGGGCGCCATGATCCGGACCTTCCACTCCTTCGGGGCCTGGCTTCTGCGCCGCAACGGTTCTCCTCTGGGGCTCAAAAGCAGTTTTACCATCTATGACGATGACGATACCATAGGCCTTCTGAAGACCCTGAACGAGGGACTGCCCCGGAACGAGCTGCGCCTGATCGCCCGGAATATCTCCCGGGCCAAGGACGAGTGTCTCTCTCCCGACGACAGGCTCGATCATATCTCGGCGGATCACGATTTCCCCCGCTACTACAGAGAGTACGAAGAGCGCCTCAGGGCCATAGGCAACGCCGACTTCGGCGATCTGATCTACCTCTCCCGCCGCCTTCTGGCCGAACACCCCGAGGTAAAGCAGAGACTGCAGCAGAGATTCCAGGTGGTCCTGGTGGACGAGTATCAGGATTCCAACCGCGCCCAGTTTCAGCTCCTCAAGGAGCTGGTCTCCCCCGGGACCTGGCTCTGCGTGGTGGGAGACGACGATCAGTCCATCTACCGCTTCCGGGGGGCCGAAGTGGAGAATATCCTGGGATTCCAGCATCAGTTCCCCGGTACAAAGGTGATCAAGCTGGAAGAGAACTACCGTTCCACAGGACATATCCTGGCCGTCGCCTCAGAGGTGGTGGCCCATAACGAGGGCCGTCTGGGCAAGAAGCTCTGGACCCGTCAGGATGACGGACTCAAGCCCCGTCTGGTCTATCTGGCTGATCAGAACGCCGAGGCGGAGTACTGCGCCCGGGAACTTTCCGACGGCAACTGGTCGAACACAGCCATTCTGTACAGGACAAACGCCCAGTCCCGCCTCTTCGAGCAGATCTTCCGCAAGCATAATATCGCCTATCGCCTGGTGGGGACCACGAGTTTCTACAGTCGTGAGGAAGTGAAGGATTCTCTGGCCTATCTGGGATTTCTGAGTAATCCCGCCGACGAAGTGGCCTTCCGGCGCATTATCAACAAGCCCTCCCGGGGGATAGGCGCGGTCTCCCTGAAGAAAATTCTCAAGGGGGAGGGGGACAGTCTGATCTATACCGATATGGAAGAGGCCCTGAAGCAGGCGGACGGAAAGATCCGCGGCAAGGCGGGCAAGGGCGTGACGGCTC
This sequence comes from Oceanispirochaeta sp., assembly GCA_963556075.3. Taxonomy (GTDB): domain Bacteria; phylum Spirochaetota; class Spirochaetia; order DSM-2461; family DSM-2461; genus Oceanispirochaeta. The sequence continues at coordinate 395,339 of CAUVYB020000002.1, read as the reverse complement.
TGATCGCTCTTCTGACGCATATGAAACAGATCATGAGCGTTCAGGAGAATCTGGGACAGTTCCTCCGGGAACTGATCGTGGAATCCGGACTTCTGGAGCACTACAAGGCCCAGGACAGGGCGGAGAACACCCAGAGGGTGAAGAATCTGGAAGAGCTTGTCAGTGCCGCTTCCGATTATCCCTCCACATCCGAAGGGCTGGCCGAGTTCCTTGAACTGATCGAACTGGATCAGGCCTCTCTCGAGGACGAGGAGAACGATATCAACCGGGTGACCCTGATCACCATGCACAATACCAAGGGACTGGAGTTTGACCGTGTTATTATCAGCGGCATGGAGGAGGGACTCTTCCCCCGGGGAGCCGAGTACGATGATGAGGATGAAATTGAAGAGGAGCGCCGGCTCTTCTACGTCAGCATTACACGGGCCCGGAAAGAGCTGATCCTGACATCCTGCCGCCGGCGAATGCTTTACGGCAGGACCGAACAGGCCTCTCCCAGCCGCTTTCTGCAGGAGATGCCCGAGGAGCATATCGATGTGGCCGGGCAGGCTCCTGTTCTGTCGGCCGTTCCGGGGTCGGACTATCCCCCCGGTACGAGGATCTATCATGAGGATTATGGTGTGGGCGAGGTTGTAAGAAATATGGAAAACGGCGGTCACCTGGTGATCCAGGTGGCCTTTGAGACGGGTCATTCCATGACCTTTCTTCCCGAGTTTTCGGGCTATCAGCTGGAAAAGCTGGGAGGGGGAGAGTGGTGATCACGGAAAGAGCTGCAGAACTGCTGCGGGAACTGCCCTCCGTCAGGCGGGCCAGGGGCTATTATCTCTACGATGCCTCTGGAAACAGGACCCTTGATCTTTTTCAGGACGGTGGCCGGGCCTGGCTGGGACACCGTCCCGACGGGCTCTCCCTTCAGATAAAGAACAGCTTGAGCCGGGGCGTTTTCGCTCCCTATCCCTCAGCGGAGGAGGGCAAGCTGCTCAGAGCTCTGAAGGCTCTGGGGGAGAGAACCGGCGCGTGTGAAAAGGACGGCTGGACGGCCTTCTATCTGCGCCCCGCCCATGCCCGGGAGGCTGTTCTCTGGCGGCCGGGTACTCCCTGGCCTTCACAGGAGGGGCGAGTTGAACTTCTTCTACCCCTGCCGGGTCTGGAATACGGACAAATCCTTTTTGAACGCTCTGCAGCAGGAGACGGAAAGGAGATAGGGGATATCCCTTCGCCTGTTCTGGCTGCAGCCCTGAACCGGACGGTCTGGAACCTGATCCATGTCCTGGATGCCCTTGATCAGCAATCTGACTGGCCGGACTGTTCGGGAGAGGACTGGACACAGAACGGTGCGTATCTGCACTGGTGCGGATCCGAAAAGGCCTATGCCGACAGTTTCAGAAAGGCCCTGAGTTGTGGTATACTGATCTCTCCGGATTCGGGACTTCCCACCATCCTTCCCCTAGAGCGGTGTGATGCGGATAACACCCTGATTCGCAAGTTTTTCCAGGGAGAGTAAGGATCATGAGTCTACCCGCAGTCCTGGCCGGCAGGGCCGTTATCAGTTTTCTGGCCTGTTTTCTGGCCATCTGGGTCTGGTCCCGGACACGGGAGGAGGCCTGGATCTTCATGATAGGGGGCACTCTGATCTCTTTCGCCGTTCTGATGATCGAGATCCTGTCCCGGGTGGGTATTTTTTCCGCCGTTTCGGCCGAGGGGCGAGACATCCCCCTCTGGTTCGCCCTGCTTCAGCTCCTTCCCTATCTTTTCTACGCCCTGGGCTTCGGCTTCTACCTCTGGCAGAATCGGCGCTACTGAGCGTTCTGGTCCGGCTCGGGCAGGGATATCCTGAATAAGGATCCCTTGCCCGGCTTCGAGCTCACTTCAATGGTACCGCCATGATTTCTGATGATACCTGCCGCCATGGCCAGGCCGAGTCCACTTCCCCGGGATTTGCCTTTTGTCGTGTAGAAGGGGTCGAATATCCTTAATATCCTGTCCTTGTCCATTCCCACACCTTCGTCCTGTATCAGGATCATCCAACAGGACCGGATGTGTTCTTTGCATTGATTCCGTTTCACCTTAAGCGTCAGCAGGCCACCCCAGGGCTCGTTTTGAGCCCTCATAATAGTCATGGCATGGCCCGCATTGATGCAGATATTCAGGATGCACTGTTCCAGCTGGGACTGATCGGCCAGTACGATTGCGGCGTTATGGGGACTGACGGTTTCCATCCTTACGCTCTTGTCCAGAGACAGGGAACAAAGGCCTTCTACATTGCTCAGAACATCTCTTAAGTCTGTTCGTTCAAGATGCAGCTCCATTCCGGAGGAAAGGTTCTTCAGCTGTTCGACGGTTGATGCCGCCCTGTCGCAGCTGAGACGGATCAGCTTCTGATACTCCAGAGCCTTATCCCGGGGGATGGAATCGCTTTTGTTCAGCTGCATGTCCATAAGCCCTGCAATACCTGAAAGGCTTCCCAGTACATTGTTGAAGTCATGGGATATGCCTCTGGCCATGGTTCCGGCTATCTCCAGCTTCTGAGATTGAATCAGTTGGGATTCGTACTTCTTTCTGCGGTCAATCATACGGTTCAGCTCTTCCGCCAGGTAGCCCAGTTCGTCCTGCTTGCGAGGGATTATTTTGTGATTCAGGTTATGGTTCTGGAACTCCCGTATTCCTGTGAGCAGGCTCTTAAGGGGACGGTTGACATAGGCGGAGAGAAAACTCAGAAGAAGCAGATAGACGATGAATCCAGTGGTCAGGATATAGAGGAAAATAATGTAGCTTGTCTGTTTGTAGGCGTCACTGAGGTCCTGGGTGAACAGTGTGGAGCAGATGACCCAATCCCACTGCCAGAAATACTTGCCGTAGAGTATCTGATCCTCATAGAGCCCCTCATTGTATTTAGACTGCCAGAGGGTCTTGATAAACACCTCTCCATCCCTCATGGAGCCCTGAATAACATCCCGGAAGATCACCCTGCCGTTATAGTCCCTTTCATAGCTCATATTCCAGGCGTAGAGCTCCGGCGAGAGGGGATGGAGGAGCAGCCGGCCGCTGCCGTCCATAACGAAGAAGTACTCATTTTTGTCATAACGGAGGGTCTCTATAATGGACAGGCAATCCTCCTGCATCCGTCTGAGATCCTGTCCGGGATCCCGTCTGTACTCCCTTTCGTAGTCCAGGGCCAGGGAGGAAACGATATCGACTACGGCCCTCAGCTTCTCTTTGCGTTCTTCCAGTATGCGGCGGTTCAGGTCAGGAATGAGGATCAGGGCGAAGAGGAGGAGAAGAACCGTAACCAGAAGGAGACCGCTGATGTAGAATCTCAGTTTGAGGGAGTGTCGCAGAAGGACGGGGCCGTTCATCTTCATTCCTGTCAACTCTCCACAAGACGTTCATAGTTTATGGTACGGGGCGCCTCTTCCGCCCTTTCCTTTTTGGGAGAACCGGGCCGTGAAAGCCAGATCTCTTCATCCTCAACCGGGTTCAGTACGGGATTGTAAAGGGGGAGCGTCAGTTCCTCCATAATGCCGTCCTGCTGGTCTGCCAGCCGGTCGAGGGCTTCCTTCGGAGTCAGGGATTCATTGATAGCACGGGCGATGTTGTCCTGCCAGAGAGCGGACATGCCGGCATAGTAGGGGACGTTGGGACCGCTGTCGGTCCACTTTTTCCTCTCCCGGGAGCGATAGAACTCGATCAGGCCGCCGTAGGACTCCCTGTTTCGGCTCAGATAATCTGAGTGTACCGTAGACTTTCTGACCGGGGTATTGCCTATGATGAATTTCTTCAGGGAAACGGACTTGGAAACACAGAACTGAGCCCACAGCCAGGCTGCCGCCCGCTTATTACCCGTCACGTTCCGGGGGATGGTCCAGCTGCCGCAGTCCTGATATCCCACCTTCATCCCGTCCTCCCAGTAGCGGCCATGGGGAGAGGGGGCTATTCGCCATCTGGGTTTTCCATCTTTATCGCAGACCGGACTGTCAGGACTGTGAAAACGGGGATCAGAGAGCCATGTTGTATACTGGAAAACCCTTTGAGCTATATCTCCCCTGGCTGCTTCCGGCCCTGCATCGGCCCACTCCCAGTTCAGGGATTCTTCGGGAGCATATAAGCGGAGCCAGCGGAGATAGGTCTCCAGGGCATAGACGGCGGCGGGGCCGTTGACAGCGCCTCCCCGGGAGACTGAGGAGCCCCGGGGGATCCGGTTCTCTGTGCGAATTCCCCATTCATCCACGGGGATGCCGTTGGGCAGACCCGTGTCTCCCACGCCGGCCATAGATAACCAGGCATCCGTAAATCTCCAGCCCAGGGAGGGGGAAGGGCGTCCGTAGTCCAGGTGACCATAGACCTTTCTGCCGTCTATCCTGGTGGTCGTGAAAAACTCGGCGATATCCTCATAGGCTGCCCAGTTGAGAGGAACCCCCAGCTCATAGCCGTAGCGCTCTCTAAAGACTGCTTTGATGTCTTCACGGGAGAACCAGTCGTAGCGGAACCAGTAGAGATTGGCAAACTGCTGGTCGGGAAGCTGGAGCTGGACGCCGTCATAGTCCTGCCCCATCTCCAGATTCAGAAAATCGGGAAGATCAAGGTTCGGGTTTGTATAGGCGGCCCCTTCCCCGGCCATATACTCCGTCAGGTTGACAACCCCTCCCATCCGCAGGTGGGTCCCTACCAGATCCGCATCGTTGACGTATATATCAAAGAGGGGAGTCCCGTTTTCTATCTGAGTCATGAGATTGAAAACCACATCCCCTTCACCTTGTATGACATGTTTCACCTCGATGCCCGTCAGCTCCCGAAAGGCTTTGGCGAGGAAGCGGCTCTCCCAGTAATGGGTCTCAATGTTTTCGGCAGTGCTCCTGATGCTTATACCCTTCAGTTCCGCAGCCGCTGACTGAAACCAGGCCAGCTCTTCCCTCCTTTCCTCTTCACTCAGAACCGAGGGGGAGAGGATATAGGCCCATTTCATGACCTTTTGACTGTAGGAGGAGGGAGAATCATTCTTTATTTCACAGCTGCTCAGCAAAAGGACCACGATGAGGATCCGCAGCATAATGGGTTTCATAATATAATTATGGTTCTGAGTCAGCTATAAAATCAAACCGGTTTCGGCTGGGCAGATCGGCTCGGGGTGACGGAAATAGGCTCCTCTGCTGGCAGACGGCGCGGAGGAATCCTGTGAAAGGCGGAGATGAAGGGCTTATGGAGGCGGAAGGCTGTGAGGTCTCCGGTTTCACCGACTCATTGAGAGCCCGTAAGCAGGTTGCTCTTCTTCCATAAATCCAGTCATGGAACGAAACTCTAAACTCTTTCACGGCCGCGAATTCTGTATTGACATCTTTGCCTCTTTGTGTGAAACTAACGCACCCGTTACGACTATATTAAGCTTTAATAAGGCAGAAAAAAGAAATGAAGACAATTTTTGTTAAACCTAGTGAAGTAGAGCGCAAATGGTTCATCATTGACGCCGCCGGTCAGCCTCTTGGTCGTGTCGCTGTAAAGGCCGCTGATATTTTGAGAGGAAAAACCAAGGCGCTGTACACACCTCATCAGGAGATCGGTGACTACGTTATCATCGTGAACGCCAAAGAGGCGGTTATGACCGGTAACAAGAGAGCCGACAAGATGTACTATCGCCACTCCGGCTACCTCGGCGGACTGAAGTCCGAGAACTACGAGAAGCTGGTTGCAAGAAAGCCCACTGCTCCCATGGAGAAAGCTATCAAGGGTATGCTCCCCAAGGGCCCCCTCGGTTACAAGCTTTTCACCAACGTCAAGGTTTACGCCGGTGCGGATCATCCCCATGCGGCTCAGCAGCCTATCAAGATTGAGATGTAAGGGAGAGAAACAGTGATTAAGAATCTTGCACACGGTACCGGAAGAAGAAAGACCGCCACTGCCCGTGTCTACCTGAGACAGGGAAAGGGCGAAATCAAGGTGAATGGAAAGGCTATCAGTGAGTTTTTCCCCATCGAGCAGCAGGTCAATATGATCAAGGAACCCCTGGTCGTAACCGATACTGCCGATAAGTATGACATCCTGATCACCGTCAGAGGCGGAGGAATCACGGGACAGGCCGGTGCCTGCCGCCATGGTATCTCCAGAGCCCTGGTTGATCTGGACGAGACCAACAGACCTTCTCTGAAGGCCAACGGTTTCCTCACCAGAGACTCCAGAATGGTGGAAAGAAAGAAGTATGGACAGAAGGGAGCCAGAAGAAAGTTCCAGTTCTCCAAGCGTTAATCTTTCTATCGCATCTGTTCAAAAAAGAGGAGCAGGAAAAGAGACCGCCACGGTCTCTTTATCCGACGGCTCCTCTTTTTTTATGCCCCTTCCCCTTCCCGGGATGTGGGGCTGCGGACATTTGCTGAGTGAGGAGGAACTGGCGAGTCTTAACGAGGGGGACGCCTATGTCCGTTTCAGGGAATGGGCTGCCTCCCGCCTGGCCGCCCGGGAGGACTCTTCGGGCCGGATGTTTCAGAAACTTGTGAAAAAGGAATGCCCCCCCCTTATAGCCCGTAAAATCGTTGAAGAGATGAAGAGCCTCGGCTTTCTGGACGATCGCCGCTTCGCCGAGTTCTGGGTGGCCGATCGCTTGAAGACCCGACCCGAGGGCCGTCAGGCCCTGATCGCCGGGTTGCAGCAGCGCGGTGTGGAACGGGATATCGCTTTTGAAATCGTCGGGCGCGAAGTGGACGGGGAGGACGAAGATGAGGCCCTGGAGAGCTGTATTGTAAAATGGAAGGTCCGGGAGAGCGGGGGGCGCGACCGGGAGCGCCTGATCCGCCGTCTGATGCGTCGCGGCTTCACCTATTCCAATATTAAAAAAAAACTTGCCCGTGACAGAGATTAGTTTGTGAGGGTATAATATCTGATAATAAGGTTTTACTAGCCTTCAGGAGCCTGATTGATGACCGAAGAGAAGATTGTGCTTGTCGTTGAAGATGAAGATGCCATCCGCCTGACCCTCAGGGATTATCTGGTAAAAAAGGGGTATACCCTTCATGTCGCCTCCGATGGTGTAGGCGCTATCAAACAGCTTCTGGATCATCCTGAAATCAGAGTTATTATCAGCGATTACCGTATGGAAATACTGGGCGGAGATTACTGGATCAAATTCCTGGATCAGTACTGCACGGAAAAGAAGGTTATTATAACCAGTGGTTTTCTTCGACCCGAATTCCCCATCCCTTTCAAAGTCTTTTACAAACCCTATGATTATACAGATCTTGAGGATGAGCTTAACATAGCCTTCTCCTCATGAGCAGGGCGGTCAGAGTCCATGTCCGCGGGATGGTTCAGGGAGTGGGTTTCCGCTATAACACCTTGAGGCAGGCCCGATCGATCGGAGTGAGCGGCTGGGTGAGGAATGAGGCGGACGGATCTGTTCTCGTTCACATTCAGGGTGATCCCGCTCAGATGGAGAGCCTCATCCAGTGGCTCAGGCGCGGTCCGGCCTATGCCAGGGTGGACTCTGTGGACGAGAACCCGGCGGTCTTTGATCCTTCCCTGTTTGATTTTCAGGTGACTTATTGATACCGTCTCTTCACCTATCTCACTCCTTTCCATTCCTTTTTTCTATAATATCTGTTAGATTTGAAGCAGGAGCTCCTTTCTCTGCGTATTCCTTTCAGGAAACGAGATGGAGGAGCCCATGGGAGAACCTTTGGCCGAATTTACACAGGCACAGCTTGATTATCTGTCCAACTACATGCGGCAGCATGCGAACGAGTGGATCTCTGAACCTGCGCTTGAACGCTATGAGAAACAGAGAGACCGGGAGCTGGAGCAACAGAAGCAGATTATTCGTCTTGAAGAATCTCAGAAAAGTCTTCTGGAACAGATGAAGCTGGGATTTGAGCAGATGGAAAAGCGTTTCGAGCAGGTTGATAAGCGCTTCGAGCAGGTTGATAAGCGCTTCGAGCAGGTTGATAAGCGCTTCGATGAGGTGAATAAGAACCTGGGTCGGCTGATGACTTATTTCACCACTGCTTTTGTTATCTTTGGTATATTACTGACTCTGCCTATATTCCGCTGATATTCAATCATCTCATTTATTCCGTTTTCCAGAGGGAAGCCCCGGGTCTGTGATCAGAGCTCCCCGCTTTTGTACAGTTCTACTGGCTCTGTACTACCTCCAGAAAGGCCTGCATGTTTTCGACGGGAATGTCGGCGGGCATGGAATGGGTGGGTGCGCAGATATAGCCCCCGTCTTTTCCCATTACCGTCAGCATTTTCCGTGTCTGTTCTCTTACTTCATCAGGGGTTCCGAAGGGGAGGACTGTTTGTGTACTGACTCCTCCGTAGAAACTCAGTCTGTCGCCGAACTCTTTTTTTACCTTCTCGATATCATAGATCTCCGGTTGAAAGGTGTTGTAGATGTCCAGTCCCAGTTCGATAAGATCGGGAAAAACCTCCTCAATGTCTCCGCAGGAGTGCTGACACAGGTAACGGCCTTTTGATTTTATGTGGGAGTACATCTTGTTCAGAGCGGGTTTGATAAACTCTCTCCAGTAACGGGGGCCCATGATCAGTCCCTTCTGCTGTCCCCAGTCGTCTCCGTAGAAAATAGCATCAATAGGATACTCCATGGCGATGGAAGCTACCTTGTTGTTGTAGTCCGCGATTCTGTCCAGAAGTTCAGTAACAAACTCAGGATTCAGGGCCATATCCATCAGAATGTTCTCCACCCCCCTGAGGGACCAGGCACGTTCGTAGAGAGAGAAACCTATGATATACATGGAAAACCTGTCCTTGTTCTCTCCGCTGACCAAGCGTTCGCATTTTTCCCGGATTCTGGCCTCATCAGGTTCGGGGAAGATGTATTCCGAAAGATCGGGTTCGGGAAGGAGGCAGTTCTCCACAACTCCGAAATCTCCCTGCTGGTCCATCAGCCATACGGCGCCGAACATGTCCTTTTTCCGGTGGGGATCAAGGTCTGTAAACTCCTCGTTCCTTTCCAGGGCAAAGCAGTTGTCCAGGGCCTCGATATAATCAGCACCCAGGGTACCGATAACCTTCTGCTCCATATCATGGGTCAGGTCCAGTTGAAAAGGGACCGGATTACACTGAATATGGTTGATTGTGTTAATAATTTTCTGTTTCTGATTCATATTTATGATTCTGATACCTAATCCTCCGGTTGAGAATGCAGAAATAGGCTGATAATATGGATAAATAGGCTATGATCAGCCTTTAATATCAGTAGGGGGATTACATGAGATCTATGGCTGAGCCCGTATCTGATCCTGAACTGAAAAGGATTCTGGACAATTTTTCATCCCTGTTTCGTATTCGAATCGCCTTCTTCCGGCCCGACGGGTCTGAGTATGAGATCGGGGAGGACAGGGAGATCTCTGATTACTGCCGCTGTCTGAGAACCGTATTGAACTACGACGGTCTTTGCAGGAAGCTGGACAGCAGAAAGCTGAAAAGAGCCTCCGAGACAGGACGGCTTCAGTCCTATGTCTGCCACGGGGGGTGCTGGGAGGCGGTAAAGCCTGTTCTCCAGGGAGGTGAGCTTCTGGGCTTTATCATGATAGGCCAGTCGGCCAGGCAGGAAAATATACCCGGTCCCGTTCTTCTGGATGCGGAGAAGGCTGGAGTGCTCCCCTATCTAGAGGAGTGTTTCGGCAGGCTCCCTCGTTATGACAAGAGTAAAATGAACTCCCTTCTGGAACTCTTCTCTGAATTGACTGATCTCATCCTGCTGAAAAACCTCGTTCACAGGAGAGAAATGGGGCCTGTGAAACTGGTTATTGAGCATATGAAAGAGAAGGTGAGCCGGCTCTCTCTTTCCGAGGCCTCTGATATGGTCGGAATGAGTGAAAGCCGTTTCCGGCATCGATTCCGGGATGAGACGGGGCTGAGTTTCACGGCTTACAGAACAAGTATTGTAATGAACAGGGCCGTGCGTATCCTTACGGATGAGCCGGAGATCAGCATTCAGCAGCTGGCCGAGCGTCTGAGTTACGGGGACCCGCTCTACTTTTCCCGAGCCTTCAGAAGGTTCCACGGCTGTTCTCCCGGACAGTACCGCGCCCGGATCAGACGGAATTAACGATCTACTCTCCCTGTCCTGTCGTGGAGGATCTGCCGTCCCAGTAGAGGGGGGTCATCTCTATTCTGATCATTTCTCTTAAGGGCCCGTTCCTATGGACCTTCAGTGCCGTATCGATAACGGTCACCCCTGTTCCGTAGGGATTTATATCCACGGTTCCCCGGAAGATGCTGCCGGGCCGGCCTATTCTTTTCAGTGATTCCGAAGTGGCGTCCAGCCCCACGATACAGAACAGCTCATCCTTTTCTTTTCGGCTCTGCAATACTGTCAGCGCTCCCAGGGCGGCCGCATCGTTTACCGCTGCGATGACTCGGGTTTCAGGATGAAGCGTCAGAGCCTTCTCTGTCTCCACCATGCCCTGTTCGGGAGTGAGGGCGGAAATCTCCGCTACAATCTTCACATCCGGGGCATGGAGCAGAATACCGTCCCTGATGCCTCTGCTGCGTTCTTCCAGGGCCTCTATTCCCTTATAACCTATGATGACGACACGGGAGTCCCGGGGAAGGTGCTCTCTGATCCAGCTGCCTGCGATCTCTCCGCCCATTTTTCCGTAGTCATAGTCGATCAGATTGATATTGGCGTCGCTCCCGGGGATATACTGATTGGGATTGACAAAGGGAATCCCCTTTTCTCTGGCGGCTTCGACAGCGGGAATGCAGAGCTCCGGGGATACAGGGCTGCAGACAATGATATCGTACTTGTCTTTCAGGGCGGCCATAAGGTCACGGAGCTGTTCTTCCGCATCCATGGCGGGATCCAGAACCGTCAATTCCAGACCCAGTTCGCTGGCCCGATCTTTCATACCGTTCGCCAAGGTCTGAAAGTAGGGATTGCTCATATCCTGGGGGGAGTAGAATACCTTCAGTCCGCTGTATGAGTCCGTATCCCGCTTTGTACAGGAGCAGAGAAGGAGGCATGGGAGTGTTATCAGTAGTATAAGCTGCGAAGCTGTCTGTCGGGCCCGGCTCATAGTCTGATAGTATCACAGCCTGACGCAGCTAGCCATAAGAAAACCCCATCCCTTCGGGGACGGGGTATGTGGAAAACAGTTCCTTGCCCTGTTCCTGTATCAGCGACAGGGCTTTAATCTTTTTTTCTGTGAGAGAGCTGATCCAGGCTGACCGCCGCCAGAAGGACGACGCCCTTGACGATCCACTGGCTGTATTCGTCCACATTGATCAGTATCATGCCGTTTGTCAGTACTCCCATTAGAAGGACCCCTGTGATGACTCCCGTGATCTTTCCCGAACCTCCGGCGATGCTGACGCCTCCCAGAACAACGGCTGTGATGATGTCCATCTCATAACCCTGACCAGCTTTGGGCTGACCGCTATTAACCCGGGAAAGAAGGACGATGCCGGCCAGAGCCGCCAGGAAGGATTCCAGCAGATAGATCTTGTACTTGGTCAGCTTGACGTTGATACCCGAGAGCCTTGTGGCCTCTTCGTTTCCGCCTATACCGTAGACGTAGCGGCCGAAGCGGGTCTTGTTCAGAAGGATGAATCCTGCGATAAAGCTCAGGATCATGATGATCACAGGAACGGGGACGATGCCGATATAGCCCTGTCCCAGGAAGGAGAAGCTTTCGGGGAACCCGTAGACCGGGAGTCCTGCTGTGGTCTTATAGGCTATACCCCTGAGGCCGGTCATAAAGGCCAGGGTCGTGATAAGGGGGGGGATGCCTACCTCATTGATAAAGAGACCCTGTATGAGTCCCAGGACCATTCCGATAAGCAGAGAGAAGACCGATGCTGCTACAGGATGGATTCCCGCCACCATCATGGAGGCGCAGGAGACGACGGCCACACCAATGACCGACCCCACCGACAGGTCTATACCGCCGGTCAGGATGACAAAGGTCATTCCTACGGCGCAGATGCCGACGATGGAAACCTGTCGGAAGATGTTGATAATATTCCGGCTGGTCAGAAACGAGGGGGAGAGAAGGGAGAAGATGACGATAAGGACTCCCAGAGCGATAGGGATGGCAAAGCGGGAGAGTGTCCCTATCACTCTGACCGTATCCATGCTGTTTTTATTCTTCTTCATCGCAGTTTCCACTGTTATTACCTCCGGAAGCGTATTCGAGTATGATTTCCTGACTGTATTCTTCAGGCTGAAGTTCCTTGACTATCTCGCCTTCGCAGAGGACGAGGATCCTGTCTGACATACCTATCAGTTCGGGCATCTCCGAAGAGATCATGACGATGGCTTTCCCTTCTTTCGCCAGCTCCTTCATAAGCCGGTATATCTCCTGTTTTGCCCCTACATCGATACCCCTTGTGGGCTCATCGAAGAAGAGAACGTCCGAGTCGGTCATTAGGGCCTTGGACAGAACAACCTTCTGCTGATTGCCGCCGCTCAGGGAACTGACGGGGACCTCCAGGGTAGGAGCTTTTATCCGAAGCCTGTCCTTCATGTCTCCGGCCTTCTGTTTCTCCTCCCGGCTGTTGATCAACAGACCTCTGACCAGGGAGGCAAGGGAGCTGAAGCTGATATTCTGGCGGATGCTGAGTTGGGCCAGGATACCATGCTGTTTTCTGTCTTCCGGGATAAGGCCAATCCCCTTGGCAATAGCATCTCCCGGATCCTTGATTTTAACATCCTTCCCGTGAAGCTTTATGGTTCCGGAATGGATCGGATCGGCTCCGAATACGGCCCGGGCTGTCTCTGTTCTTCCCGCTCCCACCAGTCCGGCCAGACCCAGGATCTCACCCTCTTTGACGTTGAAGCTGATATCCTTGAGCAGAGATGTATTCAGGCCCTTCACTTCCAGGAGGACGCCTCCTGGAGTAACGGAGCCTTCGGGGAAGTCGTTGCCCAGTTCCCGTCCGACCATCAGATGGATAAGGTCGTCCCTGTTGGTCTCCCTGATGTCCTTGGTGGCGATATACTGTCCGTCCCGGATGACGCTCACCCTGTCGGCCAGTTCGAAGACCTCTTCCAGTCTGTGTGATATATAGATGACGGTAACGCTCTCTTTTCTCAGTTTCTTGACGATGCGGAACAGATGTTCCAGTTCGTTATTGGTCAGAGGGGCCGAAGGCTCATCCATGATGAGTATCCTGACGTTTTGGCTCAGGGCCTTGGCTATTTCTACGATCTGCTGAAAACCGACGGTCAGGTTCTTTACCTGTTCCGCGGGATCTATACAGATTCCCAGTTCTTCCAGAAGCTCGGCGGTCTTCTGTTGCATGGATTTGTAGTCCACAAATCCGTTCCTCATGATCTCTCTGCCGAAAAAGACGTTTTCGGCGACCGTAAGCTCGGGGATCAGGTTGAATTCCTGGTAGATGCAGGAAATGCCGGCATCCATGGCGGCTATGGGATTCTGGTGGGCTACAGGGGCTCCCGCATAGACAATGCTGCCGTCGCTAGGCTGTATGGCTCCCGTAACAATTTTTATGAGAGTTGATTTTCCGGCACCGTTCTCTCCGCAGATGGCGTGGACTTCTCCCTCTCTGAAGGAGAGGCTCAGATTGTTCAGCGCCAGTACGCCGGGGTACTCTTTGCGAATCCCTTCGAGTCTGAGCAGAGCGCTTTCATCATTCATCCGGTGTTCCTTAATATATAGACTGTTCATAGGGCTTCGCCCCGGAAGGGGAAGCCCTATCTCCGTTATTCAATGTCCTGAATATTTCGTATCATTCCTCCGTCCCCGCTCCGGCAGGAGCCGGGACGTCGCGATATGACTCAGTACTGGTCGATATTGGCGGAGGTTACGGGAACCATGGGGATCTTGACCATCTCGGTCTTGGCTCCATTTTCGATAACATCAAGAGCAACGTCGATGATCAGTTTACCGGTTCCGTAGGGATCGATGTCGACGGTTCCTCTGTAGATGCTGCCGTCCTGCTTCATCTTGGCCAGGGCTTCTCCGGTGGCGTCCAGACCGGTGATACAGAAGTCGGCGCTGTCCATGCCCATGGCTTTGACCGCTTCCATGGCTCCCAGGGCGCCGGCATCGTTGGTTCCGCAGATGACCTTTACACCGGGATGGGCCTGCATGATGGTTTCGGCGGCCTGCATTCCCTGTTCGGGGGTGTTGGCGGACTGCTCGGAGATGATCTTTGCCTTGGGGGCTTTTTCAAGGATACCGGCCTTGATTCCGTTGGCCCGCTCGATAAGGGCTTCCATCTGGGGGAATCCGAGGATAGCCACTTCCGCCTCTCCGCCCATCTCATTGGCGATCCACTCACCGGCGATGGTTCCACCTGCATATCCGTAGTCGAAGTCTTTCAGATTGATGTTGGCATCATTGCCTTCGATCAGCTGATGAGGATTGATAAAGGGGATCCCCGCATCGTGGGCCATCTTTACAAGCTGTTCACAGGCCCTGGGATCGATGGGGCTGACGATAATGGCATCCATCCCCTGCGCTATGAAGTTTTCGATGGCCGTCACCTGGCTGGCCGCATCGGACTTGGCGTCGTGTACGGTGACCTCAATCCCCAGTTCGGCGGCTCTGTCCTTCACTCCGTTGGTAACGGTAACGAAGTAGGGATTGGCCAGGTCCATGGTGGTGTATCCGAATTTCATACTTCCGTCATCCTGCTGTCCGGCGGCAAAGAGGGCTGCGGGAAGAATCAGAAGGACCAGGACCAGAATGCTTAATGTTCTTTTCATTGGAAAAGCTCCTTTAAATGGTTGATCTGTCATCATGATAGGGGGGCTCTCCGGAAATTGACGATTTTGAATCTTTTGAATTTATTTTGTTATTTTTTGATTTCTTTACTGTTCTGTTTGAATATTTCCATGGATTTTGTATTTTCCTTGACAGAATGATGCGCTTAAAACCATCATAAAGCCGATCTATGAACGCGTTTCTATCCTGTTTTCAGAATTTTTCATTCAGATCCAAGCTGCTGATCAGCTTTATTTCCCTGTCGCTGATTCCCCTGGTTCTGATGTTTCTCATATCGTTCCGCCTGTCTTACGGGATGATCTACAGGGCGACCCAGGCCAATGCCGAAATGGTTATCGACCGGGTGAGGGAGGAGCTGGATGCCCTGCTTGCCGAAACACTCTCTGTGGCGGACAGCATTGCCGGCAATGCGATCATTCAGAACGCTCTTCAGACCAGTTTTGTCTCTCAGGAGAAGCAGTTCCTCCTGAATGCGGAGGCAGGGCGTGAGCTTCTGGAGATTTTCAAATACAGGCAGGAGCTTTTCGGCATCGCCGTGATCGGTGAAAACGGTCAGAGTCTGATCAGTACGGACCGAACCCTTCAGGATCTGGACTTCCGGAGGAAGTACTGGTACAGAGAGGTTCTGCAGTCTCCCATGCCTCCGGTCTCCTTCTCTCCCCATCCCGAATCCTTTGTCTTCGATTCGGACCCCGGCAATTTCTTCACTCTGGCAATTCCGGTGG
Source organism: Oceanispirochaeta sp. (assembly GCA_963556075.3). Classification (GTDB taxonomy): domain Bacteria; phylum Spirochaetota; class Spirochaetia; order DSM-2461; family DSM-2461; genus Oceanispirochaeta. Next base: position 379,915 of record CAUVYB020000002.1, on the reverse strand, counting down.
AGGACCGCCTTTCAACCATGCGACTGGGGGTGGTTATGATTGATATCGAGGAGAGGGTTCTGAAGGAGATCCTTCATAACCGCCTGGGAGAACTGGGCTACCTCTTTATCCAGTACAACCGTTCGGGGTTTACCAGTTCCGAATCCAGTATTCCCGATTCCGAATATCTGATCCGTCTGGCCAAGAACGAGCCCATAGAGCAGGAACTGATGGACAGGAACAGGGAGATCGTTCTGGTCCGGGATCTTCGACTGGAGGGGATACGCCTGGGGAGTGTTGTCTCTCTGGTGGAACTGACCCGGGACAGCCGTCAGCTGGGCTCCATACTGCTGCTTCTGATCATCGGAACAACCGTATTATCGGTGATCACGGCCTCCCTTGTTTCCTCAAGCATAGCCCGGCCTGTACAGAGTATGAGAGATCTGATGTTTGAGGTGCAGAAGGGAAATCTGGACGTCCGGATGGAGAATATCAGGAAGGATGAGCTGGGTGATCTGGAACGGAGTTTTAATCAGATGGTCCAGCAGATCCGGAACCTGATGGATGACGTGAGGGAGGACCAGGTTCAGCTCAGAAAGGCAGAGCTCAGAACCCTTCAGGCTCAGATCAATCCCCACTTCCTCTACAACACCCTGGATTCCATCAACTGGCTCAGCCGGGAAGGGAGAAATGAGGATATCGTTACCCTGGTGGGCTCCCTGACAACTCTGTTCCGGACGGGAATCAGCCGGGGACAGGACATCATCCCCCTGAGTGAGGAGATCTCCCATATCCGGAGCTATCTGACCATTCAGAAGATCCGTTATGAGAATCAGTTCGAGTACGAGCTTGATATCGACGAATCGGCCCTGGACTGTCTGACTCTGAAGCTGATTCTGCAGCCGGTGGTGGAGAATGCCCTCTATCATGGTATAAAGATGAAGAAGGGGAAGGGGATGATCTCCATCCGGGCCAGACGTGTCCGCTCTCTGATCATCATTGAGGTCAGCGATAACGGCGCCGGTATCAGGCAGGAGAGGCTGGAGGAGGTCCGCCGGGCCCTGAGCAGTCCGGTAAGTGAGGCGGAGCCTACGGTTTACGGACTGAAAAATGTCCATGACAGGCTGAAGATATACTACGGGGAGCCCTATGGGCTCAATATTCACAGCATTGAGGACGAGGGCACGACAGTGACCCTGAAGCTCCCGGGAGATCAGGATTGAAATCATGAATATAGTTCTTGTAGATGACGAACAGATTATAAAGTCGGGCCTCAGGAAAGAGGTGGACTGGGAGTCGGCTGGCTGCCGGATCGCAGGAGAGGCGGCGGATGGCAGAGAAGCCCTCGAGCTGATCCGCCGGGAGAAACCCGATGCGGTTATCTCCGATATCCGTATGCCCTTCATGGACGGGTTGACCCTGATGGAGAAAGCCCGGGAGGAGCAGCCTGATCTTTACTTCCTTTTTATCAGCGGACATGACGAGTTCCGCTATGTGCAGAAGGCCCTTAAGCTGGGGGCCAGCGACTATATCCTCAAGCCCATTGATCCTGTCTATCTTGAGGAGAAGCTGAGATCTCTGGTCGAGGAGTCGGGAATGCGGGACCGGCGTGACGCGGCGGTGGAGGCCTCCCGTCGTGAGAATATCCGCCGTTTCCTGCAGGATGTGGTCTTCGGAGAGCGGCGGGATGAGTCTCGGCTGCGGGCGGATGCCCGGGCCCTGGATTCAGCCCTTACGGAGAGCTGCTACCGCATGCTCTCCTTTCAGGTAGACGACTATTACAGTTACGGCGGCGGTGAGGATGAGAGTGGCAGGGAGATGATTCTGAGCTCCTTCAAGGAGCTGGTCCGTTTCTTTCCCGCCGGAAACCGTTACCTTCTTACCGAATCTCCCCGGGAATTCGATCTCTGTCTCTTCGCCGGAGATGGAGAGACGCTGAATGCCCTGGTTCAGGCGGGCCTGGATCGTATTGAAGAGGAGACGGCGGGTCTCAGTTATACGGTAAGCATAGGGGTCGGAGATGCGGTACTGCATCTGGAGAGGCTCACACGAAGTTATCAGGAGGCCCGTAAGGCCCTGGAACTCAGGTACATCAAGGGAAAGAGCCGGATCTTCAGCTATGAGGAGTATAGCATCTTCTCGGGGCAGATTCGTGCGAAGATGGAACTGGGCAGTATGGAGTCCCTGATGAAGGCCGTCTCCGAGGGGAACAGCGGAGCCGTACCCGATCTGTTGAAGGCCCTGGAAAAGAACGCCCTTGTCATGGGGGATCCCAGAAGCGCGCTTCACTGGCTGGCCTCGGGCATCATGCTGGAATTGAACAGAATCATGGAAGAGCGGGAGCTATCCATCGAGGAGGTGCTGGACGATCCCTTCAAGGAGTGGACCCTTCTGGGGCAGCAGCCCACGGCCGCTTTGTTTATGGAGAAGCTTGAGAAACAGCTGCTGTCCATCACCGCTTATATCCATATGAGACGGGACTATCACTCCTCACAGATCCTGGACCAGGCCATGAGCTATATCAAGGAAAAATTCGCGAGCGGTTCCCTCTCTCTGGAGGAGGCTGCCGCAGTGGCCTGTATGAGCCCCTGTTATTTCGCCGTCATTTTCAAGCAGGAGACCGGACGGACTTTCAATCGTTTCCTTACGGATCTGAGGATTAACAAAGCCAAGGATCTGATTCTCTATACCGACCTTAAGAGCTACGAAATCGGCCCGAAGGTGGGATATGACAATCCCTCCTATTTCAGCACGGTTTTCAAAAAGAATACGGGGATGAGTCCCTCGGAGTACCGCAAGAGTTTCGAATAAAAAAAGACCCGGGATAAACCCGGGTCCTCGTAATCAAAGCTTAAAGCGGCAGACTAGCGCTTGATGCTGTAGAAAGCGTCCCAGCCGGCGTAGCTGCTTCTTCCTTCCAGATCATCCTCAATCCGCATCAGCTGATTGTACTTGGCGACTCTGTCGGAGCGGCTCATGGATCCGGTCTTGATCTGTCCGGTTTCCAGAGCGACAACGAGGTCGGCAATGGTGGTGTCGGAAGTTTCTCCGGAGCGGTGAGAGATGATAGCGGTGTATCCGGCTCTCTTGGCCATCTCAACGGCTTCGTAGGTTTCGGTCAGGGTTCCGATCTGGTTAACCTTGATCAGGATGGAGTTTCCGATTCCCTTTTCGATACCTTCTTTCAGTCTCTTGGTGTTGGTTACGAACAGGTCGTCACCTACGAGCTGAACCTTGTCACCGATCTTATCGGTCAGCTTCTTCCAGCCGTCCCAGTCGTCTTCGTTCATTCCGTCTTCGATGGAGATGATGGGGTAGCGATCACACCAGTCGGCCCAGAAGTCAACCATCTGCTCGGCGGTCAGCTTCTCTCCGGTAGACCACTTCAGTTCGTACATGTAGGAACCGTCGGCCTGCTTTTCGGAGAACTCGGAGGAAGCGGGGTCGAGGGCGATCATAACGTCCTTACCGGGTTCCAGTCCGCATCCCTTGATGGCGTCCATGATGAACTGCAGGGCTTCTTCGTTGGACTTGAAGTTGGGGGCGAAGCCTCCTTCGTCACCTACGGCTGTGGAGTAACCGGCCTTCTTCAGCAGGGCCTTCAGACCGTGGAAGATCTCGGCGATCCAGCGAACGGCTTCACGGATGGAGTCGGCGCCTACGGGCATGACCATAAACTCCTGGAAGTCTACGGAGTTGTCGGCGTGGCTTCCACCGTTGATGATATTGGCCATGGGAACGGGCAGAACGTTGGAATGGTAGGTTCCCATATACTTGAACAGATCGATTTCAAGGTGCTGTGCCGCAGCTCTGGCGGTAGCCATGGAAACACCCAGGATGGCGTTGGCTCCCAGCTTGGCCTTGTTGTCTGTTCCATCGAGTTCGATCATGGTCTTGTCTACGTCGACCTGGTTGAGGGCGCTGAGCCCAATAACGGCGTCAGCAATAACGGTGTTTACGTTTTCAACAGCCTTGAGAACACCCTTTCCAAGGTAGCGGCTCTTGTCTCCGTCTCTCAGCTCTACGGCTTCGTGTACACCGGTGGACGCTCCGGAGGGGACGGCTGCTCTACCAAAAGAGCCGTCCGCCAGCATTACATCCACTTCCAGAGTGGGGTTACCTCTGGAGTCCAGAATCTCCCTGGCCTCTACGTATTCGATCGTGTCCATTCATAACTCCTTGACGTAAGAAAGGGGTATTTGATTTTCAATAGGTTTGAAACCCCTTCCTTTTGTTCTTCATATAATATGTCTGCCGTAAAAAAAGTCAAATCGGCAGGACTTTAAAGCTATACCATAACTTAATATGTGATAAAGCCGAGAGTCAATGCTACGAGGCTATAACTCTTTTCTTGACCTGCAGGAAAAAGCCGAACTACAATGTGTCCATGAAATATTCCAGGCTTACGGGAAAAACAGTCAGGCAGCAATCGGGAAAGCAGATCCTGGAGGGGTACTCTCTGCTGCTCAAAGGCGGATTCATCCATGTTCTCGGTCAGGGTCTGATAACCTATCTGCCCATGGGAAAGGCGGTCATGGATAATCTCAAGGCGGTGATCCGCGAAGAGATGGACGAGCTGGGGGGAGAAGAGTTCCTCGCTCCTCTGGTTAATCCTCTCTCCATTTGGGAAAAGTCAGGCCGGAGTCAGCTGGCGAACAATCCTCTTGTCACCTTTAAGGATATTCAGAACAGACAGCTTGTTTTGAGTCCGACCCATGAGGAAGCCGCCGTGGAACTGGCTCGCTCCACCGTTCTCTCCTACAGGGATCTACCCTCCTTTCTCTACCAGTTTCAGACCAAATTCCGAGATGAAGCCAAAACCCGTATGGGACTGATACGGGCCAAGGAGTTCGTCATGAAGGACGGCTACTCCTTTCACAGGGGATCAAACGATCTGAATAACTTTTTTCCCCGGGTTTATAATGCCTACCTGAAAATTTTCCGGCGCTGTAGCATTCCTGTTATTCCCGCTGAATCGGGTGTGGGGATTATGGGAGGCAGCAAGGCCTATGAGTTTCTCTATCCCCATGAGCAGGGCAAAGACTATGTTATGAGCTGTCCGGGCTGCGGTTACAGGGCGAATAGAACCGTCGCCGTGGGCATACGGGAGGGGAAGCCTGAGATTCCCATGGGCCTGGAGAAGGTGGATACCTCCGCCTCAGCCGATCTGAACTCTCTCTGCCGTCAGCTTGATCTGCCTCTTTCAAAGATGATCAAGCCCCGGGTATACGACTCGGACCGGGGGCCTGTCATGGCCGTGGTCCGGGGAGATCATGACGTCTCTCTGGACAAGCTGAGTGCCTGGTTAGGGTTTGCCCTTGGTCATCCCGCATCCGATGAAACTCTGACGCGTTACGGCCTTATTCCCGGTTATATGTCACCTCTGGGGCTGCATGAGGATATCTCCGTAGTGGTTGACGAGGCGGTGGTCAATACACCCAATCTGGCTATCGGCTGTAATACGACGGGTTGTCACTATATCAATGTCAACTTCGGAAGGGATTTCGATCTTCCGCCCACCGCCGATATCGCCCAGCTGAATACGGGTGATCTCTGTCTGGCCTGCGGTACGGCTCTGGAGTCCTGCACTGCCATAGAGGTGGGGAATATATTCAAACTGGACGACTTTTATACCCGTAAGATGAAATTCTCTTTTGAAAACCCCAAGGGCCGGAAGGAATTTCCCCATATGGGAGCCTATGGGATGGGTCTGGGGCGGCTGATGACCTGTATCGCCGAGGCAAACCGAGACGAGAAGGGCCTTGTCTGGCCTCCCGATATCGCTCCTTTCCCCTATTTTCTGATGGGCATAGGACGTTCCCGCAGGATTGCCGCGGCGGTGGAGGACCTTGCTGCGGAGCTTGGTAGCCGCAATGTCCTTGTGGATGACAGAATGGAGTCCATCGGGGTTAAATTCCGGGATGCCGAGCTTATCGGCATCCCTCTGAGAATCGTGGTGGGCCGCCGCTTTCTGGAGAATGACGAGCTGGAGTTGAAGGACCGCAGAACCGGTGAGAAGTGGTTTATTCCCAGAACGCAGCTCAAGGAAGAGATCGCCCTCTGGAGAAAAAAATATGACAACCCGATTTAAACTGACTCCCGAACTCATGGATCAGATTATCTTTGCCATGGAGAATCAGACCATGGAGTTCTACCTGGATCCCGAATCCCTGCTCCTCGTCTCAAAGGATGAACTGGATAGTTCCCTCACGCCGGAGGGGCTTATCGAGCTTCCCGACTGGAATCCCAGCGACGGCTATCAGTTGATGGACAGCTTTACGGTGGTTCTCAGAAATCCTGTCTACCGGGAGCGTCTGAGACAGATCCTCAGTTCGGGCCGCGGCGTTTTCCGGGGCTTTAAGAATGTGCTGAAGGAACGGCCCGATCTGGAAAAACTCTGGTTTGCTCACAAGGACAGAGAGATGAAAAGGCGGGTGCGTCTCTGGTATGGCGAACTTTGTGAATTCTGGGGGGTGGAATCCCTGGGGCTGGAGCCGGAGGAGACGGGCGATCTGTTTCTTGATGAGTTCTCCATGGAGGAATCAGGGGCGGATGAAGAGTCGGCAGAGACCTTCCGCCGCCTCTATGAGCAGGAACTATACCTGGACTATCCCGAAGGAGTTCGCCGCCTTCTGCTGAACTCTCCCTGTATGACCGACGGCCGTCAGATCCTGTTCAAGGCTCTCAGCCCGGAGGGCTCGGTCTGCGCTCTTCTCGCCTTCTCTCTGAAGGACGAGTATGCCGTCTTGACCTGTTTCTATGTTCTCCCCGAGTACAGAGGGGCTGGAGTCGCCTCGGGTCTTCTGGACCGCGCGTCTCATTCCTGTTACGAGAAGGGGGCTTCCTTTATGATCATCAGTCTGCCGCCGGAAGGGGAGGTCCTCAGGCATAATCTGAGCCGCCGGGGGTTCCGGGATACGGGGGGCTGGCAGATTCTCGATCTCAAGAGCTGGTTCTATGAACAGGGCGGGGATGCTTAGCTTCATCTGTAAATTCAGACAGCTTTAAGCTATAAAGGACAAAAAAACCGGCTCCACAGCCGGTTTTTTCAGAAATAAACAAAAATGGCGGGGCTCTTCCTTAAAGCAGACCCTGTCTGTATTCTTCGGCTTCCCTGTGATTCGCATCCAGCTCGGCCATCACCTGATCCACCACATACTGCTTGGGATCGCATCCTTCGGGAGCGTCATCAATCTTCTTCTGGCGGAAATCCTTTCCTCTGACCGGTTCGGATACGGAAAAGAGAATGACATCCTCCTGAAGGGTATCCTTTTCCATATCGTCTTCGCGGCAGGGGACGAGGAGGTTGCCGTTGATGCTGATAAAAGAGATATAGTCGAAGGCCTTCAGGTAGGTGTAGATCTCACGTACCCCTTTCTTGGAATCGGGAGCCCAGGGTCTGTAACGGGTCCCTGCGGGAAAGACGATTACGATACTGCCGTGGTATTTCCTGCTTGTGAGTTCCCTCATGGCCGCATGGTTGATGGGAAGACTGATTTTCCGTATCTCCGCTCTTCTTTCGGGATCGGACTCTGCATCAATGCTTCGGCTCGGGTAGATGACGATGGTATTGTAGGAGTTGGAGAATGCGGCGGTCAGATCGCTGGATTCAGAGAGTTTCATCCCCTGAATGGGGAGCAGTCTGTCGGCCACTTCGGGACCCAGTCCTTCCGTATTTTCTATAAGCCTGTATAGGGCGGGATAGTCGAAGTTGCTGTAGTGTTCTATTAAAAGCAGACAGGACTTGCCCATACTGCTGTATTCGTTGAGTTTTTTAAGATTTTCCACGCCTCTGATGGCGCTGCCGGGCTTCATTACGGACTCGACGAAATCCCCAATGATCTTCCGGTTGGCTGCTTCCCCTTCAAGATAAACATTGTCGGGGCGGGCTTCATAGTCGCCCTTCAGGTTGCTTTTCAGTTGGACAACCATTTCCTGAAACTTATCAATTGATTTACTCATAGCATGTAATAATGCGCTCATTTCAGGGGTTTTGGCAAGGTATAATGCATGTTCAGTTCAAGAATTGATATAGCAGTTTTTCATATGTTCTTTTATGATTGTATATATGAGAAAAAACCGTTTTTTTATGATCGTCTCTGTACTTTTTCTTTCTCTTTCCGCCACTTTTGCCTCAGGAAGACGGGACGGGAATGAGAAGGCTTTTCTCTCCGGAACAGAGGCAGACGGGGAGAGGTCATTTACGCTTATCACCCTGGACCCGGGGCGGAGGAAAGCTTTTCCGGGAGCGGGAAACAGCGCCGATGAGCTTCTGGCCGCCCAGCTCTTTGCAGGGCTTCTGGACTTCGATGCCGCAACGGGACGTTGTCTTCCGGCTCTGGCCTCGGATTGGCAGTTCAGCTCCGACAGGATGAGCTGCCGTCTCACCCTGGGGGAATCTTTCTGGAGCGATGGAACTCAGGTCAGGGCGGCTCAACTGCGTGACTCCTGGCTTCGGGTCCTGCTGAGCGGAACCCCCGCCTCTCTCTATATGGCGTCCCTTATAAAAGGGGGGCGGGATTATATCGGTCAATATGCCGGGCAGGGGGAGCGCAGAGAAGAAGACCTTCCGGAGAGTCTGCCCGGCATCCGGATCCTTGACGACCATAAAATGATTCTGGAGTTTGAAAAACCCTGCCGACCGGAGTCTCTGGCCGCTCCGGCATTCTATCTCTATCCGCCGGAGGTCTTTGACAGGGGGGATCATCTGTACGGAATCCCTGAGAATCTGAACAGCTCCGGCGCCTATGAAATAGCAGACCTGAAGGAAGGGACCATCACTCTGAGGCTCAGGGAGGGTCTCTCTTCATCCTTCCGTTCCGGGGGACCCGAAATACTGCGTATTCTTGTGCCGGAAAACCGTGAAAAAGCCCTGGAACTCTTTTTTGACTACAGAGACAACAGGAATAGCAGGGCTGACTGGCTGGCGCCTGATGCTTTTCCCCTTCATAGGATAGAGGAGCTTGAAGGGCGTGCCGATTATTTTGAACCTGCCGGATTCAGTTCCTACTTCTATATTCTCAACAGGGAGAGGAGCCTTCCGGACAGGGGCGAACCAAGGTCGTTCCTTCCCGGGAACATCGACAGGGACAAGCTTCTGAAGGATCTTCACCGGGCAGCCCGCCTGCCGGCCTTTTCAATTTTGCCTCCCTCTCTGTTTCCCGGTTATGATTATAAACAACTCTCCGGGGAAGGGATCGACTTCCATGAGACTGCGTCTCTTCCGGGACTGTCCGGGGAGACTCTCACGCTTATCTGCCCTTCTGATACAGGGCATCTTCAGACAGCCCGGGCTCTTATCAGGCAGTGGAGGGAGAAACAGGGCATCAGTGTGGAATTGAAAGCGATGGAGAGCCGTGATTTTCTACAGGCCAGAGAGAGGGGGGAATACGATCTGGCCGTGGGGGGCTGGCTGTTCATGTCTCCCGACCCTTCGGAGCTGCTGATCCAGTTTCTTCCCGGCGGAGTGTACGGTAAGAGCGGCGGAGATCTCTTCGAACAGGCCCTTGTGAGGGCTTTGAAGGCCGGTGGCGATTATGATCTTGTAAAAGAAGCGGAGGATGTTCTGTTCAGGAAAGATTTTCATCTGTTACCTCTGTTTCACAGCAGCAGGCCTCAGCTCCTCGGGGGAATATGGCAGGGGAACCCGGATTTCACATCCTGGTTTCCTCCCTCCCTGCAGCGGCTCTATGAAAAATGAAAGCATCATACGAAAATGTAGGATGCTCCCCGTTCATGGTGAGGAAATATGAAAAAAATATGAACTTTATATGGACAGCTATTCTAGTAATGTCAGGAAAAAATTGTCTTCTGTATAAAGATTCCTCAATGTTTGTTGAAAATACGGTTTGGGTGAATATTATCGATTGTTGGTCTAATATTTATGCTTCCTGTTGCATAAAGCGAATACTGTTGATGTCTAATTTACAACATTGACTAAGCAGGTTTGTAAGATTAAAGTTATATGATCGGGTTCTATCTGCCTAAGATTATTCTGTTCCCATAGGATAGATATACTCTTTTTTACGGTTTTGCCCGTATCTAATTTCACACACAAGGAGAAAGGAAGTGAAAAGAAATCTTTTTCTTGCACTCGCTGCGCTTCTTATTCTTCCCATGCTGCTGGTCAGCTGCGGAAAGAAGAAAGAGGCCTCTGAAGTCGCAACCGCCGAAGTAAAGGAAGCTCCCGCCGGTCCCGTCGTTATGAACTGGAACCTGGCTTCCGATCCTAAAACCATCGACCCGGGTCTCAATGGAGCCTCCGACGGCGGTGACGTCATCAGCAATACCCATGAGGGACTCGTCCGTGAAAGAAGCGGTGAGGTTATCCCCGGTATCGCCAAGAGCTGGGATCTTTCCGAAGATGGCAAGGTCGTTACCTTCCACCTGAGAGAGTCCAAATGGTCGGACGGTTCCCCCCTGACGGCTCATGACTTCGTCTATTCCTGGAAAAGAGCCATAGATCCCGCCACCGCTTCCGAATACGGATGGATCTGGCACTATACAAATGTTGTAAATGCCGAGGCCGCCAACAACGGTGAGGTTTCTGTTGATGAAGTCGGTATCAGAGCCGTAGACGATCTGACCTTTGAGGTCACTCTGAGTGCTCCCACTGACTATTTTGTTTCCCTGACCTCCTTTTACCACTTTCTGCCCGTGAAGCAGTCCTCCGTAGAGGCTGAAGGCGGCGCCGACGGTCTCTGGGCCAAGACTCCCGAACTGGCCGTTTCCAATGGTGCCTACAAGCTGACCTCCTACAAGGTGGGCGACGGTATGACTCTGGAAAAGAACGAGAACTACTGGAAGGCTGACGGCGTAGGACTGGATGTGATCAACGTCAAGTTCATCGATGCCGCTTCCACCGGTTATACCGCCTACAAGGCCGGTGAGTTTGATTTTCTCCACCAGAACTCCATCCCCCCCGCCGAAGTCCCCGCTCTGATCGCCGAGAACCCCGAGTTCTACGTATTCCCCCTGCTGGGAACCTACTACTACAACTTCAATATGGATCTTGAGCTTTGGAAGGACGTCAGAGTCAGAAAGGCTCTGGCCATGGCCATCGACCGTGAGAAGATCGTAGAGACCAAGGCCAGCGGTGAAGTTCCCGCTGCCGGTTTCGTACCTCCCGGATTCCCCGACAATCAGGGACGGGACTTTTTTGAAACCGCCGGTACCTACGGACTGGCTACCGACGGCAGCACCATTGAAGCCGCACAGAAGCTCCTGGCCGAAGCCGGATACCCCGGTGGAGAGGGCTTCCCCAAGTTTACTCTGATGTACAACACCGCCGAAGGCCACCAGCTGGTTGCCGAGATGGTTCAGGAAATGTGGAAGACCAACCTGGGAATCGAGTGTGATCTCGAGAATCAGGAGTGGGCCGTATTCCAGGACACCAGAAAGGCCGGAGACTACGAAGTAGCCCGCGGCGGCTGGCTGACCGACTTCCTCGATCCCATGGGACTTCTGGCGATCTTTGTTGACGGGAATGACTACAACGATCCCAACTACAACAACCCCAAGTACAATGAAGCCCTTGCCAAGGCTTCCTCAACCGTCGGTGCCGAGCACTACAAGGCTCTGTACGAGGCTCAGGAAGTTCTTATGAACGATATGCCCATCGTTCCCGTGTATCACTACACCGACTTCTTCCTCTCCAGCCCCCACCTGAAGGGCTGGGACAGAAGCATGCTGGGACAGATGGACTTTACCACTGCCTATATCGAAAGATAATCTTTTTGAATATCTGATGAACTGAATCTCGGGCCGTCTCTCTCTGCAGAGGGAGAGGCGGCCCTTGTTATATAAACCTGAAATTTAAAAAAACAGCTTTCAGGTTAAGGAGATCCCTGTATGAAACAATACTTCGTACGGCGCCTGATTTATTCTCTGCTGACGGTCCTGATGATCGCCACGGTCACCTTTTTTATGATGCACTCCATTCCGGGCGGCCCTTTTACAAGAGAGAAACCCGTTCCTCCGGAGATAATGAAGGTTCTCAACGAGAAGTACAAACTGGACCAGCCCCTGCATCTGCAGTATCTGGATTATATGAAAGGCCTGGTGACCTTCAACTTAGGTCCCTCTTTTTCAAAGGTCGGAATAAGCGTCAATGAACTGATCATTGAAGGCTTTCCCGCAACCGCGACTGTTGGTTTTTTAGCGGTTCTCGTCATCGTTATTCTCGGTGTGCCCATAGGCATTATTTCTGCCCTCAAGCAGAACAAACCCATCGACTATTTCGTGATGTTTATGGCCACCCTGGGCGTTACCATCCCCAGCTTCGTCATCGCATCGCTGATCATATATTTTCTCTCCGGTAAACTGGGATGGCTGCCTCCTTTCGGTCTGGACGGTCCCCTGAGCTATATCGGTCCGGTTCTGGCTCTGGGAGGCTACTCCCTCTCTTTCGTAGCCCGTCTGACCCGTTCCTCCATGCTTGAGGTCTTAAGACAGGACTATGTCCGGACGGCCAGAGCCAACGGCCTGAGGGAGTGGTCGGTGATCGGCAAGCACGCCGTCAAGAACGCCCTGATTCCCGTTGTCACCTATCTGGGACCCACTATCGCGGCCCTGATGACCGGCTCTTTCGTCGTGGAAAGGATCTTCGCCATCCCCGGCATCGGACGTTATTTTGTAGAGTCCGTTTCCAACCGGGACTACACCGTTATCATGGGAATCACCGTTATGTATGCCAGCTTCTACATCCTTATGGTTCTGCTGGTGGACGTGGCCTATGCCCTGATTGATCCCCGGATCAGATTCGAGAAGGAGAGCAAGTAGAGTCATGGACAGCAATCAGTTTGCATTTATAGATAGAAGCGTTCGGGAAATTCCCGAGAAGATGCGCCCCAGCCTGACCTACTGGCAGGATGCCTGGCGGCGTTTGAAGAACCATACCATGGCCATGATCGGCCTGGGCGGCGTTATCCTCATCGTGATGGTCGCCGTATTCGGTCCCATGATGGTGTCCGGAAGCTATTCGGATCAGAATCTGGACTATGCCAATGTTCCGCCCCGTCTTTCCATTTATCAGCTGGATGAGGACTTTTTCGTCTATCTGACCAAGGACTACAAGCTCCTGGTGGTTTCCGAGAAGGGCGCACTGCTGGGACGGATGGAGAAGACTAAAACCGATCCCGTCAGAAAGCACTATACCTACGAGTATGAAGGAAAGACGGTCGTCCTCGACTTCTCCTACAACCTGCTCAAGAACAAGATGGGGTATGACTACGACTACTCCTTCCTCTACGACGGAAAGGAGATTACAACCCCCTTCAAGAAGGTGGGCAATAAGACCTATCCCTTCGGTACGGATGTACTGGGACGGAGCCTTCTGATCCGTGTTATGTACGGAGCCCGGATCTCCCTGACCGTCGCCCTGGTGGCCTCCCTGGTAAACCTTTTTATCGGAGTCGTCTACGGTTCCGCCGCCGGATACGAGGGGGGAAGAACCGATACGATCATGATGAGAATCGTGGATATTCTCAACTCCATCCCCCTGGTCCTCTATGTTATCCTGATCATGGTTATCGTGGGCAACCGGGGATTGTGGACCATGGTTATCGCCCTGGGATCGGTGTACTGGGTCGTTATGGCCCGTCTGGTCAGAGGTCAGGTGCTCAGCCTGAAGAATCAGGAGTTCGTTCTGGCTGCCCAGGCCCTGGGCGTCGCCCGGCATCATATCATTTTCCGCCACCTGATTCCCAATGCCATGGGTCCCATCATCGTCTCCATGACCATGATGATTCCCCAGGCCGTTTTTACAGAGGCCTTTATCGGGTTTATCGGACTGGGTGTCTCCGCGCCCATGGCCTCCTGGGGAACCCTGGCCAACGATTCGCTGGCCGGACTGATGTCCTATCCCTACCAGCTCTTCTTCCCCTCCCTGGCCATCGCCGTAACCATGCTCTCCTTTAACTTTCTGGGAGACGGACTGCGGGACGCTCTGGACCCGAGACTGAGAAAAGGATGATAAGTAACAATGGATGATAAAAACCTGTTAGAAGTACATAATCTGAAGACCTCCTTCTACACCCATCACGGTGAGATTCAGGCCGTACGGGGAGCCTCCTACAGCCTGAAGAAGGGAGACGTCCTCGGTATCGTCGGAGAGTCGGGAAGCGGCAAAAGCGTATCCGCCCTCTCCATCATGGGGCTGATCGAAGAGCCCGGAAAGATCAAGGAGGGTGAGGTTCTTTTCGATGGACGAGACCTGACCAAGCTCTCACAGAAGGAGCTCTCGGATCTCAGGGGAAATGAGATCGCCATGATCTTCCAGGATCCCATGACCTCTCTGAACCCCGTATACACCATCAAGAACCAGATGGTGGAGGTTATCCGCCGCCATCAGAAGGTCAGCCGGAAAGAGGCTCTGGAGAAGGCTATCGAGATGCTTCGTCTCGTGGGTATCCCCGAACCGGAGAAACGGATTCACAGCTTTCCCCATGAGTTCTCCGGAGGAATGCGGCAGCGTGTAATGATCGCCACCGCCCTATCCTGCAATCCCAGACTGCTCATCGCCGACGAGCCTACCACGGCTCTGGATGTGACCATACAGGCCCAGATTCTGGATCTGATGAACGATCTGAAAGAGAAGATCAACGCGTCTATCATCATGATCACCCACGACCTGGGGGTCATCGCCGAGATCTGCGACCATATCATCGTCATGTACGGCGGTACGGTTATGGAGCAGGGGACCGAACGGGACATCTTCTACAATCCCCAGAATCCCTACACCGTGGGACTGCACAAGTCGGTTCCCAAGCTTGTGGAGGGAGAGAAAGAGAGGCTGGTGCCCATCGAAGGTTCTCCTCCCGATCTGCTGCATCCCCCCGAGGGCTGCCCCTTCTCCGGACGCTGCCCCCATACCATGGAGATCTGTCTGACCGAGAGACCTCCCACCTTCGCTCTGAGCGAAACCCACAGCTCCGCCTGCTGGCTCCTGCACAAGGACGCACCCCAGGTGGAAAACTATGAAAAAGCAGGAGGAGACCATGAGTAACAATGATGTCCTCTTGGAAGTAAAGGACCTCAAGAAATATTTTCCCATCATGCGGGAGGGATTCTTCAAACAGAAGAAATCCTATCTCAAGGCCGTGGACGGAGTCTCCTTTGAGATAAAGAAGGGCGAGACCTTCGGTCTTGTCGGGGAGTCGGGCTGCGGCAAGTCCACTACGGGTCGGACCATCCTTCGTCTCTACAACCCCACGGGGGGAGAGATCAACTTCGACGGCCGGAATCTGGCCGCAATGCATGAGAAGGAGATGAAGCCCTACCGCAAGAGGATACAGATGATCTTTCAGGATCCCTACGCCTCTCTCAACTCCCGTATGACCGTTACAGACATCATCGGCGAGGGAATCTCCACCCATCATATCGCGTCAGGAACGGAGAGGCAGGAGAGAATCTATGACCTTCTGAACCGGGTAGGACTCAAGAGAGAGCATGCCAACCGCTATCCCCATGAGTTCTCAGGCGGTCAGCGCCAGAGGGTCGGCATCGCCCGCGCTCTGGCCGTGGAGCCCGATCTGGTCATCTGCGACGAGCCTATCTCGGCTCTGGACGTTTCCATTCAGGCTCAGGTGGTCAATATGATGGAAGATCTGCAGAATGAGATGGGCCTGACCTATCTGTTCATTGCTCACGATCTGTCCATGGTGAAGCATATTTCCGACAGAATCGGCGTTATGTATCTGGGGATGCTGATGGAGGTTTGCGAGGCTGATGAGCTTTACAGCAACCCCCTTCATCCCTACACACAGGCTCTTCTGTCGGCCATTCCCATTCCCGATCCGGACATCACCCGGGGGAACAAAAGGGTCGTGCTGCCCGGGGATGTTATGAGTCCCATCGATCCCCCCGAAGGATGCCGTTTCGCCTCACGCTGCCCCCTGGCGCAGAAGGTATGCCGGGAGAAGACTCCTGTGCTGGAAGAGCTGGCACCGGGTCATCATGTGGCCTGTCACGTGGTCAAGGGCTCCGTTTCTGAATAAATTGTTCAGCCCCCAGCGCTTAGCTGCCGTAAAAGAGTGGTGAACGGGACCGTCTCCTTCAGGGGACGGTCTTTTTTGATTACGGCAGATCCCCTTTTGAAAATATGAAAGATGTTTGATGAGTCCCCTCCTTTCATTGTATATTAATGACTCCATGAACAGCGATTACCTTATTGTAAGCATAGAAGACGACAGCTCCGTGGCCAAGGGGCTTATTCTGGCCCTGGAATCCGCGGGCTACAGGGTCCGGCATTTCAGGGACGGTGAGTCTTTCTTCCGGGAGCTGGATGGGATAAAGCCTTCCCTCCTTCTTCTTGATATCCGTCTCCCCGGGATGAACGGCTTTGATATCTGCCGGACGCTGAGGGGGAGGGGAGAACGCTTCCCTGTGATTATGCTGACTGCCCGGGATGAAGATCGGGATAAGATCAACGGTCTTGAGGGCGGTGCCGACGACTATCTGGTCAAGCCTTACAGCATGGGAGAGCTTTTGTCCAGGATCAACGCCCGTCTGAGGCGTTCCTACGGGATGTTGTCTCCGGAGTCGGGAAATGGTGAGTACCGCTTCGGCCCCTATCGCCTGAGCCGGGAGTTTATGAGTCTGCGCAGGCAGGGGCTGGAAATCGAACTGACACCCATTGAGTACAAGCTGCTTCTGTTCTTTCTCAGAAACGAAGGGCGGACTTTCAATCGCAGGGAGCTGCTCAACCGTGTATGGTCGGCTGACAGCCGACACTACGGTGATGAAAGAACCGTAGATGTTCATATCCGGCATCTGAGAAAAAAGATTGAAACCGAGCCCTCCCGACCCGAATTCCTGAAGACCGTAAGAGGGGTGGGGTATATGTTTGCCCGCAGCAGCGTCTGATACTGTCGCGGATTTGCATCGGCCTTTCTGATTCCTTAGACTGAAAATATGAAGGATGAGCGATTCAAAATCTGTTTTATCAGCGGAAAGCTGGGCGATGTGGACGGCGTTTCTCTGGAAGCGGATAAGTGGATGGAAGTTCTCAGCGAGCTGGGGCATGATCTTTTCGCCGTCGCAGGGCTTTTCAGATCCGAACTGGATTACGTCGCTGCAAAAAAGCGCCTGCTTATTGAGGATCTCAGTTTTGATTCACCCCGGCAGAGTTACTATGAAAGTTCGGTTTTCCCGTTTCTAAGCAAAAGGCCGATTCACCTGAGTGACAAGAAGGTGGGCAGCATAGAGTCTGAGCTTCTCCGGGAGGGCCGTGAAATCGCAGCACAGATATACGAGTTTATTCAACAGAATAAAATTGATCTGATCATTGCGGAAAACACAAATGCCATGCCCATGACCCTTCTGGGGGCCGTGGCCGTCTATGAGCTGGCAAGTGAGATGGGGATGGCCGTGCTTTTTCACCATCATGACTTCTGGTGGGAGCGGAGCCGTTTCAGCGATCCCTGTATAGATTCTCTTATGAACCGGATCATGCCGCCCAGAGACCTTTCTCTGGAGCATGTGGTGATCTCTTCTTATGCGGCCCATATTCTGCGGTCCGTAAAGAGGGTTATGCCCCATATTATTCCCAACTGTGAGGACTTTGAGCATCCCCCCGTACCTGATGAGTACAACAGCCAGTTCCGCAGGGAGCTGGGATTCCGTGAAGATGATATTCTTATCGTTCAGCCTACCCGTATCGTGCCCCGCAAAAGGATTGAGGACTCATTGAGGTTGACAGGACGTTTGATGGAGCGCTATCCCGAACTGGCCGACAGGATCCGTTTCATCATCTCCCTTTATCATGGGGATGAGCTGGAGACCGACTATCTTCAGGAAATTCAGGTGGTGGCCTCCCGGTATGAAATTTCTCTTCACATGATATCCGACAGGGTGGCTTCAAACCGCTGTCGTAGAAAAGGGAAGATCTGTTTTACCAACAGGGATGTGCTGGTGAATGCGGATCTTGTGACCTATCTACCCCTTTGGGAGGGGTTCGGGAATGCCCTGCTGGAAGCCTTTGCCGCCCGTGTCCCTGTGGTCTCTACGACCTACCTCGTTTACAAAACGGATATCAAAGGTTCGGGAGTCAGGCCTCTTGAGATCCGCGACCATTACGATGAGAAGGGACGGCTGATCATCGATGACAGGACTCTTGAGGCTGTATACAGACTGATTGCGGACAAGGAGTATGCAGGAATGAGAGTGGAGGAAAGCTTTTGCGCGGCGGCTGCCGAGTTCGGCTATTCTCAGCTGAGGGAAAGGCTGGGGGCCCTTATTGTGAGCTATGCAGACGAGATCCGGGCCTCCAGACGGCGGGTGCGCAAAAGTCAGCAGTCCTACTATGTATGAAAGGGAGCCTCCAGAAAAAAAATAAGAATCTTCTTGACACTTAATGGTAATAGTAATTATTATCATTTGTATGAACGGAACGCGCATGACGGCTCAGAAACAGATTATTCTGGATACCCTGAGCAGGAGCAGGGAGCATCCCTCGGCGGATATGGTTTATGAACAGGTCAGAAAAGAGCTTCCCCGCATCAGTCTTGGCACGGTGTACAGGAATCTGGAAAACCTGGCCCGGCAGGGTGTGATCATAAAGATTGAAACTACGGGAGGGCAGAAGCGTTTTGATTATAATGTGAGCCCTCATCCCCACTTCCGCTGCGAGATCTGTGGTAAGATAGAGGATATTCCCTTTGACCTGAAGGCTCCTGAGCTGGACCGTCATCACCCCTGGGTGAAGGAAAGAAAAATCACGGCGAAATCTCTGAATTATCAGGGACTTTGCAGCGAATGCTCCCGTGAACTTGAAAATGGGAATTGAAAGTATATAGTTTAATTTAAATCAAACTGGTTTTCATACAGACGAAAAACCCGTATGCACTCCTTTTTTAAAGGACGGGACGTCTGAAAAAATACATAAAATGTTATCAAGGAGTTATCTATGGCAAGTTTGAAAGGTACTAAAACGGAAAAGAACATCCTCACAGCATTTTGCGGAGAGTCTCAGGCAAGAAACCGTTATACCTACTTTGTGTCCAAGGCAAAGAAGGAAGGGTATGTACAGGTAGCCGATGTGTTCGAAGAGACAGCTAATCAGGAAAAAGAACATGCCAAGAGACTGTTCAAGATGCTGGAAGGCGGCGAAGTGGAGATCACCGGAAGCTTTCCCGCAGGCGTAATCGGAACAACCAGTGAAAATCTGGCCGAAGCCGCCGCCGGTGAGCACCATGAGTGGACCGTAATGTATCCCGAGTTTGCAGAAACAGCCAGGGAGGAAGGCTTTTCAGCTATCGCCTCTGTTTTTGAAGCGATCGCCGTTGCAGAAAAGCAGCATGAAAAGAGATATCTCGGACTGAAGAAGCTGATCGATGAGGGAACGATGTTTGAGAAGAGCGAGGCCGTTGTCTGGAGATGCCGAAATTGCGGTTACATCGTCGAAAGCAAGAAGGCTCCGGCTAAATGTCCCGCCTGTGACCATCCTCAGGCCCATTTTGAGCTGCTGGGTGAAAACTGGTAATCGAATTTTTTTTAGAAAACTTATTTTAGGAGAAATACAATGAATGCGGTAAATCAGGTTTATAAATGTGAGCACTGTGGGAATATTGTGGAAGTCCTCTATGCCGGAGGCGCTCCCCTTGTCTGCTGCGGTGAGAATATGAAGCTCATGGACGAAAAGACGGCCGATTCCTCCACAGAAAAGCATGTTCCCGTAATCGAGAAAACCGACAAGGGTTACAAGGTCACTGTTGGAAGTACCCTTCATCCCATGACCGAAGAGCACTCTATTCAGTGGATTGAATTGATTGCCGATGGAAAAGTTTACCGTCAGAATCTGAAGCCCGGTGATCAGCCTGTTGCAGAGTTTTGTGTGGACGCAAAGCAGGTAAGCGCCAGGGAGTACTGTAATCTGCATGGTCTCTGGAAGGCCTGAAAAATCTTAAATAATACTTGCAATATATAGGATTGCATTAAATAATTTATTTAAACCGGTAATGATACCGGTAGCGGAGGTGTTAAGATGAAATATGTATGTGATGTTTGTGGCTATATCTATGATCCCGCCGATGGCGATCCCGATAACGGTGTAGCCCCCGGAACAGAATTCGCCGATATTCCCGAGGATTGGGTATGCCCTCTCTGCGGAGCTGAGAAGTCTGATTTCTCTCCCGCCGACTGATAAGTATATTAATTCTGATGAAAACCGCCTTCCGGGGCGGTTTTTTTTGGGCGCTGCAGGCATAATGATAGGAAAGGAAGAGTAATTCATGGATTTTTATACTATGCTGTCCCGCTACTATGACGAGATCTTTCCCCTGGATACGGACTGTCTCTCCTTTGTCAGAGAACATTGCGGACCCGGGATGACACTGATGGATGCCGGCTGCGGCAGCGGCGCCCTTGTCAGGCGCCTTAGGAAGGAAGGGGTGGATGCCAGAGGCTTTGATCTGGATTCGTCCATGATCGATCTGGCCCGGAAAGGGCTTGCCGAGGACGGAATAACGGGTGCTTTATCCCCTGAAGAGATATTCCGCACCGGAGATCTGGCCGATACGGATCTTTTCTGCGGTGATAAGGAGTATGATGTCATTACCTGCCTGGGGAATACCCTTGTCCATATAGATTTTCCGGGGCAGATCCGATTCCTCGGGAAGGTTTGTTCTGCGCTCAAGCCGGGGGGGCTCCTGGTTTTACAGATCCTGAACTATATGAATATTAGGGAGGAGGGCCAGGGATTTCCTGTTCTGGAAGGAGAAAACAGCCGCTTTATTCGGGAATACAGGCGCTCTGATGATGAGAGAAGGCTTTTTTTTCATACTTCCCTCGAGGACAAACGGAGCGGAGAGTGCTACTGCAATTCGGTGACCCATTACCCCCTTCTCCCCGAGGCTTTGATGGCGCTACTCAGCATGAACGCCTTTGCCGAGTGGGAAACCTACGGCGACTGGGACGGCTCGGCGGCGGGGAGCGGACAGCCGGCTCTGATTGTAGCGGCCCGCTCCGAACAGTAAAAGTCCTTTCAGCTCATCTGGAGGGCCTTCTGGCCCTCAAAGCGCAGGAGATGGTCGCAGAGCACAATGGCGGCCATGGCCTCCATTACAGGGACGATACGGGGACAGATAATGGGATCGTGACGCCCTTCTGTTCGTATTTCCGTTTCATGACCTTTATTGTCTATGCTGTGCTGGAGAGCGGAGATGGAGGCTGTGGGTTTTACCGCGGCCCGGAAAATGATCTCCTGTCCCGTCGAAATGCCTCCGGTGATGCCTCCCGCATGGTTGCTGATGAAGCCGGAGGCATTCATATCATCGTTATGCTCTGAGCCGAACATATCGGCTGCCCCAAAGCCTTCGCCCACTTCAAAGCCTTTCACAGCCCCTATGGAGAGTATGGCTTTGCCGAGATCTGCTTCCAGCTTGTCGAACACCGGTTCACCCAGTCCGGCGGGCACACCGTTTATCCGGCATTCGATGATGCCTCCGGCGCTGTTTCCTTCGGCTATCAGACGCTCTACCACTTCGGTCATCTTTACAGCGGCTTCGGGATCGCAGGCTCTTAAGGGATTTTTCTCAATCTGTTCGGGGATGTACTTTTCACACTGTATACCTGCAGCGGCTTTTGTGTAGGCGCTGACGGTGATCCCTCTTCCGGCCAGAATCTTTTTTGCCACCGCTCCGGCGGCCACCCTGCCGGCGGTCTCCCTCCCGGACGCCCGGCCGCTGCCCCGCCAGTCCCGGATGCCATACTTTTTATGGTAGGTATAATCGGCGTGACCGGGACGGTACTTGTCCTTAACATCGTTGTAGTCGCTGCTTATGGTATTGGTGTTGTGGAGGATCATCATAAGAGGGACGCCCGTTGTCTTTCCTTCGAAAACGCCGCTTTGGATGGTAACGGTATCGCTCTCCTTCCGGGGGGTGGTCATATCCGACTGTCCCGGTTTTCTCCTGTCCATCTCGGGCTGAATATCCTCTTCCGAAATCGGAAGTCCCGGGGGGACTCCGTCTACAATGACGCCGACGCCCAGTCCGTGGGATTCGCCGAAAGTCGTGATTCTGAAAACCGTTCCGAAACTGTTACCCGCCATAGATACTCCTGATGACCCGGTCTGCCGCCGCCGCGCTTTCGTGCCGGTCCAGACCGTGGATATTGATAATATGATCTCCCTGCTCCAGCAGGGTCTTCCGCCTGTGTTCGTAAAGCTCGTGAAACGACTCCTCGGGAGACTCGGGATCGAGGAAGGGAGGAACGCCGTTTTTGATGATCCTGCGGTAGAGGGTCTCTTCCTTTTCATCCAGGATGATGATGCAGGCCCCCTCTTTTTTAAGGATTTTCAGAGCCTCTGGATTTTCCAGAGTTCCCCCGCCCAGACCGAGGAGTCTTAAATCTTCGGGAGCCGCCGCGTCCATGTAACGTCTCAAAGAGGCTGCTTCGCTATCCATAAAGGCCTGACGGCCCTTCTCTCTGTACCATTTCCGGATCGTCCATTTCGGGGGGAGGTTTGTCCGTATCAGATCGTCCAGATCGCTGAATGGAATATTCCGCTCGGTAGACAAGAGACGGCCCACCGTGGATTTCCCGCTGTGTTTGATTCCTCCCAGAGCAATTACAGGCATGTCCCTATCTTTTCAAACCAGGCGTGAAAAGGCAATACCCGTAAAGATGGATGTGATGCTAATATCGCGTTCTTATATGCCGATAATCTTGGTATACCCGGATGTGCGCGTCTTTAGAAGAGGTATTTTTGCAGTCGGGAAAGGAGTTCAAAATGAAAAAAGCCTACACGATCAAGGGGACTCCGGGACGGAAAGAGATCCTGGAAATCCTGCGGGAGAGCAAGGACGGTTATCAGGTCAAGATTACCAGAGACAGAAGCGGCTGGATGGAAGAGCGTAAAGAGTTTATGCCCAAGGCCCTTTTTGAAACCTGTTTGAGGACCGAATACCTTACCGAAACAAAGCTATAAAACGAAAGCCCTCCAATAGGAGCGGTAATTTCATAAAGTCGAACCCGATCCACGGTTTGCATGCCATGGTATCGGGTTTTTTTTGCCCCTGACGGGATGATCCGACAGATCAAACCCTTTCTCACTCAAACCGGGGGATCAGGCATTCCCATACCAGAAGCGGATCTGCTGCTGCAGTTCTTTCACACCGTCCTTCTTGACGGCCGACAGGGTCTGTATGCTCCAGGGGATCGTCAGGCCTCTGAGGGCCTTGTTCATGTCGCTCAGGGTCTTCTTCCGGGCGCCGGTCTTCAGCTTGTCCGCCTTGCTCAGCACGATATGCACTTCCCTGTCCCCGGCCACGGCCAGATCCAGCATGGCCCGGTCCAGTTCCGTGAGGGGATGGCGTATATCCATAAGAAGGACGATCCCGGCCAGGCACTCCCTGTTCAGGATGTAGTCGGTCATCTCCTGCTGCCATCTCTTCTTTTCCGCAGGGGGAACCTTGGCGTAGCCGTAACCGGGAAGGTCGGCGATGTACAGATCATCCACGACCCGGAAAAGGTTGATATGCTGGGTCTTTCCGGGCACCGATGAGGTTTTCGCCAGATTTTTCCGGCCCGCCAGTGCATTCAGGGCGCTTGATTTTCCTGCATTGGAACGACCGGCGAAGGCGATCTCCATACCCCTGTCCGCAGGGAGGCCCCTGACGTAGGGAGCGCTGATACTGAAACTGATTGTATTGAAGTTAATGTCTGTCACGGCCGTATCTTAGCGTAAAACGCCCCTCAGGGGAAAGAGGAGGGGGCCGCCCGGGATAAAAGTATAGGCAGAGAACGGCTATTCATACTATGATCAGTACATGAAAATGCGACTGAATACGGTTTTTCTCGGGATCCTGACCATAATAGCTTTGGGAGCCGTTCTCCATATCCTGCAGCCTCTCTTTCTTCCACTGGTGATTGCGCTGCTCCTTTCGTTTATCCTGTCCCCCCTGGTGGCCCATTTTAACAAGAGAATTCCCCGTGTTCTGGCGGTGGTTCTGGTTATCGTCATCCTGATGGTGGGGCTTTATATGATAGGCTGGTTTTTCTATACCAGCATAACCTCCTTTATCTCCGTACTCGGCTACTATCAGGAGCGTTTCAGCATAATTATTCATGGACTTGTTATCCGTTATAATCTGCCTGAGGACATTCTGGAGGTGCTGCAGCTGTCAGGCAGTCTCCGTTCGGGGCTCTACAACTTCTCCATATCATTCGTCTCTTTTGCGGGGCAGCTGGTCATCGTTCTCTTTTTCGTGGTGTTTATGCTGCTGGAGAATCCGCTTTCGGAGAGGAAGATGAAGATGGCCTTTCCCAGGCAGAACGAACAGCTGAGACTGCGGAGGATTATACGGAAAATCAACTCCCAGATCGCCCGCTATCTCTCTGTCAAGCTGGGAATCTCTACGGCCACGGGTCTTCTGGTGGGGACAGCCCTCTATTTTATAGGCCTTGATTTCTATCTCCTCTGGGGATTCCTGGCCATCCTGTTCAACTTCATACCCAATATCGGTTCCACCATTATCATGCTGCTGACCATACTGATGTCCTTTATCCAGTTCTATCCGGAGTGGAATCCCATTCTGGCCACCCTGATCACCATGCCTGTGATTCAGATGGTGCTGGGAAACTTTCTGGATCCCAAGCTGCAGGGGAATCAGCTGGATCTCTCTCCCGTGATCATCCTGATCTCCCTGGTTTTCTGGGGATGGATCTGGGGCATCAGCGGAATGTTTCTGGCCGTTCCCCTGACCGAGACCATCAAGATCATCTGTGCCAATATTGACGTTCTCAGGCCCGTCAGCATCCTGATGAGCAGTGGAAGAGCTCTCGCCGAAAAGAGCGATGCGGAAGCTGTCAATAATCAAAACAGTACTAACGAGGATGTAAAGTGAACAAGATAAAAGCCGTAATTTTTGATATGGACGGAACCCTGCTGGACTCTGAGCCCATCTGGCTGCGTGCCGACCTGGCCATGATCGCCTCCTACGGGGCCTTTATGAGCGAAGAGGAGCACGATGCCTGCATCGGCATGGGGGCTGTGACCTTTATCCCCATGCTAAAGGAGCGCTACGGCATCAAGGCTCCCTATCAGGAGATTCATGATCTTCAGCAGAGCACCTATCTTGAGATCGCCCGTCAGGAGATCCGGGCCTTTCCCGAGATGGTGAAGTTCGCCCGGTGGGCCATAGGGGAAAATCTTCCCGTGGCCATCGCTTCCGGTTCTTCTCCCACTATCATCGAAGAGACCACAAAGGCCGCAGGAGTCTCCCATCTCTTCCCCCTGAAGCTTTCGGCCCAGGAAGTGGGGAAGGGTAAACCCGATCCCGAAGTCTTTCTTGAAAGCGCCAGAAGGCTGGGAGTAAAGCCCGAAGAGTGTCTGGTTATGGAGGATTCCCCCGTGGGGGTGGAGGCGGCACGACGCGCCGGTATGCACTCTGTGGCCGTGCCCCCCGCCGCGGTCAGCGACGCCAATGGCTATCTGGACGGTGCGGATATCCGCTTTGAGGCGGGGATGAGGGAGTTCAGCAGCGAGACCATGGTCAGGCTGCTGAAGGACCGGGAGCTGATCTAGTCCCCGGGTTCTATTCAATCAGACTATTCGAAAATGCTCTTCTTCTCTTCTCCGCCATCCTTGGAAGAGGAGGAAGGCGTCACCTTGGCGGAATCGGCTTTGCTTGCGTCAATGTAAGCCATCTTGAAATCGAAGGGGAATTCGATGATGCCCTGGTCGCTCAGGTCCGCCGTCATGATGGGCAGGGTCAGCTTGGACTCGCCGTACATGGGGAATTTGTCCCTGAAGATGATGTAGGTGGACAGGGGCTTATCGGGCTCCGCCTCTATTTTGCCCTGGCTGACGTTATCGCCTATGATCTTATTCCGGATATCCTTTTCCCTGTTGTTGTCGTTGTACTCCTCCCAGAGCCCCTTCATATGAAATTCGGACATGGGGTGGGACAGTTTGTCTCCGTACTCGAAGTTGATATGCTTCTGCTGAATAAAAACGGAGGTTTCCGTGCTCTCTATCTCCAGTTCAAAGACCATCATCGTTTTGTTGTCAAAGATGCCTCCGGGGAAGTCTACAAAGGGATTGGTCTTCTCTCCGTGCCGGGCGATCAGTTCCTCCCTGTCAATATAACGCAGGGACAGCGAAACATCGGCGAACTGACGCTGGTGAGCATCGCTGGTAACAGGATACTCATTGGTGGTCGTGCAGGATAAAAGAGCCCCGGTGCAGATAAGGAGGAGAAGGCTGAGTCTTGTAAAGCTTTTCATGATTACTCCGCTAATTTAGTTTGTGAGTATTTTAAAGCAAAAAAAGGGCCGATCCAAGGGATCGGCCCATATTAAGCTACATTAAGTAGTGACTTTCTACTAAGAAATTAGTAAGCAGTCTTAACTCTGAAGAACATACCTTCTTCGCCAGTCAGGTTGTTGATGTCGCCAGCACCGATCTGGTAACCGACCATGTAGGTGGCAGCACCGGCAGCGATTTCAGCACCAAACTCAGCACCGGCATTGGCTTCCATACCATCGTCGGCAGCAGCCTTGTCACCGAAGTAGGTGTCATCAGCATTCAGGTCGTTGAAAGACAGACCAGCGTATACGGAAACGATGTCGTTAACAACGTATCCGGCATCCATAGACAGACCCATGGTAGCGTCAACGTCGTTGGCTTCGGTGGTTCCGTTCAGAGCAACGGCAGCGTCGATAGCACCCATTACCATCTTGGCGGATACGGCGTAAGCCATGGTGGCGTCATCATAAGACTCGTCATCACCATCGATATTGGAGTAGCTATCCATCTTGAAAGCGGCACCAAAGGTGAAGTCCATACCGTCCATGGGCATTGCGTAAGCAGCAGACAGACCGAAGGAGTTGAAGATTACAGAAGACAGAGTGTAGGTTTCTCCAGCAACAGTTACGTCCATGGTGTCCATAGTCTGACCCATGTTGTACCATGCTTCAACAGACAGAGCGTCGATGGTAGCGTAGGCGCCGATGAACATAGCCATGGGAACGCCGTACTGGTTCAGGTCGAGGTCTCCCATTTCTGAAGTAGAGATGGTGGGGTTCAGACCAACAGTGATGGTGTACATGTCGTTAACAGTAACATCAGCACCGATAACGATGGACTTGTCCATGTCGCTGTCTACAACGTCTTCCTGCTCTCTTCTGGTCAGGATCTGGTAGCTCTGGTTAGAGAAATCATCGTGGTAACCGGTGATCAGGCTAACGTCAGCAGCAGAGTCCATTCCAAGAGCTCCGGTCAGGTCGGTAACAACCTTTACTTCACCGGGGATTACAGCGTCTTCGCTTCCTTCGAGAATAGCGTTGTCCCACTCGATAGAGAAGGTCGCTGTTGTGAACTCGTCAACGGTACAGGTAAAGTCGAGGTCTACATCATCGAAGTTGTAGGCAAATCCGTCTTTTCCATCCTCACCCTGATCTTCGGGTGCGGCGAAGTCAGAAGACCAACCGAAATCTACGTCACCGGAGATAGATACTTCGGCGAAAACGGGGGCGGCCAGAAGGGCCAGGACGATTGTCATCAGAACAATAGTCTTTTTCATAATTACTTTCACTCCTACTTGTTTTTTTACAGAGCATACGCCCTGCGTAACTTATACAATTATCTCGATCTTAGGAGTCCTATTTGTTGAACGTATGAAGGGAATGTGAAGAGTATGTGAAGCAAGAAAAAAATAACAGTTTTTTAACGGGAGAGTTTTCGTGAGAACGTGTGTTTATTCCCAAGGCCTGTGAAGATGCTGTGTAGACCAGGGAAATACGGTGATTCATAACTCTTTCTCAGCTCAAATTTAATCGGAAATTGAAGGAAACCAGATCATCCCTCAGATTCTCCACTGTCAGGCTGCCGTTATGAAAGAGGGCAATCTTGCGGGCTATGGTCAAACCAAGGCCGTTTCCCTCCTTTTTCCGGCTTTTATCCGTTTTATAGAGGGGATCAAAGATATGGGGCAGATCCTCTTCGGGGATCCTTCCCGGATTTGTGATTGTGATTCTGGGACGGAGGGGGGAGCCTTTAACGGCAATTTTAACATTCCCCTGTCCGACCGTATGCTGCAGCGCATTTTTTATCAGGCTCTCCAGAGCCTTGAGGGTGAGGGCGTAGTCGCATTTAAAGGAATCCAGTCTTATGTCCCAGCTTATGGTAATCTCCCCGGCATGGACGACCGGGCGGAGGTTCTCCTCCAGATCTTTTTTCAGCGTTTCAGTTTTAATGCTGCTGATCTGAAGATTCTCGCCGGCTTTGTCCAGGTCTCCCAGGGCAAGGAAGTCCCTGGCCAGCGTTTCTATGGTATCCAGATCGGAGAGGATTCTATCGTATCGCTCGGGGGTATGGGGAAGAGCCCCGTCCCGGAGGGCGGCGAACTGGGTTTTTACAGCGGTGATGGGAGTCCTCAGATCATGGGCGATGCTTACAGACCAGCGATTGCGGCGGGCCTCCTCCTGAATCAGCATGGACTGAAGGGTTCCCGCGGCCTTGTTGATGGAGCTCAGCTCGCGGGTCGGGGAGGCGCAGAACTCCTCATCCCTGGAGCCTCCGGCCAGATTGATCAGAGAGCGGGCGGTGTTCCTGGCCTCCCTGGTAAAGCGGGCCGATATCCTGAAAGCCACCAGGATGGAAATCCCTGTTGAAAAGACAAGACCCACAAGCAGAAGCCTGAGGACCCGCGCTATGAATATATTATTGTGTTTGACATTGCTGAAAGAGAGGGGGCAGATCTGTACAAAACCCATGGTCTCCCCTTTTATAAGGAGAGGAAGCGCCTTCTTTATATCGGGATTGATATAACTGTAACGGTCCATAATGGGGTTGGTCCAGCTGCGAACGGGAACGCCTTCCGGATTAAAGAGGAAAATCTGTGCGGCACCTATCAGAAAGGTGCGGGAAGAGTTCATAACTTCTTCGCTGTTTTCCAGATCCAGACCGCCGGTCTCTTCCACCGACTCCAGGATGTATCCCATGATCCTTTCCCTGGACTCCTCTTCCACAATTTCATCCCAGTACTTTCTGGAACTGTCATAGCCGAAGAAAAGCGAAAGAAGCAGTAAAACACTATTTATAATGAATAAAAGGATAAAAGCCGCCAGAAGCCTGGCGCGCATTGATCTCACTTACTGTTTCCTGCGAACCTGTACCCGTATCCCCTTACAGTCTCAATCCAGTCCGGATTCAGCAGCTTGGCCCGGAGGTTCTTAATATGGGTATCCACCGTCCGGTCATATCCTTCGAAGGAGTATTCAAGACAGCGGTCCAGTATCTGCTCCCGGGAGACAACGGCTCCGCCATTGGAAGACAGGTACAGGAGAATTTTCCATTCCGCCGCCGTCAGTTTCAGCTGCTGGTTGTTCAGCATGGCCTTGTGAGAGTCCTCATCGGTGGTCAGTATCTGACCTTCCAGCTCCCAGGCCTGCATCTTCTTCTGCGGAACAGCGGCGCCTGTCCGTTTCAGGACGGCTCCCACCCGCAGTACAAGCTCCTTCGGTGAAAAGGGTTTGACGATATAGTCGTCCGCACCCACCTCAAATCCTGTGATCCGGTCCGATTCGGACTCCCTGGCCGTCATAAAGACGATGGGTATGTCCGATTTCTGCCTGATCTCCTTGGCAAAGACGAAACCGTCTCCGTCGGGGAGCATCGCATCCAGGATCAAGAGATCCGGATTCTTCGTGGCCATAGCATCCTTCACGTCGCCAAGAGCGTCAAACTCCTCAACGTCATAGTCGGAAAGCTTCAGGTAGCCGGTAACCGCTTCGCGGATCGAATCGTTGTCTTCAATTACAAATATCAGAGCCATACTGATATTCTGCCCGAAAACAGCCTGTTTTGCCAGCCTTTTTTAGGACGGAGGCAAAAAATCTCCTGACCGTAATCCTGACAGGGCCTTGAGAACACTGTTTGAAGAGAAAATGTGGGTTCTGTGAAGGCGGGACCAGGGGCAAATGTATTTAATATTGATGAAATAGAATAGGAATATTGTTATATTAGTTGTTTGACTGTATATTAATAAAATCATTTTTAATGCTATGGGAGAAAGTAAATGATTAAGAAATCTTGTTTATTAATGATGGTATTAGCAGGCCTTCTGTTCATGGGTTGTGACGATGATTCAGGCAGCAGCGGCGGCAGAAGCGATTATATCAGTGATGAATATCTGGATGATCTGGAAGATGCGGGACTGAGTGTTTATGATGGAGAGGATCCTCCCGATGTTACCGCTGCCTATTCCGGCGGAAGCAGTCGTGCCGCATCCTCTGGAAAGGTCTACTATGCGAATGAACTTGACTGTACATTCGACGATAATGGAGATTATCCTCAGAATCTGACATATTATCTCAATCCTTATAATCAGGACGGGAACGATGTTAATTTTCAATATACCAATGGATATGACACAGCTGACGGAAGCGCCTATATCGGGGGATACGATGACTTCTTCTCTATCATCACCGAGATGGATGGTGAGTACTCCGGAACCGGCATTTCCTACACCGCTTCTCTTGTGTTCTCTGCCGAATTTACTGCAAGCGGCATGAAGGATTTAGAGTTGGGATTTGTTCTGACCTCTAAGAAGGGCGATGACTACGATGCATATTTAGTCCCTGTAGGAACAAGAAGAATCTATATCGAGCAGGATGCTATGGCTGTTCTGGTGGATAATAGTGCCTATCCCGGCATTGATCGTTCTCAGGAAAGCCTGGAAGACATGGTTACATCCCTTTTCATGAAGTAAATCGCTGTATTCTCATTTAAAGATGAAACCGCCGTCGGCTCTCAGCTTCGGCGGTTTTTTTGTAGAACTGTCGGATTTCTGCTGGAATTCTTCCGGCGGACGGTTTCCCGCGACCAGAATCTCCTTTATATCAGCTCGTCGTTCAGCTTTTGTTCAGATTTGTTAAGATCCTCGTTATGTCCATCTCCCCGTTTCCGTCCGATAATCTCTAGGTATAGAATGACTGTCCGGGGAGACTGTTATGATGGAAAATTTAAAGACCATACTGATTTCTCTGTTTTTTCTCTCTCTGTTTTTTCCGGGATTGATGCAAGGTGTTCCATTTCTCTAGGGGAGGATAAGAGCAGAGGATTCGTGCCGAATTTCTTTTTTTGTACTCTGCCCGTACCAGGAGAGCTGTTCCTTGTAACAGGGGTCTGGATTTCTTCCTCCTGAGAAGAAACTCTCTTTCCACTGAAAGGGCTCCTGTGTTAAAATCCCCTGCGAAGCTGCCTTTTCACTTGTAACAGGCGGTTTCTATCAGATTTACGGGAAGGAATCCATGAGCGGAAAAATCGTATTAACGGGTATCAAACCTACCGGAATGCCTCATCTGGGAAACTACCTGGGCGCCATCAAGCCCGCCCTCGGTCTGGCCGAAAAGTATGAGACGACCCGGTTCTTTATTGCAGACTATCACTCTCTGAACAGCATCAAGGACCCTGCTCAGCTCAAGAGCTATACCTATGAGATCGCCGCCTGCTGGCTGGCCTGCGGCCTGGATCCCGAGAAGACTCTTCTGTACAGACAGTCCGACGTTCCCGAAACCTTTGAACTGACCACCATGATCATGGCCTTCACCTCCAAAGGCCTGATGAACAGAGCCCACGCCTACAAGGCCCAGGTGGACCAGAATCGGGAGAAGGGCAAGCCCGATGATCACAATATCAATATGGGCCTCTATACCTATCCCGTTCTGATGGCCGCGGATATTCTCCTTTTTGATACGAATTATGTGCCTGTGGGTAAGGATCAGGTTCAGCATATCGAGATGGCCGTGGATATCGCCCAGGCGGTGAACCGCAACTACAGGGCCGAGCTTCTGACTCTTCCCGAAGCGGTTGTCTCCGAGACAACCCAGGTGATTACCGGTCTGGACGGACGGAAGATGAGCAAGAGCTATGACAACACCATCCCTCTGTTCATCCCCGAGAAAAAACTGAAAAAGCTCTGTAACAAGATTGTGACCAATTCTCAGACCGTGGAGGAGCCCAAGGATCCGGATAACTGCCATGTCTTTACCCTTTATAAACTCTTTGCTTCAGAAGAGGAGCAGAAGGCACTGGCCGAACGCTACAGGGCCGGCGGCATGGGATGGGGCGAGGCCAAGGCCGAGCTTTTCCGGGTTCTTAACGAGACCATCAGCCCCATGCGGGAGCGTTATGATGAGCTGATGGCCGATACCTCCTATATAGACAAGGTCCTTTCTGAGGGGGCGGCCCGGGCCCGGAAACTGGCGGCTGCCAAGATCAGCATGCTTCGGGATGCCATGGGCTTCTAGGACGTCATCCTGGAGTTGATCCGGAGTATTCTTAACGAAAACTTAATCAGCCGGTGTTTATGGGGAAAATTCTACGGAATTTTCCCTTTTTTTATTGGCACGGAATTTGTATCTCCCTTTTATCCCGAGGGGGGTAAAACATGGTTGACTATATGACTCATCAGGCCCTGGTATACCAGGCGGCCTGCCGGGGACATTTCCGATTTGAAGAGAGGCGGAAATTCTTAAACGATCTGAACATCCATATCTACGTCTATCCCGGAGTCAGACGGGCTTTGTGTGAGGAGGAGTGGAGCGAATTCTATCTTGGGTTTCTGGGGAAAATCCCGGATATCCTGATGAACTATGAGTTTAGGGGGCCGTCTTTTCTCAGCTATCTCAATCGCCTTCTGGACTGGCACCTGAAGAGCTATTACAAACGCTGTGAACGGTACCGTCAGGAGTGCTGGGTCCATGAGCGGGAGTCTTTCTTGAGCGGTTCTTTAAGTTCCGGCTGTTCCGAAGGCTGTGACTGCGGCTGGAGTCTCAGGGAAAAGATCGAATGTGTCTTCACACAGTCCGGAATCCCGGCTCACAGACGGGAGGCTCTGAGGCAGAGACTTCTGATTCTGGTTCTGAAAAATGCGGCGGTTCTGGAAGAGAGTGATTTCCTCACCGCCTTTCCCCTGCTGGGCCCCGACAGGGAGGAGGCCGTCAGGATGCGGCTCTCCCTTTTGGATACCCTTGAGGAGAAACGGAAACGGCGGGATGAGCTCAGCCTGAAGCGAAATGAGAGCTACTACCGCCTGGCCCTGGCATTCAAAAAAAAGGATGAGGCCGTTTCCGACAAGATCAGGGAGGAGCTGGACGGGAAAATCCTTCTCTACCGCCGCCGGCTCCGCAGGATGGAGGAGCAGATCCGCCGCGTCCCCATGGTGCCCTGTAATGGTGATATTGCCGGCCTGCTGGGAATGCCCAAGGGATCGGTGGACTCGGGGCTTTACTATCTTCGCCTCTATCTCCGGGAACTGAAAAAGAAAGATCTCTGCTGTCTGGAGGATCTGGCCGGAGTCCGGGGCTGAAAGGCCCGGACTCCCGGATGATCCGGGAGGGGAATGTTGCTTTTTACATCTCTGTCGGATTATCCTTTCTCCTATGGAAATAGTATTAGCCACAGGAAACATGCACAAGAAAGAGGAGCTGGAGCAGATTCTCTCCGGCCATAAAATTCTGATCCCCTCCGATCTGGGATTGGAGTTCGACTGCGATGAGACGGGAACCACCTTTCTGGCCAATGCCAGACTGAAAGCCGAAACCCTTTACACCCTGACGGGACGGCCCGTACTGGCCGATGATTCGGGGCTCTGCGTCAAGGCTCTGGACGGGGGGCCGGGGATCTACTCCGCCCGTTACGGTTCGGAAAACGGTGCCCAACTGTCGGACAGGTCGCGTTATGAACTGCTTCTGAAAAATATGGAGGGAGTCGAGGACCGGGAGGCTCACTTCGTCTGCGCCATGGTTCTCATCCTGGCTCCCTACAGGGAGTTCGCCGTGCAGGAGACTTTTGACGGACGCATCGCCGACTCTCCCTTCGGGGGAGGCGGCTTCGGTTACGATCCGGTCTTTATCGATGCCCTTTCCGGAAAAACCGCCGCAGAACTTTCGGCGGAAGAGAAGAACCGGGTTTCCCACAGAGGGAAGGCCGGGAGGGCGATGGCCGCTTTGCTGGAGGTCCTCTCATGAGCCGGGACCTGAGAGCCAGAAAAGATGTTCCCGCCGAAGACCGCTGGGATCTGGGGTCCCTCTTTGTCGATGAAGCCGCCTGGGAGGAGGCCCTGGCCGAGTATGAGGCCCTGATCCCCCGGATCGAAGCGTTCAAGGGAACTCTGGGAGAGGGCGCCCCCCGCCTGAAAGAGTGTCTGGACTTTTTCAACAGCCTGGAGATGCTGGAGGAGCGTCTGGGCTACTACGCCATGCTCCGCAAGGAGGAGGATGTAGCCGACAGCGATTCGGCCGGTCGATTTTCACGCTATATGGCTGCCGCCACGAAGAGCAGCGCCGAATCCAGTTTTATGAAGCCCGAGATTCAGTCTCTGCCGGACGAGCAGTTGAACTCCTATCTGGACGATCCCCTTCTTGCGGATTTCCGCATCCCCCTGGAGAGGATGATACGATTTAAACCCCATATCCTCTCCGAAGGGGAGGAGAGGCTTCTGGCCCGTCAAGCCGAGTCGGCCCAGGTGGCCCGAAAGGCTTTTTCCGCCCTGACGAACGGGGATATGAACTTCGGGACCATCGAGGCGGATGGGGAGGAAAAGGCCCTGACCAACAGCTCCTACGGGATCTTTATGCTTCATCCCGACAGGGAGGTCCGGAAAAAGGCCTATACTCAGTTCTACGCCGTCTTCGAGGGACATAAGAACACTCTTTCCGAACTGTACGGCGGCAGTGTCCTCCGGGATATCTATACAGCCAGGAGCCGGGGATTCAAAACGGCCAGGGATGCGGCCCTTTTTCCCGATAATGTACCCGGCGAAGTGTATGACAATCTTGTGACATCGGTCTCTGAGAACCTGGAGCCCCTGCACCGCTACTATGCTCTGCGGAAGAGGGTGCTGGGCCTGGATGATTTGCGGCTTTACGATACAAAGGTCTCTCTTATACCCGATGTGAAGGTCAATACGGGGTACAGCGAGGCCGTGGATCTGGTTCTGGAGGCCCTGAAGCCTCTGGGAGAGGAGTACGGAGATGCCATCGCCTCGGGCTTGAAGGGGAGGTGGGTGGACCGCTATGAGAACAGGGGCAAGCGCTCCGGCGCCTTCTCGGCCGGCTCCTACCGGGGGGATCCCTATATTCTGATGAACTTCAAGGAAGACGACCTGCGTCATGTCTTTACCCTGGCCCACGAGGGGGGGCACTCCATGCACTCCTGGTACTCGGTGAGGAACAACCCCTTTCAGACCTACAACTATACCATTTTCGAAGCCGAGGTGGCCTCCACCTTTAACGAACAGCTTCTGGCCCGTTATCTGACGGACCGTTCCGGCAGCCGTGAAATGACCCTTTATCTTCTGGGACGGCAGATAGACGATATCCTGGCCACCATCTACAGGCAGACCATGTTTGCCGAGTACGAGCTGCGCTGTCACTCTCTGGCTGAAGAAGGGCAGCCTCTTACGGTGGACTGTCTGCGCCGTGAATACCGCCTTCTTCTGGAGAAGTATTTCGGTGAGTCCGTAAGTCTTGAGGAGGAAGCGGATCTGGAGGGGTTGAGGATCCCCCACTTCTACCGGGCCTTTTATGTCTACAAGTATGCCACGGGTCTGTCCGCCGCCATGGCTCTGTCCGACATGGTTCTGGAGGGAGGAGAGACCGAGCGTCTGCGCTATCTTGAATTCCTGAAATCCGGCGGAAGCCGTTTCCCTCTGGACTCTCTGAAAACGGCGGGAGTGGATATGAGCCGCCCCGATGCCGTGAACCGGGCCCTCGGCCGTTTTGCCGTTCTGGTGAACAGGCTGGAGAAGGAGCTGGCGGTCTGAGCCCCGAACGCTGAGACCCGCCGGGGCAGCTTCAGTAGGAGCTG
The DNA here is from genome assembly GCA_963556075.3 of Oceanispirochaeta sp. GTDB lineage: Bacteria > Spirochaetota > Spirochaetia > DSM-2461 > DSM-2461 > Oceanispirochaeta. Next base: position 344,121 of record CAUVYB020000002.1, on the reverse strand, counting down.
CCGTATCCCTCTACTTCGCCCCAGTCTATGGTCTGGCCGATTCTGGCGGCCAGAGCTTCCATATCTTTGTCGTTATGATAGAGCAGGGGCGCCTTACTGACTTCCAGCTGTCCCTTTGACTCACTGATTCTGACGGCGTTGTGATGGCTGCTCTCCATAGGCAGTGAGAAACGCTCTTCCCTGTCTTTCATATCGATCTTTCCGTTGCAGAGGCAGAAATAGGTGGTTACCGCATCCTCTCTCTTTACAAAAAAGCTGGTCCCCCTGACTCCGGCCACGACGGTCCCCGACTTTATGGAGAAGCTGTGGTCCATGGCCCTGATCAGGCTTCCGATATTCCTGAGTATGGCTGCCGCGGCTCCCCTGTCCAGGTTGAGTTCCGCATCATCAAAGGAGAGACGGATAATGGAGTCTTCGAAGACTCTTATGATATTGCTGCCGAGAAACTGAATCTCGCAGTAGGATGCCTCATCGGTTTTGATAATGTCGCCGTCCCTGACGACCGATCCCTCCCGGGCCTCTTCTCCTCCCACTGTGACGATTCCCTCCATGGCGATTATCTTTCCTGTAATAGCCACGCTGTCGGACGGTTTTTCTCTCTTTTCCTCACAGGAGGAGAGGAGGACCAGTAGTAGAATCGTGAAAAGGGCATAACGTTTCATGCCGACTCCTTTCTTTTCTCTTTCAAATGAATTGATCAATAAATTTCTATCTGTTACTATCTCAATACTATGCTGGATTTCAAATTTATCAAGGACAATCTGGACGCCGTCCGGGAAAACATCAAAAACCGTAATGTCAGCGCCGATCCCGAGAAGGTCGTCTCTCTCTATGATCAGCGTAATGCCGTCATACAGGAGCTGGAAGAGCTTCGCCGCCAGAGGAACGAAAACGCTGGTAAAATGAAGGGGAAGCTGGAGCCTGAGCTACGGCAGGGTCTTATCGAAGAAGGGAAGGCTCTGAAGGAGAAGATTGCCTCTGTGGAAGAGCGCATGGACGTTCTTCTGAAGGAGTTGCAGGCTGCGGCCGTTCTGATTCCCAATATGGCCCACCCCGACGCCCCTGTGGGCAAGGAGGACAAGGACAATCTTGAGATCCTCCGGAGCGGAAACGTTCCCTCTTTCGGCTTTAAGGCCAAAGACCATGTGGAGCTGGCCGAAGAGATGGATCTTGTGGACTTTGAGAATGCCGCAAGAGTTTCAGGCTCCAAGTTTTACTATCTTAAAAACGAGGCGGTTCTTCTTGAACTCGCCCTGACGCGATATGCTCTTGATGTGCTGCAGAAGCACGGATTCACCCTGACGATCACCCCCGATATCGCCCGTGAGGAGATTGTCGAAGGCGTGGGATTCAATCCCCGGGGCGAAGAGTCCAATATCTATGCTCTGGAAGGCACCGGTACCTGCCTTGTGGGTACCGCCGAGATCACCCTGGGAGGCTATTACGCCGGACAGATGGTGGATCTTTCGGGAGGGCCCCTCCTGATGGCCGGCGTCTCCCACTGTTTCCGCCGGGAAGCCGGAGCTGCGGGGCAGTACTCCAAAGGGCTTTACAGAGTCCATCAGTTTACCAAGATCGAAATGTTTGCCTACTGCAAGCCCGAAGACTCTGACGATCTTCTGATGAAGCTCCGCTCCATCGAAGAGGAGATCTTTAACGGACTGGGTATTCCCTTCCGTGTTGTGGACACCTGTACCGGAGACCTCGGAGGGCCCGCCTACCGTAAGTTCGACCTGGAAGCCTGGATGCCCGGGCGGGGAGACGAAGGTGACTGGGGCGAGGTGACCAGTACCTCCAACTGTACGGATTACCAGGCCCGCCGTCTGGGAATCCGCTTCAAGGACGAGGACGGAAAGAACCGCTATGCCCATACTCTTAACGGAACGGCCATCGCCGTTTCCAGAGGCATTATCGCCCTGCTGGAGAACTACCAGCAGGAAGACGGATCCATCCGTATTCCCGAAGCTCTCGTACCCTATACCGGTTTCAGCGAGATCAGACGGTAGGGAGTACTCCTGTTTCCCTGAAATGGAATGAGGCGGCCTTTTGAGGGCCGTCTTTTCTGTTTTCAGATCAGGAAATATTTGTAAAAGAAGGCATATCCTGTGATAGAGATTGTAGCGGAGATAGGTACGGCCCATGGCGGCCGTCTGGACCGTGCGGAGAAACTGATACGTGCCGCTGCCCGGGCTGGTGCGGATACGGCGAAATTTCAGATTGTTTTCGCCCGGGAGATTCTTCATCCCGCCACAGGCAACGTCCCTCTTCCGGGAGGGGAGACTCCTCTCTACAAGGTCTTCGAATCTCTGGAACAGCCCGCCTCCTTTTACGCCTCTCTCAGAGATATCTGTGAGGCCGAAGCTGTGAACTTCCTGGCGTCTCCCTTCGGCATGGAGAGTGCGGCTCTATTGAAATCTCTGGGACCCCGTGCGGTTAAAGTGGCCTCTCCCGAACTCAATTACAGTGATTTTCTACGCATCCTGGCCGGATGGGAGATTCCCATGATCCTCTCCTCCGGTGTCAGTAGAATGGAAGATCTGGAGGAAGCGGTTTCCCTGGTGCGGAGCAAGGCCTCGCAGAGCGATCTGACCCTGCTTCACTGTGTGACGTCCTATCCCGCTCCCGAGGATGAATACAACCTCTCTCTTCTGCCCCGTCTGGCAGAGGTTCTGAAGGTGGCTGCGGGAGTCAGCGATCACAGCGAAGATCCTTCCCTTATCCCCTGTACGGCTCTGCGATACGGGGCCGTGATGGTAGAGAAGCATTTTACCCTCTCCCGCTCCGATACAGGGCTGGATGATCCGATCGCTCTGGAACCCGATGATTTCCGTTTGATGTGCGATCGCCTCCGGGAGCTGGAGTCCTTGAATGTCTCTGATCGCGGGGACATGGAGGAGACGCTCTTTTCCTGGTTCGGCAGGGAGCGGGTGCGCCGCGTCGCCGGGGACGGGATCAAGAGGCTGGCCCCCGCCGAACAGGCCAGTTACGGGCGCACCAACAGAAGTGTACATGCCATGGACAGCCTGGAGGCGGGGACGATACTGAACACAGAGAATTGTGCCGTTCTCAGGACGGAAAAGATACTGAGGCCCGGGATGCATCCCCGGCATTATGGTGAAATTCTGGGTCGCTCCCTCGCCCGCAGAGTTGCTGCGGGTCAGGGGATACGGTTTGAAGATCTAGTCTGATCGGATATTAAAGAAGGCCACGGAGTTTCCGGAAAAAATCCGGAAGCGCCGTGGAACCCTGGTCGTACGTAAGGAGAGATTATGTCTGTATTTATTGATAGAAAGACGGGATTCCCCATGGGAGATCCCGATGAAAAACCCTTTGGACGCATAGAGCTCGGTGCCGGTGATGTTGCAGCGGCCCTGGAGCCCATGATCCTGTCTGCTTCGGGCTGGCGGAAAGTCTTTGCCGCCGACGGTGATGAGGAGAGTCAGAGTCCTGAACTTCTGAAAGCGGATAAGCTGCTGGCTGCGGCCATGGCTGAGGTTTTCTGTGATTTCACAGAAAAGCGCTGCGGCGGCAGGAACCCTGTCGTGGTGGTGGGGCTGGATGCCCGTTTTACAGGCCCCGCTCTGGCGGATGTGATGATCCGCGTCCTTCTGGACAGGAAGGTGGATGTCCGTTACCTGTTTATCTCCGCAGCCCCCGAGCTGATGGGCTATACCGGTCAGGACAGCGAATGTGACGGTTTTATCTACATCTCCGCCAGTCATAATCCCATAGGGCATAACGGAGTGAAATTCGGACTGGGTAACGGCGGTGTCCTCTCCGGAGAGGAAGCGGCTGAACTGATCGCTCTTTTTCGTTCCCTTCTCGATGATCAGACTGCCCTGCAGGCTCTGGTCAAGCGCTGTGATGCTGTCGGCGCGGCAGGTATGAGCGCCGTCTACGAAGCTTCCGCGGGATGGAAGGAGAGGGCCTTTAAAGTCTACGGCGATTTTACACGCAGGGTCATCAGCGGCCTTGAGGAGAAGGCTGCGCAGGATCGTTTTTTCGACATCCTGAAGGAGGGAATCCAGTCCCATCCCATGGGGGTCGTCGCCGAGCTGAACGGAAGCGCCAGGACCTTGACAGTGGACGGAGAGTTTCTGGGGGCCCTGGGGATCGTGGTAAAGACGGTTAACGGTGAGCCGAGACAGATTACCCACCGTATTGTGCCCGAGGGAGCGTCCCTCGATCTCTGTCGGCAGATCCTGGAAGAGGCTGCGGCCGGGGACGGCGCTTTTCAGCTGGGCTATGTGCCCGACAACGACGGCGACCGGGGGAACCTGGTCTACTACAGCCGTCGGAGCACAGAGGCCCGCATCCTGGAGGCCCAGGAGGTCTTCGCCCTGTCGGTTCTTTCGGAGCTGGCCTATCTTTACTGGAGTGAGACCATGACCGAGAAAACGGCTGTGGCCGTCAACGGGCCCACCTCAGGCCGTATAGAGAGGATCTGTGACGCCTTCGGCTGCTCCTGCTTCCGTGCCGAAGTGGGGGAGGCCAACGTGGTTAATCTGGCCAGGGAGAAGAGGACGGCCGGGTGGCAGGTCCGTATTCTGGGTGAGGGCTCCAACGGCGGCAATATCACCTGGCCCGCCGCCGTACGGGATCCCCTGAACACCCTGGGGGCCCTGTTCAAGCTGCTCCTTCTGCGCTCGGTTCCCGGAAAAGCGGGGCTTTTCGAGATCTGGTGCCATCTCTCCGGCCAGTCCGGTCTCTACAGGGAGGACTTCGATCTGGAGGATGTGATCGACTCCCTGCCCGCTTTTGTGACCACCAGCGCCTTTGAGGACCGGGCCATTCTCCGTATCAATACCATGGACCACGCTCTTCTGAAGGCAAACTACGAAGCCGTGTTTCAGGCCGACTGGGAAGACAGGAAGGACGAGCTCGCCCGGCGCTTCGGTATAGCCTCCTGGGAGGAGTGGAACCAGGAGGGGACCGCCTCCCGTCAGGGGGTGGGATCAGGGTTTCGCAGCGGCGCGGAGAAGGGCGGTCTGACCATCCGCTTCAGGGACGACTCGGGAGAAGAACTCGGATTTATCTGGATGAGGGGCAGCGGAACCGAACCGGTCTTCCGCGTTCTCGCCGACTGGCGGGGACGTGACGCAGAGGCGGAATCCTGGCTTCTGGACTGGCACAAGGATATGATTGCCCGGGCGGACAGGGGGTGATGTGAGCTTTACCACCCTCCTTTTCGATGTGGACAACACCCTCTACGACGCCCGCTGCGGGGTGGAGCAGGAGATGAACCGGCGTATCAACCTTCTGCTTTGCGACCGATTTTCCATTACCGAAGAGGAGGCTGTGGCTCTGCGGCGGGAGAATCTGCCTGTCTACGGCACAACCCTGCGCTGGCTTCAGGTCTGTCACGGCCTGAAGGATATTGAAAGCTATATGGAATATGTCCATCCTGAAGATCTGAGTGAGTACATTCCCCCCAGTCCGGAGCTTCGGAGCATGCTGCAGAACTCTTCCCTCCGTCTTGAAATCCTGACAAACGGCCCGGAGTTCCATGCCCGCCGGGTTCTGAAGGCCCTGGGCATCAATGATCTTTTCCCCCATATGTACGCCCTGGAGTGGCTCGGCTTCAAGGGCAAACCCTACGTATCTGCCTATCAGAAGGTCCTGGATCATCTGGGTGAGGAGGCCGCGCAGATTCTGTTCCTGGATGACAAGGAAGCGAATCTTGAGGCCTTTGCTACTTTGGGCGGAAATGGTATATTGGTCGGCCCGGACGAGGGATCTGGTAATTTCCCCTGGATCCGGGATATCCTTGAATTAAAAAAGACAGGCTTTCCCCTGCCGGTGAAGTCGTATAGGCCTTTTCAGTCCTGTCCGAGGAATCATCAGGGTCTGTTGAGGAGCCCCGGCAGGCATAGGAGATAAGCAGATGATCAGAAAACCCCTTCCCGGAGACGATAAAAAATCCATGCTCATAGCCAGAGCCCGTGACAGACGCTATCACTTTGTTATGGCAAGCGGTGCCGTCAGAGGGGTTCTGATGCAGGGAACCCGGATGCTCCGTGAGATGCAGAACAATCATGATACGGGTGTTCTGGAGAGTATCATTCTGGGGCAGGCCTATCTCGGGACCGCCCTGATCGCCGCAGGGCTTAAGGGGGACGGGCTGATTCAGTTCAAGGTTGAGTGCGGCGGACCTTTGAGGGGACTGGCCGTTGAGGCGGACTCCCATGGTACGGTCCGGGGCTATCTTATGGAGAATCCCATTCCCCTGGAAAAAGTGCCCGAGACTCTGGACAGCTCTCTTCTTTTCGGTCCCGGTTTTTTGTCCCTTACCCGTTATTCGGGAGAGCAGAAAAACGCTTTCACAGGGCAGGTAGAGCTGAGAACAGGTCGTTTGGCAGAGGATCTGGCCGCCTATTATGAGGAGTCTGAGCAGCTGAAAACCGTTTTCAACCTGAGTGTCAATCTTGAGAAAGACGGGATGATCTCCGGCGGAGCGGGGCTCTTTCTTCAGGCCATGCCCGGCGCGGACCCAGAGCTTCTTGAAATGGTTCAGGAGGCGGTCATGAAGCTTCCCTCCCTTGCGAATTCCTTTTCGGCGGATACGGAAGCGGCAGAGTTTATCAACCGGTATTTCGGAGACTTTCAGCCCGACCTGCTGGCGGATAAAAGGGTGGAATTCATGTGCGGATGCAGTAAGGCCCGTTTTGAGAGATTCCTCTCCCATCTGTCCCGGAAAGAGAGGGATGAGATCCTGGAAAAAGGCCCCTTCCCTCTGAAAACAACCTGTCACAACTGCAACTCCTCCTATGAATTTACAAAGGATGAGCTGACGAAAATCTTTAATTCCTGAAAAAACCGCAGGAAATTCACATACCCGCATCCCGGATCGCTTAGTATTAATAGAGGGAGTATAAGCTCCCCAATCCTGTACCGGGAGGTGTTTTATGAATATCAATCGTGTTATTCATCGGCTTTTTCTGCTCTCCGCCGTTGTGGTTCTGATCTCCTGTGCCAGCCTGAACCATTCCCCGGAGGATAGCGTGAGCGGAGCAAGCTGGAGCGATCCCTCTCTGGGGGAATATGAGGAGCCGCCGCTTCCGCAAATCCGCCCCGAAGGACTGACGGCTCACGAGATTAACAGCATGCAGATCTATCGTGACAATATCAGGGCCATCGTCAATGTCACCACCGTTAATCTCTATCGTTCCCGCTTTATGGGGAGCTATTCTCAGGAGGGCAGCGGCTCGGGAGTCATCGTCTCCGAAGCCGGCTATGTTCTCACAAACAAACATGTTATCACTGATGCCGACTATATGGTTGTTACCCTTTATGACGGCACAAACTATCAGGCCAGGGTTATCGGCAGTGATGTGGAGAACGATCTGGCCGTCATCAAGTTCGAGCCCGCCGGCCGAAAGCTGCAGACCATAAAAACGGGAAATGCAAAGGATCTGCAGGTGGGGCAGAAGGTGCTGGCCCTTGGCAATCCTTTCGGGCTGGAAGGAACCCTGACGACGGGAATCGTTTCCGGAATCAACAGGCCCCTGCAGACTCAGGACGGATTTCTGCTCAAAGGGATGATTCAGACTGACGCGGCCATCAATCCGGGGAACTCGGGTGGCGCTCTGCTCAACTCCCGGGGCGAACTGATAGGAATCAATACCATGATCATCAGCCCCGGAGGAAATGGAAGCGTGGGAATAGGTTTCGCCATACCTGTGGAAACGGCCCTGAGGATCGTTCCCGAACTGATCGTAAACGGCAGGGTAAACCGCGGCTGGATTGATATCGAAGCCCTCTCCATGACTCCCAACCTTTCCATGCAGCTTCAGATTCCTTTTATGAACTACGGCATTCTGGTCACCTCGGTTCTTCCGGGGGGGAATGCGGAGGCCGCCGGCCTTCAGGGCGGTACCATGCGGAAGACAATAGGTATGGGGCTTAACAGCGTTAATGTGGGGGGAGATGTCATCACACGCATCAACGATGTTGAAATACGGAATGTGCTGGACTACTTTTCCGTTCTGGAAGGCTCCCGGCCGGGAGACGTGTATGATGTGGAGTATATGAGGGACGGAGAGATCTTTCATACCAGCATCACTCTGGCGGAGAGACCTCTTTCCGAGGGGTTTTAGTCCAGAAACAGGGATGTGGAGAGAAGTATCTCGTAGCGTTCTTTCGCCGGTTCGGGACCGAAAAGGTCGTATCCCAGGCTCACTCTGAGCTGAACGGAGGTGATCTTTTCCGGGAAAACCAGGAAGTCCAGTCCCGTAGTCATTCTCATATGCTCCTGTGAGTTGAAGCTGCCTTTTACGGGATTGATGATGCCCATATCGATAAAGGGTGCGATCTGTCCTTCGGCCAGACCCGACACTTCGGCAACCGAGAGAGGCAGCGTTGTATTGAAAAAGAGTGCCGATCTGCCTGTCAGATCGAAGTCGGGTACACCGCGCATATACTCACCGAGCTCATAGATCTTGTCATCAAAGCCCAAAAGACCTTTGAGCCGGCAACCCCATGATATCCGCGGAGCGATGATATCGAAATAGGCTGCGGACATGCCCAGAACAGCCTTGATATCCTTGCCGTCATTCCAGACCATCCGGGCCAGAAAATCGCTTTCTGTCCGGTAGCCCTTCTTAAAGTTTCCGATCCAGTTCACCCTGTCCAGACCAGCCTCCTGGTAGAGACCGTAGGATTGAGGCTCTTTTTCATAGGAACTCAGGGCAATGTTTTTATTGTTATAGTTGTAGGTAAACTCAAGGCCGGGGCCGACGATGTAGTAGTAATCCTGTCCCAGGTCGAAGGTGGAAGAGACAAGAAATCCCGTCTTGTCGTAGGTGTAGAATTTGTCAATCTCGCCGCCGATCTTGCTTATGTTTCTCTGATGAGATTGAACCCAGATAAAGGAAAGATCCAGACCCCACAGGTAGATATTGGACATCTGAGTCTCCAGGGTCCAGTAGTCGACGCCGAATCTATCCGTTTCGGGATCGATCCCCACAATGAAGTCCCCGTCCACGGCCAGGTCGACCAGAGTTCCGAAAACATTGCTGTAAGAGACCTTCGTCTTGACCGACAGTTCGTCATTGGTATCGAAGGTCGGAACCATAAGGGGGAAAAAGGTCCAGGAACTGGAAACGGAGATGATCAGCCTGTACAGACCGGGCTCCTCCCCGGTTTTCTCTCTGATCATTATCAGTTCGGTTTCAACTTCGTCAAAGACCCGCAGGTTGATCATCCTCTGCTCCTGTTTTTTCACATAGGCAGACAGGGAGGCGTAGTCGTCGAATCCGGGCTTCTCAGGGAGATCCAGATAGTGTTCCAGAGACTCTTTGCGTGTGATTCCTTTTATCTCATAGCGTATGTCTGCGATGACATAAGACGGGTTTTCACTTCTGCCGTCCGGATCTTTTCCTGTCAGCCAGCTCGGCAGCTCACGGGAGGACAGAGGGGCTGATATGAGAAGAATGAGAAGGAACCTGAAAAGGAATTTCAGCAGAGAACCTCCGGGAGGAAGGGTCGCAGCGTACTATGATATTCGGCTGTTTTCTTTTCCATGGCTTGATATTACAGCAGACTCAGGCAGGTAGTAAAGGCACGGCCTTGTTTTCAGGCGCTTCTTTTGGCAGGGCCTTTTCCGGAGTCCTGAAAAGGGGCTTCTCTCTCTTTCCTTCCGGGAGTACAATGGCCTTATGAATTTGAAGGTATTTGTTCCGGGGCTCGTCCCCTATGAAGAGGCTCTGGCCTGGCAGTATGAACTTGTGGAGAAGAGGCGCCGCGGAGAGTGCGGCGACTGCCTTATTCTGCTGGAACACCCTCCCGTCCTGACTACGGGACGCCGGGAGCAGGGTCATAATATTCTGATCGATGCTGAGTCTATGGATATACCTGTCGTGAGAACCAACAGGGGAGGCGAGGTGACCTACCACGGTCCCGGGCAGCTTGTGGGTTATCTTATCGTCGATCTTTCCGCTTTTTCCAGAAAGGTGAAGCAGTTCGTCCACAACCTGGAAGAGATCTTCGTACGCTTTCTGGATGAGGATTACGGCATAAAGGCGGACCGGCATGACAGGCACCGGGGAGTCTGGGTGGGAGACGACAAAATTACAGCCATCGGCCTGGCTATCGAGCGTGAGATCACCATGCACGGCTTCGCCTTCAATATCAATACGGATCTGGAGCATTTCAAGTGGATAGTGCCCTGTGGAATCAGTGACAAGGGCGTCACCTCCCTGAAAAAGCTGACAGGAGAATCCCAGGATATGAAGGCTCTGATCCCCAGGCTGGCGGAGGTCTACAGGAAGGTCTACGGTTATGAGAGCATGGAGCTGATTTATGGAAGAGAATAACAGGGTCCTGAGAAAACCGGAATGGCTTAAAATCCCTATCAGGCGGGGAGGAAACCTGGCCTATGTGGAGGACCTTCTGAAGGATACGGGGCTGAATACGGTCTGCCGCGAGGCGAACTGTCCCAACCGGATGGAGTGTTATAGTAAGAAAACCGCCACTTTTATGGTTCTGGGAGCCCACTGTACCCGTAACTGCCGGTTCTGTAATGTAACAAACGCCCCGCCCGAAGCGGTGGATCCCGAAGAACCTCAGAAGCTGGCTCAGGCCGTTAAGGCGCTGGGATTGAAATTCGCCGTGGTGACTTCCGTAACCCGGGATGATCTTGAGGACGGGGGAGCCGCCCATTTCGCGGCTCTGATCCGGGAAGTTCATGCCCTGGAGCCCCCTGTGGGGATAGAGGTCCTGATTCCCGATTTTAGAGGAAACCGCAGCGCCCTGGAGACGGTTCTGGCTGCTGAACCGGAAATCCTCAATCACAATGTGGAGACCGTTCCCGAACTCTATGACCAGGTCCGGCCCCGGGCCGACTATGCTCAGTCTCTGGAACTGCTTGCCCGGGTAAAGAGCATCAATGCGAAGATCTACACCAAATCGGGCCTGATGCTCGGGCTGGGAGAGACGGAGGAGCAGGTCATACGCGTCCTGGAGGATCTGAGAAAGGCGGATTGTGATTTTCTGACCATGGGACAGTACCTGGCTCCCTCCAGGGAGCATCTGAGAGTCAAAAAGTACATTAGCCCCGAGACCTTTGATGCCTATAAGGAAAAAGCCCTGGCTATGGGCTTCAAGGGAGCGGCCTGCGCACCCTTTGTCCGCAGCTCCTATAACGCCGCAGAGATGCTGGAGCGCTTGCAGTCATAGGCCGGGGGAGTCTTTCAGCGCCTCTCTGTGCTTTTTAAAAAGTCCCCTGAACTGATCGTAACTGAGCCCCAGGGCCTCAGCCGCCTTCTTCTGGCTGTAGCGGTTCTCCTCAAGGGCCCTGCGAACGAAAGCCAGCTCAGTCCCTATCATATGGTCTTTAAACCGGGACAGGGGAATCTCCTGTCCGGGGACCCCTCTTCTTTCCGCCGGTTCCCGGGGATCGGAGTTTGTTAGGGTCTCCTTCGGTTCCGGGGGCGGAAAGGGATTGCTGAAGGGATTCAGTTCTATTCTCCGGATGATCTGATCTCCGCTTCTGTACACCGCTCTTTCCACAACATTCTTCAGTTCCCGGACATTTCCCGGCCAGGGATAGTGCATCAGAACATCCTTTACCTCGTCCGAAAACTCCGGGAGAGCCGCCCGACCCAGCTCCCTGGCCATCCGCATGGCAAAGTGAGCGGCCAGCAGAAGAATATCCTCTTCCCTGAAGCGCAGAGGCGGAAGATAGAGAACCTCGAAAGAGAGTCTGTCCAGAAGGTCCTTCTTGAACTTTCCCTCCCGGCAGAGGGCGGGAAGGTCCGCATTGGTGGCGCCGATGATGCGGACATTGACCTCCTGTTCCTGCGAGCTTCCCACCCGGCTGAAACGGCCGTACTCCACGGTTCTGAGAATCTTCTCCTGAACCTCCATGGGAACCAGACCGATCTCATCCAGGAAGAGAGTGCCCCCATCGGCCTCTTCGAAGCGCCCTTTGCGGAGTTTTGATGCGCCCGTGAAGGAGCCCGACTCATGCCCGAACAGCTCGGATTCCAGAAGCGCGGGAGGAAGGGCGGCGCAGTTGACCGGAATATAGGGTTCTTTCCACCGGGAAGAGAGATAGTGAAGACGGTTGGCTGCCAGCTCCTTCCCCGTCCCCCTTTCTCCCACCAGCAGTACCGGACGGTCCACCCTGGCGGCGCGGCTCAGATCCTGTTGGAAATCCATAAAGACGGGAGACTCTCCCAGGGCTTCCATTGTGTTTTGCGAAGAAATACTCATGGGTCCATTGTACCAATATATGGTAATTTCAGCCATCAATATCTTCACAGTCGGGCGGAAAAGGGCCGTTAAATCCTGTTTTCTCCGATTGGCATGGCTATTGCAAATAGTTTTATAGATCAGGGCTTTCCCCCTCCCGACGGGAGTCGAAACAGGGGATGGCGAGAGTCCGGGCCTCAGGGCCTGTTCGCATTATGCCGGGGGAGTGATCCATTCACTTCTCCAGGATTCAAGGAGAGTAAGTATGAGCATATTTTCAAGGTTCAGAGACATTGTAAACTCCAATATCAATGATCTGCTGGATAAGGTGGAAGACCCGGAGAAGATGATACGGCTTATGATTCAGGAGATGGAAGATACCCTTGTGGAGCTGAAATCATCCTGTGCCGGTAAGATGGCTTCCCGGGCCGAAACCAGCAGAGAGAAAGAGTCCCTTGTCAAGACCATGGAACGCTGGGACGGAAGGGCCCGGCTGGCTCTGGAGAAGGACAGGGAGGATCTGGCCAGAGAGGCGCTTCTGGAGAAGAAGAACTGCCTGAACCAGATAGATCTGCTGGAGAAGGATCTGGAGCACTTTGCCAAGCTCATTGACGAGTGTAAATCCAATATCCTACAATTGGAAGAGAAGCTGGAAGAGGTGCGGCAGAAGCATAAACTGCTGATACAGAGAGGACGTCATGCGGCCGAAACGAAGCAGGCCCGAAACGCCATGAGAGAGGCCGACGGTACCGCCGCCTTTCAGAGATTCAGCGAGCTGGAAAAGAAGGTGGAGCGTATGGAAGCGGAGGCGGAGCTTTCCGGGACGGGGTCCCACAGCAGCAGCACCATTGAGCATGAGTTCAGCAGGCTCGAATCCGAATCGGAGATCAATGAAGAGCTTGAGGCTTTGAAAAAGTCTATGAAGGGGAATGAGTAGAAGATGTCTACAGCAGTCTGGATTGTCGCTATTGCCGTGGGAATACCGGTGTTGAGTGCGACTGTAACCCGTTTGATGAAACTTTATTATGCCGACAGAGAGAGGGAGAGGGCCATGGGACTCGGTGAAGAGGCCGAAGCTCTGGACGATATCCAGACTGGTCTCAGGGACTTGAAAAAGAGGGTGGCTAATCTTGAAACCATCCTGCTGGACCTGGAACGCAGGTCCGGAGACTGAACAGGAGATATTATGAGGACTTACGGTACCGGAAGACTGTACCGCTCCCGCCGGGGTAAGATATTCGGAGTCTGTCAGGGGCTGGCGGACTGGAGGAATCTGCCTGTGGAATATATTCGCATCTTTTTGATCATGGCGTTTATCTTTACCGGCTTTTTCCCCGTGGGAATACTCTATTTTCTGGCGGCTCTTGTCCTGCCGCTGGAACCCGAGGGACAAGCTTCTTCCGACGATTTCAGAAATACCGAAGAGAACCGGTCCCGGCGTTATGAGAGCGTAAGACGGGAATTTGAAGATTTGAAAGAGAAGGTTAAGGATATGGAAGGCCGGGTCTTTGACAAGGAAAAGGACTGGGATGAGCGCTTCCACAAGGGGCATTAGAATACGGAGATTGTCGCCAGCCGGCAGTCTCCTTTTTATCATGTGAAAACCGTTTCCTTCACACCCGCCGGTGGAGGGAGACGGTTTTTTTATTATCCCAGAGCCACATCCAGGGTCATCATGACGGCAAAGCCCAGCATCGCCCCGATGGTGGATATATCGTTATGGTCTTCATCCTCCTGGGAGCTGGGGACCAGCTCTTCCACGACCACATAGATCATGGCTCCTGCCGCGAAGGCCAGGGCATAGGGGAGAATGGGACGGAAGAGGATGACAGACGCGGCTCCCAGGACTCCGGCAATCGGTTCGACCATGCCGGAAAACTGCCCGTATAAGAAACTTTTTCTCCTGCTGAGACCTTCTCTTCTCAAGGGAACAGAAACGGCAGCCCCCTCAGGGAAATTCTGAATCCCTATTCCCAGGGCCAGAGCTGCCGCAGCGGCAACGGAGGCCGAGGGAAGGCCCGCTCCAACGGCTCCAAAGGCTACTCCTACTGCCAGACCTTCCGGGAAATTATGGATGGTAATGGCCAGTACAAGGAGTACGCTTCTCTGCCAGCTGGACTTGAACGTCTGCCATCCCACATTGAGAAAGTAGGCGTTGTCCAGGAATGTGGATTTGTATGATTCCTTGATGACCGCCAGAACAGGTATTCTCCGCATGATGCCTCCTGGTGTCCCTGGGATGTCGATAATGTGCATTTTAATAAATGATGGCCCCCAGATCTTGCTGCTGAGGATCTTGCCTTAATGTCGGAAAAACTGTGCAGTCGGATAGGCCAATTGGCATAATACATGAAAAATATTGTATTGTTAATGTTGTCTTAATAAAAATGCAGTTTCGTTGTTTTATGTCTAGGTTTGGAAACCATGTGCGCTGTTTGGTGTGTTTCCCCTCTCCGTATCGGCGTATTGCTGACACTGGCTTGCAGCTGTTAAGGCGGGCATGTATGTGTGCCGCCATTCTACAAGAATTGGGTTTCCGATGTCCGAGTCTATATTCATTTGTGTGGTATTGGTGCAAGAAGCTGCTGTATAGGGACTTCCTTCCCCGGGAGGCGGCTCAGCAGCGCAATCGCTTTGCTGCGCAGATATCTTCGAAATGCGGAGTTGTTTTCTTGCTTATGGTATCCGTCAGGTGACTATCGCACTTTGAACACCGTACTTGCGCAAAAAGCTTCGCGTGCCCATAGTGTGTTTCGATCAGGCCGGTCACAGGCGCGGGGGCGGAGTCCCCCGCCGTCGGCGAGAGCCGAATCCTTCATGCGCGCCAGTTTCATCCGGCGCGCCGTGCATCGAACACCAACAGCCGAAAAGCGGGAGATACCCTCATGTACGCAGTGGCCATCAACGGCAGCCCCAGAAGAGGCGGCAACACCGACTTTTTGCTTCACCGCGTTCTCGCCCCCCTGGACGAGGCCGGGTGGGAGACCGAATTCGTGCAGCTGGGCGGCAAGCCCATCCGGGGCTGCGCGGCCTGCCGGAAGTGTTTCAAGTTGCAGGACGGCACCTGCGGTGTGGACGACGGGGTCTTCAACCCCATCATGGCGAAGATGCTGCGCGCCGACGCCATCATCCTGGGCTCGCCCACCTACTTCACCGACGTCAGCGCCGAGCTCAAGGCGCTCCTGGACCGTTCGGGCATGACGGCCATCGCCAACGGCCACGCCTTCGCGGGCAAGATCGGCGCGGGGGTCGTGGCCGTGCGCCGCGGCGGGGCCACCCACGTCTACGACACCATCAATCACATGTTCCTGATGTCGCAGATGATCGTGCCCGGTTCCACCTACTGGAACATGGGCTACGGCCGCGAAAAGGGCGAGGTCGAGGGCGACGCCGAGGGCCTGGCCAACATGGAGAACCTGGGCCGCACCATCGCCTGGCTGGGCAAGGCCATGCACGCGGACATGGGGAACTTCCCCAAGGCGGGTTAGGGCGTTGTGTGCAGCGGCCCCGGGCCGTTTGTCTGATGAACGCAAAGGGCGGCGCATCTGCGCCGCCCTTTTTCATGGCCGCGTCCGTTCAGGCGCGCCGTCTGGTCAGGAGGAGGTAGGCCAGGATGGAACCCAGGACCACGGCCCCGCCCGCCATGGTCGCGGCGGGCGGGCGCTCGGCGAAGACCAGGAAGGCCCAGGCCGGGGCCAGGACCACGCTGGTCAGGGCGATGGTGGCCATCTCGGCGGCGGGGATGTAGCGCGAGGACACGGCGTTGAGCACCCGGCCCATGGGGGCCGAACCCAGGCCCATGGCCGCCATGATCAGCCAGGCGGAGCCGGGAATGGCCGCAGGGCTGGCGGGCGCGGACATGGCCAGGGCCACGAACAGCCCCCCCAGGCCCACAACGGCCATGCGGCTCACGTCCTTGTAGCGCCGCCACAGGGCGCCGTTGAGCCCCAGGCAGAGCACACCGCCCATGGCCAGGAGGTCGCCCCCGGCGTTGCCCGAGCCCAGCGACCCCGAGACCACGACGTAGATGCCCGCGACCACCCCGACGATGGCCAGCCACAGGGAGCGGGGCGTCTTTTCGCGCAGCAGCAGCCAGGACGCGGCGGCGGTGAGCACGGGGCGCCCGCTGAGGATGATCATGGTATTGGCCACGGCGGTGTGCTTGATGCTCAAGACGAAGCACGAGGCGCTGCCCAGGATGAGCAGCCCAGAGACGATCATGGGCAGCCCCCCGGCGCGCAGCGCGCCCGCGACCCCGCGCTTGTCCGTGGCCTGGATCATGAGCGCCATGGACAGGGCCGTGAACAGGCCGAACAGGAACGCTGCGTCGTACCCGCCCACACCCGACAGGCGGATGAAAACGGGATCGAAGCTCAGGAGCAGCCCGCCGCCCAGGGCGGCCAGCCGCCCCTTGTCGCGGGCGTCGTCGGGGAGCATTGCTATGATGGCGGATGGGGACATGGGTTCTCCTTGGTAATAATCATACTGCTGAGTATGATTGTTGGGTTGATTTGTGGTTGTGTCAAGACAAATCATACTGTACGGTATGATTTGTTCGCACGGAGGTCGATGGCATGACGAAGATGGAACAGAAGCGCGAGGAGAAAAGGGCCGCCATCCTGCTGGCCGCACTGGATGTTTTTTTCGCACAGGGCTACGTGGGTGCCTCAATGGACGCCATTGCCGCCGGGGCGGGGGTGACCAAACAGACGGTGTATCGCTACTACGGCTCCAAGGAGGAGCTGTACCAGGCGGCCCTGGAGTCGAGGCGCGAGGGTGGGGGCAACCATTTCCTGGCGGAACTGGACCGGGAGGACCCGGGAGAGGCGCTGACGCGCTTCGCCGAGGGCTTTCTGGGCGTACACATGGCCAAGGAGCACTTGGCGGCCATCCGCCTGCTGGTGGCCGAGGGCCCCGAGGCCCCGGAGATGACCCGCGCCTTCTACGCGGTGGGGCCCCGGCGCACCGAGGAGCGCCTTGTCCGGTTCATGGAAGAGCGTCTGGGCGCGGGCGATCCGCAGTACGCGGCCAAGATGTTCATCGCCACGCTCTTGTCCGTGCGCATGTCGGTGCTCGTGGGGCTTGCGACGGCCCCCACGCCCGAGGAGGTCTCCGGGCACGCCCGGCGTACGGCGCGCATGTTCCTGAAGCTCATGGGCTGAAACGGCGCGCCCGCGCGCATCCTGCGGCATTGAAAAGGCCCGCGAAGAGGTTCGCGGGCCTTGCTTGTTTGTGGGCTGGGGCCGCGCCGTGCGCGGCGTGCGGCGCAGTCTAGCGGAAGTCCACCCGCCGCTCTTCGCCGCCCAGGCTCACCGTGGCCTCCACCGGCGGCGTGCGGCTGACGACCGCGCCCCTGCGGATGACGAACAGCCGTGCCGGGTGCAGGCGCAGGGCCTCCAGGCGATCGGCGGCCTGCAGAACCACCATGTCGGCGTTGCAGCCCGGTTCAAGGCCGTAGTCTTCCAGGCCCAGCGTCTTCGCGCCGTTTACGGTAACGGCCTCGAAGAGCGCGCCCTGCTGGTCCGTGCCGGTCATGTGCAGGGCGTGGGCGCCCATGTGGGCCACTTCGAGCATGTCGTGGGTGCCCATGGGGTACCAGGGGTCCATGACGTCGTCGTGGCCCAGGGCGACGTTGACGCCCATGGCCATGAGCTCGGGCACGCGCATGAGCCCTCGCCGCTTGGGGTAGGTGTCGTGGCGGCCCTGGAGGTTCATGTTCACCAGCGGGTTGCACACGCAGTTCATGCGCGCCTCGGCCATGAGCGGCAAGAGCTTGGACACGTAGTAGTTGTCCATGGAGTGCATGGAGGTCAGGTGCGAACCCGTGACCCGGCCCTGGAGCCCCAGGCGCTGCGCCTGGTGGGTCAGGGCCTCGATGTGGCGCGACAGGGGGTCGTCGGACTCGTCGCAGTGCATGTCCACCATCAGCCCGCGCTCGGCGGCGATCTCGCACAAAATTTCCACGGATTTGCGCCCGTCGTCCATGGTGCGCTCGAAGTGGGGGATGCCGCCCACCACGTCCACACCCTTGTCCAGGGCGCGTTTGAGGAGTTCCACGCCGTTCTCGGAGCGCAACACCCCGTCCTGGGGGAAGGCCACCAGCTGGATGTCGATGAAATCCTTCATTTCCTCGCGCACTTCGAGCAGCACGTCCACGGCCATGAGGGTCGGGTCCGTGGTGTCCACGTGGGTGCGGATGGCGAGGTTGCCTTTGGCCACGGCCCAGGAGCAGAGCTTCAGCGCGCGCTCCTTGATGCCCTCGGGCGTGAGGTCGGGCTTGAGCTCGCCCCAGATGCGGATGCCCTCCAGGAGCGTGCCCGACTGGTTGAGCCGGGGCATGCCCATGGACAGGGTGGCGTCCATGTGGAAGTGCGAGTCCACGAAGGGCGGGGTGACAAGGAAGCCTTGGGCGTCCACGGTCTCGGCGGCCTCGGCCTGAATGGCCGGGGCGATCTCGACGATCCTGCCGTCCTTGCAGGCGATGTCCACGGCGTCGGCGCGGTCGTGGATGGCGGCGTTCCTGACTATGAGGTCGAGCATGGGGGACTCCTTGTCCTCGCGTTTCCTATCGTTCGCCCTTGCGGAAGGGGATGAGCAGCGCCTTGGGGTAGGCGGCGCGGCGCGACATGACGATGAGCGCAATAATGGAGAAGACGTAGGGCATCATCAAGTAGAATTGATAGGGGATGGCCATGCCCGACTGCTGCTGCACGCGCATCTGCACCGCGTCGAAGGCCGCGAAGAGCACGCAGCCGAGCAGCGCCTTGCCCGGTTTCCACGACGAGAAGACCACCAGGGCGATGCAGATCCAGCCGCGCCCGTTGACCATGCCGATATAGAAGGCGTCGAAGGCCGACATGGTCAGGAATGCCCCGCCCACGGCCATGAGCGCCGAGCCGAAGACCACCGCCCAGGTGCGGATGGCGAAGACGGAAAGCCCCTGCGCCTCCACGGCCATGGGGTTTTCGCCCGTCATGCGCACGGCCAGGCCCACGGGCGTCCTGTAGAGCACGTAGGCCACCACGACGACCGCCGCGATGGCGAGATAGGTCAACGCCGACTGGGTGAAGAGCGTCTCGCCCAGGAAGGGGATGTCGGACAGCCCGGGCACGGCCAGGGCCTTGAAGGGCACGATCTTGGGCGGAGTGGTGGCCTTGGGCAGGAGCATCCGGAACACGAAGGACGACAAGGCCGAGGCCAGCATGGTGATGCCCAGGCCCGTGACGTGCTGCGACAGGCCCAGGTGCACGGTCAGAATCGCATGGATGAGCCCGAAGAGCCCGCCGACGAACGCGGCGAACAGGATGCCCGTCCACAGGTCGCCGCCGAAGTAGACCCAGGTCCAGCCCGCCATGCTTCCGGCGGCCATGATGCCCTCGATGCCCAGGTTGAGCACGCCCGCGCGCTCGCAGACCAGCTCGCCCAGGGTGCCGAAGATGAGCGGGGTGGCCATGCGGATGGTGGCCATCCAGAAGCCTGTTTCCAGGAGGAAGTCGATGACGGTCACGGTTACCTCCAGCGGATCCGGTAGCGCGTCAGGAACATGGAGACCAGGACCGCCAGCAGGCAGACGGCGGTGGTCACGTCGGCGATGTAGTTGGAGATGTTGATGGCCCGGCTCATGGAATCGGCCCCGATGTAGATGACGGCCACGAAGATGGACGAGGCCACCACCCCCAGGGGGTGCAGCGCGGCCAGCATGGCCACGACGATGCCCGAATAGCCGAACCCGGGCGACAGGTCGAGGGTCAGGTATTCCTTGACCCCGCAGAGCTCGGATACGCCCGCCATGGCCGCCAGCCCGCCGGAGATGAGCGCCGTGCGCACGGTGGCGGCGTCCACGGGCATGCCCGCGAAGCGGCTGGCGCGCGGCGACGCGCCCACGGCGCGTATCTCGAAGCCCCAGGTGGTGGAGCGCATGAACCACCAGGCCCCCACGGCGCAGGCCAGGGCCAGGATGAAGCCCAGGTGCAGGCGCGTCTTGGCGACCAGCTGGGGCAGTATGGCGCTGTCCACCACCGGCGCGGCCTGGGGCCAGCCCATGGCCATGGGGTCCTTCCAGGGGCCGAAGACCAGCCAGTTGACGAAGAGCAGCACGATGAAGTTGAGCAGCAGCGTGGTCACCACCTCGTCGACCTTGAGCTTGGTCTTGAGCAGCGTGGGCACCAGGAGCAACAGGCCCCCGGCCACGGCCCCGGCCAGGAAGAGATAGGGGATCATCAGGTAGGGCGGCAGCTCCAGGGAACCGGTGCCCAGCCAGGTGGCCGCCACCGCGCCCATGTAGAGCTGGCCCTCGCCGCCGATGTTCCAGAGCTTGGCGCGGAAGGCCACGGCGGCGGCCAGGCCCGTGAAGATGAGCGGCGTGGCGCGGGTGAGCGTCTCGGTCAGGGCGAAGCGCGAGCCCAGCGCGCCCTTGAGCATCAACGCCCAGCCTTCGAGCGGCGAGGCGTCGGCCCAGAGCAGCAGCACCGAGCACACGGCCATGGCCGCGGCCACGGCCACCACGGGGGCCAGGGTCTTCATGGTCAGCGAGACGTTTTCACGGGCTTCGATCCTCATGCCGCGCCTCCCGCCTGTGCGCCTTGTGCGCCGGCCGCCTTGTTGCCGGACATGAGCAGCCCCAGTTTGGTGCGGTCCACCTCGGCGGTGGGCACGGCCTCGGACAGGCTCCCCTGGTACAGGGCCTGGATGCGGTCGGCCAGCTGGAATATCTCGTCCAGGTCCTCGGAGATGAGCACCACGCCCGCGCCGCGCTCGGCGGCGTCCAGGAGCTGCTGGTGCACGTAGGCCGTGGCCCCCACGTCCAGGCCCCAGGTGGGCTGGTTGACCACGATGATGCGCGGCGCGCCCGAGAGCACGCGGGCCAGGATGAGTTTTTGCATGTTGCCGCCCGAGAGCTTGCGCACCGGCGTTTCGATGCCCGGGCAGCGCACGTCGAAGGCCTCGACCAGCTGCCGGGCGCGCGAGGCCAGGGCCTTGAAGTTGAGCACCCCGCGTCGGGCAAAGCCGGGCATGCGGTAGACCTCGGTGGTGAGATTTTCCATGACGCTCATGTCGGCCACCAGCCCGGTGCCCGTGCGGTCGTCGGGCACGCGGCCCACGCCGCGCCGGATCATGGCCGCGGGGGTGGGCTCGTAGAGCGCTTCGCCTTCGATGACCATATGCCCGGACTGGGGCTTTATGAGCCCGCAGAGCAGGTCGGCCAGCTGGGCCTGCCCGTTGCCCGAGACCCCCGCGATGCCCAGGATCTCATGCGAGCGCAGGCTGAGCGTCAGGTCGTCGAGCAGGCGCTTGCCCGTCGCGTCGGCGACGCGCACGGCGTCGAGAAAGAGGATTTCCTTGCCCTGCCTGGGCTCGGGGCGGCGGGCCTTGGGGATGTCGCTGCCCACCATGGCCCGGGCCAGCTCCTCGGCGCTGGTCTCGGCGGTGGCGGCCCCGAAGACCACGCGACCGCCCCTGAGCACCACGCAGCGGTCCGAGGCGGCCATGACCTCGCGCATCTTGTGGGTGATGAAGATCACCGACAGGCCCTCGCGCACCAGCTGGCGCAGGGTGGCGAAGAGGCGGTCGGCCTCCTGGGGCGTGAGCACGGAAGTGGGCTCGTCGAGGATGAGCACGCGCGCGTCGCGATAGAGGACCTTGAGTATCTCCACCCGCTGGCGCTCGCCCACGGACAGGTCGCGCACCCGCGCCGCGGGGGCCACGTCCAGGCCGAAGCGTTCCATGAGGCCGCCGAGCTTGGCCAGGGCGGCCTTCTTGTCGTGGGCCGGGGCCACGAGCGGCTCCGTGCCGAGCATGACGTTTTCGAGCACGGTCATGTTGCCCGCCAGGGTGAAATGCTGGTGGACCATGCCCACCCCTGCGGCCAGGGCCGCGCGCGGCGAGCCCTCGGGCAGTTCGTCGCCGAAGACCTCCACCGTGCCCGCGTCGGCCACGTAATGGCCGAAGAGGATGGACATGAGGGTTGTCTTGCCCGCGCCGTTTTCGCCCAGGAGCGCCAGCATCTCGCCCTGCATGAGCTCGATGTCGACGTCCTCGTTGGCGACCACGGAGCCGAACGTCTTGGTGATTCCTTTGAGTCTCAGGACCGGTGTGGACACGTGTTCCCCAGAAAATTGAACGGCGGCCCGCCCCCCTTGTGAGGGCGGGCCGCCCGGTTGAAGCGTCTTAGAAGGTGGACTTGGGCTCGGAATCGTCGATTTCGACGGTCATGGCGCCGGACTTGATGGCCCCGGCGGCCTTGGCGACCTCGGCCTTCACGTCGGCGGGGATCTTGGCGTCGAACTCGTAGTAGGGCGACAGGCTCGCGCCGCCCTTGGCCATCATGGTCCACTCGCGGTAGTCCTCGGCCTTGAAGGTCCCGGCCTTGACCATGGCGACGGCGTGGTTCACGGCGGCCTCCATGTTCCACAGGGCCGAGGCCACGACCACGTCCTTGCCGTTTTCTTCCTTGTTCATGTCGTTGACGTTGCCGAAGGCGATGATGCCCTTTTCGCGGGCGGCGTCCACGACCCCGGCGCGCTCGGCGTAGAGCACGTCCACGCCGGACTCCACCTGGGCGTAGGCGAATTCCTTGGCCTTGGGCGGGTCATACCAGGAGCCGATGAAGGAGACCTTGAACTTCACGTCGGGGTTCACGGACTGGGCTCCGGCCATGAAGGCGTGGAACAGGCGGTTGACCTCGCCGATGGGGTAGCCGCCGACCATGCCGATCTTGTTGGTCTTGGTCATCCTGCCCGCGATCATGCCCATGAGGTAGCAGGGCTCGTGGATGTAGTTGTCGAACACGGCCAGGTTGTCGCCGCGCGGGCCGAAGGAATCGCCCATGAGGTAGGCCACGCCGGGGTAGTCCTTGGCGACCTTGGTCACGTCGCGCGAGATGCCGAAGGCCTCGCCCACCACCAGGGCCACGCCCTGCTCGGAGTATTCGCGCAACACGCGGACGTAGTCGGTGTTAGAGACCTTTTCGGAGTACACGTACTCGATCTCACCGGCCTCGGCGGCCTTTTGCAGGGCCTTGTGCAGGCAGGCGTCCCATTTTTGCTGGATGGGCTGGGTGTAGATGCCCGCGACCTTGATTTTACCGGCGGCCAGCGCGGGGCCCGCGGCCAGGGCTATGGCCAGGCACACGGCGGCGGCGATGGTCAACATGCGTTTCATAAGGCTTCCTCTCTGAAGGGGTGAAAGAATGGGGCAGGCGCGCACCAGGGGTGCGTTCGCGGTCCGTCATGTAGAGCAAATCCGGTGCCAGAGGCCGGCCCGGTTCAAAGTCTTAGTAAATAGGACGTGTTAACCGGTGGGCTCCCGCGTGGGGCCGCCCCGCGTGCGGCTTGAAATGGCAATCAGGTTACAAATTTGCAATTCGCCAGCTGGAGAAAGGGCGGTATTTGACGTTCATGTAAACCCCGATGCGGCCCCTGCGATATCGTATGCTGCGGGTCCCGTCCATCTCTGTTCGCCGGGCCTGGCGCTGCCGTAATGTCTTGACTGACGCGCTTTGTGGCACCACAGTGCGCCCATGACCACATCCGCATCAGGCACCAACCAGCACCACGTCGAGGCCATCGCCAAGGAACTTTCGCATTCGCGGCGGCAGGTGGCCGCCGTGGCCGGGCTTCTGGCCGAGGGGGCCACGGTCCCGTTCATCGCCCGCTATCGCAAGGAGGCCACCCAGTCCCTGGACGAGGTGGCCGTGGCCGTCATTCGCGACCGGCTGGGGGAGCTGGCCGAACTGGACAAGCGGCGCACGGCCATCCTGGGCTCGCTGGACGAGCGGGGGCTGCTCACCGACGCACTGCGCCGGGCCGTGGAGGGGGCTCCGGACATGGCGCGCCTGGAGGACGTCTACCTGCCCCATCGGCCCAAGCGGCGCACGCGCGGCTCCATGGCCCGCGAGCGCGGGCTGGAGCCCCTTGCCGACGTGCTTCTGGCCCAGCGCGGGGCCGATCCCGTGGCCGAGGCACGGCGGTTCGTGAATCCCGAAAAGGACGTGCCCGACGAGGCCGCCGCCCTGGCCGGGGCGCGCGACGTGTTGGCCGAGCGCTTCAGCGAGAACTCCAAGGCCCGCGAGGCCATGCGCACGCTGTTCAAGCGTCGGGGGCTCTTCGCCAGCGCCGTTGCCAAGGGCAAGGAGGAGGAGGGCGCGACCTACCGCGACTGGTTCAAGTGGAGCGAGGCCCTGGCCCGCGTCCCGGGCCACCGCGCCCTGGCCATGTTCCGGGGCGAACGCGAGGGCGTGCTCAAACTCAGCCTGCGCCCGCCGCAGGACGAGGCCGTGGGGCTGCTCACCCGGGCCGTGGTGCGCGGCAAGGGCGCGGACGCGCGCGAGGTGGCCGCCGCCCTGGAGGATTGCTACAAACGCCTGCTCGGCCCGTCCATCGAGAACGAGGTGCGCGCCGAGGTCAAGAAGCGCGCCGACGCCGAGGCCATCCGCGTGTTCGGCTCGAACCTGCGCGAACTGCTGCTGGCCGCGCCCTTGGGACAGAAGCGCGTCCTGGCCCTGGACCCGGGGTTCCGCACCGGGGCCAAGCTCACGGTGCTGGACGCCCAGGGCGCGCTCAAGGAACACACGACCATCTTCCCCGTGGGCTCGCAGACCCGGCGCGACGAGGCCGCCGCCACGGTGCGCGGATTGTGCGAGCGCCACGGCGTCGAGGCCGTGGCCATCGGCAACGGCACCGCCGGGCGCGAGACCGAGGCCTTCGTGCGCGACCTGGACCTGGGGGTGCCCGTGGTGCTGGTCAACGAGTCGGGCGCGTCGGTGTATTCGGCCAGCGAGGTCGCGCGGCGCGAGTTCCCGGACCTGGACCTCACGGTGCGCGGCTCGGTGTCCATCGGGCGCAGGCTCATGGACCCCCTGGCCGAACTGGTGAAGATCGACCCCAAATCCATCGGCGTGGGCCAGTATCAGCACGACGTGGACCAGGCGGCGCTGAAGAAGGGCCTGGACGATGTGGTGGAGAGCTGCGTGAACTCCGTGGGCGTGAATCTCAACACCGCCAGCGCGGAGCTGTTGGCCTACGTCTCTGGCCTGGGGCCCGTGCTGGCCGCCAACATCGTGGCCTTTCGCGACGAGAACGGCCCCTTCGCCACGCGCAGGCAGCTGCTCAAGGTGCCCCGCCTGGGGCCCAAGGCCTTCGAGCAGGCCGCCGGGTTCCTGCGCGTCAAGGGCAAGGACCCGCTGGACGACAGCGCCGTGCACCCCGAGCGCTACGCCCTGGTCAAGCGCATGGCCGCCGACGCGGGCTGCGCGGTGGCGGACCTCATCCGCGACCCGACGGTGCGCGGGGCCATCGACATCGAGCGCTACGTGGGCGACGGGGTGGGCATACCCACCCTGCGGGACATCATGGCCGAGCTGGCCAGGCCGGGTCGCGACCCCCGCGCCGGGTTCAGCGCCTTCGCCTTCGCAGAAGGCGTCAACGACATCAAGGACCTGCGCACGGGCATGAAGCTGCCCGGCATCGTCACCAACGTCACCCAGTTCGGGGCCTTCGTGGACGTGGGCGTGCACTGCGACGGGCTGGTCCACGTGAGCCAGCTGGCCGACCGCTTCGTGCGCGACCCGTCCGAGGTGGTGGCCGCCGGGCGCGAGGTGCTGGTCACGGTCATCGGCGTGGACCTGGAGCGCGGGCGCGTGAGCCTGAGCATGAAGTCGAACCCCGAGATCGGCTAGCCTCGCCGCCGGGAGCGCGCGGGGAGCGGACGAGGGAACGTTTAGCCGAAGGCCGCGCCCGCGTTGAACGCGGGCCCCGGGCCGGGAGAGTCGCCATGAAACTGTTGTTGATCGCCGCCATCGCGCTGGCCGGGGCCGCCTGCCTTCCGGGCTGCTCCCACGCCTCGGCCCCCGGGCCGTCCGGCCCCGGGGCTCTGGGCCCGTGCCCGTCGAGCCCCAACTGCGTGTGCTCCTCGGGCCCCGCCGACGCGTCGTCCCACATCCCCCCGTTGCGCTTCGACCCCGCCGGGGGCGATCCCATGGACGCCCTGGCCCGCGCCGTCCAGGGCCTGGGCGGCGAGGTCGTCTCCCGCGACGGGCATTATCTGCACGCCACCTTCACCAGCCGTTGGCTGCGTTTCGTGGACGACCTGGAATGCATCGCCGTGCCGGTCGAGGGGGTGGTCCACGTGCGCTCGGCTTCGCGCATCGGCTATTACGACTTCGGCGTCAATCGCCGCCGGGTGGAGTCCCTGCGCAAGGCCTTCGAGCACCCCGGGCAATGATCGCCGCGGGGCGCTGCGTGTCCCTGCGCGTCGCCACCGTCTCCTTTCTCCGCCAATAAACAAGGCCAGCCGCATCTCTGCGGCTGGCCTTTTGCTTTAGCTTGTCGTTCCCGGCGTGGGCTAGGCCTCGGCCCCCGCCCAGAGCCCCACCACGCGGGCGCAGATGAGCAGGGCCT
This sequence comes from Oceanispirochaeta sp., assembly GCA_963556075.3. GTDB lineage: Bacteria > Spirochaetota > Spirochaetia > DSM-2461 > DSM-2461 > Oceanispirochaeta. Next base: position 317,533 of record CAUVYB020000002.1, on the reverse strand, counting down.
TGTCCATGTCCTGGAGGCTGACCCATTCCATGGGGCCGTGGCAGGCCTGCATGCCGCAGAAGATGTTGGGCGTGGGGATGCCCTTCTCGGTCATGATGGACCCGTCGGTGCCGCCGCGGAAGGGCAGCATGCGCGGGGGCAGGCCCTCGGCCATGTAGGCCTTCTTGGCGATGTCCACGGGGCGCTGGTCGTTCTCCAGCCAGTAGCGCATGTTGCGGTACTCGGGGCGCACCTCGCAGGTGATGCGCGCCCGGGGCTCCGTGCGGCCCACCACGGTGCAGATCTCCTGGAGCATCTCGGCCTGGGCCTTGAGCCCGTCCATCTCGAAGTCGCGCAGGTTGAGGCGCAGGACAGCCTCGGCGGCGTTGCCCGAGACGCTCTCCATGAAGATGAAGCCCTCGCGGCCCTGGGTGGACTCGGGGCTCAGGTGGTCCTTGGGCAGCAGGTGGATGATCTTGGAGGCCAGGTACAGGGCGTTGACCAGCCTGTCCTTGGCGCAGCAGGTGTGGATGGAGACGCCCTTGATGGTGATGGTCGCCTTGTCCGCCGAGAAGGTCTCGGCCACGATGTCGCCGGGGTTCTCGCCGTCCAGGGTGTAGGCGAAGTCGGCCTTGAGATCGGCCGCCATGGCGTCGCTCACGCCCCGGCCGATCTCCTCGTCCGGGGTGAAGCAGATGCGCACGTCGCCCCGGGGGATCTCGGGGTGGGCCTTCAAGTGGTCGATGAGGCCCATGATGATGGCGATGCCCGCCTTGTCGTCGGCCCCCAGCAGGGTGGTGCCGCTGGCGGTGACGATGTCCTCGCCCTCTTTGCCGCGCAGGTGGGGCTGGCTCGCCGGGTCCACCACCACGGCGGGGTCGTCGGGCAGGACGATGGCCTTGCCGTCCCAGTTCTTGTGTACGATGGGCTTCACGCCCTCGGCGAAGAAGGACGGGGCCGTGTCCACGTGGGCCACGAAGGCGATGGTGGGCACGCTGCCCTCGGCGACATTGCCCTTCAGGGTGCCGAAGACGACGCCGTAGTCCGTGAGTACGGCGTCGTCGATGCCCAGGGCCTTGAGTTCGTCCACCAGCATGCGCGAGAGGTCGAGCTGGCGCGGGGTGCTCGGGGCGGTGGGGGAGTGCGGGTCGCTCTGGGTGTCCACCTTGCAGTAGCGCACGAAGCGCTCGCAGAGCGTGTCTATTCTCGATTCCGACATGGGTGCTCCTGGCGAATGCACGTCGTTGTTGATGGTTGCGATGCCCGCCGCCCGCGCCGCCTCGCGGCGCTCGCGGCGGCCCTTCCTATCCCCGCGCCCGCTCGGCCATGACCTCGTCGGCCAGGTGGCAGGCCACGAAGTGCCCGGGGGCCACTTCCTTGAGCTCGGGCGTCGCGCTGGTGCACGCGCCGACCTTGTCGTAGTAGCAGCGCCCAGCGAACCGGCAACCCGCGGGCGGGTTGATGGGGCTCGGCACGTCGCCCTCCAGGATGATGCGCTTGCGGTCAAGGTTGGGCTTGGGGATGGTGATGGCCGAGAGCAGGGCCTTGGTGTAGGCGTGCACCGGCGCGGCGAAGATGGTCTTGTAGTCGGCCATTTCCACGATGCGGCCCAGGTACATGACCGCGATGCGGTCCGAGACGTGGTGCACCACGGACAGGTCGTGGGAGATGAACAGGTAGGTCAGGCCCATCTCCTTTTGCAGGGTGTCCAGGAGGTTCAGCACCTGGGCCTGGATGCACACGTCCAGCGCCGATACGGGCTCGTCGAGCACGATGAACTCGGGGTTGAGCGCCAGGGCCCGGGCGATGCCCACGCGCTGCCGCCTGCCGCCGTCCAGCTCGTGGGGGTAGGCGTTTTCGAGGCTCTTGGAGAGGCCCACGATGTCCGACAGCTCGCGCACGCGCCTGGAGCGCTCGGCGGAGTTGCCCACCTTCTTCACGTCCAGGGGCTCGGCGATGAGGTCCGCCACGCACAGGCGCGGGTTGAGGCTCGAATACGGGTCCTGGAAGACCATCTGCATCTTGGAGCGCATGGCCTTGAGCTCGCGCCGCGAGGGGGCGAGGACGTCCTGGCCGCCGATGACCACCGAGCCGTCGGAGGGCTCCAGCAGGCGGATGACCGCGCGGCCCGTGGTGGACTTGCCGCAGCCCGATTCGCCCACCAGGCCCAGGGTCTCGCCCTTGGCGATGTCGAAGCTCACGTCGTCCACGGCATGCAGCGGGCCCTTGCGGGTCTCGAAGTATTTCTTGAGGTTTTTCACCTGGATGAATGCGTCGTTCATGCCGCACCTCCTTCGAGGAAACAGGCCACCATGTGATCGCCGGGCAGGGTCACGGGCGCGGGGACCTCGGTCTTGCAGCGCTCCATGGCCTGCTCGCAACGCGGATGGAAGGGGCAGCCGGAGGGCATGTTGGTGGGCTCGGGGGGCAGCCCGGCGATGACCGCCAGGGACTCGCGCTCCTCGGCCACGTTGGGGATGGAGGCGAACAGGCCCCGGGTGTAGGGGTGTCTGGGGTTGTCGTAGAGTTCCACGGTGTCGGCCTCCTCGACGATGCGCCCGGCGTACATGATGGCCACGCGGTCGCAGGTCTCGGCCACGATGCCCAGGTCGTGGGTGATCATGATCATGGAGGTGTCGAACTGCTTTTTGAGCCCCTTCATGAGCTCCAGCACCTGGGCCTGGATGGTGACGTCCAGGGCCGTGGTGGGCTCGTCGGCGATGAGCAGCGCCGGGTTGCAGGCCAGGGCGATGGCGATGATCACGCGCTGCTTCATGCCGCCGCTGAACTGGTGCGGGTATTCGCCCGCCCGGTCGGGCTGGATGCCCACGGTCTCGAGCATGGTCAGGGCGCGCTTGAGCGCTTCCTTGGCCGGTATCTTGTTGTGCAGGGCGATCATCTCGGCCACCTGCTCGTCCACGGGCAGGATGGGGTTCAGCGAGGTCATGGGGTCCTGGAAGATCATGGCGACCCTGCCGCCCCGGATGGCGCGCATCTGCGCGTCCGTGGAGCGCGTGAGCTCCTGGCCCTCGAAGACGATCTCACCCGAGACGATCTTGCCGGGCGGGTCGGCGATGAGGCGCATGACCGAGAGGGCCATGGTGGTCTTGCCCGCCCCGGTCTCGCCCACCAGGCCCAGGGTCTGGCCCCGGTCGATGGACAGGTTCAGGCCGCTGACGGCCTCTACCGTCCCGTTGTCCGTGGTGTAGCGGACGTTCAGGTCCCGTATGGATAACAAAGGCGTATCGGACATTGAAGCTGGCTCCCGTTGGGGGATTGTCGTTGGTTGCCCGCCGCGCCTAGTTGCGCAGCTTGGGGTCCAGGGCGTCGCGCAGGCCGTCGCCCAGGAAGTTGAGCCCCAGGATGGTGACCATGATGGCCAGGCCCGGGAACAGCGTCATGTAGGGGTAGTCGCGGATGAACTCGCGCCCGCCCGAGAGCATGGCGCCCCACTCGGGGGTGGGCGGCTCGAGCCCCAGGCCGATGAAGCTCAGGCCCGCTGCGATGAGGATGGCGAAGGCCACGCCCAGGGTGGCCTGGACGATGATGGGGGCCAGGCAGTTGGGCAGGATGTGCTTGAAGATGATGCGCAGATCGCCCGAGCCCACGGACACGGCGGCCTCCACGAACTCCTGCTCGCGGATGGAGAGCACCGAGGCGCGCACCAGGCGCGCGTACTGCGGGATGGCGGCGATGCCCACGGCCAGCATGAGGTTCAAGAGCCCCGGGCCCAGGGACGCGGCCACGGAGATGGCCAGCAGCAGCTGCGGGATGGAGAGCAGCACGTCCATGAGGCGCATGAGGATGTTGTCGACCTTGCCGCCGTAGTACCCGGCCACCGCGCCGATGAACCCGCCCACGAGCACCGAGAAGCCCACGGCCACGAAGCCCACCTGCAACGAGATGCGGCTGCCGTAGATGATGCGGCTCAGGATGTCGCGCCCGAATTCGTCGGTGCCGAACCAGTGGGCCGCCGAGGGGCCTTCGAGGGTGGCGAAGAGGTCCTGCTCGTCGAAGGGGAAGGGGGCGATGAGGTCGGCGAAGAGGGCCGTGAGCACCAGGGCGAGGAGGATGCACAGGCCGATGATGGCCATGCGGTTCTTCTTGAGCCGGACGAAGACCTGGCCCCACAGGGATGATTTCTTTGTCTGCATGGGTTGGTCCTTAGGTGTACTGGGATTTGATGCGCGGATCGAGCCAGGCGTAGAGCAGGTCCACGCCCAGGTTCACCAGGCAGAAGGCCAGGGCGATGAACAGCACCCCGCCCTGGACCATGGGGTAGTCGCGCATCTCGATGGAGCTGACCATGAGGCGGCCCAGGCCGGGCAGCGAGAAGATGATCTCGGTGAGCACCGCGCCGCCCAGGAGGATGCCGAACTGGATGCCCGCGATGGTCACCACGGGCACCAGGGCGTTGGGCAGGGCGTGCTTGCGGATCACGACGCTCTCCTTCTGGCCCTTGGCTCGGGCGGTGGTGATGTAGTCCTGGCGCACGACTTCGAGCATGGACGAGCGGGTCATGCGGGTGATGATGGCCACGCTCTGCAGGCCCAGGGTTGCGGCGGGCATGATCATGGCCTGCACGGAATCGAACCCCGAGGGCGGCAGCCATGCGAGCTTCACCGTGAACAGCAGGATGAGCAGCAGCCCCAGCCAGAACACCGGCATGGAGATGCCTATGAGCGCGAACAGCGTCACGATGTTGTCGAAGATGGAGTATTGCTTCACCGCCGTGACGATGCCGCATGGTATGCCCACAAGGAGCGCGATGCCCATGGCCAGGGCCGAGAGCTTGAGGGTCACGGGGAAGGCCGCCATGAGCTCGCCCCACACGGGGCGCTTGGTGATGTAGGAGCGGCCGATGTCGCCCTGGACCACGGCCTTGTAGACGTAGCGCCCGAACTGGACCAGGAAGGGATCGTTGAGCCCCATCTCCTGGCGCAGGTGGTCCACGTCGGCCTGGGGGGCCTGCTCGCCGAGCACCATGCGCGCGGGGTCGCCGGGGGTGACGTAGAGCATCAAGAAGACGATGAAGACGACGCCCAGGATCACCGGGATGAGCATGGCGCATCGTCTGAGGATATACCGGTACACAGTGGCCTCCTGCTCGTTTGGCTTCGCCGCGCGGGGAGGGGCGGGCGTCGCGTGCCCGGGGCGGCCCGGGGCCGGTGGGGCCGGGGGCCGTCCGTGGGGGCGGAGCGGAAAATTCGGGCCCCGCATCGGGGCCGTATTCATGGGGCCCGCCGCCCGGCCCGGGGGCCGGGGGCGGCGGACGCCCGAAAGGCCGCCGCGTGCGCGGCGGCCTTCATGGGAACGGTCGCTACTTCTTCATCTTCACGGCGTAGAGCGCGTGGAAGCCGAAGGGGCTGGGCACGAAGCCCTCGATGTAGTTCTGCAGGCCGAAGGCGAACTTCTTGTTGGCCAGGGAGACCCAGGGGGTCTTCTCGCGCAGCATCTTCTGGATCTCGAAGTACATGGCCTTGCGCTCGGGGCCGTCGGGGGTGACGCGGGCCTTGTCGAGCAGGGCGTCCACGTCCTTGTCGCCGAAGGCGGCGAAGTTGTTGCCGCCGATCTGCGTGGAGTGGAACACGGGGTACACGGCCATGTCCGGATCGGGGGTCTGGCAGGTCCAGCCCACGAGGAACATCTGGTGGGTGAACTCCTTGAGGCCCTGGAGGTAGGCGCCCCATTCCAGGACCTGGATCTTCACGTCCACGCCGATCTTCTTGAGCTGGGCCTGGATGATGGTGGCCATGTCCACGCGGACTTTCTTGGAGTTGGTCCACAGGGTGGTCTTCAGGCCGTCGGGGTAGCCCGCCTCGGCCAGGAGCTCCTTGGCCTTCTTGAGGTCGGCCTTGGGCACCTGGAGCTCGTCGTTATGATACTTGACGTTGGGGGCCACGGGGCCGTTGGCCGGGTAGGCGTTGCCGCGGAACACGGCCTTCACGCTGGCCGGGATGTTGATGGCCATGGCGATGGCTTGGCGCAGCTTCTGGTTGTCGAAGGGCGGCTTGGAGCAGTTGAAGCCCAGGTAGGTGGTGGAGTTGTCCACCAGGGTGGCGAGCTTGAGGTCCTTGTTGGCCTCGATGCGCGAGACGTCCAGCGAGGATATCTCGAAGGCGATGTCCACGTCGCCGCTTTCCAGCTCGATGGTGCGGCTGGAGGCCTCGGGGATCACGCGCAGGACCATCTTGGCGAACTCGGGCTTGGGGCCGTGGTAGCCCTCGAAGCGCGCAAGCTCCATGCGGTCGCCCTTCTTCCAGTTCACGAGCTTGTAGGGGCCGGTGCCCACGGGCTTGAAGCCGTAGTCGTCACCGGCGGCCTCCACGGCCTTTTTGTTGAGGATGACGCCGCCGCCGAAGTGGGTCAGCGCGGCCAGGAAGGAGCTCATGGCGTCCTTGGTCTTCACCTCGAAGGTCAGGTCGTCGATCTTCTTGAAGCCCTCGGGGTCGATGACGCCCATGATGTGGCGCACGCTCGCGCCCTTCTCATAGGCGCGCTTCAGGCTGTAGAGGGCGTCGTCGGCGGTCAGCGTCTCGCCGTTGTGGAACTTCACGCCCTTCTTGAGGGTGAAGCGGTAGGTCTTGGGGTCCACGCGCTCGACCTTCTCGGCCAGGGCGGGCACGACCTCGCCCTTGTCGTCGATGGTCACCAGGGTCTCGTAGATCTGGCGCATGGCGTTGGACGAGGCCACGTCGTTGGTCATGTAGGGATCGAGGGTCTTGGCGTCGTAGGTGGTGGCCACGACCAGGGTGTCGGGGTGCTTGGACGTGCGGGCCAGGGCCGCCGGAGCCACGACGGCGCACAGCAGAAGGGCCATGAACAGCCCTTTGGCCACGCCGCGAAGCGAGAGTTTGGTTTGCATCAAAACCTCCAACAAAGTTTGGAAAACAGTCATACACAAAAGCCGGCCACAGGCCGCGCCCCGCCATAGCCCGCAACCAGCCCGCGACGCATGGGGAGATGCGAGGGGGCAGGAGGGCGGTGCCGTGCGGTTGCGGCGCGTCTTGGCGGGCGGACAACCTGCATACTTGTCGAAACGATGTCAACGTCACCCAATCGACCGGCCAAGCAATAGACTTGCTATTCCCGACGGTCCTTTTTCTGGTCTGAAAAGGGCCGCCCGGCGGGGCCGCGAACGCTTGGCCCGTCTGGCTTTCAGCGCAGGCGAAATCGTGACGAAGGGGTCACTTGTAGCCCAATATAGGCGCGCGTTCAACATCTTGTTGAGGCACTCAACCACATGTAAACTACAATCGGCATGATATCCAGGAACCAACGCCATACGTGGCATATCAGGAAACCGTCAAGGGTTTTGTCAGCCAAAAACCGGTAGATGTTTTCCTCTTTGAAAGTGTCCGTCCTGCAGGTGTCCGGGCGGCGTTTGCCAGCGGGCGTAGCGGGGGGAGGGAGCATGGGCGCGGAACCATGCGGGCGGATGGTTGGGCGCGGGACAAGAAAGGCCCCGGGGGGGCCGGGGCCTTGGAGATTCGATGGAAGGGCGGGCCTAACGGACGGCGAGCAGCACGCGCCCGGCGGGGCGCCGGAGGGCGGCAAAGCCCGGGGCAGGCGTCGCAGCGTGGGTGGTGCGGCCGTTGACCATGACCAGCTCGATGCCCCGGGGATGGCGGCAGGGGGCGGCATAGGCATTTTGCACCGCAAGCTCAAGGCCGGGCAAGTGTGAGGCCCTGAGGCGCGAAGCCGGGGATGCCGCCCGCGCCAAACAAACACGGCGCACGGCCCAGGGGAGGGCCGTGCGCCGTGGAACGAACGGGAGGAGCGGCAACGGGCGGCGGGTGGCTCCGCACCGGGATCAGGCCTGGATGCCGTAGCGCTCCATCTTGGCGTAGAGGGTGTTGCGGCCGATGCCCAGGGCCTTGGCCGTCTTGCTGATGTTGCCCTGGTGGAAGTCCAGGGCCTCGCGGATGGCCTCCTCCTCGACTTTCTTGAGCTCGAACCCGCCGGCCTGCGGGCGCTTGTCCGCCGGGGTGCCCCCCCCCGGCTTGCGCGCCAGGGCGGGCGGCAGGTGCTCGGGCAGGAGCAGGTCGCCGGAGAGATTGTTGGCCGCGTATTCCAGGCAGTTGACCAGTTCGCGGACGTTGCCGGGCCAGTCGTGGCCCATGAGCAGGGCCTCGGTCTCGGGCGCGATGCCCGGGCAGGGGATGCCGAACTCGGCGCACAGGCGCTCCAGGTGGTGCCGGGCCAGGAGGACGACGTCCGCGCCGCGGGCCCTGAGGGGCGGGATGGTGATGCCCACCACGTTCAGGCGATAGAACAGGTCCTCGCGGAAGCGCCCCTCCCTCACCAGTTCGGGCAGGTCCTTGTTGGTGGCGGCGATGATCTTCACGTCTACGGGGATGGGCGTGGTTGCGCCCACGGGTACGATGGCCCGCTCCTCCAGGGCGCGCAGCAGGTTGACCTGCTGGGCCAGGGGCATCTCCGAAATCTCGTCCAGGAACAGCACGCCCTTGTCGGCCTTCTGGAATTTGCCCGTGCGGCCCCGCCTGGCGGCCCCGGTGAAGGCCCCCTCGCAGTAGCCGAAGAGCTCACTCTGCACCAACTCCTCGCTGAACGCCCCGCAGTTCACGGCCACGAAGGGCTGCTTGGCCCTGGGCCCGGCCTTGTGGATGCCCCGGGCGAAGAGTTCCTTGCCCGTGCCCGATTCGCCCATGAGCATCACCGTCGAGGGCGTCCTGGCGGCGTTGGCCGCCCGGCCGATGCTTTGGCGCATGGCCGCGCTGGCGTGCAGCACGTGCTCGAAGCCCCGTGGCGTGGCGGACTGCTGCTGCGTCTTCCTGGTGCCCGTGTCGGCGGCCACGGCCATGCGCCGGGCCTGCTGCGTCTCGCTGACGGTGACTATGGTGTCGAGCCACGCGCCGTTGGGGCTGAAGGTGGGCATGGCCCGTACATAGAGCTCGGGGTGGCTGAGGCAGCGCACGGAGATGGGGTCGCCCAGGGAGGTGTTCTTGGCCTGGGCCAGATAGGGGCCCATTTCGAGGAATTCGTCGGCCTTGCGCCCGCGCAGGCTGGAGCCCAGCAGGAGCTCGGCGATATTGTTGGCGCTGGTGACCCGCCCGTCCCTGTCCAGGAACAGTATCCCGGTCATGACCGAATTGAACATGGAGGAAAAGAGCGAGGCCATCTGGCCTTCCAGCTCCGAGCAGTAGAGCCTGCTCAGGTTCTGTTCCAGGGCCCGGGCGGCTTGCAGCACCAGCTCCAGGGCGATGGAGTGGTCCGAATCCGGCGGCCCGGAGATGTCGAAGCAGCCCCAGACGTTGCCGCGCGGGTCGAGGATGGGCGCGGCCGTGCAGTTCCAGCTGTGGTGGCTGCGGCAGAAATGTTCCTCGCCGAAGACCTGCATGGGGCGGCCCGTGGTCAGGGCCGTGCCGATGGCGTTGGTGCCCACGCTGGACTCGGCCCAGTTGGCCCCGGGGCCGAAGTTCAGCTTCTCGGCCTGGCGCAGCACGCTCAGGTCGCCGCAGGTCCGGGCCACGCGCCCGTCGGCGTTGGTGATGGTCAGGAGCAGGCGCTTCTTTCTGATGATCTCATAGGCCGTCGTCTCCACCTCGCCGCTGATCCTGTCCAGGGTGGTGGTGAAGGGGTTGAGCTGGGCCATGGGCGTGAAGTCCCAGCAGCTGCGCGGCGCGGGGTCCACCTTCATGTCCATGCAGCGGTGCCAGGAGTCCAGGAGCGCTTGGTCCATGCCGTTGCCCGTGGTGCGGCGGTTTTCCACGAATCGTTTCCATGCCGAGTAGTCCACCTGGGCGCGGCGCTGCGTCCTGGGCCGCGAAAGGGGGAGCTTTCTCGCCGCGCCGTGCTTGTCCAGCAAGCGGCATATTTCGAATCCGTCACCATCTCTGAGAAGCGAATGCATGCGCAGCCTCCAGGATAACGCCAGTGGGAAAAATCAACCCGCAGTATTCCTGTCGGCTATAGCCTTGTCTCTGTCAAGTGTTCGGAATTCGAACATTAATAGAATGGCCGCAGGAGACGTATCCTCTTGATATGTCAAGACATGGGAGGACGATTCCTCCCTGGCGAGCCGCCGCCCCCGTTTGTTCCAGGCCCGAACACCACGGGGGCTCTGGCTGGGGTTGAATTTCTCTATTGGACTTGAATAATTAACTATTCACCCTTGGCATCGGCGTTGCACCTCTTCGAAGTCATACGCAAACATTCAGGAGGATACTGGTTATGGCTCAAAATGTGATCATGCCCAAATGGGGCCTGACCATGAAGGAAGGCAAGGTCGCCCGCTGGCTCAAAGGCGAGGGCGACACGGTGGAGGCCGGAGAACCGCTGTTCGAAGTGGAGACCGACAAGATAACCAACTCGGTCGAAGCGCCCGCCAGCGGTGTCCTTGCGCAGATCGTCGTGCCCGAGGGCGAGGTGGCTCCGGTCCAGGCCGTGGTCGCCATCATCGCCGCCCCGGGCGAGACGCCCGCCAAGGTCGAGGCCGGAGCGGTCACCCCCGCCGAAGCCGACGCGCCCGCTACAGCGGCAGGGGCCGACACCCCGGCCGCCCCGGCCCCCGCCCAGGAGGGCGGCTTCGTCCGGGCCATGCCCGCCGCGCGCAGGCTGGCCAAGGAGCTCGGTATCGATCTGACCACGGTCAGCGGCACCGGACGCGACGGCGCCATCACCGCCAAGGACGTCCAGGCCGCGGCCGACGCGCCCTTCGAGGGCATCAACGCCAGCCCCAAGGCCATCGAGTTCGCCCGCAACAAGGGTGTGGACCTGTCCCAGGTCGCCGGAACGGGCGAGGACGGACGCATCACCAAGGCCGACATCCTGCGAGCCATGAACCCCGCCGCCGAGGCCCCCGCCCCCGCTGCCCGGGCCGAGGCCGCCGACACCGTCGTGCCCATGGAGGGCGTGCGCAAGCTCATCGCGGACAACATGCAGGCCAGCCTGCAGAACGCCGCCCAGCTCAGCGTGTTCGTGGAGGCCGACGTCACCGAGATGGTGGCCCTTCGCGCCGCGCTGCTTGAGCGCAACAAGCGCAACCCCGACTACCGCATGTCCTACAACGACATCATCTCCTACGCCGTGTGCCGCGCGCTCAAGCGCCACCCGGTCATGAACTCCACGCTGCAGGACGACGGCATCCACCTGCACGAGCACGTCAACCTGGGCGTGGCCGTGTCCATCAAGAACGGCCTCATCGTGCCCAACGTCAAGCAGGCCGACACCTACAGCCTCGAAGAACTCAAGGAAAAGGTCCGCGACGTGGCCGGGCGCGCACGCAAGGGCGGCCTGGACATGGACGAGATCTCCGGCGGCACCTTCACCATCAGTAACGTCAGCATGCTCGGCGTGGACGGGTTCACCCCCATCCTGAATCCGCCCGAAACAGGCATCCTGGGCGTGGGCCGCATCGTGGCCAAGCCCGCCGTCAAGGACGGCGAGATCCGCGTACGCCAGATGATGACCCTGTCCCTGACCTTCAACCACATGACCACGGACGGAGCCCCGGCCATGACCTTCCTGCGCGAGCTGGCGGACATGCTGGAGAACCCCGGCCTGATGGCCATGTAGGGAGTTGCCCATGGCGCTCAAACGGTTTGCCATCGAACTCGGCTACGCCGCCGACCTGCACGGCGAAGACATGACCAAGGCGGCGGTGCGCGCTGTGCGCGACGCCGTGTCGCGGGTCTGCCTGTGCGGGCTGGTGGAGATATGCGGGCGCGGCGGCTTCGAAGGGGTGCACGTGCACGCCGACGTGGCCGTTCCCGAGCCCGACGCCGTGGACGCCGACGCCGTGCTCGCCTGCATCCCCATCGGCGAGAAGACCCTGACCCTGATGCAGGGGGGGATCAGCGTGCCGGGGATCGAGGTCCCCTGCTTCGCCCCGGGGGTGAGCAACATCGTCGCGGCCTGCGCCGCCCTGACCGTCTCCATCGACGACGAGGTGGAGCCCGGGGCGGGGGACACATCGCACAAACATGCCTGCGGATGCGCCGCCAAGGCTGAATAACCCAGAGGAGAGAAAGCAATGGCTCTCAACAAGAAGACATTGATTCACATGTACGAGACCATGAACAAAATCAGGATGTTCGAGCAAAAGCTTCAGGAATTCTTCGCCGCCGGCGAGATCCCGGGCTTCGTGCATCTCTACCTCGGTGAAGAGGCGGTGGCCACGGGCGCGTGCACCGCGCTCACCGACGCCGACCGCATCACCAGCACCCACCGCGGCCACGGCCACCTCCTGGCCAAGGGCGGCGACCTGAAGCTGATGATGGCCGAGATCTTCGGCCGCCAGACCGGCTACTGCAAGGGCAAGGGCGGCTCCATGCACATCGCCGACATGCACCTGGGCATCCTGGGCGCCAACGGCATCGTGGGCGGCGGCGGGCCGCTGGCCGTGGGCGCGGCCCTGGCCTCCAAATACAAGGGCGAGGACACCGTCGCCGTATGCTTCTTCGGCGACGGCGCGTCCAACCAGGGCACCACGCAGGAGGCCCTGAACATGGCCAGCGCCTGGAAGCTGCCCCTGGTCTTCGTCAACGAGAACAACGGCTACGGCATCTCCTGCCCGCAGTGCAAGTCCATGGCCGTGGTCGACATCGCCGACCGCGCCGCCGCCTACGACATGCCCGGCATGGTGGTGGACGGCAACGACGTCCTGGCCGTGAACGAGGCCGTCACCGAGGCCGTCAAGCGCGCGCGCAAGGGCGAGGGCCCCTCGCTCATCGAGTGCAAGACCTACCGCTGGCGCGGCCACTTCGAGGGCGACGCCTGCACGTATCGCTGCACCGAGGAGCTGGAGGAGTGGATGGCCAAGGATCCCATCCCTCGCTTCGAGGCCAAGCTTCTGGAGAGCAAGACCATCACCCAGAAGGAAGCCGAGAATATCAAGGCCAGGATCGCCAAGGAAGTCGACGAGGCCGTGGAGTTCGCCAAGAGCAGCCCCATGCCCTCCACGGACGACATCCTGGATGACGTCTACGCCTAGTCCCGCAGGTCGCCTTTAAAGAATCCAAAGATACCTACAACGGAGAGAACTATGTCCGAGAAAACATATCTTCAGGCACTCAACGAGGCGCTGGAACAGGAAATGAAGCGCGACGAGAACGTGTTCATTTTGGGCGAGGACGTGGGGCAGTTCGGCGGCTGCTTCGGCGTGACCCAGGGGCTGTTCGACAAGTTCGGCGACAAGCGCGTCATGGACACGCCCATCACCGAGAGCACCATCGTGGGCGCTGCCACCGGCGCGGCCGCCAGCGGGCTGCGCCCCGTGGCCGAGCTGATGTTCGTGGACTTCATCGGCGTGGCCCTTGACCAGCTGTTCAACCAGGCCGCCAAGATGCGCTACATGTTCGGCGGCAAGACCACCGTGCCCATGACCCTGCGCATGCCCCAGGGCGCGGGCATCGGCGCGGCGGCCCAGCACTCCCAGAGCCTGGAAGGCTGGTTCATGAACATCCCCGGCCTCAAGGTCTGCATCCCCTCCACCCCCTACGACGCCAAGGGGCTGCTCATCAGCGCCATCCGCGACGACAACCCCGTGGTCTTCCTCGAGCACAAGCTGCTCTACGGCGCCACGGGCGAAGTGCCCGACGAGAGCTACACCATCGAGCTGGGCAAGGCCGACATCAAGCGCGAGGGCGCGGACGTGACCATCGTGGCCACCTCGCTCATGGTGCAGTCCGCCCTGGAAGCCGCCGAGAAGCTCAAGGCCGACGGCATCGAGGCCGAGGTCGTGGACCCGCGCTGCCTTCTGCCCCTGGACTCCGAAACCATCCTCGAGTCCGTGAAGAAGACTCACGCCCTGGTGGTGGCCCACGAGGCCGTGCAGTTCGCCGGCCCCGGCGCGGAGATCGCCGCCATGGTCGCCGAAGAGGCGCTGGACTATCTGGACGCCCCCATCAAGCGGGTGGGCGCGCCCTTCTGCCCCGTCCCGTTCTCCCCGCCGCTGGAGCAGTTCTACATCCCCGGCGCGGACAACATCATCGCGGCAGTCAAGAGCATCCGCTAATCCCGGTCCTGTGCGGGGGGGCGGCTCCGGCCGCTTCCCCGCCGACCATTTTCCAAGAGGGGCGCAGCATTGAGCACCGCAGCCATTCTGGCCAATCCCGCTTCCGGCAAGGACATCCGCCGCCTGGTCGCCCACGGCAGCGTTTTCGACAACCAGGAGAAGGTGCGCATGGTCCGGCGCTTGATACTGGGCCTCGAGCGCGCCGGGGTGACGCGCATACTCTACATGCCCGACTCCTACCAGACGGTGCCCCGCGCCCTGAACGCCATCACCCCGTCCATCCCCGTCGAGGCGGTGGAGATGCCCATCCGCAACAACCAGACGGACACCACCATCGCCGCCGGGATCATGGAGACTTTGGGCGCGCGCTGCCTCATCGTGCTCGGGGGCGACGGCACCAGCCGGGCCGCCTGCAAGGGCACCTGCGCCGTGCCCATGCTGCCGCTCTCCACGGGCACCAACAACGTCTTCCCCTTCATGGGCGAGGCCACGGTGGCCGGGCTGGCCGCCGGGCTGGTGGCCACGGGGCGGCTGCCGCGCGACGCCTGCTGCTACCGCTCGTGCAAGTTCGACATCATGCTGGACGACGCCGTGGTGGACCTGGCCCTGGTGGACGCCGCCGTGTACGACGACGTGTTCGTCGCGTCGCGGGCCGTGTGGCAGATCGACAAGGTTCCCCAGCTTTTCCTCACGCGCGCCAGCGCATCGTCCATAGGCCTGTCGGCCATCGGCGGCCAGCTGTGCGAGGTACGCGCCGCGCAGGCCAGCGGCCTGGCCCTGGAGCTGGGGCAGCCCGCCAAGGAAATCGTCACCGCGGCCATCGCCCCGGGCATGTTCGCCGACGTCCCCATCCGCTCGGTGGTGGAGATGCTCCCCGGCCAGCCCGTGGAGGTGGCCGTCTCGCCCGGGCTCATCGCCGTGGACGGCGAACGCGAGGTGGAGATCCACAGGGGGAGCAGGGCGGCGGTGCGTTTGAATCTCAACGGCCCCATGGTCGTCGATGTGCAGTCGACCATGTCCCTGGCCAGGGACGAGGGCCTGTTCCGACAAGTATTATAACGAAATAGGAGACACCATGAGCAGTCCTCTCAAAGCCGCGTTCATCTTCATCGCGCCGGGCGGCGACCCCGCCCAGCACCGCAACTGGGTGCGCACCGGGGCCGTGGACCTCTTGGCCGTGGCCGTGGGCGATTACGCCCAGGCCGAGGCCCTGGCCAAGGAACTGGTGGAAAAGGAAGGCATCGCCGCCATCGAGCTGTGCGGCGGGTTCGGCGTGGCGGGGACGGCGCGCGTCGCCGCCGCCGTGGACGTGCCCGTGGGCGTGGTGCGCTTCGACGTGCACCCCGGCCTGGACAACGTCAGCGGAGACAAGCTTTTCGGCTAAAGGGAAGGCACCGTGCGGGGCCCGCCCATGGCTGCGGCCCCGCGCACCCCTGGCGGCTAGGACTCGGCCAGGACGTGCCGCTTGGTGACGAAACAGGTGAACGTGCCCTCGAACACGACGTCGTCGCCGCAGGAGACCTGCACCTCCACCAGGTGCTTGCGCTCCTGGGGCGTCGTGTCGTTTGCGCGCGCCACGAGCACGTCGTCCGTGCGCGAGGGCTTCAGGAATTTGGTCCGGGCCGAGCCCAGCACCACGTTGGGATGGTTGACGGCGAGCATGGCCGCGTAGTCGGCCAGGCCGAAGATGAAGCCGCCGTGGACCAGCCCGCTTGTGTCCGCGCTCATGCACGGGGCGCATTTCAGGCGCACCTCGCTGCGCCCTTCCTCCACCGCGACCGGCTCGCCGCACAGGGAGCGGTCGATGAGTTCGTGAGTCTTGATTCCCATTGTTCCCTCATGATTGCGGGCGGCCCTGGCGATGCCGGGCCGGGGGCGGACGCGTCCATCCCCCGGCCCCTGATGGTATGCCGACGCCCGGTTAGTCGAACAGGTCTTCCAGCTCGTCGAAGACGTAGTGCATGTACATCACCTTGGGCGAGCCGCCCATGGAGATGGCGAGCATGGCGGCCTGCATGATCTCTTCCTTGGTGGCCCCGTGGCTCGCCGCTCCCTGGATGTGGAGCGAGATGCACATCTCGCACTGCGACATCATGGAGCAGGCCACGTGGATGAGTTCCTGCGTCTTATGGTCGATGGGGCCGTACTGGCTGATTTCCTTGGTGAATTCGAGATATTTGGGGAACACGTTCCCGGCTTTCTGCGTCATCTTCGCCAGAGTCGTTGCTGCTTTTTCCGCTGCGTCCATTACCTTCTTCTCCTGGGTTGAAGTAGTGAGATACAGCGATAGAGCAAAGAGCATGCCTTTCGTGCGGTTAGGCCGTATGACCGCGTTTTCTAAGGGATATCAGATCATCTTGCCCGGATAACGCCCGTGGCCCCTGTCCCGGACGTGAACATTGATCGAATTTCGAACAGCGCATTCGGGCGTCGCCCTCTTCTAGAACAGGCAGTCCAGGAGCGTGGGCAGGTCCACGCCCTTGAGGTACTGGTCGAGGTCCACGTCCGCCAGTCGCGCCTCAAGTTCGGCGCGCTCATGGGGGCAGTCCACGAGGCGCGTCTCGATGTCGCCGATGTCGCGCACGCCGAAGTAGTCGCCGAAGAGCCGTGCGTGCATGATGCGCCCCTTGCGCACGTCCAGATGCACCTCCAGGAGCCCGCCGGGGGTGCGGGTGCTGCGCTTGAAGCCGTAGGCGGGCGACGAACCGAAGTTCCAGTCCCACGAGCGGTAGCGCTCGTCGGCCAGGGCGTCGATGGCGGCCCTTTCGTCTGCGTCGAAGCCCAGGTCGCCCCGGGCCGCGTCCTTGGACACGAGGCCCATGAGCTTGTCGATGAACTCGGTGACCTCCATGGCCTCGGGCAGGTGGCTCGAGATGTTGGTGACGCGCTTCTCCACGCTCTTGACCGCCTTGTCGCGGTACTTCTCGGGGTCCACGCGCAACGCGCCCGAGATGTCGGCGATGTCCGAGGCGAAGAGCAGGGTGCCGTGGTGCAGGATGCGCCCGCCGTGGAAGTGCTGGGCGTTGCCCGAGAACTTCTTTCCGTCGATGACAAGGTCGTTGCGCCCGTCGAAGGCGCAGGCCACGCCCATGGTCCCCAGGGCTTCGAGGATGGGCGCGGTGAAGCGCTGGAAGTCGAGCCCGTCTGCGGGCGAGGCGTTGGCGATGAAGGTGAAGTTGATGTTGCCCAGGTCGTGGAACACGGCCCCGCCGCCGCTCAGGCGACGCACCACGGGGATGGCGCGCGCGCGCACGAAGGCCTCGTCGATCTGCGACAGGGTGTTCTGGTTGCGCCCGACGATGACGGCCCGGTCGTTGCGCCAGAGCATGAACACCTCGTCGCCCGACCGGGTCAGGAGCCATTCCTCGGCGGCCAGGTTGAAGGCCGGGTCCGTGGACGTATTGTGGATGAATCGCATGGTCGCTCCTTTTTTCGCGGGCGCTGCAAAAGCCGGGCCCCGGCGTCCCCCCTCCGGGGGCGGGTCCGCCATGACGGCATACCCATCAACGGCGGAGGCCGCAAGCGTGGGGCTGCCGAAGGCGTGGGCCGGGTTCATGCGCATCCCCGGGGGCCGGGGCGTATCCCCCGCGCAGGGGGGAACACCTCTCTCGGTGGAATTGAAGAAACGTGATAGGGCTGCTATCACCCCGTCTGTTTCATGCCTGTTGCCCCCTTCGCCTCATGGCGCCCGTGCGCGTCGGGCGCGCGGCGCGCGGCTGGTTTGGGGCACGTGACGATGTAATCGATACTGGAGGGTGTTGGCCATGCATTCCGGATCATGTTTGTGCGGGGAGGTCGCCTTCGAGATAGAGGGTGAATTCGACGCGTTCTATCTGTGCCACTGCTGGATGTGCCGCAAGGACACGGGCTCGGCCCACGCGGCGAACCTGTTTTCGTCCACGGCCAGGCTACGGTGGCTGGCCGGGGAGGGCTCCGTGGGGACGTATGGACCCGATGCGTCGGGACATGCAAGAAGCTTCTGCACGCGGTGCGGCTCAGCGCTGCCCAACCTCCAGATGGACGGGGCGCTGCTGGTCGTCCCTGCGGGGTGTCTCGACGGCGATGTGCCCATCCGTCCTCTGGGTCACATCTATTATGCGGACAGGGCCAATTGGGACGAGGGGCTTGAGAACGTGCCCAGGTTCGACGGACTGCCTCCAAAGGACGAATCCTGATCGCCTGCGCCAGCGTGCCGGGTGTGGAGGATGGGCGGGGCCGCGTCGTGGGGGGCGCGGGCGTCCGCCCGGCCGGAATCGCCGGAGAGCGGGCGGCTTGAGGAGCAGGGGAAGCCGGGGATTCCGAATAAGCTGCTGAATGCGGTCCTCCTGGTCTATTTGGTGATGGTTTCATTGATTCCGGCTGCTGGCCATTGCCGTTCGCCGTTTTCCCTGTCCTCCCCTGGTGCGCCTCGGTGTTCCTCTGTGTGATTTTCTCCACCGGATGGGCTTGTCAAAAAGGTTTAGCTGCTATACATTTTCGGCATGAGAACATTCGACGAGATGCAGCCGCAGTTGTCGGCGCTGTGCAGCGTGCTGGAGAAGTACACCCGCATCAGCAGGATGCCCCAGGACCTGGGGACGGGGGAGATTCTGTATCCGCAGGAGGTCCATTTCGTGTCCGCCGTGGCGGGCTCGGGCGGGGCGAGCGTGTCCGAGCTGTCCGAGCGCTTCGGGGCCACCAGGGGGGCCGCCTCGCAGATGGTGGGCAAACTGGCGGCCAAAGGCTACCTGACCAAGCGCCGCGACCCGGCCAAAGGCTCGCGCCTCATCGTCGAGGCCACGGATGCGGGCCGCGCGGTGCATAAGGCCCACATGGCCTTCCACGCCGAGCACGACAAGGTCTTTTTCTCCTGGCTGGCCGGGCTCTGTACGGAGGAATACGAGGTCTTCGCCGCGCTGTGCGGCGAGATGGACCGCTGGATGGATTCCTACCTGGTCTGAACGCCCGGCTCCGCGCCGGGTAAGGAGAAAGCCCATGGAAAGGCCGCAGAGTGATTTCAGCCCCATAGAGACGATGATGATGCAGCGGGTGGCGTTTTACGCCCTGCACCGCAGCATGGACCTGGGCCTGTTCGACAGCATCGAGGCCGCCGGGGGCATGTCGGTGGCGGCGCTGGCCGATGCCCACGGCCTGCACCTGTCACGCACCGAGGCGCTTTTGGACATGCTCGCCGTGGCGGGGGCGGTGGAAAGGACGGGCGACGTCTATCGCAATACGCCGCTGGCCTCGGAGCACATGGTCGGCGCGTCGCCGTTCTTCCAGGGCCAGGCCCTGGCTCTGCATGTGCGCTTCAACGAGACGGTGGAGGAGCATTTCGACGATCTGCTGCGCGGCGACGCCGACGCCCGCAAGTTCTCGGACGACGGCTGGGGCATCGAGGACGTGATGCTGGGCACGTCGCAGCATGCGCGCATGGGCACCCTGCAGGACACGGTAGCCTTCGTGGCCGCGCTGCCCGGGTTCGAGGACATGCGTGTCATGGCCGATATCGGGGGCAACCACGGGGAGTTCTCCATGGCGCTTCTGGACCGCAACCCGGCGCTTCGCGGCGAGATCGTGGATTTGCCCCACGTGGTCCCCGCCGCCACGCGGCGCATCGGCGAGCGTGGCTACGAGGGGCGGCTCGCGGCCGTGGCACGCGACCTGCGCACGGAAAGGTTGTCCCCCGGGGCCTACGACCTGGTGCTGGCCTCGCACGTGCTCTACGGCTTCGTGGAGGCCGTGGACGACTTGTTGGCCGACGTCTTTCGGTCATTGCGTCCGGGGGGCTGGTTCGTGGCGCAGCACTCGGCCCCGGGGGGCTCGGCCACGCGCGGGTATGACGCGGTGGTGGAGTTCGTCACGCGTATGGCCGGGTACGGCTCCCACCACATCGACGGGCCGTGGCTCTCGGACAAACTCGTGAAAGCGGGTTTTTCGAGCCCGGAGACGGCCAGCGCCGGGGGGAGCGGCCTGTTGGTGGCCGCGCGCAAGGCCTGATTTAGAGGGGCGGGGCGCGGCGGCCAGTGGGGTCGCGTGGCGCTCCGCCCCTTTTTGCGGCATGGGGCCTCGGTCTGGGGCGGGCCGAGGTTGTTGATCTTGCATCCGCGCAGGCGGCGGCGAAGCCGCTGCCGATGTTCACCACCGTGACGCCGCTGGAGCAGGAGGTGAGCATGCCGAGGAGCGCCGACAGGGCGCCCTGGGACGCGCCGTAGCCCAACGACGTGGGCACGGCCACGATGGGCTGGGGGAGCGGTCCGCCGCCGCCGGCCGGCGCTCCCTTGGCCAGCGCTCCCTACAATGCGCCGTGTTCGCCAGAGGTGTCGAGGGTGCCCGTGCGGTAGCCGTCCAGGTCCACGCAGACGTGGCGGTAGCCCAGGCTCTTGATCCAGGCGTCGACCTCCCGGCGTCTGTCCATGAGCGCGGGCAGGTCCGTGGGCGGCACCTCGATGCGCGCGAGGTCTCCGTGGCTGCGCAGGCGCACGGTGCGGATGCCGAGCCCGCGAAGCAACCTCTCCGCCTTGTCGATGCGCCCGAGTTCTCCAGCCGTCACCACGGTGCCGTGGGGGATGCGCGTCATGAGGCACGGGGAGGCGGGCTTGTCCCAGGTGGGAAGTCCGAGTTCGCGCGACAGGGCGCGGACGTCGGCCTTGGCCAGCCCGGCGTCGCGCAGGGGGCTCAGGACGCCCAGCTCCTCGATGGCCCTGAGCCCGGGGCGGTGCTCGCCCATGTCGTCAAGGTTGGTGCCGTCGAGCACGGCGCGGAGGCCTTCCTCGGCGGCCACGTCGGCCAGCAGGCCGAAGAGCAGAAGCTTGCAGAGGTAGCAGCGCTCGGGCGGGTTGTCGCGCAAGACCTCGGGAAAGGGCACCTCCATCATCCTGTGGCGCACGCCCATTTCCCGGGCGAGGGTGCGGGCCTCGTCGAGCTCGGCAGTGACCATGTAGGGCGTGGAAAAGGTCACGGCAAGCACGCCGTCGCCCAGAGCCTGCGCGGCGGCGTGCAGCAGCAGCGCGCTGTCCGTCCCCCCCGAGAAGCCGACGGCGGCGCTGCCCAGGGCCTTGAGGCTGCGCAGCAGTTCGCCGTGCTTTTCGCCAAGGGTGCTGCTTGTTGTCATGGCTTGCTCCATCATTTCCGGCTTCGTTCGACCATGGCGTAGACCTCGGCCAGGGAGATGCCGTTGCGTCTGGCCAGCTCCTGACATTGCGAGAATTCCGGCTTGGAGCGGATGACCTCGCCGCCCAGGTGGGCGTTCTTGAGCGTCACGGGCCCCAGCGGCGTCTGCACGGTCGTGAAGCTGCGCTCCAGTTCGGTCTTCTCCAGGCGGAAGCTCTTTATCCCCAGGGTGGCGGTGTGGCGGAAAAGCAGGTCCTTGAAGCGTTCCTCCTCGTCGGGGGAGCAGAGCAGCGAAACGCAGGTGGCGGGCCTGTTTTTCTTCATCTGGATGGGCGTGAAGTGCACGTCCATGGCCCCGTTTTCCATGAGCAGGTCCATGGCCGCCCCAAGGGCCTCGGCGGTCATGTCGTCGATGTTGCACTGCAGCATGCGCGCCTCGCGCGTGGCCGGGGCGTCCCGTCCCGCGTCCGCCTCGGCCAGGTGCACGCGCAGGACGTTGGGCTGCTCCGTCTCGCGGTGGCCGATGCCGTAGCCGGTGCGCCGCACGGCCATCCGCGGCGCGTCCACGAAGCGGTCGGCCAGCCCGGCGACGATGGCCGCGCCCGTGGGGGTGGTGGCCTCGTGCGTGGTGCAGCCGCGCGTGGTGGGCACGCCGTGCAGGATGGCTTCCGTCGCGGGCGCGGGCACGGGCATGACGCCGTGGGCGCAGCGCACGAAGCCGCCGCCGAGCTCCACGGGCGAGGCCCAGACCTCGTCCACCCCGAGGCTATGCAGGCAGATGGCCGCGCCCACGATGTCCACTATGGAGTCCGTCGCGCCCACTTCGTGGAAATGGACCTGATCCACGGTGGTGCCGTGTACGCGCGCCTCGGCCGCGGCCACGAGGCCGAAGAGTTTGAGGCTCGTCTTCTTCACCGCCTCGTCCAGGCCGCTCCCCTCGATGATGGCTGTGATGTCCGCCAGATTGCGGTGTCCGTGGTGGTGATGGCCGTGGGGATGCTCGCCGCCATTGTCGTGGCCGTGATGACGCAGCCGCACGTCGACCCGCGTGCCGTGGATGGCGTTGCGGGCGTCGGTGGATATGTCGAGGTCGAATTCGTCGCCCAGGCCGAGCTTGTGGAGTTCGGAGCGCAGGTGGGCGGGGCTCACGCCGAGGTCGATCAGGGCGGCGAGGTTCATGTCGCCGCTGATTCCGGCGAAGGGGTCGTAGTGCAGTATCTTCATGGGGTCTTGCCTCGGGGCGTCGGCTTTCGGTGAAAATGGAGACGGTCCGCACTCGGGCGGATGGGGGCCGTGGCGGATGCCTCCACGCGTTTCGGGGGGAGCGCCGGGAACGAGTCGCCGGACGATCCAGGCGGCTCGTTGGGTGGTCGGCGGCGCGAAGGGGGAGGAGCGCCGCCGACCACATATGATGTCCACTCGCCCTGGATCAGCCTTCCAACTCCGCGACCACGCGTTCGAGCATGTCCGGGATGGGAATCTGTTGAGGGCACTTCTCAAGACACTCGCCGCACTGCACGCACTGTGAGGCCCGCCCGGTCTGGCCGCCCGAGATCAGGCCGCCCGCCATGGAGGTATACATGCGCCTGCATTCCTCGGGCTGGTCGAACATGTGCAGCTTGTTGAGGAAATTGAAGCAGGTGGGGATGTTGACGCCCATGGGGCAGGGCAGGCAGTAGCCGCAGCCCGTGCAGCCCACCTGCATCAGCGTGCGGTAAGTGTCGCGCGCGCGCTCCACCAGGGCCAGTTCGTCGGCGCCGAGGGACCCGGGCGCGGCCTCGGCGGCCACGGCCATGTTCTCGCGCACCTGGTCCTCGTGGTTCATGCCCGAGAGCACAACCGTGACCTCGGGATGGTTCCAGACCCAGCGCAGGGCCCATTCGGCGGGGCTGCGTTCGGTCCCGGCCTCGGCCCAGATGGCGGCCACGGCCGGGGGCGGGGTGGGCAGGGCCAGGTTGCCGCCGCGAAGCGGCTCCATGATGATCACGCCCATGTCCTTGGACGCGGCGTATTCGAGGCCCCTGGTCCCGGCCTGGAATTCCTCGTCCAGATAGTTGTACTGGAT
The DNA here is from genome assembly GCA_963556075.3 of Oceanispirochaeta sp. Lineage (GTDB taxonomy): Bacteria > Spirochaetota > Spirochaetia > DSM-2461 > DSM-2461 > Oceanispirochaeta. The sequence continues at coordinate 294,419 of CAUVYB020000002.1, read as the reverse complement.
TTGGCAGAACGTCCAGGCGTGGTCGTCCACGATGCGGACGAAGTCCTCGGAGTTGCCGTGATAGGAGAAGCCCGCGTTGACGATGCGCCCGTCCTTCACGGCCTGGTCGAGGAAGTCCAGGATGCCCAGCGGCTTGAGGCGGTCCCAGGACGGGCCGTTGATGGCGTGGACCAGGTAGTAGTCGATGTGATCGGTGCCGAGCTTTTCCAATTGGGCGTCGAGAAAGGTGTCCATGTCCTCGCGGCTCTCGATGAGCCAGGTGGGCAGCTTGGTGGCGACCTTGACGCGCTCGCGGTAGCCGTCCTTGAGGGCCTTGCCCAAAAGCGGCTCGCTCTGGCCGTCGTGATAGGGCCAAGCCGTGTCCACGTAGTTCACCCCGTCGTCGATGGCGGTGCGGATCTGAGCAATGGCGCGTTCCTCGTCGATCTGTCCGTCGATCATGGGCAGACGCATGCAGCCGAAGCCGAGTATGGAAAGCTGGTCGCCGTTTTTGGGCATGGTTCTGTAAAGCACGATTCTTCTCCTTGGTTGACGCGGGCCCTTGGTTTCGGGCGCGGGTCGTTCACGTTTCGCCGATACCTATACAGCGCACGGCGGCGGATGAATATCCGTTTTTGCGACAGGAGTGCCCGCTTCTCATGAATGTGACGAGAAGAGGCTGTTGTCGACGGTTTTGAAGGGGGGCGGCGGCGTCCCTACAGGGGGGAAGGGCGCGCGCGGGCGCTTAACGTCGATGCCCCGGGATTTTGTGGTCTCGGCCATGAATTCCAGCAGGCGATCGTGGTCGATCGACTTGAAAAGAAAGGTTACGGTCGCCACTGAGTGTGGTTTGCGTGTCGCCCTCCTTGGCCTTTTTCAAACGCACATGATCGTGGAGACGGGTATTCCGATCTCGATTTGCTCAAGACGAGCGTCTACGACATCGTGCAGCCCTTACGCAAGGCCATCTTTCTGCACGGGTCGGAGAAGCGCTTCTCCATCGGGGGCATGGCCCATGAGGTCGGCGCCGCCAACGATCAGTACCGGGATATGTTCTGGATGGCAAAGCCCCATCTGGAGGCCTTGGCCGACGAAATGAACATGGCGGGCTCGCTGGTGCAGCAGGACGGGGACGGGCTGGACCACGTGACCCGGTACCGGCCCATCGGCTCCATTGTCGTGCCTGCGGCGTCCTGCGGCGCGGACTACGTCCATGCCTCGGTCTCGGGCAAGGCGCTGCTCGTTTTCATGACGAGGGCGCAAAGGAAGAAGGCGCTGTTGAAGTTGTCCTTCCCCCCCAGCCGAAGGTCGGTAACGGCGAGAGACGCCTGGCGGCGCAATCCGTGGAAACGAGGAAGAGTACAGCTTGCTCCTGCCCGGATTGACCTGCGCGGGATGAGGCGATACCCCTTCTTTGCTGCTGTTGACGGCCTTCCCGGGAGAGGGGAGCGCCCTTGTTCCTTAATCCGGCGCGAGGTTGAATCGCGTTGCGCCATGGAGTGCAAGAATGAAGCATCGAGCGCTTCTCATATCGACTTCATCCATCCTCAGCGAAGAGGCCGCGGAGATCGCCAAGGAAATCGGGCTGGGATTGGACATCCGCCTGGGGGGATTGCTCACCAACGGCCATCACTACGCGCGCGACCACCAGGACGAATACGACGTGTTCATCTCCCAGGGGGGGACGGCGTTGCTGGTGGAGGAGGCGGTGTCGAAGCCGGTGGTCGCCATCTCCATCACCGTCGAGGACTATCTGCGGGCGCTGAACAAGGCCAAGGCCCTGGGCAGCAAGGTGGCCCTGGTCAGCTACGATTGCCCGCTGCTCAAGGAGCTCGAAAGCCTGGCCCGGTTGACCCCCGATTTCGACTTCACGCTTTTCCCCTATTCGAGCAAGGAGGACTTCGAGAGGCAGATCGACCAGGTCTTTTCCCTCGAAGACCATACCGTCATCGGCCTTGGCAGCTGCACCTACGAACGCGTCCAGAAGCAGGACGCCGACTACGTGATGGTCAAGTCGTCCAGGGAAAAGATCCGCAGCGCACTGGTTGCCGCCAAGAGCATCATCGACCTGAACTACAAGGAACGCCTCACCGCCCGGCGGGTCACGAATATTTTGAACTATTCCCGGGAAGGCATCTTCTGTGTGGACAGGGACGGGTGCGTCTCCATCATGAATTTTGCCGCCGAGAGGATATTCAACGTCTCCCTTGCGTCCGTCGCGGGCAAGCCGATCCAATCCCCGGACGTGCCGCAGATATTTCGCGACATCTATGAGGACGGCGGCTTTCTGGTCAACGAGGCGGTGGTTTGCGGCGAGAACGCCTTCATGGTGAACCGCATCCAGCTGAGCATCAACCAGAGCATCGAGGAGACCCTCGTCACCTTCCAGAGCATCTCGGACATCCAGTCCCTGGAGCGCAAGTCCCGCAACGCCCTGAAGCAGGCGGGGCTGGTGGCCAAGAAGACCCTGCATGACATCGTCTTCAAGAGCGCCCCCATGCGCGAGACGGTCCTGGAGGCCCAGCACTTCAGCGCCACGGAGGCCGCCGTGCTCATCGAGGGGGAGACGGGCACCGGCAAGGAACTGTTCGCGCAGGGCATCCACACCTCAAGCCCTCGCAGCTACGGACCTTTCGTGGCCATCAACTGTGCGGCCCTGCCCGAGAGCCTGTTGGAGAGCGAACTCTTCGGCTACACCGGCGGGGCCTTCACCGGGGCGCGCAAGGACGGCAAGACCGGCCTGTTCGAACTGGCGCACAACGGGACGATTTTCCTGGACGAGATCGGCGACATCTCGCCCATGATCCAGAGCCGCCTGCTGCGCGTATTGCAGGAAAAGGCCGTGCTGCGCGTGGGCGGCGATCGGATAGTCGACGTCAACGCGCGCATCGTGGCGGCCACCAACAAGGACCTGCTCGCCATGGTCCGCGACGGACGCTTCCGCAGCGACCTGTATTATCGCCTGAGCCTCTTGAACCTGCGGGTGGTTCCCCTGCGCGAGCGCCCCGGGGACGTGGAGGCCCTGAGTCGCCATTTCCTGGATGCCAAGGGCGCCATCTACGGCGTGGAGTTCAAGGAGTTCTCGCAAAGGACCATGGCCGCCATGTGCTCCTACGACTGGCCGGGCAACGTGCGCGAGCTGGAGAATTTCATCGAGAAGCTGCTGATCCTCCAGCCCGTGGAGAGCGATCTGGACTACGCGGCCATGCGCCTGCTCGACGAGAAGCTGGGCCAGCCGGGCCCGGAGACGGGCACGCGGGCCTGGGGCGACGATCCGCCGGGCAAGATGACCATCAGCGTCGGCCCGCTAAAGGACATGCAGGAAGAGATATTCGTCAAGATGCTGGACCGCTCGGGCGGCAACCAGACCCAGGCCGCCCGCAGGCTGGGCGTGAGCCGCGTGACCCTGTGGAAGCACCTCCAGCAGGGGCGATACAGGCAGTGATGCCGGGGCATTGTTGAAAGGAAGGGCCGGGACGATCGAGGGGTGATCGTCCCGGCCCGGACCCCCGGCGAGGTAGGTGGCTGGAATCGCCGCGAGCCGGAGTGGCGTGGCGCGCGGCGCCGGGTGTCCCGCCTGCGCGGGCGGCATGTCCGGTGCCTTTGCAGGGAGGGGTGTGGGACGCCCGACCGGGTTGTTCCGGGGGATGTGGCAGGGGTTATCGGGGGGCGGTGAACTCGTGGGCCCGTTCCTCATCCCGCAGCACGCGCAGTGCGCCCAGGGCCAGCGCCTGGAGTTCGTCCTCGCCGGGCTCGACGAAGATCGGCCCGATGAACGAGACGCGCTCCTTGATCCAGGCGGTCAGGAGCTTGGAATACGCAACCGCGCCGGTGATGATGATGCCGTCCAGCTCACCGGCCAGCACCGTGGCCAGGCCGCCGATGGTCTTGGCGGTCTGGTAGGCCATGCCCTCGTAGACCAGCCTGGCCTTTTCGTCGCCTTCGTCGATGCGGCGTTCCACTTCCAGGGCGTTGTTGGTGCCCAGGTAGGCCACCAGCCCGCCCTTGCCGCGCGTGCGGCGGGTCAGGCCCAGGCGGTCGTGCTCGCCCGAAAAGGCCGCGTCCACGAGCTGGCGCACGGGCAGGCCGCCCGAGCGCTCGGGGGAGTAGGGGCCTTCCTCGTCGGTGACCACGTCGATCATCCTTCCCTTGTCCAGGACGCAGGCGCTGATGCCCCCGCCCATGTGGCAGACCACGAAGCGGCACGATTCGAGGCGCTTGCCCTCGCGCTCGGCAACGCGCCGGGCCACGGCGCGCATGTTCAGCACGTGGCACGAGGCGCGGCGCGTCATCTCGGGCAGCCCGCTCAGGCGGGCGATGTCCTCCAGCTGGTCCACGACCACGGCGTCGTAAATGAAGGCGGGGACGCCCACCTCGCCGGCGATGTCGTAGGCCAGCATGCCGCCGAGGTTGGAGGCGTGGTCGTCTATGGGCCGGTCGCGCAGGAACTCGAACATCTCCTGGTTGACGCGATAGGCGCCCTGCTTGAGCGGCGGCAGCTTGCCCCCGCGGCCGGAGACGGCATCCAGGGAGTCGAGCGCGACCCCCTTGGCGGCCAGGCAGTCGAGCACGGCCCGGCGGCGCATGGGGAACTGCTCGGTCATGCTGTTGGTGAAGCGGGCCAGCTCCTCGGCGGGGTGGTCCACCTTGTGCTCGAAGCGCAGCTCCTCGTTGTCGAAGACGGCGATCTTGGTGGATGTCGAGCCGGGATTGATGGTCAGTATCACTTTGTTTTCTTGAGACATGTATGGGTCCTGTGGCCTGGGTTAGCGGTCGCCGAGGGTCGCGGAGGCCGCCAGGACCAGGGGCCAGTACTTGTCCTGGGTCGCCGCCGCGCGCGAGGTGAGCACGATGGGCCCGCGTCCGCCCACGACGATGCCCGCGCTGCGGGAATGTCCGGCGTAGCGCAGGGCCTTGATGAGGATGTTGGCCGAGACGATGTCCGGGCAGGCCAGGAGGTCGGCGTCGCCCTGGATGGGGCTGTCGAACTTCTTGATCCTGGCGGACTCGGGGTGCATGGCCAGATCGTAGGAGATGGGGCCTTCCACGAAGCAGTCGCCGAGCTCGCCCGCGGCCGCGGCCTTCTTGAGCTCAAGGGCCTCCATGGCCGCCTGCATCTTGGGGTTGGGGACCTCCGTGGAGGCCAGGGCGGCCACCTTGGGCGCGTCGAAGCCCATGGCCTTCATGGTGGCCACGGCGTTGGCGATGATGGCCTTCTTCTGGTCCAGGGTGGGCGCGATGTTGATGGCCGCGTCCGTGAGCCCGAACAGCTTGGGATGATCGGGCAGTTCGATGATGCTCAGGTGCGAGATGTGGTTGCCGGTGCGGAAGGCGGCCTCCTCGCTGAACAGGGCCTTGAGCATGTTCCCCGTGGGGATGTTGCCCTTCATCAGGAAGTCGGCCCGGCCCTCGGCCAGGGAGCGCCCAGCCTTCACGGCGGCCTCCTCGGGGGAGTCCGCGTGCTCGATGTCGTATGCGCCGGGGGCCATATCCAGTCGTTCGAGCTGTTCGCGGATGGTGTCCTGGTCGCCGAACAGGACCGGGGTGACCAGCCCGTCGCGCTCGGCGTCGCGTACGGCTTCAAGGACGTGGCTCTCCGTGGCGTTGATCACCGAGACGCGACGCGTCCCGCGACCACTGGCGCGCACCTTGTCGGCGAGCTGCTCCAGGGAAGTGTATGTCATTGATTCCTCGGTAAGTATGGCCCCGGGGCTGCGGTGCGTGGGAGCCCCGGGGCGTTGGATCGGCTCGTGGGAGCCTGGGGGGTCAGGATGCTTCGCCGAGCTCCAGGGCCATGTCCGGACAGACCATCACGCAGCTGTTGCAGCCGATGCAGCGGTCCAGGTGTTTGGCGCAGGAAACGGAGTACCCAGCCGCATTGAGTTCGCCCTCGAACTCGAACACGTCCTTGGGACAGGATTCCTTGCAGTAGCCGCAGCCCTTGCAGCGTTCCTTGAACACGGTGATGACGAAGGTCTTCTTGTTGTCTGCCATGATGTCTACCTCGCCTGGGATGCCGCTTCGGCCAGGGCGATGCCCTTCTTGACGGCTTCAATGTTCAGTTCGGCGATCTTGGGCGCGAACTTGGTTTCGGCGGCTTTGACGATGCTGTCGAAGTCCACGAAGCGCAGGAGATGATAGGCCGCGCCCAGGGCCACGAGGTTGGCGGACTTGGGGGCGCCCAGCTCCTTGGCCGTCTCGGTGCAGGGGATGCCGATCCAGTTGTCGAAGCTGCGCTCGGCCATGAGGCTCGAATCGTAGATCACCGGAGCTTCGGCCTTGTCGTAGCGCGCGCCCACCACGTCGTGCAGGGCCACGATGACGTCGGGCTTCTCGACCTGCTGGAAGAGGATCTCCTCGTCGGAGAGGATGGCCCCGGCGGAGATGAACCCGCCGCGCTGGGCGATACCGTAGGTCTGGGTCTGGACCACGTTCAGTTCCTGGGCGATGGCGCATTCGGCGAGGAAGGAGGCCACGAAGATGAGGCCCTGGCCGCCGGTGCCCGCCATGAGGATTTCGGTATGCTTGGCCATGCTACTTGCCCTCCTTGTTCTGCAGGCGGCCACGCATGACCTCGTAGCTGGTGTTGAAGTCGGGGTCGTGGCGCTCGACGAACTTGCCGACCTTGAAGAACCCCTGTTCAGCGGCGTTTTCCATCTTCTGGAACCTGGCCTCGGAGACGCCCTTTTCGCGCAGCCAGCGCAGCATCTCCACGGGCTGGCGCATCTTGTTGCGCGGGCCGAAGAGGGTGGTGCAGGGGCTGGCGACCTCGATCAGGGAGAAGCCCTTGTTGGCGATGCCTTCCTGGATGCGCTTGGAAAGGCGCATGCCCTGGGCCACGGTCTCGCGGGCCACGTAATTGGCCCCCGCGACGGCGGCCAGTTCGCAGACGTCGATGCCCCGTTCGGGGTTGCCCAGCACCGAGGTGCTGGTCACGGCGTCGTGCGGGGTGGTGGCCGAGGCCTGGCCGCCGGTCATGCCGTAGTTGTAGTTGTTCACGAGCACGGCGGTGAGGTCCATGTTGCGCCGAGCAGCGTGCAGCAGGTGGTTGCCGCCGATGGTCGTGCCGTCGCCGTCGCCCATGAGCACGATGACCGTCAGCTCGGGATTGGCGCTCTTGACGCCCGATGCGTAGGACAGCGCGCGGCCGTGGGTGGTGTGCAGGGCGTTGCAGGTGAAGTAGTCGTCGGCCTTGCCCCAGCAGCCGATGCCGCTGACCATGACGGTCTTGCGCGGATCGAGCTGGAGGTTTTCCAAGGCGCAGGCGATGGCCTTGACGGTGATGCCGTTGCCGCAGCCCGCGCACCACATGTGGGGCAGGGCTTCGGTGCGGATATATTCCATTCCCGTGGCGTATTTCATGAATGGTCTCCTAATACAGTGCCTGTTCGATGGCGTCGGGGAACATGATGGTGCCGTTGTACGTGTTGACCGTGCGGACCTTGGAGGGATCGCCGACGACCTTGCGCACTTCGCCCGCCATCTGGCCCGAGTAGTTCATCTCGGGGACCACGACCGTGTGCGCCTTGGCGGCGGCCCGGGCCACGGCCTCCTCGGGGAAGGGCCAGACGGTCTGGAGCTGGAGCACACCCGCCTTGACGCCCTTGGCGCGGGCCTTGGCGGCGGCGGTGCGGGCGGCGCGGGTGACCACGCCGTAAGCCACGACGAGCACTTCGCAGTCCTCGACGTCGAACTCCTTGACCATGATGATGTCGTCGAGGTGGTCTTCGATCTTGGTGTGCAGCTGGGCCACGCGGCGCGCGGCGTTGTCCGGGGTGTTGCAGCTGAACCCGTCCTCGCCGTGCATGGAGCTGGTGACGTGGAAGATGTGGTCGTCACCGTAGGCGGCCAGGGGCTGCACCGCGCCGGGCTCGAAGCTGAAGGGCTTGTAGTCGGCGGGGGCGCAGTCGGGCTTGGCGCGCTCGACGACTTCGAGCTCGCCCGGCTCGGGGATGCGGTAGCTCTCGCGCATGTGACCCACGACCTCGTCCGGGGCGACCACCACCTGGGTGCGGTAGCGCTCGGCGATGTTGAAGGCCTTGACCGTGAGCTCGAAACACTCGGCCACGGTGGCGGGAATCAGCGCCACCACGCTCTGGTCGCCATGGCGGCCCCAGCGCAGCTGCATCATGTCGGACTGGGCGGGCTTGGTGGCCAGACCCGTGCTGGGGCCCGAGCGCTGCACGTTGACAACGACCAGGGGCACCTCGCCCATGCAGGCCATGCCGAGGTTCTCCTGCATCAGCGAGAACCCGGGGCCGCTGGTGGCGGTGAAGGCCTTTGCGCCGGACAGGGACGCGCCGACGATGGCGCCCATGCTGCCCAGTTCGTCTTCCATCTGCATGAACACGCCGCCAAGCTTGGGCATCTCCGCCGCACAGATCTGGGCGATCTCCGACGAGGGCGTGATGGGGTAGCCCGCATAGAACCGGGCCCCGGCGTAGAACGCACCCTGGGCGATGGCCGCATTGCCTTGGATCAGTTTAGTCGTACTCATTTTATTGAGACTCCTCAGTATATTACATTAAGCCGAACATCTTCCAGAAGGGGATGCTGACCAGGAAGCCGATGGTGCTGATCACCGTGTAGGCGATGCAGAACTTGGCCATGGGCCAGTGGTCCGACATCTCGCCGTGGGTGGTGAACTGGGCGCAGAGGTAGATCGTGTTCATATATTTGAAGAAGAACAGGTTCGCGGCGGTGAAGGCCACGAAGATGACGATCCAGGGGTTGATCCCTGCGGCGATCACCGAGGGCATCATGACGATGGCGATGATGATCGAGCCCGAGGTCATGTTGGTGATCAGGAAGCGGATGACGATGATGACCGCGACGATGGAAACGATCATCACCGGGGTCGAGCTCATGACGAAGCTCATGATGGGCGTCAGCGCATGGGACAGCCAGGTGTCGATGTTCAGGGCCTTGACCACGCGGGCCATGTTGAAGACGCAGCCGATAAGGAAGATGGCGGGCCACTCGATGCGGCTCTTGAAGTCCTCGGCGGTCATGGTCTTCACGCCCAGGAGCACGCACATGGCCACCACGGCGATGGCCGCGCCGGAGATGTGGTGCAGGAACGCGGTCATCCACCCGATGAGCGCGCAGAGAATGACGCCCAGGACGATCTTCTCGTCCCTGCTCATGGGGCCGATCTTGTCCAGTTCCTTGCGGCCGTAGCCCTTGGGCAGGGTCAGGGGCTCCTTGGGGGAGTGGGCCCAGAAGATGTAGAGGGCCAGGCCGACGAAGGCCACGACGCCCCAGGGCAGGGCCCACAGCAGCCAGTCGAACCAGGAGACGCCACGGAACTGCTCGGGCAGGGCGCTGATGAGCATGTAGTGGCTGAACGAGCCGGACAGGAAGATGTGGCCCATGAGCACGAAGCCCGTGTAGCAGGCGGCCAGCAGGCCCGAGGCGGCGGGGCTCTTGCGCTCGGCGCCCAGCGAGTCGCTGATGGCCAGCGCCAGCGGGGCGGAAAGGGCGGACTTGGCGTTCATGCTCGGCACCAGGGGGCTGATGATCGTGCCCGCGCCCATGAGGCCCAGCACCTGGCCCCGGAAGGTGGCCGGGAACAGGGTCAGGACGTACAGGGAGATGCGACGCAACAGGCCGGTGCGCCCGGCCACGGCCCCCAGGGCGAATGCGCCCACCATCATCCACCAGCCCTTGCCCGCGAAGGTGGAGAAGGCGACGCCGTACTTGACGCTGCCCGTGGCGGCCCAGAGGGTACACATGAGCATGCCGGTCACGTATTCGGGGACGATCTGGCAAATCCACCAGCCCACGGCGAAGACGAGGACGCCGATGGCCGTCATGGCCTGCGGCGTCAGGCCTTCAGGCGGGCTTGTCAGCGCGATGGCCACGCCGGCGACGATAGAAAGCAGGGCGACGGCATACTTGATGAGAACCATCATGTTGCCTTTGCCGGAATCCAGTTTGCACTCCATGCTGTTCCTCCAAAAGAACGGTGTTGCGTCATCGATACGGTGCTTCAAGCGGCAGCTTGTCCCCACTGCCGGAAAGGCACGATCCCTATCCCTCTCTCGCTCCTTTGCCACGATGTGCGGCATACGCTGCGTGCGCATACGTGGAGCGACCACATTTAGCAACGGCTATGCCAATTGTGTAAGCTTTTGAGATGGTCGTCTAACATGCTGGATTTACTTGCTTAACCTGTGTGTTTGTTTCTGGTTTTGTTGCTGCTTTGTTACAGGATATGTTTAAAAAATTATCGACGATAAAAAAGTGAACGCTCGCTTGAGGGGGACGAAGAGGCCGGGGAGCGTTAGCTGGAGGCAAGGCCAAGTAAGAGTAATATGGGCTACTCGACGGACAGGCCTCCAGAGAAGAAGCGGGCAGAAAGATGATGATGAGCTGATAAACAGCTAGGCGTAGTTATTAGGCAAACAGGTGCTGCCCTCTTTTGGGGGTGTCCCTGCCCTTTGCGCTGCGTATGGCTTGGCACAGGCATGGGGGTTGCGTGAGCGGATTGGATGCTCTCAGGGCGATGAGGAGCAGCCGTCGGCTTGGAGAAATGCCTGGGCGAATCCATGCCCGAGGAAGCGCGGGAGCAGGGAACACCGTAGGCAGGGAAGAAGCATGAATGGAAAGGCTCCACTTGTCCCATGAGCTTCTATCTTCATCCTGGTCGCAGGTAGGATTCGAACCCACGGCTGTGGGCTTGGAGTGGGGATTTATAGTCGGTAATTGCAGTATTTGGCAGTCTGATCGTCAGGATTGATCATATCCTGGCTAATCCCCATTCATCACCAATCATCATAGTGTAGCAGATTTGGAGCGAGGTGGAGTATGGCTTTGGGCTGGATTGCCCTTAGAGGGCATCTCTTAGTATGTCCCGCAGAGCAGGGCCGCGCCGAAGAGGAAGATAACCACTCCGCCACACAGGCCGAAGCCTCGGCGAAGGGCCGTGGCCAGGCCTGGCCGGGACGCGGACAGGGCCAGTGCGCCGCGTCCGCAGCATGAGGCCAGCATGCCCGTCGCGGCGATGGTCAGGCCCATGCCCAGGGCCATGGCCGCGACGGCGGCCAGCCCTATGCCCACAGCGTGCAGGGCCAGGGAAAACAGCAGCACGATGGCCGCCCCGGGGCAGGGAACCATGCCGGTGGCCACCCCCGTTGCCCAGAACCCTTTGCGCTGCGCCGGGAGAGCCGCATGCGAGCCATGGCCCCCGGTGACGGCCTCGTACGCCATCCACAGGGCGATGGCGCAGACCAGGACGTAGCTGGCGCGCTCCACCCACAGGCCGCCGGACTGGAACCCGGCCATGAGCGAACCTTCAAGGATCACGTGCAACCCCAGGATGAGCAGGGCGGCGGAGGCCGCGTGGGCCGCACCCATGGTCATGCCCAGAAGCGCGGCGCGCGCGGGCGGCTCGTTTCGCGCGATGACGAAGGACGCGGCCACGGCCTTGCCGTGTCCCGGCCCCGCCGCGTGCACCGCGCCGTATCCGAAAGCCAGCGCAAGGAACGCCAGGAGGCCCCAGGCATTGGGCTTGTCCCTTAGGACGCGCAGACGCGCCGAAAGCTCCGCGCGGATGGAGCGCTGGACGTGTGCGATGGACGCCAGCAGCGGGCTCCAGGGGGCCGCGCTGGAAGGGGGGGCGGGAGAGATGCGCCCCTCGCCGTCTGGAGCCTGGGCCGGGGGCGGGCCAACGGCGCCGGGCCCGGCCTCTGCGCGTCTGGAGGCATCACCGAGGTGCCCTGCGCGGGCGGTGTCGCCGGGGGCCCCGCCGGACCGGGGAGCGCTCCGGGTAATAAAGGGGTTGGACGTCGCATGCGCGATGCCGGGCCCCGTAGCGGCGAGCAGGCATAGGGCCACGGCCAGGGAGGCCAAGAGCGGGAAGCAGGTGCGCAACGTCATTTGGGGGAGAAGTCCAGGGTTATATCCGTGCACCAGACCTGGAAGGACGAATAGATGTCGTGCGGGTTCAGGGCCACGCGCGTCTCGGCCTTGAACTCCCCGGCGTTCTCCAGGCCTGGTGCGGCCTCTTCGGGGGTGTAGATGTCCGCGTAGTATTCCGGGTCCTGGACGCGCAGGCGCAGCGAGTGGCTGGCGTTTCCCGCCGGCACGGGGCAGGGCACGAAGAACTCATAGTAGAGTTGGCCGCTGCGAAATCCCGCGCTGAAGTGTTGGACCCGTGAGACCTTGAATGGTTGGCCGTCAACTTGGATGAAGGTGAAGTAGTCGAAGTTCTTCAGGTTGTCGAAGGCCCCTTGCCGCACCGCGGCGATTTCGGCGGGGGAGAAGGCCCCGTCGGAATCGGTGTCGAAATCCTCGCGGATCTGAGTCCCGAACATGTCGTCGAACAGCCAGAACAGACGGATGCCCGCCAGTCCCTTGCCGTCGAACACGAAGGTCACGGTGTTGTCCACAAACACGTGCGGGTGGGCCGCCGCTGGCGGCGGGAACAGGACTGCGACGGGGGCTGCCAGCGCCAGGGCGAGGCCCAGGGTGAACAGGAAGGTTCGGACTCTCATGGGCGCGGATTGTGACCGCATCCCGTTCGAAGCGCAAGGACGGTTTCCGGGGCCGCAACCCGGTGCTGCGGCCCCGGGGCTCGGGCTAGCGCAGGGCGCGCAGCCAGCGTCTGAATATCGAGGGATACTCGATCACGCTTGAATCGGCGTAGAAGGGCAGGGCGTAGACGGCCATGCGGCTCAGGGCCGGGACGTCAGCCAGTTCGGGGTGCTTTTCGAGGGCGTCATTGACGGCCAGCTGCACGGCCAGGCTGTGGCCGGTCATGACGATGACGTCCGGCTTGGCCCGGGCGAGCCCCTTGAGGCTGCGCAGCGCGGCGTGCCCCTTGGACATGGAGGGGGTCTTGTCGAAGAGCTCGTCGCCCACGTTGTCGCAGCCCAGGGGGCCGAGGATGTACTGGTCCGTATAGCCGCCGGGCAGCTCGACGCGCAGGAAGGCCTTGCCCGTGGACTCCTGGAGGGTGCCGCTGAGGACGACCACCCGCTTGCCCAGGGCCGTCGCCGGGATGGAGGCCTTGGCCCGGGCGAAGTCCTCGGCGTAACTGGCGGCCAGTTCCTCGCCGCGCTCCGGAACGCCCAGGAGCTTTGCCGTCTCGCGGATGGCGGCGGGGACGCCCTTGGAGAAGTCCACATACTGGATCTGCACGTCCATGCCCTCCAGCAGTTTGGCGGCCTTCACCGGATCGGCGTCGGGTCTATAGAGGCAGAACGCGGGCGTACGCTCTATGATCACGCGCCGGATGCCCCGCTCCTTGAGAAAGCCCGGGACGATGCCGGGTTTTTTGAGGATGCGGTTGGGGCACCCCAGGACCTGCGTGGCCGACTTGAGGGATCGGCACATGGGCCACAGCGAGCAGCGCAGCGCCGTGCCCTCGGGCACGAAGCCCAGGTTGAAGGCCACGTCGACGAGCCGGTCGCCGATGAACACGGCGTGGACCCGTTCCGGGGCCTTGGTGGGCGAGGACCACGCCGGAAGGGCGAGGCACAGGGCCATGAGAATGGTGAGCGCGGCGGCCAGCCCAAAGCGCACGATATCGTCTCTTCTCGTCATGTCGGCCTCCTAGTTGAGTTTCCAGGCCAGCTTGAGAACCATGCGGTAGTCCTCGCCCACGGCGTATTGCTGCTTGCTGTCGTCGGAGTTCAGGTCGCGGTGGATCACGTAGGGCAGCCCGGCGGACGCGCTGAACGAATCCGTAAGCTTGAGGTGCACGCCGGGGGTCAGATACACGGTGCGCCCGCCGCTGTTGGATACGTACTTGCCGCCGTTTTCGTTGCGGTTCTGGTTCAGGAGGTTGAGCTCCATCTCCACGTCGAACAGGTCGTTCAGCGCGTAGGCCCAGCCCAGGTCGGCCTTGAACTGGTCGCCCTTGCGCAGGCCGTGTTCGCCTTCCCTGCCCCAGGTGTACATGGTGTGGAAGTCCAGGCGGTTGCGCCCCATCATCCTTGTCGCGCCCAGTTCGAGTTTTGGGTCCCACGACCCGGTGCCCAGCTGGAAGCCCGGGCCCATGTATTCCCGGGTGTTGCTGAAGGGCGCGCGGTTTTTCTTGTCGCAGTCGCCCGTGGGCATCTTCACGCCCGCGCCCACGGCCACGGACAGCGGGTTCCCCGCCCGCTGGGACCACAGGGCATAGCGACCCATGGCAACCACGTCGCCCAGGCCCATGTTGGTTTCGGTGTAGGATTTCTCCCTCCTGCCGCCCGCGCCCGAACGCCGCCGCACGAAGCTGTCCCGGTAGGGCACCATGACCCGCATGTCGAATCCATCGGCCACGCCGTAGCGCACGCTGGCCTGGTAGGTCCCCTGGGTGCGTTCGAACTTGCCGTTGTACTTCCCGCTTTTTTTGTCGCCGCCGTCGTAGAGGTCTTCCTTGTCCATGAGGATGGCCTTGAAGCTGGCGACGGCCTTGCCGGGTTTGAACACGGTTCCCGTCGACATGTTCAGCGGGCCGATGGGTTTGGGGATGGCGGTGTCGGGTTGGGGGGAAATTGCTCCCGGCTTGTCCGCCTCGCCGTTCAGGACCGGGCCCTGGGCCATGGCTTCCGTGGGCGCCATGCCCGTGGCCAGCAGGCAGAGCGCCGCCAGGAGCGTTCCGAAGAGTTTGTGCATGTCGCCTCCATTGTTCCGCTACAGCGCGCCGGGATGCCCGGGCCGACTGCGGAAGGGTTTAGTAGGATGCTTTGATATTGAAAGTGAAACTCAATGTCAAATAATTATTAAATACTATCAGTGGGATATGATAATTGGCCTTGCTCAGTTTGATGGAGATGAATGTGCAGGCCCAAGGCTCTGGAGTGGGGCTTGCTGTTTTTGGAACGATAGGGGATGAATGGGGCATGGCACGCAAGAATGATAAAGAGGGTTTGACGCCCCACGAGGTCTTCAGCGTCTATCTCAAGCGCAGGAATATGAACATGACGGCTCAGCGCCGCGTGATTCTTGAGCGCTTTCTCGACTGTGGCAGCCACCTCACCAGCGAGGAACTGTACGAGCAGGTGCGCGAGACCGACCCCGGCGTGGGGCACGCAACGGTTTTTCGCACGCTCAAGATTTTGGAGGAAAGCGGTGTGGCGAGGCTGGTGCGGTTCAAAGACGGCTTGATGCGCTACGAATGCGCCCTGGGCCGCGAGCACCATGACCACATGGTCTGCGACGAGTGCGGCAGGGAATTCGAAGTCAGCGCGCCGGAACTGGAGGAGCTGCTGAGCAAGATGGCCAAGCGGGCGGGGTTCACGCTCACGGGCCACATGACGTATCTGTCCGGCTTGTGCGCGCAGTGCAGCGCGAAGAAGGGCGGGAGCGGCGGCTGATCGAAGGGTCAGGGCCGCCCCCGACGGAGGGTGTGGGAGGGGAAGACTAGGTGGCCATCTGGTGCGCGGGCCTTCCCGCCTCGGCCCATTTGGCCTCGCGCCGCGTGCGGGAACGGACCATGACCTTGCGGACCACACGCTCAAGGTCGACCAGGAAGGGTGATTCCTTGGGCACGAAGGCCCAGGCCCCTTGCAGCAGGCTCTGTGCCGCCAGCTCCATGTCACCGCATGCGGAGCAGACCACCAGGGGGATGTCCGGCGCCGTCAGCGTGGCGCGGGCGACGAGTTCAAGCCCATTCATCCCGGGCATGTCCCAATCAGTGACCAGCGCGTCCGGGCATTGCGTATGCAGTGCCTGCAACGCGTCCTGCGCGTTGTCCATGGTGATCACATGGTAGCCGTGCGACTCGAAGTACATACTGTACAGTTTCCGGAAAAAACTGTCGTCGTCCACGCACAGCAGTGTCTGGCGCATCTTGAACATGGTGTCTCCGGTCGTTAGCTTTTGGGGGGCCTGTCTTCCCTGGCGTTGTCCTCCTTCTTGGCAAGGGAGGGGGCCTGGCGGGGCGAGGTGGCCATGAAGAGCTTCAGGGAACGGTTCAGGAAGTCCCTGGGGGCGGTCTTGCTGCCGATAGTGGGGGTGGCGATCATGTCTTTTCTTCCTGTGGCTAAGGGTGGGGGGCGTTGCCTGCGGTCTTGTGTCGCTTGCCTGCGGGGAGCGTGTCGGGCGTGCGTGTACTTCGCCTAGGCGACGGCGCGGTCTGCGGCGGGCTTCTCGATCCTGACAAGGTTGGCGGCTATGGACGCGGCGACGTGGTGTTCGCCTGGCGAAGCGTCGTTGAGCAGACGCGCGGCCATGCGCAGGCAGGAGCGGGCCTCGTCCATGTTGCCCGCCATCTGGTGGACGATGCTCATATTGTTGCGGATCGCCGCCTCTTGTATGGGCAGGGACAGGGCCTTGGCCATCCGGCCGGCCTGGAGGAGCTTGAACAGGGCATCGTCATGGCGGCCCTCGTTCGAGGCCCGCATGGCGTCGCGGTTCAGTTCGTTCATTCTCTGCGAGGTGCTCATGATCGTCTCCCATGGATCGGTTGCTGCATCGGCCCGCGAATCCGGCGGTGCCGATGGTGGGTTCGTGATGTGGTTCTATTGAAAATGACATTCAAAGTCAATAGGGAGAGGGGAGAAATCACGTCTCGTCGTTGAGCCTGGCGGTATCAGTGCAATGGGATTCAGTTTTCCTGGAGGGCCGGGAAGGGGAAGGGGGAGCGGACAGGGGGGATTGAGCCCGGCGCGATACGCGGGAGCGATGGTCGGTAAGTGGCTGCGCATGTGCGCGCGAACCGGCGGAGGTGGCCGCGCGCGCCTGTAACGAAACGGGGCTTGCGTCGCGGGAGCCGCAAGCCCCGGGCATCAGCCGCCCAGCTTTTCGCGGCAGTTGGCGCAAAGCCCGTAGAGGAACATCTTGTGGTCCTTGAGCTGGAATCCGTGGGCGGCGGCGAGCTCTTCCTGGAGCCGCTCGATGGCCGGGTCCACCACCTCTTCGCGCTTGCCGCACCGGATGCAGATGATGTGGTCGTGATGCTTTACGCCGTGCAACAGTTCATAATGCATCACACCGTCGTCAAAGAGAATCTCGCGGGCCACGCCTGATTTGGCCAGCAATTTCAGGGTACGGTAGACCGTGGCCACGCCAATGGCTCCATCGCGCGCGCGGGCGAGCGCATACATGCTTTCCGGGGTTACGTGGTCCGTGGAGTTCAGGAACAACTCCAGAATCAGGCTGCGCTGGGGCGTGAGCTTCAACTTGTTCTTGGCGAGCCAGTCCAGGAAGACGACGTGGGCCGGGCGGGTATCCGGCTGCGGTGTAGTCGGCATATGTGCTCCGTTCTTTGTCGGGCCCCGCGCCGCACGGCGCGGCGCGGGGCTCCTCTGGAGGTGGCTTTCGCCTTGCGTCTTGGATCGGATCGGATGGGGATCGCTACATGTCCACGGCCTTGACCCAGATCACGGCGTCCTGGGACAGTTCCTTACCCTTGAAGGTCTTGTCGGGACCAACGCCCAGGGCGCAGAAGCCCCAGAATCCTGCCTTGGGGATGCCGAAGGTGAACATGCCGTTCTCGTCGGCCTTGATGCCCATGGTCATGAAGCTGTCCTGGGGCGCCTCGGCCTTGGCGGCGGCGGCGAACATCTTCTTGTCCTGCAGGGGCTCGTGGTTCATGTATTCGACCTCGATGTCGGCGCCGGGAACGGGCTTGCCGTTCGAGAGCACCACGCCGCGGAACACGTTGCCGGTCCACAGGGCGTAGGGCTTGTCCAGAGGCACGATCTCGGCCTTGAGGCCCAGGGGCTCGCTCCACAGGGTGGGCACGCCGGCCACGTTCACGAACTGCTTGGTGATCTGCTGGATGTAGAGTTCCTCTTCGCCCTCGTAGTAGGGCTCGGGCACCAGCACGAAGGCGTAGTCGCCGATGCTGCGGACCTTGGCGTCGGCCTCGTAGGCCTTGCCCGAGTTGGTCAGGCTCTTCCAGACGATGGGCTTGAGCTTGTCCTTGAGGTCGGTGGTCTTGGCGGGGGCGTCTTCGCTTTTCTTGGAGACCACGTAGAACTCCTGCGGGGTGCCCATGTCCATGGTGTGCCCGGCCTCGAAGGGATGGGTGAAGACCAGGCTGAAATGCAGGGTTTTGCCTTTTTCCAGTGCGATGTCGGGGGTGTAGACCATCTGGAAATGCGCCATGGCGGTGGACGCGAAGCACAGGACCATCAGGGCCGCGAGAACGGTGCGTTTCATGGAAAGACTCCTCTGAGTTTGATAATGAGACACGTTTTCATCCAGTAGCCGTGAAAAAGGCCCGGCTTGCGCCAGGCCGTGGCGATGGGGCTATTCCACGATGTCGGAACCGGGAATCTCGATCCTGTGCCCTTCCCCGGCGTCGAACAGCACGGTGTAGTCGCCCGAGGGCTTCTTGAAGCTGAATTCGCTGGCTTCGTTCATCTTGCCTTCGGTCACGGCGTTGCCCGAGGCGTCGAGCACCTTCATGTGCACGCCCGAGGCGGACGAGCCGTCGGAGAAGCCGCCTTCGCACAGGACGGTGCCGTCGCCTTCGTCGAAGCAGCTGCAGATGGGGGTGTGGGCCATGGCCTGGGCCGCGAAGCCCAGGCTCAGGGCGCATGCGGCGGCCAGTGCGGCGATTCTTTTCATGGTATCAGTCCTCCCGTAAAGCATGTTTAGGGTTCCAAAGGGCGGCGGCGACCGTAGCGGCCAGGGCAAGGGCGTAGAAGGCCCCCATGGCCTCGAGGCCCGTCAGGCCCAGGGCCGTGCCGCCCGAAAAGACGAGGGTTGAAAAGGCCAGACCCAGCGCCATGGGATAGGCCATGGCGAAGAGCATCCACTTGGTTTCTCCCGACTGGATCTTGACCATGATGGTGGTGGCGATGCAGGGCGGATACAGGGCCATGAACAGCATCAGCGCCAGGGCGTGCAGCGGGGTGAAGCCGCTTTCCTGCTCCACCATGCGCTTCTCCAGAGGCATGGCCTCGGTCGAGGCGTCCTGCTCGTAGAGCGCGCCCAGAGTGGAGATGGTGCTCTCCTTGGCCGCGAAGGCCGACAAGAGCGATACGTTCACGCGCCAGTTGAAGCCGGCGAACCGGGTGACGGGCACCAGGGCCTGCCCCAGGCCGCCCAGGAAGCTGGCGTCCAGGCGTTCGCTCTTCATCTCGCGCCGAATGGCGTTGCGTTCCCTGGTGAACTTGCGCAGGGCCGCCTTCATTCCCTTGGCATCCTTGCCCGGGCGGCCCTTGACCATGGCGAAGAAGGCGGGGTTCCGTTCGCGGAAGTCCGTGTCGATGGCCTTGGCCTTGGTCCGGTCCGTGACGCCCATGCGCGCGGACTTGTAGTCCTCGTCGAAGCGCACCAGTTCCATCCAGCGCTCCCCGGATACGGCGGTCGCGAATTCGGTTCCGGCGGCCTTTTTCTGGAAGACGGCCACGGCCTTGTCGCCCCTGGCCCGGAACTCGGCCATGCGTTCATCACTCACCCCGGGGAATTGCATGAGCACGAAGATGATCATGGCCACGGCGGCGACGATTGTGACGATCTTCTTGAGGAACAGCCAGATGCGCTCGAAGGCGCGGCGCAGGACGCCCTGCACCGTGGGCAGGTGGTAGGGCGGCATCTCCAGGATGAACGGGGCGCTTTCCTTTTCCTTAAGCAGGGTCGCGGAGAGCACCTTGGCCACGGGCAGGGCGATGAGGATGGTCACCGTGGCGATGAAGAACATGGCCACGCCCTTGTTGTCGGCGAAGTAGGCGCCCACGAGGAGCACGTACAGCGGCACCTTGGCCAGGCAGTTCATGAGCGGCACGATGAGGATGGTGGCCAGGCGCGAGCGCTCGTCCGGGATGGCCCGGCAGGCCATGACGCCGGGGATGGCGCAGCCGCCGACGTACACTCCCCCCAGGATCAGCGGCAGGGTGGACTGGCCGTGCAGCCCGAAGCGCCGCAGCAGCCTGTCCAGCAGGAAGGCGATGCGCGGCATGTAGCCGCTGTCCTCGATGATGGCGATGAGGCTGAACAGGATGAGAAAGATGGGGATGTAGTTGAGCAGCGCGTTGACGCTGTCCATGAACCACAGCCCCATGGAGCGCAGAAGCGGGTCCTGCAGGAAACCCTGTGCGGGCAGGGCCGAGGCCACGAGATCGCGCAGCCCGGCCAGGAGCGGCCAGGTGTAGTTGGTCAGCTCGTAGCCCTGCACGATGGACAGGTGATACAGGGCGTAGAGCACGCCCACCAGGATCACCGGCCCAAGGAAACGGTGGCACACGACCTTGTCGATGCGGTCGGTGATGGTGCAGGAACCCATCCCGCAGGCCTTGGTCATTACCTCGTCCGTGATGCGCGTCGCCGTCAGGTGGCGCTGGAAGGCGATGAACTGTTCCGGGGCCTGCTCGTGCTCCTGTTCGAAGCGTCGGCGCCGCCTGTCCACGTCGGCCAAGACGGCCTTGGCGTCGCCCGGCCCCGACTCGACCAGGCTGCGCGCCAGTTCGTCGCCCTCCATGAGTTTCACGCTCAGCCAGCGCAGGGGGACGCTCAGGGAACCGGCGTCGTCCAGGGCCGAGGCAAGCTCCCCAAGGTCGATCTCCATGGCCCCGTAGTCCAGGGCCAATGGGTGCTGCCCGGCGCTGCTTGCGGCTGCGGCCCGCACCGCCTCCTTGAGCTGCGCCGCGCCTTTGTTGCGCTTGGCGGTGGTGGGCACCACGGGGATGCCGAGCCGCTCGGCCAGCTTCTGGTGATCGATGGTGAATCCGCGTCGCTCGGCCACGTCCATCATGTTCAGGGCCAGCACGGCGGGCACGCCCATCTCCAGGAGCTGGAAGGTGAGATAGAGGTTCCGTTTGAGATTCGAAGCGTCCACGACGTTGATGGTCACGGCGGGCTTGTCGCCCAGCAGGAAGTCGCGGGACACGCGCTCCTCAAGGGAATAGGACGTCAGGCTGTAGGTGCCGGGCAGGTCCACCAGCTCGGCGCGCGAGCCGTTGACGCCGAAGAAGCCGGTTTTTTTCTCAACGGTGACCCCGGGGTAGTTGGCCACATGCTGTCGCGCCCCTGTGAGCATGTTGAAGACCGTGGACTTGCCGCAGTTGGGCTGGCCCGCAAGGGCGGTGAGGATGGTCTTGGCCGTCACGGCTGAGCCACCTCGATGGACTTGGCCTCTTCGTGGCGGATGCTCACGTGGTAGCCGCCCTCCATTTCAAGGTCCACGGGGTCGACCAGGGGGGCGTTGCGTACGACGGTGACGCGTACGCCCGGGAAGAAGCCCATGTCCATGAGCCGCTGGGCGAGTTGCCCACGCGCATTGAGCTTGCGGATGGAGCAGTTGCCTCCGGGGGGAATGTCGTTGAGCATTTTCATGTGCTGCCCTTTCTTTTGGGGTTGAAAGTCATTCTCATTACAGAGGGCTTAAAAAACAGGCATGGGGGTCTCCCTGGCCTGTTCGCGTCGTCAGCCAAGCGTGGCGCCTCGGGCGAGGCCATCTCGCGATTCGAGGATGGCGACCTGCCTGAACGTCTTCGCTGCCGGCTGTAGTAGGCGGGTCAGGCCACGAGAACGTGCTCGGCAACGCCTCGACCCAAGGTGATGCGCCCTTCACCCAGAGAGATGAGCAGCGGCCCGCGCCCGCCGTTGCTGAGCACCTCGACCTCTGCCCCGGGAACCAGACCCATGGATTCCAGCCGCGCCCGGGCTTGGCTGCCTCCTGCCATGCCGATGACGAGTGCGGTCTCGCCGGTTGGCTTGGCCGCCAGATTTGTGCCCAAAGAGTGCGGGACCTCGTGTCCTCGCCGTGTCTTTTGTCCGAACATGTCAAGTCTCCTTGCGTGGACTGGGAGCATATGAAATTGAAACTCGAATTCAATATCGACACGAAAGGAGGTATCCCACTCGCCGACCCTTGGCAACTGGTTTTTCTGTTCGGAAGGAAAATGAACTTATTGACTTTGAGATTCAATATCAATTATTACCCTGGTCGAACCTGGACGCAACCAAAAGGATGGAGAGAGAAATGCTTGTGGATTCTGAGGCCATTGGCGGGCTCAAGGTGGTTTGGGGGGTCGTTGAGCGGATGGGGGTGCCCATGCGGCTGTTAGGGGTGGACGGTGTCGTGCGCGACGCCAACGGCAGAGCCTGCCGCCTGTTGGGGTGGGACCGTGGGGGGCTGCCGGGGATGGAGTGCGGATATTCCGAGTGCGCCGTCGCAAATCCCGGGGTTCCCGAGGCACTGCGCGAATGCTGCCTCGGCTTGCGCGAAACCTTCTCCATTGACGAGCAGGTCGTTCACAGCGCGGGGGGGATGTTGCTTGTACGTCGCTCGGGAGTCGTCGTGCGCGACGGGCGCGGCGTGCCCGTGGGGGTCATCGAGGCTCTGGAGGATCGCACAGAGGCCGACAGGGTCCAGGAGCGACTGCGCCATGCGGTGCTGCATGACGACCTGACGGGACTGCCCAATCGGACCCTCTTCATGGAGCGCCTGGACAATGCCCAGCGCCTGGCCCGCCGCCATGACGACTACACTTTTTCGGTGCTTTGCCTGGATTTCGATCGCTTCAAACTCATCAACGACAGCCTGGGCCACACTGTCGGCGACGCCTATCTCGTGCGTGCAGGCGAGCGCATTCGCGCCTGCCTGCGCGATGTGGACACCCTGGCCCGCTTCGGGGGGGACGAATTCGCCGTGCTCCTGCCCGACGCGGGCGAGTTGCGCGAGGTGGCTCAGGTCATCGAGCGTATCAAGGGCGAGCTGGCCCGGCCCGTTCGCGTGGACGAACGCGAGATCTTCGGCAGCGCGAGCATCGGCGTGGTGCTCGACGCGGGGAGCTACGAGTGCCCGGGCGACATCCTGCGCGACGCCGAAATAGCCATGTACAGGGCCAAGGGGGCGGGAAAGGCCGGATACGCGCTGTTCGACGAGGGCATGCACAGCCGCGCCCTGGAAATGCTTGAGCGCGAGACCGATCTGCGTCAGGCCCTGTCGCGGGACGAGTTGGTGCTCCACTACCAGCCCGTGGTGGACGTGGCCGATGGCCGGGTGGTGGGGGCCGAGGCCCTGGTGCGTTGGAACCACCCCAGGCGGGGCATGATTCCCCCGGACGAGTTCATTCCCTTGGCGGAGGAGTCGGGGTTGATTCTGCCCCTGGATAACTGGGTGCTGGGCCAGGCCTGCCATACGCTCAAAGCCTGGAACGACGTGGGGACGGGCACCATGGCGACCATGAACGTCAACCTGTCGCCGCGCTTTTTCATGCATCCGGGCTCCGTGGACACCTTCCGGCGCATTGTCGCGAAGACGGGGGTGGACCCATCCCGCCTGAAGGTGGAGATCACCGAGAGCCTGCTGCTGGACGACTCCCCCGTGGTGGAACGCGTCGTGCGCTGCATCGTGGAGACCGGGGCGTCCCTGGTCATGGACGATTTCGGCACGGGCTACGCCTCTCTCAGCTATTTGCACCGATTTCCCTTCAACACCCTCAAAGTCGATCGTTCCTTTGTCATGCGCATGCTCGAAAGCCGTCTGCACCTGGACACGGTGCGCGCCGTGGTCGGCCTGGGGCGGGTGTTCGGCATGCGCGTTGTGGCCGAGGGCGTGGAGACCGCCGAGCAGGCGGCTGAATTACGCGAGATGGGCTGCGACATGGCCCAGGGCTGGCTTTACGCCCGGCCTCTCGACGCCGACGGTGCCGAGGCGCTCCTGGGCACGAAGCTCCCCGCGGACGGGAAGCAAGAGGGGAGCGAGGAGGTGCGCCGTGCGTCATGACCACGTACAAGACGGTGCGCCTCTGGATGGCGTGGGGGGTGAGGTCGCGGCGACCATGGCGCGTTCCCCCCTTGGGCGGGCGCTGCACGCGGCGGGCGGGATCGTCGGGCGCTGGATGCTCTCCATGAAGATAACCACGAAGATCTCCCTGGTCCTGCTTTGCTGCGTCACCGTGCCCCTTGGCGGGACGCTGGTCATGCTGCACGAGGGGATGATCAAGGCCGCCGAGACCTGGGCCGTGTTCGGGGTGGTGTTTTCCCTCATCCTTCTGGCGCCCCTGGCGAAGCTTATCGCCTGGGTGGTGGTGCTCAAGGATGTGCGCGAGGTCAACGGCCTGTGCCTCGAAGTGCGGGGCGGCAACTACAAGGTGGCGATCCCGCTGCCCCCGGAGGGCGAGGAGGAGCCCGAATTGCTGCGCCTCAAGCGCAACCTCAATTGGATGGTGCACGCCATCGCTTGCCGCGAGGAGTGGTTGCGCTGCCGCCTGGACGAGACCGCCGAGCACAAGAAACGCTTCGAGGCTTTGTCCATGGTGGACGAGTTGACCGGGGTCTACAACCGGAGGTTCTTCGAGGAACATCTGGAAGAAGCGGCCGAGCGCGCCGACCGCTCGCGGCGCGGGTTCTTTCTGATGCTTCTTGACTGCGATCATTTCAAGGAGGTCAACGACACCTTGGGACACGAGGCCGGGGACGAACTGCTGCGCCGTCTGGGCGAGATTCTCAAGACCTCGCTGCGCGGGTCCACGGACTGCCCGTTCCGCTACGGAGGCGACGAGTTCGGCGTCATCTTCGGCGACATGCCCCGCCAACGGGTCATGGATGTTGCCGAGCGCATCCGTGCCCGGTTCATGGACGAAAGGCTGGGCAAGGCCACTTTGTCCATGGGCATAGCCCGCTATGAACCCGGCGACGAAGGCGGTGGCGCGGTGGTCCACCTGCGTCGCGCGGCCGACGCCGCCCTGTACAGGGCGAAGAACGCGGGTAGGAACCGGGTCGTGTACGCGGACGAGGCGGCCTGCGCGGTCCAATGCCCGGAGATGGTGGCCTGCCCATGCACGAGGGAATAGCCGCCTCGGGGGCGCGGGCATGAGTTGCCATATGTTTCCAGGGGGGACATGGGGCGGCAGCGGGAGGAACGGCCAGGGCGCTGACGCCCCCTGCGCGGCATACAAGGTTTCTGGCGACTGCCCGGAATTTTCGTAGTAGCGCACGCCTTTGCCGCATGTTCCGGAGTCCTGTCCACGGGCGGGCCGCTCGCCGGGCGTGACGCCCGGCTCATGCAGAGTATGCGGGAGCTGCCGGGGGCCGATCCGAAGGCGAGGCGGGCCGCGTTCGCCTACGCCATCCGCGGCCCGGGGATTTTCAGTTCAGGCCGGACGACAGAGTGCGGCCGGGCGACGGGCGGGCAGGGTGAGCGAGTCGGCCCCGCAGGGGGCTATTGCAGGCTGAAGCGAAAGGGAAGGGTCACCAAGGCCTCCAGCACGACCTCATTCTTTAACTGGATTTCACCATACTTGCGCGTCAGTCGCCGATATTCGCGCTCAAGCTCTTTCATCCTGGCCATCAGAGAAGCGCCCATACCTCCGTATTTCGAACGCCACTTGCCGTGCGTCGCGCCGTTCATGCCGTGCGCGCGCCTTTGTTTATTGCTTGGGCGTTCCGGCGTCGTCCGTGATTATTTGATCTCGCATCGGCAGGAGCGTTTTCTGAAGCTCTTCAGGCCGACCATGGCGACGGATAGGACTGTAAGCAGGATGAAGATCCAGCAGATCGGCGATCTGAAGAAGATGAGGAAGGAGCCGTGCGAAAGCAGCATGGAGCGGCGCAGGTTGTCCTCGAACATCGGACCGAGGATGAAGGCGATGAGGAACGGGGCGGCGGGGAATCTGAAAAGCAGCATCAGGTACCCGAGGATTCCCATGGTCAGCATGACCAGGACGTCGAAAAGGCTGCTGTTGACGGTGTATGAACCGTAGGCGCACAGGACCAGTATGCCCGGCAACAGAATGTGCTTGGGGATGGTCGTGATTTTGGAGAAGAACCTTATGCTGGCCAAACCGGCGGCGAGCATGAACAGCGAGCTGAGGATCATGCCTATGAAGATGGCGTAGACCAGGGGCGCGTTCTGCTCGAACAGCAAGGGGCCTGGGGTGAGGTTGTGCACCATGAACGCGCCGAGGATGACGGCGGTGATGACGTCGCCGGGGACACCGAGGGCCAGCAGGGGAATCATGGTGGAACCGCAGCAGCCGCTGTTGCCCGCCTCGGCGGCGGCAACGCCTTCGAGCTCTCCCTTGCCGAAGTTGTCGGCGTTTGAGGAGGTGCGCTGGGCTTCACTGTACGACATGAACGCCGCCGGGGCCCCGCCCACGCCCGGGATGGCGCCGAGCACGACGCCGATCAGGCTGCCCCGGATAATGGTCTTGAAGCTGGCCATGTATTCCTTCAGCGACAGGGAAGAGCCGTTGGCCGAGGGCTCGGAGGTCGCGCCCGCGCCTTTGGCCGTGCCCGCGTTGATTATCTCGGGCAGGGCGAACAGGCCGATGAGTACGGGGATGAAGTTCAGCCCGGCCATGAGGTCGGGGTTGTTGAAGGTGAAGCGGTTGGTGCCGTAGACGAGGTCCAGCCCGATGGTGGCCAGCAGCAGGCCGAGGCAGCCGGAGAAGAGGCCGCGCAGCAGGCTGTCGCCGCTGACCCCGGCGATGATGGTCAGGGAGAAGGCCACGAGGGTGAAGAACTCGGGCGGTCCGAACCGCAAGGCCAGGGCGGCGATGGCCTGGGCGAAGAAGATCAGCGACAGGTTGGAGATGAAGTCCGCCGTGCACGACGAGTACAGGGCCATTTTCAGCGCCTTGCCCGCGTTGCCCTGCTCGGCGAGGGGATGCCCGTCCAGGACCGTGCACGCGGCCGCCGGAGTCCCGGGGGTCTTGATGAGGATGGCGGAGATGGACCCGCCGTAGATTGCGCCCTTGTAGATGCCCACCAGCAGCAGGATGCTCGTGACCGGGGGCAGATAGAAGGTGAAGGGAAGCGCCAGGGCCACGGCCATTGTCCCGGTGAGGCCGGGGATCGCGCCGATGACCACGCCGCAGGCCATGCCGCCGCCGATGGCCAGCAGGTTCATCCATGAGGCAACGAGGGCGAGCGCGTTGGTGATGTCGTGCAGCATGACGGGCCTATGGCGTTAGTAGAAAAGGGTGCCCATGGGCAGGGGGATGCCCATGACTCGGGAGAAGAAGAAATACAGTACGCAGGGCAGGGCGACTGCCGTGGCGGCGACGGTGAGCGAGGTCTTGTGGTCGTATATCCGGGCCAGCGCGACGAAGGCCAGCGCCGACGAAAGGATGATGCCCAGCGGCTCCATGGCAAGGTAGTAGACGAACAGCAGGAGCATGATGCCCAGGTGCCTGGGGGAGAAGGCGGCGCGGCAGGGCTGCGGGGAATCGGGCCGCCGTGTGCCGAAAAAAGACTTGGCGGCGAGGCTCAGGGACAACGCCATAAGGATGCCGCACAGAATCCTGGGCCAGAAGTCGGGCCGCGTGGAGGCGATTTCGATACTTGACGGGACCGGTATGGCCCTGGGGATCACGACCGTGAGCACGAGTCCGAACAGGATCGTCATCCCCAGGCCCAGGAGGCCATCTTTTTGCTGCATCTGCATTGCGTATTCCCGTTTTGGCCCGGAAAGGCGCTACTCCCGGCTTCGAAGCATTACTTGATGATCAGGCCGTGTTTGGTGCCGAGCGCCTTGTACATCTCGTACTGGTTTTGAATGAACGCCTTGGTCTGGTCTGCGGGCAGGACGTTGGGGATGGCCCCGACCTGGCGCGCGCGTTGGCGCCACTGGGGGTCGTCGGCGACCTTGAGCAGGGCGTTCCGCCATGCGTCGGCGGCGGGCTTGGGCATTTTCTTCGGCCCCAGCAGGGCGCTCCAGCCCACCACGGATTCAAGGCCGGGATACCCGCACTCGTTGACCGTGGGCACGTCCGGCAGCTGTTCGAAGCGCTCCTTCGTGGTGATGGCCAGCGCGCGCAGCTTGCCCGCCTTGATCTGGTCGAAGACCGGGCCCAGGTTGATCCCCAGGAAGTCGACGTGGCCGCCCAGCAGGGCGGTGGCGGCGTTGCCCCCGCCTTTGTAGGGGATACCGGTGGTCGCGCGGGCGTCGAGCCCCGCCTGGTCGAGCAGCATCTGCGTGCCCAGGGCGAGCAGGCTCTGCGGGCCCGACGTGCTGTAGTTGATCGTCCCCGGGTGGGCCTTGATGGCCTGCACCAGGTCGTCCAGGGTCAGGTACGGCGAGTCCGCGCGCACGACGAAGACGAAGGGGTTGAGCTCCACAAGCCCGATGAAGGTGAAGTCGTCCCATGCGTAGGCGATGCTCGTGTTGAGGGCCGGAACCAGGCAGTTGGAGCCGATGCGGCCCATGAGCATTGTGTATCCGTCCGCCCTGCTGCGGTTGACGTATGTCGTCCCGAGCACGCCCCCCGCGCCGCCCTTGTTGATGACGACCACGGGCTGGCCCAGGTAGGCCGGGGCCGAGGCTGCCAGGGATCTGGCGGCCAGGTCCGACGAGCCGCCCGCGCCGTACGGGGTGACGAGGGATATGGACCTGTTCGGGTATCCGGCGAGGGCGGTGGTGGCGAAGAGCAGCACAAGCAGGCAGGCGGCGGAGGTTGCGGGCAGGGAGCGGATGAGGGTGTGCATGGCTTGACTCCATTACGCCGTGGGGCGTCGTAGGGATGGTTGTCCTGTAGCCTGTGGGACCGCTTGGAAGCGGGAAAACTGTGCCACGAAGGCACACTGGACGAGGTGGGCAGGCAGCGCCCTGCGGGGGGGGGGTGAAGGCTGCGCGCCGAGGGTGAGACCGGGCAAAGGCATAGACACGAAAACCTCAGGTCCAGGGTGTTTGGTTTGCTGGTGGTGTGCCGCAATAAGTGAAACTAGATTTAGCATTGTGAAACAGGAGCGTCAACCGGGGATTGAAAAATTACCACCGAGCACGCGGATTATTTTTGGCTCCAGAGGCGTAGCGCAGTGCAGGGATGCAAGGATGCAGGGATGCAGAGCTGGCTAACCCGGGAGGCCGACGGGGGCGAGGCTTGAGAGGGAAGCGGGGAGCGCATCGAAGCACTCCCCGGGGGGGGCTATTCTAGGCAGACCGTCTTGGCGTTGACGAATTCGCGTATGCCGAAGGCGGCCAGCTCGCGCCCGTAGCCGGAGCGCTTGATGCCGCCGAAAGGCGTGGCCGGGGCGCTGCGCACAAGGCCGTTCACGAAGACGATTCCGGCCTCGATGCGTCGGGCGAAGGCGAGTCCCTTGGCCTTGTCGCGGGTCCAGACCGAGCCGCCCAGGCCATAGGGGGTGTCGTTGGCCAGGGCGAGGGCGTGCGCGTCGTCCTGAGCGCGCAGGACCAGGGCCACGGGGCCGAACAGCTCCTCGCGCAGCACGGGGGCGCCCACGGGGACGTCGCTGATGATCGTGGGCGGGTAGAAAGCGGCCTCGCCTTCGGGAATATGGCCTCCCATGACGAGGTGTCCCCCGGCTTCGAGGCAGCGCTCCACCTGGTCGTTGAGCTCCTGGCGGAGGCGGTTGGAGGCCATGGGGCCGATGACGGTGTCTTCTTCAAGGGGCGAGCCGACCTTGAGGGCTTTCATGGCGTCGCCAAGGGCCGGGATGAAGGCGTCGTATACGTCCTTGTGCACGATGAAGCGCTTGGCCGCGATGCACGTCTGCCCCGCATTGGCGCACCTGGACAGCGCTCCTGTTTCGGCGGCCTTGGCCAGATCGGCGTCGGCGAGCACCACGAAGGGGTCGCTTCCGCCGAGTTCCATGACGCTTTTCTTGAGGCGCTCCCCGGCGGCCCGGGCCACTTTGCTCCCGGCTCCCTCGCTCCCCGTGAGGCTGACCCCGACGACGCTGTCGTGGTCCAGCACGTCCTCGACCCGGGATGCGCCGATGAGCAGGGTGCGGAACACGTCGGGCGGGAACTGGCTGGCCTTGAACGCCTCTTCGATGGCCAGGGCGCATTGGGGGACGTTCGAGGCGTGTTTGAGAACCATGGTGTTGCCGGCCATGAGCGTCGGCGCGGCGATGCGCAGGACCTGCCAGAAGGGGAAGTTCCAGGGCATGACGGCCAGCACGGTCCCCATGGGATGGAACTCCACCGCCGCACTGCTGGCGAAGCCCTCCACCGGGCTCGAAGCGAGCATGGCTTCCCCGTTGCGGGCGTAATAGTCGCAGGCGTCGGCGCACTTGTGGACCTCGGCCTGCCCGAACTTGACGGGCTTGCCCATTTCCAGCGCCATGATGCGGGCGTATTCGGCGGCCCGTCCGCGCAGGACGGCGGCGAGGCTCTCAAGGCACGCGGCCCTCTGGGTGAAAGGGGTGTTTTTCCAGTCGGCGTAAGCCGTTGCCGCGGCCTTGACGGCTGCGGAGGTCCGCTCGGGCGACCACTCGGCAAAGGTCTTGACCACTTCGCCGGTGAGAGGATTTGTGCTTTGTATCGTCATTGTGTGCGTATGGCTTGGTGCGTGGGCGCAAGGCGCATGACGGCACTTCGCACACGCACGTTGGGGGGCAGTTTCGTTGCCGGGCCGGTTATCTGTTGTAGCCGAGTCTGAAGGACAGCTGCGCGCTGTAGTCCAGGATGAGCTTGCTGAAACGGGGAATATCGTGCTCTATGCGCGCGCTGGGGCCCGTCACGCTGACCGAGGCCATGACCTCGCCCGAGTAGTTGCGCACCGGGGCCGCGACGCAGGAAATTCCCGTATTGTTCTCCTGTCTGTCGACCGAAAACCCCTGGTCGCGGATCTCGTCCAACTGGCGCTTGATTACGGCGGGGTCGACGATGGTCATGGGCGTGTGGGCCTGCAGCGGGGTGGCGGCCAGGTAGGCCTCGACCTCGTTGTGGGGCATGTGGGCGAGCAAGACCTTGCCCGTGCCCGTGGAGTACAGGTCGCTGCGCCTGCCGATGTGGAACGAAACCTTGTTTCCCGTGCTGGATTCGACCTTGTCGATGATGACGGCGTATTTGCCGTCCTTGATGGACAGGTGGACCGACTCCCCGGATTCCTCGCTCAATTCCTTGATGATCTCGGCCGCGAGGGAGCGGATCTCCATCTTGTTCATGACGTGGTTGCCCAGGGACAGGATCTTCATGGTCGGCCTGTAGCGGTCCGTCTCCTGGTCCTGCTCCATGTATCCGTTTTCCACGAAGGTCCGCAGCAACCGGAACACCGTGGCCTTGTTGATGGACAGGGCCCTGGAGATGTCGACGACTCTGACGTCCTTTTCCGCGCGGCAGACGTGTTCGAAGACGCGCAATGCCTTGTCGACCGACTGGATCGTGGGGGAGGGCTTTGTTGCGGACGGTTGTGTGCTCATGCGGTGTGTCTCTGTTTGAAAATGGTGGGCAACCTGCGGTTCGCTTTGGAAAAATTAGTGGATAATTATCGGATTGTCCAGCGTTGTTTCGCTGTTAGAAACGGTGTGCCGTCTGTGAGGGCCGGGAGCGTGGCCAAAGGGGTGGCCACGCTCCCGGTTGGGGTGGGTGATGCGGATGAGGCGATGATGCCTTCCGGCGGTTCACATGGTGCGGCTACAGGATGCCGATCAGGGGCCACCAGACGTTCAGGCCCAGGAGCAGCGCCAGGACGGCCATGATGGCAAGGGGTATGGCGCCCTTGACCTGCTGCTGCACCGTGTAGCGGTTGGTGCTGTAGAAGATGAGGTTGGGGGCGCTGTTGAAGGGCATGAAGAAGGCGCCCACGGACAGGGACATGGCCGAGATCAGGCCGACCACGTAGGGGTCGTAGCCGAATTGGTTGGCCAGCGCGATGGTGATGGGCAACACGATCATGATCATGGCGTTCATGCCCGCGAACATGAAGTGCATGAACACGATGCCGGGGATGAGCACGGCCAGGAACGTGGTGAACGGCAGGTTGGCCATGAACGTGTTGTCGGCGATCAGGGTCTGCACCAGCCATTTGAACCCGCCGAACTTGTTGATGAGGTTCGCCAGGCCCATGGCGAAGCCGAGCCAGATCAGGGCGGGCCAGGAGATCTTGTCGTTGATTTCGTTCCAGGTGACCGCGCCGATCTTGGGGAAGAGCAGCGCCACGAGGATGAAGGAGGTCTTGGTCGCGCCGATGCCGTGCAGCGATTGGGTGGCCCAGGCCAGCAGCGTCAGGCCCATGATGATGGCGGTGTTCTTTTCCTGCCGGGACATGGGGCCCATTTCCCTGAGGCAGTCCTTGGCCACGCCGACGCAGGAGTCTCCCGCGTCCTGGGCCATGGGGAACATCTTGTACACGACGTAGGGCAACAGGATCAGCAGGGGGATGCCGGGGAAGAAGCCCGCCATGAACCAGTCGGTCCAGGTGACGGTGCGCCCGGTCATCTCGCTGATGATCTTGACGCAGAGCATGTTGCCGCCCATGGCCGTCATGAACATGAAGGTGTTGGTGGTGTTTATGTACATGTTGGCCAGCATGATGGTCTGGTCGCCCTTCTGCTCGCCGCGCTTGAACCCGAGGCTCTCGCACAGGCTGTCCACCACGCCGCACATGATGGCGCCGCGGGCGGTGTTGGAGGGCGTGAAGGGGGCCAGGATGTTGTTGGCCATGGTCGTCACGTAGAGCATCTTGAGGTTGCCGCCGCCGAATTTCGAGATCAGCGTGTAGGCCAGGCGTTTGCCCAGGCCGGTGTGGCTGATGGTCGCGCCGAGGATCATGGCGAACAGCACCATCCACCACACGGGGGCGCTGAAGCCGCTCAGCACGAGCTTCGCCGGGGCCTGGGCCCCAAGGATGAGGGCGGCCGCGGCCACGATGGCCGACAGGTATTCCGGAATGGGTCGCGCTATCCAGAACACGATGGCCGACAGGAAAATGATGAGCGCGTGTTTGGACATGGGGTCCAGGCCTTCAAATGGCAGGGTCATGTCCAGAATCAAAAGGAAAACCGTAGCAGCGATACTGATCGTCCACTTTAGCATGTTGCCTCCTCTGTGGTTGCACCAATCGCCTCGCATGCGAGGTCGAGCAGCTCTTCAAGGGTCTTCGTCGTCTTCACACCCGCGGCTTCCAATGCGTTCTTTTTGGACTCGGCGGTGCCTGCGCTCCCCGCGACGATGGCGCCCGCGTGGCCCATTTTTTTCTCCTGTGGGGCCGTGTTGCCCGCGATGAACGCGAAAACCGGTTTGGTGTATCCGTTGAGCTTCAGGTAATCGGCGGCCAGCTCCTCTCCCGCGCCGCCGATTTCTCCAATGAGCACGACGCACTTGGTCTCGTCGTCGTCTCGAAACATCTTGAGCACGTCCGTGAAGGACGACCCGGGAACGGGGTCGCCGCCGATGCCCACGCACGTGGACTGGCCCGCGCCCCGTGTGCTGAGGCACGAGGCGACCTCGTGGGTCAGGGTGCCGCTGCGCGAGACGATGCCCACCGGCCCCTCGCTGTAGAGGAAGCCGGGCATGATCCCGATCTTGCTCTTGCCGGGGCTGATGACGCCGATGGTGTTGGGCCCGATGACGGTGGCCCCGCACCCGCTCGCGTATTCGCGCACGGCCAGCGTGTCCTTGACCGGGATGTGTTCGGTGATGATGATGATGGTCTTGACGCCGTTGGCCATGGCCTCGATGGCGCTGTCCTTCACGCCGAAGGGGGGCACGAGGATCATGGACGCGTCGATGCTGCCGCCGCTTGCCTCGGCGGCTTCATGGACGGTGTTGAACACCGGCACGCCCTCGACGTCCTGCCCCCCCTTGCCGGGGGTGACGCCGCCCACGAGCTTGCAGCCGTATTCCAGGCAGAGCCTGGCGTGGATGCGGCCCTGTGTGCCGGTGATGCCTTGGATGATGAATTTCGTGTTCTGGTTGACCAGGATCGACATGCTAGTTCTCCCCGTCCATGGTGGACACGAGCAGGCGCACGGCCTCCTCTGTGGTCCCGTATTTGATGAACGGGACGCCGTGCTCTTCCAAAAGCGTCCAGCCCTCGTCCTGCGAGTGGCCGCGCATCTTGACGACCACCGGCAGCCCGGGCTTGTCGCTTTCCAGGAAATCGACGACGCCCCTGGCGATGATTTCGCAGTTGTTGATGCCGCCGAAGATGTTGATGAGGGCCCCCTTGACGCCGGGGGTGGACATGGAGATGCGCAGGGCCTCGGCGGTGCGCTCCGACGAGATGCCCCCGCCGGTGTCCAGGAAGCTGCCCGCCGCGTGGGCGGTGTAGTTGACCATGTCCATGGTCGCCATCGCCAGGCCCGCCCCGCCGGCCAGCACGGCGACGTCGCCGTCGAGCCGCACGTATTGGACGCCGATGTCGCGCGCGCGTTTTTCGAGCTCGGTCTTGGGCTCCTCGGCGGCGCAGCGGTGGGGCTGCCTGCGCAGGGCGCTGTCGTCGATGACGGCCTTGGCGTCCAGGGCGGCGACTTCGCCCTCGCCGGTGATGACCAAGGGGTTGATCTCCAGCGTGGTGCAGTCGTTTTCCAGGTAGGCCTTTGCCAGGGCCACGACCACCCGGGCGATCTTGAGCTTGGTGGCCGAATCGAAGTCCAGGTGGCCGAGGAGTTCGAGGACCTTGTATTGCGGCGGCGGCGCCAGCACGCTGAAGTGCATCTTCAAGACGTCGTCCGGCGAGGTGGCGGCCACCTCCTCGATGTCCACGCCGCCGCGATGCGAGAACATCAGCAGCGGGGCCCCGGCAACGGGGTCGAGGGTGACGCCCGCGTAGAGCTCCGTGGCGATGTCGGTCATGGGGTCGATGAGCAGTTCGCGGCAGGTCTCGCCCTTGATGGCCATGCCCAGGATGTCCTGGGCGAACCGGCACACCTCGTTGGAATCGCGTGCGATCTTGACGCCGCCCGCCTTGCCGCGTCCACCGGCCAGGACCTGGGCCTTGACCACGACGGGCAGGCCGATCTCCTTGGCCGCGAGCAGCGCCTCCTCGGGGTTGGCGACGACTTGGCCCTGGGCCACCGGGATGCCTGCGGCGCGCAGGATCTCCTTGCCCTGATGTTCGAACAGCCTCATGCCGGGGCCTCCGTGGACGCGAAGTCGAAGCCGTAGCCCAGGTCGAAGGCGTCGTAGTTCTTCTGGATGACCTTGGCGGGGAAGGTGTCCGCAAGGGCCTGCTTGCACTGCTCGGGAGTGACGAGGCCGGTCACCTTGGCGATGGCTCCGAACATGACCACGTTGGCCACCACGCGCAGGCCGATCTCGTTTTCAGCCAGATCCGTGGCGGGGATGCGCCAGACGTTGGTGAACTTCTCGGGCACCTGCTCCACCAGGGTGTTGTCCACCAGCAGGATGCCGTCGCCGGGCAGGTCCTTGGCGTAGGTGTCGAAGGCGGGCTGCGACATGGCCACGAGGGTGTCCAGGTGCAATACCTTGATATAATCGATGGTGGCGTCGGAGATGACGACCTCGGTCTTGCAGGCGCCGCCGCGGGCCTCGGGTCCGTAGCTCTGGGTCTGCACGACGTCGTTGTCGCCGTATTGGCCCACGGCCTTGGCCAGCAGCAGGCCGATGGTGATGACGCCCTGTCCGCCGAATCCGGCGATTCTCATTTCCTTTCTCATGGTTAGCCCTCCTTGGTGACCGTGATGGCGAGGTCGGGGCAGATGTATTCGCACATCTTGCAGGCCGTGCATTTTTCCGGATCGTACGCGGGGACGAGGTAGCCCTTGGGGGTGCGCTCCGTCCCGTGGGTCAGCGCCTCGAACTTGCAGGAGGTGACGCACAGTTCACAGCCTTTGCACTGGTTCTTGTCTATATCGACCATGTCTTAATCCTCTTTTTCTTTGGGAGCTTAGCCTAAAAACCTAGGCGGTCGCAGAGGCATAGACGGGGACCGTCTCGTCGTGGTGGATGATGCCTGTGCGGAACTGGCCGGGCTGCAATTCGGCGTCCTTCTTGGACACGGCGCTCTGGCGGATGATGTCCAGGATGGCCCCGGGCGCGGCCTTGCCGTAGATGTTGCGGCCCGCCTGGGTGGGGCACTGGCTGATGATCTCTACGAAGGAGAACCCTTCGTGGGCGACGGCTTTTTCCAGGGTCTTGGTGATGCGCACCGGCGATGCGGTGGTTTCCCTGGCCACGAAGCTCGCCCCCGCGCCGATGGCCAGCTTGACGGAGTCGAAAGGGGGCTCGTTGGAGCCGTAGGGAGAGGTCTTGGTCTTGCCGTTCAGGGGGGTGCCGGGCGATGCCTGCCCGCCGGTCATGCCGTAGATGTAGTTGTTGAGGGTGACGACGGTGATGTCGATGTTGCGGCGCGCGGCGTGGATGAGGTGGTTGCCGCCGATGGCCAGGCAGTCGCCGTCGCCGTTGAAGACCATGACCTTCTTGTCGGGCCGGGTGATTTTGAGGCCGGTGGCCACGGCCACGGCGCGCCCGTGCAGGGTGTGCAGCACGTCGGCCTTGATGAACACGGGCAGCCACGAGGAGCACCCTATGCCGGAGACGAAGAGGAAGTCGTCCAGGCCTACCTTGTCCAGCATGCGCAACGTGGCGTTGAGCACGGTGCCGTGGCCGCAGCCGGGGCAGAAGATGGTGGGCAGGGCCTCTTTGCGGAGGTATTTTTCGCCGAGGGGGTTCATGTTCAGCTCCTTGTGATGGCGTCGAGGATTTCGCTGGGCACGTGCATGGCTCCGCCGAACTTGGGCATGGATTCCACTTGCGCATTCACAATGCGTTGCACCTCGTTGCAGATCTTGCCCGCGTTGCATTCGGGGACGATGACGCGCTGCGCGTGGGCGGCTACTTCGCGGATCATGGCGTCGGGGAAGGGGAACAGGGTCTTGAGTTTGATGAGCCCCGCCTTGACCCCGGCCGCACGGGCGTCCAGGACGGAGCGCAGGGCGATGCGGGCGGTGCTGCCGTAAGCGATCACGAAGATTTCGGCGTCGTCGGTGTGGTAGAGTTCGTAGTCTGAAATGTCGTCGATGTTGTCTGTGATCTTGGCCATGGTGCGCTTGACCAACTCGCCGCTGGGGCCGGAGAGGTGCCCAACCCGCATGCCGCGTTCGTCGTGCAGCTGGCCGTCCACGCAGATGTTGCGCCCCTCGCCGAAGTTGGCTCGATAGGGCACCCCGCCCAGGGCGTCGATGGGGCGGAAGGTCGCGTAGTCTTCGCCTTCGGGCGGGGCGACGCGGTCGTACAGCTCGGGCGAGTCGGGGATGACCACGCGCTCGCGGGTGTGGCCCACGACCTCGTCGGTGAGCACGGAGACGGGCACGAGGTATTTTTCGGCCAGGTTGAAGGCCCGGATGGTCATGTCCAGGGCCTCCTGCGCCGAGGAGGGGACGAGGACGATGGGCTCGTAGTCGCCGTGGCTGCCGTACTTGGCCTGGTAGACGTCCTGCTGCGAGGTCATGGTGGGCTGGCCGGTGGAGGGGCCGCCCCGCATGACGTCGATGATGACGCAGGGGGTCTCGGTGATGGCGGCGTAGCCGATGCCTTCCTGCATGAGGCTGTAGCCGGGCCCGGAGGTGGCGGTCATGGCCTTGGCCCCGCCCCAGGCCGCTCCGATCACGGCGTTGATCGACGCCAACTCGTCTTCCATCTGGATGAACGCTCCGTCCGACTTGGGCATCCGTTCGGCCATGACTTCGGCGACTTCGGTGGCGGGTGTTATGGGATATCCGGCGAAGAAGGAACAGCCCGCCAACAAGGCTCCCTCCACACAGGCCTGGTTGCCCTGGATGACGATGGCTTTGGATTTAGCTTTTTCACTCACGTCGAGCTCCTTGGGTGTAGGTGTTCCGTGGAAACGTTATTTCACTCTGTAAAACTAAAGTTCACTTGTGTCAACAAAAGACGCTGAATTCGACGAGAGGTCGGCGACGAAAGTAATGCTCTTGCTTTGTTGTAAAATTCCGCATTCCCCGAATGGGGGGATGGGCCAGATGATGTTCAAATAAATACGCGAGTTCTCCTTGGAGGGGGGGGCTGGGCAGGGCGGTTCTGCGGGTGGAGATTGCTGCGGGTAGGCGACAAGCACTGTGTCGTTACGGGTGGTTTTCGTGGCGACGGCACCGTCCGGTCAGCGGGAGACGGGGAGATGGGGGAGACGGGTTTTCATCATAGCGAAACACAGTTGCCGATAAGGATGCCCGCATCCGGAATTGGGGCGGATGCGGGCATACATTGAGGGCGGGAAGGCGGGGGCGGTTTGGGGAGCAGCATTGATCCCGCCAGAGGCCGGTGGGCCTCGGTGAATCTTCAATATCACTCGTGGCTTTTCCCTGAGTCTGTTCCAAGGAGCCGGTCGGGCGAGGGGCTAGGGCTGCACGGCGTCCAGCCAGTGCGCCACGTCCACGCCCTGCGGCCTGGCGGACGCGAGCTGGATCGTGCAGCCCGAACAGCCGGTGAGGACCTGCGCGCCCGGGGGCGGGGACATGGCTTCCCAACATTCGCCGGCGAAGCTCGTGCTGAGAGCTCTGTTGGTCAGTTGCAGGACGCCCCCCAGGCCGCAGCAGTGGATGCCCGCCGGGGTGGAGACGGCCTTGCCCGCCGTGCGTTTCAGCCAGGCCTCGTCGTCCTTGCAGACCGTGCCGTGGCAGGGCGCATGCCAGTGCAGGGACGCGGGAGGGGCTTCGACCTGGAAGGTGGTCCCGCCCCAGAGCGAGGCGAGGTTGACCAGCGAGTTGCGCCAGCGCCCGGCCTCCTCGTCGCTGTCGAAAAGCTCTTCATATTGCACGTACTTGGCCAGGGAATACTGGCACGAGGTGCATGCCGTGGTTATGAGCGGGCGCCCCACGTCGCGCCACGCCCGGACGTTGGCGTCCATGGCGTTCAGGGCGCTGGAGCGAAGCCCCGCGCTCAAGAGGGTGCCGCCGCAGCATTCCTCCTGGGCGTCCGCGACGGTGTAGCCCAGGCCCTTGAGGATGGCTTTGCCCGTCGCCACCCATTCGGGGTGGACGCGCCGGGCGGTGCAGCCCGCAAAGTGGTAGACGGTGCGGCCCCCGGCGCTCGTGTCGTAGTCGAGGACCCTGATCCAGGGCCTGGTGGCGGCCTTCCTGCCCAGGGCCTTGACCGAGGCGGCCATGCCCTTGCCCGGGGTGTCGCCCAGGGCCTTGCCTATGGTGCCCAGGACGGGCCAGAGCGCGTCGCCCTGGCTGATCCATATGCGCCAGAGATATTGCTCCCAGCCCGGCTTCTTGGCGCGCAGCTCGGCCAGCCGGTCGGGTATGGACAGGTGCTGGGCGCAGGCCGTGGCGCAGCGACCGCAGGAGACGCACATCTCCGCAAGGTCCTTGCTCTTTTTGAAATCGAGCCGCGCCGGGTCTTCGACGATGCATTCGAACAGCATGTTCTTGGACTTGGGGGAAAGCTCCTCCTTGCCGCTGGCCAGAAAGACCGGGCAGAAGGAGAGACATCTGCTGCAGGCGACGCATTTTTTGAGGGATTGTGTCATGGGAGCTCCGTTATTGGCTGGCATCAGTACGACTTGCCGGGATTCATGATGTTGTCGGGATCGAACACTCCCTTGATTTTGCGCATGAGCGTCTGCTCCAGTTGGCCGATCTGCATGTTGAACGTCTTGGCCTTGGACAGCCCGATGCCGTGCTCGCCCGAGAGCACGCCCCGCAGGGAGATGACGAGCTCGTTGACGGCGTATTTGGCCTTGTAGGCGATATCCTTCTGCGTGGCGGCGTCGAACATGATGTTGACGTGGATGTTGCCGTCGCCCACGTGGCCGAAGGTCAGGATGGTCAGGTCGAACTGTTTGCCGATGGCTTCGATGCCCGTCAGGGCCTCGTGGAGTTTGGAGCGCGGGACGGTGACGTCGTCGGCGATTTTGTTGGGGGCGACCAGAGCGGAGCCCGCATTGATGAGGCGACGGACCTCCCAGAGCGAGTTTTCGTCCTCGCGGGTGATCCCCTTGCGCTGGAACGCCGGCTCCATCGGGCTGACGACGTCCATGAGCCGGTCGATCTCCATGGGAAGCGTTTGCTCGGAGCCGTCGAGCTTGACGAGCAGGCAGGTGGTGACCTCGTCGGGGAAGATGTCGAACCCCATCTGCTTAATGGGGTTCAGGCATTGCTCACCAATAAATTCGAGGGCGCAGGGGAGGAGGCCGGTGGAAAAGATGTTCTTGACGCAGTCCATGGCCTTGCGCAGTGAATCGAATCCCACGAGGATGGAGGCGGAGGACTGGGGCCGGGGAATCAGCTTGAGGGTCAGTTCGGTCACGATGCCGAGGGTTCCCTCGCTGCCGCACACGAGGCGGTTGACGTCCAGGCCGACGACGTTCTTGTGCGTGCGCGCCCCGAATTGGGCGATGTCGCCGCAGGGGAGCACGACCCGGCATCCGAGCAGGTAGTCGCGGGTAACGCCGTATTTCACGGCGCTCATGCCGCCCGCGCAGGTGGCGATGTTGCCGCCGATGGTGCAGACGTCGAAGCTCGCCGGGTCCGGCGGATACATGAGCCCTTGAGCCTCCACGGCGGTCTGGAGGTCCTTGGTGATGACGCCGGGCTGGGTGACGACGACGAAATCCTCGGCGTCGATTTCGATGATCTTGTTCATTTTGAGCAGCGACAAGACGATGCCGGGGGCCGTGGGGGTGCAGCCTCCGGCGGTGTTGGAGCCTCGCGCTCGCGGAAAAACGGGGAGTTTTTCCCGGGTGGCGAAGCGCATCAGCTCGATGACCTGTTCCTCGTCCGAGGCGCGGACCGCAGCGAGCGGAGGGGCGGAGATCCGGCTGGCGTCGGTTTGGTAAACAAGCAACTCTTCCGGGGAGAACAAACAGTCGTCCTTGCCGAAGATGGCCAGGAGTTGTTCCTTTTGGTTTGCCCTAAGCTGCACTGTCATTGGTGGATCTCCTTGTATAGGCGTTTGGTTGTCCTGCGCGGAAACGAAGTTTGGCTGCTCGGCTGTTTCTCATAATAAAACATTGTTTCTTTGAGAGGTATTCATTTTCTGAATCTAGGTCAAGTGAGTCTTGGCGAGCGAAGGCATAGTTCGAATATTTTTTGCCACACTCGAGGAGCACATCCTGCTTGGGGCAGCCAGCAAGTGCGGTGCCCATCCGAATCGGATTCCCCTGTGGAATGTGCAGGCCGAGGAGAGGGGCGTCCTTTCCGGCAAGGCCCAGTCAGTCGTGGCCGCTGGATGGACAGCGCCATGATCGTGCGACTCTGGCTATCGCTAAGATACGAATGTGTGTATCTGCGGGGACTGGAGACGGGAAACGAACTGCGGCAGGCTCTGGCCTGGTGGTTGGACTTCTACAACAGCCGCCGACCGCACCGGACGTTTGACGGCGGAAAACCAATGAGATGTGCAGCCAGGGCCTCAAGCTGGACGGAGGCCCCTCTCCGGTGTGGACTCACAAGGCGGCGTGACCGATAAGCCTGTCCACCTTGATTTCTCCGCGAAGTGGTCCAACGAAGTGAACCCACCTCTCTCCAACCAAGGGCGGCATGACCACTTCGCTATTTGTGGCCCACTGCCAGGTGACAACTAAGCCAGCTCAGGCAGACGAATCAGGGCGTTCATGGTTGGCCGTTCGTCTCCGGCCTTGAGGTGGCCCCGTATTGATAGAAGCCCTCAGGCCCTGGTTCAATGGCCTGCCGGGGGCGGGGGATCGGCGCGAGGCGTCTGCGCTCCTCGCTTGGCCATCCTTCCTTCGCCCTGGCTGGCCTTCGGGATCGGGCTCCCCGGCTTGTTGCCGGACGTACGAAGGCCCTGGCCCGGTACACATGCCGAACCAGGGCCAATGGGAGGGGGCTAACGTGAACAGGGCTGCTCAAGGCGGGAATCCACAAGTCAAATCATTCCCTCTACCAGTTCCACATCCTGTAGCCCAGCTTGAGGAGGTATGACGTGGCGTTGCCCACGTGGAACACTTCGCAGCCGAGCTCTTCCATCTTGTCCGCGACACCGTAGCGGTCCGCGCAGGCCTTGCAGGCCCAGATGCGGGAGGACTTGCCGCCTCTGGACATGATGCTCTTGATCAGCTTCACCTGGTCGCTGTCGGCGGGCAAGCTGGCGATGGTCTTTTGCGCGGGGCCCCAGAGGACCACCTTCACGTTGTCCATCCACTGGTTCTTGATGGCCCTGTCGGCGTAGAGCAGGCCGAAGAAAATGTCTTCGGCGTTGCCGCTGGCGATCATGATGATGACGTTGCCGCTGCCTTGGGGGCTGTAGTCGGCGCCTGTGCCGTTGCCGTGGGCCATGGACACGGTGCCCATGCTTGCGAACAAGGCCATCATCGCGATCAGGGATGCCATTATTTTCATTCGCATGATTCACTCCTTAGATACGGTTTAGGTGTAAAAACTCTTCCCGGTGCCTTGGCGGCAGCCCTCTCCTGCACATTGAGACTCCCTTGCGCGTAATGCTCTCTATTGTCTTTTGTATACAGAATCTGCGGCGGGTTCCCTTTTCCCTTTCCCTTTGCCGGGATCTCTGCGTCCTTGCCGCGCTGCGGGGCCGGTATGGGCATCGGGCGGCGGTTGGGGGTGCGGGCTCCATCCGGGGCGGGGCGATGCCCGTCCCGCCCCGGATGAAGTGGTAGTGGAAGGAGGAGATGGGCCGCGCGGTCTGGAGGTGGGTATGAACGCCGGTGGCGTCTATGTTCGTTGCGCGGCCGCATCTCCTTGCCGGCTGCTCATTCCATGAGGCTGGGGAGCCAGCTGACAATGGCAGGGAATACGATGAGCAACACCGGGCACAAGGCCGATACCAAGGCGAACGGGATGCAGCCCTTGTACATGTCGCCGATGGTGACTTCCGGTGGGGTAATGGTCTTCAGGTAGAAGACCGAGTAGGCGAATGGCGGCGTCATGTTGGATATTTGCAGGGTTACGCAGAACAGGATGCCGAAGTAGAGCTGGTCCACGCCGATGGTGTTCAGGATGGGGCCGAAGATGGGGGCCAGGATGAAGATCAGCGCGATCCAGTCCATGACCATGCCCAGGAAGAGCACGATGACCAGCATAAGGATCAGGGTCCCGGTGGCTCCCATGTTCATGTAGGTCATGACCGAGCGCAGGGCGGCGTCGCCCTTCATGAAGATGAACACGCCGGTGAACAGCTTGCCCGCCAGGCAGATGAGGAGGATCGCGGCGGAGATCTTCATGGTGGCGGTCATGGCTTCGAGCACCACCTTGGCGCTGAAGCGGCCGCGCACGGCGATGAGGATTATGGCGCCCAGGACGCCCATGGCCCCCGCCTCGGATGGCGAGACGATGCCGAAGAACACGGAGCCCAGCACCGCCAGAATCAGGAAGATGGGCGGCACCAGCGAATAGGCGGTCAGTTTGGCCAGCGCGGCCCCCCGGATGCGCTCCTTGTCGTCCACGGAGGGGGCCAGTTCGGGGTTCATGCTGGCGCGGATGTAGATGTAGAGCAGGTAGAGCCCGCCCAGCATCAGGCCCGGCACGATGGCGGCCACGAAGAGCTTGGAGATGGAAACGCCGGCCGCGCATCCGTAGAGGATGAGCATGATGCTCGGGGGAATGGTCACGCCCAGGCCGCCGCCGACCATGATGCTGCCGGTGGCCAGGCCCTTGTCGTAGCCCCTTGAGAGCATGGAGGGCAGGGCCAGAAGCCCGATGGTGATGACGCCCGCACCCACAATGCCCGTGCATGCGCCGAAGATCGTGGCCATGGCCACGGTCGCCAGGGCCAGGCCGCCCTTTACGCCGCCCAGCAGGTGGTAGAACGCCTCATACAGCGTGTCGGCGATGCCCGATCGCTCCATGAGCGCCCCCATGAAGATGAACAACGGCGCGGCCACGAAGGAATACGAGGACATCATGCCGAAGCTCTGGAGCGAGAACATGGGGAAGACGCCGGGGCCGAGATAGAAATAACCGAAAATCAACGGGATCGACGCCAGGGCGAAGGCAACCGGAATACCGATCACGATGGCCAGGACGATCAGGCCGAGCATGGTGAAGGACAATAATTCGGGACTCATGACTAAGCCTCCTCTTTGTCGGATTGCTTCATGGAGCCCAGAATGCGGATGAACTCGGCCACTCCCTGTAGGGTCAACAGTGTGAACGCCAGGGGAATCATCGCCTTCCACCACCAGATTTGTTCGCCCCATTGGCTGCAATTGCTGATTTCATTGGATATCCAGGACCAGCGGGCGGCTTTGGAGCCGTACCAGATCATGCAGAGTGTGAACGGGAAGAAGAACACCAGATAGAAGATGACGTCGATGACCAGGCGCGCCTTCTTGGGCATAAGGTTGTAGAGCACGTCCACCTTGATCTGCGCGTCGTGCTTGAGGACATAGGCCGTGCCCAGCAAAAAGAGCATGGACGTCAGCATCATGGCCGTATCGAATGCCCAGATGGTGGGCTTGTTGAACAGATATCTCGAGAGGACCTCGAAGATGACCACCAGGCTGAGCAGGAGACCCAGCCATCGGGACACGAGGCCGCTCCACTCTCCTATGCAGTCTATCCAGCGTAAGATTTTCATTCGCCAACCCCTTGTATTGACGGGTGGGGCCCACGTATGGGCCCCACCCCATTGACTGTCTGATCCGTGGTTAGGAGTCGCCCTTCACCAGGCCGAGGTGGTCGCCGGTCATATTGAGATAATCGAGCCACTTGGCGTAGGTGCCGTAGTTCTTCTTGAACTCGGCCCAGGACTTCAGGACGCGGGCCAGGTCCTTATCCGTCTTGGCCTTCTCGTAGTAGTAGTCCGCAGAGGCTTCATCCACGGCGCGGGTCACGTCCTCGGGAAGGATCAGGATCTCGTTGCCCTTTTCTTCCACGGCCTTCTTCAAGGTCAGGAAGTCCTGCTCAAGGCCCCAGGTCAGCGAACGCAGGTAGGCGTCGCGGCTGGCGCGCTCGATGGCCGTCTGCA
Source organism: Oceanispirochaeta sp. (assembly GCA_963556075.3). Lineage (GTDB taxonomy): Bacteria > Spirochaetota > Spirochaetia > DSM-2461 > DSM-2461 > Oceanispirochaeta. The sequence continues at coordinate 249,991 of CAUVYB020000002.1, read as the reverse complement.
CGTCCTTGGGCAGGGCGTTCCACTTGTCCAGGTTTACGGCCCAGAGGTTGATGGGCGAGGTGGACTTGGAGGGGTGCATGTACAGGTACTTGGTGACGTCGCAGAACCCCAGGGGGTAGGTGCAGTTGATGCTGGAGTATTCCATGGCGTCGATCACGCCGCGCTCCATGGCGGGGACCATCTCGGAGCCGGGCAGGACCACCACGGAAGCGCCCATCTTGGTCAGCACTTCGCCACGCACGCCCGCAGCGCGCATCTTCAGGCCCAGGAGGTCCTTGACGGAGTTGATCTTCTTGTTGGAGTAGAGCCAGATCTCGGTGGTGATGGCCACCATGGGCAGGGGATGGACGTTGTAGTACTTGTGGAACAGGTCCTCCATCAGCTCCTTGCCACCGGCGTTGTAATACCAGATGATCTGTTCGATGGGGCTCTGGGCGCCGGGGGCGTCGCAGAACCACTGGATGCTGTAGGCCCTGGACTTGCCCAGACAGGGGCAGGCCTGGCCGAAGTCGATGATGCCCTGGCCGGCTGCGTCGTAGACCTGCATGGCGGGCACGATTTCGCCAGCGGAGTGGAAGTCCACCTTGACCTTGCCGTCGGTGTATTTCTCCACCATGTAGGCGAAGTCCTCACCGTTCTCATAGAGCCTGTTGGCGCGGGAGCAGAAGGCTTGCCCGGTCCAGGTCCAGCTGTCCGCGGCCTGGGCCGGGACGATTTGCAGCAGCGCGCAGAGCAGCGCCGTCAGCATGGCGAACATCGTCAGTCTCGTCTTGTGCATCGATACTACCTCCTAAGGTGCTTCAACTTCGTGCGGCACTATGTCGCAACCCGTCGAAATTTTGATCATTACACTCCTGTTCCTGAATCCTTTCTCGTTGCCGGAGGGCAGGGCGCGATGCCTGCCGCCCGGCTTATTCCACGGTTATCGTCTCACCGTCGATGGCAACCGTCTGTCCTGTCCGGATGGCCTTGGTCGGGTCCTGGTCGAAGGTGTCCAGGATGGGGATGTCTATGACCAGGGCGCATTCCGTCAGAATGGGATCGGCGTGGTCGCACAGGATCGCCGCCGGGGCCAAGCCCTTCTGATTCGCCTGGTAGGCGATGAACGGGGCGATGGTGCCGCCTTTGCCGGTGGTGCACACCAGGACCTTCCCGGCCAGGCTGCACCCGTGCAGGGGGTGGCCTTCGAAGACCAGGGTGCCCGCCGCCGGGTCGAACTGGCCGATGAAGGCAAAGGCGCTGTCCAGGACAACGGCCTGGGCCGTGACCTTTCCGCCGTTGATGACTCTTCCTGTGAGCGTCATGCCGCACCTCCTTTCCATGCACCGCCGGTGACGGCCTGGACGCAGGCGTCCATGTCGCCGACCAGCACCTTCACCGTCCCTTTGGTCAGGAACGTGATGTAATGTGCGGCTTTGAAGGAATTGGTGGCTATGGTGCGCACCCCTTCCGGGATGGGGTGGTCGGGGATGGTGGCCATGCAACTGCTGGCGAACACGCCGCCGGCGGCCTCCACCTTTTCGGTTATCTCCATCGTTTGGGCGAGGTGGCGCTGCTGGTGGGGCATGCCCACCCACAGCCGCTTTCCGGCGGCGAGCTTCCTGCCGTCCAGGAGCCGGGCCAGGGTTATGACCTCGTTCATGGAGCAATGCGGGCACCCGAAGAGGGCCATGTCCACTTCCGCGCCGGGAGCGGCGAAGCGGTCCAGGCTCGCCCGGATTTCCCCGGGCCCGATGACGATGGTCTCTTCCGGCTCGTTGCCGCCGGAGGCGGCTTCGATGGTCGGGGCCTCGGGCGTCACGCCCACGACGTGGCACAGGAGCACCGAGCCGGACACCGGCATGGGAGCCAGCAGGTGCTTCAGGTAGTCCAGGTCGCAGTCCGCGGGGACGCCTTCGACCACGACGTTGCGGCCACCCGCGATTGCGCCGACGTGGTACCCGGCCGCGCCCAGCTGCGCATGCGTCAGGGCCGCCGGATCGACGCCCTCGAACCGGACCAGCACCTGGCCCCGGCGGTTCTCGTCCAGGAAATGCCCGTAGTAGGGCGCTCTCCCGGTCACGGCTGCGGCGAGGTTGACGACGGTGCCGTCGCGGTTGCAGCGCGCGCCGATGATGGAATTGGCCAGCAGCTGCGCTCCTGAGCCGATCCACGAGATGCAGTCCCCCTTGCGGGGCAGGTTGCCCACCAGCATGGGCAGGCAGGTGTACGTCTCCAGGAATCCGCAGCGCAGGTATTCGTCCCGGCGCTCCTCGTGCAGGCACGCCTCGTCGCGTGCGAACTCTGCGGGGAGTCCCTGGTCGTCCCAGGCCTGGGGGTTGAAGGCGCTCATCAGCGAATGCATGCTCGTGGGAACGCCCAGGCGCTGGACCCCCTCGGTCATTTCCCGAAGCAGTTCCAGCGGCTCCTTGGGCATGGTGTGTGCGCAGGAGATGGGCGCCATCCACTGTGCGCCGACGGATTCCCCGAACTTCACGAGGAGTTCCATGCATCTCCTGACGCCGGGCCCATGATCGCCCCGGGCCATTGCTTCTTCCTTTTTGCTCAACAGCATAGTAGTTTCCTTTTTACCCAGTGTGCGTGAGGGGCATGCCCCGATCGCATCGCCCGGACCGAAGGTGGGGCCTTCGGTCCGGGGCTTCCGATCAGTCCTGCTGACCGGGAAGGGGATTGCCTTGCGCATCCAGGCACTTGTAGTCGTCCACGACATTGTGGGTGTGGACCCAGTCGCCCACCTTGATGTCGCTGGTCGCGCTGCCGATTTCTTCGCCGTACTTGACGAGCCTGCCGCCCTTGGGGACATCGACGATGGCGATCTTGTGGCCGAAGGGGACGTCCTGATTGCAGGTGTAGCGGGTCTCCTTGCCTTGGAACTTGACCGTCACCTCTTCGCCCGCCGCGCAGTCGGCCACAGTGGTGACGACGTTGTCCTTGTCATTTATCTTCTTGGCATACTTGGTCATTCTGTTTTCCTCCTTACATCACCGGGCCTTTGATGAGGATTTCCATCCCCTCAAAGTTCAGGATCTCGCACTTGGTCAGCTTGCCGTTGGCGACATCCACGGCGAAGCGGTACAGACGTTCGCCCGCCGCCGTGAGGCTTTCGGTCTCGTCGATGATCGAGGACACATCCACGTCGATGTGCTCGGTCATGCTCTTCATGGTCTTGGAATTGCCGCATAGCTTGACGGTGGGCATGATCGGGTTGCCGTTGGGCGCGCCGCGGCCCGTGGTGAAGAGGTGCACGATGGCGCCGCCGGCTGCGGAGCCGGTCAGGTTCTCGAACCCGTGGCCCGGGAAGTTCATGATGTAGCGCCCGGGCTTGTCCGGGGGGATCTCGGCATAGTCGAGGGTCCCCTGGATGGCGACGTCCGCGCCCTTGGCATTGGCGCCCAGGGCCTTTTCCACCAGGGTGGTCAGGCCGCCGGCCACGTTGCCCGCGGTCATCTGGCAGCCGCGCGTGTCCGCGCCCACGTGGTAGCCGCGCATGTACAGGTCGCGCACGTAGTCGACGATCTGCTCGCCCTGGTCCTGGTGGACGCTGAGCTTCTTGAGCGCGTATTCGCCGCCCATGATGTCGCAGATCTCGCCCTGGATGAACTTGCCGCCGTTTTCGGTCATCAACCGGCAGACCTCGCCCGTGACCAGGTTGGAGGACAGGCCCGAGGTCGTGTCGGACGAGCCGCACTTGGTGCCGAACACCAGCTTGTCCAAGCCGAATTCCTCGCGGTGCACGCCGGAGACCTCGGCCACCAGATCCACGAGAATCCTGGCGCTCTTCTCCAGCGTGGCGATCATGCCGCCCACCTGATGGACCACGGCCATGCCCACGGGTTTGCCCGTGGCCTTGACGGCCTCATAGATTTCCTCGGCATTGACCATCTCGCAGCCCAGGCCCACGACGAGCACGCCCCCGATGTTGGGGTTTTTGGCCAGATTGATCAGCGTGCGGGTGACCTGAGCGGTATCCGCCGGGGGGTGCAGGCAGCCTTGGTCGTGGCGGATGGCCACGGTGCCTCGGATAAGGCGCTCCAGATGTGCGCAGAGGTTGTTGACACAGCCGACGGAAGGGACGATCGCGACGTAGTTGCGCGCCCCAACCTTGCCGTCCGGCCTGGGATACCCGTTGAATTTCATTCTATTCCTCCTTGTCCGGTAGAGGGACTTTCAAGCCTGCGGGCAAACATGCCGCAATGGCTGTTACGACTCGATCTTCTGCATCTTGCGCATTAATTGCCTTCGAACTCTGTCCATGTGCTCGACCAGTTGGGCCATGGCGTCGCCGTATAGGCCCGACTCCAACAGGCCGAGAATCTCAGCGTGTTCGTCGACGGAGGAGTGCTTTGCGCCGGGATCGTAGAGGTACATGACCTGATAGCGGGCCATGCTGGGGCACAGCTGCTTGTAGCAGTGGGCCAGCCAGTTGTTGCGCGAGGATTCCACCAGGCAGAGGTGGAAATTCGAAAGGGTCTCGAACCAGGCGGCCACGACCTCGCCGGGCGCCTCCTCGGGGTTCGGGCGCTCCAACTCGACGATGCGTTCATGCGCCCGGCGCATCAGGGGAAATTCTCTCCACCTCTTGTTGGCGATGATCTCTATGCTGGTGACTTCGATCATTTTGCGCGTGCGGCTGATGTGCTCCCAGTCCTCCTCCGAGGTCTCGGCCACGAAACAGCCTCGTCGCGGGATGCTGACCACCAGCCCCTCGCTTTCCAGCCTCCGGAAGGCCTCACGCAGGGGAGGGCGGCTAATTTCCAGTCGACAGGCAAGCTCGGCCTCGTTGAGTCGCGCCCCACCGGGGAGCGTTCCGGAGACGATCTCCAGGCGAAGCTGCTGCGTTACGTATTGGCTAACTCCCTTGATATTCACAATTTCCTCACATGCCTTTTGTATTTTGTAGACAATATACTAAAGACAAAAAAAGGGTGCGTCAACCATTCCTCCAAAATTGTGGGGGAAATAGTTCATTATTGTCGCATCCGCTTTGCCTTCTTGCACAATTTCGGCTTGATTGAAGGCAAAGACGGCCTGGCCCTCCAGGCCAAGCCGTCTTCGGATATCAAGGCAAAGCCAACGCCGGCCCTTGTCGGGCAGGGCCGGCGTTGGTGCTCGTTCAAAAAGGAAGGGACGGGATAGGCACGATCCCATGCGACCGGGACGCCTCAGTGCGGGGAAGAGGCCGGGGCGAAGCGCTTCAGCGCGTGGAGGAAGCCGGAGAGGAGGGCCGTGCGGCCTGTCAGCAGGGGACTTTGTGGCGCAGGACGTCGAGGGTCCGCTCGATGTGCGTCCGCAGAGAATTTTGGGCGTCGTCGTATTGCCGGTTGCACAACAGGTCCAGCACCTCGTCGTGTTCCTTGAGGGAATGCATGGATTCGCCCGGTATCATCAGATACATGATCTGGTAGCGCCCCATGGTCGGGCGCAGTTGCTTATGGAAATGAATGAGCCAGTTGTTGCCGCAGATATCCACCAGGGCGTTGTGGAATTTGGACATGATGAGATAGTCGCCATGGGGGTCGTGCTTGGCGGCCCCCGCCCGGGAACGGGTCAACCGCTTCTCCTCGGCCAGGACGCGGCCCAGTGTTTCGGTGTCGCAGCCGCCGCTTTCCTTGATGATGTCCACGGCCTCGCACTCGATCATGATGCGGGCCCTATATATTTGCAGGCAATCGGCCCTGGACAGCTCCGCCACAAAGCTGCCTCGGCGGGGCACGCTGATGATCAGGTTCTCGTTTTCAAGTCTGCGCAGCGCTTCGCGCAACGGCGGACGGCTCACGCCATAGCGCTCGGAAACACTTATCTCGTTGACGCGTTCCCCGGGCCCGATTTTACCGGTCATTATTTCCTTGCGCAGTCGGGCCTCTACGGTTTCAGCAACACCTTTTATATGCATCAGTACCTTGACCTATCGTCAGTTCTACAGTCGTTTGCCAAGTGGCATCCCCTCGGGGCACGCCAAATCCATTTTGCCAGGAATAAATCGGTGGTGAAATAAAATAACCGGTAAGTCATGCCGGATTGTAGGAGAATATATTAACTTCAAAAGACAAAAAAGTCACCCGCAATAATGGTGCCAGCCTCCTTTGCTTCCGTAGCGCGGGCGGCACCGGCGCAACGGCCCGGAAATCGTGCTGCCCCCAGCTCTCCTGAGGCATCCGGCCAGTACAAGGCGGGACGAGCAGACGGCCCCCGGCATACAGCACAAAAACGGAGCGCAGGCAAGAGACGAGGGCATAAGAAAACCTATCGGGACAAGGTCGGACGCATCGCCGTCCGTCAGAAGGGGCTGCCCCGCCGGACAAACGAGAGAAGCCTTCGCCATTTTCAATACCGGCACTAGGCATCGATGGTGTTGGTGGTAGCGAGCTGATCAAGGGGGGGGCGGGAGAATGGAGACACGGGGAAATAGCGGAAAATTGAGGACGCCATACTAACAAATAATACAAGCCGTGTGAGTGGATGTTCGCTAGGGCCGTTTGTCAGTAATATGTTTCGTGTTGGTTTAATTCATGAGCGTGATCTAAAATATGCCTTTCCCCTGAAGAGGCGAGAGAGTTCGCTGAGGAGTTGGACAGGCTCAAAGAGGCAGGAGTCAACTTCGGCAAGTTGTCAGCAGGAGTCACCGCCGCATTCGCAGGGATGGTGACACTGGGATGACCCTATGAAGGATAGTTTCTCCCTGTTCCTTGGGGGAGTTCGAATGGCGTCTCAATGGTGGTGGCCATGAAAAGTTGTTTAACGGGATGAAAAAATAGACGAAAAAGAAGCAGCGAGGCTCCTTGGCCAGGGCAGCCTCAAAACAAAAACCTTGGGGCGGGATTGCTCTTAGGGGACAGCCGAATTTTAGAAGAATTTGGACATGGCGGCTATCTGTTTCCGGAGCTGGAGACCATGTGTCCAGGAGTGGATAGTGCAAGATAACCGCCATGTCCGCCGACTTCCCTTGCCGCCTTACGTTCGGATGAGGCGTTCTCAGGTAGGGGGAGCGTAAGCTTATGCGGGGGGCACAACGAAGTTCATGTTGTCGAGGCAAAGGCGCATGTGGTTGAGGATGTCGCCGCAGTTGGCCTCGTAGCGCAATGCGGTTTCGGCGGTATTAGATTTCGATGACTCGGCAATGGCCTGGCCCGCACGGTATCCGGAATCCATGGCGGCGCTGATGCCCTCGCCATTGAGGTAGATCAGTCCCGCCGCGTCACCCGCCAACAGTAGATTGTCCTTGCCCAGGCAAGGTGGGGCGATTTTGAGGCCGCAGCCCGTCGTGCTGCGTCTGGCACCGAACTGGACGCCGAATTCCCTTGCGAGGTGGTTGACGAATCGATTTTCGAACTGGAGAAGCTTCGCGCCGAGGAAGCCTCCTACAGACAGCGCCAACACGTCGTCCTTCACGTGTGCGCAAGAGATGATATCGCCGAATTCCGGTCTGAGGAAGACGTGCCACCAGTCGTCCTTGAAGCGGCCCAGCCCGTCGTACTCGTAATAGGAATAGTTGGCCACGCAAGATTTGGCTTGGCGTGCTCCCTCTGGATTGAACGCACGCCGCACTTCGGAAACAGCCCCATCTGCGCCGACAAGGTGGTCGCAACTCGCTTTGATGAGGCCTCCATCGGGAGTGCGGGCCGTGACGATGAATCCCTGCCTGGTTGTTTCATAACCCGTGAAGCGCGTCCGCTCCATGAATTGTGCGCCGGATTCCTTCAGCAACCAGAGGTCGAATTGTGTGCGCCAGACGTTGATTCAGTCATGAGAGAATTCGATACCGTCCTTGGCAAGCTCCCAGACGTATCGCTCGGTTGTTCCGTTGGCGTTGCACAACACGGCGTTGTCGGCGTTGATGATTTCCGGGGCGCAACGCACGGATGCGGGCGGGAGCGACCCGAAGTGCTTCTTGAGCAGTTGCTGGGTCTGGCCGTAGATGACTCCTGAGCAGGTCTTGTCTCTGGGCAGTTGCAGTTTTTCCATGATGAGGCACTCGATGCCTGCGTCCTTGAGTGCCTTGGCGCATGAACTTCCGGCGGGGCCTGAGCCGATGATGATGACGGGATAATGTCGCATGTGGTTCCTTTGGCTTTGGATTGTGGGAGGAAACGGTTTCTGCCAGTTCTGCCGGGTGATTTCCCGCCTGCCTCCGCGTTCTCGTTCTTGAGATCAACGACCATATTGCCGAGGGTCTGAGCCTGGTCGGTCAGCTCGCCGGCTGCGATGCGTTCGGCTGCCTTTGTGGACTCGGTGATGGGGCCCACGACGCTGCGCACGATGAAAAAGGCCAGCAGCATCAGAATGGTGGTGGTCACGGCGGTGATGGTGATTGCTATTGTTCGTATTTCGCGGGAGGTGATGGAGGATGCCGTTTCCTCGATGATGTGCATGGCGGCGCCGATGTTGTCGGTATAGACGCTTGTTCCGACCCAGTATTCGGTCCCTGGAATGATTTCGGCGTATCCCGGCTTGGGCTGATCGCCTGCGCCTGGCTTCAGGGCGATGTAATTGACGAAACCGCCTCCCCCACTGGCCTTGGTCTGCATCTGGCGCACGGATAAGACGCCGTTTTTATCCACCAGCCCGGCCGTGTTTGTGCCTTCGGTGTCGGGCCTGGGCGGGGCGACGACGGCTACTTCGCCTTTGTTGACCATGAAGTAGCCCGAGTTGTCCTGTTCGTACCGGATGTCGTTCACCGCTTCATGGAGAAGGTGGGTCTGGTCCGCTTCATCCTGAACATTTGCCGGCAACTTCCCGAGGGAAGTCGCCATGGCGTGGGTCGAGATCCGGAGTCTGTTCTTTTCGCCGAGGAGCATTCGCTCGTCGATCTTGGCCGTGGGCATGGATGCGATGTTTTGCGATTCGACGAAAAAGGCGGCAGCCATTCCGAGTAAACAGAGCAGCATGGTGGCAAGGAGAATTCCCCTCCTGGTTTGTATGGACACGCTGCGCATCATTGTGGATATCGACGAATATTGGTGGGGCGTTTCGGGGGGGGAGGGGCGCATAGAGCAAGGCGGAGCCGTGTGGACTCCGCCTTGCTTGAGCGGCGGGGCTTGGACCGCCTAGTTCGGCCTTGGTTTCTGTTCCCATTCTTCAAGCGAGCCATATCCCAGCCGGCGGAAGAGGTTTTGGTAGCGTTCCTCCACGAGGTTGCGCCGGGCCTCTTTGGCTTGCTTGACTGTTTGCCAGAGCAGTTCCAATGTGCTGCCCGTCAGCGTCTCCAGCTCACAGGCCATATAGTCTTTGAAGCTTTCTCCGCTTCCAGGGAATATTTCAGGATGGACTTCGGCCAGCTCCAGCATCCATTGCAGTTCCGTCTCGACGATGGCGTCGATGGCGCAGGAATCGTTGTGGCAAGGGAGCCGGTTCTCCATGCGCGCATACTTCTCGACCATGAGGTTGCGACCATCCTCGCGCGCTTTGTTCAGGTCCACCAGGCAGGACTTGAGCACGTTGGTGGGCAGAACGGAATGGTGCATCCAGCGCATCACTTTGAAGGTGCTCAAGTTATCTTGGCATGAGGAGCGGACGAATGAGTTGACGTTGCTGAACATCTCCAATTCGATGTCTACGATTTGTCCGATCAGGCTTTCGTTCTCGACGGAGTAAGTCACGGTGGTGTTCTCCTTGATGAGACTGCTCGTCGTGTTTCGCTATTGGAAAGTGGGATTGGGTTTGTGCATGGGGTCGCCGCCTAAAACGGCGTGTCCCAGCCCACGAAGCAATACAGGCCATGATCTTCGACGATTTTGCCAAGCCGGTGCATATGCTCGTCCGAAGGCGAGGTCTGTTCCGCCATGGCGTACGTCCGCCCGAGTTGGCGGTATTTGGATTCGCCAAGCCGGTGGAAGGGCAGTAGGTTCACGGCCTCAAGCCCGATGTCGCGAATGAAGGCGGCTGTGGCGGCGATGTTGTCGTCAGAGTCGTTTTTCCCCGGAATGATGGGGATGCGCGGCATGATCACGCCGTTCCAGTCGGCCTTGGCCAGCTGTTCGATGTTGTGCAGGATGAGTTCATTGCCCACGCCCGTCAGCCTTTTGTGGCAGTCGGAATCCATATGCTTGATGTCGGTAAAGGCCCAATCCACATATTTCGTGGCTTCGAGGAAGTATTCCGTGGGTAGGCAGGACGTCGTCTCGATGCAGGTATGGATGAAGCGTTCCTTGCATTCCTTAAGCAGGCGCAGGATGAAACGCTTTTGCAAAAGCGGTTCGCCACCGCTGAAGGTGACGCCTCCTCGAGAACCCCAGAATTGGCGGTCGCGTTGGAATATCGAGGTCAGTTCCTCGATCGTGTATCGCTTTCCGCTGGTGACAATCGCCTCGTTGTAGCATGTGTCTATGCACTCATGCGTTGTGCAGGCGTTGCACAGTTCTCTGTCGAATGAGAGCTTCCCGTCTTTTACTGCTGGAGCACCAGACGTGCAGCTTTCAATACAGTGACCGCAGCATTTGCACCGTGTGGCACGGTACATCATAACGGGTTTCTTGTGCAGGCCCTCTGGGTTGCTGCACCAGAGGCAGCTCAGAGGACAGCCGCTCATGAACACCGTGGTTCGGGTGCCGGGGCCGTCGTGCACGGAATGCCCCTGGATATCGAAGACCAGCCCCGTGAGCAGGTCGGAAGTTTCTCCCAATGTTATTTCGTCAAGCACTTGGTACATTATGCGCCTCGCCTGTGTCGGTTGTGGGCTTAGGTTCGATTGCCCCCTGTTTCGGGAACGCCGGGGGGCGGCGTTCCCGAAACAGGATTACGTGGGGTGATGGATCAGCTTGCGGCCACCTTGGCTTCGACCGGGGCCTCGGCCTTGGTGCCGAGCGGCAGGCTCGATGCCAGCATCGCGGACAGGACGAAGGAGGCCATGGCGAAGATGATGGAGTAGGTGTAGCTGCCGGAGGCGTCCTTGAGGTAGCCGCCGATGAGCGGGCCGAGGAACGGGCCGATTCCCATGACGATCAGGGTCGCGAGGCCCCAGATTTTGCCCAGGGTGGCTCGGCCGTAGACGGCGCCGGTGTAGCCCACCACGCCGCCGGGGACCACGGCCCAGTATACGGCGAAGATAAAGCAGGAGATGAGGCCGAGGACGGTGCTCGCGGGGGTCTGCATGAGCAGCAGGACACAGGCGATGACACCGGTCGCGGGGCCGAACATGAGCATGCGTTTGCGGCCTTGGGCCTCGCACGAGGAGGCCTGCACGGCCTTGTCGGCGATGATGCCCATGATGGGCATGGAGAAGATGCCGACCACACCGATCGTGACATACAGGTTGGTGGCCTTGGACAGGGAGATGCCGAGGTCGGAAACCCAGTAACTGACGACCTGGGTCCAGACCAGGAACTCGGCCAACATGCTGAACAGGAAGGTCAGAATGACGCCCCAGATGGGGTAGGTGGAGAACGCTTCCTTGATGCCCCAGACGCGCTCTGCGGGGGCATTGGCAGCGCCGGGGGCCTCGCCGAACGGCTCCATGCCGTACTGCTCCGGGTCTCTTTTGGCGAACAAGGCGGCCACGACCAGGCAGATCAGGGTCAGCACGCCGAGGAATTGCATGGCGCTGCGCCAGGCGTCGCCTTGGGCTCCGGACAGGGCCTCCTTGACGAACAGGCTCATGACGACCTGCGACATGGGCGCGCCCGCAAAGGCGATGCCGAACATTTTCGCGTAGTCCTTGCCCACGTACCATTTGCGGATGGAGATGGTGGAGGACACCCAGAGCATGCCGGTGGCCATGCCGGCCAGGATGCCGTAGGCGGCGTAGTAGGCGTACAGGCTGTGGACAAAGCTGGTCACGTAGAAGCCCGCCGCGCCGAGTATGCCGCCCAGAAAATAGACGGGCTTGGTGCCCCATTTGTCCAGGATCATGCCGCAGAAGAAGGCGGCCAGGGCATAGAACATCATCATAAAGGAGTAGCCCAGGGTGACCTCTGCCTGGGACCACCCCATGTCGGCGCTCATGGGCACCTTGAGGATGGAGAAGGTGGCCCTGTAGCCGAACAGGCAGAACAGCGCCAGCCAGGAGGCGGCGACCACCGACCAGCCGTATATCTTTCGTTTGTTGTTCATGGTTCCTACCTTGGTTTGGATCACGGTCCGGCCGTGATCGTCATTGGGCAGGCGGCCCGTGTGAGATGCGAGAACTGCACACGGTACGCTTGGCCCGCATGGCGGCCCCTCGTTTGGAGGTCCGGCCGGGAAGCGGACTTCCCGGCCGGAGTGAAGGGGTGCTAGATGCCTTTGAACATCTCGCAGGTGACGGCGGTCATGTCCCCGTAGGCCATGAACTTGTTTTCCTGCATGCTGGCTCCGCAGGTGCCGATGTTCATGTCGGCCTCGGCGTAGTTCGCGCAGAACTTGCACTTGGCCAGGCGCGTGTAATCCTTGGGGGCGATGGCGTCGGCCTTAACCAGTTCGCCGGTCAGGCGGTCGAGGCCTTTGTCCACGTCCACAGGGACGAATTCAACGGTGTCGCGGTATTCGAGCTGCATGATTAGATTCCCTCGTATTCGGTTCTGGCGATGAGTTCGTCCTGGACGGACTTGCCGATTTCAACCCAGTACTGCGTGAAGCCTGCCACGCGGACCATGAGGTCGCGGTAGTTGTCCGGGTTCTGCTGTGCGTCGCGCAGCATCTTGGAATCGACCACGTTGTACTGGACGTGGAAACCGCCCTTGCGCATGTATGCGCGGGTCAGGTCCACCAGCTTGCGCGAGCCTTCGGGGCCCTTGATGGCGCTGGGGTGGATCTTGATGTTGAGCTGCGAGTTCTGGGACTGTGCATGGTCCCAGCAAGACGCCGAGCTCATCAGGGCGAAGGGACCGTTGCGGTCGGTGCCGGGGTAGGCCGACAGGGACGCGTCCGCGAAGGTGGTGCCGGAGAGGCGGCCGTCCGCGGAAGCCAGGGTGGCGGAGCCCATGGCGCCGTGCGTGGAGACCGAGATCTGGCACGGGTACATGGGGTGGCCGTACAGCGATTCGTAGTTGGCGCAGTCGGGGCAGAAGAACTCTTCCCAATCGACCAGGATGGCGTCGGCGTAAGGATCGTCGTTGCCGTACTTGGGAGCCTGCAGGCACATGAAGTGCAGCTTGTCCCACTTGCCGGTGTCGTCGTCGCGCTTCTGCTGGTCGGCGATGGAGAACGAGTCCACCTCGTGGGCGGTCTTGAAGCCGAAGTTGTCCAGTATCGCCTCGGTCAGTTCGGCGAGGGTGACTTCCTTGTCGTCGAAGACCAGTCTCTTGATGGCGGCCAGCGAGTTCACGCAGGTCACGGTGCCGGTGGACTCGACGTTGAAGGTCGCGTTGTAGCGGTAGCCCAGCTCGTTGATGAGATGGCCGGTGTCCAGGCAGTCGGGCTTGAGCATGGAGTGGAACACGCCCATGTTGTTCTTGCGCCAGACGTCGTGCTGGATGTTGTTGGTCAGGGCCAGCAAGTCGCAGGCCTCCCGCCAGTACAGCTTGAACTGATCCCAGATCACATCGTAGGAATCGAGTTCGCGGTCATGGGCCTTGAAGACCACTTGGCCGGTGCGGGCGTCCTTGCCGTTGGTGAGCACCAACTCAAGGATCTTGGGCATGGAGACGAAGTGGACACCGACGGAGGTGGGCTGGCCGCAACCGCCGGGGATGTCGTAAACCTTGCCGTTGAGGTGCAGGGGCTTCCAACAGCAGGCCGAGGTCTCAAGGCAACCGCCGATGGCCCAGGCACGGACCTCTTCGGAGGTCATGCCCTCGGGGCCGTACTGCTTCATCAGGAACTCGTGGGCCACGGGGGCGTTCATGAACGCCGGGTAGCCCGCACCGGTCTTGATGACTTCGGCGGCCAGCATCAGGAAGTCCTCGGGCAGCTTCTCGTCATAGAGCAGCGCGATGGTGGACTGCGGCATGGCGTTGGACGCCGCGGCCTTGAGGATCAGGTACTCCAGGCGGTTCACGGCGGACTTGCCATTCTTGTCCAGGCCACCTACGCTGAGGGTGTTGAAGGTGTTCCCGGAAAGAACGCCTCCGACAACGCCCATGGATGCGAAGCAGTCGATGGACGTCTTGACGATGCGGTCGAGCTCCAGCAGTTCGGTGACTTCATCCTCGGTGATGCGACCGGCCTCGATGTCCTGCTCAAAGTAGGGGTACAGGATCTGGCCGATGCGCCCCGGGGACAGACCGGAGATCGCGTCCTCGTTGATGACGGCCAGGTGGACGGTTTCGATCATCTGCAGGGCTTCACGGAAGGTACGCGGCGGGTTGTGGGCGATCCACTCAAGGCACTGAGCGATTTCGCCGTACTCGGCCCGCTGCGTATCGTCTTTTTCAAGCCCTTCAAGCCTGCGGGCTTCCTTGGCGTAGTTCAGGATCCAGTTCTGGATTCCCTCAACCACCTGTATGACGGCCTCGAAGTTGTAGAGGCGGTTCATGCCCACCATGCCGTCGCCGTCGGCGCGACCGGCGACCTTGTCCTTCATTTCTCGGGCGATCTTCAGGATGCCGTCGAAACCGTATTCCAGCGGATAGTAGTAGTTGACGACCTCGCGGCCCTGCGGGAGCGTGTAACCGGAGTCGAACATGCACACGATGCTGCGCATGATCGCTTCCTTGGTCTCGATGCCGGGCACCATCTTTTCGTACTTGCTGCCCAGGTCGTCCACGGATTTGCCGATCCACATCTTGGCCAGGTTCACCAGCGCGGGAATCTCTTCCTGGCGCATGCCGAATTTGCCGGCGATGGACACGACCTTGCCGAAGCTGACGACCACGTTGCCGCCGCCCTTGCCGAACTTGGAGTGCTCGTCGGCGGAGGTTGAACCGCGTTCCAGGGCTTCCTGGTACAGTTCATCTTCCTTGGCCACGTAGAAGCCCTCGGAGAGCCAGGGCATGGGGAAGGAGCCGCGGAAATACGGAGCCTTGTGCATGACCAGCTTTTCCCCGGGGTAGATGACGGGGGTGAGGTTGGAGAAGGCCCGCTTGAGCGACTTGGCGCGGCGGACAACGGGGATCTCGCTGTCCAGCTTCATGTACTCGCGGGTGTACCAGTAAGGGAATTCGTTGTTTGCACTGGAGAGCGTGTCCATGAAGAGTGCTTTGAGCTTCTTCACGCGCTCGTGAGGTTCAATGCAAACCTCGCGGTCCACCATGTTTTCCGGAGCGGTACCACCCGCCTGGAAATCCATGGAGATACCGGCGTCAGCCATGACTTCTTTGAAGGTCTTAGCCATATCAGCCTCCATTAAGGTTAATGAATAACTTCGGTCACCTATTCAGAATGATTTTTGCTTTTACACGGTATGTGCCAAAAACCACGAAATGCGATTTTTTTCCTGATTAGTCTTTTAATCCGTGGTGTTATGTCGGCTCTGGAGGGCGGGCGTCGGGAAGGACGAAAGTCGAAAGTGTTTTCGGCCGTGACAGGGGAAGAGGGGGCGAAACTCAAAGTGGTGGCGTCCGCATGTAAATCCAGGCCGAGGTTGTCCTGGTACGGGCTGGAAATAAATCGGGATGGAAACTGGGTGATATAAAGGAAGAGCTGCTGGATGGTGTCAGGGCTGTATATGGGAATGATTGCTGTTACTAGTTGTCTAAATAAGTGTTGTATTTTTATTTGTTAGAGTTAAAAACACTATTACTACCAATGTTCTGTAACTGTCCGTGACACTGTGTATTCGTTGGTGACAGATATTTTGGATGTTTTATTGGAAGAGGAAGATCGAAGAGCATGTTGGTGCATTAAAAATGGAGCTCATATGCGCGTAAGACTCAGAAATTCATGCTTCAGCACCCGGAAGGCGGATTTGCCCCGTATGGAGACGGGCCTTTCAAAGGGAGAGGCGGGCGGCTCTCCTGGAGCGATGATTGCGGGGCAATACAATATTTTTTCCAACGTTCAGCACCTCATCGAGTTTCAGCGCAAGATAATCGACTATTGCGCCGATGCCCTGATGGTGGTGGATAGGGATGGCCGCATCGTCTACATCAACGACAGCTTCAGGGAAGTGCATAACGTGGACGAGGAGAGCGTGCTCAACAAGCATGTGACGGATATCATAGACAATACCCGTATGCACATCATCGCCCAGACGGGCATGGCCGAGCATGACCATTTTCAGGATATTTCCGGCACCCCTTATGTGGTGTCACGGATTCCAATCATCGAGGGGGACGAGTGTGTGGGGGTCGTCGGCATGGTCCGCTTCCGATACGTAGAGGAGGTGCAGGCGCTCACGGAAAAGATCAAGGTCCTTCAGGGGAAGCTGCAGGACATGCGTGACGTCCGTTCAGCCAGTGCCGATACGGAGTTCACGTTCGAAGATATCTTCGGCGTTTCAAGTCTGGTGCGCGAGGCCAAGAAAACGGCCATGCAGGCTGCGCGCACCGAGGCGACGGTGCTTCTGCGCGGGGAGTCCGGCGTGGGCAAGGAGATTTTCGCCCAGAGCATCCACGCCCTGAGCCATCGGCACGACGGGCCGTTCATCCGTCTCAACTGTTCGGCGATCCAGGAAACGCTGATCGAGTCCGAGCTGTTCGGGTACGAAGGGGGGGCGTTCACCGGGGCGCGCAAAGGCGGACGCAAAGGAAAATTCGAATTGGCTGAAGGCGGGACGATATTCCTGGACGAGATCGGCGACATGCCTCTCTCCGCCCAGGCAAAGCTCTTGCGCGTCATTCAGGAAAAGGAAGTCGACAGGCTGGGCAGCGAAAAGCAAATCAAGGTCAATGTCCGCATCCTCGCCGCGACGAATCGGCCCTTGGAGGCGATGGTCGAAGCCGGTGAATTTCGGGAAGATCTGTTCTACCGGTTGAACGTCATCCCCATTACGGTTCCATCGCTTCGGGAGACGCCGGAGGAAATCCCGCGGCTGGCCAAGGGGTTGTGGAAGCGTTTTTCCAAGAAGCATGGCATCTTCCATAAGCGTCTTGCCCCGCAGGCCTTGCTGGTTTTGCAGAATCACTCATGGAAGGGGAATGTCAGAGAGCTGAACAACGTTCTTGAACGAGCCATGATCATGGTGCGCCACGACCAGATAGACGAGGCCGACATCAAGCAAGTCCTTCTTCAGAACAATGCACAGGCGGACATGGGGAATCCCACCATGCCCGAAGAGGGATTCTGTTTGAACGATCTGGTGGAGCAGACCGAACGGCGCGCGTTGCGCTACGCCCTGGTCACCAGCGAAGGCAATCGTTCCAAGGCGGCTCGGATGCTGGGGATATCACGTCCGCTTTTGTATAAAAAGATTAATAACTACGGGCTAGACGGGTAGTGTCCAGGAAATGGGGCGGCCCGCTTCGATGATGAGGGGGCTTTGAGGATAATGCGGATTGTCCCATGCCGAGCCCGTTTATCCGATCCGGTCGCGAACGCCGTCCCGAGCGACTTCCTGCGCGGTCAGGGCCGACCACACCACGCCTATTTGCGTGTTGTGGGGCTGTTGACCCGGCCCAGTATTTTCCAATCTGCCGCTGTAGAGGCCGAGCCATTGGTCCACGAGGGCGGTATCCGGGCGTCGTTTCTTGAGGCCGTCGGAGCTCAGCGAGAAGTAGCCTCCAAATTCGCGTGCTATGACGGGCGCGCCCGAGCAACCGGAGGTTGTGTGGCCGGAAAGCAGCAGGCACGGCTCCACGTCGCCTGCCTGCGCAGCGATTTTGCAACTCACGCCGATAGGGTGGTCGCGGTAGTCGTAGCCGCCGGGATAGCCGAAAACGAGGGCATCGTGCCCTGTCGGCAGGAACATGTCCGAGACCAGGGCGTAGCCGTCGCAATCTGGAGCGCCACATGTTGTTGTATCCAGGCCGGGTAGCGTCCAAAACAGCGTGTTGTGCGCACCGTCGGTTTTGTGTTCGGCCAGCGTCTCCAGTTCCAGCGTCGCCACGTCGCATCCGCCGATGCCACACGGATCGGGATGGACCTGGAACAGGCTTTTGCCCTTGGCGTAAGGAGAAAACCGGGCGACGCTCTTTCCCTGATGCACGATGTCGACCATCACGGGGCGAGGTTGTGCCCTGTCCCTGAATCTGGCCATGGGGGATATGCCGCCGCTCAGGTTGTGGAATGTCGTCGCCAGCCATGTCTTCGCGCCGCAGGAAAAGATGAAGCCCGCCCCCACAGCCTTTTTGTGCTGGCCGAAATGCAGAATCAATTTGACGACCTGGGAAAGAGCCGGGTCGGCTTGGGGAACGGTAGCGGGCAGGGATGTGCCCATATACTGGTCAAGATCGTGCTGGTGATGGGCTGGCATACGTGCGTCGCTTGCTGAGAAAGGGTTCCAGTTGGCGGTACAGGTCGGAGCTTGTACCTGGATGCATGATGTCGGGCAGATGTAATTCATGCCCATGTCCCCCGAATCCGAGGCTAAGCAGGAGGCGCTGCCGGAATGTGAGCCGGACCACGCCGGTTTCATTGAGCCGTATGGCGAGGTAGTGCGAATGCCAATGGCGGCCAGGTTTCATCGTGTCCACAAAAAACCAGGGTATGAGGGTCTGGCCTAGCAAGGTGCAGTCGAAGAAAATGCCGAATGTGTCGGCGGATACCGCGGGGGTGCTGGAATACAGCCTCCTTGCGAAGAAAAAGGCCCATGGAAGCATGAGAAAAACCAAAACCACCAGGCTCAAGGCCCAAATGTCCACTCCTTCTTCATAAAAGTTAGGCGCGGTCGTCCGCCTCGCCAGTGCCCAGGCGGCAACTCCGAGCACCAAAAAACAGCCCATCAGCAAGCCTGCTATCCGGATCCGCTGAGGTTGCAAGGTGAGTGTGGGGTTTTCCTGCATGATGGAATGGTAGATGATAAATGGAGTCCATGCAATCCAAGCTGAGCTGGAAGTTAGTGGAAGCTTCCTGCTAGATGCTGGAAAGAGAGGCGGGGGGCGTCGGCTTGGAAGGTGGATTTGATTGGTTGTGATTACAGTTGGTTACAAGGTAACTGCCTGGGATGATTGCATCATGAGTAATCGTGGTTCATCGCTGCCCATCGTGGTGTAGCAGTGTGAGTGGAGCAAATTTGGAGCAAGAATGGAGCTGGAATGGAGCGAATGGGCGTGCGTGGGAGAGGAGCATATGTGAGGTGTTCTCTCTTTGTGGGCACGTGGTGAAGCGTCGTTGTCGTTAAGGTTTGTGTTGAACTGTTTTTGGCATAGATGAATAGGGGAAGTTTCCTTGTTATATGAAACGGGGTGGGAAAGTTGTTTTGCCAAGTGAAATATTTGTTTCTGAAAACCTGTGTAAATAATTGATGACACGTTAAAAACCTTGATTGTTTCTATGCCCTCCATTAAATTTTCTTAACACTTCCTCGCTGGGGGGGCAAATTATAGTTTGAGAGAGGTCGATGTGCATTGGTTGCGGTGCACGGGCCTTTTTCGCATACATTCGAGTATTGAGGTCTATGCGGGCTGTCTGCTTGCTGGCGCTTGTGGCGTGGTTGGTTGCGCCATCCACTGCTGTTGCGCGGGTAATTACCTTTGATGGGGTTTTGGCCTAGGCTATCGAGCATTCGCACGATCTGAAGATCGCCAGGTTCGATACCGCGGCCAAGCGGGAGGCGGTGAAGGAGCGGGTGTTCGACTTCCTGCCGTCAGTGCGGCTGCAATCACAGGCCGAGTACTACAAGGACCTCACGCGGGGGACGGCCTATGTGAACTCCGTAGGCGACGAAGTGTATGCGAGCGGGTCGCAGTATCAGAATACGTACTCGATCAGGGCCGACATGACCCTGTGGGACTTCGGCGTGCGGGCCAAGCGGATGGAGATGGCGGAGTTGGACGTGCTCGCTAGTTTGGAGGGCGAGCGCAAGGCGTTGTTGGAACTCAAGCTGGCCGTGCTGGACGAATACACCGCCGCGTGCATGGCCGCCACAGAGGTCCGCATGCGCCGCGAGATGCTGCCGATGCTGGAGGAGGTCCACGAGATCCTCCAGCGCACGTTCAAAGCGGGGCTGACGGACAAGGTGTCCGTGATCGAGGCGCAGGTTGAAGTGGACAGGGCCAGAGGGGAAATCCTTGAGCAGGAGCACGAGTTGGAGTCGCGGTTGGCGAATTTATCCTTCTTCACCGGCGAACAATATCTGGTGGATGATGTGGGGGTGGCCGATCTGCCTGAGCCGGGGGAGATGCCTGATAGCTTTAATGCCGAGGCGCATCCTGATGTTCGCCGCCTGGACCGGGAAATCGCCAAGAAGGAGGCCGAGGCGTCGATGAGCCGCCGCAGCATGCTGCCGGTGGTGTCGATGTACTCGCGCTACTCATATTATGGCACTGATCCGAATAGTTTTGATCGAGCAAGGGAAGATGTTACCGAGCGCGGCTACAACGTTGGTGTTGTTGCGATATTGCCTATTACTGAGGGCACGAGAGGGGTTGTTTCTGTTCGCAGGGCAGTATTTGAGGTGTCCAAGTTACGTGCTGAGCATGCAAAGCTTGTGGCTGAACTGGATAATTCATTCAGGAAGATCGAGGCGGCTTATTCTAATGTTTTTTGTGAGTTGATTGTTGCACTATCCAATAAGTCAAAAATGCTCGAAGAAATAGGTGCCTTGTCGCGGATGTGGGGGCTACGAATGGAGGATAGGGAAAGGTTTGTGATGTCTAAGGTCTCATTGGTAAAAGAACTAATCAATGTTGAAATGCAGAAGATTAGCAAAAGTGCGATCATTCAAAATGCCTATTGATGTCTTGTGTTTAGCAGTTTGTTTGTAATTGGTTAGAAAATGAAAATAGTGAGATTGATTACTGCTGACGATGCTGTGATGGTTTAGTGTTGTTGTATTGTGGATCTTGGTTTTTGGGCATAAATAGTTGTCAGTTGTAATGTGCGAGAGAGATTAATGTATATAGTTGTTATAGTGCTGATGCAGCGAGTTAATGTGTTCATGATTGTAGAACTTGTTGTGGAGTGTCGGGTGGCTAGAAGGTTAGTCAAGTAAATATTTCATATAGCTTTGTTGGTAAGTAGCTGCTGCCTGCTTTTACTTTGTGCTATTTATCAATGGAGAGTAGTCGTGATTGTTGTAACTGTTTTTTTGCATTGGCTGATCTATGTTTTTTTGAGCATCTTGATTGTGTTTGTTTTATTTCAAAAAGTGTCGATGAAATACAAAGTTGTTGTTGTCATGATATTTAACTTTGTTCCATTGATTGATTATTCTGTGAGTGAGATAATATATTCTTATTATTCTGAAAGGTATGGAGCTTCAGTTTCGCATCCCCCAGTTTGTTGTAATTCTATTGCTTATTCAGGGCGGTGTACGTTGGGTGGTGGATGTAATATTTATGATCCGAAAAGAACGTTGCGTATTCTTGCACGGAAAGATGGGCTAAAGTATGATTTTGTAGAGTTAATTGATGGTGATATCGTTTATGCTATGAAAATTGTGAATGGTGTTGTTACAAAAACTACGGCTGATAAGGTTAGAAGTCAGTATGTTGTCAATGTTGATGAAAAAAAGTTCTTGTTGCTATTGTTTAGAGATAAAGTGATCGTTGATAGAGATCGAGGTGTTGAGATTGCTAGATTCAGGTATATAGCAAGGTTTGCGTCAATATTACCTTTCTTTTCTTCTATGTATAATGATTCTTTTTTGCGCCAGTCAGATGAGCATAGAGAGTTTTGCTTTTTTGAGGAAAAAATTATTGTTCCAGCTAATTAGTCTTTGAGTTCTGTGTCTTGTAGAAAGTGTTTTTGCCTATTTAGTGAAGGGGGATGTAATGTCCAGTTTTTACAGTGCTGAGAAATCATATAGTTATGCAAAATTGAGTGAGCATGTCTATGAAGACGATTTGCCTCTTGGGTCTGTGTCTCCACTGAATGGTGTTGTAAACCTCCCCCGATTAGTGTCAGCGCATTGGAGAAATTTCTGTTTGTGAATGGGCAACAAGAAACTCGGCCGGTGTCATCTGTCCAAGCGCCTCGTGGGGTCTTTGCTCGTTGTAGTCCTTGATCCAGTCTTCGGTGATTTCCCTGACCTCCGTCAGTGTATTGAACACGTAGAAATCCAGCACTTCTTCCCGGTAGGTGCGATTGAACCGTTCAATGTACGAGTTTTCGGTAGGCTTGCCGGGCTGGATGTGTTCCAGCGTGATACCTCTGTCCTCAGCCCATTCCGCCATGGTGTTGGAGATTAGTTCCGGGCAGTTGTCCATGCGTAGCTTGGCGGGGTAGCCCCTCCATGCCGCAATCCTGTCCAGCGTCCGCACGACACGGGCGGCGGGCAAGCTCGTATCCACCTCCACGGCCAAGCATTCCCGGTTAAAATCGTCTAGGACGTTGAACGTCCGGAAGCGGTGACCGCTCACCAGCGAGTCATGCATGAAATCAATCGACCAACACTCATTGGCGTTTGGTGGCATCACCAGCGGTTCTGGGTTGCGGGGCGGCAAGCGCTTTTTGCCCTTGCGCCGCAGGTTGAGCTTCAAGGTGCAGTACACGCGATGCACACGCTTGTGGTTCCAGCGATACCCTCGTCGTCGCAGCAACTGAAACAACTTGCTGAAGCCGTACCGGGGAAACCTATCGGCCAGCTCAATCAGCGCCGTTATAATCGGGCTATCATCCCGAGGCTTGGCCTTGTATGCGTAGACGCTTCTGCTGAGTGCCAAAGCGGCGCAGCAACGCCGAATGCTCAAGGCGTACTCCTTGCGCATGTAGTCAACCAAATCGCGCTTCTCGGCTGGCTCTAGAGCTTTTTTGCGATGACGTCCTTGAGAGCGACGTTTTCGAGGCTCAGGTCGGCGAACATCTGCTTGAGCCGCTTGTTCTCGGTCTCCAGCTCTTTGAGTCGCTGAATGTCGGCCACTTCCATGCCGCCGTACTTGGACTTCCACTTGTAGTATGTGGCCTGGCTCACGCCGTGCTCTCGGCACACTTCGGCCACTTTTCGGCCCGCTTCAGCTTCCTTCAATATCCGTACTCTCTGGGACTCTGTGAATCGAGATTTCCGCATCTGCTTCTCCTTCGTCGGCAGTCTGCCAGAAACCTCTCCTTTTGGCTGGGACTATTTTAAGGGATGGTTACACTGGAAGCCCCCCCCTTTTGTCTGGGATTATTATTGTGGATGGTTATAGCTGAATGAAACGGACACCGAGAAGCCTCTGCTTCAAGCTTGATCCTCACAGCCTAAACGGTTTACTCAAAGGCAGAGGGGCCGAAGAGGTGGGCTGCATCAGAGAATTTAAACAAATGGCCCATTTCGACTTGCCGTCGACAGTTGCCGGTGGAACTTTGCCCTACCCCAAAAGGACCGAATCGAAATAGTATGATGCCTGCTTCCCTTGGCAAAAGAATACTCAGATGGACGGCCTTGATCATTCCCTGGCTGTTGGTTTTGGTGTTGGGAGCGAGCTGGTGGCTGACCGTCTGGACGCCCGGATACCTGGAGCGCCTGGTGCCGAAACTGGCCGCAGAAATGGGGCTGCCACTGGCGGAATTCCACATACGCGATGCCGGGCTGTTTTCCGCAGACATCGGCCCGGTGAGGCTTGGTGACGAAACCGATGGACTCCTGCTGGCCAACGTGCACGTCACCTATACTCCAGCCTCGCTCAGGCTAGGACGGGTCCATGCGGTGATTTTAGACGGGGCATCGTTGGCCGGTGTCTACGATGGCGAGAAGTTCTCTCTCCCGGTTTTTGATCTGTTGCCTGTCTCCGGCCGGAGCGGCACGCAGGGCGATCGCCCGGACCTTCCTTTCGACATCTTGACCCTGCGCGATGCCATCCTGCGCTGTCGAATTGGCGGGCAAAACGTGTCGGTTCCTTTCTCGGCGGACATCCGGCAGGAGGAAGCGCTGCATTTCTCCGGTCGGCTACACCCCCGTGACCAGGCGGTCGAGGTGGAGGGCTCTCTCGGCCCGACCATGAACGACTTGGCATTGAACGTCCGGGCAAAGGCGTTTCGTCTGGGTGCCATTGCCGACCTTTTGCCTCGTCCCGTAAGCGGCGAAATCGATTTTTCGATACAGGCCCGAATCGACCTGACGGCTCCGGCCTCTTTGAACGGTGAATTCGAGATTGCTGCGGCACATTGCGGACTGGAGGCCTTCGGCGTGCGGTTTGCTGACGGGGCGGGTTTCAAGGTGCACGGAACCGTCGCGGACCGCGCTCTTTCCTTTTCCATGGATGATGTGTCCCTGGTCGCACCTCTGCCAATACGCGTGGGAATTCGGTCTGGCAGAGTGGATGCCGATTCACTTTCTGTCTTGTTCGATTTGGCCGGAGCGGGCATCGAAATGGACGGCAGACTGGACGCCGAGCGCAGGCAGAACGAGAGCGGTCAGTGGGATGTTTCGCTTTCAGCGGCCAATCCGGCCCGGCTCAAGTTGGAGGTCGGGGAGCGGGTGATTCGTCTGAACGGCCTTGGCGTCACGCTGGAGGGAACGGCGAGTCCGCATTCGGCGGATGTACTTTTGAAGTGTGATACGCGCTCCGTGGATATCAATATGGCCGGGGTGGGCTCCGGTCCCGTGCAGTTGGCCCTGCCGCTCAAGTGGCCCGCATCCAGAATGGGAAAGCGGGGCGAAATCCGACTGTCAGGCCTGCGGTTCAAGGCGCGTAAGCTGGGCGACCTGACCGCACGCGTCAGGCAGCAGGGAAAGGCCGTCGCCTACGACGGCACCCTGGACACCGATGTGCTGCCGGGCCTGCGTGTCCTCTTCTCCGGGGAGTCCTCGTTGGTCAGCAACCGTACGGATCTGTTCTTCAGCGTAGACGACTATGCGCTCACCGAGGCGTTCGATCCCGCGACCGTGGCTCCCTCCATGAAAGGGATCGTCCTGACCGGAACTGTCCAGGCTAAAGGACAGCTCAAGGTCGATACGGATGGCGTTCAAAGTCGTTTGGAGGCCTCATTCTCTGGCGGCAATTTGATCTTCAGCGAAAATGGTACCGCCATCCGGGGTATCAACGCAGCGTTTGCGATGCCGGACCTGTTCGGCCTGCGCAGCTCCCCGGCCCAGCAGTTGACGTTCGATTCCCTTGAGTCGGGCAAGATAGCCCTGACCAACGGCAAGGTGGCCTACCAACTGGAACCCGGAGGTTCAGTGCTGGTGGAGCAGGCCAGATTCGACTGGTGCGGAGGCCGCGTTTTCAGCAACGCCTTTCGGGTTGCTCCGGCCTCCGAGGAGTACGGCATCACCCTTTTTTGTTCTGAATTGAAGTTGTCGGCGCTGCTCGCCCAACTCGGACTAGCCAAGGCCGAGGGCGAGGCGGCCTTGTCGGGCGAGTTGCCCGTGACCTGGAAGCGGGGCAAGTTCACTTTTGACGGCGGGTTCCTGCACTCCACGCCAGGCGAAGGCGGGGTCATCCGGATAGACGCCATGCAGGATTTGGTGGCGGCCATCCCGGAAGGCACGCCTCAACGCGGCCAGTTGGAGCTGGCGCAGGAAGCGGTCCGCGACTACCAGTACAAATGGGTGCGCATCAAGGCTGACACGGTGGATGAAAATCTGCTGGTTCGCCTGTCACTGGACGGCAAGCCTGTCAGTCCGTTACCGTTTGTCTACACAAAAGAGTTCGGCGGGTTCATTCGCGTCACCGGTGACGCGCTGGGGTCCCATTTCCAGGGGCTCAGGCTGGACGTCAATTTCAGTGTACCTTTGAACCGGATATTGCTTTATAAAGACGTCGTTAACATGATTCGGTAGGGAGTTTTCATGAAGCATCTCACATGCCTCGTGGCGTGCCTTCTGCTGCTTTCGGCCTGGGGCTGTTCAACCAGCCATCGGGTGGAAGTCGCCCCCGTGGAGGTCAAGCCCATCCACATCACCATTGATGTCAACGTGAAGGTCGACAAGGCCCTCGACGACTTCTTCTCCGATATCGATGAAGCTCCAGCCAGCCCGGAGGTCAACAATGCGAATTAAGTGTCTCATCACCCTTGTTTTTGTTCTCTGCGTTCTCACGGGGACGGCTTTCGCCGGCGAACTGAAGGACCGGATGGTCGCCCGCAGGCCTGCGGTGAATGCTTTGCTGGCCGATGGTACGGTGGGTGAGAACAATAAGGGCTACCTCGAATTTCGAGGTGTAAAGAAACAAGCCGATGTGGTGGCGGCCGAAAATCAGGATCGGGCCGCCGTGTATCAATTCATTGCTAAAAAGACCGGCACGACCACCGATCTGGTTGGGCAGCGTCGGGCCGCCCATGTCGCCGAGTCCGCACAGGTTGGCACCTGGCTACAGAAGCCCGATGGGACGTGGTATCAGAAATAGTCTTCGCCGTTCGGATGGAATTCCCTCGAGGCAATACAACTCCCCGCCATGTTTTGACATGGCGGGGAGTTTTTGCTTGTTGGCGGCCTATACAATTAATAGGCCGAACCATTTATGCATTCTGAGCAGCCTTCTTCACGGCCCTTACGCCTGGCATTCAGGCTGGACCAGTTTTTTGGGCAGGGGGCAGTGTTGGTATCCTTATCTTGAGGTTGTTAGGTTCAAGTTCGGCCTTTTGTAGGAGTATTTGGGTTCGGGTGGCATCTTTGGGGGAGGAAGGGGGGCGGCGAGTGGAGCACGTAAGGAGCCGTCGGCGTCCATGAATACTATAAGGTTCCGGGCAACTGTCCGGAACCTTATAGTATCTGTGGGACGCCGGATGCGATTCGATCTCTTGGCCTCCGGCCCGGAGAGAGGGAGCGGGCCCGATGTCCGCCCCCGGTCAACCTCGCGGCGTCGATGCCGCGATGCGTGTCGCTTCGGGTCAGGGGGCCACGGTGAAGAACAGCGTGGCGGCCGAGAACACGGCGGTGCATTTGCCCTTGAGCGCCTTGAGGGACGGGTCCTCGTCGACCTTGCTCTTGACGTACAGGTTGGCCAGCCACTGGCCCGCCGTGGGCATGCGGAACTTGGCCCTGCCGTTGACGATGTAGCTCGACAGGAAGAAGCCGTCGGGCGCGCCGAAGGTGTTGCTGGTGCATTCCAGAGTATACATGGCGTTGGAGTCGGAGTTCAGGGGCTTGCCGTTGAAGCGCACCTCGAATTCCACCAGGTCGCCGGGGCGTATGCCGGACAGGTCCGTCAGCGGCAGGATTTCCAGCTCATGCCCCAGAGCCTTGGGCCGCCGCCATGTCTTGACGGTGAAGCAGGACTTGGCGAAAGACTGGTACTTGAAGGATTCGAGCACCTTGTCCAGGTCCTTGATCTGGTCGGCGGGCAGCGGTGCCATGGCTGTCTTGCCCTTCTTGTTCTTGTACTTGGTGAAGAACATGGGCACGGACTTCACGGCCACTTGGTACGTGCCGGGCGTGACGTCTCCGGTCAGGGCGATCTTGCGCACGCCCATGTCGCCGGACTGCACGGTCAGGCCGTCGGGGGTGGCGCTTTTGGGGGGCATGGCGGGGTCGGGGATGTCCATCTCGTGGATGCTCATGTCCGGGCCGACGAGTTGATAGGAATCGATGCGGATGACTCCGTGGTCGCTGGTGAGCAGATCGTCGAAGGGCAGCATGTGGCCGAAGCCCAGCGTGGTGGTCACGTGTCCCGGGGGATGGTTGAAGGATTCGGTGGTATTGACCCAGAACATGTGGGCCGAGGCCACGGAAGCCCAGGCCATTACTGCCAGGAGCGCGAGCGGTGCGGCGAAACGTTTCATCTCGTTGTCCTTTGGTGTTGGGGTTATTGGGGGCCTTCCTCGTCCACCGTATGGCCGGGGCCGCCGTCCATGACGATGGTGTAGGCGACGTCGGGTTTCTCGAACGTGAGCGAACCGTGCGCGTCGGTCTCGCCCTTGAACAGCACCTTGCCGCTGGAAGCGTCCTCCAACCGGACCTCGGTCATGGCTGCTTGTGCGCCGGTGGAATAGATGCCTTCCACCGTGACGGTGCCGTCCTCGTTGTCTTCCACGGCCATGAACAGGGTGTGGGCCTGGGCCGCGCCCGCGCACACGAGCGTCACGAGCAGCGCGGCGGCCAGTCGTTTGAGCATGTCGTCTCCTTTTCCCGAAGGGGTTAATAGATGAAGGGGATGATGCGCTTGGTGCGTGCCGCGTAGTCCTGCCAGCGGGTGCCGAAATGCTCGGCCAGCATCCGTTCCTCGTCGCGCATCCGCCAGAAGAACATCCACGAGTAGGCCGCGCAGATGACGAGGCCGGGACCCGAGGCGAAGGCCAGGGGTATGGCAAGCCCCCAGTACAGGCACCCCGCGTAGCGCGGGTGGCGCAGCAGGGCGAAGGGGCCGTCCGTGATGAGCTGGTGGCCGTCCTGGAGCGTGACGTGGATGCTGAAATTCTTGCCCAGGTGCATGGGGCCCCAGAGCATGAAGACGGCGCCCGCCACGTAGAGGACACCGCCCGCGTAGCGCAGGGCGTCTCCGACGGGCAGGGGCAGCAGGCCCATGGCGTCGGTCAGGGGCGAGACGACGGTCAGCGCCAGGCTGAGGATGGTGGCGAACAGGATCATGGAGTCCTGCCGCTTTATATGGTGCTCGCCCTTGCGGGACGTGTCGCCGATGCGGGCCATGGCGAAGGGTAGGACCAGGAACATGGCCGCGGACGAAGCGGCCACCAGCAGCCGGGCAGGGTGGGCGGCGAAGCCCGCCGGGGAGCCGCCGCCGAGCAGCCAGCCGCCCAGCAGGATCACCAGGGACATGGCCGCCAGGATGACGGCCATGGCGCATCGTTTGATCGTCGGATTCATGGGATGCCTCTCATGTCGTTGGTTGTGGCTCCCAATATAGGGAAAACCCGCCGGGACTTCTGCCCCGGCAGGGAGGATGATCGCCCCGGGAGGGTGGGGGCGGGGAGTGTGCATGGAGCAAACCGTTTCCCCGGAAGGCGCGCGGGGAGCGGATGCCGGGCGGGCGAAGAACCCGGGCCTATGCGGGGTGTCCCGGAGCACGCCGAAGGAGTGCCGCCCCCCAGGGGGAGTATGCATGCCGCGCAGGAGGACCTGGTGGCCGCTCCCGCGTCCTAACCGGCGTCGACCAACCGCAGGAGGCGGTCTGCCGCGATGGACGGAGCCAGGTTCGCCTTGGTGTCCGCCGAGGTCTCCATCTCTCCTTGCTCGTTCATGGGGGCGCTCTTGCTGGCTTCGCGCACCCCTTGCTCGAACCGTTCGCGAAGGGCGGCGAAGGCGGCTTCCACCTCGGGGTAGCTGTTGTCCTTGCGCCAGGGCAGGGTGAAGCATTCCGAACAGGACCCCTTCCGGTGGTGCGGCGTCTGGAGGCGGTGGAAATCCGACGGCCGCCACGACTCGCAGGCGCGTTCGTTTTCGCCGGGCAGGCAGTGCCGCCAGCCCGTGTCCGGGGGCTTGGGCAGGGCGTCGTCCACGCGCACCACCGGCACGCACAGGCGTCGTTCATAGTCCGTGAGCTTCATGTCCACGGTGAGGCGGGGGCGCAGGTTGCCGCGCTCCTTGGTGATGGTCCAGCGGATGGTCATGCGTGTTTCTCCATGGCGGGCTGCATTGTTATCAGTTCTCCGAACGGCGGTACGCCCTCGATGGGCCGCGTGCAGACCCACAGCACGGGATAGGGCGGGGTCTCGGGATATTTGTTGCACTCCATGTCCGAGAGATAGACGAGGCAGGCCGGGGCAAGCCCGTGTTCCTCCACGTGGCCGAACACCGGCCGATAATCCGTGCCTCCGCCGCCGCGGGCGGTGATGCGCAGGGGCAGGTCCGCGCGCGTCAGCATCTCGTGGTGCGAGACGTCGGCGTCGCAGTGGATGAGATGCACGGTGGTGTCGAAGTCTTCGAGGATGGCGGACAGCTCCGCCGAGAAGGCTTCCAGCTCGGCGCGGCGCACGCTGCCCGATGTGTCGATGGCCACGGCGATGTCGGGCAGCTCCATGGTCCGCAGCTCCGGCAGGTGCAGGCCCATGTGCAGGTAGCGCCTGTTGGGTGGAATCCAGGAATAGTCGTTGCGTGCGTTGGTCTCGATGAACCGGGCCAGCAACTCCTTCCACGGCAGGGGCGGGCGCAGCGCATTGCCGAGGATGTTCTTTATCCCGGCGGGCAGATCGCCCATGTCGCGCACGGCCATCTCGGCCTGCACGAGCATCTGGTGCAGCTCGTCCCGCAACGTGTCGCGGGGGTCGCCTCCGGCTCCGTCGCCCTCAGCCGCGTCGCGCACCTCGCCCGTTCCGGCCGAGTCGTGGCCCCGGGCGTCGTCGCCGTCCGACTCCGAGGGCTGATCCGTGCCCTCGCCGTCGCCGTCGCTCTCGTCGCCGTCGGCCATTCGTTCTTCGTCGGATTCGCCTGAGGCGTGTTCGTCGTCCCCGGTCTCGGATTGTTCACCCGCCGCCCTGGCGTCGTCGTCCGCGTCCACGGACTCCCCTTCGCTGGAGGACTGGGCGCCGCCGTGCTCCTCCTCGCCCTTTCGGGACAGGAGCCTGGTGTAGATCTCCTCCACGGGCAGGTTGCGCAACTCCGGGTCGTCCACGTAGCCGTCGGGGAGTTCCAGGCCCGCGTCCAGGCATATCCAGTTGATGGCGTGGTCGCAGGCCGTGTTCCACAGGTGTTCGTCGCGTCCCTGGCGGCGCAGATGGTGGCCGCAGGCCACGTGCAGCACCTCGTGCCCCAGGACGCCCACCACCTGTTCCAGCGGGAGCGAACGCACGCGCGACGGGTTGTAGGCCAGCCGCCGACCGTCGGTCCAGGCGCAACGGCATCGGGTGTCCTCGGCCAGCGGCAGGCGCAAAGCCAGCGCGGCGAAGAACGGGTGGCCGAGCACGAGTTCGGCGCGGGCGCGGATCATGCGCGAGCGGGCGGCTTCGTCCATCAGACCAGCACCTCGCTGTTGGCCCGCGCCCAGTCGGCGAAGGCGGGGGTCTGGACGATGTCCCGGTCGTTCCTGGCGGCCTCGCGCATGAGCAGCACGCCGAATTCGGCGGGCATGCGCATGGCGTAGCGGGTCATGGCGGGCATGGTCTGTGCCGTGGCCGTGGAGGCCAGCGACTCGCACAGGGCGTAGAGGGTTGCCGGGTCGTCGGGAACCGGTACGTAATCCGGATTCGCCAACACCTGGCCCGCATCGGGCAGGTTCGCGCAGACCCGCAGATATGCGGCCAGTTCCGTGGCGGCCCCGTCGCCCACGGTTCCGGCGATCATGCCCTGCATCACGCTCTTGGGCGGCGCGCTGTCCATGATCCGGGCCGCGACCTCCCAGGTGCGGGGCGACGGGAAGGCCTTTTCTCCGCGTTGGGGGTCGAAGTCGTGCAGCAGCCGGGGGCGGAACCGCAGGAATGCGCGCAGCAGTGGCGGGATGTTGTTGGCCTCGGCCCAGGCCAGCCAGTCATCGAGGTCGGCCTCGAAGTGCAGGTGCACCATGCGGTTGGCCAGGGCCGAGGGCATGCGGTGGGTCACGGCGCGGTCGGACTCGCGGTTGCCCGCCGCCACCACGGTCCAGCCGTCGGGCAGTTCGTATTCGCCCAGGCGGCGGTCGAGGATGAGTTGGTAGCAGGCCGCCTGCACCAGCGGCGGCGCGGCGTTGAGTTCGTCCAGGAAGAGGATGCCCTCGCCGTCTCTGGGCAGGAACGCGGGGGGGCACCATTGGGCGCGTTCGCCGTCGATGCGCGGCAGCCCGCGCAGGTCCACGGGGTCGAGCAGCACGGCGCGCACGTCGAGCAGCTGGACTCCTTGCCTGCCGGCGAGCTGGGCCACGATCTGGCTTTTGCCCACTCCCGGCGCTCCCCACAAGAAGGCGGGCTGCCGGATGGCGGTCAGGGTTTCGAGGGCGGTGGTTATTTCACTTGGTCTCATTGATTCTCCGTGCGGCCTTGGCCGCATTCATGTCGTTGTTCTGATGGGGAGAGGGGCGGGCGCGGTCAGTGCGCCCCATGCCGCGTGCGCTGGGCGCAGCGCACGACGTCGCCCGGCGTCATGCCGAACCGCTTGCGGTACAGCCCGATGAAATTGCCCAGGTTGGAATAGCCCACGGCCATGCAGGCCTCGCAGACGTTGTACTTGCCGCTCTCCAGATGCGCGCGGGCCGTTTCCAGCCTGGTCTCGCGCAGGTGGTTGAACGGGGTGGTGCCGAATATCTGGCGAAATCCCTTTTTAAGCTTGAATTCGTTGATGCCCGCCATGCGCGCCAGCTGCACGAGAGACGGCGGGTTCACCAGGTTCGCCACCAGGATGCGCCAGGCCTCGTGGATGCTCTGGGTGTCGGCGTCGGACAGGGGAATGGCCTGTGCGGACAGGGCGCGCATGCGCCCCATGTGTGCGATCATCAGGATCAGCAGCTCACGCGACTTGCATTCCAGATAGAGCTGTTTGGCCCGACCTTCGACGGGGCACGCGGCCAGGGTGCTTACGGCGGCCTGCATCTGTGGCGTGACGGGCAGGGAATGGAAGAAGTCGTGTGGGGCGAGGCCCCGGGCCATGGGTTCGAGTTCCGGTGGGAGCAGGCAGCCGAACTCCCGCCACAGGGCGAGGTCGTGGGGGGCGGGCATGGCCAGGCTGACCGAGCGGAAGCGGCCCGTGGCGGGTCTCCAGACGCCCTCGGCCCGGGGCAGGTGGCTGATGGCGCACAGGGCGGGTGAGTGGATGACGTTCACGGGCGGCTTGCCGCAGACGCCGATGGAGATGTTGGCGCGCCCCTCCAGGCAGAAGGACAGGGTCAACGGCGTATTGTCGGCCGCGAACGTGAAGCTGCGGGGCGAACGAAGCCGGATGTCCGTGGACTGGATGATGACTTGGCCGGGGAGTACCGTGGCGGTCGCCGCAAACAAGTCGTCCCGCTCTATGTCGAAGGTGATGGGGCCGGTCGGATCGACGTTGAAGACCTCTCCGGAGTCCGACGAGAGGCTGAAGCCGTGCTGTTTCATGGTTCTGGAACGGGTGTTTGGTGTTGTGCGTCCTGAAGATGACTCTATTGAATATGAAAATCAAAATCAACAATAATATGCGCAAGGGCGAGAACGCATGCCGTTTCGCCCCATCATGTCGTGATGGGCGACTTTTTTCAGGGCCGGATGCGCTCGTTCATGCCGAGGGCCAGCGGGCCTTCTGCGCCGCCTTGCTGCGTCATCGTGCCGGAAATGTTGATGGTCTTGTCGGCATCCCTTC
Organism: Oceanispirochaeta sp.; assembly: GCA_963556075.3. GTDB lineage: Bacteria > Spirochaetota > Spirochaetia > DSM-2461 > DSM-2461 > Oceanispirochaeta. The sequence goes on along the minus strand of CAUVYB020000002.1, from coordinate 217,044 downwards.
CAGATGAGGGAAGTACGGAACAGGGGTGGAACAGGGTTGCGGTCAGCGTGGCGAATGTGCTGAGCGCACCTTTTGGGACGAAGGATGGCGTCTCTGCTTCGCGGGGGGCCAGGTGCTCGGCTCGTCGAGTTGACCGAGCTGCGGGAAGGGCGGCTTTCAGTGAGTTGGCCGTTGGCGCAAACCATAGCCCCCTGTTGATATTGGAATTCACCGTCGATATTTTACATGCATGTGCAGGGGCGTATATTGTAGACATGAAGGAAGTCTTGTGTCCGATAGTATAATTTTTCAAGGGGGTTGTGTGTTGTCAGGGATACGGGTCAAACATTCCTTGCCCCACCGGGTCCGGTTCAGGATGTCGTCGGTGAGGCACAATGAAACAGCGGCGCGCAGTCTAGAAAAGCGCGCCGAGGGCATGGACGGCATCCTCTGGGTGCGCGCCAACACGAAATGCGCGGGCGTCGTCGTCAGGTTCGATCCCCGCGTGTACTCGGAGAATGAAATAATCGACATCTTTAGCCGGCCCGCCGTGCAGGGAGCCTTTTAATGGATCTCGAACTCATGTTGGGGTTGCGCAGCCACATTCACATCGGCAGCCATACCCCCGGAAAATTGAAGTTGAAGATCGGCATGGGGGTCATCGGCAACCCCAAGGTCATCGAGTACGTCAAGGTGAATGGATTCGGTCCGCCGAAAAACCAGGATATGCCCGGCATCACCAAGACGAGGTTCAATCCGCTGACTCGGTCCATGACGGTCCTTTACGATAAGGAAATGATAGAGCCGGAACTGCTGCACAGGCTGTTCATCAGCCGGAGCGCCGAGGAGTTCGAGGCCGTGGCCGCGCAGTTGGCCGATACCGTGGACTACGATTTGTCCACTTTTCTCAATTAGCATTCTCGATCCGCCGCATCTCGAAGGCGGACAAGCAAGGAGGCCCTCATGACTACTGCCGCAACCCGTGTACTGCTTCCCGCCGCTGTCGGCGCAGCCGGAACCATCGGCACCGTCGTCGGCGGCACCGTCGCCGCCGCCCGCAACATCAAGCGCGTCGGCGACGGCGAAATGACCAAGGGCGAAGCCGTGTCGGACGTGGCCAAGGAGTCCGTGGGCACCGGCATCGCCACCGCCGCCGGAGTGGCCGTGACCGGGGCGCTGGGCATCGGCGGCCTGCTCGGTTTCGTCGGCATCATGGGCGTGGCCGCGGGCACCAAGTATCTGTGGGACAAGCGTTTCGGCTATCAGCCCGTACCCAAGGAAAAGGCTGAAGCATAACAACTTGAAAATAAGGAGTATTCTATGAGTCTCGGTAAAGTGGCGATTTTTTCGGTTGGTCTCGTCGCAGGCGGCCTGATCGGGTACGCCGCGACCAAGTCTGAAGCCGTGCAGAAGGCCTCCAAGGCCACCATCAAGGCGGGCCTCAAGGCCAAGGACTGGACGGTCGACACCGTCAAGCAGGCCAAGGACGGCGTCGCTTCAATGGTCAAGTCGGCCAAGGAAGAGAACGCCGTCGAAGGGGCCGCGTGACCTCCCTGCTCGCCGTCGGCACCGCCACCGCAAAGACGACCCGGCCCTGAACAAAGGGGCGGTTGGTGCAGGGGGCAAGCGCGGCGAGCAACCTCTCGACTGCGCACAACGAAAAGGCATCCGCAAACGCTTTCGGGCGTTGCGCGGATGCCTTTCGTCATTTATCGGCCCTGCGGGTGACAGGTTGCAGGGCCGGGGCGTTTTGGGGCGCGATGTCCGGTGTGGGGGACGGAGCCTTGCCGGTGTGCGCGGCTATGCGGGAGCGTCGGGGACGCCGTGGCCGCGGGCTGCGGCCCACGCGGCGGCGCCGAGGATGGCGAAGGTGTTCAGGTTGTGCAGTGCGGCGGCGCCGGCCGGGCGCAGCATGCCCGCCCCGGCGGCCAGCAACAGGCCGACGTTCACGCCCACCCCGGCCTTGAAGCAGGCCTGGAGGATGCCGTCCACGCGCAGCGCCACGGTGCGTGCCGTGATGAGCCCCGCCAGCGAATCGCTCTCCAGCACCACTTGGGCCGACTCGCGGGCCAGCCCTTTGCTGCGCGACATGCAGATGCCCACGTCGGCGGCGGTGAAGGCCGGGGCGTCGTTCACCCCGTCGCCCACGACGGCGACGCGGTGCCCTGCGTTCTTGAGCGATGCGACCACGGCGGCCTTGTCCTCGGGGGACAGTTCATACAGGAACTCGTCGATGTGGGGGAAGGTGCTGGCGAAGGATTTGGCCGTGTCCTCGTGATCCCCGGTGAGCATGATGATTTTGGATATGCCGCTGTCGCGCAGAAAACCGACGACGTCGTCGGCCTCGGGCCGCACGGTGTCGCGCAGGGCGGCAACGCCTTCCAACCTGTCGCCGCGCGCGACGTAGACTAGGCTCTTGCCCTGGCTGCGCAACTTCGCCGTCTCGGCTGCAAGGGCGCTGCAATCCACGCCGCGATCGTCGTTGATGAAGTGCAGACTGCCCACGCTCACCAGCTGGCCGTCCACCATGCCGCTGACGCCGTGGGCCACGCTGAGGTCCACGTCCAGGGCCTCGCGGGGGGGCAGCCCGCGCCGCTCGGCCTCGCGGATGACGCCGCGCCCGATGGGGTGGCCGTAGCGGTCCTCCACGGCGGCGGCCAGCCGCAGGAATTCGTCCTCGTCGTTTCCTTGGGCCAGAACGATGTCGGTGATGGACAGTTCGCCCATGGTCAGGGTGCCGGTCTTGTCGAAGACCACGGCGTCCACCTCGGCGAGCTGCTCCAGCGCCGTCCCGGATTTGAACAGCACGCCCTCCTTGGCGGCGGCATACATGGATGTCTTGAGCACCACGGGGGAGGGTAACTTCACGGCGCAGGCGAAATCGATCGTTAATACGGACAGTGCGCGTTCCATGTCGCCCGTGGCGGCATACAGGGCCGCCCCCAGGCCGAAGGTGATGGGGGCCAGGGCGTCGGCCAGCCTCGCGCTCTTGCGTTCCGTCAGCGATTGTTCGCCAAGGGCGCGGGTCATGAATTCGGCTATGCGGGCCATGTTGGTCTGGGTTCCGCCGCGCAGCACGTCGACCTTCAGCCTGCCCTCCACCACGACGCTGCCGGACAGGACCCTGTCGCCCGCGCGGACCAGGAAGGGGGCCGACTCTCCCGTGATGGAGCCGGTGTCCAGCATGGCCTTGCCCTGGCGCACGGTGCCGTCCACGGCCACGAGTTCGCCGCTGCCGAACAGGGCTACGTCGCCCGGAACGACCTCGTCGAACCCCACGGCGTATTCGCGTCCGCCCCGGTCCACCCAGACCTCGTCCACGGGGTCGGCGATGAGCCGCTTGAGCAGGGAGTTGGAGCGGTCGTCGTTGAGGTCGCGCAGGTATTCGCCGGCAACGACCCAGGCCGCGATGGACGACGCCGTGGCGAAATCGGCGCGCAGCAGGCTGGCCCCGATGGTGGCCATGTCCAGTGTCCGCGCCTTGAGACCTTCGTTGATGAGCGTATCCGCCCCTCGCAGCACGGTGCCCGCGCCCATGGCCGTGGCGACGACGCCTTGCGCGGCGGGCGGCAGGAACGGAACGGCCCCGGCCAGGACTCCGTAAAAAGCGGCGTCGGCGAGACGCCGTCGCGGGACCATGGATTTTTTGCTTTGAAAGGCGTGGGCCGGGGGGGCGGCCAAGGCGGCCAGGATGCCTTCGACGGCTTCGTCGCGTCCGTCGTGCGCGACCACGAGGCAGCTGCCGCCGGGGTTGACGCGCACGTCCTTCACCCCCGGCAGGTTGCCGAGCCAGGCGCTCAGGTAGTCGGCGTCCAGGTCCGGGGCCAGCAGCCGTCGCCAGCGGATACGGAGCCGGGTGGCGGTCTGGTGGACGATGCGTGGCCTTCGTCCGGAGGCTTGGGGCATCAATCCCGGTCCTCCGCCGCGTCGTCGTAAAGGACGACCACGAGGTCCGCCTGGTCGCGGCGCAGGAAGAGGCGCAGCCCTTCGCTGCTGCTTATGACGTAGCGATTGCCGCTTTCCAGCCGATAGCTGGAGGCCTTTTCGACGGACTCCAGCTGCATGACCAAGCCGGGCTTGATGTGCAGCGATGCGATGGCGCGCTGGGCGCGGTGGCCGCCGATGATGCGTTCCACCACGAAGTCCATTCCCGCCTGGGCATTGGCGAACTGGCAGTGCATCGCGCCCATGCTGCCAAGGATTTTCGCGGCCATTCCCTCGGGCAGGCGGATGCGGCCCCGGCCTTCGACAACGGCCACGAATTCCATGGGCGGCAACATGCGGATGAATTCGATGGGATCGTCGTCCTTGATGCCCAGGGCGGCCATGCCCTCGCGCAGGGGGCCTCCGGCGGTGACGCATTCCACATGGCCGGTCTCGCCCGGCTGCATCTCCACCAACGGAATCATGCGCCCGTCGTCCAGATGGGCGACGACCTTGCCGCCCATGCCGCCGCCGAGCACGACCTCGCCCTTGGGGCCTTTGACCCGCACTGTTTGGAGGGCGACGTCCTCGTCCAGGCGTGTGACCTCGGCACCGGCGAACAGCCCCATGCGGCCCATTCGGGCTTCGAGGTCCTCGTCGTTGATGCGCGAGATGGTCAGGGGAACGCCCGTCGGGGCGTGTACGAGACTTGAATACATTAACGATCTCCCTTGGAGACGTCCGTGTCGTGTATGACGGCGACGGAATCCGGCTTGCGCCGACCAGCGGCGGCCGCGTAGCCGAGGATGCCGATGGTGCTGGCGTTGTGCAGGAAAGCCGAGGCCACGGGTGACAGGTTGCCCGTGCCGGCCGCCAAGAGCACGGCGGAGTTGATGCCTACCGCGGCCTGGAAGGACCGCTTGAGCACATGTTGGGTCTGCTCGGCCACGTCGCGCGCAACGGCCAGAATGCGCAGGTCGTCCTCCAGCAGCACCACCTGGGCGGCTTCGCGGGCGAGGTCCGCTCCGCCGGGCATGCAGATGCCCACGTCCGCCGACACGAGCGCCGGGGCGTCGTTGACCCCGTCTCCCGCGAAGGCGAGGAACCTGCCCGACTCCTGGATCCGTTTGACCAGCGCGGCCTTGTCCTCCGGCTTGAGTTCCCAGTGGACCTCGTCGATGCAGCCCAGCGCTTGGGCGATGGATTGCGCCGTGTCCTTGTGGTCGCCCGTGAGCATGACGATGTTCTCGACGCCGCGCTCCTTGAGCATGGCCAGCGCCTCGGAGGCCTCGGGGCGCAATTCGTCGCGCAGGGCGATGACGCCCAGGAGCTGTGCGCCGCGCGCCACGTAGAGCAGCGAGTTGCCCTCGGCGCGCAGCTCGCGGCCCCTGTCGGCCATGGCGGAGCAGTCCACCCCCTCGTCGTCTTCGAGAAAATGGCGGCTGCCCACCAGCACGCGTTCGCCCTCCACATAGGCCGAGACGCCATGGGCCACGATGAAGTCCACCTGGCTGATGGGCGGCAGTTCGAGCCCCCGGGCCTTGGCTTCGGCCACCACGGCGCGGGCCACGGGGTGCGAGTAGTGTTCCTCGGCCCCGGCGGCCAGGGCCAGCAGGGCGTCGGGCTTCATGCCGTTGAACGGGCGTACGTCGGCGACCTTCAGGTCGCCCAGGGTCAGGGTGCCGGTCTTGTCGAAGACGATGGTGTCGATGCGGGCCAGGTTGTCCAGGGCCTGCGCACCCTTGAGCAGCACGCCGCAGTGCCCGGCGGTGTGCATGCCGGTCTTGACCGCCACGGGGGAGGCCAGCTTGATGGCGCAGGAATAGTCCACGGTCAGCACCGAGGCCGCGCGGCTCACGTCGCGGGTCAGGGCGAAGAGTCCCAGGCCCAGGGCGAAGGTGACGGGGACCAGCTTGTCGGCCAGCTCGTCGCTTTTCTTCTGCGATGCGGACTGGGTGCGCAGGGAGTTCTCCAGAAACCGCCCGATGCGCGCCATGCTCGTCTCGCCGCCCACGTTGCCGGCCGCGATCTTGATGCGGCCGTCCTCCACCACCGCGCCGGACAGGACGTCGTCGCCCTGGCTGACGTGAACGGGCAGCGATTCGCCCGTTATGGAACTCTGGTTCAGCGCCGCGTCGCCGTCCACGACCACGCCGTCCACGGGCACCAGCTCGCCGGAACCGCAGATGACGAGGTCGCCCACGGTGAGTTCGCTGAACTCCACCTGGACCTCCTGGGCGTCGCGCTCGACCCAGACCATCTCCACCTGCGGGCGCAGGAGGCTCTTGAGCAGGTCGTCGGATTTCTTTTCGGTCCAGCTTTCCAGGTAGGACCCCAGGCCGAGCATGGCTACGATGGCGTTGGCCGTGAAGTAATCCTTGCGCAGCAGCGAGAAGCCCACGGCGGAGGCGTCGAGCACCTCGACCTTCACCCCGTCGTAGAGCAGCGTGTGCAGCCCCTGCATGATGGTGGGCAGGCCCAGCAGCCAGCTGGCGGGCCCCCCCACGGCGGGCGGGACGAACGGAGTCGCCGCCGCGACCGCCCCCTGGGCCGCCACCAGCGGCAGGGAGAGTGCGTCCCCCCCCGCGCCGCCGGGTGTGTAGGCCTCCGTGGGGATGTTCTCAAGGAGGTTCAGGAGCCGTTCGCGGTTTTGGGGGACGCCGTCGTAGGCGACGGCGATGCTCAGCCCCCATTTGTTGACGCGCGCCGACTCCACGCCGGGGAGCGCCTCCACCAGGGCTTCGAGGTATTTGAGATCCAGCGACGGGTCGAGGAGCCTGTGGCTGCGCAGGCGCATCCGCGTAGGGACCTCATGCGCGATGGTGAACGCCCGTTTGCCGGTGTGCGCCAATGCTGCCATTACTTGCTTCCACCGCCGGATTTCGGTTGGTTGTACAATGAATAGTGCCAATAGGAGAACCCGACCAGGGCGAAGCCGGACCACAGGTGAACCTTCTTGAGCGTCTCCGTCTTGCTGGTCTCCATGAGTCCGGTGGCCACAAGGGTGCCCAGCGACGCCGCCATGCCTGCCTTGGCCAAGGTGCGCTTGGTCTTGGCGGTCATGGTCGGCACCAGGGGCGACGAGGTGGTGTTGTCGGCCATGTCGCTACTCCTGGCTGAGTTCTGCTTTGGCGTCCTGGACCTGTTCCTTGAGTTCCTCGACGCCGCCCTGCAGGGCCGCCCAGATTTTCACCGCGCCGGAGACCACGGCCTTCTGCACGGTGGGGTTGGTGGCGACGACGGCCACGCCCGCGCCCAGGACCAGGCCCTTGAGGTAGTCGGCGTTGGTGAAGGCGAACCACGAGGACAGCGCGCCGTCCGTGGTCTGCTGCGCGGGGGCGGCATACTCGGTGGAATAATTGGCCGGGTACTGGGTGGCGTACTGCCCTGCGGCCTGGGCGTTCACCGCGCCGTAGGCGTTGCTGTCCTGGAAGTAGTAGGACGGCTGCTGGGGAGTGCGCTGATAGGCTCCTTCCTGCGAGGACGCACCGGGCTGGGGCTGATTCACGTAATAATCGCTCATGTCGTACTCCTTTGGGGCGGTGCGCTATTTGTTGTCGCCGTCGGTTTGGGCTTCGGGCTTTTTCTTGGGAGCGGCCTTGGCGGCGGTTTTCTTGGCGGCGACTTTTTTGGCCGGGGCCTTCTTGGGGGCCGTCGGGGCCGGTGCGGGCGTGGCGCGTACAGTCACCTGCGGCTCGGCGGGCGAGGTCGTATCGGAAAGCGTCAGCAGGGAATCCATGGCGTACTTCGTGCCCGTCGCCACGGCCACGATGCCCAGCGTGGACAGGACGGGACCCATGCCCAGCGCGCCGACCACGGCGGTGGCGGCTCCTGCCGCGACGGCGGTGGCGCCGGCTTCGCGGGTCACGTCGAGGGCCACATCGCGGTTGGTCTTTCTGCCTTCGCGGGCTTCGCGGATGCCCCTGGCCGCGGCGCCGGTGCCGCCGACGATGGCGCCGAACACGAACGCGCCCATGACGGCCCCACCCGGGACGGGGGTCTTGGTCTTTTTGTCGATCATAGCCTGCTCCTTAGTCTGTAGTGAAAGAGGATTGTGTATTATTTGTCCTTGTCCAGGGTCACTTGGACCTGCGGCTCTTTTTCACCGCCGAACACCTTGGAGTACATGGAGCCGAAGGTGCCCGCGATGGCGCCGCGAACGGCCTCGTTGCCCACCAGGAGTCCTGCGGCGGCCCCCACGAGCGCGCCTTTCCAGAACTCGCCGTCGGAATCCTGGAACAGGCCGAGAAGCTGCTCGGTGTCGGGCTGCTCTCCGTTCATAATGTCGCCGATGACGCCGTACATCTTGCCCAGTTTGTTCTGGTCGAATTTGGCCTTGGAGGCGTCGGGCACGCCCTGGCCGTACAGGCCTTGGGCGGCTGCGGCTTGTTGCGCGGCGGCCTGTTGCGCGGCGGCCATGGCGGCGGGATCGGCGAACCCCATGTTGGGATAGCCCATGCCGGGTTGCGCGGCGTAGCCAGCGCCCTGCATGCCCATGGCCTGCTGCGCGGCGGCGGCCTGCGCGGGGTCGTAGCCCATGCCGGGCTGCGTGGCCGCCCCCATCGTGCCGGGCTGTGTGGCGGGGCCCTGCACCTGCACGAAGCCCGCGCCGGGGACATATTGATAATAGCCGCCGGGTTGGGGCGCACCCTGGCCGGGTTGCCCCGTGGCGTCGGCGTAAGCGCCCTGCCGGGCCTGGGCGGATGCGTCGGCCCGGGGTGCGCCCTGGGGCTGAGCCGGGCCTTGGGTCGAGGCGGCATCGGCCCCCTGCGCCCGGGCTGCGGCATTCATGTCGCCTTGCGCACCAAGAAAGTGATTCATGCTCTCCATGCCGTATTCTCCTGATGATGTTACACGGTTCCTGGTTCGTCGAATCTGGACGCCAACTCCTCGAACCTGTCGCGGTCCTCGGTAATCAACGCTTCATGCAGTTCCTCGGGCACGATGGCCGTGGTGTCGTAATGCACCGTCAGCGTGCGGGTGAACAGGTTGACTTTGATGTCCTTGATGCACGGGGGCATCCCCGCATCCGCCGCCCGCCGCAGTTCCTCGGTTCTCGGGTCCTTCAGCAGCCTGGATGAAAAGCGCAACTGAATGCGTCCGGCCACGTGGTCCCGGATGGCCAGGTGGTCCCGAAGTTCCAGCAAGGTCCGAAATTCCAACATCGCCTATTGCTCCCTCGGATCATCGTCCGTTTGCAGGGGCGACGGTTCGTAACGCAGCAGGCGCGCCGAGTTGGCCAGCACGCCCAGGGAGTGGCCGATGTGCAGCATGCCCGCCATGATGGGCGTCAACAGGCCCATGGCGCCGAACACCACCCCCGCCAGGTTCGACCCCGTGGCGATCCAGAAGTTCTGGTGAACGACGGTCAGCGTGGCTTGGCTGAGGGACTGCACGTAGACCAGCCCGCCCAGGTCGTCGTTGACCAGGGCGATGTCCGCCGCTTCGATGGCGACCTCGGAGCCGCCCGCGCCCATGGCCACGCCCACGTCGGCCTTGGCCAGGGCCAGGGCGTCGTTGACCCCGTCGCCCACCATGAGGACGTTGCCGCCTTCCCGCTGGAGGTCCGCCACGATGACCGCCTTGTCCTCGGGCATGACGGAGGCGTGGCAGCTCGTGATGTCCAGCCTTTTGGCCAGTTCGTTGGCCGTGTTGGGTTCGTCGCCGGTAATGAGCACCACGTTGTCCGCCCCGCCTCGGCGCAGGCGGCGGACCACGTCGCGGCTTTCGGGGCGTATCAGGTTGTCGAAGGCCAACAGGCCCAGGATATTCTTGTCGTCCGCCACGTACAGCACGGTGCGGCCCTTGCGGCGCAGCGGCGAGGCCTTGGCCGCGGCCCCGTCCATGGGCACGCCGTGCTTGTCCATGAGCTTGGCGTTGCCCACGAGGATTTCGTGGCCGTGCACCTCGGCACGCATGCCCATGCCCAGGTAGTATTCGCACACGGTGTGCTCCTGAGCCTCGACCTTGCGGGCGTCGGCCTCGTTCTTGATGGCCTGCGCCAGGGGATGGTGGTTGTGCATCTCGACGGAGACGGCCATTTGCAGCAGCCGCTGCGAGTCGGTGCCGCGCATGGGGACGATGCGGGCCAGTACGGGGTCGTTGGTAGTCAGCGTGCCGGTCTTGTCGAAGCAGACCGTGTCGGTCTTGCCCACTTCTTCGAGATAGCGCCCGCCCTTGATGAGGATGTTGCGCCGCGCCGCTGCGCTGATGGCGGCGCTCACCGCCGTCGATGCGGCCAGAACCGTGGCGCAGGGGCAGGCCATGACCAGCATGACCGTGAACGCGCGCCACAGGCTGCCGGTGAGCAGATATGTCCCGGTGGTGGTCACGAAGCCGACCTTCACCAGGTTCGCGGCCAGCTTGTCGGCCACGCCCTCGATGGGGGCGCGGTTATCCAGACTGTCCTCGACCATGCGCAGCACGCGGGACAGATAGGTCCTGTCGCCCACTTCGCGCGCCTTCACGTAGATGACGCCCTGGCGCACAAAGGTGCCGGCCAGGACCTCGTCGCCCTTGGCCTTGGGCACGAAATCGGGACGCCCCGTGATGGAGGCCTCGTCCATGAGGGCCTCGCCGTCGACGATTTCGCCGTCCACGCAGACCTTCTCGCTGGTGTGCAGGACCACGACGTCCCCGGGCTTGAGGTCCTTGACCTCGGTCTCCACTTCCACGCCGTTCACGAGGATGAAGGTGTGATGGGAGGAAATCTCCAATATCTGGCCGATGGATCGGCGGGAGCGTTCCGTTATCCAGGCCTTGACCAACTCGGCCCCGGAGTTGATCCACAGGACCTCGAAGGCGGTGAGCGCCTCGCCCGCCGCCACGGCGGCGACGCAACTCGCCCCCAGGAAGGCCTCCAGGGTGAAGCGCTTGTCCTTGAACTGCTTGTAGGCCTGCTTGAACAGGGGCAGGGAAAAGCCCATGGCGATGAGGCCCAGCGGGCTGAACGCCGTCTCGGCCACGGTCAGGCCCACGACGGCGGTGCGCACGAACACCACGCCCATGACGGCGCTGATGCCGATGAACCGCCGCAGGGCGGGCTTGACGGGGTTGCAGCCGGTGCGGGTCTCGCGGCAGGCGCTGCATTCGCACAGGGGCGATGCGCAGGCGGGGGCGTGCGCCGAGGCGGGGCGCTGCGGCGCGGGGGCGTCCATGAGGGCCGCCACATGGTCCATGACGGCCTGCCTGCCGACCTTGCCCGGGGCGAAGCGGACGGCCAGGCTGCCGCAACGCACATTGGCCCGCACGTTTTCGATGAAGGAAAGCCTGCCCAGTTCCATATCCAGGGTGGCGGCCAGGGCGTCGTTGCCGCGCAATCCCCGGATGCCGAACCGGACCCTGCCGGGAATGGAATGTCGTATGATGATGGTCTGTTTCACTGTCCGCGTACTCTTGAGGGGGATGATATGTTGGGTGGTATCCGTGGGCAAATTATGAGAATGAATTCTCAATTCAATGCCGTGCGCGTCGTTCCCGTTCCTGGACGCGCCCACCCGATTCGGGGGTGGGGGAGGGGGCCTGCGGCGGTGTTGCGCGGGTGAGAGCGCGTTGACCGATGCCGGGGCTTCGCCCGCATGCCCGCCCGCCCTGTTCATATTTCTCGGAGCAAAGGGACGATGGCACCCGACAGGGAGCCGAAGAGTCCCTGCCCAAGGCCCTCGGCGGGGTATCTCCCGGGGCGAAGCGGGGGGGTGGAGCCGCATGGCTTCCACACCCCCTTCCTTGTTCGTGGTCTATTCGGTTTTGGGCTGCGGCCTGAGGTCGGGCAACGGCTTGAGCTTTTTGCCCCACGGCTTGAACAGGCCGGTGCCGATGGTGAGCAGGGCCACCGAGCAATAGAAGACCCCCATCATTTGTATGCCGCTGAGCCCCAATGTGCTGCCGCCGGTGAAGATGACCGTCGCGACCAGGAAGCCGAGCGCGGTGGGGAACAGCATGGAGAAGATCATCCATTTGTATGATCCGGTCTGGACCTTGATCATGATGGTGGTCGCCAGGCAGGGCGGGTAGAGGGCGAAGAAGACCATGATGGCCAGGGCGTGCAGCGGCGAGAACCCGATCTGCCCGGCCTCGGTGCCCATGCGCTCCTCGAGGCTTTTGTTCTCGTCCGCGCCTTGCTGGTAGAGGACGCCGATTGTGGCGACGCTGGATTCCCTTGCCGCGAACGAGGAGAGAATGGCCACGTTGATCTTCCAGTTGAACCCTGCCCACTGGGTGACGGGTTCGAGCGTGCGTCCGATCATGCCCAGGAAGCTGGAACTGATCTGGGCTTCCTTCATCTGCTGGCGTATGGCCTTGCGGGTCGAGACGAGCTTGCGCAGGGCCTTGTTCACCTTTTTGGCGTCTTTGTCCTTTCCGGACTTGAGGAAGATGAACAGGTCGGGGTGCTCCTCCTTGTAGCGCGCCGTCACGGCCCTGGATGCCTCTTTCCCCTTGGCGTTCATCCTGTCGCTTTTATAGTCGTTGTACAGGTTTATCACGGTCGACACGGCCGACTCTTCGGCGAACTGGTCGGCATAGGAGCTGGAAGCGATCGCATGGTGGAACGTCTGCACGGCCTGCTGCATGCCGTCCTTGAAGTCGGCCATTTCCTTGTCGGGCACGCCCGGGAACTGGAGCAGGGTGAACACGCATATGGAGACGGCCACCACGATGCTGCCCACCTTCTTGATGTATTGCCACGTGCGCTCGACGGCGCGCTGACCCACGCCGAACAGCGTCGGCGGGTGGTACTTGGGCAGTTCCATGACGAAAGGCGCCGTTTCCATGGACTTGAGCACCGTCGCCGTCAGCAGGCGCGCCACCAGGAGCGCCACGAAGATGGTGATGGTGGACAGGAACAGCATGGCCCAGGACTTGTACGGGGCGAAGAAGACGTTGATGAGCAGGGTGTAGAAGGGAATCTTCGCCAGGCAGTTCATGTAGGGAACCGTGAGGATGGTCGCCATTCTCGCCTGTTCGTCGGGGATGCCCTTGGTGGACATGACGCCGGGAACCGCGCAACCGCCGGCAAAAACGCCGCCCAGGATATAGGGCAGGGTCGACTGGCCGTGCAGCCCGAAGGAGTGGAACAGCTTGTCCAGAATGAAGGCGATCCTGGCCATGTAGCCGCTGTCCTCCAGGATGGCGATGAGGGCGAACAGGATCAGGAAGATCGGAATGTAGTTGAGCAGCGCGTTGGCCGAGTCCACGATCCAAAGCCCCATGGACCGGACATACGGGTCCTGCAGCAGGCCCGCGTCGGGGAGAAGCCCCGCCACGAAGCCGCGTATTTTGGCCAGGTAGGGCCACCAGTAGTTCGTCAGTTCATATCCCTGGACGATGGAAAGCTGGTAGATGACGAAGACGGTGGCGATGAGGAAGAAGGGGGCGGCGAAACGGTTGAGCACCACGTTGTCGATGAGCTCGGTGATGGCGTCCTTGCCGTCTTTTTCCTCGGTGACGCAGGTTTCTATGATGTCCGTGGCAAGGGAATCGCGGCAGCCCACCATGTAATCGGCCACGCCCATGTAGTGGTCTTGTGCGAACTCTTCCCGGATGCGGGCGGCTTCGGCCAGCGTCCGGCATCCATCACCCAGCGCCTCGCGGACGATCCGGTCCGCCTCGCTGTCGCCTTCGACCAGCTTCACCGCCAGCCAGCGCAAAGGATGGGACCGGGCCAGGTCCGTTTCGGCCAGCCCGGCCTGGAGCCGTTCGATTTCCGGTTCCAGGTCCTCATAGGTGATGCGCAGGGCGTGGTGCTCTTCCCGGCCCGCCGTGGCGAGAATGGCGTCGCGCAGCTCTTGTTTGCCCTTGCCCCTGCGTCCCACGGTGGGGATCACGCTGACGCCGAGCCTGTGCTCAAGGCGGGAGACGTCCACGATGGTGCCGTTGCGCTTGGCCACGTCCATCATGTTCAGCGCCACCACCACGGGGAGGCCCATCTCCAACACCTGGAAGGTGAAGTAGAGGCTGCGCTTGAGCGAGGAGGCGTCCACCACGTTGACGATGACGTCGGGCTTTTCGGATATCAGAAAGTCCCTGGCGACCCGCTCCTCCAGGGAAAAGGAGGTCAGGCTGTAGGTGCCCGGGAGATCGACCGTCTCGACGCGGATGTTCTTGTATCGGTAGGAACCGGATTTCTTGTCGACGGTGACGCCGGGATAGTTGGCGATGTGCTGGTTGGCTCCGGTGAGCATGTTGAAGGTGGTCGACTTGCCGGCATTCTGCTGCCCGGCCAGCCCCACCAGCAATTCCTTGCGGTCGGCCTCGGTGGTCGTCGTCATGGGTCTTCTCTGCCTTGCTTCAGTTGGGGGTTAGTCGCACTCGACTTCGATGAGGGCCGCTTCCGAAGCGCGCAGGGTCACCTTGTAGTTGGCCACGCGGCATTCGATGGGGTCCCCGAGGGGCGCCCTGCGGATGACCGAGATTTCCGACTCGGGCACGAACCCCAGGTCCAGGAGCCGTTGGCGTATGGCGCCCTTGGCATGGTGGCAGAGAATCTTTGCGCATTTCCCGAGAGTGACATCGTGCAGCATGCAGTTTCTCTTGCAATGCCGCCCTTTTCCTTTGCGTTTCGGCACAGGTGACTCCGTTTGTAAGAAGAACCGTTGGGGGGAGCCGATGGCCATCCAGGTCGGCTCGCAGAGGCAGTAATTATATAATGAAATTCATTCTCAAAATCTACAAGATAAATATTCTTGTATCTTGGCTGGTTAGAGACAATGAGCAAAAGAACCATGCCTTTGGGAGCAGGCTCCGCTTCAGGAACAAAGAGGGCCGGGGATTTTCTGTACGACCTGGTCTGGGGAGGAAGGGCTGTGTCGATTGCCGCGATGCGGTTTGTGCGCCGATCCCTTTGGAAATGGCGTCGCCGCCCCCGGTTATGGGGCAGGCTCCGGGCAGGCCGTAGGAACTCGGCATGTCCGAGAGTCCTTGACCTGTGGAGCCGAAGGCTTTGGGGGCCGCGCCCCCTTGTCCGGATCGCCATCCGCATCTTGCGCCGCAGCGGCGACCTCTGCGGTTTGCATGTCCAGGGAGAGGTGCGGGGACTTGCCCGTGTGGGCTGGGCAACTACAGAGCGCGAAGACGGGGCTTGCCGTTTATTGCTGAATGAGCGAAGAATACGTGCATGAAACACCATGTCAGCCAAGGCGGGAAGACCCCGCATGAGATTTTTGCCGATCACCTCAAGCGGCACAACATGAACATGACGTCCCAACGACGCGTTATTCTGGATACGTTTTTTCAGTGTCGGGAGCACGTGACGAGTGAAGAGTTGTATGAGTTGGTGCACGAGACCGACCAGGGAGTGGGGCTTGCCACGGTGTTTCGCACCCTCAAGTTGCTGGAGGAGTGCGGCCTGGCGGAGGTGGTGCGCTTCAAGGACGGACTAAAGCGGTTCGAACCCGTCTTTGGCCGCGAACACCACGACCATATGGTGTGCGATGCGTGCGGTCGGGAGTTCGAAGTCAGCGACCCGGAATTGGAGGCGCTGCTGCAACGGCTCGCGAACCAGGCGGGGTTCTCGCTCAGCGGTCATACGACGTTTCTGACTGGCGTGTGCGAGGCATGCCAGAAAAAAGGGCTGCGATGATCGGCCTGTAGGGCGCTCTGTGGTGCCGCCGGGCAACCTCGGTTTTGCCGCGGTCCGTTTCTGCGCGCCTTGGGTCTTGGAAGGGCGGCAATGACTAGGGACCTGACCGGGCAGACATGCGGCGGGGGCCACTGGTGCAAGGCCGTTATCCGGGGCGAACGCCTCGGCTTTCAACCGTGCCGGGCGATCCCTCTCATGCCGAGCGGCCCCGGGCCACCGACGACGGGCGTGCCTGGACTGGCGCGTGTCCGCTTTCCCTCCCCAGCCGCCTTCCGGCTTTTTCCTCATCCCCGGCATTTGCGAAGTTGCGGCCAATATCGCCGGGAGTTTTCCGTTCGACCGTAGTCGGAGAGTCCCCCGGGAGGGGGCTGTGCGCGGGCGGTCGGCCTCAACCCCAAGACATTCGTTTCCCCGGCACATAAGCCGGCCCTTGGCCCTCGCGCGCGAGGGGGGGCCGGTCACGAGGATGATGTTCTGCGTGCGTTGGTCTTCGCCGTGTTCTCCGCGCAGTCGGACGGAGCCTCGTTTTCGCACGGGCGCGGTGCGGGCAAAGGAGACATGAACAGCTTGAAGGAGCGGTTCAGGAACGCGCGGGGCGAGGCCTTGCTGTCGATCGTGTTTCTTGTGGTCATGAGTCTGACTCCCGCTTTGGTGTACGGACATTGCCTGGCCGTCCGCCTCGGGCATTCATCCGGCCTGGGGGGCAAGGGACCTTGCCGGGGCGCAGATGGGACCGGGCTGATCAAGCTGCCTGGTCGCGGATGGCGGCTTCCAGTTTTTCGAGGTTGCCATCAATGGCCTTGAGGACGGGATGGTCCCCTGGCACGTACTCCCGGGCAAGGCGTCCGGCCAGGCGGAAGCAGGATCGGGCTTCGTTCAGGTCCCCGGCGGCCTGGTGGACGATGCCCATGTTGTTTCGGATGACGGCTTCCTGCACGGGAAGCACTAGCGCCTTGGCCATCCTGCTTGCCTGCACCAGCTTGAAGAGCGCATCGTCCTTGCGGCCCTCGTTGGACGCCCGCATGGCCTCGCTGTTCAATTCGTTCATCCGGTTGAGAGTGCTCATGGCGTGTTCCTCCCGGCTGGGTGTTTACGAGGGTAAACTTGAGAGCAGTCCATGTGCCCCGTTCGTTGTTGAAATTGAGAGTCAACGTCAAGAAAAAAAGGTGAGCCCGCCTTCGGGAGAAAGGCCGAAGGCGGGCTCCATTGGCAGGATGTACGGTTGGAGGGTCTGAGGCTTGGAGGCGTTCTAGTGTCCTTTGGGATGCGGCCTGATACGTTCGTTGGGAATCTCGACGACCAGGGTCGCGGTCTGCTTGAGCTGCATATATTCTTCGCGTTTGTCGGGCGTGGCGTCGGTCTTGATGAAAAAGCGCACGAACCAGCGTCCGGGGTGGTCCAGGGGCACGGCGAAGGCCCCGTCTTCCACCTGGGTGCGGGGGTGGTACATGTCTTCGGGCTGCGTGGAGAAGCCGGTATAGGTCGCGTCCCACGCGCCGGGGCCGTGGTAGGGGACGCCGTCGCGGAAGACCGTCAGTTCGAGCGCGTCGCCCTTGCGCAGAGAGAAGACATCGCCCGAGGGGACCAGCTCCAGCGCCAGGCCCACATGGGCCGGGAACTGCTGCGAGGGGGGCCCGCAGGTCACGTACGTCTTGGCGTACTGCTTGCTGTACAGGCTTTTTTCGACCGATTGCGCCTGGTCCTTGATGGCGCTCATGGGCTTTATCGTGCTGCGCTGGCGGCCCTTCTTGTCCACCCACTTGGTGTAGAAGCCGGGATTGGTCTCGGCGGTCAGCGCCCAGGTGCCGGGGGTGTCGTATTTGACCATGTACGAATGCAGGCAGGTCTCGTTGCGCACGGCGATGTCGGTGCCCGTGCCGTCCGGTGCGATGACGCGGACCCGCTTCAGCTTGTTGGCCCGGACACCGTCGTCCACAGGGAAGCGGTGGCCGTAACAGAAGAACAGGGGAGTGGCCTTGCCTTCGTCCACGGCGTGTCTTCCCGACTGGATGTACAGGGAGTGGGCCAAAGCCGGGATGGGCTGCGCCAGAACGTGAAGCAGGAAAAGCGCGGCTGCGAGGAGCATGGCGCTGGCCGGGACGGACGGGATGCGTAATTTCGAGGTGCGCATGGCGGATATCCTAATGATTTGAGCCGTTTCTGCATTGTTCGCACAGGCCGTAGAGGAACATCTTGTGGTCCTTGAGCTTGAACCCGTAGTCGGCCGCCAGTTCGTCCTGCAGGTGCTCGATGGCCGGGTCCATGACTTCGGCCCGTTTGCCGCACCTGGTGCATATGATGTGGTCGTGATGCTTGACGCCGTGCAGCAGTTCATAGTGCATGATGCCGTCATCAAAGAGAATTTCCCGTGCGACACCAGACTTCGCCAACAGCTTCAGGGTGCGGTAGACCGTTGCCGCGCCTATGGCCCCGTCGCGTTCGCGCGCCTGGTGGAACATGCCTTCGGGCGTGATGTGGTCCGAGGCTTCCAGAAACAGTTCCAGGATCAGGCTGCGTTGGGGCGTGAGCTTCAAGTTGTTCTTGCGCAGCCAGTCCATGAACACGACATGGGCCGGGCGCGTATCCATCTGTGATGTGGGGGGCATGTGTGCTCCGTATGCGGATGTTGGTGCTCCGCGCCGCATGGCGCGGCGCGGAGCACGCCTGGAGGTGGCTTTCGCCTTGGATCGGATGGGAATTCCTACATGTCCACGGCCTTGACCCAGATTACGGCGTCCTGGGACAGCTCCTTACCCTTGAAGGTCTTGTCGGGACCAACGCCCAGGGCGCAGAAGCCCCAGAATCCTGCCTTGGGGATGCCGAAGGTGAACATGCCGTTCTCGTCGGCCTTGATGCCCATGGTCATGAAGCTGTCCTGGGGCGCCTCGGCCTTGGCGGCGGCGTCGAACATCTTTTTGTCCTGCAGGGGCTCGTGGTTCATGTATTCGACCTCGATGTCGGCGCCGGGAACGGGCTTGCCGTTCGAGAGCACCACGCCGCGGAACACGTTGCCGGTCCACAGGGCGTAGGGCTTGTCCAGAGGCACGATCTCGGCCTTGAGGCCCAGGGGCTCGCTCCACAGGGTGGGCACGCCGGCCACGTTCACGAACTGCTTGGTGATCTGCTGGATGTAGAGTTCCTCTTCGCCCTCGTAGTAGGGCTCGGGCACCAGCACGAAGGCGTAGTCGCCGATGCTGCGGACCTTGGCGTCGGCCTCGTAGGCCTTGCCCGAGTTGGTCAGGCTCTTCCAGACGATGGGCTTGAGCTTGTCCTTGAGATCGGTGGTCTTGGCAGGGGCGTCCTCGCTTTTCTTGGAGACCACGTAGAACTCCTGCGGGGTGCCCATGTCCATGGTGTGCCCGGCCCCGAAGGGATGGGTGAAGACCAGGCTGAAATGCAGGGTTTTGCCTTTTTCCAGTGCGATGTCGGGGGTGTAGACCATCTGGAAATGCGCCATGGCGGTGGACGCGAAGCACAGGACCATCAGGGCCGCGAGAACGGTGCGTTTCATTGTGTGTCTCCTCTTTTGGTAATGACTTTCTTTCTCATCTGGGGTTTCTAAAAAAAGGCCCGGTTCACACCAGGCCTTGGTGTTATTCCACGATGTCGGAGCCCGGAATCTCGATGGAGTGGCCTTCCCCGCCGTCGAACAGCACGGTGTAGTCGCCCGAGGGCTTCTTGAAGCTGAATTCGCTGGCCTCGTTCATTTTGCCTTCGGTCACGGCGTTGCCCGAGGCGTCGAGCACCTTCATGTGCACGCCCGAGGCCGACGAGCCGTCGGAGAAGCCGCCCTCGCACAGGACGGTGCCGTCGCCTTCGTCGAAGCAGCTGCAGATGGGGGTGTGGGCCATGGCCTGGGCCGCGAAGCCCAGGCTCAGGGCGCATGCGGCGGCCAGTGCGGCGAATTTCTTCATGGGATGGGTCCTCCTTTGATACGTGTTGGGAATCTCAAGGGCGACGCCCCGGTGCCTGTGGCGACGCGGGGCGGGAGTGCGCGGGCGCACTCGGCCTGCGGCGATCCGTTTGCCGAGCGGCACCGCCCGTCATTGAACGGGGCGACAAGGTGAAGCTCGGGCAGCGGGGCGGCGCGTTCTCCTGATGCCATTGAAAGTCATTCTCAATGCATTGACGGTATGCATGGACGTTTCGCTGGCCATGGCCTTGTCGATGCGTCCTTACAGAATCGGATTGCCGGGTAATGTCGGCTGTCATTTCCGCTCCGTGTTCGGCGGGGCACGCGTGACGCCGGGATACTGCACTTGAGTTCCCTCACCAGACGATACGCCCTGGTCCAAGTCGCCCGCCGAGACGTGGCGGCCAAACTTGAGACTGATTTTGGCTTTCAATTGCGACAAGTGGTGCGTACTTCACCCAGGCGAGTTTGGCAATAGTTAACTTGGTGCGGGGATAGAAAAAAGTCGTCTGCTTTGATGGGCCGGTCGGCGACCTCCCCTGTGGGAATTGAGGAAATGAGCGTGCGCATGAGGCGTCAGGCACCCCGTCGGGCGGCAGTCGCGAGGCCTTGAGGGTGTCCCCGGCCATGGCCGGGTGGAGTGGCTGGCCATGGTGTCGATATGTACCGACGGCCCGGGCGTGGCGGGGAGCAGTGTCTGTCCGCCGACCAACCCGGCGGATTCCAGGACCGGGCTCCTGCGGAGAGGGCCGGGGCGGCGGCCTGTACGGCGCCGGGGGCGGCGGAGACGGCATGCAGACGCTGAACCAGTCCTTGCGTGTGCTCATCAAGAAGCGCAGCATCTCGGTCAAGACGGTCATCGGCTACAGTGAGAACAAAAAGGAGTTCACCGCCAAGTACCAGGCGTGGCCCCGGCAGGAGCGGGTGAACGGGATGCTCGATGCGGTGCGGCCCGGCGGGTGCGCCCGTTTCGCCACTGCTTCGCCCTGCGGCGTCTGCCCGGAGCTGGAGACGAAGCTCGCCCACGCGTTCGGCCTGAAGGACGCCGTGGTGGTTCCCGGATCGAACGACAGCCGGGATGCGCGCGAGATCGTCGGTATGGCCTCGGGCGCGTACCTTTCCGGCAACCTGAAGCCGGGCGACGCGTCCGGCCTGTCTCGGGGGGGGCGCGACGAGCGGCGCGGCCCAGGTCTTGAGGCCCCGTTCGGGAGGGCCGTCCCCGTCGATGGGCCTGCTCCACAGGGAGTAGGCAAGCCGTACGGATTGCGGCGACGGCCGAATGCGGCTGCTGATGAAGGTGCTCTCCACCGCCCAGAGGACCGATTTCGTGAACAGAGCCGTGCCGCCCGCCGGGAGTTCCGCGTCCCACCATTCCGAACGCCTCAAGAGGAGGCTTTTCTCTCCGCCTCCGGGGCGCTGCTCATCCTGGCGCTGCGTGGGGCGGGCCGAGGAGGGATTCTCCATGGCTTTGCGCTCTTGCCCCGTGGTGAGGCTGGGGGGCGTCTTGGCTGCCGCATGTTACGATGTTACCGGGCATAAGGTATGAGCGTCATTCTATGTATATAACTATTTGTTATAAATTAATTAATCATTTTTTCAGCGTGGTTTAACCAGCTGGTTTAACCACGTGGTTGACAGGCCGGTTCAAGTCTCGTAGTGTCTGCCCCGAACGAATGAAAAGAGAGTCCTGCATGGAATCAGCACAAAGCGAACATAACGCAACGGCTCCCCGCCTGATCGCTGCCGGCGCCAAGCTCTTCGGCAAGCACAAGAGCCACGATGTCAGCAACCGCGCCCTGGCCAAGGAGGCCGGGGTGAACCACGCGGCGATCAATTATTACTTCGGTAGCCGGGAGGGGTTGTGCGAGGCTGTTTTCGAGCACTGCCTGGGCAAATGGAAAGCCATCATGCTGCCCATCGTGGAGCGGTTGGGGCGACGCATCGACGAGTGCGCAGGGCCGCAGGACCTGGCGCGTGTCGCCCACGACCTGACGCACGACATGATTGCGGCCATCACCGGCGAGGAGGGGGCCAGATTTTTGCGGGTGTTGTTCAACGAGGGGCTGATCAAGCCCAAGGAACTCAACAACCGTATGTTCCAGGACGTTATTCACCCTTTTTACGCCGTGTCTACGCGCTTGGCCGCCAAGGCCCGGGGGCTGGCGGCGGACGACCTTGAAAGCATGATCCTGGGGCAGACGATAGTCGCCCAGTGTATGACGTTTTTCCGGGGGCGGATTCTGTTGCGCCCGCGTATGGACTGGCAGGCCATGGACCAGATCTGCATGAAGCAGGTCGCCGACATCCTGTCCCGTTCCGTGCGCGCGTCCCTGGGACTGCCCGAAATGGCGTAGAGCGGGGCCTTTTTTTGGGGGGTGCGGCGCGTACCGCCGGACCGGGCGCGTCGTTTCATTGAGAATGAAAGTACATTTCAAAATCATCTAGCCGACGGAGTGTCTCTTGCAACCATCCATTCTCCTTTCGTCTGCCGCGTCTTTCCCTCCTGGAGCGATCAGAGGTGGCGAACGAGCCTTCTTGGCCGATCCGGCGGGGTCTGCCGGGCGTTCCCGCGTTGGCGGCGGCGTCGCGGGCGGGGCGGCCGGGTCATGCCCGTCGGGCAACTGGCGGGGGCGTGCCTGATGTCTCGCGCCCAATGCAACGAGTCCGTTGCGGCTCCTCTTGAAAAGCACGGCACCCTCCCCGGGAGCAGACGAAGACATTGGCCCGTTCGGGAGTTGATCGTCGTGGGTATATTCGCCGCGGTGGTCAAGATCGCCAGCCTGGCCATAGCCCTGGTGGGCGGCGGCATGAACCCCCTGACCCTGCTCATCAAAAACGCGGTCTTCACCAGCCTCCTGATCGTGCTGCTGCACAAGGTTCCCCGCCTGGGCACTTTGACCCTGTTCATCGGGGTGTCGGCCCTCGTCTCTTTGCTGCTCATGGGCAGCGGAGCCGTGCTTTTGCCCGTTTCGCTCGTCGCGGCGTTGTTGTCCGAAGGGGTCATCCTGCTCGCGGGGGGCTATCGCCGGACCGTGGGGATCATCCTGGGCGTGGCGGTGTACGACCTGGCGAGCAAGGGGCTCTCCCTCGGTCTTTCCTGGCTCATCATGCGTGAACAACCCGCCTTGCTGGTCACCATCAGCACCATGGTGTCCATCGGATACCTCGGGGCCTTGATGGGGCTGGGCAGCGGTCATCGTTTCGTCAAGGAGTTGCGGCATGCAGGCATCGTTCATCAGTGACGCCGCCTTTTCGGGCGGCTTTCCGGCCACGCTGGACGTGCGCACCAAGTTGTTTCTGTGCGTGCTCTGCTCCCTGTCGGCCATCATTCTCAACTCGCTCCAGGCCCTGGGGCTGCTCCTGGCGGCCAGCGTGCTCTACGTCGCGTCTTCGAGAAACATCAAGAAAATCCTGCTGACCTATCTGGCCGTCAGCGTCATGCTCGGCATCTCGGTGCTGTTCGTGCTGCTTCTCAGGCTGGTTTGGCCGGAGCTTGCGAAGCTGGAGTTCAAGCAGTTCCTGACTCCGTTCATGCGCATCGTGCTCATGACCAACGTCGTGCTGGGGCTGGCGTTGAGTTCGCGCATCCAGTCGCTGCTCACGGCGCTCAAGTCGCTGCGGCTGCCCTGCGTGGTCTATATCCCGGCCTCGGTCATGATCCGGTTCATCCCCAGCTTTCTCAATGACGCGCGGCAGGTGATGCAGGCCCTGAAGATCCGTGGATACCCGCTGACTCCGGGGGCGATGTTCCTGCATCCCGTGCGCAGCCTGCGGGTCTTGTTCGTGCCCCTGGTCTTCCGCGCCCTGCGGTCCTCCGACGACCTGGCCATGGCCGCCGAGCTCAAGGGCGTGGGCTCGTCGGGTTCCATTGTGCCCCACCGTCGCCATACGCTCGGGCGGCGCGACTGGATCGTGTTCGGCCTCGCCATTGTTCTGGTCGGCTTGGCCTTCGCCGTGCAGGCACGTTGCGGCGGCTTCTCCATGGGCATGCATTAAGCGCTCGGGCGAAGCCTCCGAGCCAAAGGATTGAGCAATGATACGACTTGAAGACGCCTCGTTTACTTATCCGTTCAACACCGTTGCCGCCGTGCGCGAAGTAAACCTCGAAGTCGCCCCCGGGGAGGTCGTTCTCCTCACCGGCCCCAGCGGTTGCGGAAAATCCACCCTGGTCCGCATGGTCAACGGCCTGGCGCTGCACCATTTCGGCGGAACGCAGACCGGCGGGGTCCGGGTGGGCGGCAGCCCCGTGGACCAGCTTGAGGCAGCCGATATCGCGGCCCGGGTGGGCACGGTGTTCCAGGACCCGGAGTCCCAGTTCTTCGCCCTGGACGTGCGCGACGAAATCGCCATGGGGCATGAGTGGCGCCGGGTCCCGGCCGAGGAAACCGGACGCAGGGTCCGGCAGGCGGCCGACATGTTCGGGTTGAACGATCTCATGGACCGGTCCATCCTGAACCTGTCCGAGGGGCAGAAGCAGAAGGTGGCCCTGGCCTCCATCATGACCCTCGGCCCCCGGGCGCTGGTCCTGGACGAACCCTCGGCCAACCTGGACCCCGAGTCCACGGAATCCCTGGCGCTCATCCTGGCCGAACTCAAGGCGGCAGGCGTGGCCGTCCTCGTCGTCGACCACCGCCTGTACTGGCTGCGCGGCCTGGCGGACCGGGTCGCGGTCATGGACCAGGGGCGCATCGTGGCCCAGGGGGCGTTCGACATCCTGGACGACGACCGGTTGCGCCTGCGCTACGGGTTGCGGGAAAGCCGCGTCGTCGACCCCCGTCCGGGGCTGCATCCCCTGGGGGGCGACGCCGGTCGCTGCATCAGTCTGCGCAATCTGAGCTTTGCCCATGGTCGCCAGAAGCCGGTATTCTCCGAGGCGAATCTTGACATCCCCCTGGGGCAGGTGGTGGGCCTGCTCGGCTCCAACGGAGTGGGCAAGACCACCCTGGCCATGCTGCTCACCGGGTTGCACAAGGCCGGGCGGGGCCGCCTCGTCTTTGACGGACGGGAGATGAAGCCCGCCGAATTGTTGCGCAGGGCCAGCGTGGTTCTGCAGAACACCGACCACCAACTGCACATGCGGACCGTCTTGGCCGAGGTGGCCGCCTCGCTGCCCCACAAGGAGCGGACCGGGGGCGGGGAGCGGGAGCTGGCCCTGCTCGACAAGTACGGCATCGCCCACCTTGCCGAGCGTCATCCCCAGTCTCTTTCGGGCGGGGAAAAGCAGCGTCTGGTCATCGCCTGCGGCGAGGCCAAAAACCCCGACGTGCTGATCCTCGACGAACCCACCAGCGGCCTGGACGGCGCCAATATGCAGCTTATCGCCCAAAGCGCTCGGGATTTCGCCCGGCGCGGAGCGTGCGTCCTGCTCATCAGCCACGACCTGGAATTGCTCGGCGCGACCTGCCGGTACGCCCTGACTCTCCCCCTTCAACACTCATCATCCAAGGAGCCACTTCATGACAACGCAGAATCCGCACCTGGAACTCGTCCGCGAGAGGATCGCCGACAATCCGAACACCATGCCCGACACCCTGGCCCGTGAGCTGGGGATAAGCGAGGCCGATGTCATCCGTAGCCTGCCCGCGGAAATGTGGGTCGAAGCCCCGACTGGAGACTTCGAGGCCCTCTGGAAAACCATGGCCGGTTGGGAAAAGATCACCTTTATCGCCCGCAACGAGGGCGCCGTGGTGGAGGTGTCCGGGACCCTGCCGGGCGGCTCGTTCGGGCACGGCATGTTCAACCTGGCGGAGCAGGGCAATCCCCTGCGCGGTCATCTGATGGTGGGTCGCCTCGGCTCCGTGTTCCTGGTGTCCAAGCCTTTTTTCAAGCTGGAAAGCCATAGCGTCCAGTTTTTCGACACCCAGGGGCGGCCCATGTTCGCGGTCTATGTGGGCAGGGATGAGAAGCGCGCCCTGCTGCCCTCCGTGCTGGAGGGATTCATGGCCCTGCGCGGCCGATACGCCCCCAAGGAGGACCAGTAATGTCTCTGCTCGTCGTTTATTCCAGCCGAACCGGCAACACCCGCAAGGTGGCGGAGGCCGCCTTGGAGGCCCTGCCGGGCAAGGTCGTCCTGGCGCCGGTGGAGGATGGTCCCGCGCCCGACGGCCATCGCGCCGTCGTGGTGGGGTTCTGGGTGGACCGGGGGCGGCCGGATTCGGATTCCCTGCGCTACATGCAGAGTTTGAGCGGACGCAAGGTCGCCGCCTTCGGCACCCTGGGCGCGCAGCCCGACTCGTCCCACGCCGAGGACGTGCTTCGACAGACCAGGGAGCTGCTTCAGGACAACGAACTGCTCGGCCTGTTCCTGTGCCAGGGGCGCGTCGATCCCGCCGTGGTGGAATTCATGCAGCGCTCCACGCGCCATCCCATGACGCCCGAGCGCCTGGCCAACCTGCGCGAGGCCGAGCGGCACCCCGACGAAAGGGATTTGGAAAACGCCCGCTCATTCTTCAAGGACCTGTATGCGGGCATCGTCGCCAAGGAGGATTGAATGCGGCCCATGACGCACGAAGAGATGGAACGTCTGGTCGCTCGGGCCGAGTGGGCCTGCATCTGCGTGACCGAACCGGATGGGACCCCCTACGCCATCGAGGCCACTCCGTTTCACCTCGACGGGGACATCTGCTTCATGATCAATCCCCGGGGAGGCGTGTACAAATGCGTGCGCACCAACCCCAAGGTCCTGGTCAAGTTCACCCTGGCCGAACCCGGGCTGGGGCATTGGGCGGGCGTGTCCTGCCGGGGGCGGGGAGAGTTCGACCCGGACGAGGACGCCCTGCGCCAGGGATGGCGCGAGCTGGGGCGGATCATGCGCACGGACTATTCGGACGTCGCGTCGCGCCTGAATAAGCCGACGCGTTCTCCCTTGTTCCGGGTGCGTGTGGAGTCTCTCACCGGGCGGTGCAGTGCGGCCAAAGGCGAGTCCTGCGTCCTGTCGTCCGGCCCGGAGGCCGTTGCCGGGGATTGATCCCCAGATGTTCCTTTGCCCGGGGACGGCCGCCCGCAAGGGGGGTGGTGTGCCGGGCATGGCGAAGCGCCGTGTTTCCTTCCCCGTGCGGGGACCGGTGCTTCGCCTTCGCATCGCAAGGCGGAGGGGCGGGGGAAGGGCGAGGGAAGGGCGAGGCCGTGTCGTCTTTTCCTGCCTTGCCCGTCAGCGTCTTGCGGTCAGGCGGCCTCGTGAGCGCAAGTGCCCGGCGAGGCGTTGCGGATCGCTCATTCCTTGTCCGCCCGCTGCTTCATCTTGCCGAGCACCTCGGCAATGGTGGATTGGGTGTGGCTCTGTTCCAGAACGTGCTCGCGTTTGTAGACCTCCATCCAGTCGGCCCAGAACTCGGAGCGGTGCTTGAGAAACAGGACGAACTCTCCAAGCCGCTTGACGATGTCGTCGGACACGACATGTTCCAGCGCACATGCCGTGCTGTCCGCCACTTCGACGTCCAGGTGCAGCACTTTTTCCAAAAAAGCCTGGAAGACAAAATGCCTGTGGGCGATCTGCCTGCCGACGTCCTTTCCCTTGTCCGTCAAGTAGATCAGGCTGTACGGCGAATATTCCACGTAGCCCATGGCCTTCAGCGCTTTGAGGGCGCCGGTGACCGTGGAACGCGAAACCTGGACGGCTTCGGCTATGGAGCTTGCCCGGGCTGCGCCGTCCCTGCTCTCGAGGCGGAAGATCGTTTCCAGATAATTCTCCTGCACCGGACTCAATTGTTGATGCTCGTCCATCTCATGCTGCTGCATGCCTTTCTCCTCGCTGCATGGTTGGGGAAACACTCCTGTGCGGCCCGTCGAGGGCCAGGCGGCAGCTTGCGTGGGCTGCGGCGGATGGAACGTTTCGGACAGACCGGGCGGGCGGCTGGGCGCCGACAGGCGCCGTTCATGCCAAACAATATTTGGTCAGCCGTATTTTACACAAACTTATGCGATGCGCAACTCGGACGCCCACGGGAGCGGTGCCGGGCCGCGGATGGCGGGGAGGCACCCCGTTTTCGCGAAGTCGCGTCGGGGTGCTTGACAGTGCGGATCGAGTTCGATAGGCAGGACAAAGTTCGACGAACAAAACTTTATGAGTGTAAAGAAACTTTGGTCGTATGGCCAAACAACACAAAGCAGCAGCCACATGAAACACACCTCGTCTTCATCTTCCAGCGCGGCCCTCAGGGAGTCAACCGGCCAGGGGCATGCGATGCCGACCGTTCACTCCCACGAATCGATGGCGTCCGCCATGGCGCACAAAGAAGGCCCGCACGGCTCCGGCACGATGCCTCCGCGCGGCCATGTGTCCATCGCCGGGAAACAGTTCATGCCGCACGCGGTGGCGGCCAATGATCCCCAGCGTTTTTTCGCCCGGGTGGGGGAGAACCCGCTGGGCGAGGCCTTTGAGGGCAAGATAACCGTGCATCCCGGAATGGGCGGGGTGCCCGTCCGGGAGCAAGAGCGCGACGCCTTGGCCGACAAGTTGGCCGACATGCCCTGTGACGGCAGAAAGCTGGCGTATATCCACGTTCCGTTTTGCGAAACCCACTGCCTGTACTGCAGCTTTTACCAAAGCCCGTATCGCAGGGAGTCGTGCTCCGCTTATACGGACGCCCTTGTTCGGGAGCTTCGGTTGTGGAGCGACCGCGCCGCGCAAGGCGGCGGCCCCGTCCATGCCGTCTATCTCGGCGGGGGGACGCCCACGGCTCTGCCTCCGGAAGACCTCGACCGGCTGCTGGCGGCGGTCCGGGCCTATCTGCCCCTTGCCAACGATTGCGAGATCACGGTGGAGGGCAGGGCGTCGAACCTGACTCCGCAGCTCATCGAGGCGGCGCTCGGCAACGGCGTGAACAGGTTTTCCCTGGGGGTGCAGACCTTCAATACCGGCGTGCGCCAGGCCATGGGACGCCACCTCGAACAGGAAGCGCTGATCGAGCGGATCAGGCTCCTGCAGTCCTGCGATCAGGCCAGCGTCATCATCGATCTCATCTACGGCCTGCCCGGGCAGTCCATGAGCGTATGGCTCGAAGACCTGCACATCGCGCGTTCCCTCGAGCTGGACGGAATGGACTGCTACCAGTTGGGGGTGCACAAGGGGTCGCCATTGGCCAAGGCCATCGCGGACGGCCGGATCGAACCCGCCGCCGATTGCCCGCAGATGGGCAAGATGTTCGAGGCCTCGGTTCGAACGCTCGAGTCCTCCTTCTATCGCCGGTTGTCGGTCAACCATTGGGGGCGCACGCCCAGAGAGCGCAACATATACAACCTCTTCAGCAAGGGCGGGGCGTCCTGCCTGGGCTTCGGTCCCGGAGCGGGGGGCAACCTGTCGGGCCACATGACCTTCAATTTCAAGGATCTGACGCGGTGGACTGACACGGTCTACGCTGGACGCAAGCCCGTGGGCATGTTGCTCGCGCCGGTGCGTCTGGCGGCGCTGAACAAGGCGCTCACCGAAGGCCTGGAGCAGGGACGCCTGGAGCTGGCTCCGCTGGAGGCCCTGTGCGCTGAGCGCGGGTATGAAGGCCTCGCCGCCCAGGGAGAGCTGCGCGCGCTTGTTTCCCCCCTGCTTGACCAGTGGCGGGAGGCGGGACTCCTGGAGCCTTGCGGCCAGTCGTTCATTCTGACCGTGGCCGGGCAGTTCTGGTATGTGAACCTGACGCAACTTCTCATCGAGTACATCGAAACGCAGCTTGCCGTAGCGGCATAATTTCGGGTGGTCTCAGTGTTTGACGGGCCCCGTTCGTGGTGGTAGAGCCTCCTGTTGATTTTGAATTTCAAATTCAAAATCAATTTCAAGGGGTGCACGTCAGTGTGAATAAAACCTAATTTAACTGATTGATATTCAATCGAAAAAGTGGGGAGAAATCCATGTCCGTTCTGGCTCGAATCAAATCGTTCATGAGAGATGAAAGCGGCGTGACCGCCATCGAATACGGCATCCTGGCCGCCGCCATGGCCGCTGCCGTCGGCTACATCTTTTCCTCCGACGGCGCGTTCATTTCCGCCTTGCGCAACAAGTTCGAGGATATCGCGACCGACATCACCGATGCCGGGACGGATATCAACCACTAGCGTCGACGGGCGGTGCGCGGCCGCCGGCGCGCGCAACGCACGGACAAGGACAAGCAATGAACGCCATGACGATATACGGCATGCCGGGCGGGGCCATCGTGGGCCTGGCCGTTGTCTGGGCGGCGTGTTGGGACCTGCTCTACCGCCGCATACCGAACCGCCTGACGGCCGTCCTGTTGGGGGCCTGGTTCGTTGCGGCGGCCTGGACCGGGTTTCGCCACGACCTGGGCGTGTTTCCCTTGCCGGGCATGGTGTTCGGTCTCGGCTGCTTCGCTGCGGTGCTGGCGGCCGGATTCCTGCTCTTCTCCATGGGGGCGGTAGGGGCCGGCGACGTGAAGCTGGCGGCCGTGCTGTGCCTTTGGCTGGGCGAGGGGGCCTTCCCGTTTCTGATTGCGACCTCCCTGGCCGGGGGCGTCATGGTGTTGCAGTTGCCGCTGCTTCGGCGCCTGGAGACACTGCTTGTGCTCCTCGTGATGCGTCTGCCCGCTCCCGCCGGGGGCGCGCCACGCAGGACGCCGGTGGCCCTGCTGGAAGGGGGGACGGGCGGGTTGCCGTACGGCCCGGCGATCGCCGCGGGTACTTTTTTTACAATGGTGCGGACTTGGGCGTGAAACGCTCCGCATGAACAGAGGATATTATCGACATGAAGTTAAGGCCATCTTCCATCGTGCTGCTGATCGTGGCGCTCATTCTGGCCGCAGGTACGGCCATGGTGGCGCGCAACCTGATGCGTCCCCCCGCTCCTCCCAAGGAGGTCGTCACCAAGGAACCCCCGAAACCGGCCACGACCCATGTGCTGGTGGCCGCAGCCGCCATCGCCCCCGGGGATTTCGTGGACTCCAGGGTGTTGAAGTGGGTCGAAAAGCTGGAAGAGGACGTCCAGGC
Source organism: Oceanispirochaeta sp. (assembly GCA_963556075.3). Taxonomy (GTDB): domain Bacteria; phylum Spirochaetota; class Spirochaetia; order DSM-2461; family DSM-2461; genus Oceanispirochaeta. The sequence goes on along the minus strand of CAUVYB020000002.1, from coordinate 186,721 downwards.
GGGCGACATCGCGGCGCAGAGCGTCGGCTCCCGGCGCGAGGAGGAGCAACGGCTCCTCGGTTCCACCGTGCGCAGGGTCATCGAGGCCGGGGAGTCCGTCGTGGACAACGCGTTGCTGTCTCCGGGCAGCCCCGGGTTCCTCTCGGCGGTTCTGTCCCCGGGCAAGCGCGCCATGTCCATCCCCATTTCGGTGGTGACGAGCAACGCGGGCCTGGTGAGCGCGGGGGACTGGGTGGACGTCATTCTCAGCGTCGAACACGACGAGGCTCAATTCATCGCCAGTGCAAATCCGTTGGGCGGCATAGCCCAGGCCAATCTCGCGGCGCAGACGATCTTGCGGCAGGCGCGTGTCCTGGCCTTGAACAGCGATACGGAAAGCCTCGTCCCCGCCTCCGTCGCGGCGGGCGACGAGGAGGCCGCGTCCTCCAAGAAGGATCGCAAGAAGGCGCAGAGGAAAAATAAAGTCTACAAGACCATTACGTTGGAAGTCTCGCCCCAGGAAGCGGAACGGCTGGCCGTGGCCCGAGAGGCCGGATCTCTCCAGGTCGTGCTGCGCAGCATTCGCGACGTCGACGAGGCCGGGGTGGATGTCGCCGAGGGCGGCAGGAAAGGGGTGACCCGCCTGAAGGACGTCACTTCGGTTTTCAAGACCCACGACACGATGGCCGCTACTTATTTCGGGGGCCAAAAGCCCCGCCTCATCAGATTCGAAAAAACGGGCAGACACCAGTAAATCCCACACCTACAAAAAATGGCAAGTGATAAGCATATGACAATCAATACGGATCGCCGCCGGACGCCTGTGGCCGCTTTGCTGCCGCTGGTCGTCCTGCTCTCTCTCTTGTGCGTGGCGCCCGCCATGGCGGCCAAGGGGAACGCCTCCGGGGTAAGCGTGCACGGCAACGACGAAACGTTCCCCGAGTCCCTTCGGACCGCCAAGGAAACCGGGCAGCTCCGGCTGTTCATTCGCGAAGGCTACCTGTTGGAATTGCCGCGTGCGGCAGCCCAGGTGCTCGTGTCCGCCCCCGGCGTCGCCAGCTTCCAGATGCCGACCCCGAACAAGGTATTCCTGTTCGGCCAGCAGGTGGGTGCGACCACCCTGTACGCCCTGGACATGAACGGCGGCGTCATCGCGGCCGTGCGCCTCGTGGTGGAATACAATCTCGACAAGCTCACCCGGGAGATCGCCGGCGCCGTCCCGGGCGCCCAGGTGGAACTCGAACCCACCCTGAACGACCTCATGATCGTGCGCGGCAATGTCAAGACCGCCATCGACGCCCAGCGGGTGATCGAACTCGTGCAGACCTACCTTGAGGCGAGTTCGGTGGCCAACATCAATCCCGACAAGCCTGGTAGCGGCGGGGGCGGCGGTCGCCGTGGTTCCAAGGACGGAAGCCCCTCGGACAAGACGCAGGTCATCAACCAGTTGCAGGTGGAGCTTTCCTCCCAGGTCAACATCCAGGTGCGGGTGGTGGAAGTGAGCCGGTCGCTGTCCCACGAACTCGGCTTTAATTGGCGCTCTGTGCTCAACACCGTGCACGGCCCCATCTATTTCGGCACGGGCGACTCCTCCGGTCTGTTCGACGTCGCCCGGGGAACCGGCGACTTCGGCCACCTCATGCCCACTTCGGGGGCCGGGATCGGCGGGGCGTTCGGGCTTGGCAAGAATCTGCTCAGCGGACTCATCACCGCCCTTTCCGAGGAGGGCTTCGCCTCCCTGCTGGCCGAACCCAACCTGACGGCCATGTCGGGCGAAAGCGCCTCCTTCGCGGGCGGCGGCGAGGTGCCCGTGGTCCTCGTCACCGGCAACAGCATCAGTATCGACTACAAGTCCTACGGCGTCATTCTGCGAATGACACCCACCGTGCTTTCGCCGCATCGCATCAGCCTGCATATCGCGCCGGAGGTCAGCGAGCTGACCACCGAGGGCGCGGTCGCCCTCGAAGGCGGTTCGATCATTCCGGCCATCACCGTTCGGCGGGCCGAGACCACGGTGGAGATGGCCAGCGGGCAGAGCTTCGCCCTGGCGGGCATGTTGCGCTCCAATTCGTCCCAGCAGGTCACCGGCGTGCCCGGACTGCGCAGCATTCCCTTGCTGGGCCGCCTGTTCGAGCACGAGGCGACGGAAGTGGTGGATTCCGAGTTGGTCATAATCGTCACGGCCAACGTGGTGAACCCCGTCGCCTACAGCAACTTGCGCACACCGGGCAAGGGAATCGAATGCGTGGACGCCTTCCTGCCCAAGCAGGCATCCGTCGGCTACCTGTATTGAACGTCAACCTGGGATAGAGACAATGCATAAAGGTAAACGACCCCTCTTCGCCCCCCTGTGCCTGTGCGGCCTGCTTTCGTTCGGCGCTCTTCTGGGCGGGTGCGTATTGGACCACGGCGTCCAGCAGCTGCGCGTCGGGCACTTCGCGCAGCCGACGGACAACGACGTCAAGGCGGCCCCCCGGGCCAGGGCGCTGTACCTTCAGGCCGCCGCCGAGGGCGTCGGCCTGAAGGCCGAGTCCCTGGACGCCGCCAACGAGCTTCTGACAACCCAGGGGCCCATCGGCAAACAGACCCTGACGCTCGTGCCGCTCAGCCCCGCCGGAGAGCGGGTGGCCCCGCGCCTTGCCCGGGCGCTGCGCGACGCGGGCGCCCGCGTCGTGCACCTCGGCGCCTACGAGGTGCAGGGCGGAGCCGAGTCGGACCCCGGCAGGGAACTGGCGCGGCAGCAAGAGGGCTGGGATGTCGAATTGATCTCCGAAGCGGTGGTGGTGGAAATCCCGGACTGCTCGGTGGCGAAGCCGGATGAATGGACCGTCTCGCCCTTCGAGAGCGTCGGCACGCTGGGATGCGCCAGCAATGCCAATATCGCCGCGATGATCAGCGATCCTCGCGACCTGCTCAGGCCGCGCGTCCTGGGTCCGGCGGACGGCAAGGTCGCCGAGTCGGCGGTGAATCGCTATCGGAACGACGAAATCAAGGACCTGATCGACATAGACTTCAGCGGAGACGATTAGACGTGAGCAACAAAGCGGCTTTTACCGGTGATGCCGACTCGAGGGCGATTGCGATCTTCTGCCGTCCCGAGGACGTGTCCAGCTTCGAGGACGCCTTCAACCGCCTCGGGCGGCTGGCGGCAGTCATCAAACCCGGCGATGTGCAGGGCGCCCTGGCATGGTGCGCCGAACACTATTCCCCGGCCGTGTTGGCCGTGGACATCAGCCGAATCGCCCACCCCATCGCCAGGCTCGCCGAGCTGGGCGCCGTGGTGGGACCCGGCTGCCGCCTCATCGCCCTGGGCGACAGGCAGGACGTGGACCTGTACCGCAAGCTCTTGCAGATCGGCGTCTTCGACTATCTGGTCACCCCGTTGCAGTTGGCGCAGTTGTCCGATGTCCTGTCCCGTGTGGACGAGGACGTTTGGCTGGGACATCCCCAGCCGGGCAGCGTGCGCGCGGGGCAGACCGTGGCCGTTGTCGGCGCAACGGGCGGTGTGGGCGCCAGCACCTTGGTCACCTCCCTGGGGATGCAGCTGGTCAACACGCACAAGATGCCGTCCATTCTCGTGGATTACGACCGTCGCGCCAGCAACCTGGCCCTGATGCTCGGGCTGGAGGCCAACAGCGGGCTGGCGGGGATCCTGGCCGCGCCCGAGATAGACATGCAGCTCATCCAGAGGGCGCTTTTGGCCCAGGACAACCGCAACGGAGCGCAACGCCTGCACCTGCTCGCCCAGCGTCCCGGGGTGGAAACGCCAGTGGATTCGGACCTGTTGCTGAGGCTGGGCATCGCCCTGTGCGAGCTGTATTCCATGTCCATTTGGGACATCCCCTCGCACCGGCCCTCGGGGAGCGACGACCTCCTTTATAATGCCGATATCCGTATCATCATGACGGACTATACCCTGCAAAACGCCCGGGCGACCAGCCTGCTGCTGGCGGAGTTCGGCGACGAGAGCCGGGGCCAGCGGTTGTATCTGATCGCCAATGATGCCAGACACCGCGACAAACCGGCGGTGTCCAAGGATCAGTTCGAGGAGTTTCTCGGGCGGAAGATCGATTACGAACTGCCCCATGCGGGCAATGTCCTGGACAAGAGCCTGCTCAACGGCCGCTTCGACTACACGAAGGCCGGCGCGTTCCATGAGAGCGTGGCCCGGGTGACGTGCGGCATTCTCGGAAATCCGAGTCCCGGGGAATGCCCCCGGGGGTTGTTCAAGCGTTTGAGGCGGACCATCCGACGCCGTTAACCACGAAGAAAGAAGAGTAGAACAATATGTTGCCCATTCGAAAGAACACGACGGAAGCAGTCCAGCCTGTGGAGGCTTTTTCCTCGATCGCTCCTCTCGCTCACGCCGACGGCCCCGACGCGGGCGCGACCTGCATGGCCGGGGACCATCCCGGCGCGAGTCCGCGGGGGCTTCAGGTCGCCGCGCGTTCCAAGGCGCACACCCCCTCCGGAAGGACGCAGCACGCAGCCGCGTCCTCCTCGGGCGGGGCGCATCCGCAGCGCGCTGCGAGCAAGGCCGCGCCGCAGGCGGATGCAGAGGGTTCGCGCATTCGTCGGCTCATCCATGACGAGGTGTTCGGCCAGATCGACCCCCTCAAGGCCGTGACCACCGACAGGGAGAACTTGGAGGCGCAGATCAAGTCGCTCATCAAGAACATCTGCGACGAGAACCGCCTCCAACTGACGGCCAGCGAGGAAAAGCACATCGCCGACCAGATGCTCGACGAGATGCTGGGCGTCGGCCCCATCGAACCGCTGCTGGACGACGACACCGTCAACGACATCCTGGTCAACGGATACGATCAGGTCTTCGTCGAGCGGTTCGGCAAGCTGGAACTCACGCCCATCACCTTCATCGACGAGGAACACGTCTTCAACACCGCCCAGCGCATCGCCGCGCGGGTCGGACGCCGCATCGACGAGGCCAACCCCATGGTGGACGCCCGCCTGGAGGACGGCAGCCGCGTCAATGTGATCACCCACCCCCTGGCGCTGGACGGCACCACCATATCCATCCGCAAATTCGCCCGGCGCAAGCTCACCCTGGAGTCGCTGGCCGAAGGCGGGGCCATGTCCGTGGAGATGGCGGCCCTGCTCAGGCGGGCCATGGAGGCGCGGCTGAACATCGTCGTTTCCGGCGGTACGGGCGCAGGTAAGACGACCCTCCTCAACGCCTTGTCCTTCAGGATCAGCCCCACCGACCGCATCGTCACCATCGAGGACGCCGCCGAACTCCAGCTGCAGCAGAACCACGTGGTCCGCCTGGAGACCCGCGCCGAGAGCATCGAGGGCGGCAATCAGGTCACCCAGCGCGAACTCTTGCGCAACGCGTTGCGCATGCGCCCGGACCGCATTATCCTGGGCGAGGTGCGTGGCGGGGAGTGCTTCGACATGCTCCAGGCCATGAACACCGGCCATGAGGGGTCTCTATGCACCGTGCACGCCAATACGCCGCGAGACGCCCTGATGCGCCTGGAGAACATGGTCCTGATGGCCAACATGCAGTTGCCCCTGGTCGCCATCCGCCAGCAGATCGCCAGCGCGGTGGACATCATCGTGCAGATCGAGCGCATGCGCGACGGCGGACGGCGTCTCGTTTCCATCGTGGAAGTGTGCGGCATGGAGGAGGATGTCATCCAGACCCAGGAGCTGTTCACGTTCAAGACGCATTCCATCGGCGGCTCCGGGGATATCGCGGGCGAACATCTCGACTGCGGCCTGCGTCCCAAGTTCTACATCGACAAGAAGCACCTGTTCGAGGCCTAGGGCATGCTGGACCTGTTCACCCTCCTTGTCTTTCTGTTCGTCCTCATCTTCGTGTACGTCCTGCGCGCGTTCAGCCTCCGGCGGCTGCGCAGGGAGGCCGTCGAAGACAGGCTGAACCAGATCAGGCATCAGGTGGAGCAAGAGAGCGGGGGCCGTGTGGACGAAGCCGACGATTCCGTTCTGCTGGCCCCCGATGCATATACGGGGCGATTCAAGTGGATATGGCGGATCTGCCGGGATGTCTCGCGCAATATCGAGGCGCTTGAGTGGAGACGGAACCTGCTCATGCGCGTGCTGGTCGTTCTCGTGGCGTCTTTGGTCGTCTGCGCCCTCGTGGCCCTCAAGACCCCGTGCCCCGCGCTGGTCGTGCTGTGCGGAACGCCTTCGCTGTCCGCCCTCGTCGGCGTCTTTTTGTACCAGACCGCCCTGAGCAAATACATGAGCGAGTTGAACCGGGTTTTGCCCGAGGCCATCGATTCCATCGCCCGGATCTGCCGTTCGGGAGTCCCGGCGCAGAGTTCGTTCGCCATTGCCGCCGAAAACCTGAACGGCCCATTGGCCAAGGAGTTCCTGGCGTTGGACCACTGGCTGCGCCTCGGGGTGCCCCTGCGCCAGGCGTTGAAGGAGTCGGCCCAGCGCGTCCCGGTGCGCGAGTACCGCTTTTTCGCGGTCATTTTGATCATCAGCCAGGAGTCCGGAGGCAGGCTCGCCGACACCCTTGAGGGCCTGGCCTCCACCCTGCGCTCCAGGGCGGAGCTGGCGATGAAGGTCCAGGCCAAGACGTCCGAGGCCCGCGCGTCCATCAAGATCGTCGCCTCCCTGGTGCCCGGGGTCCTGATCTACATGTATGCCAACGCCCCGAGAGACTTCCATTTTCTATTCAGCGATCCGACCGGGATCAAGGTCCTGACATACTCGGCCGTCAGTGTGCTCACCGGGCTTGGGATAACGTTCGCCATGGTCCGGCGAGTCCGCTGACGCAAGGAGAGCGACCTCTATGATATGGCTTGTGATTCTCATGATGCTGGGCAGTTGCGGTGCGTGCGTTCTGGCGTTCATCGCCGAAAGCAGGCGTCCCTCGCTGGCCGCAAGGTTGGGAGAGGTCGACCGGACCGGGAAGGACGGCGCCCCGGGCGGCGTGTTCCCCGGCGCATACGACCAGGAGGAAACGTCTCCCGCCTGGTTGGCCGGTCTGGCGGAGTTCGGCGAGGCATTGGCCGGAAACGACAAGAACCGGGATAAGCAGCGAGCCTTGCTCACGCAGGCGGGCTTGCGGCGGGACGTGGCCTTGGGGCTGTTCATGTTCGTCAAGACCGGCCTGGGCCTCGTCCTGATGATGGCGGCGCTGTTTCTCACCGAGGGGCCGCTCCTGAGCCTCGGAAAGATCGCCCTGTGCCTGGGGCTGTTCGTCGCCGGGGGCATCATCCCCGAGGCCTTTCTCAAGGGGCGCGCGGCCAAGCGCCGAAACTCCATCGTGCGCAGCATCCCCGACGCCATGGACCTTATGGTCATCTGCGCCGAAGCGGGCCTCCCCTTTACGCGCATCGTCAAGGTCGTGGCCAAGGAGATGGAACTCAGCGCCCCCGTCTTGGCGGAGGAACTGGCCGTCACCAGTGCCGAGTTGCAGATATTGTCCGACCGCAGCACCGCATTGCGCCATTTGGCCGAGCGGACCAGGGTCCCCGCCGTCGAAAGCATGGTGGCGACGCTGGTGCAGGCCGAGCGCTACGGCACGCCGCTGGCCCAGGCCCTGGGCAACATCGCCGCCGAGAGCCGCAACACCCTGATTTTAGGCCTTGAGGAACGGGCCGGTAAGTTGCCGGCCAGACTCAGCATTCCGTTGATGACCTTGATTCTGCCGCCCATCGTGGCCTTGGTCGCCACGCCCGCCCTGATGCGGGTCATAAGGAGTCTTCTGCAATGATCACCTGCTCCCATGTTGTTCGATCCGCCTTTGTGCTCGTCCTGGCCGGCCTGCCGCTTGTGGGCTGCAGCATGCATCCCGCGGGGGCGATGAGCGAGCGGACGCTGGCGGAACCCGTCCGCCACGCGCCGAAAAAGGCCGCGAAGACCGACGGCGGCAGCATCCTGCGGCTGGCGCGGCTGCTGTGCGAGCAGGGCCGCTACGAAGGCGCCCTGGGCGTGTATGCGCAACTGGACAGACGCGGGGACATGAAGCCCCTCGAGTTGCTGGAGTACGCCAACGTGGCCGCGCTGGTGACTGCTCCGCGCGACACCCTCGTTCTATTCATGCGGGCGCACAAGGCGCTGGAGGACGCGAACGTGGAGCTGAGCGCGGAGAAGACCGCCGAGTTGTACACCGGCCTGGGGCGCGCCCGCATGGCCGTGGGGCACTATGAAGCTGCGCGTCGGGATTTGGAGAAGGCCCTCCTGGCGTGCCCCGACGCGGTCGCCGCCCTGAACGCCATGGGGGTGCTTCTCGACGCCCGGGGCGACCATGAAGGTGCGCGCAAGATGCTGTCCCGGGCCAACGAACTGACTCCCTCCGATGCGCGCATTCTCAACAACCTGGCCCTGTCGCACTTGGGCGGCGGCGATCCGCACCAGGCGATCCGCCTGTTCAACCAGGCCCGGAGCCTGTCGGACTCCCCGTCCATCAAGCTGAACCTGGCCTTCACCTACTTCATGGACGAGCAGCCGGACAAGACCCGCTCCAGCCTGCGCAGCTTCATGCCCGCAAAGCAGTCCGAGAGCTTCATGGTGCTGTTCGGCGAGATGGAGCAGCGCGTGAGGGACGGCGAGAGCACGGTTTCGGAGGAGTTGCTGCAGGCCGCGGGCAAGCTGGTCGAGATCCAGCCGCCGGCCAACGTCCACGGCGCGGCGGGCGGCGCACACGGCCAAGACGCGCAGGGCGTCTCCCGCAACGAGGCGACCCGCAAGGACGCGACGCCGAACACCAAGGCGAGACTGTGATGCTCGGCGGATATTTCAAGACAGTCGGGGGGCGGCGGTGCGGCATGGTGTCGGTCGAAGCGGCCTTCGCGTTTCCCGTGCTCATCGCCGCCGCCATGATGATCATGGAGCTCGCCAACATCGCCCTGACCATCGACATGGGAGAAACGGCCCTCCAGCGGAGCGTGCAGGAATTCCGGCTCAAGGCGTCGATGGACGAGATCGAGGAGAAGGACGTGCGGCGCAGCATGACCGGCGCCTCGCAGGGCTACGTGAAATGGGACGACATCGTCGATGTGTCCATCGAACGGTTCGACTCTCTCGACGCCATGGGCGGGGGGGCGGACGAGGACGAGGAGTCGCCTGAGGACGACGCCGGCGTCGACATCCCGGCCTTGAGGATCACAGTGGACATCCGCGCCGCATACATCACTTCCGTGGCTCGCTTGCTTGATGGCAATGAGAATGGATTTCGTTATCGGTACGAAGAGGTGCTGAGCTATCTGCCGGCGACGAGGACCGCCCCATGAAGAGCGCGGAAAGAAGGGGCGGATCGGTCGCCGTGGAAGCGGCGATCATGCTTCTGGTGCTGTTCGCCGTGGCCTCCATCGCCAGCGACATGCACCGCATAAGCATAGAGCGCACCCGGATCGAAAGTACGGCCAACAGCATGGCCCTCAACATCTCGGCCCAGAACAAGCTGACCCGGCGGGGACTCGACGCCCTGGCCGAGGTCGCCATGCAGGGACACGAGGAAGACCAGCAGATCGTCATCCTGAACGTGAAGCAGTCGGGGATCATCGCCTGGCAGTTGGAGCGCGGCGAGGAGGCCGACCTGTGCGAGGTGGAGAAGGACGGGGACCATTACGGCGGCGATCTGCCCGAGGATGTGGTCGAAGACTCGGACGAGGACCCCGAGACGTTTTCCATGGTCGTGGTCCTGGCCTGCCGCGGCACGAAGAACATCAGGTCGTTCGGGGGCATTTCCATGCCGGACGTGGTTCAGGTGCAGAGCGTCTACCGGGCCACTTCGCGGGTGATCGCCCTCGACAAGGAGTTGCAGGAAGAAAACATGATCACCGCCGATTCGGAGCAAGAGGGATGAAACGTTTTGCCATTGGAACCGCCCGGGACGCGCACAGGCCCGGCGGTGCGGGACAATGCCGACGCGGGGAGCGCGTCCGAAGGCGCGGCGCGGCGGCCATCATGGCCATACTGATGCTCGTCGGTGGTCTCGCGGTCGCGTTTTTCGCGCTGGACAGCATGCGGATGGGGTCGGACGCAGCCCGGCTCAAGCACGCCACGGACGCCGCCGCCATAGCCGTGTCCCAGGCCTACGCCAAGGACAGCGATACGGACGTGCAGGAAATGGCCGAACGCTACGTGCTCGCCAACCTCGGACTCGACGAAGAGCAGCTCGGCCAGGAGCTTGAATTGGCCGTCACGCCCATTACGGAGGACGGCTACGACGGGTTTCGCATCTCGGCCACATTCAGGGCCGATCCGGGCATGATGGGAGGCCAGGGGCAGAAGGTGACGGTCTCGTCGGCCGCCGTGGCCATCTACAATCCGCTGGAGGTCGCCGTGGTCATCCCCAACTCGGGGATCGAGGGACCGGCCGAGATGGCTGCGCTGCGTCGGTTGACGAACGGGTTCGCCGAACAATTGGTCGGGGACCTGCCCGACCGCTGGATATCCTTGGTTCCCTATAGCCAGACGGTCAACGTCTACGACGATGAAGCCCCCAACCGCATCCGCAGATGGGCCGAACCCGGAGCGCTGGAGCCGGTCGAACTGACGTCGCTGTTCCGCTCCAACGAGTACGGCATTTCCAATCTGGCCAGCCGCAACATGCCCGACCTGCGGACCAAGCGCCTGGACGTGTACCGGGGCCTGCACGAAGGCGAAAACTACTTTTGGACCGAGCCACCGGGGGGGGCTTTCAAGGTTCGCTACCGGGCCGATCTGCCCGCGAACGCTCCGAGCCTGCCCTACATCCAGTGGACCGGCCCCAACCCGATGTTCGGCGAGGCCACCGGGACCAACGACGTCCGCTACATCGTCGCCGACAAGGGCTGCCCCGAGGCGGCCCTGCTGCCCCTGACCAACGACCTGGACGCGATCGACACCCGCCTGGGCAAGATGAGGGCGCAGTTCAACGTCAACTACGCCATCGCCCTGGGGTGGGGGGGCATGGCCCTTTCGCCCGCCTTCAGGGGGCCCGACGGCTGGGGAGATTTCGACCATCCGTTGGACTTCAGCGACGAAGGCAGCACCAACGTCAAGGCCGTCGTCATGTTCGCCAACACCGTGGGCAGCTGGTTCGATACGGATGCCTACAACGACTACGTGGGAGAGGGGATGGGCAACGACCAACCCCCCGTCTCCGACGACGACCCCGAGGAAGGCGACGACGGTCCGGACGACCCGGGAGAAGAGGTCAACGACTACAGAGAAGTGGGCATCCGTTTCAAGAACTTGTGCCAGAGCTTCAAGGATCACGGAATCAAGCTCTACTTCATCGGCGTGCGCCCCAACAACCCCAAAGACATCACACGCACCAAGTTCGAGCAATACGCCGTCCCGAACCTGAAAATTTGTGCGGACAAACCCGACGACATCATGTTCGTCGGCAGCGAGACCTTTGCCCAGGGGGAAGGCGCGATCAGGTCGCAGCTGGAGAAGGTGGCATCCAGCCTGGAGAGCGAAAGCAGCTACGCCCGGCTGGTGGAATGACAAGTGACGGGTTCCATGGGCCGGACGCGTTGCGGCCTTGTGGAACGCCCGGAGATAAGCGTGGAAGGGGCTTCGGCGGGGCCGTGCCGGATGCGGCGATGAAAATCGCCCGGCGTCCGAGAAAGCGCTCGACTGTTCCTTTTCACATTCAAACAAGGAACGATTCGCAAGGAGTGAGCATATGAAAAAGTTTCAACTCGCCCAACGTTCAGGTCTCGCACTGGCGCTGGAGCCGCGGATGATGTTCGACGGAGCCGCCGCCGCCACCGCCGCCGCCGTGGCGCAGGACGCCAACCAGGCCCCCGCGGTGTCCGAGACGGCCGCCGCCGACCACGCGGTGACGCACGCCGAGGCCGTGACGGGCCATGAATGCGTGCATGCCTTGCCCGACGACCTGTTCACCGACGCCGACGGCGACACCCTTGTCTGGAGCGTCGACGATCTGCCCGACGGCCTCGTCTTCGACGCCGATTCCCACACCATCTCCGGAACGCCGGTCGAAGCGGGGGAAACCGCCGTCACGGTGACCGCCACCGACCCCGACGGGGCCACGGCGAAGGTAGACATCACTTTGGACGTGGCGGAAAACGCCGCTCCGCAGGCGGCGGGCGACCTCCCCGACGTGGCGGCCGCCACGGCCGGGCAGGAGTATTCCTGCATCCTGCCTGAAAACCTGTTCACCGACGCCGACGGCGACGCTCTCGACTGGAGTGTCGAGGGGCTGCCGGACGGCCTGCATTTCGACGCCGAAACCCGCACCATATCCGGTACGCCGGTCGCGTCCGGCGATTTCGCCATCAAGGTGACCGCCACCGACATCGCGGGGGCGCAGACCGACGTGGAGCTGCCCCTGGACGTGGCCCGCGCCGAGGTCGGCGCCCTGGCCGAGCGAGGTGGCCCGACGCTGTTGGACGCGAACACTCCGCCGCAGAACAACTACACGGTCTGGAGCATGGCCGACGGCGTCCAAGGGGAATCCTACGAATACACCATCCCCGAAGACCTGTTCACCGACGCGGACGGCGATACGCTCACCTGGAGCGTCTCCGGTCTGCCGGACGGCCTGCATTTCGACCCGGCCACCCGGACGGTTTCCGGCACGCCCACAGAGTATGTGGTGCCGTACGAGGAGTACCAGGTAACCGTCGATTACGTGAACGTCACCGTGAGCGTGGACGACGGCCACGGCGGCACCGCCAGCCACGACCTGACCCTGCGGGTGGCCGAGGCCGCCCCGGTCGATCCCTCCGTCAGCGCCACGGGCAACGACGGGACGTGCGTCATCGACGCGGGCGGCGGCGTCACCTCCGGCGGTTCGCTGGACCTGTTCGACGGCGTCAGCGTCTCCCTGGACGGCGGGGGCAACGAACTCTCGTCCATGGTCATCACCGTGGGGACCGCCGGGGCAGGGCACAGCCTGGTGATCGACGGGACCACTATCCCCCTCGTCTCCACCGCAGCCTGGGCGGACACCGCCGACAACTACTTCACCTATCGGGTCAGCTCGATGAACGGCACGACCACGATTACCGTCATGCTGAGAACCACCTCCACGACGGAGGTGGCGAATCTCATCGACGGCATAACCTACAAGGTGGCCGACGCCGACGCCGTGCACAGCGGGGCCTTCGACGTCTCGATCGATATCTACGATGAGAGCGGTTCCACCGAGGCGACGGACATCAGCGCCACGGTCACCGTTGATTCGGACGTCAACTTCGTCCCGGAAATCGTCGTGGACAATCCCCTCGTCCTGGACGGGACGATCACCGGCACGGACCTCGGCGACGCCACGGAGGTGGTCTATTCCGCCGACGGCCATTACGCCTATGTGGCGGACGCCGGCGGGCATCTGTGCGTCTTCTCCATCTCCGACAGCGGCGAAATGACGGAGATCCAGCACGTGAGCGGACTGACCGATCTCGACGCCGTCACGGACATGGCCATCGATAGCCAGGCCGGGACGTTGTACGCGATCAACGGCGACAACATCGTGGTGCTGGAAATCGGCTCGGACCACACGCTCGTCTATTCCAAGACCATCAGCCTGGAAGGCAACGGCGGCACGGGCGTCACCGTGTCGGGCGACGGCGAGCAGGTCTATGTGAGCACCAATTGGGGCGGGCTGTTCGTCTTCAACGTGGATACCGACACGGGCGATTTGACCAAGGTGGGAGACCCCGTCTCGGGTATCTCCAGCGCCGTCGCCTCCGCGGGCAATTACGTGTACGGCATCGCCTCGGGCTGGCCGTTCTCCCTCGTCGTGTACGAGCGACAGACTGACGGCTCGCTGAAAGACGTCTCCAGCCTCGCCATCTCCGGTACGTTCGGCACCGGCTACGATCTGGGCGTTTCCGAGGACGGCTCCAAGCTGTTCGTGTTGATTACGGAGGAGGAATACGATGCGGATTGGAACCCGGTGCAGGTGACCAAGGTGCTCGCCTACAGCTTCAACGGCACCGCCGTGACGGAACTCGGCACCACGAGCATCGACGGAGTCACGGACATAGAGGTGCGCGGGGACGGCGAGGCACTGTACGTGACCACCTCCGACGGCACGCTGGAGACCTATGGCACGGACGGCGGCGTTCTGACCCTGAAGAACACCATCGAGGACCTCGACCTCGCCAGGGGCATGAGCGTGTCCGCGGGAGGCGAACTGCTGGTGATCGGCGACATGGTGTACCGGCTTTCCGGACAGCAGGGTGGGCTGTATGGCCAAACCGTCGACTTCACGGAAGGACTCGTTATTTCCGACGCCAACCTCGACGTCTTGAACAACGGCGACGGCGACTACGGCGGGGCGAGCATCACCGTGCATCGCCAGGGCGGGGCCGCAGCCGTCGACAGCTTCGTCTTCTCGGAGAGCGACGGGTATACGATCAGCGGCGGCAACATCATGAAGGACGGGGTGGTCGTGGCCACCTTCGCCAACGGCGGCGGCGAACTGACGATTTCCTTCGAACCCGGGGCGACCACGGAGCAGGCCAATGCCGTAGTGCGGCATTGGGGCTACTCCCATGACTCCAGTTCGACGGAACCCTCGGTCACCATGGAGATCACCGTCAACGACGGCGACGGGGGCGAGAGCCATGTCGAGATCTCCGTCGAACTGAGCACCAATACTCCGCCGACCCTGGACGTCACGGCACAGGGGACGAGTGAATACGACACGGCCGGAGACGTCGTCAGCCTGTATACGGACGCTGTGGTGAACGTCGGCGAGAGCGGCCAGCTCCTGACGGAACTGACGCTCACGGCAAACGCCGCCAGCGGCGGCTTCACGGACGTGGAATATGTCCTCGTGGACGGCGTGGCGATCGACCTGAGCCGGAGCGGTTCGGGAACCACCGCCAGCGGCTACACCTACACCTATACCCTCAGCGGCGACACCGGCACCCTGGTCATCACTTCTTCCGGCGGCATGACCGTTCCGGACGCGGCCGACCTGGTGGACGGGCTGGCGTATCGCAACACCAGCGAAGCGGCCATGACCGGCACGCGCACCTTCACGATCACCAGCCTGACGGACGACGGCGGCGACGCCAACGGCGGGGAGGACACGTCGGCCCTGAGCATAGGGTCCACCGTCGTCCTGGCCGTGAACCACGCGCCTACGATGGACATCGACGCGGGGGGCGTCACCAACCCCGGCGTCTACTACAACGACGGCAGCCTCGAGGGCTTCGCCGACTACGTGAACGAGATCGACGTCTCGGCGGACGGGACGACCGTGATCGTGTGCGGCAGTTCCGACACCAACGGCAGAGGCGATTCTACCCTGTACGTCTACAAGCGCGACACCGCCACGGGCGCGCTGACCCTCGTGCAGGCCTTCACGCAGGGGGCGACGGACGACGCCACGACCCCCGCCATCGAAGTGGACGGCCTGCAGCATATCGGCAGCGCGGCCATCTCCGGGGACGGCTCCCTGGTCTACGTGTCCGGCTACGACGGCGCGACATCGGCCACCATCGTGCTCTTCACCCGTGATTCGAGCACCGGCGAACTGACCTATGTGGGCGTCCAGGACACCCAGACGGTGACCGCCACGGAATACAGCCTGCTGGACACGGAACTGGTGCTCTTCTCCAGTGGCGGCGTCACGACGCTGTACACCCTCAACGGCAAGGCGCTCAATTCGGCCCAGACCGACAACCACGACATCGTCACGTACGGCGTGGGCACGGACGGCGCGCTGACCAAGCTGGCCACCTACACGGGCGGCAGCGCCGAACTGGGGGTGAACCAGCCCTCGGCGCTGGCCGTTTCGCCGGACGGCACATACGCCTACGTCACCAATTCCTCGGGCCATTGCATCGGAGTGTTCGAGCGCAACGCCTCCACCGGGGAGTTGAGCTTCCTGGCCTCGATCTCCGCCTCCAACATCGGCATGGCCGACGGTGTGGGTGAACCGCACTACAACGCCCTGTCAAGCCTGGTGAACCTCTCCATCACGCCGGACGGCAAATACATGTACGCCAGCACGCTCAACTCCGGCCTGATCACCGTGTTCAGCCTGGGGAGCGACGGCATGCCGGTGTATGTGCAGGCCTTCGAAATCGGCGCCTTATATCCGCGCGAGATAGTCGTGTCGCCGGACGGCTCGACCCTGTACGTGGGCGCTTTCGCCAGTTCGAGCCTGTATGTGTGCTCCATCGATGCGGCCACCGGCGCGCTCACCCTCGTGGACACGGTGGCGATGGACAGCCAGACCGCGCATCTGGCCGTCGGCGGGGACAACATCTACCTTGGCGGATACATGGGGGCCTCCAGCGGCCTGAACACGGCCACGGCCTCCCCCGTGGTGAACCGGGACCACGCCGGCAGCGAGGTCGTGATCGGCTCCGGCATCAGCTTCGGGGACGTGGATTGCGACGCCTTGGGCAGCTACGACGGCGCCAGCGTCACCGTGGTGCGCAGCGCAGGGGCGGACGCCGCGGACGCCTTCGGCTTCGCCGAGGGCAGCGGCCTGACCCTCTCGGGCAACGCCATCCTGGACAGCGGCAACAACCAGATCGCCACCTTCGACGACACGGACGGCGTGCTGACCATCACCTTCACGAGCGGAGCCACCAAGACGTTGGCCAACCAGGTGGTGCAGCAGATCACCTACAAGGGGACCAGCACCGACACCCGGGCGGACATGGTCGTCACCGTCAGCGACGGCAAGAAGAGCGCCCAGGCGGGCATCACCCTGGTGTATCCCAACGAGGCCCCGGAGGTCGGGGGGTCGGATACCCTTGACGGCGGCAAGACGGGCCACGCCTATTCCCATGAACTGCCTTCGGGCCTGTTTACCGACGCAGACGGCGACACGCTCACCTGGACGGTCGGCGGCCTGCCCGACGGCCTGAGCTACGACGCGGCCACGCGCATCATCTCCGGCACACCGACCACGGCGGGCAGCTACACCGTCACGGTGTCCGCCGCCGATCCGAGCGGGGAGACCGCGAGCATCGAATTGGTGCTGGAGGTGGCGGAAAACGCCGTGCCGGAAGCGGATGCCGACTTCGCGCTGTCCAACGGCAGGACCGGGCAAACCTATTCCCAGGATCTGTCGGGCCTGTTCACCGACGCCGACGGCGACACGCTTGCCTGGACCGTGGACTCGGGCACTGCGCTGCCGGATGGCCTGAGCCTGAGCGGGACCACCATCTCGGGCACGCCGACCACGGCGGGCGCCTATACGTTGACCATCCACGTGGACGACGGCCATGGCGGCACCGCGACCCGGGACATCACCCTGGTCGTGACGGGGAACACCGCCCCGGCGTTCAACACCGACGCTCATTCCGGCTACACGCTTCCCGACGTCAGGACGGGGACCGCCTACTCGCACACCCTGCCGGAGGACCTGTTCACCGACGCTGAAGGGGACGCGTTCACCTACGCCGTGAGCGGTCTTCCGTCCGGCCTGAGCTACGACGCGGCCACACGGACCATCTCCGGCACGCTCACGTCGCCGGGCGAGTACTCCCTCACCATCACCGTGACGGACGACCTCGGCGCGCATGGCGACGTGACCCTGGGGCTGAGTGCGGCGGACAACAATGCGCCCCAATACTCGGGCCAGGACTTCGGCCTGGACCGGGCGACGTACGGCGCGCCCTACGAAATGGTCCTGCCTGACGGCCTGTTCACCGATGCGGACGGCGACGAACTGACCGTGACCGTGTCCGGTCTTCCCGCCGGTCTGACCTACGACGCCGCGACCCGGACCATATCCGGGACGCCCACTGCGGGCGACGCTTCGGTGACGATTTCCGTCAGCGACGGCTACGGGGGGACGGCGGACCACGCCTTCGCCCTGGAGGTGGCCACGCCGCCGTCCCTGACGGCGGAGGCCACGGGCGGCTCCTGCTCCGCCGGGGGCGGCTCCGACGGCGACGTGGACCTGTTCGACAACGTGGCCGTGGGGCTGGACGCGAGCAACGAGGCGTTGACCTCCCTGGTCTTCACCGTGGACACCCATGGCGCGGGCCATGCCCTGGTGATCGACGGCCAGGAAGTCGCACTGGTCGAGACCGGCGGCTTGCAGAACACTACGGCCGGGGGATTCGTCTACAAGGTGGAGATCGTCGACGGCCAGGCCGTGGTGACCATCGACCTGACCAACAGCGCCGCCAACGGTGCGGCGGACGTGCAGGTAAATAAGAGTCCACCGCCCGAGCGCCTGGTGCCAGGCGTTCGGGCGGATTAGCAGCCTTTAGTGTGAAGGGATTGCGGGGCGCTGGCCCGCTTTAGATTTTGACCCCGAGATACTTTTCGACTTCATCCTGCTGGGCCATCAGATCCTCCCTGGTCCCGGTCATGCGGATATGGCCTTTCTCCAACACGTAAGCCCGCAGGTTTTTACTGAGTTTCAATGAGTTTTCATAATTCTGCTCGACCAGGAGGATGGTCACATTGTTCTGGTGGAGCTTTTTCAGCATCTCCCAGATTTCCTGCACGATAATGGGGGCAAGCCCCTCCGACGGTTCGTCGATGATCAGGAGCTGGGGATTAGACACGAGCGCCCGGGCCGTGGTCAGCATTTGCTGCTCACCTCCGGACAGGCTTTCACCGATCTGCCCGAGCCTTTCCTTGAGTTTGGGGAAATAATGAAAAGCGTTATCGAGTGTATCCTGGGCGTTTATCTTTTCCCGTTTCATGCGGGCCAGCATGCCCAACTTCAGGTTTTCCAGGACGGTGAGGTTGGGGATGACACGCCGGTCCTCGGGCACCAGGGAGATACCCTGGCGGGCGATTTTGTCGGGCGGAAGATTTGTAATATCAGTTCCATTAAAGGAGATCTTGCCGGTTCGGCAAGGCTGGATACCCATGATCGATTTCAGGGTGGTTGTCTTGCCGACACCGTTGCGGCCCAATAGAACAACTATCTCTCCGTCCCGAACCTCCAGGGAAACATCGTGGAGAATATGGCTGTTGCCATAAAAGGTGTTGATATTTTCAACGGTTAGCATCAGTTCGTTCCTCCCAGGTAAACCGTTTGGACCGTGGTGTTGGCGCTAATTTCCGCCGGAGTCCCGCAGGCCAGTTCCTGCCCGTCGCACAAACAGAAGACTTCGTCGGAAATGTTCATGACCACGTTCATGTCGTGTTCCACGAGCAGGATGGTCAGTTTCAGCTTGTCCTGAAGGTTTTTGATCAGATCCATGGCCAGGATGGTTTCGGCCGGGCTCATGCCCGCGGTCGGTTCATCGAGGAGGAGGAGCTGGGGCTCCGAGGCAAGCGCAATGCCTATTTCGAGGTATTTTTTTTCGCCGTGGGACAGAACCGAAGCCTCCCGATCCCGGGAATCGGACAACTGGACCATTTCCAGGATATTGGCGGTCTTTTGGTTGATATCATGCAGATTGTCCGCCTGATTCCAGAAGTTGTACGAGGTCCGGCGGGCCTGGGACGATATGCGCACGTTTTCAAAGACCGACAGCTTGGGGTAGATATGGGTGATCTGGAATGTTTTGGTAATACCCAGCTGGGAGGTCTGGTTCATGTTTTTCTTGGTGATATCCTTGCCCTTGAACAGGATTGTCCCATCGGTCGGGGTGTAGAGTCCGCACAACAGGTTGAAAAAAGTGGTTTTTCCCGCGCCGTTAGGGCCGATGATCGATTTCAACTGCCCTTCATCCACGGTAAAACCCACTTGGTCAACCGCTTTCAGTCCACCGAAATATTTACATAGATTCTTTGTTTCCAAGTAAGCCATGGCAGTTACCTCTACACCGTTTCTTCCTCTGTTTCGACATCCTGCTGTTTAACCGAGCGGCGGGCCTTCCATCTTTCCTTGATTGAACCCACGATGCCTGCGGGAAGATCAGAATGAGGATAATGAACATGATCCCCACGACCAATTCCCAGCGTTCGATAACCCAGCTGAATTTGTTTTGGGCATAAAGAAAGACCGTGACTCCGACCACCGGTCCGATAAAGGTGTGCATGCCCCCCAGGATGGTCATGAGCACCACGGTTCCAGAGGTAAGCCAGTAAAGGGTCTGTAGGGGGCCGTATCCCAGGTAGACGAAGAAAAGTCCTCCGGCCAGGGCGGAGAACATCCCCGAGAAGACCAGGGAGAGGAATTTGGCCATGGTGACATTATAGCCCGAGGCAATGGCCCGTGTCTCGTTCTCCCGGATGGCCTGGAGCAAGCGGCCAAAGGGCGAGTTCAGAATCCGCCAGATGACAAAGAAAGACAAGCCTACGATAAAGAAAATAAAATAGTAGAGAGAAATCGGGTCTTGCAGGTCCAGTTGGAAAGGAAAGGTGAGTTTCAGTTCGGGGATGAACTTGAGCCCGTCCTCGCCACCGGTCCATTTTTTCAAGGGCGACAGGGCCAGGAAGTAAAACATCTGGGCGACGGCCATGGAAATCATGGCGAAATAGACGCCCTTTTTCTTGATGGCGAAAGCGCCGATCAGGCTGGCCAGGAAGATTCCCAGGAGCATGCTGACGATCAATGCGCCCCAGACGGACATACCGAAATCGCGGACGGCGATTCCGGCGCCATAGCACCCCAGGCCGAAATAGGCCGCGTGCCCGAAGGAAAGAACCCCGGTGTGGCCCAAAAGAAGATTAAAGGCCAGGGCGAAAAGACCCTGGATCATGATTTCCGTGGCCAGGGCCGTGGAAATAACACTTCCGGGGAGAACAAGCGGTATGAACAGGAAGATCCCCAGGGTTATCCAAATGACCCGACTATCAGTTTTTACCTTTATTGTTTCTGCCTTGTTTAGCATTCTTACATCCTACTTGAGTGTTCAATCATAGTCTTCCCGCTTCGCCGAAAAGACCGCGGGTTCGAACTAGTAGAATCAGGAGCATGGTGATAAAGATGGCGACGTTGGACCAATCACTGGCAAAGAGTGAAACGAAGCTGATGACCTGTCCGATGATCAGACCGCCGATAATGGCTCCGCCAAGGCTGCCCAAGCCGCCGATGACCACAACCACGAAACACTCGATGGTCATCTCCACGCCCATGTCCGGCAGGGCCGATTGAATGGTGGCGTTGACCCCGCCGGCCAGGCCGGCCAGACCGACACCAAGGGCGAAACCAAAGGTCCAGATTCGAGGGACATTGATCCCGAGGGTCCGGACCATCTGACTGTCCCGGGTCGCGGCGCGGATGATCATGCCCAGGCTGGTTTTTTTCAGGAAAAGCCAAAGAGCGATAAGGATGACCGCGGTCAGGCAGATGATGAATACACGATACTTGGGGATGAAAAGTCCATGATAGATTATTGAGCCGGTAAATAGCTTCGGCAAGGGAACGGTCTTGCCTATGGTTCCGAAGATCCAACGCATCAAATCGGTGACCGCTACCGAAAGTCCAAAGGTCAGCATTAGCGGGTAGAGAGGATCCTTGCCATACAAGGGTTTGATCAGGATGGATTCCATGACCCAGCCGATCAGGCCCACTATGAGTATGGCCGCGACCAGTCCAAGCCCGTAATTTCCGAACATGGATACCGTAATAAAAGAAGCGAAAGCGCCCAGCATGTAGAACGTGCCGTGGGCGAAGTTGATAATATCCAACAGACCTAAAATAATAGTCAACCCGCAGGCCATCAAGATGTAGACCGCGCCCAGGGCCAGGCCAAAAAACATTTGATTGAGTATCAAGGTGGCGTTTATTTCCATTGTGGATCCTCGGCAGGAGGCTTGGGATGGACCCCAAGCCTCGGTTTTAGTGTCTCAATTATTTACCAGGAAGCTTGACCGCGCCGTACGGAACGTCCTTGATGTTGTTTTCGCAACTTTCCAGAATTTCGCTGGCAGGATATTCAGCCACCAGTTCTCCGAAATTCCAGTCCTTGGCCTTGTCACCGATACCCCGCACGATGACCGCGCTGCTGACGCGGGCATGGTCACAAGCGCGAATTTCTTCCGGACCCTTGTTGTAGTCGAACTTGAAGCCTTCCAGGGTCTGGATCAGCTTATCCACGTCGTCGGTGGTGCCGGCCTTGTTCATGGCCTCGAGGATGACCCTCATGCCGGTGTAACCGCCGTCGGCATCCTGGGAGGGAGGCACGCCGTATTTTTTGCCGTAAGCCTTGACGAATTTTTTGGCCTTGGGGAACTTGTTCTGCATGGTCCAGTAGAACTCGTGGCCGCCGTAGAAGTTTTCATTATAGGCCGGGCCGGCCGACTTGATGCTGTACAAATGGCTCTTGGGCACGACGAATTTCATCTTGGTGTTGGTCAGGCCCGCTTCGGCCAACTGCTTGATCAGGGCGTCCATGGACTGGCCATACACGTTGATCACCAGGATGTCGGGATTGGTGGCCACGATTTTGGGGATATGAGCGGAATAGTCGGTCTGTCCCAGGGGCGAATAGATGTTGCCTTTGAATTCGCCGCCCATTTTTTCGCTGATTGTCAACCAGGCCGCGAGTTCATCATGGCCGAACCGATAGTCCTGGGTAACCGCCATCCAGGATTTGCCCAGATGTTCGAAGGAATACTTGGCGGTGGCGACACCGGTCTGGTAGGGGATCAACCCGGAGACGAAGCCGTATCCGCACTGCTCCTTGCCCAGGGGGATACTGGTATGGCAGAAGCACATGTAAACGACCTTGTTCTTGCAGGCCCATTCGTTGACGGCCACGGAGATACCGCCGGAGAGGGTTCCGCCGATGGCCTTGACGCCCTGGCCCTCGACCATCTCCTTGTATTTACGGATGGCCACGGGAGCCTTGAACTCATCGTCGCCGATGACGACTTCCGCCTTCTGACCCAGGACGCCGCCGGCGGCGTTGATTTCTTCAAGCGCTATTTCCGCGCCCTGTTTCATGTCCGTTCCCATGGCCGAGAAGGGCCCGGAGAGCGGGAACAGGAAGGCCGCGATGGGTTTGGCCGATGCCACGGCGGAACACATCGTAACACAGAGGAGGATGATACCAATTACTCCAAATGCCTTTTTCATTTTACTTTTTTCCTTTCTCCGTTAAATGTTAACCAATACCTTGAAAAATAAACATGTTAACAAAACCAGGGTCTCATATGTTAAAGGAGGCCGGACCTCCTGGATGAAGTGAGGCTTGAGGAAAAATAGGCATATGCATCTGTTTACGGATCAATATGGGGGCGCAGTGACAGCCGGAGAAATTCTGGTGTGAGCTTTTGGTAATGCCTCCGATATCAGAGGGCTTTTTATATATGATGAAGGAGTGGGGGCCAGACGATTCAGGGGCAGTCCCCCTGCCGGATAAAAGAGATGGATGATGGCATGGCCATCTCCATTCAGCCTGATTGGGGCGGAGTGGATTGTGCATCCTGCTCTCTTCCTGGGTCTGGCGGACCCGCAATAAGATATCTACGCCGTAACCGCGGCCTAAATTAGGTTGGGTCGTTGCTTCTTGACGCGATAGAGGTATATATATAAGCAAAATTAAGGATATTTATCAACGTATCTTAAAATATTACTCCTTGCAGGGCCGGATTGTGTTGCCGGCAACTCCGATTTGTCATCGAACAGCCGTCTAATTTCAGATCATCTGATTTCATTCTGCAAAAAATATCGTCAATCCACAACCATGGAGACGAACTCTCGTCTTTCATCTCGCACGCCAAACCATTGGATCCGGCCATAAAAAAAAACAGAATTGCTCATGACCGAGCAAGACATATTATAGTGGCAGATCGAGGGATATCTGGCAGTTGGACCGGCTGCTATTCTATAAAGCGTTTTAAAGGCCCTTGTATGCTTTACCATAAATTAATCAGCCGCTCCAGTAACTTAAGGCGATAATATTCCTCTGGACAGTAAGTCCAATAAAAAAAAGGATCAAGACCTAATATTGGCAAAAACTCTCTCCCCTAAGAAGACAATTTTCTAGATAAACCCTCGAACAAAATTCAAAAGACGAAAACTTCGATCCTTACTGAATAATGCTTGCCAATCAACTGTCTTGTCATTCCATATCCGTGTCTGTTTTCGAGGCGACTGCTTTTTCGAACTTTCCGGCCGATTGCTTGGCGCAAACCAACTAACCAGCCTATAACCGCATTATTACAATGGAGAAGCCGGCCTTGTCAAGTTATTAGTTTAACCAAGGGGGCAGGGAAGAAGCGGGCTTTAGGGAGCCGATGTGACCGGAAAACACGTTGGGTCATCCCCCGCCGCAGATAGGGCAGAGGCCGAACAGAAAAACTTCGTGGTCCTCCATGACAAACCCGTCCGGTGCGACCTCGTTTTCCTTGAGGGCGCAACCCGGCAGCTCATAGATCCGGTTGCATCCGCGGCAGTGGAAATGGTGGTGGTGCCCCTTGCCCGTGCGTTCATACAATGTGCCCAGGGAAGGATGGCTGATCTGTTTGATCCGGCCGCGCTGAAGCATCAGCTTCAGATTTCGGTAAACAGTGGATTGGTTGAGGGAGTCGACCATGACCCGCCCGTCGGCCAGAATGTCATCGACGCTGACCGGGCCGTCGTGTTGGCGAAAAACCGCTTCAATGGCTGCTCTTTGCGTAGTCTTGCGTTTCATCGGATCCTGCCTTTTCTTGCTTCGATTGTAGCAAGACTGCTTTGTTATTGCAAATGATTTGCAATTTGGGGTTGACAGGGGTATGGTATGTTATATCATGCAAATGCAAATGCATTAGCAAAACAATCCGGGCCCAACCTGACGGATTTTACTTGGAATCGGGAGGACATGATGATCAGAACAATTATTCTCACCTTGATTACCTTCAGCCTGTTGATGGTCCAGACTGTTTGGGCCGGCCCCATACAAACCTTTGTCAGTATTGTCCCGCAGAAGTATTTCGTGGAAAAAATCGGCGGAGAACACGTGAAAGTCGAGGTTATGGTCCGTCCCGGAGCCAGCCCTGCCACGTACGAGCCCAAACCGGCGCAAATGGTCGAACTTTCAAACTCAAAGGTTTATTTTGCCATCGGGGTTCCCTTTGAGGAGACCTGGCTGGAGAAAATCGCCGCGGCAAATTCCGCCATGAAGGTGGTTCATACCGAGCAGGGTATTGAAAAAGTGCCCATGGGAGGTTATCATCACCACGGGGCAACTGGTTCGGACAAGAACCACCACGAAGGCGGCCGTCTGGATCCCCATATCTGGCTATCTCCTCCCCTGGTGATGGTCCAGCTTCGCACCATTCTGAGCACTTTAAAGGAGTTGGATCCCGGGCACGGCCAGGTCTTTGAGGCCAATTATCAGACCTTTGTCTCGGAAATCAAGGCCCTCGACCAGGAACTGAAAAGTCTGCTGGAAGGCAAAAGCGGGCGGCGCTTTATGGTCTTTCATCCGGCCTGGGGCTATTTTGCCGGGGCGTACGGCCTCGAACAGATTCCCGTCGAGATCGAAGGCAAGGATCCCAAACCGTCGCAACTAAAGGAGTTGATCGCCCGGGCCAGGAAAAATGATATCCGGGTGATTTTCGTTCAACCTCAATTTTCCGCCAAAAGCGCCCGGCAGATAGCCAGGGAAATAGAAGGCGAGGTTGTCACGGCCGATCCCCTGGCCGCGGACTGGTTGTCAAACCTGCGCGAGGTGGCGGCTAAATTCAAGTCGGCCTTGCGTTAGGCAAGCCCGGCCGGTGTGATGGGGGCGTTATCGGGAAAGGCCGGAGAGTTTCACTCATGTGACGGCTCTCCGGCCCGCATGAAGTCTCGCGCGCTTACCCGCCCATAGTGGCGAGATAATGTTGGTTGGACCGAAGGATAATTTTCAACAGTCCGCTGAACTCCTTGGATTTCACTTTGCGCGCCCCGGCACTTTTGTCCGTGGACATCGCCACCACCAAATTATGGGCCGGTAGAACCACGATATACTGTCCCCAGTTGCCCCGGGCGGAAAAAGCCTTGCCCCTGATCTTGTTCTTCAGATGATAACTCCCTGTTGACACCCACCATAAGAGCCCATAACCGATTCCTTTTCCGGCCTGGGAATAGGATGTGGTGCTTTTCTCGACCCAGGCGCGAGGGATGACCTGTCGGCCTTGCCATTGTCCGTCATGCATGAACAGAAGCCCGAACCGGGCCCGGTCACGGGTACTCATATAAAAGACGTATGCCGGGTGATTTGATGACTTCTCCAGGTGATACTTGCAGTTGGAAGCACGAAAATCCTGCATTCCGATAGGGGCGGCTATGGATTGTTGAAAGGCCTGGAAAATATCCTTTCCGGTCTGCCGGCGGAAAATGGTGCCCAGGGTGTTGAAATCCCAATTATTATAATACCAGAAAGTGCCCGGGGCGTGGCTGCCCCTGGCCGGCCGTTTCTTTTTCATGGCCGCGGTTTCATAAGCCGCCGGATGATAAACCCCAGACCGGGCTTGTAACAGGTCCAAAACGCGGGCCTTTTTTTCCCGGGCCGTCAAGCCTTGTTTATCGTTGATCCCCAATCCGGCCATTGTATCGCCAAGCCTGATTGTCCCCCGATCGACTTCAATGCCGTACATGGCACTGAGAAAACTCTTACGGACCGAATGGCAGTTGATGGGACGGGCTGTGTCCCCCCATTGAGCGGCCACGCGGCCGTCATCGATAATCATCAGCCCCGTGGCCCCCAGTGTCCGGAAATGTTGCTCCGCGGCTTTCAAGCCCGCCGGTATCCAGCCTCGGGAGGACGGCGATTCCAACACCGGCCATTCCCGGCCGGGAAAAACAGGCCCGGCGCCGCGGGAGGACGGTTGCCGGTCGGCCGGACCGGACTTATTGAAGAATGACTTGAATGGTTTTGAACCGCCATCTAAAGGCTTGGCTGCCTGCCCGGCCATGGCCCGCTCTGTCATATGAAGCGTGAAAAAAAACAGGAAAGCTACAATCAGGGCGTTTATCTTGCGTTGCACAAGGCACCCCCTTGATCTGTCCGGTCAAAAAGCGATGCATTTTCGGCGGGGTTGACAAATGGAAAGTCCAATATCCCGGGCTGGTTCGGGAGAGAGATCGGCCTGAAAAGCGAGTGGGTTTGAAAATTCCTATAAATCAAATAGATGAGCCTGGTGATCCGCATGCTTGACTAACCCTCCAAGTTTGGTGTTTTGCCTTATGAACGAAATTAATATTATGCCGATGCGTTGGATTAGGTCAAGGCGGTTGCTTGTTCGAGCCTCAAACACGGAGGCGGGCATTAGGTTGGCTTAGCGAAGCGTAACCGGTGCATTCTTCTGCCGACCTTCTCCTTGTCCTTGTTCCCGGGCTCTGCCTGGGAACACGCTGTCTCCAAGGCTCTGCCTCGTCTTCCTCATGGCGCCAATCCGAATAGGGATTCATATGGTTTTCGTCGCGTTTTGGATTCGAGGCAGAGCCTCTCCAGCATCGCGTTTCCAGGCAGAGCCTGGGAAAGAGGACAGTTAACCTGCTTTGGGTTGCGGCCGGTAGCCCGCATTATTTGCCTACGCCGTGCTTTAAAAACTCCTTGTCGATTGGCCAGGGCGAAAGGAGTCTTTTGGGGGGGGATCAATACTCTCGATGATATATCTTGGCCTCTTTTTGGTTTCATAATAAATTCTGGCCAGGTATATGCCTGTGACTCCATTGGTGACCAGAATGATGCCGCAGAAGAACGCCACCGCGATCAACACGCTGGATGTGCCGGGGGCTGAAACTCCCAGTATTTTGGTAACCAAGGCGTAAATAATGGCAATCACGGAAAAGGCACAGGTTATCAGGCCCAGTATCAGGGACAGATAAAGGGGGGCCGCGGAATAGGCGGTCAGCCCCCGGATGAATTCGCCTATGGGGCCTCTGCTGAACACCGGAAACTTGGTTCTACCCTTCCACCTGGGTTCCCGGCGGTAATAAACAAAGTCCTGCCTGTGGCCGATCCAGACGGAGAGTCCCCGCATATAAGGATCATACTCGGTGAGGCTCAATACCTCCCGCACGGCCCTCCGGGAAAGAAGCTTGAAATCGCCTGTATTTTCAGGTAGATCTATCTGCGAAAACCGGTTGATCATTTTGTAGGCATTTTGGGTTATCCACATTTTGAGAAAATTTTCACCATCGCGATGACTTCTGCTGGTGTGAACAACCTCGGCGCCGGACAGGAATTTTTCAACCATCTCCGGTATGATTTCGGGCGGATCTTGTAAGTCGGAGTCCATGTATATGACCGCATCACCTTGAGCGTGTGCGAATCCGGCCAGAACGCAGGGGGTTACTCCAAACCGGCGCGACATGTTGATAATGGTAATAGGGTGTTGATCCTGAAAGGTTTTTAAAATTTCGACAGAGTTGTCGTTTGAATCATCATTAACGAAAATCATTTCATGATTAATGTGGTTCATTGAACCGACAATATCCGACACTCTCCGGATAAGCTCCGGAATATTTTCCTCTTCATTTCGGAAGGAGAAAACAAAGCTTAGAAAGAGCGGCCTGTCCCTGGAGATATTTGGTCGACCTTTATTCATCTTGAACTCGCAATATGATTTCCTCCGAGGCTTGAGTGGCGGTCTAAAAAATTTATATGATTAAGTGGTTTTGTGATAAATCCGCGTCAGACCCATACACCTCATTGAGGTCCATAATATTAATAATTACCTGGAAATTTAATTACCTGCAAGGTTAAATCGATCGTGGCGGCGTTGATCGGCCGCCCATCCGATGAGAGACGCGGGCAAACATGGTATACAATAAGCATAAGGACCGACCAAGACTTGGTCTTCGAGCGTGGTCGGAAATTTGCCGGCGGTCGGCCGTTCCATTTTTTCTCTTCTATCAGACAGGCTGTCGTGATGAATTACTTAATAAAAATAATATGTTGAAATTTGCGATCGTATTTGGGCCAGTTTGGGGGATTGCCGGTTTGGGGAATGGTAACCAATGAGTGGGAGAATGCCGGTCTGGTTTTTGTATACCCTGACCTGTGCGGCCCTGTTCCTGTGCTTTTCATCGGCGGTATTTGTTGAGTCGATTTATCATGACAACACCAGATATTTTCGTAACAGTGTTGGTGTGGAAGGCGGTTCCGATTTCGGGGTTGACGGACAATATGGCTGGTTACAAGTAATCGGCCGGCCGATTGCTGCTGAAATAGAAAACCTGATCTTTAAATATACCAGGGATTTTTCAGATCTCGCTCTGTTCCGGTGTATCGTTATCGGCATTTTGGCTGCCGGGGCGGCCACACTGGCTGTTCTGCTGTCACGCTTCGGCCTGGACTGGATCGCCTCCTGGATGATTGCCACGGCACTGTTTACCTTGCCTGGTGGGCAAATTACCGTTTTTATGACCAATATTCCAAATGCTCTCTGCGTCCTTCTGTCCCTGCTGGCCTGTGTGGTTTTACGTCCTGTGCAACTGACTAAAATGTCGAAAGAATATTGGCTGAGATCGCTTTGTGCCTTTTTGCTACTGCTTTCCGCCTTCCTGACCTATCAAGCCTTGACGTTTTGTTTCCTCTGGGGATCATTGGCCTATGTTTTGGTGAATCATAATCGCCGGTTTTTAACATACGCCTCCGTTCTTTTCCGGGATCTGATTTTGTTTACCGGTGCGGCGATAACCAGCCTTTTGATCAAGGATCTGTTTGTCCATGCTGCATATTTGAGTTTGGCCGATAATATTCCAGTGCATTTCACGGCCGGTTTTTCCTTGACTCATATACTGGCCAGGGTCCCGCATGTTTTTGCGTTCCAGATCCCGGTCGCGTCCATGATGTGGTTTATAAGTCTGGAGGCAGGCATTCTCGTTTTACTAATTCTTGTTTTTTCTCTTCTCATGTATGCTTTTTTCCCTCGGGAACGCGCAGGAGGCTTTGTCTCCGGACTATCCGGAAGAATTTCTTTTTTGATTTGCGTTGTGTTTCTCTTGATTTGTATCTTTGGGCCCTCTTTTTTTACCACCAGGCTTATCTATCATCGACGTGTTCTTTTTTCGGGGTCAGCGGCTATTCTGCTGGTGATTTTCTTTTTTTCCACAATGGCCTTGAAAAGGCTTGCTCCATCCCTTTCCCGGTCGGACCGGTTTTCCCGGCGCTGTGCCGCCGTTTTGATTCTTTTAATCGGGCTTGTATCCGCGGACTATTCCATGTCCCAAAATGTCTGGAATACCAATGCCGAAATGATGTTTGTCCGGACCAGCATTATGGAACGCAAGACCATGCCCCGGCGGATTCATCTGGTAAAACCGATCAGGAATTTCATGGGTTATAATGGACGGTTGACATATTCGGATGAGTTCAACGGAAAGACCGTCTCTTTTAATAATGATGTATTGGATTTTGTCCGTCTGGCCCTGGGCGACCGGTCGCACCCCTTGTGTTTTTGTGACCCGTCGGTAGTCAACTGCGATCAACAATGCCCTGATTCGGGGACAATCATCACCATTTCGAATTACGGTGAAAGAATATGCCGGACATCCGATATGATGGTCATAGATCTCAATCTGCTGGTTCGAGCGACAAAGAGCGGTACTCCCGGGCTGACGGGAATCGAGGATATACCTCCTTGTGACCGGTATGTCTTTTCAACCACTAGCCACTCTGTTCATCACAACGTATTCAAGGCGTTTGATCATTCGGTCCTGGCGGATGATTTTTGGGAAGCACCAATTACAGATATTGTCGATTTGAATATTGAATTCGGCACTCCGACGCAACTGAATGGTTATGCCCTTTTTTCGGGAGAGGCTCCCGAGCGTATGCCGGCTCATTGGCGGGTATATGCGTCGGATGATTCCAAAAACTGGATATTATTGGACGACGTCAAAAATGTTTCCGCCTGGACGGCCAACGAAAACCGGCGATTTGACGTGTCCTCAAAGCGGTCCTACAAGTATTACCGCTTGACCTTCATTAAGGCCATGGCATCGGAAATTCTCAGGATTTATGAGATTGAACTGTTTTGAACCATAAATTGTTGTCCGATCTGGTCGAAAGACGGGTGTGACAGCCTGGAGGATATATGAGATTATCCCTTGTATTTCCTTCCTGGGCCGGTGAATTCGGCCTTTTCAAGGAAGCCGCCCGGAAAGTTTCCACCTTCCCGCCGCTCAACCTGTGCATCGTCGGGGCGGTGGCCGAAAGGGCCGGCTGGGAGGTGCAACTGATCGACGGACACATCGAGGGCCTGGACCTGAACGAGATTGTCGACCGGGTGGCCGGGTTCGATCCCGATCTTATTGGATTGACCGCCGCCACCCCGTTCTTCCGAAATGCCCTTGCCGCGGCCAAGGCCCTGAAAGACAGCCTGGACAGGCCGGTGATCATGGGGGGCACCCACGTATCCATCATGAAGGAGAAAGCTTTTGCCGACGAACTGGACTATTTGTTCATTGGCGAATGTGAGAGTACTTTCGGGGAATTTTTAGGGCAGTTCGCCTCCGGAAAACGAAATCCCGCCATTCCCGGCATTATGTCACGCCGAGGCGGGAAGATCCTGTTCAGCGGCGAGCCCCGGCCTCTCGACGACCTGGACCGGGCTCCACCTCCGGCCCGGCATCTGTTGCCAAACCATAAGTATTTTTTGGGCTCCATGCAGGGAAAAAAACGCTATACCTCGGTCCAGATGACCAGGGGCTGCCCTTTCTCCTGTGTCTTCTGCGCTTGTGACCTGTATGGCAAAAAATGTCGCCGGCGCGGCATCGACTCCGTCATGCGGGAGCTCGAACTCGTGATCGGCAGGTATAAAGCCGAGCATATTTATTTTGTGGATGACACCCTGACCTTGAACCGCCAATACATCCTGGATCTCTGCGACGCCGTCGAAAGCAGCGGATTAAAATTCACTTTCGAGGGGAGCACCAGAGCCGATCTGGTCGATGAGAAACTGATCGGGCGCCTCAGGGACATTGGCCTGATCCGCCTCAGCTTCGGGCTTGAGACCGCGGATCCGGAGGTGCGGCGAATAATCAGAAAAGGGGTTCTCCTGGAGAGCTATGGCCCGGCCAACCGGCTGTGTAAAAGGCATGGTATCGAGACAATAAATTCGGCTATGATCGGTCTTCCCGGCGATACCAGGGAAAGCATCAAGCGGACCGTGGACTTTTTGTGCCGGGAAAGGGAGTTGCACCACGTAACCTTGAATATCGCCATGCCTTACCCCGGAACGGAAATGTACGACATGGCCGAGCGAGGCCTGCACGGTCTTAGGCTTCTGGAACACGACTATTCCAGATATCAGCGCTATGGGTCCGCGGTTATGTCGGTCAACGAAATATCTCCCGATGAACTCATCGACCTGCAGCAAAGGGCGCTCATTCGCATCTACTCGAGCTGGTGGCGGATCATCCCCATTATCAAACGTTTTGGCCTGGGGACGGTCATTCGGACCGGCTGTGCCGCCATGTCGGCAGTCCTGAAGAAGAAATGTACCCGTATCATGAGCCGGTCCGCCTCCGGCTGAAGTTTTTGGGCTTATTCTTTTCAATATCAGGCGGGAATCGGACCTGCTTTGTTACACAATGACCCTGGAGGTGAATTATGGCTGAAGTCAGGGGAAAAAAAGGATGGGGGGCGATCGGCCTCACGATTTGTTTGCTCGCTTGGGGACTGGCCGGCGGCCATGAATTGGCCCGGGCCGATGAGGTCGGGAAGGTGGTCAAACTAGATGGACGAGCCTGGAGCGACCGCATTACGGGACAAAGAAATTTTCCGCTTGGGATTCAATCGAAAATATTCATGCGGGACAAAATTCGCACCGACCGCAACTCCCGTCTGCGCATCCGGTTTGCCGACAGGAGCCTCATTTCCATGGCGCCGGATTCCAGTCTTAATATTGACCGGTATGTGTACGACCCCAGGGGCAGGGCGCGTGATTCCGTGTTAAGGCTTTTGGGCGGCAAAATCAAGGCGTATGTCAATGATCTGACTGGTTATCGCTCCCGGAGGTTCCGCGTGGAAACGCCGACGGCCGTGCTCGGCGTTCGAGGGACTATTTTTCTGGTCTGGTTGGTTGATATCGATACCACCGGCATATGCGCCCTGGAAAAGGAGGTCGGCGTCCGTAATGTGGATGGGCCGCCCCGGGAAGTCATCCTCAAGCCGCGGTGGTTCACCCGGGTTCGCCGTGGTCAGGCTCCTGATCCGCCCGAGCCGGTCCCGCGGGAAATACTTGAAAAAATACATGATAACCTTTTCCCGGATGATGACTGGAGAACCTCGAGCCCATGGAGCGGCGGCAGTAGCTACTAAATCGGGCTTTCGCCCGCAACCCGCACTAAGGTTCAAAATCCACTTCCGTGGCATGGCCGTGCACGGCCATATCTTGGTCACAAGACGAAAGAATGTTGGGTAATGCAAGCGGCACAGCCCAACCTACAAGAATTGCGCCGAAAACGCTGTGGTAGCCCCCGTGGGTTTTCTTGTTTTTAGGGGGGGCGGATACCTGACTGTCGGTTCCGCTTAAATCCGAATCAGGCCTGTTTCAATCCCCGAAAAGGCCAGGCATTCGTCCCCGCCCCGCCCGAGTTCAAGCAGAAAGCCGCGCCATTCCCCGGCAACGTCCAGTAAAAACAAACACAATTCCGCCAAGGACTTACCGTCGAGGTCCTCCAGGGAGGTGCGGTAGGCCATCAGGGCTTCACGGGTATCCGAATTCACGCCAATGGTTGCATCCGCCGTGCCCGACCAGAGTAGATTGCCTTCGAGAAAAGCTCGATACGCCTCTAATTCGGCCTCCGGAGGCACCAGTCCCAGATCGGCGGTTATGATCAGATCTTCTCGTAATGAACGATTATCGTAATGTAGAGTGAGATGGATACCGCTAACTTCCAGCTCCAGCGGGCTTACCAGATCACGGTCGACCTGCATGCCCATGCAAAAGAGCATCGATTCCATCAGAGTTTCAAATCGCAGAGTCATCAAAGGCTCCTCGGGGTCCTTGTTACCATGTAGAACTTCCTGACATCGATGTCATCAGCCTGCCGGATGTCTTGTTTGATTGTGAGGCATTATTCATTGCCTGAATCCTTGCTGTCAAGATGATTTAGGCACTGGTTAGTAATACCGTCAATAACGAAATGAAGAGAGCAGGCCGCGCAGGGTTTCGGCCAGTCCGGCCAGTTCCTGGGACGCCTGCCTTACCTGACCGGCTTCACGAAACGTGCTGCCGGATGACTGGTTCACCTCGTCGATCGAACCGGACATATTGCGACACAAGGCAGCCGCCCTGGCCGTTGATATCGAGACTTCCTCACCCGCCGTTGCCGCCTGGGAGACGCTCTGTTTTATTTCCCGGGTGAAGCTGCTTTGTTGTTCCACTGCGGCCGCGATACTTCCGGCCATGTCGTTGACCCGGCCGATGACCTTAAGTATCTGATCGATCGATTCCGCGGTCTCGACCGAAATGGCCTGGATTTCCTCGACTTTATCACGGATGTCCTTGGTTGAAAGGCTGGTTTGGCCCGCCAGGTCCTTGACCTCGCCGGCGACGACCGCGAATCCTTTGCCGGCTTCCCCGGCCCGGGCAGCCTCAATGGTGGCGTTCAGAGCGAGCAGTTTGGTTTGTTCCGCGATATCCACAATCACTTCAATCACTTTTCCGATAGCCTGGGCACTGGTTCTCAGTTTGCCCACGGTTTGACCTGTCTGTTCCGCCCGCTGGGCCGCGTCGCCGGCAATAAGGGCCGATTGTCCGGCATTCCGGGAGATTGCGCCCACGGAAGCGGTTGTCTCTTCAATCGCGCCGACGATGGATTTGATATTGGCGTTCAATGTTTCCAGGGAAGAAGCGACATCGCCCATGTCGTGGTGGACCTGCCCGGCAATGGAATCCAGGTTGCCGGATTGTTCGGACAGAGTTCCTGAATCCCTGGCCATAATACCGGCCACGTCGCTCATGGTCGAGGCGGCCCGGCCCAGGGCATCGATGTTTTCCGCGATTTGGCGGATGACCTCCTGAAGTTTTTCGACAAAAGTGTTGAACCACCCGGCCAGTTCGCCTATTTCGTCGGCGCTGTTGAGTTCCAGCCGCGCCGTGAGGTCGCCCTCTCCCTGGGCGATGTCCCGCAGCATGCTCACCACCCGGCCCAGAGGCCGGGCTACGAACCGGCGGACGGTCAGATACATGCCCAGGGCTGAAAAAAGGATCAGGGCCAAAACCGCGAGCACCGAAGTCCGCAGAAATCGGTCTTGAATCAGCGCCATGGCAGCGACGGTGTCTTTTTGGGCCTGGATCAGGTTTTCCTTGGAAAAGGCAAAGTGAGTGATGCCTCCGATCTGGTCCTTTTTCCAAGTGGTATGACAGCGGATGCAGTCGGCCATGACCCGGTAGGGTTGAAAGATTTCGATCGAGTGATCCGTTTCCCTTTGATACCGCTCGGACTGAGAATAGAGCCTGTCCGTCAGGTCTTTCGGCAGGGACCGACCGATGAGTTTCGGGTCGGAGGAATGGGTCATGACCCCCGAGGCATCATACAGGGAGAAAGCCTTGAGGCCTTCGATGTCGCTCAGGGACTGGACCAGATGGGTGAATTTTTCCATTTCCCCGCGGATCAACGATCCTTCCACGGCGCGATTCACGGTCAGAAAAAGGCTCAGGGCCTTTTGTTCCTCGCCACGGTGAAGCATGTTGATTTCCGACCGGGAGAGGCCGTCGATCAGCTTCATGGTGCTGAAATACTGAATGCTCTGGACAAGCATCATGACCACCAGCAGGACGGTCATGAGTGAGATGATCAATTTGGTATGGAGTTTCAAGGTGATGCTCCTCAGTCCCCGGCTTCCCCCCCCTTGCGGTAGAAGGGGAAGGCGGCCGTCCGGGCGAAATCCGGCCCGGCGCACCCCACACATGGGGCTCCGGCATTGATGCACGTATTGGTGCCCTGATTCCAGAGGCGGGTGTTGCAGTCGGCCCGGGTTATCGGCCCCAGGCAACCGAGTCGGAAAAGGCAACCATCCTCGGAAAAGGTCGAAGCGAAACGTTCACGTTCGTAGTCGGCAAATCGGGGGCACTGGTCATGAACCAGGCGCCCGTAAAACATCCGGGGACGGTTCTGGTCATCCAGTTCAGGCAGGCCGAACCGAATCAGATGGACTAGTGTTCCCACGAGCCAGTCCGGATGGGCCGGGCATCCGGGCAACCTGATCATTGGTACGTCCACACCTTGTTTTTTCAGGAAATCCGGGACACTGACCGCGCCGGTGGGATTGTTCTCGGCTCCCGGAATACCGCCATGGGCGGCGCAGGCCCCCAGGGCGATAACGGCTTCGGCCCGCCGGGCCGCCCGGAGGACCTGGTCGGTCACCGGTTCGTGCGCCATCATGCAGGCCTGGGGCATGCCCATGGGCATTGCTCCTTCCACCACCAGAAAAAATGTCCCTGCTTCCATGCTTTTTTTGATGCTGTCGACGCCGACATGACCGGTGGCTGCACCCAGGGTGGAATGGAAACGGAGCGAAATGTAACCGGTCAGAACCTGAGAAGGGTCAGGGTGGTCCGAATTTAAAAAAGAAACGGAGCATCCGGAACAACTCTGCCCCTGAAGCCAGATAACCGGAGCGCGTGACGCAGCCAGGTCGGCCAGGGCCGCGGCGACATCAGTCGCCAGCGCCGGGGCCAGGCCCATGGCCGCGGCCAGTCTGGCGCCCCACTTTAAAAAATGTCGGCGGGATATATCAGCCAAGATCGGTCTTCCTTTCCACGGCGGGTTTTTGTCCGCAAGCCAAACATAGTGGGATTAGCACTCTTGCTTTTGGGATTTGACCAAACTCGAGGGCTCCGCATCTCATAAGCCGCTCCCGTGGCATGGCCGTGTAAGGCTATGTCTAGGTCACAAGAAAAACAACGTCGGATTTCGACTGCGGCTCGGCCCAACCTGCAAAAATTACTCCGAAAAATATTCGAATGCATCCTTGGGGTTTCTTGGTTTTCATAACCGTTGCTAAAATTCAAGACCATAGTGCACGGCGCAGGCCAGGCAGGGGTCAAACGAACGCACCACCCGGGCGGCTTCGATTGGATTTTCGGCATCCGCGATGGGGGTGCCTGTCAGGGCCTGTTCCACCGGCCCGGGCCGGCCCTGGTCGCATCGAGGCGAGCAATTCCAGGTGCTGGGTACAACACATTGATAATTAGCGATTTTGCGGTCTTTTATGGTCAGCCAGTGCCCCAGGGCGCCTCGGGGAGCCTCGGTCAAACCCGCGCCCCGACCGGATGAAGGCGGTTGGAAATCATGAAATCCCGGTTCATCCGGGACAAGGGCCTCAGCCCAACTTGAAAACCGGTCGGCTATGATCTTGCACTCCAGAGCCCGGGCCGCGTGACGGCCCATCACGGACACCAGATTCTCCACAGGACGACCCAGACCGGCCAACAGGTGATCGACTTCCTTTTTCACGTGAGGCAGACCGCGCCGATAAGCCACCATGATCCGGGCCAGGGGGCCGACCTCGAGCGGGAGGCCGTCATACCGGGGCGCCTTGAGCCAGGAGTACGCCTGATCCTTGTCCGGCGCCGGCACGGTCAGGCCCTGACCGGGGTGGAGACCGGACGGTGAGGAAAACATAGAATATTTGACGTCCTCCCGGATCATGGCCGGGTCCACGTCCTCGAGGCGGCCGTCCCGAACGATGCCGCCCGGGAAAAAATTGTCCCCGCCCGTGTCGCTTTCCGCGAAAACGCCATAGGCCAGAAAGTCCCCGCAGCCTGATCCCACTTCAAAGTATTCCGAAAGGCCCGGGCCACGGCCAGAACGTCGGGCAGATACGCGGTATCGATAAATGCCTGGATTTTTTGGATCATGGCCGACAAAGCAGCGATCTTTCGGGCCGTGACCCGTTCGGTCAGGCCACCCGGGACCAGGGTGGCGGCATGTGGGGCCTTGCCCCCGAAAACGGCCACCATCCGGTGTGCCAGGGCCCGCATCTCCAGGGCATCCAGGTAATGCCGCAAAGCGCCCAGGTTCAGATCCTTGTCCTCGACATACCGTCCGGCATACCTGGGCAGAAAAGGGGCGGCCGGTTGAATCGTGTTGGAGGCAAGTTCCGCCTTGACCCACTCCCGAAGATCGGTCAGGGCAGGGTCATGACCGGAATAGTCCTTGACCGCGGTGATGTCGATGAAATCCAGGGCCGAGAGCTGGTAGAAATGGATAATGTGCGACTGGATATAATTTGCGGCCAGCATCAGGTTGCGCATCAGACGGCCGTTTCGCGGCGGCCTTATGTTGTATGCTTCCTCCTGGGCAAAGACCGAGGCCATGCCGTGGGAAATGGGACATACGCCGCAGATCCGTTGCGTAATCTGCTGGGCGTCGAGCGGGCTCCGGCCCCGGAGCAGGACCTCGAAACCGCGAAACATTTCCCCTGAACTGAACGCGTTGACGACCCGTCCGGAATCCACTTCAAGCCGAATGGCATAGTGACCTTCCAATCTGGTCAGAGGGTCTATCTCGATTTTCCTGGACATCCCGATTTACCTGTCTGTTCCGGCAATGATGGCTATTGCCAGTGTCGGCATCCAATTGGGGCTGTTTATGGGCTGTTTGTTCCAAAGTTTCCATGAAACCGTCAACAACCTGTAAAACGGCTTTGAATCTTCGCCGGAAAATTTTCCCAGCCCTATAAAAAATCTGTATCGCTAGTCCGATAAGCAGACGATATTTTAAATCGACGTATACTAATCTAACCAGGGGATCCCGGTCAAACAGAATTTGTCCTGAACTTCGGTTGAAAAATCGCGGAGTCCAAAGGCTGAATGGAGAAAGTTTCGGCAAGCATCCGATAAGGATAATATGGATTAATCTTCACCGGCCGTCAGGGACTGATGGTTTCATAAAAGGTCGGAATATGACTGCTGTTCTCTTGTAACTATCAGCTTTGATTGTATTTTAATCAGAAGCCTGCTTTTTGCGAAACCGTGGAGCTTAAACAATTATGGATGC
Source organism: Oceanispirochaeta sp. (assembly GCA_963556075.3). Taxonomy (GTDB): domain Bacteria; phylum Spirochaetota; class Spirochaetia; order DSM-2461; family DSM-2461; genus Oceanispirochaeta. The sequence continues at coordinate 148,020 of CAUVYB020000002.1, read as the reverse complement.
GGACGAATTTGACCTTGCCCTAATGTCTTTTTTCCTCGGAAAAGTGGCCAAGAGACGGACATTACGGCTGTTGGAGAATCGTTCTGTTACAGCCTGGTGGAGATATAGTACTTTTCCCATGGCGTTACTTAAGGAAGCACCGGCTTGTTCAATACACTTTATCTCAGCAGGTAGTGACGGAGTCGATCCTCATTTAATCAAGGATAAATCTGTTTCCATGAAGATGATTGGACGTCCGTAACGGTTCCAAAGGTATCACGATAATCGGCGATCAATAATTCCCTGGCTTCACTGTTCCGATATTTCAGAAATGTGTCTTTGTCTGGAAATTCATAGATTGCCAGATAAACGAAATGATCCGGACTTTCGATGGCTTCAAACCTTCTGGCGGATACGCACCCCGATAGATCCATAAGCATCGGGATGTGTCTGTGGTGATACCAGTGGTTGAATTCCGCGGCGTGTTCCTTGTCCACCATGGATTTGACCATATACACCACCGATTTGGCGGGCATGTTATCCTCTGTTTCGTATCCGATGCCATTCAGGCATCCAGTTCTCCCAGTTCTCCCAGTTCACGCATAAGCTTCCTGATCTCCAGGAGTTTGAGGTCCCTTTCCCTCAGGGTTTCCTCCTGCGAGCGTTCATATTCATAAAAGCCTTTTCCCGTCTTGACGCCCCAATGCCCTTTTTCGACCATGTCCGCAATGGAGGGTGAAACCCGGTCCTCGGAAACCGGATCTATGGAGGGCGCTTCCAGCGCCCGCAGGGTCATGTCGATTCCGGTAAAGTCGTATCGTTTCACCACGCCCACAACCGTCATGCGCAAGGCCAGGCTGCTTTTAACCGCCCGATCGATCTCTCGGGGCTCCGCATATCCCTCGTCGATCATATAAAGAACTTCCCGCCCAATGGCCCGTTGCAGCCGGTTGACGATGAAACCGGGCAGGAATCTTTTCAAGACCACGGTCGTCATCCCCTTAGAGTCCAACCACCGCGCTACTCCCCCTGGAATGTCCGGATAGGTCCCAGGGCCGCCCACGATCTCGACCAGAGGGACAATGTGCGGGGGATTGAAAAAATGGGTGATCAGAAACCGGTTTAAAATGGCCCGGGGCACCAGCGGAAACACGTCCAGATAGGATGTATTGCTGGCGATAATGGTTTCCGGTCCGACAAGGCCGGCCAGTTGGTGAAACAGTACCTTTTTCGCGGCCGCGTTTTCGACGATGGCCTCGATAACCAGATCACAGTCGGCGGGCAGGTCGCATAAATCCTTTGAGGTGGCTATGCGGTCCATCACGGCTTCGGGTGTGTCCGCCGGTTGCCCGCCTCCTGTAACGTTTCCAATTCGGATGAAATCAGTTGCCGGGCTCGTTCCGGCATTGCTTCGTCCAGATCGATCAACCGGACCTGCCTGCCCGAGTGGGCGAACAGCAGCGCCAGGGAGTGTCCCATGGTCCCGGCGCCGATAATGACAACCAAGGATAGTTCCTTCTTCATTTTCACGCTTTCTTTCCGTAAGGAGTCGATGACATTATGGTTGATCCGGTCAAAACCGGGGGCCTCCGTTCCGATGGCGCGGCCGCTTTCCTGTAAAACGGAGGATTGACTCCGGATATATCTCGGCCTCTCTTCCACGATATCGGCGGGGCGGGATGTAATCTACGCGCCCTTTCGATCTAATGCGGGCTACCGCCCGCAACCCACACACGCCTTAAATCTGATTATCTTGTTTTTTAACAAGAAAATTAGGTTTAAGGCACTAATATACCTCTTTTTTTACAAGGATGACCATAAGCGGGACTACCAGGGCGGATTAGCCCTTGTAACCGGTAAAAAGAGCCGGCCGGTCTTTTCGCCGGCTCCGGGAGACTCCAAGGCCGGTGCCCAAGCGATAATGTCTGGAAGAAAATGTTTCGATTCCCGGCTAAAAAATCCACCCGCGGAGCCCGATACGGTCCAGACTCCGGGAATGGATTCTCCCGGCCGTGGATCGGCCGAAACCGGGATGGCTGGACAGCCGGGTCGCCTAGAAGGTATATTGCCCAATAATAACCACCGATAGGCAAGGCCTGGGAAAACTCGGTGGCCTGCGCCCGAGCATGTTTTTTCGGGACTCATGCAAAGGGTCCTGAAAAGGGATATGGATTTCATTAGTCGTGCGACCGTCCGCGATCTGTTGCGGCGGTTGGACGAGAAACGACACAATAAAGGAATGAGCATATGGAAAATGTAGTAATTGTCGGCGGCCTGCGGACCCCGATCGGGGCTTTCGGCGGGAGCCTCAAGACCGTGCCGGTCCACAGACTGGGCGCGACCGTTTTGAGCGCGGTCACGGCCGAAACAAAGCTCGACCCCGCCCTGGTGGACGATGTCATCATGGGCCAGTCCTATCAGAACGGTGAATGCGCCAACTGCGCGCGGATGGCCCTGCTGGAAGCGGGCTGGCCCGAACATGTGACGGGCTTGACCCTGGACCGTCGTTGTTGTTCCGGGCTGGAGGCTGTATTTTTCGGAGTGATGAAGATTCAGACCGGTAATGCCGACATTGTCGTTGCCGGCGGCATGGAAAGCATGAGCCTGGCGGAGTTGTACCTGCCCGGGGATATCCGGTGGGGGCTGGGCGGCCGGTTGGATGAAAAATGGGGCTTTATGCCCGCGCGGGCACGGTGCGCTGCCCATGTGGGGCATGCCTTTTTACGATCGCATTCAGCGCGGCCGGGTTATGTCGCAGCCCATTGAACGGTACGGCGAGCTGAACTCCATGATGACCTGGGCGGAGACGGCGGCGGTCAACGAGAACATCACCCGGGAAGAGGCGGACCAGTGGTCGGTCGGCAGCCACCGCAAGGCCGTGGCGGCTATTGATTCCGGGAAATTCACCGCGGAGATAGCGCCGGTTGCCATCCCGGCCCGCAAGGGCGAACCCACGGTTTTTGCCGTCGATGAAACGCCCCGCCGGGATTCGACCGTGGAAAAGCTGGCCCGGCTGAAAACGGTTTATCCGGACGGCATCTGCACGGCCGGCAATTCATCGTCGGAAAACGACGGCGCGGCCGCGGTGATTCTGATGTCCGAAAAGAAATGCCGCGCGCTGGGCCTGAAACCCCTGGTCTATTTCAGGGCGTCGGCCGTGGCCGGGGTCGATCCGACCCTGACCTACCCCTCCGTGCCCGCGGCCGTGAACAAGGCCCTGGACAAGGCCGGCCTCACCCTGGACCGGATGGACCTTTTCGAAATTCAAGAGGCCTTTGCGGCCCAGACCCTGGCCGATGCCCGGTTGATGGGCGTGCCGGCCGAGGACATGGAGAGCAAGGTCAACGTCAATGGTTCGGGGATTTCCCTGGGCCACCCGATCGGGGCCACCGGCGCGATGAGGCTGGTCACCCTGATGCACGAGATGGTCCGGCGTAATGCCAGGTACGGCCTGGAAACGATCTGCGGCGGCGGCGGGCAGGGGATTTGCGCTATTTTTGAGGCAGCGGAGTGATTAGTGCCTTAAACCTGATTTTCTTGTTAAAAAACAAGAAAATCAGGTTTAAGGCGTGTGTGGGTTGCGGGCGGTAGCCCGCATTAGTGCCTTAATTTTTGGAAACAGTCATGAAAAACAAGAAATCACAGGGGCGCTACTATCCGTTTTCGGCGCAATTTTTGATACTTGAGTTGCACCGATAGTATAAACCAACATTCTTCTGTCCAGCTTTTCTTGGATGGCCCGGACAACGTCCGGGTGAGCGTCAGCGAACAAGAGTACGTGGCACAAGGTTGCATCCGGCGGTCAGGGGTCAATGGCGGTGAAACGGTAAGATGGATTCTTTTCGAGACCTGTTGCCGTCACAAACAATTAATCCTTAGGGGACTGCCTCGTCATGTCCTCTTGTTCGCTCCGCTCACCTGGACGTTGTCCAGGCCATCCGGAGTGGTGTAGTCTCGTGCCAAGGATGTGTGCCGGTGGCAATTGTCAGTGCCCTGAATTTCAATCTCAATAATAAAAACATGCCCCAAGGCCGTTTGGGTTGCGGGCCTTTGGCCCGCTTTATTGCCTTAAAGATTTTTTTCTTGTAAAAAAACAAGAAAAAAATTTTAAGGCTGTTGTGGGTTGCGGGCGGCAGCCCGCATTAGGTAATTTTTTAATGGAACCCGTTGTTACCAGCGGAATAGCGGTTGATCATTTTGAGCAAAACTGCTTCTACTTCGGGGAAACCAGTATCCATGAAGCTCACATATCTTGGTTGTAAAAGGTGTGCTTTATCGATGGTTTCGCCTTCGTCATCGGGCACCACCAGGATAAGCCGCAGATGTGACAATAATTCCATCTGTTCCACGAGTGCGGTGAGTTCCGGTAGATTGGCCGCAATAATCAGGGCGATGGCCTGGTCCAGCCCAGGTCGCCTCAGCCTCAAGGTCAGGTCGTTAAGACAGTGATATTCCTCGGTCGGAACCAGGTTCTCACAAAGAGATTTAATCTTCTCTGTTTCCTGAATCATAGACGAAGAATATATCAGAACTTTCATTAATGCCGTTGTCCTTCCGTCGTTCTCTCGAGCTTCTAGCCTCCCCATTTTCTTCATAAACAAAACTCATGCCAGATATTTGTATTTCAAAAACAAGAAAACGACATTTGAGGCCCCAATGCGGGCTACCGCCCGCAATCGACACACAGCCTAAAACCTGATTTTCTTGTTTTTAAAAAGAGAATCAGGTTTTAAGCACAAACATTTCCGTGGTACAAAAATAGCGCCTTCCTCGATTTTCAACAAAATCATTCAGTTGTGGACAGGAAACCCCAATCTGTCAGGTCCTGTCTGACGGTGTCATCCCGGTGACGACACCAAACGCGAGGCACGTCAGGCCATAAAAAGACGATCAAAATAAATCAATTATTTAAGGATGATACAAATAATAGTTGTATTTCCTTCTTGGCGAAACAAAAGATGGTGCCGATAATTCGAGTAAACCTTTTTTTGATCTCGCCGGTAAGAAATCTGGCATCAGACAATAGTAATCCTGGCGGTCATCGTCTCGGAACGCCGATCCGGTTTCTCCACCAAGAAAAGTGTCATGGCGGATGTCCGGTCAGGCCTGACACTGTCAGGCACGGGCTGACAGTCGTCTATTTTGCTTCCTTTTGGCTTCCGTACTGGTGCTTTTTCAGGAGCTCATGCAGGTGCTGTCTGGAAACCTGAGCAATTTTAGAGGCTTCAGTGACATTACCGCCGGCAATGTTCATCAGGTCTTTCAGGTATTGTCGTTCAAAAGCAGCCACCGTCGCCTCACGGGCTTCCCCCAGCGGCGGAAGGGTCAAGGGTCCGGTCGCTTCCTGTTCTTCGCCTTGTTGAGCCGGTGTTGTTTCCTCCTGCAACTGGGCCCTGAGCGCCTTGGTCCTGATCTGGATGGGCAGATGCGTCGCAAAGAGGGTTGGAGCATCCTGGGCCGCGGCCAAGGCCCGCTCCAGGGTGTTGACAAGTTCCCGAACGTTGCCGGGCCATTCATAATGTTCAAGAGCCACCCAGAAATCCTCGGAAACTCCGCGCGTATCCATGCCGTAGCGGTCGCAAAGCTTGGCGATATAAAAAAGGGCCAGTTCCTTGATGTCTTCCAGTCGTTCCCGAAGAGGAGGCAATTCGATGAAATGGGAGCGAATACGATAGAGAAGGTCTTCCCGGAACAATCCGTCGGCGACCATCTGGTCGAGGTTGCGATTTGTCGCCGCCACAAGCCGGAAGTCGCTTTCCACCTCCTCCCCGCTACCGATCGGGCGGAAGCGGTTTTCCTGAATCACCCTCAGGAAAGCCTTTTGAATGGAGGGGGTCAATTCCCCGATCTCATCCAAAAACAAGGTACCGCCGTGCGCTTGCCTGATCACCCCCTGCCGTGCCTTGTCCGCCCCGGTGAAGGCGCCTTTTTCGTGGCCGAAAAGTGTGCTTTCCACGAGATTTTCCGGCAGGGCCGCACAATCAAGGACCACCAGTTTTCTTCGAGACCGCCCGCTGTTGGCGTGAATGGCCCGGGCAAAGACCTCTTTGCCGGTTCCGGTTTCGCCGGTAAGCAGGACCGGGGCATCACTGGCCGCGGCCTGGGCCACCAGATCGAAACACTCGATGATTCGCCTGCTGTTGCCGATGATGCCGTCCCGTTTGACCGCCGCCAACGGAGTGCGGATTTTCTTTTCCTCGCGATATTGCAAGGCTCGCAGCAAGGGCAGGGTCATTTCCTTGACCGATGTTCTTTTGGGCATATAGTCCCAGGCGCCGTTGGAAATAGCCATCTCCGCGCCATCAGGATCCCCCACGGCGGTAATAATGATCACTTCCGGTGACGAAGGGGCTTTTTTAATGGTCGGCAGAACGTGTAGTCCGTTTCCGTCGGGCATACGCACATCCAGGAAAACGACATCGTAATCCTCGGACACGGTCCGGGTCACGCCCTCCTGCAAGGTATGGACATACTCGGGATGGTGTCCCATCTTTTTAATGACCCGGGACAGCATGTCGCAGACAGTCGGGTCGTCGTCAATGATCAGAATACGAGCCATATACTCCCCTGGTGACTGTGGCGAACCTGACGACAGAACTCGCCTCGAAAACGCCTGAAAATTTGCCGGTTCCAACCTGGCGAGGGTTCAGTGAACCGACCGGCCTTCGACATTCCATAAATTAACAATCATTATCGAGAGCCGTCCTGATCATTCTCGCCATCTCGTCCATGACCATGGGTTTGGGAACAAACGCGCGCACCCCGACGGCCCGGGCCTGCTCTTCGGTGACTGTTTCGCTGTATCCCGTGCAAAGGATAACGGGAATATCGGGTCGGATGGCCAATACTCGCAGTCAGCCGTTCAACGGGTCAAGGAGGCCGTGTCGGAAATCAAAAAGGCGGCGCGCAAGGACAAGGTGCTGGCGGCCGAGGGGGCGATCTTGTTCCTGGAGAGGGTTTCGCCGGCGCTGGCCCAGGTGGACAGTTCCTCCGGGGCCATCGGCACAGCGGTGAACAACGCCGTTGCCGCGCTGGTGAAAATCATCACCGCGGCCAAGGTGGATGCCGATACGCGCGAGGGCTGGCTGAAGCGCCTCTGGGAGGCCTACGAAGAAGACCAGATCCCCTATATCGAAACCCTCGGCGACTACTGGGGCGATCTGTGCGTCGAAAAATCGATCGCCTCGCGGTGGGCGGACGATCTCTTGCCCGTATGCCGGATGGCCTGGAGCCCGGACCCGAACCTGCGCGGTTTCTTCAAGGGCGCCACCAACTGTCTGAGCGCTCTGCTGGTCGCGGAACGCTACGACGAAATCCTGTCGCTGCTCGAGACCGGACCGAGCCGGCTCTGGGACTACCGCCGGTACGGCGTCAAGGCCCTGGTGGCCATGGGCCGTAAAACCGAGGCGATCCGTTTGGCCGAAAACGATGCGGGCCTCAATGACAGTCCCGTGGCCATTGCCCGAAAATGCGAGCAGATTCTCCTGTCTTCGGGCCTGGTCGACGAAGCCTACCGGCGCTACGGGCTGGCGGCCAACCAGGCGGGCACCTATCTGGCGTGGTTCCGCGCCGTGGTGCGCAGGTACCCCCACAAAAAACCGGCCGAAATCCTCACCGATCTGGTCGCGCAGGACCCTGCCCAGGCGGGCAAGTGGTTCGCCGCCGCCAAGGACGCCAAACTCTTCGAAGAGGCCATCGCCCTGGCGAACAGCTCGCCCTGTGCGCCCCAGACCCTGATCCGGGCCGCACGCGATTTTGCGGATGAAAACCCCGTGTTTGCGGTGGAGGCGGGGATGGCGGCGCTGCGCTGGCTGGCCGATGGCTACGGCTATGAGGTCACCGACGGCGATGTGCATGCCGCCTGCGACTTTACGATGCGCGCCTCGGCAAACGCCGGCACCGAGACGCAGACCCGGGAGCGGATCCGCACAGTGGCGGCCAAAGCAGGCTCCGGCGGCCGTTTCGTGACCCGGATCCTTGTTCAGCGGCTGGGAGCGTGCAATGAGGTCGAACCCAGCTAAATTCTTGATACAGCATCGTTTTGGGGTCGCACCAAACTATCCTTCTGACATTCCAGAAAAACACCCCCAGAATACCCCTCGAAATGGCCTTAAAACACACTTTTCAGTGGCAAAAAGGGCGGTTTTAGGATGAGAGCGGCATAACGCATCGCTGAGCCGGTGAAGGATGCAGAAGTACAATTGAGGGACGTCCATAAAAAAGTAAACAACGATATCTCACGCAGCGCCGCGACGACAGCCAAGGAGGAACCGGACTTATCCGGACTGCAGAGAACGGATCGGCAGGAACAGCCTTGGCCGCCGGGCAGCGAGCCGGACAAACCCGAACTGTTCATAGAAGCTGGCAGCCCCCTCATCAATGGCATCCACCACCATGGCGTAGATGGCGATCTGTTCGCTCACCGACAAGGTCCGTTTGACGGCATCGGCCAGCAGCATTGAGCCCACCCCCTGCCCTTGCGCCCCACGGTCCACCGCCAGCCGGCCGATCAATGCACCGGGAATCGGATGCTTCGGAAGCTTTCTGGCCAATCCGGACGGCAATTGCCCCAGGTCGATGGATACGGAACTCAGGGTATAGAACCCGATCACCGTCTGCGGGGCCTCCTGCCTGGTGGCGACAAAGACCCGACTGACCCGGCGTTTGATATCCTGCTTGGCCTGTTTTTGAAGATAACGGTCCAGCGCATCGACGCCGCAACAAAATCCGCTTCGCCGATGGTCGGGACCAAGGGGGGAAATCACCAGGTCGGTGATGGCGGTCATCGGCTCTTCACACGCCGGCCGTGTTCATTGAGCGCTTCGACAAGCTTAGAATTGAAGCGGACCGGCTCGGCCAGCGCCTCGTAAAAAATCCTGGCATCGGCCGAGGTCAGTGCGATGTGTTCATGCTCCTGGACGGTCTTCTCAGCCCGCTCCAGGGCGCTGGCCAAAATGAAATGACTCAGGGTTTTCCCCTCGAAGCTCGCCGCACGCTCGATCAAGCTTTTGGCCGTGCTCTTCAAGCGAAGGTTGATTCGCTCGTTGGCATTTTGTGTTTCAGCCTTCACAGCGCCTCCTTTTTACATTCGCCGCATTTGTTTTAAGTAAAAATGTACGTCAAACCGGTGCACCTGTCAATTATCCCCAATTGAGGGACGTCCATAAAAAGTAAGGCACAACATCTCACGCAACGCCGCTACGACGGCCATGTGAGGGCCTTTGTTTCTGTGATCCTTACAACTTCATAGAAAGATCACTTTTTTGTGGGTGCATTGTGACCCCAAGTTCCTCCGCCGACGACATTTCCGGCTGGGCCCCATGCGAATGGCAGGTTTCGCCTACCACTCAACAGCCGACCGGCTCTCATTGACGGTCTGCTTTTGTGCTGTAAGTTTTTTCTCAGAAGGACGACTAAGCAACGAAACCGAAAAACAATCAACCCTGAGAGGTGACATCATGGCCGATAATAGAGAGCAGGACTACATCGACGAGAGCAACGAGGGACACGCGGATACCCGCGAAGCCAATTTCGAGTGCGAAAACAAGGACCCGCATCTGGGCTGTGACCCGGGAATCGATGTGGCGGGCTAACGACGGAAAGGACGGTGCCCTATGATTGGAACGACGATCACGCTGATTGCGCTGGGTTACTATATCAATAGCTGCATTGCCGACAGGTCAGCCGGGGCCGCCTGCAAGATCTGAGGGCATGACAACGGCAGAGCTTCGAAACACAGGCAAAAAGATCCATCCGCTGGATTTGCGGTACACGGCAGAGCCTCTCACGTGGCTCTGCCTTTTTTGTGCGCCCGGCACCTGAACGTAGCGCCGCAGCGTCCCTGTCGGGTCGCAGTCACGCCCTGGCATGACGAAGCCTGAGTAGCGTAAAGAAAGGGGATTTTCACGCAATACCGCAACGATACCCATAAAAGACGATATTCCACGCAACGCAGATACGACGACAAACAGAGTCACAGGGTCGCGTCTTGAATCTTGAATAATCGGGGGTCGGACCAGGCTGAATACCTATGGATAATGGATTTGTGCTGAATAGTTCCTTTTTTGAGGCCTTAAACAGCCACTTTTGGGGGGTAAAAAAGGCGTTTTAAGAGATGCCGACTGAAGAGTTCATATCAAACAGCTTATTTCGTATTCTTATTGCCACTGCTTCGAGAAAAATCCCAGAGAAAAAACAGCCAATCGATCCGATTCAGCCCTGGGCCAACAAAGGGGTCTTCATTCTTGACAAAATTTGATGGTGAGTGAAAAATGAAGCCCCTTATTCTTCTTTTAAGATAGGTCGAACCCAACCAAGGCAGATTATATGATAAAGAAGTGCCCAAAATGCGGCCAGCAATTACGATTTCCTGAAGACATCGGCGGGATGCTGATGGCCTGTCCGTCATGTGGAAACAAGTTTCAATCTGACTTCAGGCTGGGCGGTACCAGAAAAAATGCGAGACGAAACCTGTTAATGGCAATCTTCGAGCTGCCTGAAAAAATGGTAAGGCGTATCGGTCGTTTTTTTTCTTCCTGGAAATGACTTCATGTTCCTTCCGGAAGGGGCCATTTCGGTTGCGTTGGATTTTTCAGCGATTGACATCAGACAAAAGCGGCGGGAGAAACATGGAACCGCTCGGCCAGTAACCTGATTTGGCGGATGTTGAGTTGCCGCTTTCCCCCCAATACCTCCGAAACCACCCCTTGACTGCCGATTTCCGGCAGGTCCGCTTGCTTAAGACCGTGTTCTGCCATCAAGAATTTCAGGGTGTCGCCCGGATTGCCTGCCATGGGGGGAACATGACCCGATTCATAGGTTTCAATCAGGCTTCCGATGGTTTCCATCAATGAGGCCAGGGGGTGGGTGGTGTCTTCTCCCACCTCATCAATGAGGCCATCGAGCAGGCGGACCAGCTTTTCATAGTCCTTTTCGGTGTGCGGCACGGAAAATACATGCGCGATGGTTGGCCAAACCTTAACGAGTTCTTCAATCTGGGCGTTCATTTTTGCCTCCAGGTTCCGCGATCATATTCCGCGTGTGTCAAGATATCGCGGATATACACCCGATCCGTATTGTAATGGATCGCTACGATCAACCGGGCTTTGTTTCCTCCGATGTTAAAAACGGTAAGCTTACCGACTTTGTCAGCACTCGGAAACGTCGCTCGAATCGCTGCAAATGAATCAAGATCCGTATGCTTGACGATCCGATACCAGGATTCAAGGGCCGAGGAACAATCAGGATACATTTTTGAAAAGTCGAGCAACCGCTTTCTCGTAATGATGTGCATGAGGCATATTTATCTCATATTGAGATAAATATCAACAGCGGCCGGAAGGGGCTGTTTCGGCTGCGGCCTGCTCATTTTCAAAGCAGCAACGTATTTTTGAACCGCAACCCCTTTCACACCCATGGCTGGCTGGAAGCATCCGCGGTCGCCACTTTCGTTAAAGCAAAGGGATCAGCTCTCAACATTTAACATATGATCTGATCCAAGGCATGGGGCAGGACATGATCATACTACGACATTGGGGGGGGAATAGGGGGCGAATCCTAAATATTCGAATATTGAGAGTGGGAAGGCAAATTGGTTCTGTCGTTAATCCGGAAAAGAGCGTCGGGATTCGTTCATGTTGTAAGTTTTCGTAAAGACGAACGACTAAGCGGCAGATCCAATAACATTTAACCCAATGAGGTGATATCATGGCCGAAAATAAAGATCAGGATTACATCGACGACAGCAACGAAGGACACGTGGATACCCGCGAAGGCAATTTCGAGTGCGAAAACAAGGACCCGCATCTGGGATGTGACCCGGGAATCGATGTGGCGGGCTAACAGAAAGGACGGTGCCCTATGATTGGAACGACGATCACGCTGATTGCGCTGGGTTACTATATCAATAGCTGCATTGCCGACAGGTCAGCCGGGGCCGCCTGCAAAATCTGAGGGCATGACAACGGCAGAGCTTCGAAAAACAGGCAAAAAGATCCATCCGCTGAATTTGCGGTACACGGCAGAGCCTCTCACGGGGCTCTGCCTTTTTTGTGCCCCGGCACCTGAACCTAGCGCCGCGTGGCGTCCCTGTCGGGTCGTAGTCACACCATGGCGTGGCGAAGCCTGAGTGGCGTGAGGGAAACGTATTTCACACAACGAAAGATTTTATCTCACGCAACGCCGCCACGACTGCAACGGAAAGACCGGCAGTAAAAACAGCCTTGGACAAACCGCTCTGCGATCAGGCCGGAAAAGCGGCCCACCAGAAGGCCGCGGCCGATCTGGAAATGGGTAGACTTGCACCGAGAGCCCTTCCTGCCGCCAGAACACCATGAAATTGGGTCTTTACATGGTTGATTTTCATGGTAATCATGCACCCATGATGCAACGTTTCGCCATTGTCTCAACACGCATCGAGTGCAAGCTGGCCGACACACCCCGCTTGACATCTTCCGTAAAAATTGCTCTCGAAGACCTGAAATTAAAGCATGTATTCATCATCTATCCAGGGGCCCAAAGATTTCCGTTGGGCAGCCGAACGGTAGCGGTTCCGCTTCAGGCCCTGAAAACAGGTGAACCGCTGCTGTAGATCGAATACGATTTCCATGTGCCGACCACAACCCCATGGCCACCACCATGACCCGGTACCCAAAAATGACAGGAAAGCCCGAATGGCGATGCCTTCTTCAACCCGTGGTAAAGTATCATGAGCGGCGTGCTTCTGGCGACGGTGCCATCGGAAGTGCGCAATTTCAATCCCAACCTGGGCCAGCTCTACCTGGCCGCCTCGCTGCGCCATGCCGGAATCGAGGTGCGCATCGTGGACCTGGCCAGCCTCTACGGTCCAGGGGACGTGGGCACCCTGGTTGCGGCCATCGAAGAACAGCAACCCGAAATTCTCGGATTCACGCTGTTTACCGAGACGGCGCTCTACGGCTACGACCTGATCGGCGCCATCGAAGATCGAAGCCGATTTCATATCGTGGCCGGCGGGCCCCACGCCACCGCCGAACCGGCCGAGGTGCTTGAACACGGCGTCGACGTGGTTGTGGTGGGAGAAGGCGAGCAGACCCTGGTAGACCTGGTCCGGGCCCTTCGATCCGGCGGCGCGCTGTCTGCGGTGCCCGGCTTGGCCTGGGCCAATGAGGCCGGCGCCATGGAAACCAGCCCGCCGCGGGCGCTGCCCAAAGACCTGGACGTCCTGCCCGGGCCGCTGGAGGTTCTCGACCTGATCGAGCAGGACCGGTATGTCGCGCATGGCGGAACGATCCTTCCGCCGATCATTACCAGCCGCGGATGTCCGGGCCGGTGTACATTCTGCTCCAACGATGTCAGCGGAAACCGGTACCGGTTCCATTCCGCCGGACGCGTCGTCCGGGAGGTCCGCGGCTGGCAGGAGCACGGGAAAGCGGCCTCGGTTTTTTTCCAGGACACGGCGTTCACCGCACACCGGAAACGGACCCTTGAACTCTGTCAGGCGCTGGCCGACCTCTCCCCCCCGATCTCCTGGATCTGCAAGTCGCGGTGCGATCAGATCGACCCGGAACTGGCCGGGAAAATGGCAGAAGCAGGATGCACCGCCGTCTTCTTCGGCGCAGAGAGCGGAAGTGCGGCGGTTCTGGAAAGGATCGGCAAAGGGATCAGTCCCCGTGACATCGAAAAATCGGTAAAGATCGCCCATGGGGCCGGGCTGGGCGCCTATGTCCACATCATGGTCGGTTTTCATGACGAAACGGTGGTGGAACTGGATGCCACCTGCGCCCTGATGGAACGTATCGCCCCGTTTGTGAAAGGCTTTCCCACCGGCGGAATCCTGCTTCCGTATCCGGGCACGGCCGTCTATCGATCACAAAACGAGCGCCTCGGATGCACCCGATGGTGGCTGGATCGCCGCCGCATGGACTGTATCAACGTGCCCGCGCGGAGTCCGGGCGGCACGCCGCCTTCCAGCGTCGATGATATCATTGCCATGCATGCCGCCATCGAAAACGCTTTTCTTGCCGCGGAAATCGTCCCCTACAGCGGTGAAGTGAAAAAGGCCGTCGAAGGCTGCCTGGCAATGCGCCGGAAGCTGAATCGGCGCATCCTGGAAGGCCATGCGGCCGATTCGGGCCCAGGCCATGCAGGCGAATAAAAACAACATCTCGCGCCACGATGCTACGACGGCCACCTAAAGATTTTCTCATTCAATGCCATGCCCACTTTCCAAAGTTTACGCATATGTCCCCACGGGGCATTTGTGTAAAAGTGGCACGGCTATGATAACATTACGATGGTACAATTTCACCGCAGATGATATTTCAGGGAGCTGGATTATTGACGTCCGGGAACGGTTTTATCGTTAAGGAATCATTGAAAAAAGCCGTGTGCGAAGTTAGGAATCCGACATAACGCGAAGAATCCCGGTGGCAGGTAAAAGACCATGGGCACCGACCCGCAGCTATTTCGACACCCGCTACCGGGTCAATGCCGCAATCTTCAACGCCCTGAAGGCCAATGATATCGATATTCCCTTCCGCAGCGCGAAGTGCGTATCCTCAAAAAAGGTTGAATGAAAAAAGACAAGGCGTGTACCCCCGATCCGGCGGTTCTGATCGAACTGGCCCGAATGGAAATGCCCTACGGAAAGTATAAGGGCCTGCGGCTCATCGACCTTCCCGAGCCTTATGTGGTGTGGTTTTCCCAGCGGGGATTCCCGCCCGGGAAGCTGGGTCGAATGCTGGCCATGGTCTACGAAATCAAGGTCAACGGGCTGGAATACCTGTTCGATCCCCTGCGGCCTTTCACTTGAAAATGTCCATGAAAAAGTCAATATTACATGAAATGACGCTGCGACGGCCACGCATGTAATCAGCAGTTCTGACCGGTTCAGACAGGCCTCAGTTTATGAGCCTATCCCTCGTCTCCTATCTGCATGTCCGGACGAGTCTGCTCTGATAATCGTGCGGAGTGTAAACGCCTGCTTTGGTTCCCCAAACCCTTGCACCTGTCGACGGACGCTCATGTACAGACACAATGTTCAGGAAGCCCTATATAGAGGTTTGGAATGGACTGTTAGCTTTGAGGATTGGACGTTTGGGCCAGCAGAGATTAACGGATTTCACTTCAACCACAATCCATACGAATCGATATTCTGAACGGATAATTTTTGTGAAGCCTTCCAGGGTGACGGTTCGGGAGGTGGTGGGACCATTAGGGGGAAATGTGATTTTGCTCCTGCTCTTTGGGCAGGCGCTTTTGCAAGCTACCAAAAGGCAACCCCTTTTTGGTTTGACGCGCCGGACTCGATCTGCTATAGAGCCAGGGTTCATACGGGGATGTAGCTCAGCCGGGAGAGCGCAGCGTTCGCAACGCTGAGGTCAGGGGTTCGATCCCCCTCATCTCCACCATTGAAAGTTTCCTCTAACTATATCAATTGGTTAGGGGTCCTAAGAATCCCATTTTCTGTCAAGGTACTAAACGAGGGTACTAACAGGATATGGGGTTTTTTGCGTTATGGGGCACATTCTTCGACGGTCCTCCGGCTACTATTTCCGCTTTCAGATACCGTGTGACGTACGGGAGTGCTTCAATAAACGGGAACTGCGGTATAGCCTCCAGACAGGACAGAAGGGTCTTGCACAGTCACGAGCCCGACTGTTTGCCGGTCATGTTCAGTACATCATCAGACAACTAAGGAACGGACGTATGACAGAATTGACACCATCCCAGGTCAATGATCTCGTGCAGCGCTACATAAGGCAGTCCCTGGGGGCCGACGAGCAGGCCAGGAACAACGACAAGGAACCCTTTGATGTCAGCTATTATGAAGACCATAAGGCGATCCTGGGGGCCGTGAGGGGGCTTCTAAAGGGACGTCTGGCAAGCAATGATCGGGAATTTATCACGGAGACGGTTGACGGTCTGCTACAGGCCGAAGGGATCACCCTGGACAAGGACAGCCCAGTTTACAACCTGCTTTGTCGGGAGATGTTCAAGGCCGAAGATTACATCACGGGCATTATGGAGAAACGGCACCAAGGAGACTACAGTCAGGACCCAAGTTGGACGCCGGGAACACCCATCACACAGGGGGCCGACCGTCCGAAGCCGGGTAAGACTCTCACCGAGGTCCGGGAACAGTTCATTGAGGAGGGGAGGGCCGAGGGTCGGTGGTCCAGTGAAAAGAGCATAAGCACGGTGTGGGCAAGTCAGCAGGTCTTGATTGATTACTTTGGAGATGTCCCCATAAACAGCCTGGAGCGTGAGCAGTTGGGCCACTTCAAGCGGGACCTGTGGAAGATACCACCGAACAGGAATAAACCGGGACCGTTACAGGGTCTGACCATCCATGATGTCATTAAGCTGGACCTGCCAAAGAAGAAGTGCATCAAGGAATTGACAGTAAGTAAGTACCTGGGATGGGCAAGCACACTGTTCGAGCACGCCCGTGTTTACGGCCTGATCACCCAAAACCCCATGGAAGGGATGAAGATCAAGAAAACAAAGAGGGACAGTGAGCGTCGGGCAATCTGGACCACTGACGAACTCGAACGCATCTTCGGGGCACCGGGTTACACCAAAGACAAATTCAGACTGTCATATCAGTATTGGACGCCCCTGCTGGCATTGTTCACCGGGGCACGACAAGAAGAGATTAGCAACCTACGACTCACTGACTTTGAGCAGCACGAGGGGGTGTGGTGTCTCAATATACTGGCCGATGATGGGAAGAAGCTCAAGAACATGGCAAGCCGCCGACTGATCCCCCTGCATCCTACCTTGATTGACCTGGGAGTCATGCGGAGATATGACCACATGAAAGCAGCGGGACAGACACGCTTCATGCCCGACCTCAAGCCAAAAGGTGAGCGGTATGGTCCCTACGTTTCCACGTGGTTCAACGACCGCTTTAAGAAGAAGTTGGGCTTTGAGACGAACACCGGTAAGGACTTCCATAGCTTCCGGCATACCTTTGGGACCAACCTGGGTCACAATGAGATCAACGACCACCACTTGAAGGCCCTCATGGGTCATGCTGAGAGTGGTATCACGTTCGACTACTATGTCAAGCGGGGGACCCTACGGCCCTGCATAAATCACTAATCGGTCATCTGGACTATGGGATCAACCTTGACCACCTGAAGGGGTCACGGTGGGAACTGGAGTGTCATAAGAGTAAATGACGTCACTATTACACAAGGAGCTTACGACAATGCAGAGCCTGACCATCAGCACCGCCACCACCAACGTTGAACTGGATAACGACTTCTACGACAGCGCCACCGACACTTGGCTGACAGATCCAACGATCATGGAGCACCTGGACAAGATCTGTGCGACCATACCCGGTATCACTGAGATTGAGGACGGATGGTTCATCATGCAAGACGGGAACTTTATACTGTGGCCCGATGTTCCCATGACCACGGTGACAGCCATAGAGAACGCCGTCAAAGGGCTTGAAGAGGTTGCCCTGGAATACGCCGGGACGGTCCAAGCCTATAGCGACCAAAAAGGCCTTGACCCAAGGGACGCCCGTTAGGACAATCCAGGGTCAAGGCCTGTTATCATAGGGAGGATATAGGGTGTAGGACCCTGAGTAGGCTACACTGGGGTCATATACCAATGTCTACTACGGTATGGGTGGGACCCTCAGTAGCTACTTAATGTAGGGGACACTTAGTTCCCCCCTCCTCTTGAATAAGTCAACCGCTCAGACCGCGCCCACCGTGGATCTACAGAGATTCCAAACCGGGATATTCAGACTCGATCTTGTCGGCAATCTGACGGAGGAACAGGGGGTCAATGTCGGGAACGTGATAGACACCAGTGCTCCGAATCGCAGGTAGGACCTCATGGGTAACCCATCGCTTGAACGCTCGGGCTTCCGGTTTGCGGGATCGAAGGATCAGACTGTAGAGGCCGGACTCGGAAACTATCGAAACCACTTGGTTTCCACCAGGGGTGTTCACAGTATGAAGCCCCTTTTCGTCGTCATCCAGGGCACTCAGGACACGGGTGGGGTTCTTCAGGCCCAGTATGGTTGTTACGTCCTTGGCCACGAACCACGGATTGCCATCACGTTTGATGGTGCGGACATCGTGGTCCTCATAAAGGAAGCTCATTGTGTCGTTGATCATGCAGCCCTATGGCCGTCAGACCACCGTAGTTCAACGACCACCAGCCAGTGAACCTGAGGGCCACCATGGACCACACAGACAGATGCTGAGACGCTCACACCGGGAGTGCTCACAATATGAGTACCCTCTTTGTCGAGGTCTCTTCCCGTTGGCTTGCTCCTGAATAAGTCAACCGCCCAGGCCGCGCCCACCGTGGATCTTCAGCGCATGCCTATCCGGTTGTTGCACACAGGCGCTACATATTGTGGATAGATTAAAGTTGTTGATTCAGGCATCATTCATGATATTGATGTTCCTAACATAAGGGGATTCATATCATGAATGATAAGAGGTCAGTGTTTGGGAGCCGGTGGTGGCAAACATATAGACAGCCGCTGATTGCTGGTTTGTTGGTTGCCTTCATCTCAAAGGGAATAGCAAAATATGGAGATATGGCTCTTGTGGAATCATTGATTCAGTATTTTGTCATTGAATTATGGCCCATTTGGTTTGGAATAGCAGTTGGTATGCTATCTTTGGGAATTAGAACGCTTGTCAACATCAATAGTTTCATTAGGGCAGGTCTGAAATTCGACAAGAAGCTCAATGAACTCGACCAAGAACGGAGGGAACTCATGACCCACGTTCACACTTCATATAGCGGACTATCTCTTCGATTTGATAAGTCTATCAATCTTCTTTCGGATAGAATTGATAAGCTTGAGAGCCAGAGTAACAACACATAGTGCCTTGGGCAACAACCGCTCAGACCGCGCCCACCGTGGATCTACAGAGATTCCAAGCCAGGACAGACAGACGGTCCCCAGGACCCCTGTGGTGCCTTAGGACGTCACGCACCAGCCGTGTATCGGATAGTCCAGAGATCAACAGTCAGAGGGCCTGAAGGGCACCCAGGACCACACAGACAGATGCTGAGGCGTTCACACCTCTTTGTCGTTATCATCAGGTTGTACGGTCTTTGGGGGCTTCCGCATCAGTGGATCAATAAGCAGCGAATATAGGACCGGAAGCACCACGAGGAGCCCCACGGCAAGTAATAGGTTCATCATGACTGTGTCCCCCGTTCAAGGTTCCGGTACAACGACTGCCGACTGATTCCAAAGTGGTTGGCTACCTGTGCCTTGGATGTCCCACCCTCAAGCAAAGCCCTTGCCTCAGCCACCTGACTGTCACTGAGTGACCACCTACGCCCAAGGTGTTTACCCATCTGCTTTGCCTTGGCTATCCCTTCCGCTGGCGCTCCCGGATAAGTGAACGTTCGAACTCAGCGACTGCCCCCATGATTTGGAGCATTAGCTTGTTCATGGCGTTGGTGTCGTCGGTGAACGTGAGGCTCTCCTTGTGGAACTGAACGACTATCCCCCGGTTGGTAAGACTCTCGACCATGCCCTGGAGGTCCATCAGATTGCGTGCAAGACGGTCCATACTATGGACATGCAGGGTGTCACCTTCCCGGATATACTCAAGGCAAGCCTGAAGCTGGGGCCGCTGAGTGTCCTTACCACTGAGCTTATCGGTGAAGGTCTTGTCCAGGGTGATGCCGTCAAGCTGGCGCTCTGTGTTCTGGTCGGTGGTGCTGACTCGGATGTATCCAATGTGGGCGGTCATGGTGGTCGATCCTTTCCGTGGCTGAAGGTGTCTGACAACCTTTGGGGGAAAGTCTGACGGATGCGACCATGACGGGGCACCGGGGGTAACGACCAATTCCCTATCCTTAATGATACCCCCTCATAGATTTGTGGTGGAAACTTTGGGGGTGACTGGGGTCCGATCCTGTGGTACTAAATTAGGATCTTGCAGCAATTGGGGTGACGGAAAGCCCCACGGGATGAGGATCAGTTGGGGAGGTAGGTCGATCCCCCTCATCTCCACCATGCTAAAATCATTAGGGATTCTGTCAATCAGAGTCCCTAATTTTTTTTAATTCTCGGGGTTTTTTGGTGCAACATCGGTTATACCAAGCGATGGCAGGCGGGAAACACAGGTCCGATGCAGAGCCCCTGTAGTGTGATGGTAAAGCCAGTTTGTTGTTATCCAAAGGGCCTATGGCTGTTAGTCAGAACCTTCATTTCCTTATGCTAAGGCATCCGCTTTCTGAAAATCCTTCGAGTTGGTGAAAGGCTTTCCACTGTTTTTTGAAGAAATGTTAAGTTAACGCTTCTAAGGCTATTCCAAAAATTGGATCTCCTATTGCCATTTCTTAATGTTTGGGGCATAAACATGACCATATGCCTGCTGCCATTCATACGGACTGCGAAAGGGATCTCACCATTTTTTATCTCCGTGGCCAGGTGACTATCAATGAATTGATGGATATTATCAAAGCTTATAGATGTAAATCTATAACAAAATTAGAAATTTATGATCTTTCTGAATGGTCTGGTAAACATTTTTCTCGATATGAAGTTAAACGTTTGGCTAATTTCATCCTTATGGAAATTGACAGACGCCGTACCAAGGGAAGGACAGCTATTGTCGCACCAAAAGATATTCACTATGGAAACGCACGTACTTTTTTAGCGCTTGCTGAGAATGAACTTCCATTTTCTTTGGAGGTTTTTCGATCTCTGGATGATGCCTATTCCTGGTTAGGATTGACCATTTAACACACCAATTTTATTTTCTATTTCTCAATGTCAGTACAAATTCCCTTTCTTCTTCAATAGTAACAGTCTTCAGCACTTCACAATTAAGGCATTTTGCAAATTTCGACCGAAACCCTCCTTGTGTTTCCCCATCGCAAAGAGTTTTTTCGATGAACCAACAGAACCTCCCTCTGTTGATTCCCACATTATCTCTCCACTAATTTTCTGATTAATCCGCCAGGAAGTAGAGATTTTCACATAAAGATGCCGAGGCCGCCGACATGGCGACCCCGGCTGCTGGTTGTTTTGCCGTCTGTCAAAAAGGGATATTGTCTCTGCGTTTGCAGTCAGAGCTGTAGCAGATGTGTTTGCGGTGATCGTTCGGCTGGAGTCGGTGGAGCACCGACAGGGCGGTATCGATCAGCACCTGCTCGAACAACTCAGCGATGCGATTTATTTTTTGCTCTTTGATATCGTCATCATCGGAGTCGGTCATGGGTTGCCCTCCTGATCGGGTGTTTTAAAAAAGTTCAGTCATGGCCAGGCGCACATGCTCGGCGGTAACACTCATCGTTTTCTGGCGGCATGCGACGATGAGGGCGCCTCGGGCCAAGTGGTTTGCTTTTCGGAACAGCCCGCCGGAGCCTTGATGGATGGCGGTGACGGCGGCCTCATCGAAGAGGTCTCGGGTAACGCCGGCAATGGCCAGGTGATGGGTGATGTATTCTTGCATTTGTTGCCTGTTGACGCCTTCCAGATGGCTTCGTGCCACCACCCGTGAGGCCAGAGGCAGTGCGGGGCGATAGCCCAGGGAGTCGATCAGATTGCCCTGGCCAGCCATGACCAGCGGCAAATAGGGCTTGGCGTCCTTATCGAACTGCAAAAGGGTATGCAGTTCGGCAAAGACCTCCAGTCGCAGCATCGAAGCCTCGTCGATGATGAGCAGCACTTTGATTTTCTTACCGCAGGTCAGCTCAATCACCTGCTGGCGGATGGTTTGGAGCATCAGCGCCCGTGAGATCCCGCGGTTGTCCAGGCCCAGGGCGGCAACGATCTGCCGGTAGAGTTCCAAGATGGAACCGGTGGTGGCGGTCACGTACAGGCAAAGATGCTCGGCAGGATGCAGTGACTCGCTCACGTAGCGTAGCGCGGTGGATTTGCCGCTGCCGATCTCCCCGGTGAGCAAGGCCACGGCGCCGATGCGCATGGCATAGCGCACACGCTGCTCAACGGCTTTGAGGCTGTCAGTTACCAGGATTTTCTCAACAGAGATATCCGAGCCGAAGGGTTCGGCTTGAAGCTCGAAGAATACGCGGTAGTTATCTTGCATGGGAAGTTATCCTCCGCTGGGTGCCTTACCAGATCTTTCCCCCTTTCGGGGTCGCAGGTACGCTGGCTGCGATCTGGGTGTTTCGGTTCTTGTCACGTTTGACCCGGCAGTTGACGGCCAGGTCTACGGGACGCAGCTCGCCGTAGCTAACGCCGTTGCACCGGGCCTCCACATGGCGCATGTCGCTGTTGTGGTAGAGCACGTCGATGCGTTTGCCGATCAGACCCACCGGCGCCTCGTACAGATGCCCGTGCAGAGTCACGGTGCGGTCCTTGGCCACGGTGCGCCGGGCCACGACGCGGAAGTGGTCGATCAGGTCGCTGGGCGGGGTGCGCAGACACTGCATATTGTCGGCGAACCGCTGCCAGGGCGATAGCCCGGTGGCGCTGTGACGGCGCTGGTGATAGGTGTCGAGCCAGGCCACCCAGGCACTGTTGAGGGCCTCGATGGCCATATCCGGAGTCAGTGTGGGTAAAAACTGCATGCGCACGGTGCGGAAGAATCTCTCGATTTTGCCCTTGCCCTGGGGCTGATAGGCCTTGGCATGGATCAGGGCGATGGCCAATGAAGCGCACACATGCTCCAGATGCCGGCTGCGGTAGGCCGCGCCGTTATCCACGTAGAGCTTTCGCGGCAACCCGCGTTTTAAGAGCGCGGTCTGCAGCGCCTGTAAAAACGTGGGCAGGTTCTCCGACAGGTAAAAGGCGGCAAAGGGGATCAGACGGCTGTGGTCGTCGATGAAGGCGATCAGGTAGGTTTTGCGCCGTCGCCCGTCGAGCATCACGCGGGGTCCGTGCATCACGTCCGACTGCCAGATGTCGTTGGGCAGCTCGGCCTCGAACTTTCTTCGGTCCACCGCCGGCGCAGATGACGAGGGCATCAGCCCGTGGCGGGCAAAAAAGCGCCACACGCTGGTGGGCGCAAGACGCACCCCGGGGCTGACCAGGCGCCGGCGATGCATGACCGCGATTACCGCGGCCACCGTCGCCGAGGGCATCTCGTGGCGCAGACGCACCAGGTTGGCGGCCGTTTCTTCATCAATGCTGCGAGGGCGTCCGCTGTCAGCTCTGTCTTTGGGATACAGCGCCTCAAGCCGGCTGCCGCCCGCCCGGTAGCGGGCAATCCACTGGCGGATCGTACGGCGGGCGACATACGTGCGCCGGGAAAAGGGGATATCCCACTTGCGGGCGCACTTTTCCGCAAGCAGCCGTTTTCGCTGCCCTCGATCAAGCTCGCCGCCGGTGACAAAGTCGGCGATTACCCCGAACCGGAAGACCGCAACCTGCTTTTTTTGCTCTTCGTCCATGGCAAGGCTCCTTTCATGAAGGTTTTGCCTGCCATAAACCCGTGGCGTCGGCCTGTCGCGGGCACTGTTCGGTGGGGCCGGTTACCAGTACGCCCGATGGCGCTTTAAATCGCCCGCGCCACCGGCACCCGCCCCATCGCGGTGAGCCGATCAAAGGCTCCCATCAGATCGCCCTGCTCGGGCAATGACAATATCGCCCGTGCGTTTCTTCTCAGCGCAGCGAGCCAGTGCCGGGCGCGGCCCCTTACACACCCTTCGGGCCAGCGGCCGTTTTGGATACGACACTTTAGTGTTTGGCGTATCTGCACCGCGGGACTCTGGTGGCGCCGGTAGTAACCGCTGGGCCGAAGCCGGATAACGCAGCCACACGCCGGACATCGATAACGCCGGATCCTGAGCGCCTCGGCAAAGCCGGCAAAGATCATCAGAACAAATCCATGCCCCCACAGCTTCGGGTGCGCGCATCGCTCACAGCACTCCGGCCGCGGCCACAGATAGTCCTTGGGCGACTGGAAGATTCGGTTGAGATCCAAATCGAAAGTGGTTATCATCTCTTCATTGTTTTGGAGGGCCAAACGGCCCCCTTCAGTAAGGGAGCGGCGGGTGCGGCTACACCCGCCGTTCCAAATTTTCCAAATAAAAATGGCCCCTTGCCTAAGGAGCCATCTAATCTGAAATTTCTCACCTGTTTGTCAAACTATTCTGAAAATACCACGGACGCTGGGGGCTCTTTAATGTGGAACCCTACAATGAGTTAAACTAAACACCTACCTTGAAGCCACATATGGTTCAGCCATCTGGTCTTTGATAAGCAACTGAAAACAGATGCCACTCGTCTTCAAATACTGTGCTTTTATGTAGGAAAATGAATCATTGGATGAAGATATAAAAAATCAACTTGGCTCAATTTTACATATTACCCAAAAGGAAATGCAGGAAAAATAGAGGGCTGGCTGAGCCCGCAAATCTATTACGATCTTGCGGTCACGGGAGCCGCCTTGGCCAACCGACTGGATCGGGAAATCATCACCCTTGCCGAATACCGGACTGTTTGAACCTGGGCCAGTGAAACGATCCGAAACAAAGTGATTTGCTAAATCAAAGGCTTGGCACCTTTTAAAGAAATTTGAGACTCGGATCGAATTTGAGACTGAGGCATGGGAGCCTCTTTCTGTTTATGGGCAGCAATCGTGGCCGAAACCGCCTTGACTCCCAAAAGACTTTTTAGTAATCGCCATAATCGTCAGGTGCTCTGTTGAGCTGAAAAGGGAACCCCGTGAAAATCGGGGACAGGCCCGCTGCTGTGACCCCTCTCCGGAAAACCTTTTCCGGAACCCCCGAAAGCCTTGTGTGCCACTGTCCGGACCGGATGGGAAGGCCGCCGCCGGGGCGGGGAAGTCAGAAAACCTGCCTGGCATGTGCGGCGTACGCTTCGAGGACCCAAGCCCGCCGAATCGGATCTTCAGGATAAATAGGGACTCCCTGGATCGAATGGTTTTCGGTCCAGGGATTTTTTTTTGAAGGGGGGAGCAATGAAGCAGTCGGTAAAAATACCCATCGTCCTGGCGGCATTCGGCACCACCAGCCGCGCCCTGGCCACCTACGAACATATGACCCCGATTTTCAAGGAGCGGTTTCCCGGCCACGAGATTCACTGGGCCTATTCCTCCCGAATGGTCCGGGACTGGCTCAAACGTGACAAAGGCATCGAGCTTCATCATCCCGGGAAGGTGCTGGCCGATCTGGCCGCGGCCGGACACGGCTGGGCCGTGGTCCAATCCCTTCACCTGATCTGCGGCCACGAGTTTTACCGCCTGGCCGAAGAGGCGCGAACCTCGCCGGTGCGAACCGCCATGGGGCTGCCGCTTCTCACCGAACCGGAAGACTATTCGGCCGTGGCCGGGGCGCTGGAAAAGTCGATCGAGTCCGCCGTTGATGAAGCCGTGGTTCTGGTGGGCCACGGAACCGACCATCCGGCCTGGACGGCCTACACCGCCCTGAACCAGGTATTGATGCAGCGCAACCAGGCAAACATTCATGTGGGGGTGGTGGAAGACGGGTTTCCGGATCGCGACGAGGTGGTGGCGCGCATCTGTAGATCCGGATACGCCCGGGTGCGCCTGATCCCCTTCATGCTGGTGGCGGGCGTCCATTTTCAAGAAGATATGGCCGGCGCCGAAGACTCCTGGAAAAGCGCCTTTGAAGAAAAAGGCCTGGCCGTATCTTTGGAAAGCACCGGCCTCGGCTACCACGAAGATATCACCGGCATCTTCTGTGATCATATTCGGTCGGCGCTGGATGTAATTCCGAGATAGCCGTCCTCCGCCCTATTCTTTTTGAAAAACGCCTTTCCTGGCAACCCGTCGGGATCACAACGATATATTTTTCCAAAACGGTCTTGCCATGAGCGGCATACCGCAAAGAGTGGTGTTTTTTTCTCTTTCTCGATCAACCTTATTTTCAATTGCTTATCAGGCCTTTCTGCCCGTATGGCGCGGCAACTTCCTCTTCTTGATTTCGCGAGTAAAAATAAGAAAAAAGCCTTTGTAAACTCTTCGACACGGGGCCCTGAAGAAAATTCGAAAGAGGTGAATGTTCTTCTAATTTTTTTCTTGACAACGTTTTTCTTTGGTCTATAGTCATTGGCCGAAGTTTAGGCGCTCCTAAAAGAGCTTAATAGGGAACCTCGTGAAATTCGAGGACGGGCCCGCCGCTGTGATCGGGGACGAAAGCTGCAAAAAGCCACTGGCCGTATGGCCGGGAAGGTGCAGCCGGTAGGAAGATCCGAAAGTCAGAAGACCTGCCTGAACGGACATATGAAACGGCCACGCGGACGGTGCCGCTTCTGCCCAATCTGTGGATAGAAAAAGGGACATCCCGGATCGATATTTTCGATCCGGGATTTTTTTTGGTCCCTGGGAACCTGCCCGCCCCATGAAACGGAGGAGAAAAATGAAACGAAAGCTGTTGCCCTGTATGCTCATTCTGGGTCTGGTGGTGCTGTTCTCCCTTCCAGCCCATGCCCAGTCGACAAAATCCGAAGAAGCCTATCAGGTCGACTCGATAACCGTCAGGGCGAAAAAGCAAAGAGAGAGCGTAGTAAAACTGCCAAAGAGCTATTCGGCCACCAAAAGCGCCATAGATGCACAAAAGACACCTATGAGCATGGATGTTTTTACAAGCGAGGAAATTGAGAGCGCAAGAATTGAGACCATTCCGAAATTGACCCGATTCTCCCCCAACGTCCATATGGAGGAAATGTCCATATTCCATTATCCGGTCATTCGCGGCATGTCGACGTTTCACACCTCCCTGGGCACCAATGCCGGAATCATGGTGGATGACGTGTTTTATCCGGTCAGCTATCTGCAGAGCATTGATCTGGTGAACGTTGAGCAGGCCGAGGTATTGAAAGGCCCCCAGGGCACCTTGTACGGCAGAAATACCGAATCCGGTCTGATCAGCATTTACACCAAACAACCGGGCAATGAATTTCAGGGCAAAATTTCCGGAGAGTATGGCAGCTATAATACTTACAAGGCAGGAGTGAGTCTAAGTGCGCCCGTCGTTAAAGACAAGCTGTTCTGGGGAGGCACGTTTCAGTACCGGTCTTCGGACGGCAGCTACGAGAATCTGGGCAGCGGGGACGAAAACCCCACGGATCTGGAGCATTTGAACGTTCGCGGGACCCTGCGCTGGCTCCCCTCCGATCCCTGGGACATTTCGCTGATTCTGGATTATGCCGATACCGATGACCATTCCGGCGGTCTTCGAAGAATCACCGGTGCGCAAAAAACCGACCCGCACACGGTGAGAAAGGATTCCGAGGAATTCATCAGGCAGGGAACCGACACAACGGCGCTGAAAATCAAACGCAAGGGGGACCGGATCGATTTCATATCGGTCACCACCGCGTTGAATCAGGACATGGAAAAGTCGGTGGACAATGATTTTTCGGATGTCGCGGCCGCGCAGCAGGAAACCGTCCTGTACGTGGACGCAGAGGCCTACAGCCAGGAATTTCGTATCTCACAAGAGGATAAGGGGCCTTTCCGATGGCTGGCCGGCGTGTATCTTTTCGATGAAGACGTGAACTGGCGCAATTTCAAACAAAGGGTTTCAACATCAACGGTCACCAGCTCCTTTAAAAAACTGACGGAAACCCGAGGCTATGCCGTTTTCGGCCAGGAGACGTATACGCTTTTTGATAAGCTGCACCTGACGGCCGGCCTGCGTTTCGACCACCAGGAGCTGGACGGCGACATCAACGATTACCTGAATAGCAAGCAGTTGAGCGGAAATCTGGATTACAACGAATGGCTGCCCAAGGTTTCGGTGGCCTATGACCTGACCCCCAAGGCCATGGCGTATTCAACCGTCTCCAGGGGTTACAAGGCGGGCGGCTTTAACGGAAAATTCGACCAGTCGATATTCAGTTTCGATCCCGAATACCTCTGGAATTACGAAGCCGGAATGAAAACGACCTGGCTCGATGACAGAGTCTTGGTCAACCTGAGTGTTTTTTACATCGATCTCTCCGACAAGCAGGTCAGTGAATACGATGAGAGCACCGGCGAAAGCATCAAGACCAATGCCGGGGATGCGACATCCACGGGCTTTGAGCTGGAATTTCGTGCCAAACCCATGCCGGGCTTCGATCTGTTTGCCGGATTCGGATACAACGATACAAACCTGGATTCTTTTTCTTGCACCGAAAAAAAGGGCCCCGTTTTTGTGGAAACGGACTACAGCGGCACCTACCTGCCCTACGCTCCGCGGTACACCTATAATTTCGGTGCCGAATATCATGCCGTAAACGGCTTTTACGCCCGCGCCGACATTCTGGGCAGCGACAAGTTTTACGGCGACATCGCAAACAGTCTTGAACAGCGTGCCTACGCCACCGTAAATCTGCGAACCGGCTATAAGCTGAAGAATTACGAGGTCTACTTCAGCCTGGACAACGCTTTTGACGAAGAATACCTGACCTATATGAACGGCCGTGCGGCCAGTGCCATCGGCACCGACGGCGGACCGCAAACGATTACGGTCGGGGTAAACTACCGGTTCTGATTTTTTTCTCCGGATTATAAAATTATGCATCCATGCCAGCCACAGGGCATGGATGCATTAAAAAAAATCAAACGGATAGAAGGCTGAGGGAAAAATGAAACGATTTCGACCCAACGGATTCCTGGCGTTTTCCCTGGCGCTGGTGCTATCGCTGCTGGCATCCGCAGCCCACGCGGATGCCGTCCTGTCTGATCCGGGGCCCGGGAAAAGAGTCATTATCGACCAGATGGACCGTCGGGTCGCGGTGCCCGTGGACATCAAGCGGATTGTCACCTTTGCCATTCCCATGCCCCTTGTCATTTTTGCCGTCGACGGAAGCGGAGACAAAATAGCCGGAATGCATCCACGGTCGAAGGCGGCCCTGGATAAAAACATGCTCGGCCTAATGGCGCCCGAACTCAAGGGATCGAACGCCGGATTCGTCCTCGGCAAGACCATGTTCAAGGTCAACATCGAAGCATTGCTGAAAATCGAGCCGGATGTGGTTTTTCAATGGGCGCGCATGGAGGATGACATTCGAATGATTGAAGAGGCCGGCATCCCTGTCATCGCCCTGGATATCAGAACCTATGCGGATGTCATTGGATGGATAAGGATCACGGGTGAATTGCTCGGCAAACAGAAACAAGCCGCGGCATTGATCGACTATCATGAAAAAACCCTTGGTCTCATAAGGTCCCGGACAGAAGCGATCCCGGAAACCGCTAAGCCGACGGTTTTGTTCCTCACCCGATTCGATGCCGGAAGCATCTCCGCTGTCGGGCCCCACCGATATTATGATTTTGTCGTGAATACCACCGGCGCTGTCAACGCGGCCAAGGGCCTTGTGGGGCGCGGTGGCAAAAACGTCAATATGGAACAGATCATGGTCTGGGACCCGGATATCATTTATCTTGGAAACACCACCGACCTTCAACCCGAGGATCTCTACACAAACAACATGACCCACGACTGGAACGGCCTGAAAGCGGTGAAGAATCGGCGGGTATACAAAATTCCCGACGCCGGATTCTGGTGGTATCCCCCCTGCCTTGAGTCTCCGCTGTATCTGCGATGGCTGGCCCAGATTCAGCACTCAAAGCTTTTCGACGATTATTCGATGCTGCGGGAGTTGCAGGATTTTTACGCAACCTTTTACCACTATCGCCTTGAAGCGGATACCGCCGCCGCCATCTTAAACGGCCGCACGAATCTTGAAGCAGATACCCCGCCCCCCCCGAAAAAGGCATCGGCCCGAAGATGAGACGATGGAAAGTCCGAGGCAATGCGGTTGCCGCCGGTTTGGTGCTGTTGCCGCTTCTGACCATGATCGGCTCCCTTTGCCTGGGCCGGTACGGCTTGTCTCCCGTGGAAACACTGACCGTTTTGATATCGAAAATCTCATCTTCCTTTTCAGCGGCGGAAGGGCCGGCGGAGATCGTAATTTTAAACATCAGGCTGCCCCGGGTACTGCTGGCCATGCTGGTCGGTGCCGGCCTGGCCGTGTCCGGTGCCGGATTTCAGGGCCTTTTCGGAAACCCCCTTGTCAGCCCCCATATCCTGGGGGTGACTTCGGGCGCCAGTTTCGGTGCCGCCCTGGGCATACTGATATCCGGAAATACCGCCGTGGTCCAATCCATGGCACTCGGATTCGGCTGCTTGGCCGTCATTCTGGTCTGCATCATCGGGCGGTTCAATCCCGGGGCCAGGCTTTTCGTTCTGGTGCTTTCCGGCATTATCATCGGAACACTCTTCTCCGCCCTGCTTTCCCTGATCAAGTACGTGGCCGACCCGGACGAGAAGCTGCCAAGCATTGTTTACTGGCTGATGGGAAGCCTGGCCGGGTCCTCCTACAAAAGCCTTCTGGCCGGCGCCCCCATGATTCTGACCGGCATTTTGATATTGTGGATGCTCCGGTGGCGGATCAATATCTTGTCGCTGAGCGATGAAGAAGCCGAGTCCATGGGGATCAATGTATGGAAACTGCGGGTAATCGTAATTATCGCCTGTACGATCATTACCGTAGCGGCCGTTTCCTTATGCGGCGTCATCGGCTGGATCGGCCTGGTGATTCCCCATGTGGCAAGGATGATCGTCGGCGCCGACCACCGGATTCTCATTCCCGCCTGCATCTCCATCGGTGCGACGTATTTGCTTCTGATCGATAATATCGCCCGGGCCGCGACCTGCGCCGAACTCCCTTTGTCCATATTGAGCGCCATTATCGGCGCCCCCTTTTTCTATTACCTTTTGAGAAAAACGGGCGGAGGATGGAAATGATCCTCTCGGTGAAAAACGGAACGTTTGGCTATGAGGGCCACAAGATCCTCTTTGAGGATGTATCGTTTCGCCTTGCCAAAGGCGAGGTTTTCACAATTTTGGGCCCCAACGGGTCCGGCAAGACGACCTTGCTCAAATGCATAACGGGCATGCTCAAATGGCGGCAGGGGAAAACCTATTTAGATAGCGACGAACTGGAGACGCTGTCAAAAGAAACCAAATGGAAGCTGATCAGTTACGCACCCCAGGCACACAGTGTCGTGTTTTCATACACCGTGCTGGAAATGGTCACCCTTGGCCGGGCCCCCTATATCGGGCTGTTCTCCACCCCGTCGAAAAGGGATCGGGACATCGCAAAAAAGGCCATTGAAGATGTCGGCATATCGCATCTTGCCCGCGAATCGTGTGCGAAGATCAGCGGCGGGGAAATGCAGCTCGTCTTAATTGCCAGAGCCCTGGCGTCGGAGCCTTGTTTTCTCATTCTCGATGAGCCGGAGTCGCACCTGGATTTCAAGAATCAGCTGCTGGTTCTCGAACTTGTCGAAAAACTGGCCGTGGAAAAAAAGATCACCTGCATCATCAACACCCACTATCCGGACCACGCCCTTCGAATTTCCCATAAAACACTGATGCTCGCAAAGGGGAACAGACATATCATCGGAGAAACGGAAAAGGTCATTTGCGAGTCCAATATCAAAAAAATCTTCGGCATTCGGGGAAAAATCGTTTCCTTCATGGACGGCGGCAGGGAAAGAAAGACCATTGTAGCCCTGGCGTCGAAAGGGAAAGTCAAAGGCGGCTGAAATGAAAAAAATTGCTGTATACGGAAAAGGCGGCATCGGAAAATCCACCACGGTTTCCAACATGTCGGTGGCCCTTTCCTCAATGGGATACAAGGTCATGCAGATCGGATGCGACCCGAAAGCGGACTCCACCCGGAATTTGACCGGCGGGCGCCCCATTCCCACCGTCCTGTCCGTTCTTCGAGAAAAACCGAACGCCGATCTCAGCGAACTGGTCCATGAAGGCTGCAACGGCATCCATTGCGTCGAGACCGGCGGGCCGACCCCCGGGCTGGGATGCGCCGGACGGGGGATCATTACGGCATTTGAAAAACTGGAAGAATCCAACGCCTTCGACATATTGAAGCCGGATGTGGTCTTTTACGACGTCCTGGGCGATGTGGTTTGCGGAGGATTCGCCATGCCCATACGAAACGGCTACGCCCAGGATGTATACGTCGTGACCTCAGGAGAGGCGATGAGCCTCTTTGCGGCCAGGAATATTTTTTCTGCGGTCGAGCAGTTCAAATCACGGGGGTATGCGACTTTTAGCGGGCTTATCCTCAATGCGCGGGGGCTGGAGGACGAAGGAGAACTCGTTCAGGCAGCGGCCTCGGAACTGGCAACAACCGTTGTGGGGAAAATTCCAAGACACAGCGTGATCCACGAATCCGAGAAAATCGGAAAAACGGTGGTCGAATCGTTTCCCCAGCACGCCATGACGGCCCATTACACCCGATTGGCCGAAGCCATTGTCAGAAAGAAAAACAATGAAATACGACTATGATCTGAGCCGAATAAAAAAGCTCAGCGAAATCCGCGAAGACAGTGATATTCGGCAGATTTCTTACGCGATCTACCCGGGTTTTCACTGCCCCCTTTTCGCCTCGGTCATGATGGCCGCCCAGATTGAAGGCCTGGCCATTCTGGTTGTGGGAACCGAGGAGTGTACGTTCTATTCAAGAAATTTGCTGTTCAGGACCAATCCTCGACGAAAAAACGTGTTTTCCCTGGTCCTGGACAAGCATGACATTACCTTCCGGGTGCGCCGACAAGCTCGCAGCCGCCGTTCGAAGAATCCGGACCGAAGAAGGCTGCAGTGCCCTGCTCGTTGTCAGCAGCTGCGTCATCGAAACCATCGGTGAAGACATGGCGGCGATTTTGGCGGGTCTGAACGATGGGGCGAACTGTCCCACCATGCTGGTTCGAACGGAGCACTTTACGAAAGACGTCCCGATTTCAGGACTTTGCGACACA
Organism: Oceanispirochaeta sp.; assembly: GCA_963556075.3. GTDB lineage: Bacteria > Spirochaetota > Spirochaetia > DSM-2461 > DSM-2461 > Oceanispirochaeta. The sequence goes on along the minus strand of CAUVYB020000002.1, from coordinate 115,327 downwards.
CTTTCCGTTCTGGCGAATGTCATGGAAAGCCGACCCGAACGTCCTCGAACGGTCAATATTCTCGGGCACCGGTTCGATGAATTCAAAGACACGGAATTGTGCCGGCTGCTGGATGCGGCAGATATAGAGACAAACGTACAGATCCCCGCCCAATGCAGCGTTGAGCAAATCAGGCGCGCTCCGGCGGCGGCCTTGAATATCGTTACAAACTTTGCCGCGCTGGAGCTGGCCGAAAAGATGAAAGGCACCTTTGGGGTCCAATACGTCTATTTCGGCAACGACCTGGACGCCGACCGGATCAGGGCGGCGTATCGGGGAATCGAAGAGAGACTGGACCTCTCCCTGGGCGAGGCCGTAGACAGGCTTCACCTTGACCTGGTCGGCGCAAAAGACGCACTTTCTAAATCGGCGCAAGGGAAAACCTTTATCTTTGCCAGTCCGCCCCTTTACGCCTTCGACATGTCCCGAATGTTCTGTGACTGCGGTATGGTGCCGTTGTGGATTCAGGCCGTCGGCTTTCGGGAAAGCGATAAAGCGCCTGTTCGAAACATTCTTTCCAGGGGGCACGACCCCAGGGTTTCAAGGGCGTTGAACCAGGCACCGATGGATTTTGTCTGTGAACGATACACTCCGGACTACTGCTTCAGCCACCCGCCCCGGCGTCCGGCCCGCAACAACGGCACTCGAATCATTTCATTGATGATGGACATTCGTGGCGTCGGCTTTGAAGTCCCTTTGGCAATCATAAACCGGATACTGCAGGAATCCTGAAAAGGAGGCAACGCCGTTGGGCTTTTACAGATATTTTCCCGTGCCCTCGGACAGAATGGGCGTTCTGTGGTCCCTTTGCGGCATTCGCGACGCCGCCATTATCGAATACGGCCCTTCAGGGAACACCCGTTTCGCGCCGGAAGGCTTTTGCCATCTCAATACCGAGCCGGCCGCCAATATATTCACGACCCATATCAGCGAAACCGACATGACCTTCGGAAGCGCGGACCGGCTCGTTTCGGCCGTCAAAGAGGTCGATGCCTTGTACCGGCCCGGGGTGATCTTTATCCTGGCCTCTTCCCTGGCGGCCGTCACCGGATTCGATACCGCTGGTGTCTGCAGGGAGATTGCGCCCGAAACGCGCGCCGTCCTGCTGGTGGCGGATACCGGCGGGTTTCAGGGTGATTACACGGCGGGGATTCGAAATACCTTGAAACTACTTTGCTCCCGCGTCGTGAAGAAATGCGCCAAAAGCTGCGGGGAAGAAGCCTGTTACAACATTCTCGGGTCCCAGGCGGACGAGTTCAACCACAGATCGGACCTGAAAGAAATTCAACGCCTGCTGAAAAAATATTTCGATCTGGACTGTTCGGCGGTCTTTACATCGAAAACCTCGCTGGCCGACATTCAAAACGCCTCTTGTGCCCGGTTCAACATCGTCATGCGCTCCGAATCCCTGGATGGCGCAGAGATTTTAAAAGAGCGATTCGGGCAGCAGTACGTCATCGGAAGGCCCTACGGCAAGGGGGCGACCCTGCAATGGATCGAAAGCGTGGCCCGGTTGACCGGAAAGGATATCGCGCGTGGACGGCTGGAAGCCGACCTCGATGACTGCGAAAAAGCGCTGGCTCGTGTCGGCGAGCTGGGTGAGCAATGTGAATGCAGGATCCTTATTTCCGGAAATTACGATTCGGTATTCGGCTTGGGCGGCCTGATGCGGGAAATGGGATTCGACCGAATTTTCGGCATCGTCAACCATGAAAAGCAGGGGGCGTACATCGATTTTCCCGACGGTTTTGCCGACATGCGAATAAACCCCACTGAAGATGAAAAACAGGCGTTCATGGAAAAAATCGAACCGGATATCATTCTGGGCGACGGGGTGCTACTGGATATGGCCAAAAAGCGACCCGGGGTCTATTGCCGCCAGGTTTCAAATCCCAACATTCAGCGGGTTTCCTTTTTTGACGGAACGCCCCATGTCGGCTTTGGCGGCACCGTCCATCTAAGCGATATTGTTTGCAATGCACTGATTTCACAAAAAGGGGTCCGATTCCCCCTGCGGCACGGCTGAAGCCTTGAGCGGCCTTGCCCCATGATGTCCACCGGAACGCCCCGTAAGCGTCCAGAGGGTTTTGATCCAGGCGATTCCATAGGAAGACTGCACCCTTTTTTTCAGATCAAAATTTTGTAACCAAGTCTTTCGCAAAGGCTCTACACTGCCGAGACGCCATTCTCATTCCTTACCTCCTTTACCCCGGGCGGCCCGTCTTCGGGCGGGTCGCCTTTCTCCTCTTCGGGCTGGAAAGTTTTTTAAATCCATCTTAAAACGCAGCGTAAGTAAAGTTCGTCGCCCATCCCAAAAAATCGCTGATCGGCCTGGGCCTGTCTAAGATCTACGACAAGCACTATGATCCCGCAGCCCGTCCACGAACGCGCCGGTCGTGGACGGGCCGCGAAGATACCATCCCCCGCCCATTTTCCGCGCCGTCGGTCAAAATTTTCCGCAGGAAGATAAATATCAATTGACAAACTGAACCATCATCAGTATCGAATCTAACCATTCGATAAGTAACATGTTTTCCTAAATTTCATCGATTCTGGCCGCTGCCTTCACAATCTGCCGTCGCAGGAGGAACCATGGACCATCGGGGAACAATCTGGAGAGACGAAAACGGCGTCTGCCACATCGAAGCGGACACCCGGCCGGATGGCTACCGCCTCATGGGCTACGCCCACGGCCGGGACCGGGGCATGCAGATGCTGCTCATGCGGATTCTCGGAAAGGGGCGCGTAGCGGAAATCCTCGATCCCAGCGATGAAATGGTCGACATCGACCGGTTTTTCCGGCGAATGAACTGGACCGGCGCCATGGAAGAACAGGTGGACAAAATATCCCCCGAGGCCCGCGAGTTGGTGGATGCCTATTGCACCGGCGTCAACGATGCGTTTTCTCGAAAACGGCCCTGGGAGTGCCGGCTTTTCGGCTACGTGCCCGAACCGTGGACGGTGGAGGACTGCATTCTCATCTCCCGCATGATCGGCTACCTGACCCTGGCCCAGTCCCAGGGCGAAATGGAGCGGCTTTTTGTCGAGATGGTCCAGGCCGGCGTGGACGCGGGACGCCTGGAGGAGCTATTTCCCGGCATTCTCGGCGGTCTCGACCTGGATCTGCTGAAAACGGTCAAGCTTCAGGAGCGGCTGGTCTCCCCCGCCTCCATGTGGAACCTGGCCGCCCCCATCGCCATGGCCTCCAACAACTGGGTGGTCTCGGGCAAAAGGACCCGAACCGGAAAGCCGATTCTGGCCAACGACCCCCATCTGGAGGTCAACCGGCTGCCCAACGTCTGGTACGAAATGGCCCTGAAAATCGGTGATCGATACGTTATCGGCGCCAACATGCCCGGCCTGCCGGCGGTGATCATCGGCAAGAACAACAACGTGGCCTGGGGCGCCACCTACACCTTTATGGACGCCACCGATTCGTGGGTCGAAAAGTGCAAGGACGGCAAGTACTTCCGCGAGCCGGACCTCTGGGTCACCTTCCTTCGCCGGGAAGAGGTCATTTTGCGGAAAAAAAAGGACCCGGTCACCGTGGTCTTTTACGAAAACCCCCACGGCGTGCTGGAGGGCGATCCGAATCAGGAAGGCCACTACCTCACCACCGCCTGGGCGCCGGCCTTTTCCGGCGGCGCGACCCTGAACCACGCCATCGCCATGATGGACATCACCGACGCCGCCCAGGGAATGGAACATCTGGGCCGAATCGAAACGGCCTGGAACTGGGTGCTGGCCGACGATTCGGGCAATATCGCCTACCAGATGTCCGGGCTCATGCCCCGGCGCCGCGAAGGGATCTCCGGGTTCGTGCCCCTGCCCGGCTGGGAAGAGCGAAACGACTGGCGGGGTTTTGAATCCCACGAAAACCTGCCCCGGTGCCTGAACCCGGACTGCGGCTATTTCGTCACCTCCAACCAGGACCTCAACGAATACGGAACCGCGGACCCCATCAACATGCCCATGGGGCCCTACCGCTCGGACCGTATCGCCGCGGTCCTGGCCGAAAACGACGCCGTCACCCGGGAGGACATGGTCCGTCTTCATTTCGATTTTCACTCCACCCAGGCCGAGGCGTTCATGGAGATTCTCGCCCCCCTTTTGCCGGACACGCCCCAGGCCATCGAACTGAAGCGCTGGAATTTTGAATACGACGGGGAAAATCGCAGCGCCACGCTCTTTGACCGGTTTTACCGCGAGCTCTACCGGGAGATCTTCGGCGAAAGCGGCTTCGGCGTCGACGCCGTGAACCACCTGAATAACGAAACCGGCGTGTTCAACGACTTCTATCTCAATTTCGACCGGATCATGCTTTCCGAAAATTCCCTTTGGTTCGGCGGGCGCAAGCGGGAAGAGATTTACCAAAAAGCGGTCGAAAAAACCCTGGCCCATCCGGCTGTACCGTGGAAAAAGGGCCGGGACGTGGTGATGACCAATATCGTCTTTGCCGGCAAGCTTCCCAGGTTTCTCGGCTTCGACCGAGGCCCCATCACCATTCTCGGCAACCTGGCCACGCCGCACCAGGGCCAGATTTTCGAAAGTGCCGGCCGCCTGACCACCTTTGCACCCTCCATGCGCATGGTCGTCGAGCTTGGATCGGACGAAATTCACACCAACATGGCCGGCGGACCGTCGGATCGGCGCTTTTCCAAATGGTACTGCTCGGATCTGGAAAACTGGAAAACGGGGAAATACAAGCGGATCGATTTTCGCTCCGACCAGGCAAAGCTGTCGTTTTAACAGAAAAAAGACTTTTGAAGCGGCAATCAAAAACAGCTTGTCACCGCAAAGATCGCAAAGTTTCAGACAGGATGGACAGGATTCCGAGGATTTATTCGTACGGCCGACCACCTAAGAAAACCGATCTAAGCGCTCCGGCCGGACAAATGGTGCATGCGACTTCGCTTTTCAAGCTACGCCGGCACACATGCCTTTCGGGCAGGAGTCACGTGTCTGGAGGCCCCTTATCAGAAATCGCAGTCTTTTCGGAACCGCTGCCTGTATCGGCCGGCGGAATCCCCGTGCCTTTTTTTCGGCTTTCCGCACCGGCACTCCGATTGGACTTTCTGCAGATTGCCAATCCACCTCCATCAACCGTCAAAGAACTGATGACACGGCGCGATGGGCACTGGACAGCGCCCCTTCAAGATAACCTCCGAACTCATCTGCAGTTTCGGATCCGGCAAAATGAAGCGTACCGTTCCAGACGCTTGTTTTCCCGGAAGGCGGATGAAACTCGGGATGGTTGTGGGCCGAGCGCTGATCATATTCCGTGGCGGTAAACGGTTCCCTGGCCCAGTCCCGGTAATAGACTTTCACAGGATTTCCGGCTGTAGGACCGAAAAGATACGGCAACTGCACAAGAATCCGTTGAATCATGGTATCGGAATCGTTGCGCCGCAAGGCCGGAATGCCCACAAATCCCGTCAGGCCGCAGGGATTTGCCGCCGGGCCCGATCCGTCATGGATCTCCCCCAAAGGGCCGCACAAGCTGAATCCCTGCCCTGAAAGACTGTTCCGGCGCCAGTCAGCCTTGTCATACAGGGCAAAGAATTTCGCCTGCCCGGCCATCCAGGTGCTGGCCTTCAGCATGGCCTGGTTCAAATCATACGGCAGGTCCGGGGTAAACAAAATAGAGCCGGCCGCAAGCCTTGGGGGCATGGCAAGGATGATTCTGGACGCCGTAAAACAGCACACGGGGTCATGGTCGAGTTGGCCCACAACAACCTGGGCACCATGGTCGCATCGCTTAATTTCACACACCGGATGGTTGAGCCGGATAACGCCTTTGGGAATCCTTTCGCACAATCCGCTGACCAGGGAGATCATACCGCCGCGCAAACGCCATCCGGGAGGCTGCATCGGATAGCCGTCGATGGTTTCGGCATGGCCGTCTTTTGCCTGGAATCGCCCCATCCCTGTTTCAAATTGGGGATACCCGTCAAGGCCCAGCCACTGAACCAGGGCCGCGACCCGTGGATTGATGGCGGGCCAGTACCAGGACGGCCCCAGATCGCAGAAAAAGCCGCGGTGCTCCGGGCTCAATATCCTGCCGCCCGCCCGGGACCGGGCTTCCAGAAGTACAAGCGATTGCTTTTTTTCCAAAAGCATAGCGGCCGCATAAATGCCGCTTAAGCCGCCACCAATGATTATGGTATCGACTTTCTCTGAACGCATATTTTACCTGGAACCTTCCTATATATTACCTTTTTTTCCTCAATTTCGGTGCCTGCCGGCACAGTGCTCCGATCACACGAATTGCTTTTATTGACCGGCTTGCTTTGTCCGGTACAGCGCCTTGTTCCGGCGCAAGTATTGGGCGGGGGTTGGACAAACCCATTAGCGCAATTCATGACAGCGAAGCCGTCAGGAACAAGTCTTTTTTCGGCCGGATATATCGCGGGCGACTCCCAAAATTTCCGTAGGCATCCCCTGGCTGTTATATAAATACCTGGCGTGAATTTCTACGGGTATCACGTGGCCGTCTTTATGCAGCACTTCCATCTCTATCAGTTCAGTTTCTTTTTTGCCTTGCTGAATTGCCGTTTCCAGATTTTCACGCTGCAGCTCATATGATTCGGGGGTTACCGTGTCTCGCGCTTTTCGTCCGAGCATCTCTTGTGGGGTATAACCGTAGATACTTTCGACGGATGGGCTGACATACGCATATTGTTCTGTTTCTATGTCGATTTTGTAGATGACATCCGTGGAATACTCAGCAAGGAATTTATATTTTTCTTCACTTTCCATTATGGCGTCAACGGCAAGTTTGCGTATTGTGATATCCTGCAAGGCCATTATTCGCCCTACTGTTTTTCCATTTCTCCCAAATATTTTCGATACACGAACATCATAAATATTCTTCTGTCCGAAAACCTCAATCGGCACCTCGCTATTCCTCATATTCTTAATTATTCTTAACAGCACAGGGAACTTTTCAAATACCTTTTGTGAATTTTTGTCTTTATCGGTCAACACCTCTGCCTCGAATATCGCCTCGGCTGAGGCGTTGAAATCGACGATGCGGTTTCTTTCGTCAAAAACAAGGATGGCATCGTCCATACTCTTGAATACTTCGGTTTGGGCAATCCGGATCGTGTCCAGCAGGCTGTGCCGAAAAGAACCCCATGCCATTGAACCGGCAATGATTGAAAAGGCAATCGGGCTGATATCCATATTCTCGACTGGACTTAGACCTGCAACGTAGATCGCGTTAGCGATCCAGACAGATGCGATAGCGGCCAATATTACCAATGCCTTGGTCCGTTCAAATCCGGAGGCCGTATACGCTGTTTTCAAAAGAATTAAGCTGACCACCACTACAATTGAATATTGGTACGCAACAATGAACCACCAGAGAGGCCCATGACGCAACCCGAGCATTTCAACAGAACCGGTATCAATCGTGTAATAACCTGCAAAAATCAGCTTGTGAAGGGGGTTTGTCCAAACAAGTACAACAATTAAAATGATAACGGCAACGAGGCCGGAACGCAGGAGGCCGACCGTCTTTAATCGGATTCCAAAGGCTGTAAGCACAAAAAGGAGTGTCAGCGGCAGAATCGGCACAATGCCAAAATACTGGCACTTGGTTAACAGTATCTTAGTGCCGTGGTTAAGGTCCAGATAGAGCAGGCCTTCGGTTGTCGACCAAAATGCCGCCGCCATACAAGTAAAATACAGGTACCATGCCCCATGGGATTTATGGCGTACTAAAGCATATTGTGAAACAACAAAAATGCACAGTGCTGCGAAAATAAAGGGAAAAGGATATAAATACGACAAATCGTTCGCCATGGTGCTGATCCCAGTCATTTAGTAACCGGATATAGCAAGAAACCTGCTATCCGGATACAGTTGCGGTGTTTGACTCAACAAAGTTTGACATTTCCTATATTAACTGAAATTCAATTGAGATGCAAACCATCCAAATAGACAATTTAAATAATTGGTCGTTTACTTCTGTTAAGTAGATAATTTTGAAGACGCTAAAATATGCGAATAGGATAATGTATCAACGATTAGCATCACAGGCACGAGTTAAAGAGCGCCCTGTGCATGCTGTCGTTGGAGCCTTGCAGATTAAAAGCCGATACGCCTGTTTTTGGGTGGGAGTTTTGGATCCATCAGGGCCTTGATCGCTTCCATCAAAACCATGATCTGCTCGTCATGATCACCCAGCCTTCTCTCGAGTTGAGATATCTTTCGAGCCAGTTCCTTGTGTCCAGCAAGAACCTCACGAAGCAGGACAAATGCTCTGACCACAAAAACACTTACCTCGATAGCTTTTGGAGAATTCAGAACGCTGGCTGCCATAATAGCGCCGTGCTCCGTGAATGCGAGGGGCATAGCTTTGGAGAATTTCAGTTTTTCAAGGTGGTCGCAATTTGCGACCACCTCTGTTTTTTCCTCGGGCGTGAGCTGGAACATGAAATCGTCGGGAAACCGGTCGCGATTGCGCCTGACCTGCTCGTTCAATCGACGTGTCTGCACGCCGTAAGCCTCTGCAAGATCAGCATCAATCATGACTTTGACACCACGAATCAGCAGGATGCGCTGTTGGATCTTGCCGACTTTGACCGGCGCCGTATGTTTCGCCATTTCCCCTCCTCAACTGCCGAAGATGTGGTCGCAGATTGAGATCACCTTATCAATCATATTCCCATGACGACGATTAAACTCGCAATATAACGTGCCTGGAATTTCAGTAATCAACCACCTCCTCATATCGACGCACCCTATTGATAATATAACCCTTACTTTGTTGGTGACGCTGTGTCAAACCATAGCGAGAAGCTCGTCCCAGCCCCGTCATCAACCAGAAGTAGGTGCACATGGTTCGACGTGACCATGTAGTTTAGAATACATAAGCCGTAAGGTTGCTCTTTGAATACTAATTGCCGGGACAAATAATAAATATTTAATGGGCGACCCCTTTGTTTCTCTATGGTGGTATTGTAACGTGTTTTTCACCTATCGGTGTGAAACGCAGCCTTTCATTGTCGGTCTGGTGTTCCCAAAAAAGCTGCGAAGTAAACACCGAACACGACTAATAGCAAACCCACTAAATGAAGTTGATATTTAGCAACAAGGAAGATGCCGGTGAATAATACTGAGGATCCGATAATTTTACATATCAATTGGAATCTTCTGTTTTCTTTCAGATGTAAAGCCATATCGCCTCCACTATTTTCGTAATTCAGAAAGGGTAGGTGGATCTTCGATATTTATCGCAACTTATTGATCATTCAATGGAAATAAAGAATATCGGTTTCAAACTGAATTTGAGAAACCCAGAGAGCACGGCCAGCGCAACTGCGTAATACTTGCCAGTAGTCCTCATCCGTAAACCGTCGAGCCTAACTATACACTTCTTGCCATAGTGTTTGGCCTGGAGGATCGAAAATGTAATCATCGATTCCCTCATCGTACTCTCGGCCCTACCGATCTGCCAAGCAGCACAGAAAGATAATATCTTGCCAATATCTGCAAAAAGCCTATTGGCTTTCACCACAACAATCTTGTGTCCCACCAGCATACAAAATATCAGCGTTGCCAACTCAAAAACACTTGCACTAATCATGAGATGTTAAATGTTTAGACATAGTCGCTGTATCCTTGAGCTTCCTGGCTTTGGGGGACATAGCCTTTCGTGCATGAAACCTCAACAACCAGTCGTCCCGGCCGTATTGACGCATCCTGTTGATAATCTTACCCTTACTGTGTTGGTTTCGTCGTGTCAAACCATTTGCACACTCTCTACAGATGCTTATAGTCGCTATCCTTCTAAAATATAGATCGTGATTACCTCAGCTTCGGATAATCAAGTGTTATTATGCATTTTATGTTTCATTTTTATAATGAGAAACAGTAAAAAATAGATAAGAAAAAATAATATGGGTACGATCAATAGCGTCATAACAACCAGATTAGCCGTTGTAATGCTGCATATTAAAGTGGTGGAAAAGATCGAAACAACAAGGGATACCAATTTCAGCCTTTTGTGGTTGATCAACGGCCGACTGTTGTTTCCTTGAGTACCTTGTATAGAATGCTTTTCAAACTGGCCACATTCATGGCAATTGCTCTGCTCCCATTCCTCCTTTTTTAATTCCTTTTTGCACCTTGGGCATTTCCCAGGCTTGGTTGATATCAAAAAGCAAACACCTGCCAGAAGAGCCATACTCAGTACTGAGTACGGAGATTTTTCTGGGGGCCATGACGGTCCATACAGGTTGTCGATAATTACAGTGATAATGCGTGGGATTACAAGAACTGCAACTGAAAAAAATAGCCATTTCCAGAATGATCTGTTTTTTCTTTTCGCAGCAAGACCGATGATTACTCCAGGGCCAATAAACAAAATCGATAATATGAGTGGACCTCCTATTATTACGGCAATCATTTCTATCGGTTTCATTTATTCCTCAACTTGTATGGACAAGAAAGAAAACTACCGAACAGGAGTCATTGCCTAACACAGCCATCGTATAGATTGTGTTTCATAATTTTTTAAGGATTGTAACGTTATTTAACTAACCGCAAACGTGTCCTCTTCCATCTGAATCAGGTCCGGTTGCATGGCGCAAGATATGCAAACGGCCGGACATTTTTTCCAAAAACGCTAACCCTATCGCTCTTTTTGCGACAATGTCGCTTTTATGCTTTCAGCCGTTATTCTTTAAAATCCGGGCTCGTGATTACCGTCGCCTCGGATAATAAAGCGTCAACGATCAGATCCAGCGGATGCGGTACGTGACCCACTGAAATGACAGGACAGAAGTCTCTCAATGTGTTTTGAAAGTATTCCACTGTGCCGTATCCAACTTCATGGCGCAGTAAGCTTCAAATAGATAGATTTCTAAGTCATTATTTATTTGGATGAATGCTACTTTTAGTGATTTAAGGTATTTTTTTGACTTTTCAAATTCATTTTTAAAATCCGGGTCCGTCATTGCCACATTTCGTTGCTTGCCATGAAGTTTCATTTTTGATGCGATTCGATAAGCAAGACTTGCGTCGAAATGGGTTGTTCCCTTTACATGTTGCAATAACCTCTGAACTATTGACCTTGAAATACCAACGTAGATCGGCTTTCCATTTTCTATAAGCACATAGCATCCTGGAAAATCTGAACTTTTATTCAGGCTTTTCAAAATCGTTTTTTTACCAACACCTTTCTGGGCAAACATGGCCATTTCAAGAGGAGCAGAAATTTTCTTTTGTAGCTCTTCAAAATAGGCAGGAAGGATCTCTACTGCCAACTCCTCGAACGAATATGGACAATCGTCTATTGCCATTTTGTCTCTTTGACTTCTAACGGGCGCGATAAGGGGTTTGCGGGTTAATGGTACCGACGGTCGATTAAGTATTATGACCATTGATACTACTGGACTTCAATCGGCAAGAAAAACCAGCAAATCACCTTGGTTGCAGGGTTAGCCATTTTTTGTTTTGTATTCATCAAAAATTTCTCTCAAAATAGAAAAAGGTTTTAAACCTTCGGCCTCGGGATTATCTGGCAGTATTTGATGGTCAATGTATCGAATTCCAGTAACAACATCATATTCACCCAATGCCATATCCAGAAGTATGTATGCGCCTGATATAAATGCGTTACGTTCAGCTTCGGAATATTCAGGATGATAAATTATTAGATCGAAATAGCCATCTTGGATACGATAATAAATCCAAATATTGGCCGGATCGAATTCTTTGCCAGCATAGTCTAACTTAAATTTGGAGTAATCCTCCATTCTTGGCCGAAATGCGATAATAGACCATTTTTCAAGTAGAGGGGCAGCTGCCTTTAATGCCTCTACAGCGGGGAATAGTTCTTTTAATCCATCTGCACTAATGATGAACTCTCTTTTCCCATTGCGCTCTTCAGATATTTCGAAGACTACACCTTCTTTATATTTCGAAAGTTGCTCTGATATTTCATCAAGAACTGGTTCTTGATTTTTTTCAAATTGATAAATTTTTAATTCATTCTTCTTGAACCACTTCCAAAATCTTTGTTCCCCTGTTTCTTTCGCAAATAGTGTCATAGGTATCATCACCAGTGTTACAAATGTAATTAGCTTTTTCATCTGTTCATTTCACCTTGGGCTAACGGCAAAATCAGCGGCGCGGTTTTTTGCGTCCGCTGGATTTTTTTGTTGGGCAATCCATATGTAATAATCTATTATCTATTACTTGTTATTCTCTAATATATCTTTGATTGAGGCTTTTAATTTTATACCTAATTGTTCACAGCCATCAATGTTATCCTCATAAATTATATGACGATACCGGTTAAGGTCGAAAGGAATATCATCAGAAGCCTGTGTTAGTAGAATGACTGGTTTGCCAATTGTGTGTGCAATTCCCAATTCATAAAAGACATTTGGATTTCTACCCGTGATATCTGCGATGACTATTTTACTGGTAACTATACCTTTCCAAACATCTTCCATAATATCTTGGCCATACAAATCATCCGCACGAATGGGTTTCATACCTTCATCTTTACATATTGGTTTAATGATCTTTTGCCATATTCTATCAGACCATTTTTCTGTAAAGGGCATTAATGTAAAAATAAGACCTTGGTCTATGCGTGTTTCTCGGCTATTAAATATAGGATCAATAATCAATTTTTTGATTCTCCTTTGATATAAATAAGATGCAGCTCTGTTAGACAAAGCTAAACCTTGCTTTATAACTTTTTCATAAAGATCTAAAAATACAATTTGATTTTGATAAAATTGAAAAATCCACAATGCAAATGGGACATTATCATTCCTAAATGGTGCTATAAGATAATAGCATCCATCAAAGCGCAATTCTATTATAGGAGAAAGTGCTGGCCCAAGTTCGTTTCCCGCTTTAATATCATGCCAACGAAAAATTTCTTCTTCAAAGCATTTTTTCAAAAGAGTCGGAGGAACAATAACTGTTTGAGGTTGTTCCAGAAAACGAGTTCGTCTCCATTGAGGTTTTTGAACGTAATCTACAACAATCGATTTATTTTCTATCAGTGTGAAAAATGAACAGGAAGCTCCAATAGCTTTATGGACTAAAGACTGTATATCTTTAATTGTACTACCAGGGAGTTGAGCATTCAGGTCTATTTTGTTCTGGGTATAATTGAATAGGTTAGCCAAAAGATCTTCACATGCCGCAGATCTTATATCCCTAAGCAGCGGCCTAACATAAGAACTTAAAAATTTGGTATATTCATTTAGCGCTTGAATTTCATCCCCAATAAAACCTATTTTTTTTTCACAAGCCAAATATCCAAGGGAAGGATAGTCTCTAGATTTTTGTCTATTAGAGTCAAAAGGAATTTCAAATACAGCTTTGCGTAGATTATTTCTTTGCTTAACATTTTTTAATTCTTCATTTAATTCATTCCACAAACGTGCATCGCCAATCACTTTCCTCTTTATAGGCTGATTTCCTTTATGAGGCGCTATATATAAAACAGCTGAATCAATTTTAAGTTGTTCACAAAGACTTCGTACCGGCAGAATTGGGAAAGCACGTATAGGGTCAGCTATGCCTATAGGACGTGGATAAGACTGGAGTATTCTAACTGCCGAAAAGACTATTTCATTTATGTTTTTTCCCATATAACTCTTTTTTCGAATGCCCAACGTTTAAGATTGTATGCGGAATCACGCCAAAAAAGGATCTGATGATTTCCCTCGGTCATCGAAATGCGCACAGGCACATCAAACAAGTAAGGCCTGGGTTCCGTATACAATCATGTTGAACTACCGCCCTTGTTCATATGTACTTTGATACAAGATCCCCCTTCAAAATAGGCATACGAGCGGTATCATTTCATTTGGATTGAAGCGCCTATCCGGGCCTTCATGCCCGTTATGTGAACCAGACACTGCCCGTTATTGAAAGCATTTACACAAAAAATTTGGCATGAAGCCGTACTTCTCCTTTGGCCACGCTTTCGACAGTCCAGAACATTGATCAAAAATCATTAGCGTTTCCCTTAAGGCGGCAGGCCAACAGGATATCTCGGGCCGAATACCATAAGAGAAACCATGTGGCCGCCACAGCCGGGGCATATTCCCGGATCAACTCCGGTCAAGGCGAACAGCAGCTTTCGCCAGCCGATCTTCTGGGGTTTGGTCACTTTTTTTTTGCGTGGCCTCCGGCATCCCAAAAGGCGACGGCATCGGTCCAGACGCTCAACCCGATGGCAATTGCCCAATAGCCCGTAATAACGGATCTTGACGAAACGATCAGGCCAATACGTGGAACAAATATCGCCGGATAAATTCTGCCGCCGGAAGCTTCAGCACCCGTCGACGGTCTTTGCCTTTACCGGGACCGAGCCGAATGACCACGGTCTCACCGTTAAAACCTGTGATCCGTTCGTTGGACACCGCAACCCGGTGTGTGTAGCGCCCGAAGTACTTTACCACGCGCTCGGCCGATCCAAATGGACGTTTGCAGTACACGTTCCAGCTCTTCTCATAGAGTACGCCAAGGAGTCTTCGAAAGGCCCCCGGCACAGTCAGACCTGACACCTCACCGGGAAAAGTCAAATCGCCCAATGCGCATGCCTGCTTCAGATAGGCCAAAAATTTGCCCCGATACAGCGCCGAAAGCACCCGTACCGGAACAAAAAATCCCTTGCGGCAACCAATCCATTTACGACCGTCGGCCGACAGTCCGCCGCCGGTGACCAGGCAATGCAGGTGCGGATGATCCATCAGCGTCCGGGACCAGGTATGCAGCATCGCAATAATGCCGATACAAGCCCCGAGATACTTGGGATCTCCAGCCACCTGTTTGAGGCTCTCAGACGCCGCACGAAACAGGATATTGTAGACGATCTTCTGGTTACGAAGCGCCAACGGCCTCAGTTCCGACGGGATCGTAAATACCAAGTGGTAATAACCGGTCGGAAGAAGATCCTCCAGCCGAGCGGCCACCCAGCGCTCCTTGTCCAACTGCTGGCATTTGGGGCAATGCCGGTTGCGGCAGGAGTTGTAAGACACCCGCAGACGCCGACAGTTGTCGCATTGCTCCACATGGCCGCCGAGTATCGCTGTCCGGCATGCCTCTATAGCCCCCATGGTACGAAACTGCCGCAACGGCATTCCGTGGCCGTGTTCGTGACGAAAGGCCGGGCCGCAGGCACGAAAAATGTCGCCCACCTCGACTTGGCAACCCATGACGACCCCGGGTCAACCGAGCTTGAGGCATTTGGCGTCCAACTGGTCCAGCGGACTGACTATTTTGGCAAGGCCGCTGCGCTGTACGTGAAGGTAAACCGAAGTTGTTTTGGCGCACCGATGGCCCAACAGCTTCTGGATGTGCAGCACGTCGCAACCTGACTCGAGCAGGTGGGTCGCGAAACTGTGCCGTAGCGTATGGATGGAGGCCTTTTTGGAAATGCCGGCTTTAACTACAGACCTGCGAAACTGGCGTTGCACACTCGAAGGATGAATTGCACAGCGTTTGTTTTTGCCGTAAAACACCCACTCTCTCGGTTTGGCCTGGCGCCAATAGCGCCGAAGCAGTTCCAGGTTGCGTTCGCAAAGCAGGGTGTACCGGTCCTTACGTCCCTTGCCCTGGCGCACCCGAAGCAGCATCCGTTGCGCATCAATGTCAGTTTGAACCAGATGGGACAGCTTCGCTCAATCGCAAGCCTGCCGAATATATCGTTGAAAATATCGTCAGATACTTCAGGTTCGCAGTGACACCGAGAATCGCTTCAACCTCCTGCCTCGATAATACTGTCGGCAGCTTGCGAGAAGGACGTCCCCGTGGAATCGCGGTTGTGTTCCAAGTCCGCTGCAACGTCGTAACGTAAAAAAATTTGAGCGCGCTGTAGACTTGGTTCACCTTCGACTGGGATGCTTTTCTATCCGTGATCAGAAAGTGTAAATACGCCTTGATCTGTTCTTCGCCGAGTTGTTTCGGATCACGGCGGTAATGCGCCACGAAGTCATGAACGCATGCCAGGTAACACTTCCTCGTGCGCACGCTCAAGTTCTTCAACGCCATGTCCCGGTCCATCCGATCACGCAGTTCGCCCATTGGTCTCCTCCTTTTTGAAGGGTGAATATGACACTCAAATCCATATCATCCTCCATAAACCAATGGGTAAACGCACAGTCAAAACCGCATGACGGCTTCATGCACAAATTGTCAAAGAGCTATACTTCTGGCTGGCTACCGCGAAGCGGTTTAGTTCAACACCCCCCAATCTCTACCAATGGATGCACAAGTGCCTTACGGTCTGACGCCAAGGAACCCTCAGTATAGGTTCAAGCATCTGAACTCCGATGCGATCAATGGCGACGAACGCAATAATAATGTAATGAGACGGATGAGAAATATTTGCCTACCACGGAATAACGAGTCGGAACAAGGTCTCAATTTCGATTTTAAGGCCGAATATTGATAAATAGCTTAGCATAGCCGGCGAGCTTGTGCATGGATGGGTCGTCACGGCCAAATCCGTGGCCTGGCCTGGAAACCGGAATATACCGATTGATGAAGACGATGAGGCCGGCGCCAAACTGGGGGGGAGACTCATGGAGAAGCTGGAGAAAGCCTCCTTTGATGACGGTGAAAGGATCACCCGATATGCCATGAGATCCGGGGAGACTGTTTTTTAAGCTAAGATATGGCAGAATTCCTTAATTTTAAGCAATTTAGGCATTTAAGGCATTTCAAACTAAAGGCGAAGTATCCCATCCCTTTCCAGGGGCAAACCAAGGCCTGGTCCTCTGGGCCAGGAATCTTTACTTTGCCACCCCAAAAACGGCCATGGCGTCCCGGGGACAAATCGGTTAAAGTCCCCGCGCCATGAAAATTACGGAAAGTCATAGCAGGGGGTTGCCGGAAAAATCAGCATGCATTGGCGGGGGCATGTCGCGAAGCATCCTGCTGATCCTGGTCGCCACCCTGGGGATTGTGCTGATGAACACCTGCGCCAAGGTGGGCAGCGTGGCCCATGGCCCTATCGAAATGGTCTTTTTCAGGGGCGTTGCCGCCCTCGCCCTGCTGGTTCCCTACATGCTCCTGACCCGGGCCCCGGCTGTCTTTCGAACCCGTCGGATTCGGGCCCACCTCTACCGGTCCCTGGTGGGCAACCTGGGCGTTTGCTTTGTGTTCTGGGCCTATTCCCTGCTTCCCATGGCCGATGCCACGGCCCTGCTTTTTGCCGCACCGCTCTTTGTCGCCGTCTTGTCTCCGGTCCTTTTAAAGGAGCGGATGGGTTCGCGCCGTTGGGCCGCCGTACTGGTGGGATTCGGAGGCGTTCTGTTAATTGTTCAGCCTTCGGCGGGGCTGTTTTCCAATCCGGCATCTCTGATCGGGCTGGTTGCCGCCCTTTTTGCCGCTCTGGTGGACATGGCCCTTCGCAACCTTGGGCGGACCGACGATCCCCTGACCACGGTCTTTTATTTTCTCTTGATCGGGGTTCTGGTCTCAGGCCCTTACACGCTCTGGGTCGGGAAAATCCCTGATATGCGACTGTTGCCGTGGATGATCGGCATCGGGGTCTTCGCCGCGGTCCAGCAGTTGGCTAAAACCACCGCCTATCAGTTGTCCGAAGCCTCCCTGCTGGCTCCCTATACTTACACGGCCATCATCTGGGCCACCCTGACCGGCTGGGTCCTGTGGCAGGATCTGCCGACCGTTCCCGTTGTGATGGGCACGGTGGTGGTCATTGGCTCCAATCTGTTTATCCTTTTCAGAGAAAGGTGCTGACGCCCTCCTTGCCGGTTGACAAGGCCGGGTGTTATTGGATATGCCCTTTGTTCAACTATAATCTGTATCCGTAACCGGCCCGGCAGGGTCATTTTTTTTGAAAGGAGCACTATCGTGGTAAAAATCGAAACCAGCATGGGCGACATCTTCATCGAACTGGACGAAGAAAAGGCCCCGAAGACCGTGGCCAATTTTCTCGGTTACGTCAACGCCGGCCACTATGACGGCACCATTTTTCATCGAATCATTGACGGTTTCATGATCCAAGGCGGTGGGATGACCGAGGACATGAAGGAGAAGGCGACCGGGGAGCCGGTTGAAAACGAGGCTGACAATGGCCTGAAAAACGACGCCTATACCGTCGCCATGGCCCGCACCATGGACCCCCACAGCGCCACGGCCCAGTTTTTCATCAGCGTGAAGAAGAACGATTTTTTAAACCACACGGCGAAAACCCCCCAGGGGTGGGGGTATGCGGTCTTCGGCAAGGTGGCCAAGGGGCACGGTGTGGTCAACAAGATGAAGGGCGTTAAGACCGGTCGCAAGGGGATGCATGACGATGTGCCTGTTGAGCCGGTCACCATCATCAAGGCCGAGGTGGTGGAGGCCCTGCCGGAGGACTAACGGTTTTGCATCCGCAGGCCGGTGATCTCAATGTTTGCCGACATGGGGCTGGTCCCGGATGCCTGAAAATTCGAAATGCCTGAAATGCGCTAAAATGCCTAAAATTAAGGAGTTTAGCAACATTTTAGCTGAAATTGTTGGAGGGAAGCGGCACCTCAACTTTAGGCATTTCGAATTTTAGTGCATTTTAGGCATTTTTCGGCCCTATTATCGGCATGGTCGGTTTCCGCTGAAAATGCCTTACGGGCGTGGATCAGGCCTCTTTTTCCGGACCAAAGGAGCGTGTGAAGAGGTCGGTCAGGGCTTGGCGGCCGGCGTCGGTGAGGTTCCGGGTTCCGGTTCCGGCAAAGGACTGGTCCGTAATGGTCGGCGCCTCTTCGACCCACTGGCGGTCTCGCCAGCAAAACCACGTCGATTTCTCCTGATCGAATACACTCAAGGGGCGGTTGAAGAGCTTGGCCAGCTCAACCCCCCACCCGGTGCCGCCCTTGACCGTATCGTCCGGTTGGATCCACCCCACGGCGATCACATGGTAGCCATTGTTGATCATGTGGAAAATCGACTGGATGACCTTGCGAATCTTGTCAGCCTTGGAGAATTTCCGACCCATCCGGGCAGAGACGATCTCCATGCTGACATTGCCCTTGTCCAGCTCTTCCCGGTTTAGAACCCGAACCCCGCGGGTCCGCGAGAGGTTGTGCCCCTCAAAGGAAAAATTGACCTCCTGAATGCCCCAGCGCTCGGCGAGCATGCCAAATTCGGATTCTGCGCCCCGGTGGCCGCCACTATAGAGTGTGATTTGCGAGCGATCTGCCATGTTGTCCTCCGTCTCTTTCGGTGGATGGCACGCCAAGGGCGTGCCGGTTATTGCGTTTCTTCAACGTGTTGCCCAAAATTGAGCCGGCGCTTCCGCGCTTTTTCACGGATGGCCTGTTTGTGGCCAAAAAAAACACCCTGCCACGGGCCGCAAGGGTGAGCCGTTCAACATAAGCAGCTTTTTTCCGTTGACAACCGGGGGGAGGCATTTTTATTTTTTCCTTTTTCCAGGGCCGCTTGTGGCGGGTCAATGGATCTGCTTGACCCGGCCCACCTGTCCGTCCGTGAGCCGGACCTTGATGCCGTGGGGATGCTGTTTTGATCGGGTCAGAATGTCACGCACCACACCCCGGGTGAGGCGGCCTGTGCGCTGATCTTTTTTCAACTCAATGTCCACCGCCATGCCAGGTGCAATCTTGTCTCTGCGGGTTCCGTCCACGGGGCAGCCTCCGGAGGTTGTTCCAATTAAAAATACCATTTCAAGAAGGAAAAAAGCGGTTGTCAGACCGCCTGGGTTGGATGTTTGGCCGGTTTGACAGCGGTTGCCATTTGGCATAAGCTCCCCCAATGCCCTGACCTGCCGAAATTCATGATACATCCGAAATGGCTGTATCGGCAACGGTTCGTTTTGTTCGGATTCGGGCCATGGGAAATTTCCTCCTTGGGCCAGCAAGCCAGCATGATCATTTAAACAGCCATGACCAACCGCATCATTTCCATTCTGTTCCTAACATTTATGGCGGTATCCTCCGCCTTTTTCTTTGTCATTGCCGTCCTCGTATGGATCTGCACGGTTTGGATCGATCGTCGCCTGGTCGTCCTGCACATGTTCACCTCGTTTTGGGCCTGTCTCTATCTTTGGGTCATGCCGGCCTGGTCCGTGTCGATCCGGGACCGGGACAAGATTCGTCGACGCAGGCAATACGTGGTGGTTTCCAACCATCAGAGCCAACTGGACATCCTGGTCGCTTTTCACCTCTTTTTTCCGTTCAAGTGGGTCTCCAAGGCCGAAGTGTTCCAACTTCCTTTTATCGGCTGGAACATGACCCTCAACGGCTACATCAAGCTTCGGCGCGGGGACAAGGAGAGTGTCCGCAAGATGATGACGGCCTGTGAGAGGGCCGTTTCCCGCGGATGTTCGGTCTATTTCTTTCCCGAGGGGACCCGGTCGAAGACCGGACAGCTCAAACCCTTCAAGCCGGGCGCTTTTATCTTGGCCAAGAAGATGGGCGTGGCGATCCTGCCGGTGGTGATCAACGGGACCCAGAAGGCCCTGCCCAAGCACAGCCTGAACTTTCACGGGAGCCATCCCATCAACATTCGCGTCCTGGATGAAATCCCTTTTGCCGACTTTGAGCACCTGTCCGTGGAAGAGACCTCCCGGATGGTCCGCGACCGGATCGCCCGGCACGTGGCCGAACATGTCGGACATAATCCTGCATCATAGCATATATTGACAAAGGCAAGACGGTTTGAACCCCTCCCTGTCGGTGGTCACCGGTTTTTTGCGGATGCCTTTACGGTGCGAAAACCGCCGCTCCGGCCGATGCCTGCCCGGGGGCCGGGCGGTTTTGTTTTAAGCCGGGCCCCAGGGTTTGGCCTCGGGGGCGATCGGCCTTTCTTTTCCGGCTGAATCTGTTGACCGGCTGTCCGGGAAGAACCGGATCAGCCGGTGGGCCGGCGCAGGCGTTGTGACCAGGGAGACGCCGACAAATACGATGCCGCTGGCGGCCATGCCCAAAAGCACGCCGTGGCCCATAAACGCAGGGTGGAGGGTTTGAAGGAACGGGGGGGCCATGGGGCCGGTGCGGAGCAGGTCGATGGCGACCAGGGCCACCTGCAGCGAGCCGCCGGTGATCAAAGTGGCCTGAGCCCCCCGGCGGGTGGCACGGCGCCAGAAGAGTCCGCCCATCAGCGGGAAGAAATAGGCGGCACTGGCGATGAAGGTGGCCATATGAATTGCATCGATGATGCTGTCGATGACAAAGGAGACGGCCGTGGCCGTGGCCACGATCACCAGCACGCAGATCCGGTCGACCCGTAGCGTTTGGGCCATGGTGGCATCCGGGCGGATATGTCGCCGATAAAGATCACGGGAGAGGCACGCGGCGCTGGAGGTGGCGAAAGTGTCGGCGCAGCTCATGGCCGCGGCAGCCAGGCCCACGGCGGTCAGGGCCACAAAGATGTCGGAAAAGCCGCCGTCTCGAATAAAGACCAGCAGGGCGGGTTCGGCCCTGGCCATGCCCGCCGGGAAGCCCAGGGCTGAAATTTCCGGGTAAAGCCGGTTTAAGGCGATGGCGATAACGGCGCAGGCCCCAAAGACCCCCAGAATCAGGGCGGCGCCCAGCACCATGCCACGCCGGGCCGCTTTGTCGCTTCGGGCAGCCCAGACCCGCTGCCAGGGGTCCTGTTCGCTGATCCAGCCGGGCAAGATGGCCAGGCAGAAGACCAGGACCATGGGAAGGCCGATGGAAAGCGGGTTCCACCAGCCAGGGGGAGGGGTGGAAAGAAGGGCGGCAACGGAAATGTCCGGCTCATGGGGCAGAGCCATGGCCGAAAAGGTGGTGACGCCGGCCATGGTGACGGCAAATGCGCCAAGAAAGAGGAACTGGATCAGGTCGGTCCAGACCACTGCCGAAAAACCGCCCAGGGTCACGTAAACGGAGACGGCGGTCGCCACCATGGCGGCGGCCCAGGCCGGACTCAGGCCGTAGTAGACTTGAAGTACAAAGGCAAACCCCTTCATGTCGGCGACGGCAAACAGGATCATTACCACGGTGATGATGACCGCCACCGGGGCGCGCAGACCAGCCCCGTAGCGCTGCTCCATCAGTTCCGGCTGGGTGAAGGCCGGCAGGTGCCGGATACGGCCCGTGAGCAGGGCGATGATGAGCAAGGCCAGGACATTGGGTGCCACGAACCCCCAGATCGAGCCCATGCCGCTGAGCATGAAGAATCCGATGACAGCCAGCATGGCCCCGGCGGTGAGCCAGGAGGCAGCGGCGGAAAAACCGGTGGCCAGAGCGCCGATCCGTCGACCTGCCAGCCAGAAGTCGGCCTCTGATTTCTGTCTTCGGTTGAAATAGATTCCGATGGCTGCCAGGACGGCCGAATAGAGGCCCAACAAACAAAAAAAGAGGGTCTGTCCTTTCATGGTGATCCTTTCCCGTTGGCCGGTCGTGATCCCGGGCGGGGGGGATCCCCAAGGCGGGCAAGGGGCAATAAAAAACCCCCAGACCGCTGAATGCCCGTGACACGACACATTCATCAGCCTGGGGATTTGCCATCTCCACCAAGGCGGGCTGCCCGGATATTGTCATTGTTTCCCGTGACAAGATCGGGCACTGGGAGTGAGGCAGGTCTTCTGACTCGCGCGTCATCCTACTGTCCGGCGCCTTCCCGGATGGATTGGCCCCTTTGTGGGGTGAATCAACCAGTGGCTTGCCCCGCGGTCGGTTTGTCGCGGCGGCCGGGGTTCGTCAGCGCATACAGCGGCGGGACCGTACCGGATTGTCACCGGTTTCCCTCTTGGCTCCCTTCACGGGAGAACCGCACTCCCCAAGTTGTGGGGGTATTAGCCGAAAGCCGCTGTGGTGTCAACCGCTTTGCCGGCCCGGATCTGGGTCTTGGCGCGGGGGATGGGCAAAACGGGGGCCTCGGGGATTTCGCCAATCATGCGGGGGGGAACCCCGGGCAAATCCACCCTGCTTTAGCGGTAATGTACGGCAAGCCAGATGGTGGCCTGGCTCGGGTCCGTATGGACCACCCGGTGCCTGACGTGGGCCGGGATGACCAGATGCTCCCCGGGGCCCAGTTCAACGGGTTGGGGCCGATCCTCCAAGGCGATGCGAGCCTCTCCCTGAACCACCATGACCCATTCGGCCCGGTCCTGGTCGTACCAGGATCCAGGTGCCGTGGCGTGCCCCCGGGAGACGATCCTCTCGATGCGCACGTCATCAGATTCCGCCAAGACCTGTACGGCTTCTTCGGCCAGTTCTGCCGGTATGTCGGCAAATAGATTTTTGGGTATCATGACCCCTTCTTTTGGGAAAGCAGAGACGGCATCAGATCCTGTTTGGTTCTCTCGATGATTTTTTCATAGGAGGTGGCGTTTCTGACAACATGGTAGGCGGTCTCCACGCGGTGGTCGCCACTGCTGGCTTCCCGTGAAAAAGACTCGTATTCCTTCAGGGTTTTAAATCGTCGAACGAAGAGTTCTCCCCAACCATTGGCATAGACCACCCGGACCCCCCGGTTTTTGCTGTCCCAGGGGGACTGCTCCAGACCCACAATCACCAGCATTTTGTCAATGATTTCAGTTTGGAGGTAGCTGTTGTAGTTGACTTGCTGACTTCCGTAGCTGCCAAAAAACTGTGTGATCTTTTTTCCCAGATTGAGAACCTCCTGCAAGGTGATGTTGGAGGGGTTGGGTCGCATATTCAGGCGGCCGGTGACGAAAAGGTGGTTCCATACAACAAAAGCGATGCCGTGAACGATATCCCGGTTCGACACCACCGGGGTGGAGGTGTCATTGCCGGAAAAGATCTGCCAGCTGTCCTTTTCCAGCCTCAGGGTCAGGTTGGAGATGTTGAGTTTGCCCTTGGGGGTTTGCAGGACCGGCACCTTGAAGTCCTTTTTGAGGTAGAAGGCAGATATTTTCCGGCCGATAATGGTCAGGTCCCGGCGATCGCTTTCGCTTTCAATGCCTCCTTGGCTTTCGGCGATTTCCCGGTAAATTTCCAGGAGCAGCCGGAAAAGGCTGTCGCCGAGTTTAAGCTGTTCCGGAAATTTCCAGGATCCGGCATTGCGAAGACTCTTCTGGCGGTCTTTGTTCAGGGGGTAGTCATTGAAGAAATCGCCGGAAAGCCGGTTTTTTAGCTTCTGGTTTCGATTGTAGGGATTGATTTCACAACGGATGTAAAGGCATTCGACGAGAAAACCGAGCCTTTTCGGTTTGGTGCTTTGGTAGTTTTCCGCAATGGCGCGCATGGTAAAGACACTGAAATCGGGGAAAAGCTTGGACCTGTCGCAAGACAGGACCTTTTCCCGGAAGCGGTGGCACATAAGTGCGTCCTGGGGCGCGTCCAGCAGCACTTTAAGCAGGCTCATCTTGATGATGGACTTGAGCGGATTGGACAGGGACTTGTGCAACTGCCACAGGGCGCCGCCGAAGTACTCCTTTCGCGAAACGCTTTCGATATCTCCGAAATCAACCAGATCGTATTCCCAGCAGTCTTCGTCGGCCAAGGCGGTCAGGGCCTCGTCGTAGCGGATGGGTCGGTGGGGATCATAGCAGAGCCACCACAGAGGAATCTGTCCGGCAATGACGATGCAGGTTCGGTAGAATTCTTCTTTGAGAATGTTTTGCTGAGTACTGCCAGAGCTTTCGGCGTCCACGCTGCCGAACCGGCATTCACGGATGGCGGTGATGTCGGAGACGAAGAAGTAGACCGGCATTTTCAGATTCTGGTCCATCCAGTCCTTGATCAGGTTGACTTTCTGGTTGATCTGCTTCCATGCGGTTTTGCCGAAATGGCTTTTGTCGATGCATATCCAAATGTCGCAGTCGGATTCGGAGGTCTGGCTGACGCTTCCGACACTGCCAATGGTGTAGAGGCCCAAGATGGTGAGACTCGACGGAACCGGTTTGAGCAAGGACCCTTTTTTCCTGATACCGAACCGTTTTTTGAATTCCCCTTCCCTGGAACGGATCTCTTTTGTCGTGTCGATACCGTAGACCCGAAAGGGAGCCTTGATGCGATCCAGGTAGCCGGGGACCCCTTGTTCGTTCACGCTCAACAACCAGGGAAGCAAATAGAGAATGGCGTCGCAGTCCCCTGGTGCCAGCTCCGAAAAGACATCTTTTCGGAAGTTGTTGTATTCTATAAATTTTCGCTTGTTATGGGCAAGAATGCGCTGGACGGTTTTGATATCCGATGCGTTGGTCCCAGGCCCTTGGGCTGAGGCGGCCTTTTTCCCCGGTCTGGTCGGGGATTGCCGTGTGGCTGCCATGGCTTGTGCTCCTGTTGGCGGTTAGAAATTTCATTTGAGCATAATGGACATGGGCCGTAAAGGCAATGGTTGAAGGTGTGAACAGCATCGGTCTGGAACCCGCGGTTGACCGGGGTGCAGCCACCGGGTATGGTCGGATCAGGGCCCATGTTGCCCCTAACAGCCTTACCAGACGGCCATTTTTGCGATATTTGGTCTAAATTTCTATGAGGAGATAAGCCATGAGACCACTGAATTTTTCGAAAACCGGCTCTCTGGCAGTGGGTTTCATTATTCTGGCCGCCTTCGCTGCCGTGCTGTGGATGCCATCAACCGCCGCATTGGCAAAGGAATATGCCGTCCCCTTCGATTTGGTGAAGCAGAACTTCAAATTGCTCAAAGAGCCGGCCGGCGACTTTACCCTCAGGTATAAGGTGCCCGACGAATATGCCGAGGCCTTTGAATCTGGCGGCTATGAAGCCCAGGTTCGAAAAAAAGTAGAAAAATACCTGGCGGCCCGACGCAAGGAGGTCCACCGGTTTATGCAGATTTACGAAAAACAGCTCAAGGGGCTGCAAAAGGGGTGGAGCCGCAAGAATATTTTTGTATCCAAAAAAAAGCGCATGGCCCAGATCAAATCGGTTATGGATGACTTCAATCAAGATTATAAACGGATACGGGCCGACATTGAAGAAAAGCTGGAAAAACGGCTGCAAAAGGAATTTGATCGCATCAAAAAAAAGTCTGATGCCATTGACGACGACATTTCCATGGGAGAGGCCGAGATCGAGGTCGACGATGACGATTTCGACGTCGATGACAATTTTGAAAAGACGGCACTGAGCGAGAAAAAAAAGAAAGGGTCGGACAACGGCGAATCCGTCTCCGGAGACAGTTCCAAGACGGGGGCCGAGGCTGCCAGGAAGTATCATGGGTCGGTGGTGGCATTGAAAAAGAAATTGGCCGGCCTCCACAAAGGGGTCGAGTCCCTTGCCCGGGCCCGGGGGCGGCTGAACGATGCCGTCGAGGCCATGCGCAAATCATCCTCGGCCGTCTTTGAAAAGAACGCCAAGCTGATCAAGGGTCCAGCTGCCGATTTTGGGCAGGAGATCAAGGTGTTCGAGGGTCGGGTTGTGGATATCCGGAAATCCGCCGCCGACGCCCTGGAGATCATCGGGGCGGCCCAGTCCAAGAAAGCCAAGACCCGAAAGAAAATTGCCACGGCCAAGACCCGTGTGGAAAAGACCTTGGCATCGTTGAAGCAATTTAACCGTCTGCTCAACGAGGGAAAGCACTTCATCGGAACAGCCCGGTCTTTCATGAAGGCGGACAAGGAAGCAAAGATCAAGAAAAGCGCCATGGGGCTGGTCAAAAAGGGGCAGGCCTGGCAGGCGGCCCTGGGCGATGTGAACAAGTCGGTGCAAGCCGAGCTTGCAGGCTACAAATAGACCTGTTGCCATTTTCAGGCGAAGCTCTGCGGGCCCATGGCGACATCGGTTTGAGGCTGGGAGGCTGCTGCTGTTTGGGTGGATCCAAACGCTTAACCGGGCAGCATGGATTCCGGCATGCGCACCGCCACCACCTCGCCCCGGGCACAGATCTTTCCGACTGCCGACAGGGTGGAGCGGACCACGACCTTTTTCTCCTTGAGTTCGGCAATCATGGCCCTGACATGGATGGGCACGCCCATGGGGGTGGGCTTTAGAAAATCGACGTGAAGCGCCGCCGTGACAAACCGGAAGGGTGGTTCGGTGTCCATGGCACGCCCCTGGGCGCGATAGGCTGCGGCTGCGGCCGTTCCCGTGCTGTGACAGTCGATCACCGATGCGATCAGTCCGCCGTAGACGTAGCCGGGTATGGCCAGATGGTGGGGCTGGGGGGTCAGGGTGCAGATGGTTTCATCGCCGTCCCAGTAGCTCTTTATTTGGAGCCCGTGGGCATTGAGCCGGCCACAGCCATAGCAGTGGCTCAGGTGATCCTGGTAGTGGTCCTGGAATGCCTTTTGGTCCATGATTGCCTCATTTCTTTGGCGGATTAACGATCAGCGGCGCTAGAAATACCATGCAGGCGAGGAGGAAAAGAATGCTGCCCGCCAGGCTAAGCCGGTCACCGCTACGGATGTTGGCGGCGATGTAGCAGCCTGCGCAGGCGACAAAGAGAACCCATCCGAGGAGCTGAAAGGCGTGGGTTCGGGTTGGCTCTGGCAATGGTACCTCCCTTGGAAATCAGCGTTTGTCCGTTTCTCGGCTCATCGGGGAGCCTCTCCCTTTTTTACCGGATGCCCGGCCAAAGGGGCAGACCCGGATGCAGACGCCGCAAATGGGGTGCCGATATGTGGCAGGGCGGCGAATTCTTCAGTCAGTTTGGCCACGGCATTTTGAAAAATCCAGGGCTTCATTGCGGTTATGATAGTGGGTGCGGGTCGTTACCCCCCGAATGGCGCCGGCCGGGCAGGCATCGCGACAGGCCATGCATTTCCCGCAACGGTTTTCCATGGGGGCGTCCCGGCGTCAGGGGCGCTTGTGTCAGAACGGTGACCAGGCGTACACGGGAGCCGTACCTGGCGTGATCAAAAGCAGATTTTTTCCCTGCCAGCCCAGCCCGGCCATTCGGGCCACAGCCTTGTGGCTGATGGCTGCGTGCCAGTCGTCGCGGTCAAGCACCTGGGAGGCCGGTATGGGTAGGCCTTGGATATCCCGCTTGCTGCAGCGCCATGGCGGTTTTGAAGGCGATTTCGTCCAGCAGCCGGTTGGCGGTTTTGTAGATGCTGGCGTAGATGGGGGTGGGCCGATCCGCGATGGCCTCGAATACCGCCGCGGGCAGAGGCACGGCCATGGCGAGTGCCCGTGAGAAAGGCTTCAGCAGATCGGCCGGGTCTGTCCTGAGTTCGCCCAGCCGCGCGGTATCCGCCACCCCCGCCAACGCTGCACCCAAGACCGACCACCTCTTTTTTCACATCAGCGGTGAGTTCATGGTTCATGGGCCAATCCTTTCCAGTCTGACGATGCGAAGATCGTCGTGTAGAATCAGTGGGGCTATGGGCAGTGCGGCCGTCGAGCAGCCGGTCCGCCGATCTGGCAATATGGTCATCGTAGGGGATATTGTAATAGGAAAAGAGCAGTTGAGCAAGTCGGACCGATGGTCGAACACCCACCGGGTGCGATATTTGTTGTCCCGGGCCAGAAAGAAAGGGGCCTCTGGCCATGGCCCGTGCCGCCTGGGCAATTTGCCGGGATTCGTCTTCGACCAGGCAACAGAGGCGCTCGATAATCCCCTTCCGGTTCCGGCTCGATGGCCACAATGCACCCGCCAGGTTTGAGAACCTGTCCGGCCTCCCCAAGGGCCCGTGCACTGTTCTGATGATGCAATGACAGGGTAAAGATCACGGTGTCAAAGGTTCGGCGCCAAAGGGGAGCGCTTCGCCCGACCCGGCGGCAAACACGGCCTCTGCGATCTGGTGCCTGGCTTTTTCAATGCAGCCGGCATCGGGATCAATGGCCACCAGTCTTTGTGGAATGCCGGCCAGCATGGCCGTGACCCGGCCATCGCCGCAGCCGATTTCCAGGACGCGGCGACCTTTCAGATCGGCCACCCCAATATTGCCGCCAGTGTCCGATTTTTCTCTGTCTTCTTCCATGGGACGCGTCACCTCGGGCGTTAGCAGCCTGTTCGCCACCACCTCATTCTTAGGCTGAGGCCGTCCGTTGTTCTTGAATAAAATCGCCACTTGCGTGCCGAGCCTTCTGGGGGCCCCGCTGGGTGGATGGCGGCCTCACCGGGGTGGAGATGCCACCCGGTTGTGGGTCGAAGCCCAGAAAAAAGGCCCGATGCCGGGTTTTGCGGCGGTCGGGCCTGGCTGGTATCAAGCGGGAATAATCTATCCTTCCGGAAGGGTTTCCGGGGCAGCCGTCTCGGGCTTCGATTCGGTTGAGGCCGCTTCTTTTTTTCCATCGGCACCGGAACCGTTGGCTCGGGCCTCTTTGGCTCCACCCGCCGGTGAACGCCGGCGGCGCCGGGGGGTGGGCCGACGCCGCTTTTTTGCAGGAGCTGCAGTTTCTGCCGGCGTTTCGGTTGTATCATCGGCAGCCACAGCCGTTTGTTGCAGCTCGGGTTGATTCAGCTCGGCGGCATCCGTTTTTTTCGCCTGGGATTGTTTCGCCTCCGAATCGATGGGCTCGGAGGTAAAACCGAAAAAAGCTCCCGGGCAATAGCCCGGTGTCCTTTGGGGCGTGTATTCGCCGTGGCGGTGCACCATGGCGGGCCTTTCCCTGGCAGGTCGGGCTCTGCCGGATCGGTCACCGGCGGGCCGCCCCCCTTTTTTGCCAGCGACACGGGCCCTGGCTTTGTTTTGGACCGGCTTTCGATCCCGTCGCCTCCGGTCCGTCTTGACCGGTCCGGCCTTGTCTTCTACGTACCAGTCCTCCTCGGCCAGACACGGGAATTTTGTAATCAAGCAGCTCTTCCATGGGCTCCAGGTGAAAGACGTAATTGTCGCAGGCCAGTGACAAGGCCCGACCGGTCTTTCCGGCCCTTGCCGTTCGGCCGATGCGGTGGACATAGTTTTCCGCGTCCTGGGGCAGGTCGTAATTGAACACATGGCTGATATCTTCCACGTGGATGCCGCGTGACGCCACATCCGTTGCCACCAGGATCTTGATTTGCCGCTCTTGAAGCTGTCCATGAGGCGGAAACGCTTGGTCTGTGGCAGGTCGCCGGTGATCCCTTCAGCCGGCCATCCGTTTCCTTTGAGCTTTGCGGTCAGCCACTCCACCCCGGCCTTGGTGTTGACAAAGATCAGCGCCCGGGTCCACTCTTCACGCTGGAGCAGGCCCAGCAACAGGGCCAGTTTTCGATCAACCCCCACATGATACAGTTCCTGGCCGACACCCTTGACGGCCACTTCTTCGGGGGTCACCGCGATAAATTCCGGCAGATTCATGTACTCGTAGGTGAGTTCCATGACCCGGTAGGACAAGGTGGCGGAAAAGAGCATGGACTGGCGCTTTTCGTAAGGGGGGAGCTTTCGCAGTAAAAAGCGCATATCCTTTTCAAAGCCCAGGTCCAGCAGCCGGTCGGCTTCGTGTCGATGACCAAAATGCGGATGCCGTCAGGCTTGAAGATGCCCTGCTTCATATAGTCGAGGATCCGGCCCGGGGTGCAGATCACCATGTCCACGCCCCGTCGCAGGATGTCGGCCTGTTTGCCGTAATCCACACCACCGACGATCTGGGCGGCTGTCAGGCCGGTATATTTGCCGATGAGCAAGGCTTCTTCGTAAATTTGCAGTGCCAGCTCCCGGGTGGGGGCCACCATCAGTGCGGACGGAATGCCCGGCTTGCGGTCCGGCATGCTCAGAAGCCTGGAAATGGCTGTCACCAGAAATGCAGCGGTTTTTCCGGTGCCGGTCTGGGCCTGGCCGGCTACGTCGCGGCCTGCCGTGGAAACCGGCAGGGTCTGGGCCTGAATGGGGGAGCAGTGAACAAACCCGGCTTCGGTCAATCCTTTGAGTAGTTCTTCCGGCAGGTCAAAATGATCAAAACGGGTCTGGGTAAGAAATTTCGGCGTGTCCATCCGTTGGAGGGGCGCCTGGGTATCGACATCTTCTGGCATTTAGTCCTCTTGGGTTCGTCGGCCTGGCAGTGGTTGCAGCGGCCGGTACAATTTAAGGCGATTATACGCTTTTTTCAGTGTATTGCAAGTCGTGGCATAGAAAGGTGCCGTGCTTGAGGCATTGAAATCCGGTTTCCCGGTGGGGGTGGTTGGTACATTTTCCCATTGTTTTGTTTTCCTGATGGGTTATGATCTGCCCGGGCGACCAGAGCGCCAGACCATGAGACGGTATCGTCCGGCCACGAACCGAAATTCAAGATGGTGGGAACAAGTCTAAGGGCGGTGAACCCATTGTCAATGATTCATGGCCGGCCCGGCGGGGGGGGGCCTTTTCCCCGTCCCGGCGTTTTTTCCCTGGCCCGCCGTTTACATGATCCCGCCCGGTGTGGTATCGGACCAGGGTTTCGTCAATTGCATGTGATAATTTCCATTTAAAAAAACAGGCGCAACGCCATGGACCATTTTTTTAAAGTCACCCATCTGCCCGATGTACTGGCCTATCGCTCCGAATTTTGTCCGGTTGGTGTTGAATCCGTTTCCCTTCATGGGGCCTGGGACCGGATTTTGGCCTCTGACCTGGTCGCCGATCTCGACCTCCCCCGGTTTTTCCAGGGCAACCATGGACGGCTATGCTGTGGCGGCCGCATCCACCTTCGGTGCCAGTGAAGCCAATCCGGCTTACCTGACCCTCAAGGGCCGGGTGTTTATGGGAGAGGCACCGGCCTTTGGCGTCGGTTCGGGTGAGGCGGCCGATATCGCCACGGGCGGCATGCTCCCCCCGGGCGCCGATGCCGTGGTCATGGTGGAGCATGCAGAACAAATTGACCCGACCACCATCGAGGTATACCGGAGCGTTGCCCCTGGCCAGCACATCATCGCTGCCGGAGAGGACTACGCCCTGGGGACCACTGTATTAAAGGCGGGCTCTCGGATCCGTCCCCAGGAGGCCGGTCTTCTGGCGGCGTTTGGCCAGACCGCCATCCGCGTATTTCAAAAGCCCCGGGTCGGCATCGTTTCCACTGGTGACGAGATCGTTCCCGTGGAACAGGTCCCCATGGGGGGGCGCATCCGCGACATCAACACCCATACCCTTTCGACCCAGGTCCTGGCGGCAGGAGGGGTGCCCGTGGCCTACGGCATTGTCAGCGACAAATTTGACGACCTGAAAGCGGTTTGCCGGCAGGCCCTGGACGAGACCGACATGGTCCTGATCTCCGGCGGCAGCAGCGTTGGCGTTCGGGATTTTACGGTGCGGGTACTCGATAGCCTTCCCCAAAGCAGGATTCTCGTTCACGGCATTTCCATCAGTCCGGGCAAACCGACCATTCTGGCCGATGCCGGCGGCAAGGCCGTGTGGGGGCTCCCCGGACACGTGGTTTCAGCCATGGTGGTTTTTTCCGTGGTGGTAAAGCCGTTCCTGGAAACCATGAGCGGGTTGTCAGAGACCGGGGGAACCCGGATTTGCCTGCCGGCCCGTCTCAGCCGAAACGTTCCTTCGGCCCAGGGGCGGATCGATTTTATCCGTGTTCGGCTCAGCCAAGCCAACGGAAGTTGCTGGCAGAACCGCTGCTGGGCAAATCGGGCCTGATCAACACCATGGTTCAGGCCGACGGTCTGATTTCGGTGGATATGAATACCGAGGGGCTTGACCGAGGTGAGGCGGTATCGGTAATGATCCTTTAACAGGGATGAACAGGATAGACAGGATGAAGTCAACTGGTTTGAACCGTTTGACTTGAGGACCCTATCCCGTTCATCCCGTGTATCCATGGTTGAAAAAGACGCAACTGCGGATTTAACAGGGATGGACAGGATTCACAGGATGAAGAAAATGGCGTGGAGAAGGGGTTGAACTGAGGCATCAAGCTTATCAATGCCTTACTTTGACCCTGAAGGGTTTGAAAGGTCAGGGTGGAGAGATTGACTCATGCTGCATGAGGCCATTACAGAAAAAATCCTTGAGGCCTGTTTCGAAGTGAGCAACGAGCTTGGTGCCGGTTTTCTTGAGTCGGTATATCAAAAAGCCCTAATTGTCGCGCTGAGCGCGAAAGGGCTCAAGGCTGGATCACAGGTTCCATTAGCGGTGCATTTCAGGGGAAGCCCGGTTGGAGAATTTTTCGCTGATATTGTCGTTGAGGGCTTGGTGATACTCGAATTGAAGGCGGTTAGAAAGGTTCTGTCCGAACATGCCGCTCAGATTATCAATTACCTGAAAGCAACCGGAATTGACGTTGGCCTGTTAGTCAACTTTGGAAATCCAAAACTGGAATATCGCCGATTTCACAGATAAAATATCCCGTTCATCCTGTGTATCCCTGTAAAAAAAGAGATCATGAATATGAAACGAAATGTTTACCTGAAAAAGAAAAGCTTAGAGGAGGCAAGGGCCATCCTCTTTGACCGGTTTGCCGCCCTGGGCCTCAAGGCGAGCGAGAGTGTGCCTGTGCCGGATGCCGTCGGTCGTATCCTGGCCGAGCCGGTTTTTGCCCGGCTGTCGTCGCCGAATTTTCATGCCGCTGCCATGGACGGTATCGCCGTTTGCGCCAGCGACACCTTTGGCGTGAGTGAAAGCCGGCCCAAGGAACTGACGGTGGGTGAGGAAGCCTTTTTCCTCAACACCGGCCATGTGCTGCCGCCCCAGTGCGATGCTGTGATCATGATCGAAAATGTCCAAGTGATTGACGAAGCCCGGGTGCGGATCGAGGCGCCGGTATTCCCCTGGCAGCATGTGCGCAGGATGGGTGAAGATATTGTCGCCACCGAACTGCTTTTTGCCCAGAATCATCTGGTCACCCCTTACTGCGTGGGCGCGCTGCTTGCCGGCGGCATTTTTTCGGTTTCGGTGCGAAAAGCGCCCCGGGTGCTCATTATTCCCACCGGTTCCGAACTGGTCAACTGGTGCGACCTGGGTGCAACCGACCTGGCGCCGGGCAAAGTGCTGGAAACCAACAGCTTTGTTCTGGGCAAACTGGTGGAGGCGGCCGGCGGCGTCTGGACCCGCCACGAACCGGTTTCCGACCAGCAGGGGGAAATTGCCGAGGCCTTGGCCGGTGCCCTGGCCCAGGGATACGACATGGTTTTGACCGTGGGCGGGTCGTCTGCCGGGAGCGAGGATTTTTCCCGGGCGGTGATTGCCGAACTGGGCGACGTTCTGGTGCACGGGGTGACCATCATGCCCGGAAAGCCGGTGATCATCGGCTCCGTAACGGATCGGCCGGTGTTCGGTATTCCCGGGTATCCCGTATCGGCCATCATCGCCTTTGAGCAGTTCGTTCGCCCCATGATTTGCCGCATGCTCGGACGGCCGGATTTCGAACCGGTGCGAACCCCTGTGGTGCCGACCCGGAAGATTGCCTCCAAGCTTGGCGTGGAGGAATTCCTGAGGGTCAAACTGGGCCGGGTCGGCGAATGTATCACCGCCACGCCATTGCCCCGGGGGGCGGGAAGCATCACCTCCATTACCGAAGCTGACGGAATGATCCGTATTCCGGCTCATGTGGAAGGGTTGCAAGCCGGCGAATCCACCGATGCCGAACTCCTTCGGCCTCTTTCCTCGGTCAACAATACCCTGGTGGTGGTCGGCAGTCATGACAATACCCTGGATATTCTGGCCGACCAGGTCCGGTTCGGCCATCCGGGACTGACCGTCTCCTCCA
The DNA here is from genome assembly GCA_963556075.3 of Oceanispirochaeta sp. Lineage (GTDB taxonomy): Bacteria > Spirochaetota > Spirochaetia > DSM-2461 > DSM-2461 > Oceanispirochaeta. Next base: position 80,846 of record CAUVYB020000002.1, on the reverse strand, counting down.
GTCATGTGGGCAGCCTGGGCGGGCTCATGGCCATACGAAAAGGGGTCTGCCATGTGGCCGGCACCCACCTGCTTGACGCCGACGACGGTTCCTACAACGTTTCCTATATTCAAAAACACCTGCCGGACACGCCAGTGCGGCTGGTCAACCTGGTTTTTCGTGATCAGGGGCTGATCGTTGCCAAGGGAAACCCCAAGGGGATACAGGGGGTCGAAGATCTGGCCCGCGACGATATTGCCATGATCAACCGGCAGGCCGGGTCCGGCACCCGTATTCTTCTGGATTACCGGTTGGGTCAGATGGGACTCGACCCTGCAGCGATCGCCGGCTACGCAGATGAAGAGTTCACCCATATGGCCGTTGCCGTGGCTGTGCTCAGCGGGGTTGCCGACGCCGGCATGGGAATCCATGCTGCGGCAAAGGCCCTGGATCTGGATTTTATCCCCGTGGTCACGGAACAGTACGATCTGGTGATCCCGGAAGCCTTTCTTGCCATCGACCCGGTTTGCATTCTGCTGGAAACCATCCGGTCCGAAGATTTCAAGCGGCGGGTCCTGGCATTGGGCGGATACAGCACCGATCACACAGGCACCTTCTGGATCTGACGCCATCTTCCTGCCGTATTCCGGCCTTCTTGCCTGTTGCTATCGGTTCGGTCGGGCCGTATATGGGGATTGTCGTATTTCTGTTCCGTTTGGCCAGCCGTGGCGGGCTGAGGTATTGAAACGTCATGCCGAGGTCGTTTCGCTGACAATCGCCATGATCGAAGTCGATTCGCACCCCCATACAGCATAGCGAATCCTGGACGCGCCCCTCCCGGGGCAAACCAACCTCCGGCCATTCGGGCCCGGACTCTTTGCAGCAAACGGGGTTTGTCATGCCTTACCGGCTCATGGACCATACGGCCGATTTCGGCATCGAGGTCTGGGCCGGCAATGCCGGCGCGCTTTTTGCCGGTGCTGCCGAAGCGCTCTTTGATCTGATTGTGCCTCGCGGCGAACTCAGGCCCGAAGCGACCCGGTCGCTGGCAGTCGTGGGTGCGGACTGGCCCGATCTGCTGGTCAACTGGCTTCGGGAACTGCTTTACCTGTGGAACGGCAAGCAACTTTTGGTCTGCGGGGCTGTGGTCGATTCCATTTGCCCCGAGTCGATTGACGCCTTGATCGCCGTTGACAGGTACGACCCGAGGCGACATCATATTGAAAATGAGGTCAAGGCGGTCACCTATCACCTGGCCCGGGTCGAAGAGGTCTCCGGGCGATGGACGGCGCAGTTCATTGTGGATGTTTAATCTAGGCTGAAGGTGGAACTCAAGTCCGAAGAGGAGCGACGGCGGATCGGATTGACGATCCTCCAGTTTCAGCCTGACCTGCGAACGCCTTGTCCTTTGGTTTTCCCATTCGCCCTTCCACCTTTAACCGTTTGACTGATCGTATCGATGTCCATCCAACAGCTCGATTCATACCGATGGCGGCTGGAAAAGACCGGTGGCATGCGGGTGCCCGGCATGGTCTTTGCCAGCGCGAAAATGATGCACCGTCCCGGCCAGGCGGAACCCCTCCGGCAGGTGGCCAATGTTGCCTCGCTGCCCGGTATTGTGCGGGCATCTCTGGCCATGCCGGACATGCACTGGGGATACGGGTTTCCCATCGGTGGTGTGGCTGCCTTTGACTGGGAAACCGGCGTTATCTCCCCGGGCGGTGTGGGATACGATATCAACTGCGGGGTTCGACTGGCCCGGACCTCCCTGGTGGAAGACGAGGTCCGGGGCCGCCTCAAGGACCTGGTGGATGCCCTGTACCGGGAGATACCCTGCGGTGTGGGCGCCACCGGCGCCATCAAGCTATCCGTTGCCGAGGAAAAAAAGGTTCTCGCCCAAGGGGGCCGGTGGGCCGTGCGTCAGGGATTCGGCCAGCCGGAAGACCTCCATCATACCGAAGACGGCGGTTGCCTATCCCATGCCGACCCGTCACTGGTCAGCGACCGGGCCCTGGACCGGGGGCGGCGGCAGCTCGGTACTCTGGGCTCGGGCAACCATTTTATCGAAGTGGGGGTGGTGGACGAAGTTTTCGATGCGAAAACCGCCGGGGCCTTCGGTCTGTTCAAAGGCCAGGTCACCCTCATGCTCCATTCCGGATCCCGCGGTTTCGGCTATCAGGTCTGTGACGATTTCCTGGCTCTCATGGCCCGTCATGTGAGGACCCTTGATTTTGAGATTGCCGATCGTCAGCTTGCCTGCGCCTGGATCCAGTCCGATCCCGGGCAGCGCTATTTTCATGCCATGGCCTGTGCCGCCAACTATGCCTGGGCCAACCGCCAGGTCATGCTGCAACAAATCCGGGATGTTTTTGGGAACGTTTTCAGTATCGGGCCGAGGGCTCTGGGGATGGACCTGGTCTACGACGTCTGCCACAACATCGCCAAGCGCGAACGCCACGAGGTGGACGGGCGTGAGCGCTGGCTCTGCGTCCACCGAAAAGGGGCCACGCGCAGTTTCCCTCCCGGACATCCCGCCCTTTGCGAGGCCTACCAGGAGACCGGACAGCCGGTGATCATTCCCGGCGACATGGGGACAGCCTCCTACGTGCTGGCCGGCACAAAACAGGCCATGGCCGAAACCTTCGGATCCACCTGTCACGGCGCCGGTCGGATTCTGAGCCGCAAAGCGGCCAAGAAGGCCTCCCGGGGCCGGGCCATCCATCGCGAACTGGAGAACCGGGGGATTCTGGTACGCTGGACCGGTCGGGGGACCATGGCCGAAGAGATGCCCGACGCCTACAAGGACGTTTCGGAGGTGGTGGATGTGGTGCACGGCGCCGGTATTTCGCGGAAAGTGGCCCGTCTGCGACCCATGGGGGTGGTCAAGGGATGAAGCGATGGCTGGGCGGTTTCCGGAGAGATGACAATCATCGGCGCTTCTGATATTGAAGAACGAAATACGAAACGATTTCAAATGGTCGAAAAGAAAAAAGCATCTGGACCGAAGATCGAATTTTTCTATTAAAATACGAAACGAACGGTATTGATGGATATCTACCAGGCAGCATTTTTAGGGGGCGTCCAGGGATTGACCGAATTCCTTCCGGTCAGCAGCAGCGGACATCTGGTCCTTTTTCAGCATCTGTTCGGGCTCCACGAGCCTGAACTGGCCTTTGACATCAGCGTTCATATGGGGACCCTGGTCGCCGTACTGTTCTATTTCCGCCGGGATTTGTGGGCCATGGTGGCGGCCCTGATCCGGCTCCCCGGGCGGCTGACGGGTGGAGAGCGGTTTTCGGATCTGGCGGCAACAGACGGGGACATGCGCATGGCCCTGCTCATCGTTATGGGGTCGATCCCCACAGCCATTCTCGGCCTGGCGTTCAAGGAGATTGCCGACCAGCTTTTTTCATCGGTGGCCATGGTGGGCGGGGCGCTGCTGGTGACGGCCGGGTTGCTTTGGACCACCCGGCGGCGGACAGGCGAAGGGGCCGGCATTCTGAAGTTTACCCTTGCCACCGCCCTGATTATCGGGCTGGTTCAGGGGCTGGCCATTGTGCCGGGCATTAGCCGATCCGGCGCCACCATCGCCGGGGGGATTTTGCTGGGGCTCAACCGGGAAACAGCCGCGCGGTTTTCATTTCTGCTTTCAATCCCGGCGGTCGCCGGTGCCGGGATGCTGGGGGTCAGGGACCTGGCTGGACCCGGGGCCATTTCCCTGGTTGTGGTGGCCGCGGGTACCTTGATTTCGGCCGTTGTCGGATATGGCGCACTCCGGCTGCTGGTTTATATTGTCAGGCGTGGCAGCCTGCATCGATTCGCCCCCTACTGCGGGGTGGTGGGTATCGCCGCCTTGGCCTGGGGACTGTAAGGAAAGGAGATACGATGAATCCGGAAATTTTCAGGGAATACGATATTCGGGGCATTGCGGGAAAGGACCTGAAAGAATGGGACGTGGAGCAGCTTGGCCGGGGGATCGGCACCTTCCTGCGGCGCCGCGGATGCCGCACCGTATCCGTGGGCCGGGACTGCCGGCTGACCTCGGAGGCATATTCCCAACGGGTCATTGAAGGGTTGCGGGCCACGGGCTGCCACGTCACCGACATCGGTGTCTGCCCGACACCGGTCCTGTATTTCTCCATCCGTCATCTCAACCAGGACGGCGGGGTGATGGTGACGGCAAGCCACAACCCGGCCGAGTACAACGGGTTTAAGATGTGCATCGGTGCCGATTCGATCCATGGCGAGCAGATTCAACAGATCCGTGCCCTTACGGAAGCGGGCGATTTCGAATCCGGCCAGGGCACCTTGGCAGAGGCGGACGCCGTTACCCCATACACCACCCTCGTGGAACAGAATATTAACCTCAATCGCCCCTTGAGGATCGGCGTGGACGCCGGTAACGGCACAGCCGGGGTGGTGGCGGTGCCCATCATGAAAAACCTCGGCTGCCAGGTTCACGACCTGTACTGTGACATGGACGGCCGATTCCCCAACCACGAGGCCGACCCCACGGTGCTGAAAAATATGGGCGATCTTATCGATCTGGTTCGGGAGAAGGGGCTGGACCTGGGAATCGGGTTTGACGGAGACGGCGACCGCATCGGTGTGGTGGATGAAAAGGGGCATATCATCTACGGCGACCGGTTGATGATCATCTTTGCCCGGGAGATCCTGTCCCGGAAGCCGGGAGCCACCTTTGTTTCCGAGGTCAAGTGCTCCAAGACCATGTACGACGACATTGAAAAGCATGGCGGCCGGGCCATCATGTGGAAAACCGGACACAGCCTCATCAAGAAGAAAATGAAAGAGGAAAAGGCCGAACTGGCCGGCGAGATGAGCGGTCATCTCTTTTTTGCCGACCGCTATTTCGGCTACGATGACGCCACTTATGCGGCCTGCCGGCTCCTGGAGATTTTGGCCTCCACGGGGAGCCGGATCTCCGAATTGCTGGCTGGCGTGCCGGCCACCTTCACCACGCCGGAAATCCGTGTGTCGTGTCCGGACGACATTAAATTCGATGTGGTGGCCAAAACCACTGAATATTTCCGGGAGCGATACGATGTCATCGATATCGACGGCGTGCGGGTTCTGTTTGATGATGGATGGGGGCTGGTCCGGGCTTCCAACACCCAGCCGGCCCTGGTGCTGCGTTTCGAGGCCATGACCGCTGGGCGCCTGGAGGAGATCCGGAGCCTGGTGGAATCGGTGGTCAAAAAAATCCGTGAGGGATGACCGGGCCCCAAATCCACCCCGACGCCTTGACTTGGTCGGTCAAAGGGTTATTTTATCCCTTAAAATGACATACGGAGAAGACACGCCATGCCCATCTACGAGTACCAGTGCAACGGCTGTTGCCACAGCTTTGAATACCTGACTTTTTCTGCCAGTGAGCCTGCCCCGGCCTGCCCTGAATGCCAGTGCACGGATGTTGTAAAACTGATGAGCGCCGGCGCCATCCGGCCCCAGGGCGTCCCCAGTGGCTCCGGCGGGTTCGCGCCGCCACCCTGCAAACCCTCCGGCTGAGGGATCTGAACCCGGGTTCCCGTGTGGAGCCTTGCAGATGATCCTGGAGCCTTCCCCCGCGGCCGGCCCTGTGGTGGCCGGCTGTGCCCATATACCTCCCTTTTCAACCCTGCCATGGGTTGCGGCGTTTCGGACGTGCCGTGTATCCGGCGATGCCGGCAAAAGGTCCTTGTGACCCGCAGGCCGGGGTGGTAAAGGTCCGTGGCATTGTCCTTTCGTTCAGCCAGGGCCTACTCCAAAACAGCAAATCAGGCTGGGCGGCTTGACGGTGTCGCCAATTCACAAATGTGAATGGGAACCAATCACAACACCCGAATCGATGCGCCATGAAATCCCTGGACAGGAAGATTTTCGGTACCCTTTTTTTCTCGATTTTCGCGGCGGTGACCGGCGTGGGCATCGTGGTGCCGCTGTTGCCGGTCTACGCCCACGACCTGGGTGCCAGCGGCCTGTATATCGGGCTGATTTTCGGCTCGTTTTCCCTGTCCCGGACCGTTTTCATCCCCTATTTCGGCCGCCGTTCGGACCTGCGTGGCCGAAAGCCCTTCATCGTGGTCGGCCTTTTTTCCTATGCCCTGGTCTCGGTGGGGTTCATGCTGGTTGATGCGGTGGGGCCGATCATCGCCCTGCGGTTTTTTCAAGGCATCGCCTCGGCCATGATGATGCCGGTGATCCAGGCCTATGTGGGAGATATCACCCCGCCGGGCAAGGAAGGGACCGTCATGGGGCTCTTCAACCTTTCCATGTTCATGGGGTTGAGTTTCGGGCCGCTCATGGGCGGGTTTATCAAGGACCGGTTCAACCTCGATGCGGCCTTTATGGCCATGGGCATTCTTTCCCTCGTGGGATTTTCCCTGAGTCTGTTTCTCCTGCCGGCACGGCACACCGAACGGGTGGTGAAAAAGGGGGCGGCTCCCTTTCATTGGCGCCGCCTGCTTTCGGACAAGGAGATCCTGAGCCTGGTCTTTTTTCGCATGGCCTACACGGCCTGTATCGGTGTCATCTGGGGGTTTCTGCCGGTGATGGCCGACACGGAACTGGGCCTGTCCGGATCCGCCATCGGGTTTCTCATCATGCTGAGTGTCTTTATCAGCGGGGTCCTGCAGGTGCCCATGGGGGTCATGGCCGACCGGGCCAGCAAGGCCCTGCTCATGGTCTTCGGCGGGTTGGTGGTGGCGGCAGCCGTCTATTCCTACCGTTATTCCCAGGGATTTGCCGGACTGCTCATGGGGAGCATCGGATTCGGTATCGGCGGCGGTATCGCCATGCCGTCGCTCATGGCCGTGGCCGTGGTCAAAGGGAGCCGTCTCGGCGCCATGGGCTCGGTCATGGGGTTGATCACCATGGCCCACAGTTTCGGCATGCTGGGCGGGTCCCTGCTGGCCGGTCTCCTCATGGATTTTTACAGCCTGCGCCTCTCCTTTACGGCCGGCGCCGTGCTCATGCTCATGGCGGTGGTTTCTGTTGTCCTCTGCCGCCGCGACCTGGATGTCCAGGGCCCGGCGCCTTCCCTGGATGAAAGCCCCATCGATCCCATCGGTTAGTTTCAATCAATGAATTTCCCGATGATACTGTGTTTCAATTTGATCTTGTGGATCAGACGGTCATAATGCCGCATCCTGATGATGGAACGGATAACCAGGTAGGCACCAAAGGCGAGCAGGGCGAGGTTCAGCAGCCCCAATGGGACCAGGAAGGCAGGACATGAAGGGCATCATAATATTTTGACGTGGCGATCAAAAAACTCATCACCGAAAGAGGCAGCGCCAAGACAGCGATCCCTGTCCGCATTACGGCCAGGGAGGTCCGTTTTTCCGCCAAAACAAGCTGATAATCTTGCTGGAAATCAGGCGCACGCTATTCCCATTTGAGGTGTCAGAATGCCGTGCCTGGAAATTTTGCGCTGGATTCGGATCATTCCGGCAACCTTTGGGGATTTTCTGATCCCACCCGTTCAGCGGGTGGCGCATGATTGCCCGCCCGAAATCAAGGAAAGTGGGGGATTGCATGTACGAAGCACTTCGGCGGATCGAGCGTCGGCCCGAACCCTATGAGTACTATACGGCTGAAACGCTTTGGAACGATCCGCATGTTTCCGGGCAAATGCTGGCGTTGCATCTGGATGACAATGCCGAACCCGCCTCGCGGAACCGGGCGTTTCTGGATCGGTCCGCGGCCTGGATGGTCTCACGATTTGGCATCGGCGAAAAGACCCGTGTGGCCGACTTTGGTTGTGGGCCAGGTCTGTACGCAACCCGGCTGGCCGAAGCCGGTGCTCGGGTCACCGGTATCGATTTCAGCGAACGGTCGATCCGGTATGCCCGGAAGACGGCAGTGGAACAGGGCCTTGCCATTGACTATCTTCTTCAAAACTACCTGGAATTCACGACGGAGAAGACTTTCGACCTGATTGCCATGATCTACTGCGACTTTTGCGCCCTGAGCCCGGCCCAGCGCAAGGGGCTGTTAAAGACGTTTCATGGTTGCCTGGCCGATGACGGGGCAGTCTTTCTCGATGTCTTCTCCATGGCAGCATTCCATGCCAGGGAGGAAACCGCAGCCTTCGAACGCCGCCTCATGGACGGCTTCTGGTCGGCCGATGACTATTTCGGCTTCATGCGCACCTTCAAGTATGCCCGAGAGAAGGTGGTGCTGGACAAGTATACCCTGGTTGACGCATCCCGCACATGGGAAGTATACAACTGGCTTCAGTATTTCAGCGTCGCGTCTCTCCAGGCGTCGTTTGCCGACAGTGGATTTGCCCTTGAGGAGGTTTATGCCGACGTGGCCGGCACGCCCTGGACGACGGGTGCCCCTGAAATCGCCCTGGTCGCCAGAAAGCGTTAAGCGATTATATTGAGTCGCATTTCAAATCAGTTTCTCGGGAGGTGCAGGTGGAGGAATCGAAAAAGGTGGTTATCCGTTATTGCAAGGTTTGAGTTCACAATGGATTGCATGCCGCCCGTGTGGCGCGCTACATGAGACGTGAAGCCGGCATCGGGGTCGAGACCGATTCGGGAGGAAAAATGGGTGAATTGACCGTTTGGGTCGGAGGCAAGCTCGTCGGGCAAAAAGAACATTTTTTGAAATTTCCCGGAAAGGAAAAGATGCTTGCCGCTGTTCGTGAGGCACTGGCCACGGACGTTACGGATGGGTGATGAGCGGTTCGTTTCCAATGCATTTTCCTCTACCGGAAGGGGTACCCCATGATTGTGACCGATAAAATAGAAGAGATCGTCAATGCCGGCATCCTCAGGCCGGGGCGACGGATTTATGTGGCGGGAAACGCCGCCACGCCCCAGGTGCTGCTTCGGCAGGTGGCGACCGATACCGAAATTACAGACGTGGAGATGTTCAGCGTCCTGCTGCTGGGGGATGTGGCGCCGATATTTTCAGAGGAATGCTGTCGGCGGATTACCCACCGGGTGATTTTCAACGGTCCGGCCTCCAGGGATGCGGCCAATCGGGGATGGGCCAAGTACCAGCTCATGCATCTGTCGGAGATCCCCACCCAGGTGCGTGATTACCTCAAGCCCGATGTGGCCATGATCTCGGTGAGCGGCCCGGACAACGGCGGCAATTTCAGTCTCGGCACCACGGTGGAGGCGGTGATGGCCGCCGTGGACACCGTTCGGCGCCAGGGCGGCATCGTTATCGCCGAGCGCAACCGTCAAATGCCTTTTGTGCTGGGGGGGACCATTCCCGGGGCCCACATCGACTATCTCATGGATACCGATTATCCGCTGCCGGCCAGCCCGGTGAAACCGCCCAACGAATCGGCCCGGCGCATCGGCCGGCTCATTGCGGAACTCTACGTGGAAAACGGAGCAACGTTGCAGTACGGCATCGGCCAGGTCCCCGAAGCGGTCACCGATGCCATTTTAGACAAGGGGGTGGGTGATTTGGGCATCCACACCGAACTGTTTGCCGATGCCATGCGCCGGCTGGTGGATGCCGGGGTGGTGACCAACCGTCACACCTTTACCCAGTCCAATTTCTCCATGGCTTCGATATTCCTGGCCGGCAGCGCCGACGGTTATGACTGGCTCGATTTTAACAGCTCGGTCCAGAGCCGGCCCTGCGATTACACCAACAGCCTCCTCAACATTGCCAGACAGCCGAAAATGATCGCCATCAACGCGGCCATCGGCGTGGACCTGCACGGTAACATTTGGGCCGATTCCCTTCAGGCGCGAAAGATCTACAGCGGTGTTGGCGGACAGGCAGATTTCATTCGCGGGGCCTCCCTGTCTTCGGGAGGGGTTCCCATTATCGCCATGTCATCGGCCACTGCCAAGGGGATCAGCAAGATTGCGGACAAATGCCCCGAGGGGATCACCACCACGGCCATCGCCGCCGACCCGGTGGTCATCGTCACCGAAAACGGGGCTTTCGACCCCCGGGGCCTCTCCTTTTCCGAACGGGTGGTGGGCATTGCCCATCTGGCCGCATCCGACGCGCGGGAACGGCTGCTGCAAACCGTCTACGACAGCAAAGAATTTCACAACCCGTCGGAGGCCCTTAAGAACGGACGGCCCAAGGGTTTCGTGGCCTATGATGATATCTTCACCTGAATCGGGTTTTATCGAAATCCGGATCGCCGCCAGCAGCACTGCTGGATACTTGACGCTGGAGGCCGGATTGGACGGCCGGCCGTAGACGGCGGCCGGTTGTCACCCATGCCCCTTTCGTCTGTCGTAACCTTGACAGCCGCTTACGTTTGACGCGGGGAAAACAAATCGCCGTGATGGAAACGGCGTGGCTATTTTTTCATCTGGCTGTTGATGATGGCCACCACAATGCCCGATAGGGTGACGGTGCCCAGTGCAATGAAGAAGAACCAGTGCTCCCCTCGGACCACGGTGGCCGGGCCGTGGATGGTGTTGGCCTGCACGGACCATTGATCCAGGAAGGGGATGGCGGTGGTGGAGACGATGGGGATTTTGAACCTGAACTGCCGCGCGAAAAGGGAGGCAAATCCCACAAGCGATGCCAGGGCGGCGAATACGGCGTAGGTCCTCAGAAGTATTTTTCGATACATCGTCTTTGAGTTCCCCCTTCCGGTATCGGTGGCCTGATGCACAACGGAACTATCTGAGTTTCATCACTTCCATGCGCCACTTGCGCCGACCCTCGGCATCGGGCTTGTCGGTTTCCATGACCTGCACGCGACGTTGTTCTTCACGGATGGTCAATGTTGTCTTCGGGCCGTTGATCGTGGTCCTCGGGGCCAGAATGCCGGAGACTTTGACCACGGCGATGCCCGGGTCTTCAGCCAATGCGGTGGTCAGGGCTTCCATTTCTTTGTCCAGCTGTTCAAGTCCATGACTTGCGTTTTCAAGATCCGAGATGAGGGCCGCTCGTTTTTCAGATATTTTCTCGTCCTGGGCCATGAGGTCGTCAACAACAGCGTCCTGCTGTTCTGCCAGGGAAAGGAGGGCTGCCAGCTTTTTTTCTGTTTTCTTCAAACTTGCCTTGTCTTGCTTCACCGAAGGGTCGTCGCACCGGGCTTTTAGTTCCCGGGTTTCAACCATCAGCCGATCCTGTTCCTGAGCGGCTTTGCCCAGCGCCGTATCCACCTTTTCCCCCTGGTCTTCCAGTGCTTTTATTTCCGACACCAGCCGTTGTTTTTCCTTGTCGAGGACCCGGGTTTTGTTTTTGATGTTTTTGACTTCAAGGTTTCGTCGATGGTCGACACCGACATCCAGGGTGTTGGGCTTGGACGCTTCAGTTCCGATATTTTTGGCCGTAATGCCCTTTTTTGCCGATATTTCCGACGCGACGATATTTCCGGCACCCATGAGGCAACGACCTCCGGTGTCAACCTTCGATTCGAAGATTTCCCGTTCGACCACAAGATTGCCGCCCGCCACGATACTCGATTTGTGGATATGGCTGACCTTGAGCGTCTCCCTGCATTTGATATCCGATTCGTAGATTCCGCCCATGACAATCATGTCCCCGGCCACATGGACTTCGGCGCCGTGGATGTCTCCTGCCCTGAGGCTGTGCCCATGGACGCGGTATCCTTTTTGGATCGATCCGGTCACTTCGATATGGCCTTCAAAGGAGATATGGCCGGTGTCCAGTCCGATATCGCCCTGGATTTTCATGGCCTGCTCCACGGTCAGGGCGCCGTTCATGGCAACGGTGATCATCCCTTCCTGGGTGGCCACAAAGTATTTTCCGTCTTCGGATTGGGCCGTCCCCTTGCCGCATTTGGGAACGAATTTGGGCACGGCCGCCGGGGCGATGGCAGTGCCAAAGACATCCATCCCCGGCGAGCCCGCTGTCCCCGGAATGATTTCAGCCAAAAGGTCCCCTTTTTTGACCTGGGGCAATTGGCCCCTGTCCTTCCAGTCCGTGGTGCCGTCTTCCCGCACCGTGCCCACGCGCAGCGGGTCGGATTCGAAAAGAAATTTTACCTCAGGGGGCGTGCCTGGCTCAGGCGCCCTGCCGCGGGCAACGATTAGCGGCTGCCGGGATTCGTCCTCCACGGCCCGTTGCCCGTCGATCTCCGATTGATCGAGGATTCCGTATGTGATGCCCGCGTCCGCCAAGCGCTTTTGTATGTCATCCGGCAAAAATGCCTTCAGGTCATTGTCTTCCGGGGAATAATAAACCGTCATTTTGTCTTGTGAAACGGTGATCCCGGTCTCTTTTCCATCACCTTCGGCGGCGATTTCAGACGGCGGCGCTTCTCTGGCGGAAGGCGACGTCCTGATTTTTGGTTGATCTGGCGCCGTCTCTTTCGGGGCGCCTGAACGCGATCCGACGGTCGATGCCGAGAGCAGTTCGTTTCGCTGATGCTCGCTGATCATGCCGAGCTGAATCATGACCCTGCCGATGGGCACATGGATTTTCGTTTTCTCCCAGATCTCCTTCTGCTTGTGCAGGGCGCTGTCCACCTGGGTTTTCGGTGCCAGCCCTTTTTTCACGACGGCTTGGCCGAACTTCATGTCGTAGGCGGTGAACTGCTGGGCCAGCCCGGAGATGAATTCCCCCAGGGACGATTGACCGTCGGCATGAAACCTCTGTCCGTCCGTTTTTTGGGGGGTATCCAGGTCATCGCGAATGTCATGAAAAAAACCGATGGTGGCGATTTCACGGGTTCCTTCGTAAACGATGGAGGCGTTGATTCGTATGGGGATGGTGTCGCCGGCCTTGCCGAGTCCGTTTGCCTGATACCCCAAAAGCTTGCCTTTGCCGCCGTATTCCTGACTCCGGAGTTTTTCCATTATCCGAAAGGCGCCTCCTTCCGGATAAAGATCGCGGATTCCGATACGGGTCATGGCTTCGTTGGCCTTGTATCCGAAAATCCGTTCCGCGGTTTCGTTGAACACCCGGATTTTGCCATGTTTGTCTGCGGCAATCACCCCGTCTGCGGCGCTGTGAATCAGGTTGAAGAGAAAAGACTTGGAGAGTTCGGTCATTCGGCCGGGCGTATCCTGCCCGGGGAGTTCCAGACCCAGGCAAACCAGCGATTCGATGGTGTCGCCCTCGTATAAAGGATAGATATAGTTGTGCAGCATGCCCTGGGGGCCCGGGGTGCCATCGCTTCTGGGGGCAACCACGGGGCGGCCCTGTTTCAATGCTGTTTCAAGCCCGCAGTTTTTACATGGGCTGTCTCTGTTGAAAAAAATATCGTAGCAGTGTTTGCCCGCCATATCCGCGCTTGGGGCAAGGGCATCATTGGCACTGGCCATGATAATTTTGCGGTCCGGATCAATGATGACAAACATCTTGCCCAGTGCATTGATCGCCTTGAGAAGGCCGGCGTATCCATCGGCCGGCGGCTGGTTTTCCCCCTTATCCGTCATGGTCTCCTCCGATCCCAGCAAGGTCGAACTGTCATGACATTTAAACGACTGAATTAGGGTAACATATTTTTATTTGAACAATAAAGCCAAAGAATTCCTCAGGGCCCGCCCCGTTTGGGCAATCCGAGGCTGTGCCTGCGGAGGCTGCCTACAATTCTTCAGGCGTGAATGCCACCACATCATCGATGGCGTCTGTGTCGGCCAGGAGCATGACCAGGCGATCGATTCCCAGGGCATTGCCGGCCGCCACCGGCATTCGGCAAAGGGATTCCAGGAAGGGCTCGGGCATGGGGTAGGGCGTCTGGCCGCGATTTTTCCGCAGTCGGTTTTCCGACTCAAACCGCCTGCGCTGTTCAACGGGGTCGGTGAGCTCGGAAAAAGCGTTGCACAGCTCCAGGCCGCAAATGTAAAGCTCGAAGCGCTCGGCAATATGGGGGGCGCCGGGCTTTTTTCTGGCCAGGGCGCCGCAGGCCGCGGGATAGTCCATGAGAAAGGTCGGCCGCTCAAATCCCAGCCGCGGCTCGATGTCGATTCCCATAATTTCGTCGAAGTTGCCTGAGGCCAGGGCCTTTTCGACGGTTGTTTTCCCGTGGTGCCAAAAAGCCTCGGAAACGGGAAGGCGCAACCAGGGGGCGTCGAGGTCCACGGTGTCCCCCCCGTAGGCCATGTTCTTTCCGTGCCCCACCGATCGGGCCACATGGCGGACCAGGGCTTCGGTTTGGGACATCATTGCCCCGTAGTCGGCGCCGGTCGTATACCATTCCAGCAGCGTTAATTCCGGCAGGTGCCGGCCGCCGCGTTCGCCTTTTCGAAAGCATTTGCAGATCTGAAAAATGTTATGGTAACCGGCTGCCAGAAGCCGCTTCATGGCCAGTTCGGGGGAGGTCTGAAGATACCAGCCGTCCGAGGTTTGGGCGTCGATGTGGGCTTCGGGGGCCGGTGCCGGAATCCGCACGGGGCTCTCCACCTCAAGGTAGCCGTGTTCCTGGAAGAACTGCCGGATGGCCGCCATGATCCTGGCCCGGAGGATGAGGTTGTTGCGGATGGTTGTTTGACGGAAAGGGGGCATGGCAACAGCTATAGTGTTCGGTTCTGAGTGTTCGGTTTTAAGATGTTCGTTAACATCATTGCGGGAGTTTTTTGATTTCTTAACACTTAAAACCGAACACTTAAAACGATTTTCATATTCGATCCCCGATGGCCGGCTTGAGCTTGCGCTCCAGGTATTGATTGCTGGTTCGGTCCTGAAGATAGGCCCGGTGGAACCGGTCGGCATCAGCGGTTTCAAACCATTGATGGCCCAGGTCCTGGCAGGCCGGGCACGCCTTTCGGGGTATGTGAACGGCGAGCACGTCAAACCCCCTCCCGGCAGATGATTCGATGCGCAGGGCTCCGCTGCAATCCGGACAGAGTCTCAACCGCTCCTTCTGGTTTTCATTGATATTGTCCGTGTCGTAATAGATCCGCCGGCTGCGGTCATGGTACTCGGCGTCGCCCCGGGCCACCTGCTCCAGCTGCTGCCGGGAATCCCAGTTGTTCATGACCCGCTGGCAGACCTGTTCGATGTGATCGCTGATTTCCGGCCCCTGACGGATGCGTTCCGGATTGTAGTCGGGTTCGGTTACCCGGCTATAGTCGACTCCGGCCATGGCCAGAATGATGCCCAGGTTGACGTAGGGGAGGGCGCCTTCGATGGCATACCCCCCTTCGAGTACGGCGATGTCGGGCTTGAGCAGCTCGGTCATGGTGGCGTACCCCTGGGCCGAGAAATTCATATTGGTGATGGGGTCGGAGAAGTGGTTGTCCTGCCCGGCGGAATTGATGATCAGGTCCGGCTTGAATTCATCCAGGATGGGGAGGACGGCGTTTCGAACGGCGTAGAGGATCCCCTCTTCGGAGGTGGCCGGCGGCAGGGGGATGTTGATGGTGGTGCCGGTGGCTGTCGGGCCTCCCAGTTCCGTTGTAAATCCGGAGCCGGGGTAGAGGGTGCGGCCGTCCTGGTGAATGGAGATGAACAGCGTGTCCGGATCGTGCCAGTAGATGTCCTGGGTGCCGTCGCCGTGGTGGCAGTCGGTGTCCACGATGGCCACCTTGCCGATTCCGTAGGCCGCACGGAGAAACTCGATCATGACGGCCTCAATGTTGATGGCGCAAAAGCCGCGGCCGCCGTGGACCATACGCATGGCATGGTGTCCCGGTGGGCGCACCAGGGCAAAGCCCCGTTCGACGGTCTTTTCGCACACGGCCATGCCGATGGTTTTGGCGCCGCCGGCGCTGATCAGGTGCGACTCGGTTGTCATGGCCCAGACATCGGGCACGCAGAAATGTACCCGCTGGATATCCTTGACGGCGACCATGTCCGGCTTGAACTCTTCAATGCCGGCGATGTCGAAGACCCCTTCTTCCAGGACCTGGTCCTGGGTATAGAGCAGGCGCTCTTCGCGTTCCGGGTGGGTCGGGCTGATGGCCCAGTCGAAGGCCGGAAAGAAGACGAGACCGGTTTTGTGTTTGGCGGTGATCATGGGGGTCCAGTTGGGCCGGTTTGCCGGTTAGCCGGTTGGGCCGGTTGGTTCGTTGTTCCAGTTTGGCCGGTTTTGCGGGATCGCCGTCGGTCGGTCAGGTCAGTTTGCCGGCGACCGGATCGTATCCGTGGATCAGGCCGGGCTTGACTTGGGTTTTGACCCGAATGTTCTTGCCCGTGGTGTAAAAGCCCCGGACCATGTTGAAGCTCATCTGTTCCACCACCTCCAGTTCCAGGTGGTCCGGGTTGGCCCCACAACCGATGGCCTTGGTGCGTAGCAGGCCGAAAGACATGTCCACGGCGTCTGAAACGGAAAAGTTGCTTTTTACCGATTGACTGAAATTTTCTTCGGGAGCGGTTACCGTTCCCCGGTCGGTATCGGCAAAGAGCGTCACCTCACAGGTTGTTCTGGCCAGGGCCGCACCGATGGCGTTGGCCACTGCCCAGCGCGGTACCACGCCGACTTTGAAAGCGGAGATCTCTTCGAGTCGGTTGGCAAAGTAAAGGGCCGGGCCTCCCAGGATGAGAAGCTTTTTGGGCTTGACCCTGTGACCGTCGAGCATTTCGTGGACGGTGTAGACCGGTTTGGCGTTGATGCGATCAATCATGCGTTCGGCTTCATCGAGGATGGTGTGACAGGCGGCATCGAAAATTTTACCGGCGGCTTTTTCCACGCTCAGGTCCAGGGCGCCGGCCAGGGGCCGAAGGCCGGCCTCGGCTTTTTCAAGCCCCTCGGCCCGGATCATTCCCAGGACGAACATGGCGTCAGTGGGGGGTCGGGGCCGGGCCGCCGTAAGCCATGGCGGGCCCGAGCCGTTCGGGGCCGACGATGATTCGGCCGTCGACGACCTGAACCATACTGTCTCCGCCGATGCCGATGGACTGGGTCTCAAGGCTGCGGATCAGGGTCTGATGTTTCCCCATGACGATGCCCAGAGGATCGAGCAAGGGGGCGCCGTTGACCAGAAGCGCCATATCCGTGGTGGTCCCGCCAATGTCCAGGACCAGGGCGTCTTCTTCTTCGGGTGCAAAGGCCAACGAACCGATGACACTGGCTGCCGGTCCCGAGAGGATGGTCTGGGCCGGAAAATCGATGGAGGCGTCCAGGTTCATGTTGCCGCCGTCGGCCTTTAAAATGCGGATCGGCACCGATAGCCCCTTTTGGTCCAGTGACTTTCGAACCGCTTCGAAAAAAGGCTTGTGAACTGGATAGACCGCGGCGTTGAGATAGGTGGTGGCGATGCGCCGGGGGAAATTGAGATTTCCGGAGATGCGATGCCCCAGAAAGACCTTTTCAAAATCGTTGCCTATAATTTCCAAGACGCCAAGTTCGTGGGCGGGATTTCGGGTGGAAAATTTGCCCACCACACCCACATGCGAGATGCCTGCTTCCTTGAAGTATCGGCGCGCCGCTTCGATTTCCTCAGGCCGAATGCCTTCGACCTCCCGGCCCCTGTGGTCGATGGAACCGGACACCACGCGGTAGTGTTCGCAGGGACGGTAGAATTCCGGATCGATGCCCGGGCCGCCGGAGACGATCATGCCCACCGGCGGCACTCGGTTCTGGACGATGGCGTTGGTGGTCAACGTGGTGCTCAGCACGAGCCGGTGAATCTGGTCCGGCGCCACACCTTCGGTGATTTGTTCCAACCCGGCCAGAACGGTGTGGAACAGGTCTCCCGTGTCTGTGGGGACCTTGATGGATCGCTCCAGGCCCTCGCTTCCCAGAAGTACCACATCCGTATGCGTACCGCCCACATCCAACCCGATGATCATGACTTTTTCCCCTTGCAAAGGGTTGAAAATACAAGGGCGATGCTACTTGAAACCATTGGCGATGTCAATCGTCGCCATGGGGGGCGGAACAGAAAAAACGCTTCGTTTGTCACCCCCGCCCCCTTCCATGGAAATAAAGGCGGTTATCGTCGCGTTGACAGGATGAAAGAGATTTGGATCCGATTCAGCTTGTGTGGCGGGGTCATGCGCCCTTAGACGCATGGGTGATTTCTTTGATGAGCTGATTCAGGCGCCGGGAAAAAGCTTCCCGGGGGCGCGGATCAGGGACCTCTTTGCACAGGGCAACCGTCTGCTTGAGGGTTTCCAGGCAGGAAAGGCAGGCCGTACAGGTTGAGGCATGCTTTTCAATATCTTTGCAGGTCACCGGGTCCAACTCGTTGTCGATATAGGCAGAAAGCTTTTCAAACATGGCCAAACAGTCTGCATGGTTGTGGTCTTCATGGGTCATCTTCGAAGTATCCTTTGAGCGCTTCCCTCAGAAAGAGCCGGGCCCGGTGGAGTCGGACCTTGACGTTGGAGGCGCTCAGTTTGAGAATCTGGGCGGTTTCATCGGTGGAAAACCCTTCTACATCCCTTAGTACCACCACGGTTCGGTATTTTTCCGGCAGGTCGAGTATGGCCTGGTTCAGGGTTTGGGCCACTTCTTCGTCGAGAAGCTTTTCCGAAGGCGTTTTTGCCCACCGGGGGACTTCGCTCGGTCTCGGTTCGTTTTCGCCTGGGAGAAAGTCTTCCAGAGAAAGTTCTTTGTCCGGGGCGAATTTCGAGCGTCGCTTTTTTTTCAAGCAGGTGCTGGTGGCGATCCGGTAAAGCCAGTTCTTGAATCGGGTTTCAAACCGGAAACCGCCCATATACCGAAAGACGGTGAGAAAGGTGTCCTGCACCAAGTCTTCGGCGTCCTGGGCGTTGCCGCACATCTTTACGCCGAAGCTGTATAGTCTCCCCTCGTATTTTCGAACCAGATCGTAGAAACGATCCGTTTGCCCCTCATTGATGGTCCGTATCAGGTCGCTGTCCGCGTCCGTTATCCGCTGCGGATCCGATTTTTCCATCTTGACTGTCCTTGCCTGCCACCTGACAGGCGTCGGCCATTCAGGTGGGGATGCCGAGTTTGGGCAGAATGACCGCCTGGAGCAAGAACCAGACGCCTATCACGATCAAAAAGAGTAAAATTTCATTCATGGTTTGACTCCCTTGTGTATACGGATTCAGCGGGGCGATGTCCATCCCTTTTTCAGCAGCCGAAGGGCCAGGGCTGTGCCAAGAAAGATCACCGCTATGCCCAGGTGGCTGAAGTTCAGGTAGACGATCAGTTCCGGCGAGTAGCGATATCCGGGAAGATTTCGAAAGACCAGCAGAATGCCGCTGATCAGGATCGCAATCAGCATGGCGCCCCTTGCATAACCGGCCGGATTGATCTGCATGACCTTACGACGGTTGAGCCAGTAATCGGTGATGACATAGGCGGCTATGGCCATAAAGGCGATGGCGCTCATGTAGTGCAGGGTGTAGGTCACATAGAACTGGGCCAGCCAGCCCAGCCCGGGAAGGTCGGCGATGTAATAGCGCTTGAAAATCGGCATCTGGGCAAAGCCGGTCAGGGCGGAGAGGAAACAGGGTCAGTGCGAAGAGGTAACGCACCGGCCGTCTCTGGGGGGCAGCGGCTGGTGACAGGGTGTGATTCATATCAGTCGGCCTCCTTACCGGTTTCCTGGGTGTGTTTGAACATTCTGCCGACGGCTGCGGCGACGCCAGCAAGGGGGGCCACCATCATGGCTTTGGCCAGATTATTGTTGTCGGCCATGGTGTCCTCCACCGGTGCCAGATGGGGCTGTCCCTTCCCTTTTTCAATGGCCTTTTGGAGTTGATCGAAGGGGACGGGCGAGACATAGATGGTGTTGGTGCCGCCGTTTTCCTTTTCACCGTAAATATACCCGTTGATCTCCTTTGCCAGGGCGTGTGCCTGCTTGATGATCTCGTTGCGGGGGCCGATGGTCTGAACCCCTTCGGGGCAGGCCTCGATGCAGGCCGGCTCTTCGCCCTGGGCGATCCGGTCGTAGCAGCGGTCGCACTTGTACATGACGCCGTTGCCGGCAAAGGCGGGCAGGAGGTCCAGGTAGAGGCCGACACCGGTCTGGCGCTGGGGAATCTGCCACGGGCAGACCGTACGGCATTTGGCGCCTCCCAGGCAAAGGTCGGCGTCGAGACGGGCGATGCCGTTTTCAAGCTGGCGTGCTGCGCCCCAGGGGCAGAGCTTGACGCAGGGTGGATTGACGCAGTGCATGCATCGTCTGGGGATGGTCAGCTCCCGTTCCTCCCCGTTTACGGTGACGGTGGCAGTTTGGATATAGAGCCAGTTGTAAGGGGTCAGGCGATCGGTCACGTCCTGGCGATCGGACCAGTCCTCGATCTTGACCCGCTCGGGGTACATTTTCGGGTAGGGCTTCTTCGGATCGGGGTATTTGTGGCCATTGGTCTCGGTGCAGGCCTCCACGCAGGCGCCGCACCCGATGCATTTTCTGATGTCGAGAAGGGTGGCCAGGGGTTGATCGACTGCGGCTTTTGTCGGGGTGGCCTTTGTGGCGGCTGCCAGACCGCATGCGGCTGCAACGCTTCCCTTGATAAAGGACCGGCGCGATATTTGCCGTTGCATTGTCTCTCCTTTGGGTGTGGAAGGTTTCACGGTCGCCCCTCTGGGCCACCTGTCTTGTCTGCCCCTAATGAGACGGTCCGGGGGAATTGGTTACACGGGATCGGGTCCGGTTGAAAAAATGGGGGAACCACAGGCAGACCCTTTGACCTTGCCGGTGTTGAAGTGATATCGAAGAAACATGAAACGCCTTCGTCTGTTCCTTATGGGGATGATTCTTCTCGGCTTGGCCGCGCTGTGGGCGGCGGCCCTTGGCCCGACCCTGGTGGTGATGGCAGACGGCCGGTTGCTGGGGGCCCAACAGGTTTTTCCCCAGGGCGACGTTTGGGTCATCCATTGTGACGGTCAACAGCTCCAGGAAGACCGGACCCGGGTCCGTGCTGTTTTGGCCGGCCTGCCCAGGACGCCAGAAGCCATCGCCCTCCGGCTGCGATTCGGGCTGAATCGGGCTGAAACCCTTTGGCGTGGCATGGAGCGGCGTTACCGCCGTCCCCTTGTGGGTGCCGGAATCCTGGTGTTTCTGGTTTTATTTGCAGGATTGATTCCAAGACGTTGCAAGGAAGCGTCGACTCGAGAGGCCTTGCCCAGGGCGTCGGCTGCCGTCAAGCCGACACCGGTGGTCCAGAGACCCCGTCTGGCAGGCCTGGCCGATGTGGAACGTTTTTTCCTCAACCTCTACCGGCGTCAGATCGGGGCGCCCCCCGGTGCACCGGGGCGGATTGAGGAGGTCGAAAATCCATCCGGCGGGACCGGTCGGGTCTGTCAGCTCAGCATCAAGCACAACGGCGAGTGGCGGTCACGGCGAATGACCCTCGGGCCCATCGGAGAAGGTACCGGGAGTCGAAGCCAGTGCTTTTATGCCATTTTCGATACCCACATGGTCATCAAAATTCCACCGACACCCATCGGCGATTTTGAGGACTACGCCCAACGTGTCCGATACGAATCGGCATTGGTGGAACGTCTGGCACCCCGGGAGTGCATCATCCCCTCCCTGTCAGTCATCCTCAGCCGGATTTACCGGTTTGCCGACGATGCCCCTGTCGCGGCCGCGGCTTTGGAGGATCGGTACCTTGACCTGCTCAAGGCGAGACCAGAATATCGCGACTATCTGCGTATCGGCGGCGCTTTCGCCTTTTTCATGGATCTGCACGCCATCGGTTTATGAGCCAGGCCCTGTCCGAACTCGACGATGCCGGGACCCTGCTGGCCGCCTTGGCCAGCTCTGATGCCGACCCGGCGGCAGACTGCCGCGGTTTTGAGAACCGTTACGGTGGCCGGAATGGTTGGGCCTGCTTTGAATTGCAAAAACTTTGCCGGCGTTTTGAGGACGATGCTCGGGCCATGATGGCCGAAGACCCGGGCGAGGCTGTCGACTCCGGACGGTTGCGGGCGTTCTTCTACCAGGCGGCAGCCGGCATCGGGCCCGACGTTGCCGGCCAGGGGCTGCCGGTGACAGCGGCGGAAGATATCGTCTCTTTGGGCAGGGCCTCCTTGCGACTGAACCGGCGTTACAAACGGCATACGCGCAAATGGCCAGGTCCCATGCCGACAGCAAGGCCTTTGCCCGCAACCGGCACGGGTGGAGGCCCTTGCCGCCAATTTATTGGAACTGCTGGCCTGGCTGGGGAAACAGGGCGTGGCCATGCGGGACTTAAAGCCGGACAACCTGCTGGTGGCCGGCAATCCGGATGCCTATCCCCTTTTTTTGGCCTCAGCCGATGATTTCACCCTGGGGTTGATCGACGTGGAGACAGCCTGTGACTTCGGGTCCCCTGACGCCGGTGCCTTCGTTCAACCCCAGCTCGGCGGACCCCGGTCTACGCCACCCCCTCTCATTTTTTTCCCAACCGGGTCCTTGCCAAAGGTCCATGGCGATCTTGGAAAAGTGCTGCATTATCAGGACTGGCACGCCGTGGCGGCCATTATTTTCGAAATGGCCACGGGAAAACGGCTGTTCGGGCGGACTGCCGGACAGGTCCCCCGCATCATGGGCGCCCTGCAAAAAGCCGTGACGGAGCATCGCTCCCTTGTTGATCTCTACCGTGCGGTCAACGGGGTTTTCTGGCAGCAGGCCGCCGAAGAGTTCGCCCGCGTGACGGCCATCCACGGCCAGCGGCTGGAGGTTTTGAGGGTCCGGATGCCCCGGTTTTTCATGTCGGTCGCGGCCGCTGCCATGGATCGGGCACAGCAGTGCGTGGACCACCGGTTCGACGCCTGCCTTGGCCGGCGCTCGGAGGGGCTGAGCGCAACTGACCGACAAAAGCTCAAGGCCTGCTCCGCGGCCCAGCTTCAGCGGCTTAAAGAAAAATATCGGACGTCAGGCACCGATGACCATCAACGGATCGCTGCCTGGTGTGACGATCTGGCGGCCCTGAAGCAGGAGGCCGAGGCCCTTGCCGCCGCAATGAATCCGTTGCCCGAAGCCTCTGGGGTTGTGTCGGCCCGAAAGCTTTTGACCCTGATGCATTACGCCACCGCCGGGGTCATGGCCACTGGCGGTCCGGTCTCCCTCGAGCCCTCCCCCCTGGAAGAGATTTCAGACGTCCCCCCAGATCAATCCCTGCCATACGACCACCGTACAGGTGCCCTAACCACCCGTCCCTTTCCGCGGCTGGCCTTTGGAGGCGCGGTCAGGGCATATCGGAGATGCCGACTTTTTCTGTCACTGAACCCATCCGCTTTTGGTCATTTCGGTTCACTCTTCGCACGGTACTTTTCTTCCACCATGCAGGCCAAATGGGTTGTGACCTTCCGGAGGGTTGCAGTTACTGGGGGTGTTTTGGGCAGGACGGCGCAAAGGCGGGGAACGATCTGCCGTTTTTCCAGGATGTGGAAGGTCGGGTGAACTGGATGTCGAAAATCCAGCTGAGTTGGGCGAGTTTAAAGTCGTTGATGGATCGGATCAGGTGAAACGGAACCACCTGTCCGGCGGCTATGGCTTCCAGCAGGGCCGGCGAACACGCCGGTGCATCGGGCAGACCCAGGTCAACGGCCTCGTTGTTTTCCAGGTTGCGGCCTTCGTATCGCTCCAGGGTTACCTCAAAGATATCGACCTTGTCGGCATCACGCAGCAGGCGGATCAGTTCCAGAACAGGGGCCGGCTGGTCGGCGGGCAGGGACTGGGCATTGTGCCAGGCCACGGCCCGGCAGACCTGGCGCCGTTCTTCGGTGTCCAGCCCTGCCAGTATCTGCTCCTTGCCGATTTCCCTGAGCCCCATACGGGCGTGATTCACCGAGACCGCATCCACAAAGGTATGATAATCACGGAATTGGCGAAAGCGGCCCGTATCGTGAAGAAGGGCGGTGGCCTCGGCCAAGAGCCGCCGGTTTGCTTCCAGCCCGACCCCCTGACCGATCTGTACAATATTTGCCCGAACCCTGGCCGTGTGGGCGGTTTTCATCCGGACGGCGCGGTCCGTCTCCTTGTCGATGCCAGAAACCGGTCAGCATAGGCACGGTACCAGGCCTCGATCCGCCGAAGATCAGCAGGGGTCATGGGCGTTTTCCTTGTTCAGAGATTCTTGATTTCAGGTATGTCGGGTTCCAATACAACATGTGGGTCCATGTCCCCAAGGCATGGTCAGAACCCATTGGCGCTGCCGGTGGGGCCGGGCAAAAATCGAAAGGGCCAAACGTTTGGCATATCCGAAGAGCGTCCCTTCCAGGGACAGGTCAACGTCTCTCCCTCCGGGCCTGGCGATTTGCCTTGACCGTTTCTTCCCGGTCGTCCACCCTCGTTCGCCGCCGGCAAATTATGCTGGACCGTTAACGTTGTCAAGCCTTTCCGACTGTGGATTTGCGTCAATCTTCCGTGACCCATGGCAGGGGAAAGGCCACCACCATAGAGGCCGTCGAAGATATCGCCGATTCCAATCTTCTTGTTCAATCGAACCTTTCCTGTTTTGGTCCCATGGCTAAAAAACATGAAAGTCTTTTTGACAAGTCCTTGCCAACCGCCTATTATGGTCCCTACAACCTTCGGGTTTTTTTGTCCAACAGCCTTCACTTCCTCATATCTGGTCTGTTTTTTTGAGGAGAAGGCGTTTGTCTTTACTGGCCTTTTAGGTCCGGCCAGAACGTTCCGCCCAAATCAAGGAGGGAAAGATGAAAAGAAACTTTTCAGGTTTTTTCGTCGTTATGATTGCCGCCGCCCTGATGGCCGGTTGTGCGATCAAGATGCCACCGGCTTTCACCCCCCAGGACCTCAATCCGGAACTCAGCGCCGGAGACATGACCCAGAAGGCCGAGACGTTCATGGTGGTGCTGGATGCCTCGGACTCCATGGCCTGGCGCCACGACGGTATCCGTAAATTTGATCTGGCCAAGGATATCGTTTCCCGGCTGAACCGGACCATTCCGGATCTGACCCTCCAAAGCGCCCTGCGTTCCTTGGTCACGGCTCCTGCATGTCATCGGAAAAAACGCTGCTGCTCCAACCCCTGGGCAATTACCTGCGGCGACACTGGAAAAAGGGCTGGAACAGCTTCATTGCGCTGGCGGGAACAGTCCCCTGGAACTGGCCCTGGGTGCCGCGGGAACGGACCTTCAGGATGGAACCGGCGATATGGCCCTGATCGTTGTCAGCGACGGAGAGGACATGCCTGAAGCCCCGGTGGAAGCCGCCCGGCAGCTCAAGGATCAATTCGGCGACCGGCTTTGTATCTATACCATCCAGGTGGGCATGAGCCCTCAAGGCAAGGCGCTTCTGGAACGCATCGCCGATGCCGGTCAATGCGGATTTGCCGTGAATGCGGCCGATATCACCGCCGGTGGGGATATGGCCGATTTTGTCCGTAAGGTTTTTCTTGGACCTGCGGCCCCCAAACCCGAGCCGGTGGCCCCCGCAGCGCCCAAGGACAGCGACGGCGACGGCGTTACCGATGACCGGGATCTGTGCCCGGATACGGCCCGCGGGGTTCCGTGGATGCCATGGGCTGCCCCCTGGATACGGACGGGGACGGTGTTTACGATTACCAGGACCGTTGCCCGGGAACGCCGGCCGGAACCAAGGTGAACTCCGACGGCTGCCCCCTGGACACCGATGGTGACGGGTCCTGGATAACGACGATCTGTGTCCGGACACGCCCAGGGGCGCCAAGGTTACGCCCGAAGGGTGCTGGGTTCTGACCGGGGTCAACTTCGATTCGGGCAAATGGAACATCCGGCCCGACGCCATGCCCATTCTGGACGACGTCGTGACGGTGCTCCAAAACAATCCGGATCTGAACGTCCAGGTCCAGGGCCATACTGATAATGTGGGTAATGCTGCTTTTAACAAGCAACTGTCCCAACGCCGGGCCAAGTCGGTGCGTCAGTACTTGATCGACAAGGGGATCGCACCGGGCAGGCTTGAGGCCGATGGGTTCGGGCTTTCCCGGCCCATGTTTACCAACGACAGCAAAGAAGGCCGTGCAAAAAATCGGCGGGTTCAACTCAAGCCGATCTACTAGCCCCGGTTGTTGCACCCAGCAGCGCCTGCCATGGTCTTGCCTCTGGGAAGACCATGGCAGTCTTTGCCACCAGTCCCATGGTGACGGTGGCCATATGGGAAGAAGGGGGTCATGGCGAAAATTCTGATCATTGACGATGATGTGCAGATTCGAAAGCTGTTACAAAACCTGCTGGATCGAGCCGGGTACGAAGTGGCGGTGGCTGCCGACGGAAAAGAGGGGCTTGATGCCTACCGCCGGGCACCGGCTGACCTGATTATCACCGACCTGATCATGCCGGAAAAGGAAGGGATCGAGATGATCCTGGAACTCCGTCAGGAGTCGCCCGTCGTAAAGATCATCGCCATCTCCGGCGGTGCCCGCATCGCTCCGGAAAATTACCTTCGCATGGCCGAGTCCCTTGGCGCCAGCCGGACCTTTTCCAAACCTGTGGATCGAAAAGCCCTGCTTGCCGCCATCGAGGAGCTCCTCGCCGAGCCCTGACAGGCCGGTTTGCCCACATTTGAAACAGACAAGGCCGGACCCTTTTGGGGGCCCGGCCTTGTCTGTTACGGGGAAACCGCAGCGGGGGGACGATCCCGGTGTGACACCCTGTTGCGAAAATCCGCTATCCGGAAAATTTCTTTGCCAGCATGATCCGAAGAATGGTCCGGTCGGTTTCGATCATGCCCTGGGTGCTCAGGGTTCCCAGGTTCTGCATGGTCTGCTCCGGCGATATTCCGATGATGCCGTCGGTGGGCTGGACAAACACCCCCTGAAGGGAGAACAGGGCCGCCTGTATGGCCGTGCCCGCCGCTGTGGCCAGTTTCAGCGCGCATCCGGCCTTGGCCCCATCGCAGATGACGCCGGCCAGGTCTTCGGCCAGGTTCTTGATGGCCCCGGCCACGTGGTAATGGTCGCCGCCCAGTACATAGACGGCCCCGGCGGCGGCCCCGGCCCCGGCGGCAACGGAACATCCGCAGATGGCTGAAAGCCTACCGGTATGGGCCTTGATGTAGGCCGTGATGACGTGGCTCAAGGCGATGGCCTTCAACAGGGTCGTTTCGTCGCAGGCCACGAAGTCCTTCAGTGCCCAGATGGGCAAGATGGCCGTCAAACCATGGTTGCCGCTTCCGGCTGAACTCATGGCCGGCATTTTCACCCCGGCCATGCGGGCGTCGGCCGCTGCCGATGCGAGGATGCGGGCGGCTATAATCATGTCCCGGTGAATCAGTTTCTGGCGAACCAGGCGTTCCAGGGCTTTGCCGATCCCCAGTCCCGAACCGTGCTTGAGCCCGTAATCGGCCAGCCGCATGTTGACGTCCACGCCCTGGCGAAGGAATTCAAGATCGTCATCGTCGAGATTGTCAACGATTTCCATCAACTCTTCCACGGTTTGCTGCTTGAGCCAGGTTTCAAGATCTGCCAGGGGGGAGCTGCCCGATGGCGTTGTCTGGGTTTTCAGCAGGGGAGAATCGAGGACCGGCTGATCGTTCAAGGAAATGGAGACGATGTTGTCGTGAAGTTTTTCCACCACGGCTTCGGCCCGGTCTTTGCCGCGGATTACGGCACAGCGGATGTACAGGCCGCGATGATCCGTCATCAGATTGATTTGAACCCTTCCTTCTGCCAGGCATTGCCGGGCCTGTCGGACAACCTCCGCGTCCACCGGTTCGAGTACTTCCAATCCCAGGGACGGATCACCGCCCACGACGCCGATGGCGGCCGCCATGTCCATGCCGCTCAGCCCGCCGGTACCCGGAATGGCCACGGCCAAGCCGTTTTTGTAGATGTTGGGGTCGACCCAGATCTCGATCCGATCCATATCGCGGCCTGGCAGGACCGATACCGCCGCTGCGGCGCACAGGGCGATGGCCACCGGCTCGGTGCATCCCAGGGCAGGGCCCACTTCCAGGTGCAGAATATCTTTCAGGGTGTAAGTCATGGTGATGTTGTCTCCGGTTTTTGTTTCGATTTGCAGTTGGGATTCACGTCCTGAGGGCATGGTTAGCGCCAACTGTCGATGGCACAATTTGCATTTCTATATCAATCGATCCCGGGAGACAAGAATTTTGCATTTACGCCGCCGCACATGACCGGTATCCTATATTCATTTGCACCGGCGTTTTGCCGACAACCGGATTCTTACTTGGGGCAAAGGGGGCCATATGAAAACCGCTGCAGAGATCATGACTTCGGATTCCATTACCTTGTCGCCGGAAACGGAGGTGACCCAGGCGGCGAGATTGCTCCTGGACAAGGGGATCAACGGTGTTCCGGTGGTGGACGACGAGGGGCGATTGGTGGGTGTTTTGTGCCAGAGCGACCTGATTGCCCAGCAGAAAAAACTTCCCATCCCGTCGCTGTTCACCTTCCTCGATGGCCTGATCCCCCTGACCTCCATGAAACAGGTGGAGCGGGAGGTGAAAAAGATTGCCGCGGTGACCGTGGCCGACGCCATGACGGAAAGCCCTGTAACCGTGGCGCCGGACACCACCATCGAGACCGTGGCTGCCCTGATGGTGGACAACAATTTCCACACCGTTCCGGTACTTGCAGGCGGTCGCCTGGTGGGGGTGATCGGCAAGGAGGATATCCTACGAACCCTGGTCTCTTGAGCAGGTGACTTTTGTCGGAACCGCACAGGACAACAGGACTTACCGCCTTCCGGCCGGAGGCCACCGGGGCAAATGCCCCGGCATCTTCAGCTGTACGTTTTGAAGCGAGAGCAAAAACAATCCGTAACATTGAGAATTGAGCGCTGGATATCAAGCCTGCCCATGGAGGGCTTGGCTGAGGCCACCGGCTCTGCGGGTGGCGCCTCACTGTTTTCCGGATCCAGAAATGCTCTGTTTCCCATTATTCTTTCTTCAACGCCTGGCGTGCCTCTTGGCTGCTTTCATAAATATGCGGCGCCACATCCCGCTTTTTGAGTGCGTCCCCGAGTTTCATTCGCAGAAACATACTGGTCGTGTAGCGGGTTACCCCCGAATAGTAGTTGTCAACCAGGTATTTCACCATATCGGTGTATTCATCCACGATATCGGGCAGGATGTTGAAATTATCGTAATTGACGATCGTGAAGACCTTCTGGCCCAAAGGGGCCACGATGTTTTCCACCGTGCGTTTGATATCCTCGACCTCCTGATGCGTTTTAACGGCAAACCCTTCGAAATTGACAAAGAAGAGATTCTCCTCTGCATCAAAGGCG
Organism: Oceanispirochaeta sp.; assembly: GCA_963556075.3. Taxonomy (GTDB): domain Bacteria; phylum Spirochaetota; class Spirochaetia; order DSM-2461; family DSM-2461; genus Oceanispirochaeta. Next base: position 51,913 of record CAUVYB020000002.1, on the reverse strand, counting down.
AAGCGCTCCTCCAATCCAAGGGTCAGCAGATCTTCTTTCAAACCCATGGTTTCGGGTCTGTAGATGCGTGCGTCCATTACGCGGAGGGCATCGCTGATAATGGGTTGAAAATCCATCAAGGCGAGGATGTCTTTTTCTATATCAATGCCGGGCGCGATCTCCACAAGCTCCATTCCGTGCTCATGCAGGTTGAAAACACAGCGCTCGGTGATGTAAATCACCGGCTGGTTCTTCATGCGGGCATACTTGCCGCTGAAGGTCACGTGTTCAACTTCATCGATAAATTTTTTGGCCTTGCCCTCCTGCACAATGTTCACACGGCCTTCGTCAACGGAAACCTTCAACCCGCCGGCAGTAAACGTGCCCAGGAAAATGACTTTTTTGGCATTTTGGCTGATGTTGATAAATCCGCCTGCGCCGGCAAGTTTCGCACCGAATTTGCTGACATTTAAATTGCCCGCCTTATCGGCCTGGGCCAGGCCCAGAAATGCCATATCCAGTCCGCCGCCGTCATAAAAATCGAATTGATTGGGCTGATCGATGACAGCCTCCGTATTGGTTGCGGCTCCGAAGTTTAATCCTCCGGCGGGAACGCCCCCGATGACTCCGGGCTCGGCCGTCATTGTAATATAATCCAAAATTTTTTCCTCGTTGGCGATGGCGGCGATTCCCTCCGGCATGCCGATGCCCAAATTAACCACGCTGTTTGCCTTTAACTCGAAGGCCGCCCGTCTGGCGATGATTTTTCTGAGCCCCAGCGCCATGGGGTCAATCGTTTGCATGGGAATTTTCACTTCGCTGCTGAAAGACGGATTGTATCTCTCGGCAAATGTCTGCCAGTGGTTCTCAGGCCGGGATACGACCACGCAATCCACCAGAATGCCAGGAATTTTGACTTGCCGGGCGTTTAACGTTCCGCGGTCAGCAATCCTTTCAACCTGCACCATGACAAACCCGCCTGAATTTTTGGCGGCAGTGGCAATGGCCAGAGACTCGAGTGTCAGGGCCTCCTTTTCCATGGTGACATTGCCGTCGGTATCGGCGGTGGTTCCCCTCAAAATGGCGACATTGATCGGCAAGGTCTTGTAGGCGAGATACTCTTGACCATCAAAAGAGATGATTTCAACCAGATCCTCAATTGTCTTGTCGTTGATTTTGCCGCCGCCGTGGCGCGGATCGACAAAAGTGCCCAGGCCGACCGTCGTTATGGTTCTGGGCTTCTTGGCAGCAATGTCGCGGTACATATGCGAGATGACGCCCTGGGGAAGATTGTAGGCAACAATCTTGTTGGCGATGGCCAGTTGTTGGAGTTTGGGCACAAGACCCCAGTGTCCCCCAATCACCCTTTCCACCAGACCTTCATGGCCCAAATGGTTTAACCCCCTTTCAGCGCCATCTCCCTGGCCGGCTGCGTAAATCAAAGTTAAATTCCGCGGCTTTTGGTTGCGCAGAAAATATTTTTCAAGCTCAATGGCCAGTTCTTCGGCAAACCCGATGCCCACAAACCCCCCTGTGGCGACGGTATCTCCGTCTTGAATCACACGCACGGCCTCTTCAGCTGAAACGACCTTGCCCCTTTTGGCCCTCGCCGCAGGCATACCGGAAAGCAGTGGGTGCGCGTGCCTGTTTTCGGCGTTTTTTTCTTTTTCATTCACGGGGTTCCCTCTTTTTCGTTTGGATATAACTCGTTGAAGATAAGTTTTATTTTAAAATTATAAGTCCATGGGTGTGCGTTGGCACCGGGAAAACGGGGCGGTGACGATCAGCGGATCATTTCCACCCGGATCATGATGTTGGTTTGTTCTGTCCCGGCACCCCCTCCCCGTCCGAGAATTTCCGAGAACACCTCGTTTTCTGCGGCCACCATGGCGCCCAGATCGATCCACTGGCCGGGCGTGGTGAATATTTCGGTGGCGGCTCCGGCAAAACGGGTGGCGCCGGGGACGGCGGGATCCATGGAGCCGATGCGGGGGGTGATGCGAAGGTGCACCCGGTCGCCCCGGGCAGACGGGGTGATTTCAAAGCCGGTCTCCACCCGATGGAACGCGGTGTTGGTGCCGCAGGCGGCGTATTTGCGGCAAAGCAAGTTCCAGGTTTGGGAATAGGGGATTTCCCGTCCCACGGTGATCAGGGCCGGGCTGCCCGAAGTGGTTCGGATAATTTGTTCGGTGGTGTGTCGGGAGGCCCGGTTTCGGTTTTCCAAAGTCAGTCTGAGTCCATCGACGTTGGTGCCCGGGGTGCCGATGGATCCGCCCGGTGCGGAAACCCGGCCCCGGCCGGTGACGGATCTTTTATCGTTGGTGCGGTTTTCCACGAACCGCACCCGGACGGTGATCTGGGGGACGGGGACGTCGAGTTTTTTGAGCAGGGTCCGGATGCCAGCAATGGCTTCCGGGTTGTCCATGACCACCAGGGCGTGGGTTCTTCTGTCAAAGCTCAGTTTGCCATTCGGGGAAAGGAGCATTTCGGCGGCGGGCAGGATATCTTCGACCCTGGCGTGGTCAATGTCGATGACGGTCACCTCGGCCATGGCCAGGGCTGTTTTTCCAAAAAGAGAAACAACCACCATGGCGGCAAGAATCCATCGGCGGCAGGTCCGCTGCCAGCGGTCCTCAGCCGGCGCGGTATCTGCCCGGCTCATGTTTATTACCCGGCACATTCGAGAAGTATAGGCCGGTTGAAAAAAAAAGTCACCCCCGACGTTGCCCTTCCGTCACATGGGTTTTAGGCAGTGCCCGCCAGGGGTCGGTTTTTCAATGGATGGCCCCCATCGATGTTTCCATTGCATTCTTGTATTTGCGGGATTGTCCAGGGTTGAAAAATAGGCCATTGCGCCCCTGCTCAGCGAACTTCCCAGGGGCGCGGTTGCGCCGGGATGAGGCGAAAAGCCATTTAAAGATGGAAAACCAGGCGCCCCTGGGGCTCAGGCCGAGCCCGGGGCCATCGCGGGTTGCGCCGCCTTGATCAGGCTCGGGTCCCGCATGGTCTTTAAGATTTCGATGCTGTTTTTCAGTCCCCGGTTCATGCGGCAAAGATCGATGGCCATGCCGGCCATCTGGGCCACGGCCTGGACAAAATTCACATCCGCCAGGCCGAACTCCCAGGGCTCGGCCGTGTATACCCGCAGGGCACCGATGATATTGTCGTGAATAATGATGGGTACGGTCATGATGGAGGCGATTCCTTCCTGGACGGCGGCCTCCGGGTACTGGATCCTGGGGTCGTCGGAAACGTCATAGATGGCGATGGGGCCTTCTTTGAAGGATTCGGCGATGGAGCGAAGGGCACTGACCGGTCCTTTTTCCAGGTAGTTCCGGCTCAGGCCGTAGGATGCGGCGATTTCCAGTTCGTCGGTCTTGCGGTTGATGAGAAACAGGGTGCTGCCCTTGGCCCCCAGAGCGCTGTTGACCCCTTCGACGGTCACCAGACAGATTTCTTCCGGGTTCCTCGTGGCGGAGATGGCCTGGGCCACACGGATCAGGGTGTCGTAATTGTTCGATGGTTGTGTCATGGGTCCTCCTTTCGGTTTTGCCGCAGGCCTGCGCCTGTGGCCCGAATGCCCAGACGGGATCGATGGCGGTGGTGAGCGGAGCTGGCAGCAAGGAGCCCGGAGTCGGGAACCACGCAGCTTAATTGGAGGCGCGGAGGATTTGCGGTTGCGATCGGCGGTCTGTTCCGGATGGAGCCTAACGCGTTTCGGCGGCGTTGGTAAACATTTATAGAATCAGTATATGCGGTATGGGCTCACGGTGTCAAACCTGAACCACAGGGAATCTTTTCTTGCCTTCATTCGGCGGGGTGTATAAATGGGTATGGTATGATTCTTGACTTCAGATCCTGGCCGCATCTCCAAAGGCAAGGGTCTGGCCGGACCGGCCGGTTATTTACGATCCGGAACAACCCACGGAGGCGTTATCCATATGAAACTCGGAATTATCGGCCTTTCCCAGTCGGGCAAGGCCACTGTCTTTGAAGCACTGACCGGCACGCCGGCCACCGGCGCCCAGCGAACCGAAGACCGGATCGGTACGGTCCGGGTGCCGGATGAGCGTGTGGACCGGCTAAGCGGCATGTATTCGCCCAAAAAAACCACCTATGCCCAGGTGGAATATTTCCTGCCCGGCCGCCACGGCGGCAAATCCGACAGGGATCAGAACCTGTGGACGCCGGTGAGGGATTGCGATGCGTTGATCCATACCGTGCGAAATTTCAGCGTGTTCGGGGCCGAGCCCCCGGACCCGCAGAGCGATTTCAACGACATCGACCAGGATCTGATTCTTGCCGATCTGGCTGTGGTGGAAAAACGCATGGAGCGCATCGACCAGGAGAAGCGACGGGGACGGCCGGTCAGTGAAGAGGAGCGGGGGTTGCTGCTTCGGTGCCGCGATTGCCTGGAGGCTGAGTCGCCGCTTCGTCACGATCCCGAACTGGCCACGGCACCGCTCCTGAGAGGTTTCGCTTTTGTTTCGGCAAAGCCGATGCTGGTGCTGTTCAACAACGAGGACGAGGACGAGGATTTGCCTCAGGCCGGCGACCTGGTTTCCCGTGAAGACGGCATGGTCATCCGCGGCAAGCTGGAGCAGGAACTGGGCCAGATGGATGCCGAGGAGATCGAGGTCTTTCTCGAAGAATTCAATGTCACGGCATCAGCCAAGGACCGGGTGATCCGCCGTTCCTACCGGCTCCAGGGGTTGATATCCTTTTTCACCGTGGGCGAGGACGAGGTCAAAGCCTGGACCATCAGCAAAGACTGCCCGGCCCTGGAAGCGGCCGGGGAGATCCATTCGGATATCCAAAAGGGTTTTATCCGGGCCGAGGTGGTGGCCTATGATGATCTCATGGATGCCGGCACCTATGCAGAAGCCCGGAAGCGGGGGACCGTGAGGCTCGAAGGCAAGACCTATCCCATGGCGGACGGGGATATCGTCAACTTCCGGTTCAACGTTTAGCGCACTCGAGAGCAATGGGACCGCATTTTGGGTAGACGAAACCAGAAAGTTGAAGCCTAAAAAAGGGGTATGGATCCCTTTGTCAAATCGAAAAGGGCGTTATGGGGCTGTTTGAAAAAATCGCCGGTGCGGTCGGGCGCTGGGCCCGCAGTTACGGAAGGTTTCAACCCAGCCGGAGCGTGACGGAGATGTTCCGCCAGGGGCAGGTGTTGCCGGAGCTGGCCTATTACCATATGGGATCGGAGAACGCCCCCCAGGCCATTATCGCCCTGGAGTGCGGGCGGACGCTTCAATCAGGATTATGGAAACCGCTGGCGCTGGATGACGGCGACCTGGCCGCCCGGGTCGAGCGCATGGGGTTTCACGCTGACCCGGGCCGGGGGCCCAACGGATGGCGTATCCTCGATCCTGCCGGCGAAGCCATCGGCATCGCCTACAGCCCGGGCAAAAGCGCGGTCCGGGTCAACGAAGGCGGCCGGGTGGTGGTCCATGCTCCCGATACGCCGCCAACCAAGCGATAATACGTCGGGCGAAGGGGGAACGTTTCTTGCCGTAGGCTGTTTTTTAGTCTTTCGACCCGTAACATTTCTCGACACAGACCCGCCGGAGCCATGGCGCTTGGAAGGGGCGCTCATTTTTATCATTGGCGCAGATGAAATACATGGCCCGGGGAAAAGAAGCAGAGAATCACCTATGCCTTGAAACATCGGTTTGCCCGCCAGTCTTCACCTCGGCGTGTTACGATCATTAACCTTGAAAGATGCCTCTGGCCCCAGCCAGCGCCTCCCTGACTTTGGCGGCAAGTTCCGGTTTTGAAAACGGCTTGTTGATGAACTGGATTCCTTCATCTAAAATCCCATGATGGGCGATTACATTGGCCGTGTAACCGGACATGAACAGGCACTTGAGATCCGGGTGTGCGAGCAATAATTCTTTAGCCATGTCGTGGCCGCTCATTTCAGGCATGACAACGTCGGTTATCAGCATGTCGATTTTCCCGGCGTATGAGCCGCCGATACCCATGGCCTCAGCAGGCGTGGAGGCGGGAAGAACGTTATAGCCAAGGCGTTCAAGCATCATCGTGGTCATGCGAAGAATGCCCTTTTCATCTTCCACCAGCAAAATGGTTTCATCGCCGCCCATGTCCTTTGCCGTTACCTGCCGCTTTTGTGATTGAACCGCCTCTTCGATATGCCTGGGAAAGTAGAGCTTAAATGTCGTGCCTTCGCCCGGTTCACTGTAAACGTTTAAAAAGCCATTGTTTTGTTTGACAATGCCATAAACGGTAGACAAACCGAGGCCCGTTCCCTGGCCCACGTTTTTTGTGGTAAAAAACGGCTCGAAAATCATTTTCAGCGTATTCTTGTCCATTCCGCTGCCGTTGTCGCTGACTGCTGTCATCACGTAATCGCCGGGTTTAAATCCTTCATGCTGGCGACAATAGTCGTCATCAAAACGGACATTGTCCGTTTCAACGGTGACTTTCCCGACACCCGTTATGGAATCCCGGGCGTTGACACCCAGATTTGCCAATACCTGGTTGACCTGTGAAGGATCCATCTTTATGGGCCACAGATCGATACTTGGCCGCCATGCAAGATCGATGTCCTCGCCGATCAATCGCCGGAGCATATTGAGCATCCCGTCAATTGTTTCGTTTAAATCGAGCACCTTGGGTGCGATGGTCTGTTTTCTAGCAAAGGCCAAAAGTTGCCGGGTAAACTCAGCCGAGCGTTCTGCAGCCTTTCGAACTTCCAGCAGATTCCCGACGAGCGGGTTGTCCGTGTCCATATCCTCCAAAACGATTTCCGTATTGCCCAGGATAATGCTCAACATATTGTTGAAGTCATGGGCCACGCCGCCGGCAAGCCGCCCCACGGATTCCATTTTCTGGGCATGGATTAGCTGGGCCTGCAATTTCTCGCGTTCCCGGTCAGCCTGTTTGCGGTCGGTGATTTCGATGATGGAGCCTTCAATAAACCCTTGTTCATGGTAGATTGTCGCCGAAAACAGGATCCAGATGTGGGCCCCGTCCCTGCGAATGATTTCAGTTTCGTAATCATTGATATACCCTTTTTCCAGTAGGATTCGTACCAGTTCATCACGACCGTCTGGATCCGCCCAGGCATCGCTCGAATTGAACTCGGCCATACAGCCTTGAATGGTTTTATAGCCTGCTATTTGAGCATAGCGCTGGTTGATTTCAATCAGTTTTCCGTCGGAAATACTTGTCCTGAAAAGTGCGACCTGGGCATTGTCAAACAACGATTGGTATTTTTTTTCGCTATCCCGAAGCGCTGCCTCGGCCTGTTTTTGTTTGGTGATGTCGGTGGTTGTTCCGAAAGCGGTAACGTGTCCGTCCGGTTGCGAATAGGCCGACCCGCGGGAACGGACCCAGCAAATGGTTTTGTCGGGCCGGCACAGCCGGTATTCCACAGCGCTTTCCTTGGCCGTTGCGGCCAGCCCTTGCAAGAGGGACTTCTGGACAACCGGCAGGTCTTCGGGATGCACGTAGGACAAGTATTTGTCGAAACTGTCGCCGACGGTTTTAGTGGGCAAGTCCAGCAGCCGGTCTGCGACCGGTGATATGTAGCTTCTGACAAATTGCCCCTGACCGTCCACTTCGTAACGCCAGACGATGTCGGAAATCATGGAGATGACTTCTTCGTAACGTGCTTTACTCTCCCGCAATGCATTTTCAAACCGCTTGCGGTCGGTGATGTCGTGCATGGCAACCACGGCGCCGATCTTCCTGCCCGTTTTGTCGGTCAGCGCCTGCCCGCTGCAAATCAAATCGTGAGGGTGGGTATGTTTGGGGGCGACGACAATCTCCGTTTTTTTAACCTGCTCGCCTTGCAAGGCGCGGAACAGGGGAATTTCCTCTATGGGCAGCGGTGTCATTCCATCTTTTTGATACAAGTCATAGTACTCGGCCCATTGATCCGGTGGTATGGGCTCCTCGGGCAGGCCGTGCAATCGTCTCGCCGCCTCATTGAAACGGACCAGTTTGCCAGTCTCGTCGCAAATGACGATGGCTTCTTCGATATTGTCGATAACGGCAGACAGGAAGACGCGTTCTCTTTCAACCTTGTTTTCCGTGTGTTTGCATTCAGTCATAACCCTGTTTCCCTCGACTTTCTTTCCGGTTTTCATAAACAATCTGAAATCAAAGACAGGCACGTTATCCCCAGACGTCGGGGTGACCCGAGCCAGTTGCCAATTGGGGGCAGGTGGGATCTCGGTCGGATTCAAGCAGCGTTGATTGAACTCAGTATATCAGAAAATTTTGTGGATACAAAATCTATGGCGGGATCGCGTATGAAAAGCCGTTTTGATATATGGACAGAAAGTGAATAATGCAGCTTGAGCCCACCGATGGGGCTCGGATGGAGCCAGACGTTCTGCTGGTGGCGCCTCATCCGCTGCCGGTCAGCGAACGGATCGTTCGGACTTCGGCCGGATTGTAGGGGGTTCCGTCGGAATGGAGAATATCGTGAAACCAAAGGGACGGTTCAGGTCGGCCGGACTTCGATTGCCAGGAATAGATCGTTTGGGTTTTTCCGCTGACCAGCCCCCAATTGTAGCAACCGACCCTGGTCGCCTTGAATATGGGCAGGTGGGTGGCAAAACAGCTTCCCTGGGGCCGGGCCATGTATTCGGTGCAGATCAGGGGGCGGCCGGCGCCTTTCAGCTTCTTGATCTGCCGGGAAAGGCTGTCCGCGTCATTGTAGTTGTGAAAGGTGATGACATCGCAGGTTTCCAGCAGGTAGCGGTTCAGGGCCGGATCGAAGAACCAGATGCTGGCGGTCAGGGGCTGGTCCGGATCGGCGCTTCGGGCCCATTGAAAGCTTTTTTCGAGAAGCGGCAAGGTGGGGCAGGGGAGCAGAAAGTAGCGGAGCATCAGCCAGGGAAGCCGAAACGCCTTTTGGCTCCAGGGACGAGAAAGGGTGGGTAGAAATATGTTTCCCACTTCATTATACAGGTCCCAGATGAGGATGCGGTCGTCATGGCCGAAGGTGGTGAAGATATCCTTGATATAGGCTTCGAGTTCCTGCCAGAATCGCCTGTCCGTGGCTTTTCTTCGACCCGGGGATTGGACCCAGCCGGAGTTGTGAACTCCCGGTACCGGCGCCGGTTGCCTGCCGGGTGCCGGTTTTTCATGCCAGCAGTCATCGAAGAGGACCGGCATGGTGCGAATGCCGTGCGCCATGGCCATGTCCAGGAAGTGGTCGACCCGTGCCTTGAATCCCCTGGCATCGACCTTCCAGGCAAGGTCGTGGAGGTAGACCCGGACGGTGTTGAACCCCAGATCCGCGGCCCAGCCGAGTTCGCGGTCGACGGTGGCGGTATCGAAGGTCTCTTTCTGCCACATTTCCATCTGGTTGATGGCCGTGCTGGGAATGAAATTGCACCCCACCAGCCAGGGCAGGTTATCGTACCAGTCGTTTGCTTTTTCAGTTGACCAGCGTTGATGGCTCATATTGCCAGCGCCCATGATGCGTTCATCAAAAAGCCGTTCGCATGGTTTTCAGTTCTTGGCCCCGTTGAGTTTGAGCGCCCATGCAGCCTTGTTGAACACCGGCGGGGTGAAGGCGGCAAAATCGTCCAGCAGGGCCTCTGGTGAGGCGTTCACCAGGACCATGCCCCGGTGGGTCGGGGCCATGAACTGCTCTCCGGTGGCATGGTCGAGAAAGTCGAGAAGGCGGTCGTAAAAACCGCAGATGTTGAGCAGCCCGCAGGGCTTTTCATGGATGCCGAGCTGGGCCCAGGTGAGCACCTCAATGAATTCCTCGGCTGTGCCCAGGCCGCCGGGCAGGGCGATGAACCCATCTGCCATGTCGGCCATGAGCTGTTTTCGTTCGTGCATGGTCCCCACCACCCGAAGGTCGGCCAAGTCGGTAAAGGCGACTTCTTTTTTTGCCAGCGCTTTGGGCATGACCCCGGTGACCCGGCCGCCTTTTTCCAGGACCGCGCGAGCAAGGGCCCCCATGATCCCGATGTTGGCGCCGCCGTAAACCAGGCCGATGCCTTTTTGGGCCAGGGCGTGGCCCAGCTCGACGGCGGTTTGCAGGTATTCGGGCCGGGCGCCCGGGCTCGATCCGCAGAAGACGCAAATGGTTTTCAATTCATGACTCGGCATACGATCTCACAGAAAGTCTTAAGATGAAATGACAAGCCCGACAGCACGGTTGCCGGTTTTGTGACCCTCTTTGGGCTTTGGGCCAATGCAATTGACGCTTAGTAGCAGTTTTGGGGGGGTGAATAAAGGGGCAAGGGGTAGAATTCCCGTCGCCCCTTTGGTCTTTCTGGCAGTCTCCATGGCGTTAACACTGCAGAGGTGGCCCGATCAACAGCCGTGCCGAAAAATGTGTGGCGGATCTATCTGAACAGCTATTCAGTAAGCTATTTCGTCAGTTTGACAGATGGATGGTGCCCCGGGTATATTCGCCATGCCGAACAGATTTCGTGTATACATTCGAATATATACTATATTGCTCGTCATCCATAGGCCACAAATTCTGGCTGAGATGCTGGCAACGAATAACAGCGTAAAATTATATGTTGACAGAAACCGGGTTGATCAATAGAAATAGATTTAACTGAATAGCGATTCAATTAAATGCGCCCCACAAGCAACCCGGATTCAGGGCAACCCCCGCACCAGGGGTCGGCACAGGTGAACCTCGGTTGACCGAATGTTCAGCCGGCCCGGGCTTTGAAAGGAGCCAACCCATGATAGCCTCTTCCTTAAAAGTGCTAAGTGATGACGAGATTCAGAGGATTCATCAATGCTCTCTGGACCTGCTGGCCAAAACCGGTATCTTCGTTGAGCTGAAAAAAATGCGGGAATTGCTTGCAGACCACGGCTGCCAGGTGGATGAGGCCACCCGTACGGTAAGGTTTCCAGCCCATAAGGTCGAGACGTTCCTGGGTTACGCTCCCAGGGAATTCACCATTTGCGGGCCTGACGGAGAAAAGGAGTGGACCGTCAGTCCGGATACCCGCACCTGGGCAGGCCTGGGGACGGCGTTCCGTTTTCTGGACCATGTCGGCGGCGAGGTGGCCGATGCGACCCAGGAGGACGTGCGCAAGCACATCGTCCTTTTCGATCATCTGGAACACATCGTCGGAAGTCAGATGGATATCAATGCCTTGGATATCCCCATGCACACCGTGCATGTGGAGGCCATTCGTGCCTGGATTCACAACAGTTCAAAACCCTACGGGATGGGTGCCTTCGGGGTGATGGCCACGAGGGACATGATGGAAATGTGTGCCATGGCCGCCGGCGGCAAAGAGAACCTGCGCCGGCAAAACCCCTTTCTTTCCATTGTCAGTATCCAAAGCCCGCTGAGCACCAGCCAGATTCAGCTTGAGGGGATGATGATCCTGGCCGAATACAACCAGGTGGTCATTGCAGCCCCCGAAGCCATGGCCGGAACCACTGCACCGGTCACCCTGGCGGGCCTGCTGGTGCAGCACAACGCTGAAATCGTTGCCCATATCGTCATGAGCCAGGTGCTCAATCCGGGCAATCCGGTCATGTACGGATCGGTGTCCACGGTGGCCGACATGCGCACAGGGTTTGCTGCCCTGGGGTCTCCGGAGACGGGCCTGCTGTCCGCTGCGTCGGCCCAGATGGGACATTTCTACAATATTCCGGTGCGGGCGGTTGCCGGGGCCACAGAATCAAAGCAGCTGGACATTCAATGCGGTTTTGAAAGAGAGCAATCCATGTTGATGGCCGCCCTAGCCGGCGTCAATTATATCACCTGCGTCGGCACCATTGAATCCAGCAACATGGGTGTCCATGAGCTGTGCCTGATTGACGATGAAATCATCGGCCGGATTGAGCGGATCGCGCGCGGCATTGACGTCAATGACACGACCCTGGCCATGGCGCAGATTCAAAAGGCCGGCCCCAACGGAAATTACCTCATGGATCCCTTTACCCGCCAGCATTTTCGCCAGGAGCATTTTATTCCCGGCCTGTCAGATCGTGAATCTCTTGAAAGCTGGGAAAAAAAGGGCCGTAAGGGGATGGCCGACCATGCCAGGGAGAAATTGAACAGCATCCTTGAAAAGCATACACCCCGAAAGATCGACCCCCGACTGGCCAGGGAACTTGATGACTATGTATCGGCCACCGCCGGCCGTTCAATCGATGACTTCAAGGCAGCAGAATGGGAAGCCTGATGCAGAAGCGCCCGCGGCGCAAAGGAGACCGGTATGACCGAACACTATTTGGAGCAATTGCAGGACGCTGTAGTCAAAATGCAGGTCGATGAGGCAGAAATGATCACTGAAAAGGCGCTTTCGGAGGGGGTTGATGCCTTGCTTCTTTTGAAGCAGGCGCTGATTCCGGCCATGGAAACCGTCGGTGAATTGTTTGGCGACGGGACTTATTTCCTGCCAGAAATGCTCTGTTCCGTCGACGCTTACAACAAATGCTTTGTCCAGGCCGAGCCCCTTTTAAAACAAGGCGATTTCAGCCCCAGGGGCAAGGTGATGCTTGGCACCGTGGAAAACGACATCCATGATATCGGCAAGAATATCTATGCCGCGCTCTTGCAGGGCAACGGCTTCGAGGTCGTTGACCTAGGCACCAATGTGCCGGCGGAGACTTTTGTGAAAATGGTCGCCGAGCATTCGCCGGATGTGGTCGGGTTGTCCGCGCTCTTGTCGAGCACCATGCCGGAAATGAAAAAAATCGTCGATTTGTTGAAAGAAAACGGCCTGCGCGACCGTTGCCGTATTGTCGTGGGCGGCGCCCCGGTGACCCAGCAGTTTGCCGATACCATCGGTGCGGACGGCTATGGCGACGACGCCCAGGCAGGGGTCGAACTGGCCAAGCGTCTTACGGCGGCATGAAGGGACGGCCATGACTTCTCCAAAGCCCCTGCACGCCGGTGCGCCTCGCCGCCGGGCCCGTTCACAAGCGGCCAAAGAACAAAAACGCAAAATCCTGCTCCAGGCAGCGCTGCATCTGTTTACCGAAAAGGGTTTTCAACGAACTTCCATTGAGATGATTACCGATCGGGCCCGTGAAAGCACGGGCACCTTCTATCTCTATTTCAAAAATAAGGTCCATATCTACAGGTGCCTGACCCGGGAAGGGTATGAACTGCTCAAGGCCGGTATGACGGAATCGGTATCCTGGCCGGGCATGAATGCGCTGGCCAAGATATCGGCAGCCATTCATGCCTACTACCGGTTCTATCGCGAGTATCCGGGTTATTACAAAGTGATGAACGTGCTGCATATCGGCCAGCCCGATTTTGTTGCCGATCCGCTACATGTGGACCAGCTCAACACCAAGGCCGTCGAACTTCTCTCCTTCTTGTCGAAGATAATCCAGGGCGGCATTGATCAGGGGGAACTGGCCCCGGTCAATGCCTGGGAGGCGACCAATGCCCTGTGGGGGATGATGGACGGCATCTTTATCATGGAAATCCGGAACAACCTGGACATTCCCGGGGTGCCCTTGGATGACCTCATCAAACAGGCCCTGAACATTGTGCTGGAGGGCCTGGTCCGACAGCGTCGATAAAGGCCCCATGGGAAGCCATCGCTGTCTTCTCCAAGCCCTCCGGCGCCCATGTAACGCCGGAAAAGGAGCCTGCCCATGATCATTGTCGGCGAACTGATCAACGCCTCCCGAAAGGCGGTTAAGGAAGCGATCGAGAGTGAAGATGCAGAGGCCATACAGGCCTTGGCCCTGGCCCAGCAGGCCGCCGGGGCCGACTATATTGACGTGAATGCGGGGACTTTTGTGGAGGCTGAAGCGGCTTCTCTGGTCTGGTTGGTAAAAACCGTCCAGGCCGTTGTGGATGCCCCCCTGGCCATCGACAGCCCGAGCCCGGCCGCCATTGAGGCAGCCCTGAAGTTCCACAGGGGCACGGCGATGATCAACTCCATCTCCCTGGAAAGGGAACGTTACGAACAGCTGCTTCCCATGCTGGCCGGAACGGAGATGAAGGTCATCGCCCTCTGCATGGGTGACGGCGGCATGCCGGAGACCACGGAAGACCGTTTGAAAATAGCTGACAGACTGGTTAACGGACTCGTGCAGCAACATATCCCCATGGAGAATATCTTTGTCGATCCCCTGGTCCAGCCCCTGTCAGTAAAAAACAATTTCGGAGTGGCATTTCTCAATGCCGTGGAGCGTATTATGGGCACTTTTGACGGTGTTCATACGGCCTGCGGCCTGTCGAATATCTCATACGGGCTGCCCGCCAGGCAATACCTGAACCAGACCTTTATGGTGATGGCGGTATTGAAAGGGCTCGACGGCGCCATCTGCAACCCTCTGGACGAAAAGATGATGGCCAATATGGTGGTGGCCGAAGCCCTGGCCGGGAAAGACAACTATTGCATGAACTACCTGAAGGCGTTTCGTTCAGGTCAACTTGAGACGCGATAAGGGGTCTGTCGTGAACCGAGACATTCCGTCAGATGCAACCGCAGATGCGCCTATCGCCCTGTCGCAAATTATCCTCTATAACCTTGCCGGTTTTTCGTTCAACCTCTATGACACCATTTTGTATGCTTGGCTGATCTATTTTTACGCACCGCCGGTCGATTCCGGCCGCCCCAGCTACATCGCCATCGGCGCTGTCGGCACCATCCTGGCCGGCGGCCGCATCCTCGATGCGGTGTCAGACCCCCTTGTGGGATATTTGAGCGACCACACCCGGTCCCGCTGGGGGCGGCGCAAGCCCTACATCTTTGTTGCCACGCCTCTGCTTTTTCTCACGTTCATTCTGGTTTGGTCCCCGCCGGTGGCTGCGGTCAGCCTGGCAAATTGTGCCTACCTGGCGACCATCCTTTTTTTCTACTACTGGGCTTACACGGGGGTTCTCATTCCCTGGTTTGCCGTTTTGCCCGAGATGGGTCGAAACAACGACCAGCGGGTAAAAATCGCATCGTTCGGCGTTGCCATCGGTATCGCCGGTGCGCTTTTGGGCGGCGGGCTGTCCGGTTTGCTCTACCAGCGCATGGGACCCTTTGCCATGGCTTGCATTCTGGGCGCTGTCGCGTTTGCGGCCGGCGAACTGACCCTGCTGGGCATCAAGGAGAACCCGGCGGTAATCGATGCCGTATCCCCGCAAGGGTTTTGCCGCACCCTGAAGGAGGTCTTTGCCGACCGGCAGACCCTCTCGTTTTCCATCATGGTCATGTTCGTGCAGCTGACCTACCAGCTCATGCTCATGAACGTGCCGTACATGACCACCCTGGTACTCGGTCGGAAAGAGGCCGACGCATCCATCCTCATGGGAGAAGTCATTATCCTTATGGCCCTGTCCGCCCCCTTGACATTCTGGCTGCTGAAAAAATACAGTAAACGGACGGTCTTCAGGGGCATTATCATCGCCATGGCCACAGGCTTCGCCCTGTGTTTTTTTATCGGAACAACGGAATTCATCCCGCCCTTCATTCAGGCCATGATGCTGTTTCCCCTGGCCGCCATTCCGGTGGGCGGCATGTTTATCGCCTCCATTGCCATGATCGCCGACCTCACGGACTATGACGAACTCAAGTACGGCAAACGCAGGGAAGCGATTTACTACGGTATCTACGGCATCGTGCGGAAATCTGGCTGGGCCCTGTGTTCCCTGATCCTGGCCGGTGTCTACAAGGTATTTGGCTACAGCGCGGAAAACCCCATGGGCGTCCGTGTTGTCTGGGTCGTCTGTGCCGTGTCCTGCCTGGCCGGGCTTGCGGCCTTTATTCCCTACAAGCTGGGCGACAGCAAGGCGGAGACAAGAGAGATCATGAACCTGTGATTTCGTTTGCATTTAACGGTTTCAGCGGTGGGCATGCCCTGCCCGGGTGAACCGAATGTCTCGTTTTCGGCCGGCGCTCCGGCCGGGTGCAATCAGGAGAATCCCATGAGCAAAGAGTACCAGCCCCAATGGCGAACCCAGACAACCTGCATCCATGGCGGTGAGGGGACCGATACGGATACCCGGGCCATTTTGCGACCGATCCACATGGCCAATTCCTATGAGCTGCCCACAGATCTTGAACAACTCGTAAAAGCCCTGACCTTTGATGACCTTTCCGCTTTCAACTACACCCGGGAACACAGCGCCACCCCGCGCCATCTCGAAGAGCGTTTGGCTGCCCTGGAAGGGGGGGAAGACTGCATTGTCGCCGCCAGTGGCATGGGCGCCCTCTCCGCCGCCTTTTTCACGCTATTGAATGCCGGCGACCGGATTGTGGCGTCGGAATGCTGCTACACCGGCACCCAGAAACTGCTCGGGGCCCATTTCCCCCGCTTCGGGGTTAAGGTCAGCCTCGTGGACACCGCCAATCCGGAAGCGGTAAAGGCCGCGGTTACCCCGGATACCAAAGTGGTGTTCATTGAAACCCCCGGCAACCCGGTGGTCTCCATCAGCGATATCCGGGAAATTGCCACCATTGCCCGCGCTGTTGGCGCCACCTTCATCGTGGACAGCACCTGGTCGGGGCTGGTCACCCAAAAGCCCCTTGACCTGGGGGCTGACCTGGTGATTCACAGCCTGACCAAATACATCAACGGGCATGGCGATGCCCTGGGCGGAGCGATTATCGGCAACAAGACGCTGCTGGCCGATATCAGGGAGGCCGGCATCGTTCATCTGGGCGCCTGTTGCAGCCCGTTTAATGCCTGGTTGATTTTAAGGGGTTCGGTTACCCTCCCCATGCGCATGGCAAAACACGGCGAAAACGCCCAAAAGGTTGCCGAATTCCTGGAGCGGCACCCGAAGGTGGACCGGGTTCGGTATCCGGGCCTGAAAAGCCATCCCGATCATGACACGGCCGCCAAACAGATGAGCGCTTTCTCCGGCATGCTGACGTTCAATCTCAAAGCGGATATCATGACCCATTTTGAACTGATCAAGAACCTGAAGCTGATCACCCATGCCGTCTCGCTGGGACATTGCCACAGTCTGATTTACTATCTGCCCACCTTCTATTTTTTTCACGATATGGTTGTCTTCAACGAAGCGCAAAAAGGGCGCTATAGCGACATCATGGGTGAAGGCATCTTTCGCCTGAGCGCGGGACTGGAAGATGCAAACGACATCATTGATGATTTAACCCAGGCCCTGGATGCCATCGGATGACCGTCTAGTGGCGCGCAATGTTTTTTTAACACCCGCCATGGGGTGTCCGGGGGGCGGTCTTTTCCACAAAGAGGCTGGAAGAAGGCGTCGAGGTGTTCGGGCAATAAAAGGAAGCCGGGAATCGCCGGCGGTGCCGATGGCACCGCCGGCGGCGGTTTTCGATCATACGAGAAAATGGCCATAGTGCAGGGTGTGGTCGATGATCTGGTGTTTGATCTTTGCCACCGGTGTTTTGTTGCGGATCACGTAACGGTAGATCCCGGCATTGGTAATGTCCCCCACAAACAGCGCACCCACCAGCCTGTCACCTGCCGGGTCAAAGACCATCTTGCCATAGGAGGCCGCTGTGCAACGGGTGTGGACTTCCAGATCCCGGCCCTTGGTGTGGACGATCCCCATGGAGACAAACGGCTCGTCAGCCACCTGGGTGGCGTTTAAGATGCCGAAGGTGCCGGCGTAAGCGGTTTTGACGCCGGCCATGTTCTGTCCGGCGCACCGGCCCATTTCAACCGCATTGGTCCACAGGGCCGTCATGACGCGATCGCCGGTGACCGGATCGAAGGTCACGGCCACATCTCCGGCCGTATGGGTGTCCGGGGCGCTGGCACAGGTGTACGCATCGGCCACAATGCCGTCTTCCACCCGAATACCGCTTCCGTTCAGGAATTCCACATTGGGGCGCACCCCCTTGCCGATACAGACCATCTGGCAGGAGAGGTCCGTTCCGTCGTCCAGGGTGATCCCCGTGACCCCCGAAGGGCCTGAACGGATGCCGGTGGCACTGGTGCCGGTGCGGATTTGCAGGCCTGCCTTGTCCAGGGCCTTTCGAAGGAGCAAGGCGTCCTCGGGCTCCATGAGTTGGGAGAGGACCTCGGGGGAATAGACCACCAGGGTGACCTTGATTCCTCGTTCCAGCAGGGCAAAGGCGGCTTTTAAATTCAACAGGCCGCCGCCCAGCATTACTGCATGGTCGGTCGCTTTGGCCCGTTGGGCCATCTGCCTGGCGTGGGTCAGGGTGCGCAGGGCAAAGACCCCCGTGGCATCGGTCCCGTGAATCCCGGTCGGAATATGGGGCCGGCTTCCGGTGGCAATGAGAAGTTTTTCATAGGCAAAGGCTTGTCCATCGTCCAGTGAAACGCTTTTCTTTTCGGTGTCCACCGACACGACCCGGGCATCGGTTTTGACCGCGATCCCCTGGCCGGTATACGGACCGCAACCGTCCATGCTGATCTCTTGGGCCTCCTTTTTCCCGGAGATCATGAAGGGGATCATGGGCCTGAAATAGGGCGGGTCAGGCTCTTCGGAGAGGATCGTGACGGCGCCCTGGGGGTCGTGTGCGCGGATGGTATGGGCTGCGGCCATGCCTGCGGCGCTGCCCCCCACAATGAGGTATTTGCTTGGCTTTGCCATAACATTATCCCCCTTGGGCCTGCCGGAGTTCTCCGGCTGCGTGTTTGCGGGCCTTGCCGGAAAAGGTTTCCACGGTTTCGTAGACCAGGGCGCCGGTGGGACAGGCCGCCACGCAGGCGGGGATGTCCCGGTCGGGGCAGCGGTCGCAGCGGTAGGCCTTGTGTTCTTCCAGGTGCCGGCCGATGACCCCGTAGGGGCAGACCATCACGCAGGTCCAGCAGCCGATGCATTTGTCCTTGTCTGTGATGACCACCCCGTTTTCATCCCGGGAAATGGCGCCGCTGATGCAGGCATGCATGCAGGGGGCGTCTTCGCATTGCCGGCATACCAGGGGGATTTTGTGGGCCGGTGCGGCCCATTCCACATAGAGCCGGCTCTTGGGCACGGGATGCTCGGCAATGGCACCGAAAAGGGTTTTGCTTTGGGAATGCGCCACCGCACAGGCCATGGTGCAAGAGAGGCAGCCCACGCATCGTTCAGTCTTGACGAATATCTCTTTTGGCTGTGACATCGCCTTCTCCTTGTTGCTGGTTGGGGAGATGAAAATTTTCTGTCGGAAATTCTGGGCCGCTGGGCGTGAATCCCCACGGCTAAAGGCCCAGTGCCTGCCGTTTTTTATCCATGTGGGCGATCATGAGATCGGCCCCACGTATTGGATCGGTTTCCACGGCAAAGGCGGCCCCGACCACATCGTTGGCGGTGCTGGTCAGCACCTCGGTGACCACCGGGCTGCCGAGAACCTGGGGAACGGTGCCCAGCACGGTGAAGATGCCCGAGCTGACCACGTAGGCGCCGATGCTCACCGCCTTTTCACTCATCCATTCCGGGGCGGCGCCGGCCACCGGCAGGTCGCTGATATCCACCCCCAGGGCTTTGGCCACTGCCGCGCAGAAGGTGAGGATACGGCTGATGTCCACGCAGGAGCCCATGTGCAGCACCGGCGGGATACCCAGGGCCTGGCAGACGGACCCTAGCCCGTCGCCGGCCTGTTCGGCCGCTTCGGGGAGCATGAGGCCGCGTTTGGCGCAGGCAATGGCGTTGCATCCGGTGCTGGCCACCAGTACGTTGTTTTGGATCAACGTTTCCACCAGGGCCACATGGCCGTGGTCGTGTTTGATTTTGGGGTTGTTGCATCCCACCACGCCGGCGATTCCCCGTACGGATCCGGCCTTGATGGCGTCCAGCAAAGGATCCAGGGTGCCGCCCAGGGCTTTTAACACCGATTCGACGCTGAACCCGACCATGCATTCGGTTTTCTCGGCGGGAATAAAGACTTTTTCGGGCACGCGGTTGGCAAAGTTGTCCACGGCGACGGTCACGATTTCCTTGGCGATCTCCAGGGCCTTTTCCTCGTGAAATTCCATGTGGACAGCACCCGGGAACTTGGCCTTGGGGGAGGTGGAGATGAATTTGGTGTGGAAGCATTCGCACAGGGGGCCCAGGGACGGCATGATGCACTGGACATCCACAATCATGGCCTCGACGGCGCCGGTGATGACGGCCAGCTCCTGCTGAAGGAAATTGCCGGCCATGGGGATTCCGTGGCGCATGACGATTTCGTTGCCCGTGCAGCAGATACCCGAGAGGTTGATCCCTTGGGCGCCGGCCTTTTGGGCCCGGGCCACCAGGTCCGGATCGCCGGCAGCGGCCAGAATCATTTCCGAGAGTACCGGTTCATGGCCGTGAACGATGATATTGACCTGATCCGCCTTGAGCACCCCGAGGTTGGCCTCGGAGCGGCAGGGGGTGGGAGTGCCGAAGAGCACGTCGGAGAGTTCCGTGGCGATGGTGGACCCGCCCCAGCCGTCGGAGATGGATGCCCGTAGCCCCTGGAGGATCAGGTTGACCGGGTCGTTGTCCACCCCGATGTGGGTGCGGTGCATGATTTCCACGATCTCCCGGTCCACCCCCCGGGGGTCGATGCCCAGGCGCTGCCACAGGGCGACCCGCTGTTCCGGTGCCCGGCGGGTAAATTGCAGGGGCCCTTCCTGCTTGCCGAATTCGGCATAGACCGCTCGCGCCAGATCCAGGGCGATCTCTTCCTTGGTGCGTCCATCGGTGTCGATGCCGTACTCGGCGGCCAGGGCGCCGAGCTTTTCCGTGTCCTTGATTTCATAACCGCCGCTTTTTCCTTCGGCGGTGAGCAGCAGGGTGTGGGCCAGGTCCCGGCCGTGGTCGGAGTGGGCTGCTGCCCCGGCGGCGATCATCCGGACGATGTTGCGGGCCACGATGATGTCGGCCGTGGCGCCGCAGACGCCTTTTTTCGGCCCCTGGTCGTCAAAGGGGCTGATGCGGCACGGGCCCATGTTGCAGTTTCGGCAACAGACGCCCAACTCTCCGAAACCGCACTGGGGCTGCATGGCTTCGAGCCGGTCCCAGGCGGTTTCGATGTTCAGTTCCTTTGCCCGCTCAAGCAGCGGGTGAACGGCGGGATCGATACTCTTTTCCAGGATGTCTTCGTTCGGGGCCATGGCGTGTCCTCCTGTGTTACGGTTAAAAAGAGGCAGGTTACGGGCTGGGGGGATAAAAAAAAGACCAAAATCACCCTGAAAGGTTTGGTGAAAAAAAACAATAAGGGTTAATTGGGGATAAAATGGCGATTGAATATCGTTATTTTTTTAGGGAATGGAGGTAAACTTTGAGATTTGCTTTTTGATTTTTCAGGTTGAATTTTTTTCGGAGATTGGCCCGATAGGTGTCAACCGTATGGGGGGAAACGTTGAGCAGCCCGGCGATTTCCTTGGTGGTGTGCCCCTGGCGGATCAATTCGGCCACCTGGACCTCCCGGGGGGTCAGGTCCCGAAACGTCGCCGAAAGGGTCTGGGCAAAGGTGGAGGTGATCTGGCGAAGGCTGTCGGCGATGATGTTCAGGTAGGATTTTTCAGCCCGGCCGTCGAGTTTCAGGGCCAGGGCGTCGATGTACGGCATGATCAGGTCGTCGATGTTCTGGGAAATTTTCTCTTCGATCTGGGTTGCCGTCTCACTGCTTTTTTGCAGCAGGATTCTCAGGGCGATGTTGGCTTCGGACAGCTCCAGGTTGGCTGCCTGGAGTTCGGTGGTGCGTTGGGCGACCTGGCGTTCCAGGGTGTCCCGGGCACATTTGAGCGCCTCCTGATCCCTTTTACGTTCGGTGATGTCGCGCAGGATGCCGATGGCGTGCCACCCGTCGCCGGCGGCAATGGCCGACAGGGACAGGCCGATGGGAAACCGCCTGCCATCTTTTCGAACCCCGGTGAGTTCCAGAATTTTGCCGATCATGGGTCCCCGGCCGGTCTTCCGAAAGGCCTTGTATCCCCTCCTGCACAGGGCGTGGTATTCTTCCGGGGCAATGAGCAGGTGGAGGTCTTTGCCCAGGGCCTCGTTTCGGGGGTATCCGAAAATATCCTCGGCAGCCTTGTTCCAGAAAGAGATTTTTCCCATGGCGTCCATGATGATAATGGCGTCCAAGGCCGCATCGGTGATGTAGTGGAACTGTTTTTCAAAAGGGTGCAGTTTGGAGACAAGGGACTCGAGATCCCGGATCCTGTCCCGAAGGGCGGACCGATCATCGGAGCTCGCTGTTCTGGCGTCCAGGGTGCTGTCCATGGCGTTCATCGCATCAAGGCCCGATTCTTCAGGCCGGATTGTCAGCACATTGCGTCAGGAAGGTGGGACGAATCAGCCTTAGCAGGCTCAAACCCCGGGGTCAAGCCCTTCACGGCGACCGGTTTTTATGGAGCCGATGCCCTCCCGGTGCCTGACTCGGGCATCAAGCGGCCATCAGAAATGGGCGGGGTCCCCGATGCTGGCACCAGGCGAAGACATCCTTTCAACCGTCCCCATCCCAGACCCCATAACCCAATCCTTCAATTGGTCAATCCGTAACCCGACAATCGGCAATGCTTCTTTCCCGCATCACCCATCGAGCCCATACACCTGACGCGGGGCAAGCTGGTCCGGAAACCGGTCCACCAGGTGCCGGCGGACGGTAAAACAGCAGTGGTCGCATTCGTAGTTGCAGGCATAGGTCAGGAGAAAATGGATATGCTTGATCATGCGGTCCACCCTTTGTCGTTGTTTTCTGGCGGAAAACCCATTTTCAATGAATGAACGATCCGTGCGGAAGACCCCAACCCGCCGGCCGGCGGGTCGGGGGTGCTTCAAATCGGCCTGAATTCAGGCTTTGGGTTGGGGGATGAAGGCCGGATCGCTGCGCATGACCATGCCCACCCCGCCCTGGATGTTCCGGGTGTCCGAGATGCCGCGGCTGCGAAGCAGAAGCTGGGCCTCGTAGGATCGTGGCCCCGAGCCGCAGATCAGCAGCAGGGGTTCTTTTCCGGGGACCTCTTCGAATCGGTTGAGCAGTTCCTCCTGGGGGATATTGATCCACCGGTTCCCGTATTTTTCCACAAACGGGGCCGACTGGACCGCGCTTCGCACATCAAGCACCTTGATGCCGTTCTTCTTGAACGTACTCAAGAAATCCATCGCATCAATGGGGGCCTGACGCCCTTCGAGGATGTTTTCCAGGGCGTTGGCCGCGTTGTTCACGATATCCATGGCCGAGGCATAGGGCGGGGCGTAGGCCACCTCCAGGTTGCTGATGTCGTCGATATTGGCTTCGTCGGGCATGAGGACGGCCACGGCATCAACCCGGGCCTTGACCGCATCGCCCTGGGGACCCAGTGCCTCAACACCCAGAATCCGCCGGCTCTTTCGGTCGGCGATGAGCTTCATGTACATCAATTCCATGGACGGATAGAAATGGGCCCGATCGGCCTGGACCACCACCGCATGAACCGGATCGAAACCGGCGGCCAATGCCTGGGCCGTGGTCAGTCCGGCCCTGGCAACGCCCAGGTCAAAGACCTTGACCACAAAGGCGCCGACCGTTCCCTTGAACTGTTCACCGCCCCGGACGATATTGGTGCCGATGATCCGGCCCTGGCGGTTGGCCAAAGAGCCCAAGGGCATATGGACCTGCTGGCCGCTGACCAGGTGGGGCAATTCGATACAGTCGCCGCCGGCGTAGATGTCCGGGTCCGAGGTGCGCATCTGCTGATCCACTACGATGCCGCCCATCCGTCCCACGGTCAGGCCGGCCTGGGCTGCCAGGGCCGCGTTGGGCCTGACCCCGACGGCCATGACAACCAGATCGCAGGGAAGGGTTCCCGTGTTAGTTTCCACGGCGGTCACACCGTTTTGGGCGTCTCCGACAATGCGGGTCACCCGCTCGGAGAGCCGAACCGTGACCTCTTTTTCCTCCATGTGGTTTTTTACCAGCAGGGCCATGTCCGCACCCAGGGCCGACGGCAGGAGTTGGTCGGCCATTTCCACCAGGGTGGTCTCCACCCCCCACAGGTCGGTGAGGGCCTCGGCCATTTCCAGACCGATGGCTCCGCCGCCGATGACCACGGCCCTGGAAACCTGGCCGGAGGCGATTTTGTCCTTGATGGCTTTGGCGTGGTGCAATGTGGCCACCACGGAGACGCCGGGCAGGTCCACCCCCTCAAGAGGCGGAACCACCGGGGTTGACCCCGTGGCCAGAACAAGTTTGTCGTAGGCGATCTCTTCTTCCCGGCCGTCATCAAGCCGCCGGACAAGGAGTTTTTTTGCCTTTCGGTCGATGGAAAGCACTTCGGTACGGGTGAGGATATCCACCCCCTTGGCGTTTTTAAAATAGCTCTGGTCCCGGATCACGTGGGCGCTGGTGGAACGAAGTCCTTCAAGGTCGTTGACATCGCCGCCAACATAATAAGGGATACCGCAGCCTCCGTAAGAGATCATTTCGTCCCGATCGATGACAAGAACCTCCCATGTGGGATCCAACCGTTTAATCCGGGCGGCCGTTTTGGGCCCGGCGGCCACAGCACCCACAATCACCGTCTTTTTCATGAACCGTTCTCCTTCTGCTGTTAAAATGCGATTTGACACCAAGCATAGGGACGCAAAAGACCCCTTGTCTGCACAAGGGGTCCTTTGAAAGAAAATCCCAGAACCAGTATTATCCTGATCGGAGCCCTTGTCAAGTCGATGGCCGCTACCCTTTGTGTGGGAAGCCGACCGGCGAAACCTAATTGTCGGTGAACGGCACCAGCTCAAATTCGGGCGAGATGGTCTGGGGTGACAGGGCCGTCGATGGGGCGCTATTGGTGCTTTCAGGGGCCGGTGGCGCGTCCAGCGCCACGACCTGGTCGTATCCGGGGCTGCTGAGTCCGCCGAGGATCGAGCGGATCAGGCGATGATGATCCGGGGCCTTAACCGTTCCCTTTTCCGGGGTTGGTGTCTGCCCGGGCTGAACCGGGGGCATGTGCAGGTCCCCACGGTCCGCGGCATTGTCCGTCAGGGCCTCATCTTGTGTGTTTTTTTCCGCGTAGCAAATTGCCGGCTGGCTCCGGAAAAGGGCCGGCGATACGGATTCCACCGCCCAAGCCGGTGAAATGCGATGATCGCCGGCCAGGTTCCGGCCCAGGTTCCGGGCATCATTTTCGAGGTCGAATTTTCCCAGGTAAAGGTGGTAGCGGCAGTTTCCCCCGGTTTGAACTGTGGCAACCACAAAGGCATAGACCCCGTCCTGCCGCAGGTAATGGTCGGCGGCCTGGTCCGCCCACCGTTGCAAGGGGTAGCTTCCGACACGAACGGTGAAGATTTCCCCGCCGGTTGTTCGGGCAGCCGTTTCCGTGGCCGACCCGGGGACGGCTGCCAGCAGAATCAGCAAAAAGGCCGCAGCCGTTTTCTGGAGCGCCCACCGGAGGGTCCCTTGGCGGCCCCTGGGTCCGGGTGCCATCATGATCTCATTTCCGGGCCTGGGTGGCCGGTTCGAGTGCGGTGATGATCTTGATGCCGTTGTCGATCTGTTCCATGGCGCTGTTGATGATAAATTTGGCCCGTTCGATGAGTCTCAGGGCGGTGTTTTTTTTAATTTTGGGAATGTGACCGTTGATTTCCGAAGTGATTTCCTGGCCGATTTCTTTGGCCAGATAAAGCTGATCCAGGCGGCGCATGAAAAAATCGTGTTTGAATTCGATCCCGATGAGCGCCGCCAATTCCATCAGCTCCACCTGGTGCTCGGTGCGGATGGCCAGCTCGGCCAGGCAATGGGTGACCTGGTGGATCTGTTGTATCAAGTCGGTGTCCGCCGCGTCCGTCTGGCCGGGTCTGTTTCTTTCGGCCTCTTTGAGCAGATCCGTCCGTATCCCTTCCAGCCGGCGGGCATTGGCAGCCAGGCGGTTGATGATGGGCTGGAGCTGTATCTGGACGGTGCCGTAGGTGGGCCGCTTCAGGGATGCTGTCTTGCTTTTTGCTCCGGCGGCCGGGGCGATGATGAGCACCAGTGCGATCATTGGCAGCAGCCTTTTGGTAATCATGGTCCTTATATCCCCTAATTTGTCAGTTTTGGCGGTTACTCCGGTCCAACCCTGTTATCGGGCATTGTTCGGGAAAGCTTTAGCCGGCCGCGGCAAATACTGCCCGGGCCGGCGGTGTCAAGGCGATGGGGCACCGGCGTCGGAGGTCTTGGCCGGGAAACAAAACCACCACTAAATACGGGCTATCTTTCTTGACAGCCACAACATGTCGTGCAATACTCTCAAAGCCTATTATGACAGGGATGATTTTCACCCACAAGGAGAACCTTTCACCTTATTGGAGGCCCATTCCGATTGTCCGCTCTGCCGTTTTCCGAAAACAGTCCGTAACCGTCCTCGCCGGCCAGGGTTTGTCGCGGGGTTTTTTGTTTGATGCCCCGGGTTTCGGGTTGGCGCAGCGGAATGTCGTCGCTGGGCAAAAAGCCTGTTGCGGCGGAGGGACGAGCGGCAGACGGGCAAAACCCCGGAGTCTGATTGCATGACGGAAAAAAAGCTTTTTGTCCTGGATACCAACGTCATTCTTCACGACAGTTCCTGTATCTACCAGTTTGAAGAGCATGACGTGGTCATTCCCATTACCGTCATCGAAGAACTCGACCAGTTCAAAAAGGGCAATGGCATGCTCAATTTCCATGCCAGGGAGTTTGTTCGATCCCTGGATGCCCTGAGCGGTGACAAGCTTTTCAACGGCGGTGTCCGAATCGGTCCGGAGCAGGGGCGGGTCTCTATTAAACTGGAAAGGGTGTTCCACGAGCGGCTTCAGTCCAATTTTTCCGCCCAAAAACCCGACCACCGCGTCCTCAATATCGTGCTGCACTTGAGCCTGGAAAAACCGGAGCGTTCGGTCATCTTGGTGACCAAGGACGTCAACCTGAGGATGAAGGCCAAGGCCGTCCAGCTCATGGCCGAGGATTACACCACCGACCATGTGAAAAACGTCTCGCAGCTATACCGGGGAAGACGCATCGAGGAGGGCATTCCCGCCCATGTGATCGATGGGCTGTACGAGTACCCTTTCGAGATCGATGCCGGGACCCTTTCATTGGACGAGGCCTTTCTGCCCAACGAATACGTGGTGCTCAGAAACGGGAAAAAATCCGCCCTGGCCCAGTTTGATATCGCTTCGGGCCTGATCCGGCGGGTGGATCGGACATCCTGTTGCGGCATTTCGCCTCGAAATGCCGAGCAGACCTTTGCCCTGAATGCCATGATCAACCCGGACGTCCCCCTGGTGACGCTTTCGGGTAAGGCGGGTACCGGCAAGACCCTGCTTGCCCTGGCTGCCGCCCTTGAGAAAAAGCGGCTCTACCGCCAGATTTTTGTGGCCCGTCCCACGGTACCGCTGAGCAACAAGGATACCGGGTACCTGCCCGGGGATATCCGGTCCAAGCTCGACCCCTACATGCAGCCCCTTTACGACAACCTGGCGGTGATCCAGGACCACTGTCCATCCGGCAGCGCCCGGAGCCGGAAAATCGATGCGCTTCTTGAGGCCGAAAAGATTGTGGTCACACCGCTGTCTTATATCCGCGGACGCAGTCTGGTGAAGGTGTTTTTCATTGTGGACGAGGCCCAGAACCTGACCCCCCATGAGGTCAAGACCATTATCACCCGGGCCGGCGAAGGGACCAAAATCGTATTTACCGGTGATATTCACCAGATCGACCACCCCTATCTGGATATCCATTCCAACGGACTGAGCTATCTGATCGAAAAGATGAAGGATCAGCCCCTGGCGACCCACATTAATCTGGAAAAGGGCGAGCGATCCGTGCTATCGGAACTGGCCATTAACCTTTTGTAATCGAATTTATGCGAGTCAGACCCAATACTTTTAAACGCGAAGCCAAATCAAAACTGCGGCGTCTGTTGCTGGCCGGTCTGGTTGTGTCGGTGCTGGGCGCCATGGCCCTGGTGGGGTGGTTTTATTCGGACGGCTACAGCGTGGCCGAAAAAAGCGCGACCCCGGCCGCTGCCATGCCGGCCCCACTACCCAAACCGTCCCGGCCCCCGGTGATGCAGGCATCGGTTCCCGCAACGATCCCGGCATCAAAAACGGCACCGGCGCCGGCAACGCCCGAGCCGGCGGACGGCAAATGGGACGGGCCGATTCTTTATCGCGGGCCGGGAAGCGAGGCCGTCGATTTGATTTTGGTGGAGAAGGCCATCCAGAAGCTTCATCTGTACCGCTATGACGGAAGCTACCGGCTGATCAAGACCTATGCCTGCGCCACCGGTGAAAGCGACGGCCCCAAACGGCGGGAAAAAGACGAGCGGACGCCGGTGGGGATTTACTTCAATACCAAATCCTACCGTGACAACAAGATTACGGTCTTTGGCGACCGGGCCTTTGAACTCAATTATCCCGATCCCTTTGACCGACTGGCCGGAAACGGCGGTAGCGGCATCTTCATTCACGGCTCCAACCGGAAGGTTAAACCCAATTCCACCAACGGGTGTGTGGCCCTGGACAACGAAGATCTGGCCGACCTGGACAGCCGGGTCCGGTTCGAGCGGACGCCGGTCATTATCGGGGAACGGCTGCCGTACCGGTTTGCGCCTGGGCACAGGACGCTTGCCGCTGTTCTGCCGTTTTTGCGAAAGGCCATGGTTCCCGAAGCCCATGCGGGGAAACCGGCTGATCTGCAGGGCCTGACCCTCATCGGATTCAAAGACCGCATGGTGGCCTTCGGACGCCTGGAAATCGGCGGTAAGCAGCCGTTTCAAGGGGTGTCCAGGCTCTATCTGGCTGATGCGTCAAATGACCTGCTGGTGCTTTTCAATCGGGAATGGGCCGTGGAGCGGGGGGGCAAGCCGGTCCTTGCCAAGGTGGCCACCGCCCCGGCGGCCGAGTCGCCGGAGTCGACCCGCATCAAAGGCCTGGTGGCATCCTGGCAACAGGCCTGGCAGGGCGAACGTCTGGAGGATTATATCGGCCATTATCATTCGGCCTTTGTTAACGGCGGCAGGTCCCTGGCCCAGTGGAAGGCGTACAAAGGGAGCCTCAACCGGCGGTATAAAAAGATTTCGGTGTCCGTGTCGGGCCTGCGGGTTAAAATGACCGGGGGGCGGGCAGAGGCGTATTTCAAGCAGCGCTATCGATCCGATACTTTTCGTTCGGACGGTTTCAAGGTGCTCGTCTTCCGTAAAGAGGCCGGCCAATGGAAGATCTATCGTGAAAACTCCCAGGCCACAAAACCGGCCGGCTGGCCATCCTGACCCCGGCCCTGCTTCCTGCCTTGGACAGCCGCTGTGGGGAAAAAGTCTGGTCCGTTAGGCCAGGCTTTTTTATTCGGTTGTGCCGAAGAGATGCCGAGCCGCTTCTGCGGCCGGCAGCGGATGATCAAACAGCGTCCCCTGGCCGTATTCGCAGCCGAGTTGCTGCAGCACCTCGCCTTCCCCGGTCGCCTCGATCCCCTCGGCCACCACTTCCATGCCCAGGCGATGGGCCAGCATGATGGTGCTGTGGACGATTTCGCGATTCTTGGTTCGGCTGTCGATCCCCTCCACAAAGCTCTTGTCGATTTTCAGCCCGTCAAAGGGAAAGCGGTGAAGGTAGGTCAGGGAACAGTAACCGGTGCCGAAGTCGTCCAGGACCGCCCGGACAGACATGATCTTGAGTTCGTTCAGAATCTGTTCCACCAGGCCGATGTTGCCGATGACGGCGGTCTCGGTGAGTTCCAGTTTCAGCAGGCTCCGGTTCAGGCCGGCGGCCTGGCAGGCCCTTGCCACGATTTCCGGAAATTTTGGTTCGGCAAACTGGCGGGCCGAGACGTTGACCCCCACGGTGATCCTTTGGCCCTCTCCCATGCGGGCGTTCCATTGGGCCGCCTGCCGGCAGGCCTCCTCCAAAACGTAGGTTCCGATGGGAACGATCAGGCCGGTCTCCTCGGCCAGGCCGATAAAGTCGTCCGGCGGGACCATGCCCCGGTCCGGATGCTGCCAGCGCACCAGGGCTTCGAAACCGGCGATTAGCCGGGTGTTTAAATCGACAATGGGCTGGTAATGCAAAACCAGTTCGTTTTCGGCAATGGCCCGTTCCAGTTCCGGCTCCAACATGAGCCGGTGCATGGCTTGGCGGTGCATGGTTTCGTCAAAGACTTGGTAACCCTGATTCTGGCTGGCGGTGTTGGCTGCCAGACCGGCGTCACGCAGCATGTTTTCAGGGTGGTCGTAGGCGGTTGAACTCAACGCCACCCCCACATGGACCTGGCCGGATACCTCGTGGCCCTCCACCACCATGGCCCTCCCCAACTCGTTGTGGATGCGTCGGGCGATGGCTGTGGCTTCGGCGGCATGGGCCAGGTTGGTCAAAAGGACGGCGAATTCATTGGGGCTCAACCGGGCCGTCATGGCCTGTCCGGACAGGATCTGAGTCAGCCGGGTCGCCATGGTCACGGCAAAATGGTCGCCGGAGCGCTGGCCGAGGCTGTCGAGAATCATCCGGTAGCGGTCCAGACGGACCAGCAACGTTCCGAAGAGCGACGGAAATCGTTGCCAGCGATTGAACTCCTCGGACAAGCGGCTGAGAAACAGGTCCTGATTGGGCAAGCCGGTGGGGATGTCGTATCGACTCAGGTATTCCCGTTCCACATCCCGGAGCCGCTTTTTTTCCAGACAGGCGCGGACCCGGGCCCTGAGCAGCACCGAGTTGAAGGGCTTGAGGATATAATCTTCAGCTCCGGCTTCGATGCATCGAACCGCGCTGTCCATATCATCCAAGGCCGTTATCATGATGACCGGCAGACGGTGGAAGTTCTCATCGGCCCGCATGCGGCTGAGAACTTCGTAGCCGTCGATTTCGGGCATCATCACATCCAGCAGCACCAGATCCACCGGATGGCTGTTCAGCATTTCCAGGGCCTGCCTGCCATCCACGGCTTCGATGACATGATCTACCCCCTGTTTTTCCAGAAGCCGAAGGAGAATTCGGCGGTTGCTGGCAATGTCATCCACCACCAGTACACAGGCATCGGCTACCATGGCTATCCTCGCAGATCGCAACGGGTACAAAGACGTCCGGTCAGGTTCGATTTGCAGCAGCAAACCACGCCCTTTGGGCGTGGCTTTTTACAGTGGTGCCAAGTTTATCGGGAAAAGGACGAAATTGCAAAGTGATTTGGCCAAGATGTCATCTCCAAAAGCATCCTTTCCCCACGGCGCCCTGCCCAATGAGCCATGGGGGGGCACCACCAGGGCTAAAGTTTGGCTAAAGTTTTTCACCGATCTGACGAAATAGATTAAGGAGATCGCATGCTGGATTTCGTCGAATCCCGGGGAAGCAATTCTGCACCCATGCGCCTTATGGGGTTCACTCCGGGCATAAAGGGCGATCTTTTTTGGAAAAGAGGATTCGGAGTGACTTATGGCCAGATTATTGTTGAGCGTCTTTGTTGCCATATGGGTTTTGTTGCCGGCGGGTTGGGCCCACGGGGCCTCTCCGGGGACCATCAAGATCGCAAGCATTTACGCCTTTAGTGGTCAGGCGGAAAAGACCAACGAACCGTCGATTCTCGGTGTCCGGTTCGGCGTTGATCAGGTCAACGCCGCAGGGGGTGTTTTGGGTCGCCGTTTTGAGCTGATGGAATTGGACAATCGCAGCTCTCCCATCGGGGCCAAGGTGGCGGCCGAAAGGGCTGCTGCCGCTGGTGTCGCGGCCATTGTGGGGTGCGCCTGGAGTTCCCATTCCATGGCGGTGGCCAAGGTTGCCCAGGCGCGGCGGATTCCCATGGTATCCAATGTGTCAACCCACCCGGATTTGACCGGCATCGGGAATTTTATCTTCCGTATCTGTTTCAACGATAATTTTCAGGGGCAGGTCATGGCCCGTTTCGCCCGGCAGGAGCGAAACCTTTCCACTGCAGTGATCTTCACGGATTTGACCAGCCACTACAGCATGGGGCTTGCACAAGCGTTTCAACGGCATTTTGAATCGCTGGGCGGGCGGATTCTGCAGGTGCTGACCTACAAACACCGCCAGCAGGGGTTTCGCGGTGCCGTTGCCCGCGCTTTGGCCAACAATCCCGAGGCACTTTTTATTCCCGGACATGATGAAAGCGGCCTGATCATCAAGGATGCCAGGAGTCTGGGGTCGTCGGCCGTTGCCTTGGGCGCCGATGGTTGGGACGCCCCCAATACGTTCGCATTGGGCGGTGCCGCCCTCGATAACGCCTATTTTTGCACCCACTGGTCTGCTGATTCGGACACACCCGCTTCCCGGGCTTTTGTGGCGGCGTATTCGCCAAACAGGCCGATTTACGCTGCCGAGGCCCTTGGATACGATGCGGTCATGGTGATCGCCGATGCCATGGGCCGGGCCGGGACCATCGACCGGGAGGCGGTTCGGGATGCCCTGGGGGCGACAACCGGGTTTAAAGGGGTCTCCGGAACACTCGCATTCAATGCCGGCGGCGATCCCATCAAGAGTGCTGTGATCATGCGGGTCAAAAACGGTTGTCCGAAATATTTCACCAAAAGTGAGATTGTCGTTGATTTGTTTTGAAATCATGGGACAGGAAAGCGTCGCTGTGCCGTGGGTGATTGGGCCAAAGGGCTTTCTTCGGCGGGTGTTGCTCGGCCTGTCCGCTCTCTTCTTGGGCTGCCTGCTTCGACCTTCTTTGGCACCGGCATTGCCGCAGAAACATGATCCCGTGAGGCTTGCCGTCATCATGGCTGCCACCGGAATCGCAGTGGACAGCGACCTGCCGGCCATTGACGCGGCCCGGTTGGCCGTGACGGACATCAACGGCCAGGGGGGCGTGCTCGGTCGGCCCGTGGAGATGCTGCTGCTGGACAATCGCAGCAGCGTATTGCATTCAAAGCTGGCAGTGCAGAAAGCGGTTTCCCTGGGTGTGGCCGGTGTTATCGGGGCCATCTGGAGCTCCCATTCCCAGATTGTCGCCGAGGTGGTTCAGGATGCGGGAATTCCCATGATTACACCGGCATCAACCCATCCTCGGATTACCCTGACCGGTGACTTCATTTTCCGGGTCTGCCCTATCAATTCGGTTCAGGGCCGCATCATGGCCGGTTTCGCCTACCGTGACCTGGGGCTTGAGACCGCGGTGGTGGTGCGAAATGTCAGCGAATCATACAGCATGACCCTGGCCGACCATTTTGTTTGGAATTTTGAACGTCTCGGCGGCCGGATCGTCTGGCAGGGAAAATACAAAGGGAAGGCAACCGATTTCAGCGATATTCTCCAGCAGGTTCGGCAAATTGAGCCGGCTGCCGTATTCGTTCCGGGATACGCCCGTGACAGTGGGTTGATGATCCGTCAGGCGGTCAAAATGGGTGTCCGCGCAACCTTTCTCGGCGGGGACGCTTGGGAGAGCGCTGTTCTGGGATACGGCGAAGATGCCATGGAGGGAAGCTATTGCGCCAGCTTGTGGAACCCTGACGCCCGGAATCCGGCCGTCGATCGTTTCAAAAAGCGATATTTAGACAAAACCGGCAGGCAGGCGGTGGCCCCCCAGGCGGCGATGACCTACGATGCCTTCATGCTGATGGCGGATGCCATCACCAGGGCGGAAAGCACAAACCCCGAATCGATTCGTGATGCCCTGTCCCGGACTCGGGCCTTTGAGGGGATTACCGGCACCATCGCTTTCGATTCCAGCGGCGACCTGACTCTAAAAGAGATGCCGATCATGACCTACCGGCAAGGCCGCCTGGTTTTTGTCAAAGATGTTCAATGGCAACCGGATGCACAGCAATGATGGCCAAAAGACGCCTCAGGTTTAAAATCAACGCTTCGATTCTGGCAACGGCCGCCATTTTGGGGGCGTTTCTGACAGCTTTTCTCTATCCATACCAGGAGCGATACCAAAGCAATCGCCTGGAGGAGATAAGGGTACTGCTCAGCGCGGTATATGACCAGCGTCGGGAGGATCTGGCCAACGAGATATTTGCCCAGCAGACCGAAGCCTTGACAGCCTCCTCAAAGCCATGCTGGAGGTTCCCGGAGTGACGGTTCTCAGTGTCTACCAATGGGATGGTCAACCCATAATATCCACGGATCGATCAAAGGTCCAGGCGCTGGCACCACGCGAACGAACGGTCCTGGCCAAAGGTGCCCGGTTTTACACTCGATACCGCTCCGGCCGTCGTTTGGCTGTTTTCGACACGCCCATTGAGATGATCGGGGAGCGGGTCGGCTTTTTAAGGATTCTCTTTGATCTTTCCGAATTCGAGCAAAATACCCGTGTTGCCATTTGGATGATTTGCGGCGGTCTGAGCCTGATCCTGATCGTCATGGTGCTCTCGCTGAATTTGATGCTTTCCCATTCGGTGCTTCAACCGGTTCAGGAACTCCAGTCGGCGATTCGAAAACTGCGTCAGGGGAATCTGGGGGAGCAGGTTCCGGTGGTCACACTAGACGAAATCGGTGAGATGGCCGCAGCCTTTAACGACATGTCGGCCAGGCTCAAGGACCAGCATCAGCGAGTGGTCGATTCAGGCCGGGCCCGAGATGTGTCTGCCGAGCAACTGGCCGAGAGCAACCGAAAACTGGAGCGTCTCAACGCCGATCTTGAAAGCCGGGTGGATGAACGGACCCGCCAGCTTCGAATCAGTTTCGAAAAACTCCAGGAAGAGATTGCCGAAAGAGAACGGGCGTCCAGGGAGAAAAAGGTCCTGGAAGAACGTCTGGCCCGGTCCCGGAAAATGGAGGCCCTGGGGCTTCTGGCCGGTGGGGTGGCCCATGATCTGAACAACGTGCTATCCGGCATCGTCAGCTACCCGGACCTGTTGCTCATGGAATTGCCTGAACCGAGCCGGTTGAGACGTCCCATTGAAACCATGCGCGCCTCGGGTCAGAAGGCCGCGGCCATTGTTCAGGACCTGCTGACCCTGGCGCGCCGCGGGGTCACCAATACCGCAGTGGTGAATCTCAATGATGACGTGATTCAAGACTACCTCGATTCGCCGGAGCACCAAAAACTTCTTGCCTTTCATCCGTTGGTCCAGGTGGAGGTCCGACTGGCAGACGACCTGCTCAACATTCGCGGTTCGTCGATCCACCTGCGAAAGACCGTGATGAATCTCGTCTCCAATGCCGCCGAGGCCCAGCCCCACGGCGGCAAGATTTGCATATCCACGGAAAACCGCTATGTGGAGACCCCGATCGGGGGATACGACCAGGTTGACGAAGGAGACTATGTATTTCTTCAAGTCTCCGACGTTGGTGACGGTATCGCCCCCGAGGACATGGACCGGATTTTCGAACCGTTCTACACCAAGAAAAAAATGGGCCGGAGCGGCACCGGACTGGGGATGGCCGTGGTCTGGGGAACGGTTCAGGATCATCGGGGGTACATCAATCTGGTCAGTGAGCCGGGCGAAGGGACGACCTTCGAACTATACTTTCCGGCCACCCGGGAAAAAAGGGCGGCACGGGGCGAAACCGTTCCTCTGGTCCAGTACACGGGAGAGGGGGAATCGATTCTGGTGATCGACGATGTGGCCGAACAGCGGGAAATTGCCTCGACTCTTCTGGAAAAACTCAACTATCGGGTTTCTGCGGTGGAAAGCGGCGAGAAGGCCCTGGCCTATTTGCATGATCGGCGGGTGGATTTGCTGGTGCTGGATATGATCATGGCGCCGGGCATGGATGGCCTGGAGACCTACCGATGCGTTAAAGAGATATTGCCAACCCAGAAGGCCATCATTGCCAGTGGGTTTGCCGAAAGTGGCCGGGTTCGAAAGGCCCAGGCCATGGGGGCTGGGGCCTATATACGAAAGCCCTATACCCTGGAAAAGATCGGGCTGGCCGTTCGGGACGAGTTGCAGCGACCCTTCTCTTCGGCGCATGGGTCTTGATGCGCTGTTGCCTGGACGGTGCGGGGAGTGGGAAAGCGGCTGTGCGTTACAGCCACCAAGGGTTCGATCCCGATACGACGTGGCCAAATCCAAAGGCAGCCCCTTCCAGGGGCCCTCTTGGACATTAAGCATTTCTATGGAAGGCTTGGCTGTGGCCAGCCGTTCTGAGGCTGGGGCCTCAGTCTTCCTGATCCAGGCCCTGATAGGCCTTGAGCCTGTGTTGGGGAACCTGGAGGGTGAACCGGCACGCATCGCTGGGACCCCAATCAATGTAGATGGGCCGGGGCCGAATTTTCCGAGGCGACAGATTCAGGTCGTCGCTGATCAGTTGAACCAGACTGGCGATTTTCCATTTCGGACCGGCCAGGGGGGAGACCTGCGTTGCCCGGCAGGCGAGGATCCGATCCATGACAGCCTCATCCATGGTTTCGAGGACCGCTTGAAGGGTGTGATACGATGGGGTTGCCCCGGGCAACGGCGCTTCCAGGCTAAGCAATGCATACCCTTTTTTCGGGTCGGAATAATAAATGATCCGCCGGTGGCCGCGGACGATGCGGGGCGGACGGGTGCGCAGTGTGTCCAATGAAGGGTAAAACGTCGGCCGGACGAGCGCCTGGCCGGTGCGGTCCGAAACGGCCTGGTACAGGGTGGTGTAATTTCCGGCCGGGTTCCAGACTGACCAGTCCGTTTGGCCGGCGTCG
Organism: Oceanispirochaeta sp.; assembly: GCA_963556075.3. Classification (GTDB taxonomy): domain Bacteria; phylum Spirochaetota; class Spirochaetia; order DSM-2461; family DSM-2461; genus Oceanispirochaeta. The sequence continues at coordinate 15,572 of CAUVYB020000002.1, read as the reverse complement.
ACGATGCCGTCCAGCTGGTCATTGATTTGTGTCGGGGTATACCAGAAACCCTGGACCCAGGGACGCACCTGCCGATCGGTTCTCTTTCGCAGGCGATTGAGGCTTTTTTTCATGATTTCCCTCGGATGCTCCCCTGGGTGGGGCCACCCGAGAAAACCCGCGGGAAAGTGGGACGGGTAAAGCATGGGACAGACCACATCCACATGGGGCGCGATCATTTCGATGACCTGGCCCACCCCGAAATCGTCTCTTTTCCAGGCGGTCAGACCGAAGAGGTCTGCCGACAGGGTAACGCCCGAAGGCTTCAGGGCTGATCGAGCGGCGGCCAGAAAGCCCCCGATGGTCGCCGCGCGGGTCTGTCCGGGGGGTGAGCCCCGGTAGGCGATGCGGGACAGTTCACCGTCCGTGGGGAATCGGATATAGTCGAACTGGATTTCATCAACCCCCAGGCCCACCAATTCCCGGCACAGCGCGATGTTGTAATCCCAGACCCTTTTGTCAAAAGGGTTGGACCAGTGCAGGCCGTGACGGTCCGTCCACGGCTCGCCGGTCTGATTGTCCGTGACGCCAAGCTGGGGGTGGTGGCGGACCAGCAGGGTGTCGATGAAGACGTCGAGTTTGGCGACCACCCAGATACCGTCAGCTTTAAATCGCTGGACGGCCTTTTGAAAGGATCCCCTGCAAATCGGTGCGCCCATGGTTGCCGCCAGGGGGTGGCGGCTCGCCCAGTAGAGCCTTCCCCGGGGATCTTTGGCGTGGAGAACCACGGCGTTGACGTCGGCCAGCGGTGCGTAGTGAAGGGCTTTGTCGATGCGGCGCTGGCTCAGGCACTGGCCGGGAAGGTAGATGCCGCGGAAGGGTTCCGGCAGCGTTGTTTCCGCGGCCACAGGGGTGGCTGTCAGCAGAATCAGCATCAGCACAATCGTGATCAGGTGGCGCATGAACGGGGCCTCTTTTCTTCGAACCCGGCGTGGGTCTGTCGTCAGCGCTCACAGGGCACCGCATCGGTGTTGTTCCCTGGCATGTAGGTAGAAAGCGTATGTCTGCATGCCCGGTGTCCCGCATTTGTGGCATCCTGTAAACGCTTACCGTGCGGGGGGTTATCATTCCATGGCGTTTCAACCCCGTGAACCGGTACGGCTTGTTTGGCCCGGTCTTGGGGTATGGATGGAAACCAACTAACAGTACCGGCCATGGCCCAAGGTGTCAAAACGTTTCCCTTCGTAGACCTTGGGACTCGGGCGTTGGCCATTGGGTATGGATTTAATTCCCCCCCGGATGGGGCTGGCTAAATCCACCTGCTTCGGGGGTGGCGCCCCACTTTGTGGCTAATTTATTCGGGGGATGCACCTGTCCATCGCGGAAAACCATTGACAGATCCAATTGCCCGCTATAAATAAGACCGGTCGGTATATTAAGGCTTGGGGTTTAAGGGGCATCATGGGGGAGAAAGGGTTTCAGACCCGGCGCAGAATCACGGAGCAGGCCCTGCAGCTCTTTTCCGTCAAGGGGTATTTCAACACGGGCATCAATGATATCCTCAGTGCCACGGGGCTGACCAAGGGCGGGCTCTACGGCCATTTCAAAAGCAAGGAGGAGATCTGGTACGCCGTCTATGACGAAGCCCTTGATGTGTGGCGGCGTATTGTTTTTTCGGGGGTTCGTGACTGCGAAGACCCCCTGCTGCGCATGGAAAAAGCCGTGGAAAACCACCTGATCCGCTATCTGGGAGCCGATGTGTTCGATGGGGGGTGTTTTTTCGTCAACATGCTGGTGGAGTTGTCCGGTCAATCGGCGGTCATGAGCCGCCATCTTTTCAAAGGCTTTGTTGGTTTTTCCCGCCTGATCAAGGCCTGGCTGGTGGAGGCGGAAGATGCCGGTATGCTTCGTCCTGGAATGGATTTAAAGGATGTGGCCAATTTCATTTTGATCGCCCTCAACGGGGCGGCCACCTTTTACATCGCCAGCCGGGACCCCCTGGTGTTGCGTCAGGCCGAAGAACAACTCCGATTCTACATCCGGCAGTTGAGGCGATGACATTTCCGGCAAAATGCCATTAGTCAATGCCCCTCTGCCATTTGTTTTCGCGGACGGAAACCAACGACGGCGTTTCATTTGGATATTCCCCGTTGGCGGACGGGGTTGATGCCGAAGCGATGGATGCAAGAATTCCTTGCTTTAAAAAAATACCGACCGGTCTTAATTAAGTGGCGGCCGGGTCCCGATTTGAACCGATCAACCGAGGCAACATATGGAGGCATCGCGATGGGCTTTGAGCACCTGTTGGCAGAAAGAACCCACAATATGGCGGCCAGCGCCATACGAGAGATCCTGAAAGTCGTGTCCCGGCCGGGCCTCGTTTCCCTTGCCGGCGGCATTCCCGCTCCGGAAAGTTTTCCCATGGATATCATGGGGGCGTTGACAGAGCGGGTTCTGGGCAAATACGGGCCGGCGGCCTTTCAATACGATGCCACTGAAGGATTTGCCCCGTTGCGGGACCAACTGGTCGGCCATCTTCAACTGCGGGGCATCACGGCCCGGGTGGAGGACATCTGTATGGCAAGCGGTTCCCAGGGGGTTCTCGATGCCCTGGCCAAAGTCCTGATATCTCCGGGCGACGGGGTGGCGGTTGAATCGCCCACCTATCTCGGTGCCATCCAGGCCTTCAATCCCTATCAGCCCGAGTACGTGTCCCTTGCCACCGATGATGAGGGGATCCTTCCCGAATCGCTGGAGGCCTGCCTGGGGGCCGGGGGCATCAAGGTCGTTTACCTGGTGCCGACATTTCAAAATCCCACCGGTCGCACGCTGGGGTTGGATCGGCGCAGAAGGGTTGCCGAACTGATTCAACGCCACAACGTCTTGCTCATCGAGGATGATCCATACAGTGCCCTGAGGTACCGCGGAAATCCCCTTCCGGCCATACATACCTTCGCCCCGGAGCACGTGGTTTATGTGGGGACTTTTTCCAAGATTTTAGCGCCCGGTTTGCGGGTGGGATTTTGCGTCGCACCCGACCCCATCGGCCGGTGGGTGGTTCTGGCCAAGCAGGGCAACGATCTGCACACCAGTACCTTCAATCAGGCCCTGGCAGCGGAGTATTTGGCCGGTGGGCACCTCCAGCGGCATCTGCCCCGGATCATCGACCTGTACCGGCCCCGTCACCGTGCCATGCTCAGCGCCCTGGAGAACTATTTCCCCCGGGGGTTTTCATGGTCCAACCCGGACGGTGGTATGTTTGTCTGGGTCACGGGGCCACGGGGGATGGATATGAAGATCGTCTACCGGCAGGCCTTGGAAAAAAATACCGCGATCGTGCCTGGGGAGTACTTTTATGCCCAATCCGGATGCGGGGCAGAAACCATGCGGCTTAATTTTACCATGTGCGGCGAAGAGCGAATCGATGATGCCATCCGGATACTGGCCGGGGTGGTTTCCGAAGAACTGGCGCGGATGTGAGTCAGATTTCGTTCATGAAATCTTCAACCAGGGCGTCGACGTAGTCGAAATCGATGTCCGGCTGTTTTTCAAAGGCCAGTTCCTGATTGGTGTTTTTCAGCCGGGTCAGCAGCCCCAGAACAATGATCATGAGGACTTTGTTGCCGGCATGGGGCATTGATTTGAAGAAGGACAGCATGTTCTGGCGGTGAACCCGGATCACCACGGTCTTTTTTGAACTGGTCACCGTGGCGGTCCGTTCTTCCCGCAGGAAAATGGCCGATTCGCCGAAGATTTCTCCGGATGTTAGGGTGCTGAGGATTACCCCGGGTTTGTTGAGCTGTTGAACCGATATGTCCACTTCACCGTCGATGACCGCGAAGAAATACTCCCCCACGTCCCCTTGGGTAATGATTTCCTCTTCCGGTTCGTAGATGACAATTTCCGACAGGGCGAGAATCTCTTTTAATTCATCTTCTTTCAGATATCGAAAGGCATCTATTTTTTTGATCCTCGACAGGAAAGGCGTAAAGTCGGTTGCAGTTTCCATGGAAGGTCTCCTCCGTTCTTGGCATTCTTTGCGTGCAACGATAGGGTGCGACGGGGTCCCAACGACCATATGACAACGGCCTGGGAAGGTCAACCGCCGGTTGTGGCCTGCGGTTTTGTTCCGGTCCGTACCTGGAAGGCGCCGGTTCCTGCGGGAATGGTCAAATCTTTTGACACGTTTGAATGTGACCTGATACCCTTATATCCTTCACCCGTGACGACATCTTTTTGCCAAGGCGGTGGACATGGGCGCCCAACGATTGTGGTACCCGCCGGATTTAAGCGATTTCCATGATGGACCGGCCGGCGCGATTCTGGCTCGGCTCCGAGCCCTTTACCCAGAAGCCCGGTACGGGGATCTGGCCCGGCGGATCGGGCCGTACTGGATCGAAACGCTCCAGGCAGTCCAGTCATCCCGACCATCGAATCTTAAAGCAAAGGATCTGCATTGCGACACGGCCGATCCCCTGTCCCGGGTTTTTCAACGGGCCGTTGTGATCGCCTATGCCGACAGTGTTTATGAGGAGGGGACAGAAAGTCTGGAGACACTGGATCATTTTCTTTCCACCCATTTCCCTGCTGTGGGCGGTCTCCACCTGCTTCCGGCCTGTGTCATGGCCGAAGACCGGTTTAACGACGGCGGTTTTTCCCAGATCAGACGCGATCAGATCCTCCCCCGGTTCGGTTCCAACCAGCGGTTTGAGGCATTGATGGAGAAATACGTCTCCATGACCGATTTTGTGTTGAACCATGTGGATGTGGACAATCCCATGTTCCGACGGTATCTGGCCGGAGACGATGCTGCCGGTCGATGCTTTTTCGTCTTTTCCCAGGACCAATACCAGCGCCACCAGGCCCGGGGAGATTTTGAAACGATTTTTCGCCCCCGTCCCTTTCCCCTTTTCACCATCTTCCGGCGTGCCCCCCAGGGCGAGGCAGCCGATCTGGCCCATGACCAGCGCCTGGACCGGATGAATCGCCATTTCCAGGCACATGGCCTCCGGCGCCTGCCTCATGTCCTGATCGATCTTCTGGTCCTGTTTGACAAAATCAAAAACGATCAGATGCTTTTGGCCGGGGATATGGACAAGGTCATGGAATTTTGCGACCACCTGGCAAGCCTTGGCAGGTGGGAAATGGAGGCCTTTTTTACCCTGTCCAAGACCCAGGAGACCTGGCACCCGCCGTATGTTTTTGTCGAGGCCATCGAGACCGTGGAAGATTTGCTGGCCCGTGCCCTGCCTGCCGTGGGGATGGATGGAGGCCCGGCCGGTGATTTTGCCGCCGTGTTTCGCGCCCACGAGACGGCCCTGTTCGGTGAATCGATCCGGGCACTGACCACCTTCAGCCATGTCCAGGTGGACCTGAATACCGCCACCTTTGAGGGGCTGAAAATGCTGGCGGAGGATTTCTCCTGGTACCTGGCCATGGACCTGAACATGTTGAGGCTCGATGCGGCCAATTTTGCCTTTAAGAAATGGGGGACGTCCTGTTTTGGTCTGGCCGAAATGCAGGGCCTGATGGAGATTCTTTACCTCTCCATGGCGGCTGTTTCACCGCGCATGGTGCCGAATCTGGAGGTCAATGCGCCCCTGAGCGCTGTTTTGGAGCAGATGGCCCGCAAAACTTCGCCGCCCCCCATGATCTACGATTTTCACTTGGCCAGCATGCTGCCGGTGGTCTTTAACCAGGAAGATGTCCGGCCCCTTGAGAAAATCGCTTCCCTGGTCGGCCGGTTTGATATTTCCCGGACCAGCATCCGTTTCAGCCTGGACGAAAGCCACGACGGAAAATCGGTCAACGGCAGTGGCGGCGCCGATCCGCTGCTCACCTACGCCCAGCGGCGGGCGCTGGCCGAGGTGGTGGTGGCCAACGGCGGACACGTCAAATACAAGGGCGTCCCCCAAGGGCGAATGGATCCGGCGGAATTTGCCAAAATTTGTGCTGAAAGCGGCATGGACCAGGAACGGGCCGCCGCTGCCTTGTTTGAAGGCGCCCCCCCTTTGCGACTGAAGTCCGGCATGGACTCCCCCCAGGCTCTGGCCCGGGCTTTGGGTGTCAATCCGGATCGTTTTCAAACCGATCCGGCCCTCGATTTTCTGGCCGACAAACTGCTCCGGGGGAGGGAACCCTACGAACTGTGCGTTTCGACCCGCGATGCCCTGGTCCGCCTGGATGACCCGGTGCTGGAGGTCCGCCGCTACCTGGCTTTCAAGACCCTGGGGTTTGCCCTCATGGGGCGCCATGTGAAGGCCGTCTATTTTAACGATCTCATGGGGCTTCCCAATGATTTGGATCTTGTCCAGCGCACTGGCGAACTCCGCAACATCAAGCGGACCCGGTCCCGCGGCCGGCGCCTGGCTGCGATTTTAGACGATCCGGCCCGTTGCGAGTACTGGATCGCCCGTCTGATGAACAACACCATCGCCCTGGTGGACAACGATTCGGCCCTTTCACCCCGGGGAGATGAGGCACAGGCCACGGCAGATCCGTCGGCACCGGCGGTTGCCTGGGTGAAAAACACCTGTCACGGGCATTTCAGCCTTGCCGTGGTGAACACTTCCAAGGGGGCCGTGACGGTTTCCCCGGATCTTGCCGTCCCATGGTTAGATGGGGACCGTCCCCTTTGGGAAAATTTTTCCGGAATGCCGGTGGATCTCCTCGGCCCGGGGGCGGACGGGCAACTGACCCTTCAACCCTTTGACCGGCTGTGGCTGACCGCCCAGCCGATCCGGGTGCCCCAGGGGCGCCTGGTAACGGTCGGCTCCGCCGAGGAGATGGCCCAAACGCTTTCTATCTAACCAATCGTTATCAGGCCCCATTTGCCAACCCGGTGTTGTTTCCCCAAAAACGGGAAAACCCCGGAATTTTCCGGGGCTTTTAAGAAGGGTTCATCCGATGCGGTGATTTGGATCGCGTTTATGGGGGAGGAACCGAACGCTGTCGTTTCAACCCACCAGAACCTTTTCCAGACGCTCGGTGATGAATTCGATTTCCTGGTCGTTGATGGTCAGCGGCGGTGAGATACGGATGGTGTGTCCGTGGCTGTCGTTGGCCAGAACCCCCAGGTCGAGCAGTTGCCGGCAAAAATCCATGGCATTTCCTTCGCGGACCTCGATGCCGATGAAAAGTCCCCGGCCCCTGACCTCCCGAACATGGGCCGAGCGCCGGGCGACAGCCTCGATCCGTTTTTTCAGTTTGGCTCCCTGTGTCGCCGACCTCTGGGCCAGATCCTCTTGCTGAAGCACATCCAATGCGGCGATGCCGGCCACGCAGGCCAGGGGATAGCCGCCGAAGGTGGACCCGTCCGAACCGATATTGAAGGCCTGATCCATGAGCGCTGCGTTGGTTACGAATACCGACAGGGGAACCAGGCCGCCCGAAAGGGCTTTTCCCAAAATCAGTCCGTCCGGCACCACCTGCTCGTGCTCAAAGCAGAAGGTTTTTCCGCTGCGTCCCAGTCCTACCTGGATCTCGTCGAAGATCAGCATGAGGTCGTGTTCATCGGACAATTCCCGCAGGCCCTGTAAAAACCCCGGTGCCGGCACCCGCATGCCGCCTTCGCCCTGCATGGGTTCCACGAGAATGCCGCAGGTATTGGGGCCGATGGCGGCGCGAACCGCATCCAGGTCGGAATAGGGGACCGATACAAAACCGGGGGTGAGCGGGCCGAATCCGTTGCGGTACTTGGGCGTGCTGGAAAAGGAGACCACGGTAATCATGCGGCCGTGGAAATTGTTGTCAAAGACGATGATTTCCTGTTTTCCATCGGCAATCCCCTTGTTTTTCCAGCCATGGAACCGGGCCATTTTGATGGCTGTCTCCACCGATTCCACCCCACCGTTTTTCGGCAGGACCTTGTTGCCGTTGTCACCGAACCGGGGAGCGAGCTGGGGGACGAATTCGCCCATTTTCCGAAGAAACAGCCCCAGGGGGTCGGTATAGACCACGTTGGAAATTACCGAGGCGTAGTTGCCCTGCAAGGCATCGACCAGGGCCGAGACGATCCGGGGATGGTGATGGCCGGGGTTGGCGGCTGAATAGGCGGCCAGGCAATCAAAGTACTGCCGGCCGTTCATGTCGGTCAACCAGCAGTTTTTCGCCTGGCGGACCACCACGCCGATCCGCTCGTAATGATGCGCGCCGAATGCCTCCTCGAACCCGATAATGGTCGAATCGGGCATGGTGGACATTCCAAAGGTAAAATGGCTTGCATTGTAATCCAGCATGGCTTCCCCCTTTGCAGACAAACAACCGGCGTTAATAGTGACTACCAGCGTAGTTACTATATGGGGTATCGGCCGGTTTGTCAACAACCTTTAGGTGACAATTCAGATTTTAGCTGTAACTGTGCATTAACGCCGGGATCATCAATCTTTTTGTGTCCCGTCTGAACAAAACCCTGGCAAGTGTTCGCAGGGCACCGCATCGGCGTTGTTTCCGGGCAAGCAAGTGGAAATAGTACGTCTGAATGCCCGGTGCCTGGCGCCTAGGGCACCCTGCGATCGCTTGCCGTATGGGGATTGGAAACCCCGTATGGTTTCAATACTGTGAACAGCTACAAAACCCGGGTTCATTTACACGTCCCTCAAGTGTGTGACATTTTGCGTTTAAGGTGCAATAAAGGAGGCAGAAATGGCAACGGGGGCCGTTTTTCCAGACCTCTTTGCAACCTTTCCCTCTTTCCGCCAACGGCAAACATAATCAGGGATCGGGGTCGAAATCACACCAGAAAAACAATTGATCGTCGTGCCGGAGAGATGATGGGCGAAACAGACCGGGCAACAGCCAGGAAGATCGTGCGCAAGCATTTGGCCAAGGGTGATCCCCTGGGCTGGTTCGAGGACCTCTACCTGCTTGCCGGAGGCGATGCGTCGATGGTCCCGTGGGCGGATTTGAAGCCGAACCCGAATCTCGTCGAATGGCTCGAGGGTCACCCTTTTGCCCTGCCCGGCCGGGCGCTGAAGATCGGCAGCGGCTTGGGTGACGATGCGGAGGAATTGGCTCGGCGGGGGTTTAAAACGACGGCCTTTGACATTTCCGAATCGGCGATCGCCTGGAGCCGCATGCGTTTTCCCCGATCGTCGGTATCGTATGTTGTCGGAGACCTCTTCTCGGCCCCGGGTCAATGGAAAGCCGGGTTTGATCTTGTTCTGGAATCGTATACGCTTCAGGTGCTTCCGCCGGATCTCCGGGTGCAGGCTGTGCGATGCATCTCCTCTTTTGTCGCTCCTGGCGGCACCTTGCTCGCCATTTCGCGGGGAAGAGACCCGGGCGAGCCCCAAGGACAGATGCCCTGGCCCTTGACCAACGTCGAACTCTCCCTCTTTGTGGCCGAAGGTCTCGTCGAGACGGCCTTTGAGGACTATATGGACAGGGAAGACCCTCCGGTTCGTCGGTTCAGAGCAACCTACCGAAGAAGAGAATAGCCATGCTAGGTGAAGGGAAGGGAGGGCTTTTATGCGGGGCAGAAATTCACGTCCCGCGGGCGTGGTCGGAGTCAGTTGGCCTAGCCGGTGAGGTCTTGGGAAATCATCGAAACCGATACCCCTTGGCAAATCCAAAGACAGCCCCTTCCCGGGGGCAACCTCAGCCCGGTCCTCTGGGCCAGGATTCTTCACATCGTGCAGGATGTCTGGTGCCATACACCAATTCTCGTGGCAAAGAGGCGGGTCTGATTCATCGGCCGGCTTTTGAAACCCAGTTGGTGATGCTTTGCTTTTGATAGCTCGACGCTGGATTCATCTTCAGGTCCGCCAACGGATACGCCATGAGGAATCGCCGGGTCAGTTGCAGGCCCGCGGAACCGCGAAAATGGTGCCAGCTTTGACGGTCCAGGCCGGTGCCGAAGGTGATCAGTTGCTGCCGGTCATCGGTCAATCTTCCCATCATCAAATGACAATAGGCGGCACTGACCAGGGCTTTGTGCTCAAAAGGCGAGGTGACCACTTCGCTCCAGGCGCCGTTTTCCAGATTGATCAGAACGATGCCGAACCCGCGTTCCCAATTGAAGGGGTGGACATAGTAGGGTTCCTGGAGGGCGTTAAGGTGCATGTTGGCGAAGACGATTCGCTTCATGTAGTCCTTGTCTTTTTCAGCCAGATCTGCCCCCTGCTGAATATTACTGTCGATGGCCGCCCCCATGAAGTAGGCGTTGACGGCCGTATCGATGGCAAACCTGGCCTGGTTGAAGGAATTGTTGATCCTGCGGGTGACATCTACGTTGGTGGCAGCTATTTTCATGCGCCCATAGGCATAATCCTTGTCATCGCTATTGCGGCTTTTAAGCTCCAGGTACTCACTTCGCCGGTTATGGTAATTTTGGTAGGCCCGGTTGAGCCGTTGGTCCGCCCATTGCTGCCGGGATAGGGCCCGTGATTGCTGAGCCTCAATCATGCCGAGAACAGGATTGGGCGGCGCCTTGCTCACCTTGTCGCCGTAGAATTGACGGTGGGTATAGGTCATGCGGTCCTTTGCCGCAGTCAGGTCAAAATGCCACAGCGTTTCTCCGTTGGGAAGAGCATAAGCCGAAACCGTGGTTTCGGTGGCCACGGACAGGTGATCCGGAAACAATACGATATGGTCGGGAAGCCGCTGGTCGGATGTTTCCTGGAGCGGAACTGAAAAGAGCGTTTTACCGGTAAGGGGATCTATGGCCTGAACTGTGGACCGCGTTGAAAAAGCCAGCGCCTTCTGGGAAAAGGCCATGGGACTTTTTAATGCCCCAGGGGGTGAAATGCTCCAGATCCTGGTGCCGCTCGTCAGATCAACGGCCGTGAGGTGTGGGACCGGGCCGTTGCCCATGCTCTCAACAACCAATATGCTGCCATCGGTGGCCAGCAGAAGAGGTGTTGCCGGTAGGGACGTCATCCACTGGGCTTTGCCGCTGCCGTCGATTCGGCAGAGCCTGCCTTCTGTGGTGGGGATAATGGTGCCGTTTGAAACCGGCAGGATCATGGCCTCCGATTCCACCGGCCCGGCCTCCTGGCAGGTCCACCTCATGCGGCCTGTTTTCAAGTCGAGTCCCGAACTGACCCTGGCCCCCACCACCAGGGCGTTGTCCTGGATTGTCAACGCAGGCAGGGTGCCGAGTTTTTCGTCTGTGAGGCGCCAGACCTTTTTGCCAGTATTCAAATCAATGGCTGTCAATGTATTGCGTTCATCTGCCTCGGCAATGACGACGATGCCGGCTTCGCCGGCCACGGCCAATTTGCTTTTCGGCGACAGTTTTTTTTCCCACATGGTTTGGCCGGTGGCCATATGGACACCGGTCAATGTCAATTTTTCACCATCGCTGTAGGAATAGATAAGATGCGGAGCCGTACCCAAGATGGAGTAGCTCAGGTGCAGATCGGGCTTGCGGGGATGCTGCCAGACGATGCGGCCGGTGGCCGCGTTTACCAGAACATACGGTCCATAGTCCGGCGACAGGTTGGACGAATTGGGATATTTTTCACGCATGTTGACCAGGCCGGCGAGAACCAGCTCAGGCCCCACCGCACGGATGTCATCCATTTCCACCGGATCGACCATGGACTTCCAGGAAGGCGTCGGCGCACCTCGGGATTTCAATCGTTGGGCCAGCAGACCCATCCGCTCCGACGGATCGATACGGGCTTCCTTCCGAACAAAAACATCTTCCTGAAAAGATTTAATGCCGCCCCCCCCCTGACCGGTTTGACAGGCGATCGGCAAAAGAAGAATTGGCGCGGTCAGGACCATCAGGAGGGTTTGACTGGCTGATAGTTTGCGAGTTTTCATGGCTTTCCCCGGGATTTATTGAAAATCGATGTGATCATCGATCCGTGTCATGACGTTGGTTCGGACCGCCCAAAGGTTTTCCGTAATATTGGCTTCCATGCGCTTTATGGCGTCATAAAGCAGAATGCTCGTATTTGGCTTGTCGCCCGCTTTCACGGTGATGCGCACAAACTGTCCGTTGCTCTGCATGGACCAGCCGAGTTCGGCAATGACCCGCCATGTGGTTTCCGTAATCTGTTTCTCTTCATGAATTTGAAAATTGGTTTTCTTCAAGGCGTACAGAACCGCCTCTTGGAGTGCCTCTGAGGAGACCTGATACGATTTCCCCGACAATTCTTCAGGAAACACCGAATAGTCCTGAAGGTCGGACCACGAGTGGGGAATATATTGTTGGCAGCCTGACAGGATGAAGATCAATGCGATCAACAGCACTCCCACAGCCGTAGAAAACGGATGCTTGATCATGTTACCACCTCCCTTTGACATGAAAAAATGTTTGTTCTTGAATAAAACCACCGCGTGCATGGTGGATCGGAAGCGGCTCGGCTATCGCCACCGCCCTGGCGACAACGACTGACGTGAATGTCTGATACTCAATTTCCGATGCTGCGTTTGGAACCGTTACGTTCTGCCATTTCTTTGAACGGCTAAAATGGCAGCATACCTTCATTGAACATTGAAAATTGGATATTGGCCATTAACCCCTCTTATGGATGGCCTGGCTGAGGTCACCCGCTCCGGGGGTGGGGCCTCGCTGTTTGCTTGATCGTGTGGCACCTCTGGCCGTGGCAGGATCGGTTTTACCGTATGCGTTCACAGGGCAGTGCGTCTGGTTTGTTCCCGGGCATGTAACTAGCCGGGGTACGTCTGCATGCCCGGGCCTCGCATCTGCGGTACCGTGCAACCGCTTGACGTGCGAAGGTTTGGAAATCAGTGGCGTTTCAACACCGTAGGTGCTTTACCCATACCAACCAGCGAAGAGCCGATTGGTCGTTGGCGTCTGGTGCGGACGTGGGAAGGAATCCTGCATTGGATTGCCGGTTCGACAAGTGTCGGTTCAGAAAGGTTCCGTAGAAATCGGAGACATTGTCCGCCCTATCGCCCATAGGAATGTCATGGACCCGATCATACACAACCCGAATCGAATGTCAAGCTGCACCAACAACCAGCCGCAGGGAGGATTCATCAGGCAAACAAGGCCGTGGCGAGAATGATAACCCGGATGAAGATGGTGTCAGATGAGGCGCTGTGTCGATCCTTGTGGCCCTGTCACGACAATTTGGAACGGGAATCCGCGCTTTTTAAGCATGGCCGGCGTTGGTTGACTCTGAGGCACAAATGGTGCATCAACATGCACGAAAAAATGATACTGAACATGGCCTGCTAAGCTGGCTGTCAACGTGAAAAGGGAAAGGGTGTGGGAAGATGATTTTTGTTGATAAACCGTTTGTTTCTGATTTTTTGAAAGAGACCATCGCAGACAATGGGTTCCCGGTTGTCTTGACGGATATGGCAAGAACGCTCGGATTTGAGAGTGCGCGCAATGGGATTGGCGAAGAGCGGGCGGTGGCAATAATCGCAAGTTCAAGAGATCAGATGCTTTATACCACTTCCGAAAACGCCATAGGCTGGATGGCAAAACACCTTTCAGAAACCGGTTTGCCCGGGAAAATCGATCTGTTTAAGAACAAGACCAGATTTCGTACCCTGATCAAGCCCCTTTTTCCCGATTTCTACTTTCAAGAAGTACCCTTTTTGGCATTGGACGATTTTTCAGTCGAAGGTTTGCCCATGCCTTTTATCATAAAACCCACCGCCGGTTTTTTCAGCATGGGGGTGCATAAGGTGTCCTCGCCACAAGAGTGGCATCAGGTGAAGAAATTGCTCCATGACGAGATCGGCCGTGTGAATTCGTTGTATCCCAGGGAGGTCCTGGACACCACAATGTTCATCGTGGAACAGTGTGTTGAGGGGGAAGAATTCGCTGTTGATGCCTATTTTGATGCCCATGGGGACCCTGTCATCGTGGGTATTTTCCAGCACATTTTCTCCTCCACGGAAGATGTAAGCGATCGGGTATATATGACATCAAAGGAGATTGTAGAGGCGAATCTTGACTCATTTACCGGGTTTCTGAAAGATATTGGAATCTTGGCAGAGGTCCGAAATTTTCCCGTCCATGTCGAAATCAGACGCGATCATGCCGGCTCAATTGTTCCCATAGAGATCAATCCCATGAGATTCGGCGGGTGGTGCAGCACGGCCGACATGACCTGTTTGGCCTATGGGTTCAACCCCTACGTCTATTATTTTACCCAAAAAAGACCAGACTGGAAGGCGCTGTTGAAAGATAAAGAGGGGAAGCTTTACAGCATTGTGGTGCTGGACAATTCAACGGGGGTTGACGCCCGGCACATAAACGCATTTGACTACGAGTTGTTGCTCTCCTGGTTTGAAAATCCCCTCGAACTGCGAAAGATCGATTACAAGGAATATCCTGTTTTCGGTTTTTTGTTCACCGAGACATCCCAGGATAATTTTTCGGAATTGGAACGTATTCTCAACTCTGACTTAAAACGATTTATTACGAGCGACGTGGGACAGGGAGACTAAGGGAAAGGTAAGCATTCACAGGGCACCGCATCTGCTGTTTCCCGGGCATTTGAAGTACGAAATATGTACGTCTGCATGCCCGGCGCCTCGCATCTACGGCACCCTGTGAACGTTTATCGTACGGGTATTGGAAATTTTGTGTTGTTTCAACCTCGTAAACATTTACAGAGAAAGAAGCGTCATGCATCCCTTTTGGGTGGGAAAAAAAGGGTCGAGTCGTTCCAGGTCGGCACCGAAGATTTTGACCAGGGGTTTTCCCACTTCCACCATGACCCGTTCCAGGTAGATTTCGTGGTTGACCAGGTCCACGGCATTGGTGACCCAGGCCCAGGTTGAGGGTGAAGACCCCCTCGACCCGGTTATCGGGAAAGATCGAACCGCTGATGCAACGCTGCCTATCGGCCACCAGGACGAACTGGCGGCCCATGACCGGGATGGCCTGGCGCTTGGTCCGGCTGTGGAGGATGGCGCCGGTGCAGTTTGACTGGAATTCGGCAAAGGCGGCATGGGGGCTGTAAAGGACCAGTGCCAGCTGAATGCCCCGGTCGACGGCCTCAGACAGGTTGGGCAGGAGGGCGTCGAATTCTTCGGCCCAAATGGCCAGATGGAGGGTCTTTTCAGCCTTTTCAACCAGTTTCTGGCCACGTTCGATAATGTCCTGCTGGGAGACAATGCGCCAGAGCACTTCAAGGACCTGGGGCCTTTGACGAAGCTTTTCAAGGGCATCCCGGGCGTTCTCCACGGCGCTGGTGAGACCGTCTTCGATGCTGTCAATGAGCGCCTTGGTGTCGGTGGGGGCGAAGAGCCGGGCGTCAGAGTCCTGGCTTTCCACCTGAATGGCTGCGCCCCGGCTTACCAGCCGCTGGAGGCATTCATAGATTTTTGCCCGGGGGATACCGCTCTCCTGGGCAATCTGGTAGCCGTTGGCCGGTGATTTTTTTCAACAGGGCGCAGTAGGCCCGGGCTTCGTAGTTGCCGAAACCGAGCGTCATCAGGGCTTCATGGGCCGCCTGGGCGGTGATGGGCGTGTTTGCCGCCATGGTCTTCCTCGTGGGGGTCGTTTCCCGCCCCTTGCCTTGGAATCGGTTTCCGGCTCTGGTCGCTTCCACTTCTGATCAAACATACCGAATTTGCCGGAGCGGTGCAATCGGTATCCGGCTTCTGCCCATCAATCCTGTGGGTCCAGGCTTGAAATCCAGGGCCCGATGTGC